>NZ_AP035958.1:0-4323035 GCF_059730485.1 Pantoea sp. X-Soil-TKNS-1207
CCGGTAGTTATCCCAAGAACAACCCGTGATGCTTTTTTGTCCTGTTGATAACTTGCCATTTTGATCTCAGCTTATACGGATCAGGATCACCGATCATTCACAGCAAACGATCCTGCCCAATCCTCTGTTGCCTAAGCGCTTTTTCGGGTTATCAACAGATAACGGCGATCCTAATAAGAGATCTAACAGGAAGATCATACAAAAGAATAAAGATCCTTTCTTTTAAACCTCAGGATCCCGCGGCTTTCACCGCAGACAGAATTTCAGTAGAATCCACCGCCCAGGGCAACGATCCCTGTCCGAACATTTAACGAGGTACCACTTCATGTTTTATCCAGATCCTTTTGACGTCATCGTAATTGGTGGTGGTCATGCGGGCACAGAAGCCGCGATGGCTGCTGCCCGAATGGGTCAGCAAACCCTGTTACTCACCCATAACATTGATACGCTTGGACAAATGTCCTGCAATCCGGCGATCGGTGGCATCGGTAAAGGACACCTGGTGAAGGAAGTGGATGCCCTCGGCGGTTTGATGGCAACGGCAATCGACCATGCGGGTATCCAGTTTAGGATACTAAACGCCAGCAAAGGCCCGGCCGTACGTGCCACCCGCGCTCAGGCTGACCGCGTGTTGTATCGTCAGGCGGTGCGTACCGCGCTGGAGAATCAGCCTAACCTGATGATCTTCCAGCAGGCGGTTGAAGATCTGATTGTGGAAAACGATCGGGTCGTGGGTGCCGTTACCCAGATGGGGCTGAAATTCCGCGCCAAAACCGTGGTTCTGACGGTCGGAACTTTCCTCGACGGAAAAATTCATATCGGTCTGGATAATTACAGCGGTGGCCGTGCGGGCGATCCGCCGTCCATTCCGCTGTCAAAACGCCTGCGTGCTCTGCCGCTGCGCGTCAGCCGTCTGAAGACCGGTACACCGCCGCGTATTGATGCGCGCACCATCGATTTCAGCCAGCTTAGTCCTCAGCATGGCGATACCCCGATGCCGGTGTTCTCGTTTATGGGCAATGTCGCGCAGCATCCGCAGCAGGTGCCTTGCTGGATTACCCATACCAACGAGCAAACGCATGAAGTGATCCGTAACAACCTCGATCGCAGCCCGATGTATGCCGGGATCATCGAAGGGATCGGCCCACGTTACTGCCCATCGATCGAAGACAAAGTGATGCGCTTTGCCGATCGTAATGCGCATCAGATCTTCCTCGAACCGGAAGGGCTGACCAGCAACGAAATTTACCCGAACGGCATCTCGACCAGCCTGCCATTTGATGTGCAGATGCAAATCGTCCGTTCGATGAAAGGACTGGAAAACGCCAGGATCGTGCGTCCCGGTTATGCCATTGAGTATGACTTCTTCGATCCGCGCGATCTGAAACCGACGCTGGAGAGCAAATATATCCACGGCCTGTTCTTCGCTGGGCAGATCAACGGCACCACCGGCTACGAAGAAGCGGCGGCGCAGGGATTGCTGGCGGGTCTGAACGCGGCCCGTCACTCAGCGGACAAAGAGGGCTGGGCGCCGCGTCGCGATCAGGCCTATATGGGTGTGCTGGTTGATGACCTGTGCACGCTGGGTACCAAAGAGCCGTACCGCATGTTTACCTCCCGCGCCGAATATCGCCTGATGCTGCGCGAAGACAACGCCGATCTGCGTCTGACGGAAACCGGTCGCGAGCTGGGTCTGGTGGATGATGCACGCTGGGCGCGCTACAACCAGAAACTGGAAGCGATTGAACAGGAACGTCAGCGCCTGCGCGATCTGTGGGTGCATCCGAAATCGGACAACGTGGCGGAAGTGAACGGCATTATCAGCGCGCCGCTGACCAAAGAAGCCAGCGGTGAAGATTTGCTGCGCCGCCCGGAAATGACCTACGCGCTGCTGACCTCGCTGAATAGCTACGGTCCGTCACTGACTGACGCACAGGCGGCTGAGCAGGTTGAGATTCAGGTGAAATACGAAGGTTATATTGCGCGCCAGCAGGAAGAGATTGATCGCCAGCTGCGTAATGAAAACACCCTGTTGCCGGTGGATCTTGATTATCGCCAGGTGAATGGTTTGTCGAACGAAGTGATCGCGAAACTTAACGATCACAAACCCAGCTCGATTGGCCAGGCATCGCGCATTTCTGGCATCACGCCAGCTGCGATCTCCATTTTGCTGATTTACCTGAAAAAACAGGGTCTGCTGCGTAAAAGCGCCTGATTGACCACGGGGCGGGTCCGCTCGCCCCCGTTAATGGAATTCTCGTCGTGATTAACAAACTCTCCGCGCTGCTGAAAGCGGCAAACATTTCCCTCTCCGATCAACAAAAACACCAGCTGGTTGGCTATGTTGAGCTGCTGCATAAATGGAATAAGGCTTATAACCTGACATCGGTGCGTGATCCGCAACAGATGCTGGTGCGCCATATTCTCGACAGCGTCGTGGTGGAACCGCACCTACAGGGTGAACGTTTTATTGATGTCGGCACCGGACCGGGATTGCCCGGCATTCCGCTGGCGATTGTCCGCCCACAGGCGCATTTCACGCTGCTGGATAGCCTGGGTAAACGCGTGCGTTTCCTGCGTCAGGTGCAGCATGAGTTAGGACTTACTAACGTTACACCGGTGCAGAGCCGGGTGGAAGAGTTCCCATCGGAACCGCCATTTGATGGCGTGATCAGCCGCGCCTTCGCTTCGCTTGAGGATATGGTGAACTGGTGCCATCATTTGCCATCGCCTCAGGGGCGCTTTTATGCCCTGAAAGGTGTTCGTCCGGATGATGAAATTACCGCCTTACCCGCCGGATTTGCCGTGGAGCAGATTTATCCGCTTCGGGTACCGGAACTGGATGGTGAACGTCATCTGGTGGTTATTCACCGCCAGTAACCCCTAAAAGGGTATGGATTAATACGGATTCATACCCTTTGCAACCGCGAATGGGATGAATAAAAAAACAGCAATTGAACCGCCGACGATAAAGAGATTTATTCAACAGGGCAGGGGAGGCGAGTTAACAATCCTGTTGGAAATTATCCGAAAAGCTCTGTTACATTTAACGTTTAGTTCACATTTTATTATCAGTTAGATCACTTCTCTGGGTGTATTTACGCGAAAGAATAGTCACGGCTGAAAATATAACTCTGCAATAAATCGGCGTGCGTAATATCAATTTTGCGATTTTATTGTGCTGTGAGATGTCAATAGAGTGTTTTTATCGTTAATCCCGTCGATGTTGCGTAAATGTAATTTTATCTTTCTGATAAATAGCGACTTTTGGCTGGTTTTAATTAGGTGTTTCTTTGTTCAAAACAAAATCACAGCAAGCCCACATGCTTATAATGTGATCTGAAGCACGCTTTAAAAGCAAGTCGCAGGCGCAATTTCACCTCATGAATCCACCAATCGCTTCTGTGAATCTTTTGAAAAATAGCCATCCGGAAAGAAATTTAAATAATTGTTCACCTTTTCGCTACTTACCGATTGAAATCGCAGGTGCGGCCCGTATAATTTGCACGGCTTTTGCTGCTTGACTCAAATGAGTAAAGGCAGTCTTATACGACACGCGACATACCCCGTTCGGGGCAGGAGAGTTCAGCGTCATGTCAGTGTCTCTTTACAGTGTGAAATTAGCCCGAACCGTGCTGCTTATTCAGCTGGTGACTTTTGTCGTAATCGGCGCGCTGTTTGCCCTGAAAGATGTCACCTGGGGCGCCTCCGCCATGGCGGGTGGGCTAGCCGCCTGGCTGCCGAATGTGTTGTTTATGTTTTTAGCCTGGCGCCTGCAGGGGCAAACACCGGCCAAAGGGCGTGTAGCCTGGAGCTTTGCCTTCGGTGAAGTGTTGAAGGTGTTCGCCACCATTATTTTTCTCATTGTGGCGTTGGGTGTGTTTGGAGCGGTCTTCTGGCCTCTCGCAATCACCTGGTTATCGGTGCTGGTGGTGCAGATCGTCGCACCGGCTGTAATTAACAACAAAGGGTAAGAGGCATCATGGCTGCAGGAGAAATCTCTACTCCGCAAGAATACATAGGTCACCACCTGAATAACCTTCAGCTGGACCTGCGTACTTTCGAGTTAGTGAATCCGCACGACGCTCCCGCGACGTTCTGGGTATTAAATATCGATTCCATGTTTTTCTCTCTGGTGCTGGGACTGATTTTCCTGGTGTTGTTCCGTAAAGTAGCGAAAAGCGCTACCAGCGGTGTGCCAGGGAAATTGCAAGCGGCTATCGAACTGGTTGTCGGTTTCGTTGATAACAACGTACGCGACATGTATCACGGTAAGAGCAAACTTATCGCCCCGCTGGCTCTGACGATTTTCGTCTGGGTCTTCCTGATGAACTTCATGGATCTGCTGCCTATCGACCTGCTGCCGTTTATCGGCGAGCACTATTTAGGCCTGCCGGCGCTGCGCGTCGTGCCGTCTGCGGACGTGAACATCACGCTGTCTATGGCGCTGGGCGTATTTATTTTGATTCTGTTCTACAGCATCAAAATGAAAGGTGTAGGTGGCTTCGCCAAAGAGCTGACGCTGCAGCCTTTTAATCACCCGATCTTCATCCCCATCAACCTGATTCTTGAAGGTGTTAGCCTGCTGTCCAAACCGGTTTCACTCGGTCTGCGACTGTTCGGCAACATGTATGCGGGTGAGCTGATCTTTATCCTGATTGCCGGTCTGCTGCCGTGGTGGTCGCAGTGGGTGCTGAATGTGCCATGGGCCATTTTCCACATCCTGATCATTTCGCTGCAGGCTTTCATTTTCATGGTCCTCACGATTGTCTATCTGTCGATGGCATCTGAAGAACATTGATTTTTTTATCTCAACACTAAGCGTTTAACTGAAACAAACTGGAGACTGTCATGGAAAACCTGAATATGGATCTGCTGTACATGGCTGCCGCTGTGATGATGGGCCTGGCGGCAATCGGTGCTGCGATCGGTATCGGCATCCTCGGAGGAAAATTCCTGGAAGGCGCAGCGCGTCAGCCGGACCTGATTCCTCTGCTGCGCACGCAGTTCTTTGTTGTAATGGGTCTGGTGGATGCAATCCCGATGATCGCTGTTGGTCTGGGTCTCTACGTGATGTTTGCTGTCGCCTAAAGCCTGGTAGCCTTTGTTTCTCCTGGCACCCGGTGTAGTGAGAAACGGATTCTGCCGCTTATCATCGATAACGGCAGAGCAAGTTAACTTAATAAGAGGCATTGTGCTGTGAACATTAATGCAACAATCCTCGGCCAGGCCATCGCGTTCATCCTGTTTGTCGCGTTCTGCATGAAGTACGTATGGCCGCCGATTATGGCTGCCATCGAAAAGCGCCAGAAAGAAATTGCTGAAGGCCTTGCTTCTGCTGAACGCGCGAAGAAAGATTTGGATCTCGCGCAGGCCAATGCGACCGACCAGCTGAAAAAAGCGAAAGAAGAAGCTCAGGTCATTATCGAGCAGGCGAACAAACGCCGCGCTCAGATTCTGGACGAAGCGAAAACTGAAGCTGAGACTGAACGTAACCGCATCGTGGCACAGGCGCAGGCAGAAATTGATGCCGAGCGTAAACGTGCGCGTGAGGAACTGCGTAAGCAAGTCGCGTTGCTGGCAATGGCTGGCGCCGAGAAGATCATCGAACGTTCCGTGGATGAAGCTGCTAACAGCGACATCGTTGATAAACTGGTCGCTGAACTGTAAGGAGGGAGGGGCTGATGTCTGAACTAATTACTGTAGCTCGCCCCTACGCCAAAGCAGCTTTTGACTTTGCTGTTGAGCATCAAAGCATCCAACGCTGGCAAGATATGCTGGCGTTTGCCGCAGAAGTGGCTCGCAACGAACAGATGGCAGATCTCCTTTCCGGTGCCTTAGCACCGGAAGCCTTATCTGCATCTTTCATCGCAGTCTGTGGTGATCAACTGGATGAACACGCCCAAAACCTGATCAAGGTGATGGCGGAAAACGGACGTTTGACAGCGCTTCCAGCTGTACTGGAACAGTTCATTCAACTGCGTGACGCGTATGACGCGACGGCCGAAGTTGATGTGATTTCTGCCAGTACGCTGAGTGACAGCCAGCTGACAAAAATCAGCGCCGCGATGGAAAAACGTCTGTCACGCAAAGTTAAGCTGAATTGCAAAATTGATAAGTCTGTAATGGCAGGCGTGGTCATCCGTGCGGGTGATCTTGTGATTGATGGCAGCGTGCGCGGCCGTCTTGAGCGTCTGGCAGACGCCTTGCAGTCTTAAGGGGACTGGAGCATATGCAACTGAATTCCACCGAAATCAGCGAACTGATCAAGCAGCGCATTGCTCAGTTCAATGTAGTGAGCGAAGCTCACAATGAAGGTACTATTGTTTCTGTAAGTGACGGTATCATCCGCGTACACGGCCTGGCCGATGTCATGCAGGGTGAGATGATTGCCCTGCCGGGCAACCGTTACGCTATCGCCCTGAACCTCGAGCGTGACTCGGTTGGTGCGGTGGTGATGGGTCCGTACGCTGACCTCGCCGAAGGCATGAAGGTGAAGTGTACTGGCCGTATCCTGGAAGTACCGGTTGGTCGTGGCCTGCTGGGTCGCGTTGTGAACACCCTGGGTGCTCCGATCGACGGTAAAGGCGCAATCGACAACGACGGCTTCTCGCCGGTTGAAGTGATTGCTCCGGGCGTTATCGATCGTCAGTCAGTAGACCAGCCTGTTCAGACCGGTTACAAATCTGTCGATGCGATGATTCCAATCGGCCGTGGCCAGCGTGAGCTGATCATCGGTGACCGTCAGACCGGTAAAACCGCGATGGCGATCGACGCCATCATCAACCAGCGCGAT
This sequence comes from Pantoea sp. X-Soil-TKNS-1207, assembly GCF_059730485.1. Classification (NCBI taxonomy): domain Bacteria; kingdom Pseudomonadati; phylum Pseudomonadota; class Gammaproteobacteria; order Enterobacterales; family Erwiniaceae; genus Pantoea; species Pantoea sp. X-Soil-TKNS-1207. The sequence continues at coordinate 6,797 of NZ_AP035958.1, forward strand.
TCCGGCATCAAATGCGTGTACGTCGCGATCGGTCAGAAAGCCTCTACCATCTCTAACGTGGTACGTAAGCTGGAAGAGCACGGTGCGCTGTCTAACACCATCGTGGTTGTCGCTTCTGCTTCTGAGTCTGCTGCTCTGCAGTACCTGGCTCCGTATGCTGGTTGCGCCATGGGTGAATACTTCCGTGACCGCGGTGAAGACGCGCTGATCGTGTACGATGACCTGTCTAAGCAGGCTGTTGCTTACCGTCAGATTTCTCTGCTGCTGCGTCGTCCGCCGGGTCGTGAAGCATTCCCTGGCGACGTGTTCTACCTCCACTCTCGTCTGCTGGAGCGTGCATCACGCGTTAGCGCTGACTACGTTGAGCGCTTCACTAACGGTGAAGTGAAAGGCCAGACCGGTTCTCTGACCGCACTGCCGATCATCGAAACTCAGGCGGGTGACGTTTCTGCGTTCGTTCCGACCAACGTAATCTCGATTACCGATGGTCAGATCTTCCTGGAATCTAACCTGTTCAACTCCGGTATCCGTCCGGCCGTTAACCCGGGTATCTCCGTATCCCGTGTTGGTGGTGCAGCGCAGACCAAGATCATCAAGAAACTGTCCGGTGGTATCCGTACCGCTCTGGCACAGTACCGTGAACTGGCGGCGTTCTCGCAGTTCGCTTCTGATCTGGACGATGCAACCCGCAAACAGCTGAGCCACGGTCAGAAAGTGACCGAGCTGCTGAAACAGAAACAGTATGCGCCGATGTCCGTTGCGCAGCAGGGTCTGGTGCTGTTTGCTGCTGAGCGCGGCTTCCTGAACGACGTTGAGCTGGCTAAAATTGGTAGCTTCGAAGCAGCGCTGCTGGCGTTTGCAGACCGCGACCACGCCGAGCTGATGGCTGAAATCAATCAGGCTGGTAACTACAACAACGAAATCGAAGAGAAGCTGAAAGGCCTCCTCGAAACGTTCAAAGCAACCCAGTCCTGGTAATGTCTGGCGGCTTGTCTGAAAAGGCAGGCCGCAAGGCTTTGAGGAGAAGCTAATGGCCGGCGCAAAAGAGATACGTACCAAGATCGGAAGCGTGAAAAACACGCAGAAGATCACCAAAGCGATGGAAATGGTCGCCGCCTCCAAGATGCGTAAAACGCAGGAACGCATGGCGGCCAGCCGTCCGTATGCAGATACCATGCGCAAAGTGATTGGTCACCTTGCGTTAGGCAATCTGGAATACAAGCACCCTTACCTGGATGAGCGTGACGTTAAGCGCGTCGGCTACCTGGTCGTTTCGACTGACCGCGGGCTTTGTGGTGGTTTGAACATTAACCTGTTCAAAAAATTGCTGGCAGAGATGAAAGCCTGGTCCGATAAAGGCGTACAGAGCGATCTGGCGATTATCGGTTCTAAAGGGCTGTCATTCTTCGGCTCTGTGGGTGGCAACATCGTGGCTCAGGTTTCAGGCATGGGCGATAAGCCTTCACTGTCTGAACTGATTGGCCCGGTAAAAGTGATGTTGCAGGCTTATGATGAAGGCCGCATCGACAAGCTGTATGTCGTCAGCAACAAATTTAATAACACCATGTCTCAGACTCCGACCATTACCCAACTGCTGCCGTTACCGCCAGCGGAAGGTGAAGAAGAGATGAAGGCGAAGACCTGGGATTACCTGTACGAACCCGATCCGAAAGCGCTGCTGGATACCCTGCTGCGTCGTTATGTCGAATCGCAGGTTTATCAGGGTGTGGTGGAAAACCTGGCCAGTGAGCAGGCCGCACGTATGGTAGCGATGAAAGCCGCAACCGATAACGGCGGAAATCTGATCAAAGAGCTGCAGTTGGTTTACAACAAAGCTCGTCAGGCCAGCATCACCCAGGAACTTACCGAGATCGTCTCGGGAGCCTCCGCGGTTTAACCAGGTTTGGAATTAGGTAGAGGATTCAAGATGGCAGCTGGAAAGATTGTCCAGATTATCGGCGCCGTAGTTGACGTCGAATTCCCTCAGGATGCCGTACCGCAAGTGTACAGCGCTCTTGAGGTTAAGAATGGTGATGCTCGTCTGGTGCTGGAAGTTCAGCAGCAGCTGGGTGGTGGCGTGGTGCGTACCATCGCCATGGGTACTTCTGACGGCCTGAAGCGCGGTCTGGAAGTAGCCGACCTGAAAAAACCGATCCAGGTACCGGTTGGTAAAGCAACCCTCGGCCGTATCATGAACGTGCTGGGCGAGCCTATCGACATGAAAGGCGACCTGACAGAAGAAGACGGCAGCGCAGTAGAGGTTTCCTCTATTCACCGCGCAGCACCTTCTTATGAAGATCAGTCTAACTCGCAGGAACTGCTGGAAACCGGCATCAAGGTTATCGACCTGATGTGTCCGTTCGCTAAGGGCGGTAAAGTCGGTCTGTTCGGTGGTGCGGGTGTGGGTAAAACCGTAAACATGATGGAGCTGATCCGTAACATCGCGGCTGAGCACTCAGGTTACTCGGTATTTGCCGGTGTGGGTGAGCGTACTCGTGAGGGTAACGACTTCTACCACGAAATGACTGACTCCAACGTTATCGATAAAGTAGCGCTGGTGTATGGCCAGATGAACGAGCCGCCGGGTAACCGTCTGCGCGTAGCACTGACCGGTCTGACCATGGCGGAAAAATTCCGTGATGAAGGCCGTGACGTTCTGCTGTTCATCGACAACATCTATCGTTACACCCTGGCCGGTACGGAAGTATCCGCACTGCTGGGTCGTATGCCTTCAGCGGTAGGTTATCAGCCGACGCTGGCAGAAGAGATGGGTGTGTTGCAGGAGCGTATTACCTCCACCAAGACTGGCTCAATCACCTCCGTACAGGCCGTTTACGTACCTGCGGATGACTTGACTGACCCGTCTCCGGCGACCACCTTCGCCCACCTGGACTCAACTGTTACTCTGAGCCGTCAGATCGCGTCTCTGGGTATCTACCCGGCCGTTGACCCGCTGGATTCCACCAGCCGTCAGCTGGATCCGCTGATCGTTGGCCAGGAGCACTACGACGTAGCGCGTGGCGTGCAGTCTCTGCTGCAGCGTTACCAGGAACTGAAAGACATCATCGCCATCCTCGGTATGGACGAGCTGTCTGAAGACGACAAACTGCTGGTGGCACGCGCGCGTAAGATTCAGCGCTTCCTGTCTCAGCCGTTCTTCGTTGCTGAAGTCTTCACCGGTTCTCCAGGTAAATACGTAACGCTGAAAGACACCATCCGTGGCTTTAAAGGCATCATGGAAGGTGAATTCGACCATCTGCCTGAGCAGGCTTTCTACATGGTTGGTTCAATCGACGAAGCCGTAGAAAAAGCGAAGAAACTGTAATAACGGTTTCCCGGGAGGAATGATATGGCTATGACTTATCACCTGGATGTGGTCAGCGCGGAGCAACAAATGTTCTCCGGTCTGGTGCAGAAAATCCAGGTGTCAGGTAGCGAAGGTGAGCTGGGGATCTTCCCTGGCCACGCACCGCTCCTGACTGCCATTAAGCCTGGTATGATTCGCATCGTAAAACAGCACGGCGAAGAGGAGTATATCTACCTCTCTGGCGGCGTGCTGGAAGTACAGCCGGGCAGCACCACCGTTCTGGCCGACACCGCGATTCGTGGTGAAGACCTTGACGAGGCGCGCGCGCTGGAAGCGAAACGTAAAGCAGAAGAGCATATGAGCAGCAGCCACGGCGACGTGGACTACGCTCAGGCCTCTGCGGAACTGGCGAAAGCTATCGCGAAACTGCGTGTTATCGAGCTGACCAAAAAAGCGATGTAATCAGGCTTTATGCGTCACGAAATGCCAGCCCTTTGGGCTGGCATTTTTTTTATCTGCAATTCTGAAACAAAACAACGCGATGAGTCGCGTCGCTACGGCGTCGTGCGCTTTTGCACCTACCTCAGCGGCGCCATTTATTGCGCACTGACTTTCGTCATCCTCTAATTTCGATCCGAGAAAAATGTAGTAATCTCAGGGGTAAACCTTAAACTTTCGAAAGCTAAAACTGAGTCAGGATGGTTATGTCTACAAGTGCGATGAGTGTGGTGATTCTTGCAGCAGGCAAGGGCACCCGTATGTATTCCGATCTCCCCAAAGTTCTGCACACCCTGGCAGGAAAACCGATGGTTCAGCATGTGATCGACGCCGCCACCGGGCTGGGCGCACAGCAAATCCATCTGGTTTACGGCCACGGCGGCGATCAACTCAAAGCTGAGCTTTCCGGCAACACCCTGAACTGGGTGCTACAGGCGCAACAGCTGGGCACCGGCCATGCGATGCAGCAGGCGGCCCCCTATTTTGCGGATGACGAAGACATTCTGATGTTGTACGGCGACGTACCGCTGATTGCCGAAGCGACCTTGCAACGTCTGCGTGAAGCCAAACCGGCGGGCGGCATTGGCCTGCTAACCGTGGTGCTCGATAACCCGACCGGCTATGGCCGCATCGTGCGTGAAAATGACACCATCACCGGCATCGTTGAACAGAAAGATGCTTCGGCGGAGCAGCTGAAGATCCAGGAAATCAACACCGGCATCCTGATTGCCAACGGCGGCGATCTTAAACGCTGGCTGGCGCAGCTGAACAACAACAATGCCCAGGGCGAGTTTTATATCACCGACATCATCGCCATGGCGCATCAGGAAGGCCGCGTGGTTAATGCGGTCCATCCGGCACGCATCAGCGAAACCGATGGCGTGAATAACCGCCTGCAACTGGCGACCCTGGAGCGGACTTATCAGGCGGAACAGGCCGAAAAACTGCTGCTGGCGGGCGTGATGCTGCGCGATCCGGCGCGTTTCGATCTGCGTGGCTCGCTGCAACATGGTCGTGATGTGGAAATCGATAGCAACGTGATTATCGAGGGCAACGTCACCCTGGGCCATCGCGTGAAAATCGCGGCGGGCTGCATCATCAAAAACAGCGTGATTGGCGATGATTGCGAAATCAGCGCTTATTCGGTGATCGAAGATGCCCGGCTGGCGGCGGCCTGTACCGTCGGCCCGTTTGCCCGTCTGCGTCCCGGCAGCGAGCTGGGCGAAAAGGCGCATGTCGGCAACTTCGTTGAAATGAAAAAAGCCACGCTTGGCAAAGGCTCCAAAGCGGGCCATCTCTCTTATCTCGGGGATGCCGAGATTGGCGCTGATGTGAATATCGGCGCTGGCACCATCACCTGCAATTACGATGGTGCCAACAAATTCAAAACCATCATTGGCGACAACGTGTTTGTTGGCTCCGATACCCAGCTGGTGGCGCCGGTTAGCGTCGCCAGCGGCGCCACCATCGCGGCGGGCACCACGGTGATGAAAGACGTCACCGCCGCCGATCTGGTTTATAACCGTAAAGAACAGAACCAGAAAGCAGGCTGGCAGCGCCCGGTGAAGAAAAAGTAATTTTTAATGGCCGGCAAAGACCGGCCTTTTGCAGTGCAAATAATACTATCCCCACTCTCTACAAGGCTCGGGGAACCGGCAATGCCGGATATCAGGTCAGATGACAACGCAATGGCCGAAAGCCATGAAGTCAGGAAACTATTATGTGTGGAATTGTTGGTGCAGTAGCGCAACGCGACATCGCAGAGATTCTGCTGGAAGGTCTGCGTCGTCTGGAGTATCGCGGTTACGATTCGGCTGGTCTGGCCGTCGTTGACCGCCAGGGTCATGTGACGCGTCTGCGTCGTCTTGGCAAAGTACAGAATCTGTCGGAAGCGGCGGAACAGCAGCCGCTGATTGGTGGCACCGGTATCGCTCACACCCGCTGGGCAACGCACGGTGAACCTTCAGAAGCCAATGCGCATCCGCATATCTCTGAACACATCATCATTGTCCATAACGGCATCATTGAGAACCATGAACCGCTGCGTGCGCAGATGATTGAGCGCGGCTACCAGTTTGCCTCCGAAACCGACACCGAAGTGGTGGCGCATCTGGTGCACTGGGAGCAGAAGCAGGGCGGTTCGCTGCGTGATGTGGTGCTGCGCGTCATCCCGCAGCTGCGCGGTGCTTACGGCATGGTGATTATGGATAGCCGCGATCCGTCGCTGCTGGTGGCCGCCCGTTCCGGCAGCCCGCTGGTGGTGGGACGTGGCGTGGGCGAAAACTTTATCGCCTCCGATCAGCTGGCCTTGCTGCCGGTGACCCGCCGCTTCATTTATCTGGAAGAGGGCGATATCGCGGAGATCACCCGCCGCGAAGTGACCATTGTCGATCGCGCTGGCAACCCCGTTAACCGTGCTGAGATCGAATCCAATGTGCAGTACGACGCCGGTGATAAAGGCGTTTACCGTCACTACATGCAGAAAGAGATTTATGAACAGCCGATGGCGATCAAAAACACCTTAACCGGTCGTTTCAGCCACGGTGAAGTGGATCTCAGCGAGCTGGGGCCGCAGGCAGAAACCTTGCTGAGCCAGGTTGAGCATATCCAGATTATCGCCTGCGGTACGTCATACAACTCTGGCATGGTGTCGCGCTACTGGTTTGAGTCGCTGGCTAACATTCCCTGTGATGTCGAAATCGCCTCTGAATTCCGCTATCGCAAATCCGCGGTACGTAAAAACAGCCTGCTGATCACCCTGTCGCAGTCGGGCGAGACCGCCGATACGCTGGCTGCGCTGCGTCTGTCGAAAGAGCTGGGTTATCTTGGCTCGCTGGCGATCTGTAACGTGGCTGGCTCGTCGCTGGTGCGTGAGTCCGATCTGGCGTTGATGACCAAAGCGGGCACTGAAATTGGCGTGGCGTCCACCAAAGCGTTCACCACGCAGCTGACAGTTCTGCTGATGCTGGTGGCGAAGCTGGGGCGTCTGCACGGTATGTCTGCCGACACCGAGCACGAGATTGTGCATGGGTTGCAGGCGCTGCCGAGCCGTATTGAGCAGATGCTGGCGCAGGATAAAGTGATCGAAAACCTGGCGGAAGGTTTCTCCGACAAACATCATGCGCTGTTCCTTGGCCGTGGCGATCAGTATCCGATTGCGATGGAAGGAGCGCTGAAGCTGAAGGAGATCTCCTACATCCATGCTGAAGCTTACGCCGCAGGCGAGCTGAAACACGGCCCGCTGGCGCTGATTGATGCCGATATGCCGGTCATCGTGGTTGCGCCGAACAATGAGCTGCTGGAGAAGCTGAAATCCAATATTGAAGAGGTGCGCGCACGCGGCGGTCTGCTGTATGTGTTTGCCGATCAGGATGCGGGCTTCAGCGACAGCGATGGTATGAAAATCATCTCCCTGCCGCATGTCGAAGAGGTGATTGCGCCGATTTTCTATACCGTGCCGCTCCAGCTGCTTTCTTACCATGTTGCGTTGATCAAAGGCACCGATGTCGATCAGCCGCGTAACCTGGCGAAATCAGTTACTGTTGAATAATCAATAAAAAGCGGGGCCAACAGGGTCCCGCTTCATTTTTAAACGACGTCATAAAACTGTCATATTTCGTACATTTCGCTGTCATCAAACTGTCCTATTTTCCCTCCAGCAGCAATCACTGACTCCTACTAAACTGGCATAGAGCCTGAGATAAACTCCCCTGGAGGGAACATGACACTGATGCGTAGCACCGTAGCCCGAATCCTCGCCGCCACCTTCGCAGTAAGCGCGGTTTCTGCTTTCGCAGCCACCGACCTGACTGGTGCAGGCGGGACATTCCCGGCACCGGTTTATGCCAAGTGGGCAGCAGAATATCAGCAAGCCACCGGTAGCAAAGTAAACTATCAGGGTATTGGTTCTTCGGGCGGCGTGAAACAAATCATCGCCAAAACCGTTGATTTCGGTGCGTCAGATGCGCCAATGAAAGATGAAGATCTGCAAAAAAATGGCCTGTTCCAGTTCCCGACAGTGATCGGTGGCGTGGTGCTGGCGGTTAATATCCCTGGCGTGAAGTCTGGTGAGCTGGTCCTTGACGGTAAAACCGTTGGCGACATCTACCTGGGCAACATCAAAAAGTGGAACGATCCGGCAATCACCAAGCTGAACAAAGGCGTGAAACTGCCAGACACCAACATCAACGTGGTACGTCGCGCTGATGGTTCCGGTACCTCTTTCGTGTTCACCAGCTACCTGTCTAAAGTGAACGAAGAGTGGAACAGCAAAATCGGTAAAGGCAACACCGTTAACTGGCCGACCGGTCTGGGCGGTAAAGGTAACGACGGCGTGGCCGCCTTCGTACAGCGTCTGCCGGGTTCAATTGGCTACGTAGAGTACGCGTACGCGAAACAGAACAACCTGACCTACACCAAACTGATGGATGCGGACGGCAAAGCGGTATCGCCGAGCGAAACCAGCTTCAGCAACGCGGCAAAAGGTGCAAACTGGAGCGAGACATTCGCCCAGGACCTGACCTTCCAGAAAGGCAACGATGCATGGCCGATCTCCTCAACCACCTTCATCCTGGTTTATAAAGATCAGGCGAATGCGGAAAAAGGCAGCGAAGTGCTGAAATTCTTCGACTGGGCTTACAAAAATGGCGCTAAAACAGCGACCAGCCTGGATTACGCAGCACTGCCAGAAAGCGTAACTGCGCAGATCCGTGATGCCTGGAAAGCCAACATCAAAGACACTTCCGGTAAAGCGCTGTACAAGTAATTGCAGACCCGGCCTGCCAGATGTGCAGGCCACCCAATGGGCGGCGATGTTGCCGCCCTGACTTCCCCTGAGAACAGAGACTTCTATGGCTGCCACTAAGCCGACGTTTAAAGCCCCTGGCAAACAAGGTGACATGATCTTCGGCGCGCTGGTTAAACTGGCTGCGCTGATTGTGTTGTTGCTGCTGGGTGGCATCATCGTCTCCCTGATTTTCTCCTCATGGCCCAGCATCCAGAAATTTGGTTTCTCCTTTCTGTGGACCAAAACCTGGGATGCGCCTAACGAACAATTTGGTGCGCTGGTACCGATTTACGGCACTGTCGTCACCTCGCTGATTGCCCTGATTATCGCCGTCCCGGTGAGCTTTGGTATCGCCCTGTTCCTCACGGAGCTGGCGCCGAGCTGGCTGCGTCGTCCGCTCGGCACGGCAATTGAGCTGCTGGCAGCGATCCCCAGCATCGTTTACGGCATGTGGGGCCTGTTTATTTTCGCGCCACTGTTTGCCCAGTATTTCCAGACGCCGGTAGGCGATCTGATGTCGAACATCCCAATTGTCGGCGCGCTGTTTTCCGGTCCGGCATTCGGTATCGGCATTCTGGCCGCAGGCGTGATCCTCGCCATCATGATCATTCCGTACATCGCTTCGGTAATGCGTGATGTGTTTGAGCAAACGCCGGTGATGATGAAAGAGTCGGCCTACGGTATCGGCTGCACCACCTGGGAAGTGATCTGGCGCATCGTGCTGCCATTCACCAAAAACGGCGTGATCGGCGGCGTGATGCTCGGTCTGGGTCGCGCATTGGGCGAAACCATGGCGGTGACCTTTATCATCGGTAACACCTACCAGCTCGACAGCGCCTCGCTGTTTATGCCGGGCAACAGCATCACCTCGGCGCTGGCGAACGAATTCGCCGAAGCGGAATCTGGCGTGCACGTAGCGGCATTGATGGAGCTGGGTCTGATCCTGTTTGTTATCACCTTTATCGTGCTGGCGATCTCTAAGCTGATGATTCTGCGTCTGGCCAAGAGTGAAGGAGCCCGTTCATGACAACCATTGAATTGCAGGCTCGCGCCGAGCTGGAAGCCTCACGCCGTAAAATGCAGGCCTGGCGCAGCACCAAAAACAAAATCGCGCTGACGCTGTCGCTGCTGACCATGGCGTTTGGCCTGTTCTGGCTGGTGTGGATTCTGTTCACCACCGTATCACGCGGTATTGATGGCCTGTCATGGTCGCTGTTCACCGAATCGACCCCGCCGCCCAACACCGCAGGCGGTGGTCTGGCGAATGCGCTGGCCGGTAGCGGCTTACTGATTTTCTGGTCCACCTTCGTCGGCACTCCGCTGGGCATTATGGCGGGGATTTATCTGGCCGAATATGGTCGTAAGCACTGGCTGGCTGAAGTGATTCGTTTTATCAACGACATCCTGCTGTCGGCACCGTCGATTGTGGTCGGTCTGTTCGTTTACACCATCGTGGTGGCGCAGATGCAGCACTTCTCCGGCTGGGCTGGGGTGGTTGCGCTGGCGCTGTTGCAGATTCCGATTGTGATCCGCACCACCGAGAACATGCTGCGCCTGGTGCCTGACAGTATGCGCGAAGCGGCTTATGCGCTCGGCACGCCGAAGTGGAAGATGATTTCAGCTATCACGCTCAAGGCTTCAGTCTCCGGCATTATGACCGGTGTGCTGCTGGCGATTGCGCGTATTGCCGGTGAAACCGCGCCGCTGCTGTTTACTGCCCTGTCGAACCAGTTCTGGAGCACCGACATGATGCAGCCGATAGCTAACCTGCCGGTAACCATCTTTAAATTCGCCATGAGCCCGTTTGCCGAATGGCAAAGCCTGGCCTGGGCCGGTGTGCTGATCATTACCCTGTGCGTGTTGTTGCTGAACATCGCGGCGCGTGTGATTTTCGCAAAAAGTAAACACTAATTTCCCGGCGCGGCTTCGGCGGCGCGGTACATGAGAGACGAGCAATGAGTATGGCAACTTCATCTCCCGGCAAAATTCAGGTGCGCAATCTGAACTTCCACTACGGGAAATTCCATGCGCTAAAAAACATCAATCTGGATATCGCGAAAAACCAGGTTACCGCATTTATCGGGCCATCAGGCTGCGGTAAATCGACCCTGCTGCGTACCTTCAACAAAATGTATTCGCTCTACCCGGAGCAGCGTGCTGAAGGTGAAATTCTGCTGGATGGCGACAACATTCTGGCATCGAATCAGGATATCGCTCTGCTGCGCGCACGCGTTGGCATGGTGTTCCAGAAACCGACGCCATTCCCGATGTCGATTTACGACAACATCGCCTTTGGCGTCCGTCTGTTTGAAAAACTGTCGCGTGCCGATATGGATGAACGCGTGCAGTGGGCGCTGAGCAAAGCCGCACTCTGGAATGAAACCAAAGACAAGCTGCATCAGAGTGGTTACAGTCTCTCCGGTGGTCAGCAGCAGCGTCTGTGTATCGCGCGCGGTATTGCGATTCGCCCGGAAGTGCTGCTGCTGGATGAACCCTGCTCGGCGCTGGACCCGATCTCGACCGGTCGCATCGAAGAGTTGATCACCGAGCTGAAGCAGGACTATACCGTGGTGATTGTGACCCACAACATGCAGCAGGCGGCGCGCTGTTCCGACCACACCGCCTTTATGTATCTGGGCGAGCTGATTGAATTCAGCGATACCGATACCTTATTTACCAAGCCGGCGCAGAAGCAGACAGAAGACTACATTACCGGTCGTTACGGCTGATTTGACAGGAGACGCACATGGATAATTTAAATCTGAACAAACACATCTCCGGTCAGTTCAACGCGGAGCTGGAACACATTCGTACCCAGGTGATGATCATGGGTGGCATGGTTGAGCAACAGCTCACCGACGCCATTACCGCGATGCATAACCAGGACGGCGATCTGGCGCAGCGCGTTATCGACGGCGACCAGAAGGTCAACATGATGGAAGTGGAGATTGATGAAGCCTGCGTGCGCATCATCGCCAAACGCCAGCCTACCGCCAGCGATTTACGCCTGGTGATGGCCATCATCAAGACCATCTCTGAGCTGGAGCGCATTGGCGACGTTGCGGAAAAAATCAGCCGCACCGCGCTGGAGAAATTTGGTCAGCAACATTTGCCGCTGCTGGTGAGCCTTGAATCACTGGGCCACCATACGGTGCAGATGCTGCATGACGTGCTGGATGCCTTTGCGCGCATGGATCTCAATGCGGCGATCCAGATCTACCGTGAAGACAAGAAGGTGGATAAAGAGTACGAAGGCATTGTGCGTCAGCTGATGACCTACATGATGGAAGATCCGCGCACGATTCCCAGCGTGCTGACCGCGCTGTTCTGCGCCCGCGCCATTGAGCGTATCGGTGACCGCTGCCAGAACATCTGCGAAATCATCTTCTATTTCGTGAAGGGTCAGGATTTCCGTCATGTTGGCGGCGATAAGCTGGACGAACTGCTGTCCGGCGATGACGGCAGCAACAAACCTTCCTGATAGCCCGATGGCTGCCTGGTTCGCGGGCAGCCATCTTCTTTTCTGATTGGTCTCAATCCCTTCCGCTCTTTATACTTGGCGCACTTTTTACTGCAAGGTGCTGCTGCATGTCCCCCTCTTCGCACAACAAAAAACAGAGCGTAACCCCGGCGAAAGCGATGCTGGCTGCCGTTAGCGGCTATGCCATGGATGGATTCGATCTGCTTATTCTTGGCTTTATGTTACCGGCGATCAGCGTCTCGCTGGCGCTTAACCCGTCGCAGGCCGGTTCGCTGGTCACCTGGACGCTAATTGGCGCAGTGGTCGGCGGCATTGTGTTTGGCCATCTCAGCGATCGCTTTGGCCGCATTCGTATTCTGACCGTCACCATTCTGATGTTCTCGATTTTTACCGGGTTATGCGCCGTGGCGCAGGGCTATTGGGATCTGCTGGCGTATCGCACTCTGGCAGGGATGGGGCTGGGCGGCGAATTTGGTATCGGCATGGCGCTGATTGCCGAAGCCTGGCCGCAGGAGAAACGCAACCGCGCCTCGGCATGGGTGGGCATTGGCTGGCAGCTGGGCGTGCTGCTGGCGGCGTTTATCACCCCGCCGCTGCTGAGTGTGATTGGCTGGCGCGGCATGTTCCTGGTGGGCTTACTGCCTGCGCTGGTTTCATTTGTTATTCGCCGCAGCCTGGGCGAGCCGGAAGGCTTCACCCAACATGTGGCACAAGCGCCGCAACTGTCGTTTGCCGCACGCATTCGTTTGTTGTTTAGCGATCGCGCCACCAGCAAGGCCAGCCTTGGCATCTTTATTCTCTGCTCGGTACAGAACTTCGGCTATTACGGCCTGATGATCTGGATGCCGAGCTATCTCTCCTCCAGCTTCGGCTTCAGCCTGACCAAATCCGGCCTGTGGACGGCGGTCACGGTGGTGGGTATGACCTTCGGCATCTGGTTGTTTGGCGTGCTGGCGGACCGTTTTGCACGCTGGAAAATCTTCCTGCTGTATCAGTTTGGCGCGGTGGTGATGGTGGTGATTTACGCCCAGCTGCGCGATCCCACGGTGATGTTGTTTACCGGCGCGCTGATGGGGATGTTTGTGAATGGCATGATTGGCGGTTACGGTGCGCTGATTTCCGACACTTTCCCGCCGCAGGCGCGCGCCACGGCGCAGAACGTGTTGTTTAATCTCGGACGCGGCGTTGGCGGTTTTGGACCGCTGGTGATTGGATTGCTGGCGGCCAACATTTCGTTCGGTGCAGCGATTACCCTGCTGGCGCTGATTTATCTGCTGGATATTGTGGCGACGCTGTTTTTGCTACCGAAAAAGCAGGGGAATGAGGATTCGCTGGGGGCGATTGGCTGACGCGCTGAGGTCGCCATCAATGGCGACCCTACACCACCGTAGTCGTAAGGTCGCCATTGATGGCGACCGGACACTTATACCAAATCCCAACCGCGCGCTCGCCACAGTTCCGGCAGCTGCGCCATATCATCAAAACGCGTCACCAGCGGGTGATCCAAATCCGGGTTATGCGCATCCGCGCAGTAATAAAACACCGGAATGCCTGCTGCGATGCCGGCGCGCGCGCCCGCTTCAGAATCATCCACCAGAATGCACTTCTCAATCGGCACCTGCATCTGCTCCGCCGCGTGGTACATCAGCTCCGGGTCCGGCTTCCAGTGATTGATGTCATAACCGCTGTAGAGATGGTCGGCAAAGTAGGGCAACATGCCGGTTAGCCCAAGTGAATGCTGCATCTTTTTCACTGTGCCATTGGATACCACGCACATCGGCACGGTGACCTGCTCCACCAGCGCTTTTGCCCCGGCAATCGGCTGTAGCTGCAAATCAAACAGTCGCGCCACTTCGGCGCGATAGGCGGTTTCCACTTCGTCGATCGGTAAATCGACCTGATGTTCCGCCCCCACATCGCGGATGATGTCGTACAGTTTCACCCCTTTGTATTTTTCAAACATCTGCTGGAGTGAGAGTTCAATACCGTAGCGGGCAAAGGTGTTGACGTAAGATTGCGTACAGATCACTTCGCTATCGACCAGCGTGCCGTCACAATCAAAAAAAACACATTCAACTGACATTGCACATCATCCTTTTGGTAAACAATGAATAGTCACTCTAACGTACTGAGCGCGTCGAGCAAACGCTTGCGAAAAATCAGTGTGCTGAGCGGCTAAAATCTATAGGATACGCGCGTTAAATTTTTCAGCGGAATAATGCTATGAACAAGCAGGGTCTGTTGCAGCGCATCTTTAAGCTGCAGGAACACGGTACCACCGCGCGCACGGAAGTGATCGCCGGTTTCACCACTTTTCTGACGATGGTGTACATCGTCTTCGTTAACCCGCAGATTCTTGGCGCCGCGGGTATGGACACGCAGGCGGTGTTCGTCACCACCTGCCTGATTGCCGCGTTTGGCAGCATCCTGATGGGGCTGGTGGCGAACCTGCCGGTGGCGCTGGCACCCGCAATGGGCCTCAATGCCTTCTTCGCTTTTGTGGTCGTTGGTGCGATGGGGTATTCATGGCAGATCGGCATGGGAGCCATCTTCTGGGGGGCGCTTGGTTTGCTGATCCTCACGCTGCTGCGCGTGCGCTACTGGATGATCGCCAATATTCCGCTGAGCCTGCGCGTTGGCATCACCGCTGGCATCGGGCTGTTCATCGCCATGATGGGGCTGAAAAATGCCGGAATCATCGTGCCGAATGCTGACACGCTGGTGGCGGTTGGCAACCTGACGTCGCACAGCGTGCTGCTCGGCGCACTCGGCTTCTTTATCATCGCCATCCTGGCCTCGCGTAACATCCACGCGGCAGTGCTGGTGTCGATTGTGGTAACCACCGCGATTGGCCTGATGCTGGGTGATGTGAAATTCACCGGCGTGTTTGCCGCTCCGCCGTCGGTGGGGTCGGTCGTGGGTCAGGTTGATATCAAAGGCGCGCTGAATATCGGCATGGCCGGAGTGATTTTCTCCTTTATGCTGGTCAACCTGTTCGACTCGTCCGGTACGCTGATTGGCGTCACCGACAAAGCCGGGCTGACGGACGAGAAAGGCACCTTCCCACGCATGAAACAGGCGCTGTATGTCGATAGCATCAGTTCGGTTGCCGGTTCGCTGATCGGGACTTCCTCGGTCACTGCCTATATCGAAAGTTCCTCGGGCGTGGCGATTGGCGGCCGTACCGGCCTGATGGCGGTGATTACCGGCATCCTGTTCCTGCTGGTGATGTTCCTGTCGCCGCTGGCCGCGATGGTGCCGTCGTATGCGGCGGCGGGCGCATTAATTTACGTCGGCGTACTGATGACGGCGTCGTTGTCGCGCGTGCGCTGGGACGATCTCACCGAAGCGGTTCCGGCGTTTGTCACCGCCGCGATGATGCCATTCAGCTTCTCGATCACCGAAGGCATCGCGCTGGGCTTTATCGCTTACTGCGTAATGAAACTCGGCACCGGGCGCTGGCGGGAAATCAGCCCGTGCGTGGTAGTGGTGGCGCTGCTGTTTGTGTTGAAAATCGCGTTTGTGGATGCCCACTAAAAACTGAACAGGCCGCGTATGCGGCCTGTTTTGTCAGGAGTGTCCGATTTCCTGCGGCGCTACGCGCTCGCTCGGTAAGCTGGTCAGGCGCAGGGTACGCGGTCCGATATTTGGCTTACTGATCTCCACATCACGCAGTGGCTGCCACTGGTGGCCGGCGTCAATTTCCCACAACCGCAGCCGTTCTGTGCCTGGCGAAAGCGCGCAAGACCAGACCAGCGTAGGTTCAGCATCGCAGACTGCCTGGATATCGGGAAACACGCTGGAACGCAGGCGACCCGCCGCGGGATGCAGCCGCAGAGAATCAATACCGCCTTCCGCTTCACCGGTAAGTTTGAGGATGCTCTGGCGCAGTGTCCAGATTTGCGTCACCGCTTCCATAAAATCCTGCTGCGCGTTGATCCAGGCTTTCTCTCCGGAGGAGAGGTCCTGCGTCAGCGTATCCTGAGTCTGGCGGCTGTGAGCGCGGACAATTTCCATATCCAGCCCGGCGCGGCCTCCTTCTTCGGCCAGCAATACGCCCACCATATTTCCGGCGTAGGCAATGCTGAAATCAGGCAGGGCGGAATCGGCAAAGCAGGGACGACCGCTGCTGGTGGTAATCAGCGACGGCAGTTCATTGATACCGTAGACCCGTAACATTAGCTGTGCCAGCAGCTCACGTGCGGCAAGGAAACGGCCACGACGCTTGTCGGGCAGGCGCTGTGCGCTGCTAATCACATCCTGTGGAACCCGCATTGTCTCAGAGGAGAGGGGCGGGTTACCCATCCAACGAACAAAATGACTAGCCATCTGTCGCTCCGTGAAAATGGTCGGATAATCATCAGGGCTATTGTAAGAATTTTCTCATGGGTTTGCATCCGGCATTACATGGAATGTCTGAATTTCAGATAAGGCTGAAGTTAATGACAATCCGGCCAGTCCGCGACAATCGCCCTCTTCATAGTAGCAGTTTGCTGATTAATGCCTGAGCAGATGCTGAATGGTGCGATGTGGTGTAGGATTTGGACGGTAAAAAAAAGCAGGCTGACGAGAGAAAATGAATATTGCCTGATCTCAGCCGTGCTTCATCGCAGAATCATGCCCGTTGGAGTTTTTATGTCAGTTACTTCGCACCAGGAATCGATTTCACTTGATGACTTTCGTCATGGCATGCGCCGCCTTACCGCTGGCGTGTCACTGATCACTACGCAACTAGCGGGTGAAAAGCATGGGCTGATTGCCACCTCTGTCAGTTCGCTGGCGGCGGAACCGCCCAGCCTGCTGGTTTGTGTCAACCGGAGCGCGTCCAGCCATGATGTCTTGTTGCAGGCGGGCCATTTTGCCGTCAACGTGCTGCGCGAGCAGCATAGCGAACTTTGCGCCCAGTTCAGTCAGTCATCCCGTCGCGCTGAACGCTTCCAGCACGGTGACTGGCTGACGCTCAACACCGGAGCGCCGGTATTAGCCGATGCGCTGGTGAGTTTTGATTGCCAGCTGGAAAAGGTGGTGGAGTGGCATACGCACAGCGTGCTGCTGGCGCGGATCGTCGGCATCAGTCTGCCGGGTGAAGCGGCTGAGCCGATGATCTACTTCAACAGTGGTTTTCATTCGCTGGGGTAATCGCGCCGGAAAGAGGTGTGAAAAGGCGTCGCGCTTATGGCCCGACGCTTTTTTTTACTCAGGCGAATTTACAGGCTTCGTCAAAGCCGAGGCGTGACAGGCGCGGATGCAGTTTGCTGGCGTCGCCATAGCCGAGGTTGATCAGCAGGTTAACCTGCCATTTGCTGTCGCTGAAGAAGGCCTCGTTCACTTTCGCGGGATCGAAACCGGACATCGGGCCAGCGTCCAGTCCCAGCGAACGCGCCGCCAGGATCAGATAACCCGCTTGCAGGCTGCTGTTACGAAATGCTGTCTCTTTTACCAGTTCCGGATTGCTGGTGAACCAGCTACGGGCATCGCCGTGTGGGAACAGCTTGGGCAGATTTTCATAAAACTCGGGATCAGAAGCGACAATCACCGTGACCGGTGCCTTCATCGTTTTGTCGAGGTTGCCGGAGGAGAGCGCAGGCTTCAACTTCTCTTTCCCTTCCTGGGAGGTGACAAACACAAAGCGGCCCGGTGAGCAGTTGGCAGAAGTCGGACCCAGCGCAGTCATCTGGTAGAGCTGCTTTAACAGATCTTCTGAAATGGGTTTTTCCTGCCAGTAGCTATGGGTGCGAGCCTCATTGAACAGCGCTTTCAGGGCGAGGCTGTCGAGCAGTGTACTCATGTTTCTCTCCTTTTCAGGCATCAAATTGAGCCTAATGTTTAGCATGAATAGAGCAATTACCTGGATCAGTCAGTGCACTTTTGGCCCAGGCAGAGATCGTTATACTGCAAAGGCAAAAAGTAACCAAATAACAAAGCTGCATTCAGGTTATTACTATGCTAATCGCGCTGAACGTAACGCAGACCCGCAACCCACTATTTCCCGATACAAAAACTGGAAAAAATCCGCCCCAGCAGATCGTCAGAGGTGAACTCGCCGGTGATCTCGCTCAACGCCTGCTGCGCCAGACGCAGTTCCTCGGCCAGCAGCTCGCCAGCCCAGGCACCCAGTAGCTGAGCTTTACCTTGTTGTAAGTGCGTCGCTGCCAGCTCCAGCGCCTGCAAATGGCGGCGGCGGGCAAGGAAGCCGCCTTCCACATTGCCGCTGAAGCCCATGGTTTGTTTCAGATGGTCGCGCAGGGTATCCACCCCTTCGCCGGAGCGGGCCGACAGGCGAATGAGTGAGTGACCATTTACATCTGACAGACCCGGGATTTCACCGGTCATGTCGGCTTTATTACGCACCACGGTGATTGGCAGTTCGGCAGGCAGACGTGAGACAAAATCAGGCCAGATGGCCGTGGCTTCTGTGGCGTCGGTGGTGGTGCTATCCACCATAAACAGCACGCGATCGGCCTGCTCAATCTCCTGCCAGGCGCGTTCAATGCCGATACGCTCCACTTCGTCGCTGGCATCGCGTAAACCGGCGGTATCGATGATATGCAGCGGCATCCCGTCGATATGAATATGTTCGCGCAGCACGTCGCGCGTGGTACCGGCGATATCGGTGACGATGGCGGCTTCGCGCCCGGCCAGTGCATTGAGCAGGCTGGATTTCCCGGCGTTCGGTCGTCCGGCAATCACCACCTTCATCCCTTCACGCAGCAGGCTGCCCTGACGCGCTTCGGCACGCACGCCATTCAGGTCGCCGATCACCGCATTGAGCTGCGCTTCGATTTTGCCATCGGAGAGGAAGTCGATCTCTTCATCCGGGAAGTCGATAGCCGCTTCCACGTAGATGCGCAGGTGAGTGAGTGCTTCCACAAGGGCGTTAATCCGGATGGAGAACGCGCCCTGCAATGAGTTCACCGCGGAGCGTGCCGCCTGTTCGGAACTGGCATCAATCAGGTCGGCAATGGCTTCGGCCTGCGCCAGATCGAGTTTGTCATTGAGGAATGCGCGTTCAGAAAACTCGCCCGGCTGAGCGATGCGCACACCCGGCAGCGCCACAATGCGTTTGAGTAGCAGGTCGAGAATCACCGGGCCGCCGTGGCCCTGTAGCTCCAGCACATCTTCTCCGGTGAAGGAGTTCGGACCGGGGAACCACAGCGCAATCCCCTGATCCAGCACGCTGCCATCGGCATCGGTAAACGGCAGGTAGTCGGCATAGCGTGGTTTCGGCAGTTTACCCAGCACGCTTAGCGCGATATCGGCGGCTTTAGCGCCGGAGATACGCAGAATGCCGACGCCGCCGCGGCCGGGGGGCGTCGCCTGGGCGACAATGGTATCGCTGTGGCTCATAACTCTCTCTCATTTCAAAAAAATAGGGCGGCATAAATGCCGCCCTTCAAGTATACGCCTTGCTCTATGGAGCTGGACGTTACGCTTTCTTCTTGTCGCGGCTATGCAAACCTCGTTTTTCCAGGCCGCGATAAATCAGCTGCTGCTGGAGAATGGTGACCAGGTTGCTGACGATGTAGTACAGCACCAGACCTGACGGGAACCACAGGAAGAACACGGTAAAGATTACCGGCATGTAGGTCATGATCTTCTGCTGCATCGGATCGGTCACGGTGGTCGGTGACATCTTCTGGATGAAGAACATGGTGATACCCATGATGACCGGCAGAATGTAGTACGGGTCCTGCGCGGACAGGTCATGGATCCACAGAATAAACGGTGCATGACGCAGTTCAATCGAGCCAGACAGCATGTAGTACAGCGCAAGGAAGATTGGCATCTGAATCACCAGCGGCAGACAGCCGCCCAGCGGGTTCACTTTCTCCGCCTTGTACAGCGCCATCATCTCCTGGCTCATCTTCTGCTTATCATCGCCCAGACGCTCACGCATGGCCTGAATCTTCGGCTGCAGCATACGCATCTTCGCCATGGAGGTGTACTGCGCTCTGGTCAGCGGGTACATGATGCCACGAACGATAAAGGTGATAACGATAATGGAGAAGCCCCAGTTACCGATAAAGCTGTGAATGAACTTCAGCAGTTTAAACAGCGGCTGAGAGATGAACCACAGCCAGCCGTAATCGACGGTCAGGTCCAGGTGTGGCGCGATTGCCGCCATTTTGTCCTGAATTTCCGGGCCAACCCACAGGGTCGCGCCGAGGTTCTGCTGCGCGCCAGGTGCGACGGTAACCGGAGAAGATTTATAGCCGATTGCCGCCACGCCGTTACCCAGGTTGCTGGTGTAGAGCGTGTTGTTGCCTTCGGTACGCGGCACCCATGCAGTGGCAAAATATTGCTGCAGCATCGCTACCCAGCCATTGCTGGTGGTGGTGTTCAGGTTCTCGTTATCAGCGATGGTATCGAATTTATATTTTTCGTATTTGGAATCGCTGGTCGAGTACGCTGCGCCACGGAAGGTGTGCAGAGCAAAGTTGTTGCTGCCGGTGTCACGGTGCTTCGGCACTTCGATGGTCTGTTTCAGCTGACCAAACATCGACACTTCCAGCGGCTGCTGGCTGGTGTTGTTGATGTTGTAGTCAACATTCACGGCGAACTCACCGCGTTTGAACACGAAGGTTTTGGTGTAGACCACACCGTTTTCGCCAGTCCAGGTGAGCGGAACGCGCAGCTCAGTCTGGCCTTCAGCCATCTCAAAGTGGTCCTGAGTGGTGGTGAAAAGCGGGCGGGCGCCGTTGTTCGGGTTATCCGGACCGTTACGGCCGGTTAAGCCGCTCTGCGCCTGATAGATGAACGCCGGTGTCGTTTCAAGCAGCTGGAACGGGGTATCCGAACCCAGTTTGTCCGGGTAAGTCAGCAGTTGGGCCTGCTCGATATCACCACCGCGGGTATTGATGTTCAATGACAGGACATCGGTCTTAACGGTGATCGTTTGGCCCTGTCCGCTGCCCGGAACGCCCGAAGAGGCGGCATCACCCGCAGTGCTGTTGGTGGTCTGCGTGGTCTGGGTTTGCTGTGGCTGCGGAGCGTGGTCCGTCTGCCAGGCTTGCCAGATCATAAAAGACACGAACAGAAAAGCGATGAGAAAGAGATTGCGTTGCGAATCCATCGTTAATGTTCTCTGGTATCAAAGGTTTTTGGCGGCACAGGATCGTCGCCACCCGGGTTCAACGGGTGGCATTTTAATACGCGTTTTATCGTCAACCAACTGCCTTTTATTACGCCAAAGCGACGCAAGGCCTCAATCCCATACTGCGAACAGGTGGGATGGAACCGGCAATGAGGTCCCAGCAGTGGGCTGATGGCGCGTTGATAGACGCGTATCAGGGCGATCAGGAGCCGCGAGCCAGGCGACAGTGACGACGCCATAATTTCTCCAACGCTTCCGCCAGCGCACGGTTATCCAGATCAGCAACCCCTTTTTTAGCGACGACCACAAAATCCATCGCGGGCAGTTCATGCTGGCGCAGACGAAAGCTTTCGCGGGTCAATCGCTTGATCCGGTTGCGTTCATGGGCGCGTTTCACATGTTTTTTGGCGACGGTGAGACCGATGCGGGGATGCCCCAGCGAATTAAGGCGGCCGAGGATGGTGATTTGCGGCGTGCCAGCCCTTTGTGGCTGCTGGAAGACGAAAGTGAAATGAGTGGGAGTTAACAAACGTAACTCCCTGGGAAATGCGAGCTTAACCACGAGGGTTAGCTTTTATTACTTAGAAACGGTCAGACGAGAACGGCCTTTAGCACGACGACGTGCCAGAACCTGACGACCATTTTTAGTTGCCATACGTGCACGGAAGCCGTGAGAACGGTTGCGCTTCAGTACGGACGGTTGAAAAGTGCGTTTCATGGCGATTTCTACCTAAACTTGAAAATTTTCACTGGGTGACGCGTTTCGGGCCAGTAAATCGACCTACGCCTCAATGTGTCTTTAATAAAGAGGCGGGATTGTAATAATTGTACAGTCCGGAGTCAATTTACTTCGCTGGTCGCGGTACCTGGTAACCCGGATACAGCCCGCTGTTTCCGGGCATTGGGCTGTACGCGACAACGCCGGGGTGGAGAATTATACGGGCTATATATGAAAGCGCAAGGATCGAGCAGGATCTTATTGCGATCGCCCGATGTTTTTTTGCACGGAAAACGAGAGGCTGCCAGAAAATTTGCAGCTTTCATCCTGATCCTCGCTCGCTTTTCCGCCAGAAGGCGTAAACTCTTTAGCGCGCTGGCACCCTGTGGATAAATTGGATCAAAACTGTGTAGAAAGGGAAGATCTCTGTGCCGCTTTGCGCTATGATCCGCCCTTCCTCTGACGATCCACGCTGCGATCGCCGGGAAGACCACCGCGGATAGCGGTCGCAGGCGCTTTCTGACCGCCTGTGTCAAAAAACGAACGTTTCTATTATTAGCGCCTGAAATTCTTATCGATTTTGTACGAGTGGAGTCCGCCGTGTCACTTACGCTTTGGCAACAGTGTCTTGCCCGTTTGCAGGATGAGCTTCCTGCCACCGAATTCAGCATGTGGATTCGTCCGCTGCAGGCTGAATTGAACGACAATACGCTGGCCTTGTATGCACCAAATCGGTTTGTACTCGACTGGGTTCGGGATAAATATCTCAACAGTATTAATGGGCTGCTGAATGAATTCTGCGGAGCGGATGTGCCGTTGCTGCGTTTTGAAGTGGGCACACGCCCGGTAGCGCAGGTCGCTACCAGCCAGCCCGCGATGGCCAGCGTCAGTGCGCCGGCCCCGACGCAAAGCCGTCCGGCCCCGGCGCAAACCCTGCGTCCAAGCTGGGATTCGGTGCCTGCGCCGGCCGATGTGACCTACCGTTCCAATGTGAATAACCGCCATAACTTTGACAACTTCGTCGAAGGTAAATCGAACCAGCTGGCGCGCGCGGCGGCACGTCAGGTGGCCGACAATCCGGGCGGCGCTTATAACCCGTTATTCCTTTATGGCGGCACCGGTCTCGGTAAAACCCACCTGTTACACGCGGTCGGCAACGGCATCATGGCGCGCAAGCCCAATGCCAAAGTGGTGTATATGCACTCCGAGCGTTTTGTGCAGGACATGGTTAAAGCGCTGCAAAATAACGCCATTGAAGAGTTCAAACGTTATTACCGTTCTGTCGATGCCCTGCTGATCGATGACATCCAGTTCTTTGCCAACAAAGAGCGCTCGCAGGAAGAGTTTTTCCACACCTTCAATGCGCTGCTGGAAGGCAATCAGCAGATCATCCTGACCTCGGATCGTTATCCAAAAGAGATCAACGGCGTGGAAGATCGTCTCAAGTCGCGTTTTGGCTGGGGACTGACGGTCGCGATCGAACCGCCAGAGCTGGAAACGCGTGTGGCGATCCTGATGAAGAAAGCCGATGAAAACGACATCCGTCTGCCGGGTGAAGTGGCGTTCTTTATTGCCAAGCGTCTGCGTTCTAACGTCCGTGAGCTGGAAGGCGCGCTGAATCGCGTGATTGCCAATGCCAACTTTACCGGTCGCGCCATTACCATCGACTTCGTTCGCGAAGCGCTGCGCGATCTGCTGGCGTTGCAGGAAAAGCTGGTCACCATCGATAATATTCAGAAGACGGTGGCGGAGTACTACAAAATTAAAGTGGCCGATCTGCTCTCCAAGCGCCGTTCGCGCTCGGTAGCACGTCCGCGCCAGATGGCGATGGCGATGGCGAAAGAGTTAACCAACCATAGCCTGCCGGAAATTGGTGATGCGTTTGGTGGCCGCGACCATACCACCGTGCTTCACGCCTGCCGTAAAATCGAGCAGCTGCGTGAAGAGAGCCACGACATCAAAGAAGATTTCTCTAACCTCATTCGAACTTTATCTTCCTGACGCTATGAAATTTATTGTTGAACGTGAGCAGTTGCTGAAACCGCTGCAACAGGTCAGCGGCCCGCTCGGTGGGCGCCCGACGCTACCGATCCTCGGAAATTTACTGCTGCAGGTTAATGAAGGCACCCTGCTGCTGACCGGCACCGATCTGGAAATGGAGATGGTGGCCCGCGTTGCGTTAACGCAGCCGCACGAACCTGGCGCGACCACCGTACCGGCGCGTAAATTCCTCGATATTTGCCGTGGCTTGCCGGAAGGCGCAGAGATTAACCTCACGCTGGAAGGCGACAGAATGCTGGTGCGCTCTGGCCGCAGCCGTTTCTCGCTCTCCACATTGCCGGCCAGTGACTTCCCGAATCTGGATGACTGGCAGAGCGAAGTTGAATTCACGTTGCCGCAGGCCACGCTGAAACGTCTGATTGAAGCCACGCAGTTTTCGATGGCGCATCAGGACGTGCGTTACTACCTCAACGGCATGTTGTTTGAAACCGAAGGTGAAGAACTGCGCACCGTCGCCACCGATGGCCACCGTCTGGCGGTCTGCTCCATGCCGATTGGTCAGGCGCTGCCGAATCATTCGGTGATCGTGCCGCGTAAAGGGGTGATTGAGCTGGTACGTCTGCTCGATGGGGGTGAAACGCCGTTGCAGGTTCAGATTGGCAGCAGCAACATCCGCGCGCATGTGGGCGATTTTATCTTCACCTCAAAACTGGTGGATGGCCGCTTCCCGGATTACCGTCGCGTGCTGCCGAAAAACCCGGACAAAGCGCTGGAAGCGGGCTGCGATCTGCTGAAGCAGGCGTTCGCGCGCGCGGCGATTCTGTCTAACGAGAAATTCCGCGGCGTTCGCATCTATATCACCGAAAATCAGCTGAAGATCACCGCTAATAACCCGGAACAGGAAGAAGCGGAAGAGATGCTGGATGTCAGCTACAACGGCAGCGAGCTGGAGATCGGTTTTAACGTCAGCTACGTGCTGGATGTGCTGAACGCGCTGAAGTGCGAAAACGTACGTCTGCTGCTGACCGACTCGGTATCGAGTGTGCAGATTGAAGATGTCGCCAGCCCGGCAGCGGCTTATGTTGTGATGCCAATGAGATTGTAGGGTCGGCATTTATGCCGACGCGGCTGATATCTGCACCCTCACGGGAGCCGTTATGGCTCCCCTACGTTGATCCCCGGAACACTTCATGGCTTTAACCCGCCTCCTGATTAAAGATTTTCGCAATATCGAACAGGCCGATCTGGCCTTAGCGCCGGGTTTTAACTTCCTTGTCGGTGCTAACGGCAGCGGCAAAACCAGCGTGCTGGAGGCGATTTACACCCTGGGGCATGGGCGCGCCTTCCGCAGCCTGCAAGCCGGGCGCGTTATTCGTCACGATCAGCAGGCTTTTGTGTTGCATGGCCGTATCGAAGGCAGCGAACGCGAGCTGGCGGTCGGCCTGACCAAAAATCGTGCCGGTGAAAGCAAGGTGCGCATTGATGGCAGCGATGGACACAAAGTCGCTGAGCTGGCCCAGCTGCTGCCGATGCAGCTGATTACCCCCGAGGGGTTTACTTTGCTCAATGGCGGTCCCAAATACCGCAGAGCCTACATCGACTGGGGCTGTTTTCATGCCGCGCCCGGTTTTTTCAACGCCTGGAGCAACCTGCGTCGCCTGCTGAAGCAGCGCAATGCCGCCTTGCGCCAGGTATCGCGTTACAGCCAGATTCGCCCGTGGGATCAGGAGCTGGTGCCGCTGGCGGAGCAAATCAGCGCCTGGCGCGCCGAATACAGTGAGGCGATAGCCAGCGAAATCACGGCGACCTGCGCCCAATTTTTACCAGAGTTTGAACTGGCGTTCTCCTTCCAGCGCGGCTGGGACAAGGAGAGCGACTATGGCGAACTGCTGGAACGCAATTTCGAGCGCGATCGTGCGCTCACCTACACCGCTAGCGGTCCACATAAGGCGGATTTCCGCATTCGCGCGGAAAATACGCCGGTGGAAGATTTACTCTCACGCGGCCAGTTAAAACTGCTGATGTGTGCGCTGCGCCTGGCGCAGGGGGAATACCTGACGCGCAGCAGTGGACGCCGTTGCCTGTACCTGATTGATGACTTTGCTTCGGAGCTGGATGACGTGCGTCGCCGCTTGCTGGCAGAGCGTTTAAAAGCCACTCAGGCTCAGGTATTTGTCAGTGCCATTGGTGTCGAGCATGTAATCGACATGAGTGACGAAAAGGGCAAGATGTTCCGCGTGGAACAGGGTAAAATAGTGGTTCAACCTGAAGATTAAATGAGCGAGAAACGTTGATGTCGAATTCTTATGACTCCTCAAGTATCAAAGTTCTGAAAGGGCTTGATGCGGTACGCAAACGCCCGGGTATGTATATCGGCGATACGGATGACGGCACCGGTCTGCATCACATGGTATTCGAGGTCGTGGATAACGCCATCGACGAAGCGCTCGCCGGTCACTGTAGTGACATCATGGTCACCATTCATGCCGATAACTCGGTATCGGTGCAGGACGATGGTCGTGGTATCCCCACGGGCATTCACCCGGAAGAGGGCGTGTCGGCGGCTGAAGTCATCATGACCGTACTGCACGCTGGCGGTAAGTTCGACGATAACTCGTATAAAGTTTCCGGTGGTCTGCACGGCGTAGGTGTTTCCGTGGTTAACGCCCTGTCGCAGAAACTGGAGCTGACCATTCGTCGCGAAGGCAAAGTGCATCAGCAAACCTACGTCCACGGTGTGCCGCAGGCTCCGCTGGCGGTAGTGGGCGATACCGATGCCACCGGTACGCGCGTTCGTTTCTGGCCGAGCCACGACACCTTCACCAACGTTGTCGAATTCGAGTACGAAATCCTCGCCAAACGCCTGCGTGAGCTGTCGTTCCTTAACTCCGGCGTGTCGATCCGCCTGGAAGACAAGCGCGATGACAAAAAAGATCATTACCACTACGAAGGTGGTATCAAGGCGTTTGTTGAGTACCTGAACCGCAACAAAAACCCGATTCACCCCAATGTGTTCTATTTCTCCACTGAGAAGGACGGCATTGGCGTGGAAGTGGCATTGCAGTGGAATGATGGTTTCCAGGAAAACATCTACTGCTTTACCAACAATATTCCACAGCGCGACGGCGGTACGCACCTGGCGGGCTTCCGCGCCGCGATGACGCGTACCCTGAACGCCTATATGGACAAAGAAGGCTACAGCAAGAAAGCCAAAGTCAGCGCCACAGGCGATGACGCGCGTGAAGGTCTGGTGGCCGTGGTCTCGGTAAAAGTGCCGGACCCGAAGTTCTCCTCACAGACCAAAGACAAGCTGGTGTCTTCGGAAGTGAAATCCGCGGTAGAGCAGCAGATGAACGAACTGCTGAGCGAATACCTGCTGGAAAACCCGTCTGATGCCAAAATCGTCGTCGGCAAAATTATCGATGCTGCGCGTGCGCGTGAAGCCGCACGTCGCGCCCGTGAAATGACCCGCCGTAAAGGCGCGCTGGATCTGGCTGGCCTGCCGGGCAAGCTGGCGGATTGTCAGGAGCGCGATCCGGCGCTGTCTGAAATCTACCTGGTGGAGGGTGACTCCGCAGGCGGTTCGGCCAAACAGGGCCGTAACCGTAAAAACCAGGCGATTCTGCCGCTGAAAGGCAAAATCCTGAACGTTGAGAAAGCGCGCTTCGACAAAATGCTCTCTTCACAGGAAGTGGCGACGCTGATCACCGCGCTGGGCTGCGGCATTGGCCGTGACGAATACAACCCGGACAAACTGCGTTATCACAGCATCATCATCATGACCGATGCGGACGTCGACGGCTCGCACATCCGTACGCTGCTGTTGACCTTCTTCTATCGTCAGATGCCGGAAATCGTTGAACGTGGCCACGTCTACATTGCGCAGCCGCCGCTGTACAAAGTGAAGAAAGGCAAGCAGGAGCAGTACATCAAAGACGACGAAGCGATGGATCAGTATCAAATCGCTATCGCGCTGGATGGCGCGACCCTGCACACCAACGCCAGTGCACCGGCGCTGGGCGGCGAACCGCTGGAAAGTCTGGTGGCGAACTTCAACAGCACCCAGCGCATGATCAAACGTATGGAGCGCCGCTATCCGGTCGCGCTGCTGCGTGGTCTGATCTACCATCCGACCCTGAGCGATCTCAGCGATGAAGCGGCGGTGAAAAGCTGGCTGGATGGGCTGGTGGCCTATCTGACCGAGCGTGAAGCGCACGGCAGCAGCTATCTGGCGCAGGTGCGTGAGAACCGTGAACAGAATCTGTTCGAACCGGTGCTGCGCGTGCGTACCCACGGTGTGGATACCGATTACCCGCTGGACAGCGAATTTATCGACGGTCCTGAGTACCGCAAAATCTGTGGTCTGGGCGAGCAGCTGCGTGGCCTGGTGGAAGAAGACGCCTTTATCGAACGTGGCGATCGCCGTCAGCCGGTGACCAGCTTCGAGCAGGCCATTGAGTGGCTGGTGAAAGAGTCGCGTCGTGGTTTGTCAGTTCAGCGCTACAAAGGTCTGGGCGAGATGAACCCGGAGCAGCTGTGGGAAACCACCATGGACCCGGACAGCCGCCGCATGTTGCGCGTCACCATCAAAGACGCTATCGCCGCCGACCAGCTGTTCACCACGCTGATGGGCGATGCGGTTGAACCGCGCCGCGCCTTCATCGAAGAGAACGCGCTGAAAGCCGCCAACATCGACATCTGATATGCCAAAACCCTTCCCGACCGGGAAGGGTTTTTTGTTTCTGCCTCCGTTGTTACCCGCCTGACATTTCCCTTTTTGCTTAAAAAACATCTGCGTTAGCTTTTGTTTGCTTCCGTTTTTTCCCGTGCGCTGCGATCCGCGTCACTTTCATCAGCGGCCTGCTCCCTTACGCTTTTGGCGAAGCGGAGGGGATGACGCATGTTTCTGGAAGAACGACGCAATCAAATTCTTAAATGGCTGGATGAACAGGACCGCGTGACGGTGAACGGGCTGGCGAGTCAGCTTGGCGTGACGCGTGAAACCATTCGAACCGATCTCGGCGCGCTGGCGCGTCAGGGACTGGTGCAACGCTGCTACGGCGGCGCGATTGCGCTACGTCGCAACCTACAGGAAAAGCTGATCAGCGAGAGCGGCGGCAATTTTGAAGTGTTGCTCGAACGGCTTCAGGCGCGGCGAACTGCGGCGAAAACCCCGATAAAAAGCGGGAAAGTGTGCATTCTTGGCGCTTTCAATGTGGATATTGTGGCGAAGGTGGCACGCTTTCCACGTGGTGGGGAATCGCTGCTGGCGCTGGGCAGCACCCTTGGGCCAGGCGGTAAAGGCGCGAATCAGGCGATGGCGGCCAGCTGCGCCGGTACGCGGGTGCATTTTGTGGCGAAAGTCGGCACCGATCAGTTCAGCCAGTTTGCCTTTGACCATCTGTCCGCCTCCGGCATCCATTCGTTCCGTCTGTATCAAACCGACAGCGAGCCGACCGGCAGCGCCATCATTTATGTCTCGCAGGAGAATGGCGAGAACATGATCGCCATCTATTCCGGCGCGAACAAAACCTTCACCGATGACGAGATTGCTGAACTCACCCATGAGTTATCGGACGCCAGCGTGTTGCTGCTGCAACTGGAAAACAATTTTGACGCCACCCGCAGCGCGATCCGTCTGGCGCACACCCTTGGGGTGCGGGTGATCATGAACCCGGCGCCGTTCTCTGCCGAGGTGTTGAGCTGCCTGACGATGATCGATGTGCTGACGCCCAACGAAACCGAAGCCTCAAGGTTATCCGGCATTGAAATTGTCGATATAGCCAGCGCGCGTGCAGCGGCGCAGGCCATCGTTCAGCTTGGCGCGCGGCGCGTCATCATCACCATGGGTTCACGCGGTGCGTTACTGCTGGATAACCACCAGTTTCACCATATTCCGGCTTTCCCGGCGCTGAGCGTCGATACCACTGGCGCGGGAGATGCTTTTAACGGCGCGCTCGCCGCCGCGCTGGCGCAGGGGCAAAGCCTGTTACAGGCCGCAACCTGGGCCGCCGCGTTTGCCGCGCTGGCAGTGGAACGCGAAGGCGCCAGCAATATGCCGGATCGTCAACAGGTTATGGCCCGACTTAATCAACGATAACAATCACAGCGGCGGAGCCGCTGGCAGGAGAGACTATGAAAAAAATCGAAGGCATTGTGCCGGTTATGCTCACGCCGTTTACGGCAGACAATCAGGTTGATTATCCGGGGCTGGAGCGGCTGATTAGCTGGTATCTGGCGGAAGGCGTTGATGCGTTATTTGCCGTATGCCAGTCGAGCGAGATGCAGTTCCTCAGCCTTGAGGAGCGCGTGGCGCTGGCAGCCTTTGTGGTGGAGAAAGTGCAGGGCCGCGTGCCGGTGATCGCCTCGGGCCATATCAGCGACGATCTGGCGCAGCAAACCGCAGAACTCCAGGCCATGGCCACTACCGGCATTGATGCGCTGGTGCTGGTGACCAATCACCTCGATCCGAAAAACGAAGGCAGCGAAACTTTCTACGCGCACCTTAATCATCTGCTCGCGGCCTTGCCAGCCGAGATGCCGCTGGGATTGTACGAGTGTCCGGCGCCGTACCGCCGTTTGCTGAGCGATGACGAGTTCAGCTTCTGCGCCAACAGCGGACGCTTTGTGGTGCTGAAAGACGTGAGTTGCGATCTGCCGACCGTCACCCGCCGCGTGCAGCTGGCCGAAGGCACGCCGCTGGCGATCATCAACGCCAATGCCGCCATCGCCTGGCCCGCCATGCAGGCCGGTTCCAAAGGCTTTAGCGGCGTCTTCACCAACTTCCATCCGGGCCTGTATCACTGGCTCTACCATCATGGCGCGCAGCAGCCGGAACAAGCGCACGAGCTGTCGCTGTTCCTGTCGCTGAGCGCGGTGACGGAAACGCTCGGCTACCCGAAAAACGCCAAAATCTACCATCAGCGTCTTGGCACCTTTGCCAGCGAGCACTGCCGTGTCAACAAAGACAATGTGCTGGAGAAATTCTGGGGATTGGGCGTTCTGCTCGACCAGATCCGTGATGGCAGCCAGATTTGGCAGCAACGCCTCGGCCAGTAAACCCTCTGGGGAGGGCGTTTGCCCTCCCGCTGTACCTGAAAAACCCACTAACGATAACGACAGGGAAAACACCATGATTATCTGTGATAGCCAGGATTGGGCGCGCGAGCGCCATGCCTTCCACCCCATTGTCGACCAGGCGCTGCGCTGGATAGCCGACACCGATTTCAGCCAGCTTGCGACCGGCAAATATGATCTGCTGCCGGATAACCAGATGTTCTGTCTGGTGCAGGAGATGGATACCGAACCGGCCAGCGCGCGCCGTGCCGAGTCGCACTTCAGCTATGTCGATATTCAGTACCTGCTGGCCGGGCGCGAGAATATTGGCGTAGCACGCGCGCATCCGCAGCACGTCATCACCGAAGATCTGCGCGCCGAACGCGACGTGGTGTTTTATCAGGACACCATTGATGAATCGGTTATCACCCTGACGCCGGGCATGTTCGCGCTGTTTTTCCCGCACGATGTACATCGCCCGTGTTGCGCTGCGCCCGAAGCGCAGCACATCCGTAAAGCAGTGATCAAAATCCACCTCAGCCTGTTTAACGCAGCGGAGGTGGCCAAATGAAAACCTCTGTGAATACGCTGTCCGGGGCAGCGGTGGCACAGCCCACGCTTGTCGGCAAATTACGCTGGGGCATCATCACCATTCTGCTGCTGGCGGCGGTGGTCAACTACCTCGACCGCGCCAACCTGAGCATTGCCAACACCACCATCGCCGCCGAGTTCGGCTTCTCGCAAACGGAGATGGGTCTGCTGCTGTCGGCGTTTCTCTGGCCTTACGCGCTGGCGAACCTGCCCGCAGGCTGGCTGGTGGATAAGTTTGGCCCGAAGAAAATGTTTTCGTGGGCGCTGGGATTATGGTCCGGTTTTACCGTGCTGGCGGCGTTTGTGAATAGCTACAGCTTCTTCTATGGCCTGCGCATGATGCTGGGCATTTCAGAGTCCCCGTTCTTTACCTCGGGCATTAAAATTACCCATCGCTGGTTCGGTGATAACGAACGCGGCCTGCCGACAGCGATCATCAATACCGGTTCGCAAATCGCCAACGCCATTGCGCCGCCGATTCTCACCGTGTTGCTGCTGACGTTTGGCTGGCGCGGCATGTTTTTCGCCATCGGTCTGATGGGAATTCCGCTGCTGCTGGCGTGGTGGAAGTTCTATCGCGATCCGGATGCCCGCGAAGATGCGCTGCTGCACGCCGGCCAGCGCAGCGTGGCTGATCCAAAAGAGAAAGCACAGGCGAGCTGGGGCGCGCTGTTCCGCCAGAAAACCACCTGGTTTATGGTGATCGGTAACTTCTCCATCATGTTTACCATCTGGGTGTATCTCACCTGGTTGCCGGGTTATCTGGAAAAATCGCTCGGCTTTAGCCTGAAAGCCACCGGCTGGATCGCCTCGATTCCGTTCCTCTGCGGTATTCTCGGCGTGCTGGTGGGCGGTATGCTGTCGGATCGGCTGGTACGCCGCGGCGTTCGCGCTATCACCGCGCGCAAAATCCCGATTGTCACCGGTGCCGCGCTGGCTGCCTGCTTTGTCGCGCCAATCCCGTTCGTGGATAGCACGCCGCTGGCGATTACGCTGCTGGCACTCGGCTACTTCTGCTCTCAGATGCCGCAGGGCGCGCTCTGGACGCTGGCGACGGACATTGCGCCGAAATCGCAGGTGGCGTCGTTGGGGGCGATCCAGAACTTTGGGGGTTTCCTTGGCGCGGCGATGGCACCGATCGTCACCGGCATCATCCTGGATGTGACCGGCAAGTTCACCAACGTGTTTTTGCTGGGGGCGGCGCTGCTGATGATTGGCGCGCTGAGCTACGGTCTGTTTGTGCGTAAGCCACTCCAGATGAATTGATACGGAAGGTGCCGTCTGGCGTCGATAAACTGGTCAATGTGAGCTGAATCGCGCTAGCATGGAAGCAGACCCCCCGATTTAACGAGGACGTTATGGCGATAAAACTGATTGCGATCGATATGGACGGCACCCTGCTCAACCCGCAACATCTGATCACCCCGGCAGTAAAATCGGCGATTGGGCGTGCGCGCGATAAAGGTGTTTCTATCTTGCTGGCGACCGGTCGTCCCTTTGTTGGCGTCGAGCGCTACCTGATGGAGCTGGATTTACAGCAGCCCGGCCAGTATTGCATCAGCAATAACGGCGCGCTGGTACAACGCGCCGACAGCGGCGATAGCGTGGCGGAAGTGACCTTAGGGTTTGGTGATTATCTCTACATCGAGCAGCTGGCGCGTGAACTTGGCGTGCATTTTCAGGCGTTCGACAAGTCGCATCTCTACACGCCGAACAAAGACATCAGTGAATACACCATCCATGAGGCCAGCCTGACCGGCATTCCGGTGCGCTATCGCGCGGTGGAAGAGATGGACCCGGCCACGCGCTTCCCGAAACTGATGATGATCGACAAACCCGATCTGCTGGATAAGGCGATTGCGGCGTTGCCAGACCGCGCGCGCGACAGCTACACCGTGCTGAAAAGTGCGCCTTACTACCTCGAAATCCTCGATCCCCGCGTCAACAAAGGTTACGGCGTCAAAATGCTGGCGGAAAAACTGGGGCTGCAACAGTCGGAAGTGATGGCGATTGGCGATCAGGAAAACGACGTGGCGATGATTGAGTACGCCGGAACGGGCGTGGCGATGGGCAATGCGATTGATTCGGTCAAAAACATCGCGCAGTTTGTCACCAAAACCAATATGGAAGACGGCGTCGCTTACGCCATCGAAGAGTTAGTGCTGTAATTCGCCTCCCTGGGTCAGCATAAATGCTGACCCTACAAAACCTCAACCCGGTACCCGCAGGGTCGCCATTTATGGCGACCAGGCAAAATCCCAATCCGGCATCCTGCGGATCGGTGATATAAAGCGCGCAGCATGATCGCGCGAGGCCCTCCGGACCACTGGCCCGGCAGGGCAGAATCGCGTAGTTTGTCTGGCAACAGTTGGATGTAAGGTTGCCATATGTCAGAAAAACAACTCACCTTTGCAGAACGTCATCATCAGCTCACCAATATCAATGTCTGGACCGCCGACAGCCAATGGCTGGCGTTTGATGTCCGGCCTTCCGGTGCCTCCTTTACCAGCCTGACCATCGAACGGGTCAATGTCGCCAGCGGTGCCGTCGAGGTGCTGTATCAGGCGCGCGCAGGCGCGCACGTCGGGGTGGTTACCGTCAGCCCGGATCTGCCGCCGCGTTATGTGTGCATCCACGGCCCGGAACATCCTGATGCGCACTGGCATTACGATTTTCACCATCGCCGTGGAGTGATTGTGCAGCAGGGGATCGCGGAAAACCTCGATGCCTGCGACATCACCGCCCCTTTTACGGCCGGGGCGCTGCGTGGTGGTTCCCATGTCCATGTGTTCAGCCCGGATGGTTCGCGCCTGAGCTTTACCTATAACGATCATGTGATGCATGAAAAAGATGCGCGCGATGATCTGCGCAACGTTGGCGTTGCCGTGCCGCTGCATCCGGTGTGTCCGCCGAAGCAGCATCCGCGGGAATACGATGGCAGCCATTATTGTGTGCTGGTAAGCCACACGCAGCGCGATCCGCAACCCGGTAGCGACCAGATCGATCGCGCGTACGAAGAGTGCTGGATCGGTCATCGCGGCTATCAGAAACCGGACGGCAGCTGGCAGCGCTGGGCCATCGCGTTTATTGGCGATACGCGTGCACCCGATGGCGGGAAGGTACCTGAAGTATTTGTGGTTGATTTGCCGGAGGCGTTAGCGGATTACGCCAGGCCGGGCGCCGGGCCATTGCAGGGCACTTCGGATCAGTTGCCGTCACCACCGGCCGGTGTGCAGCAGCGCCGCATTACCCATACCCACGGGCTGGCGCTGCAACCGCGCCACTGGCTGCGGGCATCGCCGGATGGCAGCGCGATTGCTTTTCTGCTGACGGATGACAACGGCGTAGTGCAGCTGTGGACGGTATCGCCCAATGGCGGCGCGGCGCGTCAGGTGACGCAACTGACCCGCAGCATCCAGTCGGCCTTTAGCTGGCATCCCTCCGGCGAGGCGCTGGCGTTTATCTGCGATAACAGCGTAATGCGTTGTGAGCTGGCGAGCGGGGCGTGTCGTCGCCTGACGCAGCGCAGTGACCAGCCGCCATCAGGTGATGCGGTGGTCTGGTCGCCGGACGGAGCGAAGGTCGCTTATATGCGAGATGTTAACGGCTGGCGTCAGCTGTTCTGCGTCAGTTCGACGGCGCAGGCATAGACGCTGCTGTCGCGAGGCTGGCATCAGTACCGGCCAGCTTCTCGCTTTGCCGCACGCGCTCACGGGGTGAGTCGATTGATTTGTCGTCGTCGTGGTGGAAGTAGTCCCACGGCAGCAGAAGGGTATCCATCACGGCGGAGAACGGCAGATCCACCAGCGCCAGCGGTTTTATCGCCCAGCTGGTCTGGTCATCGGTTAGCATCTCTGCGCTGGCGCGGGTGCCGGGATAATAACCCTGGCTGGCGCCAGTATGAGACATGACGCTGGAACAACCGGAGGCCGTACAGGCGCAGCAGACCAACAGGCCTGGCAGCGAAAAGCGTTTCATCATCTTCATCATCTTCATCCCTTCAGTCATGGCCTGGCCCTGGCTGGAGTCTGTCACCTGATGTCGCATCATTCTGTGTTGATGTCTTTCAGTCCAGGTGAATAATTTCCTGAGTGTATGCCATTTCATCAGAATTGCTGCAAAAAAACACGCATCGACCCTTGAAAGTGCCTTGGCCGCACCCACTTTTAATGGACGGTCACGTTGCTGTCGCCGACAGGGACATCGACGGGCCATACAACCTGTCCATAGTGGAAGGTTGCCAAAACTTGCTGAATTTCAGGAGTCCTATTATGCGTAATTTTGATCTCTCTCCGCTTTATCGTTCTGCGATTGGTTTCGACCGTCTGTTTAACCTGCTGGAATCCAATCAGAACCAGGCCAATGGTGGCTATCCTCCGTATAACGTCGAGCTGGTGGATGAAAACCACTACCGTATCACCATTGCCGTTGCGGGCTTTGCCCAGAGCGAGTTAGATATCACTTCTCACGACAACATGCTGGTTGTGCGCGGCGCGCATCCCGAGGAACAACAGGAACGTAAATACCTGTACCAGGGCATCGCCGAGCGTAACTTTGAGCGAAAATTCCAGCTGGCTGACCATATCGTGGTGCGCGACGCCCGCCTCGAAAATGGCCTGTTAAGCATCGATCTGGAACGCATCGTCCCGGAAGAGGCGAAACCGCGTCGGATTGAAATCCTCAAATAATTGAGAAGAAAAAAGCCGCAGAAATGCGGCTTTTTTTATTGGCCCGTCCGGCATCGACCTTCAGGATGGCCGCTGCGGCGTTCAGTTATTTACGTCCTCACCAGAAATCGCTGGCTCACCATGCCGCCAAACACATTCACCAGCAGGCCGAGAATAATCACCGACGCCCCCAGCATCTGCTGCGCTGACAGGGTTTCACCCAGCATCAGCGCCGCGCTAAGAATCCCCACCACGGGCACCAATAATGACAGCGGCGCCACGCGCCAGGTTTCGTACCGGCTCAGCAGATTGCCCCAGATGGCGTAGCCGACAATGGTGGCGATAAACGCAAGATAGATCAGCGCCAGCACGGTTTGCAGCGAGATGTGCAGCAGGCTGGTGACGATAACCGCTTCTCCGTCGAACCACCATGCGCAGGCGAAAAACGGCCCGATGGGCACCAGCGCGCTCCACACCACCAGCGACATCACCGGCACTTTGCGGTTACGCAGGATAATCTTGTTGGTGATATTGCCCAGTCCCCACGACAGCGCCGCCGCCAGCGTCAGCATCATGGTCGTGAGGGTGATGCCTGCGGTGGTTTGCCCCTCCATACCTGCGGTCGCCAGCATAAACATGCCAAGCGTCGCCACCAGAATGCCGGCGATATGGTTCCAGCGCAGCTTTTCCGCCAGCAGCAGCGCGCCGAGCAGCAGGGTGAAAAACGCCTGTGCCTGCAACACCAGCGAGGCCAGCCCGGCGGGCATACCGAGCTTAATGGCGAGGAACAGAAAGGCAAACTGACCAAAACTGATGGTCATGCCGTACACCACTAACCAGCGCAGTGGGATCGCCGGTCGTTTGACGAAAAAGATGGCCGGGAAGGCCACAAGGGTAAAACGCAATCCCGCCAGCAGAAACGGTGGCATGTCATGCAAGCCCAGCTTAATCACCACAAAATTAACGCCCCAGGCCACCACGACGCAGAGGGCTAATAGCATATCTTTGACTGACATAAACATTCCTTCTGCCGCGATCAGGCGGTCGCCGTCACCGGAGTGGCGATCTCTGCACAACAGTCATCGCCAACAACGCGAAAATAATCATTTATATCCAGCGCCACCGAGCGTTCCAGCTCGCCAGCATTGAACCACAGCGTGCCGACATCACGCAGGCGCGCATCCACGCGCAGCGCCAGTCGATCATCAAAACTAAAGGGCGGAACCGCGCCCATTACGCACTGCGTCAGCTCCTGCGCTTTTTCCGCGGCGGCGAAGCTCGACTTCTTGCCGCCGATGGCGCGCGCCGCGCTTTTGAAGTTGATTTTGCAATCCCCTGGCACAATCGCCAGCAGATAACGCGCATCCGCGCCCTCCGGCATGGTGACTTCCAGCACCATCGCTTTCGCCGCCTGATTCAACGCGTTGCCGCGAATCTCGCTAATCACATCGGTCTGACCGATCGCCTCATGCTCGACCACGCGGTAATTCGCCTGATGGTTGTCCAGCTGGGCGATCAGTTTTTCGTAGGTTGTCATCTCTTTCTCCTCGTCTGACGGGCCACGGGTTAACTCCAGGCTATCGCGTGCTTCATCTTTTTGTCGGTCAGACCAAAGAAGAAGCCCATGGTGATGCGCGTATCGCCTTCCACCCGATCAATTTCATGATAAAAAGCAGGATTAAACAGATAGATATCGCCACTGCGCGGGGCAAACTCGCAGATCTCGCACTGATCAATCACGCCACTCTGGTAACCCAGTTCGCCTGGCGTTTTGAAACGCTCGTCCACCGGCTGCCATTTCTTATTGAAGATGCGTAATTCGCCGCCTGCGTTGCACTCCTGCAAACACACCACGCAGCTGAGCTGATGCAAAATGTCGGTCACGGCGAGGCCGCTGCCCGCCGCATCGCGCACGATATTGTCGTTATGCAGCGGATTGGCTACGCCGTTGGCGTGGAAGCGCACAATCGACCCGGCGTAATCACCGTGCTGCGGTTCGCTGGCGGTTTGCAGGCTCTCCAGCCGCAGCGCGTGCTGCACCCAGTTGTAGACCTGCGTGCGCAGGCAATGCAGTGATGGCGGCAATGCGGGCTGAATATCCCGCAGCTCGGTGAAATAGTTTTCCGGCGCGGCAGTGTGCTTCGCCAGATACGGCCCCAGCGTGGTTAACGCGCCATTGGGGTAGTGCGACACCCGTACTTTCTCGCGGCATTGCTGCAAATCGTCCACCACGGCCTGGCGCACTTGCGGCGTCAGGAAATCGCGCAGGACCAGCAGCGGAACGCGGGCGGTAACGATGTCATCCAGCCAGGCGCTTTCCACAAACATTTTGGGGTTAATGATGCGTATCTGATTAAAAATGGCCATGGTGTTCACTCCGACAAAGGAATTTCATGAAGTTCATGGTTGCTCATGCGGCGCCATTCCGACGCCGTGCCCAATATTGAAATAGGTTCTGAAGCGATATAGGTGCTGTTGTTTTGCTGACAGTGGTGCAGGGTGAAGTAATCGGGATAAGGCGTGTCATCGGGATGCCACTGCCATGCCCAGGCTTTCTCGCGGGTAATAAAAATGGCGTTGGCCGAGCTGCCACCCGGTGCTACCTGTGCCATCTTGTCGCGCAGGTAATCGCGGGTGAAATCGGCGGGAGTCACCCGGTCAACGATATATTCGAGGTACTCGGCGGAATCAAAACGGGATTCCGCCATGCCGAGCTGTTGATACACCGTCGGCAAAAAGCCGTTGTGCATCATGTACCACTGCGTCTCGCCGCTGGTGCGCCAGAGCGGGTGGGAAAATTCGATACCCTGATTTTTGCTCAGCGTGGCGTGGCGGACATGCACCGCCAGAAAACGGCTGCGCAGACGATCAATATCGATACCGGGCAGCGCATCAGCAAAGGTGCCGGTGCCGTGCAGGGTGCGAATTCGGCCCTGCTCCAGCCATAACATGCCCCAGCCGTTCGGGTGCTGTTTGATCGGACCATCATGGGTGGCGGATTCACCGCAGCTCATGATGCGCGCGGCCTCGAGAACCGCGGCGGCATCAAACTGACCGTGCGCCAGAATCATTCTGCACATAGTAAATCCCCTCTGGCGGCAAAAGACGGAACCGCGAGAATCTGATGGAAGATCGCCAGAATCTCGTCGCGACTGTTACCCGCCAGCCGGAAGGTGGCGAGAATACCGGCATGGCGGGTTAAATCGGCATACAGCGAGGAGCGCGGCGAGACGTCGAGCGGCGGCAGATTGAGCGGCGGCAGCAGTTGTCCACGATGCTGCTGTGCAATCCAGTTTTCCGCCTGGCTATATTGCTGACGCTGGCGCAGGCGCAGCCGACCTACCGCCTGCTCCTGCTGGCGGAAATGCAGCTCCGGCAGGCCGTGGCCCGCCTCGATGTGAAACGCCACCTCGGCCCAGTTAATCCCGGTGACCTCCTCGACCAGATTCACTACCCCCATGCCGGAGAGACGGAAGCCCATTTCGAGGAAATGCGGCTCGCCGTTCACCAAAATGAAATCGATGTGGAATGCGCCCTGGCGGTAGCCAAAAGTCTCACAGCAGAAACTCATCAGGCTGGAAAAGGCGGCAGGCAGCTGCTGCGCCGCTACCGCCACATGGCCGGATTCGTAAAAGCTGATGCAACCGTCCTCATCGCTATGGTGCTCAATCACCTTCTGGCAGCAGGTCAGCGCCAGCGCGTGGCCGTTCTCCACCACGCCCTGGAGCGAATACTCGTCCCCGGCCAGCCAGCTTTCGACGATAAAACCGGAGAAGCTACGGCCGCCGTAATTCATGGTATCGACCAGCTTGTCCACCACGCTATCCAGCTGGCAGGCCTCCTCCACCAGCCAGATGCCGAGGCCGCCGCCGCCATCAACCGGCTTGATCACACAGGGATACAGCAACGCCTCACGCGCATCGCGGATGCTGAGCGGCGAGGCAAAGAAGCGGAACTCCGGCTGCGGAAAACGCGGCCAGGCTTTGCGCAGTGCCATGCGTTGCGCGTATTTATCCGGCGCGATAAAACAGGGGCCGGCATCCGGGCCAGCCAACAATTCGCGTACCCGGCAGGCCGCTAAGTTGTAGGCTTCAAAGCCTGCCAGCACCACCTGCGGATGTTCCAGTAGCCCGGCATGAAGGCACGCCTGCAACACATCCCAGGGATTTTCCGGGCGATCAAGCCGAACAATCAGGTCGAACGGCAGCGTCATGCTCAGCGACTGGTAATCAACAAAATCGCCCATCTCGGCCAGTACGGTAAAATAGCCGTCGCGTTTCGCCACCGCGCAGTACGGGTTTTGTCCGTCGCGGGTGGCGCCAATCTGCAGGAAAATTTTTCTCATCGCTTCGCCTTATCCGGTCAGCGCCCGGAAATCACTTCTGTGACGATGTCCTGCAGGACACCATTGTTGACCTGAATCACCGCCTTATGCGGATCGAAGCGCAGCACGCGTGACAGAGCATCGCTGTGCTGGTTATCCAGCAGCGAACTCACCTGCGCGCTACGCCAGCAATGGCGCATCTGCGAAATTGTCAGGCCGGAAAGTTGCGCCAGCTGTTGCGCCAGCGGCAGATCGTCGCTATCGCCGGTCAGCAGCGCACGCACCGCCGCTTCTTCCGGCGCATCCGGCAGCTGTTGCAGCCAGGCTTTCAGCTGGCTGCCGCCCGCGATAAACGGCGAATAAATCATGCACACCAGCTGGGTTTCATTCAGGCCAAACGCCTGTTCGGCGAAGCGCGCAGCACGCTGGCGCGCCCGTTCTATGGCGTCATCGTCCTGATAACGCGCCGCCATTTCCGCTATCAGCTGCGGCGGAAAATCCTTCTGCTCCATCAACCCCAGGGCAAAGCGCGCATATTCGCGAATGCCTTCGGCGTAGCTACGCTGCAACAGCGTCTCCGCACGCAGACCGCGAATATGTGCCATTAACGTGGGATTGCCGCAGTCCGATTCGGAAAAGCTGAACATCAGTTCGTCGAAGCGGAAATGCATAAACTCGGTGAGCAGCGCCCAGTGCGCGCCCGCCTCATAGGCGGTGTCCTGATAGATATTGAAGAACAACGGATCGCGCGCCAGCTGCCAGGTGATGCGGTGCGCGGGCGTCACCTGATCAGCGCCGTAGACATCGGCAAAATAGCGTGCCGCTACTCCATCCAGGGTTTGCAGAAAGCCGCTGAAGCCGCGTGATTTGTCCGCTACTGGCGCATCGAACAGCCGCGACAGATGACGTGCCCAGGCAAGGTACGCGGTTTGTTCCTGCGGCGAATCGCCGGTGATGATCATGTCCACGCCGCCATCGTAGTGCGCCGCGAGGCCAAAGGAGTTCACCATGCTGAGGTTGCAGGCGTTGCAGAAGGTGGAGCGGGCATCGGCGCGGAAGCGGTGGCCGTTCATCAGCACATCATTGCGATTTTGCTGACGCACCGCTTCCGGCATCGGTAAATGGCGTTCAAAATGGCGGATCTGTAATCCGTCAGTCACCAGGCATTCGGTAAAATCATCGTTATGAATATGCAGTGCGCGATAAACGCGATCGATGTTCTCCATCACGCTGTCGTTCATTGCGGCATGGCGGTTGGTGCTGATACGTAGCTGAAAGGTGGTGCCGCGCTGTTGCCAGATCAGCCCCTGAATGTAGCGTACGTACGCCACCATATAGCTGCTGTCTTTGCCGCCGCCATAGGCGAGCAGCACACGGTTATTTTCGGGATGATGCGTATCGGGAAGTGCGGCGAGCAAACGTTGGGAGCAGGACTGGGCTGATTCGAGAATGGCGGTGGACAGGTATCCTTCAATTTCTCTCATCATGGTGGACAGATTATTCATTTTTCACTTTTTCCTTTGGCTAATAAAATCGCAATCGCCTTGAACACGACAACATTGCGGCAAACGGGCCTTGAAGGTGCTACGGAATGAATGTCTCAGTCTTCTTATGCTTGTGCGATTGTCGGCCAGCCACCGATACGCATCGTTAGAATTTAAGAGATGCAGCCTAAACTACTTTGAATGTAATCTGATGGATACGCACAGATCAGCACGATATGGGGTGGAACAGATGACGGGTGAGACGGAAGAACAGGAGAGTCAGAGCAGTCGTTACCGTCAGATAGCAGA
Organism: Pantoea sp. X-Soil-TKNS-1207; assembly: GCF_059730485.1. NCBI lineage: Bacteria > Pseudomonadati > Pseudomonadota > Gammaproteobacteria > Enterobacterales > Erwiniaceae > Pantoea > Pantoea sp. X-Soil-TKNS-1207. Next base: position 49,113 of record NZ_AP035958.1, read on the forward strand.
ACAGATCAAACTGGCGATTCACAGCGGATCGCTGCCGCCGGACAGCCGTTTACCCTCGGTGCGCACCCTGGCCACGCAGTACAGTGTCAGCATGACCACGGCGCTAAAAACATTACGGACCCTTGAGGATGAACACTATGCGGTGGCGCGTCCTAAGTCCGGTTTTTTTGTCGCGCCGCGTAAAGCCGACAAAAAATTGCCGGTGGTCAGCAACGAGCAACCGCGTGAAATCGCCCCGCTGGATGAACAGACCGAGCTGCACCTGGCGATGGTGGGGTCGGATTGTCGCGTCCGTCTGGACCTGGCGAACGGCGATATCTCGCTATATCCGGTGAAAAAAATTGGTCTGCTGATGCGTCAGATGGGGTACAGCAAACCGGCGCTGCTCGGCAATACGGTGAAGGGCACTGGCTATGCGCCGCTGAAAGCGGAAATTGCCCGCCGGGCGGTGGATTATGGCTGCAATATCAACGCCGATGACATCCTGATCACCAACGGCTGCATTGAGGCGATCTCGCTGTCGCTGCGCGCGACCACCCGCCCCGGCGATATTGTGGCGGTGGAATCGCCATGCTATTTCGTGCTGCTGCAAATGTTGCATAACCTCAATCTGCGGGTGATTGAAGTGGAAGCGGGCGCGGAAGGCTACGTCAATGTGGAGAAGCTGACCTCGCTGTTCCAGCGCAAGGCGGTGCAGGCCTATCTCAGCATCAACAACATCAATAACCCGCTGGGGAAAAGCATCCCCAACGAGCAGAAGGCGTACATTGCGCGCCAGGCTGACGAAAACGACGTGGTGATTATTGAGGATGATATCTTCGGTGACACCGCGTTTGGCGAACGCCGACCGTTTCCCATGCGCGCGTTTAGCCCGAACGTGATTCTGTGTAGCGGCTTCTCCAAAACCGTTGCGCCAGGCATTCGCATCGGCTGGGTGCACAGCGTGAATTACATGCGCAAAATCGCCTCGCTGAAATACACCTCGACCATGGGCACTTCGGTGCTGTCACAGGCGGCGATTGCCGAACTGCTGCGCAGCGGCGGCTATGATGCCCACCTGCGTAAACTGCGGCGTGAACTGGCGAATCAGATTCGCCATATGCGGCAGGCGGTGCTGCGCTACTTCCCGCCGGGTACGCGGGTGTCCGATCCGGAAGGCGGTTATGTGCTGTGGGTGGAGATGCCGATTCAGGCGCTGAATGTGCGGGCGTTGTTTCTTAAGGCGCGCAACGCCGGGATTGGCATCGCGCCGGGGCATATTTTCGCCACCGATCACCGCTACGATCACTGCTTCCGGCTAAACGCCGGGTTTGGCTGGAATGCGGAAGTGGAGCAGGCGATTCGCCAGCTGGCACAGTGGTGCCAGCTGTCATTAATCGAAGCCCGGCCGGACTAAGCGCGCCAGGCGTCTTCGATCTCTTCCGCCAGAATCTGCACCGCACGCTCAATGTTTTCCGCGTCCGGGACATAGTTCATGCGCATACATTGATGGGTATGCGGCCACGCCTGCTCCAGGCCTGGGAAGAAGAAGTGGCCTGGCACCATCAGTACGCCACGCGCTTTGAGACGCTGATACAGCGCTTCGGTGCTGATCGGCAGATCGCGGAACCACAGCCAGAGAAAAATCGCCCCTTCGGGTTTATGGATCAGGCAGCGTTCTTCCGGCAAATAGCGACGAATAATGGCGATGGTTTCGCTCACCTTCTGCTGATAAAACGGCTTAATTACCTGCTCAGACAGACGCAGCAAATCGCCGCGCGCGATCATCTCGTTGGCGATAGCCGGGCCGATGCTGCCAGGCGCCAGGCTGATAATGCCATTCATGTTGCCAATGGCGCTGATCGTGCCTTCATCGGCGATGATAATGCCGCAACGTGCCCCCGGCAGGCCGAGTTTCGACAGGCTCATGCACAGGATAATGTTGGGATTCCACAACGGACGCGCTTCGCTGAAGATAATGCCAGGGAACGGCACGCCATAGGCGTTATCAATCAGCAGCGGTACGCCGTGCTGCTGCGCCAGCGCATCCAGCTGCAACAGCTCATCATCGGTGATCACGTTGCCGGTGGGGTTGGTCGGGCGCGATACGCAAATCAGACCGACCTCATCATTTAGCGGCAGATGATCGAAATCGACGTGGTATTTGAACTGGCCTTCCGGCAGCAGCTCAATGTTCGGTTTGGCCGAAACAAACAACCCTTCTTCGAGGCCCGCATCGGCGTAGCCGAGATATTCCGGCGCCAGCGGGAACAGCACGCGCTTTTTGCTGCCGTCGGCGCGATGACCGGCGAACAGGTTAAACAGATAGAAAAAAGCGCTCTGGCTGCCATTGGTCAGCGCGATGTTTTGCGCTGTTAACGGCCAGCCGAACTCTTCGCGCAGCATGTCAGCCAGCGCTTCGAGCAACAAGGTTTTGCCACGCGGGCCATCGTAATTACACAGCGCTTCGCTCAGCTTGCCTTCCTGATGCATCTGCTGCAAAAGCTGGTGGAAATAGTCGTTCATTGCCGGGATCTGCGCCGGATTACCGCCGCCGAGCATGATGGTGCCTGGGGTGCGCAGGCCTTCGCCCATGTCTTCCATCAGACGTGAGATGCCGGAATGTTGCGTAAATTTGTCGCCGAACTGAGAAAAGGACATAAGAGGTTAAAACATTGTAATGGCAGATTGGGGACACCATAGCGCCCGCGACAGGCAGGCGCAATGGTCAGGCGGGGAAAAGGTGCAAAGCCTTATTTCACAACCTCAGGATTGACACAATTCTTCTCGATTTTGCCGGTTAATGCGGCGATCAGGTTGTCCACGGCATCACTCATCATGCCGTCGCGGGTTTCATGCGTGGCGGAACCGATATGCGGCAGCGTCACCACATTGGGCAGCTTCAGCAGCGCGGAATCGGCAGGCACCGGCTCTTTCTCAAACACGTCCAGGCCCGCAGCGTGGATCGTTCCGTCTTGCAGGGCGGCGATCAGCGCCTGCTCGTCCACCACCGGGCCACGTCCGGCGTTGATCAGAATGGCGCTCGGCTTCATCAGCTTCAGCTGCGCGCTGCCTATCATATGGTGCGTCTGCTCGGTCAGCGGCAGGCTGATGCAGACAAAATCGCTCTCTTTCAGCAGCGTTTCCAGATCGCAGGCGCGAGCGCCAAAACGGGTTTCCGCTTCGCTATGCTGGCGGCGCGCGTTGTAGAGGATGTTCATGCCGAAGCCGAAGTGCGCGCGCTGTGCCAGCGCCAGGCCGATACGGCCCATACCGAGAATGCCGAGGGTTTTATGGTGCACGTCGACGCCGTAGTATTCCGGCCCGATGCTTTTCTGCCATTGACCGGCTTTGACCCAGGCATCCAGTTCGGTGACACGGCGCGCGCTGCTCAGCACCAGCGCCATCATGGTGTCAGCCACGGTTTCCGTCAGCACCGTTGGCGTGTGCATCAGCACCACACCGTGCTGGTTCAGCGCCGCAACATCAAAATTGTCATAGCCGACAGACACGGTGGAACAGGCGCGCAGGGCCGGCATCTGTGCCAGCAAATCCGCATTCACCTTGCCGCCGGAACCCAGCAGCCCTTGTGCCTGCTGAAACTGTGCCGCGTGTTGTTTAACGCTTTCGGGCGAAATGTCGCTGACTTCGGTCACGGTGAAATGCGCGTCCAGTTTTGCGCGCAGGTCATCCGGCAGGCTCTTGTAAAGAATCACAGCAGGTTTCATCTTTTGCTCCCTGTAGAACGAGTGACGGGCGACAGCGTCGCCCGGAAAAGTCATTTCAGCTTACGCTTTCAGGCGTGTTTTGCCCCATGCAGCGGCGGCGCTTTGTTTTCGGCGGGTTTGACGATCAACGTCAGCCATACCGACGCCAGCAAGGCTGCACCCATAAAGATGTAAGAAGCCGCCGGGCTGCCGGTTGCGCCATTAAGATAGCCTACTATCCATGAGCCGACGAATGATCCGAGCGCACCCATGCTATTAATCAGCGCCATCGCGCCGCCCGAGACATTGCGCGGCAGCATCTCAGGGATGATGGCGAAGAACGGGCCGTACGGCGCATACATCGCCCCACCGGCAATCACCAGCAGCGCATAGGAGAGCCAGAAATTGCTGGAGCCAGCCAGGTACGAGCCGAGAAACGCCAGCGCGCCAATCAGCAGCAGCGGCCAGACAAACAGTTTGCGGTTCTGCATTTTATCGGAGGCCCACGAGACCACGATCATCGCAATGGTCGCCACCAGATAGGGCACCGCCGACAGCCAGCCCGCTTCCACCATCCCCATCTGCGTGCCGTTACGCAGAATGGATGGCAGCCACAGTACGAAGCCATACACACCGATGCTCCAGGCAAAATATTGCAGGCACAGCAGGATCACGTTGCGATTACGGAAGGCTTCGCCGTAGTTACGTACCGCTTTGATGCCTTCCTGCTCTTTCTGTAACTGCGCCTGCAACGCGGCTTTCTCGGCCTCGTTCATCCAGCGCGCCTGCGCGGGTTTGTCCTGCACCAAAAACCACCAGGCTACCGCCCAGATCACCGCCGGGATGCCCTCGAAGATAAACATCTCGCGCCAGCCAAAGGAATTAATCAGATAGCCCGATACCACCGACATCCACAGCACCGTCACCGGGTTGCCAAGGATCAGAAAGGTATTGGCGCGCGAACGTTCGGATTTGGTGAACCAGTTGCTGATGTAGATCAGCATGGCGGGCATCACCGCCGCTTCCACCACGCCGAGCACGAAGCGGATCGCCGCCAGCATCGGAATGTTGCTGACCACCCCGGTCAGCGAGGCGCACACCCCCCACAGCAGCAGGCAGCAGAAAATCAGTTTTTTCACGCTGCGGCGTTCGGCATACACCGCGCCGGGGATCTGGAAGAAGAAGTAGCCGAGAAAGAACAGGGCGCCCAGCAGCGATGACATGCCTTTGGTGATGCCGAGATCGTCGTTTATCCCTGCGGCAGAGGCGAAGCTGAAGTTCGCCCGGTCCAGATACGCCAGACTGTAGGTGATAAACACGATGGGCATGATAAACCACCAGCGTTTTGGCGCGATTGTCTGCGTTTTCATGATGATATCCTCTGGTTGAGGGAGGGCGTATTCGGTGGATGCGCCTTTTTTTGTGAAACGGTCGCCATTAATGGCGACCCTACATCCGTGTAGGGTGCGCATTTATGCGCACCGGGTATAAATGATTCGCGATCAATAATCGCCAAGCGCGTCGCGCGTTGGCAGTCCTTCACTGTCGCCTGCGACCTGAATCGCCAGCGAGCCAATCTTGTTGCCGCGCAGGATTGCCTGCGGCAGCGTTTTCCCGGCCAGCAGCGCGCTGATCAGGCCGACGGCAAAGCCATCACCGGCGCCCACGGTATCGACCACCTTGTCGACGCGAATCGGCGCCACCAGACCTTTATCGCCATCGGCGGTTTTGAACCAGGCGCCGTCGCTGCCGGTTTTAATCACCACCGCACGCACCCCTTTATCGAGGTAGAAATCAGCGATGGCTTCCGGCTGACGGTAGCCCGTCAGAATCAATCCTTCTTTCTCGCCCGGCAGCACCCAGTCGGCGTACTCTGCCAGCAGATTCAACTGCTTACGCATAACCTCTTCGCTGCGCCACAGTACCGGCCGCAGGTTGGGATCGAAGGAGATGGTTTTACCGCGCGCGCGCATCTCTTTGGCGGCGTGCTTACTCAGCGCCAGCGAGCTGTCGGAAAGGGCCGCGGCGACGCCACTCAGGTGCAGATGGCGCGCATTGCCGAAGTAGCTGGCATTGAAATCTTCTGGCGACAGATGGCTGGCCGCCGAGCCGCTGCGGAAATATTCCACTTCCGGATCGGAGCCGTCATCGACGCGTGACTTGAGCTGAAAACCGGTGCGATAACGCGCGTCAATGGTGACGCAGCGGTGGTCGACACCCTCTTTTTCCAGCTGTTGCAGGGTAAAACGGCCAAAACTGTCATCGCCTACGCGGCTGACCCAACCCACCTGCAATCCGAGGCGCGCCAGGCCGATGGCGACATTGAGTTCGGCACCGGCAATGCGTTTGATAAAATGATCCGCCGCTGCCAGGTCGCCGCTTTGCTGCGCGATAAACATCGCCATTGCTTCGCCAATGGTTACCACATCAAGCTGGGTTGGGGTTGTCATCAGCGACTCCTTACACGGCACGCAGCAGGTCAACGTAATGACGGGTGACCGCCAGCAGGTTCTCGCCTTCAAGCGGGAACTCAATGCCGCGCGGGGCATCGTCGGGCAGGGCAGCCAGCAGGCCGCGCCAGTCTTCGCGGCTGTCATCCAGCGCGATGGCGCGGAAACTGTCGCGATGCGGCACCGCCGTTTTGACGTGTACATAGCTGACGTAGCGGCTCAATTGCTGCGCGGCCTGTAAGGCGTCTTCGCCGGTCCAGTGCCAGTTGGCCATATCAAAGGTCATATCCAGCGGCAGCGCGGCATCGCTGGCCTGGTGGAAAAAGCGCTGCATCGGAGCCAGCTTGCAGTCGGCGGTTTGATCGTTCTCCACCACCAGGGTGACCGGAGAAGCGGCCAGCACGGCGGCTAAGGTGTTGTTACTCAGATCCACGTAATGGCCGAGCGACAGTTTCAGACGCTTTGCCCCCAGCTGTTGCGCTTCGTGCATAAACTGCGCCAGATGCGGGTTCAGCGCGCCGTCAGCCAGATACAGCGTCTCCGGCACGGAATAGCAGGCGCTCAAGCCATGCAGGGCGATGGCATCGGCCAGCGCGGGTAGCTGGCGCAGCTCGTTGGCGCTAAAGAGTTCGCGGCGGATTTCTACGCCATCGGCCCCGGATTGTTTAATCAGTGGCAACAACGCGGCCTGGCCGCCCAGTTCTGCCACTTTGGTGGTGCCATAAGCGGCGGTTACAACAATAATTTCAGGTTTCATCTCTTCTCTCCGGGCACTGACATCACTCCCAAACGTTATAAAAACGTTAGATGGAACCGGTTCCAAAGAAAAGTCGCAAAGGTCGAAATTATGATCATGCTCACGAAGTGAGCCATCAATCGGGGGGATGAGGGCGGAAAATTAATGCAATCGCTGGCTGGAGCCGCGCACGATTAACTCGCCAGAGAATACCTGTTCCGTGACGGGCTGATCGTCGCCGTCAATACGCGCAATCACCCGTTCCAGCGCGGCATAACCAATCTGCCAGGTCGGTTGTTTTAAGGTGGTGATGCCCACGCCCGCCAGCGCCGCCCACTCCAGTTCATCAAAACCCAGCAGGCCAATGGATTCGCCCCAGCGCAGATCGAGACGTTGCAGCGCGCGGGCGACCTGGAGGGTCAATGCGCCGTTGGCGGCCATTACCGCACAGCGCTTACCGGCATGGCGCTGATGGAATTCGCGCAGCACTGCATCCATCTGGGCAGGCTGTTGCAGCGCGACTTCGGCGTTTTCCGCCTGCACGGCGGACGGCACTGTGCTGAAGAAGGAGGTCAGACGCTCGCGGCGCGTGTTCACGCTGCCGAGCGGTTCGCTGAGAAAGAGCAGCGCCTCGTAACCGTTGTCCAGCAGATGCCGGGTGGCGAGCTGTGCCGCTTCCGGGTTGTTCAGGCCCACCACGTCACAGGCGAAATCGGGGATTTTGCGGTCAATCAGCACCATCGGCAGCATCGACTGTTGCAGATGTTTAAGTACGTCTTCGTGCATACCCACGGCATTCACCACAATGCCTTCTACCTGATAGCTGCTCAGCAGTTGCAGGTAATGCTGCTCCAGATCCACTTCGTTGTTGGTGTTACACATCAACAGGGTAAAGCCGTGAGCGCGGCAGGCGGCTTCAATACCGCTCAGCACGTCGACTGAATAGGGGTTGGTGATATCGGCAATGATCAGGCCAATCAGGCGGGTACGCCCGCGCTTCAATCCGCGCGCCATCTGGCTCGGACGATAGTCGAGGTCGGCAATGGCCTGTTCGATGCGGCCTTTCAGATCGGGTGACAGCAGATGCTGCTCACCATTCAGATAGCGGGAAACGCTGGTTTTACCGGTTTTTGCCGAACGGGCAACATCGCTGATAGTCGCACGAGGCGGCCTGGTTTTCATTGCGTACACCTGGATCAAAAGAAACAGGCGAAGACTACCACAGCAACGCCGCTCTGCAAGGACCGGCTAGTCAGAAGTGAGGTGCAGGCGCGGTTGCCACAGGGTTTGCAGCTGAGTGAGCGGTGCGCCGTCCAGCAGTTGCAACACCATCTCCGCCACCTGTTCGCCGACATGCTGTTGCGTGGATTGCAAAATCGCGTTGATCGGCTGGTCGATGATCGAGTCATGCGGCAACCCATCATAGACATACAGCGGTATTGCCTGCGGGCCACTCAGCCGACCGGCCTGTTGCAACGCAATCGCCGCCCCTTCACCAATCGGGCTGCAATCAGTGATGATTGCCTGCGGGGGATGCTCGCCAGCCAGCCAGGCGGTGGTTTGCTGATAACCCGCGCGACGCGACGGCGGCACGGCGGCCAGCAGCGGCGTCGGAACCGGCGATTGATGTAGCGCGAGCGCATCGAGAAAGCCCTCGCGGCGATCGCGTACAAATGTGCAGGATTCATTGCCGCCAATCCACGCCAGCCGCGTCAGTCCCTGCGCCAGGCAGTGCTCTGCCGCCAGCTTCGCCCCGGCGTGGTTATCGAAATCAAACCAGGCATAGGGTTGCGCCAGCTGGCTGCGACCCAGCGCCAGAAAGCGAAAGCCTTTCTGTTGCAGACGTTGCAGACGAATATCCTGCGGCGTGGTGTGGGTGACGATCAACGCATCAACAGCGCGGCTGCGCAGCATACGCATCAGGGTGCGCTGCTGATCCTGGGGCTTATCGGCGACCAGCAGCAGATCAATTTCGTGGTGGGCAAGGCGTTGATCGAGCGTTAGCAGCATTTCGCTGAAATGGCCGTCGCTCAATGGCGGGGCGCTGACCGGGAAGACCAGCCCAACGGCATTGGCGCGTCCGGTCTTCAGGCGACGTGCCGCCGCATTCGGACGGTAGCCACGGCGGGTGGCCTCTTCTTCAATTCGCTTACGGGTGGCTTCCGCCACATCATCGTAGCCGTTCAGGGCACGACTGACGGTAGTAACAGAAAGCCCGAGGGCAGCAGCGATGGCTTTCAGCGACATGATGGGCTTCCACTGATCAATTTTTGATCACGCTAACATAAAGAATTTAACGGCTCTACGGCCTGGCTATTTTTAGGCGCTTTTGAGGCAGTAAGCGTCAAAAGTGGCGTAAAAACACACGAAAAAAGGGCCTGATAGTACAGGCCCCTGGCCTTTAGCCCAGCGGGCTAAGGGTAATTTCAACGCGGCGGTTTTGCGCCTTGCCCGCTTCGGTGCTGTTGCTGGCAATCGGGTTATCCGGTCCCATCCCCTGGGTACGCAGGCGGTTGGTGTCGACACCCTGGAGAATCAGCGCGCTGGCAACGCTCTCAGCACGCTGCTGGGACAGGCGCATATTCAGGGCGCGCGTGCCGGTGCTATCGGTAAAGCCGATCACGTTAACCGCCGTTTTCGGATACTCTTTCAGCACCATCGCGACGCCGGTCAGAGTATTGGCGCCAGCCGGTTTCAGGTTGCTGCTGTTGGAATCAAAGGTGACATTGTTCGGCATATTCAACACGATATTGTCGCCCTGACGCGTCACGCTGACGCCGGTGCCACGCATTTTATCGCGCAGTTTGGCTTCCTGCACATCCATGTAATAACCAATGCCGCCGCCCAGCGCCGCGCCAGATGCTGCGCCAATCAGCGCACCTTTACCGCGATCTTTTTTCGACGACGACAACATACCAACACCCGCGCCCAGCGCGGCACCCAGGCCCGCACCAATGCCGGATTTACCGGCCTGTGACTCGCCGGTATAGGGATTGGTGGTACAGCCAGCCAATGCCAGGCTGCCGCTCAGTAACAAGGCCAGTGCAACAGTGTGCTTATTCATTGAAAATCCCTCACAATATAAACGGGCAAAATAGTCCCATAGCGTCACTATTATGCCGTTCGAACGTGGGGAAAAGCGTGAGAAAAAGTCTTAAATTGTAAAGATTCGCCTCACAGGTTATCAGGATGGCAGAAACAGTCGGTTTGATGGTCGTTGATCAGCCCACAGGCCTGCATATAAGAGTGACAAATAGTAGGGCCGATGAATTTAAAACCACGCTTCTTCAACGCTTTAGACAGCGCTATAGCTGGCTCGGAGGTGGTAGGGGCCAGTTTATAATCGGGGAAATGGTGTAAAATCGGCGTGTTGTCGACAAATTCCCAGATAAAGCGTGAAAAGTCTTCACCGTTGGCTTCCATTGCCAGCAAAGCGCGCGCGTTGACCAGAATGGCGGCCAGCTTGGCACGGTGACGAATCAGACCGCTGTCCTGCATCAGACGATCGAGATCCGCTTCATCCATCAGCGCCACGGCCTGGGGATCAAACTGATGAAAGGCGCGCTGATAGTTTTCCCGTTTTTTCAGCACGGTAATCCACGATAATCCCGCCTGCTGCCCTTCCAGACACAGCATTTCAAATAAGACGCGCTTATCAGTTTGCGGGACGCCCCATTCTGAATCGTGGTACGCCAGATACAGCGGATCCTGAGTTACCCAGCCACATCGTTGCATTGCATCACTCCCTTAGCAGAGGAAAATACTTCGCTTCCCTTGACGTATTAAAGAATCGGTTAATAGTTAATCTATGGGCGCCGATAACTGCTTTATCTAATACCTATCGCCCGATTCCTATCTGGCTCGTCAGGAGTCTTTCATGTTGCAGAAAAGTCAGCGGTCAGGCCAGCACAATCTTGCGCTGGCTTTGGGTGGTATGTGGCTATTCGTTCTGGCCTGGCCTGCTAGCGCCTGGGATACAGGCAGCCAGCAAAAAGACGCGAGTTCACCGGATTACAACGCCATACTTGCCGAAAAAATTTCCCAAAACCATCTGACGTTGACTGAAGACAGCGATATTGACCTGCTGGACGCGGCGCTTAACTCATCGAATAACGCCATCATCAATATGCACACTGAAGGTGCCAGCGTGGGTGCCAATCCGTTTACTAACCGGTTCTCTGCCGGCTGGCAAATGCCGATGAGCAAGGGGATCACCACCGGGCCAGTGGCGCAATATGCCGTCAATCAATCCACCCTGAATTGCCCGCAATGCGAATTTGTCGATCGCAACAACGATGACCAGATCGCGTCGCTCGGCTGGCGTGTTGATTCCACTCTTGGCTGGATTGCGCCCTATGCACAGATTAGTTATAGCCATCAATTAAATGACATGAATTTTACCCCGCATAATGATGATGGCCTTGGGCGGGAAAACAGCTGGATGGATGTCAGCGTCGGGGCCAATCTGCCGCTGGGCCAGAATCTGTCAGCATTTGCTTCGTTCTCGCAAAACGGCGCGATGAGCACTGGCGAGCAATTTATTTATAGCCTTGGCCTCAGCGCCAGCTTTTAACGGCGGCTGCTGGCAACGCATCCTTTTTGACGATCCGCAGCGCTAAAACAGGTACACTGCAACCTTAGCGTCGGCCAGGATAAGCCGTCCGGCGCACTGGGCTAGTCAACGTCAGGTTTCTTCATGTCAGTCAAAATCTTAACTTCAACGCTGGTCGGGCTGGATGGTTTTTGCCAGGATCCGATCGCGGTCCTGCAACAGGCAGAAAACGGCACGCTGGCGGTGTTGCAGCACAACGCACCGGCGTTTTATGCGCTGACGCCGCAGCGGCTGGCGCACTTGCTGGCGCTCGAAGCGGCGGCCCGGCAACCGAATGATGTCACGCTGGATGACAGCCTGTTTGATACCCCGAGCGCGCCCATCGCTGCGCCAGTGGGGAAATTTGCCATGTATCAGGGCTGGCAGCCGGATAACGATTTTCAGCGTCAGGCCGCTATCTGGGGCGTGGCGCTTAGCGAGTCGGTAACCGCAGCCGAGCTGGCGACCTTTGTCGCTTACTGGCAGGCCGAGGGACGTTTGTTCCACCATGTGCAGTGGCAGCAGAAGCTGGCGCGTAGCGTGCAAATGAACCGCGCCGCCAATGGCGGCCAGCCGAAGCGCGATATCACCCAGGTCAGCAATACTGATTACGATATTCCCGATGGTTTCCGAGGTGAATGATGAAAACGCCGAACGATCTTTTCAATCGCCTGAAAAAATTCATGCCGGCTGATGTAAAGCCGAAATTCACCAGCGGTGAAGAGCTGCTGGCGTGGAATCAGGAGCAGGGTCGTTTGCGATCCGAAGCGATTGTGCGCGAGAACCGCGCCATGAAAATGCAGCGCATTATGGGCCGTTCCGGTATCCGCGAGCTGCACATGAACTGCTCGTTCGACAACTATCGGGTAGAAAATGAGGGGCAGCGCAAGGCGCTAAACATGGCGCGGGAATATGCCGCAGGTTTTGAAAACAGCATCTCCAGCTTTGTGTTTTCCGGCCGCCCCGGCACCGGTAAAAACCATCTGGCCGCCGCCATCGGCAACGACCTGATTCTGCGTGGTAAAAGCGTGTTGATTGTTACCGTGGCGGATTTGATGTCGAGCATGAAAGGCACCTTCAGCGGCGGCAGCGATATTACCGAAGAACGTCTGCTGAACGATCTGAGCCATGTCGATCTGCTGGTGATCGACGAGATCGGTATGCAGAGCGAATCCCGCTATGAAAAAGTGATCATCAACCAGATTGTCGATCGTCGCTCCTCGTCCAAACGTCCAACCGGCATGTTGTCGAATCTGGACCCGGCGGGGATGAACACCCTGCTGGGCGAGCGTGTGATGGATCGTATGCGCCTCGGCAACAGCCTGTGGGTTCGCTTCGACTGGGAAAGTTACCGCAGCCGCGTGCGCGGCGATGAGTATTAATCCGCCTTCCTTCTTCTATCCGGTGCGCCACGTCAAAAATGACAACAAAGTCTAAGATAAAGCGCACCCGGAGGCTGCTACACTGAAACCCATCCATTCTGCCGGGTGAGCAAGGTATGAAAGCGACGGGCAAAGGGCCAGCGTTACTACGATTGAACAACCTGAAGCGGGTAATGACGCAGCTGCGCCATACCCGTATCACCTCCCGCCAGGATTTAGCTCTGGCATTGGCGCTCAGCAAAAATACCGTTTCGCTGATTGTGGATGATCTGCTGGAACAGGGGTTAATCACCGAGCTGGGGCCGGTCAGCGTGGCCGCCGCCGGACGACCCAAAATTGAGATATCGCTGCGGCCGGAAAAGCTGAAAAGCGCTGGCATCATGGTGGAGCGTCAGGCGATTCACTGGCGCGTGTGTGACTATTTCTCGCAGATCGTTGCCGAGCAAACCTGGCGTACCGATACCGACGATCCCGCCACCCTGTTGCAGGAGCTGGTGGAGTGCTGCCAGACGCTGCGTGCAGTCCATCCTGAATTAATTGGCGTAGCGCTGGGCTTTCCTGGCATCGTCGATCCGCATCGCGGCTGGATGCATTTCTCTTCCCACCTCGGCTGGCAAAATGTTGACCTGCTGACGCCGCTCCGGCGTGAGATTAAACTGCCACTGCGCATTATGAACAACGTCAAAGCCGCGGCATTGTTGTCGGTGCAGCAGCTGGGGCTGAATAAGAGTCAAAGCCATTTTTACCTGCGCATTGCCGAGGGAATTGGTGGCGCGCTGGTGCAGCAGGGCGAAGTGTTTACCGGCAGCAGCTGGACCGCAGGCGAAGTCGGGCATCTGACGGTGCAGCCGAAGGGGCCGCGCTGTAGCTGTGGTCGTCTGGGGTGCCTGGAAGCGTTGGTCAGCCAACCTGCTATTCAGCAGCAGCTGGCGCGGCGTAAACCGGGGCTGCGCTGGCAAAATCGCGACAGCGAACCCGCGCTGCTGGGAGAGGTGATGCGTGAAGCGGGCGCCCAACTGGGCAGTGCGCTGAGCCAGGTGATGTTGCTGCTCAATCCGGCCAGCATTATGGTCGATAGTCCCTGCAATGCTTATCCGGCGTTTGTCGAGGCGGTACGGCAGGCGGCACAGGCCAGCACGCTGGCATTTACCTTTACGCACACCTCGCTGCATTTTTTACCGCAGCGCATCGATCCCGCCAACGGTCTGGCGCTGGCGGTGATTGAGCAGTATGAGCAGCGGATGGGATAAGCGGCGCGATAGTTCGCGCCGCCAGTACCTGAGTTTAATGGCGCGGAATATTCAGCGATTCTGCGGTGTCGGCGCTGCGGGTAGTGGCTGGCAGCTCCGCATCAACATTGAACTTCTCCAGCACCAGGCCGTGGATTTTCTCCAGTGATACCCCAGCGGTTTCCGGCAGGTAGCGGAAGGTGAAGAAGTACATAACGAGTGAGAAAATCGCGAACAGCAACAGCGGGAAACCACCGTGGAACATATCGATCAGCAGTGGGTTGCTGTTCATGATCGGGAAGGTGGTGCTGATGACAAAGTTCGCCATCGACATGGCGCAGATAGAGATCCCCACGCAGACCGAACGAATTTCTGTCGGGAAGATTTCGCCCAGCACCGTCCAGACAATCTGACCCCAGGTCATGCCGAAGAAGATCATATAGGCAAACAGACCGACCACAGGCCACAGGCCGGGCAGATGGTAGTAGAAGGCGATAAACGAGTAAGCGAGGAAGATGCAGGAGGTGATAGCCCCGAGCAGCAGCAGCTTACGACGGCCCACTTTATCGATCAGCGTCATCCCCGCCAGCACACCGATAAACTGACACACCGACAGCCAGAAGGTTTGCAGCAGCGCCGAATCGACATTGCTGGAGACATTTTTCAGCAGCGTTGGACCGAAATACTGAATCACGTTGATGCCGCTGATCTGGTTACCTACCGCCAGACCAATCCCGATCACCAGTAAAGGCACGGTGGTTTTATCAAGGCGGAAGCGGGCTTTATGCTGGCGCGCCGCTTCACCGGAGAATGAGTGTTTGATTTCGTTAAACACGCTCTCGGCATGTTCACGGTTGGAGATTTTGGTCAGCGTATCCAGCGCCGCATCGTATTTCCCCTTCAGCACGTTCCAGCGCGGCGACTCCGGGATAAAGGCGATAAAGAAGATAAACAGCGCGCACGGCACCAGAGCGGTGGCCAGGATATAGCGCCAGCCCATGGCGATCATCACGTCCGGCAGCAGCGATTTGGTGATGAAGTAGTTAGTCAGCAGCACCACCGATTGCCCGCCAACGCAGCACACCGCATACAACGCCGTGGTGCGCCCGCGAAACTTCGAAGGTGACAGTTCCGCCAGATAGATCGGCGAAATCACCGACGCCAGCCCGATCGCCAGCCCACCGATGATGCGGAACAGCACAAACACCGTGAAGGTATGGGCGACGGCGGTGCCGATCACCGAAACGGTGAACAGCAACGCGGTGATGGCGAGTGATTTTTTTCGCCCCAGCACGTCGCTCAGGCGCGGTGCGATAAAGCAACCGACCAGACTGCCGAGCAGAATGTTAGAGACCGCCCAGCCAGTTTCAGCAGGCGTCAGTTGGAAATATTCACTTAACGGTTCGATGGCACCGGAGATGATTGAAGAGTCATAACCCATCAGCAGGCCGCCGAAAGCGGCGACAGTGCAGCAGAGAATGACATACTTCATGTTGTAGCGTTTTTGCCTGGTATCCATTTTTATAGCCCCTTGTCTCTACGGCCTGGACGTCGCTTGTCCAGAAAGAGGAGTGTTGTAGGTTGTCGATGTTCCGCTTTTCACGCAGGGTACTCATGATGGAATATATTTTCTAAATGGCTATTTTTGGATCATTTTTTCCGAAAAGTGTGAGCAGGGTTGCGAAAATTGCGGTTTAGTCATCAATCGCGTGGCGTATATACCGATGAAATGATGGGTTTTTTATTCGGCGAAGTGTCAGGCTATATCGTAATTCTTGTTTTTTAATGAAATTTATCTGAAATTTTTATTCTGAAACGTGGCGACAATCACGGCTTTATTCCGCTGGGTAAATCCCGGCAGCCGTGGTTTCATTTTTTGCCGGGCAGCAGGCATAATACATTGATTGAAAGGCCGTCTTTGCGGACATCGCAATGAAAACGCAGCGCATAACTCTGGACGATATTGCCACCCTGGCGGGGGTCACCAAGATGACGGTGAGCCGGTATTTACGCACGCCAGAAAAAGTGAAAACGGAAACGGCCGACAAAATTGCCAGCGTGATTGCGGAAATTGGCTACACGCCCGATCCAGACAATCTTGCACTGAGCAGTTCCAGTCAACCACGCATCGGCGTGTTGATCCCTTCCTTTAATAATCAAATCTTTGCCGACTTACTGGCCGGCATCGAATCCGTGACCAGTGCGCATGGCTACCAGACGCTGGTGGTCAATTATGATTACAACCCGCAGCGTGAAGAGGAGCAGATCGCTACGGTGCTGGCCTTCAACATCAAGGGGCTGATTCTGACTGAATCGGTGCATACCGTGCGTGCGGAAAAGTATCTGAAAGCCGCCAGCATTCCGGTGGCCGAGGTGATGGGGCTGACCGAGGCGCGCGATCGCATCAATGTTGGCTTCGACAACTATCGCGCAGGCTACGATATGACGGCGATGCTGCTGGCGAGCGGAAAACAGCGGGTGATCTATTTTGGCTCGATGTCGGACCGACGCGATGAGCAACGCTATGCCGGTTACTGTGATGCGGTGACGGCGGCAGGACTGCCCGCCGGACGCATCGTTCCCAACAAGGTCTCCTCGGTCTCGATTGGCACGGGCATGATGACGCTGGCGCGCCAGCTCTACCCGGATATGGACGCGATTCTGTGTACCAATGACGATCTGGCGGTGGGGGTGTTGCAGGAGTGCCATGCGGCAGGCATTGCGGTGCCGCAGTCGATGGCGATTGCCGGTTTCCATGGGCTGGAGATTGGCCAGGTGACTACGCCACGGCTGGCCAGCGTGATCACGCCACGCTTTGAAATGGGCAAAGTCGCCACCGAAATCGTCATCAAAAAGATTAACCGCCAGCCGACCATCGAACAGGTCAACCTGCACTATCGCTTATCGATGGGCGCCACCATCTGAATCAACAAAAAACCCCGTTCATCTCTGAACGGGGTTTTTTCTGAACCGTTAATCGCGAGCTGTGCTGCTGGCGATGGGCGGCGGCGTATGATGCGCACGCTTGAGGAAGCGACTTTCCAGCAGATTCCACGAGGTATAGGCCAGCGCCAGAGTGATGACAATCGTCAGCAACAGGCCAGCAAAGGCATTGGCATTGAAGACGCCGAAGTGTTGCAGCAGCTGAATAATCGGCCAGTGATAGAGATACATGCCGTACGACAGGTCACCGTACTGGCTGATTTTGACCTCTTTACACAGATTGGTGCAGAACAAAATCACCACCGAAGAGAAGGCGACGGGTTCGACAATGAACGAGTAGTCGGTGTTTTTGAACAGCAGGAACACCACCAGCGAAATAATCGCGATCTCTTTTAAGCGGTCAAACGTGGGCTGATGCGTGGCCAGCAGACTGCCAAAGAAGAAGTAGGAGGAGAGCGAAATGAACTGCTTCGCTAAGGTGTCAGCTTTTGCCCCGGTATACACAGACGTGAAGTAGAAGAACCACGCACAGGAGATAACGAAGATAGCGCCCCAGACCTTCAGCGGGCTTTTCTTCATCAGCGGCAGCACGAATGGCAGCAGAACGTAGAGGGTCAGCTCGGCCTTGATCGTCCACAGAGAACCGTCCATCGGCTGGTTAGGGTTGGTGGTGAACACCCCCGGCAGTGAAGGCTGAATGAAGTTCAGGAACGAGAAGTTGGCAATCAGATACTTGACGGTTTCTTTGTTCTTCAGGAAATCGACAATCGGCAGGGTGGTGACGCACAGGCCAATCACAAAACACATAATTACAACGAATATATACGCCGGTAAAATTCGTTGCGCACGTTTAATAAAATATGAGGTGAGTGATTTACTTCTTAAGTAACTTTTCGCAATAAGAAAACCACTTATTGCGAAAAATCCTTTTACGGCAAAATCACTATTCAGAAAGTGTGCGAGGAAACGAATATCAGCATTTCTCGTCACTTCTGCCGAATGCACCAGTAACACGATAAAGGCGAGGGAGAGTCGGACGATGTCGAAGTTATTTTTTTCGTTCATATCTGCATTCTTTCATTGAGTGACGGTGCGCCAGTGAAATCATTAATAAACTTCACGTGAGATGTTAAGAATATTCCGACTACTGCTGACGCAGATGTTCTGTTATTAGAGAATCAAAAGAATCAAAAAGCAAGCGATGCCCAAAATGGAAAGGATATTCAGACTTTCCTTATGTGTCTATCAGCTTACTCTGAGAATTAAAGCGAGACGCTGACGGTTAACGTCAGCGTCTTTTTCGCTAGCGGAAAAGCTGGAAGGTTTGGGAAACTTCATAACCTGTGATGGATTGCTTGCTTGAAATCGTATTGTAATAAAGGTAGTAGAGAACCATTAATATGGTCACCGCTACGGCCAGCACCTTCATTAATTTCTTCGATTCCCAGATGCAAAGAGAAATAAGCACTGGCTCCACCTGAAGTAAATAGTTTGCCAGGCGTCCGCCAGAGGCATAATCCTGCAACGCCATCCTCAGGCCACTACCGATGGCGAAGGTGATAACCAGAATGTAATAGAGGCGGAATTTCTCTTCGTCGAAATTCTTAATTTTGTCGCTCAGCAGCATAAAGCTGAAGATAAAGACGAAGCCGATGTTCTTCAGGTTAGACAGGGTGACAATCCCCTGTTCCTGCGCAGAATCCTGGTTGGCATAGCCCATGGCCCTGTCGCCTAATGAACCAAGATGGCTGGAGAGCAAGGCAATCAGCGCCGAGCTGCCCATAAAGGCGAGAGGCAGGCTGGCGACAACGATAAGTATCGGGATGTACTTATTTTTTCTCACAATCAGCGCCATCGGTACCAATAGCGCCACAATACCGGTGGCGTGGCTCATAAACGACAGAAGAAAGGTGGTGATG
The DNA here is from genome assembly GCF_059730485.1 of Pantoea sp. X-Soil-TKNS-1207. Taxonomy (NCBI): domain Bacteria; kingdom Pseudomonadati; phylum Pseudomonadota; class Gammaproteobacteria; order Enterobacterales; family Erwiniaceae; genus Pantoea; species Pantoea sp. X-Soil-TKNS-1207. The sequence goes on from NZ_AP035958.1 coordinate 68,049, forward strand.
GTACCGGATCGACTTCTGCGCGCGAGATGATAAACAAAGCCCATTAAAAACGCCGAACATAAACCAAAGCGAATCTGGTTCATGTCTTTATTGATAAACAGGTGCGCAGAATAAACCGCTAACGCAACTAAGGGGAGCGGCGTCAATTTACGGAAGTAGTGGGCGTTAATGCAGACGGCAATCACGGTAAAGACATAAATAAAGATGTCTGGATTGGCCGTAAACATACGAGTGAAACCGGCGATAGCAAAAATACCCGGTTCGTAGCGGAATTCAATTACCGCATTCCAGAAACCTTCGACAATAATTTTATCGACGAACTGCGTAAAGAACTGGCGATACTGGAAATCATCCAGGCCGGTTCCGAGGCCACGAATTCCACCAAAAGTAAAAAGCACGACCACGGCAACAAAATAAAGATATAATCTGATTCGCGCTGTGTTTTCATCTTTACTAAGCATGACTTCAATTATCGCAACGAAGGTCAAACTCAGGCTTATGATCCAGTAAATTCCCATGGTCACAGATTCTTATAGTTTAAAATTTACTTATAACATATGGCCTTGTTAACGTAAACATGAGAAAAGTCTAATTTTTTCTGGCCCGGTATTATATTGGGTGAAAGATAACATCATTATTTGCTACCTTTCTCTTCAGGCTATGTTGGTCTCATTTTTGCGACAGATTTACTCTCTGGGACAGCGTTATTGCTCAGGATGCCGCGGCTTCCGGGCGCGAGCATTTTACGTTTCTCATTGTTTTTTATCAGGATTTGGAGTCAGAGAGATGAAGTTTACTTTTTTGCCTGCATTGATTTTCCTGCTTTATCTTCCCAGCGCATTTGCCAATAAGGAAATTCCGATCTGGCCAAATGAAGTGTCAGGAAATAATAAAGTTATTAATTTTAGTAAGAACCCGGCAGATAATAATCGTGCTGTAACAAATGTGAATTCTCCAGAAATGATTTATGTTCCGCCGTCCGGGAAAAATAATCATTCTGCGGTGCTTATCATTCCGGGTGGGGGATTTTCTTACATTATGGAAGATCTCGAAGGGCTGGATGTCGCGAAGGTCCTGAGTAAAAAAGGGTATTCCTCATTTGTGCTGCTTTATCGGATGCCGCACGGGGGAACTGAGGTTAATCGTAATAATGCTTTTGCTGATGTGCAGCGCGCGATGCGCCTGATTCGCGCCAGCGCGGCTAACTATCGCATTGCCCCTAATCAGATTGGCGTGATGGGTTTTTCAGCCGGTGCTTTTCTGGCGGCGAACGTCAGCAACGATCCTGATGCCGCCAATTATCCGGCGCGGGATGACCAGGACAAAGTATCTGCCCGCCCTGATTTTGCTGCGTTGATTTACCCGGTGCTATCGCTGAAAGATGGCGTCACCCACAACGGCACGCGCGCGGCGATGTATGGCAAAGATATCAGTGATGACATCAAGCAGCGTTTTTCACAGGAAGATCGCGTTAGCGCCAACACGCCACCGACGTTCCTTGCTCAGGCGCTGAATGACGGCACGGCCTCACCGCAAAACTCGCTGCGCATGTTTGAGGCGCTGCGTAAGAATAAGGTTGCTGTTGAACTGCATCTGTTCCAGCAGGGCGGCCATGGCTTTGGCATCGTGAAAAAGCAGGATATTCCCGCCAAAAACTGGCCCACGCTGTTCAGCGACTGGCAGGCAAACCTGGTGAAGTAATGCGATGCGGCCTGCGAGTAAATCCGCGCCCTACAGAAAAACGTAGGGGCGGCTTTTATGCCGACCAGGCCAATAACTGCAAGATTTCATAGCGGCGTGATTTGCCGGAGGTGCAGTGGCGGAAGATCACAGGAGTCGAACCTGCCCGGGACCGCTGGCGGCCCCAACCGGATTTGAAATCCGGCCGCCTCACCGGAGACGACGATCTTCCTTTAGCGCAGCCGCAGGAGTATAGCGGCAAATGGGCAGGAATTCTTGATCCTGACCATGCGTCACAACACGTTTTCGCCGTGATGTTGCCGGTATTCCTTCGGCGTGCTGGCATAACTCTTTTTGAACACCGAATAGAAATACTGCAACGACGGATAGCCGCACATCTGCGAGATCTCATTGATACTGAGGGATGAGCAGGCCAGCAGCTCGCGCGCTTTCTCCAGTTTTTCCCGATGAATCATGGCGTGGATGGTATCGCCGGTTTCATCACGAAAGCGTTTTTCCAGATTGGATCGTGAGATGCCGATGGCATCCAGCACCTGCTCCACCTTGATGCCTTTGCAGGCGTTAAAGCGGATGTAATGCATCGCCTGAATCACCGCCGGATCGCGCAGGGAACGGAAATCCGTGGAGCGGCGTGCAATCACTTTTACCGGCGGCACCAGGATGCGTTGCAGCGGCAGAGATTGCTGGTCCAGCAGGCGATGCAGCAGTTTGGCGGCCTGATAACCCATCTGGCGGGTGCCCTGCGCCACCGAAGAGAGCGCCACGCGCGACAAATAACGCGTCAGCTCCTCATTATCGATACCGATCACCGTGAGCTTTTCCGGCACCGGAATCTTCAGATACTCGCAGGCCTGCAACAGATGACGCGCACGCGCATCGGTGACGGCGATAATCCCCGTTTGCTGGGGCAGCGTTTGCAGCCAGTCCGCCAGACGGTTCTGCGCGTGCTGCCAGTTTTCCGGGGCAGTTTCCATGCCCTGATACACCACGCCCTGATAACGTTCGCGCGCCACCAACTGACGAAACGCATGTTCGCGCTCCTGCGCCCAGCGTTTGCCGCTGGAGGCGGGCAGGCCATAAAAGGCGAAGCGGTTGATGCCTTTTTCTTTCAGATGCAAAAAGGCGCTCTCCACCAGCGCGGCGTTGTCGGTGGCGATGTAATGCACCGGTGGATAGTCCTGCGGCTGATGGTAGGAGCCGCCCACCCCGACGATCGGCACCGACACATTCGCCAGCAGCTTTTCAATCGAGCTGTCGTCGTAATCGGCAATCACTCCGTCGCCCAGCCACTCGCGAATGTTGTCGATACGGCAGCGAAAATCCTCTTCGATAAAGATGTCCCAGTCAGTCTGGGACGCCTGTAAATATTCGCCGACGCCTTCAACGACCTGGCGGTCATACACCTTATTTGCGTTGAATAACAACGTAATGCGAAACCGTTTCTCATGCATAATGGCGCGTTCCCCTAAACCCTCAGCGCATTGCATAGCATGGCTGGACGGGCAGCAGAAAGAATTTGCGCCACAGTGTGATCGGCCACGCGATTACACCCGACGCCGGGTCGCGGTATCCATCCACACCGCCAGCAGCAGAATCGCGCCCTTCACGATGTACTGCCAGAAGGTTGGCACATCCATCATGCTCATGCCGTTATCCAGCGACGCCATAATAAATGCGCCCATCACCGCGCCAGCGACCGAACCGACACCGCCTGCCAGGCTGGTGCCGCCGATCACGCAGGCGGCGATGGCATCCAGTTCAGCGATGTTGCCTGCCGAAGGCGAACCCGCGCCGAGGCGTGAGCTAAGGATCAGACCGGCAATCGCCACCATCACGCCATTAATCGCAAACACCGCCAGCTTGGTGCGCGCGACGTTAATCCCGGAGAGACGCGCCGCATCAAGGTTGCCGCCGATGGCGTAAATGCGTCGGCCAAAGGCGGTACGGCTAGCCATAAACATCCCGCCCAGCAACAGCAGCGCCAGCAGCAACACCGGGGTTGGCACGCCGCGATAGTCGTTCAGCAGCCAGATCGCCCCCAGCACCAGCACGGCGGTGATCGCCTGACGTGCCACTGCACCACCCGCCGCAGGTTGCGCCAGCCCAAGGCTTTGGCGGCGCAGACGTAAACGCCATTGCCAGAGGATAAACAGCGCCAGACCGGCAAAGCCGAAGCCAAAACCGACCCCGCCGGGCAGGTAGCTTTGTCCAATCTGTGACATCGCCGGACTGGTCGGTGCGACCGTGGTGCCGTCGGTGATGCCGACCAGGATGCCGCGAAATGCCAGCATCCCCGCCAGCGTGACAATAAACGAAGGGACTTTGCGATAGGCCACCCACCAGCCGTTCCAGGTACCGAGCAGCAACCCCATCACCAGCGTCACTGCGATGGTTAACGGCAGCGGCCAGCCGAGCCAGACATCGAAGATCGCCGCCGCGCCGCCGAGCAGGCCCATCATCGAACCGACCGAAAGGTCGATCTCCGCTGAAATAATGACAAACACCATGCCGACGGCAAGGATGCCGGTGATGGCTGTCTGGCGCAGCAGGTTAGAGACGTTACGCGGGCTGAGCCAGGCACCGTCGGTGGTCCAGGTGAAGAACAGGGCAATCAACACAATCGCCCCCAGCATCACCAGCACCTGCAAATTGGGCAGCAGGAATTTGCCCGGCGCACCTTTACCCGGCGCCGCGAGGCTGCGCTGCGTACTTTCGGTCTTAAGCATAGTGTTCACTCCGCAGGGCGGCTTCCATCACCTGCTCCTGAGTCAGGTTATCGTTAATCAGATCGGCTTTGATTTGTCCCTCATGCATCACCAAAACCCGATCGCTCAGGCCCAGCACTTCGGGCAGCTCGGACGAAATGACAATCACGGCAATTCCTTGCTGCACCAGCGCATTGATCAGCAGATAAATCTCCTGACGCGCGCCGACATCGATGCCACGCGTCGGCTCATCGAGAATTAAAATCTGTGGGTTAAGCAGCAGGCATCTGGCGAGGATCGCTTTTTGCTGATTACCGCCGCTCAGGCGTCCAATCGGCAATTCCGCTGACGAGGTTTTTACCCGCAGACGGGCAATGGCGTCGTTGATCGCCTGCTGCTCCTGCGCTTCATCCAGCGTGGAAAGGCGCTTACTGAACTGGTCCAGTCCGGCGAGGGTGATGTTTTTACCCACCCCCATCAGCGGCACGATGCCATCTTTTTTGCGGTCTTCCGGCACCATGGCGATGCCGTGCGCAATGGCGGTGCGACAGTCGTGGATCTGAACTTTCTCACCGTTGATACGGATATCGCCCTGCCAGCGTCCCGGCCAGACGCCAAACAGGCACTGCACGGTTTCGGTCCGGCCTGCGCCCACCAATCCGGCAATGCCGAGAATCTCGCCGCGCTTCAGGCTGAAGGAGACGTTATTCACGCGGCGAATCTGGCGGTTGATTGGATGCCAGGCGGTGAGGTTATCCACCTGCAACACCGTTTCGCCAATCTCGTGCGGGGTATGCGGATAAAGCGCGGTCAGTTCACGTCCCACCATCATGGTGATGATGTCATCTTCGCTCAGCCCGGCAGCGGCGCGCGTAGCGATATGCTGGCCGTCGCGGATGACGCAGATGGTGTCCGAAATCGCTTTCACCTCGTTGAGTTTGTGCGAGATGTAAATGCAGGCGATGCCGTGTTCGCGCAGGTTTTTGATGATGCTGAGCAGCACCTCGGTTTCCTGCTCGGTGAGTGACGAAGTCGGTTCATCGAGGATCAGCAGACGCACCTGTTTATTCAGCGCGCGCGCAATCTCCACCAGCTGCTGCTGGCCCAGACCCAGCTCGCCGACGCGGGTGTCGGGCGAGACATTAAGTTTGACCCGCTCCAGCAGCTGCTGACAGCGCAGCGTCATGGTTTCGTTGTCCACCATGCCGAAACGCCCCAGCTCGGCCCCGAGGAAAATGTTTTCCATCACCGTCAATTGCCGCACCAGCGCCAGCTCCTGATGGATAATCACAATCCCTTTGCGTTCGGTATCGCGGATGGTTTGCGCCTGAATTTCGTCACCGGAAAAATGGATCGTGCCGTCAAAATCCCCGTGCGGGTACAACCCGCACAGGATCTTCATCAGTGTCGACTTTCCCGAGCCGTTTTCGCCGCACAGCGACATGACTTCACCCGCTTCCAGCCGCAGGCTAACGTCATCCAGCGCTTTCACCGCGCCAAAACGTTTGGTGATATGGTTCATTTCCAGCAACATCGACATCTCTCCTTCGCGGGTGTGCGCTTAGAGTTCGCTCTGCTTGTGGAAGCCATCTTTGATGACGGTGCTTTCGATATTGCCTTTGTTGACCTGGATCGGCGTCAGCAGGCGTGACGGCACATCTTTCAGGCCATTATTGAGTTTGCCGTTGCTGGCAGGTTGCTGGCCGTTGCCCAGTTCCACGGCGATTTTGGCCGCTTCGGTGGCGAGCTGCGTGATAGGTTTGTACACCGTCATGGTTTGCGTGCCATTCATGATGCGTTTGATGGCGGCGAGATCGGCATCCTGGCCGGAGATCGCCACTTTGCCCGCCAGACCCTGGGCGCTCAGCGCCTGAATGGCGCCGCCTGCGGTGGCATCATTCGAGGCGACCACGGCATCGATATGGTTGCTGTTGGCGGTTAAGGCGTTTTCCATAATTTTCAGGGCATTTTCCGGCAGCCAGGCATCAACCCACTGATCGCCGACCACTTTGATGCTGCCATTATCAATATAGGGTTTTAAGACTTTCATCTGACCGGCGCGGAACAGGCGGGCGTTATTATCGACCGGTGAACCCCCCATCAGAAAATAATTTCCTTTTGGCACCTGCTGCACAATACTTTCGGCCTGCAATTCACCGACTTTTTCATTATCAAACGAGATGTAAAAATCAATATCTGCGTTATTTATCATACGGTCATAGGCCAGAACTTTAATGCCTTCACGCTTCGCTTCAGCCACCACGTTACTTAACACCTGGCCGTTATAGGGGATAATCACCAATACGTCGACGCCGCGGTTGATCATATTTTCGATTTGCGACATCTGGGTTTCTTCGTTGCCATTGGCCGATTGAACGAACACTTTAGCGCCCTGAGATTCCGCCTGTTTAACAAAGATATCGCGGTCTTTTTGCCAGCGCTCCAGACGTAAATCATCCATCGATAAACCGATTTTTACTTCTTTCGCCACGCCAGCGTGGCTGATCATTGCCAGTGCCGCGCAGGCGGCTAACAGCGTTTTCTTCATGTTCATGAGGTTATCCTGTAGGTGAAGGCTTTTGTCGTTGTGTTGTAAGGCTATGAACAAGGCGGATGAATTGTTGACCCAGGCTTCCGGCAACATCAATTACTGATTTTTATCCGGCTATTACGTTTTTTGGTTTATTTGTGATTTTTTGAGCGCGATCGATATTTGGCGATTTTCAGAAAAAAGAATTGCAGAGCAGCTGTGAGAAGGGCTGCAATGAAAATAACGACATTGTTTTGCGAGCTGACGCACAAATAATAATTATCTTAAGTTGAGTGTGAAATATCGTAATTGAGAAGCGACAGATCACATAACCACAATAACGGCTCACAGCTGACCATTCGGGTCTTCATGCTAAGGAGCAAAACATGCACGCCTATTTCGACCAGCTTGAACGCGTTCGTTATGAAGGGACCACTACCCGTAATCCTCTGGCGTTCCGCCATTACAATCCGGACGAAGTCATCCTCGGCAAAACCATGGCTGAGCATCTGCGTTTTGCCGCCTGTTACTGGCACACCTTCTGCTGGAACGGTGCGGATATGTTCGGTGTCGGCGCCTTCGATCGCCCCTGGCAGAAGAATGGTGATGCGCTCGAGCGGGCGAAGCAGAAGGCCGATGTCGCGTTTGAGTTCTTCCACAAGCTGAACGTGCCGTACTACTGCTTTCATGATGTGGATGTCTCACCGGAAGGTGATTCGCTGAAAAGCTACCGCGAAAACTTTGCCGTGATGACCGATAAATTGCTGCAAAAACAGCAGGAAACCGGCGTAAAACTGCTGTGGGGCACCGCCAACTGTTTCACCCATCCCCGCTACGGCGCAGGGGCGGCAACCAACCCGGACCCGGAAATTTTTGCCTGGGCAGCCAGCCAGGTATGCAGCGCGATGCAGGCGACGCAAACCCTCGGCGGCGAAAACTATGTGCTGTGGGGCGGCCGCGAAGGTTATGAAACCCTGCTGAATACCGACCTGCGTCAGGAGCGCGAGCAGATTGGCCGCTTTATGCAGATGGTGGTGGAGCATAAACACAAAATCGGTTTCCAGGGCATGTTGCTGATTGAGCCGAAGCCGCAGGAGCCGACTAAACATCAATATGACTATGATGTGGCAACGGTTTATGGCTTCCTGAAGCAGTTCGGGCTGGAGAAAGAGATCAAGGTCAACGTGGAAGCCAACCACGCCACGCTGGCGGGCCACTCGTTCCATCATGAGATCGCCACCGCCATCGCGCTGGGCATTTTCGGCTCGGTGGATGCCAATCGTGGCGATATCCAGTGCGGCTGGGATACCGATCAGTTCCCGGTCAGCGTCGAAGAGAATGCGCTGGTGCTGTACGAAATCATCAAAGCGGGCGGGTTTACCACCGGCGGCTTAAACTTTGATGCCAAAGTGCGACGTCAGAGCACGGACAAATATGACCTGTTCTACGGCCATATCGGGGCGATGGATACGATGGCGCTGGCATTGAAAGTCGCAGCGCGAATGGTCGCGGATGGCGAGCTGGATAAGCGCGTGGCGCAACGCTACAGCGGCTGGAACGGCGAATTTGGCCAGCAGATCCTGAAAGGGGAATTTTCTCTGGCGGCACTGGCGCAACAGGCGCAGCAGCAGCAATTTAATCCGCAGCACCGCAGCGGACGCCAGGAGCAGCTGGAAAATCTGGTGAACCACTATCTTTTTGATTTTTAACCCTTCGGGAGAGCAGCATGGTTATCGGGATCGATTTAGGCACCTCCGGCGTTAAAGTCGTGTTGCTGGATGCGCAGGGGCAGGTGATTGCGGTGGAAAGTGCGCCGCTCCAGGTATCGCGCCCGCAGCCATTGTGGAGCGAGCAGGATCCCGAAAGCTGGTGGCTGGCGACCGATCAGGCTATGCAGGCGCTGGCACAGCAGCACGATTTACGCGGCGTGCGGGCCATTGGCCTGACGGGGCAGATGCACGGCGCCACGCTGCTGGACGCACAGCAGCGGGTGCTGCGTCCGGCGATTTTATGGAACGATGGGCGCAGCAGCGAGCAGTGCCGTCAGCTGGAGCAACAGGTGCCGGACTCGCGCACCATCACCGGCAACCTGATGATGCCAGGTTTTACTGCGCCCAAGCTGCTGTGGGTGCAGCAGCATGAGCCGAAGATTTTCGCCCAGGTCGATAAGGTATTGTTGCCGAAAGATTATCTGCGCTGGCGTTTAAGTGGCGATTTCGCCAGTGATATGTCCGATGCCGCAGGGACGATGTGGCTCGACGTGGCGCAGCGCGACTGGAGCGACAAACTGCTCAGCGCCTGTGGACTGGATCGCCGCCAGATGCCGCAGCTGTTTGAAGGCAACCAGATCACCGGCACGCTGCGTTCGGATATCGCCGAACGCTGGCAAATGCCGCCGGTGCCGCTGGTGGCCGGAGGAGGAGATAACGCTGCCGGTGCGGTCGGCGTGGGCATGGTTGAGCCGGGGCAGGGGATGCTGTCGCTTGGCACCTCGGGCGTTTATTTCCTGGTAAGCGAGGGGTATCTCAGCAACCCCCAGCGCGCGGTGCATAGCTTTTGTCATGCGCTGCCGCAGCGCTGGCATTTGATGTCGGTGATCCTCAGCGCCGCTTCCTGTCTGGATTGGGCCGCGAAACTGACCGGCTGCGACGATGTGCCGCAACTGCTGGCCGCAGCGGAACAGGCGCGCAGCGATGTTTCACCGGTGTGGTTTTTGCCTTATCTCTCGGGTGAGCGCACGCCGCATAACAACCCGCAGGCCCAGGGCGCGTTTTTCGGTCTGACGCATCAGCATGGCAGGCCGGAACTGGCACGGGCGGTGCTGGAGGGGGTTGGATTTGCGCTGGCGCAGGGGATGGATGCGGTGCATGAATGTGGCGTCCAGCCGAAAGCGGTGATGCTGATTGGCGGTGGCGCGCGCAGCGCTTACTGGCGGCAGATGCTGGCGGATATCAGCGGGCTGACGCTGGATTATTGCCACGGCGGCGACGTGGGGCCAGCGCTCGGCGCGGCACGCCTGGCGCAGCTGGCGATCGATCCCGACAGCGCGTTGCCAACGCCGGAACTGGCGCAACGCCATCAGCCCGATATGGTACGGCACCGCGCCTACCAGCCACAGCGCGAGGTGTTTGCCCGCCTGTATCAGCAGCTGCTGCCGTTGATGTCCTGACGCGAAGTGGAGATGTCCTGAATTGGCATAGGATTGGCGGTGGGGTCAGGTATGATGTAGCGCGGTCGCCATACATGGCGACCCTGCAATGACCACGTATAACCTGTCGGCCCTAACCGGAGCGCACCATGCCACAACCCGTCTTCTTCCTGACTTTGCCTGGCGTGATGGTGCTCGATCTCACCGGTCCGGCAGAAACCTTCCAGCTGGCAGGGGGCCACTTCAGCCTGCACTACATCGGCCCGCAGCCCAGCGTCGTGGGGTCCACCCACATGACCATCAGCGACATTGCCCCGCTGCCTGCACAGCTACCGGCCAACAGCCTGCTGGTGATACCTGGCGTGCACGACTCACGGACCTGCTACGACACACCAGCCGCCGCTCAGGCGCGTGACTGGCTGCGTCAGCAGCAGGCCGATATCCGTTCACAGCGCATCACGCTGGTGTGCGTCTGCTCCGGTTCATTACTGGCGGCGCAGGCGGGTTTGCTGGATGGCGTGCAATGCACCACCCATCACGAGGTGCTGTCGCGTTTGCAGGCCGCCGCGCCAGCCGCGCTGGTCAAAGAAAATCGCGTATTTATTGAAGACGGCGGCATCTGGACCAGCGCCGGGATCACCGCAGGCATCGATCTGACGCTGCACCTGATTAACCGCTTATGCGGCGCGCGTCTGGCGCTGGCGGTGGCGCGTGAAATGGTGGTGTGGTTCCGCCGCTCTGGCGATGATCCTCAGCTGTCGCCGTGGCTGCGTTACCGTAACCACCTGCATCCGGCGATCCATCGCGCGCAGGATGTGATGATTGCCCACCCGGAGTACGACTGGTCGCTGCCTGCGCTGGCAGAGCGCGCCCACGTCAGCCCGCGTCATCTGACGCGCCTGTTTCGCCAGCATCTTGGTATCAGCGTGCGCGAATACCATGAACAGCTGCGGCTGGTGATTGCCCGCCAGCGCCAGCAGCAGGGTGAAGCGGCAGAAAAGGCCGCGCTGGCGGCGGGTTTCTCCTCGGCGCGTCAGCTGCGGCGCGCGCTCCAGCGCTGGGACGATCAGCTCACCAGATGATGTTTATCCACGCGTTTCAGCAGCATGGCCAGCAGCAGGCTGCCGATCAGCGTTACGCCAAATACCCAGGGTAAATCGATCCACGGGTTAGCCATGTCGTCGTAATGGTTGGTGCGCAGATAATGGATAAACAGCGCGTGAAAACCGTAAATCGGCAGGGAATAGCGTGAAATGGTCGCCAGCAGCGGCAACGGGCGCTGGTTGAGGGCGTTTTTACACAGCACCAGCAAACTGATGGCGGCGATAAACACCAGCGGCCCGCAGTAGAGATACCAGGTGTCGTTGAACGCGCCATTGATTTTCAGCATCTGTTTGGTGCCGAGCGCAATGCCCGCCACGCAGACGATAAAGCCCAGCGCCGCCAGCGGGGTTACGCCACGCCGGTCAGTCGTCATACAGCCAATCGCCCGCCCCAGCAGCGCATACAGCAGGTAATAAATGCTGTCGCCGCTGACATATAAATTCACCGGCAGCCAGTGAAACGGCCCGACAGACTGGCTGACGGTGTTGGGGTTCGCCAGCACGGCCAGCACCACCACCAGCAACGCCACGAAGCGCGGCGGCACGTTTTTTACCTGAATCAGCGGCGAAAGCAGGTAGATGCCGATAATCGCGAAGAAGAACCACAGATGATAGAACACCGGTTTCTGTAACAGCTTCAGCAGCGAGCGACCCTCGCTGATCGGCGTCAGCCAGGTGATGTAGGCCAGCGCCACTGCACTGTAGAACAGCAGGCACAGCACGATGCGCAGCATATGCCGCCCCTGCGCGCTGCGTTCGCCGAAGAACAGATAACCTGAGATCATAAAGAACAGCGGCACACAGACGCGTGAGGCTGAATTGAGCAGGTTAGCGACATCCCAGCTGATGCCGTTTACCGCCAGCGGCCCGGTGATGTACCAGGTGGTGGTATGAATGACGATCACCATCAGGCAGGCGATCGCACGTAAGTTGTCGATCCAGTTGATTTTTTGCGACATGGCTTCCCCGAGCGCCGAACGTCCATGCGGAGAAGGGTAGTCAGTGGCGGGCGCGCCAACAACCTTTGGACCTGGAATTCAGAGCCGTCTGGCTGCGGGCGCGTGGCGCGTTAATCACGCACGAGGAATTTTTCGATCACCGCTTCGTTGGGTTCAACGCCCAGTCCCGGCTCGCACGGCAGCCAGGCGTAACCATCGGCGATACGCACCGGCTTTTTCGCCAGCGAACGGCTGATCTCGCCCGGCTCGACGCAATACTCCATCACCAGCGCGTTCTCAATGGCGCACAGGAAATGCAGCGAGGCGGCGGTGTTGATGTCGGTGGTGAAGTTGTGGTTGCACACCTTGCGGCCACGGCTGTGGGCATAGCTGGCAATCTCCATCGCCTGGGTAAAGCCGGTACGCGTCAGGTCGATCTGCACGATATCGATGCCGCCTTCGTCGATCAGCCGCTGGAAGCCCACCACCGAACACTCCTGCTCACCGGCGGCGATATGCTGCTGGCAGGCGGCGGAGACCTGGCCGTAACCGGCGTAGTTATCCGGGTGCAGCGGTTCTTCAATCCAGAACAGATTCAGATGTTCATAGCGCTGGCCGCGGCGAATGGTGGTTTTGGCGTCCCAAACGTGGCCGACATCCAGCATCAGATCGACGCTGTCGCCCATCGCGCTGCGCAGCGCTTCCAGATAACGCAAATCCAGCGCTTCGTCGGTGCCGAATGGCTCCCAGCCAAATTTCACCCCGCTATGGCCGGTGTCGATCGCGTGTTTCGCTCGCGCCACCGTCTCTTCCACGCTGAACTGGAACATATTGGAGGAGTAGACGCGCATTTTGTCGCGCAGCGCACCGCCCAGCAGTTCAACAATCGGTTTGCCCAGCGCTTTGCCTTTGATATCCCACAGCGCGATATCAATGCCCGCCATCGCCTGCAACACCGCACCGCTGCGGCCGTAATAAATGGTGGCGCGATGCATTTTTTTCCACAGACGTCCGGTTTCCAGCGGGTTTTCGCCCATCAGCAGCGACTTGAGGCCTGTGACCATGGTGTGGGAATAGGGCGCTTCAATGATGGCTTTGGTGACGTACGGACTGCCATCCACTTCGCCCCAGCCGGTGATGCCCGCATCAGTGGTGATTTTAATCAGCAGCGCATCCTGAGAGCTGTCGGTGCGCTGCTCAATTACCGGCAGGCGCAGGTAAAACGCCTCAACGTTGGTGATCTTCATCGTGGTTATCCTGGTGTAAAGACAAGAAAAAAGTGTCAGCTGACGCTGGAGCGTTGCGCCCGGCGCTGCGTAATAATGGTTTCGTAATCCACATCCAGCGCCTGAATGCGGATATGGTTTTCAATCTCGTCGGTCATTTTGGCGATATCGCCTTCGGCGAAAACGTTAATCAGCCGCTGATGCTCCTCAATGATGTCGCTCATCGATTTGCCCATGGTGGAGAGGCCGAAAATCACCGTCAGCTGGCGCGCAATCGACTCCCACAAATTGCTCAGCACCGGGTTGTGCGCAAAGCTGCACAGCGTGCGGTGAAAATCGGTGTCGGCTGAGGCAAAACCGTAAACATCGTCGCGCTGCATCATCATCTGCATATCAGCCACCCCCTGATACAGCTGGTTCAGCTGAGGTGCGCCATTGCGTCCGGCTTCGATGGCGCGACGGCAGGCCAGGGTTTCCAGCGGGATGCGTACGTCGATAATCTGCTCCAGCCGCTGGTGGGAGATCTCCATCAGGCGAATGCCTTTATAGGGTTCGCTGGTGACGATGCCCTGGCTTTCGAGGATGCGCAGCGCTTCGCGAATGGGGACGCGGCTCATCCCCAGCTTTGCCACCAGATCCGGTTCAGCGACGCGGTCGCCGGGCAGAATCAGTCCGCGCGAGGCGGCGCTGAGAATGGCGTCAACCGCGTGATCGACCAGCGTGCGCGGTCGCGCCGCGCTCCAGCTGTTCTGCTCCTGGTCATCCAGCGCCAGCGGGGCGCTGCTTTTTTTGCTGCGAGGGGTCGACTTTCCAGCCATGGTTATTGTCCTGTCTATGCCTGCCGGGTCACGAACTGACCAAAGCCAGGGGCAACCTGCATTTGATCATCCTGGTAAACCGTGACGCCACGAATAAGAGTTCGCACCACTTTACCCTGACAGCGCATCCCTTCAAATGCGCTCCACTTGCCGAGGCCGTGGAAATTTGCGCCCTGCACCGTCCAGCTCTGGCTGGGGTCGTAAAACACCAGGTCGGCATCGAAACCGGGGGCGATGGCCCCTTTTTTGCCCCACAGCTGGAAGGCTTTCGCCGGGCCGCTGGCGGTCATCCGGGCGAATTCGGTCAGCCGCAGGCCGCGGTCGATATGGGCCGCGCTAAAGAACATCGGGCTGAGGGTTTCCACCCCGGTCAGCCCCATCCCGGCATCCCAGATGCTGGCTTCACCCGCCTGTTTCTGCGCGGGCGTGTAGGGGCAGTGGTCGGAGGCGATCATGTCGATGTCGCCGCGCAGCAGCACCTGCCACAGCGCATCCACTACCGGACGCGGGCGAATCGGCGGACCGCAGCGGGCGTTGGGACCGATGCGCACCAGATCTTCTTCGTCGAGAATCAGGTAATGCGGGCAGGTTTCGAAGCTGGCGCGCACCTTCGTTTTGGCGGCGACGATGGTTTCGGCGGCGCGCGCGGAGCTGACGTGCACGATATGGCAGCGCGCGCCGGTCTCTTCAGCAATCGCCAGTACGCGACCCACCGCTTCAATCTCGGCAATTTCCGGCCCGGCCAGCGCGTGCGCGCGGATATCTTTACGCCCGGCGCGGCGCAGTTCGCTGCCTGCCCCGATCAGAATGTCGTGGTTTTCGGCGTGCACGCCAATCAGGCCATCAAAGGTGGCCAGCTCGCGCATGGCGCGCAGCAGACCGTCATCGTCGAGGCGCGGCAGCCCTTTTTCATCCGTGGCCTCACCGTTCGGCGCGCCGCTGCACAGAAAGGCTTTAAAGGCTATCGCTCCGGCCTGATCCAGCGCCGCCAGCTCATGAACGTTGCGGCCATCCAGTCCGGCCCACATGGCGTAATCCACCGAACAGTTGGCGGCCAGCCAGCCGCGCTTGGCGGTGAAGTTCGCCAGCGAGGTCGCGGGCGGCAGCGAATGCGGCATTTCGACGATGGTGGTGACGCCATGCGCCGCCGCGCCGCGCGACCCTTCGCGCAGCTCCTGCTCGGGGAAGTCGTGTGAGCCGGTGAAGTGGGTATGCACGTCAATCGCGCCGGGCAACACAATCAGGCCGCGGGCGTCGATCACGCTATCCACCCCGCTGGTGACGGCGCCTGGCGTCAGAATGCCGCTGATTTTGCCGTCTTCAATTAGCAAATCTGCTGGCGCGGCGCGGGTTTCGCTGACCACCTGGCCATTGATAATTAATAGTTTCATCACTCTGCTCCTGCCTGCGTAACCAGCGCCGCATAAGGTACCGGCTGAGAAGGGTCCAGCCAGCCGATGGCGCTGAGCAGCTGGCTAAAGTGGTCAAATTCGGCGCGCGGAATCTGGCTGCCGGGGGCAAACACGCCCGCCTGTTGGTAAGCCGCCAGGCCGGTAACCAGCGCGTCAAAGGGATAGCCGGGATACCAGCGCTGCACCTGGTCGGCGAGGCTAATGGCATCATGCTGGGCAATCCACGCCAGCGCCTGCCGGGTGCCGCGCGCGAAGGCGGCAAAAGCCTCTGCTTTTTCCCGCAGCACATCGGCACGGGCGATATAGGCGCTCCAGGGCACGTTGCCGCACAGCCCCGCCAGGCTACTGACGCTGACCAGTTGCCCGGCGGCAATCGCCGGTGCCAGCGCGTGCATGGCGTGCAGCGCGTAATCGGCCTCGCCACGCGCCACGGCGTGAAAGTCCTGCGCCGCATCGCCGCTGCCGGGGATCAGGCTGACCTCATCCAGCAGGCCGTGTTGCGCCAGCAGCCAGCGGAAGGTCAGGGTGGCGGTGCCGACGTTGCCGACATCGCGCACCCGTTTGCCGCGCAGGTCGCTGAGCTGGAACGTGGGTTGCGCTTGAGCGGCGGCAAGAAACCACGGATTGGCCGCCACCGAGGCACAGAAGCACTGCAATTCGGCACCGTGCTGCTGATAATGCTTCATCACCACCATCGGGCCGCCGAGCGTCAGATCGGCCTCGCGACTGAGCACCGCCGGAACCTGACCGCCCTGAATGGTGTGTCCCCCGGAGGCGCTGGTGGTGAAACTGACGTTAAGGCCCTGAGCGGCATACAGGCCGAGGCTCTCGGCCAGGTAGTGCGCGCAGTAATAAATGCGCGATTCGCTGGCGTCGCCCTGGTTGAAAATTAACTGATGCATCAGGCGCGCGCCTCCGTGACAAAACTGCCGTTGAGCGCGCTCATCTCGCTGACGCCGCACCAGTGGCTGATGGCGCTGATGGCGTTGATCCAGCCGGAGAGCAGGTCAAACACCGCGCTTTCGCCGCCCGCGACCAGCGCGGTGATGATCGGTCGTACGCTGAGGGAGAGGGACGCACCGAGACAGCGGGCCACCACCGCATCGCTGCCGCTGCGAATACCGCCATCCAGCAGCAGCGGCAGGCGCGTCACGGCCAGCAAATCGGGTAGCTGATCGACCGGCGTTGCCCAGCGCGCGCTCTGGCGCAGGCCGATATTCGAGGCAATTAAACCGCTTACGCCATGCGTCGCTGCCGGGGCGGCATCATCATGATGCAGCACGCCTTTTAACAGCAGCGGCAGGCCGCGATCGGCGCAGTGCGCCGCGATGGCATCAATCTGCTGCCAGCGCCACACCGGAAACGCCGACAGGGCTTCGACGCCCGGCTGGCTGCCACCGATGGTATGCCAGCCACGCTGTTTCAGCGCGTCGCCGACCGAGAAACCGCCCGGTTGCAGGCCCGCCACCGGATGCACCGGCGCCAGCACCGTCAGCACGATGGCGCTGAACTGGCTGGCCGCCGCCTGGTCGATCAAATCTTTAATCCGCGCCACGTCGCCCGCCGCACGCAGTTGCAACCAGCAGCGCGCATACTCCGCGCCGATCTGCTCCAGCGGTGTCACCGTCTCTTCGGAGATCACCAGCGGCAGTTGCAGGCGTTTGCAGGCGCGGGCAATGGGTAGCAATCCCTCTTCGTGGAAGAGGCGATCGCCGGCAAAGGCGCCGACGCCAATCGGCGCGGCCCACGTCTGATTCATCAGCGTGACCTGGGTATCGATGGCGTCGTTGCCCTGCAATACGCGCGGCAACAGACGATAGCGGCGCAGCGCCAGATGGTTGGCGTCATTGCTGTCGCCAAAGGCATCGGCGGGCAGACCCTGCATATAACGGAACAAGGGTTCACCCAGGCGCTCGCGCGCCGCCAGTTCAAACGGCAATTCAGGCGTTAACATGCTGCGCCTCCGTGGCATTTTCGTGTTCGAGAAAAGTGGCAAAAGCGGGTGTGGTTGGGTTTTTCAGAATCGCCGGTGGCCCTTCTTCTATCAGCGCACCGTTTTGCAGAAACACCACGCGATCGGCCACCCCTGCGGCAAAGGCGATATCGTGGGTACTGATGATCATGGTGATACCGGTCTGCGCCAGGCTGCGCATGGTCTGGTTCACTTCGCGCACCAGCTCGGGATCGAGCGCCGAGGTGGGTTCATCAAACAACAGGATTTGTGGCTCCGCTGCCAGCGCACGCGCAATGCCGACGCGCTGTTTCTGGCCGCCGGACAACTCATGCGGCAGCGAAGCGGCGAAATCACCGAGGCCGACCATCTTCAGCGCGCGCATCGCTTTGGCGCGCGCCACTTCCGGCTGGGCGCCCTGCACGCGCAGCAGAATGCTCATCACGTTTTCCAGCGCGGTGAGATGATCGAACAACGCGAAGTGCTGGAACACGATGCCGATGCCGGATTTGGCGCGGTTAACCGGCAGATGACGCTGCGCCAGCGGCTTACCGTTGGCGTCGGTGCCCATAAAATGGCCTTCGGTCTGGATGGTGCCCGCGCTGCGCGGCGTCAGGGCCAGAATCGATTTCAGCAGCGTGCTTTTGCCCGAGCCGGAGCGGCCCAGCAGCACCACCACTTCGCCACGGCGCACCGTGAGCGACAGCGATTTCAGCACCGCTTTTCCGGCGTATTCGACGCACAGATTATCGACTTCCAGCACCGGCGCGGCGGTTTGCGTGTCCCAGCGACGCTTCGGCAAATGCATCGGCATAATATCGGCGTCCAGCGGTAGCGTCGCCAGACGGGCGCGGGCGCGGCGGGCGCGTTCATCAAGATTGTAGAATTTCTCCATCCACCACTGGCCCCCGGCCAGCAGCGTGGAGAGGATCAGATAGATGCCGCCGGAAGCGACCAGTACCGGGATAAACAGGAAGTTTTGCGACACGATGGCCTGGCCGCGCATCGTTAACTCGTTGACGCCCACCACCGACGCCAGCGACGTGGATTTCAGCAGACCGACGGTCTCGTTACCCATGGTGGGCAGGATGGCGCGCAGGGCCTGCGGGATCACTACGTGGATCATCTCTTTGGTGCGCGAGTAGCCAAAGGCCTGCGCGGCCATGCTCTGATCGCGATCGGTTGCCATAATGCCGCCGCGGATGATTTCGGCGCAGAAGGCGGTTTCGTTAATCATCAGCGCCAGCAGCGCACTGGTAAACGGGCTGAAGCGCAGGCCAAATTCCGGCAGCACGTTGTAGAGCAGAATCAGTTGCAGCAGCACCGGGGTGCCGCGCAGGGTGTAGATGTAAATCTTCACCGGTAAACGAATAAACAGATATTTTGAGGTGCTGGCCAGCGCCAGGAAAAAACCAATCACTATGCCGCCCGCTAACGCGCCGACCAGCAGTTCAACTGCGATCACGGCGCCCTGCCAGAGATAAGGCAGGGTTAAATATTTTACGAAATCATCCACCACATTATCTCCGGCAGGCTTTCAGGATAGGAATTAACCGCGTGCGACCACCGGACGCTCGGCGCTACCGCCCTGGCCCCAGTAATCCAGCAGTTTTTTCTGCGCGCCGCTCTCCTGAATCACCTTCATGGCATCCAGTACCGCACCGCGCAGCGTGGCGTTGTCTTTGGCAATCGGGAAGCCGACCATGATGGGCAGGTCAACGGTGAAGGCGCTGTCCAGCGTGCCGTCCGCTTTGGCGATGGCGCGGGCGGAACCGGCTTCGGTCAGGTAAACGTCGGCACGACCACTTTTCACCGCCTGGATGCTGTTGTCGGTGTTCTGCACCATCAGCATACTGACTTCAGGCTTACCGGCAGCGGTGCATTTGGCGCTCTGCTCTGGCACCAGTTTGTTGGCTTCGTAAGTACCGGCGGCGGCAGCGACAGTTTTGCCGCACAGATCATCCACGCTGTTGATTTTCTTCGGATTGCCTTTGGCGACTACCGAGCCGTCCTGCACCTGTACCGAGGCAACGAAGGCGATCTGTTTCAGACGCTCGTCGGTGACGTACAGCATCGGGCCGATATCAGCACGACCGCTGGCGATGGAGGTGAGCAGCACGTTGAACGAGCCGTTCTGGTAGCTGTGCTTCGCGCCGAGGCAGCTGCTGATACGTTCGAACAGCGACGGGTCGAGACCTTCAATGATGCCAGGGTCGTTTTCTGACGGCGCTTCAAAACCTTTGGTGTAACCGCCGAGGCCTACCACCAGATCTTTGCCTTTCAGCGACGGATATTTCGCCTGTAGCGTTTTGCACTGCGCCATCGCGGCAAAGTCGCTGGCGGTGGGTTTGATAGGGTCGGTGGCGGCAGCATGGGCGCTGGCGAGGCCAGCCAGCAGCGTGCCGGTGATGCCGGATAACAACAAAGCGAGGCGTGCAAATTTCATAATAAGGTTCCCCTGGTGCTGGTGAATGAGTAAGCGATGACCTTGTGACTTATGAACTTCCTGGTGCTTTTTATTGGTCGCCATAAATGGCGACCCTACGGTTAAATCGGCGTGCGTTGCTGGTCGCCATAAATGGCGACCCTCCGGTTAAATCGGCGTGCGTTGTTGGTCGCCATAAATGGCGCCCCTGGCGACCGGGCTAACGCGAAGGCCATCAATACCCACGCGCCACATCCACCTGGTTGCGCAGCGCCCGACTGCTGCGGAAGCGCACCAGGTTATCGATAAATAAATCGAGGCAGCCTTCGAGGTACGCGCCGTGATCGTCGAGGCTACAGTGCGGCGTCATCACCACGCCCGGCGTGTGCCACAGCGGGTCGTCGGCCGGCAGCGGCTCCTGCGGATAAACATCCAGCACCGCGCCTGCCAGCTCGCCTGCGTTGAGCTTTTCGCGCATCGCGGTGTAATCAAACACATCCGCACGGCCAACAATCACAATCCCCGCCTCCTTCGGCAGCAGATCGAGACGGCGACGGTCAAACAAACGCTGGGTTTGCGGCGTCAGCGGCAGCGTCGATACCAGCACATCGGTCTGCGGCAGCCATTCGTCGAGGGCTTCGATGCTGATGCAGTGCGCTACCGGGGCATCACACTGGCCGCTGCGCGTCACGCCAATCACGCGATAACCCTGCGCGGTTAACAACCGGACTGCCGCCGAACCAATACCGCCCACCCCCAGCAACAGCACGGTTTTGCCCCGTGCACAGCCGCCGAAACTTGGCCGCCACAGCCGCTGTGCCTGATCCTGCAAAAATCCAGGAATGCCGAAGTTGAACATCAGCGCCGCCATCAGAATGAACTCCGCGCCTTTATCGCCGTGCACGCCGGAGGCATTGGTCAGCGTCACGCCCGTCGGCCAGTGCGCGAGCCACTGCTCAACGCCAGCTGACATCACCTGCACCCAGCCGAGGTGGGGGGCTGCGAACTGATCCAGCGCCAGCTTGCGTCCGGCCCACAGGATGTCGCAGCGGTTGAGAAAATGGGCGCTGTGCGCCGGATCGCTGTTTTCGCTCAGCGTGAAGTGGCTGCGCAGCTGCGGATGCGCCTCCAGCCGCTGACGCAGCAGTTCGGACGGGAGTTGCAGCGCGGCCGGGCCGCTGGCGTCGTTTTCGATATGAATATGCATGACCATCCCCTAGCGCATCGCCGTGACTTCCATCTCGACCAGCAGGTCAGGATGGTTGAGCTGAATACCGACGGTGGCGCGTGCCGGAAACGGAAACTGGAAGAATTCGCTGTAGGCATCGTTCATCGCCGCAAAGTTGCTGAGATCGGTCAGGTAGAGGGTGACGCGTACCACGTTGTCGAAGGTCATCTGCGCTTCGCTCAGCAGATCGCCGACGTTTTTTAGTACCTGGCGGGTCTGGCTGGCGATGTCGTTGCCGACAATCTGGCCGCTGTAGGGATCGATAGCGACCTGGCCGGAGATGAACAGCATCGGTTCGCGCAGCACCGCTGCGCTGAGCGGTGCCGGGCCGAGCGGGCGGTCACTGGCATTCATTCCGGGGTAGGCAATGGCGGTTTTCATGGTTAAATTCCAGACAAAACTGTTTCACCGCAATTTCGTATACGATTATACAAGTGTCAATGTGTGATTTTTGACCATAGGGTCAGAAAGGTGATTTGCATCACAAAATCAGGCTGGGTGTTTTGGTGTATATTTATCTGAAATTAAGAGAAAAAATGATTTTAATTTGCTCGCTTTACGATGACTGGTTTAATCGTATACGATTTTCTTATCGTTGCATTTCACCGCTGCCAGCCGTCAGGATTTCCGGCTGCACATTGCGCGGTCAAAGGGTATACTGTCGCACTCTTTTTTAATCCACCCGTATCGCGTGCGAATTCAACATGCAAAAGTTTGATACCAAGACCTTTCAGGGCCTGATCCTGACCTTGCAGGATTACTGGGCGCGTCAGGGCTGCACCATCGTCCAACCGCTGGACATGGAAGTGGGCGCTGGCACTTCTCACCCGATGACCTGCCTGCGCGCATTAGGGCCAGAGCCAATCGCTGCCGCCTATGTGCAGCCGTCACGTCGTCCCACCGATGGACGCTACGGTGAAAACCCGAACCGTTTACAGCACTACTACCAGTTCCAGGTGATCATCAAGCCATCGCCGGACAACATTCAGGAGCTGTACCTTGGGTCGCTGAAAGAGCTGGGTATCGATCCGACCGTTCACGACATCCGCTTCGTGGAAGACAACTGGGAAAACCCGACGCTGGGTGCCTGGGGTCTCGGCTGGGAAGTGTGGCTGAACGGCATGGAAGTGACGCAGTTCACCTACTTCCAGCAGGTGGGCGGCCTTGAGTGTAAGCCGGTAACGGGCGAGATCACTTACGGTCTGGAGCGTCTGGCGATGTACATCCAAAGCGTGGACAGCGTCTACGATCTCACCTGGAGTGACGGTCCGCTGGGCAAAACCACCTACGGTGATGTGTTCCACCAGAACGAGGTGGAGCAGTCGACCTACAACTTCGAATACGCCGATGTGGATTTCCTCTTCACCTGCTTCGAGCAGTACGAGAAAGAAGCGCAGCACCTGCTGGCGCTGGAAAAGCCGCTGCCGCTGCCTGCGTATGAGCGCATCCTGAAAGCCGCGCACAGCTTTAACCTGCTGGACGCGCGCAAGGCGATCTCGGTGACCGAGCGTCAGCGCTACATTCTGCGCATTCGCACCCTGACCAAAGCCGTGGCTGAAGCGTATTATGCCTCGCGCGAGGCGATGGGCTTCCCGATGTGCAATAACAACAAGTAAGAGGCAGCCATGACCGATAAAACTTTCCTGGTGGAAATTGGCACCGAAGAGTTGCCTCCGAAAGCGCTGCGCAGCCTGGCGGAAGCCTTCGCTGCGCATGTCACCGCTGAACTGGATACCGCTGGCCTGGCGCACGGTGATGTCAGCTGGTTTGCCGCGCCGCGCCGCCTGGCGCTGAAAGTGGCTAACCTTGCCGCTGCACAGCCCGATCGCGAAGTGGAAAAACGTGGCCCGGCGATTGCCGCTGCTTTTGATGCTGACGGCAACGCCACCAAAGCGGCGGAAGGCTGGGCGCGCGGTAACGGCATCACTGTCGATCAGGCCGAGCGTCTGAATACCGATAAAGGCGAATGGCTGGTCTATCGCGCCCAGGTGAAAGGCGAAAGCGCCCAGGCCCTGCTGCCCGCGATGATCGCGACGTCGCTCAGCAAACTGCCGATCCCGAAACTGATGCGCTGGGGCGCCAGCGACGTGCAGTTTGTGCGTCCGGTGCATACCGTAACCCTGCTGCTGGGCGCGGAGTTGATTCCGGCCACTATCCTGGGCATTCAGTCTGACCGGGTGATCCGCGGCCATCGCTTTATGGGCGAGCCGGAAATCACCCTCGACAATGCCGATCAGTACCCGCAGCTGCTGCTGGAACGCGGCAAAGTTGTCGCCGACTATGAAGCGCGTAAAGCGCAGATCAAAGCCGATGCAGAACAAGCGGCGCTGAAGCTGGGCGGCAATGCCGACCTGAGCGATAGCCTGCTGGAAGAAGTCACCTCGCTGGTGGAATGGCCGGTGGTGCTGACCGCGACCTTCGAAGAGAAATTCCTCGCGGTACCGGCAGAAGCGCTGGTGTACACCATGAAAGGTGACCAGAAATACTTCCCGGTTTACAGCAACGACGGCAAGCTGCTGCCGAACTTCATCTTTGTTGCCAACATTGAGTCGAGCGATCCGCAGCAGATTATCTCCGGTAACGAGAAGGTCGTCCGCCCGCGTCTCGCCGATGCGGAATTCTTCTTCAACACCGACCGCAAAAAACGTCTGGAAGATCATCTGCCGCGTCTGGAAACCGTGCTGTTCCAGAAGGAACTGGGCACGCTGCGCGATAAAACCGATCGTATTCAGGCGCTGGCGGGCTGGATTGCTGCGCAGATCGGTGCTGACGTGAATCACGCCACCCGCGCTGGCCTGCTGTCCAAATGTGATCTGATGACCAACATGGTATTCGAGTTCACCGACACCCAGGGCGTGATGGGGATGCACTACGCACGCCATGATGGCGAAGCGGAAGATGTCGCGGTGGCCCTGAATGAGCAGTATCAGCCGCGTTTTGCCGGTGATGAGCTGCCGTCCAACCCGGTAGCCTGTGCCGTGGCGATTGCCGACAAAATGGATACCCTGGCGGGCATCTTCGGCATCGGTCAGCATCCGAAAGGCGATAAAGACCCGTTCGCGCTGCGCCGTGCCGCGCTGGGCGTGCTGCGTATTATCGTCGAGAAGAACCTGCCGCTCGATCTGCAAACCCTGACCGAAGAGGCCGTGCGCCTGTACGGCAGCAAGCTGAGCAATGCCAGGGTCGTGGATGACGTTATCGACTTTATGCTGGGCCGTTTCCGTACCTGGTATCAGGAAGAGGGCCACACCGTTGATACCATTCAGGCGGTGCTGGCACGTCGTCCGACGCGTCCGGCTGATTTCGATGCGCGCATGAAGGCGGTGTCGCACTTCCGCAGCCTGGAAGAAGCCGCTGCGCTGGCCGCCGCCAACAAGCGTGTGTCCAACATCCTGGCGAAATCGACCGAAACCCTGAACGACAGCGTGCAGGCTTCGTTGCTGAAAGAGAACGAAGAGATCAAGCTGGCGACTTTCGTCACCGCGCTGAGCAGCAAACTGCAACCCTACTTCGCAGAGGGCCGCTATCAGGATGCGCTGATCGAACTGGCGCAGCTGCGTGAGTCGGTAGATAACTTCTTCGACAAAGTAATGGTGAATGCGGATGATCAGGCGGTACGTATTAACCGTCTGACGCTGCTGGCCCAGCTGCGCGAGCTGTTCCTGCAAGTGGCGGATATTTCGCTGTTGCAGTAAGTCAGAGCCGGTTGAACAGCAAGGGACGAGAAATCGTCCCTTTTGTTTTCATTGAGCGGGAGTGCTGAGAAAGTTTCCCTGTCCCATTCCATCGGCTCACCACTCTCCAGGCCCTCCTGAATGAGCCTGTTAAGATTCTCCGCCTGCTTCTCTACCCAAATCTATCGTCATCGTCCGTGCCATAGCGGTTACCTGATGTAAGAAATATTCTTACGTCCTGGCACATTTTTGTTCAACGATGAATCGGAGTTACATCAGCAATTGCGGGATAAGGCGAAAATCAGGCGTCAAACAAGCGGGCATCGCGCAGCAGATGTTCATTGCCACGACGACGGGTAAAGCCGCTGCGATCAAAAAATTCGAGGATTTGCACCGCAACTTTGCGCCCGGTGCCGAGCTGGTTGCGGAAATCCGCCGCCGAGGTGCTGCCACCGAGCAGGGCGCGCTGGCGGATGAGATCGGCGAAGATCTGGATCTGGTCGCTGCGGTAGTAGCGATCGCGCACGATCGCCGTGATATGCCCCAGGCGTCCGGCGGTGAGTAGCAGGGCGCGCACCTGCTGTTCATCCTGTTGCAGCGCGCTGGCGATATCACGCACCCACAGCGGCTGGTCTGCAAACAGCGGATGTACCTGCAACCACAGCGCTTCCTCCTGCGCATTAAAGCGCGGTTCGAAATCGGGCAGGTGCAGCCAGCCCTGACGCTGTTGAATGCTGCCCTGCGCCAGCGCCTGTTCAGTCAGCGCCACAACTAACTCTGCCGGTGCATGGGGTAGTGCGATGCGGCGCAGGCGATCGTGACCCAGGCCCGGTTGTTCCGGGTGTTGCTGATGAAAACAGGCCAACGCGTCGAGTAGCTGCTGCTGCCAGCGCGTAGCCTGCGTCGGCTGCATCAGCGCAGGCGCCAGACGCACGGGGGCGATGGCGGCCAGCAGGGTTTCCAGCGCCTCGGGCGTGAGCTGGCGCGCCCATGCCAGTTCGCGTTCATCGCCCGGCTGATGATCAAGGTAAGCCGTCACGCTGCCCGCATCATCAGCCGCCTGCGCCAGCTGTTGCAGCCAGGCAAGATAGTCAGGGTGCCGCTTACCGCGCTTTTTGCTGTTCAGCAAAATCACCCGGCCACCCCCCAGCGTATGCTGCGCATTGCTGTCGCGGATGATCAGACGATCGTTGTCCGCCAGCCACAATGGGCTGCTCAGCACCAGTTCGCCAAGCCGATCGCTAAGCGGCGTTAACCGCCCGGTGACGTGGCTGGCGGCATGATGGATATGTACCGGCTGCGAGGCGCTTTTCAGCGGTTGCAGCAGCGTTAACGCCACCGTCAGACGGGTGGTGCCGCTCTCCTGCTGCTGGCTCAGCAGCCAGTCTCCCCGATTGATCTGGGCTTTTTCCACCATACCGGCGATGTTCAGCGCAATACGCTGCCCGGCCTGCGCGCGGCTGACGGATTGATTCTGCGCATGAAGGGCGCGCACGCGCACCGGCTGGTTGACGCCGGTGAGCCACAGGCTGTCGCCGACCTTAACGTCTCCCGCCAGCGCGGTGCCGGTCACCACCAGGCCGGTGCCTTTCAGGGTAAAAGCGCGGTCAATGGCGAGGCGAAAGCGACGCCGGGGATCGAAAGGGGTTTCGCGCAGGCTAAGCAGATGCTGGCGCAGAGGCTCGATACCCTGCTGCGTGGTGGTGCTGGTGATAAAGGGCGGGGCGGAGGGGAAGCCCATTTCCTGCGTAAGCTGCGCCACCTGCTGCTGCACGGCGTGGATGCGTGCGGTATCGACCCGATCCGCTTTTGTCAGTACAACGCTTAACGGCGGCTGCCCGGCCAGGCTAAGCAGTTGCAGATGCTCGCGGGTTTGCGGCATCACGCCATCATCACAGGCCACCACCAGCAGCGCATGATGGATGCCGCCAATCCCCGCCAGCATGTTGGCGAGAAACTTCTCATGGCCCGGCACATCGATAAACCCAATTACCCGGCCATCAGGCTGCGGCCAGTAGGCGTAGCCGAGGTCGATGGTCATTCCCCGGCGTTGTTCTTCCGGCAGCCGGTCGGCGTTGACGCCGGTCAGCGCCTGCAACAGCGCGGTTTTGCCGTGATCGACATGCCCGGCGGTGGCGATAATCATGCGACCAGGGTCCTGATTAAGGCGCTTTCATCGCTGAGACAGCGCAGATCGAGCCACAACTTGCCTTCCTGCAAGCGGCCAAGCACCGGCTGCGGCAGGGCGCGCCAGCGTTGCGCTAAAGCTGTCAGGGTGCCGCCCTGGCCGTCACGCGGACTCAGGGTGATAGCGAAGCTGGGCAGACGCTCAACCGGAAGCGATCCGCTGCCGATTTGCGACGAACAGGGGGCTATCGCCAGTGAAAAATCGTTGCCATAGGCACTTTCCAGCGCAGGCATCAGCCGCTCGGCCTGTTGCAGAATTTCCTGTGGCGGACGAGTCAGCAGGTGCAGGGTGGGGAGCGTCTCGCGCAGTTTTTCCGGGTGACGATAGAGTTGCAGCGTGGCTTCCAGCGCCGCCAGCGTCATTTTATCGACGCGCAGCGCACGCTTCAGCGGATGCTGTTGCAGCTGATTAATCAGCGCTTTTTTGCCGACGATAATGCCGGCCTGCGGCCCGCCCAGCAGCTTGTCGCCGGAAAAACTCACCAGACTGACGCCGTCGGCAATCAGCTGCTGTGGCATCGGCTCGGCGGGTAAACCCCAGGCCGACATATCAATCAGTGAACCGCTGCCGAGATCGGTGATGACCGGCAGCTGATATTCATTGCCCAGCGCCACCAGTTGCGCTTCGGGCACCGCGTGGGTGAAGCCCTGAATCTGGTAGTTGCTGGTGTGAACTTTCATTAACAGGCCGCTATCGTCGCTGATCGCCGCACGATAATCCTTTAAATGGGTGCGATTGGTGGTGCCGACCTCGACCAGACGACAACCCGCCTGGCGCATCACATCGGGAATGCGAAACGCACCGCCAATCTCCACCAGTTCGCCGCGTGAAACGACCACCTCGCGACCGGGGGCCAGGGTAGCGAGCATCAGCAGCACCGCGGCGGCGTTGTTATTGACGATGCAGGCATCCTCCGCGCCGGTCAGTTCACACAGCAGCGCGGCGACGGCGCGATCGCGATGGCCGCGTGCGGCATCATCCAGCGCATACTCCAGTGTCACCGGCTGGCGCAGGCTGGCAGCCACCGCGTCGATGGCGGCAGCGCTTAATTGGGCGCGGCCCAGATTGGTATGCAGCACCGTGCCGGTAAGATTAAACACCGGACGCAGCGCGCTCTGACGCTGCTGCCCGGATCGGCGCAGCGCTTCATCCGGCCAGCTGGCGTGCCAGGCGGGCAACGCCTGGTGCTGCTGAATATGTTCGCGCGCTTCCTGCTGCATAGCACGCAGCTGGCGCGTGGTAAACGCCGTGCCCGCTTCATTGACCAGCGGCTGCAACGCGGGGTCGCGCAGCAGGCTATCGATGGCAGGCAGCTGACTAAACAGGGTTTTCATTGAGCAAAACTTTTAGCTGGAGGGCGGAACGGTACGGGCAAAACTCTCCCGCTGGAACAGGTTCTCCGCCAGTTTGATCAGGGCGGGGCGATTAACGCACCAGTTCGGCACCACGCGACGGAAATTGAGGTAGCCAATCATGCAGCCGGTGGCGATATCGGCCAGATTGAGGGTGTCGTTGTTGAGCAGCTCGCGCTGGGCGGCAGCGGTTTCCAGCGCATCAAGGCCGCGCAGGATTTTTTCCCGCTGGCGCAGCAGCACCTCTTCGGATTGCTGATCTCCCGGACGCATTTGTTCACGCACAATCACCAGCGCCGCATCGCTGACGCCATCGGCCAGTTTTTCCAGCTGGCGGATTTGCAGGGCGCGCAGCCGATCGTCAGGCAGCAGGGCCGGGGCATCGCCACGCAGTTCGATGGCTTCGGCAATCAGTGCCGAATCAAACCAGGTGTGTTTGTTGTCATCGACCAGCGCCGGGACTTTGCCCAGCGGATTGTAGTGCGGCACATGGCTCTCTGCGGTCCACGGCGATTCGTTGACGAATTCGAAGACGATGCCTTTTTCCAGCAGGATCACCGAAATTTTACGCACAAAAGGGCTGGTGTAGCTGCCAATCAGTTTCATCGAACGCCTCCGTGGTTATGTGAAATATGCGTGTGGTGCGGCCATCAATGGCGTTAAATCCCGTGTGTCCATCGTAGGGTCCGGATTTATCCGGACCGTATAAATGGTCGCACGTCAGGTTATGGATTTATCCGGACCGTATAAATGGCCGCAGTTATCACCCTTCGCCCGGAAATAAAAATGGATTCAGGCTGCTGCGGGCAAAACCTTCCTGCTCCATGCGCGCATCCAGCACCAGCGAGGCCAGGTCATCGGCCACCGGTTCCACCGCCGGGTCTTTCTCCTGATACAGCATCTTCAGGTAAGTGCCGCAATCGCCGCAGCTTTCGGCTTTGATTGCCGCCTGCTCGCTATCCAGCGACCAGTAGTGCAAATCACGCGTTTGTTCGCAATTAGAACATTTACTCCGCACCACATACCATTCGCTTTCGCACAGATTGCAATGCAGGTAACGCAAACCCTGATGGCCGACATCCATATGCACCACGCTGGTCACCGGCACGCTGGCGCATACCGGACAGAACTGGCGCTGCTCGCCATATTCAGCGCGCGCTTTGCCCGGAATTAACGCCGCCATCTGCGCCCAGTAAATCGACAGCGCCGCCCAGATAAAGGGCGATTTGTCGTTACTGACCTGGGCGAAGTTGCCCTCAAGCAACGCGCTGGCCAGGGTTTCCAGCTCGGTGGCGGAGGCTTTTTCCAGGTTCTCCAGCACCGCCAGCGCCTGGCCGCTCATCTCCGGCTTCAGCTCGGCGATCAGCGAATGCAGCAGCCGCTGCCAGTGCCCATCGCGGGGATAAGTGTGAATATCCAGCGGCGGAATGCCCTGCTCGGCGGTTTGCACCAGTCGCGCATGAAGATCGAGATGCAGCGGATGGTCATACAGCACGATCTCCTGTGCCTGGGCGATCACCGCGGCAAAACGCAGATAATCGCCGAGCGGATTTTTCGCTGCCAGCTCACGTAAGCGGGCTGCCCGACGGCTATATAAATTTTTCAGCCGGGGGAAAAGTAACGGCGGAATTTTATCCGCCGTATTCTTATCGCCTTTCTCCAGCTGGTCCTGCGGGATAATGCGAATACTCATCAGGGGCGTTTTTCCTGTTGTGTTTGGCGTTGGCGCTGCTCGCGATACCAGCGTGGATGATGTTTCTTCGCCCACGCGGCGGGTACCCAGCCTTCAACCATCGCGGTAATGGTGCCTTTGACCCACAGGGCCGCATAGATATGCACCATGATCACAATGATCAGCGCCACGGCTGAGACCGAATGCACCACCAGCGCGGCGCGAATCAGCGGAATGGAGAAGGCGCCAGCAAAGTACGGTCGCCAAATCACAATTCCACTCACCAGCAGCATGACTAAGCTGATGATAGCAGCCCAGAACACACACTTCTGCCCGAAGTTGTATTTGCCGGTATCGCCGACCTCCTCATTGCGCACGATTTTATGGATGTTCTTCGCCCACAGCAGATCTTCACGATTGATCAGATTTTGCCGCCAATAGCGTAAGAACATGATGAGAAAGGCGGCGAACATGATCACGCCGACAAAGGGATGCAGGATACGCGCCAGCTGCGGCGTACCCAGCACATGCATCAGCCAGTTGAACGAAGGAAAAAAGAAGCCCAGCCCGCTCAACGCGGCGAAGACAAAGCAAAACGCCACAATCCAGTGATTGATGCGTTCCGGCGCGCTGTAGCGCACCAGGCGATCGCGCTTTTTCATCATTTGCGCTCCTCAGGATCGTCGTGCAGATTGTCGTCTTCATCGTCCACCCGGTTTGGCCCGACGCCGACATAGTGAAATATCGACGCGGCGAAGGTGGCGGCAAACCCAATCGCCGCCAGCGGCTTCCAGATGCCTTTCCAGAAGGTGACCGCGTGGCTGATGCTGGGGTTCTCCGGCAAACCGTGGTACAGCTGCGGCTTGTTGGCGTGGTGCAACACATACATCACATGGGTGCCGCCGACACCGGCCGGATCGTACAGGCCGGCGTTGTCATAGCCGCGTGTTTTCAGCTCCTCCACGCGCTCGCCGGCGAGGGTTTGCATATCGGCTTTGCTGCCGAAATGAATCGCCCCGGTCGGACAGGTTTTCACGCAGGCCGGTTCCTGGCCCACGGTGACGCGATCGACGCACAGCGTGCATTTATATACGCGGTTGTCGTCTTTATTGAGGCGCGGCACGTCGAACGGGCAACCGGCGATACAGTAACCGCAGCCGATGCACTGCTCGGACTGAAAATCGACGATGCCATTGGCGTACTGAATAATGGCGCCTTCCGAAGGACACGCCTTCAGGCAGCCGGGATCGGCGCAGTGCATACAGCCATCTTTGCGGATCAGCCACTCCAGTTTGCCGTTCTCCTCCACCTCGGAGAAGCGCATCACCGTCCAGGATTTCGCGGTCAAATCCGCCGGGTTGTCGTACACCCCGACGTTATGACCGACCTCATCGCGGATATCGTTCCATTCCGAACAGGCCACCTGGCAGGCTTTGCAGCCAATGCAGGTGGTGACGTCGATCAGCTTCGCTACCTCCTGCTGATGGTTGCGCGCCTGCGGCGGCGGCGTCACGCCGTTGGTGGCGGAGCGGCGGATAATGTCCTGAGATTGATAAGCCATTGCGTTCTCCTACACCTTCTCGACGTTGACGAGGAACGCCTTAAACTCCGGCGTTTGCGTGTTGGCGTCGCCGACAAACGGCGTCAGGGTATTGGCGATAAAGCCTTTTTTCGCCACCCCCTGATAACCCCAGTGAATCGGAATACCGATGGTATCCACCGTTTTGCCATCCACCTGTAGCGGGCGCAGACGTTTGGTCACCACCGCTTTGGCTTTGATGTAGCCACGGTTCGAACTGACCTTCACCGTGTCGCCCTGCGCAATGCCCAGCTTGCCCGCCAGCACTTCGCCAATCTCCACAAACTGTTCCGGCTGCGCGATGGCGTTCAGCCGCGCGTGTTTGGTCCAGAAGTGGAAATGCTCGGTGAGGCGATAGGTGGTGCCGACATACGGGAACTGCTCCGCTTTGCCCATCGCCGCCAGATCGTCCTTAAACACGCGCGCCGCCGGGTTCGATACCACGTTGGGATGCAGCGGGTTGGTGCCGATCGGCGTTTCAAACGGCTCGTAATGTTCCGGGAACGGACCTTCCGCCATTTTGTCGAGCGCGAACAGGTGGCCCATGCCGTCGGGCTGCATAATAAACGGCCCGACGTTGCTGTCTGGCGCGGCGGTACTGTAGTCCGGGATATCCATTCCGGCCCACTTGCTGCCGTCCCACTTCAGCAACTGACGTCCGGCATCCCACGGCTTGCCTTGCGGGTCAGCCGAGGCTCGGTTGTAGAGGATGCGGCGATTGAGCGGCCACGCCCAGCTCCAGTTCAGCGTGTTGCCGAGACCGGACGGATCGCTATTATCGCGCCGCGCCATCTGGTTGCCGTCTGGCGTCCAGCTGCCTGCGAATATCCAGCAGCCGCTGCTGGTGCTGCCGTCATCTTTCAGCGTGGCAAAGGTGCTGAGCTGCTGGCCTTTTTTCACCAGCACGTTGCCTTTGTCATCGACGATATCCGCCAGCGCCTTGCCGTTGCTCTCCATCGCCACCTCTTCTGACGCCGGATTGTCTGGCGTCTGGTAGTTCCAGGTCATATTCAGCACCGGTTCCGGCGTCGCGCCGCCGTCGCGCGCATACATCTCGCGCAACCGCAGGTAGATACCGGCAAGGATTTCTCCGTCATTGCGCGATTCGCCCGGCCCATCCTGGCCTTTCCAGTGCCACTGCAACCAGCGGCCGGAGTTGACGATCGACCCGTTCTCCTCGGCAAAGCAGGTGGAGGGCAGACGGAATACCTCGGTCTGAATCTGCGCCGGATCGACGTCGTTGAACTCGCCATGATGCTGCCAGAAGGTCGAGGTTTCGGTGTTCAGCGGGTCGATGGTGACGAGGAACTTCAGCTTCGACAGCGAATCGATCACCTTGCGCTTGTTCGGGAAGGAGGCCACCGGGTTGAAGCCCTGGCACAGATAACCGTTCACCTTGCCCTGCGCCATCAGCTCGAAGTACTGCAACACGTCATAGCTGATGTCCCACTTCGGCAGCCAGTCAAAGCCCCAGCTGTTCTCCGCCTGCGCTTTGTCGCCATAGAAGGCTTTCATCATGCTGACGAAGAATTTCGGGTAGTTGCTCCAGTAGTTCACCTGGCCGGGCAGCGCCGCTTTGGGCGTGTTGGCGGCGAGGTAGGTTTGCAGATTGGTTTGCTTCTCGGACGGCAGCGTCATATAGCCCGGCAGGCTTTGCGACAGCAGACCGAGGTCGGTCAGGCCCTGAATATTGGAGTGGCCGCGCAGCGCATTCACGCCGCCGCCCGCCATGCCCATATTGCCGAGCATCAGCTGAATCATCGCCATGGTGCGAATGTTTTGCGCGCCGATGGAGTGCTGGGTCCAGCCGAGGGCATAGAGGAACGAGGTGGTGCGATCGGGCGCGCTGGTCTCGCCAATCAATTCGCAGACGTGCAGGAAATCCGCCTTCGGCGTACCGCAGACGCGCTCGACAATTTCCGGCGTGTAGCGGCTGACATGGTGTTTCAGCAGGTTCCACACGCAGCGTGGATGGCTGAGACTGTCGTCGCGTTTGGCAAAGCCGTCTTCGCCCAGCTCGTAGTTCCAGCTGGTTTTGTCGTATTTGCGGTGATCGGCGTCGTAGCCGCTGAACAGGCCATCTTCGAAGGTAAAATCTTCGCGCACGATCAGGCTGGCGTTGGTGTACGCGCGCACATATTCATGCTGGATTTTGTCGTTTTCCATCAGCCAGCGCAGCACGCCCGAAAGGAAAGCGATATCGGAGCCGGAGCGAATTGGCGTATAGAAATCCGCCACCGATGCGGTGCGCGTAAAGCGCGGATCGATGACAATCAGTTTGGCTTTGTTGAAGATTTTGGCTTCCATCGCCCAGCGGAAACCGACGGGATGCGCTTCAGCCGCATTACCGCCCATCACCACGATCAGGTTGGCATTACGGATGTCGACCCAGTGGTTGGTCATCGCACCGCGACCAAATGTTGGAGCAAGACTTGCTACCGTTGGTCCGTGTCAGACGCGTGCCTGGTTGTCGACCGCCAGCATACCGAGCGATCGGGTCATTTTCTGGGTGAGATACCCGGTTTCATTGCTGGAGGCCGAGGCACACAGCATCCCGGTGGTCAGCCAGCGGTTGACGGTTACGCCATCCGCGTTCTGCGCCACAAAGTGCGCATCACGGTCCGCTTTCATCAGCTTCGCGATGCGAGTGAAGGCATCGTCCCAGCTGATGCGCTGCCAGCGATCAGAACCGGGCGCGCGATATTCCGGGTAGTGCAGGCGGCTGTCGCTATGCACAAAATCGAGCAGGCCCGCGCCTTTCGGGCAGAGCGCTCCGCGGCTGACCGGATGATCCGGATCGCCTTCAATGTGGAAGATAGTCTCTTTGGCGTTTCTCGCGCCATCGCCGAGGCTGTACATCAACAGGCCACAGCCGACTGAGCAGTAGGTGCAGGTATTACGGGTCTCACGGGCGCGCAATAACTTATATTGTCGCGTTTCCGCCAGCGCGGTCTCGGGGGTAAAGCCGAGCAGCGCAGCCGTTGTCCCTGCCATACCGCCCGCGCAGATTTTGAAGAATTTTCTTCTGCTGACGTTCATGGAGGATAATCCTTGATTCGACATTGCTACATTTAATGTTTTGCGGAGCGTTGGGCGGCGTTCACAATGACCCAACGAAGAATGTGAGTATAGCGGCTAAATAATACCACTGCTTTTGTAAGGTTGCTGCGGAGAGCGAAGAAAGTGAAAGGCAAAGGGCAGGAAAGTCAGATTAATGTGAGTGAGATCTCAGGCGCCCGCCAGGCGCAGGTGTGGCAGCGACGCGATATCACCCATGCGCAACCTGACTGGCTGGCGCAGGAAGTGCCGGTGGCGCTGGTGTACAACGGGGTTTCCCATGTGGTGATGATGGCGACGCCTAACGATCTGGCAGCCTTTGCCCTCGGCTTCTCTCTGTCTGAAGGCATCATCGATGCGCCACAGGAGATTTATGGCCTGGATGTGGTGCCAGGCTGCAACGGCATCGAAGTGCAAATTGAACTCTCCAGCCGTCGTTTTATGGCGCTGAAAGCGCAACGGCGCGCGATGGCGGGGCGGACCGGCTGCGGCGTATGCGGCGTGGAGCAGCTGGAGCAAATCGGCAAGCCAATTACGCCGTTGCCCTTTACTCAGACCTTCGACCTCAACCATCTGGATGCGGGCTTAGCGCGTCTGCGCGACTTCCAGCCGGTGGGCGAACTGACCGGTTGCACCCACGCGGCGGCGTGGATGTCGCCTGACGGTGAACTGCGCGGCGGTTGTGAAGATGTGGGACGTCATGTGGCGCTGGATAAGCTGCTGGGCTATCGCAGCAAGGCCGACTGGCAGCAGGGCGCCGTGCTGGTCTCCAGTCGCGCCAGTTATGAAATGGTGCAGAAGTCGGCGATGTGCGGCGTGGAGATCCTGTTTGCGGTGTCGGCGGCAACCCAGCTGGCAGTGGAGGTGGCCGAGCGCAGCAACCTGACGCTGGTTGGTTTCAGCAAACCTGGGCGCGCCACCATCTATACCCATCCGCAGCGGCTGCGTTAAACCACCTGCACCTTCGGCAACGCCTGTTGCAGGGCGCTGAGCGCTCCCGCTTTTGCCTGGCCTGCGTCGCAAATCAGCAAATCTACCTCGGCAATCGGCGCGTACTGGGTGCGGCTCACCACGCCGAGTTTGCTGTGATCCGCCAGCAGAATGGTGCGGCTGGCCTGCTGCACCATGGCGCGCGCAATCGCCGCTTCGTGGGGATGAAAGCTGGTGGCGCCTTGCTTCGCTTCAATCCCCACCGGGGAGAGCAGTGCCACGTCTGCCCGATAGCGATAGATCTCGCCCACCGTCATTTCGCCACGCGTCTGCTGCGCACCGGCGCTCATCATGCCGCCGAGCAAAATCACCTGATTATTCAGCGTTTCATGTTCTTCGGCGGCGCTTAACGCCAGCGCGGCTTGCAGGCTATTGGTAATGATGGTCAGCCCGGACATGGTGCGCAGTTCTTCCGCCAGCATGGTGGTGGTGGTGCCGGAATCGAGAAACAGCGTCTGGCCCGGTTGCAGATGCTGCACCGCAGCGGCCGCGATGGCGCGTTTCTCTTTGGCCTGCGCGCTGCGACGTACGCGCAGCGGCGGCTCCGGCTGGCTATCCACGGCCACTAAGCCACCGTGTACCCGCCGCGCCAGTCCCTGCGCTTCCAGTTCGATAATGTCGCGTCGCGCCGTTTCCCGCGAAATGCCCAGCTCTTTGATGATGCGCTCGGTGCTGATCTGATGATGGGTGGTCAGCAGCGCGCGAATGCGGTGTAAACGGGTTTCCTGCAACATGACATTTCCCTGTAGCGAGTTCAGCGTGGGCCTAAGCTTACCTGAGCGTCATCGTTCCGTCATGTGTATTTGGTTGTATTTGTGTATTTGGTTGCATTTCTCCGCAAAACCGGCATGATGTCATCAGACGGTTATTAATCATGCACCCCTTTCACCTTCGCAACGGGAGTTACCATGGCCACACGTTCCACCATCATGGATACCAACAGTTTTCGTGCTGAGCACGCCGACGGTCTGGATGCCGATACGCGCCAGCTGACGGATAAACGCAGCAAAGTGCTGGGCGAGTCATATCGCCTGTTCTACCGTAAGCCGGTCCATCTGGTACGCGGTGAAGGGCAGTATCTGTGGGACGCCGCAGGGAATAAATATCTTGATGTGTATAACAACGTGGCGAGTATCGGGCACTGCCATCCGGCCGTGATTGAGGCGGTGAACCAGCAGATGAAGATGCTGAACACCCACACCCGTTATCTGCATGAACGTATCCTGGATTACAGCGAAGAACTGCTGGCGACCACGCCGGATGCGATCGATCGCGCAATGTATATGTGCACCGGCTCCGAAGCCAATGACCTGGCGATCCGCGTGGCGCGCGCTTTTAGCGGCGGCACCGGGATTATCGTGTCGCAGGAGGCTTATCACGGCACCAGCGATCTGACCTCCGGTGCTTCCCCGGCGCTCGGTACCGGCCAGCCGCTGGCGCCGACCACGCGTCTGGTCCCACCGCCGGATCACTACCGCGTTAATGCCCCGGATCTTGGCGAGTGGTTTGCCAATGAAATCCAGAAGCAAATCGACGATATGAAAGCGCACGGCATCAAGTTTGCCGGCTTCCTTGCTGATTCGATTTTCTCCTCCGACGGCGTGCTGCCGAATCCGCGCGGCTTCCTGCAGAAAGCGGTGGATGTGGTCCATGCCAACGGCGGTATCTTTATCGCCGACGAAGTGCAGCCTGGCTTTGCGCGTACTGGCGATGCGTTCTGGGGTTTTGCCCGTCACGGCGTGGTGCCGGATGTGGTGACCACCGGCAAACCGATGGGCAACGGCATTCCGGTGTCTGGCCTGCTGGCGAAAAGCGATGTGCTGGCGGCGTTCAGTGACGAGATCCCTTACTTCAACACCTTTGGCGGCAACCCGGTGGCGATGGCCGCCGCGCAGGCGGTGCTGAAAGTGATCAAAGAAGAAGGTTTGCAGGAGCACAGCCGTGTGGTGGGGGCGAAGTTGCAGGCGGAGCTGACGAAACTGATGGATCGCCATGAAGCGATTGGCGATGTGCGTGGCGCCGGTCTGTTTATCGGCTTCGAACTGGTCGCCGATCGCAGCAGCAAAACGCCGGATAAGGCGCTGGCGCTGGATTTGATCGAGAAACTGCGTGACCACCACGTACTGACCTCGGTGGCCGGTCCATACGGTAACGTGCTGAAACTGCGCCCGCCGTTGGCGTTCCAGGAAAGCGATATCGACTGGCTGGTGGGCGCGCTGGATAAGTCGCTGACCGAGTTAGGCCGCTAATCCGTTATTGCACCCCGGCCCTCTCCCTCATGGGAGGCGGCCGGGGTGAGGGTCTCAGACAATGCCATAACCGCGCGATAACTCGCGCGCTACGTTCAGCTTCCTCACCCTTCGTGCTCTCCTTTTGCCAGATTCATCAAATCCTTATCATTACTAAGGCATTGATAACCCTTTTCCGGATCATGAATTTAACTATAATGATCCGACTGCTTACGCGGCACGCCAGCGAGGTTGTGCTGCTCAAACACTAATGGAGAGGAAGAACATGAGTTACTCACTGCCATCCCTGCCTTACGCATACGACGCACTGGAACCGCACTTCGACAAGCAGACGATGGAAATCCATCACACTAAACACCACCAGACCTACGTTAACAACGCGAACGCAGCGCTGGAAGGCACCGAATTCGCTGACCTGCCGGTTGACGAACTGATCACCAAACTGGATCAGCTGCCAGCAGACAAAAAAGGCCCACTGCGTAACAACGCAGGCGGTCACGCTAACCACAGCCTGTTCTGGAAAGGTCTGAAAACCGGCACCACCCTGCAAGGCGACCTGAAAGCCGCTATCGAAAAAGATTTCGGCAGCGTGGAAAAATTCCAGGAAGAGTTTGAGAAAGCCGCTGCGACCCGTTTCGGTTCTGGCTGGGCGTGGCTGGTGAAAAAAGGCGACAAACTGGCTGTGGTTTCTACCGCTAACCAGGACAACCCGCTGATGG
The DNA here is from genome assembly GCF_059730485.1 of Pantoea sp. X-Soil-TKNS-1207. Classification (NCBI taxonomy): domain Bacteria; kingdom Pseudomonadati; phylum Pseudomonadota; class Gammaproteobacteria; order Enterobacterales; family Erwiniaceae; genus Pantoea; species Pantoea sp. X-Soil-TKNS-1207. The sequence goes on from NZ_AP035958.1 coordinate 106,714, forward strand.
GCGAAGCGATCGCTGGCGTCTCTGGCTTCCCGATCATTGGTCTGGATGTGTGGGAACACGCTTACTACCTGAAGTATCAGAACAAACGTCCTGATTACATCAAAGCGTTCTGGAACGTTGTGAACTGGGACGAAGCGGCTGCACGTTTCGCTTCTGCGAAGTAAGCCTTAGCTTAACCCAGCCTTAACCGGTGAGCTTTTTCACCGGTTTTTTTTAAACAAATTCTAAACAATCCTTTTATTCCCGCCGCTGGACCGATCGCCCGCTGCTGTATTAACCTGTCGTTGATAATTTGGGGCATATAGTGTCGCTAATTTATCCTGCATAGCTAAAAATAACCATGTCTACGATAATGACAACTGAGACGAATAATGATTCGTCAGCATCGCTTTTTCTGCAATTAATTAGCGGAAAGTTTGTGCCAAATAAATTATGGCGTAGCAAAAGTTTCCGCCTTAAATTTGCTTTAAGATCGCTTATTTATCCTGTTACCACGCGTCGTTACCTGCATCAGCTGGCGGCATTGCCGCAGCTGCCACAAATGTTGACGACACAGGGGTTGCTGCCTGCTAAACCGCACCGTCCTTATCTGCGGGCAGGTTTCAGCGTGGCCCAGCGGGCGCAGGCGATCCTCGATCACTACAGTCTGATGTCGACGCTGGAAAATGCCCGGCTGCGTCAACTGCTGCAAAGCCCTGGCGATAATTTACTGGCCAGCTTTACCGGGAAAAATGACGAGGCTTTTATCATTCAATGCTGTCCGGGTCGCTTTGATCGCGAAGGCGAAATTACGCTGGAATTACGCTATGAGCAAAAATTAATTGCTTCGCTTTCATTTTCTATCATTAATGAAAACCAGCAGCGAAATTTATTAATTGGGGGATTGCAGGGACCACGCAAACATATTTCCAATGACGTGATTCGCGATGCCACTAAAGCCGCTCACGGCTTATTTCCCAAGCGTCTGCTGATGGAAGCAGTATTTATTCTGGCTGAGCAGTGCGGCGTGCAAAGCATTAGCGCGGTGGGCGACAGCACCCATGTTTTCCGCAGCCTGCGTTATCGTCACAGCAAAGGCGATCACTTCTTTGCCAGCTACAGTGAATTCTGGCTGTCGCTGGGCGCGGAAGCGCGCGCGGATGGGTTGTTTACTCTGCCGTTGCAGATGGCGCGTAAGTCACTGGAAGAGATTGCCAGCAAGAAGCGTGCGGAGTATCGCCGCCGCTATGAGTTGCTGGATAACCTGACGCAGCAGGTGCTGCGTGCGGCAGGGAACGAGGTAGTACGCGACGTCTCTCACGCCGCGTAAGGGAGCATCAGAACGGCTGCTTCGCGTAGCCGGTCATCACTGTCAGCCCCATTTCACGTCCGAGCGCGGTCATAGGATGAACCACCACCAGGCCGCGCGCGCTTTTCTTCAGCGCACCCATATTAGCCTGCTCTTTTTTGGTGATCTCACGGCTGAACGGCAGCTTTTGCAGCTGCTGTGCTTCTTTGCTCAGCTTCTCTTCACGCACGTTGCGCAGGCGTTCAATCTCCACCACCAGCGCTTCTTTTTCTTTCAGCAGCGCACCGAGCTTCTCGGCATCACCGGATTCCAGCAATTGCGGCTCTTTGCGGTTCAGGGCATCCAGCTGATCGCTCAGGCGTTTGATCTCAGCTTTTTCTTGTTCTTTCATCGGGGAAACTCGTTAAGGAAAACAGGGAAAGGATACACCAAATTGCCATTGCTGTGCACCGGGCCTGGTACTGCGCGATAAATCGCGTCGCTACGGTATATGCAATGTTCTGTAGCGGCAGGCATCAATGCGTCATATTAATTGTGCGGTCCATGGGACGGTGCGCATTAATGCGCACCCTACGGTGTAGGGTCGCCATTAATGGCGACCTGGCCGACTCAAACGGCGGGCTTTTTAAACGCCTGCTTATGAGAAATACGTGAAATCAGTTCGGTAAGCGACAGCACCATGGTGGAGCGTACCATCTGCAAATAACGTTGCTGCTGCATCGCGCGCAGCTCATCATCGTCACGGGTAAAATCCGGTTTCGGCGGCCACGCCACCACGCAGTGCAGCTCACCAAAAGGGCCGAGGATCTCATCGTCGGTAAAGCGGTAGTCGCTGGTGTCGTGGTTCAGTTCTTCGCGCAGCGCCAGCAGCAGCTCGCAATCTTCATACTCGTGGCGACTGATCACCCCGAGGCCGTAAATCAGTTTCAGGCGCACCGACATCTCGCCCAATGGACCATTGCCGAGCAGCAGAGGCTCCACGGCATATTTCACGGCGTAATCATCCTTGCGGAAAACCTGCAATACCAGCAGGTTAACCGCTTCGGTCAACAGTTCAACGGCGGCGATCAGAAAGCTTCTCACCGAACGACCGGCGTTCAGGCGCTCAAGCACCCGGTTTTCAAAAGCTTGCTTCTCTTCCATTATTGCCTGCATCGTTCAGATACCGCCGTCGGGCGCAGCCTGGCCGCGCCCGGTATGAGCCGTTAAGTGGCGCGCATTATGCCATAGCGTTGTAAGCACTCACCACTGATGCGACCACTTCACTGTTGGCATCCAGCCCGGACACCTGCGCCAGCGCGGCCTGCGGTCCTTTTTCTGCCAGCAGCGCTTCCAGTTCCTGCGCCTGTGGATCCTGCGCGCTGCGATAATGCATCGCGGCGGCAATGCCCTGCACCAGGTTGGCGTGCGGCAGCTGATATTCGAGTGTGCCCAGCGTAGGTTTGATCAGGCGATCGCCCGCGCTCAGCTTACGCAGCGGCTGACGGCCAACGCGCTCCACGTCATCTTTCAGGTAGGGGTTTTCAAAGCGGCTGAGGATTTTCTGGATGTAGGCAGCATGTTTATCTGCTGCAAAGCCGTAACGCTTGATCAGCACCGCGCCGCTCTCTTCCATCGCGCCTTGCACCACCGCACGGATTTTCTGATCGAGAATCGCATCACGAATGGTGGCGTGACCGGCCAGCTGGCCGAGGTAAGCGGTGATCGCGTGGCCGGTGTTCAGGGTGAACAGCTTACGCTCAACAAACGCCATCAGGTTGTCGGTCAGTTCCATGCCCGGAATGTTCGGCAGCTCGCCTTTAAACTGGGTTTTATCGACGATCCACTCGCTGAAGGTTTCCACCGTCACTTCCAGCGGATCGTTGCTGCCAGCTTCTGACGGCGGCACGATGCGGTCTACCGCGGAATCGACAAAGCCAACATGCTGCTCAACCCAGGCGTGATACTGCTCCGGCAGCGCCTTCAGCACATGCTGCTTCAGCTGGCTGGTGCCGCGTACCATATTTTCACAGGCGATGATGTTCAGCGGACGGACATTACCGTTATCGCTGCGTTTGGCCAGACCTTTAGCGACGCCACCGGCGATGCGCTCCAGAATCTGCGGACCAACCGCCGTGGTAACGATATCAACCTCAGCAATCAGCGTGACGATATCGTCGCTGGTGCTGTTAACTGCGCTAACGCCTTTTACGATTTCGACTTTTGCCTGCTCGCCAACCACATGAACCGGATACTCATGACGGGCGTTAAGGGCATCAAGCACGACCTGATTAACATCCGCGAACACCAGTTCGATACCGGCATCTGCCAGCAGTTTACCGATAAAACCACGGCCGATATTGCCTGCTCCAAAATGTAACGCTTTCATAATTTGACCCATATCAAATGACGAAGGGGCGGGCATATCCGCCCCGGAAATTGGGGACGGGCATGCCCGCCCCAGGGAAGAGTAACGCTGTATCAGGCGGTGGCTTTGCTGCCAGACAGCAGATCCAGCACATCCTGCACGCTGGTGGTATTCGCCAGCTTCTCAATCACGCTGTCATCATCCAGCGCGTTGGTCAGGCTGGTGATCACCTGGATGTGTTCGTTATTGCGTGCGGCAATACCAATCACCAGGCGAGCCACTTTGTCAGACTCTTCGCCGAACTGCACGCCTGCCGGATACTGGCAGAACACCACGCCGGTTTTCAGCACGCGGTCTTTGGCTTCCACGGTGCCATGCGGTACGGCAATCGACTCACCGAGGTAGGTCGGCGTCAGCTTTTCACGCTCCAGCATCGCTTCCACGTATTCCGGCTGCACATAGCCGCCTTTCACCAGCTGCTCACCGGCGAAGCGAATCGCCTGCTCTTTGTTGCTGGCGCTCAGGCCGAGGAACACGTTATCAGCGCCCAGTTTGAACAGGTGCGCGTTGCCGGAATCAAAGCTGTCGGCCAGCGTGGTCTTGACGGTTTCGCGATGCGCTTCACTACGGTTCGCCGCCACCAGACGCTCGGTCAGGTTGCTGTACAGCGCGCTGTCGAGGAAGTTGTTCAGCGAAATGTGCTGCGCCTGCGGCGCCTGACGCATGGCGCGTTCAGTCAGGTCACGGTGGGTAATCACCAGATCCACATCACCCGGCAGGGCGTTGATGGCGCTGTTGGTCACCGAAATGTTGCTCAGACCCGCATCCTGCACTTTCTTACGCAGTACGCCCGCACCCATGGCGCTGGAACCCATACCGGCGTCACAGGCAACGATGATTTTGCGTACATGGTTCAGGTCAACGCTCATGGCGTCACCGGCAACCGGCGCACCCGCTACGGTCTGGCCTTTTGACTGGGCTTTCATGTCCTGCATACGTTTGGTTGCGGCTTCGATGTCATCATCTTCTTTCACTTTGCTGGTTTTCAGCAGGATGGAAGAGATGACGAATGAGACGGCAAACGCGGCAACGATAGCAGCAATGTTGGCGAAGTAGGTGCCTTTAGGCGTCATCGCCAGCACCGCCAGGATGGAACCCGGAGACGCCGGAGAAACCAGGCCGCCATGCAGTACGGTCAGGGTGAACACGCCAGTCATACCGCCGAGGATGACCGCCAGCAGCAGACGCGGCGCCATCAGCACGTACGGGAAGTAAATTTCGTGGATACCACCGAGGAAGTGGATGATCGCAGCACCACCGGCTGATTGTTTGGCGCTACCGCGACCAAAAATCATATATGCCACCAGCACACCCATACCGGGGCCTGGGTTGGCTTCGATCAGGAAGAAAATAGACTTACCGGCTTCGCTCGCCTGCTGGATACCCAGCGGAGAGAAGATGCCGTGGTTGATGGCGTTATTGAGGAACAGGATTTTCGCCGGTTCAACAAAGATCGAGGTCAGCGGCAGCAGGTTGTTCTGCACCATCAGGTTTACGCCGGCGGCGAGAATGTGCGACAGACCTTCAACCAGTGGACCGATGCCAAGGAACGCCAGCAGCGCCAGCAGCATACCGATGATACCGGCTGAGAAGTTGTTAACCAGCATCTCGAAGCCGCTTTTGATCTTGCCATCAACGGCGCGGTCAAAGTTTTTAATCGCCCAGCCACCCAGCGGACCGGCAATCATGGAACCGAGGAACATCGGCATATCAGCACCGACAATCACACCCATGGTGGTGATTGCGCCGACCACGCCACCGCGATCGCCACCCACCAGACGACCACCGGTAAAACCGATCAGCAGCGGCAGCAGGTAAGTGATCATCGGGCCAACGAGTTTCGCCAGCGTCGCGTTCGGGATCCACCCGGTCGGAATGAACAGTGCAGTGATGATACCCCAGGCGATAAACGCACCGATGTTAGGCATCACCATATTACTCAGAAAGCGACCAAAGCTCTGAACTTTGACCTTCACTGATGAGGACATAAACCCACCCCTTATTGAGACGCGCTGCAATAAGAGAGCGCGTTTGTTTTTGTTAAGACGTTACGGCGGGGGCCGTGGCATTACTGTATGCAGGCGGACTCTAGCACTTGTTTATGACGCTGCGTAGAGCTCGCGGTAAGTGTGATGCAGATCACGCTAATCTGGGGTGGTCAGGGTGCTATTAGGTGACTCAGATCACAAAATTACCCTGTAAGAAAAGTACGGTGCCGAATATTTAAGCAAATCAGTGGACTAAATGTGACGGTAATCACTTTATTCATGGTGCTGTTTGTTCGATAAATGTGATTGAGATCACAAAGTATTTTTGGTCGAAAATGCGCCAGATCACACTATGTCATCGCTGGGGGGAGGCAGAAAAGGGGCGTGTAAGGAAGTGACAAAAATCTGAAAAGCGGGCAACACAATATTGCCCGCCTGAAATTTTACTGAAAACCACCCTGAACGGCGTTCTGCGCCTGGGTCAGCGCCTGGGCGTTGCTGGAGAGGTTGCTCATCAGCTGGTTGTACTGCGTTGCCTGATCCTGAGTCGGGAACTGCACGCCACCATCGTTAAAGGACACGCGCGCACCCTGCGATTGCAGGAAGTCGCCAGCCTGGATTGCCGCCTGGCTCAGCGCCTGAAGATTAGGTAACAGCGGGATCAGCGTACTGGCCGGTTGTGTCACCACTTTGGCATACACGCTGTCGTAGACTTTCTTCAGATCGTCCGGCTGTTTCAGCGCGGCTTTGCTGCTGTCGGCCTGCATTTTGGCGCTCTGAATTTGCTGCGTCAGCACGCTCAGATTGCCGCTGGCCTGGCGCAGCGTGTCGCGGCGCGTCAGGTAATCCTGGGGGACGCGAATCGCGCCCAGTTCGTCGACCACCGGGCGCATACCCTGCTCAACAGCCTGATTAACCTGCTGGGAGAAGCCATACAGAATGGCGTAATCGCTGGCATAGTTACCGAAGGTTTGCTTCTGGTTTTCGCTCAGGCTGGGCAGGTGCTCGCCGCTGCGCATCACGGTGTTCTGGAGAAAATCTGTGAAGGCTTTGCGTTGATCGCCCTCTTTGTCGCCACAGGCGGTGAGTTGCATCACCGTGAGCAGCGTAACCATCAGCATGCCGGTACGCATCCAGATGCGGGAAATTCCTGACGCCATATATTCAACTCCTGTCAGTGACACAATGGCTAAATTCAATTCGATGAGAAAGGTCCTAAAGGATAGAACAATGGCCTGGTGCATACAACGGGCGTGAAAGGGGACGGTGTGGTCGTTATCAGCAGGGTGCGTATTGATGCGCGCCTGAGGTCGGGATGGTCGCCATAAATGGCGACCCTGGTAGGGTGCGCATTACTGCGCACCTGGAGATCGAAATGGTCGCCATAAATGGCGACCCTACACACCCCGGCAATCAATACACCAACGCCTGCCCATCCTTGCGGCTTTCCGTGGCGGCGATATAAAAGCCCTGCGGGTCGCGCACAATCGCCTGGGCGCCGCCGAAGTTGTAGCCCAGCAGCGGATCTTCCAGTACCAGCTGATGCCCCATGGCGCGTAGCGCCGCCAGCACGTTGCGATCGATACCCTGCTCGACAATCACCTCACGCCCCTGCACCACGCGCCAGCGCGGCGCATCGATCGCCGCCTGCGGGTTCTGCTTATGCAACATAATGCGCAGCGCCATTTGCAGATGCCCCTGCGCCTGCATCGGTCCCCCCATCACGCCGAACGACATCAGCGGCTGGCCGTCGCCATCCAGCGCAAACGCCGGAATAATGGTGTGGAACGGGCGTTTGCCGCCAGCCACCACGTTTGGATGCTGCGGATCGAGTGAAAAGCCTGCGCCGCGGTTTTGCAGGCTGATGCCGGTGTCAGGCACCACCACGCCAGAGCCGAAACCCATAAAGTTGGACTGAATAAACGACACCATCATGCCGCTGGCATCGGCGGTGGAGAGATACACCGTGCCGCTTTGCTGCGGCGAACCGAAGGTAAAATCGCCAGCTTTATCCGGGTCGATAAGCGCCGCGCGCTGCTTCAGGTAGCTGTCGCTCAGCAGCCGATCCGCCGGAAATTCCAGATGGTCTTCATCGGTGACGTAGCGTTCCAGATCAACCAGCGCCAGCTTCATCGCCTCAATCGACAGATGCAGCCAGGGCACGCTATCCGGCGTATGGCGGCCAATATCCCAATGCTCAAGAATGCCAAGCGCGATCAGCGTCGCGATGCCCTGGCCGTTCGGCGGTAATTCCTGTACCGAACCTCCGGCAAACGGGCGCGACAGCAGCGACACCCAGTCGGCACGATGGTTGTTGAGATCGTCGAGCGTCAGCGCTGCGCCATGTTCAGCCGCAAACGCCGCCATTTTCTGCGCCAGCTCGCCGCGATAGAAGGCTTCGCCATTGGTTTCGGCGATTTTTTGCAGGGTGGCGGCCTGCGCCGGGTTGCGGAACAGCTCGCCCGCGCGCGGCGGACGGCCATGCGGCGCGAAGCAGGCGCTGAAGCCCGGCTGATCTTTCAGCTTGTTATAGCCGCGCTGCCACAGCTGGCCAATCAGCGGCGATACCGGAAAACCGTCGCGCGCGTATTCAATCGCCGGTTGCGCCAGCGTGGTGAGCGGCAGGGTGCCGAAGCGTTCCGCCAGCGCCACCCAGGCCGAGACCGCGCCAGGCACGGTCACCGCTTCCCAGCCAATTTCCGGCATGGCGGGCTGACCGGCAAAACGCGCCGGATTCCACGCCGCCGGGGCGCGCCCGGAGGCATTCAGACCGTGCAGCTGTTTGCCGTCCCAGATAATCGCGAAGGCATCGCTGCCGAGGCCGTTGCCGGTCGGCTCCAGCACCGTCAGCGCCATCGCCGTAGCAATCGCCGCATCAACGGCGTTGCCGCCCAGCTGCAACATACGAATCCCGGCCTGCGCCGCCAGCGGCTGCGAGGTGGCGACCGCGTTGCGTCCCATCATCGGTACACGGTGTGAGGCGTAACTGACGTTGTAATCCAATTCACTCATAACCCTTCCTTAATGTGAGTCATTGCGCGGATCGAGCGCGTCGCGCAGTCCGTCGCCCAACAGGTTGAAGCCCTGAACGGTGAGAAAAATAGCCAGGCCGGGGAAAATCGACATCCACGGCGCCTGCTCCAGATACCCTTTGGCGGTGTTCAGCATCGCGCCCCACGAGGGCGACGGGGGCTGCTGACCCAGGCCAAGGAACGACAGGCTGGCCTCGGTGATGATCGCTGAGGCAATCGCCAGCGTGGCCTGCACCAGAATCGGCGACAACACGTTCGGCAGCACGTAACGCAGGATGATCCAGCGATCCGGCAAGCCGATAGCGCGTGCGCCATCGATATACTCTTCATGGCGAATGGCGATCACCTGGCCGCGCGTCAGACGGGCGAAAATCGGCATCGCCGACAAACCAATGGCAATCATCGCGTTCGACAGGCTGGGACCAAGAAAGGCACCGAGCGCAATCGCCAAAATCAGAAACGGGCAGGCGAGAAGCGCCTCGATAAAGCGCGAGATAATGCCGTCGCACCAGCCCTGCCAGTAACCGGCAATCAGCCCCAGCGGCACGCCAATCAGGATGGCGATCAGCACCGAAATGCAGCCCGCCAGCAGTGAGGTGCGCGCCCCCCAGATCAGACGCGACAAAATATCGCGTCCCAGCTCATCGGTGCCGAACCAGAACAGCGCGGACGGCGCTTTGCGTACCGCCAGAAAGTTGGCTTTGATCGGATCGGCCGGTGCCAGCCACGGCGCCAGCAGCGCCACCGCGACAAACAGCAGCACAATCACCGCGCCGATCAGCGCGCTCTTGTTGCGCAGAAACTTCTTCAGCACCCGACGGTTAGGGCGCGCTGCGACGGGCGCGGCGCTGGCGGTTAAAACCTCGCTCATGGTTAGCCTCGCATTTTCGGGTTGATTAACAGATAAAGCACATCGGCCAGCAGGTTCAGCAGCAGAAACCCGATAGCGACCACCAGCACCACACCCTGCACCACGGCGTAATCACGGTTAAACACCGCATCGACAATCATCTTGCCGAAGCCGGGCAGGGTAAAAACCTGCTCAGTCAGCACCGCGCCGCCCAGCAGCTCGCCGAACAGCAGCGTGGTCAGGGTGACGATGGGCATCAGCGCGTTGCGGAAGGCGTGCTTCAGCACCACTTTGGGCGTCAGCAGGCCTTTGGCGCGCGCGGTGCGGATGTAGTCCGCTTTCAGCACCGCAATCATTGAGGCGCGGGTGTGACGCATCAGCGTGGCGGCCAGACCGGTGCCGAGCACCAGCGCAGGCAGCAGCAGGGTTTTCAGGTTCTGCGCCATATCCTCGCCGATTGGCACAAAGCCCGACGCCGGCAGCCATTGCAGATGCACCGAGAACAGCAGGATCAGCAGAATTCCCAGCCAGAAATGCGGCACCGATATGCCCGATAGCGCGACGAAGTTGGTGGTGTGATCGACCCAGCTGTCTTTGCGCACGGCCGCGATGATGCCCATGCTGATGCCAACCAGTAGCGCGATCAGCATCGCCAGCAGCGACAGTTCCAGCGTCACCGGCAGCTTGCTGGCAATCAACGCCGTCACCGGTTCTTTGGTGCGCAGCGACATGCCGAGATCGCCTTTCAGCGCATTGCCGATCCACGCGAAATATTGCGTCGGGATCGGATCGTCGAGATGGTATTCGGCGCGCAGCTGCGCGATGACCGCCGGATCGCGCTCCTCACCGGCCATCGCCAGCACCGGATCGCCCGGCAGCAGCTTTTGCAGCGCGAACACCATGATGCTCACCAGCAGCAGCGTGGGAATGGCCAGCAGCAGACGTTTAACAATCAATTCCAGCATCATCGCTCCTTAGCGGTTTACTGCGCCATGCTCACGCCCGCCAGCCGCACCAGACCGTCCGGCCACGCCTTAAAGCCCTGCAATTTATTCGTCATGCCGAAAATACGCGGTTCGAAGTAGAGGTAAGCAATCGGCATATCGGTTTGCAGCTGGTTTACCACTTTGCCGTACAGCGCCTGACGCTGCGCCTGGTCGTTGGTCAGACGCGCGGCGTTCAGCCACTCATCCACCTGCGCGCTGCTGTAGCGGCCGTCGTTGAGCGTGCCTTTGCTGTTGATAAATGAATAGATGCTGCCATCCGGGTCAGGGCGACCGGACCAGCCCGACAGGCTGAGCTGATAATCACCGCGCTGCTGACGATCCAGCAGGGTGGCGAATTCACTCATTTGCAGATTGAGGTTGAAACCGGCTTCGCTCACCATCGCCTGAATCACCTGGCCTACCTGCTGCGCCGTTGGGTTGTTGGTGACCAGCAACGTCAGATTGAGCGGCGTGGTGACGCCCGCCGCCTTCAGCAGCGCTTTGGCTTTCTCCACATCGCGCGCGGGCACCGGCACATTGACGTGATACGGGCTGACCGGCGAGAACGCCTGATTTGACGGGGTATACAAACCGTCAAACGCCACCTGATTCAGCGCATCGCGGTCAATGGCCAGCGAGAAGGCTTCGCGCACGCGCGCATCTTTCAGCGGGCTGCTGGCATCCACTTTGCCGTTATTGATGTTAAAGGTGATGCCCTGATAACCGAGGCCGGTGACTTTCGCCAGCGTCAGCTTGCTGTCGCCTTCAACGGTTTTTACGTCGCTGGCGGCCACGCCTTCAGTGAGATCAAGATCGCCGGCGCGCAGGTTAGCGAGGCGTACCGAAGCATCAGGAATCGGCAGGAAAATCACTTTGTCGAAGTGGTAAGCGCCTTTGTTCCAGTAATTTTCAAAGCGCTTCAGCACGATGCGGTCCTGCTGCACCCGGCTGTCGAACTGGTACGGGCCGGAGCACACCGGATGGGTGGCGAAATCGGGTTTCTTAGCCGCTTCGGGCGCCAGCATTGCGCCAGCGCGGTCGGTGAGCTGGCTGAGTAACGCCGCATCCGGCGTTTTCAGGTGGAATTTCACCTGCATCGGCCCGCTGACTTCCACGCTCTGAATCGAGGAGATTTCACTTTTACGCAGCGAACCCGGCAGCGTCAGCGCGCGTTCGATATTGAACTTCACCGCATTGGCATCGAACTTCTCGCCATCGTGGAAGGTCACGCCTTCGCGCAGATTCATGGTCAGGGTTTTGCCGTCGTCGCTCCACGCCCAGTCGGTGGCGAGGCCCGGCACCACTTTCAGGTTCTGATCGACATCGACCAGGCGGTCACACATGGCAGCAAACACAAAACGACCATAATAGGTGCGCGCCAGATGCGGATCGAGCATGTCCGGGTCAGCGCCCAGCCCGATGCGAATCACGCTTTCGGCATGGGCCTGTACGGTGGCTCCCAGCAACAACAGGCCACTAAGGACGGGTAATAACGCTTTCTTCACGGCTTATCTCCAGAGGGTTTAGGCTTGCTGATTTACCGCCTGCTCAAACAGCGCGCGGCGACGTAAAAAGGCGGCAGAAGGTGGCGCAATCACGATGGCGCTGCGGTCGCGGTTAATCTCCTGCCAGCGGTGGCAGGCGATCTGTCGCCCGCCGCTCAGTACCTGGCTGATAGGTTCAAACTGGCGGCACTCGGCGGTGGCCCACGGACAGCGGGTATGAAAACGGCAGCCAGCAGGGGGCGAAGCCGGATTGGGCAGATCGCCCTGCAACATCGGGATGCTGCGGCTGGCCCCCGGCTGCATCTGCGGGGCGGAGGCGATCAGCGCCTGGGTATAGGGATGCAGCGGCGCATCGAAAATCTCATCGACGGTTGCCAGCTCGACAATCTGGCCGAGGTACATCACCGCCACGCGGTCGCTCATATGACGAATCACCGCCAGACCGTGCGCCACGATGACCATCGTCAGGCCAAATTGTTGTTTCAGGCTCTCCAGCAGATTCACCACCTGCGCCTGCACCGAGACATCCAGCGCAGAGACCGGCTCATCGCCCAGCAGCAGTTTTGGCCGCGAGGCAAGTGCGCGGGCGATACCGATACGCTGACGCTGGCCGCCGGAGAACTCATGCGGATAACGTTCTGCCCAGGCGGCAGGCAGGCCGACGGTGCGCAGCAGCTCCGCCACCCGATCGTGGCGCGCGTCGCGACTCAGTTTGTCGTGCAGCCACAGCGGTTCACCGACAATCTGCTGCACCGTCATACGCGGGTTGAGCGAGGCAAACGGGTCCTGAAAGATAATCTGCAATTCGCGGCGCAGCTGGTTAAGGCGCGCGCCGCTGGCGTGGGTAATGCTTTCGCCCTCGTACAACACCTCGCCAGCGCTGGCGGCCAGCAAGCGCAGCAGCAGGCGGCCGAGCGTGGATTTACCGGAACCCGATTCGCCGACAATCGCCAGGGTTTCGCCCGGCATCACCTGCAACGACACGCGATCCACCGCAGTGACGCCGCGATTACGTTTAAACAGGCGCTGCGGACCGGCGAAGGTTTTGCTTAAATCGCGGCACTCTAAAATGGGTTTCATGCGATCTCTCCCAGCGTAACGTGTTGCTCCAGCGGGGCGCGAAAACAGGCGACCTGATGATCCTGCGCCAGGGCGCGCAAAGACGGGCGGTTCTGGTGGCAGCGTGGTTCGGCGAACGGACAGCGGGTGGCGAAGCGGCAACCGGCGGGCATGTTCTCTGGCAGCGGCACCTGGCCGGGAATGGTTGCCAGCGCACCGCTGCGCGCGCTCAGGCTGGGAATCGATCCCATCAGCCCGATGGTGTAGGGGTGCTGCGGATCGTTGAAAATCGCCTCCACCGTACCGCTCTCCACCACCTGACCGGCGTACATCACCGCCACGCGTTGCGCCACTTCGGCCACCACGCCGAGATCATGGGTGATCATCAGCACCGCAGTGCCGGTCTCCTGTTTCAGCGTGTTGAGCAGGTCGAGGATCTGCGCCTGAATGGTGACGTCGAGTGCGGTGGTGGGTTCATCGGCGATCAACAGTTTGGGCTGATTAATCAGCGCCATAGCGATCATGACGCGCTGACGCATCCCGCCGGAAAGCTGGTGGGGATAGGCCTTCAGACGCATTTCCGCGGCCGGAATCTGCACCTTTTGCAGAATCAGGAGTGCGGCCGCCAGCGCCGCACGGCGATTCACCTTGCGATGACGCATCACCGCCTCGCTCAGCTGATCGCCGAGGGTGAACGCCGGGTTGAGGGAGGTCATCGGCTCCTGAAAAATCATTGCCAGCTGATTGCCGCGCAGGCTGGCGTAGTCGTACGCGCTCAGCGCGCGCAGATCGCGGCCATCAAACTGCATCTCGCCCTGTAAAATCTGTGCGCTGTCGGGTTGCAGGCCCATCAGCGTCAGCGAAGTGATGCTTTTGCCGCAGCCGGATTCACCCACCAGCGCCAGGGTTTCCCCGGCGTGCAGCGTCAGGGAAATGTCGTCCAGTACCGTGACCGGCGAGCCGCGAAACTGCACGCGCAGGTTGCGGACCGACAAAACGGGTTGAGCCGTCATGGCGTCTCCTTATGGCCGGAATACAGGGTTTCCATCAGCGCCTGTTGCAGCGCCAGCAGATGTTCGCGCATCGCCGCGGCCGCCTCGTGAGGTTGCCGGTTGGCAATATGGGTCAGCAGGCGCTGATGATGGTTGTCGTAACTGTCGAGACGTGCCGGGGTGCGGGCCTGCACGCGCAGATGCTGCCAGCCGGGATCGCGGCGCACGGCATCGACGGCATCAAATAAGCCGAGCATCAGACGGTTGCCAGCGGCTTCGGCGATGGCGCGGTGGAAGGCGCTGTCCCACAGCTCGTGCTGGTCGCCATCTTCCGGCGCGACAATGCCCTGCATACGTTCAATCAGGCGTTTCATCAGGGCGATGTGTTCTTTGCTGGCGCGCAGCGCGGCGAGACGCGCCAGACCCGGCTCCAGTTGCAGACGCGCTTCCATCACTTCCAGCAGGTTCGACTGCTGCGGCAGATCGTGCAGCGCCAGCGGCTGGACCGGCGCGGCCGGGCCGACAAAGGTGCCTTTGCCCTGCTTGCGCCAGATGCGGCCCTCTTCTTCCAGCACATCCAGCGCGCGGCGGATTTCGCGGCGACCCACGCCAAAGCGTTCAGCCAGTTCGCGCTCGGTAGGCAACGCGCGATCGGGCGTGTGCTCCTGCTGCTGAATCAGCTGACGCAGCTGCTCCAGCGCGGAGCTGGAGTTCATGGCGGTTTCTGGCGTGTCACTCATGATTGGTTCGCCTGTTTATTCATCAATTGGAATCGCGTAAAGCCTAATGTCTGTCATCAAACGACAGCCTGCACAAACTTGTAGCGGCGCGATTAATCGCGCTTTTTATGCATCTTCTGTTAAAAGGCGCGCGATAAATCGCGCCGCTACGGGGCTGGTCAGTTGTTATCAGCTTAGGCAAGAAGCGAACCAATATTTGATTGGTTCGGATGGCGATAAGGGTTCAGAAAATAACCCCATGATCGTTAAGTAAAATTTTTTTTCGGTTCAGTTGAAAAGTGAGAAGGGCGTCAACTTCCGACAGACAGGCTGCGACATCCTGGTGCGCAGTTGCTGCATGGCTGTGCATCCTGGCGGGGAGAAAACACGGGAATCCATAAATAATTGTTCCATTTCATGGGGATAGAATATTGGCACTTTTTTTGCCTGTGTTTAATCAGATGCAGGAGCGATAGCGGGGAACCGATGTCGCCAGACAATTTGCAATGGGTCACTAGGGTTCCGATCGCAAGATGCTGGTCCGAGAGTGACCGACCGTCCTCTGACGGTTACACGGCGGGATAAAAGCCCGGGAGGAAAGCGAGATCGTAACTCGCCGCCTCCTGCTTTATTCGTCCGCTAACGTCAGAGGAACCACCATGATCAAAGCCTGCCTTCGCCTGCTGTTGCTTTGCACCATCGCGCTGTCCAGCGTCAACGCGCTCGCCGCCAAACCCTCCTTCAAGATTTGCTGGTCCATTTATGCTGGCTGGATGCCGTGGGATTACGCCCAGCAGAGCGGCATTGTGAAAAAATGGGCCGATAAATACGGCATCGACATCCAGTTCGTGCAGGTCAACGACTATATCGAGTCGGTCAACCAGTACACCGCGGGCGGCTTTGATGGCTGCACCATGACCAACATGGATGCGCTGACCATTCCCGCCACCGGCGGCGTTGACAGCACCGCGCTGATCGTCGGCGACTACTCCAACGGCAACGACGGCATCCTGCTGAAAGGCGCGGATAGCGTGGCGGCGCTGAAAGGCAAACCCATCAATCTGGTGCAGCTCTCGGTGTCGCATTACCTGCTGGCGCGCGCGCTGGAGAAATCCGGTATGAGCGAGAAAGACGTCAAGGTGGTCAACACTGCCGATGCCGATCTGGTGGCGGCATTTGGCACGCCGGACGTCGGTTCCATCGTCACCTGGAACCCGCTGCTGGCGGAGGCGAAGAAGGTGCCCAACAGCCATCTGATCTTCTCCTCGGCGCAGATTCCGGGCGAAATCCTCGACCTGCTGGTGGTCAACACCAACACCCTGAAGAAATACCCGCAGCTCGGCAAAGCGCTGACCGGCGCCTGGTATGAAACCCTGCAAACCATGTCCGGCGCGAGTGACAGCGCCAAAGCCGCACGTACGCAAATGGCGCAGGACTCCGGCACCGACCTGGCCGGTTTCGACCAGCAGCTGGCGGCGACGCATCTGTTCAGCGATGCCAAAACCACCCTCGATTTTGTCGACAGCCCGCAGTTAAAAGCCACCATGCAGCTGGTTGCTGAGTTCTCCTTCAAACACGGTTTGCTGGGCGAAGCCGCGCCGAGCGCCGATGTGGTCGGGGTGGAGACGCCTGCCGGTAACTGGGGTAACGCGGGCAACATCAAACTGCGTTTTACCGATGCGTACACCAAACTGGCGGCCGCAGGCCAGTTGTAAGCGGGAGCGATGCCGATGCGTAAACTGATTAACTACCAACCGCTGCCGATGGGCCGCCTGCTACTCGGGGTGCTGCCGCTGCTGGCGGTGCTGCTGGTCTATCTGTTCGCGTCGGATGCGCGCTTAAGCCTCAACGCGGCGGATAAACTGCTGCCGGGCTTTAACGCCATGGGTGACGCCATCAACCGTATGGCGTTCCAGCCCAGCCCGCGTACCGGCGAGTACCTGCTGTGGACCGATACCGCCGCCAGCCTGCTGCGTTTGCTGAGCGGCGTGCTGATCAGCGCCATGCTGGCGCTGGCGATTGGCCTGTTCACCGGCGCGCTGCCGGTGGTGCGCGCGGTGCTGGCGCCGCTGGTAACGCTGTTCGCGCTGGTGCCGCCGCTGGCGATTCTGCCGATTCTGTTTATCTGCTTTGGCCTTGGCGAAGTGTCGAAAGTGGTGCTGATTGTTATCGGCATCACGCCAATGATTGCGCGCGATTTGCAGTTGCAGGTAGAGAAAATCCCGCGCGAGCAGCTGGTGAAGGCGCAGACGCTGGGCGGCCACAGCGCGCAGATTCTGTGGCGGGTGATCCTGCCGCAGCTGATGCCGCGCCTGTTCGATGCGGTACGCCTCTCGTTGAGTTCGGCGTGGTTGTTCCTGATCGCCGCCGAAGCCATTGTCGCCACCGAAGGACTCGGTTATCGCATCTTCCTGATGCGCCGCTATCTGGCGATGGACGTGATTTTGCCTTACGTCGCCTGGATCACCCTGCTGGCCTTTGCCCTCGACCTGCTGCTGCGGCTAATCAGCCGTCGCTGCTGGCCGTGGTATTACGCCAAATAAGGAGCAAACCATGCCCTTACTGCAACTGAAAAATCTTGAGAAGCACTACGGCCAGCAGGTGGTGCTGGAGCGTCTGAATATCAGCGTGGAAGAGGGGGAGTTTGTGGCGATTGTTGGGGCCTCCGGCTGCGGCAAAACCACCTTCCTCAATATGCTGCTCGGCACCGAAGCGCCAACCAAAGGCGCGCTGCTGCTGGATGGCGCGCCGATCCCCGATGAACCCGATGCCCATCGCGGCGTGGTGTTTCAGCGCTACTCGGTGTTCCCGCATCTGACGGTGCTGGGCAACGTGATGCTGGCGGATGAGTTCAGCAGCGCGCGCTGGCTGGGGCGCGTCTGGGGGCGTAAGCGGCTGGCGATCCGCCAGCGGGCGCAAGCGATGCTGGCGCAGGTCGGTCTCGAACATGCGCAAAGCAAATACCCGCATCAGCTGTCCGGCGGGATGCAGCAGCGTCTGGCGCTGGCGCAGGCGCTGATGAAGCAGCCACGCATTTTGCTGCTGGATGAACCCTTTGGCGCGCTCGACCCCGGCATTCGCAGCGAAATGCATCAGCTGATCACCCAGCTGTGGCAGCAGCATGGCCTGACCATTTTTATGATCACCCACGACCTGCGGGAAGGGTTCAGCCTCGCTTCGCGTCTGCTGGTGTTTGACAAACTGCGCCACGATCCCCATGCGCCGGAAGCCTGGGGCGCCACCATTACTTACGACCTGCCGCTGGATCGCCAGCGGGCCGCTGAGACGGCACCGCTGCAATCGCAGGTCGCCTGAAGGAGAGAAGCATGACTACCTCATATCAAACGTTATTACCCGCCGGATCGCACTGGTCGCTGGTGATGCGCAGCGGCACTGCGCTGACCCTCACCGATGTGGCGGGCGGGGCGAATGTCGGCATGTTGTTTTACAACCCGGAAAACCTGCTGGAGCGCTATAACGCGCCGGACACCCTCAAGTGTCAGCACACCTTTCGCCTCACTGCCGGGCACTGCCTCTATTCCGACATGGGACGCATTTTCTGCGGCATCGAGCAGGACAGTTTCGGCTGGCACGAGAGCGTATGCGGCACGCTGAATGCGCAGCAAACCGCTGCGCGCTTCGGCGCCAGCGACTATCAGCAGGCGCGCAATCAGCGCCATCAGAACGGCTACGACAGCTTCCTGGTGGAGCTGGCGAAATATGGCCTCGGCAAGCGTGATATGGCCGCCTGCATCAACTTCTTTGCCCAGGTGCGTGCTGACGACAACGGCAGGCTGCAACTGGAACAGCAGGGTGCGGCCGGTGCCGAGGTGCGGCTGCGTTTCGCCATGGACACCCTGGTGCTGCTGCACACCTGTCCTCATCCGCTCAGCCATGCCAGCCAGTATCCGCGCCAGCCGCTCGGGGTACAGATCGATGCGCAGCGCGCGCCGCTGCCGGAACATTGCCTGCAACGCGCCGAGAACCAGCGCGGCCTGCGCAATAACGCCCTTTATCAATTGCAGGGAGAGTTGTGATGATCAAAGCAAGTTTGCTCAATGCGGATGATGCCCGTTTTCAGCAGCAGATTGGCGCCGGAGATTACTGGCTGCACCGCATCGGGAAAGGCGCCACGCTGCGCATCACCGATCTGGAGGGCAACCAGGCGGCGGATACGCTGTTTTTCAACGCCGACGATACCGCCGAACGCTACAGCATGAGCGACACGCTGCGCGGCCAGCAAAACGTCTTCCTCACCGCCGGTAGCGTGCTGCGTTCCAATGACGACCGGCCAATGCTGACCATTGTCGCCGATACCTGCGGCCGCCACGATACCCTCGGCGGCGCCTGCGCCACCGAGAGCAACACCGTGCGTTATGACCTCGAAAAGCGCCATATGCACGCCTGCCGCGACAGCTGGATGCTGGCGGTGGCAGAGCACCCGGAATATGGCCTGACGCGGCGCGATATCACCCACAACATCAACTTTTTTATGAATGTGCCGGTGACGCACGAGGGCGGACTGACCTTCGCCGACGGCATCTCCGCGCCGGGCAAGTATGTCGAGCTGGTGGCAGAGATGAATATCCTGGTGCTGATCTCCAACTGCCCGCAGCTCAATAACCCCTGTAACGGGTACAACCCGACGCCGATTCTGGTCAGCGTGTGGTGAATTCCTGACGCGACGGGACGACCCGTTATCCGCCGTCAATGCCAGCGCAGGACGACCTGCCGGAATGAGAGATGAAGTCATGATTGAGCGTGTATTGATTGCCAACCGTGGCGCGATTGCGGTGCGTATTATCCGCACCTTGCAGGCGATGAATATCAGGGCGATTGCGGTGTATGCCGAGGCCGATCGCCACGCGCGCCATGTGCGGCTGGCGGATGAAGCCTGGTCGCTGGGCGAGGGCCAGGTGCGCGATACCTATCTGAACCAGGACAAGCTGCTGGCGATTGCTGCCCGCAGCGGCGCGCAGGCGCTGCATCCCGGTTACGGTTTTCTGAGTGAAAACCCCGAATTCGTTGATCGCTGCGAAGCGGCGGGCCTGCACTTTCTCGGCCCGAACGCGCAGCAGATGGCGGCGTTTGGCCTCAAACATCGCGCCCGCGCGCTGGCGCAGGAAAATGCGGTGCCGCTGCTGCCCGGTAGCGGTTTGCTGACCTCGCTGGAGGAGGCGCAGGCTGCGGCGATCAATATCGGTTTTCCGGTGATGCTGAAAAGCACGGCGGGTGGCGGCGGCATTGGTATGCAGCGCTGCGATGATGCGCGGCAGCTGGCGGACGCCTTTACCCGCGTGAAACGTCTGGCAGGTAACAATTTCGCCGATGATGGCGTCTTTCTGGAGAAGTTTATCGCCAGAGCGCGCCATATCGAGGTCCAGATTTTTGGCGATGGCGCGGGTGAGGTGATAGCGCTCGGCGAGCGCGACTGCTCGGCGCAGCGTCGTAATCAGAAAGTGATGGAAGAAACCCCGGCACCCGGTTTAAGCGATGCGGTGCGCGCGCAGTTGCAGGCCACGGCGGTACGGCTGGGGCGCGCGGTGCGCTACCGCAGCGCGGGGACGGTGGAATATGTTTACGACGCGAGCAGCCAGCAGTTCTGGTTCCTCGAAGTGAACACCCGTTTGCAGGTGGAACACGGCGTTACCGAGATGGTGTACGGCGTGGATCTGGTGCGCTGGATGGTGGAACTGGCGCAGCAGACGCTGCCGCCGCTTGCCAGCCTGCAACCGGTGGCGCAGGGCCATGCCATCCAGGTACGGCTGTATGCGGAAGATCCGGCGAAACAGTTTCAGCCGAGCGCCGGTCTGCTGAGCCAGGTGCAGTTCCCGTCAGCGCTGGCCAGCGCCGCGTTGCGCGTCGACAGCAGCGTGGAGAGCGGCATGGAGGTTTCGCCGTTTTACGACCCGATGCTGGCGAAGGTGATTGTGCACGGGGCGGACCGGGAGCAGGCGCTGGCCGGGCTGGCGCAGGCATTGGCGGCCACAGAGTTGTACGGCATCGAAACCAATCTGCTGTGGCTGCGGCATTTATTAACCCTGGCGGAGGTGCAGCAGGGGCGCATCATCACCGCCACGCTGGGCGGCGTGCAGTGGCAACCGCCGACGCTGGATATCCTCAGCGGCGGCACCCTGACCACGGTACAGGACGCGCCGGGCCGCACCGGTTACTGGCACGTTGGCGTCCCGCCCTCCGGCCCGTTCGACAGCCGCGCGTTTCAGCTGGGCAATCGCCTGCTGGGCAACGATGCGCAGGCCGCCGGGCTGGAGATCACCCTGCGCGGGCCGACGCTGCGCTTTAATCAGGCGTGCAGCTTTGTGCTGACCGGCGCACCGCTGGCGGCGCAGCTCGATCAGCATCCGCTGCCGATGAACCAGATTGTCAGCGCCCAGGCCGGGCAAACCCTGACGCTGGGCGAGGTGCGTGACGGCAGCCGCAGCTATCTGCTGCTGGCCGGTGGGCTGGATACGCCGCGCTATCTCGGCAGCCGCAGCACCTTTACGCTGGGCAAATTCGGCGGCCATGCCGGGCGCGCGCTGCGGGCCGGTGATGTGCTGCATCTGGCCGCGCCTGCGCTGCTGGCTGAGCAACAGCTGCCGTCTGCACTGCTGCCGACGCTAAGCGGCCACTGGCAGCTGCGGGTGATCTACGGGCCGCACGGCGCGCCAGCCTTTTTCACCGCTGACGACATTGGTGAATTTTTTGCCGCTGAGTGGCAGGTGCACTACAACTCCAGCCGCACCGGCATTCGCCTGATCGGACCGAAGCCGACCTGGGCGCGCAGCGATGGCGGCGAAGCGGGAATGCACCCCTCCAACATCCATGACAACGCGTACGCGTTCGGCACCGTCGATTTTACCGGCGACATGCCGGTGATCCTCGGCCCGGATGGCCCGTCGCTGGGTGGCTTTGTCTGCCCGGCCACGGTGATCGACGCCGATCTGTGGAAGCTCGGCCAATTGAAGGCCGGGGATCGCGTGCAGTTTATGCCGATCGATCTGGCCAGTGCCGATCGGCTGGCGCTGGCGCAGCGTGAAGAGATCGCGACGCTTCAGCCTCAGCCTCTGCCGGTAAGCGCAGCGCTGCCCCTGATTGATCCGCTGCTGCACCAACATGCAGCAGCAGCAGGGCTGCCGTCGCTCAGCGTGCGCGCCGCCGGCGACCGCTTTCTGTTGGTGGAATATGGCGATCTTCTGTTAGATATCGCGCTGCGGTTTCGCGTCCATGCGTTGATGCAATGGCTGGAGGCGCATCCGCTGCCGGGTCGGCTGGAGCTGACGCCAGGCATCCGCTCGTTACAGATTCACTATGATGCGCAAATCTGCGCAAGAAGTGAGCTGCTGGCGCAGATTTTGCAGGCTGATACGTTACTGGGAACCTTAGCTGATGCCGCCGTCCCTTCGCGTACGGTGTGGCTGCCACTCAGCTGGGATGATGAAGCCTGCCGTGAAGCGATTCAACGCTACAGCCAGTCTGTCCGACCCAATGCGCCCTGGTGTCCGAGCAATATCGAATTTATCCGCCGTATCAACGGGCTGGAAAGCGTTGAAGCGGTGAAGGAGATGCTGTTCAGCGCGGCGTATCTGGTGATGGGGCTGGGCGATGTGTATCTCGGCGCACCGGTTGCGACTCCGCTCGATCCGCGTCATCGCTTAGTCACCACCAAATATAATCCGGCGCGTACCTGGACGGCGGAGAACTCGGTGGGTATCGGCGGCGCGTATCTGTGCGTGTATGGCATGGAAGGGCCGGGCGGTTATCAGTTTGTCGGGCGCACCTTGCAGATGTGGAACCGTGATCGTCAGACATCCGCCTTTACCCAACCCTGGCTGCTGCGCTTCTTTGACCAGATCCGTTTTTACCCGGTGAGCGCCGACGAGCTGCTGGAGATTCGCGAGCGCTTTCCGTGGGGCGATTATCCACTGCGTATGGAAGAGGGCGAGTTCCGCCTGGCTGATTATCAGGCGCTGCTGACGCAGCAGGCCGCGGAGATTGACAGCTTCCAGCAGCAGCGCCAGCAGGCGTTTGACAGCGAGCTGGCACGCTGGCGCGCCGAGGGGCAGTTTACCTTTGATAGCCAGTTGCAGGCGCAAAGCCACGAAGAGACGCCGATCCCCGCCGATTGTTGTGGCGTGGAGAGTCAGGTGGCAGGCAGCGTCTGGCAGTGGCTGGTGGAACCCGGAAGTAATATTGAAGCGGGAGCCACCGTCGGTATTCTCGAATCCATGAAGATGGAAATCCCGATCGTCGCGCCGGTGAGTGGAAAAATCCATAGCCTGCAACGACAGGCCGGGCAGCAAGTACAGGCAGGACAATTACTTATGGTGATCGATCCTGTCGCGTTATAAGAAAGATGAAAAAATAATCAGGATTAAGGCAGCAAACCCGGTGATCTCGCCCCATACTTAGAGACCCGGTCATAAGATGCATTGCCCTGATATGTTTTCGCAGTGTGCACCAGGCTGTGTCCCGTAACGGTTTCATAAAAATTCCTCTTAAACCGCTGCGGGATGCAGCCTGAACTGGCCGGTTTCAGCGTCTTCGGACGCTTTACCTCTCTACTTTCACGTGATTCATAGTGAGTTTTAAGGAGTTCTCTATGGAAATAAAAGATCCAATGGTCGAGTTACTTAGTAGTCTTGAACAGATTGTTTTGACACGTGATGCACAGCCTTCTGTATCTGAAATCGCCCTTTCTAAGGCGTCAGTTCCCGAGCCACAGCGTTTACGAGAGATGACCGGCATGCAGGTGGATGAATTCGCCCGCGTGATGGGGGTGAGCGTCTCCTCAGTGAAAAGCTGGGAGGCGCAACGTACGCGCCCTTCCGCTACGGCGCGCAAATTGATGAAGCTGTTGCAGGCCAATCCCTATCTGGGCAGACAGTTGCTTGAGTAAATAACGACTAACGGTTCTGACCCGCCTTTATGGCGGGTTTTTTTTGCCCTTAATT
Source organism: Pantoea sp. X-Soil-TKNS-1207 (assembly GCF_059730485.1). NCBI lineage: Bacteria > Pseudomonadati > Pseudomonadota > Gammaproteobacteria > Enterobacterales > Erwiniaceae > Pantoea > Pantoea sp. X-Soil-TKNS-1207. The sequence goes on from NZ_AP035958.1 coordinate 130,494, forward strand.
GAGCGGCATTACGCCATATTTCGCCGCCTGTTCGGCAAACCAGCTCTCCGGCACGCTGTACGGCGGCTGCGCCAGTTGCGCTATCCCCTGACGAATAATGCTGTCTGCCTGCTGCCATAGCTGTTTGTCGCCGTCATTTAACAGCTGAATCTGCACCTGTTTTTCCACCAGATAGACGCGGGCGAAGTGCGGATCAAACTGCACGATAGCGCGGGTATTATCGATGATGTCAGCCAGTTTGATGGTTTGCGCTTCGGACGACGCCTGCGCGGTATGGCGAAAATGCGCCAGCTTGCGTGCAGCGCGATTTTTCGCCTGCGGCTGGGCGCTGTCGGTGAGCATCTCCACCAGTGACGCCACGCGTGGGCCAAAGTGGTTTTCAATGTCCTGCAAGGTGCTGGGAGTGTCTTCCACCGTATCGTGCAGCCAGGCGGCGGCCAGCATCGCTTCATCATCGGTGACGCTGCGCACCAGCTCGGCCACCGCAGCCGGGTGGACGATATAAGGCTCATCGGTATATTTGCGACGCTGTCCGGCTTCGGCATGAGCCTGAGCGGCATAGCGGCGCGCCTGATCTTCCAGTGAATCCCGCATATTTTATTCTCCGGAAAAAAGTAGCTTGCAATTATCTAGCGCGCTATCTATATTCAATTACATGAACAGTAACCAAGATGACAAAAAAGTGCAGCAGACGCCACTCCAGCTGGACCAGCATCTCTGTTTCGCCCTCTATTCGGCGAATCTGGCGATGCATAAGGTCTACCGCCAGCTTCTGGCGCAGCTGGAAATCACCTATCCGCAATATCTGGTGATGCTGGTGCTGTGGACGAAGGATGATGTGACGGTATCGGAGATTGGCGAGCAGCTGTTTCTTGATTCCGCCACGCTGACGCCGCTGCTGAAACGGCTGGAGAGTGCCGGGCTGCTGCGTCGGGCGCGTTCGCGCCAGGATGAACGCCAGGTGGTAGTTACCCTGACCGACGAAGGACGCGCCCTGCGCCAGCAGGCGCAGTCGATTCCTGAAGCGATTAAATGCGCTTCGGCTTGTGATGATGACACGCTGCTGACGCTGAAAAATCAGCTGGACGCGTTGCGCGACAATCTGAATCGCGCGAAGTAACAACATGCCGGGCGTGGCGCACGCTGCCGCTCCCGGATCTTTTAGGCTGTGCTAAATAAGTAGCACGCGATTATATAGCGAATATACGAGGTTATCATGTCTTTAGAGAAAGTTGTCTATACCGCAAAAGCAAAAGCAACCGGTGGTCGTGATGGTCGTGCCACTTCTTCTGATGGCGTGCTGGATGTGAAGCTGGGTGTGCCTAAAGAGATGGGCGGCGCGGGCGGTGAAGTTACCAACCCGGAGCAGCTGTTCGCCGCCGGTTATTCCGCCTGTTTCCTCGGCGCCATGAAGTTTGTTGCGGCGCGCGACAAGTTTGCCATCGCCAAAGACGCATGGATTGAAGGCGAAGTGGGTATCGGTCCGATCCCGAATGGTTTCGGTATTGAGGCAAAACTGAACATTCATCTGCCGGGAATGGACGCTGACGAAGCGAAGAAACTGGTCGATGCGGCGCATATCGTGTGTCCATACTCCAACGCGACGCGCGGCAATATTGATGTGACGCTGAATATCATCAATTAATAAGCCATAAGGGTCGCCACTCATGGCGGCCCTGCATCAGGTGAACAAAAAGTGTGCAATTCGCACAAGTAACCAAATTTGTCTGGTCTTACCTCTGAGCGCGTGCTCTACTCCCTCTCCCTTTCGTTCAGATTCCTCTCGATCCTGTACGCTGCATCACGCTTTTCAGCGGCGAAAGCGAACTCTGCTGCCTTTACACAGTCACATTTACGGTTGATGCACCGACACCGGGCCGGGAATACATATATTCATGAATTATATTAAAACGTTAACGCAGCAGAAGCTGTCCTTACTGCTTGCGCTGTACATCGGCATCTTATTGAATTTGCCGATTTTTTATCGCCGTTTTGACGGTTTTCTGACGAAATCCTCACTGGTAAATTGGGTCTCTGCGCTGGCAGAAGTGGTGGCGATCGTGCTGCTGACCTTCTTCGTCATGCGACTGCTGTCGCTGGGCGGCAAGGTGTTTTATCGCGTACTTGCCAGCCTGATGGTGGTGATCTCGGTCGCTTCCGCCTATTACATGGCGTTTTTTAACGTGGTGATTGGCTACGGCATTGTCGCATCGGTGATGACCACCGATGTCGATCTGTCGAAGGAGGTGATTGGCCTGCATTTTGTGCTGTGGATGGTGCTGGTCAGCGCCCTGCCGCTGCTGATGATTTGGCGTAATAACCTGAGCTTCACCCTGATTGAGCAGCTGAAAACGCCAGGCCAGCGCCTGAAACCCACGGCGATTCTGTTGCTGTGCGTGGCGCTGGTGTGGCTGCCGATTCGCTATTTCGACAAGCTGCAAAAGGTCAACGAAGAGATCACCAACATCGATCTGCCGAGCTATGGCGGCGTGGTGGCGCACTCTTATCTGCCATCAAACTGGATTGCTGCGCTTGGGTTGTTTGCCTGGACCAAACTGGACGAGACGGTAGATAGCCAGGAGTTGCTGGACCCGGCGAAGAAGTTCACCTACGTGGCGCCGCCAGGCATCGATGATACCTACGTGGTGTTTGTGATTGGCGAGACCACGCGCTGGGATCATATGGGGATGCTGGGGTACGACCGCGATACCACGCCGAAACTGTCGAAAGAGAAGAATCTGGTGGCGTTTCGCGGGGAGTCCTGCGATACCGCCACCAAGCTGTCGCTGCGCTGCATGTTCGTACGCGAGGGCGGCACCATGGATAATCCGGGCCGCACCCTGAAAGAACAGAATATTTTTGCGGTGATGAAAGAGCTGGGCTTTAGCTCAGAGCTGTTCGCCATGCAGAGTGAAGTGTGGTTCTACGATAACGCCGACGTAGATAACTTCTCGTTCCGCGAGCAGATTGGTTCAGAGAAGCGTAATCAGGGCAAAGCGGTTGACGATATGCTGCTGGTGCCGGAGTTACAGGCGTCGCTGGCGCGTTACCCGAAAGGGAAGCATCTGGTGGTGCTGCATACTAAGGGGTCGCATTACCTGTATTCGCAGCGCTATCCACGCAGTTTTGCCCGCTATCAGCCGGAGTGTATGGGGGTTGATGAGACGTGCAGCAAAGCGCAGTTGATTAACGCCTATGACAACTCGATTCTGTACGTTGATAGTATGCTGGACAGCGTGCTGGATCAGCTGCGTGATAAGAAAGCGATTGTGTTTTATGCCTCCGACCACGGCGAGTCGATCAGCGAGAACATGCATTTACACGGCACGCCGCGTGAAATGGCCCCGCCGGAGCAGTTCCGCGTACCGATGATGGTCTGGGCTTCCGATAAGTATCTGGCTGACCCAACCAATCGCAGCAATTTTGAGCGTTTACAGGCTCAGCAGCGCGTCGGTAAGACGCATCGTCATGTCGAGTTGTTTGACACCATTCTTGGCTGCCTGGGCTACAGTTCGCCGAACGGCGGCATCAAAGCGGCGAATAACTGGTGCCAGGCGCCAGCTGCGTCTGACGGGGTCAAAACGTTGTAATTTTTGCCTGGAACTTATTGAGCGGCGGGGGCTTTTCCTCCGCTGCCTGCTTTCCAGGCAAACGCGTTGAATTGCACAAAAAGGGATTGACGCTCCAGAACCGGCGCAGTAAGATGCGCCCCCATCGGTGAGTGGCGCAGCCTGGTAGCGCACTTCGTTCGGGACGAAGGGGTCGGAGGTTCGAATCCTCTCTCACCGACCAGATTTAAGAAAACCTGCTTGTAAAAGCAGGTTTTTTTTCGTCTGTCATTTGGCTATGCGCGTATATTCGCGGCCCGGCGTATTGGCCTGGTCGGCATAAATGTCGCCCCTCGGGTTCCGCTGTTGGGGACGAATTTATTCGCACCGCTGCTCTCGCTGGGCATCCGGTTTAGCGATCACCCTCGGATGCGGCCCCCATTTCCCTGGCATTTTTATCAAATGGTCAGAATTATCAAAAGTTAACAATTCACCCCTTACACCCGCCAATCACAAAATAGTCGTCATTATTCCTGCTCACAGCTATCAATCCCTTGCCACATCGTCGCTGTGTTCTTAATTCGCGACACATTCTTCTTATGACCGCTTTTTGCTTTTTGCTGATTTCTTATGCCAATAGTCCAGCATATTTCGCTACCTGAACGTCATAACGCACGGGGAATCGTTCAGATATTCAACATTTACTGGCAATATTTGTATGTTTTTTAGCGGTGATAATCACTGTCATTTGGCTGTATAGCCAGATAATCACACGGTGTAGCGCGCTTTCTTACCTTTTTAAATATTGGCTTACAGGCTGAAGGGTGTTTTTTATCGTTGCTTGCGGTTACTCACACTCTATGTAAATAACCCCACGTTGTATTGACGTTCATTGCAACTGTTGACAAATTGATGCGTCAATAGATGTAGAGTTGAACGCGTCTGGCGGTTTCCACGGTGCCAGCGCAACAAAAAAAACGACTCGCATTTTGGTCACCTAAGGTGACTTGCCTGAACCGCATAAAAAAATCAGAGGTCAGGCGCAAAGCACACAACATCACATCACAATGGAGCAAAACATGATCAACTCCCTGGCTAAATCCAGGATGCTGAAGGTCGGTCTGAGCCTGATCGCTATGACCGTTGCCGCGGGTGTCCAGGCGAAAACCCTTGTGTACTGTTCAGAAGGGTCGCCGGAAGGTTTTAACCCTCAGCTGTTCACCTCTGGTACCACCTACGACGCCAGTTCCGTACCGATCTACAACCGTCTGGTTGAATTTAAAATCGGCACCACCGAAGTGGTTCCGGGTCTGGCCGAAAAGTGGGATGTGAGCGCTGACGGCAAAACCTATACCTTCCATCTGCGCAAAGGCGTGAAGTGGCAAACCACCAAAGACTTCAAACCGACGCGTAACCTCAACGCTGATGACGTGATTTTCTCCTTCGAGCGTCAGCTCGATAAAAACAACAAGTACCACGGCGTTTCCGGCGGCAGCTACGAGTATTTCGAAGGCATGGACATGCCGAACCTGATTAGCAAAATCGAGAAAGTGGACGATAACACCGTACGCTTCACGCTGACGCGTCCGGAATCTCCGTTCCTTGCTGACCTGGGTATGGACTTCGCGTCTATCCTGTCGAAAGAGTACGCTGACAACATGCTGAAAGCCGGTACGCCGGAAAAACTGGACCTGAACCCGGTGGGTACCGGTCCGTTCCAGCTGCTGCAATACCAGAAAGACTCGCGCATTCTCTACAAAGCCAACCCGGACTACTGGGGTACCAAGCCGAAAATCGATCGCTTAGTCTTCTCTATCACGCCTGATGCCTCTGTGCGTTACGCCAAGCTGCAAAAAGGCGAATGCCAGGTGATGCCGTACCCGAACCCGGCTGACATCGCGCGCATGAAACAAGACAAAAACATCAATCTGCTGGAACAACCGGGTCTGAACGTCGGCTACCTGTCGTTCAACACCGAGAAAAAACCGCTGGATAACGTGAAAGTGCGTCAGGCACTGACCATGGCGGTGAATAAGAAAGCCATCATTGAAGCGGTTTATCAGGGCGCTGGCCAGGCCGCGAAAAACCTGATCCCACCAACCATGTGGGGCTACAACGACGCGGTGCAGGATTACCCGTACGATCCGGCTAAAGCCAAAGAACTGCTGAAAGAAGCCGGTCTGCCGGATGGTTTCTCCATCGACCTGTGGGCGATGCCGGTACAGCGTCCATACAACCCGAACGCCCGTCGTATGGCGGAAATGGTTCAGGCTGACTGGGCGAAAATTGGCGTTAAAGCCAACATCGTGACCTACGAGTGGGGCGAGTACCTGAAACGCGCCAAAGCGGGTGAACATCAGACCGTGATGATGGGCTGGACCGGTGACAATGGGGATCCGGACAACTTCTTCGCCACGCTGTTCAGCTGTGCGGCGGCGAAAGACGGTTCCAACTACTCACGCTGGTGCTACAAGCCGTTTGAAGATCAGATTCAGCCAGCCCGTGCTGAAGCCGATCACAACAAACGTATTGAGTACTACAAACAGGCTCAGGTGATCATGCATGAGCAGGCTCCGGCGCTGATCATTGCGCACTCCACCGTGTATGAGCCAGTGAGCAAGAAAGTGACTGGCTATGTGGTTGACCCGTTAGGTAAACATCACTTCGAAAACGTCGATATCCAGGAATAACCTTTCGGATTATGGCGGTCAGGGTCGACGCCGTCGGCCCTCGGGCGGTCTCTTGACCGCCCGTGCCCCGCACTTTTTTTTCCGGCTAATTTCTTATATTGAAGCGCTTCTGGCGTCGCGTTCGGCTATGTGCCGGATGTATGTTTTAAGCAATGTAGTCCCCGGCGGCGACGCCGTGGGAAATGACTGAGAGTACGGCTTATGCTGCAGTTCATACTCCGACGTCTGGGTCTTGTCATCCCAACGTTTATCGGTATTACCCTGTTGACCTTTGCGTTTGTCCATCTGATCCCCGGTGACCCGGTCCTGATCATGGCGGGTGAACGCGGTATCACGCCAGAACGCCACGCGCAGTTGATGGCGATGTTTGGTCTTGACCAACCCCTGTGGAAACAATATCTCACCTATATCAACGGCGTTTTGCACGGTGATTTGGGTATCTCGCTGAAAAGCCGCATCCCGGTGTGGGACGAATTCGTTCCGCGCTTTAAAGCCACGCTGGAGCTGGGCATCTGCGCGATGATTTTCGCCGTTGCCGTCGGCATTCCGGTGGGCGTGCTGGCAGCAGTGAAACGCGGCTCCGTCTTCGATCACACCGCCGTCGGTATCTCGCTGACCGGTTACTCGATGCCGATTTTCTGGTGGGGCATCATGCTGATCATGCTGGTGTCGGTGCAGCTTAACCTGACGCCTGTCTCCGGCCGTGTCAGCGACACCATCTTCCTCGATGACAGTCACCCGCTCACCGGCTTTATGCTGATTGATACCCTGATCTGGGGCGAACCGGGCGACTTCAAAGATGCCGTGATGCATATGATTCTGCCCGCTATCGTGCTGGGCACCATCCCGCTGGCGGTGATCGTGCGTATGACGCGCTCCTCAATGCTGGAAGTGCTGGGCGAGGACTACATCCGCACCGCGCGCGCCAAAGGGCTGACGCGTATGCGCGTGATCGTGGTGCACGCGCTGCGTAACGCCATGCTGCCGGTGGTCACGGTGATCGGCTTACAGGTCGGTACGCTGCTGGCCGGCGCCATCCTGACAGAAACCATCTTCTCCTGGCCGGGCCTCGGTCGCTGGCTGATTGAAGCGCTGCAACGCCGCGATTATCCGGTGGTGCAGGGCGGCGTGCTGCTGGTGGCGGTGCTGATCATCCTGGTCAACCTGCTGGTTGATTTGTTGTACGGCGTGGTTAACCCACGTATCCGTCATAAGAAATAAGGGGGCATCATGTCTGCTGTTGATCCCGCAAGCGTAAGCGTTGCACCGAAGCCGATGACCCCGATTCAGGAATTCTGGCACTACTTCAAACGTAATAAAGGCGCGGTTATCGGCCTGGTTTACATCATTCTGATGCTGCTGATCGCCATCTTTGCTGAGGTGCTGGCCCCCCACGCGCCAGCCGATCAGTTCCGTGATGCGCTGCTGCACCCGCCGGTATGGCAGGATGGCGGCAGCTGGAAATTTATTCTCGGCACCGATGACGTGGGGCGCGATATTCTTTCGCGTCTGATGTTTGGCGCACGCCTGTCGCTGCTGGTGGGCTGCCTGGTGGTGGTGCTGTCGCTGATTCTGGGCGTGGTTTTCGGTCTGATGGCCGGTTATATCGGCGGCGTGGTTGACGCCATCATCATGCGCCTGGTGGATATCATGCTGGCGCTGCCCAGCCTGCTGCTGGCGCTGGTACTGGTGGCGATTTTTGGCCCGTCGATTGTCAACGCCGCACTGGCGCTCACCTTCGTGGCGCTGCCGCACTACATCCGTCTGACGCGTGCTGCGGTGCTGGTTGAAGTGAACCGTGATTACGTCACCGCCTCCAGCGTGGCCGGTGCCGGTACGCTGCGCCAGATGTTCGTCAATATTCTGCCTAACTGCCTGGCACCGCTGATTGTGCAGGCATCGTTAGGCTTCTCCAACGCCATCCTCGATATGGCGGCGTTGGGCTTTCTCGGTATGGGGGCGCAGCCGCCGACACCGGAGTGGGGCACCATGCTCTCCGACGTGTTGCAGTACGCGCAAAGTGCCTGGTGGGTCGTCACCTTCCCTGGGGTGGTCATCCTGCTGACGGTACTGGCATTCAACCTCATGGGCGATGGTTTGCGTGATGCACTCGACCCGAAACTCAAGCAGTAAAGAGGCACCGAGATGGCGTTATTAAATGTAGAAAAACTGTCGGTGCATTTCGGCGACGAGAAAACACCGTTCCGTGCGGTTGACCGCATCAGTTATCAGGTTGAGCAGGGCCAGGTGGTCGGCATCGTGGGTGAATCCGGCTCCGGCAAATCGGTCAGCTCGCTGGCGATTATGGGGCTGATTGATTTCCCCGGCCGGGTGATGGCAGAGAAGCTGGAATTTAACCAGCGCGATCTGCAACGCATCTCCGAGAAAGAGCGCCGCCAGCTGGTGGGTGCCGAAGTGGCGATGATCTTCCAGGACCCGATGACCAGCCTCAACCCGTGTTACACCGTGGGCTTCCAGATTATGGAAGCGCTGAAAGTGCATCAGGGCGGCAGTAAAAGTACCCGTCGTCAGCGCGCCATTGATTTGCTTGAGCAGGTAGGCATTCCCGATCCAGCCTCGCGTCTGGATGTGTATCCGCACCAGCTGTCCGGTGGCATGAGCCAGCGCGTGATGATCGCCATGGCGATCGCCTGCAAACCCAAACTGCTGATCGCCGATGAGCCGACTACCGCGCTCGACGTGACTATCCAGGCGCAAATCATCGAGCTGCTGCTGGATTTACAGAAGCAGGAAAACATGGCGCTGATCCTGATCACCCATGATTTGGCGCTGGTGGCAGAAGCGGCGCAGCACATCATTGTGATGTATGCCGGTCAGGTAGTGGAAAGCGGTAAAGCGGTGGATATCTTCAAAGCGCCGCGCCATCCCTACACTCAGGCGCTGCTGCGGGCGTTGCCGGAATTCGCTGCCGATAAAGCGCGTCTGGCTTCGCTGCCGGGCGTGGTGCCGGGTAAATACGATCGCCCGACCGGCTGCCTGCTGAATCCGCGCTGCCCCTATGTGACTGACCGTTGCCGTCGCGAAGAACCTGAACTGCGCGATATTCCGGGCCGTCAGTCCAAATGTCACTTCCCACTGGATGATGCCGGGAGACCGACTTATGAGTCATGAAAATAATCAGCAGGATTACCTGTTGCAGGCGATAGACCTGAAAAAGCATTACCCGGTGAAGAAAGGGCTGTTTGGCCAGGAGCGACTGGTTAAGGCGCTGGATGGCGTGTCGTTCAACCTGGAACGCGGCAAAACGCTGGCGGTGGTGGGGGAGTCAGGCTGTGGTAAATCCACCCTGGGCCGTCTGCTGACCATGATTGAAACCCCGACCGAAGGGCAGCTGTTCTGGCACGGCCAGGACCTGCTGAAACACGATCCGCAGGCGCAGAAACTGCGTCGTCAGAAAATTCAGATCGTGTTCCAGAACCCCTACGGTTCGCTCAATCCGCGTAAAAAAGTCAGCCAGATTCTGGAAGAACCGCTGGTGATCAACACCACGCTGAGCAAAGCGGAACGTCGCGAAAAAACGCTGGAGATGATGGCGAAGGTAGGCCTGAAAACCGAGCATTACGATCGCTACCCGCACATGTTCTCCGGCGGTCAGCGTCAGCGTATCGCCATTGCACGCGGTCTGATGCTCGATCCGGATGTGCTGATTGCCGATGAACCGGTATCGGCGCTGGACGTGTCGGTGCGCGCCCAGGTACTCAACCTGATGATGGACCTGCAACAGGATCTCGGCCTCTCCTATGTGTTTATTTCCCACGATCTGTCGGTGGTGGAGCATATCGCGGATGAGGTGATGGTGATGTACCTCGGTCGCTGCGTGGAGAAGGGCAGTAAAGAGGCGATCTTCAGCAATCCGCGTCATCCCTATACCCAGGCGTTGCTGTCGGCGACACCGCGCCTGAATCCTGATGAGCGTCGTGAGCGTATCAAACTGACCGGTGAGCTGCCCAGCCCGCTGAACCCGCCGCCCGGCTGCGCATTCAATGCACGCTGCCGTCGCCGCTTTGGTACCTGCGTACAATTGCAGCCAAAACTGAAAACCTACGGTGAGCAGCAAATCGCCTGTTTCGCCGTGGATCAGGACGAAAATCAGCCGGTCGCTGGCGTATAAATTTTTATCGATAACCGTTAAAGGCCCCGAATGGGGCCTTTTTCTTTGGCGCTTTTAAACTTCAGAAAAATTTAAGACTGTAGCCACTATAATGGCTGGTCTGGAAAATCCATAACCCCTCTGCATCTGTCATGCGCTGGCCTTAAAAATCCGATCCACTGTTAAGACAAATTCTGAATTTTGTCAGAATTGTGTGAGCTTCGTCACGTAGTGGAAAAATCCGTAACATGCAGAGGGTTAGTGATTTTTCAGTAAGTTATGAAAAGATTATCACGATGATTATTTCAGTTAACCGTTATTAATTAATTCCGGCATATAAACAGCAGCATAGTAATTTAAGTGCCTTTTTTTCTATCTTATAGATTAAACTCTTTTATTGAATGCGGTGGTTTAATAATCAGAATTCTCTCACTGTGTTTTAAGTGATGTGATATATTCGCGAAAATTTCCCCCCTCCTTTTACAGGCGTCCCGGTCATGAAGAACTACGACGATTTGCAGCGTTTTAAGGAAAAAACGCAGACGCTGGATATCGCTTTCAAGGATATGTCTGGGCAGGCGCAGGAAGCCGAACAAAGTCAGTGGGCGATTATCCGTCAGCTGGCCGCTGACGACGACCAGGAAACCCTGGGCAGTGGCCAGCGCATTGATTTACCACAACCGCAGCCGATTCGCGGCAACGAATTTAGCGCCGCAGCGCAACAGTCACCGGCTGCGCCGCTGGTCAGCAGCGCTCGCGGTTCTATTCTCGACAGCCTGGCAGCGACGCCTGTGGCCGGGGCGACTCCGGCTGCCGCCGAACGTGCGGCCGTCTCCTCACTGTTTCCACCCGCGCCGACCACACCGGCACCTTCGGTAGCGCCGAAGGCGACCCATGTTGACCGCCAGGCGACCACCTCGCTGTTTCCGCCTCCGCCGCCCAAACCGGTTGAAGCGCCAGTGGCCCCGGCCCCCGTGGTGGCTGCGGCAGCTGAGCCGCGGGTCGCACCGGCGCCAGCCCCTGCACCTTTTATCGCACCGACACCGGCGCCCGCTCCGGTGGCTGCCGCACCGGCACACACTTTTGCGTTACCCACCGCACCGGCACCACAGCCTGCTGCGGCAACGTCACGTTTTGGCGCGTTATTCCGTTCACGGCCCGCTGAGCCTGTGAACCTGTCGAAAGAGACACTACTGAAACCGTTACTGGAGAAGATTGCCCTATGCCGTTAGTTTGTGTGTGCTCGCCAAAAGGGGGAGTAGGGAAGACCACCATGGCGGCCAACCTGGCCTGGAGTCTGGCCCGCGCAGGCAGCAAAGTTTTGGCAATCGATTTCGACGTGCAGAACGCCTTACGTCTGCATTTCGGCGTTCCGCTACATGATGGCCGTGGCTTTGTAGCGCGTTCGGATGAGCAGGCCGACTGGAGCCAATCGATCCTCACCACCGGCGGCAATATTTTTGTGATGCCTTATGGTGATGTCACTGAAGAACAACGTGAGCGTTTTGAAGAAAAGCTGAGTAAAGATCCGCATTTCCTGAAACGCGGACTGGATACGGTATTAAATTATCCCGGCCTGGTCATTATTGCTGATTTTCCGCCAGGCCCTGGTCCGGCATTAAAAGCGATGACAGCACTTGCCGATATGCATTTAGTGGTAATGCTGGCAGATACCGCTTCCGTTTCTCTGCTGCCGCAAATTGAAAATGATCGCATGATTGGTCAGCCACTAAATAATAAACGTGGACACTATTTTGTTCTCAACCAAAGCGACAATCGCCGCAATATAAGCCGTGATGTCACCGCTTTTATGCAGCAGCGGCTGGGTGAAAGTTTACTTGGCGTAGTTCACCGTGATGAAAGCGTCGCGGAAGCCAATGCTTCACAGCAATCTGTTTTTGATTTCAGCCCTGCTTCTGCGGCAGCGTTTGATATTGAGCTGGTTGCCAAACGCGTTTCCAATATTCTGAATATCTCCGTCGGCAACGGCGAAGTTCAGGCCCCAATACGCAGCCATTATTAACTGCCTGGCGTTGCCAGGCCGCATAATAACAACACAGCTCCGCAGGGTGAATCATGAGTAAAATCGGGTTTTACCTGCTGCTGCTGGTGCTTGCACCCGTCGCAGCGGTAATCATCATCACGCCGATGGACAGCCAGAAACAATATATTTTTGGCTTGATTAGCATCGGGATGATGTTTTTGATGGGCTTTAGCAAAAGCCGCAAAATAACTGTGGTTATGGTCATTCTCTCCGCGCTCATGTCTACCCGATATATCTGGTGGCGCACCACGGAGACGTTACAGTTTAATTCTGAGATTGAGGCTATTCTCGGCATCGGTTTATATATTGCCGAGCTGTATGTCTGGCTGATCTTAATTCTCGGCTTCCTGCAAACGACCTGGCCATTAAAACGCACCATTGAACCGCTGCCGGAAGATACCAGCCTGTGGCCGACGGTGGATGTCTATGTGCCTTCCTATAACGAAAGCCTCGACGTTGTCCGCGATACGGTGCTGGCCGCGCAGTGTATTGATTACCCGCGCGACAAACTGAAAATCTATTTACTGGATGACGGTAAACGCAGTGAGTTTGCGGTATTTGCCGCCGATGTGGGCGTGGGTTATATCACCCGCGACGACAACCGCCACGCGAAAGCCGGTAACCTGAACCACGCGATGAAAATCACCAAAGGTGAGCTGATTTGCGTGTTCGACTGCGACCACGTCGCCACCCGCACCTTCCTGCAGGCGACGGTGGGGCCGTTCCTGAAAGATCCCAAACTGGCGCTGTTGCAGACGCCGCACTACTTCTACTCGCCGGATCCGTTCGAGCGTAACCTGCGCGCCGCGCGCAGCATCCCGAACGAAGGTTCGCTGTTCTACGGCCCGGTACAGCAGGGTAACGATAACTGGAACGCCACCTTCTTCTGCGGCTCCTGTGCGGTAATTCGCCGTAGCGCGCTGGAGCAGATTGGCGGTTTTGCGGTAGAAACCGTTACCGAAGATGCGCACACCGCGCTGAAAATGCAGCGTCTGGGCTGGGGTTCGGCGTTCCTGTCGATCCCGCTGGCGGCCGGTCTGGCGACCGAACGTCTCGGCCTGCATATTATTCAGCGTACCCGCTGGGCGCGCGGCATGACGCAGATTTTCCGCGTCGATAACCCGCTGCTTGGCCGTGGCCTGAAGTGGCAGCAGCGCCTGTGCTACCTCAACGCCATGCTGCACTTCCAGTTCGGCCTGCCGCGTGTGGCGTTCCTGACCGCGCCGCTGGCCTACCTGCTGTTTAACCTCAACATCATTCACTCGTCGGCGTCGCTGATCTTCGCCTACGTACTGCCGCATCTGGTGATGTCGCTGTACGTCAACTCACGTATGAATGGCCGTTTCCGTTACACCTTCTGGGGTGAAATTTACGAAACGGTGATGTGTTTCCACCTGGTTATCCCGACCATTCTGACCATGCTGTCGCCGAAGCACGGCAAGTTCAACGTAACCGACAAAGGTGGCGTGTTGGATCAGGGCTTCTTCGACTTCCACATCGTGCGTCCGCATGTGATTGTCGCCGCGCTGCTGACCGTAGGCATCGTCGCGGGCGTGGTGCGTGCCACCATGCATAACTACTTCGGCGTTGACCCTTATGTGATCGCGTTGAACGTCGGCTGGGCGGTATTCAGCCTGATTATCCTGATGGCGGCGATTGCCGTGGCGCGCGAAACCAAACAGGTGCGTAAAACCATCCGTATTGAAGTGCAGATCCCGGCGATTATTCACTACGCCAGCGGCATCTCGTCACGCACCATGACCAGCGACCTGTCGATGGGCGGCGCGCAGCTCGATGCACCGGATGGCCGTCATGAGTTTGATGAGATCGAAGAGATTGATCTGCTGCTGAAATCCGGCGCTATCACCATCCCGGTAAGCAAAATCTCCGGCGATGAAGAAACCATTCGTCTGCGCTTTGAAGCCATGCCGCTGTCGCGCCGCCGTGAACTGGTGCGCGTGGTGCTGGCGCGCGCCGATGCGTGGATTCAGCCGCAGTACAAGCAGGACAACCCGCTGCTGTCACTTGGCACCATTATTCGTACCGTGTTTGAGCTGTTCTGGCTGACGTGGAAAGACCGCCGTAATAAACGTAAGCAGGATGCTCAGCCAGCCGTGAAAGAGGACAGCGCTGCATGAAGACATTGACGCAAACGTTGCTGGCGAGTTCGCTGGCAACCGCGCTGCTGCTCGCCCCGGCCTGGGCGGATACACCGGCCGTCACGCAGGACAGTTCGGCCCTCGGCCAGGTTCCTCCGCCGCAGGGGCTGGATACCAATGCCGATGACCAGCTGAAAGCCGCCGCCGGTGCTGCTCCTTATGCGCCCGCCGCCAACGCGCCGGTGGAAAACGCGCCGGTGGAAAACGCACCCGCGGTACAGAATGCTGCGCCCGCCGCGGCCAGCGACAGCGCCGCGCCCGAAATGGTGCTGCCGACGCCTGCACCGGCCCCCGCGCCGGTGCCTGCCCCTGCGCCGGTGATTTCTGCCGCTCCGCTTAATCAGCCGGTCAGCACCGTGATTTCAGTGGCGCAGATGGGCCAGAAGCAGGGCATCATCCTCACCGGCGGCCAGTTGCAGTCCGGCATCGTGTTTACCCTGCCGAGTGACGAAGTGATCACCAATGCGCGCCTCAACCTGTCGCTGCGCGTCTCGGCAGCGCTGGCGGCGCGTAATACCTCGCTGCAACTGATGCTGAATGGTCAGCCGCTGGGCACGCTGCCGCTCGGCGCCAGCGACAGTGATGTCAGCGATTATCAGCTCGATATTCCGGCCGCGATGGTGGTGTCGAGCAACAACCTGAGTTTCAAGATCAACGATGCGGACAAATTGCTGTGCGAGAAAGAGAGCGCGCAGCAGTACCAGGTAGCGATTCTGCCGAAAACCACGCTGAGCCTCGAAGGACAGCAGCTCAACATCGGCACCAGCCTGCGTAACTTCCCGCGTCCGTTCCTCGATCCGCTGCGCATGACGCCCGCCAGCGTCAGCATTGGCTTTGCCGCTAACGTCACGCCGGATGCCGTCAGCGCGGCCGCGCTGGTGGCGTCCTGGCTGGGGATTCAGTCGGACTACCGTGGCATTCGTTTCCCGGTGGTACGCGGCGATCTGCCGGAGCACAACGGCATCCTGTTCGGTCATCCGGGCGATAAAATTGGCGGTCTGACCTTCCCGGCCGCCAACGGCCCGACGTTGCAGATGGTCGATAACCCGAACAACCCGGTGTACAAACTGCTGCTGGTGAGCGGGGCGGATGATGCCCAGCTGCGTCAGGCGGCCAACCGTCTGACCACGCAGCCGCTGACTACCGATGCCAGCAACCTTAACGTCCAGCCGCAGCCGATTGCGCTGCGTAAACCGTATGATGCGCCGCGCTGGATCAATACCAGCCGCCCGGTGCGTCTGAGTGAGCTGCTGCGTAAGGATCAGAGCCTGACCGCCACCGGTATCTGGCACGATGCGCTGAGCGTGAACTTCCGCGCCGCGCCGGATCTGTTTATGTGGGACGGCGATACCATTCCGGTAAACCTGCACTATCGCTTCCCGTCAGAAAGCTGGATCGACGAGAACAATTCGTTCCTCAACGTGATGCTGAACGGCACCTTCCTGCGCAACCTGACGGTGAATAAAGTCGGTCTGCTGGAGAGCGCCTGGCACCGTCTGGGTGGCGATGCGCGTCAGGAAAACTACACGCTGAAGCTCGATCCTTACCTGATTTACGGTGACAACCAGCTGGCGTTGTACTTCAACATCAAACCGAAGGCGGATGCGCCATGCGGCGTGTTGCTGAATAACAACATCAAAAGCCGCATCGAAGATGACTCGTCGATCGACCTAAGTCACACGCGTCACTTCACCATGCTGCCGAACCTGTCGTACTTCGTCGGTGCCTCCTTCCCGTTCTCACGTCTGGCGGATTTCGCCCAGACCACGCTGATGCTGCCGGAAAAACCGAGCGATGCGGAGATCGCCACGCTGCTGGATATGGCGGCGCGTGCCGGTAACGCCACAGGCGTGCCGCTGGCGCAGAACCAGGTGCTGTTCGGTATGCCGAATGGCGGCACCAACCTGGCGCGTCTGGAGCGCAGCGATCTGCTGACGGTGAGCACCACGCAAAACAGCGCCTTTAATCAGGCGATGCTGGCGGGGACGCCGTATGAAACCAGCGGCAGCACGCTGGGGGTGAAAGATCCCACCACCTGGGACAAGCTGCGTGGCTGGCTGGTCGGTGACTGGTATCGCCAGCAGCTGGATGCGGATCGTTACTTCTCCTCCAATGAGGCGTGGCGCGGCTTTGTCAGCTATCGCTCGCCGTGGAACCCGGATCGCCTGGTGGTGATGACGGTAGCGACCAGCGATGACCAGCTGCTGCGACTGCATCAGGATTTGAACTCGGCGCGGATTAACGCCGGTATTCGTGGCGATACCGCCATCATCACCGATGAAAACGGTATCCGCAGTTTCCGCGTCGGGCCACAGTTCCCGAGCGGTGAAATGCCCTGGTACATGATGGTGGTGTGGTATGCCAACCAGCACTCGGTGCTGATGGCGATTGCCGCGCTGCTGCTCTCGGCACTGGTGGGTGGTGGCGCCTGGGTAATGCTGAAACGTCATGCATGGCGACGTCTCAACCCGCAGGGTGATAGCAAGTCCGGCAAGAAGTAAGGATAAAAACAATGAAAAAACATCTGTTAAGTGCCGGTATTCGCCATGCCCTGATTCTGGGGGGGGCGCTGACACTCTCTCAGCCGCTGCTGGCGGCCGAGAGTACCAATCCCGCGTTGCAGGCGTTGTTCGATCAGGCGGCTTACTGGCACCAGAAAGCGCATGACGATTTAGCCAAAGCCTCATTGCAGAAAGTGCTGATGGTGGAGCCAAACAACACCCAGGCGCTGTATCTGCTGGCGCTCTATTCACAACAAAGCGGCGACAACGTTGCCGCATCGCAATGGCGTGCGCGCCTCAGCCAGGTGTCGCCGAACGATGGGCATCTGTCCGAGCTGGACAACGCCCGTCAGCTGCAAAGCATTCCGCAGTCGCAGCTGTCGCTGGCCCGCCAGCAGGCGCGCAGCGGCAATATCGCGGCCTCGTTGCAAACCTGGCGCAACACCTTCAGCGGCAATGAGCCGCCGCCGAGTGTCGCCGCAGAATATTATCTGACCATGGCGGGCGATCGTTCGCTGCTGCCGCAGGCGGTGGAAGCGCTGCGTCAGTTCTCCGCTGAACATCCGCAGGATACCGGTGCCAGACTGGCGCTGGGCAAGGCGCTGACCTACCAGGAATCCACGCGTCGCGAAGGTATTGACGTGCTGGCGAGCATGGCTGACGGCAATAAAGATGCCGACCGCTCGCTGCGCCAGGCGCTGCTGTGGCTCGGCCCGCAGGCGTCCGACGCCGCGCTGTACCAGACCTGGCAGCAACGCCATCCGCAGGACAATACGGTGCTGGATTACTACCGTAAAAATGTCGGCGGCGCGGAGAAAGGCGCAGGCTTTACCGCGCTGAACAGCGGCGATGTCAGCAGCGCCCAGAACAACTTCGAGAAAGTGTTGCAGGCCAACCCGCAGGATGCCGATGCGCTGGCCGGTTTAGGCTATGTCGCACAGCGCGCCGGGCGTTATGCCGAAGCGGCAGATTACCTGACGCGTGCCGCGCAGATGGGCGGCGATCAAAGCGCAACCCGTCAGAAACAGGCCGACGATGCGCGTTTCTATGCGCAGCTGGCAACCGCACAGCAGGCGCTGAAAAACGGCGACAGCGCGCAGGCACTGGCGTTGAGCGAACCGCTGGCGCAGGCGGAGGGCGATAAAGGCGTCTCCGCTAAACTGTTCCGCGCGGATGTGCAGCGTCGCAGCAACCAGCTGCAACAGGCCGAGCAGAGCTACCGGGCTATCCTGCAAACCGACCCGGATAACCGTAACGCGAAAGAAGGCCTGTTCTACGTGCTGCGTCAGCAGAACCGCGGCGCCGAAGCCAACACGCTGCTGGCGTCACTGCCGGATAGCGTGCGCCAGAGCGTCGCGCCGCGCGGCACCAGCACCGACCCGATTCGTCAGCAGGCGAAGCGCGAGCTGGCGGCGGGCAACAACGCGGCGGCCATTGCCACGCTGCAACAGGGCATCGCCCGTTATCCGAATGACGGCTGGCTGCGTCTCGACCTGGCGCGTCTCTATCGCGGGCAGGGCGACAGCATGATGGCGGCCAATATTATGCAGCCAACCATGCGTACCGGTGCCAGCACCAATGAATTGTACGCGGGGGCACTGAATGCCAGCGAAAGCGGCGCCTGGCAGCAGGCGAGCATGTTGCTGGCACGCATTCCCACCAGCAGCAAAAGCAGCGACATGCGCGATTTATCGCAGCGTGTGAACTTCAACCTGCAAATGAACACCGCCGATCAGTATCTGGCGCAGGGTTCCAATGCCGCTGCGGCGAATACGCTGCGCGCGCTGGCGGCGACGCCGCCGTCGAACCCGACAGATGCCGGTAACCTGGCGCAGAAACTGGCGAAAGCGGGCGATCTCACCACGGCGGTATCGGTGGTGCGCAGCAACATGCAGCGCGGCGTGCAGGGCAATGCGGGCGATTACGCCGCGCAGGTGGCGGTGCTGAATCAGGCCGGTCTGACCACCGAAGCGCAGAGCTTCCTCAGCAGCCCGGAATTGCAGGCACGCAGTACCCCGACCCAGCTGGCGGGCATTCGCAACGGTTACGTGATCAACGAAGTCGATCGTCTGCGTGAGCAGAAGCAGTACGCCGCCGCGTATGACAAGCTGGTGGGCGCGCTGCAACACGATCCGCAGAACCGTGATTTGATGTTCGCCATGGCGCGACTCTATCAATCCGGCAAGATGAATAAAGAAGCGGGCGTGGTCTATGACTACCTGCTGACGCAGGATACCCCGACGCAGGATGCGCGCGAAGGCGCCATCAACGTGGCGCTGGCGCAGAACGACGTACAGAAAGCCAATACCCTGACGCGCGGCCTGCGCAACGAGCAGTCGCCGGATCGCCTGCTGCTGCTGGCGCGCGTGGCGGAAGCCAACGGCGAACACAGCCAGGCGATGAGCTATCTGCGCACCGCGCGCGGCCAGCTGATTGGCTTGCAGGGCGCACAAACCGGCAGCGTGCCGACCGTCGGTGGTCTGGCGCTGGCCGACAACCCGTTTATCAACCGCAGCACCTCGCCGGTGGGGCGTTCGCCGTCCAGCTACGGCGCGGTGATGCCGTGGCAGTCGTCACCGAACGCCACCAGCAGCGCCGAAGGCGTGACGCTGGCGAGCGACACCCCGGTGGTGCAGCAGAGTCGTACGCTGAAGCAGATCGACGACATGATGGACGATTTGCAGGAGAAAACCGGCACCTGGACCCAGGGGCAGGTGCAGGTGCGTGGGCGTGATGGCGAATCGGGCCTGAGTAAGCTGACCGAAGCCAAAGCCCCGCTGACCTTCTCCACGGTGCCGTTTGGCAACTCACGTTTCGACTTCACCATGACGCCGATTACCCTCTCTGCGGGTAGCGCGGCGGGCGATGCATGGCGTCGCTTCGGTACCAACTCGCTGATTCAGGGCGCGGTGGTGGCGTCTGGCGATGCCAAAGTCACGGATGTGCCGTCCTCCTCTACCGATTCGCAACGCGGTAATGGGGTGGAGCTGAATATGGCGCTGAAGGGCGACAGCTATAAAATCGACCTTGGCAGTACGCCTCTCGGCCAGGATCTGAGCACCATGGTGGGCGGTATCCAGTGGTCACCGAAGCTGACTGACTTCCTGACGTTGATCCTGACCGGTGAGCGCCGCGCAGTGACCGACAGCCTGCTTTCTTACGTGGGTGCGGAAGATAAGGCGAGCGGTCAGCGATGGGGCCAGGTCACCAAAAACGGCGGCAACGCGCTGTTGAGCTACGACAATGGCGATGCCGGGTTCTATGCCGGGGCCGGCGCTTACAGCTATATCGGTGAGAACGTCGCCAGCAACAATAGCGTGCAGGCAACGGCGGGTGCCTATGTGCGTCCGTTCCACTATGACGATCGCGAGCTGAAAGTGGGTATGAGCCTGTCGTGGATGGACTTCTCGAAAAACCTTAGCTACTTCAGCTATGGTCAGGGGGGTTACTTCAGCCCGCAGAACTATGCGTCGATATCGTTCCCCATCGACTTCTCGCGTAAGTTTGATGACCTGAAAGTGAGCATCGGCGGCTCGGTGGGGTATCAATCCTACAGCCAGGATAAGAGCGCGTACTTCCCGAACGATCCGTCATTGCAGTCGCAGCTGCAAGCCATGGCCGATGCGGGTTACGTGAAGAGTGCTTACTACGATGGCGAGAGCAAAAACGGTATCGGCTATAACCTTCATGCCGGTGCAGACTACAAGATCAACAAAGATGTCACCATTGGCGGTCAGTTAGGCTACGACACCTTTGGCGATTACAACGAGAGCACAGCCAATCTGTACTTCCGTTACCTGTTCGGAGACAACTAATGAGTGAGCAATTGGCATCCCGCGTCACCCATCCACATCAGCCAGGCTGGTTTGATCTGGTGAGCGTGATGATTGAAGGTATGCTGGATAACGCCGGTGAGGAAGCCGAAGGCTTCCTTAACCAGGTGGGCGAATCGCTGGCGGCGCGCTATCCTTTGCCGGAGACGCGCACCGTGCAGGATCTGGAGCGTGAAATCAATTTGCAGCTGGCGCGGTTTAACTGGGGCTTTTCCCAGTTGCAGCCGATGGACAACGCCATTTTAATTCAGCATCACGCGTTACCGGCAGGCGACAGTCAGGTGGATGTTGAGCGCTGGCAGCTGGCCTTCAGCGCGGTGCTGGCGGGCGTGTATGCGCAGTGGTTGCAGGCCCAGGGCGGCAGCGCGGCGGTGCCGGTGACACTTGAAAAGCTGGATGGCGGCACGCTGTACTACCGATATCAATAGGATACTTGTGATGAGAGTTTTGCCGTTCTGGCGTCAATGGATTCTCTGTTTCATGGTGATGTTTTTTAGCGCACAGGCGGCCGCAGATGGCTGGAGCACGTTTAAAAGTCGCTTTATGAGCAGCGATGGCCGTATCAGCGATACGGCCAACAACAATGTCAGTCATACCGAAGGCCAGGGCTATGGCATGTTGCTGGCGGTGGCGAATAACGATCGCCCCACCTTTGACCGGCTGTGGCAGTGGACGCAGAGCCATCTTAGCAACCCGCAAAACGATCTGTTTTACTGGCGTTACACGCCGGGTGCCACCGATCCTATTGCCGACAAAAATAACGCGTCAGACGGCGACGTGCTGATTGCCTGGGCGTTGCAGCGCGCTGCGCAGAAGTGGTCGGGCAGCAATTATCAGCAGGCATCGGATCGCATCCAGCGCGCCATCGTGAAACAAACGGTGATCACCTATGCCGGGCATAAAGTGATGTTGCCGGGCGCGCAGGGCTTTAATAAAACCAGCTACGTGGTACTCAATCCGTCGTACTTTCTGTTTGCCGCCTGGCGTGAGTTTGCTGAGCAGAGCCATTTGCGCATCTGGAATCAGCTGATTGACGACGGTATGGCCCTGCTGGGCGAGATGCATTTCGGTAAAACCGGTCTTCCGCTGGATTGGGTGGCGCTGAATGCCGATGGTTCGGTCGCTCCGGCGCTGGGGTACTCCAACCGGTTCAGCTATGACGCGATCCGCATTCCGCTCAATATCTGGTGGTATGACCCGCAGAGCCTGCGGCTGACGCCGTTCCAGCGCGTGTGGCAGGGTTATGGCCGTATGACGACTCCGGCGTGGTTTGATGTGCTGGCGAATACGCCCGCCCCCTACAACCTCGACGGCGGTCTGCTGGCGATCCGCGACCTGACCCTGAGCGAAACCGGTTATCTCAGCGATCAGCTGGCGCCGAATCAGAATTATTTCTCGTCCAGCCTGCAACTGCTGACCTGGCTGGCGTATCAGGAAAAGCGTTGATGTTGGGTTCGGTCGGGAGAAATCCCGACCCTGCCAACGCCCGCACGCCACAGGATTTATCCCGGCCTGATGTAATTATTTAAAATCCGCATACGGAATCAGTGGCTGTGGCGGCATATCCATATCGCCGTCCCAGCCCGCCATCGAATAACGCACATACAGCAAGCCGTGGCTCGGCGTGTAATCTTTCGCTTGCTGGATATCCATCCCCAGACCGACAAACCAGTGCGGCGTGACGCGACGCTCCACCACCGCCTGCACGGTATAACCGAAACCGCTGCCGGAGCTGCTGTCAGACGTTGGATTCGATGCCAGCTCAAAACCGGGATTAACCGGATAACGTTGCTGCGCATCGGTTTGCGAATGCGACCAGGAGACCGACCCGCCCACATCAAACGACCAGTTATCGGTGCGCTGGCGATACGTCACCGGCACCGAGAACGACAGATATTGCTGCGGGCTGTAGTAGCCACCCTGACCAAAGGTGTAATCGCTCAAATCCTTCTGGTAATGCCACAACATGCTGTTGAGGCCGACGGTGGCGCGACGGTTATCTTCGTTGATCAGCTTGTAGTAATAACCCGCCATCAGACGTTCCCGCGTGTTATCCGCCACGTTGTCGCCGGTTAACTGATGCGCGCTGAGGTCAGCCCAGACGCCATGCGCGCCGCCCTGATCGTAACTCAGCCCCAGCGAACCCCCGGTTGCGACCACGCCGCCCCAGGTTTTTCCGCCATTGGTCGCGGGATCGCGTGCGCCAGCATAGGCCAGCAGCGAGCTGGAGATCGGACGGCGTGAGGCGGTAAGCGTGACGCCGATATCATCGACATCGGTTTTCCAGCTCAGCCCGCCGACCCAGTTGGTCTCTGTAAAGCCCAGTGGGGTGGTGCCGAGATCGCCCGACCAGCGATCGTTATGCCAGCCGACGCCAATCGACGTCCCTTCGTCACGTTGGGTGAAGTCGCGGCGACAGCCGCCGGAATTGGCATCGTTACAACTGCCAAACAGCGCGCTGTGGCTGCCGTTTTCGCTGGCAAAGGTGCCTGCGGAGACCAGCACATGATCGACGCGAACGAAACTACGACCATCAGCCAGCGGAGTTTCCGCCTGCATCATGGTGGTGTGGGCGGTGAAATCGGAGGTGCCGCCGGTGCCCCTGTTGCGCGAGTAATCCTGCTCCAGCGTGACGGTGGTGTCCTGCTGCCGCGCCAGATCGGCTGCGTCGCTGCGGATACCGCGTTTCAGCCAGTCATCCTGCGCCTGATTGCGCGTCAGTCGGGTGTAGCTGTCGTTATCCTGGGGGATCTCGGGGCTGATGCCGCTGGCGACCATCGCCAGCCGATAATCCTGCTGCGCCTGTTGCGGCTGGTGGCGCTGGTTTTCGAGCCGCGCCGCATCGCGGTACACCAGCGCTTTGCTCTGCGATGGCGCCTCTTTTGCAGCACGGGTTTTCAGATCGGTAAATAGCTGCTGCGCACGCGCGCTGTCGCCGCTGTTTTGCCAGGCGAGGGCCACGCGGCGCGCGCTGTTGATGCTCTCCTGCGCCACGCTGTCCGGCAATTTTTGCAGCGCCTGACGGGCCTCCTGCGGGCGCTTCAGGGCAATCAGGGCTTCGATACGGCCCAGTGCGGCGTCGTTGTTGTTCGCATCCTGACGTAACACCTGCTGATAACCCGCCAGCGCCGTGCGCGCATCGCCGCGCTCCAGCGCCCAGTCGGCGAGGGTGATATCGCGGCGTGGCGAGGCGGGCTGTCGTTGCAGCAGCGCGATTGCCGCCGCTTCGTTGCCGCCGTCGCGCAGTGCGGTGGCGCGCGCGAAGACTTTCTGCTGCGTCAGCCGGTCGGCCAGCTCATGCATGTTGTCATCCCAGCGCGTCTGCGGCAGACGATTCAGCGCCGCTAACGCCGCATCATCCTCATCGCCGGACGACAGCCACAGCGCCCAGGCGTATAACGCGGCGGGGTCCTGCGGATGCTGACGCACCATGGCGTTCATCACCTCATGCCCCTGGGCGTTCTCGCCGCTGCTGCGCAGCGCGCCGGCCAGCCGGTACGACAGCCAAATGTCGTTGGGATTGTCCTGGGCCGCCTGACGATATTTCACCACCGCCTGGCGCCACTGGCCCTGCTGCGCCAGCGCATCGGCCTCGGCGCGCAGACTGTCGCTGCGCAGGGAATGCAGCGTATCGGCCAGCGTGCGCTGTTGCGCGGCGGGCAGCCCATTAATAAAGGCCATCGCCCGCGCCGGCGACTGCTGCTGATAGAGCGCAGCCAGACGACGCACCGCCGTGGTGTTGCCGCGGTCGATGCGCAACGCCTGCTGCCAGTATTGTTCGGCCTGCGCGCTGTTATGCCGCGCCTGCGCGACATCGCCAAGACCAATCAACGCCCAGCTGTCACGGTTATCGATCGCCTGAGCGTTGCGATACTGACGTTCTGCCCCGGCGATATCGCCGTTCTTCAGGGCATTATCGCCGTTGTTGATCGCCAGCCAGTAGCGGTTGGTTTGCAGCAGCGACTGCCACTTGCCGACCTGGGTGCTGGCCTGACCATTCTGGATCGCTTTTTCCAGCCAGCTGATGGCGGCGGCACGGTTATTGGCGCGCGCCTGCGCCTGGCCCATCGCCCCCATCAGCTCGGCATCGTTTGGGTTGGCTTTCAGCGCGGCACTGAGGGCGGCAATCGCGCCCGCGCCGCCACCGGCATCCACCAGCGCCAGGCCGCGCATACGCTGACGATACGCCGGATCGGCCAGCAGCTTTTGCTGCCGCGTCAGCTCCTCCTGGCCGCGTTGCTGCGCATCGCCGGAGGTGAAGACGGTGAGATATTGTTGCAGGCTGGCGACGCTGCGGTCGCTGACCGGCTGATTCTGGATCTGTTGCAGCCAAAGCTCGGACGCCGCATCGCGGCCGCCGTCGCGGTTGGCGAGGCGGCGCAGCTGGGTTAGCGCTTCGCCCGGCTGGTTGTTATCAAACGCCATGCGCGCCAGTTGCAGCTCCACGCCAATATTGCCGGGATAGCGCTGCTCCAGCGCCTGCAACTGGTGCCAGGCTTCCAGCTCATGGCCGGGCAAACGCGCCACCAGCTGCCAGTATTCCAGTTCGGTATTCACATCCGGGAACACGCCGTTAAACAACGCATCCCAGGCGGCTTTGGCTTCAGCCGGGTGACCGGCGGTCGCCAGCAGCCGCGCCTGTTGCAGCTGCTGGCGGCCCTCGCCGCTCATCAGTTTCAGCCCGGCTTCCGATTCGCGGGCGGCAGCGGACTCTGGCGCCACGCGCTTCAACGCATCCAGCAGCTGTTGCGCTTTGGCCTGATCCCCCTGGCGCAGCGCCATACGGATCTGCGCCGCCAGCACCTGCGGGTTGTCAGGATCGATTTTCTCTAGCCGGTAAAGCGACTGCTGCACCAGGTCGTACTTGTTGGTCGATTCGCCGGTACGGATCTGCATCAGCAGCCATTCGACCGGCGAAACCTGCGGGCCTGTCGGCGCGGCGAGCGGTCCCGCCAGCATCCCCAGCGTGGTGCCGAGTAGCAGCGCGACCCGCCGTACACGCGTTTTATTCATCGTAATCGTCTTCTGCCAGACGACGACGGCTCACCATGCGCATCAGGCGCCATGCCATCAGAGCAAACAGCACCACGACCACCAGCGCGCAAATCGCCAGCCACACCGGATGCGTCGCCAGCAGGTTCCACAGGCGTTCCCACCACGGCAGATGACCGACGAAATAGGTATCGCCAACGCGCAGGCTGTTCACGCCGGATTCACGGATGATGGTGGCGGAGCCGAAAATCGCCGCCCGTTTGCCGCTGTCCTGCATCGCATTGTTGAGCAGATCCCAGCCGCGCGGGCTGTCGGCCAGCAGCGCTACCACGCTGCGTTGATCAAAGAACGGTGACTGGAAGCCGACAATCGCCCCCATTGGCCCGCGCGAACTGATGGTGGTCTGGCTCTCGACCGCGCGGTCGCTGGCGGAAACCGGCACGTTCGGTGCGGCGATGGGACGTGCGGGCATATTGAGCCAGCTGCGCGCGGCATCGACCAGCAGGTCGATCTTGCGGTCATCCTGTAGATCCGCCGGAATGCCGCCGATCATCAGCAGATCGGCATCGCTGCTTTTGGCCTGGTTCCAGTCGTCGCTCATCTGCACGCGCAACGCCGGATAGCCGGTTTGTGCGCCGATGCTGCCAAGCGCATTCAGCAGGGTGGTGACTTCGTTGTTGCTGGGCTTGGGTTGCACCAGCACCAGGGTTTGCGCCAGGTCGGCGTAACGGCTGTAAGGGAAACCGGCATTGGCGTAGGCCGCCAGCGACGGCATCTCGATGTAATGACGGTAGCCGGAGAAGTCGATGCTGGAGTTATCGTCGATCACTACGTGATGGCCGACGGCGGTCACCGTTTCGCAACGGCCATCGGCGGTGCCGCCGATAAAGGTGTTGGCGTAGTCGAAGCTAAAGCGCAGCTGGTTTACCACGCCGAGACGCAGCGCCGGAATGGTCAGCTGGCGGTTGCTGTCCTGCAAGCCCTGCATCAGCGGAATGCGCATCAGCTGCTGTCCGGCGGTGTCCTTCGGCGTCAGCGGATAGTCCTGCATAAACTGGTTGTTCAGATGCACCGCCAGGCGCGAGCCATCCTGCTGAATCGGCGAGGTGTAGCGGTAAATCAGGTCCATATCGATGCCGCGTGCGCGCACCAGGAACAGATCCGGCGGCAGGTTGAGCGTCAGGGCGATAGGGTTGGGTTGCAGGCCGTCGGCCTGTAGCTGGTTCTGATACTGGGTCAGTTCGGCAAAGGTGGTGCGACGGTCGGTGCGTACCCAGTTCGGCGCATCGTAGGCGTTGCGCGGGGCCAGTAGTTTGACGGCATCCACGGTAGAGGTATCGCCACGCAGCAACAGTTCGCCCTGGGCAATGCCTTCCACTGCCGTCAGCAAATCGTTGTCATCGCGGCCAAGGATCAGCAGCATCTTCTCGTACGGATTATCCGGCTGGCTGACCATCTCCACCGTCGGTTTCTGCACCGGCGGCAAATCTTTCAGGAAATCAGGGCGGCTGGCGTTGGTGGCGAAAACCACCGCGTGTTGATCTTTCGGCAGCTGATTATAGACAACCGGGAATGACTGACCGCGCCAGGCTGCTTTGCTGCCAAACCACGAGGCCAGAATACCCGCCGCACGCTGCTGTTGCAGATCCGGCGGCGCGCTGAACACCATCGGCAGTTGCAGCGGTCGGTTGTCGCGGCTGTCGAAGAAGGGTTCCGGGAAGTGGGAGAGATCGTTCTTCAGCGGCAACTTTTGCAGCGTCAGGTCGAGCTTGCTCTCCTTGCCGATATCCAGCCAGATGGTGCTGTTGGCCGGGTTTTCACACACGTTGGCATAGTGGCCGACCAGCTCCAGCCGCACGCGGTTGAAGTCCGTGATAAAACGCGGATCGATAGCCAGCTGGGTTTGGTTCTCTTTGCCGAGCTGATCGGCGGTGATGGTAACCAGCCCGACCATTTCATCGTTGAGATAGACCTTGAGCTGCGACAACGTGGGGGTCAGCGCGGGCGAAGGACGGTAGCTGAGGGTCAGCAGCGCGCGTGTGACCACTTCATCACTGCGCACGCCGAATTCAATCTGGCTGGTGGGTTCAGTGCCGCGTAGCGTCATGCTGCCCGGTGGCGGTGCCACCTGGTTGAACACCAGCTGACTGGCACGCAGCGGGGCGTTGGGATCGACCAGCTCACTCATGACCGGCAGGGGACTTTGCGCCGCTGCGGCCGGGGCTGCCGGGGCAGCCGGTTGCAGGGCGGCCTGTGCCAGACTTGCCGTGCTCAGCAACAGGGCGGTGAACCAACTTAGTTTTCTCGTCATGGTCATATCATCAACTTAATGAGTGTTTTCTGTTTTTATGCCAGCTGGCACGCGGCCAATACCCTGCGGCAGTAGTGACGCCAGCCACCTCAGCAGCCGGGTGAGGAGGCTGAATAAACGGCGCAGCGGTGGCGGTCCATACTCCGCCAGACGCAGATAGCCTTTAAAGCCCAGCACCATAATGTCGCCAAGGCTCTGGACCGGTTTGTCTTCCGGGAATCCGTCCTGCCACAACGCCCAGGTATCGGCGCGGGCAAAGGTACACTGAATAAATTCAATGTGTTGTTCGGTGGAGAGCTGATGCAGGCGGATACCGGCGCGACGGCCAAATACGCGCTGCACCTGGCACGGGAAGCTGAACTCCTGCTGACCCCGGCGCAGCAGCAGCCATACCGGTTCATCTTCTTTCAACGCATCCGCTTCACGCAGCTCGACGCCGACGCCGCCGTCCGAGTAGTCGCGCAGCGTACAGGGCACCATATGGCCATCTTCACGCGCCAGCGCCGCTGGCATGGCAATCTCGACGCGGTGTGCTTCGCGAATCTGTCGCGCCTCAACCGACACCGCCACGGCGCCGCCGAGGATAATCATGTTGTACAGCACCCAAATCAGGCTGACCCAGATGGTGAGTATCTCGTTGGCCGGACCGTACGCCATGCGCCAGAACGCCATCGCGATACCGGCCAGATTGAGCAGCACCAGGATCATGTAAGGTTTGGTGATCACCCAATCGAGATGCTGTTCCGCCACCAGGCCACCTTTGGCGGTCACGTTGAATTTGCCTTTGTGCGGGTTAAACAGCGCCACCGTGGTGGGGCGGGCGATATACCAGGCGAGCACCGTTTCATACACTTCGCTCCAGAAGGAGTGACGCCAGCGCCCCTGAATACGTGAGTTAGTCAGGCTGGTGTGCAGCATATGCGGCAGGACGTAAATGGCGATCGCCAGCGCCGGGGCGTAGATGATATAGGCGTGACACAGCAGGAACGCCAGCGGCGCCAGCAGGAAGATCAAACGCGGTATCCCGGCGAGAAAGTGCAGCATGGCGTTGGCATAGCACAGGCGCTGCACCAGCTTTAAGCCTTTGCCAAACAACGGGTTATCCAGCCGGAAGATCTGCACCATGCCGCGCGCCCAGCGAATGCGCTGGCCGATATGCGCTGACAGGCTTTCGGTCGCCAGCCCGGCGGCCTGCGGAATTCGGATATACGCCGAGGTGTAGCCGCGGCGGTGCAGGCGCAGCGAGGTGTGCGCATCTTCGGTGACGGTTTCCACCGCGATACCGCCAATTTCTTCCAGCGCGGTGCGGCGCAGCACGGCACAGGAGCCGCAGAAAAAGGCCGCGTCCCAGGTATCGTTGCCATCCTGCACCAGGCCGTAAAACAGCGAACCTTCGTTCGGAGTCTGGCGGAAACGGCCAAGGTTGCGCTCAAACGGATCGGGCGAGAAGAAGTGGTGCGGCGTCTGCAACATCCCCAGCTTCGTGTCTTTCAGGAACCAGCCCATGGTTAATTGCAGGAACGAGCGGGTTGGTACGTGGTCGCAGTCAAAAATCGCCACATATTCACCGCTACAGCGGGTTTTCAGCGCATGGTTGATGTTGCCCGCTTTGGCGTGTTCATGGGTCGGGCGTACCACGTACTGCACGCCGACGCTGGCGGCAAACTCGCGAAACTCCTCGCGCGTGCCGTCGTCGAGAATGTAGATATTCAGCTTTTCCTGCGGCCAGTCGATGCCCATCGCGGCATAGATGGTGGGTTTCACCACGCTGAGCGGCTCGTTAAACGTCGGCACCAGAATATCGACGCTCGGCCAGCTGCTGATTTCCGGCGGCATGGAGAGCGGATGGCGATTCAGCGGCCACAGCGTCTGGAAATAGCCCAGCACCAGCACCGTCCAGGAGTAGGTTTCCGCGCCGATCAGCAGCAGACCGAATCCGAGGCTGAGCGGATCGTCCCAGTTGAGGGTTTCGGTGTAGCGCCACCACAAATAGCGGCAGGAGACGGTGAGCGACAGCACAATCAACATGATGGTGGAGAGGCGCCCCGGTACGCGCCGCACCAGCATCGCCAGACACCACAGCAGCAGCACGAAGACAAACTGCGTCATGATGCCAAACGGCTGTGAAATGCAGAGCAGCGCCAGCAGGCCGGCGCCAATGGCGGCCATCATAAACAGCAGCTGACGCAGGCGCGGAGACATACGTTGCAGGCGCTTCTCGCTGCGGTGGATAAGGTTGTGCCGTTCCAGCCGCGTGGGTAGCGCGCCAAGCCATTGATATAACCGCTGACGCCAGCGAAACAACGGCCGAAATGCATTCAGGCGTTTGCGTTCGCTGCGTGCGCTGTTGTCGAGCGGCAGCACCAGCAGCAGCCACAGGCTTTGTAACGCGTAGCGCAGGACATCGAGCGGACGCGGACGCTGCGGCGAAATTTGCGGATAGTAACGTTGACGCTGTTGCAGAATACGCTGCCAGCTGGGGGTTTCCAGCCGTAACAGCGCCCAGGCCAGCACGCACCACAGCAGATGCAGGCTGATGGTCGGCCAGCTGGCGCCCTGCCTGCGTGCCGAGGCGGCACGCTGTTGCAGCGCCTGCCAGGCCTGTGGGATCAACAGCCAGCGCAGCGGATTCATTTTTCCGCTCCCGCCACGTTGAGCAGCAACCAGTTTGCCAGGGTGTTGACCTCTTCACTGGCCAGCGCATGAGGGCGATATTCACCCAGCGGCTGCTTCATCATCAGCGCCTCTGCCAGCGCTTCATCACGATGGATCACCTGTGGAATCAGGTTTTTCAGCGAGCTAATCCATAGCTGATGCAGATCCTGTTGCAGCTTGCTGTTGGCGTTGAACTGGTTGATTAAAAACAGGGTATGCGGCAGAAAACGCGGATGATGCAGCCGCAGCTGGCAGTTGGCATCCGGGGTCAGCACCTGCACCAGCCGATCAACGGCGGATAAAAAGGGCAGATGCCAGGCGGAGAGGTCCGCCGGTAAATCAATAATCAGCCAGCGGTACTGGGATTTCAGGGCCGCAAAAGCGTTAAGCAGCGGTGAAGCTAATTTCTCTTCGGCGCTGCGAATGCTTAATGCCTGCTGATGGGAAATGGCGCCAAAAGGCAGAAAATCCAGTCCGGGGCGATAACGCTGCGCCGTCTGTTGCCAGGGCTGCTGATTGAGCCGCGCAGGCATCCATCCGGCTTCCTCGCTGAGGGCAAGATTGAAATGGGTAGCCAGTTGATTGGCAGGCGAAAGATCGATGACCAGCACCGATTCCTGTAACGCGTTCAGCGCCCAGCCGAGCGCGGCGCTCAGCGCGGTGGCACCGCAGCCGCCACGCAATCCCTGGAGAGCAATGATCGGCATTAGCGTTCCTGCTCCTGTGCGGCAGTTAATTCCTGTAGCAGCGGCCAGCAGGACAATATCGTATTCAGGCGTTCTTCCCTGGCAATATCAATGTAGCGAAATGCCTTCAATGAAAAGGCCTCGCTCAGGGCATTAATGTCATCCTGTTCTTCATTGGTTGATGAGATCAGAGAAAAAGCATTTTCGGTTTTCATTACTTTTTTGTCACCAAAATACGACAACGCATGAACAATGATTATATTTCTTAGAGCAGGTTAACGTTTTGGCAAACGTTTAGCCTTCTCACAGGTCAATGTGATTGGAGATAACTCGCTTTTTTTTATTTCAACAGTTCCATTACTCGCCGTCTATAATAAACTAGCCTGGATTGTACAGATCGCGAATCAAATATGAAAAATCACTATGCGCTCGGCCTGCAACAGGTTCAACAGGAATTAATCACGCTACAGACGCCAGGACTTTACTGGATCACCTGCCAGCGGCAGGAGGATGCGCGATCGTTGCTGCGTCAGGTGGTTAGCCATCAGCAGGCTATTACCCTGATTAGCTCGGATGAAAAACCTCAGGCGCTACTGACGCCTGAACCCGCGGGTGGCCCGGCCCGAATTCCTTTATTTTCGCTACCGGCCAATAAAATCAGTTTGCAACGCTTGCAAAGCGATTTTGCACGCGTATTGAATAATCGCAATGGCATGGTGCTGTTTTATAGTAATGCCGCGCATTGGGGAAAATTTTCCCCGGAAGAGTTGACATTGTGGCTAAAACGTATGCGTCGTTTGTTAATAGAAAAACAAATGACGCTGCTGCTGATTAGCTCAGGTGCTTCAATAATGAACCTGCGTAATTATCTGCAACGTTATTTTCGCCAGCTTGATGGTGTCGCACATTTAGAATTTCAACAGGATAGCTGGCAATATCGAATTAACTGGTGGTATTCCGCCGATCGTTTGTTAGCTGACCGCGCTATCCGATTGCGTTTTGCCGATAATCAGTTTATTGCCGCGCAGGACGACGAGCAAAATATCCCGCTCAGCCTCAATGATGAACATCAGTTTCTTGCTGAGCAGAGCGTGCTGGAAGGGGCGCCGCCCTTGTCGGTACAGTGGCGATTGTTCAGTGATAACGATGGGGTGTTTTCGCGCGCACAGCAGGCCAACGCCGCTACCGTCGTGTTTAGTCTGGCCCACAACCATGACATCACCACGCTGGCGAAAATGGTCCATAGTCTGCGCCGTTCGCGCGGTAACGCGTTAAAAATCGTGGTGCGCGAGATGAACACCAGCCTGCGCTACAGTGATGAGCGCCTGCTGCTGGCCTGCGGCATCAATACCATCGTGCCCGCGGCGGCGTCGCTGTCGCGTTTTCTTACCACGCTGGAAGGGATTCAGGGGCAGCAGTTGGCCCGCCATGTCCCGGCGGATCTGCCCGCGCTGATGCAGGCATTGCAGCCGTTGCAGCAGCGCGGCTATCTGCCGCTGGATGGCTTCTGTGGCGCGGTGCAAAAACTGATCAGCAACACGCTGCTGCCGGAGAATGATAAGGGGCTGATGGTGGCGCTGCGTCCGGTGCCGCAGCTGAAGCCGGAGCAGGTTCTGTCCCTGTGCAAACCCCGTCGCTTCGGCGATCTGGTGACCTTGCTTGACGATCGCATCTACCTGTTCCTCTCCTCCTGTCGTTTTAACGATCTGGATATTGCGCTGAAATCGATTTTTTCACTGCCGCATGATGAGCTGTTCAGCAACCGAATGGTGTGGTTTGAGGACAACCAGATTCTGTCGGAAGTGCACAAAATCAGTCAGCTGACGCCGGTGGCCATGCATGAATTACCGACAGCGCCGGTTGCCGCGCCAGCCGCGCCCTCGCCGTCGGCAGCGCATACGCGTGCGGCGCAGGTTCCGCAGCCGATTACCCTGAATATTGATGGAGCGCAGTCCTGATGACACTAATGGATTGGGTGCAGGTCATCATCCTGCTGTTATTGATTTTGCTTTTTCTTAAATCCCTGTGGGCGAGCTGGCTGCCGCGTAGCAGCAATAGCCTGCTGATGCGGCTGCTGCCGGCACGCGCGCTGAAGTCTGAGGGAGTCTGGCAACGGAATACGACGAAAACGGATACAAAACCGTAATGAGTGATAATAAACCTTCGGCAAGCGGCTGGTCGCTGCGCGGAACAGAGTGGCGCGGCCTCGGCGGCTGGAACTTCTACTTTCTTATTAAGTTTGGTCTGCTGTGGTACGGCTATCTGAATTTTCATGCGCTGAGCAATCTGGTGTTCCTCGCCTGGCTGCTGTTTCCGCTGCCGCCGCTGCGCTGGCATCGGCTACGTAACTGGATTTCGCTGCCGATTGGCTTTGGCCTGTTCTGGCACGATACCTGGCTGCCTGGCCTCAGTTCGATTCTCAGCCAGGGCGATCAGGTGGCGGGATTCTCCACCGCCTATTTGCTGGATCTGCTCGACCGCTTTATCAACTGGCAGATGCTCGGTGCCATCTTTGTGCTGCTGGTGCTGTATATGTTCGTCGCACAATGGATTCGCATCACGGTCGTGGTATCGCTGCTGCTGATCTGGCTTAACGTCGTCACCCTGGCCGGCCCCTCTTTCTCCCTGCTGCCGGGTAAAGCCGCCACGCCAGAGGTGGTGCTTAATCAGCCGCCTGCCGCTGCGGGCAAAACGCCAGATGCGCTCGATCAATCCGCGCCGCCGACCAGCGCCAATCTCACCGCCTGGCTGAGCCGTTTTTACGACAGCGAGCGGCAGCGCGCGACGCATTTCCCGGATAGTCTGCCCGCCGATTCGCAGCCGTTTGATATTCTGGTGATCAACATCTGTTCGCTGTCATGGTCCGATCTGGACGTGGCGCAGCTGCGCAATCATCCGCTGTGGAGCCACTTCGACATCGTGCTGAATAACTACAATTCAGCCACCGGCTACAGCGGCCCGGCGGGCATCCGTCTGCTCCGCGCCAGCTGTGGGCAGACCTCGCATAGCGACCTGTATAAAGCCACCGATCAACGCTGCTATCTGTTTGATAATCTTGCGAAGCTCGGCTTTAAACAGGAACTGATGATGGACCACACCGGCGTGTTTGGTAACTATCTGAAAGAGCTGCGCGAGTATGGTGATGTGCAGGCTCCGCTGATGTCACAGGCAGGCATCGCACCAGAACTGACCTCCTTTGATGGTTCGACGGTGTTCAATGATGGTCAGCTGATGCAGCGCTGGCTGGATGATCGCAGCAAAAGCAGCGATGCGCGCAGTGCGACTTTCTATAACCTGATCCCGCTGCATGACGGCACGCGAGAACTGGGCAGCACCCGTACGGCGGACTGGCAGCCGCGCGCCAAAGTGCTGTTTGACCAGCTCGATACCTTCCTGACCAATCTGCAAAAATCGGGTCGTCGCGTGATGGTGCTGGTGGTGCCGGAACATGGTGCGGCGCTGAAGGGCGACAAGATGCAGATGTCCGGCCTGCGCGATATTCCCAGCCCGGCGATTACCCATGTGCCGGTGGGAATTAGCTTTATCGGGATGAAGGCGCCGCATCAGGGGCAGCCACTGACCATCAATACCCCGACCAGTATGCTGGCGATTTCCGAGATCGTCTCCCGCGTGGTGGATGGCCAGGTGTTTAATGCGCCGAATGTGAATATGTCGGCGCTGACCGACAACCTGCCGCAAACGCCGGTGGTATCGGAAAACGATAACGCGGTGGTGATGATGTATCAGGGCAAGCCCTGGATTCGCCTCAACGGCGGCGACTGGGTGGCTTATCCACAGTAGTATCAGGATGGTGCGGTTTTAATACGGTCGGGATTTATCCCGACCGTCTGACAACTGATATAAATCCGAATAAAATCGTTAAATCCGGGCAGAACCCCGATTTTGCGACTTTCTCCCGGCGAAAAAAAACCGTGATCTGGGATATACTTGCTGCGCATTTTCCTGTCTGATAACACGGCTTAGAGTCGCCAGGAGAAGTTTTGTTGCGCGTCAGTCGTTCATTAACGATAAAGCAGATGGCTGCGGTCTCAACCGTGGCATTAGTTACCATCTGTATTTTTATCGTCATCCAGTTGTTTCATTTTGTGCAGCAGCGCAGGATTGACTACGCCCAGCAAATGGAAAATGTGGCGCATACCGTGCGTCAGCCGCTGTCTGAAGCGGTGTTAAAAGGCGATATTCCCCAGGCTGAACGTATCCTTAACACCCTGAAACCCGCTGGCATTCTGGCGCGTGCAGACGTGGTGTTGCCGAATGCCTTCCAGGCCCTTCATGCCGATTTTGAAGTCGAGAAGCCGGTGCCGAAATTGGTGGCGCGCCTGTTTGAGTTGCCGGTGCAGATCACGGTGCCGCTCTATTCGGTGGAACATACCGGGCTGCCGAAGCCGATCGCCTATCTGGTGCTACAGGCCGACTCATCACGGGTATATCAATTTATCCTCAGCACGCTCTCCACCATGATCACCACCTTTCTGCTGCTGGCGTTGATTTTGTCGGTGGCGATTAGCTGGTGCATCAACCGGCTGGTGGTACATCCGCTGCGTAATATTTCGCGCGATTTGCAGGAGCTGCCGCCGCAGGCGATCCTGACGCATAAACTGACGCTGCCCAACAGCCATCGCGATGATGAAATTGGTATGCTGATCCGCAGCTATAACCGCAATCAGCAGGTGCTGGAGTCGATTCACGATGAGATGAGTCGCCTGACCACCCACTTTGCCGTTACCGATCTGCCGAATCGCGCGCTGTTCCTGGCGCTGCTCGACCAGCACATCAACCATCGTCACCCCAGCAAACCCTGGGCGCTGATGGTGATCCGCATTGAAACCCTCCAGGAAGCCAATGGCGTGCTGAGCGATGAGCAGCACGACACCCTGATGCTGACTCTGGTGGAGAAAATCCGCAGCACCATCGACGATCACACCTTACTGGCGCAGACCGGACCAAGCGATTTCGCGCTGCTGATGAAGCGTGCGCACAATCCGTTCCGGGCGATGCGGCTGGCACGCAACCTGATGATCCGCATCAATCAGCCGGTCAACCTGCAACAGTTGCAGCTGCGTCCAAATGCCAGCATTGGCCTCGCGCTGCATGATGAGGCGCCGATCTCCGCCAGCGAGCATCTTGACCGCGCCACCTCCGCGATGATGTCGGCACGCCATCAGGGAAAAAACCAGATTCTGTTCTTCGACGCGGCGCTCACCGAGCGGGCGCAAAAGCGCTTAACGCAGGAACATGACATTTTGCAGGGCTTGCAGGACGAGGAGTTCGCGCTTTACCTCCAGCCGCAAATCAATATGGCGACCGGCGAGCTGGCGGGCGCAGAAGCGCTGCTGCGTATGCGTCAGCCAGATGGCAGCTTTGGATTATCCGAAGAGTTTATTGCCAGCGCTGAAGAGATTGGCGTGATTTCGGTGATTGGCCGATGGGTATTTGAAGAGTCCTGTCGCATTATTGCCGCGTGGCAGAAGCAGGGCATCAACATCCCGCTCAGCGTCAATATCTCGGCGGTGCAGCTGCGCGATGCCAGCATGGTCAGCCATTTGCAGGGGTTGCTGGAACGTCACCGCATCACGCCGGGCAACTTCGTGCTGGAAATTACCGAAACCGCGCAAATTGGCGATGCCGAGCAGGCTATGGCGCTGCTGCGTTCGTTGCAGCAGACCGGCGTCGCAGTGGCGCTGGATGATTTCGGTATGGGCTACTCCAACCTTAACTATCTGCATCAGTTCAAGTCATTGCCGGTCAACAAGTTAAAAATGGATCGCAGCTTTGTGGCCGTGCTGCCGGATGATGACACCATGGTGCGCATCGTGGCGGCAATCGCCGATATCATCCATCTGGACGTGATTGCCGAAGGCGTGGAAACCGCCGAGCAACGCGACTGGCTGCTGGCGCGTGGTATCACCATCGGCCAGGGCTACCTCTACGCCGAGGCGCTGCCGCTGCCCGTTTTCAATCAACGCTGGCTTAACCGTGCCTCACACGCTGAATAATCACCTGCTTCATTGATTTCCTTACGAATTTGCCACTCCTCCACTTGCTGAAGCGTTTCAGTTCATAGTTGGAGTTTTGTAACTTTTGTAAGGAATGTAACCCTATATTAATCCTGTTAACCGGATGTTATTTTCCAGAGGTCGGCAGGGTCTTCCCGGACGCCGCCCCATAATCACTATTTTAAATAAATGACGGTGCAATCCGTCTTCACTGGACACCTGTTATGAAAACTTCGCTGTTTAAAAGCCTCTATTTTCAGGTGCTGCTAGCCATTGGCATCGGCGTCCTGTTAGGCCATTTTTATCCCGAGTTAGGCGCGCAGATGAAGCCGCTCGGCGATGGCTTTGTTAAGTTGATCAAGATGATCATCGCCCCCGTCATTTTCTGTACGGTGGTGACCGGTATTGCCGGCATGGAGAGCATGAAAGCAGTTGGACGGACTGGCGCAGTGGCGCTGCTCTATTTCGAAATTGTCAGCACCATCGCGCTGATTATTGGTCTGATCGTGGTTAACGTGCTGCAACCGGGCGCCGGGATGAATATCGACCCTGCCACGCTGGATGCCAAAGCGGTGGCGATGTATGCGCAGCAGGCGGAGCAGCAGGGCGTGGTGGCCTTCCTGCTGGATGTGATTCCGAATAGCGTGATTGGCGCCTTCGCCAGCGGCAACATCCTGCAAGTGCTGTTGTTTGCGATTCTGTTCGGTTTTGCCCTGCATCGCCTCGGCGACCGTGGCACGCTGATTTTCAACGTGATTGAGAGCTTCTCAAAAGTCATCTTCGGCATCATTAATATGATTATGCGTCTGGCGCCGATTGGGGCATTCGGCGCGATGGCGTTCACCATCGGCAAATACGGCGTCGGTTCGCTGGTGCAGCTCGGTCAGCTGATTATCTGCTTCTATATCACCTGTATTCTGTTCGTGGTGGTGGTGCTGGGTCTGATTGCCCGCGTGGCGGGCTTCAACATCTTTAAGTTTGTCGCCTATATCAAAGAAGAACTGCTGATCGTGCTTGGCACTTCCTCTTCGGAATCCGCGCTGCCGCGGATGCTGGATAAAATGGAACGCCTCGGCTGTAAGAAGTCGGTGGTGGGGCTGGTGATCCCGACCGGTTATTCGTTCAACCTCGACGGCACCTCGATATATCTCACCATGGCGGCGGTGTTTATCGCGCAGGCGACTAACGCGCACATGGATATCATCCATCAGATCACGCTGCTGGTGGTGCTGCTGCTGTCGTCGAAAGGCGCGGCCGGGGTGACGGGCAGCGGCTTTATCGTGCTGGCGGCCACCCTGTCTGCGGTGGGACACCTGCCGGTGGCGGGTCTGGCGCTGATTCTGGGTATTGACCGTTTTATGTCAGAAGCCCGTGCGCTGACCAACCTGGTGGGTAATGGTGTGGCGACGGTGGTAGTGGCGAAGTGGGTCGGTCAGCTGGATGAGCAGCAGCTGAATGAGACGCTTTCTTCAGCGAAAAAGGCGAAAAACGCATCAGAATCCTCGCTGTAACGCAGCAATTGCGTTAATTTGCCGGGAAATGCCCGCTGTGACTTGCCCTCACAGCGGGCATTTGCATAATAAACCCCATTGATTTTTTTCCCGGTTTTTCACCTCGTTGCGCGACATCCTGACCTTCCTGTGGTCAAAGAGTCGATTGTTCTAATAAACGTGGCGGCAAAATGCCGCGCCGGTCACCCCCGAGTGACCGTACGTGCCGTGATAACGAGTGTTGATCTGTTTGAGTAGGGGTTCACATGCAGGGCACCAGAATTCGGCTTTTGGTTGGCGGATGGCTGCTGGCGGCATCCTGTTTCGGCGCACACGCTGAGATGCTCCAGCCCGATCCCGCCTGGCAGGAAGGCAAACTGGACAATGGCTTTAGCTGGCAGCTGCTGACCACACCACAGCGTCCCAGCGATCGTATTGAGCTGCGCCTGATCGTTAACACCGGTTCGCTGGTGGAAAGCGCGCAGCAAACAGGTTTCAGCCATTTGATTCCACGTCTGGCGTTGGTACATAACACCGCGCTCGACACCAATCAGCAACGCGCGCTGTGGCAACAGGCGATGGATCCGCATCGTCCGCTGCCGCCCGCCATTTCGTCGTACGATTTCACCCAATACAATCTCAGCCTGCCGAATAACCGCCCGGAGCTGCTGAAAGAAGCGCTTAACTGGCTGTCGGCCACCGCAGGCAAGATGACTATCAATGAGCAGGTGGTGTCGACCGCGCTTAGCGTGTCCGATCCCATCGCCACCTGGCCGCCCAACACCCAGGATGTGTGGTGGCGCTATCGCCTGAAAGGCTCGGCAATGCTGGCGCACGATCCCGGCGAACAGCCGCGCGCCCCGGTGGATATGACCCAGCTGAAGAATTTTTATCAGCAGTGGTACACCCCGGATGGCATGACGCTGTACGTGGTCGGCAATGTGGATAGCCGCAGCCTGGCGGAGCAAATCAACAAAGCGTTCGCGCCGTTGCAGGGCAAGCGGGCTTCGCCGGCGGCGCTGCCAACGCTGTCTCCGTTGCCGCATCAACCGGTAAACCTGGTTAATGGCGCGATGAGTCAGGATCGCCTGTCGCTGGTGTGGGACAACGCATGGCAGCCGATTCGTGATTCGCAGAATCTGCAACATTACTGGCAGAGCGATCTGGCGCGCGAAGCCTTGTTCTGGCACGTCCAGCGCGTGCTGGCTGATAACAAAGCGCAGAACGTGCAGGTCGGTTTTGACTGCCGGGTGCTGTATCAGCGCGCGCAGTGCGCCATCAATATGGATAGCCCGAATGCCACGCTGGCGCAGAATATGAACCTGGTGGCGAAAGAGCTGGCGACGGTACGTGATAAAGGTCTGCCGCAGGAGGAGTTTGATGCTCTGATGGCGCAGAAGCTGCTGGAGCTGAACAAGCTGTTTGCGACCTATGCGCGCACCGACACCGATATCCTGATGGGCCAGCGCCTGCGCTCGCAGCAAAACGCGGTGGTGGATATCGCCCCGGAACAGTATCAGAAACTGCGTCAGGCGTTTCTCGGCGGTTTAACGCGCGATCAGCTTAATCAGGAACTGCGTCAGCAATTGACTCAGGAACTGACCATGGTGCTGATTCAGCCGGAAGGCGAGCCGGAAACCAATGTGAAGATGTTGCAGGAGGGCTGGGATAAAGTGATGGCCCCGCCAGCGGCACCTGCCGCGTCTGGCAGCACGGATGACAGCAAAAGCGACGGCAGCGCCAGCGGGAGTGAACTGGCTCCGCCATCGTCATAAGCCTCAGGTTTTTGCCCGCAGCCACTCGGTCACCAGCATCGGCCAGCTGGCTAACGGCAAATCTGCCACGCCACGGATGCCAAATCCGTGGCCGCCTTTCTGATAGAAGTGAATTTCCGCCGGAACGTGGTTCTCGCGCAGCGCGCTAAAGAACACCATGCTGTTA
The DNA here is from genome assembly GCF_059730485.1 of Pantoea sp. X-Soil-TKNS-1207. Taxonomy (NCBI): domain Bacteria; kingdom Pseudomonadati; phylum Pseudomonadota; class Gammaproteobacteria; order Enterobacterales; family Erwiniaceae; genus Pantoea; species Pantoea sp. X-Soil-TKNS-1207. The sequence goes on from NZ_AP035958.1 coordinate 171,472, forward strand.
TTCACCGATACCGTCTCATCGTCCGCCGCGTGAATTAATAACGTCGGCGGCGTTTGCGCGTGCACCCGCGTTTCCAGCGAATAGGCATCAATGCTTTTCTGATCCGGCCAGGCGCCGAGCAGGCGGGTGCGCGAGCTTTCGTGCGCCAGGCCGTCACGCATACTGATCACCGGATAAAGCAGCACCATCGCATCCGGGCGCGGCGAGAAGCTATCGGCCTGATCCTGCACCGGGTAGATTTTCTCCCCGAAGCGGGTACCGAGGCTGGCCGCAACGTGACCACCCGCAGAGAAGCCCATCATCACAATATATTTGCCATTCATGCCGCGCTGCGCCCGATCGCGCAGCACGCGCACCGCACGCTGGGCATCGGCCAGCGGCGCATCCGGTCCTTCGTGATGGCCGTCGTACGGCAGACGGTAAGTCATCACCGCCAGCGTGTAGCCCATCGAGGTGAAGAAGGTGGCCAGCGCGCTGCCTTCGCGGTCGATCAGCACCCGCTGATAGCCGCCGCCAGGGGCGACCAGCAGCGTAATGCCGTTGGAATCTTCCGGGTGCCAGATCGCCATTTCCGGGCAGCGTACGCCGGTGGCGGCACGATCATAAGGTTCGTACTCTTTGGCGAGATCAACAATCTGCGGTTGTGCGCGTGAGTCGCTGGCGCCCGGCGCATCACCGTGCGGCCAGATATTAATAATTTCTGTGTGCATAAATCTGTCCTGAGCGAGTCATGTTGTCGTTTTTGTGGTCGCGGCCGGAGAAACAGCATCCTGCTGTTGTTGATTAAAACATGGTCTTTTTTGCAGCGATCGTCCAGCCGAAAGCGGAGAATTTGGGCAGATTCGGACAATGCCTGGCGCTGCGTTTAGTTGCTATAACGCATTGAATTTAAAATTAGATCGTAAGCGAGGCTAAAGCGCTTTTGCGCTTTCTGGCACAGAAATGGATCGCCGCAGGCGATAGCAGAAACTGGCAGGAATAAATGCTGCGTTAAGGCAAATTCATGCAGCAGGTGCGTTAGCCGGACTGAAGAGAAAAACGCCCCGACTGGCAGGGCGTGTGCTGATTATTGCGGCATGGCGCTGAGCGGGATAATTGCGCCGCGATGCTGAATAACGGTGCTGGCGGTGAGGTGGCCGCGTGCGGCAGCGGCATCTGGCATTGCGCCTTGCAGGCGCAATGCCAGATAGCCCGCGCTGAACGAGTCACCGGCCGCGGTGGTGTCGATCACTTTTTCTTTCGCCAGCCGGATGGCAGGCACATCGTGCAGCAGCTCGCCGTTAAGCGCCACCAGGCAGGAGTCCGCCCCGCGCTTGATAACGATTTCCTGTACGCCAGCGTCATGCGTACGCGCAATCACCGCTTCCAGCGGCTGTTCGCCCCACAGCAGATGTTCATCATCCAGCGTCAGAAAGGCGATGTCGGTGTTTTGCAGCATCGCGGCATACGCCTGCTGCGCGCTGGTTTTGTCTGCCCACAGGCGCGGGCGGTAGTTATTATCAAAAATCACTTTGCCGCCGTTGTGGCGACAGGCGCTCAGCAGCGCCATGAGTTTCTCGCGGCTGGCGGCGGGTAAAATCGCCAGGCTGATGCCGCTGAGATAGAGATAATCGTAGTGCGCCAGCTGCTGGCAAATGGCGTCCGACTGCGGGCTGTCCAGCCAGTAACGCGCCGCCGCGTCGCTGCGCCAGTACCAGAACGTACGCTCGCCGTGTTTGTCGGTTTCGATGAAGTACAGGCCGGGCATTTTATTGTCGAGCCGCTGGATTAAATCCGTCTGCACCTGTTCCTGCTGCCAGGCGGCGATCATCTGGTCACTGAAGCTGTCGGTGCCGAGTGCGGTAACGTAATCCACGCGCAGCTGCGATGCAGAGGACTGGCGCGCCAGATACACGGCGGTGTTTAGCGTATCGCCGCCAAAACCGCGTTTGATGTTCTCACCTTTTTCGGACAGCTCAATCATGCATTCGCCAATGATGGCGATTTTCTTCTGCGTCATGGTCTTCGGCCTGTAGTGAATTCTGCCCCTAGTCTCGCGTCTGGTATGGCAGTCGTCAATGTTTTTTAAAACGGTGTTTTAATTCGACTTAAGGCGCTAAAGTGGCCTTTCAGCGGCGATTTAGCGGCCAAACCCTGGCTTGTTTTGCCGATTAAGTGTGACATCCGCTGTTACACTCAAGGCCTCTTGTGGCTGCTCAGGTTATAAAGTTATCCAGGTGATAGCCGATACTTGCCGCTGAGATGCTATTTGCAGGCACTCACCACCAACCAGGAAAAAACCATGGTGATGAAGAATTTGAGTCATCGGCTGCCTTCTTCAATTGAACTGGAACAACAACAGGAAACGCGTCTCTTCTGGCAGCAGTGCCAACGATTCTATACTTTCCAGCCGATCTACCAGGTCTCGGGCCGCCTACTGGCTATTGAATTACTGACTGCGGTGACGCATCCGTCCGCACCAGAGAAACGACTTTCGCCGGAAATTTATTTTGACGCGCTGGAAATCCCGCAGCGTCTTGATGTGGTGCAGGAGCAGCTGGAGCTGCTGATGCAGTGGTCAGCGGTTTTTTGTCAGCGTCAGCTGGTGGCCTCAGTCAATATTGATGGTCCCACGCTGCTGGCGATCCAGCAGCATCCACAAATCCGCAGCCTGATTGCTCAGCTGCCCTGGGTGCGTTTTGAACTCACTGAACATCATGCATTGCCGCAGGAAGAGATGATTGCGCAGATGCCGGAACTCGGGCCGCTGTGGCTGGATGATTTTGGCTCCGGCATGGCAAACTTCTCCGCCCTGACCGAACTGCGCTACGACTACATCAAGCTATCGCGTGAATTGTTTATCCTGCTGCGTTCCAGCGATGAAGGCCGCACCCTGTTCTCCATGCTGCTGGCGCTGATTAACCGTTATTGCAACGGCGTGATTGTCGAAGGCGTGGAAACGGAAGAGGAGTGGCTACAGGTGCGCAGCTCGCCTGCGATGGCCGCGCAAGGCTACTTCTTCTCCCGCCCGGTCCCCTTTACCGAACTGGAAAACATGGCGCTGGCGCTTCCCTGATGCCGTTCCTGACCGTCTCGACTATCTTTAAGTGAGACGTGGAAGGGCAAGGAGGAAGCAGCATGTCACGTACAGGAAAAATCCTGAGTTGGGTAATTGGGATTTTTTTGTTGCTGGTTGTGGTGGTGGTGGTCCTGATTGCGACCTTTGACTGGAACCGCCTGAAACCAACCATCAACCAGAAAGTCTCGGCAGAATTGAATCGACCTTTCGCCATTCGTGGCGATCTTGGCGTGGCCTGGGTACGCAATCGTGCCGAACCTGGCTGGCGCAGTTGGGTGCCCTGGCCGCAGGTACATGCCGACGATGTGATGCTGGGTAACCCTCCGGCTATTCCTGATGTCACTATGGTGCACCTGCAGCGTGTGGAAGCGACTTTGTCGCCGCTGGCGCTGCTGCATAAGCAGGTTTATCTGCCGTGGATCAAGCTGCAACGCCCGGATGCCCGGCTGGTGCAGACCGCCGACAAACACAACAACTGGACCTTCAATCTCGCCAACAGCGGGAGCAGCGACGCCAGCGCGCCGCCGTCGGCCTGGTCTTTCCGCCTTGATAACATCCTGTTTGATCAGGGACAGATTCGCTATCGCGATGCCATCAACAAAGCTGACGTCAGCGTCACCATCAATCCGCTGGGCAAACCGGTACCCTATGCGCAGGTGGCGGGCGGCGATGATCAGCAGAAAGGGGCCGGTGACTTTGTGTTCGGCTGGCAGGCGAGCGGCACTTATAACAACCAGCGCTTAGACGGCGATGGCAAAATCGGCGGCATGTTGTCGCTGCGCAGCCAGACCACACCGTTCCCGCTGGCGCTGGATGTCCGCAACGGCACCACCCGGGTGCGCGTTAGCGGCACCCTACAGGACCCGCTGAATCTCGGCGGCCTGGATGTACGGCTGCGCTTCTCCGGCAACACGCTGGCCGATCTGTACGGCTTAACCGGCGTGCTGCTGCCAGATACGCCGCCGTATGAAACCGACGGGCATCTGATTGCGCGCTTTAACGACGGCAAAGGGCCGCTGTTTAACTACGAAAACTTTAACGGCCATATCGGCGACAGCGATATTCACGGTTCGCTCAGCTATCGGCAGGGTAAACCGCGTCCGACGCTGACCGGCGACCTTAGCTCGAATCAGCTGCGCATGGCCGATCTCGGGCCGTTAATCGGCGTCAATTCCGGCAAGGGCAGCGAGAAAACCCAGCAGGCGAAAGCGCAGCGGGGAGATGCCTCGACGCAGCCCGCCGATCGCGTGTTGCCGCATGACAAGTTCGATACCAAAAGCTGGAACGTGATGGATGCCGACGTGAAGTTCAGCGGCAAACGCATCGAACACAGCAATTCGCTGCCGTTAAGCGATCTTTATACCCATTTACAGCTGAATAATGGCGATCTGCGCCTCGACCCGCTGCGTTTTGGTATGGCGGGCGGCACGCTGAACTCCACCATCCATCTCGAAGGCGATCACAACCCGATGCGTGGCCGCGCTGATTTGCATGTGCGTAAGCTGAAGCTGCGCCAGCTGTTCCCCAATGTGCAGGCGATGCAGAACAGCCTCGGCCAGCTGAATGGCGACGCGACGCTGAGCGGCACCGGCAATTCGGTGGCGGATTTGCTCGCCACCAGCAACGGTGAGCTGAAGTTGCTGATGAACGACGGGTTGATCAGCCGCAGCCTGATGGAGATCGCCGGGCTGAATGTCGGAAATTATGTGGTGGGTAAGCTGTTTGGTGATGATGAGGTGCGTATCAACTGCGCTGCGACCGATCTCAACATTCGTCAGGGGCTGGCTACGCCGCAGCTGTTTGTGTTCGATACCGAGAATGCGGTGATTAACATCTCCGGCAGCGCCAACTTCGCCAATGAGCGGCTCGATTTGTCGATCGACCCTGAGAGCAAGGGGATTCGCATTATCACCCTGCGCTCGCCGCTTTACGTACGCGGCACCTTTAAGAACCCGGATGCCGGGGTGAAAGCCGGGCCGCTGATTGCCCGTGGTGCCGCTGCCGTGGCGCTGGGCGCGGTGGTCGCGCCAGCCGCAGCCCTGCTGGCGCTGATTTCGCCCAGCGATAACGAAAGCAATCAATGCAGCAACGTGTTGCAGCAGATGAAAAAGCAGAAGTGATCAGTTACGCCACAGCACCTTGATGATGTGGTAACCAAAGGCGGTTTTCACCGGTCCATAGGGTTGCAGTAACGGACAGCTGAAGACCGCCTTATCAAACGCCGGCACCATCTGGCCTTTGCGAAACTCGCCCAAATCGCCGCCGTTGCGCCCGGACGGGCAGGTGGAGTGTTTTTTTGCCAGCTGCTGGAAGCTCGCGCCTTTTTCCAGCTGCGCCAGCAGCGCTTTTGCCTTTGCTTCATCCTTCACCAGGATGTGTAAAGCCGCCGCGGTTTTCGCCATGATTCGGTCTCAATTGTGTATAATCGCCACGCATTATAGCCTGATACCTGCCTGCACGGATTCGTAGCGGCGCGTTTTATCGCGCTCTTTTCAAGTTAATCAAACACGCTGCTACAAACTGTGCCTTAACTGAGTGAAATCCCGTTATGCGTTTAAACCCCGGCCAACAACGTGCTGTCGAATTTGTCACCGGTCCCTGCCTGGTGCTGGCCGGTGCTGGCTCGGGTAAAACCCGTGTGATCACCAATAAAATTGCTCACCTGATCCGCGACTGCGGTTATCAGGCGCGCCATATCGCCGCCGTGACCTTTACCAACAAAGCCTCGCGTGAAATGAAAGAGCGCGTGGCGCAGACGCTGGGACGCAAAGAGGCGCGCGGCCTGATGATCTCGACGTTCCACACGCTGGGACTGGAGATTATCAAGCGGGAATATGCGGCGCTGGGGATGAAATCTACCTTTTCCCTGTTCGACGATCAGGATCAGCTGGCGCTGCTGAAAGACCTGACCAAGCAGTGGCTGGAAGAAGATAAGACGCTGGTGCAGCAGCTGATCTCCACCATATCCAACTGGAAAAACGACCTGATCGATCCGCAGGGCGCGGCAGGGCTGGCGAAATCGCAGCGTGACCAGATTTTCGCCCATTGCTACCAGTTGTACGATCAGCACCTTAAAGCCTGCAACGTGCTGGATTTTGACGATCTGATCCTGCTGCCGACCCTGTTGCTGAAACGCAACGAAGAGGTACGTGAACGCTGGCAACACCGTATCCGTTACCTGCTGGTGGATGAATATCAGGACACCAACACCAGCCAGTACGAGCTGGTAAAACTGCTGGTGGGCGCGCGGGCGCGCTTTACCGTGGTGGGTGATGATGACCAGTCGATCTACTCGTGGCGTGGCGCCCGGCCGCAAAACCTGGTGTTGCTGAAAGAGGATTTCCCGGCGCTGGAGGTGGTCAAGCTGGAGCAGAATTACCGTTCCTCGCAGCGTATCCTGAAAGCCGCCAACATTCTGATCGCCAATAACCCGCACGTATTTGAGAAGCGTCTGTTTTCTGAACTGGGCCTCGGCAGTGAACTCAAAGTGCTGACCGCGAACCATGAAGAGCATGAGGCGGAGCGCGTGGCCGGTGAACTGATTGCGCATCACTTTATCAATAAGACGCAGTACAAGGATTACGCCATTCTCTATCGCGGCAACCATCAGTCGCGCGTGTTTGAGAAGCTGCTGATGCAGAACCGTATCCCGTATCGTATCTCTGGCGGCACCTCGTTTTTCTCGCGGCCGGAGATTAAAGACCTGCTCGCCTATCTGCGCGTACTGACCAATCCGGCCGATGACAGCGCGTTCCTGCGCATTGTGAACACCCCGCGCCGCGAGATTGGCCCGGCCACGCTGCAAAAACTGGGTGAGTGGGCCAATGTGCGCAACAAGAGTTTGTTCAACGCCAGTTTTGATATGGGGCTGGGGCAAACCCTGACCGGACGCGGGCTGGAGCATCTGCAACGTTTTACCGGCTGGCTGAATGAGGTGATCCAGCTGGCTGAGCGCGAACCGATCAATGCGGTGCGCGATCTGATCCGCGGCATCGATTACGAAAGCTGGCTGTTTGAAACCTCACCCAGCCCGAAAGCGGCTGAAATGCGGATGAAAAACGTCAATTTGCTGTTCCAGTGGATGACCGAGATGCTGGAAGGGAGCGAGCTGGATGAGCCAATGACGCTGGCGCAGGTGGTGACGCGCTTTACCCTGCGCGACATGATGGAGCGCGGTGAAAGCGATGAAGACACGGACCAGGTACAGCTGATGACGCTGCACGCCTCGAAAGGACTGGAGTTCCCGTACGTTTATCTGGTGGGCATGGAAGAAGGTTTGTTGCCGCATCAGAGCAGCATCGATGAGAACAATATCGAGGAGGAGCGCCGTCTGGCATACGTGGGGATTACCCGTGCGCAGAAGGAGCTGACCTTCACGCTGTGTCGCGAACGTCGTCAGTATGGCGAGCTGGTGCGCCCGGAGCCGAGCCGTTTCCTGCTGGAGTTGCCGCAGGATGATGTGGTGTGGGAGCGCGAGAAAAAGGTGGTCAGCGCCGAAGAACGCATGAAAACCGGACAGACGCGCGTCGCCGGACTGCGCGCCATGCTGGAGAAGGCAAAAAAAGAGTCGTAGCGGCGCGATCTGCCGGGCGACAAATCGCGCTGTTAAAGGAGATAGGCGTCAATCAGGAGATGGTCAGCAACCAATGCACATACGACTGGTAATGGCTCTCCTGCTCCAGCAGCTCCGCGCGCAGCGGATGCGCCTCCAGCCAGCCGGCTGGCAACGTCAGATGCAGCGCATCATCGTCCGCCTGCAAACGCACTGCCGGTAAGGTGTCATCACGACGGCGGCTGGAGAAGATAATCGCCAGACGCAGCAGACGGCACAGACGCTCAGCCAGACGCGGCGGCACTGCATTTTGCTGGGTCAGTAACGCGAGATCGATGCTGCCGCTCTGGTTCTGCAACAGGCAGGCCAGCAGTTTTTTCTGGGCGGGGGTATAGCCGGGAAGATCGAGATGGCGAATCAGATAAGCGGCGTGCTGCGAGGCCTGACGAAAATCAACGCTCAGGCCAATTTCGTGAATCGAACAGGCGCTGAGCAGCAGATCGCGACATCGATGGTCCAGCTTCCAGCTGGCGCTTACCTGACGAAAAAAGCTTTCCGCCAGCTGACGAACGCGTCCCGCCTGATCGACATCGATGGTAAAACGACGCTGTACGTTTTGCAGCGTGCGGCTGCGAATATCGCGATCGATCGGCAGATGCAGCATACCGTAGACCAGTCCTTCGCGCAGTGCGCCGCCGGCCAGCGTCATGCTTTCGATATTGAGTTCCTGGAAAATCGCGATCAGGATCGACAGGCCGCTGGGGAAAACCAGCGCACGCTCTAAAGTCAGTCCTTCAATTTCCAGTTCTTCCAGTTTGCCGCACTGAATGGCGCGCTGTTTCAGCTGTTGCAGTTTGCTCAGGGTGATGCGTTCATCCATCCCCTGCGCCACCATAATTTCCTGTAGCGCCTGCACGGTGCCAGACGCACCGACACAAATCTGCCAGCCTTTTTCCTGCAAAGCCGCGACAACCGGACGGATCATTTCGCGCGCGGCCAGTTCGGCCTGAGCAAAATTCTCTTTCGCCAGATGGCGATCGCTGAAGTAACGCTCCAGCCAGGTAACGCAACCCATCGACAGGCTAAACAACGCGGTGGCATGGGAGCCTTCGCCCGTCACCAGCTCGGTGCTGCCGCCGCCAATATCCACCACCAGACGCTGATCGGAACCGCCCGTGGTGTGGGCCACGCCCTGATAAATCAGGCGCGCTTCTTCTTCGCCACTGATCACATTGATCGGGCAACCCAGAATCTGTTCAGCGGTGGCGAGGAAATCCTGCGCGTTTGCGGCAAGACGCAGAGTGGCAGTGGCAACCACGCGAATCTGCTCGGGGGGAATATCCTGTAACTGTTCGGAGAAAAGTTTCAGACACTGCCAGCCGCGCTGCATCGCTTCGGCTGAGAGCTGGCTTTCTTTATCCAGACCGGCAGCCAGGCGCACCTTACGTTTTATGCGCGCGACCGTCTGAATGCTGCCGGAGACTTCGCGCACCACCAACATATGGAAGCTGTTGGAACCCAGATCAATCGCAGCATAAAGTGACGATGCGCTCAGCATGGTGTGCTTAACCCGAACGTTTACGGTTGTTGTTACGTGGTGCGCCACTGCGACGGTTGGCATTGTTGCCACCACGACGCGGGCCATTACCGGAACGGTTACGGGTCAGACGTTTCGGCGGTGGCAGGTTATCCAGCAGCGCTTCGCTGTTGTATTTGCTCACCGGAATGCCGTGGCCGATATACTCTTCGATTGCAGGCAGATTCAGTGCGTACTCTTCACAGGCCAGGCTGATGGAGTGACCGCTGGCACCGGCGCGGCCGGTACGGCCAATACGGTGGACGTAATCTTCGCGATCGTCGGGCAGGTCGTAGTTGAATACGTGCGTTACCGCAGGAATATGCAGACCACGCGCGGCGACATCGGTTGCCACCAGGATATCCACATCACCTTTGGTGAAGTCGTCGAGAATACGCAGACGCTTCTTCTGCGCCACATCACCCGTCAGCAGACCCACGCGATGACCATCGGCAGCCAGGTGGCCCCAGATATCTTCACAACGATGCTTGGTGTTAGCGAAGACGATGGCGCGATCCGGCCACTCTTCTTCCAGCAGGGTTTGCAGCAGACGCATCTTCTCTTCGTTTGACGGATAGAAAAGTTCTTCTTTGATGCGGTGGCCGGTTTTCTGTTCCGGTTCCACTTCGACGTATTCGGCGTTGTTCATATGTTCGAACGCCAGTTCACGAACGCGGTAAGACAGCGTCGCGGAGAACAGCATACTCAGACGCTGTGTCGCAGGGGGAATACGGCGGAAGACCCAGCGAATATCTTTGATAAAGCCAAGGTCGAACATGCGGTCGGCTTCATCCAGCACCACCACCTGAATTGCGCCCAGGTTGATGTGGTTCTGTTTGGCGTAGTCGATCAGGCGTCCGGTGGTGCCCACCAGAATATCGACGCCTTGTTCCAGCACTTTCAGCTGTTTATCGTAGCCGTCGCCGCCGTAGGCCAGACCCAGCTTCAGGCCGGTGGCACGCGCCAGCGGTTCTGCATCGGCATGGATCTGCACCGCCAGCTCACGCGTTGGTGCCATGATTAAGGCGCGCGGCTGATTCACCTGACGGCCTTCAGCCGCAGGATGAGTAAGAAGATGATGAAACGTTGACGTCAGGAACGCCATCGTTTTGCCGGTACCGGTTTGCGCCTGACCCGCAACGTCACGCCCTGAAAGCGTAAGAGGTAACGCGAGCGCCTGAATCGGCGTGCAGTTATGAAAACCTTTAGTATCAAGGGCTTCCACTACCTGAGGGTGCAGGGCGAAGTCGGAAAACTTCTGTTCTGTTAAGTGTGTTTTGCTCATAGTGTGGTAGAATATCAGCTTACTATCGCTTTACGAAAGCGTATCCGATGAAATAAAGTCAACCTACGTTGGTAAATTTTACGCCAATTCGCCAGGCATAATCTTGTGGAGTAAAACATGAGCAGCGATAAAATCGTTCACCTGACCGATGACAGTTTCGACACCGATGTGCTGAAAGCAGACGGTGTGACACTGGTAGATTTCTGGGCTGAATGGTGTGGTCCTTGCAAAATGATCGCGCCGATCCTTGATGAAGTCGCAGAAGAGTACGACGGTAAGCTCACCATCGCCAAGTTGAACATTGACGACAACCCGGGCACCGCGCCGAAGTATGGCATTCGCGGCATTCCGACCCTGCTGCTGTTTAAGAACGGCGAGGTGGCGGCTACCAAAGTTGGCGCACTGTCAAAAGGCCAGCTGAAAGAGTTCCTGAACGCTAACCTGGGCTAAGCCCGGCGCGGTGTTTCGTCCGCAGTGGCGAATTTTTTCTCCACTGCTGGACGTCTCCGATTTAGCGTGATAAGTTGTCGATACTGCATTACGCACTTACCTTGTAGTTTGCATCTAAGATTTCCCTTGTCAGACCCTATTCGATTTGAACGTTTTCGTGGTTTGGCAATCTGACGGCTAGTACCCCTGGCATCATTCTCGACCGTCTCCTCGCTTCCTATCGCCATCCCTGACGATATTCGTCGAGCAGAGTCGAAAAGAGCCATTAAACAGGCATGGAATATTCGCCATACCATTCACGACAAACATTTCGAGAATTACCCCGAGTTTAAGAACCCATCACTATGAATCTTACCGAATTAAAGAATACGCCGGTTTCTGAGCTGATTACTCTCGGCGAAAATATGGGACTGGAAAACCTGGCGCGCTTGCGCAAACAGGACATTATTTTCGCCATTCTGAAGCAGCATGCGAAGAGTGGTGAAGACATCTTCGGTGATGGTGTGCTGGAGATTCTGCAGGATGGATTTGGTTTCCTCCGTTCTTCAGATAGCTCCTACCTCGCCGGTCCTGACGACATCTACGTTTCTCCCAGCCAAATCCGCCGCTTCAACCTCCGCACTGGTGATACCATCTCCGGTAAAATTCGTCCGCCGAAAGAAGGTGAGCGTTATTTTGCCCTGCTGAAGGTTAATGAAGTTAACTACGATAAGCCGGAAAACGCCCGTAGTAAGATTCTGTTCGAAAACCTCACGCCGCTGCACGCTAACAGTCGTCTGCGTATGGAGCGGGGTAATGGCTCAACTGAAGACCTGACTGCACGCGTGCTGGATCTGGCTTCACCGATTGGCCGTGGTCAGCGTGGTCTGATTGTCGCACCGCCGAAAGCCGGTAAAACCATGCTGCTGCAGAACATCGCGCAGAGCATTGCGTACAATCACCCGGATTGCGTGCTGATGGTGCTGCTGATCGACGAACGTCCGGAAGAAGTTACCGAGATGCAGCGTCTGGTCAAAGGTGAAGTTATCGCTTCTACCTTCGACGAACCGGCTTCCCGTCACGTACAGGTTGCTGAGATGGTGATCGAGAAGGCCAAGCGCCTGGTCGAGCACAAAAAAGACGTGATCATTCTGCTCGACTCCATCACCCGTCTGGCGCGTGCTTACAACACCGTGGTTCCGGCCTCAGGTAAAGTCCTGACCGGTGGTGTGGACGCCAACGCCCTGCATCGTCCGAAGCGTTTCTTCGGTGCGGCACGTAACGTGGAAGAGGGCGGCAGCCTGACCATCATCGCTACCGCGCTGGTTGATACCGGTTCGAAGATGGACGAAGTGATCTACGAAGAATTTAAAGGTACCGGCAACATGGAACTGCACCTTTCCCGTAAAATTGCGGAAAAACGTGTGTTCCCGGCGATTGACTACAACCGCTCTGGTACCCGTAAAGAAGAACTGCTCACCTCTTCTGAAGAGTTGCAGAAGATGTGGATCCTGCGCAAAATCATCCATCCGATGGGTGAAATCGATGCGATGGAGTTCCTCATCAACAAACTGGCCATGACCAAAACCAACGACGAATTCTTCGATATGATGAAGCGTTCCTGACGCGTTGGGTGCGAAAAGTTCCTCAGCAGCTCTTTTCGCACAAATTGCCAGGATTTCTTGCTAACGCCACGTCTTAACGTGGCGTTTTTCATTTGCGGGCATTAGGATTATGCCAGTCGGGAGTATTTATAATGACTGTGGCAGATGTGCTGATTTTTTCATCAATCGCGCACCTCTAAGGCAGAATTCGGACTCGGGATGAACGGCAAAGGCGGGAAATTTGCTTATTGTTATCCACGATTTTAGCTGAGAGCGTTAACGTGAATTTACTCACTATGAGTACTGAGCTTGGTTTAGTTTTTCTTTTTTCCTTAGCGTTCCTGTTTTTTGCTCGTAAAGCGGCTAAAAAAATCGGGTTGGTTGACACGCCTAATTCCAGAAAACGCCATCATGGCGCGATTCCGCTGGTAGGCGGTATTTCCGTCTACGCGGGTATCTGCTTCGCTTTTGCTATCTCCAATTACTATCTTCCCCATGCTCTGCTGTATATCTGCTGCGCCGGTGTGCTGGTGCTGGTGGGGGCGCTTGACGATCGTTTCGACATCAGCGTGAAGATTCGCGCCTCGGTACAGGCCGCGATTGCCGTGGTGATGATGGTTGGCGCCAAACTCTATTTGCTCAGCCTCGGTTTTATTATTGGCCCGGTCGAACTGATTGTTGGCCCGTTTGGTTACGTGCTGACGCTGTTTGCCGTCTGGGCGGCAATTAACGCCTTTAATATGGTCGACGGCATTGATGGCCTGCTCGGCGGCCTGTCCTGCGTCACCTTCGGTGCGATGGGCATCATCCTCTATTTTGACGGGCAAACCAGCCTGGCGATGTGGTGCTTCGCGATGATTGCCGCCACCATTCCTTATATTCTGCTCAACCTCGGTTTCCTTGGCCGTCGCTACAAAGTGTTTATGGGCGATGCCGGCAGCACCATGATCGGGTTCACCATTATCTGGATACTGCTGGAAACCACGCAGGGTCTGAGCCATCCGATTACGCCAGTCACCGCGCTGTGGCTGATTGCCATCCCGCTGATGGACATGGTTGCCATCATGTATCGTCGTCTGCGCAAAGGGATGAGTCCGTTTTCTGCCGATCGCCAGCACATTCATCATCTGATTATGCGTGCCGGTTTCACCTCACGGCAGGCGTTCCTGCTGATCACCATTGCCGCTGCGATCCTCGCGGGTATCGGCGTGTTGGGCGAATATCTGGCGTTCATCCCGGAGTGGGTGATGCTGATCCTGTTTATGGCGGCGTTTTCTCTTTATGGCTATTGCCTGAAGCACGCCTGGCGCGTTGCGCGCAAAGTCCGTCGTATCAAACGTCGCTGGCAAAGTGCTGGCGATGATAAAAAATAAATTACCCAGATAAGTACCCGGATAAGGACACTTTTGTTATGACCTCTGTCGTTGTGGAGAATGAACTGGATATACGCGGCCTGTGCTGTGCGTTATGGCGGGGTAAACGCTGGGTGGTCGGTCTGGCCTTGCTGTTCGCGCTGCTGGCATGGCTGGCGTCGATGCTGATGAAGCAGGCATGGAGCACCACGGCGATCACCGATCGGCCCACGGTTAACATGCTGGGGGACTATTTCGTCCAGCAGCAATTCCTGAATAATCTGGATGTGCGCAACAATACGCTGAGCCTGAACACCCCCGCGCCGACGGTGATGGATGAGGTCTATCAGGAGTTCACCATGCAGCTGGCCTCCTGGGATACGCGGCGGGATTTCTGGTTGCAGACCGACTACTACAAAAGTCGTAAAACCGGTAACGCACACAACGATGCGGCCTTGCTTGACGATATGATTACCAATATCCAGTTCACACCGGCTGACCCGGCGCACAACACGCTGGATAACATCAAGCTGGTGGCGGAAAGCGCCAGCGATGCCAACAACCTGCTGCGTCAGTATATCGCTTACGCCAGCCAGCGTGCGGCCAGCCATCTGAATGCTGAACTGAAAGGGGCCTGGCAGGCGCGAAGCGAGCAGTTGCAGGCCCAGGTGCAGCGTCAGGAGAACGTGGCGCAGGCGGTGTTTGAACGTCAGCGTCAGCGTATTCAGCAGGCGCTGAAAGTGGCCAGCCAGCAGGGAATCAAAGAGAACCGCGCACCGGCCAATAGCGAAGCGCTGCCGGACAGCGACCGTTTCCTGCTCGGGCAGCAAATGTTACAGGCCCAGCTCGATACCTTGCAGGCCAGCGGACCTGCGTACGATTTAAGCTATGATCAAAACAAAGCGATGCTGACTTCGCTGCAGGCGGGACCGCGTCTGGATAAACAGTTCCAGACTTATCGCTATCTGCGTACCCCGGAAGAACCGGTGACGCGCGATAGCCCACGTCGCCTGTTTATGATGATCATGTGGGGCGTCATCGGCGCGCTGGTGGGTGCGGGGGTAGCATTGGTGCGGCGCCCGCGTCCGACGTTACCAACGACTCATTAAGAGAAGCCGCGTGAAAGTTCTGACCGTATTTGGTACTCGTCCCGAGGCGATCAAAATGGCACCGCTGGTGCAGGCGCTGGCGCAGGACGCTGCGTTTGAGTCGCGTCTGTGCGTCACGGCACAGCATCGGGAAATGCTCGATCAGGTACTGCGTCTGTTCAACCTGCAACCTGATTATGATCTCAATATTATGCGTCCCGAGCAGGGACTGACTGAAATCACCTGCCGTATTTTGCAGGGCATGAAAACCGTACTGGCCGATTTCCAGCCCGATGTGGTGCTGGTGCACGGCGATACCACCACCACGCTGGCCGCCAGCCTGGCCGCGTTCTACCACCAGATCCCGGTCGGCCATGTCGAAGCGGGTCTGCGCACCGGCAACCTGATGTCGCCGTGGCCGGAGGAGGCGAACCGCACGCTGACCGGCCATCTGGCGAGTTATCACTTCACTCCCACCGAGAATTCGCGCCAGAATCTGTTGCGTGAAAATCTGCCGGAGTCGCGCATTTTCGTCACCGGCAACACGGTGATTGATGCGTTGCTGTGGGTACGCGATCGCGTGCTGGATGATGCCGATCTTAACGCCCGGCTGGCCGCACGCTATCCGTTCCTGGAAACGGATAAAAAGCTGATTCTGGTCACCGGCCATCGCCGCGAGAGTTTTGGCGGCGGTTTCGAGCGCATTTGCAGCGCCCTGGCGCAGATTGCGCGCCAGCATCCGCAGGTGCAAATTGTCTATCCGGTGCACCTTAATCCCAACGTCAGCGAGCCGGTGAACCGCATCCTGAGCGGCATCGAAAATATCGTGCTGATCGAACCGCAGGAGTATCTGCCGTTTGTCTGGCTGATGAACCGCGCCTGGCTGATCCTCACCGATTCCGGCGGCATCCAGGAAGAGGCGCCGTCGCTGGGCAAACCGGTGCTGGTGATGCGCGACACCACCGAGCGGCCTGAAGCGGTTGAAGCGGGCACGGTGAAGCTGGTGGGGACCGATATCGCCAAAATTCTTGCCGAAGTCAGCCTGCTGTTGCAGGACGATGATGCCTGGCACGCCATGAGCCATGCGCACAATCCTTATGGCGACGGCCAGGCCTGCGCGCGCATTTTGCAGGCCCTTAAAAATCACAGAGCATAATTATGAGTTTTCACACCATTTCCGTCATTGGACTGGGCTACATTGGGCTGCCAACGGCGGCCGTTTTTGCTTCTCGGGGAATTAACGTGGTGGGCGTCGATATCAACGCCCGCGCCGTCGACACCATTAATCGTGGTGAAATCCATATTGTCGAGCCGGAACTGGGCGACGTGGTGCGGGACGCGGTCAGCAGCGGCCATCTGCGCGCCACCACCCAGGCGGAAGCGGCCGATGCCTTTCTGATCGCCGTGCCGACGCCGTTTATTGACGATCATCAGCCAGACCTCAGTTATGTGCAGGCGGCCGCCAGCGCCATCGCCCCGGTATTAAAGACGGGCGACCTGGTGATCCTTGAATCGACCTCGCCGGTAGGAACCACGGAGCAGCTGGCGTCATGGCTGGCGACGGCGCGCCCGGATCTGCGCTTTCCGCAGCACGGCGATGCGGTGGATGTGGCTATCGCCTACTGCCCGGAACGCGTACTGCCCGGCAAAGTGATGGTGGAGCTGATTGAAAACGACCGCGTGATTGGCGGCATGACGCCAGCCTGTTCCGCGCGCGCCAGCGCGTTATATCGAATTTTCCTGCGCGGCGCCTGTGTGGAAACCAACGCGCGCACCGCCGAGATGTGCAAGCTGACGGAAAACAGCTTCCGTGACGTCAATATCGCGTTTGCCAATGAACTGTCGCTGATCTGCGCGGAACAGGGGATCAACGTCTGGGAACTGATCGCCCTCGCCAACCGTCATCCGCGCGTCAATATTCTGCAACCCGGTCCGGGCGTGGGCGGCCACTGCATCGCCGTCGATCCCTGGTTTATCGTGGCGCAAAATCCGCAGCAGGCGCGTCTGATCCGCACCGCGCGGGAAGTCAACGACGCCAAACCGCACTGGGTGCTGGATCAGGTGAAACAGGCGCTGGCCGAATGTCTGACCGCCAGCGGCAAGCGCGCCAGCGAGGTGACCATCGCCTGCTTTGGTCTGGCGTTTAAACCCAACATTGACGATCTGCGTGAAAGCCCGGCGATGACGGTCGCCCATCTGATTGCCGACTGGCACAGCGGCGCCACCTGGGTGGTGGAACCGCATATCAACGACATCCCTGCACGCCTCGCTCAGGTTGCCACGCTGGTTGACACTACAGAAGCGCTGCAACACGCCGATATCCTGGTGATGCTGGTCGATCACACACCGTTCCGCGCCATTGATGCCGCGCAGGTAACGCAGCCGTGGATCGTCGATACTAAAGGAGTCTGGCGATGAAACAATTTCTGGTTACCGGCGGCGCCGGTTTTATCGGGTCAGCGCTGGTGCGCTTCCTGATCCAACATACCGACCATCGCGTGGTGGTGGTGGATAAACTCAGCTATGCCGGCAATCTGGCATCGCTGGCCGCAGTGCAGCAGGATGCGCGTTTCGCCTTTGAACAGGTGGATATCTGCGATCGTGCGGCGCTGGATCGGGTACTGGCGCAGTATCAGCCGGATTGCATCATGCATCTGGCGGCGGAAAGCCATGTTGACCGCTCGATTGACGGGCCGATCGCGTTTATCGAGACCAATATCGTTGGCACCTATCAACTGCTGGAAGCGGCGCGTCATTACTGGAACGGCATGGCGGATGAGCGCAAGAAAGCCTTTATTCTGCACCATATCTCCACCGATGAAGTGTTTGGCGACCTGCACGGCAGCGACGATTTCTTTACCGAAACCACCCCATACGCGCCGAGCAGCCCCTATTCGGCCACCAAGGCCAGCAGCGATCACCTGGTGCGTGCCTGGCTGCGCACCTACGGCCTGCCGATTATCATTACCAACTGCTCCAACAACTATGGTCCCTGCCACTTCCCGGAGAAGCTGATCCCGCTCACCATCATCAATGCGCTGGCGGGGAAAGCGTTGCCGGTGTATGGCAACGGCAGCCAGATTCGTGACTGGCTCTACGTTGAAGACCATGCGCGTGCGCTTTATACCGTAGTGAGCAGCGGCAAAGTGGGGGAAACCTACAATATCGGCGGCCATAACGAGCGACGTAACCTCGACGTGGTGGAGACGTTGTGCGATCTGCTGGACGAACTGGCTCCGCAGCATAAAGCTGAGGGGCTGGCGCGCTATCGTGATCTGATCACCTTTGTTACCGATCGTCCCGGCCATGACCAGCGCTATGCTATCGACGCCAGTAAAATCGCGCGCGAGCTGGGCTGGACGCCGCAGGAAACCTTTGAGAGCGGCATTCGTAAAACCGTGCAGTGGTATCTCGACAACCCGCAATGGTGGCAGGCGATTCTCAATGGCAGCTATCGCGGTGAGCGACTGGGTTTAGCCACACCGCGTTAACCCCGCAGGAGGAGCAGCGATGAAAGGCATCATATTAGCCGGTGGATCGGGCACGCGTTTGCATCCGATTACCCGGGCGATCTCCAAGCAACTGTTGCCGATCTATGACAAGCCGATGATCTACTATCCGCTGTCGGTGCTGATGCTGGCCGGTATTCGCGAAATCCTGATTATCACCACCCCGGAAGATCGCAGCCACTTTGAGCGCCTGCTCGGTGACGGCAGCGAGTTTGGTCTGCAACTGCATTACGCCGAGCAGCCCAGCCCCGACGGTCTGGCGCAGGCGTTTATCATCGGTGAACGTTTTATTGGCGATGATAGTTGTTGTCTGGTGCTGGGCGATAACCTCTATTTCGGCCAGGGATTCAGTCCCAAGCTGAAAAAAGTGGCGGCCCGCCGCCAGGGCGCAACGGTATTCGCCTATCAGGTCATGGACCCGGAACGTTTCGGCGTGGTGGAGTTTGATGACGACTTCAATGCGCTGTCGATTGAGGAAAAACCGCAGCAGCCAAAATCGCGCTGGGCGGTGACCGGGTTGTATTTCTACGACAACCGGGTCGTGGAGTTTGCGAAGCAGGTGCAGCCTTCGGCGCGCGGCGAGCTGGAAATCACCGCCATCAACCAGATGTACCTCGACCAGGGAGAGCTGGCGGTAGAACTGCTCGGTCGTGGTTTTGCCTGGCTGGATACTGGCACCCACGACAGCCTGATTGAAGCCAGTATGTTCGTGCAAACGGTGGAGAAACGTCAGGGCTTTAAGATTGCCTGTCTGGAAGAGATTGCCTGGCGTAACGGCTGGCTGAGCGATGATCAGTTGCTGGCGGCCGCTCAGGCGTTAACCAAAACTGGCTACGGCCAGTATCTGCTGGATGTTCTGCATGCCCGTCCGCGTCAGTATTAACCCGTTGCCGTGGGAAAGCGGCTTCTTCGCCCGGCAAACTGCGCGTCTCGATGTGGATGGCGACACGCCGCTGACGCAGGCGTTGCAGCAACCCCTGGCGCTGTGGCAGATGAAGGTCGCGGCCGATCGCAATGACGTGATTGATGTCATCAGCCAGCACGGCTTTCAGCTGGTGGAAGGGGAAGCTGACCTCGCCATCAACATCAAACGCACCGAGCGGCAAACCGGCGTGCGTATCGCGCGCGAAGCGCAAATTCCGCAACTGCGGGCGGCGGCGGCGCAGGCCTTCCGGTTGAGTCGTTTCCGTGCCCCCTGGTTTGATGCCGATGACAGCAGCCGTTTCTATGCGCAGTGGATTGAAAACGCGGTGCGCGGCACCTTCGATAACCAATGCCTGATTGCCTGCGATGAGCAGGGCGCGTTGCAGGGGTTTGTCTCGATGCGCGAACAGGGGGAAGATGCGCGCATTGGCCTGCTGGCGGTGCTACCGGCGGCGCAGGGCAACGGTATTGGTCAGCGGCTGCTGCTGGCGGCGGCCGACTGGGGCCGGGTCCGTCAGCTTAATCGCCTGCGTGTTGCCACGCAGCTCAGCAATCTCACGGCGATGCGCCTCTATTTACGCAGCGGTGCGCGGCTGGAAAGCACCGCTTACTGGTTCTACAGGAACGCACATGATCCCATTTAATGCGCCCCCGGTTGTGGGCACCGAAGTTGAATATATGCAGTCGGCGATGGCCAGCGGCAAGCTGTGCGGCGACGGTGGCTTTACCCGCCGCTGCCAGCAGTGGATGGAGCAGCATTTCGGCAGCAAAAAAGTGCTGCTGACCCCCTCCTGTACCGCCTCGCTGGAGATGACCGCGCTGCTGATTGATATCCAGCCCGGTGATGAAGTGATTATGCCGAGCTACACCTTTGTCTCGACCGCCAACGCCTTTGTGCTGCGCGGCGCGACCATCGTGTTTGTTGATGTGCGGCCCGATACGCTGAATATCGACGAAACCCTGATTGAAGCGGCCATCACCGCCAAAACCCGCGCGATCGTGCCGGTTCACTACGCCGGGGTCGCCTGCGAAATGGACACCATCATGGCGCTGGCGGCGAAGCACAACCTGTACGTGATCGAAGACGCGGCGCAGGGCGTGATGGCGCAATACAAAGGGCGTGCGCTGGGCACCATCGGCCATATTGGCTGCTTCAGCTTCCATGAAACTAAGAACTACACCGCGGGCGGTGAAGGCGGCGCCACGCTGATTAACGAAGCGAAGCTGGTGGAACGTGCGGAGGTAATCCGCGAAAAAGGCACCAACCGCAGCCAGTTCTTCCGGGGGCAGGTGGATAAATATACCTGGCGCGATATCGGTTCCAGCTACCTGATGGCGGACCTGCAAGCGGCGTATCTCTGGGCGCAGCTGGAGGCGGCCGAACGTATCAACCAGCAGCGCTTGCGCCTGTGGAACCACTACTATGCCGCGCTGCAACCGCTGGCCGCCGCCGGACGTCTGGAACTGCCGGTGGTGCCAGGCGACTGCCGCCACAATGCGCATATGTTTTACATCAAACTGCGCGACAGCAACGATCGTCAGGCATTGATTAACTGGATGAAAGAAGCGGAAATTCTTACCGTGTTCCACTACATCCCGCTGCACTCCTCACCGGCCGGAGAGCGCTTTGGACGCTTCCACGGCACCGATGCGGTGACCACGCGTGAAAGCGAGCGCCTGCTGCGTCTGCCGCTGTTCTACAACCTGTCGGACAACAATCAGCGTACGGTAATCAGTTCGCTGCTGAGTTTCTTTGCCTGATGTCGCTGGCTAAAGCCTCGGTGTGGACCGCCTCGTCCACGCTGGTCAAAATTGTCGCGGGTCTGCTGGTGGTCAAATTGCTGGCCGTCAGCTTCGGACCGGAAGGGGTCGGCCAGGCCGGTAACTTTCGTCAGATGATCACCGTCCTTGGCGTGCTGGCCGGGGCGGGCATTTTCAACGGCGTGACCACTTATGTGGCGCAATTTCAGCAGCAACCGGCGTCGCTGCGGGCCGTCACCGGCACCGCGTCTGCAATGGTTCTGGGATTCTCTACGCTGCTGGCGCTGGTGTTTCTGCTGGCCGCCGGGCCGATCAGCCAGGCGCTGTTCGGTCATGGCGATTATCAGGGCGTGGTGCGCATCGTGGCGTTTTTGCAGCTCGGCATCGCCTGGGCCAATCTGACGCTGGCGTTGTTAAAAGGCTTTCGCGATGCGCGCGGCAATGCGCTGGCGCTGATCGCCGGAAGCCTGATCGGCGTGCTGGCCTATGTGCTGTGCTGGTGGATTGGCGGTTATGCCGGTGCGCTGGTTGGCCTGGCGCTGGTGCCTGCGCTGGTGGTATTCCCGGCGCTAGTGATGCTGCGTCGCCATCATCAGGTGCTGCCGCTACGCTGGCTGAAGCCGGTGTGGCAGCCGGAGCTGGCGCGCAATCTGGCGAAGTTCACCCTGATGGCCCTGATTACCTCGGTCACGCTACCGGTAGCCTGGGTGATGATGCGTAACCTGCTGGCGGCGCAACAGGGCTGGGCGCAGGTGGGCCTGTGGCAGGGCGTGACCAGTATCTCTGATGCCTATCTGCAATTTATTACCGCCACCTTTAGCGTCTGGCTGCTGCCGACGCTGGCGCGACTGGAGCATAAGCCGCAGATCGCGCGGGAAATCCTGCGGGCGCTGCGCTTTGTTCTGCCTGCGGTAGCCGCCGCCAGTTGCTGTGTCTGGCTGCTGCGCGATGTTGCCATCTGGCTGCTGTTTTCCCCGCAGTTTGCCGCCATGCGCGATCTGTTTATCTGGCAGCTATGCGGCGACGTGTTTAAAGTCGGCGCCTATGTTTTCGGATACCTGGTGATCGCCAAAGCTTCGCTGCGCTTCTATATTCTGACCGAAATCAGTCAGTTTATTCTGCTGATGGCCTTTTCTCACTGGCTGATTCCGCTGCACGGCACCGTCGGTGCGGCGCAGGCCTATATGGCGACCTATATCTGCTACTTCGCCCTTTGCTGTGGCGCTTTCACCCTTTATTGCCGGAAAAAATGACCTTAACTCATGTGCTGGGATCGGATATCCCTCATCACAACCAGACGGTGCTGCGCTTCTTTAATGAGGTGATGAGCACAGAACTGCCCGCTGCCGCGCCGCGCCGTTTTATGGTGGTGACGCAAAACCCGGCAGCGCTGACGGCGTATCAGGCGCTGCATATCGAAACCTTCCCGGACAAACGCGCGCTGGCGCAGGCGGTGACGGCGCGGGCGAGCGATCGTCGGCAGCGCTTCTTTTTCCACGGCCAGTTTAATCCGGGTCTCTGGCTGGCGCTGCTGAACGGCAAGCTGCGGCGTCATCAGGCGTTCTGGCATGTATGGGGCGCGGATTTGTATGAAGAGGGCCGTGGTCTGCGGTATCGGTTGTTCTATCTGTTGCGGCGTATGGCGCAGGGACGGGTGGCGCGGGTGTTCGCCACACGCGGCGATCTGCACCATTATCAGCAGCGCCATCCGCGTGTGCCGACCTCACTGCTTTATTTCCCAACGCGGATGCCGGAATGTGCCGTGCCGGTGGCGGAGCGTGGGGAGTTCACCGTGCTGTTGGGCAATTCGGGCGATCGCAGCAACCGTCATATCGCCGGTTTGCAGGCGATCCGCGCGCAGTTCGGCGAGCAGGTGAAGGTGGTGGTGCCGCTGGGCTATCCCACTGATAACGACGCTTATATTGATGAGATTGCCAGCGAGGCGAGCCGCCTGTTTCCGCACGGGCAGGTGACGCTGCTGCGCGATAAGATCGCGTTCGACGACTATCTGACGCTGCTAAGCCGCTGCCACCTGGGCTATTTTATGTTTGAACGCCAGCAGGGGATTGGTACCATCTGCCTGCTGATTCAGGCCGGTATTCCGTTTGTGCTGAATCGTAACAACCCTTTCTGGCGCGATCTTAGCGAGCAGGGGCTGCCGGTGTTGTTCAGCGACGATGCGCTGGATAGCGCGCGAGTGGCGGAAGCGCAGCGCCAGCTGGCGCAGTGTGATCCAGCCGCGATGGCTTTTTTGGCCCCTGGCTATCTGGCGGGGTGGCGTGATGCGCTCACTCTGAGTGACACGGAGACATTATGACCCTCATGCAGTTCAGCGGTCTGCTGGTGGTTTATCTGTTCTCGCTGGGGTTCATTCTGACCCTCACATGGCGGGAATTTAAACGGGTGCGGTTTAACTTCCACCTGTTCTTTACCATTCTGTTTTTGCTGACTTTTTATTTCGGCTTCCCGCTCACCAGCGTGCTGGTGTTCCGCTTTAATATGGCGGTGGTTCCGGCAGAGTATCTGTTGCAGGCGCTGCTGGCCGCGACCAGCTTTTATGCTATTTACTACGTCAGCTACAAAGTGCGTTTAAGCGCCGCCCGCGCCGCGCCGCGCAAGCCGTGGCTGCACATGAACCGGGTGGAGACCAATCTTACCTGCCTGCTGCTGGCGCTGGTGGCAATCGGCACGGTGACGGTGTTCTTTATGCACAACGGCCTGCTGCTGTTCCGGCTGACGGCGTACAACCAGATTTTCTCCAGTGAAGTTTCTGGCGTGGCGCTCAAGCGCTTCTTCTATTTCTTCATCCCGGCGATGCTGATCCGTTACTTCCTCAATCCGACGCAGCGCCAGTGGCTGCTGTTTTTGCTGGTGTCCGTCGCCTTTGGCCTGCTGACCTATGCCCTGGTGGGCGGTACGCGCGCCAATATCATCATCGCATTTGCCCTGTTCCTGTTTATTGGGATTACCCGTGGCTGGATCACGTTGTGGATGCTGGCGGGCGCCGGGGTAATGGCGATTGGCGGCATGTTCTGGCTGGCGCTGCGGCGTTACAACCTCGATGTGATGGGGGATGAGGCGTTTTACACCTTCCTTTATCTGACGCGCGACACCTTCTCGCCGTGGGAAAATCTGGGATTGCTCTTGCAGCATTACGACAAGATCGCGTTCCAGGGCCTGGCGCCGATGTGGCGTGACTTCTATGTCTTTATCCCCAGCTGGCTGTGGCCGGGACGTCCTTCGATGGTGCTGAACAGCGCCAACTACTTTACCTGGGAAGTGCTGAACAACCATTCCGGGCTGGCGATATCGCCGACGCTGATCGGCTCGCTGCTGGTGATGGGCGGCGTGTGGTTTATTCCGCTGGGCGCGGTTGCCGTTGGGATGCTGATGAAGGGCTTCGACAACCTGTACGCGCTGGGTCGCAACGAGACCAACCGCTACAGCGGCGCTATTCTGCAAAGTTTCTGTTTCGGTGCGGTGTTCAACATGATTGTGCTGGCGCGTGAAGGGCTGGATGCGTTTGGGTCACGCGTGGTGTTTTTCTGCATTATTTTTGCCGCCTGTTTGCTGGTGGCGAAGCTGTTGTACTGGTTGCTGGACCGTGCCGGGCTGATTCGTCCGCGCGGTGAGGCCGCAGCAACAGGCTCCTCTTTTCCTTCGGCACAGCGGGACGTTTGATTTTGGATACGATAAAAACAGAGCCGCTGCGTTATCCCCTGCGCGGTATTGAACTCTACGCCTTTCGCGACATGGCGGCCTTTCTGCAATTTCTGCTGCCGGATGACCAGCCGCGCAGCGGCACGCTGGTGGCGATCAACGCGGAAAAGATGCTGACGCTGGAAAGCGATGCGGAAGTGCGCGGATTGATTGAGCAGGCCGAATTCAAATATGCGGATGGCATCAGCATCGTGCGTTCGCTGCGCAAGAAGTATCCACAGTTAGAGGTAAACCGTATTGCCGGTGCCGATTTATGGGAAGCGCTGATGGCGCGTGCCGGGCGCAGCGGCATTCCGGTGTTTTTAATTGGCGGCCAGCAGGCGGTGTTGCAGGAGACCTGCGACAAACTGCGTCGTCAGTGGAATGTGAACATCGTCGGCAGCCAGGACGGCTATTTTGCGCCTGCGGAACGTGAGGCGCTGTTTGCCCGCATTGCCGCCAGCGGGGCACAGATTGTGACCGTGGCGCTGGGATCGCCGCGTCAGGAGCTGCTGATGCGTGATTGTCGCGCTCACTGGCCCCATGCGCTGTATATGGGGGTAGGAGGGACCTACGATGTCTTTACCGGTCGGGTGGCGCGCGCGCCGCGTTGCTGGCAAAAATTAGGGCTGGAGTGGCTATATCGCCTTATTCGTCAGCCATCACGCTGGCGTCGTCAGATAAAATTGCTGAAATATTTAGGCTATCACTGGCGTGGCGATCTCTGATGTTGCTGATTAATTCGTCAATTAATCGCTGCGCAAAGGGAAAAGTGCAGCATTTATCGACGGAATGCACAAAGCGTAATCAAACGCGTTTTTTTATGAAAAAAGCATTGGACAGCATGGTATCAAATCCGTAATATGCCCATCCGCAACGGCGCTACGCGCCCGTAGCTCAGCTGGATAGAGCGCTGCCCTCCGGAGGCAGAGGTCTCAGGTTCGAATCCTGTCGGGCGCGCCATTAAGTTTGTGCGCAAGAGCTTCGGTGGTTTTAGATACCGCGTTAGGCAGTAAAAAAGCAGTACGTAGGTGAGTTTCACTTACACACCAGATTTATGGTGGCTATAGCTCAGTTGGTAGAGCCCTGGATTGTGATTCCAGTTGTCGTGGGTTCGAGTCCCATTAGCCACCCCAGATTTTGCTGGGACATGCGAAGGTGGCGGAATTGGTAGACGCGCTAGCTTCAGGTGTTAGTGTCTTAACGGACGTGAGGGTTCAAGTCCCTCTCTTCGCACCAGGCAAAATATTAAGATAATAAAAAATCGGCGAGTAGCGCAGCTTGGTAGCGCAACTGGTTTGGGACCAGTGGGTCGGAGGTTCGAATCCTCTCTCGCCGACCATCTTAATATGAAAAACAACCTGCTAAGAGCAGGTTTTTTTTCGTCCAGAGAAAAGTGAAATGTGTGACATGTCTCTGTTTTGCGACGTTCATGTCATTGATTTATTAGATATTTACCTATCCTTGCACTGGCTGTCGCCCGACAGAGACACTCTTAAGCCCCCTTGTCGCGAATTCCCGACATTCTGCCCGCCTGGCAAAATCCCCTGTAATTTAACTCATTGATTTAAAATAATTTAATTGCCATCCTGCAATTGTGGCACGCCTTATGCAATAATCTCCCTGTAGATGCTCATTCCACCTCTTATGTCTGCTGATGCTGCATAAACCTGGGAATGATGCAGAGCCCCTTACGGTATCCGTTGTCCAGCCTGGCAGTATCGCGCAAGCCTTACCGCAGTTAGAAGGACATTACGTTGAGTCGGATACCATCAGTTGTCTTACCGACCTGATCTTACACCTGCTTATGGCAGGTGTTTTTTTATCTGCCTTCCGCCAGACGACAGGCAAAAAAAAGCCGGGCGAACCCGGCGTGCACAAAAGAACAACCATTAAAAAAATCAGGCGCTGGGATTGGTCTTCAGCGTCAGCAACAGACCTTCACGGCGCATTTTGGCCGCGTCTTCCGGGCGATGCAGACGATCATAAGCATCGGCCAGCCAGGCGTAATCAAAGGCGTCAGGACGCTGTGCCAGCGCCTGCTGGAAGGCTTCTGCCGCCTGCTGCCACTCGCCGTGGCGCATCAGCATCTGGCCCAGGGTGCTGTTCAGCAGAGGCGTCGCGCCATGCTGTTTGATTTGATTGCGCAGTGCTTTTTCCAGCGACTGCGGATCACCACTTTTAATCCGCGGCATCAGCAGCACCAGACGATCGTCATACTGACGCTTCAAACCGTCCAGCACGATGGCTTGCGCGGTATCCGGGTCATCGCACTCAATCAGGTGTTCCGCCATTGCCACCTGCAACGCGGTTTCCTGACGGGTTTTACGGCTCTGATTTTGCCACCAGCGCTTCAGGCCATCACTGCCCTGATCGGCCATTGCCTGGCTCATCAGACCCAGCCACGCCTGCTGCTGCAACGCGGTACGTTGCATGTCGTCGTTAATCTGCACTTTCTGCATCGACGGCAGGATATCCAGCAGCGCGCCCCAGGCACCGGTACGGATATACGCCTGCTCAGCCAGACGCAGCACTTCCGGGTGACGCGGCGCCACTTCCAGCAGACGATCGATGCCATGACGTGCGGCATGATCTTCATTGCGCGCCAGTTGCAGACGTACGCGGGTGATTTCCACCGGGATGGTGTTGTTTTGCGACAGCTCCGCTGCGCGCTCCAGATGCTGATTAGCGCGAATCTCGTCACCACGC
This sequence comes from Pantoea sp. X-Soil-TKNS-1207, assembly GCF_059730485.1. Lineage (NCBI taxonomy): Bacteria > Pseudomonadati > Pseudomonadota > Gammaproteobacteria > Enterobacterales > Erwiniaceae > Pantoea > Pantoea sp. X-Soil-TKNS-1207. The sequence continues at coordinate 199,018 of NZ_AP035958.1, forward strand.
TGCTGCGCTGCTTCCGCAGCCAGCAGATAGTTGGCAACCGGCTGGTCAGCGTGATCGGCATCTTTCGACAGCAGCTTCTCTGCCTGTTTGTAATCCCCTTCCGCCAGCTTCATCAGCGCGCTTTGCGTCTGACGCTGCGCACGACGACGCTTACGGCCGGTAAACCAGCCACGGGTTCGCACGCCGGTACGGAACAGGCGACGCAGCACCCACTCGACAAACAGGATCACCAGCAGGCTGAGGATCAGGATGATCACCAGCCCGGTCACGCTGGTTTCAATATTCCAGTTATCGGTCTGAATCAGCACGTAGCCCTGATGCCCGGCGATCATCGGACCGAGCACCACGCCAGCAATCAGCAGCAGAAAAAGTATCAATACCTTCAGCATACTCAGCCTCCCTGCTGGTCAGCCGCAACCGATGGCTGCGCCAACAGGTTACGCACGCGAGTCTGCATCAGCTTTTCCAGCAGCGGCTGGCTTTCCAGCGTGTCCGGCACATCCATCGATACGCTCTGCTGGCTCAGCTCATCCAGCTGTTCAAGGAAGGCTTTGGTGGCGGCATCGTTGGTGTCATACCAGGCGCGAACCCAGCTGGACACCGCATCAATCGACTGTTTATAGATTTCGTCCTGATGACGTGGCACCGCCTGCGCGGCAATCAGCAGACGCGAGCGAATGTTTTCCCGCAGGTAGACATCCTGGTTCGGCGCCAGCAGCGGCTGGGCAGTATTATCGCGGCGGCGGATGGTAATGAAGTCATCCATAAAGTTGTGCCAGCTTTTCACCAGGTTTTGACGCCACTCGTGCAGCGAACTGGACAGCTCGCCAGAGTCGGCATCCATCGGTGAGTCATCGCTGTCGTTATCGGCCAGACGCAGATTATCGACACCGTTAGACAGCTGGTTCAGCTTCAAAATGATGCCGTCGTAATCCACCTGGCTTACGGCGGAGAGGGTGCTGATGTCCTGGGTGAGCGCGCGGCGCACGTTCATCACGCTGGGATCGTTCATCTGAGCGAGGCTGGTATCGGCGCTTTTCAGCAGCGCGGCAGCGGTGGTGACATCCTGGTCGCTCCACAGTTTGCGACCGGCCAGTTTGACCAGATAATCGGCCTGCGCCAGCAGCCAGGTGCGGGTATCGTTACCGGAGATGGTCGCGACTTTTTCACGCAGCGCTTCCAGCGCTTTGGCACTGGCGTCCTGCTGGTTGCGCGCATCCTGCAAGGCGCTGTTGGCGCTCGCCAGTTGCTGCGTCAGCTGTTGTTTATCGCTGCCCAGTTGCTGTTGCAGAGCGCTTAACTGCTCGCTCAGGTTCTGATTAGTCTGAGCCTGTAAATCGGCCTGGTGTTTCCCATTCAGGTAAAGGCCCACGCCAATCGCCAGCGCAATCACAATCGCCACCGCGCTCAGTACCTTACCATCGCTTTTTTTATTGCGAGGGGGTTTCCCGGCTGGCGTTGTGGCGTTGTCTCCCGCTGGGCTGGTTTCTTCAACCATGGCGGAGGAGGCTTTTTGTTCCGTCATTGTGGCTCATCCCAATGTTAAGTTCAGCGAAACGCACGCATCAGCGCATCGTTATCGGCACCATCGGCTACCTCAATATCCTGCCAGCCCAGTTCTGCGGCCAGGGTAGCCAAACGTTCACTGACGACCACTAGCCGACAGTGTAATAGCCATTCCCGTCGATCGATTGGCGGAAACAGCGCAAAGAGTTGTTGTAACATTTCGCCGCTGGTGACCACCAGCGTGGTAATACCGCGATCGCGCCAGCGACGACCCTCAACGGCACCGTCATAGGGTTTTTCGCAGCGCTGGTAGCATTCGCAGTAGCGCACCTCGACACCGCGTTCCGTCAGGGTATCCGCCAGCAATTCGCGCCCGGGACTGCCGCGCAATATCAGGGCGCGTTTGCCGCTTACCCGTTGCAGGCGGTTCAGGCGCACCAGTTCTTCGCTGGTTTCCCGTGCATGAGGATAGTCTACGTCGAGATTGCTGACGGTGTGCAGCGCCAGTGCGGTGCTGCGACCAATGGCGTAATAGTCGAAATGCTGCGGCCAGGCGAACCCCTGACGTTGCAGCGCCGGATGGGCAAAGGTCACCACCTGCTGCGACAGCAGAAACACCAGGTCACCCGGTTCAAGTTCGGCAAGTTGTTGTGGCAGGTGATCAACATCGCGACCCGGCGTGAACTCAATCAGCGGCAGGCTCCACGCCAGTTTCCCCTGGGTTCGCAGACGCGCGACCAGTTCGCTGGCAGCAGGCTCGGGACGGGTCACGAGGATGGTCATGCGGGCGGCTGCCCCTGATAAACTTCACGCAGAATATCGCGCGCGCCGTTTGCCAGCAGTTCTTCCGCCAGAGAGATACCCATCTGCTCGGCCTGATCGCGGGGACCACGGCGCTCGCCGGTAATCATCTGGCTGCCATCTGGCGCGCCGACTAACCCACGCAGCCACAGCTGATCGCCTTCCAGTACGGCAAAGCTGCCAATCGGCACCTGACAGCCACCTTCCAGACGCGTGTTCATCGCGCGCTCGGCACGAACGCACACCGCGGTGTCGCCGTGATTCAGCGCCTGCAACAGGGTGATCAGTTCAGCGTCGTCGAGGCGGCACTCAATGCCCACCGCGCCCTGGCCCACTGCGGGTAAGGAGAACTCCGCCGGTAACGCAAGGCGGATGCGATCCTCCAGACCGAGGCGTTTCAGCCCGGCGGCGGCGAGGATAATGGCGTCATAGTCGCCCGCATCCAGTTTGCCGAGGCGAGTGCCGACGTTGCCGCGCAGCGAGCGAATCACCAGATCGGGACGGCGTGCGCTGAGCTGGCACTGACGACGCAAGCTGGAGGTGCCAACCATCGCGCCCTGCGGCAGCGCATCAATCGAGTCGTAATGATTGGAGACGAAGGCATCGCGCGGATCTTCGCGTTCGCAAATGGTCACCAGACCCAGCCCATCAGGGAAATCGACCGGCACATCTTTCATCGAATGCACGGCGAGGTCGGCGCGGTTTTCCAGCATCGCCAGTTCCAGTTCTTTGACGAAAAGCCCTTTACCGCCCACTTTTGCCAGCGGGGTATCGAGGATGACATCACCTTTGGTGACCATCGGAACCAGCTCGACGCGCAGGCCAGGATGCGCCGCCATCAGGCGTTGCTGGACATATTGTGCCTGCCAGAGCGCGAGGGGACTTTGTCTTGTAGCAATTCTGAAAATTTTGTCTAACATGCTGTTAACCGTTTTGATCGTTCATCGATTATCCTATCATTGATAGGGGAATGCTGTCAGTTTCAACGGATTGAAAAGGCTACGATGTCAGATTTGGCCGCTATCGGTGGGTAATAATCTGACGCCGTAGTCCGAAAAAACCGGGTAAAGTTCGGAACGTGCTAAACTGTTAAGTAGCGCAACTTTCTTTACGGTCAATCTGCCAGGTGATAGATTGATCACGTTTCCAGCAATAATTTGCCCGCCATCTTTACTATTAAGAGGCAAATTTTGGAAACAGGGTGCTTACACTGGGACAATCAGGCGAAACGTCTTGTACCTCTACATTGAGACACTGAAACAGAGACTGGATGCTATCAACCAGCTGCGCGTAGATCGTGCACTGGCTGCCATGGGACCTGCTTTCCAGCACGTCTACAGTCTGCTGCCAACATTACTGCATTATCATCATCCGCTGATGCCGGGTTACCTTGAAGGTAACGTACCCCATGGCATCAGCTTTTACACGCCTGATGAAAACCAACAGCAGCTGCTACATGAACTGGGCGGCAAACAACCGCTCAATCTGAGCACGCGCGCCAAAGGCGAAATGCCGATTACCGGCATCTATTCAATGGGCAGCACCTCGTCGGTCGGGCAAAACAGCGTCTCCGACCTCGACATCTGGGTGTGCCACCAATCCTGGCTGGATAATGAAGAACGCCTCAATCTGCAACGCAAATGCACGTTGTTGCAGAAGTGGTGCGTCTCCATGGGCGTTGAAGTCAGCTTCTTCCTGATCGATGAGAACCGTTTCCGTCATAACGAAAGCGGCAGCCTCGGTGCGGAAGATTGCGGCTCAACCCAACATATTTTGCTGCTGGATGAGTTTTACCGCACTGCCGTACGTATGGCGGGTAAACGCATCCTGTGGAACATGGTGCCCGGTGAGGAAGAACACCATTATGACGATTATGTCATGTCGCTTTATGCGCAGGGTGTCCTGACGCCAAACGAATGGCTCGATCTCGGCGGTCTCGGTACGCTGTCGGCGGAAGAGTACTTCGGCGCCAGCCTGTGGCAGCTGTATAAAAGCATCGACTCACCGTACAAAGCGGTGCTGAAAACTCTGCTGCTGGAAGCCTACAGCTGGGAGTACCCCAATACGCAGCTGCTGGCGATGGATATCAAACAACGCCTGCACGATGGCGAGATTGTCTGTTTCGGTCTCGATCCTTACTGCATGATGCTGGAACGCGTCACGCGTTATCTCACCAGCATCGACGATCTGGCGCGCCTCGATCTGGTACGTCGCTGCTTCTACCTCAAAGTGTGTGAAAAGCTCTCCAGCGAGGAAAACTCCCATCGCACAGGCTGGCGACGCGAGATTCTGTCGCAGCTGGTGAAAGAGTGGGGCTGGGACGACGAGAAGCTGGCGGTGCTGGATAACCGCGCGCAGTGGAAGATTGAACGCGTGCGTGAAGCGCACAATGAATTACTGGATGCGATGATGCAGAGTTATCGCAACCTGATCCGCTTTGCGCGTCGTAACAACCTCAGCGTCAGCGCCAGCCCGCAGGATATCGGGGTACTGACCCGCAAACTCTACGCCGCGTTTGAAGCGCTGCCAGGCAAAGTGACGCTGGTGAACCCGCAGATTTCTCCTGACCTGTCGGAAGAGAATCTCACCTTTATTCACGTACCGGCGGGCCGCGCCAATCGCGCCGGCTGGTATCTGTATAACCAGTCGCCGGACATGAGTTCCATCATCAGCCATCAGCCGCTGGAATATAACCGCTACCTGAACAAGCTGGTGGCGTGGGCGTGGTTCAATGGTTTGATGACCAGCAAAACGCGCCTGCATATTAAAGGTAATGAATTCTGCGATCTGCCGCGTTTGCAGGAGCTGGTGAATGATGTGTCGCATCATTTCCCACTGCGCCTGCCCGCGCCAACGCCGAAAGCGCTGTATAGCCCGTGCGAAATCCGCCATCTGGCGATTATCGTCAACCTCGAACACGATCCCACCTCGGCATTCCGCAATCAGGTGGTGCATTTTGATTTCCGCAAACTGGATGTGTTCAGTTTTGGTCAGCAGCAGCAATGCCTGATAGGCAGCATCGACCTGCTGTACCGCAACTCGTGGAACGAGGTGCGTACGCTGCACTTCAGCGGCGAGCAGGCGATGATTGAAGCGCTGAAAACCATTCTCGGTAAGATGCATCAGGATGCCGCGCCGCCAGATACCGTCGAGGTGTTCTGCTATAGCCAGCATCTGCGCGGTCTGATCCGTACCCGCGTGCAGCAGCTGGTATCCGAATGTATTGAACTGCGCCTCTCCAGCACACGCCAGGAGCCGGGCCGCTTCAAAGCGTTGCGTATGGCTGGACAAACCTGGGGCCTGTTCTTCGAGCGCATGAGCGTATCGGTGCAGAAACTGGAAAACGCGGTCGAGTTTTATGGCGCGATCTCCAACAACAAGCTGCATGGCTTGTCGATCAAAGTGGAAACCAACCAGACGCCGTTGCCGCCGGTAGTGAACGGCTACGCCAGCGAAGGCATCATTCAGTTCTTCTTTGAAGACACCACTAACGATCGCGGCTTCAACATTTATATCCTCGACGAAAGCAATCGCGTTGAGGTGTATCACCATTGCGAAGGCAGCAAAGAAGAACTGGTGCGCGATGTCAGCCGTTTCTACTCGTCATCGCATGACCGTTTCACCTACGGCTCCAGCTTTATCAACTTCAACCTGCCGCAGTTCTATCAGATTGTGAATACCGGCGATCGCTTCCAGGTGATTCCGTTCCGCAGCCAGACGCTCACCCAGCTTTGCGCCACCCAGCCCGACAACGACAACGGCGACTTCCAGCCACGCTATCAAATGCACTGATCCTGCCCGCGCCAGCGCGGCAGGTGTCAGACCGGTAACGCGATTACGGGTATTTCCTGTTGCTTTTACAACGTCAACTGCGATGATAAGCATCCAGGTAAGGACAGAAAGAGCAGACAGAATGAGACAATTGATAAGTCAGCTGGGTATGGTGCTGGCACTGGTCAGCTTGTCAGGCTGTGGCCTGAAAGGACCGCTGTATTTCCCGCCTCCGGAACAGCCGAAAAAGAACAACACTCAGGTGACAGAGCAGCAGAAAAAAGCAGCTACTGATACGGATGTGAGTGGTTTGGTGACCAGCAAACCGAGCGTGCAGGGGAACTAATCTCCTATGAGTAATCCGGCGGAGCAGAAAATGCAGTTCTCAAAAATGCACGGTCTCGGCAACGATTTCATGGTTGTTGACGCCGTAACGCAAAACGTCTTTTTTTCGCCGGAGCTGATTCGCCGCCTGGCGGATCGCCATCTGGGGATCGGTTTCGATCAGATGCTGATCGTCGAACCGCCTTACGATCCGGATCTTGATTTCCACTATCGAATTTTCAACGCCGACGGCAGTGAAGTGGCGCAGTGCGGCAATGGCGCGCGCTGCTTCGCACGTTTCGTGCGTCTGAAAGGATTGACCAACAAAAGCGATATTCGCGTCAGCACGCAAACCGGACGCATGGTACTGAGCGTCACCAATGACGAGCTGGTGCGCGTCAACATGGGCGAGCCGAACTTTGAGCCGCAGCATGTGCCGTTCCGCGCCAACAAAGCCGAAAACCTCTACCTGCTGCGCGTAGCCGAGCAGACCGTGATGTTCGGTGCGGTCTCGATGGGCAATCCGCACTGCGTTATTCAGGTCGAAAACGTCAAAACCGCTGCGGTCGAGACGCTTGGACCCATCCTCGAAAGCCATGAGCGTTTCCCGGAACGGGTCAACGTCGGCTTTATGGAAGTGGTCAATCCGGAACACATTCGCCTGCGCGTCTATGAACGCGGCGCAGGTGAAACCCAGGCGTGCGGCAGTGGCGCTTGTGCCGCCGTTGCCTGCGGCATTCAGCAGGGCATTTTGTCGGAGAAAGTCCGCGTCGATTTGCCCGGCGGAACGCTGCATATCGCCTGGAAAGGGGCCGGTCAGCCGCTGTTTATGACCGGGCCAGCCACACACGTCTACGATGGGTTTATTCATCTATGAAAAATGTCGAGGAGCAGACCGACAGCGCGGTGCTGCTGGACGATCAGGCGGTCAGCGCATACCTGCGTCAGAACCCCGATTTCTTTATTCGCAATGCGCGCCAGGTCGAACAGATGATGGTGCCGCATCCGGTGCGCGGCAGCGTGTCGCTGGTGGAGTGGCATATGGCGCGTCAGCGCAACCATATCCAGCAGCTGGAAGAGGAGATCACCCTGTTGATGGAGCAGGCCACGGCCAACCATCAGCTGTTTGATCGCCTGCTGTCGTTGCAGGGCTATCTGGCTACCGCCGACAGCTTGCAGGAGATGCTGACGCGTCTGCACCGCTGGGCGCGCGAGCTGGGCCTGGCCGGGGCCAATGTGCGGTTGTTCAGCGACAAATGGCACATCGGCGCGCCATCCGACTTTACCCAGCTTGGTCTGTCGCGTCAGGCGTTCGAGCCGCTGCGTATTCAGCGCTTTGGCGATGAGCACCACTATCTCGGCAGCCTGAATGGCCCGGAACTGCTGCTGTTGCTGCCGCAGGCGAAAGCCATCGGTTCGGTGGCGATGTCGCTGATGGGCGATCATGGCGAACTGGGCGTGCTGATCTTCAGCAGCCGTGACAACCAGCATTATCAGGCGGGCATGGGCACCTTGCTGTTGCAGCATCTGGCGCTGATGCTGCCGGAGCTGCTGTCGCGTTGGGTTGAACGTGCATGAGCAGCGACAGCCCGCTGCTCGCTGCCGTTGAGGGCTTCCTGCGGTACCTGAAAGTCGAGCGTCAGCTCAGCCCGTTGACGCAGAAAAACTATGCGCGTCAGCTACAGGCGATTATCGCGCTGGCCGATGCGATGAGCATCAACGCCTGGAGTCAGCTGGAACCGGCGCAGGTGCGCAATATCGCCGCCCGCAGCCGCCGTGGTGGATTAGGGGCCAGCAGCCTGGCGCTGCGGCTCTCCGCGTTACGCAGTTTTCTCGACTGGCAGGTCAGCCAGGGCATGTTAAGCGCCAATCCCGCCAAAGGTATCTCCACCCCGCGCAATGGTCGCCATCTGCCGAAAAATATGGATGTTGATGAGGTTAACCAGCTACTGGAAATCGACCTCAACGATCCGCTGGCGGTACGCGATCGCGCGATGCTGGAAACCATGTACGGCGGCGGCCTGCGCCTGTCGGAGCTGGTGAATATGGATTGCCGCCATCTCGATCTGGAAGCCGGTGAAGTCTGGGTGTTGGGTAAAGGCAGCAAAGAGCGCCGGGTGCCGATTGGCGGTACCGCCGTGACCTGGCTACAGCACTGGCTGCCGCTACGCGCCAGCTTTGCCCCCCAGGATGACGCGGTGTTCGTTTCCAGTCGCGGCAGCCGTATTTCGGCGCGTAACGTGCAAAAACGCTTCGCCGAATGGGGCATCAAACAGGGCGTTGCCAGCCACATCCACCCGCATAAATTGCGCCACTCCTTTGCGACTCACTTGCTGGAATCGAGCGGCGATCTGCGCGCGGTGCAGGAATTGCTCGGCCACGCCAATCTCTCGACCACGCAAATCTACACCCATCTTGATTTCCAGCATCTGGCATCGGTGTATGATTCGGCACATCCGCGTGCCAAACGAGGAAAGTCTTAATGAAGTTTTATCGCCCGCTGGGCCAGATCAAAGCGATCACCTTTGATCTCGACGACACCTTATATGACAACCATCCGGTAATCCGCAAAACCACCGCCGAGTCCCATGCTGCGTTGCAGGCGTACCATCCGGCGCTGTGTGACTTCTCCGTGGCCGATTATCAGGCGCTGCGTGATGAATTACTGGCGCGCGAGCCGGAGATTTATCACGACGTGTCCGAGTGGCGACGTCGCTCGGTGGAGCTGGCGCTGATCAACGTCGGTTTATCCGCCGCCGCGGCCACGGCTGGAGCCAGCGAAGTGATGGGCGTGTTCCATCACTGGCGCAGTGAGGTGGCGATGCCGGAAGAGACGCACCAGACGTTGCAGGCGCTGGGCGAACGCGTGCCGCTGGTGGCGATCACCAACGGCAATGCCGATCCGGAAAAGCTCGGCATCGCCCACTATTTCCAGTTCGCGCTGCGCGCCGGCCCGCATGGTCGCGCCAAGCCGTGGCAGGATATGTATCACCTGGCGTCAGAGCGTTTAGGCATCGCGCCGCAACATATCCTGCATGTGGGTGACGATCTCACCACCGATGTCGCCGGATCGCTGCGCGCCGGAATGCAGGCATGCTGGATCAACCTGCGCGACGGTGATCTGATGAAGATTGATGATGCGCGGCTGCTGCCGCACGTTGAAATTTCGCAGTTGGCATCACTCACCTCGCTGCTATAATGGCTGTAAATTCATCCAGTATCTGGATGTTCTCTCTTTGCTAAACGGTGCTTATGGACGTTTCTGATCTGCTTAACGGCTTGAATGACAAACAGCGCGAGGCGGTCGCCGCACCGCGCAGCAACCTGCTGGTGCTGGCCGGAGCAGGCAGTGGCAAAACCCGTGTGCTGGTGCATCGCATTGCCTGGCTGCTGTCGGTGGAGAACTGCTCGCCGTATTCCATTATGGCGGTCACCTTTACCAACAAAGCGGCGGCGGAGATGCGCCATCGTATCGATCAACTGATCGGCACCAGCCAGGGCGGCATGTGGATTGGTACTTTCCACGGCCTGGCGCACCGTTTATTGCGCGCGCATCATCTCGATGCGGGCCTGCCGCAGGATTTCCAGATCCTCGACAGCGAAGATCAGCTGCGTCTGCTGAAGCGTCTGATCAAAGCGATGAACCTTGATGAGAAACAATGGCCGGCACGTCAGGGCATGTGGTACATCAACGGCAAAAAAGATGAAGGTCTGCGTCCTAAGCATATCGAAAGCTACGGCAATCCCGTGGAGCAAACCTGGCTGCGGATTTATCAGGCTTATCAGGAAGCCTGCGATCGCGCCGGGCTGGTGGATTTCGCCGAACTGCTGCTGCGCGCGCATGAGCTGTGGCTCAACAAGCCGCAGATCCTGAACCACTATCGCGAGCGTTTCAGCAACGTGCTGGTGGACGAATTCCAGGATACCAACAACATCCAGTACGCGTGGATCCGGATGCTGGCGGGCGACACCGGTCGGGTGATTATCGTCGGCGATGATGACCAGTCGATCTACGGCTGGCGCGGCGCGCAGGTGGAGAACATCCAGCGTTTTTTGCAGGATTTCCCCGGCGCGGAAACCATCCGTCTGGAGCAGAACTACCGCTCCACCAGCAATATCCTGAAAGCGGCTAACGCCCTGATTGCTAACAACAACGGCCGACTCGGTAAAGAGTTATGGACCGATGGCAGCGACGGTGAGCCGATTTCACTCTACTGCGCCTTTAACGAGCTGGACGAAGCGCGCTTCGTGGTCAATCGCATCAAAGCCTGGCATGAGAACGGCAATGCGCTGGCGGATTGCGCGATCCTCTATCGCAGCAACGCCCAGTCGCGCGTGCTGGAAGAGGCGTTGTTGCAGGGCAGTATGCCGTACCGTATCTACGGCGGTATGCGCTTCTTCGAACGTCAGGAAATCAAAGATGCGCTGGCGTATCTGCGTCTGATGGCTAACCGTAATGACGACGCCGCCTTTGAGCGCGTGGTTAACACGCCGGTGCGCGGCGTCGGCGATCGTACCCTCGACGTGGTACGCCAGACGGCGCGCGAACAGCAACTGACCCTGTGGCAGGCGACGCGTGAGCTGCTGCAAAACAAGGTGCTGGCAGGCCGCGCCGCCTCCGCCCTGCAACGTTTCTGCGAACTGGTGGACTCGCTGGCGAGCGAAACCGCCGAACTGCCGCTGCACGTACAAACCGACCGGGTAATCAAAGATTCCGGGCTGTGGCTGATGTACGAGCAGGAAAAGGGCGAGAAAGGCCAGGCGCGTATCGAAAACCTTGAAGAACTGGTGACGGCAACGCGTCAGTTCAGCTATCAGGACGAAGACGAAGATTTGATGCCGTTGCAGGCGTTTCTGTCTCATGCGGCGCTGGAAGCGGGCGAAGGCCAGGCTGACAAATGGCAGGACGCGGTGCAGCTGATGACGCTGCACTCGGCAAAAGGGCTGGAGTTCAGCCAGGTGTTTATCGTCGGTATGGAAGAGGGCATGTTCCCCAGCCAGATGTCACTCGACGAAGGGGGGCGGCTCGAAGAGGAGCGTCGTCTGGCCTATGTCGGGGTGACGCGTGCGATGGAAAAACTGACGCTGACCTACGCGGAGACGCGTCGGCTTTATGGTAAGGAAGTGTATCACCGGCCGTCGCGTTTTATCGGCGAGCTGCCGGAAGATTGCGTGGAAGAGGTGCGTTTGCGCGCCAGCGTCAGTCGTCCGGTCAGCCATCAGCGTATGGGCACGCCGGTGACGAAAAGCGATAGCGGCTTCGCTCTCGGCCAGCGTGTGCGCCATGCCAAATTTGGTGAAGGCACCATTATCAACCTCGAAGGTAGCGGCGAACACAGCCGTTTGCAGGTAGCGTTTCAGGGCCAGGGCATCAAATGGCTGGTCGCTGCGTATGCCCGCCTGGAAACGGTGTAGCGCGGTTGCGCTACCTTGACGACTTTTTCGTCTCAGCGTAACATGCGCGCACTATTATCATGAGAGGACAACGCCTTGGACGCGCCCAGTCGATGCTGGCTCAACCACCTGGTTCACAGGAATAACATCTAAGGCTACCTCTTTGCTGGTAGCCTTATCGGTTATCAGCGACCTCCCTTTATATCCCGTCGCATGAGTCAGCACTGATTTACCCTTGAAGCGAAAGTTTCCGTGTTCAGGCTTTGCCGTGCCCGTTTTTCTAACGAAACGGTTCACAGCCCTGTCCCATTTAGTCTGCAATGGGGAGTATTGCTATGCTGAGCGCATTTAAACTGGATCGCAGCCGCCTGACGCGCCTCGAACTGGAAGACCATAACGACAAGCTCAACACCTCGGTGTGGGTCGATCTGGTAGAACCGGATGAAGCCGAGCGCGATCGTGTCCAGAGCGAGCTGGGCCAGAGCCTGGCGACCCGTCCTGAACTGGAAGATATCGAAGCCTCGGCGCGTTTCTTCGAAGATGAAGACGGTTTGCACATCCACTCATTCTTCTTCTATGAAGATGCCGAAGACCATGCCGGTAACTCGACGGTGGCGTTTACCATCCGCGAAGATCGCCTGTACACGCTGCGCGAACGAGAGCTGCCCGCGTTTCGCCTGTACCGTATGCGTGCGCGCAACCAGACGCTGATCGACGGCAACGCGTTTGAGTTGTTGCTGGACCTGTTTGAAACCAAAATCGAACAGCTGGCGGATGAGATTGAAAACATCTATAGCGCGCTGGAAAAACTCAGCCGCGTGATCATGGAAGGCCAGCAGGGCGAAGAGTACGACGAAGCGCTGTCTCGCCTGGCGGAACTGGAAGATATCGGCTGGAAAGTTCGTCTGTGTCTGATGGATACCCAGCGCGCGCTGAACTTCCTGGTGCGCAAAGCCCGTTTGCCGGGCAATCAGCTGGAGCAGGCGCGTGAGATCCTGCGCGATATCGAATCGCTGCTGCCGCACAACGAATCGCTGTTCCAGAAGGTTAACTTCCTGATGCAGGCGGCGATGGGCTTTATCAACATCGAACAGAACCGCATCATCAAGATCTTCTCGGTGGTGTCCGTGGTGTTCCTGCCGCCGACGCTGGTGGCTTCCAGCTACGGGATGAACTTCGAGTTTATGCCAGAACTGAAATGGAGCTTTGGCTACCCGGCAGCGATTGGTCTGATGATCCTCGCGGGTCTTGCTCCTTACCTCTACTTCAAGCGTAAAAACTGGCTGTAATATTTTCCGTAACCACTGCCCTGGGCATCAATTGTTGTGGTGCGAATGTATTCGCACCCGACGAAACGCTCAGGGTCGGCATTTATGCCAGCCAGCAGTGTGCAAGCATTATGTAACAATTGCCGGGCCGTCTACACGGCCTGTGAAACTGGCACTGCGTCACATTTCTGCGTAATCTGTTCCCTCATTTTTATTAACATTTACTCTTCCACCTTATGGCGCGTTTCTCTTTGCGACAGCAGTGGACCATCCTGCTGATTGCTTCACTTGTTCTGGGAATTATCTTCCAGCTGTTTCACCTGCCTGCGGCGCTGCTACTGGGTCCGATGATTGTCGGAACGGTCATGGGGCTGTCTGGCGCATCGGTGCGTATCGATAAACGTTTCTTTGTGCTGGCGCAGGCGGTATTGGGCTGCATGATCGGACAAACGCTGTCACCGGCAATTCTGCCGCCGCTATTGCAGGACTGGCCGGTCGTACTGGCGGTGTTGGCACTGACGCTGGCGGCCAGCGGGCTATCCGGTTTTCTGCTGGTGCGCTTCAGTAATCTGCCCGGACCGACCGGCGCCTGGGGATCGTCGCCGGGCGGTGCATCAGCAATGGTGGCGATGGCGGGGGATTTTGGCGCCGACGTACGGCTGGTGGCGTTTATGCAGTATTTGCGCGTGCTGTTTGTGGCGACGGCCGCGGCGGTGGTGGCGCGTATCGGACTCGGCACCAACGGCGGCGCTGCCGAGCTGGTGTGGTTTCCCGCCCTGCAAAGCAGCTTTGCCCTGACGCTGGTGGTGATGGTGGCGGGCGCCTGGCTCGGACAGAAACTCCGCATTCCGTCTGGCGCGCTGTTGCTGCCCGCGCTGATTGGCGCGACCCTACAGGGCACCAACGTTGCCACTTTACAAGTGCCGGAATGGTTGCTGGCGGTGGCATATGCGCTGATTGGCTGGAGCGTCGGCCTGCGTTTTACCCGGCCGATTTTTATGCTGGCGCTGCGCACGCTGCCGCAAATGGTGGTTTCGATTATCGGGCTGATGCTGTTGTGTGGCGGGCTGGCATGGATGCTGACGCGCGTGCTGCACGTCGACCTGATGACCGCTTATCTGGCAACCAGCCCCGGCGGGCTGGATACGGTAGCGATTATTGCGGCGGGCAGCCGGGTCGATATTGCCTTTGTGATGGCGTTGCAGACCTTACGTCTGTTCACCATCATTCTTACCGGCCCGGCGCTGGCGCGCTTTATTTCACGCTACGCGCACGCGCGTGCGGGCTGAAGCGGCCACCGCATCCAGAATAAAGATGATCAGCGCCAGCCAGATAAAGCCAAAGGTGACCATTTTGTCTGGCGTCACGGTCTCGCCATAAAACAGCACCGCCAGCAGGAACATCAGCGTCGGACCGAGGTACTGGAAGAAACCCACGGTCGATAAACGCAACCGGGTACAGGCGGCGGCAAACAGCATCAGGGGAATGGTGGTGACGATGCCGGCGGCGACCAGTTCCAGGTTGAGGCTCATCGGATTGGCGCTGAGATGGCTGGTGGCGCTGTCGGCAAAACCAAACAGGTAAATCGCCGCCAGCGGAAACAGCCACAGCGTCTCAATCAACATGCCGCTCTGCGCATCAACCTGAATCTTCTTACGCATCAGGCCATAGAAGGCAAAACTCACCGCCAGTCCCAGCGCGATTATCGGCAACGAACCAAACTCCCACAGCTGTACCAGCACGCCGGTAGTGGCCAGCAGCACCGCCAGCCATTGCAGACGGCGGAAGCGCTCGCGCATAAACAGCATACCCAGCACCACGTTAATCAACGGGTTGATAAAGTAACCCAGACTGGCCTCCAGCATATGCTGATTATTCACCGCCCAGATATACAGCAGCCAGTTACCGGCGACGGTGACGGCTGAGATCGCCAGCAGCAGCACCTTTTTCGGCTGGCGCAGCACGCTGTGTACCTGGCGCCAGCTGCGGGTCAGGGTGATCAGCAGCAGCATAAATAGCGCGGACCAAATCACACGGTGAGTCATGATTTCGGTGGCGGGCACCTGCTTTACCAGCTTGAAGTAGGCAGGCGCGATGCCCCAGATAAAGTAGGCGCCGAGTGCATAGCCAATACCCTGGCGTGTCTGCTGCGTATCCATCGTCGTTTCCTAACCAATCAGATAAGTTGCGGTTGCCGTGGCGATATAATCGCCCTGCTGGTTATGCAGCTCAACGCGCGCCACCGCCACTTTATTCCCGGCACGCAGCAGGCTGCTGGTGGCCACGAAACGCTCGCCGCGTCCCGGACGCAGATAATCGACGCGCATATCGATGGTACCCATGCGCGACAGCCGCTGACGCAGCTCCTCTTCGCTGATGTTCTCCTGGCGTGTCAGCGAGTGGCTGACGCAAACCAGTCCGGCGGCGACGTCCAGCACCGACGCAATCACGCCGCCGTGCAAAATACTCTGCGCCGCATTCCCGACCAGCATGGTTTTATTGGCAAAGCCCAGCTCGGCATAATCCGGCTCCAGTCGATCCAGTTCCAGCCCAAGCGCCTGATTGAACGGCATATGATAAACAAAAATTTCGCCAATCAGACGGCGTGCTTCCTGCGGGGTCAGCATTGGTGATGACATGGTGATGGCCTTAAAACGCACCCACGCGGGGCGATAGATGTTAAAGAGTTGTGTATATTATGCCGCGTTGGCGCCGCTTTCCAGTTTCAGAAATCGTCGCTAATCAAGCGCTAAGTTTGTGTGTAGAATGACCTGCTTTTTTAAACCGTTCCCAAACGATTTTGACACGCAGCGCTCACTGGAGAATTTTATGCGTAAGCATCGCGCCTTGGTGGCAGCGGCTCTGTTACTTCCTGCACTGGCGCAGGCGGATGAAGCCACGATTAAAGAGGTTCACGATGCCCCGGCAGTAAAGGGCAGTATTATTGCCAATCTGCTGGAGAAACACGATAACCCGTTCGTGCTTTATCCCTACGAAAATAACTATCTGCTTTACACCTATACCAGCGACATGAATAAAGAGGCGATTTCCTCTTACAACTGGGCAGACAAAGCGAAAAAGGATGAAGTAAAATTCCAGCTCAGTCTGGCCTTTCCGCTGTGGCGCGGTATTCTGGGCGACAACTCGGTGCTGGCGGCGTCTTATACCCAGCGATCCTGGTGGCAGCTATCGAACCGTGGCGCTTCCTCACCGTTCCGTGAAACCAACTACGAGCCGCAGATTTTCGTCGGCTGGGCCACGGATTATACCCTCGGTGGCTGGACGTTGCGTGATGTGGAGACCGGTCTGAACCATGAGTCGAACGGGCGTAGCGATCCGACGTCGCGCAGCTGGAACCGCGTGTATGCGCGTCTGATGGCGGAGAACGGCAATTTCCTCGCCGAGATCAAACCCTGGTATCGTCTGCCGGAAAATGCCAACAACGACGACAACCCGGACATCACCAAATACATGGGCTATTACCGCGCGAAGCTGGGCTACATGCTCGGCGAAAGCATTTTCAGCGTGGAAGGCAATTACAACTGGAACAGTGGCTACGGCGGTGCAACCTTCGCCTGGAGCTATCCGATTAACGAACACGTACGTTTTTACACGCAGCTGTTTAGCGGTTACGGTGAATCACTCATCGACTACAACCACCGCCAGACGCGTGTCGGCGTCGGCGTGACGCTCAACGATCTGTTCTGATACGCAAAAAACAGGATTACCGTGGCAACATCGGCAGTGCTCAATCAGGAAACGCTGGCGCATCAGGTATTGCAGGATACCTTTGGCTACCAGCAATTTCGTCCCGGCCAGCAAACCATAATCGAAACGGCGCTGGCAGGGCGCGATTGCCTGGTGGTTATGCCAACCGGCGGTGGCAAATCGCTGTGTTATCAAATCCCGGCACTGGTGCGGGAAGGGTTAACGTTGGTGGTGTCGCCGCTGATCTCACTGATGAAGGATCAGGTCGATCAGCTGCTGGCGAACGGCGTAGCGGCGGCCTGTCTCAACTCGACGCAGACGCGTGAAGAACAGCAGCAGGTGTTGGCCGATTGTCGTACCGGCCGTCTGAAGCTGCTGTACATCGCGCCTGAACGCCTGATGATGGATAACTTCCTCGACAGCCTGCACCACTGGAATCCGGTGATGCTGGCGGTGGATGAAGCGCACTGCATCTCGCAATGGGGTCACGATTTCCGCCCGGAATACGGCCTGCTTGGTCAGCTGCGTCAGCGCTTCCCGGATCTGCCGGTGATGGCGCTGACCGCCACCGCCGACGAAACCACGCGTAATGACATCGCGCATCTGTTGCAGATGCACGATCCGCTGATTCAGATCAGCAGCTTCGACCGTCCCAACATCCGTTATACGCTGGTGGAGAAGTTTAAGCCGACCGAACAGCTGCTGCGCTACGTGCAGGATCAGCGCGGTAAAAGCGGCATTATCTACTGCAACAGCCGCGCCAAAGTGGAAGACACCGCCGCGCGTCTGCAAAGCCGTGGTCTGAGCGTCGGGGCTTATCATGCGGGCATCGACAGCGCGCAGCGTGCGCGGGTGCAGGAAGCCTTTCAGCGCGACGATCTGCAAATCGTGGTGGCGACCGTGGCGTTCGGCATGGGGATCAACAAACCCAACGTGCGCTTCGTGGTGCACTTTGATATCCCGCGCAATATCGAATCCTACTATCAGGAAACCGGCCGCGCCGGGCGTGATGGCCTGCCTGCGGAAGCGATGATGCTCTACGACCCGGCCGATATGGCGTGGCTGCGTAAATGTCTCGAAGAGAAAGCGCCAGGGCCATTGCAGGATATCGAACGTCATAAACTCAACGCGATGGGCGCGTTTGCCGAAGCGCAGACCTGCCGCCGTCTGGTGCTGCTCAACTATTTTGGCGAAGGTCGCCAGCAGCAGTGCGATAACTGCGACATCTGCCTCGACCCGCCGCGTCGCTACGATGGCTTAGTGGAGGCGCAAAAAGCGCTGTCCGGCATTTATCGTACCGGGCAACGCTTTGGTATGGGCTATATTGTTGAAGTTTTGCGCGGTGCCAGTAACCAGCGTATTCGCGACAATGGTCACGATAAACTGCCGGTGTACGGCATTGGTCGTGACCAGAGCACCGAACATTGGGTCAGCGTGCTGCGTCAGCTGATCCATCTCGGTATGGTGACGCAAAACATCGCGATGCATTCCGCGTTACAACTCACCGAAGCGGCGCGCCCGGTCTTACGTGCTGAGGTGCCGCTGATGCTGGCGGTGCCGCGTATCGTTACGGTGAAAACACGCAGTAGCTCGCCGAAAGTGTATGGCGGCAATTACGATCGCAAGCTGTTCGCCAAGCTGCGTAAGTTGCGTAAGGCGATTGCCGATGAAGAGAACATTCCGCCATACGTGGTGTTTAACGATGCGACGTTGATTGAAATGGCGGAACAAATGCCGGTGAGCGCGTCAGAAATGCTAAGCGTAAACGGTGTCGGTCATCGCAAGCTGGAGCGCTTTGGTAAGCCGTTCCTGGTGATGATCAAAGAACATCTTGATGAAGAGTAAAGGAACCAAACCATGTTGATTTTATTCGCCACTGTCGCGCTGGTGCATCTGGTGGCGCTGATGAGCCCAGGCCCCGATTTCTTTTTTGTCTCGCAGACGGCAGCCAGCCGCTCGCGCAAAGAAGCGATGATGGGGGTGCTCGGTATCACGCTGGGTATCGTGATTTGGGCGGGTGTGGCGCTGATGGGCCTGCATCTGATCCTGCAAAAAATGGCGTGGCTGCATCAAATCATTATGGTCGGCGGTGGTCTGTATCTGCTGTGGATGGGCTGGCAGCTGATGCGCTCGGCGCGCCAGCGTCATAAGCAACCGCAGAGCGATGCGCCGGTGGTGGCGCTGCCGAAGAAGGGCCGAAGTTTCCTGAAAGGCTTCCTTACCAACCTCTCCAACCCGAAAGCGATCATCTACTTTGGTAGCGTGTTCTCACTGTTTGTGGGTAACGATGTCGGTGCGATTGAGCGCTGGGGATTGTTCCTGCTGATCGTCGGCGAGACCTTTGTCTGGTTCTCCGTGGTGGCCGCGATTTTTGCTCTGCCGTGGATTCGCGATAAGTATCAGCGTCTGGCGAAGTGGGTGGATGGGATGGCGGGTGTGTTGTTTGCCGGGTTTGGCATCCATCTGATTATTTCCCGTTAATCATCAAGGTCGCCATTAATGGCGACCTTACGAGGTTCAGGCGATTCTGCGTGCGCTGGCTAACAGCGCGCCGACGGCCATAAACAATCCGCCGAAGGTGCGGTTCATCGCCTTCATCTGCTTTGGCCCCTTAATCCAGCCCGCGATACGGGTAGCCAGCGTGGCGTAACCAATCATCACGATAATATCGACCACCACGGTGGTGACGCCGAGCACCAGATATTGCATCAGCTGCGGCTGGTGCGGCTGAATAAACTGCGGGAACAGCGCGGCGAGAAACACGATGCTTTTCGGGTTGGTGAGATTCACCAGCACCGCGCGCTTAAACAGGCGGCGACGTGGCATCGCTTTGGCAACAGCATTGAGATCGAGCGCGCCACCGGAGCGCCATTGCTGGATGCCGAGCCACACCAGATACGCCGCACCGGCCCACTTCAGGATTTCGAACGCCAGCAGCGACTGGGAAAACAGCGCGCCGAGGCCTACGCCAACCAGCACGATATGAATGGATAAACCAATCTGCAGGCCGGAGATCGACGCCACTGCACCGCGATAGCCGTGGCTGATGCCGGTACTCATGGTGTTAATTGCGCCGGAACCGGGTGAAAGGCTGAGGATGGTTGTGGTGAGCAGATAGGTTAACCACCATTCTATGGTCATGTGTGACATTCCCTGAAGTAAGCGAAGTGTGACACAATACGCCAGAAAATCGCGGCACGCTACGGAGCTGACGTGTGGCATTGACGTTTTTTTCAGGGGGGCGGATGCAGCATTTTAAACATAGCTGGCTCAGGCGTGAAAAGGCCTTCGCTGCCTTTGCCACCGGCCCATTGCTCGACTTCTGGCAGCGTCGTGAAGAGTGCGAATTCACTGGCGTGGGCAATCTCACCATTCGCTACGTCCGTTTCACTTCGCCGCAACATCAACGTGTCATTCTGATTGTTCCCGGACGTATCGAAAGCTATATCAAATACCCGGAACTGGCCTATGACCTGTTTCATTGTGGCTTTGATGTGGTGATTATCGACCACCGTGGTCAGGGACGTTCCGATCGCCTGCTGGAAGATTCCCATCGCGGTCATGTGGTGGAGTTCAACGATTATGTCGACGATCTGGAAACCCTCTACCTGAAAGAGATCGTCAGTGGTCATTACCGGCAGCGTTATGCGCTGGCGCACTCAATGGGCGGGGCGATCCTCGCGCTGTTTCTGGCGCGTCAGCCACGGGCATTTCACGCGGTGGCGCTGGCTGCGCCGATGTTTGGCATCACTCTGCCGCTGCCGCCTTTTCTCGCGCACCGCATTCTCGACTGGGCGGAGAAAATGCCCGCGCTGCGCGATGGCTACGCCCTGGGCACCGGGCGCTGGCGGGCGCATCCGTTCGGCATTAACCAGCTGACGCACAGTCGCGAGCGCTATCGGCGTAATTTACGCTTTTATGCCGACGATCCGGCGCTTCGCGTCGGCGGCCCTACTTACCATTGGGTACGTGAAGGGGTGCAGGCCGGGCGCAGCATTATCAGCCAGGTGGATAAGATCATCACGCCGATGCTGCTGATGCAGGCGAGTGAAGATCGGGTGGTGGACAACCGCTCGCAGGATTTGTTTTGTGAGGCGATGGCGGCGGCGGGGCATCCCTGCGCAGGCGTCACGCCTTATGTGATTGAGGGTGCGCGTCATGAGATCCTGTTCGAAACAGACGCAATGCGCGCCCAGGCGCTGAACGCGGTGGTCGATTTTTTTGAGCGTCACGTTTAATTCATTATTAATTACCGACATCAATACCAGAGGTTTACATGTACCACATCGTCGCATCCGACCTGGATGGCACGCTGCTTTCCCCGGAACATCGCCTGACGCCGTTCGCACGCACCACTTTGCAGGAACTGGTTGCACGCGATCTTCACTTTATCTTTGCCACCGGTCGTCACTATATCGATGTGGGCCAGATGCGCGATAAGCTCGGCATCCCGGCTTATATGATTACCTCCAACGGCGCGCGCGTACACAATGCCGACGGCGAGCTGATCTTCAGCCATAACCTCGATGCCGATATCGCGCAGGATTTGTTTAGTCTGAAGTATCAGGATGAAGAGGTGCTGACCCACGTTTATCGTGATGATGAATGGTTTATCAGCCGCCACCGTCCGGCCGAGCAGGATTATTTCCGCGAATCGGTATTTAATTATCAGGTCTATCAGCCCGGTATGCTGCCAACCGATGGCGTCAGCAAAGTGTTCTTTACCTGTGATGACCCGCAGCATCTGATTCCGATGGAGCAGGCGATTGAAGCCCGCTGGGGCGATCGGGTGAATGTCAGCTTCTCGCTGCCGACCTGTCTGGAAGTGATGGCGGGGGGCGTGTCAAAAGGTCACGCGCTGGAGGCGGTGTCGAAGCAGCTCGGCTATTCCCTGAAGGAGTGCATCGCCTTTGGTGACGGCATGAACGACGTTGAAATGCTGACCATGGCGGGTAAAGGCTGCATCATGCGTAACGCGCATCAGCGCCTGAAGGATACCTTGCCTACCCTTGAAGTCATTGGCAGCAACGCCGAAGACGCGGTGCCACATACGCTGCGCAAGTTGCTGCTGGCGTAAACTCCCTGGTGCGCATAAATGCGCACCCTACAATGTAGGGTCGCCATTAATGGCGACCGTTTTAAAAGCGTAATCATGTTTTAATGGCGACCGAAGCGTAATGCGTGGTTGTTTATTGATCGCTTGTAAACCAGATAATCCTGCCTGTGTCCGACACTTTGTTTACACTAGCCCCACTGTTCATTTTGGGGTCGTTACCGTGCTGTTATTGATCGTTACCACCATTCTGTGGGCTTTTTCCTTTAGTTTAATCGGGGAATACCTGGCAGGTCAGGTGGATTCCTGGTTCTCCGTACTGATCCGCCTGGGACTGGCGGCGATTGTGTTTCTGCCGTTCCTGCGCTGGCGTGGCTACCGTGCCTCGACCATTCTGCTGTATATGCTGGTGGGGATGCTGCAACTCGGCATCATGTATCTGCTGAGCTTTGAAGCCTACCTCTACCTGAGCGTGCCGGAATTCCTGCTGTTCACCGTGATGACGCCGCTGTACGTGACGCTGATTTACGATCTGCTGAGCAAACGTCCGCTACGTATCGGCTATGCCTTCAGCGCGCTGCTGGCGGTGGCCGGTGCGGCTATCATTCGCTATGACAAAGTCAGTGATCATTTCTGGTTTGGGCTGATGCTGGTACAGGCGGCAAATATCTGTTTTGCCATCGGCATGGTGGGCTACAAACGGCTTCAGGAAACGCGTCCGATGCCGCAGCATACGGCGTTTTCCTGGTTCTATCTCGGCGCGGTGATCATCGCAATAATTGCCTGGTTCCTGTGGGGTAATCCCAACAAGCTGCCGACGACCTCGCTGCAATGGGGCATTCTGGTGTGGCTGGGAGTGGCGGCGTCCGGGCTGGGTTACTTTATGTGGAACTACGGCGCCACTCAGGTGGATGCCGGTACGCTGGGCATTATGAACAACATGCATGTCCCGGCAGGGTTGCTGGTGAATCTGGCGATCTGGCAGGAAAAACCGCACTGGCCGAGCTTTATTGCCGGGGCCATCGTGATTTTTGCTTCACTTTACGTGCATAAACGCTGGGTGTTGGGAAAGACGTCTCACAGCAACGCCTGAGTCTGAAAGGGAAGGGATAACCAGGCCGATCCACAGGGAAGTGATCGGATGCGTTATCCCGAACCCGCTATCAGGCCTTCTTCACCGGCGCAGGACGTTGCACCAGCGTCAATCCTTTCAAAAAGTTACGCAAAATCTGGTCACCGCATTCGCGATAATTCTTATGATCCGGATTACGGAAAATCGCGCCGATCTCCGCCTGAGAAACCTGGAAGTTCGCCTTCAGCAGCACCTCAGGAATATCGGTGGTTTTCAGTGCAAACGCGATGCGCAGCTTCTTCAGGAAAATATTGTTATTCATCCGGCGCTCAATGGACGGCGCAGGCGCATCCTCGCTCTTACCGCGACGATGGAAAATCAAACCGTTGAGGAAATAGCCCATCAGCACATCCGGGCAGGGGCGAAACGCGGCATCATCGTCTTTCTTCAGCCACGCCTGCACATCTTCCAGCGTTACATCGCAACCCGTCAGGGCAAAAATCTCCACCACTTTGCTGTCGCTCAAATCAAGCATATAGCGCACGCTGCGCAGCACATCGTTATTCGTCATGGTGAAATTCTCCTGGTCACGGGTTGAGGCGGCGCATTATAGAGCAGGCGAGGCAGGGATGACAGCGCAGGGCGACGATTGTCGCCCTGCTGGATCAGGAAGAGAGGGGCTGCAACGAACCGGGGCGCGACGCATCGCGCACAAAGGGCAGGTGTTCACAGGCATGTTGGCGGGCAAAACGCACAAACGCCTCCAGTACCGGCTGACGCTGCTCGCCATCGCGCATCGCCGCATACAAGCGGCTCCACAGACCATCGCCGAGGGTCTTGGTCACGACCAGTCCCTGATGTTCAAAACTCTCCACCACCCAGTGCGGCAGGGCGGCAATCCCCATGCGCGCCGACACCATCTGAATTAACAACAGGGTATTATCGACACTCTTCAGGGCCGGACTCACCCCAGCCGGTTGCAGGAAATTGCGCCACACATCCAGTCGCTGACGCTGTACCGGATAAATCATCAGCACCTCGTCGGCCAAATCTTCCGGCGAAATATGTTCAGATTGCGCCAGCGGATGATCCGGTGCCAGCACCAGGCGCACCTCAAAATCAAACATCGGCGAATAAAACAAACCGCTGCGCGGCAAAATATCCGAGGTCAATACCACGTCCAGTTCACCCTGCTGCAATGCGGGTTGGGGATCAAAGGTCACGCCGGATTTGAAATCCATCACCACCTGCGGCCAGCTCTGGCGGAAATTGGTCAATGCTGGCGTCAGCCACTGAATACAGCTGTGGCACTCAATCGCGATGCGCAATGTTGTCTGATGCGGCTCATGACATGCCTGCAACGCCTGCTGAATCTGCGGCAGGATCTGCTCAGCCAGCTGCAACAGAATCTCCCCCTGCGGCGTAAAACGTAGCGGCTGGCTCTTACGCACAAACAGGCGAAAGCCCAGCCGCTGCTCCAGATCGCTGAACTGGTGAGACAACGCGGATTGCGTTTGATGGAGCTGAGCGGCAGCGGCGGCCAGAGAGCCGGTATTCCGTAACGCTTGCAGCGTCCGCAGGTGTTTGAGTTCGATCATGAGAATCCTTCACATCGAGTTTGAGCAAATTGCGCTTGAGGAACATACAGTACCCGCAGAATATAGCGGTGTAAACATCTGGACGGCTAAACATCCTCGCAAACGTTACGGCCACTTTACTTTTATCCAGTGATGAAGCACAGCGGCGCCTTCGGTTGCCTGCTGGATGAACGTAAATTTGTTGTAGCGCGTGCTGCACAGTGAAGAATATCTGGAGAGCATCAAATGACTATTCTGAACCATACACTCGGTTTCCCTCGCGTTGGTCTGCGCCGTGAACTGAAAAAAGCACAGGAAAGTTACTGGGCAGGCAACAGCTCACAGGAAGAACTGCTGGCTGTTGGCCGCGAACTGCGCGCCCGTCACTGGCAACAACAGAAAGACGCCGGGGTGAACCTGCTGCCGGTGGGCGATTTCGCCTGGTACGATCACGTACTCACCACCAGCCTGCTGCTGGGCAACGTCCCGGCGCGTCATCAGAACAAAGATGGCTCTGTCGATCTCGACACCCTGTTCCGCCTTGGCCGCGGTCGTGCGCCCACTGGCGAACCAGCCGCCGCGGCAGAAATGACCAAATGGTTTAACACCAACTACCACTACATGGTGCCGGAATTCACCCAAGGTCAGCAGTTTAAACTGACCTGGACCCAGCTGCTGGACGAAGTCGACGAAGCGCTGGCCCTCGGCCATAAAGTGAAGCCGGTTCTGCTCGGCCCGGTCACTTACCTGTGGCTGGGCAAAGTGAAAGGCGAACAGTTCGACCGTCTGTCTCTGCTGAAAGACATCCTGCCGGTGTACAGGCAGGTTCTGGCGGAACTGAAAAAACGCGACATCGAATGGGTGCAGATCGATGAACCTGCGCTGGCGCTGGAACTGCCGCAGGAATGGCGTGCGGCCTTCCAGCCGGCGTATGACGCATTGCAGGGTGAAACCAAACTGCTGCTGACCACCTACTTCGACAGTATCGGTCAGAACCTTGCGGTGATCAAAGCGCTGCCGGTTCAGGGTCTGCACGTTGACCTGGTTCACGGCAAAGATGATATCCAGCAGCTGAATCAGCAGATCCCGGCGGCATGGCTGCTGTCTGTCGGCGTCATCAACGGCCGTAACGTATGGCGTGCTGACCTCAGCAGCTGGTTTGAGCGCCTGCAACCGCTGATTGGCAAACGTCAGCAGCTGTGGATTGGCTCCTCGTGCTCGTTGCTGCACAGCCCGATTGACCTGAGCGTGGAAACCCGCCTCGATGAAGAGGTGAAAAGCTGGTTCGCCTTTGCCCTGCAGAAATGTGCCGAACTTGCACTGCTGAGCAACGCCCTGAACAACAACGATGCGCAATCGCTGGAAGCCTGGAGCGCGCCAATCCGCGCCCGCGCCCACTCCAGCCGTGTGCACAATGCGGCCGTCGCACAGCGTCTGGCAAAAATTCAGGCCAAAGACACTGAGCGTCCGGGCATCTACACCGAACGCGCCAAAGCACAACGCGCCCGTTTCAACCTGCCAGCATGGCCGACCACTACCATCGGTTCATTCCCGCAGACCACGGAAATCCGCGGCCTGCGCCTCGACTTCAAAAAAGGCAACATTGATGGCGGTCACTACCGCACCGGCATCGCCGAACACATCAAACAGGCGATTGTCGAGCAGGAACGTCTGGGCCTCGACGTGCTGGTGCACGGCGAAGCTGAGCGCAACGACATGGTGGAATATTTCGGTGAAAACCTCGACGGTTTCGTTTTCACGCAGAACGGCTGGGTACAGAGCTACGGTTCACGCTGCGTTAAGCCGCCGGTCATCATCGGTGACGTCAGCCGCCCGCAAGCTATCACCGTTGAGTGGGCGAAATACGCGCAGTCGCTGACGGACAAACCGGTGAAAGGGATGCTTACCGGCCCGGTCACCATCCTGTGCTGGTCCTTCCCGCGTGAAGATGTGACCCGTGCAACCATCGCCAAACAGATCGCGCTGGCGCTGCGTGATGAAGTGGAAGATCTGGAAAAAGCCGGTATCGGTATTATCCAGATTGACGAACCGGCACTGCGTGAAGGCCTGCCGCTGCACCAGTCTGACTGGGCTGCCTACCTGACCTGGGCCGTTGACGCCTTCCGCCTGAATGCGGCGGTGGCGCAGAATGATACCCAGATCCACACCCACATGTGTTACTGCGAGTTCAACGACATCATGGACTCCATCGCAGCGCTGGATGCGGACGTGATCACCATCGAAACGTCACGTTCAGATATGGACCTGCTGGATTCGTTTAAAGAGTTCGAATACCCGAACGAAATCGGTCCAGGCGTGTACGACATTCACTCGCCGAACGTGCCGAGCGTCGAGTGGATGGAAGAGCTGCTGCGTAAAGCGGCGCTGAGCATCCCGGAAGAACGTCTGTGGGTTAACCCGGATTGTGGCCTGAAAACCCGCGGCTGGACGGAGACCCGTGCTGCGCTGGCGAACATGGTTAAAGCGGCGAAGAAACTGCGCGGTGAAACTGCCTGATAGCGGTAAAAAGTGTTGTGTTGTACGTTGTTGGGGCGCGCGAGCGCCCCTTTTTTATTACGCGTTCGGCGCCACGCCATACTGTTTAAACCAATCCAGCATCCGCGCCCAGCCATCTTTGGCGGACTCGGCGTGATAGCTCGGACGGTAATCGGCATGGAAGGCATGACCGGCATCGGGATAGACCACGATCTCCGCTTTGGCATTGGCGGCACGCAGCGCCTGACGCATCTGCTCCACGCTCTCCAGCGGAATGCCCTCATCCTGACCACCGTATAAACCCAGCACCGGTGCATTCAAATCCACCGCGATATCAATCGGATGCTTCTGCTGTTTCAGGGTTTTATCGCCAATCAGACGGCCATACCAGGCCACTGCTGCCCGCACCTGTGGATTGTGCGCCGCGAACAGCCAGCTAATGCGGCCACCCCAGCAGAAACCGGTAATCGCCAGACGACGGATATCGCCGCCGTTGCGGGCCGCCCAGTTGGCGACGTGGTCGAGATCCGACAGCACCTGCGAATCCGGCACTTTACTTACCAGCTCTTTGAACAGGGTCGGGATATCGTGATATTCGCTGGGATCGCCCTCGCGGAAATACAGCTCTGGCGCGACCGCCAGATAGCCCTCCAGCGCCAGCCGACGACAGACATCACGGATGTGTTCATGCACACCGAAAATCTCCTGCACCACCAGAACCACTGGCAGCGCGCCATTGTGATCTTTTGGCCGGGCATAATATGCCGGCAGGTTTTCCCCCTGGCTGGGGACCGAGGTCTCCCCGGCATGGATCGCCTCGCTGTGCGTGATAATCGTGGTGCTGGCGGTCGGCTGTACCGCCGGAGCAAAGCCGCTGTTTGCAGATTTCTGTGCCATATTGTCTTCGGTTTTCATTGTTCTCTCCGTGCTAACAATCGCGCAATCACGTAACTATAGCCTGGCCGCAGGTGCGAGGCTGGTGTAGGTTTCAGAGGGGTTACGCATGGGTTCTTCTCTTCTATTAACATTGCCGTCAGAACTTACACAGCACCGCTTGTAGCAATTCAGAATGGCAGACGATTGTTATGTGATCAAAGTCACACTATGTTTTTCGTATAATGTAATTCTCATTATTTATAGTGAAATTAATCACATATTTCTGGCGCCTGCTGACGTAAAGTGGCGCGCACATCCCTTAGCTATCAGGAGTCTGATATGGCCCAGTCCGACGTTTTCCACCTTGGCATCACCAAAGCCGATTTGCAGGGAGCCACGCTTGCCATCGTTCCCGGCGATCCGGAGCGCGTGAAGAAAATTGCCGGTCTGATGCAGAACCCGCAGCATCTGGCATCGCACCGTGAATTTACCAGCTATCTGGCTGAGCTGGATGGCAAGCCGGTGGTGGTGTGCTCAACCGGCATCGGTGGCCCGTCAACCTCCATCGCCGTTGAAGAACTGGCGCAGCTTGGCGTCCGTACCTTCCTGCGCGTTGGCACCACCGGCGCCATTCAGCCGCATATTAATGTCGGCGATGTGCTGGTCACCACCGCCGCCGTGCGCCTCGATGGCGCCAGCCTGCACTTCGCCCCGCTGGAGTTCCCGGCTGTGGCGGATTTCAGCTGCACCACCGCGCTGGTTGCCGCGGCCGAAGCCTGTGGCGCGCAAACCCATATCGGCGTTACCGCCTCGTCGGACACCTTCTATCCCGGCCAGGAGCGCTATGACACCTTCTCCGGTCGCGTTGTCAGCCGTTTCCAGGGGTCGATGAAAGAGTGGCAGCAGATGGGCGTCCTCAACTATGAGATGGAATCCGCTACACTGTTAACCATGTGCGCCAGTCAGGGACTGCGAGCCGGTATGGTGGCGGGCGTCATCGTGAATCGCACGCAGAAAGAGATCCCGGATGCGGCGACCATGAAACAGACCGAAAGCGACGCGGTGAAGATTGTTGTCGAAGCGGCGCGTCGGTTAATTTAGCGCACCCGGCAGCTGGCGCCTCCGCCAGCTGCCTGAAAAGAATGCGCGCACTTTCAGCTGGATACTGAGAATTTTTATGCGCAAAACTGTTCCTGTTCAACGTCCTGCCTTTATGGCCAATCCTGTTGCGACGCAAACCCGCGTTGAAGGCGCTGCGGCGCGTTTTCGCCAGGCCATGGCTGCCTCTGATTTCCCGACTGCCCGTCAAAGCTGTGAAGAAGTGCTGCGCGTGATGCCCGGCAATATGCAGGTGCTGAGCGATTATGCGCTGGCGCTGATGCGGGTAGGTGAATATCAAAAATCGTACAAGACCTATCAGAAAATCTATCAGGCGCCGGCCGCTAAGCGCGCGCAGGCGTCTGACACCTGGCTCGATGGCCTGACCGAAGTGTGCGGCTGGCTGCATAAGCCGGACGAAGTGGCGCGCTACGGGCGGGAGTCACTCGAACAATCTGATGCAAAATTCAGCCAGGGTCAGCAGTACGCCTTTCCGGCCGGGACGCCACCTGCTTTTGATGCCTCCCGGCCGCAGGAAAACGTTATCGCTTTTAGCCTGTATGGCGGCCAGCCGCGCTATTGCGAAACCCTGATTAAAAACGTCGAGGTGGCGCGGGAGCTGTATCCGGCGTGGACCTGCCGTATCTATCTGGATGACAGCGTGCCGCAGCATGTCTGGCAGCGCCTGGCGCAGCCGAATGTTCAGCTGGTGGATATGTCGCAGGAGAAAACGCTGTTCCCGACGCTGTGGCGTTTTCTGGTGATGGACGATGCCAGCGTTAAACGTTACATCGTACGTGACGCCGATTCGCTGCTCTCGGAGCGAGAAGTGGCGGCGGTGGAAGCCTGGCTGCAATCACCGTACTGGTTCCACCATATGCGCGACTACTTCACCCATACCGAACTGCTGCTGGCAGGGATGTGGGGCGGCTGTCATGGCGTGTTCAGCAATGTTGAACAGCAGATGCGTGATTTTATTCACCAGTACCAGGGCAGCGAACGCTTTACCGACCAGTACTTTCTCAAACTGGCGCTGTGGCCGACGGTGCGCGCCAGCATCCTTAATCACGACGATATTTTTGCCTTCCACCATGCTCAGCCGTGGCCGGCACATCAACCCATTCGCTGGCAAACGGACAGCTTCCACGTTGGCAGCAACGCCGGATTCTCCAGTATGGCAGGAGCGGCAAACAGCCCGGATGCCGAATGGCAGCAGGTTGAACTGACCTATGCCGGACAGAGCTGGCGCTATGCGGCCAGAATCCGCGATGGCCAGTGGGTATTGCCGATGCCGTTCTTCCTGATCGATGCCTGGAAAGCGGGTGAGTTGCAGGTGACGGCGTTATAGCCCGCGGGCGGCAAAATTGTCTGGACATTCATACAGTGCGCCTCTACCTTTTCCCTCAGCGAGACGATCCGCGGGGGAATTATGGATCAGCAACTTATCATCATCAGTGGCGCACTGGCGCTGGCCGGTTTCGGTATCGGCTGGATTGTGGCAAACCTGCGCGCCGGTCATCAACATGCCAGCTTCTTAACCGAACGCCGCTTAGCAGAAGAGGCGCAGCAGCGTCAGCAGCAGCAGCTGGAACTGACGCAGCAGCAGGTGCAGCAGCGCGAGCAGGAGCTGCGTCAGCTGCATGGCGCGTTAAGCGCGGCCCAGGAGCGTCTGCAACAACTCGACTACTGGCGCGGTGAAAGCGAACAGCTGAGCCGCGAACTGCGCAATCAGCTGGAAGTGAACAGCGCGCAGGAAGCTGAACTGCGTGAAGTCACCATCCGCCTGGAAGAGACGCGCTTCGCCGCCGAGGAGAAGCAGCGTCTGCTGACCAACAGCGAACAGCGCCTGAGCGCGCAGTTTGAAAACCTTGCCAATCGCATCTTCGAAAATAGCGGCCGTCGCGTCGATGAGCAGAACCGCCAAAGCCTGAATGGCCTGATTGGCCCGTTGCGTGAACAGCTGGATGGTTTTCGTCGTCAGGTCACTGACAGTTTTGGGCAGGAAGCGCGCGAACGTCACACCCTGGCGCATGAAATCCGCCAGCTGCAACAGCTGAATGCGCAGATGGCGCAGGAGGCGGTTAACCTGACTAAGGCGCTGAAAGGCGACAATAAAATTCAGGGCAACTGGGGTGAAGTGGTGCTCAGCCGGGTGCTGGAAGCTTCGGGGCTGCGCGAAGGCCATGAGTATCAAACGCAGGTCAGCGTGCAGCTGGAGCAGCAGGGCAGGATGCAACCGGATGTGATCGTGCGTCTGCCGCAGGGCAAAGACGTGGTGATTGACGCCAAAATGACGCTCGTCGCCTATGAACGCTACTTCAACGCCGACGATGAAGCCACGCGTGAACAGGCGATTCAGGAACATGTCAACGCGGTGCGCGGCCATATTCGTCTGCTGGGACGAAAAGATTATCAACAATTGCCCGGTTTACGCTCCCTGGATTATGTGTTGATGTTTATCCCGGTTGAACCGGCCTTCCTGCTGGCGATTGATCGTCAGCCGGAACTGATCAGCGAAGCGCTGCAACAGAACATCATGCTGGTCAGCCCCACCACCTTGCTGGTGGCGCTGCGTACCATCAACAATCTGTGGCGTTACGAGCATCAGAGCCGCAACGCCCAACGCATCGCTGACCGTGCTGCAAGGCTGTATGACAAAATGCGGCTGTTTGTCGATGATATGAGCGGCATTGGCCACAACCTCGATAAAGCGCAGCAGAGCTACCATCTGGCGATGAAAAAGCTGGCGGAAGGGCGCGGCAATCTGATCGCGCAAAGCGAATCGTTCCGTGCGCTGGGGGTGGAGATCAAACGTCCGATTAATCCGCAGCTGGTGGCGCAGGCGCAACCGGATGAGGGCGAGGAGAACTGGGCTGATGATGACGAGCCTGATGAAAAGGCAGCAGATTCTTCTGCGTCTTCCCTGCGCCGCATCAACGAATAACGCGCCGGTCGCGTGCCCGGCCAGCGCAACTCTGATACACTTCGGGAAGAATTGTTTGTGGAACAGGTAAAACCGATGGCAGATGAATCACAGCAGGAAACTACGCATTTTGGCTTTCAGACCGTCGCAAAAAGCGAAAAGGCAGATAAAGTCGCCGACGTGTTTCACTCGGTAGCGGCTAAATATGACCTGATGAACGATCTGATGTCGTTTGGCATCCATCGTGTCTGGAAGCGTTTTACCATTGACAGCAGCGGCGTACGCCGCGGTCAGCGCGTGCTGGATCTGGCCGGTGGTACGGGCGATCTCACGGCAAAATTTTCACGTCTGGTGGGTGAAACCGGCCAGGTGGTATTGGCGGATATCAACAGCTCCATGCTGAAGATGGGCCGCGAAAAGCTGCGTAACCTGGGCGTTTCCGGCAACGTTAGCTATGTACAGGCAAACGCCGAAGCGCTGCCCTTCCCGGATAACTATTTCGATTGCATCACCATCTCCTTCGGCCTGCGTAACGTGACCGAAAAAGAGAAGGCGCTGGCGTCGATGTTCCGTGTGCTGAAGCCAGGCGGACGCCTGCTGGTGCTGGAGTTCTCCAAACCGCTGCTTGATCCGCTCAGCAAAGCCTACGATGCCTACTCATTCCACATTCTGCCGCGCATTGGTCAGCTGGTGGCGAAGGATGCGGAAAGTTATCGTTATCTGGCGGAGTCGATTCGTATGCATCCCGATCAGGAAACCCTGAAGGCGATGATGAACGACGTAGGCTTCGAAAACACCACCTACTTCAACATGACCGGTGGCATTGTCGCGCTGCATCGCGGCTTTAAGTTCTGACAAACCATGGCCATGACTTTCACTCCTTTGATTACCGGCGGTCTTGAGACCGCCCTCAATCGTGTTTTGTATCGCGATCGCAGCCTGAAAGCAGCACGCCAGCGTCTGGCGGGTAAAGTGTTGATGCTGCGTCTGCAGGAACTCTCCTTCCCGCTGGTGCTGGTGTTCAGTGAAAACCAGCTGGACGTGCTGGGTGACTGGCAGGACAGCAGCGATTGCTCCGTTAGCCTGCGCCTCGGCACTCTGCCAAAATTGCGCGACCGCCAGCAGCTCACCCGTCTGATTCGCAGCGGTGAACTGGAGGTGGAAGGGGATTTGCAGGTGGTGCAGCAATTCTCGGCGCTGATGGATCTGGCGGAGCTGGACCCGGCGGAATATCTCGCGCCGTGGATTGGCGATATCGCTGCGCAGGGCATCAGCCAGGCCGCGCAGCGGGCGTTGCAGTTTGTGAAGCATGAGGTGACGCGTCGCCAGGATTACCTGGGCCAGACGCTGACCGAAGAGTGGCGGCTGGCGCCGGGTGCGCTGGAACTTGCCTGGTTTTGCGAGGAAGTGGAAGCGATGGAACGTTCGCTTGATGCGCTTGACGCGCGTTTAGCACTGCTGGAGGCGAAATGACGCTGGGAGAAATTCGGCGCTTATATTTTATCGTAAAGGTCTTTCTCACCTATGGCCTCGATGAACTGATTCCCCACATGCGCATCACGCTGCCCCTGCGTTTATGGCGGCGCTGCATTTTCTGGATCCCCAACAAGCATAAGAATGAATCGACCGGCGTGCGGATACGTCTGGCGATGGAACAGCTTGGTCCGGTTTGGATCAAGTTCGGCCAGATGCTCTCGACGCGTCGCGACCTGTTTCCTCCGGCGATTGCCGACGAGCTGGCGGTGTTGCAGGACCGGGTTGCGCCGTTCGATGGCGTAAAAGCCAAAGAACAGATCGAAAAAGCCATTGGCGGACCGGTGGAAACCTGGTTCGACGATTTTGAGATCAAACCGCTGGCCTCGGCCTCGATTGCGCAGGTCCACACCGCGACGCTGAAAGAAAACGGTCGGGAAGTGGTGATCAAGGTAATCCGCCCGGATATCCTGCCGGTGATCAAAGCGGATATGAAGCTGATCTACCGTCTGGCGCGCTGGGTGCCGCGTCTGCTGCCAGACGGACGCCGTCTGCGCCCGGTGGAAGTGGTGCGCGACTACGAAAAAACGCTGATTGATGAACTCAATCTGCTGCGTGAAGCGGCCAACGCCATTCAGCTGCGTCGCAACTTTGATCAGAGCCGTATGCTGTATGTGCCGGAAATCTTCTCCGATTATTGCAGCGAATCCATGCTGGTAATGGAGCGTATCTACGGCATTCCGATTTCCGACGTCGCCACGCTGGAGCAGCATGGCGTCAATATGAAACTGCTGGCGGAACGCGGGGTGCAGGTGTTCTTCACCCAGGTGTTCCGTGACAGTTTCTTCCACGCCGATATGCATCCCGGCAACATCTTCGTCAGCTATGACCACCCGGAAGATCCGCAATATATCGGCATCGACTGCGGTATCGTCGGCTCGCTGAACAAAGAGGATAAGCGCTACCTCGCGGAGAACTTTATCGCCTTCTTTAACCGCGATTACCGCAAAGTGGCCGAGCTGCACGTCGATTCCGGCTGGGTGCCGCCGGATACCAACGTGGAAGATTTTGAGTTCGCTATTCGTACCGTGTGTGAACCGATCTTTGAGAAGCCGCTGGCGGAGATCTCCTTCGGCCATGTGTTGCTCAACCTGTTCAACACCGCGCGTCGTTTCAATATGGAAGTCCAGCCGCAGCTGGTGCTGTTGCAGAAAACCCTGTTGTATATCGAAGGCATCGGCCGTCAGCTCTATCCGCAGCTCGACCTGTGGAAAACCGCCAAGCCGTTCCTGGAAGACTGGATTAAAGATCAGATTGGCCTGCCAGCTATCTGGCGCGCGGTGAAAGAGAAAGCACCGTTCTGGGCAGAGAAGCTGCCAGAGCTGCCAGAGTTGTTCTATGACAGTATGCGTCAGCATAAATTGTTGCAGCACAGCGTCGACAAACTTGTCAGCGATCTCAACGCTCAGCGCACCCGCCACCATCAGGCACGTTATCTGTTTGGGGTAGGGGCTACACTGTTATTAAGTGGCACCGCCGTGCTGCTGAGTCGGCCCGACTGGGATTTCTTCCCTGCGTTATTAATAGCCGCCGGCATCGTCACCTGGCTGATAGGCTGGCGCAAGACAAACTGATTGTCAGCCTGATCTAAAACGCGTAATGTCGCAAGTTAAGGCCCGAAATCATACGGGCTTTCTGTGCGCTACATTCGACAGTTTTTCACAGAATATTAGAGGCATATCTCATGGGCGGTATCAGTATTTGGCAATTGTTAATCATTGCCGTCATTGTTGTACTTCTGTTCGGTACCAATAAGCTCCGCAATCTGGGTTCGGATTTAGGTTCTTCCATTCGCGGCTTTAAAAAAGCCATGAGTGACGAAGACGATAAAAAGGATGATCCGAAAGAGCAGGACGCTGACTTCAACGCCAAAACCCTGGCAGACAAACAGCAAACCTCGGCTAGTAAAGACGACGCCAGGAACGACAAGCAGGTATAACTGTGTTCGACATTGGTTTTAGTGAACTGGTATTGGTGTTCGTTATCGGGCTGATTGTTCTTGGCCCGCAACGATTACCGGTTGCGGTAAAAACCGTTGTGGGCTGGATCAGGGCGATTCGCTCGCTGGCCGCCAACGTACAACATGAACTGGCGCAGGAACTGAAGCTACAGGAGCTACAGGATAGCCTGAAGAAGGTGGAAGAGGCGGGCCGTGGCACGCTGTCCCCGGAACTGAAAGAATCGATGGAAGAGTTGCGGAAAACCGCCGACTCCATGAAGCGTTCTTATCAGCAGAGCATCGATGTAGAGAAAGCGGAAGATGAAGCCAATACCATTCATACGCCGCAGCCTGCCAGCAGCGTGCTGCCAGTAACGCCCGCGACGGCGGAACATCAGGCCAGCGCCCCGGCGCAGGCTCCGCAACCTG
The DNA here is from genome assembly GCF_059730485.1 of Pantoea sp. X-Soil-TKNS-1207. Taxonomy (NCBI): domain Bacteria; kingdom Pseudomonadati; phylum Pseudomonadota; class Gammaproteobacteria; order Enterobacterales; family Erwiniaceae; genus Pantoea; species Pantoea sp. X-Soil-TKNS-1207. The sequence continues at coordinate 234,786 of NZ_AP035958.1, forward strand.
CTCCGGCTGCCGCGGATAAACCCGAAACCGCCAGTGCCCCTCGCAGCACAGCGACGACTCCTTCCGCAAGTGATGAACGATAAACATGGCCGTTGAAGATACCCAACCGCTCATCAGCCATCTGATTGAGCTGCGCAAGCGTCTGTTGAACTGCATCATCGCGGTATTTGTGATTTTTCTGGCGTTGATTTACTTCGCCAACGACATCTACCATCTGGTGGCAGAACCGTTGATTAGCCAGATGCCCGCCGGTGCCAGTATGATCGCCACCGAAGTCGCGTCGCCGTTCTTTGCCCCGATTAAGCTCACCATCATTGTGTCGGTATTTCTTGCCGTGCCGGTGATTCTGTATCAGGTATGGGCGTTTATTGCGCCAGCGCTCTATCGCCATGAACGCAAACTGGTGATGCCGCTGCTGTTCTCCAGCACGCTGTTATTTTACGTCGGCGTGGCTTTTGCTTACTTCGTCGTGTTCCCGCTGGCGTTTGGCTTCTTTGCCAAAACGGCGCCGCAGGGGGTGCAAATCGCGACAGACATCACCCACTATCTCGACTTCGTCATGACCCTCTTCCTGGCATTCGGGGTGGCGTTTGAGGTGCCGGTGGTGATTGTGCTGCTGTGCTGGACCGGGATCACCTCGCCGGAAGAGCTGAAAAAGAAACGTCCTTACATTCTGGTTGGCGCGTTCGTTGTTGGGATGCTGCTCACACCGCCAGACGTTTTTTCCCAAACTTTGCTCGCTATTCCGATGTACTGCCTGTTTGAAGTCGGCGTATTCTTTTCCCGCTACTATGTGGGGAAAGGGCGTAAGGCGATGGATGAGGAAAACAACACCGAATCCTGATCTCCTTTTGCAGGGCATCCCGTATGCGAGCGGGATGATGATGAATCTGAACCGCCCGCCTGTTGGGCGGTTTTTATTTGGGAAAAAACATGTTTGATATCGGTGTAAACCTGACCAGCACGCAGTTCGCCAAAGATCGCGAACAGGTGGTTGCACGCGCGCGCGACGCGGGCGTCACCGGCCTGTTAATCACCGGCACCAACGCGCTGGAAAGTCAGCAGGCACAGCGGCTGGCCGCGCTGCATCCGGGCTACTGCTGGTCAACCGCGGGCGTGCACCCGCACCATGCCAGCGAATGGTCAGCTGAAACCGCCAATACGCTACGTCGCCTGGCCGAGAGCGGGCAGGTGGTGGCGATCGGGGAATGCGGACTGGATTTTAACCGTAACCTTTCGGCGCATGACCAGCAGGAATACGCCTTCGAGGCGCAGCTGGCGCTGGCGGCTGAATTACAGCTGCCGGTCTTTTTGCATTGCCGCGAAGCGCATGCGCGTTTTGCCGCGGTGCTGCGTCCCTGGTTGCCAAAACTGGTGGGCGCGGTGGCGCACTGTTTTACCGGCACGCGTGAGGAGCTGGTCGCCTGTCTTGATCTCGGCCTGTCGGTGGGGATTACCGGTTGGGTGTGCGACGAACGTCGCGGTATGGAACTGCGTGAGTTGCTGCCGCTGATTCCGGCCGAACGTCTGCTGCTGGAAACCGATGCGCCGTACCTGCTGCCGCGTGACATGCATCCACGCCCGACTTCACGCCGCAACGAGCCGTGCTTTCTGCCGCACATCGTGCAGCAGGTGGCGCTATGGCGTAATGAGTCGGCAGAGACGCTGGGCGCGCAGGTTGATCACAATGCGCGGCAGTTATTCAGGCTGGCTTAGGCTTTCCGAAACTGTTTGTTATCCACGCTGCGCATCACCTGTTTATTCAGCAGGTTAAGCAGCAGGATTGAACGGGTTTCGCCATCCGGTTCGGCAAAAATAGCGCGCAACCCTTCGAAGGTGCCTTCGGTGATGATCACTTCATCACCGATTTGCGGCGTTTCGGGATCGATCAGGATTTGCGGGGCATCACTTTGTAACGCTTCGATCACTTCATACGGCACCGTCGCTGGCATGGTGCCAAAGCGCACAAAGTGGCTGACACCACGCGTGCTGCTGATGGTGGTGGTGTGGATCGCTTCCGGATCGAATTCAATAAACAGATAGTTGGGAAACAGCGGCTCACTCACGGTCGTGCGTTTGCCACGGACGATTTTCTCCAGCGCAATCATCGGGCTGAGGCAATTGACCTCCTGCCGCTCAAGATGCTCCTTCGCGCGCAATAGCTGTCCACGTTTGCAATAGAGTAAGTACCAGGATTCCATAACTGCTCCCAAAGAATGGACGCTAAGAATAGCAAACCTGCTGTCAGAGTTATAGCGCATCGGCCGGGGGAAACGCAGTCGCGAAACAAATTTCACTACGATTTTTCTGAGTTCTAACCCTTTGTCATCGTTTATCGCAAGAAAATTGACGTCTGGCGATCATCTGTATCAGACTCCTTCACCATCTTGTGAATGAAAAGGACCGTCTGATGGAACTGTTCCTGTTAAGCAACGGCAAGCTGGCCGATGATGCTCCGCTGCTGAGTTATGCCCACCCACAGCTGCACGCGATGATTGCACAACGCGGTATCACCTCTGCGGTGCTGGTGCCTTACGCCATTATTCGTGGCGATCATGCCCAGCGGGCGCAGGATCTCAGCGACTCGCTCGGTATTCAGGTGCGCACCGTGCATGAATTCGCTTCGCCGGTGCAGGCGATTGAGCAGGCCGAGTTGATTCTGGTGAGCGGCGGCAATACCTGGTTGCTGAACCAGATGCTGCATGAGCAAGGGCTGATTGTGGCCATCCAGCGCGCGGTGCGCGAGCGTAGCGTGCCTTACGTCGGCTGGAGCGCGGGCTGCAACGTCGCGACGCCATCCATTCGCACCACCAATGATATGCCGGTACGCAGCAGCGTGGTGCTCCCCGCGCTGGGTCTGTTCCCGGTGCAGATCAATCCGCATTACCTTGATGCGCATGTCAGCGGCCATATGGGTGAAACCCGTGATGAGCGCCTGGCCGAATTTTGTGCGGTGAACCCGCATGAGTCGGTGATTGCGCTGCGCGAAGCCAGTTTCCTGCACGTTAGCGAGAGCCGTCTGCGCTACTACAGCGCGCGCGGTGAAGACTTTAAAGTATTCCGCCACGGCGAGCCGATTGCCGCTTACCATGATGTACTGGCGTTGCAGTCGCTGGTGCCGTTCTCCTGTCAGCCCGCCTGACGCAGAAACCTCAACATAGCCGCAGAATCGGCCCTATAATGGCCGATTCAATTGGGCCGGAAAGCTAAACCCGCATGAAATATCATGATTTACGAGATTTCCTTGACCTGCTGGAGCAGCGGGGCGAGTTAAAGCGCATCACTCAGGCGATCGATCCTGAACTGGAGATGACCGAAATTGCCGACCGCACGCTGCGTGCTGGCGGCCCGGCGCTGCTGTTCGAAAACCCCAAGGGTTATGACATGCCGGTGCTGTGCAACCTGTTTGGCACGCCGAAGCGCGTGGCGATGGGCATGGGCCAGGAAGAGGTCAGCGCGCTGCGCGAAGTCGGCAAACTGCTGGCGTTTCTTAAAGAACCGGAGCCACCCAAGGGCTTCCGCGATCTGTTCGACAAGATGCCGCAGTTCAAACAGGTGCTGAACATGCCGACCAAACGGCTGCGCAATGCGCCGTGCCAGGAAGAGGTTTTTACTGGCGACGAGGTCGATTTATCGCGTATTCCGGTGATGAAATGCTGGCCTGGCGATGCGGCGCCGCTGATCACCTGGGGTTTAACCGTGACGCGCGGGCCGCATAAAGAACGCCAGAATCTGGGCATTTATCGTCAGCAGGTGATTGGCAAAAACCGCGTGATTATGCGCTGGTTGTCGCACCGTGGCGGCGCGCTCGATTTTCAGGAGTGGTGTAAAGCCCATCCGGGCGAGCGTTTCCCGGTTTCTGTCGCGCTGGGCGCCGATCCGGCCACCATTCTCGGTGCCGTAACGCCGATACCGGATACGCTGTCGGAATATGCTTTTGCCGGGCTGCTGCGTGGCAACAAGACCGAGGTGGTGAAGTGCCTGTCTAACGAGCTGGAAGTCCCCGCCAGCGCGGAAATCGTGCTGGAAGGGTATATCGAGCAGGGCGATATGGCGCCTGAAGGTCCGTACGGCGATCACACCGGCTACTACAATGAAGTAGATAACTTCCCGGTGTTTACCGTGACGCACATAACGCAACGTCGCAACGCGATTTATCACTCAACCTATACCGGCCGTCCACCGGATGAACCGGCGGTGCTGGGCGTGGCGTTAAATGAAGTGCTGGTGCCGATCCTGATTAAGCAGTTCCCGGAAATTGTCGATTTCTACCTGCCGCCGGAAGGCTGTTCGTACCGCCTGGCGGTGGTAACGATGAAAAAGCAGTACGCCGGTCACGCCAAACGCGTGATGTTTGGCGTCTGGTCATTCCTGCGGCAGTTCATGTACACCAAATTTGTTATTGTGTGTGACGATGACGTCAATGCGCGTGACTGGAACGATGTGATCTGGGCCATTACCACCCGTATGGACCCGGCGCGCGACACGGTGCTGGTTGAGAATACGCCCATCGACTATCTCGACTTCGCTTCGCCGGTCTCCGGGCTGGGTTCGAAGATGGGGCTTGATGCCACCAACAAATGGCCCGGTGAGACGACGCGCGAGTGGGGCACCCCGATTGTGAAGGACCCATTGGTCACGGCGCGTATTGACGCCATCTGGGATGAGTTAGGCATCTTTGCTGAGCCGCCGCAGCGCTGACGGCGGCGAGCAACCATAAAAATGACCCGACAGAGGGAACGCATGACAACGTTAAGCTGCAAAGTGACTTCGGTTGAAGCGATTACTGATACCGTCTACCGCGTCCGTTTAATCCCGGAAGCGGATTTTAGCTTCCGGGCCGGACAGTACCTGATGGTGGTAATGGATGAACGTGATAAGCGTCCGTTCTCCCTGGCCTCCACGCCGATGGAAAAAGATATTATCGAGCTGCACATCGGCGCATCCGAGCTGAATCTCTACGCCATGGCGGTGATGGAACGTATCCAGAATCAGCGCGAAATCACCGTGGATATGCCGCACGGCGATGCCTGGCTGCGTGAAGATAGCGACCGTCCGGTGATCCTGATTGCGGGCGGCACCGGTTTCTCCTATGCCCGTTCCATTCTGCTGACCGCGCTGGCGCAACGGCCTGACCGTGAGATCGCCATCTACTGGGGCGGCCGCGAACTGACGCATCTCTACGATCTCGACGAACTCAATGCGCTGGCGGTGAAGCATCCGCATCTGAAGGTGATCCCGGTGGTTGAGCAGCCGGAAGCGAACTGGCAGGGTCGTACCGGTACGGTGCTGACCGCGGTGATGCAGGATTACGCCACGCTGAGCGCGCACGATATCTATATCGCTGGTCGCTTTGAGATGGCGAAGATTGCACGCGAACGCTTCTGCGCCGAGCGCGGCGCGCTGGAAGCGCAGATGTATGGCGACGCCTTCGCGTTTATTTGATCGCGTCTGAACGATACGGGTGCGCATTCATGCGCACCCTACGTGCAGGGTCGGCATTCATGCCGACCTGGTCAACGTATTACAGACGCTCAAATACGGTGGCAATCCCCTGACCTAAACCAATACACATGGTCGCCAGACCAAATTGCGCATCGCGTCGCTCCATCAAATGCAGCAGCGTGGTACTGATGCGCGCCCCGGAGCATCCCAGCGGATGACCGAGCGCAATCGCGCCGCCGTTCAGGTTCACCTTCTCGTCCAGCTGATCCAGCAACCCTAAATCTTTCAGGCAGGGCAGCGTTTGTGCTGCGAAGGCTTCGTTCAGTTCGAACAGGTCAATATCCTGCACTGTCAGACCGGCGCGTTTCAGCGCCAGCTTGCTGGCCGGTACCGGGCCATACCCCATGATCGAAGGATCGCAGCCAACCACCGCCATGCTGCGGATGCGCGCGCGCGGAGTCAGGCCCAGTTCACGGGCGCGGCTCTCGCTCATCAGCAGCATCGCCGCCGCACCGTCGGACAGGGCCGAGGAGCTGCCGGCGGTGACGGTGCCATTGACCGGGTCAAACGCCGGTTTCAGCGCCGCCAGGCCCGCGAGGCTGGCGTCTTCGCGAATTACTTCATCCGCGTCATAACGTTTCAGCACGCCGTCGGCATCGTGGCCATAAGTCGGGATGATTTCACGTTTGAAATCGCCACGCAGGGTGGCCTGCCAGGCGCGCTGGTGCGAGCGCAGCGCAAAGGCATCCTGCTGTTCACGGCTGATATGATGCATCCGCGCCAGCATCTCGGCAGTCAGACCCATCATGCCAGCGGCTTTCGCCACGGTACGACTTAAGCCCGGATGGAAATCCACGCCGTGGCTCATTGGCACATGGCCCATATGTTCGACGCCGCCAATCAGGCAGCTTTGCGCATCGCCGACCATAATGGCGCGCGCAGCGTCGTGCAGCGCCTGCATCGACGAACCGCATAAACGGTTGACGGTGCTGGCCGGGACGCGGTGCGGGATCTCCGCCAGCAGCGCGGCGTTGCGGGCGATATTGAAGCCCTGCTCCAGCGTTTGCTGCACGCAACCCCAGATGATGTCATCCAGTGACGCCGGATCAAGCGCCGGATTGCGGCTGAGCAGTTCCCGCATCAGATGGGCCGAGAGATCTTCCGCGCGTACCTGACGAAACGCGCCGCCTTTGGAACGTCCCATTGGTGTACGGGCGGCATCGATAATAACGACATTTTCCATTTTCTTACCCTCAGGCACTTTGCAGCGCGGCTTCATCAATCGGTTGGGCTTCGGGATACCAGCTTTGATGCTGATGGGCTTTCTGCAACAGCAGCTCCGGCAGCGCATAGAGCGGGCCAAGAGCGGTGTAGCGTTTAGCCTGATCAACCACCGTGCTGTTGCCCAGCGTATCCATATAGCGGAAGGCGCCGCCACGGAACGGCGGGAAGCCCAGGCCATACACCAGCGCCATATCGGCTTCGGCAGGGGATGCGATGATCTTCTCTTCCAGGCAGCGCACCACTTCGTTCAGCATCGGCAGCATCATGCGGTTGGCAATCTCTTCATCACTGAACACCCGCTTCGGCTGACAAACGTGTTCCAGCAACGCATCCACCGCGGCATCGGGCTGCTTCTGCGCCTTGCCCTTTTTGTCCTCTTCCCAGCGCCAGAAACCGAGACCATTTTTCTGACCATAACGTCCGGCTTCATACAACACGTCGATGGCGTCGCGATAATCTTTCTGCATCCGTGACGGGAAGCCCTGCGCCATCACCTGCTGCGCATGATGGGCGGTATCGATGCCGACGACATCCAGCAGCCACGCCGGTCCCATCGGCCAGCCAAACTGTTTTTCCATCACTTTATCGACCTGACGGAAATCGGCACCGTCGCGCAGCAGCAGGCTGAAGGCGGCGAAGTAGGGGAACAACACGCGGTTGACGAAGAAACCGGGACAGTCATTCACCACAATCGGCGTTTTACCCATTTTGCTGGCCCAGGCCACCACTTTGCCCAGCGTCTCCTCCGAGGTTTTTTCGCCACGGATCACTTCCACCAGCGGCATCCGCGGCACCGGATTGAAGAAGTGCATCCCGCAGAAGTTTTCCGGGCGTTGCAGCGCCTGCGCCAGCTGGCTGATAGGAATGGTGGAGGTGTTAGAGGCCAGGATGGCGTCGTCGCGCAGCTGCTGCTCGGTCTCGGCCAGCACTTTGGCTTTGATTTGCGGGTTTTCCACCACCGCTTCTACCACCACATCGGCACGGGTAAACCCGGCATACTCCAGCGTCGGCTGGATGGTGGTCAGCACGCTGGCCAGTTTCGCGCCATCAATTTTCCCGCGCTCCAGCTGTTTATTCAGCAGCTTGCTGGCTTCTTTCATCCCCAGCGCCAGCGCCTGTGGATTGATATCCTTCATCATCACCGGCACGCCTTTCCATGCCGACTGATAAGCAATGCCGCCGCCCATAATCCCTGCGCCGAGCACTGCCGCCTGCGCAGGCGTGCTGGTGGCGCTGCCGCGTTTTTTCGCCAGCCCTTTGACGTATTGATCGTTCAGGAAGATGCCGACCAGCGCGCGCGCCACATCGCTTTGCGCCAGCGGTACAAAGGCGGCGGTTTCCAGCTTCAGCGCATCGTCGCGGCCCAGACCCGCTGCGGCTTCAATGGTTTTCACTGCGGTGATCGGCGCCGGATAGTGTTTCCCGGCGGTTTGCAGCGCCATGCTTTTGGCGATGGTGAAACTCATCGCGGCTTCAATCGGGCTGAGCTTCAGCGGCGCCAGCTTCGGTGCACGACGCGCCTGCCAGCTGCCCTGGACGATCGCGTCCTGCAACACGGTTAAGGCCGCGCTGCGCAATTTATCCGGGCTTACTATCGCATCCACCAGGCCCAGCTTCAGCGCACTGAGGCCATCGACATCTTTGCCTGCGGCAATAATCTCCAGCGCGCTGTCCGCGCCGAGCAGACGCGGCAGGCGCACGCTGCCGCCAAAGCCGGGCATGATGCCGAGTTTGGTTTCCGGCAGGCCGATACGGGTTTGCGCCGTGGCGATGCGGAAATCGGTCGCCAGCACGCATTCACAGCCGCCGCCCAGCGCATAACCGTCGATAGCGGCGACGGTGGGCACCGGCAGATCCTCCAGACGATTGAAGATGCTGTTGGCAAACGCCAGCCACTGGCTCAGCTTCTCTTCGGGAGCATCGAACAGGGAGAGAAATTCGGTGATGTCGGCACCGACGATAAACGCCGGTTTCGCTGATGTGAGCAGCAGGCCGCGCAGCGTGGGTTGCTGCTCGAGTACGCCCAACGCCTCGCCCAGCGAGGCAACGGTTTTGGTATCGAGTTTGTTCACCGAACCGGGCGCGTCAAAAACCAGCTCGGCGATGCCATCGTCAAGCCAGCGAACAGAAAGGGTATCGCCTTGGTAGAGCATGTCCGTCTCCTGAAACCGCGAAAGTTGATCTGGTCATACCAGATGATCGAGAGTCTGGGCGTCATGTTAATTTTTTGCAAACAAGAGTTTGATTATTTGATACAGCGATCACAGCGCGCGGGGCACGGCATCACTGGCGCGGCTGTGCTACACTGCGGCCATTTTCGCGACACTGGAGACAAGTCCATGGATTCACTGAAAACCCTGTATCACGCACATATCAATACGTTGCAACAGCGGGCGCAGCAGGTGCTGGCACGCTTTAAACTTGATGCCATGCTGATTCATTCCGGCGAGTTGCTGACCGTGTTTCTCGACGATCACGACTATCCGTTTAAGGTGAATCCGCAGTTCAAAGCCTGGGTGCCGGTCACGCAGGTGCCAAACTGTTGGTTATGGATCGATGGCGTGAATAAACCCAAACTGTGGTTCTATTCGCCAGTGGATTACTGGCACAACGTCGAACCGCTGCCGAACAGCTTCTGGACCGGTGACGTTGAGGTTATTGGCCTGAAAAATGCGGACGAGATTGGGCAGTTGCTCCCGGCCCAGCGCGACAACGTGGCGTATATTGGCCCGGTGCCGACGCGTGCTACCCAGCTGGGGATTAAGGCGGATGGCATCAACCCGAAAGGGGTGATCGATTTCCTGCATTACCATCGCAGCATCAAAACTGATTATGAGCTGGCCTGTATGCGTGAAGCGCAGAAGCTGGCGGTTGCCGGTCATCGTGCCGCCAAAGAAGCCTTTTTCTCCGGCATGAGCGAGTTCGATATCAACATCGCTTACCTGAGCGCCACCGGCCATCGCGATATCGATGTGCCTTACGGCAACATCATCGCGCTGAATGAACACGCCGCCGTGCTGCACTACACCAAACTGGATCACCAGCCGCCAGCGAAGCGCCATAGCTTTTTGATTGATGCCGGGGCTGAGTATCTGGGCTATGCCGCGGATTTGACCCGCAGCTATGCCGCGCAGACGAAATCGCGCTATGCCGAAATGGTCGACGCGATGAACAAAGAGGAGCTGGCGCTGATCGCCACCCTCAAAGCTGGCGTGCGCTATACCGATTATCATCTGCAAATGCATCAACGCATTGCGCGCCTGCTGCTGAAGTTCGAGCTGGTGAAGGGATTAAGTGAAGAGACGCTGGTGGCGGAAGACTTAACCGGTCCGTTTATGCCACACGGCCTCGGCCATCCGCTGGGCTTGCAGGTACATGATGTCGCGGGCTTTATGCAGGATGATAAGGGGACGCACCTTGCGGCTCCGGCGCAATATCCTTACCTGCGTTGTACCCGTGTGCTGGAACCGGGCATGGTGATGACCATCGAACCCGGTTTCTACATTATCGATTCGCTGCTGGCCGCGCTGCGTGCTGGCAAGTTTAGCCAGCACTTCGACTGGCAGGCGATTGATGCGCTGAAGCCGTATGGCGGCATCCGCATCGAGGATAATGTGGTGATCCACGCCAACCGGATTGAAAACATGACGCGCGATCTGCATCTGGCCTGATGGACGCCTATGACATTCCCGCTGAGGCCGTGAGCCTCAGTGAGGAAACCATCAAGAAAAGCCGCTTTATCACGCTGCTGGCGCATACCGCTGGCGTAGAGGCGGCGCGCGCCTTTGTTCAGCAGATCAAAGCTGAACATCCAGCGGCGCGTCACCATTGCTGGGCATGGGTGGCGGGTGCGCCGGATGATTCACAGCAACTGGGCTTTTCTGATGATGGCGAACCATCGGGCACCGCGGGCAAACCGATGCTGGCCCAGCTGATGGGCAGCGGCGTTGGGGAAATTACCGCCGTGGTGGTGCGCTACTATGGCGGCATTATGCTGGGTACCGGCGGGCTGGTGAAAGCCTATGGCGGCGGCGTGCAGCAAGGGCTAAAACAGCTGGCCCGCTGTCGCAAAGTGCCGATGCAATCTTTTACCCTGCAATGCGAGTATGCCCAGCTGAGCGATATCGAACGCCTGTTGCAGCGCTTTGACGGCAAGATAGAAGAGAGCCATTATCTTGATCGCATTACGTTGCGGCTGGCATTACCGCATAGCCAGATCGATGGCTTTCGGCAAAACCTCTCTGACTACAGCCGGGGCGTGCTGACGCTCATCCCGCTGGAAAACTCAAGCTTATCTCTTTGAAAGGAAACGGCTGAATGCATTTTCGCGCCATAACCCGCATTGTGGGCCTGCTGGTGATCCTGTTCTCAGTGACCATGATCTTGCCCGGTCTGGTGGCCTTAATTTATCGTGACGGTGCCGGGCGGGCGTTCAGCCAGACCTTTATGATGGCCCTCGTGATTGGTTCATTATTGTGGTGGCCAAACCGCAAGGAGAAAACTGAGCTGAAGCCGCGCGAAGGGTTTCTGATTGTGGTGCTGTTCTGGACGGTGCTGGGCAGCGTCGGGGCGATGCCGTTTATGTTTGCGGAACAGCCGCACCTGTCCGTGACCGATGCATTTTTCGAATCGTTTTCCGGATTAACCACCACCGGGGCAACGACGCTGGTGGGGCTGGACTCATTACCCAAAGCGATTCTGTTCTATCGCCAGATGCTGCAATGGCTGGGCGGTATGGGGATCATCGTGCTGGCGGTGGCGATCCTGCCGATTCTCGGGGTTGGTGGTATGCAGCTGTATCGCGCCGAGATGCCAGGGCCGCTGAAAGACAACAAGATGCGACCGCGTATTGCAGAAACGGCAAAAACGCTGTGGCTGATCTATGTCCTGTTAACGGTGGCCTGCGCTGTGGCGTTGTGGCTGGCGGGGATGCCGGTGTTTGATGCCATCGGCCATAGCTTCTCCACTATCGCGATTGGCGGCTTCTCTACCCATGATGCCAGTATCGGTTACTTCAATAGTCCGACCATCAACACCATCGTAGCGGTATTTCTGCTGATCTCTGGCTGTAACTATGGCCTGCACTTCTCTCTGCTTAGCGGACGCAGCCTGAAAGTTTACTGGCGCGACCCCGAGTTTCGCATGTTCATTGGCGTGCAGCTGACGCTGGTGCTGATTTGCACTCTGGTGCTGTGGTTCCACGATGTCTATGCCAGCGGCTGGCAAACCCTGAATCAGGCCTTTTTCCAGGTGGTGTCGATGGCGACTACCGCCGGGTTTACCACCGATAGCATTGCACGCTGGCCGCTGTTCCTGCCGGTGCTGCTGTTATGTTCCGCCTTTATTGGTGGCTGCGCCGGTTCTACCGGCGGCGGGTTAAAGGTGATCCGCATTCTGCTGCTGTGCAAGCAGGGGTCGCGTGAGCTGAAGCGTCTGGTTCATCCCAATGCGGTTTACACTATTAAGTTAGGCAACCGTGCGCTGCCAGAACGCATTCTGGAAGCGGTGTGGGGCTTCTTCTCCGCCTATGCGTTGGTGTTCCTCGTCAGTATGCTGGCGATTATCGCCACCGGCGTGGATGACTTCTCGGCGTTTGCTGCCGTCGCTGCCACCCTTAATAACCTCGGACCGGGGTTGGGCGTGGTGGCCGATAACTTCGCATCAATGAATGATGTGGCGAAGTGGATTCTGATCTCGACCATGCTGTTTGGCCGACTTGAGGTCTTCACATTGCTGGTTCTCTTCACGCCGACCTTCTGGCGTGAATGATAAAACGGGATTGTGTAATGAAAGCGTTGATTCTCTACTCCAGCCGTGACGGGCAAACTCAAAAGATCGCCGGGCGCATCGCGCAAAGCCTGGCGCCGCAGCAGCTATGTGATGTGATTGATATGCTGCATACCGCGTCTCTCGACTGGGCGCAGTATGATCGCGTGCTGATTGGCGCTTCAATTCGCTATGGTCATTTCCATCCGGCACTGATGAAGTTTGTGACGCAGTATCGCGCGCAGCTGGAACAACGTGTCAGTGGTTTCTTTAGTGTGAATCTGACGGCACGCAAAGCCGATAAATGTACGCCGGAAACCAACGTTTATACACATAAGTTCCTGACGCAGTCGCCGTGGCAGCCAGATTGCTGTGCGGTATTCGCCGGTGCGCTGCGTTATCCACGCTATCGCTGGTTCGATCGCGTCATGATTCAGCTGATTATGCGTATGACGGGTGGCGAAACGGATACGTCAAAAGAAGTGGAATACACCGATTGGCAAAAAGTCGCGCTTTTTGCCCAGGATTTTGCGCACTTACCAGGCAAATCGTTGTGAAATAAGGCGCTTTGGTGAAATTTAGGCCGAACGATCATTTTTTTGCAATAAACGCTTGTCAGTCAGAATTAACTCCCTATAATGCGCCTCCACTGACACGGGAAAGCGGCAACGCAGACGGTCAGCGAGGGACGAAGTGATTCATCCCGCCAGAGAAAAATCTCGAAAAAGAGATTGACTCTGAAAGAGGAGGGCGTAATATACGCCACCTCGCGACAGCAGCGTAAAGCACTGGTCGCACTGCTCTTTAACAATTTATCAGACAATCTGTGTGGGCACTCGCAGGATTGATATCAAAAGTCTACGGACTTAAAAAAATATCAAGTCTCAAGAGTGAACACGTAATTCATTACGAAGTTTAATTCTTTGAGCATCAAACTTAAATTGAAGAGTTTGATCATGGCTCAGATTGAACGCTGGCGGCAGGCCTAACACATGCAAGTCGAACGGTAGCACAGAGGAGCTTGCTCCTTGGGTGACGAGTGGCGGACGGGTGAGTAATGTCTGGGGATCTGCCCGATGGAGGGGGATAACTACTGGAAACGGTAGCTAATACCGCATAACGTCGCAAGACCAAAGTGGGGGACCTTCGGGCCTCACACCATCGGATGAACCCAGATGGGATTAGCTAGTAGGTGGGGTAACGGCTCACCTAGGCGACGATCCCTAGCTGGTCTGAGAGGATGACCAGCCACACTGGAACTGAGACACGGTCCAGACTCCTACGGGAGGCAGCAGTGGGGAATATTGCACAATGGGCGCAAGCCTGATGCAGCCATGCCGCGTGTATGAAGAAGGCCTTCGGGTTGTAAAGTACTTTCAGCGGGGAGGAAGGTGTGACGGTTAATAACCGTCGCAATTGACGTTACCCGCAGAAGAAGCACCGGCTAACTCCGTGCCAGCAGCCGCGGTAATACGGAGGGTGCAAGCGTTAATCGGAATTACTGGGCGTAAAGCGCACGCAGGCGGTCTGTCAAGTCGGATGTGAAATCCCCGGGCTTAACCTGGGAACTGCATTCGAAACTGGCAGGCTAGAGTCTTGTAGAGGGGGGTAGAATTCCAGGTGTAGCGGTGAAATGCGTAGAGATCTGGAGGAATACCGGTGGCGAAGGCGGCCCCCTGGACAAAGACTGACGCTCAGGTGCGAAAGCGTGGGGAGCAAACAGGATTAGATACCCTGGTAGTCCACGCCGTAAACGATGTCGACTTGGAGGTTGTTCCCTTGAGGAGTGGCTTCCGGAGCTAACGCGTTAAGTCGACCGCCTGGGGAGTACGGCCGCAAGGTTAAAACTCAAATGAATTGACGGGGGCCCGCACAAGCGGTGGAGCATGTGGTTTAATTCGATGCAACGCGAAGAACCTTACCTGGCCTTGACATCCACGGAATTCGGCAGAGATGCCTTAGTGCCTTCGGGAACCGTGAGACAGGTGCTGCATGGCTGTCGTCAGCTCGTGTTGTGAAATGTTGGGTTAAGTCCCGCAACGAGCGCAACCCTTATCCTTTGTTGCCAGCGATTCGGTCGGGAACTCAAAGGAGACTGCCGGTGATAAACCGGAGGAAGGTGGGGATGACGTCAAGTCATCATGGCCCTTACGGCCAGGGCTACACACGTGCTACAATGGCGCATACAAAGAGAAGCGACCTCGCGAGAGCAAGCGGACCTCATAAAGTGCGTCGTAGTCCGGATCGGAGTCTGCAACTCGACTCCGTGAAGTCGGAATCGCTAGTAATCGTAGATCAGAATGCTACGGTGAATACGTTCCCGGGCCTTGTACACACCGCCCGTCACACCATGGGAGTGGGTTGCAAAAGAAGTAGGTAGCTTAACCTTCGGGAGGGCGCTTACCACTTTGTGATTCATGACTGGGGTGAAGTCGTAACAAGGTAACCGTAGGGGAACCTGCGGTTGGATCACCTCCTTACCTGAAGATACCTTCCTCCGAAGTGCTCACACAGATTGTCTGATGAAAACGTAATGAGCAAGACGGCTGCGAAGTCGTGACACATTCGTGTCCCCTTCGTCTAGCGGTTAGGACTCCGCCCTTTCACGGCGGCAACAGGGGTTCGAATCCCCTAGGGGACGCCACTTGCTTGGTGACAGGTGAAAGGTGTCTCCACGAAGTATCTCAAAACTGACTGTAAAGTCATGTTTGAGATATTTGCTCTTTAACAATCCGGAACAAGCTGAAAATTTGAAACGACGCGCAGTCGTATTCCTCCGTAATAAGGAATACAGCACGGCGCGTTCGAGTCTCTCAAATGCTTGCAGTCTGCACGCGTTGCAAAACGCCTGTGGGTTGTGAGGTTAAGCGACTAAGCGTACACGGTGGATGCCCTGGCAGTCAGAGGCGATGAAGGACGTGCTAATCTGCGTAAAGCGCCGGTAAGGTGATATGAACCGCTATAGCCGGCGATGTCCGAATGGGGAAACCCGGTGCACTCAGTGCATCATCGTTAACTGAATACATAGGTTAACGAGGCGAACCGGGGGAACTGAAACATCTAAGTACCCCGAGGAAAAGAAATCAACCGAGATTCCCCCAGTAGCGGCGAGCGAACGGGGAACAGCCCAGAACCTGAATCAGTTTGTGCATTAGTGGAAGCGTCTGGAAAGTCGCAGGGTACAGGGTGATACTCCCGTACACAAAAATGCACCTGCTGTGAGTTCGATGAGTAGGGCGGGACACGTGGTATCCTGTCTGAATATGGGGGGACCATCCTCCAAGGCTAAATACTCCTGACTGACCGATAGTGAACCAGTACCGTGAGGGAAAGGCGAAAAGAACCCCGGCGAGGGGAGTGAAACAGAACCTGAAACCGTGTACGTACAAGCAGTGGGAGCCTACTTGTTAGGTGACTGCGTACCTTTTGTATAATGGGTCAGCGACTTATATTCTGTAGCAAGGTTAACCGTATAGGGGAGCCGCAGGGAAACCGAGTCTTAACCGGGCGTTAAGTTGCAGGGTATAGACCCGAAACCCGGTGATCTAGCCATGGGCAGGTTGAAGGTTGGGTAACACTAACTGGAGGACCGAACCGACTAATGTTGAAAAATTAGCGGATGACTTGTGGCTGGGGGTGAAAGGCCAATCAAACCGGGAGATAGCTGGTTCTCCCCGAAAGCTATTTAGGTAGCGCCTCGTGAACTCATCTCCGGGGGTAGAGCACTGTTTCGGCTAGGGGGCCATCCCGGCTTACCAACCCGATGCAAACTGCGAATACCGGAGAATGTTATCACGGGAGACACACGGCGGGTGCTAACGTCCGTCGTGAAGAGGGAAACAACCCAGACCGCCAGCTAAGGTCCCAAAGTCATGGTTAAGTGGGAAACGATGTGGGAAGGCACAGACAGCCAGGATGTTGGCTTAGAAGCAGCCATCATTTAAAGAAAGCGTAATAGCTCACTGGTCGAGTCGGCCTGCGCGGAAGATGTAACGGGGCTAAACCATGCACCGAAGCTGCGGCAGCGACACTATGTGTTGTTGGGTAGGGGAGCGTTCTGTAAGCCGCTGAAGGTGGACTGTGAGGTCTGCTGGAGGTATCAGAAGTGCGAATGCTGACATAAGTAACGATAAAGCGGGTGAAAAGCCCGCTCGCCGGAAGACCAAGGGTTCCTGTCCAACGTTAATCGGGGCAGGGTGAGTCGACCCCTAAGGCGAGGCTGAAAAGCGTAGTCGATGGGAAGCAGGTTAATATTCCTGCACTTGGTGTTACTGCGAAGGGGGGACGGAGAAGGCTAGGTTATCCGGGCGACGGTTGTCCCGGTTTAAGCGTGTAGGCGTGTGCTCCAGGCAAATCCGGTGCACTTTAACGCTGAGGCGTGATGACGAGCCACTACGGTGGTGAAGTAACTGATGCCCTGCTTCCAGGAAAAGCCTCTAAGCTCCAGGTAACACGAAATCGTACCCCAAACCGACACAGGTGGTCAGGTAGAGAATACCAAGGCGCTTGAGAGAACTCGGGTGAAGGAACTAGGCAAAATGGTGCCGTAACTTCGGGAGAAGGCACGCTGGCGCGTAGGTGAAGGGACTTGCTCCCGGAGCTGAAGCCAGTCGAAGATACCAGCTGGCTGCAACTGTTTATTAAAAACACAGCACTGTGCAAACACGAAAGTGGACGTATACGGTGTGACGCCTGCCCGGTGCCGGAAGGTTAATTGATGGGGTTATCCGCAAGGAGAAGCTCTTGATCGAAGCCCCGGTAAACGGCGGCCGTAACTATAACGGTCCTAAGGTAGCGAAATTCCTTGTCGGGTAAGTTCCGACCTGCACGAATGGCGTAATGATGGCCAGGCTGTCTCCACCCGAGACTCAGTGAAATTGAAATCGCTGTGAAGATGCAGTGTACCCGCGGCAAGACGGAAAGACCCCGTGAACCTTTACTATAGCTTGACACTGAACATTGAGCCTTGATGTGTAGGATAGGTGGGAGGCTTTGAAGCGTGGACGCCAGTCTGCGTGGAGCCAACCTTGAAATACCACCCTTTAATGTTTGATGTTCTAACGTAGGCCCGTAATCCGGGCTGCGGACAGTGTCTGGTGGGTAGTTTGACTGGGGCGGTCTCCTCCCAAAGCGTAACGGAGGAGCACGAAGGTTGGCTAATCCTGGTCGGACATCAGGAGGTTAGTGCAATGGCATAAGCCAGCTTGACTGCGAGAGTGACGGCTCGAGCAGGTGCGAAAGCAGGTCATAGTGATCCGGTGGTTCTGAATGGAAGGGCCATCGCTCAACGGATAAAAGGTACTCCGGGGATAACAGGCTGATACCGCCCAAGAGTTCATATCGACGGCGGTGTTTGGCACCTCGATGTCGGCTCATCACATCCTGGGGCTGAAGTAGGTCCCAAGGGTACGGCTGTTCGCCGTTTAAAGTGGTACGCGAGCTGGGTTTAGAACGTCGTGAGACAGTTCGGTCCCTATCTGCCGTGGGCGCTGGAGAATTGAGGGGGGTTGCTCCTAGTACGAGAGGACCGGAGTGAACGCACCACTGGTGTTCGGGTTGTCATGCCAATGGCATTGCCCGGTAGCTAAGTGCGGAAGAGATAAGTGCTGAAAGCATCTAAGCACGAAACTTGCCCCGAGATGAGTTCTCCCTGACTCCTTGAGAGTCCTGAAGGGACGTTGAAGACGACGACGTTGATAGGCCGGATGTGTAAGTGCAGCG
Organism: Pantoea sp. X-Soil-TKNS-1207; assembly: GCF_059730485.1. Taxonomy (NCBI): domain Bacteria; kingdom Pseudomonadati; phylum Pseudomonadota; class Gammaproteobacteria; order Enterobacterales; family Erwiniaceae; genus Pantoea; species Pantoea sp. X-Soil-TKNS-1207. Next base: position 253,002 of record NZ_AP035958.1, read on the forward strand.
ATGCATTGAGCTAACCGGTACTAATGACCCGTGAGGCTTAACCTTACAACGCCAGAGGCGTTTTGGTTGAGAGACCAGAGAATTTTCAGCTTAGTTCAAACGGATTGGTTCGCATGGCCTGAGAGGGCGGTGCGGATAAACAGAATTTGCCTGGCGGCTGTAGCGCGGTGGTCCCACCTGACCCCATGCCGAACTCAGAAGTGAAACGCCGTAGCGCCGATGGTAGTGTGGGGTCTCCCCATGCGAGAGTAGGGAACTGCCAGGCATCAATTAAGTGAAAAAGCCCTGAACGAAAGTTCAGGGCTTTTTTACGTCCGCAGATCGGCAAACCAGTGCTGAAAAACCACGAAAACATCCCACCCGTAACAATCTGATCAGGTAAACTACGGCCAGATTAATCAGTTAAGGCCGTGAAATGTCCAGCCCCAACACTTCTCTTAAAGCATTCAATACACTTGGCCTTGAGGTCAGTGCGAAAACCATCGTTATTGCCGACACGGCGGATGCCATTACCGAAGCCTGGCAAGCCAGCGTCCAGCAGGCTCAGCCGTTTATGGTGCTTGGTGAGGGTAGCAACGTACTGTTTCTTGAAGACTTTAGCGGCACCGTTGTTATCAATGCCATTAAAGGCATCGCCTTAGAAGAACATGCCGAAGCATGGCAATTGCATGTCGGGGCGGGAGAGAATTGGCACGGTCTGGTTGAGCAGACGTTAAAGAAAGGCATCCCAGGCCTGGAGAATCTGGCACTGATTCCTGGCATGGCCGGTTCAGCACCGATTCAAAACATTGGTGCTTACGGAGTCGAATTCAAAGATATCTGCCATTATGTGGAAGCCCTGCATCTGCCAACTGACAAGATCGTCCGCCTGTATCGTGACGAGTGTGAGTTTGGCTATCGGGACAGTATCTTCAAACACGCGATGAAGAATGACTATGTCATCGTCGCAGTAGGGTTGCGCCTGCCAAAACTATGGCAGCCGGTTCTGAGTTATGGCGATCTTGCACGACTTAACCCGGCAACGGTCAGCGCGTGGGATGTTTTCAACGCTGTCTGCCAGATGCGTCAGAGCAAGCTGCCCGACCCGCGTGTGACAGGCAATGTGGGGAGCTTCTTCAAAAACCCGCTGATCTCAGCCAGCCAGGCCGCCACATTATGCACGCAGTGGCCCACAATGCCGGTCTATCCACAGCCTAATGGTGAGGTAAAACTCGCTGCTGGATGGTTGATCGATCAGTGTCAGCTGAAAGGCTATCGTGTGGGTGGAGCTGCCGTTCATCGTCAGCAGGCGCTGGTATTGATCAATGAAGCCGACGCGGCACCACAGGATATTGTCCAGCTGGCGCATGAAGTGAGAGGCAAAGTGGGTGAAATATTTGATGTCTGGCTGGAGCCTGAAGTTCGCTTCATTGGCGCGAAGGGCGAACGTAATGCCGTTGAGGTGATTTCATGAAAGACCATAGTGTTCCGTTGAAACTGGTTGCTCTGCTGGCAGATGGAGAATTTCATTCGGGTGAGCAACTGGGTGAGATTCTGGGCATGAGCCGGGCGGCGGTCAATAAGCACATCCAGACACTGAAAAGCTGGGGACTGGATGTGTATACCGTCACTGGCAAAGGATACAGCCTGCCAGCACCGATTCAGCTGCTGAATAAAGACGAAATCTTATCGCGTCTGCATCAACCCAATCTGGCTGTGATTCCGGTGATTGATTCAACCAACCAGTATCTGCTGGAACGTATGGATCAACTGGTTTCTGGCGATGCCTGTATTGCGGAATATCAACAGGCAGGTCGTGGGCGCCGTGGCAGACAGTGGTTTTCCCCCTTTGGCGCCAATCTGTATATGTCGATGTACTGGCGCCTGGAACAGGGACCCGCGGCAGCAATGGGACTGAGCCTGGTGATTGGTATTGTCATGGCGGAAGTCATTCAATCGCTCGGTGCGGGCGATGTGCGGGTAAAATGGCCGAACGACCTCTATCTGAACGATCGGAAGCTGGCCGGAATCCTGGTCGAACTCACCGGGAAGACGGGCGATGCGGCCCAGATTGTTATTGGTGCGGGTATTAATCTTGCAATGCGTTCTGAAGCTGCCTCACAAATCAGCCAGGGCTGGATCAATTTGCAGGAAGCGGGCATTGAAATCGATCGCAATCAGCTGGCGGCAAAATTGATTAATACCCTGCGTGAAGCTTTACCTCAGTTCGAACGCGACGGACTTGCGCCCTTTATTGAACGCTGGGAAGCACTCGATAACTTTATCAATCGGCCAGTAAAATTATTGATTGGCGAACGTGAAGTTCATGGTATAGCCCGCGGTATAGATAAACAGGGTGGTTTATTGCTGGAGCAGGACGGTGAAATTAAAGCCTGGGTTGGCGGCGAAATTTCATTGCGGCCATCAACGTGATGGTATTGCTGTAAATATTTCAGACAGTACATAACGCCCTGATAATCTCAGGGCGTTTTTCTTATTTTCTCAAACGTACATGCTGCACGGCATGATCGGCAGACTTAGTCATGATCAGGCTGGCGCGCTCACGAGTGGGAAGGATATTTTCCTTAAGATTTAACCAGTTAATCTCATGCCATAAACCACGCGCAATATTAACGGCTTCCTCTTCCGGCAGTTGTGAATAATGATGGAAATAAGAATCCGGATCGCTAAATGCACCCTGACGGAATTTCAGGAAGCGATTGATATACCAGCTTTCAAGCAGATCTTCCGGCGCATCAACATATATGGAAAAGTCGACGAAATCCGAAACAAATACGTGGTGGGGATCGTGCGGATAATCCATCCCGCTTTGCAGCACATTTAAGCCTTCAAGAATCAAAATATCAGGCTGCTGCACAACCTTATCGCCATCCGGGATAACATCATAAATCAGGTGTGAATAAACCGGTGCGGTAACCTGGCTGGCGCCAGATTTTAGATCGGAAACAAAATTGACCAGGCGATGCATATCATAAGATTGCGGGAAGCCTTTCTTCTTCATCAACCCACGTTCTTTTAACACCGCATTTGGATGCAGAAAGCCATCAGTAGTGATCAATTCTACTTTTCGATGCTCCGGCCAACGGCTGAGCAACGCCTGCAACACGCGTGCCGTCGTGCTTTTACCCACCGCTACGCTACCGGCGATACTGATGATGTAAGGGATCTTTTGCCCGTTGGTGCCGAGGAACTGCTCCAGCACCGCCTGACGGCGCAGATTAGAACTGATGTAAAAATTTAACAGGCGTGACAGCGGCAAATAAATCTCAGCGACCTCTTCCAGCGAGAGATCTTCATTAATGCCGCGTAACCGGGCGATTTCACCCTCAGCCAGGGTCATCGGCACCGAGTCGCGCAAGGCAGCCCATTGCTGACGATCAAATTGCAGATAGGGTGTAGTAACTGGCGTCGTCTTTTTACTCATAAGCATGCATCTGACCGCAAATTCTGGCTCATCAACACCTTGCAGCATCAGGCATACAGCGATGTGTCGAACTCAGTTGCACGTCACAGGGGTAATTTAACGAGAACAATGGGCAGGAGGGTAACACCAGTGTGACTTTAAAAAGAAGTAAAATGATAAACGCAAGTGCGCTTTCGTAAGCGTGCCCGCATTTTTCTTGTCACTCAGTAGCTTGTCTCAGCAATTTCTGGTGCGTTTCCCGCAGACCGATGCCATAGCGCGCTAGCAAAAAACGTTTTCGATATAGAGATAGTTGCGTGTGAGGTGGATTGTGCCGCGGGGGAGAGCGAAAAATCTGCCCGGATTAAGGAATGTCGCGAGTAAAAATGCAGCATTGCTGGACAAATTTGCGGCATCTGGCAATTGATTTGCGAGGATTTGCACAAATAGTAAGCGATAGCGCGATTTTGGCAATTTTTTTGTTGCATCCTGCATCCGCACTTCCTAGAATGCGCGTCACTTGATGCCGGCTTAGCTCAGTTGGTAGAGCAACTGACTTGTAATCAGTAGGTCACCAGTTCGATTCCGGTAGCCGGCACCATCAAGTAGGTGGGATTCCCGAGCGGCCAAAGGGAGCAGACTGTAAATCTGCCGTCACAGACTTCGAAGGTTCGAATCCTTCTCCCACCACCATCTCAACCCCCTGGGTTGAGCGTCAGATGAAGACTTCATTCTGACGGGTGAGTTCAACTCTCTCACCTTCGAATTCAGACTGAGCATTAGCGCAGTCAAAGTTGGTCGGAAACACTGACTGACTCGAATAATAGAAGGCCTTCTTTTATTATTCATAAGCTACAGAAAGAACAGGTAGCCGAGTTCCAGGATGCGGGCATCGTATAATGGCTATTACCTCAGCCTTCCAAGCTGATGATGCGGGTTCGATTCCCGCTGCCCGCTCCAGATGTGCTGATATGGCTCAGTTGGTAGAGCGCACCCTTGGTAAGGGTGAGGTCCCCAGTTCGACTCTGGGTATCAGCACCACTTCCTTTATCTCTCTCCTGATTCTCTCTCTGTAAAACTAACAGTCAGGCCTAGCCTGGTTGATGTGACGATATCTTTGATATATCCGTGTCTTAGAGGGACAAGCGATGGCTAAAGAGCAATTTCAACGTAACAAACTGCACGTAAACGTGGGCACCATCGGTCACGTTGACCACGGTAAAACCACTCTGACTGCTGCGATCACCACCGTTCTGGCTAAAACCTACGGCGGCCAGGCGCGTGCATTTGACCAGATCGACAACGCGCCGGAAGAGAAGGCTCGTGGTATCACCATCAACACTTCACACGTTGAGTATGAAACCCCGACTCGCCACTACGCGCACGTTGACTGCCCGGGCCACGCCGACTACGTGAAAAACATGATCACCGGTGCTGCGCAGATGGACGGCGCAATCCTGGTTGTTGCTGCGACTGACGGCCCGATGCCGCAGACCCGTGAGCACATCCTGCTGGGTCGTCAGGTTGGCGTTCCGTACATCATCGTGTTCCTGAACAAGTGCGACATGGTTGATGACGAAGAGCTGCTGGAACTGGTTGAGATGGAAGTGCGTGACCTGCTGTCACAGTACGACTTCCCGGGCGACGATACTCCGATCGTTCGTGGTTCTGCTCTGAAAGCGCTGGAAGGCGATGCAGAGTGGGAAGCGAAAATCGTTGAGCTGGCTGGTCACCTGGACACCTACATCCCGGATCCGGTTCGTGCCATCGACCTGCCGTTCCTGCTGCCGATCGAAGACGTATTCTCAATCTCTGGCCGTGGTACCGTTGTTACCGGTCGTGTTGAGCGCGGCATCGTGAAAGTAGGCGACTCAGTAGAAATCGTTGGTATCAAAGATACTCAGGTTTCAACCTGTACTGGCGTTGAAATGTTCCGCAAACTGCTGGACCAGGGTCAGGCGGGCGAGAACTGTGGTGTTCTGCTGCGTGGTATCAAGCGTGAAGAGATCCAGCGTGGCCAGGTACTGGCTAAGCCGGGCACCATCAAGCCGCACACTCAGTTCGAATCAGAAGTGTACGTACTGTCTAAAGATGAAGGCGGCCGTCATACTCCGTTCTTCAAAGGCTACCGTCCTCAGTTCTACTTCCGCACTACTGACGTAACAGGTTCAGTAGAGCTGCCGGAAGGCGTTGAGATGGTAATGCCGGGCGACAACATCAAAATGGTTGTTACCCTGATTCACCCGATCGCCATGGACGAAGGTCTGCGCTTCGCAATCCGCGAAGGCGGCCGTACCGTTGGTGCGGGCGTTGTTGCTAAAGTTATCGCTTAATCTCGATAACATTTGACGCAATGCACACGGAAAGGGCATCATTTGATGCCCTTTTTGCACGCTGTTGCATAGAACCTGGCTCATCAGTGATTTTCGGTCATAATCATTGCTGAGACAGGCTCTGTTAAGCGGCGCAGGATACCGAGTTACGCCCTAAAAGCTCATTCGGTTTGGATGCCTCGCATTGCGGGGCAGAATAGTTTCTGAATTATAGTGGCAGGTTGGTTTATGAGTGCGAATACCGAAGCTCAAGGGAGCGGACGCGGCCTGGAAACAGTAAAATGGCTGGTTGTTGCCGTATTACTGATCGTCGCTATTGTTGGTAATTACTACTACCGCGATGTGACACTGCCGTTACGTGCGCTGGCCGTAGTGGTTCTGATTGCAGTGGCAGGCGGCATTGCGTTGCTGACCACGAAAGGCAAAGCGACAGTTGCGTTTGCGCGTGAAGCCAGGACCGAGATGCGTAAGGTCATTTGGCCGACTCGCCAGGAAACGCTGCACACCACGTTAATCGTTGCCGCGGTTACTGCCGTGATGTCACTGATTTTGTGGGGACTGGATGGTATTCTGGTCCGCCTTGTATCGTTTATCACTGGCCTGAGGTTCTGAGATGTCTGAAGCTCCAAAAAAACGCTGGTACGTCGTGCAGGCGTTTTCCGGTTTCGAAGGCCGCGTAGCCCAGTCGCTGCGTGAGCACATCAAATTGCACAACATGGAAGAGTTGTTTGGCGAAGTCATGGTTCCGACTGAAGAAGTCGTAGAAATCCGTGGCGGCCAGCGTCGCAAAAGCGAACGCAAATTCTTCCCGGGATACGTACTCGTTCAGATGGTGATGAACGATGCCAGCTGGCATCTGGTGCGTAGCGTACCGCGTGTGATGGGCTTCATTGGTGGTACATCAGACCGTCCAGCGCCGATCAGCGATAAAGAAGTTGATGCGATTATGAACCGCCTGCAACAGGTTGGTGATAAGCCGCGTCCGAAAACCCTGTTCGAGCCGGGCGAGATGGTACGCGTCAACGACGGTCCATTTGCCGACTTCAACGGTGTGGTGGAAGAGGTGGATTACGAAAAGAGCCGCCTGAAAGTCTCCGTTTCCATCTTTGGTCGTGCGACCCCTGTCGAGCTGGACTTCAGCCAGGTGGAAAAAGGCTAACGCCAGATACATTTTTGTAGTTGCAGCAGGCGCGGAATTTATCTACAATTTCGCGCCTTTTGTTTTTATGCGCTGGCAACAGCGTGTGAACTGTTACCACGGGGAGCCTGTTTTTCAGGCGCTATAACCCAATAGAGGAAATATCATGGCTAAGAAAGTACAAGCCTACGTCAAGCTGCAGGTTGCAGCTGGTATGGCTAACCCAAGCCCACCGGTTGGTCCGGCTCTGGGTCAGCAGGGCGTTAACATCATGGAATTCTGTAAAGCGTTCAACGCGAAGACCGAATCCCTGGAGAAAGGTCTGCCGACTCCTGTTGTTATCACCGTATATAGCGACCGTTCTTTCACCTTCGTTACCAAAACGCCTCCGGCTGCCGTACTGCTGAAAAAAGCAGCGGGCATCAAGTCTGGTTCTGGTAAGCCGAACAAAGACAAAGTCGGTAAAGTAACCCGTGCTCAGGTACGTGAAATCGCAGAAACCAAAGCTGCGGACATGACTGGTTCCGACGTAGAAGCGATGGCTCGCTCTATCGAAGGTACTGCTCGTTCCATGGGCCTGGTAGTGGAGGACTAAGAAATGGCTAAGCTGACCAAGCGCATGCGCGTGATCCGTGACAAAGTTGATGCAACTAAACAGTATGACATCAACGAAGCTGTTGCTCTGCTGAAAGAACTGGCTACCGCTAAGTTTGTAGAGAGCGTGGACGTTGCTGTTAACCTCGGCATCGATGCTCGTAAATCTGATCAGAACGTACGTGGTGCAACTGTACTGCCGCACGGTACTGGTCGTTCAGTACGCGTTGCCGTATTTACTCAGGGCGCAAACGCTGAAGCTGCTAAAGCAGCTGGCGCAGAGCTGGTAGGTATGGAAGATCTGGCTGACCAGATCAAGAAAGGCGAAATGAACTTTGACGTTGTTATTGCTTCTCCGGATGCAATGCGCGTTGTTGGCCAGCTCGGCCAGGTTCTTGGCCCGCGCGGTCTGATGCCGAACCCGAAAGTGGGTACTGTAACCCCGAACGTTGCTGAAGCGGTTAAAAACGCTAAAGCCGGTCAGGTTCGTTATCGTAACGACAAAAACGGCATCATCCACACCACCATCGGTAAAGTGGACTTTGACGCTGACAAACTGAAAGAAAACCTGGAATCTCTGCTGGTTGCGCTGAAAAAAGCAAAACCTGCTCAGGCGAAAGGCGTGTACATCAAGAAAGTTAGCCTGTCTACCACCATGGGCGCCGGCGTTGCCGTTGACCAGGCTGGTCTGAACGCAGCAGCAAGCTAATTGTTGCTTGTAACGGGCGAAAAATTCATCTAGAATCTTACGCCCGTTGTTCTGGTTGAACACTCAATTCAGAACCCGTATTCATAGTGAGTGGAGAGTGAAGGTTAACCCCTTTGTTATTCAGTCACTAAGGTTGGAGCCAGGCCTTATCCTGGCCTCCGTCCAAGACCGCAGGAGCGCAGCATCTTCGGATGAAACGCTTAATCCCCTGCGTAGACGGTGACAGAACCAAAAAGAATTTTTTTCTTCACTGGATTCTGCTCACCGTGTAATAGCGCTTTTCGCCTTCGGGTGAATAAGTGAAGTGAGTTCCGGGGAAATCCTTCCCCGGTCAAATCCAGGAGCAAAAGCTAATGGCATTAAATCTTCAAGACAAACAAGCGATTGTTGCTGAAGTCAGCGAAGTAGCCAAAGGCGCGCTGTCAGCGGTTGTTGCGGATTCCCGCGGCGTGACCGTTGATAAAATGACCGAACTGCGTAAAGCAGGTCGTGAAGCTGGCGTTTACATGCGTGTTGTTCGCAACACCCTGCTGCGCCGCGTCGTTGAGGGTACTCCGTTCGAGTGCCTGAAAGACACGTTTGTTGGTCCGACCCTGATTGCATACTCTATGGAACACCCGGGCGCTGCTGCTCGTCTGTTCAAAGAGTTCGCGAAAGCGAATGCAAAATTCGAGGTCAAAGCTGCAGCCTTTGAAGGTGAGCTGATCACGGCGGCCAATATTGACCGTCTGGCGACTCTGCCGACTTACGAAGAAGCACTGGCACGTCTGATGTCGACCATGAAAGAAGCCGCTGCTGGCAAACTGGTCCGCACTCTCGCTGCTGTTCGCGATGCAAAAGAAGCGGCTTAAGGCCACATTCTTTTCCTTCGTACTTTAACGCATAAACTTATACTGATTCTTAGGAACAATTGTTATGTCTATCACTAAAGACCAAATTCTGGAAGCCGTAGCCGCTATGTCCGTAATGGAAGTAGTTGAACTGGTTTCTGCTATGGAAGAAAAATTCGGCGTTTCTGCTGCTGCTGCTGTAGCTGTTGCTGCTGGCCCGGCTGAAGCTGTTGAAGAGAAAACTGAATTCGACGTTATCCTGAAAGCTGCTGGCGCGAACAAAGTTGCAGTAATCAAAGCTGTTCGTACCGCAACTGGTCTGGGCCTGAAAGAAGCCAAAGATCTGGTTGAAGCTACTGGCGTGATCAAAGAAGGCGTTAGCAAAGATGACGCAGCTGCTCTTGAAACACTGCTGAAAGAAGCTGGCGCTGAAGTTGAAGTTAAGTAAGACAACCCTCGGGTTGCAGCCTGAGTAATTTCAGGCTGATGGCTGGTGACTTTTTAGTCACCAGCCTTTTTGCGCTACAGGGCCGCAATGGGGTTTCGCACTGTTTGTCCATTGGTGCTCTTCAATATCTTTTTCTATCGACGCCTTAATATACTGCTTTCCTGCCAGGGTTCCCTGCCCAGGCTAAAGCAATGAAATGATTTAAGAGTGATAGAAAGATGTATTGCATGTGATGTCCCGCATCGCATGAGAAACAAAATAGTGTTGCATGAACTGTCCTTCAGGACGGACAGCGTGGGTCGACTTGTCAGCTAGCTGAGGAACCCTATGGTTTACTCCTATACCGAGAAAAAACGTATTCGTAAGGATTTTGGTAAACGTCCGCAGGTCCTGGACATACCTTATCTCCTTTCCATCCAGCTGGACTCGTTCCAGAAGTTTATCGAGCAAGATCCAGAAGGTCAGTACGGACTGGAAGCTGCATTCCGTTCTGTTTTCCCGATCGCGAGCTACAGCGGCAACTCTGAGTTGCAGTATGTCAGCTATCGTCTGGGTGAACCTGTCTTTGATGTTAAAGAATGTCAGATCCGTGGCGTGACCTTTTCGGCACCGCTGCGCGTAAAACTGCGTCTGGTGATCTACGAGCGCGAAGCGCCGGAAGGCACTGTTAAAGACATTAAAGAACAAGAAGTTTACATGGGCGAAATTCCGCTCATGACTGAAAACGGTACCTTTGTTATCAACGGTACTGAGCGTGTTATCGTTTCTCAGCTGCATCGTAGTCCTGGCGTTTTCTTTGACAGCGATAAGGGTAAAACACACTCTTCAGGTAAAGTGCTGTACAACGCACGTATCATTCCTTACCGCGGTTCATGGCTCGACTTCGAGTTTGACCCGAAAGATAACCTGTTCGTCCGTATTGACCGTCGCCGTAAGCTGCCGGCCAGTATCATCCTGCGCGCGCTGCATTACACCACGGAGCAGATTCTTGATCTGTTCTTCGAGAAAGTGGTGTTTGAAATTCGCGACAACAAACTGCAGATGGAACTGGTGCCTGAGCGCCTGCGTGGTGAAACCGCCTCCTTCGATATCGAAGCCAACGGCACGGTGTACGTCGAGAAAGCGCGTCGCATTACTGCACGCCACATCCGTCAGCTGGAAAAAGACAACATTCAGCACATCGAAGTACCGGTTGAATACATTGCCGGTAAAGTCGTCGCTAAAGACTACATCGATGAGAACACCGGTGAGCTGATTGTTGCCGCGAACATGGAGCTGTCTCTGGATCTGCTGGCCAAACTGAGCCAGTCTGGTCACAAGCGCATTGAGACGCTGTTCACCAACGATCTGGATCACGGCCCGTACATTTCCGAAACGCTGCGTGTTGACCCAACCAACGATCGCCTGAGCGCGCTGGTTGAGATCTACCGCATGATGCGTCCTGGCGAGCCGCCGACGCGTGAAGCTGCGGAAAACCTGTTCGAGAACCTGTTCTTCTCTGAAGATCGTTACGATCTGTCTGCGGTTGGCCGCATGAAGTTCAACCGTTCTCTGCTGCGTGACGAGATCGAAGGTTCCGGTATCCTGAGCAAGTCTGACATCATCGAAGTGATGAAGAAGCTCATCGATATCCGTAACGGTAAAGGCGAAGTGGACGATATCGACCACCTCGGCAACCGTCGTATCCGTTCCGTAGGCGAAATGGCGGAAAACCAGTTCCGTGTTGGCCTGGTGCGTGTAGAGCGTGCAGTGAAAGAGCGTCTTTCTCTGGGCGACCTCGACACCCTGATGCCGCAGGACATGATCAACGCTAAGCCGATTTCGGCGGCGGTGAAAGAGTTCTTCGGTTCCAGCCAGCTGTCACAGTTTATGGACCAGAACAACCCGCTGTCTGAGATCACGCATAAGCGTCGTATTTCAGCCCTCGGCCCAGGCGGTCTGACCCGTGAACGCGCAGGCTTCGAAGTGCGTGACGTACACCCGACTCACTACGGCCGCGTATGTCCAATCGAAACGCCTGAAGGTCCGAACATCGGTCTGATCAACTCGTTGTCTGTCTATGCGCAGACTAACGAATATGGCTTCCTGGAAACGCCGTACCGTCGCGTTGTTGACGGTAAAGTGAGTGACGAGATCCATTACCTCTCTGCAATTGAAGAGGGTAACTTCGTTATCGCTCAGGCGAACACCAACCTGGATGACCACGGTGCATTCGTTGACGACCTGGTGACCTGCCGCAGCAAAGGCGAATCAAGCCTGTTTAGCCGCGACCAGGTTGACTATATGGACGTTTCGACCCAGCAGGTTGTTTCTGTTGGTGCGTCACTGATCCCGTTCCTGGAACACGATGACGCCAACCGTGCATTGATGGGTGCAAACATGCAACGTCAGGCGGTTCCGACTCTGCGCGCTGATAAGCCGCTGGTTGGTACCGGTATGGAGCGTGCAGTTGCGGTTGACTCCGGTGTAACCGCCGTTGCCAAACGTGGCGGTACCATCCAGTACGTTGATGCATCACGTATCGTGATCAAGGTTAACGAAGATGAGATGTACCCAGGCGAAGCTGGCATCGACATCTACAACCTGACCAAATACACCCGTTCGAACCAGAACACCTGCATCAACCAGATGCCGTGTGTGTCACTGGGCGAACCGATTGAGCGCGGCGACGTGCTGGCTGATGGCCCGTCTACCGACCTCGGTGAACTGGCGCTGGGCCAGAACATGCGCGTAGCGTTCATGCCGTGGAACGGTTACAACTTCGAAGACTCCATCCTCGTTTCTGAGCGTGTAGTCCAGGAAGACCGCTTCACCACCATCCACATTCAGGAACTGGCTTGCGTGTCTCGTGACACCAAACTGGGGCCAGAAGAGATCACCGCTGACATCCCGAACGTGGGTGAAGCTGCGCTCTCCAAACTGGATGAGTCCGGTATCGTGTATATCGGTGCGGAAGTGACCGGTGGCGACATTCTGGTTGGTAAGGTAACGCCGAAAGGTGAAACCCAGCTGACGCCAGAAGAGAAACTGCTGCGTGCCATCTTCGGTGAAAAAGCCTCTGACGTGAAAGATTCGTCACTGCGCGTGCCGAACGGTGTTTCCGGTACAGTTATCGACGTGCAGGTCTTTACCCGCGATGGCGTGGAAAAAGACAAGCGCGCGCTGGAAATCGAAGAGATGCAGCTGAAGCAGGCGAAGAAAGACCTGTCTGAAGAATTGCAGATCCTCGAAGCTGGCCTGTTTGGCCGTATCCAGGCGGTACTGATCTCTGGTGGTGTTGAGGCTGAGAAGCTGGACAAGCTGCCGCGCGAGCGCTGGCTGGAGCTGGGCCTGACCGACGAAGAGAAACAGAACGCACTGGAGCAGCTGGCTGAGCAGTATGACGAGCTGAAGCACGAGTTTGAGAAGAAACTCGAAGCGAAGCGTCGCAAGATCACCCAGGGCGATGATCTGGCACCAGGCGTGCTGAAAATCGTTAAGGTGTACCTGGCGGTTAAACGTCAGATCCAGCCTGGTGACAAGATGGCAGGTCGTCACGGTAACAAAGGTGTTATCTCTAAGATCAACCCGATCGAAGATATGCCTTACGATGAGAACGGTACGCCGGTCGACATCGTACTGAACCCGCTGGGCGTACCGTCACGTATGAACATCGGTCAGATCCTGGAAACCCACCTGGGTATGGCGGCGAAAGGTATTGGTGAAAAGATCAATGCCATGCTGAAGAAGCAGGAAGAAGTCGCCAAACTGCGTGAGTTTATCCAGCGTGCTTACGATCTGGGCACCGACGTGCGTCAGAAAGTTGACCTGAACACTTTCAGCGATGATGAAGTGCTGCGTCTGGCAGAGAACCTGAAAAAAGGTATGCCAATCGCAACGCCAGTGTTTGACGGCGCGAAAGAGAGCGAAATCAAAGAGCTGCTGCAGCTCGGCGGCCTGCCTTCTTCCGGTCAGATTACCCTGTTTGACGGCCGTACCGGTGAGCAGTTCGAGCGCCAGGTTACTGTCGGCTACATGTACATGCTGAAACTGAACCACCTGGTTGACGACAAGATGCACGCCCGTTCCACCGGTTCTTACAGCCTGGTTACTCAGCAGCCGCTGGGTGGTAAAGCACAGTTCGGTGGTCAGCGCTTCGGTGAGATGGAAGTGTGGGCACTGGAAGCATACGGTGCCGCTTATACCCTGCAGGAAATGCTCACCGTTAAGTCTGATGACGTGAACGGCCGTACGAAGATGTATAAAAACATCGTCGATGGCAACCATCAGATGGAACCGGGCATGCCAGAATCCTTCAACGTTCTGTTGAAAGAGATTCGCTCGCTGGGTATCAACATCGAGCTGGAAGACGAGTAAGCACTCGCATTTGTACTGGTTATGGGATGTTCGGCTTAGGTCGAACATCCCTGAGAGTCTCACTCCGACGGGAGCTAATCCGTGAAAGACTTACTTAAGTTTCTGAAAGCGCAAACTAAAACCGAAGAGTTTGATGCGATCAAAATTGCTCTGGCCTCGCCAGACATGATCCGTTCCTGGTCTTTTGGTGAAGTGAAAAAGCCGGAAACCATTAACTACCGTACCTTCAAACCGGAGCGTGACGGTCTTTTCTGTGCCCGTATTTTCGGACCGGTAAAAGATTACGAGTGCCTGTGCGGTAAGTACAAGCGCCTGAAACACCGTGGCGTGATCTGTGAGAAGTGTGGCGTTGAAGTCACGCAGACCAAAGTGCGTCGTGAGCGTATGGGCCACATCGAACTGGCTTCGCCGACTGCACACATTTGGTTCCTGAAATCACTGCCGTCCCGTATCGGTTTGCTGCTGGATATGCCGCTGCGTGATATCGAGCGCGTGCTGTACTTCGAATCTTACGTTGTTGTCGAAGGTGGCATGACCAACCTCGAAAAACGTCAGATCCTGACTGAAGAACAGTACCTCGACGCGCTGGAAGAGTTCGGTGACGAATTCGACGCGAAGATGGGTGCGGAAGCGATCCAGGCCCTGTTGAAAAACATGGATCTGGAGCAGGAGTGCGAGCAGCTGCGTGAGGAGCTGAACGAAACCAACTCCGAAACCAAGCGTAAAAAGCTGACCAAGCGCATCAAGCTGCTGGAAGCGTTCGTGCAGTCTGGCAACAAGCCAGAGTGGATGATCCTGACCGTTCTGCCGGTTCTGCCGCCAGATCTGCGTCCGCTGGTTCCGCTGGATGGTGGTCGTTTCGCTACTTCGGATCTGAACGATCTGTATCGTCGCGTGATCAACCGTAACAACCGTCTGAAACGTCTGCTGGATCTGGCTGCGCCGGATATCATCGTACGTAACGAAAAACGTATGTTGCAGGAAGCGGTCGATGCGCTGCTGGATAACGGCCGCCGTGGCCGCGCCATCACTGGCTCCAACAAGCGTCCGCTGAAATCACTGGCAGACATGATCAAAGGTAAGCAGGGTCGTTTCCGTCAGAACCTGCTGGGTAAACGTGTCGACTACTCTGGTCGTTCGGTTATCACCGTTGGTCCATACCTGCGTCTGCATCAGTGCGGTCTGCCGAAGAAAATGGCACTCGAGCTGTTCAAACCGTTCATTTACGGCAAGCTGGAACTGCGTGGCCTCGCCACCACCATCAAAGCCGCGAAGAAAATGGTTGAGCGCGAAGAAGCCGTTGTGTGGGATATCCTCGACGAGGTTATCCGTGAGCACCCGGTTCTGCTGAACCGTGCGCCGACACTGCACCGTCTGGGTATTCAGGCGTTTGAACCGGTTCTGATCGAAGGTAAAGCGATCCAGCTGCACCCGCTGGTTTGTGCGGCCTATAACGCCGACTTCGATGGTGACCAGATGGCTGTTCACGTACCGCTGACGCTGGAAGCCCAGCTGGAAGCGCGTGCGCTGATGATGTCTACCAACAACATTCTGTCACCTGCGAACGGCGAGCCAATCATCGTTCCGTCTCAGGACGTTGTTCTGGGTCTGTACTATATGACCCGCGACAAAGTGAACGCCAAAGGCGAAGGCATGGTGCTGACTGGCCCGAAAGAAGCTGAGCGTGTTTACCGCGCTGGCCTGGCCGAGCTGCATGCACGCGTTAAAGTGCGTATCACCGAGTACAGCAAAAACGAACAAGACGAATTCGTCGCGAAAACCAGCCTGATCGACACCACCATTGGTCGTGCGATCCTGTGGATGATCGTGCCGCAAGGTCTGCCTTACTCCATCGTCAACCAGGCGCTGGGTAAAAAGGCGATCTCCAAAATGCTGAACACCTGTTACCGCATTCTGGGTCTGAAGCCGACCGTTATCTTTGCTGACCAGACCATGTACACCGGCTTTGCTTACGCAGCCCGTTCTGGTGCCTCTGTAGGTATCGACGACATGGTTATCCCGGCGAAGAAAGCGGAAATCATCGCAGAAGCGGAAGCTGAAGTTGCTGAGATCCAGGAGCAGTTCCAGTCTGGTCTGGTAACCGCAGGCGAACGTTACAACAAAGTCATCGATATCTGGGCCGCCGCTAACGAACGCGTCTCTAAAGCGATGATGGATAACCTGCAAACCGAAACGGTAATCAACCGTCACGGCGAAGAAGAGAAGCAGGTTTCCTTTAACAGCATCTACATGATGGCCGACTCCGGTGCGCGTGGTTCTGCTGCACAGATTCGTCAGCTGGCCGGTATGCGTGGTCTGATGGCGAAGCCAGATGGCTCCATCATCGAGACGCCGATCACCGCGAACTTCCGTGAAGGTCTGAACGTACTCCAGTACTTCATTTCAACGCACGGTGCGCGTAAAGGTCTGGCGGATACCGCACTGAAAACCGCGAACTCCGGTTATCTGACCCGTCGTCTGGTTGACGTGGCACAGGATCTGGTCGTAACCGAAGACGATTGTGGCACCTTCGAAGGTATCATGATGACGCCGGTTATCGAGGGTGGCGATGTTAAAGAGCCGCTGCGTGAGCGTGTACTGGGTCGTGTGACCGCAGAAGACGTGCTCAAGCCGGGTACTGCTGACATCCTGATTCCGCGTAACACCCTGCTGGATGAGCACTGGTGTGATGTGGTTGAACAGAACTCTGTCGACTCCATCAAAGTGCGTTCAGTCGTAAGCTGTGAAACCGACTTCGGTGTGTGTGCACACTGCTACGGTCGCGATCTGGCTCGTGGTCACATCATCAACAAAGGTGAGGCCATCGGCGTTATCGCAGCACAGTCCATCGGTGAGCCGGGTACACAGCTGACGATGCGTACGTTCCACATCGGTGGTGCGGCATCCCGTGCGGCTGCTGAATCCAGCATTCAGGTGAAGAACAAAGGTACTATCAAGCTGAGCAACGCGAAAACCGTTACCAACTCCTCCGGGAAGCTGGTGATCGTTTCTCGTAACGTTGAGCTGAAAATGATCGACGAGTTCGGTCGTACCAAAGAAAGCTATAAAGTGCCTTACGGCTCTGTCATGGCGAAAGGTGATGGTGAGCAGGTCAACGCGGGCGAAACCGTGGCGAACTGGGATCCGCATACCATGCCGGTCATCACTGAAGTGAACGGTTTCATCCGCTTCACCGATATGATCGACGGCCAGACCATTACCCGTCAGACTGACGAGTTAACCGGTCTGTCTTCGCTGGTGATTCTGGACTCTGCTGAGCGTACCGCAGGTGGTAAAGATCTGCGTCCGGCACTGAAAATCGTTGATGCCAATGGTGATGATGTTCTGATCCCAGGCACCGACATGCCGGCACAGTACTTCCTGCCAGGCAAAGCGATTGTTCAGCTGGAAGATGGTGTGAAGATCAGCGCAGGTGACACCCTGTCGCGTGTTCCGCAGGAATCTGGCGGTACCAAGGACATCACCGGTGGTCTGCCGCGCGTTGCGGATCTGTTCGAAGCGCGTCGTCCGAAAGAGCCAGCAATCCTGGCGGAGATCAGCGGTATCATCTCCTTCGGTAAAGAGACCAAAGGTAAGCGTCGTCTGGTAATCACCCCGGTTGACGGCAGCGATAACTACGAAGAGATGATTCCGAAATGGCGTCAGCTCAACGTATTCGAAGGTGAGCGCGTAGAGCGCGGTGACGTTGTTTCTGACGGCCCGGAATCTCCGCACGACATCCTGCGTCTGCGTGGCGTTCATGCTGTGACCCGTTACATCACTAACGAAGTGCAGGAAGTTTACCGTCTGCAAGGCGTTAAGATTAACGATAAACACATTGAAGTTATCGTTCGTCAGATGCTGCGTAAAGCAACCATCGCCAGCGCCGGAAGCACTGACTTCCTGGAAGGTGAGCAGGCTGAAGTGTCTCGCATCAAGATCTCTAACCGCGATCTGGAAGCGAACGGCAAGTTGGGCGCAACCTACATGCGTGACCTGCTGGGTATCACCAAAGCGTCTCTGGCAACCGAGTCGTTCATCTCTGCTGCATCGTTCCAGGAGACTACCCGTGTCCTGACCGAAGCTGCGGTAGCAGGCAAGCGCGATGAACTGCGTGGCCTGAAAGAGAACGTTATCGTGGGTCGTCTGATCCCGGCCGGTACGGGTTATGCTTACCATCAGGATCGTATGCGTCGCCGTCAGGCGGGTGAAACACCGGTTGCACCGCAGGTCACTGCGGATGAAGCCTCTGCAAGCCTGGCTGAACTGCTGAACGCCGGTCTCGGCGGTAGCGACGACGAGTAATCGTCTGAGCTAGCCAATAAAAAACCCTGCCTCGGCAGGGTTTTTTTTCGTCGGTATGTTTTCACTCTTTGCGGTGAATATCGTGGCGCGTCAGCCCGATATCGCGTAACTGGGTATCGCTCAGGTTCAACAGGATGCGCCGGGTCTGTCGCCGCGCATACCAGCCTTTGATTAGCTGTCCCAGCACGCGGAATATATCCAGCAAGGTGACGTTGAAGGGTTTCGCTGCACGGTTTTGATCGAATTCCATAATCCTGCCCTCAGTAAGATGTCTGAGAAGCATTGTCCGGTTTCCGCGCATTTCAATACAGATTCAAAAATCACTTATCTTTAACATACAGATTGCATTGTGACCGATCTGAATGGTAAAAAATAAGCTGATCTGTACCGGTTTTATTCTTTCGAAAGTCATGTGAGGCATACGATGACGCGTTACCAACATCTGGCTTGTCTGCTCTCCGACCGTATTGAGCAGGGGTTGTATCGCAGCGGCGAACGGCTGCCATCGGTGCGCACGCTGAGTATTGAACATGGCGTCAGCATCAGCACCGTCCAGCAGGCTTATCATTTGCTGGAAGAGAAGCAGCTGATCGTTCCGCAGCCGCGATCGGGCTATTTCGTTGCTTCACGTAAGGCCACGCCTCCGGTACCCGCACTCACCCGTCCGGCTCAGCGCCCGGTGGAGATTACCCAGTGGGAATCGGTGCTGGAGCTGCTAAGTAGCCGCATTGAAGGGGATGTGCTTCAGCTGGGTAGCGGTATCCCCGATCTGACGCAGCCGACGCTGAAACCCTTATGGAAGATCCAGAGCCGCATGGCGCAGAAGCAGGATATCAACCAGCTTAACTACGACAGCCTGCTGGGCGTCACGGCGCTGCGTGAACAGGTGGCCCGACTGGCGATTGATAGCGGCTGCCAGTTGAGCGCGGAGGATATCGTGATCACCACTGGCTGCCATGAGGCGCTGTCGGTATCTATTCGCGCCGTTTGCCAGCCGGGAGATATTATCGCGGTGGAGTCACCGACGTTTCACGGCACCATGCAGACGCTGCGCGGTTTCGGTATTCGCGTCATTGAAATTCCGACCGACTCGGTCACCGGCATCAGCCTCGAAGCGCTTGAACTGGCGTTTGAGCAATGGCCGATTAAAGCTGTGGTGGTGGTCCCCAACTGTAACAACCCATTGGGTTTCATCATGCCGGAGGCCCGTAAGCGCGCATTGCTGACGCTGGCGCAGCGCTTCGATGCCGCGATTATTGAAGATGACGTGTATGGCGAGCTGGCGTGGGAATATCCGCGTCCCATCACGATTAAATCGCTGGATGGGGATGGGCGCGTGCTGCTATGCAGTTCGTTCTCCAAAACGCTGGCGCCGGGTTTGCGCGTCGGCTGGGTCGCTCCGGGGCGCTACCGTGAACGCGTGCTGCATATGAAATACATCAGCACCGGTTCGACGGCCACGCTGACCCAATATGTTGTGGCGGAGTTTATTCGCCACGGCCATTACCTGCCGCACCTGCGCCGGATGCGGCAGGTGTATCAACGCAATTACGAAACCTTAAGCTGCTGGGTGCGTCATTATTTCCCCTGCGGTATCTGCGTGTCGCGCCCGCAGGGTGGTTTCCTGATGTGGATCGAGCTGCCGGAAGCGTTCGATGCCGTGCGCCTGAACAGCGAGCTGCGGGCGTCAAAAATCCAGGTCGCGGTCGGCTCGTTGTTTTCGGCCTCGGGCAAGTATCGTAACTGCCTGCGTCTTAATTATGCGCTGCCAATAAATGAAACGACCGAACAGGCGATAGCGCTGGTGGGCGCGGTGGTTGAACGGGCGATCGCGGCCTGCAGTGCTGATAACCCGTATGCCCCTTCTTTTATGGTATGACGGGATACCCAGGTGCGCATAAATGCGCACCCTGCGATATTGATAAACCCACATTTCTGTAGGGTCGGCATTGATGCCGACCAGGCTCCCTGATGGGCGACGCGATACCCAGGTGCGCATCAATGCGCACCCTACGATATTGATAAACCTGCATTTCTGTAGGGTCGGCATTGATGCCGATCTGGCAACGTTTTTGATGGGCGACGCGATACCCAGGTGCACATCAATGCGCACCCTACGATATTGATAAACCCGTGTTTCTGTAGGGTCGGCATTGATGCCGACCAGGCTCCCTGATGGGCGACGCGATACCCAGGTGCGCATCAATGCGCACCCTACGATATTGATAAACCCACATTTCTGTAGGGTCGGCATTGATGCCGACCAGGATTAATGGATAAGCCGCGTAAAGAATTGCACCCTATCTGAACGATGTAACTTATTGTATTGCCGGGAAAGGCAGGGCCGACAGAGGAGGGGACGGCCCTGGCGCGCTGCAAGCGACAGCGGGCAGGAAGCACTTTAGCGCCGCGGGCAAAAGACACCAGCCCACCTATCGCCCGGCTGCGCGCTGGGTTCCAGCATAGTTAACCGGGCAACATCGATTTACACGGTTGTTGTGTGCTCGGTTCCGGTTCCCACCAGATCCATCAGCTCACGCGTCGCCGCCAGCCAGTCCGCTGCCTGGGTGATGGCGCTCACCACCGCAATGCTGCCCACGCCGGTTGCCAGCACCTCGGGCGCGCGCGCCAGCGAAATCCCGCCAATCGCGACCGTCGAAATACCTTGCAGGCGCGCCAGATGGCGCTTCAGTTCGGTAATGCCTTGCGGCTCAGATGGCATATCTTTAGTTTGCGTCGGGAAAATATGTCCCAGCGCGATATAGGAAGGACGCAGCGCCAGCGCGCGATCCAGTTCGGCGTCGTCATGGGTCGACAGGCCAAGACGTAATCCTGCCTCGCGAATGGCGTTGAGATCGGCAACATCCAGATCCTCCTGTCCAAGATGCACACCGTAAGCGTTATAACGGATCGCCAGCCGCCAGTAATCATTGATAAAAAGTCGGGCGTGATACTGTTTGCCCAGCGTGATAGCGGTACGGACAGCATCCTCTACCTCTTCATCCTGGCAATCTTTAATCCGCAGCTGGATGGTGCGTACGCCCGCCTCCAGCAGACGGGCAATCCACTCAACGCTATCCACCACCGGATAAAGGCCTAAACGCGGAGCGGTACTGGGGAATGGGGCGGTCATACATTTTCCTCTTTAAGGGCATCGGGGGCGTGATAAAGCTCGCCGCCACGACTGCGGAAGGCGTCCGACATTTGCGCCATGCCAATTTCAATCGGCTGGGCTTCCGCCTGCTGGCGGGCAGCATATTCGCGCACTTCCTGGGTGATTTTCATTGAACAGAATTTCGGGCCGCACATGGAGCAGAAATGCGCCACTTTGCCCGACTCCTGCGGTAAGGTTTCATCGTGATAGGCGCGGGCGGTGTGCGGGTCCAGCGCCAGATTGAACTGATCTTCCCAGCGAAACTCAAAACGCGCTTTCGACATCGCGTTATCGCGGATCTGCGCGCCAGGATGGCCTTTGGCCAGATCGGCGGCATGGGCGGCGATTTTGTAGGTAATCAGCCCCTGTTTGACATCTTCCTTATTCGGCAGACCCAGATGCTCCTTCGGTGTGACATAACACAGCATCGCGCAGCCGAACCAGCCAATCATCGCGGCACCAATGCCGGAGGTGAAATGGTCGTAGCCGGGCGCGATATCGGTGGTGAGCGGTCCGAGGGTATAAAAAGGGGCTTCGTGGCAATGCTCCAGCTGTTCAGTCATATTGCGGCGAATCATCTGCATCGGCACATGGCCCGGACCTTCAATCATCACCTGCACGTCATATTCCCAGGCGATTTTCGTCAGCTCGCCCAGCGTATGCAGTTCCGCAAACTGCGCTTCATCGTTGGCATCCTGGATGGAACCCGGACGCAGACCATCGCCCAGCGACAGCGCCACATCATAGGCGGCGCAGATCTCGCAGATCTCACGGAAGTGCAGGTAGAGAAAACTTTCCTGATGATGCGACAGGCACCACTTCGCCATAATCGAGCCGCCGCGCGACACAATGCCGGTCAGGCGCTTTGCCGTCATCGGTACGTAGCGCAGCAGCACACCGGCGTGAATGGTGAAGTAATCCACGCCCTGTTCCGCCTGCTCCAGCAAGGTATCACGGAAGATTTCCCAGTTGAGGTCTTCGGCGACGCCATTCACCTTCTCCAGCGCCTGGTAAATCGGTACGGTGCCAATCGGCACCGGGCTGTTACGCAAAATCCATTCGCGCGTTTCATGGATATAGCGTCCGGTCGAGAGATCCATCACGGTATCGGCACCCCAGCGGGTCGACCACACCAGCTTTTCCACCTCCTCTTCAATCGAGGAACTGACGGCGGAGTTGCCGATATTGGCATTCACCTTCACCAGAAAGTTACGGCCAATGATCATCGGCTCAGATTCAGGATGGTTGATGTTGGACGGGATGATGGCGCGACCCGCGGCGACCTCCTCGCGAACAAATTCCGCGGTGATATTTTCCGGCAGATGCGCGCCAAAGCTGTGACCGGGATGCTGTTGCAGCAGCACTTCGCCGCGGATGCGCTCACGGCCCATGTTTTCACGCAGCGCGATAAATTCCATCTCCGGCGTGATGATGCCCTGACGCGCGTAGTGCAGCTGGGTAACGCGACGCCCGGCTTTGGCGCGGCGCGGCTGGGGCAAATGTTCAAAACGCAGGTGATCCAGTCCTTCATCCGCCAGTCGTTGCTGGGTATAGCTGGAGCTGAGCTGGTCGATGGTTTCGCTGTCGCCACGTTCGGCGATCCAGTGCGCGCGCAGTTTTTCCAGACCCTGATGTACATCGATGGTTGCTGCCGGATCGCCATAGGCACCGGCGGTGTCATACACCGGGACTGCTTCGTTCTCTTCGTACTGCGGATGGTCTTTGCTGCCGCCGATCAGGGTTGGGCTGAGCTGGATTTCGCGCATCGGTACGCGAATATCAGGGCGATTGCCGGTGATCCAGATGCGTTGGGAATTGGGAAACGCGGTTCCCTGGAGGGAATCGATAAACGCCTGCGCCTGGGCGCGCTGTTCACGACGAGAGGTTTTTGCAACAGACATAGCAAGTTTCCTGTAAATGATGGAAGTTGCTTGTCCGGAGTCCGGAATGAGTAACAGAAGCGGTGCGGGCACCGTGCTGATGATGTTTACTCTTGTTCCCTTCGCAGGTTCTAACCTGATCAGGTTCCGCGGATCCCGAATTAACGGTCTCAGCCCAGATGGGCACTCCGACAAGATCATGTTTTACGCTGTAACCGCAAAACAATAAAGCCCGCTCAGCATAGAGGGGCTTTTCGTGAATCACAAGTATTTTACAATTGCCCGTTTTACGCCGGACGGGCAACGATGCTCTCATTGGCAACCGGCGGATGTGCCAGCTGATTGTCCCATGCCAGATGCACCAGTTTGTCTTCCAGCGTAAAGCGCGACTCCAGCACTTCACCCACTTCAGACAGGGCCTGCTGGAACAGGGTGCAGTTATCGTCGGTGATCGCCTGCTGTAAATGACCATCGTACAGCTGCATCAGTCGCTCGGTATTGGCTTCCAGCGATGGATAAAGCTGTGCGGCAGCAATCATCGGGCTGTCGCCCTGCATCTCACTGATAATATGTTCATAAACGCTGAAATGACCGGAGGAAAGATAATCCACCAGGTTGTGGCAAAACGCATCCAGCGCCCGTTCATCCAGTGCGCTCATCGCGTCTTTCTTCGGCTTCATGCCAATTAACTGATAATAAGTCACCAGTAACTGACGACGCGCGTTTAGCCAGGAATCGACCAATTCATTACCGCCACCGACACGCTCGGTCAGGTTATCTAACTGGTTAAGCATACGTCGCTCCATTTGGGTATAGTTGTTGATTAACAAACCTGACATCAGCATTTCGGCGTACGAATTGACGCTAAGGATGACAATTTATATGCAACGTGAGATCTCAAGCGTAGACGCTGGCTGGTGGATTGTCAGCCATGAGCAAAAACTTTGGCTGCCGCAGGGGGAATTGCCGCACGGCACCGCGCAGCAGTTTGGTCTGGCAGGCAGCAACGGCATGGTCATTGGCGAGTGGCAGGGGGAGAGCGTCTGGCTGGTGCGTGAGAACCGTCCCGACAACATGGCGTCCGTTCGCCAGTTGATCGACGAAGATGTCGGCCTGTTTCAGCTCGCCGGCAGGGGAGTGCAGCTGGCGGAGTTCTACCGTTCGCATCGCTGGTGCGGCTATTGCGGCCATGAAATGCATCTGAGCAAACGTGAGTTCGCCTGCCTGTGCGGCCACTGTCGTGAACGTTATTACCCGCAAATCGCGCCCTGCATCATTGTGGCGATTCGCCGCGGCGATGAAATTTTGCTGGCTAACCATGCCCGTCATCGCAACAACATCTACACCGTGCTGGCCGGATTTGTCGAAGTGGGCGAAACCCTTGAGCAGGCGGTGGCGCGTGAGGTGATGGAGGAGAGCAACGTACGGGTTAAAAACGTGCGTTATGTGACGTCGCAGCCGTGGCCGTTTCCCCATTCGCTGATGATGGCGTTTATGGCCGATTATGAAGGCGGCGAATTGCAACATGATGGCAAGGAGCTGCTGGACGCTGGCTGGTATCACTACGATGCGCTGCCATTACTACCGCCGCCGGGCACCGTGGCGCGGCGTTTGATTGAAGATACCGTTGCCCAGTGTCGCGCCAGCGCGACGTGAAAATGCTACACTGGCGCCCTGCAAGAAAGAGAGCCAATTATGAGTGAACTGAAGAACGATCGTTATCTGCGCGCCCTGTTACGTCAGCCGGTGGATATCACCCCGGTATGGATGATGCGACAAGCCGGGCGTTATCTGCCGGAATATAAAGCCACCCGTGCCGAAGCCGGTGACTTTATGTCGCTGTGTAAAAATGCTGAGCTGGCGTGCGAAGTCACGTTGCAACCGCTGCGCCGCTATGCGCTGGACGCGGCCATCCTCTTCAGCGATATCCTCACCATCCCCGATGCGATGGGGCTGGGGCTTTACTTTGAAACTGGCGAAGGCCCGCGTTTCTCGCACCCGATTACCTGCCGTGCCGATGTCGACAAACTGCCGGTGCCCGATCCGGAGCAGGAACTGGGTTATGTGATGAATGCGGTACGCACCATCCGGCATAACCTGAAAGGCGAAGTGCCGCTGATTGGCTTCTCCGGTAGCCCGTGGACGCTGGCGACCTATATGGTGGAAGGCGGCAGTAGCAAAGCCTTCACCAAAATCAAAAAGATGATGTACGCCGAGCCGCAGACGCTGCATCTGCTGCTGGATAAGCTCGCCGATAGCGTGATCCTTTACCTGAATGCGCAGATCAAAGCCGGTGCGCAGTCGATCATGGTGTTTGACACCTGGGGCGGCGTGCTGACCGGACGTGACTACCGCGAATTCTCGCTCTACTACATGCACAAAATCGTCGATAGCGTGCTGCATGAAAACGAAGGCCGCCGCGTGCCAGTTACCCTGTTCACCAAGGGTGGTGGGCAGTGGCTGGAAGCGATGGCGGAAACCGGTTGTGATGCGCTGGGTCTGGACTGGACCACCGATATCGCCGATGCCCGTCGTCGCGTTGGCCACAAGGTCGCGCTACAGGGCAATATGGATCCTTCCATGCTGTATGCGCCACCGGCGCGTATCGAACAGGAAGTTGCCGGGATCCTGGAAGGTTTCGGCGCAGGCGAAGGCCATGTCTTCAATCTCGGTCACGGTATCCATCAGGATGTTCCGCCTGAGCACGCCGGGGCCTTTGTTGAGGCGGTGCATCGTCTGTCCCGCCCTTATCATCAGGGCTAAGCATGGATTTGGCGGCGCTACGCACGGAACAGCAACAGCGCGCAGCTGACGTGGTGCGGCAGGACGATTTTGACGTGCTGCCGCCGCGTTTGATTGCCGGTGCCGATGTGGGTTTTGAACAGGGCGGCGAGGTGACACGCGCCGCGCTGGTGATTCTGGAATATCCCTCGTTACAGCTGGTGGAGCACCAGATTGCGCGCGTCAGCACCACCATGCCTTATATCCCCGGATTTTTGTCGTTCCGCGAAGTCCCCGCGCTGCTGGCCGCCTGGCAGCAACTCCATCATCAGCCCGATCTGTTATTTGTCGATGGCCACGGTATCGCGCATCCGCGTCGGCTCGGGGTGGCGGCGCATTTTGGCCTGCTGGTGGATGTACCCACCATCGGGGTGGCGAAGCGCCGTCTGTGCGGGAAATTTGCCGAGCTGGGTGAGGCGCCTGGCAGCCGCCAGCCGCTGCTGGATAAGAACGAGCAGCTTGGCTGGGTCTGGCGCAGCAAGGCGCGTTGTAATCCGTTATTTGTCTCCACCGGCCATCGCGTTAGCGCCGATAGCGCCTTGCAGTGGGTGGAAAATTGTATGGCGGGCTATCGTTTACCGGAGCCGACACGCTGGGCGGATGCGGTTGCTTCCGGTCGTCCGGCCTTTCTGCGCAGGCAAAATGCGCGTTGACGCTGTTTGCGCGCAGCTTTTGCGGTACACTGCCGCCAGCTAAATTATTGAGAGTAAGTTTGATGTTACAGAATCCCGTCCATTTACGTCTGGCGAAGCTGGAAAGCTGGCAGCACGTCACCTTTATGGCCTGTTTGTGTGAACGTATGTTCCCTAACTATTGGGCCTTCTGTCAGCAGACCGAATTCGCTGATCCGCAACTCTACCGCCGTATGCTCGATCTCGTCTGGGAAAGCCTGACGGTCAAAGACGCCAAAATCAATTTCGACAGTCAGCTGGAGAAACTGGAAGCGGCCATCCCTGACGGGGATGATTTTGACATCTATGGCGTGCATCCGGCGATTGATGCCTGCGTAGCATTAAGTGAAGTGCTTCATGCCCAGCTGAGCGGCGAGACGCTGGAACACGCCATCGAAGTGAGCCGTACCTCGATCACCACCGTAGCGATCCTCGAAATGACCCAGGCTGGACGCGAAATGAGCGATGACGAGCTGCGCGAAAACCAGGCGATTATTGACGAATGGGATATGCAGTGGGAAATTTTCCGCCTGCTGGCAGAGTCTGAGGAGCGTGACCTGGAGCTGATCAAAGGGCTACGTTCTGACCTGCGAGAAGCGGGAATCAGTAACATCGGTATAAATTTTCAGCAATAAGGCGAGAAAACGTGACTTCAGGCCCGAATTAGCGCGCCTGGAGGCTTCACATCAGCCCCCTGTCTGGTCTACATTTGGGGGGCTGAAAATTGTGGCTATCGGTGCGTGCAGGCTGAAGAGTGCCAGAATATGGCTTTTCCCTCGCACTCGTTGCTTAGCAAGCGATAAATACACTTTAAGGATAACTTATGAACAAGACTCAACTGATTGATGTGATCGCAGAGAAAGCGGACCTGTCAAAAACCCAGGCTAAAGCTGCGCTGGAATCTACCCTGGCTGCGATCACTGAGTCTCTGAAAGATGGTGATGCTGTACAACTGGTTGGTTTTGGTACTTTTAAAGTGAACCACCGCGCTGAGCGTACCGGTCGCAACCCGCAGACTGGCAAAGAGATCAAAATCGCTGCGGCAAACGTACCGGCGTTCGTCTCCGGTAAAGCGCTGAAAGACGCTGTTAAATAAGTTTCCGCGACGCGGTATAGCTTTAAAAGAGGGGGCGGCATCGCCCCTTTTTGTTGCCGGGGCCTGCCATGCTGAAAACTCTACGTCAGCGCGTTTGCGCCCTGTTATGTGGTGCGCTGCTTACGGGCTGTAGCACCACTCCCGATCTTCCTGCCTTCACCGCCAGCGGCTATCTTGCCGACCGTGGCGTGGTGCGCATCTGGCGCAAGAATGGCGATCATCAGTCAGTCCATCTGCGTACCGTCTTCACACCTTTCGATGGCGATGCCATGCAGACCACCGATTACAGCTGGCAGGATAACAACCTTCTCAGCGTGGAACGCCATGTTTCAGGCGACCAGCCGGATGATGTCACGCTCCGTTTCGATCAGCAGGGCAATCTCAATTTTATGCAGCGGCAACTGGCCGGACGGCGTGAAGCGGTTAGCGCGGACAGCGTGGAGCTGTATCGCTTTGATGCGCAGCGCATGTTGCAGCAGAGCAATGCGCTGCTGAAAGGCCGGGTATTGCTGAGCCAGGGGCAGTGGCTGGGCGGTACTCAGGTGCGTACCTGCGCGGGCAAAGTGGTGGATGCCCCGTTCGACAGCAATCAGGTTAATACCCTGACACAGCAGAAGGGCAATGGATCATCACCGTTGATGGTTTCATGGCTGGAAGCGCCGGAAGGGGTACAGCTACTGCATGTCACAGCAAATGATGAGTGCAGCTGGGAGCCGAAAGAGAGCGATTTCTGACGGACGGAAAAGAGAAGGGGCACTGTGTGCCCCTTGTGATTATTTGCGGTTGATTGCGCGGTAGCCGATATCGCGACGACAGAAACTGCCGTTCCAGGAGATATGCTGCGCCAGTTCATAAGCGCGCTGCTGCGCGGCAGCCACATCTTCACCCAGCGCGGTGACGCACAGCACGCGACCGCCGTTGGTAACGACCAGGTCATCCTTCAGCGTGGTGCCAGCGTGGAATACCTTGCCATCCGGCACTTCTTCCAGCGGCAGGCCATGGATCTGGTCGCCAGTGCTGTAATCCCCCGGATAACCGCCCGCAGCCAGTACCACACCCAGCGATGGACGCGGATCCCATTGTGACTCCTGCTGATCCAGCTTACCGTCACAGGCGGCCAGGCACAGCGCCACCAGGTCCGACTGCAAACGCAGCATGATCGGCTGGGTTTCCGGATCGCCAAAGCGGCAGTTGAATTCGATCACTTTTGGCTGACCGGCTTTGTCGATCATCAGACCGGCATACAGGAAACCGGTATAGGTGTTGCCTTCCGCTTTCATGCCGTTCACGGTTGGCCAGATGATCTGATCCATCACGCGCTGGTGGATCTCATCGGTTACCACCGGAGCCGGGGAGTAGGCGCCCATACCGCCGGTGTTCGGGCCGGTATCGCCGTCGCCAACGCGTTTATGATCCTGGCTGGTGGCCATTGGCAGCACATTGTCGCCATCGACCATCACGATAAAGCTGGCTTCTTCGCCATCAAGGAACTCTTCGATCACGATGCGGTGACCGGCGTCGCCGAATGCGTTGCCTGCCAGCATATCCAGCACCGCCGCTTCCGCTTCTTCCAGCGTCATTGCTACGATCACACCTTTACCGGCAGCCAGGCCATCGGCCTTGATGACGATCGGAGCGCCTTTCTCACGCAGGTAGGCCAGCGCCGGTTCGACTTCGGTAAAGTTCTGGTATTCGGCGGTCGGGATCTGCTGACGAGCGAGGAAATCCTTGGTGAAAGCTTTAGAACCTTCCAGCTGAGCGGCGGACTGGGTCGGGCCAAAGATTTTCAGACCGGCGGCACGGAATGCATCTACCACGCCGATAACCAGCGGGGCTTCCGGCCCGACGATGGTCAGGTCGATTTTTTCCTGCTGCGCAAAGGCCAGCAGCGCAGGCACATCCGTCGCGCTGATGGCGACGTTTTGCAGAGCGGGTTCCAGCGCGGTGCCAGCATTACCCGGCGCAACAAATACGGTCTCTGCCAGCGGTGACTGTGCCGCTTTCCACGCCAGGGCGTGCTCGCGTCCGCCATTGCCAATGACTAAAATTTTCATCTGTAACGCTCCCAACGATTAATGGCGGAAATGACGCATGTCGGTGAAGATCATGGCGATGCCGTGCTCATCGGCGGCGGCAATCACTTCGTCATCGCGAATCGAGCCACCCGGCTGAATAACGCAGCTGATACCCACAGCGGCGGCGGCATCAATACCATCGCGGAACGGGAAGAAGGCGTCTGACGCCATCGCTGAGCCTTGCACTTCCAGACCTTCATCGCCCGCTTTGATACCGGCGATTTTTGCGGAATAGACGCGGCTCATCTGGCCTGCGCCAATACCGATGGTCATATTGTCGCGTGCATATACGATGGCGTTGGATTTGACGAACTTCGCCACTTTCCAGCAGAACAGCGCATCACGCAGTTCCTGCTCGGTCGGCTGGCGTTTGCTGACAACGCGCAGCTGGCTGGCATCGACCATACCCAGATCGCGATCCTGCACCAGTAAACCACCGTTAACGCGTTTGAAGTCCAGAGCGGCAACGCGCTCCTGCCACTGACCACATACCAGAACGCGAACATTCTGTTTGCTGGCAGTCACTTTCAGGGCGGCCTCAGAGGCAGAAGGGGCAATGATCACTTCAACAAACTGGCGGCTGATAATGGCCTGCGCAGTGGCTTCGTCCAGCTCGCGGTTGAAGGCGATAATGCCGCCAAATGCAGAGGTTGGATCGGTTTTGTAGGCGCGCTCGTAGGCATCCAGAATCGAACTGCCCACCGCCACACCGCATGGATTCGCGTGTTTCACAATCACACAAGCGGCTTCGCTGAACTCTTTCACGCATTCCAGCGCGGCATCGGTATCCGCGATGTTGTTGTAGGAGAGCGCTTTGCCCTGTACCTGCTGCGCAGTGGCAACCGAAGCCTCTGCCACGTTTTCTTCTATATAGAAGGCGGCGTCCTGATGGCTGTTCTCGCCGTAACGCATATCCTGCTTCTTAATGAAGTTCAGATTCAGGGTGCGCGGGAAGCGGCCAGCAGGTTCTTTGCTTTCGCCGTGATAAGCCGGCACCAGGCTGCCAAAGTAGTTGGCAATCATGCTGTCGTAGGCGGCGGTGTGCTCGAAGGCTTTGATTGCCAGATCGAAGCGGGTTTCCAGCGTCAGGGAGTTTTCGTTGGCGTCCAGCTCAGCAATGATGGCGCTGTAGTCGCTGCTCTTAACCACGATCGCCACATCTTTATGGTTCTTCGCGGCCGAGCGCACCATGGTTGGGCCGCCGATATCGATGTTTTCCACCGCATCTTCCAGCGTGCAACCCGGTTTCGCCACGGTCTGGGCAAACGGATAGAGGTTTACGACCACCATGTCGATAGGATCGATGGCGTGCTGCGCCATGATGGCATCATCCTGGCCACGGCGGCCGAGAATGCCACCATGAACTTTCGGGTGCAGCGTTTTGACGCGTCCATCCATCATTTCCGGAAAACCGGTGTAGTCAGACACTTCAGTGACCGGCAGGCCCGCATCTGCCAGCAGGCGTGCAGTGCCACCTGTGGAGAGCAGCTCAACACCACGGCTGGAGAGTGCCTGAGCAAATTCGAGGATACCGGCTTTGTCTGAGACACTCAGCAGAGCGCGGCGTACAGGACGACGTTGTTGCATGGTGGTTTTATCCCTTGGCTTTGTTTCGCGTAAATAAGAGCGTTACATCAAGCTTAGCGTTTCTCTTCTATCTATATAGAAGAAAGCTGGCTTCAGGTAACGCCCCAAAAGGGGCATCCGTACGTCGCGGGGCATTGTAGCGAAAACGTTTGCGCGATGCTCGCCTAAATTCATTTCAACCACGGGATGTGGATAACTTTGTGTGTAAGTGGGTATAAGGCGGGGTTTTGCTGTGGAATGCAGCGAACAGTTGTTTTTATTGAAATTAGCGGTTGCGCCTGCCGAACAACTCCCTATAATGCGCCTCCATCGACACGGCACAACGGTTTACGAAATGCAGTGTTGAGAGGGCGGTTCTGAAGGAACAACCCGCCAGAGAAAAATCTCGAAAAAGAGATTGACTCTGAAGGAGGAAAGCGTAATATACGCCACCTCGCGACAGCAGCGTAAAGCACTGGTCGCACTGCTCTTTAACAATTTATCAGACAATCTGTGTGGGCACTCGCAGGATTGATATCAAAAGTCTACGGACTTAAAAAATATCAAGTCTCAAGAGTGAACACGTAATTCATTACGAAGTTTAATTCTTTGAGCATCAAACTTTAAATTGAAGAGTTTGATCATGGCTCAGATTGAACGCTGGCGGCAGGCCTAACACATGCAAGTCGAACGGTAGCACAGAGGAGCTTGCTCCTTGGGTGACGAGTGGCGGACGGGTGAGTAATGTCTGGGGATCTGCCCGATGGAGGGGGATAACTACTGGAAACGGTAGCTAATACCGCATAACGTCGCAAGACCAAAGTGGGGGACCTTCGGGCCTCACACCATCGGATGAACCCAGATGGGATTAGCTAGTAGGTGGGGTAACGGCTCACCTAGGCGACGATCCCTAGCTGGTCTGAGAGGATGACCAGCCACACTGGAACTGAGACACGGTCCAGACTCCTACGGGAGGCAGCAGTGGGGAATATTGCACAATGGGCGCAAGCCTGATGCAGCCATGCCGCGTGTATGAAGAAGGCCTTCGGGTTGTAAAGTACTTTCAGCGGGGAGGAAGGGTTGATGGTTAATAACCATCAGCATTGACGTTACCCGCAGAAGAAGCACCGGCTAACTCCGTGCCAGCAGCCGCGGTAATACGGAGGGTGCAAGCGTTAATCGGAATTACTGGGCGTAAAGCGCACGCAGGCGGTCTGTCAAGTCGGATGTGAAATCCCCGGGCTTAACCTGGGAACTGCATTCGAAACTGGCAGGCTAGAGTCTTGTAGAGGGGGGTAGAATTCCAGGTGTAGCGGTGAAATGCGTAGAGATCTGGAGGAATACCGGTGGCGAAGGCGGCCCCCTGGACAAAGACTGACGCTCAGGTGCGAAAGCGTGGGGAGCAAACAGGATTAGATACCCTGGTAGTCCACGCCGTAAACGATGTCGACTTGGAGGTTGTTCCCTTGAGGAGTGGCTTCCGGAGCTAACGCGTTAAGTCGACCGCCTGGGGAGTACGGCCGCAAGGTTAAAACTCAAATGAATTGACGGGGGCCCGCACAAGCGGTGGAGCATGTGGTTTAATTCGATGCAACGCGAAGAACCTTACCTGGCCTTGACATCCACGGAATTTGGCAGAGATGCCTTAGTGCCTTCGGGAACCGTGAGACAGGTGCTGCATGGCTGTCGTCAGCTCGTGTTGTGAAATGTTGGGTTAAGTCCCGCAACGAGCGCAACCCTTATCCTTTGTTGCCAGCGATTCGGTCGGGAACTCAAAGGAGACTGCCGGTGATAAACCGGAGGAAGGTGGGGATGACGTCAAGTCATCATGGCCCTTACGGCCAGGGCTACACACGTGCTACAATGGCGCATACAAAGAGAAGCGACCTCGCGAGAGCAAGCGGACCTCATAAAGTGCGTCGTAGTCCGGATCGGAGTCTGCAACTCGACTCCGTGAAGTCGGAATCGCTAGTAATCGTAGATCAGAATGCTACGGTGAATACGTTCCCGGGCCTTGTACACACCGCCCGTCACACCATGGGAGTGGGTTGCAAAAGAAGTAGGTAGCTTAACCTTCGGGAGGGCGCTTACCACTTTGTGATTCATGACTGGGGTGAAGTCGTAACAAGGTAACCGTAGGGGAACCTGCGGTTGGATCACCTCCTTACCTGAAGATACCTTCCTCCGAAGTGCTCACACAGATTGTCTGATGAAAACGTAATGAGCAAGACGGCTGCGAAGTCGTGACACATTCGTGTCCCCTTCGTCTAGCGGTTAGGACTCCGCCCTTTCACGGCGGCAACAGGGGTTCGAATCCCCTAGGGGACGCCACTTGCTTGGTGACAGGTGAAAGGTGTCTCCACGAAGTATCTCAAAACTGACTGTAAAGTCATGTTTGAGATATTTGCTCTTTAACAATCCGGAACAAGCTGAAAATTTGAAACGACGCGCAGTCGTATTCCTCCGTAATAAGGAATACAGCACGGCGCGTTCGAGTCTCTCAAATGCTTGCAGTCTGCACGCGTTGCAAAACGCCTGTGGGTTGTGAGGTTAAGCGACTAAGCGTACACGGTGGATGCCCTGGCAGTCAGAGGCGATGAAGGACGTGCTAATCTGCGTAAAGCGCCGGTAAGGTGATATGAACCGCTATAGCCGGCGATGTCCGAATGGGGAAACCCGGTGCACTCAGTGCATCATCGTTAACTGAATACATAGGTTAACGAGGCGAACCGGGGGAACTGAAACATCTAAGTACCCCGAGGAAAAGAAATCAACCGAGATTCCCCCAGTAGCGGCGAGCGAACGGGGAACAGCCCAGAACCTGAATCAGTTTGTGCATTAGTGGAAGCGTCTGGAAAGTCGCAGGGTACAGGGTGATACTCCCGTACACAAAAATGCACTTACTGTGAGTTCGATGAGTAGGGCGGGACACGTGGTATCCTGTCTGAATATGGGGGGACCATCCTCCAAGGCTAAATACTCCTGACTGACCGATAGTGAACCAGTACCGTGAGGGAAAGGCGAAAAGAACCCCGGCGAGGGGAGTGAAACAGAACCTGAAACCGTGTACGTACAAGCAGTGGGAGCCTACTTGTTAGGTGACTGCGTACCTTTTGTATAATGGGTCAGCGACTTATATTCTGTAGCAAGGTTAACCGTATAGGGGAGCCGCAGGGAAACCGAGTCTTAATTGGGCGTTAAGTTGCAGGGTATAGACCCGAAACCCGGTGATCTAGCCATGGGCAGGTTGAAGGTTGGGTAACACTAACTGGAGGACCGAACCGACTAATGTTGAAAAATTAGCGGATGACTTGTGGCTGGGGGTGAAAGGCCAATCAAACCGGGAGATAGCTGGTTCTCCCCGAAAGCTATTTAGGTAGCGCCTCGTGAATTCATCTCCGGGGGTAGAGCACTGTTTCGGCTAGGGGGCCATCCCGGCTTACCAACCCGATGCAAACTGCGAATACCGGAGAATGTTATCACGGGAGACACACGGCGGGTGCTAACGTCCGTCGTGAAGAGGGAAACAACCCAGACCGCCAGCTAAGGTCCCAAAGTCATGGTTAAGTGGGAAACGATGTGGGAAGGCACAGACAGCCAGGATGTTGGCTTAGAAGCAGCCATCATTTAAAGAAAGCGTAATAGCTCACTGGTCGAGTCGGCCTGCGCGGAAGATGTAACGGGGCTAAACCATGCACCGAAGCTGCGGCAGCGACACTATGTGTTGTTGGGTAGGGGAGCGTTCTGTAAGCCGTTGAAGGTGGACTGTGAGGTCTGCTGGAGGTATCAGAAGT
This sequence comes from Pantoea sp. X-Soil-TKNS-1207, assembly GCF_059730485.1. Lineage (NCBI taxonomy): Bacteria > Pseudomonadati > Pseudomonadota > Gammaproteobacteria > Enterobacterales > Erwiniaceae > Pantoea > Pantoea sp. X-Soil-TKNS-1207. Next base: position 288,135 of record NZ_AP035958.1, read on the forward strand.
GCGAATGCTGACATAAGTAACGATAAAGCGGGTGAAAAGCCCGCTCGCCGGAAGACCAAGGGTTCCTGTCCAACGTTAATCGGGGCAGGGTGAGTCGACCCCTAAGGCGAGGCTGAAAAGCGTAGTCGATGGGAAGCAGGTTAATATTCCTGCACTTGGTGTTACTGCGAAGGGGGGACGGAGAAGGCTAGGTTATCCGGGCGACGGTTGTCCCGGTTTAAGCGTGTAGGCGTGTGCTCCAGGCAAATCCGGTGCACTTTAACGCTGAGGCGTGATGACGAGCCACTACGGTGGTGAAGTAACTGATGCCCTGCTTCCAGGAAAAGCCTCTAAGCTCCAGGTAACACGAAATCGTACCCCAAACCGACACAGGTGGTCAGGTAGAGAATACCAAGGCGCTTGAGAGAACTCGGGTGAAGGAACTAGGCAAAATGGTGCCGTAACTTCGGGAGAAGGCACGCTGGCGCGTAGGTGAAGGGACTTGCTCCCGGAGCTGAAGCCAGTCGAAGATACCAGCTGGCTGCAACTGTTTATTAAAAACACAGCACTGTGCAAACACGAAAGTGGACGTATACGGTGTGACGCCTGCCCGGTGCCGGAAGGTTAATTGATGGGGTTATCCGTAAGGAGAAGCTCTTGATCGAAGCCCCGGTAAACGGCGGCCGTAACTATAACGGTCCTAAGGTAGCGAAATTCCTTGTCGGGTAAGTTCCGACCTGCACGAATGGCGTAATGATGGCCAGGCTGTCTCCACCCGAGACTCAGTGAAATTGAAATCGCTGTGAAGATGCAGTGTACCCGCGGCAAGACGGAAAGACCCCGTGAACCTTTACTATAGCTTGACACTGAACATTGAGCCTTGATGTGTAGGATAGGTGGGAGGCTTTGAAGCGTGGACGCCAGTCTGCGTGGAGCCAACCTTGAAATACCACCCTTTAATGTTTGATGTTCTAACGTAGGCCCGTAATCCGGGCTGCGGACAGTGTCTGGTGGGTAGTTTGACTGGGGCGGTCTCCTCCCAAAGCGTAACGGAGGAGCACGAAGGTTGGCTAATCCTGGTCGGACATCAGGAGGTTAGTGCAATGGCATAAGCCAGCTTGACTGCGAGAGTGACGGCTCGAGCAGGTGCGAAAGCAGGTCATAGTGATCCGGTGGTTCTGAATGGAAGGGCCATCGCTCAACGGATAAAAGGTACTCCGGGGATAACAGGCTGATACCGCCCAAGAGTTCATATCGACGGCGGTGTTTGGCACCTCGATGTCGGCTCATCACATCCTGGGGCTGAAGTAGGTCCCAAGGGTACGGCTGTTCGCCGTTTAAAGTGGTACGCGAGCTGGGTTTAGAACGTCGTGAGACAGTTCGGTCCCTATCTGCCGTGGGCGCTGGAGAATTGAGGGGGGTTGCTCCTAGTACGAGAGGACCGGAGTGAACGCACCACTGGTGTTCGGGTTGTCATGCCAATGGCATTGCCCGGTAGCTAAGTGCGGAAGAGATAAGTGCTGAAAGCATCTAAGCACGAAACTTGCCCCGAGATGAGTTCTCCCTGACTCCTTGAGAGTCCTGAAGGGACGTTGAAGACGACGACGTTGATAGGCCGGATGTGTAAGTGCAGCGATGCATTGAGCTAACCGGTACTAATGACCCGTGAGGCTTAACCTTACAACGCCAGAGGCGTTTTGGTTGAGAGACCAGAGAATTTTCAGCTTAGTTCAAACGGATTGGTTCGCATGGCCTGAGAGGGCGGTGCGGATAAACAGAATTTGCCTGGCGGCTGTAGCGCGGTGGTCCCACCTGACCCCATGCCGAACTCAGAAGTGAAACGCCGTAGCGCCGATGGTAGTGTGGGGTCTCCCCATGCGAGAGTAGGGAACTGCCAGGCATCAATTAAGTGAAAAAGCCCTGAACGAAAGTTCAGGGCTTTTTTACGTCCGCAGATCGGCAAATGTACAAAAAAACCGCCCCATTTTTATATCGGGACGGTTTCGATCGTATCTGAAAACAATAAGTTAGAACGTCAGGCTCGCTGTAATCCCGGCAACGAAAGCATTTTTCACTTCGCTGTAGGCGCCAGGGGCGACAACATATTGCAGATTAGGACGCAGTGAGAGCCACTGGCTAACGTTGTAAGCATAGTAAAGCTCATAATCATACTCTGAGCCTCGGATGACCGGCAGGTAAGTCTCATCATCCTCACTTGTTGCTCCATTCTCATCATTCTGCTGTTCCAGCATACGACTATAGGCTGAATTCACATGCAGACGCGCCATACCCAGGCCGATCTCATCCTGAGTTCGTGCGTCAAAAGGCCCTTTCCAGGCCAGCGCAACGGTCTGGGTATAATCGAGTTTTGACGTGCGTTTATCGTGCATTACCTGGCTAAGCGTCAGAGAGAGTCCACGATGATTATCATGCTGCTGCGCGAATAACTGCTGCTGAACAATAGCGTAAGCACCATAGCCATGAGCCGTATCGCCGTAAGAGCCGTGTTGCCAGGTATGATAAACATCCCCCTGAGCCGACGAATAATAAGCGCCTAAACGATAATTCCCGGCTAAGCCATCTGCGCCCAGATGCGGTTGCCAGCCAATCTCTACCGGCACCAGATTGCCGTCGGAGTGATTAACGGAGAAGTGGAAACCGCTGCCACGATTATCGTTATCCTCGTTTTGGTTATAAAAACCAACCTTAACATACACTTCCGGCGTCAGATTCAGTTGCAGGCGTCCCATCCACTGGGAAACTGGCCAGTTCATCCAGCGATCGCTGCGTGATTTGCCGGGAATGCCCGGCCCCAATGCCAGGTTCTGAAAGTGCGACTCGATGGTGCCAAAGTCCTCACCTACCGTCGCGCGGCCCAGCTTGAGGTTGAGGCGGTCATCGCTAAAACCGGTACGTAACCAAAACTGGGTCAGACGCCATGTTTGCCCGCGGCCATATACCTCCTGCACGGATGAAAGCATAGGCGCTTTAGGATGAGCTATCTGCTCAGAAAGGTTTTGCCCGTCACGATTAGTCACCGTCGCCTGAAAATCGGTATCCTGCCAGCCGAGCAGTTTTTGCAGATCGAGATGGCTGCTGAACAGCCATTGATCGGTATAACGCGCTGTCGTGGCAGTGTGATAGCCCCCGTCTAAATTCGTCGCGCTCTCCATGACATAATTGACATTAAAATCAACGCCTTGATTTTTTAGTGCCGTACGCTGCCCACCCCAGTCACCCAGCATCCACGGTGAGTCGAGAGTAAAAGGGGCTGCGTCAGCGAGTGCGTTCGGCGCTGCCATCGCCAGCAGGATGCCTGGTAAAATCAGACGGGTGATTTTTAGTTGATACATAGTAAAAACCCTTACAGATATAAATCCTGTGCCAAAAAATAAATGAAACAACCTTCCCTCTGGAGGTTGATTTTTTTGTCTTTCTTTATGACGAGTGACTTATACCGCAGGGAGGAATTTAATATTAGAAATATATATTTTCCTTATTTGATTGAAAGCAATAAAGTTTTTAACTAAATGAATCTTATGGTTTTATTTATTGTTTTTATGTTTAATTATTAATAATCCTCTGAAATTAAATTAAATATTTAATAACCGAAATGGTTTGGCTTTCAAACCAAATAAATATAGGTTGTCGATTATTTATCGGTCACAGGCGTTCAGGTGCAATAATTAAATACGCCGCCACAATCTGCTATGCAGCTACATTCACCCTTATGACGATTAAGCTGAAACATTTTCATAAACCGTATGAAGACTCGACATTGACGGTGTGCCAGGCTAACCTCAGGCATCTGGATGTCTAAACGTTTATACGGTTGTAAGAGGTAAGCAGGCTATGCCAATCAGGGTTCCCGACGAATTACCGGCAGTCAATTTTCTGCGTAATGAGAATGTGTTTGTCATGACCTCATCGCGCGCCAGTGTTCAGGAGATCCGTCCGTTGAAAGTGCTGGTGCTCAATCTGATGCCGAAAAAAATTGAGACCGAAAACCAGTTCCTGCGCCTGCTATCCAACTCGCCGTTGCAGATTGATATTCAGCTGCTGCGCATTGATAGCCGTGAATCGCGCAATACGCCGACTGAGCACCTGAACAATTTCTACTGTAATTTCGATGATATTCAACATGATAACTATGACGGCCTGATCGTTACCGGTGCGCCGCTGGGTCTGGTGGATTTCAACGATGTGGCTTACTGGCCGCAGATCCAGCGCGTGCTGCACTGGGCGAAAGAGCACGTTACCTCAACGCTGTTTGTCTGCTGGGCGGTACAGGCCGCGCTGAATATTCTGTACGGCATTCCCAAACAGACGCGTCAGAACAAGCTGTCAGGCGTCTATGAACATCAGATCCTGCATCCACATGCCTTACTGACGCGCGGTTTTGATGACAACTTCCTCGCGCCGCACTCGCGCTATGCCGATTTCCCCAGCCAGCTGATTCGTGACTACACCGATCTTGAGCTGTTTGCCGAATCGGAAGCCACCGGCGCTTACCTGATGGCGAGCAAAGACAAACGGCTGGCGTTTGTGACCGGCCACCCGGAGTACGATGCACTCACTCTGTCGGGTGAATACCATCGTGATTACGATGCCGGGCTGCATCCCGAAGTGCCGTATAACTACTTCCCGCAGGACAACCCGGAGTTGCCCCCGCGCGCCACCTGGCGCAGCCATGGCAACCTGTTGTTCTCCAACTGGCTGAACTACTACGTGTATCAGATCACGCCGTTTGATCTGCGCCGGATGAATCCTACCCTCGAATAATACATCTATCTCGCTTGAACTTGCCGTGGCAGCTGCGTGTTGCCACGGCATTTTTTTATCTGTCTCTTTCTGTGGAAGTTATTGCCTTTATTTCGTGACTTTAAATTACATATAAATCAATGCAATAAATCGATTTAAAACTAAAAATGGAAATAGTTTTTGAAAATAAGATAAAAATCATTATGCTCTGATCTTGCAGGTCAAAAAACACCCTACAGCCGGATCCCGCCAGAGAACGCGGGATCAACACAGGAGGCAGCCCGCATGACAGACTCGGTTATCAGCAGTACGTTATTCTTTAGCCAGCCCTTTACCCACGCGGAAAAGCAGCTGCTTACCCCGGAAGCGATCGACTTCCTGCATACGTTGGTGGTGCGTTTTGCCCCCGAGCGCGAGCGCCTGTTAAAAGCGCGTCAGCAACGGCAGCAACGTTACGATCAGGGCGCATTGCCCGGCTTTGATTCGGAAACGGCTTCCATTCGGGAAAATGCGTGGCAGGTACGGCCGATTCCGCCCCTGTTGCAGGATCGTCGCGTGGAGATCACCGGCCCACCAGATCGCAAAATGGTGATCAACGCCCTGAATGCGAACGTTAAAGTTTTCATGGCGGATTTTGAGGACTCGCTGGCACCGACCTGGCAAAAACTGATCGATGGCCAGCTGGCGCTGCGCGATGCGGTCAATGGCACGCTGAGCTTCACCAGCGAAACCGGCAAAATCTACCAGTTACGATCCGATCCGGCGCTGCTGATGTGCCGGGTGCGCGGTCTGCATCTGGATGAGAAACATGTGGAATGGCGCGATCGTGCCATCCCCGGCGGGCTGTTCGATTTCGCGTTGTATCTGTTCCACAACGCCGACGCGTTGCTGGAGAAGGGCCACGGGCCGTGGTTCTATCTGCCGAAAACCGAACATGCGTCGGAAGTGGCGTGGTGGCGTGAGATCTTCCGCTTCAGCGAAGATCGCTTCGGATTGCCGCGTGGCACCATCAAAGCCACGGTACTGATCGAAACCTTACCGGCGGTATTCCAGATGGATGAGATCCTGTGGGAGCTGCGCGATCACGTAGTGGGTCTTAACTGTGGTCGCTGGGATTACATCTTTAGCTATATCAAAACGCTGGGCCAGCATGGCGAGCGCATCCTGCCGGATCGGCAGCAGATCAGCATGGATCAGCCATTCCTGGATGCCTATTCGCGCCTGCTGATTAAGACCTGCCACCGCCGTGGCGCACTGGCGATGGGCGGAATGTCGGCGCTGATCCCGAGCAAGGATCAGGAACGCAACGCCTGGGTCACGCAGAAGGTGCGGGAAGACAAAGCGCGCGAAGCCGCGAATGGTCACGACGGCACCTGGGTGGCGCATCCCGGCCTGGCCGATATCGCGATGGCGGAGTTTGATTGTCAGCTGGGCGATCGCCCCAATCAGCTGCATGTCAGTCGCGAGCAGGATTCACCGGTCACCGCCGAACGCCTGCTGCTGCCTTGTCGCGGCAAGCGTACCGAAGTGGGGATGCGCGCCAACATTCGCGTGGCGCTGCAATACCTTGAATCCTGGATCAGCGGCAACGGCTGCGTACCGATTGATGGCCTGATGGAAGATGCCGCCACGGCGGAAATTGCCCGCACCTCAATCTGGCAATGGATTCACCACAAGCAAATTCTTAGCGATGGCCGGCTGGTAACGGCGGACCTGTTCGAACGCCTGCTGGCGGAAGAGTTAGCGGCGCTGCGGCACAGCCTTGGCGAAGAACGCTTCCGCAGTGGACGTTTTGACACTGCCGCCGCGCTAATGGCGCAAATCACCACCGATGATGAACTGGTTCCTTTCCTCACTCTGCCAGGCTATCGCCTGCTGCCCTGACCCTGGAGAAATTGCTATGTCCACTCGTAAGCAACAGATCGAACAACTGGAAACTACCTGGCGCGCTGCCCGCTGGCAGGGGATTACCCGTCCATATAGCGCACAGGATGTGGTGAACTTACGTGGTTCAGTCAATCCGGCCTGCACGCTGGCGGAACGGGGCGCGCACAAGCTGTGGTCGCTGCTGAACGGTGAATCGCAGAAAGGCTATATCAACAGCCTCGGCGCATTAACCGGCGGCCAGGCGCTGCAACAGGCGAAAGCCGGTATCGAAGCCATTTATCTCTCCGGCTGGCAGGTGGCGGCGGACGCCAACCTCGCCGGGCAGATGTACCCGGATCAGTCGCTGTACCCGGTGAACTCGGTCCCGGAGGTGGTGGAGCGGATTAACCAGAGTTTCCAGCGCGCCGATCAGATCCAGTGGGCCAGCGGGTTGTCACCGCAGGATGAAGGCTTTATCGATTACTTCCTGCCAATTGTGGCGGATGCCGAAGCGGGCTTTGGTGGCGTGCTCAATGCCTTCGAGCTGATGAAGTCGATGATTCAGGCCGGTGCGGCCGCGGTGCACTTTGAGGATCAGCTGGCAGCGGTGAAGAAATGTGGCCATATGGGCGGCAAAGTGCTGGTGCCAACCCAGGAAGCGATTCAGAAACTGGTGGCCGCGCGTCTGGCGGCAGACGTCCTGGGCGTGCCGACGGTGCTGCTGGCGCGTACCGATGCGGATGCCGCCGATCTCATCACCTCGGATTGCGATGAATACGATCGTGCCTTTATCACCGGCGAGCGGACCGCAGAAGGCTTCTTCCGGACTCACGCCGGGATTGAGCAGGCGATCAGCCGTGGTCTGGCCTACGCGCCCTATGCCGATGTGTTGTGGTGCGAAACCTCGACGCCGGATCTGGCGCTGGCGCAGCGCTTTGCCGATGCCATTCATGCGAAGTATCCGGGCAAACTGCTGGCCTACAACTGTTCGCCATCCTTCAACTGGAAGAAAAACCTCGACGATCGCACCATCGCCCGTTTCCAGCAGGCGCTGAGCGAGATGGGCTACCGCTTCCAGTTCATCACGCTGGCGGGGATCCACAGCATGTGGTTCAACATGTTCGACCTGGCGCACGCCTATGCGCAGGGCGAGGGGATGCGCCACTACGTGGAGAAAGTGCAGCAGCCGGAGTTCGCCGCGCGTGAGAAAGGCTACACCTTCTCGTCGCATCAGCAGGAGGTTGGCACCGGCTATTTCGACCGCGTTACCACGGTGATCCAGGGGGGGAAATCGTCAGTCACCGCGCTGACCGGTTCCACGGAAGCTGAGCAGTTCTGAGTTGAGACGCTGGCCCACGGAGGGGCCATATTGCCGGGAGAGATGCCGATGCCGCCCAGAGAATCCCTCATTGCTCATACCATCCTGCAAGGTTTTGACGCGCAGTATGGCCGCTTTCTTGATATCACCGCCGGGGCGCAACAGCGCTTTGAGCAGGCCGAATGGCATGCGGTGCAGCAGGCGATGAAAGCGCGTATCCACCTTTATGATCATCATGTGGGGCTGGTGGCGAATCAGCTGCGCATCCTCAACAGCGCCTCCGACTGGGACGAAGCCTTCTGGCTGCGGGTGAAAAGCCACTACGAAACCTTGTTGCCGGGCTATCCGCGTCATGAGATTGCCGAGAGTTTCTTTAACTCGGTCTATTGCCGCTTGCAGGGCCACAGCCACCTGTCGCCCGATCGCTTATTTATCTTCCCTTCACAGCCGTTTGCCCCGGCGCCGGTGTCACCGCGCCCGCTGTCCCGCCTGTATCGGCCGCAGCAGAGCTGGCAGGAGACGCTGCGCCAGCTGCTCAACGATATCCCGCTGCGCCTGCCGTGGCAGGACCAGGCACGGGATATCAACTGGATCGTGCGCCATCTGCACGAACAATTCAGCCCGACGCAGCTCGCCCATGCCACGCTGGATGTGGCCAGCGAGCTGTTTTACCGCAACAAAACAGCGTGGGTGGTGGCGCGTTTGCAACTGGAGGATGACACGCTGCCGTGCCTGTTACCGATTCAGCGTGATGAGGCGGGGCGTCTGTGGATCGACACCTGCCTGACCGACCGCAACGACGCCAGCGTGGTGTTCGGTTTCGCCCGTGCCTACTTTATGGTTTATGCGCCGGTGCCTGCGGCGCTGGTGGCCTGGCTGCAACCGATTTTGCCGGGAAAAACCACGGCCGAACGTTATATGGCGATTGGCTGTCAGAAGCACGGCAAAACCGAGTGCTACCGCGAATATCTTCACTATCTGGCGCACAGCAAGGAGGCGTTCGCCATTGCTCCCGGCGTGCGCGGCATGGTGATGCTGGTGTTCACGCTGCCGGGATTTGATCGGGTATTTAAGGTCATCAAAGACCGTTTCGCGCCGCAGAAAGAGGTGACCGAGGCGCAGGTACGTGATTGCTATCAGCTGGTGAAGGAGCACGATCGCGTCGGCCGTATGGCCGATACCCAGGAGTTCGAACATTTCTCACTGCCGCGGGCGCGCATTCCGGCGGCGCTGCTGGCTGAGTTCGAACGCGATATCCCGGAAAAGCTGCGCATTGAAGAGGATGTGGTGATCATCCGTCATCTGTGGCTGGAGCGGCGTATGCAGCCGCTCAATCTGTGGCTGGCGCAGGCAGATCCGTCTCAGCGCCGCCACGCCGTGGAGGAGTACGGCGACGCCATCCGCCAGCTGGCGGCGGCCAATATCTTCCCTGGCGACATGCTATTCAAAAACTTCGGCATGACGCGCCACGGTCGGGTTGTGTTTTATGATTACGATGAAATCCGCCCGATGACCGAGTTGCAGTTCCGCGATGTCCCGGCGGCGCGTTACGAAGAGGATGAACTTCAGGCCGAGCCGTGGTACAGCGTCGGGCCGGACGATGTGTTCCCGGAAACCTTCCGCTACGCGCTGTGCAGCGAACCGGCCACCGGGAAATTGCTGCTGGCCCTGCACCCGGAATTGTTCGATGCCAGCTGGTGGCGCGCGCAGCAGACGCGCATTCGTCAGGGCCACATTGAAGAAGTGATGGCCTGGCGGACGGCACAGCGCTTTAGCGTGCGCTATGCCACGGTGGCGGCTTAACGTCCGGCGTACGCCTGGGTCACCTGTTTCGCCGCGCGGATCACCAGCGCGCCGAGTTCGGTGACGCGGTCGTCCGTCATACGCGCAATCGGGCCGGAAATGGAGATCGCGGCGAAAGGGTCGCCGTGTTCGTCGTAAATCGGTGCGGCGACGCAGCGCAGGCCCAGCGCGTGTTCTTCGTCATCATGCGAGAAGCCCACTTTACGAATCAGCGCCAGATTCTCTTTCAGGCTGTGCGGCGACATCAGCGTTTTCGGCGTGTAGTAATGCAACCCTTTCTGATGCAGCAGCGCGGTAACCTGCTCGTCGTTCAGATGCGCCAGAAAGGCTTTGCCTGCCCCGGAAGCGTGCATCGGCAGCTTGCCGCCAATCGGCGCGGACATACGCATCAGCTGGGTGCACTGCACCTGGTCGATAATCACCGCCTGGTAATCGCTGAGATCCAGCACCGCGAGGTTGACGGTTTCCCCGGCATCTTCCATCAGCGTGCGCAGAATTGGATGCACAATCGCCAGCAGGTTGCGGCTTTGCAGGAAGCTGCTGCCGACCACAAAGGCATGAGAACCAATCGCCCAGAAGCCGAGATCGCCCACCTGATGGACAAAGCCCTGCTGCTGCATGGTGGTCAGCAGACGATGGGTGGTGGAGTTGGGCAGGCCAGCCTGCTGGGCCAGCTCGGTCAGCGCTACGCTGCCGTTCGATTCTGCAATCAGTTCCAGCAAACGCAGGCCGCGCGTCAGGGATTGTACCTGGCCGCCAGCAGGCGCGGCGCTGGCCACAGTGGCACGAGGTTTTTTGCCGCGTTTCGCGGGCGCAGGGGTAGCCATGACTTCTCCAGGATTGCTTCAGATATGGAAACCATTTTCGTTTTTCACCTGCTGAATGCAAACGATGGCTTACTGGTCGGATCTGTATCGGTTACACCCTGAAAATGTCTCAACTGTCATAACTTTTACCCTCTTTAAAGTTGTGCCAGTATGTCAGGCTGGCATTTCAGCCAACGTAATGACGTGGACGGGGCAAGAGTGAGCAACAGAATAGCAGCACTGCATCAGCAGCTGGCACAACGCATCATGATTCTGGACGGTGGTATGGGTACCATGATCCAGAGTTACAAACTGGATGAGCAGGATTTCCGTGGCAGCCGCTTTGCCGACTGGCCGTGCGATCTGAAGGGCAACAACGACCTGCTGGTGCTATCCAAACCTGAAGTTATCCGTGAGATCCATAACGCTTATCTCGCGGCGGGTGCCGATATTCTGGAAACCAACACCTTCAACGCCACCACCATTGCGATGGCGGATTACGAGATGGAAGCGCTGTCGGCAGAAATTAACCTTGAGGCTGCCAGACTGGCGCGCGCCTGCGCCGACGAATGGAGTGCGAAAACGCCCGATCGTCCGCGCTACGTCGCCGGGGTGCTTGGCCCGACCAACCGCACCTGCTCCATCTCACCGGACGTCAACGATCCGGCTTACCGTAACGTCACTTTTAATCAGCTGGTGGCAGCCTACCGTGAATCGACCCATGCGCTGATCGCGGGCGGCTCCGACCTGATCATGATCGAAACGGTGTTCGATACCCTGAACGCCAAAGCCGCCATTTACGCGGTGCAGGTTGAGATGGAGGCGATGGGCGTGAAGCTGCCGCTGATGATCTCCGGCACCATCACCGATGCCTCAGGCCGTACTCTCTCCGGCCAGACCACGGAAGCCTTTTATAACTCGCTGCGCCATGCCGAACCGCTGTCGTTTGGCCTGAACTGCGCCCTTGGCCCGGATGAACTGCGTCAATACGTCGCCGAGCTGTCGCGCATTGCCGAAGGCTACGTGACCGCGCACCCGAACGCCGGGCTGCCGAATGCCTTTGGCGAGTACGATCTCGATGCTGCCACCATGGCGGAGCAGATTGGCGAATGGGCGCGCTCGGGCTTTCTGAATATTATCGGTGGCTGCTGCGGCACCACGCCGGAACATATCGCGGCGATGGCGGCGGCGGTGAACGGCGTTGCGCCGCGCACGCTGCCGCAGCTGCCCGTCGCCTGTCGTTTGTCCGGGCTGGAACCGCTGACAATCAGCGCCGAATCGCTGTTTGTTAACGTCGGGGAACGTACCAACGTCACCGGCTCGGCGAAATTTAAGCGTCTGATCAAAGAAGAGAAATACAACGAAGCGCTGGATGTGGCGCGTCAGCAGGTGGAAAGCGGCGCGCAGATTATCGATATCAACATGGATGAAGGGATGCTGGATGCGGAAGCGGCGATGGTGCGCTTCCTCAACCTGATTGCCGGGGAGCCGGATATCGCGCGCGTGCCGATCATGATCGACTCCTCAAAATGGGAGGTGATCGAGAAAGGGCTGCAATGCATCCAGGGCAAAGGCATCGTCAACTCGATCTCGATGAAAGAGGGTATTGAACCCTTTATCGATCACGCACGTAAAGTGCGTCGTTACGGTGCGGCGATGGTGGTGATGGCGTTTGATGAAGTCGGTCAGGCGGATACCCGCGCACGCAAAATCGAGATCTGCCGCCGCGCCTACCAGATCCTCACCGAAGAGGTGGGCTTCCCGCCGGAAGACATCATTTTTGACCCGAACATTTTTGCCGTCGCCACCGGTATTGAAGAACACAACAACTACGCGATGGACTTTATCGGCGCCTGTGAAGACATCAAGCGCGAGCTGCCACATGCAATGATCTCCGGCGGCGTGTCCAACGTATCCTTCTCGTTCCGGGGTAACGAACCGGTGCGTGAAGCGATTCACGCGGTGTTCCTCTACTACGCGATCCGCAACGGCATGGATATGGGTATCGTCAACGCCGGTCAGCTGGCGATTTATGACGACCTGCCGGCGGAACTGCGTGATGCGGTGGAAGATGTGATCCTCAACCGCCGCGATGATGGCACCGAGCGTCTGCTGGAGCTGGCGGAGAAGTATCGCGGCGCCAAAGGCGATGGCGAGCAGGAAAAACAGCAGGCGGAATGGCGCAGCTGGGATGTGGTCAAGCGCCTCGAATATTCGCTGGTGAAAGGCATCACCGAATTTATCGAGCTGGACACCGAAGAGGCGCGCCAGGCGTCAGCCCGTCCCATCGAGGTGATTGAAGGGCCGCTGATGTCGGGCATGAACGTGGTGGGCGACCTGTTTGGCGAAGGGAAGATGTTCCTGCCGCAGGTGGTGAAATCCGCGCGCGTCATGAAACAGGCGGTGGCCTACCTCGAACCTTACATCCAGGCCAGCAAAGAAGCGGGGCGCAGCAACGGCAAAATCGTGCTGGCAACGGTGAAGGGCGACGTCCACGACATCGGTAAAAATATCGTGGGCGTGGTGCTGCAATGTAACAACTACGAAATTATCGACCTTGGCGTTATGGTGCCGAGCGACAAAATCCTGAAAACGGCGATTGAGCAGAAGGCGGACATTATCGGTCTGTCCGGGCTGATTACGCCGTCGCTGGATGAGATGGTCAACGTGGCGAAAGAGATGGAGCGTCAGGGCTTCAGCATCCCGCTGCTGATTGGCGGCGCCACCACGTCAAAAGCGCACACCGCCGTGAAAATCGAGCAGAACTACAGCGGCCCGACGGTTTACGTGCAAAACGCCTCCCGTACCGTTGGCGTGGTGTCATCGCTGCTGTCGGACACGCTGAAAGAAGACTTTGTGGCGCGCACGCGCAAAGAATACGACACGGTGCGCATTCAGCACGCGCGCAAAAAGCCGCGCACGCCGCCGGTCAGCCTGCAAACCGCGCGTGACAACGATTTCTCTTTCGACTGGGCAAGCTACACGCCGCCGGTGGCGCATCGCCTCGGCGTCAGCCCGGTGGAGGCCAGCATCGAAACGCTGCGCAACTACATCGACTGGACGCCATTCTTTATGACCTGGTCGCTGGCGGGGAAATATCCGCGCATTTTGCAGGATGAGGTGGTGGGCGAAGAGGCGCAGCGCCTGTTCCATGACGCCAACGCCTTGCTGGATATGCTGAGCCAGACCGGTACGCTCAATCCGCGTGGCGTGGTGGGGATTTTCCCTGCCAACCGCGTCGGAGACGACATCGAAATCTATAGCGATGAAAAGCGCGACCGGGTGTTGTGCGTCAGCCATCACTTACGCCAGCAGACGGAGAAAACCGATTTCGCCAACTACTGTCTGGCGGATTTTGTGGCGCCGAAGTCGAGCGGCAAAGCGGACTATCTCGGTGCCTTCGCGGTGACCGGCGGGCTGGAAGAGGATGCGCTGGCCGAGGCTTATGATCAGCAGCACGATGATTACAACAAAATCATGGTCAAAGCGGTGGCGGATCGTCTGGCGGAAGCCTTCGCCGAGTATCTGCACGAACGGGTGCGTAAGGTGATCTGGGGCTTTGGTGCCAATGAGAACCTCAGCAATGAAGAGCTGATCCGTGAGAATTATCAGGGCATCCGCCCGGCGCCGGGTTATCCGGCCTGCCCGGAACATACCGAAAAAGCGCAGATCTGGCAGCTGCTGGATGTAGAAACCCACACCGGCATGAAGCTGACCGAATCCTTCGCCATGTGGCCGGGAGCGGCGGTTTCCGGCTGGTACTTCAGCCATCCCGACAGCCGCTATTTTGCCGTGGCGCAGATTCAGCGCGATCAGGTGGAAGATTACGCGGCACGTAAAGGGATGAGTATCAGTGACGTCGAGCGCTGGCTGGCGCCGAACCTGGGTTATGACGCCGACTGATTCAGGTTAAGGTGCGCATCAATGCGCACCCTACGGGAAGCGTGTGGGGTGGCCATTAATGGCCACCCTATTTATTAACGCGGGATATCAATTAAACCGCGCATCGCGATCTGACGTCAGATCATACAGCTGGTATTTACGGCCCAGCATCTGACCACCATCACGCGTCAACGGCACCCAGTTCACCTGCGCACGGCCACGGGTCGGCGTGACGGTGAACAGATCCATCGGAATCGAAATGTAGAAGCCTTTGGTAAAGCTGCCTTCGCCATACTCCTGCGCCGAAACGTTGGTTTTGGTGGCGTAGAAGCCAACGATGACGCCGCTGTCGAACTGCTTCGACATATCCAGCGTCACACCCTTATCCTTCGCCAGATACTGACCGACGCTGGCTTTCACCAGCACATTGTCCATAAACCACGGACGCCAGTAAGCCGTCAGGTTGCCGGTTGGCGCTTTGTAGTCGGTGAACCGCATCATGTCGTCCCAGTCACGCTGCTTGACGTAGTTGGCATCGACGCCAAACGCCCAGTTGCTGTCGACCGGACGATACAACACTTCGCCGCCCACGCCGCCGTACATGGTTTCCAGATAACCGCCATACACCTGACCATAGAAGCCATTGCCAAGGTAATCCATGTAGTTAGCTTGCAGGTCGTTAATGTAGACGTTGTTTTCTACGTACTGACGAATATGGGTACGGACGCGTGGCAGGCCGTTGCTGGCGGATAAGCCATTGTAATTAAACTTATCGTAGTTGTTGGCGATGTTGCCAAACAGGCTGCCGCCAACCAGCAGATGATCCGTCAGCCAGTAATCGACGTTACCCATCACGCCAACCTGGTACATATAGAAACTTTCCGGTCCGCCGACGGACTGGTTAAGCACCGGAGACAGGCTGTAGTTCAGGCGTTCTTTACGGATGAAATAGCCCTGCTCGGTGTCACCCGGATCGACCGGATTTTCACGCGTCTGTTGCAGCGGTTGCTCATGACCCAGCGGATATCCGGCGAGATCGTTATGCAGACTGGCGACGTCGGTGCGGGTGGTGACCTGCGGCATATTGAAGCGCGACTCCGTCACGTCAATGGTATCAATGCCGTCCGGCAGGTTATTCATGATGATGCGGTTGGCGCGATCCACGCCTTCACGCGTGTCACGGTATTTGGTCTGCTCGCCTGAGACATACAGCGTGCTGCCTTTGGTCTGAATACGCGGACCATTCAGGCCGGCGTTGTATTTCAGGTCGGTCAGCTGGTTCGCCACCACCGTTGGCTGCAACAAATTACCCTGCGGTTGCGGATTGTAAGCCGGTTTGGCGCTGTCGATATGCGACTGGTGCAGATCGTTAAAGTTGGTGCGCAGGGTGAAGCCAAACATAAAGGTATTGCCGCGTTCATAGCTGGCGTTGATATCCGCCCAGTCGGTGACGCGATAAATGGCGCCGACGTTAACCTTGCTGTTCTGCTCAAGGCGACCGGCGAAATCATCCTGATAGTTGTTGCCTTCATATTCGACTTTCAGGCGCAGCGGCTGCCACGGCGTCTGATATTCGATACCGCCAAACAGCGCGGCCGGGCCGTGGAACATCTGCGAACCGTTAATCGAACCGGTTTCGCCGCCGCCGCTGCGGGTACAGAAACTTTCGCTGTAGGAACAGAACGGGTTTTTGATGGTGCCGCTATTGCCGAGATAACCCCAGCCAATACCAAAGGTGAAATCAAACGGTCCCCAGGCTTTGGTGCCCACCAGATATTCGCTGTCGAACAGCCCGGTGCCGCCTAAGTCGCGCGTGCCGAATGACACTTCCGGCAGCCAGTAGCTCTCCTGCCACAGGCGCAGCTTCAGGTCGAAGGCTTTGTCTTTGTAGCTCTGGGTGCCGCTGAACGCATCAACGGCGCTGTAGCGGCGGGTACGCACGTCGGTATAACGCACGGTACTTTCCAGCCACGGGAACAGCTGCAACGAGGCGGAATAGTAGCGGTACTGATTGTTATTACGATAGTTAAGGCTGAACTCGCCATCACGCGACATACGCGCAGTGGGCACCTGTAGCAGGCCAACGCCGCCAAAGTCAGATTGTGACGGGCCAACCGGATCTTCATAGCTTGCCGCCTGCGCATTACAGGCAGCGGAAACAGCAACAGCCAGCAGGCTGAGAAGTAATTGTTTTTTCATCAGTCTGGGATCCGGTGAGTCAGAACAGAAATCATGCGGTCATTGAGGTCGCTTTGACCCCACGGCAGGCTCCATGACGAGAAACCGAGCCAGATAATGCTGCCGGGTTCCACTTCTATGTGGCGATGATTCCAGTACGCAATCGGTACCTGTTGAGTCTGGCCGGAGGGGGCAATCACCGTGGCGACACTGCGTTCGGCACCGGAAAGGCGATCGTATTCGGCAAGGTAGCTGCGCACGCTGCGGCCCGGCTGCCAGCTGGCTTTGCCGGGATGCGCCAGCACGCCAAGGATCAGCACCTGCGACGGCTCTGCCAGGGTGTAGAGGTCATAGTTGCCTTGCAAGGTGCGATTGGCTTCCGCGTGCAGACGCACCCAGTCGGGATCGAGCGGCGTGAACTGGCGGCCGGTAACCTGGATTGCGCTGAGCTGGTGGATAACCGCGCCAATGGCGGCCGCACGGTCACCGCTGTTATCCGCCTGCCAGGCACGTAAATCGGCCAGCAGTTGTTGCTGCTGCTGTTGCGCCACGGCGGTGGCACCGCGTTCCGCGATGACCGTACCGGGCCACCAGCTGTGAAGCGCCGGGTTGGTGACCAGCTGACTCAGTTTCTGTGCATGGTCGATTTGTAATGTTGCGCGATTCTGCCCATCGTGAACGATGACCTGGCTATCGGCCAGCGCGTTGCCCGCAGTGAACAGCGCCAGTCCGGCCAGCAAAGACGTTATTTTTTTCATGATTTCGCCGGTTTCAGAATGGTGGTATCAATCGGGAACTCGCCAGCGCCCAGCATCTGGCGGGCCTGCATGACCGTGCCGTCGCTGTTGGCAATCCAGAAGGTGTTCTGCCATGTGCGACCGAGGCTATCGATGCGAACGGTCTCGTGCCAGACGCGGCAGGGCACGCGTTCACCGGCAATATTCAGCACCTCATCATCGCCGCGCTGGAACTGCGATACCGCAGTAGCGGCACGCACCTTCGCCTGCTCGCGCCACTGCACCACGCGTGTCCAGCTGGCGCCGTTGTGCAGATGCAGCGCATCGGCCAGCGGGTCCTGTGCCAGATTGCTTACCTGATCGAGGTTATCGGGCAGGCCCAGGGTCTTCACCAGACGGCCATGCTGGGTGACCAGCATCGCTTTATCCTGGGTTATCCATTTCTGCTGACCGTTTTCGTTGTAACCCAGCACCACAAAGATGCGCGGGCCATCGTTAACGCGGGCATAGAGGCTGGCATAAGGCAGGTCGGCCACCTGCGTATCCGTCACCGTGACATCATCCGGTCCGCTGATGGCGAGCATGACGGTTTGTTCCAGCCCTTTTTGCGTTTGTGTGCAGGCCTGCAGCAGCAGGCAGAGAAGCAGCAAAGGAAGTCGGCGCACTGTGTGTCCCTGATAAATCGAATCAAAGCAAAAAATAACCACACGGGTGTGTGGTTATGTTTAAAGGTGCTACATCAACGGGTGGTGCCCGTTGTGGTCGTGGTTGTTGTACCGGTATTTGCACCGTCACCACCGCCAGAAGCGGCAATGCCGAGACCTACCAACGCACCGAGCGCGCCGATACCAACAGCGGTTGACGCACCGGCGGACATTGCTCCCGCCTGCGCGCCTGCTGCTGCACCAGCTTCTTCCGGAGCGGCAAACGCAGAGGAAGAGACGGCAACGTAAAGTAAGGCTGCACCGGCAACCATGAGTTTTTTCATAACAACAGGTCCTGCATTATTTAAATGAATGAAGGATGTACCCGAAACGGGCGGGTTCAGTATAGGGCAACAAATTACCAGAGTTCAGCGCGAGAAAAAGAGAGCGGAAAGGCGACAGTATTCTGGTGATAAATAAGGCGATTCAGCCGTAGCTGCTTTTTTTAATTGCGCTTTTTATTTGTTCTGGAATAACTGCATGGCTTCGCTTTCTGCGGCAGGATTTTTCACTTTTGCATTAAAAATTGGTACGGAATCGGAATATTCAGAATTTCCTGAAGATGCATAAACAAAAAGAATTGATTATTCATGAGGATAGATGGCTTTCTGGTGATAAATAGATCCATTTATAACCCGACTGCTCTGTGTGGGATCGTTAAAACTTCCGATTTTCCTTAGACCATTTTAAGAATTTTCTAACCGGCCTCCGCCCGTTAAATAACAAAGCTGCGGCGTTTATTGCATATTTGACATAAAAAAGGCGGCAATATTGCCGCCTTATTACTGCACCCGGAGAGATTAACGCCAGGATTTGTAGCGATTAATTAAGCCATTGGTGGAGCTGTCATGGCTGGCAATTTTCGCGTCATTTTCCAGTTCCGGCAGAATACGGTTCGCCAGCTGTTTGCCCAGTTCAACGCCCCACTGGTCAAAGGTGAAGATGTTGAGGATGGCGCCCTGGGTGAAGATTTTGTGTTCATACAGCGCAATCAGCGAGCCGAGGCTGAACGGGGTGATCTCACGCAGCAGGATCGAGTTGGTCGGGCGGTTGCCTTCGAACACCTTGAACGGCACGATATGCGCCACTGACTCTGCGGATTTACCGGCATCGGTAAACTCTTTCTCCACCACGTCGCGGGATTTACCAAACGCCAGCGCTTCAGTCTGCGCGAAGAAGTTCGACAGCAGTTTCTGATGATGATCGGCAAGGGCGTTGTGCGTCTGCGCCGGGGCGATAAAGTCGCACGGGATCAGTTTGGTGCCCTGGTGAATCAGCTGATAGAACGCGTGCTGGCCGTTGGTGCCCGGCTCGCCCCAGATGATGGGGCCAGTCTGGTAATCCACGGCGTGGCCGTCGCGATCGACATACTTGCCGTTGGATTCCATGTTGCCCTGCTGGAAGTAGGCAGCAAAGCGATGCATGTACTGATCGTACGGCAGAATCGCTTCGGTTTCGGCACCGAAGAAGTTGTTGTACCAGATACCGATCAGCGCCAGCAGCACCGGCAGGTTCTGCTCGGCAGGCGTGGTGGAGAAGTGTTTGTCCATCGCGTGCGCGCCGCTCAGCAGCTGCTCGAAGTTTTCGAAGCCGATAGACAGGATGATTGACAGGCCAATCGCCGACCACAGGGAATAACGTCCGCCGACCCAGTCCCAGAACTCAAACATGTTGGCGGTATCAATACCGAACTCGCCTACCGCTTTGCCGTTAGTCGAGAGCGCAGCAAAGTGTTTTGCCACATGTTGCTGGTCGCCAGCGGTTTTCAGGAACCAGTCGCGCGCGCTGTGGGCGTTGGTCATGGTTTCCTGGGTGGTGAAGGTTTTCGAGGCCACGAGGAACAGCGTGGTTTCCGGGCTGAGATCCTTCAGCGTTTCGGCGATATGCGTGCCATCCACGTTGGAGACGAAGTGCATATTCAGATGGTTTTTGTACGGACGCAGCGCTTCGGTGACCATAAACGGACCGAGGTCAGAACCGCCGATGCCGATGTTGACCACGTCGGTGATGGCTTTGCCGGTATAGCCTTTCCACTCACCGCTGATGATGCGCTCTGAGAAGCCTTTCATCTTCGCCAGCACCGCGTTCACTTCCGGCATCACATCTTTGCCATCCACCACAATCGGGGTGTTGCTGCGGTTACGCAGTGCGACGTGCAGCACGGCACGATCTTCCGTGCGGTTGATCTTCTCACCGGAGAACATCGATGTGATCGCGCCTGACAGATCGGTCTCTTTTGCCAGCGCCTGAAGTTTGTCGAGGGTTTCCTGGGTAATACGGTTTTTTGAGAAATCCACCAGCATCTGATCGTCAAAGGTGGCAGAGAATTTCGCAAAACGATCGGCATCCTGAGCGAACAGGTCGGCGATCTGCACCGATTTCATCTGGTCAAAATGCTGCTGCAGCGCTTTCCAGGCTGCGGTTTGTGTCGGATTGATATTTTTCATGGCAACACTCTTGTTGATATAAGAACCGTCATTCCATCCGGGCGCATCCAGCTGGCCCGGCTTGCTTAGCATTCTGGCGGTGTAGAGCTACCGCGACGCGTTTCAGTATGACCACAGTTGCTACGTAAAGGAAAAAAATTGTGACCCTGCTCGCTGCTTTTCAGCCAGCCGCAGCGGTCAGCACGGCGCAGGCTTTCGCGCATTTTCAGTAAAATCCGCCGCTGATTGTCAGCGGATGCGCAGCAAAATTCCCTGTGCCGCATCAGAAAAAGGCTGGGTTTGTTGCAACCAGAGACTACTTTAGGCGGGAGTTCGGCGCGTCGTTTGTTCTGCGATGCGCACGTCAGACGGCGAAAGTGAAAAATCCTCAAACATCAGGCGTTGACAGCGACACAATTACCCGATATTTATGTGCGCGCTACTTGCACCTCCGGGTGCAAGCCAGAAGAGGCGCGTCGCCCAGGCAGTGTGTTGGAGGAACCGTATCCGGGGAAAACACATCATGGGGTGCGACGCCGAGATGGAGCAACACGCGGTGTGTTGGTCTGTCGGCTGCAGGGGCTGAATCCTCTGGGTTGTCACCAGAAACGTCCACAGTCGGACATTTCGCAAGGTGAAGTGCTTCTGGGTGACTCGTCTCCTGATCTTGTCTGCCCAATTCTGCTCTTCTCTTGTGCCAAGGCTGATAGAATGTCTTCCGTCCCAATAAAGCGGGAGAAAGATAACCTGACACGAGGTTCGTTACATGTCTCAAACTCTGATCGTGGCGAAATTTGGCGGCACCAGCGTTGCCGATTTTGATGCCATGAACCGCAGCGCCAACGTGGTGCTGTCCGATGCCAATACCCGTCTGGTGGTCCTTTCCGCCTCTGCCGGTGTCACCAATTTGCTGGTATCCCTTGCTGAAGGCAAAGAAGCGGCGCAACGTGCGCAGCTGCTGGATGATATCCGTCGTATTCAATATGCCATCATCGATCGTCTGCAATCGCCGGATGTGATCCGCGAAGAGATTGATCGGATGCTGGAAAACATCACCATGCTGTCAGAAGCGGCGGAACTGGCGACGTCCAATGCGCTGACCGACGAGCTGGTGAGCCACGGTGAACTGATGTCGACGCTGCTGTTCGTCGAAATCCTGCGCGAGCGTCAGGTCAATGCCGAGTGGTTTGATGTGCGTAAAGTGATGCGCACCAGCGATCGCTTTGGCCGTGCTGAGCCCGATCTGGCGGTACTGAAAGAACAATCGGCTGCGCTGCTGCAACCGCGTATCGCACAGGCGCTGGTGGTCACTCAGGGCTTTATCGGTAGCGAAAGCAAAGGCCGCACCACCACGCTGGGTCGTGGCGGCAGCGACTATACCGCTGCGCTGCTGGGCGAAGCTTTGCTGGCGTCGCGTGTGGATATCTGGACCGATGTGCCCGGAATCTACACCACCGACCCGCGCGTCGTGCCTGCCGCGAAGCGCATTGATGAAATCACCTTTGAAGAAGCGGCTGAAATGGCCACCTTCGGGGCCAAAGTGCTGCATCCGGCCACGCTGCTGCCCGCAGTGCGCTGCGATATTCCGGTGTTCGTCGGCTCCAGTAAAGACCCGGCCGCCGGTGGTACGCGCGTCTGCAACGAAACCCAAAATCCGCCGCTGTTCCGGGCGCTGGCACTGCGCCGCAAGCAAACGCTGCTGACGCTGCACAGCCTTAACATGCTGCACGCGCGTGGTTTCCTTGCCGAGGTGTTCAACATTCTGGCGCGCCACAGTATCTCCGTCGATTTGATCACCACCTCCGAAGTGAGCGTGGCGCTGACGCTGGATACCACTGGCTCCACCTCCACCGGCGACAGCCTGCTGACCCAGGCGCTGCTGACGGAACTCTCTTCCCTGTGCCGGGTTGAAGTAGAGGAGAACCTCGCGCTGGTGGCGATTATCGGCAACAACCTGTCGAAAGCCTGCGGTGTCGGCAAAGAGGTGTTTGGCGCTCTGGAGCCATTCAATCTGCGCATGATTTGCTACGGCGCCAGCAGCTACAACCTGTGCTTCCTGGTTCCGGGCGGCGATGCGGAAGAAGTGGTGCGCGCGCTGCATAAAAATCTTTTTGGCTCGTAAGGCACACCAGGTAGCGGCGCGACAAATTGCGCCGCTACCAACCCTCGCGCGACAAATCCGTGGTGTGATCCACCGTCTTTTAGCGGAAAACGCAGAGTAATTTCTGCTACTTCCCCCGGTTCAGTAGCAGCCGATAGGCATTTTCCCCGCATCCTCACTTCGCGCCTTACGTCACGATAACGAAATGTTATGATCCCGCGTCCGTCGTGGCAGTCGTTCCCTGCACGGCATTTCATCTGTGGCAACACTACGTAATGACATAATAAAACCTGCATAAGGAAGTTCGTCCATGCTCGGCAAAATTACCCGCCTGTTCCCGCTGTGGGCCGTGTTGCTCTCGGTCGCTGCCTATTATTCTCCGTCCACCTTCCTCGGCATTGGCCCGTGGGTGACGTATCTGCTGATGCTGATTATGTTTGGCATGGGCGTGACGCTCAATATTGATGATTTCAAACGCGTGCTGGTGCGTCCGGCTCCGGTTATTGCCGGTACTTTTCTGCATTATCTGGTGATGCCGCTGGCGGCATGGGGCCTGGCGAAGCTGTTCCAGATGCCGCCGGACCTGGCGGCAGGCATGATTCTGGTGGGCAGCGTGGCAAGCGGCACCGCCTCAAACGTGATGATCTATCTGGCGAAGGGCGATGTGGCGCTGTCTGTCACCATCTCCTCGGTTTCGGCGCTGGTGGGCGTGTTTGCCACACCGCTGCTGACGCGCTTCTATGTCGATACCCATATCCAGGTTGATGTGGTCGGGATGCTGCTCAGCATCATCAAAATCGTGTTGATCCCGATTGGTGTTGGCCTGATTGTCCACCATTCAATGAACAGCGTGGTCCGTCGCGTGGAGCCATATCTGCCAGCGTTTTCCATGGTGTGTATTCTGCTGATCATCAGCGCGGTGGTGGCGGGCAGCCAGGGCTTTATCGGCTCGGTGGGGCTGGTGGTGATTGCGGCGGTGATCCTGCACAACGCCATTGGTCTGCTCGGCGGTTACTGGGGTGGCAAGCTGTTTGGCTTCGATGAATCCACCTGCCGTACTCTGGCGCTGGAAGTGGGAATGCAGAACTCCGGTCTGGCGGCAACGCTGGGCAAACTCTACTTCTCGCCGCTGGCGGCACTGCCCGGCGCGCTGTTCTCGGTGTGGCACAACCTGTCAGGTTCGCTGCTGGCGGGTTACTGGTCAGGCAAACCGATCAAGAAGAAGTAAGGTTGCAACGGTGCGAATGAATTCGCACCCTACATGGCCCGGTCGGTATTTATGCCGACCAGGCCATGAACCCTGCGGCGCTACAGCTTAAGGTAGGCGCGGATCCCATCAAGAAACATCTGCGTTGCCAGCATAATCAAAATCAATCCCATCAGGCGCTCCAGCGCGTTCACGCCTTTATCTCCCAGCAGACGTAAAAACAGCCCGGACAGCAGCAAAATCACCACCGTCACGCCCCAGGCGATCAGCAGCGCGCCCACCAGATGCGTCATCTGCTGCGGATACTGATGCGACAACAGCATCAACGTCGCCAGCAATGAAGGGCCAGCCACCAGTGGAATCGCCAGCGGCACCAGAAACGGCTCCTCGCCAGCCGGCAGACCGGTGCTGCTGGTTTCCGCCGAAGGAAAAATCATGCGAATGGCGATCAGGAACAAAATGATGCCGCCGGAGATCGACACCGTTTCGGTGCGCAGATTAAGAAACGCCAGAATGCGCTCACCGGCAAATAAAAACAGCAGCATCAATGCCAGTGCAATCAGCATTTCGCGGATCAGCACCACGCGGCGACGCTTCGGCTCCAGATGCTTCAATACCGACATAAATATCGGCAGGTTGCCCAGCGGGTCCATAATCAGCAGCAATAATATGGTGGCGGAGATCATTTCAGTCATTTGTGTTTACTTATCCCTTTGCCGCGCGCAGCGTCGTTATTAGTTGCGCTGCTGAAAAAGTTAGCGCAATCGAATTAATTCACTTGCCAGAAGTGCAGCATTTTGTAGAGTTGAGGGTCATAGGTAAACCTGATTATTACGCAGACCGGCAGGATAATCCGGCCGGTTTTTCTCTCGCATCAAACCGGGCCTCCTTGTGAGCACCCGAGACGGACAGAAGAATGAAGAATGTAGGTTTTATTGGTTGGCGTGGGATGGTCGGCTCCGTGCTGATGTCCCGCATGAGCGAAGAACGTGATTTTGATGTGATCAATCCGGTCTTCTTCTCCACTTCGCAACTCGGTCAGGCGGCACCGGCATTCGGCAGCAAGTCGACCGGCGCGTTGCAGGATGCTTTTGATATCGATGCGCTGAAGGCGCTCGACATCATCATCACCTGCCAGGGCGGCGATTACACCAGTGAAGTCTACCCGAAGCTGCGCGCCAGCGGCTGGCAGGGTTACTGGATTGACGCGGCCTCAACGCTGCGCATGAAAGATGACGCCATCATTATTCTCGACCCGGTTAACCATCAGGTGATTCGTCAGGGCCTCGACAGCGGCATCAAAACCTTTGTCGGCGGCAACTGCACCGTCAGCCTGATGTTGATGTCACTCGGCGGCCTGTTCGCGAACGATCTGGTGGAGTGGGCGTCCGTTGCCACTTACCAGGCGGCATCCGGCGGCGGTGCGCGTCATATGCGCGAGCTGCTGACCCAGATGGGAATGCTGCACGACCACGTAGCGAAATCGCTGCAAAACCCGGCTTCGGCAATCCTCGACATCGAGCGCAGCGTTACCGATTTCACCCGTTCCGGCACGCTGCCGACCGACAACTTTGGCGTTCCGCTGGCGGGCAGCCTGATTCCGTGGATCGACAAACAGCTGGAAAACGGCCAGAGCCGCGAAGAGTGGAAAGGCCAGGCTGAGACCAACAAAATTCTCAGCACCCGCAACGTGATCCCGGTTGATGGTCTGTGCGTGCGCGTCGGCGCGCTGCGCTGCCACAGCCAGGCGTTTACCCTGAAGCTGAAAAAAGATGTGCCGCTGGCAGAGATCGAACAACTGCTGGCTGCGCACAACGCGTGGGTCAAAGTGGTGCCGAACGATCGCGAGATCACCATGCGTGAACTGACGCCAGCGGCGGTCACCGGTACGCTGACCACCCCGGTGGGACGTCTGCGCAAACTGAATATGGGGCCGGAGTATCTCTCGGCCTTCACCGTGGGCGACCAGCTGCTGTGGGGTGCGGCAGAGCCGCTGCGCCGTATGCTGCGCCTGCTGGTGGACTAAGCGTAACGAGAAAATACAGGCCGGGATTTCCCGGCCTTTTTTGCATTTCAGGCTGCAACTCTTAACCCAAATTTCGCCTGACCAGTGATCGGCTTCCCCTTTTTGCTCTCCCGAAAATAATTTTTTGCGATCCTCCCTGGCTTCTGCCAGCCCCAAGCTATGATTTAACAATGATGTGCCGGTAGTTGACTGTTTTGCTTTTCGAACTGAATGGTTGTTGTACACGGCAAAGATTTTTAGCCACGGACGGTGGCCTTCCTTGCCGTGTACTCATGGCTCAATGAAGAGCAGCGCATCTGACCAGGTTTTCACACCTGACGCAGTTCGCCTGCCAAATGTCACAGGAAGAAATCATGTCAGAGCTTCCCGATCGCCATGCGATCAATGCCCTGTTTGCGGGTAATTATTCCGATCCCTTTTCCCTGCTGGGGATGCACCAGACCGTTGACGGTCTGGAGGTGCGAGCCTTGTTGCCCGATGCGTCAGAGGTGTGGGTGATTGAAACCAGCACCGGGCGTAAATGCGCGCAGCTCAAATGCCTCGACTCGCGTGGTTTCTTCAGTGGCGTGATCCCGCGTCGTAAAAACCTGTTCCGCTACCAGCTGGCGGTGAACTGGCACGGGCAGCAAAACCTGATTGATGATGCCTACCGCTTTGGCCCGTTGCTGGCCGAGATGGATGCCTGGCTGCTGGCCGAAGGCACCCATCTGCGTCCGTACGAAACCCTCGGCGCGCACGGCACCACCATTGATAGCGTCAGCGGGACGCGCTTTGCCGTCTGGGCGCCGAATGCCCGGCGGGTATCGGTGGTGGGCGAATTTAACTTCTGGGATGGCCGTCGCCATCCGATGCGTTTTCGCCGCGAACTCGGCATCTGGGAGCTGTTTGTTCCCGGCGCGGTAAACGGTCAGCTGTATAAATTCGAGATTATTGATGCCAGCGGGACGATGCGTATCAAAGCCGATCCGTTCGCCTTTGAGGCGCAGATGCGTCCGCAAACCGCGTCGATGATCTGCGGTCTGCCGCCGAAAACAGAGATGAGCCAGCAGCGCAAAGCGGCCAATGCCTTTGACGCGCCCATCTCGATTTACGAAGTCCACCTCGGCTCCTGGCGGCGCCACACCGAAAACAACTTCTGGCTCAGCTACAAGGAGTTGTCGGAGCAGCTAATTCCCTACGTGAAAGAGATGGGGTTTACCCATATCGAGCTGATGCCGATCAATGAGCATCCGTTTGACGGCAGCTGGGGTTATCAGCCGCTCGGCATGTACGCGCCGACGCGCCGTTTTGGTACCCGCGACGAATTCCGCCAGTTTATCGCCAGCGCCCATGCCGCCGGGATTAGCGTGCTGCTGGACTGGGTGCCGGGCCATTTCCCCAGCGATGATTTCGGTCTGGCGAAGTTTGATGGCACTGAACTGTACGAACACAGCGATCCGCGCGAGGGCTACCATCAGGACTGGAATACGCTGATCTACAACTTTGGCCGGCGCGAGGTGAGCAACTATCTCTCCGGTAACGCGCTCTACTGGCTGGAGCGTTTCGGCATTGACGGGCTGCGTGTCGATGCGGTGGCGTCGATGATTTATCGCGACTACAGCCGCGCCGAAGGTGAATGGATCCCCAACCATTATGGCGGGCGCGAAAACCTCGAAGCCATCGCCTTCCTGCGCTACACCAACCGTACGCTGGGCCGCGCCGCGCCCGGCAGCGTCACCGTGGCGGAAGAGTCCACCGATTATCCCGGCGTTTCGCGGCCGCCTGAAGCTGGCGGTCTCGGCTTCTGGTTCAAGTGGAACCTTGGCTGGATGCACGACACGCTGGATTACATGAAACACGACCCGGTGCATCGCCGCTACCATCACGACCTGATGACCTTCGGGATGCTTTACAACTACACCGAGAACTTTGTGCTGCCGCTGTCCCATGACGAAGTGGTGCACGGCAAGCGTTCGATTCTCGATCGTATGCCGGGCGATCCCTGGCAGAAGTTTGCCAACCTGCGCGCCTACTACGGCTGGATGTGGGCGTTCCCTGGCAAGAAACTGCTGTTTATGGGCGGAGAATTTGCTCAGGGCAAAGAGTGGAACCACGATGTCAGCCTCGACTGGCATCTGCTGGAAGGGGCGGATAACTGGCATCACGGCGTGCAGCGCCTGGTACGCGATCTTAACCACAGCTATCGCCACTACACCCCGCTGCACCAGCTTGATTTCGATCCCAACGGTTTTGAGTGGCTGGTGGTGGACGATCACGAGAACTCGGTATTTGCCTTCGCGCGCCGCGACCGCGACGGCAACGAAGTGATTGTCATCAGCAATTTCACCCCGGTGCCGCGTCACCACTATCGCTTCGGCGTGAATCAGGCCGGTAGCTGGCGTGAGGTGCTGAATACCGACCAGCATGACTACCACGGCAGCGATGTGCGTAACCATCTGGTGCATACCGACGACATCCAGAGCCACGGTCGGCCGCAATCCCTCAGTTTGTCCGTGCCGCCGCTGGCGACGGTCTGGCTGGTGCGGGAGGCTGAATAATGCTGGAGAGCGGGCAACCGTCACCGTTGGGCGCGCATTACGATGGTCGCGGCGTCAACTTCACGCTGTTTTCCCGCCATGCGGAAAAAGTCGAGTTGTGCCTGTTTGATCACCACGGTGTCGAGCGCCGCTTTCCGCTGCCGCAACGCAGTGGCGATATCTGGCATGGCTACTTTCCGGCGCTGGAGCCGGGCCAGCGCTACGGCTATCGGGTTTACGGTCCGTGGGCGCCCGCGCAGGGCCATCGGTTTAATCCGGCGAAACTGTTGATCGACCCCTGCGCCAAAGCGGTGGTGGGCGATGTGCCGGACGATCCGCGTTTTTTCAGCGGCGAGACGCTGCCCGATAGCCAGGATAACGCTGCCATCGCGCCGAAATCGCTGGTGGTGGCCGAGGGTTTTGACTGGGAAGAGGACCGGCCGCTGCGTACGCCCTGGGGCAAAACGGTGATTTATGAAGCGCATGTGCGTGGGCTGACAAAGCAACATCCGGAAATTCCGGAAAGGCTGCGCGGGACTTATGCGGCGCTGGGCCATCCTGTTATGGTGAAGTATCTGCGCCATCTTGGCATCACCGCGCTGGAGCTGCTGCCGATTGCCCACTTTGCCAGCGAGCCGCGCCTGCTGCGGCTTGGGCTGAGTAATTACTGGGGCTACAACCCGTTTGCGCTGTGGGCGGTCGATCCGCGCTACGCCTCGGGAGAACATGGCCTGACGCCCTTGCAGGAGTTCCAGCAGGCGGTGAAGGCGCTGCACGCGGCGGGCATCGAGGTGATTCTCGATGTGGTGTTTAACCACACCGCCGAGCTGGAGGAGATCGGTCCGGTGATCTCGCTGCGCGGCGTGGATAACGCCAGCTATTACTGGCTGGACGAGCAGGGCGAGTATCAAAACTGGACCGGTTGCGGCAATACGCTGAACCTCAACCAGCCTCAGGTGATGGCCTGGGCGCTGGAAGCGCTGCGCTACTGGGTGCGCGACTGCCATATCGACGGCTTCCGCTTTGACCTGGCATCAGTGCTTGGCCGCACGCCCGATTTTCATCAGGATGCGCCGCTGTTTGCCGCTATCAAAGCGTGCCCGCTGCTGTCCAAAGTGAAACTTATCGCCGAACCCTGGGATATCGGTCCCGGCGGCTATCAGGTTGGTAACTTTCCACCGCCGTTTGCCGAGTGGAACGATCATTTCCGCGATGCGGCCCGGCGTTACTGGCTGCATGGCGAGTTAAACAACGGTGCGTTTGCCCGTCGTTTTGCCGCCTCCAGCGACGTGTTCCAGCATGAGGCGCGTCTGCCGCACGCCAGTATCAATCTTATCACCGCGCACGACGGCTTTACGCTGCGGGATGTGGTGAGCTTCAACCATAAACACAATCAGGCTAACGGCGAAGACAATCGCGACGGCAGCAACGGCAACTTCAGCCATAACCACGGCAAAGAGGGGCTGTACGTCAATTTCGATATTGTCGAGCGGCGACGACGCAGCGTGCACGCCTTGCTCACCACGCTGCTGCTGGCACAGGGCACGCCGATGCTGCTGGCCGGTGACGAACGGGGTCACAGCCAGCATGGCAACAATAATGCCTACTGTCAGGATAACCCGCTGGCCTGGCTGAACTGGCAACAGGATGATTTTGGACTGGTCGACTTCACTGCCGCGTTAATCCATCTGCGTCAGCGCATTCCCGCGCTCACCGCAGATCGCTGGTGGCAGGAGGGCGATGGCAATGTGCAGTGGTTCAATGCCAGCGGCAAACCACTGGAGAAGGAGGGGTGGGAACAGGAGGTGCATAGAATGCAAATCCTGCTCTCCGGCCGCTGGTTAATAACAATCAACGCCACGGAATCGGTGAGTGACCTCGCCTTACCAGACGGAGAGTGGCGTGCCATTCCTCCTTTCGCCGGGGAAGATAACCCCATTTTGACAACTGTCTGGCACGGTCCCGCACACGGTGTGTGTGTGTTCCAAAAGCAATCATAAGGAGTCAGACATGGTGAAATTAGATAGAACAGATGATCTGATGCTGGCGCGCCAGCTCCCTACACAAACGGTCGCCCTGATCCTCGCCGGAGGACGCGGCACGCGCCTGAAAGATCTCACCGCCAAGCGCGCCAAACCGGCGGTGCACTTCGGCGGTAAGTTCCGCATCATCGACTTTGCGCTCTCCAACTGTCTCAATTCGGGCATTCGGCGCATTGGCGTGATTACGCAATATCAGTCACATACGCTGGTGCAGCATATCCAGCGTGGCTGGTCGTTTTTCAACGAAGAGATGAATGAGTTTGTTGATCTGCTGCCTGCGCAACAGCGCTTCTCTACCGAGCACTGGTATCGCGGCACGGCGGATGCGGTGACGCAAAACCTCGACATCATTCGCCGTTACAACGCCCAGTACGTGGTGATCCTCGCCGGGGATCACATCTATAAAATGGATTACTCGCGGATGCTGCTGGACCACGTCGGACGTGGCGCCAAATGCACTATCGCCTGTCTGCCGGTCCCGCTGGAGGAAGCCACTGCCTTTGGCGTGATGGCGGTGGATGCCGATAACAACGTGATCGATTTTGTGGAAAAACCGCCGAAACCCCCCTCAATGCCGGGCGATGACAGCCGGGCGCTGGCCAGTATGGGGATCTATGTGTTTAACGCGGATTATCTCTACCAGCTGCTGGAAGAAGACCTGCAATTACCAGAGTCCAATCACGATTTCGGCAAAGATCTGTTGCCGAAAATTGTGGCCAGCGGCGACGCCTACGCGCACTCCTTTACGCTCTCCTGCGTGCAGAGCGACGATAGTGCCGAGCCATACTGGCGCGACGTCGGGACGCTTGAAGCCTACTGGCGCGCCAACCTTGATTTGGCTTCCGTCACCCCGGAACTGGACATGTATGACCATACCTGGCCGATCCGCACCCATATGGAGCCGCTTCCTCCGGCGAAATTTGTGCAGGATCGATCCGGCAGCCACGGCATGACGATGAACTCGCTGGTCTCCGGCGGCTGCATTATCTCCGGCTCGGTGGTGGTGAATTCGGTACTTTTCCCGCGCGTACGTGTGAACTCCTTTTGCAACATCGATTCTTCGGTACTGCTGCCCGATGTGGTGGTTGGCCGATCCTGCCGTCTGCGCCGCTGCGTGATCGATCGCGCCTGCGTGTTGCCTGAAGGCATGGTGATTGGCGAAAACCCCGATGAAGACAGCCGTCGATTCTACCGTTCAGAAGAGGGCATCGTGCTGGTGACCCGCGCCATGTTGGGCAAACTTGCTGGCGCCGATCGCTGAGTGACGAACAAGCACACAGGCATTCGCCGCGTGGAGCGCGGGCGATAACACTAAAGGGGTCCAGGATGCAGGTTTTACATGTCTGTTCAGAACTTTTCCCGCTGTTGAAAACTGGCGGGTTGGCTGATGTTGTCGGCGCTTTACCGCAGGCACAAATTGCCGGTGGTACGGATACGCGGGTGCTGCTGCCCGCGTTTCCTGATCTGCGTAAAGGGATTCCGGATACGGAAATTGTGGCGGAGTTGCCAACCTTTGCCGGTTTTGTTCGTTTACTTTTTGGACATTTCAACGGGGTTGGCATTTATTTAATTGATGCGCCGGGATTGTACGATCGCCCCGGCAGTCCGTACCACGATGAGTCACAGTTCGCCTATGTCGATAACTATCTGCGCTTTGCGCTGCTCAGCTGGATGGGCTGCGAAATTGCCTGCGGGCTGGATACCTACTGGCGGCCGGATATCGTCCACGCCCATGACTGGCACGCCGGGCTGACCTGTGCCTATCTGGAAGCGCGCGGCCGACCGGCAAAGTCGGTGTTTACCGTGCACAACCTGGCGTATCAGGGGCTGTTCGCTGCGCAGCATATGGCGCAGATCCAGCTGCCCGCGTCTTTTTTCAATATGCATGGGCTGGAGTTCTACGGTCAGATTTCTTATCTAAAGGCCGGCCTGTTTTATGCCGATCATATAACCGCAGTCAGTCCGACCTATGCTTTGGAGATCACCCGCCCGGAGTTTGGCTACGGCATGGAGTCGCTGCTGGCCCAGCGCCTGCGTGAAGGGCGGCTGAGTGGGGTACTGAATGGCGTCGATCCCGGTATCTGGGACCCGGCGCATGACCTGCTGCTGACCGCGCGTTACAACCGTGACACGCTGGAAAGCAAAGCCGAGAACAAACGTCAGCTGCAAATCGCCATGGGGTTGAAAGTTGATGACAAAGTGCCGGTTTTTGCTGTGATCAGTCGCTTAACGCGGCAAAAAGGTTTAGATCTGGTACTGGAAGCGCTGCCCGGTTTGCTGGCGCAGGGCGGCCAGCTGGTGCTGCTGGGGCAGGGGGATGCCGAGTTGCAGCAGGGCTTTCTGGCGGCAGCGGCGGAACATCCTGGCAGCGTCGGCGTGCAGATTGGCTATCACGAAGCCTTTTCGCACCGCATTGTCGGCGGGGCGGATGTGATTCTGGTGCCGAGCCGCTTCGAGCCGTGCGGCTTAACCCAGCTGTATGGTCTGAAATACGGCACCTTGCCGCTGGTGCGCCGGACCGGCGGGCTGGCGGATACGGTGAGCGATAGCTCGCTGGAAAACCTGGCGGATGGTATCGCCAGCGGCTTTAGCTTCGAAGACAGTAATGCCTGGTCGTTGCTCAGAGCGATAAGGCGCGCTTTTGTTCTGTGGTCACGTCCTTCACTCTGGCGTTATGTTCAGCGTCAGGCGATGGGGATGGATTTTAGTTGGCAGGTGGCTGCACAAGCCTACCGCGATCTTTATCAACGTTTGCTGTAATGATATTGGGATACCGGATATGAACGCACCTTTCACCTATGCCTCACCCACACTGACGGTTGAAGCGCTGAAGCACTCGATAGCCTATAAGCTGATGTTCACCATCGGCAAAGATCCCTCCATCGCCAATAAGCATGAGTGGCTCAACGCCTCGCTGCTGGCGGTCCGCGACCGCATGGTAGAGCGCTGGCTGCGTTCCAGCCGTGCGCAGTTGTCGCAGGATGTGCGCCAGGTTTATTACCTGTCGATGGAGTTCCTGATGGGCCGCACGCTGGGTAACGCGCTGCTGGCGATGGGGATTTATGACGACCTCAATCAGGCGCTGGATGAGATGGGGCTTGATCTCAGCGAACTGATGGAAGAAGAGAACGATCCCGGTCTCGGCAACGGCGGTCTCGGACGCCTTGCCGCCTGCTTCCTCGATTCGCTGGCGACGCTCGGCCTGCCGGGTCGCGGCTACGGTATCCGTTACGATTACGGCATGTTTAAGCAGAATATTGTCGACGGCCAGCAGCGCGAATCGCCGGATTACTGGCTGGAATATGGTAACCCGTGGGAGTTCCAGCGTTTTAACACCCGCTACAAAGTGCGTTTTGGCGGCCGTGTGCAGCATGAAGGCAGCCGACTGCGCTGGATCGAAACCGAAGAGATCCTCGCGATTGCCTATGATCAGATCGTTCCCGGTTTCGACACCGATGCCACCAACACGCTACGGCTGTGGGGCGCGCAGGCCAGTAACGAAATCAACCTCGGTAAATTCAATCAGGGCGACTACTTCGCGGCGGTGGAAGATAAAAACCACTCGGAAAACGTGTCGCGCGTGCTGTATCCCGACGACTCCACCTATTCCGGCCGCGAACTGCGCCTGCGTCAGGAGTATTTCCTTGTCTCCTCGACGGTGCAGGACATCCTCAACCGCCACTGGCAGATGCATCAGACGTGGGACAATCTGGCGGATAAAATCGCCATCCATCTGAACGATACCCATCCGGTGCTGGCGATCCCGGAGCTGATGCGCCTGCTGATCGACGAGCAGAAATTTACCTGGGACGATGCGTTTGAAGTGACCTGCCAGGTGTTCTCCTACACCAACCACACGCTGATGACCGAAGCGCTGGAAACCTGGCCGGTAGATATGATCGGTAAGATCCTGCCGCGTCATCTCAGCATCATCTTTGAAATCAACGACTACTTCCTGAAAACCATTCAGGAATATTACCCGGATGACTGGGATCTGATGTCGCGTATCTCGATCATTGATGAGAACAATGGCCGTCAGGTACGAATGGCGTGGCTGGCGGTGGTGGTGAGCCATAAGGTGAACGGTGTCTCTGAGCTGCACTCCAACCTGATGGTGCAGTCGCTGTTTGCCGATTTCGCCCGATTATTCCCTGGCCGTTTCTGCAATAAAACCAATGGCGTGACGCCGCGCCGCTGGCTGGCGCTGGCCAACCCGGCCCTGTCTGAGGTGCTGGATGAAGCCATTGGCCGCACCTGGCGTACCGATCTCAGCCAGCTCAGCGACTTAACGCCGCAGATTGATTACCCGGCCTTTATCGAACAGATTGCCGATGCCAAATTTGCCAACAAAAAACGCCTCGCGGATTGGGTGGCGAAGAACCTCGACATCGTGCTCGATCCTCACGCGTTGTTTGATGTGCAAATCAAACGTATCCATGAATACAAACGTCAGCTGCTGAACGTGCTGCATGTGATCACCCGCTACAACCGCATCAAGGCCGATCCGAATGCCGATTGGGTGCCGCGCGTGAATATCTTCGCCGGGAAAGCGGCGTCGGCATATTACGTGGCTAAGCACATCATCCATCTGATCAACGATGTGGCGAAGGTGATCAACAACGATCCTGATGTGAAGAACAAACTGAAGGTGGTGTTTATTCCCAACTACGGGGTCAGCCTGGCGCAGATCATTATCCCGGCGGCAGATCTCTCCGAGCAGATCTCCACCGCAGGCACCGAGGCGTCCGGCACCAGTAACATGAAATTCGGTCTGAACGGCGCGTTAACCATTGGTACGCTGGATGGCGCCAACGTAGAAATGCGCGAGCACGTCGGCGCAGAAAATATCTTTATCTTCGGCAACACCACGCCGCAGGTGGAGAAACTGCGTAAGGATGGCTACAACCCACGTAAATACTACGAGGAAGATGCCGAGCTGCATCAGGCGCTGACGCAAATCGCCAGCGGACTGTTCAGCCCACAGGAGCCAGGACGCTACCGCAACCTGTTCGATGCGCTGGTCAACTTTGGCGATCACTACCAGCTGCTGGCGGATTACCGCAGCTACGTTAATACCCAGGACAAAGTGGATAAGCTGTATCGACAGCCGGATGAGTGGCAACGGCGTGCGGCGCTTAATATCGCCAATATGGGGTATTTCTCGGCGGACCGTACCATTCAGGAGTATGCCGATGAGATCTGGCATATTTCGCCGGTGAGGTTGTGACGGCGCGATAAATCGCGCCTGGGATTTGGCGGGTCGGCATGAATGCCTCCCTACAGGACAACGTAGGGTGCGCATTCATACGCATCACTATTTCAGCGTGATGCTTTTAACGATATTGTCTGCATCGCTTTGCGCCTGCTGCTGATTGTCAGCGGGCAGGGTGATTTGCAGGGTCAGCAGTTTGCCGTCCACTTTCGCCAGAATGACGGACGACCAGGAGGTCTGGTGGTTAGCGGAGATCACCGTATCCAGCTGCTGAGCAGGCTGACCATTAAGCGTCACCGCTTTGTTCGCCACGACCTGCAACTGCGGATCGCGGTTGCGCTGCTGCTGCTCCAGACGCTGTGACAGTGAATCCAGCGCTTCATTGGTCGGATCGCCGGCAATCACGATAATCGCGCGCGCGCCGGTCTGATCGGCGTATACGTGCATATTGGTTGATTCTGAACCGAGTTTGCCGCTTTTGTCAGACATACCCGCAGGCAGGGTGAAGCTCAGTTTACCGTCCATCAGATTAATCGTCTGGCTTGACTGGCTGGCGCTGGCGCCATTGTCAGCCGCTGGCGCGTCATCTTTCTTCTGGTCACAAGCCGCGAGGCCAAATACCAACAGGCCAATGCCCGCATATTTCACTAAATTTCGCATTCTTATCCCTTTCACAAGATTCCAGTCAGGCGTTATCAAATCGAAATCGGCGGTCAAAAGCAACCGCCGGTTTGTCAGGAAATCTTAGCGTGCGTGGGACGGATGCTCTACGTGCAATTAGCCGAAATTCATTTGACGCTGGGCGCTACGCTCCGCCATACGCTTCAGCGCAGCGTTGAGCAGCACACCATAGGCTGGCAGGAAGAAAATCATGCAGATCAGCACCTTGAAGCTGTAATCCACCAGCGCGATCTCCACCCAGTGCTGGGCCATAAACGGGTCGGGGCTTTTGTAGAAGGCGATAAAGAAGAAGGCCAGCGTATCGCTGATATTGCCAAGGAACATCGCGGCGGCCGGTGCAATCCACCACTGCGGCAAACGGCGCAGACGGTTAAATACGTGCACATCCAGAATCTGCCCCAGCGCATAGGCCATAAAGCTGGCGCTGGCGATACGTGCGACAAACAGATTCACCTGCTCCAGCGACGCCCAGCCCTGCCATTCGCCCTGATAAAACACGCAGGAGACGATGTAAGAGATAAACAGCGCCGGGATCATCACGGCCAGGATAATGCGGCGTGCCAGCGGCGCGCCAAAAATGCGCACGGTGAGATCGGTAGCGAGGAAAATAAACGGAAAGCTGAACGCGCCCCAGGTGGTGTGGAAGCCAAAAATGGCCACCGGCAACTGCACCAGATAGTTACTGGAGGTGATCACCAGCAGGTGAAAAAGCGACAGCCAAAACAGCGCATACATGCGCTGACGCGGAGAAAAAGCGATCATATTGAGCCTTTTTAATGATGGGGTGAGGGAACCCAGGGCCGCGGTTGGTTGCGACGGTAAACGAAAAATCGGCGGCATATTATCGCGTTGTGCGATTTATGCAATGGTTAATTTTAACGCAATCGTTATCGCCTTGCGCTGGTGAATGAGCGCGCTAGAATGAGCGCCCTCCCTTGTAAAACAGACAGAGAATCATGAGCGATCCCTTTTCCGCGCCGGACCACACCCTCGATGCCCTTGGCTTACGTTGCCCGGAGCCGGTGATGATGGTGCGTAAAACCGTGCGCCAGATGCAGGCCGGTGAAACCCTGCTGATTATCGCCGACGATCCGGCGACCACGCGTGATATTCCCGGCTTTTGCCGCTTTATGGAACATACGCTGCTGGCGCAGCAGACGGAAACCCTGCCGTACCACTATCTGATTCAGAAAGGAACGGATGCCTGAGAGCAGGCATCCGTTCATTCTTCCTTAGCGGGAACGCAGCAAGCGCAGCGCATTGGCGGTCACCAGCGCCGTGGCCCCGGAATCTGCCAGCACCGCCAGCCACAAACCGGTAAAACCAAGCAGGGTCGTCACCAGGAACAACGCCTTCAGCCCGAGCGCCAGCGCGATATTTTGCCGGATGATGCGGCGTGTACGGCGCGCCAGCGCCACGGTACGTGGCAGAATCGCCAGCCGGTTTTGCGTCAGCGCCGCATCGGCGGCCTCCAGCGCCACGTCGGTGCCGCTGCCCATGGCAATCCCCAGCGTGGCGGCCTTCATCGCCGGCGCATCGTTGATACCGTCGCCCACCATCGCCAGCGCCTGTCGGGCGTCAAGCGCGCGTACCGCCTCCACCTTGGCGGCGGGCAGCAGCCCAGCGCGGTAATCAATGTTGAGTTCAGCTGCAATCGCGGCGGCGGCGCGCGGGTTATCGCCGGTCAGCATCAGGCTGCCGATGCCGAGTTTTTGCAGCTCCGCCAGCGCGCTGACGGCCTCGGCACGTAGCCGATCCTGCAACGCCAGCAGGCCGAGCGGGCGACCATCCTGCAATAGCACCACCACGGTTTTGCCCTGCGCTTCATGCTGCGCGATGGCCTGCTGCTGCGCATCGATCAGGTTTTTCACTTCACGCGGGGCCAGCAGCTGATAGCTGACGCCGTCAATCTGCGCCTGGATACCGCTGCCTGCCAGCGTGTGCTGGTTGCTGGCCGCGGGCAGGGCAAGCTGACGGCGGGCGGCTTCCGCCACAATCGCCAGCGCCAGCGGATGGCTGGAACCCTGCTCAACGGCGGCGCTCAGCGCCAGCAGCTGATTTTGCGCGGTGCTGCTGAAGGTCAGCACATCGGTTACCTGCGGCTTGCCCTCGGTCAGCGTGCCGGTTTTATCGAACGCCATCATGCTGACGCGGCTGAGGCGTTCCAGCGCGGCGCCGCCTTTGATCAGCGCGCCCTGGCGTGCGGCCGCGGCCAGCCCGGAGGTGATGGCGGCTGGGGTGGAGATCACCAGCGCACAGGGGCAGCCAATCAGCAGCAGCGTCAGCCCTTTGTAAATCCACGGCAGCCAGTCACCGCCGCCCAGCAGCGGCGGCAGCGTCATTACCAGCAGCGCCAGCAGCATAATGGCCGGGGTGTAGACGCGGCTGAAGCGATCGATAAAGCGTTCGACCGGCGCGCGATGACTTTCGGCTTCCTCAATCAGTTGCAGAATACGGTCAATGGCGCTGTGGCCCGGTTCGGAGATCACCTTCAGGGTGACCAGACGATCAACGCTGGTGGCGCCGGCCATCACCGTATCGCCAGACTGATGCGCCACCGGCACCGATTCACCGGTCAGGGCGCTTTCGTCAAAGCTGGCGGCGGCGGTAAGCAACGCGCCATCGGCGGGCAGACGCCCTCCCGCAGCCACTTCAATCACATCACCGGGCTGCAACGCCGTCAGCGCGACCTGTTCACGCAGCGCGCCACGCAGCCGCGTGGCGTTGTCCGGGCGTAGCGCCATCAGCGCGGTCACGCCACGGCGGGCGCGGGCGGCGGCATAGGCTTCCAGCCGTTCGCCCAGCTGAAACAGCAGCAGCACCATCGCGGCTTCGGCATGTGCGCCAATCACCAGCGCGCCAGCGGCAGCCAGCGTCATCAGGGTTTCGATACTAAAGGGGGAGCCGCTACGCAGCAGACGCCACGCACTCCGCGCGATCGGCAGCAGGCCAATCAGGGTGGTAGCAATAAACAGGCGATCGCCCCAGACCGGAGCAAACTGGCTCAGCAGCCAGCTGGCGAGCATCAGCAGGGTTAGCAGCAGCAAACCGGCGTTTTCTTTCAGCCGTGACGGTGGTGTCTGAGGATCGGTGGAGATCAGGCTGAACCCGGCGTTTTTTACCGCCTGTTCAATGGCCGGACGAATATCTTTTTCAGCGTCAACCACCAGCTTTTCACTGGCAAAGATGACGCGCGCGGTGCGCACCTGCGGCAGCTTTTGTACCGCGTTTTCGATTTTGCGCGCGCAGCTCGGGCAATCCATACCGGCAATTTGCCAGCGGAATTGCTGTGCGCTGGGGCTGGGCCTGTCGCTCTCTTCGTCGGCGTCGCCGCCCGGACTGCCGCTGTCACAGCAGCTGCAACTGCTTTCGGGCGTCACCGGCTGCGCGGCGGAAATCTGTAGCGTCACCGGACGTGCGCTGCTGATGGCGCACAGCGGCTGCGGTTTGCCGTGGCTTTTGCCACAGCGGCAGGCATGAGAATGTTGATGCATGTAACCTCCGGATTCAGGGGCGGGGGAATGACCCGCACCCTGATGCTACACTCTGGAGTGCACTCCAGAGTCAAGCGTTAAGGTTACTTTTTCTTCAGTAGAGCCACAGGGAACGCACGATCATAAAGTGACCGGCGAAGTAGCAGGCAGCCACGATGGCGCTATCGGCGCTGAAACGGCGGCGATAATGCGAGATAAACCAGACGATATTCGCCAGCAACAACAACCCGGCTCCCACCAGCAGCGAGAAGCTGAAATCGGTAGGGCGGAAGAAGTAGTTCTCGGCTGCCATCCAGTTCATCACCAGCGTCATACCGATAAAGGTACAAACCGGCCAGCGCAGCTCCTCCAGCTTCGTCCAGATGATGCCAATCAACAGCAGGCCAATCACCAGCAGCGTCAGCGGAATCGGCCAGAAGAACGACATGGTCATATGCGCGGCGAAGCTGATGGTGTAGAGCAGGTGGGATAAAAAGAACGCTCCCAGCGCGTACAGCATCTGCTGGCGCGGCAACAGCGTCAGCGCATCGCCAACCAGCGTCGCCACCAGACCCGCCAGAATCAGATAGTCGGTGGTGTTGAACGTGGGCGCTTGCCAGGCCCAGGCGACCAGCAGCAATAAGGTGACGGGTTTAAACAGCCAGCGCTGCCATTGCGGGCCGCGGTATGACGCATCGACATAGAGCCAACCGGAAAAAAGTACGGCAAGGAAAGACCAAAGCATGTTTTCTCCCTTTTCTGGACGTTTTGTCCGCCAGTCTGATGAATTTTCCCAAAATCGCGATCCCAGTGTAAGTTACCGGCGGTGAATGTGACAATCGGGCAACTCTGGTTGTATCCTTTATCCTCTTTACCCTTCCGACATTAGCGCAAAGCACGAGAGAAAACATGAGCAAACCACCGCTACTCTTTTTTATCGTTCTGGCGATTATTGCCGTTTTGGCGACCCGTCAGTTTATTAAGCAACGCCGTGAGACCGCGGTGAACGATGCTTCCCCGATCCGCACCCTGAGTGTTGAAGTGAAAACCAAGCGCGAATATCCGTCACCGAATCGCCGCTCGCGTCAGCGGGAAGTGATTGCCGGGGAAGATATGAAGTATGAAGCCTGGTTCCATCCGCTGAATGGGGCGGGAGATTTCAAGCTCATCGTTGATGCGGGCGATTATCACCAGATGGATAAAGGCGTGAAGGGTGAGCTGAAGC
Source organism: Pantoea sp. X-Soil-TKNS-1207 (assembly GCF_059730485.1). Lineage (NCBI taxonomy): Bacteria > Pseudomonadati > Pseudomonadota > Gammaproteobacteria > Enterobacterales > Erwiniaceae > Pantoea > Pantoea sp. X-Soil-TKNS-1207. Next base: position 329,078 of record NZ_AP035958.1, read on the forward strand.
TGAAGGGCACGCGGTTTGTGAGTTTTACGCCGGCGCAATAACGTGGCCAGGTCGGCATGAATGCCGACCCTGCGCCGTAGGGTGCGCATTTATGTGCACCCGGCAATTTATCCTTTCGGATAATGTTTCTTCTGCCACGCCAGCAGCTCAAACACACCGAAAAAGAAAATCTTCCATTGGGTGGCGCCCCCCAGTTTCGGCGCGTCCTTAGGCTGAGTGGCGCGCAGCAGCACCAGCTGCAATCCGTGCATAATCACCATAAAGAACAACGCCACGTTCACGAAATAGCGCAGCGGCGCAGGGAACGGGTGGACCAGATTTAACAGCAAAAATGCCCAGACGCAGATCATCAATAAACGTCCCAGATTAAGCCACATTACACATCTCCTTGTTGGCGCTGATATAAACGATAAGCCACTTGTCCGGCAATTTTTTCGCGGTGCAAATCCCAGTTGGCCGGGACCGGCAGCGCGCCATGTTCCACTTCGCTTTCGACGTAAATCAACGCCTCATCCGCCAGCCAGCCATTCTGTTCCAGCAGCGTCAGCGTCTCCTGCAACAATCCCTTACGAAACGGCGGATCGACAAACACCACGTCAAAGGCCTCGCCTGGCTGACTCAGCCATTGCAGCGTATTGGTCTGCACCACCTTGCCGTTGCTGGCGCGCAGCGTTTGCAGGTTTTGCATCAATTGCTGCGCCACCGGGCGTTCCAGCTCCAGCAGCGTGGCGGAGGCGGCAAAACGCGACAGCGCTTCCAGCCCGAGCGCGCCACTGCCCGCAAAGCAATCGAGGCAGCGCGCCTGCTGAATATCTGGCGCCAGCCAGTTAAACAGCGTTTCACGTACGCGATCGGTGGTCGGGCGCAGGCCTGCGCTATCGGGCACCGGTAATTTACGGCCGCGCCATTGTCCGCCAATGATGCGGATCTGACCAGCAGCGCCGCTGCTGCGGGGGGATTTACTCATTTCACTCACAACTCGTCATAATTTGTTGCGTAGTTTAACGGGCGTAGCAGGCAGAAGAAACGTTAAAAAAGGGTGCTGTGGTGCGCTGGCTGGAAAGTGTTAGACTACTGAGTTGGTATAGCGTGCGTAATTCACTGATTTTTACGCGGCTGAAGCCTTCAAATTGAATTTTTTATCCCCTGGGAACAGCGTGCTACCGGGAATAAGCCATCGAGGAGTGTAGTCACACAATGGCAAAAGAGAAAAAACGCGGCTTTTTTTCCTGGCTAGGCTTTGGCAAAGAAGAAGAGACGCAACAGCCTGCGGATGAGCAGCAGCAACCTGCCGACGTGGCGCAGGAGCCAGCCGTTGAAGAGAGCGCGTTAGATCGCGCCGAAGCGCAGGCGGAAGCAACCGTAGCCGTCACCGAACAGGTGGCAGAGCAGCAGGCGGAAGCCGAACCGATCGCCGAAGCTGAACCGATCGCCGAAGTAGAACCGATCGCCGAAGCCGCGCCGGTCACGGCGATTGCTGAAGAGGTGCTGCCGGAAGAGATCGCCCATCCTGAGGTTGCGCCGATTGAAGAAACGCCGCAGCTGGAAGAGCTGGCGCAGGAAGAAGACGATGCCGCGCTGAGCGATGAAGAACTCGAAGCGCTGGCACTGGCGGAAAGCGAGCCGGAAGCGGAGGCTGAAGAGGTGCAGGACACCGTCAGCGATCTGCCGCTGGCAGCCGCACCGATTGTTGCGCAGGAGCAGGAGCGTCCCACCAAAGAGGGCTTCTTTGCCCGTCTGAAACGCAGCCTGGTAAAAACCCGTGAAAATCTCGGTTCCGGATTTATCGGTCTGTTCCGCGGCAAGAAAATCGATGACGATCTGTTCGAGGAGCTTGAGGAGCAGCTGCTGATTGCTGACGTGGGCGTCGAAACGACCCGTCGCATCATCACCAATCTGACTCAGCAGGCGAACCGTAAGCAGCTGCGTGATGCAGAAGCGCTCTACGGCCTGCTGAAAGCCGAAATGGCCGGCATTCTGGAGAAAGTGGATGCACCGCTGAATGTCGCAGGCAAAACGCCGTTCGTCATTCTGATGGTTGGCGTCAACGGCGTGGGTAAAACCACCACCATCGGCAAGCTGGCGCGTCAGTACCAGGCCGAGGGGAAATCGGTGATGCTGGCGGCGGGCGATACCTTCCGCGCCGCGGCGGTTGAACAGCTCCAGGTGTGGGGCCAGCGCAACAACATTCCGGTGGTGGCGCAGCATACCGGCGCGGATTCCGCATCGGTGATTTTTGATGCCATCCAGGCCGCGAAAGCGCGTCAGGTTGATGTACTGATCGCCGATACTGCCGGGCGTTTGCAGAACAAATCGCACCTGATGGAAGAACTGAAAAAGATTACCCGCGTGATGAAGAAGCTGGATGAGGAAGCGCCGCATGAAGTGATGCTGACCCTCGACGCCAGCACCGGGCAGAACGCCATCAGCCAGGCCAAACTGTTCCACGAAGCGGTGGGTCTGACCGGTATCACGCTGACAAAACTGGATGGCACCGCAAAAGGCGGTGTGATCTTCTCGGTTGCCGATCAGTTTGGCATTCCGATTCGTTATATCGGTGTTGGGGAAGGCATCGAGGATTTACGGCCGTTTAAGGCCGCAGACTTTATTGAGGCACTGTTTGCCCGAGAGGACTAATTGGGATGATTCGCTTTGAAGAGGTCAGTAAGGCATATCTGGGCGGACGTCAGGCGCTCCAGGGCGTGGATTTTCATCTGCGCCCCGGCGAAATGGCGTTTCTGACCGGCCATTCTGGCGCGGGGAAAAGTACCTTACTGAAGCTGATTTGTGGCATTGAGCGCCCGAGCGCCGGGCAGATCTGGTTCAGCGGACACGACATCACCCGGCTGCGGAACAGCGAAGTGCCCTTTTTACGTCGTCAGATTGGCATGATCTTCCAGGATCACCATCTGCTGATGGATCGTTCGGTGTATGACAACGTGGCAATCCCGCTGATTATTTCGGGTGCCAGCGGGGAAGATATCCGTCGTCGCGTGTCGGCGGCGCTGGATAAAGTCGGTCTGCTCGACAAAGCGAAAAGTTTCCCGATTCAGCTCTCTGGCGGTGAACAACAACGTGTCGGGATCGCGCGTGCGGTGGTGAATAAACCTGCGGTGCTGCTGGCGGATGAACCTACCGGTAACCTCGACGATGCGCTGTCAGAAGACATTCTGCGGCTGTTTGAAGAGTTCAACCGCGTTGGCGTCACGGTGCTGATGGCAACACATGACATGGGACTGATTTCCCGTCGCAATTACCGCATGATGACGCTCAATCAGGGACGCCTGCACGGAGGCCACGATGGTCAATAAACGCAATAAGCGCGCACCTGCGCCGAAAGCGAAACAGCCTTCGAAAAGCAAAGCGCTGAAGGGCGGCTGGCAGGAACAGTGGCGCTACGCGCTGCGCGGCACCCTTTCCGATATGTGGCGTCAGCCGCTGGCGACGCTGCTGACGGTGATGGTGATTGCTATCTCGCTGACGCTGCCGAGCGTCTGCTACATGGTATGGAAAAACGTCAGCCAGGCGGCGACCCAGTGGTATCCGGCGCCGCAGCTGACGGTGTATCTCTCTAAAACGCTGGATGACAGCGCCGCAGAGAACGTCACCGCGCAGCTCAAGCAGCTCGATGGCGTGGATAACGTCAATTATCTGACGCGCGAAGAGGCGCTCAACGAGTTCCGCAACTGGTCTGGTTTCGGCGGCGCGATGGATATGCTGGAGCAGAATCCGTTGCCGGCGGTGGCGATCATCACACCGAAGCTGAATTTCCAGAACTCCAACACCATGGCGGATCTGCGCGATCGCGTGGCGAAGGTGCAGGGCGTCGATGAAGTGCGGATGGATGACAGCTGGTTTGCCCGCCTGGCGGCGCTGACCGGGTTAGTCGGACAGATTGCTTCGATGATTGGCCTGCTGATGGTGATTGCGGTGTTCCTGGTGATTGGCAACAGCGTGCGCCTCAGCATCTTTGCCCGACGCGATACCATCAATGTGCAGAAACTGATTGGCGCGACCGACGGTTTTATCCTGCGGCCGTTCCTGTATGGTGGGGCATTGCTGGGCTTTAGCGGCGCGGTGCTGTCGCTGCTGCTGTCCGAAGTGCTGGTGCTGCGCCTGCAATCGGTGGTGGCAAATGTGGCATCGGTATTCGGTACGACCTTTGTTCTGGAAGGCTTTTCCTGGGACGAAGGGCTGCTGTTGCTGCTGATTGCCGCCATCATCGGCTGGATTGCCGCCTGGCTGGCGACGGTACAACATTTACGTCGATTTACGCCGCAGTAAACGCCTGCAACATTTTTTTGGTATAATGATCCTCTGCTGCCGACATTCGGGCGCAGAGGATTTTTTCTCCGCTTCCCTTCCTGTCATCTGTGTGTAAAATATTCACTGCTATGATTGAACTTGTGGATAACTTTAATCTCTAAGTTCGGTAGCACAGATTGCTTTCGGATTTCCAGCGACGTTGACATACTGTATCGTCTGCTCAGGGAAAGATACGTGCAGCAATTCCACTGATTTTGTGAGGGTTTGAATGACCAAAGAAATGCAAACTTTAGCTATTGCTCCTCTTGGCAACCTGGAATCTTATATTCGGGCTGCTAACGTCTGGCCGATGCTGTCGGCGGAAGAGGAAAAAGCGCTGGCTGAACGGCTGCATTACCAGGGCGATCTGGATGCGGCTAAGACGCTGATCCTGTCTCATCTGCGCTTTGTAGTTCATATCGCTCGTAACTATTCCGGTTACGGCTTGCCACAGGCAGACCTGATTCAGGAAGGTAACATCGGCCTGATGAAGGCGGTGCGTCGCTTCAATCCTGAAGTGGGTGTGCGCCTGGTGTCCTTTGCCGTGCACTGGATTAAAGCTGAGATTCACGAATACGTGCTGCGTAACTGGCGTATCGTGAAGGTCGCCACCACCAAAGCACAGCGTAAGCTGTTCTTTAACCTGCGTAAATCTAAGCAGCGTCTGGGTTGGTTCAACCAGGACGAAGTTGAAATGGTGGCGCGTGAGCTGGGCGTGAGCAGCAAAGACGTGCGTGAAATGGAATCCCGCATGGCGGCACAGGACATGACTTTTGACATGTCGTCTGACGACGAAAATGGCGAAAGCAAAACCATGGCCCCGGTGCTGTATCTGCAGGATAAAACCTCCGACTTTGCCGATGGCATCGAAGAGGACAACTGGGATGCACACGCTGCTGATAAACTCAGTGATGCGATGCAGGGCCTGGACGAGCGTAGCCAGCATATCATCCGCGCACGCTGGTTGGATGAAGAGAACAAAACCACCTTGCAGGAACTGGCCGATCAATACGGCGTTTCCGCAGAGCGTGTACGCCAGCTGGAAAAGAACGCCATGAAGAAACTGCGTATGGCGATTGAAGCCTGATAATCAACGGGCAAAAAAAGGGCGACTTTTACAGTCGCCTTTTTTTATGTCTGTCGTTCAGCGCGTCCAGCCATCGGCCTGCGCGCGAAAGCCGCAGGCCTGCATAAACGCGGCGCGCACGGCCTGATCGTCCGTTCCCTCATCGGCAATCCACCACTCCGCCAGCGCGCTGTTCTGCGCCAGCGTCTCCTCAAGTAGATATTTCCCCACCCCGCGGCGACGGGTGACTTCACGCACCTTGAGATGGGTGATTTTCCCCTGAGTGCCGCTGATGGTCAGCCGCAGGGCCGCCAGCAGACGTTGATTAAAACGCGCGGCATAGACACGCTGCGTTTCACTCAGCTGGGCTTCCAGCTGCGCAATATCCATCTCCGGCCAGACTTTGGTCAGATCGATACGATCCTGCGTCGTCAACGATGTTAAGCGCTGAATAGTGAGCTTCATTACTCCTGCCTGTACTAGTGCAAAGGGCATAGTGTAGCGAATTTAGACAGTCAGAGCGCTGTCACTTTTTTTTGATAAAAATAGGTCAAACGCCAGCCAGTTTGCCAGAATGATGGTGGAACAGGCAGATGGTTGAATAAATAGCCAGCATAATTCGCTGGAAAGTTGGCGAAAATGCGGCCATAACAACCAGATGATTGTGCTGTTTCATCCGGCCATTTCTGAATATGTCAGTTGATTTACAGAAGAAAGTTCCTGTTTAATAACCTGAAAAATAAAGCCTTATTACCAATAAATGCCAGAAAAGTGCGCTAACTCCTTATTCCTGAATCAGTTTTCCTCTTTTACTGGCAGAAAATAAACAAACTCACAACAGACACGACACAACAGATGGGGAAGTTCGTATGAAAATGAGTAAAGGACGCGCATTACTGGCGGGTTGCGTGGCGCTGGCGATGAGCCACGCGGTGCTGGCAAAAGACATCAAAATTGCCATCGTGGGTGCGGCAACCGGCCCGGTCGCCCAGTACGGTGATATGCAATTTACCGGTGCGGCGCAGGCAATTAAGGACATCAATGCGAAAGGCGGTGTCAACGGCGACAAGCTGGTGGGCGTGGAATATGACGACGCCTGCGACCCGAAACAGGCGGTAGCGGTTGCCAACAAGGTGGTGAACGACGGCATCAAATACGTTATCGGCCACCTCTGCTCCTCTTCAACGCAACCGGCTTCTGACATTTATAATGATGAAGGCGTGCTGATGATCACCCCGGCGGCGACCGCACCGGAGCTGACCGCACGCGGTTATGCTGATGTGCTGCGCACCACTGGCCTCGATTCCGACCAGGGTCCGACCGCGGCCAACTACATTCTCAACGAAATCAAACCGAAACGTATCGCTGTGGTGCATGACAAGCAGCAGTACGGTCAGGGTCTGGCGGAATCCGTACAGAAAACCCTGAAAGCGAAGGGCGGCAACGTGGTGCTGTTCGAAGGTATCACCGCCGGTGATAAAGATTTCTCAACCCTGATTGCACGCCTGAAGAAAGAGAACGTCGATTTCGTTTACTACGGTGGCTACTACCCGGAAATGGGTCAGATTCTGCGCCAGGCGAAAGCGGCAGGCCTGAAAGCGGGCTTTATGGGGCCGGAAGGCGTGGGCAACGCCTCACTGTCTAACATCGCCGGTGATGCTTCTGAAGGTATCTACGTGACGCTGCCGAAGCGTTATGACCAGCTGCCGGACAACAAAGCGATTGTCGAGGCGATCAAAGCTAACACCGCGCCAAACCGCAAAGATCCGACCGGTCCGTTCGTCTGGACAACTTACGCGGCGATTCAGTCGCTGGTGGCGGGTATCGAGCGCAGCAAGAGCGACGAGCCAGATGCCATTGCGAAGAACCTGAAAGAGGGCGCGCCAGTGCCGACCGTGATGGGCAACCTGAGCTGGGACCAAAAAGGTGACCTGAAAGGCTTCGAATTCGGCATCTTCAAATGGCATAAAGACGGTTCATCTACCGCCATTAAGTAATTTAACAAACTGTCCCCCTTCCATTTGTGGAAGGGGGGAGGGGGAGGGACAGCGCGCACGGACTCCCGCGCCGCTTCCCCCTCTCCCTGGCCCGCTCCCACCCGTGGGAGCGGGAATTCATGGTATCTGAGTAGGTCCTCATTATGTCCGAGCAGTTCCTCTATTTCCTCCAGCAGATGTTCAACGGTGTGACCCTGGGCAGCACCTATGCGCTGATCGCCATTGGTTACACCATGGTTTACGGCATCATCGGCATGATCAACTTCGCTCACGGCGAGGTGTACATGATCGGTAGCTATGTCTCCTTTATCGTGATTGCCGCGCTGATGATGATGGGCATCGACACCACTTGGCTGATGATTGCCGCCGGGTTTGTCATGGCGATCATTATCTCCAGCGCCTACGGCTGGAGCATTGAGCGCGTGGCGTATAAGCCGGTGCGATCCTCTAAGCGTCTGATCGCGCTGATCTCCGCCATCGGGATGTCGATCTTCCTGCAAAACTACGTCAGCCTGACACAAGGCTCGCGCGATCTCGCGCTGCCGAGCCTGATCACCGGCCAGTGGACGCTGGGCGAAAGCAACGGCTTTGCCGCCACGCTCTCGACCATGCAGCTGATGATCTGGGTAGTGACCTTTATCGCCATGCTGGCGCTGACGCTGTTCATTCGCTATTCGCGCATGGGCCGCGCCTGCCGCGCCTGTGCTGAAGACCTGAAAATGGCCAGCCTGCTGGGCATCAACACCGACCGCGTGATTTCGCTGACTTTCGTCATCGGCGCAGCCATGGCGGCGGTAGCGGGCGTGCTGCTGGGCCAGTTCTACGGCTCCATCAACCCGTTTATCGGTTTTATGGCGGGCATGAAAGCCTTTACCGCCGCGGTGCTGGGTGGCATCGGCAGCATTCCGGGTGCGATGATTGGGGGACTGGTGCTGGGCATTGCCGAAGCTCTGACCTCAGCCTATCTCTCCACCGAATATAAAGACGTGGTCTCGTTTGCCCTGCTGATCGTGGTGTTGCTGGTGATGCCGACCGGTATCCTTGGCCGTCCGGAGGTGGAGAAAGTATGAAGCGCCTCGGTCTGGTTAACGCCGTGATCTCCACGGTGATGTTGCTGGTGCTTGCCACCTTCTTTATGGGGATGCGACTCGATCTCGATGGCACCAAACTGGTGGTGTCGAATGCCGGTACGGTGCGCTGGAACTGGATTTTTGTCGGTTGCGGCGTGGTGTTTTTGTTCCAGCTGCTGCGTCCGCTGTTGCACGGCAAGCTGAAGTTCGGCAGTAGTGGTCTGGTGCTGCCAGGTTTTGATGGTTCCACACCGAAGCAGAAGCTGGTGATGGTGCTGATGATCGTCGCTGCGGTGATCTGGCCGTTCCTGGTATCACGCGGCAGCGTCGATATCGCCACCCTGACGCTGATTTACGTCATGCTCGGCCTCGGCCTGAATGTGGTGGTAGGCCTGTCGGGTCTGCTGGTGCTGGGTTATGGCGGCTTCTACGCCATTGGCGCCTATACCTTTGCCTTGCTCAACCATTATTACGGCTTCGGCTTCTGGCAGAGCCTGCCGCTGGCGGGGCTGGTGGCGGCAGCGTTTGGTCTGCTGCTTGGTTTCCCGGTGCTGCGTCTGCGCGGCGATTACCTGGCGATTGTCACCCTTGGCTTTGGCGAGATTGTGCGCATCCTGCTGCTCAACAACACCGCCATTACCGGGGGGCCGAACGGCATCTCGCAAATCCCTAAACCAACGCTGTTCGGCATGGAATTTGGCCGCAGTGTCAGCGAGGGCGGCTGGGGCACCTTCCATCAGGTGTTTGGCCTGAAATACGATCCCAATGACCGTGTCATTTTCCTCTATCTGGTGGCGCTGCTGCTGGTGGTGCTGACGCTGATCATCATCAACCGTCTGCTGCGTATGCCGCTGGGACGCGCCTGGGAAGCGCTGCGCGAAGATGAAATCGCCTGCCGTTCCCTCGGCCTCAGCCCGACACGTATCAAGCTGACGGCGTTCACCATCAGCGCCGCCTTTGCGGGCTTTGCCGGTACGCTGTTTGCTGCGCGCCAGGGCTTTGTCAGCCCGGAATCCTTCACCTTTGTCGAGTCGGCGTTTGTGCTGGCGATTGTGGTGCTGGGCGGGATGGGGTCGCAGTTTGCGGTGATCCTCGCCGCCGTGCTGCTGGTGGTGTCGCGCGAGCTGATGCGTGATCTGAATGAATACAGTATGTTGGTGCTGGGTGGCTTAATGGTGCTGATGATGATTTGGCGACCGCAGGGTCTGCTGCCAATGAAACGTCCGCATCTGAAACTGAAACAGGGTAAATCGGGAGAGCAGGCATGAGTCAGCCTTTATTAGCCGTCGAAGGCCTGATGATGCGTTTTGGTGGCCTGCTGGCGGTCAACAACGTGGCGCTGGAACTGCGCGAGCAGGAAATTGTGTCGCTGATCGGTCCGAATGGCGCAGGCAAAACCACGGTGTTCAACTGCCTGACGGGTTTCTATAAGCCAACCGGCGGCAGCATCAGGCTGCGCGATCAGCATCTGGCAGGGTTGCCGGGGCAGAAAATTGCGCGCATGGGCATTGTGCGTACCTTCCAGCACGTGCGCCTGTTCCGCGAGATGACGGTGATTGAAAACCTGCTGGTGGCGCAACATCAGCATCTGAAAAGCGGCGTGTTCTCCGGGCTGTTCAAAACCCCGGCGTTCCGCAAAGGGGAGAGCGAAGCGCTGGACCGTGCCGCCACCTGGCTGGAGCGCATCGGGCTGCTGGAGCTGGCTAACCGCCAGGCGGGCAACCTCGCCTATGGTCAGCAGCGTCGGCTGGAGATTGCGCGCTGCATGGTGACGCGCCCGGAGATCCTGATGCTGGACGAACCGGCCGCCGGTCTCAACCCGAAAGAGACTCATGAACTGGACGAGTTGATCGCCGAACTGCGCGGTACGCACAAGGTGTCGGTGCTGTTGATTGAGCATGATATGAAGCTGGTGATGGGCATTTCTGACCGCATCTACGTGGTCAATCAGGGAACGCCGCTGGCCAATGGCACGCCGGAAGAGATTCGTAATAACCCGGATGTGATCCGTGCCTATTTAGGAGAGGCGTAAGATGGCCAACCCGATGTTAACCATTGAAAACGTCAGCGCCCATTACGGCAAAATCCAGGCGCTGCATAACGTCAGCCTGTATATCAATCAGGGCGAAATCGTCACGCTGATTGGCGCTAACGGCGCGGGCAAAACCACGCTGCTCGGCACGCTGTGCGGTGAACCGCGCGCCACTCAGGGCACCATCAGCTTTGATGGCAAGATCATCACCGACTGGCAAACCGCACGCATCATGCGTGAGGCGATCGCCATTGTGCCGGAAGGACGTCGGGTATTTTCGCGCATGACGGTGGAAGAGAACCTGGCGATGGGCGGTTTCTTTGCCAGCCGTTCGCAGTATCAGGAACGCATTGAGCGCGTTTATGAACTGTTCCCGCGTCTCGCCGAGCGTAAAGTGCAGCGTGCCGGCACCATGTCGGGCGGCGAGCAGCAGATGCTGGCGATTGGCCGTGCGCTGATGAGCCAGCCGCGCCTGCTGCTGCTGGATGAGCCGTCGCTCGGTCTGGCGCCGATTATTATTCAGCAGATTTTCGACACCATTGAGCAGCTGCGTAGCGAAGGGATGACCATCTTCCTCGTGGAGCAGAACGCCAATCAGGCGCTGAAACTGGCCGATCGCGGCTACGTGCTGGAGAACGGTCACGTAGTGCTGGAGGACTCGGGCGAAGCGTTGCTGTCCAACGAAGCGGTGCGTAGCGCCTATTTAGGTGCCTGACCCCGTCGCGGCGCGATAAATCGCGCCGCGACGTAATGTGCGGTTGGCAAGACCGCACCAATCTAAACCAGACTCTCCTGTCACACTCCCGTCATTAACCTGTTATTTTTCCGTCATTTTCCCGTGTCATGTTACTTCGCGAACAAAAAAATGCGCGATTTCGCGCGTACCTACCCGCACAGGAAAACATTATGTCCGCTTTTACGCTTCGTCCCCGCCTGATGAGTGCACTGCTTGGTCTGGCGCTCAGCGGTAATGCGCTGGCTGCTACCGAGATCCCTTTCTGGCACTCAATGGAAGGCGAGTTAGGCAAAGAAGTCGATTCTCTGGCACAACGTTTTAACCAGGCTCATCCGGATTACAAAATCGTCCCGGTCTACAAAGGCAACTATGAACAGAGCCTGGCAGCGGGGATTGCCGCGGTCCGTACCGGCAAAGCGCCCGCCATTTTGCAGGTGTATGAAGTCGGCACGGCCACCATGATGGCCTCCAAAGCCATCGTGCCGGTACATCAGGTATTCCAGGACGCGGGTATCGCGTTTGATGAAAAACAGTTCGTCCCCACCGTGGCGGGCTACTACAGCGACTCCAGCGGCCATCTGATTTCCCAGCCGTTCAACAGCTCCACGCCGGTGCTGTACTACAACAAAGACGCCTTCAAAAAAGCCGGTCTGAACCCGGACCAGCCACCGAAAACCTGGCAGGAACTGGCAAAAGACGCCGATGCGCTGCGTAAAGCGGGCCTGACCTGCGGTTACGCCAGCGGCTGGCAGGGCTGGATCCAGATCGAAAACTTCAGCGCCTGGCACGCACTGCCGGTGGCAACCAAAAACAACGGCTTTGACGGCACTGACGCGGTGCTGGAGTTCAACAAGCCGATCCAGGTTCGCCATATCCAGATGCTGGAAGACATGAACAAGAAGGGTGATTTCACCTACTTCGGCCGTAAAGATGAATCCACCGCCAAGTTCTATAACGGCGATTGCGGTATCACCACCGCCTCTTCCGGTTCGCTGGCGGATATCAAACACTACGCCAAATTCAACTTTGGCGTCGGCATGATGCCGTATGACTCCACGGTGCCGAACGCTCCGCAGAATGCCATCATCGGTGGCGCCAGCCTGTGGGTGATGAAAGGCAAAGATGCCAGCACCTACAAAGGCGTTGCCGAGTTTATGCAGTTCCTGGCACAGCCGGAAATCGCCGCGGAATGGCATCAGAAAACCGGCTATCTGCCGATCACCACCGCCGCATATGAGCTGACTAAGCAGCAGGGCTTCTATGACAAGAACCCAGGCGCCGACATCGCTACGCGTCAGATGCTGAACAAAGATCCACTGCCGTTCACCAAAGGGATGCGTCTGGGCAACATGCCGCAGATCCGTACCATCGTGGACGAGGAGCTGGAAGGCGTGTGGACGGGCAAACAGTCACCACAGGCCGCGCTGGATAACTCAGTGAAACGCGGAAACGAACTGCTGCGCCGTTTTCAACAGCAGGTGAAGTAACCGTCACTCCGGGGCTGGCCTCATCGCCAGCCCCGATCTTTTTGTCTGGCCGAGTCTGCTATGTCCTCATCATCACGCCCCGTTTTTCGTTCCCGTTTGCTGCCTTATCTGCTGGTACTGCCACAGCTGGTGATCACCGCCATCTTCTTTCTGTGGCCGGCGGGTGAAGCGCTGTGGTATTCGCTGCAAAGCCTTGATCCGTTTGGTCTCTCCAGCACCTTTGTTGGACTGGATAACTTCAGACGACTGTTCAGCGATGAGTATTACCTGGCGTCCTTCTGGACCACCATTGAGTTCAGCACGCTGGTGACGGTGTGCGGCATGTTGTTTTCGCTGCTGCTGGCCGCGCTGGTGGATTACGTGGTGCGGCTGAAAAAGCTGTATCAGACCCTGCTGCTGCTGCCCTATGCGGTGGCGCCGGTGGTGGCGGCGGTGCTGTGGATGTTTCTGTTTAACCCAGGTCTCGGCCTGTTCAGCCATCTGCTCAATCAGATCGGTTACGACTGGAACTACGCGCAAAACAGCGGTCAGGCGATGTTCCTGATTGTACTGGCGTCGATCTGGCAGCAGATGAGCTACAACTTCCTGTTTTTCTTTGCGGCGCTGCAATCCATCCCCAAATCGCTGGTGGAAGCGGCGGCGATTGACGGTGCCGGACCGGTGCGCCGTTTCTTTAACCTGAGTCTGCCGTTGATCACCCCGGTGAGTTTTTTCCTGCTGGTGGTCAACCTGGTGTATGCCTTCTTCGACACCTTCCCGGTGATCGATGCGGCGACCGGCGGCGGTCCGGTGCAGGCCACCACCACGCTGATCTACAAAATTTATCGCGAAGGCTTTACCGGGCTGGACCTCTCCTCGTCGGCGGCGCAATCGGTGGTACTGATGTTGCTGGTGATTGGCCTGACTATCCTGCAATTCCGCTTTGTCGAGCGTAAGGTGCAATACCAATGATTGAGAACCGACGCGGGCTGGATATCTTCAGCCATACGCTGCTGGTACTGGGCGTGCTGACCATTCTGTTTCCGCTGTATGTCGCCTTCGTTGCCGCGACGCTGGATAACAACGCGGTGTATCAGGTGCCGATGACGCTGATCCCAGGCCACCATTTGTGGGACAACATTTCACGCATCTGGACCCAGGGCGTTAACGGCAGCGGTCCGGCTTTTGGCCTGATGCTGTTCAACAGCCTGGTGATGGCGCTTGGCATCACCGTGGGCAAAATTGCCGTCTCGATGCTGTCGGCGTTTGCGCTGGTGTGGTTCCGTTTTCCGCTGCGTACGCTGTTTTTCTGGCTGATCTTCATCACCCTGATGCTGCCGGTGGAAGTGCGTATTTTCCCGACGGTGGAGGTGATTTCGACGCTGCATATGCTGGACAGCTACAGTGGCCTGACGCTGCCGCTGATGGCATCGGCCACCGCGACCTTCCTGTTCCGTCAATTCTTTATGTCGCTGCCGGACGAGCTGATTGAAGCCGCGCGCATCGACGGTGCCAGCCCGATGCGTTTCTTCTGGGACATCGTGCTGCCGCTGTCGAAAACCAATCTGGCGGCGCTGTTCGTTATCACCTTTATCTACGGCTGGAACCAGTACCTGTGGCCGCTGCTGATTATCAATGATGCCAGCCTTGGCACCGCAGTGGCCGGGGTGAAAAGTATGATCAACACCAGCGGCGGGCCGACGCAGTGGAACGAAGTGATGGCGGCAATGTTATTAACCCTGATCCCACCGGTGGTGGTGGTTTTAGTCATGCAGCGTGCCTTTGTGCGTGGCCTGGTGGAGAGTGAGAAATAAAATGGCAGGCGTAACCCTTCAGACCGTCACCAAGTCCTATGACGGCAAAAATCAGATCATTCAGCCCCTGAACATCACCATCAACGAGGGTGAATTTATGGTGATGGTTGGTCCCTCCGGCTGCGGCAAATCTACGCTGTTGCGTATGGTGGCCGGGCTGGAGCGCGTCAGCTCCGGCGATATCTATATCGACGACAAACGCGTCACCGATCTGGAGCCGAAAGATCGCGGCATCGCTATGGTGTTCCAGAACTACGCGCTCTACCCGCATATGTCGGTGGAAGAGAACATGGCCTATGGCCTGAAAATCCGTGGCATGGGCAAAGAACAGATTCGCCAGCGCGTGCTGGAGGCGGCCCGCAGCCTGGAGCTGGATCATCTGCTGACGCGCCGCCCGCGCGAGCTGTCCGGCGGCCAGCGTCAGCGCGTGGCGATGGGGCGCGCCATCGTGCGTGAACCGGCGGTATTCCTGTTTGATGAACCGCTGTCGAATCTTGATGCGCGTCTGCGCGTGCAGATGCGCCTTGAACTGCAACAGCTGCACCGTCGTCTGCAAACCACCAGCCTGTACGTCACCCACGATCAGGTGGAAGCAATGACGCTGGCGCAGCGCGTGATGGTGATGAACAAAGGTATTGTGGAGCAGGTGGGAACGCCGGTTGAGGTGTACGAACGCCCGGCCAGCCAGTTTGTGGCGTCCTTTATCGGTGCGCCCGCCATGAACCTGCTGCCGGGGCAGATTAACGCCGATGGCACGCGTTTTACGCTGGATGCGTCACATGCGCTGCCGCTCGGCGACAGCAAAGCGAAGTGGGCCAATCGTCCGCTGACGCTCGGCATTCGCCCGGAGCATATCCAGCTTAGCAGCCGCGAGGCGGGCGGTATCCCGCTGCTGGTGGAAACCTTAGAGATGCTGGGTGCCGATAATCTGGCGCATGGTCGTATCGGTAATGCGCGATTGGTGGTACGTTTGCCGCACAGCGAACGCCCGCAGGCGGGCAGCACGCTGTGGCTCCATCTGCCGACGGATGCGTTACACTTTTTTGATTCTACCCATGGAAAGCGTCTGGAATGAGTAAGCACAACTGGCCTTATCCGCCCATCGTCGCCCATCGTG
This sequence comes from Pantoea sp. X-Soil-TKNS-1207, assembly GCF_059730485.1. NCBI lineage: Bacteria > Pseudomonadati > Pseudomonadota > Gammaproteobacteria > Enterobacterales > Erwiniaceae > Pantoea > Pantoea sp. X-Soil-TKNS-1207. The sequence continues at coordinate 344,681 of NZ_AP035958.1, forward strand.
GCGGCGGTAAACTGGCCCCGGAAAACACCCTCGCCGCCATTGATATGGGCGCGCATTATCGCCATCAGATGATCGAGTTTGACGCCAAACTCTCCGACGATCGGCAGATTTTCCTGCTGCATGACGACACTCTCGACCGCACCAGCAACGGCTGGGGCATCGCGGGCGATCTGCCGTGGGACAAACTGGCGCAGCTCGACGCCGGTAGCTGGTTCAGCGGAGATTTTGCAGGCGAACCGCTGGCGCTGCTGAGCGATGTGGCGGCGCGCTGCCGTCAGCATCAGATGATGGCGAATATTGAAATCAAACCGACCACCGGCAAAGAGGTGGAAACCGGGCGCGATGTGGCATTAGCCGCGCGCGATCTGTGGCAGGGACAAACCGCGCCGCTGCTCTCCTCGTTTTCGTTCGAGGCGCTGGAAGCGGCGATGCGGGCCGTTCCAGAGCTGCCGCGTGGGTTGTTGCTCGATAGCTGGCATGAGGACTGGCAGGCGCTGACGTCGCAGCTGGATTGCGTCTCGATCCATCTCAATCACAAGTTGCTGGATGCGCAACGCACCGCGCTGCTGAAGGCGGCGGGGCTGCATATTCTGGTCTACACCGTGAATCAGCCCGCGCGGGCGCGCGAGCTGCTGAGCTGGGGCGTCGATGCCATCTGTACCGATCGCATCGATATCATCGGTCCTGACTTTCGTTAATTGGTGTTCTGCTGGCCCGGCTGCGTGGTGATGACGCGCTGCTGGGCGCTATCGCGATGTTCCTGCATTTTGCGCTGCAACTCCTGTTTCTGCTGCTGCTGATCCTGCTGCAACTTCAGTTTTTCCTGCTGCTGCTGGATTAGCATCTGCGTCTGCATCCGTTGCTGGCTCGGGTTATAGCCCGGCTGGTTCGGATTATTGGTGTTATTCAGCATGTTCGCCATGCCGCTTAGCGGCAGCAGCGCAGCGCAAACAATCAGCCATTTTTTCATGGTCATTCCTCCGTCAAAACCGCCGTGCTGTGTGTCAGTTGCGCCATGCGGGCGCGTAAGCGGCTGTCATAAGTTTATGCGATATTAAAAAGTGCCGTTCCAGGAGTGCGCCGAATTTAACGAAGCTGCTAATCTTTTTTCAGTGTTTGTAAACACTTGCATCAATGATAACAAATGTAAACAACTGAAAAGGATGGTAGCGGCATGAGGATACAAGGTTGTGTGCGCCAGTTGGGCTGGGCGTTGTTGATGAGTTTTACCGTGGTACAGGGCGCGCAGGCGGCGCCCAATAGCGCGCCACCGGTCTCTTACGGTGTGGATAGCGACACCTTCCACCCGGTGAAGGCGAAGCACGGCATGGTGGCATCGGTGGATGCGACGGCGACCGAAGTGGGTGTCGATATTCTGAAGCAGGGCGGCAATGCGGTGGACGCGGCGGTGGCAGTGGGCTTCGCGCTGGCCGTCACCCATCCGCAGGCTGGCAACCTTGGCGGCGGCGGTTTTATGCTGCTGCGCACCGCTTCCGGCCACACCACCGCCATCGACTTCCGCGAAATGGCCCCGGCACAGGCTTCGCGCGATATGTTCCTCGATAAGCAGGGCAATGCCGACAGTAAGTTATCACTCACTTCCCATCTGGCTTCCGGCACGCCGGGCACCGTGGCCGGGTTTGCGCTGGCCGCCCATCAATATGGCACGCTGCCGTTAAGTACCCTGCTGGCACCGGCGATCAAACTGGCGCGCAATGGCATCATCGTTAACGATGCGCTGGCGGACGATCTCGCCACCTACGGCAAAGAGACCCTGATCCACCATGACAATAGCCGCGCCATTTTCTACAAGGCGGATGGTCAGCCGTACCAGAAGGGCGATCGGCTGGTGCAGAAAAACCTCGCGCACAGCCTGCAACTGATTGCTCAACAGGGGCCGGATGCGTTCTATAAAGGCAAAATTGCCGATGAGATCGCGGGCGAGATGGCGCAGCACGGCGGCCTGATTGGCAAAGCGGATCTGGCTGCCTATCACGCCGTGGAGCGTAAACCGGTGAGCGGCACCTATCGTGGTTATGAAGTGTTCTCCATGCCGCCGCCGTCGTCAGGCGGGATCCATATCGTTGAGATCCTCAATATCCTGGAAAACTTCGACCTCGCGAAGATGGGTTTCGGCAGCGCCGATGCGATGCAGGTGATGGCCGAGGCGGAAAAATACGCCTATGCCGACCGTTCGGAATACCTGGGCGATCCGGATTTTATCAAGGTGCCGCAGCAGGCGCTGACCAGCAAAGCCTACGCGAAATCGCTGGCGCAGCAGATTGACGTCAACAAGGCGCGTCCATCGGCAGAGATCAAACCGGGCAAGCTGGCCCCTTACGAAAGCAATCAGACCACCCATTTCTCGGTGGTGGATAAAGACGGCAACGCGGTCGCCGTGACCTACACGCTGAACACCTATTTTGGCAGCGGTATCGTGGCGGGGCAGAGCGGCATCCTGATGAACAACGAGATGGATGACTTCTCCGCCAAGCCGGGTACGCCGAATGTGTACGGTTTAGTCGGCGGTGAGGCCAATGCGGTGCAACCGGCCAAACGCCCGCTGTCGTCCATGTCGCCGACCATTGTGGCGAAAGACGGCAAAACCTGGCTGGTGACCGGCAGCCCAGGCGGCAGCCGCATCATCACCACCGTGTTGCAAATGGTGGTAAACAGCATCGATTTCGGGATGAACGTGGCGGAAGCGACTAATGCGCCACGCTTCCATCATCAATGGCTGCCGGATCAGCTGCGCGTCGAGAAGGGCTTCAGCCCGGACACCCTGCGTTTGCTGGAGAGCAAAGGTCAGCATGTGAAGGTGCTGCCCGCGATGGGCAGCACCCAGAGCATTATGATTGGGCCGGATGGCACGCGTTACGGCGCGTCAGATCCGCGTTCAGTTGATGATTTGAGTGCAGGGTATTAACAGGCGGTTGCCATAAATTGTAGGGTGCGCATCTATGCGCACCTGGGGTTACCCTTTTAGCCGCGCCATATAATGGGTATCCACCATTGCACCGTTACGCATGGCATGGCGGCGTGCGGTGCCTTCGATTTCAAAACCAAAGCGCTGATACAGGCCAATTGCCGCGACATTATCGGTAAATACCGTCAGTTCAATGCGCGTCACCTGCAACCAGTTGTCGCACAGATCCACCATGGCCGCCATCAGCGCTGATCCCACGCCACGGCGATGAAAGGCCGGATCAACCCCCATACCCAGCGTCGCAGTATGACGCCGACGGGCGATCTCGATCACGCTTAGCGTGGCTTGCCCCACCACCTGTCCATCAATGCAGGCCACCAGCCGTTGCTCACCAGGACGCGTATTTTGCAGTCGTTCCTGCCACAGTGACGGTGACTGTAGCGGCAGATGCAGGGTATTTGCCTGGGTCTCTGCATGGCTATACAGCTGGAACAGCGCGGTGGCATCGGCGGGCGTGGTGTGACGGACAGCGATCTGACTCATGGTGCGGCTCCTTATGCAAAATAGAAAAATCCCCTTTAACATCAAGGAATTTAAGCAACAGATCAACAGAAAATAATTCTTAAAAGACCTTTACAGACGCGAATGATAATGATTATTATTGTCATGCGGTCCCGGGACGTCCTCCTGACAAACCGGGAAAGCACGACATTGCTCACATTGCTTCCAGTATTTCTTAGCCAGCTCGGGTGCTGGCTTTTTTTTTGCCCGTTTTTCGACCACGCTATCATCATCCCGCCACTCTACGCCTCGTTTACAATCCGATGACAATTTAATGTTAGACTCAGCGTATCTCTGACCTCAGGCGCTCACGATGAAGAAGAAAAGACCGGTATTACAGGACGTTGCCGATCGCGTCGGCATCACAAAAATGACCGTCAGCCGCTACCTGCGTAACCCTGGGCAGGTCTCCACCGCGCTGGGTGACAAAATCGCTATCGCGCTGGATGAGCTGGGTTACATCCCCAATCGCGCGCCGGACATGCTCTCCAACGCCACCAGCCGTGCCATCGGCGTGCTGCTCCCCTCCCTGACCAACCAGGTCTTTGCCGACGTGCTGCGCGGTATTGAAACCGTCACCGATGAGGCTGGCTATCAAACGCTGGTGGCGCACTTCGGCTACAACCCGCAGAAAGAAGAACTGCAACTGCGCTCGCTGCTGGGCTGGAACATTGATGGCGTGATCCTGACGGAACGCAGCCACACGCCGGGCACCCTGCGGATGCTGGAAGTGGCGGGCATTCCGGTGATTGAAATGATGGACTCGGTCTCGCCCTGCCTTGATATGGCCGTTGGCTTCGATAACGTCGAAGCGGCGCGTCAGATGACCCGTGCTATCCTGAAAAAAGGCCATCGCCACACCGTTTACCTGGGCGCACGCCTTGATGAACGTACTCTCCAGAAACAGCGCGGCTACGAACAGGCGATGCGTGAGGCGGGTTTAACGCCGCACAGCGTGATGATCGAAGATGCTTCGTCTTTCAGTGCCGGTGCGCTGCTGCTGCGTGAGGCGCAACAGCGCCATCCGCAAACCGACAGCCTGTTTTGTACCAACGATGACCTTGCGGTTGGCGCGATGTTTGAGTGCCAGCGTCAGGGATTGCGCGTACCGGAGCAGATGGCGATTGCCGGTTTTCACGGCCACGATATCACTCAGGTGGTGAATCCGCGTCTGGCGACGGTGCTGACCCCGCGTGAACGGATGGGGCGGGAATCGGCGGCGATGTTGCTGGCGCGGATTGGCGGCGATCACTCCGTCTCTCAGCCGCTGGATATCGGGTTTGAAATTGCCGAAGGTGGCAGCATCTGATTTTGGCGGTTTTTTGAGCCAGTTCACACTTTCGTGCTTTTCCTGGTAAAAAGGTTGCCAGCCCGTGAGCGGGTCCCGACAATGTCAATCGAATTTGTTATCGGTAACATTGGCAGGAATAACTGCCGGAGCGCAAAATAATGACAACGCCATCCCCGTCGCACCACGTTTTTATCCTGATGGGTGTGTCCGGCAGCGGAAAGTCTGCCGTCGCTAATCAGGTTTCACACCAACTCAACACCGCGTTTCTTGACGGTGATTTCCTGCATCCACGTAGCAACATCATGAAGATGGCTGATGGTCATCCGCTGGACGATAACGATCGTCAGCCGTGGCTCCAGGCGCTGAACGATGCCGCCTTTGCCATGCAGCGTACTCAGGAAATCTCCATCATCGTCTGCTCAGCGCTGAAGAAGTCCTATCGTGACATTCTGCGTAAGGGCAACCACAACCTGAAATTCATCTATCTGAAAGGCGATTTCGAGACCATCGAATCGCGTCTGAAAGCACGCAAAGGCCACTTCTTCAAACCACAGATGCTGGTGACGCAATTCGCCACGCTGGAAGAACCCGGCGCGAACGAACCCGATGTACTGGTGGTTGATATTAATCATTCACTGGATGAGGTAGTTGCGGCCACGGTTGCGACCATCAAGGGAGCAATCAACAAGGGTTAGTCATGAGTACCGCAACGCTAGTGTTAACCGCAGCAGGCTCTGTCCTGCTGCTGCTGTTTTTGGTGATGAAAGCGCGTATGCACGCCTTTGTCGCCCTGATGTTGGTGTCCATTGGCGCCGGTTTGTTCTCCGGTATGCCGCTCGACAAAATTGCCGACACCATGCAAAAAGGCATGGGTGGTACGCTCGGTTTCCTCGCTATCGTGGTGGCGCTGGGCGCGATGTTCGGCAAAATCCTGCATGAAACCGGCGCGGTCGATCAGATTGCAATCCGTATGCTGAAAACCTTTGGTGAAAGCCGCTCGCACTACGCGATGGGCATTGCCGGGTTGATCTGCGCGCTGCCGCTGTTCTTTGAAGTGGCGGTGGTGTTGTTGATCAGCATCGCCTTTGCCGTGGCGCGTCGTACCGGCGATAACCTGGTGAAGCTGGTGATCCCGCTGTTTGCCGGGGTAGCGGCCTCTGCGGCGTTCCTGCTGCCGGGACCGGCGCCGATGCTGCTGGCATCGCAGATGCACGCCGATTTCGGCTGGATGATCCTGCTGGGTCTTTGCGCGGCAATCCCCGGCATGATTATCGCCGGTCCGCTGTTCGGCAACCTGATCTCCCGGCATGTGACCTTCAGCGCGCCACCGGAAGATCATCAGCCGGATGTGGAAGAGAGCAAGCTGCCGTCGTTTGGCTTCAGTCTGGCGCTGATCCTGTTCCCGCTGCTGCTGGTGGGCCTGAAAACCATCGGCGCACGCTTCACCACGCCGGATACGCGTCTGTATGAGTGGCTGGAATTTATCGGCCATCCGTTCACCGCGATCCTGCTGGCCTGTCTGGTGGCGATTTATGGCCTGGCATACCGTCAGGGCATGGATAAAGAGAAGGTGATGCAGGTATGCGGCAGCGCACTGCAACCGGCGGGGATTATTCTGCTGGTGATCGGTGCGGGCGGCGTGTTCAAGCAGGTGCTGGTGGATTCCGGCGTCGGTCCGGTGCTGGGCCATGCGCTGATTGGCGCAGGTCTGCCGATTGCGCTGGCCTGTTTTATCCTCTCCGGCGCGGTGCGTGTGATTCAGGGTTCGGCGACCGTCGCCTGCCTGACCACTGTCGGGCTGGTGATGCCGGTGATCGAACCGCTGCATTACAGCGGCGCGCAGCTGGCGGCGCTTTCCATCTGTATCGGCGGTGGCTCCATCATTATCAGCCATGTGAATGACGCCGGTTTCTGGCTGTTTGGCCGCTTCACCGGCGCAAGTGAAGGTGAAACCCTGAAGACCTGGACGCTGATGGAAACCATTCTGGGCACCACCGGCGCGATTGTTGGCATGATCGCGTTTACGCTGCTGTCGTAACCACGGTGCGCATGAATGCGCACCCTACAAAACCGCAGGGTCGGCATTAATGCCGACCCGGTGAATAGTGCAGCGCAGGCGAAAAACCCCAGGGTCGGCATTAATGCCGACCTGGTCAATGCCCGCACTTATTTATTCATCATCCCGCTCGTCATCCGGCTGCTCCAGCACCGTATACGCCACGGCGCAGAACAGCGAATTCAGACGCTTCATATCCCCCAGCAGCCCCAGATGCAGCGAACTGGTTTCGATGCTTTGCACGTTGTTGCGGTGCAGACGTTCCACATGCGCGTGGGAAAAGCGGCGGATCAGAATGCGGAAGCGATGCTTGGAACGGCGCAGACGTTTGGCGCTGATAACATCCTGCGACAGAAATACCGACAGACTGAGACGCATATTATTCAGCACCTGTTCCTGCAAGGTATTCAGCTCCTCCAGTCCTTCCGGCGAGAAGGCGCGCCGCGCGGTCAGCGCTTTGTCGGCCACGTCGGCGCTCATCCTTTCGATAATATCGCCCGCCTGCTCCAGGTTCAGCGCCATCTCAATGATCTCGGCCCAGCGGCGTGAATCCGCTTCCGCCAAATCCTCGCGCGGCATCCGCGCCAGATAGAGTTTAATGGCGGTGTAGAGCACATCGACATCGTCATCGAGCCTGCGCACGGCACGCTCCTCGCGCAGTTCCCCGTGCACCACCTTGTTGAAGCCCTCCAGCATCTGCTCAACCACATCGCCGATACGTAGCGTTTCACGCGCAGCATTGGCCAGCGCCAGCGCGGGAGTGTCGAGCGCGCTGCTGTCGAGGTGCTTTGGTTTCAGGCGCGCGTCAATTTCAGCATCATCGCTGATCATCCGGCGGCACAGACGCGCCATCGGATCGGCGAAGGGCACCATCACCAGACAGCGAATCAGGTTGTAGAAAACGTGGAAGAAGATCACCATCTCTTCGTCATTAACCGGCAGCTTTTCCAGCAGATCGGCGACCAGATTGACCAGCGGCAGGATGGCGATACAGCCGATCAGTTTGAACAGCAGACTGCCGAGCGCCACGCGTTTCCCCGCGGCGTTCGATCCGCTGGCGTTGATCATCGCCAGCAGGCCACTGCCGAGGTTGGCGCCAATCACCAGACACAGCGCCACCTTGAAGGAGATCACCCCGGTGGCGGTGAGGGTGGCGGTAATCAGCACCGCCGCGAGGCTGGAGTAGCTGATGATGGCAAACACCGCCCCAATTAAGGCATCCAGCATGATATCGCCGGTCAGGGTGGAGAACAGCACCTGCACGCCAGCGGCCTGAGTGATGGGACGGGCGGCGGCGACAATCAGCTCCAGCGCCAGCAGGATCAGACCGAGGCCGATACTGGCGCGCCCCAGCTGACCGACGCGCGTCTGCTTGCGGCTCAGGAAAAACACCACGCCAAAGAAGATAAACAGCGGCGACAGCCAGGAGAGATCGAAGGTCAGGATACGCGCCATGATGGCGGTACCGACGTCAGCCCCCAGCACCACCACTAAGGCGGGCGTCAGGCTGACAAGGTTTTGCGCCACAAACGAAGTGACCAGCAGCGTGGTGGCGTTACTGCTCTGCACCAGCGCGGTAACGCCAATCCCGGCGAGAAACGCCATCGGTTTTTTTTCAACGCTGCGGCTGAGTACACGGCGTAAATCGGCCCCGTACACGCGCATGATCCCGGTACGAACGATATGGGTGCCCCACACCAGCAGGGCCACGGCAGACAGAAGATTTAGCAGGGTTAACACGTAAACAGGCTCCTCAACCGTCAGGCTTTAATCGCACAGAATGCCAGCCTGACGGAGAGCGCAACCTGTGAAGATTTCGCCGCGCTGCGTTGCCAATTTTTCCTGTAATTTAAGCTACCTGGCGCAGCGTCGACATCTCTAACTGTAGCCCAATCTGCATCCCGGCGGGATGCAAATCTGCCACGCTTCGGTTGAGAACATCGACCGAAAGCTCAACATTGTGCGCCAGCACACGATAGCGGATCACGTTGCCCAGCAGGCTATGGCTGAGGATGGTGGCCGCAATGCCCGCTGCGGGCGCGCAGATCAGAATCGATTCCGGGCGAATTGCCACCTGGCCGCTGAAGGCCTGGCCGGTCAGCTGGGTGGCCTGCTCGGCGCTCAGCAGATTGTAGTTGCCGATAAAGCCTGCGGCAAACAGGTCGGCGGGCTGGGTATATAGCGCCTCGGCATTGCCGTTCTGCACAATTTTTCCACGATTCATCAATACGATACGGTCCGACAGCGTCAGCGCTTCTTCCTGATCGTGGGTGACGAAAATGGTGGTGAGCTTTAGCTCCTGCTGGATATTGCGGATCTGCTCGCGCAGATGGCGACGAATGCGCGCATCGAGCGCCGACAGCGGTTCATCCAGCAGCAGCAGGCGCGGACGCGTCACCAGCGAACGGGCCAGCGCCACGCGCTGACACTGCCCGCCGGACAGCTGATGCGGATAGCGACGGGCGAAATCGGTCAGCTCCACCAGCGCCAATGCTTCCATCACCCGTTTCTGGATCTCGCTGGCAGCCAGCTTCTGCATCTTCAGGCCAAAGGCGACATTCTTCTCCACCGTCATATTCGGGAACAGCGCGTAGCTCTGGAACACCATGCCGATGGTGCGCTTCTGCGGCGGCAGCGGCACGATATCCTGGCCCTGCAACAGAATCTGCCCGCTATCGACCGAGGTCAGTCCGGCGATGCAGCGCAGCAGCGTCGATTTACCGCAGCCGCTCGGGCCGAGCAGGGTGACGAACTCGCCTTCGTCGGCGCTGAAATCAATATTTTCGAAGATGGCGGTCGGGCCATAGCTTTTGTTCAGCTGTTTGACGTTCAGGTAACTCATGATCAGCCTCGTTCAGGATTGAGGGCGTTCGCCAGCCAGGTGACCAGCAGGACGACAACAAAATAGGAGATCACCAGCGCGCTGGTGAAATGGCCGCTGCCGTTACGCATGTTGTAGAGGTAAACCTGCAAGGTTTCATAGCGGGTGCCGACCAGCAGGTTAGCGAATACAAACTCACCTATCAGGAAAGAGAAGGAGAGCAGCACAGCAATAAACACCCCTTTGCGCAGATTTGGCAGCACCACAAACAGTGCCGCCTGCCAGGTGCTGGCGCCGAGCAGGTGCGCGGCATCAATCAACTCTTTCAGGTTGATGGCCTGCATATTGTTGGCGATGGCGCGATAGATAAACGGCAGCGCGATGGTGAAGTAACAGCCCACCAGAATCCACGGCGTGCCGGTCAGCATCAGCGGTGACGAGGAGTAAAGCTGCAACAATCCCACCGACGATACCACCGGCGGCACGGCAAACGGCATCAGGATCAGCACGTTCATCACCGCATCCAGCTTCGGGAAATAGTAAGCGATCACAAACATCGCAGGCAGGACCAGCACTAAGGAGAACAGCAGCGCGCCGAAGCAAATCAGCAGCGAGTGGCCCAGCGCGGTCAGGAAGCGGCTGTCGCTCCACAGTTCAAAGAACCATTTCAGGGTGTAGCCCTGCGGCAGAATGGTGTCGCTCCACTCGGAGGAGAGCGCATATAACAGGGTCGCCAGCAGCGGGGCTGCCAGAATGATCAGCAGCAGCCAGACAATCAGGCGATGGTAGAGTTTTTCTACGCGAGACATGGGCAGCTCCTCAGGACGGTTTGGCGTTGAGATAACTGCGGCGCACCAGATACTGCTGCACCACGGTAATCAGCGCCATCAGCAGCACCAGCAACATCGCCAGCGCGCCGCCGGTGTTCGGATCGAGCGAGATATCGCCCGACACCAGCGCGGCAATACGCACCGGCACCACGTTAAAGTTACCGGTGGTGAGTGCATAAATGGTGGCGTAAGCGCCGAGGGCATTCGCCAGCAGAATCACAAAGGTGCCGAGCAGCGCCGGGAACAGAATCGGCAGCCCGATATGCCACCAGTAGCGCCAGCGGCTGGCGCCCAGCAGCGCGGCGGATTCCTGCCAGTCCTGACGCAGCCCGTCAAAGGCGGGATAGAGCAGCAGAATGCCAAGCGGGATCTGGAACCAGGTGTAAACCAGCACCATGCCGTCGCGTGAAAACAGTTTGAAGGTATCGAGCAGGGCATAATGGCGCAGCAGCAGCGTCAGACAGCCATTCAGGCCAAGCAGAATGACAAACGCAAACGCCAGCGGCACGCCGGCGAAGTTGCTGGTCATATTGGTAAACGACATCATAAAACGCTGAAAACGTCCGCTGCCGAGCTGATGCAGCGAATAACCGGCCACCAGCGCGATCAGCAGACCATAAATGCTCGACCAGATAGAGATATCCAGCGACAGGCGAAACGCCTGCAAATAGAACGGCGAGGTCAGGATATCGGTGTAATTATCCACTCCCCAGGCTTCATTGATGTCGCTCCAGAAGCTGTTGATGGCGATCCACAGTAAGGGGGCGAACTGAAACGCCACCCAGAACAGGGCAAACGGCAGCAACAGTAGCAGCGCGAGGCCTTTACCCTTCATGGACGCGGCTCCGCCAGCAGACCGCGGCACACCGGTTTATCATGCTCAACGCCCAGCAGGGTGCAGACAATGCCGCACAGCTCGGTCTGCTGTGGTTCCAGCTCCGGCTGTTTTGAGAAGCCTTCACCAAACACAAACAGCGGCACCTGGGTCTCTTCCGGCAGAATTCCGCCGTGCGAGCGGTCATCGTTCATACCGTGGTCGGCGGTGACAATCACCTGATAACCCGCGGCCAGCCAGCCCGGCATCCAGTGCGACAGATAGCCATCGGCCATGCGCGCCCGGTTGCGGTACTGCGGCGATGACAGGCTGTGTTTGTGTCCGGCATCATCGATATTCATCGGATGAATTAGCAGAAAATCAGGATCGTGGCGTAAACGCAGGCTTTCCGCGTCTTCAAACAGGTGGGAATCCGGGTAGCCGTCGTCCCAGTAAAAGTGCCCGTACTGAATGGGCAGGTCAGGCGCGACCGTATGCCGGTCGCGCGCTGCGTTGAAGGGGGTCTGATTGTACAGCTCACTCACCCAGTGGTAGGCCGCGGCAGCGGTGGTTAAACCGGCGGCGCGCGCATAGTGGAAAATGCTGCGTTCTTTACTCAAACGGCTGACGCCGTTGTGAATAATGCCGCTGCGCACCGGCGGGATGCCGGTGAGAATGCATTCATACAGCGGGCGCGACAGCGACGGTAGCTCGCAGGTCAGGGTGTAATATTGGCCGTTGCCCTGTGCGCATTCGGCAAACAGATAACCCATCGCATGTTGCGCCACCTGATTGCTTAACCCATCCAGTACCACCAGGATTGTTTTCATCCCCTTCTCCTTACTGCTGCATATTGATGATCACGTTCTCCTGCCACAGACGCGGCAGCATTTTTGAGGTTTTGTCCCAGGCGGCCTGGTCTTTGATCGGACGGGCATGTTTGTACTCAGATTCCGGCAGCAGTTTGGCCTGCACGTCAGCTGGCAGCGTTAGATATTTGGCGCGAATCGGACGCGCATAGCCTTTCGCCAGGTTAGTCTGACCGGCATCAGAGAAGATGTATTCACGCGCCAGTTTGGCGGCGTTCGGGTGTTTGGCGTATTTGTTGATGATGGTGCTGTAGCCCGAGGTCACGGAGCCATCAGACGGGATCACCACTTCATAGCGGCTTTTGTCGATCTGGTCGCGATAGTTCAGACCGTTGAAGTCCCACACTACGGCAACCTGGATTTCGCCTTTTTCGATGTTGGCAATTACCGGATCGGTCACGCCCAGACGACCCTGTTTCGCCAGGTCGGCAAAGAAGCTCAGCGCCGGTTTCATGTTCTTCTCATCACCGCCCATGGCATAGTTGGCGGCCAGCACGCCGTTGGCAGCCTGAGCAGCCACGCCGACGTCACCGATAGTGACCACATACTTACCTTTCTTCAGATCGGCCCAGCTGTGCGGGATATCTTTCACCTGCTGTTTGTCGACCAGGAAGGCGATGGTGCCGGTATAGGCCAGCATCCAGTTACCTTCTTTATCTTTCGCCCAATCCGGAACCTGATCCCAGTGGGTGGGTTTGTACGGCTGTGCCAGACCTTTCGCCACGGCAACCGGGCCAAAAGCGGCGCCCACATCACCGATATCGGCGCTGGCGTTCTCTTTCTCCGCTGCAAACTTCGCCAGCTCCTGCGCCGAGGACATATCGGTATCGCTGTGCTTCAGGCCATATTTGCTGCTGATATCGTTCCAGGTATCTTTCCAGTTAGCCCAGCTATCTGGCATACCGACGCTGTTGATTTGACCTTCGCTGCGCGCGGCTTTTTCCAGCGCGGCGAGATCGTTGTCGGCAGCCTGCGCGGCGGGCAGCGCAAGCAAAACGGCACTGGCTACTACAGAGGCGATTAACGCTTTCATCTCAGTTGCTCCCGGTGTAAGTTGAGGGACATCTTGGTCTAGTCCAGCAAGAACCGAGCCAATGTAGCCTTTGCATATGAAGGTTTTATGACTGCGGCGGGAAAATGTGGAGTGACAAGCAGATCCACATGGGATGCAGCGACGCGGTAATGCCAGGCATAGCTTGTCACCTGACTGTCATCGAACTGTCATAGTGCAGCTTCGCCCCAAAATGAGGCTTTAAAGATGTTGTCGAAAACGGCGGACGTAATCGCAGCCGCGCTGCACAGTCGTATTGATGCAGGGGAGTTCGCCAGCGGGCGCTTACCGGCTGAACGTAGCCTGAGCGAACAATATTCCACCACGCGCATTACCCTGCGTGAAGCGCTGGGATTACTGGAGGCGCAGGGGGTTATCTACCGTGAACTGCGGCGCGGCTGGTTTGTGGCACCGCCACGGCTGGTGTATAACCCGCTGCATCACAGCCATTTCCACGCCATGGCGGCGCAGCAGGGCCGCGTTGCCAGCACCGAGGTGATTGAAGCGCGCAAGGTGCCGGTGCAGCAGTCGGTGGCGCAGCAGCTCCAGCTGGCCGAAGGGGATGATGTCTATTTGATTCGCCGTTTGCGCCGCATTGATGGTCGCGCGGTGTTATATGTGGAGCACTACCTGAATCCCCATTATTTTCCCGGCCTGCTCGAAGAGGATCTCACCCGTTCTCTGACCGATCTCTACGACCAGCGCTACGGCATTCGTTACGGCGGCGCACGTTTTACCATTCTGCCCGCCCCCTTACCGGCGGTGGCGGCACCGGCGCTCAACGTTGCCAGCGGAACGCCAGGGCTGCTGATCACCCGTACCAATCGGGATCAACACAAACGGGTCATCGACTGCGACTGTGAATACTGGCGCTACGACGCGCTGTGCGTGGATGTTGATGTTTGAGCATATTGTGATTTCGATCACACTATCGCATGATAGCGCCAGAGATAACTCGTTTTAACAGGCGCAAAAAATGACAACAAAATCAGCGGCCGGGCAACTGATTGCCAGGGTTCTGCAATGGGTACTGAATATTGGATTGGTGACCCTGGCGATCATTCTGGTGGTGTTTCTGGGTAAAGAAACTATCCATCTGGCCAATGTGCTGTTCAGCACCGGCGAACAGGCATCGTCATATCTGCTGATCGAAGGGATTGTGATCTACTTTCTCTATTTCGAATTTATCGCGCTGATCGTGAAGTATTTCCAGTCGGGCTATCACTTTCCGCTGCGCTATTTCGTCTACATCGGCATTACCGCGATTATCCGCCTGATTATCGTCGATCATAAAAACCCGTTCGATACGCTGTGCTACTCGGCGGCGATCCTGATTCTGGTGGTGACGCTGTGGCTGGCGAACAGCAACCGGCTGAAGCGTGAATAAAACCAATGCGTAGCGGCGCAAGTTATCGCGCCGCTACAAACTTCATTTAGCCCGCAACGTCTGCCACAAAAACTCCTCTACCATCGCGGCATAAAACGCGGTCTGACGATGCTCCGGCGCGCTGCCATGACCGGCTTCGGTCTCTTCATACAACCAGACGTTTTCATGCCCCTGCTGCTGCATCCGCGCCATCATTTTGCGCGCGTGCGCCGGGCTGACGCGATCGTCCTGGGTGCCGGTGGTGAACAGGGTCGGCGGGTAGGTTTTGTCTGCCTGTACCTTGTCGAGCGGCGAATAGTTTTTAAGCCACTGCCACTCTTCGGCATCCTCGGGATCGCCATATTCAGCCATCCAGGACGCGCCAGCCAGCCAGCGATGATAGTTCGCCATATCCAGCAGCGGCACTTCACACACCAGCGCGCCGAAGTGGTCGGGATAGTCAGTCAGCATATTGCCAATCAATAATCCCCCGTTGCTGCCGCCGCGGGCCGCCAGACGAGCCGGGCAGGTGACGTTACGCGTGACGAGGTCAGCCGCCACGGCGGCAAAATCTTCATAGGCACGATGGCGATGCTCTTTTAACGCCGCCTGATGCCACGCCGGACCATACTCGCCGCCGCCGCGAATGTTAGCCAGCACGTAGACCCCGCCTTTTTGCAGCCAGGTGACGCCTTTCGCGCCGAGATAGGAGGGCGTCAGCGATACTTCAAATCCGCCGTAACCATACAGCAGGGTTGGGTGATCGCCGCTCAGCGTCAGCCCTTTGGCGGAGACCTGGAAGTAGGGGATGCGCGTGCCGTCCTTTGACAGCGCAAAATGCTGCGTCACCTCGAACCCACTGGCGTCGAAGCAGGAAGGGGCTTGTTTGGCGTCAACCCGCGTGTGCCGATCAAAGTCGCCATAGCTCAGACGTGAGGATTGCAGGAAGCCGTGGCTGACGACGCCATATCGGTTGGTCTCGTCATCCAGGCCGAAGACGGAAATGTTGGTGGCGTTGGGCAATGCCATCTCTTCCACCCGCTGCCACTCTCCCTCTGCCACTTTCAGGATTGCTACGGTCTCAACCACATCGTGAATCTGATTGAGGATCAGATAATCGCGCGTCGAGTCATAGCCCTGCAACGTGGTGTGCTTATCCGGCGTGAACAGGGTGGTGAAGTTGCGCTGGCCCTGCTGAAAATCGTCAAAATTGATGGCCAGCAACGCGCCGGAGGGATGGCGCTGATCCGCCACCTGCCACGGGCTGTTCAGGGTGACGAGCAGCCATTGCTGGAAAAAGCCCGGCGAGGCATCGTCCGGGATGGCAATCGCGGCGAGCTGGCCCTGTTCCGTCAACACCCAGGTGTGGCTGTGATAAAAATCCAGCGTGCGCTGCACCAGCTCCTTCTCAAAGCCGGGCGTAGTGTCGCGCCACGCTGAAACCGAAAGATCGCTGGCTTCACCGGCATAGATCAGGGTTGCGTCTTCGGGGGCGGTACCGCGCTGCCAGCGGCTGACGCAGCGGGGATAGCCGGAGGTGGTGAGCGTGTCACCGCCCGCATCGTGCGCCAGCAGCAGGGTATTTTCATCGGCCCAGCTGACCCGGCTTTTGCTTTCGGGCAGGAAAAAACCGTCGCGGATAAATGTTTTGCTGACCAGATCAAATTCGCGAATTTCGCAGGCATCGCCGCCGGTCGACAGGTACACGAGGGCGCGGGTATAGGAGGGATACAGCAGGCGCGCGCCGTGGTAGCTCCAGTTGGCGTCCTCCTCCTGATTCAGCTGATCCATATCCAGCACGGTTTCCCAGACAGGATGCGCCGTCAGGTATGAGGTTTCCGAGGTGCGCCGCCAGATGCCGCGCGGATGGTGTTCGTCCTGCCAGAAGTTATAAAGGGTATCGCGATAATGCGTCACCCACGGAATATTCGACTGGTCATTTAACGCCTGTAAAATCGTCTGCTGCGCCTGCTGAAAACGTGTTCCCTGGGCAAATTTTGCGGTGGTGCGGCTATTTTGTTGGGCGACCCACGCCAGCGCGCGATCACCCTGGGGCTGTTCCAGTTCGCTTAACAGGTCCTGATTGGGTGGTTGTGTCATGACGCATCCTTCTTTCATCCTCATCGTTCAGCCATAGTGGCGTGATCGGCAAAGCGAAGGAAAGCAGTTTTGCGCGGATTTCAGCGACAAATCATTTTCCGCATCGCGCGATGATTCGCGCAACGGCGAGGGTACGGTACACTGGGGCACTTTTTATTTGTGGAGGTTTTTATGTCTCAGGATGCGCTGGCGCAATTGCGCGCGCTACGCTGGCTGCCTGCCTCTTCCTCGCTGCTTTCCGCCCCCCTGCTGGACTGGCTGATGGAGGAAGACTCGATGACGCGGCGCTTTGAGCAGCATTGTCAGCAGGTCACCGTCCAGCCGCTACGCGAGGGTTTTATCGATGCCTGTGAGCTGACGGATGAAGGCGAATTGCTGCCCGCTGATGAGCGCTTCTGGCTACGGGAAATTGTTTTGTGCGGTGATGATGTGCCCTGGCTGGTGGGACGCACGCTGGTGCCGGAAAGCACCCTGAATGGCCCGGAGCTGATGCTCCAGCAGCTGGGCACCCGACCGCTCGGACGTTATCTGTTTGCCTCTTCGACCCTGAGCCGCGATTTTATCGACCCCGGTCAGGTGGATGATTTATGGGGGCGTCGCTCCCGCTTACGGCTCTCCGGCAAACCGCTGCTGTTAACGGAACTGTTTTTACCTGCATCACCGCTGTATCGTTCGCTGGATCAAGGATAAGGATTGTGCAAAAGACCCTACCAATGAATAAATTGCAGGCTTACAGCCGCCTGATGCGCATTGATAAGCCGATTGGCACGCTGCTGCTGCTGTGGCCCACCTTATGGGCGCTGTGGCTGTCTGGCATGACCATTCCGCCGCTGTCGGTGCTGCTGGTGTTTGTGCTGGGGGTGATTGTGATGCGCGCCGCAGGTTGCGTGATCAATGACTATGCCGACCGCAAAGTCGATGGGCATGTAAAACGCACGGCAGCCCGTCCGCTGGCCAGCGGGCTGGTGACGGAGAAAGAGGCGAAGCTGCTGTTTGTCGGTCTGGCTCTGCTGGCTTTCCTGCTGGTGCTGACCATGAATCGTATGACGATTATGCTGTCGGTGGTCGGTCTGGCGCTGGCCTGGGTTTATCCGTTTATGAAGCGCTACACCCATCTGCCGCAGGTGGTGCTGGGGGCCGCATTTGGCTGGGCGATTCCGATGGGTTGGGCGGCAGTTAGTGAGTCCTTACCTCTGGTTTGCTGGCTGGTGTTCTTCGCGAACCTGTGCTGGACCGTGGCCTACGATACCCAGTATGCAATGGTGGATCGTGATGATGATTTGCGGATTGGCGTGAAGTCGACGGCGATTCTGTTTGGTCGTTATGACAAGCTGATTATCGGTTTGCTGCAACTGGCCACGCTGGGGCTGATGGCGCTGGTGGGGATGATGCTGAATCTGAATGGCGCGTTTTACTGGTCGTTGCTGCTGGCGGCGGGACTGTTTGTACATCAGCAGAAACTGATTGCGCAGCGCGAGCGCGATGCCTGCTTCCGCGCGTTCCTCAACAACAACTACGTTGGGCTGGTGCTGTTTCTCGGCATCCTGCTGAATACGCTGCCGTTTATTGGGCTGATGTAGTCCACAGGCATACAGGCCGAACAGGAAACAAAAAAGCCGCCACCGGTTAACCGATGACGGCTTTTTTTATGGGGGCGCGTTAATCGTGTGCGACGGCGCTCTCAATGGTCAGACGCACATCGCTGGTGACCAGCTCCGCCAGCATCTGCCACATGATTTGCGTGCGTTCCACATCCGCATCGTCTCTGTCGCTGATGTAGCCTTCATCACGCAGCGTCAGCACCAGCGAAGTGAACACCGCCTTATCGAAGAACTCCGGGGCGTTGATGCCGTGCAACACCGACAGACGCTGCGCCAGCGTGCGGCTCTCTTTCTCCAGCGTGCCACGGTTGATGGTTGGCTTGGCACTGAGGATGGAGAAGGTAATGGCAAAACGCTGGAGCGTTTCACGGATACCTGCCGCCAGCAGTTGCAGCGTACGATAGCGGGCCGGACTCATCTTCAACTGACCATCCTGCATGGTAACCAGACCCTGACGCGCCATCTCGGCACACAACGCCTGCAACACCGCCGGTAGCTGATCGGTGCTCCAGCGCAGGAACAATTCGCTTTTCAGCATCGGGTAAACCAGGCTCACCTGGCGCAGCAACTCAGCCTCACTGATTTCACGGTGCTGCTGCACGATGGCGGCAATCAGCGACGGCATTACCAGCATATGCTGAATGTTGTTGCGGTAGTACGTCATCAGCACCGCCTGCTCGCGCGGCAGGATGATGATGTCGCCGATATTGTCCTGCTCGGTCTCAAACTTGTTCATGCCCATGGCGTGATCAAGCAGCGCCTCGGCGCTCATATTCGGCACTGTCGCTTCAGGAGAATAGGGCACATTACGCAGCAGCTGGGTGTAGCACTCCAATTGCTCAATCAGTTGTTCGCGGGTAAGCGAACGCTGACGGGAGGCCAGCAGGGCGGTCACGCACAGGTTCATGGCGTTCGCGGCACCGGCTTCGTTAATGCGTACCATCAGACGGCTGGCGATATCATTTACCGTCGGCGTCATCCACGCCGGACGCAGCGGTTCGATCGGATCGATCGCGTCACGCCATTCCGGTACGTGTTTGTTCAGGTAGTTCACCAGCGACAGCGGTTCGCCGAAGTTCACGTAACCCTGGCCCAGATTGCGCAGCTTACGCAGCCCCTGCACCATCTGCATGAAACTCTCTTTCTCTTTCGCCGCACCGCGCAGTTCTTTGGCGTAGGTACCCACTTCCATCACATGTTCGTAGCCAATGTAAATCGGTACGAAGGTGATTGGACGGGTACCGCCGCGTAGCATGGCCTGCAACGTCATCGACAGGGTGCCGGTTTTCGGGTCCAGCAAACGGCCGGTACGGGAACGTCCCCCTTCCACGAAGTACTCAACCGAGTAGCCACGCGTAAACAGCTCGCCCAGATATTCACGGAAAACCGTGGAGTAGAGCTTGTTGCCTTTGAAGGTACGGCGAATAAAGAAGGCACCCAGACGACGGAAAATCGGACCGGCAGGCCAGAAGTTCAGGTTGATACCAGCAGCAATGTGCGGCGGCACCAGTCCCTGATGGTAGAGCACGTAGGAGAGCAGCAGATAATCCATATGGCTGCGATGGCAGGGCACGTAGACAATCTCGTGACCATCCTGAGCCAGCTGGCGCACGCGTTCACCGCCATTGACGTTGATGCCCTGATAGAGGCGGCTCCACATCCAGCCCATGACGCGGTCGGTGACGCGGATGGCTTCATAGGAGAAGTCGGCCGCAATCTCTTCCATCATTTCAACGGCGTTCTGCTGTGCTTTCTCGTGCGAAATCTTTTTGCTGCGGGCTTCATCTTCCACAACTTTTTCAATCGCTTTGGATTGCAGCAGCTTGTTGAACAGATCCTGACGGGCTGGCAAACGTGGGCCGACCGCCGCCAGACGCTGACGCGCAAAGTGAATGCGTGCAACGCGTGCCAGTTTCTGAGCAATTGACTTATCGGTACCGTGCTCGGTGGCCATCTCGCGCAGCGAAACCGTTGGCGAGAAACGCACAAAGCTGTCGCGACCATGCCAGAGAATGGCGAAGAACTTCTGCACGCCATTGAGAATCCGCAGGTGAGGCGTTGATTCTCCCTGGATTTCTCGCCCTGGCGCACGGCCAAACATAATCGAGACCGGCAGCATCTGGACATCCAGCTCTGGATTGCTGCGATGCAGATCGAGGTAATCGTGAAAGAGCTTCACCGACTCCAGATTGGGCACGAAGTATGGGAAAACGCGCGGGCCATCATGGATAAACACATGGCGTGGCAGCAATGCCCCGTCAACTTCCAGCGGCGCGAGCGGATCGGGCAGATGCAGCTTCAGGCACTGCGTGCGCAGCGTGAGCAGATCGGCCTTGGAATCGTAAGGCAGCACATACATAATCGGCCGCGTCGAATCCAGCCCATGTTCGGACACCGGATCGGCGGGAATGACCTTACTCTTTACCAAAATGGAGAGTGGTAAATTCAATAATTTATAATAAAGTTTACGCCAACCTGACATAGACAACTTAAAGCCTCTTGTTAGCAAAGCGCGGCAAGCATACCAGAAAGTGCCGCGAAGATCTGTGGCTGTGCCATTACCGGCTGCCCAGACATTGACGTCAAAACGAGCAAAGGGTTCAACGACATGGCAAATAACGTCACCGGTATTCAAAGGATAGTGAAAGCTGCCGGTTATTCCTGGCAGGGATTACGTGCCGCCTGGCAACATGAGGCCGCATTTCGCCAGGAAGCGATCGCCGCACTGGTGGCGATTGTGGTGGCGTGTTGGCTGGATGTTGATGCCGTATCCCGCGTATTAATGATCGGTTCGGTTGTGCTGGTGATCATTATTGAGATCCTGAACAGCGCCATCGAAGCGGTGGTTGACCGCATTGGTCAGGAACGCCATCCGCTGGCCGGTCGTGCTAAGGATATGGGATCGGCCGCAGTGTTACTGGCTATCTTACTGGCTCTGTTTGTCTGGATCGCGCTGCTTTGGTCACATTTGCGATAAGGCTTCCGAATTCATCAACCCGCTGATTTTTCCCTCAGTTTTGGTTTCCATTTCGCCAATACCTGTATATACTCACAGCGACTGTATAAACAACCAGGGGGCGGGATGAAAGCGTTAACCAGCAGGCAGCAACAGGTCTATGACCTGATTCGCGACCATATCAACCAGACGGGCATGCCGCCAACGCGTGCGGAAATTGCTGCGCAACTGGGCTTCCGCTCACCTAATGCGGCCGAAGAACACCTGAAAGCGCTGGCGCGCAAAGGCGTTATCGAAATCGTCTCCGGTGCTTCGCGCGGTATTCGTTTATTAATGGAAGAGGAAGTCAGCGAAGGTTTGCCGCTGATCGGCCGTGTCGCCGCCGGTGAACCCCTGCTGGCGCAGGAACACATCGAAGCGCATTACCAGGTGGATGCCAACCTCTTCAAACCCACCGCAGATTTCCTGCTGCGCGTCAGCGGCATGTCGATGAAAGATATCGGCATCATGGATGGCGATCTGCTGGCGGTACACAAGACTCAGGAAGTGCGTAACGGCCAGGTTGTCGTGGCGCGCATCGATGACGAAGTGACGGTGAAACGCTGGAAAAAGCAGGGTGCTATCGTGCATCTGCTGCCGGAAAACAGCGACTTCCAGCCGATCGTTGTCGATACCCGTGAGCAGTCACTGACTGTTGAAGGTCTGGCCGTGGGCATCGTGCGCAACGGCGAGTGGCTCTGATCGTATCGATTCCCCCCGCTGCGGTAGCGCATCTGCGCTGCCGTAGTCTGATGTTCTTATCCTCTTCAATCTGACAGACGTATCACAGCAGAAACCGGGACGGGCTGATGCAGCTGTTTTCCTCCTCTGACAAAACACTCTGGCGGCTGGCGTTGCCGATGATCCTCTCCAATATCACGGTGCCGTTACTCGGCGTGGTGGATACGGCGGTGATTGGCCATCTCGACAGTCCTGTCTATCTCGGCGGCGTAGCGGTTGGCACCACGGCAACCAGCTTTATTTTTATGCTGCTGCTGTTTCTGCGCATGAGCACCACCGGTCTTACCGCCCAGGCGTTTGGCGCCAGTGATAAAACGGCGCTGGCGCGAGCGCTGACGCAGCCGTTATTAATTGCTCTGGTGGCGGGCGTGCTGTTCATCGCATTGCGTACGCCCGTCAGCAACCTGGCGGCGGCGCTGATGGGCGGCAGCGTTGCTGTCCAGCAGCAGGCGCAACTGTTTATTCAGATCCGCTGGCTTAGCGCGCCCGCCACGCTGGCAAACCTGGTGATTCTTGGCTGGTTGCTGGGCGTGCAGTATGCGCGCGCCCCTGTGGTGCTGCTGGTGGTGGGCAATCTGGTCAATATTCTGCTGGATCTGGCGTTTGTCCTCGGGCTGCACTGGGGCGTAGCTGGGGCGGCTGCCGCCACGGCGCTGGCTGAATACGTCTCCCTTGCTGTCGGGCTGTGGATGGTGGCGCGCGTATTGAAGCTGCGTGGCATCGATTTTTCCCTGCTGAGGAACAGCTGGCGCGGCGATGTGGCCCGCCTGTTCCGCCTGAACCGCGATATCATGCTGCGCTCATTTCTGCTGCAAATCTGTTTTGCTTCGCTGACGATACTCGGCGCGCGTATAGGACCGGATGTGGTGGCGGTTAACGCGGTGCTGCTGATGTTTCTTACCTTCACAGCCTACGCGCTGGATGGCTTCGCCTATGCGGTTGAAGCCTGTTCTGGTGAGGCGGTTGGCGCGCAGGATCGCAGCAGGCTGCTGCTAATCTGGCATGCCGCCTGCCGTCAGGCAGGGGTGGTGGCGCTGCTGTTCGCTTTAATTTATGCGCTGTTTGGCGCGCAAATCGTCGGGTTGCTGACCTCGCTGGAAGCGCTGCGCGAGATGGCCGATCGTTATCTGCTGTGGCAAGTGGTGATGCCGTTAATGGGCGTGTGGTGCTATTTGCTGGATGGCATGTTTATCGGTGCGACGCGCGGGCGGGAGATGCGTAACAGCATGGCGCTGGCGGCGCTGGGTTATGGCCTGTCGCTGCTGACGCTGCCATGGTTGGGAAATCATGGTTTGTGGCTGGCGGTGACGGTATTTCTCGCTTTACGTGGGCTAACGCTGTGGCTGGTGTGGCGCCGGCACTGGCGTCACGACAGCTGGTTTGCCTCCAGCCAACTCTGATGCTATGGATACAGAATAGTCTGTAAGATGCTACCAAACCTCCAATGACTACTATAATTATCCTTAACGGCGCAAATGAGTAGCGCGTTATATGGGTTTTTACCTGCAAGTATTGGGTATTACACCAATATCCCTCAGGATGACATGGAGAATGGTTATGAATAAAGACGAAACGAGCGGCAACTGGAAACAATTCAAAGGGAAAGTGAAGGAAAAATGGGGCAAGCTGACGGATGATGATATGACCGTCATCGAAGGTAAACGCGATCAGCTTGTCGGTAAAATTCAGGAACGCTATGGCTACGCAAAAGATCAGGCCGAGCGTGAAGTTAAAGACTGGGAAGGTCATAACAAGGATCACCGCTGGTAACGGACCCGTTTAAGGACGATGCTCCTACCCGCCGATCGTGATGATCGGGCTGGCACAGGGATGTGCCATCTATCCCTTCCTCACCCGCTTTTTATTCTCAACCTGATGATCGTGATCGCAGCTTTCGTGATGCGTGCAGGCTTCCACTTCTGAACAATTTTCACACAATCCATGCGCTTCAATCACGCTGTGGCGCAGGGTAAATCCCGCCTGTTCTGCCAGATCGGCAATAATCTTTTCGACGCCATGAGCGTGCTTTTCACTGACCGCCGCACAGTGATCACACA
The DNA here is from genome assembly GCF_059730485.1 of Pantoea sp. X-Soil-TKNS-1207. NCBI lineage: Bacteria > Pseudomonadati > Pseudomonadota > Gammaproteobacteria > Enterobacterales > Erwiniaceae > Pantoea > Pantoea sp. X-Soil-TKNS-1207. The sequence continues at coordinate 368,760 of NZ_AP035958.1, forward strand.
CCAGCATGACCGAGGTGTGCGCTGGTTCATCAAAATGATGGCAAACCACATAACTGTTATTCGATTCAACGCGATGGATAAATCCCTGCTCCAGCAGAAAGTCCAGCGCGCGATAGATGGTCGGCGGTTTGGCCTGCGGTTCACTGACGCGCAACTGATCCAGCAAATCATAAGCGCTGATCGACCCATTCTGCTCGGCCATCAGGCGCAGCACTTCGGCACGTTGCGTGGTCAGACGCACGCCGCGTTGCAGGCACAGCGTTTCAGCCTGGGTGAGAAGTTGGTCGGGCGACAGATTTGACATAAGCGTTCTCCAGGTTGCGAGTGATGTTATTTTATCACACAAATTTTTACGCTGCTGTTATTGCTTTTTCTTGCTGCTTCCGCCCGGAAAAATTCTATTTATCAGGGTTTTAATAGTGCCATTCTTTCCCTGTCATCTTCCCTGCTGTCATCTGTGTTTCTTTTTGTTAGCGCACTATCAAATTGCTTTCCGGGTTTTGCTTTGCAACTCACCGACTTAGCGTCTAAGGTTCAAAAGGGCTTAAGTAATATCTGGCCTTAATTTAAACATCGTTTAATTTTTTGCATAAATACATGACAGATTGGCGCAATTGCAGCCAATTCTGCGAATAGCAGTGCTATTTCCTTTTAATTCACAGCAATAAATCGTTAGCCCAGGTTCACAATAAGGGCTGGAAAATTGTTACGTCGATGACGTGGTCACGACATTTAAAGGTGATGGCAGGCACATGGTGAAGACATTATTCAGACGCAAAAAGGTTGCTTATCTTGTTGTTTTGAATGCAGTATTTCTTTCCTCGTCCGCTCTGGCAGCTGGGACCTGGTACGACGCGCGTAATGATGCAATGGGAGGCACAGGCGTTGCTTCCTCCACCTGGAGTTCCGCCGTGCTGGCGAACCCGGCATTAATGACCAAAGCAAAACCCGACGATGATGTCAGCATCATTTTCCCTTCAGCGGGTGTGCAGATTACGGATAAAAACAATTTGCAGGACAAGGTTGATGACATCACCAACACGGTGGACCATTACCGCGATGTCATTGATAACTTAACCTTTCAGGATTATCTCAACGGCTATCCGCAGTTAAAGGCCGCCGCTGGTGATATGGCGGATAAGCTACGCGATCTGCGCGGCAATAAGGCCGACGGTAGCGCAGGTGTGGCGCTGGCGGTGACGGTGCCTAATGAAACCTTGCCATTTGCCTTTGTGACTAAAGCCTATGGCACTGCGCATGTGCGAGCCAATGTGGTAGATAGCGACATTACCTATCTGCAAGGCGTGGCGGACGGTACCATCATTCCTTCAGAGGGCGGCGCAGAAAGTTTGCGCTCCAGCGCCAATGGTCTGGCGGCGTTAGTCACCGACTACGGTGTGGCGCTGGCGCATGAGTTCACCATTGCCGGCCACCCGGTCTCTTTTGGTGTGACGCCGAAAGTGCAGAAAACCTGGCTGTATAACTACACCGCCAGCATCTATGAATATGACAAGAGCGACATAAACAACAGCCGCTATCGCAGTTCCGATACAGGCTTCAACATTGATGCCGGACTTGCCACGGACTTTGGTGAACACTGGACCTTCGGCCTCACCGGGCAGAACCTGATTTCGCGCGATATCGATACCAAAGTAGTCAATGACTATCGCGATACCTACCAAATCCGTCCGTTAGTGACCACCGGCCTGGCCTGGAACTACGGTCCGGTGACCCTGACTGGTGATGTCGATTTAACCCAGACCAAGCGCTTTAAATCGGAAGGGAGCAGCCAGTATATCGGCGTGGGCGGTGAGTATCGGGTGCTGGATTGGCTGCAACTGCGTGCCGGTTATCGTGCGGATATGAAGTCAACGGACACCAACGTATTTACCGCCGGTTTCGGTCTGTCGCCGTTTAACAATACGGTACATCTGGATCTGGCCGGTTCGGTCGGCGATGACAACACCTGGGGTGCCATGGTGCAGCTCGGATTTAACTTCTGATCGATCCCCTGCATACCGACGGGCGGCTGTGTCGCCCGTCAATCCTGTGATATCATTGCGCAGTATCTCATCACTTAACCCCGGATTTGCTGCGTTTCATGACCGATACCTTCTCTTCGCAACGTTTTTCTATTGCCCCGATGCTCGACTGGACCGACCGTCACTGTCGCTATTTTCACCGCAAGCTGAGCGGCGATACGCTGCTATACACCGAAATGGTGACGACCGGCGCGATCATTCATGGCAAGGGCGATTATCTGGCCTTCAGCGAGGATGAACATCCGGTGGCGCTGCAACTGGGTGGCAGCGATCCGGCGGCACTGGCGCAGTGCGCCCGGCTGGCGGAAGCGCGTGGCTACGATGAAATCAACCTTAATGTCGGTTGCCCGTCCGATCGCGTGCAGAATGGCCGCTTTGGCGCCTGTCTGATGGGCGAAGCGGCGCTGGTGGCGGATGGCATCAAAGCGATGCGTGATGTGGTCAGCATCCCGGTGACGGTGAAAACCCGTATCGGCATCGACGATCAGGACAGCTACGAATTTCTGTGCGATTTCGTCGGCACCGTGGCGCAGCAGGGCGGGTGCGACACCTTTATCATTCATGCGCGTAAAGCCTGGCTTTCGGGACTCAGCCCGAAAGAGAATCGTGAAATTCCGCCGCTCGACTACCCACGCGTCTATCAGCTGAAGCGTGATTTCCCGCAGCTGACCATGGCCATCAACGGCGGCGTGAAGACGCTGGAAGAGGCAAAAATCCATCTGCAACATATGGATGGCGTGATGATGGGGCGCGAAGCCTACCAGAATCCGGGCATCCTGGCGCAGGTGGATCGCGAGCTGTTTGGCCGCACAACCCCGGCGGCCGATCCGGTGGCGGTGGTGCGCAGCATGTACCCCTATATTGAAGCGGAACTGGCGAAAGGCACTTACCTCGGCCACGTAACACGCCATATGCTTGGCCTGTTCCAGGGCATTCCGGGTGCACGCCAGTGGCGTCGCTACCTGAGCGAGAACGCCCACAAGCCTGGCGCGGATGTCCGTGTGCTGGAAGCGGCGCTGGCGCTGGTGGCAGATAAGATCCCGCAGGAAGCCTGAAACGTTTTTCCCCGGTGCGGGTAAATCCGCACCTCTGGGCAGGGTCGGCATACATGCTGGCCAGGCCATCCCCGCACGGTTTTATTTACGCCACAAGTTAGTGAATCTCATCATTCTATCCACATGCATCTTAAATTCACTTCAATAATTTCAATGCGTTAGCATGAAAACCATTCTGGCACGCATCTTGTAATGTCCTCTCTGTAACCTACACAGGAGAGCCTTCGTGGAAATATTATTTGTTATCGGCTTTTTTCTCATGCTGCTGCTGACCGGCGTGTCGCTGCTGGGCGTGATTGCGGCGCTGATTGTTGCAACGGTGCTGATGTTCCTCGGCGGGCTGTTTGCACTTGTTATTAAATTGTTGCCGTGGCTGATGCTGGCGGTGGTGGCTGTCTGGTTGTATCGCGCCTTTACTACGCCGGAAGGCGATGTGAAGCTGAATCGACTGAAAAGAAAAATCAGTAAGTTAGAGAAAAATAGCTGGCGCTAAATGCGGGTGCGATCACAGAGTTAATCTTTACTTAGTACAAATCCGCAATTAAACATATTTTTTACTTATGTTTTCTGTCAGGATGGTCGGTGTTGAGTCGAAACGTATTCATCGCCGCTGTCCCTACACCAGCGCGAACTATAAAAAAGAAAAAGGGGCTTCCTACGGGAAGCCCCGTTTGCATTCTGGGGTCAGGGAATCAACAGACTCGACCCCTGGGTGGCGCGGCTCTCCAGTACCTGATGCGCGCGTGCCGCATCGCTTAGCGCAAATTTCTGCTGTTCCGGCACGTTGATCTTAATGGCGCGGCTGGCAATCAGTGAGAACAGCTCCGCACTGGCGCTGTCGAGTTCTTCACGATTGGTGATATAACCGAACAGGGAAGGGCGAGTAACAAACAGCGATCCTTTCTTATTCAGAATCCCCAGATCGATGCCGGTCACCGCGCCGGAAGCATTACCAAAGCTCACCATCAACCCGTGCCGGCGCAGGCTATCCAGCGACGCTTCCCAGGTATCCTTACCGACTGAGTCGTATACGACCGCCACTTTCTTTCCGTCCGTCAATTCACTGACGCGCTGAGCAATATTTTCATCGCGATAATTGATGGTGGCCCAGGCTCCGGCATCTTTGGCGATTTTGGCTTTTTCAGCCGAGCCAACGGTGCCAATCAGATGCGCGCCCAGCGCTTTGGCCCACTGACAGGCAATCAGGCCGACACCACCGGCGGCGGCGTGGAACAGGAAAATTTCGTCCGGCTTAACCTTGTAGGTCTGGCGCAGCAGATACTGCACCGTCAGACCTTTGAGAAAAGAGGCTGCGCCCTGCTCGAAACTGATGCTCTCCGGCAGAATCACCAGGCGATCTTCATGAACATTATGCGCCTCGCTGTAAGCTCCCAGCGATGCCTGGCAATACACCACCCGGTCACCCGCCTTAAAGCGCGTTACCGCAGAGCCGACTTTCTTTACCACGCCAGCGGCTTCAGTGCCCAAACCGGACGGCTTATCCGCAACCGGATACAATCCGCTGCGCACGTAAGTATCGATGTAGTTAATGCCGATCGCCCGGTTCTCCACCTGCACTTCATGTTCAGCGGGATCGGCCAGATCAAAATCCACCCATTGCAATACTTCAGGCCCGCCGTGTTCGTTAAACTGAATACGCTTTGCCATTCTGACTCCTGTGATTGTTCTGCCTGTGACGTTATACTTGCGCGTCACTCTAAAGATCGGTAACGCATTTACTATGGCAGGAAATAAACCCACCAACAAATCGAACGAACCCCGCGATCGCCAGCTGGAGGGCGTGAAAATGCCGCCGCATTCCATCGAGGCGGAGCAGTCGGTGCTCGGTGGGTTGATGCTGGATAACGAACGCTGGGACAACGTGTCCGAGCGCGTGGTTGCGGAAGATTTCTTCAACCGCTCGCACCGGCTAATCTTCTCCGAAATGCAGCGTCTGCTGGAAACCGGGCAGCCGATTGACCTGATTACCCTGTCGGAATCGCTGGAAACGCGGGGCGAGCTGGAGATGGCGGGCGGCTTTGCCTATCTCGCCGAATTGGCGAAAAACACCCCAAGTGCGGCGAACATCGGCGCCTATGCGGACATCGTGCGTGAACGTGCGGTGGTGCGCGAAATGATCTCGGTAGCGAATCAGATTGCCGATGCCGGTTACGATCCACAAGGACGCAGCAGCGAAGACCTGCTCGATTTCGCCGAATCCAACGTCTTTAAGATCGCTGAGCAACGCGCTAATAAAGAAGACGGCCCGAAAAATATCGAGCAGATCCTCGAAGCGACGGTATCGCGTATTGAATCGCTGGTCTCCACGCCGCACGATGGCGTCACCGGCGTCGATACCGGCTACCAGGATCTGAATAAAAAAACCGCCGGTTTACAGGGTTCGGACCTGATCATTGTGGCGGCGCGTCCGTCGATGGGTAAAACCACTTTCGCGATGAACCTGTGCGAAAACGCCGCCATGCTGCATGAAAAACCGGTGCTGATTTTCAGTCTCGAAATGCCCAGCGAACAGATCATGATGCGTATGCTGGCCTCGCTGTCGCGCGTTGATCAGACACGCATTCGTACCGGTCAGCTGGAAGATGAGGATTGGGCGCGTATTTCCGCCAGCATGGGCATTCTGCTGGAGAAGAAGAATATGTATATCGATGATTCTTCTGGCCTGACGCCGACCGAAGTACGCTCACGCGCGCGCCGTATCTATCGTGAAAACGATGGCCTGAGCATGATTATGATCGACTACCTGCAATTGATGCGGGTGCCGGCGCTGTCAGATAACCGTACGCTGGAGATCGCCGAGATCTCGCGCTCGCTGAAAGCGCTGGCCAAAGAGCTGAATGTGCCGGTGGTGGCGCTGTCGCAGCTGAACCGCTCGCTGGAGCAGCGTGCCGATAAACGCCCGGTGAACTCGGATCTGCGTGAATCCGGCTCGATCGAACAGGATGCCGACCTGATCATGTTTATCTATCGCGATGAGGTTTATCACGAAAACAGCGATCTGAAAGGCATTGCCGAGATCATCATCGGTAAGCAGCGTAACGGGCCGATCGGCACAGTACGTCTGACTTTTAACGGCCAGTGGTCCCGTTTTGATAACTACGCTGGCCCGCAATACGACGACGAATAACCCTCTTTTCCCCGATGCATGCACGATCTGTGCATGCATTTCACGTCATCAGAAAATAGTGTTGGACAACCCCGCCTTTAATCAGGTTATCTGTAGCTAAGCGCACCCTTTTACGCTGTGGAAGCAGAATGACTCAGGTAGACGATTACGACCTTAAGATACTGACATTATTACAATCTAATGGCCGCCTCACCAATCAGGAACTCAGTGATTTAGTTGGCCTTTCGGCGTCCCAATGTTCACGCCGCCGCATCAATCTGGAGCAGGCAAACCTCATTCTCGGCTATCACGCCCGGCTGTCGCCCGATGCAATCGGCCTTGGCATGGTGGGATTAATTGAGGTTCGGCTGATCAACCATACGCCTGATTATGAAGAGAGTTTTCACCGCATGGTGGAGCAGGAAACGGCCATCGTCGATGCGTTTAAAACCACCGGTGATGCCGATTATTTGCTGAAAGTGGCGGTCGCGGATCTGGCCTCGCTCAGCGCGCTGATCAGCCAGCTGGTGTCGGGTCATCAAAGCGTGGCCCATGTGAAAACCTCCGTGGTATTGAGCCGTTTAAAAGAGAACGGCGTAATGATTTTTCCCGAGCACAAAACGCGCCAAAAAAGTGCGTGATGTGCTAGTCTGGTGCAATTAATGCCATTCAAATGCAAAAAACGCGCACCAGATTCCAGATTTGTGCATAGGTTGCCGGGTTAATTAGCAACTCATGTACAAAAACCTGCAATAAAGCGCCTTAGTTATCAATTGGATAATCACTGGCACCCATCGGCGGCGACAAGACGTCGCCGATGTGGTGCGTTTTTTGCATTTGAACCGCATCAATTGCAATGAGAAAAATCCATGGATAACGTTGTTCAACCTGCCAAAGTCCCCCATTCCCGTATTGAAGATGCCCTGGCGATTGTGCTCGGCACGCTGATGGTCTCCTTTGGCGTGATTATGCTGAAGCAGGCGGGGGCGCTGACCGGCAGCTCTGCCGGGATTGCCTTCTTAATCAGCTATCTGACGCCGCTTTCGTTTGGCAGCGCCTTTTTCCTGATTAACCTGCCGTTTTACTGGCTGGCGGTGCGCCGTATGGGCTGGGAATTTACCCTGAAAACCTTCTGCGCGGTGGGCCTGGTGTCGCTGTTTACCCATCTGCACCCCCTGTTCGTGCATTTTTCCGCATTAAATCCGTTTTATGCGACATTGTTCGGTAACGTGGTGATGGGGATTGGGTTTATAGTGTTGTTTCGTCACAAGGCCAGCCTTGGCGGAGTCAATATTCTGGCGCTCTGGTTACAGGACCGTATTGGCCTGCGCGCCGGGAAACTGCAAATGGCAGTCGATACCTGCGTGGTGCTGGCATCGCTGTTTGTCGTCTCCCGGACCATGCTGCTTGCCTCGATAGCGGGCGCGGTGGTCCTCAACCTAATCATCGCGATGAATCACCGTCCCGGCCGCTATATGGTTTGACGACGCATCATTACCTGACTTTTTTGACCAATCATGGAGATCTGCACCGTGTTTCAAAACGTTGATGCCTATGCTGGCGATCCGATTCTGTCGCTGATGGAAACCTTCAAGCAGGATCCACGCGACAATAAAGTGAATCTGAGCATCGGCCTCTATTACAACGAGCAGGGCATCATTCCTCAGCTGCAGGCCGTTGCCGCAGCGGAAGAACGCCTCCAGGCGGCACCGCATCAGGCTTCGCTCTACCTGCCGATGGAAGGTCTGGGTCCGTATCGTAACGCCATTGCACCGCTGCTGTTTGGGCGCGATCATCCGATGTTGCAGGCGGGCCGCATTGCGTCCATTCAGACGCTGGGCGGTTCTGGCGCGCTGAAAGTGGGTGCGGATTTCCTTAAACGTTACTTCCCGCATTCCAACGTCTGGGTCAGCGATCCGACCTGGGAAAACCACATTGCCATCTTTAACGGTGCTGGCTTTGAGGTGAACACCTATCCCTGGTATGACGACGCAACCAATGGCGTGAAGTTCGATGCCTTTATCGCAGCGCTGAAAACCCTGCCGAAGCAAAGCATCGTGCTGCTGCACCCGTGCTGCCATAACCCGACCGGTGCTGACCTGACTAACGCGCAGTGGGATCAGACTGTTGAGGTGCTGAAAGCGCAGGAGCTGATTCCGTTCCTCGATATCGCTTATCAGGGCTTTGGTGCCGGCATGACGGAAGATGCCTATGCGATCCGCGCCGTTGCCGCTGCGGGTCTGCCTGCACTGGTCAGCAACTCGTTCTCAAAAATCTTCTCGCTGTATGGTGAGCGCGTTGGCGGTCTGTCCATCGTGTGCGACAGCGCGGAAGAGAGCGCGCGCGTACTGGGTCAGCTGAAAGCGACCGTACGTCGTAACTACTCCAGCCCGCCGAACTTCGGTGCTCAGGTAGTTTCCTGCGTACTGAACGATGAAGCGCTGCTGAATAACTGGCTGGCGGAAGTGGAAGCGATGCGTCTGCGTATTATCGAGATGCGTCAGGCGCTGGTGACGGTGCTGAGTGAGAAGCTGCCGGGCAAAAACTTCGATTACCTGCTGAAGCAGCGGGGCATGTTCAGCTACACCGGTCTCAGCGCGCAGCAGGTTGATCGTCTGCGTGACGAGTTCGGCGTGTATCTGATTGCCAGCGGCCGTATGTGCGTAGCCGGCCTGAACAGCCGCAACGTCCATCAGGTAGCTGAAGCCTTTGCTGCCGTGATGTAATCAGCGCCTCAGGCTGAGAGAAAACCGCCATGCCCTCAGGCTGGCGGTTTTTTTATGGTAAATATCAGACCGTTTTTTCCTTTACCTTTCGCCGACATGCTGCACACTTAAACGGTGTGTTTAATTCAGGATTCAGGCATGTGGCATCAACAAACCTTAACGCTTAGCGCCAGACCGCGTGGTTTTCATCTGGTCACCGACGAGATTGTCGGACAACTACGCACGTTGTCGGATGTGCGTATTGGTCAGCTGCACCTGCTGCTTCAGCACACCTCAGCCTCGCTCACCCTCAATGAAAATTGCGATCCCACGGTACGCAGCGACATGGAGCAACATTTCCTGCGCCATGTCCCGGAAAATGCCCCCTATCAACACGATTATGAAGGTGCAGATGATATGCCCGCGCACATTAAGTCATCGCTGCTCGGCGTATCCTTGTTACTTCCGGTCAGCCGGGGACGACTATTGCTGGGTACCTGGCAGGGGATTTATCTCGGCGAGCATCGGGTACATGGCGGTGCAAGGCGGATTGTCGCCACCATACAAGGGGAGTAACCATGAACACTTCGGATTTACTGACTTACTGCATGAACAAGCCGGGCGCGGAGCAGAGCGTGCATAGCGACTGGAAAGCGACGCAGATTAAGAGCGATGGCGTATTGTTTGCCATGGTGCAGGAGATCAAAGGACGCCCGGCGGTATCGCTCAAGGCGACGCCAGCGCTGGCGGATTTAATACGTGAGGAACATAGCGATGTGTTCCCGAGTGAGCATCTGAACAAATCCCACTGGAGTACGCTGTGGCTGGATGGTTCGCTAAAAGATTCGCAGATTTACTATCTGGTGGATGCGTCCTGGCAACAGGCTGACGCCACGCGCGCGGCGGGCGTCAGCCATAACGAGGATTAAGCCGCAGCTTCCTCGCGCAGGGTGTTGATATCAATGACAAAACGGTACTTCACGTCACTTTTCAGCATACGCTCGTAGGCTTCGTTGATTTGATTCATGGCGATCAGCTCGATATCTGACGTGATACCGTGCTTGCCGCAGAAATCCAGCATTTCCTGCGTTTCCGCGATGCCGCCAATCAGCGAGCCAGCGATGCTGCGACGCTTGAAGATCAGGTTAAATACCTGCGGTGCCGGGTGATCGTGCTCCGGCGCGCCCACCAGCGTCATGTTTCCATCGCGTTTCAGCAGGGCAATAAACGGGTTGAGATCGTGCTGTGCCGCCACGGTATTCAGGATGAAGTCAAAGCTGTTCAGGTGTTGTGACATCTGGTCGGCATCTTTCGAAATCACCACTTCGTCAGCGCCCAGGCGTTTGCCATCCTCAATTTTGGACGGAGAGGTGGTGAACAGCACCACATGCGCGCCCATGGCATGGGCCAGTTTCACGCCCATATGACCCAGACCACCCAGACCGACGATACCCACTTTCTGGCCCGGACCGACCTTCCAGTGACGCAGCGGTGAGTAAGTGGTGATACCGGCGCACAGCAGCGGCGCCACGCCAGCCAGGTCGAGGTTTTCCGGCACGCGCAGCACAAAGCTTTCATCCACAACCATGCTGGTGGAGTAGCCGCCAAAGGTGATGGCTTTGGTTTCGCGATCTTCGCCGTTATAGGTGCCGACAAAGCCGTTTTCGCAATACTGTTCCAGCCCTTCCTGGCAGCTCGGACAGCTGCGGCACGAGTCAACCATACAGCCAACTCCCACCAGATCGCCCACTTTGTATTTGTGGGTGTGTGCGCCAACCGCTGTCACGCGGCCAACGATTTCATGGCCCGGCACCACCGGGAAAATGGTGTTTTTCCATTCGTTGCGCGCGGTATGAAGGTCTGAGTGGCAGACGCCGCAGAACAACACTTCAATCTGCACATCATGAGCGCGCAGCTCGCGCGGCTTATAGTCGAACGGGGCGAGTTTGGATTTCGCGTCCTGTGCGGCATAGGCATGCGTAATATTCATGGTGTCTCCAGTTAAGATGTGTCGTGAGTTTTTTTGCGGGATCCCATCCGCGTTGCGGTAGGGACAAAGGCGCGTTGAGTACGCCAAAAAGGAACTGTGTAAGGATAGTCAGCCTGGTGGAAAGCGTATATGCCTGAAGTTGTCTGATTCTTGCCTGTTTCTGCATTTCTCTGCGGAATCTGGCAGTTAAAATCAGGCCCGCAATCGCGGGCCTGAGAGGGAAATTACTTCTTTAACATCGGCTTAAGGAAGCGGGCCGTATGTGATTTTTCACACTGCGCCACGGTCTCTGGCGTACCGGCCACCAGGATTTCGCCGCCGCCGCTGCCGCCTTCCGGGCCGAGATCGACAATCCAGTCCGCCGTTTTGATCACATCGAGGTTGTGTTCAATCACCACAATGGTGTTGCCCTGGTCGCGCAACTGATGCAGTACTTCCAGCAGCTGCTGGATATCGGCAAAGTGCAGGCCGGTGGTCGGTTCGTCGAGAATGTAGAGCGTCTGGCCGGTGCCGCGTTTCGACAGTTCGCGCGCCAGCTTGACGCGCTGCGCCTCACCACCGGACAGCGTGGTGGCGGACTGACCGAGGCGGATATACGACAGGCCTACATCTATCAACGTCTGCAACTTACGCGCCAGCGCAGGCACCGCATCAAAGAAGTCACGCGCTTCTTCGATGGTCATCTCCAGCACTTCATGGATGCTCTTGCCTTTGTATTTGATCTCCAGCGTTTCGCGGTTATAGCGTTTGCCTTTGCACTGATCGCAGGGGACGTAGATATCCGGCAGGAAGTGCATCTCCACCTTGATCACACCGTCGCCCTGGCAGGCTTCACAGCGCCCGCCGCGCACGTTAAAGCTGAAGCGCCCCGGATTGTAACCACGCGAACGCGCTTCCGGCACACCGGCAAACAGCTCGCGCACCGGGGTGAAAATGCCGGTATAGGTCGCCGGGTTGGAACGCGGCGTTCGGCCAATCGGGCTTTGATCGATATCGATGACTTTGTCGAAATGCTCCAGACCGGCAATCTCGCGATACGGCGCCGGTTCACCGCTGGTAGCGCCGTTTAACTGGCGCTGGGCAATCGGGAACAGCGTATCGTTGATCAGCGTAGATTTGCCGGAGCCGGAGACGCCGGTGATACAGGTAAACAGGCCAACCGGCACCGTCAGCGTGACGTCTTTCAGGTTGTTGCCGCGTGCGCCGGTCAGCTTCAGCACTTTGGCCGGATCGCCTTTTACGCGCTCTTTCGGTATGGCGATCTCACGTTTGCCGCTCAGGTACTGGCCGGTTAGTGAATCTTCATGCGCCATGATGGCATTGACGTCACCTTCCGCCACCACCTGACCGCCGTGCACCCCGGCACCCGGACCGATATCGATAATATGGTCGGCGGCACGGATCGCATCTTCATCGTGCTCCACCACAATCACCGTGTTGCCGAGATCGCGCAGATGAATCAGCGTGCTCAGCAGACGTTCGTTATCGCGCTGGTGCAGACCAATCGACGGTTCATCCAGTACGTACATCACGCCCACCAGGCCAGCGCCAATCTGGCTCGCCAGACGGATACGTTGCGCTTCACCGCCGGACAGCGTCTCAGCGGAGCGTGACATGGAGAGATAATTCAACCCGACGTTGACCAGGAAGCTCAGACGATCGCCGATCTCCTTCAGCACTTTCTCGGCGATTTTGGCGCGCTGGCCGCTCAGCTTGAGATCGCGGAAGAAGTCCATGGCGTGGCCGATGCTCATGTCGGAGATGGTCGGCAGATTGGTGTTTTCCACAAACACATGACGCGCTTCGCGACGCAGACGGGTGCCGTCACAGCTGGCGCAGGCGCGGTTGCTGATAAATTTCGCCAGCTCCTCGCGCACCGCGTTGGATTCCGTCTCTTTATAACGGCGCTCCATATTGTGCAGCACGCCTTCAAACGGATGGCGACGCACCGAGGTATCGCCACGATCGTTGATGTATTTGAATTCGATGCTCTCTTTGCCGGAGCCGTAGAGAATCACCTGACGTGCGGTATCGCTCAGGCTGTTGAACGGGGCCTCAACATCAAAATCGAGGTGTTCCGCCAGCGAACGCAGCATCTGGAAATAGTAGAAATTACGGCGATCCCAGCCGCGAATCGCGCCACCGGCCAGCGACAGCTCCGGGTTTTGCACCACGCGGTCGGGATCGAAATATTGTTGCACGCCGAGGCCGTCACAGGTCGGACATGCGCCTGCCGGGTTGTTGAACGAGAACAGACGCGGCTCCAGCTCGCGCATACTGTAACCGCAGATCGGGCAGGCAAAGTTGGCGGAGAACAGCATCTCTTCGGCGCTGCTGTCGTCCATATCGGCGACGATCGCCGTGCCGCCGCTCAGCTCCAGCGCGGTTTCGAACGATTCCGCCAGACGTGTGGCGAGATCTTCGCGCACGCGGAAACGGTCAATGACCACTTCAATGGTGTGCTTCTTCTGCAATTCCAGCTTCGGCGGATCGGAGAGATCGCAGACTTCGCCATCGATACGCGCACGGATATAACCCTGGGTTGCGAGGTTCTCCAGCGTTTTGGTGTGCTCGCCTTTGCGATCTTTCACCACCGGGGCCAGCAGCATCAGACGACGACCTTCTTCCTGCGACAGCACCTGATCCACCATCTGGCTGACGGTCTGCGCCGCCAGCGTGACATCGTGGTCCGGGCAGCGCGGTTCGCCGACACGGGCAAACAGCAGACGCAGGTAATCGTGGATCTCGGTGATGGTACCTACCGTTGAACGCGGGTTATGGGAAGTGGATTTTTGCTCAATGGAGATGGCGGGCGAGAGACCTTCAATATGGTCAACGTCCGGTTTCTCCATCAGAGAAAGAAACTGGCGCGCATAGGCAGAGAGCGACTCCACGTAGCGACGCTGACCTTCCGCGTACAGCGTATCAAACGCCAGTGAGGATTTACCGGAGCCTGACAGGCCGGTAACCACAATGAGTTTGTCGCGAGGGATGATCAGGTTGATGTTTTTCAAATTATGGGTGCGGGCACCACGAACTTCGATCTTATCCATTCACCTTTCCCGGATTAGAAGCACTCACCGCGCCTTGCCGACAGCGGCCAGAAGAAACGCGTATTATGGCACAAAAAATAGACTGAATAAATATCCAGTGTTTTGCTCTTTTTTTGTGTATTCTGGAAGGCAGCTCGAAAGTGGGAACCGCGATCAGGACGTGCTAGAATTGATCGTTTAGAATTGACGCATCAACTCATCGGGAGACAGCAACATGGCCAGTCGTGGCGTTAACAAAGTGATTCTTGTCGGGAATCTGGGTCAGGATCCGGAAGTACGTTATATGCCAAATGGTGGCGCGGTTGCCAACATCACGCTGGCTACGTCAGAAAGCTGGCGCGACAAGCAAACCGGTGAAAACAAAGAGATCACTGAATGGCACCGCGTTGTGCTGTTCGGCAAACTGGCGGAAGTGGCCGGTGAATATCTGCGTAAAGGTTCGCAGGTTTATATCGAAGGCCAGCTGCGTACCCGTAAATGGCAGGATCAGGGCGGCCAGGATCGTTACACCACCGAAATCGTGGTGAACGTGGGTGGCACCATGCAGATGCTGGGTGGACGTCAGCAGGGCGGCGCAAGCGCCGGTGGCGCGCCGATGGGCGGCCAGAGCGGCGGCAACAACAACGGCTGGGGCCAGCCGCAGCAGCCGCAGCCGCAGGGCGGAAACCAGTTCAGCGGCGGCGCACAGCAGCGTCCGCAGCAGCAGAGCGCACCGGCGAACAACGAACCGCCGATGGACTTCGACGACGATATTCCGTTCTAAGCCGTATCCGAACGCCTGTTTGCGAAAACCCCGACTCGTCGGGGTTTTTTGTTTTTAGCGGCGGGAAAACGCGCAACGCTTAACCTTTTGATGCATTGCCCCCTGAGGTGGCACAAAAAGCCGTTCATGCGTCGGGCGGCTTCGCCATGCTGTCAGGCCATATTTATTCGCTAACCGGGGAGCGTGAGTGAACCTCAACCGCCGTACTTTTCTGCTGGCCCTGAGTGCGCTGGGTGTGACGCGCAACGTTCAGGCCTTCACCGCAGAAGATCCTCTGCCGCTGGAGCTGGTGCTCATCTCGCCGTGGATGGCTAATCAGGTGGCACTGACGCGCAACAATTTGTTATTCCTCGGCCTGCCGCGTTATGCCAAAGATAAACCCACCCCGTCGCTGGCGCGGCGTGCCGCCGATGGCAGCCTGCACGCATTTCCGGGCAACAGCTGGAATACATGGCAGCCAGGCCAGGATGGACGCAATGCCTTCGTCTACCTTAACTCGGTGCATATCTTTGCCGACGATACGGTGTGGTGCGTTGATCAGGGCGCGCTCAGCGCAGGCGTATTCTCTGCGCAGGATGCGGTGCCACAACCGGGAGCGCAAAAGCTGGTGCAGCTGGATGCGCACAGCGGTGAAATCCTGCAAATCCTGCGTTTTGACGAGCAGGTCCTGCCGCCGGGCGCGCAAATGAACGACCTGCGTTTCCATGGCAACACGCTGTATATTTCGGATTCCGGTCTGGGCGGCATCATCGTGCACGACATGGTGAGCGGGACTACGCTGCGTCGGCTGTCCGGTACGCGGGTGGTGAAAGCCTCGGACAAAACGCCGCCGACGCTGCTGGCAGGCATTAAAGGCGGCACCACCTTCCATCCGCCCAACAGCGATTTGATCGAAATTACCGCCGACGGCAAATGGCTGTATTGGGCTGCGCCGACCGGGCCGCTGTATCGCCTTGAGACACGCTGGCTGCAACAGGCTGCGTTAAGCGATGATGAACTGATCGCCCACGTTGAGCAGGTGTACGACAACAATTTTTCCGGTGGCTGCTGTATGGATTCGGCGGGAAATGTCTATTTTTCCGAGACGGTGACGCACAACCTGCGGGTGCTGGCCCCTTCCGGCGCAACGCGGGTGATTGCCACCGATACGCGGCTGGTGCGGCCTGACGGCACCTTTATCAGTGCCGACCGGCAACTCTACATTCCGGTTAAACAGCCGCTGGCGACACAACCGGGTGCCGCCGCGCGCTTCGCCATCTATAAGCTGGCGCTGCCGGATCAGTTCCAGGGCATCAGCCTTGGCGGACCGATTACAGGCTAACCGTTTCCGCCTGCCAGGCGCGGAGCAATTCAGCCGTCGGGCGAACCTGTACCGGGTTGCCCGGCAGAATCAGGTCTGCCCAGACTTCGTTATGCTGATTGATTTGTTGTTCGGCCGACGCATAGGTGCGATCGGCGGTGGTGTGCGCATCGGCCGCCACGGTGATGCGATAACCCAGGCTGGCGCCCACCTTGATGGTGGTATCCACGCAATAATCGGTGGCGCAGCCGCACACCACAAACGACGTAATGCCGTGCTGCTCCAGCTGTGCCGCCAGCGTAGTTTGCCAGAAGCTGTCGCAGGCAGTTTTGTTAACGTAGAGGGCGCTGGCGGGTTGTTGCAGCTCAGGCACGATCTGCCAGTCTGCGCTGTTCTGCTCCAGGCCAGGCCCGACGTGCTGGATAAAAATCACCTGGTCGGCGGCGGCAATTAATTGATTGATGCGCGCGCAGCGTCCGGCGCGATCGAAACGCGGCGTTGCCAGCACGCCGTTCTGCATGTCCACCACCATCACCACATTGTTGCTCATCGATGCCTCCTTTATATGCCTGTGCGCCAGTGTGGCGCGGAAACACTTCACGGGCAAAGCAAATCTGTTTTGCATTTCGCCCGCCACACGGGGCATCCTAGTCATCTTCTTCACTCTGGAGGTGTGCCGTGTCTGTGGTTCCTGCAATCTTCCCCTGCGAGCGCGATCGGGCGCAGTTTCAGCAATTCGCGGAACTGCCCGGTATTGAGCTGTACCAGGCGCACATCTCCCGTTATGCCTTTGAACCCCATACCCACGAAGCCTTTGGTATCGGCACCATTGAATCCGGCGCTCAGCGTTTCCGCTATCGCGGCACCCACTACACCGCCCCGGCGCATTCGCTGGTGATGATGAATCCTGATGAACTGCATACCGGTGAATCGGCCTGCGAAGAGGGCTGGCGTTACCGCATGATCTATATCCCGCCGGATGAGATGGATCGGCTGACGGGCGATCGCAACTGGTGGTTCAGCGAGGCACTGCGCACTGACGCGCGTCTGGCGCAGCCCTTTTCGCAACGGCTGGCGGCCTTATGGCAGGCAGAAACCGCGCTGGAGCGGGAAGGGTTGCTGATTGAGCTGCTGGAATTGATGCGTCCGCTGGCGCAGCGCGGGCAGTCACGGCCGGTTGAAGGCACGCATCGGTTTGATCGGGTGAGGGCGTATCTGCGGGAAAATCTCGCGGAGCCTGTCCGGCTGGATGAACTGGCTTCGCTGGCGGCGCTGTCGCCGTGGCATTTTCTGCGCAGCTTCAGGCAGCAATTCCACGTCACGCCGCATCAGATGTTGATGGCATTTCGTCTTTATGACGCCAAGCTGCGGCTGGCGCGCGGTGAAAGCGCGGCATCGGTAGCAGCGGCGGTGGGCTTAACCGACCAGGCACATCTGACCCGCGCCTTCGCGCATCGCTACGGCATCACGCCCGGCCGCTACCAGAAACAGGTGTTCCAGGCGCGCTAACAGCAATCTGCTACAAGCCTTTGCTGCCGCGTTGCGTCACACTGCGGCGGAATGGCTATAAAGGAAGAGATTATGTTAGCTGGAGTTTTATGCGCGCTGGCGGCGGGCTTGATGTGGGGGCTGATCTTCGTCGGGCCGCTACTGGTGCCGGATTACCCCGGTACGCTGCAATCCGCCGGGCGCTATGTCGCCTTTGGTTTGATCGCCTTACCCCTCGCCTGGCTGGATCGCCGCCGTCTGCGTCTATTGGTTCGTAGCGACTGGATCGAAGCATTGAAATTGTCGCTGGTGGGTAATCTGCTGTATTACGCCTGTCTTGCCAGCGCCATCCAGCGCACTGGCGCGCCGGTTGCGACCATGATTATCGGCACCTTACCCGTGGTGATGTCGGTGACTGCCAACCTGTGTTATGGGCACCTTGAGGGGCGTTTACCCTGGCGGCGGCTGACACCGGCGTTGCTGATCATTGGCGTGGGGCTGGTGTGCGTGAATGCCGCCGAATTGCAGGCGCAGGGGGCGACGCTGGACTGGCCGCGCTACCTCACCGGCCTGCTGCTGGCGGTGCTGGCCGTGGGCTGCTGGACCTGGTATCCGTTACGTAATGGACGCTGGCTGCGCAGCCATCCCCAGCATAAACCTGGAACCTGGGCGACGGCGCAGGGACTGGTCACTTTACCCCTGGCGCTGGTGTTTTATCTGCTGGTTTGTGGGCAGATCCACTGGCAGCGGCCAGACTTTGCCTTGCCGTTTGGCCCCCATCCGCAGCGTTTCCTGTGGCTGATGCTGGCGATTGGCCTGTTCTGTTCATGGCTCGGCACGCTGTGCTGGAACGCTGCCAGCCAGCGCCTGCCGACGGTGATCATGGGTCCGCTGATTGTGTTCGAAACTTTATCCGGGCTGTTCTGGACTTTCCTGTGGCGACAGAGCTGGCCGCCGCTGTTAACGGCAGCCGGTATTTGCTGTCTGATTATTGGCGTCATCGCGGCGATGCGTATCAAACCACAGCCCGTGGTCACTGCGCTGAAGATTTAAGCCTAAAACGATGCCAGCGATCTCTGCTGGCATCCTGTGTTACCCGTACTTTTAAGATTATGACCAACCCGAAATCCCCGCTCTTTTGCCCTTTTTGTGACTGGCCCGCACCGCTTTATAACCATTTGTCCTGATATAACTCATGTTTTCATCACGAAATGTCATATGCCGAGACAGGCGATCGCGATGGAGCGGATAAATTTTATGCAGCCGCTGGCCGTTATCAGACCTTCGTCCCCGGCCGGTACGTTGATTCGCCTGAGAAAGCAGGGCGCAGAGGGAGGGAATGGCTGAAGAATATGCACAAAACTGCCTGCCTTAGCCGCTTTGTATTGCAACCTGGCACTGATATTCCCCCGTCGGGAACCATCTTTTCCTTAAGGTGTTGCAAACTTGTTGAGAATCTTCCGTCAGCACTGCGCTGAAAAATGATTAACCATAACGATGAATCGTGACGCGTTATTAACCCTGGCGGCGCAGCAAATTACGTTATTGTTTAGCGATCATAACGTTTTTGTTCAGGATGATTCCTGGTGCTGAATGCGCGAATAGCGTCTATGTCCGGGCTGTAATGAGATCGATAAATGTAAAGACAGGTCCAGATAAAAGAAGAGTATCTGTGAGGGTGGCTGTGGTGCGTTGTTCATCAATGCTAAACAGAATTTTCTGTATTCAGACCAGAAGATTAATATTGATAAAGTAATAATGAAAGCCCCAATCTCATCGAAATGAGATTGGGCAGGGGGTAAATGGCTTGAATAGCGAGACTTTTGCTGATGCGAATCAATTTTACCGCAAAAAAAGAAGCAATTCCGCGATGATATTCATCAGGAAAAAATGGTTCGAATTGTAATGTCCGAAACGCTGAATTAAATGATCTTCATCTCTTCTGGTAAGAACAAATCTCAGCTTTAAGTCAAATAATAACGGCCTTAATGGTGTCAGCGATTTTCGGTACCGGATGGATAGTGATAAACGCTACGGCTAATATCCAGCAAGCGACAGCTGCGACGTGTACCAATGTCGAAGGTGGTTTGCAGGAAGTTAACGGCCTGGCGCTTTTCATTGGTGGTGAAGAAATTTTTCAACACGCTTTGCAGCATCTCCTTATCAGAGCTGAGAGCCTGCAGTTCGCGAGTGAGTGTCAGAAGTTTGTCCTCCAACTCTTTGATTTTGCGTCCCTCTTCAGATGAAAGACCAGAAAACTTTTTCTTCCAGCTATAGAAGGTGGCCTCGGAGATGCCCAGCTCCTCACAAATCTCCCTGACTTTCACTCCTGTTTCAGAAGCTTTAATGGCATTTGTGATTTGCTCTTCGCTATATCGTGACTTTCTCATAAATGCTCTTACCTTTCTTATCAATTAGTGGATGAGAATTACTGTATTAATATCTGGTACTGCAAAAACACTATTAATGCAGTATTAAAGTGCGCGATTAGAATTGCGAGGGTTAAATTAAGTTATTTAGAATAAATATCATCATGGGATAAATCTTATTTTATTCTGAATGCCATTCAACGCCTTCCTGGTGTTAGATTTTTGATATAGATTCATTCCATCCCAAATGCAGAAAAATACTACATTCATTGGAAAAACGGCATAACCTGCTTGCAAAAATCACAGGATATGCCCGTGATTTTTTGCCCGTAATTTAGGCTGAAATCGTTTACATCCACTGAGCTTCGCACCAGATTTAATCGGAATTATCCTGAATTCATTCTCTGAATCCTGATGTGCGTCTCATTTTTCGGACCAGTATGGTTTGAAGTTATTAATTTAAGTCAGGCCCACTGAGCGCTTGTTTAATTCATTCAAGGACGTTGTACCGAAAGCAGTTGCTGTAAGTAATACTAAGGACGAGTCGATGAAATTAAGCGTAATGTCAAATGCCGCCTGGATGATGTCTGAGAAGATCGTCTCGGTGTTCGGCGTCATATTTGTGACCTCCTACGTGGCAAAATCCTTTGGCCCAACGGTGTTTGGTCAAATGGCGTTTTCTACCTCACTTTTCTCCATGGTTCAGGCCGTGGCCATTTTCGGCACTGAGACCATCCTGTTTAAGCACATCAGCAAGAGCGTGCCGAAAGGCGTGCGCCTGATGAACGTGGCGCGCACCCTGCGCCTGGTGTTGCTGTTGCTGACATCGGTGCCGGTGTTGATTTGGGTCTGGTACAACATGCAGCAGAACTTCCTTGCGTTCGCGCTGGCCTCGTTTATCGCTTCGGTGTTTGTTACTCAGGATACCTTCAGCGTTTATAACAACGCGCGCCTTGCCTCGCGGCTGAATACCATTGCCAACTCCATCGGCTTGCTGCTCGGCTTTGCCATGAGTTTTGCCATTGCCTGGTTCCGCCTGAATCCGCTATGGCTGACGCTGTCGATCGTGGCGGTTACGCTGATCCCGTATGCCATCAAGCGTTACAACTTTCACCGTGAAAATCAGCATTTCGCCGCGCCACAGGAGAAGCGGGGCACCTATCTGCGTTATCTGCTGTATGCCGGATTGCCGCTGGCTGTCTCCAGCATCTTTATTCAAATTCAGGTGAAAGCCGCGCAGATGTTCCTGGTCGGCATCGCTTCGGCACGCGATCTCGGGTTGTTCGCGGCCGCCAACACCATTGCGGCCTCGTGGATGTTTATCCCGGTGGCCATCATCACTTCCTGCTTCTCTGAAATTTTCCGGGAACGCGGCGAAACCGCCATGAAGCTTACGGCGCGGCTGAATGGTTATGTCATGGGTGTTTCATTGTTGCTATTGATGGTGATCGCGGCGTTTGGCGAAAAGATCATCATCGTTTTGTATGGTCACGAATACACACAGTCAGGAAGTCTCATTACGTTACTGTCGATAGCAACCTGCTTTTCGGCGATGGGGACCGTAGCGTATCGCTACATGGTCAAGGAAGGGGGATTTGACTATCTGCTGCGGAAGATTGTCTGCCAGATGGTTATCAGCCTGCCGCTTTGCTGGTGGCTGATTCAGGGGTACGGCATCATGGGTGCCGCCTGGAGCGTTTTCCTTTCAGAACTTCTGTCCCTGACCGTAATGAATTACTTCTTTAAAAACGGCGTCATCCAAAAGATTCAGTTTTCCTCACTCAACTACAAAACCTACAAATGAGGTCAGATATGATCAGGTTGAAAGATGAACTCAGAAGAAGTGTGCAATATTTCATCAAAAAAATGCCCTGGGCTTACCAGGACCGGATTTACTACTTCCATAAATTCCGTCGGCTGCCCAATCTGCGTCAGCCCAAAGTGTTTAATGAGAAGGTGTTGTACCGCAAGTTTGTCTTTGGCGACTATCAGAACTATGGTCGCCTGTCGGACAAATTTTCAGTACGCGATTACATCGCCGAGAAGGTCGGCAGCGAATATCTGATTCCGCTGGTGTATGAGACCAGCGATCCTTGTTCGCTGCATACCCTGCCGCGCTGGAAGAACACGGTGATCAAGCCCAATCACGGTTCCAATATGGTGGAGATCCTGCTGGAAGAACCGGATGCGCTGAAGAAGCAACAGATTATCAGCAACTGTCAGCGCTGGCTGAAAACCGACTTTGCCAATGAGGCGCGCGAGATTCACTATCGTTACATCAAACCGCGCATTCTGGTGGAGCAGTACATTGGCGACGGTAAAACCGCGCCGATTGACTACAAGTTCCATATGTTCAACAAGCGCGATGGCAGCTTTGAGTATGTCCTGCAGGTGATCTACAACCGCAGCAACCCCCTGTTGTCGATGAACTTTTATGTGAACAATTTGAATGAGGCGTACCACAAGATTCGTGATACCGGGCTGGATATTTCGCCGCAGATGGCATCATTGCAACACGCGCTCGCCCTGAGCAAAAAACTGGCCAGTGATTTCGATTATGTACGCGTTGACTGGTATATCCACGAGCAGCAGATCTACTTTGGCGAGCTGACATTTACGCCGGGTGCCGGGCTGGTAACCGGACTGGATCGTGGGTTAAATCAGATGATGGGTGATATGTGGATTCAGGACCGTCTCGGTGCGCAGACGCCGGGCGTCACGGTAACGGATGTCAACATCCCGGCCGTATTGAAGAAAATTTGAAATCACACAGCAAAATAAAAAACCCCGCAATGCGGGGTTTTTTATTGGGAAAAAATCAGGGCATTGGCCAGTCAGCAGGGGTCTGGCTCATCACCTGTACAAAGGCGTTTTTGCTGATTTCCATGAAGTTGTTCAGATTTTCCATACTCAGCGTGATGCCCATCAGGCCGGTGACAAACCAGCAGGACATACCCAGGCCGATTCCGCCGCACATCAGCGCCATCACATGGTGGCTGTTCTGACGTAAACGAATTTTCAGGGTGCTGGCGAAAAACATCATTACCGCGCTCAGCAATTCCCAGCGCATCACGATAAGACTGGTGGTTAAAGTAGCCATCTGCAACAAACCTCTATGAATCAGTAACATCCCTGACACTCATCGGACATCACTGGCGGCAGTGAAGGAAGGTCAGGGAGGCCCTTCAGCCGTCGTATAACGCATTATTCTGTGACTTGGGTCACATTATATCATTCGATTTGAAAGTTTGAACAAAATTTATACCTGGTATGGTAGAAAAAAATTTATCGTCAGGATTGTACGATTTTTAATCGCGGCACAGATAACGCGCAAAAGAAGACAGCGACACGAATTATCGCGCGCATGGGGGCAGGGTACGGAAAAGGTGCGCCCGCAGGGGGCGCGCTGAAAAGGTTAGCGGACCGGGCAGCACTCGCCGGTGGTGCGCTGGGTAAAGCTGGCCATATTCTCGCTGCAATCAAAGCTCACCAGACGCGGACGCTGAATCATCGCCTGGCGGCGCATGGTGTGGCGATAAGCCGTCGGGGTTTGCGAGAACTGACGACGAAACACACGCGAGAATGTCTGCTGAGAGTCGTAACCGTATTGCATAGCGATATCAAATACCGGTCGCTGCGTCTGACGCAACGCTTCTGCGGCCAGCGTCAGGCGGCGTTCGCGGATATAACCACCCAACGTCTGTTTCGTCACGGTACGGAACATACGTTGCAGGTGCCATTTTGAATAACCTGATTTGGCCGCCACTTCATCAATCGACAGGGTCTTATCCAGATTCTGATCGATCCAGTTAGTCAGTGAATGAATGATTTCCTCTTGCATCATAACCACCTCCCTCTGAGTAGAGATTCGAAGTTTCAATGGGGAGCGAGTATAATTCCTCAAGTTAACTTGAGGTAAAGGGCCAAATGAAAAAAGAACGCAACTATCCCAAACCGGTGCTGACGCCGGGTGAAGTGGCAAAGCGCAGCGGCGTGGCGGTCTCGGCGCTGCACTTCTACGAGACCAAAGGATTGATCTCCAGCACCCGCAACACCGGCAATCAACGCCGTTACAGCCGTGACGTGCTGCGGCGTGTCGCCATCATCAAAATCGCGCAGCGCATCGGAATTCCGCTTGCCACGGTGAGCGACAGCCTGATGCACATGCCGGCTAACAAACGTATGTCGACGCAGGCGTGGGATGCGCTGACGCAGCACTGGCGCGAGGAGCTGGATAAACGCATCGAAACGCTGACGCGTCTGCGCAACGATCTTGATGGCTGTATCGGCTGTGGCTGTCTGTCGATGCGCGATTGCCCGCTGCGCAACCCCGGCGACCGGTTGGCCGAGCAGGGTTCAGGCGCGGTATTGCTGGATCCGGAACAGGACGAGCAGAAACGCTGACAGGCCTTCATCTATACTTGGCGGGTCAATCCACTGGTCGGGAAGCCATGATGATCACTGTTCACCATCTTGAAAATTCGCGTTCGCATCGGGTGCTGTGGCTGCTGGAAGAGCTGCCGGTGCCTTACCAAATCAAGCGCTATCAGCGGGAAAACACGCTGCTGGCGCCAGACTCATTGAAGAAAGTCCATCCGCTGGGCAAATCCCCGGTGATCACCGATGGCAATCGCGTGGTGGCAGAATCCGGCGCGATCCTCGAATACCTCGAAGCGAAATATGACACCGAATATCGGCTGAAACTGTCGGACGAAGAGGCGCAGATTCAGGCACGTTACTGGCTGCATTACGCCGAGGGTTCGCTGATGCCGCTGCTGGTGATGAAGCTGGTATTCAGCCAGCTGGGGAAAAAGCCGGTGCCCTGGCTGCTGCGTCCGGCCGGTCGGGCGCTGAGCGCCGGGATTCAGAAAGCCTGGCTGAACAAACAGCTGGCGCTGCACGGCAGCGTTATCGAGCAGCATCTTAGTCAGCATCCCTATTTTGCCGGTAATCGCTTCAGCATTGCCGATATCCAGATGAGTTTTCCGCTGCTGGCGATGCAGGCGCGTAGCGGCCTGCGCGAGATGCCTGCCAGCCTGCGCTGGCTGAGTGAAATGCAGCAGCGTGCTGCCTGGCAACGGGCGATTGAGCAGGGTGGGCCAATTAATTTCAGCGGCTAAATCAGCCGGTCAGGTTGCGCAACAGCGGTTTCATCTGGTTGCGCAACGAAAACGGCATCAGAAATGTCTAATCTTTCCAGTCAGTTCCGTCTCATCATCTTCTTCGGTCGGGCAGAGTAACTACGTTGCATTTCTGTTATGCGATGAGGAATATCCTGTGTCTGTGCGGATTAGCAGTTGAAAATCTCAGGACAAAGGCCGGATAATCGTTTGCCTTTTTTCTGCGTCCCCCTTTATGACCAGAGATACGCGGCCACGTAAACGTTTGCTTTTCCTCTCCCTCAGAGAGGTGCGCACCAGGATGGCGGGCAAACGACGGCCGTGCGGCCACTCACAACACAAAAATGCAGAGGATTACTTATGTCTGGCGAATCTCGCCCGGCCAGTGGAAAACTGGACGCCTGGTTCAATATTTCAGCACGCGGCAGCAGCGTGCGTCAGGAAGTGCTGGCGGGGCTAACCACCTTCCTGGCGATGGTTTATTCCGTCATCGTGGTACCGGGGATGCTCGGCAAAGCGGGCTTCTCCCCAACGGCGGTGTTCGTCGCCACCTGCCTGGTGGCAAGTTTCGGTTCGATCATCATGGGCCTGTGGGCCAACCTGCCGATGGCGATTGGTTGTGCGATTTCGCTGACCGCGTTCACGGCATTCAGCCTGGTGCTGGGTCAGCACATCAGCGTCCCGGTGGCGCTGGGTGCGGTGTTCCTGATGGGCCTGCTGTTTTCGTTTATCTCCGTCACCGGCATTCGTGCGTGGATCCTGCGTAACCTGCCGATGGGCGTGGCGCACGGCACCGGTATCGGTATCGGCCTGTTCCTGCTGCTGATTGCGGCCGATGGCATTGGTCTGGTGGTGAAAAACCCGGCTGCCGGTCTGCCGGTGGAACTCGGCCACTTTGCCTCCTTCCCGGTGATCATGTCGCTGGTCGGCCTGGCGGCGATCTTTGGGCTGGAGAAACGCCGCGTGCCGGGTGGCATCCTGCTGACCATTGTGGCGATCTCCATCATCGGCCTGATTTTCGATCCGGCGGTGAGCTACCAGGGGTTGTTTGCCATGCCGAGCCTGAAAGATAGCAGCGGACAGTCGCTGGTGTTCAGCCTCGATATCATGGGGGCGCTGAAACCGGCCGTGCTGCCGAGCGTGCTGGCATTGGTGATGACGGCGGTATTTGACGCCACCGGCACCATCCGCGCGGTGGCCGGTCAGGCCAATCTGCTGGATAAAGACGGCCAGATTATTAACGGCGGTCGCGCGCTGACCACGGATTCGGTGAGCAGCCTGTTTGCGGGTCTGGTCGGTGCTTCACCGGCGGCGGTCTATATCGAATCCGCAGCGGGCACGGCGGCAGGCGGCAAAACCGGTCTGACGGCGATTGTGGTCGGTCTGCTGTTCCTGGTGATCCTGTTTATGTCACCGCTGGCATATCTGGTGCCGACCTACGCGACCGCGCCAGCGCTGATGTACGTCGGTCTGCTGATGCTGAGCAACGTGGCGAAAATCGATTTTAATGATTTTGTTGATGCCATGTCTGGCCTGCTGACCGCGGTATTTATCGTGCTGACCTGCAACATCGTCACCGGCATTATGCTCGGTTTTGCCGCGCTGGTGATTGGTCGCGTGTTCGCCGGTGAATGGCGCAGACTGAACCTGGGCACGGTGGTGATTGCTGTGGCGCTGGTGGCGTTTTACGCCGGTGGCTGGGCCATCTGACCTGAAATTATCCTGAAGTCCGAATTTTTCGCTTTCCTTGCTCTGCCGCACGACGGGCTTTCCCGCCGTGCGGCATTTTGTTTTACACTTTCCAGCGCAACAACATCGCTTTAACGATAACGATTCGCCTAAGGAAAGCATGGAAATCTTCTTTACCATTCTCATTATGACGCTGGTGGTTTCTCTCTCCGGTGTCGCGGCGCGTATTCTGCCGTTTCAGATCCCGCTGCCGCTGGTGCAGATTGCGGCCGGTGCAATGCTCGCTGTGCCAACATTTGGTCTGCATGTTGATTTTGACCCCGAACTGTTTCTGGTGCTGTTCATTCCGCCGCTGCTGTTTGCCGACGGCTGGAAAACACCCATCAACGAATTCCTCCATCACGGGCGCGAGATTATCGGCCTGGCGCTGGTGCTGGTGCTGATCACCGTTGTCGGCATTGGCTATCTGATTTACTGGCTGGTGCCGGGCATTCCGCTGATCCCGGCCTTTGCGCTGGCGGCGGTGCTGTCGCCGACCGATGCGGTGGCGCTCTCCGGCATCGTCGGGGAAGGGCGCATCCCGAAAAAAATCATGTCGATTGTGCAGGGCGAAGCCCTGATGAACGACGCCTCCGGCCTGGTATCGCTGAAATTTGCCGTCGCCGTGGCGATGGGCACCATGGTGTTCAGCTGGGGCGGCGCCAGCGTCGAGTTTCTTAAAGTGGCGATTGGCGGCCTGGTGGCCGGTGTCGCGGTATGCTGGCTGTATGGCCGCTCGCTGCGCCTGCTCAGCCGCTGGAGCGGTGACGATCCGGCAACGCAGACGGTGCTGCTGCTGCTGCTGCCGTTTGCCTCCTATCTGATTGCCGAACACCTCGGCGTCTCCGGCATCCTCGCGGCGGTGGCGGCGGGGATGACCATCACCCGTTCCGGCATTATCCGCCAGGCGCCGCTGGCGATGCGTCTGCGCGCCAACAGTGTCTGGCAGATGCTGGAGTTCGTGTTCAACGGCATGGTGTTCCTGATGCTCGGCCTGCAACTGCCGGATATCCTCGAAACCTCAGTCGCGCAGGCCAATGCCGATCCGAATGTGGAGCTGTGGATGCTGTTCACCGACATCGTGCTGGTGTACGGCGCGCTGATGGTGCTGCGTTTTTGCTGGTTGTGGGTAATGAAACGCATCAGCCAGCGTTTCCTGAAGAAAAAGCCGATGGAATTCTCCAGCTACTCGCTGCGTGAGCTGCTGATTGCCTCCTTCGCCGGGGTGCGCGGCGCGATTACGCTGGCCGGTGTGCTGTCGATCCCGCTGTTCCTCAGCAACGGGGAGCCGTTCCCGGCGCGTTATGAGCTGGTCTTTATCTCCACCGGGGTGATTCTGTTCTCGCTGCTGGTGGGCGTGGTGCTGCTGCCGATGCTGCTGCGCGGCATGGAAAGCACCGAAAAATCCAGCCATCGTCGCGAGTTGCAAAGCGCGCGTGCCGCGATGGCCGGGGTGGCGATCGAGAGCCTGCATAAGATGGAGCAGCGGCTGGAAAATGACAGCGAAGAGAACATCGATCCCGAGCTGTTGAAGGAAGTCAGCCTGCGGGTCATTGGCAACCTGCGTCGCCGCGCCGAGGGGAAAAACGATCTGGAGCACGCGCTGTTTGCGGAAAACCTGGAGCGCCGCTTCCGTCTCACGGCGCTGCGTGCCGAACGCGCCGAGGTTTACCATCTGCGCGCCACCCAGCAAATCTCCAACGAAAGTATGCAGAAACTGCTGCGCGATCTCGACCTGCTGGAAGCGCTGCTGATCGAGAAAGAGGAGTAACCGGCGCGCCGCGGCTTATACCGACAGCCGCGGCGCGTTGTCCGGCCAGTGCTCACGGCAGCAGGCAATCCACGCCTGGGCGCTGCGCGACAAATAGCTGCCTTCACGCCAGATCAAACCCAGGCTCCACTTCAGTTCCGACTCCAGCGGCAGCCACAGCAGCGATTGCTTATCCAGCCGCTGACAAATCGGCTCCGGCAGGATCGCCAGCCCCATCTCCGCCTGCACCATCGCCGCCAGAAAATCCCACTGCCCACTGCGTACCGCGATATTCGGGGTTAAGCCGAGGCGGTGAAACGCCTTCATCAGCTGGCGATTGAGGGAAAACTCTTCGTTGAAAATCAGCAGCGGATGTTCCGCCAGCTCGGCCAGCGCCAGATGGGTACGATTCAGCCACGGTGCGGTGCGCGGCAGCAGCACGCAGAGCGGGTGATGCATCAGTTCCAGCGTGTTGAGGGGCAAATCGGGATCGACCGGCAGCGCGGTCAGCGCGATATCGAGGCTGCCCGCCAGCACCGCCTGCTGCACCGTCAGACCGCCGAACTCGGCAATTTTCAGCTCAACACCGGGATAGCGGCGACGGAACGCGGAAATCGATCCGGCAATCTGCATCCCCACCATCGGCGGAATACCGAGCCGCAGCTCGCCGGTCTTCAGTTGGTTGATATCGCCGATCTCGGCTTCCAGCTGGTGAAACTCCTGCAAAATCGCCAGCCCGCGCTGATACACCGCCTGCCCGCTGTCGGTGAGATGCAGCTTGCGCCCATCGCGCAGCAGCAGGGTACAGCCCAGCTCCTCTTCCAGCTGGCGCAGCATTTTGCTGATGGTGGGCTGGGTGACATAGAGCTTCTGCGCGGCGCGGGTGAAGCTTTGCTGGCGCACCACTTCGGTAAAGTAGCGCAGGGCGCGGACGTCCATAAAAGTATTCCTGATTGGCATAGATTGAATAATATTAATTCATTTTTTTCACACTCTGCCTGCGTTTTATACTGTGCACCTGATTTAATGACGGGGGAGAGGGGAAAATGGCGTTAGCACTGAGTCCGCGCAGAACGGACATCCTGCAACGTGTTTTCGTCCCGCTGCAGCTGGTGCTGTATGTGGGATTGTTTATGGCCTGCGACAAACTGGTGGGCTGGCTGCATTTGCCGCTGCCTGCCAACGTCGTCGGCATGATTTTGTTGTTGCTGCTGATTATGACGCGTGTGATACCGCTGCGCTGGGTCAAAGCGGGCGCCAATTGGCTGCTGGCGGAGATGCTGCTGTTCTTTATCCCGGCCGTGGTGGCGGTGGTGAACTACAGTGATTTGCTGCGCAGCGAAGGCTGGCGTATCTGCGTGGTGATTGCGCTGAGCACCCTGCTGGTGCTGGCTTCCACCGCGCTGGTGGTGGAGCGGGTTTATCGTTTTGAAGTGGCGCGGGCCGCGCGTAAGCAGGCGCAGCATGACTGACCTGATTATCAGCCTGATTTGTCTGGCGCTGACGCTGCTGGTCTATTACCTCAACAAACGCCTCTATCGCCGCTGGCGCACACTGCTGCTGATGCCGCTGGTGATGACGCCGCTGGTGCTGGTGGTGCTGCTGCTTATCACCCATGTGACCTGGCAGGACTACATCGCCGAAAGCCACTGGCTGCTGTGGCTGCTCGGCCCGGCCACCTTAGCCTTTGCGGTGCCGGTGTATGAAAACATTGAGATCATCAAACGTCACTGGTTATCTCTGAGCGCCGGGGTGCTGACGGCTACGCTGGTGTCGGTGTGCAGCTCGGTGTGGCTGGCGCGATTGCTAACCCTGCCGGAATCGATCCAGCGCAGCCTGGCGGTACGCTCCATCACCACGCCGTTTGCTATGGCAGCGGCGAAACCGATTGGGGGACAACCGGATCTGGTGGCGCTGTTTGTGGTGATCACCGGCGTGTTTGGTATGGCGGTGGGGGATGTGCTGTTTCTGCGTCTGTCGATCAAGCAAAGCGTGGCGAAAGGGGCCGGATTTGGCGCCGCGTCTCACGGCGCAGGCACCGCGCGCGCCTATCAGATTGGTCAGCAGGAGGGCGTGGTCTCCAGCCTGGTGATGATGCTGGCTGGGGTGGTCACCGTCATCCTTGCGCCCTTTATTGGTCACCTGATGTGGCAGGCGTAATGGCAAGAAATAACGGCCCGCAAGGGCCGTTTTGCTGTCTGCCGTAACCCATTTTTACGTAAAGCCTGTCAAATAAAGTTGTGTCCTGCCGCCTGGCTGTTTACCCTTTCCGCCGAATTAATTGTCCTTCATGGAGTGGAATTACATGTTAAAGCAACTTGTTACAGGAAGCGTACTGGGTCTGGCCCTGCTGAGCAGCGGCGCACAGGCGATTGAGGGCAGTGTTGACGTGGGTGAACACAGCACCAACCTCAACCTTGGCCTCGGTACCACCTCACCAGGTCTGTTCCTCAACGGCAACTGGCTGCGCAGCGATCACGACGGCAGCACCTACGGCCTGGGTCTGGGTTACAACGTTGATTTCGGCAACCTGCGCCTGGCACCGACCGCGAAAGCGCTGTTTACCCACCCGGAAGATGGTAAAGACGGTTTTGCTGTGGCATTGGGCGCGGGCGCGCAATACAACTTCAACAGCATGTGGGGCCTGTACGGCGGTTACTACTACGCGCCGGAAGCCTTCTCTGATCACCTCGACAACTACCAGGAAATTTCAGGCGGCCTGAGCTTCACGCCGATCTCCCTGCTGAACGTACGCGTGGGTTATCAGCACATCGAGCTGAACAACAAAGGCAGCCGTAAAGACAACGTGCTGGCCGATGGCCCGTACGTGGGCGCGTCTCTGCGTTTCTGATTATCTGCGGTCTGAACCCTCTCCCGCTTGCGGGAGAGGGTTAGGGTATCAGTGCGATTTCCCCTGCTGAATCCCCACGCCGGTCTGTGAACGAATAAACTGCCCACGGAAGCGGCTCCGCTCAATCGCCCCCTGTTCCGAACTGTCGGTGATAGAAAACAGCCAGGTACCGATAAACGCCGCCAGCATCGAGAACAGCGCCGGATACTCATACGGATACACCGGCGTAGCATGTCCCAGCACCTGTACCCAAATGGTCGGGCCGAGGATCATCAGCACCACCGCCGTCAGCAGCCCCAGCCAGCCACCAATCATCGCGCCGCGCGTGGTCAGTTTTGACCAGTACATCGACAGCAAAATAATCGGGAAGTTACAGCTGGCGGCAATCGAGAACGCCAGGCCGACCATAAAGGCGATGTTCTGCTTCTCAAACAAAATCCCCAGTGCGATCGCCACCACACCAAGCACCAGCACGGTGATCTTTGATACGCGCAACTCTTCACGCTCGGTTGCCTGCCCTTTGCGGATCACACTGGCATACAGGTCATGGGATACCGCCGACGCACCGGCCAGCGTCAGGCCCGCCACCACCGCCAGAATGGTGGCGAACGCCACCGCGGAGATAAAGCCCAGGAACAAGCTGCCACCCACCGCATCCGCCAGATGCACCGCCGCCATATTGGTGCCGCCAATCAGCGCGCC
This sequence comes from Pantoea sp. X-Soil-TKNS-1207, assembly GCF_059730485.1. Lineage (NCBI taxonomy): Bacteria > Pseudomonadati > Pseudomonadota > Gammaproteobacteria > Enterobacterales > Erwiniaceae > Pantoea > Pantoea sp. X-Soil-TKNS-1207. The sequence continues at coordinate 400,803 of NZ_AP035958.1, forward strand.
GCTGGCATCTTTAAACGCCGGATTGGCCCCCACCAGCAGGATCGCGCCGAAGCCGATAATAAAGGTAAGGAAGTAGAAATAGCCCATAAAACCGGTGGCCCAGAACACGCTTTTACGCGCTTCGCGGGCATCCGCGACGGTGAAGAAGCGCATCAGGATATGCGGCAGGCCCGCCGTGCCAAACATCAGCCCCAGCCCCAGCGACAGCGCCGAGATCGGATCTTTCACCAGTCCGCCGGGCTGCATAATCGCCGCGCCTTTCGGGTGCACCGCCATCGCCTCGGTGAATAGCGTGTTGAAGCTAAAGCCGGTGGCCTTCATCACCATAATCGCCATAAAGCTGGCCCCGAACAGCAACAGCACCGCTTTGATGATTTGCACCCAGGTAGTGGCCAACATGCCGCCAAACAGCACGTACATCACCATCAGGATACCCACCAGCACCACGGCGATATGGTAGTTGAGGCCAAACAGCAGCTGAATCAGCTTACCGGCGCCGACCATCTGCGCAATCAGGTACAGCGCCACCACCACCAGCGAACCGCAGGCGGAGAGGGTGCGAATCGGCTTTTGTTGCAGACGATAGGAGGCGACATCGGCAAAGGTATAGCGGCCAAGATTGCGCAGGCGCTCGGCAATCAAAAACAGAATCATCGGCCAGCCGACGAGGAAGCCGAGTGAGTAAATCAGGCCGTCGTAGCCGGAGGTATACACCAGCGCCGAAATCCCGAGGAACGAGGCGGCGGACATAAAATCGCCCGCCATCGCCAGCCCGTTCTGGAAGCCGGTGATATTGCCGCCTGCGGTGTAGTAATCGCTGCGCGAGCGGGTCCGTTTCGATGCCCAGTAAGTGATGCCCAGCGTAAACGCGACAAACACCACGAACATGATGATGGCTTCATAGTTGGTGGGCTGCTTCTGCACCGCGCCGGTAATGGCATCGGCGGCGAGCGCGCTGAGCGGGGCCGCCGAGAGCAGCAGAGGGAGCAGGCGTTTCATGATTTCACCTCGCTCAGAATCTGTCTGGTCAGGCGGTCAAACTCGCCGTTGGCGCGCCAGACGTAGATACCGGTCAGCAGAAAGGAAATCACGATCAGGCCAACGCCGATGGGAATGCCGCGCGTGACATTGGTGCCCGCATGTAACGGTGTGCCGAGCCAGGCGGGGGCGAAGGCGATCAGCAGGATAAAGCCGACGTACAGTACCAGCATGATCAGGCTGAGCAGCAGCGCAAAGGCCTGGCGTTTATGCACCAGCTCCTGAAAACGCGGATTGCTCTCGATTTGCTGCCAGACAGCTTCCTGTTGGGTAAGGGCTTCGTTCATCACAATATCTCCAGAGGTAAGGCAGGCAGAAATCTCACGGTAAAGTGATTTAACTGCATGAATATTCTAGTTATTTAATAAGTGCGATGTTGAAAAGAGAACGGCGTAGGGAAGGGGCGGCGGTGAGGAGCCTGCACGGACAGGCTGACACTCACCGCCGGGGTGATCGCCATCACGGCATGGTGATGGATTGTTTCTCTTCCAGCAGTTTTTCCACTACGCCAGGATCGGCCAGCGTGGAGGTATCGCCCAGATTGCTGGTATCGCCCGCGGCGATCTTGCGCAGAATGCGGCGCATGATTTTGCCGGAGCGGGTTTTCGGCAGCGAATCGGTCCAGTGCAGCACATCCGGCGTGGCAATCGGGCCAATCTCTTTACGTACCCAGTTGCGCACTTCGGTATACAGCTCTGGCGACGGCTCCTCGCCATGGTTCAGCGTAATGTAAGCATAGATCGCCTGGCCTTTAATGCTGTGAGGAATACCCACCACCGCGGCCTCGGCAATCTTCGGATGCGATACCAGCGCCGATTCAATCTCAGCGGTGCCGAGACGATGGCCGGAGACGTTCAGCACGTCATCGACGCGGCCGGTGATCCAGTAATAACCATCTTCATCACGACGCGCGCCGTCACCGCTGAAGTAGCGATTTTTGAAGGTGGAGAAGTAGGTTTGTTCGAAACGCTCATGGTCGCCAAACAGCGTACGCGCCTGGCCCGGCCACGAATCGACGATCACCAGGTTGCCTTCAGCAGCCCCTTCCTGCGGATTGCCTTCGTTATCGACCAGCGCCGGCTGCACGCCGAAGAAGGGTTTGGTGGCGGAACCGGCTTTCAGCTCGGTAGCGCCCGGCAGCGGGGTGATCATAAAACCACCGGTTTCGGTCTGCCACCAGGTATCGACAATCGGACAGCGGCCATCGCCAATCTTGTTGTAGTACCACTCCCAGGCTTCCGGGTTGATCGGCTCACCCACCGAACCCATGATGCGCAGGCTGCTGCGGTCGGTGCCGGCGATGGCTTTGTCGCCTTCGGCCATCAGCGCACGGATCGCGGTAGGCGCGGTGTACAGCAGCGTCACTTTGTGTTTATCGACCACTTCCGCCATGCGGCTCGGTTTTGGCCAGTTCGGCACGCCTTCAAACATCAGCGTGGTGGCACCACAGGCCAGTGGGCCGTAAAGCAGGTAGCTGTGACCGGTGATCCAGCCGACATCGGCGGTGCACCAGTAGACATCATCCGGGTGATAATCAAAAACATACTTAAAGGTGGTGGCGGCATACACCAGATAACCACCGGTGGTATGCAGCACGCCTTTCGGCTTACCGGTGGAACCGGAGGTGTAGAGAATAAACAGCGGATCTTCCGCGTTGACCGCCACCGGCTGATGTTGATCGCTGGCCTGCGCCATCAGATCGTGCCACCACAGGTCACGGCCCTCGCGCCAGCCGGTATCTTTACCGGTGCGCTTAAACACCACCACGTTCTTCACGCTGGTGACGTTCGGGTTGTTCAGGGCGTCATCGACGTTTTTCTTCAGCGGAATGCCGCGTCCGGCGCGCACGCCTTCATCGGCGGTAATCACCAGCTTCGCGCTGGAGTCAACGATACGTCCGGCCACCGCTTCCGGTGAGAAGCCGCCGAAAATAACCGAGTGCACCGCGCCGAGGCGCGCACAGGCCAGCATGGCGACGGCAGCTTCCGGCACCATCGGCATATAAATGGCGACCACGTCGCCTTTCTTCACGCCGAGGCCAATCAGCACGTTGGCAAAGCGGCACACTTCGCTATGCAGCTGGCGGAAGGTGAGAGTCTTGCTTTCACTGGCGTCGTCACCTTCCCAGATAATGGCGGGATGGTCACCACGGCTTTGTAAATGGCGATCAAGGCAGTTGGCCGCAAGGTTAAGCGTGCCATCTTCATACCAGCGAATGGAGATATTGCCTGGCGCAAAGGAGGTATTCTTCACGACGCTGTAAGGCGTCATCCAGTCGAGAATTTTGCCTTGCTCGCCCCAAAAGGTTTCGGGATCGTCAACCGACTGTTGATACAGCGCCGCATACTGCTCGGCATTAATCAGGGCATTTTCTGCTATGGCAGAAGGAACGGGATGCTTATGTACTTGGCTCATGGCTGACCTCCTTGAAGATGTTAATCATATGTCAATCAATGGTTAATTGAACCTTAGGCAGCAGGCTTTGTTTCTGTTTTGCAGTCTGGATCACGGCCTAAGGTTGTGGCTATTCAGGCGAAAAATGCCCCCTGTGGAATACGGTGCTGGCACAAGTAAGCCTAAGAAAGTTCTGGGCTTGCTGCGCAAAATAACAGCAAACGAACCCGCTGCCTTTTTGCACCATGATGCATAGCTATGCGGAAAATTATCGAATTAAAACTTTTCATAACAGCGGGTTATGGTTATGGGGTGGCGGCAGCATTTTATGCTACTGCGCAGGATAAGATTTAAGCTAACCCCCCAGGGGTTGCATTTACTGTAGTGAAAATGGTACTTATCTCGGCCCTGTTCAGCAGGTATCCACTCAGGCTGCATCACAGGACGCGCGCAAAACGCCCGCAAAAAAGTACCGGATGCAGTCGATTATAACCCTCTATTTTTATCGGGCTTTTGCTCACTTCCCTGTGTGTACCGTCTTCTGCACCTTCGCAGCAGAGCAAAGGGGTTTTAACTGAGGAAATAACGCGTTATGAAAGGTTTTAAACTCAGCCTCGCCTGGCAGATATTGATTGCGCTCATTCTCGGCGTAGTGGTCGGCACGGTGCTGCATAATCAGCCGGACGATCGTGAATGGTTAATCACCAATATTCTCAGCCCGGCGGGCGACATCTTCATTCATCTGATTAAGATGATTGTGGTGCCGATTGTCATTTCATCATTGATTGTCGGCATTGCTGGCGTAGGTGATGCGAAAAAGCTCGGACGCATTGGTGTCAAAACCATCGTCTATTTTGAAGTGATCACCACCATTGCCATTGTGGTCGGCATCACGCTGGCCAACGTATTCCAACCCGGCAGCGGCATTGATATGTCAACGCTGGCAACGGTGGACATCTCTAAATACGAAGCAACGACCCAGGCGGTGCAGGGTGCGCCACACAGCCTGGTCAGCACCATTCTGTCGCTGATCCCGCAGAACATTTTTGCCTCGCTGGTGAAAGGCGACATGCTGCCGATTATCTTCTTCTCGGTGCTGTTTGGTCTGGGGCTGTCATCACTGCCGTCAGAGCAGCGCGATCCGCTGGTGGGTCTGTTCCGTTCGGTTTCCGAAACCATGTTTAAAGTGACGCATATGATCATGCGCTACGCCCCGGTGGGTGTGTTTGCGCTGATTGCCGTCACCATTGCCAACTTCGGCTTTGCCTCGCTGTGGCCGCTCGCCAAGCTGGTGCTGCTGGTGTATGTGGCGATTCTGTTCTTCGCCTTTGTGGTGCTGGGCGGCGTGGCGCGTCTGTGTAAGCTGCGCATCACCACCCTGATGCGTATTCTGAAAGACGAGCTGATTCTGGCTTATTCCACCTCCAGCTCAGAAACCGTGCTGCCGCGTATCATGCAGAAGATGGAAGCCTACGGCGCGCCGAAGGCCATCACCAGCTTTGTGGTGCCGACCGGTTATTCGTTTAACCTCGATGGCTCCACGCTGTACCAGAGCATCGCCGCGATCTTTATTGCCCAGCTGTACGGCATTGATCTGTCGCTGACCGATGAAATCATTCTGGTATTGACGCTGATGGTGACCTCGAAAGGCATTGCTGGCGTACCTGGCGTCTCCTTTGTGGTGCTGCTGGCGACGCTGGGCAGCGTGGGTATCCCACTGGAAGGTCTGGCATTTATCGCCGGTGTTGACCGCATCATGGATATGGCGCGTACCGCGCTGAACGTGATTGGCAACGCGCTGGCGGTGCTGGTGATCGCCCGCTGGGAAAACCAGTTCGATACCGAGCAGGCCGCGGCTTACGAGCTGCAATTACGTACCCAGTCTTAACCTCAGACTTCCGCCAATCGGCGGAATAAGCCGAAATCTACCTTCACCCTGTCAGCGCTTCGTTGACAGGGTTTTTTTATTTGCAGGCGATCCCGGCTGAATCTTTATGGTTATATTTATATAACTAAAAGACAATAAAAATGACTATAATGTTTGCTGTGTGACTTTTTATGGTTATATTGCCTCTGCCCATCGTTCTTTTAACCATGGAGAGGAAAATGCCAGAGCTGGAATGGAAGGCAAGAGCGGTAAAGCAGCTCAGCAAGCTCCCTGGTAACGTCGCCGACGATATCGAGGAAAAGGTTGAGGAGCTGAAGAGGTGGCCGGATATCGCTCATCTGAAAGTGGAAAAGCTGACAGATGACAAGGAGAAGCGGTTAAAACTGGTGATAGGCAATTACCGTGTACTCTGGAAAATTATCAAAGGAGCACCCGTGATTATCGAGATTCAGGAAGTTCTGAGACGAACAACGACCACTTACAATAAGCGTTAACAGTGCTGCAAAAACACCCGTCAGCCTCGTCTGAACGAAAGTCGTCGTAGTCTTGCAGTCTATTTCTTTGGAGTTTAGCCCATGAGTACAATCCAATTCCTGACCGACGCGAATGGTAAAAGGCGCAGCGCCGTAATACCCATTGAGCTTTTTAATAAGCTGGTTGCGGAAAGCCTTCTGGACGCGTTTTTCGAACCCGTGCCTTATGAAGCTGGCGATAACGACGACGAGACGTTCCCCAACGAAGTCGTTAAGCTGCATCGCAAAAACAATGTTCCAATGCATGTTGCCTGGCGCTTGTATCGCGGCATGTCGCAGGATGATGTCGCTGCCGCGCTGGGGATCACCCAGGCAGGCGTATCGAAAATGGAGTCACGTACCAAACCGCAAAAGGCCACACTGGAGAAACTGGCGAAGATCTACGATTGCCGCATCACCCAGCTGTACCTGTGACACCGCATCTCCTGCACGATAGTGGAAAAATAGAACGGCCATAGACAGTCTGATCATCCTGATGATTTCTCCCATTCAGAGGGATCGCTTCTATGTCCGTTCGCATTGATGCCAGAAATTTTTCCGCAACGCATTGCCCCCATATCCTCCGTGCCGACACAAAACTGAAAAAATTTTCCCCACCTGAGTGAATTAAAAATTCATTGTGATATATATTTTCACCAATAAATTATTCTTTCACGGGAGTGGGTGCATGAAGATCGATCTCAGCCAGATGATCACCGAGGGCCGTAACCCGGCCAGCCAGAATATTGATGAGTTGTCGACCGAAGCGATGCTGCGGGTTATCAACGACGAAGATAAGCGGGTGGCGCTGGCGGTGGAAGCGATCGTGCCACAGATTGCCCGCGTGGTGGATGCTATTACCACGGCCTTCAGCCGGGGCGGTCGCCTGATTTATTGCGGTGCCGGCACGTCCGGCCGCCTCGGTATTCTGGATGCCAGTGAATGTCCCCCCACCTTTGGCACGCCGCGCAGCCAGGTCGTCGGTTTGATTGCCGGTGGACATACCGCCATTTTGCAGGCGGTGGAAAACGCGGAAGATAATTTTGCCCAGGGCGCGCAGGATCTGCGTGATATCCAGTTCAGCAATAACGACGTGCTGGTAGGCATTGCCGCCAGTGGCCGCACGCCCTACGTGCTCGGCGCGCTCGATTACGCAAAGCAGCAGGGAGCGTTTAGCGCGGCATTAACCTGCAACCCCAACAGCGCGATGGCGCAGGTGGCCGATGTGGCGCTGACGCCGGTGGTTGGCCCGGAAGTGGTCACCGGCTCCTCGCGTATGAAAGCGGGCACCGCGCAAAAGCTGGTGCTGAATATGCTGACCACCGGCGCGATGATTCGCAGCGGCAAGGTATACGGCAACCTGATGGTGGATGTGGAAGCCACGAATCAGAAGCTGGTGCAGCGTCAGATTAACATCGTCAAACAGGCGACCGAATGCGACGACGCCACGGCGCAGCAGGCGCTGGAGGCCTGTCAGGGCCACTGCAAAACCGCGATTGTAATGGTGCTGGCGGGTTTACAGGCGGAAGAGGCGCGCGCGCTGCTGAGTGATAACAACGGCTTTATTCGTCAGGCGTTACGCGAAGCAGGAGCGCAATAATGGCCGCCATCACGGAAACTCTGCTGCGCGATATTTTGCAGGGCGTCGGCGGTGGCGCGAACGTGGTGCAGTGCGGTCACTGCATGACGCGGCTGCGCCTGACGCTGGCCGATGCGCAGCTCGCCGATCACGCGCGGCTAAAAAGCCTGCCGGGCGTGCTTGGCGTGATCAACAGCGATGATCAGTTGCAGATCGTCCTCGGCCCTGGCAAAGCGCAGACCGCCGCTGAGAAGATGCAGGCATTGCTGGATGCCGGCGATCTGCACGCCATCGCCAGCGCGCAAAAGCAGCAGCTGAAGGCGAAGCAGACCAGCCGCCTGCATCAGTTTCTCGCGCGCTTTGCCACCATCTTTACCCCGCTGATCCCCGGCTTTATCGGGGCCGGTTTGCTGCTGGGATTTGCCACGCTGATTGAGCAGCTGTTCCATCTCACCACGCCGGGCGATCATCCCCATGCGCTGCTGGCGACCGTGGCCTATATGAAGGTTTTCGGCAAAGGGTTGTTTACCTTCCTCAGTATTTTGATTGGCTACAACGCGCAGAAAGCCTTTGGCGGCACCGGGGTGAATGGCGCGATTATTGCCTCATTATTTGTTCTCGGTTATGTGCCCACCGCCACCGTGGGTTATTACAGCGGCATGGAGAATTTCTTCGGTCTGACCATCGATCCGCGCGGCAATATTATTGGCGTGCTGCTGGCGGCGATATTTGGCGCCTGGCTGGAACAGCAGCTGCGGAAAATCATTCCCGACAACCTCGACATGATCCTCACCTCGCTATTTACGCTGCTGATTACCGGCGCGGTGACCTTTCTGGTGATTATGCCGATTGGCGGGGAGTTATTTAAAGGCATGTCGTGGCTGTTTATTCACCTGAATAATAACCCGTTTGGTTGCGCGCTGTTGGCCGGGCTATTTCTGATAGCGGTGATGTTTGGTATTCATCAGGGCTTTATCCCGGTTTATTTCGCGCTGATGGAGAGCCAGGGATTTAACTCGCTGTTTCCCATTCTGGCGATGGCCGGAGCCGGTCAGGTTGGCGCGGCGCTGGCGCTGTGGTGCAAAGCAGAGAAACATTCGTTGCTGCGCGCCCAGATTAAAGGCGCGATTGTGCCGGGTCTGCTGGGGGTGGGCGAACCGCTGATTTACGGCGTAACGCTCCCGCGTCTGAAACCCTTTATCACCGCCTGCTGCGGTGGCGCGCTGGGCGGCTTCTTTATTGGTCTGGTGGCGTGGCTGGGGTTGCCGGTGGGGATGAACACTGTGTTTGGCCCGTCCGGGCTGGTGACGCTGCCGCTGATGACCTCATCGCAAGGCATTTTTGCCGGGATGGCGGTCTATCTGGCCGGGCTGATGGTTGCCTGGGTGGGCGGTTTCCTCTTTACCTGGTGGGGCGGCACGCGCGGGGTGGATTTGAGTTAAGCGGTATGCCGGACGTTGGTTGCGCATGGATGCGCCCTGGCAACAGGCCACAAATTAAAACACTGATTTTATTTACCCTAAATAAAATTTTATTGATTCACGGCGTGAAAAATTCTGTCAAAGCGGGATATTTCCAGCTTTATTCGGGATTAAAATTAAACATTGGTGCTAAAGCCAGGTCCTTGTTCTGCCGAAAAGGTAAAAAAGCGTTATCAATCCCTTTTCCTCAGCGCGGTATTGCAAGGACTCACACATGCGTAACAACCAGCCTATTACCCAGCGCGAATACGTCTTTGACGATCATGCGACGCTAATGTCCACCACCGATCTCAACAGCAACATCACCTACGCCAACGACGCCTTTATCGCCGTCAGCGGGTTCAGCCCGGAAGAGATCAACGGCCAGCCGCACAATATGGTGCGCCACCCGGATATGCCACCAGAAGCCTTTGCCGATATGTGGTCCACGCTGAAACAGGGGGAACCCTGGACTGCGCTGGTGAAGAACCGCCGCAAAAATGGCGATCACTATTGGGTACGCGCCAACGCGATTCCGGTGGTGCGCGGAGGGAAGGTGCAGGGCTATATGTCGGTGCGCACCAAACCTTCCGCCGCAGAAATTCGTCAGACCGAAACGCTGTACAAAGATTTCCGTGACGGTAAAGCCAAAGGGCGACGTTTTCACAAAGGGCTGATTCTCGGCACCGGTTTACGCCGGATGGGTTCGATACTGAAAACCCTGCCGCTGCGCTGGCGCATCCGTTCTACCCTGGTGACGCTGCTGCCGCTGTCCGTGCTGGGCGTCTGGCTGCTGGGGATGACACCTGTAGCGCTGAGCGGCTTTGCCGCGGGCATGGCGCTGTTGCTGCTGCTGGCGAGCCTGTGGCTGGAGCAGCAGATTTCGCGCCCGATGGAGCGCATGTGCCGTCAGGCGCTGAGCGTGGCGACCGGAGCCAGCCATAAAGTTGAACAGATCGATCGTGTCGATGAAATCGGTGTCACCTTGCGCGCCATCGGCCAGCTTGGGCTGATGTTCCGCTGGCTGGTGGATGATGTCAGCGGTCAGGCGATTAACGTGCTAAGCGCCAGTGACGCCATCGCGCGCAGCAACGATGAACTGAGCCGCCGCACCGAACAGGCTGCCGCCAATGTGCAGCAAACGGCCGCGACCATGAACGAAATGACGGCGACGGTGCAAAGTAACACCGCAACCGCCAGCGAAGTGAACCACCTCTCGGTCAACACCAGCCAGGCGGCGGTGAAGGGCGGCCAGGTGATGCAGGAGATGGTCGGCATGATGGCCGAGATCGCTGACAGTTCGCAGCGTATCGCCAACATTACCAGCGTGATTGACGGCATTGCCTTCCAGACCAATATTCTCGCGCTGAATGCGGCGGTAGAAGCGGCACGCGCGGGTGAGCAGGGCAAAGGGTTTGCCGTGGTCGCCGGCGAGGTGCGCAGCCTGGCGCAGCGCAGCGCCACCGCTGCCAGCGAGATCAAAACCCTGGTGGAAACCAGCGCCAGCCGCGTGCACTCAGGCAGCAGTCACGCCGATGCCGCCGGTCGTACCATGCAGGAGATTGTTGATCAGATACAGAACGTCACCGCCCTGATTGCGCAGATCAGCGCGGCCACCGCCGAGCAAGCGGTCGCGCTGAGTGAAGTAAGCGGCGCGGTGGACGATCTCGACGATATCACCCATCGGAACGCGGCACGCGTGCAGGAAGGCGCGGAAGCGGCCAGCCGTATGACCAACCAGGCCAACCGGCTGGTGGAAGCCATCAGCGTGTTCCGTTAAATCTCGGGGATGATCTCCCGGCGGGCGCGCAGAGCGCCTGGCGGTTGACCGACAATTCGCTTAAACGCCCGGCTGAACGCCGCCAGCGAGCCGTAACCAAGGCGAAACGCCACGCTTTCCATCGCTTCGCCTTCATTGACGATGTGCTGCACTGCCAGCCGCATCCGCAGCTCGGTAAGGTAGCGCAGCGGCGTCATCCCGGTGGCCGACTGGAAACGGGCGGCAAACACCGAACGCGAACTGCCGGATTCCCGTGCCAGCCGCTCAACCGTCCAGTTCTCGCCGGGATCGCGGTGCATCGCCGCCATGGCCAGGCTGAGTCGCGGATCGCGCAGTGCCTGTACCAGCCCGCTGCCTTTGCCACAGCCGTTCTCCACCCAGCCGCGCACAATCTGCGCCGCCACCACATCCGCCAGCCGCGACAAAATCCCGGCGAAACCCGCCTTACGCTGTTGCGTTTCACGCTCCATCGCATCGAGGATCGGCTGAATCTCCGGGTACTGCGCCAGCAGCGTGCTGACCAGCATTACATCCGGCATGGTATGCACCAGCGGCTGCATCCCGCCCAGCTCAAACGCCATGCAGGCACTGAACAGCACCACATCGGCGTTATCCGGGCACTCGCCCTGCGCGCCGTCGATGGCGCAGACGCTGCCGCAAATCGGTTTGCTGTTAAAGGTGCCGATCGGTTCACACGGCACCCCCTCCGCCGAGCTCAGCGTATGCGCCCGGCCATGCGGGAGCAGGATGGCGTCGCCGGCCTCAAGCGGATAGATCGTCCCGGAGGCTGAACGGATCAGCAGCGATCCACGCCCGACAAAGTGCAGCTGCGCGCGCCCCGGTGCCGCGTCGTAGCACAGGCCAAACGGGGCGTTCAGCGCGATTCGCTGATATTTAACGCCGTACAGGCGCATCCCCATCAGCAGTTCGCTGGTCAGATCTTCATAGCGGCTCATGTGATTCCAGACGAATTATCAAAAAACAAAGTTTTTGTATCATAGATCGTCTTGACGTTGCTCACTATGCTCACATCTTAATATTTTGTGATGAGGATCGCAGATGAGCCTGAATAGTGATGTCGTCGAACATAGTCTGCCGGTAGAGAAACCCGCATGGGGCGCGGTCTTTGCCATGGCTTTCGGCGTATTCGGCCTGATTACCGCTGAGTTTCTGCCGGTCAGTCTGCTGACGCCCATTGCCGATGCGTTGCAGGTCAGCGAGGGGCAGGCGGGGCAAACGGTAACGGTGACTGCGCTGGTGGCGCTGGTGACCAGCCTGGTGATTGGCAATCTCACGCGCCGTCTCGATCGTCGCGTCGTGATGATGGCCTTTACTTTGTTGATGATCGCCTCGGCGCTGGTGGTGGCCTTTGCGGTGGATCTCACCATGATCCTGCTGGCGCGTGTGCTGCTGGGTGTGGCGATTGGGGGGTTCTGGACGCTATCGACCGCCATTACCATGCGTCTGGTGCCGAAAGAGCAGGTGCCGCGTGCGTTGTCGATTGTGTTTAGCGGGATTTCGCTGGCAACCATCATCGCAGCACCGCTCGGCAGCTACCTTGGCGGGCTGATTGGCTGGCGCAATATCTTCCTGCTGACCGGTGCGTTAGGCGTGCTGGCGCTGTTCTGGCAGTTCTTTACTCTGCCCGCCATGCCGCCGGAAAACAGAGCGCGCAGCGGTGGGGTGCTGGATCTGCTGCGTAACAGCCTGATGCGCTGGGGTATGCTGGCGGTGATTATGATGTTTACCGGTCATTTTGCCTTCTTTACTTATCTGCGCCCGTTCCTTGAAAGCGTTGCACAGCTCAACGTCAATCAGCTGTCGCTGGTGCTGCTGGCGTTTGGCGTGGCGAACTTCTTCGGCACCTCGCTGGCGGGTTATCTGGTGACGCGCAGCGTGTCGCTGACGCTGAGCAGCATGGCGCTGGTGATGAGTGTGACGGCGCTGGTGCTGGTGAGTTTTGGCGGCGTCTCCTGGCTGGTGGGGGCGGGCGTGGCGCTGTGGGGGCTGGCGTTTGGTTCAATGCCCACCGGCTGGTCAACCTGGATTTCCCGCGCGGTGCCGGATGATGCCGAGTCAGGCGGTGGCCTGCTGGTGGCAACCGTACAGCTGTCGATCACCGCAGGTGCCGCCGCCGGTGGCTGGATGTTTGATTTGCAGGGCGCAGGCGGGGTGTTCCTCTCCAGCGGCGTGCTGATGCTGCTGGCCGCGATAACCATCTTTACCCGCGTGCGGCATCACGGCTAAGCCATAGCGGATTTTGACCCGGTCGGCATAAATGCCGTCATTGATTCCCTGCGGTTTTTAACACGGTCGGCATAAATGCCGACCCTACACCGTTGTAGGGTGCGCATTTATGCGCACCGTCCCAAAGGCCGCACAATGTGGATGACGCATTTATGCGCACCTCGGCTATCGCAGCAATATATTCTGCCTTTTAACCAAAACGTAGATTATTAACACTTTGCGTGAAGGCTAATCATATCGTGCCTTTTATATTCAAAATTTTTGAGCGATAGCCGCAAATCTCTCCGCTTTTTGTTGATCAACTTCCGGCCTATTATTTATCTCAACAAGGCGATGACGCCTTAACCAATCAAACATTGACCGAGGAATTGACCATGAAATCTATCAAAACTTTTGCTGCTGTTGTTGCCCTTTCCGTTCTGCCTTTCGCCAGCTTCGCTCAGAGCATCACTGCAACCGCGTCTACGCTGGACGGTGCTGAAGCGAAAATTGCTGCTCAGGCGCACGAAGCTGGTGCTTCATATAAAGTGACCGAAGCTACCGTTAACAACCGTGTGCATATGACGGCTGAACTGACTAAATAAGTTGGTTAACAATCTGTGCTGACAGGGCGCCTTAGGGCGCCCTGGCCGCGTTTAAGCGGATAAAATCCTGTCACTTTTCTTCGTAAATGATTACTATTCTCACTAATTAATTATCCTTCGTCGGCCTGCCTCGGGCTGCTTTTAACTTTCTGGTTGCAATGTCGGGCTTTCATTCACTGCCTTGAGGCGGTGATTTGCTATGGAGAAGTCATGAAAGCGATAAAAACTACTCAGTGGGCTTTTCGTCCACTCCTGCTGGCGACAGCACTGTTCTCTACCTCTGCAGTAATGGCGGCTGATGCTCAGGAACTGAATCAGCCAATTTCAAAAGGGGCCTATGAACTGGCGTTCAGCAACAGCGACAACGCGCTGTTCCTCGCCACGTCACAAAACGCCACCAATGAAAAAGGCGGTGCCGTCTACCGTCTTGACCCGCAGAATCTGGCGGTTAAGCAGACCATCAACACCGATCTGAAAACCTTTGGCGCCACCATCAACCAGAAAACCAACGTCCTGTACTTCGGCAACACCGTGAATGCGGCGCTGACGGCGGTGGATGCCAGCAGCGGTAAGGTGCTGAATACGCTGGTGCTGGACGCGCGTCAACGCAGCGAAGATGTACGCCCGCTGCAACCGCGTGAACTGGTCGCCGATGCGGCAACCGATCGCGTGTATATCACCGGCCTGGGCCAGCAAAGCGTGGTGTGGGTGGTGGATGGCAAAACGCTGCAATTGATCAGCACCGTGCCGAACACCGGCAAAATGGGTGCGGGTCTGGCGCTTGATTCCGCCGCGCAGAAGCTCTACGTCACGAACGCTGACGGCGAGCTGATTACCATCAACACCCGTCTGAATGCGATTGAAAAACGTCAGAAAATTGATGCCGACAAGGATCATTTCTTCCTGAATATCGCGCTCGACACCCAGGGCCATCGCACCTTCCTCAGCGATGCCAAACAGCCGCAGGTGCTGGTGCTGGATACCCGCACTCAGCAGGTGATCCACCGTATCGATGTCCCGGAGTCGCTGGCGGTGCTGTTTAATGCCGACCGTAACGAACTGTACGTGACGCACCGTAAAGCGGGCGAAATCAGCATCATCGACGCCAGCAGCTACAAAGTGAAACGTACCGTGAAAGCGCCGGGCCTGCCGAACAGTCTGGCACTCTCGGCCGATGGTAAAACCCTGTTTGTCAGCATCAAACAACCGGGGACACGTAAAGAGCCACCGAAAAACCCGGATAGCGTGCTGCGCATCGCGCTGTGATCATCATTATCTGAATTTACAGGGCGGCGAGTGCCGCCCTTTGCATTTCCCGCATCTGCTTCACGTTTCCCCCGCTTTCTACGCTACCTTTTAGGACGACAACACCATAGGAGAGGACGTTATGAGCCAGTTTTTTATGCATGAGAAGAACGATCTGGTTAACGAAGCCATCGAAGGTGTGTTGCTCAGCACGCCGTGGCATAACCTGAGTCGGCTGGATCTGGGCGATGAGATCCGCGTTGTGGTGCGCAATGACTGGGATAAAAGCAAGGTCGCGCTGATCTCCGGCGGCGGCTCCGGTCATGAACCGGCACATGCGGGTTTTGTTGGCAGAGGGATGCTGACTGCGGCGGTGTGTGGCGATATCTTCGCCTCGCCGAGTGTGGATGCGGTGCTGAGCGCCATTATCAATGTCACCGGCGATGCAGGCTGTTTGTTGATTGTGAAGAATTACACCGGCGACCGGCTCAACTTTGGTCTGGCCGCCGAGAAAGCGAAAAATCTCGGCTACAAAGTGGAACTGGTGATGGTGCAGGATGATATCGCCCTGCCGGAAAACCCGCAGCCGCGCGGCATTGCCGGAACCGTTCTGGTGCACAAAATTGCCGGGTACGCCGCGGAACACGGACGCACGCTCGCGGAGGTCAAAGCGCTGGCGCAGCAGGCGATTGATGCCACATCGTCGATCGGCCTGGCGTTTGGCACCTGCCATATTCCTGGGGAAAAGCGCGATGATCGCGTACGCGAAGGGCACAGCGAGCTGGGCATGGGCATCCACGGCGAGCCAGGCGTAGTGACGCTGGATACGCAAAACAGCCGTAAAATCAGCGGCATCATGACGGACAAACTGGCGCAGACGCTGGCGGACGGTAAGCAGGCGCTGCTGCTGATCAATAACCTCGGCGGCTTCTCGCAGCTGGAGCTGGCGCTGCTGGCGCGCGAAGTGTTGCAGTCGCCGCTGGCGGCGCGCGTGACGCATCTGATCGGTCCGGCCACGCTGGTCAGCGCGCTGGATATGAAAGGTTTTTCGCTGTCGCTGCTGGCGCTGGAGCCGGTATTTCTTGAGGCGCTGAACGCCCCGGTGCAGGTGCTCGGCTGGGTGCCGATGTATAAATTCGCCCCGGCGAGCCTGCAAACGGCGACGGCGGTTGCCAGTGAACTCGACATTACGCCATCGCAGGACGACGCGGTGGCGCAGGTGGTGTCGCGTATCACGCAAACGCTGATCGGGCTGGAAAGCGAACTGAATGCGCTGGATGCCAAAGTGGGCGACGGCGATACCGGCTCGACCTTTGCCGCCGGTGCCAGAAAGATTCAGCGTGGTTTGCAGGAGGAGCAACTGCCGCTGGCGGAGCTGTCGGTGCTGCTGGCGCTGGTGGGCGAGCAGCTCTCCACGGTGATGGGCGGATCGAGCGGCGTGCTGATGTCGATCCTGTTTACCGCCGCCGGACAGCGGCTGGATGAGGGCAGTGAACTGTCGGAAGCGCTGATGTATGGGCTGGAGCGGATGAAACATTATGGCGGCGCGCAGCCTGGGCATCGCACCTTAGTGGATGCGCTGGAGCCTGCGTTGCAGGCATTGATGGCGGGGCAGTCGCTACAGGCCGCCGCCGCCGCCGCGAAGCAGGGGGCTGACGCCACGGCGCAGATGCAGAGCGCCAAAGCGGGCCGTTCGGCGTATCTGAATCAGCAGAGTCTGGACGGGGTGAAAGATCCGGGGGCTTATGCGGTGGAGCAGGTGTTTGCGGCACTGGCGCGGTCGGCATAGATGCCGGGCGTAGGGAGCGCATTGATGCGCTCCTGCCTGCTGGCGGCGTTCATTAACCAGGTCGGCATCAATGCCGACCCTACGCTGACCCTTATTCCGCGGCTTCGCGCATCATCTCTTCGTGCGGGATATCCTGCAAAATCTGCTCGAAACTGCGCAGACGTTTGTAGATCGACATCAACTCCACCAGCGTTGACCACGAGGTAATCAGGTACTGGAACGACGAACGGACCTGGTCAAACACGTTGGTGATCTGGTTGAGCAAGCCGAGCGTAATGGTGCCCGCCACAATCGACGGGAACAGCAAAAACAGCCCGAACACGTTATCGACCTGCAAATAAAGAATGCGGGTGATGTTGAAGTACAGATAGTGGAAATAGAGGCGGAAATAGTTAAAACGCACGCGGCCAAACAGCTCGGTCACCGTCGGCGGTGAGGCGCGTTCGGCATCATCTTCCCCGTACACCAGCTCTTTACGATACGCGGCTTCCACCCGCTGATTGCGGAACTCCAGCCCCGGGAGTTTAATCCCCACCAGCGCCAGCAAACCGGTGCCGAAGATTGACCACAGCACCGCCGCGATCACCAGCGCGTAAGGGATATTGCCCAGCAGCGGGATATCTTTCACATGGTGCGACAGGCTAATCAGCACCGGCAGAAAAGCAATCAACGTCATAATGGCCTGAATAAAACTCACGCCCCAGTCTTCCAGCGTGCTGGCGAAACGCATGGTGTCTTCCTGCACACGCTGCGCGGCACCTTCCACATGGCGCAGACGCTGCCAGTTATGCATGTAGTAGTTATTCATCGCGGTGCGCCAGCGGAAGACCCAGTGGCTGATAAAGAAGGAGTTCATCACCCCAATCACCACCGCAATTAACGCGATACCTAAAAAGGCGAGAACCTGCTGATAAAATTCGGTGATCTGCACCGATCCCGCTTTAGTTAATGCTTTCTGGATTAAGTCGTAGAACGGACCGTACCAGGCATTCACCGCCACGCCCACCTGCACGCCAAACCAGGTAACAAAGATAATCAGCGCTGAACCAAGCACTGACCAGCGCTGCCAGGGATGGTTATCGACAATGCGCCAGGCGATAGCAAACAGTCCTGCCGCCAGCCAGTAATAGGCGTAGAACCACAGCTGACTGGCAGCGATAAAGCGTAATGCGTTATCCGGTAGCGGTTTGTTCATCGCCGCAGCGAGAGAAGGCCACATCGAAGGTAAATCGCTGGCGAAGCCGAACCAGGCAAATATAACGACCAGACTCCAGATCGCAGCCGAGCTGAAAAACAGCGCTGGCCGGGGAAAATAAGACTTAAACATAGGCTCTCCGCTGTTATGAACACCCTTTATACCGTTTCGGGCGCTTGATTGTCTCTAAGCTGTTGTATCAGACAATGACAATGCTGCGCGGGTTGTGTAAAGCACCCACGCGAAATGTTAATTATTTTGTGCGAATTTGTATCCTTCCGCTAAATTTTTAGCAGTAGCGGTGTTACAATCGTCTCAATGTTACCGGTAACGGTAGCGCTGTATCCTTAAGCCCGCACATAAAAATCATTACAACGCAATTAGTTAACCTTTCATGCCGCATTATATGCGGTACTGAGGCAATGTCATGTCAGAACAAAAAAATGGTCATACACGCAGGGATTTTCTGCTGAGAACCATCACCCTGGCGCCGGCTATGGCGGTCGGTTCAACGGCGATGGGCGCGCTGGTCGCGCCGATGGCTGCCGGGGCAGCAGAGCAAAACGGTGCGCCGCAAAAGGCTCGCGACTATCAGCCGACCTGGTTCACGGCCGAGGAGTTTGCGTTTATTACCGCCGCGGTGGCCCGTCTGATCCCCAACGATGAACGTGGTCCTGGCGCGCTGGAAGCCGGTGTGCCGGAGTTTATCGATCGCCAGATGAATACCCCCTACGCCACCGGCAACAACTGGTACATGCAGGGACCGTTCAACCCCGATCTGCCAAAAGAGCTGGGCTATCAGCTGCCGCTGGTGCCACAGCAGATCTACCGCCTTGGCCTGGCCGATGCCGATAGCTGGAGCAAAAAGCAGCACGGCAACGTGTTCGCGGCCCTGAGCGGCGAACAGCAGGATGCGCTGCTGGGCGAATTTGAAAGCGGCAAAGCCACATTCAGCCAGCTTCCGGCCAACGTCTTCTTTTCTTACCTGCTGCAAAACACCCGCGAAGGCTACTTCAGCGATCCGATCCACGGCGGCAACCAGGGCATGGTTGGCTGGAAGCTGATTGGCTTCCCAGGCGCACGCGCTGACTATATGGATTGGGTGGAGCGCGGCGAACGTTATCCGTTCCCGTCGGTGGATATTCGCGGGGAGAGGGCGTAACCGTGGCAAATGAAATGAAGAAAGTGGACGCGGTGATCGTTGGTTTCGGCTGGGCCGGAGCGATCATGGCGAAAGAGCTGACCGAAGCCGGACTGAATGTGGTGGCTCTGGAGCGCGGTCCGCATCGCGATACCTACCCGGATGGCGCTTACCCGCAATCCATCGATGAACTGACCTATAACGTCCGTAAAAAGCTGTTCCAGGATCTGTCGAAAAGCACCGTCACCATCCGTCATGATGCGTCGCAAACTGCGGTGCCTTATCGTCAGCTGGCGGCGTTTCTGCCGGGCACCGGTACCGGCGGTGCAGGCCTGCACTGGTCTGGCGTGCATTTCCGCGTTGACCCGCAGGAGCTGCGTCTGCGCAGCCGCTATGAGGAGCGTTACGGCAAAAACTTCATCCCGGAAGGGATGACGATTCAGGATTTCGGCGTCACCTACGACGAGCTGGAACCCTTCTTCGATAAAGCTGAGAAAGTGTTCGGCACCTCCGGCAGCGCCTGGACCATCAACGGCAAGCTGGTGGGCAAAGATAAAGGCGGCAACCCGTACGCGGGCGATCGCTCCAGCGACTTCCCGCTGGCACCGCAGAAACGTACTTACTCGGCGCAGCTGTTCGCGCAGGCGTCAGACGCGGTGGGGTATCACCCGTACGATATGCCGTCGGCCAACACCTCTGGCCCGTACACCAACACCTACGGCGCACAGATGGGGCCGTGCAACTTCTGCGGTTATTGCAGCGGTTATGCCTGCTACATGTACTCGAAAGCCTCGCCGAACGTGAACATCCTGCCTGCGCTGCGTCAGGAGCCGAAGTTTGAGCTGCGCAACAACTCCTACGTGCTGCGCGTCAATCTGACGGATGACAAAAAGCGCGCCACCGGCGTGACCTATGTCGATGGCCAGGGACGTGAGCAGGTGCAACCGGCAGATCTGGTGATCCTGTCGGCGTTCCAGTTCCACAACGTGCATCTGATGTTGCTGTCCGGTATCGGTCAGCCCTATAACCCGATCAGCAACGAAGGGACGGTGGGGCGTAACTTTGCTTACCAGAACCTGTCGACGCTGAAAGCGCTATTCGACAAAAACACCACCACCAACCCGTTTATCGGTGCCGGTGGCGCAGGCGTGGCGGTGGACGATTTCAACGCCGACAACTTCGACCACGGCCCGCTCGGTTTCGTCGGCGGCTCGCCGTTCTGGGTGAACCAGGCAGGCACCAAGCCGGTATCCGGTTTGCCAACGCCGAAAGGCACCCCGAACTGGGGCAGCCAGTGGAAAGCGGCGGTAGCGGATACTTACAACCATCATATCTCGATGGATGCCCACGGCGCGCACCAGTCGTATCGCGCCAACTACCTCGATCTCGATCCTAACTACAAAGATGCCTACGGCCAGCCACTGCTGCGTATGACCTTTGACTGGCAGGACAACGACATCAGGATGGCGCAGTTTATGGTCGGCAAGATGCACAAGATCGCCGCAGCCATGAACCCGAAAATGATCATCGGCGGGGCGAAAGCGCCGGGCACCCACTTTGACACCACCGTTTACCAGACCACGCACATCAGCGGCGGCGCGATTATGGGTGAAGATCCCAAAACCAGCGCCGTGAACCGTTATTTGCAGAGCTGGGATGTACCGAATGTCTTCGTACCGGGCGCGTCCGCGTTTCCGCAGGGACTGGGCTATAACCCGACCGGCATGGTTGCGGCGCTGACGTACTGGTCGGCTAAAGCCATTCGCGAACAGTATCTGAAAAACCCTGGTCCCCTGGTGCAGGCATAAGGAAAACGGCGATGATGAAGAGCATTCTGGCCCTGGTTCTGGGCACGATGACGTTCGCCGCGCTGGCGGACGATCAGGCAAATGACGCCCTGGTAAAGCGGGGCGAGTACCTGGCGCGCGCCGGTGACTGCGTGGCCTGCCACAGCGTAAAAGGCGGTCAGCCTTTTGCCGGTGGTCTGCCGATGGCGACACCGATTGGCACTATCTACTCCACCAATATCACCCCGGATAAAACCACCGGCATTGGCGACTACAGCTACGACGATTTCCAGAAAGCGGTGCGTCATGGTGTGGCGAAGAACGGCGACACGCTCTACCCGGCGATGCCGTATCCCTCCTACGCGGTGGTGAGCGACGACGACATGAAAGCGCTGTATGCCTACTTTATGCATGGCGTGGCGCCGGTGGCGCAGGCCAATAAAGACAGCGACATTCCGTGGCCGCTGTCGATGCGCTGGCCGCTGGCGATCTGGCGCGGTATGTTTGCGCCGGACGTGCAGGCATTCCAGCCTGCCAGCAATGAAGATGCCCAGCTGGCGCGCGGTCGTTATCTGGTGGAAGGCCTCGGCCACTGTGGTGCCTGCCACACGCCGCGCAGCATCACCATGCAGGAGAAAGCGCTGAGCAACGACGATGCGCATGATTACCTCTCCGGCAGCAGCGCGCCGATTGATGGCTGGACAGCCAGCAACCTGCGCGGTGACAACCGTGACGGCCTGGGCCGCTGGAGCGAGGACGATCTGCGTCAGTTCCTGCGTTATGGCCGCAACGATCATACCGCTGCGTTTGGCGGTATGACCGATGTGGTGGAGCACAGCCTGCAACACCTGAGTGATGACGATATTGCGGCGATTGCCCATTACCTGAAATCACTGGGGGCGAAGGACGCCAGCCAGACGGTGTTTACCCAGGATGACAGCGTCGCGCAGGCGTTGTGGAAAGGGGATGACAGCCAGCCGGGAGCATCGGTGTATGTCGACAGCTGTGCTGCCTGCCATAAAACCGACGGTAGCGGTTATCAGCGCTTCTTCCCGGCGCTGCGCGGCAATCCGGTGGTGCTGGCGGATGACCCGACCTCGCTGATCCATATCGTGCTGACTGGCGGAACGCTGCCGGGCGTGCAGGGTGCGCCGACGCCCATCACCATGCCCGCGTTCGGCTGGCGCCTGAATGACCAGCAGGTGGCGGATGTGGTGAACTTTATTCGCGGTAGCTGGGGCAATGGTGAGAAGGCAACGGTGACGGCGAAAGATGTCGCGTCCTTACGTAAGGATGAAACCGTGCAGCAACATCAGGGCAGCGCGGATATTCGGGTGCTGGAAAAGCAGTAATCGGTGCGGTTATTGACCCGGTCGGGATGAATCCCGACCCTACGGTGTAGGGTGCGCATTTATGCGCACCTGGTCGGTTTACGGTACCGGAAAAGCGGTGCGGTTATTGACCCGGTCGGGATGAATCCCGACCCTGCGTTGTAGGGTGCGCATTTATGCGCACCTGGTCGGTTTACGGTATCGGAAAAGCGGTGCGGTTATTGACCCGGTCGGGATGAATCCCGACCCTACGGTGTAGGGTGCGCATTTATGCGCACCTGGTCGGTTTACGGTATCGGAAAAACGGTACGGTTATTGACCAGGTCGGGATAAATCCCGACCCTGCGTTGTAGGGGGCGCATTTATGCGCACCTGGTCGGTTTACGGTATCGGAAAAACGGTGCGGTTATTGACCCGGTCGGGATGAATCCCGACCCTGCGTTGTAGGGTGCGCATTTATGCGCACCTGGTCGGTTTACGGTATCGGAAAAACGGTGCGGTTATTGACCCGGTCGGGATGAATCCCGACCCTGCGTTGTAGGGTGCACATTTATGCGCACCTGTTCCCAGCCGATCAAATATTCTCCAAATCAATCCCGCGCGTTTTAGGACCGTAAATCCCCACCGACAGCATCACCATCAACATACTCAGCACGATAAAAGCAATCACACCCTCACTGCCAGCGTACTGCAAAATCAGGCCAATCAGAATGCTGCTGAACACCGTCGACAGACGGCTGAACGAATAACAAAAACCCACCGCACGGGCGCGGATATGCGTCGGGAAAATCTCGGTCTGATAAGCGTGATAACTAAAGGTCAGCCACGCGTTGCTGTAGGTAATCAGGAAACCGCAGATAATCATCAGCACCGGGCTGGTAATAAAGGCAAACAGCGTGCCGAACACCACCGTCATCAGCGAGGACAGAACGATCTGCCATTTGTTCTCGATCTTATCGGCGTAGCGGCTGCAAATCAGCGAACCCAGTGGGTAGGCGAGGGTGATAAAAAACGCATACAGCAGGCTGTGCGTCACCGTCGCGCCTTTACCGGAGAGCAGCGCAGGCAGCCAGTTACCAAAGCCGAAGAAACCAATCGCCTGGAAGAAGTTCATCACCACCAGCATCAGGGTGCGTTTGCGGTATGCTGGCGCCCAGATCTCGCTGAAACGTCCTTTCTTCGGCAGCTGCGCCGCCGCATCATCATTGGAGAAGTCTTCACCCGGCGCGATGCCGCAGCGTTTTTCCATCTCGCTCAGCACGCGATGCGCTTCCTGATGACGTCCCTGCTGCGCCAGCCAGCGCGCCGATTCCGGCAGGTTCTTACGAATAACCCAGATCACCAGCGAGCAGATCGCACCGGCAATCACCACCCAGCGCCAGCCTTCCAGGCCGAGAATGGTTTGCGGCACCAGCCACCAGGACATCAGCGCCACCGCAGGCACCGACAGAAACTGAATAAAGAATGAGAAGGCAAACGCACGGCTGCGCAGCTGCGTCGGCACCCATTCGGAGAGGTAGGTGTCGATGGTCACCAGCTCAATGCCCAGACCAATGCCCACCAGGAAGCGGCACAGGATAATCGTCTCGGCGCTTTGCTGGAATGCCATCAGCAGCGAAAACGCGCCGTACCAGGCCAGCGCGCACATAAAGGTCAGACGACGGCCAAAACGGTCCGCATAGGGGGCCAGCAGGCTGGCGCCAACAAACAGGCCAAGAAAGGTGGCGGAGGCAAACGCCGCCTGATCGGCGATGCCGAACACGCCTGCGCTGCCGGTATGAAACACGCCTGATGCCAGTAGCCCGGAGCTGATATAGCCGGTTTCAAACAGATCGTAGAGTTCAAAGAAACCGCCCAGCGCCAGCAGCGCGATAAAACGCCACAGGCCAGCGGAAGAGGGAAGCGCGTCAATGCGTCCGGCTAAGGTGCGGCGATCCGCAGCGATAATATAGGTAGCCATCCCTGTCGTGCAGGCTGTTGTCATTTTTGTATGAACCTCGGTATGACGGTGTTTGCAAAACTCGCGAACGGCGGAGATTAGTTTTAAAAATAATTAACCGTTAGCAAGCGAAGGAATAGCAGAATAATAAAATCGACGCGGATTGCCGAGAGGCGAGGCGGTGAGATTTTAGCAACGTACGTTGCAGATTCGCGTAAGTGTGATCGCCGTCCCTGGCGATGCCTTAGTGCAGGCGGGGATAGACCCCCGGACCGATCGGCAAACCGAGCGCGTACCAGGCAAGCAGCAGCACAATCCAGGTGATAAAGAACACCACCGGATAGGGGAAGATCAATACATAATAGCTGCCAAGTTGCGCATCTTTCTGATAGCGCTGTAGGAAGCCGAGGAACAGCGGCAGGAAGGGCGACATCGGCGCCAGCGGCAGAACTGCGGAGTCGGCAATACGGAAGATCATCTGGGCAAAGGCGGGATGAAAGCCGAGCAGCATAAACATCGGCACAAACACCGGCGCGAGAATGGACCAGATGGCGGAACCGCTGGCGATAAACATACACAGGAACGCCGAGAGGAACATCAGGCCGAGAAACGCCGGCGCGCCGCTGATGCCCGCGCTTTCCAGCATGTCGGTCAGGCCAATCGCCATAAACTTGCCCATGTTGCTCCAGTTGAAGAAGGCAACAAACTGCGACAGCGGAAACACCATCACAATAAAGCCCGCCATACTCTTCATCGGATCGACCAGCAGCTGCGGGATGTCATCCGGGCGGCGAATCTGCCGGGTGACGGCGCCATAGGCAATCGCCACCACAAAAAAGAACAGGATGATGATCGGCACAATGCCCTGAATAAACGGTGACGGGATGATGCCGCCGGTTTTCGGGTTGCGCAGCGGCGCATGTTCCGGCACCACCAGCAGTGCCACCAGCGCGATAAATACCAGCGCGGCGATACCGGCGACGCGCAGGCCACGGTTTTCCAGCGCGGTCAGCGGCGGCAGTCGATCGTGATTGCCACCGTTCCAGACCGGCAGACGCGGTTCGATAAATTTATCGGTCAGCAGCGCACCGGCAATGGTCAGCACAAGCACCGAACTCGCCATAAAGAACCAGTTATCAATCACGCTGACGTGCACCGTGTCGCTCACCGCTTTGGCCGCCTCGGTGCTGATACCGGACAGCAGCACATCGGTGGTGACGATCAGCAGGTTGGCGGTAAAACCGGATGCCACCCCGGCAATCGCCGCCATTAAGCCCGCCACCGGATGACGCCCTACGGCGAGAAAGATCAGCGCCCCGAGCGGCGGCATCACCACCAGCGCGGCATCGGAGGAGATATGGCTGAAGAAGGCGATAAACAGCACCATATAGCTGGCGTAGCGACGGCTGACGCGTGACGCCATCTTCACCATCAGCGATTGCAGCAGGCCGACTTTTTCCGCCAGACCGGCACCAATCACCAGCGCCAGAATCGATCCCAGCGGGGTAAAGCTGCTGAAATTTTTGATGATGTTGGGCAGGATCCACTGCAATCCGGCGACGCTCATCAGATTATTGACCCGTACCAGCTCGCCGCTGGCGGGGTTTTTTACCGCCACATCAAAGCTGCTCAGAACCGCAGTGGCGACCATCAACACCACAATCAAATAGACGAAAAGTAAAAAAGGGTTCGGCACTTTATTTCCGACCCGCTCAATCCAGCTAAACAGCTTCCCTGGGCTGCGGTTCTCCGTGGTGACTTCCATCGGCATTTCCTCGTGTTGTCATGTTGTATTTGCGTATATGTTTTATTTTTTTATGGGGTGCTACGTCCCGCGCCTGCGTGGGCGCGGGTTGGTTATCAGGATGCCAGCTTCGAGGGTTGCACGCCGGGCGGGATCGGGCATTGATACGGCTGCTCGCTGCGCACGCGGGTGAACTCCGCGCGACAGCGCGCCAGCGCCTCATCGTCGTTCAGCAGGGCAAGCGCGGTGGCGGCCAGCACCTTCGCCGCCAGACACATGCCTTTATGCGCGATGGCGGTGCGGCCCTGCGCCACCAGTTGCCAGGTGTGCAGCGGCGTGCCAAAGGCAAAACACGGCGTGAAGCACTGCGCGGTCGGCGTTACCCAGCTGACATCGCCGACGTCGGTGGAGCCGTACAGCAGCTCGCGCGTTACCGCATACGGAGCAACCTCGTCCATCAGCACCTTGTCGCCCAGCGCCTCGGTCCAGGCCATCCCGGCGTCACCGCCGGTACGGGCCGCGTTGAGCCGCGCATTGCGCAGATCATCTTTGCTCAGCGTGGCGCGGATCTGCGTGGCGAACGCGCGCTCCTCGTCGCTGTAATCCGGTAAGCCAAACTGATGCAAATAACGCTCCATCACCGCCTCCAGCGCGCGGTTCGGCACGTAGTTGGAGCAGGCTTTGTCGAAGCGCACCGTCATTTGCGTGTCGGTCATCAGCGCTGCGCCGGTGGCGATATTGATCACCCGCTGATAAATATCCTGCGCCTGGTCGAGCTGCGGCGCGCGGATCAGGTACAGCACCTCGGCATCGGCCTGCACCACATTCGGTGACACGCCGCCGGTGTTGGTCACCGCGTAGTGGAGTCGCGCCTCCTGCACGATATGCTCGCGCAGGAAGTTGGCGCCGGTGTTCATCAGCGTCACCGCATCGAGCGCGCTGCGTCCCAGATGCGGTGAATTGGCGGCGTGCGCGGCCACCCCTTTGAAGTGAAATGACGCCTGGATATTGGCGAGGGTGCTGAGATTGAACATGCCGCTGAAACCTTCCGGGTGCCAGGTCACCGCCGCATCAACATCGTCAAACAACCCTTCGCGCACCATAAAAGTTTTGCCCGACCCGCCTTCCTCGCCGGGGCAGCCGTAAAAACGCAGCGTGCCGCGCTGCCCGTGCTGCGCCCACCAGGCTTTGATGGCAAAGGCAGCGGCAAGCCCTGCGGTGCCGAGCAGGTTGTGGCCGCAACCGTGGCCGTTGCCATTGGCGACCAGCGGCTGTGGCTCGGCGCAGGCGGCACGCTGGCTCAGTCCGGCTAAGGCATCAAATTCACCGAGGATGGCGATCACCGGTTTGCCGCTGCCGATGCTGGCGATAAACGCGGTGCTGATACCGCCGACGCCGCGCTCAACGGCGAATCCCTCCTGCTCCAGCGCATCGGCCAGCAACGCAGACGATTGCGTCTCTTCGAAACGGGTTTCGGGCACATCCCAGATGGCGTCGCTGATGGCGCTGAAACGCGCCTGATGCTGGTCAATATAGTGGTCGATAAAGTCGCTATGGCTCATCGCTGGCCTCCAAACTGCGCCTGATTGAGCGCCAGGGTTGCGAGGGTCTGAACTGCCGTGGCCATAATGGTTTCATCGAAATCGAACTTCGCATTGTGATGGCCCGCGGCCAGCTCGCAGCCGAAAATCACGTAGGAAGCCTGGCCGCCATGCTGCTGCACGCGCTCCAGCATATAGGTGGCGTCTTCGGAACCGGCGGCCTGCTTTTTGGTGTCCACCACCGAGTTGAACAGCCCGAGCGCCTCGGCCTGCTGGTGAATAAAGGCCACCCACGGCTGGCTGGGGGTACAGCTGCGCGCACCGCCCATCAGCTTCACCTCCTGTTCCACGCCGTACATCGCCGCCGCACCGGCGACCACGCGCAGCGCCTGCTGATAAATATCGTCGTTCACCTGGTTGCTGACGCCGCGCGTTTCCACCTTCATCAGCGCAGTGTCGGCGACCACGTTGCGGCCGGTGCCGGCCTGGAGCACGCCAACGTTTACGCGCGCCACGCCACCGCTGTGCTGCGGCAGGTTGTGCAGCGCCAGCGTGGCCTGCGCCGCCGCCAGCAGGGCATTGCGTCCCTCTTCCGGGCGACCGCCCGCATGGGCGCCCACGCCGGTGAACTGCACATCAAGTTTGGTGGTGGCAAGGAAGCTGTCGCTGCCGCAGACGATTTCGCCCGCCGGTACGCCGGTGCCGAGATGGATAGCGGTGAACAGATCGACATCATCCACCACGCCCGCAGCGACCATGGCTTTGGCACCCCGCACGCCCTCTTCGGCAGGCTGGAAAATCAGTTTGATGGTGCCGCTCAGCTGATCTTTCATCGCCATCAACACCGTGGCGAGGCCGAGGCCAATAGTGGTGTGGCCGTCGTGACCACAGGCGTGCATCATGCCTGGGTTGCAGGAGGCGAAACCTTCACGCTGCGGCAGGTGATCCGCCGCGCTGCTCTCCACCAGATCGAGCGCATCCATATCGACGCGAAAACCCATCACCGGGCCGGGGCGACCGGTCTCCAGCGTGGCGACAACCGCGCAGAAACCGCCGGAGAAGTGGCTGATCCACTGCGGCAGCGCCCCCTGCGCCAGCGCCCGCGCTTCCTGCGCCGCCAGCACCGCCGCAGACGGCAGTCCCATGCGCGCATCGGCGTCCACCACGTCACGACCCAGCTTCAGTTGATAACCAAGACGATGCAGCGCTTCGGCAACAAGGGTGGCGGTGCGAAACTCCAGCCAGCCCGATTCGGCAAATTGGTGCAGGTCGCGCCGCCAGGTTTGCATCTGCGGCACCAGCGCGCTGACATGATCGGAAAGGGTTTTCATCGGCATATCCTTAGTGTTGGTTTTTTATGCATTGCCTCGAATCTACACAATGGCATTGGTGCGCATAAGATGCGAATATCTTGTGCCTGATAAACAATGGTTATCACCGGATGCCTATGCCCGCTAATTTAAAACTTCATCAGCTGCGCGCGTTTGTCGATGTTGCCCGTCAGGGCAGCATTCGTGCGGCCAGTCGCCTGTCAGGCGTTTCGCAGCCTGCACTGACCAAAGCGATTCAGGAACTGGAGCTGGCGCTCGGGGCGCGATTGTTTGAGCGACGGCATCAGGGCGTTACGCTCACCGACATTGGTGATAACTTTTTTCGTCATGCCAGTCTGGTGCTGGAGGAGCTGCGCGTGGCGCAGGAAGATATTCAGCAGCGGCTCGGGCTGGCGGGGGGACGGGTGAATATTGGCGTCGGCGGCAGCATTGCGCGCACCGTTATGCCGCAGGTGATCAATCATTTTCACCGCGAGTATCCGCTGGTGAAGGTACGCATTGTCGAAGGCCAGCTGGTGGCGATGGTGCATGAGCTGCGCCAGGGCGCGCTGGATTTCACCATTAATACCTACGATCAAAACCATCTCGATCAGGAGCTGACCTACGAGCGGCTGATGGAGCGGGATTATCAGGTGGTGGTGCGCAAAGGACATCCGATGGCCCATGCGCGATCGCTGGCGGAGCTGCAACAGTGTGACTGGACCATGCCGACGCCGCAGGGCAGCTACTATCGGCTGCTGCACGATCTGTTTGGCGAGCGCGGCATGGCGCCGAAAATCGTCGTCACCTGCGAGACCTTTATGGCCTGTACCAGCCTGGTGGCGAAAAGCGATTTTGTCAGCATTATCTCGCGCGATGTGATTGAAGATCCGACCCATGGCGGCCAGCTGGTGGCGCTGGAACTGGATGATCCGCTGCCGAAGGCGACCTTTTATCTGATTCAGCGTAAAGACACTGCGCTGACGCCGATGAGCGCCTATATGGCCCAGCTGTTCCGGCGCTATTGTCAACAAAGGTAAGAGTGCGGCCCGGCTCGCGTCCTGTATTGCTGCCGCGAACTACACTTTGCATCGGGATTTCCTTTATGGAGAACAGACCATGCAAATTACCCCTTATCTGTTTTATGACGGCCGCTGCGAAGAGGCCATCGCGTTCTATTTGCAGGCTACCGACGGCGAACTGTTGTTTAAAATGACCTTTGGCGATATGCCGGAGACCGAGTCCCTTGAGGGATGTCCGTCGGGCATGACCTTTCCGCCGGAACATATCATGCACGCGCATATGCGTATCGGGCAGGGCGAGATCATGCTGAGTGACGGTAATCGTGAGGCGCGCTACAGCGGTTTTGCGGTCAGCCTGTCGACCCCGGATGAGACCCAGGGCAAACGCTGGTTTGATGCGTTGTCAGCGGGGGGCCAGATAACAAAAAACTGGGAGCCGACGTTCTGGGCGAACGGTTTTGGTATGTTTACCGATAAGTTTGGTGTGCCGTGGATGGTGAATGCGTATAAGCCGCGGATTTAATTCGGCATCAATGATTCGGTGCGCGCATTAACCAGGTCGGCATAAATGCCGACCCTACAGGTGTAGGGAGCGCATTTATGCGCTCCTGGCCGCAGGCCGCACGTTACAGAGGGCGGCCTTTGACTGGCTTAGAAGTTATATCCCACCACCAGGTAATAACCCCAGCCGGTTGATTTCACTTCGAACGGACCGTTGCCGAAGTTCAGCTCTTGTCCATCCGCCCACTGACCGCCGTTGTGGAACCAACGCGCTACGGTGGAAACGTGCCAGTGATCGTAGTTCAGCGACAAGATGTGGCTGGAAGCGATCGAGTTGCTGGTACGGGACGGACCGGTTTCATCACGCAGATCGGAACCCCAGTCGAAGTTGGTGAAGCCGATGTAGCTCAGCTTACCGCCCCACAGGTCAGTAATCGGCACAAAGTATTTCACCTTAAAGCGGTAGCCATCCCAGCTGTTTTCGTTCGCCGCACCGTAGTTCTGCCACTGGTATTTGGCGTACACGTTCAGCGACAGGCCGACATCGCTATGGGTGTCGATATCGGTACCCAGACCCATATACCAGGTGTTCTGACGCTGCGACGCATTGCGGCCCATGTCGTAGATGTAGTTGTTGGCGAAGTACCACTCTTTAAACGGACCAAATGCCAGGCTGGTGCCGGTCAGTTTATCAATGGAGAAACGCGGCTCAATTTCCATAAACATCGGCGAACCGTGGTCGAAAATGCCGTTGGCGTTGCTGTTGCCCATGCCAAAAAAGTTGGTCAGGTCGAGGTAGCCGTAAAAATCAAACCAGTCCTTTTTCGCAAAGGCTTCGTATTCCAGATAGACGTCGTTATTAAACTGTGGCCCGAAACGGGTATGGTAACTTCCCACCACGTTGACACTCTGGTGCCACCAGTCAGAGACATATTGCGGGCTGCTGTCTGCCGCCTGGCTTGCGCCGGTCCAGCTGCTGGCCAATAAGGCCCCTGCTATCAATGCTTTATATTTCATTATCCGTAACCACATGCTCGTGATCGCTGCGTGAACGCGCGATCGTTGTCAGTCGATCCCAGGGGATGGGCAGTGAATTGTTTAACCCGGTCTGATCCGCCGGTTTTTAAAGCCCGCGTAGCGTGCCTGTAACAGGGCGATAGGAAATAGATTTTGGTCACGTTTGTCAAAAAGTGTTGCAATAGTATTCATTTATAATGTGATGTTGATCACATAAATGACAGGGGCGAACGGAACCCCGCAACCGTTTACGTTGTCGCGAAGATTAAGCGAGGGGATGACGGGGTAATCAGGTCGGGATGAATCCCGACCCTACCGGCGTAGGGTGCGCATTTATGCGCACCAGGGCGAAAATTAAGGAAGGGTAACGCGCACCTGCAAACCGCAGATCTTGCCCTGTGGGCTCAGGCAGTTAGAGAGTGCCACCTGCATACGGTGTTTTTGTGCCACGCTGCGTACAATCGACAGGCCCAGGCCGCTGCCCTGCGCCTGCACACCCGGCGAACGGGTAAAGCGGTCAAAAGCACGATCGATAAAGGATTCCGGCATACCCGGCCCGTTATCGACAATATCCACCACGGTATGATTGCCGACGCGATGCAGCAGCACATCCACCAGGCTGCCCTCCGGCGTGTGCAGCATGGCATTGCCGATCAGGTTGTCGAACAGGCTGCGCAGATCGGAACGGCTGGCCTGGATACGATAATGGGTGCCGCCGTTAAAGCCGATATCGATACCGCGCTTATCCGCCACCACCATCAGCTGTTCGATGCTTTCTTTCAGCAGCTCGTCCAGCTCAATATTTTCTACCGTCACCACCACCGACTGGTCTTCCTGACGCGAGATATTCAGCAGCTGTGTGACCAGATGGCGCGTGCGCGTGACGCCCGCTTCCAGCTGGTCGAACTGGCGGCTGGCTTCACCCGGCTGGATATGCTGGCGCAGGTTTTCCAGCTGTAGCGTCACCGCCGTCACCGGGGTGCGCAGCTCATGGGCCGCATCTTCGAGGAACTGACGCTGCGATGACCAGGCGGCGCGCAGCTTATCCAGCAGCGAGTTGTAGGCGGCGACCAGCGGCAGGATCTCATCCGGCAGGCCATCCGGCGGCACGCTGTCAGGATGCATCGTCTCCTGCGCTGCAATCTGGCGCGACGCCACGCGCAAATCACGCGTAATGGCCCGCACCACCAGCCAGATCACCAGCAGCGACAGCGGCATCATTAAAATCAGCGGGATAATGGCCGACAGCGCGCGTTTAACCATCACGCTTTTCATATAGCCGATGTTGTAGAGCACCTGAATCGAGGCGATATCGCTGCCCGGCTCGCCGGGGCGTTTGAAGACCCGCCAGTCACAATCTTCGCAGTCGCCAATTTTTACGTCATTCCAGCCTTTCTTGCTTTGCAACGGCGCCCGCAGCTCCGGCCAGGAGCTGGCGCGCAGCTGATCGTTAGCATCCCACAGCTGCACGACGTAGGCGCTTTTGAGTTTGTCGGCGTTGAGCATCAGCGGCATCAGCGCTGGAATGCGTTTGCTGCTGGCCCAGGCGTCGGCAATTTTCGCCAGTTGATCATCTTTCATGTTACCAATCATGTCGCCGTAACAACTGTAGAAATACGACGTTACGCCGCCGATCATCGCTAAATGCATCAGCAATAACGTGGTAAGCAGTTTATTACGCAGCGAACGCATAAAAGTGAAGGGTTTCATATTGCAGGGACTCGCCAGCCAAGGCCGCGTACGTTGCGAATTACCTCATTATCCAGCTTGCGACGCATACCGTGAATCAGGACATCCACGGCATTGCTGGTAACTTCTTCGCCCCAGCCGTAGATGCGGTTTTCCAGTTGTTCGCGCGATAAAATCGCGCCAGGACGCTCCAGCAGCGCATAGAGCAGGGCGTATTCACGCGCGGTGAGCTGCTCGCGTTGCCCTTTATAAAGGACTTCACGCGTCATCATATCGAGCTGCACATCGCCGCTGCCTAACAGGGAATCCGCCGCACCGTGACGGCGTCGGGTAATTGCTCGCATTCGCGCCAGTACCTCTTGT
Organism: Pantoea sp. X-Soil-TKNS-1207; assembly: GCF_059730485.1. NCBI lineage: Bacteria > Pseudomonadati > Pseudomonadota > Gammaproteobacteria > Enterobacterales > Erwiniaceae > Pantoea > Pantoea sp. X-Soil-TKNS-1207. The sequence continues at coordinate 433,899 of NZ_AP035958.1, forward strand.
AAATCAAAGGGTTTCAGCAGGTAATCGTCGGCACCGCTGTCGAGACCCTGGATGCGCTGCGCTACGGTATCGCGCGCGGTAAGCACCAGCACCGGCGTCATATCGCCACGGGTACGCGCGCGGCGCAGCACATGGATGCCATCTTCACGCGGTAAACCCAAATCCAGCAATACGCAGCTGTAACCGCCTTCTGCCCAGGCATTGGTGGCAAAAACGCCATCCCGCACCCAGTCCACCGACCAGCCTGCCGCTTCCAGCGCCTGCTGCAGGTTGGCGCCAATCATTTCATCATCTTCTACCAGCAGCACACGCATGATGCTCTCCCCAGAGTCAATGTAAATAAGTGTAGCGCCGGAGAATTAGCGCAGAATTACACCCGTTTTCCCCTTTGCTAATTCTGCGCTAATTTTCCGCTAATTAAGGGATAAATTTACCGCGCTACAGTGGCTGTACTGGACACCACGTCGAATCAGGAGGAGCCATGAATCAGCGCGAATTTATCCGTAGTTTGCTGGGCTGGATAGAAGACAACTTAGGACACGATCTGCATCTGGATGAAGTAGCACGCCGTTCGGGATATTCCCGCTGGCACCTGCAACGTCTGTTTCGTCAGCACACCGGATTTTCACTGGCCGAGTACATTCGCCAGCGCCGGTTGACGGAATCGGCGCTGACGCTACTCAATAGTGATGAGGCGATCCTGCAGGTGGCGATGAGCTACGGCTTCGACACGCAGCAGGCTTACACCCGCACCTTCAAAAACTACTTCCGCGTGACACCGGGCCAGCTGCGTCGTCAACGCCGCGTCGAACCGGACCGTCTGCTGTTTCCACTGGCGGTGGCCAGTTGAGTCGCTAACCTGATTTCCCGTTGTTAAGTCGTCGCGGGAAATCGGGTGCTATTCCTTCCCAATCCTTTTAAGCTGCTGTTCTCCCTTACTCTGCCGGTTATGGACAATGGACAACAGCGACAATCTCACCGCCATGATGCTGTTTGCGCGCGTGGTTGAACGGCAAAGTTTCAGCGAAGCCGCGCGGACGCTTGGGGTATCAAAATCCTATGTCAGTCGTGAAATCGCCCGGCTGGAAGTACGGCTCGGCATCAAATTATTGCAGCGCACCACGCGCAAGGTGGCCCTGACCGAACTCGGCCAGGCGTACTATCCATTCTGCACCCGTTTACTGGACGAGATGCATCGCGCCGATGCCTTTGTGCAGCAGGTTCACCAGCTGCCAACCGGCAATGTGCGTTTGCAGGCACCGGTGACCTTTGGTTGCCAGTGCGTAGTGCCGACCCTCAATCGCTTTATCCGCCGTCATATCCATATCAACGTCGATCTCGAACTGACCGACCGCATCAATGAAGACCCGCAAAGCAGCGCCGATGTGGCGATTGTCATCCGTCCGCGCGCGCCGGAAGTGGCTAACTATCGCGAGCTGAACACCATCGACTGGGGGTTATATGCGGCGCCGGATTATCTGGCGTCACACCCGGCGATCGATCATCCCGAACGCCTTACGCGTCATGATTTGCTGCTGTTTCACGGCCCGGCCCATACCGCCGCGCTGCCGTTTCGCCGCGATAAACAGCGGCTGGCGCTGGATGTGCGCAGCCGTTTCCGCGCCAATAACAGCATGGCGCTGCTGAATGCGGCGCTGGCGGGCACCGGAATCGCTTACTTACCGGCGTATATGACGCAGGAGTCGCTGGCGCGCGGCGAAATTATCCAGGTACTGCCGGAGTGGCAAATGGATCGCCTGCACAGCTATCTGTTGCTGAAAACCCAGCCGGAACCCTCGTCGCCGGTCACGCTGTTGTGCGATGCCTTAATCACTGCCTTAGGGGAAAGCTGATTGTTGCTTTCTGGCAACAATGACAGGCTGCGTGGCAAATATCCGCGCCGATCTGTTATCGATGCTGAGCCGCTGTTAGCCTGAGAGTCAGTTCAAAACAGGGATATCATCATGCAGCAACCTCCAACGGCGTTAGCGCCTGAGCAGCAACACTGGAAGCGCAATCTGTTCGTCTGCGTACTCGGCTCCTTCAGCACCATCGTGGCAATGACGCTGCTGCTGCCGTTTCTGCCGTTGTATGTACAGCAGCTTGGCGTGCAGGAACCGGCGGCGATTGCGCGCTGGTCAGGCGCGGCCTATGGCGCGACCTTCCTCAGCGCCGCGCTGACTGCGCCGCTGTGGGGCAAGCTGGCGGATCGCTACGGGCGCAAACTGATGCTGATCCGCGCCAGTCTGGGCATGGCGATCGCGATGTCGTTGATTGGGATGGCGACCGCGCCCTGGCAACTGGTGGCGCTGCGTCTGCTGGCGGGTTTGCTGGGCGGTTATGCCTCTGGCTCCACCATCCTGGTGGCGGCGCAAACGCCGAAAGAGCAGACCGGCTGGGCGCTGGGCGTGCTGTCGTCCGGCATTATGGCGGGCAACGTGGTCGGCCCATTGCTGGGCGGGGTGCTGCCGCCGTTGATTGGTATTCGCCACACCTTCTGGCTGACCGGCGCGGTGATTTTCCTCGCTTTCCTCGCCACCACCTTTCTGTTGAAAGAAGCGCCACGTCAGCCGGGGAAAAAGACCGTGCAAAGCCACGGGGATGACAAGCCGGTTAATCTGCCGGTGGTACGTCTGATGTGGCTGTCGGGGATGCTGCTGATTTTCGCCAATATGTCGATTGAACCAATTATCACCCTGTATATCGGGCAGTTTGTCAGCGGCAATCATGCGATTACCGTCACCGCCGGGCTGGTGATGGCAGCGGCGGCGCTGGGCAGCATTTTGTCGGCGCCGCGTCTCGGGCGGCTGGCGGATCGCATCGGTCATGGCCGGGTGCTGGTGTACGGTTTGGGGGTTTGTGCGCTGCTGCTGATTCCTCAGGCGTTTATTACCGCAGCCTGGCAACTGGTGGTACTGCGTTTCCTGATGGGCATGGCATTGGGTGGGTTGATGCCGTGCGTCACGGCGTTGATTCGTCACAATGTGCCGCAGTCGCAGGTGGGGAAAATGCTGGGCTATTCGACCTCGGCGCAATATGTCGGCCAGGTCTCCGGTCCGCTGTTCGGTGGCTTTATCGGCGGCGCCTTTGGTATGCGTCCGGTGTTCCTGGCAACCTGCGTGGTGATGGCGCTGTGCGCGTTGATAAATGCGCGGGTGTTACGTAAGCCGTGAGGTGTGCATGACTGCGCACCCTATGATCCACCATCCATAAAAAAGGCGGGCTTCGCAGCCCGCCTTTCTCATCACTTCAAACCGGAAACTTACTTCTCATCCGGCAGTGCGTAGGCAATCACATAATCACCCAGCTTGGTGCCGAACGAACCGTGACCACCTGCGGCGATAACAACGTACTGCTTGCCATCCACTTCATAGGTCATCGGGGTCGCCTGGCCGCCCGCTGGCAGACGTGCCTGCCACAGCATTTCACCGGTGTTGGTGCTGAAGGCACGCAGGTAGTTATCTGCGGTCGCACCGATGAAGAACACGTTACCGGCCGTGGTGATCGGACCGCCGAGCATCGGCATACCCATCTTGAACGGTACTGGCACCGGCGCGCTGTCGCGAACCGTACCAATGCGTTTTTTCCACACGGTTTCGTTAGTTTTCAGGTCAACGGCTGAGACATAGCCCCACGCCGGCTGTTTACACGGCAGACCAAACGGTGACAGGAACGGATTCAGCTCCACGCCATAAGGTACGCCGTACTGCGGCTGTACGCCGGTTTCGGTACCCGAACCATCTTCCTTGCCTTTCGGCGGCTCGATCGGGTTCTCTGCACTGCGCGGAATCAGTTTGGAGACGAACGGCAGCGCCATCGGGTTAGCGATCGCGATCTGGCGATGCGGATCAACAGCGATACCGCCCCATTCGAACATACCGAGGTTGCCCGGGAACACCAGCGTACCCTGCTCAGACGGCGGGGTGAACGGACCATCATAGCGCAGACGCTTGAAGATCACGCGGCACACCAGCTGGTCGTACATGGTCGCGCCCCACATATCCTTATCCGTCAGATTCTGCTTCGGACGGAAGGTCAGTTCTGAGTAAGGCTGTGTCGGGGAAACATGGTCACCTTTCGCGGCACCCTGCGGTACCGGGGTTTCCGGTGCCGGGACAACTGGCTTACCGGTGCGGCGATCCAGTACAAAGATGTTACCGGTTTTCGCCGGGGCATAGATCACCGGAACGGTGTTGCCATCTTTGTCGGTGATATCGGCCAGCGTCGGCTGTGACGGCAGGTCCATATCCCACAGATCGTGATGCACGGTCTGATACGACCACACCAGCTTACCGGTGGTGGCGTTCAGCGCCAGGACGCTGCTGGCATAACGTTCCTGATCCGGCGTACGGTTGCCGCCCCAGATATCCGGGGTAGACACGCCCATCGGCAGGTAAACGGTATCCAGTTTCGGATCGTAAACCGCAGGCGCCCAGGAGTTCGGTGAGTTCATGGTGAAGCTGTGTTCATCGTCCGGAATCGCGTTAGGATCTTTCGCGCCCGGATCAAACACCCACTGCAATTTACCGGTGTTAACGTCGAAGCCACGGATGGCGCCAGACGGCTCACGGGTTGAGTAGTTATCGGTCACTGCACCGGCAACCACGATAGTGGTATCGGTGATGATCGGCGGTGAGGTCGGCTCATACTGGCCTGGGGTGGTCACCGGCTGTTTGTGTTGCAGATCCAGCTCACCGTTGTTGCCGAATGACGGGCAACGCTCGCCGGTCGCGGCATCCAGCGCGAACAGACGACCATCGTTTACCGGCAGGTAAATACGGCGTGAGCACAGCGCTGGCTGGGTGGCAGACGCATCAGCGGCAGCAGGCACTTCATGGTAAGACACGCCACGGCAGGTAACGTGCTGGAAGGTCGGATTCGGCTTCAGGCCTGGATCAAATTTCCACTTCTGCTTACCGGTCTTCGCATCCAGCGCAAACAGGATCTGGTGCGGTGAGCACAGGTAGATCATGTCGCCGATTTTAATCGGGGTCACTTCATCGGTGATTTCACCCGGATCGTTCGGGGTCTTCAGGTCGCCAGTCTGGAACTGCCAGGCTACCTGCAGATTCTTCACGTTGTCCGCGTTAATTTGCTTGAGCGGTGAGAAGCGGGTGCCTTGCTGGTCACGCGCATATGCCGGCCAGTCGCCATCCGCAATATTGCTCAGCGGCTGTGCCTGCGGGGCATTGGCCGCCGCGTCCGGCAGGGTGCCATTCAGCTCCTGCGGATCGTGGAATACCGCCCACGCCAGCACCAGTGCGCTGGCAATCAGGGCAACGCCCATGGCAGCGAGTGCACCTTTTCCGGCTCTGTTGAGGCTGCGATAAACAAACGGCAGCACCAGCCAGATACCAAAAATTACCAGTACGTCGGTACGCGGTGCCAGCGCCCAGAAGTCGAAACCGACTTCCCACACGCCCCACACCAGCGTGGCCAGCAGCAGCAGGGCATACAACACCAATGCTGAACCGCTACGACGCCACAGCAGAATAGCGGTGATTAACATAACCACACCGCCAATTACGTAGTACCAGGAACCTCCAATGGTGGCTAACCAAATGCCACCAACCAGCATAAACGCCCCTGTCAGCAGTGCAAACAGCACCGTCAGGAAACGAATTACGCCAAAAGATGAGGAAGCTTTCCCCATAATATAGACCTCTTTTTTCGCCATAAGACTAAAGGAAACAACGGATTGCGTGGTTTCCCGATATAAGGTACGAGGTGATTAAAATATCCGCTACAGAACTCTTCCGTTAAGTCTGATGATCCCTTTGCGTTAAATTTTATCTTAAAAACGTTAACAGGTTTGATTTTTTTAGTGCTTTACACTTTCGGCAGGGGATTGGCACGACATTTTATGGGGGATTGGCGACGTCAGGCCCGGATAATTCCGGGCCATAGACGCAATGGGCGCTATATTGTGTAACCGTTTACACTTCGAATAATTTGCTGCTGGTACGCTGTTCCTGCCAGCCGCTGATATGCAGTTGCGCATAGTGATCTTCAGCAAGGGCTAAACGTGGCGTGCGTAATATCACCTCTGCTTCTCTTTCGCGAAAGGCGGAGAGCATAAATGGAAAGCTGAACTTGAGATAATTATCGTTGAAAAACTCCTCAGTCAGCACAATGCCGCTCAGGGGAAAGTCTTCGATATTTCGCCAGCGCGTTCCCGGTGAGGCCAGATCATACAGCCAAAAATGAAAGGTTTTCGCCAGCGACTGCAACGCCGCTCCGGCCTGTTGCAACGCATCATAGTTGATTGCCAGCCGGACATTGTCGGTTTGCAGGCAGGAATAATTTTCCGGTCTCTGCAAAAAATGCGTCAGCATATTTCCCTGCAAAGGAATAATTATTAATTCGGGCGTATCCGGTAATTGGTTATGCAAAGAAATTATGTTACGTCCATTAAGTAAGCTATGACTTCCCTGCTCGCAATGCATAAAGGGTGCTGAATAACAGATGCCCGACAGGGTGCCATCAAAGCGGCGGATACGCTCAGAAACATAAGGGTTGTATGAATTGTTTTCCATTTATCTCTATGAATAAATTAATTAGCTGGAAGAGTGTCTTTATTATGAAATTGGTAAGACTGCTGCTGTGTTCTGTTTTCTAATATAGAACGTTTTCTTCGCTAAGATCATCTTTTTTATTTGTTTCTGATAGAGAGATATTAGTTAGCATTCGCGCGTTAATTAACAACCTTATTGTAACGTTCTGGAAAATGGCGTTATTTTCACGATAAAAAAATAAGCCTGCTAATATTCAGAACTCTATGCTTAGAACTTTTCCAGATAAGCGCCTGTTTTTAAAGCGCACGCCTTGCCGTTGCCTGAGCCAGAAAAATCCCGCACTCTGTCGGCTGAAAAAAGATAAGGAAAATCCACATGCGATTTTTCACCAGGTTGGTGCAACGACGCTGACCGGAACAACAATTCAGGATGGGATAAATATGGGTTTACTGGCAACAGCCGCAGATGGCTCGCTGCTGCGTCACAGGTCGTTCGTCGCCTTCTGGCTGGCACGCACCTGTTCATCGTTTGGTTTTCAAATGTTTTCGGTGGCGGTGAGCTGGCAGATTTACTCGCTCACCAACAGCGCGATGGCGCTGGGGATGATTGGTCTGATGCAGTTTCTGCCGTCGGTGCTGCTGGCGTTGCCAGCCGGGCACCTGGCGGATCAGTTTGATCGTCGCCGTATTGTCCTGCTCGGCCAGTTGGTGGAGTGGGGATCGTTGCTGGCGCTGGTGGCTTTAACGCTATTCCATTGGGCGGATAAAACCGCGATCTGGAGCCTGGTGTTTTTGATTGCGATGGCAAAAGCGCTGGAGTGGCCTGCGCTGACATCAATGCTGCCGTCGCTGGTGCCGCCGCAGATTCTGGCTCGCGCCACGGCCGCCAATGCGGTTGGCGGTCAGGCGGCGGTCATCATCGGACCGACCCTCGGCGGTTTGCTGTACGTGGCCGGACCGGATGTGGTGTATGGCGTCGCCGCGCTGTTTTATCTGTTCTCGCTGCTGCTGGTAAGCCGTTTACGTTATGAACGTCCGCCGCAAGCGCGCCTGCCCATGAACCTCACCAACCTGTTTGCGGGCGTGCACTTTATCCGTGAGCGCAAAGATGTGCTGGGGGTGATTTCACTCGATCTGTTCGCGGTGCTGCTGGGCGGGGCGACGGCGCTGCTGCCGATTTTCGCCAAAGATATCCTGCACACCGGTCCCTGGGGGCTGGGCATGTTGCGTGGTGCGCCTTCGGTTGGCGCGCTGCTGGTGGGGGTGTGGCTCAGCCGTCACAAGCTGGAAAAGCATGTCGGGATGATTATGTTCGGCGCGGTGGCGGGTTTTGGCGTGGCGACCCTGGTGTTCGCGCTCTCCAAACTGCTGTGGCTGTCGTTACTGGCGCTGGCGGCGCTGGGTGCCTTCGATATGGTCAGCATGGTGATTCGCGGTGCGCTGGTGCAGCTGGATACCCCGGACGATATGCGCGGACGCGTTAATGCGGTCAACGCCATCTTTATTAATACCTCCAACCAGCTGGGCGAGTTCGAATCCGGCATGTTAGCGGCGTGGCTGGGTGCCGTGCCCGCTGCGGCGCTGGGCGGCATCGGTACGCTGCTGGTGGTGGCTATCTGGATGACAATTTTCCCGCATCTGCGCAAGCGTCAGAAGCTGGAGAACGACGCGACGCACTAGCCAAAAACAAAAACCGGCCATCAGGCCGGTTAATGGTATTGCCAGTCTGCACTGCCATGATAAAGCTCGCGATCAGGGGGACTGGCATCGCGAGCGCCTGCCGTCACACGGCCGGTGTTTTCCCCAGGCTGGCGTCAAATTTTTTCCAGCTGTCTGTCATATCCACCACGGTTTTCGATTTTCGTGCTTCGTCGATTTTTATCGCGGTGAGACCCGCTTCCAGTGCATCCACCACCGTGACCTTCAGCGGTGTTCCCTGCTTAATGTGTTTCACAATCTCTTCGGCCATCAGCGCATCAGCGCCGTAGTGACCATCGTAAGCATTGCCGCTGTAGGCGGTATCCACTTCGCGTTCGCCGGTGCGGGCGTTGTGTACGCGGAAGTAGTTACGCACAAAGTCGCCTTCCGCCATGCCATCGGTGCCCATCACGCAGAAGCGACGGAACTCATCCGGCACGTTCAGGTTGGCGTGGAAGGCGAGGGTGGCGCCACCGGCGTATTCGATAATCGCGGTCTGGTAATCGACGATATCGGCATCGCTATCGAACACCGCATCGGTGCTCGACCAGCCGCTCGGCTTGACGTGATACACCTCAGAGGCCGCCGTCACTGCGCCCTGCGGGGCATGTTGCGGGGTAAAGGACTTACGGCCGCCAAAGCTGGCGACACGCACCGGACGCTCGCCCATCAATCCCTGGTAGAGATCGATATCGTGGCAGCATTTTTCCAGCATGTAGGGACCGGCGTATTTCTCCAGACGACGCCAGTCGCGCTGGAAGAAGGCACCGTGATACGGCTTGATGTGTTCGGTGGCTTCGATGGAGGTGATTTCGCCAAGGCGTTTATCATCGCGCGCTGCCAGCAGGTCGTGGTACAGCGGCGAGTAGCGCAGCACCAGACCGACCAGAATGCGCTCATGGCCATACTGTTGTATCAGCTGTGCCATCGCCATGGTCTGTTCTTCATTGATCACCACCGGCTTCTCGGTGAACACGGTGTAGCCGGCGGCCAGCCCCTGACGAATATGTTCGAGGTGCATAAAGTTCGGCGAGCCGACCAGCAGCAAATCAAAGCCGCCATGATTCAGCAGCGCTTCAACGCTGTCGAAGGCGCTGCCGGGATCGATACCGAAGGTGTGAAGATTGGGTAAACCCGCTGGTGCCGGATCGACATAACCCACGACGGAGAACTCTGTATCGGCTTTGCTGAACTCTTTCACCACATGGGAAAGACGAAAGCCAAGACCAATAATGCCCACTTTCATGTTGTACCCCTGAAGCCCGTTGCCTGTTAGCCGCCCGACCCATCAGGCTGCTGATAATATGACCGCTAACTTATTACGGCAGAAAAACTAATGTCAATGGATATCCAGGTGCTGAAAATGTGAATTTTTATTATTTATATGATTTTAATCATTTTTATTTAGTGTGACATTAGCCATGTTTATTTGTTATTGCGATTTAAGTTTTTTTGCCCTATCTTTCGCACATCTATAAAGAGTCATTCCGTGCGGTGTCAGGCTGGAGGAAATGCGTGCAGTCACTAATGCTGGGTATTGATGGCGGCGGTACGCACTGTCGCGGGCGTCTCACCGACGCTCAGGGGCGATTGCTGGCGGAAGCGCGTGGTGGGCCAGCCAATGTCTGGTCGCAGTTTGAGGCGGCGATTGAGGCTATCGATCAGGTTATTGACGATCTGTTTGCTCAGGCCCAATTACCGGTGGCCGCGCGGGCGCAAACCGTGCTGGTGGCGGGTCTGGCCGGGGCGAATGTCGCCTCTGTTCAGACGCGGCTGGCAAGCTGGCAGCCCGTTTGTCAGTCGCGCCATGTCTTCACCGACGTCGAGATTGCCTGCGCGGGCGCGCACGCTGGCGCGCCGGGTGCGGTATTTATTACCGGCACCGGCAGTCAGGGCGCGGCCTGGGATGGCGCAAACTTCACGCTGCTGGGCGGTTGGGGGTTTGCCCTGTCCGATGCCGGTTCCGGCGCGGTGCTCGGCCAGCGCGCGCTGCGGCTGACGCTGCTGGCACACGAAGGCATCGTGCCATCCTCAGCCCTGACGCAAGGGATCATGGCGCTGTACGCCAACAGCGCAGAACAGATGCTGATCTGGTCACGCCAGGCAACGCCTGCCGACTGGGGCCGCGTGGTGCCGGACATCTTCGCCGCCGCGCAGGCGGGCGACGTGCATGGCACGGCGCTGATTCAGCAAACCGCGGCGGATATTGTCCAAATGGTTCAGCCGCTGCTGGCGCGCAGCCACGGTAAACTGGCGCTGATGGGCGGCTTAGCCGCACCGATTCAGCCCTGGCTCCCGGCCGACATCGCTGCATTGCTGGTACCGCCGCAGGGCGATGCGCTGAGTGGCGCGTTACGACTCGCCACGCAGTTCAGCCTGAGCCAACCCGCGTAACCTTTTCATTCTGCTGATAAAGAGAACCATGACCGCTCCCAACGTAACCGCCCGCATTCTGCGGCTGATTGTCGAAAACGCGCCAATAAGCCAGTCCGATCTTAAAGTGCGCAGCGGCCTGAGCATGTCCACCGTATCGCAGGCGACCAATCGCCTGCTGACCGGCGGCATCGTGCAGGAGCTGGGCCTGCGTCGCGTGTCGATGGGACGGCCAAAAACCCTGCTGGGTCTCAATCCCGATCACGCCAGCGTGGTTGGCATCCAGCTGAATGCCGAACGTAACCTGATCGTTTTGACCGATCTCGGCGGCAACATTATTGGCGAACAGCAAATGCCCTCTGGCGCGATGACGCCGAAGCAGCTGGGCGACGCGCTGGCGAAGTTTCTGCGCGGCGTCGAGGGTAAAAAAGTCGGGGCGATTGGTCTGGCGCTCTCCGGGCTGGTGGATGCCAGCAACGGTTACTGCGTGCGTTCACGCGTGCTGGACTGGGACAACATCCCCATCGCCCGCCTGCTGGAGGAGCGTTTCTCGCTGCCGGTGTTTATCGAAAACGACGCCAATGCGCTGGCGATGGCGGCGCTGGTATTCGGCCAGCTTGGTCATGCGCAATCGGCGATTATCGCCACCTTTGGCAAAGGCATCGGCGCAGGCATTTTGCTCGATCGCCAGCTGTATCGTGGTCGTCATGGTAAAGCGGGCGAGATTGGCAATGCCTTACTGGGGGATGGTTCCGAGCGTTTGCTGGAAGATGTCGCCTCATCGCAGGCGATTCTGCAACGCGTCGCGGCCACGCTAAAAGACGATGTGCCGCAGACCCTGCGCGATCTGGATCTGCGTCCGACGCCGGAGGTGCTGAGCGCGCTGGCGGAGGCCGGACATCAGCTGGGGATGTCGCTGGCGAACCTGTCGGTGGCTTACGATCCCGACGTGGTGTATCTGGCGATGGAGCCGCAAATGGCGTCACGTATTTTGCTGGATCATATCACCCAGAGTTTCCAGACCTATCGTCTGAAGCTGACGCCACATATGACGCCGTTGCAGTTTCTCACCGAATCCAACCGGATGTGGGCGCAGGGCGCAGCGGGTTTTGCCGTCAATAAGCTGCTGGATCTGCTGGCGGCGCAGGCGGATGAAGAGATCGCATCGTAAATGGCGCGTTTTATCGCTTGTACTGCGCGGATTTTCGTTCGCCATAGGCTTGAGTAGTTTCAGTTCGCCCGTGCGGCGACCGAGCAGAGGGCGCCAGGCCGCGCCCTCTGCACTCCCCGGCCCTGTGCCAGCCTTCCTCGCCGCTTCGCGGTACCTTCGCTCCCTCACGCTTCCTGACGGACCGGCGTCGATTCGCTCCTGCTCAACGCCGCCTCTCGCCGCATCCATGCGGCTCATCCTGGCAGCGCTCCCTCGCTCAGCGAGTCCGGATGGCACCCACCATCGCTGTAACAACCGAAATCTTCTGTTGTTTTCTTGTGGCTGTTGGCCTTTATTCTGCGGCCTTGCAGGCGGGGATGTTGGCGGCATCCGCAGCGCCGAGCGCGGAGGGAAGGCCAGGACGAGCCGACAGGAGGTCGGCGAGAGTGCGGAATGAGCCAGGGAAGGCGAATCCGCGCGGTCCGTCAGGCCTGAGTGATAAGCGAGGGAACAGCGTGTAGCGCTGCGCGAGGACGCCGCAGGGCGCGGATTGCTAAGGCCCGCGCCTTCGGGCCTTAGCCCGTCCGCCTGCACGGCGGTGCTGAAACTGCGCTATGTCTGGCGGGCGGCACCCCCTCGGTGCCAAACCGCTGCTGAAACCGCTCAATACCTGGCGGGCGGCCCCCCGCGGTGCCAAACCGCTGCTGAAACCGCTCAATACCTGGCGGGTGGCCCCCCGCGGTGCCAAATCACCGCCAGCAATCACCGCAACCGCATTCCCTGCTCATCAAACAACAAACAATCCGCCGCGCTCAGCTGATAACGCATCGCTTCGCCCAGCGTATGATCGGCCACGTCACGCTCCTCAATCACCAGCAAGCGCTCCTGACCCACATCAAGGTAGAGATAATTGGTGTGGCCCAGCATCTCGCTGAACGACAGTGGGGCGCTGAAACTCAATGCCGCGTCGTTGCTGCTGGCCGGGCGGAAATGTTCCGGGCGCACGCCCAGCGTCACTTTCTGCCCTTCGCGGCACGGTGCCGCCATCTTCAGGGTTAACCCGTGGATACCCAGCGCCGGTACGCGCAGCTGCACTTCGCCTGGCGCCCGCGCCGCCACTTCGGCGGGTAGAAAATTCATCTTCGGCGAACCAATAAACCCGGCGACAAACAGATTATCCGGGTCACGGTATAGCTCCAGCGGCGCGCCAACCTGCTCAATTCGCCCCTGGCGCAGCACCACAATGCGGTCGGCCAGCGTCATCGCTTCCAGCTGGTCATGGGTCACGTAAATCATGGTGTTACCAAGCGAGGCGTGCAGCCGGGCAATTTCGATGCGCATCTGCAAACGCAGCTCGGCATCAAGGTTCGACAGCGGTTCATCGAACAGGAAAATACGCGGATGGCGAATAATGGCACGGCCAATCGCCACGCGCTGACGCTGGCCGCCCGAAAGCGCTCGCGGCAGGCGATCCAGCAGCTCGGTGAGATGCAGGCGTGCGGCGGTCTGCGCAATCGCCCGCTCAATCTCCGCCTTCGGGCGCTTCATCACCTCCAGCGGATAGGCCAGATTGCCGCGCACCGTCATATTGGGATAGAGCGCATAGGACTGAAACACCATGGCGATACCGCGCTCGGTGGCGGGCTGGTGCGTCATATCGGCCCCTTCAATCAGCAGTTTGCCATCGCTGATCTCCTCCAGCCCGGCAATCATGCGTAACAGCGTCGATTTACCGCAGCCGGAAGGGCCAACAAACACCACAAATTCACCGCTGTTGATGGTGAGATCGATGCCGTGGATCACGTTCACCTGGTCGTAGGATTTCTTAACGTTTTGCAGATGCAGGCTGGTCATGCTGTGTCTCGCTTAAAGTAACTGGCCCATATAAATGGCGTTGCTGCGCACGATGGGGGTGAAACCGAGGCGCTGGTAAAACGCGCAGACCTGCTCGTTTTGCAGGCTGACGCCAAGGTGCACGCCAGGCACGCCGGCCTGACGCAGCAGCGTCAGCAGCTGCTCAATCAGTTTGCGTCCCCAGCCGCCCTGCTGCGCCGATGGCAACAGGTTGATATGCAGATGCGCTGGCCACTGGCTTACCAGCTGCGCGGCGGCGGCGTCGGGGTGATGGATAGCGTCCAGCACTTTGCTGTCGAGCGGCGCGCTGGCCGGGTGGTCGCGGTACTGCATCTGCAACAGCGGCCACCATTTTTGCGCCAGCTCGGCTTCAAATGCCCGCGTGTCCGGCACCGCCACGGCATAACCCACCACCTCGCCGTGCTGCTCCAGCACCAGCGCAAAGTCAGGCGCGAAACGCGCGTAGGGAATGACAAAGCGCAGGCCGGGCAGGGTAGGGTCGGAATACAACGCCGTGGCGTCTGTACCCGCATTGGCGGTTTCTAAGCAAATACGCGAGAGCGCGGGAAAGTCCGCCTCGGTGGCGTGACGAATAACACCTTCAGCCGTCATGGTGGAGCCTCTGTGGTCAGGAGATGAACAGTTTTTAACGGTAATGAAAGCCGACTTAGTTTTCAAGGTGTAATAATTGCGCTGACGCACAAAGCACAACATAAACATAACCCCAGCGCATGACCCGCCGCGTAGCCGCAGGCGAAAAACGAGGACGCAGGCCGCTTACCGATGGGCCATTCGGCGCAGCGCGCCTGATTCTCCGCGAAAGCTATACGATTTTCATATGCTCAATCAGTAAGTTAATCGGCAAACAAATAACGAGTGATTTATGCTGATGGTTGCATCAGGGGTGGCGTGGCTGGCGTCTTTATGCGCAATTACGCAGCATTCTCTGCTGATGCAGGCGCTTTTCTTCTCAGTTTTTGCACTGCATCACAGAGCCAAAATTCCGCTTCGCTCAGGTTTGACTTTCTTTTGTGCATAAAGTAAGTATGGATAAGTGCGTTATTTGTGCCGAATCAGCCTGCGGGAGCTGCGGGTGTCGAGATGAAGGGATGCCAGTCATCTGTTGGAGAAACCGAGCATTATGTGTGATTCAACCGTACGTTCGCAGTACTTCCAAAGTTCTCTGCGCACCCTGTCCCGTCTGGTTTCTGCCGGGGTGCTGCTCGGCGCAGCGATGACCTCGGCGCAGGCGGTCACCCTTAACGAATGGGATATTTATAACTATCCGCAGCAGACGGAAGCGGTGGATGACGCGATCAAGGTGTTTCAGCAGCAGAATCCGGGGATTGTTATCCAGCGTTCTGTGCACTCATTCGAAGATACCCGCATCCCGCTTAAGCTGGCGCTGACCGCCGGTGATGGTCCGCAGATCGCGCAGGTGAACCAGGGCGGCGGCGATATGGGTTCGCTGGTGAAAGACAAACTGCTGGTGCCGCTGGACGATTACGCCAAAACCTACGGCTGGACCACGCGTTTCCCGGACTCCATCCTCAAGCGTAACCGCTGGTCCGATCAACAGGACTTCGGCAGCGGCAAGCTGTACGGCGTTGCCAGCCTGGGTGAGATGGTCGGTTTGTACTACAACAAAGCGCTGCTGGATAAAGCCGGTATCGCGGTGCCGAAAACCCTCGCCGAGCTGGAGCAGGCGATGGCGAAGCTGAAAGCACAAGGCACGCCGCCGATGATGATGGGGCTGCTGGATGGCAACATGGGCCAGCAACTGCTCAGCACCATCTGGGAAGCGCAGATTGAAAGCAGCGACCGCAAAAAACTGGATGATCTGATTTACGACGTTGGCGGCACGTTCAAAGATGACAAGCTGGTCAGCGCCGCCAATATGATGAAAAGCTGGAACGATAAAGGCTATTTCTTCCCCGGCTTCCAGGGCATTGGTCATGACGATGCCGCCACCCTGTTCCAGAACGGCCAGGCTGCATTCCTGATCAGCGGCACCTGGTATCTCGGCCAGTTTAAAGACAACAAAGATATCCACTTTGCCGCCATGCCGATGGGCGCAGGCGTGCAACATGCGCTGATGGTGGGCGGTACCGACCTCGCGTTCTCCATCACCAGCACCGCGAAAAGCAAAGAACAGCAGGATGCGGCGGCGAAATTTATCGACTACATCGTGTCGGATGAGATGGCGAACCGCTGGCTGAAAGTGGGCTTCCTGCCCGCCAGCGCCAGCAAAAATGCGCAGATTCCCGCAGACAATCCGCTGCTGGCGGAAACGTATCAGGTATGGGTGACGCTCAACGAACATGATGGCCTCGGCCATTACGTTGACTGGGCGACCCCGACCATGAACGCCGAGCTGAACCAGAACGTGCAACTGTTGCTGGCCGGGCGGCTGACCGCTGAGCAGATGGTCACCAACTTTGACGACAACTATCAACGTTACCTGAAAACCCTCAAGCACTGATAAACCCGGTCCGGCAGCGATGCCGGACCGCAAGCGAGTAAGGTTATGCTGAACAAATCTGCCTGGCGCAATGCGCTCTATCTGCTGCCCGCGGTGCTGGTGTACGCGGTCTTTCTGTTGCTGCCGCTGCTGGCGTCGCTGGGCATCAGTTTTACCGAATGGGATGGCACCTCGCTGCCCATCTTCACCGGCATCAGCAACTATATGCGTATGTTCAGCGATCCGGTGTTCTGGGTGGCGCTGGGCAATAATGCGCTGCTGATGTTGTTCTACACGCTGTTGCCGATTGGCGTTGGGCTGCTGCTGTGCAGTTTCCTGTATGAAACGCGCAGCAACAAGGAGCGTAGCCTGCTGCGCATCCTCTTTTTCCTGCCGTATATCATGCCGATGGCGGTGCTGGGCGTGGTGTGGCGCTGGCTGTATAACCCGGCGTTTGGCCCGATTGACCAGTTCCTGCGTGCCATTGGCCTGCCGCAGCTGGCGTTGTCGTGGCTGGGCGACTTCACCTGGGCGTTACCGGCCGTGGGCTTTGTTGCCACCTGGTACTTCTTCGGCTTCTGTCTGGTGCTGTTTATGGCGGGATTGCAGCGTATGGACCCGTCGCTGCTGGAGGCTGCCGATCTTGACGGCTCCTCACGGCGACAGAAATTTATGCGTATCACGCTGCCGTCGCTGCGCCCGGAGTTGCGTATTGCGCTGCTGCTGACGGTGATCGCCAGCCTGAAAGCCTTCGACCTCGTCTACGTAATGACTCAGGGCGGACCCGGCACCGCCACCATGGTCACCAATATCTTTATGTATAAGCAGGGTTTTGACCTGCACTACTTCGGCTATGCCTCGGCTGTGGCGGTATTCAGCATGATGATTGTGTTGTTGATCAACGCGTTAATTCACTTTGTTATTCGGGAGCGTCACTGATGCGCGGCACGCCAATCGCTTCACGCGCGCTGATCTGGATTGTGGCGCTGATGACCATTATGCCGTTTCTGATGGCGTTGATGACCTCATTCAAAACCCAGATGGAGCTGTTCCAGGGCGTGTTCACCTTGCCCGCTTCGCTCAACTTTAAAAACTACGTCACCGCCTGGCAGCAGGGCCACTTCAACGTTTACTTTATGAACTCGGTGCTGGTGGTGATCCCGGTGGTGATTTGCAGCATCCTGCTTGGCATTCTGGCCGGATTTGGCTTTGCCTGGCTGAAGATCCCCGGTAAAAAACTGGTGGCGGCGATGCTGGCGCTGGGCATGGTGCTGCCGAGCGAGGCCTTTATTATCCCGCTGTATCACGAGCTGCGCTGGATGGGGCTGACCAACACCTATCTGGCGCTGATCCTGCCGCAGATCGCGTTGTCGCTGCCGTTCACCACCCTGATGATCGCCACGGCGTTGCAGCAGGTGCCGCGTGAATTGGTGGAGGCGTCGGTGATGGATGGCGCGTCACGACGCAAAATCCTGTGGGGCATTCTGGTGCCCGCCATCTGGCCGACGCTGTCGACGCTGGCGCTGCTGCTGTTTATCTGGACGTGGAACGAATTCCTGATCCCGCTGATCCTGGTGAACAAAGATGAGCTGCGCACCCTGCCGATCGGCATGATGTTTTTCCAGAACAAAAACACCATTGATATCCCGGTGCTGATGGCGGGCGCGATGATCGTCATCCTGCCGCTGGTGGTGGTGTTCCTGGTGTTCCAGCGAAAATTTATCAGCGGTGTGACCGAAGGCGCAGTGAAATAAGCGCCTTGTCCATCAGCGAAAGGTTTTCAACGCGGCGTGCGTGTTGCAATAGCGCAACGCTGCTATTCAGGAGGATCCCATGCAGGTTTCACTGGCTGATTTCTATCCCATCGCCGATGGCGAAACCCCCGATACCGCCTGCTTCCAGCGCGCGCTGGATCATCTGGCGCAGCAGGGCGGCGGTACGCTGACGGTGCCGCCGGGGCGCTACCGGCTCGGCACCCTCACGCTCGGTTCTGACCTCAATCTGCATCTGGCGGCGGGGGCCGTGCTGCTCGCCAGCCAGCGTGTCGACGATTATCAACACCAGCTGGCGCAGAGCCAGGCGGAGCTGTCGCAGCATGTGCTGCTGTACGCCGCCGGTCAGCGCAATATCACCATCAGCGGCAAAGGGGTGATCGACGGTGACGGCGAAGCCTGGTTTGCCGCGGAGAAAGATGAGCAGGGTTATCGGCTGCCGCGCCCGCAGCGGCCGCGCATCATCGTGTTCGAGGATTGCGAGCAGGTGACGCTGGAGCAATTCACCATCGTGCAGGCGCCGATGTGGACCGTCCATCTGGTGAGTTGCCGCCATGTACATATCGACCATCTGACCATCGATAATGCCATGACTATGCCGAACACCGATGCGCTGGATATCGACAGCTGCGAAGCGGTGTTCGTCAGCAACAGCTATCTGAGCGCGGCGGATGACGCCATCTGCATTAAAACCACCGCGAAACCCGCGCCGCTGCGCCGTGCCGCGCGCCAGATTATGATCAGCAACTGCCTGCTGCGTTCCTACAGCTGCGCGTTCAAAATCGGCACCGAAACCTTTGATGACGTGGAAGATGTCACCGTGACCGGCTGCACCATTTTTGATTCCAACCGGGCGATTGGCCTGCTGTCGCGCGACGGCGGCAGTTTCCGCCGGCTGCAATTCAGTAACCTGACGCTGGCCTGTCGCCATGCGCCGCCATGCCACTGGGGCAAAGCCGATGCGCTGTTTGTCTCGGTGCGCGCCCGCGATCCGGCGATCGTCCCCGGCAACATCGAGCAGCTGCAATTCAGCAACGTCAGCGGGGTGATGGAGGGGGCGATCAATCTGCACGCCGAACGGCAGGGGCAGATCCGCGAGGTGATGATCAGTAATGTGCAGCTGCGTCAGGTGGTGGCGGCAAACGCGGAGCAGGGGCATTACGATGTGCGTCCGCCGTGTAACCCGGCATCGCCGACCGGCATGGGACTGGATAACGCCTATAAGCTGGACAGCCAGACCGGGCTGGCGTACGGCGTGGCGGCCTACCCGCAGGGGCTGCCTGGCTTGTTCGCGCGGGGTGTGGAGAACCTGCAACTGCACAACCTTGCGATTGTGCGTCCGCAATCGTTGCCCGCTGGCTGGTATGGCGAAACAGTGCAGATTCTGCCGTAATCCTGGTGTACATCGCACATCGTCGGGTCGCCATTGATGGCGACCGTATTGATGCATGCACCGCACTCGTCGGGTCGCCATTGATGGCGACCTTATAATGCACGCACCGCACTCGTAGGGTCGCCATTAATGGCGACCTTATTAATGCCCGCACGGCAATACTGACGGCCTTAAAGCGCAGCCGCGATGGCCGCACCCAGCTCCTCCGTTGATGCCTTGCCGCCGAGATCACGCGTCAGGCTATTGCCCGCCGCCAGCGTGCGTTCAATGGCATCCAGCACCGCCGCACCGGCTGCGGCATAACCCAGATGCTCCAGCATCATCGCACCACACCAGATCTGCCCAATCGGGTTGGCGACGCCTTTGCCCGCGATATCCGGTGCCGAGCCGTGTACCGGTTCGAACAGGCTGGGGAACTTCCCTTCCGGGTTGATATTGGCGGATGGCGCGATACCGATGGTGCCGGTACAGGCCGGGCCGAGATCCGACAGGATATCGCCGAACAGGTTGCTGGCGACCACCACATCAAACCAGTCCGGGTGCAGCACAAAGTTAGCGGTAAGAATATCGATATGATATTTGTCGACTTTTACATCCGGATAGCTGGGCGACATGGCTTCCACACGGCTGTCCCAGTACGGCATGGTAATGGCGATGCCGTTGGATTTGGTGGCGGACGTCAGGTGTTTTTTCGGGCGCTTCTGTGCCAGCTCATAAGCAAACTTCAGGATGCGATCGACGCCGGTCCGCGTCATCACCGTTTCCTGAATCACCACTTCACGATCGGTGCCGGGGAACATGGTGCCGCCAACGCTGGAGTATTCGCCTTCAGTGTTTTCACGCACCACGTAGAAATCGATATCGCCTGGCTGACGATTGGCCAGCGGCGCTTTGACGCCCGGCATCAGACGCACCGGACGCAGGTTGACGTACTGATCAAACTCGCGACGGAACTGCAACAGCGATCCCCACAGCGAAACATGGTCCGGCACCACTTCCGGCCAGCCCACCGCGCCGAAGTAGATCGCATCAAAAGTTTGCAGGGTGGCAAACCAGTCATCCGGCAGCATTTTGCCGTGCTGCTGCCAGTACTCCGCGCTGGCGAAGTCAAACCATTGCCACTCCAGCGGGATATTGAATTTTTTTGCTGCCGCATCCATCACGCGGATGCCTTCCGGCATCACTTCTTTACCAATGCCATCGCCAGGGATGACGGCGATTTTAAATGTTTTGCCGCTCATAGGGTCTCTCGCAGGTTGCTGTTGATGTTCTGACCGCAGTATAACTCTGCCTCATGGGGAAATAATTAGCCTGAGCAGCAAGCCAATGTTGAATAAAAGTAGAGAATCCCGCACCTCCACCGACGATCTGGCGTTCTTCGTGCGTATCGCCACCCTGGGCAGCCTGACGGCGGCGGCGCGTGAGCTGGGGCTGTCGCTACCGGCGGTGAGTAAACGGCTGAGCCAGCTGGAGCTGCGGCTGGGGGTGCAGCTGCTGCGCCGCACCACGCGACGGCTGGAACTGACGGCGGAGGGTAAACGCTATCTGGAAGGGGCGCGTCCGCTGCTCGATCAACTGGCGGAGCTGGAGGAGTCGGTCAGCAGTCAGACGGCGGTGCTGCGCGGCACCCTTAATATCAACGCCTCGTTTGGTTTTGGCCGCCGCCATGTGGCGAGCTGCGTGTCGCGCTTTGCCGCGCTGCATCCGGAGCTGACCCTCAGCCTGCAACTTAGCAGCCAGCCGCTTAATTTCCTCGACGCCCATATCGACATTGATATCCGCGTCGGCGAGCCGCCCGATGCGCGGTTGATGGCGCGCAAGCTCCGCACCAATCCGCGCGTCCTCTGCTGCGCCCCGGCGTACGCGGAACGCTGCGGCCTGCCAGACAGCGTGGCGGCGCTGGCACAACATAACTGCATCCTGCTGCGTCAGTACGAGAGCGATTTCGCGCTGTGGCGACTGAGTGATGGCGAGCAGCAGCTGACGCAAAAAGTGCGCGGCACGCTGGTGACCAATGACGGCGAGGTGGCGATGCTGCTGGCGCAGGATGGACACGGCATTCTGCTGCGCTCGTGGTGGGATGCTCAGGAGAGCATTGAGAGCGGCGAGCTACTGCATGTGCTGCCGGCATGGACGGCACCAGACGGCGATATCTTTGCCGTGTGGCAGCCGCAACGCCAGCTTCCGGCGCGCATCAGCGCCTTTGTGGATTTTTTGCAGCAGACGCTGTAAAGGACCGCGCCACTCCGAACCCGCCTCTTTTGTCGGGTCGGCATTTATGCCGACCAGCAAAGCGCACCATAACGAATCTGCCCCTTTTGTAGGGGCGGCATTTATGCCGACCAGCAAAGCGCACCATAACGAATCTGCCTCTTTTGTAGGGTCGGCATTTATGCCGACCAGCAAAGCGCATCATAACGAATCTGCCCCTTTTGTAGGGGCGGCATTTATGCCGACCGGGAAAGCGCACCCGCCGCTACTTCCGCCTTCCATCGTAATTTTTCCTGACTGCTGCGCGAGCGAAAGAGAGATGACGGTTTGATTATTTGTAATCAACATTGACTGTTTGTGAGCATGATCAAACAAATCCATCGCGCCATCGCCTATAAAGTAGCCCTGCCAGTGCGTGATTCTGCTCTGTATTGAGCGATATAAATCATTTTACCGTAAGCGGTGGCGCAGGGTGCACAGACGCCTGCCAATATAACAACGCCACCCTTATCTCACGGCGCGCGTGAAGCCCAGTGCGTGTCACGACCCTACGTTATCGATGAGGCTGAAATGAAACAATTCTCTGCTGAAGGGATGGTGATTATTATCGGGATTGTGATCGCTTACATCCTGTTTACCACCTGGCTTACCTGGCGTTTACGCAGTAAAAACAACGGCGACTTTATGGAAGGCTCGCGCGTCATGCCGGCGTTTATCGTCGGGGTGATGCTGATGTCTGAATATATCGGCGCAAAATCCACCATCGGCACCGCGCAGGCGGCGTTTGAGGATGGCTTTGCCGCCTCCTGGTCGGTGATTGGAGCGGCGATTGGCTTCCCGCTGTTTGGAATGCTGCTGGTCAAACGCATCTACAACACCGGCAAAATCACCATTTCCGGCGCGATTGCCGAACGTTACGGCAACTCCACCAAAAACATCATTTCACTGATCATGATCTACGCGCTGCTGCTGGTGAACGTGGGCAACTACGTCAGCGGCGCCGCCGCCATCTCCACGGTGCTGAACCTCAATCTCACCACCGCCGCCTTTATCACCGCCATCGTCAGTACCTTCTATTTTATGTTTGGCGGCATGAAGGGCATCGCCTGGGTGACCTTGCTGCATAGCGGACTGAAATATATCGGCATTCTGGTGATTCTGGGGGTTGCCCTGCATATGACCGGCGGCGTCAGCCCGATGATTCAGCAGATGCCGCATTTCTACTGGACCTGGGACGGTAACATCGGCGGCAGCACCATTTTTGCCTGGCTGATTGGTACCATCGGTTCCATCTTCTGCACCCAGTTTGTTATTCAGGCGATTGCCTCAACCAAAAGCGCCGCCGCGGCGAAGCGTGCCACCTGGGTGGCGTTCTTCTTCTGCCTGCCGATCGCCGTCGCCATCGCGCTGATTGGGGTGGCGGCGAAATTCCTCCATCCTGATATCAAAAGCCTGTATGCGCTGCCGGTGTTTTTGCAGGATATGAGTCCGTGGCTGGCCGGTATCGTCACCACCTCGCTGGTGGCCTCGATTTTCGTCAGCGTCAGCACCGTGGCCCTCGCCATTGCTTCGCTGGTGGTGAAAGATTTTTACGTGCCGTACCGCAATCCCACGCCGGAACGCGAATTCCGCATGACGCGCTGGCTGTCGCTGATCATTGGCTTTCTGCCGCTGATCTTCGTTCTGTTCGTGCCGGAAGTGCTGAAGCTGTCGTTCTTCACCCGCGCCATTCGCCTGTCGATTTCGGTGGTGGCCATCATCGCCTTTTACCTGCCGTTCTTTAAAAGCACGCGTGGCGCCAATGCCGGTCTGATCGCCGCCTGCGTGGTGACCTCGGTGTGGTATCTGCTGGGCGATCCCTTTGGTATCAACAATATGTATGTGGCGCTGATCACCCCGGCGGTCGTCATGGTGATTGACCGCCTGATCCCGTCGCGCCAGACGCAGGATAAAAAGTCCCGTAAACCGACGATGCAGAACAGTGGAGCCTGATATGACCGACGCAATGATGACCCGTGAACCTAACGGCCAACTTCATCCTCACGCACAGGACGCGCAGCAGCTTACCGCGATGCTGCCATCGGTCTGTCCGCAAAATCATGCCGCGAATGTGCTGCCGCTGCCGAATGGCGACCTGTTGTGCGTGTGGTTTGGCGGCACTCAGGAAGGGATCGCCGATATTTCTGTCTATAGCTCGCGTCTGACGCAGGGCAGCGATCAATGGAGCGCAGCGCAGCAGCTGTCGGATGATCCCACGCGATCCGAACAGAACCCGGTGCTGTTTCTCGATCCCGATCAGGTGCTGTGGCTGCTGTGGACGGCGCAGAAGTCCGGCAATCAGGACACCGCGATTGTGCGCTATCGCCAGTCGCGTGATTTTGGCCACAGCTGGAGCGCGATTGAGACGCTGCTCGACCAGCCCGGCACCTTTATCCGCCAGCCGATTGTGGTGCTGCCCAACGGCAACTGGCTGCTGCCGGTGTTCTACTGCCGCACCCAGCCGGGCGTAAAATGGGTCGGGAACGAGGATGTCAGCGCGGTGAAGATCTCCAGTGATAAAGGCCAAAGCTGGCGCGATGTGGCGGTGCCGGACAGCCTTGGCTGCGTGCATATGAATATCACGTTGTTGCAGGATGGCAGCCTGTTGGCGCTCTATCGCAGCCGTTGGGCAGATTTTATCTACCAAAGCCGATCTGATGACGGTGGCGAAAGCTGGAGCGCGCCGCAGGCGACGGAGCTGCCGAACAACAACTCATCGATTCAGGTCACCACCCTGCGGAATGGTCATCTGGCGCTGGTGTTCAATGCCATGAGCGCCAGCGGTGCCAGCGAACGGCGTCTGTCGTTGTATGACGAGATCGAAGATGAAGACGAGGTCGCCGTGGCGGCGGAGCCACTGGCGCACAACGGTCGCAGCGCGTTCTGGGGCGCGCCGCGTGCGCCGATGACGCTGGCGATCTCCACTGACGGCGGCCGTAGCTGGCCGTGGCAGCGTAATCTCGACGAAGGGGATGGCTACTGCATGACCAACAATTCTCAGCAGAAGCTGAACCGCGAATTCTCCTATCCGAGCATTAAGCAGAGCGACGATGGCGCGTTGCATATCGCCTATACCTGGTACCGTCAGGCGATTAAGTACGTGCGCGTCGATGAGTCGTGGGTCAGGGGGGCGTGATGAACCGACATGCGCTGGTGACCGGCGTCAGCTCCGGCATAGGCGCGGCCATTGCCGACCATCTGTTGCAGCAGGGCTGGCGGGTGACGGGTTTTAGCCGTAGCCAGGTGCAAAAGGATCACCCAGGTTTCACTTCGGTCAGCGTGGATCTGTTTGATGTCGCGCGGCTGAAGCAGGCGCTGGCGGAACTGCCAAAAGTGGACGCGCTGGTTCATGCGGCGGGCATGATGGCCGCCGCGCCGCTTGGCGATCTGGATGAGGAAGCAAGCAGCCGCCTGTGGTATCTGCATGTGCAGGCGGCGCAGATCATGGCGAATGCGCTGCAACCGCAGATGCAGCAGGGCGACCGTATCCTGCTGATTGGCAGCCGCACGTCACGCGGCGCGGCGG
The DNA here is from genome assembly GCF_059730485.1 of Pantoea sp. X-Soil-TKNS-1207. NCBI lineage: Bacteria > Pseudomonadati > Pseudomonadota > Gammaproteobacteria > Enterobacterales > Erwiniaceae > Pantoea > Pantoea sp. X-Soil-TKNS-1207. The sequence goes on from NZ_AP035958.1 coordinate 458,890, forward strand.
GGCGCAGCCAGTACGTCAGCACCAAAGCGGCGATGGTGGGGATGGCGCGCAGCTGGGCGGCCGAGCTGGCTCCGCAGGGGATTACGGTGAATGTGATTGCGCCGGGTGCGACGGAAACGCCGATGCTGCTGCAACCGGGACGCGCCAGCTCGCCACCAAAACTGCCGCCGATCGGGCGTTATATCCAGCCGGAAGAGGTCGCCGCGCTGGCGGGGTTTGTACTGTCACCTGCCGCAGACGCCATCACCGGTCAGGAACTGGTGATTTGCGGCGGGGCGTCGTTGTAAGTGCGCATTGATACCCTCTCCCGTCTTGCGGGAGAGGGTTAGGGTGAGGGCATCAGGCCGCACCATTCCCCCGACGCAGCGCCCCCACATCCACCTCCCACTGATTCAGCTTGTTATACAACGCGGTGCGGGAAATCCCCAGCAGCTGCGCGGACTGGCGCAGATTGCCTTTTTGCTCACCCACCACTTGCAACACATGCTGGCGTTCATTCTCCTGCAATGACGAGAGCGATCCGCTAACCATCGCCGGTGGCTGGGTGCGCACCATCTCATCCGGCAGATCCGGCAGATCGATCTCCAGCCCTTCGCATAAATTCACCATCCGCTCGACCAGGTTCTCCAGCTCGCGCACGTTGCCCGGCCACGGCCACGCCTGCAAACAGCGCATCGCCTCCGGCGAGACCTGGGGGGCAATGCGTTTCAGCCGGGCGCACAGCGCCAGAATAAAGGTATTCACCAGGCCGGGAATATCCTCCTGACGTTCGCGCAGCGGTGGGATCTCCAGCGAGACCACATTCAGGCGATAGAAGAGATCGCGGCGGAACGCGCCTTTCTCCACCGCATCCAGCAGGTTGCAGTGGGTGGCGGCGATAATGCGCACATTGACCTTCAGCGGATTAGCCGCGCCAATGCGCAGCACCTCACTCTCCTGCAACACGCGCAGCAGGCTGGTCTGCGCCTCCAGCGGCATCTCGCCGATCTCATCCAGAAACAGCGTGCCGCCATCGGCCAGTTCGAATTTCCCGGCAGAACCGCCGCGTCGGGAGCCGGTAAAGGCGCCATCGACATAACCAAACAGCTCGCTCTGCACCAGATCGCGCGGCAGCGCGCCGCAGTTGATGGCGATAAACGCCTCCTGCTGTCGCGGGCTGGCGTTATGGATCGCCTGGGCAAACAACTCCTTACCGGTGCCGCTCTCGCCGGTCAGCAGCACTGTGCTGTCGGTGCGGCTGCTGGCGCGCGCTTTCTGGATCGCCTGCTGTACCCGTGGCGCATGGCCGCGAATCATCTCGAAGGTGTAACTGGCGCTGACACCCATCACGCGACGGGTAATGGCGCGGATACGCTGATTCTCGCGCAGCGACAGCACGCGGCCGCCGTCGGGCGCGGGCATCAGTGAAATCAGGCAGGAAATCGGCTGGATGCCATCCGGCATCAGTTGCAGCTCACGGTCGTTGCAGAACGGCATGGTAAGCAGCGATCCGCCCTGCGGCTGGAGCAGCACGTCAATCGGACCGGCATCCGGATCCAGCCCGCTGAAGATCTGGCGCGCATAGCGGTTCAGGGTTTTGATCCGGCCGTGGCGATCGCAGACGATCACCCCTTCATTCAGGGTTTCGAGGATCGATTGCTGCTCGGCCAGCAGGCGGCGCAGCATCAGCTGCTGCCCGACCGCTTCCGCCGCCGCCTGTACCGTGCCCAGCGTGTGCGCGTTGAAGTTGTCCGGCGTGGCGGTCAGGGTCAGCACGCCAATCAGCTGGCCGCTGGCGTCACGCACCGGCGCGGCGGCGCACTGGCGATGGCGTTTGCGCAGGGCGAATTTCCAGTTCTCGCCGCTCAGCACATACACCAGCCGCTGTTCAATCAGGCAGCGGGCGGTGCAGTTGGTGCCGAGCACCTCCTCGCGCAGAATGCTGCCGACCGGCGTCATATCCGCGCCGCAAAAATGCAGCGTCACCCCCTGCGCATCGGTCAGGTTGATATGCCCATCCGGGTTATACGCCAGCAGGTTCTCCATAATGCTGCGCGCGACATGGATCAGCTCGGCGTTGTGTTCAAGGATCGCCGCCAGCTCCTCTGGCGGCGGGCAGATATAGCAAAACACCTCAGGATCGATGTTGCGCTGCTGCGACCGTTGCCACGATTGCAAAATGCTGTGCCGCATCCAGCCGGGTTGTTCACCGCGCTGAAAGCTGTGCCAGCCCTGCCGCAACAAATTATCCCAGTCGCCGACTTCCGTACCGCCAGGCAGGCTGAAGATTGGATCGCTCTCATCTTTGAACGGTAATTGTTCACTCAGGGATCGCATAACGCACTCCGGTCACTTATGGAATGTCCATTTTATTTACATGTTAAGTTGACATGTAAATTTTGTTTCCACTTTGTGAGCTGCATCTGTGTTATGCCTCACAAATTCCTGCGCTTTTAAGTTGGCATCAGCTTTGCAATATCTTCCCCATATTCGTGTCCCCCAGGGGCACACCCTACATAACAAGGAGTTAGCAATGAGTTTTCCTTCTCCAAAGATTCGCGTTGGCCTGATTGGCGCAGGCCGTATGGGCAGCTTCCATGCGGAAAATCTGGCGTGGCGTGTACCGGGCGCGACCCTCGCGGCCGTGGCCGATCCGCAGCCGGGTGCGGCACAGAAGCTGGCCGATCGTCTCGGCGTCAGCACCGCCTACAGCGATTTGCAGGCGCTGCTGGATGATAAAAATATCGATGCGGTGGCGATTGCGGCCCCGGCGCGTAGCCATGCTGAGCTGGTGATTGCCGCTGCGCGTGCGGGTAAGCATGTGTTCTGCGAAAAACCGATGGCGGTAACGCTGGAAGAGGCGGATCGCGCCATCAGCGCCGCCAAAGAGGCGGGCGTGGTGTTGCAGGTTGGCTTTAATCGTCGCTTTGTCTCAGGCTTCGCCGCAGCGATCGCGGCGGTGAAAGCCGGAGAGAATGGCACCACGCAGTTGAGCCGTTCAGTAACGCGCGATCCGGCACTGCGCGATCCGGCACCGATTCCACCCTGGACTATCTACCTGGAAACCTTAATCCACGATTTCGACACGCTGCTGCACTTCAACCCCGGTGCGAAGCCGGTAGAAGTCTACGCGCTGGCCGATGCGCTGGTACGCCCGGACTTCAAAGACAAAGGGCTGCTGGACACTTCGGTGGTGACCATCCGTTTCGACAATGGCGCGATTGCCACCGCCGAAGCCAACTTCCAGGCGGTCTACGGCTATGACGTGCGCGGCGAAGTGTTTGGCAGCAAAGGCATGTTCCAGGCAGGCAATATCAATCTGAACAACAGCGTGCGCTACCACGAGGGCGGTATCGCGGTAGAAACCTCACGCATGGATACCGATCTGCTGCGCGACGCCTATGTTGCCGAGATGACCGAGTTCGCCCATTGCATCCGCAGCGGCGAAACCCCACGCGCCACCGGCGAAGATGCACGCAATGCGCTGGAAATCGCGCTGGCCTGCATCGAATCCGTTAAGCAGGGTCAGCCAATCAAACTGGGAGCGCGTTAATGGCCAGCTATCAACTTTCCGTTTGTGCCGAAATGGTGTTTCTCGACCTGCCTTTTATCGAACGCGTAAAACGTATTCACGCGCTGGGTTTTGGCGTCGAAATCTGGGGCTGGGCAAATAAAGACATCGATGCGCTGGCGGCTACCGGCGCGCGCTTTACCTCGATGACCGGCTATCTGACCGGCAACCTGACGGATGACGATGAGATCGCCCAGCTGCTGCAAAGCGCCGAAGCCTCACTGGCGGTGGCGGAGCGGCTAAACTGTCCAGGGCTGAACCTGCATGGCACCGGACTGGACGACAAAGGTCTGCCGGTGAAGCCGGTGGAGGTGGTGACCGGGGCGATGTGGCTGAAAGCGGCCGACACGCTGCGTAAAGTGGCGCAGCTTGGCGAACGCGCCGGACGCGTATTCACGCTGGAGAACCTGAATCTGCCGGTTGACCATCCCGGCACGCCGTTCGCACTGGCCGCCGATACCCTGGCGCTGGTGGAAGCGGTCAACAGCCCGGCGCTGAAGATGAACCTCGATCTTTATCACGCGCAGATCGGCGAAGGCAATCTGATTGAACTGATCCGCCGTGCTGGCCCGGCGATCGGTGAGATCCAGGTGGCGGATGTACCGGGCCGTCAGCAGCCGGGCACCGGTGAAATCAACTATCGCGCTATTGCCCGTGCGCTGCACGATATTGGTTATCAGGGCACGGTGGCGATGGAGGGCTGGGCCAGTGGCGACAGCACCGCCGCACTGCAACAGTTCCGCGATCACTTCAGTTTATAAGCGTTATCCCGCCGGGTATTTGCCTGTTACCCGGCAATAGAACATCACAATAATATCTTAACCCTACAGGATTTAATCATGAAAATCAGAACGTTAATTATAACACTCTGTGCAATGTTGTTTAGCCTGGGTGTCAGCGCCAAGACCTTCACTGTTGGGGTGGCGCTGGCGAATTTCGACCTTAACTTCGTCTCGATTCTGCGTACCCAGATGGTGGCGGAACTGAAGGCGAACCAGCTGAATGGCCAGTTTGTTGATGCCAAAGGCGATGTGGCGTTGCAGGTGCAGCAGGTGGACGACTTTATCAACCAGGGCGTGGATGCCATCATCCTTAACCCGGTAGATACCCAGGGCGTGTTACCGATGATCACCGCCGCGAAAAACGCCGGGATTCCGCTGATTTTCGTCAACCGTAAACCTGAGGTGAAGTTGCCTGCGGATATGGCGTATGTCGGTTCCGATTCGGCGCTGGGCGGTGAAATGCAGATGGAAGCGCTGGCGAAACGCATGAATTACCGTGGCAACGTGGCGATTCTGATGGGCGCGCTGTCGAACGAAGAAGCGCGTGAACGCACCCGTGCGGTGGAAGCGGTGATCGCCAAATATAAAGATATGAAGGTGGTGGAGAAGCAAAGCGCCAAATGGCAGCGCAACGAAGCGGTGGATGTGGTGTCAAGCTGGCTGCTGAACCAGCGTCCGATTGATGCTATTGCTGCCAACAACGATGAGATGGCGATTGGTGCGATTATGGCGCTCAGCCAGGCGAAGAATGAAAAGATCCTGGTAGCGGGTATTGATGGCACGCCAGACGGGCAGCAGTTCGTGAAGAACGGCAAGATGGCGCTGACCATTTTCCAGGATGCTAAAGGCCAGGCTACCGGCGCGGTACAGGTGACAAAAGCGCTGCTGGATAAACAGAAAGTTCAGGTTTACAACTGGGTACCGTATAAAACCATTACCCCAGAGAATTACACGCAGTTTGTTGCAGCAAATTAATCCTCAGCCAGGTCGGGATCATTCCCGGCCTGGCTAAAAACCTGCGCGCTACATCGCGCCGCTACCACACCGGCTTACGCCACGCCCTGTACCAGCAGCACGCGATATTTCGCCCCTTTCAGACGATGCTCTTTCGCTTGCTGATAGGCCGGGCTGTGATACCAGCCTTTGGCCGCATCCACGTCCGGAAACTCCAGCACCACCACGCCTTCCGCCTCCGGGCCTTCCAGCGTTTCCAGCGCGCCGTAAAAGGCCAGCGCCTTCAGCGGATGATCGCCACGGGCCTGATCGGCTTGCTGCGCGTAAGTCGCCATTTCGCTGTCGTTCAGGGTTTCATCGCGGATAAAGATGACATATGCGCTCATTATTTCTCTCCCCGTGCCTGACGCTTGTCTTCGGTGTTGGTATCAAAATCGGATGCGTCATGGCGTTCCAGCAGCTGGTCTTCCGGGGCGGCATTAAACGCACGGTTAACCTTGCGCCCGCGAATCACAGCCGGACGCTGCGCAATCTCTTTCGCCCAGCGCAGCAGATGTTGATACGACTGCACATCAAGGAACTCCGCACCGCTGTATTGATCGTTCAGCACCAGGTTGCCGTACCACGCCCAGGTGGCGATATCGGCGATGCTGTACTCATCACCGGCCAGGTAGCGGTGATCTGCCAGCTGACGATCCAGCACGTCGAGCTGACGTTTGGCTTCGAGGGTGAAACGGTTGATGGCGTACTCAATTTTTTCCGGCGCATAGAAATAGAAGTGGCCGAAACCGCCGCCGAGGTAAGGCGCAGACCCCTGCAACCAGAACAGCCAGTTGAGTGCTTCAGTGCGACCGGCAAGCTCTTTCGGCAGGAAATGGCCGAATTTATCCGCGAGGTACAGCAGGATATTGCCGGATTCGAACACGCGTAGCGGCGGGGTGACCGAATGGTCGCGCAGCGCCGGGATTTTGGAGTTCGGGTTGACCTCAACGAAGCCGCTGGAGAACTGATCGCCATCGCCGATGCGGATCAGCCAGGCATCGTACTCGGCTTCCTGCACGCCGATTGCCAGCAGTTCTTCCAGCAGGATGGTAATTTTCTGGCCGTTGGGGGTGCCGAGCGAATAAAGCTGCAACGGATGTTTGCCTACCGGCAGAGTTTTCTCATGCGTGGGGCCGGCAAACGGACGGTTAGTTTTCGCGCCGTTGCCTTTGGCTTCCGGGTCCCAGGTCCAGACTTTCGCAGGTTGATACTGATGCTCCGACATAATATTTCGCCTTGTTGTGATTGCATTTTTTGCTGCTACTGAGTGTAGCAGGCAGGGTCACAGGCGATTTAACCGCGCTGGCGGTGAAATGCAAAGTCCGGTTATGCAAAGTTCTCTTGCGTAAATAGCATAAAGTCCACTTTGCCGGGCTGATAGGTTTCCGGCTGCTCGCCCTCCTCCAGGTGACGCAGCAGCAGCGTCAGCGCCAGCTGCGCATGGCGCAGGGTGTTTTGATCGAGGGTTAGTGTCAGCACCTGCTTCTCCAGCAGCTGACGCGTGGTGGCATAGAGTTCATGGGTGATATACACCACTTTGCCGCTCAGGCGATGGCGCGCCAGCGCCTCATAAATCTGTGTGTTGCCCATGCCGGTATTGTAGAGGCCGACAATCTGTTTCGATCCCGCCAGCGCTTTCTCCAGCAGACGGCTGATGCGCTCGCGCTCATCCTGTCCGGCGAGAATGGCGTTGAGGCGCAGCTGCGGGAAGCGCTGCGCCAGCACAGTCTGGAACCCTTCGATGCGCTGCCGATGGGCGCGATAATCGGCGCGACCACTGACCAGCACCACCTCACCCGGCTGCGACAACATGCTGCCCAGCATCAGGCCGGCGGTGCGTCCGGCTTTGTATTGATCGATGCCGACATGGCACAAGCGCGCGGCGTCGGGCAGGTCGGTCACCATGGTGATTACGGGGACACCGCGTTCCCGGCAACGCGCCAGCGCCTGATAGATCAGGGGGTTCTCATGGGCGAAAACAATCAGCGCATCCATTTTTTTGCTGCTGGCTTCGATATGCGCAGCCAGCTTCTCAGGGGCGTTTTCCGGGATCAGGGTGCGATGCAGCCGCAGGCGGCGATAGCCGAGTTCATCGGCGAGGGTGGCGAAATCCTGCGCCAGCTGCTGGAAGAAAAACGAACCGTTGCCGCTCAGCAGCACTTCAATCTGCCACGGGTGGCGATGCTCCTCCGGCAGAATGCGTTTTAACCCGGCTTCACGCGCGAGTTGTAATACTTTTTTGGTCATCGCCGGTGAGACGCCGCCACGCTCGTTCAGGACCCGGTCCACCGTGGCAACGCCCACACCGGCACGCTTCGCCAGTTCGGCCAGCGTTATTGCTTTCATCTGAGTGAATTCCATCAAAAACCGCGTTCAGACAGCCTGCCAGATCCGGCTATTTTGACAAGGATGCCACCTCTGAAGTGTGAACAAACAGGAGAATTGCCATGCGGTCACCGCAACGTTTTGCCTTGATTGGTAGTGGTTTTATTGGTCAGGTCCATGCCGGGAATCTGGCCGCGCATCCCGGCGTGACGCTGGCGATGGTATGCGATCTTGACGCCTCGCGTGCGGAGGCGGTGGCGCAGCGCTATGGTGCCACCGCCGCCAGCGTGGCACAGGCGCTCGCCAGCGATGCCATTGATGGGGTGCTGATCGCCAGCGCCACCCCGACCCATGCGGCATTGCTGGAACAGGCGGTGAGGGCGGGTAAGGCGGTGTACTGCGAAAAACCGATCGATTTGTCCCTCGCACGGGCGCGGGAGGCGGTGGAGAACATCTCGCCGCTTCAGGTGCCCGTCACCGTTGGTTTCAACCGGCGTTTTGACCACAGCCATCAGCAGCTGAAAGCGCAGTTGCAGCAGGGGGTGATTGGACGCGCCGAGCTGATCCAGATGGTGTGCCGTGCTTCTGTACTGCCACCGCTCAGCTATTTGCAGGCGTCAGGCGGGCAGATGCGCGATCAGGCGATCCACTTCTTCGATCTGCTGCGCTGGCTGACCGACGATGAAGTGACAACCGTGGGGGCGATGGGCGCCGCGCTGGCGATGCCGGAGCTGCACGGTGTCGATGTCGATACTTCGGTGTTGATTATGCGTATGCAGCAGGGCGCGCTGGCGCAGCTGGATAACACGCGGCGCACCGCTTACGGCTATGACGAACGCATCAGCGTGATGGGCAGCGACGGGATGCTGGCATCGGAAAGCCAGTCGATGCGCGGCGTCACGCGGTATCACGGGCAGGGGATTACTCAGCCGGGGTTATATGCCGACTGGTTCAGCCGGGTACGTGAAACCTACTACCAGCATCTGGACGCGTTTGTGCGGCAGATGGCGGGGGAAACGGTGGCGGGATTGCCGGGGCTGCGGGATGGCCTGCGCGCGCAGGCGATTGCCGAGGCGGCACAGCTGTCGTTAACGCGCGGGGAGTTTGTGGCGGTTGAGTTCGCTGCGGACTGAAGGTGCGTATGAATCCGACCCTGCGAGAAGGGGCAGGGTCGGTATTTACACCGACCAGACTTCTCTCCGTTCCGGGATACCCTACCCGGTTTAATTGCTTAACAACTCACGCTCAATCAATTCGCGGGTCTCGACTGCCTGATACTTCATCTTTTCGGGATAGCCGAACAGCGCCGCAGAGATAATCGATTCCCCGCCCACCTTAAAGTTACGGTTGGCGAAATCCATCTCACGTAAGGCGGCAAACAGCGCATCGAAATTAACCTCGCCTTCGCCCACGCCCACATGCTGGTGGATGGTGGCGTCTACGCCCGGTGGGTTGACGATATAGCGGCAATGTTTGGTGTGGTTCATGGTATCGGCGATCAGCATATGCGACAGGTCATCACCGGCATAATGCAGCATGTTCTTCACGTCGCCTTTGCCTTTGTCGTAAAAGAAGGTATGCGGCGCGCTGTAGATATACTTCACATGATCGCTGCGAAACGACTTCACGATATCGGCGGTTTCGTTGCTCTCTTCGCAGAAATCCCACGGATGCGCCTGAATTTCCACGCGAATGCCTTCCCGTTCGATAATCGGCAGCAGTTCTTCCATTGAGCGGTAGAACATCTCTTCGCAAATTTCCGGCTCGTTCGGATTGCCGGACAGCTCGGTGTTGATCACCGGTACGCCCATCTCCACCGCGATCTCAATCATGCGTTTCCAGTTCTTCACGGCTGCCTGACGGCGCGCTTCATCCGGGCCGGACCAGCGATACACCACGATAAACGAGGAGATCTCCAGGCCGGTGGAACGCAGCGCGTTTTTATATTCCGTCATGATTTCCCGGCTGGCTTTCGGGTGTTTATAGAACGGATTGATTTGCGGATGCGGCGACTGTTCGATGTACCTGTAACCCCATTCCGCGACCTGATGCACCATGCGGGTGATGCCCAAATCCCGGATTACATCCACGTCAAAAGCGATTTTCATTGTGTTCTCCTGCGCGTTAAGCCGGACTTTCTTCCACCACTATAGAAAGGCCATCGGGACGGCTCTAACGCTTTGCTGATGCAAATCCATCAACCGGGCCTCAGATGTCGTCGGCAAAAATAAGTATCAAACATTTATTCCGAATGATATTTACGAGAGATTATTCATTTCATTTTTGCGAGATCGATCAAACTAATGAGAGGTTCTCTATCAGGCATGGCGATTTTCTTCACGCGTGATTGGCACTTTTTCTGCGCCTGAGGCATTATTTTTGATAAGTTTTCTATCATTTATTTCGGGGATGCCTGATGAGTAAAATCACCATGAACGCCATCGCGGCGGCTGCCGGGGTTGGCGTTGCCACGGTTGACCGTGTGATCAACCGCCGCGCGCCGGTACGTGCCGCCACTGAGCAGAAGGTACTGGAAGCCGCGCAGAGCCTCGGTTATCACACCGGACTGACGCCGCTACGCAGCAGCGAGCAGGCTGCGCCTGCCGTTAGCCTGCGCATGGGGTTTATCCTGCTGGCGAAAAGCTATTCGTTTTATCATTCGCTGACCGAGGCACTGCGCCATCAGGCGCAGCCGCTGCATCCGGCTGGCAGCGAACCGCAGTTTTGCTGGCACGATATTGATGATGTGGAGGCGGTGGTGGCGTCGCTGCACGCGCTGGCGCCACAGGTCGATGCCATTGGCCTGGTGGCGCTCGACCATCCGCTGATCCGCCGTGCGATTGAGAGCGTATCGCGCCAGGGCGTCCGGGTTTATGCGCTGTTTTCCGACTTCTCGCCCTGCGGCCACGCGGGCTACTTCGGGCTGGATAACCAAAAAGCCGGGCGTACCGCAGGCTGGATGGCAACCCATCTGCTGCATCAGCCGGGACCGGTGGCGGTGCTGGTGGGCGACCACCGTTTTACCTGCCAGGAAAGTTGCGAAATCAGTTTCCGCTCCTATCTGCGCGAGCAGGACAGCACGCGCCGGGTGCTGGAGCCATTAAAAACCCATGAATCCATCGAAGGCGGTTATCAGGCGGCGCATCGCCTGCTGAACGAACATACCGATCTGGCGTTGATTTATGCGCCCTGCGGCGGAGTTGAAGGCGTGATCCGCGCCCTGCGTGAGCAGCCGCAGCGCAGGGTCGCGTTGATCTGTCACGGTCCGATCAGCGACGGCGATCTGGCCCTGATTGATGGCACCATCACCGTGATGCTGCGCCACCGTATTGAGGATCTGGCAGAGACGCTGGTGCGTATCCTGCAACAACGTCAGGCGGAGCGCGGCGCACATTTTTCCCAGGTGACGCTGCCGTTCGATATTGTCACGCGAGAGAATCTGTAACGGCGCGGGAAAAACGCGCGATAAATGACGGCACATCCCGTAGCGGCGCGATTTATCGCGTTTTATGATAGAAAATCTATCATTTAAATGATAAAAAATAATATGATCGCTATCAAAAAATGAATGTTTCATGGTTGTTGTAGATGAAATTTTCATTTGATACTTGCTGCATCAATCACAGCAAGGACCGATCATGACTATCCATATCGCCAATGCGCCCTGTAGCTGGGGCGTTGATGATCCGAAAAACCCCTTCCTGCCGCCGTGGCAGAAAGTCCTGAGCGAAGCGGCGCAGGCGGGTTACCAAAGTATCGAACTGGGTCCGTGGAGTTATCTGCCGGTCGAAGCCAGCGAGCTGCGTCAGCAGCTGGAGCAGCATGACCTGTCGCTGGTGGCGGGCACCCTGTTTGACGACCTGGTAAGCGAAGCCAATTTCCCGGCGCTGGTGGAACTGACCCATAACATCTGCCGCAACCTGTCCCGTGTGCCGACCGCAGCGAAAACCCACGGCGTGAATAAACCGGCGCCGTATCTGGTGATTATCGATTTCGGCAACCCGGAACGCGCGCGCTATGCCGGCCAGTCGGATCTGGCGCCGCGTCTGTCCGCCGATGACTGGCAGCGGATGATGCAGCACATCACCATCCTGAGCCAGATCGCCCGCAACGACTATGGCGTGCGCGCGGTGATCCATCCCCATGCCGGTGGCTGTATCGAGTTCGCCGACGAGCTGGCGCAGCTGGCGCAGGACATCCCGCACGAGGTGGCTGGCCTGTGCCTGGATACCGGCCACTTGTACTACTCGGGCATGGACCCGATCTCCTCGCTGGATCGCTACTGGGATCGCATCGATTACCTGCACTTCAAAGACGTGAACGACGCGGTATGGCGCGATGTGATTGCGCGCGGCGTCGACTTCTTTGCCGCCTGTGCCGAGGGCGTGATGTGCCCGATAGGTCAGGGGGCGATTGATTATCCGGCGGTACGTGCCTTCCTCGCGGAGCGCAACTATCAGGGCTGGATCACCATCGAACAGGAGCGTGACCCGCGCCATGCCGACACCAGTCTGCGTGACGTGACCGCCAGCCTGCACTATCTGCAATCGGTCGGATTCTGAGGAAAACAGCATGATTAACGGCATCAAAGCACGCGATCGTTCACTGCGCTGGGGCATGGTTGGCGGCGGTGGCACCAGCCAGATTGGCTATATTCATCGTTCCGCCGCGTTGCGTGATGGCAATTTTATCCTGCAAGCCGGCGCGTTTGATCTCGACGCCGATCGTGGCCGTGCGTTCGGCACCGCGCTGGGCGTGGCGGCGGATCGCTGCTATGCCGATTATGAAACCCTGTTTGCCGCAGAGGCAGCGCGTCAGGATGGCATCGAGGCGGTTTCTATCGCGACACCCAACAACACCCACTTTGCGATTTGCCGGGCAGCACTCAATGCCGGGCTGCATGTGGTATGCGAGAAGCCGCTGTGCTTCACCGCAGCGGAGGCCGACGAGCTGGAAACACTGTGCGGCGAAAAGAAAAAAATCATCGGTGTGACCTACGGCTACGCGGGCCATCAGCTGATCCAGCAGGCGCGTGAGATGATCGCCGCGGGGGTGCTGGGCGAGATCCGCATCATCAATATGCAGTTTGCGCACGGCTTCCATAACGAGGCGGTGGAGCTGCAAAATCCTAGCACCCAATGGCGTGTCGATCCGCGCTTTGTTGGCCCGAGTTATGTGCTGGGCGATCTGGCGACCCATCCGCTGTTTATCGCTGAAACCATGGTGCCGCAGCTGAAGGTGACGCGTCTGTTGTGCAGTCGCCAGAGCTTTGTGAAAAGCCGTGCGCCGCTGGAAGATAACGCCTTTGTGATGATGGAGTATGACAACGGCGCGCTCGGTACCATGTGGGCTTCGGCCGTTAACTGCGGCTCCATGCACGGCCAGAAGGTGCGGGTGATTGGCGAGAAGGCCAGTCTGGAGTGGTGGGACGAGCAGCCAAACCAGCTGCGCTATGAAGTGCAGGGCGAACCGGTGCAGATTCTGGAACGCGGCATGGGTTATCTGCATGGCCGTGCCTTAGAGGAAGATCGGATTGGCGGCGGGCATCCAGAAGGGTTGTTCGAAGCCTGGTCGAATCTGTATCGTCGTTTCGCACTGGCGATGGACGCCACTGACCGTAATGACCAGGCCTTTTTACAGGATTTCTGGTACCCGGACGTTCATGCCGGTTTGATGGGGGTGCGCTGGGTTGAGCAGTGTGTGAAATCCGCCGATGCGGGTGCGGTATGGGTGGATTGCCGAACGTAATCGCTGCACAGAACTTATACGCGCCATAAATTGCGTCGCTATAAACCCGCGTTCCGGGCCATAGCGGCGCGATTTATCGCGCAGTTCTCATGCTAAAAATAGTAAATCTCCACATTGGCAGAAATGGGGTCGCCACTGATTAAGGGCGTAAAGACCGCGCCTTTTTCAATAAATATGCGACACCTTTGTCCCGCCGTTTCGATAGCATGAAGGGTGGAGCCACTCGTGAGCCTGATCTCAGTATCATCGAAATCTCCTGTGACCTCATGTGCTGGCGGTAAACAGACCTTATCAACACTCGACTGTTGTTCGATAGTCAGAATATGTCCCTTCAGCTGCACGGATCCATGGAGCGTTGAGGAGGAAATCCTGTTTATCCTGCCCCCCAGCATGGCACCATATTTGATGACAGAATGATTATGAATATGCGTATCACTGCTCACGCTATAAATATAATCGACCTCAGAGTTATTAATTTCGGTTCTTTGTGCGTTACTAAACACGGCTTTTGCACTGCTTCTTTCCAGCAAGGTACTGCCGGTGCGGTTGATAATGCACCCCGCCACCATTGAATCAAAGACGTTAATATCTCTGGTGGGGGATGCAATATCAAAGAAGTCGTTAACTATATCACCATAGATTTTGCATTCATGCCGACAATCGATATCGTTATCGTCGGCCGAAATCGCAATATGATATAAGCCATAATATTCGGTTTTCATATCCAGCAGTTTGCTGTAGCGGTCGATGTCGGTGGTATTAAACTGATAAATTTCATCATCATTATCTTTGAGCGGATTTATCCATTCGCCAAAGCCTGATTCCGGCACGGCCTGACTCTTTGTATAGTCCTTACTTCTGACTTCCGTTGTCATCAGCATTATCGGTGCATTGCGACCTGCTACCTTTCCCATAATCAGGCAGTTATTCGTCACAGTTGTGCCATTTGGCGCGTAGACGATGCCTTTAATGGTACATTCACTCAGCTGTATCTTGCCATCAGCGGAGAAAACCGCTTCCCATATCTCCGGTTCTCTGTTTTTAATCCCCACCTTACAATTATCAAGCGTAATGTCATTACTGTTTGTCGCCATAACATCGATGATGTACTTGCTTATATCAACAGGTTCCCTCCCTGCGCCGACGCTATGCTTAAATGTCCAGTTGGTTTCAATATTATTTGCAGTCGTCCCGTATGCGACTGAATGAAATCCTACGTGCATAAATTCATTCCTTTGTATTGATAAGAATGGGCAGTCAGGTCTGTTAACTATACTTAAGCACGGGAAAATTAAAGTGAAGGGCGGGGCACTGCAATTAATTTCAGGGAAATATCATAAAATATCAGTCAGGGCGGGGGTAAAAGGGGCACGCGATAAATCGCGCCGCGCCAGAGTGTGGGATATTTAACCTCGGCGTTAAATTCCGTACATACCGTCGCGGCGCGATTTATCGCGTTATAGGCATCAGTGCGAGCGCAAATCGCTTAAAAACCGCTGCGCGCGCGGGTGCTGCGGTTGGGTGAAGAATTTCTCCGGCGTGGCTTTTTCCAGAATCTGGCCCTGATCCATAAACCAGATGGTATCGGCCACTTCACGGGCGAAGTTCATCTCGTGGGTGACGCACATCATCGTCATCCCTTCCTGCGCCAGACCGCGCATTACCGACAGCACTTCACCGACCATCTCCGGGTCGAGCGCGGAAGTGGGTTCATCAAACAGCATCACCGGCGGTTTCATCGCCAGCGCACGGGCAATGGCCACGCGCTGCTGCTGGCCGCCAGACAGCTGGGCCGGATAGGCATCCGCCTTGTGCGACAGGCCCACGCGTTCCAGCAGCTCACCCGCCTGCCTGCGCGCTTCCGCACGCTTCACGCCCAGCACCTTCATTGGCGACATCATAATGTTCTCCGCCACCGACACATGCGGGAACAGGTTAAAGCTCTGGAATACAAAACCAATGCGCGTGCGCAGCTGGTTGAGGCGGGTGCTGCTGCCGTGGATATCGATGCCGTCAAAGACGATCTGGCCGCCTTCAATCGGTTCCAGTCGGTTGACGGTGCGGATCAGCGTCGATTTGCCGGAGCCGGACGGGCCGCAGACCACCACTACTTCGCCGGGATTGATCTCGGCACTCAGGTCGGTCAGCGCCTGATACGCGCCGTACCATTTGTTGACCTGATTAAACAGAATCATCGGGCTCATAGCGGTTCCTTATTGCGATTGGGTTTTGGTGATCATCACCGCCGGGGCCACGGTGGGGGTCTCTACCGGCGGCTGACGACGTTTCTGCGCAATACGCGCCTCAAGTTTGTTGGCGAGCCACGTCAGGCTGAAGCAGATGATGTAGTAGCTCAGCGCCACAATGGCGAACACCTGAAAAGGTTTAGTCAGCAGCTGGTTGCTCACCTGGTTGGCGGCAAAGGTCAGCTCCGGCACGTTAATCACGTAGCCGAGGGTGCTGTCTTTAATGATGGAGACCAGCTGGCTCACCAGGCTGGGCAGGGTGTTGTACAGCGCCTGTGGCAGGATCACCACCCGCAGGGTTTTGATGTGTCCCATACCCAGCGCACGCGCCGCTTCATACTGGCCGTGCGGCAGCGCCTGAATGCCGCCACGCACGATTTCGGCGATATAGGCGCTTTCATAAATCACCAGCGTACACAGCATGGTGGAGAAGCCGCTGATGTTATGGCCAATCAGCAGCGGGACGCAGAAGTAGGTCCAGAACACCACCATCATCAGCGGAATGCCGCGCAGCAGATAGACCCAGCAGGTGGCGGGCCAGCTCAGCCAGCGCCACGGCGACAGGCGCGCCAGTCCCAGCAATACGCCCACCGGGAAGGCGAACAGCACCGCCAGCAGCGAGATCAACAGGGTGCACAGCACCCCGCCGAGCGGGCCATTCGGGTACTGACCCATTAACAGCAGCAAGCCGTTGTCATGCAAAATGGTGAACATCTCAAACATCGCCATTACCTCGCATAGACGCGTTGAAAGCGGCGGGCCAGCAGCGCGCCAAGTCCCATCAGCATCAGGGAGAAGAACAGATAGCCAACGGTTGCCACAAAATAGGACTCGAAAGTACGGAAGGTCTGGTTCTCAATATCGCGCGTCACATAGGTCAGCTCCGCCACGCCAATTACCATCGCCAGGCTGGTGTTTTTAAACAGCAACACCGTGTGGTTGATCAGTGCAGGCAGCGCATTGCGGATGCCCTGCGGCAGCACCACCGACCACATGGCGCGCACATAACCCATACCGAGCGCACGCGCCGCTTCATTCTGACCATCCGGGATGGCGCGCAGGCCGCTGCGGATATCTTCCGAGAAATAGGCCGCCTGGCACAGGCCGAGTGCGGTGAGCGAAAACAGAAACTCCGCGTTGTAGTTGTTGATCCACATTTGCAGCGCTTCCGGCAGCAGCGTCGGAATGGCGAAATACCACATCATTAGCTGAATCAGCGTTGGCACATTGCGGTGATAGGAGACATACGCCTTCACCAGCCCGACCGCGATGCGTTGATCTGTCAGGCGGATCACCACCAGCAACATGGCGAGGATCATCGCCAGCAGCCAGGCACCCAACGCCAGTTCAAGGGTGACCACCGTTCCGTCAACGATCATCTGGCCGAAGTGGCCGGTTATCACACTGCTGAAATTGAGTGCCATGGTTTTACCTCGTGTTGCGTCATTACTCGGCGCGGTCGCCCGGTCGCATGGTGGAGAGACCGCCAGGCACCTGCAACGTCGGGGTGATTTCAATGTTGCCGATATTCACCGCCACCGGGGCAGACAGGGCAAAGGCCACGCAGTCGGCGATATCTTTTGCCTGCGGCAGCTCAAAGCCATCGATAAAGCGACGGCGTGCTTCTTCGTGATCGCCGGAGACGTTGCCGAAAATATCGGTGGCGACGCGGCCTGGGCAGATTTCGGTGATACGCACACGTTTGCCATAGCAATCGACACGCAGCTGGCGTGACAGGGCATGGACCCCGGCTTTGGTGGCGTGATAGACCGAGTTGCCGCCGAAGTTGTAGATCGCGGCGATGGAGGTGATGTTGAACACATGGCCGCGATCGCGCGCCACCATGCCCGGCACCAGCAGACGGCACAGATGCAGCACGGCGCGCAGGTTGACATCGACCTGGGTCTCAATCACGTTTTCATCGGCATCAAGAATCGATCCCGGATGCGACAGCCCGGCGTTGTTGACCAGAATGTCGATCTGCAAATCCTGGCACAGCGCGGTCAGCGCGCTGAGATCGCTGACATCCACCGCGTGCGGGATGCAGCCGGTGCGATCGGCCAGCGCCGCCAGTTGTTCTTTACGACGCGCGACGGCGTGTACGGTGATCCCTTCCTGGCACAGACGCTCAACAATCGCTTCGCCCATCCCGGCAGATGCGCCGGTGACCAGTGCGGTTTTGTAATCTGAAAATGGCATTTGCCTCTCCTGTCATCGCCGGGCCTGCTGGCTGCGGCGTGTTTCTGATCTTTTTCTGACTTTATGCAGTTATGTTCAATGGGGGTAAGACATAAATATTTTGAGGCAATAAGCGACCCTTATAACCGCGCTTACGCCTGCTTATCTTCCTGAATCATCAGGATTTCTTCATCATATTCCACTGGCGCGCCATCGCTAAGCGATAGTTGTTGCACCCTGCCGCGTACCGGGCTGGTGACGGGCAGATACAGCGGGCCGACCTGCACCAGCGCCAGCAGTTCCGCCGGCTGCACCGTCTGGCCGGGCTGGACAAAATCCTGCTGGCTATGCGGATGGCGCAGCAGCAACCTGCCGGGCATCGGTGCGCCGATGGCCAACGCCGCCACGGGTGCGGCCACACAAGCTGGCGCGGGCTGTGCAGGTGAAGGGGGGACAGCGGCGTACGTCAGGCGTACCGACCAGTCTTTGCCGCCCAGCTCAAGGCGACCCAGCCCGGCGGTTTGCATCTTGCGCGCCACAGCGCGCAGCGTCGGCAGCGGTATTGCGGTTTTTTCCATAGGGTTCCCGTCAAAGCGAAACAGGCTACATAGCCCGCCGGAGCGGGCAGCTTATGCAGTCAATCTAGCGCGTTCGGTAAGACGGGCTGTAAGAGGGTTTCGCTTTGCGGCAATAAGCGCGGCTTATCCCACCAGCGTCAGCGGATGGTTTTCCACATTGCGGCGTGACATCAGCGACAGCAGGATCGATTTCACCGCTTCTGCGGGTTGCGACAGCGGCAGATGATCTGACATGCAGAACGACAGCGACGCCTGCACATCCGGCTCGACAATCTTCGCCATCCACGCATCAGAGGTTTTCAGCATCGCACGCGCGGCGGATTCCGGCATGATGGTGGTGCCGAGTCCGGCGGTCAGCGCGGCATTCAGGGTGGTTTGCGATTCAATCTCGCACTTCACGCGATATTGCAGGTTGTTCTGCACGAAGGCATCGTCCAGCACCTTACGCATGATGTTGTAGATGCGCGGCAGGAACAGATCGAATTTCGCCACTTCTGCCAGCGGAATCTCTTTCACCGGTTTCGCCAGGCTGAATGGACAGACGAAGCACAGATCTTCCTTCATCAGCGGCATAAAGCGCAGGCCGTGGATGTTGCGATGGTCGTAGATCACCGCCATATCCATGCGGCCATTCATGATCAGCTCGCTGAGGGTGGTGCCGAAGTTTTCATTGAAATACAGCACGATGCCCGGATGTTGCTGCTGCACCTCCATCATCAGGGGCAGCGCGAGGTTTTGTGCCGCCGTGCCCGGCGCAAGGCCGACAGAGACGCTGCCGGTAAGCGATGCGCCGACACGATCAATCGCACTTTGCGCCTGTTCGCACTGGCGCAAAATGGACTGGGCATGTGAATAGAGCGTTTTGCCCGCTTCGGTGGGTGTGACGCCACGCTTGGTGCGGATCAGCAATTGCTGATTCACTTCCCCCTCCAGAGTAGCCAGCTGCTGGCTCAGGGCGGGTTGGGCGATATGCAAAATATCGGCGGCCTGCGTCAGACTGCCGACATCGACAATTTTAACGAAGTATTTAAGACGGCGAAGATTCATGGTCATTCCCTCCAACAGAACGCATATCAACATCAAGCAAAGTTGATGCCAGAATAAGATTTAGCGATGAACTCAGACAGGAGGGTGCTGCTCTCATGCCTCCTAAGGCTTTTGCTGAGTTAGCCGGGTGGCGGTACAACACGGGTTCAGATGGGGTGTGTTGCACTGCGATGGTGCACTTTCCCATCAGCAATACCGATGGCTGACGTGAGCGATGCGCCGCAGTGGCGCGTAAATCCGCTCAAAAGTAACACTTTTTTAACATATTCAGCGCAGCGGCGGAGTGACCCGCCGCGCATTTCAGGGCAATACGTCAGCTTTGCAGCAAAAGTGTGCTGTCGGTCGTGTCATCGTTTTGTGTTATATCGCCACAACAAAGCACTATTAGCGGTGGCTTCGGGCGAAAACCTATCCTCTGTGCATATCGTGTCTTCAGCCTGCTGGGGACTTTGCTGGCTCTGCGCGTTTTGGCGTGCCGCGCCGTTTCTGCTGACACTGAGATCAGGAAGTGTTCCACATGCCCGAGATAGCCGATCGTTTAAAGAATGTCACTGTTTCCGCCTCTGTCGCCATGACCCAGAAAGCCCGCGACCTCGCGGCGCAGGGTATTGATGTGGTGGCGCTTTCCACCGGCGAACCTGATTTTCCGACGCCGGATCACGCCATTGAAGCCGCCTATGCCGCGGCACGCGCGGGAGATACCCGTTACCCGCCGACCGACGGCACGCCCGCGCTGCGTAAAGCGATTCAGCTGAAATTCAAACGCGACAACCAGCTGGATTACGATATCAGCCAGATCCTTACCGCCGGTGGGGCCAAGCAGATCATCTTCAACGCCATTCTGGCGACCATCAATCCGGGCGACGAAGTGGTGATCCCCACGCCGTCGTGGATCAGCTATGCCGATATCGTGAAGTTTGCTGGCGGGATTCCGGTGCCGCTGCCCTGTGCTCAGGAGAATGGCTTCAAGCCACTGCCCGCGCAGCTGGACGCGGCGATTACCGATAAAACCAAATGGTTGCTGCTGAACTATCCGAGCAACCCGACCGGTTCGGTGGCGACCAAAGCGGAATTGCAGGCGCTGGGCGAGGTGCTGCTGCGCCATCCGCAGGTGTGGATCATGACCGATGATATCTACGAACACCTGATTTACGACGACGTGCGTTTTTACACGCTGGCGCAGGTGGAGCCGCGTCTGTATGACCGCGTGCTGACCGTGAATGGCGTCTCTAAAGCCTATTCCATGACGGGCTGGCGACTTGGTTTCTGTGGCGGCCCGGCACCGTTGATTAAGGCGATGAGCAACGTCAATACGCAGAACAGCGGTGGCGTGACGACGCTGACGCAGGCGGCGGCGGTGGCGGTGCTGGAAGGCCCGCAGGATCTGTTGCAGGAGCGCGCGCGTATCTACCGTGAACGCCGTGACTATGTGCTGGAGCGTCTGACCTCGATTGATGGCCTGCGTTGCCATAAGCCGCAGGGCGCGTTTTATCTGTTTGTGAATATCGCTGGTTATATCGGCAAAGTCAGCGCCGGTGGCCGTACGATCAACAACGATGCGGATTTTGTGCTGGCGCTGATTGAGGAGCAGCATGTGGTGACGGTGCAGGGCGCGGCGTACGGCATGAGTCCGTATATCCGCCTCTCCTACGCCACCAGCATGGAGCGTTTGCAGACCGGTTGCGACCGTATCGCCGCATTTTGTGCGGGTTGCCGCGAGGCGTAATCGTTCAGGTTTTGGCTGAACCGCGGAATGGCCGTCGTATGACGGCTATTCCGGGATAAGCAGAAGGCATTTCAACCGCACCGCGTTAAATACCAGGCATGACTTTTGCGGGTCAGTCAGGTTAATCAATTTATCAACAGCAGTTTTGAGGTCGGCATAAATGCCGACCCTACGTGTAGCGGCGCGATTTATCGCGCATTTTTCCGGCGTGTAGGGTCAGCATTTATGCTGACCAACCCGTTTCTGTAGCGGCGCGATTTATCGCGCGTTTTTGTTTTTCCCTGCGACGAAATCATCGAATCACTTCAGAAGCCGGTGCCACCTGGTGGCCGCTGGCTTCGATTTCGCTGCGCACGATGGTCGCAAGCGCCAGCGAACCCGGCGTATCGCTGTGGACCAGAATCGAGCGGGCGCGCACCGGAATCTCTTCACCCTCAAACGTGGTGACGGTGCCGTGTTGCAGGAACTGGCGCACCCTGGCGCGCAGCGCGCTCTCCTCTTTAATCACCGAACCGGCTACGCCACGCGGCACCAGACGGCCCTGCGCATCGTACGCCCGGTCGGCGAGGAACAGCGTCAGGGTTTTCAGCCCGGCGGCCTGCGCGGCACGTTCAATAAGGGTATCCGGCTGGGCAAAGATAATCAGGTCGCTGTTAATACGCGCGACCAGTTCCATCACCTGTTGCGCCAGGGCGGCGTCGCGATTGACGATATTGCCCATCGCGGCGTGAAAACTGAAATGCGCCACCTGCGTGCCTTCCGCACGGGCAATCGCCATCAGCGCGCCCAGCTGATACGCCACCTGCTGGCAAATTTCCTCCGGCGAAAACGGCAGCTCGCGACGGCCAAAGCCCTGACGATCCGGCAGACCCGGATGCGCGCCAATGCCGACGCCGTGCTGTTTTGCCAGCCGCACCATTTTCGTCATGATCGCCGGATCGCCCGCGTGAAACCCGCAGGCGATATTGGCCGACGACACCACCTTCATCAGCGCGGCGTCATCACACAGCTGATAAACGCCGAAGCCTTCTCCCATATCGGAATTGACATCAATCTTCATGGTATTGGGTCCTTGCTCGGTTAAACGCCGACCGCTTTGCGCATCGGCAGACAGCTCAGGCGCAGCCGGGTGAGCCAGCGCGCCACCTCTTTCTCGATGGCAATGGCCTCACGCGCATCACTTTTGACTAACTGGATCGACTGGCCCGGCAATATCTGGCCGAGTAGCCACAGATCCTGCTCGATCACCCCGGCGATCTTCGGATAACCCCCGGCGGTGTTGGCGTCGCTCAGCTGGATGATCGGCTCGCCCGCGGGGGGCACCTGCACGATACCGGGGATCAAACCGTAGGATCGCATCTCCACCGTCTGCGACGGGAAGATCGGATCGCCCGCCAGCCGGTAGCCGGTGCGGTTGCTTTGGTTGGAAACCTGCCAGGATTGCTGCCAGAAACGCGCGGCGTCCGCAGCAAACAACGCGTATTCGCCTGAGGGAATGGCGCGCAGCTGGATCTCGCCTGCGCTGTTGCGGGGAAACAGCGAACGCAGCGCGCTGTCCGGCGGTTCGATGCCGATGCCTGACACCGGTAACGCCGGGCCGCTGGCCGCACCGAGCGGCAGGCGATCGCCGCGCTGTAATGCCCGGCCATGGTGGCCGCCAAAGGCGCCCCGCAACGCGGTGCTGCGCGAATTCAGCACCACCGGCACATCAATACCACCGGCGATGCACAGATAACCGCGCGCACCGCTGCGCGGGTAGCGCAGCTCCAGCACCTGACCGGCACGTACGCCACACCCCCACCAGGGCGGCAGCGGCGTGCCATCTAACGTGGCGCGGCAGTCGGCGCCGGTGACGGCAATGCTGGTGTCATGCAGGAAACGCACGCGAAACGGGAACAGCTGCACTTCAATCGCCGCCGCATTCTCGTCGTTGCCGAGCAGCAGGTTGCCCGCCCGCAGCGCCAGCGGGTCCATCACGCCGCTCACCGACACGCCCATATGGCGGTAGTTGAAACGACCTAAATCCTGCACCGTATTGAGCGCACCGCTCTGTTCAATCTCAATCACAGCTCAATCCTCTGCGGCAGAAAGCGGATGCGATCGCCGGGAGCCATTAGCGCCGGGGACTCTGCCAGCGGATCAAACACCTCCAGCTCCGCATAGCCAATGGCGTTCCAGCCGTTCGGACCGGTCAGCGCCGACACGCCCGCCTGGGCGCCGCCGATGGTGACGGTGCCTTTCAGCATACTGAGCGACGGCACTTTTTTGCGTGGCGTCGCCAGCGCTGGATCCAGCCCGTGCAGATAACCAAAGCCTGGCGCACTGCCGAGGGCAAACACCGTGTATTCGCTTTGATGATGACGACGTACCACCTCGCGCGCGCTGAAGCCGGTATGGCGACACACCGCGTCGAGATCGATGGCGTGTTCACCGCCGTAATCCACCGGAATTTCAATCAGCTTGCCCTGCGGATGGATCGCCTGCGCCTGTTCCCAGGCCGCCTGCAATCGCGCGCGCACCTGCGCGTCGTCGGGGGGGATCTGGCGAAACAGCACCAGCAAATTGGTCACGCCGGGGATCAGCGATTCAACATCGTCGCTGCTCGCCAGCAGCCGAGCCAGCGACCAGATACGGCGCTGGGACGGCAGATCAAAACCACCGGGGGCTTCCACCAGCCAGGCGCGCGCGCCGATGGTGGAGAGGGTAATCGTGGAGGAGCAAGCCAGCGCGGGCGCGCTGGCGGGCTTGATATCAGCTTGCGACATCACGGGCATCGGTTATTCCAGCGGTTCAAATTTCAGACTGGAGAGTGGCTGCACGCGCTCTTCTCGCACCATTTTGTATTCGGTCTTCGGCCCAATCCAGGTATCCCAGATTTTGTCGATAGTGCCGTCATCGTCCATCGCTTTCAGGCCGCCGTTGACGCTGGCGAGCAGGGCCGGTTCGTCACGTTTCATACCCACGCCAATCGGCTCCAGCGCCATCGGTTCTTTGATCATCGCCAGATTGATGCCGTCTTTCTTCGCCTGGGTGATCATCTTGATGGCGGTCATGGTGTTGGTGACAAAGCCCAGCGCTTTGTTCTGCTCAAGGGCCAGGAAGGCAGACGCCGCATCCTGGAAGGTCACGGCACGCGCGCCTTTCAGGTAGATCGACTGCTCGGACGTGGTGCCTTTGGTGGCGCTGATGCGCTTGCCTTTAAAGTAGGTAAGCGGCTTATCGGCCAGCGGCGCTTTTACCAGCAGCATCTCTTTGGCGACGTAGTACGGGTCGCTGAACTGGATCTGGCTGCCACGGGTTTTGGTGTAGGCGAGGTTGGCGATCAGCACATCGGCACGGCCGGTGGCGATAACCGCGATACGCGCTTCAATTGAGGTCGGCACCAGGGTGGCTTTCACCCCCATCTTTTGCGCCAGCGCATGGCACAGATCCACGTCCATGCCCGCCAGCTGACGGGTCTGCGGATCCGGTGAGGAGAACGGCGGGACATCTGAATAAACCGCGCACTTGAGTTCGCCGCTCGACTTAATGTTCGCCATCAGATCAGCATGGGCGGAAGAGATGGCCAGCAGCGGCAGCAATGCCAGCCCGATGGTGGTACGTCTTTTCATGGTCATGTGATTCCCTCAATTAAGGTTACCGCGGCGGCGCCGGGAAAATGCGTAAATTCTCGCTTGGATGGACTATATCGGCTTTATTTTGTGGCGAGTAAGAGGGAAACCCTGTCACGCGATAGCGAAATGCTATGACGGATGACGATAAGTTATTGCTATTCAGGCAGAGCAAAATAGTGTTATCGCCCTGCTGCGTCTCTCCCTAAGGTATGCCCGTTGTCCTCTCGGCAATCAGGTCGGTTGCGAGTGGTAGAGAGAGAATAGGGTTAAAGCAATGAATGCCAGATTAGGCGTATTACTTAAGATAATGGCGGCGCTGTGCTCTACCTTGATGCTGGCGTGCGTCAAAGGGCTGAACGGCACCATTCCCACCGGGGAAGTGATCTTTTTCCGCAGTTTTGTCGCGTTGTTTCCCCTGCTGTTGTGGCTGAAAATTCAGGGCAACGTGCTGGAAAGTCTGAAAACCCGCAACCTGTTTGGTCATCTGATTCGCGGCTTCTCCGGCACCGGCGGCATGTACTTCAACTATCTGGCGCTGGTGTATATCTCGCTGGCCGATGCGACTGCGCTCAGCTATGCCGCTCCGCTGTTTACCGTGATTATGGCGGCGATTCTGCTGAAGGAGCGGGTGCGGGCGTCGCGCTGGCTGGCGGTGATGGTCGGGCTGTCTGGCATTCTGATCATGTTGTCATCCAGTCTGGCGGCAAGCGGGGCGCTGTTCTCCGGCAGTGTGGCCCATGCCAGCGCCGGTCTTGGCGTGGTGTGCGCGCTGATTGCCGCACTCTGTACCGCCACCTCCAACGTGCAAATCCGCTTTCTGAACGGCATCGAAAAACCGGGCGCGATTGTGTTCTATTTTTCGCTGATGACCACGGTTATCGGCCTCACCACCGTGCTGTTTGGCTGGGCGATGCCGGGCGGCACGCAGCTGCTGCTGCTGATTGGCTGCGGCCTGTTTGGCGGTCTGGCGCAGATTCTGGTGACCCTCAGCCTGCGCTATGCTGACGCCTCGCTGCTGGCGCCGTTTGATTACACCACGCTGGTGTGGTCGATGGTGATTGGTTATCTGTTCCTTAATAGCCTGCCCGGCTCCACCACGCTGATGGGCGCATCGATTGTCGCGCTGGCCGGGATTTTTGCCGTGTGGCGCGAGCAGCGTCAGCGCAAGCTGGTGACGGCCTGATTGATAAAAACGCGCGATGAATCGCGCCGCTGCGGTACATTGCACGGATTTGTAGCGGCGCGATTTATCGCGCAATGGCGATCAGCGATAAATATCATCGATAATTTCCACGTTCTTATTGCGCAGCGTCTCGTCCAGCCAACCGCGCTCCAGCGAGCCGGTTTTCGCCAGCTCGAAGTTGCGTTCATCCACCTGCAAATAAGCCAGCGCATCTTCGAGGATGCGCGCCGCATCCTGGCGCGGGATCACAATCACGCCGTCGGCGTCGCCGAGGATGATATCGCCCGGCGCGACGTGGATTTTGCCGCAGGCGATGGGCACGTTGATCTCACCAGGGCCATCTTTGAACGGACCGCCCGGCGTGACGCCTGCGGCGTAGATCGGGAAATCCATGCGCGATAAGCCATCGATATCACGCACCGGGCCATCCAGCACAATCCCTTCCATGCCGCGCTGTCTGGCGTAGGTTGCCATGACTTCTCCCATCAGCGACTGGCTGCGATCGCCTTCATTCGACAGGACGATAACGTCGTTGCGACTGGCGATATCCAGCGCTTTATGCAGCATCAGGTTATCGCCAGAGCGCGCCTTCACCGTGACCGCCAGGCCGCACATAATCGGTTTTTTCGGCGCAGTTTTCAGGCTGATCTCCGCTGACAAAGCGGGCAGGCGGCTCATGCAATCCGCCACCACCGCCGCCGGCAGCGTGCGGAAGGCTTCCAGCAACGGTTCTGCATCGGCCGGGCGGCGTAAATAAATGCGGTTTCCTGCGGTCATGTTATCTCCTTTCAGGGTTTGCCTGAGTTAATAGGGGTAAGAGCCTGGGCGTCGCGTTCTTCGCGGGTGAACGCGCCGGAAAGTGGGGTGCCATCAACGGTGTCGTAGTGGCGCAGAGCCTGCGGTTTCAGCCAGCGCTGCACGCGGGACGGCATATCAAAACCAATCAGCAGCATCACCACGAAGGTCAGGCCGAACGACAGGCCGCCAAGGGCGCTGCCGAGTGAGGCGTGCTGGGCGATCAACGCACCCAGCACCGGCGCAAGCGCCCCGCCGAGCGAGCCGATGTTGTAGATAAAGCTGAGGTTGGCCGCGCGTTGTTCGGTATCGAAATAGCCGCTGATCATCTTCGCCAGCAGCCCGCCAACACCCTGGCTGAACAGCTGTTGCATAAAGATCAGCAGACACAGCAGCCAGACGCTGGAGCCGTTAAGCATAAACACCGGGATGATGAGCAACTGAGCGACCAGCAGGCTCAGCACATAGGTTTTGCGTGTGCCGATGCGGTCCGCAGCGATGCCCGCCACGCAGCAGCCGAGGCCCATGCCGAAGCGGCTGAACGAGAACACCAGCGCCACCACTTCCGGCGAATAGTGCAGATCGGTTTTCAGGTAGGTGGGCAGCAGCGCGTGGATCGGCCAGCCGTAGAGAAACACGCAGACGATGGTGACGGTGAGCATCAGGCTGGTGGGCCAGCGGTCGCCGCCGCTCTGCACCAGAAAACGGATAAAGATCGCCGCCGTGATCACCGCCAGCACCCCAATCACCAGCCCGGAGGTTTGATGATCAAAGCAGAAATAGAGCGCGACGGCCGCCAGCAAACCCAGCAGCAGGTTCACCGCGTTACGCGCGCGATTTGGCCCACGAAACAGCGTATCGATCATGGTTTCCGTCGGTTTATCGGCTTTGGCGGCTTTCGCTTTGGCCGCCGCCCACTCTTCGGCTTCCGGGATGGCGCGACGCAGCCACAGGGCATAAATCACCGGGATAATGCCGAGGTAAAACAGCGAGCGCCAACCCCACAGCGGCACAATCCAGCTGTAGGCGAGAACCGATAAAATTGCCCCGGCGGAAAAACCCGAATTGAGGAAGGCGCTGGCTTTATTGCGCATATCCTTTGGCCAGGTTTCGATGGCATACGCCGAGCTGGTGCCATATTCACCGGCCATGCCGATGCCGACTAATACGCGGGCGATAAACATCCAGGTATAATTAGGCGCAATACCACAGGCGAAAGTGCCACCGGCAAATAAAATAATGCTGGTGATCATCGCGCTTTTTCGACCATATTTATCGCCCATTGCGCCGAGTGCTAATCCGCCAAACCAACGTAAAATAAATGCCGCCGAAATTAATGCCGCCGCTTCTGCGGTAGTGACATTAAATTCCGCCATTATTTCTGTCAGCACTAAGGTAATAATGACGAAATCAAAACCGTCCAGCAGATACCCCATCCATGCGGCCCAGAACGCTTTCCATTGCTGACGATTCAGTCGTTTATACCAGGGTAACAGCACAGATTCTTCAGGCATGACTGGCTCCTGATGGTTTTAATAGGGTAAGAGAAAGAGGGGCGTGCAGGCACGTCCGGTTTATATTACTTATTTTTGTATTGGTCAGATCCTACCGGATAAATAGCGTGTTACGGATGTTGTGTTACGTCTAACGGTGGGACGATCACGAAATAAAATCCAGTTGTGATTTAACTCAATGATATTTAACTTTATTGGATTTTATTATGGGGGGATAAATTTATTGTATGGTGCTCTGGTATCATTAGGGAAAAGAAACAGAGCTGGGTCACATTTTTTCAGGGTGCAGAATGAAGATAACGAAAATACTTAATAATAATGTGGCCATCGTGCTGGGCGAGCAGGGCCAGGAACAGGTGGTGATGGGACGCGGGCTGGCGTTTAACAAACACGTAGGCGATCAACTGGATAACCAATTGATCGAGAAAGTGTTTGCGCTGCAAAACCATGCCCTGACCCGTCGGCTGAGCGAGTTGCTGTCGGAGATCCCGATCGAGGTGATCACCACCACCGAATTGATCATCGCGCGAGCTAAACAGCAGCTGGGATCGTCGCTGCACGAAAGCCTGTCGATCGCGCTGTGCGATCACTGCAATTTTGCCCTCGAACGACACCGGCAAAACCTGCCGATCCGCAACGTGTTGATCTGGGAGATCAAAACCCTTTATCCCAACGAATACGCCCTTGGGCTGGAAGCGCTGACCCTGATTGAGAAGCGCCTGGGTGTGCGGCTGCCGGAAGATGAAGCGGGTTTTATCGCCATGCATCTGGTTAACGCGCAGCTCGATAGCGATATGTCAGATGTCGCGCATATCACGCGTTTTATGCAGGATATTTTGCAGATCGTGAAGTATCGCCTGCAACTCGATTACCGCGTCGAAAGCCTGAGCTACAACCGTTTCGTTAACCACCTGAAATTCTTTGCGCAGCGAATGCTGGGTAAACGTGGCGTATGCAGTGAGGATGAATCGTTGCACGATGTGGTGCGCGACAAGTACCCGGAGTCTTACCAGTGCACCCGCAAAGTCGATCAGCACATTCAGCAGAAATACCAGTATGCGCTGTCAAATGAGGAGCGGATGTTTCTCACCATCCATATCGAGCGGGTACGCAAAGAGACGCTGGCGTTGCAAATCCAGGATGATGAAGCCTGAGCGTCCAATGATGTGGTGCGAATAAATTCGCATCCTACAAAAGGCATCTGGTCGGCATACATGCCGACCAGACAACGCACAGATTTATTTCAGGGCGGCGCCGTGGCTGCCAATCACTTCCTGATACCAGAAGAAACTTTTCTTGCGTGAACGCGTCAGCGTACCGTTACCGTTGTCATCACGATCGACGTAGATAAAGCCATAACGCTTGGAGAACTCCGCTTTTGAGGCGCTGACCAGATCGATCGGTCCCCAGCAGGTGTAACCCATCACCTCCACGCCATCTTCAATCGCTTCACGCACCTGCACCAGATGGTCGTTGAGATACTGGATGCGGTAGTCGTCGTTGATGCTGCCATCGGCTTGCTGAGTATCTTTCGCGCCGAGGCCGTTTTCCACGATAAACAGCGGCTTCTGATAGCGGTCATACAGCAGGTTCATCAGGATACGCAGCCCTTCCGGGTCGATCTGCCAGCCCCAGTCAGAACTGGGGAGATGCGGGTTCGGCACCATCGACAGAATATTGCCGCGCGCTTTCTGATTCTCTTCTTCATTGGTGGTGACGCAGCCGGTCATGTAGTAGCTGAAGGAGATGTAATCGATAGTATTTTGCAGATCGCGTTTGTCCGCATCGGTGATAGCAATCTGGATCTGACGATCGGCAAAGAAGCGTTTCATATAAGCCGGATAGTAGCCGCGCACCTGGACATCGCCGAAGAACAGCCACTCACGGTTTTGTTGCAGGGTCTCCATCACATCCGCCGGACGGCAGCTGAGCGGGTAGAGCAGCGCGCCGAGCAGCATGTTGCCGATTTTGCCGTCGGCGACGATCTCATGGCAGGCCTTCACCGCACGGCCGCTGGCGACCAGCTGATGATGGATGGCCTGATAAATCGCCTGCTGATCGCTCTCCTCAGGCAAGCCAACGCCGGTAAAAGGCGCGTGCAGCGACATATTGATTTCATTGAAGGTCAGCCACAGTTTCACCTTGTGCTGGAAGCGGGTGAACACCGCGCGGGCGTAGCGTTCAAAGCAGTCGATGGTGGTGCGGCTGCCCCAGCCGCCGTACTTTTTAATCAGCCCATAGGGCATTTCATAGTGCGACAGCGTCACCAGCGGCTGGATATTGTATTTCGCCATCTCATCAAACAGACGATCGTAAAAGGCCAGACCCTCTTCGTTCGGCTCGGCTTCATCCCCCTGCGGGAAAATACGCGTCCAGGCAATTGAGGTGCGCAGTACGGTAAAACCCATCTCGGCGAACAGTTTGATGTCCTCCGGGAAGCGATGATAGAAATCGATGGCGGTGTCTTTGATACCGAAATCACCGGCGTGGCGCTCAACGCGATCGCCAAAAATCCCCTTCGGTTGCAGGTCGGAGGTGGACAAACCTTTCCCCCCGGTCTGATATGCGCCTTCTACCTGGTTAGCGGCAACGGCGCCGCCCCATAAAAATCCATCCGGGAAACGTGGGTTCATTCTTGTAGCTCCTCAGTTATTTCACCGCGCTCAGTAACGGCGCACAGGCTGTTACCGCAGACGGCTGAAGGGATAAAACATCAATAAATTCATCGCTGTTGCTGACCACCACCGGCGTGGTGAGATCGTATCCGGCGGCCTGAATGGCGCTAAGATCGAACTCCAGCAGCAGATCGCCCACTTTCACCACATCATCGACGGCGACGTGGGGGGTGAAAAACTTACCGTCGAGTTTGACGGTATCGAGACCGACGTGGATCAGCACTTCCGCGCCATCCGCGGCCGTCAGTCCGATGGCGTGGCCGGTGCGGAAAAACGACGACACCACGCCATCAACCGGTGAAACCACGCGGCCATTATCCGGCACTATCGCCACCCCTTTGCCCAGCAGGCCGCTGGCGAAGGTCTCATCGTTGATCGTTTCCAGCGCCAGGACCTTGCCCGAGATCGGGCTAAACACCGTTTGTTTCCGCACCAGCGACGGGGCAGGGGCTGGCGCTGTTTCTGCCACCGGGGCCGCCACGGCGGGCAGGCCGAACAGATAGGTGGCGATCGCCGCAAACAGCAACGCGACGGCAGCGCCAGCAAATGAGGCGTAGACGCTGGCATCAATGCCGCTGGCGGGCACCACCTGGATAAAGGTGAAGATGCTGGGGAAACCAAACGAGTAAATGGTGGTGTGCCAGAAACCGAGGATTGCCGCCCCGAGCGCGCCGCCGATGCAGCCGAAAATAAACGGACGACGATACGGCAGGGTGATGCCGTACACCGCCGGTTCGGTAATGCCAAAGATGCTGGCGCTAAAGGCGGAACCGGCCATCGCCTGCAATTTCGCCTCGCGGGTACGCAGCATCACGCCGAGGGTGGCGCCGGCCTGCCCGAGCACCGCAGGCATCAGCAGCGGCAGCAGGGTGTCATGGCCAAAGTTGGCGAGGTTGTTCAGCATGATCGGCACCAGTCCCCAGTGCAGACCGAAGATCACGCAAATCTGCCAGATCGCGCCCATTACCGCACCGGCGACAGTGGGGCTGAGGCTGTAGATCCACAGATAACCTTCCGCCAGCATTCGGCTCAGCCAGGTGGCCGCCGGGCCGATGGCGAGGAAGGTGAGGGGCACGGTAATGATCAGGCACAGCAGCGGCGTGGTGAAGTTACGCACCGCGCCGGGGAAACGTGGATGCACCACGCGCTCGATCAGGCTGGCGACCCATGAGGCAAAAATAATCGGGATCACCGAGGCGCTGTAATTCAGGATCTCCAGCGGAATGCCGAGGAAACTGAAGCGCTGGCCCTGCTGCTGCTGTTCAAACGCCGTCAGCATCAGCGGATGCACCAGTGCGGCGGCGATTGCCATGCCGACAAACGGATTGCCGCCGAATTTCTTGCTGGCGCTGTAGCCGAGCAGAATTGGCAGGAAGTAGAACAGGCCATCGCTGGCGACAAACAGCAGCTTGTAGCTGCCGCTTTCCTGCTGCATCACGCCCAGCACCAGCGCTAATGCCAGCAGGCCTTTGATGATGCCGGAAGCGATCATCACGCCGATAAACGGGGTGAAAATGCCGGAGACCAGATCGATAAAGCGTGCAAACAGCGTCTGCTTTTGCCCCTCGTCGCTGCTGTCGTTGCTGCTCTCCAGCGCGTGGCGGCTCACCAGTTGCTGGTAGACCTCGCCGACATGGTTGCCAATCACCACCTGGTACTGACCACCGCTCTCCACCACCATAATGATGCCGGGATGGTTCTTCAGCTCAGCGGTTTGCGCCTTGCCCGGTTGTTTTAGTTTGAAGCGCAGACGCGTGGCGCAATGCATCACGCTGATAATGTTGGCCTTGCCGCCAACCCCGGCGACAATTTCGTCGGCCAGTTCCTGATATTGCATACCACTCTCCCGCTTTTTCGGCTGTTGTTGTCGGGTTTTCCCGGATTGGAGGCAAAAAAAAACCTAAATCGCACCGCGCTCGGGGGTCCGAATGCGGTGCGATTTAGGTTTTGCCTGCGATGCAGTAACAATCCAAATCGCCGCCATCTTCAGCAATGGACGACGAACTGGCAAGAGGGGGGATGACGGAAGTGTGAGCAGGTTCAAATTAGCAACGGGTTTTCGGCCAGGCCGACAACAATGCCGACCCTGCGTATGCGCACCCGGTCACTCAGCGATTTTGGTTCTGCCCCGCCAGCGCTTCCTCGTTCTGCATCAACGCGAAAAACGACTCCAGCTCGCGCAGCATCATCGAGGCGGCAATCGACAGCTGGCGCTGCGGCGCGACGCACAGCGACAGGGTAAACGGTTTCAGCATCCCATCAATCAGCGGGATAAATTTCAGCTCGCCGCGCCGGTACTCATCGACAATATCCAGCCAGCACATCAGGCTGATGCCGACGTTGTCGCGCACCAGCGAACGCAGCATATGAATATTATTGGTGCGGCCCACCTCATTCAGCGCAATGCCGGAGCTGTTGACCAGCGCCTCCAGCGGTTCCGCCAGCATCAGCGGCGCGGCGGGTACGATAAACGGCCAGGATTCACAATGGCTGAAGCGAATGCTTTCCAGCTGCGCCAGCGGATGCTGGCTGCTGACCACAATACCCAGCCGTAAATCCGCGAAGGATTTCACCAGCAGCTCGCGCGAACTCTGCGGGTTCAGCATGATGCCAAAATCCGCGTCACCGGCGGTCAGCGCGTTGGCGATATGGATGTTGCTCATGGTGGTCAGCGTGAAGGAGATGCCGGGATACTCTTCGCGGATGCGTTGCAGAATCGCCGAGAAAAAGCCGCGGTTGATGGCGTCGATGGTGGCGATATGGACGTGGCCGTGGCGCAGACCACGCAGATCGTCCAGCTGGGTACAGACGCGACCAAACTCGCGCTGCCAGTTCTTCGCCGCGTTCAGCAGGATTTCACCCGCCGCCGTCATACGTAATCCTGATGGATGACGCTCAAACAGCGGCATGTCCAGTTGCTGCTCGACGCGCAAAATCTGCCGATCAATCGACGATGCCGAAACGTGCAGCGTCTCAGAAGCCTTACGCAGTGAACCCTGGCGGGCCACCTCGGTGAAATAGATCAAAAACCGGGAGAAGGCGAACATATTGGGTGCTCTCTTTTTTGCAACGCTTCGTGCGAATTAAACAGATGGACGCTTACACACCGGCAAAATAATAATCGCAATCACGATAAAAACAAGACTACGCGCGGCCTCCCGGCTGATGACGTATCTGTCGTATGCAGGTTGATTATGAAGCAGGCAGAGAATCTGGCTGTCACCGTCATCGCAAAGCAGTTCAACGGTGCAGGCAATGTATTACTGACGCTGGCCAGTGCCAGTGAGCATCCACTACCGGCGTTTACCCCCGGTGCCCATATTGATGTGATCATTCCCGACTGCGGCAAGCGGCAGTATTCGCTGTGCGCGGCCGCCGGGGAGACGCACTACCAGATTTGCGTCCGTCTCGATCAGCTCTCGAGCGGCGGTTCACGCTGGCTGCACCAGCAGGTGCAGGCGGGCGATGTGCTCCACATCTCCGCACCGCGTAACCACTTTCCCCTGCCACTTGCCCCGCGCACGCTGCTGTTTGCCGC
The DNA here is from genome assembly GCF_059730485.1 of Pantoea sp. X-Soil-TKNS-1207. Lineage (NCBI taxonomy): Bacteria > Pseudomonadati > Pseudomonadota > Gammaproteobacteria > Enterobacterales > Erwiniaceae > Pantoea > Pantoea sp. X-Soil-TKNS-1207. Next base: position 493,385 of record NZ_AP035958.1, read on the forward strand.
CGGTATCGGTCTGACGCCGCTGCTGGTAATGGCTGAAGCCCTGGCGGCGCGCGGCGCAGCGTTTCGGCTCCATCTCTTCCTTAAACGCCATGATGAGCTGGCGTTTAGCGCCCGTCTTGCTGCCCTTGGTGATGGCGTGGTGCTGCATTACAGCAGCGAAGGCGATGGCCTGCGCCAGCGCGTGCCGCAGGATTTACAGCAGCCGCATAACAGCGTGCTGGTGAGCTGTGGACCGGCCGGATTTATGGATCATCTGCACCAGCTGGCGCTTCAGCACGGCTGGCGGGCCGATCAACTGCATAGCGAACTTTTTAAGCCTGTTTCGTTAGCGCAATCGGTTGCTGGCGGCACGTTCGAGGTCGAAATCGCCTCCAGCGGGGCGCGCTATACCATCGCCGCCGACGAAAGCATTGCTGACGTGCTGGAACGCGAAGGGATTGCCATCGAACTCTCCTGCGAGCAGGGGATGTGCGGAGCCTGCATCACTGGCGTGCTGAGCGGGGAGCCGGACCATTGCGACGAAGTGCTGAGCCAGAGAGAACGCGCCGCTAACGATTGCATCGTGCTGTGTTGTTCGCGCGCCCGCTCGCCGCTGCTGGTACTCGACTTATGAGCGCGTATCAGGGCGTGACAGGCGCGCGTTTACCTCGCTGGCTGCTGCCGGAGGGCTGGCCGATGCACGAAGGCCAGCCGACGCTGGCAACCTTACATTTCACCGAAGATGGCACCCGTATCGACGCGGATAGCGACACCCATGGCTATCTGGCGCTGAACGGCGCGCTGGTGCTGCCCGCGCTGATTGAACCCCATGCGCATCTGGATAAAACCTTCACCGTGCAGCGCAGTCCGGCGCAGCAGCCAGGCCTGCTGGCGGCGATTGCCGCCATGCATCAGGACCGCGCCCGCTGGAGCGCTGACGATCTGCGTTGCCGGGCCAGCCAGGCGCTGAACTGGGCGGCGGAAGCCGGTGTCGGTCTGCTGCGCACCCATATCGACTGGTTTTCTGCCGAGGCGCCGCTGGCGTGGCAGATCGTCGGGGAATTGCAGCATCCGTTATGCGCTATCGAACGCGTGGCGCTGGCACCGCTCAGCTTCTTTGCCGACGCCGCTCAGGCGGAACATATCGCCGCTCAGGTGGCCGCCAGCGGCGCCTTGCTCGGAGGGTTTATTCACAGCAGCAACTGGGATGCCACGGCGTTTACCCATCTGTTGCAGGCGGCGGAACGCTGGCAGCTGGACATTGACCTGCACATCGACGAGGAACTCAGCGATGCCGCGCAGGGGCTGCGCTGGCTGGCGCGCTATTTGCAACAGCATTCGTTTAGCGGGCGCATTACCTGTAGCCATGGCTGCGCGCTGGCGCAGCAGGCCGGGGGTGAAGCGATTCTTGATGAACTGGCCCGGCATCGTGTGACGCTGATTGCGCTGCCGCTGACCAACCTGCTGTTACAGGATGCCGAGCCAGGCCGTACGCCGCGTCAGCGCGGCCTGACGCTGATTAAAGAGGCGCGGGCGCGCGGCATTCCGCTGCTGCTGGGGGCGGATAACGTGCAGGACGCGTTTTGCCCGCTGGGCAGTTACGACCCGCTCGACACGCTGTTTAGCGGCCTGCTGAGCGCGCAACTTGGCGCGGCCTTTGATGACGCGTCGCAGCTGATTTGCCAGCGGGCGGCGCTGCATGACGGTGCAACCGGGCTGAGCAACGATTGGGTCATTTTCCCTGATGCCGATGCGGCCAGCTGGCCGTTGCGCCAGCGCAGTCGCTACCGGCTGAAACAGGGTATCCGTTATTTGGGAGAACCTTGCGATGGTGCTTGATGAAGGCGCGGGTAAACCGCTGGCGAAGTATGCCGCGTGGCGACGCGCGGGCGATTTTATCTTTCTCTCCGGCATTATCCCGGTGAACCCGCAAACCGCGATGATCGTGCGGGGCTACGACGATATTCCGGCTGCGGCGCAACAGCTGCTGGGGCGCACCGGCGAGTTTTCCACCGATATCAAAGAGGGGCCAATTCTGGCGCAAAGCTGGTACGTGCTGGAGAGCATCCGCACCACCATCGAGAGCGCGGGCGGCCAGATGAGCGACGTTATCAAGCTGGTGCAGTACTTCCGCAATCTCGACCACTTTCCCCACTACAGCCGGGTGCGCAAGCTGTTTTACCCCGATGCGCCGCCGGTCTCGACCGTGGTGCAGGTGAGCGAAATGCTGCCCAGCGCGGACGTCTTAATTGAAGTTGAAGCGACGGCGTGGTTGCCGCAATAACACGAGGATGCGAGATGTTACATGGTTATATTCCGGCAAACCGCTTTTTGCCGTACCTGAGCTGGACCGATATCGCCACGCTGGACGACAAAGCCAACACGGTGATTGTGCTGCCAACCGGCGCGATTGAACAACATGGCCCGCATCTGCCGTGTGCGGTGGACAGCGTGATCTCCTCCGGTGTGGTCGGTCATGCGCTGGCGCGCTTACCGGCGGAGATCCCGGCGTACGCCATTCCGCCGATCACCTATGGCAAATCCGACGAGCATCTGCATTTTCCCGGCACCCTGACGCTGACCGGTGAGACGCTGCTGCACACCATTCTGGAGATTGGCGAATCGCTGTATCGCGCCGGTTTCCGCAAGTTCCTGATGGTGAATGGCCACGGTGGTCAGCCGCAGCCGTTGCAGATGGCGATGCGTGAGCTGCGCCTGCGCCACGGCGACATGATCATCATCATGCAGGACACCTTCAAAGTGCCGAACTGCGCCGAAAGTTTTATGGACGAGAAAGAGCGGCAGATGGCGATGCACGCCGGTCATGCCGAGACGGCGCTGATGCTGGCGCTGGCGCCCGATACGGTGCAGATGGATAAAGCGGTCGCCAACTATCCGCCCGCTTTCCCCTGTCCGACCCTCTCCAGCACCCGCCCGATGGCGGCCTGGGCTTCCTATGACTTTGGCCCAAGCGGCGTGATTGGCGATCCGTTGCCGTCCACCCCGGAACAGGGTGCCGCGATCCTCGACTCCCTCGCCAGCAGCTGGGCGCAGGTGATCACCGAAGTGCACCAGATGGCATGGGTGACGCGCGCTGAACCGGCGTGGGGCAAAGGGCAGTGGCAGGGCAAAATGTTGGACCACAACGACGCAGCATCACTATTACAACCGCGCTAATCGGGGATCGGCTATGAAAAAAACATTGAGCATTGTTGCCGCACTTGCCGTGGCACTGTCGGCCCCAGGGATGGCAGCCGAGCAATTCACCTTTATGACCAACTGGTATGCGCAGGCCGAGCATGGCGGTTTCTACCAGGCGCAGGCGCAGAATCTTTATCGCGATGCCGGTCTGGACGTCACCATCAAAATGGGCGGGCCGCAGGTGCATACCATGCAGCTGATGGCGGCGGGCCAGGCTGACTGCATCATCAGCGACAATATGCAGGCGCTGGAGTCCTGGCAGCAGGGCGTGGAAGCGGTGCCGGTGGCCACCACCTTCCAGCATTCGGCGATTGTGTTTATCACCCACCCGGACGTGAAAAGTCAGGCTGATTTGCAGGGCAAAACCTTCCTGCTGGCCGCCGAGGCGTACACCTCCTACTGGCCGTGGGCGCAGAGCGCGCTCAACCTGAAAGGGGCGCATGTGCGTCCGTATACCTTCAGCGTGCAGCCGTTCCTCGCCGACAAAAGCCTGGTACAGCAGGGCTACGTCACCTCAGAACCCTTTGCGGTGCAGAAGGCGGGTGCGCAGGCCAATGTCTATCCGATCAGCGACTGGGGCTACCCGCCGTACGGCAACAGCATCGTGTGCATGAAATCGACCATCGAGAAACGTCCGCAGGCGGTGGCGGCCTTTGTTAAAGCCTCCATGCAGGGCTGGAAAAATTATCTGGAGAATCCGGCTCCCGGCAACGTGCTGATTAAGAAAGAAAACCCGCAGATGACCGACGATCAGATCGCCTTCAGCATCGCGCAGATGAAGAAGTACCAGATGCTGACCGGCGGCGATGCGCAGACCGGCGGTATCGGCATCATGACCGAACCGCGCCTGAAGCAAACCTGGCAGCTGCTGGTGGACAACAAGCTGATCGACCCGGCTAAAGTGCCGTTTGACGGCAGCTACACCCTGAAATTCATTCAAGACGTGAAGGTTATGCCATGAATGCCGCCAGCCGACTGACCCTGATGAGCAAGGATGCGCAGCCGGTGTCGCTTCATGCGGCGCCGCCAGCGATTGAGGTGCTCTCTGCCGAGAAAATTTATCCGAACGGTACGCGCGCGCTGCTGCCAGTGGACCTGACGATTCGCCAGGGCGAATTCGTCTCGCTGCTCGGTCCGTCAGGCTGCGGCAAGAGTACCCTGCTGAAAATGATCGCCGGGCTGATTGAGCCGAGCGACGGCAAACTGATGCTGTTTCGTCGCGATCGACGGGAAAAACAGCGCGATTTGCCGCTATCGTTCGTGTTCCAGGAGGCCACGCTGATGCCGTGGAGCAGCGTGCATAAGAACGTGCGTCTGCCGCTGGATTTGGCCGGGGTGCCCCGTGCCGAAGCCGATACCCGCGTACGGGAAATTCTTGAGCTGGTCGGCCTCGGCCAGTTTGGCCATGTGCTGCCGCGCGAGCTTTCTGGCGGGATGCAGATGCGCGTATCGATTGCGCGCGGTCTGGTGACGCGACCGAAAGTGTTGCTGATGGACGAACCCTTCGGCGCGCTGGATGAAATCACCCGTAACAAGCTGGATAGCGATCTGCTGCAACTGTGGCAGGAGCAGAAGTTGACGGTGGTGTTTGTGACGCACTCGATTCAGGAAGCGGTATTCCTGTCGCAGCGTGTGATCATGATGGCCGCGCGTCCTGGCCGCGTGGTGGACGACATCAGCATTGATGCGACCTTCCCGCGTGATGATGAGTTCCGCGTCAGCCAGCAGTTCACCCACTATGCGCAGCAGTTGCAGCGCGGCCTGTTCGCCGCCAGCCAGGAGAGCAAATCATGAAAACGCCTTTAGCCGCGCAGCGTAAATTTCAGCAGTGGCTGTTTCCGGCGCTGGTCGCCATCGCGCTGTTGTTATTGTGGCAGTTTCTGGTCACGTCGCTGAAAATCCCGGCCTTTCTGGTGCCGTCACCGCTGGTGGTGGCGCAAAGCCTGGTGCAGAACTTCCCGTCGCTGTTTATGTCGCTGCTTTATACCCTGAAGATCACCGTGATCTCCTTTGTGGTGGCGATTGTGATTGGCTCGATTGTGGCGTTTTTGCTGGTGCAGAACCGTTTTATTGAGACTGCGCTGTTCCCCTATATCGTGTTTTTACAGGTGACGCCGATTGTGGCGATTGCGCCGCTGATCATCATCTGGGTGAAGGACACCACCATGTCGCTGGTGGTATGCGCCACGCTGATGGCGGTGTTCCCCATCATCTCCAATACCACTCAGGGCCTGCGCAGCGTATCGCCAGGGTTGCTGAGCTATTTCAAACTTAATCATGCGTCGCGCTTGCAGATTTTGTTGCGCCTGCGCATTCCTTCGGCGCTGCCGTACTTTTTCGGCGCGCTGCGTATCTCCAGCGGCTTGTCGCTGATTGGCGCGGTGGTGGCGGAGTTTGTCGCAGGCACCGGCGGCACCGATACCGGACTGGCGTACCAGATTTTACAGGCCGGTTATCAGCTGAATATCCCGCTGATGTTCGCCGCGCTGTTGCTGATTTCCCTCGCCGGATTCCTGCTGTTTGCTTTGATGTCATGGCTGACGCGCCGCGTGCTGGCCGCGTGGCATGAGAGCGAACTCAGCCCGAGCTGATCCCTTTACTACAGGAAATGAAGATGTCTGATTCCGATCGTCAGTCTGCACTGGCGGCGCTGGTTGCGGCGTTGCCTGAACTCGACTGGATTAAAGAAGCGCCGAAGGTAAAACGTCTGTCGCGTGATTTTCACTGGTTCAGCCCGGTGCTGAAACCGCAGCTGGAAGAGAAGTTTGCTGAGCTGGCGGTGCACCCGCGTGATGAACAGGAGCTGGCCGCCGTGGTGGCCGCCTGCGCCGTCCGACGCATCCCGCTGAATCTGCGCGGTGGCGGCACCGGTAACTATGGTCAGCTGATCCCGCTCCAGGGTGGGGTGATGGTGGATATGACCCGGCTGAACGCCGTGGTGGCGATGGGGCAGGGCACGGTGCGCGCCCAGGCGGGGATTCGCCTCGGCGATCTGGAAGCGTATACCCGCCCGCTCGGCTGGGAGCTGCGCTGTATGCCATCGACCTGGAAGCTGGCGACGCTCGGGGGGTTGTATGGTGGCGGTTTTGGCGGCGTAGGTTCAATCAACTATGGCCCGCTGGCGGCACCCGGCAACGTCTTGTCGGTGAAGCTGATGACCATGGAAGAGACGCCGCGCATCCTGAGTTTAGCGGCGCCCGAGGCGCTGCTGCTGCATCATGCCTATGGCAGCAACGGCATCGTGCTGGAGATTGAGCTGGCGCTGGCGCCGCGTCATGACTGGATCGAACGCCTCGATCTTTTCGCGGATTTCCCGGCGGCGATGGCGTTTGCCGATGCGCTGGCAAAATCGCCGGGGCTGGTAAAGCGTCAGGTGGCGGTGATGGCTGCGCCGGTGCTGGATTACTTCACCGATCTGGCCGACGCCGGGGTGGCGGGGCAGCATGGCGTGATCGCCGTGGTTGGCGCGGAGAGCGACGGGCTGATGCCATCACTGCTGGCGCAGCACGGCGGTCGCAGCGCGCTGCATTTTGCCGAGGGCGAGAATCCCGGCCATTCGCTGATTGAATATTGCTGGAACCACACCACGTTGCAGGCGCTGAAAGTGGATAAAACCCTGACCTATCTGCAAACCGCCTATGCGCCGGAGAGTTATCACCAGCAGGCGCTGGCGATGGAAGCGCAGCTGTCGGATGAGGTGATGTCGCATATCGAGTTTCTGCGCGATATGAATGGCACCTTAACCTGTAGCGGGCTGCCGTTAGTGCGATTCAGCAATGAAGAACGCCTGAATAATATCATGAAAATATATCGTGATAACGGCGTGAAAATTAATAATCCGCACGTAATTCATATTGAAGATGGTAAACAGGGGATGGTGCGCGCCGATGTTGTGGCTATGAAACGCGCCTGCGATCCGTATAATTTACTTAATCCCGGCAAATTACGCGGCTGGGATGTTCGTGATACGTTGCCGGATGTGAAAATAACCGGCGTAAATAATTAACCGATAATAAAACTATTTAAGGCAAAGCCGATGGCTGGGCGGTTCATTTATCGCTCAGTTGGCCGCGCTTTGCTCTTTTAAGACGAGTGACAAGGCTTGGGAATATGCAATTAAAAACACTGAGTGGTGCGTGTCTGGCTGCGCTGTTTTTCCCTCTGGCTCCGGCAGCACTGGCTGCAACACAGAGCAATATCAGCGATTGTCAGTATGATGCGAGTGGCGTTAATAGTTTCACCGATATTTTTACCTGCGGCACCGTAAGCGGCAGTTTGCGTACGCTCTATTATTCGACGCATAACGCCTATTTCGCCAAAGGCTTTAATCAGGACACCATCAGCTACGGTGGCACCCTTAAATATGAAACCGCGCCGGTTTATGGTTTCCGCGCCGGGGTGAGTGGTATTTTTTTGCGCGGTATTAATCACCCGGATGAAGCACACACCATCAGCGATATTGGCGAAAATCAAACCAATATCGGTGAGGCTTATTTAAGCTGGCAGCAGGATGATTTTAAAATCACGGCCGGTAATCAACGAATTAATATTCCCTTTGTCGGTGATTATGACTGGCGTATTACGCCAATTCTGTTCCGCGGCGTAGATGCTAATTACGGCGACAGCACCAATTATCTTCACGCCACTAAAGTCTGGCGTTACAAGCCGTGGGGGGACGATCAGTTCCTCAGTACCACCGCCTATACCGATATTGATGAGCGCACCAATGGTATGTGGGCATTGGGTGGCGGTCGTGGCACGCAGTGGGATAACAGGCAGCTGACCGGGCAGCTGTGGTATGAAGAGTATGCCGATTATTCACGTCTGGTGTATGGCGAAAGCCATCTGCAATGGCAGGACGTCTCGTTCCGGCCAGATGTCGGGGTGCAGTTTATTCGCGGCACCAGCGCAGGCAAAGCACTCGCCGGTGAGGTCAACAGCACCTCCTGGGGCGCGCAGCTGGCGTTAACCTTCACTCCGGCGCTGAACTGGAAGCTGGGCTACGACCATATCGCCGCCAGCGGCAACAGCTGGAATAACGGTTCGCTGGTGGTGCCTTATGCGCACAATACCTCATCCGGTCCCTATTTTGCCCAGCCGTTCTTTACCAGTACCCAGGATCTGGGCAGCGGCAATGCCTATATGACTAACCTGAACTACGTCCTGAACGAAAATCTGTCGCTGGGGACGCAGTACTCCTTTATGGATCTCAAACCGTCACCGTCTTCCGCCAGCATCAATCAGTCGGAATATCTGGTGTATTTCACCTGGAGTTTCAGCGGCGTGCTGAAAGGGCTGAGCCTGACCGATTTTGCCGGGGTACAGACGTCACCGCTGTATGATTCTCACTTCTGGCAGAACCGTTTAAGTCTGGAATACGATTTCTAACTAACACAGGGGAGGCATTCAGGCCTCCCCTGTTGCGGTGGGTATTGCAGGGTGTGCGGATTATTGTCTGATTAAACGTGTCACATTGGGTTGTTGTTCGAAGTTGCTGCGGAAAGGATTAATATCCAATCCACCCCGGCGCGTATAGCGGGCGAAAACGCTTAACTTCTTCGGGGCGCAGTAGCGGTTTATATCACTAAAAATGCGTTCGACGCATTGCTCATGAAATTCATTGTGCATTCTGAAAGAAATGATGTAGCGCAGGAGTTTTTCTCGATCTATTTTATTCCCTTCATACTTAATCACTACGCTGCCCCAGTCTGGCTGATTGGTCACCAGACAATTCGATTTTAATAAGTGGGATGAGAGCGTTTCGGCAACATATTCCGCGCTGGTGGCGTTGATAAGATATTCAGGATTGAAATTGTAGTTCTCAATACGAATATCCAGATGATCAATACACTCACCCGGTAAGGTGCTGATGCCTTGCAGATAGCGATCGGGTTCCGGGTAGATATTAACATCTACCACGCCATTAGCAGCCAGTGACAAATCTTTTCCCAGTGTGGCAATAACGTCAGCCGTAGAATCAAATTTTGTCTGATTAAAGCTGTTAAGGTAGAGCTTAAATGATTTGGATTCGATCAGATTGCTGCTGGTTGCTGGTATAACAAATTCCGCAATCGCAACCACCGGTTTCCCTTTGTGGTTTAGCCACGAAAGTTCGAATCCCGTCCATAAATCAAAACCCGAAAATGGCAGGTTATCAGACTCGATATCGATTGTGCGGCGGTTTTTCGATCGCGGCAATGCCTCAAGCAGTTCCGGGGAATAATGCTGAATGTAGCCGGTTACGCGGCCTAAAAAGGTAACTTCATCATTGATTGTCATAAACATTCCTTTGTGGTTTCTGTGTTGACGTAACGCCTGAATAATTCACGCGTTAAGTAGATGGGGCCGACGCCGAGGATAGCGTAAGCTAACTTTATAATGAATTGAGATAGGATCATGGTTTTTATAATTTCGATGCTCAGAACATGATAAAAAGCCAAAAAACAAAATATAATGCTATCAATTGCAGATGCGATAACCGTACTGGTTATCACGCGGACAAAGAGATATCTGGAGTTTGTCAATTCCTTTATTTTACATAACAAATAGGAATTAATGTTTTCCGAGACAATATATGAAACCGAAGAGGCAAAAAATACGGAGGTGATACTGTTAACAAAGGTGGTGTAGGATGCACCTAAGCCCCATTCGGACAGTGCGGGAACTATGCTGGTGAACCATAGTCCACTAACAAATATCATATTTGCTAAAAAAGAGAAGAGTATCGTCCTTCTGGCCATTTTTAAGCCATAGAATTCGTTCAGCATATCAACCAGAATAAACGATACTGGATAGAAAAATATCGCAGCAGGTATGATGAGGTTTAATGCAGAAAGATGAATGGGTTTGACGCCACCAACGGTACAAAGGATATAGATAACTGAAAGCGTAAGGCTAATGATAAAGTAGGCATACCATGAGCGTTCATGCCTGTCGCCCAATTCATAGGACGTTTTGGTATCCGTTTCACAATATAACCGACGATAAAGTGCTTTGAGTTCATCCCGATTTAGATCATCAGTTATTATGCTGCTTTCCAGTTCCGGCAGCCCAATGCTGATATATTTTCCTGTTGCGATAACCATAACATTGGCAGTAATAGTATCCGAACGATCAAAACCGATTAATTTAAATTTTTTATTGTGGCTCATGAATATTTATCCTTAAATATTTATGGTATTTTACACGATTCGGTCTTCAATGACCGCACCAAGTAATAATTCACCTGATACAGGAGCGTAACTGACTAACTCGTCGGCACGTCTGGAATAAAATCCTTTTTCATCTGAGTAGAATAAAGCGAGTTGTTTTTGGTCAGGCAGGGTTTTCCGTTTGATAATCAGCATATCGCCGGGGAAGAATATATTGCTGATATTCTTCTCAACGCGTAACGCCATCATATTTGACACATCGCCAAAATACCATGTCAGCGGATAACGTGTGGCAAGATCGCCAATCCTGCATTCCATACCCGATATAAAATCAGATTGCGGGATAATGGGGATGGCCGCCGGGTTTTTGTCACCTTCTGGCGATAATGTCCTTTCAATTAATTCAATCTGTTCCAGATTGCTATTTTCGATAACGTCGCAAGAGACACCAAAAAAATCGGCGATGCGCGTTATGGTGGATTGCTGGACATTGCCAACTTTGCCTTCAAGGATTTTATACAAGGTTGCACGAGTCACGCCAGTGCGACTGGCGAAAGACGCCTTACTCTCACCACGACTTTTGATTAAATACTCGATGTTGTTAATTATATTCTCTTTTCTTTTTAGTCCAGAGGTTTTCATAGAAGAACGTCCTTGTATTGACTATCCACTTGAATGACATAAACAAACTTAATAAATTACCTGAATCATTAGATTCGAAGATAACATAAAAATAATTTTATGGCATGGTTTTGTGTAAGGGTATTCTTTTAAAAATTATATACTACAATCAATGGATTAAAATACAATCTAGTATAAGTTGTCATTAAAATGATCATTTTGCATACGTTTTTGTTGACTTGGTTTTAGGGTGTGGATAACGTATTCGCTTAAAAACATGCTGATTTTGAGTAGTTAACCTAATCATAGGTTATTCATCAAAGCGGGGTCTTCAGCTTAATTTTCACGGAGAAACACGAATGGAATCGAATCAATCCTTATCCGACTGGCACAGAGAAGATATTCTGGCGGAAATACGGAAAAAGAAGAAATCACTGGCCTCAGTTTCGCGAGAGAACGGCCTTTCATCCGGGACATTGAACAATGTCCTTAACCGCCCATGGCCGCGTGGCGAGCGTATTATTGCTGATATTATTGGGGTGGCACCCGAGAAAATCTGGCCAAGCCGTTATCAAAAAAGGAAATATAAGCCCCGGAAGGAAATATAAATCCGCCACGCGGAAAGGCGGCGCAATAAATATTAATAGCGCGCGCGTCCACTGACGCCGTAAGAAAGCATCAGACCGCCCGCTGCCGATCCGGCGGCGGCGTCGGAATGACACAAATCCTGCAAAAAATGCCCGGCCCACCAGTGGCAGTCCTGATGGTAAATCCCCTTCATCAGCCGGGCATGGCGATTCTGACGTTCGCTGAGCGGGATGCGCAGCGCGGTATGAATGGCGTCGGCAATGTCGTCGGGATCGTAGGGATTGACGATCAACGCCCCATCCATATGTTCCGATGCGCCTGAAAACTGCGACAGGATCAGCACACCGGGATTGGTCGGATCCTGCATGGCCACGTACATCTTCGCCATCAGGCTCATGCCCGCCATCAACGGCGTGACCAGCGCAACACGCGAAGCACGGTAAATTCCCGCCTGTTCCTCACGGCTGTAGGATTTTGTCAGGTAACTGATGGCGCGCCAGTCGGCACTGTTTATGGCGTTACTCAGGCTTTCGGCAGGGTTCTGCCCGGCGGTTTGCGGCGCGTAACCGGCCGCCGGAGAGGCCAGCTGCAACAACATAATGTTGCCCGCGTAGCCCGGATGTCGGCGCATCAGCACCTCCAGCGCGCTGATGCGCCAGGGCAGCCCGGCGCTGTCATCGAGATGTCCGCCGCTCAGAATGGTGTTTTCCGGCAGCGTGTGGCGGCATTGTTGTTCCATGTAGCGGCAGCTGTTGCTCTCTTGCAGGCAGTGCGCATCTTCGAGGTCGATCCCAACCGGATAAACACCCATGCTGATGATGCGTCCGTGGACACGGCAACGGCTGGCGCTCAGACGCTCGCTGCGAAATGCGCTGTGGAGCCACAGCTGGAAATTGTTCATATCCTGCACGGTCTGGAAACCAATCAGGTCACAGCAGCACAGTGATTCCGCCAGCCACTGCCAGTCCGGGATCGCGCAGAACCCCTGGCCCGCCGGAAAGGGTTGATGAAAGAAAAAACCGATACGGTTGGTCAGGCCTGCGTCGCGCAGCAGCTTCACGCTCGGAATGAGGTGATAATCCTGAATCCAGATAACGTCATCAGGCATTGCATATTCGCAGATGGCGCTGGCATAGGCCTGGCTGATGTTCCGATACTGGCTCAGGCTCTCCTGACTAAAACGCGCCAGGTCAGGGCGTTGATGAAACACCGGCCACAGCCCCTGATGCACATAGTTGTGCAACCCCTGTTCGATTTCATCGTGAGTCAGCGGGAAGCTGAGGGTGTCAAATCTGTGGCCGTTGCGGAAGGTCAGAACGCGCGCCGTTTGCGCGGCAGCCTCCCCGGCGGTGCCGTCCCAGCTAACCCATAATCCACCACGCCGCGACAGAATGCTGTCGTACAGCGCGGATAAGGTCGCCGGGCGCGACAGATTGTGCGAAACCAGAATTAAACCTGACATAGCCTTTTCCGCCAGTGAGATCGTTTCCTTAGATTTAAGCGGTCCGCATATAAAAAAGGCGTAAAAAAAACCATGACGGGTATAAAAATCAGGAAAAAATGCGGTCTTCAGTCTCTGCCACGACGGCAGAGGGCAACAGCTATAATATCCTCATCTGACCTGTGGTACGTGCCGCAGCGCGCAGGTGATTTGCTGTCCGTGATAACCCTCTGAAAGGATGCATCTCTTATGGCTTCAACAAAACAGTCTCTCCCTGCGGGCATGGTGGCAGCGGCGGGCATCGTGTTTGGTGATATCGGCACCAGCCCGTTGTATACGTTGAGAGAGTGCCTTTCAATTTTGCCCGACGGTGGCACCACAAAAGCGGCCGTGATGGGTTTTCTCTCGCTGATCTTCTGGGCGCTGACGCTGATCGTCACCGTGAAATACGTCTGTTTTGTTATGCGAGCCGATCATGATGGCGAAGGCGGGATCCTGACGCTGATGTCGCTGGCGCGGCAGCATATCAGTGGCCGCGCCGGGCATTTTATTGTGCTGGCCGGACTGATCGGCAGCGCGTTTTTTTATGGCGACGGCGTGATTACCCCTGCCATTTCCGTGATGTCGGCAATTGAAGGGATTGAGGTGGTGGCGCCAGCGCTGGAACGCGTGATTGTTCCGCTGTCCGTAATTATCCTCACGCTGCTGTTTGTCATCCAAAAACATGGTACCGAGCGGGTCAGCAAGGTGTTTGGTCCGGTGATGCTGATCTGGTTTCTGAGCCTTGCGGCACTCGGGCTGCGCGGAATTATGATGAACCCCAGCGTGCTGCACGCGTTGAGTCCGCTGTTTGCGCTGGAATTTCTCGATGGTCATAAGGCGCTCTCCTTCGCGGCTCTGGGCATGGTGGTGCTGGCTGTGACCGGCGCAGAAGCGTTGTATGCGGATATGGGGCACCTGGGAAAAGCGCCGATCCGGCTGGCGTGGTTGATCATCGCCATGCCTTCGCTGGTGCTGAACTACTTTGGGCAAGGTGCGCTGGTGCTGGCAAATCCTGATGCGGTGCGCAATCCCTTTTACCTGCTGGCGCCAGGCTGGGCGCAGATCCCGCTTATCGTGCTGGCCACAATGGCGACGGTTATCGCTGCGCAGGCGGTGATTTCTGGCGTGTATACCCTGGCGCATCAGGCCATACGTCAGGGATTCCTGCCGCCCGTGCGTATCGTCTACACCTCTTCGACGGAGTCCGGGCAGATTTATATTCCGGTCGTTAACTGGCTGCTGTTTGTCGCGGTGACGGTGATCATCATCTCCTTCCGACAATCTTCTGCGCTGTCGTCGGCGTACGGCATCGTGGTAACGGGGACGATGGTGATTACCGCGTGCCTCGCGAGCGTGGTGGCATGTAAAAACTGGCGATGGCCGCTGCCGCTGGCGCTGGTTTTCCTCGTCTGTATGCTGACCATCGATATCCCGTTATTTAGCGCCAACCTGCTTAAGCTGTTGTCCGGCGGTTGGGTGCCGGTGTTGCTGGCGCTGACGATGCTGGTGCTGATGTGGATCTGGAGCAGCGAGCGCTCCCTGCTGATTCGCCGTCTGGCTGACGATCCCGTGGGGCTGAAAGCGATGATTAGCTCACTGGAAGCCTCTCCGCCTAAGCGGGTGGAAGGCACCGCCATTTTCCTGTCGCGCAAAGAGTATGAAATTCCGCAGGCGCTGCTGCATAACCTCAAACATAACCGCGTGCTGCACGCCCGCACGGTATTGCTGCATATCCGTACGGTGGATACGCCGCGGGTGCACAACCAGAAGCGCCTGCGTATGCAGCAGCTTTCGCCCTCGTTCTGGCAGGTCACGGCGGCGTATGGCTGGCATGAGGTGCCCTCGATGCAGGACATTTTGCATCTTTGCGGGCTGGAGGGATTTGGTTGTACCCTCAGTGAAGCCTCGTTTTTTACCTCGCACGATACGCTGGTGATGAAGAGACGCAGAGGGCTGGCGCGGGCGAAAGGGGCGATCTTTCACTTCTTTCAGCGCAATGCTTTGCGTGCGCATGAGCAGTTTATGATCCCGCCAAATCGCGTGATTGAGCTGGGGGGACAGAGGGAATTTTAAGGGTGGATGGGGCAACCCAATGCCCCTCGTCACCGGGGCTTTGGCCCCGCCGCCATGGCCAAAAAATTATCTATACGGTTATTAAATCCACAGCAGATAGCGATTTTGTCGCCACTAAACCAAGGTATAGTTATCATCCTTTTGGTTAGCGAGTGGTAATGGTATGGCGATAGCACACTTTTTACATCTGCGGGAAATGCTGCAAATACTTTTTGTTATTATGTGTGTGATTTTAAAGCATTTTGCTAACCGCAGTTTGTATTCAAAAATCGTTCTGGCTTGTATTATTTATGTGTCTCAGGCGCTGATGGTGATTTTCTTTAACCAGCCCTGATTGCCCGACAGGATGGTCATCCTGTAACCTGGCTGACCATCCCGCGGCGCATTACTGCCAGCCTCTTGCCTCCTGCAACTCCTGAAAAAGCGTCCCCATGTCGACGCGTTCCAGCCAGCGGCCTGGATTAGCTAAAAATGCACCCGCAACGGCATTGCGTAAGTCATCGTCAGTTAACCCGGTTATGCCTTGCTGCCTTAATATCTGGTTAATGCTCTGGTAAAAGCAGTTTCCATCAGACCGGATAGTATCGGGGCTTGCGGCGGGATCCATCGGAATAAAATGCGCCGCGCCGTCACCGCGGGCGGATGAGGCGGGCAGGTTTCTGTTACGCGACAGAAGAAGGTTGATATAGCGCTCGTTCTCCTCGGGTTCGGGAGCTAAGCGTATGATTCGCGTATCATTGCCATCTTCCCGCCGCTCGGTAATGGTAATTACGGTTCTTGCCGGGAGTATTCCGGAAGCCAGCAGCATGACAGGTGCATCATCTGACAGCTGATTGTTGAAACGTCCCGGCTGGTGCAGCATGAGACGACTCATATCGTCGATTTCCCGTTCTGATGGAACCCACACCGAGACCTCTCCAGCTGCCTCTGGCTCCAGCAGCATACTGAAATCAATGGGCGTCCCGGGTCGGGAGGAGACAGGCGTGTTTATCTCGCTGAAATTTATCGGGGAAAACGCGTCTGAGGAGCTGGGGATTGGCACCCATCCGCTATATTCAGCGTCGGGCGACGGCGTCCGATTGTGTCGATCTGGCGCCGGGGAAGCGGCCGGGCGACGTCGCTTGCTGGCAGTGGGTGTCGGTATAACGAAATTCTGTGCGTCTCTGACCGGAGCCTCTTTGGGAACCCCCATTTTGCGCAGTTCCCGCATATCCTCTTTCGCCAGGTAGCTGAGGTCGCTGTATAAAATACCCGGAAAACACCTTTGCAGACGCAGGGCAAAATCCTTCGAACTCTCCTTATCCTCACGCTCAGTGGTCTTCTCAGCCAGCTCTCCCACCTCTGACAGCGTCTGATATTCCCAGCGATAACGCAGCTGCCGTTCACTCACCCCTGACAGAATTCTGATATCCCGGTAAGACGGTTTGGGGCGCACCTTAAGCAGGCGGAGGGCGTAATTCTCGTCGGACTCCCCGCCATTGCGGGGCATACTGATCTCTAATTTCTCACCATCAGGCGACAGTATCAGGAACGCGGGTAAATCACGCAGCGTCTGTTTACTTAAGCCGGTCAGCGTTTTTATCTTCTCCTGAGGTAATGCGGAGAAGGTTTGACGCAGAAAAACGGCGAACTCCTCTGGCGACTTATCTCCCTGCAAAGTTCGCAGGTAATTCATCGCGACATCATTCTTTCCGGGGTGCCTTAAATTCACCATCTCCTGAATGGCGTTGACATTGTCGTTGCATGGGGTGGAATGCTATGTGTTCAGCGGCCGGGGCTTGCGACGTGGGCCTGATTTCGCTTGCTTACTGTCAATGATCGATCTGAGTTCCCCGGTTCTGCGCAGGGTCGAAGGGTATACCAGGGTGATGGAGCTGAGTTCTCTGATCGTCAGGTGTTTATATTTCTTATGCAGACGTATGGCCCAGTCTACGCCTTCCTCGCCTATTTCTTTCCCTCGGGGGGTTTCCAGGCGTGCCGCCTCAGCGTCTTTTGTCAGCGGTATCAGTGCCGGTACCTGATGCAGCGCCTGGAGGCTTGCTCCTGAGGCAGCGCTGAGTTCATGGAAATTCAGGTGGGGATGAGCCGCTTTCAGGCGCACCGCGAAAACCGTATTGCGCTCATTATCGCGTCGAGGCGTGATCGCCAGAGCCGCCTCAACGACGTCCGAATGCTCTTTGAACTCGGACCTGCCGCGCATATTCGATTCGGTCATCCCCGCGATATAGCAAAGATCGGCGTAGGGCAGTCGGAATTGCGTCCAGATACGGATGGCCCACGCCAGCGGGAGTTCTCCTTCATCCCTCGGCAATCTGGCTATGGCTTCCTCACCCAGCGGCGACAGCGTTTTAAATTCAGGTCGCTGCCACAGGTCGTTTTCGTCCATTTCTGAGACGGCGCTCAGCTCACTGATGGTCAGCGTGGGAAACAGGATATGCATGATGCGAGCGTACTCCAGCGGGGTTTCATCTGCTCCTTTGCGACGTTGGTTCATGGCTTTCGCCGCCGCTATGGTTAGCATTTTGGTCATTCCCAGCTTGCGCAGCTGCCGGATATCCAGCTGAGTTATAACGGCAAGATCATCCTCGCTCAGGTCGGAATTCGCGGTAATGACGCGTCGGGCAAAAGCGGCGCCCGATTCATCCTTTCCCTGTGGCTCGAGGCTTTTGCTCACTGCCTCTCCCTTTGGGGACAGGATTTTATACTCCGGCCGGTAGCGCAGGTCCTGTTCAGAGACGCCAGAGCAGGCACTGATATCCTGCAGGCGCAGCCCAGGGTTTTGCATCATACGCAGCACAAATTCTGGCCGGGATTCCGCCTTCTGAGGAGCAGTGGCACTGCCGGCGCTCTCTGCGGAATTTGCTGACTCAGACGATTGCTGTTTCAGACGGCCTTTTTTTGCCGGCTGCGGCAGGTTGGTATCGTTATTTCCCTGACGTTTTGCCATGTACACCAGCAACGCCTGCTGCGGGAAAGTCGCCGGATAATCACCCTTGCCCAGTTCTGCCAGTTCCAGGCTGAGCTGGGTGAGGTTAAGGGCATTGGCCGCAGGAAAGGTCGTGTCTTTTCTGGCAACGAAGCGTTTTACCTGGTTATCACTCTTCAGGGCGGGTGGCGGAGCGAAAGATATCTGATGATGAGAGGCCAGTGACCCCAGGCGCGGCGGAGATGGCAAAACAGGCGGAGGGGCATAATGTGGCGCAGCAGGGGGAATTCGCGGGTGCAGAGTCGCGATGCTGTTGCTGAAGGCTGGGGCAGATGGCGCCACCGCCGCTGGCTTCAGCGATGATGGTAGATGCATGGCTGGGATAATATTGCTGATGTGCAGACGAGGCGCGCTAGTGACAGACTGGGGTCGCGGCGTCGTCAGTGGTCTGGCATAGGGTGCAATGTGGTTGTCAGACATAAAAATTCCCTTTTTGATGCTGGGTCGCTAATGGGAAATAACGGCGTGATAATAAACGAGAGCTTTTTAACCATTTTTCTGACAACAACATTAATAGCAGGGATTTAAAATAAATTTTTCTGTGATAATTAAATGATGCTCTCAAAATCAGGGGTGTTTTTTATTGCGGATGGGTGCTGACGTTTTTATTGTGGGGCGATTTAATTGTGATGATTAATCCGATGTGCTTCATTGAAGTATGAGAAAAAAGCTGTCATTAAATGTGGCGAAAGTAGAAAAAATGTGATGGTGCGTTATAGTGTATATTGTTTACCGCTGTTGATGGTTCGATTTTCGCCAATCCGCCGCTATCTGATCCTATGAAGTCCAAATGAAAGCGTTGAGAGTCTGATGTTAAGCTGAATAAATTATGAGAATAAGGTGTTGCCGGTATTCATCCGGTAATGGACTATTTTTTCTTATGGGTCATATTCTCTTGTCAACTCAATGAATAGTAATATTTTTTTATTTTATCCTGATCGGCATGGGGGGGGGGTTGCTTTTCATGTCGGCACTCTGAGGATTTCAGGAAGCGTTTTACCCACTTCCATCACGTTGCTGTCTCATTTATTTTCATCTATGCATACTCAATCTGTTAAGGGGGAGGGTGATTATGAAATCTGATGAACAGGTGGATGTTAAGATAATTAACAGCCTGGCTACTGATGCAAAGCCTTTGCTGAAAAAATCGAACGGAGATAGACAAATGGAACTGGAAAATATCTCAACTGACTGGCACAGGGAAGATATCCTCGCTGCAGTAAGAAAAAAGAAGAAATCGCTATCCGCCCTTTCAAGGGAGAGCGGCCTCTCGTCAGGAACATTAGGCAACGCGCTTAATAAGCCCTGGCCGAGGGGAGAGAATATTATTGCCAGCATCATTGGCGTGCCGCCGGAAGAGATATGGCCTAGCCGCTATCAGCAAAAAAAGTTTAAGCCCAGGCCCCTGCAGGAGCCTGCCGTATTAGACGATTGAGTCTGGTGTTTAAACGTGGCGCTGTAAATAGAGGCGCCAGAAAGCAAAAACCCGGCCTTATGGCTGGGTTTTCTGATTATCCGGTTGGTTTTCTTTTGGGGAATATTATCCTGGTCAGGATCATGTTTAATTCATAAATTACTGGCAGGCAAATTATTTAACTCGCATGGCGGGTATGCGACGATTTTCATTCTGTTTATTTTTCATCAGGATGAACCAGATATGAATAAAAAGGGTTATTTTCTCCTTTCTCTTTTTACGCTGGCATTTACATGCAGCGTGCAAAGTGCGGAGCCACAGCTTGTCCAGACGTACCCGGAAATCATTTTAGGGCTGGAAAAATCAAAGCAAAACAATGTTTATATTATTACTCCTTCGGGATATGCGGATTTAAATACCGGTAAGCATATTACCCCTTTTTTGTCTGACACAACGCTGGAGCCATTCTATGCCGGGTCGGGTTCAGACGGATCTTTTTATCTCACCACGAATAACTTTGAAAAAGAGCTGACGCAGGTCTGGCGTCATCAGCCAGAAGAAAAACGCAGTGAACTGATCTTTGAAGAACATTTCAGGAAAAACTATTCGCCCGAGCTGCTGATCCCCGCGGACAGCCGCCATATTGTCTGGATTAATCGAAGCGATTTGATGGCGCTGACAAGCGTTAGGGTTCTTAACCCTGCCGAAAAACAGACGGTTTTTGCACAAGATCTTCGTGTCTGGGGGCGCAATGCGGCAGTCAGCAAAGATGACCACTTTCTGCTGCTACAGGGGCAGTACAGGCCCAATTCCTGTCAGATGAATGAGTGCGATAAGGCGTACAGGATTGGCCTCCTGCCGGATGACAATAGTGTGTCCGAGGAAAATACGGCGCCGGTGACTGAAAATCAGGAAGGGATTGCGGTTAAAGATAATCTGGTTTGTGGCTTTAATGCGTTTTCTCCGGCTTTTGGCTGCAACGATGTCCTTGCCGGGCAAGGTAAAAACACCATTAACTGGAGTAAAATACTGAGCGGAGCCGGCGTGATTCGATATGCATTATTGCCTCAGTTCCAGCACCAAAAGAGGCCACTGGTTTATGCCGGAACATCCTCCACGCTCTATGCGCTGGACGCCATGACCGGGCATGAAGTGGCGAAAGTCGCCACTCCGGAAACCGAAGAGGGTCATCACCAGTATCATTTCGTGGAAAAAATGGTTGAGTACCCGGCTACCGGCGATGTTTATCGGTTGTTCCGGAGCGTGGACGTTGACAATGAAATCCTCGGCGTTGCCCGATTCTCCCCGGAGAGCACTGCATTCACCCCGCTGTTTACCCTGCCGCTTCCTCGTCTTGCCCGCCTGACATCCCCGGTTATTCAGGGCGACACGCTTTACTTTACGGTGAATAACGAACTCTACGCCTGGCCGCTGGGCGCCATCGGTGACGAATATGACGACACCGGGCTGGCGATTAGCGGCTCGCAGCCGGATGAGCAGGGCACCCCGCTCGACAGCCATCGGCAGATCACCTGGCAAGTGATCTCCGCTGACGACGAAATCCTGGACGGCGGCACGCTGAGGTTGCCCGCCGCCGATGCGTCCATCCTTGACGCCGGTGTCTGGCCGTTGCGTCTGGCGGAAACCATTAACCGTAGCGGAGGGTCACTGAAGGCCGGTGTGATGGAAAACGGTGTTATTACGCCGCTGGCCAGTTCGTACCGCAACCATTTTTGGCTACCAAAAGGCGAGAAATGGCAGGGCGCTACTGTCCAGCTTGCGTTTCTTCCGGCTGTGGCGACTGACGAGAAATGGCGTATGAACAACCATGAGGACCACGCATTGCCTGCCGGACTCTTTACCCAGGAGCTGTCGACGCTGCCGGAAAAAATGGTGTTTCAGATCCGCCATAAAAAGAGCGGGGTGCAAATTCCGCTGGAGATCGGTGGGCTTCATACCACGGACCGTTTTGCCTGGGCAGAAGAAGTGGCAGAGAAAGTTAACGCGCAGTCTGAGTTGCTAAAAATCGGGGAGCTGTCCCTTGATGGCAGCCAGTCAATCAATCCGCTGGCAAGTCAGTACCGCAACCTGTTGTGGGTTGCCAGCGACAGTGATGTTACGGTGGTTGGCTGTACGCCTGCGATCTTTTGTCAAAAGGGAAATTAAGGACGCAGAAAAGCAAAAACCCAGCCATAAGGCTGGGTTTTCTGAATTTTGGTGCCCGAACCCGGAATCGAACCAGGGACACGGGGATTTTCAATCCCCTGCTCTACCGACTGAGCTATTCGGGCAACGGGGCGCATTAAACCCTAATGGCTTTCGGTCGTCAACGGCTTTTGCGAAAAAACCGGAGGAAACGTGATTGATTGCCTGCTTTTCAGTCAGAGCGGTCAAAATCGTCAGGTTAGTGCTCCGTTCTGGCGACACAGCGCAATGCTCAGCACGTCTTCGGCCAGACGGCGCGCCATCGCGACATCCTGTAGGTTACGTTTCACCAGCAGCCTGCTCAGGCAACCTTCGAGGATTAACTCCAGCTGATCGGCGACCATCGTCGGGTTATCCAGCGCCAGTTCGACCAGAATCTCATGGGTGAATTGCCAGGAGGCGCGTTTTTGCTGTTCGGCCAACTGATGTATCGGTTGATCGGGCTGGGGATAGAAACTACAGGCGGCAATAAACAGGCAACCGGGGAAGCGCCCCTTGCTGACGTGTTCCGCCAGCACTTCATAACGTGCGAGCAGTTTGGTGGCGGCGCTGAGGTGTTCATTGAGCTGAATCTGGCGTCGCCAGCTATCAATTTGCTGACCGTGATAACGCAGCGCGTCATACAGCAGCGCATCGCGATCCGGCCAGTAGCGTTCCAGCTGCTGCGGCGACAGATCGCTTTCGCCAGCCAGTTGCTGCAATGAGGTGGTCGCGGCAAGGCCGCGCTGTTCGAGCACATTCAACGCATGCTCGAGTATCTGTTCACGGTGCAAGTGACTCTCCTCTGGTATGCGGGCCAGTCCGGCGTGCGAACGGGCAGTGTCCAGCTCCAGTGTCGTTTAACGCGACAGATTGTGCAAATGTGCGCGGAAATCGTCGGCGTTAAGGAAACCGGTAACGCGTGAGTCGGGGATCTCTTTGCCCTGCGCATCAAAAAACAGAATGGTTGGCAAACCCAGTACCTGCAAATGCTGCAACAGGGCGTTGTCCTGCGCATCGTTAGCGGTCACGTTGGCCTGCAACAGCTGCGCCTGATTCAGGGCGTCGCGCACTTTAGTGTCGCTAAAGGTGTATTTCTCAAACTCTTTACAGGCGACACACCAGTCGGCATAGAGATCGACCATGGTGATGCGCCCCTGCGCCTGTTGCAGCGCGGAATCAAGCTGTGCCGCGCTGGCAATCGGCTGGAAAGGCAGATGCGCCACGGTTTGTTGCGCGCTGCCGCTACTGCCGAACGCCCAATCCTGCAACGGACGGGCGCAGACCAGCGCGGCGGCGAGCATCACAACCTGCATGATGCGCCATTTACCCTGCGCACGCAGGCTCAGGCTGAATGCCCAGGCAAAGAACGCCACGCCCAGCAGGCTCCACAGACGCAGGCCCCACAGGTCGCCAATGACGCGCTCCAGCAGGAACACCGGCAGCGCCAGGATCACAAAACCAAACCCTTCTTTAACGCTCTGCATCCAGGGGCCGCTTTTCGGCAGCAGTTTATTGCCAAACAGCGTGACGGCAATCAGCGGCAGGCCCATACCCAGGGCATAGAGCCACAAGGTGCCCGCCCCGGCCAGCAGATTGCCGCTCTGGGCGATATACAGCAGGATGGCGCTAAGCGGCGCGGTGGTGCAGGGCGAGCAGATCAGACCCGCCAGCGCGCCCATCATAAATACGCCGGGCAGCGAGCCGCCCTGCTGGCGGTTGCTCCACAGCGCTAAACGCGTTTGTACGCTACCGGGCAGTTGCAGCGTGAACAGGCCAAACATCGACAGCGCCAGCAGCGTAAACACGACCGAGAGGCCGATTAGCACGTAAGGATGCTGCAATGCCGCCTGGAAGCGCAGACCGGCGGCGGCAACAATCACCCCCAGCAGGGTGTAGGTCAGCGCCATGCCCTGGACGTAAACCATCGCCAGGGCAAAAAGCCGTCCGAGCGAGAAGCGACGCGGGCCGCCGAGAATAATGCCGGAGATCAGCGGGTACATCGGCAGCACGCAAGGGGTGAAGGCGACGCCAATACCAATCAACAGCGCCCACAGCGGCGAGAACGGCAGCGGGGTGCTCTGGCGGATCGGTTGCGTGCTGACCGGCGCGGCCTGATTAGCGGCGACGGCGTTAAGCGGCACCGAGCGGGTTTCCGGCGGATAGCAGAAACCGGCGGCGGCGCAGCCCTGATAGGTAACCGTCAGGGTGGCACCGTCACTGGCCTGACGGATCGTTACCGGCAGCTGTAAATCCTGCGGATAGATTTCGCTTTTACCAAAAAACTCATCCTCATGCGGCTGCCCCTGCGGCAACGCCAGCGGCGCAATCTGCGCCTTCTGCGGCGTGACGTGGATTTGCTGACGATACAGGTAGTAGCCCGATTTCACTTTCCAGTTGAGATTCAGCTGATTGGCCTGCTGGCTGAAATCAAAGCCAAAGGCCTGATCAACCGGCACAAAGCGATTGTTGTTGCTGGGCGAAAAGATTGAGGCCTGAGCTGACAAGCTGATAAACAGCGCCAGGCAGATGCCGATCAGGCGAGAGATGCGTGCAGCCATGACAAGTATTCACTGTCTCCATGTTGTACCGGCAGCGCCAGCATTTCGGGCACATCATAAGGATGCGCCGCTTTGAGTAAATCCATCAGCGCCTGCTGATGTTGGGTATCGCACTTGAGCAGCATCTGTACTTCGCTGGTCTGCTCCAGCTGGCCTTCCCAGACATAAAATGAGGTCGCGCCCGGCAGCAGTGTGACACAGGCGGCCAGTCTGGCGCTGAGCGCGCGAGCGGCCAGTTGCTCGGCACAGGCCTGGTCCGGGGCCGTGCAAAGCACGACCACCGCAGAATTGATGCTCATGAAAAGCTCCGGTGGCGAAAGCGGTGATGATAACACGGCCTGTTTAACACAAGGTTTACAGGATGTAACCACGCTACAGGATCAGGCTGCCAAACAGGAAACCGAACAGCACCGAGAAGGCGATGGCCAGCACGCCGGGCACAATAAAGGAGTGATTAAACACATATTTGCCGATGCGCGTTGAGCCGGTGTCGTCCATTTCGACGGCCGCCAGCAGGGTGGGATAGGTTGGCAGCACAAACAGGGCGGAGACCGCGGCAAACGAGGCAATTGCCGCATGGGGCGATACGCCCAGCAGCAGCGCGGCGGGCATCAGTGCTTTGGTGGTTGCTGCCTGGGAGTAGAGCAGGGTGGCGGCAAAGAACAGCACCAGCGCCAGCAGCCACGGGTAGCTTTGCAACATATCGCCCGCCACGGCTTCAATAACGTCAAGATGCGCTTTGACAAAAGTATCGCCCAGCCAGGCCACGCCCATCACGCAGATACAGGCGCTCATGCCGGATTTGAAGGTACTGGCGCTGAGGATCTCGCCGGTGTCGATTTTGCAGGTCAGGCTGATTAGCGTTGCGACGGTCAGCATAAAGACCACGATGGCTTCGTTACGTGGCAGCAGCGGATGGGGAATTAGCCCGACGCTGTCGCTGATGGCGGTGGCGTACAGCACCACGGCGATAATGCCGATCAGGAACAGTCCTACCGAACGTTTCGCCCCCGGTTTAAGGTCAAACACCTGGGCGCCGCGCAGCCGGACTTCCCCCTTCGCCAGACGTGCCTGATAAACCTCATCATCCTGGAGTTCTTTACCGAGGAAGTTGGTGACGATGGCGGCGCAGAAGATGGCCAGCATCGTCGACGGCAGCGCCACGCCCAGCAGCGTCAGATAGCTGACGCCGCGCGGTTCCAGCAGCGAGGCGAAGAACACCACGGCGGCCGAGAGTGGTGACGCAGTGATAGCGATTTGCGAGGCCACCACGGCGATGGAGAGGGGACGCGAAGGGCGCACGCCCTGTTCTTTCGCAACTTCTGCAATCACCGGCAGGGTGGAAAACGCGGTGTGGCCGGTGCCAGCCAGCAACGTCATAACATAGGTAACCAGCGGCGCAAGGAAGGTGACGTAACGTGGATGGCGGCGCAGCAGACGCTCAGCCAGACTGACCAGATAATCCATGCCGCCCGCGACCTGCATAGCAGCAATCGCTGCGATCACCGCCATGATGATTTCAATCACATCAAAGGGAATCGCGCCCGGTTTCATGCCGCAAAACAGCGTCAGCACCAGCACCCCTAGCCCGCCCGCGAAACCAATGCCGATGCCGCCGAGACGCGCACCCAGCCAGATCGCCAGCAGAACGATCGCTAACTCCACCACCACCATTTGTTTTCACTCCCTGAAGTACGCTGCACCCAGCGGTTATTTAGTTGTAGTCGCCAAAACGAAAAAAGCACGCCCGCATTTTATACGGGCGTGCTTTCCACAACGTGATCTGAAAACGTATTACTGTTCGTTTTCGTCGGTGTAGCGTTTGGCTTTGTAGGCCGGGAACATCAGGTTCTGAATGGAGAAAATATCATCCAGCTCAGCTTCGGTTAGCAGGCCACGTTCCAGCACCACTTCACGGACGCTTTTCCCGGTTTCGGCACAGATTTTCCCGACGATGTCACCGTTGTGGTGGCCAATGTACGGGTTGAGGTAAGTGACGATGCCGATGGAGTTGAAGACATAGGCTTCACACACCGCTTTGTTGGCGGTGATGCCGTTGATGCATTTCTCCAGCAGGTTGTAGCAGGCGTTGGTCAGGATGCTGATGGATTCAAACAGCGCCTGGCCGATAACCGGCTCCATGACGTTGAGCTGCAACTGACCGGACTCGGCGGCCATGGTGACGGTGATGTCGTTACCGATCACTTTGAAGCACACCTGGTTCACGACCTCTGGCACCACCGGGTTCACCTTGGCAGGCATGATGGACGAACCAGCCTGCAATTCAGGCAGGTTGATTTCATTCAGGCCAGCGCGCGGGCCGGAGGAGAGCAGACGCAGGTCATTACAGATTTTCGACAGCTTCACCGCCAGACGTTTCAGCGAGGAGTGCACCATCACGTAAGCGCCGCAGTCAGAGGTGGCTTCAATCAGATCTTCCGCCGGGACGACCGGCAGGTTGCTGACTTCCGCCAGGCGCTGCACGGCCAGCTGCTGATAGCCATCCGGAGTGTTGAGACGCGTACCGATGGCGGTGGCGCCCAGGTTCACTTCCAGCAACAGTTCAGCGGTGCGCAGAATGCTGCGCGTCTCTTCGTTCAGCAGCACGTTAAACGCGTGGAACTCCTGGCCGAGAGTCATCGGTACTGCGTCCTGCAACTGGGTACGGCCCATTTTCAGGATGTTTTCGAATTCCACCGCTTTACGCTGGAAGCCTTCGCCCAGTTGGTTGATGGCGTCGATCAGTTTCAGGATGGAGGTGTAAACTGCAATACGGAAGCCGGTGGGGTAAGCGTCGTTGGTGGACTGACACTTATTCACATGATCGTTAGGATTGAGATACTGGTATTCACCTTTGTGATGGCCCATCAGCTCAAGGCCGATATTTGCCAGCACTTCATTGGTGTTCATGTTGACTGAGGTGCCCGCGCCGCCCTGATAGACGTCAACCGGGAATTGATCCATGCATTTGCCATTGTTCAGTACTTCATCGCAGGCCTGAATAATGGTGTTAGCGATATTGCGCGGAATGGTTTGCAGCTCTTTGTTGGCGAGCGCGGCTGCTTTCTTCACCATCACCATACCGCGAACGAATTCGGGTATGTCGCTGATTTTACTGTTACTAATATAGAAGTTCTCAATCGCACGCAGAGTATGAACACCGTAGTAGGCGTCTGCCGGAACTTCACGCATGCCTAACAGGTCTTCTTCGATACGAATGTTGTTCGCCATGATTACCTTCTTATTATTGCTGCTGAGTGGCTGTCGGGCGCATTCTGAGGCGATCAGAGACGGGCGACGAGTCACGTGCAGGTGATGCAATTATATTGTCGTGGAATACCAGCGCCGACATTTTATCCATCTTCGGTCTGGCGAGCACGATCATATTCTGTCATTACAGAAAAGCCTGTGCACAGATCACTTTACGGGTAATTGCTGCCGTACCGGTAATAACGATATGTGATGCTTGTCACAATTTTAGCTCACCCGGAAAAATTTGGCAGGATCGGTTGAAATCGCCGGTCTAAATGCCCATCTCTTTCTTTACGGCCTCTCGGGTCATCCCATTCTGCTGCCTGGCATGAAGCGAAGCAGCCTCAACTCACAGGAGATATCGGTGCGCTGGTTACCGTTTGTGATTTTTTTTGTTCTGGCCTGGATTGAGATCACGCTTTTCATCCAGGTTGCGCATGTGATGGGCGTCCTGCTCACCATGCTGCTGGTGATTTTCACCTCCTGTATCGGTGTGTCGCTGGTGAAAAATCAGGGTGTGAAAAACTTTATGCTGATGCAGGAGAAGCTGGCGCGTAACGAAAGCCCGGCGGCGGAGATGGTCAAAAGTGTTTCGCTGATCATTTCCGGCTTCCTGCTGCTGTTGCCCGGCTTTTTCACCGATTTCCTCGGCCTGCTGCTACTGTTGCCGCCGGTGCAGAAGCATCTGACGCTGAAGCTGATGCCGCACCTGCGCGTGTGGCGTGGCCCCGGCGCTGGCCCGGACAGCGGTTTCACCGTTGACGGTGAATACGAGCGCAAAGAGAGCGATCGTATCGGTCACGACAAAGATCAGCATTAATACAAGGCGGCGTAAGCCGCCTTTTTGCTGCCTTTTTCGCCATCTGTTACAGAAACGAAAATTTTTTCTGATTTCCCCCTTGAAACGCTCTTTATTAGCCCTAATCTCTTCCACCACGAGGCCGGAAGCCATGCAGCCCGGCGTTCAACCCAAAATGAATGATTGGACTTCTCAAAGGAGAGCTATCAAATGAAAATTCGTCCGTTGCACGATCGCGTTATCGTCAAGCGTAAAGAAGTTGAAGCTAAATCAGCTGGCGGCATCGTTCTGACCGGCTCCGCAGCAGGCAAGTCAACTCGCGGTGAAGTTCTGGCTGTCGGCAATGGCCGCATCCTGGAAAGTGGCGACGTGAAGCCGCTGGACGTGAAAGTGGGTGATCTGGTGATTTTCAACGAAGGTTATGGCGCGAAAACCGAGAAAATCGATAACGAAGAAGTGCTGATCATCTCTGAAAGCGACATTCTGGCGATTGTTGAAGCGTAATTCACTGAACGAAACGAATTTAAGGGATATTTGAAATGGCAGCTAAAGACGTAAAATTCGGTAATGACGCACGCGTAAAAATGCTGCGTGGCGTGAACGTACTGGCAGATGCAGTAAAAGTTACCCTGGGCCCGAAAGGCCGTAACGTGGTTCTGGATAAATCTTTTGGTGCACCGACCATCACTAAAGATGGTGTTTCTGTAGCGCGTGAAATCGAGCTGGAAGACAAGTTCGAAAACATGGGTGCACAGATGGTGAAAGAAGTTGCCTCTAAAGCGAACGACGCAGCAGGCGACGGCACCACCACTGCAACAGTACTGGCTCAGTCCATCGTTAACGAAGGCCTGAAAGCTGTTGCCGCTGGCATGAACCCGATGGACCTGAAGCGCGGTATCGACAAAGCGGTTATCGCTGCTGTTGAACAGCTGAAAGCGCTGTCAGTGCCATGCTCTGACTCTAAAGCTATTGCTCAGGTTGGTACCATTTCTGCCAACTCCGATGAAAGCGTCGGTACCCTGATCGCTCAGGCGATGGAAAAAGTGGGTAAAGAAGGCGTTATCACCGTTGAAGAAGGTACCGGTCTGCAAGACGAACTGGACGTGGTTGAAGGTATGCAGTTCGACCGCGGTTACCTGTCTCCGTACTTCATCAACAAACCGGAAACCGGTGCGATTGAACTGGAAAGCCCGTTCATTCTGCTGGCTGACAAAAAAATCTCTAACATCCGCGAAATGCTGCCGGTGCTGGAAGCCGTTGCCAAAGCTGGCAAACCGCTGCTGATCATCGCTGAAGACGTGGAAGGCGAAGCGCTGGCTACGCTGGTGGTGAACACCATGCGCGGTATCGTGAAAGTTGCCGCTGTGAAAGCGCCGGGCTTCGGCGACCGTCGTAAAGCCATGCTGCAGGATATCGCTATCCTGACTGGCGGTACCGTTATCTCTGAAGAGATCGGTATGGAGCTGGAAAAAGCAGCGCTGGAAGATCTGGGCCAGGCAAAACGCGTAGTCATCAACAAAGACACCACCACCATCATCGACGGTGTGGGTGATGAAGCGGCGATTACCGGTCGCGTAGCGCAGATTCGCCAGCAGGCTGAAGAAGCCACGTCTGACTACGACAAAGAAAAACTGCAGGAGCGCGTAGCGAAACTGGCAGGCGGCGTAGCCGTACTGAAAGTGGGCGCAGCAACTGAAGTTGAAATGAAAGAGAAGAAAGCTCGCGTTGAAGATGCCCTGCACGCAACCCGTGCTGCGGTTGAAGAAGGCGTGGTTGCAGGTGGTGGCGTGGCGCTGGTACGCGTTGCGGCACAGCTGGTTGACCTGAAAGGCGTGAACGAAGATCAGAACGTCGGTATCAAAGTTGCGCTGCGCGCGATGGAAGCTCCGCTGCGTCAGATCGTTTCTAACGCCGGTGAAGAACCGTCTGTGGTTGCCAACAACGTGAAAGCGGGCGACGGTAACTACGGTTACAACGCGCAGACTGAAGAATACGGCAACATGATCGACTTCGGTATTCTGGATCCGACCAAAGTAACCCGTTCTGCCCTGCAGTACGCGGCTTCTGTGGCTGGCCTGATGATCACCACCGAGTGCATGGTGACCGACCTGCCGAAAGGCGACGCACCTGATTTAGGCGGCGGCGCTGGCGGTATGGGTGGCATGGGCGGTATGGGCGGCATGATGTAATTGCCGTTGGCTGCTTAAGTCATCTGAGAACCCCTGATCGGCAACGGTCAGGGGTTTTTCTTTTGCTGGCGAAAGGGTATAAGTAAGGGCGCAATACTTCGGCTTTCCGGGTTTAGGGCAATGAATGTTCAGAAAAAAAGTGCGCTTTTCTGCTACGCTGCCGCCCGACACTGATGATAATAAATGGGGATTACAATGCGGATTAACCTCTTGCTCGGACTGGCAGTCGGTAGTTTACTGCTGGCGGGCTGCAGCAGCTCAACCCAATTGAGCGCCAGCGGCGAGCGCGTGACTTTCGTCGATCAGCAACCGGGCAGCCAATGCCAGCTTCTGGGAAATGTCACGGGTTCACAGAGTAACTGGCTGAGCGGTTCAGGCGGTGAGGGCAGTTCACTGCGTGGCGCAGCTAACGACCTGCGCAACCGCGCGGCGGAAATGGGTGGCAACACCATCTATGGCGCCACCAGCCCAACGCAGAATCTGCTGTCTGCGTTTGCCCCGCTCGACAGCAAAATGAGCGGCCAGGTATACAAATGCCCATAACGGCATAGATACACAAAGATGGCCGCCGATCAGCGGCCATTTTTATTCCTGCCGCAGCTGTAAATCCAGCGGCGTTTTGCTCGGCTCCCCGCCGATTTCGCGTGCCAGCTTCGGCACCATGTAACCCGATACCAGGGTCAGCAATTCACGCATCAGCGCCCGCGCTTCATCGTCCGGCACGAAGAAATGCGCCGCGCCCTGCACCTTATCCAGCACATGCAGGTAATACGGCAGAATGCCGGCATCAAACAGCGCATTGCTGAGATCGGCCAGCTGGTGGGCATTATCATTAACGCCGCGCAGCAGCACGCTCTGATTGAGCAGCGTGACGCCCGCTCGTTTCAGCATCTGCATCCCGTAGCGCAGTTCATCATCGATCTCCTGCGCGTGGTTGATATGGCTCACCATCAGCACCTGCAAACGCGTGTTGGACAGCAGCTGGCACAAGCCTTCGGTGATGCGTGCCGGGATCACCACCGGTAACCGGCTGTGAATGCGCAGACGCTTCAGATGCGGGATTCTCTCCAGCGCCGCAACCAGCCAGGCCAGCTCGTGATCCTTCGCCATCAGCGGATCGCCACCCGAGAAGATAATCTCATCCAGCTCCGGATGGGCGGCAATATAGTCGATGGCGGCCTGCCAGTTGCGTTTATTCCCCTGATTATCCTGATACGGAAAATGGCGGCGGAAGCAGTAGCGGCAGTTAACCGCACAGCCGCCTTTTACCAACAACAGCGCGCGGTTTCTATACTTATGCAGTAAACCCGGCACCACGCTGCTTTGCTCATCAAGCGGGTCGGTGCTGTAACCTGGCGCATCATTGAATTCCTGACGGCTGGTTAACACCTGCAACAGCAGCGGGTCCTGCGCATCGCCGATTTTCATGCGTTGAATGAACGATCGGGGGACGCGCAAGGCAAAAAGTCGCCGCGCCTCAGTGCCTTCGGCCAATTCCGGATGGCGATCGAGAGCTAAAAGTTGCAGTAATTCAGCAGGATCGGTGACAACATCAGCAAGTTGCTGCAACCAATCTTCTCTGGAAGGGGGATTTAGGGTTACAATGTGTGCCATTTTTTTGGCTATTACCAGTTCAATATTTACAGAGGGCCTTTATGGCGACTTATCTTAGCAACGATTTTCGTTCCGGTCTTAAAATCATGTTCGAAGGCGAGCCGTATTCCATCGAATCCAGTGAGTTCGTTAAGCCGGGTAAAGGCCAGGCATTCGCACGCGTAAAAATGCGTCGTCTGCTGACCGGTTCTCGCGTTGAGAAAACCTTCAAATCAACTGACTCTGCCGAAGGCGCAGACGTGGTTGATATGACGTTGCAGTACTCCTACAACGACGGTGACTTCTTCTACTTCATGCACCCGGAAAGCTTTGAGCAGTATCAGGTTGAATCCAAGGTGCTGGAAGACGTGCAGAAGTGGCTGCAGGACAACGCGGATTGTATCGTTACCCTGTGGAACAACAAAGCCATTGCCGTTCAGCCGCCGAACTTTATCGAAGCTGAAGTGATTGAAACCGATCCGGGCCTGAAGGGTGATACCGCAGGTACTGGCGGTAAGCCAGCCACGCTGGCAACCGGCGCTGTGGTTAAAGTGCCGTTGTTCGTGCAGATTGGCGAAGTAGTTAAAGTGGACACCCGCTCTGGCGAATACGTTTCTCGCGTAAAATAATCGTCACATCAGGCGCATCTTCGATGCGCCTTTTTTCTAAGTGAGTTCAGAATAATGAAAAAGTTGGCAAAATTCGTCGCCTTTGCGTTGCTGGTCTCTTCGGCATTAAGTGCCTGCAACACTTTTCACGGCTTCGGTGAAGATGTCTCCCATCTGGGTGGCGCGATTTCACACGCCGCTAAGTAATCGCCAGGACATTTCCTTTTTGCGCGGCTCCACGCCGCAGCGTTGCATATAACAGCTATGCTTTAGAGGCTGTACTTTTACTGCAACCAAAAAGGATATTGTTATGTTAAAGAAAAGTATTGTCGCGATTTTCTCGGTACTGCTGCTTTCCTCTCTGCTTTCTGCCTGTAACACCACCCGTGGTGTCGGAGAAGATGTTCAGGCTGGCGGCAAGGCGATTCAGCGCAGCGCGGAGTAATGTCCAACCGGTGCGAAACGCGGTTTCGTACCGGATTTTCCCTCTATCCCTGTTTTACCCAGATTAACTCCTCCACTGGAAACCCTGCCTGACGGGCCTGCTGCACCAGCTGCTGTTTGATGCTTTCATCCAGTTGCGGCGTGCGCGACAGAATCCACAGATAATGACGATTCGGACCGCACACCAGCGCCCAGCGATACTCTTTATCCAATGCAATAACGTTATAGCCGCCATAGAAGGGGCCAAAGAACGAGACTTTGAGCGCCGCGCGCTGCGGGTCGCCGGTAAAGAAGGCTTTACCTGTACTTTCCTGCCACTGCTGCTTTTGCGCATTGAAACCGCGATTGACCACTTTCAGACCGCCATCTTCGCGCGGGCTGTAGCTGGCGGTGACCTGCTCCAGACCGCGTTCAAAACGATGATCCAGCCGGGCGATTTCATACCACTGGCCGAGATAGCGCTGGCTGTCGAAACCTGTGACCACCGTGACATTTTTCGGCGGCGTGGTGGAACAGGCTACGGAGAGAAAGGCGCTGAGGCTGGCAAACAGGGTTTTCCATGGTGACATCGTGGGATTCCTTTGTGATATTAACTGCTTAAGTATAGACCCGTGCGACGTCAGGTTGCAGGCGCGTTGTTTGCCATCGTCATTACGGGTAGACTTCCACCCCTTATCTGTATAAGGAGTCATCAACATGAGCGAAACGGCAAGCTGGCAGCCGAGCGCACCCATTGCCAATTTGTTGAAACGTGCCGCTATCATGGCGGAAATTCGACGTTTCTTTGCCGATCGCGGCGTGCTGGAGGTTGATACCCCGGCGATGAGCCAGGCGACCATCACGGACATCCATCTGGTACCGTTCCAGACGCGCTTTGTTGGCCCCGGCGCCAGTGAAGGACGCGATCTCTGGCTGATGACCAGCCCGGAATACCATATGAAGCGCCTGCTGGCGGCTGGCAGCGGCCCGATTTATCAGCTGGGTCGCAGTTTCCGCAATGAAGAAGCGGGGCGTCATCACAACCCTGAATTCACCATGCTGGAGTGGTATCGCCCGCACTACGATATGTATCGTCTGATGAATGAAGTCGACGATTTGCTGCAACAGGTGCTGGAGTGCGACAGCGCGGAGTCCCTGTCGTATCAGCAGGCGTTTATCCGTCATCTCGAGCTGGACCCGTTATCTGCGGACAAAGCGCAGCTGCGCGAAGCGGCGGAAAAACTCGGTGATGGTGAGCTGGCGCGTGATGAAGACGATCGCGACACCTTATTGCAGCTGCTGTTTATGCTGGGCGTGGAGCCGAAAATCGGTATCGATAAACCGACCTTCGTCTACCATTTCCCGGCCAGCCAGGCTGCGCTGGCTGAGATCAGCACCGAAGATCACCGCGTGGCGGAGCGTTTTGAGGTTTATTACAAAGGGGTGGAGCTGGCGAACGGTTTCCGTGAGCTGACTGACAGCCGCGAGCAGCGCCAGCGTTTTGAGCAGGACAATCGCCGTCGTGCGGCGCGTGGTCTGCCGCAGCATCCTATCGACACCAATCTGCTGGATGCGCTGGCGCATGGGATGCCTGCCTGTTCTGGCGTGGCGCTGGGCGTGGATCGCTTGATTATGCTGGCGCTGAAAGCCAGCTCGTTGAGTGAAGTGATCGCCTTCCCGGTCGATCGCAGCTGAATCCCCGTCATACTTCAGGCGGCAGGTGCGTTGGCTGTGGCCGCTCACCCCAGTCACTTACCTGAGTAAGCGGCTGGGGATTTTCACCCTTGCCGCCTTCCGGCAGCCTGAATTATTTAGGGAATTAGAAAGAAGTTAATCCCCGCTTAGTTGCCGCTCTGCGGGAATTCCTCGATAGTCACCGGCAGATTCATTTTCTGCTCATTGCGCAGAACCTGCACATTGATGATTGAACCCGGACGAATCTCCGCCACCTGATCCATGGTTTCCTGCGCGGAAACCGCCGGTCTGCCGTTAACGCTCAGCAGCACATCGTTGGCCTGAATCCCGGCATGATCGGCAGGACCACCCGGCGTCACTTCGCTGACGATGATGCCCTGCACCCGATCAAGCGTACTGCCCTGACCATGCAACGGCGGCAGCTCGCGCCCGGTAATGCCGATATAGCCACGGATCACCCGGCCATCACGAATCAGCTTATCCATGATTTTGGTCGCCAGTACGGTCGGAATCGCGAAACCAATCCCTTCCGGCGTCTCGCCATCGTTGCTTTTATCAAACGTCAGGGTATTGATGCCCATCAGCTCGCCCAGCGAGTTGATCAGTGCTCCGCCGGAGTTACCCTGGTTGATGGAAGCATCGGTTTGCAGGAAATTCTGACGACCCGAGGAGCTGAGGCCCACGCGTCCGGTGGCGCTGATGATGCCTTGAGTGACGGTCTGACCAAGGTTGTAGGGGTTACCGATAGCCATCACCACATCGCCAATATGCGGGACGCGTTTCGGGTTAATCGGGATCACCGGCAGATTCGATGCGCTGATTTTCAGCACCGCCAGATCGGTCATGGCGTCGGAACCTACCAGCGTCGCTTCAAAGAAGCGGCCATCCTGCAACGCGACGATAATCTGGTCGGCATTATTGATGACGTGTTTGTTGGTAAGGATGTAGCCTTTTCCGTTCATGATCACGCCGGAACCCAGCGTGGTGATGCCGCGATTGTTGTTGCCATGGGCGCTGCGATTATAGACGTTGACTACCGCAGGCACAGCACGGCGCACACCCGGATTAAAACTGAAGGGTGCTTCATCATCAGAGCTGTCATGTTCAATCAGGGCACTGGTGCCCATGCGGAGTGTTGGGATTGCTGCCAGCAGAATGCCCGCAACAATCAGGCCCATCACCACAGAACGCAAAAGTTTAAGAAACATGGTGTTAGTTTAAGCCGGATAAGATCGCAGGGCAGAATAGCATGAGAAAGGCGGACAAACACCTGCTTGTCCGCCTGTTGCGAGGATTATCGCAATAGCAGGTAAATACTTTCGTCGCCACGCACCACATTCAGCGCCAGCACCGGCGGTTTTGCCTCCAGCACTTTGCGCATTTCCGCCAGGCTCTCCACCCGGTTGCGGTTCACGCCAATAATCACATCATCCTTTTGCAGACCCACCTGCTCAGCCGGTGTGCCTTTGGTGATGGCGTCGACTTTCACGCCTTTATCACCGGTTTTGGTGGCGCCATCGCTCAGGGTTGCGCCCTGCAAGGCCGGAGAGAGCAGCTGCGCACTGGCGGTGCTCTGCGCGCTTTGTTCCAGAGTGACGTCAACGGTGATCGGCTTGCCATCGCGCAGCAGGCCAAGTTTCACCTGCTGGCCCGGCGGTGTGGTACCGATTTTCACCCGCAGTTCGGCAAAGCTGGTGATCGGCTTGTCGTTAATCGAGGTGATGATATCGCCCGCTTTGATCCCGGCTTTTTCCGCCGCCGATTTTGGCAACACTTCAGAGACGAATGCGCCGCGTTGCGCATCCACGTTAAACGCTTTCGCCATATCGGCGGTCATCTCAGTGCCTTTGATGCCGAGCTGTCCGCGTTTGACTTCGCCAAACTGAATCAGCTGCTGCGCGAGATTCATCGCCATGTTGCTCGGGATAGCAAAACCGATACCGATATTGCCGCCGCTGGAGGCCAGAATCGCGGTGTTGATACCAATCAACTCGCCATTAAGGTTAACCAGCGCGCCGCCGGAGTTGCCGCGGTTGATGGCGGCATCGGTCTGAATAAAGTTTTCCAGCCCTTCGAGATTCAGGCCACTGCGACCCAGCGCCGAGATAATACCGGAGGTGGCAGTCTGACCCAGGCCAAACGGGTTGCCAATCGCCACGGCGAAGTCACCCACTTTGAGGGTATCGGAGTCGGCGATTTTCACCTGCGTCAGGTTTTTCGCCCCCTGCACCTGAATCAACGCGATATCGGTTTGCTCGTCATGACCAATCAGTTTTGCGTCATATTCGTTGCCGTCGCTCAGCTGAACGCTGATTTTGTCGGCGCCGTTGACCACATGGTTGTTGGTGAGGATATAACCTTTAGCGGCATCGATGATCACACCGGAACCGAGTCCTTCAAAAGGCTGCGGCTGCTGGTTTTGCCCCGGCATCTGACCAAAGAAGCGTTTCAGCGGCTCAGGCAGATCCTGCCCCTGCGCGTTGGTCTCGGTGCCTTCCACATGCACACTGACCACGGCGGGCAACACTTTTTCCAGCATCGGTGCCAGGCTCGGCAGTGCCTGCCCCTGGATTTGTGCCGGAAGAGTTGCCAGCGCGTTCGGTGCGGCGGCCAGACTCATCCCAATGCTCAAGGCTAATGCGCTTAACAGGCGTGCTGGTTTTTTCATTGCTACAACGCTCTCGCTGTGAAAAGGGGATTAAAAACGTGTGACAGTTGTTTGGGGCAAGGGTTCGGTAAACAAAAAGGGCACAGCGTCGCTGTGCCCCAAAAGATTAATTGCGCGGTGCGCGTTCGCCACGTAACAGGCCGGATGCGCCATCGGAGTAATCGCGCGGGATCTGAACCGGCGCCTGATCGTTATCCGCTTCCGCTTCCGTCAGCTGGTAGGCAAACGGGTTCTTCTCGCCAGGCAGATTAGGCAGCAGGTCGTTAGACCCTTTCGCCATATGCTGGTACAGCTGGCGGTAATCACGCGCCATGTTATCCAGCAGTTCCGCACTGCGTGCAAAATGGTTAGTCAGTTCTTCGCGGTAATCCGCCAGCTCTGCTTTGGATTTTTCCAGTTCATACTGCATGGTGCGCTGTTCGCGCAGTTTCTTGTTGCCAAAACGCATTGCGACCGCGCCGACAATAATGCCAATCACTAAACCAATCAGCCCGTATTCCCAGGTCATAATGACTCCCGTGTAATTTCCGTTGCTTCGTAGGGCATTGCTTCTGTTTCAACTTCAATAGTAGTCACTATACCCGTTAATCTATTGGAAGTGGAACTCTGGAGCGGCATCGCTTAGTGTAGAGCGGCCTAATTTTCGACAACCGACACGTGAATCGGACTTTTTCAGGGACTCTGAGAGAACAATGCAAACCTCATCTCCGCTTGCACGCTATGAGCAGGCGCTGTCGCAGGGCGAATTTCGCCCGGATGACGTACAACGGGAAGCGATTACCCGCTTAGATACCATTCAGCAAGGATTGCTGGCGCGCCAGCAACCGGCGGCGCCGGCCAGCAAAGGTCTGTTTGGCCGTATTTCTAAGCTGATGAATAAAGAGAAAAGCAGTAAAGAAGCGCCGGTGCGCGGCCTGTACATGTGGGGCGGGGTGGGGCGTGGCAAAACCTGGGTCATGGATCTGTTTTTTCAGTCTATTCCTGGCGACCGCAAATTACGTCTGCACTTTCACCGTTTTATGCTGCGCGTGCACGAAGAACTGACGCAGTTGCAGGGGCACAGTGACCCGCTGCTGATTGTCGCCGATCGCTTTAAAGCCGAAACTGACATTCTCTGCTTCGATGAGTTTTTTGTTTCCGATATCACCGACGCCATGTTGCTCGGCACTTTGATGGAAGCGCTGTTTGACCGCGGAATTACGCTGGTTGCCACCTCCAACATTCCGCCAGACGATCTTTATCGCAACGGTTTGCAGCGCCCGCGTTTTTTGCCCGCGATTGAGCAGATTAAGCGCCATTGCGATGTGATGAACGTTGATGCCGGGATTGATTACCGTCTGCGTACCCTGACCTCGGCGCACTTGTGGAATTTCCCGCTTAACGATGCCACCCATGCCGAGATGGAGCGCATGTTCCGTGCGTTGTCAGGTAAAGCGCGCGGCGAGGCGCCGGTGCTGGAGATTAACCATCGCAGTATGCCGACGCTGGGTGTGAATGATGGCGTGCTGGCGATTGATTTCCTCACGCTGTGCGGCGAAGGGCGCAGCCAGCATGATTATATTGAGCTGTCGCGTCGCTTCCACAGCGTGCTGCTGTATGATGTGCCGGTGATGATTTATAAGACGGAAGATCAGGCGCGTCGTTTCCTCGCGCTGGTCGATGAGTTTTACGAACGTCATGTGAAACTGGTGGTGGCAGCGGAGACCTCGCTGTTTGAGATCTACCAGGGCACGCGTCTGAAGTTTGAATATCAGCGCTGCCTGTCGCGTTTACAGGAGATGCAGAGCGAAGAGTATCTGCGTCTGCCGCACTTGCCCTGAGGGCAGTGCAAAAAACCTGACGTGGGGCGTAAAAAAGTTCGATCTTTTATAGCGACTTCTCTATAATCTTGCGACCCCACGTTACGGCAAAGGTTTTTCTTCCCAGGAACCTTTGTGATCCGGTAACTCTACCTGAGGGGGTGGGCTTGCTGGGCGAAATGGTCGTGTGAGCCTCAATCGTTAACATAGCGTTTGGGATTTCACCAACGTGTAACTTTATTTGGGTAAGCTTTTCAATGAAAACTTTTACAGCTAAACCAGAAACCGTCCAACGTGACTGGTATGTTGTTGACGCAACTGGCAAAACCTTGGGTCGCCTGGCGACTGAACTGGCGCGCCGTCTGCGTGGTAAGCATAAAGCGGAATACACTCCGCACGTTGATACCGGTGATTACATCATCGTTCTGAACGCAGAAAAAGTTGCTGTAACTGGCAACAAGCGTAACGACAAGATTTACTATCACCACACTGGTCACATCGGTGGTATCAAGCAGGCGACCTTCGAAGAGATGATTGCCCGCCGTCCTGAGCGTGTGATTGAAATCGCGGTTAAAGGCATGCTGCCGAAAGGCCCGCTGGGTCGTGCTATGTACCGTAAACTGAAAGTTTACGCAGGCAACGAGCACAACCATGCGGCGCAGCAACCGCAAGTTCTTGACATTTAATCGGGATTACAGGCAATGGCTGAAACTCAAAACTACGGCACTGGTCGCCGCAAAAGCTCATCCGCTCGCGTCTTTATCAAGCCGGGTAGCGGTAACATCGTAATTAACCAGCGCTCTCTGGAGCAGTATTTCGGTCGCGAGACTGCACGTATGGTCGTGCGTCAGCCGCTGGAACTGGTTGATCTGGTTGGTAAACTGGACCTGTACATCACCGTTAAAGGTGGTGGTATCTCTGGTCAGGCCGGCGCGATCCGTCATGGTATCACCCGCGCTCTGATGGAGTACGACGAGTCTCTGCGTTCAGAACTGCGTAAAGCGGGCTTCGTTACCCGTGATGCGCGTCAGGTTGAACGTAAGAAAGTCGGTCTGCGTAAAGCACGCCGTCGTCCGCAGTTCTCCAAACGTTAATTGTTGCTGCTTCGGCAGACACAGTTGGCACAGGAAACCCGCTTCGGCGGGTTTTTTGCTTTCTCAGGACAGGGATTGCCGCCACAAAAACGCGAGCTTTACCCGCATTTTGCCTGCAAATCACTTTCCTCGCCCCACAAGCTGCTTAAAATCTGGTAAACTGACTGTCACTTTGCGCCCGCAAGCCGGAGCGTTGTGGGGGTTATTTCTGCCAGGATGGCCGAAAAACGCCGCAAATGCTGGCTGTGTGCGAATCTGATGAGCAGGTGAGTCGCCGTGTGGTTGGCTATTCGCAGTAATTTTTTGTGAACAAACTTGGAGGTTTTCATGGCTGTCGCTGCCAACAAACGTTCGGTAATGACGCTGTTTTCTGGTCCGACTGACATTTTCAGCCATCAGGTACGTATTGTGCTGGCTGAGAAGGGCGTCAGCGTGGAGATCGAGCAGGTTGAAACGGATAACCTGCCGCAGGATCTGATTGACCTCAACCCGTACCGCACAGTGCCTACCCTGGTAGATCGTGAACTGACGCTGTATGAATCCCGCATCATCATGGAATACCTTGATGAGCGTTTCCCGCATCCGCCGCTGATGCCTGTCTATCCGGTTGCCCGTGGCGAAAGCCGTCTGATGATGCACCGCATTGAGCAGGACTGGTACAGCCTGATGCGTATCATTGAAACCCGCACCGGTGCAGAAGCCGATGCTGCGCGTAAACAACTGCGTGAAGAGTTGCTGGCCATTGCGCCGCTGTTCGCACGTACGCCGTTCTTTATGAGCGAAGAGTTCAGCCTGGTTGATTGCTACCTGGCGCCGCTGCTGTGGCGTTTGCCGTCTATGGGTGTTGAACTGGCTGGCGCAGGCTCAAAAGAGCTGAAAGGCTACATGACCCGCGTATTTGAACGTGACTCTTTCCTCGCTTCGCTGACCGAAGCAGAACGTGAAATGCGCCTTCAAGCCCGGGGCTAATCTATGGAAATGTCGCAATTAACCGCCCGTCGTCCCTATCTGCTGCGCGCGTTCTATGACTGGTTGCTGGACAACCAGCTGACGCCGCATCTGGTGGTCGATATCAATCTGCCTGGCGTACAGGTGCCGCTCGAATACGCGCGCGATGGTCAGATTGTGCTGAACATTGCGCCGCGTGCTGTCGGCAATCTTGAACTGGGTAACGATCACGTGCAATTCAACGCACGCTTCGGTGGTGTACCGCGTCAGGTTTCAGTACCGATGGCGGCAATCCTGGCGATCTACGCCCGTGAAAACGGCGCAGGCACCATGTTCGAACCGGAACCGGCTTACGAGCTGGCCGCCCAGGAAGAACTGGAAGGTCAGGAAGAGACCATGATGTCGGTGATTGATGGCGATCGTCCGGATGATGCTTCTGACGAAGACAACTCGCCTGATGACGATCCGCCGCCGCGTGGTGGTCGACCGTCGTTGCGGGTAGTGAAATAAAAAACGGGCCAGATGGCCCGTTTTTTTATGCCCGCGTCTTAGTAGACGTCGCGCAGATAGCGTTTGTCTTTCTTCAGCTGGTCGATGTAGGCCGCCGCGCGTTCGCTGGAAAGGCCACCGAACTGACGCACCACTTCATACAGCGCTGAGTCGACATCTTTCGCCATGCGTGATGCATCACCACACACGTAGAAGTAAGCCCCTTCCTGCAACCAGGCATACAGCTCCGCGCCTTTCTCCAGCATACGGTTCTGCACGTAAATCTTCTCTTCCTGATCGCGTGAGAAGGCCAGATCGAGGTGAGTCAGCAGGCCGCTTTGCTGCCACTCGTTCAGCTCATCCTGATAGATGTAATCGTGTTCCTGATGCTGGTCGCCGAAGAACAGCCAGTTTTTGCCTTCTGCGCCCGTAGACTTACGTTCCTGCAGGAAGGCGCGGAACGGAGCGATACCGGTACCCGGACCGACCATGATCAGCGGCGCATTGTTGTTAGCCGGTACGCGGAACGCTTTGTTCGGCGAAATGAAGATCGCAGGCTTCTCACCACGACGCACACGCTCAGCCAGATAGGTAGAGCACACGCCGTTGCGCGCACGGCCACCGCTGTGATAACGCACTGAGGCGATGGTCAGATGCACCTGATTCGGATGCGCCTTCGAACTGGACGAAATGGAGTAGGCGCGGTGCTGCAACGGACGCAGCATGGCAACCAGTTCCGGCACCGACAGGCTGCGCGTCAGTTCCAGCTGCAACAGATCGAGCGTGTCCTTGCCCCACAGCCACACGCCGAGTGTATCTTTATCGTCGTGCTGCAATACGTGGCGCAGCTCCTGGTTGGTGGTGTTCTGGCCCACCCACTCAATCAGTTTGCGCGACGGCTCGGAAATTTCGAACTGATAAGTCAGCAGATCGCCGAGATTACGGTCAAAGCCCGGCACCGGCGTTTCATAATCGGCATTCAGCTGGGTCAGCAGCAGCGTCACCAGCGCAGGATCATTCACCGGGATTACACCCAGCGCGTCGCCCGCTTCGTACTTTAGTCCGCTGTCCGTCAGGTCGAACTCAAAGTGACGGATATCTTTGCCCGACTGCTCGCCCGAGAGGCGCTTGTTGGTCACCAGCGCTGCGGCGTAGGGGTTCTGTTTGTTGCTGCCTGGGATAACCGGGGCTTCCGGTGCGCTTTCCAGCGCATTGCCGCTGCTGCCCGCGCTGGCGGCGAACTGTGGCATGGCGCCGCCAATCCACTCGCTGGAGGGTTCTTCGTAATCAATGTCGCAGTCGATACGGTCAACCACGCGTTTCGCACCCAGCTGCTCAAGGCGCATATCGATAAATTTACCGGCCTGGCAGAAGCCGTCGTAACCGGTATCGCCAATCGCCAGCACGGCGAAGTGCATCTGCTCCAGACGCGGCGCGGTGCTGGCAGAAATAGCCTGCCAGAACAGCTGGGCGTTATCCGGCATTTCGCCTTCGCCATAGGTCGAGGTGACGATCAACACATGACGCATGGTAGCGAACACATCAATATCCACTTCACCCAGCGCCTGAACTACCGGCACCAGACCTTTGGCACGCGCGGCTTTAGCGGCCGTCTGGGCCAGCGCCTCGGCGTTACCCGTCTGTGAACCGAACAGGATATGCAGCTGAGTGGTGGTGGCAGCACCGGCGCTCGGCGCCGCCTGCTGCTTGTCTTCTAACACCAACAGGCGTGAGTGGAGACCAGCGAGAAAGCCCGCCAGCCAGTATTTCTGCTCACCGTTAAAAGGTGCATCTTCAGGAATGTAAGGAATCTTCATGGGTACTTTTACTCAATCCCGTTCATGTCATGTTCAGCAGCAAGGGAGGCCGGACGGCCTCTCCCACAGTATTTAGGGTACAGATGCAGCTATCAGGATAATTTTCCGACAGCCGCTGCGATTTCCGGCAATGCAGCACGGGCAAACAACTCTTC
This sequence comes from Pantoea sp. X-Soil-TKNS-1207, assembly GCF_059730485.1. Lineage (NCBI taxonomy): Bacteria > Pseudomonadati > Pseudomonadota > Gammaproteobacteria > Enterobacterales > Erwiniaceae > Pantoea > Pantoea sp. X-Soil-TKNS-1207. The sequence continues at coordinate 537,155 of NZ_AP035958.1, forward strand.
GAAATCAGGCAGATGGCCCAGCACCTCGCGGTTGCAGGCGTCCTGATAGATGATCCAGCCGTAGGTCGCCAGGCTGTCCATCGAGCGGATGTTGCGTTGCGTCAGTGCAGCTTTGTAATCCGACATACGTTTCGATGCGATCAGGCTCGCCAGTTCGTCATCGTTGTAGTTCTCGATAGCGGCGCGTGCGTGACGTTGCAGCTTGCTCACCAGCGAGAAATCTTCCGTCATCAGCAGGTTACGTACCGCTTTCTCGACTGCCGGATCTTCCACCGAAGTGCCTTTCGGCAGCTTGCTCAGCGCCAGTTGCTGCGCGAAGCTCAGCACGGTGTAGTTATTCAGCAGAACGAACATCTCCAGCGTGTCGGTGGCACCATAAGCCGGTACTGCGCCGTCAGCAATGGTTTTGCCAGCACGCCAGGCGGATTTGAACTTCGCCACCTGATGCGCCGCCAGCGACGTTGACAGTTCTTCCAGCAGATCCTTACGCGATTTGGCCTTCAGAATCTCACCGCCGTCCTGATAAAGCAGCAGCGAACGCGGCATCACATACACGAAGTGCTGACACTCGGTTTCCCAGTTCGCCAGCAGCCAGGCGGCGCGCGGCGAGTTGGTCGCTTCCAGATGCCAGTTCAGCATGGTCAGCACCGCTTGTTTGTGCACTTTCGCCATTTCGTCTTCGTCAGCGATAGAACCAAACAGCACGGAGTCACCCGCCGCGTGTGCTGCCAGCGCACCGTACGGGTCGTACTGGTAGGCAAAACCGCCGCTCATGCCGTTGCCAAAGCCTTTGCCGAAGGTGCCGAGGTTCAGAATGGCACCGTTGGTCATATATTCACAGCAGAAGTCACCCACGCCTTCAACGACGGCGGTGGCGCCTGAGTTACGTACGGCGAAACGGTCACCGGCCTGGCCCTGCACAAACAGACGACCACCGGTTGCGCCAAACAGCGCAAAGTTACCGATTAGCACGTTGCCGTCGCTGTCCTGTGCGCCGCCGCCCGGTGACATCACCACCAGTTCGCCGCCACACTGACCTTTGCCGACGCCATCGTTACAGGTGCCGTAATGTTTCATCTGCATACCGTCGTTGCAGAATGCGCCAAACGACTGACCCGCAGAACCGGAGGTATGCACCAGAACCGTGGCCGGGGCCAGATAACGGCGGCCGCGATCGTCTTTCATCGCCGCCGGGATGGCTGCCAGCTGCTGCGCCGACAGCTCGTGGTTCAGCATACGTTCGATATCGATTGCCAGCTGACCGCCCACGCTCTTGTTACGGTTGTTCAGGGTGATGCCTGCGCCCAGCGCGATTTCACGGCTGCCTTTGGCTACCAGCTGATCTTTCAGCTGCTCAAGCCAGCCATCATCCAGTTCAAAATCTTTTTCCAGATAGACCGGTTTCGCGATCTTCTGCTCTGGCACCACGGTCAGCATGGCGCGCAGATCCAGCTTGCCGACTTCCAGCGGGTGATCCATCAGGTGCAGCAGGTCAGAGCGGCCACGCGCTTCGCGCAGTGAACGCAGACCGAGGCGGGCGAGGAATTCACGCACTTCCTGCGCCACGTTGATGAAATACTGCGCCAGCTGACGCGGGTCGCCATCAAAGGCTTCGGCATTGGTCGTCAGACCGGCCGGGCATTTGACGTTACAGTTTTTCGCCATCACGCATTTCAGCATCATCAGCGCGGTGGTGCCGAACTCGAAGCTATCGCCGCCGAGCAGAGCCGATTTGATTACGTCGCTGCCGGTCTGCTGCGCGCCGGAGCAGCGCAGCTGGACTTTGTCGCGCAGGCCATTGGCACACAGCGCCTGATGGACTTCAGCGATCCCGATTTCAGCCACGCGGCCGGTGTATTTCAGGCTGGTTACCGACGCTGCGCCGGTACCACCGGTGTTGCCGGCGACGTTGATCACGTCTGCGCCCGCTTTCGCCACGCCAACCGCGATGGTGCCGATACCTTCGGACGACACCAGCTTAACGATGACGCGTACGCGCGCGGCTTTACAGTCGTGGATCAGCTGCGCCAAATCCTCGATGGAGTAGGTATCGTGGTGCGGCGGCGGTGAAACCAGCTCAACACCCGGTGTACCGCCACGCGCTGCGGCGATCTCAACCGTCACTTTCGCTGCCGGTAACTGACCACCTTCGCCAGGTTTTGCTCCCTGGCCGATTTTGATTTCCAGTTCTTCCAGCATGGGATCGGCGAGGTATGCCGCCCAGACGCCAAAGCGACCGGATGCCAGCTGTTTGATACGTGACGCGCGGATGGTGCCGTGACGTGAATAGTGTTCGCCACCTTCACCACAGTTACTCATGCCGCCCACCATATTGGTGCCGTGGGCGACTGCCTCGTGCGCCGGGGCGACCAGCGCGCCGTGACTCATCGCACCGGAGGCGAAGGTACGGGTAATTTCGTGCGCAGGCTGAATCTCTTCCAGCGGCAGCGAAGGCAGGGCGGTGAAGATGCGGGACAGATACTCTGCCGCTTTGCCGTAGGCGGTGATATGCAGCGCGCCATTTGCCACGTCGCTGTTTTCGATATCGTCAGCAAAACGGGTTTTCAGCGCGCGCGCCAGCGCCGCCAGACGCTCGCTTTCCGGCTTCAGGCCAGCGATGGCATCAACCAGACGCAGGGTAAACTGGTTCAGGCTGCCTTCCACCGCTTCACATTGCAGACCACGCGTCGCGAAGCCGTTGTTCACCAGCGAATAACGCCCCAGCTTGCGGCCAAATTCGGCTTCGCTGTCAACGTGCGTCAAATCCGCCGGTAAGGCGAGGATGTCGCGCAGCGCGGCCGGACGACGTTTACGTTCGGCGTACATCAGGCTGGAGAACTGACGGTAATCCGGCGTGATGGCGAAGCTATCGATGACGTCGTTCGGGATACGCTCAAAGCTGCTGTCTTTAAAGGCTTCGGCTTTGATATTGAAGGCGTTATCCAGCTTGGCCAGCGTCATCAGACGGATAAAGTTGTCCTCTTCGCGTGCTTTATCAGCAAAACGAATCGGCTGCTCCGTCATATCAATAAAGGTACGCACCGCGATGGTGCCGTAGGAGTGACCGGCGCCTTCAGCACGTTCTTTAAACAGGCCGAGCAACGGCACTTCCGCTTCACCCTGGATTTTCAGCGAGCTTTGATGCCAGTCCACCGCCATTTGGGCGATAGCCGGGAAGCCTGCGCCGCCAACCGGGGTTTTGATATTCGGGAAATATTTTTTCAGCACCGGATCTTCGGTATCAAGGAAGTTCGGTTCGAAGAATTCACCGCAGCTGTAACTTTCTACGGTACACAGGCCCACTTTGCCCATGGTTTTCATCAGCGCTTTTTCTGCGGCTTTGGCATAGCGTTTAAAGGCTTTGTTACCTTCTTCGCCTTCACCAAACTTCTCTTCGGCACGCATCTGCACGCCGAGCGGATAGATGGCGGACGCGCCAAAGCCCAGCGCAGCTGCGATATGGTGTGAAGAGATGCTTTGTCCGCTTTCAACGACCAGCGAAACATCCAGGCGCAGACCTTCCTGCACCAGACGCTGGTTGATGGCGGAAACCATCAGCAGCATCGGGATTGCCGCATGAGTCGAGGAAATATGGCGGTCAGTCAGCACGGCGATGCCGCCCTGCTGGCGGGCAAAATCCACAACCTGTTGCGCCAGGTCGTCAATGGCTTTTTCCAGCGCCGCGGCGTTGGCGGCACGGCTGACGATGTCTTTGCCGATCACCGGCTCATACAGCATTTCGAAGCGCTGGTAGGGCGCGACTTTCTGCTCGCGCAGACGCAGCATATCAAGGTGCGTCAGGATCGGCGTAGGCACCACAATCTGCTGGCCTTTGCTGCGGCCCAGATGCGGTTTGGCACCCAGCGCCACGCGCAGCGTCATGCCGTCCGCTTCACGAATGGAATCGAGCGGCGGGTTGGTCACCTGCGCAAAGCGCTGTGAGAAGTAGTGCGCCATGCCGCCTTCATGATCGGACAGGCCGTTGATGGCGTTGCCGTAACCCATGGCCGAGATCTTCTCAGCGCCGGTTTGCAGCATCGGGTCCATCATGAATTTGAAGCTTTCCTGGTTGTAGTAGTAGGCCACAAAACGCTGATAGGTTTTGAGGTCGCCGCGGTAGCGCAGCGGTGAGCCGAGGATCTCCGCCGGGACTTCCGGCAGGTCCTGCAGGCTGATACGCGCAGCGCTCAGCAGGGCAGGGTAATCTTTCTCAGCGGCCAGTTTTTCCAGCGCTTCAACGGTGGTGTAGGAGCGTTTTTCTTTGTGATCGTAATACAGCATACCGCCCGCTTCGATACGACCGCGGCGCAGGACGCTCTCTGGCGGGAAAGCAATCTGACCCGCTTCTGACATGGCACCGATATATTCGGCGGTCTCGACGGAACGCAGCGGACGCAGACCGAGACGGTCCAGACGCGCGCCGATCACTTCGCCGTTACCAAAGATCAGGGCAGCCGGGCCATCGTTCTTCTCTTCATACAGGGAGAAGTATTCCAGCATGGCGCGCACCTCGGTGGAGAGCGAAGTATCGTTCTCCCAGGCGGGCGGCATCATGGAGACCACGGCGTTGATCAGGTCGAGATTATCTTCCATCAGACGGCTGTGGATGCTCTGGTCAAGACGTGAGCTGTCTGACTGACCTTTCGGACGCACGATTTTCTTACCGCGCGCCAGCGCCAGTGCCGATTCGGCAATGCGGTTTTTACGATCGGTGTTCAGTTCACCGTTGTGCGCCATCAGGCGGAACGGCTGCGCCATGGTGGTGTGCGGATCGGTGTTGGTGGAGAAACGGGTATGGAAGAACAGCCCGCGCACCTGATGATCCGCATCGGTCAGATCTTTGAAGTACGGGATCACTTCATTGGAGTTGAGACGGGCTTTAAACACCTGGGTGCGCGAGGAGAGCGACAGCGGATAGAGGCCGCCAAATTCGCTTTCAGTGAACGCCTGCGCCTCAATGTCCAGCAGCGCACGATAGATGCGTTGCTCAAATTCGTTTTGGCTGGTGATGTCCTGCGGGGCAGCAAACACCCATTGCACGATCGGCAACTGGAATTGCAGCGCGGCCGGGCGCGTTACGCTGCCGTCGAGCGGCATGTCGCGTTTCACCAGCACCGGGAAGTTATAGGCTGCCAGCGTCTCTTCAACCAGACGCTCCGCATTGGCGCGCAGTTCGGCATCTTTCGGTACAAAGAAGTTACCGACGCCGAAACGGCCTGCTTCCAGCGCCTGACCGGTGATTTTGCGGAAGAAGTGCAGGGAAAGGTCGACGTTTACGCCCGCGCCATCGCCCACGCCTTCTGCGGACATCCCGCCACGGTGCGGCACTGTGCACAGTGCGCTATGCGCCATCTGCAGGATCTCATGAGTCTGCTCGCCGTCCTTACGGGTAATGAAACCTACACCACAGCTATCACTGCCAGCTGATGGGTCATACAAGCCATAGGGATAAGGTTTTTGAGTGGACATTGAGGGTCTCCTTAAACTGCTTTTGACATTACCTGCATTATTTCAAGCACAGAGCACTCTGAGTCAGCTCACAGGCGCTGTATCAATTTCTACTCGCTCGGCAATGAGCGGGCGTCGCAACACCGAGCATTTCCTCTCAAGAAACAGTATGGACGTCCTTGATGAGCTGCTCTTAAATCCGGGTCTCTTAACTGGAGATAACTTGCATCTAGAGGGAGTCTTCTTGCTGCATAGATATGCCGAGACACTGGCCCGACAGGAAAGCTTCCAGCGGAATTCCAACTTATCGGGAAAGCGTACTCAGGTCAAATAGCCAGCTTTATTGAGGGTAATATGCTTTTTTGTGGGTTAATTATATGATTTTTATCGTTTATTTTCGCAAATAGTTGTCAGTGTGCACCCACACAAACCCGCAGGAAGTGTGAGCCGTCTCACTGTGGTGCAGCCATCATATTGCTGCACCATGCTGGGGATAGATAAGTTTTCAGCATAAAATGCTGTACGGACCACTTCATGCACAGGATGTATCTGTTTTTCTTATGGCGTCATATTTGAATCAGAAGGGGGGGTGTCATTAGTAAAATTAATCATGCCGGGCGTGCTTAAAACATCGCTTAAGTTGAATGGATATGCAAAAAGGAACAGCAACCATCGGACAATATGGCTGCCAGGGTATTGATTCGCACGGGGTGCTGAGAAATGGCCCGCAAAAGCGCGGCCCACCAGATTATTCAGTTGGCAGAATTAGTCAAGCGCTTTACGCATAAACGCATGAACGTCGGCGAAATCGTCGCGTCATGCACCATAACAGGGCAAAACCCCGCTGATATGGCGCGGCCAACGGGCGCGTATTGCAGATATTTACGCTATCATGAGCCAGATTTCGTTCAGGGAGCGTGTAATGAAACAGATTCGTCTTTTAGCGCAGTACTACGTTGATTTGATGGTCAAACTGGGGCTGGTGCGGTTCTCGCTGCTGCTGGCTTCGGCGCTGGTGGTGCTGGCGATGGTGGTGCAGATGGCTGTCACCATGGTATTGCGTGGTCATGTTGAGAGCATCGACGTGGTGCGCTCGGTATTCTTTGGTCTGCTGATTACCCCCTGGGCGGTCTATTTTCTGTCGGTGGTGGTTGATCAACTGGAAGAGTCGCGCCAGCGCCTGTCACGGCTGGTGGACAAGCTGGAGGAGATGCGCACGCGCGACCTCGAACTGAATCAGCAGATGAAAGAAACCATTACCCAGCTCAACCAGGAGATCACCGATCGTATTAAAGCCGAGCAGGCGCGCGAGCAGGTGATGGATAAGCTGCGTGAAGAGATGGCGCGTCGTGAGCAGGCGCAGATCGAACTGGAACAACAATCCTCCTTCCTGCGCTCCTTCCTTGATGCATCGCCAGATCTGGTGTTCTACCGCAATATCGACAAGCAATTCTCCGGCTGTAACCGCGCCATGGAACTGCTGACCGGCCTGAGCGAAAAACAGCTAATTGGCCTGACGCCGCGTGATATCTACGACGAAGATGCCGCCACCAAGGTGCTGGAAACGGATGAGAAGGTGTTCCGCCATAATGTGTCGCTGACGTATGAGCAGTGGCTGCAATATCCCGACGGTCGCAAAGCCTGTTTTGAAATCCGTAAGGTGCCGTATTACGACCGCGTAGGGAAACGCAGTGGCCTGATGGGCTTCGGACGCGATATTACCGAGCGTAAGCGCTATCAGGACGCGCTGGAGAACGCCAGCCGGGAGAAGACCACCTTTATCTCAACCATCAGCCACGAGCTGCGTACGCCGCTTAACGGCATCGTAGGGCTGAGCCGCATCCTGCTGGATACCGATCTCAACCAGGAGCAGCTCAAATACCTGAAAACCATCCATGTGTCGGCCATTACGCTGGGCAATATCTTTAATGACGTGATTGAAGTGGACAAAATCGAGCGCCGCAAAGTGCAGCTTGATAACCAGCCGCTCGATTTCACCGGTTTCCTCGCCGATCTGGAGAACCTCTCCGGTCTGCTGGCGCAGCCGAAAGGGCTGAAGTTTGTGATGGCGCCGGAGCTGCCGCTGCCGCATAAAATTTCTGCCGACGGCACGCGCCTGCGTCAGATCCTGTGGAACCTGATTGGCAACGCCGTGAAGTTTACCCAGCAGGGCGAAATCGTGGTGCGCGTGGCTTATCGTCAGGATGAAACCCTGCGCTTTGAAGTGGAAGACTCCGGGATGGGGATTCCGCAGGAGGAGCAGGACAAAATTTTCGCCATGTATTACCAGGTCAAAGATCAGAACGGCGGTAAGCCAGCCACCGGCACCGGTATCGGGCTGGCGGTGTCACGACGCCTGGCACAGGCCATGGGCGGCGATATCAGCGTACGTAGCGTCCAGGGGCAGGGTTCCTGCTTCATTGTGGAGATCAAGGCGCCTCGCGTTGCTGAGGAGGTTGAGGATGACAACCTCGACGACCATATGCCGCTGCCAGCGTTGCATGTGCTGCTGGTGGAGGATATTGAGCTGAACGTGATTGTGGCGCGTTCGGTGCTGGAGAAGCTCGGTTGCAGCGTGGAGGTGGCGATGACCGGCACCGCTGCGCTGGAGATGTTCGATCCGCAGGAGTTTGACCTGGTATTGCTGGATATCCAGCTGCCGGATATGACTGGCCTTGACGTGTCGCGCGCTATTCATCAGCGCCATACCGGCGAGATGCTGCCGCCGCTGGTGGCACTGACCGCCAACGTACTGAAGGACAAAAAAGAGTACCTCGACGCCGGGATGGATGATGTGCTGAGCAAGCCGCTGGCGGTTCCGGCTCTGACCGCAATGATTAAAAAGTTTTGGGATTATCAGGCTGACGCCGATGCGCCGGTTGCGATGCCGGCGGAAGAGAAAACCCTCGCGCTGCTCGATGTGCCGATGCTGGAGCAATACATCGAGCTGGTGGGGCCGGGGCTGATTACCCAAAGCCTGGCGATGTTTGAAAAGATGATGCCAGGTTATCTCGACGTGCTGGATTCCAACATGATGGCGCGTGACCAGAAAGGCATTGCCGAAGAGGGGCATAAAATTAAAGGTGCCGCCGGTTCGGTTGGTTTGCTGCATTTGCAAAAGCTGGCGAAACAGATTCAGTCGCCGGAACTGCCAGCGTGGTGGGACAACGTGCAGGAATGGATTGATGAGCTAAAACAGGAATGGCAGCACGACGTTAATGTTTTACGTGAGTGGGTAGCAGCGCGGGAAAAGTAACGGGATTTAGAAAAAAATGACCCCAGTCGAAACCGGGGTGCGCGAATACTGCGCCAACACCAGGGAAATGGGCACTGCTGCTATTATTTGAGGTCTATCCTGAGCAACAGCGTGGTATTGGTTAACGCTTCAAAACCACCTTAGCAAATTCATCACAACTTGTGACAAGATTCATTAAATTGTGTGATGTTGAGCAGCGTTTAAATACAGAAAACATTAATTTGCTGACACAGTCAAGCAAGGAATCAATTTCTTTGCTTCATTGCATTAATTTTGACCAAATGTTCTGTTTTCTGTGCGGATTTAACGTGTTGACGCGGCTGAAAAACCCGGCAACCACAATGAAAGTCTGTTTGCAGCAAAAAATCAGGCTTTTTTTATGGTAACCCCATGAAATATGGCGTGAATAGGGCTGAAATCATCAGGTTATCCAAAACGTTTTGGAAACCATCAGCAGAAAGTTCCAGATCAAGGTTTTAGTGTGAGATGTAAACCAAATGCTATGAGAAATGCTTAACCAGAAGCGGCCAGCAGAGCAGACTATCTGGTGCGAATTTACACATTTTTTTCAGAATACTCTCGCTTATCAATGAGCCAGTTCAAACACAATGAAATGTTAATGTTAAGCATCGTGAATCATTTCATGTGGGCCATATCACATTAGGTTAAGTGTTCATAAGGAAGTCTTCTGATGAGAATTCAGCCATGGAACCGATTCCTTTACGGCGGAAGTGCTTGATGTATTTGGCTCTATTAAAGGAACGTTGGTTGCGCAGGGAATGACTCTGTATGACAAACCAACGGGCCATTGGGTTAAATTTAGCGATCGAGGGCAGACGAGTGCTATCGTGACCTGAGTGATTGATTAATACAGGGAACAGGTAAGAGAAAATTTCATGAGTAAGAATAAAGGGAAACTGTGGCAACGCATTAAAGTCCTGATAGCGAAATGCCTGATTGCCTGGCTGGGTCTGTGGCTGGCGGGGATCCTGTTATTTTCCTTTCTCCCGGTCCCTTTTTCCGCGGTGATGGTGGAACGGCAGCTGGGCGCCTGGCTGACCGGACGCTTTGACTACGTCGCCCATTCGGATTGGGTCAGCATGGATGAGATCTCGCCGTGGATGGCGCTGGCGGTTATCGCTTCCGAAGATCAGAAGTTCCCGGTTCACTGGGGATTTGACGTTCAGGCCATTCAGTCGGTGCTGGATAATGATGGCGATGAACGGATGCGCGGCGCTTCCACGCTGTCGCAGCAAACCGCGAAGAACCTGTTCCTGTGGGACGGACGCAGCTGGATGCGTAAAGGGCTGGAAGCCGGGCTGACGGTGGGGATTGAAACCGTGTGGACGAAGCGACGGATTCTGACGGTTTATCTGAATATCGCCGAATTTGGCGACGGGGTGTTTGGTGTGGAAGAGGCGTCGCAGCGTTATTTTCACAAACCCGCCAGCCGTCTGACGATGTCAGAAGCGGCATTGCTGGCGGCGGTGCTGCCCAATCCGATTCGTTTCCGCGCCGACGCACCCTCAGGCTACATTCGTCAGCGCCAGCAGTGGATTTTGCGCCAGATGCGTCAACTGGGCGGGGAAGGTTTTCTTAACCGCTACAAATTGCACTGAAGCCGTCAGTCTTCATCGAAGCCCGCTTCAAATAACTCGATCACCGCCGCCAGCGCCTGGGTCTCTTCCGGGCCGCTGGCTTCAATCTCAATATGACCGCCTTTGGCTGAATCAAGCATCAGCAGCGCAATGACGCTGCTGGCTTCGGCTTCCGTACCCGCTTCATTACGCAGCAGCACTTCAGCGTCGAAACTCTGCACCAGTTCAAACAACTTCATGGCCGGGCGCGCGTGCATACCCAGCTTGTTACGAATCTCAACGGTTTGCTTCACGGTCATGATTTGCGTTTTTCCAGGGTGCGATGACGGGACTGCACATTTTTACCACGCGAGCGGAAGTAGTCGGCCAGCTGTTCGGCGATGTACACCGAACGGTGCTTACCACCGGTACAACCGATTGCTACGGTGAGATAGCTGCGGTTATTGGTCTCCAGCATCGGCAGCCACAGCTCAAGATAGCTGCGTGTCTGGTAGATAAAGTTATGCACCTCGGTATGCCGATCGAGAAAGGCCGCAACCGGACGATCGAGACCGGTCATGGGGCGCAGTTTAGGATCCCAGTGCGGGTTGGGCAGAAAACGCACGTCGAAGACGTAATCGGCATCAATCGGAATGCCATGTTTGAAGCCAAAGGATTCAAACACCATGGTCAGCTCGCGCTCACGTTTGCCCAGCAGGCGCGTGCGCAGCATTTCAGCCAGCTCATGCACTGACATTTCAGAGGTGTCGATGATCAGATCGGCACGCGAGCGCAGCGGCTCCAGCAGATCGCTCTCTTCATCGATTGCGCTCTCCAGTGACAGGTTTTTACTGGATAGCGGATGCAGGCGACGGGTGTCGCTGTAGCGGCGAATCAGGGTATTGCGATCGGCATCGAGAAACAGCAACTGCGGCGAAAAGGAGTCCGGCAGATTATTGAGAGCAGTTTCAAAAATCTCCGGCGATTCGGGCATGTTGCGCACGTCAATGCTGACGGCGGCAGAGATATTGCGTTCGGTTAACGTATTGGCCAGTTCCGGCAATAGCACTACTGGCAGGTTATCAACACAGTAAAAACCCATGTCCTCAAGTGCACGTAACGCGACTGATTTTCCTGAGCCTGACCGACCGCTGACGATCATCAGCACCATCACATTTCTCCCGTTTTAAACCGGCACTTAGGCCGGTAAAAGTGTCTCTCGCTTAAGGATGGTCTTCCTGAGCTTCTGTGATAATGGCATACAGTTCTTCATCGCTCTGCGCGGCGCGCAGACGACGGCAGACTGTTTTATCCGCCAGGCGTTTTGCCACCAGCGATAGCGTATGAAGATGGGTTTTGCACTGGTCTGCCGGCACCAATAGCGCAAACAGCAGGTCTACCGGTTGATTGTCGACCGCATCAAAGGCGATCGGCTGATCGAGGCTGATAAACACGCCTACGGCGCGCAGAGTATCTTCCTCCAGCTTGCCATGTGGAATGGCAATGCCGTTGCCAATACCGGTACTGCCCATGCGTTCACGGGTGAGGATTGCTTCGAAAAGCGTCTGGTGAGGCAGATTGAGCTGCTTCGCTGCCAGCTCGCTGATAATTTCCAGCGCACGTTTTTTACTCTGGCAGTGTACGCCGCTGCGGGTGCAGTCCAGCGTGAGGACCGAGCTCAATTCCAGTGTCAGATCGTTGTTCATCATCGTTTCACTTGCGAGTTCACATAGCCGCGAGGATCACCCACTTTACCCCGATGTCGGGAAAAATGCAGTCTCCTGTTGGCGCTTGCGCAGATGACAAAACGGGGCGGTCAGCCCGCCCCATTCTGTGCTCTGAGTGCCGAACCGGTCAGCACCCTGCAAGCGTGAAGGTTAGTGTTTTTTCAGTTTGTCTTTATGTTTAGTCAATTGACGGGCGAGCTTATCGATCAATCCGTCAATGGCCGCGTACATGTCTTCCGCTTCCGATGTCGCATGCAACTCTCCACCGTTCACATGTAACGTTGCATCAGCAATCTGCGTTACCTTCTCCACTTTCAGAACAATATAGACCTGATTGATACGATCAAAATAGTGTTCCAGTTTGGCAAATTTGCTATTTACAAACTCGCGCAGCGGTTCGGTAATCTCAACATTCAGTCCGGTAAGGTTTATCTGCATAGGTCTTCCTTCTCAATACGTTCAAACCAGCTGCTTGCGCTGATTCGAGGGCGGGATGGACAAAGACTCGCGATACTTAGCAACCGTACGGCGGGCCACCATGATGCCCTGTTCAGATAACATGGAGGTCAGTTTGCTGTCGCTCAAGGGTTTTGCGGGGTTTTCCGCAGAGATCAATTTTTTCACCAGTGCACGAATCGCCGTTGATGAGGCTTCGCCGCCACCTTCGGTATTAACATGGCTGGAGAAAAAATATTTCAGTTCAAAAATGCCACGCGGACTGTGTAAATACTTCTGCGTGGTAACGCGGGAAATGGTGGATTCATGCATATCCACGGCCTGAGCGATATCCGCCAGCACCATTGGACGCATGTACTCCTCACCCTGCTCAAAAAACGCCTGCTGCTGCTCGACGATACAACGTGTCACTTTCAGCAGCGTGTCGTTGCGGCTCTCCAGGCTCTTAATTAGCCACTTGGCTTCCTGTAAATTACTGCGGATAAACTGGCTGTCACTGTCATTACGCGCCGCACCGCCCATGGCCGCATAATGCTGATTGATTTTGAGTCGTGGCACGCTATCGGCATTCAGTTCCACCGTCCAGCGTATCCCGATTTTACGTACCAGCACATCGGGGATGACATATTCGGGTTCGCTGGTGTTAACCGACTGTCCCGGACGTGGATCGAGTGACTGAATCAGCAACATCGCGTCTTTCAGCACGTCTTCTTTCAGACGCGTCACACGCATCAGGCTGCGGAAATCGTGATTAGCCAGCAGGTCGAGATGCTCGCTGACGATTAAGCGCGCCTCAGCCAGCATCGGGGTCTCGGCCGCATATTGCGACAGCTGCACCAGCAGACAGTCGCGCAGATCGCGTGCGCCAACACCCACTGGATCGAAACGCTGTACGCGTTTCAGCACCGCTTCAACTTCTTCCAGCGTCAGTTCTTCATCGCCGATGCTGTCGCAAATATCCTGAACCGTGACGGTGAGATAACCGGTGTCGTCGATGGCATCGACAATCGACGTGGCAATGGCGCGGTCGGTATCGGTGAAAGGGGTCAGTTCAACCTGCCACATCAGGTAATCCTGGAGCGACTGTGTCGTTTCCCCCTGATATACCGGCAGTTCATCATCCTGATAATCCGTGCCGGTCCCGGAAGGCGTCCCGGCGGTGTAGATCTCATCCCAGGTCGCATCGAGCGGCAGTTCTTCCGGCATGTCCTTTTGCTCAAGCGCTTCACGGGTGTCGAGCGCTTCATTTTCCTGATATTCGCGAGCGTCTACTTCTTCATGTACATCTGATTGTTCAAGCAGCGGATTGCTTTCCAGCGCAAGCTGTAATTCCTGCTGGAGTTCAAGCGTAGAGAGTTGCAGCAAGCGGATTGCTTGCTGCAACTGGGGTGTCATCGCCAGCTGTTGGCTGAGCCTGAGTTGCAAACCTTGCTTCATAATCCGGATTGAATTTCCTAAGCAAACGTCGGGTGTTACGACACCTTATCAGAGTCTGAACTCTTCGCCCAAATAAACACGCTTAACCTGCTCATCTGCAAGTATTTCATCGGGCGTGCCGTGAGCGATCAAATGCCCCTGGCTGACGATGTAAGCGCGTTCACAAACGGCAAGGGTTTCGCGCACGTTGTGGTCGGTGATCAGAACGCCCAGCCCGCTATCGCGCAGATGCTCAATGATTTTTTTGATATCAATAACGGAGATGGGGTCCACACCAGCAAAAGGCTCATCCAGCAGGATGAATTTGGGGTTGGCGGCCAGTGCACGGGCAATTTCCACACGACGGCGTTCACCGCCGGAGAGCGCCTGGCCCATGCTGTCGCGCAGGTGCTCAATGTGAAACTCTTCCATCAGCTCGTTGGCGCGATCCTGACGCTGCTCCTCGGTGAGATCTTCACGGATTTGCAGTACCGCCATCAGGTTGTCATAGACGCTCAGACGGCGGAAGATCGACGCTTCCTGTGGCAGATAACCAATGCCACGGCGTGCACGGGCATGCAGCGGCAGAATGCTGATGTCTTCATCGTCAATCACGATACGGCCGGCATCGCGCGGCACAATGCCCACCACCATGTAGAAGGTGGTGGTTTTACCGGCCCCGTTTGGACCCAGCAGGCCGACGATCTCGCCGGATTTAACCTGCAGGCTAACGTCTTCTACCACGCGGCGGCCTTTGTAGGCTTTCGCCAGGTTTTCAGCGATCAGTGTGGCCATAGAAATCAGTTACTCTTTTTTTGGCTCTGGGACGAACCGTTTTTATCCTGCAACTGCGACGGCACCAGCACGGTGGTCACGCGTTTGTTCTGGCCCTGACTGTAGGCCTGCATTTTCTGCTCTTTCACCAGATAGGTGATGCGATCGCCTTTGATGTTGCTATCCAGCTGCTCAATGTAGGCGTTGCCGGTCAGCTCAACGAAGTCATTAGCCAGCTCGTAGTGTAGCTTGGCGGCATGACCCTGCACCGGCTTACCGTTGTCCTGCATTTGATAGAAGGTGGCGGGATTGCCCCAGGCATCGACAATGGTTTTTTTGCTGTCGCCACCAGGACGGGTTACCACCACTTTGTCAGCGGTGATTTTGATGGAACCCTGAGTAACGATGACATTGCCGGTAAAGGTGGCGACATTACCTTGCAGATCCAGTGCCTGATTGGCGGAATCAATATTAACGGGTTTGTCCGAGTCTCCCGTCAACGCCAGCGCAGGAAGGCTGGTTGCTAACAGGGCGCTGACCAGCAGTAACTTAAGGCTGTTTTTGTGCATTTTGGATTTCATATGAGGATTTGACCTTTTCAATCAACTCGGCATTTTTTGTCCGTAAGTTGCCGCGCATCTTCATGCCGGTAGAGTTAAAACTGCGGCCATAAAGGGTGACCTGATCGTCCGACGTGACATCCTGAGTAACAAGATTCACCACCGCATTATCGGTTTTGATGCGTTGCAGCTCCGAATCCTGCGTCAGCGTGTTCACTTCAACGTGGCCGTAAAGATAAAGCATACGATCTTTGGTGAGCTTTGCCTTATCGGAGCGAACAGACCAGGTCGGGACTTTGTTCACGTCGTAAGTTGTCATCACCGGATTATCGAACCAGCTCAGTTCATCGGCATCAAAGTAGGTCACTTTATCCGAAATCAGTTTATAGGCCAGCGCACCCTGTGGGTTGTACACCACGGTGTTTGATTTTTCGCTGGTATAGGTTGGCTCCTGCTCGTTGGTTGCCACCGGCGTTTTGCTTTCATCCTGGTTGGTAAGATTCCAGCCAATCAGCACCAGAGCGATTAAGGCCAGAATCAGCGTTATCCAACGCCTGCTTTTACTCATACTGATTGCCCTTTGGCATCCTCAAATTTGTTCTGCGCCATTAAGATCAAATCGCACAGTTCACGGACCGCGCCGCGTCCACCGGCAATGCGGGTGACATAATGCGCGCGCGGCAGCAGAATCGGGTGTGCATCGGCAACGGCAACGCTCAGACCCACGCGCGCCATCACCGGCCAGTCGATAAGATCGTCGCCGATATACGCGACCTGTTCGGCTGATAATGACAGTTTATCCAGGAGTTCCCGCCAGGCCAAAAGCTTATCCGATTGTCCCTGGTAAAGATGCGTAATGCCGAGGGTTTTGCAGCGATCTTCCATCAATTTAGCATTGCGGCCGGTAATAATAGCGACTTCAATGCCGGAGGTCAGCAGGCAACGAATGCCATAGCCATCGCGCACGTTGAAGGCTTTCAGTTCCTCGCCGCTGTTGCCCATATAAATCAGGCCATCCGACATCACACCATCAACATCACAAATCAGCAGACGAATCTGTGCCGCGCGCGCCATTACTTCTGCGCTTACCGGACCATAGCAGGTTTCCACCGCAGCCGTTTCAACACTCATATTCTTTTCCTGTTCAGACCACGCCGGCGCGCAGCATGTCATGCATATGTACCACACCGAGCAGGCGATCGTCATCGGCCACCAGCACTGCGGTAATGTTTTTGTTTTGCATCAGATTAAGGGCATCCACCGCCAGCATATTCGGGCGAACGCGGATACCGCCGCGCGTCATCACATCCTGGATGCTGGCTGACTGAAAATCGATGCCCATATCAAATACGCGACGCAAGTCACCATCAGTAAAAATACCTTCGATTTTCATCAAATCGTCGACGATCACCGTCAGGCCAAGATTTTTACGGGTGATCTCAAGCAAAGCGTCGCGCAGTGAGGCATCACGCGATACGTGGGGGATCTCATTGCCGCTGTGCATGATGTCGCTGACATGCAGCAACAGTTTACGACCCAGCGCGCCGCCTGGATGGGACAGGGCGAAATCTTCCGGCGTAAAGCCGCGTGCTTCGAGTAACGCGACGGCCAGCGCATCGCCCATCACCAGCGTCGCCGTGGTGCTGGTGGTGGGCGCCAGGCCAAGCGGGCAGGCTTCCTGCGGAACTTTTACGCACAGATGCACGTCCGCCGCCCGGCCCATGGCGCTTTCGGCGCGGCTGGTGATACAGATCAGCTGTACTTTCTGTCGTTTCAGTACCGGGACCAGCGCAAGGATTTCGTTTGACTCGCCGCTGTTGGAAATGGCGATCACCACATCATTGGTACTGACCATACCCAGATCGCCGTGACTGGCTTCAGCAGGATGAACAAAGAACGAAGGCGTCCCGGTGCTGGCAAAGGTTGCCGCCATTTTCTTGCCAATATGGCCCGATTTGCCCATCCCCATCACCACCACTTTACCCCGGCAGGCAAAGATCATTCTGCAGGCGTGCGAGAAGTCGTCGTTGATATATTGATCGAGCTGCTCCAGCCCCTCACGTTCGATGCGCAGCACCGCTTTGCCTGCCTGCTGAAAGTCAAATTCCGGTTGCTGATGTGACATGGTCAGTCTGTCCTTTATTAACTTGCGATAAACATGGGGCTAAGCCACAGCCAGCACACCCACAGGATAAATCCAACTAACAACAGCGCGCCTGCCGCCCGGCCAATACGGCGGCTGCGTTGCAGGCACAGCAGGGCGAACAGCACGCTGACGCCGAGCATTACCCAGTAATCACGCGCAAAAGCATGGGGATCAATGCTGCCCGGATGAATCAACGCGGGCAGACCCAACACAATTGCCAGGTTAAAAATGTTGGCGCCAATCAGATTGCCGATGGCGATATCATCCTCGCCTTTCATCGCGCCAGCGATAACGGTGGCCAGCTCAGGCAGGCTGGTGCCAACGGCGATCAGCGTCAGGCCCATCACCAGTTCGCTTACGCCAAAATAGTCGGCGAAGGCGGTCGCGTTATCGATCACCATGCGGGTCGACATCGGCAGGATCAGTAAGGCCACCGCCAGCCACAGGAAGGCCACGGTGTTACCGGTTTCATCACGCGGCAGTTCCGCCAATTGTTCACGCGTCAGGGTGTCGTTGTTTTCGCGTTCGGCCCGGCGCGCAATGCGGATCACCACCAGCAGATAAACCAGCGCGATCAGCAGCAATGCGATGCCATCGAGGCGGCTGAGATGATTATCAAACAACATGATGCCGCTCAGCAGTGAGACCAGCAGCATTAACGGGAGTTCGCGGCGAATCAGGTTGGAATGTACGGTTAAAGGATGCAGCAATGCTGCGCCACCAAGAATTAATAAAATGTTGGTGATGTTCGAACCCAGCGCGGTGCCCACCGCCAAATCCATCTGTCCATGCTGCGCCGCCGAGAAAGAAACGATCAATTCTGGGAGCGAGGTGCCGATGCTGACCACGGTCATGCCGATGATTAAGGGAGGGATTCCAAAGGATCGACTAAGGATCGCGGCACTGAATACTAATCTGTCGGCACCGTAAGCCAGTAAAATCAATCCGATAAACAGCAGGGCAGTGGCTACGAACATGAAAAATCCTTGATGGATATGTGTGTCGGCACACCTTGTCCGACGGGTAAAAACATTAGCGCGTGGAAACAGGCGCTGATTTTGACTGTCTGAGAGGCAAAAGTAAATTTTAAGGCGGTTTTCGCCACGCCGGGTGGGTAAGTTTCTGTAAAACTCTCGTGCATCGCAGGCTTACAGGCTACCATCCCCGGACACGATAACGCCCGATCCGCATTAAAGAGGTAAAGATGATCCAGCAGCAAACGAATCTGGTTGAGGTTCGTGGCGTGAGCTTTTCGCGCGGAGATCGCACCATCTTCGACGACATTTCATTAACTGTGCCTGCGGGTAAAGTCACCGCTATTATGGGACCGTCCGGCATTGGCAAAACCACTCTGCTGCGTCTGATTGGCGGCCAGCTGCACCCCGATAAAGGTGAAATCTGGTTTAACGGTGAAAACATTCCTGCGCTTTCCCGCCGCAGATTGTATGAAGTGCGTAAAAAAATGAGCATGTTGTTCCAGTCCGGAGCACTTTTCACCGATCTCAGCGTCTTTGATAACGTCGCCTGGCCGCTGCGTGAACATACGCAATTACCCGCGGCGCTGCTGCATAGCACGGTAATGATGAAGCTGGAAGCGGTGGGACTGCGTGGTGCAGCCCAGCTGAAACCGGCAGAACTCTCCGGCGGGATGGCTCGCCGTGCGGCGCTGGCGCGTGCGATCGCGCTGGAGCCGGATCTGATCATGTTTGACGAGCCGTTTGTCGGCCAGGATCCGATCACCATGGGCGTGCTGGTAAAATTGATCGATGAACTGAACCATTCGCTGGGCGTAACCTGCATTGTGGTTTCGCATGATGTGCCAGAGGTCTTGAGCATTGCCGATCATGCCTATATTGTTGCCGGGCAAAAAATTATTGCGCAGGGCAGCGCGCCGGAATTGCGGAAAAATCCCGATCCCCGCGTGCGCCAGTTTATAGAGGGTCATGCGGATGGCCCGGTGCCGTTCCGCTTTCCGGCGGGGGATTACCTCGCCGATTTGACCCACGCAGGGAGAACTTAAGCTGATGTTGTTACAGGCACTGGCGTCACTCGGTCGTCAGGGGATAAATACCTGTGCGGCGTTTGGCCGGGCAGGACTGATGCTGTTTCATGCGCTGGTAGGTAAACCGGCGTTCCGGAAACACGCACCGTTGCTGATTAAGCAACTCTACAGCGTGGGCGTAATGTCTCTGCTGATCATCATGGTATCCGGGCTGTTTATCGGCATGGTCCTGGGGTTACAGGGCTATCTGGTCCTGACGACCTACAGCGCGGAAACCAGTCTGGGCATGTTGGTGGCGCTGTCGCTGCTGCGTGAACTCGGCCCGGTCGTCACCGCGCTGCTGTTCGCCGGGCGCGCCGGTTCGGCGCTGACCGCAGAAATTGGCCTGATGAAAGCCACCGAACAGCTCTCCAGCATGGAAATGATGGCGGTTGATCCGCTGCGCCGTGTGGTGTCGCCGCGCTTCTGGGCGGGCTTTATCAGTATGCCGCTGCTGGCGCTGATCTTCACCGCGGTGGGCATTGCTGGCGGGGCGCTGGTGGGCGTCAGCTGGAAAGGTATCGATCCGGGTTTCTTCTGGTCCGCGATGCAAAACGCCGTGGATTTCCGTACTGATGTCATCAACTGCATTATTAAAAGCGCCGTGTTCGCCATTACGGTGACATGGATTGCGCTGTTTAACGGCTATGATGCCATCCCGACGTCGGAAGGGATTAGTCGGGCGACGACGCGTACCGTGGTGCATGCTTCACTGGCGGTACTCGGTTTGGATTTTGTGCTGACAGCACTGATGTTTGGGAAATAAAGCAATGCAAAGCAAGAAAAACGAAATCTGGGTAGGCGTCTTCATGCTGCTGGCTCTGCTGGCGCTGCTGTTTCTCAGCCTGCGTGTCGCCGACCTGAAATCGCTGGGTACTGAACCCACCTGGAAGCTATATGCCACTTTCGATAATATCGGCGGCCTGAAAGTCAGCTCGCCGGTCAAAATTGGTGGCGTGGTGATTGGCCGCGTGACGGACATTACGCTGGATGACAAAACCCTGTCGCCGCGAGTCACCATGGCGATCAGCGATCAATACACGGACAAAATCCCGGATACCAGTTCACTGGCGATTCGCACCCAGGGATTATTGGGCGAGCAGTTCCTCGCGCTCAATCTGGGCTTCGACGACCCGGATCTTGGCTCCGCCATGCTCAAAGATGGCGGCACGCTACGTGATACCAAGTCGGCGCTGGTGCTGGAAGATCTGATCGGCCAGTTCCTGTATAAAAGCGGCGACAACAAAAACGATAACAAACAACAGGGTGCGGAGAGCGCGCCTGCAGCAACGGAATAACCCTGAGAGGTAAAACACGATGTTTAAACGTTTACTGATGATTGCCATGCTGGCTATCGTTCCACTGGCCGCGACGGCAGCGGACCAGAGCAATCCCTATAAACTGATGAATGAAGCGGCGGCGAAAACCTTTACGCGCCTGAAGAACGAACAGCCGAAGATCAAGCAGGATCCAAACTACCTGCGCGATATCGTGCGTCAGGAACTGCTGCCGTATGTGCAGATTAAATACGCGGGTGCGCTGGTGTTAGGCCGTTACTATCGCGAAGCGACACCGGCGCAGCGTGATGCTTACTTCTCTGCCTTTGGTGATTATCTGGCCCAGGCATATGGTCAGGCGCTGGCGCTGTACCACGGTCAGACTTACCAAATCCAGCCAGAGCAGCCGGTTGGCGATGCCAACATTGTGGCGATTCGCGTAACCATCGTCGATCCGAACGGCCGCCCGCCGGTCCGTCTCGATTTCCAGTGGCGTAAAAACAGCCGTACCGGCGACTGGCAGGCTTACGACATGGTGGCGGAAGGTATCAGCATGATCACCACCAAACAGAATGAGTGGAGCGATCTGCTGCGTACCAAAGGCATTGATGGCCTGACCGCGCAGCTGAAAACCTCAGCGGCACAGCCAATCTCTCTGGATAAGCAGCAATAATGAGCGAACCGTTACGCTGGCAGCGCACTGCCAGCACGCTGGCCCTGAGCGGCAAGCTGGACCGCGACACGCTGCTGGCGTTATGGCAGCAGCGTGAAACCGCGATGGTGGATATCGACACCATCGATGTGGCCGCGCTGGACAGAGTGGATTCGGCAGGTCTGGCGCTGCTGGTGCATTTACGCGAAATTGCACGCGCCCAGGGCAGCACACCGCACTTCAGCGGCATCAACGATAAACTTCAGTCACTGATTACGCTCTATAACCTGCAGCAGATTATTGTTTCTGCTGAAAAAGTAGCCTGATTATTGTCTGGTCTGAGAAAGCCCCTGATTTTTTCAGGGGCTTTTGCGTATTTAAGAGTCAGACGCTTTCCTCTAAGATGTCTGCCTTATTATTATTAACTTGAAGCAAAGAGCGATGGAAAATAGTGAAGTTCAGGCGGTCCTGATGCAGGCGCTGCAATTAGAAGAAGTACATGTTCTCAGCAACGACGGCAGCCACTTTCAGGTGATTGCGGTGGGTGAGATGTTCGGCGAGCTGAGCCGGGTGAAAAAACAGCAGGCTGTCTATGCGCCACTGATGGAATACATTGCGGATAATCGCATTCATGCCGTTTCCATTAAAACTTATACTCCTGCCGAGTGGGCGCGCGACCGTAAACTTAACGGTTTCTAAGCGCTGGCTGTGGTGCGCCCGCGCTGGCGGGCCTGTTTGATTGATAATTGAGAACCGTGTTAATGGACAAATTTCGTGTGCAAGGCCCCACCCGTTTGAGTGGTGAAGTGACCATTTCCGGGGCGAAGAACGCTGCGCTGCCGATTCTGTTTGCAGCGCTGCTGGCCGAAGAGCCGGTAGAGATTCAGAATGTGCCGAAACTGCGTGACATCGATACCACCATGAAGCTGCTGAGCCAGCTTGGTGCGAAAGTCGAGCGCAATGGGTCGGTGCACGTTGATGCGCGCGAAGTTAATGTCTTCTGTGCGCCTTATGATCTGGTGAAAACCATGCGTGCTTCGATCTGGGCGCTGGGTCCGCTGGTGGCGCGCTTTGGTCAGGGACAGGTTTCGCTGCCAGGTGGTTGCGCCATCGGTGCACGTCCGGTCGATCTGCATATTACCGGCCTTGAGCAGCTGGGTGCAGAGATCAAACTGGAAGAGGGCTATGTCAAAGCCTCGGTAAACGGTCGCCTGAAAGGCGCGCACATCGTCATGGACAAAGTGAGCGTGGGCGCCACTGTGACCATTATGAGCGCAGCGACGCTGGCTACCGGCACGACAGTGATTGAAAACGCCGCGCGTGAGCCGGAAATTGTCGATACCGCCAACTTCCTTAACACCCTGGGTGCCAAAATCAGCGGCGCAGGCAGCGATAAAATCACCATCGAAGGCGTTGAACGTCTTGGTGGGGGTGTCTACCGCGTGCTGCCGGACCGTATCGAGACCGGGACCTTCCTGGTTGCTGCGGCGATTTCGGGCGGCAAAGTGCTGTGCCGCAACACGCAGCCAGACACGCTGGATGCCGTGCTGGCCAAACTGCGTGATGCCGGAGCCGATATCGAAACCGGCGCAGACTGGATCAGCCTCGACATGCACGGTAAACGCCCGAAAGCGGTTAACGTGCGCACGGCGCCACACCCAGGTTTCCCGACTGACATGCAGGCGCAGTTCACGCTGCTCAACCTGGTGGCTGAAGGCACTGGCGTGATCACCGAGACCATCTTCGAAAACCGCTTCATGCACATCCCTGAACTGATTCGTATGGGCGCCCATGCTGAGATTGAACTTAACACCGCGATTTGCCACGGTGTTGAGAAGCTGTCAGGCGCTCAGGTGATGGCAACCGATTTGCGTGCGTCCGCCAGCCTGGTTCTGGCAGGCTGCATCGCGGAAGGCACCACGCTGGTTGATCGCATCTATCATATCGACCGTGGCTATGAGCACATCGAAGACAAGCTGAAAGCGATGGGTGCGAATATCGAACGCGTTAGCGGCGAATAATTCTTACCCAGGCTTACTTATATGAAAAACCAGCCGCCTAATCGCGGCTGGTTTTTTTTGCGCTAAAGGATCGTCAATTGCATTATTCAGGATCCTTTGACGATGTTACCCGCCCTCGACGATCCAGCATGCAGCATGTCTCTGGATCATAGTAGCGGCTCGGCCAGATCTCCGAAGGATGAATATCCAGCGCCTTAGCAATCAACCTCTCGCCTTTCGGCCAGGGTCGGACTATGGCATTTGACAACGTCGATGAACTCAGCCCGCATCGGCGAGACAGCTCCGCCATCGTGAGCCCTTTTTTACGCAACCTGGCAATGATATCGGCCGAATGCCAGTCTTTTCTCCTTATGCGCATAATGCCCTCCTTGTCCATGCTATTGACCCTTCCTGCGGGTGAATATGACTTTTCTGCGCGGGAATATCTGGAAAAACTGGCGTATTTTATAGCAAATACTTTCCAGTAGTTTCCAGTAAGTGTTCGATAAAATTTGCGGCTGCTTGATGTTTCGCAAAAAATTTGTAAGCGATGAAAACGAAGGAGGGGAAAAAGCAGAGGTGGGAGAGGGGCCAGTACTGGCCCCGCCGGGATTAAAAATCGCGTTGTACGGACATGTGGGCCAGCGCTTCGAGGGCGCTACGCCACGGGGTTTCCGGCAATATTTTCAGCGCGTCGATGGCTTTATCGGCCTCTTCTTCGGCACGCTGGCGCGTCCATGCCAGCGAACCGCACTGTTGCATGGCTTCCAGCACCGGTTCCAGCAGATGGCGACCGTTGCCTTCTTCAATGGCACGGCGAATCATCTGCGCCTGCTCCGGCGTACCATGATGCATCGCATGCAGCAGCGGCAGCGTCGGTTTGCCTTCGCTCAGGTCATCGCCGGTGTTTTTACCCAGGGTCTCGCCATCGGCGCTGTAATCCAGCAAATCATCAATTAACTGGAAAGCGGTGCCAATATAGCGTCCATAATCCTGCAACGCTTTTTCCTGTGCCGGGCTGGCCTCTGCCAGGATCGCCGACGCCTGCGAAGCGGCCTCGAACAGGCGGGCGGTTTTGCTGTAGATCACCCGCATGTAATTCTCTTCAGTGATGTCCGGATCGTTTACGTTCATCAACTGCAAGACTTCACCTTCGGCGATCACATTCACCGCTTCCGACATCAGCGCGAGGATCTTTAAGGATCCCATGCTGGTCATCATCTGAAAGGCGCGGGTATAAATAAAATCACCGACCAGCACGCTGGCGGCGTTACCGAACGCGGCGTTAGCGGTGGCTTTTCCACGGCGCATATCGGATTCATCCACGACATCGTCATGCAGCAGCGTGGCGGTGTGGATAAATTCGATCAGCGCCGCGTTGGTGATATGGAGCGAACCCTGGTAATTCAGTGCTCGCGCCGACAGCACGGCGATCATCGGACGGATGCGTTTGCCACCACCGCTGATGATGTAGTAACCCAACTGGTTAATCAGTGAGACATCTGAATTCAACTGGTCGAGGATGGTCTGGTTGACGGCCGCCATGTCCTGCGCGGTTAGTTCGTTTATCTGTTCTAAGTTCATTCGTCTGTTCAGCTATGACTCGTTTCTCGGCATGGTAAGCGCTTTTACCCAGCGTGAGTTCAGGTAATCTGTTACTGATTGTACTTGAAAAATCGGGTTGAGAAACGTTTGCATTCATCCTGCGCTTTTTTTCTGCAAGAGTGTGCAAAGTGGACTTGTCTTCTTCTGGAGATTTGCGTAGAATTCGCGCCCTATTGTGAATATTTATCGCGCCGCCTGATGAACAGAAAGGCATGCGCAGAAGCGGAGTTTTATATGTACGCGGTTTTCCAAAGTGGTGGTAAACAACACCGAGTAAGCGAAGGTCAGACCGTTCGCCTGGAAAAGCTGGACATCGCAACCGGTGAAACCATCGAGTTTGATCAGGTTCTGATGATTGCAAATGGCGAAGACGTGAAAATCGGCGCGCCACTGGTTTCAGGCGGTGTGATCAAGGCAGAAGTTGTTGCTCACGGTCGTGGCGAGAAAATTAAGATCGTTAAGTTTCGTCGTCGTAAGCACTACCGTAAGCAGCAAGGCCACCGTCAGTGGTTCACTGATGTGAAAATCACTGGCATCAGCGCCTAAGAGGAGATCTGACAAATGGCACATAAAAAGGCTGGTGGCTCGACTCGTAACGGTCGTGACTCCAACGCAAAACGTCTGGGTGTTAAGCGTTTCGGTGGTGAATCTGTTCTGGCAGGTAGCATCATCGTTCGTCAGCGTGGTACCAAATTCCACGCGGGTAACAACGTAGGCTGTGGTCGTGACCACACCCTGTTTGCTACCGCAGACGGCAAAGTGAAATTCGAAGTTAAAGGTCCGAACAACCGTAAATACATCAGCATCGTTGCTGAGTAAGGTTGTCGTGACGCAGACGGTTAACGTCTGAACGTACGAATAAAAGGCCCCGCAGCTTTGCGGGGCTTTTTACATTCTGCTGCGGCGCGCGTTAAGCCAACGCACTTACGCAGATTGCTGTACAATTTATGTACACATGGCATTGCCAATCCTGTATTATCCGCCGCCGGTCAGCGCAGAAGACCCTGGCGGACCTGTTCGTAGCCAGAAGCCTGCCGCGAACGACAGTGTGACGGAGAGAGAAAATGAAGTTTGTTGATGAAGCGACGATCCTGGTGGTCGCGGGTGACGGCGGTAATGGTTGCGTGAGCTTCCGCCGCGAAAAATACATTCCGAAAGGTGGCCCGGACGGGGGTGACGGCGGCGATGGCGGCGACGTATATCTGCTGGCTGACGAAAACCTCAATACCCTGATCGATTATCGTTTCGAGAAATCTTTCCGTGCTGAGCGTGGCCAGAATGGCCAGAGCCGTGACTGTACCGGCAAACGCGGTAAAGACATCATCGTTAAGGTGCCAGTAGGTACCCGCGTGATTGACCAGGGCACCGGTGAAACGCTGGGCGATATGACGCGCCATGAGCAGAAGCTGATGGTCGCCAAAGGCGGCTGGCACGGCCTGGGCAACACCCGTTTTAAATCCTCGGTTAACCGTTCACCGCGTCAGAAAACCATGGGTACGCCGGGCGAGAAACGCGACCTGCAGCTGGAGCTGATGCTGCTGGCCGATGTGGGTATGCTTGGCTTGCCTAACGCCGGTAAATCGACCTTTATTCGCGCCGTATCTGCGGCGAAACCGAAAGTGGCGGATTATCCGTTTACCACCCTGGTACCGAGCCTCGGCGTGGTGCGTATGGACAGCGAAAAGAGCTTCGTGGTTGCCGATATCCCAGGGCTGATTGAAGGCGCTGCGGAAGGTGCCGGTCTCGGTATTCGCTTCCTGAAGCACCTTGAGCGCTGCCGTGTATTGCTGCACCTGATCGACATCGCCCCGATTGACGAGACTGATCCGGTAGAAAACGCCCGCATCATCCTCGGCGAGCTGGAGAAATACAGCGATAAGCTGTACCAGAAGCCACGCTGGCTGGTGTTTAACAAGACCGACCTGCTGAGTAAGGAAGAAGCGGAAAGTCGCGCTAAAGCGATTGCAGAGGCTCTGGGTTGGGAAGACAAATACTACCTGATCTCCGCTGCCAGCCGCGACGGCGTCACAGACCTGTGCTGGGATGTGATGAGCTTCATCATCGCTAATCCGAAGGAAGCGGAAGAAGAAGAGAAGCAGCCGGAGAAAGTGGCCTTCATGTGGGATGATTATCACCGTGAAGCCATGGAAAATGCTCAGGAAGTGGAAGAAGACGAAGAGTGGGATGACGACTGGGACGAGGATGACGACGAAGGCGTCGAAATCATTTATCAGCGTTAATCTGCCTTAACTCATCCCTTCAGGGACGTGCCTCCTCCTGGCGCGTCCCTTCATCAAAAACCTCCCAACACAATTAACCCATCCCCCTGCGAAAAACCGGGCGGCAGACTTTGCTCGCCACGTTCATTTTTTGTGCCTGAGACGTCGTTTCGGTACGCGTTATTGGTGCTAGCATGGCATCGCCAGAATAAGGATCAGGACGATCCGGCGATCACATGAATGTATTTAAAAGGAACATAAATGCGCTCTGTTGAAAGGTTAACGCTTCCTGCCCTCTCCGCCATCCCGGCATTAACGCCGGTATCCGAATCTGTGCTGGTTCAGCATATCGCCTTTATTAACCAGACACCCGTTGCTGGCCCACAGCTCGCTTCTCCTGGCGTTCCCGCTATCGCCGTAAAACAGGAACCGATGCAGGAGGATGAGATCGAGGTCGATCTTTATCACAAGCGCCGACAGGGCAAAATATCGTTCCTGCTGAATATACATGACAGGCTGGAAGCCTACGGAATAAAGCACGGTCCGCTACGGGAGGAACTCATCCATATAGATGCGGACAGGCTGGAAATAAACAGCGCTGATAAAAAGATCCTGCCAAAAAGAATGCGAGATTCTGTTACCCGGCAGATACGAAAAATAGTTAAGGCCCTTCAGGAAGGTAAGCCGGAAAATGCAGGAACAGGTTTTTATCATATATATTTTGACGAAGAGAGTTCTGAACTAGGCTTTGGCTTAAAGGCTGCAAGAACCATAAACACAGGTGAGGTTCTGCCGGATTTATATGGCGGTTTTGTTCTGAGGAACAGCGCTGAATGTGATGAGATGTATGCAGAAAGTGATAATAGCTTTCCGGCCTGTTTGTATGAAACTAAAGGGTTCAGGCCCCGATCGAAACTGAATTCCCGACGGAAGCCGGTAAATGTTTTTAGTGGCGTCGCCGGGAATTTGAAATATACCGATCTGACGCTGGTTAACACGGCCTCGGTCCGGGGTGAAAAAGTCATTGCTTCTGATAAAAACAATTTAATGGCTATCCGGGCGGATGGGGGGGGTATTGTTTATATGGCGGTTCGTGAAATAAAAGAAGGCGAGCTGTTACTTATAAATTATGGTCCCCGCTACAAAATGAAACAACATCAGCCGCCACTGGTGAAGACAGAAGCTAATGATATTTCTGCGGAAGCGCCATGTTCAGAAGCACTTCCCGACGGATTATGCTGGCTGGCGGAAAATATTGACCGGGCAGATAGCTGGGTTGATGCCAGCTTTGAAGTGTTGCCGCAGCTGATAGCATTATCAGAAACCTTTCGTCATCAGGATGCACTGCTGGTTATTACCAAAAAAGAGAGTGAGAATACGCAGCAGGGCAATATGGTTATTTCTGTTATCGACTCCTGCGGTGGCGAGTACCTTGATCATCAAGCGGTAATAAACACCCGCCGCAATTTAGCCGTTATTGAATTTGTACCGCATGAAAATCATTACAATGCTCTCTGGTCTCCGGTGGGGAATGTCAGCTTTACGCTGGAAGATCAGGTATACAGAGTGGATACTAAGAAAAAAAACAGAAACCGGGTAAAAAACATTGGAAAGACGGGTTTCTGCATGACCGATGCCGCGGCGTTTGCGTTATTCAAAGGAAGAAAAGATAAAACCCTTCGGGGAAAACCTTTCACAGATACGATGGTTACCGGTATCTATGGTTATGAATTACGGCAGGATATAAAGCATGTCATACAAAACCTGCCGCAAACGAACCGGCAGTTAACAGAATGCCTGGAAGAAAAAATACAGAGTATAAAATCATTTGAAAAAAATGAGATTGCCGGGTTGGCTGCAATCAGCCAGGAAGACAGTGATCATTTTTTAGAAACAGAAAAAACACCACCTGGAAAAAAGAATAAAATCACGGCTGAAATTTTAATAAAATTTAAAAATCTGCCACCGGCAGAGAGAAACCGGACAGGTTTTATCAACAAACATCAGCTTGTACCCCGTACAGCAATGAAATACATAACAGCCGATGGCAAGCTGACATTGCGAGGAGAGCAAATGATTTTACTTGCACAAGGTCATGTGTTCTCGAATCCGAAAAAGACCATTATTGAATGGCAGAATAAAACTGATGAAGAGCGGGCGAAACCTGGTGCAAAAGAAGAACTGGCAATAAAAAACAATGTTCGTTTTGAAGCTATTGATTCAATGCTTGTTTTTCAGGGGGGCAGTAACCGAGGGCTAAAATTCCTCGAAAGATTAAAAGTCCGTGCTCGCAACCAAATAGAGGAAAAAAATAACTTTTTACCCGCGCATATGAAAGAACTGAAAGCGTTATTGGTTACAAGCAGTTCTGAATTATCTCAGGCGTGTTTGCTGGAATTTTGCAAAAGAAATAATCTTGATGAAAACAAGCTGCATTATTATTTCAGAGAGAATAAGTTTACCGCGCATGGCCGGGCTGTGCTTAACCGGCAGCCAGGTAAAGATGACAGGATAACCGCAGACATTATCAGAGAATGGATGGCGATGGGGGATGCCCGTAAAGATTACGGCGCGAAGAAGGCTTTTTGTAAGAGAAATAATATAAGTCGTTTTACTTTGCAGTTTTATGCCACCACGAATGGCCTAAAAGCGGCTGGTGAGAAAATCCTGCAAGTCGAACAGCAACATGAAGAAATTATGGACGCAATGTTAAAATGGGCCTCTCTCAGCCAGAAGGAACGTAATAAAAGAAACGCTATTGAGAAATTCAGTAAGCAACACAAAATAAAATATGAGGCTTTCCGCCAAAAAGTGCTGGTCAAAGGGATCTTTAAAGATAAAGGAAAAATTTTTTTACTGGAACGAGGGATGACCAGCGAGGAAATCTTTAACTTAACCGGAAGTAGCGAAGAGTATGTTCGACCTTATTCTTTTAAAAAAATCACGCTGGATATCATTGACGGCTACCGAAATTCATCCCTGGGACATAACCCGCAGGCATTTAACAAATATTGCAAAGATGTTGGTTTTGAAGAACATCGACTTATTCGCTATATCAGCGTAAATGGCAAGCTGACGCTCAGAGGTAAAGCCAAATATAAGAAAAAAGCAGGCAACGGCGTCGATGATGCGGTGTAACCGCTTTTTATTAACGGTGAGCACCGGAGTGCTCACCGACATTAAGCCGCCGGGTTAACCCAGTACCGCCACCGTCAGACGTGCACTACAGCACAGCTGATCGCGTCCATTGCGAATCTCAATCTGCCAGCTCTGATTACGTTTGCCGAGATGCAGCGGGCGGCAAATACCGCGCACCTCACCGCTGCTGACCGCGCGATGGTGACTGGCGCTCACCTCAATCCCCACCACGCTTTTTCCCTCTTCGATGCTGAGGTAGCCAGCAATCGATCCCATCGATTCCGCCAGCACCACCGAGGCGCCGCCGTGCAGCAGGCCAAACGGTTGATGGGTGCGGGCATCGACCGGCATGGTGGCTTCGAGGTAATCCTCGCCAATCACGGTAAACACAATCCCGAGATGCGCCACCAGCGAGTTTTCACCCAGCTTATTCAGCGCATCCAGGTCAATTGAACGTTTCCAGATTGCCATGCATCAGGCTCCCAACGTTGCGCCGCCGTCCACCACGATGTCCTGCAACACCACATGGCTGGCAAGATCGGAGGCCAGGAACAGAATATTGGCGGCGATCTCCTGCGGTTTGGCGATCTTACGCAGCGGGATCCCCAGTTTATATTGATCCTGGAAGCCGTTGATCATCTCCTGCTCCGCTTCCGGCGTATGCCACAGGCTGCGCTGCATATCGGTATCGGTCGATCCCGGCGAGACGATATTACAACGTACGCCGAGCGGGGCCATTTCCAGACCAACGGTCAGACACAGGCTGCGCAGCGCGGCTTTCGACGCACCGTAAGCAGACATCCCCACGCGCGGAGCATGGGCCGCGTTGGAGGCGATGGTGACGATGGCGCCCGCACGCTGCTGACGGAACACCGGCAGCGTCTGCTGGAACATATTGAAGGCGCCGCCGGCATTAACCGCCAGGCACGCCTGCCAGTCTTCAAACGCCAGTTCTTCGGTGCTGCCGATACGCAGGATCCCGGCGCCATTCACCAGCACATCGAGGCGCGGCTGATCCGCCAGCAGACGCTGGCAGACCGCTTTCACCTCGGCTGCATCCGCCACGTTCATCACCTGGCAGGCAAACGGATAATCCGGCTGATCAAAACGCAAATCGAAGCCGATCACCTGCGCGCCCGCCTGATGGAAGGCCAGCGCCGTATGGTAGCCAATACCTTTACCGGCACCGGTTACCCAGACAATTTTCCCACTGAAATCAAACGGCAAACTCATTTGGCCTGCTCCCGTGACAGCAGCGACCACCAGCCATCAATGCTGGGATTCTTCGCCAGGCTGACGAAATCGATATCGCTGTGCACCTGACGCCAGCGTGCCGCCAGCGCCATCACGCGCACCGAATCGAGGCCGTAATCAATCAGGTTCTCATCATCCTCCGGCACATCGTCATCTTCCAGCAGCGGCAGGATCAGCGCGCGCAGATCGTCTTTGCTCAGCGGCAGCGGCATCAAATCGGCGGTCATCACCACTTTACCGCTACGACCGGCGGTATAAGTCAGCGCCATCAGATGTTCTTCGCGCGTGAAGTCAGCCAGCGCATCGGCCACCATAAACGGCTGGATGTTGCGCATAAAGGCGTCGGTGGCGGTGGTCAGGCAGCCGATGTGGGCATACACGCCGGTGATGATCAGCTGATCGCGCCCCATCTCCTGTAGGATCGACTCCAGCGGCGAACGATGGAAAGCGCTGTAACGCCATTTGGTCAGAACCTGGTCATTCTGATCCGGTGCCAGGGCAGCCACGATCTTCTGCTGCTCGGGATGTTTATTCAGACCCGGTCCCCACATGTCATTCAGCAGCGCGCGATCGGCATCGCTCTGTTCATTGGGTTGCGCGGTATAGAACACCGGAATGCCCTGCGCTTTGCAGTAAGCACGCAGACGCGCGATGTTCTCGACAACCTGATTCACCAGCGGGCTGTTTTCACCCCAAAAGTTGAGGAAATAGGCCTGCATATCGTGGATCAGCAATGCTGCGCGCTGTGGCTCCAGCGTCCATTTCACTTTGTTGGCAGGCAACTCAGCGGTGGTCGGCAGCGAATAAGAGGTCAGTTTTGGAATAGCCATAAAATCTCCGGAACAGGTCAGGCTTGTGCTTGTTGGTCGGCAAGCTGTTGGCGTAAACGTTTTTTATCCACCTTGCCAACTGGCGTCAGCGGCAGGGCGTCTACGCAGGTAATACGATCGGGTAATTTGAACTCGGCCACGCCCAGTTCGCGCAGATGACGACGCAGCGCCACCGGCTTAATCGGCTGACTGGCGACAATAAAGGCACAGCTTTTTTCGCCCATCAGTTCATCATCCATCGACACCAGCGCGGCGTGGATCACATCCGGGTGGCGCTGCAACAGGTTCTCGATCTCCTCCGCCGCGATCTTTTCGCCGCCACGGTTGATCTGATCTTTCTCGCGTCCCTGGACGGTGATATAGCCCTGCGAGTCGATCGCAATCAGATCGCCGGAGCTGTAGAAACCGTTCGCATCGAAGCTGGCGGCGTTATGCTCCGGGCTGCGGAAGTAGCCACGGAAGGTATAAGGCCCGCGCGTCATCAGACGGCCAACTTCACCGCTCGGCAGCGGGTTACCGGCTTCATCGGCGACCCACACTTCGTCGTCCTCAGAAATCGGGCATCCCTGCGTGGTGAGAATGGTTTTCTCGTCGTCATCGAAACGCGTGTAATTCACCAGGCCTTCAGCCATGCCAAACACCTGCTGCAACTGGCAGCCAATTTCCTGCTGGATACGGGCGGCGAGGGTTTCGCCCAGTTTGGCGCCGCCAACCTGCATACGCTCCAGCGAGGCCAGCTGCTTATTGCTGCCCCATTCCTGAATCGCCTGCAACCACAGGCTTACCGCCGGTGGCACCAGGCCGGTATCGGTGATCTGATGTTTTTCGATCAGCGGAAAACAGAGCGTGGCGCTGGGATCGGCTGCCAATACCACCTTGCCGCCGGTGTAAAACACGCCAAGCGCACCCGGTGAGCTCATCGGGAAGTTGTGCGCCGCGGGCAGCGCCACCAGATAACAGGTGCGCTCGGTCACGGCGCAAATCTCCACGCTGCCACGAATACTGTAATAGTAATCATTGTGGGTGCGGGGGATCAGTTTGGGCGTGCCGGTGCTGCCGCCAGACAGCTGGAAGAATGCCACCTCATCACTGGCGCTCGGCGTTGGCGTAAAGTCGCCAGCCGCTTCGGCCAGCAGGGCTTCGAGGGTGTTTTCTGGCTGGCTGTCATTGCGCAGCACCACCTGATGCAGCGCGGGATGGGCGCGGCACAGCGTATCGATAAAGCTGTCATCGGCAAACAGCGGATGGCTGCGGTCGGCGATCAGCAGCGCCGGTTCGATCTGGCTGGCATAGGCCGTCAGCTCAGTACGCTGATGGCTGAATAATGCGTTGACCGGGGCGACGCCGATTTTGAACAGGGCAAACAGCGTCAGGTAGAAATCGGCTACGTTGCCGAGCTGAACCAGCGCGGTGTCGCCGCTTTTCAGGCCGCGACGTTGCAGCGCTGCTGCGAGGTTGTCGGTCAGCACAGCCATTTCGCGGTAGCTGATCTGACGGTCGCCGTCGATCACGGCGATGGCATCATTGTGCTGCTGACGCGCCAGGATGTCGGTCATCGGCACATCCAGCCAGTAGCCTTTTTCGCGATAACGTGCGGCCAGATCGTCCGGCCAGCGATTATAGGGAATACTCATGGTCTTTCCTTTATTGCAGTCCAAAGGCGCGCAACATGGTATCCAGCTTCACGCCAGTTTCGCGCCATTCCGATTCGGGTTGGGAGTCGGCAACGATGCCCGCGCCAGCGAACAGACGCACGCGCGTGTCGTGCACCGTTCCGCAGCGGATGGTGACGACCCATTCGCCGTTCCCCTGCTCATCGCACCAGCCGACAATGCCGCCAAACAGCTGGCGATCAAAAGGTTCCAGCGTCTGAATCAACTGCTGCGCATGATGATGCGGGAAGCCGCTCAGCGCCGGGGTGGGATGCAGCAGGCTGGCCAGCGACAGCGCATTTTCGCGTTCGTCCTGTACCTCGCCATCAATCTGGGTAGCGAGATGCCATAGCGTGGAAGTGGTAATCAGCGAAGGCACTGTCGGCACCGACAGCAGGCGGCTGCGTGGTTGCAGCGTATCGCGCATCGCGTCGGTCACCAGCTTATGTTCGTATCGATCTTTGCTGGAGTTCATCAGGGTTTCGCCGGCTGCGCGGTCACGCAGAGCGTCGCTATCGCGACGGGCGGAGCCGGCGAGGGGGCAAGAGCTGAAATCACGCCCCTGCTTACGCAGCATCAGTTCCGGGCTGGCACCCAGCAGCACGCCACCCTGCGGCAACGGCAGATGGAAATGGTAGCTGTTGGGATTGAGCGCCATCACCCGCTGCATCAGCGCAGCGCTGTCCACCGGCTGTTCTGTGACGATATCCATCAGTCGCGACAGCACCACTTTGTCGAGTTCGCCGCGCTGGATGGCCGCCACTGCATCGGCCACCATGCCGGTAAAAATGTCGTGATCCGGCAGCGCCGAACGACGACGCACCTGCGGCAACGCGCTGAGCTCGGCGGGTAAGGTGGCCAGCAGATCGCCACGCGCAAAGGTCTGATATGACTCGGGGATAAACAGGGCAGCAGGCTGGCTGACGTCAAACGGGATCGCGCCAACCAGAACGGGCTTTTCGATACCCTGCTTTTTCGCCGCCGCGAAATGCTGACGCAGCTGTTGCTGAAAATCACCTTGTAAGTTGGCGGCATCCTGAACCGGCTCGGTCAGGGTGGTGTAACACCCTTGTGTCGCCAGGCTGCGCCAGGGGGAGGTAAAGAGGAATCCGCGGCACAGTGCGGAAAAATCCTTCAACCAGGCATTTTCAAACGTGGAAGATTCCACCATAATTTTCACCTTTAAATGATAAGATTATTAAGAATGATTATCATTTTTATTATGGCCCTGTAACCTACGTCTAATGCGCTAAAGAGTCAATCAGAACGCGGGACTTCCTGCGTCAGAATGCGTAATCAGAGTAGTCTGCGGGGGGCGCGCTTAAGCTAAATGGTGGACCAGAACTTATGAATAAATGCGGTTTATGGGGCGTCTGCGCCCTGTTGTTCATTTTCCAGACTTTCAACAGCATCGCGCGGGCCGATCAGGGCTGGCCACGCACCATTCACAGCGAGCAGGGCACCCTAACCCTGGACAAAGCGCCGCAGCGCATTGTCTCCACCAGCGTCACCCTCACCGGGTCCCTGCTGGCGATCGATGCACCGGTGATCGCCTCCGGTGCCACCGCGCCGAATAGCCGCTTCACCGACGATCAGGGCTTCTTCCGCCAGTGGGGCGAGGTGGCGAAACAGCGCGGTGTGAAACGTCTGTATATCGGCGAGCCAAACGCTGAAGCGGTCGCGGCTGAAGCGCCAGACCTGATCATCGTGAGCGCCACCGGTAACGATAAGGCCATCAATCTGGT
The DNA here is from genome assembly GCF_059730485.1 of Pantoea sp. X-Soil-TKNS-1207. NCBI lineage: Bacteria > Pseudomonadati > Pseudomonadota > Gammaproteobacteria > Enterobacterales > Erwiniaceae > Pantoea > Pantoea sp. X-Soil-TKNS-1207. The sequence continues at coordinate 572,928 of NZ_AP035958.1, forward strand.
GAGCCAGCTCTCCGCCATTGCCCCCACGCTGGTGGTCAACTATGACGATAAAAGCTGGCAGGATGTGGTCACGCTGCTGGGTAACGCCACGGGCCATGAGACGCAGGCAGCGCAGCGCGTCAAAGCCTTTGACGATCGCGAAGCGGCGCTGAAAAAAAGTATCACGCTGCCGCCGCAGCCGGTCTCCGCCATGGTGTGGAACGGTGATGGCCGTGCTGTGAACCTGTGGACCGCCGCTTCAGCGCAGGGCAAATTGTTGCAGCAGCTCGGTTTCACCCTGGCGACGCCGCCAGCCAGCGTTCAGCAGAGCCATAGCATGGGCCAGCGCAAAGACATCATTCAGCTGTCGGGTGAAAACGTCGCCAGCGGGCTGACCGGGCACAGCTTCCTGCTGTTCGCTGCCGATGATAAAACCCGCCAGTCGGTGCTGAGCAATCCGTTCCTCGCGCAGAACGCGGCGGTAACGCAGCAGCAGGTGTACGCGCTGGGCGCGGATACCTTCCGTCTCGACTACTACAGCGCCAACAATCTGCTGGCGCGTCTGGAAAAACTGTTTGTGAAGTCATGATGCCTCTTCCGCCAGCGTCGCTGCTGGCGGTTGATAACGGCGTAAACGTCCCATCAGTAACCACATCAGCACGCCCAGCAACGCCGCGCCGCAACCAAACATCGTCGCGGCCTGCTGCGGCAGCAGCCAGGAACCCATCGCCCCAATCATCGCCGCACCCAGCGCATCGCCGGTGACATTCTGCGCCGTCCATAAACTGTTGATACGCCCCAGCAGATGGTCCGGCGTTAATCTCTGAATCATCGCGTATTGCACCAGGCTATTGATCGAACTGAAGTAGCCGAAGGCCACCAGGCAGAGCAGGGCGAGCTGAAAATTCGGCATCAGGCCGAACAGCCCGAGCGCGATAAAAGCGACAATCGCGCTGCTGAGCACCAGCAGACCGGGGCGTGCGGCCTGCGCCAGGCGGCCGCTGGTCAATGCGCCGATGGCTGCGCCGAGCGGCACGGCGGCGAACATCAGGCCCAGCCGGTCGGCACTCACTTCCCAGTGCGGCGCCAACGCCGGATAGAGCACGCGTACCGCGCTGGCCAGCGTCACCAGCGCTCCAATCAGCGCCGCCATCCCGACCTGCGGGCTGGCAAACAAAAATTGCACGCCGGTCGCCAGCGATTTCAGCGGATGTTCACGCGGCTGCGGCGGTGGCGGCAGGATCGGCAGTTGCAGGATGGTCAGCACCGTCAGCAGCGTTCCCGCTGCCGCCAGGCCGTAGTTCCAGACCACGCCGCCGCTGGCAATCACCATGCCGGCAATCGCCGGTGACAGAATCGACCCGAAGCGTACCGTCAGCATGGTGATGGCGCCCGCCTGCATCAGGTTTTCGCGCCCGACCAGCGCCGGTGTTGCTGCCAGCAGCGCGGTAACGCCAATCGCCCCGAAGAAACCATCCCAGAAACCCAGCAGATAAACGGCGACCAGCGAAGGTTCAGGCAGGGCGGCGTTGATCGCCAGCCCGACAAACCCAAGGCCGCAGGTGGAACGTGCGAAGACAATCAGCTTTTTCCGTTCATAGCGATCCGCCAGCACACCGCCGGTGAGCAGGCCGATAAACATCCCGGCCGCCGCCAGAGTGACGGCCAGTCCCACCAGCAGGGAAGAGTGAGTCATGTGCTGAATCTGCACCGGCACCGCCACGGCCAGCATCCCGAGCGCAACAATTGAGATAAAACGCGCAATAAACACCGCGCGAAACGCCGGGTGGGATTTAAGCAGGGAGAGATCGATAAAGTGGGAGGGTTTGTTCATATCTTTGCCTTTTAACAACAATTTTCCGCATCGTCCGCGCGGCGAGTCATGATAACATGGATAAATACGAGTAATAACGATAACAAATATCATTATCACATTTACCCTACGCACGCACGACGTTGAAAAGTAGAAGGTTCAGAACGCTATGCGCCAGATCCGTGCAATGGCAGGCTCAGGGATTCTGCTGTTGTTCCTTATTGCGCTCAGTTTAATGCTGGGGGCGAAATCCATTCCGTTTTCCGATGTTTATCATTCGCTTACCACCTCCTGTAGCAGTGCGGAGTGCGTCATCGTGCGTGATGCGCGCCTGCCGCGCACTCTGGCCGGATTGCTGGCTGGCGTGGGGCTGGGGCTGGCGGGGGCGCTGATGCAAAGCCTGACGCGCAACCCGCTGGCGGATCCTGGTATCCTGGGCGTCAACGCCGCCGCCGGTTTCGCCGTGGTGTTGGGCATTGCGCTGTTTGGCGCTGATTCCCCGCTGGATTGGCTCGGTTTTGCCTTTGGTGGCGCGCTGCTTGGCTCGCTGCTGGTGGCGCTGACCGGCGCGATCGGCGGCGGCCGCGTCAACCCGGTGCGTTTAACCCTCGCGGGAGTGGCGCTGGGCGCGGTACTGGACGGGCTGACCTCCGGCATCTCGCTGCTCAATCCCGACATCTATGACCATCTGCGTTTCTGGCACAGCGGTTCGCTGGATATCCGCAACTTCACTATTCTGCGTACGCTTTTTCCTGCCGTCGTCATTGGCAGCATCGTGGCGTTTTGCCTGTCATCGGCGCTGAACAGCCTGAGTATGGGCGGCGATATGGCCACCGCGCTCGGCACCCGCGTAGCCCGCACGCAACTGCTGGGACTGCTGGCGATTGCGCTGCTCTGCGGCGCGGCCACCGCGGCAGTGGGGCCGATTGCCTTTATCGGCTTGATGACGCCGCATCTGGCGCGCTGGCTGGTGGGCAATGACCATCGCTGGCTGCTACCCGCAACGGCGCTGGTGACACCCATTCTGCTGCTGGCGGCGGATATTCTTGGCCGTCTGCTGGTGCCCGGCGAGCTGCGCGTTTCCATCGTGACCGCCATGCTCGGCGCGCCGATGCTGATTGTGCTGGTGCGCCGTAAATCAGGGCAGGGTGGCTTATGACGCGGCGCGTAATGATGCACGCCCTGTGGCTGCTGCTGAGCTGTGGGTTGATCGCCTTTCTGGCAATCACGCGCGGCGCGTTGCCGATCAGTGGCGAACAGATCTGGCAGATGTTACTGGGCCAGGGTGCCAGCAACGTAAAACTTATCGTACTGGAGTGGCGTCTGCCGCGCGTGCTGATGGCGCTGCTGGTAGGCGCGGCGCTTGGCGTCAGCGGGGCGATTTTCCAGTCGCTGCTGCGTAATCCGCTCGGCAGCCCCGATATTCTCGGCTTTAACACCGGCGCTTACAGCGGCGTGCTGGTGGCGCTGGTGCTGTTCAATCAAAACGCCCCGGCGATGACGGCGGCGGCGCTGGTGGGCGGCATCGCCACCGCCGCGCTGGTTTATCTGTTTGCGTGGCGCAACGGCGTGGCGACCTTCCGTTTGATTATCGTCGGTATCAGCGTGCGGGCGCTGCTGATGGCGCTCAACAGCTGGCTGATTATCAGCGCTTCGCTGGATGCGGCGCTGAGCGCTGGCTTGTGGAGCGCCGGATCGCTTAACGGCATCACCTGGACGAAAACGCCGCCGGTGATTGCGGCGCTGCTGCTGGCGTTGCTGCTGGTGGCGCTGCTGGCGCGGCGTATGCGTTTGCTGGAAATGGGCGATGACACCGCCTGCGCCCTTGGCGTGCCGGTGGAGCGCAGCCGCCTGTGGCTGATGCTGCTGGGCGTGGTGCTGACGGCGGCTTCGACCGCGCTGGTCGGGCCGATTTCGTTTGTGGCGCTGCTGGCGCCGCAGATTGCCCGCCGTCTCGGCGGCGGCGTGAAAGGCGCTCTGCCGCTGGCGGCGCTGTGCGGCGCGCTGCTGCTGCTGGCGGCGGATTTCGCCGCTCAGCATCTGTTCCTGCCTTATCAATTGCCGGTTGGCGTGATTACCGTCAGCCTCGGCGGCCTTTATCTGATTGCTTTACTGGTGCGGGAGGCACGACGCCAATGACCGAACACTCTTCACGTCTCTATGGCGAAGGGCTGACGCTGGGTTACGACAAAAAGGTGGTGGCGGAAAATCTGTCTGTGGCGATCCCGGAAGGGGAGCTGACGGTGATTATCGGTCCCAACGCCTGCGGCAAATCAACGCTGCTGCGCACCCTGAGTCGCCTCAATGCGCCGCTGAAAGGCCAGGTATATCTGGATGGCGAGGCGATCGCGCGCTATCCCACCAAAGAGGTGGCGCGTCGTCTGGGCCTGCTGCCACAAAGCTCCAGTGCGCCAGCGGGGATTAACGTCACCGAACTGGTGGCGCGCGGTCGTTATCCGCACCAGTCGCTGTTTGGCCGCTGGCGTGACGAAGATGAAGCGGCGGTGCAGCAGGCGATGCTGGCGACCGGCGTAGCGGATCTCGCGCAGCAGCCGGTGGATACCCTGTCAGGCGGCCAGCGCCAGCGGGTGTGGATCGCCATGGTGCTGGCACAGCAGACGCCGCTGCTGCTGCTGGATGAGCCGACAACCTGGCTGGATATTACCTATCAGATTGAATTGCTTGAACTGATGCAGGATCTCAATCAGCAGCACGGCCGCACGCTGGTGGTGGTGCTGCATGACCTGAACCATGCCTGCCGTTATGCCACGCACCTGATTGCGATGCGTCATGGACGGATTATTGCCGAAGGAAAACCGGCCGAGATTGTCACCCCGGCGCTGATTGAGCAGGTGTATGGGTTGCGTTGCGTGATTGTGGAAGATCCGGTGGCGCATACGCCAATGATTGTGCCGCTGGGGCGTCCAGCGGCGTAATGCCTGTGCGCTGATTGGCCCGGTCGGGATAAATCCCGACCTGTAGGGTGCGCATTGATGCGCACCTGGCGGAAGACCGCACGGAACCTATCTCCCCTGGCTCACATCTCCGCTAACAACCGTTGCAGCAGCGGTCCAATCTGCTCAAACATCCTCGGTGAAATGATATCGACGTGGGCGCAATCCATCGGCCACACGTCCAGCTCGCCGACATATGGCGCCCAGGCACGACGGGCATCCTGGCCTGGCTGCTGCGTCTGTTCGGCCAGGAACAGCGTGGCGCGACCGGCGAATTGCGCGCTGCGTGCCGTCGCCAGCAGGCGTACCGAGCTGGCGTAGTTGGCTTCGATGGTATCGAACATCGCCTGCATCTCTTCACCGGCCTGATGGCGCTGCGCGGCGATAAACTGCTCGCGTTCACGATTCACCTCGTCCAGCACCGCCGGATCCAGCACGTTCTCGCCCCGCTTTTCATCCCAGTTCTGGGTTTCCGGCGGCCAGGTATCCAGCAGGCCAAGGAATGCCACCTGTTCACCGGCCGCCTCCAGGCGTGCCGCGATACCCTGCGCCAGGGTGCCGCCAAGCGAGTAGCCGAGGAAATAGTAAGGGCCGTGCGGCTGTGCTTCGCGCAAAGTACGCAGATGGGCATCGCACACCGCGTCCAGATGCGCGCTCTGGTTCAGCGGGCTGGCGGTGTCCGGCGACTGAATGCCGATCAGCGACCAGCGCGGGTCGAGATAGCGTTGCAGGATGCTGAACTGCCAGGCAAAGCCAGACGCCGGATGGAAGCAGAACAGCGTCGGCCCGTGGCTCTGCCGCAGCGGCAGCACCGCTTCGAAACCAGCCTGCTGATGAGACTGCGCATCGCTGAGCAGCGCCGCCAGTTTTTCGACGCTGGAGGCCACCATAATCTGCCCGACCGATACCGGCTGTTGCAGCTCGCGGCGCAGCTGAGCGGCAAGGCGCATCGCCAGCAGGGAGTGGCCGCCAAGCGCGAAGAAATCATCCTGCGCGCTGATGCTGTCGCGCGCCAGCAACTGACAAAATGCCGCCGCCAGCTGGCTTTCCAGCCCGGCATGGGGTTCACGTCCGGCGCTGGCCGTGGCGGCCTGCGGCAGCGGCAGGGCTTTGCGATCCAGTTTACCGTTGCTGCTGAGCGGGAAAGCCTCCAGCTGGACAATCGCCACCGGCACCATATGGGCGGGCAGCTGTTGCGCCAGCGCGCTGCGCAGCGCTTCGCTATCAATCGCATGGTCGGCAACCACATAACCGACCAGCTGACGGGCATCGCCCTGCGCCGCTGCGCCGCCCAGCACCACCGCGTGCGTTACCGCCTGCTCAATGCCAGGTTGCGCGCTCAACACATGATCGATCTCATTCAGTTCAATGCGCTGGCCGCGAATTTTTAACTGATCGTCGCTGCGGCCGAGGTACTCCACCGCGCCGTTGTCCAGCCAGCGCGCCACATCGCCCGTACGATACATACGCTCGCCGTTTCCGGCCGGGTCAGCAACAAAACGGCTGGCGGTGAGATCGGGGCGGCCCAGATAGCCGTGCGCCAGCTGAATGCCGGTCAGATAGAGATCGCCCGCTACGCCCGGCGGCACCGGTTGCAGACGGGCGTCAAGAATACGCAGCCCGGTGTTCCATACCGGCCAGCCAATCGGTACGCTGGCCCCTTCCACCGCCGCCAGCGCCTCGCCAAAGGCCGGATACCAGCTGACATCCACCGCTGCTTCGGTGGGGCCATACAGATTATGTAACGGCACCTGGGTGAGCTGTTCCCATTCGCGCGACAGATCGGTCGGCAGCGCTTCACCGCTACAGAAGACGCGGCGCAGGCTGGCGCAGCTGTTGATCGCCGCCTCATCCTGCAACGCAGCAACAAACGCCGCCAGCATCGAAGGAACGAAGTGGGTGGTGGTCACCTTGTGTTGCGCGAACAACTGTTGCAGGGCTTCCGGGTCGCGATGCGCCTCCGGCGGCGCCATCACCAGCTGCGCACCGACCAGCAGCGGCCAGAAGAATTCCCATACCGAGACGTCAAAGCTGCTCGGGGTTTTTTGCAATACCACATCGTCGGCTTGCAGCGGATAGTGATCCTGCATCCACAGCAGACGGTTTACGATCGCCTCATGCCCGACCAGCACCCCTTTGGGACGTCCGGTGGAACCCGAGGTATAGATGATGTAAGCGCCATCCTGCGGTTGCGGCGCGCTGGCCGGGGCAGGGGCGTCCAGCGTGGCGGACAGGGCATCGAAATGCAGCTGGTTCACGTCGGCAATGGCGGCGAAACGCGTCGACAGCGAGGCGGAGGTGATCAGCGTTTGTGGCTCGGCATCCTCCAGCATCAGTTGCAGACGTTCGTCGGGATAACCGGTATCGAGCGGCAGATAAGCGGCACCAAGCGAGACAATGGCCTGCAACGCCAGCGACAGCTGGACCGAACGCGGCAACGCCACGGCGACGATAGCGCCGCGCTGCACACCGGCAGCGCTCAGCTGCTGCGCCAGCGCAAACACCTGCTGCTGCATCTGACGGTAGCTCAGCTGATGCTGGGCATCGGTCAGCGCCGGGGCATCCGGCGTCCGAGCCGCCTGCTGCGCCAGCAGCGATGCCAGGGTGGCGGCAGGCAGCGGATGGGCGGTGTGGTTAATGTCTGCCAGCTGGCGATGTTCTTCCGTCGTCAGCAGATCCAGCTCGCCACAGGGGCGCTGCGGCGCAGCCGCCAGCTGGGTCAGCAATAAGGCGAAACGGCTGGCGTGGCGTTGCAGCGTCGCCAGGCTGTAGCGTTCGGCGTTAGCCAGCAGCTCCAGCGTCAGCTCGCCCCGCTCGCTGATATAGATGGCGATTTCCAGATCGCGGACCGGGCCGGAAGCCAGCTGATGGGTAATCCCCTCCACCCCGGCGAAATCCAGCTGATAGTCAAACATCTTCAGGTTGATCACCGGGCCATACAGCGGATCGCCATCGCCGAGACGGCCAAGATCGCGCTGCACCTGTTCGGCGTCGTAACGCTGATGACGGCGCATCTTCTTCACTTCACCTGCCAGCTGGGTCGCCAGCGCGGCCAGCGGTTGGGCCGGATCGTAATGGATCGCCATCGGCAGCACGTTAATCACCGGGCCGGTAGCGCACAGCGCGGCAGAACCGATGCGGCGCATAAAGATGAAGCCGGCGGAGAAGTCGTTTTGTCCGCTCAGGCGCGCCAGCCATAACCCGACCAGCGCGAAAGCAAGATCGGCGGCGCTGTGCTGCGGATGCTGGCTGACCAGCGTCTGGAAAGTGGCGTGATCCAGCGTCAGCGCGTGACGCAGCAGATCGGTGCTGGCGCTCTGACCGGCCAGCGGCTGTGGCGACAGTGAGGCTGGCGCAGGCAGCGTCGCGCCTTTTTCGCGCCAGAACTGGCGGTCGCGCGCGTAGGAGGAGGATTGCTGATAGCGCTGATACTCCTCCACCACTTCGCTAAACGGGATAAATGGCGTCGGTTCCGGCGCCTGCTGGCGCGCCAGGGCGCTGTACAGGTTAGCGATGCGGCGCGTCAGGGCGGTGAAGCTGAAGCCATCCACCACCAGATGATGGTAACGCTGATACCAGAACCAGTGCTGCTCGCCGAGACGGAACAGGCAGTGGTGATACAGCGGCGCGCCGCTCAGCACGCGCAGATCGCCGTTCATATCGGCCCGCATCCGCGCGCGGGTGGTTGCGGCCGGATCGGCTTCCGTGCGCAGATCGATCAGCTGCGGCTGGCTAAAGTTTTGCGCCTGCGGCCATTGCAGCGCTTCACCGTCCACTTCGCCAAACGCCATGTTTAGCGTATCCGCTTCCTGCATCCCGGCGATGATCGCTTTTGTCAGCAGCGCGCTGTCGATGTCGCCATGTAATTCAATAAAGTGAGCCACCGCGTAGGCGTTGTGGTGGCGGGAAAGCTGGTCAGCAATCCAGATGCCGGGCTGCGCGGCCACCAGGGGCAGGGTTTGCTGTTCGGTATGGGGTCGATTCATCAGGGATTCAGACATTGTCGCTCCGGTTTGTGTCCTGCGTAACTGGGCGAATATCGTGCCAGTTCTGTTCCAGCCAGCTCATACAGGCGGGCTGCGGCTGCGGGCCATATACGGGCTGCCAGCCGGCGGGAAGGGCGCTGAACGCGGGCCATAAACTGTATTGTTGCTGCGGGCTGCGCAGCACCAGACAATCCTGCTGCGGATCGTCGAAGGGATTGCGATGTTCCATGTCGGCTCCTGCCCGTTACGTTGGGCGAGATGAATTTATGTCGGGGTACGCCACAGTGCCTGCAAGCCATCAAGCAGACCGCCACGCCAGCACAGCGCATCGTGTCCACCTTCCACCGGCTGGTAATCAACCTGATAACCGGCGGCTTGTAACTTCTGTTGTAGTTGCTGATTCGCCTGCAAAATCAGGCCTTCACGGTTGCCTGCTTCCAGCCAGAAGCGCAGCGGCTGGCGCGGTGCCAGACCCTGCTCCAGCTGCTGCAACAGCCAGCCATAGGCGTTTCCGCGCTCCGGCCACCAGAAGGAACCTGACAGGCTAAGCGCATTGCCAAAGCGTTGCGGCCAGTGCAGGGCGGCGTAGACCGACGCCAGGCCACCGAAACTTTGTCCGGCGACCACGGTGCTCGCTGCCTGTTGTTGATGCGGCGCCCACTGGGCGACCTGCGGCAGCAGTTCTTCCTGCAACGCCTGCCAGAACAGGGCATTACAGGGCAATTCGCGGCTGCGATGTTCGCGATCGATGATGTCGATAAACAGATAGACGGCGGCGGGCAGTGCCCCTGCATCGGTGAGTTGTTGCAGCGGGCCGGCAATCGGCATGTTGTGCACCCAGAACTGACCATCAAGCAAAATCGCCAGCGGACGTTGCTGCGGTTCCGCATCCCCGGTGCAGTACAGCCAGACGGTGCGGCTGTTGCCGAGCAGGGCGCTGTCCCAGCGATAGGTTTGCAGGGTGACGGGCGAGGCATTGCCTTCATCAATGGCGCGCCATACCTGCTGATTGGGGGCTTGCGGCAGATGCAGGGGTGAAACGCCCATGCCACGTCCGCCAGACCAGCCGCGCAGCGTATTGAGCGGATCGGGCTGGGCAGTGGGGAATTTGTCGCGCCACCAGTTGCGCAGGGCGTGCATGTCCGCTTCGCCGGAGAAATCGGTGGCATGTTGATCCGGCATCAGGCAGTAGCTGCCGCGCCAGTTGGCTGGCAGGGTGGTTTGCCAGTACCAGACATCGCTATTCGCCACCCGCACCAGCGATTGCGGCGGCCGACGCTGGTGGTGATCGGTGACGCCGGTGACGTTGATCCATACCCGCTGGGTAGATGACTGCGCTTCGCTGCCCTGCGGATCGCGCCAGAAGAAGGTGACCAGACACTGGCCATCGATCTCCTCCTCAATACGGGGGATGCCTTTCCGTTGCTGCTCCTGCCACCAGGCTTCACTGCCGGTTACATCATTTAGCCAGGTCATAGGTGCTGCCAGTCGCCGTTTACATAAGAAAAGTTATACAAAGGTAATAAATAATACTATTGATAATTATTTGCATTTGCAATAGTGTGTTTCCGCTCAAAAAGAGCACGCTCGTTCCGCCTGTCACCTTTCCCCTTGCGGAAGGGATGAGCAACGGATGGCACTGCCAGGTCTGGAACAGGGCGACGATAAGGACAGGGATATTCACACCGGCGCGCCAGTGACCTTTTCTGGCAATCCAGGAACGAAAAAATGACAAAATATTCGCGTTTATCATTAGCTATTCTGATTGAACTGGGATTACTCTCAGGCAGTGCCTGGGCAGCAGAAACCTCCAGCACGACGACTTCCAACACAGACGCCAATTCCCAGAACGGCGGCACCATGATGGTGACCGCCCAGCAGCAGACGCTGCAAGCTCCCGGTGTTTCCACCATTACCGCTGATGAAATCAAAAAGCATCCGCCAGCGCGCGATGTGTCCGAAATCATCCGCACTATGCCGGGCGTTAACCTGACCGGTAACTCCACCAGCGGCCAGCGCGGCAACAATCGCCAGATCGATATTCGTGGTATGGGTCCGGAAAATACCCTGATCATGGTTGATGGTATGCCGATCACCAGCCGTAACTCGGTACGTCTTGGCTGGCGTGGTGAGCGTGACACTCGCGGTGATACCAACTGGGTGCCGCCGGAAATGATCGACCATATTGACGTGATTCGTGGTCCGGCTGCGGTGCGCTACGGCAACGGCGCGGCGGGCGGCGTGGTGAATATCATCACCAAAAAATATAACGATCAGCAGTGGCATGGTTCCTGGAACACCTATTTCAACGCACCGGAACACAAGGAAGAAGGGGCGACCAAGCGCACCAACTTCAGTCTTGAAGGGCCGCTGGGCGATGATTTTAATTTCCGCTTGTACGGCGGCTTAGCCAAAACCCAGGCCGACGCTTACGATATCAACGAAGGTCATGCGGCACCGCGTACCGGTACCTATGCCGGCAGCTATCCGTCTGGACGCGAAGGCTCAGTCAATAAAGATATCAATGCGTTGCTGAGCTGGACCTTTGCACCGATGCAGACCCTCGAGTTGCAGGGTGGCTATAGCCGTCAGGGCAACCTGTATGCCGGCGATACCCAGAACACCAACACCAGCGCGTTGGTGAAAAGCCTGTATGGTGATGAAACCAACCGTCTGTATCGCCAGAATATCTCGCTGAAGTGGACGGGTGCCTGGGACAACGGCGTCAGCACCAATAGCTACGCGCGCTACGAGAAAACCCGTAACACCCGTATCAATGAAGGTCTGGCAGGCGGTACTGAAGGTATCTTCTCCAACGATGGTTTTAACACCATCCAGCTGGACGACATCCTGCTGCACAGTGAAGTCAGCATTCCGTTTGAGTGGCTGATTAACCAGACCGCAACGCTGGGTACCGAATGGAACCAGCAGAGCATGAAGGACCCTTCATCTACCACGCAGGCGGCAAACTACGGCAACGTGCCGGGCATCTCGAACACCGGGCGTAGTCCGTATTCACAGGCTGAGATCTTCTCGCTGTTCGCCGAAGACAACATGGAGGTGACTGACAGCACCATGTTGACGCCGAGCCTGCGTTTCGATCATCACTCGATTGTCGGCAACAACTGGAGCCCGTCACTGAACCTGTCGCAAGGATTGGGTGACGACTTCACGCTGAAGATGGGTATCGGTCGTGCTTATAAAGCACCAAGCCTGTATCAGACCAACCCGAACTACCTGCTGTACAGCAACGGCCAGGGTTGTGCCGACAGCGCCGGTGCCTGCTATCTTCAGGGTAACAAAGACCTGAAAGCAGAAAACAGCATCAACAAGGAAGTGGGACTGGAGTGGAAACACGAAGGTTATCAGGCCGGTCTGACCTGGTTCCGCAACGATTATCGCAACAAGATCGAAGCAGGCTATGTCCCGACGGGCACCGCATCAAACGGCACCACGGATATCTATAAGTGGGAAAACGTACCGAAAGCCGTGGTGGAAGGGCTGGAAGGGACCGTCAATGTGCCGTTCTCTGACACCGTGATGTGGAATAACAACTTCACTTACATGTTGCAGAGCAAGAACAAAGAGACTGGCGATCGTCTGTCGATCATCCCGGAATATACGCTGAACTCGACGCTGAGCTGGCAGGCCACAGAGGATCTCTCTTTGCAGACCACCCTGACCTGGTACGGCACCCAGACGCCGAAGAAGTATGACTACAAAGGCCAGCCAGTAACCGGCACTGCGACCGATAAAGTCAGCCCTTACTCAATCATTGGGATGAGCGGCACTTACGAGGTCACTAAGTACGCCAGCGTTACTCTGGGCATCGACAACCTGTTCGATAAACGCCACTTCCGTGAAGGTAATGCCCAGACCACCGGCAACGCCACCACCGGCGCTTATCTGTACGGTGCGGGTGCTAACACCTACAACGAATCAGGCCGTACTTACTATATGAGCCTCAATACTCACTTCTAATTGAGGTGATGAGGTAAACGGCAGCGGGCAATCAGCCCGCTGCCATCTTCCCGGTTAATCAACTCCAGACTTCCGCGATGCATCTGTACGATGCGCAGCACGATATTCAACCCTAAACCACTGCCGCCGTAGCGCTGATCGCGACGCCGGAATGCTTTGGTTAACTCTTCCGCCGCACTGGCTTCAATCCCCGGCCCCTGATCCCACACTTCCAGGATTACCTGCTGCTGCTCCTGACGTAAAAACACCTTCACTTCACTGCCTTCCGGGCTGTAGCGCGAGGCATTTTCCAGCAGGTTGCGCAGCATCAGACGCAGTAAAACCGCTTCGCCCTGTTGTGGAACATCCTCACCCTGCGGCCAGCGCAATTGCTGCTGGCGCTGGTCGTAAAGCTCGGCCATCTCCGGATGGAGCGGCTGCATGATGTCGCGCAGCCAGTGCAACTGCTGGTAATGACCGCTCGCCAGCGCCTGACCGGCGCGCGACAGCATCAGCAGCTGTTCGACGGTGTGCATCAGTTGATCGATACGCGCCACCAGCATTTCGCTTTGCGGCACGTTCTGCTGTTGCAGCAGCTCCAGATGCAGACGCAATCCGGCGAGCGGCGTGCGTAACTCGTGGGCGGCATCGGCGGTGAACAGACGCTCCTGTTGCAGGGTGTGGTCGAGGCGCAACAGCAGCTGGTTAATCGAGGTGGTGACCGCCACGACCTCTTCCATGTCGGAGTTGAGTGGCAACGGCGTCAGGTTATCGGCAGAGCGGTGGGCGAGGCTGTTTTGCAGCGACTTTAACGGGCGGATAATCCAGTTGATGGCCCAGAAGGAGAACAGCAGCGTCAGGCACACCATCACCAGCGAGGGCAGCAGCAGCGAGGCGATGGCTTCGCGGATCTCATTTTCAACGTGATCGTTGCGCGCTTTGGCGGAGAGGGTTTCATTCACCAGAAAACCAATCTGCTCGCGGCTTTCATGCCATAACCAGATGGCGCTCATCACCTGGCAGGTGAGCAGAATCAGCGCCAGCATGATCAGTAAGCGCTGGCGCATACTGTTCATTCGCGCACTTCCAGCCGGTAACCGACGCCACGCACGGTTTTGATGCGATCCTTGCCGAGTTTGCGGCGCAGATTGTGAATATGCACTTCCAGGGTGTTCGATCCGGGATCGTCGTTCCAGCTGTAGAGATCCTGTTGCAGCGTTTCGCGATGCACATTCTGCCCGACCCGCATCAGCAGACGAGTCAGCAACGCGAACTCTTTCGGCGTGATTTCCAGCGGCTGGTTTTCCAGCAGCACCTGCTGAGAACTGAGGTTGAGGGTGAGGTCGCCCTGCTGCAACAGATTATCGCTATGGCCCTGATAGCGGCGAATCAGGGCGCGCACGCGCGCCTGCAACTCAACCAGCGCAAAGGGTTTCACCAGATAATCATCGGCACCGGCATCCAGCCCGTCGACCCGATCCTCCAGCGCATCACGCGCAGTGAGGATCAGCACCGGGACATTGATGCCGTCGCGCCGCCACTGACGCAGCAGCGCCGCGCCGTCCCGATCCGGCAGGCCGAGATCCAGCACGATCAGGCTGTACTGGCCGCTGCGCAGCAGCGCGTTGCTCTCGGCAGCGCTGGCGGCACAGTCCACGGCGTAACCCTGGGCGCTCAGTGCCTGGGCCAGGCCCGATTGCAGCAGCGCATCATCCTCAACGATTAACAGTTTCATCAGTTGTTCTGGTAAATGTCCTTGTAGAGGCGGCTTTCGAAACGCACCAGCGGAATGCGGCGCGTTTTCTGATCTTCCGGGGGAACCGCATAACCGGAAAGATACTGCACAAAGGCCACGCGTGCGCCACTGGAGGTGGTGATAAATCCTGCCAGATTATATACGCCCTGCAATGAGCCGGTTTTCGCCGAGACTTTGCCATCCAGCCCCGCTTCATGCAGGCCGCCACGATATTGTAGCGTGCCGTTATAGCCCGCCAGCGGCAGCATCGAGATGTAATCCAGCGTCGAATCGTTTTTCGCGATGTACTGCAACACCTGCATCATGGTGTCTGGCGCGATCAAATCATGACGCGACAGGCCGGAGCCGTCCACCTGAATGCTGTTGCCGAGATCGACGCCCGCTTTTTCGCGCAGAATACGACGCACGGCATCAGACCCGGCGCGGAAGGTGCCCGGTACGTTGAAGTAATGATGGCCGATAGTACGGAACACGGTGTCGGCAATCATGTTGTCCGATTTCTTCAGCATGGTGTGCAGCAGATCATGCAGCGGCGCGGATTGCGTGGAGGCCAGCACCGTGCCCGGCGATGTCACCTGCGTCTGGCGGACCAGATGGCCGCTGTAATCAATATCAGCCGCGCGCAGTTCATCCTTGAGGATTTCGCCCGCCCAGGCGGCGCCATCCTGTACCGCAAAAGCCAGCGGCAGCGGTTCGGCGCGCTGGCGCATACAACCGGTCAGCGTATAGCGATTCAGTTCACCCGGCACCACATCCAGCTCGCAATATTGTCCGTCGCCGCTGTTGCGGCCAAGGGTACGCACCTGGCTGAACATATGCGCCGGATAATAGGAGGCGATACGAATAAAGGCGTTATCACCGGGGGTGTTGGCGCTGTAGAGCGACACCGAGAAACAGTTTTTATCCACGATGGCGGCACCTGGCGGGGCACTGAAGCACTGCGTCAGGTCATTCCATGGCCAGCCTGGCGCCATATCGTGGCTGGCGAACACCGAGGTGTCGATCACCAGGTTGCCTTTGATATGGGTGATGCCCTGCTTTTTCAGGGAGGCGACCATATTGCGCAGATCCTGGCGGCCCAGGGTGGGATCACCCGCAAAACGCGCCACCAGATCGCCATTCAGCGTGCCATCGCTGACTGCGCCTTTGGTCTCCAGCGTGGTCTGAAAGCGGAAGTCAGGGCCAAGTTCCAGCAGGGCTGCCAGCGCCGTCACCACTTTCATGGTACTGGCGGGGAGCGCCATCTGTTTGCCGTGAAAGTCGATTATCGGGGTTGATGCGCCCACTTTTTGTACCAGCAGCGCCAGGTTTGCGCCGTCTGGCAGATACTGCATGTATTCCTCTACGGGGGCTGCTTGTGCCTGCAGCATAAACGCACAGGTTAATCCGGTAACAAGTCGTGAAAATCGCATAATCTCGCGTTAACTGACGGGTGAGGGCGTCAATACTACGTCCCCGGACGGTGCAAAGTAAACGATGACCCACAGGGAACTCTGGGGTAAAATACGTATCAAAATGCAAAACCAATCCTGACCCGGAACGCTTTCCGGGTCAGGATTCTTTTGCTTGTGAAATGAGGTAACGCGCCGCAGAAGCTGTTTTCTGCTGTCACCGGTCAGGATGACGCCGTTAACCAGGAAAGATGACGAGGAGCCAAAATGAATCAGATTCCGATGACGTTGAAAGGCGCTGAAAAGCTGCGCGAGGAGCTGAACGAACTGAAAACCGTTAAGCGTCCGCGCATCATCGCCTCTATCGCCGAAGCCCGTGAGCACGGCGATCTGAAAGAGAATGCCGAATACCATGCGGCCCGCGAGGAACAGGGTTTCTGCGAGGGACGTATTCAGGAGATCGAAGCTAAGCTCTCCAATGCACAAATCATTGATATTACGCAGATGCCGAAAACCGGTCGGGTGATTTTTGGTGCGACCGTGCAGGTGCTGAACGTCGATACCGACGAAGAATCAACCTACCGTATCGTGGGCGATGACGAAGCCGATTTTAAACAGAATCTGATTTCAGTGAATTCGCCGATGGCGCGTGGCCTGGTGGGTAAAGAAGCGGATGATGTCGCCATCATCAAAACCCCTGGCGGTGATGTGGAATATGAGATCCTGAAGGTGGAATACCTTTAAGATATTGCATCGCTTTGAAATGCGTTGCTGCATATTGTAAAGAAAGGAAAAAGGCCGCATAGCGGCCTTTTATCCCATGCAGGAGCATGTCACTTTCTTTGCCCGGCTCGGCCAGAAGCCTTTATGAACGAGGCAGAGAAATTTTACGCTCCTTTGCAGGACGATACAGCACCAGCGTTTTGCCGATGACCTGTACGTTGCACGCTTTAGTTTCGCGGACGATAGCCTCAACGATCAGCAGCTTGGTTTCACGATCTTCCGAGGCAATTTTCACCTTGATCAATTCGTGATGTTCGAGCGCCTGTTCGATCTCGGCGAGCACGCCTTCAGTCAGGCCGTTACCACCCAGCATAACAACGGGTTTCAGCGGATGGGCGAGGCCTTTCAGGTGCTGTTTTTGTTTGGTACTCAGATTCATCGTATTTTTTTGCTTACTTAGGGATTGAAAACGGTTCATTCTACCGCCATCTCGGGTATATCGCCAAATCAACGCACCAACTGCGTGCTGATTTATCGCTACGATGACGATTTAATTGGAAAAATTATGACGGGTAAAAAGCGTTCGGCCAGTTCCAGTCGCTGGCTTCAGGAACACTTTAGCGATAAATATGTGCTCCAGGCACAGAAAAAAGGGTTGCGTTCGCGCGCCTGGTTTAAACTTGAGGAAATACAGCAGGGTGACAAGCTTTTCAAACCCGGTATGACAGTGGTAGATCTGGGTGCTGCACCCGGTGGCTGGTCGCAATATGTGGTACAACTGATTGGCTCGGGTGGCCGTATTATTGCCTGTGACCTGCTGCCAATGGACCCGATTGTCGGTGTTGATTTTCTGCAAGGCGATTTTCGTGACGAAGCAGTTTTGAAGACGCTACTGGAACGCGTTGGTGACGAAAAAGTGCAGGTGGTCATGTCGGACATGGCGCCCAACATGAGTGGTACACCCGCAGTTGATATTCCACGTTCGATGTATTTGGTAGAATTGGCGCTCGAAATGTGTCGGGATATCCTGGCCCCAGGCGGCAGTTTTGTGGTGAAAGTGTTTCAGGGAGATGGCTTCGATGAATACCTGCGGGAAATTCGCTCCCTGTTTACGAAAGTGAAAATTCGTAAGCCGGATGCTTCGCGCTCACGTTCGCGCGAAGTGTACATTGTGGCGACAGGGCGCAAACTATAACCAGACGTACAGGAATCAAAGCAAGGCGACAAATGCGTTTACACCGATGAGAATTCTGAGATTCAGGGTAAACAAGCAAAATCATCAGCGCCGCGATTCCAGGTATGAAGGATATATAGTACCCTACGCTGTCTGTTAACACCGTTGTAATATGAGGTTAATCCCTTGAGTGACATGGCGAAAAACCTGATTCTCTGGTTAGTCATCGCGGTCGTGCTGATGTCAGTATTCCAGAGCTTTGGGCCCAGCGAGTCGAATGGCCGTAGGGTTGATTATTCAACCTTCCTGTCGGAAGTGAACCAGGATCAGGTCCGCGAGGCACGTATTAACGGGCGTGAGATTAACGTTACCAAAAAAGACAGTAATAAATACACGACCTATATTCCTGTCAACGATCCCAAGTTACTCGATAACCTGTTGACCAAAAACGTCAAAGTCGTCGGTGAACCGCCGGAAGAACCGAGCCTGCTGGCGTCGATCTTCATCTCCTGGTTCCCGATGCTACTGCTGATTGGCGTATGGATCTTCTTTATGCGTCAGATGCAAGGCGGCGGCGGGAAGGGCGCGATGTCCTTCGGCAAGAGCAAGGCGCGTATGCTGACCGAAGACCAGATCAAAACCACCTTTGCTGATGTGGCCGGTTGTGACGAGGCCAAAGAGGAAGTGGGTGAGCTGGTAGAGTATCTGCGTGAACCGAGTCGTTTCCAGAAGCTGGGCGGTAAGATCCCGAAAGGCGTACTGATGGTGGGTCCGCCGGGTACCGGTAAAACCCTGCTGGCGAAAGCGATCGCCGGTGAAGCGAAAGTGCCTTTCTTTACTATCTCCGGTTCTGACTTCGTTGAAATGTTCGTGGGTGTGGGTGCATCTCGTGTGCGTGACATGTTCGAACAAGCGAAAAAAGCGGCTCCGTGCATCATCTTTATCGATGAAATCGATGCGGTGGGTCGTCAGCGTGGCGCCGGTTTAGGCGGTGGTCACGATGAACGTGAACAGACGCTGAACCAGATGCTGGTTGAGATGGATGGTTTTGAAGGCAACGAAGGCATTATCGTTATCGCTGCAACTAACCGTCCTGATGTACTTGACCCTGCGCTGCTGCGTCCAGGCCGTTTTGACCGCCAGGTTGTGGTTGGTCTGCCGGACGTTCGTGGTCGTGAGCAGATCCTCAAAGTGCATATGCGTCGCGTGCCGCTGGCAACCGACATTGATGCCGCCATTATCGCACGTGGTACGCCGGGCTTCTCCGGTGCTGACCTGGCGAACCTGGTGAACGAAGCTGCGCTGTTTGCTGCACGTTCTAACAAGCGCGTCGTATCAATGGTTGAGTTCGAGAAAGCTAAAGACAAAATCATGATGGGTGCGGAACGTCGCTCCATGGTGATGACTGAAGCGCAGAAAGAATCGACCGCTTACCACGAAGCAGGCCACGCGATTATTGGTCGTCTGGTGCCGGAACACGATCCGGTGCATAAAGTGACCATCATTCCGCGCGGTCGCGCGCTGGGTGTGACCTTCTTCCTGCCGGAAGGCGATGCTATCAGCGCCAGCCGTCAGAAACTGGAAAGCCAGATTTCTACCCTGTACGGCGGTCGTCTGGCCGAAGAGATCATCTACGGCGTTGAGCACGTATCGACGGGCGCATCTAACGACATCAAAGTGGCCACTAACCTGGCGCGCAACATGGTGACACAATGGGGCTTCTCCGAGAAACTCGGTCCGCTGCTGTACGCAGAGGAAGAGGGTGAAGTGTTCCTGGGCCGTTCTGTCGCGAAAGCCAAGCACATGTCTGATGAAACGGCGCGTATTATCGACCAGGAAGTTAAGCACCTGATCGACAGCAACTATCAGCGTGCACGCCGCATTCTGGGTGAGAACATGGACATCCTTCACGCGATGAAAGACGCGCTGATGAAGTATGAAACCATCGATGCACCGCAGATTGACGACCTGATGGCGCGTCGCGAAGTACGTCCGCCAGCTGGCTGGGAAGACCCAGGCAGCAACAACTCTGACAGCAACGGTTCGCCGAAGGCGCCACGTCCGGTTGATGAACCGCGTACGCCGAATCCTGGCAACACCATGTCGGAGCAGTTCGACAAATAAGAGGCGCAAATCCTCAACAAAAACCCCGGCCGGTCCGGGGTTTTTTACATCCCGCAGTTAAGTGATTCCTCAAGGAGATTCTCACCATGAAGTTGTACGCCCGTGATTCCCATCTCGATCTGTCGTTTCCCCATGTGATGGGTATTTTGAATGTCACGCCGGACTCCTTCTCCGATGGTGGTAAGCATAACTCGCTGGTGGATGCGCTGACGCACACCAATGAGATGGTCAACGCAGGCGCGACCATCATTGATATCGGTGGCGAATCAACGCGTCCTGGTGCGGATGAAGTGAGCGTTGAAGAGGAACTGGCACGCGTCATCCCGGTTGTTGCAGCTATCGCTCAGCGTTTCGAAGTGTGGATTTCCGTGGATACCTCAAAAGCTGAAGTGATCCGGGAAGCGGGGCGAGTGGGCGCTCACATCATCAATGATATTCGTTCGTTGTCGGAGCCTGGCGCGTTACAGGCGGCAGCGGAAACCGGTCTGCCGGTGTGTCTGATGCATATGCAGGGCGAACCGCGCACCATGCAGCAGGCACCGCAGTATCAAAACATCATCAGCGAAGTGGACACTTACTTCACTGAACAGATTGCCCGTTGCGAGGCGGCGGGGATTAAAAAAGAGAATCTGCTGCTCGACCCAGGCTTCGGTTTCGGTAAGAATCTCAGCCACAACTATGAACTGCTGGCTGATCTCAGCCATTTTCACCACTTCGGCCTGCCGTTGCTGGTGGGAATGTCGCGTAAATCGATGATTGGTCAGTTGCTGAATGTCGGTCCGGCACAGCGTCTGACCGGCAGCCTGACCTGTGCGGTAATCGCCGCCATGCAGGGCGCACACATTATTCGCGTGCATGACGTGAAAGAAACCGTTGAGGCGATGCGCGTCGTTGAAGCGACACGGAGAGCAAAAGGATAAAAAGGCATGAGTGATCGTAAATATTTCGGTACAGATGGTATTCGCGGCAAAGTGGGTGAAGCGCCAATCACCCCCGATTTCGTCCTGAAACTGGGCTGGGCGGCAGGCAAAGTGCTGGCGCGTCACGGTTCGAAGAAAGTGCTGATTGGCAAAGATACGCGTATTTCAGGCTACATGCTGGAATCAGCACTGGAAGCTGGCCTGGCGGCTGCGGGGCTGTCTGCGGCTTTCACCGGCCCGATGCCAACCCCGGCGATTGCCTATCTGACGCGTACCTTCCGTGCCGAAGCGGGCATCGTGATTTCCGCCTCGCACAATCCGTTCGACGACAACGGCATCAAGTTTTTCTCCGCGGAAGGCACCAAATTGCCGGACGAAGTCGAAGAAGCGATTGAGCTGGAGATGGAAAAACCAATCACCTGCGTGGAATCGGCCGAACTGGGCCGCGCCAGCCGGATTGTCGATGCGGCGGGCCGTTACATCGAATTTTGCAAAGGCACCTTCCCCAGCGAGCTGAGCCTGAACGGGTTAAAAATCGTGGTGGATTGCGCTAACGGCGCCACTTACCACATCGCGCCTAACGTGCTGCGCGAACTCGGCGCGACGGTGATTGCTATCGCCACGCAGCCTGATGGCATGAACATCAATAAAGAGTGCGGCGCAACCGACCTGAGAATGCTGCAACAGCGTGTGCTGGAGGAGAAGGCTGACCTGGGTCTGGCTTACGACGGCGATGGCGACCGCATCATGATGGTCGACCATTTGGGGAGTAAGGTCGATGGCGATCAGATTCTCTACATCATTGCGCGTGAAGGCCTGCGTCAGGGGCAGCTGCGCGGTGGCGTTGTTGGCACGCTGATGAGCAATATGGGCCTGGAACTGGCGCTGAAGCAGCTTGGCATCCCGTTTACCCGCGCCAAAGTGGGCGACCGCTACGTGCTGGAGAAAATGAAGGAGAAGGGCTGGCGTCTGGGGGCGGAAAACTCCGGCCATGTCATTCTGCTGGACAAAACCACCACCGGCGACGGCATCGTGGCAAGTTTGCAAGTGCTCACTGCTATTGTACGCAACCATATGAGCCTGCACGATTTGTGTAGCGGCATGAAGATGCTGCCCCAGGTGCTGGTCAATGTACGCTTTAGCGGCAGCCATGATCCTTTGCAGAGTGAGGCGGTCAAAGCAGCCAGCGCTGAGGTGGAAAAAACGCTGGCGGGCCGTGGCCGTGTGCTGCTGCGCAAATCCGGTACTGAGCCGCTGATTCGTGTGATGGTGGAGGGCGAAGATGAAGCCCAGGTCACCGCGCTGGCGCATAAAATTGCTGACGCGGTGAAGGCGGTTTAAGCCTGTTACAGGCGGCAAGAAATTTCTCTTTCCGCCTGTAAAATCACCACGATGGCGCTTTTTTCCGCAATCGGTGAGGTTGGTGAAAATTGCACTTGCAGAGGTATGCGCCATTGGTTAGTATTCACACCCGCTTCTGATGGGTGATGACGAGACTCCCCATCGATACTGGTTGAAGCTTTAACTGTGCGGATTACGCGCAAGGAAACAGGTTGATTATGTACGAAGCTCTTTTGGTAGTTTTCCTTATTGTGGCACTGGGCCTTGTAGGTCTGATCATGCTGCAACAAGGTAAAGGCGCTGATATGGGAGCATCATTTGGTGCAGGCGCTTCTGCGACGCTGTTTGGTTCTACCGGGTCTGGTAACTTTATGACTCGCATGACCGCAGTGCTGGCAACGCTGTTCTTCATCATCAGTCTGATTCTGGGTAATCTGAACACGAATAAAACTTCCAAAGGAAGCGAGTGGGAAAATCTGACTGCGCCGGCGAAATCTGAACAGACTCAGCCAGCAAAACCGGCAACCCCGGGCAACGATATCCCGCAGTAAAGTAGTAAGATCGTCAACGCTTGCAGTGCGACATAGTAGCGTCGCAGTCAGTGAAGTGCCGAGGTGGTGGAATTGGTAGACACGCTACCTTGAGGTGGTAGTGCCCGATTGGGCTTACGGGTTCAAGTCCCGTCCTCGGTACCAAATCTCAGTATGACTTGCATTTAATGCATGTTCGGCGTAACATTCGCCACGTTTTCGGACGCGGGGTGGAGCAGCCTGGTAGCTCGTCGGGCTCATAACCCGAAGGTCGTCGGTTCAAATCCGGCCCCCGCAACCACTTTCCCTTAGAGTTCTTTTTCAAATATACTGTATGCATCGACGGACGCATCCTCAGTGGATTTTGAGAAAAAATTCTTCTGGATTGTGCTCCGAGCCGCATCGCGGCGTACAGGGTCCAGTCACAAAAAGCCCCGAATTTTCGGGGTTTTTTGTTATCAGGAAATCGAAACACTGGGCTATAGGCCCTTTTTTTATGTCTTGGGGGTGGGCTTGTCCACATTAGAGCAAAAATTGACAGAGTTGATCTCTGCTCCGGTAGAAGCGCTTGGCTACGAATTGGTCGGTATCGAGTTCGTTCGTGGTCGCACATCAACCTTGCGGATCTATATTGATAGTGAAGACGGTATCAATGTTGATGATTGCGCCGATGTCAGCCACCAGGTCAGCGCTGTGATGGATGTGGAAGATCCCATCACGGTCGCTTACAACCTTGAAGTTTCCTCACCGGGTCTCGACCGTCCTCTTTTCACTGCTGAACACTACAATCGTTTCGCGGGTGAAGAGGTGAGCCTGGTACTGCGCATGGCCGTACAGAACCGCCGCAAATGGCAGGGCATCATTAAGTCTGTCGAAGGCGAAATGATCACGGTAAACGTTGAGGGTAACGATGAAGTGTTCGCGCTGAGCAACATTCAGAAAGCGAACCTGGTCCCCCACTTTTAAAAGTCCGGATTGAGGCTAACCAGGATGAACAAAGAGATCTTAGCTGTAGTAGAAGCCGTTTCTAACGAAAAAGCCCTGCCGCGTGAGAAAATCTTCGAGGCGCTGGAGAGCGCTTTGGCCACTGCGACCAAGAAGAAGTATGAGCAGGAAATCGACGTACGTGTCAGCATTGACCGTAAAAGTGGCGATTTCGATACTTTCCGTCGCTGGCAGATTGTCGACGAAGTAACGCAGCCGACTCGCGAGATCACGCTGGAAGCAGCCCGCTACGAAGATGAAGCATTCAATCTGGGCGAATATGTTGAAGATCAGATTGAATCGGTCACCTTTGACCGTATCACCACTCAAACCGCGAAGCAGGTTATCGTGCAGAAAGTGCGTGAAGCTGAGCGCGCGATGGTGGTGGATCAGTTCCGCGAGCAGGAAGGCGACATCATCACTGGCGTGGTGAAGAAAGTGAACCGCGACAACATCACGCTGGACCTCGGCAGCAATGCTGAAGCCGTTATCGTGCGTGAAGATATGCTGCCGCGTGAAAACTTCCGCCCAGGCGACCGTATTCGCGGCGTGCTGTATGCCGTCCGCCCGGAAGCGCGTGGCGCGCAGCTGTTCGTTACCCGTTCTAAACCGGAAATGCTGATCGAACTGTTCCGCATTGAAGTACCGGAAATTGGCGAAGAAGTTATCGAGATCAAAGCAGCCGCTCGTGATCCTGGCTCTCGCGCTAAAATCGCGGTGAAAACCAATGACAAACGTATCGATCCGGTGGGCGCCTGCGTAGGTATGCGCGGTGCACGCGTTCAGGCCGTTTCCAGCGAACTGGGCGGCGAACGTATCGATATCGTGCTGTGGGACGACAACCCGGCACAGTTCGTGATTAACGCCATGGCCCCGGCTGATGTGGCGTCAATTGTGGTGGATGAAGATAATCACACCATGGATATCGCTGTTGAAGCTGGCAATCTGGCTCAGGCGATCGGCCGTAACGGCCAAAACGTGCGTCTGGCTTCCCAGCTGAGCGGTTGGGAACTGAACGTAATGACCGTCGATGACCTGCAAGCCAAACATCAGGCTGAGGCCCACGCGGCCATCGATATGTTCACCAAACATCTCGACATCGACGAAGAGTTCGCCACCGTACTGGTGGAAGAGGGCTTCTCTTCTTTGGAAGAGTTGGCATATGTACCGATCAACGAGCTGCTGGAAGTTGATGGTCTGGATGAAGACACGGTAGAAGCCCTGCGTGAACGAGCAAAAAATGCGTTAACTACCCTGGCACTGGCGAAAGAAGAGAGCCGTGGCAATCAGGAACCTGCTGAGGATCTTCTGAATCTCGACGGTCTGGATCGTGCTATGGCTTACCGCCTGGCGGCGATCGGCGTTTGCACGCTGGAAGATCTTGCCGAGCAAGGTGTCGACGACCTGACAGATATCGAAGGGCTGGATGATGAGAAAGCCGGCGCGCTAATCATGGCCGCGCGTAATATCTGCTGGTTCGGCGATGACGCATAATTACAGGAAGGAACAGCATGACAGATGTAACCGTAAAATCGCTGGCCGCCGAAATTCAGACTCCGGTAGATCGCCTGGTACAGCAATTTGCTGATGCGGGGATCCGTAAGTCTGAGGACGACGCGGTAACCCAGCAAGAGAAAGAGACCCTACTGTCCCACCTGAATCGTGAACATGGTCAGGCCGGATCGAGCAAACTGACGCTGCAACGTAAAACCCGCAGCACCTTGAATATTCCAGGCACCGGGGGTAAAAGTAAGTCGGTGCAAATTGAAGTCCGCAAAAAGCGTACCTATGTGAAAGGGGATGCGGAAGCTGAGCAACAGGCTCAGGCTGAAGCAGAAGCCGAGGCGCAGCGTGAAGCGGAAGAGAAGGCGCGTCGCGAGGCTGAAGAGAAAGCCCATCGCGAAGCTGAACAGAAAGCGCAACGTGAAGCCGAAGAAAAAGCCAAGCGCGAAGCCGCTGACAAGGCGAAGCGTGAAGCAGCGGAAAATGAGAAAGTGACTAATCAACCAACCGACGAAATGACCAAGGCTACGCAATCTGACAAAGCCCGTCGTGAAGCTGAAGCCGCAGAACTGAAGCGTAAAGCTGAAGAAGAAGCACGCCGTAAACTCGAAGAGAACGCGCGCCGTGTGGCCGAAGAAGCCCGCCGTCTGGCAGAAGAAAAATCTGCCGAGTGGGAAAAACCCGACGTAGAAGACACCAGCGACTACCACGTAACGACCTCAACCCATGCCCGTCAGGCAGAAGATGAGAACGACCGTGAAGTTGAAGGTGGTCGTAGCCGTACCCGTACCACTAAAGCCGCGCGTCCTGCCAAGAAAGGCAACAAGCATTCTGAAGCCAAAACTGACCGTGAAGAAGCGCGTGCCGCTATTCGTGGTGGTAAAGGCGGTAAGCATCGCAAACCAAGCTCCCTGCAGCAGGGCTTTAACAAGCCAGCCCAGGCAGTGAACCGCGATGTTATTATCGGTGAAACCATCACTGTTTCAGAACTGGCTAACAAAATGGCTGTGAAAGGTTCCCTGGTCATCAAAGCGATGATGAAAATGGGCGCCATGGCGACCATTAACCAGGTTATCGATCAGGAAACAGCACAGCTGGTCGCGGAAGAGATGGGTCACAAAGTGATCCTGCGCCGTGAGAATGAGCTGGAAGAAGCGGTGATGGACGATCGTGATACCGATGCTGCGCAGGAAAGCCGCGCACCGGTAGTGACCATCATGGGTCACGTTGACCACGGTAAAACTTCACTGCTGGACTACATCCGTTCAACTAAAGTCGCTTCTGGCGAGGCCGGTGGTATTACCCAGCACATCGGTGCATACCACGTTGAAACTGACAACGGCATGATCACCTTCCTGGATACCCCGGGCCACGCCGCGTTTACCGCGATGCGTGCGCGTGGTGCGCAGGCAACGGATATCGTTATCCTGGTCGTTGCAGCAGACGATGGCGTAATGCCACAGACCATCGAAGCGATCCAGCATGCGAAAGCGGCGAAAGTGCCGGTTGTCGTTGCTGTGAACAAAATCGATAAACCTGAAGCCGATCCGGATCGCGTTAAGAACGAGCTGACGCAGTACGGCATCATCCCGGAAGAGTGGGGCGGCGAGAACATGTTCGTCAACGTCTCTGCGAAAGCCGGTACCGGTATTGATGACCTGCTGAATGCGATTCTGCTGCAGGCGGAAGTGCTGGAACTGACCGCTATCCGTGAAGGTATGGCGAGCGGCGTGGTGATTGAATCGTTCCTCGACAAAGGTCGTGGTCCGGTTGCCACCGTTCTGGTGCGTGAAGGTACCCTGAACAAAGGCGACATCGTGCTGTGCGGCTTCGAGTATGGCCGTGTGCGTGCGATGCGTGACGAGCTGGGTCGTGAAGTCCTGGCTGCGGGTCCGTCCATTCCTGTGGAAATCCTCGGCCTGTCGGGCGTACCGGCTGCCGGTGACGAAGCCACCGTGGTCCGCGACGAGAAGAAAGCGCGTGAAGTCGCGCTGTATCGTCAGGGTAAATTCCGCGAAGTGAAACTGGCGCGTCAGCAGAAGTCCAAGCTGGAGAACATGTTCGCCAACATGACCGAAGGCGAAGTGTCCGAGCTGAACATCGTACTGAAATCCGACGTACAGGGTTCTGTGGAAGCGATCTCCGACTCCCTGCTGAAACTCTCCACCGACGAAGTGAAGGTGAAGATTATCGGTTCGGGCGTAGGTGGTATCACCGAAACCGACGCCACGCTGGCAGCAGCGTCCAACGCGATTATCCTTGGCTTCAACGTGCGTGCTGATGCTTCTGCTCGTCGCGTTATCGAAGCGGAAAGCGTCGACCTGCGTTACTACTCCGTCATCTATAACCTGATCGACGAAGTAAAAGCGGCGATGAGCGGTATGCTGGCTCCGGAATACAAACAGCAGATCATCGGTCTGGCTGAAGTTCGTGATGTGTTCAAATCACCGAAATTCGGTGCGATCGCGGGCTGTATGGTTACCGAAGGCAACATCAAACGTCACAACCCGATCCGCGTTCTGCGCGACAACGTTGTTATCTATGAAGGCGAGCTGGAATCCCTGCGTCGCTTCAAAGACGATGTCAACGAAGTGCGTAACGGCATGGAGTGTGGTATCGGCGTGAAGAACTACAACGACGTTCGTGTCGGCGACATGATCGAAGTCTTTGAAGTGATTGAAGTTAAACGCACCATCGATTGATCATCATCTGATGTGTTGCAATTTGGGAGGCCATTGGCCTCCCGAATTATTTGGGAGAAATAATCATGGCGAAAGAATTTGGTCGCCCACAGCGCGTTTCACAGGAATTGCAGAAAGAGATCGCAATCATCCTGCAGCGCGAAATCAAAGATCCTCGTCTCGGTATGATGGTCACGGTTTCCGGTGTTGAAGTGTCCCGCGATCTGGCTTATGCCAAAGTGTTTGTCACTTTTCTGAATGATAAAGACGAAGAAGCAGTGAAACACGGTCTGAAGGCGCTGAAAGAGGCTTCAGGCTATATTCGTACGCTGCTCGGCAAAGCGATGCGTCTGCGTATCGTGCCTGAACTGACCTTCTTCTATGACAACTCGCTGATCGAAGGTATGCGTATGTCAAACCTGGTCACCAACGTTGTCAAAAATGATGCTGAGCGCCGTGGCGATCATGCAGCGGACGACGACAAGGAGGATTGATGAGTCGTCCTCGTCGTCGCGGTCGCGACGTGCATGGCGTATTGCTGCTGGATAAGCATCAGGGCGCGTCCTCCAATGACGTGCTGCAAAAAGTAAAACGCATTTTTAATGCCAACAAAGCGGGCCACACCGGCGCGCTTGATCCGCTCGCAACCGGAATGCTGCCCATCTGCCTCGGCGAAGCCACCAAGTTCTCGCAATATCTGCTGGATTCGGATAAGCGTTACCGCGTGATTGCCCGCCTTGGCGAGCGCACCGATACCTCCGACGCCGACGGCAGCGTGGTGCAGACGCGTCCGGTCACCTTTAGCCAGGCCGATCTGGATGCCGCACTCGATAGCTTCCGTGGCGACACGTTGCAGGTGCCATCGATGTTCTCCGCGCTGAAGCATCAGGGTCGCCCGTTGTATGAATATGCTCGTCAGGGCATTGAAGTTGAACGTGAAGCGCGTCCGATTACCGTGTATGAACTGCTGTTCATTCGCTGGGAAGGCGATGATCTTGAGCTGGAAATTCACTGCTCGAAAGGCACCTACATCCGCACCATTATCGACGATCTCGGTGAGAAGCTCGGCTGTGGCGCGCATGTAACCATGCTGCGTCGTTTGCAGGTTTCCCGTTATCCGGCGGAGAAAATGGTGACGCTGGAGCAGTTGCAGGCATTGCTTGAACAGGCCAATGCGGCGGAGATGGCGCCAGCCGATCTGCTCGATCCGCTGCTGTTGCCGATGGATAGCCCGGCGGAAGATTTCCCGGAAGTGAATCTGCCCGCTGCGATTGCGGCGTATTTCAAGCTGGGCCAGCCGGTGCAGGCCGCGGATGTACCCGCTGCCGGTTTGGTGCGCGTCACCGAAGGTGAAGCACGTAAATTTATCGGTATGGCGGAAATTGATGACCAGCAGCGCGTGGCTCCGCGACGTCTGGTGGTGGAGTTTCCGCAATAATGCGCCTGGCCCAACGGGGCATTTGCGTTGCTGTTGGGCGAAGAGTAGAATAGCGCGGCTTTAAAGCGGGCTGCTGAATTAGAGATCGGCACCCATACATTCATTTTTAACTGGAGTTTATTATGTCTCTAAGCGTAGAAGCTAAAGCAGAGATCGTTGCCAAATACGGTCGTGGTGCTAACGACAGCGGTTCAACTGAAGTTCAGGTTGCTCTGCTGACTGCTCAGATTAATCACCTGCAGGGTCACTTCTCTGAGCACAAAAAAGACCACCACAGCCGTCGCGGTCTGCTGCGCATGGTATCCCAGCGTCGTAAGCTGCTGGACTACCTGAAGCGTAAAGACGTTGCACGCTACACCAGCCTGATCGAAAACCTGGGTCTGCGTCGCTAAGTCTGAAGAATCTGATCAAGGGTGTAGCGCAGACAGTATGCAAAAAAACGCATCTGACGATCAGATTTGTGCGAGTTTCGCGAAAAGGGGGCCTTTACGGCCCCTTTTTTCGAGCAATCGGCAGCAATCCGGTCCAAACTCATGTATTGTTGCTGAGAGTGATCTTTGCTTGCAGAGGTTCGCGCGGCTAATGAGAGGCTTTACCGCAGGGGCGGTTAAGGTTGTCATTAGTCGCGAGGATGCAACTGAAGATCGGTAATCCCCGGCGGGCCTGAGATGGGTCTGCCCCGACGTTAAGGACTTTTATTTTGCTGAACCCGATCGTACGCAAATTCCAATATGGTCAGCATACCGTCACGCTGGAAACCGGCATGATGGCGCGCCAGGCCACTGCCGCTGTGATGGTGAGCATGGACGACACTGCGGTTTTCGTAACCGTTGTTGGCCAGAAAAAAGCTAAAGCCGGTCAGGACTTTTTCCCGCTGACCGTGAACTACCAGGAGCGTACTTACGCTGCTGGCCGCATTCCGGGTAGCTTCTTCCGTCGTGAAGGCCGTCCGAGCGAAGGCGAAACCCTGATTGCGCGTCTGATTGACCGCCCGGTTCGTCCGCTGTTCCCGGAAGGCTTCGTTAACGAAGTTCAGGTTATCGCTACCGTGGTTTCTGTGAACCCGCAGGTTCACCCGGATATCGTGGCAATGATCGGCGCATCCGCTGCGCTGTCTCTGTCTGGTATTCCGTTCAGCGGCCCGATTGGCGCTGCGCGCGTTGGCTACATCAACGATCAATACGTGCTGAACCCGACGGCTGACGAACTCAAAACCTCTCGCCTGGATCTGGTGGTTGCCGGTACCCAGAATGCGGTGCTGATGGTTGAATCTGAAGCAGACATCCTGACGGAAGAGCAGATGCTGGGTGCGGTGGTATTTGGCCACGACCAGCAGCAGATTGTTATCGAAAACATCAACGCGCTGGTTGCTGAAGCGGGCAAACCGCGTTGGGACTGGCAGCCAGAAGCCGCTAACGATGCGCTGAATGCGCGCGTAGCTGCGCTGGCAGAAGCACGTCTGAGCGATGCTTACCGCATCACCGACAAGCAGGAGCGTTACGCGCAGGTTGGCGTCATCAAAGACGAAACCATCGCTGCACTGCTGGCGGAAGATGAAAGCCTGGACGACGCTGAAATCGGCGACATCCTGCACAGCCTTGAGAAAAATGTTGTTCGTACCCGTATTCTGAACGGCGAACCGCGTATCGATGGCCGTGAAAAAGACATGATTCGTGGTCTGGACGTGCGTACTGGCGTGCTGCCGCGTACCCATGGTTCTTCACTGTTCACGCGTGGTGAAACGCAGGCGCTGGTTACCGCGACCCTGGGTACCGCACGTGATGCGCAAAGCCTGGACGAGCTGATGGGCGAACGCTCTGACAGCTTCCTGTTCCACTACAACTTCCCTCCGTACTCCGTAGGTGAAACCGGTATGGTCGGCTCGCCGAAGCGTCGTGAGATTGGTCACGGTCGTCTGGCGAAACGCGGCGTGCTGGCAGTGATGCCGAAACAGGAAGATTTCCCGTACACCGTACGTGTGGTGTCTGAAATCACTGAATCAAACGGCTCCTCTTCTATGGCTTCTGTGTGTGGTGCTTCTCTGGCACTGATGGACGCGGGTGTGCCGATCAAAGCCGCCGTTGCGGGTATCGCGATGGGCTTGGTGAAAGAAGACGAGAAATTTGTTGTTCTGTCTGACATCCTGGGTGACGAAGATCACCTCGGCGACATGGACTTCAAAGTAGCCGGTAGCCGTGAAGGTGTGACCGCGCTGCAGATGGACATCAAAATCGAAGGGATTACCCGCGAGATCATGCAGGTTGCACTGAACCAGGCTAAGGGTGCGCGTCTGCACATTCTGAGCGTGATGGAACAGGCTATCAGCACACCGCGTCAGGAAATCTCTGAGTTCGCACCGCGTATTTACACCATCAAGATCAATTCCGACAAGATCAAGGATGTGATTGGTAAAGGCGGTTCAGTTATCCGTGCGCTGACCGAAGAGACCGGCACCACCATCGAAATCGAAGATGATGGCACCGTGAAGATCGCAGCGACCGATGGTCTGAAAGCGAAAGAAGCAATCCGTCGTATCGAAGAGATCACCGCAGAGATCGAAGTGGGCCGCATTTACACTGGTAAAGTGACCCGTATCGTTGATTTCGGTGCCTTTGTTGCGATTGGCGGCGGCAAAGAAGGTCTGGTACACATCTCTCAAATCGCGGATAAGCGCGTTGAGAAAGTGACTGACTATCTGCAGATGGGCCAGGAAGTTCCGGTTAAAGTACTGGAAGTGGACCGTCAGGGCCGTGTGCGTCTGAGCATCAAAGAAGCGACAGAGCAGAAACCGCAGGCGGAAGAAACTGCAACCGCTGCGACCGATGCGTCTGACGCCGAGTAAGCGTTTCCTGATTAGCCTCTCCCTGCCTGGCGGGGAGGGGTGTTTGTATCATCGCGAGGGCGGGAATCCTTGTGCACAGCAGGCGGATGACAGGATGGTTATCCCAATGTTTGTATTCGGGAGTGGGAAATGAAGCCTTTTTTGCGCTGGTGTTTTGTTGCGACAGCTATCACGCTGGCAGGATGCAGCAACTCCAATTGGCGTAAGAACGAAGTTCTGGCAGTACCTTTGCAGCCCACACTGCAGCAGGAAGTGATTCTGGCGCGAATGGAACAAATTCTTGCCAGTCGTGCCCTGACCGATGATGAACGCGCACAGCTATTATATGAGCGTGGAGTGTTGTATGATAGCTTAGGTCTGCGAGCACTGGCGCGGAACGATTTTTCGCAAGCGCTGTCTATCAGACCGGATATGCCTGAAGTATTTAACTACCTCGGCATATATTTAACGCAGGCAGGCAATTTTGATGCTGCCTATGAAGCGTTTGATTCTGTACTTGAGCTTGATCCAACTTACAACTATGCGCATTTAAACCGTGGTATCGCCCTCTATTACGGCGGTCGATACAAGTTAGCGCAAGATGATCTGCTGGCGTTTTATCAAGACGATCCTAACGATCCTTTCCGCAGTCTGTGGCTCTATCTCGTTGAACACGAAATGGACGCTGCTAAGGCCAAAGTCACGCTAAAACAGCGTTACGACAAAGCGGTCCGGGACCAATGGGGATGGAATATTGTCGAGTTCTACCTGGGCGACATCAGTGAAAAAACATTGATGGAACGTCTCAAGGCGGACGCAACGGATAACACCTCGCTCGCTGAACATCTCAGTGAAACCAACTTCTATTTAGGTAAGTACTACCTAAGTCTGGGGGAGAAGGACGACGCGAAAGCGTTGTTCAAACTGGCGGTGGCCAACAACGTCAACAACTTTGTTGAACACCGATACGCATTGTTGGAACTGGCGCAACTCGGCCAGGCACAAGACGATTTATCAGAATCTGACCAGCAATAGCTGACGAACTTTTATTGCCTGAATTACCCGTTAAGTCATCATCTTCCGGGATGAGGGCTTTTCTGTTCGTCGAAACTTCTAATTTGAGCCGGTTCACACTTTTCGATGAAAATGACTGAAAATTTTCATGACGAGTTATGTAGACTGGCCGCCGCAATCTAAGAGGCACGTGTACTACATGACTGATATTCAAACCACTTTTGCTGATCTGGGCCTTAACGAATCCATCCTGTCTGCTCTTAACGACATGGGTTACGTCAAGCCGTCACCGATCCAGGCCGAGTGCATTCCGCACCTGCTGGCTGGCCGTGACGTGCTGGGTATGGCACAGACCGGTAGTGGTAAAACTGCAGCGTTCTCTCTGCCGCTGCTGAACAACATTGATCCAAACCTGAAAGCACCGCAGATTCTGGTGCTGGCACCGACTCGTGAGCTGGCGGTGCAGGTTGCTGAAGCAGCCACCGAATTCTCTAAACATATGCGTGGCGTAAACGTGCTGGCCCTGTACGGCGGCCAGCGTTATGACGTGCAGCTGCGCGCACTGCGTCAGGGCCCACAAATTGTGGTGGGCACCCCGGGTCGTCTGCTCGACCACCTGAAACGCGGTACCCTTGATCTGTCTAACCTGCGTGGCCTGGTGCTGGATGAAGCCGACGAAATGCTGCGCATGGGCTTTATTGAAGACGTTGAAACTATCATGGCGCAGATCCCGGAAGGTCATCAGACCGCTCTGTTCTCTGCCACCATGCCGGAAGCGATTCGTCGTATTACTAAGCGTTTCATGAAAGATCCGCAGGAAGTGCGCATTCAGTCCAGCGTCACTACCCGTCCGGACATCTCTCAGTCTTACTGGACCGCTTATGGCCGTAAAACTGATGCACTGGTTCGTTTCCTCGAAGCGGAAGACTTCGATGCCGCGATCATCTTCGTGCGTACCAAAAACGCTACGCTGGAAGTGGCCGAAGCGCTGGAGCGCAGCGGTTATAACAGCGCCGCTCTGAACGGTGACATGAACCAGGCACTGCGTGAGCAGACGCTGGAGCGCCTGAAAGATGGTCGTCTCGACATCCTGATCGCGACTGACGTGGCAGCGCGTGGTCTGGACGTAGAACGTATCAGCCTGGTTGTTAACTACGACATCCCGATGGACGCAGAATCTTACGTTCACCGTATCGGTCGTACCGGCCGTGCTGGTCGTGCTGGCCGCGCGCTGCTGTTCGTTGAGAACCGCGAGCGTCGTCTGCTGCGCAACATCGAACGCACCATGAAGCTGACCATTCCGGAAGTTGAACTGCCGAACGCAGAACTGCTGGGTGAGCGTCGTCTGGCCAAATTCGCCGCAAAAGTACAGCAGCAGCTGGAAAGTAGCGATCTGGACATGTACCGCGCACTGCTGAGCAAAATGCAGCCGGAAGAAGAACTGGATATGGAAACTCTGGCCGCAGCACTGCTGAAAATGGCTCAGGGTGAGCGTCCGCTGATTGTACCGGCTGATGCACCGCGTCCGCAGCGTCGTGAATTCCGCGATCGTGACGATCGTCGTGATGGCCGTGACAGCCGCGACTCACGTGATTCACGCGGTCCGCGTGAAAGCCGTGATGGCGACCGTCCGCGTCGTGAGCGTCGTGATGTTGGCGAAATGCAGCTGTATCGCATTGAAGTGGGCCGTGATGATGGCGTTGAAGTACGTCATATCGTGGGCGCTATTGCTAACGAAGGCGACATCAGCAGCCGTTACATCGGTAACATCAAGCTGTTTGGTACTCACTCCACCATCGAGCTGCCGAAAGGTATGCCGGGCGAAGTGCTGCAGCATTTCACCCGCACGCGTATTCTCAACAAACCGATGAATATGCAGCTGCTGGGCGATGCACAGCCGCACGAGCGTGGTGAGCGTAGCGAACCACGTCGTAGCGGTGGTCGTGACTTCGGCGGCGAGCGTCGTGGCGGCAACCGTGAAGGTGCGCGTGAGCCAGGTCGTGAAGGCGGTCGTCGTTTCTCCGAGCGTCGCGAAGGTGGCCGTGAAGGCGGACGCTTCAGCCGTGAAGGTGGCCGTGGCCCGCGTCGTGAAGACGGTGCAGCCGCAGCAGCCGCTCCGCGTCGTCGTGACATCTAAGCCGTGATGGCTAAATAGTAAAATGGGACGCCTCGGCGTCCCATTTTTTTATCCTCAGTAAACCCAGCGTTACACCCCACCGGCAATCAGCACCCGCTCGCCGCTGACATACGCCGACTCTTCCGACGCCAGAAACAGCGCCACCTGCGCCACATCCTCCGGCAGGCCGAAACGCCCCAGCGGGGTTGCCGCCAGCAATTGGGCTTTCAGTTCCGGATGCATTTTTTTCGCCGCCAGCAAGCCTTCGGTCAGAATGATGCCGGGTGCCAGTGCGTTGACGCGGATATTCCGCGGGCCAAACTCACGCGCCAGTCCCTGCGTCAGCGTATCAATCGCGCCTTTGGTCGCCGCCCACAACACCGAACCTGCCGTGCTGCGCTGGCTGTTGAGCGCACTCAGGTTAATGATGCAGCCACCGCGAGCCGGAAAATGCTGCACCGCCTGCTGGCAAACCATCAGCGTGCCGAGCAGATTGACATTCAGCTGCTGCTGCATCTCAGCCACACCCAGCGCCGCAAAGTCACCGTGATGAAAAATACCCGCGTTATTGACTACAATGTCTGGCGCGCCAAAATGCGCAATGCTGGTGGTAAACAGCCTTGCCACATCGGTTTCGCGTGAGATGTCAGCCTGCACCGCCACAGCCTCGCTGCCCAGCGCACGAATATCGGTGACGACATCGGCTGCGCCCACTTCATCCTGGCGATAGTTCACCACTACCCTGGCACCGGCCGCCGCGAAAGTCATGGCGATGGCGGCACCAATGCCTTTCGAAGCGCCCGTCACCAGCGCAATTTTGCCTTCAAGAGCTTTCATCGTGTCTCTCCACCTGGGAAATCGGGGAAGTCTAAGAATGCTCTGTCCATACAATCTATAGGTAGCGCAATCCTGCAAGCTTTTTGCACGATCCTGCAAATCTCAGTCGCAGGGGCTAGGCGCAGCGCAGGCGACGGGGGAGAATGGCGGCTCAGTGATTTCTCATTGCGGAGCGCCTAACGCATGATTCATCAGGAACAGTGGCAGCAGCTGGTGGCGATGATTGCCCGCCACGCACCGGCCGATGGTCGCCATCATAGCGCCATCGACTTTCTCTCCTTTGGCCGTAGCTCAAAACCAACCAGCCTGGCGCATGTCGCGACCTGGGCCAGCTTCGCGCTGGTGGCGCAGGGACAAAAAGCGTTACAGATGGGCGATGACGTGATGCATTACGGTGCGGGCGATCTGCTGCTGGTGACGCTGGATATGCCGGTGCAGTCCTGCGTGGTGCTGGCGACGCCGGAGAAACCCAATCTGGGCGTGGGTATCACCATCAATGAAACCCGGCTAATGCGCTATCTCGAGCACTTCCCGCTGCATCAGATTGGCGTGGTCGCGGCGAATGAACGCGGCATCACCGTACATTCGGTGGCGCCACCGCTGGTGGACGCGGTGATTCGCCTGATCGAACTGCTGGATCAACCGCAGGATATTCCCGCGCTGGCCCCGTTGATTGAACAGGAAATTTTCTATCGCCTGCTAACCGGGCCGGAAGGGCCGCGCATTCTGAATATGGCGCTGGCGGAACGTCCGGGCAACAAAGTGGCGCGCGCCGCACGCTGGCTGCGGGAAAATTTTCATCAGCCGCTGAAGATGGACCAGCTGGCGAGCAGCGTAGGCATGAGCATTTCGTCACTGCATCACCATTTCAAGGCGGTCACCGCCATGACGCCGATGCAGTATCAAAAGCAATTACGCCTCAATGAAGCGCGTCGGCTGATGTTGATGGAAAAGCTGGATGCCGGTACGGCAGGCTATCGGGTAGGGTATCAGAGCGCTTCGCAATTCAGCCGCGAATACAGTCGTTTTTACGGTCAGTCGCCGGGGCGGGATATTCGTCAAATCGCGGTGGGAGCCGAAGCGTACCCACCGCAATAGCCTTATTACAGCGAGCGGGCGGCTTCCATCGCCAGCGCGAAGGAGCGCAGACGTGCCTGCGGATCGAAAATCTGGCCATTCACCATAATTTCATCCGCCTGGGTTTCACGCAGCAATGCCGCGAGGCCGTGGCGGACTTTATCGCTATCCCCGACGATGGACATGCTCAGCGCCTGCTGCACGCCATACTGCTCCGACGGCGACCACAGGTTGTCCATATTCTCCACCGGCGCCGGCAGCGGGCCGGGCTTGCCGCGACGCAGATTAATAAACTGCTGCTGCATCGAGGTGAAGAGGAAGCGGGCATCGCGTTCGCTATCGGCTGCGACCACGTTCACGCACGCCATCGCGTACGGTTTTGCCAGACGCGCCGAGGGCTGGAATTTTTCGCGATACAGATGCAGCGCCTGCAACAGCAAATCAGGGGCAAAGTGCGAGGCGAAGGCAAACGGCAGGCCGAGCTGCGCCGCCAGCTGCGCGCTGTAGAGGCTGGAGCCAAGCAGCCAGACCGGAATTTTTAAGCCAAGGCCCGGCACCGGCTGTACGGGCGGATGCTCGCCGGTTTCGGCATCAAACCAGTTAATCAGTTCGGTGACATCGTCAGGGAAGCTATCGGCCTGCGCGCTGGAAAGATGGCGACGCAGCGCCAGCATGGTGCGCTGATCGGAACCCGGCGCACGGCCCAGTCCGAGATCGATACGGCCAGGATAGAGTGATTCCAGGGTGCCAAACTGTTCAGCGATGACCAGCGGGGCATGGTTTGGCAGCATAATGCCGCCTGAGCCGAGACGCAGGGTTTCGGTATTGGCAGCCAGATAGCCAATCAGCACCGAGGTTGCGGCGCTGGCGATGCCGGTCATATTGTGGTGTTCAGCGAGCCAGTAGCGGTGAAAACCCAGGGCTTCAGCCTGACGGGCCAGCGCCAGCGAATTGTGGAATGCATCGCGTGGCGTTGATCCCTGCGGAATAGGAGCCAGATCCAGCACGGACAGGCGAACAGTTTTTTTCTCAGACATGGGCACTCCAGAATAAGTATGGCGCAGGTGTTTATGAAGCCTGCGCCATCCAGTATTACGCATCAGTACCCATATTAAAACTGCTAATAACGACAGGAATATAGCCGGAACGTGCCTTTCAGCGACCTGTATCCAGCGCCATTCCGGCGAGGCGTCGCCAGTAACCGTTACTGTCACTGCCGCGTGCCACCATCAAGGGTGCTTCGCCCGCTTCATTGGCGCGGAAACGATCCACATCCTCCAGCGTGCTTTCGTCCTGCGGCGATAAACGCACGATATCCACCCAGTTGTGCATCCCCGCCAGATCGTTACCGAGGTTATAGCAGTAGCCACTCATGGTCTGAATGCCGTTCAGCACGAATACCTGCTGGCCCTCCTGCGACAGGACGCGGCGTCCGTTGGGATAGTCGATGCAGCAGGTCTGGCAATCATCTTTCGCGCGATTCTCAGAGCGTGCGGTAAAGCAGCGTGCGGAAAGCGCCAGCGGAAGATTGCCGTAGCCCAGCACCTCCACCTCAAAATGATCGCGCACGCCGGCGACATCGCACTGCTGCAACAACTGAATCAGCCAGTCGCGCGACATCTCCACCGGCATACACCAGCGCGTCATGCCCTCTTTCAGCAGCAGCTGAAGCGTTTGCGCGTTATAGACGTTAAGCGTGGGACCGGCGACAAACGGCAGCTGACGTTCGGCGGCCATATTCACGGTGCCGATATCGTTGGCTTCGATCAAAAACTCACCGTTTTCCACATAACGACGCAACTCTTTTAACTCAGACGGCGATTGCAACAGCGCCAGCGTGCTAATCACCACCTGTTTACCCTGCTGCGCCAGCGCGCGGCCCATCTCCATCCACTGCGCAAAAGGGGTCGCGCGACGTTTGCTGCATACCGCTTCGCCGAGATAGACGATCTCCGCGCTGCATTGCGCGGCGCGCTGATAAAAGTTTTCCAGTTTGTCGCAGGGCCAGTACCACAGCACCGGTCCGATTGCGTATTTCATGCTGCCTCCTTACTGCCAGTCGCGATGGTAAGCACCCAGCGTGGTCTGGCTACCTTCAGAAAGTTCACCCAGCGCCTGCATCCACGGCGCCTGCACGGCGAATTGCTCCGGCGCGGCGATACAGCGATCGATCGCCTGACGCCACACCCGCGCCACCTGCGCCACATATGCCGGGCTGCGCTGGCGGCCTTCAATTTTCACCGAGGCAATCCCGGCACGCAGCAGGTCCGGCAGCAGCGATAGCGTGTTGAGGCTGGTGGGTTCTTCCAGTACGTGGTAGCGCTGGTTGTCGACTTCATAGCGGCCTTTACACAAGGTGGGATAACCGGCGCTTTCCTCCGGTCCGTAGCGGTCAATCAGCACTTCATTCAGGCGAGACTCCATGCCATTCGGCGTCTGCTGCCAGCGCACGAACTTCGCGGGCGAACAGGCGCCGGCGCTGTTGGGCGACTCACCGGTCAGCCATGACGAGAGATAGCAACGGCCTTCGGCCATGATGCACAGGCTGCCAAAGGCGAACACCTCCAGCGGCACCGGCGTATCGCGCGCCAGCTGTCTCACCTGATGCAGCGACAGCACACGCGGCAGTACCACGCGATGCAGCTGGAAATGACGGTGATAAAAGCGGATGGCTTCCAGGTTAGTGGCCGAGGCCTGCACCGACAGATGACGCTCCACCTGCGGATAGTGCTTAGTGGCATATTCCAGCGTGGCGATATCGGCAAGGATCAGCGCATCCGCGCCATTTTGCGCAGCGATATCAATCGCCTGCTGCCAGCGATTCATGCCATCAGGATGGGCGAAAGTGTTGATCGCCACATGCAGCTTGCGCCGATGCTGGTGCAGAAAACGCGCCGCTTCAGCCAGTTTTTTGTCGGTAAAATTGAGGCCAGCAAAGTGGCGGGCATTGGTATCGTCTTTCAGGCCGACATAAACGGCATCGGCACCATGCTCCACCGCCGATTTCAGCGCGGGTAAATTCCCCGCCGGGCACAGCAGTTCCATACATTTTCCTCCCCCGGATTCTGAACGGCGTTGAGTGTAGGTAAGCCCACGTAGCGGGATGTTGATTTAAGGCAGTGAAACCGCCAATGGTGATGCAGTATGGGGATTTTTTGCACAATCAGACTGCGAATTCCTTGATCTCAGTGGAGGCGAAGCCAAAGGGATGTGGCAAAATAGGTAAAATTTTCTGAAGGGAGTGCAGCTTGTGTTTACTCGCTTACGCGGCTTGATTGTTGAAAAAGGGCCAGAATTCTTAGCCTTACCGGTATCATTGACCCCTTTCGCGCTGAAAAAAGCCGTTTTGCAACAACTCCTAAACTGGCAATTTCGCCATGCTTTGGCTGAAGGTGAGTTAAACTTTCTCGAAGGGCGCTTCCTGGGGATTGAAATTGGCGATGTTAATTTACGCTGGATCACTACCCTGCAGGACGGTCGCCTGACCGTTTCGCGCGACACCGAGGCTGATGTCTGGTTTCGCGGCGAAGCCAACGATTTGTTGCTGGTGGCAGCACGCAAAGCGGACCCCGACATGTTGTTTTTTCAACGCCGACTGGTGATTGAGGGTGACACGGAGCTGGGACTGGAGGTGAAAAACCTGATGGATGCCATTGAACTGGATGCCATGCCCACGCCGTTGCGAACGGGATTGCAGCAGCTGGCTGCCTTTGTTGAGGCAGGAATGAAACAGGACGCGAAGGCCACTGAGTCGCGCGCGGGGATCTCATGTTGATTCGTACTGAAATTGGTGTCGATGCGGCCAGCATCGATAGCCTGTTAAAGCGCTGTTTTGCCAGCGCCGCCGAAGCGGAACTGGTTCAGCAGTTGCGTGAAGATGGTTTGCTGACCCTCGGCGTGGTCGCCACCGATGATGAAGGCCAGGTATTGGGCTATGCCGCTTTCAGTCCGGTGACCTTGCAGGGCGAAGATCGCGGCTGGGTTGCTCTGGCACCGCTGGCGGTTGACGAAACAGTACGCAAGCAGGGTATCGGCAAGCAGCTGGTGTATGAAGGGCTGGATGCGCTGAACGAATTTGGTTACAGCGCGGTGGTGGTGCTGGGCGACCCGGCTTACTACAATGCCTTTGGTTTCGAACCGGCAGCGCGTCACGGTTTACACTGTCGCTGGACCGGGACAGAAGCCGCGTTCCAGGTTTATAAACTGGCCGACACCGCCTTTGAAGGGGCAGAAGGGCAGATCGAGTTTGCCGAACCTTTCAATCGTTTCGCGTAAACCAGGCGCTCAGGCTGGGCGGTTGCTGCGCCACCAGTTGCAGCTTCTGCGCCCGGCTTAACTGCTTAACCTGATACTCAAGACGTGATGCCGCAGCCCGATCGCCGGCATCACAAAAAAACACCAGCGTCAGCGGGCCTTTGCCGCGTAACGATCGCGCGCCCCGTCCCTGTTGATGCTGCTGTAAACGCCGGTTCACGTCCGTCGTGATGCCGGTGTAAAGCTGACCTGCGGCGGTTTGCAGCATATACAGCTGCCAGCCCTGCTCCATATCACTAACCTCGGAAAAATCGCTGGCAGGCAGTGTAGCGCGCATCATGCGTTGCCGCTATCGGTCAGCACAGGCCCACGGCCTGCAGGGAGTTTGATTGTGTCCGACCATTCCCATCTGATGCGCTACCTGAAGAAACAACATGCGCTGTCGCTCTGTGCGACGGACGGTGACGATCTCTGGTGCGCCAACTGCTTCTATGTGTTCGATGAGTCCCGCATGGTGTTCTGGCTGATGACTGAGCCGGATACCCGTCATGGTCAGCTGATGCTGGCCAATCCGCGTATTGCTGGCACGGTCAACGGCCAGCCGAAAACCGTGCTGCTGATTAAGGGCGTGCAGTATCGCGGTTACATTCAGCGGCTGAGCGATGAGGCGGAGCAGCAGGCGCGTCACGCCTATCAGAAACGTTTCCCGATTTCGCGCGCAGTCACTGCGCCGCTGTGGGAGATTGTGCTGGAGGAAGTGAAGATGACCGATAACGCGCTGGGCTTCGGCAAAAAGATCGTCTGGCAGCGTGATGAGGCACATTCCGTAGCGGCACAATAAATCGCGCCGCTACGAGTTAGTGCTGGCCTAAGCCATCAGGCGGCGTTAAGAATCCGCAAAGCCTCACGGTTAAAGGCTGGCAGGTCATCCGGCGTGCGGCTGGTCACCAGCTTGTCATCATCAACCACGACTTCTTTGTCGTAGAAGTCGGCACCGGCATTACGCAGGTCGATGGCGATGGCTTTTACGCAGGTCATCTTGCGGCCACGCACGCCATTGGCGCTGATCAGCAGCTGTGGCCCGTGGCAGATAGCGAACACCGGTTTCCCGCTGGCGACAAACTCTTT
The DNA here is from genome assembly GCF_059730485.1 of Pantoea sp. X-Soil-TKNS-1207. Lineage (NCBI taxonomy): Bacteria > Pseudomonadati > Pseudomonadota > Gammaproteobacteria > Enterobacterales > Erwiniaceae > Pantoea > Pantoea sp. X-Soil-TKNS-1207. Next base: position 615,432 of record NZ_AP035958.1, read on the forward strand.
GGTAAAGTTGACGAAGCGATCGTCACCGCGCAGGGTATCGGGTGAATGGCCGCCGGGCAGCAGCAGGGCATCGAACTCTGCAGCATCGACATGATCAATATCCTTGTCGATTTTGACTGCCGCTTTGCCCTGTTTACCTTTAACCGTTTTACCGGCTTTCGTCTCAATGGTGACCACTTCGTGGCCCGCTTTGGTGTACGCTTCGGCCGGTGAGGTAAACTCTGAGTCTTCAAATTCATCGGTAATCAATACCGCAATCTTCTTGCTCATTTCTCTCCTCCTTGTCATTACCTGGATGTCTCATTAAGTGTGGTTGCCCGACCACAAAACGCAAGCCGATCACTTTTACCGTGATTTTGCATGGAAAAAATCGTTAACCTGATAAACACTCAGGTTAATCCGCCGTGCCGTCCGGCGCGGCATCGTTATTCAGACTGAATACGGAACCCCGCAATGACTCAACTCACTTCTGCTGTCCCGGCAACGCGCTTTGCCTGGTGGAAACCGCTGCTGTTTTTGCTGGTGGTGATCATTGGCCTTTGGTACGTGAAATGGCAGCCTTATTACGGCAAAGCCTTCACCGCTGCCGACACCCACTCCATCGGCAAATCGATTCTTGCCAATGCGGCGGCTGCCCCGTGGCGGGCGGCGCTGGATTACGCCATGGTCTATTTTCTCGCGGTGTGGAAAGCGGCGGTGCTCGGCGTGCTGCTGGGGTCGCTGGTGCAGGTGCTGATCCCGCGTAACTGGCTGCTGCGTCTGATGGGGCAGAATCGCTTTGGCTCCACGCTGGTCGGAACCGGGTTGGGATTGCCGGGTATGATGTGCACCTGTTGCGCGGCACCGGTTGCGGCGGGGCTGCGTCAGTCGCAGGTCTCCAGCGGCGCTGCGATGGCGTTCTGGCTGGCAAACCCGGTGCTGAATCCGGCCACGCTGATCTTTATGGGCTTCGTGCTGGGCTGGCAGTTTGCGGCGATCCGACTGGTGGCGGGCATTATCATGGTGCTGGGCATTGCCTGGCTGGTGCAGCGCAGCGTACCGCAAACCGTGGCTGCGCCCGCGGCAGCTGTGGCGTCAGCGCAGCCGGAGGCTCCTTTTCTGCAACGCTGGTTGCGCGTGCTCTGGCGTCTGTTCTGGAACACTATCCCGCTGTATGTGGCGGCGGTGCTGCTGCTCGGCGCAGCGCGCGTCTGGCTGTTTCCCCACGCCGATGGCGCAGTAGGCAACACGCTGTTTTGGGTGGTGGTAATGGCGGTGGCGGGGTGCCTGTTTGTCATCCCTACGGCGGCAGAGATTCCGATTGTGCAAACCATGCTGCTGGCGGGGATGGGCATCGCGCCTGCGCTGGCGCTACTGCTGACGCTGCCCGCCGTCAGCGTCCCCTCGTTACTGATGCTGCATCGGGCTTTTCCGGCACGCGCGCTGTGGATCGCCCTGCTGGGGGTGATCGGCAGCGGGATCGTCATCGGCGTGCTGGCCCTCGGGGTGGCGTAAATACCAGATGTTCTGATTGCGGCTGCCGCGCCACAGCAGCCGCGCATCTTTCTCCGCTTCGATAAAACGCCCATCAATCAACACGTCGATCTCCGCCACCACGGCCCGCTGCGCATCCGTCAGCTCGGCCAGCTGATAGCCTGTCCACAGCCAGATATCCTTGTCCGGGCACTCGCGTCGAACCCGTTTCACCAGACGACGGATATGCGGCACGTTGTGAGGGTGCAGGGGATCGCCGCCGCTCAGCGACAACCCCTGGCGCGGGATACGCCGATCCTGAAGATCGGCGATAAGCTGCTCCTCCATCGCCAGCGTAAATGGCTCGCCGGAATCCAGTCGCCAGGTGCTCTGGTTGTAGCAGCCGCGACATTGATGCTCGCAGCCAGCGACAAACAGCGTGCAGCGGGTGCCCGGTCCGTTAACGATATCGACATCGTAATAGCGATGGATGCGCATCATCCCAGCTGTCCCGTATCCAGATGTTTAACGCGGCGCTGCACCTCTTCCTGCTTACCGGCATTGAACGGGCGCGCATCCGGGCTACCCAGATAGCCGCACACGCGGCGCGTGACCGAGACGCGCGCCGGGTCGTGATTGCCGCAGCACGGGCAGGTAAACCCTTTGCTGGTACAGCTGAATTCGCCGCTAAAGCCGCACTCGTAGCATTCATCAATCGGCGTATTGGTGCCGTAGTAGGGCACGCGGTCGTAGCTGTAATCCCAGACATCTTCCAGCGCTTTGAGGTTGTGCTGGATATTGGGGTACTCGCCGTAACAGATGAATCCGCCGCTGGCGATCGGCGGATAGGGCGCTTCAAAATCGATTTTGTCGTACGGATTGACCTTCTTCTCCACGTCGAGGTGGAAGCTGTTGGTGTAGTAACCTTTGTCGGTGACGCCGGGCACCACGCCAAACTCGGCGGCATCGAGGCGACAGAAACGATCGCACAGATTTTCGCTCGGCGTGCTGTAGAGGCTAAAGCCGTAGCCGGTTTCCGCTTTCCAGGCATCCACCGCCTGGCGCAGATGCGCCACAATCGCCACGCCTTTTTCACGCAGATAAGCGGCATCGTACGGATGTACTTCATTGCCGCTCAGCGCGTTCAGGGTTTCGTGCAGGCCAATGTAGCCGAGGGAGATTGAGGCGCGGCCATTACGGAAAATCGGTCCGACGTCATCATCGGCGTTGAGGCGCACGCCACAGGCACCTTCCATGTAGAGAATCGGCGCCACGCGCGCTTTGGTTTTTTCCAGCCGGGCGATACGCGTCATCAGGGCGCGTTTCGCTAATGCCAGGCGTTCATCCAGCAGCGACCAGAAGCGCGCTTCATCGCCCCCGGCTTCCAGCGCGATGCGCGGCAGATTGAGGCTGATGACGCCGAGATTATTCCGTCCCTCATGGATCTGCTCGCCATTCTCCTCGTAAACGCCCAGGAAGCTGCGGCAGCCCATCGGCGTCTTAAACGACCCCGTAACCTTCACCACCTGATCGTAGTTGAGGATATCGGGATACATACGCTTGCTGGCGCACTCCAGCGCCAGCTGCTTGATATCGTAATTCACATCGCCAGCGCGGCGGTTGAGTCCTTCGCGGATGGCAAATACCAGTTTGGGAAAAACCGCGGTTTTATGATTTTTGCCCAGACCAGCAATGCGGTTGCGCAGGATCGACTGCTGGATCAGGCGTGCCGCCCAGCTGGTGCCAAGGCCAAAACCAAAGGTGACGAACGGCGTTTGCCCGTTGGCGGTATGCAGCGTGTTGACTTCATACTCCAGCGACTGGAAGGCGTCGTAGCACTCTTTCTCGGTGCGGGCGCGGGCGTAAGCCTCGGTATCGGCAACCTGCCACTGTTCAGCCACCGCCCGGTGTTTGTCGAGGCTGAGAGTGACGAAAGGCGCCAGCACTTCATCGATGCGATTGATGGTGGTGCCGCCATAGATGTGGCTGGCGACCTGGGCAATGATCTGTGCGGTGACGGCCGTGGCGGTCGCGATCGATTTTGGCGGCTCGATCTCGGCATTGCCCATTTTGAAGCCGTTGGTCAGCATACCGTGCAGATCGATCAACATGCAGTTAAACATCGGGAAGAAGGGCGAATAGTCGAGATCGTGGTAGTGGATCTCACCGCGCTCATGCGCCAGCACCACATCACGCGGCAGGATCTGTTGTTGTGCGTAGTGTTTGGCCACGATGCCGGCCAGCAAATCGCGCTGGGTGGGGATCACCTTGCTGTCTTTGTTGGCGTTTTCGTTCAGCAGGGCGGCATTGGTTTGCTCAACCAGGCCGCGAATGGCGTGATGCAGCTTGCCACGCTGCTCGCGAGCCAGATCGCGATCGTGACGATATTCGATATAGGCGCGCGCCAGCTGCGGCCACGGGCCGCTCATCAGTGTCTCTTCCACCGCGCACTGGATGTCACGAATATCTACTTCGGCGCGTGCCGCCAGCTGCTGACTCACCTCCGCCGCCACCTGTGCGCACCAGGCGGCATCGTTAACCTGCGCGGCACGGGCCGCAGCCTGTACGGCGGTTGCAATCCGCTGTTCATCAAACGGCACTTTGCAGCCGTCACGCTTAATCACTACCGTTGCCATCTTCCCTCCGTGAAACTACATATTGCGATTGTTATGGAGTTTAAACGCTATATGTGGTGTTTTACCGGGAATTAATTGCCTCGTTATTGACCTACAGCAAAGAAGCGACAGGGAAGAATGAAAGCCGCGCAACCGTAAAGGGTAGCTAAACTGAAAAAGTTTTAACGCGCCCATACTTCCGACTGCCGCAACTTGATTTGCGTCGCGAATTAGGTTTAATGGGCGTTTTGCTTAGTTTGGTCCGTCATTTTTCCCTACAAGGATGCCCTCCATGCCTCTGCAACGAACGCTGCTTGCCTGTTGTTTATCCCTGAGTTTTTCCGCATTGGCGACCCCAGCGGGCGATTTGCCGCTGATGCCCTGGCCGCAACATGTTGAACAACCGCACAGCGGTGGCGCTTATCAACTGACGCCGCAGCTGACGTTGCAAATCTCTGGCGATCATCTGGAAGGCGCTGAAGCGCGCTGGCTGGGACGCATTGCGCGCCAGACCGGCTGGCCGCTGCTGCCGTCAGCCAGTGCTGATGAAAAGGCAACCATTCGGATCCATATCGCGGATGCGGTGGACCCGTTGCCGCAACCGGACAGCGACGAAAGCTACCATCTGGTGGTGAACGGCGATGGCGTGCTGCTGGAGGCCCATACCCGCTTCGGCGCCATGCGCGGCATGGAGACGCTGTTGCAGCTGATTGAAAACGGCGAAAGCGGCACCGTCATTCCCTACGTCACCATCGATGACAAACCGCGTTTTGCGTGGCGTGGTTTGCTGATCGACTCCGCGCGGCACTTTATGCCGGTGGAGACCATCAAACGTCAGATCGACGGCATCGCCGCCGCGCGGATGAACGTGTTCCACTGGCATCTGACCGATGATCAGGGCTGGCGGTTTGCCTCCAGCCATTACCCGCAGTTGCAGGAGAAAGCCAGCGATGGCCGTTATTACACTCAGCAGCAGATGCGCGACGTGGTGCAATACGCCACCCAGCGCGGTGTGCGCGTGGTGCCGGAAATCGACCTGCCGGGTCACGCTTCAGCGATCGCCGTGGCGATGCCGGAATTGATCAGCGCGCCGGGGCCGTACCCGATGGAGCGGGGCTGGGGAGTATTTAAGCCGCTGCTCGATCCGAGCAACGAAGCGGTTTTCACCTTTATCAACACGCTGGTGGGGGAAGTGGCGGCGATCTTCCCGGATCCCTATCTGCATATTGGCGGTGACGAAGTGGATCCTTCGCAGTGGAACGACTCGCCCAAAATTCAGCAGTTTATGCGCGATCATGGCCTGAAGGATGCCCATGCGTTGCAGGCCTGGTTTAATCAGCGAGTGGAGAAAATCCTCGAAGCCCATCAGCGGCACATGGTGGGCTGGGACGAAATTTATCATCCCGATCTGCCGCGCAGCATCCTGATCCAGTCGTGGCAGGGGCAGGACGCTCTCGGCGAGGTGGTGAAAAATGACTATCGCGGCATCCTCTCTACCGGCTTTTACCTCGATCAGCCGCAACCGGCGGCTTACCACTACCGTAACGAACCGTTCCCACAGGGACTGAACGGGCAGGATCAGTTGCAGGCGGACGAGCAGGCGCAGAGCTGGCAGTTCACCATGCCGCGTCTGAAGGGCAGTGCGGTGAAGGGCAGCTTCACCCTGATTGAGGGTAAAGAGGGCTGGCGTGGCTTTATCGATTTCAGCGGTAAGGCTCGCCGTCTGGTGAGCGATGTGAACTGGCTGTCGCCGAATCAGGTAACCTTCCGCGTCGACACCTGGATGGGAGAGGTGCAGCCGGTGGTGACGCTGACGGAAAACCGTCTGACCGGTTATATGCTGGTGGGGAATGTGCGTTATCCCACCGAAGGGAGCCGTCTGGCGCAGACGCCCGACGGAATCGCCCCTTCACTGCCGACGCCGCAGCAGCTCAGCAACAATCTCAGGGGGGGCGAAGCGGCGCTGTGGGCGGAGAACGTTAACAGCCAGATCATTGATACCAGGCTGTGGCCGCGCGTGTTTGTGGTGGCTGAACGGTTGTGGTCGGCGCAGGACGTGAACGACAGCGACAACATGTATCAGCGCCTGAGCGCGATTGATCGCTGGGGCACGGTATCGGTGGGCCTGCAACAGCATCAGCAGGCGGAGGTACAGATGATGCGCCTGGCGAACAGCACCGACATCACGCCGCTGCGCGTGCTAAGCGAAGTGCTGGAACCGGCGCAGTATTACACGCGCCAGCACCTGAAATTCCAGGCGGGCCACTATAACTATTTCGAGCCGCTTAACCGTCTGGCCGATGTACTGCCTGCGGAGAGTGAAGCGATACGTTTGCTGGATAAACAGGTGGATGCGCTGATCGCCAACCGCGGCAATCATCAGGCAGCGAATGCGATCCGCCAGCAATTGCAGCGCTGGCTGAGTAATAGCGATCGGGTGATGCCGCTGACGCTGCACAACTATCAGCTGCGCGCGCTACAGCCGCAGGTGCAGCAGGTGGCGGAACTGAGCCGTATGGGGTTGGATTTGGTGGCGGCGCTGGAACGTAATCAGGCTTATGGTGCGGGAGAAATGGCGCAGATGCATACCAGACTGGATGCCGCGGCGCAGGTGCAGGATGAAACCGTGCTGGCTTTAGTGCGGCCGCTGGAGAAGCTACTTCGTTCGTTTAAGTAGGGTGTCCCCTCTCCCGCTTGCGGGAGAGGGGGCCGCAAATCCTGACGATCAACGGCGAACAGCGATCGCTTCGATCTCGATCTTCACATCTTTTGGCAGACGCGCGACTTCAACGCAGGAGCGTGCCGGGAAGCTGGCGTTATGTTCGGTGAAAAATGCTTCATAGGCGGCGTTCACGGTGGCGAAGTCGTTCAGGTCTTTGACAAACACCGTCGTCTTCACGATATCGCCCACTTTCAGGCCAGCAGCTTCAACAATCGCCTTCACGTTTTCCAGCGACTGACGCGCCTGAGCTGACACATCCTCAGCCACCGCGCCGGTTTGCGGATCCACCGGAATCTGGCCGGAAGTGATGATCATGCTGCCGAGATCCACGCCCTGCACATAAGGGCCAATCGCTGCCGGTGCTTTTTCAGTACTGATTTCGCGAGACATTGTTTCTCCTTGAGAATGTGCGCCACCGGCAGTCACCGGCAGCGGGAAAATATCGACCCCATTATAGGGACGATGTCGGCGATTACCAGTGACCGAGCACCACATGGTGCGCGAACTCTTTCTCGCAATATTTACACTTCAGGTGTACTTCGTTGTCGCGCTTTTTCACCGCAAAACTGGAGAACACCGGCTCGCTGCGGCTGATGCAGTTACCGTTCGGGCAGGTCAGGACGCGCTCAATACGATCCGGCAGCGTCGGGGCGATCTTCGCCACCACTTCATACTCGTCGATGCGGTTCACCGTGGCGTGCGGCGCATACACCGCCAGCTGGTTGATCTGATCGTCGGTGAGGAAGGTGTTCTCGATCTTGATCAGATCCTTACGCCCCATTTCGCCAGAAGGCAGATTGAGGCCGATGGTGATGCGCTGATCGGTTTCTGTCAGGCGAAACAGCGACAGTAGCTTAAAGCCTACCTGCGCCGGGATATGGTCAATCACCGTGCCGCGTTTAATGGCTTCAACCTGCAATTTATTATCGTGTGTCATGCTGTTTTCCTCCTTACAGGGCCAGATCGCGATTCAGTACCAGCGCCAGCAGCGCCTGGCGGGCGAAGATGCCGTTGCCGGCCTGCTGGAAGTACCAGGCGTGCGGCGTGCTGTCGACATCGGTGGTGATCTCATCAATGCGCGGCAGGGGATGCAGGACCTTCATGTTGTCGCGGGCGCCGACCAGATCGCTGGCGCGCAGAATAAACTGTGCTTTGACGTTGGCGTATTCCGATGGATCGAGACGCTCTTTTTGTACGCGCGTCATATACAGGATATCCAGCTCTGGCATCACTTCTTCAATGCTGTCATGGCGTGACCAGCTGATGTTCTGCTCGTCCAGCATATCGGTGATATAAGACGGCATCGCCAGCGCATCCGGGGCGATAAAGAAGAAACGGTTGCCATCAAACTTCGCCAGCGCCTGCGTCAGGGAGTGCACGGTGCGGCCATACTTCAGGTCGCCGACCATCGCCACATTCAGGTTATCCAGGCGATTCTGGGTTTCGCGAATGGTGAACAGATCCAGCAGGGTTTGGGTCGGATGCTGGTTCGCGCCGTCGCCGGCGTTCAGAATCGGTACGCCGCCGGAAAACTCGGTGGCGAGACGCGCGGCGCCTTCCTGAGGGTGGCGCATCACAATCGCATCAACATAGGTGCCAATCACCGAAATGGTATCGGCGAGAGTTTCGCCCTTTTTACCGAGCGAGGTGTTGCTGCCATCGGCAAAACCCACCACCGAGGCGCCGAGGCGATGCATAGCGGTTTCAAACGACAACCGGGTGCGCGTTGAGGCTTCAAAGAAGCAGCTGGCGATCACGTTGTGCTTCAGCAGCTCCGGCTGCGGATGCGCTTTCAGCTGCGCGGCGGTATGCAGTACCAGCTCCAGCTCATCGCGGTTGAGATCGTTAATTGAAATAATATGCTTACGATATAGCGGGTTGGCCATAGCTCTCTCCTCTGCGCTGCCGGATTACAGACAAAAAAAAGCCCCTGCTTAAGGGGCTTTTTTTGCGATCGATTGATGACGGAAAGAAACAGGTGCGCCGCCTGCTTTCAGGCGTAACTGAACGTCAAATTGTGCGCTGCACTGTTGCATGCTTCCTCCCGGCAAATTGGGGCGCATTATACGCATTCACTGATTTGCATCAAGCAAAAATCGCACGCGGGGTAATCGTTTGCGGGGCGATACTATCAGGGCTGCCCAAGTGTCGCGACCATCACCGCTTTGATGGTGTGCATCCGGTTTTCTGCCTGGTCGAACACAATGCTGTGCTGCGATTCAAACACCTCATTGCTGACTTCCATGCCGTCGTTCAGACCGTACTGCTCGGCCATCTGACGTCCCAGCGTGGTTTGATCGTCGTGGAAAGCAGGCAGGCAATGCAGGAACTTCACCTGCGGATTGCCGGTCAGCGCCAGCATCGCGCTGTTTACCTGATACGGGCGCAGCAGGGCGATACGATCGGACCATACCGATTTGTCTTCGCCCATCGATACCCATACGTCAGTGTAGATGAAATCGGCACCCTGTACGCCTGCGGCGATCTCTTCCGTCAGGGTAATTTTACCGCCGGTTTTCTGCGCCGCCGCACGGCACTGCTCCACCAGATGCGCCTCCGGCCAGCAACCTTTCGGCGCCACCAGGCGCAGGTCCAGACCCACCAGCGCTGCCGCTTCCAGCATACTGTTACCCATGTTGTTGCGGGCATCGCCAACGTACACCAGCGTCATTTCGTTCAGCGATTTTTGCGGCAGATGTTCCTGCATCGTCAGCAAATCGGCCAGCAGCTGGGTGGGATGGAATTCGGTCGTCAGGCCGTTCCACACCGGCACGCCAGCGTGCTCAGCGAGGGTTTCCACCAGCGCCTGGCCGTAGCCGCGATACTGAATACCGTCATACATGCGGCCCAGCACGCGTGCGGTATCTTTCATCGACTCTTTATGGCCGATCTGGCTGCCGCTGGGGCCGAGGTAAGTGACGTTAGCACCCTGATCGTAAGCGGCAACTTCGAAAGAGCATCGGGTACGGGTCGAGTCTTTTTCGAAGATGAGCGCAATGTTTTTGCCTTTCAGGTACTGCGTTTCTGCGGCATTTTTCTTAGCGTTTTTTAATTCACCTGCCAGACTTAACAGGTAATCGATTTCTGCTGGGGTGAAGTCCAGCAATCTCAGGAAATGGCGTTGATTCAGCTGACTCATACAGCGCTCCATGTGACCAACATAAATGAATTAAAATTCAATCTAACCGTATGAATATGCATTTTCAACCCCGACGTTAAGAAACTTTCCGTTTTGTGTAGTGGCGCGCGAGGCAGTGTGGGAAAATAATTGCATCATTGCCGAACATTTTTGAGGATATCCCCATGGCATACGAAGCATTGCTGGATGAGCAGCGCGAAGAGACGCGGTTAATCATTGATGAATTACTGGAAGATGGCAGCGATCCGGACGCGCTGTACACCATCGAGCATCATCTCTCCTGCAACAATTTTGACTCGCTGGAAAAGGTCGCGGTTGATGCATTCAAACTCGGCTACGAAGTCTCCGAGCCTGAGGAGCTGGAACTGGAGGATGGCAGCACGGTGATGTGTGTCGACATCCTGAGCGAAGCCGCGCTGAAACCTGAGCTGATCGATGCGCAGGTTGAGCAACTGGTCAATCTGGCGGGTAAATACAACGTCGATTACGACGGCTGGGGCACCTATTTTGAGGACCCGGATGCCGAAGACGAAGATGACGATGGCGAGTTCGTCGACGACGACGATGACGGTGTGCGTCACTAAGGATTAACGGGCGGCGGCAATCGCCGCCCGGATTGGATTCCCCGTAACACAAAGAAAGCCGATGAATTACGCTCCGCTGTTAGAACCTATCCATCAATTTCTGCACTGCCGCACGCCCCAGGCGTGGATCGACGAGGCGCGCAAACCGGAAAACCTGACGCTACTGCTGACTGACCACATGGTATGCGAGCTGAAAGCGGCGCAAACCGCCGTCTGGCTGATCCGCAAATATGTGGCCGATAAACCGAGTGGTGACGCCATTCTGGCGTGGCTCAAGCCGTATGAAGATTTTATCTTTGGCGAGGATCACGACAGCAACTTTATCAACGCCCACAAGAGCCTGACCAAAAGCATCATCGTGCGCAATGAACTGCCGTGGGCCGATGATCTGGTGGAAAAGATGGTGCTGCTGATCAAAGAAGAACTGCACCATTTTTATCAGGTGTGGGAAATCATGCAGGCGCGCGGTCTGCCGTATCGCAAAATCACCGCCAGTCGTTACGCCAAAGGGCTACTGCGCGAGGTCACCACCCACGAGCCGGATACGCTGGTGGATAAGCTGATTTGCGGAGCTTACATTGAGGCGCGTTCCTGCGAACGTTTTGCCAGCCTGGCGCCGTATCTGGATGAACAGCTGGAGAAGTTCTATATCTCGCTGCTGCGTTCTGAAGCGCGTCATTACCAGGATTATCTGGCGCTGGCGGCGCAGATTTCACCGAAGGATATCGCGCCACGCGTGCGTGCGATTGGTGAGGCGGAAGGGCGTCTGATTAGCGAACCGGATAGCGAGCTGCGATTTCATAGCGGCGTACCGGCGTTTTAACTGAAAGGGATGTGAGCGGTTATCAGTCAGGTCAGCATAAATGCTGATCCTACGTAGGGTCGCCATTCATGGCGACCTGATTAAATTGTGCATCACAGCGTGCGCAACATGCGCACTTCACAATCCACATGTCCGGTGCAGCCCATCGCGTCATCAATCAACACAAACCCGAGTGATTCATACAACTTAATCGCCCGCGTCAGGCTGCCGGTGGTTTCCAGATAACAGCGGCGAAACCCCTGCTGGCGCGCGTAATCCATCGCCCGCAGCGCCAGATCGCGCGCCAGGCCGAAGCCGCGTACCTCCGGCAGGAAATACATCTTCTGCAATTCACAAATATCCGGTGCGCTACATGCCAGCGGCGCAACGCCGCCGCCGCCCAGAACTTTACCCTGATGCTCGACGATCCAGTAGGCGCTGTTCGCCTCGCTGTACAACTCGAACAGGCGATCCAGGTTGGGATCGGACACGGTATAGCCTTTATCAGCGGTCAGGCCAAACTCGGCAGACACGTCGCGGATCACCTGCGCAATCAGCGGATTATCTGCCGCGGCAATCGGACGCACCTGAAGATTCAGTGGGGTGACGGTGGTCATTATCATCTCATCCGGTATAAAAAAGCCGGGCAGTGCCCGGCTTCGATTAAGCAGTTGGCCTGAAGCGATTACAATGCCGCAATCACGCCCTGCTGTTCAATCAGTTTTGCTTTCGATTGTTCCAGCTCCGCTGCACGCTCGCGCTCTTTCGCCACTACCGCTTCCGGTGCGCGTGCGACAAAGCCTTCGTTCGCCAGCTTGGTCTGGATCTTCTCGATCTCAACATCCAGCTTGGTCAGCTCTTTCGCCAGACGATCCAGCTCCGCTTCCTTGTTGACCAGATCGGCCATCGGGATCAGCAGCTCAGCGCCTTCAACAATCTTGGTCACCGATACCGGGCCTTTCTCGCCCGCAGGCAGAATGGTCAGGCTTTCCAGACGCGCCAGACGCGACAGGAAGTTGCGGTTCTCTTCCACGCGACGCAGCGCCGCCGGTGAGCAGTCACGCAGCAGCACGTCGAGCGGTTTGCTCAGCGCGATGTTCATTTCGGCGCGGATATTACGCACCGCCACAATCGCCTGCTTCATCCACTCGATATCCGCCTGCGCCACCGCATCTTCTTTCGCCGCGTCATACTGCGGGAACGGTTGCAGCATGATGGTATCGTCGCTGATGTTTTTCAGCCCCTTCACGCGCTGCCAGATGGTTTCGGTGATAAACGGAATGATCGGATGCGCCAGACGCAGCAAGGCTTCCAGCACGGTCACCAGCGTATTACGCGTACCGCGCAGTTCCGCTTCGCTACCGCTGTTCATCACCGGCTTGGTCAGCTCCAGATACCAGTCGCAGAACTGGTTCCAGGTGAAGTCATACAGCAGGTTGGCCGCGATATCGAAACGATAGCTATCCAGCGCCTCACGGTAGGCTTTCACCGTGCTGTTGAATTCAGTCAGAATCCAGCGATCCGCCAGCGACAGCTTCATTTCGCCGCCGTTCTGACCACAATCCTGATCTTCGGTGTTCATCAGCACGAAGCGGCTGGCGTTCCACAGCTTGTTACAGAAGTTGCGATAGCCTTCGAGACGCTTCATATCCCAGTTAATGTCGCGGCCGGTTGAGGCCAGCGCTGCCAGGGTAAAGCGCAGGGCATCGGTGCCGGAAGGCACGATCCCGTCCGGGAACTGCTTCTCGGTACGCTTGCGGATTTTGTCGGCCAGCTGCGGCTGCATCATGTTGCCGGTACGTTTTTCCAGCAGATCTTCCAGCGAAATGCCGTCAACCATATCCAGCGGATCGATGACGTTGCCTTTCGACTTGGACATTTTCTGCCCTTCTTCGTCGCGGATCAGACCAGTGATATACACGGTCTTGAATGGCACCTGCGGCTTGCCGTCTTCATCTTTCATAAAGTGCATGGTCAGCATGATCATGCGGGCAATCCAGAAGAAGATGATGTCGAAACCACTCACCAGCACGCTGGTTGGATGGAAGGTGCGCAGCGCGTCGGTGTTCTCCGGCCAGCCCAGCGTGGAGAAGGTCCACAGGCCGGAAGAGAACCAGGTGTCCAGCACGTCGTCGTCCTGGCGCAACGCCACATCGGCGGCGAGGTTGTTTTCCTGACGCACTTCTTCCTCGGTGCGACCGACATACACGTTGCCGTGATTGTCGTACCACGCCGGAATGCGGTGACCCCACCACAGCTGACGGGAGATACACCAGTCCTGGATATCACGCATCCAGGAGAAGTACATGTTTTCGTACTGCTTCGGTACAAACTGGATGTCGCCGTTTTCAACCGCTTCCACCGCCACTTTCGCCAGCGGGGCCGTGCGCACATACCATTGGTCGGTCAGCATCGGCTCGATCACCACGCCGCCACGGTCGCCGTAAGGAACGGTCAGATCGTGGGGTTTGATCTCGTCCAGCAGGCCGAGGGCATCCACGGCAGCGACGATAGCTTTACGTGCGGCAAAACGCTCCATGTTCTGGAACTGGGCCGGGATTTCGTTGCTATACACATCGGTTTCTTCGCCGTTGGTATCCAGCACTTCAGCCGTGGCACGGATATCGCCGTCAAAGGTCAGGATGTTGATCATCGGCAGCGCGTGACGACGACCCACTTCGTAGTCGTTGAAGTCGTGCGCCGGGGTGATCTTCACGCAACCGGTGCCTTTCTCCATATCGGCGTGTTCATCGCCAACGATCGGAATACGACGGTTCACCAGCGGCAGGATCAGTTCTTTGCCGATCAGATCTTTATAACGCGGATCTTCCGGGTTCACGGCCACGCCGGTATCGCCCAGCAGGGTTTCCGGGCGGGTGGTGGCGACCACCAGGTAATCTTTACCTTCGGCGGTTTTAGCGCCATCCGCCAGCGGGTAGCGGATATGCCACATCGAACCTTTGGTTTCGCGGTTTTCCACTTCGAGGTCAGAAATGGCGGTACGCAGTTTCGGATCCCAGTTCACCAGGCGTTTGCCGCGGTAAATCAGGTTCTCTTTGTACAGGCGAACAAACACTTCTTTTACGGCATTGGAAAGCCCTTCATCCATGGTGAAGCGCTCACGTTCCCAGTCAACGGAGTTGCCGAGGCGACGCATCTGGCGGGAGATATTGCCGCCGGATTCCGCTTTCCACTGCCAGATTTTATCGATAAAGGCTTCACGGCCGTAATCCTGACGCGTTTTGCCTTCTTCAGCCGCGATCTTGCGCTCAACCACCATCTGCGTGGCGATGCCCGCGTGGTCGGTACCGGCCTGCCACAGGGTGTTTTTGCCCTGCATACGCTGGTAGCGAATCATGGTATCCATGATGGTTTGCTGGAAGGCGTGACCCATATGCAAGCTGCCGGTGACGTTCGGCGGCGGGATCATGATGCAAAAGCTTTCCTGGCTGGTATCACCATTCGGTTTAAAGTAGCCCTGCTGTTCCCAGTGCTCGTAGAGCGGCTGCTCGATATCTTGCGGGTTATATGTCTTTTCCATTTCTGCTATGTCGTTTGCGGCTGAGGTGGCGTCGCCGTATTCAATTGGAAACCAACGCTGCGATACGCTTTGTAGCGGTCACGCGCCAGTTGTTTCTGGGATTCTTCGTAAGGAACGAAGTCTATCACTTCATGGAAAGCAGTAGCAAAATCTGCGAACTGCGGCAGCAGGCTGATCAGCAAATCGCGCGGCGAACTCCCGCGACGTTGCGGCCAGGCCAGCTCGACCGGGGCGCCATAACGCGGCCCTTCACCGGCCAGGTTGTGCGGCACAAAGGCATTCGCCGGGCGCTGCCATAGTGCTTCGTCCAGACGATTGGCCTGCTGCTCGTCGTTGCAGGCAATCAGGATGCGTTTGCCGTCACGCCAGCGTGCTTCGGCCAGATCGCACACCAGCGCTTCAATGGCGCTCAGGCCGTCGCTGGCAGTATCGGACTCCATCACATAAAAGGTGGCGTTCTTCATGGCGGACTCAATTCCATAAATGACATTGGGGCGCATTGTGCGCCCCGCAAGTGTCGTGCGGTTTTTGCTACGGTCGGTATAAATGCCGCCATCAACCCTGTGCGATTTTTAATACGGTCGGCATAAATGCCGACCCTACACCCGTAGGGTGCGCATTTATGCGCACCGTTTCAATGACCGCAGGGTGGTTATCGCATTTATGCGCACCGCTTCAACCATGGCGCGTTTCCGCTTAATCGTCGCCGTTCAGGCCTGCGCGATTCAGCAGGAACTGTGACAGCAGCGGAACCGGACGGCCGGTCGCGCCTTTGGCCTTGCCGGAACGCCAGGCGGTGCCGGCGATATCCAGGTGCGCCCAGTTAAATTTGCGCGCAAAGCGAGCCAGGAAGCACGCGGCGGTGATGGCACCCCCCGGACGACCACCAATGTTCGCCATGTCGGCAAAATTGGATTCCAGCTGCTCCTGGTACTCATCGGCCATTGGCAGACGCCAGGCGCGATCGCCGGACTGCTCCGAAGCGCCAATCAGTTCGTGCGCCAGCGGATTGTGGTTCGACATCAAACCGCTGACATGATGACCCAGCGCAACCACGCAGGCTCCGGTCAGGGTGGCAACATCAATCACCACTTCCGGCTCGAAGCGCTCAACGTAGGTCAGCGCATCGCACAGCACCAGACGGCCTTCGGCATCGGTATTCAGCACTTCCACCGTTTGGCCGGACATGGTGGTCAGCACATCGCCCGGACGCATAGAACGGCCATCCGGCATGTTTTCACAGCCTGCCAGCACGCCCACCACGTTCAGCGGCAGATTCAGCTCCGCCACCATGCGCATCACGCCGTACACGGACGCCGCGCCGCACATGTCGTACTTCATTTCGTCCATGGCTTCGGCGGGTTTAATCGAGATACCGCCGGAGTCGAAGGTCAGGCCTTTACCGACCAGCACAATCGGACGTTCTTCCGGATCGCTGCTGCCTTTGTATTCAATCACCGACATCAGCGACTCATTTTGCGAGCCAGCACCCACCGCCAGATAGGCATTCATGCCCAGCTCTTTCATCTGTTGTTCACCGATGACACGGGTGGTGACATTTTTGCTAAACGCATCGGCAAGCTGACGCGCCTGTGACGCCAGATACGCGGCGTTACAAATATTTGGCGGCATATTGCTGAGGTCTTTGGCGGCTTTAACCCCGGAGGCGACAGCCAGACCGTGCTGAATCGCGCGCTCGCCGCTGGTCAGTTCACGGCGCGTCGGCACGTTGAACACCAGCTTGCGCAGCGGGCGGCGCGGCTCGACTTTATTGCTTTTCAGCTGGTCAAAATTGTAGAGCGCCTCTTTGGACGTCTCGACCGCCTGGCGCACTTTCCAGTAGGTATTGCGGCCCTTCACATGCAGTTCGGTCAGGAAGCACACCGCTTCCATCGAGCCGGTATCATTCAGCGTGTTAATGGTTTTCTGAATCACCTGCTTGTACTGACGCTCATCCAGCTCGCGCTCTTTTCCGCAGCCAATCAGCAGGATGCGTTCGGAAAGAATATTCGGCACATGGTGCAGCAGCAGTGTCTGGCCGACTTTGCCTTCCAGCTCACCGCGGCGCAGCAGGGCGCTGATGTAGCCATCGCTGATCTTATCGAGCTGCTCGGCAATCGGTGAAAGACGACGCGGTTCAAAAACCCCAACTACAATGCAGGCGCTGCGCTGTTTTTCCGGGCTACCGCTTTTTACACTGAACTCCATGCACTCTCCTGAATCTTAAAGACAACGGCCTTTGCTGTCGTTAGAATGTAGCGCGCTCGTAACGCATTAATTTGTTGCGATGCCATGACATTTAAACGCCGGCGGTCATAATGAGTTAAGGTGGCAATGTGTTGTTTTTTCACCACCCTGACGCGTTCGTTATACTATTTTAGCTGCGATGACGGCCATTGATGAAGAAAAATGGCTGATAAGCGTTGAAACTAGCGATTTTCCTGCAAAAAGACAAGTTATCACAGGCGTACTAAGCGTGATCATCATTAGATATCTGGTTCGGGAAACGCTCAAAAGCCAGCTGGCTATCCTGTTCATCCTGCTACTGATCTTCTTTTGTCAGAAGTTAGTGAGGATCCTGGGTGCAGCGGTGGATGGCGAGATCCCCACAAACCTGGTTCTGACATTGTTAGGACTTGGCGTGCCTGAAATGGCACAACTTATCCTGCCCCTAAGCCTGTTTCTGGCGATTTTGATGACCCTTGGGCGGCTTTACACCGAAAGTGAAATCACGGTGATGCATGCCTGTGGCCTGGGCAAAAGCGTGCTGGTGAAAGCGGCCATGATTTTGATGTTGCTCACGTCTATCGTGGCAGCCATCAACGTGACATGGCTGGGACCCTGGTCCTCGCGCTATCAGGACGAGGTCACGCAGAACGCCAAAGCTAACCCAGGCGCGGCGGCACTGGCGGCGGGTCAATTCCAAAGCTCCAGCGATGGCAATGCGGTGCTATTTGTCGAAGACGTGAAGGGCAATAAGTTCGGCAACGTCTTCCTCGCCCAGCTGCGTCCGAAGGGTAACGCCCGCCCATCCGTGGTGCTGGCAGATAGCGGGCATATGGAGCAGCGCGCGGACGGCTCACAAATCGTGACGCTGGATAAAGGCACGCGCTTTGAAGGCACGGCGATGCTGCGTGATTTCCGCATCACCGACTTCATCAACTATAAAGCGCTGGTTGGCTACAAAGAGGCGGTGCTCGATCCGAATGATTCCGATCAGGCGGATATGGTCACGCTGTTCAAAAACAAAACTCCGCAGTTCCAGTCTGAATTGCACTGGCGTCTGACGCTGGTGTTCGCGGTACTGGTAATGGCGTTGATGGTGGTACCGCTGAGCGTGGTGAACCCCCGTCAAGGGCGCGTGCTGTCGATGCTGCCAGCGATGCTGCTGTATCTGATTTTCTTCCTGCTGCAAAGTTCGCTGCGGTCCAACGCGGCCAAAGGTAAGTTCGATCCGGCCATCTGGATGTGGGTGGTGAACTTCTCTTATCTGGCGCTGGCGATTGTTCTGAACATGTGGGATACGGTGCCGATGCGTCGTCTTCGCGCCCGATTTAGCCGGGGAGGGTCAGTGTGATGTTTAAGGTACTTGACCGCTACATCGGTAAAACCATCTTTAACACCATCATGATGACGTTGTTCATGCTGGTGTCGCTGTCGGGCATCATCAAGTTCGTTGATCAGCTGCGTAAAACCGGGCAGGGCGCCTATACCGCGCTCGATGCGGGTTACTACACCCTGCTTAGCGTGCCGAAAGATATCGAGATTTTCTTCCCGATGGCGGCACTGCTCGGCGCGTTGCTGGGGCTGGGTACGCTGGCGCAGCGCAGTGAGCTGGTGGTGATGCAGGCATCGGGCTTTACCCGTATGCAGGTGGCCTTTGCGGTGATGAAAACCGCGATTCCGCTGGTGTTGCTCACCATGGCGATCGGTGAATTTGTCGCGCCGCAGGGCGAGCAGATGGCGCGTAACTATCGTGCGCAGCAGCTCTACGGCGGTGCGCTGGTCTCGACGCAAAACGGTCTGTGGGCGAAAGATGGCAACAGCTTTATCTATATCGAACGCATCAAGGGCGATAACGAGATCGACGGCGTCAGCATCTACAACTTCAACGATCAACGTCGCCTGCTGAGCGTACGCTATGCGGCCACCGCCACCTGGGATAACGCGAAGAAGCGCTGGATATTGTCGCAGGTGGATGAATCTGACCTGAACGATCCGAAGCAGATTAGCGGTTCACAGAGCCTGAGCGGCGAATGGAAAACCAACCTGACGCCGGACAAGCTGGGCGTGGTTGCGCTGGACCCGGATGCGCTGTCGATTCGTGGTCTCTACAACTACAGCAAATATCTGAAGCAGAGTGGCCAGGTGTCCGGTCGTTATCTGCTGAATATGTGGAGCAAAATCTTCCAGCCGCTGTCGGTGGCGGTGATGATGCTGATGGCGCTGTCGTTTATCTTCGGACCGCTGCGTAGCGTGTCGATGGGGGTACGCGTGGTGACCGGTATCAGCTTCGGCTTCCTGTTCTACGTGCTGGACCAGATTTTCGGCCCGCTGAGCCTGGTATATGGTTTGCCGCCGATTATGGGCGCGATTCTGCCAAGCGGGGCGTTCTTCGCGATAAGCCTGTTCCTGTTGCTGAAACGCCGTTAATTTCCGGTCGGCAATCAATGCCGACCCTACAGATTCCGCGATAACCGTCCGGTCGGCATCAATGCCGACCCTACAGATTCCGTGATAACCGTCCGGTCGGCATCAATGCCGACCCTGCAAATCGCACCGTTACCGTAGGGTCGCCATTGATGGCGACCTTTTAACTTAACCGCTGAATCAACCCCGGCAGCTGCGACAACAAAAACAACACCAATCCAATCGATCCCCCCACCAGCGTGCCGTTGATACGAATAAACTGTAAATCGCGCCCAATGTTCAGCTCAATCTGCTGCGACATTTCACGCGCATCCCAGCTTTTCACCGTATCGGTGATATGGCGTGTCAGGAACTCAGCGAACTCCGGCGCGACGCTGCGCGCGGCATCTTCCAGATGATGATTCATAGAGGTACGCAGCGCCTCATCCGCAGCGAGGGTTTCCCCCAGCCACAGCGCTGCCAGCCGTACACGCTCCTGCACGCGCGACTGGTCGCTATTCAGATCCTCTTTCAGCCAGCTGCGCAGATCCTGCCACAGCTCACCGATATAGCGATTCAGCGACTCATCTTCCTTCAGCCAGCTTTTGATTACCTCGGCGCGTTCCGCCATTGCTGGATCGTTTTTCAGCTTCACAATCAGCCGCTCCACCGCGCGGTTAAAACCGAGGCGGAATTCATGGCCCTGATCGAGTGCCACTTCGTCGAGAATGGAATCCACCGCATTAGCCACCAGGTCGGCGCTGTGTTCGCCCAGCCATTCGGTTGGCAGCATTTTGGCTTTGATGGGATGCTCGCGCTTCAGCCAGCGCACAATCTGCATGGCGATAAACTCACGCGTGCCGGGTTTATGCAGCACCCGCAACAATTGCTCTACGGCGGCATCCAGTAATTCCTGATGACGATTGTTTTTGGTCAGGCTTTCCAGCAACAGTGCGCCAGACTGGGTGAGATCAACCTTGTCGAGGGCGCGATGCACCGCGCGCCGCAGAAACTGCTGAATACGTG
The DNA here is from genome assembly GCF_059730485.1 of Pantoea sp. X-Soil-TKNS-1207. Lineage (NCBI taxonomy): Bacteria > Pseudomonadati > Pseudomonadota > Gammaproteobacteria > Enterobacterales > Erwiniaceae > Pantoea > Pantoea sp. X-Soil-TKNS-1207. Next base: position 635,942 of record NZ_AP035958.1, read on the forward strand.
CATCGTCGGTGAGATCGAGAAAACCGCGCATCAGCTGCAACAGATGGCGGCCAATGCGATCGGCGTTGCCAGGCGCATTCAGCCACTGCGCCAGCATCTGCGACGGATCGTGGCGGCGGATCAGCGCCAGCAGCGAATCGGTATCGAGGAATTTCTCCTGCACGAAACGACCCAGGTTTTCGCCAATGCGATCCTTATTGCGCGGGATGATCGCCGTGTGGCGCGAAATAAACGGGACTGGCACCCGGCGAAACAGCGCCACCACGGCAAACCAGTCGGCCAGCGCACCGACCATCGCCGCTTCCGCAATTGCCTTGATGCCGCTGACCCAAAAATTGGGTGGCAGAAACAGCGTGATGACAAAAATCGCAGCGGCAATCAGCAGCAGCGACAACGCCAGGCGCTTGCTCCGTTTTAGTTGTTGATGTTTATCCATATTTTTTCCGTTTTATCGCTTAGCGACGACGTCCTCCCATCAGGCTGCCAAGTACGCCACGAATAATTTGATTGGTGATCTGTCGCGTGGCGCTTTTTGCCATGGTCTGCACCACGCCGTCATGTTTGCCGCCGCGCGGGCCGGTGCTGCCAAACAGAATCTCCTTCAGGCCACCGAGAATGCCGTCGTCGACGGCGACGTTATTGCCTTTGGCTTGCGGCGCGTTGGCCTGTTCAGTGGCGACCTGTACCCCTTTTTGCAGCATCTCAAAGGCGGATTCGCGATCGATTGCGGTGTCGTATTTGCCATACAGCGGCGAATGGTTGATCAAACCGTTGCGTTCATCGCTGCTGACGGGACCCATGCGGGAACCCGGCGCAATCACCATCGCACGCTCGACCATCGACGGGCTGCCTTTCTCATCCAGCAGCGAGATCAACGCCTCGCCGGTGCCCAAAGCCTGAATCGCCTCGACGGTATTAAATGCCGGATTGGCGCGCATGGTCTCGGCGGCGGTTTTCACCGCTTTCTGATCTTTTGGGGTGAAAGCCCGCAGCGCATGTTGCACGCGATTACCCAGCTGGCCGAGCACGCTGTCGGGAATATCGCCGGGATTCTGCGTGACAAAATAAACGCCAACGCCTTTGGAGCGAATCAGACGGATCACCTGTTCCACTTTTTCCAGCAGCACCGGCGGGGCGTCGTTAAACAGCAGGTGGGCTTCGTCGAAAAAGAACACCATTTTCGGTTTATCCAGATCGCCCGCCTCCGGGAGTTGTTCGTACAGCTCCGCCAGCAGCCACAGCAGGCTGGTGGCGTAGAGTTTCGGCATCTGATACAGCTTTTCGGCCGAGAGAATATTGATGAAGCCTTTGCCCTGATCGTCACAACGCATCCAGTCGCGGATATCCAGCATCGGCTCGCCAAAGAAATGCTCGGCTCCCTGCTGCTCCAGCGTCAGCAGACCACGCTGAATCGCCCCGACTGAGGCGCTGTTGATGTTGCCGTACTGCGTCTGGAACCCTTTGGCGTTATCACCGATATATTGCGTCATGGCGCGCAAATCTTTGAAATCGAGCAGCAGCAGGCCCTGGTCATCGGCGATGCGGAAGATAATTTGCAGCACGCCGCTTTGCACATCATTCAGGTTAAGCAGACGCGCCAGCAGCAGTGGCCCGAGATCGGACACCGTGGCGCGAACCGGGTGGCCTTTTTCACCAAAGATATCCCACAGCATCACCGGGTTGCGCTGCGGCTGCCAGTCGGTGACGCCAATCTTCGCCAGACGCGCCAGTAGCTTCTCCGACTCTTCGCCCTCGGCGGCCACGCCACTCAAATCACCTTTCACATCGGCCATAAAAACCGGTACGCCAATTGAGGAAAACGATTCCGCCAGTTTTTGCAGCGTCACGGTTTTGCCGGTGCCGGTCGCGCCCGTGATCAGGCCGTGGCGGTTGGCCATTTGCGGCAACAGCTGCAATTTCACTTCCGGTGTTTGTGCGATGAGCAACGGGGTGGTCATGATTTTTCTCTTTCAGGCAAGTGGTGATGCCTGAAAGGATAGCAAAGCTGGGCATTTGCCGTAGCGGCGCGATAAGTCGCGCGGGTTTTGACAGCGATAAATCGCGCCGCTACGGGAATGGTTATTGTTTAGTGACGGTATCGAAATACAGCAGGCTGACGCCGATGCCCTGCTGCACATGCTCAATATTGTTGCGCACCGCCACCTGCTGCGCGCCCTGTAGCGTGACCACAAACGGCGAGTTCTGCTGGAGTGACTGCTGCAATTCCGTGTAGAGCTGACGGCGTTTCACGGCATCGCTTTCGCCTGCGGCGGCGCGGGTTTTGGCGCTCAAATCCGGGATTTCCCAGCCGACGCGCCATGCGAGGGTTTTTGAGCCGCCTGGGACGTTGTAAGCAAAGGCGCTGGCGTTGGTGTTGGGATCGACATAGTCAGCGCCCCAGTAAATGAAGATCGACTGGAAATCGCGGCCGCGCATTTTGCTCCACAGCTCCGATTCCGCCACCGGTTGCAGCTCGATTTGCAGATCGGCTTTGGCAAAGCTGGCCTGCAACGCCTGGGCCACATCGATATAGGGCGGCTGGTTGATCACCGTCAGCGTAAAGTGGCTGCCCGGCTTGATGCCGCCTTGTTGCAGAATCTGCTTCGCTTTCGCGACATCGTAATGGAACGGCTGGTTCTCCAGCGCGCCGTCAAAGCCCTGCGGCAGGAAGCTCTGATGAATGCTGTACTGGCCTTTTAGCAACTGATCGGCGATGGCGTGGTAATCCACCAGCCAGCGCGCCGCCTGCCACAGCGCCGGATTACCCAGCGCGGGTTGCGCCTGGTTTTGCGTGTTGAAGCCGAGGTAGTACACCAGGCTGGACGGGAAGGCATCGATGCGCAGATTTTTATCGCTTTTCAGCGCGGCAATCTGGTCCGGGCCGAGCTGGTAAGCCACATCGACGTCGCCCTGCTGGATCAGCAGGCGACGCGCACCCGCATCGGCGACCCCTTTCAGCAGGATACGTTGCAGATGTGGCTGCGGTTGTGCCTGGGCATTGGCGTGCAGCACCAGCGCCTGCTGCGGTACATACTGCTGGATGACAAAGGCGGCGCTGCCTGCGGAATGGGTATGCAGCCAGCCATTGCCGAGATCGTTATTGCTGGCGTGTTGCTGCACGGTTTTGCTATCGACAATCGACGCCACCGGTGCGGTCAGCAGGCGCAATGCCAGATTTTGTCCAATCGCCGCGGGCCACTGAATTTCCAGCTGGTGGTCGTTCAGCACCTTAAACTGTCCGGCGATGTTATCCGGCGTCCAGCCAAACTCGGCGAGGATAAAAGAGGGCGCCTTGTTGAGTTGCACCGCACGGGTTAACGAAAACACCACATCCTGCGCGGTTACCGGATTGCCGCTGGAGAAATGCGCGCCAGGTTTCAGGCTGAATACCAGACTGTGCGGCGTGCTGCCGGGTTGCCAGTGGGTTGCCAGCAGTGGCGCGAGTTTCTGCGGGGTATCACGATCCGCTTCCACCAGCGTCTGATACAGGTTGCGCTGCACGCTGTTGCTGACGGTTTCAAAACTTTCGGCCGGGTCAAAGCTGATAATGCCGTCGAGCGGCACAGCGACAACCAGGGTATCTTTCGGCGTCGCCGCCTGTAGCGCAAAGGCGCTACCCCACAAGGCAAAAAACAGAATCAATGAGCGCATTATTGTCATCCTGAGTGATTGATTAACTGACTCTATCGCTGAGGCGGCGCTGGCAAAATGCCGGTTTGTTCTGAGCTGTGCCGGAAATTAACAATTCATTTCAGCTGGCAGTTATTCCGCTTATTTTGTGCGCGGTCTGTCATATTTCAGAAATAGATATTTGGAGTGTGTTTCTATCAGGTAAATAAGATGTTATTAATGAGAATAATTCTCTTGTATGGAAGTATGATTTCTTTTTATCGATTAATTTACGGTACTATTACATTCCGTGAACGATTTTGGTCATTTGCCCGTACCACGCGCACAAAAACCTGACATTTGTACGGTTAAAACGGAAATTCCCGCCACCAAAGCCCTTTACCAGCCTGTAACCAAAATTCAACATGATGATGGATTCTCATCAAAACACATTATTAATTCAATTTTTACACTCTGAAATATTTGTATCCCTAAGATTGCCAGGTTGTTTACCGATGAATTAAACCATTAACAAAAATAATTATCTTTCTTAGCAAGTGAGAGTCGTCAAGCCATGCTTCTACAAAAACCGACCACCAGACGAAAGTTTCTGCTTGGGTCGCTTTTGGCATTGCCATTAAGTGACCTGGTATTTAAGGGATTAACTGCGGCGCAGGCTGCGGAAATGGCAGCACCGGAACTTGCCGACTATAAACCGATCTTTTTCAGCGCCGACGAGTGGCAATTTATTCTTGCCGCCACCGATCGCCTGATCCCCGCCGGGGGGAGTGGCAAAGCGCCGGGCGCGCTGGAAACGAACGTACCGATCTTTATCGACCAGCAGCTGCACAACCCCGAGTTCGGCGACGAAATCTATATGCAGGGTCCGTTTAACGTTCATGCGCCCGCCACCATGGGCTACCAGATTCCGTTCACGCCGCAGCAGATGTATCACACCGGCATCCGGCTGGTGAATCAGTGGACGCAGGGCAGTTTCCAGAAAGCGTTCCACGAGCTGACGCTGGAAGAGAAAGACGCGGTTCTCACCAAAGTGAACAAAAATGACGGCATCGACTTCGCTGCACTCGGCGAACCGAACCTGAAAGCCTCCCAGTTCTTCAGCCAGCTGCTTTCAGATACCAAACACGGCTACCTCGCTGATCCGATGTACGGCGGCAACAAGGGCATGAAAGCCTGGATCGCCATCGGCTTCCCTGGCGCCCGCGCCAGCTTCACCGAGTGGGTTAAACAGCACAACGTACCTTACCCGCTTGGCCCGGTCAGCATCATGGGTGAACGCGCGTAATGGCGTTTCGCATCAGGTATTTGAGACAGGATTATCATGGCACAGATTACTAAAAAAGAAGTCGACGTCGTTGTCTGCGGCCTCGGCTGGGCAGGCTCGTTAATGAGCATTGAGCTGGCGCTGGCTGGCTTAGAAGTCCGCGCGCTGGAGCGCGGCGGTGAGCGCGATTATCCCGAGTTCGCCTACCCGAAACCGGCCGACGAATACGCCTACAACGTGCGTAACAAGGTGTTTGCCACCCCGAAAGAAGTGGCGGTTACCGTGCGTTACACCATGGATCAGACCGCGCTGCCGACCCGTAAATGGGGCGCGTTTGCGCCAGGCACCGGCGTTGGCGGGGCAGGTATGCACTGGACGGCGGTACTGATTCGTCCAACCCCGACCGATATCAAACTGAAAAGCTACGTCGATCAGGCGTACAAGCCGGGCATTTTGCAGGAAGATATGCGCGTGATGGACTTCCCGTTCACCTGGGAAGAGATCGAGCCGTATTACTACAAGTTCGAGCTGATTTGCGGCCAGTCGGGCAACACCGGCAACCTGCGCGGCCAGATCCTCGAAGGCGGCGACCCGTTTGAAGGCCCGCGTTCAGAGCCATACCCGCTGCCTGCGCTGGAAGACACGCTGAACAACGTGATGTTCAAAGAAGCGGCGACGAAACTGGGTTATCACCCGTTCCCGAACCCGTCGGCCTGCGTCTCGCGCGCCTGGAAAAACCCGTACGGTAACCAAATCGCCCCTTGTAACTACTGTGGTTACTGCTCGAAATATCCGTGCCTGAACTACTCCAAAGCCTCACCGCAGACTGCCGTGATGGACGCGCTGAAGCGGATGCCTAACTTCTCCTACGAAGTACACGCGGAAGTGGTGAAAGTGGTGCTGCACGACGATCAGAAAACCGCGAAGGGCGTGATTTACTACGACGTCGACGGCAACGAAGTGTTCCAGCCCGCGAAGATCGTGGTGCTCTCCAGCTTCCAGCTGTACAACGTGCGTCTGATGCTGCTCTCCGGCATTGGCAAACCGTACAACCCGATCACGGAAGAGGGCGTGGTGGGCCGTAACTACGCGTTTCTGTCGAACGGCGGCGCGACCCTGTTCTTTAAAGACAAAAACTTCAACTCCTTCGCCACCGCAGGCGCCACCGGCCAGATGTTCAACGACATCTCCCCAGGCAACTTCGATGGTCCGGGCCTTGGCTTCCTCGGCGGCGCGAAAATTCACAGTTCGCAGGCGACCGGTACGCCTATCGCTACCTCACTGCCGAAAGGCACGCCGAGCTGGGGGATGGGTTACAAAGAGGGTCTGGAGCAGTGGTACAACCATTCCATGAAGATCAGCATCACCACGACCTGCCAGTCGTATCGTGATATCTACCTGGATCTCGACCCGCATTACACCGACCACCGCGGCCTGCCGCTGCTGCGCATGACCTTCAACTGGAAAGAGAACGAGTTGAAACTGCAACAGCATCTGAAAGGCATCGTGGGCAACATCGCCAAAGAGCTGAATCCCGACAGCATGAGCATGGGCTTCCTGCCAATGGGCGCTGACTTTGACCTGACCAAATACGTTTCCACCCATAACGTGGGCGGCGCGGTGATGGGCGACAACCCGAAAACCTCAGCGCTGAACAAGTATCTGCAAAGCTGGGACGTGCATAACGTGTTTGTACCGGGCGGTAACGCCTTCCCGCAGAACTTCCAGGCGAACCCGACCGATACCATCGGCGCGATTACCCTGATGGCGGCACAGGCAATCAAAGAACAGTATCTGAAAAACCCCGGCCCACTGGTACAGGCATAAGCATATGAAATTAAAATCATTGTTAATGGCGAACGCCGTGTTGCTGGGAAGCATTGCGGCGCAGGCTCACGCGGCAGATGATGCGCAACTGATCAAAAAGGGTGAGTACCTGTCGCGACTCGGCGACTGTATGGCCTGCCACTCGGTCGCCGGGAAGCCGGATTACGCCGGTGGCCTGGCGATTGAGTCGAATCTCGGCACGATTTACTCCACCAACATCACGCCGGATAAAGAACAGGGTATCGGCAACTATAGCGAGCAGCAGTTCTCCGATGCAGTACGCAAAGGCGTGCTGCCGGATGGCTCGCGCCTCTACCCGGCGATGCCTTACCCGGATTACGCCAAAATCAGCGATGAAGATATGCACGCGCTGTATGTCTACTTTATGCAGGGCGTGAAACCGAGTGCGTCGCAGCCGCCAGAAACCCATCTGAGCTTCCCGTTCAGCCAGCGTTGGGGGATGCGCTTCTGGAATTGGGCGTTCACGGCGGACAAACCGTTCCAGCCAATTGGCGGGGCGTCGGAAGAGGTGAACCGCGGCGCGTATATCGTGGAAAGCCTCGGCCACTGCGGCAGCTGCCATACGCCGCGTGGCATCGGCATGAACGAGAAAGCGCTCGACAGCAGCGACGATCAGTTCCTCGCTGGCGGCAGCCTGAATAACTGGGATGTGCCGTCGCTGCGCGGTCTGCCGCGCTGGAGCGAGCAGGAGATTGTTGATTACCTGCAAACCGGTCGTAACGACAAAGCGGCGGTAGGCGGTGAGATGAAGTCGGTGATTGAGCACAGCAGTTCGCACATGACCGATGCCGATGTGAAAGCGATTGCCGCCTACCTGAAATTCCTCGGCGGCAACCCGCCGTTGCAGGCATACAACGTGCAGGCGCAGCAGGCGACGGAAGCGAAACTGACGGCAGGGAAAAATTTGTCGGAAGGTGAGCGTCTGTATCTCGACAACTGTGGCGCGTGCCACTTTGTCACCGGTAAAGGTGCGCCGGGCGCGTTCCCGGAACTGGATCAGGCAACCATTGTTAACGCCAATGATCCCACCGGGCTGATCCACACCATTCTGGCCGGCGCCCAGCAGCCATCAACGGCGAAAGCCCCGTCAGTGCTGATGATGCCAGGTTTTGCCAGCCGTCTGAGCGATGATGAAGTGGCGCAGCTGGCGACCTTTATCCGTCAGGGATGGAGTAACAAGGCACCGGCAGTGACCAAAGATCAGGTTGCTGATGTGCGCAAGACTCTGAAGCACGAATGATCGTTGGGGCGGCACTCAGGCCGCCCCTGTCATTCTTTATCGCGCAGGCAGGATTTAATGGTAGGTATGAATCACTTCCAGTACGCCGTTAATAATAAATTGCACGCCCATACACACCAGCAAAAAGCCCATCAGACGTGAGATCGCCTCGATACCGCCTTTTCCCACCAGCTTCATAATCGCCCCGGAACTGCGCAGCGAGATCCAGAGGATCAGCGCCACTAAAAAGAAGATCGTCACCGGTGCCACCATGATCACCCAGGGCGAGAAATCGACACCGCTTTTTATCGTCGAAGCCGAGCTGATGATCATCGCAATGGTGCCTGGCCCTGCGGTGCTGGGCATCGCCAGCGGCACAAAAGCAATATTTACCGTTTCGTGGTGGCTGTCGCTGGCGTCCAGCTCATCCTGCTTGTGCTCCGCCTCCACGGAATGTCCCACCGGCTTAGCGGGAAATAACATGCGGAAGCCGATAAACGCCACAATCAATCCGCCCGCCATGCGCAGACCGGGAATAGAGATACCAAAGGTATGCAGCACCGCATTGCCTGCGTACCAGGCGACCATCATGATAAAGAAAACGTACACCGACGCCTGAAAAGCCTGACGATTGCGTTCCTGGAAATTCATATCACCGGCAAGGCCAAGAAATAGCGCCACGGTGGTGAGCGGGTTGGCAAGGGGAAGAAGCACCACCAGCCCGAGGCCGATAGCTTTGAATAATTCCAGCATGTCGATTCCTTGTGATCAAAACGCGCCGATAGTATATCGACGCGTGGCACAGCTTAAGGAGACAGGGTGGGCAAATCTTGTTTAAAGGTGTGTGCTTAGTGTTTCGGGCGATCCAGCGCTTCGATCAGCTCCGGGAAAAAGTCTTCCAGCAGCTCCGGCGTCATCAGATCCGGATACTGAATCAGATGCTCGCGAATGCGTTCGTTCAGATCCGGCAACAGGCGTTGTGCCGCATCAGTGGCGCTGATTTTTTTCTGTTTCATCAGGCGCAGCACGTTGTCCGGCAGACCGTCTTCATCATCTTCGACGTCTTCCACCGCTTCCAGCTCGTCCAGTTCGTCCAGCAGATCCATCAGCGCTTCAATTTGCGGCGTGCGGGATTGATACTCAGGCGGCTTCTCGTTTTCCAGATAGCGCAGTAGGGCGCGCACTGGCGATCCATCCGGCGTGGACGGCGGTTCGCTGGCAAACCAGCTCAATAAATCATGTTGGGTCACCTGATGGACGTGATAACCATTGTCCACCAGCTCATCAGCGAGGATATCGGCCGTGTCATGTTCAATCAGGCAAATATGGGTGCGATTGGGTGTGAACTGCTCCAGCCACTGATAAATCGCTTCAATCACGCTGTCGTCGTAACTGAAATTCTGGCTGAGATAGCTGCCGTCCTGTTGATGTACGCAAATGCGAATCAGGTCGGGATCGAAGTAAATCGCAATGTTGATGCCTTTCATGCGCGCTGTCCTGTGAGTGCCAAAATGTCACTATAGCGTTAATGGAGAGGCGGGGAAATCATCGTGCATCGGGGGGCGGGTTTTTACTGCGGGACGGCGCCTTAGCGCGCTTTTTTGCGTTTGCGGGATAGGGGCAGCGCGCATGGTCGCCGGCAAGGGACAGCTTACCTGGCTCCCTGCGCTGCCCCGAACTCAGTTACATCCCGATATATTTCTTGCCCTGTTTCAGGACCACATCACAGGCTTTGGTTTTCAGCTTCTCGCCCATGGGGGAGTTGCTCAGACTTTGCAGGTTCAGCTGCTGACCGTTGCCGGTATTCAGCAAACCCTGTAAACCCTGCTGGTAATCCGTTTTCTGCTCCTGCGCGGCGCTGCTGCTCAGACCCAGTTTGCTCATCACCTGATCTTTCACCGATTGCACATTGTTTTGCACCACGTTGTGCTCAACGCAATACTGCATCACCCCTGCGGCATTGGTCATGCTGTTGGCGCTCACCGCTTTATCGCCGCCGTTCAGCAGCCCGGTTATGGACGAAAGCGACAGCCCGCCGCTCTGCGTATTGCTGGTGCCGCTGTTCTGCTGGCTCAGCTGCGATGCAGCGCTGCTCAGTTGATCCTGCCAGCTCGCCGCTGATGCGCTACCCGCAACCAGTGCCGCAGCGAGGCCCCACCCCCAAATCACGCGTTGTGTTGTGTTATTCATCTCAACCTCATTTTTTCTTTAATGGCTGACTGTTGTCAGTTTTGCTTAAGAGACGTCAGATCCGAGAAAGTTCCGGGCGGAAGGGGAGATTGGGAGTGTTCTGGTTTTAACGGGAAATAGCGACGGGACCGCTGGCGGCACGGGCAGCGCTGCTTTTTTCAACGCTTAGCGCACATCCCCATCGATTCCGGTTGCGCACCTTGTCTGTAACGGTATAATCCCCAACGTTTTCCGCATCCTCTTCAGTGCCGAAGTGGCGAAATCGGTAGACGCAGTTGATTCAAAATCAACCGTAGAAATACGTGCCGGTTCGAGTCCGGCCTTCGGCACCATTCACTTTAATTTCTTATTAAACAGTGAGTTAGACGTAAAATCCTATCTCTCTTGCATGTAAGAAATGATCTAAAGTTTCACCAGAAATTGCCGCTTGGTTAGTAGTGGCAGATCTTCGGGAATACTATCTCATAGCGGCGTGTAGTTCCAAGCTTCAAACACGTACAGTTCTCAACTTGAACAGCTATGACGTTGCCCACGTCTCTAAACCTCCCAAAACTTTCATTCGTTCCACACTTTGCGCGGTGTTCCGTAATGCCATGTCGTGAGACAGCACAGGGAATAAACAGGCGATAGATGGGAATCCTAACCAGATCGGGAAAGTATCTGGCTCTGCCACGGTTTCAGCCACCGGACTATAACGGCTACCTGATAAGAGAATGAGTGAAAGCAGAACACAGATGACGCCTACGGCACTGATCGATGGATACCCCATCACGGCGCATTAGGTTTCCTATGCCTTGATTTCGGCTGACTAAGTTTTAAGATGTTTCTTAAATCGACAAACTGTTAAGGAAGCGAAATGAAAAAAATCATGGTAGCAGCAGCTTTTCTTGTCATGCCTATGTTGGCTTATGCTGGCGGTGCTGGTTATGGCAATACCAAATGGGATATGAGACCGTCAGAAGTAGTAGCGGCCCAAGGAAACGGGGCACACTTGATTGCACCTGAAAAATACAAAGGTAGTGTTGGGAAGGTTCGTATCGACAATGTTGACATTGGCAGTGGGCTTTACAATGTTAACTTCCTTTTTGATAATTCAGATCGTTTAGTGCAGACGAATGTTACCAGTGTGGAACAGATGAATGAAGGTATCATTGTGCGTCAGTTTAACACTCTGAACCAATTGTTAACTCAGAAGTATGGTAAACCTGAGTTCGCTAATTCAGATAGCGTTACATGGAAGCTTCCCTCTACCACAGTCGAATTAAGCAAAATGGTTATTTCCGGGGTCATGGCACAAACGGTAATCCGCTACATTCCCACTAGCAGAGTTACTCATGATACGTCTAATCTTTAAGTCAACTAGAAATATTAAACAATTTGACTTTTAATCTAGCTGTAAAGTTATGCTTGTCTGTGATTATGGTAATGTTCTCAAAGGATAGGGGCGTATGTCAGATAGCTATATAGGATTAATTGGCGCGGTAGTTGGAGCTGTTATTACAGGTGGCTTCACTTTTTTCACCGACTGGCTTAAAAATAGAAACAAGAATAAAAAAGACTTGGAAGTTCTAGCTCTTAAGGTTACATACAAATTAGAACTATATGCAGCACAGTGTCTTGAATGTTATAAAGATGATGGAGAAGAGGCCTGCGAAGACCAAGATGGCGTTTGTTACGGGGGAATATTTAAAGGTTATGAGATCGATTTCCCAGATTTTACTCTTGGTAATCTGGGTGATATTGATTGGAAACTCCTTCCTGTTAAGTTAATGCATGAAATCTTCATTCTTCCGGCATCAGTCAGCAATGCAAAGGTGCGTGTGTCAAAAGAACTTGAAGAATATTTAACTCATGATAATAGTGAATACCCTACAACATTAAGAGCAAAGCAACTAATTGACGTAGCTTTAAATTTTTATGCTATCTCATATGAGCTACGGAAGGTTTCAGGCCTACCATTACCTAATGATTCAATTGTAATCGACACCCTGCATAAAAGTAAATCCACAACTGATGAAGATTATAATCGGTTGTTTATTAGAAAAGAATGAGTTTGTTTGGTCTGTAATAATACCTTTACCATCAACTTAAATTTGAGAATTAAAAAATGGATGAGAATAAAGATTGCTACGTGATACAACAGCAGGACGGTGGATTAGACTATGGTTGTCTTGTGAATGAGGATGATGAATGGTTCTATGAAAAGCCTGGATATTCCTCTTTTAGACCGAAACATAAGTTAAACAAGAATCAGTTTACACTTCAACCTAATGAAAAATATTTATCATCTTCAGTCATAAAATCTTCTGTAACTGCTCAAGTAGATTGGGAAAAGTTAGTTGTAACAGATGCTGATGGGAATGAATATAAGCTTTTACCCTGTTTGTCATCCCTTGATAGAGGCTGATATTTCCTTGACAGACATTCGAGGAGGTTAGCTGTATTATTAATCATCAAACGTTTTGGTGTGGTGGCAGGGCGCAGACTTTGCCACTTTGATTTCACGGCTCTCTTGAGCATTCTCATACACACATAATTTCCCATCTGACACTTCCACTTCTTCAGACAGAATCAATGTAACTTGCACCGCTGATACCTTAACAGCAGCCAGGCACAATAGAAGGGTGGTTAAGGTTCTTTTCATCTCTGTTCCTTTTCTATAGTCAATAACGGGTAATTAAGGGATATAAAAGCATATATTAAGCTATTTAAATATGAATTAATTCACACTTATATTGATGCGTACATAGTAATAATTACACTAAGATTTTATGTGAACATGAATAATATCAGTAACTTATGTTTATTTTTGGCATTGGCGGTTGAATCTTGTCTCCATCATACCCCCTCAATAAAAAATTATTTCTCCATTGTCTCATTCCTATCCTTTCCTTCTGTAAATATCCCGGCTCTATTGTTTCAGTATCGAGCATAACCCATACACGATTCTCATTTATGGTTGAATTGCAGAAATATCGTAGGCCTGTTTGCACGTTCTGAGAGCAATCTAAGGCACCTAACGCTGACTGCATTCAATAGCGTCTCAACACCGCCTGCACTGGTTAAATTAGTTTTAATGGTGTTTTTAGTGCACGAAAAGTGAGCCATTTAACATAATAGGCATTACAATGGCCATATTGTTTGTGTGTCTTTGTCAATCCGAGGGCATTCACGCGACGGCGTCACGCTGATGCATGTTTAATACCGTGATCACCATTGGTAGCCCCACTTTGCTGGCAAGATAAGTTGTTCAGTAATTTCGTTCGACATTTGGCGCACTGCACCGAATATCCAGTTTCAACCCGTTGGCGTCAGCCAAGTTACAGGCGGCACATTTCCATTACTTCACCTTCCGGCAGCGGCTGTATGAAGTCATCAACACAGTAATCGACGGTTCGCGGTTCGGCTGTTGGTTATTCCGATGATCGGTTGTGCGGTGCGTCGTCGATTTCTTCGCGGTTATCCGCCACCCTTTACTCATTCGTTACCACTTAATGCATTGTCTGATATTGATAAAATCGCAAAGCGTAGCGTGTGAAGGATTATTTGATAAATCTTTTTTAATGCTTCGTTTTTTTATTCTGTGTATGTTTTGCTAGAGTCGTTCCAGGCATAAGATAAGGAACCGAAAATGGATACTTCCCTTTTAAACTCAGTGAACAGCCAGGGACGTGAGCAGTTTGAATCTGCTATTAATGCTCTTCAGGGAGACATATCAGCTGCCGCTGCCCGCCTGCAAATTGATCCTCGTCTGCGTCTGGAGTATTCGAAACGCATTAAAGAGATGGCCGACGATCTCCGCTCAAGAGCAAATATTGGTCTCATCAGTTGGGAGCAGGCAGCACAGGAAGCGCAGGAAACACGCAATCTGATCATGGATCTGGTCAGAACGCGTAGTACTCCACTCGGACGTGCAATGGCTCAACAGATGAAGACATCGGGTAAAACACTCAATGAATTAGTGGCTAAGAAAGCTATTTCTCTGTTTGGACCTCGCACTAACTTCAACACGCTTTCCGAAGTTCAGAAAAATCAGGTTTATGCCGGCATTGTTGAATCTGCGGGGAAATCAAATCCCCTGGTTAACCTGAGAATGCTGAAGCTGTCGCGGGTGGGAAAAGGGCTTGTAGTCCTTTCAATCGCCGTGTCCCTTTACGAAATTTATACCTCGGATCATAAGGTCGCAGAAACTGGGCGTCAGCTGGCAATCAATGGCGCTGGTATTGCAGGAGGAGCGGCGGGAGGCATGGTAGCGGGTCTGGTGTGTGGTCCGGGAGCACCTGTTTGTGTTCTTATCGGTGGATTCATCGGTGGTGCGCTTGCCGCATGGGAAATGGGATATTTTTGGAGATAATCATGCAACAGCTCAGCACATTATCGCTGGTCGAACATGCCAGGCAAACAGAGTTCTCTCAGGCGCGTTCAGAGGTTTATTTTGATGGTAAGCCATCTGGAATGATTATTCCCGGAAAGGTACTGGAAGCGGCTTTTAGGGTGGATGAAGATAGATATTTGATCTTTACTACCGATGACGTTCTGTTTGAAGAGTCGCTGACTATTGCCTTGATAAGCCATGAACAAGGCGTTGTTGAGGTTGCCCATCTTGGCGGGGAATATGCTTCGGGCACTTTTGAAAATCCCTCCACAGATAAAGATGGTGTGCATTTTCAGTTTATTGATGATGTCAGATGGAGCATAAAAATTTCTAAATCAGCCCATTTGCGCATTCCTTTCCTGTCTGATCCGCGCGGTGTGAAACGCACCTCTGGATTAAAAACATACATGACATTTTCGACAAACCCGGTGCCGGAAAGTGTGAAATGAAAACCGAGAGGACCACTCAACCCGAAGCCGGTATGTTTGGCTGCCTGTGAGGCAGGTTAAATATCGGAGAGATTAGGCCCTGCATGCAAAATAAAGTCGCTAAACAGCGGCTTTTTTTTATGTCTGCAATTCAGCCCGCTTATCTCACCATCACTGCTAACAAAAACCCTATAGCATTCATTCCAAAGTGGTACTAGCATTCCCGACATCTTGTTGGTCATTTATCCAGGCAAAACCGTGACAACCCGAATCCTCACCCGAGACTGGCGCCTGCCCATCGCCGGATTATTAATCCTGACGTTGTTGATTATCGGCGGCACGCTTTACGCTCACTGGGGCGCATTTCTTCAGTGGAGCCTCGCCACGCAAATCTCGCTGCATCGCAGGCTGGTAACGCATCTGCTGCAACTCAATAGTCACGATTACAACGGCGGACTGTGGCTGCTGGTCGGCGCATTTATCTACGGTGTGCTCCATGCGATAGGGCCGGGCCACGGTAAATTTATTATCACTACCTACCTCAGCACCAATAAAGAGAGCGAGCTGGCGGCACGCGTGGTGCCTTTTCTCGGCAGCCTGATGCAGGGCATCAGCGCGATTCTGTTCGTCTATATTTTGGCGGTGGGATTTAACCTGGCCGCTGGCGATTTGAGTATCAGTCGCTGGTATGTGGAGAAAATCAGCGCGCTGCTGATTGGCGTTTTCGGCGCATTTGTTATCTATCACACGCTGAAAAACGCGCGGCCACGCAGCATGTCCATCACCTCACTCAAACCATTGCATCACCATTCCGATCAATGTGGCTGCGGGCATCACGGCGTGGGTGCGGATCTGACGCAGGGTGACTGGAAAACCCGACTGGGGGTGATTCTGGCGATTGGAGCCAGGCCCTGTAGCGGGGCGATAATGATTTTGTTGTTCTCGAATACGCTGGGGATTGTCAGCTGGGGCATTGCCGCGGTGATGACCATGTCGCTGGGAACTGCGGCGTCGATTTTGTCTCTGTCGCTGGCGGTGCGCTATGCGCGCAATCGTACCGTCACCTTCTTCAGCCGCGACAACGAAAATCTCAGCTGGCTGGTTCCGGCCGCCAAAATTGCGGGCGGCATCGTTTTGATCCTCTTTGCCACCGTGCTGTTTCTCACGGTGATCCCGATCAGTCCTAACGGCGATTATATTGCTGCGGGATGCTAAGAATAACGCCTGAGCCTATGTCTTGTGTCGTATGTTTGCTGTCAAAATTGTCGTATGTTTGCTATGATGAAAAAATGTTCAAAGGAGGATGGCATGACGATAAAAGCCGTTATTCAGTCACGACTGAAACGCTCAAAGCGTTATGTATTCACCCGTGACGATTTCAAAGATCTGGCAGGTTACGATCAGGTTGGCAGGGCACTACGCGAGCTGGTGAAGGAAGGGCTGTTGCTTAAAGTCGGCTATGGTGTCTACACCAAAGCCCGCCAGAATGCGATCACCGGTAAATTAATGCCTGCGGCACCTGGTGGATCGGCTGCGGTAGTCATCGAGGCGCTGGAACGGCTTAAAGTCGATTACCGGCTGGTTGGCGCGGCAGATGACTACAATAGTGGCAAGTCCACTCAGATTCCTGCTTCACTGGAAATTAAAACCTCTCCGCGGTTCAAAAGAATTTTGTCTGTAGGGAATAGCAAATTAAATGGATGATTTAACAAATTTATTTCCGGATGCGGCGGATGCATTGGGAATTGCATCCGTCGCAATTGTAGAGAAAGACCATTATATCGTTGAATTATTGCGTTTGATTCAGCCATTGACGTTTGATACTCATCAACTGGTTTTTGCTGGGGGGACTGCGCTATCTAAAGCGGGGATATCCTTGAACAGAATGTCAGAGGATGTCGATATCAAACTGGTTCCTTGTGCTGGTTTTACTCAGCAATATTCCAGAAGCCAGCGTAAGAATATCCGTAAAAGTATTATTCAGGTTATTAGCGAAACGATAAAAGCGTCAGATACGTTTCGTTTTGATGAGAACTATCCCAGCCTTGTTCGTGATGAGTATCGTTATGTTGAGATACCAGTGCGTTACCCGCAAGAGTTCGCACAAGCTCCCTGCTTGCGGCCATTTATCAAACTCGAGCTGATGGAAACGGATTTGCTTGAAGCCTCAGAATGTCGTGATGTTTACTCCCTGATAACGGCTCTGACAAAGAAGGGGGCAATCGTGGCAGCTTTTCCCTGTGCAACGATTGGCAGTACCCAGGCTGAAAAGCTGGTTTCGATGATGCGAAGAACCGCGGCTGGTTTGCGCAATCTGGAACAGGCTATCGACGAATCACTGGTGCGCCATATTTACGACAACTTTTGTATTGTCAGAGAAAAAGGGGCGGATATTCCGCGATTAAAACGCTTCGTGCAGGATTGTATTAAGCAGGATATTGAACGTTACGGTAATCAGTATCCACATTTCTGCGAAGCACCCATTGAAGAGTTAAAAATGGGGCTGGAGGAACTAATAAGGAATCCTGTCTATAAGCAGCGTTATCAACAGTTCGTCACGCCAATGGTGTTTGGTAAAGCTCCTGTGTCATGGGAAGACGCTTATGCTTGTTTCCGGCAAACAGCCCTGGATGTGCTGGTTTGAGGATGGGAGTCCCGTGGCATAATAAAACGTTTGATTGATTCCCCTCCAACTCCGCAAGATCCGTCAGGCCAGCCCCTCTCGCGCTCAGGCATAGTCAGCGGCAAGGAGAATGCTATGCCAGCCAACAAACCCGATACCTACCGTCAGCGCTTCAACAGGGTGTTCGATTATATCGATCAACATCTCGATGACGCGCTATTGCTGGAACGACTGAGTGAAGTCGCCCATTTTTCGCCTTACCACTTCCACCGGCAATTTAGCGGGTACTGTGGCATGACGCCGGGACGCTACATTCAGCTGATGCGCCTGAAACGCGCGTCGTATCGGCTGGCATTCAATCCCTCCGAGAAAATCATCGACATAGCGCTGGATGCCGGGTTTCAGCATGCCGAATCGTTCAGTCGTGCTTTCAAACAGGTGTTTGCGATGACGCCGAGCGAATTTCGTCAGCAGCCCGCCTGGGTGACCTGGCACCAGCGTATGCCGCCGCTGCAACCAAAACGGAGAGAGAGTATGCCCGTCGCAATTAACGATTTTCCCACCACCCCGGTGGCGATGCTGTCCCATTACGGCCAGCCGGAGCGCATTATGGAGACGGCCGCGCGTTTTATCGCATGGCGTAAAAGCAGCGGATTGTCGCCGATTGCCAGTAGCCAGACTTACGGCGTAGCCCCGCATGATCCCATCACCACGCCAGCGGAGACGTTCCGCTTTGATATCTGCGGCTCGGTGACATCGCCGATAGCGGAGGAGAACCCCTTTGGCGTGGTCAATGCGATCATTCCCGGTGGCCGTTGCGCCGTGCTGCGTCATCATGGTTCGCATGATGCGCTCACGGAAAGCGCGCGTTCGCTATATCGCGACTGGCTGCCCGCCAGCGGTGAAGAGTTACGTGATTTTCCGCTGTTCTTCCATTATCTGAACTTCATTCATGATGTACCGGAACATGAACTCATCACTGACATCTATCTGCCACTGAAATAACCGAAAATCCCGGCTGCCTGCGCAGTCGGGAGCACCACATTTACCCTGCGTGCGACACCCGGCGCCTTAATCGATACGTTTCGCTCATAACGTGGCAGAATAGCCGCCCGCCCCATCACAATTCGCGCGAGGAGAGGAGAGGTTATGTCAGATGAAATCGAACAGCGTATCTATGAGCTGGTCCGTCGTTACGATGGCGTATATCTGTTTAAGCAAAAATTGCTGACGCCACAGATAGATATCGATACCGATCTTAACTTTGAACACGAAGAAGCCGCCGCGCTGATGGACGAATTTTTTGCCGAATTTAATGTGGCGCGCGACGGATTTACTATCGAGACCTATTATCCGCCTGAGCCTTCCCTGAGCGCGATCCTGAATCCGTTCAATAAACGCGAAGTGCCGGTGGTGCCGGATTTCACGCTGGGGATGCTAATCGAATCCGCTAAGGCCGGGCGCTGGTTATATGAATAAGTCGATTGCCGGTTAGCGCTGCCGATGCACGCTATATCCGGTTTCGCCGGGTGCAATCTCTTCCTTCAGCGTCAGTGCCGGAATCACATAATCACCGCCATTCTGCCGACGAAAGGCAATCGGCTCGCACTGCCACAGCCTATCCAGTCGTGTCGCCAGCGTATCGCACCAGCTGCGGTAACGCGTTTCGGCAGATTTCTGCACCTGATAAAACACCACCGGCGGTAGCACGCTGAAGCCAGGATAGAACAACATGCCGTGCTGAATCGGGAACAGCAGATCATCGATGGGGCCATTGATGCCGCGCGGGCTGAAGTGCGATTCCCAGCCGCCGGTGGTGACCACTAACATCGCCCGTTTGCCCACCAGATTGCCTTCTCCGTAGCGCTCGCCCCAGCGCTCCTCGCTGTGCTCACCCACGCCATAGGCAAAACCACAGGCGTAGACACGGTCAAACCAGCCTTTCAGGATGGCGGGCATCGAAAACCACCACAGTGGAAACTGAAAAATCACTGCATCAGCCCAGCGCAATTTTTCCTGCTCGGCGGCGATGTCAGCGGCCTGCTGCTGGTGGTCATAGGCAAATCTGGAATCCAGCGAAGCCTGAAAATGCGCACCCACCAGTGGGGCAAGGGTGTCAGCGGCATCCAGCTGCGCTTTCCAGTTCATGGCATAGAGATCGGAGACCTGTACCTGATGACCGGCGTTTTGCAGATGCTGCACGCTAAAATCTTTTAACGATCCGTTGAGCGAATGCGCTTCCGGATGGGCATACACAATCAATACATTCATGGCGTAATCCTGTTGGAAGAAATCAGGTGCAGGCTACGGCAGGACTACCTATAGTAGAAATCAATTACTGTTATTTAAGGTATAGTTACAGTGAATATCGGCACCCTGGATTTAAATCTCCTTCTTACCCTTGATGTGCTGCTGACGGAGCTGAACGTGACGCGTGCGGCGCGGCGTCTGCATCTGTCGCAGCCGTCGGTGAGCGCGCAGCTGGCGCGGCTGCGTACCCTTTTCGACGATCCGCTGCTGCTGCCAGGGCCGCGCGGCATGTTGCCGACAGCGCGCGCCGCGGCGCTGCGGGAGCCTTTACGGCTGGCGCTGGCATCGCTGCAACAGGCCGTTGCGCCACCGCAGGCGTTCAATCCGGCCACGGCGCAGCTGACCTGGCGTATTGCCGCCACCGATTACACCTCTTCTGCGGTTATGTTGCCTGCGATCAGCAACTTACGCGTCGCAGCGCCAGATTGTCGGGTGGCGATATTCAGCCTTAACCCGCCGCAGGTGGCGCAACAGCTGGAGAAGGGCGAGCTGGATGTGGTTTTTCATACCGGCGAACGCGTGCCACAGACGCTGCACCAGCGCAGATTATTCACCGAACGTTACGTGCTGGCCGGGCGTATTGATCATCCACGGCTGCACGCGAAAATTACCCTCGATGAGTTTTGCCAGCTGGAACATCTTATCGTTTCACCCGACGGCGGTGGCTTCAGCGCCGCCACCGACAGCGCACTGGCGCAGCTGGGCCGTTCGCGCCGCGTGGTGCTGTCGGTGCCGCATTTTCTTTTTATGCTGGAGATGCTGGCGAATAGCGATTTGGTGGCGGTGTTGCCGGAGCGGCTGGTGCGATCATCGCCGCTGTTGCAGGTGATCGCTCCGCCGGTTGCGGTGCCAGGGTTTGAGATTCTGATGTTGTGGCACGAACGCGTGCAGCGCGATCCGGCGCATCAGTGGCTGAGGCAGCAGATTATGGCGGTGGTTTAGCCACAAAATCGCCAAAAATTCACTTCTCCCCGCCCGAAAAACTGCGCAAACTAGCCGCCTTAACCATTAAGGAGAGATGGCATGAAATCCCCCTACCTGCTGGCGTTTATGCTTCTGAGCAGCGTCAGTATGCCGTTGCTGGCAGACGACAGCGGCGTTTCCTTTAGCCATAAAGACTGGGAACTGGCGTGCGATAACACACTCACCTGCCGCGCGGCGGGCTATAGCACCGAAGAGGGCGCGGGTGGATCGGTACTGCTGACGCGCCAGGCGGGGCCGAATACCGCCGTAAGCGGCCGGGTGGTGCTGGCGGACGCGATGGATGAAGATCCCAAGCCGGTGGATGTCCTGTCGTTGTGGATCGATGAGGAAGAACAGGGTGAGCTGCAAAAAGTCGATATCGACGAATGGCGCTTAACCGACGCTCAGACCCAGGCGGTGATCGCCGCCGTGAAAGGCAATGGCAAAGTCGAGTTTCGCGGCGGTGAAGAACCCTTCGAGCTTTCCGATAATGGCGCGTTCGCCACTTTGCTGAAGATGGACGAGGCGCAGGGCCGTCCCGATACGCCGGGCGCGCTGATCAGAAAAGGCGACAAGCCGGAGAGCAGCGTACTGGCGGCGGTTGTTCCGCCGATCATTCAGCAGGTTAAAGTCGCAGACGCCCAGCCACGTCCGTTAAGCGCGCAGGAGCTGGCTTCGGTCAAACCGCAGCTGATTGCCTCACTCACCGACGATGACAGCTGCGACACATTGCAGCCCTCCGACGACCAGCCGGAAGAGGGTGCCGAACCCATTACCCTGACGCCGGTAGACAGCAGGCATGTGCTGATTTCCGCGCTATGCTGGCGCGGGGCCTACAACGAAGGTTATGGCTACTGGCTGATGGATAAGCGATTGCAGCAGAAGCCGGAGTTGATCACGGATTCCGCTTCGGATTACAGCGAAGGCGTAATTTCGCTGGCGCAGAAAGGGCGCGGCATCGGCGATTGCTGGAGCACCGCCGACTGGGTGTGGGATGGCAAAGATTTCCAGCAGAGCAGCGAAGCCACCACCGGCATGTGTCGCGCCATCCGCGCAGGTGGGCCGTGGCAGTTGCCGACGCTGGTGACGGATGTGAAACCCGCCAAATAAAAAAGGTGCGCTCAGCGCACCTTCTTCGTCCTTATTTCATGCAGCACTGCTTGTACTTTTTGCCGCTGCCACAGGGGCAGGGATCGTTGCGGCCAACCTTCTCACCCGCGAAGTAGGGCAGCTGAGGTTCCGGTTCCGGCTGCGCCAGGCGCTGTTCCTGCCAGTAATCATGCAGTTGTAGAGCCGCAGGGCGAATCGCTTCGATGCTGGCTTCGAACTGCTCCGGGGTGAAGCCGTCCAGCGTGGCGAAATTCGCCTCGCTGCCGTGCAGGGCAATGGCATCCAGCGCCGGTTGCTGCGCTTCCGGCAGCGCCGACCAGTCATCCAGCGCGATACCGCGCATATAACCGAAGCACCACTCTTCCACCACGGTGAACTCCTGGCCTTCCATCTCCTGGGTGCCAAACAGCGGATCAAACTGCTCCGGGAATTCACTCAGACGCTCGGCGATATCATTCATATGCTGGAAGGTCAGGGTCATAAAGCGGTCCATTTCGCGTTCACTGGACCATTTCGGAATGAATTTCTGGCCGCCCCACATCGCCACCAGCCACTCGCTCGGTTCGATGTCATTCGGGCCAGAGAGCAGCGCCGTCAGCATCCCATCGAGTTCGGCAACATCGACGACGGAGTGTTCGTTGCCGTATTTCTCCAGCATCTCTTCAAGCCAGTTCAGCTCTTTTTCGGTTAACGGGCCCTGGTTCATACGGCGTCTCCTGCGGTGTGTGCTTATTGGCGGGCAAGCTGCCCAAAGTCGATAACGCGGGATTATAGCCGGAAGAAGGGGGGTGTGACAGGGCGGGCGAGATTTGACACACCCGATCAGGATGATTAGTTTTGAGGCTGCGCACTGACACAGATTACTTCGTCTCTTAGGGAAAAGAATATGGATAAAAAGCGGGAAGATAATAAGCCCAGCCGTGGTTACGAAACCTTTAAAGAGTATCTCGATATTATCGGTAAACTTATTCCGGTCGTTATCTTCGTCTCAACGCTGTATGGCGCATGGCAACTCTTCTCCTTTGCGCGGACTTACGGCATTCGGTTTATCGATCTGGTAAAAAGTAATGTGGTGATCACCTTTGGTACTTTGTCATTCTTTCTGATTATCGTTATGGCGATGGTGGTTATCGCGGTGATGTTTGTACAGCATATTGAAGCGCGTTTTGTGGTGCGTAATCTTATTCAGAAATCTAAATTTCCCCTGATTCGACGCCACAGAAAAATCGCGATTCTGGCGTTAAGTATCCTGATGTCATTATGGGGATTTATTTTCCTCTTGCCGAATGGTAAAGCCGTATCATGGGTGGCTGCGGCGGCAGTTATTTTGCTGTTTCTGTATATTTTCTTTGGTACTTATCGCCGGGCCGATAACCCACAGCGCTGGCGTCACCTTTTTCATAGCGTCTACTGCCTGCTGACGCTGATCGCCCCGGTGTTTTTCTTTATGCTGGCGATGGCGATTCTGGCGACGTTGTTTGAACAAAAGCTGCATGGCGTCTCGGTCCTGACGGGCGTGTTGTGCATGGTGTCTGGCTACTTTATTCTGACGGTGCTGCCCTTAATTCTCTCGCTGAAGAAGCCGACGCATCAGGGATCGCTATTCCTGTGCGGTTGTTTCGCCCTCTGCCTGTTCTTGCTATTTACGTTTCCGTTCTCGCAGGTGATCTCGGGCAAAATTGCCGATATAGCCGGGCTGGGATTTAAAACTCAGTGCTACCTGAAAAAGGACGTTCTGTTAAGTCAGGTGCCGGCGCGATTTATTCACTCTTACCACAATGACGCCGTCGTCAGGCTGAATGTGATAGCGAATCTCGATGATATTTATTATCTCACCACCGAAATGAAAGAAGACGCGGTGGCTGAGTTCCGCTTTAAATCGGACCAGCTTAAAGCGATCGCCTGTTCGCTGGAGAATATGGCGGGGGTGGATGAGCGCTGATTAAAATCATCGGCAATGGCTTTGCCATTTTTCAGCTATCCATTGCCGAACCTGTCCTAAAAATTATTTCCCATAACATATTTCCCAACATTATTGGCCCTGATCCGCGACCAATGTCAGCGTAAACACAGAAACTCGCTGCATAAAGGACGCAAATATCATGGGCGCAAGCACCTTGCCGGTACTGGATTTGGCGCTGCTGGAATTACCGGCAGACGAACAGGCGGAACACCTGACCGCGCTGCGGGAAACCGCGCGCGATGTCGGTTTCTTCTATCTGGTCAATCACGGCATCAACGCGCAGCTGCTGCAAAATGTACAAAGCATCACGCGTGCTTTTTTCGCGTTGCCAGACGCGGAGAAGCAGCGCGTGTCGATGATCCACTCGCCACACTTTCGCGGCTACAACCGGGCCGGGGTGGAATACACCCGTGAACAGCGCGACCAGCGTGAGCAGTTTGATATCGGCGCCGAACGCGCTGCGCTGACGCTATTGCCGGGCGATCCGGCATGGAAACGTATGCAGGGGCCGAACCTGTGGCCGCAGGCGCTGCCGCAGCTGCGTCCGGTGATCCATGCCTGGCAGCAGGCGATGACCGGCGTGGCGCTGCGTCTGCTGCGGGCTTTTGCCAAATCGTTATCGTTGCCCGCCGATGCCTTTGATGCGCTGTACGGCACCTATCCCAACGAGCACGTAAAGCTGATTCGCTATCCGGGCCAGGCCGCTCATGAGAGCCAGCAGGGCGTTGGCGCGCATAAGGACTCCGGCTTCCTCACTTTCCTGTTGCAGGACGATCAGCCCGGTTTGCAGGTGGAGGTGACACCCGGCAACTGGGTGGATGCCGTACCCAAACCTGGTGCTTTTGTGGTGAATATCGGCGAGCTGCTGGAGCTGGCCACCAACGGTTATCTGCGCGCCACCGTGCATCGCGTGATCTCACCGCCGGCGCGCAAAGAGCGTATCTCCATCGCCTTTTTCCTCGGCGCTCAGCTGGACGCACAGGTGCCGCTGTATCAGTTACCGGCAGGGCTGGCAGCCGAAGCGCGGGGGCCGACCAGCGATCCGGCTAACCCATTGATTCGTGACGTTGGCTGGAATTACCTGAAAGGACGTCTGCGATCACATCGCGATGTGGCGCAGCGTTATTACGCCGATGCACTTAATACCGTTAAATCATAAAAAAGTAAGGAAAACCTATGCATAAAAAGGTGATAGCAGCGCTGGTTTTATTTTCTGTGGTCAATACCTACGCGGCGGCAGCGGCGTTGCGCGTGGCCGCCGATCCGGTGCCGCACAGCGAAATTCTCAACCACATCAAACAGAGCGACAAAAAGCTCGATTTGCAGGTGATTGAACTGAACGGCAACCTCAATGCCAACGAACTGCTGGCGCGTGGCGACGTTGATGCCAACTATTTCCAGCATGTGCCTTATCTGCGCGATCAGGAAAAAGCGCTGGGCGAGAAATTTGCCGTGGTGGCCACGGTGCATATTGAGCCGCTGGGGATTTATTCGCACAAAATCACATCGTTGAAAGCGGTGCCGGATGGCGCGCAGGTGGCGGTGCCAAATAACGTCACCAATCTGAGCCGTGCGCTGTATCTGTTGCAGGCTCATGGGCTGATTACCCTGAAAAGCGACAGCGCCAGTACGCTGGTGACTACCGCTGACATCAGCAGCAATCCCCATCATCTGAAGATTATTGAGATCGAAGCGCCGCAGCTGCCTCGCGCGCTGGATGACGCCACCCTGGCGATCATCAACGGCAACTATGCGTTGCAGGCCGGACTGGTGCCGTCAAAGGATGCGCTGGCGCTGGAACAGGCGAAGGGCAACCCCTACGCCAACGTGCTGGTCACTACGCCAAAGCTGGCGCATGACCCGCGTATCCTCGAACTGGCGCAGGATCTTGAGTCAAAACAAACAGCTGACTTTATCGAGCAGCAGTACAAAGGATCGGTGATTCCGGTACATCAATAATTCCTGCCGCCACCTGCACTCGGCGGGTGGCGATCCGGCGCTTCTGTGTTATATTTCGCCACATTCTTCTGCGGCAGCGCCCGCGTAACTCATTAATTTAAATTAATAAATAACGTTGATGTGCATTTTTGAACCTGAGATGGTCGCGTGATGCGGCTCAGAATCTGCGCCTGCTTCTCACGACTGCTCGGGCTGGTGGCGGCTGTTTTTCTGCTCAGCGCCTGCGGCACCCTGTCGCAAACCTCGGCTCCGGTGGAGGATAGCGTTTATCTCTCCCATGCTTCCTTCCATGAAAATGTTGATGACATCGTGCGGCATTACATGCAGCAGAAGCAGGTTTCAGGCATCAGCATCGCCATTATTCACCAGCGCGGCGCCCCGCAGTTCTACAGCTTTGGCGTGACTGATGCGGTGCATCGTTATCCGATAACCCCCGATACGCTGTTTGCGCTGGGATCGCTGAGTAAAGGCGTGACCGCCGAGGTGATCATCCAGCTGGTGAATCGCGGTGAGCTGCACTGGAACGATACGCTGGCAACCCTGCTGCCCGCATCGGTGCCGCTCAGCGCCGATGCCCGCCGTATAACGCTGCTGCAACTGGTGACTCACACCTCAGGGCTGCCGCGTCAGGACATGGATTTAGCGATGTTTATCAAGTTCATGCGCTATCTCTCCAGTGGAGAGAACTTTTACGGCAATCTGGATAGCGATGCGGTACTGGGTTATCTGGCTGATTTCCGCGCGCCTGCCCATCCCGGTGCGCAATATTCCAATCTTGGCTATGCGCTGCTCGGCTATATCCTGCAACATCGTTTTCACCACAACATTGCAACCCTGGCGCAGCGTACCCTGTTCGAGCCGCTGGGCATGACCAGCACCAGCTTTGACGCGCCGCATCTGCGCAATTTTCCCTATCGCGCACTCGGCCATGCGGGCGATCAACCCAAGTTGATCCCGCGCGGGCAAGTGACGCCGGACTGGCACTTTAACCACAACATGGTGGCGGCCGCCAGTTTGTACAGCAACGCGCGAGATTTGATCCGCTACCTACAGGCGCATCTGGTGGATACGCCCGATGTCGCGATTAATCAGGCGTTTGCGCTGCTCGGCAACGGTTACGATCAGCATGGCAATCAGTCGCAAAATATCGCCTGGGTGACCGATCGCGACGGTGAGCAACTGATCACCTATCAGGTGGGTTATATTGGCGGCTACTCCAGTTTTATTGGTTTTGATAAGCGCAACGGCAATGCCATTGTGGTGCTGCAAAACGCCTTTAACTGGAGCAACTACCTTGGCATTGCACTGCTGATGGATTTGGCACAGAAGGATCGTCAGCCCTGATGCAACACGGTTGCTTGCAATTTTGCTTAGCGGAAATACGCAGCGGCTGTTGTATGCTGTCCGGCGAAATTCGACGCGCAGTTCGCGGTAGTCAGCCTACCGGGGAACCTTCTGCGTGCCGCACTTGTCAGTAAATTGAACAGTTAATAGTTAACCAGAGTGGAAATCACCATGCGCAGGACTCACGTCGTACTTCTTTCTGCAGGACTTTTTCTGGGCTTATTAAGCCTGACGCCCGCCGCGCTGGCCGAAGGCGAGCAAACTGATAATGTGCCGCCGCCGCCGCAGGTTGAGCAAACCGCACCGGATGCGCAGGCACAAACCCCGGCTACCGACGCCCCGGCCGCAGTCGCTCCGGCACAGCCGCAGGACAACGCCGCAGCGCAGCCTGCCGCTCCGAACAACTACGATCTGACCACTATCGTCATCGACTACAAAGAGTACAAAGTCGGCGATGTGGTGCCGGATGAGTATCGTGGTAAATCCTACATCATCAGCCAATGGCAGCCGCGTCATCTGCCAGCGCCGCAGGACAATACCCACTGGGCGTATATCAACGCCAACTACATCCTGATCACCAATGACACCGGCAAAATCGTGATGGCGAAATCCGGTGACATCTTCTTTAAAGGCTAATCAGCAAGCGCGCTAACTGCGTGACTGCACTGCCGATCTGACTGGTGCTGGTGTTGCCATACCCCAGCACCAGCCCTTGTTGTTTCTCCTCGCCCAGATAGAAACCCGATAGCGCGCCTGGCGCATACCCGGCCTGAATCAGTCGATCGACCAGCGCGATATCCTGCACTGGCGGCGGCAGCTGCATCACCAGATGCATACCACATTCTCCCCCCAGCAGTGACAGCTGCGCGCCAAAGGCCTGCACCAGCGCCGCGCGTAAGGTGGCCTGACGCTGACGATACAAACGCCGCATTTTGCTCAGGTGGCGGCTGAAATCTCCGCTGCGCAGAAAATGCGCCAGCGCCTGCTGCTCGGGGCGATTACCGCCGCGCAGCAGCTCCTGCAACGCCGGACGCAGCGGCGGCAGCAGCTGTGGCGGCAGCACCATAAAACCGAGGCGCAGCGCCGGGAACAGGGTTTTACTGAACGACCCGACGTAAATCACCGGCGTGTGCTGTGCCATGCCCTGCATCGCCGCAATGGGTTCGCCGCTATAGCGGAAATCACTGTCGTAGTCGTCTTCGATGATCCACGCCTGATGCTCGCGTGCCGCAGCCAGCAATGCCAGCCGCCGTGCCGCGCTCATCACTACGCCGGTGGGATACTGGTGAGTTGGGGTGGTATAGATCAGGCGTGGCGGGCGCTGCTGCCAGTCTTCCGGCTGTGGCGCCAGCCCCTGAGCATCCACAGCCACCGGTTCGACACGCATATCGCCCGCGCGCATCGCCGCTTTGGCACCGCGATAGCCCGGTTCTTCCACCCAGCCGATCTCACCGGGATTACTCAGCAGCAGGACGCACAGGGAGAGCGCCTGTTGCGCCCCTTCGGTGATGACAATTTGTTCCGGGGTGCAGCGCACGCCGCGCGCCATGCCCAGATGCTGCGCCAGCGCTTCGCGCAGGGTGCGTTCGCCGAAGGGATCGCCATAGCCCAGCAGCTGTTGGGGCTGATGCTGCATCACGCGATTAAAGGCACGCCGCCACCGGGCGAGTGGGAAGTGCGACAGCGCCGGAATGCCGGGCCGCAGCGCCATCTCCTGGCTGGTGGTGCGGTGCGAGGAGCGCAGCTGCGCAACACGGGATGCCAGCCGAAGCTCGCTGCCGCTGCCGACAGCCGCAGGATGTTCGGGAAGTTGCGCGATGGGGCTGACGCGGCTGCCCTGACGATCGCTGACCAGAAAACCTTCCGCCTGCAACTGCGCCCATACTGCAATCACCGTATTCCGCGAGACCTGAAGTTCAGCGGCCAGCTGGCGCGTGGCGGGCAGGCGTGCGCCCGCAGGCAGCTGGCCAGTCAGTATCGCCTGACGAATACGCTGGAACAGCTGCTGTTGCAGCGTCATAGTCTGATCGGCTGCCAGCGGTGCCAGCAGTAGGGTGCTGAGGTCGAAATCGTGCATGATGCGCTCGCGTGGATCTATCAATAAGTCTGATTGTGGCGCTTTTTAACAAGCCAGCAAAGTGGCAATCTGCATATCTACCTTATCCAGCGACAGGAAAAATGATGTCTCAGAACAGCAATGAATACGGACAACCGATTGGTTTTGCCCTGCCAGACTGGCAACCACGCGCGTGGCCTGAGGCGGAAACCTTCAGCGGCACTTATTGCCGTCTTGAGCCACTCAGCGCGGAACGCCATGGGCGGGAGCTTTATGCCGCCTATGCCGAGGCGGGAGATGGGCGTGACTGGACCTATATGTTCGCGGAACCCTTTGCCGATGAGGCTGCCTATCTGGCGTATGCCCGCCAGATTGAGAACGGGCGCGATCCGATCCATTTCGCGGTAATCGATCTGCAAAGCAACCGCGCCGTGGGTACGCTGGCGCTGATGCGCATCGAACCGAAACATGGTGTGCTTGAGGTCGGGCATGTGGCGTTTTCACCGCTGCTGAAGCAAACCCGTATGGCTACCGAAGCGCATTTTCTGCTGATGCGTTATGCGTTTGCGCAGCTCGGCTATCGCCGCTATGAGTGGAAATGCGACAGCTGTAATCAGCCATCGCGTAACGCGGCACTGCGTCTTGGATTCCAGTTTGAAGGGATATTTCGTCAGGCCATTGTCTATAAAGGCCGCAGTCGCGATACCTGCTGGTTTTCCATTATTGATAGCGAGTGGCCGCAGGTAAAACGGGGCTTTGAACGTTGGCTGGCGGCGGACAACTTTAACGCCGAAGGTATGCAGCGCAACCGACTGGATGCGCTGCGCCAGGGTTAACTGATAAAGATATATTTGCTGGCGGCGAGAATGAGGGTACCGGTTGCCGCCACCATTACCCGCTTCAGCCATTGCAGCTCTTTCTTCAGGCCGATGATGTCAAGATTGATGTTGTTGATGCGGGTATCCATTTTGTCGAAACGCGCGTCGATTTTATCGAAACGGTTGTCGACCTGTTCAAAACGCTTGTCGATCTGTTCGAAGCGCTTATCAACCAGGGAAAAGCGTTCATTAACGTTTCTCTCAAACTGATCAACGCGTTCTTCTAAACGGTCGACGCGTTTATTGAGTGCGTGTTGTTCATGTACTACACCTTCCATCGCCTGTGCCAGGTCCGCTTTGGTGAGCGAATGTTCCTGCTGCATTTCGGCAAAAATTTCGACCAGCACCTCAGCCTGCCGATCTTCCACGCCTGCCTGTTGCAGGGATTTATACGCCTTATGAGTGTTCATCATCGCCAGTGTCATCCTTGTTCTCCCTGAATGTTATCCCGTAATACGCGGATATTATTCATTGGGTGATAATTACGCTACGCAACCATGTGCATTTTGCGCGCGCTCTCGAAAAAAATCAATTAGTACAACAAGTAACGAGGATGTGGCGGGAAGGCAGCCTGCGCGCGGGCGCAGGCTGGATAGGGTTAATTGTGCGCGTATTTGCCGCTGATTTTATCATCGGATGACGGGGTTTCATCTTCTTCATCGGTGATCGCCGGAACCGACAGGCTGGCTTTCACGCCCCAGAAGTAGCAGACCAGAGCAGCGACGACGATGAGAATCATATCCAGCGGGCTGCTGATGGCGCCGCTGCCGCCGTAGGTGCCGAGCATCGAAATCACCATCACGGCGATGTAGTAAGCCAGCAGCCACCAGGCACAGTGCAAATCGCGGCTGAACTGACTGTTTTTCTTGCCAAATATCGCGTAACCAATCCAGGAAACGATCAGGATTGGGATGAGGATTTCATTCACCGACCAGCCGCTCCAGTAGATCAGCAGGGTACTGGCGACAAACGCCAGCGGGCTTAAAAGCGCGGCCACCGGCAGACGGAACGGGCGCTGCATATCCGGCAGGTGATTGCGGAACGCACCCAGGGTCACCGGACCCGGCATATAGGTGAACACGGTCGCGGAGGTCACCGCGCCAATCAGACCGCCCCAGACCTGAAATTCTGACGGCAGCGTCCAGACAATGGCGAGGATCAGCGACAGCCACAGCGCGCCGCGCGGTACCCCGGATTTTGCATCCACCTCGCCGAAAACCCTGAACAGGTGGCCATTACGCGCCCAGGCAAACAGCACGCGCGCGGCGCCGGCCAGATAGATATTGCCGGTCCCCGCAGGTGAAATCACCGCATCGATCAGGATCAGGTTAATCAGCCAGGTGAGGCCAAGGCTGCGTGCCAGGTCAGCATAGGGAGACTGGAACACCTGCTTCAGGCCCGCCCAGCCATGCTGCGACAGCAAATCCGTTGGCACGGCGCCCATAAAGGCATATTGCAGCGCCAGATAGATCACGAAGCTAACGGCAATGGCGATACCAATCGCCAGCGGCACGTTGCGCTGCGGATTTTTCGCTTCACTGGCAAAATCCACCGCCTGACGAAAACCGAGATAGGCGAAGACGATACCGGCACCGGTCAGTGAGCTGAACACGCCATGCGCGCCGCCCGGCGGGGCCGGTGGCACATCAAGGTTTGGCGCGTGGAAGTAAAGCAGCAGCGTGACGATGGTCAGCAGCGGCACGATGAATTTAAAGGTGGTAACGATAGTATTAACGCGGCCAAAAAAGCTGACGCTCCAGTAGTTCAGCAGGAAAAACGCCACCAGCAGTCCAATCTGCACCACAAAACCGAGACCGGTTGGGCTGCCGTCGGCGTGGCCCAGCGCAGGCCACCAGTAAATCGCATACTGACGTACCGCTTCCACTTCCACCCCGGCGGTGCTGGTGTAGGCCAGCAGCGAGCTGACGCCAATCACAAAGCCGACGATATTACCGTGCGAGTAGTTAGGATAACGCACGAAGCCGCCCGCCCGCGGAATCGCTGACGAAAGCTCCGCATAAACCAGGCCAATCAGCAACACGATTACCGCCCCTAATACCCACGCCCAGCCGGTATGGCTCCCCGCGTAACCGGAGCTGTTGAGCGCCGCATACAGCCAGCCGGAGCCGATCATCGATCCAATGCCGAGTAACGACAGATCGACCAGCCCCAATTTCTGTTTGAGTCCACTTGACGCCATATAATGCCCCTGTGATGTGTATTAGCTGAATAGCATTCAGCTTTGTTTATTCGATGTCGCGACAGGGGAAATAAGCATATTGCGTGCCATGATTATTTTAATGTTGTGATAGTAATTCAGGGGAATAATTGTGGTGAGGGAGGCGGGAAATAATCAGCGTTGGCGTTTTATTATGGCGGGGAAATAAGCGCTGGAAAGAGATGCTATCTGGTATCAGGCCCCGGAACGCGGTGCAGGGCGCACCGCGATGATCCGAAATATATATTCTGATAGCAGTTGAAACATTATGTCATCCCATTATCAGGAATGACATAATTCCGCTTAGCTCTGCGGTTGGGGAACGATTTTAATATCCACCATGCCGATACCTAATTTGCGTGGGTCCTGGCCGATGATATTTCCTTCATTCGACAGCTGCGGTTCCGGCGGCGCGATAATTAAATTATGGCTGCCAGCGGGATTAGTAAAATGCAGCGTAGTGGTAGAGATATCATCCCCCAGATTCAGTATCTGCTGCTGGTCGCCCACGCGCACTGGTATCGGCCGATGCGCATTCGGACCAAAGGCGCGTGCGGTGATCACCACATCAAACCGGCCAGGCAGCGCATCGACATATTCAATATTCACTTCAGGCGCGAGGTTGGCGTTGGACCAGCGTCCCCACAGCTCCGGACGTGAGATACCGGCAAAGCTTTTCACGCTCTGCGGTGCGCCGGGCACGTTAAGCATAAAGCTGTCGGCGCTGTAGCGAATGGCGTTATCTTCGATGCGGATCTGCTGCTCGTTGTGCTGATACTGCGCATCGCTGATCGCCGTTTGCGGGAAGGTGACTTTGCCTTTCCATACCGGCTTGTCGATGTGCGTCACCACCGGCTGGCCGCCCAGCTGTCCCGTCGCTAAACAAAGATCGCCGGAGAGTGCCAGCGCAGGTTGCCACAGGCGACCCATCTTGAAGCAGCGGTCAACCCAGACGAATTTATCGGCGGCGGTAAAATCCGCCAGCTGGTAGCGCAGCGGCGCGGAATACTCGCCTTCCGGCAGCGGCTCGACGCGTTTATCGCCCACGCGGAACAGGATAGGCAGCTTGAACGTAGTGCCTGAGAAGCTGAAGGTATTTTTCTGTTGATCGATGGTGAACGCATTGAGTTTAGTGGGGAAGTTCCACAGCTGGATGATATCCGGTTTCCACGCCAGAACCTTCTGCGTCATGTTGGCAAACTGCGCCGACAGCGAAGGGGAGCTGAGACCGCTACGACCGAGGCCGATAGCCTTATCACCGCCAAGAATATCCAGCACCGTGGCACCGTTATCCAGCGTACTGCGCTTGCCGTCGATCACTTTAGCCTCAGGCTGATCGCCACGGATCACCATAAACAGGTCATGGCGCGGTTGCTGGATCAGATACTGATGCGCGGTGTTGTTCATCGCCAGGTGATCAGAGGTCACCACAATGATGGTGTTCTTAAACCAGGGCGAGGCTTTGATGCGTGCAATCAGTCGCGCCACATGCTCCTGCGAACAGGCCACGGCGCTGAACGACTGATTCGGCTTGCCATCATAGCTGTAGCTTTTGTGCTGACAGGTACGGGAAATAAAGCCATCCGGGTGATGGGTATCGACGGTGAGGGTAAACAGCGCGAAGCGTTTTTGCTGACGCGACAGCTCCTCATACTTCTTAAACACTTCATCCATCACAGTGTCATCGTAGTAACCCCAGTTGTTACGGTAGTCAGGGTCAGCCACCCGTTCTTTCAGCTCCTGCGAGCCATACATATGCGCCGGGTCAAAACCGTGTGATTTCAGGAACGTGTCTTTACCGGCAAAGCGCAGATCGGCCCCCTGAATAAACCAGTTTTCATAGCCGGAGTTTTTCAGGATATCGCCCAGGCAGATATTCTGCGGGAAGAAGCTGGAAAGCGCCGCTGAGGCGTTATCCTGGAAGGGGGCAAACAGCGGGATGCCGCACTGCGAACCGACCATCCCGGCGATGGTGTAATCGGTGCCTGGCAGCTGCTCGGTGTTGCTGAAATCGAGGCTTTGATCTTTTTCGCGGCTCAGCTCGGGCGCCAGGCCAGGAAAGGTTTGTTCATTGAAATAGGTGCGTTCCAGACTTTCGCCATAGATATAGACCAGATTGAGCTTCGGTTCGGCAATCACCGATTTTGGCGTTTTGTAGTAGGTTTCGAAGTCGGAATCGGCCTGGCGATTGTGGGAGGCGATCAAATCTTTTACCTGACGGAATGCCGGGGTGGTTTGTACCGATCCGGCGGCACAGGCGATCGCCAGCAGGCTCCAGCCAAGCTGGTGCTGTTGTTTGCGATGGCGCAGTAGCCAGGTGAGCAGGCAGAACAGCAAAAATAAGCCAATGATTACCCCGATAGCAGGCACCACGTATTTGCTGATGCCAGCGCCGGTCAGGCTGTTGGTCAGGGTATATAGCACCGCGTCATTGATGCCGTCGCCGGTAAAATAGTTGCTGGCGAACAGGGTGATGTTCAGCACGATAAACAGCGTAAGGAGCAATAAAATCAACGTAAACCAGAATTTATTTCGCCCGGCTTTCCAGGAATAGACTGCGATCGCAGCCAAAAAAAGTACAACCGATGCTAGTTCGGACAAGGTCAGATCCTCAGGCTAATTGGAAACGCAATCCCTGCGCTAACGACCCTCTGGGGGGTTTTTGCGTCAATCTATATTGGCTGTCACATGGCTGCAACATGACCAGTCAGATTTGTGCGGCTGATTTGAATTCGTTTATAGCGGGTTTAGGTGGGCTATGGTTTACGCTGGCAGCAAAGGGATTGCTGCCAGAGGTGGGGCAGGAAAGAGGATCAGAGTTTGCCAGTCAGATACTGCGCCTCGCCATCGGCAAAGCTCCAGTCGCCCTTACTGTTTGTAATAAAGCTGATCATCAGGTCGTTACCCTGCACGCCACAGTTTTCCTGCAACTCGCGAGCTAACTCTGCCATGAACAACATTTTCTGTTCTTCACTTCTTGGGCTGGTGTAAACGCGCACCATCACAAGATTGTCACTGCGCTCGAAGCCCAGGCCGGTGTCCTGAAAGACCATCTGGTATCTTTTATTTTCGTGAACAATCTGATAACGATCGCGCGCGGGAACCTTAAAGGCGGTTAATACCGCGCGGTGGGCTGCATCCAGCAGGGTGCGTAATTCTGATTCAGAACGGCCCTGAATCACGTCAAATTGCAGTAACGGCATAAATAAACCCTCGTTTTTGCTCACATGGAAATATTATGATGTGGCTCTATGCTGCCGCGTGCCGCTGCAAAGAAAAAGCGCGCTGCCTGAAATGATTATTTATTATTTTGAACAATCATCATGAAAGAAATCAAAACCGATGCCCTCTGGGTGCACCTGCACTGGCTAACGGTGCTGGCTGAACTCGGCAGTTTTACCCGCGCAGCTGAACGGCTGGACGTCAGCAAAGCGGCGATGAGTCAAAAAATTAAAGAGCTGGAAGAGATGGCCGGAGTCTCGCTGGTGCAGCGCACCACGCGCAGCGTCCGCCTCACCTCTGCCGGAGAAAAACTGGTGGATGAGCTACGCGATCCCTTTGCGCGCATCGCTCAGAGTTTTTTCAGCGTGCGTGATGAGGCAGGCCCGGTACGCGGAATGGTGCGCGTCAGCGCGCCGGTGGCGTTTGCCCGTCAGCAGCTGGTGCCGATCATCGGTGATTTTCTGCGTGAATACCCACAGGTACGCCTGCAACTGGATGTGACCGACCGGCTGGTCTCGCTCGGCAGCGAAGGTTTTGATCTGGCGATTCGCCACAGCCAGGTGCTGCCGGAAACTCACGTTGCGCTGCCGCTGTGCGAAACTCACACCCTGCTGGTGGCTTCCCCCGCTTATCTGGCGCAGAGCGGCACCCCGCAAACGCCGCAGGATTTGCCGCAGCATAACTGCCTGTATTATCCGCGTGGGCTGGAATCGCCACAGTGGCGCTTTCGTCAGCTAAGCGACAGCAGTGAAACGGTGCAGGTGAAGATTCAGGGGAATTTTGCCACCAACAACAGCGAATCAATTCGTGATGCGGCGCTGCAAGGGCTGGGTATCGCCATGCTGCCGGATTTCAGTGCCAGCGCGGCGCTGGCGGCGGGAACGTTGCAGCAGGTGCTGCCGCAGTGGCAGTCGGTGGAGGCTTTTGCCGAGCGATTATGGGTGGTGCGCCCTTATGCGGCCCAGGTGCCGCGGGCGGTCACCACCTTTATTCACTGGCTACGCGCGCGCTTTGTTGATGGTTGAGGGTGATGCCAGCGCCACCGGCGCGTGCGGCTGCATCATCTCTCCCAGCAGGCTGGTGCGGTTGTAGTTGCCGAGGCGCAGGTTGAAGTCGAGGTGCAGGCGCTCGTTGCCGCTCAGCTTAATCACCGGCGGCGGGGTGTGCGGGCGCTGATGGAATAACACCGCACGGGCAAAAGCCGCGCTGTTCCAGCCGCTCAGGCGCTGATAAAAAAACGCATTGGCTTCCCCTTTGCGCAAATAGACATTCGCCCGACGATATTCGCGCATGGCTGCCTGCTGTGCCAGCGTGCACAATTGCTGTTCCGGCTGGGGGATTTTCTGCATCAGCAGCGGATAATCATCGCGCTGTGCCATGTCGTGGAAATAGCGCTGCTCGCCGAGATGTTTGATCGGCGCATAATGCTTTTGCCACTCGCGGATATAGGGATTATTGGGTGGGGCGGCGAGGAACCAGTTTTCCATCACCGGCGACAGAAAATTCAGGGTCGACACTTCACAATAGTAACCAATCACATCCATGCGCCGTTCCTGATGTACCCGGTGCACCCAGCTGAGATCTTCAAACAGCAGGGTGCTGCAATCAATGGCGATGCCACCGTAGCGCAACAATAATTCCAGACGAATGGCTTCGCTTTTTTGTTTCAGGCTTAATTCGGCAGAGGTAAATATAAAATCCGGCAGTACTTCATTGACGGTCTGGCGATTTAACAGATGCACCTGATGATCGGGATTATCTTTGCGAATTTTTTGAATATTTAACAGCATTGATTTTGGTAAATATTCATCGTCCCAATACATCCAGACTATTTTTGGAATTTCCGGCAGATCTTTCTGCGCGGAAATTAACACCACATTATCCTCTTCGCTGGGATCGTATTCCGGCGCGGTTACGGTATTTTGCTGCCTTTTTTGCCATAACATCTGACTGGTAAAAGAAATTTTTTGCCAGTTGTGCCACAGCATACGGGCAGTGTGTAGGCGTTTTTTTGTCATGGTGCACCTGATTATTGTGATTATACGGTAGTGGATTCCCTGATGCTGGCGCGTGGGCGCGCTTCTTGTTTCCTCACGGCTGTGTGTAAAAGACTCACCCTTGCTTAATAAAACATTCCTGCGCGCGAGGCTATCATTTTCTTTCTCTTTCAGATAAACCGGAAAATGAATGAGCCGACGGCGTTAAAGTTATCGTGGAATTAATTAATGTGAGGCTGATTTTTTAATTTATCCGCTTTAAGACTATTCCTAATAAAATAACATCCGGGGGTGGCAGAGCGTGGCGTGGGTTAAAAAATGCGCTTCAATACACCGGTTAACGAGACTGTATTTTTCACTGGCCTGGCCCACCGCCGATGCAGGTTAGCTACGCTTAAAGGCAGATGTTAAAAAAAGGAGAAGCTATGCAGCCACACCACCATGGATTACTGGCGGTCGACAAGCAGGGCAATCGCGTGCTGTTTCTTAACCCGGATACCTTTGCCGTGGAGCAGGAGCTGAATGCTTTTCCACCGCGTCCGCACGAATTACTGATGCTGCCACAATGGGAGAAGGCCTATGTCCCGATTTACGGCGATGGCGTCCACGGCGACAACCCTCATCCCGGCCACAAAGTGGCGGTGATTGACCTGCGTCAGCGCGCCATCAGCGGCTTTATCGATCTCTCGCCGTTGCAGTCGCCGCACAGCGGCCAGCTGGGGCGCGACGGCAAAGTCTATCTCTGCTGTGAAAACAGCGCGGCGGTGGCGGTGATTGATCCTGCCAGCGATCGGCTGGAGAAAACCATCGCGCTACCCTCGCATAACGCACACCGGCTGGCGCTCTCCCCCAGCGGACGTAAGCTGTTTACCGACAACGAAGAGGACGCCAGCATTACGGTGGTCGATCTGTGCGAGGCAGAAGGGCGGGTCATCGATACCATTCTGCTGCCCGGTCCGATTGCCGGTATCGCGGCATCGCCGAAACATCCCTATCTGGTCGCCAGCGCGGCTGATGTACCGCTGCTGTATGTGGTGGATCGCCAGAGCCATCGCATCCGTCAGCGGCTGCGGCTGCCGGGACATCAGCAGCCATGCCAGGTAGTGCGCTTCAGCGCTAACGGTGAGCGGCTGGTGGCGATTGGCGATCACGAGGCGGTAATCACCCTGTTTGACGATCTGCTCAATCCGCTGGGCGACATTGCGGTGGGAAATAAGCCGATGGATGGCTGCTTCAGCGACGATAATCGCACGCTGCTGATCGCCAATGAGGGCGATGGCTCGCTGAGCGTGATCGATTTGGCGCAGATGAAGGTGATTGCCACGCCACAGGCCGGTACCGGCTGTGAAGTGCTGAGCTACTTCACTCTCAGCGGCTAGATAAAGGGCCGATGATAGATGGCGCTGCTCCAGTGGCGGCTGCTGGCGTGCTTTTCGGCCTGCCAGCCACGTTTGCGCAGCTCACGGGCGATCAGTTTATTCATGATGCCGTGACCGACCAGCAACACGGTGCCGCTGTTCGACAGCACAATCAGTTTGTCGGCGGCCTGCTGCGCACGCTGGCGCGCATGTTGCACCGATTCCACTTTTCCTGCGTAGCCGCACAACCACAGCAGGCGCAGTAGCGCCAGCCAGACGTTAAGCGGCAGATGCAGCCGTTCAAACGGCAGATGAGGAATCGCCACTTCGCTGAACAACGCATCCACCGCATCAGGCTGCAATCCTAATCGCGCCAGTGATGAGCGGGCGCGCGGCAGCGGGCTGGAGGCGATCACACTGGCCAGGCGCGCAATCGCTGCGCTGCGGGGCGGCGGTGAATCGCAGATATCCGCCTGGTCGTAACCTTCGCACCAGTCGGCCAGCGCCCGCGCCGTGAAGCGCCCGCTTACCGGATGATCGGGTTTGCCGTGTCGCATAAGGATGATGGTCATAACGCTCCTGAATATTTTCTCCAGTGTAATGCAGATGGCCGTGGAACCAGCCAGGCCGGTAGGATTTAGGACAAATTCGCATCTGTCATCAAAACTTAACTGAAATATGCGACAAGAAGCGCGATGCAGGTTCAGCCGCCACCTCGTTAATGATAAGCAAAAATCGTTAATTACACCCGTCAGGGATGCTATTTTGTACACGGGCACTGAGTGTAATGTCATGAATTGCCGCCATTTTTATCGCTAATCTCTGAATGATAGTAAAGATAAATTAATTATTTTTGCTCAGATCACTTGATTTATCTACGCGCGTAGATAGACTGTGCGCACAGTGATAGCTCACGGTGCCAGAGACGAAGTTGGCCTTGAGATGACGCAGTTACATTTGCCCTATTAATGCGACCGATGGAAAAAACATCGGCGAAGTCCGGCGAATAGAAGAATTCCAACACCAGGGAATCCTTTACTGAACTTTCATCCAGGTATGCCCACTCTACGTCGCCACCGTGGCGTTCCGCTTGTTGCAAGGGAACCTACCCACGGAAGGGCGTTTGTTTGATCGATCTTCATCTATCAGGGAAATGGTTATGACGGTACATCAATCCGTTTCGCAACAACGCGCACTGTCTTCTTCTTCGGCTGCCGATGCGCGGCTCGAAACCTCCTCCGGCCGCAAAGATTTCTGGCGCGCCACCTTATCCTGCTGGCTGGGCACGGCAATGGAGTACGCGGATTTCGCGCTCTATGGCCTGGCGGCCGGTATCATTTTTGGCGATGTCTTCTTCCCCGAAGCCAGCCCGACTATGGCGCTGATGTCCAGTTTCGCCACCTGGTCGGTGGGCTTTATTGCCCGTCCGATTGGTGCGCTGCTGTTTGGCTGGATAGGCGACCGTAAAGGACGCAAGGTGGTGATGATCACCACCATCATCCTGATGGGCGCTTCCACCACGCTGATTGGTCTGATTCCTTCCTACGCCACCATCGGCGTGTGGGCGCCGGCGTGTCTGGTGCTGCTGCGTTTTACCCAGGGGCTGGGCGCGGGGGCGGAGCTGTCCGGCGGGACGGTGATGCTGGGCGAATATGCGCCAGTTGAACGTCGTGGGCTGGTTTCGTCAGTGATTGCGCTCGGTTCCAACAGCGGCACGCTGATCGCCTCGCTGGTCTGGCTGGCGGTGGTGCAGATGGACCAGCAAAGCCTGCTGGCCTGGGGCTGGCGTATTCCGTTCCTCAGCAGCGTGCTGATTGCGCTGGTCGCCTTGTGGCTCCGCCGTCATCTGCGCGAAACCCCGGTGTTTGAACGTCAGCAAGCCGTATTGCAGGCGGAACGTCACGCCACGCTGGCGAGCCAGCCAGCCGAGGTTGATAACCGTAGCTTCTGGCAGCGCAGCCGTTCTTTCTGGACCATGATAGGCCTGCGTATCGGCGAAAACGGTCCTTCCTATCTGGCGCAGGGCTTTATCGTCGGTTACGTGGCGAAAGTGCTGATGGTGGACAAATCGGTACCCACCACTGCGGTGTTTATCGCCTCCCTGCTGGGCTTCCTGATTATTCCTTTCGCCGGCTGGCTCTCCGATCGTTTCGGCCGTCGCATCACTTATCGTGTCTTCTGCCTGCTGCTGATGTTCTATGCGTGGCCCGCTTTCCATCTGCTGGACAGCCGTGAGCCGGCGATCGTTATTCCGGTGATTGTGGTGGGGATGGCGCTGGCCTCGCTCGGCATCTATGGCGTGCAGGCGGCGTGGGGCGTGGAATTGTTTGGCGTAAAACATCGTTACACCAAGATGGCGGTGGCGAAAGAGCTGGGGTCTATGCTTTCAGGAGGCACTGCGCCTTTAGTGGCGGCGGCGCTGCTGTCGTATACCGGCCACTGGTGGGCGATTGCCGTCTATTTCTCCGTGATGGCGACCATCGGTTTCCTCACCACCTTTGTGGCGCCGGAAACGCGTGGGCGTGACCTGAACCTGCCGGAAGATGCTATCTGACGGCAGTAAATTTGTTGAGCAAAACGTACCTGTCCTGTAACGGCGCGATTTGTCACGCATCTCAGCGCCGTCAGCAAAAACCTGCGCGATAAGTGCTACAGGGCAGAACAGAGGTAAGGTATTGGCAAAATCATCATCCGGTAATGTAACCCGCAGCGATGTGGCGAAAGCCGCAGGCACGTCAGTGGCTGTGGTGAGTTACGTTATCAACAATGGACCGCGCCCGGTGGCGGAAGCCACCCGGCTGCGCGTGCTGGCTGCGATTGAGCAAACCGGTTATCGGCCAAATGCCGTAGCGCGTGCGCTGGCATCCGGCAGCACCAAAACCTTCGGCCTGATTGTGCCGAACATTGCCAACCCCTTCGTCGCCTCGATGGCGCACCTGTTATTGCAGGAATCACTGCATCACGGCCACGTAATGTTGCTGGGCGATGCCGGTGATGACCGTCAGCGCGAGCTGGAATTAATTCAGGGTCTGCTGAACCGGCAGGTTGATGGCCTGTTTTACAATAGCGTCGATCGCCACCCCTATATTGATGTGATCAAAGCCAGCGGTACGCCCTTTGTCATGCTGGATCGCGTCGAGCCGCAACCCGGCGTGAGCATGTTGCGGGTGAATGAGCGTGAAGCGGCGCGTCAGGTGACGGCGCATCTGCTGAGCCACGGTTATCAGCAGGTGGGGATGATCAGTGGTCCGCTGGAGATGCTGAATGCTCAGGATCGTATTCAGGGCTGGCGCGATGCGATGGCGGAGCAGGGGTTGCAGGCGGATGATGCGCTGATCTACCCCGCCAGCTATTCACGTCAGGGCGGTTACGATGCGGCACGGCGGATGCTTGAGACTGGCCATGTTCCGCGCGCCCTGTTCGCCAGCAATGAAGGGCAGGCGATTG
Organism: Pantoea sp. X-Soil-TKNS-1207; assembly: GCF_059730485.1. Lineage (NCBI taxonomy): Bacteria > Pseudomonadati > Pseudomonadota > Gammaproteobacteria > Enterobacterales > Erwiniaceae > Pantoea > Pantoea sp. X-Soil-TKNS-1207. Next base: position 678,344 of record NZ_AP035958.1, read on the forward strand.
GCTGTATTCGCGCCTTTTCCGAGCGCGGGCTGCGTGTCCCGCAGGACGTCGCGCTGGTCTGCTTTAACGGTACCGAGCAGTCGGCATTTCATGTGCCGACGCTGACAACGGTACGCCAGCCGCTGCGCGAAATGGCGCAGCGCGCGATTGCCATGCTGAAAAACTGGAATGGCGAAGCGGAGCTGGCGGAATTTCCTCACCATCTTGAAATCGGTGAGTCCTGTGGTTGTCAAATCATCAGCCGAAAATAAATAACATTATGAAAAGATTGATTATTGATTGTGATCCGGGGAATGGTATTGCCGGTGCAAACACCGATGACGGCCTGGCGCTGGCGTTAGCGCTGGCATCGCCGTCGTTGTCGCTCGAGTTAATTACCACCGTCAGCGGCAATACGCCGAGTGCGGTGGGGGCGCAGGTGGCGAAAGATCTGCTGCAACGGCTGGGCCAGAATATTCCGGTCATGCAGGGCGCGTTGCAGGCGCTGCGTGAAGATCCGGCGCCGTGGCGTGCGCGTCTTGATGGCGTGAAGGATGAAAAGCTGGCGGAACTGTGGCGCGGTGTCCGTCAGCCGCAGCTGATCCCGGCCGATGGCAATGATGCCGCAGGCGTGATGGGCCAGCTGATTTGTGACAATCCCGGCGAATTCACGCTGGTCGCCATCGGCCCGTTAACCAACGTGGCGCTGGCTCTGCAACGTTATCCTGAGATGGCTGAAGCGGTGGCGGAGATTGTGATTATGGGCGGCGTGTTTGCGCTGGACGATTACGTCAAAGACACCAATTTCGGCCTCGACCCGGAAGCCGCGCATCAGGTGCTGCACAGCGGCGCTACCATCACGCTGGTGCCGATGGATGTCACGACGCAAACCCTGCTGACGCATCAGGATCTCAACTGTCTCACCGGCTGCGATCATCCGCTGACGCAGTTTGTGCGTGAAACCCTGCGACCCTGGATTGATTACTCGATCCGTACCCGCCATCTGCCGGGCTGCTGGATTCACGATGCGCTGGTGGTGGCCTGGCTGCTAAATCAACGCGTTGCCGACGGCATGGATTATCACGTCGATGTGGAGCTGCGTGCCGGTGCTACGCGCGGTAAAAGCTGGCGCTACCGCACCCCGCTGCGGCTGGATATTGGCGTGCCCGAAAATAGCGGCGCGCTGGTACATGTGTTGCACAGCGTGGACAATCCGCTGCTGCTCAATATTATCGAACAGGCTTTTAACGATCTGAATCGCTAAATGAATGGCGGTCATCCCTCGGGTGATGGCCGTCATTTACGCCTGTGTCCGATGACATGCCTTCTTACATCCCGATGCACTCGCTGACAATTCCCCGCCACAACCCGCCTTTCTGACATGCTATATACAAATGGTTAACATAATAATAACCGTTGCAATCATTCGCACGGTAACGTTCACAAAAATGTCCGGCCAACGAACCGGACGCTGTCAGACAGGATACCCCCTATGTTTAACTGGACTGCGACGCAGCGAAATGTGGCTTTTGCCAGTTTCGCCAGCTGGACGCTGGATGCGTTCGACTTCTTTATCCTGGTGTTTGTACTCAGCGATCTTGCCCAGTATTTTCACACCAGCGTTTCTGATGTTTCTCTCGCGATTATGCTCACGCTGGCGGTGCGACCGATTGGCGCGCTGGTGTTTGGTCGTCTCGCGGAAAAATTTGGTCGTCGGCCGATTCTGATGCTCAACATCGTGATGTTCTCGCTGTTTGAGTTGCTATCGGCCTGGTCACCCAACTTTGCCGCCTTCCTGACGTTCCGCGTGATTTACGGCGTGGCGATGGGCGGGATCTGGGGCGTGGCCTCGTCGCTGGCGATGGAAACCATCCCGGACCGCTCGCGCGGTTTGATGTCGGGCATTTTCCAGGCGGGTTATCCGTGCGGTTATCTGCTGGCGTCGATCATCTTTGGTCTGTTCTTCGAGAGCGTTGGCTGGCGTGGCATGTTTATGATTGGCGCGCTGCCGATTCTGCTGCTGCCGTTTATCTATTTTAAAGTGCCGGAATCGCCGGTATGGCTGGCGGCACGCGCGCGCAAGGAGAGTACTGCGCTGCTGCCGATTATTCGCCAGCACTGGAAAATCTGCGTGTATATGGTGCTGCTGATGGCCTGCTTTAACTTCTTCAGCCACGGGACGCAGGATCTCTATCCCACCTTCCTCAAAGTACAGCACCAGTTTGATCCGCATACCGTGAGTATTATCGCCATCAGCTACAACATCGCGGCGATGCTCGGCGGCGTGTTCTTTGGTTCGCTGTCGGAACGTATCGGACGTAAAAAAGCCATCATCCTGGCGTCGTTTCTGGCGCTGCCGGTGCTGCCGCTGTGGGCGTTCTCCAGCGGTTCATGGATGATTGGCATTGGCGCGTTTCTGATGCAGTTTATGGTGCAGGGCGCATGGGGCGTGGTGCCGACCTATCTGACCGAGCTGGTGCCCGCCAATGCGCGTGCGGTGCTGCCAGGCTTTGTTTACCAGCTGGGTAACCTGATTGCCTCGGTCAATGCGACCTTGCAGTCGCGCATTGCCGAGGCACATGACGGCAACTATGGCCTGGGAATGGCGATTGTTGCCGGGACGGTCGCGGTGCTGATTTGCGTGTTTGTCGCCTTTGGGCGTGAAACGCGCGGCATCGAAATTTCCGGTGCCGTGACGCGCGAGCAGCGTTAACGCGCCTCGCAGACGTCTATCCATTTTGCCGCAGTGAGATCGGCCATACGCTGCGGCGAAATGCGTATCGCGCTATGAATCGAGCCGGCTGCGGGCAGCACTTCCGCAAAGCTGCGCAGTGAGACATCGCAATATACGGTCAGCGGATTTTCCAGCCCGAACGGGCAGACGCCGCCGACCGGATGACCCGTCCAGTTCACCACTTCATCGACGCTCAACATGCGGGCTTTGGCGCCGAGCGCCGTTTTCAGTTTGCGATTGTCGAGGCGTGCATCGCCGCGCGTGACAATCAGCACCACGCTATTTTTCACTTTTAGCGACAGGGTTTTGGCGATCTGCCCCGGCTCTACGCCGTGGACGCGAGCGGCCAGTTCAACGGTGGCGGTGCTTTCCGGCATCTCGATGATGTCGATATCCGGTGCATGTTCGGCAAAGAAGTGCCGTACCGACTCCAGGCTCATTTTTTTCTCCGGCAAAAACGAAGCCTAAAAGCTGCCATAAGCCTTTTCAGCTGTAAACGGGAGAAAAAGAGAATCTGTAACAGAATGCGCGAACTCTACACCACTTTTAATGTGCAGTTACCACAACGCTCAATATCGGGGATGCGGTAGCGCTGGCAGCAGCTGCGACGCTCCATCTCGCCGTTACGCGGGATCATGGTGCGATACAGCGGATTGTCGCTGCCATCCAGCAGCGTGCGGGTAAAGAACAGCGCCTGCTCCAGTTGCTGCACCAGAGGGGCGGGCAGCAGGGTTTTCAGCTCGCCGAGGAACCAGTGAAAGGAGAAACCCATATTATTCCAGATCAGTTTGGCGTTGATGTCGCCGTGCTGCGCCATGCCGTTGACCGCCGGGATCAGGTGCTGCTGAATCAGGCGATCGATGCGCTGCTGTGGGCTGAGGTAGCGTGCCTCGTCATCTTCCCGTACATCAATCCAGAAGGCGCAGGGATGGCCGGTTTCATGGAATTCCACATGAATGAAATGCGGGTCGCAGTTTAGCGCGCGCGGTTCCAGCAACAGCGCCAGCATCAGCGGCGGCAACAACAGGCCGAAATACCACTGCGCCCAAAGCGACTGGAGCGGCTTCGCTTCATGCGGGACATCAGGATGGTTGCGATACAGCTGATCGCTGTAGCGCTGGGTCAGGCGGCGATAATGCTGCGGGCTGGACCAGTCGGCCAGCGTCAGGGTGCCGGCGGGGGCGGTCTGGCCGAGTTTTATCGTTTCCAGCATGTAACTGCGCTGCTCACGCATCAGATCTTCCAGCGTGCTCGCCAGGGAGCGGTCGCGCTGCATAAAGATCAGAGGATGTTCGCTGAAGCGATGATCCTGACGGGTGATAGTAGGCATACCGGTCCTGAGTGAAAACGGGAAGCGAAGAACGAATGATAATCGTTCCCGCTTAAGCCTACAAGCCAGCGCAGAGATTCACCGTCGCAGGGCGGTGAATCTCTGTGGCGTCAGACAAAATCTTTGCTGGCTAACGACGTCTTCGGCAGATCTTCCCAGGCAAGAATGGTGTTGCGCCCCTGATTTTTCGCCACATATAACGCACGGTCAGCGTTGGAGACCGCCTGGTCAAAATCATCATCAAAGATCGGCGCAATGCCCGCGCTGATGGTGACGTGGGTCGAGACCTTCTCATTAAAACGATGGGGGATTTCCAGATCGACCACGTACTGGCGAATGCGCTCAGCCAGTTTCATGGCAATCGAGGCGTTGACGTTGGTCATCAGCACCAGAAACTCCTCGCCGCCATAACGCGTGACCACATCGCGTGAGCGCACCGCATCGCGAATCGCTACCGAGACGCGCGCCAGTGCCTGATCGCCCATCGCATGGCCGTAGTTGTCGTTATAGGCTTTGAAATGGTCGATATCCAGCAGCAGCACAAAGTGGCTGCCCGCGTGGTTTTCCAGAATGGTATCGAGCCGGTTTTTAAGCCCGCGCCGGTTATACAGGCCGGTTAGCGGGTCGAGCATACTTAAATCGCTGAAACTCTCTTTCTCTTCATATAGCTGACGCACCAAACGGCGGGTGAAATGGTCGAAGCGACGGCGCATCAGGTGGTGCAATGAAAACCCGCTTAACGGCAGGGCGATGGTGAACAAAATCATCACTAAATGCTGGCCATCATCCAGCAATAAAACCGTTAATACCGGCGGCGTGATGTGTAAGCAGAATGCGACTAAATAATCACTGAGCGCAATCGCACTGACAAAAAATACGCTTAACAGGCTGATTATTAAAAAGCTGCCATCGAAATAAAAAACCAGATGGTACTTGTGGTTGATGTGCCATGCCCATAATGCACCGAATAACAGCGCGACAGGATTTAATAGCGGTAATTTCCGTTTTGGGCTGATTAAGCAGATGAGCAGCAACGTGATGCTACAGCCCGCTACCAGTGCGGCCGGCAGCGAATGGGCGCTGGACTCTTCCCCTAAAAATGGCAACAAACAAAATAGTGAAACAGCGACATTTAAAAACAGAAAAAGCATCAGCGAGAGACGATATTTGCTGTGTTTCAATTCTTCATAAGATTGTAAATTCATTATTATTACTCGTGACAGCCCTGAAATATCAAAGCGCTACCAGGCCGGGATATTCTCCCTGCCAGGATAGTGAGCACATTATTGCTGTGTTATCTAAATAGTTATCGGCGGCAATTTAGCATTTTCCAGTAGCACTGTCATCCGCATGACGGTTCGTCTGAAAAAACCGCTGCAAGATGAGAAATATTATCATATGATAATGGGAATACTTATCATTTGAGGGTTGCGCGATGATCATGGCGATGATGGCTGCCTGCGGCTTATGGGGCGTGAGCTGGATTATGGGTAAACGTCTGGACAGCGGCTGGGGCGTGCTGTTGCCTTGTGCGGCTATGCCGGTCTTCGCGTTATGGGAACCCAGTTTCAGCCAGTGGCGGGTAGTGATGATTGTGGCGCTGCTGCTGACGGTGGTGATGCTGTTTCATCATCGCCTGCGTCATTATCTGTTGCTGCCATCCTGCCTGGCGCTGGCCGGTGGTGTAGCGGCGGTGTCGGTGAATTTTCACATTATCTGAAACGCAGAAACGACAAAATCACGCATAAGCGTGAGGGATGTCGTTCAAATCGGGAAATATTACCAGGCAGGGTGACAACGTTGGTGCGAAGAGAGGGACTTGAACCCTCACGTCCGTAAGGACACTAACACCTGAAGCTAGCGCGTCTACCAATTCCGCCACCTTCGCATCGAGTTGTCTGTTCATATCACCGCATTGGTGCGAAGAGAGGGACTTGAACCCTCACGTCCGTAAGAACACTAACACCTGAAGCTAGCGCGTCTACCAATTCCGCCACCTTCGCTCAGTGCAGTGCGATATGAACTATCATGGTTTTTGGTGCGAAGAGAGGGACTTGAACCCTCACGTCCGTAAGGACACTAACACCTGAAGCTAGCGCGTCTACCAATTCCGCCACCTTCGCATACCTGCAATACCTTAAGTATTGCTAACCACGGAGGCGCATTTTAGAGATTTTACTCAGTGCGTCAACACATATTTCGCGACGGTGAAACGATTGCTGCAAAAAGCAACGTTTCTGCCGCCGCGCCAGCAAAATCGCTGAATTAACGTGCTTTAGCGCCGCGACCGTAAACCGCGCGATACACTTTGAAGCGTCCGGTTTGCGCCAGCACTTCATGGTTGCCGAAGGTTTCATCCAGCACCTGCGGGTAAGGCAGGAAGGCGTTGGCGACAATACGCAGCTCGCCGCCGCTGTTGAGATGTTTTACCGCGCCACGGATCAGCGTGTTGGCGGCGTCCAGGCTGGTTTGCAGACCATCATGGAACGGCGGGTTGGAGATAATCAGATCAAAGCGGCCGGTCACATCCGAGAACACGTTGCTGGCAAACACTTCGCCCTCAAGGCCGTTGGCCGCCAGCGTAGCTTTACTGGCTTCTATCGCCGCAGCCTGCACATCGCACAGCCACAGACGCACTTTCGGCGAATGCTGAGCCAGCACCGTGGCCAGCACGCCGCTGCCGCAGCCGAGATCCAGCACTTTGCCTTTGGTGTGCGGCGTCAGGGTGGAGAGCAGCAGGGCGCTGCCGGCGTCGAGGCCATCACGGCTGAACACGCCCGGCTGGGTGTGAATGGTGAGGTGATCCAGCATATAACTGTCGCCAAAGTCGGCGGCATCGAAGCCCGGCTGCTGTTCCAGCTGGCCGTGATACAGGCCGCAGCGGCGCGCGCTGTCGATCTTCTCCAGTTTAACCCAGGACTCCAGCATCCCTTCGGCGCTGCGCACGCCGCTGCGGTTTTCACCCACCACAAAGATATCGCTGCCAACCGGCAGCAGCGAAAGCAGGTTTTGCAGCTGGAACTGCGCTTCCGGTTTGTTCTTCGGCCAGAAGTAGACCAGGGTATCGCAGCCTTCAACATCTGCCGCACTTGCGACCAGGCCATACACCGCGCGCTCTGCGAGGCGACGGCTGAGGTTCTGCCAGTGATGATATTGCTGGGTGTGCACGCGGGTTGACGCGGTTTCAAGCTGAGCGGGCAGGTCATCCTGCAAATCGCCAGCAAACAAAACATGGCGGGCGGTAAATTCATCACTGTGGCGCAGAATCACTTCGCTGGCCGGGGTAAAAGCAGACATGGATGGCTCCTGTTAAATCAGAGCGGGGATTATAGTGCTTTGTTGGCGCATGTTCGATGGGTTTGCTAGCATAGCGTCGCATTAGGGCGGCACAACGGGTAACAGCATGACTTCAAGGCGCGACTGGCTTTTACAGCAAATGGGGATTACGCAGTATCAGCTGCGGCGTCCGCGCGTGCTGCAAGGCGAAATTGCGGTTCGGCTGTCGTCAGACACCCGACTGGTGCTGGTGGCTGAACATGCGCCTGCGCTGCATGAACCGCTCATCCGCGATGTACTGCGTACGCTGAATCTTCAGCCCGCACAGGTGATGGCGCTGACGCCCGAACAGTTGCAGATGCTACCGGAACAGGTGGATTGTGCTGGCTGGTTGCTGGGTGTCGAGAGCGAATATCCTTTTAATGGCGTCACGTTTGCGACCGCCTCCTTCAATGAATTAGTCAGCAGCGGCGCGGCAAAACGCGCCCTGTGGCAACAGATGTGTGACCATGACAGCCATCTCTTTCATCACCCCTGAAGACCAGCCGCAGCTGCTGGCAATTGAACGCCGCAGCCATGCGTTTCCCTGGAGCGAGCAGACGTTTGCCAGCAATCAGGGTGAGCGTTTTTTAAATTTCCGCTTCGAGGCGGAAGGCAGGCTGGTCGGTTTTGCCATCACCCAGGTGGTGCTGGATGAGGCTTCGTTATTCAATATCGCGATAGACCCGGATTTTCAGCGCCGTGGTTATGCGCGCCAGCTATTGCAGCATCTGATTGACGAGCTGGCCAGGCGCGACGTGATGACGCTGTGGCTGGAAGTCCGCGCCTCAAATCAGGCGGCGATTGCGTTATATGAGCAACTGGAGTTTCACCAGGTAAGCCGCCGTCCCAATTATTACCCCACTGCCAGCGGACGAGAAGATGCCATCATCATGGCGTTAACGCTGTAGCGTTTTGTCTTAGGAGATCTATGTTAAACGACTGGGACTGCATCCTGTTTGATGCGGATGACACACTCTTCCACTTCGACGCCTATGCCGGTCTGCAACGACTGTTTGCCGGTTATGACGTGCAATTCACCGATCAGGACTACGCCGATTATCAGGCGATCAACAAACCGCTGTGGGTCGATTATCAGAACGGTACGATCTCAGCGTTGCAGCTACAGACGCGCCGCTTTACCGGCTGGGGCAAAAAGCTGAGCGTGGCGCCGGAAGTGCTGAACCACGGGTTTCTTAGCGCGATGGCAGAAATCTGCCTGCCGTTGCCCGGCGCAGCCAGTTTGCTCAACGCGCTGCACGGCAAAGTGAAGATGGCGATTATCACCAATGGCTTCACCGCGTTGCAGCAGGCGCGGCTCGAACGCACCGGTTTCCGCGACTATTTTGACGCGCTGGTGATTTCAGAGCAGGTTGGCGTGCCGAAGCCCGATCGCAGCATCTTCGATCATACGTTGCAGCTGCTTGGTAATCCGCCGCGTGAGCGGGTGCTGATGGTGGGCGACACACCGGAATCCGATATTCTGGGTGGCATGAATGCCGGGCTGAAAACCTGCTGGCTTGACCACGGCACCCGACCCTTACCGGCAGCGATCACGCCGGACTGGCAGGTAAGTAGCCTGCCAGAGCTGGAAACCTTGCTGACAAAATCGTAAGAGTATCTATTCATCAACAGGATGAACCATCCCTGATAAGGCCCGCTGAGCGGGCTTTTTTTTATGCAAGTATCTATTCATCCGGGGGCGCAATGGCGGATATCACTTCACTGCTGCTGGCGGTGACGCTGGCAAAGATGGCTTAAGGCGTTTGTTCTTTTTCCGCTTCCGCCTCTTCTTCCTCTTTGTCTTCCTTCACCGGGGTGCTGGCGGTGAGCAGGAACGGTGACTGCTGCCAGCGGGTGCGGCGGTCGCGCAGCAGGGTACGGGTAAGGATGATGCCAATCGCCAGCGCCAGCAGCATCATCAGACGCAGGATATTGGTGGTGTTATCCACCTGACGCGATTCGGTGACCAGCACATGGGTATCCAGCGTGACGCGCAGAAAGCCCAGCGGGCCGTCTTTGCCATTCAGCGGCTGTACAATCTGATGGTTGAAGTAGCTGCCCGCGCGTTTGCCGTCGAGCGCCAGGCGGTCGCGCACGTTGATGCTTTCGCCGCTGTGCGCCACCAGGTTGCCATCATCGTCGTAAACCGAGGCATCCAGAATGCGGCTGTTGTCCGTGAGCTGTTGCAGGATGGCTTCAATCTGCGGGCGATTGTCGTCGCTATTATCCATCAGCGGATTGAGGCTGAACGCCACCTGTTTCGTCAGGGTGCGCGCCAGCTCCTCCACCTGTTCGGAGCGCGCCATTTGATGGCCGAGACTAAACCAGGATGCACCCTGCATCAGCACCACTAACAGGGCCAGCGAGATAAGAACAATCACCGTGCGATGCAGGCGAAATTTCAGTGCGGTTTTAACCATCAGAAACCCGTGTGACGTAACAGCAGAAAGGCTGGCAATTATGTTGCCAGAACCCGCGCAGACAAGGTAGCCTCTTGCGTGGTTTTGTTGTCCCTACAGGAGCTGTAATGCCAAATCGTCTTACCTGGTGCGATCTGCCCGCCGATGTCTCACTCTGGCCGGGCTTACCCCTTTCCCTCAGCGGTGATGAAGTGATGCCGCTGGATTACCGTGCCGGTCGGACTGGCTGGTTACTGTATGGGCGCGGGCTTGATAAACAAAAGCTTACCGACTATCAGCATCAGCTGGCGGCGGCGATGGTGATCGTCAGCGCCTGGAATGTTGATGAGTATCAGGTGATTCGCCTGGCTGGCTCACTGACGGCGCGCGCCGCCAGACTGGCTCACGAGGCGGGTTTTGACGTGGCGCCGCTCGGCAAGATCCCGCATCTGAAAACGCCGGGCCTGCTGGTTATGGACATGGATTCCACCGCTATCCAGATCGAATGTATCGATGAGATCGCTAAACTGGCGGGCAGCGGTGAGCGCGTGGCGGAAGTGACCGAGCGTGCGATGCGCGGCGAACTGGATTTTAAAGCCAGTCTGCGCGAACGCGTCGGCACTCTGACCGGGGCGGATGCCAATATCCTCAGGCAGGTTCGCGATGCGCTGCCGCTGATGCCGGGCCTGACCACGCTGGTGCAAAAGTTGCAGGCGCTGGGCTGGCAGGTGGCGATTGCCTCTGGCGGCTTCACCTATTACGCCGACTACCTGCGCGACACGCTGCATCTCTCTGCGGCGGTGGCGAATGAACTGGAAATCCGCGACGGCAAACTGACCGGCCAGGTGCTGGGGCAGATTGTCGATGCGCAACATAAAGCCGATACCCTGAATAATCTGGCGCAGCGTTTCAATATCGCCGCCGATCAGACCGTCGCCATCGGCGATGGCGCCAACGACCTGCCGATGATTAAAACCGCGGCGCTGGGTATCGCCTATCATGCTAAACCCAAAGTGAATGAGCAGACGGAAGTCATCATCCGTCACGCTGACCTGATGGGGGTGTTCTGCATCCTGAGCGGCAGCCTGATTCACGAAGAGCGTTAATTAAGGAACTGATTTGGCCAAAGCGGCAAAACGCGCCTTTGTCTGTAATGAATGTGGCGCTGACTACCCGCGCTGGCAGGGGCAATGCAGCGCCTGCCACGCGTGGAATACCATCACCGAGGTGCGCATTGCCGCCTCGCCTGCCGCTGCGCGCAATGAGCGTCTGAGCGGCTACGCTGGTAGCGCTGGCCCCAGCCGGGTGCAGAAGCTGTCGGAGATCAGTCTTGAGGCGTTGCCGCGCTTCTCCACCGGCTTTAAAGAGTTCGACCGCGTGCTCGGCGGCGGCGTGGTGCCTGGCAGTGCCATCCTGATTGGCGGCAACCCTGGCGCCGGTAAATCGACGCTGCTGTTGCAGGTGATGTGCAGGCTGGCGGAAGGGATGAAAACCCTGTACGTCACCGGCGAAGAATCCCTGCAACAGGTGGCGATGCGCGCCCATCGTCTGGGATTACCGACCGAAAATCTGAATATGCTGTCGGAAACCAGCATCGAGCAGATCTGCCTGATCGCCGAGCAGGAACAGCCGAAGCTGATGGTGATCGACTCGATCCAGGTGATGCATATGGCGGAGATCCAGTCCTCGCCCGGCAGCGTCGCCCAGGTGCGTGAAACCGCAGCCTACCTGACGCGCTTCGCCAAAACGCGCGGCGTGGCGATTGTAATGGTGGGTCATGTCACCAAAGATGGCTCGCTGGCCGGTCCAAAAGTGCTGGAGCACTGCATCGATTGTTCGGTGATGCTGGATGGCGATGCCGATTCACGTTTTCGTACCCTGCGCAGCCATAAGAACCGCTTCGGCGCGGTGAATGAGCTGGGGGTGTTCGCCATGACCGAGCAGGGGATGCGCGAGGTCAGCAACCCGTCTGCCATCTTCCTGTCACGCGGTGATGAGATCACCTCGGGCAGTTCGGTGATGGTGGTGTGGGAAGGCACACGTCCGCTGCTGGTGGAGATCCAGGCGCTGGTGGATCACTCGATGATGGGCAATCCACGCCGCGTCGCCGTAGGGCTGGAGCAGAACCGTCTGGCGATTCTGCTGGCGGTGCTGCATCGTCACGGCGGTTTGCAGATGGCGGATCAGGATGTGTTCGTCAACGTCGTCGGCGGCGTTAAAGTCACGGAAACCAGCGCTGACCTGGCATTACTGCTGGCGATGGTCTCCAGCCTGCGCGATCGTCCTCTGCCGCAGGATCTGGTGATCTTCGGCGAAGTCGGGCTGGCCGGTGAGATTCGCCCGGTGCCGAGCGGTCAGGAACGTATTTCTGAAGCGGCCAAGCACGGTTTTAAACGCGCGATTGTGCCTGCGGGCAATGCGCCGAAAAAGCCGATGGACGGTATGAAGGTATATAGCGCGAAGAAGCTGGCCGATGCGCTGGCGATTCTGGATGAGCTTTAGCAGGCCTGGTCGGCATCAATGCCGACCCTACGTGTCGGTAGGGGCGCTATTTATGGCGACCGTAGCAATGGCCGCACGCAATGGAATCACGCCATTTATGGCGACCATATCAATATCTATGCAGGAGGCACCAGATGTCATCATTTGACTACCTGAAAACCGCCATTCGCCAGCAGGGTCACACACTGCAACAGGTGGCGGATGCCAGCGGGATGACCAAAGGCTATTTAAGCCAGCTGCTGAATGCAAAAATCAAAAGCCCGAGCGCACAAAAGCTGGAAGCGTTGCACCGCTTTCTCGGCCTGGAATTTCCGCGCCGCGAGAAAACCGTCGGCGTGGTGTTTGGCAAGTTCTATCCGCTGCACACCGGACATATCTATCTGATCCAGCGCGCCTGTAGCCAGGTCGACGAGCTGCATATCATCATGGGGCATGACGATCCGCGCGATCGCGAGCTGTTCGAAAACAGCGCCATGTCGCAACAGCCGACCATCAGCGACCGTCTGCGCTGGCTGCTGCAAACCTTCAAATACCAGAAAAATATCCGCATCCACTCCTTCAATGAAGAAGGCATCGAACCTTATCCGCACGGCTGGGATGTGTGGAGCAAAGGGGTGAAAACCTTTCTGGCGGAGCAGGGGATTGAGGCGGATTGCGTATATACCAGCGAAGCGCCGGATGCGCCGATGTACCAGCAGCATCTCGGTATAGAAGCGGTGGTGCTCGATCCCAGCCGATCGTTTATGAGCATCAGCGGCGGCCAGATTCGCCAGGATCCTTTCCGCTACTGGGAATATATCCCGACCGAGGTGAAGCCGTTCTTTGTGCGTACCGTGGCGATTTTGGGCGGTGAGTCGAGCGGCAAATCGACGCTGGTGAATAAGCTGGCGAATATCTTCAACACCAGCAGCGCGTGGGAGTATGGCCGCGATTATGTCTTCTCGCACCTGGGCGGTGACGAGATGGCGCTGCAATATTCCGACTACGACAAGATCGCGCTTGGGCAGGCGCAGTACATCGATTTTGCCGTTAAATACGCCAACAAAGTCGCTTTTATCGATACCGATTTTGTCACCACCCAGGCGTTTTGCCTGAAGTACGAAGGGCGTGAACACCCCTTTGTGCAGGCGCTGATTGATGAATATCGTTTCGACCTGGTGATCCTGCTGGAGAATAACGTACCCTGGGTGGCGGATGGTTTGCGCAGCCTCGGCAGTTCGGTGGATCGCCGCGAGTTTCAGTCGCTGTTAGTGACCATGCTGCGTGAGAACAACATCGAATTCGTGCATGTGAAAGAAGATGACTACGACACGCGCTTCCTGCGCTGTGTCGAATTAGTGAAACAGATGCTGGGCGACGACGTTCCGCGTTAAAGATTGCCGGACGCCCTGTCCGGCAAACCCGTTAATGGCTGGCTAACGCGCGCAGGGTATTGACCGCGTTTTGCCGCACCAGCAGCGCCAGCAGCAACATCCCCGTTAACGCCAGCACGCTCGCCAGCACAAACGCGGTGTGGTAGCCGCCGCCGTACTGGATCAGGAAGCCGGTGATGCCCGGCGACAGAATCCCCGCCAGATTCGCCAGCAGATGCACAAAACCCCCTGCGGTACCGATTCGACCTGCCGGAACGATATCCTGCAACAATGACCAGCACGCCTGCGGCGTCATATAAGCAAACACGCTCGCGAGGGTAATCAACGTCACCGCCATCGCCAGGCTCTGGCTCCAGGCGGTGAGCAGCACGCACAACGCGGCGACGGCCAGGCCGACAAAAATCACCAGCTTGCGCGACAGCAGGAAGTTCTGCGTGCGGCGGAACAGCATGTCGCACACCACGCCGCCGCCGAGGAAACCCAGGGTGGCGCCCAGCCACGGCAGGATGCCGATAATGCTCATGCTTTTGATGTCGAGATGCTGGAAATCGGTGAGATAGCTGGGCAGCCACGAGAGGAAGAAATACTGGATGTAGTTAAAGCAGAAGAAGGCGCTGGCAACCCCAAGCACCGGCAGCGACAGCACGTAACGCCATAGCGAATGCTGATCCTGCTGGGGTGAACGCTGGCTCTGACTGGCCGGGCGCGCCTGCATAATCAGCTGGCTTTCCGCCGCGCTGACGCGCGGATGCAGCTCCGGTTTGTCACGAAACAGCAGCAGCCAGCAGGCCACCCAGATAAAGCCCAGCGCGGCAATCACCACAAAGGCGATGCGCCAGCCAAAATTCAGTCCCACCAGCCCGACAATCGGCGCGGCAATCGCCGCACCCAGCGGTTGTCCGGCGTTGGTAAAGCCCACCGCGCGGCCCACTTCCTGACGCGGAAACCAGTTAGCAATCGATTTATTGGTGGTGGTGCCCATCGGCCCTTCACCGATGCCAAACAGCATACGCACAATCAGCAGGTGGGCGAAACCGGTGACCAGCGCGGTTGCGCCACAGAATAGCGACCAGATAGTGGCGGCCCAGGCGTAGACGCGGCGCGGGCCAAAGCGGTCGGCTGCCCAGCCGCCGAGAAAGCAAAACAGGCAGTAGCCAATAAAGAAGCAGCTGAACAGAATGCCCATCTGCGCATCATCGATCCCCAGATCCTTTTTCACCAGCGGGGCCATCACCGACAGCGCAGCGCGATCAAGGTAGTTCAGCATCCCGGCGCAGAACAGCAGCAGGGCGATCACCACGCGATAATTTTTAAACATGACGATGCACTCCCCGTTGATCAATGCGCAGATGGGATATCCGGTAATCCTGCAAGACCTGCTCATCCGGCAGATAACCAAGGCCAGGGCGATCGCTCAGGGTGAAACTCACGTCACGCGGCAGATCGGGATAGAGTTGGGCGGCGAAATCGATCCACGGGATCTCCATTTTGACGCTGTCCGGCAGCAGCGCCACCAGATGAGCGGTCGCCAGCATCCCTGCGCCGTAGTAGAAGCAGTGCGGCACCACGCGCACCCGATATTGCTGCGTCAGCTCGAATACCCGCAGCGCGGCGGTGATGCCGCCCACTTTGGCGACGCTCGGCTGCGCCACATCAACCGCGCCACTCTCCAGCAGATTGACGAAGCCAAAATCGCCATCGACATTTTCCCCGGCCGCCAGCGGCACCCCGATGCGCCGCAGCTGGGATAAACCGTCAAAATCATCCGGCGGCCAGATCGGTTCTTCCAGCCAGCCCAGTTCCAGCGAGCGCAGTTCATGCGCCTGCGCATTGGCCTGCTCGCGCGTCCACGGACAGTTCACGTCCACCATCAGTTCCACCCCGGCTGGCAGCGCGGCGCGTGCGGCGGCAATGGCGGGGTAGGTGGTTTCATGCAGCTTGAGGGTGCTGAAGCCCTGCTGATGGGCGCGCTGCACCTGTGCCGCCACGTCGGCGGGATCGTTGGCGTAGCTTACCAGGCTGGCGTAGCGTTCAATCCGCTGTCGCGGGGCGCCAAGCAGCTGCCACAGCGGCTGCTGACGCTGCTGGCCGAGCAGATCCCACAGGGCGATATCAATGCCCGACAGCGCGTAACGCACCGGACCGCTGCGCCCAAAGGCGTGCAATGCCTGTTCGGCGCTTTGCATCAGCGTGCTGATGGCCTGCGGGCTGGCGGGCAGCTCGCGTTGCAGGAAAAAAGGGGCGACTAAGCTGCATAGCGCCTGTTCGCTTACCGGATTCGCCAGATGCCCAAACGCCTCGCCCCAGCCCACCAGGCCGCTATCGCTGGTGACTTTGACCAGCAGCGTTTCCATACGGCTCAGGGACGGTGAGGCCGCGTTAAACGTGGTTTCCTGCTCCGCTGGTGGACGGCGATGCGCATCAAAGGGGATCGCGAGGCGCATCACTTCGATCAACGATATCTTCATGCCATAGACCTCGTAAGGGTTACGCCCGGCGTGAAGAGTTATGGAGAAGGCCGGGACTGAGAGGGATAAATCAGGTCAACAGCGAGTATAAAAAGCGCATCGAGGCGCAGCATCGGGCAACAGCCCAGGAGTGAAGGCAGATTCAGGCGGCTTTTTGGGCCGATCAACGGGGGTGGGTGCAGGGGATCACAAATTGCGGTAATAAAACAAAAAGGCACCCAAAAGGGTGCCTTTTATCATTGCCTTAGCGCAATTACTTCGCCATACGCTTGTACTTGATACGCTTCGGCTCCAGCGCGTCAGCGCCGAGGGTGCGTTTCTTGTACTCTTCGTATTCGGTGAAGTTACCTTCGAAGAACTCCACTTTACCCTCATCCTGGTAATCGATGATGTGGGTAGCGATACGGTCGAGGAACCAGCGGTCATGCGAGATCACCATGGCACAGCCTGGGAATTCCAGCAGGGCGTTTTCCAGCGCGCGCAGGGTTTCGATGTCGAGGTCGTTGGTCGGTTCATCGAGCAGCAGCAGGTTGCCGCCCACCTGGAGCAGTTTCGCCAGGTGCAGACGACCACGCTCACCGCCGGACAGCTCGCCAACGCGTTTGCCCTGGTCGGTGCCTTTAAAGTTAAAGCGACCCACGTAGGCACGGCTCGGCATCTCGGTGTTGCCGATACGCATAATATCCTGACCGCCGGAGACTTCTTCCCACACGGTTTTGGTGTTGTCCATCGCGTCACGGAACTGATCAACAGACGCCAGCTTGACGGTTTCGCCCAGCTCGATAGAACCGGAATCCGGCTGCTCCTGGCCCGACATCATGCGGAACAGGGTCGATTTACCGGCGCCGTTCGGCCCGATGATGCCGACAATCGCGCCTTTCGGCAGCGAGAAGGAGAGGTCATCAATCAGTACACGATCGCCATAGGATTTGCTCAGATGGCTGACTTCCACCACCTTGTCACCCAGACGTGCGCCTGGCGGAATGAACAATTCGTTGGTTTCGTTACGTTTCTGGTATTCGGTGCTGTTCAGTTCTTCGAAGCGTGCCAGACGGGCTTTGCCCTTCGACTGACGGCCTTTCGCGCCCTGACGCACCCACTCCAGCTCTTTCTCAATGGATTTGCGACGTGCCGCTTCGGAAGAGGCTTCCTGCGCCAGACGCTCATCTTTCTGCTCCAGCCAGGAAGAGTAGTTACCTTCCCATGGAATACCTTCGCCGCGGTCCAGCTCCAGAATCCAGCCAGCAACGTTATCGAGGAAGTAACGGTCGTGGGTAATCGCCACCACGGTGCCTTCGAAGTCGTGCAGGAAGCGTTCCAGCCAGGCCACGGATTCGGCATCCAGGTGGTTCGTCGGTTCGTCGAGCAGCAGCATGTCCGGCTTTTCCAGCAGCAGACGGCACAGCGCGACGCGGCGACGCTCACCACCGGACAGGTTGCCGATAATCGCATCCCACTCCGGCAGACGCATGGCATCTGCGGCGCGGTTCAGCTGGGTTTCCAGGTTGTGACCATCATGGGCCTGGATCACTTCTTCCAGACGACCCTGTTCGGCGGCCAGCTTGTCGAAGTCGGCATCCGGGTCAGCGTACAGCGCGTACACTTCGTCGAGACGCTTCAGCGCGCCAACCACTTCGGACACCGCTTCCTCAACGGATTCACGCACGGTGTGTTCCGGGTTGAGCTTCGGCTCCTGCGGCAGGTAGCCCACTTTGATACCAGGCTGTGGACGGGCTTCCCCTTCGATATCGGTATCGATACCGGCCATGATGCGCAGCAGGGTAGATTTACCCGCGCCGTTCAGGCCGAGGACGCCAATTTTTGCCCCAGGGAAAAAGCTGAGAGAGATATTCTTCAGAATATGACGCTTCGGCGGAACGACTTTGCCGACGCGGTGCATGCTATAGACGAATTGAGCCACGTTGTAATGAGCCTCTTGGTCTGTGGAGGTGAACGTCAGATGCTGAAGTTTAGCCGTTTTCCCGGTTCAATCACAGCCGCGCGGCGGCGAAACTTCCGCAAGCGCCTGCGGAAATGGATAACTGTTTGATTCTCACTCAACGACCGGACTATGCTGGTTTTTTGCCTTAAAACCGGAGGAGGTTCGATGAGAGTGCTGATTGCTGCGGATGAACATGCCTGGGGCGGATTGATTCCTTCAATCCGTCAGACGTTGCCCGATGTGGAATTTGTCGCCTCGGCGGGCCATGCGGCGGAGAGTCTGGCCGGATTTGATGCGCTGGTGCCGGGCATGTGCCGGGTTGATGCGCGGCTGCTGGCGACGGCAGATCGCCTGAAACTGATTCAGCAGGCTGGCGTCGGGCTGGAAGGCGTCGATATCGACGCGGCAAAAAAGGCCGGAATTATGGTGGCCAATGTGCCCTCGGATCACTCCGGCAATGCCGATTCGGTGGCGGAGCTGGGTATCTGGATGATGATCGGCCTGGCGCGCCGCCAGCAGGAGATCGCTCAGTGTCTGGCGGCGCAGCGGCTAGGGCAGCCTATTGGGATGGGACTGATGGGCAAAACCGTCGGCCTGGTGGGGCTGGGCGGCATCGGCAAGGCGCTGGCGAAACGCCTCGCGCCCTTTGGAATGCGGATGATTGGCGTGAAGCGCGAGGCCGATGAGGCGTTTGCCCGTCAGCATCAGCTGGCGTGGGTGGGCAGCATCAGCCAGCTGCCGCAGCTGCTGGCGGAGTCGGATTTTGTGGTGCTCAGCCTGCCGCATAACAGCGAAACCCATCAGATCATCAATGCCGCCGCGCTGGCGCAGATGAAGCCGGACCGTTTCCTGATTAACCTTGGGCGCGGTGGCCTGATCGACAAGGCCGCCTTCCTCGCCGCGCTGGAAAACAAAACGCTGGCCGGGGCCGGTCTGGATGTGTTCTGGCAGGAGCCGCCGGACCCGCAGGACCCGGTGTTCCGGCATAACGTGATTGCCACGCCACATATCGGCGGCGTCACCGACATCTCGCTGGCGGGCAATATCAAAGGCGTGTGCGATAACCTGCGCCGCCTGCGTGACGGCGAAGCGGTAGTCGATCGCTGGGCTTAACGGCTAAGGCAGACGCAGCGGAATATTTTGTTGCGTCAGCCAGTTTTTCAGGGCCTGGTCTGGTGCGCTGTCGCTCACCAGCAGGTCAAAACGACGCAGCTCACCAATACGCGCGGGGAGCACTTTGCCATATTTACTGCTGTCAGCCACCAGAATACGCTGGCGTGCACGCAGCATCGCGTGATGTTTCATCGCCAGTTCATTGGTGTTGTAGCAGGTGGCACCCTGCTCCTGGTCGATACCTGCCGCTGAGATAAACGCCAGCGTTGGACAGAGATCGTCGAGGATTGAATGTGCGCCAATCGGTGTAAACAGCGCATTATCGGCATGGAATTCGCCGCCGCTTAAGATGACATTGCAGGCCGGTTTCTCTTTCAGCGCCAGAAAGGTGTTCATGGCACAGCAGATGGCGGTAAAAGGCAGGGTATCGGGAATGGCATCCACGATGTAGGGCAGCGTGGTGCCGCAGTCAAAAAAAACCGTATCATTTTCACTGATCAGACTGGCAGCGACCTGGGCAAGACGTTGCTTGCGGGCGGCGTTCTGCCCATGTTGATCGGAGATAAAATAGTGCCCGGCGTGGCTTTTCGGATCGCTGACGATGTAACCCCCTAGCAGCACCACCGTGGAGGCAGGGTCCGTCAAATCACGACGGATGGTCATCTCGGAAACGCCCAGCAACTGCGCCGCATCTTTCAGGTGCAGTTTGTCGGTGCGTTTAAGTGCCTGAGCCAGCTTGTGAATGCGTTCGTCGCGCCGGGTTTCCATGAGCATCTCTGTGTAATTAGTATCCTGAACCCGACGCTGCGTGGCCGGTGACGATCGCCACACCAGAGCTGGTGCCAATGCGTGTGGCGCCTGCATCGATCATCGCCTGGGCCGTCTGGCGATCACGTACCGCACCAGAGGCTTTTACCGCGACATCGTAACCTGCGCTGGCTTTCATTAACCGCACATCTTCCACGCGCGCGCCGCCATGACTGAAACCGGTGGAGGTTTTCACAAAAGCAACCTGCAAATCACGACAAATCTCACAGATTTTAATGATTTGCGACTCATCCAGCAGACAGGTTTCTAATATTACCTTTAATGGGATCGGCCCGCAAACTTCGCGCACCGCCGCAATATCCGCCGCCACGGCGGGGATATTACCGCTCTTCAGCCAGCCCACGTTAATCACCATATCAATTTCCTGCGCACCAGCGACGATCGCCGCACGCGCTTCAAACGCTTTGACCTCGGTTAGCGTGGCACCCAGCGGGAAGCCAATCACGGCACACACCTTCACCTGACTCTCCGCCAGGCATTGCGCAGCCAGTGGGACATAACCCGCATTAACACACACGGCGTAAAAGTGATGTTGCCTGGCTTCAGCACAGAGTTGGCGAATTTGCCCGTCGGTGGCGTCGGCGGCGAGCTGGGTGTGATCGATGTAGCTGGCATAGTTGGGGGTTGACGTCGTCATAGCATTCTCCTGGTGAGTGTCATTTTGTTAAAATAATCACATGAAGGTGGCGCGTCAATCACCGCTTTCCGTTTATTTTCTCTTTTTACTCTGTGGTTTTTGTCACAAAAATAACTTTATCGAACTGATATTGTGATTTTCATAACATTAAAGATTGAAAATTGACCGGGAGAAAACGATGAAAATAGCGGTGATTGGGTCAAACATGGTGGACCTCATAACTTACACCAACAGTTTGCCGAAAGCGGGAGAAACCCTCGAAGCCCCTGATTTTGCGATCGGTTGTGGGGGTAAAGGCGCTAACCAGGCCGTTGCAGCAGCGAAGCTGGGTGGCAACGTGATGATGGTCAGTAAGGTGGGCGACGATCTGTTTGCGCCGAATACTGTCGCGAATTTGCAGCAGCAAGGCGTGGACACGCGCTTCGTAACCACCGCGCCGGGGACCTCCAGTGGCGTCGCGCCGATCTTTGTTGATGATCATTCGCAAAACCGCATCCTGATCATAAAAGGAGCCAATCAGCAGCTGAAACCGGCCGATATTGATGCGGCGGCAGAGGCGCTGAAAGCCTGCAAGTTAATGATTTTGCAGCTGGAAATCCCGCTGGAAACGGTCTATTACGCCATCGATTTTGCCCGTCAGCATGACATCAAAGTGATCCTCAATCCTGCTCCTGCGGTCGCCTCCCTCGATATTCACTATGCCTGCAAATGTGACTTCTTTATGCCGAATGAAACCGAACTGGAGATTCTGACGGGGATGCCGGTCAGTACCGATGCGGAGGTTCAACTCGCCGGTCAGTCGCTGCTTAAACGCGGACTGAAAAACCTGATCATTACCCTCGGCAGCCGGGGATCGCTGTGGATGACGGGTGATGAGGTGCATCAGGTTGCTCCGGTTGTGGTGCAGGCGGTGGATACCAGCGGGGCCGGAGATGCCTTTATCGGCTGTTTTGCCCAGGTGCTGGTGAAAACCGGCGACATCCTGGCGGCGATGCAGCAGGCATCCGCCTACGCCGCCTGTAGTGTGACCGGCCGTGGCACGCAACGCTCTTATCCAGACGATGAGACTTTTCAGCGTTTTATCAACATTCACTGAGGTCGCGTTATGCAACAGAACATTGTTCAGCAGCCTGATGGCTACTTGAGTAAAACTCCGCTGTTCCAGTTCATTTTGCTCTCCTGCCTGTTCCCCTTATGGGGGTGTGCCGCGAGCCTGAACGACATTTTGATTACGCAGTTTAAAAGTGTCTTTGCCCTGAGTGATTTTGCCAGCGCGCTGGTACAGAGTGCGTTTTATGGCGGTTATTTCCTGATTGCCATCCCGGCTTCACTGGTGATTCGCAAAGCCAGTTATAAGCTGGCGATTCTGATGGGACTGACGCTGTACATTGTCGGCTGCGTGCTGTTTTATCCGGCTTCGCATATGGCGACTTACACCATGTTCCTCGCGGCCATTTTCGCTATTGCCATCGGCCTGAGTTTTCTGGAGACCGCGGCAAATACTTACAGCTCAATGATTGGTCATCGCGACCACGCCACGCTGCGCCTGAATGTGAGCCAGACCTTCTATCCGGTGGGGGCGCTGATGGGTATTGTGCTGGGTAAATATCTGGTGTTTCAGGACGGCGAAAGTCTGCAAAGCCAGCTGGCGGTGATGAACCCAGAGCAGGCACATGCCTTTCGTCTGAACATGCTGGAGCACACGCTGGAGCCGTATAAGTATCTGGTGATGGTACTGGTGGTCGTGATGCTGCTGTTTATGTTCACCCGCTACCCGCGTTGCAAACCCGAAAGTCGCGGGAAATCGCTGCCGTCACTGGGTGAAACGTTCCGTTATCTGGCGAACAACCGTCATTTTAAACGCGGTATCGTGGCGCAGTTCCTGTACGTCGGTATGCAGGTGGCGGTGTGGTCATTCACCATTCGGCTGGCGCTGACGCTGGGTGCGGCCAACGAACGTCATGCCTCTAACTTTATGATCTACAGCTTTATCTGTTTCTTTATTGGTAAGTTTGTCGCGAACTTCCTGATGACCCGCTTCCGGGCGGAAAAAGTGCTGATCGCCTATTCGGTGCTGGGCGTGCTGACGCTGGCCTACGTGATGCTGGTGCCGAATTTCACCGCCGTCTATGCCGCCGTGTTTGTGAGTGTGCTGTTTGGACCCTGCTGGGCCACCATCTATGCGGGTACGCTGGCGACGGTGGAGAACAAGTACACCGAAGTGGCGGGTGCCTTTATCGTGATGGCGATTGTCGGCGCGGCGTTTGTGCCCGCGTTGCAGGGTTTCGTCTCGGACCATACGGGTTCGATGCAAATGGCATTTGGCGTCTCCCTGCTGTGTTTTGCCTGGGTCGGATTCTATTTCTGGGGTGAGCTGCGTCATAAAAATCAAGCCATTGCGGCGGGACGTCTGGTGGAGGAGCTGCAATGAAAACGCGTTTACCCTTAGATCGCGAGCAGTTTCAGGCAACCCCCAGGACGCTGCTGCACAATGATGATTTTCAGGTCGAACTGTTTCGTTATCCGGCAGGTGTTGAGGCGGTCCGCATCACCAACAAGCGCGGCACGGTCATCGTGCTGCCTTATTATGGCCAGATGATCTGGGACGTGAATTTTGACGGCCATGCTCTGACCATGGGGCACAGTTTTAAGCAGCCGCTGCCGGGCAGTTCCATCATCGATACCTACGGCTGTTTTGCCTTTCACTCTGGCCTGCTGGCGAACGGCTGTCCTGCGCCGGATGACGACCATCCGCTGCATGGCGAAATGGCCTGCGCCCGTATGGACAGCGCGTGGCTGGTGCTGGAGGATCAACGCGTATCGCTGGAGGGAGAGAGCGAATATGTCAAAGGGTTTGGTCATCACTATCTTGCCACGCCAGCCGTGCGGGTGCAGGCGAATGCCGCGCGGCTGCATATTGAGATGACGGTCACCAACCTCGCGGGTGCGCCGATGCCGTTGCAGTACATGTGCCATATCAACAGCGCCTGGCTGGATCAGGGGCGTTTTCGCCAGTCGATCCCGGATGATGCATTTCAACTGCGCACTTCGATTCCGGCCCATGTGCGGCCAACGCCGTCGTGGAGCGCTTACACCGCACAACTGGCGCGCGATCCGCAATCCTTCCATCAGTTGGATCAGCCAGAGTTGTGTGATCCGGAGATTGTGTTTTTCGCCGATAATCTTCGGCAATATGGCGATGAAATGCAGTTTGAGCTGCATTCACCGCAGGGATATGCCCTGATGACGCGTTTTTCCAGTGCGCAGTTTCCTCATGCCACGCGCTGGATGTTGCATAATCGCGACCAGCAGGTGGCAGCCTATATTTTGCCCGCCACCTGTCGGCCAGAAGGGTTCCGTGCGGCGCAGCGCGCTGGCAGCCTGATCGAACTGGCTGCGGGTGAGCAGCGCCATTTTTCGGTCGAAACCGGTTTGCTGTAATCCTCGTCAGGCAGCCGCAAGGCTGCCTTAAATCGCCACCAGCCCGCGCACGCCATCGGCTTCCATGCTGGTGCCACGCCCGCGCTGCACGATTTCCCCGCGCGACATCACCAGATAGCTGTCGGCCAGTTCGGCGGCGAAGTCGTAAAACTGCTCCACCAGCAGGATCGCCATATCGCCGCGCTGCGCCAGCTGGCGGATCACCGCACCGATCTCTTTGATCACCGACGGCTGGATCCCTTCGGTTGGCTCATCGAGGATCAGCAGCTGCGGTTTGCAGGCGAGGGCGCGGCCAATCGCCAGCTGCTGCTGCTGACCGCCGGAAAGATCGCCGCCGCGTCGTGCTTTCATCTCGCGCAGCACCGGAAACAATTGATAAATCTCCTCCGGCACCGCTTTGGCCTGCGCCCCGGAGAAGCGCGCCAGCCCCATCAGCAGGTTCTCTTCCACCGTCAGACGCGGAAAGATTTCGCGCCCCTGCGGCACGTAGGCAATACCGGCCTGCACGCGCTGGTGCGGTTTGCGGCCGTTAATCACTTTATCCTGCCAGCGGATTTCGCCGGATTTGGCCGGGATCAGCCCCATCAGGCACTTCAGCAGCGTGGTTTTGCCCACGCCGTTGCGCCCCAGCAGGCAGGTGATCTCGCCGGGTTTAGCCTCAAACGACAGACCGCGCAGAATATGGCTGCCGCCATAATATTGATTCAGTTCCGATACCTGTAACATCTCAGCGCCCCAGATAAACGTCGATAACCCGATCGTCGGCCTGCACTTCACGCAACGATCCCTCGGCCAGAACCTGACCCTGATGCAGCACCGTTACGTGGTCGGCGATGGTCTCGACAAAGCCCATATCGTGTTCCACCACCATCAGCGAATGCTTACCGGCGAGGCTGCGGAACAGTTCGGCGGTGTACTCGGTTTCCGCATCGGTCATGCCTGCCGCGGGTTCATCCAACAGCAACAGATGCGGGTCCTGTACCAGCAACATACCGATCTCAAGAAACTGTTTCTGGCCGTGCGACAGCAAACCCGCTTTGCGCTGGCGCTCGCCGCCGAGCCGCAGCAGTTTCAGCACGTCATCGATGCGATCCTGCTGCTCGCCGCTGAGGCGGGCGCGCAGGCTGGCCCAGACCGACTTGTCATTTTTCAGTGCAATTTCAAGGTTTTCGAATACCGTCAATGCTTCAAAGACCGTGGGTTTCTGGAACTTGCGGCCAATCCCGGCGCGGGCGATCTCTACCGGCGACAGGGTGGTGAGATCGGTATCCTGGTCGTAAATCACCCGGCCATTATCCGGCCGCGTTTTGCCGGTGATCACATCCATCAGCGTGGTTTTGCCTGCGCCGTTCGGGCCGATCACGCAGCGCAACTCGCCGACGCCAATCTGCAACGACAGATCGGTGAGCGCGTGGAAGCCGTCGAACGACACGTTGATATTTTCCAGCAACAGCACCGGATCGCTTTGATCGCGATGGCGATCGGAAGGGTGGGGTTGGGTAAACAGTTGTTCAGTCATCTTTCCTCCGGCGCAGCAGGCCAATCACTCCACGCGGCAGGAACAGCGTGACGAGGATAAACATCAGGCCAAGGAAGAACAGCCAGTATTCCGGGAACGCAACGGTGAACCAGCTTTTCGCGCCATTGACAATCGCCGCGCCGAGCAGCGGGCCAATCAGCGTGCCGCGTCCGCCCAGCGCCACCCAGATTGCCGCTTCGATGGAGTTGGTGGGGGACATTTCGCTCGGGTTGATAATGCCGACCTGCGGCACATATAACGCCCCCGCCAGCCCGCACAACACCGCGGAGAGAGTCCAGACAAACAATTTAAAACCACGCGGATCGTAACCCACGAACATCAGACGGTTTTCCGCATCGCGCACTGCGGTCAGCACCCGGCCAAACTTGCTGCGCGCCAGCGCAAAGCCGATGCCAAGGCTCGCCAGTAACAGCAGCACGGTGGCGACAAACAGCCCGATGCGGGTGCTGGTGGCGGTGACGTTAAAGCCGAGCAGGGTGGTAAAACCGGTGAAGCCATTGTTGCCGCCAAAGCCGGTTTCGTTGCGGAAGAACAGCAGCATCCCGGCATAGGTCAGCGCCTGAGTCATGATCGAGAAGTAGACGCCTTTAATTTTCGAGCGGAAGGCAAAGAAGCCAAACACCAGCGCCAGCAGGCCGGGCACCAGCACAATCAGACACAGCGCCCAGGCGAAGTGCTGGGTGCCGGCCCAGAACCACGGCAGTTCATTCCACGACAGGAACGACATAAACGCCGGTAGCCCGGTACCTGAGGCCTGGCGCATCAGGTACATCCCCATGCCGTAACCGCCGAGGGCGAAAAACAGGCCGTGACCGAGCGACAGCAGCCCGGCATAGCCCCACACCAGATCGAGCGCCACCGCGACGATGGCATAGCAGAGGATTTTGCCGACCAGCGTCAGCGTGTAGGTGGAGATCGCCAGCGGGTGGCTGGCGGGCAGCAGCGCAAAGAACGGCATGATCAACAGCAGCAGCACGACGATCGCGCCGAGGCTGAGGGTCAGGCGGGGAGCTTTGCGCGCCGCGCGTAACGTTAGCGGCTGGCTCATCAGTCAATCACCCTCCCTTTAAAGGCAAACAGGCCCTGCGGACGCTTCTGAATAAACAGCACGATCAACACCAGGATGAGGATTTTGCCCAGCACTGCGCCAATCTGCGGCTCCAGCACTTTGTTGAGAATGCCGAGGCCGAAGGCCGCCACCACGGTGCCCGCCAGCTGGCCGACGCCACCCAGTACCACCACAAGGAAGGAGTCGATGATGTAGCCCTGACCCAGTTCCGGGCCAACGTTGCCAAGCTGCGATAGGGCGACGCCCCCCAGCCCGGCGATGCCGGAACCGAGGCCAAAGGCCAGCATATCGATGCGTCCGGTGGGTACGCCGCAGCAGTCGGCCATGGCGCGATTTTGCGTCACGGCGCGCACGCTGAGGCCGAGGCGGGTTTTGTTCAGCAGCAGCCAGGTCAGCGCCAGCACCGCAAACACAAACAGGATCACCGCGATACGGTTATACGGCAGCACCAGATTGGGCAGCAGCTGCCACCCGCCGGAGAGCCAGTCCGGGTTGGCGACTTCCAGGTTCTGCGCGCCAAACAGCATACGCACCAGCTGGATCAGCATCAGGCTGATGCCCCAGGTGGCGAGCAGCGTTTCCAGCGGGCGTCCATACAGATGGCGGATGATGGTACGCTCCAGCACCATGCCCATCACTGCGGTGATCAGGAAGGCCACCGGCAGCGCCAGTACCGGATACCACGCCAGCCACTGCGGCGCGAACTGCTGGAACAGGCTTTGCACCAGCCAGGTGGCGTAAGCGCCCAGCATCAGCATTTCGCCGTGCGCCATATTAATTACGCCGAGCAGGCCGTAGGTGATCGCCAGACCGAGGGCGGCCAGCAGCAGGATCGATCCGAGCGACAGGCCGGTAAACGCCTGACCGATCAGATCGCCCCACATCAGGCGGTGTTTGATCTGTTGCAGGCTGTCCGCGGCGGCGGCGCGCACCTGGGCATCGGGTTCGTTGCCGGGCTGCGTCAGCTGTTGCAGGCTGGCCTGCATATTGGGGTCGCTCGATTCACCCAGCAGTTTTACCGCCTTCAGGCGCACCTGCGCATCCGCGCTGGCGAGTTGCAGGTTGGCGGCAGCCATCGCGAGGGTGGCGTGCACCTGGCTGTCCTTTTCGCTGGCGAGGCGTTGTTCAATCAGCGGCAGCTGGTCGGCGGCATCGTCATTTTGCAGCTGCTGGGCGGCGCGCAGGCGGATCGCCGGGTCAGCGCTGACCAACTGATGCGCGGCGAGGGCGCTGGCAATCAGCACACGCAGCCGGTTGTTCATAAAGAGTTTTTTGGTTTCCCCGCTCGGCTGCTTCGCGCTGTCGAGCGGGAGGATGTTGTCGCCCTGCTTGCTGAAGGGCTGTTTGTTCTGGTCGGCGACCACGGTTTCATTGCGCAGCGCTTCCAGCAGCGGCAGACGGCTGGCCTGCGGCGCCGCGGCCCATTGCTGGAGCAGCGTGGCCTGCTGGGTACGGCTGGCGGCGATGAAATCTGCGCCATCGCCCGCCTGTGCCAGCCACGGCAGGAGCAACAGCAGACAGCAGAGAAAGCGGCGAATTATCATGGTTCTGGCCCTGTGGTTGCGGTTTGGTGCCATGCGGTGATTGACCAGGTCGGCATTAATGCCGACCCTACATTCGTGCACACCTGTTGTAGGGTCGCCATTTATGGCGACCGCCAACATTACTGGGTTGATTTCACCGGATAATCAGGCTTCTTGTCGTTACCGGCGATATACGGACTCCACGGCTGGGCGCGTACCGGTTTGTCGGTCTGCCACACCACGTTGAACTGGCCGTTCTCTTCCACTTCACCAATCATCACCGGCTTATGCAGATGGTGGTTGGTTTTATCCATGGTCAGGGTAAAGCCGTCCGGCGCTTTGAAGGTCTGTCCGGCCATTGCCGCACGGACTTTATCCACGTCGGTAGTGCCTGCTTTCTCCACCGCCTGCGCCCACATATGGATGCCGACATAGGTCGCTTCCATCGGGTCGTTGGTGACCACGGTATTGGCGTTCGGCAGGTTATGCGCTTTGGCATAGGCTTTGTAATCGGCGACAAACTTCGCATTGGTGGGGTTATCCACCGACTCAAAGTAGTTCCACGCCGCCAACTGGCCCACCAGCGGTTTGGTGTCGATGCCGCGCAGCTCTTCTTCGCCTACCGAGAAGGCAATCACCGGAATGTCGGTGGCTTTAATGCCCTGGTTAGCCAGCTCTTTGTAGAACGGCACGTTGGAGTCGCCGTTGATGGTGGAGATCACCGCGGTTTTACCCCCGGCGGAGAACTTCTTGATATTGGAAACGATGGTCTGGTAATCGCTGTAACCAAACGGCGTATAGACTTCCTGGATATCTTTATCCTGTACCCCTTTCGAATGCAGGAAGGCGCGCAGGATCTTGTTGGTGGTGCGCGGATAGACGTAGTCGGTGCCCAGCAGGAAGAAGCGTTTGGCGCTGCCGCCATCTTCGCTCATCAGGTATTCCACCGCCGGAATCGCCTGCTGGTTCGGGGCGGCGCCGGTATAGAACACGTTCGGCGACATCTCTTCCCCTTCGTACTGCACCGGATAGAACAGCAGGCCGTTCAGCTCCTCAAACACCGGCAGCACCGATTTGCGCGATACCGAGGTCCAGCAGCCAAACACCACCGCCACTTTGTCCTGCGTCAGCAGCTGACGGGCCTTCTCGGCAAACAGCGGCCAGTTGGAGGCGGGATCGACCACCACCGGCTCCAGCTTTTTGCCCAGCACGCCCCCTTTGGCATTGATTTCATCGATGGTCATCAGCGCCACATCTTTCAGCGGTGTCTCCGAGATCGCCATGGTGCCGGAGAGCGAGTGCATGATCCCCACCTTGATGGTGTCAGCAGCCTGAGCACCAAAGGCAAAGCCCATGCTGACGACGGTAGCGGAGAGAGCGAAAGCCTTAAGCAACGAACGTCTTTTCATCGTTTAAACCCCTAAATGTGTCATATGTTGTTATTCAATGGGTTGAAGCCGGGCCTGCTGTAACATGTGTAAAGTGATTTTCCTGACCTCCGCCTTACTGACGGCGATATGCTCGGTCAGAATGCGCTGTGCCTCCTCGGTGCGTTGCTGAAAAATCGCCCGTAAAATCTGAGCGTGCTCGCGGTACGTGGCATCGACCCGGTCGTCACGCGTGAAGTCGAGACGACGGATGATGCGAATCTTTTCGGTCAGTTCGGCGTGAATCCGCGCCATTTCCCGGTTGCCGGTGGCGCTGACCAGCGCCATATGAAAGGCTTCGTCGTACTGCGACACCGCTTTGCCGTCTTCCAGCCGTGCATCATCGATCCAGAACGCCTGCAATTCGGTCAGCGTTGCAGCGCACTGCGCGGGCGGCAGGGCGCAGAGGCGGCGCACCGCTTCGCACTCCAGCACGGTGCGGAAGTCATACAGTTCTTCGAAATATGCAAAATCGAACGGCTTAATCTGCCAGCCGCTGCGGAACCACACCTCGACATAGCCCTCGCGCTCCAGCCAGAAAAGCGCCTGACGCACTGGCGTG
The DNA here is from genome assembly GCF_059730485.1 of Pantoea sp. X-Soil-TKNS-1207. Lineage (NCBI taxonomy): Bacteria > Pseudomonadati > Pseudomonadota > Gammaproteobacteria > Enterobacterales > Erwiniaceae > Pantoea > Pantoea sp. X-Soil-TKNS-1207. The sequence continues at coordinate 708,529 of NZ_AP035958.1, forward strand.
CGGCTGACCTCCATCCGTTCAGCGATTTCGCTCTCGCTAAAGCGGTCGCCAGGCATCAGGCGAAACTCGAAAATATCGTTCTTCAGCGCCTGGTAAACTTTTTCGGCCAGCGCTTCCGGACGGCCTTTGCTGCGTTGCGGGCTTGTGCTCATGCGAATTCCTTATTCCAGCCACAACAGGGTGTCGCCCGGACTCACCGGACGGCCTGCCTGGCAGGCGATGCGTTTCACCGTGCCTGCCTGCGGCGCGACAATCGCCAGTTCCATCTTCATCGCTTCAACGATGATCAGCGTCTGACCGGCGGCCACCGTATCGCCCGGCTGCACCAGCACTTTCCAGATGTTGCCGTTCATATCGGCGCTCACCGCCAGCGCCGCGTCGTCGTCCACGTCCACGTCAGCGGCCAGCGGCGTCGCATCGCTGGCCGCTGGCGCGTTCTGTTCTTCCTGCGCCCATAGCGTCACTTCCTGCTCGAAAGCCGTGGCCTGACGGGCGCGGAATTCCGCGATGGAGGCCGCGTTTGCCGCGAGGAATTGCTGATGCGCCGCAAAGTCGAACAGCGTCTCTTCAATGCGGATGTGTGTCCGCCCGGCACGAAAGTCGTCGCGCAACTGGTTCAGCTCCTCCTCAGTGACCGGATAGAAACGCACCTGATCGAAGAAGTGCAGCAGCCAGGGTTCGTCGGCGGCGAACTGATCGTTTTGCAGGAATTTGTTCCAGATCGGCAGCGTGCGGCCCACCAGCTGATAGCCGCCGGGCGAGTCCATGCCGTAGATGCACATGTACATGCCGCCGATGCCCACGGTGCCTTCGGCGGTGAAGGTGCGCGCCGGGTTGTATTTCGAACTCAGCAGGCGGTGGCGGGGATCGATCGGCACCGCGCAGGGCGCGCCGAGATAAACATCGCCGAGGCCCAGAATCAGGTAGCTGGCATTGAAAAGGGTATCGCGCACGGCCTCGCGGCTGGCTAAGCCATTAATGCGCTGGATAAAATCGACGTTGTTGGGCAGCCAGGGCGCGCTGGCGCGCACCGTCTCCTTGTAGCGCTCTACCGCGCCGAGGGTGGCGCTGTCTTCAAACGCCATCGGCATCCAGACAATGCGTGACGGCACTTTCAGCTGGCTGACATCGCCGAGTCCGGCTTCCAGTTCCAGCAGCAGCGCCATCAGCTGCGACTGGCTGAGGATCAGGCTGTCATAGCGTATCTGCAACGAGCGCACGCCAGGCGACAGCTCCTCTACGCCGGGCACGGCGCGCGCGCGCAGCGCATTCATCAGCAGATGCACGCGCAGACGCAGCGCCAGATCCAGTACGTTGTCGCCGTATTCAATCAGTACGTATTTATCACCGGCCTGGCGATAGGCCACGGCAGGGGTGCTGGCGGTCGCTGGCAACCCGGCCAGCAGGGTAGCGGAGCCGATGTCGCTGGCGGTCAGAGACGGCACCGCAAAGGCTGGCGCGTGCGTGCTGCGCAGGGTTGCCACGCTGTGCGCCTGGGCTTTCTCCAGCGCCACCGCTTCGTCAGCGCTGATGGGGTGGAAACGGATGCGATCGCCCGGCTTCACCTGGCCGACCTTCCACAGTTCCGCTTTGGCGATGGTCACCGGGCAGACGAAGCCGCCAAGGCTTGGGCCGTCATGGGTGAGGATCACCGGGAAGTCACCGGTGAAGTTCACCGCGCCGATAGCGTATTCACAGTCGTGGACGTTGGAGGGGTGCAGCCCGGCTTCACCGCCGTTGGCGCGCGTCCAGCTCGGTTTCGGCCCCACCAGGCGCACGCCGAGGCGGTTGGAGTTGTAGTGCACCTGCCAGTCGCTGGCGAAGAAGGTGTCAATGGCGTCTTCGGTGAAGAAATCCGGTGCGCCATGCGGTCCGTACAGCACGCCGATGCGCCATTCGGTGCCGTAGTGCGGCACCAGCGCATGATCGATGGCCTGCGGCTCGCTGACCGGCGCGGGGGTGGTGCAGGCCGGAAGCTGAGGCTGGGAGATCGGCAGCATATCGGCCACGCGCAGGGTGCGTCCGGCATGACCGCCAAACTGGCCGAGCGAGAAGGTGGCACGGCTGCCGAGGTATTCCGGCACATCAAAACCGTTGCGTACCGCCAGATAGGTGCGGCAACCGCTCTGCGCACGGCCGAGCGTCAGGGTCTGACCGGCGCAGACCGACACCGGCTGCCAGTAGCTGACGGGTTCGCCATCAAGGTCGGCCGGGCAATCGGCGCCGGTCAGGGCAATCACCGCAGCGCTGTGGAAACGCAGCGTGGGGCCTTGCAGGGTAAATTCCAGACCCGCCGCGGCAGCATGGTTGCCGACAATGCGGTTGGCGAGGCGAAAGGCGAAATCATCCATCGGGCCGGAGGGCGGCACGCCGATGTCCCAGTAGCCGAGGCGGCCAGGGAAATCCTGAATGGTGCTGAAGGTGCCCGGTTGCAGCACTTCAATCACGCTGGCGGCCGGGGTGAAGCCATCGAGAAAGCGGGTCCAGACGTGGCCGCTGCGGAAGGCGTCGGTGGCGACGATCTGGCGCAGATAATCGAGGTTGCTGGCGATGCCGTGCAGCTGGGTGGCCGCCAGCGCCTGCTGCATTTTTTCCAGCGCGGCTGCGCGGCTGTCGGCATGGACGATCAGCTTGGCGACCATCGGATCGTAATACGCCGAGACCTCGGTGCCGGTGGCGATCCAGCCGTCAACACGCACGTCGTCCGGGAAACTGACGCCGGTCAGCACGCCAGGGCTGGGCTGGAAGTTTTTTAGCGGATCTTCGGCATACAGGCGCACTTCAATCGAGGCTCCCTGCGGCGCCTGCTGCATCCGCGCCCAGTCAGGGCTGTCGCCCGCCGCCACCTGCAACATGCACTCCACCAGATCGAGGCCGGTAACGCACTCCGTCACCGGGTGCTCTACCTGCAAGCGGGTATTCACTTCGAGGAAATAAAATGCGTCCTGTTCGGCATCGTAGATATATTCCACCGTGCCCGCGCTGCGATAGTTCACCTGTTCGCCAAGACGGACGGCGGAAGCCAGCAGCGCGTCACGCGTCGCCTGCGGCAGGTTAGGGGCCGGGGTCTCTTCCACCACTTTCTGATTCCGGCGTTGCAGCGAGCAGTCGCGTTCGCCGAGGGCGATCACCTTGCCGTTGCCGTCGCCAAAAATCTGTACCTCGACGTGGCGGGCGCGATCGATGCAGCGTTCGAGAAACACGCCGGCATCGCTAAAAAACTGTTCACCGAGGCGACGCACGCTCTCCCAGGCGTTACGTAAGGCGTCAGCGTCGGCGCAGCGCGTCAGGCCGATACCGCCGCCGCCAGCGGTGCTTTTCAGCATCACCGGATAGCCGATGCGCTCAGCGGCGTCCAGCGCCTCCGTCAGCGAGCTGAGCAGCGCGGTGCCGGGCGTCATTGGCACCCCGGCGCTGGCCGCCAGTTCACGGGCGCGATGTTTGAGGCCGAATTCGCCAATCTGCCGGGCCGTCGGGCCGACAAAGACGATGCCCGCTGCTTCGCAGGCGGCGGCAAACGGCAGGCTTTCGGAGAGAAAACCGTAGCCCGGCCAGATGGCCTCCGCCCCGGTTGCCTGTGCGGCGGCGAGAATTTTGTCAATCTTAAGGTAGCTGTCGCTGGCTTTGTCGCCGCCGAGGGCAATCGCCACATCGGCGTCTTTCACATGGCGCGCGTTGCGATCCGCATCGGAATAGACGGCTACGCTTTTGATGCCAAGGCGTTTCAGCGTGCGGATGGCGCGGCAGGCGATTTCGCCCCGGTTGGCAATCAGAACGGTACTGAACATGATTATTTACTCCCCTGCGCTGCCAGCCATTTACGCCAGCCACCAAATTCGGTGATCTCCAGTGCCTGCTTCAGCACCGCCGGTTCACAAATAAAGCCTTTCACCACGCGGCCATCGGCCAGCGTCAGCGAACCTATTCCCAGCGGCGCGGGGATTTCCACCACGAACTCGCCGAAGCGCGCCAGCGGGATATCCCACAGCTCAACGGTGATGGCCGCTCCCTGCTCATCACGCAGCAGACCCGGTTTTTTGATCGGGCCATCGAGCAGGGCAAACAGCCGGTAGTGGCTGGCGGTGGTGGTCTCCTCCACCAGAACCGCCTGGCGGGTGGTGAGCTGGAAATTGAGCGGCATACCGGTCAGGTGCGCGCCGACCACCGCCACCCGGACGTGATCGGCGGAGAGCGGCAGCGCGGCGTGCTGAGCCGGTTGCGCTTTGCCGGTGGCGCCGAGCGGCAGCGCCAGCTGTTGCTGCCAGCGCAGGCCAAACTCAACCAGCGCACGGTCGTGCCAGGCCGGTGCCACCAGCGTGATGCCCGCAGGCAGACCATCAGCACGGAACGGGCCAGGCAGCGCCAGTGCGCTGAGATCGGCAAGGTTGGTGAAATTGGTGTAGGTGCCGAACTGCGAGTTGTAATGCACCGGCTCCTGCTGCATCTCTGCCAGCGTGTGGATGGTGGGCGAGGTCGGCACCACCACGGCATCGAACTGCGCCAGGGTTTGCTGAATCTGGCGCGTCAGTTCGGCGCGCAGGTATTCGGCTTTATAGGCATCCACCGCGCTGTAGTTCAGGCCGCTGCTGACGATGCCGTACACCACCGGGTCCATCTCTTCCGGGCGGTTGATCATCTCGCCGACCGCCACGGTGCGTTCGGCTACCCACGGGCCGTAATAAAGCTGCTCGGCCAGCTGGTGGAAGGGAGTGAAGTCGATAGGATGCAGGGTCGCACCGCTCGCCAGCAGACGTTCCAGCGCGCTGTCCCACGCGGCTTCGGCCAGTTTATCATTGAAAAATTGCGGATTAGCCGGGATGGCAAAGTCAGGGTGTGCCTTCATGCTGGCCGGAGCGGTGTGCGGATTGCTGCGCGAATAGGCATCGTCCGCGTCATAACCTCCGGCGGCGCTGGCCACGGCAAAGGCATCTTCCACCGTCAGGGCAAATACCGAGATGGTGTCGTTCAGGCGACAGGCGGGCAGTAAACCGCTGGCGGAGAACCAGCCTTTGGTCGGCTTCAGGCCGACAATATTGTTGAACCCGGCCGGTACGCGCCCGGAACCCGCGGTATCGGTGCCGAGGGAGAAGCCCACCAGACCACGCGCCAGCACTGAGGCTGAGCCGGAGCTGGAGCCGCCGCTGACGTAGGCCGGGTTGAAGGTGTTGCTTACCGCACCATACGGCGAACGGGTGCCGACCAGGCCGGTGGCGTATTGGTCGAGGTTGGTTTTGCCGATCAGCACCGCACCGGCTGCTTTCAGGCGCGCGACGACGACAGCATCGGCGTCGGCGGTGTAGGTCAGCGCCGGGCAGGCGGCGGTGGTCGGCCAGCCTGCGACATCGATATTGTCTTTAACCGCAAAGGGCACGCCAAACAGCGGCAGCGCGGCCGGGTTGCGCAGATAGCTGGCCAGCAGCGGCTCAATCTGCGCCTGTAATTGCGCGGGCGTCGCCAGATAGATCCAGGCGTTGTCCTGCTTATCCATTGCGGCGAGGTGCGCTTCCAGCAGGGCGGTAATTTGTTGCGGTTCCTGTTGGTAGCGCTGTTGCCAATCCTGAATCGTAAAGCCAAAAGTCGATGCCATGGGTGAATTCCAACTGGTATACAAGATGGAATTCAACAGAGCAAAGGGCGTGCCATTTTTGTAACAGGATGATCAGGCAGCATTAATGGTTTTACGATAAGTTTTTGTGATGAATTAATGCACAATCGCAGCGCACCAACTGGTCGATAGCGGTGCGCCAGCGTAAATTTTATGAAGAACATGGCAAGAGACGGTTGGCCTGGTTAGCATGAAGGAAGTCTGGCATGCAGCCGGATCGCAGCACAAAGAGGAGAGCGTAGTGGAGAAGTGGCGTAACTGGATGATAGGGATCTGTCTGGTCAGTGCGGCCGGCAGCGTGTGGGCCGATTCGCTTGATCAGCAACGACAGCGTTATGCCCAGATCAAACAAGCCTGGGATAACAAGCAGATGGATACCGTGGCACAGCTGATGCCAACGCTGCAGGATTACCCGCTCTATCCTTATCTGCAATACCGGATGCTGGCGCAGGATCTCGATCAGGAGACGCCGCTGGCGGTGAAAAACTTTATTCAGCAATACCCGACGCTGCCGCCGGCGCGCTCGCTCTCCACCCGTTTTGTCAATGTGCTGGCGCATCGCCAGGACTGGCAGGAATTGCTGAGTTTCAGCCCGGAAGAACCCAAACCGGTACAGGCGCGCTGTAACTGGTACTACGCCAAATGGGCGACCGGCCAGCAGCAGGCGGCGTTTGACGGCGCCAAAGCCATCTGGCTGCGCGGCACGTCGCTGCCCAACGATTGCGACCAGCTGTTCTCCGTCTGGCAGGCCTCCGGGCAACTCTCGCCGATCACTGTCCTCGAACGTATCCGTCTGGCGATGAAAGAGGGCAACGACAGCCTGGTCAACTTCCTCGCGAAGACGCTACCGGCGGATTACCAGACCATGGCCAATGCGGTGATGACGTTGCAGCAGAATCCGCAAACCATCACCAGCTTTGCCAGCAGCGTCGGGCCAACCGATTTTACCCGTCAGGCCACCACCTATGCCTTTGCCCGCGTGGCGCGTCAGGATGTGGAAAATGCCCGGCTGATGATTCCGATTCTGGTGCAGTCGCAGAAGATGGGGCCGGAGGATGAACAGGCGCTGAAGGAGATCGTGGCCTGGCGTCTGATGGGTAACGATGCCACCCCGGAGCAGGCGCGCTGGCGCGACAACGTGGTGATGAACAGCGAATCGACCACGCTGATTGAGCGGCGCGTACGCCTGGCGCTGGGCAACGACGATCGTCGCGGACTGAATACCTGGATTGCCCGTCTGCCGGTGGAGGCCAAAGAGAAGGATGAGTGGCAGTACTGGCAGGCCGATCTGCTGATCGCCCAGGGGCGCAAAGATGAAGCCGACGAGATCCTGCGTAAGCTGATGCAGGCGCGTGGCTTCTATCCGATGGTGGCGGCGCAGCGGCTGGGCGTGGATTATCCGTTGCAGGTGGATAAAGCCCCGACGCCGGACAGCAGCCTGGTGCAGGGCGCGGAGCTGGCAAGGGTGCGCGAGCTGATGTACTGGGGGATGGATAACCTGGCGCGCAGCGAGTGGGCCAACCTGATTTCCAGCAAAACCCGCGAACAGCAGCAGATGCTGGCGCGTTACGCCAACGAACAGGACTGGTGGGATCTCAGCGTGCAGGCGACCATCACCGCCAAAATGTGGGACAGCCTGAAAGAGCGCTTCCCGCTGGCGTGGCAGAATCTGTTCCAGCAGTACACCGGCGACAAAGGCATTCCGCAAAGCTATGCCATGGCGATTTCGCGCCAGGAGAGCGCGTGGAACCCGAAAGCGCGTTCACCGGTGGGCGCCAGCGGCCTGATGCAAATCATGCCCGCCACCGCGACCCACACCGTGAAGATGTATAACATCCCCGGCTATGTGAACAGCAGCCAGCTGCTGGACCCGCAGACCAATATCCAGGTCGGTACGCAGTATCTGGAGTATGTCTATCAGCAGTTTGACCAGAACCGTATCTTCGCCTCGGCGGCCTACAATGCCGGACCATCGCGCGTGCGCAGCTGGCTGAATAACAGCGGCGGTCGCCTCGATGCCGTGGCCTTTATCGAGACCATCCCGTTCTCGGAGACGCGTGGTTATGTGAAGAACGTCCTCGCCTACGACGCCTACTATCGCTACTTCATGGGCAAGCCCGATAAGATTCTGGCCGATGGCGAGTGGAATCGCCGCTACTGACTGTGCTATGCTTCCGTACTCGCTAATGAGTACGGAAGCCCTTCATGAGCCAACCCCTTTCTTCCCAGCCGGAATCGGCACAGCCTGTTGAAGATAACTGGCTGCGTTTTGTCGAACTGATGCAAAATGCCTTCGCCGATGGCGTGGCGCTGCCGTTGCTGCATCTGATGATGACGCCGGACGAGCGTGAATCTTACGGTACGCGTCTGCGTATCATTGAAGAACTGATGAACGGTGAGATGAGCCAGCGCGAGCTGAAGAATGAACTTGGCGTGGGCATTGCGACCATTACGCGCGGCTCGAACAGCCTGAAAGAGGCGCCGCCAGAGCTGAAGCGCTGGCTGGAAGCGCGTCTCGGACGCGCCTGATTACTGCTGATACAACGGGTGGGTGAACGGGCACAGGGCCAGAATCAGCGCCTGATGATAGACGCTGGAGCGCGTCAGTAACCCGTGGGTAAACGCACCAATCGCGCCACCTTTCTGTTTGATATTTTCCACGCCGGTTAAGCGCGCCATCTCGTCCCCCAGCTCGCGTCCGGCAGCTAATCCATCCAGCACCACCGGCGGCAGCGTAAAGCTGGCGGAGCGGGATTCTCCACGCTGCTGCGCGTTCTCTACCACCATCCAGGCAAAGGCGCTATCGCCTTCAATACCCGCTTCAATCGCCACCCAGAAGTCCGCCCCGGCCTTCAGTTGCCGAGCATGGGCCACGCGCTGACGTGCGCCAGTTCGCGTTTCAACATCACTTAATGGCTGAGCAGCAACGCCACTCTCGACCTCGACCCCCTCAATATGGCAGGATCCTTCGCCGAAAACGTCGCTGAACGCCTGCGCAATCGCGCGGATTTTTGCCGGATTGATGGTGGCTGCGACAACATGGTACATAATTGTTTGAACCCTCAAGGCAAATTTGTCGCAGTATAACGGAAATTAAGCATGCTACAGGTCTATCTTGTTCGTCACGGTGAAACGGTTTGGAATGCGGCCCGACGCATTCAGGGGCAGTCCGACAGTCCGCTGACGGAAACAGGTGAGCAACAGGCCCATCAGGTGGGCGAGCGCGTTAAATCGCTGGGCATTACCCATGTGATTGCCAGCGATTTAGGACGTACCCGTCGCACCGCAGAGATCATTGCGGATGCCTGCGGCTGTAAGGTCACGGTCGATGCGCGTCTGCGTGAATTGAATATGGGCGTGCTGGAACAACGCCCGCTCGACGGTCTGACGCCGGAAGAAGAGAGCTGGCGTAAAACGCTGGTGGACGGCACGGAAAACGGCCGTATTCCGGGGGGCGAGACCATGGCAGAGATGGCGGCGCGGATGCATGAAGCGCTGAATGCCTGCCTCGCGTTGCCGGAAGGCAGCCGTCCGCTGATTGTCAGCCACGGTATGGCGCTGGGCGTGCTGGTCAGCACCATTCTCGGCTTACCGGCCCATGCGGAACGTCGTCTGCGCCTGCGTAACTGCTCGATCTCGCGTGTTGATCATCAGCAGAGCGCCTGGCTGGCGGCGGGATGGGTGGTTGAGACGGCGGGGGATGTGTCGCACCTCGCGGCACCGGCGCTGGATGAATTGCAACGCTGATGGCCGCCCTGCGGTAATGAGTGAACGGATATAAGGTCGGCATTTATGCCGACCTGGTTAATCACCGCACCCATATCTATGAAGGGATTTTGCGTTTAGCGGTCCTGAGCCGGACGAATCGGAATCAGATATTCGCAGCGAATTTCCGCAGGCGGCTCGCTGCGTTTCTTCCCACCGTGGGTGAAGAAGCGTTCGATATCCTGACCCTGACGGCGCACCAGTCCCAGCGTTGGCATACAGGTGCCGTACAGCAGCAGAATAAATTCCTGTAGCCCGTTACGCGGCCCGGTGTAGGCAAACTGCACGTAATCACCCGCTTCCAGAATCACACTCTGATTAGAGTGCATGCTTTTCGCCAGCTGATCGGCAGGCACCGCCGTGGTGTAGAGAATCTCCTGCTCATCATCCTTTTCATGACTGGCGCGCACCTGATGCAGGCCGTAGAGCACCGGTGGAACGGTGTCGGTCTCCAACAGGAACTGCTTCCAGAAATGCACGCGCATTTCGTCACGATAGCTGGAGATTTGTTCCAGCGTACAGGTGTAGTTTTGCGTCTGGCCGACCAGCACGGTTTCCGGCAGCGTGACGAACTGCGGCTCCGGTACGTTGTTGTCGTCGAGGCGAATCGGCGGGCGAACGCCGAAGGAGTTCCAGTCTGATGAACGACGATACCAGGCGGGCGTTTGGTTAAACTGCTTTTTGAACGCACGGGTAAAGGTCTGCTGGGAATCGAAACGGTATTGCAGGGCGATATCGAGAATCGGGCGGCTGGTGAGACGTAAAGCCACCGCGGCCTTCGATAGCCGGCGCGCGCGGATATAAGCGCCGATCGCGTGGCCTGTCACGTCTTTAAACATGCGCTGCAGATGCCATTTGGAATAACCGGCTTTCAGGGCGACATTATCCAGTGAAAGGGGTTGATCCAGATGGCTCTCCAGCCAGACAAGCAAATCGCGAATGATACCGGCTTGGTCCATAAAACATCCTCATAACTCTCTGGTGGCGCAACTTATGAAGTCGTCGAATAATAGCACGAAATGCAAAAAGGCGAGAGGCGGTTTTGTAAGTCTACTGTGCTACTTCAATGCGGGTTGTGACCCATTTGGTTTGGTTCTGTTATCGATTGACAGTACATTACATTCTCATCTATTCCGTTTGCAATGGTAACTCCATGACAATAACTCGCCTTCTTATAGTCACCCTGGCAACATATGCCTTCGCAGGATCCCTCCAGGCAGAGGAGATCGGCTCAGTTGACACGGTGTTCAAGATATTTGGCCCCGATCATAAGATCGTGGTGGAAGCCTTTGATGACCCCGATGTAAAAAATGTAACCTGTTATATCAGCCGGGCAAAAACCGGTGGGATCAAAGGCGGACTGGGCCTGGCGGAGGATACTTCCGACGCGGCGATCTCCTGTCAGCAGGTTGGACCGGTAGAGCTTAGCGATAAAATTTCGCATGGCAAGGCGCAGGGGGAGGTGGTGTTCCAAAAGCGCACATCGCTGGTTTTCAAGAAACTGCAGGTTGTACGCTTTTATGACCAAAAGCGCAACGCGCTGGTATACCTCAGCTATTCCGATAAAGTGGTAGAGGGTTCGCCGAAGAATGCGCTCAGCGCCGTGCCTATCATGCCCTGGCACTGACTTTTCACTTTCCTGGCTAAAAGAAAGGCTGCCGTTTCTCAGAAAGGGCAGCCTTTTTGTTTACTGAGCGATTGGGGGACTTAGTCCTGCAACTCGCCGCAGAAGCGATAACCTTCGCCGTGAATGGTGGCGATGATTTCCGGCGTATCCGGCGTTGATTCGAAATGCTTACGGATGCGGCGGATGGTGACATCCACGGTACGGTCATGCGGCTTCAGCTCGCGACCGGTCATCTTCTTCAGCAAGTCAGCACGCGTCTGGATTTTGCCTGGATTTTCGCAGAAGTGCAGCATGGCGCGGAATTCACTGCGCGGCAGCTTGTACTGGTCACCGTTCGGGCTGATCAGCGAGCGGCTATTGATATCCAGCTCCCAGCCGTTGAAACGGTAACTTTCCACCTGACGGCGTTCTTCATTCGGCATCGCCAGATTCATGGTGCGCGACAGCAGGTTGCGCGCGCGGATGGTCAGCTCACGCGGGTTAAAAGGTTTGGTGATGTAATCATCCGCGCCAATTTCCAGACCAAGGATTTTATCCACTTCATTATCACGTCCGGTCAGGAACATCAGCGCCACGTTTGCCTGTTCACGCAGTTCGCGTGCCAGCAGCAAGCCGTTTTTACCGGGCAGGTTGATATCCATGATCACCAGATTGACGTCGTTATCCGTCAGGACCTGATGCATTTCGGCGCCGTCGGTGGCTTCATAGACCACGTAACCTTCCGCCTCAAAGATACTTTTGAGGGTGTTACGCGTGACCAGTTCGTCTTCAACGATAAGAATGTGCGGGGTCTGCATGTTTCGCTACCTAAAATTTGCCAACAAATCGAAAACAGGGCGTACGGCGGTTGTTCTTGCTGTTGGTTAAACAGCATGCCGTTCACAACCGGTGTACGAAATAATCTTCGGAATACACCATCCATCTACGTCAACTTCAGTGTTAGCTCAGCCAGTCAGGATGAATATTTGCGTGCCCCGTGGGTATCGGACTGGCGCTTATCCTAACCGTATTAACAGCAACCTAACAGCACCAACAACAACCGATAAGCATAAAAACAACGCTTCGTTGACTTATATCAAATGCAAGTGTAGCACGTTAACACTTTTATGAAAAACTTCTCCAGGAATGCCAGCTTAGCTCACAAAAAGCAGCATTTTTGCTACATTTTAGCTGCATAAGCGTAAAACCAAAACCTGCGGAAAATTATATTTCAATAAGATGATATCTAATGTTTTTATATTAAAACGGCGCGGAAATTTCACTTTAATCCGTTAATTTGTGCTGCCGATGGATTTTATTGGCTTTTAACATCCTTAACATCTTATTTTCTTATACCCGCACGGTTGGTATTTTTCAGTCTCCATGCCAACATACGCCGAGTTGTTAACAGTTCGATGGAAAAATCATGCATTTCCCCCTCATTCTTGTCTCTCCCGCCCGACCAGAAAATATCGGTGCGGCAGCCCGCGCGATGAAAACCATGGGCTTTAGCGAGTTGCGGATCGTCGCCAGCGATGCCTGGCAGGACCCCGCCGCCCGCCGCGTTGCCCACGGGGCGGGTGAGATCCTCGATAACGTAAAAACCTATGACACGCTGCGCGATGCGCTACAGGATGTGGACTTCTCGGTAGCGACCACCGCGCGCAGTCGGGCGAAGTTTCGTTACTACGCCACGCCGACGCAGGTGGAAACCATTTTGCAGGAGAAGCGCCAGTGGCTGAGCCGCATCGCGCTGGTGTTTGGCCGTGAAGACAGCGGACTGAGCAATGAGGAGCTGGAGCAGGTGGATCTGCTTACCGGTATCCCGATGGCCAATGACTATCCCTCGCTCAATCTCGGCCAGGCGGTGATGGTCTACTGCTACCAGCTTGCGGCGCTTAATCAGGTGGCGGCACCACCCGTCGCGGCAGCCGACGGCCAGCAGTTGCAGGCGCTGCGCGAACGTTTCCATCAGCTGCTGGTACGTCTGGAGGTGAGCGACGATGCCAAGATGGCCGACTGGATCGATCAGCGCATCGGTTTGCTGGAGCAGCGCGACAGCGCCATGCTGCACCGCCTGCTGCACGACGTAGAAAAAAAACTTATAGATAATTGCTCGGATAAATCCTGACTTTGCAGTGACAGATCGGGGCTTGTGGCTAATCTGTGAACGATCCCGATAGCATTTCCGCGCTGAAGCGCAGCAGTGCGCAGTGGTGAAAAAGTCGCCAGCAGGACAAATCCGTTGACTTAACGTGCGCTTTGCTTTACTTCTGGAAGGCAGACGGACAATCAAAGACAGACAGAAAAAATCTAAATGCGTAACCACAGCCTGAATACCACCATTATTATTACCACCACCATTACCACAGGTAACGGTGCGGGCTGACGCATACAGGAAAAACAAAAAAAGAAGCCCGCACCTAAACAGTGCGGGCTTTTTTTTCGGCATAAATTCAGGAGAGCTTTAACCATGCGAGTGCTGAAATTCGGCGGAACCTCGGTAGCCAATGCGGAACGTTTTCTCCGCGTGGCAGACATTCTGGAAAGCAATGCGCAACAGGGACAGGTCGCCACCGTACTCTCTGCGCCAGCGAAAATTACCAATCATCTGGTCGCGATGATTGAGAAAACCATTAGCGGGCAGGATGCTCTGCCGAATATCAGCGATGCCGAACGAATTTTTGCCGATCTGCTCCAGGGGCTGGCCGATGCGCAGCCTGGCTTCGATTACGAAGGGCTGAAAACCCGCGTCGATCTCGAATTCGCTCAGCTGAAACAGGTGCTGCACGGCATCAGCCTGCTGGGTCAGTGCCCGGATGCGGTCAATGCCGCCATCATCTGTCGCGGTGAAAAGCTGTCCATCGCCATTATGGAAGCGCTGTTGCAGGCGCGTGGTCACAAAGTCACGGTGATCGACCCGGTAGAGAAACTGCTGGCTATCGGCCATTACCTGGAATCTACCGTCGATATCGCCGAATCCACCCGCCGTATCGCCGCCAGCCAGATCCCGGCCGATCATATGATCCTGATGGCCGGTTTCACCGCCGGTAACGAACGGGGTGAGCTGGTGGTGCTGGGACGCAACGGCTCTGATTACTCAGCGGCGGTGCTGGCGGCGTGCTTACGTGCCGACTGCTGTGAAATCTGGACTGATGTTGATGGCGTCTACACCTGCGACCCGCGTCAGGTGCCGGATGCGCGCCTGCTGAAATCGATGTCCTACCAGGAAGCGATGGAGCTGTCGTACTTCGGTGCCAAAGTCCTGCACCCACGCACCATCGCCCCGATTGCCCAGTTCCAGATTCCCTGTCTGATCAAAAACACCGCCAACCCGCAGGCGCCGGGCACCTTAATCGGTGGCGAAGGCGATCATGATGAAAACCCGGTGAAAGGCATCACCAACCTGAACAACATGGCGATGTTCAACGTTTCGGGTCCGGGTATGAAAGGCATGGTCGGCATGGCCGCGCGCGTGTTTGCCGCGATGTCACGTACCGGCATTTCGGTGGTGTTGATCACCCAATCCTCTTCTGAATACAGCATCAGCTTCTGCGTACCGCAGAATGAACTGGCGCGTGCACGTCGTGTGCTGGAAGAGGAGTTCTATCTTGAGCTGAAAGATGGCCTGCTCGATCCGCTGGAAGTGATGGAGCAACTGGCGATCATTTCTGTGGTCGGCGACGGTATGCGCACGCTGCGCGGCATCTCGGCCAAATTCTTCTCAGCGCTGGCACGCGCCAACATCAATATCGTGGCGATTGCGCAAGGCTCGTCTGAGCGCTCCATCTCCGTGGTGGTCAGCAATGATGAAGTCACCACTGGCGTGCGCGTGGTGCACCAGATGCTGTTTGCCACCGACCAGGTGATTGAAGTGTTTGTGGTCGGCGTCGGCGGTGTCGGCGGCGCGCTGCTGGATCAGCTGTATCGTCAACAGGCCTGGCTGAAGCAGAAACATATCGACCTGCGCGTCTGCGGTATCGCCAATTCCCGTGCGCTGCTGACTAACGTACACGGTATCGATCTCAGCAACTGGAAAGCGGCGCTGGCGGAAGCCAAAGAGCCGTTCAATCTCGGCCGCCTGATACGTCTGGTGAAAGAGTACCATCTGCTGAACCCGGTGATTGTTGACTGTACTTCCAGCCAGGCGGTGGCCGATCAGTACGCCGACTTCCTTGCTGACGGTTTCCATGTGGTTACGCCGAACAAAAAGGCCAATACCTCGTCGTGGAATTATTACCAGCAGATGCGTGCGGCAGCGGCTAAATCGCGCCGTAAGTTCCTGTACGACACCAACGTCGGCGCGGGCTTGCCGGTGATCGAAAACCTGCAAAACCTGATGAACGCCGGTGATGAGTTGATTAAATTCTCCGGTATTCTGTCCGGCTCGCTGTCGTTTATTTTCGGCAAGCTGGATGAGGGGGTATCCCTGTCCGCAGCCACCACCATGGCGCGGGACATGGGCTTTACCGAACCGGACCCGCGTGACGATCTGTCCGGCACCGATGTGGCGCGTAAACTGCTGATTCTGGCGCGTGAAGCGGGCCATCAGCTGGAGCTGAGCGATATCGAGATCGAACCGCTGCTGCCTGCCAGCCTGACGGAGATTGCCGATGTTGAGCAGTTTATGCAGCGTTTGCCGGAGCTGGATAACGCCTTTGCGGCGCGCGTTGCCAAAGCGCGCGATGAAGGTAAAGTGTTACGCTTCGTCGGCGCCATCGAAGAGGGTGGTGTCTGCAAAGTAAAAATTGATGCGGTAGACAGTAATGATCCGCTGTTTAAAGTAAAAAATGGCGAAAACGCGCTGGCGTTCTACAGCCGTTATTATCAGCCGATCCCGCTGGTTCTGCGGGGATACGGCGCCGGGAATGATGTGACGGCAGCAGGCGTATTCGCCGATCTGCTGCGCACTCTGTCGTGGAAGTTGGGAGTTTGATGATGGTAAAAATTTATGCACCGGCCTCGATAGGTAACGTCAGCGTCGGCTTTGATGTGCTAGGCGCGGCGGTCTCGCCGGTGGATGGCACCCTGCTGGGTGATTGTGTGTCGGTCGTAGCGGCCGACAGCTTTAGCCTGGTGAATGAAGGGCGCTTCGTCAGCAAACTGCCAGCTAATCCGCAGGACAACATTGTTTATCAGTGCTGGCAGCGTTTTTGTGAAGCCATTGGGAAAGAGATCCCGGTGGCGATGACGCTGGAAAAAAACATGCCGATCGGTTCCGGCCTCGGTTCCAGCGCCTGTTCGGTGGTGGCGGGCCTGATGGCGATGAACGAATTCTGCGGCAAGCCGCTGAGTGATACCGCGTTGCTGGCGCTGATGGGCGAGCTGGAAGGGCGTATCTCCGGCAGCGTGCATTACGACAACGTGGCACCCTGCTTCCTCGGTGGCGTGCAGCTGATGATTGAAGAGAATGGCATTATCAGCCAGTCTGTGCCGTCGTTTGATGAGTGGCTGTGGGTGATGGCCTATCCGGGCATTAAAGTCTCCACCGCGGAAGCGCGCGCCATTCTGCCCGCGCAGTATCGTAAGCAGGACATCATCAAGCATGGTCGTCTGCTGGGCGGCTTTATTCACGCCTGCCACACCCGTCAGCCGGAGCTGGCGGCTAAACTGATGCAGGACGTGGTGGCCGAGCCGTATCGCACCAAACTGCTGCCGGGCTTTGCCGAGGCGCGCAAAGCGGCGGCCGATATCGGTGCGCTGGCCTGCGGTATTTCGGGTTCCGGCCCGACACTTTTCGCTGTTTGCAACGAGATGGCAACGGCACAGCGGATGGCGGACTGGCTGAGCCAGCACTATCTGCAAAATGAAGAAGGTTTCGTCCATATCTGCCGTCTTGATACGGCTGGCGCACGTAAATTGGGATAACGCATGAAACTCTACAACCTTAAGGATCATAACGAGCAGGTGAGCTTCGCTCAGGCGGTGAAGCAGGGCCTCGGCTCACAGCAGGGGCTGTTTTTCCCGCTTGAACTGCCGGAATTTGAACTGACCGACATCGATGCGATGCTGGAGATGGATTTTGTCAGCCGCAGCAGCAAAATCCTCTCGGCGTATATCGGTGATGAAATCGCCGCTCATCAGCTGGCCGAACGCGTCAAAGCGGCATTTGCGTTCCCGGCTCCGGTCGCCACCGTGACTGACGATGTGGCCTGTCTGGAGCTGTTCCACGGCCCGACGCTGGCGTTTAAAGACTTCGGCGGCCGCTTTATGGCGCAGATGCTCTCCTATGTCAGCGGTGCGGATGAGAAAATCACCATCCTGACCGCCACATCCGGCGATACCGGCGCCGCCGTGGCCCATGCGTTTTACGGCATGGAAAACGTCCGCGTGGTGATCCTCTATCCGCAGGGCAAAATCAGCCCGTTGCAGGAAAAGCTGTTCTGTACCCTGGGCGGCAACATTGAAACCATCGCTATCGACGGCGATTTCGATGCCTGTCAGGCGCTGGTGAAGCAGGCGTTTGATGATGAAGAACTGAAAAAGGCGATTGGCCTCAACTCCGCCAACTCCATCAACATCAGCCGTCTGCTGGCGCAGATTTGCTACTACTTTGAAGCCGTGGCGCAGCTGCCGCAGGAAAAACGCAATCAGCTGGTGGTGTCGGTGCCAAGCGGCAACTTTGGCGATCTGACCGCAGGCCTGCTGGCGAAATCGCTCGGCCTGCCGATCAAACGCTTTATCGCGGCGACCAACGCCAACGATACCGTACCGCGTTTCCTCGCCAACGGTGAATGGCAGCCACACGCCACGGTAGCGACGCTGTCGAATGCCATGGATGTGAGCCAGCCGAACAACTGGCCGCGCGTGGAAGAGTTGTTCCGCCGCAAAACCTGGCGTCTGACCGATCTGGCCTACGGCGCGGTAACGGATGAAACCACCAAAGCCACCATGCGTGAGCTGGCGGACATCGGCTATATTTCGGAGCCGCACGCGGCGATTGCTTATCGTGAACTGCGTGATCAATTGCAGGATGGCGAATACGGCCTGTTCCTCGGCACCGCGCATCCGGCGAAGTTTAAGGAGAGCGTGGAAGCGATTCTGGGTCAGCAATTGCCGCTGCCGGCTGAACTGGCTGAGCGCGCTGAGCTGCCGCTGTTATCGCATGATATGCAGGCGGATTTCGCCGCGCTGCGTGCGTTTTTGCTGAAGAAATAAACCGTTATAACCAGGTCGGGATAAATCCCGACCCTACGACCGCAGGGTGCGCATTTATGCGCACCTGGATTATTTCAGCTCGTGACGTTTAAACACCAGCTCGTTGTCGCTGCTCTCTCCCGCCGCAAAAAAATACCCATCAACATCGAATTTCTTCAACTGCTCGGGTTTGCTCAGGCGGTGCTGAATCACATAACGGCTCATCAGGCCACGCGCTTTCTTGGCGTAGAAGCTGATCACCTTGAATTTGCCGTTTTTCTCGTCGAGGAACACCGGTTTGATCAGACGTCCCGCCAGCTTCTTCGGTTTGATGGCTTTGAAATATTCGTCCGACGCGAGGTTAATCAGCACGTCGTCGCCTTGCTCGGCCAGCGCCGCGTTCAGCTTTTCAGTCAGCAGATCGCCCCAGAAGCCATAGAGATCTTTAGCGGCCGGGTTGGCCAGTTTGATCCCCATCTCCAGGCGATATGGCTGCATCAGATCCAGCGGACGCAGCAGGCCATACAAACCCGATAGCATACGCAGATGCTGCTGCGCGAAGGCGAAATCCTTCTCGCTAAAGGTTTCCGCCTGCAAACCGGTATACACATCGCCTTTAAACGCCAGAATCGCCTGACGCGCATTCTCCAGCGAGAAGGGCGGCTGCCAGTCGTTAAAACGGTCGGCATTGAGGTGCGCCAGTTTGTCGCTGATGCCCATCAGCGAAGCGATTTGCGCCGGTGACAGATCGCGTGCCACATCAATCAGCTGTTGTGACTTTTCTAACAGCGCTGGTTGGGTAAATTTTTGCGTCGCCAGCGGGCTTTCAAAATCCAGTGTCTTGGCTGGTGAGATGACCATCAGCATCGTTTCGTCCTCGGTTGACCCGCAGGTTTATCAGGGTATTAACGGAAAATTTGTCACGGCGAGTGTAGCAAAAAAGCTGCACGGATCGGCAAATCGCTCCCATTTGTTGGCGCTATCGTAAAGGGCACGTCACGACCTTGCGCCTGGGTTGCTGCGTGATATTATCGCAACAGCCTTTTTACACCCTGACAGTCAACCTAAGAGAAAAGAGAACCATGACGGACAAACTTACTTCCTTGCGTCAGCTGACTACCGTGGTCGCCGACACCGGTGATATCGCGGCGATGAAACTTTACCAGCCGCAGGATGCGACCACGAACCCCTCTTTGATCCTCAACGCCGCTCAAATTCCTGAATACCGCAAACTGATTGACGAAGCCATTAGCTGGGCGCGTCAGCAGAGCAGCAACAAAGAAGATCAGCTGCAGCTGGTTTCTGACAAGCTGGCCGTCAACATTGGTCTGGAAATTCTTAAACTGATCCCGGGTCGTATTTCGACTGAAGTGGATGCGCGCCTGTCTTACGACACCGAAGCGAGCATCGCCAAAGCCCGTAGCCTGATCAAACTGTATAACGATGCGGGCATCAGCAACGATCGTATCCTGATCAAACTGGCTTCAACCTGGCAGGGTATCCGCGCGGCGGAGCAGCTGGAAAAAGAAGGCATCAACTGTAACCTGACCCTGCTGTTCTCCTTCGCCCAGGCGCGTGCCTGTGCTGAAGCGGGCGTGTTCCTGATCTCTCCGTTCGTTGGCCGTATCCTCGACTGGTACAAAGCCAACACCGATAAGAAAGAGTACGCAGCGCACGAAGATCCGGGCGTGGTTTCTGTTTCTGAGATCTACGATTACTACAAACAGCACGGTTACGAAACCGTGGTGATGGGCGCCAGCTTCCGTAACGTTGGTGAAATCATCGAGCTGGCGGGCTGCGACCGTCTGACCATCTCCCCGAACCTGCTGAAAGAGCTGGCGGAGAGCGAAGGGTCTGTTGAGCGTAAACTGAGCTACAAAGGCGAAGTGAAAGCGCGTCCGGCAAAAATGACCGAATCTGAGTTCCTGTGGCAGCACAACCAGGACCCGATGGCGGTGACCAAACTGGCTGAAGGCATCCGTAACTTTGCCATCGACCAGGGCAAACTTGAGAAGATGATTGCCGAACTGCTGTAAGTGATTGCACCGTGGCGGCGCCGTCCGCCACGGTTTTAGCTTTTCTCTCCGTTTAGCTTTGTATTATCCTTCTTTGTATTCCCCTTCATGCGCCGCGTTGCGGTCAACCACAGCGATAACTCTATGGATACTTTACGTATTGGATTAATTTCTGTTTCCGATCGCGCTGCGAACGGCATCTATCAGGATCAGGGCATCCCGGCACTGGAAAGCTGGCTGAGCAGCGCGCTGACCACGCCGTTTGAAATCGAAACCCGTCTGGTGCCAGACGAGCAACCCATGATCGAGCAGGCCATCTGTGAACTGGTGGATGAGCGCTTCTGCCATCTGGTGCTGACCACCGGCGGCACCGGTCCGGCACGGCGTGATGTGACGCCCGATGCCACACTGGCAGTGGCTGACCGCGAAATGCCGGGTTTTGGTGAGCAGATGCGCCAGATCAGCCTGCAATTTGTGCCAACGGCGATTCTGTCGCGTCAGGTCGGGGTGATCCGTAAACAATCGTTGATCCTGAATCTGCCCGGCCAGCCGAAATCGATCAAAGAGACGCTGGAAGGATTGAAAGGCGACGACGGGGCGACGAAAGTGCCAGGCATCTTTGCAGCTGTACCGTATTGTTTACAACTGCTGGACGGGCCATATGTGGAGACCGATCCGCTTGTCGTAGCAGCATTTCGCCCAAAAAGCGCGAGGCGTGAGACAAACGTCTGAATATCGCCGTTTTCAGGGATAAAATTCAGTCCGGCTGGTGTGGCAAAATATTGACGGTATAGTAAGCCTTACTTTACAACAAGACCGTTTTGCCTCTGGATACCGGTACGTTATGGATTCGCACACGACTCGTCGACTCAACCGACAGGATTATAAAACCCTGTCGCTGGCGGCCCTTGGCGGGGCGCTGGAATTTTACGATTTCATCATCTTTGTCTTCTTCGCTGCGGTGATTGGCGAACTCTTCTTCCCGGCCGATATGCCGGAATGGCTGCGTCAGGTGCAGACTTTTGCCATCTTTGCCGCCGGTTATCTGGCGCGTCCGCTGGGCGGCATCGTGATGGCGCACTTTGGCGACAAAGTGGGGCGCAAGAAGATGTTCAGCCTGAGCATTCTGCTGATGGCGCTGCCAACGCTGGCGATGGGCGCGTTACCGACCTACGACAGCATTGGTATTGCGGCACCGCTGCTGATGTTGCTGCTGCGCGTGTTGCAGGGGGCGGCGATCGGTGGCGAAGTGCCTGGCGCCTGGGTATTTGTTGCCGAACATGTGCCTTCAGGTCGCGTGGGTTTTGCCTGTGGCACCCTAACTGCGGGCTTAACCGCCGGCATTCTGCTTGGATCGCTGGTGGCGACCATCATCAATACCTCGCTGACGCCGGCGGCGATTGCCGATCACGGCTGGCGCATTCCGTTCTTCCTCGGCGGCGTGTTTGGCCTGCTGGCGATGTATCTGCGCCGCTGGCTGCATGAAACGCCGGTGTTCCGGCAGATGCAGCAGCGCAAAGCGCTGGCGGATAAGCTGCCGCTGCAAACCATTCTGACGCAGCATAAACGCAGTATCGTGATTTCGATGCTGCTGACCTGGCTGCTCTCCGCCTGCATCGTGGTGGTGATTTTGATGGCCCCGACGCTGATGCAAAAACAACACGCGATTCCGGCGGCGCTCAGCCTGCAAGCCAACAGTTTTGCCACCGTGATGCTGCTGTTTGGCTGCGTCATCGCGGGCTGGCTGGTGGACCGCTTCGGCGCGGCACGCACGCTGGTGGTGGGATCGCTGCTGCTGGCTATTTGCAGCTGGAACTTTTTCCATCAGTTGGGAAATGCGCCTGAGATGCTGTTTGTCTGGTATGGCGTGGCGGGATTGAGTGTTGGCGTGGTGGGGGTGGTGCCGTTTGTGATGGTGCGTGCCTTCCCGGCCGCGGTGCGTTTCACCGGAATTTCCTTCTCCTACAATCTTGCCTACGCCATCTTTGGCGGTCTGACGCCAATCAGCGTCACGCTGATGATGCGCCTGACGCCGATGGCACCGGCATGGTATGTCCTGGCGCTGGCGGGCATCGGCCTGGTGGTGGGCATCTGGCTGTTGCGTGATAATCGCCAGCAAAGCGTGCAACCTGATACACCGCTTCACACCTTATAAACGTTAACGCGGAGCCGACAGGCTCCGCGCTGCTATTCAGCGTGGCTGACCAATTGGCAGCACCGTCCGGCCCCATTGCTCATTCAGCACTTCTCCCATCGCCAGATAGATCGCGCTGGCACCACATATCAGACCAACCCAACCCGCAATGCGTATCAGCAGGGCGTTATCCAGCAGATGTCCCACCGCCAGCAAGGCAAACAGCAGCGTCAGGCTGGCAAACACACATTGCAGCATGGTTGGCCCGGTGAGGGTGCCAAAGAACAGGAATAGCGTAAACACGCCCCATAAACCGAGGTATGCGCCAAGCAAATGCGTGTCGGCGGCCTCTGCCAGCCCCATTTTCGGCAGCAGCAGAATCGCGACCAGCGTCAGCCAGAAGCTGCCATAGGAAGTAAAGGCGGTCAGGCCAAAGGTATTACCTTTCTTAAATTCCAGCAGACCGGCAAAGATTTGCGCGATACCGCCATAAAAGATGCCCATGGCCAAAATGGTGATGTCCATCGGGAAGATGCCGGAGTTGTGCAAATTGAGCAGAATGGTGGTCATGCCGAAGCCCATTAAGCCCAGCGGTGCGGGATTCGCAAGGGTGGTGTTGTGCATAATTCCTCAGAGGTGATTTTTGCTATCTGGTTGTTGTTTTTGCCCGTCATCCTGACGGGGCGCTGCATAATAATCAGCCGCCAGAAAGCCAGCTTTGATCTGAGTGGGGTGAGATAATTAAATTTTTTTTGTTTTAACCCTTGATGCGCTTCGAAGCGGCCCCATTTAGTTGTCATCGAGAGTTGTGAGGCAGGAAAAAAAGCCTGCTCAGGCAGTTGAAAGCGACAAGATTTGTCCGCATCTCTGCTTCACAACCCAATTTGGCAAAGAATTTAAGTGGGAGACGTTTAGATGGGTAAGATTATTGGTATTGACCTGGGTACAACCAACTCTTGTGTTGCGATTATGGACGGCACTAAAGCACGCGTGCTGGAAAATGCCGAAGGCGATCGTACCACGCCTTCAATTATTGCTTATACACAGGATGGCGAAACTCTGGTCGGTCAACCGGCTAAACGTCAGGCTGTGACTAACCCGCAGAACACCCTGTTCGCGATTAAACGCCTGATTGGCCGTCGTTTTCAGGACGAAGAAGTGCAGCGTGATATCAAAATCATGCCGTACAAAATCACCCAGGCTGACAACGGTGATGCATGGCTGGAAGTAAAAGGCCAGAAAATGGCTCCGCCGCAGATCTCTGCCGAAGTGCTGAAAAAAATGAAGAAAACCGCTGAAGACTTCCTCGGCGAGCCGGTGACTGAAGCGGTTATTACCGTACCGGCGTACTTCAACGATGCACAGCGTCAGGCGACCAAAGATGCGGGCCGTATCGCAGGTCTGGAAGTGAAACGTATTATCAACGAACCGACGGCTGCGGCGCTGGCTTACGGCCTCGACAAAGGCCAGGGCAACCGTACCATCGCGGTTTATGACCTGGGCGGCGGTACTTTTGATATCTCCATCATCGAAATCGATGAAGTTGATGGCGAAAAAACCTTTGAAGTGCTGGCAACTAACGGTGATACCCACCTCGGTGGTGAAGACTTCGATAGCCGTCTGATCAACTACCTCGTTGCCGAGTTCAAGAAAGATCAGGGCATCGATCTGCACAACGATCCGCTGGCGATGCAGCGTCTGAAAGAAGCAGCAGAGAAAGCGAAAATCGAACTCTCTTCTGCACAGCAGACTGACGTGAACCTGCCGTACATCACTGCGGATGCGACAGGCCCGAAACACCTGAACATTAAAGTGACCCGTGCGAAACTGGAATCACTGGTTGAAGACCTGGTTGCGCGTTCTATCGAGCCGCTGAAAGTGGCACTGCAGGATGCTGGTCTGTCTGTATCAGACATCAACGACGTCATTCTGGTGGGTGGTCAGACGCGTATGCCGCTGGTGCAGGCCAAAGTAACTGAGTTCTTTGGTAAAGAACCGCGTAAAGACGTGAACCCGGATGAAGCGGTTGCCGTTGGTGCGGCAGTGCAGGGTGGCGTACTGGGTGGCGAAGTGAAAGACGTGCTGCTGCTGGACGTTACGCCGCTGTCGCTGGGTATCGAAACCATGGGTAGCGTGATGACTTCGCTGATCAGCAAGAACACCACCATCCCGACCAAACACAGCCAGGTGTTCTCGACCGCTGAAGACAACCAGTCTGCCGTGACCATTCATGTGCTGCAGGGTGAGCGTAAACGTGCCAGTGACAACAAATCACTGGGTCAGTTTAACCTCGACGGTATCCAGGCTGCACCGCGCGGTATGCCGCAGATTGAAGTCACCTTCGACATCGATGCGGATGGTATCCTGCATGTGTCAGCGAAGGACAAAAACAGCGGTAAAGAGCAGAAAATCACCATTAAAGCCTCTTCTGGTCTGAACGAAGAAGAGATCGAAAAAATGGTACGTGATGCTGAAGCGAATGCTGAGTCTGACCGTAAGTTCGAAGAACTGGTGCAGACGCGTAACCAGGGTGACCAGATTGCGCATAGCACCCGTAAGCAGCTGGACGAAGCCGGTGACAAGCTGTCTGCCGATGACAAAGCACCGATCGAAGCTGCGCTGAACGATCTGAACACCGCGCTGAAAGGCGAAGACAAAGCCGACATCGAAGCGAAGATGCAGGCGCTGATGCAGGTTTCCAGCAAACTGATGGAAATGGCACAGCAGCAGGGTCAGGCGGGCGCAGCAGACGCTGGCGACGCTTCCGCGAAGAAAGATGACGACGTTGTCGACGCTGAATTCGAAGAAGTTAAAGATAAAAAATAATTGCCCCTGACCGGGCGCGACGGCTGGCCTGACAGCCGTTGAAACCAGCACGGGCGTCGGAGATCTCTCCACGCCCGTGCGATCATGTTAAGGGCAGAAAATGGCGAAGAGTGATTTATACGAGATCTTAGGCGTCTCTAAATCAGCAGATGAACGCGAAATCAAAAAGGCTTATAAGCGCCTGGCGATGAAGTATCACCCGGACCGCAACCCTGGTGATAAAGAAGCCGAAGCAAAATTTAAAGAGGTCAAGGAAGCCTACGAAATTCTGACCGATGCGCAGAAGCGTGCGGCCTACGATCAATACGGTCATGCGGCGTTTGAACAGGGCGGCATGGGCGGCGGTGGATTTGGCGGTGGTGGCTTCGGCGGCGGTGCCGACTTCAGCGATATCTTTGGCGACGTATTTGGCGATATTTTTGGTGGTGGTCGCCGTCAGCGCGCTGCCCGCGGCGCCGATTTACGCTACAACATGGAGCTGACGCTGGAAGAAGCGGTACGCGGCGTGACCAAAGAGATCCGCATTCCAACCCTGGAAGAGTGTGATGTCTGCCACGGCAGCGGCGCGAAAGCGGGTACCCAACCGCAAACCTGTCCGACCTGTCATGGTGCCGGTCAGGTGCAGATGCGTCAGGGCTTCTTTACCGTGCAGCAGGCGTGTCCGACCTGTCATGGTCGTGGTTCGGTGATTAAAGATCCGTGCAACGCCTGTCATGGTCACGGCCGTGTTGAGCGTTCGAAAACCCTGTCGGTGAAAATCCCGGCGGGTGTGGATACCGGCGACCGTATCCGTCTGAGCGGTGAAGGCGAAGCGGGTGAGCATGGCGCACCGGCTGGCGATCTCTACGTTCAGGTATCGGTGAAAAAACACCCGATCTTCGAACGTGAAGATAACAATCTGTACTGCGAAGTGCCGATTAACTTTGCGATGGCAGCGCTGGGCGGCGAGATTGAAGTGCCAACCCTTGATGGCCGTGTGAAGCTAAAAGTGCCGTCAGAAACCCAGACCGGCAAGCTGTTCCGTATGCGTGGTAAGGGTGTGAAATCGGTGCGCGGCGGTGCGGTCGGTGACCTGCTGTGCCGCGTGGTGGTTGAAACGCCGGTTAGCCTGAATGACAAACAGAAAGCGCTGCTGCGCGAACTGGAAGAGAGTTTTGGTGGCCCGACCGGTGAGAAAAACAGCCCGCGTTCGAAGAGTTTCTTCGACGGCGTGAAGAAGTTTTTCGATGATTTAACCCGCTAAGTCCGACATCCTCTCTGAAGCCAGCGCAACGTCGCTGGCTTTTTTTTGCCTGGCCGCGGGGAATTGCTCGGTTTTTACGAGTCTAATCTCATAAATAATCTGTTTTTTTCGAGCTAATATTGTCGTTAAGCTAACCCCTTTTCATGATTCGCTGTGCGAAAAGGAACCTGGACGTGAATATCAGACTGAAAAAAATCCTTCATAGCGACGCCACCAGCGGCGTCGTTCTTATTCTTGCTGCGGCAGTTGCCATGCTGCTGGCTAACAACCTCAGCACCCAGCAAGGCTATCTCGACCTGCTCAATATCCCGGTGGAATTCCGCTTCGGGGCGCTGGATATCAGCAAGAACCTGCTGCTGTGGATCAACGATGCGTTGATGGCGGTGTTCTTCCTGATGATTGGCCTGGAAGTGAAACGTGAGCTGGTGATGGGCGCGCTGGCGCGGCGCGAGCAGGCGATTTTCCCGCTGATTGCCGCCATCGGCGGCATGGTGGTGCCCGGCTTGTTGTTTCTGCTGTTTAATGCCGGCGACGCGGCGACGCGCAGCGGCTGGGCCATCCCGACCGCTACCGACATTGCGTTCGCGCTGGGTATTCTGGCGCTGCTGGGTAGCCGTGTGCCGCCTGCGCTGAAGATCTTTCTGATGGCACTGGCGATCATCGACGATCTCGGCGCTATCGTGATTATCGCGCTGTTCTATACCAGCGATCTTTCGCTGCTGTCGCTTGGCGTAGCCGCTGGCGCGATCGTGGTGCTGGGCATCATGAACCTGCTGAATGTGCGCAACACTGGCTTGTATCTGCTGGTGGGGATGGTGCTGTGGACGGCGGTGTTGAAATCGGGCGTACACGCCACGCTGGCAGGTGTCGTCGTCGGTTTCCTGATCCCGCTGGAGAAGAAGCACGGCCACTCTCCCGCTATTCACCTGGAACACGCGCTGCATCCGTGGGTACGCTGGCTGATTCTGCCGCTGTTTGCTTTTGCCAATGCCGGTGTCTCGCTGGCTGGCGTAACGCCGGGCAGCCTGTTTTCGCTGCTGCCACTCGGCATTATGGTCGGGTTGTTTGTTGGTAAACCGCTGGGCATCACCCTGTTTTGCTGGCTGGGGGTGAAGACCGGGCTGGCAAAATTGCCGCAAAACACCTCGTTACGCGATATTTCGGCGGTCGGCGTGTTGTGCGGTATTGGTTTTACCATGTCGATCTTTATCGCCTCGCTGGCGTATGGCGATGTCGATCCGCAGCTGATTACGCTGGCGAAGCTGGGCATTCTGCTTGGCTCAATTATTTCGGCGGTGGTGGGCTATCTGCTGCTATGGCGACGCCTGCCACGTCAGACGGCCTGAACCAACTCAGGGAGAGCGCGGATGTCGCATATCAATTACAACCATCTGTATTACTTCTGGCATGTGTGTCGTGAGGGATCGATAGTCGGTGCGGCGGAGGCGTTGTTCCTCGCGCCGCAAACCATCACCGGACAGATTAAGGCGCTGGAAGAGCGACTCCAGGGCAAGCTGTTTCGCCGTCAGGGGCGCGGGCTGGTGCCGACGGAGCTGGGGCAGCTGGTGTTTCGTTACGCCGATCGCATGTTTATGCTCAGCCAGGAGATGCTCGACATCGTCAACTATCGCAAAGAGTCACATCTGTTGTTTGATGTCGGCATTGCGGATGCGCTCTCCAAACAGCTGGTCAGTAAGGTGCTGGAAACGGCGGTAGTCGCGGAGGAGAAGATCCATCTGCGCTGTTTTGAGTCGACGCATGAGATGCTGCTGGAGCAGCTTAGCCAGCACAAGCTGGATATGATCGTCTCTGACTGCCCCATCGACTCCACGCAGCAGGAGGGGCTGTTCTCCATCAAGCTGGGCGAGTGTCCGGTGAGTTTCTGGTGCAGCGCGCCGTGGCCGGAGCAGCCTTTCCCGCAATGTCTTGAGCATCGTCGATTACTGATTCCGGGACGGCGTTCGATGCTGGGGCGTAAGCTGCTGAACTGGATGCACGGGCAGGGATTACAGGTGGAGATTCTCGGCGAGTTTGATGATGCGGCGCTGATGAAGGCATTCGGCGCGCAGCATAATGCGATTTTTGTCGCACCAACGTTCTACGGTGAAGCGATTTACCGTGACGATACCATTCGGGAAATTGGCCGACTGGACACGGTGATGGAGGAGTACCACGTAATTTTTGCCGAACGAATGATTCAGCATCCGGCGGTGCAGCGTATCTGCCACGGCGACTTCAGGGCGTTGTTCAGTGAATTGCAGGCATAAAAAAACCGGCTAAGCGCCGGTTCTTTCACAAAGCGATTAACAGACGGGCGATTAAGCCAGTTTGTTGATCTGTGCAGTCAGGTTTGCTTTATGACGTGCAGCTTTGTTTTTGTGGATCAGACCTTTAGCAGCCTGACGGTCCACGATCGGTTGCATTTCGTTGAATGCGTTCTGCGCAGCAGCTTTGTCGCCTGTTGCGATAGCCGCGTATACTTTCTTGATGAAAGTACGCATCATAGAACGGTTGCTCGCGTTATGCTTGCGACGTTTCTCAGATGTTACGGCGCGTTTCTTAGCTGATTTGATATTAGCCAAGGTCCAACTCCCAAATGTGTTCTATATGGACAAATCAAAGGCCGAGGACTATGCCTTTTGCGCCTTCTTTTGTCAATGGATTTGTGCAAATAAGCGTCGTTTTACAAACAACACCCGGTTACGTAATTGATGGCGCAAGATTCTACCAGCAACACCGCGCTGAATACAGTATTTCGCAACAAAATTCTTCCAGTCTCTGCTAAGCCCCTGCCTGCACGCGGAATATGCGGTGACAGAAGCAGGAAAGGCACGCAGACGGGTTAACCTGAACGCTATTCAAGGGTATAATCCGCCGATTTCCACCGGTTTGAGTCAGCCATGAAGTTTATCCGCGGTATTTATAATCTCAATGAGCAGCATCGCGGCTGCGTCCTGACCATTGGTAATTTTGACGGTTTCCATCGTGGCCATCAGGCCCTGATGGCGGAGCTGATCGAAGAGGGACGTAAGCGCCAGTTACCGGTGATAGTGATGCTGTTCGAACCGCAGCCGCTGGAGTTGTTTGCGGGCGATAAAGCCCCGGCACGCCTGACGCGTCTGCGTGAAAAACTGAAGTATCTTAAGCAGGCTGGCGTGGATGCGGTGCTGTGCGTGCGCTTCGATCGCCGCTTCGCCGCCCGTTCGGCGCAGAGCTTCATCACTGAACTGCTGGTGGAGCAACTGAACGTCAAATTCCTTGCCGTGGGGGATGATTTCCGCTTTGGCGCTGGTCGCCAGGGGGATTTCCTGTTATTACAGAAAGCCGGTGCGGAGTATGGCTTTGATGTCATCAGCACCCAGACTTTTTGTGATGATGGCAAACGCATCAGCAGTACCGCGGTGCGGCAGGCGCTGGCGCAGGATGATTTTGACCAGGCGCAGGCGTTGCTGGGCCATCCCTTCAGCATTTCTGGCCGCGTGGTGCACGGTGATGCACTGGGGCGCACCATCGGTTTTCCCACCGCGAACCTCCCTTTACGCCGTACGGTAACGCCGGTGAAAGGCGTGTTTGCGGTTGAAGTTTTGGGCCTGGGTGAGCAGCCGGTGCCGGGCGTAGCCAACATTGGCACGCGTCCGACGGTAAAAGGTCTGCGTCAGCAGCTTGAAGTTCACCTGCTCGACACAAATATGAATCTCTATGGGCGCCACATTGAAGTGGTGCTGAAGCATAAGATTCGCAGCGAACAGCGTTTCGCCTCGCTGGACGCCCTGAAAGAACAAATAGCGAAAGATGTGGTGACGGCCCGACAATTTTTTGGGCTAAAAACACCGGTTTAATGACCGAAATACGGAACCGAGAATCTGATGAGTGACTATAAATCTACCCTGAATTTGCCGGAAACGGGGTTCCCGATGCGTGGCGATCTGGCCAAACGCGAACCGGGAATGCTGCAACGTTGGTATGATGACAACCTGTACGGCATCATCCGCGAAGCCAAAAAAGGGAAAAAAACCTTTATTCTGCATGATGGCCCTCCCTACGCGAACGGCAGCATTCATATTGGTCACTCCGTTAACAAGATTCTGAAAGACATTATCGTTAAGTCGAAAGGCATGGCGGGCTTCGATTCGCCTTACGTACCGGGCTGGGACTGCCACGGGCTGCCGATCGAACACAAAGTTGAGCAGATGATTGGCAAGCCGGGCGAGAAAGTCAGCGCGGCGGAATTCCGTGAAGCCTGCCGTAAATACGCGGCGGAGCAGGTGGAAGGGCAGAAAAAAGACTTTATCCGTCTTGGCGTGCTGGGCGACTGGGATCGTCCGTACCTGACCATGAACTTCCAGACCGAAGCCAATATCATCCGGGCGCTGGGCAAAATCATCGGCAACGGCCACCTACACAAAGGCGCGAAGCCGGTGCATTGGTGTCTGGACTGCCGTTCGGCGCTGGCGGAAGCGGAAGTCGAATACTACGACAAAACCTCACCCTCCATTGATGTGATGTTCAATGCGCTGGATGCCGATACGGTGCGCGCGAAATTTGGCGTAACCACGTCGGAAGGCCCGGTTTCCGTTGTTATCTGGACCACCACCCCGTGGACCATGCCGGCTAACCGCGGTATCTCGCTGCATCCGGAATTTGACTACCAGCTGGTGCAGATTGAAGGCCGCAGCCTGATCCTCGCGAAAGATCTGGTGGAAAGCGTGATGAAGCGCGCGGGTATCAGCGACTGGCGTGTGCTGGGCGAGTGCAAAGGCGCTGCGCTGGAGCTGCAACTGTTCCAGCATCCGTTCCTCGAACAAATCCAGTCGAAAGTGGTGCTGGGCGAACACGTTACCCTCGACGCGGGTACCGGTGCGGTGCATACCGCGCCAGGCCACGGCCCGGACGACTACGTGATCGGCCAGAAATACGGTCTGGAAACCGCTAACCCGGTTGGACCGGATGGCGCTTACCTGCCGGGCACCTATCCGACGCTGGACGGCGTCAACGTATTTAAAGCCAACGATATGATCGTTGAGCTGCTGAAAGAGAAAGGCGCGCTGCTGCACGTAGAAAAACTGCTGCATAGCTACCCGCACTGCTGGCGTCATAAAACGCCGATCATCTTCCGTGCTACGCCGCAGTGGTTTATCAGCATGGATCAGAAAGGTCTGCGTGCGCAGTCGCTGAAAGAGATCAAAGGCGTGCAGTGGATCCCGGACTGGGGCCAGGCGCGTATCGAAGCGATGGTAGCCAACCGTCCTGACTGGTGTATCTCCCGTCAGCGCACCTGGGGTGTGCCGATGGCGCTGTTCGTGCATAAAGACACCGAGCAGTTGCACCCGGATACGCTGGCGCTGATGGAAAAAGTGGCGCAGCGCGTTGAGCAGGATGGCATTCAGGCGTGGTGGGATCTCGATCCGCGCGATCTGATGGGCGATGACGCTGACAATTACACCAAAGTGCCGGATACGCTGGATGTGTGGTTCGATTCCGGATCAACCAGCTATGCCGTCGTGGATGCGCGCCCGGAATTTGAAGGCCACAGCCCGGACATGTATCTGGAAGGCTCGGATCAGCATCGTGGCTGGTTTATGTCTTCTCTGATGATCTCGACGGCGATGAAGGGCAAAGCGCCGTATCGCCAGGTACTGACCCACGGTTTCACCGTTGATGGTCAGGGCCGTAAAATGTCGAAATCCATCGGCAACACCGTAGCGCCGCAGGACGTGATGGACAAACTGGGCGCCGACATTTTGCGTCTGTGGGTGGCCTCAACGGACTACTCCGGCGAAATGGCGGTGTCTGATGAGATCCTCAAACGCTCGGCCGATGCTTATCGTCGTATCCGTAACACTGCGCGTTTCCTGCTGGCTAACCTGAGCGGCTTCAATCCGGCGACCGACAAAGTCAGCCCGGAAGAGATGGTGGTGCTGGATCGCTGGGCGGTAGGACGTGCGCAGGCAGCGCAGGCTGATATCATCGCCTCATACGCCAACTACGACTTCCATGAAGTGATTCAGCGTCTGATGCAGTTCTGTTCCGTAGAGATGGGGTCGTTCTACCTCGACATCATCAAAGACCGTCAGTACACCGCGAAGGGCGACAGCCTGGCGCGTCGCAGCTGCCAGACCGCGCTGTGGCATATCGTCGAAGCGCTGGTACGCTGGATGGCGCCGATCATGTCCTTCACTGCGGATGAAATCTGGGGCTACCTGCCGGGCGATCGCGCGAAATACGTGTTCACCGAAGAGTGGTACGACGGCCTGTTTGGTCTGGCGGAAGACGAAGCGCTGAATGATGCCTACTGGGCTGAGCTGCTGAAAGTGCGCGGCGAAGTGAACAAGGTGATTGAGCAGGCGCGTAGCGATAAACGTATCGGTGGTGCGCTGGAAGCGACGGTCACCCTGTACGCCGACACCGCTCTGGCGGCGAAATTGCAGGCACTGGGCGATGAACTGCGCTTTGTGCTGCTGACTTCCGGCGCAACCGTAGCGGATTACGCCACGGCGAGCGACGAAGCCCAGCAGAGCGAAGGGTTGAAAGGTCTGAAAATTGCGCTGCACAAAGCAGAAGGTGAGAAATGTCCGCGCTGCTGGCATTACACTACCGACGTCGGCCAGAACCCGGAACATGCTGCGGTCTGCGGACGTTGCTACACCAACGTGGCCGGTGACGGCGAAAAGCGTAAGTTTGCCTGATGAGTAAGCCTATTTTCTCAACCGGATTGCGCTGGCTGTGGCTGGTGCTGGTAGTGATTGTTGTCGACTTCGCCAGTAAGCAGTGGGTCATGAACAACATGATGCTGCACGAAACGCGGTCGCTGATGCCGTTTCTGAACCTGTTCTACGCGCACAACTACGGCGCGGCGTTCAGTTTCCTCGCGGACAAAGGCGGCTGGCAGCGTTGGTTCTTTGCGGGTATCGCCATTGCTATCGTGGTGGCGTTGCTGGTGATGATGTATCGCAACCCTGCCCGCAACAAATTAACTAACATCGCCTACGCACTGATTATCGGCGGGGCATTAGGTAACCTGTTTGATC
This sequence comes from Pantoea sp. X-Soil-TKNS-1207, assembly GCF_059730485.1. Lineage (NCBI taxonomy): Bacteria > Pseudomonadati > Pseudomonadota > Gammaproteobacteria > Enterobacterales > Erwiniaceae > Pantoea > Pantoea sp. X-Soil-TKNS-1207. The sequence goes on from NZ_AP035958.1 coordinate 741,888, forward strand.
GTGCCTATCACGGTTTTGTGGTCGATTTTATCGACTTCTATATCGGTGACTGGCACTTTGCGACATTCAATATCGCTGACTGTGGCATCTGCATCGGTGCAGCGCTGGTGGTGCTGGAGGGCTTTTTCAGCCCGAAAGGCAAGCAGGAAAAACTGAAAGGGTAAGAGATGACAGACTCTGTACAGCGCGACAGCGCGTTGCTGGTGCATTTTACGCTGAAGCTGGAAGATGGCTCGACAGCGGAATCGACGCGCGCCAACGGCAAACCCGCGCTGTTTCGTCTGGGCGATGGCAGCCTGTCGGCGGCGCTGGAGCAGGAGCTGCTGGGACGTAAAGTGGGCGACAAGCACAGCTTTACCCTGGCCCCGGAAGATGCCTTTGGTGGCATCAGCCCGGACCTGATCCAATACTTCTCGCGTCGTGATTTTATCGATGCGGGAGAGCCGGAAGTCGGCGCCATTATGCTGTTCAGCGGCATGGGCGGCAGTGAAATGCCGGGGGTGATCCGTGAGATCTCCGGTGACTCGATCACCGTGGATTTCAACCATCCGCTGGCGGGTCAGCATATTCAGTTCGATGTTGAAGTGCTGGAGATCGATCCTGTGCTGGAGGCAAGCGATGCAAATCCTGTTAGCTAACCCTCGTGGTTTCTGCGCGGGCGTGGATCGCGCCATCAGCATCGTCGAGCGCGCGCTGGAGATGTACGGCGCGCCGATTTATGTTCGCCATGAAGTGGTGCATAACCGCTACGTGGTGAGCAGCCTGCGCGAGCGCGGCGCCATCTTTATCGAAGAGATTGGCGAAGTGCCGGATAACGCCATCCTGATCTTCTCCGCCCACGGAGTTTCTCAGGCAGTGCGTGCTGAGGCGAAGGCGCGTAATCTGACCATGCTGTTTGACGCCACCTGTCCGCTGGTGACCAAGGTACATATGGAAGTGGCGCGCGCCAGCCGTAAAGGCGTGGAAGCGATTCTGATTGGCCACGCTGGCCACCCGGAAGTGGAAGGCACCATGGGGCAGTACAGCAACCCCAACGGCGGCATGTATCTGGTGGAATCGCCGGAAGATGTGTTCAAACTGCATGTCAAAGACGAAAGCAATCTGTGCTTTATGACGCAGACCACGCTGTCGGTAGATGATACCTCGGACGTTATCGACGCGCTGCGTCAGCGTTTCCCGGCCATCATCGGCCCGCGTAAAGATGACATCTGCTACGCCACCACCAACCGCCAGGAAGCCGTGCGCGTGCTGGCACGCGATGCCGAAGTGGTGCTGGTGGTCGGTTCGAAAAACTCCTCCAACTCCAATCGCCTGGCCGAGCTGGCGCAGCGTGCCGGTAAACTGGCGAAGCTGATCGACTCTGCTGATGATATTCAGGAAGAGTGGGTGAAAGGCGTGACGACCATCGGTGTCACTGCGGGCGCCTCCGCGCCGGATATTCTGGTGCAGCAGGTGATTCAGCGTCTGCGTGAGTTCGGTGGTGAAGCGGCGATTGAGCTGATTGGCCGCGAAGAAAACATCGTGTTTGAAGTGCCGAAAGAGTTGCGCGTGGAAGTGCGCAACGTGCAGTAATAATCACTGCATATTCCGTAGCGGCGCGATTTATCGCGCCTTTTTTTCGGCTTTTCAAAAGATGCGCGATAAATCGCGCCGCACCAATTCCGCGCAGAACCACTTCCACCTGGTGAGATTGCTTTTACTGATAATCTTTCGCGGCTGGCATAAAATTCTTATTATCCTTTTTTTATTGTGGCGTGACTGTTATCTGACCGTTAACCTGTTTGCGCTTTGCATGCATAGTTTTGTATCAGGAATGAATAAATATGAGTGAAATCCGCATTGCTATTGTTGGTGCGCCGGGTCGCATGGGACGCAATTTGATTCAGGCTGCGCAGCAGGCGGAAGGCGTGGTGTTAGGTGCCGCACTGGCCCGCAGCGGTTCATCGCTGATCGGCAGTGACGCCGGTGAGCTGGCGGGCATAGGAAAAACCGGCGTGCTGGTCAGCGACGATTTGCAGCAGGTAGTGAATGATTTCGACGTGTTGATCGATTTCACCCGCCCGGAAGGTACGCTGGAATATCTGGCTTTTTGCCGTCAGCACCAGAAAGCGATGGTGATTGGCACTACCGGTTTTGATGAAGCCGGTAAAGCGGCGATTCGCGCCGCAGCGGAAGAGATTGGCATCGTGTTCGCGGCTAACTTCAGCGTTGGCGTTAACCTGGTGCTGGAGCTGCTGAAGCAGGCGGCGAAGGTGATGGGTGATTATGCGGATATTGAAATCGTTGAAGCGCACCATCGTCACAAAGTTGATGCACCATCAGGTACGGCGCTGGCGATGGGTGAAGCGATTGCCGAGGCGATGGAGTGGAAGCTGGACGAACACGCTGTCTACGCGCGTGAAGGCCATACTGGCGAGCGCAAAGCTCAGACCATCGGTTTTGCCACCGTGCGCGCTGGCGATATCGTCGGTGAACATACCGCGATGTTTGCAGATAGCGGTGAACGCGTAGAGATTACCCACAAGGCTTCCAGCCGCATGACCTTTGCAAATGGAGCCGTTAAAGCCGCTTCCTGGCTTAAAGACAAGAAATCTGGCCTTTATGATATGCGTGATGTGCTGGATTTATCGATGTTGTGAGTGTTGTGAACCATCGTGATGTGGTTATTTCAATCGGTAAGACATTGATTGATCAAGGGCAATAATATTATTGCCCTTTATTTTGTCTTAAAAACAAGGCTTATCATCATTGTTTTATGTGAGTGGTTTATTTCTCTGGCTTTGTGATGATTTTTCCATCATAAAAATGCTATTTTTGACCATTTGGTCAAAAATATTATCCCCGTAGCACGCTTTTAAGATTATTTCCGGCCCGCAACCGTTTATTTTTCCAGGTTGTCTCGCTCTTTTACCGCTTATTGCTACTTTTAACATTCAGTTGCCCGAAAAAAGCAAAAAAATGCCGCATCAGGGTAGACAAGGTGCAGGTCGATCATTAGAATGCGCGCAATTTGCCAAAAATCGACCCTATAGGCGGTTTTTGCATTGATTCAGGGTGGTATTTTGAATTAATATGCAAATATTGTGACTGTTTATTCCCTGGAGGATGTTTTGATTAAGTCAGCGCTCTTGGTTCTGGAAGACGGAACCCAATTCCACGGTCGGGCCATCGGGGCAACGGGGTCGGCAGTGGGGGAGGTCGTTTTCAACACGTCAATGACCGGTTATCAAGAAATCCTCACTGATCCCTCCTATTCCCGCCAGATCGTCACCCTCACTTATCCCCATATCGGCAATGTTGGCGTTAATGCCGCCGACGAAGAATCCAGCCAGATTCATGCACAGGGCCTCGTTATTCGCGACCTGCCGCTGATTACCAGCAACTTCCGTAGCGAAGAGAGCCTGTCAGCCTATCTGCAGCGCAACAACATTGTCGCCATTGCCGATATCGATACCCGTAAGCTGACCCGTCTGCTGCGTGAGAAAGGGGCACAGAACGGCTGCATCATCGCCGGTGACAACCCGGATGCTGCGCTGGCGTTGCAGAAGGCGCAAGCCTTCCCTGGCCTGAAGGGGATGGATCTGGCGAAAGAAGTGACCACCGCAGAGTCCTACGCATGGCAGCAGGGTAGCTGGACGTTGCAGGATGACCTGCCGGAGCAGAAGTCAGCCGAAGAGCTGCCGTTCCATGTAGTGGCTTACGATTTCGGCGCCAAGCGCAACATCCTGCGTATGCTGGTGGATCGTGGCTGCCGCCTGACGGTGGTTCCGGCGCAGACCCCGGCCGAAGACGTCCTGAAGCTGAATCCGGACGGCATTTTCCTCTCTAACGGTCCCGGTGACCCGGAGCCGTGCGATTACGCCATCAGCGCCATTCAGTCATTCCTGACGACCGATATCCCGGTCTTCGGCATCTGCCTCGGCCATCAGCTGCTGGCGCTGGCGAGCGGTGCGAAGACGATTAAGATGAAGCTGGGCCACCACGGCGGTAACCATCCGGTTAAAGACCTCGACAACAATACGGTGATGATTACCGCACAGAACCACGGCTTCGCCGTAGATGACAGCCAGTTGCCGGCAAATCTGCGTGTAACTCACGTTTCTCTGTTCGACCAGACCGTGCAGGGCATTCACCGTACCGATAAACCGGCCTTCAGCTTCCAGGGACACCCGGAAGCCAGCCCAGGCCCGCACGATGCGGCGCCGCTGTTCGATCACTTTATCGAACTGATCGAAGCCTACCGTTCTAACGCGAAGTAATCAGGAGCCAACGATGCCAAAACGTACAGACATAAAATCCATCCTGATCCTTGGCGCAGGTCCGATTGTTATCGGCCAGGCATGTGAATTTGACTACTCCGGTGCACAGGCGTGTAAAGCGCTGCGTGAAGAGGGTTACCGCGTCATTCTGGTGAACTCCAACCCGGCAACCATTATGACCGACCCGGAAATGGCCGATGCCACTTACATCGAGCCGATTCACTGGGAAGTGGTACGTAAAATCATTGAAAAAGAGCGCCCGGATGCGGTGCTGCCGACCATGGGCGGCCAGACGGCGCTGAACTGTGCGCTGGAGCTGGAGCGTCAGGGCGTGCTGGCAGAGTTCGGCGTCACCATGATTGGTGCGACCGCCGATGCCATCGATAAAGCCGAAGATCGCCGTCGTTTTGACGTGGCGATGAAAAGCATCGGTCTGGATACCGCGCGTTCAGGTATCGCGCACACCATGGAAGAAGCGCTGGCGGTTGCCGAAGACGTTGGCTTCCCGTGCATCATCCGTCCGTCCTTTACCATGGGCGGCACCGGTGGCGGTATCGCCTATAACCGAGAAGAGTTTGAAGAGATTTGCGAACGCGGTCTGGATCTGTCGCCGACCAATGAGCTGCTGATTGACGAGTCGCTGATTGGCTGGAAAGAGTACGAGATGGAAGTGGTGCGTGATAAAAACGACAACTGCATCATCGTCTGCTCCATCGAAAACTTCGATGCGATGGGTATCCACACCGGTGACTCCATCACCGTGGCACCGGCGCAAACCCTGACCGACAAAGAGTATCAAATCATGCGTAACGCCTCGCTGGCGGTACTGCGTGAAATCGGCGTGGAGACTGGCGGTTCCAACGTCCAGTTCTCCGTCAACCCGAAAGATGGCCGTCTGATTGTTATCGAGATGAACCCGCGTGTGTCGCGTTCTTCCGCGCTGGCTTCCAAAGCGACCGGTTTCCCGATTGCCAAAGTGGCAGCGAAACTGGCGGTGGGCTTCACCCTCGATGAGCTGATGAACGATATCACCGGTGGTCGTACCCCGGCTTCGTTCGAACCCTCAATCGACTACGTTGTGACCAAGATCCCGCGCTTCAACTTCGAGAAGTTCGCCGGTGCCAACGACCGTCTGACCACCCAGATGAAATCTGTGGGTGAAGTGATGGCCATTGGTCGTACTTTCCAGGAGTCGATGCAGAAAGCGCTGCGCGGTCTGGAAGTGGGCGCGAATGGCTTCGACCCGAAAGTGGACCTCGACGATGCCGAAGCGCTGACCCGTATCCGCCGCGAGCTGAAGGATGCCGGTTCCGACCGTATCTGGTACATCGCGGATGCGTTCCGTGCGGGCATGTCGGTTGATGGCGTGTTCAATCTGACCAACATCGACCGCTGGTTCCTGGTGCAGATTGAAGAACTGGTGCGTCTGGAAGACAAAGTTGCCCGTGAAGGCGTGAAGGCGCTGGATGTCACTTTCCTGCGCGCGCTGAAGCGTAAAGGCTTTGCCGATGCGCGTCTGGCGACGCTGGCTGGCGTGGCAGAAGGTGAAATCCGCAAACTGCGTCAGCAGTTCAACCTGCATCCGGTTTACAAACGCGTGGACACCTGTGCGGCGGAATTCTCCACTGACACCGCGTATATGTACTCGACTTATGAAGAAGAGTGCGAAGCCAATCCGAACCAGGATCGCGACAAAATCATGGTGCTGGGCGGCGGTCCAAACCGTATCGGCCAGGGCATCGAGTTTGACTACTGCTGCGTACACGCCGCGCTGGCGCTGCGTGAAGACGGTTACGAGACCATCATGGTCAACTGTAACCCGGAAACCGTATCCACCGACTACGACACATCTGACCGCCTCTACTTCGAGCCGGTAACGCTGGAAGATGTGCTGGAAATCGTCCGTATCGAGAAACCGAAAGGCGTTATCGTACAGTACGGCGGCCAGACGCCGCTGAAACTGGCGCGTGCGCTGGAAGCCGCGGGTGTGCCGGTGATTGGCACCAGCCCTGACGCCATTGACCGTGCTGAAGACCGTGAGCGTTTCCAGCAGGCCGTTGATCGTCTGAACCTGAAGCAACCGGCTAACGCCACGGTTGCCACGCTGGAGCAGGCGGTTGAGAAAGCCGCAGGCATCGGTTATCCGCTGGTGGTACGTCCGTCTTATGTACTGGGCGGCCGCGCAATGGAGATCGTCTACGACGAAATCGACCTCAAGCGTTACTTCCAGAACGCGGTATCGGTTTCTAACGATGCGCCGGTGCTGCTGGACCGTTTTCTCGACGACGCGGTTGAAGTGGACGTGGACGCGATTTGCGACGGCGAGCGCGTGCTGATTGGCGGCATCATGGAACATATCGAGCAGGCGGGCGTGCACTCCGGTGACTCAGCCTGTTCGCTGCCGGCCTATACCCTGAATGCCGACATCCAGAACGTGATGCGCCAGCAGGTGGAAAAACTGGCGTTTGAGCTGAACGTCCGTGGTCTGATGAACGTGCAGTTTGCGGTCAAAGACAACGAAGTTTACCTGATTGAAGTGAACCCACGCGCTGCGCGTACCGTGCCGTTTGTCTCCAAAGCCACCGGCGTGCCGCTGGCGAAAGTGGCTGCGCGCGTGATGGCAGGGAAAACCCTGGCTGAACAGGGCGTCACCAAAGAGGTGATTCCGCCGTACTACTCCGTGAAGGAAGTGGTGCTGCCGTTCAACAAATTCCAGGGCGTTGACCCGATTCTCGGCCCGGAAATGCGTTCTACCGGTGAAGTGATGGGCGTGGGGCGTACTTTCGCAGAAGCCTTCGCCAAAGCGATGCTGGGCGCGCAGAGCAATATGAAGAAATCAGGCCGTGCGCTGCTGTCGGTGCGTGAAGGCGATAAGAAACGTATCGTCGACCTCGCGGCAAAACTGCAGAAGTTTGGTTTCGAGCTGGATGCGACTCACGGTACCGCTGTGGTGCTGGGTGAAGCCGGTATTAACCCGCGTCTGGTGAACAAGGTGCACGAAGGCCGTCCGCATATTCAGGATCGTCTGAAGAACGGCGAGTACACCTACATCGTTAACACCACCGCAGGTCGCCAGGCGATTGAAGACTCCAAGCTGATTCGCCGCAGTGCGCTGCAATACAAGGTGCACTACGACACCACGCTGAACGGCGGTTTCGCCACGGCGATGGCGCTGAACGCTGATCCTACTGAGAAAGTGATTTCCGTGCAGGAAATGCACGCGCAAATCAAAGGTTAATCCTTAGGCTCAGATGATAAAAAACGGCCCTATAATGGGCCGTTTTTTTTCGCTATTGTTAATCTGCGCATAACATTAGAATATTACAATAATATGATTTAATTCAATTTTAGCGCTTGATGCGGATTCCACTATCCCGGCCATTTATTAGCACAAATTTATAAATAGAAAGTGAGGTTGCTCGCTTTAGTATTTCGCTCGCTCATTTATCCGAGCGTAACTGGGATATATATAAAAATGAAAATGCGTGCTTTCACACTCACTGCCATAGCTGCGCTGGTCGCAGCGGCACCTCTCGCCAGCCAGGCTGAAATTACTCTCCTCAAGGCGGATCCGCAGGCTAACGATCCGCTTAGCCGTCTTAGCTTTCAGGTCGGCGGTAGTATCCGTCCGCAGTTCCTCCATCAAAATGGTGTGAACGATAAATCCTATAAGCGTAACGGCTATGACGGCGGGTCACGTTTCCGCTTCACCGCCAATTACTATCTGTTTGATGATGTCAGCTGGGTAGGTTACTACGAGCTGGGCGTTAACTTCCCGGCATGGTGGGGTTGGGATAACCACTATGCCGATGGCGCTAACAATACTACGCGTCGTCAGCTCTATACCGGCTTCAAGAGCGCCACCCTCGGTGAGCTGTACTTTGGTCAGCAAAACAGCATCTACTACGATGTGGTGGGTGTTAAGACCGATATCTGGGACTACGACATGCTGGCCCAGGCACCGGGTAACGGGATCAACGGCGACTACGACGGTTCCTACCGTTCACGTAAGCAGCTGAAATATAAAAACACCTTCGGCGACGTTGATGTTTATGCGGCTTACCTGTTCGAAGATGACGATTACCTGCCGGGCAACGGCCTGCGCTACAAGCGTAAAGGCGGCGGCTCACTGGGCGTGAACTACCACATCACCAAAAACCTGGCGTGGGGCACTGCGTGGAACTACACCCGCGCGGATATCCATGATGCCGGCAATGGCGACAGCAAATCCTACGACCAGAACATCTACGGTACGGCTCTGAGCTGGACGCCAGGCAACTGGACGCTGTCTGCGGGTGGTGGTTACTACCAGAACTTCCTGACCACTAAAAAAGTCGACGTTCACAACTACTTTGCGGATGATGCCTGGGGTCTGGAATATTTCGCAGGCTACAAGTTCCCGATCGGCCAGTATGCCGTCAAATCCATCCAGCCGTACTTTATGGGTGACCGTCTGGAGTACCTCAGCGGCCGCAACTACAAACGTATCGACAACGGTGTCGGCCTGTCATTCCAGCTCGACTACGGCTTCCGTGTTGATTACGAGTACGTCTTAACCTCGAGCACCGACAAATCACTGGGTAACGTTAACCTGGTGCGTCTGCGCTACGATTTCTAATCTGTACCAACGGCTCCTGCGGGAGCCGTTTTTTTTGCCGCACGCAGTGCGCTTTTCTTTACACTATGTACCCGCCTGAATGGCTTTTCACACTGCCTTGTAGCGTATCTCCACAGATTTATGGCGCCTCTTTCCGATATTGAAGGGAAACACGGTGTAAAACTCTGTCCAATAACAAAAATGCGGTGGCATAGGAGCTTTACGTAAATAGCGGGGCCGTCCTATCGACGAAAGTTTCGCCTTTACGTATCATTGCGCCAATTTTTTTCCTGTAGGTCTTTTAACATGATTAGTCTGATCGCGGCTCTGGCAGCGGATCGCATCATCGGTATGGAAAATGCCATGCCGTGGAACCTGTCTGCCGATCTGGCCTGGTTCAAACGTCAAACCCTGAATAAGCCGGTGATTATGGGTCGTCTGACCTTTGAATCTATCGGCCGTCCTTTACCGGGACGCCTGAATATTGTGGTCAGCAGCCAGCCGGGCACCCATGAGGGCGTGACCTGGGTGACGTCACTGGAAGATGCCGTTAACGCGGCCGGTGATGCCGAAGAGATTATGGTGATTGGCGGTGGACGTATTTACGCGCAGATGCTGCCGCGCGCCGATCGTCTCTACCTCACCCACATTGATGCGGAAGTTGAAGGCGACACGCAGTTCCCGGATTACGAGCCGGATGAGTGGCACTCCACCTTCAGTGAGTTCCATGATGCCGACGCGCAGAACTCGCACAGCTACTGCTTCGAGATTCTGGAACGTCGTCGTTAAGGTATTGGCCTGGTCGGCATAAATGCCGACCCTACAGGCAAGGTAAGGCGAATATGGCCTGGTTGGCATAAATGCCGACCCTGCGGTTCAGTGTAGGGTGCGAATTAATTCGCACCGGCGCACTGTTATTCGTGGTGGCTGAGTGGCGGATGTGGGTGAGTTTCGCTGGTCGCCATGGCCTGTTCGCGGTTGGAGTGCTGCACATAATATTGCTGCGTTTCCCAGTGCAGCAATGTCAGCGTACCGCCCCAGCAGCAACCGGTGTCCAGTCCGATAATCCCTTCCGGCGTCCCTTTGCCTTCCAGCGATGCCCAGTGCCCAAACACGATGGTGTAATCACGCGCCACCGGGCTGGCAATCTTAAACCAGGGCTTCAGCGGCGGCGGGGCGGATTCCGGGGTATCCTTGCAAATCATATCCAGCTGACCATTCGGGAAGCAGAAACGCATCCGCGTCAGAGCATTGGTGCTGAAACGCAGGCGCGACAGACCGCTCAGTTCCGGCGTCCAGTTGTTTGGCATATCACCGTACATGGCATCGAGAAACAGCGGGTAGCTGTCGCTGGAAAGTACCGCTTCTACTTCGCGCGCGCATATTTTTGCGGTGTCGAGATCCCACTGCGGCGTGATGCCGGCATGGGCCATCACCAGTTTTTTCTCTTCATCCACCTGCAACAGCGGCTGACGTCGCAGCCAGTTGATCAGCTCATCAGCATCGTCGGCTTCTAATAACTGCGTCAGGCGATCTTTCGGTTTATTACGACTGATACCGGCGAATACCGCCAGCAGATGCAGGTCGTGATTGCCCAGCACCAGCCGTACGCTGTCACCCAGCGACTTCACATAGCGCAGTACGTTGAGCGAGCTGGGGCCGCGCGCCACCAGGTCTCCGGTCAGCCATAGGGTGTCCTGCTGCGGATCAAAATTGACCTGTGCCAGCAGGGCACGAAGCTCATCATAACAGCCGTGAATATCGCCAATCAGGTATGTACTCATTACATCGTCCGGTTAAAACGCACCGCCCGGACAGGCCGGGCGGAGAAGGATTAGTGGATGTGGGTTTGCACCGCAAGTCGGAACACCGGAATTTCAACGAGGAACTCTTCACCTTCTTCGTCGACCATTACGTAGTGGCCCTGCATGGTGCCCATCGGCGTTTCGAGAATCGCGCCACTGGTGTATTGAAATTCGTCGCCGGGTGCCAGCTCTGGCTGTTCACCCACCACGCCTTCACCCTGGACTTCGGTGACATGGCCATTACCATTGGTGATCCGCCAGTAACGACCGCGCAGCTGAACGGTGGCGTGCCCCAGATTGCGGATGGTGATGGTGTAGGCAAACACGTAGCGCTCATCCTCGGGCGAGGATTGCGATGCCACATACAGGCTTTGTGCCTGAATACAGACGCGTGCCAGTTCACTCATGCACTCAGTTCTCCGGATTTTCTGCCTGATGGTTGCCGAGCCAGTTGGCCAGCTGGCAATACTGTGCCACCGAAACGTTTTCTGCACGCAGGGTGGGATCAATATTCAGTTCATCCAGTGCACCTGCTGCAAACAGGTGACCGAGGCTGTTGCGCAGCGTTTTACGACGCTGGCCGAACGCTTCGGTGGTGATACGGCTCAGCAGGCGCACATCGCTGACCGGATGCGGCGGCTGGGCGAAAGGCACCAGACGTACCACCGCAGAGTCGACTTTGGGCGGTGGTGTGAAAGAGTGCGGCGGTACTTCCAGTACCGGGATCACCTGACAATAATACTGCGCCATCACGGTGAGTCGACCATAGGCTTTGCTGCCCGGTCCAGCCACCAGACGATTGACCACTTCTTTTTGCAGCATGAAGTGCATGTCTTTAATCGAACCAGTATAGCTGAAAAGGTGGAACATCAACGGGGTGGAGATGTTGTACGGCAGGTTGCCAAATACGCGCAGCGGCTGGCCTTTTTCCTGCGCCAGCGCAGAAAAGTCAAAGGTCATCGCATCCTGCTGGAAGATGGTCAGTTTAGGGCCGAGGAAAGGATGCGTTTGCAAACGTGCGGCAAGATCGCGGTCCAGCTCTACCACGGTCAGCGCATCCAGACGCTCGCCCACCGGCTCAGTCAGTGCGCCGAGGCCAGGGCCAATCTCCACCAGGGCTTCACCCTTCTGCGGGTGAATGGCGGAGACGATGCTGTCGATAATGTACTGATCGTTCAGGAAGTTTTGCCCGAAACGTTTACGGGCGTAATGCCCCTGATGGACGCGATTATTCATTACTGCTCTTGATCATAGTGATGGCGAGGTTAAGCGCCGTAATAAAGCTGCCCGGCTCCGCCTGACCCAGACCGGCCAGTTCAAGCGCGGTGCCGTGGTCAACCGAGGTACGGATAAAGGGCAGGCCCAGCGTGATATTCACCGCACGGCCAAACCCCTGAAATTTTAGCACCGGTAAGCCCTGGTCGTGATACATCGCCAGCACCGCATCGGCATGTTGCAGATACTTCGGCTGGAACAGGGTATCGGCAGGCAGCGGACCGGTCAGCTGGATACCCTGCTGCCGCAATTCGTCCAGTGCCGGAATGATGGTGTCGATCTCTTCGCGACCCATATGGCCGCTTTCGCCCGCGTGTGGATTCAGGCCGCAGACGTAAATATGCGGGTTCGGCAGGCCGAACTTCTGCTGCATATCGCGATGCAGAATGGTGATCACTTCATGCAGGCTTTCACGCGTGATTGCTGCCGATACGTCTTTCAAAGGCAGATGCGTGGTTGCCAGTGCAACGCGCAGCTCTTCGGTGGCGAGCATCATAACAACGCGGTCACCGCCAGCGCGATCGGCAAAAAACTCGGTATGGCCGGTGAAGGGGATGCCGGCATCGTTGATGACGCCTTTATGCACCGGGCCGGTGATCAGCGCGGCAAACTCGCCGTTGAGACAACCATCACAGGCGCGTGCCAGGGTAGCCAGCACGTAGTGGCTGTTGGCGACGGCCAGCTCACCGGGTGTGACCGGCTCAGCAGTGTCAACCTGCAACAGCGTCAGCGTACCTGCCTGCTGCGGTTGTGCCGCGACGCCAGGCTGATAATCGCGCAGCGTCAGCGGTAAACCCAGCTGCGCCGCACGACGACGTAATAGCTCGCCGTCGGCACACACCACCAGTTCAACCGGCCAGTCACGCTGGGCCAGCTGCACGGTTAAATCAGGACCAATCCCGGCAGGTTCGCCGGGAGTGATAACCACACGATAATTACTGACCATTGTTGTCCAGAATCTTCACGTAAGCACTGGCGCGCTGTTCCTGCATCCAGGTTTGCGCTTCTTCCGCGAATTTACGGTTAAACAGGACACGGTAAGCACGCTCTTTCTGCGCTGCATCCGTTCTGTCAACCTGGCGGGTATCCAGCAGCTGAATCAGGTGCCAGCCGAAAGAGGAGTGCACCGGTTGGCTGGTCTGGCCTTTCTGCAGACGCATCAAGGCATCGCGGAATGCCGGATCGTAAACTTCCGGGGTGCTCCAGCCGAGATCGCCGCCCTGGTTCGCTGAACCTGGGTCGTCAGAATACTGCTTGGCCGCCGCAGCAAAGGTGGTCTTACCGGTGCTAATATCGGCTGCGATCTCTTCCAGCTTGGCGCGTGCCTGATCGTCAGTGAGGACCGGCGACGGCTTCAGCAGGATGTGGCGTGCGTGCACTTCGGTTACGGAGATGTTTTTGCTCTCGCCACGCAGGTCGTTCACTTTCAGGATATGGAAGCCAACACCTGAACGGATCGGGCCAACAATATCGCCTTTTTTGGCGGTTGCCAGTGCCTGGGAGAACAGGGTCGGCAGTTCTTCAATTTTGCCCCAACCCATGTTGCCGCCTTTCAGCGCCTGAGGGTCGGCAGAGTAGGTCACTGCCAGCTTGCCGAAGTCAGCGCCTTTTTTCAGCTCACCCACCAGCTGACGTGCCAGTGCTTCCTGGTCATCAACCTGTTTCTGCGTCGGGTTTTCCGACAGCGGCAGCAGGATCTGGCTGATATTCAGCTCGGTACCCTGGGTATTCTGTGAGCCAATCTGCGAGGCCAGCGTGTCGACTTCCTGCGGCAGAATGGTGATACGACGGCGTACTTCGTTGTTACGTACTTCAGCGATCATCATCTCTTTGCGGATCTGACCACGATAGTCGTTGTAGTTCACTCCGTCATAGGCCAGGCGGCTGCGCAGCTGGTCGAGGGTCATATGGTTCTGGCCCGCGATGTTCTGGATCGCCTGATCCAGCTGCTGATCGGTGATTTGCAGACCCGCTTTTTCGCCCATCTGCAGAATGATGTTATCCATGATCTGACGCTCAAGGATCTGATGACGCAGGGTGTTGTCATCAGGCAGTTGCTGACCGGCCTGCTGCGCCTGCGCTTTCACCGTGTGCAACATGCTATCAACGTCACTTTCCAGCACCACGCCGTTATTCACGACGGCGGCGACTTTATCTACCATTTGCGGGGCTGCGAACGCGGTGTTAGCGGCAATCGCCACACCAAGAATCAGCATTCTCCAGTTCTTCATACTTTATCCATTGTTGTTTCCGCACTGCGGGATAGCCTGTCAAACATCACAACATCAGAAAGCTCGCTGGTAAGGGATGATGCCCTGACGCAGCATGTCATGGGTGCCTAAGCCGTAGTTGGAGCTAAGGCCACGCAGCTCAATGTTGAATGAGATTTGGTTGTCATACTTACTCTGGTTGTTGGTAGTATTCCAGCCGTTGATTTTACGCTCGTAACCCACACGGATTGCATAGCAGCAGGAGCTATATTGCAGGCCCAGCAGCTGATCGGCCGGTTTGCTGTTGCGGGTGTCGTAGTAATACGCACCCACCAGCGACCAGGCGTCGACAATCGGCCAGCTGGCAGTGGCACCGACCTGTGAAATCCCGTTTTTATAGATCGGGTTAGTCAACAGCGTCGAGTCGTTCAGCGCCTGCGCCACATATTCCGGGCTGCTGTAGCGGTAGCTCAGCTGCACCATACGATCGGCATCCTGACGATACTCCAGCACCGCATTGCCCTGCGCGATGTTATCGAGGCGGGTATCGTATTGCAGCCCGCCGCGCACGCCCCAGCGATCGCTTACTTTCCAGTAAGTGTCACCAGCCCAGACCAGGCTGCCGGTGTCATCTTCATCGCTGGTCTGGTTAACACCGGTCCGCGATGGGGTAAACGAGAAGATTTGACCTACAGAAACGTTAAAACGTTCAACCAGATCGTTATCATAAATTCGTGTGGTCACACCGGTCGCCACCTGGTTAGCCGATGCGATGCGATCAAGGCCGCTATAAGTACGGTCACGGAACAGGCCGGTGTAGTCGGTTTGTAGCAGTGTGGAGTCGTACGGGTAGATATTACTCTGGTTGCGATACGGGATATAGAGGTACTGCACGCGCGGTTCCAGCGTCTGGGTGTAACCCTCCGCCCAGTTCATATCGCGGTCAAATACCAGACGGCCATCGACTTTAAACTGCGGCAGCGTACGGTTGACGGAGCTATCCAGCAGGCCACTGGAGGTTCTGTTACTTGCATTGGATGGGCTATTGTAAGCGTCGATACCGTCCTGCTGGTAATGCGTGGCAAGGAATTTGGCTTCAGTATCCAGGCTGGCCCAGCCATTTGACAGCGGCAGATCCAGCGTCGGTTCAACGTGCAGACGTGTCGCTTCCGGCATTTGGCTGTTGACGTTAGTAAACTTCACTGCCTGGGCATAAATATGCCCATCAAACGGCCCGATGTCGTTCTGATAGAAATTCAGATCGAGCTGCGGCATAGCGCGATAAACATTGGTGCTGCTGGTGGTACCAAACACCTGGAAATCTTTGGTGGAGAGCGTGGCGTCCCAGTTGGTATCCGCATAGCCCACGCTGAATTTCTGCGTCGCGTAACCATCCGTCGAGCTGTAATACTTCGATGACAAGTCATTGAAGTAATACGGGTCGCTGACTTTGGTGTAATTCGCATTGAAGCGCCAGTGTTGCTCGTAAACGCCCGCGTGGTTCCAGACAAACAACCAGCGATCATTGTTAGAATCATTGGCAACTATCGGGCGTGACGGCTTGTCTTTGTTGTATTGATTATCTGATGGCAGATAATCCAGTTCTAACAAACCACCGCCAAATTCGCTTAAATAACGGAATTCGTTCTGCAACTGCATGCCGCGATTACTCATGTAATGCGGCGTAATGGTGGCATCGGCCTGTGGCGCGATGTTCCAGTAGTACGGCAGCATGAATTCGAAGCCATTCGTGCTGCTGTATTTTGCATTAGGGATCAGGAAACCGGAGCGGCGACGATCGCCAAGCGGCAACTGCATATACGGGCTATAGAACACAGGTACGTTGCCGAGTTTGAAGCGCGCATTCCAGATCTCAGCCACTTCTTCCTGGCGGTCCTGAATGATCTCAGTACCGACCACGCTCCAGCTGTTGTAGCCGGGCAGACAGGAGGTGAAGCTGCCGTTTTCCATGATGGTATAACGATTATTGCCGCGCAGTTTCATCTGATCGGCATCACCGCGTCCCTGACGACCCACCATCAGATAGTTACCGTTCCAGACGTTGGTATCTTTGGTGTTCAGATTCGACCAGGCTTTCGGACCTTTCAGGATGACCTGATTGTCGTCATAGTGCACATTACCCAGCGCATCGACGGTACGAACCGGCGTGGTTTGCCCATCCTGCTGACGTTGATGCAGTTGCATTTCGTCGGCGGTTAAACGGCTATTACCCTGCTGAACCTCGACATTGCCGGTGAACACCGCGTCGTTGGGGTAATTACCTTTAGCCTTGTCCGAGTGAATCGTGACCGGCAGCGTATTCGTGTCGCCATTAACCACTGGACGGTTATAGCTCGGCACGCCCAGCATACACTGCGACATTAAGTCGTCGGCGAGAGAATGCTGACTATATAGCGCTGCACCAATCATGGTAGCCAGCAGGGTAGGTATACGTTTTTTCATACGCGGTTTCGATAATTCCATGAAAACTGGCATCATGCCGACAATCCGGTCAGAGACTAACTTACTGCCCGGCGTTGCGCCAGTGTTAATCCTTGTCTGTCCGCGTTGCCGTTAGGCGCTGAGATAAATGACAGGTATGATAATGCAATTTTCAGCCGCAAGCATGGCGAATTGAGGAGTTTATGCGCTACTGGGGAAAAGTAATTGGTCTGGCTCTGGGCTTGCTTTCCGGGCTAGGCTTTTGGGGCATTGTGCTTGGTCTTATTATTGGCCACATGTTTGATAAAGTGCGCAGCGTTAAGGGACAGGGCTACTTCGCCAACAACCAAACCCGCCAGACACTGTTTTTCAGTACCACCTTTCAGGTCATGGGCCATTTGACCAAGTCAAAAGGGCGCGTCACCGAAGCGGATATCCAGATTGCATCCTTATTTATGGACCGCATGCAATTGCACGGCGATGCCCGCAGCGCAGCGCAGCGCGCGTTCCGCGAAGGGAAACATAGCGCCTATCCGCTGCGTAATAAGCTACGGGAATTGCGCAGCGCGTGCTTCGGTCGTTTTGATCTGATTCGGATGTTTCTGGAAATTCAGATCCAGGCTGCTTTCGCTGACGGTTCGCTGCATCCCAACGAGCGTCAGGTGCTGTATGTGATCGCCGAGGAGCTGGGCATCTCGCGTATGCAGTTTGATCAGTTCCTGCGCATGATGGAGGGCGGTCAGCAGTTTGGCGGCGGCGGGTCATCTTACGGTGGCGCGGGTTATCAGCAGGCCAAACGCGGTCCGACGCTGGAAGATGCCTGTAGTGTGCTGGGCGTGAAAAGCAGTGACGACAGCACCACCATCAAGCGGGCTTACCGCAAGCTGATGAGTGAACATCACCCCGATAAGCTGGTGGCAAAAGGCTTACCGCCGGAGATGATGGAGATGGCGAAGCAGAAGGCGCAGGAGATTCAGTCGGCTTACGATTTGATTCGTAAGGAGAAGGGCTTTAAATAAATCCTTTCCCATTCCGTTATTGGTCAGGTCGGCATTGATGCCGACCCTATGACCGTCGGGTGCGCATTATGCGCACCGTCCGTTAAAAATCCGCCGGTTGCCGAAACGTCATACTGTTGCCAAACGCCGGATGGGTGATGGTGAGCGACTCCGCATGCAGCAGCAGGCGCGGTGCCATCGCCAGCGCTTCCGGCGGTGCATAAAAGCGGTCGCCGAGAATCGGATGGCCCAGCGCCAGCAAATGCACACGTAGCTGGTGCGAACGGCCGGTGATCGGTTTCAGCGCCACCCTGGCGCTGTTGTCATCGTCATACGCCAGCACCTGGTACTCAGTCTGCGCCGGTTTGCCGTGTTCAAAACTGACCATCTGCTTAGGCCGGTTCGGCCAGTCGCAAATCAGCGGCAGATCGATCAACCCCTTTTCCTCAGCCGGATGGCCCCAGACGCGCGCCACATACTGCTTTGCCGGCTCACGCTCCCGAAACTGTCGCTTCAGCTCACGTTCCGCCGCTTTGGTCAGCGCCACCGCGATCACGCCGCTGGTGGCCATATCCAGACGATGCACCGATTCAGCCAGCGGATAATCGCGCTGGATGCGCGTCATCACGCTGTCTTTATGCTCGTCAAGGCGGCCCGGCACCGACAGCAAACCACTTGGCTTATTGACCACCATAATATGGTCGTCCTGATACAGGATATGCAGCCAGGGTTCGAGCGGCGGGTTATAAGGTTCCATCAGCAGTTCCGTATTGGGGCCTGTCGGCCCCGGTCAGTTATTGGTGCGTCACGACAATCAGGCGCAGCGCATCGAGACGCCAGCCTGCATCGCTCAGGCTTGCCAGCACCTGGCTACGGTTGCTCTCCAGCGCCTCAACCTCGTCATCACGGATGTTCGGGTTAACGGCGCGCAGCGCTTCAAGGCGCGACAGCTCAGCGCTCAGTTTCTCATCGGCTTCGGCTTGTGCGGCGGCAATCACCGCCTGCGCTACCGGCACCACGGCGCTTTCGGCCAGCGTCAGAATCTGATGCACATCCTGCTGTACGGCGTTCACCAGCTTGCTGCCGGTATGACGATTCACCGCATTCAGCTGACGGTTGAAGCTTTCAAACTCCACTTTACCGGCCAGATTGTTGCCGCTGCGATCCATCAGCAGTCGGATCGGCGTTGGCGGCAGGAAGCGGGTCAGTTGCAGATGCTTCGGCGCCTGCGCCTCGACCACGTAAATCATCTCGACCAGCAGCGTACCGACCGGCAGGGCTTTGTTCTTCAGCAACGACAACGCACAGCTGCCGGTATCGCCGGAGAGGATCAGATCCAGACCGTTGCGGATCAGCGGATGCTCCCAGGTAATGAACTGGGTATCTTCGCGCGACAGCGCCTGATTACGGTTGAAAGTCACGGTGCAGCCATCTTCCGGCAGGCCTGGGAAATCCGGCACCAGCATATGGTCCGACGGCGTCAGCACGATCAGGTTATCGCTGCGATCCTCCTGATTGATACCGACGATATCGAACAGGTTGAGGGCAAAATTCACCAGCTCGGTATCGTTATCCTGCTCGGCGATGGCGTCGGCCAGCGCCTGGGCGGCATCGCCGCCGTTGGAGTTCTGTTCCAGCAGGCGATCGCGACCCTGCTCCAGCTGGGTCTTCAGATGATCATGCTGTTTGCGGCACTCGCCGATAAATTCATCCAGGCCCTGCGGATTTTCCGGCGCGGCCAGGTACTCAATCAGCTGGCTATAGACGTTGTCATAAATGGTTCGACCGGTCGGGCAGGTGTGCTCAAACGCATCCAGACCTTCGTGATACCAGCGCAGCAGCACCGCCTGGGCGGTTTTCTCCAGCCACGGCACCAGGATCTGAATGTCGTGCGCCTGGCCGATACGATCGAGACGACCAATACGCTGTTCCAGCAGATCCGGGTTGAACGGCAGGTCAAACATCACCAGACGGCTGGCGAACTGGAAGTTGCGCCCTTCTGAGCCAATTTCCGAGCACAACAGCACCTGCGCGCCATCTTCTTCCGAAGCAAACCAGGCCGCAGCACGGTCGCGTTCGATGATTGACAGGCCTTCATGGAACACCGCGGCACGAATGCCTTCGCGCTCGCGCAGCACCTGTTCCAGCTGCAGGGCGGTGGCGGCTTTGGCGCAAATCACCAGCACTTTCTCTTTACGATTGGTGGTGAGATACCCCATCAGCCACTCAACGCGCGGATCGAAGTTCCACCAGGTGCCGCTGTCGCCCTCAAATTCCTGATAAATCTGCTCGGGATACAGCATATCGCGCGCACGTTCTTCGGCGCTTTTACGGGTACCCATAATGCCGGAGACTTTAATCGCCGTCTGGTACTGCGCCGGCAGGGGCAGGCGAATCTGATGCAGCTCGCGTTTCGGGAAGCCTTTGACGCCGTTACGGGTGTTGCGGAACAGCACGCGGCTGGTGCCGTGGCGATCCATCAGCATGGAAATCAGCTCTTTGCGTGCGTCTTCCTTGCCGTCGCGGTCGCTGTTCGCCACCTGCAATAACGGTTCGATATCCTGTTCACCGACCAGGTCGTTAATCAGGTTCATCTCCTCTTTGGAGATGGACTTGTCAGCCAGCAGGGTGCTGACCGCATCGGCCACCGGGCGATAGTGCTGCTGCTCGGCGACAAACTGGCTGAAATCGTGGAAACGGTTGGGATCGAGCAGACGCAGACGCGCGAAATGGCTCTCCAGGCCGAGCTGTTCCGGCGTCGCGGTCAGCAGCAGCACGCCAGGCGTTTGTTCCGCCAGTTGCTCAATCACCTGATATTCGCGGCTTGGCGCGGCTTCGCTCCATGCCAGATGGTGCGCTTCATCGACCACCAGCAGATCCCAGGCGGCATCGGCCAGCTGCTCCAGACGCTGCTTGTTGCGGCGCACAAAATCGAGTGAGCAGATGATCAGTTGTTCGGTTTCGAATGGGTTATCGCTGTCGTGCTGCGCTTCGGTGTAGCGATCGTCATCAAACAGCGCAAAACGCAGATTGAAACGACGCAGCATCTCCACCAGCCACTGGTGTTGCAGGGTTTCCGGCACCACAATCAGCACGCGTTCCGCACGGCCCGCCAGCAGCTGCTGCTGGATGATCATCCCGGCTTCGATGGTTTTACCGAGACCCACTTCATCGGCCAGCAATACGCGTGGCGCGTGACGACGGCCAACATCATGGGCGATATGCAGCTGGTGTGGAATCAGGTTGGTACGCATGCCACGCAGGCCGCTGATCGGCAGGCGGTACTGCTCGCTGTGATATTTACGCGCGCGAAAGCGCAGCGCAAAGCGATCCATGCGGTCCAGCTGACCGGCAAACAGGCGATCCTGCGGCTTACTGAACACCAGTTTGCTGTCGAGCATCACTTCGCGCAGCACCACGTTCGCTTCTTCGGTATCCAGACGCGTGCCGACGTAAGCCATTAAATCGTTTTCGTTGCGCACTTCGTCAACGGTCATCTGCCAGCCTTCGTGGCTGGTGATGGTATCACCCGGATTGAAGATCACGCGGGTAACAGGAGAATCATTACGGGCATAGAGGCGGTTTTCGCCGGTTGCCGGAAACAGCAGCGTGACCATGCGCGTATCCACCGCCACTACCGTTCCCAGTCCCAGTTCACTTTCCGTATCGCTGATCCAGCGCTGACCCAGTGTAAAAACCATATATTTTCTGCTCGACTCTCTGTCATGTCATGAAGATGTTCACCTGCTCTCAGGCAATACCCAACCGCCAAACGAAAGGGTTCGGTCCGACTGTGGATGTGGTGAGATTCAGGAAGGGCGCTATGGTACTGGATGGCAGGGCTTTCGTCACCTGTCAAAAAAGCCCCAACTGCCCGGTAATAAGTGTAGCAAAGTCATCACCGACGAAAGGTAAAATGCCTTCGGCGACCGGCTGAAGCTGCTTCGTCACATAATGATCATAGTCGAGCGGCGTGCTGCGCGCCTCCAGAGGTTCCGGTCCTGAGGTGGCGATAACATAGCGGATCGCGCCGCCATTTTGATACTGCAACGGACGGCCCAGCTTGCGGTTGTGCTCATCGGCCAGCCGCGCGGCACGCACATGCGGCGGCACGTTGCGCTCATAATCTTTCAGCGGACGGCGCAAACGTTTTTTATACACCAGCTGATCATCCAGTTCGCCAGCCAGCAGCTGCGCGACGGTGTCGCGAATATAATCCTGCCAGGGTTCGCCGCGAAAAATATGGCCATATAGCGTCTGCTGGAACTGCTGCGCCAGCGGCGTCCAGTCGGTCCGCACCGATTCCAGCCCTTTAAACACCAGACGCTCGGTGCCGTCGCTGCGAATCAAACCGGCGTAGCGCTTTTTGCTGCCCTGTTCCGCGCCGCGAATGGTGGGCATCAGGAAACGGCTGAAATGGCTTTCGTACTCCAGCTCCAGCGCGCTGCTCAGGCCATAGGTCTGTTGCAGATGGCTCTGCCACCAGCGATTAACGTGATCGGCCAGCTGACGGCCAATGGCCGCCGCCTGCTCCTCGCTATGGGCGGATTTCAGCCAGACAAAGGTGGAATCGGTATCGCCGTAAATCACGTCATAGCCCTGCGCCTCAATCAGTTCGCGCGTTTGCTGCATGATGGCATGACCACGCAGGGTGATGGATGAGGCAAGACGCGGATCAAAAAAGCGGCAGGCGCTGGTGCCCAGCACGCCGTAAAAGGCATTCATAATAATTTTCAGCGCCTGAGACAGCGGCTTATTGTGCTGACGCTTGGCCTGTTCACGTCCCTGCCAGATCTGCTCGACGATGGCGGGCAGGCAATGGGTTTGACGTGAAAAACGCGCGCCGCGAAAACCCGGCACCGAGTCTTCATCGCTGGGGTGCGCCAGGCCTTCCACCAGCCCGACCGGATCGATCAGGAAGGTGCGGATAATTGACGGATAGAGGCTTTTATAATCCAGCACCAGCACCGAATCGTACAGGCCAGGGCGGGAATCCATGACATAGCCACCCGGACTGGCTTCCGGCGTCACTTCCCCCAGATTGGGGGCGACAAAGCCGGCGCGATGCATACGCGGAATGTAGAGATGGCCAAAGGCCGCTACCGAGCCGCCGTGGCGATCGACCGCCAGCCCGTTAACCGTGGCGCGTTCCAGCAGGAATGGCATGATGGCGGCATGGGCAAAGATACGCGTTACCAGCTCGCAATCTTTCAGGTTGTAGCGCGCCAGCGCCGGTTTATCGTGGGCGAAACGCCAGTTGATCTCCTCCATGCGCTGCCACGGATTGTCGATGGCTTTGCCTTCGCCCAGTAACTCACGCGACACCGCTTCCAGACTGAAAGAGGGGAAATCCCAGAAGGCGGATTTCAGCGCTTCGATGCCGTCGATAATCAGGCGACCGGTGGCCTGTGCGAAGAAGACGCCGGGTTTGAAACCGTGCTCGCGCCACTCCAGCGCCTGCTGCTGACGACCCAGGCGCAGCGGAATGCCATAGCGGTCGGCATGTTTCTGCAATACGCGCAGGTCGAACTGCACCAGGTTCCAGCCGATGACCACATCCGGCTCGTGGCGGGCGAACCAGGCGTTAAGCTGCTCCAGCAGCTGCGGGCGGCTGTCGACATAGATCAGCTCAAAATCCAGCTGGCTGGCATCCCCATTCGCAGGACCGAGCATGTAAACCTGACGCTGACCGCAGCCTTCCAGCCCGATGCAATAAAGTTCGCCATGTTCGGTGGTTTCGATATCCAGCGACACCCAGGAAAGCTGCGGGCGATAGTCGGGATTTGGCTTGAGGCGCGCGTTAACCACGCTGTCGCCGCGCACGTCGCCGCTGAACCATACCGGCGCGGTGATAAAGCGCTCCATCAGATAGCGTTCGGGAGGGCGAATATCGGCTTCATACACCGGGATGCCGTTTTCCCGCAGGCGCTTTTCCAGATTTTGCAGCTGGCGATAGCTGCGGCAGTAGAGGCCGAACACCGGGCGGCGGCGGAAATCTTTGAGCGTCAGGGATTGCAGGCGCGCATGGCGCTCGTCGCGCAGCAGGGTTTCAACCTGCGGCTGAAACTCGCTCGGGATAAATGCCACGGACTCCTGCGCGGGCAGCACCAGTCGCTGCGGGCCACTGTCGGTAGCCAGCCATAGCACCACTTCGCTGCCGGTAGGGGTGTCTCGCCAGTGGCGGGTAAGCAAAAAGCCTGCGCGTGGATCGGTCACGGTAACTCCGGAAGTAAAATCCCGTTAAGTATATCATGGATGTTTATACAGTGTCTGCCGCCACGGCAGTTGGTTATATTGTCAGCACTTTGTCAACATTGGCCTACAATTCTTGCCTTGACGGTGCGGCGCAGGCTCTGGACAATCCAGCCTTCATATTCCGCAGAGGATATTTATGGAAGCCTGGGTTCAACATCTGTTTACGCAATCACTGGAATGGGCGCTGTTTGCTGTCGCGCTGGTGACCTTCCTTGAGTCGCTGGCGTTCGTGGGATTGCTGCTGCCGGGCACGGTTTTGATGGCAAGTTTGGGGGCGCTGGTGGGCAGCGGGCAGATCGGTCTGTATCCTGCCTGGGCGGCCGGTATGGTGGGTTGCCTGATTGGCGACTGGGTTTCCTATGGCATCGGCTGGAAGTTCCAGGGGCCGCTGCATCGCTGGAAATATCTGAAAAAATATAAGGGCCTGCTGGATAAAACCGAACATGCGCTGTATCAGCACAGCATGTTCACCATCCTGGTGGGGCGCTTTGTGGGGCCGACGCGTCCGCTGATCCCGCTGGCTGCGGGTATGCTGGAGCTGCCGGTGCGCAAATTCCTGCCGCCTAACATTATCGGCTGCATCCTCTGGCCTCCGGCCTATCTGATGCCGGGCATTCTGGCGGGGGTGGCGATTGATGTGCCGCAGGCGGCGCAGAGCGGCAGCTTCAAATGGTTGCTGCTGCTGGTGGCGCTGCTGGTATGGCTGGGTATCTGGCTATGCTGGCGCTGGTGGCGCAGCGGGAAAACCACCGACTGGGCCACAGCGTATCTGCCCACGGCGCGCCTGCGCTGGCTGGCTCCGCTGACGGCGTTGATTGCGTTGGCGTCGTTTATCGCGATTCAGTTCCATCCGATGATGCCGATCTTCCGCCATCTGCTGTGGAAAGTGTTCTTTTAACGCGGCATAACCCCGAGGATGGCGGCAGCGGCGCTGTTGCCGCTGAGCAACTGCTCGGTGCTGCCATCCCAGAAAACCCGTCCATCGACAATCACCAGACTGCGCGGCGCAATTTGCCGTGCATCTTCCAGGCTATGCGACACCATCAGCAGCGTGATATTGCGCGCTTCACAGACGCTGCGCACCAGTTGCAGCATCTCATTACGCAGCGCCGGGTCGAGCGCGGAAAAGGGTTCATCCAGCAATAAAATCGGCTGATTGCGCAGCAGGCAACGTGCCAGCGCCACGCGTTGTCGCTGGCCGCCGGAGAGCTGTTCCGGCAGGCGTGCTAGCATCTCCTCCAGCCCGGTTTGCGCGGCGATCTCATGCACCTGCTGTTGCTGCGCGCGGCTCAGCTTCAGGCCGGGGTGCAGCCCGAGCCCCAGATTCTGTTGTACCGTCAGATGCGGAAACAGATTGTTTTCCTGAAACAGCATCGATACCGGACGCGCGGCGGGGGCGCTGTGGGTATGATCCTCACCATCCAGCAGCAGGGTGCCGCTGCTGACCGGCAGAAAGCCGCCAATCAGGCTGAGCAGGGTGCTTTTCCCGGCGCCGCTCGGCCCCAGAATCGCCAGACGTTCGCCGGGCTGCGCCGCAAGCTGGAAGCGCATCGGCAGATGCTGGTAAAGGTAAGTGAGGTTATTCAGTGTCAGCATGACGACCCGGCAATTTTTCCATCAGGGTAAAGAGTAGCAGGCACAGCAGCAGCAGCAGCAGGGCGGTGACCGCCCCATCTGCGCCGCGATAGGCGCCAATTTGCTGGAACAGGTAAAACGGTAGCGTACGGAAATCCGCGCTGCCAAACAGCGCCACTACGCCAAAATCGCCAATCGACAACACGCAGGCAAACGCCAGCGCCTGGGCAATGGGTCGTCTCAGGGCGCGCAGTTCGATCAGCCGTAGTCGGTTGAAGCCCTGCACCCCCAGCGAGGCGCATAGCCTGTTGTAGCGCAGGTTGATATCGCGCATCGGATTTTCCAGCACCTTCATGGCATAAGGAATGGCGATCAGCGCGTTGGTGAAAATCACCAGTCCATCGGCGGATTGCGGCAGGCCAACGGTGGCGTTGAATAGCAGGAAAAAGCCGCTGGCCAGCACAATACCCGGCATCGCGAGGATCAACATGCCGCTCAGCTCCATCGCCTGCGCCGGGATGATTTTATGGCGCTGGCGCAGTTCGCGACTGCTCCATAGCAGCATCATCGTCAGCACCACGCACAGCACGCCTGCGCCGATGGCAATGCGCAGCGACGTCAGGGTGGCCTGCCACAGGGCCGGTTGTTGCAGCGCCCCGGCCACGCCGCCCCGCAGCCCATCCGCCACTACCGCCAGCAGCGGCGGCAGCAACAGCAATAACGCCAGGCCAATCAACAGCGTATCGCTGAGGCGCGCCCGCCAGCCATCCTGCGGGTCGCGCCAGCCGCGTATTTGCTGGCTGCCCGCCGGAATCGCCTTGCTGAAGCGCTGGCTTAGCAGCACCAGCAGCAGGCAGCAACCCAGCTGGAGCAACGCCAGCAGCGCCGCGCGGCCAGGATCGTAATCAAAGTTCAGCGCCTGATAAATCGCCAGCTCCAGCGTGGTGGCCTGCGGGCCGCCGCCCAGTGCCAGCACGGTGGCGAAACTGGCAAAGCACAGCATAAAAATCAGCGCCGCGGTGGGCAGAATCTGCCGCCGCAGCCACGGCCACTCCAGCAGGCGGAACAGATTCCAGCCGCGTAAACCGAGCTGGGCCGCCAGCTGGCGTTGCTCGCCCGGAATGCTTTCCAGCGCCTGCAATAACATCCGTGTCGCCAGCGGCAGATTGAAAAACACATGCGCCAGCAGAATGCCGTGCAAGCCATAGGGCGAGAAGTGATAGTTGATCCCCAGCATGGCGCACAACTGCGCCAGCCAACCGGTGCGGCCATACACGCTCAGCAGGCCGAAGACCGCCACCAGCACCGGTAACACCAGCGTCATGGCGCACAGGCGCAGCAGCAGGTTACGACCGGGAAAACGCCGCCGGTACAGCGCGCGTGCCAGCGGGATCGCGGGCAGCACCGAGAGCAGCGCCGACAGCCACGCCTGCCAGAAAGAGAAGGCCAGCACATGGTGCAGATAGCTGTCGGCAAGCAGGCTGCGCCAGTCGCCAATCGGCGCTGACATCAGCAAGGCGCCAAAAGCCAGCAGCGCCACCGCGCACAGCAACAGCGCGGTGAAGCTGCCGGGTAACAGCCAGCCGGGGATTAACGGCTGACGGCGCGTTGCCATGCACTGATCCAGGCTTTGCTATGTTCGGCCACCTCGGCCGGGCTATATTGCAGCGCGGTTTGCGGCACGTTCAATGCCTGATATCCCGCAGGCAGGTCGCTCTTAATCACCGGATACATCCAGTTGCCGGTCGGGATGGTCTGCTGGAAAGCCGGGGAGACCATAAATTGCATAAACTGCTGCGCCAGCTGCGGTTGCTTGCTGCTGGCGAGCTGGGCCGCCACTTCGACCTGCAAATAATGGCCTTCGCTGAACGGCGCCGCGGCGTAGTTATCTTTCTTCTCTTCAATGATGTGATACGCCGGAGAGGTGGTGTAGCTCAGCACCAGATCGCTTTCCCCTTTCAGAAACAGGCCATAGGCTTCGCTCCAGCCCTTGGTGACGGTGACGGTTTTCTGCGCCAGCTTCTGCCAGGCATCCGCTGACTTATCGCCATAGACCTTTTGCATCCACAGCAGCAGGCCAAGGCCCGGCGTGCTGGTGCGCGGATCTTCATAGATAACGCGCCATTTTTCCGGGCTTTCGACCAGTTCTTTCAGGCTTTTCGGCGGGTTCTTCAGCTTGTTTTTATCGTAGACGAAGGCGAAGTAGCCGTAGTCGAACGGAATAAAGGTGTCGTTGTGCCAGCCGCCCGGCAGTTGCAGCGCCTGGGTATCAACCGGGCTTTTGGCGAACAGGCCGGTTTTTTCCGCAGCCTGCACCAGGTTGTTGTCGAGGCCCAGCACGATATCCGCTTTGCTGTTTTTGCCTTCCATCCGTACGCGATTCAGCAGCGACACACCATCTTCCAGCGCCACGTATTTCAGTTCGCAGCCGCACTGCGCTTCAAAGGCTTTTTTCACCGCCGGACCAGGACCCCAGTCAGCGGAGAAGGAGTCGTAGGTGTAGACGGTAAGCACGGGTTTGGCGGCAAGCACCGGGGCGGAGACCAGCAACAGCACGGGCAGAACTTTGTTTAACACTTTGCGCTCCTTGAGGAGAAGATAAGGTTGAGTCGCAAAGGATCTGAGCAGTGAGGCATCTCAAATCCCTACGCCGGTATTAGCCGGATCAGGTTCGACGGGTCTCTCTCAGCCCCTATAACGCCGGGCACCCCGTTGAGAACGGCTCATTCTAGACATTTCCGGGTCAGGGTGAAAGGTTCACAGCTCCGGTGGCGCAAACCAGGCGGATTTAAAATCAAACCAGCCGAGGGTGTTCATTCGCACGCCGCGCATACTGCGCTGACCTTCCAGTAATAACCAGTGATGGAACAGCGGATGCAGGTTATCGCTATCCACCAGCTGCTTACTCCATTCGGCAAGGGGCAGCGTCTTTTCGCGCCAGCGAGCCGCCGCCTCTTCCCAGTCGATCGGGATACAGTGGTGCATCAGCGGCAGTTCGTAGAGTTGGGCGAATAACGAGTAATCCAGCGGCAGGGTGAAGTTGACGCTGCCCAGCCAGATATCGCTCTCGCCCTCGCCGTTAAACCACTCTTCATAGCTCAGTTCGCGGGTGATCAGCTCGACGCCCTGTTGCGCCAGCAGGGGGCGCAGCGCGTTGGCGATGCCTTCGTGCTCCACATGATGGCTGTACCAGCTGATGGTGAGCTGCTTCAGGTTTTCCGGTTTGCTGACCGAGGTCAGGTCGCGGCGATGGTGCCAGCGCGGCAGCAGGCCATAGGCCGGGAACCAGTAGCGTTGATAGCCGACGCCTGCGTGACTCAGCAACGCGATGGGGTTGAACAGATAGCTGACCCAGCGGCGGAAATGGGCGTCGCGGCCTTTTTCTGAACGCTGGTCATACAGCAGGAAGTAACATCCTTCCTCCAGCCGACTCTCCTCCGATTTCTCATCGGCGGTTTCCCCTTGCAGCTTCACCCCGGCATACACCAGTTCGTCGCTGATTTCCGGCAGCACCCAGATCGACACATCGTCGATCAGCGCGCGATAGCCGAAGTAGTCATCGAAGGCGGCGATCTTCAGCTGGCTTTGCTGGTTGCGTACCACGCTGTATGGACCGGTGCCGATAGGCTGGCGGGCGAAGTCGCGCAGGGTTTGCCATTCACGCGGCAGGATCATGGCGCTGACGCTGCCGAGCAGCCAGGGTAGCCAGTTGTCGGGCTGGCTGAGCTGGATATCCAGCGTCCAGGGAGCGGAGGAGTGCAGCGCGGTGATATGGGAAAACAACGGCTGGCTGCGCACGCGCTCCAGCGTGCTGATCACGTCGGCCATCTCCAGCTCGCGACCGTGATGAAAACGAATTGCCGGGCGCAGGAAGAAGCGCCAGTGCAGCGGCGAGGTTTGTTGCCAGTGGTGGGCGATATCGGGTTCGATTTCCCCCTTTTCCTCATTTACCCGCGTCAGGCCGCTGAAGATTTGTCGCGCCAGATGGGTTTCCGAACGCCGCAGAGGGGAGCCGGGCAGCAGATTGGGCAGCGGACGGTAATAAAGTACGCGCAGAATATGTTTGCCCTGACGGAAGCTGCGGCCCAGATGGGCAGCGATCATTTGCCGCACCTGATTTTTATCGCCGACCAGCTGCACCAGCTGATCGATACGATCCTGCTCCAGCAGATCTTCGGCGCGCTGCTGCTGGAGCGCCAGGCCGGTGTAGCAGAAGCTGAGCAGGGAACGCTTGCCGCGCCCGGCCTCCGCCTGCCAGATTAACCAGCCCGCCTCCTGCATCGCATTCAGCAGGTTGCGCATATGGCGGCGCGAGCAGTGCAGCAACTCCGCCAGTTCGTTCAGCGTGGTTTCCTGATCCTGGCCCTGACAGTTTTGCCACAAGCGGATAAATTGCTGTTGCAGCCGTGAAGAGGACATAAAAGGGGAACTCCTTCTCGTAATCGCTCTGTTTTTCCTGCCTCATATTAGAGGCATAGTGGAGGGTAATGGAAGAGCGGGAGGCATTCAGTCATGAATGGCGCTCTGCCAGCGGTTCCGCCGACGTGGAACCTTTTCTGAGTAGGGTGCAATTTCCCCGCCAGCAGTGTTTTCTCTGCTGGCTTTTTTCGTTTTGCTGTGAAATCTTCTACCCTCTTTTTTGTTGTCCGCTTTCATCCGCAAAGGGATTTCAGTATGAAATCGCTGTTAACGCGTCAACGCCGCGCCAACCCGGTTTACCTGGCCTTTATGGCTGTCTCTTTTATGATGGGTGTGGCCGGTGCGCTACAGGCCCCGACGCTCAGCCTGTTTCTGACGCGCGAGGTGCAGGCGCGTCCGTTCTGGGTCGGCATCTTTTTTACCGTCAATGCCATCGCCGGCATCGTTATCAGCCTGCTGGTGGCGAAACGCTCCGACAACCAGGGCGACCGCCGTAAGCTGATCCTGTTTTGCTGCCTGATGGCGGTATTCAATGCGCTGCTGTTCGCCTTCAATCGCCACTACCTGACGCTGATTACCCTCGGCGTGCTGCTGTCGGCGCTGGCGAGCGTGTCGATTCCGCAGATTTTTGCTCTGGCGCGCGAGTATGCCGACCAGTCGGCGCGTGAAGTGGTGATGTTCAGCTCGGTGATGCGCGCGCAGCTGTCGCTGGCGTGGGTGATCGGCCCGCCGCTGTCGTTCGCGCTGGCGCTGAACTACGGCTTTGTAACGTTGTTTGTGGTTGCGGCGGTGATTTTTCTGCTCAGTATGCTGCTGATCTGGCGCACCTTGCCCTCGGTGCCGCGGGTAGCGGCCTCGCCGGAGCAGGTGCTGACGCAGCTCAGTCCGTGGAAAGATAGCCAGGTCCGGCTGCTGTTTATCGCGTCGGTGATTATGTGGACCTGCAACGTTATGTATATCATTGATATGCCGTTGTATATCAGCACCACCCTCGGCCTGCCGGAAAAGCTGGCGGGTCTGCTGATGGGGACCGCCGCCGGGCTGGAGATTCCGGTGATGCTGCTGGCCGGGCATTACGCCCGCCGCTTCGGCAAGCGCCGCCTGATGTTGCTGGCGCTGGTGGCCGCCATCCTGTTTTATCTCGGTCTGGGGCTGTTCCACTCGCGCACCGCGCTGATGGTGTTGCAACTGTTTAATGCGGCGTTTATCGGCATCATCGCCGGGATTGGGATGCTGTGGTTTCAGGATTTGATGCCGGGGCGTGCCGGCGCGGCAACCACCATGTTTACCACTTCCATCTCCACCGGCATGATTGTGGCGGGGGTGATTCAGGGTACGCTCAGCGAGCGTTTCGGGCATGAGGCGGTGTACTGGCTGGCGTTAGGGCTGGCGGTGCTGGCGCTGGTGATGTCGTCGCGGGTGCGGGATGTCTAAGGCAACTTAAGACTGCGCGCAATAAATTGCGCCGCTACGGGCCACTGCGTACCTGTAGCGGCGCGATTAATCGCGCGGGTTTTAACGTAAAAACGCGGGCTGGTTGGTCTCATAGCTGGCGATTGACGCTTCGTGTTGCAGCGTCAGGCCGATGCTATCAAGGCCATTGATCATGCAGTGGCGGCGGAAGCTGTCGATTTCAAAGCTGTAGCTTTTGCCACCGGCGGTGACGGTCTGCGCTTCCAGATCGACGGTAAAGCTGACGCCCGGCTGGCTGGCTACCAGCTTAAACATCTCATCCACTTCCTCATCGCTCAGTTTCACCGGCAGCAGCTGGTTGTTAAAGCTGTTGCCATAGAAAATGTCTGCGAAGCTCGGCGCAATTACGACCTGGAAACCGTAATCGGTCAGCGCCCAGGGCGCGTGCTCACGGGAGGAGCCGCAACCAAAGTTTTCACGCGCCAGCAGAATGCTGGTGCCTTTATATTCCGGGCGGTTCAGCACAAAGCTGGCGGTCGGCACGGTGCCGGCATCATCATCGAAACGCCAGTCGTGGAACAGATGCGCACCAAACCCGGTACGCGTCACTTTTTGCAGGAACTGCTTCGGAATGATGGCATCGGTATCAACATTCGCTGCATCCAGCGGAGTGACAATCCCGGTGTGCTGGGTAAATTTCTTCGCCATGGCTTAAGCCCCCTGAGTCAGTTCACGAATATCGGCAAAACGGCCAGTGATCGCCGCCGCAGCGGCCATCGCCGGGCTGACCAGGTGGGTACGTCCACCACGGCCCTGGCGACCTTCAAAGTTACGGTTACTGGTTGATGCGCAGCGCTCACCAGGGTTCAGGCGGTCGTTGTTCATCGCCAGACACATTGAGCAACCTGGCAGACGCCATTCGAATCCGGCTTCGAGGAAAATCTTATCCAGACCTTCCGCCTCGGCCTGCGCTTTCACCGGGCCTGAACCCGGCACCACCATCGCGACCACGCCCGGCGCAACATGGCGGCCTTTGGCAATGGCTGCCGCAGCGCGCAGATCTTCGATACGTGAGTTGGTGCAGGAGCCGATAAAGACTTTATCGATCGCCACTTCGGTCAGCTTGATGCCCGGCTGCAAATCCATATAGGCCAGCGCTTTCTCGGCAGAGGCGCGCTCCACCGGATCGGCGAAGGACGCCGGGTTCGGGATAGCCTGATCAACCGCCATCACCTGGCCTGGGTTGGTGCCCCAGGTCACCTGCGGCGCGATATCGGCGGCATCCAGCGTCACCACGGTATCGAATTTCGCGTCGCTGTCGGATTTCAGCGTGCGCCAGTAGGCTACGGCCTGATCCCACTGCTCGCCTTTAGGGGCAAACTGTTTGTCTTTCAGATAATTGAAGGTGGTGTCGTCCGGCGCAACCAGGCCCGCTTTGGCACCCATTTCAATTGCCATGTTACACAGCGTCATGCGGCCTTCCATGCTCAGCGCTTCAATCGCCGGGCCACAGAATTCCACTACGTGCCCGGTGCCACCGGCGCTGCCGGTTTTGCCGATAATCGCCAGCACGATATCTTTTGCCGTGATGCCCGGCGCTGCTGCGCCCAGCACTTCAATCTTCATGGTTTTGGCACGGCCCTGCTTCAGGGTCTGGGTGGCAAACACATGTTCAACTTCAGAGGTACCGATACCGAATGCCAGCGAGCCAAACGCACCGTGGGTGGCGGTGTGTGAGTCTCCACAGACAATCGTCATGCCCGGCAGGGTCATACCCTGCTCAGGGCCAATAACGTGAACGATGCCCTGGAACGGGTGGTTCAGGTCATACAGCTGGATACCGAACTCAGCACAGTTCTTGATCAACTCCTGCATCTGAATACGCGCCATCTCGCCAGACGCGTTGATGTCTTTGGTCTGGGTTGAGACGTTGTGGTCCATGGTTGCGAAGGTCTTCGACGGCTGACGGACCTGGCGGCCGTGAGCGCGCAGGCCATCAAAGGCCTGCGGTGACGTGACTTCATGGATCAGATGACGGTCGATATACAGTAACGGTGTTTCATTCGGCGCTTCGTGGACGACATGTGCATCAAATAACTTCTGGTATAAGCTTTTCATTTTTTTATTTTTCCTCGGCGATGAAACGGGCAATGATGCTGCCCATTTCATCGGTACTCACGGCCTGACCGTCACCGGCCAAATCACGGGTGCGATAACCCGCTTCCAGCGCGCGGTTGATGGCGCGTTCAATGCTGTCGGCAGCCTCACCAGCATTCAGGCTGTAGCGCAGCAGCAGGGACAGCGAGAGGATCTGCGCGACCGGGTTCGCGATGTTCTGACCGGCGATATCCGGCGCAGAACCGCCTGCCGGTTCGTACAGACCGAACTTCTCTTCGTTCAGGCTGGCGGAGGGCAGCATCCCCATAGAACCGGTGATTATGGCGCATTCGTCCGACAGGATGTCGCCGAACAGGTTAGAACACAGCAGCACGTCGAACTGTGACGGATCTTTAATCAGCTGCATGGTGGCGTTGTCGATGTACATATGGCTCAGCTGCACATCCGGGTAATCTTTCGCTACTTCGTTGACGATCTCGCGCCACATTACCGACGTTTGCAGCACGTTAGCTTTATCGACGGAGGTCACTTTGTTACGACGCTTACGCGCGGATTCAAAAGCGATGCGGGCGATACGTTCGATTTCGAAGCGGTGATACACCTCGGTGTCGAATGCACGCTCGTGCGCGCCGCTGCCTTCACGGCCTTTCGGCTGACCGAAGTAGATGCCGCCGGTCAGTTCGCGTACGCACAGGATGTCGAATCCGCGTGCGGCGATGTCGCTGCGCAGCGGGCAAAATGCTTCCAGACCTTTATACAGCGACGCCGGACGCAGGTTGCTGAACAGCTTGAAATGTTTACGCAGCGGCAGCAGCGCACCGCGCTCTGGCTGCTGTGCGGGCGGAAGATGTTCCCATTTCGGGCCGCCAACGGAGCCAAACAGGACGGCGTCGGCCTGCTCGCAACCAGCAACGGTCGCCGGGGGCAGCGGCTCGCCATGACGATCGATGGCGATACCGCCAACATCATATTCGCTGGTGGTGATACGCATGTCGAAACGCGCGCGAATCGCGTCGAGAACTTTCATGGCCTGCGCCATCACTTCCGGGCCGATTCCATCGCCCGGCAATACCGCGATATGAGAAGACTTAGACATAGTTACACCGTTTCCTTCTGCTCAGACTTAAATTTACGCTGCAATTCTTTTTCCACCTGCTTAGCACGCCAGATATTGTTCAGAGCGTTGACCATCGCTTTGGCGGAGGATTCGACGATATCCGTCGCCAGACCCACGCCGTGGAATTTGCGACCGTTGTAGTTAACCACGATATCAACCTGACCCAGCGCGTTCTCGCCGTGGCCTTTCGCAGTCAGTTTGTAGTTCATCAGTTCAGCATCAAAACCGGTGATACGGTTGATGGCCTGGTAAACCGCATCAACCGGACCGTTACCGGTTGCCGCGTCAGATTTGGTTTCTTCGCCGCAACCCAGATTAACCGAGGCGGTGGCGGTGATGCTGGAGCCAGTCTGAACGTTGAATTCGTTCAGCTGGAAATATTCCGGTTCTTCATTCTGCTTATTAATGAAGGCCAGCGCTTCCAGGTCGTAATCGAAGACCTGACCTTTCTTGTCAGCCAGCTTCAGGAAGGCGTCGTACAAAGTATCCAGGTTGTAGTCGGTCTCTTTGTAGCCCATCTCTTCCATACGGTGTTTCACCGCGGCGCGACCGGAACGTGACGTCAGGTTCAGCTGGATTTTGTGCAGGCCGATAGATTCCGGCGTCAGGATTTCGTAGTTTTCGCGGTTTTTCAGCACGCCATCCTGGTGGATACCGGAGGAGTGGGCGAAGGCATTAGAACCGACCACCGCTTTGTTGGCCGGGATCGGCATGTTGCAGATCTGGCTCACCGTC
This sequence comes from Pantoea sp. X-Soil-TKNS-1207, assembly GCF_059730485.1. Classification (NCBI taxonomy): domain Bacteria; kingdom Pseudomonadati; phylum Pseudomonadota; class Gammaproteobacteria; order Enterobacterales; family Erwiniaceae; genus Pantoea; species Pantoea sp. X-Soil-TKNS-1207. The sequence goes on from NZ_AP035958.1 coordinate 777,106, forward strand.
TGGCTGGTGCGGTAAATTTCCTGATGTTTGATATTGGTGTGGACGTTCATGATTTGCTGACGGGTTTTAATCGCCATAATCACTTCTTCCAGCGCACAGTTACCGGCACGTTCACCCAGACCATTCAGCGTACCTTCCACCTGACGCGCGCCGGCCATGACGGCGGTGATGGCGTTACCGGTCGCCATACCCAGGTCATCGTGGGTGTGCACCGACAGAATGGCTTTATCGATGTTGGGTACGCGGTTGACCAACTGGCTGATGATGTTGGCGTACTCGTGCGGCAGGGTGTAGCCCACGGTATCCGGGATGTTGATGGTGGTCGCACCCGCGTTGATCGCGGCTTCTACCATGCGGCACAGATCATCAATCGGCGTACGGCCGCCATCTTCGCAGGAGAATTCCACGTCGTTGGTGTAGTTGCGGGCGTGCTTAATCATATGCACCGCGCGCTCAATCACCTCAGGCAGCGTGCTGCGCAATTTGGTGGCGATGTGCATCGGCGAGGTGGCGATGAAGGTATGAATACGGAACGCTTCAGCGACGCGCAGTGATTCGTAAGCGGCATCGATATCCTTCTCAACGCAACGCGCCAGACCGCAGACACGGCTGTTTTTGATGGTGCGGGCAATGGTCTGGACGGATTCGAAATCGCCCGGTGAGGAAACCGGGAAACCGACTTCCATCACGTCAACGCCCATACGTTCCAGCGCCAGGGCGATCTGCAGTTTTTCTTTAACACTCAGGCTGGCCTGTAACGCCTGTTCGCCATCACGCAGAGTGGTATCGAAAATAATAACTTGCTGGCTCATCGTAATCTTCCTTATGCATTAACTTCGCCGGTGCTACGAGCATAAAAAAACCCGCGCAGGGCGCGGGTTTTTTTAAACTTTCTGCAGGTTCGAATCAGTTGCCGATTCCGCCCACGAGTCTACCGCGCAATGGGGATGCGATTAGTAGTAGACCAAGTAGACGGAAAGAACGGGACATGGATCAAACCTCGTAAATTGAGTGCTGCACATATTGATACTGAGAAAGGACAACGATGTCAACCATAAGTGAATGGTTATTTCTGCACAGCGCTAAGGGGGATCTGCTGTGATTAACCGCTTGTTCAGAGGAAAAACCAATATTAAGCCGCTGCGGATTACCTGAATCATCTTAAAAAATGTTTTAAAAATAAATAATGTTTTTAATTATATGATTTTTAAGGTTTTTAAGGGTGGTTTTTTTCAGGTGATTGAGCAACTTCTGGCAGGTTGTTTAGACGAATCTCATGTGAGATGAAGATTTTAAAGATAATCACGCCAGGAATTAATTGCCTGATGAGATTGTGGACTGAGTCGTGCGAAAATATGCAACGCATATTTCTTATAACACGCTGTAAATAATCTCCGGACCAGCATTATCCTCTGCGGTTCTGCACTGGCATTAGTTTAATCCTCGCGGGCAATTATCACGCCTCAGTGCCTTTTGTGCCGCCATCATCGTGGCGCCGACCTGCGGCGTTTGCCTGCCGGGTTTTCTGCGGTTATGGTAATCGACCTACTCTCAAAAGAATGAACTCAAGTAGATTCCCCTGTACCTGGAAGGCGGAAATGAATTCCGTCTTCTGAGCTTAAACATAAGGTTTTGATCTTAATTGGCGAATATGGGGCAGGATGCAAGTGGCGCAGCGCGAAAGCGAGCGCCAGTTGATTCAGTCCCTCAAGCCTGGAGGCAGAAAATGGAGATGTTGTCAGGAGCCGAAATGGTCGTCCGTTCGTTAATCGATCAGGGCGTAAAACAGGTATTCGGTTATCCGGGCGGAGCGGTGCTCGATATTTACGACGCTCTGCAAACGGTCGGCGGTATCGACCATGTATTAGTTCGCCACGAACAAGGCGCGGTGCACATGGCTGACGGCCTGGCGCGCGCAACGGGCGAAGTGGGTGTGGTGCTGGTGACATCCGGCCCAGGCGCTACCAATGCCATTACCGGGATCGCGACCGCGTATATGGATTCCATCCCGCTGGTGATCCTCTCCGGTCAGGTGCCGTCTTCGCTTATCGGCTATGACGCCTTCCAGGAGTGCGACATGGTGGGGATTTCTCGTCCGGTGGTGAAGCACAGCTTCCTGGTGAAGAACACCGAAGAGATCCCGACCATCATCAAAAAGGCATTCTGGCTGGCGGCAAGCGGCCGTCCGGGGCCGGTGGTGATCGATCTGCCGAAAGATATTCTTAATCCGGCGAATAAGCTGCCGTATGCCTGGCCGGAGTCGGTCAGTATGCGTTCTTATAACCCGACGATTCAGGGTCATAAAGGGCAGATTAAGCGCGCGCTGCAAACCCTGCTGGCGGCCCACAAGCCGGTGATGTATGTCGGTGGCGGCGCTATCACCTCCGGTTGCGAAGCGGAACTGCTGCAACTGGCAGAAACGCTGAATATTCCGGTGACGACCTCGCTGATGGGACTGGGCGCCTTCCCTGGCACCCATCGTCAGTGCGTCGGGATGCTCGGTATGCACGGCACCTATGAAGCCAACATGACGATGCACAACGCCGATCTGATTTTTGGTATCGGCGTACGTTTCGACGATCGCACCACCAACAACCTGGCGAAATATTGCCCGAATGCCACGGTGATGCATATCGACGTCGATCCGACCTCGATTTCTAAAACCGTGGCGGCGGATATTCCGATCGTTGGCGATGCGAAACAAACGCTGACGCAGATGCTGGAGCTGCTGGCGCAGACCGATGTGAAGCAGGAACTCGACAGCCTGCGCGACTGGTGGCAAAGCATTGATAGCTGGCGTGGCCGCAAGTGTCTGGAGTTTGATCGCACCAGCGATCAAATCAAGCCGCAGGCAGTGATCGAAACCATCTGGCGTTTGACCAAAGGCGATGCCTACGTCACCTCCGACGTGGGTCAGCATCAGATGTTTGCCGCGCTTTATTATCAGTTCGATAAGCCGCGTCGCTGGATCAACTCAGGCGGTCTGGGCACCATGGGCTTTGGCCTGCCTGCCGCGCTGGGTGTGAAAATGGCGCTGCCGGAAGAGACCGTTATCTGCGTGACCGGTGACGGCAGTATTCAGATGAATATTCAGGAACTCTCCACCGCGCTGCAATACGATTTGCCGGTGCTGGTACTGAACCTCAACAACCGCTTCCTCGGCATGGTGAAGCAGTGGCAGGACATGATCTACTCCGGCCGCCATTCACAATCCTACATGGAATCGCTGCCGGACTTCGTGCGTCTCGCGGAAGCCTATGGCCACGTTGGGATCGCCATTCAACACCCGGCTGAGCTGGAAGAGAAGCTGCAACTGGCGCTGGATACCCTGGCGAAAGGGCGTCTGGTGTTTGTTGACGTCACCGTTGACGGCAGTGAGCACGTTTACCCGATGCAGATTCGTGGTGGCGGTATGGACGAGATGTGGTTGAGCAAAACGGAGAGGACATAATTATGCGTCGCATTTTATCGGTATTGCTGGAGAACGAATCCGGCGCATTGTCCCGCGTGGTTGGGCTGTTTTCACAGCGCGGCTACAACATCGAAAGCCTGACAGTTGCCCCGACGGACGATCCCACGTTGTCGCGCATGACGATTCAAACCGTCGGCGACCAAAAAGTGCTGGAGCAGATCGAGAAGCAGCTGCACAAGCTGGTGGACGTGTTACGTGTCAGCGAGCTGGGGCAGGGTGCCTACGTTGAGCGTGAAATCATGCTGGTGAAAATCCAGGCCACCGGTTATGGCCGTGAGGAAGTGAAGCGCAGCGCGGAGATTTTCCGTGGTCAGATCATCGACGTCACGCCAACGCTGTACACGGTTCAGCTGGCCGGCACCAGCGACAAACTGGATGCGTTCCTCAACACCGTGCGTGATGTGGCGGAAATTGTTGAAGTGGCGCGCTCCGGTATCGTCGGCGTGTCGCGCGGCGATCGCATCATGCGCTAATTGCTGCAATCTCCATGGCGTCACGATGCTAACCCGGCGGAATGCCGGGTTTTTTTATTTTATGCGCTTGCACACCCTCGCGGATAAAAGCGGTTGCTCAGCATAGTTTTCTGCGGTTAGATGTTACAAATGTTTTACCCTTAGCTAATCTGCGGACTTTTTCGCCAGCAGGGCTTATCAGGAATTAAGGTGTCATCGTGAAACTGGATGAAATTGCGCGCCTGGCAGGCGTGTCGCGCACCACGGCCAGCTACGTGATTAATGGTAAAGCGCGGCAGTATCGTGTCAGCGACAAAACCGTCGAAAAAGTGATGGCGGTGGTGCGTGAATACAATTACCACCCGAATGCCGTGGCGGCAGGCCTGCGCGCGGGGCGTACGCGCTCCATCGGTCTGGTGATCCCCGATCTGGAGAACACCAGCTACACCCGTATTGCCAACTATCTTGAGCGCCAGGCACGTCAGCGCGGTTATCAGCTGCTGATCGCCTGCTCTGAAGATCAACCCGACAACGAAATGCGCTGCATCGAACATCTGTTGCAGCGTCAGGTCGATGCGATCATCGTCTCGACCTCACTGCCGCCGGAACATCCCTTTTATCAGCGCTGGATCAATGATCCGCTGCCCATTATCGCGCTGGATCGCGCGCTGGATCGTGAACACTTCACCAGCGTGGTGGGTGCCGATCAGGATGATGCCCAGGCGCTGGGGGCTGAATTGCGTCAGCTGCCGGTGAAAAACGTACTGTTCCTCGGCGCGCTGCCGGAGTTGTCGGTCAGCTTCCTGCGCGAGATGGGTTTTCGTGAGGCGTGGAAAGGCGATGAACGCCCGATCGATTACATTTACTGCAACAGCTTTGAACGCACTGCGGCGGCGGCCCTGTTCGAGAAGTACCTCGACGATCACCCGATGCCTGAAGCGCTGTTCACCACCTCGTTTGGCCTGTTGCAGGGCGTGATGGATGTGACGCTGAAACGTGACGGACGTCTGCCGACCGATCTGGCGATTGCCACCTTTGGCGACCACGAATTACTGGATTTTCTTGAATGTCCGGTGCTGGCGGTGGGCCAGCGTCATCGCGATGTCGCCGAGCGTGTTCTGGAACTGGTTTTAGCGTCGCTGGATGAGCCGCGGAAACCAAAACCGGGGTTAACACGTATCCGCCGTAATTTATTCCGCCGCGGTCAATTAAGTCGTCGGCCAAAATGAATCATGGGCAGCGTGCTGCCCATGTTTATTTAACCACCTTTTTATTTCCCCGGCCGCCCTTCACGTAAAAAAGCGTAAATTCTCAGCCTGCTGGCTAACAAATTAAGCCGACTACCTTTTCTTATTTGTTTACATCTTCAGCAACGAGCGGTAGCAGAGCTGCCGCGATGATGCTGGGCTTCCTTTCGGAAATCCCCTAAAATGCAGCCGTCGTCGCATATCGTGGGATATTTATCTTAACGAGCAAAAGCGCTTTATTTTTCACCATTTTTTATTGGGTGAAAATTTTTATTCCATTATTCATCAGGTTAATTTTTATTTTGCCATTCATCGCCTTCTTATTCCCTTCTCCGAATAATTTCACGCCCTGTAAAGAGTGATATTCACTCGCCGTTGCGGCTTGACAAGGATTTCCTCGGCTCCGTAAACTCGTTTCGTGGTAAAATGTGGGATAAAGTGGTGAAAAAGGGTATCTGAGGGGTGAGGCTGGCATGTTCCGTGGGGCAACGTTAGTCAATCTCGACAGCAAGGGACGACTGGCTGTACCAACACGCTATCGTGAATTGCTGATCGCAGAGTCTCAGGGTCAAATGGTTTGCACCATCGACCTCCATCAGCCCTGCCTGCTGCTTTATACCCTTCCCGAATGGGAAATCATTGAGAAAAAGCTGTCTCGCTTATCCAGCATGAACCCTGTCGAACGTCGCGTGCAGCGACTGCTGTTGGGCCATGCCAGTGAGTGTCAGATGGATAATGCAGGCCGCTTGTTGCTGGCGAATACCCTTCGTCAACATGCGAGTCTGAGCAAAGAAGTGATGCTGGTCGGCCAGTTCAACAAGTTTGAACTGTGGGATGAACAGACCTGGTATCAACAAGTTAAGGACGATATTGACGCAGAACAGTCGGCTCAGGAACCTTTATCTGAGCGGTTGCAGGACTTGTCGCTATAGCTATGCAGGAAAATTTCAAACACACCACGGTGCTGCTGGATGAGGCGGTAAACGCTCTCAATATCAGGGAAGACGGCATATACATTGACGGTACCTTTGGTCGCGGCGGTCACTCCAGATTGATCCTTTCGCAGCTGGGCGCGAACGGACAACTTCTGGCGATAGATCGCGATCCGCAAGCCATAGCCGCAGCCGCTGAGATAAACGATCCGCGCTTCTCGATCGTGCATGGGCCGTTTTCCGCACTGGCGGAATACGTTACCGAGCGCGGGCTGAGTGGCAAGATCGATGGCGTTTTGCTGGATCTGGGCGTGTCATCGCCGCAGCTGGATGACGCCGAACGCGGTTTCTCTTTCATGCGTGATGGGCCATTGGACATGCGCATGGACCCGACGCGCGGACAGTCGGCGTCGGAATGGTTGCTCAGTGCGGAAGAAGCGGATATCGCCTTTGTGCTGAAGACCTACGGCGAGGAGCGTTTCGCGAAACGCATTGCCCGCGCGATTGTCGAGCGCAATCGCGAGCAGCCGATGACGCGCACCAAAGAGCTGGCCGAGGTGATCGCGGCGGCAACACCGGTCAAAGATAAATTTAAACATCCGGCGACACGCAGTTTTCAGGCGATTCGTATCTGGATCAACAGCGAACTGGAAGAGATCGACATCGCGCTGAAAGGGGCATTGTCGGTACTGGCCCCCGGCGGCAGGTTGTCGGTGATCAGCTTCCACTCACTGGAAGATCGCCTGGTGAAACGCTTTATGCGCGACCAGAGTCGGGGTCCGCAGGTACCGGCCGGTATTCCGATGACCGAAACGCAGCTGAAAGCGCTGGGCGGTCGGGATCTGAAAACCCTCGGCAAACTGGTGCCGGGAGAAGCCGAAGTGGCTGATAACCCACGAGCACGCAGTTCGGTACTGCGTATCGCTGAGAGGACCGCGGAATGATCGGAAACGAGCGCCACAGTTTACCCGGAGTGATTGGTGGTGATCTGCTGCGCTTCGGCAAGATCCCGGTGCTGTTGCTGATAGCGGTGCTGGTTTCCGCGATGCTGGTGGTGACGACGACGCACAAAACGCGTCGTCTGACGGCGGAGCGCGAACAGCTGGTGCTGGAGCGTGACGCGTTAGATATCGAATGGCGCAACCTGATTCTGGAAGAGAACGCCCTCGGCGACCACAGCCGGGTAGAACGAATCGCAACGGACAAACTGCAAATGCAGCATGTCGATCCTTCGCAGGAAAACATTGTGGTGCAGCAATAAGGAAACGCGGAACCTAATGAGCGGCGCAAGCAAAACGCTGAAGTTAAAAAAACCGGAAGATAAGGCCAGCTTTGTAAGCTGGCGTTTTGCGTTGCTGTGCGGCTGTATTTTACTGGCGCTGGGTGGCTTGCTGTCTCGTGTGGCCTGGTTGCAGGTGATCAATCCTGACAAACTGGTGAAAGAAGGGGATCTGCGTTCGTTGCGCGTACAGGCGGTGCCCACGGCACGCGGCATGATCAGCGATCGTGCCGGTCGTCCGCTGGCGGTGAGCGTCCCGGTGAATGCTATCTGGGCCGATCCGAAAGAACTGAATGAACACGGCGGCGTCTCCCTCGACAGCCGCTGGAAAGCCCTCTCCGATGCACTGTCGATTCCCCTCGACCAGCTCTCTACCCGCATCAATGCCAACCCGAAAGGCCGCTTCGTCTATCTGGCGCGCCAGGTGAATCCGGCGATTGGCGAATACGTGAAGAAACTCAAGCTGCCGGGCATCTATCTGCGCGAAGAGTCACGCCGCTACTATCCGGCGGGCCAGGTCACCGCGCATCTGATTGGTTTCACCAACATTGATGGTCAGGGCATTGAGGGCACGGAAAAAAGTTTCGACAAATGGCTGACCGGTGAACCGGGCGAGCGTACGGTGCGTAAAGATCGCTTCGGCCGCGTCATTGAAGACATCTCCTCGGTAGATAGCCGTGCGGCGCATAACCTGACGCTAAGCATTGATGAGCGTTTGCAGGCGCTGGTGTACCGCGAACTGAATAACGCCGTCGCGTTCAACAAAGCGGAATCCGGCTCTGCGGTGCTGGTGGATGTCAGCACCGGTGAAGTGCTGGCGATGGCGAACAGCCCGGCCTATAACCCGAACAATCTTGCCAACACGCCGAAAGATGTGATGCGTAACCGCGCCATCACCGACATCTTTGAACCTGGCTCCACCGTCAAGCCGATGGTGGTGATGACCGCCTTACAGCGCGGTGTGGTGAAGGAAAACAGCGTACTGAATACCGTGCCGTATCGTATCAATGGTCATGAGATCAAAGATGTGGCGCGCTACAGCGAATTGACCCTGACCGGGGTTTTGCAGAAGTCGAGTAACGTCGGGGTTTCCCGTCTGGCGTTAGCGATGCCGTCCTCAGCACTCGTCGATACTTACGCGCGCTTTGGACTGGGTAAGCCGACCAATTTGGGGTTGGTCGGAGAAAGCAGTGGCTTATATCCTCAAAAACAACGGTGGTCTGACATAGAGAGGGCCACCTTCTCTTTCGGCTACGGGCTAATGGTAACGCCGTTACAGTTAGCGCGAGTCTACGCAACCATTGGCAGCTATGGCATCTATCGCCCGCTGTCGATTACCAAAGTTGATCCACCGGTCGCCGGTGAACGTGTTTTCCCGGAAGATCTGGTGAAAACCGTGGTGCATATGATGGAAAGCGTCGCATTGCCTGGCGGCGGCGGTGTTAAAGCCGCCATCAAGGGCTACCGCATTGCGATCAAAACCGGTACCGCGAAAAAAGTCGGACCGGACGGGCGCTACGTCAATAAATACATCGCTTATACCGCAGGTGTTGCGCCTGCCAGTCATCCTCGTTTCGCGCTGGTGGTGGTGATCAACGATCCCCAGGCCGGTAAATATTATGGTGGTGCGGTCTCCGCGCCGGTGTTCGGTGCCATCATGGGCGGCGTGCTGCGTACCATGAATATCGAACCCGATGCGCTGCCGGTGAATGATAAGAACGAGTTGGTGAAGAACAGAAGTGAGGAATCAAGTGACAGATCGTAACCTGCGCGACTTACTGGCCCCATGGGTGCCGGGCGCGCCGGCGCGTCCACTCCGTGACATGACACTGGATAGCCGCTCTGCGGCTTCTGGCGATCTGTTTATCGCCGTGGCGGGCCATCATGCTGATGGACGTCGATTTATTCCGCAGGCTATTGCCCAGGGCGTAGCGGCAGTGATTGCCGAAGCCGAGGGTGAGGCCAGCGATGGGGATATCCGTGAAATGCACGGCGTCCCGGTTATCTATCTGGCGCAGTTGCCGCAGCGTCTCTCGGCACTGGCTGGACGCTTTTATCAGCAGCCTGCTGAAAAGCTCAAATTAATCGGTGTCACCGGCACCAACGGCAAAACCACCACTACCCAGCTGATCGCCCAATGGGCCAATCTGCTGGGTGAAACCGGCGCGGTGATGGGTACGGTTGGCAACGGCCTGTACGGTCAACTGGCGCCGACGGAAAATACCACCGGTTCAGCGGTGGATGTCCAGCATGTGTTGCATGATCTGGTGAGCCAGGGGGCAACGCTGGCGGCGATGGAAGTCTCCTCGCATGGTCTGGTGCAGCATCGTGTTGCCGCGCTGCCGTTTGCCGCCGCGGTATTTACTAACCTGAGCCGCGATCATCTCGATTATCACGGTGATATGCAGAGTTACGAATCCGCCAAATGGCTGCTGTTCTCTGAACATCAGGTTGGCGTCGCGATTATCAACGCCGATGACGAAGTTGGACGCCGCTGGCTGGGAAATCTGCCGGATGCCGTCGCCGTCACCATGGAAGATAATCTGCAACCTGGCTGCCGTGGTCGCTGGCTGAAAGCCACCGACGTGAATTATCACGATGGCGGTGCGCACATCCGCTTCAGCTCCAGCTGGGGCGATGGCGAGTTCGACAGCCGCCTGATGGGGGCTTTTAACGTCAGCAATCTGCTGCTGGCACTGGCCTCGCTGCTGTCGCTGGATTATCCGCTCGATGCGCTGGTGAGCAGCGCGTCGCAGCTGCTGCCGGTGACTGGCCGCATGGAAGTGTTCACCGCGCCCGACAAGCCAACGGTTGTGGTTGATTACGCCCACACCCCTGACGCGCTGGAAAAAGCGCTGGAAGCGGCGCGCCTGCATTGCAAAGGCCAGCTGTGGTGCCTGTTCGGCTGTGGCGGCGATCGCGACAAAGGTAAGCGCCCACTAATGGGTGCCATCGCAGAACAGTTTTCAGACGTGGTGGTCATCACCGATGACAACCCGCGCAGTGAAGATCCGCAGGCGATCGTCAACGACATTCTGACCGGACTGCTCGATCCCGGCCGCGCCCGCGTCGTAGCAGGCCGCGCACAGGCGGTGACCAACGCCATTATGCAGGCCAAAGCCGATGACATCGTGCTGGTGGCCGGTAAAGGCCATGAAGATTACCAGATTGTCGGCAACCGCCGTCTTGACTACTCCGACCGCGACACCGTCGCCCGTCTGCTGGGGGTGATGGCATGATCCCGTTATCCCTCGCAACGCTGGCGGAAATCAGCGGTGGCACCCTCTACGGCAGCGACATCACCGTTGACGCAGTGGTCACCGACACGCGCAAAGTGACGGCAGGCTGCCTGTTTGTCGCGCTGGTGGGTGAACGTTTTGATGCGCATGACTTCGTTGGCGATGCGATTGCCAGCGGCGCGCAGGCGTTGCTGGTGAGTAAGCACTTGCCGGTCGCTGTGCCGCAGGTGGTGGTGGCGGATACGCGGATTGCCTTTGGCCGCCTGGGTGCCTGGGTGCGCCAGCAGGTGAAGGCGCGCGTGGTGGCGCTGACCGGTTCCTCCGGCAAAACCTCGGTCAAAGAGATGACCGCGGCGATCCTGCGTCAGTGCGGTGAAACGCTGTATACCGCAGGCAACCTGAATAACGATTTCGGCGTCCCGATGACGCTGCTGCGTCTCAGCAGCGAACATGATTACGCGGTGATTGAGCTGGGTGCTAACCACCAGGGTGAGATCGCCTACACCACCGATTTGGTGCGCCCGGAAACCGCGCTGGTGAATAATCTCGCCGCCGCCCATCTGGAAGGTTTCGGGTCGCTGGCCGGTGTCGCCAAAGCCAAAGGTGAGATTTTTGCCGGTTTGCCGCGCCACGGCACGGCCATCATCAACGCCGACAGCAATGACCTCGCCAACTGGCAGCCACAGCTGGCCGGAAAAACCCTGTGGCGCTTCTCGCCGCAACCGCAGGCGGAGGTGGAGTTCGGTGCCAGCGATATTGAGCTGCGCGCCGATGCGACCCTGTTCACGCTGCACACGCCGCGTGGCGATATCGCCATCACGCTGCCGCTGCCAGGACGTCATAACATCGCTAACGCGCTGGCCGCTGCGGCATTGGCGCTGTCGGTGGATGCGCCGCTGAGCGCCATCCAGGCCGGTCTGAAAACCTTGCAGCCGGTGCCGGGTCGTTTGTTCCCGGTCCGTCTGGCCGAGCGTCAACTGCTGCTCGACGACAGCTACAACGCCAATGTCGGATCAATGACTGCTGCCGCGCAGGTGCTGGGCGATATGCCGGGCTATCGCGTGATGGTGGTTGGCGATATGGCGGAACTGGGCGATGAGGCGGAAGCCTGCCATCGTCAGGTGGGCGACGCGGCCAAAGCGGCCGGTATTGATTGCGTGCTGAGCACCGGATTGCTCAGCCAGTTGATCAGCGAAAACAGCGGCAACGGCGAACATTTCGCCAGCAAAGCCGCGCTGATTGAACGTTTGCGGACGCTGTTGTCCGAACATCAGGACATTACCATTTTGATTAAAGGTTCGCGTAGTGCCGCCATGGAGCAGGTAGTACAGAGCTTACAGGAGAAAGGAACATGCTAGTCTGGCTGGCCGAGCATTTGGTCGCACTTTATTCCGGCTTTAACGTCTTTTCCTATCTGACGTTTCGCGCCATTGTCAGCCTGCTGACCGCTCTGTTCATCTCATTGTGGATGGGTCCACGCCTGATTGCCTGGTTGCAGAAGCTGCAAATTGGCCAGGTGGTGCGTAACGATGGCCCGGAGTCGCACTTCAGTAAACGCGGCACTCCGACCATGGGCGGCATTATGATCCTCTCCTCCATCACCATTTCGGTGCTGATGTGGGCTTATCCGTCGAACCCGTATGTCTGGTGCGTGCTGGTGGTGCTGGTGGGCTTTGGTGTGATTGGCTTTGTCGATGATTATCGCAAAGTGGTCCGCAAAGACACCAAAGGCCTGATCGCGCGCTGGAAATATTTCTGGATGTCAGTGATTTCGCTGGGCGTGGCGTTTGCGCTGTTCCTGGCGGGCAAAGACACCCCGGCTACCGAGCTGGTGGTGCCGTTCTTTAAAGACATCATGCCGCAGCTGGGGCTGTTCTACATCCTGCTGGCCTACTTCGTGATTGTCGGCACCGGCAACGCCGTCAACCTGACCGATGGTCTGGATGGTCTGGCAATTATGCCGACGGTGTTTGTCGCGGCGGGCTTTGCGCTGGTGGCGTGGGCGACCGGTAACGTTAAGTTCGCTGAGTATCTGCATATTCCGTATCTGCGCCACGCCGGTGAGCTGGTGATTGTCTGTACCGCGATTGTCGGTGCGGGTCTGGGCTTCCTGTGGTTCAACACCTACCCGGCGCAGGTGTTTATGGGCGACGTGGGTTCGCTGGCGCTCGGCGGCGCGCTGGGCACCATTGCGGTGCTGCTGCGTCAGGAATTTTTGCTGGTGATTATGGGCGGCGTGTTCGTGGTCGAAACGCTGTCGGTGATCCTACAGGTGGGATCGTTCAAGCTGCGCGGACAACGTATTTTCCGCATGGCACCGATCCATCACCACTATGAATTGAAAGGCTGGCCGGAGCCGCGCGTCATCGTGCGCTTCTGGATTATTTCGCTGATGCTGGTGCTGATTGGCCTGGCAACGCTGAAGGTACGTTAATCATGGCTGACTATCGGGGCAGAAAAGTCGTCATCATCGGGTTGGGCCTGACCGGCCTCTCCTGTGTTGATTTCTTTTTAGCGCAGGGCGTAACGCCCCGCGTGATGGACACCCGTGTCTCACCGCCTGGGCTGGACAAGCTGCCAGAACAGGTGGAGCGCTATGTGGGCGGCCTGAACAGCGACTGGCTGCTGGCGGCGGATCTGATCATCGCCAGCCCAGGCATTGCGCTGGCGCACCCGGCGCTGAGCGAAGCCGCGGATGCCGGTATCGAGATTGTGGGTGATATCGAGCTGTTCTGCCGCGAAGCGCAGGCACCGATTGTGGCGATTACCGGCTCCAACGGTAAAAGCACCGTCACCACGCTGGTGGGCGAAATGGCGCGTGCAGCAGGCTGGCAGGTGGGTGTCGGCGGCAATATCGGTTTACCGGCATTGTCGCTGCTGAAATCACCGGCGCAGCTGTATGTGCTGGAACTCTCCAGCTTCCAGCTGGAGACCACGCATAGCCTGAAAGCCGCCGCGGCGACCATCCTCAACGTGACAGAAGATCATATGGATCGCTATCCGCTGGGGATGCAGCAGTACCGTGCTGCCAAGCTGCGCGTGTATGAAAACGCCAGCGTCTGCGTGGTGAATGCCGATGATGGCATGACCATGCCGGTGCGCGGCGCGGATACCCGCTGCGTCAGCTTTGGCATCGATATCGGTGATTACCATCTCAACCGCCAGCAGGGCAGTACCTGGCTGCGGGTGAAGGGCGAGAAAGTGCTGAACACCGACGAAATGAAGCTGGTGGGTCAGCACAACTACACCAACGCCCTGGCGGCGCTGGCGCTGGCCGATGCGGTTAACATCCCGCGCGCGTCCAGCCTGAAAGCGCTCACCACCTTTACCGGGCTGGCACACCGTTTTCAGCTGGTGCATGAAGCCAACGGCGTGCGCTGGATTAACGATTCCAAAGCCACCAACGTCGGCAGCACCGAAGCCGCTCTGAACGGTTTGCAGGTGAAAGGCACGCTCTGGCTGTTGCTGGGCGGCGATGGCAAATCGGCCGACTTCAGCCCGCTGGCACCTTACCTGCAGGGCGACAAGGTGAAGCTGTTCTGCTTTGGCCGTGACGGCGATGCGCTGGCAGCGCTGCGCCCGGAAATCGCCACACGCACCGAGACCATGCAGCAGGCGATGACGCAAATCGCCGCGCAGGTTCAGGCGGGCGATATGGTGCTGCTGTCTCCGGCCTGCGCCAGCCTTGACCAGTTCCGTAATTTTGAACAGCGCGGCGACCAGTTCGCGCAACTGGCGAAGGAGTTGGGCTGATGCGAATTCCCGGTCTCGGTGTAGCCAGCTTCCTCTCCCTTCGCCTGAAAGATTGGGTGATGGGCGCCCGTGAGAATGAAGACGCGCCGGTGGTGTTGTATGACCGCACGCTGTTGTGGCTGACCTTAGGACTGGCGATTGTCGGTTTCATTATGGTGACCTCGGCGTCCATGCCAGTGGGGCAGCGTCTGAATGAAGACCCGTTCTACTTCGCCAAGCGCGACGCTTTTTATATCGTGCTGGCGCTGGGTATGGCGCTGGTTACGCTGCGCGTACCGATGGATTTCTGGCAGCGCTACAGCAACGTGATGCTGGTAGTGACGGTGCTGATGCTGCTGGTGGTGCTGGTGGTGGGTAGCTCGGTCAACGGCGCATCGCGCTGGATTGCGCTGGGACCGCTGCGTATCCAGCCCGCCGAGCTGTCGAAGTTGTCACTGTTCTGCTACCTCGCCAGCTATCTGGTGCGCAAAGTGGAAGAGGTGCGTAATAACTTCTGGGGCTTCTGTAAGCCGATGGGCGTGATGGTGGTGCTGGCGGTGTTGCTGCTGGCGCAACCGGACCTCGGTACGGTGGTGGTGCTGTTTGTCACCACGCTGGCGATGCTGTTTCTGGCCGGTGCCAAGCTGTGGCAGTTCCTTGCCATCATCGGTTCCGGCATGTTCGCGGTGGTGTTGCTGATTATCGCGGAACCCTACCGTATGCGTCGTGTGACCTCGTTCTGGAATCCGTGGGAAGATCCCTTCGGTAGCGGTTACCAGTTAACCCAGTCGCTGATGGCGTTTGGTCGCGGTGAATTCTGGGGCCAGGGGTTGGGAAATTCGGTGCAGAAACTCGAATATTTGCCGGAAGCGCACACCGATTTTATCTTCTCCATCATCGGTGAAGAGTTGGGTTATGCCGGTGTGGTTTTAGCGCTGTTAATGGTATTCTTCGTCGCTTTTCGCGCGATGTCGATTGGCCGCCGCGCCCTTGAGATTGACCAGCGTTTCTCCGGCTTTTTGGCCTGCTCCATCGGCGTGTGGTTCAGCTTCCAGGCGTTGGTTAACGTCGGTGCTGCCGCCGGTATGCTGCCGACCAAAGGTCTGACGCTGCCGCTGATCAGTTACGGTGGTTCCAGTCTGATTATCATGTCGACGGCGATCGTGTTTTTGTTGCGCATAGATTATGAAACGCGTCTGGCAAAAGCCCAGGCGTTTACCCGAGGTGGTCGATGAGTGGGAAGCGACTGATGGTGATGGCAGGCGGTACTGGCGGGCATGTGTTCCCCGGTCTGGCTGTCGCCCATCATCTGATGGAGCAGGGCTGGCAGGTACGCTGGCTGGGAACCGCGGATCGTATGGAAGCCGATCTGGTGCCGAAACACGGTATCGAGATTGAGTTTATCCGCATCAGCGGTTTGCGCGGAAAGGGTGTGAAAGCGCTGCTGCTGGCACCGCTGCGCATCTTCAATGCCTGGCGTCAGGCGCGCAGCATTATGAAAAAGTGGCAGCCGGATGTGGTGCTGGGTATGGGCGGTTATGTTTCCGGTCCTGGCGGATTGGCAGCCTGGAGCTGCGGCATCCCGGTGGTGCTGCATGAACAGAACGGCATCGCGGGTTTGACTAACAAATGGCTGGCGAAAATCGCCACCAAAGTGATGCAGGCGTTTCCCGGCGCGTTTCCCAAAGCGGACGTGGTCGGCAATCCGGTACGTACTGATGTGCTGGCGCTGCCATTGCCAGCCGAGCGTCTGACCGGTCGCACCGGTCCGGTACGTGTGCTGGTGGTGGGGGGCAGCCAGGGGGCGCGCATCCTTAACCAGACGCTGCCGCAGGTGGCTGCTGCTCTGGGTGATGCGATCACCCTGTGGCATCAGACCGGGAAAGGCGCACTGGAGACGGTGCAACAGGCGTACCGCGATGCGGGGCAGCCGCAGCATAAAGTCACCGAGTTTATCGATGATATGGCCGCTGCCTACGCCTGGGCTGATGTGGTGGTTTGTCGCTCCGGCGCACTCACCGTGAGTGAAGTGGCTGCCGCAGGTTTACCGGCGATTTTTGTGCCTTTTCAGCATAAAGATCGTCAGCAGTACTGGAATGCGTTGCCGCTGGAGAAGGCGGGCGCAGCCAAAATTTTTGAGCAGCCGCAGTTTACCGCGGCTGTGGTCGCGGAGACACTGCGCCACTGGGATCGCACCACGTTGCTGACGATGGCGGAAAAGGCCCGTCAGGTGGCGATTCCTGATGCAACCGAGCGGGTTGCAAATGAAGTGGCGCAGGCCGCGAAGTAAGTTAATCGGCCAGTGAGGCTGGCCCGTACCTGGTTCAGGTACAAACAGGAAAAAACAGGTAACAGAGACAGATGAATACACAGCAATTGGCAAAACTGCGTTCTATCGTGCCCGAGATGCGTCGCGTCCGGCACATCCACTTTGTCGGCATTGGTGGTGCTGGCATGGGCGGTATTGCCGAAGTGTTAGCGAACGAAGGTTATCACATTAGCGGTTCCGATTTGGCACCCAACCCGGTTACGCAGCATCTGGCGGCACTGGGCGCAACCATCTATTTCAACCATCGCCCGGAAAACGTGACTGATGCGAGCGTGGTGGTGGTCTCCACCGCCGTTGCCCAGGACAACCCGGAGCTGGTTGCGGCCCGTGAGCAGCGTATCCCGGTGATCCGCCGTGCGGAAATGCTGGCCGAACTGATGCGCTTCCGTCACGGCATCGCGATTGCCGGTACCCACGGTAAAACCACGACCACGGCGATGGTCGCAAGCATTTACGCCGAAGGCGGCCTCGATCCGACCTTCGTTAACGGTGGCCTGGTGAAAGCGGCGGGTACACATGCGCGCCTGGGCAGCAGCCGTTACCTGATTGCGGAAGCGGATGAGAGCGATGCGTCGTTCCTGCATCTGCAACCGATGGTGGCAATTGTCACCAATATTGAAGCGGATCATATGGATACCTATCAGGGCGACTTTGAGAACCTGAAACAGACATTCATCAACTTCCTGCACAACCTGCCGTTTTACGGCCGTGCGGTGATGTGTGTGGATGACGTGGTCATCCGTGATCTGATCCCGCGCGTTGGGCGTCAGATCACCACCTATGGTTTTAGCGACGATGCGGATGTCCGCATTGAAAATTACGAGCAGCGCGGTGCGCAGGGGCATTTCACCCTGGTACGCCATGATAAGCCGGTGCTGCATGTCACGCTGAATGCGCCGGGCCGTCATAACGCGCTCAACGCGGCCGCAGCGGTAGCGGTTGCCAGCGAAGAAGGCATTGATGACAACGCCATTCTGGCCGCGCTGGAGAGCTTCCAGGGCACAGGTCGCCGCTTTGACGTACTGGGTGAGTTTGACACCGCCCCGGTGAACGGCAACCCAGGCAACGCCATGCTGGTAGACGATTACGGTCATCATCCCACCGAAGTGGATGTGACCATCAAGGCGGCCCGCGCGGGCTGGCCAGAGAAAAAGCTGGTGATGGTGTTCCAGCCGCATCGTTACACCCGTACCCGCGATCTGTTTGACGATTTCGCCAACGTCCTGTCGCAGGTGGATGTGTTGCTGATGCTGGATGTCTATCCGGCAGGAGAAACGGCGATCCCCGGTGCCGATAGCCGTTCGCTGTGCCGTGCGATTCGTAGTCGCGGCAAAGTTGATCCGATTCTGGTGTCTGAACACGAGGCGTTGCCGGAAGCACTGGCACCGTTGCTGAGCGGGAACGACCTGGTGATTGTTCAGGGTGCGGGTAATATCGGCAAAATCGCGCGCAAGCTGGCGGAAATCCGTTTGCAGCCCGCAGCAAAAGCGGAGGTGCGTAATGGCTGAGAAGGTTGCGGTTTTATTCGGCGGCACCTCGGCGGAGCGTGATGTTTCGCTGATGTCTGGCAGCGCGGTACTGGCTGGGCTGCGCGAAATGGGCATTGATGCTCATCCGGTCGATACGCGTGATGTTTCGGTGCTGAACCTGAAACAGCTTGGATTTGATAAAGCCTTTATCGCGCTGCATGGGCGGGGCGGTGAAGATGGCACGTTGCAGGCGGTGCTGGAATTTCAGCAGATACCCTACACCGGCAGCGGCGTGATGGCGTCGGCCATTACCATGGATAAACTGCGCAGCAAGCTGCTGTGGCAGGGCAGGGGACTGCCGTCCGGGAAATTTGTCTGGCTGACGCGTCAGCAGCAGGATAACGGTCTGGATGCGCAGACGCTGGCTTCGATTCACGCGCTGGGCCTGCCGTTATTCGTCAAGCCGAGCTGCGAAGGCTCCAGCGTTGGCATCAGCCGCGTTAATACGCTTGATGCGCTGCCCGCCGCGCTGGAAGAGGCGTTTCGTCACGACAATGACGTGCTGATCGAAGCATTTTTGAGCGGCGCGGAATACACCGTCGGCATTTTAGGTGACCAGCTGCTGCCTTCGATCAGAATTAAAAGCGCCAGCGAGTTCTATGACTATGAAGCAAAATACATTTCTGACGATACTGAATACTTCTGTCCAAGCGGATTGAGCGCCGAACGTGAAGCAGAATTGCAGACGCTGGTGCGTTCAGCCTGGCTGGCATTGGGTTGCAGCGGCTGGGGACGTGTTGATGTGATGGTCGATGGCGATGGCAATTTCCAGCTGCTGGAAGTGAATACGTCGCCGGGTATGACCAGCCATAGTCTGGTGCCGATGGCAGCGAAACAGGCGGGTCTCAGCTTCCCGCAGCTGGTCGCACGTATTCTGGAGCTGGCCGACTGATATGTCACAGGCGGCGCTGAACGTACGCAACCGCGAACCCCAGGAGCGTATCCGCACCGGGCGTAGCAACGGCGCCCGACTTTTCGGCATCGTGTTCCTGCTGATCGTGTTGGGCATTATGGTAGCGGGTGGACTGGTGGTGCTGAAGTGGATGAACGATGCATCCCGTCTGCCATTATCGAAGCTGGTGGTGACCGGTGAAACGCATTACACCACGCACGATGACATTCGCCAGGCGATTTTGTCACTGGGCGCGCCGGGCACCTTTATGTCGCAGAATGTCGACATCATCCAGCAGCAAATTGAACGTTTGCCGTGGATTAAGCAGGTCAGTGTGCGTAAGCAGTGGCCTGATGAGCTGAAGATTAACCTGGTGGAGTACGTTCCGGTGGCTCGCTGGAATGACCTGCACATGGTGGACGCCGATGGCGTTTCCTTCAGCATCCCGGCCAGTCACGTTGGCAAAGAAACTATGCCAATGCTGTACGGGCCGGAAGGCAGTGAGCAAGAGGTGCTGGCCGGTTATCACACCATGAGCGATGTGCTAAAGGCCAGCAAGTTTACCCTGAAGGTCGCGTCGATGACGGCGCGGCGCTCGTGGCAGCTGGTGACCAGCGACGATGTCCGCATCGAACTGGGACGCAGCGATACCATGAAGCGTCTGAACCGTTTTATTGAGCTCTACCCGGAACTGCAACAGCAGGCCCAGAGTGGTAACAAGCGCATTAGCTATGTCGATTTGCGCTATGACTCGGGTGCTGCCGTAGGATGGGCGCCGGCACCGTTAGAGCCACAGGACAGTAATCAGCAACAGAACCAGGCACAGGCTAAACAACAATGATCAAGGCAACGGACAGAAAACTGGTAGTAGGACTCGAAATCGGCACCGCGAAGGTTGCCGCCCTGGTTGGGGAAATTCTGCCCGATGGTATGGTCAACATTATTGGGGTGGGCAGCTGCCCGTCTCGCGGTATGGATAAAGGTGGCGTGAATGACCTTGAGTCGGTAGTGAAATGCGTACAGCGCGCTATCGATCAGGCTGAACTGATGGCAGATTGCCAGATTTCATCCGTCTACCTTGCTTTATCGGGCAAACATATCAGTTGTCAGAACGAAATCGGGATGGTTCCGATTTCCGAAGAGGAAGTCACTCAGGATGATGTAGAGAACGTTGTGCATACCGCGAAATCGGTCCGCGTACGTGACGAGCATCGTATCCTGCATGTGATCCCTCAGGAATATGCCATCGATTATCAGGAAGGGATCAAGAATCCGGTTGGGCTGTCAGGCGTGCGTATGCAGGCAAAAGTACATTTGATCACCTGTCACAACGATATGGCGAAAAATATCGTTAAAGCGGTTGAACGATGTGGCCTGAAAGTGGACCAACTGATTTTTGCCGGACTGGCGTCCAGTTTCTCAGTGCTGACTGAAGATGAACGTGAGCTGGGTGTCTGTGTTGTTGACATCGGTGGCGGTACAATGGATATCGCGGTTTACACCGGCGGCGCGCTGCGTCACACCAAGGTGATCCCTTATGCAGGGAACGTGGTGACCAGCGATATCGCGTACGCCTTCGGCACACCGCCGACCGATGCCGAAGCGATTAAAGTGCGTCATGGTTGCGCGTTGGGTTCCATCGTTGGCAAAGACGAAAACGTGGAAGTGCCCAGCGTAGGTGGACGTCCACCTCGCAGCCTGCAACGCCAGACGCTGGCTGAAGTGATTGAGCCGCGTTACACCGAATTGCTGAATCTGGTGAATGACGAGATTCTGCAACTGCAGGAACAACTGCGCCAGCAGGGCGTGAAGCACCATCTGGCGGCCGGCATTGTGCTGACCGGTGGCGCGGCGCAGATTGAAGGTCTGGCGGCATGTGCCCAGCGTGTTTTCCACACGCAGGTGCGTATTGGTCAGCCACTGAACATCACCGGCCTGACGGATTATGCGCAGGAGCCGTACTACTCAACGGCCGTTGGCCTGCTGCATTACGGCAAAGAGTCACATATGAACGGTGATGCTGAAACGGAAAAACGTGCTTCAGTGGGCAACTGGTTTAAACGAATCAATAGCTGGCTGAAGAAAGAGTTTTAATTTTTGTAAAAGGAGATCATGCTGGCAGTGTTTATGATCTCCAGGCGACAGGCACATAACGGAGAGAAATCATGTTTGAACCTATGGAATTAACCAATGACGCGGTGATTAAAGTCATCGGCGTCGGCGGTGGCGGTGGCAACGCCGTAGAGCACATGGTACGCGAACGTATCGAAGGTGTGGAATTCTTCGCTGTGAATACTGACGCGCAAGCGTTACGTAAGACAGCGGTCGGCCAGACTATCCAGATCGGGACCAACATCACCAAAGGTCTGGGTGCGGGTGCAAACCCGGAAGTCGGTCGTACCTCAGCGGAAGAGGATCGCGAAGCACTGCGTTCTGCGCTGGATGGGGCAGACATGGTGTTTATTGCTGCGGGTATGGGCGGCGGTACCGGTACCGGTGCAGCACCTGTAGTCGCGGAAGTCGCGAAAGATTTGGGTATCCTGACGGTTGCGGTTGTCACTAAGCCGTTCAACTTTGAAGGCAAAAAGCGTATGGCTTTTGCTGAGCAGGGTATCGCTGAACTGTCGAAGCATGTCGATTCACTGATCACCATTCCGAACGACAAGTTGCTGAAAGTGCTGGGTCGCGGCATCTCTCTGCTGGATGCATTCGGTGCGGCTAACGACGTGCTGAAAGGCGCGGTGCAGGGTATCGCTGAACTGATTACCCGTCCGGGTCTGATGAACGTTGACTTCGCCGACGTACGTACGGTGATGTCTGAGATGGGCTACGCCATGATGGGTTCAGGCGTGGCTTGTGGTGAAGACCGTGCCGAAGAAGCCGCAGAAATGGCGATCTCCAGCCCGCTGCTTGAAGATATCGACCTGTCTGGCGCGCGTGGTGTGCTGGTTAACATCACCGCAGGCTTCGACCTGCGTCTGGACGAATTCGAAACCGTGGGTAACACCATCCGCGCCTTCGCTTCTGACAACGCTACCGTGGTTATCGGTACTTCTCTGGACCCAGAGATGAACGACGAACTGCGTGTGACCGTGGTCGCAACCGGCATCGGTATGGACAAGCGTCCGGAAATCACCCTGGTAACCAATAAACCGGCCAGCCAGCCAGTGATGGATCATCGCTACCAGCAGCACGGCATGTCGCCGCTGCCGCAGGAGCAAAAACCGGCTGCGAAAGTGGTTAACGACCAGGCGGCATCGTCCAGCAAAGAGCCTGACTATCTGGATATTCCGGCGTTTCTGCGTAAGCAGGCCGACTAAGAATACCCCGATAATTGGGATTCTCCGCTCTTTGTGCTAAAGTATTCGCCCGCCGGTAATTTATACTGGCGGTCGGATGGGTAATATTGCGAGATAATGCGATGATCAAACAAAGGACATTAAAACGTATTGTTCAGGCGACTGGTGTCGGTTTACATACCGGCAAAAAAGTCACGCTGACATTACGCCCTGCGTCGGCTAATACCGGGGTCATCTATCGTCGCACTGACTTGAATCCACCGGTTGATTTCCCGGCTGATGCAAAATACGTGCGCGACACCATGCTGAGTACTTGCCTGGTGAATGATGAAGGCGTGCGTATTTCGACCGTTGAACACCTGAACGCCGCTCTGGCTGGGCTGGGTATCGATAACATTATTGTTGAAGTCGATGCGCCAGAAATCCCGATCATGGATGGCAGTGCTGCCCCCTTTATCTATCTGCTGATGGATGCGGGCATCGAAGAACTGAACCGCGCGAAGAAATTCGTACGTGTTAAGCAAACGGTGCGCGTTGAAGATGGTGACAAATGGGCTGAGATCAAACCGTACAACGGTTTCTCGCTTGATTTCACTATCGATTTCAAACATCCGGCAATTGATTCCAGTTCGCAGCGCTATCAGCTCAACTTCTCAGCCGAGGCGTTTGTGCGCCAGATCAGCCGTGCGCGCACGTTCGGCTTTATGCGTGAAATCGAATATCTGCAGTCTAAAGGCCTGTGCCTGGGCGGTAGTTTAGATTGTGCGATTGGCCTTGATGACTTCCGCGTATTGAACGAAGAAGGTCTGCGTTTCGAGGATGAGTTCGTTCGTCACAAAATGCTGGACGCGATCGGCGACCTGTTTATGTGCGGCCACAACGTTATTGGCGCGTTTTCTGCCTTTAAGTCCGGCCATGCACTGAACAACAAATTGCTGCAAGCAGTACTGGCGAAACAGGAAGCCTGGGAATGGGCGACCTTCGAAGACGAAGCTGAACTGCCGCTGGCATTCAAAGCACCCAATCTGGTCCTGGCGTAAGTCAGGCACAAAACGGCGGGTTTCCCTGACACTCTCTCCTGTCAGTGATACCTGCCGTTTTTTATTGTCCTCTGCTATTTCTGCGTAACGACCCTCATTTCACTGCCGACTCTGGTTAAACACTCTACAAAAAAGCGTGAAATTGCCCCGCAGCCGTTTAATCACTGATGTGGAAGCCGCACATAAATGCTATTATCGTGCGCCTGTATTGGCAGGGTACCGCAGTTTAGCGCGGTCTATTTATTACTTTACTGAAGCATTGTGGACGGGCTGTGATCGGGATTTTTTCACGCTGGCGACAATTTGGCAGACGCTACTTCTGGCCGCATCTCCTGTTGGGGATGGTTGCAGCTGGCTTTGGCCTGCCCGCCTGTGCCCAGACATCTGACCCTGCTTCCGCCGATACCCCTGTCAGCAGCCTGTTTATTGGCAATGTTGTCCATTTCGACCATCTGATTCGTTTGCAGGAAACGGCACGTCGCCCCAGTTTCGCTGTTGATTACTGGCATCAGCATGCCATTCGCACCGTTATTCGCCACCTCTCGTTCAGCATGACGCCACCGGCGCAGGCCGAGAGCGATCAGGCGGCTCCGCTGGCGGCACAAAAGCTGGCGTTGATTGATTCATTACAGGCATTGCTCACCTCACCAGCGATGCCACAGGTTGCCTCCGAACCGCAGCGTGCTGTTCGTGTTTCAGAACCACAAATTAATACCCCCGCATTCTGGCTGGCCGCGCTTCATGGCATCCGCGCCGGACCTTCATTGCTTAACTGCTAACTTTTTTTCCGCACTCTGTTTAGATTTCGCAGTCCGTGGGATGCCACGGCTGAATTGAGAAAATATTTATCATGTTAATCAAATTGTTAACTAAAGTTTTTGGTAGCAGCAATGATCGTACTCTGCGTCGTATGCGCAAAGTGGTGGACGTCATCAACAAGATGGAGCCGGATTTTGAAAAGCTCTCTGATGATGAACTGAAGGCGAAAACGGCGCTGTTTCGTGAACGTCTG
Source organism: Pantoea sp. X-Soil-TKNS-1207 (assembly GCF_059730485.1). NCBI lineage: Bacteria > Pseudomonadati > Pseudomonadota > Gammaproteobacteria > Enterobacterales > Erwiniaceae > Pantoea > Pantoea sp. X-Soil-TKNS-1207. The sequence goes on from NZ_AP035958.1 coordinate 801,560, forward strand.
GCCAAAGGCGAGAGCCTGGAAAGCCTGATTCCGGAAGCCTTTGCGACGGTACGTGAATCGAGTAAGCGTGTGTTTGGTATGCGCCACTTTGACGTGCAGTTGATTGGCGGCATGGTGCTTAACGAGCGCTGCATCGCCGAGATGCGTACCGGTGAAGGTAAAACCCTGACGGCAACGCTGCCGGCTTACCTCAACGCTCTGACAGGCAAAGGCGTTCACGTCGTAACCGTGAACGATTACCTCGCCCAGCGTGACGCCGAAAACAACCGCCCGCTGTTTGAGTTCCTGGGTCTGACTGTCGGCATCAACCTGCCAGGTATGCCATCGGTAGCCAAACGCGAGGCCTATGCTGCCGATATTACTTACGGCACCAACAACGAATACGGTTTTGACTACCTGCGCGACAACATGGCTTTCAGCCCGGAAGAACGTGTTCAGCGTAAACTGCATTACGCGCTGGTGGATGAGGTGGACTCCATCCTGATCGATGAAGCGCGTACTCCGCTGATCATCTCTGGTCCGGCGGAAGACAGTTCAGATCTCTACATCAAAGTTAATAAAATCATCCCACACCTGAATCGTCAGGAAAAAGAAGACTCCGAAACCTTCCAGGGTGAAGGCGATTTCTGGGTGGATGAAAAAGGGCGTCAGGCCCATATGACCGAGCGCGGTCTGGTTAAGGTTGAAGAGTTGCTGGTCAGCCAGGGCATCATGGAAGAGGGTGAGTCACTTTACTCGCCGACTAACATCATGCTGATGCATCACGTAACGGCGGCACTGCGCGCCCATGCGCTGTTCACCCGCGATGTCGATTACATCGTTAAAGATGGTGAAGTGGTCATCGTTGATGAACACACCGGTCGTACCATGCAGGGTCGTCGCTGGTCAGATGGTTTGCATCAGGCGGTTGAAGCCAAAGAAGGTGTCGAGATCCAGAACGAGAACCAGACGCTGGCGTCCATCACCTTCCAGAACTACTTCCGTATCTATGAAAAACTGGCGGGTATGACCGGTACTGCTGATACCGAAGCCTTTGAATTCAGCTCAATCTATAAACTCGATACCATCGTGGTGCCAACCAACCGTCCGATGGTACGTAAAGATATGGCCGATCTGGTCTACATGACCGAGAAAGAGAAGATCGATGCCATTATCGAAGATATTCGCGCCTGTACTGCCAATGGTCAGCCGGTGCTGGTGGGTACCATTTCGATTGAAAAATCAGAAGTGGTGTCCAATGAACTGACGCGTGCGGGCATTAAGCACAGCGTTCTGAACGCCAAATTCCACGCGCGTGAAGCCGATATCGTAGCGCAGGCGGGTCAGCCTGGCGCCGTCACCATCGCCACCAACATGGCGGGCCGTGGTACTGACATTATGCTGGGCGGTAGCTGGCATGCCGAAGTGGCTGAGCTGGAAGACCCGACCGAAGCACAGATCGAGACGATCAAAACGGCCTGGCAGCTACGCCATGATGCAGTACTGGCCGCAGGCGGTCTGCATATTATCGGTACTGAACGTCATGAATCGCGTCGTATCGATAACCAGCTGCGTGGCCGTGCGGGTCGCCAGGGTGACGCCGGCTCTTCACGCTTCTATCTGTCGATGGAAGATGCGCTGATGCGTATTTTCGCCTCGGATCGCGTCTCTAATATGATGCGTAAGCTGGGGATGAAACCGGGCGAAGCCATTGAGCACCCGTGGGTGACCAAGGCGATCGCCAATGCGCAGCGCAAAGTTGAAAGCCGCAACTTCGACATTCGTAAACAGCTGCTTGAGTACGATGATGTGGCTAACGACCAGCGTCGCGCCATCTACAGCCAGCGTAACGAGCTGCTGGATGTGTCCGATGTGTCAGAGACCATCAACAGCATCCGTGAAGATGTGTTCAAAGCTACCATTGATACCTATATTCCGCCGCAGTCGCTGGAAGAAATGTGGGATGTGCCGGGCCTGGAAGAACGTCTGCGCACCGATTTCGATCTGGAACTGCCGATTGCAGAGTGGCTGGATAAAGAGCCGGATCTGCATGAAGAGACGCTGCGCGAACGTATCATGAAGCACGCTACTGACAGCTATGCCGCCAAAGAAGAAGTGGTGGGCATCGAGATGATGCGTAACTTCGAGAAAGGCGTGATGCTGCAAACCCTGGATTCACTGTGGAAAGAGCATCTGGCGGCGATGGATTATCTGCGTCAGGGTATCCATCTGCGTGGTTACGCGCAGAAAGATCCGAAGCAGGAGTACAAACGCGAATCCTTCTCCATGTTTGCGGCGATGCTGGAATCACTGAAATATGAAGTGATCAGCACCCTGAGCAAAGTTCAGGTGCGTATGCCGGAAGAAGTGGAAGCGATGGAGCAGCAGCGTCGTGAAGAAGCTGAGCGCCTGGCGCAACAGCAGCAGCTTAGCCATGTTGATGATGAAACCGCAGCGACAGCCGCGTTAGCTGCCCAGGGTGGTGAACGCAAAGTTGGCCGAAACGATCCTTGCCCATGCGGTTCGGGCAAAAAATATAAGCAGTGTCACGGCCGCCTGGCCTGATAATAAAGGAGCCTGTTGGCTCCTTTTTCTTTGGTTAACATCTGCCATTGACTGCTTTAAAATCAGCGGCTCATTCATCTTTAGCGGAATCCAGCTTATGAAACACCTGCAGGTCGCGGTGGGCATCATCCGTAATGCCAGTCACCAGATCTTTCTTGCCCAGCGTGCGGCAAGCTCTCACATGGCGAACAAATGGGAGTTTCCTGGCGGGAAAATCGAACAGGGTGAAACCGCTGAACAGGCGCTTAAGCGCGAATTAATGGAAGAGACCGGAATAGAGGTTACGGTGGCGCAGGCCATTGGCCAGGCTGACCACAGCTATGAAGATGTGCGCGTGACGCTGCATTTCTTTTTGGTGGAAGGCTGGCACGGCGAGCCGTGGGGCAAGGAAGGGCAACCGCAGCGCTGGGTTGACCAAAAATCGCTGGTCGCGAGTGAGTTTCCGCCAGCCAACCATGCGCTGATTGCGCGTCTGATTGCTGGCGAAATCTGACCTCAGGGGCGATTGCCCCTGAGCGTTACTGCTGTTCTTCGCTCCAGTCATCGCTCTCTGTCAGGTCGCCATTGCTGGGAATCCGTTTCTCTTCGGCCGCCCATTCACCTAAATCAATCAGCTGACAGCGTTTGCTGCAAAACGGACGCCACGGGCTAAGCTCATCCCATATCACGTCTTTGCCGCAGTTGGGGCAGGGAACCATAATCATCTCTTCCGGCATAACATCCTCTAACAACAGGCCAGTTCAAAATTCAGTCGGGCAGGGACTTCGCCGCGCTCGCTATCCAGCGGCAGAAAGCGAATGGCGTAGCGGCTCTTGTGGCCGGACACCTGCGGGTAAAGCGCGTCTTCCAGCGTCAGCTGCAGACGCAACAAATCAGCACCTTCAGCATTATCCTGATAAAAACCATTCAGGCTGGTTTGATTGCGGAATACGCCGGACTGGCGAATTAAATCAAGGATAATGACCAGGCTATTCCGCAACGGATTGAGTGACTCCAGCCAGCCGTTTACCTGCTCATCGCGCATCGATTGCTCAAGGTGCAGCCAGATATGCAGCCCGGGTAAATCAAAACTGCAGCAACCACCGGGAATGCTCAGACGCTGACGAACCAGCGCCACCAGTCGATCCTCGCGCAACTGCTGACCCATACGGGGCGCCTGCATCAGCTCAGATGATTGCTGTTTCAACTGCTCACGCAGGGCATCCACACGCTGCAAATCGACGCCGGGCACATCAAGCCAGGCGCGTAGCTTCTGCTGCTGCCGCTCAAGTTCTTTCAGCAATTCAGTGCGCATATCGCCACGTTCGAAGATATCCAGCAAATCGCCAATAATGCGAAAAACGCCCAGCGCAGAAACGGAGCTGGTGACGGGCACGGTGTCATGCAGCTGATTGATCAGAAACTCGACGCGCAGCCAGGTGCGCATCTTTTCATTCAGAGGATGTTCAAAAAGAACGATTGTACTCATGATGTTAATCCTGTCCCGCTGCTGCCAGTCGCAAATAACGCTGGTGAAGTTCAGCAACGCGCGGCAGCGCGTCATCAGGCGTGCCGCTGTTATCAATGATGTCATCCGCTACGGCCAGGCGCTGTTGTCGGCTGGCCTGAGCGGCAAGAATGTTTTTGGCCTGGGTGAGAGAGATGCCATCGCGCTGTTGAGTGCGCTGTAGCTGGGTAGCTTCATCCACATCCACTACCAGCACCCGATCCGCCTGATGCTGCAATCCATTTTCCACCAGCAGTGGTACCACCCATACGACATAAGGGGAGGTTGCGAGTGTCTTCAACTGTTGCGTGCGCGCGTTAATCAACGGATGCAACAGCTGGTTTAACCAGTTTTTTTCTTTCGGCTGCTGAAAAATAATTTCGCGCAGCCGGGCACGATACAACGTGCCTTCTGCCGTCAGGATCGATTCGCCATGGCGTCTGACGATCGCCTGCAAAGCGGACGTGCCTGGTTCCACCACTTCTCTGGCAATGACATCGGCATCAATAATATCGACACCCAGCGCCGCGAAGGCATTGGCTATAGTGGATTTTCCACTGCCAATGCCGCCCGTTAGCGCAACTGTAAAAGGCATAGCGTTATCCCGGCGTTCGCACTGGCATGCTGTAACACCTTGCGTTTTATCAACGGCAAGATGAGAGCACGATCACAATCGATTTTCTCAGCTAAATTTAACGGATTGTAGCTTAAATAAAGTGAAATTCGCAGTCTTGTCGCGGAACGAATGGCGCGTATGATAACGACACTGGAGCCGTGAGCGCTACCCGAACCGCGGTTCGAAGCCACTAACCAGGACACTTGTGATGCGTATTGAAGAAGATTTGAAACTGGGTTTTAAGGATGTGTTGATCCGCCCGAAACGCTCCACCCTCAAAAGCCGTTCCGAAGTTGAGCTGGAACGCACTTTCACCTTTAAACACTCAGGTCTGAACTGGACAGGCGTGCCGGTGATTGCCGCCAATATGGATACGGTCGGCACCTTCACCATGGCGCAAGCCCTTGCCAGCTTTGGCGTGCTGACGGCGGTGCATAAACATTATAGCGTTGCCGACTGGCAGGCATTTATTCAGCGCGCACCTGCATCGGTGCTGGGACATGTCATGGTTTCCAGCGGAACCTCAGACGCAGATTTCAGCAAACTGACCGACGTTCTGGCGCTCTCGCCGCAGCTGAACTTCATCTGCATTGATGTTGCCAATGGTTATTCCGAGCATTTCGTCGCGTTTTTGCAACGTGTCCGCGAGAGTTTCCCCGGTAAAACCATCTGCGCAGGCAATGTGGTCACCGGCGAAATGGTCGAGGAGCTGATTCTCTCCGGCGCTGATATCGTAAAAGTGGGGATTGGTCCCGGTTCGGTTTGCACTACCCGCGTCAAAACCGGCGTTGGCTACCCGCAGCTTTCTGCGGTGATTGAGTGCGCGGATGCGGCCCATGGCTTAGGTGGACAGATCGTCAGCGATGGCGGCTGTTCAGTGCCCGGCGATATCGCCAAAGCCTTTGGCGGCGGTGCCGATTTTGTGATGCTTGGCGGTATGCTGGCGGCACATGATGAGTGTGAAGGCACGATCGTTGAGGATCAGGGCGAGCAATTTATGCTGTTTTATGGCATGAGTTCAGAGTCTGCCATGAAACGCCACGTCGGCGGCGTGGCTCAGTACCGCGCCGCAGAAGGTAAAACCGTGCGCTTGCCGTTGCGCGGTCCGGTTGAAGAAACGGTGAAAGATATCCTCGGTGGCCTGCGTTCGGCCTGTACCTATGTCGGGGCCGAGAGACTCAAGGAGCTGACTAAGCGCACTACCTTTATTCGTGTGGCTGAGCAGGAAAATCGCGTGTTCACACGCTAATGTTGTGCAACGGGTGCATGTAATATGCACCCGTTAACGTATTGCATCGCCCAGTCCGAAAACCGGCAGATACATGGCAATCACCAGCGTGCCTACGATGCCGCCAATCACCACCATCATCATCGGTTCCAGTGCTGCCGCCAGTGATTCAGCACGCTCCAGCGTATCTCCCTCGTGCCATTCCGCCAGCCGCGCCAGCATCACATCCAGCGCACCCGCTTCTTCACCCACTTTGATGAGCTGAGCACAGAGGGGCGTAAACAACAGATGTTGCTGCAATGCCTGATGCAGCGGCGCACCACAGGCAATATGCTGCTGCAACCCGACGATGGCATCGCGCCAGAGCCGGGATGCCATCGTCACTTCAACGGCCTGCAAACTTTGCAGCAAGGTCAAACCGGCCTGCTGCGTCAGCCGCAAAATAGCATAAATCTGGCTGAGCTGGCTGCCGCGCCACAACGGTGAAAGCAGTGGCAAACGCAATAGCCAGCGATGGGCACGCCGTTGCCAGTCAGCCGATCGTCGATAGATCTGTCGCGCGAGGACAATGAACAACGCGCTGGCGACCAGTAGAGGCCATGCGGCTTGTTGCAACAGGGCAGAAAACGCCATCACACTGGCGGTAAGCGCGGGCAGCGGCGCATCGAAGCTGGCATAAACCGACACAAACTCTGGCAACACAAACAGCAGCATACCGGCGCTGACCGCGATGGCAACCAGCAAAATGAACAACGGATAGCGCAGCGCTTTGACCACTTTCCTGCGCAAATACTGTTGTCCGGTTTGCTGCTGCGCCAGCTGACGACAACATTCATCCAGCTGCCCGGTCAGTTCCCCTACCTGCATCAGTGCCGGAAACAGCGGCGGGAAAATCTGCGGCCAGTCGCGTAATGCCTGGGAAAAAGGCGTTCCGGCAATCACGCGTTGTTGCAACCCCCGCAATAACGCACGCCAGCCGGAATCCGGATGCCCCTCGGCAAGTAAGGTCAGGCTCTCTGCCAGCGGCAGGCCCGCCTTCAGCAAGGTCGCCAGTTGTCGTATCAGATCTATTTTCTGCTGCCATTTCCAGTCGCGTGCGCGCCTGCATTTGCCGCGCCGCCAGCTGATGGCCAGCAAGCCCCGATGTGAAAGGTGCAGTAATAGCGTCTCCTGGCTGTCCATCAGCGACTCGCCGCTGTGCAACACTCCCTGGGCGTCCAGCGCCTGCCAGCGAAAATGATAGAGATTAGCCATCACCTAACCCGATTACGCGCTGCATCTCTTCCAGCGAGGTCTCACCACGGCTGACGGCCTCCAGGCCAGCGGCAACCAGCGTTTTCATCCCCTGTTGATTCGCCAGCGACAGCAGGTGCTCCAGCGGCATATCGGCAGATATGGCATTTTGTAATTTGGTGGTCATCGGCAACAGTTCGAATAGCGCAAGACGGCCATAATAGCCGGAAAAGCAGTGATCGCAGCCGGGTGCGCGCCATGTCTGAAGGGTGCCAGGCCACAGGTCCGTCGGCAGATGCGCGACCGCTTGTCCGGGCTGCCGACAATGTATGCACAGACGCCTCACCAGCCGCTGCGCGACGATCAGCTGTAACGCCGGACCGAGCAGATATCCGGGGATGCCCATTTGCCGCAAACGCGTCAGCGTTTCTGCTGTAGAGTTGGTGTGCAGGGTGGACAGTACCAGATGGCCGGTCTGCGCCGCTTTCACCGCAATCCCGGCCGTTTCCGCATCGCGGATTTCGCCGACCATGATGACATCCGGGTCCTGGCGCAGAAGCGCGCGCAGCACGAGATTGAAGTCCAGTCCGCTACGTGGTTGGATCTGCGTCTGGTTAATGCCTTCCAGTGGGATCTCCACCGGATCTTCGACGCTGCAAACATTCTTCTCCGGCACATTGAGCGCGCTTAATCCGCTGTACAGCGTAAATGTTTTGCCGCTGCCGGTGGGGCCGGTAACCAGAATTAATCCCTGTGGCTTTGCCAGCGCCCTGCCGAACTGGCGCAGCTGCGCCAAAGGCATACCGAGTTTATCCAGTGCGATCGCGCTGTTTTCGCTCTGCATCAGGCGTACCACCGCTTTTTCGCCGTGGCTCACTGGCAAGGTGGAAAGCCGAAAGGCGGCCGTTTTGCCTTCGTTCTCCAGCGTAAACTGACCATCCTGTGGCAGTCGGCGTTCGGCAATATCCAGCCCACCCAAAATTTTCAGCCGGGCCAGCACCGCAGCCGGTTGCGCATCCGGTAACTGTGTCAGTTTCTGGAGCACGCCATCGATACGTAACCGGACACGTAACAGATGGCGCTGCGGTTCAAAGTGGACATCGGAGGCCCGACGCTGGATAGCTTGTTGCAGAATCTGTTCCACTGTGTGAATGGCGGACTCCGCTGATGCCTGCTCCCGGGGTGTGTCCGGGCTGTCCGGTTCATGCAATAGCTGCTCAAGCCGCGCGGCAGGCCAGCACTCCACTTCAACCTTGCACTGACTGGCAAACCGCAGGGCTTCCAGCAGCGCGGGTTCCGCAGCCCCGGCAACGGCTACGCGCAGCAGCGTGGCGTCATGATGCAGGATTATCGCGTGGTGGCGTTTGCACAGCGCCGGTAATATCTCATCACGCTTCTCCATTGCGCGCCCCTTTGTCAGCAAACCGGAACTGCTCGAGGCAGTTATCGCGCAGGCTGCTGTTATCGCTGGTACAGCTGCGCTGCCAGTCGATCATGCCTTCCGTGCTGTTCCAGATGGGTAGCATTTCCACCGTCAGGCCCGCCAGACTCTCCTGCCCGCTCAGGGTAATCACGCCATTGATAACCGAAAGAGAGGCGACATAACGCGATCCTTTTGCCGCAGGGATTCCGCGATCGCCCGCCTGGCACTGCGCCGGGCCGCTGCGTTCAATGGCACAGAGTTCGACTGCCGTTTTGTAGGGCACCATGGTTTGCAGCATGTCGGTCAGCGCCGCACGCCGCAGATAGTTTTGATAGGTTGGTACACCGATTGCGCTGAGGATGGCGACGATGCCAATCACAATCATCAATTCGATGAGGGTAAAACCCCGTTGTCGTTCCATAAGCGGTCTCCTTGTTGTGGAGGCGCTACGGTAGAAAAGGGTGGGGCGAAGCGGAAGCAGTGAAAGCGCGCGGCTGGAAGCCGTGCGCAGAAAAGTTTCAGGTTTGCAGCCGATTAAACAAAAAACTGGAAGCGGTCACGCAAATCCGCCGTGCAGTTGCCCGGCGGAAAAGAGGTTCAGGCGTCGCGAAAGCGCATGGAGAGATCGAGGGCGCGTACGTGTTTAGTCAGCGCGCCGACCGAGACATAATCTACCCCGGTCTGGGCAATCTGCGGCAGGGTGTCGTCTGTCACGTTACCGGAGACTTCAAGCAGCGCCTGCTTTTGCGTTAGCGTAACGGCTTCACGCATCATTTCCAGACTGAAATTATCGAGCATCACGATGTCGGCCCCGGCCGCCAGCGCATCCTGCAATTCGCTAAGCGTTTCCACTTCGACTTCCACCGGCACATCGGGTTGTAACCACAGCGCTTTCTCTACTGCCTTGCGCACCGAACCACTGGCAATGATGTGATTCTCTTTAATCAGGAAAGCGTCAGAAAGACCGAGACGATGGTTACTGCCGCCGCCGCACAGCACCGCGTATTTCAGCGCCGTCCGCAGGCCCGGCAGCGTTTTACGGGTATCCAGCAGTTGGGTGTGGCTACCCGCCAGCAGGGCGACATAGTGGCTGACCTGCGTGGCGACGCCGGAGAGGGTTTGCACAAAATTCAGCGCAGTGCGTTCTGCCGTCAATAGCAGGCGTGCCGGGCCTTGTAGCTCAAATAACAGCTGATCGGCCACTAACGTCTGGCCGTCTTCAACATGCCAGGTCAGGGTCACTTTGTTGCCTAACTGGATAAAGACTTCCTCAACCCAGCGTTTACCACAGAAAACACCCGCTTCACGCGTAATGACCTGGGCGACCGCCTGCTTCTCTTCAGGCAGCAACAGCGCTGTGATGTCACGATCGGCATCCACTTCGCCACCTAAATCCTCCCGTAGCGCGCGTTCAACGGCTTCGGGAATATCTCCTTCGATGCGTTTAATCAATGCCTGACGGCGATTATCGGGATCGTAACGACGGGATGCCATGCTATTCCTGCTCCAGATGACGAGAGAATGAGCGCACACCTTAGCCTGATTTCACGGCTTTTGCCAGTTCACTCACCTGAAATGTTTAGTATCCTTAACTTCCATGGTCTTTCGCATTTACTCACAAGCGTACTCAGATATTCATGTTATTCTCAGCCAGGTGTAAATGCAGGAAAAATGGCATGAAACTGGAAGATGGCTGGATCTCCAGCGCGCGTAAAGTGCCGTCACCGCACTTTAATCAGCGGCCGGAAAATGAAGTTCCTTCAGTACTGATTATTCACAATATCAGTTTGCCGCCGGGAGAATTTGGCGGTCCGTGGATTGATCGGCTGTTTACCGGCACCTTGCCCGCCGATGCCCATCCCTATTTTGCTGATATTGCCCATTTGCGCGTCGCGGCGCACTGCCTGATCCGCCGTGATGGTGAGCTGGTGCAGTATGTCTCGTTTGATCAGCGCGCCTGGCATGCCGGGGTATCGCAATTCGACGGGCGGGAAAACTGTAATGACTTTTCCATCGGTATTGAGCTGGAAGGCACCGATACCCTGCCTTATACCGATGCGCAGTATGCGACGTTACACGCGGTGACCGCGCTATTGATGCAGCACTATCCGCTGACGCCGGAACGCATCACCGGGCACAGCGATATCGCCCCGGCGCGTAAAACCGATCCGGGTCCGGCATTTGACTGGATGCGCTACAAATATGCCTTAATGCAGGAGAATCCCTGAAACAGCAGGAGCGGTTATGACGTTGTTTAGCTTGTTATTGGTTTTAGGTTGGGAACGGCTGTTTAAACTGGGTGAGCACTGGCAGCTTGATCACCGCCTGGAGCCGCTGTTTCGCGGACGGCAGCGTTTTTCGCTGTTCCGCACCTTAGTAATGACCCTTGTTGCGATGCTGATTGTCTGGCTGCTGGTGTGGAGCCTGAAAGGTCTGCTGTTTGGCGTGGCGCAACTGCTGTTCTGGATTGTGGTCGGTCTGTTGTGTATCGGCGCGGGTTCCGTTCGTCTGCATTATCACGCCTACCTGAAAGCGGCGAGCCATGACGATCAGGCGGCACATCAGGCCATGGCCGCCGAGCTGACCCTGATTCACGGGGTGCCGGTTGAGTGTTCCGAACGCGAGTTTCTGCGTGAGCTACAAAACGCGCTGATCTGGATAAACTTTCGCTTTTATCTCGCACCGCTGTTCTGGTTTGTGGTGGGTGGCCCATACGGGCCGGTGTTGCTGGTGGGCTATGCTTTTCTGCGCGCCTGGCAAAGCTGGCTGGCGAAACATCATTCGCCGCTGGAGCGCGCGCAGTCTGGCGTTGATCGTGTACTGCATCTGCTGGACTGGATCCCGGTGCGTCTCGCCGGCGTCGCCTATGCGTTACTTGGTCATGGCGAGCGGGCGCTGCCAGCCTGGTTTGCCTCATTAACCGACTGGCATCGTTCACAGTACCAGGTGCTGACCAGCCTGGCCCAGTTCTCGCTGGCGCGCGACCCACATGTGGATAAAGTAGAAACACCGCGCGTGGCCGTTGCCCTGGCGAAACGCATCTCTCTGGTGCTGGTCGTGGTGGTCGCGCTGTTGACCATCTACGGCACGCTGGTGTGATCGGCAGGCGGCACGCCGAAATCCGGTGTGCCGTCTTCGCGCCAGTCAAAATACTTCAGCCGCGTATGGCGGTTTGGATCCCACAACGGATCGCCCTCAATTTCTGTGTAATTACGCGCATGATAAACCAGCACATCGCGGCCCTGTTCATCAACGGTAAAGCTGTTATGACCGGGGCCGTATTGGTGGTTATCCCAGCTGCTGGCGAACACCGGACGCGCTGATTTTTGCCAGGCGCCAGCCTGCAACGGATCGGCATCGGCATCGATGCTCAGTATCCCCAGACAATAGTTTTCATCCGTGGCGCTGGCTGAATAGGTGACAAACAGCCTGTCGCCGTGACGGATCACCGCCGGTCCCTCGTTGACACTAAACCCTGCACATTCCCACTCATATTCCGGGCGGCTCAGCATCAGCGGCGCACTTTTCAGCGTCCACGGATTAAGCAGTTCCGCAAGATAGAGATTCGAGTTGCCCGGAATAGCCGGATCTTTCTGCGCCCACAGATACCAGTTTTTTCCCTGATGGACGAAGTGCGTGGCATCGAGTGAAAAGCTATCCAGCGGCGTATGGACGCGGCGTACCGGCTGCCAGTGGCCGGTCAGCGGATCGGCATCGCCGCACACCAGTGCGTACATACGGTGCTGGAACAATCCCTCTTTGATTTCACGCGTGGGCGCCGCGGCAAAGTAGATCACCCACTGGCCTTTGATGTGATGCAACTCCGGTGCCCAGATAAGCGAACTAAACGGGCCGGTATCGGGTTTCCGCCACACCACCACCGGCTCGGCGTCGGGCAGATCGGCCAGTGTGGTCGCATAGCGAATTTCCAGCCGGTTATATTCCGGCACGGACGCCACAAAGTAATAACCGTCACCATAACGAAGAATAAAAGGGTCGGCGCGCTGGGTGATAAACGGATTAGGCCATGGTTGGTTCATTTTATTTCTCCGGGTTCGACGGCGGCGGAAGGCGCAGGGCGGGGAGCCTGCAAATCACGGAAGTTAGCGCGGCGCAGTGCCAAATCGTCCTGAATGGTGCGCATCAGTTTGCGGTCCACTTTCAGCAGACGTACCACGCCCGCGGTGATCAGATAGCCAACGCCGGGGATGACGGTAAACAGCAGCATGATGCCGTTTAGCGCGTCGGGTGCTTGCTGTTTCGCTCCCGCGTCATAGCCATAGATGGAAAGCAGAAAGCCCACCATCGCGCCCGCAACCGCCAGCCCCACTTTGAGGAAGAACAGGTTGCCGGAGAAGCTCATCCCGGTGATGCGTTTACCGGTTTTCCACTCGCCGTAATCGTCAACATCGGCCATCAGCGACCAGTGCAGCGGTGAGGGGATCTGATGCAGGATATTCAGCAGGAAATAGGCGATCACTACGCTGAGGGTGGCGTGCGGATCGATCCAGTAAAAACCGCTGGAGAATAGCGCCAGGGCGATGTTGGTCCAGAAAAACACCTTTAATTTGCACCAGCGATCGGTCAGCACTTTCGCCAGCGTGCTGCCCAGCATCATGCCAATCACGCCGAGGCTGATAAACAGGGTGGCAAAATGAGTCGACTGGCCCATCACCCAGGTCACGTAATACATGGTGGCGGCCATGCGGATAAATCCGGGGCAGACGTTGCAGAAGGTCAGCAGCAGAATGCGCACCCACTGGTCGTTTTTCCACACGTCACGCAGATCGTTTTTCAGATCGTCGTTGCTCGGCACCGCCGGGCGAATACGTTCACGTACCGTGGCAAAGCAGAACAGAAACATCGCCAGGCCAATCAACGCCAGCACGCTCATGGCCAGCTGATAACCGCGTGCTTTGTTATCGCCGCCGAACCACTCCGCCATCGGCAGCAGCGATAACGATAAAATCAGTGTGGCGACACCCACCATGACAAAACGGTAAGACTGGCAGGAAACGCGTTCACCGGGGTCATTGGTGATCACGCCACCCAGCGAGCAGTAGGGAATGTTGATGGCGGTGTAGGTCAGCGACATCAGGAAGTAGGTGATAAAGGCCCAAATGACCTTGTTGTCGTAGCTCCAGTCAGGCGTGGTGAACATCAATACGCTAAACAGCACGTAGGGTACGGACACCCACAACAACCACGGGCGGAAACGTCCCCAGCGGCTTTGCGTACGGTCCGCGATGGCACCCATGATGGGGTCGGTCACCGCATCCAGTACCCGCACCGACAGCAATAAGGTGCCGACCAGCGCCGGGGCCAGGCCAAAGACATCGGTATAGAAATAGTTGAGGAACAGCATGATGGCACCGCCAATCATGTTGCATCCGGCATCGCCCATGCCATATCCCAGTTTTTCTCTGAACGAGAGTGCTGCTCCTTTCATTTATCGTCTCCAGCGACAAGTAGAGCAAAAATTATTAGCGGAAAATCAGCAACCTGGCTGGGAACAATTGGTCACGATGATGGACAAAATGCCTGGGCGGGGGAAAGTGTGATGCGGATCGTAAGACGGGAACATTCTGCCCGGGCGTTAGCGCCGGGCAGAAGGGGCAGACTTATGCCTGCTGTGTTTTGTTTTTAATCGCGTAACCGATGGCCAGAACGACCAGCCACACCGGAATCAGCCATACGGAGATAGCCATGCCCGGGGTAATCGCCATGATCACCAGAATACCGGCGAGGAACAGCAGGCAGATCCAGTTACCCAGCGGGTAGAGGATGGCCGGGAAGCGTGTTGTCACGCCCTGCTGGTCTTTCTTCTTACGGAATTTCAGGTGTGCGAGGCTGATCATCGCCCAGTTAATCACCAGCGCAGAAACCACCAGTGACATCAGCAGACCGAAGGCTTCACCCGGCATCAGGTAGTTGATCAATACGCAGAGCGCGGTGGCTACGGCAGAGACCAGAATGGTGGCGACCGGTACGCCGCGTTTGTCGACTTTCAGCAGCGCTTTTGGCGCGTTGCCCTGTTGCGCCAGACCGAACAGCATACGACTGTTGCAGTATACGCAGCTGTTATAGACCGACAGCGCTGCGGTGAGGATCACCACATTCAGCGCATTCGCGACCAGCGCATCACCCAGTTCGTGGAAGATCAGCACGAACGGGCTGGTATCTTCGGTGACACGGGTCCACGGCATCAGCGACAGCAGCACCGCCAGCGAACCGATGTAGAAAATCAGGATACGCCACAGCACCTGGTTGGTCGCTTTAGGAATGCTCTGCTCCGGGTTGTCGGCTTCCGCAGCGGTGATACCCACCAGCTCCAGCCCGCCAAACGAGAACATGATAATCGCCATCATCATCACCAGCCCGCTGACGCCATGCGGCAGGAAGCCGCCCTGGTTCCACAGGTTGCTGACGCTAGCCTGCGGGCCGCCGTTGCCGCTGAACAGCAGCCAGCCGCCGAACAGAATCATGCCGATAACCGCGACGACTTTAATGATGGCGAACCAGAACTCCATCTCACCAAACACTTTAACGTTGGTCAGGTTGATGGCGTTGATCACCACGAAGAAGATGGCGGCGGTGGCCCAGGTGGGAAAGTCCGGCCACCAGAACTGGATATATTTACCTACGGCGGTCAGCTCGGCCATCGCGACCAGCACATACAGCACCCAGTAGTTCCAGCCCGAGGCGAAACCGGCAAAGTTGCCCCAGTATTTGTACGCGAAATGACTGAAGCTGCCGGCAACCGGCTCTTCGACTACCATTTCGCCTAATTGACGCATAATCAGAAAGGCAATAAACCCGGCAATGGCATAGCCGAGAATAACGGCCGGGCCGGCAGATTTAATCACCGATGCGCTGCCCAGAAACAGACCGGTACCCACGGCACCACCCAGCGCAATCAGCTGAATATGGCGATTCTTTAAGCCGCGGTGCAGCGTGTCGCCATGCTGTTGTTCCATACGAACCTCGTGATGTTGTTATTGTGCGCCCACAGTGACGCGCACTGTAAGGCTGTTATTACATAACGTACTAATTTATTTACGGTATCTGGCGTGTTGTGTGTATACGTGAGCTACCATGGCGACCAGAATAGTGTTAAGCGCAACGCTTTGCACCTGCTTTTGCTTTTTGTGCTGAGAGATGACTGAAAAAGCAGCAGCATCCACTGCCTGTCCGCCGGGTTATTTCTGACATGAATTGGTAATAAACACGAATAGCTTTCCCTTATGGTTGCGAGGAAACAGAGAGGCTAAACCTGTGTAAGGTTTGGTAAAAGTGCAACCTGTTAACAATTCGGTCCGTCGGTCTTTTTGCGTCTTAATCCTCGTTATTTAGCGCATTTCACCCCTGATAATCCCCTGATATGTGACGGTTGCCATATAGACACAAGGTGAATACTTTGTTACTTTACCGGCACCTTTTTGGAATTGGTATTACCAATTTACTCCGGACGTCTGGCACAATAAGAAGGGAAGATGGCTTACAGTAAGATTCGCCAACCAAAGCTCTCTGACGCCATTGAGCAACAGCTTGAATCCCTCATTATGGAAGGGACGTTGCGGCCGGGAGAGAAGCTGCTTCCCGAGCGCGAACTCGCCAAACAATTCGATGTCTCACGTCCTTCTCTTCGTGAAGCTATTCAGCGGCTGGAAGCGAAAGGATTGCTGCTACGCCGTCAGGGCGGCGGCACCTTCGTACAGAAGCATCTCTGGCAAAGCCTGAGCGACCCACTGGTCGGCCTGCTTGCCCAACATCCGGAATCTCAGTTTGACCTGCTGGAAACCCGCCACGCGCTGGAAGGCATCGCTGCTTATTACGCGGCGCTGCGTGGCACCGATGAGGACTTGCAGCGTATTCGCGACTGCCATGTTCTGATCCAGCAGGCACAGGACAGCGGCGATCTCGACGCCGAAGCAGACGCAGTGATGCAGTATCAGATCGCTGTCACAGAAGCAGCCCATAATGTGGTGCTTTTACATTTGCTGCGTTCCATGGGCCCTATGCTGGAACAAAACGTCCGTCAGAATTTTGAATTGCTCTACGCTCGCCGGGAAATGCTGGCGAAAGTGAGCGGTCACCGCGCCAGTATCTTTGAGGCGATTGTGGCTCGTGAGCCAGAACAAGCACGCGAGGCATCACACCGTCACCTGGCGTTCATTGAGGAAATCTTGCTGGACAGAAGTCGGGAGCAGAGCCGTCGTGAACGCTCCCTGCGTCGTTTACAGCAACGTAAGGAATAACGCGCGGCAACGAACGTGCGGATAAAAAGCGACGGGCCTGTCTTCTTGTGCTGTGAACAGAAGCAAAGCACAAGCAGACAGGCTCCTGA
Source organism: Pantoea sp. X-Soil-TKNS-1207 (assembly GCF_059730485.1). Classification (NCBI taxonomy): domain Bacteria; kingdom Pseudomonadati; phylum Pseudomonadota; class Gammaproteobacteria; order Enterobacterales; family Erwiniaceae; genus Pantoea; species Pantoea sp. X-Soil-TKNS-1207. The sequence continues at coordinate 818,437 of NZ_AP035958.1, forward strand.
CAATTCAACGTATTAGACACAGATAAGGAATACACCCCATGTCAGAACGTTTACACAATGACGTGGATCCGATCGAAACTCGTGACTGGCTACAGGCGATCGAATCGGTCATCCGTGAAGAAGGTGTTGAGCGCGCGCAGTATCTGATTGACCAGGTATTAAGTGCTGCACGCAAGGGCGGTGTGAAAGTTGCAGCGGGTTCCTCTGCGATCAGCAACTACATCAACTCCATTGCCACTGAAGATGAGCCGGACTATCCGGGCAACACCTCTCTTGAGCGTCGTATCCGTTCCGCAATCCGCTGGAACGCCATCATGTCGGTGCTGCGTGCGTCGAAGAAAGATCTGGAGCTGGGTGGTCACCTCTCTTCATTCCAGTCTTCCGCGACTATCTATGAAGTGTGCTTCAACCACTTCTTCCGCGCGCGTAGCGACAAAGATGGCGGTGACCTGGTTTACTTCCAGGGCCATATCTCTCCGGGCATCTATTCTCGTGCGTTCCTTGAAGGCCGTCTGACTGAAGAGCAGATGAACAACTTCCGTCAGGAAGTGCATGGCAACGGTCTGTCTTCTTACCCGCACCCGAAACTGATGCCGGAATTCTGGCAGTTCCCGACCGTATCAATGGGCCTGGGTCCGTTGAATGCGATCTATCAGGCTAAATTCCTGAAATATCTGGAACACCGTGGTCTGAAAGATACCTCTGGTCAGACAGTTTACGCCTTCCTCGGTGATGGCGAGATGGACGAGCCGGAATCCAAAGGTGCGATCACCATCGCCACCCGTGAAAAACTGGATAACCTGGTCTTCATCATCAACTGTAACCTGCAGCGTCTGGATGGCCCGGTCACCGGTAACGGTAAGATCATCAACGAACTGGAAGGCATCTTTGCAGGTGCTGGCTGGAACGTGATTAAAGTGATCTGGGGCGGACGCTGGGATGAGCTGCTGAAGAAAGACACCAGCGGCAAACTGATCCAGCTGATGAACGAAACCGTCGATGGTGACTACCAGACCTTCAAATCACGCGATGGCGCCTATGTGCGTGAGCACTTCTTCGGTAAATACCCGGAGACCGCAGCGCTGGTGAAAGACTGGTCAGACGAAGAGATCTTCGCCCTGAACCGTGGTGGTCACGATCCGAAGAAAATCTACGCTGCACTGAAAAAAGCGCAGGAAACCAAAGGCCAGCCAACGCTGATTCTGGCGCATACCATTAAAGGTTATGGTATGGGCGACACCGCGGAAGGTAAAAACATTGCCCACCAGGTGAAGAAGATGAACATGGATGGCGTTCGCTACATCCGCGATCGCTTCAATGTGCCGGTAGCCGATGAGAACATCGAAAAACTGCCGTACGTGACCTTTGAAAAAGGTTCCGAAGAGTATAACTACCTGCACGGTCAGCGTGAAAAACTGGGCGGCTACCTGCCGACGCGTCAGCCGCAGTTCAGCGAGAAGCTGGAAATGCCGGCGCTGGAAGAGTTCAGTGCGCTGCTGGAAGAGCAGAGCAAAGAGATCTCTACCACCATCGCCTTCGTTCGTGCCCTGAACGTGATGCTGAAGAACAAGTCGATCAAAGATCGTCTGGTGCCGATCCTTGCGGACGAAGCCCGTACCTTTGGTATGGAAGGTCTGTTCCGTCAGATTGGTATCTACAGCCCGAACGGCCAGCAGTACACCCCGCAGGACCGTGAGCAGGTTGCTTACTATAAAGAAGACGAAAAAGGCCAGATTCTGCAGGAAGGGATCAACGAGCTGGGCGCAGGTTCATCCTGGCTGGCTGCGGCGACCTCTTACAGCACCAACAACCTGCCGATGATTCCGTTCTACATCTATTACTCGATGTTCGGCTTCCAGCGCATCGGTGACCTGATGTGGCTGGCTGGCGACCAGCAGGCGCGCGGCTTCCTCGTCGGCGGTACCTCCGGTCGTACTACCCTGAACGGTGAAGGTTTGCAGCACGAAGATGGTCACAGCCACATTCAGTCGCTGACTATTCCGAACTGTATCTCTTACGATCCGTCTTACGCGTACGAAGTGGCAGTCATCATGCATGACGGTCTGGTGCGTATGTACGGCGAAGCGCAGGAAAACATTTACTACTACATCACCACGCTGAACGAAAACTACCACATGCCTGCAATGCCGCAGGGTGCGGAAGAGGGTATCCGTAAGGGTATCTACAAGCTGGAAACGGTGGAAGGTAGCAAAGGCAAAGTTCAGCTGCTGGGTTCAGGCTCTATCCTGCGTCACGTACGTGAAGCTTCGCAGATCCTGGCGAAAGAGTACGGTATCGGTTCTGACGTCTACAGCGTCACCTCGTTCACCGAACTGGCACGTGATGGCCAGGATTGTGAGCGCTGGAACATGCTGCACCCGACGGAAACGCCGCGCGTACCTTACATCGCTCAGGTGATGAACGAGGCTCCGGCCGTTGCATCTACTGACTACATGAAACTGTTTGCTGAGCAGGTTCGCAGCTATGTTCCGGCCAGCGATTACCGCGTGTTAGGCACCGACGGTTTCGGCCGTTCAGACAGCCGTGAGAACCTGCGTCACCACTTCGAAGTGGATGCATCTTACGTAGTGGTTGCAGCGCTGGGTGAACTGGCTAAACGCGGCGAAATCGATAAGAAAGTGGTAGCGGAAGCCATCACCAAATTCAATATCGATGCCGATAAAGTTAACCCGCGTCTGGCTTAAGAGGTAAGAGAGTAATGGCTATCGAAATTAAAGTGCCGGATATCGGGTCTGATGAAGTTGAAGTCACCGAGATCCTGGTCAAGGTGGGCGACAAGGTAGAAGCCGAACAGTCGCTGATCACCGTGGAAGGCGACAAAGCCTCGATGGAAGTGCCTTCGCCGCAGGCGGGCGTGGTGAAAGAGATCAAAATTGCCACCGGCGACAAAGTCGAAACCGGTTCGCTTATCATGATCTTTGACGCAGAAGGTGCAGCAGCCGCTGTACCTGCCCCTGCTGCTGAAGAGAAAAAAGCGGCACCGGCGCCGGCAGCTGCGGCTGCCGTCAGCAAAGACGTCAACGTGCCGGACATCGGCGGTGATGAAGTTGAAGTCACTGAGATCCTGGTCAAAGTGGGCGACACCGTTGCGGCGGAACAGTCACTGATCACCGTTGAAGGCGACAAAGCCTCAATGGAAGTGCCAGCACCGTTCGCGGGCGTGGTGAAAGAGATCAAAATCGCTACCGGCGATAAAGTGAATACCGGTTCACTGATCATGGTGTTCGACGCTGAAGGCGCTGCTCCGGCAGCGTCTGCTGCGGCAGAACAACCTGCTGCGGCAGCAGCACCGGCGGCTGCGGCTGGCGCGAAAGACGTCAACGTACCGGACATCGGCGGCGATGAAGTTGAAGTCACTGAAGTGCTGGTCAAAGTGGGCGACAAAGTTACCGCTGAGCAGTCCCTGATTGTGGTTGAAGGCGATAAAGCCTCGATGGAAGTGCCGGCACCGTTCGCGGGCGTGGTCAAAGAGCTGAAAGTGGCCACTGGCGACAAAGTTAAGACTGGCTCGCTGATCATGGTATTTGAAGTAGAAGGCGCTGCGCCTGCTGCTGCGGCACCGGCTGCGAAACAGGAAGCGGCTCCGGCACCTGCTGAGTCTAAAGCTGCTCCGGCTGCGGCAAAAGCGGATGCGAAAAGCGAATTCGCTGAGAACGATGCTTATGTCCACGCAACCCCGGTGATTCGTCGCCTGGCGCGCGAGTTCGGTGTTAACCTGGCGAAAGTCAAAGGCACCGGCCGTAAAGGTCGCATCCTGAAAGAAGACGTGCAGACGTATGTGAAAGACGCGGTGAAACGCGCTGAAGCTGCGCCTGCGGCCGCTGCAAGCGGTGGTAGCCTGCCAGGCCTGCTGCCATGGCCGAAAGTTGACTTCAGCAAATTCGGCGAAATCGAAGAAGTGGAACTGGGTCGCATCCAGAAAATCTCTGGCGCTAACCTGAGCCGTAACTGGGTGGTTATCCCGCACGTTACCCACTTCGATAAAACCGATATCACCGATCTGGAAGCGTTCCGTAAGCAGCAGAATGCCGAAGCTGAGAAACGTAAACTGGATGTGAAATTCACGCCGGTGGTGTTTATCATGAAAGCAGTTGCTGCGGCGCTTGAGCAGATGCCTCGCTTCAACAGTTCACTGTCCGAAGACGCGCAGAAGCTGACGCTGAAAAAATACATCAACATCGGTGTGGCGGTAGATACGCCAAACGGTCTGGTGGTTCCGGTGTTCAAAGACGTGAACAAAAAAGGCATCACCGAGCTGTCTCGCGAGCTGATGGCGATCTCGAAAAAAGCGCGTGATGGTAAGCTGACCGCTGGCGACATGCAGGGCGGATGCTTCACCATCTCCAGCCTGGGTGGCCTGGGTACAACGCACTTCGCGCCGATCGTTAACGCGCCGGAAGTGGCGATCCTCGGTGTTTCCAAGTCTGCAATGGAACCTGTGTGGAATGGTAAAGAGTTTGTGCCGCGTCTGATGATGCCTATCTCTCTTTCCTTCGACCACCGCGTGATCGATGGTGCTGATGGTGCGCGCTTTATCACCATCATCAACAACACGCTGTCAGACATCCGCCGTCTGGTGATGTGAAGTTAATCAAGGCCGGCGAATGCCGGCCTTGTTGTAAGCATTCGGAGTTGCCGCGGTTGGCAGTTTATTAACAATTCTGTAAACTCTTGCGGTGAAATGTCCCGGTGGAAAAAGGGCATACAGAGCCTGGGATAGGCTCTACGTCTGGCCGCCGGAAATCTAATAAGAGGTCATGATGAGTACAGAGATTAAAACTCAAGTCGTGGTACTTGGGGCAGGTCCTGCAGGTTACTCTGCAGCCTTCCGTTGCGCTGATTTAGGTCTGGAAACCGTACTGGTAGAGCGCTACAGCACCCTCGGCGGTGTATGTCTGAACGTGGGCTGTATCCCGTCAAAAGCGCTGTTGCACGTCGCGAAAGTGATTGAAGAAGCGAAAGCACTGGAAGAACACGGTATCGTGTTTGGCCAGCCGACAACCGACATCAACAAGATTCGTACCTGGAAAGAGAAAGTTATCACTCAACTGACCGGCGGTCTGGCTGGTATGGCCAAAGGCCGTAAAGTGAAGGTGGTAAATGGTCTGGGTAAATTTACCGGTGCTAACACGCTGGTGGTAGAAGGTGAAGGCGGCGCGACCACCATCAACTTCGATAACGCCATCATCGCTGCCGGTTCTCGTCCGATTGAACTGCCGTTCATTCCGCATGAAGATCCGCGCGTGTGGGATTCCACAGATGCGCTGGAACTGAAAGAAGTACCGAAGCGCCTGCTGGTTATGGGTGGCGGCATCATCGGTCTGGAAATGGGTACGGTGTACCATGCGCTGGGTTCAGAGATTGACGTGGTTGAGATGTTCGACCAGGTGATCCCGGCAGCCGATAAAGATGTGGTGAAAGTATTCACCAAACGTATCAGCAAGAAATTCAACCTGATGCTGGAAACTAAAGTGACTGCCGTTGAAGCGAAAGAAGACGGTATTTACGTTTCCATGGAAGGTAAAAAAGCACCAGCCGAAGCTCAGCGTTACGACGCCGTGCTGGTAGCGATTGGCCGTGTACCGAATGGTAAAGGTCTGGATGCCGGTAAAGCAGGCGTGGAAGTGGACGACCGTGGCTTTATCCGCGTCGACAAGCAGATGCGTACCAATGTGCCGCACATCTATGCAATCGGTGACATCGTGGGTCAGCCAATGCTGGCGCACAAAGGCGTGCACGAAGGTCACGTAGCGGCAGAAGTTATCGCCGGTATGAAGCACTACTTCGACCCGAAAGTGATTCCGTCCATCGCTTACACCGAGCCAGAAGTTGCATGGGTGGGTCTGACCGAGAAAGAAGCCAAAGAGAAAGGCATCAGCTACGAAGTCTCCACCTTCCCGTGGGCGGCATCGGGTCGTGCTATCGCTTCTGACTGCGCTGACGGTATGACCAAACTGATTTTCGACAAAGAAACTCACCGTGTCATCGGTGGTGCGATTGTCGGTACTAACGGCGGCGAGCTGTTGGGTGAAATCGGTCTGGCAATCGAAATGGGCTGTGATGCGGAAGACATCGCGCTGACCATCCACGCCCACCCGACGCTGCACGAATCCGTCGGTCTGGCGGCTGAAGTGTTCGAAGGTAGCATTACCGACCTGCCGAACCCGAAAGCGAAAAAGAAATAAGCGCTAAGAAATAAATAAACGGCTCCTTATGGGAGCCGTTTTTTATTACAGGCTTCGGTAAGTTGAAGAATGGAATGGGCGCCTGAGCTGACACGCTAACAGTGACGGAATAGCGGGGGCGAACCCCCACTAATGAAGTTTTACGAACTGACCTCGCAAGCCATAACCGCGGATAATTCAGCAGTGAATATCCGTAATCGCAACTCACACAACGAATTGCGATTAACCAGATAAAGCCCTAATAAGATGAGCCCACTAATAATCAGCTTGCTGAATATTGACTTCATTGTCACTTACTCCTTGATTTAAAGCGAGCAAGCGACTACCCTGACATTGTTAGGTGTTTTGGGGTAGTCGCTCGCTCGCGGTGGTTAAGTAAAATTAATCCCGCGAGCAAACTCTCCACAATCCACCCAATATCATTTCTGATGCTTAAGGCAGATTGCCTCAAGCGCCCGCAGGCAGTCTAATCTGATTTAAATTAAATTCACCTGTTATTTTAAATTATTTTATATGCTGTTATTTGTTTCGATGATATATTTACTTAATACGTTATACTAACGTAATTGATTATGTATATCTCTGGTCGCGCCAGATGGTCGTCTTCCTGAATTCGCCTGCTGCGGCAGTGTTCGCGCCGGGTGTGGCCATCCTGCCTGTCGCGAAAGCAATGAATAAGATGAAGAATGAAATGGGCGCCTGAGCTGACACGCTAACAGTGACGGAATAGCGGGGGCGAACCCCCGCTAATGAAGTTTTACGATCTGACCTCGCAAGCCATAACCGCGGATAATTCAGCAGTGAATATACGTAATCGCAACTCACACAACGAACTGCGATTAACCAGACACAGCCCTAATAAGATGAGTCCACTAATAATCAGCTTGCTGAATATTGACTTCATTGTCACTTGCTCCTTGATTTAAAGCGAGCAAGCAATTACCCTGACATTGTTGTGTGTCTTGGGTAGTCGTTCGCTCGCGGTGGTTAAGTAAAATTAATCCCGCGAGCAAACTCTCCACAATCCACCTCAATATCATTTCTGATGCTTAAGGCAGATTGCCTCAAGCGCCCGCAGGCAGTCTAATCTGATTTAAATTAAATTCATCTATTATTTTTTAATTATTTTATGCGCCGTTATGCGCTTAAGTAAATAGTTTATTTAACGCGTTCTATTAACGTGATCAACTAATTTAATCTCTGATTTCTTTAAGCCAGTCAATAAAATAGCGCAATGGTGTCGAAAGATATTTCCGGCTCGGATAATAAAGCCAGAAGCCTTCTTCCACCTGAGTAAATTGCGGCAAAATTTCCACCAGTTCACCGTTATGCAGTGCTTCAGCCACCGTACCCTGATGCAAAAACGCGATGCCCGCCCCCGCCAGTGCCGCCTGCAAAATACGTTCGTTATTATCGAGTACCAGCGTACCGCTGACCGCCACTTCCTGCCGCTGCCCATCCTGCCAGAACTCCCAGCGATAACGACGACCGCTGGGGAAGCGTCGCTCGATGCAGGGAAATTGCAGCAGTTCGGCGGGAGCCTGTGGGGTACCGTGGCGGGAGATAAACGCCGGGCTGGCTACCGCCAGCGCCCGCATCGGCGCGCCAAACGGCACTGCCACCATATCCTGCGCCAGCACATTGCCGTAACGCACCCCGGCATCAAAACCGGCAGAGACAATATCCAGCAGCGTATCGTTGCTGTCGATTTCCAGCGTGATTTCCGGATAGCGCTGCATAAAAGGCAGGATCAGTGAGTGAAAAAATAACCCCTCCGCCGAACGGGGCATACTGATACGCAAACTGCCGCGTGGATCGCTACGCCAGTCATTCAATTCATCCACCGCCTGTGACAAATCCTGCAACGCGGGCTGGATGCGCTGAAGAAAGCGTTCCCCCGCGGCCGTCAGCGCCACTTTACGCGTGGTTCGATTCAGCAGGCGCACGCCGAGCCGTTCTTCAAAATTGCGCATCGCGTGGCTCAGCGTCGAAGGGGTGACATTGCGCTCCTCGGCGGCTTTGCGAAAGCTCAGGTGCTGCGCGATGGCCGCAAACATCTCCAGTTCCTGTAGGGTTGCGCGATATTGGCTCATTGCTGAATTTCACTCACTAAATCGACGAAAATGACGCAATTGTTGCCGTCATTGCTGAGGGTTATAACAATAACATCAACAACGAAGAGGAAGAAACAATGCAACAACGTCAATTAGGCAAACAGGGATTACAGGTTTCAGCATTGGGTCTCGGTTGCATGGGGATGTCATTTGCTTACGGTCAAAACGATGAACGCCAGGCGTTGAACACGCTGGCCCGCGCTTTTGAGCTGGGCGTCGATTTTCTCGATACCGCCGAAGTCTATGGTCCCTTCATTAACGAGACGTTGCTGGCGAAGGCGTTGCAGGGACGTAAAGACATTAAAATCGCCACCAAATTTGGTTTCCGCATCAGTGAAGAGGGTGAGGGCTGGGAACGCGTGAAAGGTGTGACCAGTGACCCGGCCCATATTCGCCGTGCGGTAGAGGGTTCGCTTCAGCGTTTAGGTGTTGAAAGCATCGATCTGTTGTATCAACACCGTCTCGATCCTGCGGTGCCCATCGAAGATGTGGTGGGCGTGATGGCCGATCTGGTGCGCGAAGGTAAAGTGCAATATCTCGGTTTATCTGAAGTTTCGCCGGCCACATTACGTCGTGCCTGCGCGGTGCACCCGATTTCTGCCCTGCAAAGTGAATACTCGTTGTGGTCGCGCGATCCTGAGCAGGCGATCTTCGCGACCTGTCGCGAACTGAATGTGGGTTTTGTTCCCTACAGCCCGCTGGGACGCGGTTTTCTCACCGGTAAATTCCCGAATGCGGCAGCTCTGCCGGAAGATGATTTCCGTCGTTACCTGCCGCGCTTCCAGCAGGATGCTCACGCGCATAACCAAAAGTTAGTAAACCAGCTGACTGAGATGGCTACAGGTTATGGCGCGACGGCCGCACAGCTGGCTCTGGCATGGGTGCTGGCGAAAGGGGAATTCATCGTCCCGATTCCGGGTGCCAGTAAAGTTGCCCATCTGGAGCAGAACTGCGCTGCCGCCGAATTGCAGTTGAGCAGCAACGATGTCAGCGCCCTGGATACGCTATTTGATCCGCAACAGATTGCGGGTGAGCGCTATAACGAAGGCGAGTTTGTGCTGGTCGATCGTTAATTATCGCTGGCTGTTACCCCACAAAGCAGGCATCTGATGCCTGCTTTTTTTTCGTGACGCGGTTCAACTTCAGCGGAATATGCTGCTTAACCAGAGGATGTTGCTTTTTTGTAAACAGATTAACAATCAGACGAAATGCTGCTATGCTGGCCGACGCGGAACCGGGCACCTCACCCTACTGTTGGACTGCGTCATAGGGTGCACCGGAAAGCTATACAATGAGAGCGAGGAGAACGTCGTGCTAGAAGAATACCGTAAGCACGTTGCCGAGCGTGCTGCCCAGGGAATCGTACCTAAGCCGTTAGATGCTTCCCAGATGGCCGCGCTGGTTGAACTGCTGAAAAGCCCGCCAGCGGGTGAAGAAGAATTCCTTACTGACCTTTTGGTCAACCGAGTCCCGCCGGGTGTTGATGAAGCGGCCTATGTAAAAGCCGGTTTCCTGGCGGCTGTCGCCAAAGGCGAAACGACCTCTCCTCTGGTATCCCCCGAAAAAGCGATTGAGCTGCTTGGCACCATGCAGGGCGGTTACAACATTCACCCGCTGATTGACGCGCTGGACGATGCAAAACTCGCCCCCATCGCTGCTAAAGCCTTGTCTCACACGCTGCTGATGTTCGACAGCTTCTACGACGTAGAAGAAAAAGCGAAAGCAGGCAATGAGCATGCACAACGGGTTATGCAATCCTGGGCGGATGCTGAGTGGTATCTGTCGCGTCCTGCGCTGGCGGATAAACTGACCGTCACCGTGTTCAAAGTGACCGGCGAAACCAACACCGATGACCTGTCTCCTGCGCCGGATGCATGGTCACGTCCTGACATCCCACTGCACGCACTGGCGATGCTGAAAAACGCCCGTGAAGGCATTGAGCCGGATGAGCCGGGCAACATTGGTCCGATTAAACAAATCGAAGCATTGCAGGCCAAAGGTTTCCCGCTGGCGTATGTGGGTGATGTTGTCGGTACCGGTTCATCACGTAAATCCGCCACCAACTCGGTGCTGTGGTTTATGGGCGATGACATCCCGAACGTACCGAATAAAAAAGGCGGCGGCCTGGTACTGGGCAGCAAAATTGCGCCGATCTTCTTCAACACGATGGAAGATGCCGGTGCGCTGCCGATCGAAGTGGATGTGGGCGAGCTGAATATGGGTGACGTGATTGACGTTTACCCGTTCAAAGGGGAAGTGCGCAATCACGAAACCGGCGAACTGCTCGCCAGCTTCGAACTGAAAACCGATGTGCTGATTGACGAAGTCCGCGCCGGTGGCCGTATTCCGCTGATTATCGGTCGCGGTCTCACCAGCAAAGCGCGTGAATCTCTCGGTCTGCCGCATAGCGATGTGTTCCGTCAGGCAAAAGACGTGGCGCCGAGCACGCGCGGCTTCTCGCTGGCGCAGAAAATGGTGGGACGTGCCTGCGGCACTGACGGTATCCGCCCTGGCGCGTACTGCGAACCAAAAATGACGTCAGTCGGTTCTCAGGACACCACCGGTCCGATGACCCGTGATGAACTGAAAGACCTGGCGTGCCTCGGCTTTTCCGCCGATCTGGTGATGCAATCCTTCTGTCACACTGCCGCTTACCCGAAACCGGTAGACGTGACCACGCACCACACGCTGCCAGACTTCATTATGAACCGTGGCGGCGTGTCGCTGCGTCCGGGTGATGGCGTTATCCACAGCTGGCTGAACCGTATGCTGCTGCCGGATACCGTGGGTACCGGTGGTGACTCGCATACCCGTTTCCCGATCGGTATTTCGTTCCCGGCCGGTTCAGGCCTGGTTGCCTTTGCCGCCGCCACCGGCGTAATGCCGCTGGATATGCCGGAATCGGTACTGGTGCGCTTCAAAGGCGAAATGCAGCCGGGCATCACCCTGCGCGATCTGGTGCACGCGATCCCGTTGTACGCCATCAAACAGGGCCTGCTGACCGTTGAGAAGAAAGGCAAGAAGAACATCTTCTCTGGTCGCATCCTCGAAATTGAAGGTCTGCCGAAACTGAAAGTGGAGCAGGCATTCGAACTGACCGATGCCTCTGCTGAGCGCTCAGCAGCCGGTTGTACCATCAAGCTGGACCAGGAACCGATCGTTGAGTACCTCAGCTCCAACATCGTGCTGCTGAAGTGGATGATTGCAGAAGGTTATGGCGATCGTCGTACGCTGGAGCGTCGAGTTGAAGGGATGGAGAAATGGCTGGCCGATCCGCAACTGCTCGAAGCCGATGCGGATGCGGAATACGCTGCGGTGATCGACATCGATCTGGCTGAAATCAAAGAGCCGATTCTGTGTGCGCCAAACGATCCGGATGATGCGCGTCTGCTGTCTGATGTTGAAGGTGAGAAGATCGATGAAGTATTCATCGGTTCCTGCATGACCAACATCGGCCACTTCCGTGCTGCCGGTAAGCTGCTGGACAGCCACAAAGGCCAGCTGCCGACCCGTCTGTGGGTGGCTCCGCCTACCAAGATGGATGCCGCGCAGCTGACCGAAGAAGGCTACTACAGCGTGTTCGGTAAAAGCGGGGCGCGTATCGAGATCCCAGGTTGCTCGCTGTGCATGGGCAATCAGGCGCGTGTAGCAGACGGTGCGACGGTGGTCTCCACCTCTACCCGTAACTTCCCGAACCGTCTCGGCACCGGCGCTAACGTCTACCTGGCGTCTGCGGAGCTGGCGGCGGTAGCATCGCTGCTGGGCAAACTGCCGACGCCGGACGAGTACCTGCAATTTATGTCTCAGGTTGATAAGACGGCGGCGGATACCTACCGCTACCTGAACTTTGACCAGCTGCATCAGTACACCGATAAAGCAGACAACGTGATCTTCCAGACCGCGCTGTAATCGACTGAAATTGTAGTAAGAGGGGACGATAATTATCGTCCCCTTTTTTATTGGTAATTTTCAGTCACTCTTTCCAAAAGTATAAAAATAATCACTGATTTCAGAGTGGGAATAATCATCATTTTTCACTGATTATCGCAGGTAAAAGCAGAGTGATAATCACCTGAGAAGCATTACCGTTTCGCTTCGTTATTTCTCCTGCCGATGAATTCCCCGTGGTTTTGGGCAAAAGATTCACTAAGTGCCTGACCCAGGATATTTTTTCAAAACAAAATATTAGCGCAACGTGCTGCCAGAAATGGATTTCATAGCAACACAAAACCAGACAATATCGCAAATTGAGAGGATAAAATTTTTTTAGGATTATTCCTAGTTTTCACCTTTCCTAAGTCGATTAGCCCGGTGTATGTTTTAAAAAAGTAACAGGCTGGAGATTCTCAGCCAATTGTCATAACAACTATCCTGTGCGTCTTCGGTAATTAAATCTGAATAATTGTCTGAAAAACGATCGTGCGTTTGCGCGTCGATTTTTAGCAGGATTGAACTATTCGGGATGCAGAAACATCATCGCTATCGTGTGGGGTCAGAATGGAATTCAAGTCCGCCGTTTTTGCTTTATCCGTCGTCGCTGCTGGTTTTGGTCCGGTGTTTTCCGCCAGTGCCGCCGGTACGCTGACCGGGCAGCTGGGCATTCAGGTGATCATCAGTGAAGGCTGTACCGTGGGCAATAATGACTCCAGCGGCTCCACCAACAATTGGGGTTCCATCAACTTTTGCAGCGCACCGCCGGTTTCAGCGATCTGTCGGTTTACGACACCAGCGCCAGTCTGAGCCGCCGTTCCGAGCAGGGAACGCTGAGCATCGCGCCTTTTGGCAATCTGCTGGGCACCTTCGGTCTTGGCTACTTCGACATCACCGCCTACGACGGCACCCGCACCCGGCTGGCAAACCTGTCGTGGAGCCGTGGTCTGTGGGGCAGCAGCAGCCTGCATCTGGCGCTGAACAAAACCCTCGGCGGCAGCGGGGTCAGCGGCCAGTTGCAGTTAATTATTCCGTTCGATCAGGCGGGCGCGCTCACCTTAAGCAGCCAGCGCAGCAGCAGTGGCGAGCTGGCGCAGGTCGCCAGCTACAGCCGCGCCGCGCCGACTGCCGGGGGGTTCGGCTGGAACCTCGCCGCCTCGCAAGGGGATGACGGTTATCGCCAGGCCGATCTCAGCTGGAAGACGCGCTACACGGTATTAAGCGGCGGCACCTATGGCGCGGCGGGCGACCGTACCAATTGGTTTGATGCCAGCGGGGCGCTGGTGTGGATGGACAACGCGTTGTTCGCCAGCAGCAAAGTAAACGACGCCTTTATCGTGGTCAGTACCTCGGGCTACCGCGATATCCCGGTGCGTTATGAGAACCAGTTACTGGGCAACACCGACAGCAGCGGTCATCTGCTGGTGCCGTGGGTCAGCGCCTGGTATCCGGCCAAACTGACTATCGACCCGCTCAATCTGCCCGTCAATATCGAAACGCCGCAGGTGGAGCAGCGCGTGTCGGTGCGTGAGGCCAGCGGTGCGCTGGTCAATTTCCCGCTGCGTCAAACCCGGCCATTGCTGCTAACGCTGGTGGATCAACATCATCATCCGCTGCCGCCAGGTACGCTGGTAACCGAAACCCATAGCGGGCAGACCGCGCAAATGGGCTATGGCGGCGAGGTGTGGTTTGACAATGTGCCGCAGAAAAGTGATATCGCGGTGTCGCTGCCGGGCGGCGTGTGCCGACACAGCATCACGCTGCACGGCACGCAGACGCAATTTAAAGTGGGGCCGCTGCTGTGCGCAACCACACCTGTTCAGGAGAAGGGTGGATGAAACGGATTATCGCGCTGCTGGCGTTATTGCTGAGCGGCTGGAGCAGTATGGCGCTGGCAGCCTGTACGGCCGGTTCGAGCAGCACCAGCTTTGGTAGCGTCAGCTCATTTACCCTCGCCAGCACGGCGCAGGTGGTGGAGTCGGGCACCGGATTTACCTGTTCGGGCAGCCTGCTGTCATTGCTTAGCACCAACACCGTAACCGGCACGCTGAGCGGTTCCGCCAATGCCTCCGGCACGACGCCCCGGCTGTATAACAGCAGCAGCGGCAGCTATGTCCCCTACACCATCTGCACCGACAGCGCCTGTAGTACCAGCGCCAGCATCGGCGGCAGCAAGACCTGGAGTTCCACCTCGCTGCTGGGTCTGCTGGGGCTGTTCAATGCCAGCGATGGTTCGCTGCCGTTGTATATGAAAACCACTGCCGGAGTGAATGTTCCTGCGGGGATCTACACCGATACCCTGACGCTGAACTGGAACTACAGCATCTGTTTCGTCGGGCTGCTGGGTCTCTGCGTCTACACCACCGGCACGGCCACCTCCACCATTGTGTTAACGCTGGTGGTGACCAATGATTGCGCCATTGATAGCGCGCCTGACGTTGATTTCGGCAGCGCCTCGCTCCCCGCCAGTTTCAGCAGCGTTGCCTCGGCTCTGGGCATCCGTTGCACGCTGAATGCCGCATACCGCGTTGATCTCGCCAGCAGCAATGCCAGCAGCGGCGACTGGCGGCAGATGTCAGCGGCGACCAGCGCCGGCACCTCGCTGCTGCAATATCAACTCTATCAACCGAATGGCACGGCCTGGAGCGCCAGTAACGATCTGAGTGAAACCGGCACCGGCACCACTCAGAGCCTCAGCTATACCGCGAAGGTCAATCCGGACCAGACCAACCAGCCTGCGGGCAGTTACAGCGACACAATAACCGTCACTGTCAGCTATTGAACGGCTGCTTTTGGCGGCGTGGCCTGGCATAATGCGAGCGCGATCCCACTTTATTCAGCGTGCTGCGCACAAAATGTTACTCAGACAGTGCCACGCGGCGCGCCATCAGTAAGAGGTTAGACTCATGGAGTATGAATTTTTGCGCGATCTGACCGGTAAGGTCAGGGTGCGCATGTCGATGGACCACGAAGCGGTGGGGCACTGGTTCAACGAAGAGGTGGATGAAAACCTGGCCCTGCTGGATGAAGTTGAAGCGGCTGCGGTGCAGGTCAAAGGCACCCATCACCAATGGCAGCGGGTGGGGCATGAATACACACTCTGGCTGGACGAAGAAGAGGTGATGATTCGCGCCAACCAGCTGGCGTTAGAGGATGACGGGCTGGAAGAGGGGATGACCTACTACGACGAGGAGAGCCTGTCTTTCTGCGGCGTGGAAGATTTTCTCGCGGTGATTACGGCGTATCGGCAGTTTCTGGCGGGGAAGTAATACAACCGGTCGGCATTGATGCCGACCGGGTAAACAGGATTAAACCGTAGCAATCGGCGTCGCAGGCGATCCCACTGCGCCTGGCAGCCGCAACGGAGGCGCGGTCAGCAGAAACGCATGACGCTGATGGTGCGCCAGCCAGTCAGCCAGCGGACTCAGCAGCCACAGCTCACCAAGATAGACGCCCAGCCGGAACAGGCAGAGATCGTGCAGCGGATGCGACGGATAAAAATCATCATTCAACGGTCGTGCCGGTAATATCTCCACCGCCGGATTATCGGCGATCAACGCCACTACGCCACTTGCCACAATCCATTCCCGCAGTTGCGCATCGCTGCCATCCAGTCCGGCAAAATGGCTGTTCAGAAACGTCATATCCGGTTCGCCCTGCATCGCCAGAATCGCTTCATCCATTCCGGTGCGGAAGCACACCAGATCGCCGGGGCGCACCTCAATGTCGTCGGCCTGTAGAATCTGTTGCAGATGCTGATAACCAAAGGCAAAACGTTCAGTCCCGAAGTGGCGCTTGATATCAATCATCACCGCGCGGCCCTGGATGCCGTGCTGCGCCATATTTTCGATACCTAATGCTTTGGCACCCATGTGGCTGCCATGGTGGCAACCACAACCGGCGCGATAGTCGGTCTCGCCAATGATATCGACATTGGCCTTGTAGCCGTTGTAGAACACCATCTCCGGCTCGCCGCTGGCATTGACGTCAAACCATTGTCCCATATGCGCCAGGCTGTCCCACTGGGTGGAATATTGCAGCGCCAGCGTCACGGTATCGTCGCAAATCACATCGCTGAGCTGCGGATTATCGCGCGACAGCGGGTAGGTCATATTGGCGTGTTCGCCGCGGCGCGTGGCATTGAGCTGGGGCGGCGGACGACGCGGGTTCATCGCCGTGCCGCCGGGCAAATCAAGTGGCAGACTCAGGCAAAATGTTTCTCCGCTCTGCACCTCTGCTACGCCCTCACGCACTTTTTGCGGCGTCAGCAGATTGAGGCGTCCCAGCTGATCGTCCGGCCCGAAATCGCCCCAGGTGGATTGCGCCGGGCGTTGTTTCCAGCGGCTATTCATACTTCTCTCCTTAACGCGCCATCCGGCGCGGCGGCGTCTGTCAGGCCCATTGGCTGCACGCGCGGCAGCCAGAAGGCGTAAACCAGCGCACCGACGACACCGATCACGCCCGCGATCTCGAGCGGAATGACAAACGAATGGGTGAACTGCATAAGCACGCCGATCAGGATCGGCGAGATGATCCCGGCAAGGTTGGCCGCCATATTCTGGATACCGCCGATGGTTGCCACATTGGCGCGGTTCGGGGCGACATCCGACGGCAGCGCCCACAGGGCCGCTGAGGCGAAGGTGGCCGCGAAGTTGGCGAAACACAGCGCCGACAGCGCCAGTCCCACCGTCGGAGAAAAGGCCGCCAGACCGATGGTGGCGCTGCCGAGCATACCGCCAACCAGCGGGATCTTACGCGCCACGCTCAGCGAATAACCACGACGCACCAGCGAATCCGATAACAAGCCGCCGCACCAGCCGCCGACAATCGCGGCGATGCCGGGCAACATACCGAGCAGGCCGAACTTCATCAGCGACAGATGGAAGGTCTCCACCAGATAAGTCGGGAACCAGGTAAAGAAGAAATAGGAGACGAAGTTGATACAGAAGAAACCGGCCATCATCGCCTGCACGGTACGCTGGGCGAGCAGCTGGCGCACGCTCATCGGCGAGCCGGTTTGTGGGTCCTGATTGGCTTCGATAAACGCCACTTCTTCAGCCGACACGGTTTTGTGCTCGCGCGGGTCGCGATACCACAGATACCAGGCCAGCGCCCACGCCACCGCCACGAAACCGGACAGCACGAAGGTCATGCGCCAGCCCACCAGCGCAATCAGAAACGAGATGATCGGGATTGCCAGCGTGCCGCCAATTTTGCTGCCGTTGTTGAAGGTGGCGGCGGCGAAGCTGCGTTCCTGACGCGGGAACCAGCGCGTCACCGTTGATGAACTGGCGGGATAACTCGGCGCTTCGACGGCGCCGAGCACAAAGCGGAATCCCACCAGCGCCGCGATGCTGCTGGCCAGGCCGCAGGCGGCGGTCGCCAATCCCCAGCCGAGGCTGCTGAGCGCAAAGGTGATGCGCGGGCCAAGTTTATCCACCAGCCAGCCGCCCGGCAGCTGGAACAGCACGTAACTCCAGAAGAAGGCGGAGAGCAGCAAGCCGCTGTCGGTGGGCGAGAAGTGCAGCTCCTGGCTCATAAACGGCATGGCGACGCTCATCGCGGCGCGGTCGATATAGTTGATGGCGATGCCGACGGACAGCACCGTAAGAATGACGAATCGAAATTTCCCTTTCGCTTTACTTGCCGCTATGGCCGTAGGTGATCCATTGGAATTCAGCGACATCATCGCCTCCAATTGTTGTTATAGGGTGCAGGAAACCGCCGCATCAGGACGATGCGGCGGGTCAGGGCGCTTATGCGCCGCTGGTCAGAGTGTGCGGATGATGAACCTGTTCCTCATCCACGATGGGTTCAACTTTGCCCATCAGGAACAGGTAGTTAAGGATGCCAATCACCACCAGCACGGCGGAGAACACCAGCGCCCAGGTGAAGTGGCCGGTGGCGCCAACAATGACACCGGTAATGATCGGGCCAACGGCGCCGCCCAGGTTAGAGACGGTGTTCTGCAAACCGGCGACAATTGACACGCTGTTTTGCGGTGCCACGTCGCCCGGCAGCGCCCATACCTGGGAGGCGGCGACGGTGGTGCCGGATTTGGCGATGCACAGCAGCAGCACGGTCATAAATACCGAGTCGGTGAAGGGGGCGAAACCGATGCACAGCGCCATCAGCAGACCAATGGTCAGGAACAGTTTGCGCGTGGCGGTCAGCGACAGCACCTTATTGTGCACCATACGATCCGAGGCCCAGCCCGCCAGCACTTCAATCACCATGCCGCAGATCAGCGGCAGTGCCGCCGCCATCCCCATCTTGAGGAAATCCATGCCTTTATCTTTCACCAGGTAGGTCGGCAGCCAGGTGATAAAGAAATAGGAGGTGTAGTTAATGGTGAAGAAGCCAATGCACATCGCCCAGATATTGCGGTAGCGCAGCAGCTTGTACCATTTCATCGGCAGCACGCTTTTATCGCCATGCTTCTGTGCCTGGCCGTGGCGAATCAGGTGCACTTCATCTTTACTGATCGCCTGATGATCTTCCGGGTTCTCGGCGTAGATAAAGTACCAGGCGATAACCCAGAACAGGCCAAGGGCGCCGATCGCGAGGAAGGTGATGCGCCAGTCAAACATGGCGATCATCCAGACGATCAACGGCATTGCCACGGCACCGCCAAATTTGGAGGCGCTGTCAAACAGGCCTGAGACGGTGGCGCGTTCGCGATCCGGGAACCAGCGAGCGGTGATGCCGGCGTTGCTGGGATAGGCGGCGGCTTCACCCACGCCCAGCGCCAGACGCAGCGCCAGCAGCGATTTAAAGCCGGTCGCCAGACCCATCGCCATGGTGGCAATCGACCACCAGCCAACCGCAATGCCGAGGCCTTTTTTCTGACCGAAACGGTCAGCAAACCAGCCTGCCGGGATTTGCAGCAGCGCGTAGGACCAGAAAAATGCGGCCATGATAAAGCCCATCATCTCTGGATTGATCGACAGTTCTTTGATCAGGTGTGGGGCAGCGGCAGAGAGTACAGTACGGTCAATATAGTTAATGGCGATAGCCAGCCACATCAGGCCAGCGATCCACCAGCGAATACGGGTCGAGCGTGAGGTGCTATTCATAATAATTTTCACTCGATTCAGAGATTACAAAGCAGGGCGGCCCTTAGGCCAGCCCGTTCATCACGTTCACCGGACGTTCGCCCTGGGTCACGCACTGCACAATCTGCGTCACGCAGCGTTCGCCGATGGCGCTGATGGCCCCGTCGGTGTAGCCCGCGATATGCGAGGTTGGAATAAAGTTGCTGAGGGTGAACAGCGGATGCTCCGCCAGCGGCTCCTGCTCGAATACGTCGGCGGCAGCTCCGGCAATGACGTTGTCCTGCAACGCATGGAACAGATCCTGTTCATTCACCACGCCACCGCGCGATACGTTGATCAGGAAGGCGCTTTTCTTCATGCGTCTGATGCGAGCGGCATCAAACAGGTTGCGCGTTTCATTGGTCAGCGGGGTGTGCAGGGTGATGAAGTCGCTCGCCTCGGTCAGCTGGTCCATGCTGACGAATTCAATGCCGTGTTGCGCAGCGAATTTCTCGTCCGGGTAAAAATCGAAGGCGATGACGCGCATGTTGAAACCTTTGGCGCGCAGCGCGACCTGCTTACCTATATTGCCCAGCCCCACGATGCCGAGGGTTTTGCCATACACATCGGTGGCAAAAATGCGCGGCCAGTTGCCTGCACGGGTTTCGACCGCCGCCTGGGTAACCTGGCGCGCGCTGTTAAGGATGAGCGCGAAGGCAAAATCGGCCACCGCGTGTTTGTTGGCATCCGGCACGTTGGTGACGTAAATGCCGCGCGCGCGCGTGGCGTCGAGATTGATGTTATCGACGCCGACCCCATGCTTGCAGACGATCTTCAACTGCGGCGCTTTGCTCAGCAGCTCTTCATTGACGTCGGTAAAGGCAACAATCATCGCCACGGTGTCAGCCAGATGCGGCTCCAGCGCGCTGAGCGGGGCATCGGCGGGCAGAGCGATCAGCTCAAAACCCTGCTGTTGCAGCGTGGTGATTGGTGTTGCGTCATATTTAGCGAACGAGGGTGAGGTACAGATGACTTTCATAACGCTTCCCGGTGTAAAAAGTGGATCAGGCAAGGGCAGCAGCCGCTGCCCTGACGGCCGTTACTGCAAATACTGGTTTACGATCTGGCGAATCTTCTGCTCTTCAGCCGCGCTGAAGCGTACCGCGTAGCGACTGTCGCCCACGTCATAACCGAGCAGGGAGACGGCTTTTTTCACCGCCGCCGGCGAGAAGCCCACGCTGTAAAGGTCGGTACGCAGGCCAGTAACGTTTTCCTGCGCCAGGCGCGAACCTTCGATGTCGCCCGCGTGGAAGCGCGCCCAGATGGCGTTGATCTCTTTCGGCGCCACGTTAGCGAGGCCGGAGATGCAGGCGGAGCAGCCATCAACGAAGCCCTGATGGATCAGCGAATCCGGGCCATTCAGCACGTCAAAGTTGTCGATCCCTTCCGCCGCTTTCAGGAAGCCGCTCAGGCTTTCATAGCTACCGGCGCTGTCTTTGATGCCGATAATGTTCGGGTGCGCGGCCAGCGTGCGCACCGTTTCCGGTTGCAGCGTGTTGCCGGTACGCGCCGGGATGTTGTAAAGGAACAGCGGTACGCTCAGGGCATCGGCGACGGTCTGATAGTGATAAATCAGCTCGTCCTGTTTCAGCGGCACGAAATACGGGGTGATCACCGATACGGCATCCACGCCCAGTTTTGCAATCTGCTGGCCGAGACGGATGGTTTCACGCGTCGAGATTTCGCCAATATGGGCCACGACCGGCGCGCTGCCGTTGACTTCATCAACGCAGGTTGCGGTGACCGCCACTTTTTCCTGATCGTTAAGGACGAAGAACTCGCCGTTGGTGCCGCCGCAGAAAATACCGTTACCGGCGCTCAGCTGGCGTTTCACCTGCTCACGCTGAGTGGCGGGATTGAACGTGCCGTCGCGATCAAAGGTGGTGACAATGGCGGTCAGTACGCCCTGGATTTTATTACTCATAATTTCCTCGATAGTCCTTAGTGATTCAGAGCCGGAAACAGCGTCAGGTAGACGTTTCGCACGTCATCGGCGCTGACTTTCATCGGTACATTCTTCATCAGGCGCTGCACGTCGAGCGCGGCTTCCACCAGGTAGGGCAGGTGATCCGGGGCGATGCCCAGCTCTTCCAGGCTGGCAGGCAGCTTCAGGCGTTGCACCAGCGCGGCAAAGTAGTCCACCAGCGCGTGCGATTTCGCTTCTTCATCCAGTTTGAGATCGGCATCGGGCAGCAGATCGTAAGCCTGAGCGAATTTGCTCACTGCCGCCGGACGGACAAAACGCATACACGGCGCCAGCAGAATGGCGTTCGCCACGCCGTGTGGGATGTGATACTTGCCGCCCAGCGGGTATGACATGGCGTGCACCAGATGGGTACCGGCATGGGCAATCGAGGCGCCGCCGTAGTAAGAGGCCCACAACATATTCAGACGCGCTTCCAGATTGCCCGGCTCGGCGACGGCTGTTTCGAGGCTGGCGAACAGTTTCTTCATGCCAATCAGCGCATAGTTGTCACTCACCGGGTTGGCAACCGTAGCGGTGAAGCACTCAATCAGGTGGCAAAGGGCATCAATGCCGGTGGAAGAGGCGATATGCGGCGGCATACTGGTGGTCAGTTCCGGCACCAGCGCCACGTAATCCGGCAGCATCACCGGCGTGATAATGCCGACCTTGGTTTCTTTCTCCGGAATCGCCAGAATGGCGTTCGGCGTGGCTTCAGAGCCGGTGCCCGCGGTGGTTGGAATCAACAGCGAGGTGGTGCGGCTCAGCGGTTTTTCCCCTGCCAGCAGCGCGTCCAGCGACGGTGCGCCGTTAACGCACAGCACAGACAGCAGCTTGGCCACATCCAGCACGCTACCGCCGCCAATACCAATTACCAGATCCACATCGGTGGTTGGCAGAGCGGCAACAATCGCGGCCACATCATGCTGGCTTGGTTCCGGCGGCACGCTGTTCACCACGCTGAGGCTGGCGATCTGCTGCTTCAGCTGCGCAATTAAGGTCTGAACCGCGGGGATGCCCTCTATATTCTTATCGGTGACCAGCAGAGCTTTCTGCTTGCCTTGCAGCAGGTAGCTGAGGTCATTAAGTGCCTGATAGCCGCTGATCACGGTGCTGTTGATAT
Organism: Pantoea sp. X-Soil-TKNS-1207; assembly: GCF_059730485.1. Lineage (NCBI taxonomy): Bacteria > Pseudomonadati > Pseudomonadota > Gammaproteobacteria > Enterobacterales > Erwiniaceae > Pantoea > Pantoea sp. X-Soil-TKNS-1207. The sequence continues at coordinate 840,867 of NZ_AP035958.1, forward strand.
TCATTTCGTACCCTTTTCCCGGTGTTATCGCGCCAGATTGATTAGTTCTGCTCAATGGATTGCGATGTCTGTCACTAACTGTGCCTGAATTTATAGGGCATATTGATTTCAATTAATTTGATCTTGCTCACATATAATCAATCATGATTGAATATAATCAATCTCAACACGGCACGCTGCCCGTTACAGGAGAGAGAATGCGTTCACAACCATGGAAAACGCCGGTTCTGGTGATTGCCGATGATTTTACCGGCGCTAACGATGCCGGAAGCGGACTGGCCCGGGCAGGGGCGCGCGTACATGTGCTGTTCAATAGCGAGACGCCGCACGATGCCTCCGCTGCCGATGTGCTGGTGATAAGTACCGACAGCCGGGCGGTGAGCGCCGACGAGGCGGCTCAGCGCACCCGCGCCGCCGTGCAGCAATATCAGGCGATCGCCCAGGATGGCTGGCTGTTTAAAAAGATGGATTCCACGCTGCGTGGTAATCCGGGCGCGGAAATTAGCGCGGCATTGCAGGCCAGCGGCAAAACGCTGGCGCTGGTGGTGCCTGCGGTGCCGAAGCTGGGGCGCACCACGCGCCACGGTGAAGTCTGGATCAATCAGCAGCGGCTGACCGATACCGAGTTCGCCAGCGATCCCAAAACGCCGGTTCCCAGCAGCAACGTACTCGAACGGTTGCAGATGCAAAGCGCGTTACCGGGTGAGGTGATCGATCTCGCGACCCTGCGCAGCGGCACGCTTCCGCAGGTGCTGGCGGGCAAGCGCGGGCTGGTGGTGATTGATATCGAGCAGGATGCGGATCTCGCCTTATTGATGCAGGCCGCCGCCACGCTGGCAACGCGTCCGCTGCTGGCGGGTGCCTCTGGTTTGGGTGACGCGCTCGGTGAGTTTCTTGCCGCACGCCCGGCGCGCCCGGTGCTGGCGGTAGTCGGTTCGATGAGCGCCATTGCCCGGCAGCAGATCGACCGTCTCGCCAGCCAGCGCGCCATCCGCATTATCGATATTGATATCCGCCAGCTGTTTGCCCAACCGGCGTGGCCACAGGCCAGTGACTGGCAGCAGACGATGCAGCAGGCGCTACAGGCCGGGACGCACTGCGTGGTACGAACCACGCAACATGCCGGACAGCGCCACGATATTGACGCGCTGTGTCAGCAGCATCAGGTTTCCCGCCAGCAGCTGGGTGAGCGTATTTGCCAGTTCCTGGCGCAGCTGACCGAAGCGGTGTGCCGCACCGTCCAACCCGCCGGGCTGTATCTTTCCGGCGGCGATGTGGCGATTGCCGTGGCGCAGGCGCTCGGCGCCAGTGGTTTTCAGATTCAGGGCCTGGTGGCGGGCTGCGTGCCGCACGGGGTTTTGCTTAATAGTGAGTTACACCTGCCGGTGATGACCAAAGCGGGTGGCTTTGGCGACGAAAACACCCTGGTAGAAGCCATTCGTTTTATTGAGGAGAAGTCGAGTGAATAAAATTATTGCGGTGACCATGGGCGATCCGGCGGGCATCAGCCCGGAGATCATCATTAAAGCGCTGGCGGAAGGCGAACTTGCGGGCGTGCCTGCGGTAGTTGTCGGCTGCGCCAGCACGCTGCGTCGGGTGATGGGATTGAACATTACGCCGCAGGTGGAACTGCGCGTGCTGGATCAGGTGAAAGATGCGCATTTCGCACCGGGCATCATCAACGTGATTGATGAGCCGCTGGCGAACCCGGAAGCACTGAAGCCGGGCGTGGTGCAAAAAGAGGCGGGCGATCTCGCCTGGCGCTGCGTGAAACGCGCGACCGAGCTGGCGCTGGCGGGGGAAGTCCAGGCGATTGCCACCGCGCCATTAAATAAAGAAGCACTGCACTCGGCGGGTCATATCTATCCGGGCCACACCGAACTGCTGGCGCAGCTGACCAATACCAAAGATTACGCCATGGTGCTGTACACCGACCATCTGAAGGTGATTCACGTCACTACCCATATCGCGCTGCGGAAATTCCTCGACACCCTGAACCGTCCGCGTATCGAAACGGTGATCGGCATGGCGGACACCTTCCTGCGCCGCGTCGGTTATGACCACCCGCGCATTGCGGTGGCCGGGGTGAACCCGCACGCCGGTGAAAACGGTCTGTTCGGTGATGAAGAGATCACCACCGTTGCGCCTGCAATCAAGGCGATGAAGGAAAAAGGCATCGACGTTTACGGCCCTTGCCCGCCGGATACCGTGTTCCTGCAATGCCAGCAGGGGCAGTACGATATCGTGGTGGCGATGTACCACGATCAGGGGCATATCCCGCTGAAATTGCTTGGTTTTTATGATGGTGTCAATATCACCGCCGGACTGCCGTTTATCCGTACGTCGGCTGACCACGGCACCGCTTTTGATATCGCCTGGACAGGTAAGGCGAACTCTGCGAGCATGGCGATCTCCATCAAACTCGCGATGCAACTTGCATAGGGAAATATGAAGGGACAAAGTCGCCTCGACCAGATTATGGACTATCTGAAAAGCCATAATCTGGTTACTGTTGAACAGCTGGTGAGCGCCATTTCCGCCTCACCGGCCACCATCCGCCGTGACCTGATTAAGCTGGACAAGGAAGGCGTCATTAGTCGTAGCCATGGCGGCGTCACGCTGAACCGGTTTATTCCCGCCCAGCCGACCACACTGGAAAAAATGCAGCGTAACCTGGCCGAAAAGCAGGCGATCGCGCATTTTGCCGCCAGCTATGTTCAGTCGGGGGATGCGGTGGTGCTGGATGCCGGTACCACCATGCTGGAACTGGCGCGTCAGCTCACGCATCTGCAATTACGGGTGATCACCGCAGACCTGCATATCGCGCTGTTTTTGTCGGAGTTCAAACAGATTGAGGTGACCATTATTGGTGGCCGTATCGATGATTCCAGTCAGTCGTGCATTGGCGAACATGGGCGTCGTCTGCTGCGCAGCATCAACCCGGATGTGGCTTTTGTCAGCTGTAACTCATGGAGCATCGAGCGTGGCATCACCACGCCAACCGAAGAGAAGGCCGGTCTGAAGATGGATCTGCTGGCGAACGCGCGCCGTCGGATCCTGCTGGCCGATAGCAGCAAATACGGTTCCTGGTCGCTGTTCTGTGCGGCACCGATTGAGAATCTGACCGATATCGTGACCGATGCGCGTCTGGATGAGACGGTGTGCCGCAGCCTGCGCGAGCGCGGGATTGCGCTGCAACTGACCGAGTAGATTTTTGCGGTCGCCATTAATGGCGACCCTGGGGTGCGGATTTCGGGCTGGTCGCCATTAATGGCGACCCTACACTGTAGGGTGCGCATTTATGCGCACCTGGCCGCAGATCGCACGAACCAATGACGCATGTATGCGCATTGACCCGATTACAGCGTCTTCATCCCCACCGACGGAATATTGCGGCCGTAATAAATTTCCCGCATCTCTTTCCATAGCAAGTCGGTAATCCGCTTATGCTCCTGCGGGCTGAGATCTTCCGGTTTGGTGTTGAACAAGTAATGCTTCAGGTCAAACTCTTTCAGCAACATCTTGGTGTGAAAGATATTTTCCTGATAAACGTTCACATCCAGCATGTCATACATCGACTTCATATCGTCCGACATAAAGTTCTGGACCGAGTTGATCTCATGGTCGATAAAGTGCTTCACCCCATTCACATCGCGGGTAAAACCACGCACACGATAATCAATGGTGACGATGTCGGATTCCAGCTGGTGAATCAGATAATTCAGCGCTTTCAGCGGTGAAATCACGCCGCAGGTCGACACTTCAATATCGGCGCGGAAGGTGCATAATCCGCCTTCCGGGTGACTCTCCGGATAGGTGTGGACGCAGATATGGCTTTTATCGAGGTGGGCCACTACGGAGTTTGGCAGCGGGCCGGGATGCTCTGAGTTATCGATGTCTTTCGGATCGATCGGCTCCTCGCTCACCAGAATGGTCACGCTTGCGCCCTGCGGTTCATAGTCCTGACGCGCGATATTCAGCACGTTGGCGCCAATGATTGAGCAGGTTTCCGTCAGGATTTCGGTCAGACGGTTGGCGTTGTATTGCTCATCGATATAGGCGATGTACCCATCGCGCTCGGCTTCAGTATTCGCATAGCAAATATCGTAAATACAAAAACTCAGGCTCTTTGTCAGGTTATTGAAGCCATGTAGTTTTAGCTTTTGCAATTTTGTTCACCCCCTTATAAATGTCCGATCAGCGCGCGTCTGAAAGGGCATTCAGCAGATATTGCGGCAGGGCAAAGCTGCCAGTATGGATTGCTGGATTGTAGTAACGGCAGTTCAGGCCAGCGGCCGCAAAACGTGATTGCAGCGTCGCGCTATCCAGTTGACGCAGCGCCGGATTGTCGCTTGCCCAGGCAAAGGTCATGATGCCGCCATAGTAGGTCGGGATCGCGGCCTGATAGAAGCTGACGTCGGAAAAGTAGTGGCTGAGTTTGCGATGGCTGTTGACCGCTTCATCCTGCTGCAAAAAGCATACGCCATTCTGCGCCACAAAAATGCCACCTGGGTTAAGGGCGTTTTTGCAACCGGCATAGAATTCCGAGGTGAACAGGCTTTCTCCCGGACCGATTGGGTCGGTACAGTCGGAGATGATCACATCGAATTTTTCCTGCGTCTGATTGACGAAGTTCACGCCGTCATCAATCACCAGGGTTAATCGCGAGTCGTCATAGGCGCCTGCGCTGTGGTTCGGCAGATACTGTTTGCAGAAGCTCACCACGCCTGCATCGATCTCTACCATGGTGATCTGCCCGATGCTTTTGTGTCGCGAAACTTCGCGCAGCATGGCACCATCGCCACCGCCAATGATCAGCACGCGTTGCGCCGCGCCGTGCGCCAGAATCGGCACATGGGTCATCATTTCATGGTAGATAAATTCATCACGTTCGGTGGTCTGTACCACACCATCCAGCGCCATGACGCGACCGAAGGCGGCATTTTCAAAGATGACCAAATCCTGATGCGCAGTCTTTTCGCGGTAGAGTTCCTTTTCAACCGTGAAGTACTGTCCGAAACCGGCATGAAGGGTTTCATACCACATTTCATTTTGGGCCATGATAAGGCTCTCCTGTAATGACATCGCCATGAAAATGGGCGGCAAATCATAGCGAATTATGACCGTGGTTGCACGGTCAAATGTTCAGCAGGAGAGCGGGCGGCGGGTTATTTCACGTAGGCGAGCAGGCTTAATGAATCGCGTGCCAGTGACTTACATTTCTGAGCATTGGCGATAGCAATGCCGCTCAGATCTTTGTAACTATCTTCGCCAAGCGCTTTCATGTTGAAGGTGCTGTAATTACTTAAATCCCAACGGTTTTGCTGGGCGAAAAACACCAATGCTTTGCGAATCTGCGCATCGGGGAGATCCTGATAGCCGCAATCATTCTTCAGATAAACAAACACGGCGGTCAAATCAGCCAGATCTTCCGCTTCGGATTCGCTCAGGGCAAAGCTGGTGGAGGAGAAGCCAAGGAGTCCCGCCAGCAGCAGGATCTTGATGCTTTTCGTCATAATCATTCTCAACAAGGGACAATTAAATTGACGTTAGCATAGTTATTGGCAGGATTCCGCTAAATTTGCCACCTCGATGTGCCGCACACTTTTTTTCGGTGCATTCTGCCGCAGGGCTTGACCCTCCCGCAGGGGCAAGGTTTACCCTTAGCCCTCATGCACAATAAGGATATCAACATGCAACGTCGTCATTTTCTGAAGCTGACTGCCGCCCTGGGCGCGGCAGGCGCCTTGCCGCTCTGGAGCCGCTCACTGATGGCGGCGACACGTCCTTTATTACCGATCCCTGCGCTGCTGGAAGCCGACGCTCGGGGTCAGTACAGCCTTTCCGCCACGGCGGGCAGCAGCCAGTGGAACGGTAAATCGGTGCCAACCTGGGGTTACAACGGCAGCCTGCTGGGGCCGGTGTTGACGTTGCAGCGTGGCAAACCGGTTACCGTCAACATTCATAACCAGCTGCCGGAAGCCACCACCGTACACTGGCACGGGCTGGAGGTGCCGGGAGCGGTCGATGGCGGCCCGCAGGCCAGCATTGCGCCCGGCGCATCGCGTCAGGTGACCTTCACCCCGGATCAACCCGCCGCAACCCTCTGGTATCACCCCCATTTGCATGGCAAAACCGGCCATCAGGTAGCGCAGGGGCTGGCCGGATTGATCCTGTTGCAGGATAACGAATCCGGCCAGCTGCGTCTGCCGACCCAATGGGGCGTCGACGATGTGCCGCTGATTTTCCAGGACAAACAACTGACGAAAGATGGCAGCCGCATCGACTATCAACTCGATATCATGCGTGCGGCGGTGGGCTGGTTTGGCGACATGATGTTGACCAACGGCGTACAGTACCCGCAACACGCGGTGCCGCGCGGCTGGCTGCGTCTGCGGCTGCTGAACGGCTGTAACGCGCGTTCGCTGCATATCGCCACCAGTGATAAACGCCCGTTGTATGTGATTGGCAGCGATGGCGGCCTGCTGGCTGAACCGGTCAAAGTGGACAGCCTGCCGCTGCTGCCCGGCGAGCGGTTTGAGGTGATGATCGATACCTCCGACGGCAAAAGTTTTGATGTGCTGACCCTGCCGGTGACGCAGATGGGGATGACGCTGGCCCCGTTCGATCAGCCGCTGCCGCTGGTCAATATCCTGCCGCTACGCGTGATGGCGAGCGCCACGCTGCCGGATAAGCTGGTGGATGTCCCGCCTGTGCCTGCCACCGAGGGACTGCAAACCCGCTGGCTGCAACTGATGATGGACCCGCAGCTCGATCAGCAGGGAATGCAGGCATTGATGACCCGCTACGGCGCCAAAGCGATGGGTGGCAAAGGCGATCACCACGGCATGGCGATGCCGCAGGGCCAGAAGCCGGCGGAGATGAATATGGATATGGGCGGTATGCAGATGGATCACGGCAAGATGGCGATGGACCATAGCAGCCACGGCAAGCCTGCCGGTTATGACTTCCACAGCGGCAACAAAATCAACGGTATGGCGTTTGATATGACCAAACCGATGTTCGATGCGAAGCTCGGCAGCCAGGAGAAGTGGACTATCTCCGGCGAAGGCGACAGCATGTTGCATCCGTTCCATATCCACGGCACCCAGTTCCGCATTCTGTCAGAAAACGGTAAGCCGCCAGCGCCGCATCGCCAGGGCTGGAAAGACATGGTCAGCGTTGACGGCTGGCGCAGTGAAGTGCTGGTGCGCTTCAACTATGCCGCCAGCGCCGAACACGCTTATATGGCGCACTGCCATCTGCTGGAACATGAAGACACCGGCATGATGCTGGGCTTCAGCGTAACCTAACTGGCCAGCGCCAGGCGAATATCCTCAATCAAATCATCGGCATGTTCAATGCCGATCGACAACCGCACGGTGGCGTCAGTGATACCAATGCGCTGACGCACCTCGGCGGCCACCCCCGAATGGGTAGTGCTGGCCGGATGGCTTGCCAGCGATTCGGTGCCGCCGAGGCTTACCGCCAGCTTAAACAGCGTCAGGGCATTGAGGAAACGGAACGCCGCCGGTTGCCCGCCGCGAATATCAAAGGAAAAGGTGGAACCGGCACCGAGACACTGGCGACGGAAAGTTTCGCCTGCGTTGCTGTGTTTATCCAGATAAGGCAGCCAGTGCAACTTCTCAACCTGCGGTTGATCGCGCAGAAAGGCCGCCACCGCCGCCGCATTTTGCGCCGCTTTCTCCATCCGCAGCGACAGCGTCTCCAGCGAGCGGCCAATCATCCAGCTGGAGTGCGGGTCAAGCTGGGTGCCGATGGCGCTGCGCAGCGCCCGTACCTGATTGATCAACGCCTTGCTGCCCAGCACCGCGCCGGCAATCAGATCGGAATGGCCGCCGACGTATTTGGTCAGCGAGTAGAGCGACAGATCGGCGCCGTGCTCCAGCGGGCGCTGAAACAGCGGGCCGAGCAGGGTGTTATCGCAGGCGATAATCGGCCGCGATCCCTGCTGCTGGGCGATCACATCGGCCACCTGCACCATCAATTCAATATCCACCAGACTGTTGGTCGGGTTAGCGGGGGTCTCAATCAGGATCAACGCCACGCGACCGCGTTGCCACGCCAGTTTCGCCGCTTCGTGCACTTTCTCCTCATTGGTGCCGTCGCTGAAGCCAACCGCCTTGATTTCAAGGTTATGCAGCGTTTTGCTGAGCAGCGTTTCGGTGCCGCCATACAACGGCTGTGAATGCAGAATCACTTCGCCCGGTCGGGCAAAGGTCAGCAGGGTGGTGGCGATGGCTGCCATGCCGGAGGAGAACAGCGCCGCGCGTTCCGCACCTTCATAAATCGCCAGCCGATCTTCAACAATTTCGCTATTGGGATGGTTGAAGCGTGAATAGACCAGCCCGCCGCTTTTTCCCTCCGGCGGTTCACGACGCCCGGCGACAAAATCAAAAAAATCCTGCCCCTCTTCAGCGCTGTCGAAGACAAAGGTGGAGGTGAGAAACACCGGTGGCTTAACGGCCCCTTCCGACAGGCGCGGATCGTAACCGTAATTCAGCATCTGGGTTTCGGGGTGGAGTGGATGATTGCCGATCTGCGTCTTTTTGCTGGATGAAGAGGTCATAACGTCTCCGGTTTGGCAGGGGGGCTTGCTATACAGTTAACGCCAGCGCAATATTTTTCGCCACGGTAACGTTTGCGTTGTGTGCGCGGCGTCAGCACGCAAATGGACTATGATAGACTTCGTGGCTTTCTGAGACACCTAACCGGGCTGAATGCAATGAAACACACCGTCGACGTGATGATCTCTGAGCAGGAGATCGCAACCCGTATTGCTGCACTGGGCAAGCAGATTAGCGACCATTACCGTGACAGCGGCAGCGAAATGGTGCTGGTAGGGCTGCTGCGCGGTTCCTTTATGTTTATGGCCGATCTGTGCCGCGCCATCGAGGTGCCACACGAAGTCGACTTTATGACTGCCTCCAGCTATGGCAGCGGCATGTCCACCACCCGTGATGTGAAAATCCTGAAAGATCTCGACGAAGATATTCGCGGCAAAGACGTGTTAATCGTCGAAGACATCATCGACTCCGGCAACACCCTGAGCAAAGTGCGCGAGATCCTGCGCCTGCGTGAACCGAAATCGCTGGCGATTTGTACCCTGCTGGACAAGCCGGAACGCCGCGAAGTGGATGTGACCGTGGAGTACGTCGGTTTTGCGATTCCGGACGAATTTGTGGTCGGTTTTGGTATCGACTACGCCCAGCGCTACCGCCATCTGCCGTACGTCGGCAAAGTGGTGTTGCTGGATGAATAACCGCACAATCTTCCAAGGCTAAACTTTCCCGCCTGCGATAAGATGCGCAGCCCGTCAGCCAGCTGACGGGCTAAGTATCGTCACTCGGCCCGCGTTTCCCTGCGGCGCACAGAGTGGTAGACTCTGCTCAACTCCTTTGATTTCACAACCTTTATCGCTGAATGTCCCGGCGACCGCGCAGGGTCCATCCGCGCACACTATCATTTCAAATGGCAATGATGTCACTACAACAGGGTATGGATTCGCAATGACTTATGCACTGGAACTTTCCGGGCTGACCAAGACCTATCCCGGCGGCGTACAGGCGCTGAAAGGGATCGACCTCAGCGTGGAAGCAGGCGATTTTTATGCCTTACTGGGGCCGAACGGTGCCGGTAAGTCCACCACCATCGGCATTATCAGCTCGCTGGTGAATAAATCCGGCGGCAGCGTGCGCGTGTTTGGCTATGATCTGGAAAAAGATGTGGTCAATGCCAAGCGTCAGCTTGGCCTGGTGCCGCAGGAATTTAACTTCAACCCGTTTGAAACCGTGATGCAGATCGTGGTCAACCAGGCTGGTTACTACGGTGTGGAACGCCGCGAAGCCAATGCGCGGGCGGAAAAATACCTGAAACAACTCGATCTGTGGGGCAAACGTAACGAACGCGCCCGGATGTTATCCGGCGGTATGAAGCGTCGTTTAATGATTGCCCGCGCCCTGATGCATGAACCTAAGCTGCTGATCCTCGATGAGCCTACCGCTGGCGTCGATATTGAGCTGCGTCGTTCCATGTGGGTGTTCCTGAAAGAGCTGAATATCAAAGGCACCACCATCATTCTCACCACCCACTACCTCGAAGAAGCGGAAATGCTGTGCCGCAATATCGGCATTATCCAGAGCGGTGAGCTGGTGGAGAACACCTCAATGAAGGGGCTGCTGTCCAAACTGCAATCGGAAACCTTTATCCTCGATTTAGCGCCGCGCAGCCCGCTGCCGCAGCTGGAAGGTTTCCAGTATCGCTTAGTCGATACCTCGACGCTGGAAGTTGAAGTAATGCGTGAGCAGGGGCTGAACAGCGTGTTCAGCCAGCTGAGCGCGCAGGGTGTGCAGGTGCTGAGTATGCGTAACAAAGCTAACCGCCTTGAGGAGCTGTTTGTCAGCCTGGTGCAGGGAAAAACAGGAGTGAAAGCATGACGCATTTGTACTGGGTGGCGCTTAAGAGCATCTGGACCAAAGAGATCAACCGCTTTGCCCGCATCTGGATCCAGACGCTGGTGCCGCCGGTGATCACCATGACGCTGTACTTTATTATCTTCGGCAACCTGATCGGTTCGCGCATCGGTGATATGCATGGCTTCAGCTACATGCAATTTATCGTGCCGGGACTGATCATGATGGCGGTGATCACTAACGCCTACGCGAACGTGGCTTCCTCGTTCTTCAGCGCTAAGTTCCAGCGCAACATTGAGGAGCTGCTGGTGGCGCCGGTGCCGACGCATATCATTATCGCTGGCTATGTTGGTGGTGGTGTGGCGCGCGGCGTGTGCGTCGGGATTCTGGTCACGGCGGTGTCGCTGTTCTTCGTCCCTTTCCATGTTTACTCATGGTCGATGGTGGCGATTACGCTAGTGCTGACGGCGATTCTGTTCTCGCTGGCCGGTCTGCTCAACGCGGTATTTGCCCGCACTTTTGATGATATCAGCCTGATCCCGACGTTTGTGCTGACGCCGTTAACCTATCTGGGTGGGGTTTTTTACTCGCTGACGCTGCTGCCGCCGGTATGGCAGGTGGTGTCTAAGCTGAACCCGATTGTGTATATGATCAGCGGCTTCCGCTTCGGTTTTCTCGGTATCAATGATGTGCCGCTGGAGCTGACGCTGTCGGTGCTGGTGGCGTTTATCGTGGCATTTTACGTGCTGGTTTACGTATTGATTCAGCGCGGCAGGGGATTGCGGAGCTAAGGCTTGCCAGGGGCACCATAAATGGCGACCCTGCGAAGTTGTAAGGGCGGGATAAATCCCGCCCTTTTTGATCAGGCAACCTGAACCGGCAGCGCTTTGGCTAACCGCTTCATCTCGTTGTCGCCTTCAAAATAGGCCACTTTCGGCTGCCAGCTGCGGGCCACTTCATCTTCCACCTGCACATAAGAACAGATGATCAGAATGTCGCCTTCGCAGGCGCAGCGTGCGGCGGCGCCGTTGACGGAAATAATCTTCGAGCCACGTTCGGCAGCAATGGCGTAGGTGGAGAAACGCTGGCCGTTGGTGACGTTGTAGATGTCGATGGCTTCATATTCCAGAATGCCTGACGCCTCAAGGAAGTCCTGGTCAATGGCGCAGGAACCTTCGTAGTTCAAATCTGCCTGGGTCACTTTGACGCGATGCAGTTTGCCCTGTAACACGGTACGAATCATGGCGGTATTACCTTGCTCAATAACGACCCACGGATTACTGGGTCAGATCCACTTGCTGATTATCGATCAAACGGGCGTTGCCAAGCCAGGCGGCCATTAAAATGACCGCGCGCTGGCTGTCGACGGTCAGCGCCTGCAAGGTGTCGGCATCGCAAATCGCCAGGCCGTCCGGGCGGAAACCCTCCTCGCGTAACGCCTGTTCAGCGCTCTCGATAATCTCTTCCACATGACGCTCGCCGTTGTTCAGGCGCTCGGCCATGCTGTTCATTACCTTGCTTAAAGCCGGAGCCAGTTTACGCTCCTCGGCGGTGAGATAGCCATTGCGCGAGCTGAGCGCCAGGCCATCTTTCGCACGGACGGTTGGCACGCCGACAATCTCGATGTCGAAGCCCATATCCGCCACCATTTTGCGGATGATCGCCAGCTGCTGAAAATCCTTCTCGCCAAAGCAGGCGGTGTCCGGCTGGACCAGGTTAAACAGCTTGCTGACAATGGTCGACACGCCGCGGAAATGGCCGGGACGACTGGCCCCTTCCAGCAGCGACGACAGACCCGGCACCTCGACGAAGGTTTGAGTGTCGAGACCTTTGGGATAGACGTCCGCCGGGGCAGGGGCAAACACCAAATCCACGTTGTGGCGATTGAGTTTCTCGCAGTCGTCCTGCAACGTGCGCGGATAGCGCGCTAAATCGTCAGGGCGATCGAACTGCATCGGGTTGACGAAAATCGACACCACCACGATATCGGCGCGTTCGCGCGCTTCATCGACCAGGGTTAAGTGTCCATCGTGCAGGTTGCCCATAGTAGGCACCAGCGCGATACGTTTGCCTTCCTGCCGCCAGCGACGGATCTCGCGACGCAGCATCGGCAGTGTTTCAATGATCAGCACTGCACATCTCCTGATTTACTGGAAACTGTGTTCGGCGGCCGGATAGCTGCCCGCCTCAACTTCGGCAATATAGTGGCGAATCGCGGCGCGAATGTCGCCGGTTTCCGCGAGGAAATTTTTGGCAAATTTCGGGATATGGCCGCCGGTGATCCCAAAGGCATCGTGCATCACCAGGATCTGTCCGTCGGTCACGTTACCAGCGCCGATGCCAATCACCGGAATGGTCAGTGCCTGCGTCACGCGCGCAGCCAGCGCCACCGGTACGCACTCCAGCACCAGCAGCTGCGCACCGGCCGCTTCCAGCGCCAGCGCATCGGCCAGCAGGCGCTCCGCACTCGCGTCATCACGCCCCTGGACTTTGTAGCCGCCGAAGATATTGACCGACTGCGGCGTTAAGCCGAGATGACCACAGACCGGCACTGCGCGCTCGGTAAGCATCTGCACGGTTTCCGCCAGCCAGGCACCGCCTTCCAGCTTGACCATATTGGCCCCGGCGCGCATCAGTTCGGCCGCGTTAGCGAAAGTTTGCTGTGGGGTGGCGTAACTCATAAACGGCAAATCAGCCATGACCAGCGCCAGCGGTGCGCCACGACGCACGGCGGCGGTGTGGTAAGCGATATCGGCGACCGTCACCGGCAGGGTTGATTCATGGCCCTGGACGGTCATGCCCAGCGAGTCGCCAATCAGCAGCACCTGAATGCCTTCATCCGCAAACAGACGGGCAAAACTGAAGTCATATGCCGTCAGCGTGGCGAACTTGCGGCCACTGGCTTTCCACTGGCGTAAATGGGAGATAGTTGTGGGTTTCATCGCACTCTCACTCAGTATTTTCTGATGGGCGCAGTGTACTGGATTGGCAGGGTGGGCGATATGACTGGCGTGCGATTCTGGGGCTACTCAGCCCACAATCGAATCGCACTTTGATCGAGCGCTGCCAGCAGCGGAGCCAGCGGTTTTCCGCCCGGCAGGGTCAGCTGTGGCGCGATTTCCAGCAGCGGCAGCAGCATAAATGCACGGTTGTGCATGTCGTAATGCGGCACCGTCAGGCGCGGGGTGTTAATCACCGCGTCGCCGAACAGCAGGATATCCAGATCCAGGGTGCGCGGCCCCCAGCGTTCGGCTTTACGTACCCGGCCATGTTCCAGTTCGATGCGTTGGGTATGGTCGAGTAAAGTTTCCGCCGCGAGCGCGGTCTCCAGCGCGACCACCGCATTGAGGTAATCCGGCTGATCCGGTGGACCATAGGGTGGGGTGCGATACAGTGACGAGGTGGCTACCCGCGTGGTGTGCGGCAGTGCATCCAGCGCGGCGAGCGCTGCATCAACCTGATGCAGCGGATCGGCGAGGTTACTGCCTAACGCGAGGTAAACACGGGTCATGACGCGCTGTTGCTGCGCGGTGCGGTCGGACGGCGACGTGGGCGGCGCGGTTTGCGACGCGGGGCCGGATCGTCGCCCAGCGTATTCAGCATGTTTTTCTGCTGCGTCGGCGCGGCAGCCTGGAACTCGCCCCACCATTGGCTCAGGCGTTGCAGCTCCGGGTTATTCTCCACATCGGCACGCAGCGCCAGCAAATCGTAAGCGGCGCGGAATTTCGGGTGCTCCATCAGCTTCCACGCACGTTTGCCGTGGCGACGTGACATGCGCAGCTGCAACTGCCAGATATCGCGGATCAGCGTGGTGATACGCTTCGGAATCGCCAGCGCGCGGCAGGCTTCATCCAGCGTTTCGTTCATCGCCAGCGCAAAGGCGTCGTAGTAGGTCAGGCCGCTCTCCTGGGCAATCTGCTCGGCAGATTCCAGCTGCGGATACCAGAACATCGCGGCAAACAGGAACGCCGGATTGACGCGCATATCATTGTGAATGCGGGTATCGGTGTTTTTCAGCACCTGCGCCAGCATCCGCTCCATCGGGCTGTCGCTGTGCTCGGTGAAGCCGCGCGTCAGCGTTGGGAACAGCGGCTGGAACAGCTGATATTCCCGCATCATCTGATAGGTGCGGAAGCCGTAACCGGCCTGTAGCAGCTTCAGCGACTCTTCGAACATACGCGCTGGCGGGATGTCATTCAGCAGGGTCGCGAGGCGCGGGATCGGCTCCGCGGTCTCTGCGGCGATGCGCATCTCCAGCTTGGCGGCAAAACGCACCACGCGCAGCATACGCACCGGATCTTCGCGGTAGCGCGTTTCCGGGTCGCCAATCATGCGGATGATGCCTTGTTGCAGGTCCTGCAAACCACCGACGTAATCGCGTACCGTGAAATCCGCCACGCTGTAGTAGAGGCTGTTGATGGTCAGATCGCGACGCTGGGCGTCATCTTCAATGTTGCCGAAGATGTTGTCGCGCAGCAGCATACCGCTTTGCGCACGCTGCGAACTGTTACGATCGTCCTCTTCGCTCTCTTCAATCTGGTGATGACCACGGAAGGTGGCGACTTCAATCACCTCCGGGCCAAACATCACATGGGCCAGGCGGAAACGGCGTCCAACCAGACGGCAGTTGCGGAACAATTTACGCATCTGCTCCGGCGTGGCGTTGGTGGTGACATCGAAATCTTTCGGTTTTTTACCTAACAGCAAATCGCGCACGCCGCCGCCTACCAGATAGGCTTCGTAACCGGCTTTATTCAGGCGATACAGCACTTTGAGGGCATTTTCGCTGATATCTTTGCGTGAGATGTTGTGGCTTTCACGGGGAATGACGGTCATCAGACTTTCGGTTTCCACCTCTTCAGGCGCCTCCTCGTCACGCTTGAGGACTCTCCGGCAAAAATTAGCGACTCGGGTAAAAATGGGACACCTCGACAGTGACATTAATGGTGTTGGTAAAATCAGCGGCTAATCATAGCCTGTTGCGAACCATTTGAGAATGGCGATGTCGCCTCATCCGGCTTCAGGGCGTTTTCCAGCGGGATCAAACGGATATTCCACTGCGCGATGGCCTGTTTCAGCAGGGTTTCCAGCGATTCATCCTGCCATCCGGTTGCAACCGGCTGACCTAAAAAGCGTAGCGCCTGCACCAGCAGCGGCCGGGCATCGCCCGCAGGCAGCGCAGGCGCGTGGTTTTGCTTCGACAATTTGTTGCCATCCGCGTTCACCGCCAGCGGCAAATGCAGGTACGCCGGTAGCGGCCAGCCAAACTGCTGATAGAGCGCAATCTGACGTACCGTGGGTTCAATCAAATCGGCGCCACGCACAATTTCCGTGACGCCCTGAAAATGGTCATCCACCACCACCGCCAGATTGTAGGCGAACAGGCCATCGCGGCGATGAATAATGAAATCTTCCTGCGCCAGCCGTGTATCGGCCAGCAGATGACCACGCAGGCGATCGTCAAAGCCGTATACCGGCGTATGCTGACGCAGGCGCAGCGCGGCGTTTTCCGCGCCGAGCTGCAAATCGCGGCAGTGACCATCGTAAAAGCCGCCCAGCTGCTGAATGCGACTGCGCGTGCAGCGACAAAAATAACTTTGCCGCTGTTCACGCAGCCAGTTCAGCGCCTCACGGTACGCCTCATGACGTTGCGACTGCCACAGCACCTCACCATCCCAGAGCAATCCATACTGTTCGAGCTGTTGCAGAATGCGTGTGGCGGCACCCGGTACTTCACGGGGCGGATCGATATCTTCGATACGCACCAGCCAGCGACCCTGCTGCGCACGCGCACTCAGGTAACTGCCTAACGCGGCAATCAGCGAGCCAAAATGGAGTTCACCAGAGGGAGAGGGGGCAAAACGCCCAATACAGGGAAGGGTCGACATCGTCATAAGGTGCACCGCACGGCGGGAAAACAGTGGTTTTCCCTGCTGTGCGGCGACAGTCTGTTCACGGCCATTAGCCAGCCATCTGCTTCTCGCGGATTTCTGCCAGCGTCTTGCAGTCAATGCAGAGATCGGCAGTCGGACGCGCTTCCAGACGACGAATACCAATTTCCACACCGCAGGATTCGCAGTAGCCGAAATCGTCATCTTCCACTTTCTTCAGCGTCTTCTCGATCTTTTTGATCAGCTTACGCTCACGATCGCGGTTACGCAGTTCCAGGCTGAATTCCTCTTCCTGCGCGGCACGGTCAACCGGGTCCGGGAAGTTAGCGGCTTCATCCTGCATATGCGACACAGTACGGTCGACTTCATCCCTGAGTTGATTGCGCCAGGCTTCCAGAATCTTGCGGAAATGGCTCAGCTGGGCTTCGTTCATATACTCTTCGCCCGGTTTCTCCTGATACGGCTCCACCCCAGCGATGGCGAGGATACTCAGGGACGATGTTTTACGGTTTTGCCCTTCTTGCATGTTGTTTCTCCTGGATAACACGCACTACCCGTCATATTTCAAGCTGCATGCGCGTTGGCTGCGCTCATTCACCCCCGTCGCTTACTGATGTAAGCGCAGGGATTCACTCCCTTGCCACCTTCCTGCAACTCGAACTCTTCAGGGTTTATCGATTCCCAACAGGGAAAAAAACAGGCCGCTATAAATAGCAGAAGCAGTCAACGTTGGCAATTATTCATGATCGCACCTTGACAAGCCTGTGAGGAACAGCGTATTTAGCGCACCGCTCGGAACATTCCTATCACAACAAATTGCTAAGAATATTACAACTCTACCCTTATCGGTTGTGTCAGTAACATTTTTAGCGGGGAGATGTGAGCCTGATACGCCAATACTTCCACGCCACACCGCTGCGCCTGCACCAGTAGTTCTGCGTATTGCGCGTCAATATGGCGCGCCGGGGAGACGTCCTCAATCCCCGTATGCAAAACGGCAAACAACAAAACGGCCCGATGGCCTTCTGCCGCGATTTGACTCAGTTCGCGCAGATGCTTTTGCCCCCGAACCGTCACCGCATCCGGAAAATAGCCTTTACCATGCTGTAAAAGGGTGACGGACTTGACTTCAATATAGCAGTTCGATCTACCCTCCGCCCGCAACAGGAAGTCAATTCGGCTTTTTTCCGTGCCATATTTCACCTCAGGCTGGCAGTGGCTATAAGCGGATAATTCCGGAATCGTATCCGCCATCAGCGCCTCTTTAACCAGCTGATTGGCGCGCAGCGTGTTGACGCAGATCCAGTGCCCCTGCCGGGTCTCGGTCAGTTCCCAGCTGTGGGGATATTTACGCGTCAGGCTGTCCGAGGTGGAGTACCACACGGTATCGCCTGGCGTGGCACAGCCGGTCATCGCGCCAGTATTGGCACAGTGGATGGTCAGGGTTTCGCCTTCGGGGGTGATCACATCCGCTAAGAAACGCTTATAGCGGGCAATTAAACGGGCCGGTTTCAGCGGCGGGGAGAAAAGCATTCAGTCTCCTGTCGGGGCAGATAACGGCCAGCGCGCCAGCGCCTGGTAGCGGGTGCGGCCTTGCTCAAAGCGCGAGGCAAAGAGCGCAAAATGGCTGACATCAATGCGCCAGTGAAAACCGCGCGGCGGCAGCGCCACTTTATGCATGGCGTTGCGCAGCAGGGTGATATGCGGATGAAACGAAGGGCCGTTCTGCGCACAGCCATGCCGTGCCGCCTGCGCGCGCAGCAGATTCGCCAGTTGCAGCAAACCGCGTGGCGGGCGCTGGCAACCGAGCCATACCACGCCTGGTCGCGGCCAGTGACCGGCATCATCTAAATCGACCTGAAATCCCGGTTGCGTAATGCGCGCCGCCAGCTGTTGCAGGCGCTGCGAGGTTTCATCGCTAACGTCACCGAGAAACGCCAGCGTCAGGTGCAGATTCGCCGCCGCAATCGGTCGGCCGGCATCCTCGGCAAAGGTCTCCGCCCGCCAGCGCACCAGCTGCTGTTGCAGCGGGGCGGGCAGTTCAAGAGCAAAAAACAGGCGTTGCGTTGCCATAGAGGCCTCCGGTAATACGCGCCGGGGAGTGCTACAATGCGCGCCATCTTAGCACAGGCGGAAACGGAGTTGAGTGTGAGTGAGTTACCGGTAAGTGAGGTGCTGCCTGAACTGCTGGCCGCGCTGGCGCAGTCGCCGCAGGTGCTGCTGGCGGCGCCGACCGGCGCAGGCAAATCCACCTGGCTGCCTTTACAGCTGCTGCAACAGGCGCAGCTGCCCGGACGCATCATTATGCTGGAGCCGCGTCGGCTGGCGGCGCGCAACGTGGCGCAGCGGCTGGCTGAGCTGCTCGGCGAGCAACCGGGCGAGACCGTCGGCTACCGTATGCGCGGTGAAAACTGCTGCGGCGCCCATACCCGGCTGGAGGTGGTCACCGAAGGCATTCTGACGCGGATGCTGCAAAACGATCCGATGCTGGATGGGGTTGCGCTGGTGATCCTCGATGAATTTCATGAACGCAGTTTGCAGGCCGATCTGGCGCTGGCGCTGCTGCTGGATGTGCAGCAGGGATTGCGTGATGACCTGAAAATTCTGCTGATGTCGGCAACCTTAGATAACCAGCGCCTGCGCACCCTGCTGCCGGACGCCCCCTTTATCGCTTCGCAGGGCCGCAGTTTTCCGGTTATGCGTCGCTACGCTTCGCTGAATAATCAGCTGCGATTTGAAGAAGCGGTGGCACGGGAAGTGGCGCAGCTGCTGCGCGAAGAGAGCGGTTCACTGCTATTGTTTTTGCCGGGCGTGGCGGAAATCGAACGGGTAAAACGCGAGCTGGAAGCGCGGGTTAGCGAAGATGTTGACCTTTCTCCTTTATATGGGGCGCTATCGCTGGATGCGCAGCGCCGGGCGATTCTGCCGTCGCCAGCGGGCCGCCGTAAAGTGGTGCTCGCTACCAATATCGCGGAAACCAGCCTGACCATTGAAGGTATCCGGCTGGTGGTGGATAGCGCGCTGGAGCGTGCGGCGCAGTTTGATGCCCGCAGCGGCGTCACGCGTTTGCAGACGCAGCGCATCAGCCAGGCGTCGATGACGCAGCGCGCCGGACGTGCCGGGCGCCTGGAGCCAGGCATCTGCCTGCATCTGCTGCCGCAGGAGCAGGCGTTACGGGCGGCGGCGCAGAGCGAACCGGAAATCCTGCACAGCGACCTCGCCGCGCTGCACATCGAGCTGCTGCAATGGGGCTGCCAGGATGTGGCGCAGCTGAGCTGGCTGGATGTGCCACCTGCGCGCCATCTGCGCGCCGCGCGTGAGCTGCTGACCCGACTGGCGGCGCTGGATGAGGCCGGACGGTTAACCGCCACTGGCCGCAAAATGGCGCAGCTTGGCAGCGATCCGCGTCTCAGCGCGATCTTATGCGCCGCCGGGCAGGATAAAGAGGCCATTGCCAGCGCCGCGCTGCTGGTGGCGATTCTGGAAGATCCGCCTCGCAGCGGCAGTGCCGACCTGCGTGATGCGCTGCATCGACCGCAAGCGCACTGGCAGCGCCGCGCGCGCCAGTGGCAAACGCGCCTCAATGCCAGCGGCGGCAAGCCCGATGCTGACCGGTTTGCGGCGTTGCTGGCGGCGGGATTTGCCGACCGGCTGGCGCAGCGCCGTGGCAACAGCGCGCGTTATCAGCTGGCGAACGGCATCGGCGCGATGCTGGATGAACAGGATGGCTTAAGCCGCAGCGAATGGCTGATTGCCCCGGCCCTGTTGCAGGGGGCCAGTGCGGCGGATGCGCGGATGCTGCTGGCGTTACCGGTCGATATTGATCAACTGCGCCAGCACTCCCCGCAACTGGTGGAGCAACGCACCGATGTTGAATGGGATGAAGAGAAAGCCACGCTGCGCGCCTGGCGGCGTGAGGTGATTGGCGCGCTGGTCCTGAAAGCGCAGCCGCTGGCCCGTCCGGAAGCGGAGGTGTTACACGCGGCGATGCTACGCTGGATCCGTGAAAAAGGGTTGTCGGTGCTGGGCTGGACGCCGGAAGCGGAGCAGCTGCGGCTGCGTCTGCACTGCGCCGCACAGTGGCTGGCGGAGGATAACTGGCCGTTGCTCGACGACGAAACCTTACTCGATTCGCTGGAAAGCTGGCTGTTGCCGGAGATGGGTGCGGTGCGAGATTTGAAAGGCTTGCAGAGCGTCAATCTTGTCAGCGCATTATTACATTTGCTGACATGGTCACAACGTCAGCGGCTGGATAGTGTGCTGCCAACTCATTACACTGTGCCGACCGGAAGTCGCCTGCCGATCCGCTATGACGCGGAGAAGCCGCCCGCGCTGGCGGTGCGTATTCAGGAGATGTTTGGTGAAGCGCGCAATCCGGCGGTCGCCGAAGGGCGAGTGCCGCTGGTGCTGGAGTTGCTGTCACCGGCGCATCGACCGTTGCAGATCACCCGTGATCTGGCCGCGTTCTGGCGCGGTGCCTGGCCCGAAGTGCAGAAAGAGATGAAAGGGCGTTATCCCAAACACCTCTGGCCGGATGATCCGGCCAACGCCTTACCAACAAGGCGGACCAAAAAATTTTCATCGTGACGCCAACTGGAGAGAATTCAGAGGGTTCTGCCATGCGCAGCACGAGAAAGCAGTTAGAGTAACGGCGCAGCCGTAGCTATGCCTGGAGAATAAAAGCATGTCTGGGAACGATCGCGAACCGATTGGGCGCAAGGGAAAACAGCCCAAACCGCCGCGCAGCACCGCGCGCCGGGGTCGCCGCAGGGAACTTGATGATGATATCGATCAGGACGATTTTGATGATGACGAGGAGAGTGAGCCAGTGCCACGTAAAGGTAAAGGAAAGCGTCCGCCACGCGGTAAACGTCGCTGGTTAGGCTGGTTCATCAAGCTTTTCCTGGTATTTGTTGTTGTGATGGCGGCCTGGGGCGTCTATCTCGACTCCGAAATCCGCAGCCGTATCGACGGTAAAGTGTGGCAGCTGCCTGCCACCGTATATGGCCGTATGGTCAGCCTCGAACCGGGAATGGCGTACGACAAAAAAGAGATGATTGCGCTGCTGGAAGGCACGCAATATCGCGAAGTGTCGCGCATTACCCGCCCTGGCGAGTTCAGCGTGAAGGGCAACACCATCGACCTGCTGCGTCGTCCGTTTGATTTTCCGGACAGCAAAGAAGGGCAGATCCACGCGCGTATGACCTTCAGCAGCAGCGAGCTGAGCGAGATTAAAAACCTCGATACCGGACGTGATTTTGGCTATTTCCGCCTCGATCCCCGTCTGATCACCATGTTGCAGTCGCCGAACGGTGAGCAGCGTCTGTTTGTGCCGCGCGCCGGTTTCCCGGATCTGCTGGTTGATACGCTGATCGCCACCGAAGACCGTCACTTCTATGAGCACGATGGCATCAGCCCGTACTCTATTGGTCGTGCGTTCCTCGCGAACATCACCGCCGGTAAAGCGGTGCAGGGCGGCAGTACGCTGACGCAGCAGCTGGTGAAAAACCTGTTCCTCACCAACGAGCGTTCGCTGTGGCGTAAAGCGCGTGAAGCCTATATGGCGGTGATCATGGATGCGCGCTACAGCAAGGATCGCATTCTGGAGCTGTACCTCAACGAGGTGTATCTCGGCCAGGCCGGTAACGATCAGATCCGCGGCTTCCCGCTGGCGAGCCTGTACTACTTCGGGCGTCCGGTGGAAGAACTGAGCCTCGACCAGCAGGCAATGCTGGTGGGGATGGTGAAAGGGGCGTCGCTGTACAATCCGTGGCGTAACCCGCAGCTGGCGCTGGAGCGTCGTAACCTGGTGCTGCGTCTGCTGCAACAGCAGAAGATCATCGATGAAGATCTGTACAACATGCTGTCGGCCCGTCCGCTTGGCGTGCAGCCGAAAGGCGGGGTGATCACGCCGCAGCCGGCCTTTATGCAGATGGTGCGTAACGAGTTGCAGGCCAGGCTCGGCGATAAAGTGAAAGATCTCTCCGGCGTGAAGATCTTCACCACCCTCGATCCGATCTCGCAGGATGCGGCGGAAAAAGCGGTTGAAGACGGTATCCCGACGCTGAAAAAACAGCGTGGCCTGAAAGATCTGGAAACCGCGATGGTGGTGGTGGATCGTTTCAGTGGTGAAGTCCGCGCTATGGTTGGCGGCTCCGATCCGCAGTTCGCGGGTTACAACCGTGCGTTGCAGGCGCGTCGTTCCATCGGCTCGCTGGCAAAACCGGCAACCTATCTGACCGCGCTGAGCCAGCCGAATTCTTATCGTCTCAACAGCTGGATCGCCGATGAACCTATCGCGCTGAAACAGCCGAACGGCACCATCTGGAAGCCGCTCAATGACGATCGTCGCTTCAGCGGCAAAGTGATGCTGGTGGATGCGCTGACCAACTCCATGAACGTGCCGACGGTTAACCTCGGTATGACGATGGGGCTGGATTCGGTGGTGGATACCTGGAGCAAACTCGGGGTGCCGAAAGATCAGCTGCATCCGGTACCGGCGATGCTGCTCGGGGCGCTTAACCTGACGCCGATTGAAGTGGCGCAGGCGTTCCAGTCCATCGCCAGTGGCGGCAACCGTGCTGAGCTGTCGGCGGTGCGTTCGGTGATTGCGGAAGATGGCACGGTAATGTACCAGAGCTATCCGCAGGCCCAGCGTGTGGAACCGGCGCAGGCGGCGTATCTGACGCTGTATACCATGCAGCAGGTGGCGGATCACGGTACGGCACGGGCGCTGGGCGCGCGTTTCCCGAATGCGCACCTGGCAGGCAAAACCGGTACCACCAACGACCTGATCGACAGCTGGTTTGCCGGTGTTGATGGCAAAGAAGTGGCGATCACCTGGGTTGGCCGCGACAACAACCAGACCACCAAACTGTACGGTGCCAGCGGTGCGATGCAGCTCTATCGCCGCTATCTGGATAACCAGGCGCCGATGCCGCTGGTGCTGACGCCGCCGGAAGATATCACCCAGATGAACGTCGATTCCGCCGGGAACTTTGTCTGCGGCAGCGGCAGCAGCACCTGGCGCTCGCTGCCGGTGTGGACGCTCGATCCGAACTCGCTGTGCCAGCAGCAACAACAGCAGGTCCAGCAGCAGCAACAGTTGCAACAGCAGCAGCAACAAGAGCAGAAAGACAGCAACGGTGTCGCTGGCTGGATCAAAGAGATGTTCGGCAACAACTAAGTGGCTGAATCTTAAAAAAGGGTGCTCCGGCACCCTTTTTTTATGTCTGTTTTTCCTGAAACAAAATGAGCGAACTTGCGCCAAACGCACCGCCATCAGGCATTACATCTTGCGGATCTTGCAGCGTTTCGCCTAAAATCCAACCTTCATAATAATCATTCTCGTTTACATTCGCCTGCACCGATAACTTTTCGAGAGATCCTCAAATGAATGCGCGTACTACCTTTCCTTGTTACCTGCGTGGCGTCCCTACCAAACGCCCGCTCGCTTTATTAATTTCCTTAACCCTGGGCACCCTTAGCGCCCATGCGCTGGCAGAAGATACCGTGGTGGTTAGCGCTGATGGCGGCAATGCCGTCACTCAGGAAAGCGCCTGGGGACCGGCACCGACTATCGCCGCGAAACGCAGTGCGACCGGCACGAAAACCGATACGCCAATTGAGAAAAACCCGCAGTCGGTTTCTGTGATTACACGGCAGGAATTAGACACTCGCCAACCCAACTCAGTTAAAGAGGCGCTGGCTTACACTCCGGGCGTAATGAGTGGCACGCGTGGTTCATCTAACACTTACGATCAAGTGATCATTCGCGGTTTCTCATCCAGCGGGCAGAACCAAAATAACTATTTAGATGGCCTGAAGATGCAGGGCAACTTCTATAACGATGCGGTCATCGATCCCTATATGCTTGAGCGTATAGAAGTCCTGCGTGGCCCAACGTCTGTCCTGTACGGCAAGAGTAATCCCGGTGGCATTATCACCATGGTCAGTAAGCGTCCAACCACTGAACCGCTTCGCGAAGTGCAGTTCAAAATGGGTACGGACAATTTGATGCAAACCGGCTTCGACTTCAGCGATGCGCTGGATGATAACGGCGAGTTTTCTTACCGTTTGACAGGTATGGCGCGTTCTAATAACGACCAGCAGGTGAATGCGAAGCAAAAACGCTATGCCATTGCGCCGTCTTTTACCTGGCGTCCAAATGATCGTACCAGCTTCACCTTTCTTTCATATCTGCAAAATGAACCGGAAACCGGTTACTACGGCTGGTTGCCGGTAGAAGGCACGGTAAAACCTCTGCCTGATGGCAGCCGTCTGCCAACGAATTTCAATGAAGGCGCCTCTAACAATACCTATTCCCGCTCTGAGCGAATGGTTGGCTACGCCTTTGAGCATAGTTTTGATGATACTTTCACGGTCAGGCAGAACCTGCGTTTCACCGAAATGAAAACCGCGCAGAACAGTGTTTACGGCCAGGGCATTTGTACTGCGTCGAGTTGCCCAACGGTACCGGTTGCCGAACTTGACCATACCTTAGTTCGTAATACCGTGGTTGATCATGAACGTTTGCAGAACTTCGCTGTGGACACGCAGCTGGAGAGCAAGTTTGGCACTGGCGATGTACAGCATGTGTTGCTGACCGGGGTAGATTTCCAGCGTATGCGTAATGATATCAGCGCAACTTTCGGATCTGCCACGCCAATGGATCTTTATAATCCCCAGCATGACGATTTCGATTTCGGATCTGCCGCACCTTATCAGCTCAACGAAATGAAGCAGACGGGTCTTTACGTGCAGGATCAGGCGGAATGGAATAAGTGGCTCCTGACCCTGGGTGGTCGTTATGACTGGCTGGAGCAAAACAGCGTTGTGCGTAGCGACAACGGTAGTGTCTCTCGCAACGACAGTCAGTTTACCTGGCGTGGCGGTATTAACTACCTGTTTGATAATGGCATCACGCCATACTTCAGCTATAGCCAGTCCTTTGAGCCGAATGACTTCGATCTGTTTAGCACTCCACGCCAGAGCTTCGCGCCTTCCAAAGGCGAACAATACGAAGTGGGCGTGAAATACGTGCCAAAAGATCGTCCGATTGTATTGACTGCCGCACTCTATAATCTGACGAAAACCAATAACCTGACTGCAGATCCTAATAATGGTTTACAGCAGGTTCCGGCTGGCGAAATTCGCGCACGAGGCGCGGAGCTGGAAGCAAAAGCCGCTGTCAGTTCTAACGTTAACATGACCGCCTCTTACACCTATACCGATGCGGAATACACCAAAGACACCACCCTGAAAGGGAATACTCCCGTGCAGGTGCCAAAACAGATGGCATCACTGTGGAGCGATTATACCTTCCACGAAGGGGCGCTGAGTGGACTGAGCGTTGGCGCTGGTGGTCGCTTCATTGGTTCAAGTTATGGCGACCCGGCAAATACCTTTAAAGTCGGCAGCGCCACCGTCATGGATGCGATGGTGAAATATGATTTGGGCCGCATTGGGCTTTACGGTTCAAGTGTTGCCTTAAACGTTAATAACCTGCTCGACCGTGAATATGTCGCAAGCTGCTTCCAGACATACGGTTGTTTCTGGGGCGCAGGCCGCCAGGTGGTTGCTACGGCGACCTTCCGTTTCTGATAGAAAAGGGCGCGATCTGCGCCCGTAACTCCAGGGATTACCATGCAGCATCCGCACCACGAAGAGACCACCTTTACGCTCGAAAACGTCAGCTTTAGCGTGCCCGGACGCACGTTGCTGCATCCGCTCTCTCTCACCTTCGCGCCGGGCAAAGTGACGGCCTTAATTGGTCATAACGGGTCCGGGAAATCCACGTTGCTGAAAATGCTGGGACGCCATCAGGCCGCCAGTGAAGGCCGCGTGTTGCTGAATGGTGAGGCGGTGGAGCAGTGGGGCAGCAAGGACTTTGCCCGTCAGGTGGCCTATCTGCCACAGCAGTTACCGGCGGCGGAAGGGATGACGGTGCGCGAGCTGGTGGCGATTGGTCGTTATCCGTGGCACGGCGCGCTGGGTCGCTATGGTCAGGAAGATCGTGACCGCGTAGAAGAGGCGATTGCCCTGGTGGGGCTGAAGCCGTTTGCCGGGCGTCTGGTGGATAGTCTGTCCGGCGGCGAACGTCAGCGCGCCTGGCTGGCGATGCTGGTGGCGCAAAACAGCCGCTGCCTGCTGCTGGATGAACCCACTTCGGCGCTGGATATCGCGCATCAGGTTGAAGTGCTGGCATTGATTCAGCGTCTCAGCCAGCAGCGGGGCTTAACGGTGATCGCGGTGCTGCATGATATCAATATGGCGGCACGCTATTGTGACCAGCTGGTGGCGTTACGGGGCGGTGAAATGATTGCCGAAGGGGGACCGGAGGTGATCATGCAGCCTGAGGTGCTGGGCAGTATCTACGGTATTCCAATGGGGATTCTGCCCCATCCGCAGGGCGGTGCGCCCGTCAGTTTCGTTTACTGAGGCACGCGATGCTCGATATTTCACGACGCCGCCTGCTGGCGGCGCTGGCGCTCTCGCCATTACTCAGGATGGCGCCGCTGGCTGCCGCGCTGCCGGATACGCAGCGCATTCTGGCGCTGGAGTGGCTGCCCACCGAGTTGCTGATGGCGCTCGGAGTGGCACCGCTGGGTGTCGCCGATATGCCTAACTATCGCATCTGGGTCGGCGAACCAGCGCTACCGGCTGGCACCGTCGATCTCGGTCTGCGTACCGAACCCAATCTGGAGTTGATGACTCAGCTCCAGCCCTCGCTGATTCTGCGTTCCAATGGTTACGGCTCGGCGGAGAATCTGAGCCGTATCGCGCCAGTGATGGGATTTGATTTGAACAGCGGCGACGGCAAACCGCTCAGCACTGCGCGCACTTCGCTGCACGCGCTGGCTGCGCGCATTGGTCGTGAGGCACAGGCGGTGCAGCATTTGCAGTATGTCGATGGCGTGCTGGCTGCGGCGCGCGAGCGTCTCAGGCCGTGGGCGGGCCGACCGATTCTGCTGATGTCGCTGCTCGATAGCCGCCATGCCATTACCTTCGGTAAGAACAGCCTATTTCTTGAAGTGATGGAGCACCTCGGGCTGCAAAGCGCCTGGCAGGGGGAAACTAACTTCTGGGGCAGCGCGGTGATCGGGCTGGAGCGGCTGGCGGCGGTTGGTGACGTGCCGGTGATCTGCTTCGGCCATGACAATGAGATGCAGATGCAGGAAGTGATGGCCACGGCGCTATGGCAGGCGCTGCCGTTTGTGCGCGCCGGGCGTTTTCAGCGCGTACCGGCCGTCTGGTATTACGGCGCCACTTACTCGGCACTGAAATTTGTCCGCGTGCTGGAACACGCGCTGGAGTCGCACTGATGCGCAATCGTCTTTTTCCTGTCGCGCTATTGAGTGCGCTGTTTCTGCTGGCGCTGGCCTTAACCGTGGTGAACCTGCGTCAGGCGCTGCCGATGGCGCAGTGGGCGCAGGCGTTTGTCGCGCCGGACATCAACAATATCCAGCAGGTGGTGTTTCATCACAGCCTGTTGTCGCGGCTGGCGCTGTCGCTGCTGGTGGGGGCCGGACTGGGCCTTGCCGGTTTGCTGTTTCAGCAGGTGCTGCGGAATTCGCTGGCGGAACCCACCACCCTTGGCGTCTCATCCGGCGCTCAGCTTGGCTTAACGGTCGCGACCCTGTGGCAGCTGCCCGGCGGTGCGCTGACGCAGCAGTTTGCGGCGTTAGGCGGCGCAGTGGTGGTTGGCATTCTGGTATTTGGCGTCGCCTGGGGCAAACGTCTGTCGCCGGTGACGCTGATTCTGGCGGGGCTGGTGCTCAGCCTGTATGCCGGAGCGGTTAACCAGATCTTCGCCAT
Source organism: Pantoea sp. X-Soil-TKNS-1207 (assembly GCF_059730485.1). Classification (NCBI taxonomy): domain Bacteria; kingdom Pseudomonadati; phylum Pseudomonadota; class Gammaproteobacteria; order Enterobacterales; family Erwiniaceae; genus Pantoea; species Pantoea sp. X-Soil-TKNS-1207. Next base: position 869,008 of record NZ_AP035958.1, read on the forward strand.
CTTCAATCATGACCAGTTGCAGAATATGTTTCTGTGGAGCACTGGCGCGCTCAACCAGCTGGATGGGCACAACGTTGCTCTGCTGTGGCCGCGTCTGCTGCTGGCGTTTGTGCTGGCGCTGGCCTTGCTGCGTCCGCTGACGCTAATGGGGCTGGACGATGGCGTGGCGAAAAACCTCGGCCTGGCGCTATCGCTGGCGCGTGTCGCGTCGCTGGCACTGGCGATCCTGCTCAGCGCCCAGCTGGTGAACGTGGCGGGGATTATCGGTTTTATCGGCTTGTTTGCGCCGCTACTGGCGAAGATGCTGGGCGGCCGCCGTCTGATCAGCCGGATGTTTCTGGCCCCGCTGATTGGTGCGCTGCTGCTGTGGCTGGCGGATCAATGCGTGGTGTGGCTGACTCAGCACTGGCGTGAAGTCTCCACCGGGACAGCGACGGCGCTGATTGGCGTACCGATTCTGCTGTGGCTGCTGCCGCGCCTGCGTACCGGTTCGGTGCCTCCGCTGCTCAATCAGGGCGATAACGTCCCCGCTGAACGTCAGGCCGTGCTGCGCTGGTGTCTGTGCGGCGTGCTGGTTCTGGCGCTGCTCAGTCTGGTGGGGGTGACTTTTGGTCGCGATGCGCACAGCTGGGTATGGGTGAGCGGCGATATGCTGCACCAGCTGCTGCCGTGGCGTGCACCGCGCGTGCTGGCTGCGCTGGTGGTGGGCCTGATGCTTGGCGTGGCAGGCGCGCTGATTCAGCGCTTAACCGGCAACCCGATGGCCAGCCCGGAAGTGCTGGGCATCAGTTCCGGTGCGGCCTGTGGCGTTGTCGTTATGATGTTTTTCGTGCCGGGCAATGCGGTTGCCTGGCTGCTGCCCGCTGGCGCAATCGGCGCTGCGGTCACCCTGCTGACCATCATGCTGGTGGCCAGCCGGGGCGGCTTCTCGCCGGAGCGGATGCTGCTGGCGGGGATGGCACTGAACAGCGCCTTTGTGACTTTGCTGATGCTGTTACTGGCGAGCGGCGATCCGCGTATGGGCGGTTTGCTGAGCTGGATTTCCGGATCGACCTACAACATCACGATGACGCAGGCGATACAAAGCGCGGTCTGTGCCGTGGTGCTGGTGGCGCTGGCTCCGCTGGCAAGCCGCTGGCTTACGCTGCTGCCGCTGGGTAGCGCGACGGCGCGATCGGCGGGTATGAGGCTGACGACTTCGCGTCTGAGTCTGCTGCTGCTGGCGGCGGCGCTGACGGCGACGGCCACCCTGACTATCGGGCCATTGAGTTTTGTGGGGCTGATGGCGCCGCATATCGTGCGGATGCTCGGCTTCCGCCGTGCGCTGCCGCAGGTGCTGATGGCCGGTCTGCTGGGGGCGGGTTTGATGGTGTTTGCCGACTGGTGCGGACGTATGCTGGCGTTTCCGAATCAGATCCCGGCCGGGTTGATGGCGACCTTCTTTGGCGCACCGTACTTTATCTGGTTGCTGCGGCGGGTAAGGTAAACGTAGCTACCGTCATGATCGTCAATTGCGGCGGTGCGGATAAATCCGCCCCCTACGACAGGGGCGTAGGGGGAGGCATGAAAATCGTGCCGCGACGGATCAGTGCAGATGAGGGCGCCTTGCGGCGCCCTGTTTACTTACAGCTGGGCAAAGCAGCGACGCGCGGCATCGATGGTGCGCTGAATATCTTCCTGGCTGTGCGCCAGCGACATAAAGCCCGCCTCGAAGGCGGAAGGCGCGAGATAGACCCCCTCCTGCAACATCAGATGGAAGAAACGCTTAAAGCGCTCCACATCGCACTGCGTCACGTCCTGATAGCAGGTCACGCTGTCGGCATCGGTAAAGAACAGACCAAACATGCCGCCAACGTGGTTAACCACCAGCGGGATGTTTTCAGCCTGCGCCGCCGCCAGCAGGCCTTCCGCCAGCTGAGTGGTCAACCCGGTCAGGGTTTCATGCGTACCCGGCTGGGCAATCTGCGTCAGGCAGGCAATACCGGCAGCCATGGCAATCGGGTTGCCGGACAGCGTACCCGCCTGGTAAACCGGGCCGGTGGGTGCCAGCGCTTCCATCACGTCACGACGACCACCAAACGCGCCCACCGGCATACCGCCGCCGATGATTTTGCCCAGGCAGGTCAGATCCGGCGTGACCTCGTAGTACGCCTGCGCGCCGCCCAGCGCCACGCGGAAGCCGGTCATCACTTCGTCGATGATCAGCAGCGCGCCGAACTCGTCGCACAGCGCGCGCAGGCCTGGCAGGAAGTCCGGCTGCGGCGGAATGCAGTTCATGTTACCCGCGACCGGCTCCACGATGATGCAGGCGATATCCTGCGGATACTGTTCGAACGCGCTGCGTACCGAAGCCAGATCGTTGTAGGTGCAGGTCAGGGTATGTTTGGCGAAATCCGCCGGTACGCCCGGTGAGTTTGGCTGGCCGAGGGTCAGCGCGCCGGAGCCGGCTTTTACCAGCAGGCAGTCGGCATGGCCGTGGTAGCAGCCTTCAAATTTGATGATCTTGTCGCGATGGGTAAAACCACGCGCCAGACGAATGGCACTCATGGTGGCTTCGGTGCCGGAGTTGACCATACGCACCATGTCCATGCTCGGCACCAGCTCGCAAACCAGCTGCGCCATTTTGACTTCCATCTCGGTCGGTGCGCCAAAGCTCAGGCCGCGTGAGGCCGCTTCAATCACCGCGTTACGGATGGTGGCGTTGTTATGACCCAACACCATCGGACCCCACGATCCGACATAGTCGATATAGGCTTTGCCATCGGCATCATATAACCAGGCGCCCTCAGCGCGTTCAATGAACAGCGGCACGCCGCCCACACCGGTAAAGGCTCGTACCGGGGAGTTCACACCGCCAGGGATTAGGCGTTGCGCTTCGGCATACAGGTTTTCTGACTTACTCATTCTTCGGCTCCTGCTGTTCTGGAAAAAATCTGGCGTCATTCTACGGGAAGATCCGCCTGGGGTGAAAGGCAGCTGGGCGCTAAAGCCGTCTCATGGCTATACTTTAATACATAACAGGCGGCACGCAGTGCGAAGGGCAGCACTTGATTGCACTGTGCGGCTGGCAGATAATAGCGTAATTGAGGTCGTTTTCTGACCTGGACGTTTACCCGGAGTAAAAGATGAGTGACGATGTAGCAGCACTGCCTTTGCAATTCACCGATGCAGCAGCCAAAAAAGTGAAAAATCTGATCGCGGATGAAGAGAATCCCGAACTGAAACTGCGTGTATACATCACCGGTGGCGGTTGTAGCGGCTTCCAGTACGGTTTCACTTTCGACGATCAAATGAATGACGGCGATATGACCATCGAAAAACAGGGTGTGTCGCTGGTGGTAGACCCGATGAGCCTGCAATACCTGGTGGGGGGTTCGGTGGATTACACCGAAGGCCTGGAAGGTTCACGTTTCATTGTTACCAACCCGAACGCCAAAACCACCTGCGGCTGCGGTTCTTCCTTCAGTATCTGATTTCCCTCTGGCCGCCGTCCTGGCGGCCATTTACTGCTACCACTCAATGGTCACTAAGCGCGACGTTTCGTGGCGCTTTGCATCACTGGTTAACGTACTTTGCGTCACGCGTGGCTGCGTACTGAAATGGCGACCGCAATCAATGGCAGGCAGGGATTGCACGCCAGGGCGGGAGATATTGCAGCGAGAGAATAGCGTTAGCGAGACGGCAATAGAGCCGGTGGTTGATGCCGCACCGAGAGGTCCGGCGATCACAAGCCCTATGGCCAGCAGCATAGCTCTGGTCATGATGAATTCCTGGTGAAGTCAAAAATGCGCTTTGCGCAAAAAGGGCACAGAGCATACGTGGCCGCCGTGCCTTGTTACTTGATTAACGACAATCTTTGCTGATTCTTTAGTCGTTTTTGGTGCTGATTTTCGCCGGATGCAGTGTCGCACACAGCTGTTGCGCCGCCAGGAGCAACCGCGGGCCGGGTCGGCTCAGCCAGTCATCATTAATCGCAATCACCGGCACCTGTAACTGCGGTTGCCAGAATTGCGCGATGCTCTTTGCCTGCGCGGCATTGCCGCCCATAACGATTGCCTGTGGATGGCGCATCAGTACCTGTTCGCGGCTGACCTGCGGCCAGCTCACCGTGCTGTCGGCGAAGATATTGCGTCCTCCGCACAGTTCAATCACTTCATTTTGTAGCGTGTTGCGTGACGCGGTAAACAGCGGCTGCTGACCAAATTGCAAAAATATCCGGACCGGCGTTTGCTGTTGATATTGCTGACGCAGACGATGCTCCTCGTTGCGCAGCGCCTGAGCGGCCTGTACCGCCTGCTGGGGCTGCGGACTCCAGCGTTGCAGATCGCTCAGCGCATCAATCATCTGATCAATGGTCTGCGGATCGATCCACGCCACCTTAATACCTAAGCGTTGCAGTTGTTCGACCTGGCGTTGCGGGTTGCCGCCGCGCCAGGCCAGCACCACATCCGGCTTGAGCTGCGCAATGCGTTCAATGCGGATGCCCTGCCAGTTCGCCACCTGCTCCAGTGATTTTGCCCCGGCCGGATAATCGGACCAGGCGCTGACCGCCACCGGCGTAATACCGGCGGCAAAAGCCAGTTCCGTCAGATGCGGCGCGAGGGTGATAACGCGCGGCGCGGCGGCCAGCCCGCTGCTGCAAAACAGCAGCAGCCCGGCCAGCAGAACCGATTTAACCATGTGCCAGATGAGCCAGCAGATTTTCAACCATCAGGGATGATTGCTGCGCGGCGACGCTGAGGAACTCGTCGAAGCTGAGATGCGATTGCTGATCGGCAACGTCAGAGATGGCGCGAACCACCACAAACGGCACCCCGAACTGATGGCAAACATGACCAATCGCCGTGGCTTCCATCTCTACCGCAATCGCCTGTGGGAAGGTGCTGCGGATGCGGGCCAGGGGGGCCGCACCGTTAATAAAGGCATCGCCGCTGACTACCAGGCCACGTACCGCATTGAGATCCAGCTGTTTGATCACCTGCTCGGCGGCGGCGATCAGTTTCTCGTCAGCAATAAAAGCGGGCGGGCAACCGGCCATCTGACCCGGCTCGTAACCGAAGGCGGTGACGTCAGCATCGTGATAACGCACTTCGTCAGAGACCACGATATCACCCACTTTCAGGGTGGAGGCCAGGCCACCGGCCGAACCGGTGTTGATCACCACGTCCGGTTTGCACAGCTCCAGCAGCAGCGTGGTGCCGAGTGCGGCGGCGGTTTTACCAATGCCCGATTTCAGCAGAGCAACCTCAACGCCATTCAGCGTGCCAGTGTAAATTTCGCACCCGGCCAGCGTCAGCGTCTGACGGTTTTCAATTTTGTCACGCAGCAGGGTAACTTCCTGCTCCATCGCGCCAATAATGCCTGCTTTCATAGAAGAGTCTCGCTAATGTTGTGGATGTAAACCGCAAAAGTGAGGCATAGTCTATCATGGCTGTCTGAGGAAGAATTCACGAAAAAATAAGGGGTAATTATGGCGACGATCAATTTCAGGAAGAAGATCAGTTTCACGCGTCCATATACCAGCCGCAAAGATCCCGAAGGGGAATACTTTATTACCCGCCATTTTGAGAGCGATCGCGGACGTATTATTAACTCCGCCGCGATTCGTCGTCTGCAACAAAAAACCCAGGTATTTCCGCTGGAGCGAAATGCGGCGGTGCGTTCGCGCCTAACCCATTCGCTGGAAGTGCAGCAAACCGGACGTTATATCGCGAAAGAGATCCTGCAAACCCTGAAAACCCAGGGTGGCGGGCTGGCGAATTACGGGCTGGATGAACTGGAAGGCGCGTTTGAAAGCCTGATTGAGATGGCTTGTCTGCTGCACGATGTCGGCAATCCACCCTTTGGCCACTTTGGCGAAGCCGCCATTAACGACTGGTTCGATGATAATTTACCGGCTGAACTGGTCGATCCGCTGGTGGCCGGGGTGGAAGATGATGAACAACGCGCCGATTTTGACCGCCTGAATGCAATGATTCGTCAGGATTTGTGCCACTTCGAGGGCAATGCGCAGGCGATTCGCATGGTCCATACCCTGTTGCAGCTGAATCTCAGCTACGCACAGGTGGCCTGTATTTTAAAATATACCGCCCCGGCCTGGTGGCAGGGCGATAAACCGGCCGAATTCAGCGTATTAATGAAAAAGCCGGGATTCTATTTATCCGAAAGGGAATATGTCGCTGATCTACGAGAGGCGACCAATATTAAAGAACATCATCGCTATCCGCTGACCTGGATAATGGAAGCCGCCGACGATATCTCTTATTGCATCGCCGATCTGGACGACGCGGTAGAGAAAGATATCTTTAATGTCGACACGCTGTACGATTATTTACTGAAAGCCTGGGGACCAGTAAAAACCGGTGATGCGTTCAGTCGTACCATTGGTGAAGCCTGGCGAGAGTCCTGCCAGAAAAAACGGCGCAGCAAGGGCGATCAGTTCTTTATGTCGCTACGTGTTAACGTGCAAAATGTGTTAGTCGGCCATGCGGTACGCCGTTTTATTGATAACTTACCGGCTATTTTTGAAGGGAATTTTAACCACGCCTTGCTCGAGGATGATGGTGAAGAAGGGCGTCTGCTGAAGTTATTTAAGACCGTAGCGCGTCAGCAGGTGTTTAATCACCCGGAAGTCGAGCAACTGGAATTGCAAGGCTATCGGGTAATTAAAGGGTTACTGGAAATTTATCAGTCATTGATGGCGCTGGATTATGAACAGTTCACCACCCTAATGAATGATGACTTTTTGCCTAAACATCCGATTGAAACGCGGCTGTTCCATAAACTTTCTGGAAAACATCGCAAAGCATATCAGCAAAAAATGCGCGCGCTGATTGTGGCGCACAAATATGAACGCCTGCTGTGGGAGCGTTATTATCGCTCGCGTCTGATTCAGGACTATATCAGTGGCATGACCGATCTTTATGCCTGGGATGAGTACCGTCGTTTGATGGCGGTGGAATAAGCGAAGTTTTGTAAAGGCGCAGAATAATTTTTTACTTTTACCCAAAACTTTATCAGGAACTTCGCGCTAAAAATTTAATCTCACCATCACGACCACAGCAATGGTCTGGACGTAAATCTTAAATGAGACACAGACGAATGAAAAAAAGCACATTAATGTTGAGTGCGCTGGCGCTTAGTCTGGGCATGGCGTTAAGCCCTGTCAGTGTTTTCGCGGCGGAGACAGCTTCCTCCTCCAGTCAACAGTTGCCCAGCCTTGCACCGATGCTGGAAAAAGTGATGCCTTCCGTAGTGAGTATCAGTGTGGAAGGGAGCACCACGGTGAAGACGCCGCGTATGCCGCAGCAATTCCAGCAGTTCTTTGGTGATAACTCACCGTTCTGCCAGGACGGCTCGCCGTTCCAGAATTCACCGATGTGTCAGGGCGGTGGCGGCGATAGCGAAGGCGGTGGCGGCGGTGGTGAAAACACCCAGCAGCAGAAATTCCGCGCACTGGGTTCTGGCGTGGTGATCAACGCTGAGAAAGGCTATGTGGTGACCAACAACCACGTAGTTGATAACGCCACGAAAATTCAGGTGCAGCTGAGCGATGGCCGTCGCTATGACGCGAAGGTGATTGGCAAAGATCCGCAGTCGGATATTGCCCTGATCCAGCTGAACGATGCGAAAAACCTGACGGCGATTAAGATTGCCGATTCTGACGAACTGCGCGTCGGCGATTATACCGTTGCGATTGGTAACCCGTACGGCCTCGGCGAAACCGTAACCTCGGGCATTGTTTCGGCGCTGGGTCGTAGCGGCCTCAACGTCGAAAACTACGAAAACTTTATCCAGACCGATGCCGCGATTAACCGTGGTAACTCTGGTGGCGCATTGGTGAACCTGAACGGTGAGCTGATTGGGATCAATACCGCGATCCTGGCGCCGGACGGCGGCAACATCGGCATTGGTTTCGCCATCCCAAGTAATATGGTGAAAAACCTTAGCGCGCAGATGGTGGAATACGGCCAGGTGAAACGCGGCGAGCTGGGCATTATGGGTACCGAGCTGAACTCCGAGCTGGCGAAAGCGATGAAAGTCGATGCGCAGCGCGGTGCCTTTGTAAGCCAGGTGCTGCCAAACTCGGCCGCCGCGAAAGCCGGTATCAAAGCCGGTGATGTGGTGGTATCGATGAATGGCAAGCCGTTGACCAGCTTCGCGGCGCTGCGTGCTGAAGTCGGCTCACTGCCGGTTGGCACCAAGCTGCAACTTGGCCTGCTGCGTGACGGCAAACCGGTGAGCGTCACTGTTGAGCTGCAACAAAGTACCCAGGCTAAAGTGCAGTCCGCCACCATCTACACCGGCATCGAAGGTGCGGATCTGAGCAACGTTGACAGCAACGGCCAGAAAGGCGTGCGTGTTGATAGCGTGAAACCGGGTAGTGCTGCGGCGCGCATCGGCCTGAAAAAAGGCGATGTGATCCTCGGCGTGAACCAGCAGGCGGTGGCGAATCTGGGCGAATTACGCAAGATCCTCGACACCAAACCCTCAGTGCTGGCTCTGAACGTGCAGCGCGGCGACAGCAGCCTGTACCTGTTGATGCAGTAATCTCTGTAGCGTTAAGCAAAAGCGGACTTCGGTCCGCTTTTTTTTGGGGCTTTCTGCGCATCAATTCGCATCTTGCGTCATTGATAAATCTGTCGGGGCGGTATTGATGCTGACCTGGCCCTGAATGTGACCTCTCCCGCAATTCCCGCATTCTCCATCTGGCTATGTGCAGTTGCACAATGTCAGTGACCAGGTGGACGCGTATTCTGGCTCCTCATCCTTTTCCCTGGAGTGATTGATGGCCACCTATCATCTCGATGCGCGACTTGCGCAGGATATTGTTGCCCGCACCATGAAAATTATTGATAGCAATGTCAACGTGATGGATGCCCGTGGCCGCATTATCGGCAGTGGCGATCGTGAGCGTATTGGCGAATTGCACGAAGGTGCGTTGCTGGTGCTGTCGCAGGGGAGGGTGGTGGATATTGACGAAGCGGTGGCAAAACATCTGCATGGCGTTCGGCCGGGCATTAACCTGCCGCTGCGCATCGATGGTGAAATCGTTGGGGTGATTGGCCTCACCGGGCAGCCGGTGGCACTGCGCCATTACGGCGAACTGGTCTGTATGACGGCAGAGATGATGCTGGAGCAGGCGCGGTTGCTGCATATGCTGGCTCAGGATAGCCGTCTGCGTGAGGAGCTGGTGCTCAATCTGGTGCGGAGCGAAACGCTGTCGCCAGCGCTGAGCGAATGGGCGCAGCGGCTCGGCATCGATCTCAACCAGCCCCGTGTGGTAGCGGTGGTGGAGGTAGATAGTGGTCAGCTCGGCGTGGATAGCGCTATGTCTGAGTTACAGCAGCTGCAAACGCTGCTCACCACCCCCGAACGCGATAACCTGATCGCCATCGTCTCGCTCACTGAAATGGTGGTGCTGAAACCGGCGCTGAATACCCACGGTCGTTACGATCAGGACGATCATCGCCGCCGGGTAGAACAACTGTTGCAGCGTATGAAGGAGAGCGGCCATCTGCGGATGCGCATTGCGCTCGGCAACTATTTTACCGGACCTGGCAGCATCGCGCGTTCGTATCGTACCGCCCGCACCACCATGATGGTCGGCAAGCAACGTATGCCGGAGCAGCGCAGCTATTTCTATCAGGACCTGGTGCTGCCGGTGCTGCTCGATAGTCTGCGTGGGGGCTGGCAGGCCAATGAACTGGCCCGTCCGCTGGCGAAGCTGAAGAACATGGATAACAATGGGTTACTGCGTCGCACCTTAATCGCCTGGTTCAGCCATAACGTGCAGCCCAGCGCGACGGCTCGCGCGCTCTTTATTCACCGCAACACGCTGGAATACCGCCTGAACCGTATCTCCGAGCTGACCGGTCTGAATCTGAGCAACTTTGACGATCGTCTGCTGTTGTATGTCGCGCTGCAACTGGACGAGCAAGCCTGATTTAAAGGGGATTAACGGGTGAAACTGGCGGGTGTATTGGCGGTTGCGTTGTGGTTGTACAGCGGTGTTGGTCTGGCGGCGGAACTGGCGTTTCTCTCCCTGACGAACTTACAACAGGTGCGGCAACAGCTGGCGCAGCATAACGCGGCACCGCCAACCCTCGACGCATGGCAGCATATGCAGCAGCAGGCGAATCGGGCGCTGAAGCATCCCAATCCCAGCGTCACGGATAAAGGGATGCTGCCGCCGAGTGGCTCAAAGCACGACTATCTCAGCCTTAGCGCCTACTGGTGGCCGGATAACACCCAGCCCAATGGCGTACCGTGGCAGCGGCGCGATGGCGAGGTCAATCCCGCCAGCAAAAATGATCAGAGCGATGGTCTGCGGCTGGCGCGTTTTACCGCCGATCTTCAGACGCTGACGCTGGCATGGTATTTCTCGGGTGAACAACGCTATGCCGACAAAGCTCAGGCGATGGTGCGTCACTGGTTCATCAATCCCGGTAGCCGCATGAATCCCAACCTCAATTTTGCCCAGGGTGTACCGGGCAGGGCGGAAGGACGTCACACCGGCGTGCTGGACGGACGGTATTTTGCCACCCGCGTAGTGGACGCGTTGCAGCTGCTGCGCAGCGCGCCGGGCTGGCAATCCGCGGATGAACAGGGCGTGCAGCAATGGTTTCGCGATTATTTGCACTGGTTGCAGCATAGCCCGCTGGCGCAACAGGAAGCGGCGGCGGCCAATAATCACGGTAGCTGGTATTGCACGCAGGTGGCGGGAATTGCCTGGTATCTTGGCGATCGCGCGACGGTGCAGGCGATGGTTACGCTGGCACGTCGCAAAATCGATCAGCAAATCCGTGCGGATGGCACCCAGCCTGCCGAGCTGGCACGCACGCGATCGTTTCATTACAGCTACTTCAACCTACAGGCGCTAACCGCGCTGGCACAGCTGGCGCAGAAAAATGGCAGCGACGATCTCTGGCATTATCAGAACGCGCAGGGGGGATCGCTCTCCGGCGCGCTGGAGGCGATCGCCCCTTACAGCGATCCGGCTAAACCCTGGCCGTGGAAAAATCGCGATCGCGTCAGTGTTCGTCTCATTCCTTTGCTGTCGCTGGCGGATAACAGTTTGCACCAGTCGCGCTGGCAACAGCGTATTGCTCAGGCTGACTGGGCAGCCGATGCTCACGATCGTGGGGCGGTGGAGCAGGCGCAGATTGATACCTGGCTGCTTTCGCTGCCAGACAAAAAAGGCCAGCATTAAGCTGGCCTGAGTAAAGCAGGAGGGGGAATTAACGACCGCCGCGGGTCAGTTTGTCGAGGTCTGATTCGATTTCAGTAATTTTATTAGAGACCACGTTTTCCAGATGACGCAGATCCGCGAGGATTTTGCGTTTCAGATCCACTTCAACCTGATCGCGCTGGCAAATCTGATCCAGCTCATCAATCACATAACGCAGGTTAGGGCTGATTTCCTGCACTTCTTTGTAACCCTGGCTGTTGTGATCGGCCACGACGGTTTTACGCTGACGCGGGTATTTGAATTTCACGCTTTTCGCGAAGAATTCGCCTTTGTCTTTGCGGAAGTAGATTTTCAGAATGTCGTTGTTAGCTTCCTGACGCAGGCTGTAACGGTCAATGTCGTCGGGGTTGCTAATACCTAAGCTCTTCAGGTTGTCATACATAGCGTTATATTCCATCAAAAGTGGGGGAGCGCGCAGGACTATCATCATCATTCCGGCTACGGCGAGAGCGCAGCAACCAAAACGCTTACGGCATACTTAAACAACTGTAGACACAAAAACCAGGATGAAAAGTGCGCGGCCTGAGTTAACTGGCGCGGATTATGACCTGTTTGAAAAATAAACGCACTTGTTAATTCGCGGAGAGAATCAGGTTATCGGGCGGGGGGTGTAAATAAAAAATTACGGGCCTCGTAAAAGGCCCGTCGGATAAGTTTTTTTAAGGCAAATTCGCCTTAGTCGATGGTGCGCAGCAGTTCGTTGATACCGACTTTGCCACGGGTTTTCGCATCAACTTTCTTCACGATGACCGCGCAGTACAGGCTGTAGCTACCATCTTTTGACGGCAGGTTGCCGGAAACCACGACCGAACCAGCCGGTACGCGACCGTAATGCACTTCGCCGGTTTCGCGATCATAAATTTTCGTGCTCTGGCCGATGTAGACGCCCATGGAGATCACGGAGCCTTCTTCCACAATCACGCCTTCAACGATTTCTGAACGCGCACCGATGAAGCAGTTGTCTTCGATGATGGTCGGGTTAGCCTGCAACGGCTCCAGCACGCCACCGATACCCACACCGCCAGACAGGTGGACGTTTTTACCGATCTGCGCACAGGAACCCACGGTCGCCCAGGTATCCACCATGGTACCTTCGTCAACGAAGGCGCCGATGTTCACGTAAGATGGCATCAGCACGGTGTTGCGGGCAATAAATGCACCCTGACGTACCGCGGCCGGTGGCACCACGCGGAAACCTTCTTTTTTGAAGCGCGCTTCGTCCCAGTTGGCGAATTTCATCGGAACTTTGTCGTAGAAACGCGTTTCTGCGCCTTCCATGACCTGGTTGTCATTGATGCGGAACGACAGCAGCACAGCTTTCTTCAGCCACTGATGCGTTACCCACTCTCCGTTGATCTTTTCAGAAACGCGCAGTTCACCGCTGTCCAGCAGACCGATGACCTGGTTGATGGCGTCACGAGTGGCGCTGTCCACGCTGGTTGGCGTGATGTCGGCGCGGCGCTCAAAGGCAGATTCAATAACGCTCTGTAACTGTTGCATAATTAATTCCTGATTCTCTCATAGCGGATGCCCGGAAAATGCCGGGCATGAGTCTTAGTTATACCCTAAATCATTCAGGTTGCAGGAAGGCGGCAACGCAGCAAATCCCCAGGAGCATACATGAGTATGTGACGGGGGTGAGCGAGAAAAGCCAGCGCACCTGCAGCTTGGATGATGACGGGTAGGTCACACTTTATCGTTTGGATTAAGTGCCTCTGTCAACCGTTGTTGCAATACATTGCGCATTTCGGCATCAAGCGCGCGCCGTTCACTGTTGGCAAGGATGAAAAGATCCTCAACCCGTTCGCCAATTGTACTGATGCGTGCGCCGTGTAGCGAGACACCTAAATCCGCAAACACTTCCCCCACCCGTGCCAGCAGGCCTGGCTGATCCAGCGCGATCAGTTCCAGATAGCTGCGGCGATCGGTATGCGTTGGCAGGAAGTTGACTTCGGTATCGACGCTGAAGTGCTTCAGGCGCGCCGACTGACGGCGTACGCGTGGCGGTACCCACTGGGTTTGGGTGATCGCCTGCTCCAGCGCTTGGATAATCATCGGATGGCGATCGGCCGCCAGCGGGCTGCCATCCGGCTCCAGCACAATAAAGGTATCCATCGCCATGCCGTCGCGGCTGGTAAAGATCTGCGCGTCATGCACGCTGAGGTTGCGGCGATCCAGTTCGCCAGCCACCGCAGCGAACAGATAGGGGCGATCCGGACTCCAGATAAAGATTTCAGTCCCGCCGCGTGTCGCCTGCGGGCTGACCAGCACCAGCGGCTTGCTTAAATCGTGGTTGATCAGATGGCGCGCATGCCACGCCAGCTGATTAGGCGTGTGGCGCAGGAAATAGTCGGAGCGGCAGCGGCTCCAGATGTGTTGCAGCCGCTCCTCGTCGAGGTTTTCCATACGCAGCAGCGCCAGCGCCTGTAGCCGGTGATGGCGCACGCGTTCGCGCAGGTCCGGGCTGTTTTCCATGCCGCGACGCAGCTGTTTTTCGGTGGCGAAGAACAACTCGCGCAGCAGACTCTGCTTCCAGCTATTCCACAGGCTTTCGTTAGTGGCGCAGATGTCCGATACCGTTAAGCACGCCAGATAACGCAGGCGGTTTTCGTTCTGCATCACCTCGGCGAATTGCTGGATAACGGTGGGGTCCTGAATATCACGGCGCTGAGCTGTCACCGACATCAGCAGATGATGGCGCACCAGCCAGGCAACCAGCTGGGTCTCGCGCGAGTTGAGGCCATGCAGCTCGGCAAAGTCCAGCGCGTCCTGCGCACCCAAAATCGAGTGATCGCCGCCGCGCCCTTTGGCGATGTCATGCAACAACGCCGCCATCAGCAGCAGCTCCGGCTGTGGCAGGCGCGGCCAGAGTTCCACGCACAGCGGATGCATCGGGCGCGTGGCTTCGTCGGCAAAACTCTCCAGCTTTTGCAGCACGCGAATGGTGTGTTCATCCACGGTGTAGGCATGGAACAGGTCAAACTGCATCTGCCCGACGATATTGCCCCACAGCGGCGTGTAGGCCCACAACACGCTGTGGCGATGCATCGGCACCAGCGCGCGGCTTACCGCGCCAGGATGACGCAGAATCGCCATAAAGGTCTGACGTGCTTCAGGAATCTGGCACAGCGGCTGTTTGAGATGACGCCGCGCATAGCGCAGCTGACGCAGCGTGGTGGAGTAGATGCCTTTGATGTTCTCGTTGCGTACCATCACGTAGAACATACGAATAATCGCCTGCGGTTCGCGATCGAACAGCGTTGGGTCGCGCAGATCAATTAAATCGCCGCGCAGCTGAAAATCGTCATCGATGCTGCGCGGTTTTTCGGTGGTGGAGAGCGCCAGAATCGCTTCATCAAACAATTGCAGCAGCATCTGATTCAGCTCGCCGATGCGCCGCGTGACGCGGTAAAAATCCTTCATCATGCGCTCAACCGGCTCGTTGCCTTCGCCGAGATAGTTGAGGCGCTGCGCCACATTCAGCTGACGATCAAACAGCAGGCGGTTGTCGTAACGCGTTAACGTCAGATGCAGGGCAAAACGGATGCGCCAGAGAAACTCCTGACACTCGTTGAGTTCGTTACGTTCGGCTTCGGTGAGAAAGCCAAAACCGACCATCTCATCCAGCGTGGTGGCGCCGAAATGGCGACGCGCCACCCATTGCAGCATATGGATATCACGCAGGCCGCCGGGGCTGCTTTTGATATCGGGTTCCAGGTTGTAGCTGGTGCCGTGATAGCGTTTATGGCGCTCCTGCTGTTCTTCAATTTTGGCAGCAAAGAAGCGCGCCGAAGGCCAGAAGCCGTCGCTGAAAATGTTCTTTTGCAGTTCGAGAAACAGCGCGACATCGCCGGTGAGCATCCGTGATTCGATCAGGTTGGTGGCGACCGTCAGATCCGACAGGCCTTCCAGCAGACACTCTTCCAGCGTACGCACGCTGTGGCCCACTTCCAGCTTCAAATCCCACATCAGCGTCAGCAGCTCGCTGGTTCGCTGGGCCGCCTGCTCATCCAGCGGCTGACGGCTGAGGATTAGCACATCGATATCCGACAGCGGATGCAGTTCGCCACGGCCATAGCCACCGACCGCCAGCAGGGCGATCTCTTTCATCTGATCAAAACCGAAGAAACGCCACAGGCGACGCAGCAGCCGATCGATAAAAAGCGTACGTACATCTATCAACGATTCGACATCGGTGCCGGCATCAAAGGCGACGCCCATATGCTGCTGGAACTGTTCGAGATAGAGTTTGAGTTTCTCGCGGGTTAAGGCTTCATCAGGCCAGTTGGCAGGGGAATCCGTCAGGCCTTTGTGTACTGCTTCGGTCACGCTACCACTCATCGACATCGTCTCTTCTTCGCGCCATAGACATAAAAAAGCCGACTTAACGTCGGCCTGGTACTGTTGGGAAAAGATTTACGCGACGTTTTCCAGCACCGCAGGGAGGGTGTCGTCTTCACGTAGCGTCAGAATCTCACAGCCGTTCTCTGTCACCACAATAGTATGCTCGTACTGCGCGGACAAGCTGCGATCTTTGGTTTTCACGGTCCAGCCATCCTTCATGGTGCGGATGCGGTAATCACCGGCATTGACCATCGGCTCTACGGTGAAGGTCATGCCCGCCTGCAACACTACGCCGCCGTCATCAGCATCGTAATGCAGCACCTGCGGCTCTTCGTGGAAACCTTTGCCAATGCCGTGGCCGCAATATTCGCGGACGACGGAGAAATCCTGGGCTTCAACATACTTCTGAATCTCCCGGCCCAGTTCGCGCAGGCGAATGCCTGGCTTCACCAGACGCAGCGCCAGATACAGGCTCTCCTGGGTGACGCGACACAGGCGCTCGCCCTGGATGGTCGGCTTGCCGACGATAAACATTTTGGAGGTGTCGCCGTGGTAGTCATCTTTGATTACCGTGACATCAATGTTGACCACATCGCCATCTTTCAGCAGACGGTCATCGCTGGGAATGCCGTGACAGACCACTTCATTGATGGAGATACACACTGATTTCGGGAAACCGTGGTAGCCGAGACAGGCGGAGATCGCCTGCTGCTTGTTGGTGATGTGATCGTGACAAATACGGTCCAGTTCTCCGGTGGAGACGCCCGGAACCACATGCGGTGCGATCATTTCCAGCACCTCAGCGGCCAGGCGGCCAGCAACACGCATTTTTTCGATTTCTTCAGGGGTTTTAATTGAGATAGCCATTAAATTAATCCGCGGCTGTCGAAAATTTCGACAATAATTGAGTTCTGTGCAGTCATGTTAGCAGCACCCATTTAGGCTGCCAAATCGGGAAGCGAAGCACCGTTTTCCGGTAACTACTATTGGCGTATTCCTGCGCATTGTGATATAAAGCGCGCCGACGATTCTCTGTCAGCCCCCTGGGCTACAGGAAACGCATAAATCTCATTATGTGTACTAAAACACACATGTATCGACACATACGCCGGGGTGCCTTGTAAGAGGTCGGTTGTATGGGATACATGGAGGCCCAACCCCAATCAAACTTTAGAGGTAATCATGGCAACTGTTTCCATGCGCGACATGCTCAAGGCTGGTGTTCACTTCGGTCACCAGACCCGTTATTGGAACCCGAAAATGAAGCCGTTCATCTTCGGTGCGCGTAACAAAGTTCACATCATCAACCTTGAGAAAACCGTACCGTTGTTCAACGAAGCTCTGGCTGAGCTGAACAAAATTTCTTCCCGTAAAGGTAAGATTCTGTTCGTCGGTACTAAGCGCGCTGCGAGCGAAGCTATCAAAGAGTCTGCACTGAGCTGCGACCAGTTCTTCGTTAACCACCGCTGGTTGGGTGGTATGCTGACTAACTGGAAAACCGTTCGTCAGTCAATCAAGCGTCTGAAAGATCTGGAAACTCAGTCTCAGGACGGTACTTTCGAAAAACTGACCAAAAAAGAAGCGCTGATGCGCGCTCGTGAACTGGCCAAGCTGGAAAACAGCCTGGGCGGTATCAAAGATATGGGCGGTTTGCCGGATGCACTGTTCGTGATCGACGCTGACCACGAGCACATCGCAATCAAAGAAGCAAACAACCTGGGTATTCCGGTATTTGCTATCGTTGATACCAACTCTGATCCGGACGGCGTTGATTTCGTTATCCCTGGTAACGACGATGCAATCCGTGCTGTAAGCCTGTACCTGACTGCCGTCGCTACTACCGTGCGCGAAGGTCGTTCTCAGGATCTGGCAGAGCAGGCTGAAGACGCATCTTTAGAAAACGCCTGATAAGGTTTGCTCTTACGCAGAGCCCTTAGACATCAGATGTAATCTGTTAAGGGGGCCGCACAGGCCCCTTTATTTTATCTAAGTTTGTCACGCTCATCCGATGGGCGGGCGGGGCAGAGTAAATTTTCCGCAACAAGTTTCTGGCAGTGTGCAAGCACTGAGAAACGAATCGAGGATTCTGGAATGGCTGAAATTACCGCTGCACTGGTAAAAGAACTGCGCGAGCGTACTGCCGCTGGCATGATGGACTGCAAAAAAGCGCTGACTGAAGCGAATGGCGATATCGAGCTGGCCATCGAAAACATGCGTAAGTCTGGCGCGATCAAAGCGGCGAAAAAAGCCGGTAACGTGGCTGCTGACGGCGTGATCAAAACCAAGATCGCTGACGGTTTCGGCGTGATCCTGGAAGTTAACTGCCAGACCGATTTCGTCGCAAAAGATGCCGGTTTCCAGGCGTTTGCTGACAAAGTGGTTGACGCTGCTGCCGCTGGCAAAGTGACCGACGTTGACGTTCTGAAAGCGCAGTTCGAAGAAGAGCGCGTTGCACTGGTTGCAAAAATCGGTGAGAACATCAACATCCGTCGCGTTGCAATTCTGGAAGGTGCTGAGCTGGGTAGCTACCTGCACGGCGCACGTATCGGCGTTCTGGTTTCTACCACTGGCGCAGACGAAGAACTGATTAAGCAGGTTGCAATGCACGTTGCAGCAAGCAAGCCGGAATTCGTTAAGCCGGAAGACGTGTCTGAAGACGTGGTCGCTAAAGAGTACCAGGTTCAGCTGGACATCGCGATGCAGTCTGGTAAGCCGAAAGAGATCGCAGAGAAAATGGTTGAAGGCCGTATGAAGAAATTCACCGGCGAAGTTTCTCTGACTGGTCAGGCTTTCGTGATCGATCCGAGCAAAACTGTTGGCCAGGCGCTGAAAGAGAAAAACGCTGACGTCATCAACTTCATCCGCTTCGAAGTGGGCGAAGGCATCGAGAAAGTTGAGACTGACTTCGCAGCAGAAGTTGCTGCAATGTCCAAACAGTCTTAATGTTCCGAAAGAACCGCCGGAAGGCGGTTCTTTTTTGTCTGCGTTTTGTCGCAGGCACTTTTTCAGTCACTTCCCAATAGCTTTTCTCTCTCGCTAAGCGGATGATTGATCAGATTTAACTTCTCCTTTTCATCATATCTTCCAGGAAGAATTGACCATGGCGACCAACGCAAAACCTGTATATCAACGTATCCTGCTAAAACTGAGTGGCGAAGCACTGCAAGGTGCCGAAGGTTTTGGTATTGACGCGAGTGTGCTTGACCGCATGGCGCAAGAGGTGAAAGAGCTGGTTGAGCTGGGTATCCAGGTAGGTGTGGTTATTGGTGGCGGTAACCTGTTCCGCGGTGCGGGCCTGGCACAGGCAGGCATGAACCGTGTGGTCGGCGACCATATGGGTATGCTGGCAACCGTAATGAATGGCCTGGCGATGCGTGATGCGCTGCACCGTGCTTATGTCAACGCGCGCCTGATGTCGGCGATTCCGCTGAATGGCGTCTGTGACAACTACAGCTGGGCTGAAGCGATTAGCCTGCTGCGTAATAACCGTGTGGTCATCTTCTCCGCCGGTACCGGCAACCCGTTCTTTACCACCGACTCTGCAGCCTGTCTGCGCGGCATCGAAATCGAAGCAGACGTGGTACTGAAAGCCACAAAAGTAGACGGCGTCTACTCATCCGATCCGGTGAAAAACCCGGATGCGACGCTGTATGAACAGCTGACCTATGCCGAAGTGCTGGATAAAGAACTTAAGGTGATGGATCTGGCGGCCTTTACGCTGGCTCGCGACCATCAGCTGCCGATCCGCGTCTTCAACATGAACAAACCTGGCGCCCTGCGCCGCGTCGTGATGGGTGAAAAAGAAGGTACCCTGATTACGCATTAATACCCGACGCAAGGTAAAATAGGGTATATTCTGTTGGCGCGACGCCTGGTCGTCGCGCACCATTCAGGATGATCGATGTTTATCGATACCGCTTCCGGCGCGTCCGGAAATGGCCAGGTCAAACCGAATCCAAGGGTTTCAACGTGATTAACGACATTAAAAAAGATGCTGAAACGCGCATGGACAAATGCGTGGAAGCATTCAAAAACACTATCAGCAAAGTGCGCACCGGTCGTGCTTCGCCTTCACTGCTCGACGGCATTGTTGTTGAATACTACGGCACACCGACGCCGCTGCGTCAGCTGGCTAGCGTCACTGTAGAAGATTCTCGCACGCTGAAAATCAACGTCTTTGATCGCTCGCTGGGTCCAGCGGTTGAGAAAGCGATTATGGCATCAGATCTGGGTCTGAACCCAAGCTCTGCCGGTAGCGACATCCGTGTTCCGCTGCCGCCGCTGACGGAAGAACGCCGTAAAGATCTGATCAAAATCGTCCGTGGTGAAGCGGAACAGGGTCGTGTAGCGGTACGTAACGTACGTCGCGACGCCAACGACAAGATCAAAGCGCTGCTGAAAGATAAAGAGATCAGCGAAGACGACGAACGTCGTTCGCAGGACGAGATCCAGAAAATGACCGATGCACGCATTAAAAATGTTGATGCTGCACTGGCAGAGAAAGAAAAGGAACTGATGGAGTTCTGATTCCATCGTTGCCTGACCAACGCCGTCAAGAGAGGTATACCCGTTCGGGAATGCACTATCTTGCGGCGTTTTATTTTGGTCCCTGCGGAAGATGCCCATCTTCTTTGACATCACACGGAAAGCGTCATGAAACGATTAACTCTGCTCGGTTCCACCGGCTCAATTGGTACCAGTACGTTAGCGGTGGTGCGGGAAAATCCTGAGCAATATCAGGTAACAGCGCTGGTCGCTGGTCAGAATGTGGCGTTAATGGCTGAGCAATGCCAGCAGTTTCAGCCGCGTTATGCGGCGATGGCGGATGATGCCTCCGCGCAGGCGCTGCGTGAGCGACTGAGAGCACTCAAGGTTACTACCGAAGTGCTCTCCGGCGTTCAGGCTGCCTGTGAACTGGCGGCGCTGGATGACGTCGATCAGGTGATGGCGGCGATTGTCGGTGCCTCGGGTCTGCTGCCGACGCTGGCGGCCATCCGCGCCGGTAAAACCGTGTTACTGGCGAATAAAGAATCTCTTGTCACATGCGGCCGCCTGTTTATGGAGGCGGTACGGCATCATAAGGCACAGCTGCTGCCGGTCGACAGCGAGCATAACGCCATTTTTCAGAGTTTACCGGCTTCCATACAGCATCAGTTGGGGTACGCTGATCTGCGGGATAACGGCATCGAGTCGATTATCCTCACGGGATCAGGTGGTCCTTTTCGTGACACGCCATTAACCGAGCTGGCCGCTATGTCGCCAGACCAGGCATGTGCGCATCCGAACTGGTCAATGGGGCGTAAAATCTCCGTTGATTCAGCCACCATGATGAATAAAGGTCTTGAATACATTGAAGCCCGCTGGCTGTTTAACGCAACCGACGCCCAGATGGAGGTGATCCTGCACCCGCAGTCGGTCATCCATTCGATGGTGCGTTATTGCGATGGTAGCGTGCTGGCGCAACTGGGATCACCCGATATGCGGACCCCGATTGCCCACAGCATGGCATGGCCAGCACGTATTTCTGCCGGCGTCACACCGCTCGATTTCACCCGAATGAAAGCGCTGACCTTCGCTGAGCCGGATTACGCGCGCTATCCCTGCCTGAAGCTGGCAATTGACGCCTGTGCAACTGGCCAGGCCGCTACGACGACGCTGAATGCAGCCAACGAAGTGGCGGTCGCCGCATTTCTGCAGCATCAGATCCGCTTTACCGATATCGCTGCGCTCAACAGTGAAGTGTTGGCGTCGCTGAGCTGCGGAGAGCCAGACAGCGTTGAGGCGGTAATGGAGATCGATCGGTTAGCGCGGGTGTGTGCCACTGAAATGCTGCCACGTTTACGCATAGCAGGTTGATTGTCCCCGCTATTTGTTAGCTCTGGGTGAAAATGGTATAGTCGCTCGCTCGCGTTTCACGGCCTGACATTGTTTCGATGTCAGCCGGCCGGAAGGCCGGTGTTTGCTGCAGGCGCAATGTATTCAGAAACCACAGCATTTCTGATGAAAGGAATTATTACGCGTTATGTCGTCCAACAATCACAACACATTCGATGACCGGGCTGATTGCACGCCGCGTCACGTGGCCATCATTATGGATGGTAATGGTCGCTGGGCAAAAAATCAGGGCAAACTGCGTATTTCAGGCCACAAAGCCGGGGTAAAATCAGTACGCCGGGCCGTCAGCTTTGCGGTCAGCCATAAGCTGGAAGCGCTCACGCTTTATGCGTTCAGCAGTGAAAACTGGAGCCGACCGGTACAGGAAGTGACGGCCTTAATGGAATTGTTTGTCTGGGCGCTCGACAGCGAAGTCAAAAGCCTGCACAAGCACAATGTGCGTTTGCGTGTTATCGGCGATATCAGCCGTTTCAATACCCGAATTCAGGAACGCATTCGTCGCGCCGAGGAACTGACTCAGCAAAATAATGGACTGACGCTCAACATTGCTGCCAACTATGGCGGACGTTGGGATATTATCCAGGGTGCCAGAAAACTGGCTGAACAGGTTCAGGAAGGGCTGTTACGTCCTGACCAGATAACCGAAGAGAGTCTGGCTCCGTATCTGTGTATGAACGAGCTGGCGCCGGTGGATTTAGTGATAAGGACCGGGGGAGAGCATCGGATTAGCAACTTCCTGCTGTGGCAGATCGCCTATGCTGAGTTCTGGTTTACCGATGTTCTTTGGCCTGATTTTGATGAACACGTTTTTGAAGGTGCACTGAATGCTTTCTCTCTGCGGGAGCGTCGCTATGGCGGCACTGCACCAGGCGGCGCCTGAGCAACCTGGGGGTAACCTTTGCTGAAGTCTCGTTTAATTACCGCGTTTATTTTAATTCCGCTGGTGATTGCTGCGCTGTTCTGGTTACCGCTATCCGGTTTTGCGATTACGACCATCATCATCTGTATGCTTGCCGCCTGGGAATGGGGGCAATTTGCGGGTATGGCAACCCGTCAGCAACGCATCTGGCTGGCTGTGCTGTGTGGTTTGTTACTTGCCCTGATGCTGTTCACGCTGCAACCCTATCAACGCGATTTACATCAGGTCCAGATGGAAAGCTCTTTGTGGGCCTCTCTGGGTTGGTGGGTCGTCGCTCTGCTGCTGGTGCTGTTCTATCCCTCATCTGCTGCCGTCTGGCGCAATTCACGTCCGCTACGCCTGATTTTTGGCATCCTCACCGTAATCCCCTTCTTCTGGGGCATGATGGCATTGCGCCAGTATCACTATGACACCGACCATTTCGCCGGTGCCTGGTGGCTGCTGTTCGTGATGTTCCTGGTGTGGGGCGCTGACTCGGGTGCCTACATGTTTGGCAGGCTATTTGGTAAGCACAAACTGGCGCCGAAAGTCTCGCCGGGTAAAACCTGGGAAGGATTTTTTGGCGGATTGCTGTCGTCAGCGATTATCGCCTGGCTGTTTGCCACCTTCGCACCGCTCACCGTCGATGCTTCAACGCTGATTATCTGCGCCGTCATCGCCGCGCTGGCTTCGGTACTGGGTGATTTAACGGAAAGTATGTTTAAACGTGAGGCCGGTATCAAAGACAGCGGTAACTTAATACCGGGTCACGGTGGTATCCTCGATCGCATTGATAGCCTGACAGCGGCGGTGCCGGTCTTTGCCTGCCTGTTGCTGCTGGTGTTCCGCACCCTCTGAGGATAGGCGACGATGTTGAGTATACTCTGGAGTTTTGCAGCCTTTATTGTGGCGCTCGGCGTGCTGATTACCGTGCACGAGTTCGGCCACTTTTGGGTTGCGCGCCGCTGCGGTGTCAAAGTTGAGCGTTTTTCGATTGGTTTCGGTAAAGCGCTGTGGCGTCGCAGCGACCGTCAGGGCACGGAATACGTCATTGCCCTGATCCCCCTTGGCGGCTACGTCAAAATGCTCGATGAACGTGTTGAAAGCGTTCCTGCCGAGCTTCGTCATCAAGCCTTCAATAACAAAGCGATTTGGCAGCGTGCCTCGATTATTGCCGCAGGTCCGATCGCGAACTTCATTTTTGCCGTTATTGCGTACTGGGCGGTGTTTATTCACGGCGTGCCTGGTGTGCGTCCGGTGGTTGGTGAAATTCTGAACGGTTCCGTCGCGGCAGAAGCGCAAATTACCTCCGGCATGGAACTTAAAGCAGTAGATGGTATCGAAACGCCTGATTGGGATGCAGTTCGTATGGCGCTGATCGGTAAAATCGGCGACCAGAATGCCACGCTAACCGTCTCGCAGTTTGGTGAAAATGCCACGCAACAGAAACAGCTGGATTTGCATGACTGGCAGTTTGAGCCAGACAAGCAGGACCCGGTAGTGGCACTGGGGATACGCCCACGTGGACCGCAGATCGAAACGACGCTGGCTGAAGTTCAGGCTAACTCGCCGGCAAGTGAAGCCGGTTTGCAAGCAGGCGACAGGATCGTTAAAGTCGATGGTCAGCCGTTAACGCAATGGCAGACTTTTGTGGTGCAGGTGCGGGATAACCCCGGCAAAAATATGGCGCTCGAAGTCGAGCGAAATGGCGAATCTCTGGCGTTAACGCTGACGCCCGAAGCGAAACCAGGTGATAAAGCGGAAGGCTTTGCGGGGGTGATACCTCGTGTGATTCCGTTACCTGATGAGTACAAAACGGTAAGGCAGTATGGACCTTTTGCCGCGATCGGCGAAGCCAGTGTAAAAACCTGGCAGTTGATGAAGCTGACGGTTTCCATGCTGGGCAAGTTGATAACCGGGGATGTGAAGCTGAATAACCTGAGCGGGCCGATCTCGATCGCGCAAGGTGCCGGGTTATCAGCAGAATATGGGGTGATTTACTACCTGATGTTCCTGGCGCTAATCAGCGTCAACTTAGGGATAATTAACCTGTTCCCACTGCCGGTATTAGATGGTGGGCATTTGCTCTTTCTGGCGATCGAAAAGATCAAAGGTGGACCGGTGTCCGAGCGAGTTCAGGACTTTAGTTATCGCATTGGCTCAATTCTGCTGGTGCTGTTAATGGGGCTTGCACTTTTCAATGATTTCTCACGTCTGTAATAGCTGGAATGCAGGCAGACGTGGGATGTGTTAGGAAAACGCATAACAACGATGGCGATGAAAAAGTTGCTCATAGCGTCGCTGCTGTTTAGCAGCGCCACCGTTTACGGTGCAGACGATTTCGTGGTGAAGGATATTCATTTCGAAGGGCTACAGCGAGTCGCCGTCGGCGCGGCTCTGATTAGCATGCCGGTACGTGTCGGCGATACGGTGAATGATGATGACATCAGAAACACCATTCGCTCGCTGTTCGCCACCGGCAACTTTGAAGATGTTCAGGTCCTGCGCGACGGTACTACGTTGATTGTCCAGGTGAAAGAACGTCCAACGATTGCCAGCATCACTTTCTCCGGCAACAAAGCGGTGAAAGAAGATCAGCTGAAGCAGAACCTTGAGGCTTCCGGGATCCGCGTAGGTGAAGCGCTGGACCGCACCACCCTCTCCTCAATTGAGAAGGGGCTGGAGGATTTCTACTACAGCGTCGGCAAATACACTGCCAGCGTCAAAGCGATTGCCACGCCGCTGCCGCGTAACCGCGTAGATCTGAAATTCGTTTTCCAGGAAGGTGTCTCCGCACAGATTCAGCAGATCAACATCGTGGGCAACAAAGCGTTCACCTCAGATGAATTGATCTCCCGCTTCCAGCTGCGTGATGAAGTGCCGTGGTGGAACGTGGTCGGCGATCGTAAATACCAGAAGCAGAAACTGGCCGGGGACCTCGAAACCCTGCGCAGCTTCTATCTGGATCGCGGTTATGCGCGTTTTAACATTGATTCAACTCAGGTGAGCCTGACGCCGGACAAGAAAGGCATCTACATCACCGTGAACATCACCGAAGGCGATCAGTACAAGATTGCCGGTGTGATCGTGAACGGCAGCATGGCAGGCCATTCGGCGGAAATCGAACACCTGACCAAGATCCCATCTGGTGAGCTGTACAACGGCACCAAAGTCACTCAGATGGAAGATGACATCAAGAAACTGCTGGGCCGCTACGGTTACGCTTATCCGCGTGTCGTCACGCAGCCGGAAATCAATGACGCCGACAAGACGGTAAAACTGCACATCAACGTGGATGCCGGTAACCGTTACTACGTGCGCAAAGTCCGTTTCGAAGGTAACGACACCTCGAAAGATGCGGTACTGCGTCGTGAAATGCGTCAGATGGAAGGTGCCTGGCTGGGCAGCGACCTGGTAGAGCAGGGCAAAGAGCGTCTGAACCGTACCGGTTATTTTGATACCGTCGACGTCGATACGCAGCGCGTGCCCGGTTCACCGGATCAGGTAGACGTGGTCTACAAGGTGAAAGAACGTAACACCGGTACCTTTAACTTCGGCGTGGGCTACGGCACAGAAAGTGGCGTGAGCTTCCAGGTCGGCGTGACCCAGGATAACTGGCTCGGCACCGGTAATACCGTTGGTATCAGCGGTACCAAAAACGATTATCAGACCTACGCTGAATTCTCACTGACCGATCCGTACTTTACGGTGGACGGTGTCAGCCTGGGTGGTCGTGTCTTCTATAACGACTTTAAAGCTGATGATGCGGACCTGTCTGACTATACCAACAAAAGTTATGGTGTAGACGGTACGCTGGGCTTCCCGATTAACGAGAACAACACCCTGCGCGTTGGTTTAGGTTATGTACATAACGACCTGTCCAACATGCAGCCGCAGATTGCGATGTGGCGTTATCTCGATTCGGTAGGACATCATCAGGGCCTGAATGATGATGGTGATTTCTCTGCGAATGACTTCACCTTCAACTACGGCTGGACGTATAACACCCTGGACCGCGGGTTCTTCCCAACGTCGGGTAACCGTACCAACCTGAATGGTAAAATCACCATCCCAGGTTCAGATAACAGCTTCTACAAAGCAACGCTTGACAGCCAGCAATACGTTCCGCTGAACCGTGATCGCACCTGGGTGCTGCTCGGCCGTGGTCGTGTTGGATATGGTGACGGAATCGGTAGTAAAGAGATGCCGTTCTATGAGAACTTCTACGCCGGCGGTTCCAGCACTGTACGTGGCTTCCAGTCCAATACCATTGGTCCGAAGGCGGCGTATCTGAACGATGGTTCGTCAACCTGTAAACTGACCGATCCGAACGGTGTGTGTAAGTCGGATGATGCGGTCGGTGGTAACGCGATGGCCGTGGCCAGCCTTGAGCTGATCACCCCAACGCCGTTCCTGAGTGATAAGTATGCCAACTCAGTACGTACTTCGCTGTTCGTCGATGCAGGTACGGTGTGGGATACGAAATGGCAGAACACCGCAGAAACTCGTGCGGCGGGGATTCCGGATTACAGCGATCCAAACAACATTCGCGTCTCCAGTGGTATTGCACTGCAGTGGATGTCGCCGTTGGGGCCGTTGGTATTCTCGTATGCCCAGCCGGTTAAGAAAGTCGAGGGAGACAAGTCAGAGCAGTTCCAGTTTAACATCGGTAAAACCTGGTAAGGCTCTGAGCAGGGAAGTGTAAATAGCGTCTTGCATGCGTGTGGCTTTGTGAAGCTACACGCTGCAAACACACATGTTGAGGGTAAGGAGTTTATAGTGAAAAAGTTGTTCTGTGCCGCTGCTCTGGGTCTTGCAATCGCCGCTTCTGCTGGTGCCCAGGCGGCCGATAAAATCGCCGTTGTTAACCTGAGCCAGGTTTTCCAGCAGTCTCCGCAGCGTGCTGCTGTTGCTAAGCAACTTGAGAGCGAGTTCCAGGGCCGTGCCTCTGACCTCCAGTCTCAGCAGCAGAAAATCCAGCAGGAGATTCAGGATCTGCAACGCAATGCTTCAACCATGAAAGCAAGCGACCGTACCAAGAAAGAGAAGCAGATCGCTTCTGAGCGTGCTGCATTCGAATCAAAAGCTCAGGCTTTTGAGAAAGATAACCAGACCCGCCAGATGCAAGAACGTAACAAGCTGCTGGGTAAAATCCAGACTGCTGTACAGTCTGTAGCGAAAAGCGAAGGTTATGATCTGGTTCTGGACTCTCAGGCCGTGCTGTACTCTTCTTCCGATGCTAAAGACATCACTGCTGACGTTGTAAAACAGGTTAAATAATCGATGTCATCTATTCGACTGGCTGATTTAGCCCAGCAGTTGGATGCAGAATTGCACGGAGATGGCGATATCGTCATCTCCGGCATTGCTTCTATGCAATCCGCCACAACTGGCAAAATCACTTTTCTTGCAAACAGCCGTTACCGCGAGCAGCTCGCCCAGGTGCAGGCTTCGGCCGTGGTGCTGACGGAAGCGGATCTGGAGTGGTGTAAAACTGCTGCGCTGGTGGTGAAAAATCCTTACCTGACTTATGCCCGCATGGCACAACTGCTGGACACCACGCCGCAGCCCGCGCAAAATATCGCGCCCAGCGCCGTCATCGATCCGACAGCGAAGCTGGGGAACAATGTATCGGTAGGCGCGAATGCGGTGATCGAGTCCGGTGTTGAACTGGGTGACGATGTTGTTATCGGTGCCGGATGTTTTGTTGGTAAGCAGACGCGTATTGGTCGTGGTTCACGCCTGTGGGCTAACGTGACGATTTACCATGAGATCCAGATTGGTCAGGATTGTCTGATTCAGTCGGGCACGGTCATCGGTGCGGATGGTTTCGGGTATGCTAACGATCGCGGAAACTGGGTGAAAATCCCGCAGCTGGGAACGGTGTTGATTGGTGATCGGGTGGAAATTGGCGCCTGCACTACCATCGATCGCGGTGCGCTGGATAACACTCTGATCGGCAATGGTGTTATCATAGACAACCAGTGTCAGATTGCGCACAACGTTGTGATTGGTGATAACACCGCGGTTGCCGGTGGTGTGATCATGGCGGGTAGTCTGAAGATTGGACGTTACTGTATGATTGGCGGCGCCAGCGTCATTAACGGACATATGGAAATCTGTGACAAAGTGACCGTGACCGGAATGGGCATGGTAATGCGCCCAATCACAGAGCCTGGGGTATACTCTTCGGGTATTCCATTGCAACCCAACAAAACCTGGCGTAAAACGGCCGCGTTGGTGATGAATATAGATGACATGAGCAAACGTCTCAAAGCCATCGAGCGTAAAGTCGGCAAAGACGATTAACGCCATCCCACGAGACCGGCTTTCATAATAAGCAGCGTACCTTCTTTTCGCCTCAGACCTTGTCTGAGGGTGTGCAGCAGGTATCGCAGGGAAGCGAAACGCCACCGAACTGATTTGCGGCCTGCGGATGATCATTTTGATCGGTGCAGGCCGTGTTATTGTTGCCATCAGAATTTTTTAGGACAGGAAGAGTATTTTGACTACTGAAACGCATACTCTGAAAATTGAAGAGATTTTAGAACTGCTGCCGCACCGCTATCCATTCTTGCTGGTTGACCGCGTGCTGGAATTTGAAGAGCATAAATATCTGCGTGCGGTGAAGAACGTTTCTGTTAACGAACCGTTTTTCCAGGGACACTTCCCTGGTAAACCGATTTTCCCAGGCGTTCTGATCCTGGAAGCGATGGCGCAGGCAACCGGTATTCTGGCGTTCAAAAGCGTTGGAAAACTGGAACCGGGCGAACTTTACTATTTCGCCGGTATTGACGAAGCCCGTTTCAAGCGTCCGGTGGTGCCGGGCGATCAGATGATCATGGAAGTAACCTTCGAGAAAACCCGTCGTGGTCTGACGCGCTTCAAAGGCGTGGCGACCGTGGACGGCAAAATTGTCTGTGAAGCGACCATGATGTGTGCCCGTAGCCGGGAGGCATAATTAGTGATTGATTCAACCGCCAACATCCATCCCAGTTCCGTCATTGAAGAAGGTGCCGTCATCGGCGCCAATGTTCACATCGGCCCATTTTGTTTTGTTGGCGCTAACGTGGAGATTGGTGAAGGTACGGTGCTTAAATCGCACGTAGTGGTGAATGGCCATACGCGTATCGGTAAAGACAACCAGATCTATCAGTTTGCTTCCATTGGTGAAGTAAACCAGGACCTGAAGTATGCCGGTGAGCCAACCCGCGTGGAAATTGGCGATCGCAACCGCATCCGCGAAAGCGTCACCATCCACCGTGGAACGGTGCAGGGTGGCGGTTTGACCAAAGTCGGCAGCGACAACCTGTTGATGGTGAATGCGCACATTGCCCATGACTGCGTGATTGGCAACCGTTGTATTTTCGCCAATAACGCCACGCTGGGCGGTCACGTCACCGTTGATGACTTCGCTATCATCGGCGGTATGACTGCGGTACATCAGTGGTGCACCATTGGCGCCCATGTGATGGTCGGCGGTTGTTCTGGCGTTGCCCAGGACGTGCCACCTTACGTCATCGCTCAGGGCAACCATGCGACGCCGTTTGGTATTAACATCGAAGGTCTGAAGCGTCGCGGCTTCAGTAAAGAAGCGCTCCATGCGATTCGCAACGCCTACAAATTGTTGTACCGCAGTGGCAAATCGCTGGATGAAGTGAAGCCGGAAATCGAAGAACTGGCTAAGCAGCACAGCGAAGTGCAGCCCTTCTATGACTTCTTTGACCGATCTACCCGTGGGTTGATTCGTTAATCCATGTCAGTGCGTCCCTTAACGATTGCCCTGGTCGCCGGAGAAACCTCCGGCGATATTCTTGGTGCCGGTCTTATCCGCGCGTTAAAAGCGCGTCATCCCGATGCCCGCTTTGTTGGCGTTGCCGGTCCGCGTATGCAGGCCGAAGGCTGTGAAGCCTGGTACGAGATGGAAGAGCTGGCGGTGATGGGCATTGTCGAGGTGCTGGAACGTCTGCCGCGACTGCTGAAAATCCGCCGTGATCTGACCCAGCGCTTTACCGAGCTGAAACCGGACGTGTTTGTCGGTATCGATGCGCCAGATTTCAATATCACGCTGGAAGGCCGTCTGAAACGCGTCGGGATCCGCACAATTCATTACGTCAGCCCGTCGGTGTGGGCCTGGCGTCAAAAACGTGTTTTCAAAATCGGCCGCAACACCAATCTGGTGCTGGCGTTTTTGCCGTTTGAAAAAGCGTTCTACGATCGTTTCAACGTGCCTTGTCGTTTTATCGGTCATACCATGGCGGATGCGATGCCGATGCAGCCCGATAAGCTGGCGGCGCGCCGTAGCCTGGGGATCGCCGATGATGCGATTTGCCTTGGCCTGCTGCCTGGCAGTCGGGGTGCGGAAGTGGAAATGCTCAGCGCTGATTTTCTGCGCGCGGCACAGCTGCTGCGTCAGCGCTACCCGACACTGGAGATCGTCGTGCCGCTGGTGAACGCCAAACGCCGCGAGCAGTTTGAGCACATCAAAGCAGAAGTGGCGCCGGAATTGCCGATGCATCTGCTGGATGGCAAAGGGCGCGAAGCGATGATCGCCAGCGACGCAGCCATTCTGGCATCGGGAACCGCCGCGCTGGAATGTATGCTGGCAAAATGTCCGATGGTGGTGGGTTATCGTATGAAGCCTTTCACTTTCTGGCTGGCGAAACGTCTGGTGAAAACCCCGTACGTATCGCTACCGAATTTGCTTGCCGGGCGTGAACTGGTGAAAGAGCTGTTGCAGGATGAATGCCAGCCGGAAGCGCTGGCTGCCGCGCTGGAGCCGCTGTTGCATGCGGGTGCGGAGCGCGACGCGCTGCTCAGCACCTTCAACGAATTACATGCACAGATTCGCTGGAATGCTGATGAGCAGGCCGCAGATGCCGTACTGGAGATTGCCCATGGCTGAGTTTATTTATCCGAACGCAAGGTTGATTGCCGGTGTCGATGAAGTCGGGCGCGGCCCGCTGGTGGGTGCTGTGGTCACTGCCGCGGTGATCCTCGATCCGGCTAAACCGATCGTCGGCCTGGCTGACTCAAAAAAACTGTCGGAAAAACGCCGTCTGGCGCTGTACGACGAGATCAAAGAGAAAGCGCTGGCCTGGAGTCTGGGGCGTGCCGAACCGGAAGAGATCGATCAGATCAATATCCTCCATGCCACCATGCTGGCCATGCAGCGTGCGGTCGCCGGCCTGCCGCTGGTGCCGGACTTTGTGTTGATCGATGGCAACCGTTGCCCGGCGTTACCTATGCCGTCGCAGGCGGTAGTGAAGGGCGATAGCCTGGTGGCGGAGATCAGCGCCGCGTCGATCCTCGCCAAAGTCACGCGCGATCGTGAAATGGCCGAGCTGGATCTGCTGTTCCCGCACTACGGTTTCGCCCAGCACAAGGGCTATCCGACGGCGCTGCATATGGAAAAGCTGACGCAGCATGGCGTCACTCCTCATCATCGCCGCAGTTTTGCGCCGGTGCGTAATGCCCTGATTGATGCCGACGTGCTGGCCGCGCGCCAGCCGACTACGCTTTAATAGCCTGACGCTGTTTTAACCGGAAACTGATATGGCTGAACCTCGATTTATACATCTGCGCGTCCACAGTGACTACTCAATGGTTGATGGCCTGGCGAAGACCGGACCGCTGGTTAAGAAAGCCGCGGCCTTAGGTATGCCAGCGATCGCCATTACCGATTTCACCAACCTGTGTGGGCTGGTGAAATTCTATGGCACAGCGCACGGTGCCGGGGTGAAACCCATTATTGGGGCCGATTTCAACGTTGCCAGTGAGCTGATGGGCGATGAGCTGACGCAGCTCACCGTACTGGCCGCTAACAATACCGGTTATCAGAATCTGACATTGCTGATCTCGCGCGCCTACCAGCGTGGCTACGGCATTGCCGGGCCGACTATCGATCGCGACTGGCTGATTGAATACCAGGACGGTTTGATTCTGCTCTCCGGTGGCCGTCGTGGTGATGTTGGCCGCAGCCTGCTGCGCGGCAATAATGCCCTGGTGACGCAGTGTCTGGCGTTCTATCAGCAGCACTTCGCCGATCGCTACTATCTCGAACTGACGCGTACCGGTCGCCAGGATGAAGAGAGTTACCTGCATTCCGCCGTGGAGCTGGCCATTGCCGAAGGCGTGCCGGTAGTGGCGACCAACGAAGTGTGCTTTATCAATGAAGAGGATTTCGATGCCCACGAAATCCGCGTGGCGATCCACGATGGCTATACGCTGGACGACCCCAAGCGCCCGCGTAACTACAGCCCTCAGCAATATATGCGTAGCGAAGCGGAGATGTGCGAGTTGTTCTCGGATATCCCGGAAGCGCTGGAAAACAGCGTAGAAATTGCTAAGCGTTGTAACGTCACCGTGCGCCTCGGCGAATACTTCCTGCCACAGTTCCCGACCGGCGATATGACCACCGAAGACTTCCTGGTGGCAAAATCACAGGAAGGGCTGGAAGAACGTCTGGAGTTCCTGTTCCCCGATCCCGAAGTACGCGCCGCGAAGCGCCCGGAATACGATGAACGTCTGGAGATTGAACTCAACGTTATCAACCAGATGGGATTCCCCGGTTACTTCCTGATCGTAATGGAGTTTATTAAGTGGTCGAAGGATAACGGGGTGCCGGTGGGGCCGGGCCGTGGTTCCGGCGCCGGTTCGCTGGTGGCTTATGCGCTGAAGATTACCGACCTCGATCCGCTGGAGTTTGACCTGCTGTTCGAACGTTTCCTTAACCCGGAACGTGTCTCGATGCCCGACTTCGACGTCGACTTCTGCATGGAAAAACGCGACCAGGTGATCGATCACGTCGCCGAGATGTATGGCCGTGATGCGGTATCGCAGATCATCACCTTTGGTACCATGGCGGCGAAAGCGGTTATCCGTGACGTGGGCCGCGTGCTGGGCCATCCCTATGGCTTCGTTGATCGTATCTCCAAACTGGTGCCGCCCGATCCGGGTATGACGCTGGAAAAAGCCTTTGCCGCCGAACCGCAGCTGCCGGAAATTTATGAGGCGGATGAAGAGGTTAAAGCGCTGATCGACATGGCGCGTAAGCTGGAAGGCGTCACGCGTAACGCCGGTAAACACGCCGGTGGTGTGGTGATCGCACCGACTAAAATCACCGATTTCGCTCCGCTGTACTGCGATGAAAACGGCCAGTATCCGGTAACGCAGTTCGATAAAAACGATGTGGAATACGCCGGTCTGGTGAAGTTTGACTTCCTCGGCCTGCGCACGCTCACCATTATCGACTGGGCGCTGAAGATGATTAACCCGCGCCGTGAGAAGCAGGGGCTGGAACCGATCGATATCGCCGCCATTCCGCTCGATGACAAAAAGAGCTTCGACATGCTGCAACGCGCGGAAACCACGGCGGTGTTCCAGCTTGAATCGCGCGGCATGAAAGATCTGATCAAACGTCTGAAGCCTGACTGCTTCGAAGATATGATCGCACTGGTGGCGCTGTTCCGTCCGGGACCGCTTCAGTCCGGCATGGTGGACAACTTTATTGACCGTAAACACGGCCGTGAAGCTATCTCGTATCCGGATATTCAATGGCAGCACGAGTCGCTGCAACCGGTGCTGGAACCGACCTACGGCATCATTCTGTATCAGGAACAGGTGATGCAGATCGCCCAGGTGCTGTCCGGTTACACCCTCGGCGGTGCGGATATGCTGCGTCGTGCGATGGGTAAAAAGAAACCGGAAGAGATGGCGAAGCAGCGCTCCGTATTCCAGGATGGCGCGGAGAAGATGGGCGTCAACGGCGAGCTGGCGATGAAGATCTTTGACCTCGTAGAGAAATTCGCGGGTTATGGCTTCAACAAATCGCACTCCGCCGCCTATGCGCTGGTCTCCTATCAAACGCTGTGGCTGAAAGCCCACTACCCGGCGGAGTTTATGGCGGCGGTAATGACCGCCGATATGGATAACACCGAGAAAGTGGTCGGCCTGGTGGATGAATGCTGGCGTATGGGCCTTAAGGTGCTGCCGCCGGATATTAACTCCGGGCTGTATCCGTTCCATGTGAATGATGAAGGTGAAATCGTTTACGGTATCGGCGCGATCAAAGGGGTAGGCGAAGGCCCGATTGAAGCGATCCTTGAAGCGCGTAACCGTGACGGCTACTTTAAAGAGTTGTTCGATCTCTGCGCGCGCACCGACACCAAAAAGATCAACCGTCGTGTGATGGAAAAGCTGATCATGTCCGGTGCCTTTGATCGACTCGGTCCGCATCGTGCGGCGCTGATGAGCTCGCTTGGCGATGCGCTGAAGGCCGCCGATCAACACGCTAAAGCCGAGGCGATCGGCCAGGCCGATATGTTTGGCGTGCTGGCTGAAGAACCGGAGCAGGTGGAGAAATCCTACGCCAGCGTTACGCCGTGGCCGGAACAGATTCAGCTGGATGGTGAACGTGAGACGCTCGGTCTGTATCTCACCGGCCATCCGATTAACCAGTATATTAAAGAAATCGAACGTTACGTCGGCGGCATGCGCCTCAAGGACATGCATCCGACCGATCGTGGTAAGGTGACCGTCGCGGCGGGGCTGGTGATTGCCGCCCGTGTGATGGTGACCAAGCGCGGTAACCGCATTGGTATCTGTACTCTTGATGACAGATCGGGTCGTCTTGAGGTGATGTTATTTACCGATGCGTTGGATAAATACCAGCAGTTGCTGGAGAAGGACCGTATCCTGATCGTCAGCGGACAGGTCAGCTTTGATGACTTTAGCGGCGGCCTTAAAATGACCGCCCGCGAAGTGATGGACATTGATGAAGCGCGGGAAAAATACGCGCGCGGACTTGCTATCTCGCTGACGGACAGGCAAATTGATGACCAGCTTTTAAACCGTCTCCGCCAGTCTCTGGAGCCTCATCGCTCAGGGACCATTCCGGTGCATCTCTATTATCAGAGAGCAGATGCGCGGGCGAAGCTGCGCTTTGGTGCAGCGTGGCGAATTTCGCCCAGCGATCGTTTACTCAACGATTTGCGGTCGTTAGTAGGATCGGAACAGGTGGAACTGGAGTTTGACTAAAACAGGAACATTATGAGTCTTAATTACCTGGATTTTGAACAGCCAATCGCAGAACTGGAAGCGAAAATCGACTCGCTGAAATCGATTGGCCGTCAGGATGAGAAACACGATATTAATCTGGACGAAGAAGTGCAGCGTCTGCGCGAAAAAAGCGTTGAGCTGACCCGTAAAATCTTCTCCGATTTAGGCGCCTGGCAGGTCGCGCAGTTAGCGCGTCACCCGCTGCGCCCTTATACGCTGGACTATGTCCGCAATGCCTTTGACGATTTTGACGAACTGGCTGGCGATCGTGCCTATGCGGATGATAAAGCCATTGTTGGCGGCATCGCCCGTCTGGATGGTCGTCCGGTGATGGTGATTGGCCATCAGAAAGGTCGTGAAACCAAAGAGAAAATTCGCCGCAACTTCGGTATGCCAGCACCAGAAGGCTACCGTAAAGCGCTGCGTCTGATGGAAATGGCTGAACGCTTTAAGATGCCGCTGATCACCTTCATCGATACACCGGGTGCTTATCCGGGAGTTGGTGCGGAAGAGCGCGGTCAGTCTGAAGCGATTGCCCGCAACCTGCGTGAGATGTCTGGCCTGAAAATCCCGGTGATCTGTACCGTGATCGGCGAAGGCGGCTCCGGCGGCGCGCTGGCAATTGGCGTGGGCGATAAAGTGAACATGCTACAGTACAGCACCTATTCGGTGATTTCACCGGAAGGTTGTGCGTCGATTCTGTGGAAAAGCGCCGACAAAGCGCCACTGGCTGCGGAAGCGATGGGCATCACCGCCGATCGTCTGAAAGAGCTGAAGCTGATCGACTCCATCATCCCGGAACCGTTGGGCGGCGCGCATCGTCATCCGCTCGATATTGCTGCATCGCTGAAAAAACAGCTGCTGGCCGATCTGGCGGAGCTGGATGTGTTGAGCACCGAAGAACTGCTGAACCGTCGCTATCAGCGCCTGATGAGCTACGGCTACGCCTGATTTAAAGGGTGACTCTGCATTAAGAGTCACCAATTAAGTCGCCTGATAAGTGGAGCGTGTCGCAAGGTACGCTCCACTACTATTACACCCCATACTCCCTGCTCTGATTTCAGGCTAACGGCCTGAACTCCCGCTATCATCATTTATTTTCAGCAAAATCACCGAACAGCCGCAGTCCCCAATTGCTATGATTTTCTGGATTAAAAGAAGGCTTTCGCTGCTCTTTGATCTTCATAAAAGAATGTGCAAAGGATTGGGAAATTGCTAAAGAATAATTGTATTAATTCCAGCTCGCAGGTGAGCATTCCGTCGACATCGTTAACAAAACCCACAGCGCCAGAAACTATTCGCGCTGTTACATCTTTATCGAATGCGCCAGCATTGCCTAAAAGTATAAATTTAGCACCACCCGCAATTAACCTCTCCTCTGCACAGAAAGGAGAAGGACGTTGTTCTGTTTTATCTGGCCATGAAAAAATGAAAAATCTTGCCGTGGGATTACCTCAGACGATTGATAAACATCTCAACGGTGCAGATGCCGGTTGTTTTTCTGATAAAAACAAACAACGTAATCTGGCTACGATAACATCGGACTCTTACTCATCCAGTAAAGCCAGGCAACGACCTGACTATCGCAGTAAAGAAATCAATGTCGCGCAGATAAAAATGGTCCATCCGAAAACCTCACTCATGGCTCCTGAAATAGATAATTACGACCAGAGAAAAGAGAATAGGGTGAGTACCCCAGGAGATCCGGATATCCTGAATCAGGATGCAATGGATATCGGCACGGGTGCGCGTTTGGATAAATCAGCAGCAGAAAAACCGACATTCAAATATTCATTCGATGATATGTCAGTATTCAATTTCAGCTTTCCGACGATCAGAGATGAGATTCTTGACAACATTGCCAGGGTTATGCAGCGCGAACTTAATTCCTGCCTCAGCCCGTCGCTCACCGCAGAGGAAAAGTTTTCTGAAAATAACAAGAAGAAAATAAAAAACATTCTTAATCATTTTTTGGCGAGGAAGGATGATAATAAAATCAGAGAAATAACAAACGTCATCTCCAGCGATAAATCATCCCCGACAGTTAAAGAAAGGATTGCGAGCTTACAGCGTCTTAATCACTCTCTGGAACGTTATCGTTCCCGTTACTATGGCATTCCCCCTTCTCGTGTAGGGCAGGCAGATTTTAATGTATGGGAAGCGTTGTTTGACACGGCCAATACAGAAATGAGTTATATTTTAGGGAGGGTGGGTGCGACTCATGATCAATTTACATTTTTCCTGGCACTCTCTGAAGAAACGATGTTAATTCAGCAGGCTCAGCGTGAACGTCTCAATTTGTTCAGGTTACAGAATACTGAGCATCGCCATGAGCTAAAACACCTTATCCAGACGATAAAAAACAAATTAATGATGCCATTGATAAAGATAATTAACTATGACTTTAATCAGATGGCCAAAAAATTAAAGTGTCATGACGGTTTTTTTTCAAATTTATCTAATGCTGATATTTTAGTGGCCCAGGACGCCTCTTACTATACTGATCATTTCGATAATGTTGCAAAGCGATGGCAACAGAGTATTGATGCGATTAAAAAGGATCGGGTTTACCGATTAATCGTGGAGCGTTTTTATGATCGTGTGCCCGTTATCGCGTTTTACCAGTCTACCATAGACAATACAGCGCTGGTGCTGAGCCGGAGTGAAATTAACGCTGAACAAAGGCAGCTTGTTAGCGTATATGACGGTCAACTTATTGCCACGGCTATTGATCCTTTACTTCGTATTAACCGGCGGGAAAGAGCAGATATTCTCTTCAACAATATGCATATTGCCGCGCTGGTTATGGGGGACGGATTCTCAGTGACCAGCGTTAATCTGGACGATCTTCCTTATGGCGCCAGAGGGTTAAGTTTTGAGAAAATAGATCGGGAGTTTATTGATAACCCCTCAATTTCTGATGAACGGCTTACCGCTATTTTTCGCTACAGCAATCGGTTACTGAAAGAAATTACAAACGCCGGGGAGCTTAACGATTATGTGCAGTGGATGAACCCTTTCAAAGACAGAACCCTCGTTGAGTTATTTCCTGACATGCCGGTCAATGCAGGTCATCGTGTTTTTAATTATTTTTTCAAAGCGGATAAACTGCAACTTATTGCGCAAAAAATGCATGGTCATAAATCGTATGGCGAAGATATCGTGACATTGCTGGAAAATAGTCTTCCCTTCTGTTTTGACAAACGTATGAATGTTGATGATCTGGCTTTTTTACTTATTACAACCGAACGCAGCTGGAAACTGATTACGGGTATCGCCGAAAGGATAAACACACCGATCGCTGAAGGTGAGTCTCCCTATCATCCTTATTCTGACTGGCGAAGAATGGTGGAGGTTATTACTGAGGCTGACTACCGACAAAAAGCATCGGTAGAAATGACTAAAAGCTGATATCGCCTGCGATCTACAGAAAATTATCATCTATCGCTGCGCAACGGAGCATTCTGACGGTCAGGCACCCCTGCTTTTCGCTATCCTTATTCAGTGCCAAACACCACAGGAGGTGAGCATTGAATATTATTGCGATCATGGGAGCGCACGGCGTTTTCTACAAAGATGAACCGATTCGCGAACTGGATGCTGCTCTCCGGTTACAGGGGTTCCAGACCGTCTATCCCAACAATGCCAGCGACCTGCTGAAGCTGATTGAACAGAATCCGCGCATCTGCGGGGTGATTTTTGACTGGGATGACTACAGCATGGCGCTGTGCAGCGATATCAATCAGCTCAATGAACATCTGCCGCTTTACGCCTTTATCAACACCCATTCGCAAATGGATGTCAGCATCAACGAGATGCGCATGGCGCTGCATTTCTTCGAATACGCGCTCAGTGCGGCCGACGATATCGCGCTGCATATTCGCCAGTATACCGATGAGTATATCGACCACATCACGCCGCCGCTGACCAAAGCGCTGTTTACTTACGTTAAAGAGGGCAAGTACACCTTCTGTACGCCCGGCCATATGGGCGGCACCGCGTTTCAGAAAAGCCCGGTCGGCAGCCTGTTCTACGATTTTTTTGGCGCCAATACTCTTAAAGCGGATATCTCCATCTCGGTGACAGAGCTGGGATCGCTGCTCGATCACACCGGCCCGCATCTGGAAGCGGAAGAGTACGTGGCGCGTACCTTTGGTGCTGAGCAGAGTTACATGGTGACCAACGGCACCTCGACTTCCAATAAAATCGTCGGCATGTATGCAGCACCTGCGGGCAGCACGGTATTAATTGATCGCAACTGCCATAAGTCACTGACGCATTTGCTGATGATGAGCGACATTATCCCGCTGTGGCTGAAACCGACGCGCAATGCGCTGGGGATTCTGGGCGGCATCCCGCAACATGAATTCACCCGCGACAGCATTCAGCGCAAAGTTGACGACACGCC
This sequence comes from Pantoea sp. X-Soil-TKNS-1207, assembly GCF_059730485.1. Lineage (NCBI taxonomy): Bacteria > Pseudomonadati > Pseudomonadota > Gammaproteobacteria > Enterobacterales > Erwiniaceae > Pantoea > Pantoea sp. X-Soil-TKNS-1207. The sequence goes on from NZ_AP035958.1 coordinate 908,863, forward strand.
GCGCGCCAGCTGGCCAGTCCATGCGGTGATCACCAATTCAACCTACGACGGCCTGCTGTACAACACCCAATACATCAAACAGACGCTGGATGTACCGTCGATCCATTTCGACTCTGCCTGGGTGCCTTATACCAACTTCCACCCGATCTATGCCGGTAAAAGCGGTATGAGCGGCGATCGCGTGCCGGGTAAGGTTTTCTACGAAACCCAGTCAACGCATAAACTGCTGGCTGCCTTCTCGCAGGCTTCGCTGATTCACATCAAAGGCGATTACGACGAACAGACGTTTAACGAAGCCTACATGATGCATACCACCACCTCGCCGAATTACGCCATTGTCTCGTCAATTGAGACGGCGGCGGCAATGTTGCGCGGCAATCCGGGCAAACGCCTGATCAATCGTTCGGTGGAGCGCGCGCTGCATTTCCGCCGTGAGATCCAGCGTCTGCGCGAAGAATCCGATGGCTGGTTTTTTGACATCTGGCAGCCGGAGCGGGTGGATGAAGCCGAATGCTGGCCGATCCAGCCGGGTGAAGAGGACTGGCACGGCTTCACCCAGGCCGATCGCGATCATATGTATCTCGATCCGATCAAAGTCACCATCCTGACGCCGGGCATGAGTGAGCTGGGCGAAATGGCAGAGGAGGGGATCCCGGCGGCGCTGGTGGCGAAGTTCCTTGATCAGCGCGGCGTGGTGGTGGAGAAAACCGGCCCTTACAATCTGCTGTTTCTGTTTAGCATCGGCATTGATAAAACCAAGGCGATGAGCGTGCTGCGCGGCCTGACTGAGTTTAAACGCGCCTACGATCTCAATCTGCGGGTGAAAAACATGTTGCCGGATCTCTACGCTGAAGATCCCGATTTCTACCGCAACATGCGTATTCAGACGCTGGCGCAGGGGATCCATCAGCTGGTCCTGCAACACGATCTGCCGCGCCTGATGCTCAGGGCGTTTGACGTGTTGCCGGAGATGAAGATGACGCCGCATCAGGCGTTTCAGCAGCAGGTCAAAGGGCGGGTGGAAACGGTGGATATCCGCGAACTGGTGGGACGCATTTCGGCAAATATGATTCTGCCGTACCCGCCGGGCGTGCCGCTGGTGATGCCAGGGGAGATGATCACGGAGGAGAGCCGCACGGTGCTCGATTTTCTGCTGATGCTCTGTACCATCGGGCGGCACTATCCCGGCTTTGAAACGGATATCCACGGCGCAACGCTGACCGAAGATGGGCGCTATCTGGTGCGGGTCCTCACCGACGAAAACGATGATTAACTTCGGACAAATGCCTCTTTTCAGCGGGCCGCCTGCCAGCTAAGGTAAGCGGCTTAATCGACAACCGGAGTCGCTATGCTGCACATAAAACAGATCCACCACATTGCCATTATCGCCACCGATTATGCGCGCAGTAAGGCGTTCTATTGCGATGTGCTGGGCTTTGAATTGCTCGGGGAATTTTACCGGGCGGAGCGCGACTCATGGAAAGGTGATCTTGGTCTGAACGGCGTTTACACCATTGAACTCTTCTCCTTCCCATCGCCGCCTGCCCGCGTCAGTCAGCCGGAAGCCTGCGGTTTGCGCCATCTGGCGTTTTGCGTTGAGGATGTGGAGCAGTCAGTGGCGGCGCTGGCGGAGAAGGGCGTGGTATGTGAGCCAATCCGCATCGATGCTCTGACCGGCAAAGCCTGCACATTCTTCCCCGACCCGGACGGTTTGCCGCTGGAGCTGTATCAGGCGTAAAATAGCCGCCGTTGCGAGCCACAATTGGGTGGTTCGCCTTCACGGAATGCGCCATGTCCTTGTCCCACCTCGCTGCACTGCTGACACCCGACGCCCGCTGCGTGCTGGCGTTCAGCGGTGGGCTGGATTCTACGGTACTGCTGCATCAGTTAGTTTGCTGGCAGCAACAGCATCCGCAGGCTCGCCTGCGCGCCATCCATATCCATCACGGTTTAAGCCCCAATGCCGATAGCTGGGCAGCGCATTGCCAGCAATATTGCCAGCAGTGGCAGATTCCCTGCGACGTTTTGCAGGTTAAGGTTGATGGGCGCGAGCAGGGGATTGAGGCGGCAGCGCGCGAGGCACGTTATCAGGCGCTGTTTCAGCAGCTGCAACCCGGTGAGTGCTTACTTACCGCCCAGCACCTTGATGATCAAAGCGAAACCCTGCTACTGGCGCTAAAGCGCGGCAGTGGTCCAGCCGGACTGGCGGGAATGCCATTACAGCGCGCCGTGGGCGAACATCGCCATCTGCGTCCGCTGCTGGGCATCCGTCGTCAGCAGCTGGAAAGCTGGGCGGCAGAACATCACCTCAGCTGGATTGAAGACGAGAGCAATAGTGATAGCCGCTACGACCGTAATTTTCTGCGCCAGCAGGTGCTGCCGCTGTTGCAGGCGCGCTGGCCACATTTCAGTGCCGCCGCCGCGCGCAGTGCCGTCTTGTGTGGTGAGCAGGAACAGTTGCTGGATGAATTGCTGGCGGAGCAGCTGGCCCAGCTGATGGATGAACAGGGGGCGCTTCATTTCCCTCCGTTGCTGAGCATGACGGAAGCACGGCGTCATGCGCTGTTGCGTCGCTGGATTGCCCGGCAGGGCGGCACCATGCCGTCGCGCGATGCGCTGCTGCGTATTACCCGTGAAGTGATGCACAGCCGGGAGGATGCGCAGCCGTGCCTGCGTTTTGCCGCTTTCGAGCTGCGGCGCTTTCGGCAGAAACTTTACTGGCTGCCGCCGCAACCTTCACTCAGTCAGCACTCACTTACCTGGCATGACCGTTCGCAACCGCTGCCATTGCCCGATCGGCTGGGAGAGTTACGGGCAGACAGCGATCGCCCGCAACTGCGTTTCCCCACGCCGGATGAGCAGGTGATGGTGCGTTTTCAGGCGCAGGGGCATTACCATATTCAGGGCCGCGCAGGTGGCCGCGAGATAAAAAAACTGTGGCAGGAATTGAGCATCCCGCCGTGGCAGCGCGAGCGTATTCCGCTGATTTACTACAACCAGACGTTGATCTGCGCGCCGGGTTTACTTATCACCCGCGAAGGTGCAGCCAGTAATGAGCAAGGCTGGCAGGCGATCTGGTTAAAACAAAAATAAAACGGAGAGCAATGATGAAACACTGGATCGCTGCGGCGTTGTTCGCTGCGGCACTGCCGGCATTTGCCGACGGTGATGTTAACGCGGGGGCGCAGAAAGCCGCCAGCTGTCTGGCCTGTCACGGTGCTGAGGGCAAAAGCGCGGTGCCGTTATATCCCAATCTGGCCGGACAGCATGCGCCTTATCTGCTGCACTCCTTACAGGCTTACAAAAAGGGTGAACGCAGCGGTGGGCAGGCGGAGGTGATGAAAGCCTTTGTGGCCGGGTTGAGCGATCAGGATATGGCGGATTTGGCGGCGTACTACAGTTCGTTACAACCTTAAGCGAGGGGGGCGGGAGTGTCATTTCCCGCCCAATGGAAGGTTACTCGTCTTCGCTGACAATGACGGTGCCCAGCTCAGGATGACTGAAGCTGGCGATGTGATCGAGCCGCAGCTCGCGCGTTTCACCGGAGAGGTCGACAGCAAGATACTCGACGTTTTTACGCGAAACCATGTCCACAGCTTTCGCCTTCAGCTGATCGCCGTTTTTTAATTCCAGCGACAGCGTCCAGTGTTTTTGGCAGGCGAGTTCCAGGTTGTCGTAATCATCGCAGTTGATGGGTTTGTAGGCTTCATTCGTCAACATAGTCGCTCACCAATAAGTTCGCAGCGGCGTACGCTGCCTGTTCCCTGACAGAAGAGTTTAGCGCAGAATTAGCGGCAATATCATTGAGTGCTTTCAGCGCACATCCAATGGCGTCTGGCACATAACCCAGGTCGCCGCTGCCAATCTCGGCATATTTCTGGCGAACTAACTCACAATACGTTTGCACATTCACCTCCTCAGCAGAGTATGAATACTCTGGTTGATAGGCGACTATATCACAGGCATTTCATTGAAATCAGCCTGGCTGCATGGCGAAGAAGAGAGAGAAAAGCAGAAAAGTGACAAAACTCGCTGGTCTTAAGCCTCAGTAAAGAGCACAAAAGGTTAAGTTGATGAACAGGTTATTACGCGGCATCCGCCGCCAGACTCCGGCAGGTGGCAGATGATTGTGTTGTCACGTTCCGTTTCACTGCCGGAAAATGAAGTCGAGCTTAGTGCCATCCGCGCCCAGGGCGCCGGTGGACAGCATGTGAATAAGACTTCCACCGCCATTCACCTGCGTTTTGATATCGCAGCGTCATCATTACCGCCGTTTTATAAGGAACGCCTGCTGGCGGCACGGCATCATCTCATCACCCCGGATGGCGTGGTGATCATCAAAGCTCAGGAGTACCGCAGTCAGGAGATGAATCGCGAGGCGGCACTGCAACGACTGATCAATTTGATTCGTGAACTGACCACAGTCGAAAAAGTACGACGGGCGACAAGGCCGACACGGGCATCAAAGGAGCGGCGACTGGAAGGTAAAACGCGGCGGAGTAATACGAAAGCGTTGCGCGGGAAAGTGCAGTAAAACAAGCGCCTCCCGAGGGAGGCGCTGACGGTATTACTTGTTGAGGGCTTTCGCGAGGAAATCGACGATGTCGCTCTGCTTAATCATCTCTTTCTCACTGGCGGAACGCGCCTTGTATTCGATCTCGGCGTTATCGAGGTTACGATCGCCAATCACGATGGTGTGCGGCACGCCAATCAGCTCCATATCGGCAAACATCACGCCCGGACGCTCTTTACGGTCATCCAGAATCACGTCGATGCCTTTGGCACGCAGGGCCTGGTACAGCTCATCCGCCACTTCTTTCACGCGGAAAGATTTGTGCATGTTCATCGGCAGAATCGCCACTTCGAACGGTGCCAGTGCCGCAGGCCAGATGATGCCGCGATCGTCATGGTTCTGCTCAATCGCCGCCGCCACCACGCGGGTGATACCGATGCCGTAGCAACCCATGGTCATAACCTGGTTACGGCCATCTTCACCCTGGACTGCGGCTTTCATCGCGTCTGAGTATTTGGTGCCGAGCTGGAAGATGTGACCCACTTCGATACCGCGTTTGATTTGCAGCGTGCCTTTACCGTCCGGGCTTGGATCGCCTTCCACCACGTTACGGATATCTTCCACGCGCGGTTCCGGCAGATCGCGTCCCCAGTTAATACCGGCGAGATGCTTGCCATCAATGTTGGCACCGGCACAGAAATCGCTGGTTTTCGCTACGGTGCGATCAGCAATCACCGGCATGGTCAGGCCAACCGGGCCGAGTGAGCCAGGGCCTGCGCCCAGCAGCGCACGAATTTCTTCTTCGCTCGCCATCTCCAGCGGAGCCGCCACGATATCCAGCTTTTCGGCTTTTACTTCGTTCAGCTGATGGTCGCCGCGCAGCAGCAGGGCAACCAGCGCATGGCCGCTCTCTTCGGTGCCTTTAACAAACAGCGTCTTAACGGTTTTCTCAATCGGCAGCTGATGTTGTTCAACCAGCTCGGCAATGGTTTTGGCATTCGGGGTATCGAACTGCACCATCGCCTGCGTCGCCTGCGGACGCTCACCGGCCGGTGCTAACGCTTCCGCTTTCTCGATGTTGGCCGCGTAGTCAGATTCGCTGGAGAAAATCACATCATCTTCGCCGCTCTGCGCCAGTACCTGGAATTCGTGTGATGCGCTGCCACCGATAGAACCGGTATCCGCCTGCACGGCACGGAAATCCAGACCCATACGGCTGAAACTCTGGCTGTAGGCGCGGTACATCGCGTCGTAGGTTTCCTGCAGGGATTCCTGGGTGGTGTGGAACGAGTAAGCATCTTTCATGATGAACTCGCGAGAACGCATCACACCAAAGCGAGGACGTACTTCATCACGGAATTTGGTCTGGATCTGATACAGGTTGAGCGGCAGCTGCTTGTAAGAGCTAAGCTCGTTGCGGATCAGGTCAGTGACCACTTCTTCATGCGTCGGACCCAGCACGAACGGACGCTCGTGACGGTCTTTAATACGCAGCAGTTCGGGACCGTACTGCTCCCAACGGCCACTCTCTTCCCACAGATCGGCGGGCTGAACCACCGGCATGGAGATCTCAATCGCGCCTGCGTTGTTCATCTCTTCACGCACGATGTTTTCAACTTTTCTCAGCACGCGAATCCCGGTCGGCAGCCAGGTGTAAAGTCCGGAAGCCAGTTTGCGGATCATCCCGGCACGCAGCATCAGCTGGTGGCTGATGACTTCCGCATCGGAGGGTGTCTCCTTCAGAGTGGAGAGCAGATATTGAGTAGTACGCATTGATTACGATTCCAGTTATACGGAAGGTCACTGACAAAAATTTGCTGGCGGCTAGTGTACCAGCGAGATCCGCCACTCAAAAGCGCGTTTTAGCGTGGATCGAGCGCGATCACCTCGGTGCCGCGCTCATCGATGCGCCAGCGCACATTAAAATCGAGTAGCCAGGCGGCATACTCGCGATCTGTTGCTTCGCCTTTGCGATAAGCCGGACGCGGGTCCTGGGCCAGCACCTCGCTGATAAAACGCGCCAGGTGCGGGTAGCTTTGTTGCTGCTGCTGGATTTGCGCCATTGCCTGGTCAGAAAAACGGACCGGCATCGCAGCCTCAGGGGCTGACTGAGCAAAACCGGCGCGCGCATCCGGCAGCGCTTCGGCAAACGGCAGATAGGGTTTGATATCCACCACCGGGGTGCCATCCACCAGATCCAGACTGCCAAGCTGCAAAATCACCTGCTGCTTTTCACAACGGATGCCTTTCAGTTCAACCAGCGACATGCCAATCGGGTTAGGGCGAAAGGTGGAACGGGTGGCGAAGACGCCCATGCGCGCATTGCCGCCAAGGCGGGGCGGACGCACCGTGGGACGCCAGCCGCCCTCCATGGTCTGATGGAAGACAAACAGCACCCACAAATGGCTGAACGCCTCCAGGCCGCGTACCGCTTCAGGCTGATTGTAGGGGAGCAGCAGATGCAGCTCGCCAACCCCATCCTGCACCAGGCCCGGCTGGCGCGGCACGGCAAACTTCTCTTTCCACGGCGAACGGATCACGCCGATTTGCGCAAAGGCAAATTCACTCATTGATTAGCGACTTTCAGTGCAGAACCCTGGCAGATAGCCTGGCGGTAGCAGCCTGGCGTACTGCTGACGATTTCACACTTATGCAGCAACACGGCGTTCGCTTTCATCCCTGCGGCTTTCAGTTGCAGGCGTTTACGCGCGGTGTTGATGTTCGGAGGAGAATCCTGGTTGCTGCTCTGGCAATCGTCGGCGGAGACTTCGCCAAGATCGCGGAACGGTTTGCTGACCAGATCGGTCGCATCCGTATAAAGTTTCACCGGTGCCGGACGCGGTGTCGGTTTACGTTGCGGTTCGCTGGGTTGCTGCTGCGGGTGCGACGAAGCACTGCTTATCGGGTGATATTCACGTACACACCCGGTCAGCATCAATGCTAACAAGCAGAGCGGTAAAAAACGCATGGCAACATCCTCATGTTTTAAAAAGTGGCGTTATTGAAACAAGGACAACAATAAATAACAAGTCAGGTGCCACAACAGGCAAAAGAAAGGGCGGCCGAAGCCGCCCTGCAAGGCAAGAGAAGGGGAGGATTACCAGCCCTTCACTGCGCCGCCGTTGAAGATTTTGTTCGCGGCTTCAGCCACTTCGTCAGACTGGTAAGCCTCGACGAATTTCTTCACGTTTTCAGCGTCTTTGTTATCTTCACGGCTGACGATCAGGTTCACGTACGGTGAATCTTTATCTTCCACGAAGATACCGTCTTTAGCCGGAGTCAGGCCGATCTGGCTGGCGTAAGTGGTGTTAATCACGGCCAGAGCAATCTGCTGATCGTCCAGTGAGCGCGGCAGCTGCGGCGCTTCCAGCTCAACAATCTTCAGGTTTTTCGGGTTATCGGTGATATCCAGCGCGGTCGGCAGCAGGCCAACACCGTCTTTCAGTTTGATCAGACCCACTTTCTGCAGCAGCAGCAGTGAACGGCCGAGGTTAGTCGGGTCATTCGGGATGGCGATCTGTGCGCCGTCCTGGAGATCAGCCAGCGATTTGATTTTCTTTGAATAACCGGCGATCGGGTAGACGAAGGTGTTACCAACCGGAACCAGTTTGTAGCCACGGTCTTTGATCTGCTGATCCAGATACGGTTTGTGCTGGAAGGCGTTCACGTCGATGTCGCCTTTGCTCAGCGCTTCGTTCGGCAGAACGTAGTCGTTGAAGGTCACCAGTTCAACGTCGAGACCGTATTTCTCTTTCGCCACTTTCTGTGCCGCTTCAGCAACCTGCTGCTCAGCACCGACGATCACACCCACTTTGATGTGGTTTGGATCTTTTGCTTTCTGATCGCATCCTGCCAGCGCAATCACGCCAATCAGAGCGCCCACAGCGGCAATCTTTTTAAATGTAAAAGACATATCCTTTCCTTAATAGAGAATATTGATATTGCTTGCTTACTTATGGGACACGCCACGCACGATGCGGTCGCCACAGAATTGGATTAAATAAACCAGGACTACCAACAGCACCAGCACGGTATTCATCACGGTGGCGTTATAGCCGATGTAGCCGTACTGATAACCAATCTGTCCCAGGCCGCCAGCCCCTACCGCACCACCCATCGCGGAGTAGCCGACCAGCGTAATCAGGGTAATTGTAGCGGCATTCACCAGTCCCGGAAGCGCTTCCGGCAACAGCACTTTACGCACGATCTGTAGCGGCGTTGCGCCCATCGCACGGGAGGCTTCGATTAAACCGGTAGGCAGCTCCAGCAGGGCGTTCTCCACCATACGCGCAATAAAAGGCGCGGCGCCGACGGTGAGCGGCACGATAGCAGCCTGCAGGCCGATAGAAGTGCCGACAATCGCGCGGGTAAATGGAATCATCCATACCAGCAGGATAATGAACGGGATAGAACGGAAGATGTTCACCAGCGCGGAGAGCACGCGATACAGCGCGTTGTTCGCCAGAATCTGTCCTGGGCGCGTCACGTAAAGCAGCACGCCAACCGGCAGACCCAGTACAAAGCCAAAGAAGCCGGAGACGAAGGTCATCATCAGCGTTTCCCAAATGCCACGTCCCAGTAGCCACATCATCGCTTCAGACATAACCCAGTACCTCTACTTTAACGTGGTTCTCTTTCAGCCAGGCAATTGCGGCTTTGGTATCATCTTCAGTGCCATCCATTTCGGCCAGCATGATGCCGAACTTCACGCCACCGGCGTAATCCATCTGCGCACTGATAATATTGTTGTTGACGTTAAAACGGCGCGCCGCTTCCGACAGCAGCGGCGCATCCACCGACTTGCCGGTAAATTCCAGACGTAATAAAGGTACGCTTTCTGCGCCTTGCTGCGCAGACATACGCTGCTGATAGTCGTCAGGAATATCGAGATGCAGGGTGGATTGAATAAACTGCTGCGCCAGTGGCGTTTTCGGATGGGAAAACACTTCGCTGACGGTGTCTTTCTCAATCAGCTCGCCATTGCTGATAACCGCGACCTGATCGCAGATGCGTTTCACCACGTCCATCTCATGGGTGATCAGCAGGATGGTCAGACCGAGGCGACGGTTGATATCTTTCAGCAGCTCAAGGATGGAACGGGTAGTCGCCGGATCCAGCGCGCTGGTGGCTTCGTCGCACAGCAGCACTTTGGGATTGCTGGCCAGCGCACGGGCGATAGCAACACGTTGCTTCTGACCGCCGGAGAGATTGGCAGGCCAGGCATCATGCTTGTCGGCCAGACCGACCAGATCCAGCAGCTCGCTGACGCGCTGTTTAATCTGGTCGCGTGACAGATTTCCCAGCTCCAGCGGCAGAGCCACGTTGCCGGAAACGGTGCGCGAGTTCATCAGGTTAAAATGCTGGAAGATCATGCCAATCTGACGGCGTGCCAGCGTCAGCTGACCTTCCGACAGGGCAGTCAGATCCTGGCCATCAACCAGGACACGCCCGGAAGTCGGACGCTCCAGCAGATTGACGCAGCGAATAAGTGTGCTTTTACCGGCACCGGATGCCCCGATGACGCCGTAAATCTGTCCCGCCGGTACATGCAGGCTGACGTTTGACAACGCCTGAATGCTGCGTGCGCCTTGCTGGAACACTTTGCTAATATTTTCGAGTTTAATCATTAGGTTAATTATTATCGTGTTGCGTTGTCCGTGGTGTATCGTGTTTCACCCGGTCAGGCCGGGCGAAATGTGGATGGATGTTAAGATATCCAGACGTCTAAATCAATCAAAGTCATTCAATCTGCCATTCTCTCATTATGCGCAATCATGCGATACTGAGCGGCAATTTTTGCAGCAGGAGTTTCTACGTGGCGAACAAAGTCCCGGCTATTTTTCTTGATCGTGATGGCACCCTGAATGTCGATCACGGCTATGTCCATGAAATCGATAATTTTGAGTTTATCGATGGCACCATCGAGGCGCTGCAGGCGCTGAAAAAAATGGGGTTTGCGCTGGTGCTGGTCACCAATCAGTCAGGCATTGCTCGCGGCATGTTTACTGAAGACCAGTTTATGCAGCTGACTGAATGGATGGACTGGTCGCTGGCTGACCGTGAGGTTGATCTCGACGGCATCTATTTCTGTCCTCATTTACCGGATGCAACGGTCGAGGCGTATCGCCAGCAGTGTGATTGCCGCAAACCGCAACCGGGTATGCTGCTGTCGGCGCAGGAACATCTGCACATTGATATGGCTTCTTCTTATATGGTTGGCGACAAACTGGAAGATATGCAGGCGGCGCTGGCGGCTGGCGTGGGGACCAAAGTGCTGGTGAGAACCGGTAAACCTGTCACCGCTGAAGGCGAAGCCGCGGCCGATTGGGTGATTGATAGCCTGGCTGACCTGCCTGCACGCATTAAAAAGGGCTAAAAACCGGCCTTTTGTGCAAATTTCAGCCGAACAGTTAAAAAGTTGAAATTTGCTCTTGCGCTTCGTCAGAGTCTCCCTATAATGCGCCTCCACTGACACGGGAAAGCGGCAACGCAGACGGTCAGCGAGGGACGAAGTGATTCATCCCGCCAGAGAAAATCGCTGAAAAAAGTGATTGACTCTGAAGGAGGAAAGCGTAATATACGCCACCTCGCGACAGCAGCGTAAAGCACTGGTCGCACTGCTCTTTAACAATTTATCAGACAATCTGTGTGGGCACTCGCAGGATTGATATCAAAAGTCTACGGACTTAAAAAAATATCAAGTCTCAAGAGTGAACACGTAATTCATTACGAAGTTTAATTCTTTGAGCATCAAACTTAAATTGAAGAGTTTGATCATGGCTCAGATTGAACGCTGGCGGCAGGCCTAACACATGCAAGTCGAACGGTAGCACAGAGGAGCTTGCTCCTTGGGTGACGAGTGGCGGACGGGTGAGTAATGTCTGGGGATCTGCCCGATGGAGGGGGATAACTACTGGAAACGGTAGCTAATACCGCATAACGTCGCAAGACCAAAGTGGGGGACCTTCGGGCCTCACACCATCGGATGAACCCAGATGGGATTAGCTAGTAGGTGGGGTAACGGCTCACCTAGGCGACGATCCCTAGCTGGTCTGAGAGGATGACCAGCCACACTGGAACTGAGACACGGTCCAGACTCCTACGGGAGGCAGCAGTGGGGAATATTGCACAATGGGCGCAAGCCTGATGCAGCCATGCCGCGTGTATGAAGAAGGCCTTCGGGTTGTAAAGTACTTTCAGCGGGGAGGAAGGTGTGACGGTTAATAACCGTCGCAATTGACGTTACCCGCAGAAGAAGCACCGGCTAACTCCGTGCCAGCAGCCGCGGTAATACGGAGGGTGCAAGCGTTAATCGGAATTACTGGGCGTAAAGCGCACGCAGGCGGTCTGTCAAGTCGGATGTGAAATCCCCGGGCTTAACCTGGGAACTGCATTCGAAACTGGCAGGCTAGAGTCTTGTAGAGGGGGGTAGAATTCCAGGTGTAGCGGTGAAATGCGTAGAGATCTGGAGGAATACCGGTGGCGAAGGCGGCCCCCTGGACAAAGACTGACGCTCAGGTGCGAAAGCGTGGGGAGCAAACAGGATTAGATACCCTGGTAGTCCACGCCGTAAACGATGTCGACTTGGAGGTTGTTCCCTTGAGGAGTGGCTTCCGGAGCTAACGCGTTAAGTCGACCGCCTGGGGAGTACGGCCGCAAGGTTAAAACTCAAATGAATTGACGGGGGCCCGCACAAGCGGTGGAGCATGTGGTTTAATTCGATGCAACGCGAAGAACCTTACCTGGCCTTGACATCCACGGAATTCGGCAGAGATGCCTTAGTGCCTTCGGGAACCGTGAGACAGGTGCTGCATGGCTGTCGTCAGCTCGTGTTGTGAAATGTTGGGTTAAGTCCCGCAACGAGCGCAACCCTTATCCTTTGTTGCCAGCGATTCGGTCGGGAACTCAAAGGAGACTGCCGGTGATAAACCGGAGGAAGGTGGGGATGACGTCAAGTCATCATGGCCCTTACGGCCAGGGCTACACACGTGCTACAATGGCGCATACAAAGAGAAGCGACCTCGCGAGAGCAAGCGGACCTCATAAAGTGCGTCGTAGTCCGGATCGGAGTCTGCAACTCGACTCCGTGAAGTCGGAATCGCTAGTAATCGTAGATCAGAATGCTACGGTGAATACGTTCCCGGGCCTTGTACACACCGCCCGTCACACCATGGGAGTGGGTTGCAAAAGAAGTAGGTAGCTTAACCTTCGGGAGGGCGCTTACCACTTTGTGATTCATGACTGGGGTGAAGTCGTAACAAGGTAACCGTAGGGGAACCTGCGGTTGGATCACCTCCTTACCTGAAGATACCTTCCTCCGAAGTGCTCACACAGATTGTCTGATGAAAACGTAATGAGCAAGACGGCTGCGAAGTCGTGACACATTCGTGTCCCCTTCGTCTAGCGGTTAGGACTCCGCCCTTTCACGGCGGCAACAGGGGTTCGAATCCCCTAGGGGACGCCACTTGCTTGGTGACAGGTGAAAGGTGTCTCCACGAAGTATCTCAAAACTGACTGTAAAGTCATGTTTGAGATATTTGCTCTTTAACAATCCGGAACAAGCTGAAAATTTGAAACGACGCGCAGTCGTATTCCTCCGTAATAAGGAATACAGCACGGCGCGTTCGAGTCTCTCAAATGCTTGCAGTCTGCACGCGTTGCAAAACGCCTGTGGGTTGTGAGGTTAAGCGACTAAGCGTACACGGTGGATGCCCTGGCAGTCAGAGGCGATGAAGGACGTGCTAATCTGCGTAAAGCGCCGGTAAGGTGATATGAACCGCTATAGCCGGCGATGTCCGAATGGGGAAACCCGGTGCACTCAGTGCATCATCGTTAACTGAATACATAGGTTAACGAGGCGAACCGGGGGAACTGAAACATCTAAGTACCCCGAGGAAAAGAAATCAACCGAGATTCCCCCAGTAGCGGCGAGCGAACGGGGAACAGCCCAGAACCTGAATCAGTTTGTGCATTAGTGGAAGCGTCTGGAAAGTCGCAGGGTACAGGGTGATACTCCCGTACACAAAAATGCACCTGCTGTGAGTTCGATGAGTAGGGCGGGACACGTGGTATCCTGTCTGAATATGGGGGGACCATCCTCCAAGGCTAAATACTCCTGACTGACCGATAGTGAACCAGTACCGTGAGGGAAAGGCGAAAAGAACCCCGGCGAGGGGAGTGAAACAGAACCTGAAACCGTGTACGTACAAGCAGTGGGAGCCTACTTGTTAGGTGACTGCGTACCTTTTGTATAATGGGTCAGCGACTTATATTCTGTAGCAAGGTTAACCGTATAGGGGAGCCGCAGGGAAACCGAGTCTTAATTGGGCGTTAAGTTGCAGGGTATAGACCCGAAACCCGGTGATCTAGCCATGGGCAGGTTGAAGGTTGGGTAACACTAACTGGAGGACCGAACCGACTAATGTTGAAAAATTAGCGGATGACTTGTGGCTGGGGGTGAAAGGCCAATCAAACCGGGAGATAGCTGGTTCTCCCCGAAAGCTATTTAGGTAGCGCCTCGTGAACTCATCTCCGGGGGTAGAGCACTGTTTCGGCTAGGGGGCCATCCCGGCTTACCAACCCGATGCAAACTGCGAATACCGGAGAATGTTATCACGGGAGACACACGGCGGGTGCTAACGTCCGTCGTGAAGAGGGAAACAACCCAGACCGCCAGCTAAGGTCCCAAAGTCATGGTTAAGTGGGAAACGATGTGGGAAGGCACAGACAGCCAGGATGTTGGCTTAGAAGCAGCCATCATTTAAAGAAAGCGTAATAGCTCACTGGTCGAGTCGGCCTGCGCGGAAGATGTAACGGGGCTAAACCATGCACCGAAGCTGCGGCAGCGACACTATGTGTTGTTGGGTAGGGGAGCGTTCTGTAAGCCGTCGAAGGTGGACTGTGAGGTCTGCTGGAGGTATCAGAAGTGCGAATGCTGACATAAGTAACGATAAAGCGGGTGAAAAGCCCGCTCGCCGGAAGACCAAGGGTTCCTGTCCAACGTTAATCGGGGCAGGGTGAGTCGACCCCTAAGGCGAGGCTGAAAAGCGTAGTCGATGGGAAGCAGGTTAATATTCCTGCACTTGGTGTTACTGCGAAGGGGGGACGGAGAAGGCTAGGTTATCCGGGCGACGGTTGTCCCGGTTTAAGCGTGTAGGCGTGTGCTCCAGGCAAATCCGGTGCACTTTAACGCTGAGGCGTGATGACGAGCCACTACGGTGGTGAAGTAACTGATGCCCTGCTTCCAGGAAAAGCCTCTAAGCTCCAGGTAACACGAAATCGTACCCCAAACCGACACAGGTGGTCAGGTAGAGAATACCAAGGCGCTTGAGAGAACTCGGGTGAAGGAACTAGGCAAAATGGTGCCGTAACTTCGGGAGAAGGCACGCTGGCGCGTAGGTGAAGGGACTTGCTCCCGGAGCTGAAGCCAGTCGAAGATACCAGCTGGCTGCAACTGTTTATTAAAAACACAGCACTGTGCAAACACGAAAGTGGACGTATACGGTGTGACGCCTGCCCGGTGCCGGAAGGTTAATTGATGGGGTTATCCGCAAGGAGAAGCTCTTGATCGAAGCCCCGGTAAACGGCGGCCGTAACTATAACGGTCCTAAGGTAGCGAAATTCCTTGTCGGGTAAGTTCCGACCTGCACGAATGGCGTAATGATGGCCAGGCTGTCTCCACCCGAGACTCAGTGAAATTGAAATCGCTGTGAAGATGCAGTGTACCCGCGGCAAGACGGAAAGACCCCGTGAACCTTTACTATAGCTTGACACTGAACATTGAGCCTTGATGTGTAGGATAGGTGGGAGGCTTTGAAGCGTGGACGCCAGTCTGCGTGGAGCCAACCTTGAAATACCACCCTTTAATGTTTGATGTTCTAACGTAGGCCCGTGATCCGGGCTGCGGACAGTGTCTGGTGGGTAGTTTGACTGGGGCGGTCTCCTCCCAAAGCGTAACGGAGGAGCACGAAGGTTGGCTAATCCTGGTCGGACATCAGGAGGTTAGTGCAATGGCATAAGCCAGCTTGACTGCGAGAGTGACGGCTCGAGCAGGTGCGAAAGCAGGTCATAGTGATCCGGTGGTTCTGAATGGAAGGGCCATCGCTCAACGGATAAAAGGTACTCCGGGGATAACAGGCTGATACCGCCCAAGAGTTCATATCGACGGCGGTGTTTGGCACCTCGATGTCGGCTCATCACATCCTGGGGCTGAAGTAGGTCCCAAGGGTACGGCTGTTCGCCGTTTAAAGTGGTACGCGAGCTGGGTTTAGAACGTCGTGAGACAGTTCGGTCCCTATCTGCCGTGGGCGCTGGAGAATTGAGGGGGGTTGCTCCTAGTACGAGAGGACCGGAGTGAACGCACCACTGGTGTTCGGGTTGTCATGCCAATGGCATTGCCCGGTAGCTAAGTGCGGAAGAGATAAGTGCTGAAAGCATCTAAGCACGAAACTTGCCCCGAGATGAGTTCTCCCTGACTCCTTGAGAGTCCTGAAGGGACGTTGAAGACGACGACGTTGATAGGCCGGATGTGTAAGTGCAGCGATGCATTGAGCTAACCGGTACTAATGACCCGTGAGGCTTAACCTTACAACGCCAGAGGCGTTTTGGTTGAGAGACCAGAGAATTTTCAGCTTAGTTCAAACGGATTGGTTCGCATGGCCTGAGAGGGCGGTGCGGATAAACAGAATTTGCCTGGCGGCTGTAGCGCGGTGGTCCCACCTGACCCCATGCCGAACTCAGAAGTGAAACGCCGTAGCGCCGATGGTAGTGTGGGGTCTCCCCATGCGAGAGTAGGGAACTGCCAGGCATCAATTAGGTATTTACCTGAAAAGGTAACACCGGTTATCAGCGAGACCCCGCTGGTAATGCAGTATTCGGTGGTGCGGTAGTTCAGTCGGTTAGAATACCGGCCTGTCACGCCGGGGGTCGCGGGTTCGAGTCCCGTCCGCACCGCCACTCTATATGATTAGCCCTGACTGAAAAGTCAGGGCTTTTTCATTTCTGCGATTTAACGCTCCATTGTTGACTAAAACGCAAAATTCCTCTGCCTGTAAGAGGATTTTTCAGCAACAATGAAGCTGTCACAATGTACTCATCGAAACAATCCAGTCACCGATGAGGAAATCATGACAATCCCTGCTTTTGGTTTAGGTACTTTCCGTCTGCAAGACGACGTTGTTATCCATTCAGTTAAAACTGCGCTTGAGCTTGGTTATCGTACTATCGATACTGCGCAAATCTATGAAAATGAAGCTGCTGTAGGGCAGGCGATCGCGGAAAGCGGTGTTGCGCGCAGTGAGCTTTTCATTACTACCAAAATCTGGGTAGAAAACCTTTCCGCCGAAAAACTGATCCCCAGCCTTAAAGAGAGCCTGGCAAAACTGCGGACCAGCTACGTGGATCTCACCCTGATCCACTGGCCATCACCAGGCGCAGCCGTTTCAGTAAAAGAAAGCATGCAGGCACTGCTGGCAGCGAAAGAAGCCGGGTTGACGCGTCAGATTGGTATCTCCAATTTCCCCATCGCGCTGATGAAAGAGGCGATTGCAGCGGTTGGCGTGGAGAACATTGCCACCAACCAGATCGAACTGCACCCTTTCCTGCAAAATGAACAGGTAGTGAAGTTCGCGCAAGAGCAGGGAATTCACATCACTTCCTATATGACGCTGGCTTACGGCGACGCATTGAAAGATGAGGTGGTGAAAGCCATTGCGCAGAAACATCAGGCCACTCCGGCACAGGTTGTGCTGGCATGGGCGATGCAGCTGGGTTATGCGGTGATCCCATCATCCACCAAACGCGAGAATCTGGCTGGCAATCTGCACGCACAGGATCTGACGCTAGATCAGGATGATATGGACAAGATCCACGCTCTGGATCGCGGCCACCGTCTGGTCAGCCCGGAAGGTCTGGCTCCTGACTGGGATTAAGCGAACGGGGATCAGTTCTGGTTACGCCAGGGCTGATCCTGCACCCACTCGCTGAGAAAATCGATAAACGCTCGCACCCGCTGGCTCACGCCAAGGTCGCTGTAATAAACCGCATTGAACGGCATTTCGACGGGCAGGCGCTGCTCCGCCAGCAGTTCCACAAAAGTCCCATCCGCGATTTCCTTATCCACCATATAGTCAGACAGGCAGGCAATGCCATTATCGTTCAGGCAAAGCTGTTTGATCGTTTCGCCACTGTTCGAAGACATAGCCACCTTAATATCATAAAGTTCCCCATTCTCCTGCGGCACTGGCCAGCGATTCAGACGCAAAGGTTCCACAAATCCCAGACACTCATGATGAGCCAAATCCGCCACTGAGGTGGGTACGCCATATTTCGCCAGATAGGCTGGCGTTGCGACCAGTTTGCGATAGCTGATAAACAGCAGACGGGCGCGTAACGTCGAGTCCGTAAGATTGCCGGCACGAATCGCCACATCGACTTTCCGTTCGATCAGGTTGATAAAACTCTCCGAGGAGATCAGCGAAAGCGTGACATCAGGATAGCGCGCACGGAAAGGTTTAATCATCGGTAGCAACAAATGCAGAATCACCGGTGTCGCTGCATCAATGCGCAACAACCCCTGAGGCGCCTGCTGGCGATCGATCAACTCACTCTCGGCAGTCGACATCTCCTGCATCAACTTCTGGACGCGGCGGAAATAGTGCTCGCCCTCATGCGTCAGTGCCAGCTGACGGGTGGTGCGGGTCAGCAAAGCGACGCCCAGCTTCGCCTCCAGTTTTTTAACCGTGCGGCTGACCGCCGAGTTGGCCATATGCAGCTGCTCTGCGGCACGGCTAAAGCTGCAACTTTCCACCACCGCGATGAAAACTTTTAATTCGTCTGATGACGCCTTCATTATATCTCCAGTGGCAAAAGTCTATTGTTACTTTGCATCTTTTTGTTATTAAACCATAAGCAGATACTGACGCCCATCAAAACTCAATGGGAGTCAATCATGCCACTTGCACTCTGGGCGCTGACCATCAGCGCCTTTGCTATCGGAACCACCGAATTTGTTATCGTCGGGCTGATTCCAACCATCGCCGAACAACTGACTATCACGCTGCCTTCCGCCGGGATGCTGGTCTCCATTTACGCACTTGGCGTCGCAGTTGGCGCGCCGGTCCTGACTGCGCTGACCGGGAAACTGCCGCGTAAGCATTTGTTAATGGGGCTGATGGCGCTGTTTACCCTGGGCAATCTGGTTGCCTGGCAGGCACCCAACTACGAAACGCTGGTGATTGCCCGTTTGCTTACCGGTCTGGCACACGGGGTGTTCTTCTCGGTCGGTTCGACCATTGCCACCAGTCTGGTCAGCAAAGAGAAAGCGGCCAGCGCCATCGCGATTATGTTTGGCGGGTTGACCGTGGCACTGGTGACGGGGGTACCGCTGGGAACGCTAATTGGGCAGCATTTTGGCTGGCGTGAAAGCTTCCTCGCGGTATCGATGCTGGGCGTAATCGCCCTGATTGCCAGTATGCTGCTGGTTCCGCGTAATATTGCACAGGCCCCGGCCACCTCGTTATTACAACAGGCGCGGGTGCTCACCAACCCGCGTCTGCTGCTGATCTATGCCATCACGGCATTGGGCTACGGTGGTGTATTCACCGCCTTTACCTTCCTGGCGCCCATGATGCAGTCTCTGGCGGGGTTCTCCCCGGCGGCGGTGAGCGTTATTTTGCTGGGATATGGTCTCGCCGTAGCGATAGGCAACATCTGGGGCGGCAGACTGGCGGATCGTCATGGCGCGGTGCCGGCACTGACCCTGATTTTTGCCGCGCTGGCGATTTTGTTGGCCATCTTCCAGTTCACGGCGAGTATGCACTATCTGGCGTTAACGACCGTGATCATCATGGGTGTCTTCGCCTTCGCTAATGTGCCCGGCTTGCAGGTTTACGTGGTACAGAAGGCGGAGCGCTACGCGCCGGGAGCCGTGGATGTAGCTTCAGGGCTGAATATCGCGGCCTTTAATATCGGTATTGCGCTGGGTTCTACGGTGGGTGGGCATATCGTACAGCATTATGGATTAGCACAAACGCCATGGGTGGGAGCGGTGATCGTCTTTATCGCACTGCTGCTGGTCCGTCTGAGTGGGATGCTGGATAAGCCACGCACCGTGATTGCCGTGGAATAACCGGTGCAAACAGCCTGCCATTAAGGGGGCTGTTTTACGTTTTGCTATTAAGTCCATTCCGACAATCGAGAACACCAATTGAAACCCCGCGCTAAAATCCCTATAACAGACAGGTGAAGTTTGTATGTTACTAGCCAGGCGGGAAAGTGCGGAAAAAAACTTATGCAATGCGTTATGTAGCAGGACAGCCTGCTGAGCGGATCTTTCCGCCAGGGGCGATGCTGCATCTTGGGCAGGCTTTGCCGCCCGGCGCACCACTACCAGCCGATCCAACATTACGGGTATTGGTCTGGAATATCTTCAAACAGCAACGTGCAGACTGGATGTCAGTGCTGCAGGGCTTCGGCAAAGATGCTCATCTGGTGCTGTTACAGGAAGCGCAGACGACCCCTGAGCTGGTGCAGTTTGCCACTAGCAATTATCTTGCCGCCGATCAGGTGCCTGCGTTTGTTCTGCCGCAGCATCCGTCGGGGGTTATGACACTGGCCTCCGCGCATCCGGTGTATTGCTGCCCGCTACGTGAGCGGGAGCCGTTGCTGCGCCTGGCGAAATCGGCGCTGGTCACCGCCTATCCGCTGCCTACGGGTGAAATGCTGATGGTGGTGAACATCCATGCGGTCAATTTTAGTCTTGGCATTGATGTCTACAGCAAGCAGCTGGGGCCGATTGGCGAGCAGATCCAGCATCACCGTGGCCCGGTGATTATGGCGGGTGATTTCAACGCCTGGAGCCGCCAGCGTATGAACGCGCTGTTTCGTTTTGCCCAGGAAATGGCGCTGCGCGAGGTCACCTTTACTGATGATCATCGACGCAAAGCCTTTGGGCGCCCGCTGGATTTTGTTTTCTACCGCGACATGAAAGTCAGTGAGGCGTCGGTGCTGGTGACGCGCGCCTCGGACCATAACCCGCTGCTGGTTGAATTTAACTCCACCCTGACGACTGCGCGCTAATCCTCAATCAGCGCAATCGCGCACACCAGCGAAGCGCAGCCTGCCGCCAATATCCATAGTTTCGAACTCGCTGAGCGTTGTGCCGGGTCGGTAGCCACGGCGGTGAGAAGGGGAATGCAGATTTTTTCAAAAGCCGAAAATGAAAAAGGCTGACAAATGTCAGCCTTTTCGCGCCATTAGGTATCTGGCGTTGCGCTATTATTCACATACAACGTGAGCTTATCGCCCGGCTGAATGTCTTTAGCATCGCTTAGCACACTGTTCCAGCGCATAACGTCTTTGATGTTAACACCATGACGTCGCGCGATACTGGCCAGAGAATCACCCTTACGAACACGATAGGTGATGCTGTTGCCGTTATCGGCCAGCTGCGAACCTTTGTCGCCAACGGTCAATTTCTGACCGGTACGTACCGAGGCACCGCGCAGGTTATTCTGCTGTTTCAGTGTATCTACGCTAACGCCGAGCTTGCTGGCAATACCAGACAAGGTGTCGCCCTTGCGAACCGTGTAGCTGTTACCCGCAGCGCTGGCTTTAGCCAACTGGGTAGGCTGCACGGCGACAATATCACCGGATGCCAGTGAATTGCGCAGCTGAGCAACGTTGGACTTAGGCACCATGATGTAGTGCGGTCCATTCGGCGCTGTCGTACCGTGTTTATAACCGGCATTGAAGCTTTTCAGCTTACTTAAAGACATGCCAGCCATATCCGCGGCTTGCGTCAGCTCGATCTGCTGACCCACTTCCACGCGAGCCAGTGCACGGCTCTCATTCGGGGTCGGCAATCTGATGCCGTAGCGCTTGTTGTTCTTGAGAATATCGCTCAAGGCCAACATTTTCGGAACATAAACCGTGGTTTCACGTGGAAGCGACAAATGCCAGAAGTCGGTCGGCTTACCGCGCGCCTTGTTCTGTTTAATCGCCTTGAGCACACGCCCTTCACCGCTGTTGTAGGCGGCGATGGTCAGTAACCAGTCACCGTCAAACATGGTGTTGAGACGCTGCATCATATCCAGCGCAACCTTGGTAGATGCCACCACATCGCGGCGACCGTCATACCATTGGTTCTGTTTCAAACCATAGTTTTTGCCCGTAGTTGCAACAATCTGCCAGATGCCTGCGGCATTCGCAGAAGATGTTGCATGTGGGTCAAAAGCGCTCTCCACTATGGGTAGCAGTACCAGTTCCATCGGCATTTTACGTTTCTGTATCTGCTCGACAATCCAGTACATGTACGGCTCTGCCCGTAATGTTACATCGTGGAGATAGCTCTTATTACTTAAGTACTTTGTTTTTTGTTCGCGGATCCGGGGGTTATCCGGAATCCCCATCTTCAACTCGTCGCTGATGTGATTCCAGAGATCTGTGTCTTCTGCGAGGCTTGTTCCATCATCCTGCCAACGCGGCGACAACAAGCGATCTCCGTACTTTCCATTTTCACCTTGACCAGCTGAAGACAAGCTCTGGGCATGCTGTTGCGGGATAGTGGCGTCATTCCTTGATGCCTGACAACCTCCCACCAGCAGGACCGAGGCGATTAATATCGCTTTAGCCTTCATGTGTGTGTCAATAGTTCGCTTAAAAGACGAGCAATCATACGTGACGGTCTGACACAACACAACCAGAAATATCAAAAACGATCTTTCTTCTCGCGTAGATCAGCAAATACCTGCCATAGCGGGGCAGATGTAAAGTTACCGCCTAAAGCTCTTTGTAAATCAGGATCTTGCGTGCGAAGAAATAAATTTATTTCCCTTTCCAGAGCCAGATTTGTTGGCAAAGTAATGCGATTTTCTGCGCGTAAGTCCTTAATTTGCTGATACCTTGCCAAAATTTTCGGGTCATGGGGCAGAATAGCCGCAGCAAACTTCATATTGGATAAAGTGTACTCATGGGCGCAGCAAATTAAGGTGTCGGCAGGGAGTTCGTTAAGCTTCTGAAATGAATCAAACATTTGCTGCGGAGTGCCTTCAAATAATCTGCCGCAACCGCCGGAAAACATCGTGTCACCGCAGAAAAGATAAGGTGAACTGAAATATGAGATATGTCCTAAAGTGTGTCCGGGGGTGGCGATAACACGGAAATTTTTCCCCAGCAGGGTAAATTCATCACCATCGGTGACAATCTGTTTTGCCCCTTTATCTGCAGTTTCCTGTGGACCGAAAACCGCCATGTCGGGGAAGTGCTGCAACAGTTCCTGTACGCCGCCGACGTGATCCTGATGATGATGGGTGAGTAAAATGGCCACCGGACGCCAGCGATTGGCGTTAATTTTATCCAGCACCGGCTGGGCT
Source organism: Pantoea sp. X-Soil-TKNS-1207 (assembly GCF_059730485.1). NCBI lineage: Bacteria > Pseudomonadati > Pseudomonadota > Gammaproteobacteria > Enterobacterales > Erwiniaceae > Pantoea > Pantoea sp. X-Soil-TKNS-1207. Next base: position 931,747 of record NZ_AP035958.1, read on the forward strand.
TCGCCGGGATCGACAATCAGACAGTCGTGGTGGTCATCGGTCAGTGTCCAGATGTAGTTATCCTGCAACGCGGGAATACTGGTAAGATTCATAAACACCTCTCAGGCCGTAGAAAAAGGAAGATGGTAAAGCATGAAGCCGGCTAAAACACGCCAAATCCTGACTGCGCCGCGCGCCTGGCGCGACATGCCCTGGGGCGACTATTTTCGCGACGCGCTAACACAGCAATTGCAGCCTTACCTCGGAAAGCTGTATGGCTTTCATATGCTTAAAATTGGCAGCCTCAGCGCAGAAATCAACACCAGCCACTGTTCGATCTCACATCAGGTGAACGTGGGCGACGAAGGTGAAGAGTTGCAGGTGATAGCCAAAGCCACGCAGCTGCCGTTTGAATCGAAGTCGATTGATGCCTGCCTGCTGGCACATACTTTAGCCTGGAGCCAGGACCCGCACCGCATTTTGCGCGAAGTGGATCGGGTGCTGATCGACGATGGCTGGATGATTATCAGCGGCTTTAATCCCTTCAGTCTGCTTGGCATCAGTAAAGGCATTCCTGGTCTGCATCGACGCGCGCCCTGGAGCGGTCGCATGTTCAGCCAGATGCGTCTGCTCGACTGGCTCAATCTGCTCAATTATGAAGTCGTTTATCGTACACGTTTTCAGGTGGTGCCGTGGCACCGGCAGGGCGGTAAGGTGATCAGCGCCCATCTGCCGGCGCTGGGCTGTCTGAATGTGGTGGTGGCGCGCAAACGGACCTTCCCGTTAACGCCCACCAAGGCGAAAAAAAGCCTGAGCAAAGCCCAGCTGCGCCAGACGGTGAACGCCACGCGTCAGTTTCGGAACATCAAGGATCAGGATTCGGGCTGATAGCCGATATCGTCCTGCGTGGGATTGCCCGCGGCGCTGCGGGCCAGTTCGTCGCAGCGTTCGTTTTCCGGGTGACCGGCGTGGCCCTTCACCCATTCCCACGATATCTGATGCGAACTCAAAGCCAGATCAAGCCGTTTCCACAGATCGACATTCTTCACCGGTTTCTTTTCTGCGGTTTTCCAGCCGCGCTTTTTCCAGTTATGGATCCAGCTGGTAATGCCCTGGCGCACATACTGGCTGTCGGTGCTGATCACCACGTCACACGGCTGTTTCAGCGCTTCCAGCGCGACAATGGCCGCCATCAGCTCCATGCGATTATTGGTGGTGAGACGATAACCGGCGCTGAAGGTTTTTTCATGCTCGCGGTAACGCAGGATGGCACCATAGCCGCCGGGACCAGGGTTGCCGAGACAGGATCCATCGGTGAATATTTCTACCTGTTTACTCATCTCTGGTAGACTTCCTTACTGACAAAACGCCAAGTCTGACATAAACGAGTCCTATGAGCACTGCAAATAACCGCCAGATCGTCCTCGATACCGAAACCACCGGCATGAACATGATCGGTGTGCACTACGAAGGACACCGCATTATTGAAATCGGTGCGGTAGAAGTGATCAACCGCCGCCTGACCGGTAACAATTTCCATATCTACCTCAAGCCCGATCGGCTGGTGGACCCGGAAGCCTTCGGTGTTCACGGTATTGCCGATGAGTTTCTGGCGGATAAACCGAGTTTTCGCGACATCGCTGATGAGTTCCTCGACTACATCCGCGGCGCCGAGCTGGTGATCCATAACGCATCGTTCGATATCGGCTTTATGGATTACGAATTTGGCATGTTGAAACGCGACATTGGCAAAACGGACACCTTTTGTCAGGTGACCGATAGCCTGGCAATGGCGCGTAAGATGTTCCCCGGCAAGCGTAACAGCCTTGATGCGTTATGCGGTCGTTATGAGATCGACAACAGCAAGCGTACGCTGCACGGCGCATTACTCGATGCCGAAATCCTGGCGGAAGTGTTCCTGGCGATGACGGGCGGCCAGACCTCGCTGGCGTTCTCCATGGAAGGCGAGCAGAACAACCAGACGGATGGGGAATATATTCAGCGCATCGTTCGCCCCTCTTCGGGCCTGCGCGTGGTCAGCGCCAGCGATGATGAGTGCGCGGCGCATGAGAGTCGGCTGGATTTGGTGATGAAAAAGGGCGGCAGCTGCCTGTGGCGTGCCTGAACCCGCTGATTTAGCGTGGAAAAGCAACGTTAAGCTGAAAAAAGCAGCAAACGAAACAAACCCACAGAAAAAGCGTTGACGGCTGATCGCCCTGCCATTAATATGCGCCTCGTTCCCGACGGGGAACACAGCGCGGTGCGGTAGTTCAGTCGGTTAGAATACCGGCCTGTCACGCCGGGGGTCGCGGGTTCGAGTCCCGTCCGCACCGCCAATCTCTTTAAAGAAGCCGATTCAGCAATGAATCGGCTTTTTGCTTTTTGGCATTCAGGCCATTAATCCTTCTGCACTGCCACCTTGCCACGATACGTTGCGCTTACCGCTACTTCACGCTCAGCACGCGCCAGCCAGCGGTAGCAACCTGCGCCAAGCGCCACACCGATAAACCAGCTGAAGTTCGCCACCGCATGCAGCGACGGAATAAAGCTGATAATCAGGCCAATCCCCACTGACGGCACCAGCGCGGCGATCGCTTTCGGGTTAAAACCACCGCTGTACCAGTAGCGGCCTTTCGGTGTGTCATCGAACAGATCGTCGACATACACCTTGCTACGTTTGATCAGATAGAAATCGGCGACCAGGATGCCAAACAGCGGCCCGATAAAGGAACCCAGCACATCCAGCGTGTAGTGGATCAGCTCAGGCGACTGGAACAGGTTCCACGGCGTCAGCAGCACTGAACCTACCGCTGCGATCATACCGCCGGCACGGAAACTGATTTTCTGCGGTGAGCAGTTAGAGAAGTCGAACGCCGGAGACACAAAGTTCGCCACAATATTGATCCCGATGGTGGCGGTGATCATGGTCAGCAGGCCAATCGCCACCGCCACATCGTTGCCCACCATGCTGACGGTCTCAATCGGGTCCGTAATCATGCGACCAAACAGCGAGTTGGAGCCTGACACAATCACCACGGTGACAATCGAGAACAGCAGGAAGTTGAACGGCAGCCCCCAGCGGTTGCCACGGCGAATCTCGCCCATGCTTTTACCGTACCGGGAGAAGTCGCCAAAGTTGAGCAGCGGGCCGGAGAAGTAAGACACCACCAGCGCGGTGGCGGTGATCATCTGCCAGGTCTGCTCACCGGCGCTCAGCTGCTTGCTGGCGAGGGTAAAGGAGATACCGTCAAAACCGGTTTTGTATACAATCCAGCCTGCCAGCGCCAGCATCACCACATACACCGCCGGACCGGCGACATCGATAAAGCGTTTAATCGCGCTCATCCCGTGCCAGAACACCAGCGCCTGTAGGAACCACATCACCCCGAAGCAGCACCAGCCGAGCAGGGACAGCCCGAGCCAGCTGCTGTGCGTCATGCTGGAGAGCGTGGGGAAAAACTTCAGCAACACCAGCATTAACGCGTTAGCCGCCAGGTAAGTCTGAATACCGTACCAGGCAAAGGCGATCAGACCGCGGATCACCGCCGGGATATTGGCGCCGAACACGCCGAACGCCTGACGCGAAATCACCGCGTAGGGCACGCCCGCCGCCTGGCTGGGTTTCGCGACCAGGTTGGCGCACAGCTGGACAATACAAATCCCCGCCAGCAGACACAGCAGCACCTGCCAGCTGGCCAATCCGAGGGTAAAGAAGCTGGCGGCCACCACATAGCCGCCCATGCTGTGCACATCCGACATCCAGAAAGAAAAAATGTTGTACCACGACCAGTTCTGGTCACGCGTGGGGGCCAGATCCTCGTTGCAGAGGCGTGGACTGTAATGGGCGTTGGCTTCAGAGGCCACCGCAGAGGTCACTTCAGAATGATTTGGCATGAAACCTGCTCCTCTCTAAATAATGAAAAAATAATCACAGCGTGAAACGGTATTGCAGGATCCAGGCCAGATTTGATTTCTTGTATACAAAAATTGTTTTTCGCGTATACGATGTGCTGCGCACAGACATTTACCGGAGCAGGTAATGAAGAGTGAAACAGGCCAGAGAACGGCCGCAGATCTGTATGATAGAGACGAACCCATCTACCAGGCGTTGCTGAGCGCCATTGTCGAACACCAGTTGCCGCCGGGCAGTAAATTGCCGGAAGAAGCGCTTTCTGAGGCGTTTGGCGTCAGCCGCACCGGCATTCGCAAGGTGCTCCAGCGCCTCGCCGCGGTGCAAATGATCACGCTCTCGCCCAGACGTGGTGCACAGGTCGCCACGCCTGGCGTAGAAGAGGCGCGCGATATCTTCGCCACCCGCAGTTTGCTGGAGTGCGCCAACCTGCCTGCGGTGCTGGCCCATGTGCAGCCACCGCACCTGGCGGCGCTGGCGGGGCTGATTGCGGAAGAACAGCAGGCGCATGAACAGCACGATGGCGCGGCGGCGATCCGTCTGTCGGCGGCGTTTCATATTCAGTTGCAGGCCATTTCCGGCAATCAGGTGCTGGCCGAGATGGTGACGCGCCTGACGCAGCGTTCCTCGCTGGTGATCGCCGCCTGGGGCGCGCCCTGGCAACGCGGCTGCCGTTGCGATCATCACGATCGGCTGGTGGAGCTGCTGCGGCAGAAAGATCTGCCTGCGCTGACTGCTGCCTTGCAACATCACTTCGAGCATATTGTCGCGAGCCTGCATTTTGAACGCAGCGGTGAAACCCTTCCCGATTTTGCCCGGCTGTTTGCCGGTAAAGGAGCGCCGTCATGAGCCTGATTCAGGTCATCAACCCCAACACCAGCCTGGCGATGACCGCAACCATCGGCCAGGCTGCACGCGCGGCGGCGGCCCCCGGTACTGAGATTCTCGCGGTATGCCCGAGCCAGGGCGTGCCCTCGATTGAAGGCCATTTTGATGAAGCCATCGCGGCGATCGGCGTGCTGGAGCAAGTGAAGCTTGGCAAGGCGCAGGGCGTCAGCGGTCATGTCATTGCCTGCTTTGGCGATCCGGGGTTGCTGGCGGCCCGTGAACTGGCGAGCGGCCCGGTGGTGGGGATTGCGGAAGCGGCGATGCACACCGCCACGCTGCTGGCGACGCGTTTTTCAATTGTCACCACGCTGCCGCGCACGCTGGTTATCGCGCGTCATCTGTTGCAGCAATACGGTTTTACCCATCACTGCGCCGGATTACACGCTATCGATCTGCCGGTACTGGCGTTAGAAGATGGCAGCGGGGTGGCGCAGGAAAAAGTGCGGCAGCGTTGTATACAAGCGAAGCGGGAAGACGCGAGCGGTGCGATCGTGCTGGGCTGTGGCGGTATGGCGACGCTGGCTCAGGATCTGACCCGGGAACTCGGTCTGCCGGTGATCGACGGCGTTGGCGCGGCGGTCAAAATGGTGGAATCGCTGGTGGCGTTAGGCTTTGGCACCAGCAAACATGGCGATCTTGATTACCCGCTCGAAAAACCGCTCACAGGTGCCTTTCAGCACCTAAACTAAGCACTGGTTGAGGTTTACGACAGGAATTTACAGAATGAGTGATGTATCTGAAAAGAAAGAGTACAGCTTCAACAAAAACTACCCGCGCGACCTGATTGGTTATGCCGGAAACCCCCCACATGCGCGCTGGCCCGGCAAGGCGCGTGTCGCGGTGCAGTTTGTCCTCAATTATGAAGAGGGCGCTGAGAACAACGTGCTGCACGGCGATGCCGGTTCCGAGCAGTTTCTTTCCGACATCATCGGTGCGGCCAGTTATGCCGATCGCCATATGTCGATGGACTCGTTATACGAGTACGGCTCGCGCGCCGGATTCTGGCGCATTCACCACGAATTTCAGAAACGCGGGCTGCCGCTGACTATTTTTGGCGTAGCCATGGCGCTGGCGCGTCACCCGGAGATCGTCGAGGCGATCAAAGCCGCCGACTACGACGTCGTGAGCCACGGCTGGCGCTGGATCCATTATCAGGGCATGGATGCGAAAACCGAGCGCCAGCATATGCAGCAGGCGGTGGATGTGCTGCGCGATCTGTTTGGCAAAGCCCCGACCGGCTGGTACACCGGCCGCGACAGCCCGAACACCCGCCGTCTGGTGGTGGAGCAGGGCGGCTTCAGCTACGACAGTGATTATTACGGCGATGATTTACCGTTCTGGACGCAAGTCACCTGCCAGGATGGTACGGTGAAACCGCATCTGATCATTCCTTACACGCTGGAATGTAACGATATGCGCTTTGCCTCACCGCAGGGCTTCAACACCGCCGAGCAGTTCTTCACCTATCTGCGCGATACCTTTGATGTGCTGTATGAAGAGGGCGAAACCGCGCCGAAGATGATGTCGGTGGGTATGCACTGCCGTCTGCTGGGGCGTCCGGGCAAATTCCGTGCGTTGCAGCGTTTCCTTGATCATATCCAGCAGCATGACCAGGTGTGGGTATGCACCCGCCAGCAAATCGCCGAACACTGGGTGGAGACGCATCCGGCTCCTGTGGCGTAATCGCAATGACACGTAGGGTGCGCATTTATGCGCACCTGGTCTTTCCAGGTCAGCATAAATGCTGACCCTACGCTTTGCGTGGCTCAACGTTAAATCATCAAACTCACCTGCGCCGCCACGATGCGCCAGCCGCATGGCAGCCGCACCCAGGTCTGCTGCTGACGACCAATCTTCTCCGTCCCTGCGCGGGTAAATTCGGTGCTGCACACGGCATAATCATCGCCAAAGGTGGTGATCACCGTATGGCGCAGGGCGCGATCCAGCCCGGCCGAGGGACGCGCGGCGCGGAACGCACGGATCTCCTCAATACCATACAAATTCTCCCCGGCGCCCAGCCGCACGGTGCGGCTGTCATGCCAGAACAACTCATCCAGCACCGTCACGTCATTGGTGACCAGCGCCTGTTCGTAGCGATAAAACGCGGCGGTGACTTCGGCGACAATCGCCGGGCGATCAATATGTTCAGGCGTCATGGTTATGCGTCCATCAGAGTGGTTTGCGGCAGAGTCAGACCTTGCTGTTGCAGCGCCCAGGCGGCGCGCAGTGCCAGGTGTTCTTTAAACGGGGCGGCGATCAGCTGCAAACCAATCGGCAAGCCGCTGGCAGTGGGCAGCGGTACGGTACACACCGGCAGACCGAGGAAGGAGATCGGCTGCGTCAGCATCCCCATGCTGGCCCGCGTCGGCAGCGCCTGGCCGTTGATCCGGATGTTTTCCTGGCCGATGGTGGTGGCGCAGCAGGGCGTGGCCGGGGCGATCAGCACATCAAACTGGTCAAACAGCGGCCTGACCTGCTGCTGGAAATGACGACGGAAACGCTGGGCCTGCACATACCAGGCGGAGGGCAGCATCGCGCCCGCCAGCAGGCGTTCGCGCGAGTTCGGTTCAAATTGCTCCGGCATCTCACGCAGTTTCGGCAGATAGTGGTTGCCCCCTTCGGCGGCGGTGAGGATAAAGGCTGCCGAACGCGCAATTTCGGCGTTGGGCATGGTCACTTCATCGCTGGCCGACAGGGCTTTGGCGACCACTGCCAGCGCGGTGCGCGCATCCTCATCGCACCAGGTGGAGAAGAATCCGCCCAGCACGCCGCAGCGCAGCCCCTCCAGCCCGCGCGACAGCGTGCCGCTGACGGGTGACACCGTCTGATCGGCCTGAAACGCATCGCTGGCGTCAGCCCCTTGCAGGGTGTCGTACACCAGGCTGAGATCTTCCACCGAGCGGGCAAACGGACCGATATGATCGAGGCTGGCGACAAACGGATGGCTGCCGCTGCGCGACAAGCGACCAAAGGTCGGTTTCAGGCCGAAAATGCCGCACAGCGATGCCGGTACGCGGATGGAACCGTTGGTATCGCTGCCGAGCGAGAAATGCACCAGCCCGGCCGCTACCGCCGCCGCCGAGCCACCTGAGGAGCCACCCGCAATACGCGTGAGATCGCGCGGGTTGTGCGTCGGGCCATAGTGGGTGTTTTCGGTGGTAAAACCGTACGCGTAAGCATCCATATTCAGCATCCCGGAGAGCAGCGCGCCGGACTGGCGCAGGCGGCTCACCGCCCAGGCATCCTCTCGGGCCACCGGGCGTTCGCTGAACAGGCTGGCACCGGCCAGCGTGCTGTGCCCGGCGACGTCAAACAGGTTCTTCACCGCATAAGGAATGCCCGCCAGCGACGGCAGGGTCTCGCCGCGCTGACGCTGGCTATCCAGCTGCTCCGCCTCTTTCAGCATCCGCTGGCCGGTGACTTCGGTCCAGGCGTTGATCGCCGGGTTGTGTTGCTCAATCGCGGTTAATGTCTGTTCGGCAATCTCACGCGCGCTGATATCGCCGTTGCTCAGCGCCTGTTGCAGCGCGGTGATCGATAACGCAGAAAGTTTCATGGCTTAAACACTCCCGCCACTTCCAGACGATCGTCGAGCGGTAAGGCCATCAGCGGTTCGGCCATCGCGGCGATACGGTTAAATTGCGTCAGCAGCTCCGCGCGACGCGCCTCATCCAGCTCCAGCGCCAGAATCTGTTCCATCTGGGCGATATAGGCCGCCCAGTCCGGTTGTGTACTCATGCGTTATCTCCTTAGAAACCGGCTGCGCTGCCGTTGCTGCGCGGGTCAAATGCCCCTTCCAGCATACCGTTGTTATGACGGACGATGGCGCCAGCATGGCCGACGACCTCGCTAAAATCGGGGAGTAGCTCCACCTCATGGCCGAGGGCGCACAGCTGCTGTACCGTCTCCGGCGCGATGCGCGCTTCCAGTTTGAGCGAATCGGACGACTGTCCCCAGGTGCGGCCCAGCAGCCAGCGCGGGGCGCTCACCGCCTGTTGCAGCGGCAGTCCCTGAATTACGTGACGGGTAAAAATCGCTGCCTGGGTTTGTGGCTGACCGTCGCCGCCCATCGAGCCGTACACCAGGGTGCGGCCATCTTTCAGGCGCGCCGCCGCCGGGTTAAGGGTGTGGAACGGCTGTTTACCCGGCGCCAGCGCCAGCAGATGACCCGGCTGTAAGCTGAAGGCGGCGCCACGGTTCTGCCAGGTAATGCCGGTGCCCGGCAGCACCACGCCGCTGCCAAATTCATGATAAATGCTCTGGATAAAGGAGACGGCTAGTCCGCTGCTGTCCATTACCCCCATCCACACGGTGTCGCCTGGGCCTTTGCCGGTACCCCACGGCGCCGCCGCGTCATCATCAATCTGCGCCGCTAAACCGGCGAGGTGCTCGGCATCCAGCAGGCTCTGCACATCAATGTCGATATGACGCGGATCGGTAATATGCTGGTCGCGCAGGGCGAACGCTTTCTTGGTGGCTTCAACGATACGGTGCACGGTCTGCGCTTCATCGGCATCCGCCATATTCAGGCGATCGGTAATGCCCAAAATCGCCAGCGACACCAGCCCCTGGGTCGGCGGCGTCATATTCCAGATATCGCCTTCGCTGTGGGCGAGATGCAGCGGGGTGCAGCGGCGTGCCTGCTGACGCTGCAAATCTTCGAGGGTGATTGGCATCCCCAGCGCCGACATTTCGCGCGCCAGGTGGAGCGCCAGTTCGCCGCGATAAAAACTCGCCAGACCCTGCTCGCTCAGCAGGCTGAGGGTATTCGCCAGCGCGGGTTGGGTGAAGCGGCTGCCTGCGGCAGGCACGTCGCCATCGGGTAAAAATGTGGCGGCAAAACCGGGCTGATGCTGGAGTTCATGGCGTTTGGCCGCGGTAGCGGCCGACTGGGACGCCGTGACCGGAATGCCATCGGCGGCATAACGGATGGCGTCACGCAGCAGGCGTGGCAGCGGCAGCGGCGTCGCGCCCAGTTCGGCAGAGAACGCCAGCGCTTCCTGCCAGCCGCTGACGGTACCGGCCACGGTCAGTGCCGCTTTCGGTCCGCGATGTGGAATTTTCGTTGCGCCGGGATAGAAATCGAAATGCGCCAGCGAACCAGCCGCACCGCTGGCGTCAATGGCGACCGGATCGCCGTTGGGCGGCACGATCAGCCAGAAGCCATCGCCCCCCAAACCGTTCATATGTGGATAAACCACGGCGATAGTGGCGGCGGCAGCCACCATGGCTTCAATGGCGTTGCCACCTTCACGCAGCACGGCTAACGCGCTTTCACTGGCGAGATGATGCGGAGTTACGGCCATGCCTAACGGGGCCATATTGCTTTGTATCATAGTGAACTCTTTTCTCGGGTACGTGGGAAAGATGTAGCAAGAGCTGTTCCAGTTTTGGTCGGACATCATTGTGGATCGATTTATGCTAGCTTGTGGTGAAACGAAAGTTACAGGATAAATGATGAAACAGCTTGATGAACGCCTCCGCAGCCACTATCCGCAGCTGTCGCCGCAAGAGCAGCGCATTGCCGATTTTGTCTTTGACCATTTCGATGATCTGATCAGCTACAACAGCGCCGAGCTGGCGCGTCTGAGCGGCGTGTCGAAAGCCACGGTGAGCCGTCTGTTTAAGCACCTGGGCTACGAAAAATATAAAGACATGCGCGATGAGCTGCGCACGCTGCGCCAGAGCGGGATGCCGTTGACCGATAACCGTGATGCGGTGCAGGGCAACACGCTGCTGTCACGCCATTACAAGCAGGAGATGGCCAATCTGACGCAGTGGGTCAACAGCATCGATCCGCAGCAGTTTGGCGAAGTCATTCAGGCGCTGGCCCAGGCGAAACGCTTGTTTATCATTGGGATGCGTAACGCCTATCCGGTGGCGCTGCACCTGCGCCAGCAGCTGATGCAGGCGCGTACTCAGGTGCATGTGCTGCCGCAGCCCGGCCAGACGCTGGGGGAGGAGCTGGTGGATATTACCCCGGAGGATGTGGTGGTGGTGATGGCGTTTCGCCGCCGCCCGCGCATCATTCGCCCGCTGATGCAGCAGCTGCAACTCAGCAACATCCCGGTGCTGGCGCTGTGCGAACCCCAGGCACAGGGCATCATTAACCTTGCGCGCTGGCAGCTGTGCGCGCCGCTGGATAGCGTCTCCGCCTTTGACAGCTACGCCTCCGCCATGAGCCTGATTAACCTGCTGGCGAACGCGTTGCTGCACGAAATGTTGTCGCAGGGACGCCAGCGCATCCATCAGATCGCCGACCTTTACCAGCATCTTGACGAGCTGGAACACCGTTAAAGGGCACCGTTTTGGTGCTTTGCACCTTTTTTGATCGCATTCTGTGACGGGCGCTGCGCCCGTTTTTTTCGCCCTGATAAAGCAGACGCCCTGATTTATCGGCCAACTGCCGTTTTCGTTGCGGTTGGCACATTAGTTGCAGAACGATTCATCAAGAATCTTTTGTTTCACATAATCTCACCGGGGTGCATAATGAAAAAAGTGTTGATGGCAGTGGCGGGTGCAGCATTGATGATGGCGCAGGTCGGCAGCGCAATGGCCGATCAGTTGCAGGATATCCAGAAACGCGGCGTTATCCGCATTGCTGTGCCGCAGGACTTCCCGCCGTTCGGTTCTGTGGGTACCGATTTGCAGCCGCAGGGCTACGACATCGACATGGCGAAGTACCTCGCAAAACAGCTGAAACTGAAGTTGCAGCTGGTGCCTGTCTCCAGTGCTAACCGCGTGCCTTATCTGCAAACCGACAAAGTCGATCTGGTGATCTCCAGCATGGGGAAAAACGCCGAACGTGAAAAAGTGATCGACTTCAGCCGCGCCTACGCCCCGTTCTTCCTCGGCGTGTTTGGACCGAAAGGTGAAGAAGTGAAAGATGCCGCCGCGCTGAGTGGCAAATCCATCGGCGTAACGCGCGGTGCGGTAGAAGACATGGTCCTGAGCGATGTGGCACCGAAAGATGCCGAGGTGAAACGTTATGAAGATAACAACACCACGCTGTCGGCTTATCTCTCCGGTCAGGTGCAGTACGTCGCCACCGGTAACCTGGTGGTCGCGGCGATTGCGCGCCAGAACCCGGAAAAAGCGCCGGTTGCCCAGTTTATGCTGAAAGACTCGCCGTGCTTTATCGGTCTGAAGAAGAACGAGCCAGCGCTGAAAGACAAAGTGAATGCGCTGATTGAGCAGGGCATTAAAGATGGCACCCTGAACAAGCTGTCCGAAGAGTGGCTGAAAGCGCCACTGCCGGCTAGCCTCGGCGCATAAGAAGGACGGCCAATGATTGGGCAACTTAACTTTGCTGAGCTGTGGCCGCACTGGCCGGAACTGCTGGCAGGGCTGTGGGTCACCATCCAGTTGACGGTGCTGGCGACCGTTGGCGGGGTTGCGCTGGGGATTCTCGGCGCAGCGCTGCGCAGCGGCAAACCCAGCTGGCTGAGCCGCATCTGGGGCATTTACGTCGAGCTGATTCGTAACACGCCGTTTGTGGTGCAGCTGTTCTTTATCGTCTTTGGTTTGCCCAATCTTGGTCTGAAACTGACGGCGGGCGAAGCGGCGCTGCTGGCGATGCTGATTAACCTCGGCGCCTACAGCACCGAAATCATCCGCGCCGGTATTCAGGTGACGCCAAAAGGCCAGTGGGAAGCCGGGCGCGTGCTCGGTCTGACCCGCAGCCAGACGTTTATCCGCGTAGTGCTGCCGCCGTCGCTGCAACGTATTTATCCGGCGCTGGTCAGCCAGTGCATCATCGTGATGCTGGGGTCGTCGGTGGTGTCGCAGGTCTCCTATGAGGAGCTGACTTTCGCCGCGAACCTGATTCAGTCGCGCACCTTTTTGAGTTTTGAAGTCTATCTGGTGACCACGCTGATCTACCTGGCGTTGTCGATTGCCATGCGTCAGCTGCTGCTGGCAGTGGGACGTAAATGGTTTGGAGCGCTGCCCTCATGACGACCTTTACCGACTGGGACATCCTGCGCAACCTGCTACTGGCGGCGCGCTGGACCATTTTGCTGTCGCTGGTGGCCTTCTTCGGCGGCACGCTGGTGACGCTGCCGCTGCTGTTTTTGCGTCTGCTGCGCAAGCCGTGGCTGACGCGCACGATTCGCTGCTACACCGAACTGTTTCAGGGCACGCCGCTGCTGATGCAGCTGTTCCTGGCGTTCTTCGGCGTCGCGCTGTTTGGTATCGATGTCGCCCCCTGGACCGCCGCCTCGCTGGCGCTGACGCTCTACACCAGCGCCTTTCTGGTGGATATCTGGCACGGCAGCATCCGCGCCTTACCGAAAGGGCAGTGGGAAGCCTCGCGCTGCCTCGGTCTGACGTTCGGTCAGACGCTGTTCCGCGTGATCGCCCCGCAGGCGATCCGTATCGCCATCGCCCCGACCGTCGGCTTTGCCGTGCAGGTGGTTAAGGGCACGGCGCTCGCCTCTATCATCGGCTTTATTGAGCTGACCAAGGCGGGCACCATTCTGAACAACGTGACTTATCAGCCGTTTAAGGTGTTTGGCCTGGTGGCGTTGGGTTACTTCCTGATGTGTTATCCGCTGTCGCGTTACAGCCAGTACCTGGAGAAAAAATTCAATGCCGCTCATCACCATTAATCAGGTACAGAAGTACTACGGCGACAATCATGTGCTGAAAGGCGTTGATCTCGATATCGAAATGGGCGAGGTGATCTCCATCATCGGCCGCAGCGGATCGGGCAAAAGTACGCTGCTGCGCTGCATGAACGGGCTGGAAGGCTATCAGGAAGGCAGCATTAAACTGGGTGGCATGACCATCACCGACCGCGAATCGCAGGCGCGTGATATCAGCCGCTCGGTTGGCATGGTGTTCCAGAGCTTCAACCTGTTCCCGCATATGACAGCGCTGGAAAACGTGATGCTGGCGCCGCGCCGCGTGCTGAAAAAGAGCGAAGCGGAGTGCCGCGCGCTTGCCACACAGATGCTGGAAAAAGTCGGCCTCGGTGAACGTATCGACTATTACCCGGCCAATCTCTCGGGCGGTCAGCAGCAGCGCGTGGCGATTGCCCGTGCGCTGGCGATGCAGCCTAAAGTCTTACTCTGTGACGAGATCACCTCAGCGCTCGATCCCGAGCTGGTGGGGGAAGTGCTGAAAGTGCTGGAGCAGCTGGCTGCCGAAGGCATGACGCTGATTCTCGTGACGCATGAAATGAACTTCGCCCGCGACGTGGGCGATCGTGTGGTCTTTATGCATCAGGGACGCGTCTGGGAGCAGGGCGACAGCAAAACGCTGTTCGCTAATCCGCAAACTGCGGAGCTGAAGCAGTTTATCTCGACGGTTCGTCTCTAAGCCATTTACAAGGAACTCACCATGGACATCACGCAATTTTCGCAAATCAATCCGCCGCAACGCCTGCTGATGGGGCCGGGACCGATCAACGCCGATCCGCGCGTGCTGCGCGCCATGTCGAGCCAGCTGATTGGTCAGTACGACCCGGCCATGACGCACTACATGAATGAAGTGATGGCGCTGTACCGTGGTGTATTCCGCACCGAAAACCGCTGGACCCTGTTGATCGACGGCACCTCGCGTGCCGGGATCGAATCGATTCTGCTGTCGGCGATCCGTCCGGGCGACAAAGTGCTGGTGCCGGTCTTCGGCCGCTTTGGGCATCTGCTGTGTGAAATCGCCCGCCGCTGCCGCGCCGAGGTGCACACCATCGAGGTGCCGTGGGGCGAAGTGTTCACCCCGGACCAGGTTGAAGATGCCATCAAACGTATCAAGCCGCGTCTGTTGCTGACGGTGCAGGGCGACACCTCCACCACCATGCTGCAACCGCTGGCGGAGCTGGGCGCGATTTGCCAGAAATATGGCGTGCTGTTCTACACCGATGCCACCGCTTCGCTCGGCGGCAACGCGCTGGAAACCGATGCCTGGGGACTGGATGCGGTCTCGGCCGGGATGCAGAAATGCCTCGGCGGTCCGTCTGGTACTTCGCCGATCACCCTCAGCCCGCAGATGGAAGCGGTGATCCGCAAGCGTAAGTGCGTGGAGGAGGGCATCCGTACCGCCGCCCATCTGGATGGCGACGACGAGATGATCTACTCCAACTATTTCGATCTCGGCATGATCATGGATTACTGGGGACCGGAGCGGCTCAACCACCATACCGAAGCCACCACCGCGCTGTTTGGCGCTCGTGAGTGCGCGCGCCTGATGATGCAGGAAGGTCTGGATAACGGCATTGCGCGCCACAAGCTGCATGGCGATGCGCTGCTGAAGGGCATTCAGGGGATGGGGCTGGAAACCTTCGGCGATCTGCAACATAAGATGAATAACGTGCTTGGCGTGGTGATCCCGCCGGGCGTGAACGGCGACCAGGTGCGCAAGCTGGTGCTGGAAGATTTCGGTATCGAAATCGGCACCTCATTCGGTCCGCTGCACGGCAAAGTGTGGCGCATCGGCACCATGGGTTATAACGCGCGCAAAGATTGCGTGATGCAGACTCTGACCGCACTGGAAGCGGTACTCAACCATCTTGGCTTCCGCAGCACTCAGGGTGCGGCGTTGCAGGCGGCCTGGGATCATTACGGGAGCCACGCATGAGCGAAAGCCTGATGACTGCCAGCGAGGCGCAGTCGGCCGCCGCTCGTGTCATGGCACGCTGTGATGCGCTGGCTGAGATCAGTGAAAGCGCCGATGGCCTGACGCGTGTCTACCTTTCCCCGGAGCAGCTGCGCGCCAATCAGCGCGTGGGCGAGTGGATGCAGGCGGCCGGGATGACGGTATGGCAGGATGCGGTTGGCAACATTTGTGGTCGCTATGAATCCGCCACGCCGGGAGCCGCGGCGCTGCTGCTTGGGTCGCATCTCGACACGGTACGCAATGCCGGACGCTATGACGGTATGCTTGGCGTGCTGAGCGCCATCGAAACCGTACAGTGGCTGCACGATCGTCAGCTGCGTCTGCCGCTGGCGATTGAAATCGTCGGTTTTGGCGATGAAGAGGGAACGCGTTTCGGTATCACGCTGCTGGGTAGCCGTGGCATTACCGGCAGCTGGCCGGAAAGCTGGGTGACGCACCCGGACGGCAACGGCATCACCGTGGCACAGGCGATGCAGGATGTCGGGCTGGATGCGGAAAAAATCCTCACTGCCGCGCGTGATGTCAACGATATCGTCGCGTATCTGGAGCTGCATATCGAGCAGGGGCCTTGCCTGGAGCAGGAGGATCTGGCGCTCGGGGTGGTCACCGCCATCAACGGCGCGCGCCGCCTGAATTGCAGCTTTGTTGGCGAGGCGGGCCATGCGGGAACGGTGCCGATGACGCACCGTAAAGACGCGCTGGCTGCCGCTGCCGAGTGGATGGTGTTTATCGAACACACCACTGCACATATGGACCCACAGCTGGTGGCGACGGTCGGAACCCTGCATTGCGCGCCAGGTGCCGTGAATGTGATCCCCGGCGAGGTGCAGCTGTCACTTGATGTGCGCGGCCCGCAGGATGAACCCCTGGCGCGTTTGCTCTCAACCTTACTGACGCAGGCGGAAGCCATCGCGTCGCGTCGCGGGCTGACCTTCAGCGCCGACGAGTTTTACCGTATCAATGCCACGGCCTGCGATGCGCGGCTGCAACAGGCGTTGAGTCAGGCGCTGGAAGGGGTGCAGGGGCGCAGCCTGTCGCTGCCGAGCGGTGCCGGGCACGATGCGATTGCCATCGCTGAGCGTTGGCCGGTCGGCATGTTGTTTGTGCGCAACCATCGCGGCATCAGCCATCATCCGGCGGAGTCGGTACAGGCAGCCGATGTGGCGCTGGGCGTGCAGGCGTATTTGCAGGCGGTGTGCGATTTGGCCAGAGCATAAAGGAGCGCGGCTATGAATCTGGCGCATTTTAATCAGCTGTCGCCTGCTGACGCGCAGGCGGCGATTGCCCACTGCGTCGCCATTCCCGCCTGGCAGCAGGCACTGGTGGCGGCGCGCCCGTTTACCGACAGCGCGCAGCTGATGGCGCAGGCAGCGCAGCTGGCGCAGCAGTGGCAGGGCGCGGAGCTGGATCAGGCGCTGAGCGCGCATCCACGTATTGGCGAGAAGGCGCAGGGCGAAGGCAAAGAAGCCACTTTTTCGCGCAGTGAGCAGTCGGCGATGCAGCAGGCCGACGGGGCGTTGCAGTTTGCCATGCTGGCGGGCAATCAAAACTATGAACAACGCTTTGGCCGGGTGTTTCTGATCCGTGCCAAAGGGCGTAGCGGCGCGGAGATGCTGGCGGAATTACAGCGCAGGCTCAACAATGATGCGGAAACCGAGCGGCAGGAAGCGCTGACGCAGCTGCGGGAAATCACTTTGTTACGGCTGAAGGAGAGCATCACATGAGCACCATCACCACGCATATTCTGGACACCGCGCTGGGCAAACCGGCCATCGGTGTGGCGGTATCGCTGGAGCAGAACAGTCCGGAAGGCTGGCTGCCGCTGGCACAGGGCGAAACGGATGCTGACGGGCGGATTAAGGATTTGACCCCTGAACCGCTGGCGCCGGGGCATTATCGCCTGGTGGCGGAGATTGGTGATTATTTTGCGGCGGCGGGGCGTGATGCGCTGTACGTCAGCGCGCAGATCGATTTTGTGCTTAGCGCGACCGGCAGCCACTACCATCTGCCGTTTCTGATTTCACCCTGGTCGTGGTCAACGTATCGCGGCAGCTGAAAACAGGTCGGCATAAATGCCGACCCTATGGGTAGGGTGCGCCTTTATGCGCACCTGGCCCATGGCCGCACCATCACAACGAAAATGCATCCGCATCGCGCCACGCCGGGAAGCGCTCGCGATACGCCCGCAACTCCTCCAGTGACAGCTCGGCATCAATGCGCGCCCGCGCAAACGGCTCGGCTGCGGCCAGAATCTCACCCTGTGGCGAAATAATCCGGCTGTCGCCGCTGTACTGATGCTGATTGCCATCGCTGCCTACGCGGTTACAACCCGCCACATACGCCTGATTCTCAATCGCCCTTGCCAGCAGCAGCGACTGCCAGTGCAGCGCGCGCGGCGCCGGCCAGTTGGCGACAAACAGCGCCAGGTCGTAATCATTACGATTGCGGGCAAACACCGGGAAGCGCAGGTCATAACAAATCTGCGGCAGAATGCGCCAGCCGCGCCAGCTGAAGACTTCGCGCGTCTCACCCGCCACATAATGCTGATGCTCGTTCGCCATGCGGAACAGGTGACGCTTGTCGTACTGGTGCAGCGTGCCGTCCGGTTCAACCAGCAGGAAACGGTTTACCGCGCCTTTTTCCGTCTGAATCGCGGCACTGCCGCCCACCAGCGCATTGCTGGTTTTGGCATGTTGATGCAGCCAGGCTACCACGTCTTCCTGCGGCAGCGAACTTTCCGCCGCTTCCATCGCGAAACCGGTGGTAAACATCTCCGGCAGCAGGATCAGATCGCGCCCTTCAATGCCTTTCAGCACGCCATCAAAGTGGCGCAGGTTCGCCGCGCCATCCATCCAGCTCAGAGTTTCCTGCAACACGGTGATTTTTAAAGCTGACATAAGCGCTCCGCTGCGGCGTCGAGCGTCGCTTCCTGTTTGGCAAAGCACAGGCGGATCAGCTTATGCGGGAAAGGATCGGCGCAGAACACCGACAGCGGAATCGCCGCCACGCCGACTTCTTTCGTCAGCCACTGGCAAAAACTCACGTCATCAAGATCGGAAATCGCGCTGTAATCCGCCAGCAGGAAGTAGGTGCCTTCACAGGGCAGCACGTTAAAACGGCTTTTCGCCAGCGCCTGCACCAGACGGTCGCGGCGGGCGCGGTAAAATTCCGGCAGCTCACGATAATGCTCTGGCTCGGCGCGCAGCATATCGGCAATCGCCAGCTGGGCCGGGGTATTCACCGAGAAGGTCAGATACTGATGCACCTTGCGGATCTCTGCGCTGATCGCCGCAGGCGCCACGCAGTAACCCACTTTCCAGCCGGTCATATGGAAGGTTTTGCCAAAGGATGACACCGCAATCGCCCGCTGACGCAGTTCCTCATGCGCCAGCACGCTGGCGTGGCCCTCTTCGGCAAAACAGATGTGTTCGTAAACTTCATCGCTCAGCACATAGATTTCCTGCGCGGCGATGGCCTGCCACAGCTCGGCATAATCGCTCTTGCGCCAGACGGTGGCGGAGGGATTGTGCGGCGTGTTGAGGATCACCAGACGGGTTTTGCTGCTCAGCAGATCGCGGAATTGTGCCCAGTCAACGCGGAAACCCGGCGGTTGCAAGGCAATGCGTTTCAGTACACCACCGGCCAGCTGCACGGCAGGGGCGTAGCTGTCATAGCTGGGATCGAAGCAGATCACTTCATCGCCCGGACGTACCAGCGCGGTGATGGCGGCGTACAGCGCCTCGGTAGCACCGGCGGTGACGGTAATGTCGCTGTTGACATCTGGCTGGTGGCCATAGAGTTCAGCCGTTTTCGCCGCGATGGCTTCGCGCAGTGGCAGTGCGCCGGTCATCGGCGCATACTGGTTCGCCCCCTGGCTAACGTGATACGCCAGGCGCTCCTGTAAATAGCGCGGACCGTCGAAATCAGGAAAACCCTGCGACAGGTTAATTGCGTTATGCTGCTGCGCCAGGGCGCTCATCTGGGTAAAAATGGTGGTGCCGAGCGCGGGTAATTTGCTCTCGGGAATCAGGTTGTGCTGCGTCATTGTTCCTGGCCTTAAGCGCGAATGTCGTTGCGAAGTGAACCCTGTGTTGCTGCCACTATAAACAGGATGTTAATATTTGGCAATCGAGACGCTTAGACGGCTAAACCTAACCTGCGGGATACCAACATCGCTATGACCGATTTTCTTCCACTGGAACAGTTGGTGGCTGCCTGCCACTGGATTGGCGCGAAAGGCTGGGCACCGGCCACCGGCGGCAATATGTCGGTGCGTCAGGATGCGGAGTATTGCCTGCTGAGTGCTTCCGGCAAGGATAAAGGCCGCCTGACGCGCGATGACTTTATTCAGGTGGAGATTGCCACCAATGAGGTGCCGTCCGGGCGCAGACCGTCGGCGGAGACCGGGCTGCATACCCTCATCTATCGCCTGTTCCCGGAAGCGGGCGCGGTGCTGCATACACACACGGTGAATTCGACGGTGCTGTCGCGCGTTGAAAAGGGCAGTGCGCTGCTGCTGAGCGGTTACGAGATGCAGAAGACCCTCGCGGGTCAGGATAGTCATCTCAACACCGTGGCGATTCCGCTATTCGATAACGATCAGGATATTGACGCGCTGGCGCAGCGTATTGCCGACTTCGCGGCCGCAACGCCCCTGCGTTACGGTTTTTTGCTGCGCGGCCACGGCCTGACCTGCTGGGGCAAGGATGTCAATGAAGCCCGCCGTCATCTGGAAGGGCTGGAATTTTTATTTGAATGTGAAGTACAACGTCGGCTGCTGGAGGCCAGATGATTCGCGCAATTGTTACCGATATTGAAGGCACCACCAGCGATATCCGCTTTGTTCACAACGTATTGTTCCCTTATGCCCGCCAGCATCTGGCGGCTTTTGTTCAGCAGCATCAGGCGGATGCGCCGGTGGCGGCGGCACTCGACGCGGTGCGTCAGGAATCAGACGCCCCCCAGGCCACGCTGGCGGCGGTGATCGATACGCTGCTGAGCTACATCGACGCGGATCGCAAATCGCCGGGCCTGAAAGCGTTGCAGGGCATGATCTGGCGCGAGGGTTATGTCAGCGGCCAGTTTACCGGCCATCTCTACCCGGACGTGCTGCCCGCCTTTGAACGCTGGCAGCAGCAGGGCAAAGCGTTGTACGTTTATTCCTCCGGATCGGTGGCGGCGCAGAAATTGTTATTTGGCTACAGCGATGAAGGTGATTTAACGTCGTTGTTTAGCGGCTATTTTGATACTGGCGTCGGCGCCAAGCGTGAAACCCAGTCCTACCGCAATATCGCTGAACAGATTGGCGTTGCGCCGTCCGAGCTGTTGTTCTTGTCCGATATTCATCAGGAACTGGACGCGGCAGCCGAAGCGGGCTGGCATACGTTGCAGTTAATTCGCGGCGAGGCGGACAGTGACAGTCGCCATCGTCAGGTAAACGATTTTTCCCAGATTAACCCGGAGTCGATTTAGGATGAGTGCACTGACCATTTTTACCGATACTGAAGCCAGCCAGCCGGTATGGCACAGTACCGATGCGGAAGCGATTCGTGAGCGTCTGAACGCGAAGAACGTGCGTTTTGAACGCTGGGAAGCGGATCGCGATCTGGGTGCCAACCCGGATTCTGATACGGTGATCAAGGCGTACCAGCATGCGATCGATCGTCTGGTGGCGGAAAAGGGCTATCAGAGCTGGGATGTGCTGAGTATGCGTGCGGATAACCCGCAGAAAGAAGCACTGCGTCTGAAGTTCCTCAATGAACATACCCACAGTGAAGATGAAGTGCGTTTCTTTGTGGAAGGTTCAGGCCTGTTCTGCCTGCATCTGGATGGTCAGGTGTATCAGATCCTGTGTGAAAAGCAGGACCTGATCTCCGTGCCCGCCGGTACGCCACATTGGTTCGATATGGGTTCTGAGCCGCACTTTACCGCGATTCGTATTTTCGACAACCAGGAAGGCTGGATTGCGAATTTCACCGGCGACAGCATCGCCGATGCTTATCCGCGCCTGGCGTAGTTGGGTGCGGAAGTTGACCCGGTCGGGGTAACTCCCGACCTTACGGTTGAAAAATCCCTGCCTCAACCTGCGCTGGCGTTACTACGCCGGTATCCAGCACCCAGCCACTGATCAGTTTCGCCGGTGTGACGTCAAACGCCGGGTTATACACCGCCGCATTTTCCGGCGCCCACTGCACGCTACCAAAGCTGCCTGCCACGCCGGTCACTTCGCTGGCGGCGCGCTGCTCAATCGGAATCGCGGCGCCGTTCGGGCACAGACGATCCAGTGTGGTGTGCGGGGCCGCGACATAAAATGGGATGCCATGATAATGCGCCAGCACCGCCAGGCTGTAGGTGCCGATTTTATTCGCCACATCGCCATTGGCGGCAATACGATCCGCCCCGACCCAAATCGCATCCACCACGCCACGCGCCATCAGGCTGGCCGCCATCGAATCGGTGATCAGCTGGTAAGGGATCTTCAGCTCGCCCAGCTCCCACGCGGTCAGACGGCCGCCCTGCAACAGCGGACGGGTTTCATCCACCCAGACATTCTTCACCTTGCCCTGCTGATGCGCACAGGCAATCACGCCCAGCGCGGTGCCGACGCCTGCGGTCGCCAGACCCCCGGTGTTGCAGTGGGTCAGCAGCTGGCTGCCCGGCGTCACCAGCTCGCTGCCCGCGCGTGCGATGTTGTCGCACAGCTGTTTATCTTCCGCCACCAGACGCAGGGCTTCAGTCGTCAGCGCCGTAACGAAATCACTCTGCGCCAGCGCGCCTTTCATCCGGTCCAGATTGTTCATCAGATTGACCGCCGTCGGGCGTGCCGCGCGCAGCACCTCCAGCGCCTCGCCCAGTTCGGCCTGATTCAGTCCCTGTTCGGCCAGCAGCGCCAGCAGCAGGCTGGCGGAGAGACCAATCAGCGGCGCGCCGCGTACGCGCAAGGCGTGGATATGATCAACCAGTTGCGCCACCGTGTGGGCGGGCAGCCAGTTTTTCTGCTGTGGCAGCGCCTGCTGGTCGAGGATCCAGAGTGCGTTGTCGCGAATTTCCAGGCTGGTGGTGCGAAGTGCTTGCATGGTATGAAATCCCTGTTGCGTTATTGGCGGCTATTGTGCCAACATGCGTGACGGATGTATAGACGTCTGAACGGCTTATTACTTATGATTCTCGAGGAACAGGCAATGTCGCAATACCGTACGTTCACCGCTGCCGATGCTGTGGAATATGCAAAACAATTTGGCGGTGTGGACGATCCGTCAGCGCTGGTGAGCGCCGAGGAGATCGGTGATGGGAATCTCAACCTGGTGTTCAAGATTTACGACAACCAGGGTGCCAGCCGCGTGGTGGTGAAACAGGCGCTGCCTTATGTGCGCTGCGTCGGTGAATCCTGGCCGTTAACGCTGGATCGCGCACGTATTGAAGCCGAGACGCTGGTGGAGCACTACAAATATTGCCCGCAGCATACCGTACACGTCACCCATTATGATGCTGAGCTGGCGGTGATGGTGATGGAAGATCTCTCCAGCCATCGCATCTGGCGCGGCGAGCTGGTGAAAGGCGTTTACTATCCGCAGGCGGCGACGCAGCTGGGCGAATATCTGGCGCAGACCCTGTTCCATACCTCGGATTTCCACCTGCATCCGCACACCAAAAAAGCCGAGGTGGCGCGCTTTATCAACCCGGAACTGTGTGAAATCACCGAAGATCTGTTCTTCAACGATCCCTACATGGATCATGAGCGCAATAAATACCCGGCCGCGCTGGAGCCGCTGGTTGCCAGCCTGCGCACAGACGACGCGCTGAAAATTGCGGTCGCCAGCCTGAAACACCGTTTCTTTGCCGATGCCGAAGCGCTGCTGCACGGTGATATCCACAGCGGCTCGATCTTTGTGGCTGACGGCAGCCTGAAGGCGATTGACGCCGAGTTTGGCTACTTCGGACCGATTGGTTTTGATGTCGGCACTACGCTGGGCAATCTGCTGATTAACTACTGCTGTCTGCCGGGCCTGCTGGCACCGCGTGAAGCGGCTGAAGGGCGTGAGCGTCGTCTGAGCGATGTGCACCAGGTCTGGAGCACGTTCGCGACGCGCTTCCTCGAACTGGCGGCCGCCAAAACCAGCGATGTGGCGCTGGCGTATCCGGGCTATGCCGCGGCCTTCCTGCGTAAGGTATGGCGCGACACCATCGGTTACTGCGGCACCGAACTGATCCGCCGCACGGTGGGCATGTCTCACGTAGCTGACTTTAAACAGATTGGCGATGACGCGATGCGCACCGAATGCATCCGTAGCTGCATCACGCTGGGCCGCACGCTGATTCTGGCGGCAGACCATATCGACGATGTGGATGCGCTGATTGCGCGTATTCGTCAGGCGGGATAAATCTTCTGGCACCTTCCGTAGCGGCGCGATAAATCGCGCCGCTACAAAAAGACGTAGGGTGCGGTTTTATCCGCACCGGGGACGGTCGCTACATTTACGCCGCTTCGCTGGCGCGGGCTGGCGTTTTACTCTGCGGTTTTGGCACCGCCAGCGCTTCCGGCGCAAACTCATCAACGTTGATGGCGCGCAGGCGGCTGGCTTCGGCACGGGTCAGGATCTGCGCTTCAGCCTCATCAATCCAGCCCTCTTTCAGACCACGCTGTGCCAGCGCATCCAGCCGGGTGAAGGAGAGATGTTTCTTCAGCTGCGTGCACAGACGATCATGAATCACCTCCGCCGCCATCACATCCTGCAATGCCTGCTCCAGCTGGCCCGCCGGGTTATGCGCGCTCGGCGTCAGATACTGACCGCGACCAAGGCGGGTACGCGTGGCTGACGGCAGTTGCAGCAGTTTCGCCAGCTTATGGTCGAGCTTATCAGACGGTGCCGGGCAGTGGTGGCCGCCGATAAAGATCACCATACGCAGCGCGCCAGCGACAAAGCGGTTCGGGAAGTTGCGCAGCAGCGCATCCATCGCCATTTCGGCCTGATGCAGCGCATCCTGCACGCCCCAGTGCACCAGCGGCAGATCGGCTTCATTGCGGCCTTCATCGTCATAGCGTTTCAGCGTGGCAGAGGCCAGATAAAGCTGGCTCAGCACATCACCCAGACGCGCGGAGATACGTTCGCGGCGTTTCAGGCTGCCGCCCAGCACCGCCATTGAGACATCCGACAGCAAGGCCAGGTTGGCGCTCAGACGGTTGAGTTGCTGGTAATAGCGGCGCGTCACGTCACGGGTTGGCGTGGCGCTGGTACGGCCACCGGTCAGACCCAGCCACAGGCTGCGCACCTTGTTGCTGCCGACGTGACCAATATGGCTGAACAGGGCGCGGTCAAAGGCCGGTAAATCGTTCTTCGCGGCGGCGTTCATCTCTTCCAGCACCCACGGATGGCAGCGAATAGCGCCCTGGCCGAAGATAATCATGCTGCGCGTCAGAATGTTGGCGCCCTCGACGGTAATGGCGATCGGCGCACCCTGATAGGCGCGGGCGAGGAAGTTGTTCTCGCCGAGCATGATGCCTTTACCCCCGGCGATATCCATTGCGTCGATGATCGACTGCTGGCCGCGATGGGTGCAGTGATATTTAACAATCGCCGACAGCACCGCCGGTTTTTCGCCCAGCATAATGCCGCTGGTAATCAGCGTGGCCGCCGCATCCATGACGTAAGCGTTACCGGCGATACGCGCCAGCGGCTCCTCAATCCCCTCCATCTTGCCGATGGAGACTTTGAACTGACGACGAATGTGCGCATAGGCTCCGGTCGCCAGCGCGATGCTTTTCAGGCTGCCGGTGGAGTTGGACGGCAGGGTAATGCCGCGTCCGACCGACAGACATTCCACCAGCATACGCCAGCCTTGTCCGGCCATGGCCGGGCCGCCGATGATGTAATCAATCGGTACAAAGATATCTTTGCCGCGCGTCGGGCCGTTCTGGAAAGGCACGTTGAGCGGGAAGTGGCGATGACCAATCTCCACGCCCGGCGTGTGCGTCGGGATCAGCGCACAGGTAATGCCCAGTTCTTCGGTGTCGCCCAGCAGGTGCTCCGGATCGGAAAGTTTAAACGCCAGACCGAGCACGGTCGCAATCGGCGCCAGCGTGATGTAACGCTTGTTCCAGCTAAGGCGCATACCCAGCACCGGTTTGCCCTGCCACTCGCCCATGCACACCACGCCGGTATCGGGGATGGCACCGGCATCGGAACCCGCTTCCGGGCTGGTCAGGGCAAAGCAGGGGATTTCGTCACCACGCGCCAGACGCGGCAGGTAATGATCCTTCTGCGCATCGGTGCCGTAATGTTGCAGCAGCTCGCCGGGGCCGAGTGAGTTCGGTACGCCGACGGTGATCGCCAGAATGCCGGAGACGCCCGCCAGTTTCTGCAATACGCGCGCCTGGGCATAGGCGGAGAATTCCAGTCCGCCGTACTCTTTTTTAATGATCATGGCGAAGAAGCGATGTTCTTTCAGGTACGCCCACAGTTCCGGCGGCAGGTCGGCCAGTTCATGGGTGATCTGGAAGTCATTCGCCATCCGGCAGGCTTCTTCCACCGGGCCATCAATAAATGCCTGTTCTTCCTCCGTCAGCCGCGGCTGCGGATAGTTGTGCAGCTTTTGCCAGTCCGGCTTGCCGCGAAACAGATCGCCTTCCCACCAGGTGGTACCGGCATCAATCGCCTCTTTTTCGGTGCGCGACATCGGCGGCATCACTTTCTGGAAGCTGTGCAGCATCGGTCGGGAGAACATCGCACGGCGCATCGCAGTCAGGTTAAACGGCAGCAGGATGATGGCGAGTGGCAGCAGCAGCCACGGCGTCCACAATCCGGCGATCGCCAGCGCTGCGGTCCATAGCAGCAGGATGGCGCTGCTCAGTCGCAGGGAGAGTTGATGATAGAAGAGGGCGCTAACCAATATCAGCGTCGCAACGATTGAGGCAACCAGCATAATGAACCGCTCCGTAAGTTGTAAGAGGTCTGACCTGTTATGTATAGAGGTTTAGAGCAGCGGCGCAAATTTATCAATCTGTTTACAACGCAATTACAACCGATCTCACAAAATCGTCAGGCAAGGTTGATCTGACACAGGACCTGACGTTTTTTCCCGCCCGCCGTCTGGCTTTCGCCGCTGCGGGCGCTTTGCGCCCCGGCGCCATTCCGTTAAACTTGCAGGGTCAATCTTTCCCTCTAAAGGACATCCCTATGTATCAGGACATTATCCGGTCAGAACTCAATGAAGCCGCCGATACGCTGAACAATTTCCTCAGCGATGAAGCCAACATCCATGCCATTCAGCGTGCAGCCGTGTTGCTGGCAGACAGCTTCAAAGCGGGCGGCAAAGTGCTTTCCTGCGGTAACGGCGGCTCGCACTGCGATGCCATGCACTTCGCCGAAGAGTTGACCGGGCGCTATCGCGAAAACCGTCCTGGCTATCCGGCGATTGCCATCTCAGATGTCAGCCACCTCTCCTGCGTCAGCAACGATTTTGGCTACGATTATGTGTTCTCCCGCTATATCGAAGCGGTGGGCCGTCCGGGTGACGTGCTGCTGGGGCTGTCCACTTCCGGCAACTCCGCCAACATCATCAAAGCGGTGGAAGCGGCGCGCGCGCAGGGCATGAAGGTGATCACCCTGACCGGCAAAGACGGCGGTAAAATGGCGGGCAGCGCGGATATCGAGATCCGTGTGCCGCACTTCGGCTATGCCGACCGCATCCAGGAGATTCACATTAAAGTGATCCATATCCTGATGCTGCTGATCGAAAAAGAGATGGTGAAGTAAGTCGTGGCTTCTCCTCCCGCGTTAGTGGGAGGATTTTACTAAGGCGGTTGCTATGTGCGAATTGCTCGGGATGAGCGCCAATGTCCCCACGGATATCTGTTTCAGTTTTACCGGTCTGGTGCAGCGGGGCGGCGGAACCGGTCCGCACAAAGATGGCTGGGGCATTACCTTTTACGAAGACAAAGGCTGCCGCACCTTCAAAGATCCGCTGCCGAGCTTCAACTCGCCGATCGCCCGTCTGGTTCAGGAATACCCGATCAAATCGCATTCGGTGGTGGCGCATATTCGCCAGGCGAACCGGGGTCAGGTGTCGCTGGAGAACACCCATCCGTTTACCCGTGAGCTATGGGGCCGCAACTGGACCTATGCCCACAATGGGCAGCTGAAAGGTTATCGCCAGCTGGAGACCGGCCATTTCCGCCCGGTGGGGGAAACCGACAGCGAAAAAGCGTTCTGCTGGATCCTGCACAAGCTGACCGAGCGCTATCCACGCACGCCAGGTAACTGGCCGGCGGTGTTTCGCTATATCGCCGAGCTGGCGGCAGAGCTGCGCCACAAAGGGGTGTTCAACATGTTGTTGTCCGACGGGCGCTATCTGATGGCGTTCTGTTCGACCAATCTGTACTGGATCACCCGCCGTGCGCCGTTCGGCAAAGCCAAGCTGCTCGATCAGGATGTGGAGATTGATTTCCAGCAGCAGACCACGCCCCAGGATGTGGTGACGGTGATTGCTACGCAGCCGCTGACAGGGAATGAAACCTGGCACCGGATAGTGCCAGGCGAATGGGTACTATTTTGCCTGGGTGAGCGCCAGGAATGATTTTGAGGCAGCGTCTGGCGCGGTCATCACCGCCGGACTGCTGTTTACCGCGTACTGACCTGACGCCGTGACGTTTACCGTCGGCGGCAGATGGTACTTCTCAAAATAGGCATAACCCGGTTGCAGCTGACGCCAGAAGCTGGCGTAAGTTGAATAGCGGTGACGCTGCATGTTGCTGTCGGTCATATGGAACGGATAGATGTTAACGGGCACCTCTTCCTGTCCATTACGCAGCGCGGCGTTAACGTAGGTGTAAATCTCATCCATATAGGCGTTGGTCATGGCATAGCAGCCAATGGATTTACAGTCGCCATGGATCATCAGGTATTTGCCGCTGTAACCATTGTCGCGGTCGAATTGGTTCGGGAAACCGGTATTGATCGCGCGATAATAATGGCTATCCGGGTTTAACTGATTCAGCCTGACGCTATAAAACCCTTCCGGACTTTTAAAATCCCCCTCGCGGCGCTTGGGACCCAAACCGCCAGAGAAATTACAAATGCGGTAGCTATCCAGCAGACGATATTCATTACCGATCTTGCCGTACAGTTCCAGCGTGCGTTCTTCCTTGAAAATCTGAATATAAACCGGGGTGCCAAGTAATTGTTTTTTTAGTTCTTTGCTCACCGGAGCCTGGGGATTAACTGGCTCTGGCGTGATTGCCCAGCTGAGTACCGGCATAAAAATCATCGCAAGCAATAATGCGATTCTGCCCATTCTGTGTGTACCTTGAAGTGAAGAGGAACTGTGACGCTTAACGTCTCTGTATTGCATTATCGGAAATATCCGCTACCGCAGCGCAACATTAACATTGTCTGGCGTTTAATCAATACGGAGGTTGAGAAATTAGCCATTTCTTCATCAGATTACGCCCATAAATTTGTAAACTTTAATGCCCTGTTCGACAGAGATTGCCGATAATTTGCCGTGCTGTATACTTATCCAGTGTCTGGAGGGGGTATGCGCAAAATCATTCATGTCGATATGGACTGCTTTTTCGCGGCAGTGGAAATGCGCGATGATCCCTCTTTGCGCGATATCCCCATCGCCATTGGCGGCAGCCGCGTCCAGCGTGGCGTGATCAGCACCGCTAACTATCCGGCACGCGAATATGGCGTACGCAGCGCGATGCCCACCGCGATGGCGCTGAAGCTCTGCCCGCACCTGCGCCTGCTGCCTGGCCGCTTCGATGCCTACAAAGAAGCCTCACGCCAGATCCGCGATATTTTCTCGCGCTATACCTCGTTGATTGAACCACTGTCGCTGGATGAAGCCTATCTCGATGTCACCGACAGCCCGCATTGTCAGGGGTCGGCGACGCTAATGGCGCAGGCGATCCGCGCGGATATCCTGCGTGAAACCCAGCTGACCGCCTCGGCCGGTATCGCGCCGATTAAGTTTCTCGCCAAAATTGCCTCGGATTTGAATAAACCCAATGGGCAGTACGTGATCACCCCGCAGGTGATGCCGGATTTTCTGCTGACGCTGCCGCTGAGTAAAATTCCCGGCGTGGGCAAGGTGTCGGCGAAAAAGCTGGAGGAGATGGGGCTGCTGACCTGCGGCGATGTGCAGCAGACGGATCTGGCGCGGCTGCTTAAACGCTTTGGTAAGTTTGGCCGGGTGCTGTGGGAACGCAGCCACGGCGTTGATGAACGAGGCGTGGTGGTGGAGCGGGAGCGTAAATCGCTCGGCGTGGAGCGTACCCTAATGGAGGATATTCACAGCTGGGAGCAGTGCCTGGAGATCATTGATTATCTTTACGAGGAGCTGGATCGCCGCCTGACGCGCATCCGTCCGGATAAGCTGATCGCCCGTCAGGGCGTGAAGCTGAAGTTCAATGATTTCCAGCAGACCACGCAGGAGCATATCTGGCCGGTGCTGAATAAAGAGGACATGATTGCCGTAGCACGCAAGACCTGGGACGAACGCCGCGCGGGGCGTGGAGTCAGGCTGGTGGGATTGCATGTGACGCTGGTGAATCCGCAGCTGGAGAGGCAGTTGCTGTTAGGGTTGTGACAAGGTGCGTATAAATACGCACCCTATGTGCAGGGTCGGCATCTATGCCGACCTGGTCACACCGATACGTTATTTCTTACCGTACTTCGCTTCCAGCGTGGCGAACCACGGGGCCACGAAATCGCTGTTTTCACCCCAGCCTGGAATGATCTTATTCAGCGACGCCACATTCACCGCGCCCTGCTGGCTGTTCAGCTGCTGCTGAGAAATCGAAGCCGCTTTAAACTCATAGCTGGCAGGGGTGGTTTCACCGGCGATTTTATTCGCCACCAGGCGCATATTCACCGCACCGATGGTTTTCGGATCGACCGCCACCGTCTGCACCCACGGGCTGTTCTTCTCGCGCATCAGTTGCAGATCCTGGTTCGAGACATCAATGCTGTACAGCTTGATCTCAGTACGGCCATTCTCCTGCAAGGCTTTGTACGCGCCCTGGCTGAAGGCATCCCATGAAGCCCAGATCGCATCGATCTTGCCTTTCGGGTATTTCGCCAGAATGGCGCCGATCTTGTTGGCGGTATCGCCCTGTACGTCAGTAGAGACCGCACCAATCGACTCCAGCTGATGGATACCGCTGTTCTCTTTCAGCAGCTTCTCATACACCACCTGACGACGTTCCTGCGGCGGGAAACCTGCGACCCACAGCTTGATGATATTGGCTTTGCCGTGGAAATCCTTGATCAGCTGACCGAGTGATTCCTGCGCCAGCGAGGCGTCATCCTGGGCTGTTACGGTCACGCCCGTCACCGGCGTATCCACCGGCGTATCAAACACCGACAGCTTGATACCGGCATCGACGATGCGTTTCACCAGTGCGGTGGAGTAGGGTTCTTTACCGTGCGACAGAATGATGCCGTCATATTTCTGGCTGATCGCCTGGTTAACGAAGTCCTGGAAACGCGCGTCGTCCCCGTTGCTCAGAAAAGTGCTGACTTTAAAGCCCAGCTGGCGGCCCTGCTGGATGGCCCCGGCGACAAACTGGGTGGTGTTATCGTCAGAACCGAGGTTACGGATAATGGCGATGCGTACCGGGCCATTATGATTAGCGATGGCGGCAGGTACCGGCACCACGGTGTCGGCGAAGGCGGCGCTGGCGTTCAGCAGGCTTAAGGCCAGCAGCGAAAGGGTGATTTTTTTCATTTTGTTCTCTTTCTGAAGGAAGCGCCTTAACGGCGCTGGATATAGGTGATCGCCAGGGCCAGAGCCAGCACCAGGCCTTTGATAATGTCCATGGCGTAGTAGGGCACGGAAAGCATGACCAGCCCGTTTTGCAGCACACCGAGGATCACCGCGCCCACCAGCGTACCGAGCGCGTTAGGTTTGCCGGAACCGGCCAGCGAGAAGCCGATCCATGCCGCGGCAACGGCATCCATCAGGTAACCGCTACCGGCATTCACCTGGGAAGAACCAATACGTGAGGCCAGCAGAATGCCGCCCAGACCCGCCAGCAGCGAGGCGATCACATACGCCAGCACGCGATAGCGCGTGGTGCGAATGCCCGACAGGCGCGCCGCTTCCGGGTTGCCGCCCAGCGCATACATGCGCCGACCGTGTTTGGTCAGCGACAGCGCCAGCTGCGCCACCACGGTGACCACCAGCATAATGATCACGATGGTCGGCACCTGGCCGAGCAGGTTAAAACCTGCCGGAATGGTCCCTTCGGCCATGTCGCCGTTCGGCATCACCATGTTTTCGGTAATCGAGCCGCCGAAACTGTAGGTCATCGCCACGCCCTGAATCACAAACAGCGTGGCCAGGGTCGCCAGCATGTCGGGAATGCGCAGAATCACAATCAGGAAGCTGTTTACCAGGCCAACCAGGGTGCACAGCAGCAGGGTGATGACGATGGCTTCAGTGGTATTAAAGCCGTACCAGACGAACAGCGAAATCACCAGCGCATTGGCCAGCGAGGCGGTGGAGCCGACGGAGAGATCAAAGCCACCTACCGTCAGAGATATCGACACGCCAATGGCAATCACCGTCACAATCGCGATGGAACGCAAAATGTTGATGATGTTGGTTGGCTCAAGGAAGCTGTCTGAAGCGAGGCCAAACGCGGCGATCAGGATCACCACCGTCAGCAACATGCCCCATTTATAGAGAAAATCAAACAGCTGATGACGCAGAGAAGGCTGCGGATTCAGGGATAGTTCTTTGCTGCTCACGCAGGGGTTCCTCCGGTGGAATAAAGCAAAAGCGTCTCTTCTGTGGCCTCACGCCCCTCCATTTCTGCCACAATGCGCCCGTCCCAGAGCACACAAATACGGTCGCACAGGCCCACCAGCTCGGAAAACTCTCCCGAGGCGTAGATGATGCCTTTGCCTTCCCGCGCCAAACCGTCGATCAGACTGAACAGATCGGTTTTCGCCTTGATATCGACCCCTTTGGTCGGTTCATCAAAAATCAGTACGTCAGCGTTATTGCGCAGCCATTTGCCGATCGCCACTTTTTGCTGGTTGCCGCCTGACAGGCGACGCAACATCTGAGCCGGTCCGGTGGTGCGCACGTTGAGGCGCTGAATTACCTCTTCCGCCCAGCGCCATGCCTGACGATGGCCGAACAGGCTCCAGCGCGAAAAACTGTCGTCGGCGCTGACGCTCAGGTTCATCGCCACCGACTCATCAATAAAGATGCCTTCTTTACGGCGCTCTTCCGGTACCAGCGCCATGCGGTTTTCCACCGAATCATGCGGGGAACGCGGTCGCCACGGTTTGCCATGCAACTCGCCTTTGCTGACGCGGCTTTTGCTCGCGCCAAACAGCGCTTTGCACAGCTCGGTTTTACCGGCGCCAGCCAGCCCGGCAATGCCAAGAATCTCGCCTTTATGCAGGCGCAGCGAGATATCCTGCAACAGCTGCTCGTCGTGCAGACCTTCCACCGCCAGCAGCAGCGGCTGTGTCTGGCGCTCGCGACGCGGCGGATAGATATCGGTCAGCTGGTGGCCGAGCATCTTCTCGACGATCTGTTCACCGCTCAGCGCGGCCATCGGGGCGGTTTCAATCAGACGCCCGTCGCGCAGCACCGTCAGCTGATCGCAAATCGCTTTCAGTTCGTGAATACGGTGAGAAATAAACACCACGCCAATGCCGCTGCGCTGCAACCGGCGCACCACCTTAAACAGACGCTCGCTTTCGTGCTGGTCGAGCGGCGCGGTCGGCTCATCAAGAATAAGAAAACGGCAGTGGTGGGAGAGGGCGCGCGCCAGCAAAATCTGTTGTTTCTCCGCCAGCGAACAGCGTTCCACCAGGCGGTTGACGTCAATATTCACTTCCAGCTGCGCCAGCAGCGTGCGCGCCTGGCGGCGGATATCGCTCCAGCGGTAGCCGTGGCCCGGTTCCGCCAGTTGGTCGAGCAGAATGTTTTCCGCCACGCTGAGCTGCGGCACCAGCGCCACGTCCACTTCCTGCTGGACCAGATGGATACCGAGTTTTTTGGCATCACGCGGCGAGCGGATGGTGACCGGCACCTCATCAAGCAGGATTTCGCCGTGATAATGGCTATGGGCGCCGGACAGCACCGCCATCAGCGTTGATTTGCCCGCGCCGTTAGCGCCGGTCAGCGCATGCACCGAACCGCCGTCGGTGACAAAATCCACCTCGGTCAGCGCGGCGAAACCGCCAAAAGCGATGGAGATATTACGCATCTCCAGGCGGTTAATCGCACTCATGGGGCCGGGCCTTTAATAGAGAGAATTGGGCGCATTTTTTCCTGAACATCCAGGCTGAGCAACAAACGAAAGCGCATAAGCTAGCACAAAATCTTATTAGCCATCCAGACATCCGGGCGTAACGGCGGCTAAAACTGGCTGGGGGTGAGAGTCTGGTGAAAGGGAGAGGTAAAACCGCGTGTTTCCAGGGGATTATGCTGCACCTGGCGGCAGGCATAAAAAAACCAGGCCGCAGCCTGGTTGATTATCACGCGAAGAAATTACGCTTTTTCCGGCACGACGCTGAGCAGTGAGGTCAGCAGCTGCCAGTACAGACCCACGCTGGCGATATGCACCTGCTCATCCGGTGAGTGCGGGCCAGTGATGGTCGGGCCGATGGAGACCATATCCATGTTCGGATAAGGTTTCTTGAACAGACCACACTCCAGACCGGCGTGAATCACCTGGATGTTCGGCGTTTTGCCAAACAGCGCTTCATAGGTTTTACGCGTCAGCGCCATGATCGGCGAATCGGCATCAGGCTGCCAGCCTGGGTAGCCGCCTTTCGGTGCGGTTTTCGCCCCTGCCAGCTCACCCAGAGAGGTCAGCACTTCCACCACGTAATCTTTACCGGTGTCGATCAGTGAACGAATCAGGCAGATGATTTCGGCGTTGTCCTGATCCATGGTCACCACACCGACGTTGAGCGAGGTTTCCACCACGCCTTTGGCGACGTCGGAGTTGCGGATCACACCATTCGGGGTGGTATTCAGCAGGTTAAGGAAACGATCGCGGCTGTCGGCGTTTAATGCCTCGCCCTGATGCGCCAGCGGCTCGCTCAGCAGCGCGATGTTTTTCTCTTTAATACCCAATTCGTTTTGCAGCGTGGCCTGGAAATGCGCCGCCGCCGATTTCAGCGCATCGATTTTGTGGCTGTCGACGGCCAGGGTAGCGAAGGCTTCACGCGGGATAGCGTTACGCAGTGTGCCGCCGCTGAATTCGATCAGGCGCAGGTCGAGATCGCGGGCGTGCGCGGCGAGGAAGCGCGCCAGCAGCTTGTTGGCATTGCCGAGGCCGAGATGAATCTCCGCGCCAGAGTGGCCGCCTTTCAGGCCTTTCAACGTCAGCTTCAGGGTCTGATAACCGGCTGGCACCGCTTCACGCGTCAGCGGCAGGGTGGTGATAAAGTCGATACCGCCCGCGCAACCCATGTAGATCTCACCTTCTTCTTCTGAGTCGGTGTTGATCAGGATATCGGCCTGCAACCAGTTCGGCTGTAAACCAAAGGCGCCGTCCATGCCGGACTCTTCCGTCATGGTCAGCAGCACTTCGATCGGGCCGTGGGTCAGGCTGTTGTCAGCCAGTACCGCCAGCGCCGACGCCATACCGATACCGTTATCGGCACCGAGGGTGGTTCCGCGCGCTTTCACCCATTCGCCATCCACATAGGGCTGGATCGGGTCTTTGGTGAAGTCATGCACCGTGTCGTTGTTTTTCTGCGGCACCATGTCGAGGTGGGCCTGCAACGCCACTGGCGTGCGTTTTTCCATGCCTTTGGTGGCCGGTTTACGCATCAGGATGTTTCCGACCTGATCGCGTTCAACCCACAATCCCTGCTCTTTGGCCCAGCCAACAATGTGTTCGGCCAGCGCTTCTTCATGATAAGAAGGGTGGGGAATGGAGCAGATCTTAGCGAAAATATCCCACAGAGGCTGGGGTGAAAGTTGAGACAATTCAGACACAACGCGTCTCCTGTGTCAGCGTGGCGGACAGGCCGCTCGCACGCGGGGTTCCAGTGAAAGATCGCCGTCAGCTCATCTGACGTGATGGGGCTGAGAATATCACTGTTTCTCACCGGTTGCGTAATCAGGCGCGCTAAAAAGCCGCAACCAGTGTGTCAGATGCTGGTTTTTAACGCGCCAGATCCTTATAATCTCGCGCAACCTTTTCCCCCTTGCATATTTTTAAGCCAACTTTGTTGGCCGGGACTCCTTTTATGAGCGAAAAATACGTCGTCACCTGGGACATGTTGCAGATCCATGCCCGTAAACTGGCCCAGCGCCTGCTTCCTGTGGAACAGTGGAAAGGCATCATCGCGGTGAGCCGTGGTGGTCTGGTTCCGGCATCGCTGCTGGCGCGTGAACTGGGTATTCGCTACGTCGATACCGTCTGCATCTCCAGCTACGATCACGATCATCAGCGCGAAATGAAGGTGCTGAAGCGTGCGGAAGGCGATGGTGAAGGCTTTGTGGTGATTGATGACCTGGTCGATACCGGCGGCACCGCACAGGCAATCCGTGATATGTATCCCAAAGCACGTTTTGTTACCATCTTTGCTAAGCCTGCTGGCCGTACCCTGGTGGATGACTACGTGGTGGATATTCCGCAGAACACCTGGATTGAACAGCCTTGGGACATGGGCGTGGTGTACATTCCACCCATCGTCAAAAGCTGATTGATGTAACGCAAACAACGCCCGGTTTCGCCGGGCGTTGTGCTTTCTGCGTCTCGCACCGAACGTGCGGGTGCAGTAAACTTATCCTCGCCGCCGCGAACGTCGCAGGAGAGAGTTTACGATGCCCAGCAAGAACCTCAGCGAAGAGTTATTTAAACCGCGTTTCAAACACCCTGAAACCTCGTCATTGGTGCGCCGTGAGCACAATAGCCCCATCCAGGTCCATACCGCGCTGGAGGGCGATACCCAGCCCTGCTGGTACCGTATGCTGAACAAACTGCTGTGGACCTGGCGTGGCCTGTCCCCGCAGGAAATCAGCGAAGTACTGGCGCGTATCGCCATCAGTAACCTTGAACATACCAATGACACGCTGCTCGATACCGTGATTGGTTATCGGGGGGGCAACTGGAATTTCGAGTGGTCGAAGCAGGCGGCGATCTGGCAGCAGGAAGCGATGCAGAGCGACGACCACAACCTCGCGGGTCAGCACTGGCTTCATGCGTCGAATCTGTTTAGCCTGGCGGCGTATCCCTATATCAAAGGCGACGAACTGGCCGATCAGGCGCAGGTGCTCGCCAATCGTGCCTATGAAGAAGCCACGCAGCGACTGACCGGTGAACTCAAAGCGCTCACCTTTCCCATCAGCGGCGGCAGCCCGGTTACCGGCTTCCTGCATATCCCAGCCCAGACCAGCGCGCCTTATCCCACCGTGATGTTGTGCGGCGGGCTGGATTCCCTGCAAAGCGACCATTATCGCCTGTTCCATGATTACCTCGCGCCGCGCGGCATTGCGATGCTCACGCTGGATATGCCGTCGGTGGGCTTCAGCAGCAAGTGGACGCTGAATCAGGATACCAGCCAGCTGCATCAACAGGTGCTGCGCGAGCTGAGCAACGTGGCGTGGATTGATCACACCCGCGTCGGGCTGTTTGGTTATCGCTTTGGCGCCAATGTGGCGACGCGGCTGGCCTATCTCGAGGCGCCGCGTCTGCGCGCGGTTGCGACGCTCGGGCCGATGGTGCACAGCGTGTTTGTCGATACTCAGCGTCAGGATCAGCTGCCGGATATGTATATGGATATGCTGGCGAGCCGCCTGGGTATGTCGTCCGCCTCGGACAGCAATCTGCGCACCGAACTGAATCGTTACTCGCTGAAAGTGCAGGGTCTGCTGGGCCGTCGCACGCCGACGCCGATGCTGGCGGCCTACTGGAGCAACGATCTGTTTGGGCCGGAAGAGGACGCGCGCCTGATTGTCAACTCCTCTGCCGAGGGCAAAGCGCTGGCGATCCCAACCGCGCCGGTGTTCAGCAGTTTCGATAAAGCGTTAAATCAGATTTGCGACTGGCTGGCAAAGCAGTTAAAAAGCTAGTGGTGAATGTTAAAGGTTTGCTTATACCAGTATGTGTTTACCCAAGGGAGAAAAAGCATGACGTTACCGAGTGGTCACCCCCGTAGCCGCCTGCTTAAGCGCTTCAATGAGCTGGGGCCGTACATCCGCGAAGGGAAATGTGAAGAAACACGCTTCTTTTTTGATTGCCTTGCCGTGTGCATCAATGTGAAACCTGCACCGGAGAGCCGCGAATTCTGGGGCTGGTGGATGGAGCTGGAAGCGCAGGAAGACCATTTCACCTACCAATATACCTTTGGTTTGTTTGACAAGGCGGGTAACTGGAATGCGTCAGCCATTAAAGGCAAAGACAACAACGCGAAAGTGGAAGATACGCTGCGTAATTTCCATGAGCGTCTGAAAGCCACGCTGCATGAGCTGAAACTGGATCTTAAACCCGCTGCCGGATTTGATGAGCAGCCGGTGAAGCTGAGCGCATAAATAAAAAAGGGCAGGTGATGAATCCTGCCCTTTTGTTTACAGACACATTGAGGGTAAAGCGTTTTAGAACTGGTAAGTCATGCCCACTGCCACCACGTCGTCGGTGTTCAGCGCCAGTTTGTTGTCGTCGTTCAGCTGGTTGATTTTGTAATCCACCATCACAGACATGTTTTTGTTGAAGTAGTAAGTCGCTGCCACGTCGATGTATTTCACCAGGTCGGCATCGCCGATACCATTCTCGATATCTTTGCCTTTGGTCTGGACATAGCCCAGTGACGGACGCAGGCCGAAATCAAACTGATACTGTGCCACCAATTCGATGTTCTGTGCTTTGTTCGCTGCACCAGAAACTGACGCACCCTGATAGGTTCCGCTGATCGGGGTCATGTTGCGGGTTTCGGTGTAGATAGCCGCCAGGTAGACGCTGTTGGCGTCATACTTCAGGCCTGCACCCCATGAATCCGCTTTGTCGCCTTTGCCGTAAGTACGCGCCTGCTGCTGGTTGGTACGGTCAGATGAGGTGATAGCACTGATCGCGCTAATACCCGTATCGCCAAAGGAGTAACCCAGTGACGCACCGTAACCGTCGCCGTTCTGGCGAGACGTATCGGTTGCGCTACCACGGGCGTTGGCGCTGGTTGAGTCGTTTTTGCCCTGGTATTGCAGCGCGAAGCGCAGACCATCAACCAGACCAAAGAAGTTGTTGTTGCGGTAAGTCGCCACGCCGGTTGCGCGCTGGGTCATGAAGTTATCCGCACGCGCGGTACCGTCACCACCGAATTCCGGGAATACGTCCGTCAGGCCTTCAACGTCATACAGCACGCCGTAGTTACGACCGTAGTCGATTGAACCGTACTGGCTGAATTTCAGACCGGCAAAGCCCAGACGGGTTTTGTTACCGGTGTTGGCATCGGAGCCTTCAGAGTTGTTGACGTTGTACTGATATTCCCACTGACCGTAACCGGACATCAGGTCGTTGATCTGCGTCTGACCTTTGAAACCGATACGAACGTAAGATTTGTCGCCATTGGAGCTGGCGTTGTCGCTGATGTAGTTCTC
The DNA here is from genome assembly GCF_059730485.1 of Pantoea sp. X-Soil-TKNS-1207. Taxonomy (NCBI): domain Bacteria; kingdom Pseudomonadati; phylum Pseudomonadota; class Gammaproteobacteria; order Enterobacterales; family Erwiniaceae; genus Pantoea; species Pantoea sp. X-Soil-TKNS-1207. The sequence continues at coordinate 970,718 of NZ_AP035958.1, forward strand.
AGCTTTTACCTTGCCGTAGAAGTCCAGTTTATTACCATCTTTGTTATAAACTTCGGCGGCGTGAGCGCCTGAGGCCAGAGCCAGCGCAGAGACGACTAATGCCAGTTTGCTTTTCATCATTTTGCTATCAATCCCAATGAGTAAAATTTGTTGTACCCGTGAAAGGGTTTGTAAAACACGGGACTTTTTACCGGGTTGCGATGAAAGTTTTATGACAGTTTTTCTGATTTCTTGTTAATTGCGAACTTTTGGTCTACCGCATTGTCCGGGGATTTTTGTGCTTTTCCCCCGGTGGTGGTTGGCTTCCTTGCTGACTCCTGATAAAACGTCCCTTCGCAGATATTTTTTTCTTATATGGCAGGAAAAACATGAGTGGCAGTCAGACCCTTGTGGTCAAGTTGGGTACCAGCGTCCTCACTGGCGGTTCACGTCGGCTGAATCGGGCGCACATGGTGGAGCTGGTTCGTCAGTGCGCACAGCAGCACGCGGCGGGCCATCGCATTGTTATCGTTACTTCCGGCGCAATGGCGGCCGGGCGCGAGCACCTTGGTTACCCCGAATTGCCACCTACCATCGCCTCAAAGCAGCTGCTGGCTGCGGTGGGGCAGAGCCGTCTGATCCAGCTGTGGGAACAGCTGTTCTCCATCTATGGCATTCATATCGGCCAGATGCTGCTGACGCGCGCTGACATGGAAGATCGCGAACGCTTCCTGTACGCGCGCGACACCCTGCGCGCGCTGCTTGATAACCATATCGTGCCGGTGATTAACGAAAACGATGCGGTTGCCACCGCCGAAATTAAAGTCGGCGATAATGACAACCTGTCGGCGCTGGCCGCAATGCTGGCCGGGGCAGACAAACTGCTGCTGCTGACCGATCAGCAGGGGCTGTTCACCGCCGATCCGCGCAGCAACCCGGAAGCGGAACTGATCAGCGACGTGCACCAGATCGACGATGCGCTGCGCACCCTGGCGGGCGGCAGCGTCTCAGGCCTCGGCACGGGCGGCATGGCCACTAAACTTCAGGCGGCGGATGTCGCCTGTCGCGCCGGTATTGACGTGATTATCGCCGCTGGCAGCCGCAGCAACGTGATTGGCGAAGTGATCGACGGCAAGCCGGTCGGCACCCGTTTCCACGCCCAGCAGTCGCCGCTGGAAAACCGCAAACGCTGGATCTTTGGCGCACCACCGGCCGGTGAAATCACCGTCGATGACGGTGCGCTGGCAGCGATCCTGGAACGTGGTAGTTCGCTGCTGCCCAAAGGGATTCGTGACGTGCAGGGCAACTTCTCGCGCGGCGAAGTGATCCGCATTCGCAGCCTGCAAGGGCGCGATATCGCCCACGGCGTGACGCGTTATAATAGCGACGCGATGCGTATGATCGCCGGACATCACAGCCAGCAGATCAGCGAGATCCTCGGTTACGAATATGGTCCGGTTGCCGTGCACCGTGACGATATGATCGTCAGTTAAGGAGTGCATGATGTTAGAAGAAATGGGTAAGGCGGCGCGTGCTGCGTCGTACAAGCTGGCGGAACTCTCCACCGCTGAAAAAAACCAGGTGCTGCTGACCATTGCCGATCGGCTGGAAGCGGAAAGCGCCGATATCCTCGCGGCCAATGAACAGGATCTGGCGGATGCGCGTCACAACGGCATGAGCGAAGCGCTGCTGGATCGCCTGACGCTCAACCCGCAGCGCCTGAAAGGCATCGCTGACGATGTGCGTCAGGTGTGCCGCCTGGCCGATCCGGTGGGACAATTGATTGATGGCGGGCTGCTCGACAGCGGCCTGCGTATTGAACGCCGCCGCGTGCCGCTTGGCGTGGTGGGGGTGATCTACGAAGCGCGCCCCAACGTCACCGTGGATGTCGCCTCGCTGTGCCTGAAAACCGGCAACGCGGCGATTCTGCGCGGCGGCAAAGAAACCTATCGTACCAACGCCGCCACGGTGCGGGTGATCCAGAATGCGCTGATGCAGCATGGCTTACCGGCGGGTGCCGTGCAGGCGATTGAGAACCCGGATCGCGAGCTGGTGAATCAGCTGCTGAAGCTGGATCGCTACGTCGATATGCTGATCCCGCGTGGTGGGGCTGGTCTGCACAAGCTGTGCCGCGAGAACTCCACCATTCCGGTGATCACCGGCGGTATCGGGGTTTGTCATCTGTACCTTGACGAAACCATGGCAACCGAAGCGGCGCTGACGGTGATCGTCAACGCCAAAAAACAGCGTCCCAGCGCCTGTAACTCGCTGGAAACACTGTTAATTCATCGTGCCCAGATCGCCGCATTTATCCCGGCCTTCCTGCAACGTATGGCGCAGGAGAAGATTACGCTGCACGCCGATGAGAACATCCTCGCGCTGCTGAAGGACGGTCCGGCCAGCGTGGTGGCGGTAAAGGCCGCTGAGTATGACGATGAGTGGCTGTCGAACGATCTCAACGTCAAACTGGTGGACGGCATCGATGACGCCATCGATCACATTCGTGAGCATGGCACCCAGCACTCCGACGGCATCCTGACGCGCAGCATTGGCAACGCCAACCGTTTTGTTAACCAGGTCGATTCCTCGGCGGTTTACGTCAACGCCAGCACCCGTTTTACCGATGGCGGCCAGTTTGGTCTCGGTGCCGAAGTGGCGGTCAGCACGCAGAAGTTACATGCGCGCGGACCCATGGGGCTGGAAGCGTTAACCACCTACAAATGGATTGGCTGGGGCGACGACACGCCGCGTGGCTGATGTTTACTCAGGCTGAAAAAGGGCACCCTCTGACGGTGCCCTTTTTTTTCGCTTCCGATCCAGGTATTTCCAGAGCTTTTTGATTTGTTTCCCTCATTAATGGCATGAAACCCTCTTTTCACCCATTTTTTCCTTTGAGCACTGGTCTCAGTGTTGCAGAACAATCCTGAAAATCCTTGTCAGAACAAGCTGCCAGCCATTCATTGCTGGTCTGCGACGCAGTGAAGGGGATAATGATCATCCAGCTTCATTGATAAAAGCGGTTGGGTAGTAAACTACCGGTAATATAAAATGAACTGGTAGCAAAAACGAAAATAACATTCAGTCTTTTACTGATGGCAGATTATTAACTGATGGTTAAAAAAGAGAGTACGAGACAAGCTTTTACTGCCAGGCTCATTGCCGCGTGTGATAGCGCGGGGATTGTCGGACACGGACGGAACAAACAGGTTGCGAAAGCATTGCAGGAGCGGGGATGCCAGATCTCAACACCAGGGGTCTGGAAGTGGTTTAACGCCCAGTCAATTCCGGATGATGGCAACCTGCTGGCGCTGAGCCAGTTTTTAGATGTGCGCGTGGAGTGGTTACAGTTTGGCATGGAGAAACCGGCTGTCACGGTCACACGCCAACCGCTCAGCGATCAGCAGCCAATGTTCCGGGTGGAGAGCCTCGATATCGGGCAGCGCAGTGCCAATGGCATTGTGGCAAGTGGTCAACTGGTTGAGACCATTCAGGCGATTGAATTCGGTCTGGATGAAGCGCGCGTGCTGTTTAACGGGCGACCGGCGGAAAACCTCCGGTTGATAGCGCTGAACAACGATTCGATGGCGGGCACCTTCGCCCCGCGCGACCAGCTGTTTCTTGATATCAGCGTGCAGCGCTTTGACGGCGACGGTATCTACCTGTTCGCGCTGGATAAGCAGCTCTATCTGAAGCGTTTGCAGTTGCAGCACCGCAAGGTGGCGGTGATCTCCGACAACAAGCGCTATGAAACCTGGTATCTGACGCTGGAAGAGGCGACCACCCTGCATGTTATTGCCAGGGTGATCATGAGCCAGGCGCGCGATTATCAGTTTCCTGGCTAATCCGCGCTGTCTGTAAGGGGATAAAAAAATATTCCAGCTGAAATCAAAAATTTAACCGATGGTAAATAAAAAATTAACTGTCGGTGTTTGATAATGCATTAGAACCTGTTAATAATTTGAGCATGGAAGGACAACTTCTCAGCTCCCGGATGAGCTCGCTCTTAAACAATTTAGGCGCTGCACAAGCGCGATACATACCACCCAAAGTCAGTGGATTTTGGGATGGGGTGGATGCGCATTTTGCAGCGTCGTCAGCTGCCTCCTGTTATCACTCTCCTCTGCTTTTACCTGGCCGTCTCCACGGTCGGGCGGGCCGATTGCGAGCGATTTCAGGTGGCAACGGACGCTTCGGCTGAGCCGAAACGTCATGCCTGCCACCCCATCGCCAAAGACTCATTCACAGGAGGAGTTATGGCGATTATCCAATATGGCAAATCCGTCTTTAGCGGAAATGCTCGCACCCGCCGCCACCGGCGCCGTCAGTCCTTTAGTCGTCTCAAGCGCAGTATCGATAGCGCGCTCGGTCTCGAGCCTGTCAATCTCACGCTGCGCACTGCCGAGCGCATCTGCCAGCGTCAGATTTTGTCGCGGGTTGACCGTGCCGTGATGGCACCTTCGCCTGCCCGCGGCGACGTTGCTTCCTTCGATAACTGCTGCCTGCCCCATGTTCATCTCTACGCCGTGCGCTAACGCCTGCGCCACGGATCTTTTCCAGATTTAAGCGGAACGCCTGATTTGTCCCACTGTTTAGCCCTGCTTGAGCGTGGCGCGCCTGCGGCGTTGCGCTTCGGCCGGTCACTGAGCAGCGGAATTTATGTTTTTGCTACAAACGCCACCATTTTTGCGTTTGTGCTCGTCAAAGAGGACCGGTTATGAGCCAGATTATTGCGATTCTGAACTTTGAAGAGGGCTATCGGGAAGCGCCTTACCTCGATACCCAGGGCTTCCCGACGGTAGCGGGGGGGATTCGTATCGGGCCGAAAGGGGCCTCGCTCAGCAACTATATCTTCCAGGTGCCACGCGCCGTGGGCGACACCTGGAAGCAGAGCATTGTGGCGGGAAAGGTTCAGGAGATGCAGAGCCGCCCGCTGCTGCAACAGGCGCTGGCCCAGTGCAATGACGCCCGCAGCGATGTGCTTTACAGCATGGCCTATCAACTGGGGGTCGATGGGCTGACGCTGTTCAGAACCCTGCTCACCGCCATCACCCAGGCCGACTTTAATGACGCTGCGGATGCGATGCTGAACAGCCTGTGGGCGCGTCAGACACCTGGCCGCGCCCGCCGCCATGCGGAAGTGATGCGCAGCGGCACCTACGACATCTACCGGGGGCTGCTATGAGATGGTTACTTTTTATGATCGCCGTGCTGACGCTGGTCATCATCCTGCTTCTGCTCCAGCGCTTTACCACCCTGCAATTTGTCTCCCATGCCCGCCTGCTGTTTAAAACCTGGTCGGTATGGCTGGCTTCACTCGGTTCGATGCTGAGCGCCTGGGTGCAGTCGTTCCCGTCTTCCGCCGTTGATGCCTGGAACACCCTGCCGGAAGACGTCAAAGCGATTCTGCCGCACAACTACCTTGGCCTGATTGGCGCCTTTATGGTCGCCATGGGGGTGATGGCGCAGTTTGTACGGCAGAAAAACCTGCTGAAAGAGAAACAACAGGAGGGCAAATCATGACGTTGATCACCGCGCTGCTCGGCGGCAGCTGGCACTGGCTCGCCGCGCTGGGCGCTGTAATGGCGGCGCTGGCAGCCAGCTATTTCGGCGGCAGGAAGATTGGCAAGGTGCAGCAGCAGGCGAAGGCTGACACCGCCAGTGCGCAAAAAGAGGCAGCGCAGGTTGCGGCTGTCGCCCATCAACAGCAACAACACCGCGAGGAGGCGAAACGTGTGGAGACCAGCAACAGTAATCTTGATGATGCTGCCGCTCGTGACAAGTTGCAGCAGTCGAAATACAACCAACCCTGAACCGGTGGCCATCACCGATTCAGCCTGCACGATTTTTTCCCCGATCTACACCCACGGCGCTGATGCACAGCGGATGGATATCCGTACCGTGCGCGCCATCAACACCCATAACGAACTCTGGGATCAGCTCTGTACCCAACGCTGATCGCGCAGCTTTGTAAAATCTGCAATGCCTGAGGAGGCTATGATGATCGAAGTTAATTCATTTGCTGAACTGCGGACCACCTCGCCCACCAAAGCGGGCGACGTCGCCATGCTAAAACGCTACTACGACAAAGATTCCAGCTTCCGCGGGGGCGGGGATTTTGTCGGCTTTTTGGGCACCACTACGGCGAAGGACGATGGCGGTACGCTGGCGGTCGGTAGCGGTTTCTACTGGAAACGCACCATCAACGATCCGACTGAAGTGAATATTCTGCACTTTGGCGCGAAAGGGGACGGTACCACCGATGACACCGATGCGTTCAAACGGATGCTGAGCTGGACGCAGACCTACAACACCAACATCGTCGATATGTCGATCCGTTTCCCCGGCGGGAAGTTCCTGATCTCCCCCATCGACCTGAGCGCGACACAAATTGCCTTCTTTGGTTTGCAGGGCGATGACGTCGAGCTGGGCGCGCTGCCGCGTACCACCATCATCTCGGACAAAAGCGCCAGCACGGTGTTTAAGGTGCAGGCCCGTCGCACGGCGATCCAGGGGATTGCGTGGAATGGTCAGGCGACCGCCGACGTCACCACCAACACCGGGACCATCACCGCCGCCATGTGCAGCAACGTGCAGCCCTTCTTCGAAAACACCTGTATCGAAGGGGAAACGGTCAATATCCACTGCTTCCGCGCCCAGGGCACCGGCGGCACCGTGTTCAAACTTGTCGATACCCTCGACAGTAAGTTTGACCAGATCTACACCCTGAATACCTATTCACGCGTGTTTGATGTGAGCTGGTCAAACTCACCCAACGGCGTCTGGGATCACTCGACGGCGATAGAGATCTCTAACTGTAGCTTCCTCACCGGTTATGGGGATGCCACCCTGTATATGCCTCGGGTGACGCAGGGGATTCTGCGCAACGTGTGGATTGAACACACCCGCAACCCCGGCGATCTCTCGGACGGTGGCTGGACCATCGATACCCTGAACATTGAGGATTGCGGCAATCCGTTCAACCTGAATAATGCGCGCGTGATTATGCGGCAGATTAACCTGCAATCCGGCGGGAAGATCTCCAACGATCTGGTCGCCGGTAAATGGCTCTCAACCTTTGAATATGGCTATCGCCGCGATGAGAGCTACGGCAGCTTCTTATCCGGCTCGCTGCGCGCCGGTTATTTCAGTGGCTACAAGGTGACCAACAATACCGCGACCGATAACTGGTATCGCCTGGGGCAGCTGTTCTTCCCCAACGCCAACCAGCAATGGGTGATGGAGCTGATCGGTAAAGCCGATGCCACGCAGCCGACCGGCACCGCCGGTTCACCGGTGAACATGGCCGGTACCGGTAAGACCTGGATCAACCTGCAACGACTGGAGACGGTGTGGGCCGATGCCTGCCATATGGGGCAACCGGCGGTGCAGGATATTCGCTACAACCGGGTTGGCACCACCTATGCGGTGGTGTGGGTGAAGCTGAAAGCCAACAGCGGCGACACGCTGCTCAACCTGACCTGTACCGGACCGACGCGCTTCGATACCGGCTCCTGTTCGCTGTTCCAGTCGGACCTTTCCGTGGTGACGGATACCACCACGCTGGGTCCGTACAAACCGGCGGCCCGTTTTGGTCTGCATAACGGGCTGGCGGGTGTCGGTGCGAATGAAAAAGGGGTGCTGACGGTGGCGACCGCAGCTGGCACACCCACTAACGCAACCACGCCGACAGGCTTTGTGCTGGTTAACATCAACGGCGTCGACCATAAGGTCGCTTATTACGATTGATGGGCAGCACCTTTTTGACGAGGCTTCGGCCTCGCCTTTTTTTGCGTGTGGCGTGAGCGTTTTTGTCTGCGGGTGCGGAGAAAATCGGCCGCCAGCGGGCTGGCTCTTGACTCGTTTAGCGGTTTTTTTTAAGTTATTGCCCCGTAGTTCCCCGTCTCAATGCCGGTATAGCTCAGTCGGTAGAGCAGCGCATTCGTAATGCGAAGGTCGTAGGTTCGACTCCTATTACCGGCACCAGTCACGCGAATTCATTCTGCATTACCCGGTTACCGCTTTTACTGTTCGAACCCATAACCCCGTAGTTCCCCCTCTGAAGTCAATACGTTAGTCAATCCCACCTAAATCAAGGATATAACCATGCAAACAATCTCTATTGCTCTGACAAGCACCTGGACCCAACTCGCTTCCGGCACTGGCGTCGTCACCGCACAGCTGCGCGATGAGGGTTTCGCTGTTCTGTATATTGGCGACTCGGCGCCAACTGATACTTCTCCGTGTCTGCGTATACCTGCCGACGGCATCACGCTGGCGAGCGGAACCCAGGCGTGGGTGAAAGGTTCGGGTACGCTGGTCGCCGCCACCGTATAAGAGAGACAAACCTTTCCCCCTCCTGAATACACTGAAGTTGCACAAGATGCGCACCCGCGCGTACCTCCTGACGCTGCGCTGAACCCCCCGGCAAATTAACCCCCATCCCTCTACGTTCCATCACCGGCTGTGGTGAGGCTCACGCGCGTCTGAATTTCAACTGAGTAAGGACTGAGCATGTTAAAAATTGGCAATATTGAAGGGCTTACCGCACAGGAAGCCACCACCATCTCCCGGACAAATCTGGCTGGAGTGAGTACCTTCGCATCACTCAGAACCCGACAACCTGCATTTGAGGGTGAGCGTGTATGGATTAGCGGCCACACCAACGTCGGCTGGGGCGCTGGCTGGTTCAGGGGCCACCTGAGCACGGGCACGGATGACGGCGGTTACACGGCCGCCGGCAGTGGCTGGTACTGGGCGCGTGAGTGTGACCTGAACGATCTGACCGTTTGTGATTTTGGCGCGATTCCGGACGGCGTGACCGACGCAGGCCCGGCATGTACCGCGATGCTGGAGTTTATGCTGAGCGGCGTGGCGGTGGCGGTAGCTGGATTGAGCACCATCAAGCAGGCAGGCATCAAGTTTCCGGCGGGCACCTTCTACATTAAGCCCCTTGACTGGCGCAGGTACGGCACGCGCATCGCTTCGGGTTCGGCTGATCTCAAGTACTATCCCTCAGGATATACCGCCCACGGCGGCATCCGCATCCAGGGGATGAGCACGCCTTACGGTAAGCAGATCTTCACGCGGATTATCAGCGACGGTTCAGCCAGCACCGTGTTTCAGCTGAACCACCGCCGGATGATTGTCGAAGGCATCGCCTGGGACGGCCAGCAGACCACCGGCTACGACACCAGTACCTACCTGCTCAAAGGGGCAACCCTGGGGGTATTCAATGACACCGCCTCGAACAAACAGGGCTTTATGTCGAATGAGTGCGTGGCTGGCTGCTATATGTATCTGAAGAACTGTTCAGCCACCAACACCGGCTCCTACATGTTCTATGTGCTGGACACGCTGGACAGCATTGTTGAGCAGGTGTACGGCTCCGTAACCGCTGGTCCGGTGGTGCAGGTCGGCTGGTCGAACTACCCGACCGGCGTATGGGACCACAGCACCTCGCTGGAAATCCGTAACTGTAACTTCCTGACAAACCTTGCCCCGGCAATCTGGGCGCCGCGCTGCCAGCAGGCCATTATGCGTAACGTCTGGTTTAGTGGCCCTGGCACTACCCCGTTCGATATTAATAACGGTCAGTGGATTCTGGACATGGTGTGTATTGAAGGGTGTATGCAAAACCCGACGCTGTACGCCTGCAAGGGGCAGGGTAACGTAATTTCTGTTCCGACAGGCAATGCGCTGGATTACGACACCACTCCGAGCGGCGGCAGCTGGCAGAGTTACAGCGCAAACCCGGATGGCTCCAGCATTACGTCCTGGCTGAGCACTTACGAGCGTGGACACATCCGAGTGGAAAACCACGGTGTGGAACTGTTCGGCACGCTCAAGACGAAATGGACCTCAGGCGTGCTGCGCGGTACCAACAACTCAGCAAACCCGCTCTGGCTGAATATTGGGGCATTCTCTTTCCCGACGGTTGGGCAAATCTGGGAGATTGAGATTATCTGTCGCAACGGGTACAGCACCATCGGCAGCGGGAACTACAGCCCTGCGGGTGCGGACCGCACCCCCGGCAAGACGATCATCAAGTTGCAGAGAACCAGCGCGACCCAGCAGATTGTTCAGTACTGGCATGAGGGGGCCAGTGGCGTGACGGCGGTGCAGTATCCGAACAGCGCGTACAGCACCGATCTGACCGCGTTGTGGGTACGATTTGCCGCTTACACGGGCGAGTACGTCATCAACGCGAAAAGCACCGGCCCGACCCGGTTTGATGCCGGTACCTGCTCGCTGTTCACACCGGGCGGGGCAACGCAGGCCGCTTCGCCAGGTTTGAATGACGCTACGGCCCGCTTCAGTCTGCACAACGGCAGTGCCGGGGTCGGCGCTCAGGGTGCGCTGCTGGCGCTGGCTTCGGCGACAGGAACCCCTGCCAGTTCCGCGGCGGCTGGCGGATATCTCCAGGTGGTGATTAATGGGAATATTGTGTTTCTGCCGTACTACACGTAATCCCGCGCTAGCCCTGTCAGGCTCTGATGTCGCCGTCTGACAGGTTTTTTGCCTGGTGCACATGGATGCGCGCCAGGCAGCAACCCCCATCATTTTTCCGGCTGAACGGGATATTAAAGCTCGCCAACCTTGACCAGCACTGGCGCATTCGACATATCATTCGGGTTGGTTCCCGGCACGCCCTGCGGCACCTCTAATCCCTGTTTTTTATACAGCTCAATCCAGTAATCCGAAATCTGGCCGGTCTTTTTGTCTTTAAAATTCATCGGCTGGAGCGCAAAGACGTGGTGGCTGCGAAACGCGCGCTCAATAAAATCAGAACAATAAAAACTCTGTTCGTTGGGAATATAGGTGAAGTTGTAAGGGCGGCCCAGCATGGTTTTCGCTTTGGCGATAGCGGCCGGAATAAAGGGCTGGTAAGGCGCTTTCAGTCGATAAACCCAGATCTGCTTGTTGTTGTGCTGCTGATGTTGTTTAAACGCCGCCAGTGATTGCTGTTGTGAGCCATCGGTATCGGCGTGCAGCACGCTAACGCCGCTGGCGTCTTTTTCCAGCAGTCCGACGTGGTCAAAACTCAGCGCGGCCCCGGTATTGGTGGCGCTGTCGATTGCGCCACTCAACCCCTGCTGGCTGGCGGTAACAAAAAGCAGGTCGCCGTTTTCTAAGGTGACCGATGCCAGCGCAAGATGGCAGAAAAACAGACTAAACAGGGACAGGATAATTTTTTTCATTGGGATTTTTCTTTGAGTGAGCAGATAGGTTGAGCGAATCAACGCCCGGTGAAGGGTCCGGGATTTTTAGCGGATTTTCAAGTGTTCCCGCCAGGAGAGAATTGATAAACCCCACCCGCCGCCACATTTTTGTATCCCACTGTATCTCTCCGCGCCTCTCTTACAGCGCGATGCAGAACGCCCGTTAACGCAAACAAACCCTATACATCCGCGTGGTCTCCTGTGCAGGTCGTCATTTTGACCCAAAGGAGAAACCCCCATGTTACGTAAACTGATCCTTATCTCCCCAATTCTGTTCTCTTCCGCGACCTGCGCGTGGGCAGAGGCGTCAGGCGGCCTCAGCGCCGGCGATGTGCTGGGACCGGCTGGCGTGGCGCCACTCGAAAAACCCCAGCCGCCGGCGAGGTTGATTGTCGATGCGCCGCTGGCGGGGCCGCTGCGCAAAGGCGCGGTATTTATCCAGTACCGGGCAGAAAACCTGCGCATCGAACCGGTGTTCGGCCCGGAAGCAGTAAAGGTTACGCCACGCATTGGTCACATCCACGTCATCGTGGATGACAATCCCTGGCACTGGGCGGACGCCAGCGGGGAACCGGTGATTCTGGTGGGGTTGCCTGCGGGCAAACACAAAGTCACCCTCATCCTCGCGGACCCCACCCACAAGCCGCTGGATAGCAAAACCGTAGAATTTATCGTGCCCGAACATGCCGCTGCGCATCAGTAAGGCTGACAACGTTCGCTGACCCCTGATGGGTTAATCTCCCCGCGACCGGCCGCAGCGATGAATATTCGCGCTGCGGCATTTTATTGGGTCGAATAAAGTCATTCACGCGTTGTTGAAGTAGAGGCGCGTATAAGTGGAGAGGGTGAGATCGGGGGAAATAAGCGCGATAGCGCAATGGCTGGAGTTAGCTGGCACATCGCGCTGCATTTCCTCACACTTTTCCTGGTAAACCCACTGCGCAATGCTAATCAATCGGCAAATTCTCAATTCATTGCGGCTAATCTGTCGATAAAATTTCCGGTCTTAAATCCGCTGCGGAAATTCCGTTTTGGTCTTGCAGCCATTGATCTTATAACCGCCACCGGTAAGATTGCCGGGAAAGTTATGAATTAGATCGCATATTTTAGGTTCTGAGCCTGTTGCAGCGCGCATACGATATCCGCGCTGAATTAACGCCACCTGCCGTGCCGGGTAAAACATCACTCGCTGACGTAATGAAAGAGCAGGGCATACAGCAAGATCATTAATGTCATGATAATCGATGAGAAGGCCCGTCTATAGATGCACCTTTTCATCCCGGCATGACATCTCGGTAAAACCAGCCCGCACTGCCGCATCCGCATCTGATGCGGCGGCGAAATGAAGCCAGAAAAAAGTAAAGATAACCAACGCATTATCAGGTTGATAGAGATTGTCTGCTGCCCACCACGCGTGCATAGCAGGAATTTCAAGTGGCTGAAAATTAACTGAACCGTAAAAAGTTCAGCGAGCTTTCTATTGCCAGAAAATTGCGAATAAACGTTTTCAGTGCACTGGTAGCTGTAAGCCAGGGGCGGTAGCCTGTGTTATTTTCATCCCGAACAAAATAATTAACCTGTCCTGAATGGCTGGCGAAATTCTTAATAACGCTATGCGCAACGTTTTATTTTATCCCTGTGTTTATTTTGCTGAGGAAACTCCGAAATAAAGCTGAAATAAATGATTAGCCCGCTGCAAGCATCCTGTTTTATTCCTGACGGCCAGGTTATCAGGGGTTCATCGATGATGAATGTCAGCCAGGCAAAAGTCGTAAAGTGTACCCTTGCCTGGCCCGACGCTGGCTTTTTCCCCCTGAAAGGGGGATTCTCAGCGGGAACTGCCCGCTTTTTCACCTTCCATACGGTTTAAACGGTCCAGAGGTCACATGCTAAATCCTGTAAACGACGTTCTGCTGAGCGTCATTGTGCCGGTGTATAACGCCGCAGCTTATCTGGAGAGATGCATTGATAGCCTGCTACAGCAGGACGAATCGCGGTTTGAAGTGATCTTCATTAATGATGGCTCAACCGATAATTCCCTGTCTTTATTGCAAAATTACTCACATTGTTCGCACTTTCAGATTATCGATAAAGCCAATGGCGGTGTCTCCTCGGCGCGTAATCAGGGGATTCGCGCTTCGCGGGGCCGCTATCTTTGCTTTGTTGATGCCGATGATTTTCTGCCCGCCACGGCGTTTTCGACCTATATCCGTCTGATGCAGCAAGATATCTGCATGGTCGTCGGGGAGTCGCAGCACTTTACGCCGCAGGGCCAGCCGCTGGATTTTCCTGCTGCCTCGGCCCAGACGCGTGAGCTGGCCGTATCGGCGGCGATTAACGAGCTGCTTTATTTCAATCCGCGCCACGGCATTTGCGATAAGGTGTTTCGCGCCGATGTGATTCGTGAGCACCAGCTGCTCTTTAATGAAGAGATTTATAACTTCGAAGATCTGCTGTTCGTGATGAATTACCTCCACCTGCAACAACATCGTCAGGTGATCTTCACCAAAGAGGTGGTTTATCACTACGTGAAATCGGCGAACTCCGCCACGCGCTCGTCATTAAAGGAAAAGCATTTCTCCTTTGCGCGCTCGTTTAGCGGAATGAAAGATTTTTTATCTGCTCAGCATAATCGTTGTTATTACCATCTCTATCTGAAAGTGACCTCATCCTATATTTATAAGGCAATTCATAGTGATGGCTTCAGTCGCGCTTTTATTGATGAATATATTGCGCTCTATCGCCGTAGCTTTAAATCCTATTTCTCATCGGGGCTGATGATAAATCCCTGGAGCCTGTACTTCACGCTCTTTTTCCTCAGCCCGCGCCTGGTTTCGCGTCTGCGTAAGCTGGCAAAGAAATAATCTCCTCTGAGGTTACGTTGTGAAAGACAAATTAAAAAATTCCCTGTGGATGATTGCCGAAAAACTGATTGCGGTATTTGGTCTGATTTTCGTCACCTCCTATGTGGCGAAATACGTGGGACCAACCACCTTTGGCATTATCTCCATCTCGATGCTGGTGTTTCAGTTTGTGCAAACCATCGCCATTATGGGCAGCGATGTGATTCTGCTAAAACGTATTTCGCAGAACCGCCATTCCGGTATCCGGCTCATGATGTCGACGTTCTTCCTCGTGCTGGTGTTGTACTGCCTGCTGTCGCTGGCGGGCCTGCTGGTGATGCAGGAAGAGTTGAGTTCAGACGCGCTGGTATTTATCTGTGCTGCCGCCATCGCCTGTCTGTTTTCATCGATCGACCTGGTGAATATCTACAACGAGGCGATGCTCAATGCGCGCCTTAACGTGATGGCCAACGTCACCGGTCTGGTGATTAGCCTGACGGTGCGCTTCTTTATTTCGTACTTTTCGCTCGACCCTAAATATCTGGCGATCCCTATTGTGCTGGCGACGCTGATTCCCTTTGTTATCAAGACGACCGTTTTCCTGCTGTTCGACCAACATGCGCCGTTGCCGGCATTAAAACAGGTGAAGAAGTATTCGCGCTATATGGTGGCATCGGGTATTTCACTGATCTTTTCGGTGGTGGCGGTGGCGCTCTATACCCGCGTGAATCAGGTCAGCGTCTCTTATTTTCTCGGGGTGAAAGAGGCAGGAATTTTCTCGGTCGCCCTGACCTTATCCACCGCCTGGGTGTTTTTACCCAGTGCGTTACTGGCGTCATTTTATCCGTCGTTTTTTGCCGAGCGCGATCCCGACGAGGCGATTGTCAAAGCACAGAAGCTGCATCTGCTGGTGATTGGCGTGTCTGCGGTGGTGATTTTCGCTATCTGGTTATTGTCGGGCTGGTTTATTCGCGACTTCTACGGCGAGCAGTATCTGGATGCCGTTGCGCCGACGTTGTTTCTCAGCTTTGGCGCCCTGTGCGCGGTGCTGAGCAGCGTGATGGATCGCTTTATTATTAAGTACAACGGCTACCGCTATCTGGTGAAAAAAACCTTTGTCGTTTTAGTCATCTGTGTTGCGTCATCGGTATTACTGGTGCCGCATTTCGGTCTGACCGGTGCCGCGTTTAGCGTGGTATTGACCGAGTTTTTATCCTTTACGCTGCTTAATTACTTTTTCCCTGCGCAGCCGGTAATGCGTATTCATCAAATATTTTTCAACCCCAGGAAACTATGGCTGTTATTTAGCAATATTAAAACCTCAGACAGTAAAGAGAGTTTATCATGAATAAAAAGCCGTTATTTAGTGTAATCATCCCTGTTTATAATTCGCAAAAAACCATTAAACGAACCTTGCTGAGCGTGCTAAATCAGACGTTCAGCAATTATGAAATTGTGGTCGTTAATGATGGCAGCAATGACTTAAGCCAGAACATACTGGAAGAGTTTCGCCATTACCCGCAGGTTACCCTTATTCACCAAATGAATGCTGGCGTCAGTGCGGCGCGTAATAGCGCCCTGCAACTGTGCCGGGGTGAATATGTATTATTCCTTGATGCCGATGATTGGGTGGATGATAACTTCCTGATGGTCTTTAAACAGAACCTCGGTGCCTGGCCAGCACAATCCATCGACCTGATGGTCGGGAATCTGCATGACGACCGCGTTGGCAAAGTTTCGCAAGCCGGTTTCTTTGAGCATGAAGACATTCCCTTTGTGCTTGGCGAACTGGAGATGAGCGACAACATCGGCTATCTGCATAACAAATGTTATCGTCGCCAGATCATTGAGGATTTAGAACTGCGTTTTATGGAGGGGATCTCCATGAGCGAAGATTTGCTGTTCAACCTCCGGTTCTTTAGCTGCGTCAGCAACTTCCTGGTGATGCCGGGCACGGCCTATCACTACGAAGATGTTGAAGGGTCTCTCTCCAAACGTAAGGTGAATTACAATGAGCTAAAGGTGAGAAAAAAATCACTGACGGCCCTGTATGACGCCATCGTGGATAAATATAAGGAGAGCAACCTCGATTATTTCCTGAAAGGTATTTCCAAACGCGTATTAGCGCTGGATATGCAAATTGTCACCGCGATGTACCATTCATCCTTTTCACCCGGCGATATTGCCAGGGAAATTAATGAAATTAAGCGGGGGAGGTACTCAAAAGGTATTTTTATCCTGCTGAATAAAAATGAAAAGATGAAGTATATGATTATGAATTTGAATACTATCACAGCGTACTATTTTCTTTATGCCCTTTACAGAATGCGCGCATTCTGACCCTTTTTCCCCCGGCGTAGTCCTCTTCTGATTCTCTTTTATTTCACACCCGTTAAGGGCGTGATGCCACGTCTTGCTGTGGCTCAGAAGAGGGCTGCCTGCCGTGGGAGACCCACCTCTGGGATTACCCTGCTTACCCGCGTGGCGGCCCGACCGGGCTGCCATGCCTTCCCCATTCCCCTGCGATTTTCCTGCTTTTCCCTGCGTGTTCTTCCTTGCACTCTCTCTGCGTCTCAGGTCAAATAGCGCCCCAGGCAAACGGTTGCGTGCATGTTGTGTGCATAAATTGATGATTTATGCAGCATGTCGCGCGTAAGTTGCGCCTTAATGCGCGGTTTTTTGCGTTTAAACCATTGGTGGCGATGAAAAACGTATAGCATAAGGTCGTCGCGCCAACCGCGCCATGATTCGCAGCCGTTGCCGGCTGCGCTTTTGATCAAGAGTAATTCTGGAGAGACAGATGGAAACCTCACAAACTGGCACGCTTGAGGCCAGTGATGCGCCCGCGAAGGGCTGGCGTAAAAGTGACACCGTGTGGATGCTGGGTCTGTACGGGACGGCGATTGGCGCAGGCGTGCTGTTCCTGCCGATTAATGCCGGGGCAGGTGGTTTGATTCCGCTGATCATCATGGCGATCCTCGCCTTTCCGATGACGTTTTATGCTCACCGCGCGCTGACGCGCTTTGTGCTCTCTGGAAAAAATCCCGGCGAAGATATCACCGAAGTCGTGGAAGAACACTTTGGCGCTGGCGCGGGTAAGATCATCACGCTGCTCTACTTCTTTGCCATTTTTCCCATCCTGCTGATGTACAGCGTTGCTATTACTAACACCGTCGATAGCTTCATTGTGCACCAGCTGGGTCTGGTGTCGCCGCCGCGCGCGGTACTTTCGCTGGTGCTGATTGTTGGCATGATGACGGTGGTGCGTTTTGGCGAGCAGATGATCGTCAAAGCGATGAGCGTGCTGGTGTTCCCGTTTGTGGCGGTGCTGATGCTGCTGGCCTGTTACCTGATGCCCCACTGGCATGGCGCCGCGCTGGAGACTTTGTCATTCAGCCAGGGCAGCGGTGACAGCAATATCTGGATGACGCTGTGGCTGGCAATTCCGGTGATGGTGTTCTCCTTCAACCATTCCCCCATCATCTCCTCCTTTGCCGTCGCGAAACGCGAAGAATATGGCGCCGGTGCGGAGCCGAAGTGCTCCCGCATCCTGGCCAGCGCCCATCTGATGATGGTGGTGACGGTGATGTTTTTTGTCTTCAGCTGCGTCCTCAGCCTGTCGCCATCCGATCTTGATGCGGCCAAAGCGCAGAACATCACTATTCTGTCTTACCTGGCGAACCACTTTAATGTGCCGATGATTGCCTGGCTGGGACCGATTGTGGCGATGGTGGCGATCACCAAATCGTTCCTCGGTCACTACCTTGGCGCGCGTGAAGGCTTTAATGGTCTGGTGATTAAATCGCTGCGCAGCCGTGGCAAAAGCGTTGCGCCGCAGCGTCTGAATCGTCTCACCTCGCTGTTTATGCTGCTGACCACCTGGCTGGTGGCAACGCTGAATCCGAGCATTCTGGGGATGATTGAAACCCTGGGCGGGCCGGTGATTGCGATGCTGCTGTTCCTGATGCCGATGTATGCCATCCAGAAAGTCCCGGCGATGCGTCAGTTCAGCGGGAAGATCAGCAATGTGTTTGTGGTGATTATCGGTCTGCTGGCGATCTCTTCGATTTTCTATTCGCTGGTGAATTGATGGGTACGGTGGCGGATGGCCCGCCACCGTGCAACTTACGCAGCATTGAACTCCATGCTGCGACCGGTTTTAAACACGCTCATCGACTGCGCCAGGCGCTCCGCCTGATCCTGCAACGCCTGCGAGGCCGCTGAGGCTTCCTGCACCAGCGCCGCGTTCTGCTGCGTCACCGCTTCCATCTGAGTAATCGCCAGATTGATTTCACTGATGCCGCTGCTCTGCTCGCTGCTGGCGATGGTGATTTCACTCATGATGTTCGCCACGCTTTTCACGCTATTCACCACCTCGCCGATGGTTGAACCGGCGTGCGACACCAGACGGCTGCCTTCATCCACTTTCGCCACGGAATCTTCAATCAGCACCTTGATCTCTTTCGCTGCCGAGGCTGAGCGCTGCGCCAGGTTACGCACTTCGCTGGCGACCACGGCAAAGCCGCGTCCCTGTTCACCGGCACGCGCCGCTTCCACCGCCGCATTGAGCGACAGAATGTTGGTCTGGAAGGCGATGGAGTCAATTACGCTGATGATATCGACAATCTTCTTCGAGGAGAGCGCAATGGCTTCCATCTTCTCAATCACCTGTTCCATCACTTCGCCGCCTTCTTTTGCCACGTCTGAGGTGGTCGCGACCAGCTTATTGGCTTCGCGCGCGTTGTCGGCGTTGTGTTTCACCGTGGAGGTCATCTGTTCCATGGCGGAAGCCGTTTCTTCCAGCGAGCTGGCCTGCTGTTCGGTACGGGAGGATAAATCGAGGTTGCCGCTGGAGATTTGATTGGAGGCGACGGCGATGGTATCGGAACCGGCACGCACATCAGAAACGATGGTCAGCAGGTTGTCATTCATGGCCTGTAAGGCGCCCATCAGCACGCCGGTTTCATCTTTGCTGCGGACTTCAATATGCGAGCTGAGATCACCTGCGGCGACTTTTCCGGCAATCTCCACCGCTTCATTCAGCGGGCGGACAATCGAACGTGTCAGTATAAAGCCGAGGATAATCGACGCCACAATCGCGATGGCGGAGAATACCAGCGTCACCATAATGGCGGTGGAGCCATCCGCGATGATGTTAATCCCTTCTTTCTGCAACTGTTCCGACTGTGAATTCGCGAAGGCGTTCGCGTTATCGAGATAGGTGTTCTGCGTGGGGGTGATCGATTGCAGGACAAAGCTGCTGGCCGCTTCGGCATTACCGGCGCGCACCAGCTCCACCAGCGCATTTTTCTGCTGCTCAAACTTATGGCTGGCTTCAAGCAGACCGGCGATCTTCTTCTTACCGACTTCTGTTACCTGAATCGCTTCGATTTTCTGCATCGCCGCGTTAGTGCGATCGGTGGCTTCAGCCAGCTGCTGATAGCGTTTGACGTTGTACTGCGGACGCGTGGTATCGATAACGATGCCGCGCAGATATTTGATCTGATCGTTAACGCCATCGCGCACGTCAAAAGCCAGCCGGACTTTCACATAGCGATCTTCAACGATCGAGCTGATGCCGTTTTTGATGTTGCTGATTTTGCTGATGGAGGTAATCCCCACAATCACCAGCAGCGCCACGACCAGGCCAAAGGCGATGCCCAGCCGGACACCGACCTTCATATTCTTAAAGCTCAACATAGGTTTCTCCCCGTAATGCCAAAAAGTGTTGCGTTCAGGACGGAAAAGCAGATGAGGTATCTGCATCAGGTTGATGTTTTTTCAGTAAAAAAATGCCTGCTCGCTCCGGCGGGACCAGCCTGACACCGCACGCGCAAGCGCTATGTGTTATCGGATGTTAAATTTTTTACTTTAATTTTTTAGAGGTATGTCACAAAGCTGCGCTAAAAACTTAAGGTTTTCTTGAGGGATGTTCTGGCGCGGTTGGCCGGTGCGCATTAATGCGCACCCTACGAAAAGGCATGTGCAGACACAGGAAAGCGAGCCCGGAGGGGCGGCATATATGCCGACCGAGCCGAGGCACGCACAGGAATTGATAAATACGCGGATTCGTAGGGTCGGCATATATGCCGACCAGGCCAAAGCAGGCACAGGATAGCGGGGTCGGCATTTATCCCGACCCCGGTCATTGCGGGCGCAAACTCGGTTTTATCGCTTCGCTTCTAGCACGCGATAAATCACATTCGACAATTCGTTGATCTCGAACTTCGCCACATACCCATCGGCACCCACTTTGCGTACGTGATCTTCGTTGGCGCTGCCGGAGAGCGAGGAGTGGATCACCACCGGGATATGGCGCAGCACGTCGTCGCGCTTAATGTTGCGCGTCAGAGTAAAGCCATCCATCTCCGGCATCTCAAGATCGGTCAGCACCAGCGCAATTTTGTCGTGGATCGACTCGCCGGCCGCCTGAGCTTCCTGCTGCATCTGGTTAATTTTCTGCCACGCTTCCAGCCCGGTATTGTGCATAAGCGCCGGGATGCCCATGCTTTGCAGACCCTGCTCCAGCAGCTGACGCGCCACTTTCGAGTCTTCCGCCACAATCGCCACCTGACCCGGCTTAAGATTGAAGCTTTTCACCGTCTCTTCACCCGGTTCAACGCCGCGGACCGACGGAATGATGTCATACAGAATCTGTTCCACATCCAGCACCAGCGCCAGATTGTTGCTCTCGCCGTCGCTATCGAGACAGGCGATGCTGGTGATATTACGGCTGCCGATACCCGCTTCGGCGGTATGCACCTGGTTCCAGTCGAGACGCACAATGTTCTCCACCGATTCCACCGCAAACGCCTGAGTGCTGCGCGCATATTCGGTGACCAGCAGCAGGTTAAGGCCGGTTTCCGGGGTACAGCCGGTTACCGCAGGCAGATCGATCACCGGGATAAACTGATCGCGGATACTGGCCATACCCAGCAGCGGTGACTGCATCCCGGCGGCGCGGGTGATGTTGGGCATAGGGACGATTTCACGCAATTTAAAGACGTTAATGCCGTACAGCTCAGATTTGCCTTTCCGTTGATCGGAGCCGAGGCGGAACAACAACAGTTCGAATTTGTTTGATAACGCCAGGTTGGCGCGTTCATCGATCTCTTTCTGGAAATTATCCATCCTGGCCTCGCTCAGGGCTACGTTAAGGGCATGGCGGCATCGCCGTGATGGAGTTATCGGCAGGGTGGTTAAAAAATAGAGAGCGGAAGGTGGAAATTTAGCGTGAGCGCGATCGCCCTCACGCTAAGCAGCGTTATTTCAGCAGAATGGCGCGCACGCTTTTGCCTTTGATCTTGCCTTCTTTCAGCTTGATCAACGCCGTTTTGGCCTGTGCCGCGGCAATCGCCACATAGGCATGGGTTGGGGTAAGTACGATCTTACCGATCTTGTCAGCGCTGAAACCGGCTTCACCGGTCAGGGCGCCGAGAATATCACCGGGGCGGATTTTGGCCTTACGACCGCCATCAATACATAGCGTCATCATCGCGGCCGGGAGCGGTTTGGCCGCGGTGCCTTTCAGCGTGCTGGCGGGCACCCAGTTGAGTGACTGTTGCAGGTAATCTTCCAGCGCATGGGCGCGCGCCATTTCGTCCGCCGCCACCAGGCTTACCGCCAGACCGGTTTCACCGGCGCGACCGGTACGACCAATGCGGTGCAGATGCACTTCCGGGTCCCACGCCAGCTGGAAGTTCACCACCATCGCCAGCGCTTTAATGTCCAGTCCGCGCGCCGCCACGTCGGTGGCGATCAGCACGCGGATGCTGCCGTTGGCAAAACGGATCAGCACGCGTTCACGATCACGCTGCTCCAGATCGCCATGCAGCGGCAGCGCGCTGATCTGGCGATCGTTGAGCGCGGCAGCAATGTCATCGCATTCGCGTTTGGTGTTGCAGAACACCACGCACGAGGCCGGTTGCTGCTGGCTGAGCAATGCGCTCAGCAGATTGATACGGTCGCTGGCGCTGGCTTCAATAAATTGCTGCTCAATGGCCGGTAATTCCACTTCGGTTTCGGTCGCCACCGCCAGCGCATCACGCTGATAGCGTTCGCTCAGGCTGGCGATGGTGGCAGGCCAGGTGGCGGAGAACAGCAGCGTCTGGCGTGATGCCGGGGTGAAGTCAAAGATCGCTTCCATATCGTCACGGAAACCCATCTCCAGCATCCGATCCGCCTCATCCAGCACCAGGGTTTGCAGCTGGCTGAGATCGAGGTTGTCGCGCTTCAGATGATCAAGAATACGGCCCGGCGTGCCGACCACGATATGCGGGGCGTGCACCAGCGAATCGCGCTGGGCGCTCATTGGCTGGCCGCCGCACAGCGTCAGGATCTTAATATTGCGCGTGAAACGGGCCAGCTGACGCAGCACATTGCTGACCTGGTCGGCCAGCTCGCGCGTCGGGCACAGCACCAGCGCCTGCGTGTGAAACTGGCTGTTATCGATCCGCTGCAACAAGCCGATACCAAAGGCGGCGGTTTTACCGCTGCCGGTTTTCGCCTGCGCACGCACGTCGCGCCCCTGCAAAATGGCGGGCAGGGCGGCGGCCTGGATTGGCGTCATGGCGTCAAAACCCATCTCGCGCAGGTTGTCGAGTTGGCTGGCGGGCAGTTGCGTCAGGGTAGAAAAAGCAGTCACGGAACGGTCTCTGATATCGGGCGGAGTTGCGGCGGCCAGTCTGGCAGAAAGGGCCTGTATCGGCAATGGTAAATCGCGTGCGGCGCTGCTGAGTGGTCACCGGTAGCAATCAATAAGCATTTGGTAATATTTGGTGTATTTTTCAACAACAACTGTCGCGAAATTCTAATGTTTTTTAGGATTTTTCCCGGTAAGGAAAAGCGCGCTCTGAACAGAAAGTTGAATCCGAATACGGAGATAGCTGCAAATTTACCGAAAGTTACTGCCTGTTTACTGATGATGCGCTTATGTGTGCAATCTGTTACAGGAAATTCCGATTAAAATCCGCCTTTACTTTGCTTTATATTTAGCGCGCCATTTGGCGATTATAACAACTTCAGAGGTCACTTCATTGAGTCATTACGTCCAGGGACAAAACGAAGACATTCTGAAAATCGTCGGCCGCGCCGTATTAACGCTGCATATCCATGGGGAGACGTTGTCATCTGACAAAGTCAGTTCCATGATTGCCTGTTACGCGGAAGAAGAGCCTGCCAGCGACGAAGAAAACCAGCGCCTGTATGCGCTGGCCATTCAGATGTTATCGTAACAATCCAGCATGGCGTCGGACGCAGTTGGTCGATGCCTTTACGTTCATAAAGCCTCCTTCCCGGAGGCTTTTATGTTTCAGGCGGCATACACCGCGACGCCGCGGCGGAAGGTCGCCCGCACCGGCGCTATGCGCGCCACCGCTTCGGCGGAGCAGCTGGCCTGTACCAGCATCATGCTGGCCTCATCCTGCACCTGAGGCCACTGGCGAACGCCCAGACTGGACAACGGCAGGATGCCGCCGGTGGCGATATGCAACGCGCGACTCAGGCCAAACTCGTCGGAACCGCGATACAGCTGAGCATAGAGATTGGCTTTCTCCAGCATACTGCCGCTGCCAAAAGGCGACCAGTGATCGATCACGCTGTCGGTGCCGGTCATCACCCGGATCCCCGCCGCCTGCAACTGCGGCAGCGGCATGATCAGTTTGCCGATCGGAAGGGTGGAAGCCACGCTCATCTGCTGCTCGGCCATGGCGGCGATCATCTGATCCAGCGCCTTGCCCTCCAGCGTGCCGAGCGCAAAGCCGTGGCTGAGCGTCACCTTGCCTTTTAGCGTCGGGTTGCGGGCAATGGTGTCCACCATGTACTGGATTGCCGCGACACCGGCCGGGGAGGTTTCATGCAGATGAATATCGACGCCGCGCTGGTAGTCGAGGGCGATCTGGAACATGGCATCCAGCGAAGCCTGCATCGCGCCGTCCACATTGGTCGGGTCCAGCCCGCCGACGTACTGCACTCCCAGCGCCATCGCTTCGCGCATCAGGCTATCCACCTGCGAATGCAGCAGGCCGTGCTGCGGGAAGGCAACAATTTCACAGTCAAAATCGGGATGATTCGCCAGCGCCAGCTTCAGGTGTTCGAGGCTTTGCAGGCCGCTGACCGGATCGATATTGCAGTGGCTGCGCGCTTCGGTGCTGCCTTTGCTCTGCAACAGGCCGATCAGGGCTTCAGCGCGCGCCTGCGAGGTTGGCAGCAGCTGCGGGATCAGCACCTGCTCGCGGGCGATCATATCCATAATGGTTTTCCCCTGGCGTGGACGCGGCGCCTGCCACGGGCCGCCATAGAAGGTTTTGTCCAGGTGGATATGCATATCACGGGTGCGCGGCAGCAGCAGCAGACCCTGCGCATCCCAGCCGGGCAGGGCGCTGTTGCGTGCGCTGCCTGCGGCGTCGATAGCGGTAAATCTGCCTGCGTTGATGGTGATGTCGTACAGCGCGGTGCGGGTGGCGATCACCTCGGCGCCGTCGCGTTCAAACCCCTCCTCCAACCGCACATTCAGCAGCTGGTAGTGGCTGGCGCGCGGCAGGGGCGGGCGCTGTGGCTGGCTGGCGATCGGCTGGCTGGCGTGGCTGATACCGGCAGCCAGCAGGCTACCGGCGGCGGTCCAGCGCACGCCCTGGCTGAGGAAATCACGACGGCTGGGGGAAGAGAGTGGCATCAGAGGCTCCAGACAAATGGGAAAAACCTAATCTGGCAAAACCCCGCGCGCTGCGCTGCGATATTTGCCACTGGCTGGCAGTGGAAAAATCACTGCCTTTTCAGCTGGCAAAAATCGACCAGCGCGGCCGCTAACGCCTGTTGCAGATCGTCCTGCGGCTGGCGGCAGAACAGCGCCAGCTCAAAATGGCTGATAACCGGCAATCCCTCGGCTTCACCTAATACGCGATGGCCGGGCTGACAACAGCTGGCGGGCAGCAACGTCAGCCCAAGGCCCGCCGCGCTGGCGCTGGCTAACGCCACCAGACTGGCGCTGCTGTAGCTGATGCGCCAGCTGCGGCCGAGGTTATCCAGCGTTTGACACATCTCCTCGCGATACAGTCCGAGCTGGGGAAATACCACCAGCGGCACCGGAGTTTGTTCGAAGCAGGGATGTTCCGCGCTGTCGAGCCACAGCAGCGGCTCCGGCCGCGCCGCCAGCGGACGTTCACCGCCCGGCTGCTTAATCAGCATGATGTCCAGTTCTTCGCGCTGCCAGGCGCGGTGCAGATCGACATACATGCCGCTCATCACATCCAGTCGCAGTTGCGGATGCTGGCGGCTAAACTCAGCCAGCAGGCTGGCGGTGGGCGCGGCGAAATCTTCCGGTACGCCGAGGCGCAGAATGCCGTCGCGCCATTTGTCGCTCAGCACGTCATGCGCTTCGCCGTTCAGCGCAATAATGCGGCGCGCGTAGCCGAGCAGTTTTTCCCCCTCCTCGGTGAGGGCGACCTGATGCGAGGTCCGTTCCAGCAACGCTTTGCCCACCATCTCTTCCAGCCGACGCACCTGCTGGCTGACGGTGGATTGTGATAAATGCACCCGGTCGGCGGCGCGGGTAAAGCTGGCGGTTTCGCACACCGCCACGAAGCTCAGTAGCTGCTGCGGGGTAAACATCGGCTGACGATTCATTTTTTCACTGATCGCTATGGTGTTATTTCATTTCCAAATAGTAACGGCCGCTGTCATCCTGACAACCTTTTCCCGACAGGATTGTGTATGACCCGACATTCCAACGGACTGACGCTCGCCGCCCTGGTGCTGGCCGGGCTGAATATGCGTCCGTTACTGACCTCCGTCAGCCCGCTGCTCGGCCAGCTGCGTCAGACCATTGGCTTATCACCGCTGGCGGCCTCGTTGCTGCCCGCCGTGCCCATGGTGATGATGGGCGCGGTGGCGCTGCTCAGCGCGCCGCTGATGCAACGTTTGCCGCTGCGCCGCCTGCTGCTGGCGGGTTTAACCTTGCTGCTGCTGGCGCTGGCGGCGCGTGGCCTGATCCACGACGGTCGTTTGCTGGTGCTGAGCGCGCTGTGCGGTGGCCTGGGCATTGGCGTGGTGCAGATGGCGATGCCGGGGCTGATTCGTCAGCGCTTCACCCGGCAAAGCGCGCCGGTGACCGGTTTGTGGGCGGGCGCGCTGATGGGCGGCGGCGGTTTAGGGGCGGCGATTTCGCCGTGGCTCAGTGCGCAGTTTGGCTGGTCGCTGGCGCTCACCGGCTGGGCATTGCCGGTGCTGCTGGCGATCCTTTGCTGGCTGTGGGTACGCGTTCCTCCGGCCGCGCAGGCGCAGCATATCGCGCTGCCGTCGCTGTGGCGGCGGCAGCGGGCGTGGACGCTGGCGCTGAGCTTTGGTCTGGTGAATGGCGGTTACGCCACCTGCGTTGCCTGGCTGCCGGATGCCTATCATCAGCTGGGATGGTCAGCTCAGGCTGGCGGGTCGCTGCTTGGCGTGATGATTGCCTTTCAGGTGGCGGGCGCGCTGCTGATGCCACTGCTGGCGCGTGGCGCCGATCGTCGTCCACAGCTGATTATCAGCCTGGTGTGCCAGCTGGCGGGTATGAGCGGATTTCTGTTTGCGCCGCTGCTGGCTCCCTGGCTGTGGGCGGCGATTGCGGGTTTTGGTCTGGGCGCGGCCTTTCCGCTGGCGATGGTGCTGGCGCTGGATCATCTGCCGCACCCACAAGCCGGGGCGCGGCTGGTGGCTTTTATGCAGGGCGTGGGGTTTATCATCGCGGGCAGTATGCCGTTTATTGCCGGTCAGCTGCATGTTTTCACCCACAGCTTCAGCAGCGTATGGCTGATGCAGGGCACGGTCACTCTCGGACTGATCCTGCTGAACTGGCGCTTCCATCCCCACAGTTACCGTCGGGCTTTTGGTCAACCGGAAGCCTGATTGGTCCTACCAAAGTGGCCAGGTATTACGGTGGCGTCACATAACGCGAAAAAGTCACCCTGATAACGTTGCTTCGGTTTAACAATGCATTAACCATGTGACACATCAGCTCGGCAGCGCTGAATTTTGGTCAGACCAATTCGTGATGCTACCGACTTATGTCTTAACCTGGATATTGCCATGATCGAAAACACGCCGCGCTTAGCGGATACGCTGCGGGTGCGGCTATGCGCCTGGATTGATGAGCACCAGCTGCAACCGGGGATGCGTCTGCCTGCCGAGCGTCAGCTGGCCGCCACCCTCGGCGTCTCGCGCTCGTCATTGCGCGAGGCGATTCAGCAACTTATCAGCAGCGGCCTGTTAATCAGCCGACGCGGCGGCGGCACCTGGCTGCGTCAGCCACAGGCGCCGTGGTCAGAACAGCGTATTGTCGAACCGATTCGCCAGCTGCTGGCTGACGATCCCGATTATCGTTATGACATTCTTGAAGCGCGCCATGCCATTGAGGCCAGCACCGCATGGTATGCGGCGTTACGCGCCACCGAGGCGGATAAAGAGAAGCTGCAATACGCCTTCGACGCCACCCTGAAACTCAAGGAGAGCGACGATCCCGATCTTGCCGCGCAGGCGGATGTGCGCTTTCACCTCGCCATTGCCGAAGCCTCGCACAACGTGGTGCTGTTGCAGACCATGCGCGGCTTTTTCGATCTGCTGCAATCCTCGGTGATGCAAAGCCGCCAGCGGATGTACATCCAACCGGCGATTTTCGACCGCCTGACCGGGCAACATCTGGCGTTGCTGAACGCCATTCTGGCAGGGAACGCGGAAGCGGCACGTCTCGCGGCGATGGACCACCTCGGCTTCGTCCACACCACGCTAAAAACCCTGCATGAAGATGAAGCGCGACAGGCGCGGATTACCCGTCTGCCGGGCCATAACCTGGATAAACGCAAGGAAAAACCCTGATGATCATTTCTGCTGCCAGTGACTACCGCGCCGCGGCGCAACGTATTTTGCCGCCGTTCCTGTTCCATTATCTCGACGGCGGCGCCTACGCGGAACATACGCTGCGACGTAACGTGTCGGATCTGTCCGATGTGGCGCTGCGCCAGCGCGTGCTGAAGAACATGTCCGATCTCAGCCTTGAAACCAGACTGTTCAACGAAACCCTGTCGATGCCGGTGGCGTTAGCGCCGGTTGGCCTGTGCGGCATGTATGCCCGCCGGGGCGAGGTGCAGGCTGCCCGCGCCGCTGCGCTCAAAGGCATCCCCTTTACCCTGTCGACCGTATCGGTGTGCCCGATTGAAGAAGTGGCTCCGGCGATTAATCGCCCGATGTGGTTCCAGCTGTATGTGCTGCGTGACCGGGGTTTTATGCGCAATGCGCTGGAACGCGCCAAAGCGGCGGGTTGCTCGACGCTGGTGTTTACCGTGGATATGCCGACGCCGGGCGCACGCTATCGTGATGCGCACTCCGGTATGAGCGGCCCAAATGCGCCGCTGCGCCGTTACTGGCAGTCGGTCACGCATCCGCAGTGGGCGTGGGATGTGGGCCTGCATGGCCGTCCGCACGATCTTGGCAATATCTCAACCTATCTCGGCAAACCTACCGGGCTGGAAGATTACATCGGCTGGCTGGCGAAAAACTTTGACCCGTCGATCTCGTGGCAGGATCTGGAGTGGATCCGTGAGTTCTGGGATGGCCCGATGGTGATCAAAGGGATTCTCGATGCTGAAGATGCGCGCGATGCGGTGCGCTTTGGCGCGGACGGCATTGTGGTGTCGAACCACGGCGGTCGTCAGCTGGATGGCGTGCTATCGTCGGCGCGAGCGCTCCCGGCGATCGCCGATGCGGTGAAGGGCGATATCACCATTCTGGCCGACAGCGGCATCCGCAACGGACTGGATGTGGTGCGCATGATTGCGCTGGGCGCTGACAGCGTGCTGCTGGGACGGGCTTTTATCTATGCACTGGCCACCCACGGCCAGCGCGGCGTGGAAAATTTGCTCACCCTGATCGAGAAAGAGATGAAGGTGGCGATGACGCTGACCGGGGCGAAAACCATCGCGGATATCACGCGTGATTCGCTGGTGCAGGCCAATGCGCTGCTGTCCGAAGCCGGACTGGCCCCGGCCCGCCCGCGTGCCGTGAGCTGATCCGGCAGAGTGAGTGGCGTTGTCTATACTTACTCCCTGTCTGTCTAACCGGAGGAACGCTATGACCATTCACAAGAAAGGATCGGCCCATTGGGAAGGTGATATCAAAGGGAAAGGAACGGTAAGTACCGAAAGCGGCGTGCTGAACCAGCAACCTTATGGCTTCAACACCCGCTTTGAAGGGCAGAAGGGGACCAACCCGGAAGAGTTGATCGGCGCCGCACATGCGGCCTGTTTTTCCATGGCGTTGTCGCTGATGCTGGGCCAGGCCGGCCATCCGCCGAAAAGTATCGATACCACCGCGGATGTATCGCTGGACAAGCAAGGCGAAGGGTTTGCCATCACCAAAATTGCACTCACCAGCAGCATCTCGCTGCCGGGCATCGATAAAGACACCTTCGATGAAATTATTCTGAAAGCCAAAGCCGGATGTCCGGTTTCTCAGGTGCTGAATGCCGAGATCACTCTCGACTACACGCTGAATAATTGATCGCCTCAACGGCGTACCAGAGCTAAAATCGACGATGCGCCAGTTGGCGCATCGTTGCTTTCGGCCGTCTGGGAGGATGCGTGGCAAAATATCTGGCTGCAAAAAAACACTGGAAAATGGTTTTGGTGCTGCTGTGTATCTGTGGAGCGTTGCTGCTGATTCGCTGGGCAGCAATGATTTGGGCGTGAAGGCGTGGATCAGTCGCCACAAGCTGGGCGTGCTGCTGATGGTGATTCTGGTGCTGGAGGTGGTGCACTATCTGCTCACCGCCACCTGGCTGCCGTGGCAGCAGGTCTGACGATTCAGGCGTATTCGCTGTCTGGTCGGGCGACGCGCACGTTGCTGCGCGCAATGCGATAGGCTTTGCGTGGGTCACCAACAACAAACTCAAAGGTTGGCGAGTAGTAAAACGGCAGCCAGCCGCCATAACCACTCTCCCACTCCCAGCGCACCGGGCAGGGCCAGAGAATGCCATCATACAAAATGTAATAAACCCAGCGTCCGTTCGGACGACGGGGGCGAGTTGTTTTCATGGGATTCACAACGGTAATAGTGTAAAGCAGCTTATATTTTGGACGTTAAGCGGCGCGCTTGCAATGGCGTCTGGCGATTTTTTGCGCAGTCGACTTATCTGCTGGCAGCAAATCAACGGTGAACTTCACCGCAAATCAGCACCACTTTTGGCCGTACTTTATGAATGCGCGCCGCCATTTGCTCACAAACCACTTTGGTTGGATAGATCTGTTCCGATACCGGCAATGCATCACAGGCATCATGTCCGCACGCGCTCACTAACAATACAAATCCAATCAGCATCATCTGGCTCCTGATTCACATTTTCGGTGGTACGGAAAGTGTGGCTGTTTGTTCCTTTTTTACGATCCAGTATAGCTAAACGCAGCGGGAGCGGGTTATCACCCTGAGCGGCTTTTTTTTGCCCGAATACAACGATTATACCCATGCTGTGACCCAACAGCAGAGCAATCTGAGCTAAACTGTGCGGCCCTGAAAAAATGATGAGTGAATAAATTATGTCGACTGAAATTGCCCATCCGGCCAGCAGCCCAAAACAAGCCGCCCTGCAACTGGTGATTGAACTGGTGCGCGCGGGAAAACTCAGCCCGCTGCACGGCGATGCTTCTAATATGATTTCTATCTACGAACAGTTCAAAAGCCACTTCGAAGCGGAAAAAGAGTAACCTCAGGGGCGCAGGGTCGGCATCAATGTCGGCCGTAGCCTGGTGATGCGCTGCGATTTATTGCGCGTAATACCACACCGGTAAAATCGCAATCAGGTTATTCAGCGTATGCAGAAACACCGGTAGCGCCAGGCTATTGCTGCGCAGGCGCGCATAGCAGAGCAGCAGTGAGAACAGCGTCAGCGCGGCGATGGTTTCCCAGTGCACATATTGGGTATGCATCGCGGCGAACAGCAGCGAGGTCAGCAACATGCAGGCGAAGCGGCTTTTCGGCGCCCACAGCAGAAATCCCTGCAACAGAAATCCCCGAAACAACACCTCTTCAAACACCGGTGCCAGCAGCACCGCCGTCAGCAGCAGGATCAGCATCGAGCTGCGTCCCTGCTGGGTTTGCGCCACCAGCCAGCCTTCCGGTTGCAGAAACTGCGTTTGTGCCGCCATCAGAATAAACAGCGCGCCGATAAACAGCAGCGTCTGACCAGGGCGCAGATAACCGAGCGGAATATCAGTACGCCGCTGGCAGTAGAAACGGTAGAGCGGGTAGATCACCGCGAATTCGAACAGGCAGAGCACCGGTACCAGCAAACCATCGTTACGCAGCACGCCGTAGTTGGGAAACAGCGTAATCAGCATGGTAACGAGGTAATAGACCACAAAGCTGCCAACGTAGAACAGCGTTAACGTAACTTTGTCGGATTGGGTATCCATAGGCGACTCAGCGAGCAGAGGAATCCGCATAGTAGCAATGGCGATTATCGCTGTCGAGGCCGCGGCGCGCAGATTTCTGCTGCTCAAATATTCTGCCATTGGGCTAAATCTGCCGCTTACCGAGCCGATAACCGAAAAAACCATTACAGGGTGCAGCTGCATCATTAATCCGCGGCCTGTGCCCCCATTCCGTTGTCCGTTTTCGCGAGCATTGCGCATGAATTCTGAGTTACACCGTCATACCAGGGCCAACATGGAAGCACATACGGTACGGGTGACGCGTCGCAGCCTGCGTACGCTGACTGCCCTATTGTTTGGTGTACTGATGCTCTCAATGCTGATGGTGCTGATGATCGCCCATCATCAAAACAACGAATCGATCGTGCATGACGAGATGCTGATGCGCCAGGCATGGCGGGCAGAGCAGCAGGAGATGATGATCGACGTTCGCGACTATGCCTTCTGGGGGGATGGTTATAAGAACCTGCATCTGAAGGTCGATAAAGTCTGGGCGTATGACGAGGAGAACTTCGGGCCGGGGCTGTACAAAGAGTACCACTATGACGGGGTATTCGTGATCGATGGCAGCGGCAAGACGCGTTATGCGGTGGTTAACGGCGAGCTGGTGGATATTACGCTGGAAAGCTGGCTGGGGGCGCAAACCTCAGCGCTGCTGGCGACGGCGCGCAAGCTGTCGCACGATGCCATCGCGCGCAACGCGCTGGTCAATCATCAGCCCGCGCTGGTGGTTGCCGCACCCATTACCCCCGGCAAACTTCCCAACCTGCCGACGATTCCCGGCCCGCCATCGGTGATGGTGTTCGTCAATATCTTTACCCCATCCAAGCTCCAGACGCTGGGCAAAGCGCTGGATGTGCTTGAGCCGCGTGCGCCTCTCAATGCGGACGATGCGTTGAGTGAACCGCGCATGGTTGAACCGGTATTCGGCGGTGAACCGGTGGTGATCCGCTGGCAGGGCAAATATCCAGGCATGAGACTGATTTGGCTGCTGCTGCCGCTGCTATTGCTGACGGCGCTGGCGATTGCGCTGGTGACGCGCCGGGTGATCCGTCATGCGCTGTATAACGCGGTACTTTCCGATCGTCGCTTTGAGATGCTGGCCATCAGCCAGCGCGAACTGGCCAACAGCGAGGAGCGTTTTCGCGACCTGGCGGAAGCGGCGTCCGACTGGATTTGGGAAACCGACGATCAGGGCCGCCTGTGTTATCTCTCGGCGCGTTTTACCGAGGTCACTGGTCATGAGGTGAGGCGCTGGCTTGGGCGCCATCTCGACCATCTGCTCAGCCATCCCAGCCATTCGCTGGTGGCGTGGCTGATGCGCCAGCAGGAGGATGTGCAGCGTGTGCCGCTGCGCTGCCAGTTTATGTCGGCTGCGGGCGATCGTCGCATCGGGCAACTGATGGCGAAACCGATTCGTCGCAACGGGTTGCGTTCCGGCTTTCGCGGCACGGTTTCGGACATCACCACTGAAGTGGATGCGCAGGCGCGCATTCAGTTCCTGTCGCGCCACGACATGCTGACCGGGCTGGCAAACCGTATGCAGTTGCAGGAGTACCTCACGGCGCATCTGCTTCAGGCGACGGATGACGATCCGCTGATTGTCATCAGCCTCGATCTCGATCAGTTCAAACCGATCAACGACACCTGGGGCCATACGGTGGGGGATGCGGTGCTGAACCAGGTCTCGCAGCGTTTACAAAGCCTGATGGGGGCGCATGAACTGGCCGCGCGGCTGGGCGGTGACGAATTTATCTTAATCATGCGTGAAGCCTCGCGTGCCGGGGTGGAGTATCGCTGCCGTGCATTGCAGCGCGCGGTGCATCAGCCGGTGCTGAGCGGATCGCATCAGCTGAGTCTGACGGCCAGTATGGGCATCGTGTGCGCGCCGCAGGATGCCAGCCATCCGGAAGCGCTGCTGCGGCTGGCGGATATCGCCCTCGGACAGGCGCGGGCTGCCGGGCGCAATCAGTGGGTATGGTACTCCAATGAGATGGCGAGCCATTTGCAGTCGAAACGCGAGATGGTGCAGGCGATTGAAATCGCACTTAAAGACGAGGCGTTCAGCCTGCATTACCAGCCGCGCTATCAGTTGCAGACGGGGCAGCTGGCGGGCGCTGAAGCCTTGATTCGCTGGCAGGTGGCAGAGGATAAGTGGATCACCCCGGACCGCTTTATCCCGCTGGCGGAAGAGAACGGTTTGATTATGGCTATCAGCGATTGGGTGCTGATGCGCGCCTGTCTGGATGCGCGAGACTGGGGCGATCAGCGTTATGTCTCCGTCAATATTTCGCCGGTGGAGTTTCGCACCAGCGATCTGGTGCAGCGCGTGGCCTGTGCGCTGGAAGTCAGCGGTTTATCAGCCACCCGGCTGGAGCTGGAGATCACCGAAAACATCACCTTTGAGAACCCGGTACGCGCTCTGGAGATTATGCAGGGGCTGCGCGCGCTGGGGGTGCGTTTGACCGTCGATGATTTCGGCACCGGCTATGCGGCGCTGGGCTATCTGAAAACCTTCCCGTTTAACGGCCTGAAGATTGATCGTTCGTGGATGAAAGAGTTCCCCGAATCGCAGCAGGCGCAATCGGTGGTGGCGGGGATTGTGGCGCTGGCGCGCGCCTTCGCGTTAACCATCACCGCCGAAGGTATTGAGACCGAAGCGCAGTTGAACGAGCTGAAAGTGCTGTCGTGCGAAGAAGGGCAGGGCTACTTTCTTGGGCGGCCAATGCCGCTGGCGGCGTTCAAAGCGCTGCTGACTGAACAAGGATAAGTGTGCGGGCTTAACGGACTCTGACGGCCACCCAGGTCATCACAATCGCAAAGCCGATAAAAATTGCCAGTTCCATCATTATCACCTCAGAATAATCTTAGGTAATTATCACAACTGGCGGCGGCAAAAGCGGGGCAAATTGTGTGATTAATCCGAGAACTTGTGCAGGAAATCGCCGTTTGACGCGCTTTTTGTGCGACATATCTGATAGAAAAATTTTTGTATCGCAGGCACGCTTTGCTACTCTCGGGCACCCGGTTGTCTGAATTATCCAGGAGGAGAAAAACGTGAAACATTATGGAAAAGCGCTGCTGGTGATGGGACTTTTTGCCCTGACCGCCTGCCAGTCCGCGACCAAACCCGACACCCACGCCAGCACATCCCAGGACGCGGAAAACGATATGTGTGGCGCATCCCAGTACCAGAACTATGTCGGCCAGCCGTTATCGGCGCTGAGCGACAAGCGTTTTGACGTGCCGGTGCGCGCCATTCCATGGAATTCTGCGGTCACCATGGATTTCAATCTGCGTCGCATTAATTTTATGGCCGACCAGAGTGGCAAGATCAGCAAGGTCTACTGCGGATAACATCAAACAGACATGGCATTGTCATCGGGCTGTCACAGCGCCGGGCGAGGATAGCTGCGCATTAAGGAGATTTCCTCGTCACTCTCGAATATGCAATGCTCGTCTTGTTTCTTCCCGCTTCGGCGGGAATTTTTTTATTCTTTGGTGCGCGATTCCAGCAGTTGCGTCAGCAGATTGCGATAGCTTTGCAGCCGTTGCTCATCCCCTTCAAATTCCAGTTTGGCAATCACCCTGGCAATCACCGCTTTACTGGTGGCGGGCTGCCCGTCATCCATCAGCTCGCGCATAATGGCTGCCAGCAGGTCGCTCTCGTGCGGCGCATGCCATGCCGGGCTATTAAAATAATCGGTAATTGCCCGACTGGCGCTATTGGGATGCACTCTCATGGCTGACCTCCGCAGAGACAACGATGCCCGCCGCCGGTGACAGGCAACCGCGGGAAGATGTTAGGTTAAGCATCAAACTGCCCAGAACGGGCAGCGATCCGCCAGCGGCAGCTGGTGGTTTTTTAAACATAGATGCGTGATGAAAAAATGTCAGTAACCGGCCGTAATATTTTTTCACGTTTTGAGCCGTGCATAATGAGGGAAAGTGAATCCCACAATGTTTTTGCACATTAACCGGCTGTGAATCGTACTCTGCGTAATATTTGCTGTGCACAGAAGCTGGCTGCACAGCAAAAAACTGCGTTTTTATCCCTATGCCATGTTTTGCCGTCCAGCAATGTTATGGGATTGTTAGACTGAACCCTCATTTCATTTTTGATGTGCTCTCTCATGTTACGCTCCGTCGAACCCTGGAAAATCAACCTGATCTCGGTCTGGTTTGGGTGTTTTTTTACCGGACTGGCGATTAGCCAGATCATCCCGTTTCTGCCGCTGTATATCGAACATCTCGGCGTCAGCGGGGGGAACGCGCTGAGCCTGTGGTCGGGGCTGACCTTCAGTATCACCTTTGTCATTTCTGCGGCGGTCGCGCCGTTGTGGGGCAGCCTGGCGGATCGCAAAGGACGCAAGCTGATGCTGTTGCGTGCCTCCTTCGGTATGGGGGCGGTGATTCTGTTGCAGGCCTTTGTAACCCACGCCTGGCAACTGCTGCTGCTGCGTGCGCTGATGGGGCTGACTTCCGGTTATATTCCTAATGCCATGGCGCTGGTGGCGGCGCAGGTGCCGCGCGATCGCAGCGGCTGGGCGCTGAGCTGCGTGGCAACCGGTCAGATTGGCGGGGTGATCCTCGGGCCGATGATTGGCGGCCTGCTGGCGGACTGGCTCGGCCTGCGCCTGGTGTTTATCGTCACCGCGGCGCTGCTGCTGATCAGCTTTCTGGTGACGCTGTTCCTGATTAAAGAAACCGGCTACACCCCGGTCAGCAAACAGGACAAGCTGAGCGGCCGCGAGGTGTTTCGCAGCCTCGACAATCCGCGTCTGATGGTGTGCCTGTTTGTCACTACTATGGTGATCCAGATGTGCAACGGATCGGTAAACCCGATTCTGACGCTGTTTGTCCGCGAGCTGGCCCCTGACGCACAAAATATCGCCTTCCTCAGTGGATTTATCGCTGCGCTGCCGGGCATTTCGGCGCTGATTTCCGCGCCGCGTCTCGGCAAGCTGGGGGACCGCATCGGCACCCAGCGCATTCTGATCGCCACCATGATCACCTCGCTGGTGCTGCTCACCGCCATGTCGTTTGTTACCAGCGCCACCCAGCTCGGCGTGCTGCGTTTCCTGCTGGGTTTTGCCGATGGCGCGATGATGCCTGCGGTGCAAACGCTGCTGGTGCGCCATTCACGCGATAACGTTACCGGGCGGATCTTCGGTTATAACCAGTCGTTTATGTACCTGGGGAATGTGGCGGGTCCGATGCTCGGGGCCGCCGTTTCTGCGGCCGCCGGTTATCGTTGGGTGTTCTTCGCGACGGCGATGGTGGTGCTGATCAATGTGCTGCTGCTGCGCCGCTTCTATCGTCGCCCAAAAACCACGCTGACCCAGCCGGTGAGTCAGCGTGATGCGGAAGACCAGACTACTGACGCAACGTCAGCGCGTAATGCCAGCGCTGCCGGGAAAGCAAAAACTCCGGGCTGACGCTCGGACTCCAGGAATCATCACCGCCCACTCCCATGTGGAAGCCGTCGAGATGCAACCAGCAGCCCGCTTCCGGCCGCAACAGATGGCGATGCGAGCAGCTGCGCAGCTGCTCCAGGCTGTGCGGGCTGAGCGAAAAGGCAAAATCTCCGCTCACCTGCCAGCTGCCGGTATCGAGCTGACGGGTGCCGCCGCGTAAACCATTTTCCCCCGGAAACACGTAGTCGGTGCGCATCGCCGCCAGCGGCAGCTGCCAGCGCGAGAACTGCGCCGCCAGCTGGCGATCGGGATAGTTTTCATGCGGTCCCAGCCCCAGCCAGCTTACCTGTTGCGGGACGTGCGCCAGCTGACAGCGCAAGCCAATGCGCGCCGGAGGCGGCAGACCAGCCGCCTGCGTCACATCGCTTTCGATAGTCAGCTCGCCGTTGCCGCGAATCTGGTAGCGTTTGCGGCTGGTAAATATCAGCTCTCCGTTAAACAGCCACTGATGCAGCGTTTCAATCTGCACGCTGTGCTTCAGGCTATCGATCTCCATCTCAATCAGCTGCGGTTCCAGCTGGTCATACCCGGCGCGTTTCCAGCGCTCGACCCAGGCATGAGGATCGACGTTGGCGGCCTCGCTGGTGCCAATGTCGTTATCCAGCGGGGCGCGGATAAAGCAATCCTGCAACGGCGTCAGCAGCGTCTCCTCATCATTGACAAACCACTGCACCAGCTCGCCGCTGCGGCGGGAAAAATGCCAGCGCTGGGCAGGCAGGATCACCGCAACCAGATTGTGATTGGATTCAATCAGCGGCGCCGGTTCGCTGTTGGCCAGCGTGCGGGCGGGCAGGGCCGACGGCAGCGCCCATTGCTGCCAGGCGACGCGCGCATCGGCTTCTGACCAGGGCGTTGCCTGCACCTGATACACCGCCAGATTGAGCCAGCAATCGCCCTGCAAATCCGTCATCTCCGGCAGGGTGAAGGTCTGGCTGCCGCGTGGCGCAAGATCGAGGGGCAGTTCGCCCTGCGCGCGCGGCTGACCATCCTGCTCAATCGACCAGCGCAGCACTTCGTTGTCGCTATGGCGGAACAGATAGTCGCTACTGACGGTAAAACGGTAAGGATCGCGTTCGTCTGGCGCGAACTGGAAGAACTGCTGTGCACGCTGCGCTTCGAACAGCGCCGGATGCGGCGAGCGGTCGGCAAACACCAATCCGTTCATGCAAAACTGACGGTCATTCGGCGTGTCACCAAAATCACCGCCATACGCCTGCCACGGCTGGCCCTGCTCATCGTAGCGCGTCAGGCTCTGGTCAACCCAATCCCAGACGAAGCCGCCCTGCAAACGCGGGAACTGACGAAATGCCTGCCAGTATTTGGCGAAGCCGCCAAAGCTGTTGCCCATCGCGTGGGCGTATTCGCACAGAATCAGCGGACGGGTTTCGCCCGGCAGACCAATCCACTTTTTCAGCGACCATTTCGGCACCGCCGGGAAGGGCTGATCCTGATCGACGCGGGCATACATCGGGCAGACAATATCGGTGGCGGCGGTATTCGCGCCGCCCCCTTCATACTGCACCGGCCGTGTGGGATCGCTACTTTTCACCCACCGGTACAGCGCATCGTGGGTGCTGCCGTGGCCGGATTCATTGCCCAGCGACCAGATAATGATGCAGGGATGATTGCGGTCGCGCTGCACCATGCGCGTTACGCGTTCGCTCCAGGCCGCGAACCAGCGCGGATCGTCCGACAGGCGATTCATCGGCTGCATACCGTGGGTTTCGATATTCGCCTCATCAACCACATACAAACCGTATTCATCGCACAGGCGATACCACAGCGGATGGTTAGGATAATGGGCGCAGCGCACGGCGTTAAAGTTGTGGCGTTTCATCAGTTCGATATCGCGCCGCATACTGGCTTCATCCACCACCTGACCGTTTTCCGGGTGGTGTTCATGGCGGTTGACGCCGCGAATCAGCAGGGGCTGACCATTCAGACACAGCAGGCCGTTCTCAATCGCCACCCGACGGAAGCCGACATCATAGGCCTCCGCCTCCAGCAGATTGCCCTGTTCATCAAGCAGCGACACCACGGCGCGATAGAGATGCGGCGTTTCGGCGCTCCACAGCAGCGGCTGGCTGACTGGCAGCACCAGCAGGGCGCGCTCCGGGTAGTGACCGCGCTCATCAATAACGGCGCTGCCCGGTGCCTGCTGATGTTCGCCAATCAGCGTTGCGCCACGCCACAGACTGAGGCGCAACCGGCACTGGCTCAGGGGACGGGGGGCGGCATGGATCTTCACGCTGACGCGCAGGTCGCCACGGATATATTCCGGGCTAAGCGCGGTTTCAATCTGTACATCGGCCAGTTGCGTGCTGGGCTTATGCAGCAGGGAGACGTCGCGGAAAATACCGCTCATCCGCCACATATCCTGATCTTCCAGATAGCTGCCGTCGCTCCAGCGCAGCACCATTACCGCCAGCCGGTTATCGCCCGGTTGCAGTACCGCGCTGAGATCGAATTCGGCGGGCAGGCGGCTGTCCTGTGAATAGCCGATCCACTGGCCGTTGCACCATAGAAAGAAGGCTGAGTTGACGCCATCAAAAATGATGCGTGTCTGTCCCTGGCGCAGCCAGCTGTCGTCCACCCTGAATGTGAGCGAGTAACATCCGGTGGGGTTTTCTGCCGGAACGAACGGTGGATTGACCGGGATCGGGTATTGAACGTTGGTGTAGATCGGCGCGTCATAGCCATGCAGCTGCCAGTTTGCCGGTACGGCAAGGGTGGCCGCATCGGGCAGATCCTGCAACAGCCAGCCAGGCGGTACGGCTTCCGGCCGGTTGAAATAGCTGAAGGTCCATGCACCATTCAGACACTGGCGCGAAGGAGAGGGGCGATCGTCGCGCGCCGCCTGTTCATCGCGCCAGCTGGAAAACGGCGGGTGCGCATCCAGCCGGTTCAGACTGGTGATAACCGGGTTTTCCCAGTCACGACGCGCCAGAATATCACTGAGGGCAACAGCAGCAGATGTCATAAGGGTATCTCATTAATTGTAATGCGCTCACATTGCGTGAAATCGCGGCAACTGTAAAGCGCTGCGGTGCACTATCGGGCAGGATTTAAGCGCACACTCATTGCGCATCTGTTTGTTTTCTCCTGGTGTAGTGCCAGTTATTTGTTAAGCATGGTGAGCGGAGATGAATAGCGCCGGGATGCGGAGAATTCTGTATTGTCGGGCGCCGCGGCGGCTCATACACTCAGCCCGATTTTTCCATCCTGAGGTAATTATGGTCCGTATTATTAAACTCGCAGCCGTTGTGGCATTGGTGACCGCGCTGAGCGGTTGTATCTTCCCGCCTCCGGGTGGTGGTGGCGGTTGGGGTGGTCATGGTGGTGGCTGGGGCGGTCATGGTGGTGGTCCGGGTCATTGATTTATGGATCATGACGTAATTAGCGTCTGACGTTAATTAGTGCTTTACGCGCGAAACGTTTCACTCAAGTGTTATTTTTCAGAGAAACGTTTCGCCGTTTAATAATAAAATTCTGCGCTGAGTTTTACCGCCTTCCTCTTTTTTCATCGTGTTATCAGGATCCCGCAAAAATCCCTGTTGTTTTATTCTGCTCAATGCTAACGTCAGCATTTCCCTCAACTAATTGAGTTGGTCGCATGAAAAATCTGATTGCGGAACTCCTGCTTAGGCTGGCTGAAAAAGAAGAAGAGTCTAAAGAGTTAGTGGTCCAGGTTGAGGCACTGGAAATTGTGCTGACGGCAATGTTGCGTAAACTTGAACCGGAACAGTTAAATGCCATAGCGACAGGTATTGAAAGCGCAATGGCGCCAGTTGTGCAGCAGGAGGTATCGCCCGATGTTACCTTGCTGCGTAATTATGTTGAGAGGCTGCTTAACCACCCCCGCGTCTGATTTCACCCGCGCCTGTGATCGCCACAGGCGTTTTTCATTATATTTTTTTCTGCTTTGCTTATCTCATGCCAGACTTATCAGGCGATAACTCTATGGAGAAGGTGCAATGAAAT
This sequence comes from Pantoea sp. X-Soil-TKNS-1207, assembly GCF_059730485.1. Lineage (NCBI taxonomy): Bacteria > Pseudomonadati > Pseudomonadota > Gammaproteobacteria > Enterobacterales > Erwiniaceae > Pantoea > Pantoea sp. X-Soil-TKNS-1207. The sequence goes on from NZ_AP035958.1 coordinate 1,011,670, forward strand.
CGTATCTTTTGGCAATGATGGCAGCAGGTCTGCTGCTGGCTGGTAGCGCGGGTGCGGCAGAGAAAACCGCGCAGCAGGAAAAAATGACCATGTGTAATCAACATGCGTCGTCGCAAAATCTGAAAGGCGATGCACGTAAAAGCTTTATGAGCAGCTGTCTGAAAAAAGACAGCAAGATGGGCAGTATGACCCCACAGCAAATGAAGATGAAAACCTGTAACACCGAAGCCGGTGATAAAAAACTGAGCGGTGATGCACGTAAAACCTTTATGAGCTCGTGCCTGAAAAAGAGTTAATTTCTCCGCAGCGGCCTGCGGGCCGCTTATTAATCCCCCAGCATATTCGTTTTATTACATTTTAATTCCCTGCAAAAATAACGGGTAAACAGCACGTTATCCGTCGCACTATTTTATTCTGCCTGCCAACTGGCTGAGTTTTGCCACACTTACTCTTTGTATGGATTTAGCTGAATAAGTCTGAAACCCGCAAGGAGGTCATCTGTGAGCTATCAAACTGTCGTCGAACTTAAGGCGCTGAAAGAGCGCAAACCGAGCAAATTTACCGTCGGGGATACCGATGTGTTGCTGATCCGCGAAGGCGATCGCGTCCATGCGTTGCAGGCCAAGTGCCCGCACGCCGGGGCGCCGCTGGAACAGGGCGCGGTGTGCGGCAACAAGCTGGTATGTCCGTGGCACAAAGCGGTGTTTGAGTTGCAGGACGGGAAAATGTGCGAGCCGCTGGCGCTGGCGGATTTAAAGAACTATCCGGTACGTATTGAACAGGGCAAGGTGCTGGTCAATCCCCAGGCGATGTCGTCAGCCAGCACACCCGCCGCCGCCGCTGACACGCCGGTGTGCGTGGTGCTGGGTGCCGGTGCGGCAGGCAGCGCGGCCATCTGGACGCTGCGTCAGGAGGGATTTAAAGGCAAGCTGGTGCTGGTCGAGCGTGAGGCCGATGCCCCTTATGATCGCACCGCGCTGAGTAAATTTGTGCCGTCCGGCAAAATGGCGCTGGAAGATGTGCCGCGCCTGCTGAAACCTGAGGTGCTGAAATCGGTTGTGCGCGTTAGCGGGCAGGTGGAAGCACTGGATGTCGCGCAGCAGCAGCTTAAGCTGGCGAACGGCGAGACGCTGGCTTTTGACCAGTTGCTGATTGCCAGCGGTGCATTCCCGCAGCCGCTTGATATTCCCGGTCACGATCTCGGCGGTGTGCATCTGCTTCGTACGCGGACGCAGACCGGGGAGCTACTCAATGCCGTCGATGACAGCCAGCAGCTGGTGATTATCGGCAACAGCTTTATCGGCATGGAGATGGCTGGTGCGCTGCGCAATCGCGATATTGATGTCACGGTGGTGGCGCGCCATGCGCTGCCGTTTGCGGCGCAGTTTGGTGAGGAGATTGGCCGCCATTTTTACGAGTTGCACCGCAGCAATGGGGTGAAATTCGTTGAGGGTGAACCGGCAGCGCTGGAGGGCGAAGGTCAGGTCAGCGGAGTGCGGCTGAAAAGCGGCAAAACCCTTGCGGCGCAGCAGGTGTTGTTTGCCACTGGCGTGCAGCCCAATAGCGGATTCGTGCACGATCTGCCGCAGCTGAAGGATGGCAGCCTGAAAACCGATAGCCAGCTACGCGTGGCGAAGAATATCTGGGCGGCGGGCGATATCGCCAGTTACCCCACCCAGCAGGGGCCGCAGCGCATTGAGCATTTTCGCGTCGCGGAACAGCAGGGGCGCATTGCCGCGCTGAATATGCTGGGTAAAGGGGTGTTATACGACCGCGTCCCGTTCTTCTGGACGGCGCACTACGGCACGCGCTATGAGTATCTTGGTCATGCCGACGAGTGGGATGACATGCGTCTGCTGGGATCGCTACAGGACAAACGCTTTATCGCTTTTTACGTTCAGCAGGGCAGGCTGGCGGCGGTATGTTCAGCTGGGATGTATACCCTGACGGCGGCTTTGGTGGAGCATATGCAGCATCCGATGACGCTGGGGCAGGGGATCGCGTTATTTGAGGCGTATCAGGGATAGGTTATCAACACGCCTGCGTGGCGAACCCGCCACGCAGGGTAGCGGTTAAATCAGGGGGCGGAGCTTTTCTGCGTCCTCGGCTAGCATCTCGTTAAATTTTGCGATTCCGACAGGCGTCAGTCTGACTCTTTCATGTCCACACTCGGCAGTCACCAGCCCGGCATAGATCAATCGATCAACAAACAGGTCAAAACTCTTTATTGCCATCCGCTTCCCGTCGACCTTGGGAATATTGTCATGACTAAAACCAAACACACCGGCATTATAGTGTCCGATAATTTTCAACAGCTTCAGATGCTCATCGGATTCTGTCACCAGACGATTGATATCTTTTTCGGTTAAATCCGGCCCTGGGTTTTTTTCTGCCGGCATAACAAATTTTCTTGGGGGTTTATAATCTTCGTCGTCTTTGAAATTAATGCTCTTTTTGGGCTTAACGCATTTGATAGCCCCGGTTTTTCTCAGCGGCCTGGTTTTATCAGGACAGGGTATCTGCGCGCGACTGCTGGACGCCAATGCCAGAGGAGGTGACATCTGATCATGCATTCTTTTGGGCTGCACCAGCATGGGACTTATCGGCGCATAATTCGTCAGCGAGCTGGGTGCATTTCTGGTGAGTGAGGGGATGAGTGTTGACGTTGCAGAACGCTGGCGGGTGGGTTGCGAAGACAGACTCAGCGGCGTCGTTGGCGTGCGTTGCAGGGATTGGATATTTCGCGCAACGGTCGTGGGTTGGGGGGATTGGCTTGAAGTGAAAGAGATACGGGCAGTAACCTGTTTACGGATCGCATTTCCTGAAATCATGGGCTTTTCCTTCCGACTGGTCGCATTTTCCGGCTGCCGGTGAAGGCAGCCATCATAATCATCGTATCCTGACGATGCCCCCCGATATTACACCTTCACTTCAGCCGTTGTCAGCTGGCTGAAAATTCATCGGCAGGGTCCAGTTCTGAGTCTCTGCGACGCGAGCATCGCGTATCAAAGCCTATGAAAAAACTAAAGTTTACTCAGCGCTTCCGACTTTTTCATGCACTGCTGCATCGCCTCGATCACGGCCGCACGGAACCCTTTCTCTTCCAGCACTTTCACCGCCTCGATGGTGGTGCCGCCCGGTGAACAGACCATATCTTTCAGTTCGCCAGGGTGTTTGCCGGTTTCCAGCACCATCTGCGCCGATCCCTTCACCGCCTGCGCCGCAAACTGATACGCCTGCGCACGCGGCATCCCGCCGAGCACAGCCGCATCGGCCATCGCTTCAATAAACATAAACACATACGCCGGGGCGGAACCGCTGACGCCAACCACCGCGTGAATCAGATATTCGCTCACCACGGCGGCTTTACCGAAGCTCTCAAAAATCGCCACCACTTCGTCGATTTCAGGCTGCTCAACCAGCACGTTGGGCGTTACTGACGTCATGCCTTCATTGACCAGCGACGGCGTATTCGGCATCACGCGGATGATTTTACGATCGTGGCCCAGCACCGTCGCCAGTGAATCCAGCGTCACGCCAGCGGCAATCGACACCACCAGCGCCTCTTTCTTCAGCTGGCCTGACAGATCTTTCAACACCTTGAGAATCACATTGGGTTTCACCGCGCCGAACAGGATGTCGACTTCCCGCGCCAGGCTTTCTGCGCTGTCGGCGGCGGTCACGCCGTACTGTTGCGGCAGCGCCTGATTGGTGGCGGGTTTGCGGTCAAAAACCCAGATGTTGGCTGGCGCGATTTGCCCGCTGTTCACCAGTCCGCTGATGATCGCTTTCGCCATATTACCGGCGCCAATAAACCCAATTTTCTTCTCCAGCATCGCGTTATCCTTTAGATGGTTCGATTTTCTGTAGCGGTTAGCTTACGTCAGCCAGCCTGAATAACAAGGTATCGCGGGATACGAACAAATTAAATTTGCCATTCCGGTCAGGAACGGCAAGATCACCGTTAACTACCGCGGAAAGGATAAAACATGTCGATTTGGGTTGATGCCGATGCCTGTCCCACTGTCATCAAAGAAGTGCTCTACCGTGCTGCTGAGCGCACGCAAACCCTGGTGACCTTTGTCGCGAACCAGCCGTTGCGCGTGCCGCCCTCACCCTGGCTGAAAACCGTACAGGTTGCGGCGGGATTTGATGTGGCCGATAACGAGATCGTCAAACGTGTGCAGCCGGGGGAACTGGTGATTACCGGGGATATCCCGCTGGCGGCGGAAGTGCTGGAGAAAGGTGCTGCGGCGCTGAATCCACGCGGTGAACGTTATTCACCGGATACCATTCGTCAGCGGTTAACCATGCGCGATTTTATGGAAACCATGCGCGCCAGCGGAATTCAAAGCGGCGGCCCGTCGGCTCTCAGCCCACGAGACCGCCAGCAATTTGCTAACGAACTGGATAAGTGGCTACGCCAGCGTTAACTCAGACAAAGCTGTCGTCGTCGTCGAAGTCGTTACCGCCACCGAAGTCGCTGAAATCATTGTTGTCGGCAAAGTTGTTATCCCAGCCGCCAGCATTGTCATTCAGGAAGGCGTTATCGCCGTTGTTAAAGGTGTTCAGGCTGTCATCAACCTGCGGCAGTGGCGGCTCATTGATGATGTTCACGATCTCTTCCGGCTGTGAATGGTGGAACATGCTGGTCAGCATATCCGCCATCACCACCCCACCGGCCACACCGACGGCGGTCTGCAATGCGCCGCCAAGGAAGCCAGTGCCGCGTGCCGGAGGCGGCGCGCTGGCGTACTGCGGCTGCTGCGGTGCCTGAGGCTGTTGCGGCGGCGCGCTGTTCCATACCGGCTGCTGCTGTGGCTGCTGCGCCGGGCGCGAACCGCCGCCAAACAGACTGGAGAGGAAACCGCCGCTGCTCTGCTGCGGAGCCTGCTGCTGTTGCTGCTGGGCCTGCGCCAGACGATTTTCCAGCTCACCGATTTGCGCATTGAGCTTTTTCATCGCCGCTTCCTGAATCAGGATCGCCTGCGACATGTAATAAGGCGCAGCGGGCTGCGACTGCAAATACTGTTTGATTAACTGATCAGCGCCGGCATCACGCGGGCCGCTCTGGCTCTCGGCCTGTTTCAGACGGCTGAACAGGCTTTCAATTAACTGTTGTTCTTCGCTCTGCATGGTAAACCTCCGTTTGCGAGTTACCCCACTATATGCGGGCGAGATGACAGAAAGTAAATCAACGCCCTGGTAAGCAAATGTTGCTCAGGCTTACACTTTTGATGATGCACAAAACTCGCATGATTTTTTGCTTATAAATTAATGCGATAGAGATTTGTATGGGCAAAATGCGCGTAAATCGTGCTTCGCCGGTGGCTGATGAAAAGAAATCCAGGTATCATGCGACGCAATATTGACCTGATGACGTTGCCCGTGCGGCATAAAACGGCGGAGGATGAGCCAGGATGTCATTACCCATCTATCTGATCGGCGCACGCGGTTGCGGTAAAACCACCATTGGCCAGGCGCTGTCGCAGGCGCTGGGTTACGCCTTTCGCGATACCGATCATCACCTGCAACTTACCACCCAGCGTAGCGTCGCAGAAATCGTCGCGGCCGAAGGCTGGGACAGCTTTCGTGCGCGTGAAAGTGAATCACTGCAAGCGGTCACCGCAGCCTGCACCATTATCGCCACCGGTGGCGGCATGGTGCTGGCGGAACCGAATTGTCGCTTTATGCGCGATCACGGCCAGGTGATCTGGCTGAATGCGCCATCGACGGTACTGGCCGATCGTCTGGAACGGCAGCCGGAAGCGGCACAGCGTCCAACCTTAACTGGTCGTCCGATTGCCGAAGAGATGGATGATATCCTGCGTCAGCGTGCGCACCTTTATCGTCAGGCCGCCCACCATGAAGTGAATGCGATGCAGTCGCCGGAACTGGTGGTTGAAGAGATTTTGCAGTCGCTTTCGCTCGCCCGCGCCAGCTAACTCCCTCAGAATTCTCCCTCTTTTTATTGCAGCGATCCTCGTTTGTCTATACTTAGGCACGGGCAGGGGATTACTGCTGCCTGTGTGGAAACCTGATACATAAGAGGGATACGTATGCCAAGCAGACCACCTTATCCGCGACAAGCCCGCATTGTTGCCGTCGAAAAAGGCACGCCGGGTAACAGCGTCACCTGGTACGAATTACGCGCCGATCATCCACGTCCGGATTCGCTGATTAGCGAACATAAAACTGAAGCTGAAGCGCAGGATGCCAAACAACGCTATGAAGACGTGGAAAAAGAGTAATATCGGCTGGCAGGGACGCCAGTTATTACTTCCCGTGGTTAACCGTTTTTTTCTCATGCCGTAAATTCGCTGCAAAGACGCGACAAACTTATCAGCTTTTCTGCGCTTCATTCATCCTGCCCGATAAAATAATTGGCTTTTAACTTTACGCCTCATTTTATTCTGCCTTAATTCCCGGTGAATTTTACCCGGTACAAAATTTGCGCTTGACCATAAAAACCTGACGTTTTAATTTCGGGGTATTGATTCAGGAACTTAGTTCCACATAATGAAACTACCCTCATGACCACACTCGAAAATGCCGCCGCCGTGCTTAAGTTGTTCCAGCGCTTTGGCGTGACACAGGGGCATCCCGGCCTCACCTTTACCGAGGTGGTTGAGGCGCTGGATCTGCCAAAAAGCACCGTCTCCCGCCTGCTGGCGACCATGGAGAGCCAGGGGCTGCTGGAGCGCGATCCCGACAGCCGCTGCTTCCATATTGGGCGCGTGCTGCTGTCGGTAGCCGGTCACTATCTCTCCACGCCGCTGGTGGACAGCGCCTCGGCCGCGATGGCGCGGCTGGCCGCCAGCACTGGTTGCATGGGCTACATCTCCATGCTGGACGGGCACGATATTCTGGTGATGCGCATGTATCACGGTCGCCTGTTTACCCAGCTGATTACGCCGCCGGGCACCCGTATGCCCGCCGCGGGGACGTCAACCGGGCGCGCATTGCTGGCCCTGAGCAGCGATGAGGCGGTGCGCGACCGCTTTGCCGATGAATGGTCTGCCGCATCGCTCAATTCACCGCTCAACCTCGACGCGCTGTGCGCCGAGCTGGCGACCATTCGCCAGCAGGGCTGGGCACTGGCGCGCAACGAGGCGCTGCCAGGTATCAGCTCAATGGCCGTCGCCGTCACCAATAAGCACCGTGGTGAAAGCGTTGCGCTCTGCCTCTCTTTTCTTTCGCAGGAAGCCGCCCCTGGATATCCAGAGGCGCTGCTCAATGAATTACGCGCAACCGCGGCCGTGATGGCCGAAAAATATGGCGCATAACCTGTTTTGATTTAACGGCGTAATACTTCGCGCCACACCAGGGAAATAGCAGGTCTGCGGACCTGTCTATTTCAACAGTCAGGGAACGATTATTAAAACAACGTTGTCGTTCCGCGTGTCGGACGTTGCGTAATAACGTTTTTGCCAGGGTGAAAATACGGGGAATACTATGCGTCACCATAATTCAATAAAAAGTATCGGCGTCGGTTTAATGCTGGTGTTGCTGTCCGTTGCGGGCGCGATCATTGGCGTACAATTAATTACCACCATCGGGGTCACCCCCAATACCTCAATTATCGGCGCGCTGTTTGCCATGTTGCTGGCGCGTATTCCGTTGCAATGGTTTCGCCGCTACCGCTCGGTGGAAGTGCAGAATCTGGCGCAGACCGCCATCTCTTCCGCGACCTTTGGCGCCGCCAATAGCCTGCTGATGCCCATTGCGGTGCCCTGGGCGCTGGGCGAGCCGCAGCTGGTGCTGCCGCTGTTTGTCGGCGTCAGTGCGGCGATGCTGCTGGATGCGTATCTGCTGTATCGCCTGTTCGATACCCGCGTGTTTCCCGCCAGCAATGCATGGCCGCCGGGTGTGGCGGCAGCGGAGGCGATCAAAGCCGGAGAAAAAGGCGGACGCCAGGCGTGGCTGCTGGTGGTGGGCATTGTCGGCGGTATCGTCGGTTCGATGCTGAAGATCCCGATGTCGGCCTTTGGCACCGCGTTTATTGGAAATATCTGGGCGCTGACCATGCTCGGCGTCGGCTTTCTGCTGCGCGCTTATGCCCAGCCGGTGGCCGGGATTGATATCAACGCGCTGTATATTCCGCATGGCGTGATGGTCGGCGCCGGTCTGGTGGCGTTGATTCAGGTGGTACAGGTGATCCGCAGCCGCCGTAACGATGAGGTGAATGTCAGCCGCAGCGACAGCGAGGTCAAACGCTCACTCGGCTTCGGCACCGCAGGCTATATCGTGATTTCGGCGCTGCTGGCGCTGGCGGGCGGGCTGTGGAGCCAGATGGGCCTGCCGATGCTGGTGCTGTTTATCGTTTATGCCGCCTTTGCTGCCTTTGTTCACGAGATGATCGTCGGTATCGCCGCGATGCACTCCGGCTGGTTCCCGGCCTTCGCCGTGGCGCTGATTACCCTGATCCTCGGCATTTTGCTCGGCTTCCCGCCGCTGGCGTTGTGCCTGCTGTGCGGCTTTACCGCCGCCACCGGCCCGGCGTTTGCCGATATGGGTTACGACCTGAAAGCGGGCTTTATCCTGCGTGGCAACGGTGCGGATGTGCAGCAGGAGCTGTGGGGCCGCCGTATTCAGCTGATTGCCGCGATGATCGCCTTTGTGATTGCTATCCCGGTGGTGTGGTACGCCCATAACCTGTTTTTCGCTGAGAACCTGCTGCCGCCCGTGGCACGCGTATACGCCAAAACCATTCAGGCCGGGGCCGAGCCGGGTATTGCCGTCAACCTGCTGTTCTGGGCCATTCCGGGCGCCATCATCCAGCTGATTGGCGGACCGAAGCGTCAGCTCGGGGTGTTGCTGGCGACGGGCCTGTTGATTAACAACGCGGCTGCCGGTTGGGCGGTGCTGGTGGGGATTGCGTTGCGCATCCTGATCCTGCGCGTGTGGGGCGAACGTGGGCGCTCACCGATGGAGGTGATGGCCGCCGGATTTATCGCCGGCGACGCGCTTTACAGCTTCTTCCATTCACTTTTTGCCAGTAGCAGTAAGAAATAACCAGGGAATCCAACATGAGTTTACAGCAGACATTGCAGGTCTTTGAGCTACTCGATAGCGCCTTTGTTGATGGTCAGCAGGTGGTGGATTTGTTCGCCGCTTATCCGGGCGTCAGCGCCACGACGAAACGCGTCAGCGGCCCGAAAGGGCGTACCGACTTCATGCGCATCGCTATTCCCGGCGCGCAGGGTAAAAGCCAGGGCGGCAATGCGCCGACTCTCGGCATTATTGGCCGTCTTGGCGGCATTGGCGCGCGCCCGACGCGGATCGGCATGGTGTCCGACGCCGATGGCGCGGTGGCGGCGATCAGCAGCGCGCTAAAGCTGGCGCAGATGCAGACCAAAGGCGATGTACTGGCCGGTGATGTGATCGTCACCACCCACATCTGCCCGAATGCGCCTACCCGCCCGCATGAGCCGGTGGATTTTATGGATTCGCCCATCGACGACGTCACCATGAACGATAACGAAGTGGTCGCTGGCGTGGATGCGATCCTCTCCATCGATACCACCAAAGGCAACCGCATCCTCAACCACAAAGGGTATGCGCTGTCGCCGACGGTGAAAGAGGGCTACATCCTGCGCGTGTCGGAAGATCTGCTGCGCATCATGGAGATGACCAGCGGCCGCCCGGCGGTGACTTTTCCGATCACCACTCAGGACATCACGCCTTACGGCAACGGGGTTTATCACCTCAACAGCATTTTGCAGCCCTCAACCGCCACTGACGTGCCGGTGGTCGGCGTGGCGATTTGCGCCGAGTCGGTGGTGCCGGGATGTGGCACCGGGGCCAGCCATGAAGTGGATATCGCCAGTACGGTGAAATTTGCCGTGGAAGTGGCAAAAGAGTTTGGCCGCGAAACCTGCCAGTTCTTTGACGCGCAGGAATACGCTCTGCTGCTATCTTTGTATGGTAGTCTCAGCCACCTGCGTTCCCGGAAATCGTAAGTATGAAAGCATCCCTGGTTACCCTGACGATTGGTCAGTCACCGCGCAGCGACATTCTGCCGCTGTTGCAGGCCCATCTGCCGACAGAGCAGGTGGATCACGCCGGTTTACTCGACGGCCTCACCCTGGCGGATGTGGAGCAGCGCTACACACCGGCCGCCGGTGAAAAAGTGCTGGTATCGCGGATGCAGGCGGGGCAGCAGGTGCGCCTGTCGGCGCGTCAGGTGGAGCAGGGATTGCAGCAGAAGATTTACGCGCTGGAGGAGCAGGGATACGACACCATCCTGCTGCTGTGCACCGGAGAGTTTGGTGCGCTGCATACCCGCCATGCGCTGCTGCTGGAGCCGGACCGCATCATACCGCCGCTGGTCAAAGCGATTGTTGATGGTCACAAAGTGGGCATCGTGGTGCCGGTGGAAGAACAGATCGCCGAACAGGCCAGCAAATGGCGCAATCTGAGCACGCCTCCCTGTTTCGCCGTTGCCAGCCCCTATCTGGCGCAACAGGCGGATCTGGTGGAAGCCGGGCTGTCGTTGCAGGAGCAGGGCGCGGATGTGGTGGTGCTGGATTGCATCGGGTATCACCAGAAACACCGCGATTTTCTGCAAAAGATGCTGGGCATTCCGGTGCTGTTGTCTAACGTGCTGGTGGCCAAGCTGGCGGCGGAATTGATCGTCTGACGCAGACGCGATCACAACTTGTGATCGCCGTCGTCATTTTACGTGACAGATCAGCGAGTTCCCTTGTAATCTGCCAGTCACCTTAATGTGCTGTGAGGAAGTAACATGCTCAACGTGAGTGAGTATTTTGACGGAAAAGTGAAATCCATTGGTTTCGACAGCGTCACCATTGGTCGCGCCAGCGTAGGCGTGATGGCGGAAGGTGAATACACCTTCGGCACCGGCCAGCCGGAAGAGATGACGGTGGTTAGCGGCGCGCTGAAAGTGCTGCTGCCTGGTGAAACCGAGTGGAAATGGTATGAAGCGGGTAGCGTGTTCAACGTTCCGGGCCACAGCGAATTCCATTTGCAGGTTGCCGAGCCAACGTCTTATCTGTGCCGCTATCTGTAAGCATTCCCCCCAGGCCGCGCGTCCCGCTGCGGCCTTGTTAATAAACTATTTTTCCCCTTCTATTAATTCATAATTTTCAGCAACATGAACGCTATTTTTATTACTAAGCCTAGTAATTAGATAATAATATTTTTCTGTTGTAGATCATCACCGAGGTTGCAAATTCATTTTGTTTGCCTTAAAAATGGGTTGTCCACAGGATGAATAATTTATAAGGAGATAAATATGACCATCGGCATTCTCTATTCTCGCCCTACAAATTTGCCGGAACCAAATTTTCGCTCTTTTAGTGAGCGTGCTAAATATAACGTCAGCGAATCTATCAATTGCGTCACCTGCAAAAATAAGGCGCCTTCTTCAAATAAGGAAAAGACGTTTACCGTTAATAAAAACCAGGGGGTGTATTTTGTTCCTGCGCCCAATACGCATTGGTTTAACTCTGACTCTCGGACCGAGGTTCGCCCGAATGCCAGGCCAGCGCCGGTTAAGTTAACGGGTTCCGCGTACGCGCCCTGTATCAAAAATGACGAATTTACCAGGATAGAGAAATTAAACCGATTTGGTTCTTATTATTTCGCGCAGGCCGTGGAATATACCACACCCGCCGCCGGGTATAAGCGTGCGAAATTTACGCCACCGGCGGAAGACGATATGAGTCAGACTTCAATGATATTACGCAGCAAAATGCGGTCGGGCGGACATACGATTGCAAATAAAATTAATAATTTTGAAGGTATACAACCTCTGCCTCGCCAGTATCAGCGTGCGATCACGAAGGCAGTGGATGCGAAGCCCGATGATAAATTTGATGACGCAGACTCCGCAATTGGGAGCGCGCCATATTCACGCGCCAACAGCAGGGAATCCCTCGACAATCGTTCAGAAAATGCGTCTTCAGGTAAGCACTCAGGAGATGAGTCATCAGGCCACTATTCAGAAAAAGAGGCGTCTGATGAGTTCGCAATCAATGTCACCAAAGAGGCTTTGCTGCGTTCTCGCCAGCAGACATCGGTCAAGATGCTTTGGGTTAAAGACGCTCCAGTAATGCAAAGTTTAAATAGCCAGCCTGAGGAAAAGGAATATAACTTTGGCACCATGAGTTTTAGCGAATTAAAAAGTTATCCGTTAGTAAAAAAAGCGCTGGAAGATATGAAGATTAAATTCGCCAATAAAAAAGCGCTAGAGAAAAAACAAGAGGAGCAAAAAATACAACCTCCGGCGGTATATACCGTCAGTCGGGAGGATGAAGTGGCGTACTGGAAAAAAATTGATGCGCAAAGGGCCGCCCAAAAAGCTATGCCGAAAATAAGCGACGAAGAACGGAAGACGCAGGAAAATAACGTTATTGTCCCGGTGAAAAAAAACAAACGGGTGCAACTGCCGGAAGCCGTAGCTGGTTTTAGCGGTAAATACTACCGCAGCGTTCCGCTGCGTGAGATTAACCAACCTGAGTATTAGTACCTTCCACATCTTATCCTGCACCGGCCTTACGCGCCGGTGCAGGATATTTTTTTAGCGTTGGGCTTCGCCGCCTAAGGCTTCCACCAGATTGCTAATCAGCGCGGCCAGTTCGCTGGTCATCAGAATAAAATCGGCGTCGAAACGCTGAGCGAAATCGTCGCGGTCGATGTCGTCATTCTGCTCACGCAGGGTATCGCTGAATTTCAGACGCTTCACCGAGGCATCATCGGCGATAACAAACTGAATGCGTTCCTGCCAGTCGAGCGCCAGCTTGGTCACCACTTTGCCCGCCTCGATATGGGTGGCAATTTCGTCGGAGACCAGATCCTGTTTTTTACAGCGGATCACGCCACCTTCTTCCAGAATCGCTTTCAGCTCGGCTTCGTCCATCAGCGCAAATCCGGCCGGCAGTTCGCCTGAACGCACCCACTCGGTCAGCGTCAGCTCGATTGGGCTTTCCAGCGTCAGCGGCACCACCGGCAGCGAACCGAGGCTTTTACGCAGCAGCGCCAGGGTGTCTTCCGCTTTCTTCGCGCTGGCACAGTCGACGATGATCAGGTTGTTGACGGTGTCGATCCACATAAAGGTCTGGCTGAAACGACTGAAGGCGCGCGGCAGCAGGCTGTGCAGCACTTCATCTTTCAGCGAATCTTTTTCGGTCTTCTTCAGCTTGCGGCTTTGTTCCGCTTCCAGCTTATCGATTTTGGCTTCCAGCGCCTGCTTCACCACCGGCGAAGGCAGAATTTTCTGCTCGGTACGTGCGCAGATAATGATCTGACCATTAATCACATGCGTCAGCGCTTCGCTGCGGTTGCCCATCGGGGAAACCCAACCGGTTTTCGCCATATCCTGGCTACCGCAAGGCGAAAAAGTGAAGGCGTCGAGCTGTTTTTCCAGATCGTCTGCGGACAGCGGAATGTCACGATTCAGACGATAAACCATCATATTTTTAAACCACAACATCGGGATTCCTTACCGGGGGTGCGATCGGGCGCACAAGTCTATGAGTCAGCGCGCATGATAGCGAAACATCGGATGGGTTTCATTGCCTTTACCGAAACGCCCCTCTACTGTATCTCTCACCCGAACGAATAATGAGGAATAAAACGTGCGTATAGGTATCGATTTAGGCGGCACGAAAATTGAGGTGATCGCGCTGTCAGACCAGGGGCTGGAACTGTTTCGTCATCGTGTGAACACCCCGCGTGACGACTACGGTGCGACGGTACAGGCGATTGTTGACCTGGTGCTGCTGGCGGAAGAGAAAACCGGGCAGCAGGGCACGGTGGGGCTGGGCATTCCGGGCACCATTTCGCCTTATACCCAGCGGGTGAAAAACGCTAACTCCACCTGGCTGAACGGTCAGCCGCTGGACAAAGATCTGGCGCAGGCGCTGAATCGAGACGTGCGTATCGCCAACGACGCGAATTGTCTGGCGGTATCCGAAGCGGTGGACGGCGCGGGTGCCGGTCAGTCGCTGGTGTTTGCGGTGATTATCGGCACCGGATCGGGCGCCGGGGTGGCGATTAACGGCGCGTCACGCATTGGCGGCAACGGTAACGCCGGTGAATGGGGCCATAACCCGCTGCCGTGGATGGATGAGGACGAACTGCGTTATCGGGCGGAGGTTCCCTGTTATTGCGGGTTGCAGGGCTGCATCGAGACCTTCGTCTCCGGCACCGGTTTTGCCATTGATTATCAGCGGCTGAGCGGAAAATCCCTGAAAGGCGCGGAGATTATTACCCTGATTGAACAGCAGGACCCGGTCGCCGAACTGGCGATGAGCCGCTATGAAATGCGTCTGGCAAAATCGCTGGCGCAGGTGGTGAATCTGCTTGATCCGGATGTCATCGTATTGGGCGGCGGTATGAGCAATAACGATCGTCTGTATCAGACCGTACCGACGCTGATGAAGCAGTGGGTGTTTGGCCGCGAGTGTGAAACGCCGGTATTAAAAGCGGTGCATGGCGATTCCAGCGGGGTGCGCGGCGCGGCATGGCTTTGGCCATTGTAATTGCGAAGGTCGGGATTCATCCCGACCCTACGTGGCAGGGTCGGGATGAATCCCGACCTTCCAGCAACCGCAGTTTCTGTTATTCCCCCACCAGCATCGAATCCTGCGGCGCGTTGTCGCGCTGCGATTTAGTGGCCAGGAAATAGATGTAGCCCACCACCATAATCCCCACGAACAGGCCGCCAATCACCGGGTTAAACCACAGCATCGCCACCAGGCATACCAGCGACAGCACCAGTGCGATACCCGGTACGATCGGGTAGCCTGGCGCGCGGAAGCTGCGCTCCATCTCTGGCGCGATACGACGCAGTTTGAACAGGCTCAGCATACTCATCAGGTACATCACAATCGCGCCAAACACCGCCATGGTGATCATCGCAGCCGTCAGGGTCATTCCCTGCAAATTAATCAGGCCGTCGCTGTAGATCGCGGCGATCCCAATCACGCCACCGGCGATAATCGCGCGATGCGGGGTCTGGAAGCGCGACAGTTTCGCCAGGCCTTGCGGCAGATAACCGGCACGGGCGAGGGCAAAGAACTGCCGCGAATAGCCGAGAATAATGCCGTGGAAGCTGGCAACCAGGCCAAACAGGCCAATCCACACCAGCATATGCATCCAGTTGGAGTGCTCGCCGACAATCATCTTCATCGCCTGCGGCAGTGGGTCGTTGATGTCTGAAAGTTTACGCCAGTCGCCCGCGCCACCCGCCAGCAGCATCACGCCGATCGCCAGTACCACCAGCGTCAGAATGCCGGTGATGTAGGCTTTGGGAATGGTACGTTTCGGATCTTTGGCTTCTTCTGCCGCCATCGCCGCGCCTTCAATGGCGAGGAAAAACCAGATGGCGAAGGGGATCGCAGCAAAAATACCGGACAGGGCCGGCATCCCGAAATGCTCGCTGCCAGCCCAGCCGTTGGCGGCAAAATTGGCAATGCTAAAGCCCGGTGATACCACGCCCATAAACACCAGCAGCTCAATCACCGCCAGCACCGTTACCACCAGTTCAAACATTGCCGCCAGTTTCACGCCGAGAATATTCAGCGCCATAAACACCAGATAGGCTGCCACCGCCGCCGTTTTCGGGTTGAGCTGCGGATACTGCACGTTGAGATAGGCGCCAATCGCCATGGCAATTGCAGGCGGGGCGAACACAAACTCAATCAGCGTCGCCAGACCGGCGATCAGGCCGCCGGTTTCGCCAAAGGCGCGGCGGCTATAGGCAAACGGGCCACCGGCATGTGGGATCGCGGTGGTCAGTTCGGTAAAGCTGAAAATAAAACAGGTGTACATGGTGGCGATCAGCGCCGTGGTAATGAGAAATCCCAGCGTCCCTGCTACGCCCCAGCCGTAACTCCAGCCGAAATACTCCCCGGAAATGACCAGGCCAACCGCGATACCCCACAGATGCAGGGTTCCCAGGGTGGGTTTGAGCTTGCTCGTCATAATCTTATCCCCGTCGTTTTTGTTGAGTGCGGTAACTTCACCGCGCCGGTTTATCGTTTGCGCTACAGTGAAGGGGATAATGCCGCTGCCTCTCACGGGAAAACTTGACGCAGGCGCAGTGAGTTTTGTCCTCCACGGTCAACTCTGACGCAAGAAAAGTGCCAGATGTACGCTGCGGTCAACTTTGGGTCATCTGCGGTCAAGCAGTCAGGACGACGTCATCCCATGCTGATAACACTGTTGTCATCCCTGGAGCCTGATGAATGAGTGCCAAACAATCCGACACCCTGACAAATGCTGAAATCACCGTGCTGGCGCAACAGGCGCTGGCCTGCTACTCCGCTGCGTTGCAGGGCGAGCTGAAACTGCTGTGCCGCTCAGAAAACGCCACCTTCCTGTTGCTGGCGGGCGGAAAACGTTACGCGCTGCGTCTGCATCGCCCGGATTACCACAGCAAAGCCGATATCCTCAGTGAACTGCTGTGGCTCGACGCGCTGCGCGACATCGGCATCATGGTGCCGGAAGCGATTCCGGCCAGCGATGGCGAAACCGTGTTGTCGCTGCGCCTGCCGGATGGCGGCGTGCGTCATGCGGTGCTGTTCCACTGGATCGAAGGCGACATGCCGACGACCGATGTCGATCCCAAAGCCTTCCAGCAGCTTGGCCACATCACCGCGCGTCTGCATCAGCACAGCAAAAACTGGCAGAAGCCGCAGGGCTTCCAGCGCATCATCTGGGATCATCACACCATGGTGAGCGAGCAGAGCCACTGGGGCCGCTGGCAGGATGCGCCAAACCTCAATCCCGCCGATCACCGCGTGGTGGAAGAGGCGGTCGCGCGCGTCGGGCAGGAGCTGCGCGACTTCGGCAAAGGTGAAGATCGTTACGGTCTGATCCATGCCGATCTGCGTCTGACTAACCTGCTGCTGCATAAAGGCGAAACCCGCGTGATCGATTTTGACGACTGCGGTCTTGGCTGGTATCTGCACGATCTGGCGGCGGCGATCAGCTTTGTTGAGCACCATCCGCGTGCCGAAGAGTGGCTGGATAACTGGATCCGCGGCTACGAGCAGGTCGCGCATATCAGCGACGCCGAGATGGCGCTGGTACCGACGCTGCTGATCCAGCGACGTATCCAGCTCACCGCGTGGATGGGTTCCCATGCCGACACCGAAATGGCGCTCAGCCTCGGGCCGCGCTGGGCCGATCATTCGGTACGCCTGTGTCGTCGTTATCTGGAGAACAGCCAGCTGCCTGTCGGTGCCTGATGCACCACCAGTGGGCGTGGTTGCGCTGTTTCGGTGCCCGCCACGCCCGCCTTCCCGTTTAACCGCCGATTTCCGCGCGTTGCCCGCCTGGTACGAAAATTGCTGGATACGGTAATTCGATTCACTCCTGCGTATCCTGTGAGGTCAGCATGAATTCACTGATGAGACAGCCCGAGGCCTTTAGCGCCTTGTCAGCCCAGGCCAGCGCCAGCAACCGTGGCGTTTTGGCGGCGGCGGCGACCGGCCTGAGCGACTTTATCACCGTCAAAGGCGGCGATGTGGATCGCATCTTCGGCATTAGCGGCATCGACTCCGAACTGCTCGCCAGCCCAACGCTGAGCCTTGGCCTGGTGAACTATTGTCGCGTGATGGAAGAGGCGGCACGACATTCTGGTTTTGATAACTTCGGTTTGCACTACGGCAGGCAGTTCAAACCGCAGTCATTAGGGCTGATTGGCTATATCGGGCTGTGCTCGCCGACGCTGGAACAGGCGCTGCATAACGTGGTGAATGCCTTTCCGTGCCATCAGCACGACACCCTGACGCGGCTGATCGATAAAGGCGACTGCTGGCGGCTGGATTATCAGGTGCGCCACGGAGCGATCCTGTCCCGTCGCCAGGATGCGGAACTGACGCTCGGCATGTTCCTGAACCTGATTCGTCATGTGGCCGGGAAGAACTGGGCGCCGCGCGAAGTGCATTTCGAACATCCGCGCCCGGAGCAGTGGCATGAGCACTGCAAAGTGTTCGATGCGCCGGTGTGGTTCGATCAACCCTTCAACTCGCTGCTGATCCCGAAACGCGATCTGCTGCGCGCCATGCCCGATCATGATCCGATGTTGCTGATGGTGATGCAGGATGCGATCCGCCGCCTTAACAGCAGCGCCAGCCAGCAGAGCGTGGTGGAGCAGGCGCGTTCGCAGGTGAATCTGGCATTGATACAGGGCGAACCGGTGCTGGATGAGATTGCGGACAAAATGGGGCTGTCGAGCTGGTCGTTGCAGCGCCGTCTGCGCGAGGAGGGCATCAGCTTTACCACGCTGGTGGATAAAGTGCGTTGCGAAATGGCGACCCATTATCTGCAACAAAAGCAGCTGCCGATTTCAGAAATGGCGCTGCTGCTGGGTTACTCTGAGGTCAGCGCCTTTTCGCGTGCGTTTCGGCGCTGGTTCGGCATCAGCCCGCGCCAGTGGCGGCAAGATGGACTGGTAAATTAGCCTGCTGCGGCGCAAAGCCAAACCACACCGGCTGCCCGCGATCGGGCGGCGGTGGTAATCCCTTCGACTGACCAATCAACTGCCAGGCACGCAGACACAGCGGCTCATCGCCCTGAGTCTGGGTGACCGCATAGCGGCCACTTTTTTCCCACTCCAGCCGTACCAGGCAAAGCTGCCCGGCGTAATGGCTGGCATCGTGGAACTGCTGCGCCAGCGTCGCCTGCATTTCTGCCGTCCATTTGCAGGAGGCGCTGGTGGGCGATTTATCCGGCTGGCACAGGTTCGCCTGCGCACTCTGCTGCGGCGCGGAGTGCTGACAGGCGCTGAGCGCCAGCGTGAGGGTGAGCAGGCCAATTCGGGTCATTACATTCATTGCTGTGCCGTTTGATGATCTTTATGCATCCAGCAGACAGTCTATCGGCTGAACCACAGAATGCTATGGCATTACTCTGACTGTCGCTAAAACCAGAATTTGCCGCCCGGCAGGCCGGGCCGGCATATATGCCGTAGGGTGCGAATTCATTCGCACCGCTGCACCGGTTATTTAGGACGGCAATTCCAGCTTGCTGTATCCCAGCCCGTTCATCTTACGCACCTTGATCTGCACCGGGATACGTTCCTTCATCGCTTCCACATGGCTGATAACGCCGATGGTTTTGCCGCTGGCGTTAAGCGCATCCAGCGCATCCAGCGCGGTGTCCAGCGTTTCGGCATCCAGGGTGCCGAAGCCTTCATCGAGGAACAGCGACTCGATACGCGTCTTATGGCTGACCAGATCCGATAACGCCAGCGCCAGCGCCAGGCTGACGAGGAAACTCTCGCCGCCCGACAGGGTGCGGGTATCGCGCGTGGCATCCGCCTGCCAGGTATCAACCACATCCAGCTCCAGTTCGTCACTGGCGCGCCGCTGCAACAGATAACGACCATGCAGGCGGTCGAGCTGACGGTTCGCCAGCCATACCAGATGATCAAGGGTTAAGCCCTGGGCGAAACGGCGGAATTTGTCGCCTTTGGCGGAACCAATCAAATCATTCAGCTGGCCCCACTGCGCCAGCGTCGCTTCGTTGCTGCTGATGTGTTCCAGCAGGGATTGCTGCTGCTGGCGCTGCTGCGCGTCGCTGTGCAGCTGCTGCTGCGCTTCGCCCTGCTGGCGCGCGTTGTCGCGCAGCGCCAGGCGCAGATACTCCAGATGCGTAGCGATTTCCGCTGCCGGCGTTTCGCTCAGTGCAGCCGGACGCTGCTGCTGATGGCTCGCCAGCCGCTGCGCCAGCTGCTGGCTGAGGGTGAGTTGCTGCTGGCGCTGTTGCTCCAGCCCCTGTAAATGCTGGCGCAGCTGCTGCACGTCCTGTTCGTCCAGCAGGGCGGCGCGCAGTGCCGTTTCGTCGGCAAAATCGCTGTGCTGCAAGGCGCTGAGGAACGCGCTTTCTGCCGCGTCGACGCGCGCCGTCAGGGCCTGTTGTTGCTGATCGATTTGCGCGCGCTGGCCGTTAAGGCTGTGCAGCGCGCTTTGCGCCTGCTGCCAGGCCTGCAACTGCTGCGCCAGCAGCTGTTCGCACTGCTGGAGCGCCGCCTGATG
The DNA here is from genome assembly GCF_059730485.1 of Pantoea sp. X-Soil-TKNS-1207. NCBI lineage: Bacteria > Pseudomonadati > Pseudomonadota > Gammaproteobacteria > Enterobacterales > Erwiniaceae > Pantoea > Pantoea sp. X-Soil-TKNS-1207. The sequence goes on from NZ_AP035958.1 coordinate 1,031,682, forward strand.
AGCCTGGCGCTCGGCCTGAACCTGACGATCGCCAAACAACTGCTGACGCAGCTGTTGTTGCATCTGGCGTTGTTGTTGCAGCGCGTTTAGCGCCTGTTGCAGCGTCTCCAGCCGCTGCTGCTCGCGGGCGAGGTTTTGTTGCAGGTTGTGGCGTTCGCTATCCGCCTTCGCCAGCTGCGGTTGCAGGTTGGTGAGTAACCGCTCACTTTCCTGCCATTGTTGCCAGCGCTGTTGCAACGTGCGCAGCCAGCCGTCGCGCGCCTCACGGTCGGGCAGGGCCAGCTGATGCTGCGCCAGCTGCTGTTCCAGCTGCCGGGTTAATTGCTGCCAGGCGGCACGCTCGGTCTCCACGCGCTGGCTGATATCGTTCAGCGTCTGCTGAACGCTGGCGATCTGCTGCTGTGCCAGTTGCTGCTGCTGTTGCTGGTCCTGCCACTGCTGCTGTTGCTGCTGCTGGGCATCTTTCGCCTGTTGCAGATCGCGCGCGGCGGCTTCCAGCGCCTGCAACTGCCGCTGTTGCTGGTTTTCCTGCTGATCCTGCTGTTGCTGCCACAGGCTGAAATCATCCTGCTGCTCCAGCGTGAAGGTAAGCGCCAGCTCACCGCTCAGCTCCTGCCATTGCTCGCTTAGCGCGGTGATTTGCTGGTCGAGATGGCTCAGCTCCTGCTGCAACGCCTGCTGTTGCAGCAGCGACAGCCGCTGCTGCTCACCTTTGGCGGTACCGGATTCTTTTAACTGCGTTTCCTGAGTTTGCAGGGCGACCAGCCGCTGCTGATTCTCGTCCGGCTCCAGCTGGCGATATTGTTCAATTGCCGGGTGCTGGCAGGAGCCGCACAGCGGGCAGGGCTGATCCGGTTGCAGCCGCGCGCGTTCATCGGCGAGCTGGGCGATGGTGCGCTCCAGATCGCAAATTTTCTGCACATCAACTCGTGCCTGATTGACGCGTTTCCACTCGTCGCGCAAGGCCTGCAACGCCAGTTCTTCCGTCTGATGCTGCTGTTGCAGCGTGGTGAGCTGCTGCTGACGCTGCTGGCGCTGCGGCTGGAGCGAACGCCACTGCGCGGCCAGTAAGGTCAGTTGCTGGCGCGCTGCACGCTGGGCCTGATGCTGTGCCAGGGCGTCGCGCAGTTGCTGAGCCGGATGTTGTGTTTCCAGCGCCGTCAGCGCCTGCTCCGCCTGCTGACGGGCCTGGCTGGCGGCGGTCGCGGCCTGTTGCAGTGGTCCGGCCGTCTGCTGACGTTCCGCGAAGGCCTGTTGCAGCTGGTCATGTTGCTGCTGCTGTTGCTGCTGCTGGGTGTTCAGCCCGTTAACCGCCTGCTCGCGTTCGTCCAGCCGCGTAATGTCGGCCTGCCATTGCGTGAGATGCTCACCCCAGTGCGCGACGCTGGCTTCGCGGCTGCGCCACTGCTGCTGCTCATCCCACTGCTGTTGTAAGCGTTCACTTTCCTGTAACTGCTGACTCAGCGCAGCGCTGCTGTGCTGCACCAGCTGTTGTTGCTGCGTGTGCTGCTGCTGTTGCTCACTGATCTGCTGATCGAGAGTGGCGATCTGCTGATCAAGCGGAATCACCTGTTCGGTCAGCAACGTCTCCAGCTGCTGATGCTGCGTCTGCGCCTGCTCGCGCGCCTGCTGTGCCGCCTGGTAACGGGCCTCGCCCTGCTGCTGGGCGCTGTGGGCCTGCTGTTGCTGATCCTGTAAACGCTGCGCCTGCTGCGCCAGGGCGTTCTGCTCCTGTTGCAGCTGTTCGCGCTGTTGCAGTTTGTCGCGTAGCTTTTCCGCCGGTTCGGCGCGCGCCAGTCGCAGCCGCTCGGCTTCGGCCTGCTGCCACGCATTTTCCGCCGCCTGCTGCGCCTGTTGCGCCTGCTGCTGCTCCTGCGCCAGCTGCTGCGCCTGGTGCAGCCATTGCTGCTGCTGCTGTGCTTCGGTCAGCTGCTGGTTGAGCGTCGTTTCCGTGGCGGTGAGTTGTTCCAGCTGTGCCGTCAGTTCTGCCCGGCGCGCCTCATCCAGCAACATCATGCCGCCAGCGCGGGCGCGCAGGGTATCCAGATCGGCGCGCGCGGTTTTGTAGCGCTCAAAAATCTGCATCGAAATCTGGCCGTAAATCTCGGTGCCCGTCAGCTCCTCCAGCAGTTCGGCGCGTTCGCCGGGTTTGGCATTGAGGAAGGCGGCGAACTGGCCCTGCGACAGCATCATTGAGCGGGTGAAGCGGGCGAAATCGAGGCCGGATAAGGTTTCGATCAGCCTGAGTTTGTCACTCACTTTGTCCGCGACGATCTGATTATCAGCGCAGCGCGCCAGCTCGACGCGCGGAGCCTGTAATTTACCGTCGGCCTGACCGCGCGCCCGGTTCTGGCTCCAGAAGGCGCGCCATGATTCGCCCTTGATTTCAAACTCCACCTCCGCCAGACATTCGGCGGTATCACGGGTGATCAGTTCGTTCTGGGTTTGCGACAGCACGCCGAGACGCGGCGTCTGGTGATAAAGCGCCAGGCAAATGGCATCGAGCAGGGTGGTTTTACCGGCACCGGTTGCGCCGGTGATGGCAAACAGCCCATTGCTGGCAAAAGGTTCACGGCGAAAATCGATAAACCATTCACCGCGCAGGGCGTTGAGATTTTTAAATCGCAGCGTGAGGATTTTCATGCTGAGGGGTTCTCCAGCGCGGCAAGGGTGGTGCGAAACAGCTGGGTCAGTTGCTCAGCCTGATCGGCATCCAGCTCTTCTTCCAGCGCCAGGCGGCGGGCAAACACCTCTTCAACCTGCAATTCGCTCAGGGTTTCATTATCCAGCCGCGCCAGGCTGCGCTGACGCTGCTCGCGGCTGCGGCGCACCAGCAGGACCTCCACCGGTAACGCCTCGGTCAGTTGTTCGATGCGGCGTTGCAGATCGCTGAGATATTCCTGCGTGGTGATCTCAATATCCAGCCATACCGGCTGGTCGGCATCGCCCTCTTTAAAGACCGCCAGCTGCGATTCGATCTCCGCCAGCGAGCCTTTCAGCATCTGCATCGGCTGAAATAACGGGATAGTCAGCGGCGTTACCGCATCAAGACCGGCGCTGAACTCAAGCAGGAACACGCTTTTGTCACGCCCCAGTTCGTCAAAGCTGAGCGGGATCGAGGAGCCGCTGTAGCGAATATGGTCGCTATCGGCAATGCGCTGCGCGCGATGAATATGGCCGAGGGCGATGTAATCCGCCGGGGGAAACGCCTGCGCCGGGAAAGCATCCAGCGTGCCGATATAGATATCGCGTACCGAATCGCTTTTAGTCACGCCAACGGTGGTGAGATGGCCGGTGGCGATAATCGGCAACGCGCCGCCCAGGGCTGCACGCTGCGCCTCGGCGGCGGCAAAGCAGTGCTGATAATGTTGTTCGATGGCTTCCAGCAGCGACAGCTGTTTTTCACGCCCGGACTGCCCGGCCTGGCTGCGCAGAATATCGCGCGGACGCAGGTAGGGGATGGCGCACAGCAGCGCGCCCGGCGTGCCATCACGCTGGTTCAGGGTCAGTACCTGCTGCTCGCCCTGCGGCGTGGCGCTGGTGATCACCCGGGTATTGAGGCAGGCGAGTAACTCGCGCGATTCATTCAGGGTGGCGACGGAATCATGATTACCGGCCAGCACAATCAGCTGGCAGTGGCTTTGCTGCAACGCCACCACAAAGCGGTTAAACATTTCACGGGCGTAGCTCGGCGGCGAGCCGGTATCAAACAGATCCCCGGCGACAATCAGCGCATCCACCTGATGCAGTTCAATTTGCTGGCGCAGCCAGTCGAGAAACGCCTGATGTTCCGGTGCGCGACTTTTACTGTAGAAGAACTGGCCCAGATGCCAGTCTGCCGTATGGATAATGCGCATGGATGCTCCCTGCCAGATTTAGCGTGGGGGGATTATATACGTTTGCTGCCGGGCTGGCATATCTCGTGACCGGGTTATATATCAGAGAGAAATTTCATCAATTCATCATGCCTCAGCTATTTAACCGCAGAGGAGAGCATGATTTAACTGAGTCTCTTTTTTATCAGGAGACGTAAAATATGATTAATCTATCAGGCATTGCTGGTTCCAATACCAGGGTGGATGCGGCGGGTAATAATGATCGGCCTGCGACTGCCGTTGCGGAGAATATAAATATAGTACAGAATTCCAGTGGCGGAATGGCATCATTTTTCGATTTAACATCCTTTGTTTCTCAACTTGAAGAGCGTGTTTTAAATATAAATCCCCGGCCGCTGCTGGAGGTGGGTGAATTCTTTGATACCCTTATTTATAACGAGAATAGAGGCAGCAAGATATTGATCAGACCTTTCGACCATCAGGTTCCTCCCGCCGGTGAGTTAGTTAAATTTACGCAGGCGGTGCAGGCGAAAATCAACGAAGCCAGAACGCGTCAGGATGGCGAATATTGTATGGCTACCGGCCGATTCTTTATTCTGCCTGCGCAGCAACGCTATTCCAGACGTACACCTGATAATCCGCAATTCTCAGCGTGTTTACAGCAAGGTCTGTTGTCGATGGTAATAAAGAAAGATTTTAATTACGATGCGCGTAATTGCCTGCCGGATTTTGTCGTAATGACAACGTTAGCAATGTCGTCAATAACGCGAGGGGAACACGTTGTTGAACGTGCGCATGTGTTTTACCTTGATGCATTCAGACCGAAGAATGTGAAAGAATTCCTGAATGTATTTGTCGATGTCATGCATCAAACCTGGCAGAAAGGGGATGAATTTGAAAAAATGGCGATAGTATTCGCTCTGGCGAATCTCGATGATGCCTGGCATCTCTCTAACGCGGCACCGGATTTTGCAGAGAAGATGTCGCATGAGGAATTCCTTGCTATACGTAATGAGGTGCTGGGGAAAGCGGAATTTGCTGACCTGAAATCTGCCATGGCGGTGGTAAGCGCATCAAATTACGAAACGGATCGCCCGTCGCCATAAGCCAGGAAACGGCCTGCCCGGCTGGCGCCTGCGTTGGTCCGGCCGGTAAAGAACAGTTTTCCTTAACAATCACCTGCCTGTCCTTTTCCCTCAGTCAGACTAAAATCCTGTTTCGGCTGTCACAATTCTCTCTTTGTGCGCAATTTTACCCGTTGGTTTTTTCATAAAAGTGTCATAAAACTGACGCATAATGACGCCGCAAATCCCAGTGACAGCCGTCATATCAGCAGGAGTAATAATGGCTAAGCGCATTTTGGTTGTGGAAGACGAAGCTCCCATCCGTGAAATGTTATGTTTCGTACTGGAACAAAATGATTACCAGCCAATTGAGGCAGAAGATTATGACAGCGCAGTGGGGAAGCTTATCGAACCCTGGCCTGATTTGATTTTGCTCGACTGGATGTTACCCGGCGGGAGCGGCATCCAGTTTATTAAGCATCTGAAACGTGAAGCGATGACGCGTGATATCCCGGTGATGATGCTGACAGCGCGCGGCGAAGAGGAAGATCGCGTACGCGGACTCGAAGTGGGCGCGGATGATTACATCACCAAACCGTTCTCACCCAAAGAGTTGATGGCACGTATCAAAGCGGTGATGCGCCGTATTTCACCGATGGCGGTGGAAGAGGTGATTGAGATGCAGGGGCTGAGCCTCGACCCTTCATCACACCGGGTGATGTCTGAAACCACGCCGCTGGAAATGGGGCCGACCGAATACAAACTGTTGCACTTCTTTATGACCCACCCGGAACGCGTTTACAGCCGCGAGCAGCTGCTGAACCATGTCTGGGGCACCAATGTGTATGTCGAAGATCGTACTGTCGATGTGCATATCCGTCGTTTACGTAAAGCGCTGGAGGTCTCCGGCCACGATCGCATGGTACAAACCGTACGCGGAACAGGGTATCGTTTCTCTGCCCGCTACTAAACGGAGTCTTTACCGTGCTGGAACGACTCTCCTGGAAGAGATTACTGACCGAGCTGGTGCTGGCTTGTCTGCCAGCATTGATTCTCGGTCTGCTGTTTGGTTATCTTCCCTGGCTGCTGCTGGTGACGGTGCTTGGCGTGTTGCTGTGGCACTGCTGGAACCTGATGCGGCTGTCGCACTGGCTGTGGGTCGATCGATCCATGACGCCGCCCGGCGGGCGCGCCAGCTGGGAACCTCTGTTTTACGGGCTGTATCAGATGCAGCTGCGCAACCGGCGACGCCGTCGCGAGTTGGGCAACCTGATCAAACGCTTTCGCAGTGGGGCCGAGTCGTTACCGGATGCGGTAGTCCTCACCACGGAAGAGGGCACCATTTTCTGGTGTAACGGTCTGGCGCAGCAGCATTTGGGTCTGCGCTGGCCGGAAGATAACGGTCAGAACATCCTTAACCTGCTGCGTTACCCGGAATTCTCCCGCTATATTCGCCAGCGCGATTTCAATAAGCCACTGACGCTGGTGCTGAACAATCAGCACCATATGGAGTTTCGCGTCATGCCCTACAGTGAAGGGCAGTGGCTGATGGTGGCGCGCGACGTCACGCAAATGCACCAGCTGGAAGGCGCGCGGCGTAACTTCTTCGCCAACGTCAGCCATGAGCTGCGCACGCCGCTGACCGTGTTGCAGGGCTATCTGGAGATGATGAACGATTCGGTGATGAACGAACGTTCCCGCAGCAAAGCGCTTCAGACCATGCAGGAGCAGACGCGACGCATGGATAGCCTGGTGAAACAGTTGCTGACGCTGTCACGCATTGAAGCGGCACCCGCCATCGATATGAAAGAAACCGTTGATGTGCCGACCATGCTGCTGCTGTTGCAGCGTGAAGCGGAAACCCTCAGCCAGGGCCGTCATGAGATCCATTTCCATACCGATCCGCATCTCAGGGTGCTGGGCAATGATGAGCAACTGCGTAGCGCCATCTCTAACCTGGTGTATAACGCGGTGAATCATACGCCGGATGGCACCCGTATCGACATCAGCTGGCTGCGTAATAAGCAGGGTGCCGAGTTTAAAGTGTGCGACAACGGACCCGGTATCAGTGCTGAACACCTGCCACGCCTGACTGAACGCTTCTACCGCGTGGATAAAGCGCGTTCGCGCGCCACCGGCGGCAGCGGTCTGGGACTGGCGATCGTTAAACATGCGCTCGGCCATCACAACACCCGACTGGAGATCACCAGCGTGCCGCATCAGGAGACCTGCTTTAGCTTTATCCTGCCGCCACGGTTGATTGTCGCCAGCGGGATACGGGAGAATGTGACGCAATAACTGTCGTAATGTCATTCAGTTAAGGCTCCTTCCGTAGCGGCGCGATTTATCGTGCCGCTACGCATAAGGTGAACGCTTTAACAGATCCAGATTACTCAAAAAACCGTCACGGAAATCCTGCATGAAATCGTTGTTGCTGTTCATTTTGCTGTCGTTCTCTGTGCTGGCGCAGGGGCAACAAACCATGCTGGCTGGCAATCTGAGCAGCGTTGGCTCCGATACCCTCGGTTATCTGATGACGCTGTGGGGCGAGGATTTCAGCCGTCAGTCACCTGGCGTCAATGTGCAGGTGCAGGCGGCGGGTTCCTCCACCGCCCCGACTGCGCTGGCCGCTGGCGCAGCGCAACTCGGCCCCATGAGCCGCCCGATGCAGGCTGATGAACGCCAGTTATTCACCTCACGTTATGGCTATCCGCCGCTGGCGGTGCCGGTGGCGCTGGATGCGCTGGTGGTGGTGGTTAACCAGGACAATCCGCTGACGCGTATCGATCCGCAGCAGCTCGATGCGCTGTTCTCGGTGACGCGTCTGTGCGGCGCGCAGCGGGTGCCGCAGCGCTGGGGCGATCTGGGGCTGAGCGACCCGCACTGGGCCACGCGTAGCATCCAGCGTTACGGCCGCAACTCCGCCTCCGGCACCTGGGGCTTCTTCAAGCAGCAGGTGCTATGTAAAGGGGATTTCCGCGCCGACGTGGCTGAGTTTCCCGGTTCTGCCGCCGTGGTTCAGGCGGTGGCCGCCGCGCCAGGCAGCATTGGCTACGCCAGTTTTGGCTTTCATCTCAGCGGCGTGAAGACGTTACCGGTGGTGACCGCCAGCGGCGACAGCGTTATGCCCGATGCCGATTCGATTCGCAGCGGCCGCTATCCGTGGTCGCGTCCGTTGTTTATCTACGTCAATAAAGCGCCCGGCAAACCGCTGCCACCACTGGTCTCGGCCTTTCTGCATCGGGTGTTATCCCCCGAGGGACAGCGCCGGGTGAGCGAAGCCGGGTATCTGCCGCTGTCTGACAGCCAGATGGCGGCGGCGCGCGCCGCCATTGAGGAAAATTGAAGAACGAGCATCTGAACATGAATTTTCTTCATGACAGCTGAATTTTCTTCGTTTGCCCATTTCGTCACAGCATGTCACTCTCCTTAGCCATATAGCCATCCAGATGGCTAAAGATAACCAAGCGAAATTATACCCTGACGCAACCATGCGTTTACGGCTTTAGCCAGGAGTGATCATGCAACGAGTAACCGCCCCGTTCCGCGCCGATACCGTCGGCAGTTTTCTGCGTCCCGCTGCCATTAAGCAGGCGCGCGAGCAGTTTGCTAATGGTGAAATTGATGCCGCTCAGCTGCGTCAGGTTGAGGACGAGGCGATCCGCCATGTGGTCGATCAGCAGCGCGCCAATGGCCTGCAAGTGGTTACCGACGGCGAATTCCGTCGCGCCTGGTGGCACTTCGACTTCTTTGACGATCTGATTGGCGTGGAGCGTTACGAAGCGGATCAGGGCATTCAGTTTAACGGTGTGCAGACTAAAGCGCGCGGCGTGAAAGTCACCGGTAAAGTGGCCTTCAACCCGAACCATCCGATGCTGGAGCATTTCCGTTTCCTGAAAAGCATCGCCGGTGATGCGGTGCCGAAGATGACCATTCCCAGCCCAAGCGTGCTGCACTTCCGCGGTGGCCGTAAGGTAATCGACGCCACCGTGTACCCGGATCTGAAAGCCTATTTCGCCGATCTGGCGCAGACCTATAAAGACGCTATCCAGGCGTTTTACGCTGCGGGCTGCCGTTATCTGCAACTCGACGATACCGTCTGGGCGTACCTGTGCTCCAGCGAGCAACAGCAGCAGATCCGCGAGCGTGGTGAAGATCCGCAGGAACTGGCGCGCACCTACGCTCAGGTGCTGAATACTGCGCTGGAAGGTAAACCGGCGGATCTGACCGTGGGCCTGCATGTTTGTCGCGGCAACTTCCGCTCAACATGGATTTCAGAAGGCGGCTACGAGCCGGTGGCGGAGGTGCTGTTTGGCACCGTCAATATCGATGCCTTCTTCCTCGAATATGACAACGAACGTTCCGGTGGTTTTGAACCGCTGCGCTTTATCAAGCCGGGCCATCAGCAGGTGGTATTGGGTCTGATCACCACCAAAACCGGAGAGCTGGAAGATCCGGCGCAGGTGAAGGCTCGTTTACAGGAAGCGGCACAGTTCGTCAGCCTGGAACAAATCTGCCTCAGCCCGCAGTGTGGCTTCGCCTCTACCGAAGAGGGCAACAGCCTGAGCGAAGATCAGCAGTGGCAGAAGATTCGTCTGGTGGTCGACATCGCAAATCAGGTGTGGTGATGCTGTAAAGTTGTGCAAACAGGCGCGTAAATCGCGCCTTTTGTGCATATTAAAGGGCGCTTATGCAAGGATATCTTTCGTGATGGAGAAAGTTTAAACAAATCATCTGATGCGTTTTCGAGCTTATCTATATTGATTCACTGCTTTTTATCGCTTTAGTGCTATATCCTTCTGGTTTTCCGATCCCGTATTGCCTTTCTTCGCTATAAACGTTTTACTACGCGCCGTTGTCAATTCATCCCTCTGTGAACAGAAGAAAAGCAGTTTAAATCACCTGCGCTTTAACGATTCGGCGAGCATAACGCGCTGGCATTGCCTGTTAAGCCGTTGTTTTTGGCGTGGTCAGGGGACAACACAAACTCAACTTTCACCGCAACATCAGCTACAGGCAGTACAGAAGTTATGACACATCGTTTAACCTCGAAAGATATCCTCGCGCTGGGCTTCATGACGTTTGCCCTGTTTGTCGGCGCAGGCAACATTATTTTTCCACCGATGGTGGGTATTCAGTCTGGCGAACATGTCTGGATTGCCGCCCTTGGCTTCCTGATCACTGCGGTGGGTCTGCCGGTGATGACGGTTATCGCGCTGGCGCGCGTGGGTGGGGGGATCGATGCCCTCAGCTCGCCGATTGGCAAAGCTGCGGGTCTGCTGCTGGCGACTGTCTGCTATCTGGCCGTTGGCCCGCTGTTCGCCACGCCGCGTACTGCGACCGTATCATTTGAAGTGGGTATTGCCCCGCTGACCGGCGACGGCGCGCTGCCGCTGTTTATCTACAGCCTGATTTACTTCTCGCTGGTGATCGTCATTTCCCTCTATCCGGGCAAACTGCTGGACACCGTAGGACACTTCCTTGCGCCGCTGAAAATCGTCGCGCTGACGGTGCTCGGTGTCGCTGCGCTGCTGTGGCCGGCTGGTGGTCTCTCACCAGCGACCGCCGATTATCAGCGTGCCGCCTTCTCCAGCGGTTTTGTTAACGGCTATCTGACCATGGATACGCTGGGCGCGCTGGTGTTCGGTATCGTTATCGTCAACGCAGCCCGCTCACGCGGCGTGGAAAATGCCCGCCTGCTGACGCGCTATACCATGCTGGCCGGTATCATCGCCGGTGTCGGCCTGACGCTGGTTTACCTTTGCCTGTTCAAACTCGGTTCTGACAGCGGCGCGATTGTCGATCAAAACGCGAACGGCGCGGCGATTCTGCATGCTTACGTGCAGCAGACCTTTGGCGGCATGGGCAGCTTCTTCCTTGCCGCGCTGATCTTCGTCGCCTGTATGGTTACTGCTGTCGGCCTGACCTGTGCCTGTGCAGAATTTTTTGCGCAATACCTGCCGTTGTCGTATAAAACGCTGGTCTTTATCCTGGGTCTGTTCTCAATGGTGGTGTCGAACCTCGGCCTGAGCCATCTGATTCAGATTTCGATCCCGGTGCTGACGGCGATTTATCCGCCGTGCATCGTGCTGGTGGTCCTGAGTTTCACCCTGAACTGGTGGAACAAAAGCAGCCGCATCATCGCCCCGGCGATGCTGGTCAGCCTGCTGTTCGGTATTGTTGATGCCATCAAAACCACCAGCTTTAAAGACGCGCTGCCGCTGTTCAGTCAGCATCTGCCGCTGGCCGATCAGGGACTTTCCTGGTTGCCGCCGTCGCTGGTGATGCTGCTGATTGCTGCGGTGGTGGATCGCGTGAAAGGACGCGAACAGGTCGCCGTTCACCAGTAAGCGATATTGCTGTTAATTTCGACCACGGGCCTGCCCGTGGTTTTTTCATTTTCAAGGTACTGTTGTTATGCAAGAAACCAATAAGCTCAAACGCGGACTGAGCACGCGCCATATCCGTTTTATGGCGCTGGGATCGGCGATTGGCACCGGGTTGTTCTACGGCTCAGCCGATGCGATCAAAATGGCGGGTCCCAGTGTGCTGCTGGCGTACATTATTGGCGGCGCGGTGGCGTATATCATCATGCGCGCGCTGGGTGAAATGTCGGTCAACAACCCGCAGGCCAGCTCCTTTTCACGCTATGCGCAGGATTATCTTGGCCCGATGGCGGGTTATATCACCGGCTGGACTTACTGCTTCGAAATTCTGATTGTCGCTATCGCTGACGTGACCGCTTTTGGTATCTACATGGGGGTGTGGTTCCCGGACGTGCCGCACTGGGTTTGGGTGCTGAGCGTAGTGCTGATTATCGGCGCCATCAACCTGATGAGCGTCAAGGTGTTTGGCGAAGTGGAGTTCTGGTTCTCCTTCTTCAAAGTCGCCACCATCATTATCATGATCGTTGCCGGTTTCGGGATGATTTTCTGGGGCATCGGCAACGGCGGTCAGCCCACTGGCATCCATAACCTGTGGAGCAACGGGGGCTTCTTTGCCCACGGCGTGGTCGGCATGTTGCTCTCCCTGCAGATGGTGATGTTTGCCTATGGCGGCATCGAAATTATTGGTATCACCGCCGGTGAAGCCAAAGATCCGAGCAAATCGATTCCTCGCGCCATCAACTCCGTTCCCTGGCGTATCCTGGTGTTCTACGTCGGCACGCTGTTTGTGATTATGTCGATCTACCCGTGGAACCAGGTGGGTACCTCTGGCAGCCCGTTCGTGCTGACCTTCCAGCATCTCGGCATTGCCGCAGCGGCTTCCATCCTGAACTTTGTGGTGCTGACGGCTTCGCTGTCGGCCATCAACAGTGACGTGTTTGGCGTAGGGCGTATGCTGCACGGTATGGCGCAACAGGGCCACGCGCCGAAGATATTTATGAAGGTATCCGCGCGCGGCATTCCGTGGGTGACGGTGCTGGTGATGATGCTGGCGATGCTGATTGCGGTGTATCTCAACTATCTGATGCCGGAGAAGGTGTTCCTGGTGATCGCCTCGCTGGCGACCTTTGCCACCGTCTGGGTGTGGATCATGATTTTGCTGTCGCAGATTGCCTTCCGTCGCAAAATTGGTAAGCAGGAAGCCGGTAAGCTGCAATTCGCGCTGCCGGGCGGCAGTGCGACTGCGGTGGTGGGGGTGCTGTTCCTCGGCTTTATCATCGCCCTGATTGGCTACTTCCCGGACACGCGCATATCGCTCTATGTGGGCTTTGCATGGATTGTGCTGCTGTTGCTGGCCTGGCCGCTGGCGCGGCGTAAAGGCTAAGCCTCTCTTCGGTTAACAGGCCCTCGCCAGTTTAATGGCAGGGCCTTAATTTTTTGCTTAAGCGATGGCTGGCCAGTCTGAATAGCAAAGCAACCCAGGATATCATCGAAATCTTAAGACAAAAAAACACTAGACGACCGGTCGGATTCGGGGTAGTTTACATCATATGAACAACACGACTGTTTCAGATACACATAATGTACGTGACCGTATTCTGGCTCTTGGCAGGCAGATAATCGGCGCGAAAGGCTTTTCCGCTGTGGGGTTAAAAGAGATCCTTGATGCCGCAGGGGTACCGAAAGGGTCGTTTTATCACTATTTCGGTTCGAAGGAAGAGTTTGGTGAAGCCTTGCTGGAAGCCTATTTCCTCGAGTATCTGCACGAACTTGATATCGTTTTAGGTCAGCCCGATTTAACGATGGCGCAGAAGCTCACCCATTATTGGTGTGGGTGGCAGCATAATCAGTCTTTCCAGGATTGTCAGGGTAAATGTCTGGCGGTGAAACTGGGGGCCGAAGTGGCGGATCTGTCGGAGCCGATGCGTTTATCATTGCAGCGCGGGACATCACAGATTGTGGAACGTCTGGCGCACGCGATTGAGAAAGGCGTGGCAGAAGGCTCCATCTCCATTGAGGGCCTGCCACAGGATGTGGCGCAGAGTCTTTATCAGTTATGGTTGGGGGCCAGCATTATGGTCAAAATTGTTCGTCACACTCAGCCTTTTGATAAAGCGATGGCGACCACCAGGCAAATGCTGAAACTGCCTGATTGAGTGTCAGCCACCACGAGATGCACTTCTGTATGAAGTGCTTTTTTTAGGACTTTTATGTAGACGACCGGTCTACTCCATGCAAACCAATTTAGTCATCTCAGGAGAACTACCATGAAAGTATTACTCGTACTGACTTCACACGATCAACTGGGCAACACCGGCCGCAAGACGGGTTTTTGGTTAGAAGAACTGGCCGCACCTTATTACACCTTTAAAGACGCTGGCTTTGAGGTGGTACTGGCCTCGCCGCAAGGAGGGCGTCCGCCGCTGGATCCCAAAAGTAACGAACCGGACTTCCAGACCGATTTAACGCGTCGCTTCGAAGCCGATGCGGCCGCCAATGCGCAACTTGATACCACCGTCCGTCTGGACTCCGTCTCTCAGGCTGAATTTGACGCCGTGTTCTATCCTGGCGGTCATGGCCCGCTGTGGGATCTGGCAGAAGACAAACATTCCATTGCGCTGATCGAATCTTTCATTGCGGCTGAAAAGCCGACGGCACTGGTCTGCCACGCGCCTGGCGTTCTGCGCGATGTTAAAGCCAGTAATGGCCGCCCGCTGGTGGAAGGTAAACACGTCACCGGCTTTACCAATAGCGAAGAAGAAGGCGTGGGTCTGACCGACGTGGTGCCTTTCCTGGTGGAAGACATGCTTAAAGCCAGTGGCGGTGTCTATTCCCGTGGGCCTGATTGGGGTTCATACGTCGTTGCTGACGGTTTGCTGATTACCGGCCAGAATCCGGCGTCTTCTACCGCAACGGCTGTCCGTCTTATTGAAGCATTATCACGCTGATAAAAGGGCAGGGGATGGCGATCTCCTGCTACCTACTTAAGCCGGGTAACGTTTCCATCCCCGGAGGCTGTTAGTCAACGATAATCAGGATAAACATCATGAAAGCGTCTTTTCGTTTTGCTCGTGCTGTCGCGTTATTTTCGCTGGTACTGACCGCTTATGGCGCCAGTGCCGCTCTCACTCAGCCGGTTAAAAACATCGTGCTGGTACATGGTTATTTCGCTGATGGTTCCGGATGGCAGGGGGTTTCCAACATTCTTACCCGCGATGGCTATAAGGTTTCCGTGGTTCAGGAGCCTGAAACCACGTTTGCTGATGATGTGCAGGCGACGCAGCGTGTGGTGGATATGCAGCAGGGCCGCAGCATTCTGGTTGGGCATAGCTATGGCGGCGCAGTAATCACCCAGGCGGGTAATGATCCGAAGGTTGCCGGCCTGGTGTATATCGCCGCATTTGTTCCCGAAGTGGGGGAAAGTCTGGCGACCCTGACCAGCAAAATCCCGGCGGCGTCGAAGGCGATCAAAAAGACCGCTGATAACCATCTGTACATCGATCCGGCACAGTTCCGTGCTGAATTTGCCGCCGATATCGCTCCGGCGGAAGCCGCCTTTATGGCCAGCTCCCAGGTGCAGCCGTCGGTCGCCACATTTACCGCACCGGTTACCGCCGCAGCCTGGAAAACCAAACCCAGCTGGGCGCTGGTAGCAACATCTGACCAGACGGTGAATCCTGCGCTGGAGCGGTTTATGTATAAACGTGCGGGCAGCACCAGCGTCGAAGTGAATGCCAGCCATGTGGCATTTCTGTCACATCCGAACGAGGTAGCCCGACTGATTGAGGAGGCAGCGGTGCATTCCGCCAACTAATCTCAGCGTGCGATAGCAAAGCGGCCACCGCTGGCCGCTTCCCCCTCTTTACCAGTTCTTCCCTAACGCAATCTCGCCGCCATAGGGGCTGAGGTGGTTGTTGTCGTAGTACAGCGGCAGGCCATCATTGGTGATCATGCAGCCGTGGTCATTGCACAGATTCTCCCGCAGCGACATCACCCGCACCCCGGCCTGGGCATAGCTTTTCAGCAACCTTTCTACCGCTTCTTCCGGCAACTGAAACTGGCTGGTGCGTTCCGTCAGCAGCGGCGGGGCCTCCCATTGGCTCAGCCAGGCGCTCAGCTCGCGGCGGATCGGGATATTACGGTTATTGCTGAAGCGCAGCGGATCGACATCCAGCGATGGCGCGTCCTCAATCACGGTGATTTTCTTCCCGGCCTGACGCAGCCGGGCGATGACCTTATCCATGCCGCTTCTCAGCGCCTCCAGATTGCTTTTTTCCGGATGCGCCAGTTCACGGAAGCCAGATCCGGGCAGGATACTCATACCGGATGCCCAGTAGGCGCTGATCACCACCTCATCAACCTTATCGCTTAACACCATCTTCAGCACTTCGCGATTAAAATCAACGCACTGCTGTGCATGGTTTGGCACCTGATGAACCACGCGTGTCACGTCGATCAGGAACGGGCAGGAGGCTTTGGTCAGCTGGAACAGCGGTTTATGCTGACGCACCGCATAGCCTGCCACCGAGGTACGCAGCGCGGCGGCGTGACTGTCGCCGATTAATGCGACGCCGGGGCGATCGGTCTGCGGATGACACTCGGCATTCAGCGACGGCAAATTGGCGCCGTAATCCAGCAGGCAGGGGTTACGTTGCGCCGCAATCTTCCAGGATTCGCCGTTGACCACCTGCTCACTGACGCGATATTTCATGCCGCCGGTCTGCCACAGCACCAGCATGGCGCCCGCCGCCAGCACCGATGAGGCACAGTAAACCGGGATCACCAGGCGCGTGGCGCGTTGTGGGTGACGGAACGGCTGCTCAACAAAGCGCCAGGAGAGCCAGGCAATAAACAGGGCGAGGGCGCTGATGGCGATGCCCTGCCATGCGGTTAACGGATGATCGCTACAGATGCGGGCCAGGCTGAGCAGAGGCCAGTGCCATAAGTACCAGGAGTAGGAGACGGCACCGATAAAGCGCATCACACGGTTTTCCAGCAGCAGCTGGTTGAGGCGACCGCGTGCGCCGATCATCAGGCAACCCGCGACCACCGGGATAATGGCGAGCCAGCCGGGAAAATTATCTTCTTTGGTCATCAGCACGGCGGAAGCGGCAATCAGCAGCCAGCCAAGCAGGTTACAGCCACTGGCGACCCGGCCTGCCAGCGGCTGCGGTAGCCACAGCGCCAGCAGCACCCCTGCGCCCAGCTCCCAGGCGCGGGTCGGCAGCAGATAAAATGCATGGGTGCTGGCGAAAGGCGTCACCCACAGGCAGGCCAGCAGCGAGGCGGCACTGATGATCACAATCACCCCGGCCATCGAACGCCGGAAGCGCGCGGCCAGCAACAGGATAAACGGCAGCACCACGTAGAATTGTTCTTCGATGCCGAGCGACCAGGTCATCAGCAGCGGGTTGAGATCGGAATCGCTACTGAAATAGTCACCGCTTTTCAGCAGCAACATATTGGGCACCGAGATGAAGACCGCGACGCTATATTTCGCCAGCTGGCTGAATTCGAGCGGCGACAGCAGGATGTAGCCGAGCAGCAGCAATACCGCCATCATAAAAAATAGCGCGGGCGCGATACGGCGAATACGGCGTAAGTAGAATTGATAAAAAGAGAAGCGTCCTTCGGCTATTTCCCGGCTGATGATGCCGCCAATTAAGAACCCGGAAATAACAAAGAACAGGTCAACACCAATAAATCCCCCCGGCAGGGAGGTGACACCAGAATGGAATAATACAACCAGCAGAATAGCGACGGCACGCAGGCCGTCAATGTCCGCGCGATAGCGGTGAATACCCGGTTTAGTCATAATGCGACCCAGAGATATTTTCGCAGGAATATAATTTCCTGACGCGAATAAATAAAAATAAATCGGCGAATCCTGTCGCCGAAAAACAAGGGTAAAAAAATAAGAAATAAAGGGATGTTTGACGGTTACAGGTTAACCCGGAGGGACGAAAATGCGTATCACTGACGAGAAATATAGAAAATCCTCAGGTACTGCGGACCAAAAGCTGACGAAATCTTTAAGGTTGTGATGTTGTTAGTTAAGTGCGCATAGGGTTGTCATAAAGGGTGACCCTATGCGCAGCGAACAATCAGTGCGGGTAATCGACGGGAATTATCGCCTGCTTATCCAGCGCCTGGCTGAAGCTATTCAGGGTCGATTGATAAGGGCATAGCGTGCCGACCGTGGTAATCCGACAGTTTTTCTCATGCCACTCCTGGCGCAGCAGCGGGTGATGCGCGTCCACCGGCGTTAATTGTCTCAGATCATCCAGACTTTGTGCCTGGAAATAGATACGCAGGAAACGTTCGCCGGTTTGCCGATCGCGCCAGCGTTCAAATACCAGGCTGCTGCCCGGCGGGATATTACCGCGGGTATAGCCCGGCAGCTGCCAGCTAAAGTTCATCAGGGTGCGGACCATAGCGATATTGGTGTCATGCGCCACCAGCAGCAGCCAGCGGGTATCCGGCGTGGCATTGCTTTGCGTGCTGACGCCTTTCTCCAGTCCGTTAAGCACGGCCTCCAGCAAGATCGAGCCGCGGCGCTGAGCCACGTAGGGAACGTCATTGCTGAGATCGTAGTTGGCGGTCAGCAGCGGCAGGATCGCGGTAATCTGGCTGGCCGAGGTGATATTGCCCCACGCCAGCTGACTGAGCGGCAGATTTTCGCTCCAGCCGAGGCGCAGGGTTTCCGCCATATTGGCCATCACGCTCAGCCCCTGCACGTAAGTGTGGCCGCTTTTGGTTTGCTTCAGCTGCCAGGGGCGGGCGAAGAATGCGCAGTCGTCACCGTGGGCGCAAACCGCCTGCTTCAGCAGCTGCACCGCGGGCTGGAGCTGTTGTTGCAGGGCCGCCAGATCGCCCGCTTTAGCGGCAATCGCCGCCTGTTCTTTGTCTGGATCGGGGCGGGCGAACGCCAGGTTGTCGGTCTGAAACAGCGGATCAGTGTCACCGTCCACATGATGAATGGCCACGCCGCAGCCGGGAAACGCGCCATCAACCAGCGCTTCTGCGGTGGCGCGGGTGCGTTGCAATGGGCTGGCGCGCACGTAAATGTCCGTGCTGGTCGGGCAGCCGTGCGTCAGCAGGCCGAGCTGGCGATAATGCTCGCCCTCCCAGCGCCCTTTGTTCACCACCGCCGCATAGCCGTGGCCGGTGAGTTCGCCGTCGGCGGTGCTCCACTGCGGCCAGGCGCGCTGGGTGGCTTGTTCCATATCTTTGCGGTTGCCGGGAGTGGGAGGACGCACACCGTGGCGGCTGATTTCCACCACTTTTTCCAGCTGGTAAGTATCGGCAGCCTGACTTTGACCCGCCAGCAACCACAGCGTGCTGGCAAGCAGCAGGGAAGAACGTACTGACATTAACGCATCCTTTCTTTACAGGTGGGGAGAAGAGGCGGGCAGCATCGCTTTCAGCTGCGGATAAAGCACCGCATTGGCGAGCAGCACCGGGTTGCCGTGTTTCAGCCCGTCATTGCCGAGATAATCATTGGTGACGCCGCCCGCTTCGCGCATCAGCACGATCCCCGGCAGACCATCCCACGGATTCATATGCGCTTCGTAGTAGCCAATCAGGCGACCGGCGGCGGCCCAGGCGCTCATCAGCGCGCCAGAGCCGGTGCGGATAAACATCCCGCCCTGTTGCAGCAGGGCTGAGATAAAGGTAGTCAGCGGTTCGGCTGGCTGGCTATTGGCGCTGCTGATGCCAAGCACGCCCTGATTCAGCTGTTGGGCGCTGTGCGCCTGAATACGTTTGTCGTTAACCCAGGCCCCTTTCCCGCGGCAGGCATGGAAAAGTTCGTGGTGATTGGGATCGCACACCACGCCAATCACCGCTTCATCCTCACAGACGATTGCCAGCGATACGCACCAGTTATGCAGGCCATTGATGAAACAGCTGGTGCCGTCAATCGGGTCCACCACCCAGATAAAGCGCGCGCCCTGAGTATCACCGCCGCTCTCTTCGCCCAGCACCGCGTCTTCCGGGAAGCGTTCGGCGATCAGGGTTTTAATCAGCTGCTCCACATTGCGGTCGGCTTCGCTGACCACATCCTGAAGATCCTTCTTATGTTCAATCACCAGTTGATGGCGTTGCTGGTACCAGGACAATGCGCGACTGGCCGCCGCTTTGGCGACATCGCAGGCATAGTGGTAACGCGCGTCAAGTTCAGTAAGTGATGCTGATGACATCTTTCCCTCTTATGATTTTGTGACAGGCGCAATGGCATAAAACGCCCGGACAGGCGAAATGGCTGTGTGATCCAGGTAACGAAAGTTAAGAAAGACTTCATTAAGCCGCAGATGTTTGCGGCTGGCAAGAGCGGGGAAGGCGGGGCGGCAGGAAATTTCGGACTCGCCGCAGACGAAGCGGCGAATGTCTCTGTAAAAGTTACAATTGTTGCGTGCGGGCCAGCGCCATCAGGCGTGGATAGAAGCGGAAAAACTGCTGCTCCAGCCCGTCGTAGTGGGTGACGAAATCCTCGTACGAATCACGTAACGCGGCGAGACGCGGGCGGCGATGCGCCATGCCGTTCAGCACTCGCGCCAGGCGCGTTGGCTCGGCGTAATGTTCAAACCAGCGCTCACGCCACATCACCGAATTTAACTCAATAAACCCTTCCGGCGTGCCGCTCAGCTGCGGCATGATTTCCCGTTCGGCGGCGGCGGTAAAGGCGGTCAGCGACTGTTCAGGATGCATCTGATCCCAGTGACGGGCGAGGAAATGATCCCAGATGACGTCCAGCGTAATGGGGGCCACGCGACGGGTTTCCGCGCGAAACCACTGCCGCGCCTCGCGGACTTCCGGCAGGCTATCGGTCATACCGTCCAGACGTCGATGCAGCATAATGCCGTCGGCAATCGGTGCAGACCACTGTTGATGCGGGTTTCCGCGCACAAAGTCAGCCATTAAGTTGCCGAGCAGTGAGCTGTTAGCCAGATGGGCCAGATGAAGGTGAGCAAGAAAGTTCATGGCGCATTATAGGCAGAATCAACGGGGCGCAGCCAGTTGTTCAGAATTGGTCGCTTTTCCGCTAAACTATGCCGCCTGTTTTTTAGTCCTGAAGAAGTGAAGCATGCGTGTAGCCGATTTTGCCTTTGAGTTGCCGGAATCTTTGATCGCCCATTACCCCCAGGCGCAGCGTAGCGGTTGCCGCTTGTTGTCGCTGGATGGCCCGAGCGGTGCGCTGAGCCACGGCGTATTTACCGATGTGCTGGAGAAGCTCAACCCCGGCGACCTGCTGGTGTTCAATAACACCCGCGTTATTCCGGCACGCGTTTATGGCCGTAAAGCCAGCGGCGGCAAAATTGAGGTGCTGGTGGAGCGTATGCTGGACGATAAACGCGTGCTGGCGCATGTCCGTGCCTCAAAAGCGCCGAAGCCGGGCGCTGAACTACTGCTGGGCGATGACGAAAGCGTTAAAGCCACGATGGTGGCGCGCCATGATGCGCTGTTTGAGATCGCCTTTGAGGACGATCGCGCGGTGCTGGATATCCTTAACAGCGTCGGCCATATGCCGCTGCCGCCCTATATCGATCGCCCGGATGAAGAAGCGGACCGCGAGTTGTACCAGACGGTGTACAGCGCCCGCCCAGGTGCTGTGGCCGCGCCGACGGCGGGTCTGCACTTCGACGAGCCGCTGCTCCAGGCGTTGAAAGCCAAAGGGGTTGAGATGGCGTTTGTCACGCTGCACGTCGGCGCGGGGACTTTCCAGCCGGTGCGGGTGGAAACCATCGAAGATCACACCATGCACGCCGAATACGCAGAAGTGCCGCAGGAGGTTGTGGATGCGGTGCTGGCCTGTAAAGCGCGCGGCAACAACGTGGTGGCTGTAGGCACCACCTCGGTACGTTCGCTGGAGAGCGCAGCAAAGGCCAGCAAAGACGCGCTGATTGCGCCGTTCTTTGATGACACGCAGATTTTTATCTATCCCGGCTATCAGTATCAGGTGATCGACGCGTTGATCACCAATTTCCATCTGCCGGAATCGACCCTGATTATGCTGGTGTCGGCGTTTGCCGGTTATCAGCACACCATGGCGGCGTATCACGCGGCGGTGGCGGAGCAGTACCGTTTCTTTAGCTACGGGGATGCCATGTTCATTACCCGTAATCCCAATGCACCCGACGAGAACGTTGGGGTTTAAACGTCAGACTGTTTCTCTGATGATGAGGTCAATGTGAAATTTGAGTTAGATACTACCGACGGGCGCGCGCGCCGTGGCCGTCTGGTTTTTGATCGTGGCGTGGTAGAAACCCCGGCGTTTATGCCCGTGGGCACCTACGGCACGGTAAAAGGCATGACGCCGGAAGAAGTTCAGGATACCGGGGCGCAAATCATTCTCGGCAACACCTTCCATCTATGGCTGCGTCCGGGCCAGGAGATCATGAAGTTGCATGGCGATCTTCATGATTTCATGCAGTGGAAGGGACCAATCCTGACCGATTCAGGCGGTTTCCAGGTGTTTAGCCTGGGCGATATCCGTAAGATTACTGAAGCGGGTGTGCATTTCCGTAATCCGATCAATGGCGATCCGATTTTCCTCGATCCGGAAAAGTCGATGGAGATTCAGTTCGATCTCGGCTCCGATATCGTGATGATCTTCGACGAATGTACGCCTTACCCGGCGGACTGGGATTACGCCAAACGTTCGATGGAGATGTCACTGCGCTGGGCAAAACGCAGCCGTGACCGCTTTGACGCACTCGGCAACAAAAATGCGTTGTTTGGCATCATTCAGGGCAGTGTTTACGAAGATTTACGAGATGTGTCCGTTAAAGGTCTGGTAGAGATTGGCTTTGATGGGTACGCTGTGGGCGGCCTGGCGGTGGGTGAACCGAAAGAGGACATGCACCGTATCCTTGAGCACGTCTGTCCGCAAATTCCGCACGACAAACCGCGTTATTTGATGGGCGTTGGCAAGCCGGAAGATCTGGTGGAAGGCGTTCGTCGCGGTATCGATATGTTTGACTGCGTTATGCCGACGCGTAATGCGCGCAACGGCCACCTGTTTGTCACCGATGGCGTGGTGAAAATCCGCAATGCGAAGCATAAAGATGATACCTCACCGCTCGATGCCGAGTGTGATTGTTACACCTGTCGCAATTACAGTCGTGCTTACTTGCATCATCTCGATCGCTGTAACGAAATATTGGGCGCACGTCTGAATACTATCCACAATCTGCGCTATTACCAGCGTCTGATGGCGGGTTTACGCCAGGCCATCGAAGAGGGTAAATTAGAGCACTTTGTTAGCGAGTTCTACCAACGGACGGGCAAAGCGGTTCCGCCGTTAAACGTCTGATAATTCATCAATGAGGGAAATTTAATGAGCTTTTTCATTTCTGACGCTGTGGCTGCAGCAGGCGCACCGTCGCAGGGAAGTCCTTATTCTCTGGTGATCATGCTGGTGGTCTTTGGTCTGATCTTTTACTTCATGATTCTGCGTCCGCAGCAGAAGCGTTCCAAAGAGCACAAGAAGTTGATGGATTCCATCTCCAAAGGGGATGAAGTGCTGACCAACGGTGGTCTGGTAGGTCGCGTGACCAAAGTGGCAGAAACCGGCTACCTCGCTATCGCACTGAACGACACCACTGAAGTAGTAATCAAACGTGATTTCGTGGCTGCCGTTCTGCCGAAAGGCACCATGAAGGCGCTGTAATTTTTTCTTCCCGAAGGAAACTGCCGTGTTAAACCGTTATCCTTTGTGGAAGTACATCATGCTGGTCGTCGTGATTCTCGTCGGCCTGCTCTATGCGCTTCCCAACCTTTATGGTGAGGATCCGGCCGTTCAAATCACTGGTGCGCGCGGTGTCGCCGCCAGTGAGCAAACGTTGGATCAAATCCAGACTGCATTAAAACAAGATAATATCCCGAGCAAATCCCTCGCTCTGGAAAATGGCGCGATTCTGGCGCGTTTTGCGAACACGGATGTGCAGCTGCGCGCCCGTGAAGCGATTGTAAAGTCTCTTGGCGAGAGCTACGTTGTGGCGCTTAACCTGGCGCCGGCTACCCCGCGCTGGCTGAGCCTGCTGGCCGCAGAGCCGATGAAACTCGGTCTTGACCTGCGCGGCGGCGTACACTTCCTGATGGAAGTGGATATGGATACCGCACTGAGCAAACTGCAGGAGCAGAATGCCGACGGTCTGCGCAGCGATTTGCGCGATAAAGGCATCCCTTACGTCAACGTCAATAAAATTGCTAACTATGGCGTGGAAATTGGTTTCCGTGACGGCACCAGCCGCGATGCGGCGATCAGCTATCTGTCGTCACGTCACCAGGATCTGGTGATCTCCAGCCAGGGCGCCAACACCCTGCGTGCGGTGATGAGCGATGCGCGTCTGAGTGAAGCGCGTGAATATGCTGTGCAGCAGAACATCAACATTCTGCGTAACCGTGTAAACCAGCTCGGCGTTGCGGAACCACTGGTTCAGCGTCAGGGTTCTGACCGCATTGTGGTTGAACTGCCGGGTATCCAGGATACGGCGCGTGCCAAAGAAATTCTGGGCGCAACGGCGACGCTGGAATTCCGTCTGGTCAACACCAGCGTGGATCCGAGTGCTGCGGCCAGTGGCCGTGTTCCGGGCGACTCTGAAGTGAAGCAGACGCGTGACGGCCAGCCTGTGGTGCTGTACAAACGCGTGATTCTGACCGGTGACCACATCACCGATTCCACGTCCAGCATGGATGAGTACAACCAGCCGCAGGTGAACATTTCACTGGATGGCGCGGGCGGTAACATCATGTCGAACTTCACCAAGGACAACATCGGTAAGCCGATGGCGACCCTGTTTGTGGAGTACAAGGACAGTGGTAAGAAAGACGCGAATGGCCGTGCGATTCTGGTGAAAGAGGAAGAAGTGATTAACGTGGCGAACATTCAGTCGCGCCTCGGTAACAGCTTCCGTATCACCGGCATCAACAACCCGAACGAAGCCCGTCAGCTGTCGCTGCTGCTGCGTGCCGGTGCGTTGATTGCGCCGATTCAGATTGTCGAAGAACGCACTATCGGCCCAACTATGGGTCAGCAGAACATCACGCAGGGTCTCGAAGCCTGTCTGTGGGGTCTGATTGCGTCCATCATCTTTATGGTGGTGTTCTATAAGAAATTCGGTCTGATCGCCACCAGCGCCCTGCTGTGTAACCTGGTGCTGATTGTCGGCATCATGTCACTGCTGCCGGGGGCAACGCTCACCATGCCGGGTATTGCCGGTATCGTGCTGACGCTGGCGGTAGCGGTGGATGCGAACGTACTGATTAACGAACGTATTAAAGAAGAGTTGCGTAACGGACGTTCCGTGCAGCAGGCGATTCACGAAGGCTACAAAGGCGCCTTCTCCAGTATCGTCGATGCCAACGTCACGACGCTGATTAAAGTCATCATTCTTTATGCGGTCGGTACCGGTTCAATCAAAGGTTTTGCGATTACCACAGCTATCGGTATCGCGACCTCCATGTTTACCGCTATCGTCGGCACCCGTGCCATCGTTAACCTGGTGTACGGCGGCAAACGCATCAACAAGCTGTCTATCTAAGGAGTGCGTTGTGGCACAGGAATACAGTATTGAACAGCTGAACCACGGGCGTAAGGTCGTTGACTTTATGCGCTGGGACACGCTGGCCTTTATCATCTCCGGCTTGCTGATTGTGGCGGCTATCGCCATCGTTGGCGTGCGAGGCTTCAACTGGGGCCTCGACTTTACCGGCGGGACGGTGATTGAGATCAACCTGGAAAAACCGACCGAGCTGGACAGCCTGCGCGTAGCGCTGGTGAAAGCC
The DNA here is from genome assembly GCF_059730485.1 of Pantoea sp. X-Soil-TKNS-1207. Taxonomy (NCBI): domain Bacteria; kingdom Pseudomonadati; phylum Pseudomonadota; class Gammaproteobacteria; order Enterobacterales; family Erwiniaceae; genus Pantoea; species Pantoea sp. X-Soil-TKNS-1207. The sequence goes on from NZ_AP035958.1 coordinate 1,056,756, forward strand.
GGTTTCCAGGAACCGCTGGTACAGAACTTTGGCAGCAGCCGTGACGTAGTGGTGCGCATGGCGCCGGTTCAGGGCCCGGCGGGTCAGGAACTGGGCAACAAAGTGGTCTCGGTGATTAACGAAACCGCGCAGCAGAACGCAACCGTCAAGCGTATCGAGTTCGTCGGCCCAAGCGTGGGCAGCGATCTGGCGCAGGCGGGGGCGATGGCGCTGCTGTCGGCGCTGATTGCGATTCTGATCTACATCGGTATCCGCTTTGAGTGGCGTCTGGCACTCGGCACCGTACTGGCGCTGGCGCATGACGTGATCATCACCTGCGGCCTGCTGGCGTTGTTCCATGTCGAGATCGACCTGACCATCGTGGCATCGCTGATGTCGGTGATTGGTTACTCGCTCAACGATAAAATCGTGGTTTCCGACCGTATTCGTGAGAACTTCCGCAAAATTCGTCGCGGTTCGTCTTACGATATTACCAACGTGTCGCTGACCCAGACGCTGAGCCGTACCCTGATCACCTCGCTGACGACGCTGGCGATGATCCTGATCCTGTTCATCTTCGGTGGTGCGTTGCTGAAAGGCTTCTCGCTGACCATGCTGATTGGTGTGACCATTGGTACCATCTCATCAATCTACGTCTCTTCAGCGCTGGCGCTGAAGCTGGGCATGAAGCGTGAACATATGCTGGTGCAGAAGGTAGAGAAAGAAGGCGCCGATCAGCCTTCAATCATGCCGTAACAGTTTGCAGAAAGCACAACGGGCTGCCTCAGGGCAGCCCGTTTTTTTTGTCTGTCGATCAGCGGGTTGTGCTGCTGGCGGCAACGCCGGTGACGTCATGAATACGTACATAGCCGAGCTGCTCAGGCGTCAGGCCACTGAGGCGCAGCGGCACGCTGACCTCGCTGCGTGGCGTCAGGCTGGCGGGCACGCTGATGGTCTGGCTGAGGCTTTCCGCATTAAGCGGTTTGCCGCTGGCCGGGTCCAGCTCGCCCCAGACCACGGTGGCGCTCAGCGCCGGAACCGGTTGGTCATTGGTCGAGCGGATATTCAGGCTGGCGCGGCTGCCACCGGCCTCAACAGCCACATTCGTCAGCGACAGACGCAGTTTGCCGAGCTGGGTTTGCAGCTCCACTGGCGTGCTGGCTTGCGGCAGCAACCATGCGCCCTGGCTGGATTGCCCGTTAAGCTGACCCTGAATTTCCAGCGCGCTGGCCTGATTCGTCAGCTGACGCATTTGCTGATTCAGCTGACTGACTTCCTGATGCAGCTGAGTAACCTGCGGTGAAACCGGCGTTGAACTACAACCGCTCAGAACCAGCAAAGAAAGCGCTGCCGGCGCCCATAACATCCTGATCGTCATGCAATGTCCTTTCCGTTGTTGGGAAATACGTAAAATTTGTCCGGCGGCGATCTTATCAGGATGCGCTGGCATTGGCTTGTTTGCTGTGACAACGGCGAGGAAACATAAGCTTGTTACATGAACACATTTTGTTGAAACCGAGATCGCGCTACACTGTGTGGCCCCTTTATCTCGCGACAGGAAACCTCATGCATTGCCCATTCTGCTCCGCTGTGGACACCAAAGTGATAGATTCGCGCCTGGTTAGTGAAGGATCATCGGTGCGTCGTCGCCGCCAGTGTCTGGTGTGTCATGAGCGTTTTACCACCTTTGAAGTGGCTGAGCTGGTGATGCCGCGCGTGGTAAAAAGCAATGATGTGCGTGAACCCTTCAACGAAGATAAGCTCAGCAGCGGCATGATGAAGGCGCTGGAGAAGCGCCCGGTGAGTGCCGATGCGGTGGAGAGCGCCGTCAGCCATATCAAAACTCAGCTGCGCGCCACCGGCGAGCGCGAAATCCCCAGTAAGCTGATTGGCAACCTGGTGATGGACGAACTGAAGAAGCTCGACAAAGTAGCTTATATTCGCTTCGCCTCGGTTTACCGCAGCTTTGAAGATATTCGTGATTTTGGCGAAGAGATCGCCCGCTTACAGGACTAATCCATGACCGACGAACGCTATATGGCGCGCGCGCTGGAGCTGGCGCGTCGCGGACGTTTTACCACCACACCGAACCCTAACGTCGGTTGTGTGATTGTGCGCGACGGCGAGATTGTTGGCGAAGGCTACCATCAGCGTGCCGGTGAGCCGCACGCCGAAGTCCATGCGTTACGCATGGCGGGCGACAACGCGCGTGGCGCGACCGCCTATGTCACCCTTGAACCCTGTAGCCATCATGGCCGCACGCCACCCTGCTGCGATGCATTGATCGCTGCCGGTGTCAGCCGGGTGGTGGCGGCGATGCAGGACCCTAATCCGCAGGTCGCCGGGCGCGGTCTCTATCGTCTGCAACAGGCGGGGATTGAGGTCAGCCACGGTCTGATGATGAACGACGCGGAAGCACTCAATCGCGGCTTCCTGAAACGGATGCGCACCGGTTTCCCGTGGATCCAGCTCAAGCTGGGGGCCTCACTGGATGGCCGTACCGCAATGGCGAGCGGCGAAAGCCAATGGATCACTTCTTCAGCCGCAAGGCGCGATGTGCAACGTTTACGTGCCCAGAGTTCGGCTATTCTTACCACCAGCGCCACGGTGCTGGCGGATAACCCGTCACTCACGGTGCGCTGGAACGAACTGAATGATGACGTGCGCCAGCAGCTCGACGAAACCCAGCTGCGCCAGCCGGTCCGCGTGGTGATCGACAGCCAGCAGCGTGTTACGCCACAGCATCGTCTGATCGATCAGCCGGGCGAAACCTGGCTGATGCGCAGCCAGCCGGACCAGCAGGCCTGGCCGCAGAGCGTCACGCAGATTGCCGTGCCGCAGCATGAAGGGCGGCTGGATCTGGTGGGGATGATGATGTTGCTCGGTCAGCGCCAGATTAATAACGTCTGGGTTGAAGCGGGGGCGTCACTGGCCGGAGCGTTATTGCAGGCCGGACTGGTCGATGAACTGATTGTTTATCTGGCGCCGAAGCTGCTGGGTAACGCCGCGCGTGGCCTGTGCGAACTGCCTGGACTGGAGCGTCTCGCTGCGGCCCCGGCCCTGAATTTTAGCGATGTGCGCCAGGTAGGCGAGGACCTGCGTCTGACCCTGACGCCGCGCTGAAAAGCCTGAGCGCGTCGCCAAATTGTATGATAGAATCCGCCCCCCTGCGGGGCTATAACAACTCCCAAAGGATATGTATGAAAGTTATCGAAGCTCCTGTTGCCACGCCTGATGCTAACGTTGCCATCGTAATTGCGCGTTTTAACAACTTCATTAATGACAGCCTGCTGAACGGTGCGGTTGATGCGCTGAAGCGTATTGGCCAGGTGAAAGACGAAAATATCACCATTGTCTGGGTTCCGGGCGCCTATGAATTGCCACTGGCTGCGCGTGCGCTGGCCAAAACCGGTAAATATGACGCTATCGTAGCGCTGGGTACCGTGATCCGTGGCGGCACTGCACACTTCGAATATGTGGCCGGTGAAGCCAGCTCGGGTATCGCGGACGTCGCTATGAACAGCGATATTCCGGTCACCTTTGGCGTGCTGACCACTGAAAACATCGAGCAGGCGATTGAACGCGCCGGCACGAAAGCAGGTAATAAAGGTGCCGAAGCGGCCCTGACTGCACTCGAAATGATTAACGTATTGAAAGCCATCAAAGCCTGATTTTTGTAAGGGGAATTTTGTGAAACCTGCTGCTCGTCGTCGCGCCCGTGAGTGCGCTGTCCAGGCGCTTTACTCCTGGCAGCTGTCCAGGAACGACATTGCCGATGTGGAATACCAGTTTCTGGCGGAACAAGACGTCAAAGACGTCGATATCAGCTACTTCCGCGAACTGCTGTCCGGTGTGGCGACCAACAGCGCGTACCTGGATGGTCTGATGAAACCTTACCTGTCGCGCCAGCTGGAAGAGCTGGGCCAGGTCGAGAAAGCCATCCTGCGCATTTCGCTGTATGAACTGAGCAAACGTGATGATGTGCCCTACAAAGTGGCCATCAACGAAGGTATTGAGCTGGCAAAAGTATTTGGCGCTGAAGACAGCCATAAATTTGTCAACGGCGTACTGGATAAAGCCGCTCCACAAATCCGCCCCAACAGAAAATAAGTGCAAAAGGCCGGCTTCCCGGCCTTTTTTCATTGAGACCTGACTATGCCCTGTGGTGAATTCGAACTGATCGCACGTTATTTTAACCGCGTCACCAGCTCCCGCCGCGATGTTGAGAAAGGAATTGGTGACGACTGCGCCTTACTTAACGTGCCAGAAAAACAGACGCTGGCCATCAGCACCGATACGCTGGTGGAAGGCGTGCATTTCCTGCGAGATATCCATCCGGCCGATCTCGGCTACAAAGCCGTCGCGGTCAACCTGAGCGATCTGGCTGCGATGGGTGCCGATCCCGCCTGGCTGACGCTGGCGCTGACCTTACCTGAAGTGAACGAAAGCTGGCTGGCGGCGTTTAGCGACAGCCTGTTTGAGTTGCTTGATTACTACGATATGCAGCTGATTGGCGGCGACACCACCCGTGGTCCGCTAAGCCTGACGCTGGGTATTCATGGCCTGGTGCCGACGGGCCGGGCGCTGAAGCGCTCTGGCGCTAAACCGGGCGACTGGATTTTCGTCACCGGTACGCTGGGCGACAGCGCGGCCGGACTGGCGCTGTTGCAGCATCGCTTCCGCCTGTCGGATCCGGCCGTGCATGAAGCGCTGATCAAACGCCATCTGCGTCCGATGCCGCGCGTGCTGCAAGGGCAGGGGCTGCGCAATCTGGCCAGCTCGGCCATCGATTTATCGGATGGCCTGATCTCCGATCTCGGCCATATTTTGCAGGCCAGCCGCGTTGGCGCGCGTATCAATCTTGAGGCGCTGCCGCTTTCGCCAGCCCTGCGTGACCATTTCGAGCTGCCCCAGGTGCAGCGCTGGGCGCTGAGCGGCGGTGAAGACTACGAGCTGTGCTTTACCGTGCCGGAAGTGAATCGTGGCGCACTTGATGTGGCGCTCGGCCATCTTGGCGTGCCTTACACCTGCATTGGTCAGATCGCACCGGAAGCGGACGGACTCACCCTGCTGGAAAACGGCAAACCGGTGAGTTTTCATCACAAAGGATTTGATCACTTTGACGTTAAATAAAGATGTAGCCCGCGGTCGCCTGCGCATGTCCAATCCGTGGCATCTGCTGGCGACCGGTTTTGGCAGTGGCTTAAGCCCGGTGGTGCCGGGCACCATGGGATCGCTGGCGGCGATCCCGTTCTGGTGGCTGATGACCTTTCTGCCGTTGCAGATCTATACCCTGCTGGTGCTGATCGGCATCAGCGTCGGCGTCTATCTGTGCCATCGCACCGCCAAAGATATGGGTGTGCACGATCACGGCAGCATCGTCTGGGATGAGTTTATCGGTATGTGGATCACCCTGATGGCGATCCCGATGATGAGCTGGCAGTGGGTGCTGGCAGGCTTTGTGATCTTCCGTATTCTGGATATGTGGAAGCCGTGGCCGATCCGCTGGTTCGATCAGAACGTCCATGGCGGCATGGGAATTATGGTCGACGATATTATCGCTGGGGTGATTTCAGCGGTGATTTTGTATGGCTTAGGGCACGTAATGTTGTGATTTGCCGGGTGGCCGTAAATGGCCACCCTACAAAATTATTCAAATCCCACTACCGGATGCGGCTGATACACCGACTCCAGCTCGGCGATATCCACTGAACTCAGCTCGACATCCACCGCTTTCACCAATTCATCGAACTGCTGCGCGCGGGATGCGCCAATAATCGGCGCGGTCACCGCCGGTTTATGCAGCAGCCATGCCAGCGCGATCTGCGCCCGCGTTACGCCCTTATCGGCGGCCAGCGTCTCAATACGCTGGGCGATGGCGGCATCGTTCTCTTCGGTGCTGCTGTAGAGTTTTTCCATCACCTCATCTGAGACCGAACGCGCGGTGGTTTCTCCCCACGGACGCGTCAGTTTACCGCGCGCCAGCGGACTCCACGGCAGCACCGCAATGCCTTCACGCAGACATAGCGGATGCATTTCGTTCTCTTCTTCGCGCTGAATCAGGTTGTACTGATCCTGCATACTGACAAAACGCGTCCAGCCTTCGCGGGCCTGCAAAGCTAGCGCCTGTTCGAATTGCGCCGTATGCATCGAAGAGGCGCCGATATAGCGCGCTTTACCGGACTGAACCACGTCGTGCAGGGCTTCCAGCGTTTCCTCAATGGGCGTGTCGTAATCCCAGCGGTGGATCTGCAACAGGTCGACATACTCCATGCCGAGCCGCTCCAGGCTGTGTTCAATCGATTGCAGGATATTTTTGCGGGACAACCCCTGCGATAGATTACTCAGCGGAAAGTAGACCTTGGTGGCCACCACCACGTCGTCGCGGCGGGCAAAATCTTTCAGCGCGCGGCCGACAATTTCTTCGCTGCTGCCGTCGGAATAGGAGTTGGCGGTATCAAAAAAGTTGATGCCGGCCTCCAGCGCCTGTTTGATCAGCGGTCGGCTACTCTCTTCCGGTAATGTCCAGGCGTGCTTGCCGCGCATCGGGTCGCCATAGGTCATGCAGCCTAAGCAGAGACGCGAAACCTGTAAGTCGGTCTGGCCTAAACGGATGGTTTTCATGGGGGCTCCTGCTCTTATGCTTAAGGGAAAATCATCCCTTAAGCATAGCAGCAGGCTCGCTCACCGGGCGGTGAGCGAGCAAGGGGATTACTGCGCGAGCCAGCTGGCGATTTGCTGCTGAATACCGGCGGCATCCAGCTGGTAGTCATGGCGCACTTCTTCCTGGGTACCCTGCGGGATGAACTCATCGGGCAGGCCGAGGTTCAGCACCGGGACGCGCAGGCGTTTCGCCATGACAAATTCGTTCACGCCGCTGCCTGCGCCGCCCATGATCGCCCCTTCTTCCAGGGTAATCAGCGCGTCGTGGCTGGCCGCCAGTTCAGCAATTAACGCTTCGTCCAGCGGTTTGACGAAACGCATATCAACCAGAGTCGCATTCAGCGCTTCAGCCGCGGCGGCGGCTTCCGGCAGCAGGGTACCGAAGTTGAGGATCGCCAGCTTCTCGCCCTGACGTTTCACCACGCCTTTGCCAAGCGGCAGGCTGGCCAGCGGATCCAGCGTGGCGCCGGTGCCGGTGCCGCGCGGATAGCGCACCGCACTGGGGCCATCCTGATAATGGTAACCGGTGTACAACATCAGGCGACATTCGTTCTCGTCGCTTGGCGTCATAATGACCATGCCCGGAATGCAGCGCAGATAGGCCAGATCGAACGCGCCCTGATGGGTTTGTCCGTCAGCACCCACGATGCCGCCACGATCGATGGCAAACAGCACGGGCAGCTTCTGAATCGCGACATCGTGGATCACCTGATCATAGGCGCGTTGCAGAAAGGTGGAATAGATCGCCACAATCGGTTTATAGCCGCCAATCGCCATGCCCGCAGCGAAGGTCACTGCGTGCTGTTCGGCAATGGCAACGTCAAAATATTGCTGCGGATAGTCGCGGGAAAAACTCACCATTCCCGAGCCTTCACGCATCGCCGGGGTAATGGCCATCAGGCGCGCATCGTCAGCGGCGATCTCACTCAGCCAGCTGCCGAACACTTTTGAGTAGCTCGGCAGACCACCGGCGCTTTTCGGCAGCGAACCGCTGGCCGGATCGAATTTCGGCACTGCGTGCCAGGTAATCGGATCTTCTTCCGCGGGCGCGTAGCCTTTGCCCTTTTTGGTCATGATATGCAGGAACTGCGGCCCTTTCAGGTCACGCATATTCTTCAGCGTATTCACCAGCGCCAGCACGTCATGGCCGTCTACCGGGCCGATATAATTAAAGCCGAGTTCTTCAAACAGCGTGCCCGGCACCACCATCCCTTTCAGATGTTCTTCGGTCCGTTTCACCAGCTCTTTGATCGGCGGCAGGCCGCCCAACACGCGCTTGCCGCCTTCGCGCAGGCGCGAATAGATTTTACCGGAGAGGATCTGCGCCAGGCGATTGTTCAGCGCCCCCACGTTTTCGGAGATCGACATCTCGTTGTCGTTGAGGATCACCAGCATATCCGGTTTGATGTCGCCCGCGTGGTTCATGGCTTCAAACGCCATACCGGCGGTGATCGCGCCATCGCCAATGATCGCCGCGGTGCGACGACCTTTGCCTTCACGCTCGGCGGCAACGGCCATGCCCAGTGCCGCGCTGATGGAGGTCGAGGAGTGGCCAACGCTCAGCACGTCGAATTCGCTCTCTTCCCGCCATGGGAACGGATGCAGGCCATTTTTCTGGCGGATGGTGCCGATGCGATCGCGGCGTCCGGTCAGAATTTTATGGGGATAAGCCTGATGGCCTACGTCCCACACCAGATGGTCAAACGGGGTGTGGTAAACATAATGCAGCGCCACGGTTAGTTCGACGACGCCCAGACCCGAAGCGAAGTGGCCGCTGGAGCGGCTGACGCTGTCCAGCAAATACTGACGCAGCTCGTCACAAAGAACCGGAAGTTTTTCTTTCGGCAGTAAACGTAATTCCTGTACCGAGCTTGCCAGCGCCAGTGTCGGGTATTTTGCAATATCAAAACTCATCAGAGACTCATTATGAAAGTTATTTATCGCGTTCAATTATGAAGCTAGCCAGCGCTTGTAATGCTGTCGTGTTAAATGATTGCGCGGCCAGAATATCCAGCGCGCCCAGCGCCTCCTGATAGAGGTCCCAGGCTTTTTGGCGGGCTTGATCCAGCCCCATCAGTGCCGGATAGGTGCTTTTGCCGAGCGCCTGATCGGCGCCCTGGGTTTTGCCCAGCACGGCAGTGTCACCCACGACATCCAGGATGTCATCCTGCACCTGAAACGCCAGTCCGATGGCGTTGGCATACACATCCAGTATCGGTAAGGCTTTACGACCCGGCTCGCCCGCCGTCAGTGCACCAAGACGCACTGCGGCGCGAATTAATGCGCCGGTTTTATGGCGGTGGATTCGCTCCAGCAGCGCCAGGTCAATGTCTTTGCCTTCGGCGGCGAGATCCAGCGCCTGACCACCGCACATCCCCGCGACGCCGCTGGCCTGAGCCAGTTCAGAAATCATCGCGATACGCGCTTCTGCACTGACGCCGGGCATCGGCTGGTCAGCCAGTATGGAAAACGCCAGAGTTTGCAGGGCATCGCCGGCGAGGATCGCCGTGTCTTCACCATATTTGATATGGCAGGTTGGCTGCCCGCGGCGAAGCGCATCGTCATCCATCGCAGGCAGATCGTCATGAATCAAAGAGTAAGCATGAATGCATTCGACCGCCGCAGCGGGCGCATCCAGGCTGGCCGGATCGGCCTTCAGCATCTCACCGGTGGCGTAAACCAGAAAAGGGCGCAGACGCTTACCGCCTAATAGTGCCCCATATTGCATGGCATTCACCAGAGGAGAACTCTGAAAAGGAAGTGGATCTAACAGGCGCGTCAGCGCAAGGTTCACTCTTTCGTGATAGGCGCTCAGCAGTTTGGCAAAATCCATCAGTTATCTTCCGGGGTAAAAGGGGCGAGCGCGGCATCTTTATCGTCGCTGAGCAGAATCTGCACGCGCTGCTCTGCCTGTTGCAGGGTTTGCTGACCGCTGCGTGCCAGCTGGACGCCACGTTCGAACTCTTTCAGCGCCTCTTCCAGCGGCAGTTCGCCACTCTCCAGACGGCTGACGATCTGTTCCAGCTGCTGTATTGCGCTTTCAAAACTGGCGGGCGCTTCGGCTTTTTTCGGCATAATCAGTGTCGACTCACAGGTTGGGTCATCATCTTGCAGTCGGTCATGGTAGCCGACGAGGATTAATTAGCAAAATAATGAATGTGACTGCGGATGCAGAAGCAGTCACCTGACAAAGGTGATATACTCTCGCGCCTCGGATGCGGACGCTCCTGCTCATGCCCGCAATTATGTGATTTTACCAGCTAAGTGCCGATGCTTTTAGCACTTATTTGCCCAACGAACCTGTGTCGCCATGAAGTTTATCATCAAGCTTTTCCCCGAAATCACCATCAAGAGTCAGTCGGTGCGACTGCGCTTTATCAAGATCCTGACCGGGAACATTCGTAACATTCTTCGTACCTTAGATGATGACGTCGCGGTCGTGCGTCACTGGGACCACATTGTGGTGCGGGCGAAGAACGAGTCGCTGCGTGAAACGGTTATTACTGAACTGACCCGCATTCCTGGCATTCACCATGTGCTGGCGGTGGAAGATCGTGAATACACCGATATGCATGACATCTTTGAGCAGACGCTGGCGCAATATCGCGAACGTCTGGAAGGCAAAAGTTTCTGCGTACGCGTGAAGCGTCGTGGTAAACACAGCTTCAGCTCGCAGGATGTGGAGCGTTACGTCGGCGGCGGTCTGAACCAGCACATCGAAACCGCGCGCGTGCAGCTGAACAATCCTGATGAAACCGTGAATCTGGAGATTGAGAACGAACGCCTGCTGCTGATCACTGGCCGCTATGAAGGGCTGGGCGGTTTCCCGATCGGTACCCAGGAAGATGTGCTGTCGCTGATTTCCGGTGGTTTCGATTCAGGCGTTTCCAGCTATATGCTGATGCGCCGTGGTTGCCGCGTGCACTATTGCTTCTTCAATCTCGGCGGTGCCGCCCATGAGATTGGCGTGCGCCAGGTGGCACATTATCTGTGGAACCGCTTTGGCCGTTCGCATCGCGTACGTTTCGTCGCCATCAATTTTGAACCGGTGGTCGGTGAGATCCTCGAGAAGGTTGATGATGGTCAGATGGGCGTGGTGCTGAAGCGTATGATGGTACGCGCGGCGTCAATGATTGCCGAGCGCTACGGCGTGCAGGCGCTGGTTACCGGCGAAGCGCTGGGCCAGGTATCGAGCCAGACGCTGACTAACCTGCGTTTGATCGACAACGCTTCCGATACGCTGATTCTGCGTCCGCTGATTTCCCACGACAAAGAGCACATCATCAAGCTGGCACGTGAGATTGGCACCGAAGATTTTGCCCGCACCATGCCGGAATATTGCGGCGTGATTTCGAAAAGCCCGACGGTAAAAGCGGTGAAGGCGAAGATCGAAGCGGAAGAACAGAACTTCGATTTCACTATTCTTGAACGTATGGTGCAGGAAGCCAGCAACGTGGATATCCGCGATATCGCTGAGCAGACGCAGGAAGACGTGGTGGAAGTGGAGACTGTCGCATCGTTCACGGACAATGACGTGGTGCTGGATATCCGTTCGATTGATGAGCAGGATGATACGCCGCTGGCATTGGAAGGGGTTGAAGTGAAGTCGCTGCCGTTCTACAAGCTGAGCACCCAGTTTGGCGATCTTGACCAGAGCAAAACCTGGTTGCTGTACTGCGATCGCGGCGTGATGAGCCGTTTACAGGCGCTGTACCTGCATGAGCAGGGCTTTACCAATGTGAAGGTATATCGACCTTAAGGTCGATATACCCGGTAGCGGCGCGATTTATCGCGCGGGTTTTTCCGGCAACGCACACGGAATTGCGTGATAAATCGCGCCGCTACAGGTTTTACGCGTTACGATTCCTCGTAATTATAAATTCCTGCCGCCAGCACCAGCTGCGATGCCACATCGCGCGCTTTCTCTTTATCCACCAGCAGATCAATCAGCTTCAGCGCAAAATCAATCGAGGTGCCTGGTCCCTGGCTGGTCAACAGATTCACGCGCGGGTCCCATACCACCCGACGTTCCATCCATTTTCCTTCCGGGATGGTCTCTTTCAGACCGGGGAAGCCGGTCATATTCCCCACCGGGAACAGATCGTGCGGGATCAGCACCGTGCCAGGCGCGGCGCAAATCGCTGCCACGATGCGACCGGAGAGATGAAACTGGCGCACGGTTTCCACCAGCAGCGGGCTGTCGCGGAAGGTTTCTGCCCCTTTTAAACCCCCTGGCAGGACGATGGCAGCAAAATCGTTATCCGCCACTTCTACCAGCGGTGCGTCGGCCAGCAAACGCACGCCGCGCGAGCAGACGATTTCCCGGCTGCCATCGCTTTCGACACTGGCGGTAGTGACCTGCAAACCGCCACGCACCAGCAAATCGATGGTGGTGACCGCTTCGGTCTCTTCACTGCCATGTGCCAGGCAAACCAGAACCGATGCGTTCGTGCTCATATTGGGACTCCTTGCGTTTAATCAGGTCATACAAACGGGTGTTTTCCGGCACCGCAATGCCCTGCGCCCGCGCGCGGCGCAGCAGGTAGCCGGTAATGTAATCAATTTCAGTCTGGCGCTGCGCCCGCACGTCCTGCAACATTGAGGAGACGTTGGCGGCGGTGTTGTCGATCACGTCATAGATGATGTCGCGCAGATTATCGACGGCAATATGGTGGCCTTCACGCTCCATCACCCAGGCGATCTCTTCGCAAAGTCGGGCAATCTGCTCCGGCCAGGCGCGCAGGGCGCCGTTCTGGCAATCATGTTCTACCGTCAGCGGGTTAATCACGCAGTTCACCGCCAGCTTGCGCCAGCAGGCGGCGGCAATGTCGTTATGCCAGGCCACATCGGGCAATGCCTGATGCAGGATGTCAGCGATGTCGCTCATCGCTTCACTCTCGCGGCTGGCCGGGCCAATATGGGTTACCCCCTGCGCCACATGTTTGATCACGGTACCATCGCGCATGGCGGCATGGGTGGTGATGCCGCGCAGCAGTGGCTGCGGCACATCCTTCAGCTCATCCAGCGTTCCCATGCCGTTGTGCAGCAACAGAATGGGCGCATGGGCAGGAAACACGCTTTGCAGGTTCTTCACCGATGGCGACACCTGCGGGGCTTTTAACGTCACCAGTAATAACTGGCTCTCCGCCAGAAACAGCGGGTCATTGGCAATAAAGGTGTGGTTGCTGACGTGGCCTTCCGGATCAACGACATTCACCGAGCAGTACGGCTGCGGCACACGCAACCAGCCCTGTACATCGTGCCCCTGGCGTGCGAGAGCAGCGAGCCAAATCTGACCCAGGGCGCCGCAACCCAACACGGTAATTTTCATTTTGCCTCCCGCTGGCGGGTTATCATTTTTACAACACACTTACAGTATAGCTTTCGGTGTATCGTGTTTTATTAGCGCGACAAGACGCGTATTATGCATGTCACTTTAGCGTCAGGAGAAGACAAGATGCCATCTTTCGATATCGTTTCTGAAGTCGAATTGCAGGAAGTCCGTAATGCGGTGGAAAATGCCAGCCGTGAACTGTCTACCCGCTTTGATTTCCGCAACGTCAGCGCCAGCATTGAGCTGAACGAAAAGAATGAGACCATCAAAATCAGCACCGAATCTGATTTTCAGGTTAAACAGCTGGTGGATATTTTAAGGGAAAAACTGCTGAAGCGCGGTATTGAAGGGGCGGCAATTGACGTCCCGGAAGAGATCGAACACAGCGGTAAAAGCTGGAGCGTCGAAGCCAAACTGAAAAAAGGCATCGAAAGCGACGTGGCGAAGAAGCTGGTTAAGCTGATTAAAGACAGCAAGCTCAAAGTCCAGACCCAGATTCAGGGCGATGAACTGCGCGTGACCGGCAAGTCACGCGACGACCTGCAAAGCGCCATGGCGCTGGTGCGCGGCGGCAACCTCGGCCAGCCGTTCCAGTTCAAAAACTTCCGCGATTAATCGCGTTTGTCGCGCGCAGCACGGCGATACAGCGTGCTGCGGGCGATACCTAACGCCTGCGCCGTTTTGCTGATATTGCCGTTAAAGCGTTGCAGGGTATCGGCAATCAGCCGTTCATCATGACTCTGCATATCTTCTGCCACCGCCACGGGCGCCGCGCGACGATATTCGGCCGGCAGATGCACTTCACTCACTTCTTCCCCTTCATCGGCCAGCGCCAGCAGTACGCGCAGCAGGCTGCGTAACTGACGCACATTGCCCGGCCAGGGCAGCTGCGCCAGCGCGTCCAGCAGCGACGGTGTCAGCTGAATATCGCGTTCCGCGCCGCCCAGCTCCAGCCACAAACGGTAAATAAACCCTTGTAAATCAGGCCAGTCGCGCAGCGGCGGGATGGTCATGGAAAATTCCTGTAACCGGTAGAGCAAATCCTCACGGAATTCGCCCTCGGCTACACGCAGCGCCAGATCGCGATGGGTCGCGCAAATAACGGCAAAGTTGACCGGCCAGCTGCGGCTGGAGCCGAGCGGCGCCACTTCTTTTTCCTGCAACACGCGCAGCAGGCGGGTTTGCAGCGCCAGCGGCATGTCGCCAATTTCGTCGAGGAACAGCACGCCGCCGTCGGCCTCACGGATTTTGCCGATGTAGCCATTTTTGCTCGCGCCGGTAAAGGCACCGGGCTGATAGCCAAACAATTCGGACTCGATCAGCGATTCCGGGATGGCGGCACAGTTGATGGCGACAAACTTACCTTCGCGCCAGCGGCTCTGCTGATGCAGCGCGCGGCTGACATACTCTTTACCGCTCCCGGTTTCTCCGAGGATGCACAATGAAACGCCCGCATTAAGCAGACGCACCATTTTTTCGCCATCGCGACGCAGGGAGAAGGGCAGGTCGCTGGCGGTGTCGGCTGGGGTGGCAAAATGGGTGCGGGTAGGGGCGCGCAGGCGGAAATACCAGGTTTGCGCGCCGTGATTCAGCGGCAGCGGGATGGTGTTGGCGGCCTGGTTCTGCTGCGGGAACAGCTGCTGGAAGGTCAGCGTACCGAGCTGTTCCGCGCTGAGCGCCAGCTCGCGCATCGCCAGACGATTGGCCGCCGTCAGCACATTATCGGAGAACACCAGCAGCAGCTCGTCGCTGGTATCGATGCCCTGCGGTTCCCCGTGCAGGCTCATCAGCCATTGTTGCGGATGCAGGCTCTGCTTCACCCACAGGTATTCAATCTGCTTAGCGGCGGCTTTGACCCAGCTGAAAGTCTGCGGATGGGGGAAGTGGGCCGGGCCGGAGATATCAATCACGCCAGCAATCTGGCCGTTCGGCATTTGTAGCGGCATGGCGGCGCAGTACAGGCCCTGATTCAACGTCAGGAAGTGCTGCTGGCCATCAATTTCACAACCATCATCGATCGCCAGCGCGGTGCCGATGGCGTTGGTGCCGCGTCCGCATTCGCTCCAGAGGTTGCCGGGTGACAGCGCATAACGCTGGGCTTTTTCCATCGACTGCATATCGCCAAAGGTATGCAGCACCATACCGCTGGCATCGGAGAGGATCACCACCGATTGTTTCCCGGCCATCTTCTGCGCCAGCTGATTGATCACCGGCTGGGCAAATTGTTGCATGCCACTGTTGCTGGCCAGCAAATCCGCCAGCTCTCCCTGGCGTACACGAGGAAAGTCATCAGCGGTGCGATCAAGGCCGTAAAGCTGGCTGCGAAACCAGGAATCACTTAAGAGCGGATTGGTATTTACGGCTGATGCAAACGCGGCGGATGAATTTCCCTGCATTGGTAACCTCATGCCTTAGCAAAGTGTTGCGACATTGTAGCTTTTAGGTTTTTGTGGTGTTGCGATATGCAACACAGATGGCGATTTTTATCGCTCAATCCCTCGCCAGTTACAGGGTTATGTTCTTGGTAACCGACTGATTAGTATTACCATTTATTGAATAATCGCAAGCTGAAAAAAACTGGCACGTCTGCTGCAATAACTTCCCTGGCAGCGGGCTGTTCAATCTGTTGACCCTCAGGTTGCCGCTGCCAGCTTCAGAACATCTGACCCTACATTAAGGAGTTTGCGATGCGTTATGCACATCCCGGCACGCCCGGCGCTTTGGTTTCCTTTAAAGCGACTTACGGCAACTACATTGCGGGCAAATTCATAGAGCCGCTCAGCGGCCAGTACTTTACTAACACCTCGCCAGTTGATGGCAGTGAGATTGCGCAGTTCCCGCGTTCCGACGCGCGCGATATCGATCTGGCACTGGATGCCGCTCACCAGGCCGCTGACGCCTGGGGGAAAACCAGTGTTCAGCAGCGTGCCAATCTGCTGCTGCAAGTGGCGGATCGGATCGAAGCCAATCTGGAAATGCTGTCCGTTGCCGAAAGCTGGGACAATGGCAAACCGATCCGCGAAACCCTGAATG
Organism: Pantoea sp. X-Soil-TKNS-1207; assembly: GCF_059730485.1. Taxonomy (NCBI): domain Bacteria; kingdom Pseudomonadati; phylum Pseudomonadota; class Gammaproteobacteria; order Enterobacterales; family Erwiniaceae; genus Pantoea; species Pantoea sp. X-Soil-TKNS-1207. The sequence continues at coordinate 1,072,765 of NZ_AP035958.1, forward strand.
CGGATCTGCCGCTGGCGGTGGATCATTTCCGCTACTTTGCGGGTTGCCTGCGCGCCCAGGAAGGCAGCACGGCGGAAATTGATGAGCACACCGTGGCTTACCATTTCCACGAGCCGCTGGGCGTGGTGGGGCAAATTATCCCGTGGAACTTCCCGCTGCTGATGGCGGCGTGGAAACTGGCGCCCGCGCTGGCTGCCGGTAACTGCGTGGTGCTAAAACCCGCCGAGCAGACGCCGCTGGGTATTACGCTGCTGATGGAGCTGGTCGGCGATCTGTTCCCGGCAGGGGTGCTCAATGTGGTGCAGGGCTTTGGTCGTGAGGCGGGTGAAGCGCTGGCCACCAGCAAACGCATCGCCAAAATCGCCTTTACCGGCTCCACTCCGGTGGGGCGTCATATCATGGCCTGCGCCGCAGAAAACATCATTCCCTGCACCGTCGAGCTGGGCGGCAAGTCGCCGAATATCTACTTTGCCGATGTGATGGACGGGGAGCCGGAGTTTATTGAGAAGGCGGTGGAGGGGCTGGTGTTGGGCTTCTTCAACCAGGGCGAAGTTTGTACCTGTCCGTCACGCGCGTTGATCCATGAATCGATCTACGCGCCGTTTATGGAGCGCGTGATGGCGAAGATTGCCACCATTCGCCGCGGCGATCCGCTGGATACCGACACCATGATTGGCGCGCAGGCGTCACGTCAGCAGTTCGACAAAATTCTCTCCTATATTGATATCGCGAAGCAGGAAGGGGGACAGATCCTCACCGGCGGCGAGCGCGCCAGCATTGCACCGGCGTTCGACAATGGCTTCTACATCCAGCCGACGTTGATTAAAGGCGACAACCAGATGCGTTGTTTCCAGGAGGAGATTTTCGGGCCGGTGATCGGCGTCACTACCTTTAAAGACGAAGCCGAAGCGCTGGAGATCGCCAATCAGACGCAGTTTGGCCTCGGTGCGGGCGTCTGGACACGGAATACTAATCTGGCGTATCGCATGGGGCGTAGTATCAAAGCAGGGCGCGTCTGGACCAACTGCTACCACATCTACCCGGCTCATGCTGCGTTCGGGGGGTATAAGCAATCCGGCGTGGGACGCGAAACCCATAAGATGGCGCTCAGCGCTTATCAACAAACCAAGAACCTGCTGGTTAGCTACGACATCGCACCACTGGGCTTGTTCTAAGCCCGCATCCGACCCTTTTGGAGAGTGAATTGATGAACATGAAGATCAAAACCACCATGAAAGCGGCAGTTGTGAAATCATTCGGTGAACCCTTAGTGATTGAGGACGTGCCGGTACCTTCGGTGGGGCCAGGTCAGATTCTGGTGAAAATCGCCGCCACCGGCGTATGCCATACCGACTTACATGCTGCCGAGGGTGACTGGCCGATCAAGCCGAATCCGCCGTTTATTCCCGGTCATGAAGGTGTCGGTCAGATTGTGGCGCTGGGTGAGGGTGTGAAGCATCTTAAGCTGGGCGATCGTGTGGGTGTGCCCTGGCTCTACTCGGCCTGCGGTCACTGTGAATATTGTCTGGATAGCTGGGAAACGCTCTGTCTGACGCAGCAAAATGCGGGCTACTCGGTGAACGGTAGCTTTGCGGAATATTGTCTCGCCGACGCCAATTATGTCGGGGTTCTGCCCGACAATATTGAGTTCAATGAAATTGCGCCCATTCTGTGTGCCGGCGTAACGGTGTACAAAGGGCTGAAGATGACCGATACCAAACCAGGCGACTGGGTGGTGATTTCTGGTATCGGTGGACTCGGGCATATGGCGGTTCAGTATGCCGTGGCGATGGGGCTGAACGTGGCCGCCGTCGATATTGACGACGAGAAGCTGGCGTTTGCCAAACGCCTGGGCGCCAGCGTGGTGGCAAACGCCAAAAACGTCGATCCGGCCAAACTGTTCCATGAAAGTTTTGGCGGTGCGCACGGTGTGCTGGTGACGGCGGTTTCGCCCAAAGCCTTCGAGCAGGCGCTTGGCACGATGCGTCGTGGCGGCACCATGGTGCTGAACGGTCTGCCACCGGGTAAATTCGACCTGTCGATCTTTGATATGGTGCTGGACGGCATTACGGTGCGCGGTTCGATTGTTGGCACCCGCAAAGATTTGCAGGAAGCGCTCGATTTCGCCGGTCGTCATAAGGTGAAAGCTAACGTGGCGGTCGAGCCGCTGGTCAATATCAACGACATCTTTGCCCGTATGCACGCCGGTAAAATTGAAGGGCGTATCGTCGTGGATATGTCGCTGTAAATAATAAGCCCGACGCAATGGTCGGGCTTTTTTTTTAACAGCTGGCGAGCAGCGCCTCCAGTTCGACGCGGCTCGTCACCTTACTGTCGATCTTGATGTAAGCGCTTTTCTCTTCCGGCACGATAAACACCGACGCCACGCCCGGTTGCGCCTTCAGGCGTTTCTCAAGGTTCGGCACCGCCAGCACCGCATCACTCAATACAATACGCAGGCTGCTGACATAAGGCGGTTCCTGCATCGACATGCTGATAAACAGCCAGATCGCGGCGACCACCGCACCCACCAGAAACACGGTCTGCGCGTCAAAATGCCCGAATACCCAACCGCCCATGCTGCCGCCAATCGCCACGCCCAGGAACTGGCTGGTGGAATAGATGCCCATTGCGGTGCCTTTGTAGCCCGGCGGGGATTCTTTGCTGATCAGTGACGGCAGAATCGCTTCCATCAGGTTGAAGGCGAGGAAGAACAGCTGCACGCCGACCACCAGCGTCCAGAAGTGATTGCCCGCGCCCCACAGCACGATTTCGGCGATCACAATTAAACCGACGCAGCCGACGAATACGCGCTTCATGCGACGCTTCACTTCGGCATAGATGATGAACGGCACGACGCTGACAAACGCAATCAGCATGGTGACCAGATAGATTTTCCAGTGTTCTGAGGCGGGGAAGTTGGCTTGTTCAAACTGACCCGGCAACGCGACGAAGCTCGACATCAGCAGAATATGCAGGCAGAGGATGCCGATATTCAGTTTCACCAGGCGCGGATTGGTCAGTACCGCGCGAATGCTGCCTTTGACCATGCCGGATTCGCGGTTCAGTACGTGATTCGGGGCCGCAGGCACCACCAGCAAAGTAATGACAATGCCGCTGCTGGCAAGAATCGCAATCATCCAGAACAATGCGTGCAGACCAAGTGCATGGGTGATAATCGGGCCAATCACCATGGCGATGGCGAAGGTGACGCCAAAACTGATGCCGATAAACGCCATCGCTTTGGTGCGGTTCTGTTCACGGGTTAAATCCGACAGCAGCGCCATCACGGCGGCAGCAATCGCGCCGGAACCCTGCAACGCACGGCCGAGGATCACGCCCCAGATGGATGTGGTAGTGGCGGCAATCACGCTGCCCAGCACAAACACCAGCAGTCCGCCGACGATCAGCGGTTTACGACCGATACGGTCCGAGAGTAACCCGAAGGGAATCTGGAAGATTGCCTGCGCCAGGCCATAGATGCCAATCGCCAGGCCAATCAATGTTTCACTGGCACCCTGTAAGGCCATGCCGTAGGTGGTGAGCACCGGCAGAACCATAAACATTCCCAGCATACGCAGGGAAAAAACCGTACCCAAACCCCATGTAGCGCGCAGCTCTACCGGAGTCATTTTATTATCTTTCATTCCAACCTCTGTAAGTTTGCAGCACTTATTTTAGGGAGCAGGGCAGGGCGGGTAAAATAATAGTTTTTAAGCAGTGGTAACAAAAAGAAAGGGCGCGAAATTCGCGCCCTTTCATGGATTTGCGGAGCTGAATTACCAGACGTAAGTCAGCAGGTCTTTTGACGCCGGGGTCATAAAGTCCACCGACATCATCACGCTCAGTGCCGTGACGGCGATAATCGAGAAGACGAACAGTTTACGCGCCCAAACTTTATCGTTTGAGGTTTTGTAACCTGAAAGCGCCATTCCGAGCCACCAGACACTCACTGCCGCAGCAACCACCAGATATTTGTAGCCAGCGTAGCCGCCCAGCGACAGCATCAGGGTGGCAATCATAAACGCCAGGATGTAGAGCGTAATATGATTTTTTGCCACGGAGATGCCTTTCACCACCGGCAGAACCGGGATGTTCGCTGCCTGGTAATCTTTAAAGCGGAAGATGGCAATCGCATAGGAGTGCGGCATCTGCCACAGGCTAAAGATAGCCAGTAAAATCAGCGCGCCAGCATCAAACTCGTTGGTTACCGCGCAGTAGCCAATCACCGGCGGCATTGCGCCGGAGAGGCTGCCAATCAGCGTGCCGTAGACCGAATTACGCTTCATGTAGAGGCTGTAAATGCCGACGTATACCACGAAGCCCATCACCGCCAGCCACATGGCCAGCGGGTTAGCTCCGAAATACAGCAACGCAAAGCCAGCAATACCTAAAGCGGTTGCATAAACCAGGCTTACTTTCGCCGAGATCAGGCCTTTCACCAGCACTCGGTTCCGCGTTCTCTCCATCTTGATGTCGATATCACGGTCAATCACGTTGTTGAAAACACAACCTGATGCAACGACCAGCGACACGCCAACCAGTGAGATGAGAAACAGGGTGTAATCAATGCTGCCTTTCGAAGCCAGCAGGAATCCACCGATCACAGAAATTAAATTGCCGAAAATAATTCCTGGTTTTGTTACTTGCAGGTATTGCTTAATCATCACAGGCGACTCTTTAGTGGGCCATCATGTTGTAGTTGAGGTTCCACATAATCCACAGTGAGCCAACGACGACAATCAGGATAATGAGTGCCGCAAAGACAATGGCTACCATGTTCCAGCCACCCTCGGATTTGCTGTCCAGGTGGAGGAAGTAGACCAGGTGCACCAGCACCTGAACCACCGCACACACCAGAACCACACCCAGAATGGTGCCGTGGGAGGCGCTGCCATCCATCACCATCCAGAACGGGATTGCCGTCAGGATGATCGACAGGATGAAGCCAATCATGTAGGACTTCACGCTACCGTGAGATGCACCACCATGGTCGGTTACAGAATGACTCATTACATGGCCCCCATCAGATAAACAATGGTAAATACGCAGATCCACACCACATCCAGGAAGTGCCAGAACAGGCTCAGGCACATGATACGGGTGCGGTTAGTTGCGGTCAGGCCACGTTTGGAGACCTGGAACATCATCACTGCCATCCAGATCAGGCCAGACGTAACGTGCAGACCGTGCGTACCAACCAGGGTAAAGAATCCGGACAGGAAGCCGCTACGGTTTGGACCGAAGCCTTCCATGATCAGGTGATGGAATTCATAGATTTCCATCCCGATAAATCCGGCACCGAACAGGAAGGTCAACGCCAGCCAGCTGATGACCGCGCCCTTGTTCTGGTTGTTCATCGCGATAACTGCCATACCATAGGTAATGGAGCTGAGCAGCAGCAGCGCGGTTTCTACCAGGACAAACGGCAGTTCGAAGATGTCTTTACCTGCCGGGCCACCGGCAGTGTTATTGACCATAACTGCATAGGTCGCAAACAGGGTTGCGAAGATAATGCAGTCACTCATCAGGTAGATCCAGAAGCCAAAGATTTTATTGGCTCCTGCATCGTGATGCCCATGCTCCGCATGGGCGTCGTGGTGGTGTTTAGTCAGAGTTTCAGTTGACATTATTTCAGACCTGCTTTGCTGATTTCGTCAAAGTGCTTCTTCTCGATCTGCTCGATTTCGGCAACCGGTACGTAGTAATCCACGTCTTCATCGAAACTTTTCACAATCCAGGTCACGATCATGCCCAGGAAGGCGACAACAACCAGCCACCAGATATGCCAGATCGCAGCGAAACCGAAAATCGTACCGAAGGCAGCGATAACAATGGCAGCACCACTGTTTTTCGGCATATGAATTTCTTCATAGTGTGCCGGCTGTTGGTACGCTTCGCCTTTCTCTTTCATTTCCCAGAAAGCATCACGCTCATGAATCTGCGGGATTACAGCAAAGTTGTAGAACGGCGGCGGTGAAGAGGTTGCCCACTCCAGCGTACGGCCACCCCACGGATCACCGGTCAGATCGCGGTTCTGATCGCGGTCACGTACAGAGACGTAGAACATGATCAGCTGGCACAGGATGCCACAGGCAATCAGCGCAGCACCGCAAGCGGCAACGACCAGCAGTGAGTGGAACTGTGGGTCGATGTCCTGGCTGATACGACGGGTCATACCCATGAAGCCCAGCGCGTAGAGCGGCATAAAGGCAACGAAGAAGCCAATGATCCAGAACCAGAACGCGCGCTTGCCCCAGGTTTCGTTCAGCGTGAAGCCGAACGCTTTCGGGAACCAGTAGGTCACGCCAGCCATACAACCGAACACCACACCACCGATGATAACGTTGTGGAAGTGCGCAATCAGGAACAGGCTGTTGTGCAGGACGAAGTCCGCACCCGGTACCGCCAGCAGAACACCTGTCATACCACCGATAGAGAAGGTGACCAGGAAGCCGATGGTCCACAGCATTGCTGAGTGGTACTCGACACGACCCTGATACATGGTGAACAGCCAGTTGAAGATTTTCACGCCGGTCGGAATGGCGATGATCATCGTCATAATACCGAAGAAGGCGTTAACGTTCGCGCCCGCACCCATGGTGAAGAAGTGGTGCAGCCAAACGATGAACGACAGTACGGTAATGGCGATAGTCGCCCACACCAGAGAGGTGTAACCAAACAGACGTTTTTTCGAGAAGGTCGCGGTGACTTCAGCAAAGACACCAAATACCGGCAGGACGAGGATGTATACTTCCGGGTGACCCCAGACCCAAATCAGGTTGACGTACATCATCATGTTACCGCCCATTTCATTGGTGAAGAAATGGAAGCCGAGGTAACGGTCGAGGGTCAACAGTGCCAGCGTTACGGTCAGCACCGGGAACGCAGCGATGATCAGGACGTTAGTACACAGAGATGCCCAGGTGAATACCGGCATTTTGAACAGGTCCATGCCCGGAGCACGCATCTTCAGAATGGTTACGAAGAAGTTGATACCGGTCAGCGTGGTCCCGATACCGGATAGCTGGAGACTCCAGATCCAATAATCGACCCCGACGCCAGGACTGTATTCCGCACCCGAAAGCGGCGGATACGCCAGCCAGCCAGTCTGCGCGAACTCGCCCACACCCAGAGACAGGTTAACCAGGATCACACCGATCGCAGTGAACCAGAAGCTCAGGTTGTTCAGGAACGGGAAGGCAACGTCGCGTGCGCCAATTTGCAGCGGAACCGCGATGTTCATCAGACCAACAACGAAAGGCATCGCCACGAAGAAGATCATAATCACGCCGTGCGCGGTAAAGATCTGATCGTAGTGGTGCGGTGGCAATATACCGGCTTCCCCGGCGGATGCCATCACCTGTTGGGTACGCATCATCACCGCATCGGCGAAGCCACGCAGCAGCATGACAAACGCCATGATGATATACATGATACCCAGTTTTTTGTGGTCAATGGAGGTGAGCCATTCTGACCATAGATATTGCCATTTACCAAAGTAGGTGATGGCAGCGATAACTGCCAGACCACCTATGATGATACCGGCAACCGTAACCATGATAATCGGCTCATGGTACGGCACTGCATCCAGTGTTAATTTTCCGAACATCGTATTATTCCTCGGCTCCCGCGGAAGCGGTGTGACTCATGTCCATGCCTTCGTGCTGAGACATGTCCATCTTCCCGTGGCTCATCTTGAACTTGTCAATAACTTGCAGGAACAGTTCAGGATTGGCTGTAGAGAAATATTCCACCGGGTGATTTTCGCTTGGCGCAGCCAGTTTCTCGAAATCATCCATGGTGGACAGCGTGTTAGGAGCCGCTTTAACTTTGGCTACCCACTGCTGGAATTCCGCGTCGTCTTTGGTTGCAATGGCTTTGAACTTCATGCCAGAGAAACCGCGACCACTGAAGTTCGCAGAGATACCGTCGAAAATTCCCGGCTCGTTGGCGATCAGGTGCAGTTTAGTCTGCATGCCCGCCATCGCGTAGATCTGACTACCCAGCGTAGGAATAAAGAAGGAGTTCATGACGGAGTTGGACGTGATCTTGAAGTTGATTGGCGTGTTTGCCGGGAAGGCAATCTGGTTGACCGTTGCAATACCCTGTTCCGGGTAGATAAACAGCCATTTCCAATCCAGCGCTACAACGTCGATCTCAACCGGTTTCACGTCAGAGGCCAGCGGTTTGCTCGGCTCCAGCGCGTGGGTTGATTTCCAGGTCAGAACGCCGAGGAAGATGATGATCAGGATTGGAATAGTCCAGACCACGGCTTCCACTTTGTTAGAGTGCGACCAGTTGGGGCTATACTTCGCTTCGGTATTGGTCGCCCGATATTTCCAGGCAAAGAATACCGCCATAAAGACTGCGGGGATAACGACGATCAACATCAAGCCGAAAGCTGTCAGAATCAACGAACGTTGCTCCAGTGCAATCTGTCCCTTGGGATTTAACAATGCACTATCGCAGCCACTGAGTAATACAGCGCCTGCAATTAATGACAAAATCCCCAAACTTTTATTGTATTTCCTGAGTCTCATTTAACGACCTCAATGACAAAGGGCTCTATTGTCGTTTAAGTGTGCGCGCATTTTACGGGAAGGTTTATGCAGTGTAAACCAGCTTAAGGATGTGTCAGAAGGCTGTTGACACCTTTTGCTAAGGGTGTCACAGATGTTGCGCAGGGTGACAAATTATTAACGGAGACAAGCAATTAGCATTAATATAACAAAAACCAATAGTAGAAACCGTAATAAAATCAGGGAAAGCATAAACCGTACTTTTAATGCCCATTTATTTAACAATTTTGCATCATTTTTGCGATGAGTTTTCTACAAGATAATTGCTCACCGGTTTTTAATATTCACCGTGCTTGTTAATTTAATGTTTCTTTTTATCGTTGCTAAAAAATGCGATCTGCTAAAATTTGGTAACTGCTATTTTTTCGTCAATTATTTCTGCGGCGACAATATACCCATTAACTCGGGTGGTGTTTTACCCGTGGGTGTTTTCGTAATGCCATGCAATCCAGTATCACCCCAAGCGCAACGCCGATCAACGCCAGTGCCATTCCCGCCTCAAACAGATGTGCGACCAGGTTGCCTGGCTGCCACCAACCCGCCGCACTCAGAGCCAGCGTCAGCAACCACAGCGCCAGCAGCGCGCAGCCGAGGCCAAACAGACGTACCGTCCAGCGATAACCCTGCTGCCACTGGCTGCGGGCAACAAATTCGCCACTTTGCTGGATCGCCTGCAACGTGTTGCGACACACCCACAGCAGCAACAGTCCCGGCACGCCAGCGAAGACGGTAAAGGCATAAAAGGTCGGCCAGCCCCAGAGTTCAACCAGCCAGCCGGCGGCGGGTCCCACGTAGACGCGCCCGACAGCGGAAAGGGCGGAGAGCAGGGCGAACTGCGTGGCGGAAAATGATTTGTTGCACAGCGTCATCAGCAGTGCGACAAACGCCGCGGTGCCCATGCCGCCGCACAGATTTTCGATAAAGACGGCGCCCGCCATGCTCCACAAATGGGGCGGCGTGACGGCGAGCAGCCAATAGGCAAAGTTGGATACCGCCTGAAGTACGCCAAAGATCATCAGCGCGCGGAACAGGCTCAGGCGTTGCATCAATACCCCGCCGTATAACGCGCCAATAATGGTAGCCAGTAATCCCAGCGTTTTGTTCACCAGCCCAACATCACCCGCGTTAAAGCCAACGCCGCGGATCAGAAAGGTGGTGGTGAGCGAGGCGGCGAAAGCATCGCCCAGCTTATAAAGGATGATCAGGGTGATGAGCAGCCAGGCGTTGTTACGCAGGAAGAAATCTTTCAGCGGCAAAGAGACGGCCTGGCGCAGGCTGTGAGGTTCGGTGGCCGGGGCGACCGGCTCCTTTGCCAGCAGGGTGGCGATCAACCCTGGCAGCATCAGCAATGCCATCAGCCAGTAAGTCGCCCGCCAGCCCAGATAACGATCGGCGAGCCACAACGCCAGGCCGCCGGAGATCAGCATCGCCAGTCGGTAACCCAGCACGGTAATCGCCGCGCCGCTGCCGCGTTCTTCCGGCGGCAATACGTCGGTTTTCCAGGCGTCAAACACGATATCCTGCGACGCCGAACAGAAGGCGACCAGCACCGCCAGCGCCGCCAGTAAGGTTAAATCGCGCGTGGGCTGCATAAAGCCCATCGCCACGATACCCGCAATCAGCGCCAGCTGCGTGAGCAGTAACCAGCCACGACGGCGGCCGAGAAAAGGCAGCGTGTAACGATCCATCATCGGTGACCACAGGAACTTAAACACATAGGCCTGGCCGACAAGGGAGAAGAAACCAATGGTTTTCAGGTCAACATTCTCTACCGTCATCCACGCCTGTAAGGTGCCGGCGGTTAACGCCAGCGGCAGCCCGGAAGCAAAACCCAGCAACAACAAAACGGCGGCGTTACGTTGGGTAAAAATGCGCAGATAATGAGAAGTCATAACCAACCTGAAATGAAGCCCGGCCAGGGATGGCCGGGCAAAGAACGGGAGAATTAACGGGCGTTCTGTTTAATGAAGTTATGTACGCTGGTGTCCTGCGCCATATCGGAGATGACGTCGCTCAGGGTTGAGTTCACCGCGTTGGTGATTTTCGCGTTGGTGGCGGTAAATGCGCCTTCTACGCTGTAAGTCTGGCGGTAGTTTTTAACCTGCTTGTTGCCGTTTTTCGCGGTAGCAATAATAGAAATGTCCGCTTTGGTGGTGATGCTGTAACGCACATTACCCTGGGTGACATCGGCATACAGGTTGTTGACCACGATTTGCAGATCCACGGTGCCATTCGGACCCACCATGTAACCGCGTGCGGTCATCTGTTTCTCCAGCACTTCCTGTAACAGGAAGCGCAGATCGCGGGATGGGGTCAGGGTAATCAGCTGGCCATCGCGGTTCACTTTCGCCAGCGCCTGATCGCTACGCTGGTCGGCGCCATTGATGCTGACCGTTACACCCATCAGGCTCGGGTCTTGCTGCGGCAGCTGAATTTTCGGTTCAATATTCAGCGTTGTGTTGTTGCTGGCACAGCCGGCCAAAATAAATGCAGCCAGCAGAGGGAATAACAGTTTTTTCAACATATTGATTCTCGTTAGCGTATTAGGTTGGTTTGCAAACTGCGGCCATCATAGCATTGCATGACAGTGAAAAAAGCCCTGGGCCAGTGGAAATTGATTGTAAAGGCTTTTTTCAGAGCGGATGAGAGAATGTGCGTTGACCTCAGTACCAGGCAGGTTAAGATGCGCCGCTGAGGATTATTTTTTTCCTGCTTCCCTGCGGAAAAGGTCAAAAACCTACTAATATTTAAACAGATGGGGCACAGCGCTCGCCGTAGAGGAGTGTTAACAATGATTCGCGAAGAAATCGAAGAAAAGCTGCGTAAGGCGTTCGAACCTGCACACCTCGAAGTGCATGATGAGAGCTACCGTCATAACGTGCCTGCTGGTTCTGAAAGTCACTTTAAAGTGGTGATCGTCAGCGATCGCTTTACCGGTCAGCGTTTTCTGGCCCGGCATCGCGCTATTTACAGCGAACTGACTGCCGAGTTAGCCGGAAGCGTTCACGCGCTGGCGCTGCATACCTACACGCAAAAAGAGTGGGACGGATTACAGGATACGGTACTGGCATCGCCAAACTGTCGTGGTGCCGGTACGCTCGCCTGATTTTGCTTACTTTTCCCGCTAAAAAACGGCCTGCGGGCCGTTTTTCTTTCCTTATTTATCCCTAAACGCGATCTGCGGCGCAAAAAAGCAGCAAAACCGTTTAAAAGTGGTGACTTTGCAGCCTCGACTCGCCCCGGTGATGCCGCTATAATGCGGCGTCTATTTTTCCGGAATGTCTTCGGGATGCTTCTGATAACAGGGAACAGGTTCTGTCAGCAGAGGCCCTCCCGGTTGTTGGATACGGCGCATTTCATATGTGTGGTGTCTGAAGTTGACCGAGCACGTGATTTTTTGAGGTAGCAAGATGACAGTTTCAGTAGAAACCACTCAGGGTCTGGGTCGTCGCATTACGATTACTGTTGCAGCTGACAGCATCGAAAGCGCAGTGAAGAAAGAACTGGTGGATGTGGCGAAGAAAGTCCGTATCGATGGTTTCCGTAAAGGCAAAGTGCCGATGCATATCGTAGCACAGCGCTACGGTGCATCTGTTCGCCAGGACGTGCTGGGCGATCTGATGCAGCGCAACTTTGTTGACGCCATCATCAAAGAGAAAATTAATCCGGCTGGCGCACCGAACTACGTGCCGGGCGAGTACAAGCAGGGTGAAGATTTCACCTACGCTGTTGAATTTGAAGTGTATCCGGAAGTTGAGCTGAAAGGTCTCGACACCATCGAAGTTGAGAAGCCGGTTGTTGAAGTGACCGACGCTGACGTCGATACCATGCTGGAAACCCTGCGTAAGCAGCAGGCCACCTGGAAAGACAGCGATGCAGCGGCGACCGCTGAAGATCGCGCAACTATCGACTTCACCGGTTCTGTTGACGGCGAAGAGTTCGAAGGCGGCAAAGCGTCTGACTTCGTGCTGGCGATGGGGCAGGGTCGTATGATCCCCGGCTTCGAAGAGGGCGTTGTCGGTCACAAAGTTGGTGAAACCTTCACCATCGACGTGAAATTCCCGGACGACTACCACGCGGAAAACCTGAAAGGTAAAGACGCGAAGTTCGAAATCGTACTGAAGAAAGTTGAAGTACGTGAGCTGCCGGAACTTACTGAAGAGTTCATCAAGCGCTTTGGCGTGGAAGATGGTTCAGTTGCTGGTCTGCGTACCGAAGTGCGTAAGAACATGGAACGCGAGCTGAAAGGCGCAATCCGTAACCGTCTGAAATCTCAGGCGATCGACGGTCTGGTTAACGCCAACGCCATCGACGTGCCGGCAGCCCTGATCGACAGCGAAATCGATGTTCTGCGTCGCCAGGCGGCTCAGCGTTTCGGTGGCAACGAGAAGCAAGCGCTGGAACTGCCGCGCGAGCTGTTCGAAGAGCAGGCGAAACGCCGCGTTGTTGTGGGTCTGCTGCTGGGCGAAGTGATTCGCACCAACGAGCTGCAGGCTGACGAAACCCGCGTTAAAGCGCTGATCGAAGAGATGGCTTCTGCGTACGAAGATCCGCAGGAAGTTATCGAGTTCTACAGCAAAAACAACGAGCTGATGAACAACATGCGCAACGTTGCGCTGGAAGAACAAGCGGTTGAAGCGGTACTGGAAAAAGCAAAAGTTACCGAAAAAGCCACCAACTTCCAGGAACTGATGAACCAGACCGCTCAGGCCTGATTCGTTCGTTAACACGAAGTGCGAAGCCCGCGACCAAAAATGTCGCGGGCTTTTTATTTTCCGCGCAAAAGTACTCAGATTTGTCCTCTATTTGATTAATTAATCGGCAAATTATCGGCTAAGCTCTTTTTCCGTGTTAGCGAATAGGGAAAAGGTTGTTATGCTTGAAATAACTGGGCAGCATCCCCAGATACAGGGAGAATGCATGAAGACAGTGAGACTGGCTGATTAACCGTCCTGATGATGTCGGAGTGAGGAGGCAGCGCATAGTTTTTGTCGCGCGCCTCACGTAAAATCGGTACAGAATGTTGCCAATGAAATTTATCCAGGAGACGGTAATGTCATACAGTGGCGATCGTGAATTTACTGCACCGCAGATGGCGCTGGTGCCTATGGTGGTCGAACAAACCTCGCGCGGCGAGCGTTCTTACGACATCTATTCCCGCCTGCTCAAAGAGCGTGTGATCTTCCTGACCGGCCAGGTTGAAGATCATATGGCTAACCTGATCGTGGCGCAGATGCTGTTTCTGGAAGCGGAAAATCCTGAGAAGGACATTTACCTCTACATTAACTCGCCTGGCGGCGTGATTACCGCCGGTATGTCGATTTATGACACAATGAAATTTATCAAGCCGGACGTGAGCACCATTTGTATGGGCCAGGCCTGTTCAATGGGCGCGTTCCTGCTGACGGCAGGGACCAAAGGCAAACGCTTCTGCCTGCCGAACTCCCGCGTAATGATTCACCAGCCGCTGGGTGGCTATCAGGGCCAGGCAACGGATATTGAGATTCATGCGCGTGAGATTCTGAAAGTTAAACAGCGTATGAATGAGCTGATGGCTGAGCATACCGGTAAATCGCTGGAGCAGATCGAGCGCGATACCGAGCGTGACCGTTTCCTCTCTGCCAGTGAAGCGGTAGAGTATGGCTTAGTCGATTCCATTTTGACGCATCGCCAATAAGACACATCTGCCTGGCTCCTGGGCTATAGTTAACAGGATGACTGGCAGGTGGGTTGAATGAATATCGGCCGTAAACGTACGGCCAGCGCCGTACGCCGGTATGGCCTGAGAACGAAAAGAGGTTAGCTGATGACAGATAAGCGCAAAGACGGTTCAGGTAAGTTGCTGTACTGCTCTTTTTGCGGCAAAAGCCAGCATGAAGTGCGTAAGCTGATTGCCGGGCCGTCAGTGTATATCTGCGACGAATGTGTCGATTTATGTAACGACATCATTCGCGAAGAGATTAAAGAGGTCGCCCCGCATCGCGAACGTAGTGCTCTGCCGACGCCGCATGAAATCCGCCATCATCTCGATGACTATGTTATCGGTCAGGAAAAGGCGAAAAAGGTGCTGGCTGTGGCGGTTTACAACCACTACAAACGCCTGCGCAATGGCGACACCAGCAATGGCATCGAACTGGGCAAAAGTAACATTTTGCTGATCGGTCCTACCGGTAGCGGGAAAACCTTGCTGGCGGAAACACTGGCGCGTTTACTGGATGTGCCGTTTACCATGGCCGACGCCACCACGCTGACCGAAGCCGGTTACGTAGGCGAGGATGTGGAAAACATCATTCAGAAACTGTTGCAGAAGTGCGATTACGATGTGCAGAAAGCACAGCGCGGCATTGTCTACATCGATGAAATCGATAAGATTTCTCGCAAGTCAGACAACCCGTCCATCACCCGTGACGTATCGGGCGAAGGCGTGCAGCAGGCGTTGCTGAAACTGATCGAAGGCACTGTGGCTGCTGTGCCGCCGCAGGGTGGCCGTAAGCACCCGCAGCAGGAATTTTTGCAGGTTGATACCTCGAAAATCCTGTTCATCTGTGGTGGCGCTTTTGCCGGTCTCGATAAAGTGATTTCCCAGCGTGTGGAAACCGGTTCAGGTATCGGTTTCGGCGCGACGGTGAAAGGCAAATCGCAGAAAGCGAGTGAAGGCGAGCTGCTGTCGCAGGTCGAGCCGGAAGATTTAATTAAGTTTGGTTTGATTCCTGAGTTTATTGGCCGTCTGCCGGTGGTGGCGACCCTGAATGAGCTGAGTGAAGAAGCGTTGATTCAGATTCTGCGTGAGCCGAAAAACGCACTGACCAAACAGTACCAGGCGCTGTTTAACCTGGAAGGTGTTGAGCTGGAGTTCCGTGATGAAGCGTTGACGGCGATTGCCAAAAAAGCGATGTCACGTAAAACCGGTGCGCGTGGTCTGCGTTCGATTGTTGAAGGCGCATTACTCGAAACCATGTACGACCTGCCATCAATGGATGACGTGGAGAAAGTGGTGATTGATGAATCGGTTATCGATGGTCAATCCGAGCCAATGCTGATTTACGGTAAGCACGAAGCCCAGGCTTCTGGCGAATAAATAAACAATTAAACCACGTTGTTATCTTAAAAAAGGGGAAAATCTTTCCCCTTTTGTTTTTCTCACGCCTGTGACATTGAATGTCGGATAAGCATCCCCATATACTCAATATCCTGTGGGTTTAACTGCAAAACCTGTCTTAAGCGGTTCCCATCACCTGGCGGACATTAAACTAAGAGAGAGCTCTATGAATCCTGAGCGTTCTGAACGCATTGAAATCCCCGTGTTGCCTTTGCGCGACGTGGTGGTTTATCCGCACATGGTAATTCCGTTGTTTGTTGGTCGGGAAAAATCGATTCGGTGCCTCGAAGCCGCGATGGATCATGATAAAAAGATCATGCTGGTTGCACAGAAAGAGGCTTCAACGGATGAACCTGGTATTAACGATCTCTTCTCTGTAGGGACCGTCGCTTCCGTATTGCAAATGCTGAAGCTGCCGGACGGCACGGTTAAAGTGCTGGTTGAAGGTTTACAGCGTGCGCACATCACCACGCTGGCGGATAACGGCGACCACTTTGTGGCCCAGGCTGAATATCTGATCTCGCCCGAAATTGAAGAACGCGAGCAGGAAGTGCTGGTCCGTACCGCCATCAACCAGTTTGAAGGCTACATCAAGCTCAACAAGAAAATTCCGCCTGAGGTTTTAACCTCACTCAACAGTATTGACGATGCAGCCCGTCTGGCTGACACCGTGGCGGCGCATATGCCGCTGAAACTGGCTGACAAACAATCGGTGCTGGAGATGTCCGACGTGAACGAGCGTCTGGAATATCTGATGGCGATGATGGAGTCTGAAATCGATCTGCTGCAGGTTGAGAAGCGTATTCGCAACCGCGTGAAAAAGCAGATGGAGAAAAGCCAGCGCGAGTATTACCTCAATGAGCAGATGAAGGCGATTCAGAAAGAATTGGGCGAGATGGATGATGCGCCTGATGAGTATGAAGCGCTGAAACGCAAAATTGATGCGGCAAAAATGCCGACCGAAGCGCGCGAAAAAGCCGAAGCCGAACTGCAGAAGCTGAAAATGATGTCGCCGATGTCGGCTGAAGCCACCGTGGTACGTGGCTACATCGACTGGATGGTGCAGGTGCCATGGAATGCGCGCAGCAAAGTGAAAAAAGATCTGCGCAAAGCGCAGGAAACGCTGGATACCGACCATTACGGTCTGGAGCGCGTGAAAGATCGCATCCTTGAGTATCTTGCCGTGCAGAGCCGCGTCAGCAAAATCAAAGGTCCAATCCTGTGTCTGGTGGGACCGCCGGGGGTAGGTAAAACCTCGTTGGGTCAGTCAATTGCCAAAGCCACGGGCCGTAAATATGTCCGTATGGCGCTGGGTGGGGTACGTGATGAGGCGGAAATCCGCGGGCATCGTCGTACTTACATCGGTTCAATGCCGGGCAAACTGATCCAGAAAATGGCGAAAGTGGGGGTTAAAAACCCGCTGTTCCTGCTGGATGAGATCGACAAAATGTCGTCAGACATGCGTGGCGATCCGGCTTCTGCGCTGCTTGAGGTGCTGGACCCGGAACAGAACATCGCATTTAACGATCACTATCTGGAAGTGGATTACGATCTGTCTGACGTGATGTTTGTGGCGACGTCAAACTCGATGAACATCCCGGCACCGCTGCTGGACCGTATGGAAGTGATTCGTCTCTCCGGTTATACCGAAGATGAAAAACTGAACATCGCGAAACAGCACCTGCTGCCGAAACAGATTGAGCGTAACGCGCTGAAGGATAAAGAGATCAGCGTAGACGATAGCGCCATCATCGGCATCATTCGTTACTACACCCGTGAAGCGGGCGTGCGTAGCCTGGAGCGTGAACTCTCCAAACTGTGCCGTAAAGCGGTGAAAGCGCTGCTGATGGACAAAGCGAAAAAACATATCACCATCAACGGTGATAACCTCAAAGATTTCCTTGGGGTTCAACGCTTTGACTATGGCCGCGCCGACAGCGAAAACCGCGTTGGTCAGGTGACTGGTCTGGCCTGGACGGAAGTGGGCGGCGATCTGCTGACCATCGAAACCGCCTGTGTGCCGGGTAAAGGCAAGCTGACTTATACCGGTTCGCTGGGTGAAGTGATGCAGGAGTCAATCCAGGCAGCACTTACTGTGGTGCGTGCGCGTGCCGAGAAACTGGGTATCAACGGCGATTTCTATGAAAAACGCGATATCCATGTTCACGTCCCAGAAGGGGCGACGCCGAAAGATGGTCCGAGCGCTGGTATTGCGATGTGCACCGCGCTGGTTTCCTGCCTGACGGGTAACCCGGTACGTTCTGACGTGGCGATGACCGGTGAGATCACTCTGCGTGGTCTGGTACTGCCAATCGGTGGCTTGAAAGAGAAACTGCTGGCAGCGCACCGTGGTGGTATCAAAACGGTACTGATCCCGGATGAAAACAAACGCGATCTGGAAGAGATTCCGGAGAACGTGATCGCCGATTTGACCATCCATCCGGTGAAGCGCATCGAAGAGGTGCTGAGCCTGGCGCTGGAGAATGCGCCGTACGGGATGCAGGTAGCTACGGCAAAATAGTGATTAGTGGCATAAACCGCTAAAAAGCAGAGCTGGCAGGCGAAATGGTGCTTGCCAGCTTTTTTTTGTGCCGCTAAGTTAAGTAGCTGCTGGATCAGCGATTAAGATGAATACCGTTGTTTCGGCTCAACAGGCTTGATATAACTGGCTGCGCGTTCGTATCCGGCGGGAAGCGCGGATACGATGTGAATAATAAAAGAGGGGATGAATAGAGTGAATAAGTCACAGTTGATCGACAAAATTGCTGCGGATGCGGACATTTCTAAAGCAGCAGCGGGACGTGTATTAGATGCATTCATGGGCTCCGTTTCTGACGCGCTGAAAGGCGGTGATGAAGTGGCACTGGTTGGTTTCGGCACTTTCTCTGTGCGTGAGCGTGCTGCTCGCACCGGCCGTAATCCGCAAACCGGTAAAGAAATCACCATTCCGGCTGGTAAAGTGCCGGGCTTCCGTGCTGGTAAAGCACTGAAAGACGCTGTTAATTAATGACTGCTGTCACATCCGTTGAAGCATTTTCTTTGATGGATTGAGGACGCAAAAGCCGTTCTCATGTAACATACGGGCACATCATTTTTGATGTGCCTTTTTTTATTCTGTTGCGCAGTAAACGGCCGTTGGCTGTTGTCTCCGCAGGGTTGCCAGCTGCCAGCCTGAACTGCAGCTGCACGATGATGACATCGTGTCTGAGCTTTACATCCACACTACAGCGGAGTGTTGTCATACCATGATGGACAATTTACGCGCGGCGGGAAATCATGTCGTGCTCAAAATCATTCTGGGATTGATCATCCTGTCCTTTGTACTGACCGGGGTAGGCAACTACCTGATCGGCGGTAGCAGTGATTACGCTGCCAAAGTTAATGGCCGCGAGATCAGCCGTGCAGAGCTGGAGCAGGCTTACAACAATGAGCGTAATCGTCAGCAGCAGATGCTGGGCGATCAATTCTCACAGCTGGCCAGCAACGAAGGCTACATGCAGCAGATGCGCCAGCAGGCGCTTTCTCAGTTGATCGATCAGGCGTTGCTTGATCAGTACATCAAAGATCTGCACATTGGCATCAGCGATGATCAGGTTAAGCAGGCGATTTTCACTCAGCAGGCTTTCCAGACTAACGGTAAGTTCGACAACGCCAAATATAACGGTCTGATCACCAGCATGGGGTTCACGGCCGATCAATACGCCGAAGCGCTGCGCAAGCAGCTGGCGACGCAGCAGCTGATTAATGCCGTGGCGAACACCGATTTCATGCTGAAAGGCGAAACCAGCAAACTGGTTGATCTGGTGGCGCAGCAGCGTGAAATTCGTCAGGCTGTTATCGATGTGAATGCGCTGGCAACCAAACAAAGCGTCACCGACGCCGAAATCAGCCAGTATTACCAGCAGCATCAAAACAGCTTTATGGCGCCGGAGCAGTTCCGCGTCAGCTACATCAAAATGGATGCCGCCAGCCTGCAGGAAAACGCCAGCGAAGCGGATATTCAGAGCTGGTTCGATCAGCACAAAGCCGATTACTCACAGCCACAACGTAACCGTTACAGCGTGATTCAAACCAAAACCGAAGCGGATGCCAATGCAGTTCTGGATGCGCTGAAGAAAGGGGAAGATTTCGCAACCCTGGCGAAGAGCAAATCCATTGACCCGATCTCGGCCCGTAAAGGCGGCGATATGGGCTGGCTGGAGCCGAACACCACGCCTGACGAACTGAAAAACGCCAATCTGACGCAAAAAGGTCAGCTTTCTGGCGTAATCAAATCGTCGGTTGGCTTCCTGATTGCGCGTCTGGACGATATCCAGCCGGAGCAGGTAAAACCGCTGGCGGAAGTGCACGATGCCGTTGCTGATAAAGTGAAGCAGGAAAAAGCGGTGGATGCCTTCTACAAAATGCAGCAGAAAGTCAGCGAAGCCGCCAGCAACGATAACGAATCACTGGCGGGTGCCGCACAGGCTTCGGGTCTGAAAGTGGTGGAAACCGACTGGTTTAGCCAGGATACCCTGCCGCAGGATCTGGATTTCGATCCGGTTAAGCAGGTGATCTTTAACGGTGGTTTAGTGGGCCAGAATGGTGCGCCGGGTAATAACTCCGACATCATCTCTGTCGATGGCGACCGTGCGTTTGTGCTACGCATCAGCGAACACAAACCGGAAGCGGTGAAGCCGCTGGATCAGGTTAAAGCGCAAATCGCCGATACCCTGAAGCATGATAAAGCCACTCAGCAGGCAAAAGAGCAGGCCAACAAACTGCTGGCCGATCTCAACGCCGGTAAGCAGGATGTGCTGCAGGCGGCGGGTCTGACCCTCAGCGCCAGCAAATCGGTTGATCGCAATGCGCAGGATCCGGTTGCGCAGTCAGCATTTAATCTGCCACAGCCGGCTGATAACAAACCGTCATGGGGCGTGAGCGAAGACATGCAGGGCAATGTGGTACTGGTGGCGCTGGACAAAGTCAGCACCGGCAGTATGCCGCAGGCGCAGATTGACCAGATGGTGAAAGGTGTGACGCAGAATAACGCGCAAATCGCCTTTGAAGCGCTGCTGGAAAACCTGCGTAAAGACGCCAAAATTAAGTACGGTGCCGCTGCGCAAACGCAATAAGCCTCGCAAAAAAATCAGCACCGCTGAAACAAACAAAGGCCGCTTATGCGGCCTTTTCCATTTCTGTGATTCGCCTTTTGAGCCGTGGTTTTGGCTGTGACACTCTTGGTCCGCTGTTAAACACAAGGAGAAACACAGCATGGCTAAACAAACTTTTCAGGCTTTACTCTTCTCACTGGCGCTGGGCGGCACAGTCTGCACAACGGGTCTGGCGGCAGCGGAAAGCCCCAGTGAAACTCAGGCAACACAGGTATCTTCCGCGGCAGAGGGGCAGATCAGCATCAATGAAGCCAGCGCCGAACAGCTCGCAGCGGCAATGAATGGCATTGGTCTGAAGAAAGCCCAATCCATTGTGAGTTATCGCGAACAGTACGGGCCTTTTACCGCCATTGAGCAATTAAAGGAGGTGCCGGGCATCGGCAGCGCGCTGGTTGAACGTAACAGCGGTCGTCTGAAATTGTGAGATAGTTCGCGACTATGAAAGGTCAGGCAAATCTGTGTTTATGCTGTGCTATGCTCAACAGGTCCAACCAGTTGTCATTCTCAGCGTAATCAGGAGCAACAATGTATACCACGATTAAAGTGCGCGGCTATCATCTTGATGTCTATCAGCATGTGAATAACGCGCGTTACCTCGAGTTTCTTGAGGAGGCGCGCTGGCAATGGCTGGAAGATGTCGATGCGTTCAACTGGCTGGTGCAGCAGAAACTCGCCTTTGTCGTGGTGAATATCAACATCAATTATCGCCGCCCGGCTGTGCTGGGCGACGTGCTCACCATCGAAAGCGAAATTTCACAGCTGAACGGTAAGAGCGGTGTTATCGCGCAGCGGGTATTGCTGGCCAGCGATGGTACGCCGGTTGCCGATGCGGCATTAACCTTTGTTTGTATTGATCTGGGTACACAGAAAGCGGTGCCAATGGAAGGGGAACTTCGTGAGCGCCTCTCTGCATTAATGGTGTAACTGGCAGGCTGGCGTCAGTGACGCCAGCAGGTTGCGCGGTATCAGACCAGACCGGATTTTTGCTTCATCTGCGCCATAATCGCAGCGGCATTCGCCTGGTAATCTGCCAGTCCACGCGCGCGTAAATGGCAGGCCGCACATTCGCCACAGCCATCGCCTTTCACGCCGTTGTAGCAGGTCAGCGTCTCAGCGCGCACCAGCGGCAGCTGCTGCCAGTAATCGGCCAGTGCCCAGGTTTCCGCTTTATTCAGCCACATCAGCGGCGTTTCGAAGCGGATATTGCGCGCCATGCCGAGGCTGACCGCGTTATTCAGCGCTTTGACGAACTCATCACGGCAGTCGGGGTAGCCAGAGAAATCGGTTTCGCACACGCCCGTAATCACCGCTTCGGCTTCAACCTGATAAGCATAAATCGACGCCAGCGTCAGAAACAAAATATTACGGCCCGGTACGAAAGTACTTGGCAGGCCGCTGGCATCCGGGTCATACGCCGGTACTGGAATGTTATCGCGCGTCAGGCTGCTGACGGCTAATTCGTTCAGCAGCGTCACATCCAGCACTTTATGGGCGCGCGCGCCAAGTTTATGCGCCAGTTCAGCCGCCACCTCGATCTCTTCGCGATGGCGCTGGCCATAATCAAAGGTGACGCAATGGACTTCATCATATTGCTGCAGTGCCTGAATTAAGCAGGTGGTGGAGTCTTGTCCGCCACTGAACACGACAACGGCTCTTTTCATCTTCTCTTCCCTATAAAACTGAGCGCTTATGGTAATGGCTCAGAAGTGTGATGAACAGTATTGACTGCGGCGGGTGGAGGGATCCACGCACGCGTAAAGTCAAACCAGCCCAGGCTGTTAAGTTGAATGCCTTCCACGCCAGGCGGTGCTGAAATCTGGTAGCGATAATTAAACAGCGGTAGCAGATAACCGGCGCGCATCAGTTGCTCAAACAGCTGGTGGCTAAGCGTAGCACGCTGTTCAGGATCGGCATGTTGGGCGATCTCACGCAGCTGACGAGTTAAGGCTATCCGGCCGTCGCTATCGCGCAGCGGCTGCCACAGCGGATCGTTCTCCAGCCAGCTAATCAGGGTAAACAGCGGCGCATCGCCAATCAGACGATCGCCCATGATCACGTCAGCGTTGGCCAGTTCAGCTTCATCGCGCCAGCTTTTGCTGTCATGAAATACGCAGATCAACCGGCAGCCGTGCCGGGCCAGCAACGGTTTAAGCGCCTGAGCCATAACGTGTAACTCGACGGGCAGATGATAATGCAGCGTCAGCGTGGCAGGCAGCGGCGCGGCCTGCTCCTCCGGCAATGGCACGGGCCAGCCGGGCAGCAACTCCTGACTGGGGGTGATCAACCCTTCATCCAGCGGCAGTTGTTGGATCATGCCGCTGCGCTGGATCAGGGACATCAGTGTCTTCGCCTGAGCGGCACTGAAGTGGGCCGAGATCCGCGGGGCGAGGTAGCAGAACCCCAGGCTGATGCTGCGATCGACCGGACGCAGGGTATCCAGTTCATCAGGATCGCCAATGGCGATTTGCACCGGATGACGACAGCTGGTGCCAAGGGTGCGATCAAACAGCTGGGGCGTGATCCAGTATTCCACCGTCTGAATCAGCGGCCGTTGCAGGTGCCAGCGCGGATGGCTTTCCAGTCGCACCAGTTCATCGGTGAAATGCGCCAGTTGCCACGGGCCGCTGCCGATAGTCCCACGCTCTGGGTGCGGCAGCAGGCAATGCTGATGCGCCAGACGCTGTGGCAGCCAGTAATCACTGTGGCGCAGGCGAATACGCAGCGCCAGCGGATGCGGCGTGCTAATCGTTTCCACCGAAGCGAGCAGGCGGCGGCCTGGCGTGCTTTGCTGGATGTGGCGTAGCTGAGTTGCCAGCTGCGCGGCATACAGCGGTTCGTCGTGATGCCAGCTGAGCTGGGGGCGCAGCCAGAAAAACCAGTCGCAGCCGCTTGCATCATGTTGCCAGTGATGCGCCAGATCGCCGACGACATCATCGCCCTGCAAGCGCGTCAGCCCGGAAAAAATCTGACGCGCCAGATGTTGTTCTGCGCGCCCGGTCAGCGTTAACGGGTTGAGTGCCTCGAGTGGACGATAGTAGGGGATACGCAGTACCGGCGCCTGGTTCAGCCACTGACCGCCCATCAGCGGACGCAGCATGTTGAGCAGATGTTCCGGCTGCATATCCAGCACCTGCAAAGCCTGAACCGCTTCGCCTGCCGCCAGTTGCTGCTGTAAAAGCTGCTGGCGCAATTGTTCCGGCGAAGTCAGGAAGGTGAGGGTTCCCTGTTTACCGCGCCCGGCGCTACCCTGCCAGCACAACCATCCCGCCTCCTGCCACTGGCGCAGCAGCGTACGAATATGGCGTTCACTGCAAAAACAGTGCTGCGCCATTGCCGGAACGCTCAAATGTTGCGGTGCGCCCTGGCTGAGCTGCCACAGCCGCTGAAATTGGTTGACCCGATGAAGCTGACGCATAGCAAAACCCGGAACAGTTTTCTAAAAGTATTCACTATTAGTTCCGTAATTACCAGGCGATAGTAAAGGCCTCACACCGACAGGAGAATTCGCATGGCCCGCCTCGCGGCATTTGATATGGACGGTACGCTGCTGCTGCCGAATCATCGCTTAGGCAAAGAAACCCTCGCCAGTCTGCACGCCTTACACCAGCGTGATGTCACCCTGGCTTTTGCCACCGGACGTCATTTAATGGATATGCAGGTGGTATGCGAACAAATCACGCTGCCCGCATGGCTGATCACCGGCAACGGTACGCGAATTCACGATCTGGATGGCAAGCTGTTGTACGGCTGCGATTTGCTGCCTTCCATCGCCGAAGAGGTGATCCATAGCCACTGGCAGACGCCCGCCTCTATCCACATTTTTAACGACGAAGGCTGGTTTACCGATAAGCCGCTGCTGGGGGCGCTGGAAGCGCATACGATGAGCGGCTTCCGTTATCAGCTGCGCGATCTGCGCCAGATGTCGGCGCATGAAGTGACCAAAATCTGTTTTATTGCGCCGCATGAGATGTTGTGTGCGCTGAAAACCGAGCTGCACGCCGCATTGGGTGAGCGGGCGAATATCTGTTTTTCTGCCTGGGATTGTCTGGAAGTGTTGCCGCTGGATTGTCATAAGGGCGCCGCGCTGGCACGGTTGTGCCAGCATCTTTCCCTGTCCTTAGCGGACTGTATGGCGTTTGGTGATGCCATGAACGATCGCGAAATGCTGGAGCGGGTGGGCAACGGCTTCATTATGGGCAACGCCATGAATCAGTTGAAGGCGGTGTTGCCCCATCTGCCGGTTATTGGTCATTGCGAGACACAGGCGGTGTCTCATTATTTAAATCACTGGATGACCACACCACACCTCGATTATTCCCCCGAATGCTGAGGGTTACAGTGAGCCGGACAGGATGTCCGGTTTTTTATTGCATCTCACGCTGCCACGGCTGAATATCCCCAATATGCTGCGCCACCCATTCCGGGTTGTAATAGGTGTCCGGGTAGCGATCGCCGCTGTCGCATAGCAAGGTGACCAGCGATCCCTGTTCGCCCAGTTCACGCATGCGTTTTGCCACCTGCAACATGCCCCAGAAATTGGTGCCGGTAGAGGCGCCCGGACGGCGACCCAGAATCTGCTCCAGCTTCAGCATCGCGGCAACCGTTGCGGCATCAGGCACCTTGAGCATCTCATCAATCACATCCGGTAAGAACGACGGTTCAACCCTCGGACGGCCAATGCCTTCAATCATGCTGCCGCGATCGCTGCGCAGCGCGCTGTCGCGGCTGTGCCAGTAATCAAAAAACACCGAATGCTGCGGGTCCACCACCAGCAGGCGGGTGTCGTGCCCCTGATAGCGAATATAACGGCCCAGCGTCGCCGAGGTGCCGCCCGTGCCCGCGCTCATAATTAAGGTATGCGGCACCGGGAAAGGCTCATGCGCCATCTGGCGGAAGATGCTTTCGGCGATATTGTTATTGCCGCGCCAGTCCGTCGCACGTTCGGCATAGGTGAACTGGTCCATAAAGTGGCCGTTAAGTTCACGCGCCAGCCGTTCGGATTCGCTATACAGCTGACAGGGATCTTCGACGAAATGACACTCGCCGCCGTAGAAGCGGATCAGTTCGATTTTACGTTTGGCGGTGCTGGCGGGCATCACGGCGATAAACGGCAGCCCGAGCAGGCGGGCGAAATAGGCTTCCGATACCGCCGTGCTACCGGAGGAGGCTTCAATAATCGGCGTGTCGGCGCGGATCCAGCCATTCGCCAGACCATACAAAAACAGCGAACGCGCCAGGCGATGCTTCAGGCTGCCGCTTGGATGGGTGCTTTCGTCTTTCAGATAGAAACGAATGCCGGGAAAATCATCCAGGGTAAAGCGAATCAGGTGCGTATCGGCAGAACGTTGAAAATCAGCGTTAATTTCGTTGATCGCGTGGCGAATCCAGGGCGTTTGCATGGGGTATTTCCGCAAAAATGAATGGCCTCAGTGTAAGGCACTGGCAGGAAAAAGAGGTTGCTTTAATCCGGCTATAATGGCCCGATGAGAGAAAATTTTTCTCCCGGAGAGACAAATGCTAGATAAAACTGACCGTAAACTGCTGGCGTTATTGCAGCAGGATTGCACCCTGTCGTTGCAGGCGCTGGCGGATGCGGTCAATCTTACGACAACACCGTGCTGGAAACGCCTGAAAAAACTCGAAGATGATGGCATTATTCGTGCGCGCGTGGCGCTGCTGGACGGGGAAAAAATCGGCCTGTCCCTGACGGCTTTTATGTTTGTCAAAACCCAGCAGCACAGCAGCGAGTGGTATCAGCAGTTTGTCAGCGTGGTTCAGCAGATGCCGGAAGTGATGGCCTTCTATCGCATGGCCGGTGAATACGACTATCTGCTGCGTATTCAGGTGGCCGATATGAAAAGTTATGATGGCTTTTATAAGCGGCTGGTGAATGGCGTTCCCGGCCTGATCGATGTGACCTCCAGCTTCGCCATGGAAGAAATTAAATATACAACCGCATTGCCGGTGGCACCCTGACGGGTAAAAAAGAGACACACTTGTGCGATTATTCAGCCAGTTAAGTTGGTATTTTCTGCGTGAGTGGCGGCGATATCTGGGCGCGGTCACTCTGCTTATCATTATTGCGCTTCTGCAATTACTGCCGCCACATGTGGTGGGCGTGGTTGTCGATGGCGTTACCCAACATACGCTAAGCACCGGGCGGCTGCTGATGTGGATCGGCGTGATGCTGATTACCGCCGTGGTGGTCTATCTGCTGCGCTATGTCTGGCGCGTGCTGCTTTTTGGCGCCTCCTATCAACTGGCGGTGAAGCTGCGTGAAGATTTTTATCGTCAGCTGAGTCGCCAGCATCCGGCGTTTTATTTGCGTCACCGTACCGGCGATCTGATCGCCCGCGCCACCAATGACGTTGATCGCGTGGTGTTTGCCGCCGGGGAAGGGGTGCTGACGCTGGTGGATTCCCTGGTGATGGGCTGCGTGGTGCTGGTGGTGATGAGCGTACAAATCAGCTGGCAGCTCACCCTGCTGGCGCTGGTGCCAATGCCGATCATGGCCATTGTCATCCACCGCTACGGCAACCAGCTGCACGATCGCTTCAAACTGGCGCAGGCGGCGTTCTCCAGCCTGAACGATCAAACGCAGGAGAGCCTGACCAGTATCCGCATGATCAAAGCCTTTGGTCTGGAAGATCATCAGTCGCAGCAGTTTGCCGCTATCGCCCGTGATACCGGCGAGAAAAACCTGCGCGTGGCGCGCGTCGATGCGCGTTTCGATCCCACCATTTATATCGCCATTGGCTTCTCCAACCTGCTGGCGATTGGCGGCGGCAGCTGGATGGTGTGGCATGGCACCCTGACGCTGGGGCAACTGACCAGCTTCGTTATGTACCTTGGCCTGATGATCTGGCCGATGCTGGCGCTGGCATGGATGTTTAACATCGTTGAGCGCGGCAGCGCGGCCTGGAGCCGTATCCAGGCCCTGCTGGCCGAAGCGCCAGCGGTGGAGGATGGGCAGAAAATCCTGCCGCCGGAAACGGGTAATTTGCAGGTGGCGATTCGTGAGTTCAGCTATCCCGGCAGTGGCGGCGTGGCGCTCAGCCACGTTAATTTCCAGCTGAAACCCGGTCAGATGCTCGGACTTTGCGGCCCAACCGGCTGTGGCAAAAGCACCTTGCTCAGCCTGATCCAGCGCCATTTTGACCTCGAGCAGGGCGATATTCGCTATCACAACACGCCGTTGCCGCAACTGCGCATCGACAGCTGGCGCAGCCGGTTGGCGGTCGTCAGCCAGACGCCTTTCCTGTTCTCCGATAGCGTTGCCAATAACCTCGCCCTGGGCCGCCCGAATGCCAGCCAGCAGGAGATTGAACGTGTGGCGCAGATGGCCTGTGTCCACGAGGATATTCTGCGCTTACCCCAGGGTTACGATACCGAGGTGGGAGAGCGTGGCGTGATGCTGTCAGGCGGGCAAAAGCAGCGTATTGCGATTGCCCGTGCGCTGCTGCTGAACGCGGAGATCCTGATTCTTGATGATGCGCTGTCGGCGGTGGACGGGCGGACCGAGCACGATATTCTGCATAACCTGCGGCAGTGGGGCAAAGGTCGCACCCTGATTATCAGCGCGCACCGACTGTCGGCGCTGACTGAAGCCAGCGAGATTCTGGTATTACAGCAGGGCGTGGTGACACAGCGGGGCGATCACGACAGCCTGGCGGCGCAAAGCGGCTGGTATCGCGAAATGTACCGTTATCAGCAGCTGGAAGCCGCGCTGGATGAGGATGAAATCACCGAAGGAGCGAGCCGTGGCTAAATCAATACGTCTGTGGCCGACGCTAAAACGTCTGCTGGCCTACGGCAAACCCTGGCGTAAATCGTTATGGCTGGCGGTGGGCATGTTATGGATTGCGGCGGCGGCGGAAGTCACCGGGCCGGTGCTGGTCAGTTATTTCATTGATCATCTGGTGGCGCGACATCAGATGCCCTGGGGGATTGTCGCCGGGTTGGTGGTGGGGTTTATCCTGCTGCAATTGCTGGCGGCAGGCCTGCACTATTTTCAGGCGTTGCTGTTTAACCGCGCGGCGATTGGCGTGGTACAGCAGCTGCGCTGCGATGTGATGAATGCCGCGCTGCGCCAGCCGCTCAGCGCCTTTGATACCCAGCCGGTCGGGCAAATTATCTCGCGTGTCACCAACGATACCGAGGTAATCCGCGATCTCTACGTCACGGTGGTGGCAACGGTGCTGCGCAGTGCCGCGCTGATTGGCGCGATGCTGGTGGCGATGTTCGCCCTTGACTGGCGCATGGCGCTGGTGGCGATGGTGATCTTCCCGCTGGTGCTGACGGTGATGCTGATTTATCAGCGTTACAGCACGCCGATTGCCCGCCGGGTGCGCAGCTATCTGGCGGATATCAATAATGGCTTCAATGAAGTGATCAACGGCATGAGCGTGATCCAGCAGTTCCGCCAGCAGGCGCGATTTGGCGAACGCATGGGCGAAGCCAGCCGCTCGCACTACGTGGCGCGCATGGAGACGCTGCGGCTCGACGGTTTTCTGCTGCGTCCGCTGCTCAGCCTGTTCTCTGCACTGATTTTGTGCGGTCTGCTGATGCTGTTCAGCTTTACCACGCCAGGCGTGTTCGAAGTTGGTGTGCTCTACGCCTTTATCACCTATCTGGGGCGTCTGAATGAGCCGCTGATTGAACTCACTACCCAGCAATCGATGCTGCAACAGGCGGTGGTGTCCGGCGAGCGTATTTTCGAACTGATGGATGCGGCACAGCAAGGCTACGGCGCAGACAACCGTCCGCTGTCATCGGGGCGCATCTCGCTGCGCGACGTCAGCTTTGCCTATCGTGCCGATCGCGATGTGCTGAGTCAGGTGGATCTGGAGGTGCCTGCGCGCGGTTTTGTCGCGCTGGTCGGGCATACCGGCAGCGGCAAAAGTACGCTGGCGAACCTGCTGATGGGGTACTACCCGGTTACGCGAGGCAGCATCGAGCTGGATGGGCGTCCGCTGCCTCAGCTGACGCACCAGGCGTTGCGTCAGAGCGTGGCGATGGTGCAGCAGGACCCGGTGGTGCTGGCTGATACCTTCCTCGCCAATGTGCGTCTTGGCCGTGATATCCCGGAAGAGGCGGTATGGCAGGCGCTGGAAACGGTGCAGCTTGCCGAGCTGGTGCGTACTCTGCCGGACGGTATCCATACCCGGCTGGGTGAGCAGGGCAATAATCTGTCGGTTGGCCAGAAACAGTTACTGGCGCTGGCGCGGGTGCTGGTGTCGCTGCCGCAGATTCTGATCCTCGACGAAGCCACCGCCAATATCGATTCCGGCACCGAGCAGGCGATCCAGCAAGCCCTGCGCGCGTTGCGCCAGCACAGTACGCTGGTGGTGATTGCGCACCGTCTTTCCACCATTACCGAAGCGGATCAGATTCTGGTGCTGCATCGCGGTCAGGTGGCGGAGCGCGGAACCCATAGCGAGCTGCTGTCCCAGCAGGGGCGTTACTGGCAAATGTACCAGCTGCAACAGGTGGGTGATGAACTCGCGGCGGGCATCCCCGTGCAGGCTGAAGGGTGAATTGCACCTTTTTTGCGCAAATTTATCGGAATCTTCTGTATAAATGCACTTCTTTGAGGCTCGAAGCACCAAAGAAGTGCAAATAATCCACTCCTTTCTTCCTTTCCCACTCCCATTTGTGTTGTGCATCACATAACGAAGCGCGCTGCGACGCGGCTAATCTGCTGACCACGCGCTTTTTTTATTTATGGCACACCCTTTGCTTATATCCCTGCGTGTCCGGTAAGACTCAATCATTTTATACCTGGAGGGGAACGTATGAAGCTGGTTACCGTGGTAATCAAACCATTTAAGCTGGAGGACGTGCGTGAAGCCTTATCCTCTATTGGCATTCAGGGACTGACAGTTACCGAAGTGAAGGGTTTCGGTCGCCAGAAAGGTCACGCAGAGCTTTATCGCGGTGCCGAGTACAGCGTGAACTTCCTGCCAAAAGTAAAAATTGATATCGCCATTGCTGATGATCAACTCGATGAAGTGGTGGACGTTATCAGCAAAGCAGCCTACACCGGCAAAATTGGCGACGGCAAAATTTTCGTTGCGGAACTGCAGCGCGTTATCCGTATTCGTACTGGCGAGACCGACGAAGCAGCACTGTAACTGGGGCTATGTATTGTGATGGGATGGAAAGAAATGAATAAACTAATGACGAAGTTGGGCCTGACCAGCCTGGCGCTGTTACCGTCTCTGGCCATGGCGGCAGCTCCTGCCGTTGCGGATAAAGCCGATAACGCGTTTATGATGATCTGCACCGCGTTGGTGCTGTTCATGTCGATTCCGGGTATTGCCCTGTTCTACGGCGGTTTGATCCGCGGTAAAAACGTGTTGTCGATGCTGACCCAGGTTGCCGTAACCTTCTCCCTGGTGTGTGTGCTGTGGATGATCTATGGCTATTCACTGGCCTTCAGCGAAGGCAACGCGTTTTTCGGTAGCTTCCAGTGGGCGATGTTGAAAAACATCGAGCTGAAAGCGCTGATGGGCACGTTCTATCAATACATCCACGTCGCGTTCCAGGCTTCCTTCGCCTGTATCACCGTGGGTCTGATTGTCGGTTCCATTGCTGAACGTATTCGTTTCTCTGCCGTGCTGATTTTCGTTGCCGTGTGGCTGACGCTGGCTTACCTGCCGATTGCGCACATGGTCTGGGCGGGCGGCTTGCTGGCGACAGATGGCGCGCTGGACTTCGCAGGCGGTACTGTGGTGCACATCAACGCCGCGGTTGCTGGCCTGGTGGGTGCTTACCTGGTAGGTAAACGTGCTGGCTTCGGTAAAGAAGCATTCAAACCGCACAACCTGCCGATGGTGTTTACCGGTACGGCGATCCTGTACGTGGGCTGGTTCGGCTTTAACGCCGGTTCTGCCTCTGCCGCTAACGAAATCGCTGCGCTGGCCTTCCTGAATACCGTGATTGCCACTGCCGGTGCGGTGCTGTCATGGACCTTCGGTGAGTGGGCGCTGCGTGGCAAACCTTCTCTGCTGGGTGCTTCTTCCGGCTTTATCGCAGGCCTGGTGGCGATCACCCCGGCGTGTGGTTATGTCGGTGTCGGCGGTGCGCTGATTATCGGTCTGGTGGGTGGTCTGGCTGGCCTGTGGGGTGTAACCACCCTGAAGAAATGGCTGCGCGTTGATGACCCGTGTGACGTGTTCGGTGTGCACGGCGTGTGCGGCATCGTCGGTTGTATCCTGACCGGTGTGTTTGCTTCCTCTTCTCTGGGCGGCGTAGGTTATGCAGAAGGCGTGACCATGGGCCATCAGGTGTGGGTACAGCTGTTCAGCGTGGGTACGACTATCGTCTGGTCCGGTGTGGTTGCCTTCATTGGCTTCAAACTGGCCGATATGATTGTGGGCCTGCGTGTTCCGGAAGATCAGGAACGTGAAGGTCTGGATGTGAACAGCCACGGCGAAAACGCTTACAACCAGTAAGCGTCAGGCTGAAGAAGAGCAGTGCGCTAAAACAATAAAAAGCAGAAGGGGCGATAATTATCGCCCCTTTTTTTATGCGTCGCGCTGGCGCATAACCCCTTCCTGCACCGTGGTCGCCACCAGGGTGCCATCCTGAGTAAAGAACTCGCCGCGGACAAATCCACGCGCACCCGACGCCGAGGTGCTGACCACGTTGTACAGCAACCATTCAGTCAGGTCGAAGGGACGGTGGAACCACATCGAATGGTCGATGGTCGCCACCTGCATATCCGCTTCAAGGAAGCCTTTGCCGTGCGGCTGGAGCGCGACCGGCAGGAAGTTGAGGTCCGACGCATAGCCAAGCAGATACTGATGAATCCGTCGATCCTGCGGCAGCTGGCCGTTGGCACGGACCCATACCTGACGAACCGGCTCATCAACCCGGCCTTTCAGCGGATTGTGGATCTGGACCGGACGGATATCGAGCGGGCGCTCGGAGAGGAATTTTTCCCGCAGTTTAATCGGCAGATGCGCCGCCAGCTGCTGCGCCAGATCCTGCTCGGAGGGCAGGTTATCCGGCGGCGGCACCTGCGGCATACTGTTCTGATGCTCAAAACCGCTTTCCGGCGCCTGGAATGAGGCTGTCATATAGAAGATGGGTTGGCCGTTTTGCACCGCGCTGACGCGGCGGGCGCTGAAACTTTTACCGTCGCGCAGGGTTTCGACATCATAGATGATGG
The DNA here is from genome assembly GCF_059730485.1 of Pantoea sp. X-Soil-TKNS-1207. Lineage (NCBI taxonomy): Bacteria > Pseudomonadati > Pseudomonadota > Gammaproteobacteria > Enterobacterales > Erwiniaceae > Pantoea > Pantoea sp. X-Soil-TKNS-1207. The sequence continues at coordinate 1,105,774 of NZ_AP035958.1, forward strand.
CTTTCTGGCTATCGCCCGGACGCAGGAAGTAGCTGTGAAAGGAGTGGATGATGCGTGCTTCCGGCACCGTCTGTTTGGCGGCATAAAGAGCCTGGCCCACCACCTGGCCACCAAACACCTGACGTAGGCCGAGGTCTTCGCTCTGGCCGCGAAATAATCCCTCTTCCAGTTTTTCCAGATTCAACAAATTAAGCAGGTTGTGCAGTGCCTGGCTCATAACGGATTCCTCAGTGATACCGGTCGGGCAAGTGTGAAAGATCCGACCAGTTTCCGTCAATCTTTTTGCCGTGATTTCAGCGATCTGAGACCCGTCTCAGGCGAAACGCGGATTTTTGTGCCAGAATTAAAGGCATTCGGCGGTTGAAAAGCTGCACATTATTTTTGCCGCCGACAATCATAGTGTTCATAAGGAGACGACATCGATGAAACTCTGGCAAGTAATCAGCGGAATGACGCTGGCCGTGGCAGTTGTCGGGTGCGCAGACCATAGCAAACCCGTGCCGACCCCAACGTTAGGCGCAAGTGTGGCAGGGCAGCCATCGACCATTGCGCAGCCGAATGTGAGTGGTTCCATTTATATTCGCCAGCGTATTGCATTGCCACCGGATGCGGTGCTGACCGTAACGCTGTCGGATGCCTCGCAGTCCGACGCGCCATCAAAAGTGCTGTCGCAGCGGGTGGTGCGTACCGAGGGCAAACAGGCGCCGTTCCAGTTTGTTCTGCCGTTTAATCCGGCAGACATTCAGCCAAACGCCCGCATCCTGTTAAGCGCGGCCATTGCCGTCGACGGTAAGCTGGCGTTTATCACCGATACCGTGAAACCGGTGATCAATCAGGGTGGAACCAAAGCAGAACTGCTGCTGGTGCCGGTGACCAATATGGCGATGCCAACCCAGCCGGGTGCGGCAACCACCGTACCGTCAACGTCACCGACGCAAATCACCCCGTCGGCTTCGGTACCGGCACCCACCAGCATGTAAATGATGTGCTGCGGCGCTAAGCGGTACACGTCAGGGATGGCGTGTACCGGTTGTCGCTAATTCTGATCCCAGCGATAACGGGCCAGTTCAATTTCCCCGGCATCGCTGACTTCAATGCCTTCGGCTTCCAGCGCATCACGCTGACGAAACAAATCATCGCCCTGCAACGAAATCCGACCATGACGATTAAGCACGCGATGCCAGGGTAACTGGCTGCTTGGCGGTAAGCGCTTTAGTACGCCGCCCACCTGACGCGCCGCGCGCGGTGAACCGGCTAAACGGGCGACATCGCCGTAAGTCATCACTTTGCCGGGCGGAATGGCGGCGATAATCTGCCATACGCGCTGCGGAAAGCTGTCGTGTTCGCTCATGGAGGAGATCCTGAATAACCGCAAAGGGCAAACTTTAGCATGTGCGTGGCGAACGAAGCAGCGGTTAGCCGCTTGTCTGTTCAAGAAAACAACGGTCATCCGGGGTTTGCTTGCAATTGCCGGGGGCTTACTTGATAATGCCAGCGCTCTCGTAACGAGGGCACTTCAATGGAGGCCCTGTTGGTTCTCCCGCAATGCTAACTTGTGAACTCGGTCAGGTCCGGAAGGAAGCAGCCGCAGCAGGCGACGCGTGTGCCGGGATGTAGCTGGCAGGGCCTCCACCAATTTCAGCCCACCCAAAAATCCCTATTATTCAGACAATAGCGTAACGCTGGCACTCCTTTGCCGGTGTGGAAGTCGATCCCTGAAAGTCGGTTATGCAGCGGGCCGGAGATACAGAGGGGAATAACTTAGCGGACAAATTTCCAGACAGAACCGGGCACTTTATCATAGAGCTTATTCATCGTCAGCTCTGCAAGGCGGTGATCGGCGGCGGAGTAAAATACCGCTAACTCGTCATCGGACAATTCATACTTGTTCTTTTCAATCACCCGTTCAAGGGTGTCGATTGAGCGACAGCGGCGCAGTCGCATCAAATAATCGGTTTTAGTTAAGGCTTGATTGCTCATAAATAGGTCGTTCTCACTCTGATGCTAAAAGGAATGGCTGGGTTGCTGTAGAAAAGCGCACTCTTCGGCAAACAGATTAAATAAGCGTCGGGCTGATCGTTGCCAACGTTGAAGATCCTGAGTATTGATTCCGTAACTGCTAAACAGCATAAAGGTATCATCAAGATATTCATCGATTTGCGTTATCAGTGCTTCATCTTCAACATGCTTAATTTTGTAATTCATCGTGAAAGACGCGATATGCTCAATCAAATCGTTGAGCTGTAAATTGCTTTCCGAAGTTGGATCATTAACCCAGCCATGATGGCTGTCAGTTAATGTTGCCATACTTTCGTCAAACAGATTCTCACACAGGAATTTAAGCTGAGCAATATCATGCCGTTTCGGTGAGTATTCGTCCATCTTTTTCCCCTCCATAGCTAGCACAGTTACCGCAGCGCGGCGAGATTAGGAAAAGCTACCAGGAAGCGATCACGAATAAAAATGAATTCAGCGACTCCTTAAATATAATCCACAATCATTAGTTTTGCTCACCTCCATTACCAAATATTACAATTCATCGGCAGGAGAAGGGCGGGTATTGTCTATCACCTCGAACACCAGCGCACCCGTCTGGATATGAAACAGAACATCTTCCTGGCGCGTAAAGGTTTCATTTAAATCCTGACAGGGACTAAATAAATTCCACCTGAAATCGTAAAGCATTTTAAATCGATTATTCGTCACGGACGTTATGGATATAATGCGAAAACTCTCGGGAACTAATCGCGCATTCTGTGAATACCATTGTAAATCACCTGCCAGCGCTTCCGCTATTTTGAGAATATTCCCTTGTATTATTGCCTGTAACTTTGCGTAGTCATCCTCACCTACAGCAATATCACAATGAATAATGGCCTGCATGATCTGTCCGGTAAAAAGGTGATGTTTATATCATTGGGGTTTCATCCGAACATTGCAAGCTTGCCTTAACCAGAAATAGCTATTGTTGTGATGGATTGCATCACGCAAAGGTTAAGAAAGGAATACCGACCCCCGCCATCCCCGCACGACGAACCTGAATTGGTTAACTTTTGAAACACTTTCTCCCAAGCCTGCCAGCCGGATCATCAGGTAGTATAGTTGTTATGTTATAACATTTTGGTTGTCGGGTATGAATCACAGTGGATTACTCCTCTCACTTGGCGGGCGGCTGCTGGTCGCGCTGCTGCTGGTGGCCTTCCTCGCGTTGGCTATTGTCTGGGGAGTGCAAAAATGATGCGTTTTCATCAGTTAAAGGCCGGTTATCAGGGGCAGACGGTTACGCCGACTATTAATGGCGAACTGCTCGCTGGCAGCATGACGGCGCTGATCGGGGCTAACGGCAGCGGTAAATCGACGTTGCTGAAAACCATCGCCGGATTACTGACGCCCATCTCAGGCCGTTGCGAACTTCAGGTGGCGCGTAAAGAGCTGGGCTGGCTGCCGCAGCGCACCGAGCTGGAGACGCGTTTCCCTATTACCGCGTATGAGCTGGTCGCGATGGGGTGCTGGCCGCGCTGCGGTTGGTTTGGATCGATCAATCGTGCGTTGCGTAAAGAGATCGATGCGGCGCTGGACGCCGTGCAGATGCGCGACTTCGCCGAAGCCCAACCTGCCACCCTGTCCGGTGGGCAGTTGCAGCGCGTGCTGTTTGCCCGCCTGATGCTACAGCGCAGCAAATTGTGGCTACTGGACGAACCTTTTAATGGCATCGACAGCCAGACCGTGACGCTGCTGATGTCGATCCTGCAACAGCAGCAGCAGGCGGGCACCACACTGCTGGTGGTTCTGCACGATCGCCCGTTGGTCGCGCGCTATTTCGAAGATGTGCTGTCGCTGGATGAACCTGAATCCGCCCATGCGCCGTTGCTGCGGAGAGTGGCATCGTGACTTTACTGCAACCCTTTATCGAATTTGGTTTTATGCGCCGCGCGCTGGTGGCCTGTGTGGCGCTGGCGCTGAGTGCCACGCCGCTGGGCGTTTTCCTCTCATTGCGCCGCATGAGTCTGATTGGCGATGCGCTGTCACATGCCGTGCTGCCCGGTGCGGCTATCGGTTATCTCATCTCGGGTCTGTCGCTGGTGGCGATGGGGATCGGCGGCCTGATTGCCGGTCTGGCGGTGGCTCTGCTCTCCGGCGCCGTCAGTCGCTACACCCCATTAAAGGAAGATGCCAGCTTCGCCGGTTTTTACCTCGGCTCCCTGGCGCTGGGCGTCACGCTGGTATCGCTGCGTGGCTCCAGCGTTGATCTGCTGCATGTGCTGTTTGGTTCTCTGCTGGCCGTGGATAACGCCGCCATTGTGCTGGTGGGCGGCATCGCTGCTTTCACCTTGCTGATGCTGGCTGTCATCTATCGCCCACTGGTGATCGACGCGTTCGATCCTGATTTCCTGCGCGCGCAGGGCAAATGGAGTGCGCCGCTGGTGCACGGCATTTTTCTCACCCTGGTAGTGCTTAACCTGGTGGCGGGTTTTCAGGTTCTGGGCACGCTGATGTCGGTGGGATTGATGATGTTGCCCGCCGCCAGCGCCCGCTTCTGGAGTCGTCATCTCGCCTGCATGTTAGGTATCGCCATGTTGCTGGCGATGGTGGCGTCGCTGATCGGGCTGATGTTGTCGTGGCACTACTCACTGCCTGCCGGACCGGCGGTGGTGCTGAGTGCTGCCGGACTTTTTTTACTTTCTATTGTGGCAGGACCCTGTGGCGGCTTACTGCGCCGTCGCTGACTAAACCAATAAGGGGATGTGTATGAAGAAGTTACCGATTAGCCTGGCGATTGGGGCCATGTTGATCAGCCCGCTGGCGCTGGCGAAAACCGTGGATGTTGTGGCGAGCTTTACCGTGCTGGCTGACATCGTAAAACAGGTTGGCGGCGACCATGTGCGTGTGAAATCGCTGGTGGGACCGAACGGCGATCCGCACACCTTCGAACCGACACCGCAGGACAGCCAGGCGCTGGCGCAGGCCGACGTCGTATTTGTCAGCGGCCTGGGCCTTGAAGGCTGGATGGACCGTCTGGTAAGCGCATCAGGCTACAAAGGCTCGCTGGTGGTGGCATCGGAAGGCATCAACACGCGCAAAATGGAAGATGATGGCAAAACCATTACCGACCCTCATGCGTGGAACAGCATGGCGAACGGCGTGATCTATGCCACTAACGTGATGAATGCGCTGATCAAGGCAGACCCTGAAGATGCGGCCGCGATTCGCAGGCAGGGTGAAAACTACATTCAGCAACTGCAAAAACTGGATAGCTGGGCGAAAACCGCCTTTGCCGCCGTGCCGCAGAGTAAGCGTAAGGTGCTGACCAGCCATGATGCGTTCGGCTATTTCGGCCAGCGTTATGGTGTGACGTTCCTGGCGCCGGTGGGCTTCTCAACGGAAGCGGAGGCCAGTGCCAGCGATGTGGCGTCGATCATCAATCAGCTCAAGGCTGAGCACATTAATACCTACTTTATGGAGAACCAGACCGATCCACGCCTGGTGAAACAGATTGCCAGCGCGACGGGCGCAAAACCGGGGGGCGAGCTGTATCCGGAAGCCCTGTCGGAAGCCAATGGTCCGGCTGCCAGTTATGAAGCGGCGTTCAGACACAACGTTGATGCCATGCTGAAAAGTATGAAATAAAAAAAAGGCCGGGTATTAACCCGGCCAATTATCACGACACATCCTAACGTTTTTTCTTTCTTCCCTGTACCGCTTTAAAGCGCGGATTCGTTTTACAGATCACATAGATGCGACCTTTACGCCGCACGACTTTGCAATCTTTATGACGGGTCTTCGCTGACCGCAATGAACTCAATACCTGCATGTTGTGCTCCGTTATGACTGGCTGCGGCCGAGGAAACGACCGAAGCGCTGATTAAAGCGCGCGGCACTGCCTTCCTTCGCGAAATCTTTCTGTTTGCCGGTGTAGTAAACGTGCGATTTCGAGGAGACATCGAGCGTGACGTACGGCAACACTTCACCTTCAAATTCAATGGTACGTTCGGTTTTGATGGTGGAACCGACTTTGAAGTATTCATTTGCCGTGGTGTCGTGGAACACCACCGGACGGTAGAAAGGGTGGATATCAGGTTTCATAATCATTCGCCTTATGTAATGTTATAATATAACAATATTATGAACCCGACGACGCAACAATGCAACCGCATAGGATGCAGGGATTTGAACCGGAGAGTTAAAGCGCATTGGTGCGCAGAAGGATAAAAAAAGGCCGCATCAGCGGCCTTTTGAAGAAGGGAAAATCTTAGTGGTTGTGGTTAACCGGATGTCCTTGCTCCAGCTCGCCTTTTTGCTTACTGAAACGACGACGTACCACCACAAAGAACACCGGAACGAAGAAGATCGCCAGCGCGGTTGCGGTCACCATGCCGCCCATAACGCCGGTACCTACCGCGTTCTGTGCGCCGGAACCGGCACCGGTACTGATCGCCAGCGGCAACACGCCGAGGATAAAGGCAAGGGAGGTCATCAGAATCGGACGCAGACGCATACGGGATGCCTCCAGCGTCGCTTCCACCAACCCTTTACCTTCTTTCTCCATCAAATCCTTGGCGAATTCGACGATCAGGATGGCGTTCTTCGCCGACAGACCGATGGTGGTGAGCAGACCTACCACGAAGTAGACGTCATTGCTCAGACCACGCAGGGTGGTGAACAGCAGCGCACCGACCACGCCGAGCGGTACCACCAGCATAACGGAGAACGGAATCGACCAGCTCTCGTACAGCGCCGCCAGACACAGGAACACCACAATCAGCGAGATGGCGTACAGCGCCGGTGCCTGGTTACCGGACAGACGTTCCTGATAAGACATACCCGTCCAGTCATAGCCGATACCGGCTGGCAGTTTCGAGGCCAGCTGCTCCATCAGGTCCATCGCGTCACCCGAGCTTTTGCCCGGTGCCGCCTGGCCGAGGATCTCCATGGATGGCAGACCGTTGTAGCGTTCCAGACGCGGTGAACCGTATTGCCAGTTCGCGCTGGAGAAGGCCGAGAACGACACCATCTCACCGCCGCTATTGCGGACATACCATTTGCTGATGTCATCCGGCAGCATACGGGAATTCGCCTGGCCCATTACGTATACCTTCTTCACACGACCACGGTCGATGAAGTCGTTAACGTAGGAGCCACCCCATGCTGCACCCAGCGTGGTGTTGATGTCAGACAGCGACACGCCCAGCGCCGAGGCTTTTTCCTGATCGATGATCAGTTTGTACTGCGGCGTATCTTCCATGCCGTTTGGACGCACGCCCACCAGGGTGTCCGGGTGCTGTGCCACCATGCCGAACAGCTGGTTACGCGCTTCGGTCAGCTTCTCATGACCAAGGTTACCCTGGTCGATCAGCTGGAAGTCGAAGCCGGTGGCGTTACCCAGTTCGATAATCGCGGGCAGGTTGAACGGGATAACCATCGCATCTTTGATGGCACCCAGGGCTTTCATGGCGCGACCTGCAAGCGCTGGCACTTTCAGATCGGCACTGCCACGCTCGTCCCACGGCTTCAGACTGACGAAGGCGATACCGGTGTTCTGTCCGCGACCGGCAAAACCGAAGCCGTTAACGGTAAACACCGAATTCACGCTGTCTTTCTCTTTGGTGAGGAAGTAATCCGTCACCTGATCCAGCACTTTCTGGGTACGTTCCTGGGTGGCGCCAGCAGGCAGCTGTGCCTGAGCCAGCAACAGACCCTGATCCTCTTCCGGCAGGAACGAGGTTGGGAGTCGCAGGAACAGATACGCCATGCCCACCACAATGATCAGATACAACACCAGATAGCGGCCGGTGCTGCGTACGATGTGGCCCACGCTGTCTACGTAGTGGTTGGTGCTCTTATCGAACAGGCGGTTAAACCAGCCGAAGAAACCGGTGGTTTTACCGTGGCTGCCTTTCTCAATCGGCTTCAGCATGGTGGCACAGAGCGCAGGCGTCAGGATCAACGCCACCAGCACCGACAGCGCCATGGCTGAAACAATGGTGATTGAGAACTGACGATAGATAACCCCGGTGGAGCCACCGAAGAACGCCATTGGAACAAATACCGCCGAGAGCACCAGCGCAATACCGACCAGCGCGCCCTGGATCTGCTCCATTGAGCGTTTGGTCGCTTCCTTCGGTGGCAGTCCCTCTTCGGCCATGACACGCTCAACGTTCTCCACCACCACGATGGCGTCATCCACCAGCAGGCCGATGGCGAGCACCATCCCGAACATGGTGAGCGTGTTTATCGAATAGCCGCAGGCGGCAATGATAGCGAACGTCCCCAGCAGTACCACCGGTACAGCGATGGTAGGGATCAGCGTGGCGCGGAAGTTCTGCAGGAACAGATACATTACCAGGAACACCAGCACGATCGCTTCGAACAGGGTTTTCACCACTTCGAAGATAGAGATTTTCACGAACGGCGTGGTGTCATACGGATACACCACTTTCAGGCCCGCCGGGAAGAACGGTTGCAGCTTCGCCAGCTCGCCTTTCACCGCATCGGCGGTATCCAGCGCGTTAGCACCGGTTGCCAGTTTGATACCAATACCGGATGCCGGTTTGCCGTTATAACGGGCGATGATCTCGTAGTTTTCACCACCGAGTTCAATCTTCGCCACGTCACGCAGACGCACCTGCGAGCCGTCAGTATTCACTTTCAGCAGGATATTGCCGAACTCGGCGGTTGAGGTCAGACGCGTCTGCGCAATGATCGAGGCGTTCAGCTGCTGACCCGGCGCTGGCGGCGTGCCGCCTAACTGACCGGCTGCGACCTGGGTGTTCTGGGTGCCCAGCGCGCTGATCACATCTACCGGCGTCAGCTGATAGTTGTTGAGTTTGTGCGGGTCCAGCCAGATACGCATCGCATACTGCGCACCAAACACCTGAGTATCACCAACCCCTGGGGTACGACTGATCGGGTCTTTGATGTTCGAGGCGACGTAGTCCGAGATATCGTTCTGCGTCATGTTCGGATCATCACTGACAAAACCCGCCACCATCAGGAAGCTGCTGGAAGATTTTTTAACCTGAATCCCCTGTGACTGAACTTCCTGCGGCAGCAGCGGCATCGCCAGCTGCAACTTGTTCTGCACCTGTACCTGCGCGATATCCGCGTCCGTACCGGATTGGAAGGTCAGCGTCAGGGTCAGGGTACCGGACGAGTCACTGCTCGAGGACATATACATCAGTCCGTCGATGCCGTTCATATTTTGTTCGATGACCTGGGTCACCGAATCCTGCAGCGTTTTCGCATCAGCACCCGGATAGGTGGCCTGGATCTCAACCGCCGGCGGAGCAACATTGGGATATTGCTCAATCGGCAGATTGATAATCGATAGCGCACCGGCCAGCATAATGATGATGGCGATTACCCACGCAAAGATGGGGCGATCGATAAAAAACTTAGCCATGTATTAACGGCTCCTGTTTATGAAGACGATTTTTGAGACTGCGCCTGAGACTGTGATTCGGGTGCGGCTTTGGTATCGTCTGAGACTTCCTGCGGTGTCACCTGAGCACCCGGCTTGACGCGTTGCAGGCCAGTGGTGATCACGCGGTCGCCCGCTTTCAACCCTTCAGTCACCAGCCATTTATCACCAATGGCCTGAGGCGCTGTCAGGTTGCGTGCTTCAACTTTATTGTCGGCGCCGACCACCATGGCTGTGGCCTGTCCGGTTGGCGTGCGTGTCACGGCCTGTTGTGGCACCAGCAGCGCATTCGGGTTGGTTCCCTCATCCAGACGCGCGCGGACAAACATACCTGGCAGCAGGCGATTGTCCGGGTTCGGGAAGATGGCACGCAGGGTAATGGAGCCGGTGGTCTCGTCTACGGTGACATCAGAGAATTCTAATGTGCCTGACTGGCTGTATGCGCTACCGTTTTGCATCAGCAGCACGACATTGGCTTTACCATCGTTCTGTTTCAGCTGACCGGATTCCAGCTCCGCGCGTAAACGCAGGAAGTCATCGCTGGATTGGGTCACGTCAACATACATCGGATCGAGTTGCTGCACGGTGGCCAGCGCCGTGGTTTGCGCACTGGATACCAGCGCCCCTTCGGTCACGGACGATTTACCAATACGACCGCTGATAGGTGAGGTCACTTTGGTGTAAGCGAGGTTGATACGCGCGCTTTCCACATTCGCCTGTGCAGCTTTCACGGCGGCATCATTTTGTGCTGCGGTGGCGACTGCGGTGTCATAATCCTGCTGACTGATGTATTTGGTACCCAGCAGCGGCTTATAACGTTTAACGGTCAACTGCGCGATGTTGGCGTTAGCCTGAGCCTCTGCCAGCGCGCCTTTGGCGTTATCATAAGCAGCCTGATACGTTGCTGGATCGATCTGATACAGGGAAACTCCTGCCTTCACATCACTGCCTTCAACAAAATTACGCTTCAGAATGATGCCAGAGACCTGAGGACGAACCTCTGCCACCCGGAAAGCTGAAGTACGACCTGGCAGCTCAGTAGTGATTTTCAGTGGTTCGTTTTTTAACGTCACAACACCCACTTCTGGGGGCTGCTGCTGGGCGGCTTGCTGGGATTTATTATCATCACATCCTGTTAACAAAAAGCTGCCTGAAAGCATCAGGACGGCCGCCAGAGGCGCTAATCCTCTGTTTTTATTCATAAATAAACCTCTAGTGTCCGATATCAAATGATCAATGGATCACAAACCGTTAAACCCATTGTGCGTTAAAACACGGGTCGTGCTATGGTACATACATTCACAAATGTATGTAAACTTGCCAGTTTGTAAAAACTGTCCTCTATGGCACGAAAAACCAAAGCGCAAGCGCTTGAAACACGTACTCAAATTCTCGACGCCGCGTTAGCCCACTTCTCTGAACACGGTGTTGCCGCTACTTCGCTGGCGGATATTGCTGCGGCTGCCGGCGTAACGCGGGGAGCCATCTACTGGCATTTCAAGAATAAAGCTGACCTGTTACATGAAATCTGGCTGCAATGTGACGCTGGGCTTGATGATGTGGAACTTGAGTATCAGACAAAATACCCCGACGATCCACTATCTGTTATGCGTTCAATGGTGATCTATATCCTTGAAGCCACAGCAAAGGATCCACAAAGACGCGCATTGATGGAGATCATTTTTCATAAATGTGAATTTGTCGGTGAGATGGCGACCTTGCAAAACATTCAGCAGAGTTTGCTGTTGGAGTGTTACGACAGAATAGAAGACGTATTGCGGTTATGCATTGATGCCGGTCAGTTGCCCGCAACCCTCAATACGCGCCAGGCGGCTTTAATTATGCGCGCCTATATTAACGGGATGATGGAGAGCTGGCTGTTTACCCCGGAAAGTTTTGACCTGGCGGCGGATGCGCCGCGTCTGGTGGATGCACTGCTTGATATGCTGCGGTTCAGCCCTACGCTGGTGAATCCGGGGTGAGGTGCCGGTTCGTAACGGCGCGAGCTTAGCGGGTTTTTTCCACGGCCTGTTTTTGTTCATAGTCGCGCTGGACAATCGCCAGCGCTGCCAGCACCGTAGAGGCGGGAATATGGTTTTCTTCCAGCAGCTGAATTAGATCCACCGCCAGTTTGATCTCATCCGAAGCAGTTTCCAGTGACATCTCTTCTCCTAAATTCGTAGTTTCGCAACAACCAGCAGCATCAGCAACGCCCCCGCCAGCGCTGTAGCCCAGGCGGCAGGATGCAGCGTCAGCATATCGCCCGCATCAAAGTAGCTGGCGATATATCCGCCCACCAGCGCACCAATTACCGCCAGCACCAGGGTGGCGACAAAGCCGCCGGGCCGTCCGGGAAAAATCAGGCGTTTCAACCAGCCTGCGGCAAGACCGGTCAGAATCCAGATGACAAAAGCCATTCTCCGCTCCTCTTATCAGCAGAGGAGAGTATAGAAGAAAGATCGTTGTGCTTAACGTGCAGGGTATTGCAGTTCCAGCTTATGCAACGCCTGGCGGCAACGTCCCAGCCGTCCCTGTAGCTGTTCCAGTTCACGAATCAATTGCTGCTGCACGCTGAGGGTCTCGGCGCGTTTCAGATGCAGCTCGCGCTCGGCGATCATCGCCAGCAGGCGGGTTTCATAGCCCTGATACTCCTCGCGTTTCTGCTGTCGGAAGTCGCCGCGCGGACGTTCGCGCGCCACCCGCAGCTGCTGACTCTCGCATTCGCGTTGCAGGGCGGCGATTTGATCCACGACTTTGTCCGCCAGCCACTGACGGCGCGCCACATCCTGGTCAGCGGCGGTTAGCTGGGCGACATTATGTTCCAGCTCGCGCAAATAGTCGGCCAGTCGTGTTCCCTTGCAGTGAAATAATTGCGCATCAAAGCGCGGCTGACGACAGCTGCCATCCGGCTGCTGTGCGATTTGCTGGCGCAGCAGGTTGAGGGTGGCCTGAAGACGTTGTTGTGGGCGCGGTAAGGGCATCACTCATTTCCCGACTGTGTTAACGTAACGCGGTATAGACTCAATCAGGCATCAGGTATGCAACGCATTTTATTACTGAGCCTTGGCTGGCTGGCGATCGTGCTGGGCACGCTGGGCATTGTATTACCTTTATTACCTACCACGCCATTCGTGTTGCTGGCGGCCTGGTGTTTTGCCCGTTCGTCGCCGCGTTTTCATCATTGGCTGTTGTGGCGCTCACCTTTTGGCCGTTATCTGCGCCACTGGCAGCGTCATCGTGCGATGCCGCCCGGTGCGAAAGGGCGGGCCATGCTGCTGATAATTATCACCTTTGCCGTCTCCCTCTTTCTGGTTCATCTGCTGTGGGTGCGCATTATGCTGGCGCTGATGCTGTGCCTGTTGCTGCTGTTTATGTGGCGCATCCCGGTGGTGGCAGAAAGTACAGACGAACGCGAAGCGGGCTGACAGGGTTGCATTTAGCCGACCATTTGCTTAGATTTGGGCGTCTTTGTGCGTGGCTTCCCTCTGTGAACTGACTTCGCTTAACCCGGTCTCCGGGTGATGGCGCTATGGGAGCTGCGCGAAACCGGGATTTCACCAGGCGTAACACTATGACCGCAACTGCCGAGCAGCTTGAACTCATCAAAAACAGTATCAAAAGCATTCCTGACTACCCGAAGCCGGGTATTTTGTTCCGTGACGTCACCAGTCTGATGGAAGATCCGCAGGCTTATGCCGCGTCGATCGCCATTCTGGTTGAGCGTTATCGCGACAAAGGCATCACCAAGGTGGTGGGAACGGAAGCGCGTGGCTTTCTGTTTGGTGCGCCGGTCGCACTGGGTTTAGGTGTGGGTTTTGTGCCGGTACGCAAGCCGGGCAAACTGCCGCGTGCGACTTACAGCGAAAGCTATGAGCTGGAATACGGCACCGATAAGCTGGAACTGCATCAGGATGCCATCCAGCCGGGTGATGTGGTGCTGGTGGTGGACGATCTGCTGGCAACCGGCGGCACCATTGAAGCCACGGTGAAACTGATCCGCCGTGCGGGCGGTGAAGTTAAAGACGCGGCTTTCGTTATTAATCTGTTTGATCTGAGTGGTGAAGCTCGCCTGACTGCGATGGGCCTCAACTGCTTCAGTCTGGTCAATTTCCCCGGCCACTAAGGCCTGTGCGCTCCGCTGTCTGGCGGGGCGCCGTCTCCGCAAAATGATAGGCATATCCGGTTGTGGCTGTTAGACTACTGCCAAAATAAACAGGGTTTGCAAAGCAGCATTTTTCCCCTTTTTTCTGACGGCGGGCCACGGCTCTTAAGCCGAGCCGCTGTGCCAACTCAACCAAATCCAGTGATCGAATCCACATGAGCTATCAGGTACTTGCGCGAAAATGGCGTCCCCAGGCTTTCGCTGACGTAGTCGGTCAGGAACATGTGCTGACTGCGCTGGCCAACGGGTTGTCACTGGGACGAATCCATCATGCTTATCTCTTTTCCGGCACCCGCGGCGTGGGCAAAACCTCGATTGCGCGTCTGCTGGCAAAGGGTCTCAACTGCGAAACCGGTATCACCTCCACCCCATGTGGCGTGTGTGATAACTGCCGGGAAATTGAGCAGGGCCGTTTTGTTGATCTGATTGAGATCGATGCGGCGTCACGAACTAAAGTCGAAGATACGCGCGATCTGCTCGACAACGTCCAGTACGCACCGGCGCGCGGGCGCTTCAAGGTCTATCTGATCGATGAAGTGCATATGCTGTCGCGTCACAGCTTCAACGCCCTGCTGAAAACGCTGGAAGAACCGCCTTCACACGTCAAATTCCTGCTGGCGACCACCGATCCGCAAAAGCTGCCGGTCACCATTCTGTCGCGTTGTCTGCAATTTCATCTCAAAGCGCTGGATGTTGAACAAATTCGCCAGCAGCTGGAGCATATTCTGCAACAGGAGCAGATCGCCGCCGAGCCGCGCGCGCTGCAACTGCTGGCGCGCGCCGCCGATGGCAGTATGCGTGATGGGCTGAGCCTGACTGACCAGGCGATTGCCATGGGACAGGGCAGCGTCACGCGCGATACTGTGGCGCAGATGCTCGGTACGCTCGACGATGAACAACCGCTGGCGCTGATTGAAGCGCTTAGCGACGGCAATGGCGAGCAGGTGATGTCGCTGCTCAATCAGGCCGCGTCACGCGGCGTGGAGTGGGAAGCGCTGCTGGTGGAAATGCTGCGCCAGCTGCACCATATCGCGATGGTGCAACTGCTGCCTGCCTCACTTAACGATGATGAATTTAGCCAGGCACAGCGTCTGCGCGAGCTGGCGCGCGTACTGCCGCCAGCCGATGTGCAGCTCTATTATCAGACGCTGCTGATGGGGCGCAAAGATCTGCCGCTGGCACCGGATCGTCGGCTCGGCGTTGAAATGACGCTGCTGCGCGCGCTGGCGTTCCATCCGCAGGCGCAGATTGCCGAACCGGTTGCGCGTCCGGTGTTGACGCCACAGGCGATCCCGGCAGCGGCCCCTGTTGTGGCGGCACAACCACAAATGGCGCCGCCCCAGACTGAAGCTCCGCCAATCCCTGCCGATTATCCTGATATGGCCCCCGCGCCGGAGAATATGTCTGACTCCACCAGCCAGCTGTTGCAGGCCCGTACGCAACTGCTGCGCCAGGGAGCCAGTAAAGCAAAAAAGAGTGAGCCGGCAGCGCGTTCCGCGCGGCCGGCTAATCCGGCGCTGGAACGCCTCGCCAACGTCACCGAACGGGTGCAGCAACGTGCCGCTGAACCCGCAGTAAAACCGGCAGCGAAGCCGGAAGCGTATCGCTGGAAATCGCAAACGCCGACCGAAGTCGTGGTTGCGCCGGTGGCAACGCCAAAAGCCTTGCGTTCCGCGCTGGAGCATGAGAAAACGCCAGAGCTGGCGCAGCGTCTGGCGGAAGAAGCACAGCAGCGTGATGCCTGGGCGGCGGAGATCGCCGCGCTGGCGCTGCCAAAACTGGTGCAGCAGCTGGCGCTCAACGCGTGGAAAGAGCAGAACGATAACGGTATCTGCCTGCATTTGCGCAGCAGCCAGCGCCACCTGAATTCCGGTTCAGCGCGCCAGGCTTTAGCGGAGGCGCTGAGCAAGGCGGCCGGTCAGGCGGTTGAACTGACCATCATTGAAGACGATAATTCCCCGGTATTGACGCCACTGGAATGGCGTCAGGCCATTTATGAAGAGAAACTGGCGCAGGCGCGTCAGTCGATCGACAGCGATACCCACATTCAGACGCTGCGTCGCTTTTTTGACGCTGATCTGGATGAAGAGAGTATTCGACCCGTTTGAACATGCTGCCGCGCGATGTGCGCGCGACGCAGCCCCAGCAGAGAGAGAGAACTATGTTTGGAAAAGGCGGTTTGGGCAATCTGATGAAACAGGCCCAGCAGATGCAGGACAAAATGGCCAAAGTTCAGGAAGAGATCGCCGCGCTGGAAGTTACCGGCGAATCAGGTGCTGGCCTGGTCAAAGTCACGATCAACGGCGCGCACAACTGCCGTCGTGTGGAAGTCGATCCCAGCCTGCTGGAAGATGACAAAGACATGCTGGAAGATCTGATCGCCGCTGCGTTCAACGACGCTGCCCGTCGTATCGACGAAACGCAGAAAGAGAAAATGGCCTCCGTCTCTTCCGGGATGCAGCTGCCGCCTGGCTTCAAGATGCCGTTCTGATGCAAACCAGTCCACTGCTTGAATCTTTGATGGAGTCGCTGCGTTGTCTGCCGGGCGTAGGTCCGAAGTCGGCGCAGCGGATGGCGTTTCATCTGTTGCAGCGCGATCGCAGCGGTGGCATGCGTCTGGCGCAGGCGTTAACCCGCGCCATGTCGGAAATCGGCCACTGCGCCGATTGCCGCACCTTCACCGAGCAGGAAATCTGCACCATCTGCGCCAATCCACGCCGTCAGCAAAACGGTCAGATTTGTGTGGTGGAAAGCCCGGCGGATATCCATGCCATTGAGCAGACCGGCCAGTTTGCCGGACGCTACTTTGTGCTGATGGGTCATCTGTCGCCTCTCGACGGTATTGGCCCGCAGGATATCGGGCTGGATCGTCTGGAGCAGAGGCTGGAGCAGGAACGTTTGCAGGAAGTGATTCTCGCCACCAACCCGACGGTGGAAGGGGAAGCGACCGCGAACTACATTGCT
Organism: Pantoea sp. X-Soil-TKNS-1207; assembly: GCF_059730485.1. Classification (NCBI taxonomy): domain Bacteria; kingdom Pseudomonadati; phylum Pseudomonadota; class Gammaproteobacteria; order Enterobacterales; family Erwiniaceae; genus Pantoea; species Pantoea sp. X-Soil-TKNS-1207. Next base: position 1,122,318 of record NZ_AP035958.1, read on the forward strand.
GAGCTGTGCGGTCAGTATGGCGTCGACGCCAGCCGCATTGCGCACGGTGTGCCGGTGGGCGGTGAGCTGGAGATGGTTGACGGCACCACGCTGTCACATTCGCTGGCCGGACGTCACAAGATTAAATTTTAATCACTTGCTGGTGTTGTCACTGACACCAGCTTGAAATTCTCTGCACCACCCCCATCTCTTCCTCAACGTTTGATCAACCCCGATTCAGTTGAGGTAGCAATGACCATGAAAGGACAAGAGACGCGTGGCTTCCAGTCAGAGGTAAAACAACTTCTGCACCTGATGATCCATTCCCTCTATTCAAATAAAGAGATTTTCCTGCGTGAACTGATCTCCAACGCCTCCGATGCGGCTGACAAACTGCGCTTCCGCGCGCTGTCGGCACCGGATCTGTATGAAGGCGATGGTGATTTACGCGTGCGTATCTCGGTCAACAAGGAAAATCGCACGCTGACGCTGAGTGATAACGGCATCGGTATGCGTCGTGATGAGGTGATTGAGAACCTCGGCACCATCGCTAAATCTGGCACCAAAGCGTTTCTGGAATCCATGGGTTCCGACCAGGCGAAAGACAGCCAGCTGATTGGCCAGTTTGGCGTCGGTTTCTACTCGGCATTTATCGTGGCTGATAAAGTCACGGTGCGCACCCGCGCCGCAGGCGCCAGCGCCGACGAAGGCGTGTTCTGGGAATCTGCCGGTGAAGGCGAATACACCCTCGCGGAGATCGAAAAAGCCGATCGCGGCACCGAAATTACCCTGCATATGCGTGAAGGCGAGGACGAGTTCCTTGATGCCTGGCGTGTACGCAGCATCATCGGCAAATACTCCGATCACATCGCGCTGCCGGTTGAAATCGAAAGCAAAGATGAAGAGAGCGACACCACCAGCTGGGAAAAGATCAACAAAGCTCAGGCGCTGTGGACGCGTAACAAGGGCGAAATCAGCGACGAAGAGTACAACGAGTTTTACAAACATATCGCCCATGATTTCAGCGATCCGGCGATCTGGAGCCACAACCGGGTGGAAGGGAAGCAGGAGTACACCAGCCTGCTGTACATCCCGGCGCGCGCGCCGTTCGACATGTGGAATCGCGACCATAAACACGGCCTGAAACTTTATGTGCAGCGCGTGTTTATCATGGACGATGCCGAGCAGTTTATGCCGAACTACCTGCGTTTCGTGCGTGGCCTGATTGACTCCAACGATCTGCCGCTTAACGTCTCGCGTGAAATTTTGCAGGACAGCCGTGTGACCCAGAGCCTGCGTGGCGCGCTGACCAAGCGTAGCCTGCAAATGCTGGAGAAACTGGCAAAAGACGACGCCGAAAAATATCAGCAGTTCTGGAAAGAGTTCGGTCTGGTACTGAAAGAAGGCCCGGCGGAAGATCAGGCTAACCAGCAGGCGATTGCGAAGCTGCTGCGTTTCGCCACGACGCAAAGCGAAGGTTCCGAGCAGACCATCTCACTGGATGACTACCTGAGTCGTATGGTGGAAGGTCAGGACAAGATTTACTACATCACCGCCGACAGCTATGCCGCAGCGAAGAGCAGCCCGCATCTGGAGCTGTTCCGCAAGAAAGGTATCGAGGTGCTGCTGCTGTCCGATCGTATCGACGAATGGATGATGAGCTACCTGACCGAGTTCGACGGCAAAACCTTCCAGTCGGTGAGCAAAGCGGATGAATCGCTGAGCAAACTGGCCGACGAAGAGACCGAAGAACAGAAAGAAGCGGAAAAAGCGCTGGAGCCGTTTGTTGATCGCGTGAAAACCCTGCTGGGCGAGCGCGTGAAAGAGGTGCGTTTAACCCATCGTCTGACCGATACCCCGGCGATTGTTACCACCGATGCCAACGAAATGAGCACCCAGATGGCGAAGCTGTTCGCCGCAGCGGGCCAGGAAGTGCCGGATGTGAAGTACATCTTCGAGCTGAACCCGGATCACACGCTGGTGAAACGCGTGGCGGATACCCAGGATGAAAGCCGCTTTGGCGAGTGGGTGGAGCTGCTGCTCGATCAGGCGCTGCTGGCTGAGCGCGGTACGCTGGACGATCCGAACCAGTTTATCCGTCGCATGAACCAGTTGCTGACGGCGTAATGATCACCCGGTCGGCATCAATGCCGACCCTCCCTGTACGGAGCGCATTTATGCGCTCCTTTTTATCGCCCGCACTGATCCCCGCCCGCATTGATTCATATCCTAAACTGGCTAACTCTGCGCTTCATCCCGCAACCAATCACGAAACAGGGTAATCTCCGCATCATGCTGGCGTGACGCTTTGGTCATCATCCAGGTGGCGCGATCAACCCGCACAAAACCTAACGGCGCAATCAGCGTGCCGTCGCGCAGTTCCTGACGCACCAGCAATCGCGGCGCCATAATAATGCCCAGCCCATTTTTCGCCGCCTGAATGCCCAGCGTCAGATTGTCGAAATGCTTTCCGACCCAGAAATTGCCGCGCGCACCGCTGGTTTTCGCCCATTCGGCCCAGGCGTGCAGCCGCGTACCGGCATGGAGTAACGGCAGCGTGGCGAGATCCTGTTCCTGCTGAAAACGTCCCGCAAATTGCGGGGCGCATAACGGACCGATGTAATCATCGCTGATCAACGTGGCATCGATATCGTCGTCGGGTGACTGTTCGTAGCTGAGGATCAGCACATCGGTGTGTTCGCTGCGCAGCAGATCGATCTCCACCAGCGGCTGAAACTGGATCTCGATATCGGGATAGCGCAGGTAAAAGCTGCTGATGCGCGGGATCAGCCATTGCGAAAGAAAACTCGGCGCGCAGGAGACGCTGAGGTGATGGCGCATACCGGTACGAATACTTTCACAGGTGGTGGAAAGTTCGCTGAAGGCCTTCTGACAGCTGACCAGCAATCGCTCACCATGTGAGGTTAATTTGACGCGTCCATTGGTGCGGACAAACAGAGGCTTACCCATCCAGCTTTCCAGCTGTCGAACCTGATGGCTGATGGCGCTGTGGGTCACATGCAGACGTTCGGCGGCTACGCTAAAACTGCTGTGCAGTGCCGCCTGGTGAAAATAATGCAGTGCACGTAACGAAGGTAGCCCGGTCATACTCGTCCCCTGTGTAAAAACCTAACAGGGATTGTCAGTTTATATCATTTCAAAGTCCAGCCGCATTGGCCTAACCTTTCCCCCTGATTCTGGCGGGTTGACGGGCAGGCATCTCTGTGTTTCCCCTACAGATTTGAGCGTTACCCGCAGTCACTCACAGCACAATAAATAGAGAATAATCACGCGATGGCTCCACAGAATACTTCTGCCAGGGCGGCGGCGCGCGATCGGCTTCGCGGCTTGCTTTCCCGCCACTACCGGCTTGAACAGTACGACCTCTTTTTTGCACCTTCATTGCATATTGCGCGGGTGCTGCTCTCTCAGCTGTTTTTACGGCAGGAGCAGGCGCGCAATCAAACCCGTTACGCTTCTCAATACCCGGTCAGTGAATTAAGCGTATTACCTGCGCTCCCCGTTATGGCGGGCAATATCTCGCTGGTTGAACATGTTGATGTGATCTACGGTCGCGTGCGCCCCCTTAGCGAGTGTCAGAGCCAGGGCGTCACCGATGCGTCAGAATCCTTTGCCACGCTGCTGCACCGACGTCTGATCAGCGATGCGCGGCTGTTTATCACCCGGCTCGATCGTCATGCCGGGTTAGGCACCGACCTGGTATTGATCGCGCTTCGTACCCATGATTTCAGCACCCTGGTGCGCAGCGAACTGCGCCTGTTCGAGCAGGGACTGGCGCTGGGCGATGCGCCGGAACAGGCGCTGGCGCAGATGGAGGCGGGGGAGTGGCGGCCCTATAATATCGCCAGTGTCGATAGCATCGCGCTGGAGTCGCCGCTGCTCCTTAATTCGTTACATCAGCCAGGCCTGCCTTTCGCTATTTTTCCCTTGCCGCCAGGCATGATGCTGGCGGAACCGCATCACGATCTGCGATTGTGGCCGGCTCAGGGCCTGATGCAGTTGCGCGCCAATGTGCGGGGTGGCGCAACCAAAAGCCAGAACGCCACCGCGGCGCTGGTACGGCGTCTGCGCACATTGTTGAGTGGTGGCAGCAATTCCGAAAAAGGGGGAAAAACCGGCACTGGGCTGGTGTCTGTGGCAAAAGGCAGTAAAGTAGGCCATTAGTCCGTAACCGCGCCCGTTTCCTTGTGGTGTGCGGGTCATAGTGGTATGTTCTTCGCCTTCTCAGATTGATCAATGCGATTCGCAAGGGGAATTACGCAATGCGTATTATTCTGCTCGGGGCACCGGGCGCAGGTAAGGGCACTCAGGCTCAATTTATCATGGAGAAATACGGTATTCCGCAAATCTCCACGGGCGACATGCTGCGTGCGGCAGTTAAAGCGGGCAGCGAGCTGGGCCAGCAGGCGAAAGCCATCATGGATGCCGGCAAACTGGTGACCGACGAGCTGGTTATTGCGCTGGTTAAAGAGCGTATTACCCAGGAAGACTGCAAAAACGGTTTCCTGCTCGATGGCTTCCCGCGCACCATTCCACAGGCCGATGCGATGAAAGAGGCGGGTATCAACGTCGATTTCGTGCTGGAGTTCGCCGTACCGGATGAACTGATTGTGGATCGCATTGTTGGCCGTCGCGTTCATGCGCCGTCTGGCCGCGTTTATCACGTCAAATACAATCCGCCAAAAGTGGAAGGTAAAGACGACGCGACCGGCGAAGAGCTGACCACGCGTAAAGATGACCAGGAAGAGACCGTGCGTAAGCGTCTGGTGGAATACCATCAGCTGACCGCGCCGCTGATCGCTTACTACAGCGCAGAAGCCGCAGCCGGTAACACCAAATATCACAAAATCGACGGTACCCGCCAGGTTGCTGAAGTGAGTGCACAGCTGGCGACCATCCTCGGTTAAGCCATGTAGGGCCGGTTTACCGGCCCTTTTGCAGCAATTGCTTTCCCCTCCCGCTTTTTCCGCTACAATTTCCCACGATTTTGACCCATTCGTTTCGACAGCAAGGAAATACAATGAGGCAAGAAAAGCCCGGGGTTTTACTGGTTAATTTAGGCACACCAGATGCACCTACCACGCCAGCGGTTAAACGTTATCTGAAACAATTCCTTAGCGATCCGCGCGTGGTGGATACGCCACGCTGGCTGTGGTGGCCGATCCTGAATGCGGTTATTCTGCCGTTCCGATCGCCACGCGTCGCCAAACTCTATGCGTCGGTGTGGATGGAAGAGGGATCGCCGCTGATGGTCTTCAGCAAACGGCAGCGTGAGGCGCTGGCGCAGAAGATCGATATGCCGGTGGAGCTGGGCATGAGCTACGGCCAGCCGAGCCTCGAGGGCGCGGTGCAGCGTTTGCTGGCGCAGGGCGTGACCAAACTCATCGTGCTGCCGCTTTATCCGCAATTCTCCTGCTCAACCGTCGCCGCAGTATGGGACGGCCTGGCCGCCAGCTTTAAACCGCTGCGTTCACTGCCGGAAGTGGCATTTATTCGTGATTACGCCGAACATCCGGCCTATATCGCGGCCCTGAAAGCCTCAGTGGAGCGTTCGTTCGCTCTGCACGGCGAACCTGACCTGCTGGTCCTGTCGTATCACGGTATTCCCCAGCGTTTTGCAGACGAAGGTGATGATTATCCCCAGCGCTGTAAAGATACGACCGCGCGTCTGGCTGCGGCGCTGGGCATTGCGCCGCACAAAATTATGATGACCTTCCAGTCGCGCTTTGGTCGTGAGCCGTGGCTGACGCCCTATACCGACGAAACCATGCAGGGGCTGCCCGCCAAAGGTATCAGGCATGTGCAGGTAATGAGTCCAGGCTTTGCGGCAGACTGTCTGGAAACGCTGGAGGAGATCAGCGAGCAAAACTGCGAATTCTTCCTCCATGCGGGTGGCGAGAAGTTTGAGTACATTCCCGCCCTCAACGCCGAAGAAGCGCATATTGAGATGATGGTGCAGCTGGTCAACGCGCGCCGTTAAAGGAGCGGCAGAGAATGTGCTATCATTCTCTGCCTGATTTTCCTGACGGCATCCTCCATGAAATTTCCCGGCAAACGCAAATCCAAACACTACTTCCCCGTTAGCGCACGCGATCCGCTGCTCCAGGCGACCCAGCAGGAGCAGGAAGAGGGCAGCTGGGTGGTTGGTATCGACCAGACGCTGGTGGATATTGAAGCCAAAGTCGATGATGAGTTCCTGCAACGCTACGGCCTCAGCGCCGGTCATTCGCTGGTGATTGATGATGCCACCGCCGAAGCGCTGTATAACGAACTGATGCGCGACGCGTTAATTACGCATCAGTTTGCCGGTGGCACTATCGGCAATACCCTGCACAACTACTCGGTGCTGGCGGATGACCGCTCGGTGCTGCTTGGCGTGATGTGCAATAGCATCCAGATTGGCAGCTATGCCTATCGCTATCTGTGCAACACCTCCAGCCGGATGGATCTCAACTATTTGCAGGGCGTCGATGGCGCCATTGGCCGCTGCTTTACCCTGATTGGTGAGCAGGGCGAGCGCACCTTTGCCATCAGCCCAGGCCTGATGAACCAGCTCCATGCCGACAGCATCCCGGAAGCGGTGATTGCCGGTGCGTCAGCGCTGGTGCTGACCTCCTATCTGGTCCGTTGCCAGCCGGGTGAACCGATGCCGCAAGCCACGCTGCGCGCCATCGAGTATGCCAAACGGCACAACGTGCCGGTGGTGCTGACGCTCGGCACCAAATACGTCATTCAGGATAACCCGCAGTTCTGGCGCGATTTTTTGCGCGACCATGTGTCAATCGTGGCCATGAATGAAGAGGAAGCCTTTGCCCTGACCGGTGAGGCCGATCCGCTGCTGGCGTCCAATATGGCGCTGGAGTGGGTGGATTTGGTGCTGTGCACCGCCGGGCCAAGCGGGTTGTATATGGCGGGCTTTACCGAAGACGAATTTAAACGCAAAACTAACCATCCGCTGCTGCCGGGCGCGATCGCCGAGTTCAATCAATACGAATTCAGCCGCGCCATGCGTCAGCAGGATTGCCAGCAGCCGCTGCGTATCTTCTCGCATATTGCGCCTTATATGGGCGGACCGGAGAAGATTATGAACACCAATGGCGCAGGCGATGCCGCCTTAGCGGCGCTGCTGCACGACATCACCGCCAATAATTTTCACCGGCAGAAAGTGCCGAACTCCAGCAAACATGCGCGCGAATACCTGAGCTATTCGTCGCTGGCGCAGGTGTGTAAATACGCTAACCGCGTGAGTTATCAGGTGCTGAACCAGCATTCACCCCGTCTGATGCGCGGCCTGCCGGAGCGGGAAGATAGCCTGGAAGAGTCGTACTGGGATCGGTAATGTGCGGGCACCTGAACGGTGCGCATAAATGCGTCATTGGATGGGGTGCGGTTATCTAAACGGTGCGCATAAATGCGCACCCTACGGTTTTGTAGGGTCGCCATTTATGGCGACCGGGGAGAAGGGGGAAGTTAAATCGGGCATTCCCGCACAATCGGGTGCTGCGCAATCTCTTCCTCCAGCATATTCAGCATACTGTTGGCGATCTCACGTTCGCCCATCACCACGCGGTTGGCGCCGCGTTCAAGGATATACTCGACCTCATCATCGTAATGCGCCCTGGCGATAATCTCGATATTGTCGCGCTTCTCACGCGCGGCGGTGACGATCTCACCGGCCTCATAACCATTGGGGATGGTCAGCAACAGCCAGCGCGCGCAATCCAGTCGCGCCAGCTCCATAATATCGGCACGCGCGGCATTGCCCAGCACCGCCTTGATGCCCTGCTCACGCAGCGCCTCCACGCGCGGGCGTGAATTCTCCACCACGACCAGCGGCACATCGGCTTCCAGCAGTTTCTGCCCCAGCAGGCTGCCGACGCGGCCATAACCAACAATCACCGCGTGATCGCAGATATCCATCGGAATCTGTTTCTCTTCCTCGATGGCATCGATCAGCGTCTGTTCTTCCATGGTCTCGGTCTTCTCGAGATAACGCTCCAGCAGCGTGAACAGAATCGGGTTGAGCATAATCGACAGGATCGCGGCCGCCAGCACCAGATTGCGTCCCTCTTCGCTGAGCAGGCCGAGCGAAATGCCCAGACCGGCCAGGATAAAGGCAAACTCACCAATCTGCGCCAGACTCACCGAAATGGTCAGCGCGGTGCGGCGTGAATGGCCGAGCCAGGTTACCAGCAGCCAGGCGGCGACCGATTTACCCACCACGATAATCACCAGCGCGCCCAGCACTGCCAGTGGCTGGTGGATCAGAATCATCGGATCGAACAACATGCCAACGGAGACAAAGAACAGCACGGCAAAGGCATCGCGCAGCGGCAGGGTATCGTGCGCGGCACGGTGGCTCAGTTCGGATTCGTTCAGAACCATCCCGGCGAAGAAGGCGCCGAGGGCAAAGGAGACATCAAAGAATTCCACTGCGCCAAAGGCGATGCCGAGCGCCAGCGCCAGTACCGCGAGGGTGAACAATTCGCGCGACCCGGTGGCGGCGCTTTTCGCCAGGATCCACGGCACCACGCGGCGACCGACCACCATCATCAGCACCATAAAGGCCACCACTTTGCCGATGGTCAGCAGCAAATCCCACACCAGCATCGTCGGACTGGCGTTGCCCTGTTCCAGCATCCCGGCGATGGCCGGCAGCAGCACCAGCGTCAGCACCATCACCAGATCTTCCACAATCAGCCAGCCGATGGCGATTTGCCCGCGCTGGCTGTCAATCAGCTGACGCTCCTCCAGCGCACGCAGCAGTACCACGGTACTGGCGGTGGAGAGACAGAGGCCAAACACCAGCCCGGTCATCATTGACCAGCCCAGCGCCCACGACAGACCCATCCCCAGCAGCGTCGCTACGGCTATTTGCGCCACCGCGCCGGGAATGGCGACCGACTTTACCGACATCAAATCCTTCAGCGAAAAGTGCAAGCCGACACCAAACATCAGCAGGATCACACCTAACTCGGCCAGTTCAGGCGCCAGATTGGTGTCGGCGACAAAACCGGGGGTGAAGGGACCGGCCATAACGCCCGCCAGCAAATAACCGACCAGCGGGGAGATGCGCAGGCGATTTGCCAGCATACCAAGGAGAAATGCGAGGACCAGCGCCCCGACAATGGTGGTGATCAACGGTGTGGTGTGATGCATGCCTGTCTCCTTGTGTGCAAATGTATCCGCTTGTAACAATCGAGTTTACTGCACAATGCGCATCGCGTTTAGACATTTGGGCGGGATAAACGGAAAAAAATGAAAAAATGAGATAAAAACACAGTCGAAACGTTATTTTCGTCAGTTATCTCATGCTATCGCCAGGAAACATGCTGAATAAAGGGGGCTGCGAAAAATAATTGCCCCCCGAAAATGACTCAGGCGTGACGATTATCCGGCAGGAAAGCGGTTAAAAGCCCGATCAGAGGCAGCCAGGCACAGATTTGATACACCGATTCAATGCTGGAGTGATCCGCCACTACGCCGAGTACCGCCGCGCCCAGTCCGCCCATACCGAAGGCAAAACCGAAAAACAGCCCGGAAACCATACCGATACGCCCCGGCAACAGCTCCTGGGCATACACCAGAATGGCGGAGAACGCCGAGGCAAGGATCAGGCCGATAATCACACTCAGCACGCTGGTCCACATTAATGACGCATGGGGCAACAGCAACGTGAAAGGCGCTACGCCCAGAATTGAACCCCAAATCACATATTTACGGCCGATTTTGTCCCCAATCGGACCGCCAATAATGGTGCCCGCCGCCACAGCGCCGAGAAAGGCAAACAGATGAAATTGCGATGCCTGCACCGAAAGACCGAACTTCTGCATTAAATAGAAGGTGTAATAACTGCTCAGGCTGGTGAGGTAGAAATACTTGGAGAAGATCAGCAGCAGCAAAATGGTAATCGCCTGCGCCACTTTTTTGCGAGGCAACGGGTTGGACGGCACCACGGCGGGTTTGGCTTTGCTGGCGCGTTGCTGGTGGCTATACCAGCGGCTGACCTGCAACAACACGATAATGCCGAGCAGGGCGGCCAACACAAACCAGCCCAGATGGCCTTTGCCATAGGGAGCGACAATCATTGCCGCCAGCAGCGGGCCGAGCGCGCTGCCAAAGTTGCCGCCTACCTGGAACAGCGATTGCGCCAGGCCGTGGCGTCCTCCGGAGGCCATGCGCGCCACGCGTGAGGATTCCGGGTGAAACACCGAGGAGCCACTGCCGACCAGCGCCGCCGCCAGCAGCACCTGCACATAATCACTGGCAAACGTCAGTAGCACCAGGCCGCACAGGGTAAAGCCCATGCCGACCGGCAGCGACCAGGGTTTCGGGTATTTGTCGGTGTAATAACCCACCAGCGGTTGCAGCAGCGAGGCGGTCACCTGGAAGGTCAGGGTAATCAGGCCGATCTGCACAAAGTTAAGGCTGAAGTCTTTTTGCAGCAGCGGATAAATCGCCAGCAGCAGCGACTGCAACATATCATTCAGCAGATGGGCGAGGCTGATGGCCCCTAAAATGCCAAACGCGGTGCGCGCCGGGGCGCGTGCCGGGGCGGAGAGGGTCTGTTCACTTGCCATAAAAGTCCTGAAATATTGAATTATCGTTATCAGCTTGTTACGTCTCACATGACTCTATAAGCCTTTCATCTTGAGTTAAAGTGCGAACTGTGCGACACAGGAGGGCGATAAAGCACAATAAGTCCACTGGTTAGTGGAGAAACGCAGAATAAGGAGATCGGCTTTGTTGTTATTACCGCGCAAAAAGCGCTGGCTGGCGCTCATCATGTTGCTGCTGCCGATGCTGGCACAGGCATGGCAAACCGACCGGACCTATCGCCTCACCATTCTGCATACCAACGATCAGCACGGCCATTTCTGGCCCGATGCGCAGGGCGAGTATGGCCTGGCGGCGCAGAAAACCCTGATGGATCAGCAGCGTTACGATGTACAGGCCAAAGGGGGCGGTGCATTGATCCTCTCTGCCGGGGACGTCAACACCGGGGTGCCGGAGTCTGATTTACTGGATGCGGAACCGGATATTCGTGGCATGAACCTGGTAGGCTATGACGCCATGGTGCTGGGCAATCATGAGTTTGATAAGCCGCGCAGCGTGCTGGAAAAGCAGCAAAAGTGGGCCAAATTCCCGTTTATCTCCGCCAATATTTACGTCAAAAGCAGCGGTAAGCGGCTGGTTAAGCCGTGGGCGATTTTCAACCGGATGGGGCTGAAGATCGCGGTGATCGGCCTGACCACGCCCGATACCCTGCGCATCGCCAATCCGGCCAGCATGGCGGGTCTGGAGATCCGCGATCCGGTCAGCGAGACTGAAAAGGCGGTGGCGGAACTGCGTGCCAGCGAGAAACCTGACGTGATCATCGCGCTGACCCATATGGGCCACTACGACGATGGTCAGCATGGCAGCAATGCGCCGGGCGACGTCGAACTGGCGCGTCGCCTGCCGCCGGGCACCATCAACCTGATTATTGGCGGCCATTCGCACGATGCGGTATGCATGGCGAAAGATAATCTCAGCGTAGCGGATTATCAGCCGGGGCAGCCCTGCCAGCCCGATCGCCAGAACGGGGTGTGGATTATGCAGGCGAAGGAGTGGGGCAAATATGTCGGGCGCGGCGATTTCACTTTCCGCAACGGTGAACTGTCGCTGGATAATTATCAGCTGATTCCGGTCAATCTGAAGCATAAGGTGAAGAACGCCGATGGCAGCGAAATCTGGCTTACCTGGCAGGAAGAGATCCCGCAAAACAGCGCGATGATGAAACTGCTGACGCCGTTCCAGAAGCGCGCAGAGGCTAAGCTGGAGGTCAAGGTGGGCAGCAGCGACGGGGTCTTCGCTGGCGAGCGCGATAAGGTGCGTTTTGTACAAACCAATCTGGGCCAACTGATCCTGCGCGCGCAGATGGCGGCCACCAAAGCGGATTTTGCGGTGATGAGCGGCGGCGGCATCCGTGCCTCGCTGGCGCAGGGGGCCATCAGCTGGCGCGATTTGCTTCAGGTACAGCCGTTCAGCAATCAGGTGGTATCGGTAACCCTGACCGGCAATCAGTTGCTGGCTTATCTGGCGACGGTCGCCAATATCAAAACCGATACCGGGGGTTTTGCGCAGTTTGCCAATATCAGCCTGGTGGCGGATGGCAGTGGCGTCAGCGAGGTAAAGATTAATGGTCAGCCGCTGGAGAAGGATAAAACCTACCGCATGGCGACCAACAGCTTTAACGCCACCGGTGGTGATGGCTATCCGCGTATTGATACCGAGGCGGGCTACGCCAATACCGGCCAGCGCGATGCGGATGTACTGCGTGACTGGGTGAGCCATCATTCACCGCTTAAGGTGAGCGATTACGCGCCGGGCGAGGGGATTGTGCATCTGACGGACGCGCAGAAACAGCAACGGGATAAGGCGCAGGAAAAATCGCAGGAAAAACCGAAGAAACGCAGCTACCCGCAGGCGATACTGGCGTGGATTCTGCCGCACGCGGTAGAAAATCAGGGAAAACGGTCGCCATAAATGGCGACCCTACAGATGCCCGTTTGGGTAGGGTGCGCATTGATGCGCACCGATTATGCCTGGCAGGCTTTGCGCGTCATCCAGCGCTGACGCAGTTTATCCCACACCCAGTTATAGGCCACGGTATAGGGCAGGAAGAACAGGAAAAACGCCACTTCCAGCATAAAGGCCTCTAACAGGGAAATACCCAGCATCCAGGCGGCGATCGGCAAACCAATGACGATAAAGCCGCCTTCAAATCCCAGCGCGTGCATCACACGCAGCCCCAGGCCGCGCTGCACCTTGCCGGGCGGGTACAGACGGTCGAAACCGGCGTTGTAAATCATGTTCCATAGCATGGCGACGGTCGAGAGCATGATCGCCAGCGCTCCCATCTGAAACAGCGGCTTTTCCATCGCCCAGGCCGCCAGCGGTGCAACAGTCACAATCGCCAGAACTTCAAAGCCTGCGGCGTGATAAAAACGTTCTTTCAGTGAACGGGTACGCATAAAAACCTCCTGATTCGTTATGCGGAGCATTTTCTCATTCGCCAATGCTAAGATAAAATGAACACCTATCGATAAAAGCGATGGTTCACTATGAAATACTCCCCGGAATCCCTTGAGGCTTTTGTCCAGACCGTCGCCAGCGGCTCCTTTTCTGCCGCCGCGCGGGCGCTGGAGAAAAGTCAGTCCACCATCAGTAGCGCAGTGGCGAATCTGGAAGATGATTTAGGGTTTGTGCTGTTTGACCGCCAGGGGCGGCAGCCGGTATTAACCGAGCAGGGCCAGCGTGCGCTGGCGCAGGTGCAGCAAATTCTTGCCGCCAGCCAGCGGCTGGATGAGCTGGCGGTGCGGCTGGCGCAGGGCGTGGAACCGCGTCTTAGCCTGGCGATCTCCGACTTCTGGCAGGCGGATCATCATGAAACGCTGCTGACACGTTTTGAGGCGCGCTATCCCGAGGTCGAGTTTGAATGCATGATTGCCGAAGACGCCGACGCGCTGGATTTGTTGCAGGCCGGACGCGTGCATCTCGGCGTGGTGCGCGCCCAGCCAGCGCTGCCGCCGGATATTGCCGTGGCGCGGTTGCAGGTTGAAGCGCAGATGGGGATCTATCTGCATCGGGATCATGCGCTGGCGCAGTGTCCACAGGTAACCGAAGCGCAGCTGGGCGAGTTACGTCAGCTGCGGCTGAATACCTGGGTACAGACGCGCGAACCGATGCCGGTGGGCAGGGTATGGTCGGCCCCGTCGTATCTGTTATTGCTGGAAATGGCGGAGCAGGGATTTGGCTGGAGCGTGCTGCCGCGCTGGCTGGTGCAGCAGTTTGGTCATCAGGTGTTGCAGGAGCTGGCGGTGCCGGGCTGGCCGCAGCGCATTGCGGTGGAAGCGATCTGGTCAACGCGAAATCCACCCGGACCCGCCGGGCGCTGGATGATCGATCAACTATGCGCCCAGCGGCCTGATTAATCGCGCCGCGCCACGTCGGCCAGGCTGGCATCCAGCAGACGCGCCAGATCCTGCGCCGCCAGTTCGATATCCAGCCCGCGTTTGCCGCCGGAGATAAAGATGGTGGCAAACTCCGCCGCCTGCTGATCAATCACCGTCGGCAGACGCTTTTTCTGTCCCAGCGGGCTGATACCGCCCACCAGATAGCCGGTAACGCGTTGCGCCAGCAGTGGATCGGCCATATCGGCTTTTTTCGCGCCTAACGCTTTGGCGACCTTTTTCAGATCGAGCTGAGAGGAGACCGGCGTCACCGCTACTGCCAGCAGCCTGGCATCGCCGTTGAGCGCGACCAGCAGAGTTTTGAAGACCTGGCGCGCATCCAGATTGAGCTTTCGCACCACTTCGTCGCCAAAGTTGGTTTCATGGCTGTCGTGATCGTAAGGATGCAGGGTAAACGTGACTTTTTGTTTTTCCAGCAATTTTACCGCGGGCGTCATTTTTCAATCCTTGCTAAGAAAAATCTTATTTAAGATACGGTGAATAATACTGGCGAAATTCTGAACTTTGCGCGAGAATTGGCCCCGCGCCAGCCAGTAATGGTTGGTGATAACCAAAATCATAAACAAATTCCTCTTTGACGGGCCAATAACAATATTGGCCTTCTTTTTTTTCAGCGCCCCTTCAGCAGCCCCGGTAAATGATCATCCCCGTAAAGATGCAGCGCCCCGACGGCCACGACGTAACGACCCGGCGGTAAGGCCAGCAGCAACTCGCGCCAGTGTTGATTGCGATTGCGCATCAGGGTGTCATTCAGTTCATTGCTAAAGGTGGTAGGCAACGCCACTGGCTGCTGTCGCGGTGGGGCATCCAGCCACCAGCTGATCATGGTTTGCAGCAGGCGCGCATTGGTGTGCCAGTGCTCCAGCGTATCGAGCAATAGCGACAGGCCATCCTCCGGCAGTGATTTCAGCAGTGCGATTTGCGTATCCGGGCCTTCCAGCTCAATCACCTGCTGGTGGGCGGTTTTGGCCGCCTGTAACAGCTGATAATCGATGCCGTATTGCGGCCGCAATCCCAGGCGTTGCGCCTGCTGCGCCTGTAGCATCAAGGCGATTTGCCACAGCGGCAGGTTGTCAAACAGGTTGATCGATAGCGTCAGCTCATCACACAGCGCCGTCAGCCTGCTCAGCACCTCATCGGAAAGGCGCTCCGCCAGCGGCGCCAGGTTCTCACCCTCGGCAAAAGGCGATGCGCCCTGGGTAATGTCCGCTTCGACGATTAGCGCATCCGCTTTCGCCAGCTGGCGCAGCAGGCGTGCCGGTAACGGCTGCATATCCTGCGTGCCCATATGAATACTGCCCACCAGATGTAACCGGCGATCGCCCAGCTGAATATCCATCGCGGGCCAGGGATAGCTGGCCGGAAAAAGCAGCGATGTCAGCTGTGTTACGCGTTGCCAAAGGCTGCGTCTCATTCCCTGTCCTTTTTAAGTCAAAAATCCATGCTAGCGATTTCGCCGCCTGAAAAACAGGGCAGGGCTTGCTATTCACGCGCTGGCGGCGTAAAGCGCAGCAGGCGGTTGGCGTTGCTCACCACGGTAATGGAGGAGAGCGCCATGGCAGCGCCAGCCACGATAGGGCTGAGCAGCATACCGGTGAACGGATAAAGCACACCCGCAGCAATCGGAATGCCGAGGCTGTTGTAAATAAATGCCCCCAACAGGTTCTGACGCATGTTGCGCAGCGTGGCGCGCGATATCGCCAGCGCATCGGCGACGCAGTGCAAATCATTTCGCATCAGCGTCATGGCGGCGGTTTCTACCGCCACATCGCTGCCACCGCCCATCGCAATGCCCACATCCGCCTGGGCCAGCGCGGGCGCATCATTGATGCCGTCACCCACCATCACCACTTTGCGACCCTGCTGTTGCAGCTGCGCAATCGCCTGCGCTTTGCCTTCTGGCAGCACGCCCGCAATGACCTGATCAATACCTGCTTCGGCTGCAATGGCGCGTGCGGTTTTTTCATGATCGCCGGTCAGCATGATTAGCTGATAACCCTGCTGATGCAGACGTTGCAGCGCTTCGCGGCTCCCGGCACGCAGGCTATCGCGTAGCGCGATCAATCCCAGCAGCCGATGTTCATCCGCCAGCAGCACCGGCGTGGCGCCCTGCGCGGCCAGACGTTCGATATCGTCGCGCGCGGCGCGGCAATCCACCTGCTGCGTCTCCATCAGCGCCAGGTTGCCCAGCAGCCGTGTGCTGCCTGCGACTGTAGCGCTGACGCCCTTGCCGCGTATTGTACGAAATTGCTCAACTTCGGCGCCGGGATGGTCCGGGGCGGCAGCAACAATGGCTTTCGCCAGCGGATGGCTGGAACTTTGCTCCAGCTGCGCGGCGGCGTGCAGCACCTGCTGCCGGTCCCAGTCGGCATACAGCAGAACATCGCTGACCTGCGGCGCGCCCTGCGTCAGGGTGCCGGTTTTATCAAATACCAGCGTATCCACTTCGCTGGCGCGCTGAAGCGCATCCGCATCCCGTACCAGCACACCAAGCTCGGCGGCGCGGCCGACCCCGGCGATCACCGACATCGGTGTTGCCAGCCCGAGCGCGCAGGGGCAGGCGATAATCAGCACCGTGGTGACAATCACCAGCGTATAAGCCAGCTGCGGCTGCGGCCCTGCCAGATACCACACCAGCCCACTCAGCAGCGCAATCGCTACCACCACCGGCACGAACACGGCGGAAATGCGATCGGCGAGGCGTCCGATATCGGGCTTGCTGCTTTGCGCCTGACGTACCAGATTGATGATGCGCGCCAGCGTGGTGTGGCTACCGGTGGCGCGGGCGATAAAGCGTAGCGTGCCATCCTGTACCAGGGTTCCAGCATAGACTTTCTCTCCCGGCTGCTTGCTTTGCGGCACCGCTTCACCGGTCAGCATCGCTTCGTCACACCAGGCTTCGCCGCTTTCCACAACGCCATCGACCGGAACGCGATCGCCGGTCACCAGTTTCAGGCGCATACCGGGCTGTACTGCGCTAAGCGGCAGCAGGGTTTCGCCCTGATCGCTGATGACGCGGGCCTGCGCCGGGGTTAAATCCAGCAGGCGTTCCAGCGCTTTGGAGGCGCGCTGTCGTGCTCGCTGCTCGAGGGCATGGCCGAGATTGATCAGACCGATAATCATCACGCTGGCTTCAAAATAGAGATGGCGCGCCTGATGCGGGAAAAATTGCGGCCATAGCGCCACGCTGATGGAATAGAGCCAGGCTGCACCGGTGCCGAGCGCCACCAGCGTGTCCATGGTGGCGGTGCCGTGACGCAGGCTACGCCAGGCGCTACGGTAGAAGTGGCCGCCAGCAATCACCATCACCAGCAGCGTGATCACCCCGAGGGTGCGCCATAAGGTGATGTTGCTGTCGCTGAGCATCATGTTGTCGCCCAGCATCCCCCAAATCATCATTGGCACGCCGAGCAGCAACGCCAGCGCGGATTGCCAGCTAAAGCGACGCATCGCCTGCTGAGCGCTTGCCTGCTGGCGCTCCCGGCGGGTTTGCTCATCGCCGATAACTTCGGCTGAGTAACCGGCCTGATCGACGGCGCCGATCAACGCATCAGGCTGCGCATCGCCCAGTACCAGCGCGCTGCGTTCGCCAAGATTCACGCGTGCCTGGCTGACGCCGGGCACTTTTTGCAGGGCCTGCTCGACGCGACTCACGCAGCTGGCGCAGCTCATGCCGCCAATCAGCAGGTGATGGACGGGCAGGGCGTCATCCGCCGGGGAGGTGAGTGGCTCCGTTGTCAGCGCCTCCGGCTGCGGCTCTGATGCTGTCAACGGTTCAGACTTTGGGCTGTCTTTCAACGCTGCGTGGTAACCCGCCTGTTCCACGGTTGCGATCAGATCGCTGGCGCTGGCCGCACCGGTCACGCGCGCTTCCTGCTGGGTCACTTCAGCCTGTTCAACATCGCTGCGCTGTTCCAGCGCCTCTTTAACCCGTTTGACGCAGTGGCCGCAGGAAAGGCCATCCAGCGCCAGCAGCTGTGTCTGTGACATGTTTAACTCCTTATGCATGAAGGTTTGACTGTATGCGGACTTTGCATTAGTTATAAAGCCTAAACCTTCCATTCAGGGGAAGGTCAAGGGGACAATATGAACATTAGCGACGTAGCAAAAAAGACCGGACTCACCAGCAAAGCCATTCGTTTTTACGAAGAGAAGGGCGTGGTGACGCCGCCGCTGCGCAGTGAAAATGGGTATCGTAGTTACAATCCTCACCATATTGATGAACTCAATCTGCTGCGCCAGGCGCGTCAGGTGGGGTTTACCCTCGAAGAGTGCCGTGAGCTGGTGACGCTGTTTAATAATCCCGCACGCCATAGCGCCGATGTGAAAGCGCGTACTTTACAGAAGGCGGATGAGATCGCGGCGCATATCGAGGAGTTACACGCGATGCGCGCGCGTTTGCTGGCGCTGGCGGAAGCCTGTCCGGGCGACGACGGCGCGGAGTGTCCGATCATCAACCATCTGGCGGGCTGCTGCCATCAGGGCGAGGGAAAGCGCGGCTGAACCCGCAGCGTAATACCGACCACGCCAGTGACAATGACCTGCGTACCGGCAGGCAGATCGCTTTCCGCCTGCACGCGCCAGCTGCTGTCGCCAATGCGCACATGGCCGAAGCCGTCTTTCAGGGCGCTTTCAAGCGTCAGATGCTGCCCGATAAGCTGTGTCCCGCGTTGATTGAGGGAATTCGGTTGTTCGGCGGATTCGCGATAACGCATCCAGCGATACCACAGAAAGACGCACAGCAGCGTTAATACCGCAAACAGCACGCCCTGACTTTTCCACGAGAAGGGAAAGAACCACTCAATGATGCCGACCAGCACCGCCGCCAGCCCGCTCCACAGCAGGTAGCCGCTGGTGCCGAGCATCTCAGCGGCCAGCAGCAGACCGCCGAGCGTCAGCCAGAACCAATGCGGATGTGCGATCAGCTCCACGAGGATCACGGTTTGCGCTCCCGACCGCCTTCTTTCAGCAATTCAGCGATCCCGGCAATCGAACCGAGCAGGCTGCTGGCATCCAGCGGCATCATCACCACTTTACTGTTGGTGCCTTCACCAATTTTCTGCAACGCATCGGTATATTTCTGCGCCACGAAGTAGTTGACCGCCTGGATATCACCCGCAGCAATGGCTTCAGAAACCATACGCGTCGCCGTGGCTTCGGCCTCCGCCTGACGTTCGCGCGCTTCGGCCTGCAAAAACGCGGAGGTTCGCTCCCCTTCGGCTTTCAGAATGCGTGACTGCTTGTCCCCTTCGGCACGCAGGATCGCCGCCTGACGCACCCCTTCTGCGGTGAGAATGTCGGCACGCTTGGTACGTTCCGCTTTCATCTGCGCATTCATGGCGGCAATCAGTTCCTGCGGCGGGCGCACATCGCGGATTTCGATGCGGGTGATTTTTACTCCCCACGGATTGGTGGCTTCATCGACAATGTGCAGCAGGCGGGTATTGATGTTATCGCGCTGCGACAGCATCTCATCCAGCTCCATGCCACCCAGCACGGTACGGATGTTGGTCATGGTGAGATTGATGATCGCCAGCTCAAGATTACTGACTTCGTACGCCGCACGGGCGGGATCGACCGCCTGAATAAAGCAGACGGCATCGATGGTGACGTTGGCGTTGTCTTTGGAGATCACTTCCTGGGAGGGAATATCCAGTACGCGTTCCATCATATTGATCTTGCGACCAATGCGATCCATGAACGGCACCACTAAACTCAGGCCGGGTTGCAGCGTCCGGGTGTAACGACCAAAGCGTTCCACCGTCCACTGATAGCCCTGCGGCACAATTTTTACCCCGGCCCACACGGTGACCAGCGCGAGCACGATGATTACGGGAATCACAGTTAACATATAACCTCCTGGTTGTCAGATTGGCGGGCCGAGTCGCTTCGTCCCCCTTTTACCCGTCATACTTCGGGTTGCCGCTGCGTTGGCTGCGTGCAACCCGAATTATTTAGGGTATAGCGCGTGATCAATACAGCAGCGAATACAACTGGCGGCGATAGCGTGCGGCCAGCGCATCACCGGTGCCAAGCGCGGCCAGAATTTCCTGTAGCATCTTACGTACCTGGCCGTCAGCGGCGTTGAGATCGCTTTTCAGGAAGCCATACAGCAACTCCAGCGCTTCCTCATTGCGTCCCACCTGATGCAGTTGTAACGACAGTTTAGCAGCCAGCTCGGCGTTCGCCGGGTCATTCGCCAGCTGCTCCTGCAACTGCTGAATTTCCGGGGTGTCGGCGGCCTGTTTCAGCAATTCGATTTGCGCCACCAGGCTCTGATAGCGGGTGTCCTGATCCTGCAACGGCACGGCGTTCAGTACCGCTTCCGCTTCTTCGCTGCGGTTCAGGGTGATCAGCACTTCTGCCAGCAGAAAGCCAATTTCACTCGCCTGATGACTTAATGCCCAGGCGTCTTTCAGCAGCGGCAGCGCATCAAGGGGTTTGCCTTCCTGCATCAGGGCCATCGCCTGCTGCGCTTTCAGTTCTTCTTCACGCGGCAGCACTTTTTCCAGCAGGGCGCGAATCGCCTCTTCGGGTTGCGGTCCCTGGAAGCCATCGACCGGCTGACCGTTCTGGAACAGATACACCGTTGGCAGAGAACGCAGACCAAATTGTGCCGCCACCATCTGCTCTTTATCGCAATCCAGTTTTGCCAGAATGAACTGCCCGGCGTATTCCTGCGCCAGATGCTCCAGCACCGGCGTCAGTTGCTGACAGTGCTGACTGCGATCGGACCAGAAATAAAACAGCACCGGCAGCTGTACGGATTGCTCCAGCGTTTGATGCAGGTTGGATTCGTTGATGTCGATAATCAAAGCGTGTGACATGAATACGTCTCTTTGCAGAAAGTGTGTTGAGGATATGGGGGCAAGCCGCCCGGCTTCAAGTTCAAAACGGACTTGCAGGCTATTTGCTGCGCAAAATGCGATCCAGCATCCAGCCCGGTAGCACGCGTTTTAACAGACTCATGCTCCAGGCCACCAGCGTTACCGGATAACGCAAACGCGGATGCTGGCTCTCAAGTGCATGGCGCAGCTTCGGTAAAATCGCTTCGGGAGGCAGAGTAAAACGCGCGGCGATGCCCGGATTGCGCACCGGTTTATCGCTCTCGCCCTGATGGACGTTGTCGGTAAAACGGGTGCGAATCGGCCCCGGTTCGATCAGGCTGACACGGACGCCTGAACCGTGCAATTCCATGCGCAGCGCATCACTCCAGGCTTCCAGCGCATATTTGCTGGCCGCGTAGGCACCGCGACCCGGCGTGGAGATGATCCCCAATACCGAACTGGTATTGATGATACGCCCGTTGCCGCTGGCTTTCAGGGCAGGCAGCAGACGCATGGTCAGCTGATGAGTACCAAAGAAATTGGTGGAGAATTGCTGCTCCAGCTGCTGGCGCGACAGGCTGGCGAGCGGCCCGTAAATCCCAAAGCCGCCATTGTTGAACAGGCCGTGCAGGCGGTTATCGGTCAGCGCTAGCACCTGGTCGGCGGCGGCATCGACGCTGGCCGGATCGTCCAGATCAAGCGCAATCCCGATAAAGCCCAGCGCATGCATACGCTCGACATCTTCTGCCCGACGACAGGCGGCAAGAACGCGATAACCGCGCGCCAGCAGGTCATTAGCGGCCACCAGGCCAATGCCGCTGGAGCAACCGGTGATAAGAATGTTTTTTTGCATAATCATTAAAAATAACCGATTTAGATTATTATCAGATTCAATGATTTGCCGGGTGTGAGTCAACCCTTAGTTATAACGGTTCCTGCTTTGTCGCTGTGGTTGCTGTACAGGGCATAGCCTAGTTTTTCAATAAATCGCCATGAAAGCCAGGCAAGTAGTAGCGACAGCACGATGGACAGGGTGAAGCGTAGCAGACCGGGTTCGATACCGAGATTTTCAAAACGTTTACCCAGCCCGCTGTTCATCAGCGTGTGGATAAGATAGAGCGAGAAAGAAATATCGCCGAGTTTAAGCAGCCACCACGGAATCCATTTACTCAGGGTTTTTTCCGCGCCAATGACGGTCAGCAGGATGAGGGCATAAAGCCAGCCGCAGCTTAGCAGGCCATGATCGACGAATCTCCAGCTACTGAACTGGCTCCAGGCAAAGGCGACTGAGGCAAAAAAAAGGACAGCCATCAGGCGGCTATTTAGCCGCTGTAACCACGGCGTAAGGGCGCCAATGATCATTCCCACGAGAAATAGCAGAATAATGGGGTTAGTGATCAGATTAAGCTGTCCGTTGCTAAAGGCGTAGCCGGTCGGCTGGAGCGTCAGCGTTTTACCGGTGATCCAGGGTAAGGCTATCAGGGTAGCGGCAAACCACAATCCGGTTAGCAACCAGCGGAGTGGCAGCGCAACTAACAAGCCAACGACAAGATAAAAATACACCTCATAATTCAATGTCCAGCGAATGCCATACATGCCGCTGTCATCAACATAAAAGGGGCCGTGATCGTGATAAGCGGGCTGAAAAAGTAACGCGCTGATAAAATTCAGGGTTTTATCTATATAGTGAAAGGTACTCATCGCGCCGGAGAGGAAAAATGTCACGACGAGAATGGCGTAGTAGGCGGGCAGAATACGCAGTGCGCGCCGTTTGAGGAAATCGATAGTGCCGGCAAAGCTGGCGGGCGTATTTTTTGCGGTCAGCATAATGACAAATCCGCTGATCAGAAAAAACAGATCAACACCTGTCGCTCCCCAGCCAAAAAGAGCCTGACCCCATCCCGGGCATGCTTCATTAATATTCCAGCGAAAATGGAACAACATTACGCTGAGGGCTGCCAGTCCCCTGAGTGCCTGAACACCCTTAAAATATCCCTGATTCATTTTTTATTTTCTTAATAGCAGCGTGGGTTGCGACCGGGCAACCCCAAAAGAAGCGTTTTATATCACTGCGTTAAGAGACTATCTATGAAAAGATAAGAGGGTCAGGCTTTTGTCGGTTTATATCATTTGGGCGATTTGAGTATTGACCAGAGCAAACTCTGATTAGTGCCTTACCGCGCCAGGTTTGCATAACTTTACCTGTTAAAAATCACGCGCCTGCGTTAATCATGCTTTACTAACGGAGCCAGTTCCTTCGCCATTAGTTCGGCAATAAAGGGCTGCGCATCTGGATTCGGGTGAATACCATCCTGCTGCATCCACTCCGGTTTCAGGTATACCTGCTCCATAAAGAAGGGCACCAGAGGAATGTCGTACTGTTGTGCCAGCTGCGGATAAATCGCGCTAAACGCCTCCGTATAACGACGTCCATAATTTGCCGGCAGACGAATCTGCATCAGCAGCGGCTGCGCCTTTGCGGCTTTTACGTCATTGATGATTTTGCTCAGATCCTCAGCGATATTCTGCGGCGGGAAACCGCGCAGGCCATCGTTACCGCCCAATTCGATTAACACCCAGCGAGGTTGGTGCTGTTTTAATAACGCCGGTAAACGCGCCAGCCCCTGTCCGGCGGTATCGCCACTGATGCTGGCGTTGACGATTTTGGGCTGCTGTTGCCATTGTTTATCCAGCAGGCTTGGCCAGGCCACGGTGGCCGACATCCGGTATCCGGCACTCAGGCTGTCACCCAGCACCAGCAGGGTATCAGCCGCAGCAAGACGTGACACCAGCAGCAGTAATAACAACAGGAAGGGATAATGCCAGCGGAAAACATTGTTGAAGTTCATCATCTTACTAAGTCCGTCGGTCAGGGAGAGCATCAGCTGACCATCCTTACCGGAGTTGAGCTGGTTGTCAAACCAGCCGAGACCATCGCGCTGATTGGCGAGTCCGGATCGGGGAAATCGACCCTGCTGGGGATTCTCGCCGGGCTGGATGATGGCAGCAGCGGCGAAGTGCATCTGCTGGGTGAGCCGTTACATAGCATGAACGAGGAGCAGCGCGCCGCCCTGCGCGCACGCGAAGTCGGCTTTGTTTTTCAATCCTTTATGCTGGTCCCGACGCTGAATGCGCTGGAAAACGTGCAGCTCCCGGCGTTGTTACGTGGGGTCAGCGATCGTGAGAGCCGCACCCAGGCGATCGATTTACTGACGCAGCTGGGACTCAAAGCGCGTCTGCAACATCTTCCCGCCCAGCTTTCCGGCGGTGAGCAGCAGCGTGTGGCGCTGGCGCGTGCCTTTAATGGACGTCCCGGTTTGCTGTTTGCCGATGAGCCGACCGGAAACCTGGATCGTCAGACCGGCGATCGCATCGCTGATCTGCTGTTTTCCCTTAACCGTGATTTCGCCACCACGCTGATCCTCGTGACGCACGACGAACAGCTGGCGGCGCGCTGCGATCGTCGCCTGCGACTGCGCGATGGCAAGTTGTGGGAGGAGTCATGATCTGGCGCTGGTTCTGGCGCGAGTGGCGTTCGCCCTCGCTGTTGATCGTCTGGCTGGCGCTGACGCTGGCGGTGGCCTGCGTGCTGGCGCTGGGATCGATCAGCGATCGCATGGAAAAAGGCTTAAGCCAGCAGAGCCGTGACTTTATGGCCGGTGACCGTACCTTACGCAGCAATGCGCCGGTGCCGGACGCCTGGCTGGCGAAAGCGCGTGAGGAGGGCTTGTCCGTCAGCCGTCAGCTGAGTTTTATGACCATGACCTTTGCCCAGCAGACGCCGCAGCTGGCGGATGTGAAGGCGGTTGATGACGCTTATCCGATGTTTGGGACGTTGCAGACCGCGCCAGCTGGCCTGCGTCCGGCGGCGGGGACGGTGCTGGCGGCTCCACGGCTGCTGGCGTTGCTGAATCTGAAAACCGGCGATCAGATTGACGTCGGGGATACCACGCTGCGCATCGCCGGTGAGGTGATTCAGGAGCCGGACGCCGGTTTTAACCCGTTTCAAACCGCGCCGCGTTTGCTGATGAACCTCGCGGATGTAGACAAAACCGGTGCCATCCAGCCTGGCAGTCGCCTGAGCTGGCGCTACAAATTCTCAGGCGATCCTGCTCCGCTGGCGCGTTATGACAGCTGGATCCAGCCGCAACTGAAGGCCGGCCAGCGCTGGATCAGCGTGGAGAACTCGGAAGATGCGTTAGGGCGATCGATGCAGCGCGCTCAGCAATTTTTGCTGCTCTCCGCCCTGCTGACGCTGCTGCTGGCGATTGCCGCAGTGGCGGTGGCGATGAGTCACTACTGTCGCAGCCGTTATGATCTGGTGGCGGTGCTGAAGACGCTCGGCGCGACGCGCAGGGTGCTACAACGGCTGATCATCGGCCAGTGGCTGGCGGTACTGCTGCTGGCGGCGCTGGCGGGCAGCGTGCTGGGGCAGGGGATTGAAGTCATCCTGCTATTGATGCTGAAACCGGTGCTGCCCGCGGCGTTACCGGCTGCCAGTTTCTGGCCGTGGCTGTGGTCGCTGGGGGCGATGTTTGTGATTTCGCTGCTGGTGGGGCTGCGGCCCTACCGTCTGCTGCTGGCAACCCAGCCGCTGCGGGTATTGCGCCGCGACGCGGTGGCGGCAGTCTGGCCGCTGCGTTTCTATCTGCCGGTGATGGCGCTGGTGGTCATTGGCCTGCTGGCGCTGCTGATGGGCGGCAGCAAAATGTTGTGGGCGCTGCTGGCGGGTATCGTGTTGCTGGCCCTGCTGCTGGCGCTGCTTGGCTGGGGCACGTTGCTGCTGTTGCGGCGTCTGGTTGTGCGCAATCTGGCGATGCGGCTGGCGATCAATCGCCTGCTGCGCCAGCCAGCCATGACCCTCAGTCAGCTGGCGGCCTTTTCGCTCTCCTTTATGTTGCTGGCGCTGCTGCTGGTGATGCGCGGCGATCTGCTGGATCGCTGGCAGCAGCAATTACCGCCGGATAGCCCCAACTATTTTCTGCTGAATATGACGCAGGAGCAGGTGCCGCAGGTGGCGGATTTCCTCACCGCGCATCATGTCAAAGCGGAAACCTTCTATCCGATTATTCGCGCCCGTCTGACGCAGCTTAATGGCAAAGATGCCGATCCGAAGATGGATAACGCCTTAAACCGTGAGCTGAATCTGACGTGGCAGGCGGATCGCCCGGATCATAATCCGCTGGTGGCGGGCGTCTGGCCGCCAAAAGCCGGGGAAGTGTCGATGGAAACCGAGCTGGCGGATCGTCTCGGGGTGAAACTGGGCGATACGCTGACCTTCAGCGGCGATACCCAGCAGTTCAGCGCCAAAATTACCAGCCTGCGTAAAGTGGACTGGGAAAGCCTGCGGCCGAATTTCTTCTTTATCTTCCCGCCAGGCGGGCTGGATGGACAGCCACAAACCTGGCTGACCAGCTTCCGTATGGAGAACAATCCGGCGTTACTGGCGCAGCTTAATCGGGCCTTTCCCACGTTAAGCCTGCTGGATATTGGCGGCATGATGCGGCAGATCAGTCAGGTGCTGGCGCAGGTCAGCCAGGCGCTGGAAATTATGGTGGTGCTGGTGACGATTTGCGGCGTGCTGTTGTTGCTGGCGCAGATTCAGGTGGGGATGCGCCAGCGACGTCAGGAACTGGTGGTGTATCGCACGCTGGGGGCAAGTAAGCGACTGCTACGCGGCACGCTATGGTGCGAGTTCGCCTTGCTGGGCGTGGTGTCGGGGATAGCGGCGGCACTGGGCGCGGAGGCGGCGCTGTGGGGGCTGCAACGCAAGATCTTTGATTTCCCGTGGGAACCTGACTGGAGTTTGTGGCTGGCGCTGCCGATCGCGGGCGCGCTGCTGCTCTCGCTGTGCGGCGGCTGGCTGGGAGTGCGGTTGCTGAAAGGGAAGGCGCTATTCAGACGGTTTGAGGCGGCGTGATGATTCGGGTGCGCATGCATACGCACCCTGCAACGCTAAGGTCGCCATTGATGGCGACCTTTACCATTACAATTTCTCGACTGCCCAGGCGATGCCGCTGGCATACTCCGGCGGCAACAGGGGCACCAGCGCGTTTAACGCAGCGGCCAGACGTGACTGATCGCTATCGGTCAGATTCAGGTGACCCACTTTACGCCCCGGACGGACTTCTTTGTCATACCAGTGCAGATGCACCAGCGGCTGATTCAGCCACGCCAGATTCACGTCCGTACCAATCAGGTTGACCATCACCGATGGCGCAAACACCACCGGCTGCGGCAGCGGTAAACCCAGCACCGCGCGCAGATGCAGCTCGAACTGGCTGATTGACGCGCCATTCTGCGTCCAGTGTCCGCTGTTGTGCACGCGTGGAGCCAGCTCGTTGATCAGCAGACCCTGCGGCGTGACAAAACACTCCATCGCCATCACGCCCACGTAGTTCAGCTCATGCATGATCGCGCTGAGCATCGTCTCGGCCTGTTGCTGCTGGGCAGCATCCGCCTGCGGGAAGGCGACGCTGGTGCGCAGAATGCCATCCTGATGCAGGTTATGCGTCAGCGGATAGAACACCGTGCTGCCATCCTGAGCGCGCGCCCCCACCAGGGAGACTTCACCGCTGAAGTTGATGCCCTGCTCAACAATGCATTCACCGTAGCACTCGTCCGGCAGCGTGTCGGTTTCACCGGCGCGTAAACGCCACTGACCACGACCGTCATAGCCGCCGGTACGACGCTTGACGATGGCAAGCTCGCCGAGTGAACGGAATACCTGCGGCCACTCGCTTTTGTCGGCCAGCAGCTGCCACGGTGCGGTGGCAAGATTCAGCTGATCGAGCAGCTGTTTTTGCGTCAGACGATCGGCCAGACGCGGAAAAATATCGCGATTCACAAACGCCGGATGGCTCGCCAGTTCGCGGGTCAACGCGGTTTCCGGCCAACGTTCAATCTCGGCGGTGATGACGCTCTGCGCGATCGGCAGGGCGGCGGGTTCCGCATCAAGACCTACCGGATAGACGGCAATGCCCAGCGGCTCACCGGCCTGACGCAACATACGACCTAACTGACCATTTCCCAGTACGCAAACCGGCTTCATGCATCCCCCCGCGGGTCCGGGTTGTTCAGCACTTCATCGGTCTGGGTCTGACGCCAGGTTGCCAGGCGAGTTGCCAGCGCGCTGTCGTGGATGGCCAGAATCTGTGCCGCCAGCAGTGCCGCGTTAGCTGCGCCCGCTTTGCCGATGGCCAGCGTCCCGACCGGGATACCGCGCGGCATCTGCACGATGGAGTACAGGCTATCGACACCGCTCAGCGCGGCGCTTTGTACCGGCACGCCCAGCACCGGCACCAGCGTTTTGGCGGCCAGCATACCCGGCAGGTGCGCTGCACCGCCAGCACCGGCGATAATCACCTGGTAACCGTTCTGCGCGGCGTTTTCGGCGAAGCTGAACAGTTTGTCCGGCGTACGATGAGCAGAAACCACTTCAACGTGGAAGGGGACATCCAGGCTGTTAAGAATTTCCTCGGCGAACTGCATGGTAGCCCAGTCACTTTTAGAACCCATGACGATGGCGATACGAGCCGGGGCGGCGTTGGATGACATGCGGTCAACTCCTGTGAATAGACAATCGAACCTGGCCGGGCGGGCAGGTGAAGAAGGGCACAGAGAATAGCATGAGATGGCAGCAAGGAAAACGGTTGCGTAGCCGGAAAACGGGCAAGGTTGCCCGTTAATCAGAACGGGAATTCGATCAGTTGGACGCCGCTGGCATCAACCTGAATCATCGATCCTTGCTGGTGCCAGGCACCGAGAACCACGCGCTGCGCATTTTCACCCTGCAAAACAAAATCATGGATGGCCGGACGATGGGTATGACCGTGAATTAACAGCCGCACCTGCTGGCGCGTCATGGCATTCGCCACCGCCTGTTGATTCACATCCATGATGCTCAGCGATTTATGCTGATTGGCCTGCTTGCTGTTGGCGCGCATTCTGCCCGCGATGCGCATCCGCAGGCGCAGCGGCAAGGCGAGGAATAGCTTTTGCAGCCAGCGCTGATGCACTTTGGCACGAAAGCGTTGATAGCCTTCATCATCGGTGCAGAGCGTATCGCCGTGCATAATCAGCAGGCGATGACCGTAAAGCGTTAGCACCTGTTCTTCCGGCAGCAGCGTCATGCCACAGGCAGCGGCGAAGCGCTGGCCGAGCAGGAAGTCGCGATTGCCGTGGATGAAATAGGTTGGCACCGGCAGCGCCTGAAGGGCGCTGGCGATTTGCTGATGCAGCGGATTGGGATCGTCATCGCCAATCCAGGCTTCAAACAGATCGCCGAGGATATAAAGCGCATCGCATTGATGCGCTTCACGCTGCAAAAAATGCAGAAAACCGGCAGTGATTGCCGGTTCCTCCTGACACAGATGAAGATCTGCGATAAACAGCGTGCGCGACATTACTCGCTAACGGTCACTTTCTGGATGACGACGTCATCTTTCGGTACGTCCTGGTGCATACCGCTACGGCCGGTCGCCACGGCTTTGATTTTGTCGACCACGTCCAGACCCTCAACCACTTCAGCAAACACGCAGTAACCCCAGCCTTGCAGGCTTTCGTCGCGGAAGTTGAGGAAGTCGTTGTCGGCGACGTTGATGAAGAACTGGGCAGTCGCTGAGTGCGGAGCCTGAGTACGCGCCATTGCCAGGGTACCACGGGTGTTTTTCAGACCGTTGTTGGCTTCGTTGCGGATATCTTCTTTGGTGGCTTTCTGCTTCATGCCCGGCTCAAAGCCGCCGCCCTGAATCATAAAGCCATTGATAACACGGTGGAAAATGGTGTTGTCGTAGAAACCTTCACGGCAGTAATCCAGGAAGTTCTTTACGGTTGCCGGCGCTTTGTCATCGAAGGTTTTAATTACGATATCGCCATGGTTCGTCTGGAAGGTGACCATCATTCTCGTCCTGTAAAGGTTGTCGTCGGTATCAATCGCCGCGCCTGCAAAGCGGCGGGCCATTTTAGTAGACGCTTCTTATATCACAAATTGTGATGACGAGTCAGCAAGGCGGCCGCAGTTGACATGCTGGCGTCGCACTGGCACAAAAAATACGGCACAATGTGCCGCTAGCCTGGAAAGGCCTTTCCTGCACACGTATATAACGGAACCGTTCAATGCTAAAGATTTATAACACCCTGACCCGACAGAAAGAGGAATTCAAACCTATCCATGCTGGTGAAATCGGCATGTACGTGTGCGGCATCACGGTTTACGACCTCTGTCATATTGGTCACGGGCGTACCTTTGTGGCGTTTGATGTTGTCGCGCGCTACCTGCGTTATATCGGCTATCAGCTGAAATATGTGCGTAACATCACCGATATTGACGATAAAATCATCAAGCGTGCCAATGAAAATGGCGAAAGTATCGAGACCCTCACCAATCGCATGATCGGTGAGATGCACAACGATTTTGCCGCGCTGGGTATTCTGCCGCCGGATCTGGAACCGCGCGCGACGCGCCATATCGATGAGATCATCGAGCTGGTGGGCCGCCTGATTGAACGCGGCCATGCGTACGTCGCCGACAATGGTGACGTGATGTTTGATGTGCTCAGCGACAAAGAATACGGCGTGCTGTCACGTCAGGATCTGGAGCAGTTGCAGGCGGGCGCTCGCGTGGAAGTGGCTGAAGTGAAGCGCAACCCGATGGACTTCGTGCTGTGGAAGATGTCGAAAGCTGACGAACCCGCCTGGAGCTCGCCGTGGGGCAATGGCCGTCCGGGCTGGCATATTGAGTGCTCGGCGATGAACTGCAAACAGCTGGGCACCCATTTTGACATCCACGGTGGTGGTTCAGATCTGATGTTCCCGCATCATGAAAACGAAGTTGCGCAGTCCACCTGCGCCCACGACGGCCCCTACGTCAACTACTGGATGCACTCCGGTATGGTGATGGTTGATCGTGAGAAGATGTCAAAATCCCTCGGCAACTTCTTCACCGTGCGCGATGTGCTGCAACATTATGATGCGGAAACCGTGCGTTACTTCCTGATGTCAGGCCACTATCGCAGCCAGCTCAATTATGGCGAAGATAACCTCAATCAGGCGCGTGCTGCGCTGGAACGTCTCTACACCGCGCTGCGTCATACCGATGCCAGCGCCGTGGCCGCCGGTGGCGAAGAGTTTGCAACGCGTTTCCGTAGCGCGATGGATGATGACTTCAACACCCCGGAAGCCTACTCGGTGCTGTTCGATATGGCGCGTGAAGTGAACCGTCTGAAAGCGGAAGATAAAGCGGCGGCTGATGTGCTGGCGGCGAAGCTGCGTCAGCTGGCTGAAGTGCTGGGCATTCTGCAACAGGACCCGGAGCAGTTCCTGCAAAGCGGTGCGCAGGCTAATGATGACGAAGTGGCGGAGATCGAAGCGCTGATCAAAATGCGTAACGATGCGCGTAAAGCGAAAGACTGGGCGCAGGCCGATGTGGCGCGCGATAAGCTCAATGCGTTGGGCATCGTGCTGGAAGATGGCCCGCAGGGCACCACCTGGCGTCGTAAGTAATCAAAAAGGGCGAACCGATGTTCGCCCTCGTTTTTTATGCCACTACGGTAATGCGCTGACCGGCGAATTCCACCGTCTGACCCGCAAGGATCTTGCAGCGTTTACGCGTTTCCACCGCGCCATCAACGCGCACTTCGCCTTCAGCAATCACCGCTTTAGCCTGCGCGCCGCTCTCCACCCAGCCTTCGAGTTTCAGCAGATCGCACAGATCAACGTGCGGGTGTTTACCCAGAGAAAAACTGGCCATTATGCGTCCTCACCATCGTGGTACTCTTCACACGCTTGCAACGTGTTTTGAATCAGGGTTGCTACCGTCATCGGGCCAACACCGCCCGGCACCGGCGTAATATAAGCGGCGCGTTCAGCAGCGGCATCGAAATCCACATCGCCGACCACTTTGCCGCTTTCCAGACGGTTGATCCCCACATCGATCACAATCGCGCCCGGTTTGATCCAGTCGCCCGGAATAAAGTTCGGTTTACCCACGGCAACAATCAGCAGATCGGCATGTTCGATATGGTGACGCAGATCTTTGGTAAAGCGGTGGGTAACGGTGGTGGTGCAACCGGCCAGCAGCAGCTCCATGCTCATCGGGCGGCCAACAATATTTGAGGCGCCCACCACCACGGCGTTCAGGCCGTAGGTATCGATATTGTAGCGCTCCAGCAGCGTTACAATGCCGCGCGGCGTGCAGGGACGCAGCTTCGGCGCGCGCTGGCACAGGCGGCCCACGTTATATGGATGGAAACCATCGACGTCTTTGTCCGGCACGATACGCTCGAGCACTTTGACATTATCAATGCCTGCCGGCAGCGGTAGCTGCACCAGGATGCCATCGATTTCGCGATCGTTGTTCAGGGCATCGATCAAATCCAGCAGCTCGGCTTCGCTGGTGGTGGCTGGCAGATCGTAAGAACGGGAAATGAATCCCACTTCTTCACAGGCGCGGCGTTTGCTCGCGACATAAATCTGCGAAGCGGGGTTTTCACCCACCAGAACGACTGCCAGGCCCGGCGCGCGTTTACCTGCTGCCAGACGCTGCTGGACTTTTTCAGCAACCTCAAGGCGCACCTGCTGCGCAATCGTTTTACCGTCAATAATTTTTGCTGCCATCAGAGAGGAAATCCACTGTGTAATGTTGAATCGGGGAAAGGCGCCTATTCTGTCAGAAGCGCGCCGCGCTGTCAGGCACAGATTGATCCCGGCGAGGGCTTTCCCGAATTTTTCGATGTGACTTCAGATTGCCAGCGTTAGCCCTTATCATGCCTGGCAATGAATTGAGTGGAATGCATATGATCTGGATAACTCTTGCGACTCTGGTGGTGGTGTTTGTGGTGGGATTTCGCCTGCTGACGGCCGGTTCGCGCCATGCGGCGCAGTCGCTCAGCAAACGGCTGCAACTGCCGCCGGTGCATGTTGAATCGATGCTTTCGCTGATGGGCAAAGAGGCGGCGAAGGAGTTCACCGACTACATCACCGGCGAAAACGAGAGCCATTTGCAGAATGCGGCGGCGGTGCTGCTGATCTGGCAGGTGTTTATCGTGGATGGCGCGGAAGGGAATATGCGGCGCTGGCACCAGATTCTGAGTCGCGCGCATTTTTCTCCGCTGATCACGCATCAGCAGGTGTTGCTGGCAATGGGTTTTCTGCGTGAGCTGGAGCCGGACAGCCAGGAGATGAACGCGATGCGGGAACGCTTCAATGCCAGTTTTACGCACGGGATTGAGCTGGAAGGCGAGGCGACGGAAGAGACAAATCTGATCTCGCTCAGCACCTGGCGCAAGCATCATTAAGGGCGGATTGCTCATATGATCAGCACTCTGCACCCGGTGGGTGCAAAAACGTTGACGCGACTGCGCGCGGACGTATAATTCGACGCAACCGCATATGCGCCCTTAGCTCAGCTGGATAGAGCACCGGCCTTCTAAGCCGTAGGTCACAGGTTCGAATCCTGTAGGGCGTGCCATCTCCTCTTCTTCTCATATCCTTTTTAGTCTGCAAAATCCCCTGCAACCCGCATCAATACTGCATTCCTGATCTTTTAACTTCTATTCAGTTCCGCTAAAAACTTTACTTATCCGGGGGCATCATTGGGGGCACTGGCCTGTTCAATGGAGTGAAATGCCCCCAAATGAAGCTCAACGTCCGTCAAATCGAGACTGCCAAGCCGAAAGAGAAAGCCTACAAACTGGCTGACGGCGGCGGTCTGTACCTCGAAATCTTCCCCACTGGTGGTAAAAGCTGGCGTCTTAAATATCGCTTTGCAGGAAAAGAAAAGCGTGTGGTGTTCGGCCTCTATCCTGCGGTGACGCTGGCTCAGGCGCGCGGAAAGCGCGAAGACGCGAAAAGGGTGCTGGCAGCCGGTGGTGATCCCGGAGCGGCCAAGCAGGAAGCGAAGCAGGCCAAAATCCTCGCGGTGAACAACAACTTTGAAGCGATGGCGCGAGAATGGCATGAGACCAAGCGGGCTAACTGGTCGCAAGGCTATGCTGACGACATTCTGGAATACCTGCGCAAAGATATTTTTCCCCATATCGGCAAAATGCCGGTCACTGAAATCACACCAATGTTGATGCTGGCGGTGCTGCGGAAAATGGAACAACGCGGCGTGCTGGATAAGCTGAAGAAAACCCGCCAGGCATGTCGGCAGATTTTCACTCACGCCATCGTAACGGGCAGGGCGCAGAATAACCCCGTGACTGATCTGGCGGCGGTGCTGAAACCCCCGAAGCAAAAACATTTCCCTTATCTGCTGAATAACGAGTTGGGCGCGTTTATGCGCGCGCTGTGTGGCTATAGCGGCAGTAAGGTGACTCAGTACGCTACGCGGTTGCTGATGCTGACAGGAACGCGAACCATTGAGTTACGGGCGGCGGAGTGGGCTGAGTTTGATTTAAGTAAAGGACTTTGGGAGATCCCCGTAGGACGCATGAAGATGCGGCGTAAGCATTCTGTACCGCTGTCGCGGCAGGCTGTTGAATTGCTGGAGGAGATCCAGCAGCTCACCGGGCGCGGCAAGTATGTGTTTCCGGGCAGGAGCAATGCCGGGAAGCCGATGAGTGAAGCCACGATTAATCAGGTAATTAAACGGGTTGGGTACGATGGGAAGGCTACTGGGCATGGGTTCCGGCATACCATGAGCACCGTTTTGCATGAGCAGGGGTATAACTCGGCATGGATTGAAGTGCAGCTCGCGCATGTGGACAGGAATTCGATTCGCGGCACGTATAACCATGCGCAGTACCTGGATGGAAGGAGGGAGATGTTGCAGTGGTATGCGGATTATTTGGATGGGTTGCGGGATGGGGGGAGTTGAAAGGGGTGATTATGGCGATGGTAACTGTTTATCTTTCTGATTAATTGTATTAGCTCAGGCTTAATCAGACACTTTTGATAGCCCGAGCCAGACCTGATATGACAATTAGTCCTTAATTGTCACGGGATAGATTTAGGAGCACACTCGTAGCCCATCCACACTTATCGATGGCAGGTTCATCACTGTTTTAATACTGGTTTCGATACTACGAATTATGTCTTCGCGCGGGCCACTGCGCCAATCAGAGCTTGCATAAAAGGCATCAAGAACCGTAGCCATGCTTTTGGCGCTGTCAAAGGCGCGAATCAGATAGTAGCAATCCGGATCATGCAGTGAGTTACCAAACGAAACAACATCGATCCCGTGGCGTTGATGAAGGGGAACGCTAATTTCCTGCATGATGGCGTGAAAAGCGGCTCCGGTGCCTTTTTGTAATTTGTATTGCAGTATCTCGACTGTTTTTGTCACCGTTATTTTCCCTATGTTGGTTCTACGAAAAAATCCTATTGTCAGATTTTATGGTTTTCTACTAAGCATGACTGTCAGTTCAAGTTTCAGCTAATACAGCCTCAGTTCTGAGGCTGTATTTAAAATCGTTTAAGGAAGTGACTCGGTTTTTTTCTCTTTTGCATACTTCTCAAACAGCGATTCGTATTCTTCTATATCCTTGCGATTGGGATGCTGTTTCCATATAAGTGCCATGACAGTAAACAAATTGTATAAGAAAAAACCTGCTAATGCGGAGAGCGCGATTGAGAATACCTGCAAGTATAGATTTGAGTTTTTTTCATATACAATTGAAAAAAAGATAAAAAGTACAAAGGTCATAAATTGAATGAAATAATTTACATTACCCATCTTGCTTGAGAATGAAGTTTTAATGGTTTGTAGTCTAGTCATTTTTTTGATGGTAAAGAAGTAAGGTTGAGTTAGCTCCATGCGTGAATCGAGCTTGCAGAAATATCCTATTGGTTTGTTCTCTCTCGCCATTATATCTAATAAATGTTCATGGAAAGAATTGTCTCTTATACCTGTAATATAAGAGTTTATTTCATTTTTGATGATCTTGAAATGTACTGATGGCTCAATTTCTTGATAGGGAATTTTAGCAAACTCGATAAGTTCATTTACGCGTGAATCCTTATCTTTGAATATCACAGCTGCTAGTGCTGCTGATGCACCAATTAAAGCTATAGAAGAAAGTAACATAGTATCCATACCTGTTTTCTAGTTTGATGAATTGAAAGGAATTATCATATAATAATGGTTGTAGTCAATCACTCAAAGTAATTATGTCTTCTGATAAATGGGTAAATTTACCGACGACATCCTGGTCAAAGGCTCCTTATTGATTCGAGTCAGAATTTACCGAGTTTGGGTTTTAAAATTTGTCAGTTTAAGCGGTAGCCAATCCATGTATCCCCCATCTTGCCCCCACTTTGAAGACCTTCAACGCTTCCCCCACGGTGGTTTTCCATTTTTAATTTAATTCTATGTTTTTAAATGATTTCTTTGATCTCCCCCATATAGCACCTATATACAGATGGGAAGTGGGGAAAATCAGCCAAAATTGCAATTGCTGCTCCTGCTTCCCCCACTTTTACCCCACTTAATGCTTACTTTGTGTGTAATGTTACTGGAGTGATGATTTCACCGTCGCAAACAACAGCACCTTCTTTCTCCAGCTTTTCCAGCCAGCGGGTCATTTTTCTGGAAGCGTCAAAACCCATCGCATTCATATCATCCCGAATCAACGTGCGGGTACAAATTTCCCCTTTGGCTGCCCGCGCTCGGATAGCTTTCCACAATGCCATATGATTTTCCGTCAGGCGTGAAATACCAATCAGTTCCGTTTCCTCATCGCTCTCCCTGACAGACCTCCCTTCATCGTCCAAAACTAATGAACTGATCTGGTCGCCATCATTATCGATATAGAGGTCTACAGGGAGCAGGTCGTATGCCTGGCGCTGCGGCTCCTCGGCATCTTTCATTTTGGTACAGCTGAGGATCAACGCACCGCCTTCACCCTCACGACGCACGTTAAACTCTACATCCAGCGCCGCACGGAACGCACTGGAGCCGCGCGCGCCTTTCTCCTGATCTTTCCCGGAATGATGAATAATAAGTACGGTAGCCTGTGTCGCAGCTTTGATTACGTCACAGCCCTGGATAAAAGCGCCCATATCCTTTGCCGCATTTTCATCAGAGCCGCCAAAACAGCGGGCGAGGGTATCCAGGATAATCAGCCGCACCGGCATGCCGGTTGCGGCTTTGACGTCATTAGCCGCTTTGATCACTTGCTGCACGCTGTCAGTGCTGGCCGGGAAGATGGGACAATCGACCCGATAAAGTAAATCAATCGGATTCCCGTTATTCATCATGACTTCCCATGCCCGGATACGGCGGGGAACACCAATCCCGCCTTCGCCTACGACGTAGATCACCGCACCCTGAGTTACCGGCTTACCCGCCCAGGGTTTCCCGGTCGCAATATGGCAACCCCAGGATACAGCCAGGAACGATTTATATGATCCGCTGGCACCATAAGCGCTGGTGACGGACAAATACGGCAGATAACCTTTAATCAAATAGTCCTGGCTGGTGTCGAAACCATCGGAACCTTTGCGCAAGGGCAGTGCGGTACTGAACTCCATGTTAGTTTGCTCCTTCCGGGTGAGTGGGTTTTCAGTGCATTCAGGCTTATACATCTGCTCGTTGAAGGTGGTTTTGAGGGCATCGATACCGTACTGTTGGCGATAATCATCCCAGTCGCAGGCAATTTCTCCGGGTGGAAAGGATACCCAGCCATTAACCGCTTGGGCTGCTTTTACCGCCTGAGTCATACCAGTATTCGCGGTGCCATCAGAATGCAGGTCATGATCGCCAGCCAGGATAATGCAGCTCTCGGGATATTTGGTCCTCATTACCCGCGCGACACTGTTCAAATTGTTGGCCGACATTGCTGCAACCACCATACCGTTAGCGATCTGGCTGAGAGTTAATGCGGTGGCATAGCCTTCAGCAATGATGATGGTTGTGACTTCATGGGACTGATTGACAGTGATAAATGCCTCAGCCATTTGCGAGCCAGGCAACAACCGTTTCTCTCCGCCAGCGTTTATCAGATGTGCACCAACTAATTCCCCGCTGATCTTATGAACGGGCAGAATCACAGAATCGTGGCCAAACGTAGCGCCCCCTACCGTCAGGGGGCTATTAGCGGTAAACAATGGAACCGTGTTCAATAAGCCTTTGCCAGTCAAATAAGGGCTTTTCCCCTCGCGAGCGGCGGAGATAAATTCCTGCGCTCGCTCCGAAATCGGGCGGAATGGAGCCTTTTCCCTGGCTGGCGCAGTTGATGGCGCTAAGGTCAAACCGGAAACCAGCCTTGCAGCGGATAACAAATCACAGGCATTGACCCTGGCAACCAAATCAAGGCCATCACCGTTACGGCACTGATTACAAATCCAGGTGCCTCGTCCCTGTTTATCATCGAAGCGGAAACGATCTTTACCGCCACAGATAGGACAGGGGCCATGTTTATTGTTTTCAGGCACTGAAATGCCTAACTCGCTGAGAATCTGCGGCCAGTGATGACGGGAAGAGGAAGCAGTGGCTGATACAAAATTATTCATCGCCTGCCTCCGTTTTCCCCAATGCCTCATTGAGCAGATTCAGGCGTTCCCAAAGAATGTACATGAGCAATTCTTTGGCGAGAGCATGATCCAACTCGACGATGGCAAATGCCAGAGCACGGCAGTGATCAAGAATTTCTTCAGCAGAAAGTGGCGTTGAGTCATACATGCAGCACCCCTTGGTATGGACGGGTGTACTGCGGGCACAGATAAGGAAAGAAAGAAGCCATTTGGCCGCCTCTGTCGTGAGTGAAGAAAAGCTATCACGAGAGGCATCGGGGTTGATGAAACTGGTCAGCACAGAACCCGGCGCCTTTTGCGAAGCCCCCGCCTGAGCAACCATTGAATGGTATGCGCAAGCATTGCCCGAATATTCAGGCACCAAGAAGATTCGCAGAACGCTAATTCCGGCTACGGATTTTGCCGCAGCGCGCTGATTATACTGAAAAGCGCCAGCCAGGGAAAAAGATGAATTCAGCATCATTGCTCTCCATCACACTGGTTGTTTTTATTGAAGATCCATTCATCGACGGTTTCAGTAACGAAATTACCCACGGCTGACCTCCGCTTTCATTGTTTCATTCAGCAGATTCAGACGTTCCCACAGGACGTACATGAGCAATTCTTTAGCGGATGCTTGATCCAGCTCGACGATAGCGAACGCCAGAGCACGGCAGTGATCGAGAACTTCTTCAGCCGAGAGTGGGGTGGGGTCATACATATTGCACCCCCGGAAACGGAGGGGGGCAATGAGGATAGAAATCAGGAAGGATGCTAACCATTTGGTTGCCTCTGTCGTGAGTAAAGTAAAGCCATCACGAGAGGCATCGGGATTGACGTAATCGGCCACTACAAAACCCGGTGCCTCTTGCGAGGCCCCTGCCTGAGCGACCGAAAGATCTGCACAAGCACAGCCCAATAAAAAGTGATTACCGGGCACTGTAGGGTTTTGCGGAACGCCAATTCCGACTGCGGATTTTGCCGCAGCGCGCTGATTATAATGAAAAGCGCCAGCCAGGGAAAAAGATGAATTCAGCATTATTGCACTCCATCACGCTGTTTGATTTTGTTTGAGATCCATTCATCAATTTCGCTTTCAACCCAGGCAACAGAACGGATACCCAGTTTCACAGACTGAGGAAATTCATTCCTGTCCATCAGCTTGTAAATCCATGCGCGTTTGAAACCAGTTTTAGCCATGACGTCTCTGAGGCGGATAAGTGTTGGTCTGTTCATGATCTTTCTCCCTGAAGGCCGTATACACGTTCAACATAGCGGCCCCGGCCATCGCCGTGCCCTAAATCCATTGAGGTAAGCGCATTGGCTTCTTTGCGACTGAAGCCCTGATCCAGATAAAAACGAATGGCATCTTGTGCCCATGCATAACGCAGGCTGTGAGGGGAATAAGGCCCGGTCAGGCCAATGCGCGTGGTGGCTGAGCGCCAGAAATTCATGGCTGATTTCAGGTCGCTTTTATCGATAAGTTTGCCGTTACGTTGCCCGGCAACGCTAAGAGCATGATTTACAGCGTTACTGACCTCCTGATGATTCAAGATCCGCGTTTCCCGCGGCCTGCCTCCTTTGGTGCCAAAAACGATGCTCAACCGCTCAGCCCCCTGACTCAGTTGCTTCTGCCACGTTTTGAGGGATGCGCAGCACTGAACGGCTTCCTGCGACCGCAGCCCCAACACACGAGAAAGCAGCAAAGCAGCTGCCAGCCCTGCATCAAGCTGGCGGGCTTCGTGCAGGGATTGCTGATATTTTTCTGATGAAATCGCGCATTTCGTCCCTGCGCGACTGCAACCACCAAGACCTAATGCCCGGTTCGTCAGCCTGTCAGAGGCCATCAGTTTTTCCCGTCCGGCCTGATGCAATACGGAACGCAATGCCGCCATCTCGTTTTGCAGGGTACGAGGAGCAATTCCCTGTGAACGCCGGGCGTCGATATAGCTTTCGATATGCCTGGCTTTCAGGTGTTTGATGCTGCGTACCTGAATATTGAGCGCCAGCAAATGACGGCTAAACCGCTCGGTGATCCGAATCCGGTCATGCACCGTTTTATGGCTACCTCCGGCCTGCTTCGCCAGTTGCTTCATTTCTTTATCTGTCTGACTCATCCGTTTTTCCTTTTTAAAATTCAATACCGATTTGCTTCCCTGGCGCATGGCAAATAACGGAAACAGCGATGCTGTATCCGTGCTGAACGTTGCCTGTGCGCCAGGGCGGTGCAGTTGAGGTATTGCGGGGTGTCAGTGGTGCACTCGGTGCAACTGCCTGCGTTTGCAGGTAATCCCCAGGCTTAAGCCTGCCTCGGCAACAATTCAGATCTCCTGTAAAAATTGGATATTTAGCGCTTAAAGCGCGGTGTCAGATTCAGTGCCCCGGATGTAGAGGGCAGAAGTAAACAACTGGCGGCGGGGTATGCTGTGGCGTCACTTTCATGCGCTTACGCGCAAAAAGTGACGCCACGTATTAATACGCAGCAAGGCAGGCGCATGCTGCAGATGCCTGACGGCATAGCAAGGCGCAGCCAGCAGCGTTTAATACGCGCCAGAATTCAGGTAAATAGCAGTCCTAAGCACGAAAAAGTGCCTATAGAAGTGATGGTGGCTTGCCGGAGCGCTTTGGCTTAAGGCCAAAACATTGCTGACAGTAAGTCAGTCACTGAGGTAGTAAATAACCGATAACAACATCTTTAAGGGATGCTGTCAGAGGGTAGAAACGCTCGTTATTAGCCGTCTCGAAGTGTGATATAAGAATCAAGCCTTAACCGTCGTTATTACAGACGATATCTACTTCCAAAGGCGGGCAGATGTACCACACCGTCATACGGTGTGCTCCCTTTCAGGCTACGGAGGCTTTTTGTCACTACCCGAAGGCGATCCTCGCAAGCGACAGGATCATTGGTGGCTGTCGGTTAACAGCTGGGCCACCCGAAGGCGTTTCTCACAGGTCACTCGTATCATACTGATACTGGAAACATTGGTGGCTGTCGATGACAGCAGGTTTTCGTGGTGAAATTTACGACAACGTTATGTAAGGTTCAAGTACCTTATTGTAAAGGGAATATATAGGGTTTTGATTTTGCTGAGTTGAGGTTAACCACGTAACTTGAAATCCAGTTGTTCTTTTATCGTTTTTGAGGTGGTTGTTATCTGAGGGGATCAACTAAGGTTGGGGGCTAAAGGAGGGGCATTATGATCCGGCAAAGTAAAACAATTGATTCTGCTAAAGCGATGGCTGCTGCAAAACGCGCTGTAGAGTTCTGGGGCACAATCGACGGTAATAAACTTGCCAAAATCGGTAAAAAAGAAAAAAACATGGATTTAGTCGGAGCAAGAAAGAAGCAAAGATTGGCTTTATTCACATAATCAGACTAACACATACTAAACGATCAGACATCCGAAAGGGCCATATTTTCTGATCGTATCCATGCTGAGAAGTCGGCTTTAACTGGATGATAAATGTATTAGATAAGCTTACAAAGCTACAGGAGATTGTTCAGGTATACCATTAGTTCTATTATGCATGAATAGAAGTGCAATATTGCGTGGACTGAAAATCAGCTGACGCATGCGGATAAAAATACGATTGTCATTACCCGCAACCATGGGCAGTATTTTGAGCAGCTTGCAATGCTGTGGTGAAAATATTCTACCTCAAAGTAAATTTATTTTCCTAACTGTACGGATAGTGTTGATCATTGATTGTTTTTTAGCTGAAATCGTTGTGCTATGATAGCTTCTAATTGTAACATTAGGGAGTTATATTGTTTATGGAAGTTTTTCTATGATCGCATGATGTTAGTTAGTGTTAAAATTAATTCGGCTGTATATAACTAGGCAGAATAGGTAAATCATTTTACTGATGTTTAAATAAAAGGATTTAGAATATAAGTAATTAAACCTGTTAATGAAGTGTTTTTATGGTTCAGTGAGTGAGGTAATTTGTTGCATCCGGATAGAAGTTAAACTAGTAAAATATGGCTCTCCGTTATATTTTAATCTATGAAGAGCCATGTTATTACATGTTCCGTTCTAATATCAAGTACTCTAAAAACTTATAAGTATCATTCCTAATAGGGATCAGCTTTTCACTTGTTATAATCTGATGGCAATGAACAACACCATTTATATATGACTTGTGATTATCTAAATGTCGTAATGCTGTATTTAACCTTTTGCGGTCATTGCTAGAAAATAAATTATTCCCGTTCGCCTTAAACCATTTTATCATCATATCTAAACTGACATCCATGATCTCTTTTTGCTCGGCAGAAATTATTTTACGTTTTCCATCGGTTTGAAAATAAAGCTCTTTAACTTCAGCTGTTTTATTGTTTTTTCGTATGAAATATAAAGCTGATGCCTCCATGATGGCTCTATATAACATTGCTGCTGCATGAGATGATTTTGAGATAACGATGCATTTTGCTTCTTTTATAAATGCATCTAAAATATCATCTCCTGAAAAAGGAAAGTGTTCTGGAAGAAGTGTTTTCCAATTTTCTGGATGTTCTACTCTTTTGTTTTCAATTTTTAATTTTTCGTCTTTTTCTTTATTTTGTTCTTTTGTCTTATTTTGTATGCTGATGTCAATATTGTTTTTATTATCCTGTTGTGTAATCAGGCTGGATTTTGGTTGCGCTGTTATTAACGGTGAGAAGTTTTTAGTCTTCTTTTTTATATATCTTTCTTTAATGTCTTTTCTATATTGTTTTGTAATTGGCTCAATGATTTCTTTAACTTGAAGAAACATAGTTGAGTCTAATCTAAGACCAGTTTTTGCTGTATTCCAGGGAAGTTTACCTGGTGAACGTGATACAAATTTTATCCAGCATATAAAACCATTATATTCGGAGTGCCATTTTGCATCACCCCAACCATATTCTTTTGATGTGCTTGCCGAAACAATGATTCTATCATTGCAAGTAAAATATAAACCAAATTGTTCTGTAAGCTCTCTGTTTTTGCTTAAAGAATGACCCTTTTCGCCTGGGAAAAGATAGTTTTCATGTATTCCAGATTCTATATAAACCTCAACATCACCCATGTTTATTTGTTTTTTAAATGGCATGACAAGAGCGTTTTCTCTGATGGTAGGGATGAAAACCGAAATTTTTCTCGTGATTCCTTTAATTGTATTTACAACTTTAATATTTAAGCCTTTATTAATAAAGACAGCATAACGGGCGGAGATTCCCTTGATGAAGTTATCAAACCACATTTCGTTAGATATATCATATCTAATTTCTTTCTTTAGATCAGATACTGAAAATAATGCTTTGTGTTTCCCTGTGGATTCAATCTCCTTAGCTAATAGTGCATTATTATCATTACCAATTTGATTGTTTTCAAAACTCATTCGAAATGAATAGTCTCCATTATCCGATAACATAGAATACTTGTTACCTAACTTTAACAGAGAACGCTTTAACCCTATACCGTAATGGCCAATTCCATACAAATGGGCCGAACGTTTTGCAACGACAAACATACCATCCCTGATCGTTTTTTCGTCAATGCCAGAGCAGTTATCAAGAATCCTGATGCTATCGGAATCAATTCTAATTGTGATATTATATTTTGAGTAGTCTGCAGGCAAGCCATAAAGATCTTTATTTCTATCGCTTTCTAAAATACACGATCTTGCAGCATCAATCGAATTATCGATCAAATCATATATGCTCTCAACTGTGCTTATATCTTCAGTGAGCGTTGATTCAATAAAGGCAGTCGTAACACCGGAGTGTACTGTAAACTCCCTTATTACATTGTTCATCCAATTAATCCTTTATTTAATATTTTAAAAATTTCTCTAAATATTGCCTCTGATACAAATGGGCTTACACTATTACCAATTTGCCTAAAGCTATGCCATTTGGTTTTATGAAAA
Organism: Pantoea sp. X-Soil-TKNS-1207; assembly: GCF_059730485.1. Taxonomy (NCBI): domain Bacteria; kingdom Pseudomonadati; phylum Pseudomonadota; class Gammaproteobacteria; order Enterobacterales; family Erwiniaceae; genus Pantoea; species Pantoea sp. X-Soil-TKNS-1207. The sequence continues at coordinate 1,166,509 of NZ_AP035958.1, forward strand.
GCAAACCAATCAGGAAAACCTTGCAATCTTGCTGCTTCTCTAGGGGTAATAACTCTTGGTTCCGCATAATGTATTGGTCTTACAGCTTGAAAGCTACCTTTGTCACTTCCTGTACCAGCTCGTAGAGTTGGGCATAAACCTTCAGGGTTTAATCTCACTGATTTCGAAATGCGATCTACTTCATTATATTTGAGTCTGGCATAACGGCTCTGTACTTCGGGTGTATGTCTTGTGCCTTGACAAGATGTTATTACATTATCATCAAGTAACTTACGGATTGTTTCATTATGACCAATATTTCTGGGTATGTGATCTATAAGCCTTTTATAGAAATATTCGTTTGCAATGTTTTCACCCAGTAACTTTCTATTTCCTTGCTCTTCGCTAAGCCAAGAAGGATCTATTTGGATTGGTAATCTTGATAAGGCTTCTTTTACAAATGTTGGCTCTATGATTTGAGGTGAGATTTCAGTAGGAATGTTTTTTACTAATTTTGTATTAAACCCAACGAAGAAAATTCTAGTTCGTATCGTGGGAGCACCAACATCAGATGCTTTAAGTTTCAGTGGAGAAAGAATAGTATATTCATCTTTTACTAAAGAGAATGCCTTACTTCTAAGAGAATTATATCTTTCATCCATTATTCCAGGTACGTTTTCAGCAAGAAAAAAAAGAGGCTTGATATTTTGGACTAAGCGGAAAAAATCTATGAAGAGATTATTTCTAAGATCATCTGGATCTTGTTTGCCGATCGTACTGAAACCTTGGCAAGGTGGGCCACCAACTAATCCTGCTAACTCACCGGATTTTAAATTGCTCAGTGTTAGCAAATCATTACCCGTAAGTGTACTTACATCTTTATGAATATGTTGCGTTAATGGAAAATTTTTAATATGCGTTTCCATTGCAAAAGGGTCTAGTTCAGCTGCTGAAGCTACGGTAAAGCCTCCTCTTGCTGCACCGAGACTCAAACCACCTGCACCTGAAAAAAGATCTATTAACTTCATAATTACCTGATAAATAATGTTTTTTCTAATGTTAGCATAAGGGGACAATTTTGTCGACCGCTAAGTTTTCAGAGTATAACACGCCCAAACCAAGGTGTTGTCCGATAATAATCAACAAAATTTTTCATCGATTCAACAGCTTCGCGCTCTTTATCTCCGATCCAATAGCCTAGTTCTTGAACAATGTCTTCATGAGATAAATCTGGTAAACAACTCTCAATGAAAAGTCTTTCCTTTGTTGATAATGCCGGTAGGTCAATATAGTCTTTCTTAGTCCAGGATTTATTAAAGTAAGGCCATTCTGCTAAATTCGCTTCAGTTAATAATTTCTGTTCTTTTTCTGGGTTAATTAAAATCCCGGATAATGTAACCATTTGTTGCCCATCAGAGTAAGAAAAAATACTTAGCGGTAGGAATTTAATACTGTTTGCTCCATTGAGACCTTTATGCACGGCTCTCTGAATACTTTTTATGATTACATTAGGGAAGTGTTTTGGAGTGATATCTGTCTCTTTAATATCATAAGGACAATAATCTTCAGTCAGTATTTCTTTGATTTTATTAAATCTGTAAGTAGGTAGCTCTACTTTTTCTTCATTAGTTGGTTTTCCAAGATTAGCTGGATTGGCATTCATTGTTATTTTAACAATGTCATATTCAGATAGTTTTGCCATCAAAGACTCAATATCTGAAAGTTGATTCGGTATATCATTAAATGATACATAATCAAGCCAAAATATGGTTCTTTTGTCGAAGTTATGTTGAGCTATGAAATCACTTGAATTAGTTGCTTTATCTAAAAAATCAACACATGATACAGGTTTGTTAAATATCTGCCTTTTTCTAACGTTTTCATCTTTCTCTAAGGAGATCATGTCATTAATTTTTAATTCTCTATGTAAATGTTTGAAGTCTTCTAAGAAAGGTCCGCCAAACCCAATGTACTGATAGTCTGAAACGTTAGTCACCTTATTTAATTTTCTTAATAAGTAAATGAAAAGTGATCTTTCGACAGCTTTGTTTTGCCGTAAATGATACGGTATGGAGATTCCAGTTCCCATCATTTAATCTCCTGAAGAAGATAATCAAAACACTTTTCGCCTACCTCATTTGGAGACATGTCTATCTCTCCAAAAAGAAATTCTGACAGTGTTTCGATTTCGGTTACTTTCTTTGAATATCTAATTTGCCTTGTTGGGGTTCCAGTCTTTGGAACTGGTAAGTTTGGTCTGAAAACTTTTCCTCCTGACGCTTTTCTAATGCTGCTCCATTTTTCGCTAGGGAAATCATCATATATCTCTTTGCTTGTTTTAGTTGTGGTCGGGATCTGTAAAATTGTTGATTCAGATTCTTGTCTGTATTTTTTCCATTTATTTGTAAAGGATGTGAATATTTTAAGTCCTTCGCGCATATATTCTTTTACTGTGAGATAAAGATCTGAATTTCCCTCTATGCCTCTTTTAGTCGTAGTCAAAGGTAATTTTGAAGGGTCTGTACTTTCAAATACTACTACACCACTGATTGCAATGAACTGCGTGTGGTACTGTGGAACGCCTGCTTCACCCCATCCTGTTTTTCGACTTTTATCACCAAATAGAACAATACGATCATTACAAATCACAGTCAATCCAGCTCTTTCTGTTGTTGCTTTGCCGCTGTTTAAATCATCCTCTTCTCCCTCAGAAGTAAACCCTCGGTAAAAACCTACACTAAGTTTAATTTTCACCCCATCAATTACATTTTCATATAAGTACGGAGCCATAGCTTCATTTTTGTTAAAAAATGATGGGTCTATTACTAACTTATTAGTGTTTGGTTTTATAGTTATGCCGTTAATTCTTACAGTAAATCCTTTTTCAATTATATAAGAATAATATGAAGAAATAGAATTCATCAAGTCATTTATAAAATCATTCTCATTTGAAAATAACCTAGATATCCCTGGCCTTAATTCTTCTATTTTAATTTCTGTTCCGTTTGATGCTAATTCTCTTAACGGAGGTGTTGTTATTGGTAGATGCCAGTCATCATCAGTTTCTAACCATTCTTTTTTAATGCTTACGGAAAAGCTATCATTTGTTGTTTTTGTTATGATGTCTGATTGAGAACCTATTTTGAATATAGCTCTTTTCATTCCAATCCCATAAACGCCAACTGTTGGTAAGTCTTCATCTATATCTTTTGCTGGTCGTCCCATCCGAAATGCAGATTTTTGAGCTATATATCTAGGGATTCCACCGCAGTTGTCTCTTATAGTAAAAGAATTTTCATTAATATTTATTTCTGTTTGGAATCCAGCATAAGGTGCTTCATTGGTTAAATGGGATTTACCTATTGTTCTAATGGCTCCATCCAAACAATTATCAATCAGGTCTAATATTGCATCAATTAACTCAATGTCTCTAGTGAGCATTTCAACGAAAAACCTTTTTGCGGGGAAAGCATCAACATTTTGAAGTTCTGACATGCTATTTCCTTTCTATATAGGTAACTGTTTAATAGTCTTGACTATATATCATGTTTATGAAAGAGGGAATGGAAACTAACTGGTTTCATGTCTATTAATGAATACTGATCTACCCAATTCATAATGAACGGAGCCAACCACAAACTCTCTGGTTTCTCCACGTTCCCGTTTTATATTTTCGGTAATGGATGGGAAAAATCGATGCCAAAGGCTGGGGATTTGCCTTACAAGGGGGGATACAGTGATTGGTAACGATGTGTGGATTGGGTATCAGGCATTAATCATGCCCGGTGTGAAGATCGGCGACGGAGCGATTGTCTCCTCGCGTTCAGTGGTGACTTCCGATGTACCTGCTTATACGGTTGTGGGCGGTAATCCTGCGAAAGTGATTAAGCAACGCTTTTCAGATGAAACCATAGCGGCGCTGCAAAAGCTGGCATGGTGGGATTGGCCTGTAGAAAAGATCACTGAAAACCTCTCTGCAATAATGTCCAGTGACGTTGAAGCATTTCGCGATTGATGGCTTCTGCTACCAGACGTGTTGAATGTCCCGCTTTTAGCAGTGTGTTTTGTGCGATAACCACTATCGCACAAAACCAGCGGGGGCACTTCCGGGGGCATTAAAAGTAAATTGAACAGGATTTATGATTAAAAATCATCAAATTACGCCTTACCTTTCAATCCTGTAGGGATTTTCCCCATGGGACAGATTTGGGAGACGACTACCAAAAATCGCATCAATTTGCCTCGCATGTTCCGTTAAATGATTCGGTGCCAGGTGAGCATAGCGCTGTACCATTTCTATGCTTTCCCATCCTCCCATTTTCTGCAAAGCCGACAGCAGAACTCCGGCCTGAATAAGCCAACTCGCTCCTGCGGTCACGCTTGCTGAGACGCAAGGAAAGTGCGAAGGAGCGAAAAGATACTGGCAGCCGGTGGTGATCCCGGCGCGGCCTGACTGGTCACAGGGCTATGCTGAAGACATTCTGGAATACCTGCGTAAAGATATTTTTCCCCATATCGGCAAACTGCCGGTCACTGAAATCACACCAATGTTGATGCTGGTGGTACTGCGGAAAATGGAACAACGCGGCGTGCTGGATAAGCTGAAGAAAACCCGCCAGGCGTGTCGGCAGATTTTCACCCACGCCATCGTAACGGGCAGGGCGCAGATTAACCCGGTGACTGATCTGGCGGCGGTGCTGAAACCCCCAAAGCAAAAACATTTCCCTTATCTGCTGAATAACGAGTTAGGCACGTTTATGCGCGCGCTGTGTGGTTATAGCGGCAGCAAAGTGACTCAGTACGCGACGCGGTTGCTGATGCTGACAGGCACGCGAACGATCGAGTTACGCGCTGCTGAGTGGCGTGAGTTTGATTTAAGTAAAGCACTCTGGGAGATCCCCTAAGCACGCATGAAGAAGCGCCGTAAGCATTCCGTACCGCTGTCGCGTCAGGCTGTTGAGTTGCTGGAAGAGATCCAGCAGCTCACCGGGCGCGGGAAGTATGTGTTTCCGGGCAGGAGCAATGCCGGAAAGCCGATGAGTGAAGCCACGATTAATCAGGTGATCAAACGGGTTGGCTATGATGGCCGGGCAACGGGGCACGGGTTCCGGCATACCATGAGTACACTTTTGCATGAGCAGGGGTATAACCCGGCGTGGATCGAAGTGCATGTGGACAGGAATTCGATTCGCGGGACGTATAACCCTGCGCAGTACCTGGATGGGCGGCGGGAGATGTTGCAGTGGTATGCGGATTATTTGGATGGGTTGCGGGATGGGGTTTGATTAAAGGGGAGAAGGTTATGGTAACGGTATATTTTTCTGCGAGATAATTAAGTTAATACAGCCTCATTTCTGAGGCCGTATTTGAAATCACTTAAGGAAGTGACTCGGTTTTTTTATCTTTTGCATACTTCTCAAATAAAGACCTATATTCCTTTATGTCGTTGCTATTAGGATGCTGTTTCCATATAAGTGCTATAACAGTAAACCAATTGTATAAGAAAAATCCTGCTAATGCGGAAAGTGCGACTGAAAATGCTTGAAAATATAGATTTGTGCTTTTCCCATATTCAATTGAAAAGCAGATAAAAAGTGCGAAAATAACTATATGCATCATATGATTTAAATTACTCATCTTGCTTGAGAATGATGCCTTAATGGACTGGAATAGAGTTATTTCTTTGATGTTAAAAAGATAAGGCTGCTTGAGTTCCAGGCGTGAATCGAGCTTGCAAAAATATCCTATAGGTTTGTTCTCTCTTGCCATTATATCTAACAGGTATTCATGGAAAGAATTTTCCCTTATACCTGTAATATGAGAATTTATTTCATTTTTAATAATCTTATAATGTACTGATGACTCAATCTCTTTAGAGGGAAGTTTAGCAAACTCGAGGAGTTCATTTACGCGTGAATCCTTATCTTTGAATATGACTGCTGCAAGTGCTGCTGATGCTCCAACTAAAGCTATAGAAGAAAGTGACATAGTATCCATACCTGTTTGCTAGTTTGGTTATTTGAATGCGATTATCGTATAAAATTTGTTGTAGTCAATCACACAAAGTAATGATGGTCATTCTGATAAACGGTAAATGTGCTGGCAACATCCTGGTCAAAGATTCCTTGTATCTTTAAGTCAAATTTTATCGCGTTTGGGTTTTCAAATACGTCAGTTTAAGCAGTAGTCAATCCATGTATCCCCCACTTTTACCCCACTTAATGACTTACTTTACGTGTAATGTTACTGGTGTGATGATTTCACTGTCGCAAACAACAGCACCTTCTTTCTCATGCTTTTTCGGCCAGCGAGTCATATTTCCGCCATGAAAAATGTGCTGCCCATGGAAGAAAAAAAACCTTTGATACCTTTTTCCCTGATTTTAATCTCTGGCTCTGGCCATGAAATTTCTATTACTAGCCTTACCAGATGTTTGAATGCGACTTACCAGTAGGCAGGGGATGTTTTGTCGCGAGAACCCAATCGGCGTGAACACAACTCAAAAGGCTACGCGAGAAGAGTAAAGAGACAATTACAAAAACCTCACATCCATGAACGCACTCACCAACCTAACTGAGATCGATATGAAAATCCGGCACTGACGCCGGATTTTTTATTAAAATTTACTCCAATATCCTTGTTGGCTGGCATAAGTAGCGGAGTCTCCCATCAGAATCCTGAAGCGTGTACCGTCACTCAACTTTCCACTGCCCGAGCCATTATCAAGATTGACTCCTGTTCTTATCACCTGGGCACTGCCGGTGCGGCCATCGTTACACACAAAGTTAACCTTCAAAACCGGGGATTGTGTGAACTGGTTATAAGTGCCGTTGCAGGACATGCCAGAGAGGTTCTCAACAGCAAAATCACCTCTGATAAGTGAAGCTGTCGCTGTTCCCATTAGTGGTTCTTTTTGATCTTCGGTTTGAACAACCAAAGCCGTTGATACTGAGCATCCTGTAAGAGTCAAAACCATCAAAATGAGTGATAAACGCTTCATGCTGGTTTGTCCTTTTTATGCATAGAATTTTAGAAACATGACATTCAAAAATCCCTTCATCAAACGGTTAAAATTAAAGGGTATTTAAATTTATAAATGTTTGTAGTTAGGGGTGTATTGCTTTGAATATTAGAATGTTTTTTATCATGTCACCGTGCTAACGGGGGCGCGCTTATCCAGAAATAGATGGCCCACAGAAGTGGGCCACGCACATTAGTAGCAAGTGCCACCGGCATGATGAGAGCCTGTGCCGCCATGCGGATGTGTTCCTTTAGGGCAGGCCATAGCAGAAGATGAGAATGCGAATACTGTGATGAGCATGACTAATGCTGCGATCTTTTTCATTTTTATTCCTGTCTTTTATTAAGAAGTGTGTGTAATCCTTGCACGACAATGCTATCAGAATATTCCTATGGCACCATCCTGACAGATGATCAGTGCTATGCGACTTTATCGCCTCCAGCAGCACTAATAGCATCGCTTAATTAGGCAGGCACACGAAATGTTACGGACAGGGATGTGCTCATAGGCCGCCAGCTTTAGGGAAATAGCGGCATTTCATCATCGTAATACACTGGATTTTGTTGGTTCGCAGGACTGTGTTGGTTCACCTTTTAAGAAACATTCCTTTCAAAACAGTTCCATTTATAAATGGAATCAATATACCGACATGTTTTTGCTTATATAGAGAGAATGAAGAGTGGTAACAGCCAATCGGGTTTGGGAGCCATTTTTCTCAACCCGAAGCGAAAGGGTATTCATTAGTGCATTATCCATGCTGGTATCCTCAAATTGCGCCCCCGTCATCTGATACCGGCCATCAATGTGTTCTGAATTTGCAGTTACCTTGATATTCACTTTTACACATTCGCGGTGCGGATTGAGGCAATCACCAGACGTAGCAAGCCAGTCAGGTAAATATGCTGGTACGCAGAGAAAGTACGCATCCATGAGTTACCCTAGCCCCTATTTCCTCCCCTCCGAAACGCTCCTCCCTGCATCCGTCGCCAACCGCGTCATATCCCAAACGCCCACCGCGGTCACCAGCGCAATCACCGCAAATCCCACCCGAAACCCCATGCCGGGTACCATTGCATAGCCCCACTTATCCGCCATTATCGTCCCCAGCCGAATACTCAGTGCTCCCAGCGTCACTCCCAGCCCATTAGCCAGTTGCAGGGACGTGCTAAACAGCGTATTGGCCGAACTCATCTCCTTCGCTGGCACCTCGGCAAAAGCCAGTGAGCTAATCCCGGTAAACTGCATCGATCGACTCAGTCCCCCGAGAAACAACAGCAACAGCGTTATCACCTGCGGGGATCTCGGTGTCAGGAACGCGCAAAATAATAGCGTCAACACACAGGCTACCCCGTTGCCAATCAGCAACTTACGAAAGCCAAAATAGCGGATCAGCGGTGTGGTCGCCGGTTTCATTGCCAGATTGCCGGCAAACACCGCCAGCACCAGCGAACCGGCCTGAAACGCGTTCATGCCGAAGCCTACCTGGAACATCAGCGGCAACATAAAGGGGGCGGAGCTGATGGTGGCACGCAGCAGAAAACCGCCGCGCATGGTGATACGAAAAGAGGGGACAGCGAGTGACGACAGACCAATCAACGGCGTTTTACTTCTCAGCAAATGCCGGATGCTCCAGGCCAGCGTTGCCAGCCCCAGCGCCATCGTCAGCAGCGCGCCCGTCAGGCTCCCCCTTTGCTGGCTGAGCATTTCCAGCCCCGCCACCAGGCACAGCATAGTGGCGCCCGTCGCCACAAACCCGACGAAATCAAACGGACGCCGCTCGTGAGCTGACTGATTCGGCATGATCCGCAGTGCCAGCACGATGGCGATCAGACCGAGCGGCACATTGAGGAAAAAGATCCAGTGCCAGCTGGCGTAAGTGGTAATAAATCCGCCCAGCGGCGGCCCGATAATCGGAGCCACCAGCGCGGGCCAGGTCAGGGTGGCGATAGCTTTTATCAGCTGATCTTTCGGCGTGTTGCGCAGCACCACCAGACGTCCCACTGGCACCATCATCGCGCCACCCACGGCCTGAAGGATGCGCATCAGGATGAATTCGGTGACATTATGCGTCAGGCCGCAGAACAGCGAGGAGAGGGTAAAAATCAATAACGCGAGGCTGAAGACGTTACGCGCGCCAAAGCGCTCTGCGACCCACCCATTCGCCGGAATCAGCACCGCCAGCGTCAGTAAATAAGCACTGATGCCGATGTTGAGATCGATGGCGGAAACACCAAAGGCTTTCGCCATATCCGGCAATGCGGTGGCGATTACGGTGCCATCGAGAAACTCCATAAAAAAGGCGCTGGCAACCAGCAGAGCCAGCCCGGAGATATGACCGGAACGGGAATGTGTCCGTTGTGGGATTTCTTCTTCGGTTGAATCAGATAACGCCATGCGCTGTCCCCGGCATAACAACATCCACTGAAAGGGCAGTGGTGTAACAGGAATGAAAAGTTGTTATACCAAAAAAATCCATTCGTAACCGAATGCTCAAAAGTATCTTTATATTTCCTGCTATCATCAGCCGCACAACATCATGATGAATAGAGGGAATTATGCAATCCACCACCACCGAACGTCTTTTCTCCTACGGCACCCTGCAGCTGGAATCGGTACAAATGGCGAACTTTGGCCGCCTGCTGGCAGGCACATCCGATGCCATGGTGGGGTGGCGCACGGATAGGGTCGAAATTACCGATCCGGAAGTGCTGGCCGAAAGCGGTGAGCGCTTCCATCCCATCGTGCGTCAAAGTGAAAGTCTTAGCTACAGGGTCGAGGGCACGGTGTTCTATGTTTCTCCGGCAGAACTTCTCAAAGCCGATGCTTACGAGGTGTCCGACTACCACCGCATCAACGTCACCCTTGCATCCGGCGACAACGCTTGGGTCTATGTCGCGAAAGTTTAAGCCCTAAACTCAGACTCGCCGCATCGGTCGCCATAGCTGGCGACCCTGCAACTCTTCGGACGGGAGGCTTAGTTCTGCGATACCGGCCTGGTGGTCAGTTCCGGCGTCGCTTCCTCCACCACCGCTGCGCCACGCCGTTCCGCCAGCAGGCGGCAGATCTCGGCATGTTTATCCTCAGTGAAGGTAAAGCGCGACATAAAGCCGAGGCGAAGCAGCGAACCGATGGCGGGCAGCAGGCAGATGCCGAAGAACAGTCCGTTAAGCACCGCATCGCTCTGGCTCTGCGCCTGTGGCACGTAGCCTATCATCGTCAGAAATACCCCAATCAGGCCGCCGCCAACCGCCACCGACATCTTGCCGGTAAAGGTTTGTCCCGAGAAGGTGATTGCCGCGCAGCGTCGGTGGGTGTGGTACTCGGCATATTCGATGGTGTCGGCAATCATCGACGAGGTGAGGATATTGGTCATCATCACAAACAGGGTGCTGAGGCCAAGCAGAATAAACAGCAGCGCGGTGTGCTGGTATCCCGCCACCCACAGCACGCCACGGACCACAATATCCAGCGCGCAGAGGATCATAAACAGCTTACGTTTCTGCATCCGGCGGGTCAGCATCGGCGCCACCAGACAGACCACGGCGGCGATAATCCCCATCAGGCCAATCGCCATTTGCAGGCTGCCGTCGCCGAGGTTGTAAATAAAGAAGTAGATATAAATGCCGTTGGCGACGTTATGGAACACGCAGAAAAAGAACGACAGCAGAATAATAAACAGCGGCTTGTTGTGCTTTAAGTTGCGGAAGGTGTCGCGCATGGTGACTTTTTCCGGGCTGGGTGGCACGCGTTCTTTGATTTGCAGAAAGCCGTTAAGCATCAAGGGCAAACCAATCAGCATCATCACCAGCGCCGCCATAAAGTAACCTTTATCGTTGCTGTAGTGGGCGAAAAAGGCCGCCAGTTTGGGGAAAAAGATATTGGCGCAGGCAATCCCGGCGTTCACGCCAAGCATCGCGGCGGTGACGGCGCGCGTGCGCTGACCGGAGTCATTGGTCATCACCGATGACATCGACCAGAACGGAATATCCGAGATGGCGTACAGCGTGCCCCACAGAATATAAGTCACCCCGGCGTAGAGAATTTTGGTGGTGGTGTCGGCCTCGATTTTATAAAACGCCAGCAGGGTGACGCCGGTAATCAGCAGCGGGGCGATCAACATAAAATGGCGGAACTTCCCGAAGCGGCTGTTGATGGTGTCCATAATGCTGGCGAATAGCGGATCATGGATGGCATCCCAGGCGCGGGCAACCAGGAAAATGGTGCTCGCCGCAAGGGCGGAAATGCCCAGCACGTCGGTATAGAAATAATTAATAAATGAACCCACTAACCCAAAACTAAAACACTGGCCTAAGCCATAGCCAAAATAGGACCACAGCTCGCGGGACGGTATTTTCATGGTATTTGCCATAGTGCGTACCTTCTAAATAACCCAGCAGCGCGCCGCCGGGTTGATGCTGTTATTGATTTTATTAGCGTGCCGGGTGCAGACCAATGCGGCTGAGTTTGCGTACCAGATCCATCTCCGCCTGCGAGAACGGAATGCCATTCTCTTCAAACACATCGTGGAACCACAGACGGCAATAGTCCGTGGTGCTGGTCATCACCACCGGCCACGGCAGCCACGTCTGGGTTTTACCGCGCACCAGTCCCCACTGGTAAGGGGCGACGTTAGCCGCGTGCATCAGAGGCAGCTGTTCTTCGATGGTGCTGCCCACATGGCGCGCCAGCCACTCGGTACAAAATATCGGGCGGCCAGCCTGCTGCAACTGATGAATAATCGCCACCATGCGTGCGGTGTTGGTGTAGGCGTGGAAGCTGATCACATCGGAGAGCGCCAGCGCGGTCTGATCCAGCGGATGCTGATAGAAGGTTTCGTTGTCGCTTTCTGGATCCAGACGCCATGCGCAGACGGTCAGCGGCTGCGCGGGATCTTCTGCGCGCGCCCAGTCGAAGGCGAGGCGCATCAATTCATGCGCGTACGTCTCCAGTTTTTCGTCGTACAGCTCCTCAACCGTGCCGGTGGCGAAGATGCCGCGGTTGCCAGGTTCATTGTAGAGATCCCACAGCAACACCCGTTTATCGTTGCGAAATTCACTTACGATATCGCGGACATAACGCTCGATCTGCGGCCAGCTGTCGCGATCGCAGACTTTAGCGCGACCCGGACTGGCAGCAGCCTGGCTGTTATGTTTGCCGGGAACCGGCGCTTTCTGCGCGCCGAGATAGGGTTCGTCACCGGAAAAGCCACAGTCGTCCATCAGGGTCAACATGCTGCGAAAACCCTGTCCCTCAGCCATCGACAGAAACTGATCAATCCGTGCAATCAATCCATCACGATCGTGCTGCCAGACGATAAACGGCAGGTTGATGCGCAGGGAGTTGTAGCCAGCCTCGGCCGCCCAGCCCAGCTCGCGCTGAATGGTTGCGGCATCAAAGGTTTCTGCCTGCCAGATATCGGTCCAGTTCACCGCCGTTGACGGCAAATAGTTAAAGCCACATAGCCAGCCCTGCTGCTGATACCACGCCTGTGCCTGTTCGCGACTCCACTGCTGTTTCATGGTTTTCTCCTTACTGATAATATTTAGCTAATAAATATTAGTTGTGCGTGAAGCGAGCAAATATCGCAGCGTGAAAAAGAGAAGAGGGTCACAAAGCGGGATGATGTGGCGCACAGAAACGTGATCAAAAGCGCACTGCGCTGCCGAATCTGGCGCAGGAAAGGTATGATGCGGGTTCACCAGACCGTGAGAAAGGGAATATGAAGCGGAAAAATAAGGTCACCATGAACGATATTGCGCGCACCGCTGGCGTTTCACAGGCCACGGTGTCGCTGGTGCTCAACCAGTCGCGCAATATCAAACTCAGCGACGAGACGCGCCAGCGGGTGATGGGCGTCGCCGCTGAGCTGGGCTACGATCGTTTGCCCGCGATTCACTCTCCACGTAATCAGGAAGAGATCGCGCTGCTGGTCAACTCCCTGCAAAGCTATGATCCCTTTATCGATGCCATTAGCCAGGCGCGGGAAGCGGCGTGGCGCAATGAAGTGCTGCTGACGGTTTACGATTTTGGTGATGATAACGAGCTGGCGCTGAACATTATTCGTCAGCTGGAAAAGCGTAATTGCGTGGGGATTATTCTCGCCTCGCCGGTCACGGCGGTTATTGATATGTCGAACTTTCGCAGCTGTACCACATTGCCGCTGGTGCTGCTGAATCAGCGCGACCCGGACTCGCCGCTGCTGCCATCATTTGTCCCGGATGATTATGCCAACGCCTTTCAGGTCACCCGTCATTTGATCAGCCAGGGGGCGAGGCGCATCGCCCATATCACCGGGGAAGAGTGGATGGAAGCGACGCGGCAGCGTCTGGCCGGTTATCAAGCTGCGCTGGCCCAGGCGGGCATCACGCCGCTTGCCGGGTGGGTGCATCAGACCAACTGGCAGTTCAATGAATCCTGGCAGGCCACCGCAGCGCTGCTGGCGCTGGAGGAGCGTCCGGACGCGATTTTCTGCGCCAGCGACTGGCTGGCCATCGGCTGTTATCAGGCGCTGGCGGCCAGCGGGGTTCGCGTGCCGGAAGATATGCTGGTGGCGGGTTATGACGATCAGAAAATCTCAGAGCAGATGACGCCACCGCTCACCAGTATCCCGCTGCCCTATGGCGAGCTGGGGCGGCTGGCGGTGGAATATTTATGTCATGAGGAAGATACCGCAGCGCACGTTACGCTGGCTGGGCGGCTGAAAACGCGACGTTCATCGATCCGCGATGCGGATGACGCGCAATAACGGGCTGCACCTGAGGTGCAGCCGGGTATGCATCAGTGATAAAGCTCCGCCTTACCTACCGATGAAAACAGCTTCATTTTATGTTCAACCACCGCGCGCGCCGACGCCATCGGTTGAATAAACAAACTGCTGGGTTCATGGCTCGGCGACTGCAACGCAGTTTCCAGCGCAACGAAGAAGGCTTTTTTCATATCGCTCGAAATATTGATTTTCCCGACGCCATATTTAATCGACTCCGCCACTTCGCTGTCCTTATTGCCCGAGCCGCCATGCAACACCAGGGGAATGGAGAGGCGCTGCTGGATCTCTTTCAGACGATCAATATCCAGTTTCGGCTGCTTGCCGGGCGGATAGAGGCCATGCGAGGTGCCGATGGCCACGGCCAGCGTGTCCACGCCGGTCTCTTTAACAAAGCGCTCAGCCTGGGCCGGATCGGTATATAAGATCTCGTTGTGTCCGCCTTCGGCACTGCCCTGCGCCACGCCAATGGTGCCCAGTTCGGCTTCCACCGACACGTTCACGGTGTGCGCCACTTCCGTCACTTTGCGGGTGATCGCGATGTTCTCTTCCAGCGGCAGTGCGGAAGCGTCAATCATCACGGAAGTGTAGCCGGTGCGGATCGCACGCATCACCTGCTCCAGCGTCTGACCATGATCCTGATGGATCACCACCGGCACCGTGGCATTGCTGGCCAGTTCACGCAGATAGAGAATAAATGCATCACCGACAAACTCATGTTCATCAGGGTGTACCTCTAAAATCACCGGAGAATGCAGTTTTTCGGCCACCTCAATCACCAGGCGGGCAAACTCCGCCGAGGCAATATTAAACGCCCCCACACCAAATTTATTTTGCTGCGCAACCTGGAGTAACTCTTTCATATTCATCAACATTACTTAACCCTCTTGTGGAAGTTCCTGACTGTCTTTTTTGACAAAACGAAGAATCAGCGCGGTCAGAATCGAACCGGCGGCAATGGCACATACGTAGGCAAAAACATGGGTAATCACGTTGGGGATAAACATCACGAAGATGCCACCGTGGGGGGCGCGGGAACCGCAGCCCAGCGCCATGGAGATAGCACCGGCCAGGCCGGAACCGGCGACGATGGCCGGGATCACGCGCAATGGATCGGCAACCGCATAGGGAATGGCGCCTTCGGTAATAAATGACAGGCCCAATACGTAGGTTACTTTTCCGGTTTCTCTTTCCTGGTGGGTAAATTTCTGTTTAAACAACGTGGTGGCGAGCGCAATGCCTAACGGTGGCACCATCCCGGCGGCCATACAGGCGGCAATCGGCTCATAAATGCCGGTAGACATTAAGCCGATGGCGAACATGCACACCGTCTTGTTGAGGGGGCCGCCCATGTCGAAGGCCACCATCATGCCAATCAGCAATCCCATGATGGCGGCGTTGGTGTTCCCGAGGTTTTCCAGGAAGGAGGTTAATGCCTGCAACAGGATTTTGATTGGTTCGCCGACCACGAAGATCATCAGGGCGCCGGTTAACAACACGCTGAGCAACGGCACAATCAGAATCGGTTTCAGACCCGCGAGCGACTTCGGTAAATTGATATATTTCACAATGGCAAAGGTGATGTAGCCCGCCAGAAAGCCCGCCAGCAGCGCACCGAGGAAGCCAGAGCCGGTATGAATGGCCAGCATCCCGCCCACCGCGCCCGAAACGATCCCCATATTGCCGCTGATGGATTTACTGATGCCCAGTGACAGAATAGGCAGCATCAGCGCAAAAGCCGCACCGCCGCCGATATCAGAAAACATCTTCGCCAGCGGACTGAAATGCGCGTCACCCGGTGTCGCTGCGGTGATGCCGAACGAAAAACTCAGCGCAATTAAGATGCCGCCCGCCACCACAAAGGGGATCATCAGGTTTACGCCGGTAATCAGATGGACATAGATTTGCGATAACAATGAACTGTGGTGATCAGCCTGTGCGGATTCAGCGCTGGCCGGTTTATTTTTGAGTTCGAGTAATTCGGCAGATATTTTGCCGGAGAGAATATCCGTTAATAATCCCTGCGCGTCTTTCGCTGCGCGGGTTACCGGAACACGAATGATTCTCTTGCCGCTGAAACGGGAAAGATCAATCACTTTATCAGCGGCGATTAATACGGTGTCGGCATTTTTAATATCATCCGGCGTCAGGGTATATTCACTCTCAATTGCGCCTTGCGTTTCGACAAGGATATCAACACCCATCTTTTTGGCATTCTTTTTCAAATTCGCTTCGGCAAGATAGGTGTGAGCGACGCCTGTAGGGCAGGCGGTAATGGCTATGATGTTCATTATGCTCTCCTGATGAATATTATTATTCTTCGCTGTTATTAACGATCAAATCATACAGTTCCTCCTGCGTGCGGGAATTAATTAACTTTTCCACGGTGTCATCGTCGCCCAGCGCGATCGATATTTTTGCCAACACCCGGATATGGCCTGCGCCACTGTCCGCATCTTTCACCGCAAACAGAATCACCAGCTTCACATCGGAACTGTCCATAGTTTCCCAGTCCACCGGGGAACTGAGTTTGGCAACGGCAATCCGCGTTTCTTTGACCCAGGATGATTTACCGTGCGGGATGGCGATTTGGTTTTCAAATCCGGTTGAACCCAGCTGTTCCCGCGCCAGCACATCATTAATAAATCCGGCCTTATTGGTAATAACCTGTTCGGAATAAAGGCAGTCGGTCATTTTTTCAATCACTTCAAGTTTGTCTTTCGCCACCAGATCGGTCAGCACACAGGAGCGACTTAATAAATCAGCGACCACAATTTTATCTAACATCACATTTCTCCTTACTGTTCAAATCGGTTCCCAGACATTCAACCACGCGGGCAATATCATTGCGTGAAAACAGTGCCGATACGTAGGCTACCGGCAGTTCAATGTCGTCTAAGCGAATGGTGGAAATAATCAAGTCGCAGCTCTGACTCTGCAATGTCTGTTTAAGTCTGGCGCCTGGCACAATGTCGATAATTTCCCACTCCGGAAATGCCCGGTTAATTCTGCTGGACAATAATTGTGAGGTTCCGATACCGCTGGAGCAGACTAAAATAACGCGTTTTTTCGCTTTGGTATTTTCCAGCGCATTCTGGATATAGATGGTCAGCCAGGCGATTTCGTCATCGGAAGGTGGCGTAAGGCCTTTTTCATTATTTATCGCCAGGGCAACCTTTTTTACCGCCGCAAACACCGGGCCGAACTCACTGCGAATCTCTTCCAGCAACGGATTGTGGATCACGATTCCGTAGGTCAACCGGTTCAGCATCGGCTTGATATGCGAGGCCAGCGCCTTCTTTAGGCCTGCGTCACGGGAGAAATCGATATCCAGCGAGGCTGAAAGGCGGCTGACCAGCAAACCGGCATATTCCATGGCAACCGAATCAGGGTGGTTTTTATCTGTCTCTTCCACTGTAACCGGATGCATCCCGGAGGAAATAATATATTGATAGATATAACTGATTTCGATCGCCGGAAAACGGGTTTGATATTCATTTTCCAGCCAGCGGATCGCGCGCTCCGCAATACGCCATTCACGATTGTCGTAGCGGGAAAAATCATCCTGTCCGGCAAGAGTGCGGTCATGATGCAGATTTCGCCGCAGGGTCACCAGTAAATGAGAAAATAAGTTGGTGTAATAAGGCTCACTGATGGAGCAGCGTAATTCCTCTTCAATAATGGCTATCAGGCTCATGCAATTGGCCACATTTTCTTTGCCGAATTCCGCGATCAGTTGTACGCGAGAGAAGCGATCGATACGGCTATCGGTCATCTGATAATTGCTCAGTACGCTATGGGTGATGATCTCTTTCAGGGCCATTCTGATGTTATAGTCGCTGCCGGAAATAAAGGTGCCGCAATGATTTTTGCTGATCAAAAGAGAGAATTTTTCGATCCAAAATTCAATCTTTTTCAAATCCTCGACGATAGACGAGCGACTGATAAAATATTTTTCTGCCAATGCGCTGATAGATAAAGGTTCAGGTGAATCTGAAAGCAAATCAGTGGTCATGCTGATTAAACGCTTACTTTTCAGGATGCCCATCATGGCATCATCGCCAGTATCATGTGGTACGGCGATGGTATTGTTCACCTCTAATTTCAAACCCAAACCAGGCTTGCTGCTTATTTTATTTTTTCCCAGATAAAACAGGTTAATCACATCCACATCACGGCGAATGGTACTAATGGAGATATTCAGTTGTTCAGCTACGCGGGTCATGGGCAACCACGCATTCTCCAGTGCCAGTAAGTTAACTAACCCGATCTGTCTTTTGTTAAGCACTTTCATCTTTTTCCTCTGCGCAGAAGTTATGTCGGTGCTGGCTGTCAGTGAGTTATAGCCAGTTATAGCGGTGGGAGAAATACCAAAACCTGAACGTAATATGTTCATGGCGATGAACACATTTAATTGAGAGTAATAATCTACGGGCCATCGTTGATAGATGGATAAAAACGATCAGCGGTTAATTGCAGGGAGGATCACATAAAATGGCGAATAAGTAATTTGAAATGGGATTCACTTCACAGAATATTTAATTGAATTTTGATGCAGGGATAAATAGGCAGGGGCAGCGCTTTTTGTCGGGTTAGCGCTGCGGCATCGGCCTGAACATGATGTTCCTTATGCTGTGCGTGAAATGAGGGACGGGCAGGGCAGGGCATTGAGGCTGACTTATGGCCGATAGCTGGCGTTCTGTCTGTCCAGGCTGATAAACAGGTTTTCCGGCATGATAAACATCGTATCCAGCGGGTTGCTACGCTTCATCAGCGTGCCTGACTCTCCGATTCGTTTAAAGGCGAGTTCGGGATGATTACCCGCTTCAACACGCACCGGAAAGACACGTAGTTTTTCGGTGTTATTATCGCCTGTCGGGACTGTTTTGATAATGTGCGGGACTATAATCTCGGTGAGGTTTTTATTATCGCAACCGATGAGAATCAAACAGCATAATAGGGCTGACAACACGGGCCAGTTGTTCATTTTTCCTGCCTCCATCAATTAACAACCGCGGGAATATGCCAGCGTCTCATGATAAATGTATTGATAACCCGCAATGCTAATGCTGATAATTGAATTTTTCTGCTTTCGTTTAACTTTCGTTAAATTTTTTTTCCCTATGCAGCCAGCCTGGAAACAATATAAAAGGTCAGCAGCCCTGCCAGCGTAGTGACGACAACGGCACCGATAACAAAGAGTGTGACTAATCTAATTGTCTGTTTTTGCATAATTTATCCTTGATGTAATTTCTATGGAGAAAAGGGAAATAAGTCTGATCATCGCCCTGCTAAATTCAGGTTTAAGGATCTTCTTATCCTGATAATAATTTACCCTTGTGATTAAAGGGATATGAATTAGCGTCTCAGCTTTTAACTGATAAAAACATGATGTCGGTCATCACGACGGCGGGAAATATTATTAAAGTATGCTTTTAATTTCTGTCGTTATTTATTGATTTAACATTCAGTCGTGCGAGGTTAATTATGAGCATCATTCCTTTTGCAGGCAGGCGAACGGCGTCGACCGATCGGCCCTGGTATCAGCAGGAGAGTACGGCGGTATTCTCCGCATTAAACAGTTCACCGCATGGATTAAGTGCGGAAGAAGCACAAATCCGCCTGCAACAGCATGGGCCGAATGTGCTGCCGCAAAAGCGCGAGAAGTCTGCTTTTATGCGCTTTATCGCCCACTTTAAAGACATGCTGATCTATATCCTGCTGGCCGCCGCGGTGATCACCGCGCTGATGGGCCATTGGGTGGATACCTTTGTCATTCTCGGCGTTGCTGTCATCAACGCACTGATTGGATATATCCAGGAAAGTAACGCCGAGAAGTCATTGAAAAGCATTCAAAATATGCTGTCGAGCGATGCCATTGTGCTGCGGGAAGGAATGCAGGCGACCATCGCCACGCAGAACATTGTGCCTGGCGATGTGGTGCTGCTGCGTCCGGGGGACAAAATCCCCGCTGACCTGCGCCTGTTCGATGTTCACAATCTGCGCGTGGAAGAAGCCATCCTCACGGGTGAATCCACCGTGGTGTCGAAAAACACCGCTGCGCTGGACGGTGAAAAATCGCTGGGCGACCGGCTCAACCTGGCGTTTTCCGGTACCACGGTGAGCGCCGGTACGGCGGCTGGAGTGGTGATTGCCACCGGCGGTGCTACCGAACTGGGCCACATCAATGCGATGATCGCCGCCATTGAGGAGGTCAAAACGCCGCTGCTGGTGCAGATTGATAAACTCGGCAAAGCCATCTTTGCCATCATCCTGCTGATGATGGTGGCGTTGTTTGTGTTTGGCTATCTGCTGCGGGATATTCCGCTGGGGGAGCTGTCACTGTCGGTAATCAGTCTGGCCGTAGCGGCAGTGCCGGAAGGGTTGCCGGCCATTATCTCCATCATTTTGTCACTGGGTGTGCAATCCATGGCGCGCAATCAGGCCATCATCCGTAAATTGCCGACGGTGGAAACCCTTGGGGCGATGTCGGTGATTTGCTCCGATAAAACCGGCACCCTGACCATGAACGAGATGACGGTTAAAGCGGTGGTGCTGGCAGACAGCCAGTGGCGCATCAGTGGCGACAGCTACGAACCGCGCGGTGAATTTCATGCCATTGTTCACGCCAGCGGGCTGGCTGCGCCAGAGGACAGCTTGCTACAGGGCTTTTTACGCACCGTCGATATCTGCAATGAAAGCCAGCTGCGTCAGGACGACGCGGGTCACTGGGGCATTATCGGCGGCCCTACCGAGGGCGCGCTGAAGGTGCTGGCGGCAAAGGCAGGCATCAAAACGGATGATGTTGAGATCGTCCGTAAGCTGCCGTTCGACTCGCTGTATAAATACCAGGCGGTCATTGCGGTGATGGCGGGCAAACCCTGCCTGTTACTCACCGGCGCACCGGATGTGTTGCTGTCGCTGTGCCAGCAGCAGCAGAGTCGCCACGGCGCAGAGCCGCTGGATCGTGCCTGGTGGGAAAGTGCCATCAGCACTTATGCCAGCGAAGGTTTGCGTACCGTGGCCGCCGCATGGCGCTGGCTGCCGGACGTGCCGCAGACCCTCGACCATGACGATCTGCGTGATGGCATGATGTTGCTGGGGCTGGCCTGCATGATGGACCCGCCGCGCCCGGAAGCCATCACCGCCATCCATGACTGCCAGCAGGCAGGCATTCGCGTGAAGATGATCACCGGCGATCATCAGGAAACCGCCATGGCGATTGGTCAGATGCTGGGGATTGGCAACAGCACCTCCGCCGTAACCGGCTATCAGCTGGAGCATATGGATGATGCTGAGCTGGCTCAGGCCGCGCAGGAATACGATATTTTTGCCCGCACCAGCCCGGAGCATAAGCTGCGACTGGTGAAAGCACTGGCGGCGAGTGGGGAAATCGTCGGTATGACCGGTGATGGCGTCAATGATGCCCCGGCGCTGAAGCAGGCCAATGTTGGTATCGCCATGGGCATCAAAGGCACCGAAGTGACCAAAGAATCGGCGGATATGATCCTCGCCGATGATAACTTCGCCACCATCGCCGCAGCGGTGAAAGAAGGGCGCCGCGTCTACGATAATCTGAAGAAAACCATCCTGTTTATCATGCCGACCAACCTCGCGCAGGGGCTGTTGATCATCATCGCGATTCTGATGGGCAACCTGCTGCCGCTCACCCCGGTACAGATTTTATGGATGAACATGGCAACCTCCGCCACCCTGTCGTTTGGCATTGCTTTTGAACCGGCGGAGAGGAATATCATGCGTCGGCCACCGCGCAACGTACGCAGCCCTGTGATGGACGGTTATGCCATCTGGCGCGTGTTGTTTGTTGGTCTGCTGATCTCCATCAGCGCCTTTATGCTGGAAGCCTGGCTGCAACCGCGCGGCTACAGCCCGGAGTTTATTCGCACCGTGTTGTTGCAGATGCTGGTGACGGCACAGTGGGTCTATATGCTGAACTGCCGTAACAACGAGGGCTTTTCGCTCGATGCCGGGCTGCTGAAGAATCGCGGTATCTGGCTGGTAACCGGCGTGCTGATTTTGTTGCAGGCGCTGATCATCTACGTGCCGCTGATGAACACGCTGTTTGGTACCGAACCGCTGCCGCTGAAATACTGGCTGATTTCCCTGGCGGTCAGCGCAGCTATTTTCGTGCTGGTGGAAATAGAAAAACGCCTGACGCGCGGCTGGCGCACATCAGGCGATAGGAGAGTTGCGGGTTAACCACTCAGGCTGGCGTCACAGGGCGGCAGCCATCATTCACGTTGTTTCCCTTCCTCAATAAACTCTTCATCGATCTCTTCGACGTTTTCACGGTTATCGCGACCGGAAAGCAGATTCCAGCAGGCGATAAACAGCGCGGCAATCAGCGGGCCGACCACGAAGCCATTGATGCCATAAACCTCCATGCCGCCGAGGGTCGCAATCAGGATCAGATAGTCCGGCATTTTGGTGTCTTTACCCACCAGCAGCGGACGCAGAATATTGTCCACCAGACCGACCACGACCACGAAGAAGCCGATAAGGAAAAAGCCTTTCCACAGCGCACCAGTCGCGAAGAAGAAAATGGTGGCGGGCACCCAGACAATGGCGGAACCAATGGCGGGCACCAGCGACAGAAAGCCCATCAGCGCGCCCCACAGCAGGCTGCCGTCGATACCGGTAAACCAGAATGCCAGTCCACCCAGTACTCCCTGCACCACCGCCACGACCACGGTGCCTTTCACCGTCGCGCGTGATACCGCGGCAAACTTCATCATCAGATGATGTTTTACGTGTTTGGACAGCGGCAGCGCTTCCAGAATCAGGTTCACCAGCCACGCGCCATCTTTCAACAGGAAAAAAAGCAGATACAACATCACGCCAAAGCCGACGGTAAAGCTGAAGGTGCCTTTACCGATAATAAATACGCTGCCCGCCATGTACTGGCCGCCCTTAAGCGCGAAGCCGGAAAGCTTCTGCTGGATCTGCTCCGCATTGTTCAGGTGGTGATCGGCAAGATAATTGCGCGCCCACGCCGGCAGATGCTGCAACAGGTCGGCAAATACGGCAGGGAACTGTGAGGAGTTGTTTTGCAGTTTGGTATAGACGGTGTTGATCTCCACGACCAGCGAAGAGGTGACGATAACCAGTGGCGTGAAGACGATCAGACAGATGATCAGCAGCGTCAGCAGTGAAGCCAGCCCGTTGCGATCCCCCATTTTTTGCCGCAGTAATGATTTGAGCGGATGGAAAATTACCGCCAGAATCGCCGCCCAAAAAATGGCGGAGAAGTAGGGTGTCAGCACATCAAAAAACGCCACCGTGACAATCGCCAGGATGACAATGAAGAAGCCGATATTCAAACCTTTAACTTGCATTAACACGTCTCTCAGATATAGGGGGCGAATGAACTATAGAAGGTCTGACAGTAAATGTTGAAAATTCGGATGATTTGACCGGCGGCGCGATGTCCCGATTTGTCCCTGCTGTGTCCGCGTGCGGGCTGTCATGATGCAGTAAAGGTAGCGATGATGGTTTATCGGTCACTCACTGGAGAACACCATGCTGGAATTACGTCCCAACTGCGAATGCTGCGATAAAGATCTGCCACCGGAATCGCCGGACGCGCGTATCTGCTCATTCGAATGTACATTTTGCGTGGTATGCGCCACGCAGGTGCTGCATGAACAGTGCCCGAACTGCAATGGGGAACTGGTGCGGCGACCAATCCGGCCAGCCGCCGCGTTGCTGCGTCATCCGGCGTCGACTGAACGCCATTTATCCTCTTCGGCGACACGGTAAATCAGCTGCGGCAACTGCGCTTCGGCGAACACCTCAATGCCATGCTGACGCAACAGGGCGGCGGCAACACCGCTCCCCGGCAGCTTCTGGCCGCTAAAGGTGCCGTTGTAGATGTGCTGGCTCCCGCAGGTGGGGCTGCCATCGGTCAGTAAGGCAAAGCGACACTGCGCCGCCTGGGCGGCACGTAGCGCCAGCCACGCGGCCAGCACATAGTACTGCGTCACGTCGCGACCATCAGATTCGACGATCTGCGCATCACCATGCAGCACCGCTTCGGCATCTCCGCCACGAATTTCGGCGGGCAGACGTGGCGTCGCCAGCCCGGCGGCCAGTTCCGGACAGTGCACCACCAGACGCTGCTCGCTGCGCCAGCGGGTGAGGGTATCCGACACCAGCGCTTTATCGCTGCCGTTATAGCGCACCGCAAAGCCCATCAGGCAGGCACTGACTAATATCTTTTCCATGTGCAGATTTCCCTGAGTTAATCCTGAGTAAATACTGAAGCAGAAGTATTACACAGGGCCTTATTCGCTTCACCTTTCCGGTAAAAAAAGAAAGAGCAATCGGGATGACGAAAAATTAGTTGTTTCGATCAGGTTTGCTAATAACGCTAATATTGAACTCTGTATTAATCACTGTTGTGTATTAAATCGATTTTCTGCCGGTTATAGAGGGGAATGCAGAAGGAAATTAACCGTTGGTGGCAGGGAGTGTCGCGGGCTTAACGGGTCTTTTCTGCCGGATTAACTAAGAATTTTCTTTATACTATTGATTAGTAGCTATTTTTTAAGTCTGTGCAATTTATCGCCGCTTCATTCTTTGATAATTCTTAAGTAACGATAAATATCCCGTCTTGCGTGCTGGTCAGAGCACAGACCTTATTCACGCCAGCACTCTTCATTGCAAAACATTATTTTCTTTCGCCGCTTAATCTTTACGTATTTTTCCGAAAAATGGTCATTTTTAAAAGAATTTTGCATTTTAAAATGGTATGGTTTACCGGCAATGCTAGTGATGTGGTGTTGTGTGCTTCAGTTTTTACCCTCATTTTTGTAGGGTTTACCCTCTTTATGCAATAAATGGATATTAATTCCTCCCGATCCCCGCGATCGGGTTTTCTTTTTTTTCCTCTCAATTCAGCTACCCTTAAAACACGCCATTTTCGGTCCAGTTAATGTCAGGACTGACACAACTGTTAAGAAAGTGATAATTCGAGGTAATTTATTGTAAGTCTGCGGTTTTTAAGAGTTTTGGATATGCTTTTTTGCTTCCATATCATTAATAGTTACGCTTAACGGCGCAACCACTGCCGTTATCATTGGAGGTAACACAGCATGAAAAAAACAACATTGACGGTAGTCGCTTCGCTTATTGCATGCAGCACACTGATTTCCAGCGTTTCCTGGGCCGACGGTCCGGGTGACCAACACTGGCAGCCACACGGTGGCAACCAGCATCAGGACCACGGTAATGGTCCTGATCACGGCGGCAATCGCGGCCCCGATCACGGTGGTAACCGTGGCCCGGATCATGGACATGATCATTACGCGGGTCGCCCGATGCCGGAAGGCCATCACGGTGGTGACCGCTTCGCGTGGAATGGTCATGATTTCCGTCGTGGCTACCCGGCACCGCCGGAATTCCGTGGCCCGCATTATCGTGTAGACGACTGGCGTGCACGCGGCCTGTATGAGCCGCCGCATGGTGAACATTGGGCGTATATTGATGGTAACTATGTGCTGGTTGCTGCCGCCACCGGCATCATCACGGCAATTTTGCTGAATAGCGCCTTCCATTAATCCCTCCCGGACGGATGGCTCCCGCCATCCGTCTTTTCGCTGTTTTCTCCTCCCCACCAGGCTATCCTGTTAGCGATCTGTTTTTCCTTTCAATACGCTAAGGAGTCATGATGACCGTGGTAAAAATGGTGGCGGTAGATATGGACGGCACCTTTCTCAACGATAAAAAACAGTACAACCGCGCGCGCTTTCAGGCCTGTTACACCGAGATGAAACAGCGTGGCATCAAATTCGTCGTCGCCAGCGGCAACCAGTATTATCAGCTCAAATCCTTCTTCCCCGAGATTGCCAGTGAGATCGCCTTTGTGGCGGAGAATGGCGCCTGGATCATCGACCGTGATGCAGAGTTATTCTGCGGCGCGTTTTCGCGTGATGACATCCATGCGGTGATTGATACCTTGCAGCGGGGCCATTATCCCGACCTGAAGTACCTGATTTGCGGACGCAACAGCGCCTACCACTTCCCCAACGCCGATGAACAATGGCTCACCAAAATGCGCCATTACTGCCATCGGTTGAAAGCCATCGACAGCCTTGAAGAGACCGGCGATGACAAACTGTTCAAGTTCGCCCTCAATTTGTCCGACGACTATGTCGCGATACTGATGGCCGATATTGAGCGTTTACATCACGGCGCGGCGGCGGCCACCTCGAGCGGCCACGGCTCGGTGGATTTGATTGTCCCTGGCCTGCACAAAGCCAATGGTCTGCGCCTGTTGCAACAGCGCTGGGACATCAGCAGTGATGCGGTGCTGGCGTTTGGTGATGGCGGCAATGACCTCGAAATGCTGGCGCAATCCGGCTTCAGCTTTGCGATGCAGAATGCCCCCGAACGTGTAAAAGAGGCGGCGCGCTATCAGGCACCGGCCAACAACGACGAAGGCGTGTTGCAGGTGATTGAACAGATGCTGGCCGGTCAGGGGCCGTTCCACCGCTAAGCCCTGAATTTATCCGCTACCTTGCCGATAGTGATGTTGAAGGAACGTTATTTACAACGCCGCAGGCGCGCACTTTCTTATCTCCGTCATTATCGTTGTTCTGGTAAGTAAGGATAAATTATGGTTCCAACCCGTTTGGCTGCCCGGATGACTCTGGGTGGTCTGTTGCTGTTGTGCGTAACAACGGCGATTGTCTTTTCCGTTTTGCTTCTGCGCGGGCAGCCGCGTGTCATCGATGCCAGCCATACGCTGATCGAGCAGGCTGGCAACAACCTGGTCAGCCAGCTCAACCAGCAGTTGTTACGTATTGAAGGCGAGGCCGTCAGCATGGCGCGTCTGGCTGAAGTGTTGCCGCACGATGTGACGCTCTGGCAACACAGCTTCCCGCAAATCATCAACAGCAACGGCAATAAAACCATTGCGGGCGGCGGCGTCTGGCCGGAGCCGGATGCTTATACCCCGGGCATTCAGCGCCGCAGCTTTTTCTGGGCGCGTCAGGCCGATGGATCGCTGGATTATTCGGATGGTTATAACCAGCCGGGTGGTAACGGCTACCAGCAGGAAAGCTGGTACAGCGCAGTGCGTAACGGTCCGCGTGATCGCTGCGGTTGGTCGGAGGTTTATCAGGACCCGGTTTCCGGGGTGAATATGGTCACCTGTAGCGTGCCTTATACCGCAGGCGACCGTTTTGCCGGGGTGGCCACGCTGGATGTGCAGCTGGATAACCTGGCGGGCTTTATGCAGCAGAAAGGGCAGGTGACGGGCGGTTATGCCTTTGCGCTGGATAGCGCCGGGAATCTGCTTTATTACCCCGGCCAGCAGGTGAAATCCCTCACCACCCTGAGCAGCCTGGCGCAAAAGACGCCGTGGCTGGCGCCGCTGGCTGAGCGCACTGCGCAGCTGAAAAATTACGGTGGCGTGGTGACGCTGAATGATTTCGATGATCAATACCTGCATACCCCTGCCGACGTAACGCTGTTTCGTATGCCGGGTACCGACTGGATTATCGGTCTGGTGACCCCGGAAACCGTCGTGACCGGACTGGCGCGTAATATGATGCGCGACATCTTCACCTTCCTGATCCCGGCAATGATTGTGCTGCTGTTGCTGACCTGGGCCTTTACCAAACGTATCGGTCAGCGTCTGAAAGCCACTCATACCGCGCTGGATGCCATTGCCCATGGTGATGGCGATCTGACCCGTCGTCTGACCAAAAGCGGCCGCGACGAACTGGCGGATATTGCCGGTGCCTTTAACAGCTTTGTCGATAAGATTGCTGGCGTGATTATCCGCGTGCAGGGCAGCGGTGAAAACGTGGCGGCGAATGCCTCAGGGTTGGCAAACAGCAACCACGCCCTGTCGGAGAAAATCGCCGAACAGGCGGCAGCGCTGGAGCAAAGTGCGGCGGCGATGGAGCAGCTCAACGCCACGGTGCAGCAAAATGCCGAGAACACCCGGCTGGCCGATGCGGCAGCAGAACAGACGGCGCAGATTGCGCGCAACAGCAGCGCAGTGATGAACGAGGTAGTCAGCACCATGGGGGCGATTCAGTCGTCGTCACGCCGCGTGGCGGAAATTCTCACGGTGATCGACAGCATTGCCTTCCAGACCAACATCCTGGCGCTGAACGCCGCAGTGGAAGCGGCACGCGCTGGCGAGCAGGGCCGTGGCTTTGCCGTGGTGGCGTCTGAAGTGCGGGCGCTGGCGCAGCGCAGCGCCACGGCGGCGCAGGAGATCAAAGCGCTGATTGCGGATTCGGACAGTAATGTGCTGGCGGGCAGTAAGCTGGTGGAAGGGGCCGGGCAGCAGTTACATCAGCTGGTTAACGACGTGCATAAAGTGAAGCAGGTGGTGAGCGAAATGCGCGTGGCGGGTGATGAGCAGAGTAAAGGCATTGCGGAGGTTACGCTGGCGGTGTCGCAGATGGAGCGCGGCATTCAGCAGAACCTGATGCTGGTGACGCAGACTGCTGAAAACACCCAGGCGTTGCGCGATGAAGCAGCGCAGCTGGCGCAGGAGATCGCCATGTTCAAAGTGGTGCAGCAATAAAATAACGGGCAGCGCAGGCTGCCCGTCGTCGTTATGCCAGCGGCCAGGCGGCGGCAATCATCTCGCGCAGGATCTCTTTGTCGTAACTGATCCAGCCATTTTTGCTGTTGGCGCGCGCCACAATCCACTCCACTTCGGCCTCCGTCAGGGCAGGGCCGTCCAGCCAGAACGGCATAATGGCATGGTGCTGTAGCCAGGCTTTCAGCGCCAGGGCGGGTGGTGCCGGATCGTCCGGTAACAGCTGCTGCGCCAGTTGCGCCATCAGACGTTGCTGCTCGGGATGTTCGCTTTCGGCCAGCACATCAAGGAAGGGGAACAGCAGTCGCCCGCACACCTCACCATGATGGAAAGGCTTAATCGCCCCCAGCTCGCCGGCAATCCCGTGGATCACCCCTAATCCGGCGCTGCTCAGACAGACGCCACCCAGCCAGGAAGCCATCATCATCGCTTCACGCGCGTCATCCCCGGATTGGTCGTCACGATTGAGCGCTGGCCAGGCTTTGCAGAACAGTTGCAGCCCGTTGAGTGCCATTTGCTGACTGAACAGATTGCCTTTGCGTGACAAATACGCCTCAAACAAATGGGTAAAGGCGTCAATGGCGCAGGTTGCCAGCACGCTGTCCGGCGCCCCTTTCAGCAAATCCGGGTCAAGAATCGCCACCTGAGGCACAAACACCGGATGACGCAATGAGGCTTTCACCTGGATGTTTTGCTGGTCGGTCACCACGGCGTTTTGCGTCGCTTCACTGCCGGTACCGGCGGTGGTGGGGATGGCAATCAGCGGCAATGTCACCGGTTGTACTGGCGTATCGCCCACTTTTTCCAGATAACGCGCGGTAGGCAGCGGATGCTGCATCATGGCGCTGAAGGCTTTGGCCGCATCCAGCACGCTGCCGCCGCCAATCGCGACTACGCGATCCACATGGCCGCGCCAGCGGGTGACCCAGCGATCGATCTCATCGGGCGAGGCTTCGTGGCTGACGATTTCATAGCCGAGGATGTGGTCGTTGAGCGCCGCGCCGAGGCGTTGCCAGGCCGGGCCATTCAGAAACGAGCGACCGCAAAACAGCAGCGTCGGCTGCGGACTGGCCGCCAGCAGTGGCACCAGCCGGTCAATGCTGCCGCGGGCAAACAGGGTTTGTTGATTACTGTACAGCTCGATCAGATTCTCACTCACCTGCAGATCCTTTTTCATGGGCGGAAAGACCCTAGTGTAACCAAAAGCCTGGGCACTGCCGGGGCAAACATTCTGATAACCGGCGAACAAAAAGTTGATCACCTTCTCAAAACAGAAATTCACCCGGCGCGGCAGGTGATTTATTTGTCGTGTTACCCTTAACATGATACCGGTAACAAGATGCGTCACGATGTAACAACATGTCGAACGTGGCTGTACCCATCGTCTTCTGGACTTATCACAACAAACCGCTGCCGGTAGCAGACCGTGCAACAAGGTGGAGAAAAACTATGCCATTACTCTACGTGGCAATTGGCGTGGCGTTACTGCTGCTGCTGATGATTCGCTTTAAATTGAATGGATTTATTGCCCTGATCCTGGTGGCGCTGGCGGTCGGTATGATGCAGGGGATGCCGGTCAACAAAGTAATTGGCTCGATTAAAACTGGCGTCGGTGGCACGCTCGGCAGCCTGGCGCTGATCATGGGATTTGGTGCCATGCTGGGCAAACTGCTGGCTGACTGCGGTGGCGCGCAACGGATCGCCACCACGTTGATTGAGAAATTCGGTCAAAAGCATATTCAGTGGGCGCTGGTGCTGACCGGCTTTACCGTGGGATTTGCGCTGTTCTATGAAGTCGGCTTTGTGCTGCTGCTGCCGCTGGTGTTCAGCATTGCGGCCTCAGCGCGCGTGCCCCTGTTGTATGTGGGTGTGCCGATGGCGGCTGCGCTCTCCGTAACGCACGGCTTTCTGCCGCCGCATCCGGGTCCGACCGCCATTGCCACGCTGTTCAATGCCGATATGGGTAAAACCCTGCTGTTTGGCACGCTGCTCGGCATTCCGACCGTTATTCTGGCGGGGCCGGTGTACGCGCGTTTCCTGAAAGGCATTGATAAGCCGATCCCGGAAGGATTATGGAACCCGAAAACCTTCAGTGAAGCGGAGATGCCGGGTTTTGGCGTCAGCGTCTGGACGTCGCTGGTGCCGGTGATCCTGATGGCGCTGCGCGCGGTGGCTGAAATGGTCCTGCCGAAAGGCCATGCCGTGCTGCCCTACGCCGAGTTCTTCGGCGATCCCATCATGGCAACGCTGATTGCGGTGTTGATTGCGATCTTCACTTTTGGTCTGAATCGCGGCCGCAGCATGGATGAGGTGATGGGGACGCTGAGCGATTCAATCAAAATCATCGCTATGATGCTGCTGATTATTGGCGGCGGCGGGGCGTTCAAGCAGGTGCTGGTGGACAGCGGTGTCGATAAGTACATCGCCAGCATGATGCATGAAACCAACGTTTCTCCGATCTTTATGGCGTGGTCAATTGCGGCGGTGCTGCGTATCGCGCTTGGCTCTGCGACGGTGGCTGCGATTACCGCGGGTGGCATCGTGGCGCCGCTGATTGCCACCTCAGGGGCCAGCCCGGAACTGATGGTGATTGCGGTGGGATCCGGCAGCGTCATTTTCTCCCACGTTAACGATCCTGGCTTCTGGTTGTTCAAGGAGTACTTCAACCTGACCATCGGTGAAACCATTCGCTCCTGGTCGGTGCTGGAAACCATTATTTCGGTCTGTGGCCTGGTGGGTTGCCTGCTGTTGTCGATGGTGATTTAAGGTAAAAAACGCTGAGGCGGTGTGCCTCAGCGTGGCGGTCTATTGCGCCAGCGCGCGGAAGGCCGCCAGTTCTTCCTCGGGCATTCCTGCCTGTAACGCCGCCTGGCAAATCTGCTCCCAGCTATTGCTATCCAGCGGAATGCCGTCGCGCTCGCGTTCACGACGATTGTTCTCTTCCCATTCCCCCGGCACCATAATCGGTGCATCACCGCTTTGCGGTGAACGTTTCACCCAGCTGAGGAAAGCCTCCGCTTCCTGCTGCATCGCCGGTGCGTCGAATGCCTCCGGGTTAACAATAATGGTGGTCATGCAGTTGAAGATCGCATCGTGGCAGGTCGTCAGGGTTGCATCATGGGTCGTGCGGCCACCGGACAGCGCGCCGCCAAGGATTTCACACATGGTCGCCAGCGCATAACCTTTGTGCAGACCAAATGGCAGCAGTGATCCGTGGGGTTCCTGATGCATCACGCCCGGCTCGGTGGTGGCGTTGCCCTGATGGTCGATCAGATAACCCGGTGCAACCTGTTGTCCTTTATTCCATGCCACGCGGGTTTTACCAAAGGCGATACCGCTGGTGGCGAAATCAAGCAGCAGCGGTTTGCCGTTGCTCCGGGGGAACACCGCGCAGAAAGGGTTGGTGCCGAAACGACGGTCGCTGCCGTTAAACGGCGCCACCATCGGATCGCCAGGAACGTTGACGAAGTGAAAAGAGACAAACCCTGCCGCAGCACACTGCTCCGCCCAGTGGCCGATGCGGCCAATATGGTGCGAATGATGCAGGCCCACGGCGGCGATGCCAAATTTGCCCGCACGCTCAATCCCCAACTGCATGGCTTCCCAGGCAGCCACCTGGCCAAAACCGTTCTGTCCGCTGACGGTAATCACCGCACCGACATCTTTTACAATGGTGGTGTGCTGGTTAAGTTGCAGAAAACCCTGCGACAGCGAAATCATGTAGGACGGGATCATGCCCACGCCGTGGGAATCATGGCCAGCAAGGTTCGCCGCCACCAGATGATCGGCCACCAGCCGCGCTTCGTCGGCGCTGCTGCCAGCATGTAACCAGATAGCCTGCACGAACTGATGGAGCCGGGAAGAAGGGATACGATGAAGGGCACTCACGGGGTTGATCTCCTTTCAAATTGGGATATCCATCCTGCGACTATTGATTAATAACGGCAAGTGAGTGTTTCAAAAAGCAAAGGGCCACAAAATGTGGCCCAAAAACTCAGTGCGGTTGTTCAAAACCCGCTTTGACCATCTGGTCGCGCAAGGCGCGGGTAATCTCACGGTTCCCACCCGTGACGGGATAAATGACATTGTTGACGACATCGTCAAGATAATGCTCTTCAAACTCCTGCATGGTCAGCTGTGTGCCACCTTCGTCATTTATGGCAATGCTTCCGCGTATGTGATTGCCATAGTCCTTTGCCTTAAGGCTATAACGTCCCATGCTGGTATTTATCGTGCTCATAAAATCTCCTTGTTACTTAGGCAGTGATAACAATTGAGGCCTGCTACAGGCGCTGTAAGTTTAGACAGTGCGTAGTTGAGGAACGAAGCGGCAAGGTTAAGAAAAATCCGTAGCTGCGACCTGTCTCGCAGAAATAATCCTGAAGTAAGCGAAGTGGCAGCAGGGGGCCGTGATGGTTCTCGCAAATGGCGGCAGACGCAGGATGTTCATCTATACTGGAGTGAACAGACGCTATTAATAACGCAACAAGGAGCGGAAAATGAAAATAATCCTGTGGATCATCGCAATCATATTTATTGTTGGGCTGTTGACGCTGACTGGTGTGTTTAAACTGATTTTCTGACAAGTTCAGGCACCCGAGGGTGCCTGATAATGCTTACTTTGCATTAGTGAAAAGATTTTCGAAGGTGCGTGAGATGGGAAGATTCAAATCGCGCAGATTTAGCGGTTTCTGGCAGCCTGCGCAGCAGGCACCATGGTGGCTCTGCTCCCTGGCGTGTTTGGTGCCTGGCCGCGTATAAAAAAACCTGGCACATCCACAACGGCTACAACGGATAGTCATCAGCATTCCTCTTCATCTCCCTCCTGGAACACTGAGATTTATCTCATTCATCCCTTTAGTTCAAACGATAAATTTCATTAATTTATTTACGTAATTAATAATGAGATTCAGGTAACTGAAAATTAAGTAATTTCTTAAGGTGATTAAGAAGAAGGGAGTGCACTTTTTGTCTTTTCCGCTAATGCGTATTTCGTTTATCCCTCGTTCCAGAAGCCTTTCTTCATTGCGGTAAAATTAATCATCTGCATGTCTGATTATCCAGACAATGCCTGGGGAGTTTTCCGGTGCGTTTCATTAAACTTTTCAGGTAGTAGCGTTGAATCAGGTAGATATGGGGTGTTCACCCTGCGCGATAAGCAGCGTTCTGCCCTCTCAGAAATTGTTTTACAGGAATAATTGTTGTGAATCGGTACATTGCTGCAGCCTGTGTTGGCTGCATGTTGACCTTTGGCGTCACTTTTTCTGCCCAGGCAGACTCCGCTGTTCAGACTATCAAGTCAGGCTGGAACACCTTCAGTAACAATGTGGCTGAGACCTGGTCGCAGCCGCAAAATTATGATTTTTATCTGCCCGCGATTACCTGGCATAACCGCTGGACCTACGACGACGAGCATATCAATAAATACAATGAACGCCCGTGGGGCGCGGGTGGTGGCGTCTCGCGCTGGGATGAGAAAGGCAACTGGCACGGCCTCTATCTGATGGCGTTTAAGGATTCTTTCAACAAGTGGGAGCCGATTGGCGGCTACGGTTGGGAAGCGACCTGGTGTCCGTTGAGTGATGAGAATTTTCACATCGGCGCAGGCTACACTGCGGGGGTTACTGCCAGAGATAACTGGAATTATATCCCGATTCCGGTTTTATTGCCGCTGGCATCCGTAGGTTATGGGCCAGTAACCTTCCAAATGACTTATATTCCAGGCACTTATAACAACGGCAATGTCTATTTTGCCTGGTTAAGATTCCAGTTTTAGCGGATTAAGACGTGCTGAAAGTGTAAAGGCTGACGAAAAAGACGATATTTATCACTTTTTCATCAATTCGCACTGGACAAATGTCACCGCAATTGCTGTACTAGACGCCGACACAGTTTAGTGTCCATTTTTCATGTAAAGGTAATATAGATGTCCAAGATCAAAGGTAACGTTAAGTGGTTTAATGAATCCAAAGGATTCGGTTTCATTACTCCTGAAGATGGCAGCAAAGATGTATTCGTACACTTCTCTGCGATCCAGAGCAACGGCTTCAAAACTCTGGCTGAAGGTCAGCGCGTTGAGTTTGAAATCACCGACGGCGCTAAAGGCCCATCTGCTGCTAACGTTATCAGCCTGTAAGTTAACACGCAGAATTCTAAAAACCCGCCTCTGGCGGGTTTTTTTATGCCTGCCACCAAATCGTGGCCCATGCGATAACGGCTAAGGTGCTGATGGCTAATGCCAGCATCTCATCCAGGGTGCGTGGGATCATTCTCTTCATTGCGCTTGCCTCCTGATTCATTCAGGCCAGCATGGCAAAGCAACATTAACCCTGCCTTAAGCCCTGATGACAGAGGCATGACAGGGCACAATCTGCGGGGCAACTCACAGATAATCCTTGTAACATCCCCATAACAATCCTTACTTGCAGCTTTTTTGCTGACAACGCTATATAACAGCAGGAAATGGATTACTGAGGAGGCAGGATGAATATACGTCAGGCACAGGCGCAAGACAGTTTTGCTCTGAGCGCGCTGCTGACCGAACTGGGTTATGCAGGCACGGAAGAGTTTATTGAAACACGTTTAGCACAGCTTTGTAGTCATCCGGATGAAGTATTGCTGGTGGCCGAACATGGCAGTCAGGTGCTCGGTTTTCTCTCGCTGCACTTTATCCCGCAGCTGGCGCTGGCCGGGGATTTTGCCCGCATCAGCTACTTTTGTATTGCCGAAGGTGAACGCAGCAAAGGCAGCGGCCAGCAGCTACTCAGCTATGCCGAACAGCTGGCGCGCGCGCGCGGCTGCAACCGTATGGAAGTGCATTGTCACGCCTCGCGGCTGAAAGCGAACCAGTTCTATGCACGCGAGGGTTATGTCGAATCCCCGCGTTATCACATCAAAGATTTGGGCTGAGGTTAATCTCCCGCCCGGAAGCAAT
The DNA here is from genome assembly GCF_059730485.1 of Pantoea sp. X-Soil-TKNS-1207. Lineage (NCBI taxonomy): Bacteria > Pseudomonadati > Pseudomonadota > Gammaproteobacteria > Enterobacterales > Erwiniaceae > Pantoea > Pantoea sp. X-Soil-TKNS-1207. The sequence continues at coordinate 1,201,790 of NZ_AP035958.1, forward strand.
CACCAGCGCGTCAGCAATGCTGTCGAGTTGTTGCAGCGGCAGCAGCGCGGTACTGACGCGAATGAATTGTTCGGCATTGATACTGTAGCGCTCACCCGGCACGACGGCGATACCCCGCGCCGCCAGGGTGATCATCGCGTATTGTTCCGAGGCAACAGGAATATACAGGCTCAATCCATCACGTTCCTCCAATGGCATACCGCGCGCCAGCAGGGCATGGCGTAGCTTCTGACGACGTTCCGTATAGAGGATTTTGGCCTGCTGCACTTTTTGTTGTGTATCGACGTCAGTCAGCATCCAGGCAACCGCATCCTGCAAAATGCGACTGGTCCAGCTCACGCCGAAGTTGCGCCATGCCTGAATGCGTTTCACCAGTTCACTGGTGGCGGAAAGGACGGCGAGGCGCAGATCCGGGCCATAGGCTTTGGAGAACGAATGCACATGCACCACGCGTTCCGGATAATAAAACCCGAGGCTCCACACCGGCCAGCGTGACAGATCGCCAATGCCATCATCCTCAACAATTAACGTCTTACTGTTGGCCAGCACCCGCGCCAGTTCAGCACTGCGCTGCTGTGTCACCGTATGTCCCGTGGTTGAATGCGTACGCGGCTGGTAGATAAACATCGCCGGCGATTTAAGCAGCTGCGCCGCCAGTGCGGCCGGAATCGGCCCCTGATCGTCACAGGGTAGCGGCAGAATTTCCGCCCCGATGTTATCCAGCATATCAAGCAGACGAGTGGCGGTAGGATCTTCAATCATCACCCGGTCGCCCGGCGACAGCAGCGTCTGCACGATCAAATTCATCGCATCGAAGCCCCCGTCCGTGGCAAGCCACGCCTCAGCCGGGTAGGGCCAGCGCGGAGCAATGGCGGCCAGCAGCTGTGGTGAGATGGCCTCACGCTGGTAGCTGTTAAGCTGGGGCGACTGGATGCCCGCCAGCATGGCCTGTTGCAAATCCGGCAGCAGCGCCGGATCGGGCGAGGCCATCGCCAGATCCGCCTGAATGTTATCGCCATAGTTGCCGATTTTTTCAAAACGAATAGGCCGCGGCATCACCGTGTTGCCGCACACCCACACGCCACTGCGCCCCTTACCGGCCAGCACCTTCTGTTTTTTCAGCTGCGACCAGGCCGCCGACACCGTCGCCGGACTTACTCCCAGCAGCTCTGCCAGCTCGCGCACCGCGGGCATTTGCATCCCCACGGCAATCTGACCGTCGCGAATTAATGTTGAAGCGACAAGCGTAATGCCCTTCACCGACGCATCGGTAATTTGCGCGCTGAACCACTCGATATCTACCGTTTGCGTCATAAGAAAAACCTTTGTTCAGTAACAAAGAATTTATTGTTCAGATTAGTATTCCCGATTTAGTATCAAATTCAAGCACTATTTGCTGAATAAATAAACGCAGCCTGACTGCACACAGGAAAGACGGGGAAACGACAACTATGGTAACCATCAGACTGGCGGTTCGTGACTGGGATTACTTCACGCCGCTGGCGCTCGGCGACATCAAGCCGGAAGGCTTTCAGCTGGAAATTGACCGCGTTGGCACGCTGGTTGATAACCTTGGCAGCAGTGAAAAATACGATGCTGGCGAAGTTTCGTTCAGCCGCTATGCTCAGGCACGCGCCAAAGGCGATACCTCGCTGCTCGGTCTGCCGCACTTTCTGATGCGCGGCTTTCGTCAGCGCTGCATCATCACTACCGCCGACAGCCCGATTACCACGCCTGCGCAATTGAAAGGCAAAAAAATCGGCGTCACCGGCTGGCAGGACTCCGGTAACACCTGGACGCGTACCGTACTGCGCGAAGCGGGTGTCGATATCGACGATGCTTACTGGTTTGCCGGACGGCTGACGGAGGAGCATCCGATCGTTGATCGTCTTGCCGGATTTGGTCGTCCGGGGCGTATCGACGTGGCGCCAGGTGAACGCCCGCTAATTGAGCTGCTGAAAGCCGGTGAGCTGGATGCGGTGTTCACCCCCTTTATGCCGGAGGGTTTTTTCCTGCCGGAATCGGGTCTGCGTCAGTTGCAGCTGGATTTTGTCAGCGCCGAGCGCGACTACTTCAACCGGGTAGGCTATGTTCCGGGTATCCATATCCTGGCGATCAAACCGGCGCTGGCCGCCGAACATCCATGGCTGCCTCAGGCGCTGAGCGACCTTATCGATCGTTCGTATGAGTTGTGGATGAAGAAACGCGAGAAATACGCCGACACCACGCCGTGGTTACTGGATGATTTGCGACGCACCGCGCAGGAATTACCGGCCGACTGGAATCAAAACGGTTTTATCGCGAATAAAAAGATGATTGCGGATTTCGCCAGTGAACTGTTCGAACAGGGCTTAACCAAAACGTTGCTGACGCCGGAGGTGATTTTCCCGGCAGCGGCGCAGGGGGAGTAATGATGAAAGTAGCAATGGGACAATTTGCGGTCAGCCGCGAATGGCAGGAAAACGCCGATATCTGTATCGGCCTGATGAACAAGGCGCTGGCGGGTGGCGCCGATTTGCTGGTGCTGCCGGAAGGCGTGCTGGCGCGTGATATCGCCGATCCTGACCTGGTGCTGAAAGCGGCCCAGCCGCTGGATGGCCCGTTCCTGACGCAACTGCTGGCGGTGAGTAAAGGTAACGCCCTGACCACCATGATGAGCGTGCATGTACCGACCGAAGGGCAGAAAGCGCTGAACGTGCTGATTGCCATACGCAATGGTGAAATCATCGCTGAATACGTAAAACTGCACCTGTACGATGCGTTCGCCATGCAGGAGTCGCAGCGCGTCAACCCTGGCGATGTCATTCCGCCGCTGGTTGAGGTGGCAGGAATGCAGGTTGGGCTGATGACCTGTTATGACGTGCGTTTCCCGGAGCTGGCGCGTCGCCTGGTGCTGGATGGCGCCGATGTGCTGGTGCTGCCTGCCGCCTGGGTGAAAGGTCCGCTGAAGGAGATGCACTGGGAGCTGCTGACCACGGCACGCGCGCTGGAAAACACCTGCTATATGGTGGCGGTGGGGGAATGTGGCCCGCGCAATATCGGTAACAGCCTGGTCATCGACCCGCTCGGCGTGGCGATTGCCAAAGCGCCGGAGTCGGCGGCGCTGGTGTTTGCGGACCTCGATCCACAACGTATTGCTTACGCGCGCAGCGTTTTGCCGGTTCTCGAGAACCGACGTTTTGCCCGACCGGAATTAAAAACACACTGACAGCTCTGGGGAAATCACCGCATGAAAAAAATCACTACCGCCATTGCGCTGGCACTGGGTCTGACGGCCACCTTCGCCCAGGCTGCCGATGCTATCCCGACGCAAAAAGTGGATCAGGCGCTGCACGATCGTCTGCCCGCTGATATCAAAAGCGCGGGCAAAATGGTTGCTGTTAACAACGGTTCTTTTCCGCCGTATGAGATCGTCAATGGTCCGCATTCAATGGACGGTGCCTCAGCCGATCTCTCCGAGGCGCTGGGTCAGTTGCTGGGCGTAAAGATTGAACACGCCACCGTCAGCGGCCTGTCTGGCGTGCTGACCGGGATTAACTCGGGTCGCTACCAGCTGGCGATTGGTCCGATTGGCGACTATCCGGACCGTCAGGAGAAGGTCGACTTTATCGACTTTGTGCAGGAATTCGTGGTGTTCGGCGTGCAAAAAGGCAATCCGGCGAAGATTAACGGTCTGGATGACACCTGCGGTAAGCGCATTGCGGTAATGGCTGCCGGTTCCGCCGAGCAGGTGATTCGCAAGCAGTCCGATGCCTGCGTGGCAGCGGGTAAACCGGCGGTGGTAGTGCAGTCGTTCACCGATCAGCCTTCATCGATTCTGGCGGTGCGTTCGAAGCGTTCTGATGCGTTCTTCTCGTCACAGGCGCCGCTGACTTACTTTGTTGAGCAGGCCCATGGCCAGCTGGAATTGTCTGGCAAAGGCCAGAAAAATGGTTTCGGCGATATCTTCCAGGGCACCGTGGTGCCAAAAGGCTCTGAGCTGGGCAGCGTGGTGCTGGATGCCTATAAAGAGTTGTTCAGCAACGGCACCTATGCCGCCATCATGAAGAAGTGGAAGCTGGACGGGAACATGTTGCAGGCGCCGGGCCGTAACCTGGCGAAAGGGGCGGCTAAATGAGTTTAAACACCAACGATTCGCGAGCCAGGGATAAGGCCGACGTGCAACAGCGCGACGTGGCTTTTGCCCGCAGCGCACCCACTTATGGACGCTGGGTCTCATGGATTGTGGTGCTGGTGATCGCCTCCAACTTTCTCTGGCTGGTGGCGACCAACCCAAACTTTGAGTGGCAGGTGGTGCTGAAATGGTTCACCGAAGGCTCGGTGCTGAAAGGGCTACAGGTGACGCTGGGGCTGACCGTGGTATCGATGATCCTGGGCACGCTGCTCGGCCTGCTGCTGGCGGTCTGGCGGCTATCGGAGAACAAACTGCTGAGCGGCCTGTCGTCGCTCTACATCTGGTTTTTCCGTGGGACGCCGCTGCTGGTGCAGCTGATCTTCTGGTATAACCTGTCGACGCTGTTTCCGACGCTATCGATCACCATCCCCTGGACCGGGATCACCTTCGCCAGCTGGAACACCAACGATCTGATCACCCCGTTAACCGCGGCGATTGCCGGCCTGGCGCTGAATGAAGCGGCCTATATGGCGGAGATTATCCGTGCGGGCCTGCTGTCGGTGGATAACGGCCAGGTGGAAACCACCCAGGCGTTCGGGATGAGCCGTAGCCGGGCGCTGCGCCGTATCATTATCCCGCAGGCGATGCGTTCCATCATTCCGCCCACCGGCAACCAGTTGATCAGCATGATCAAAGCCACCTCGCTGGTGAGCGTGATCGCCATGGGCGACCTGCTCTATTCGGTGCAGGCGGTGTACAACCGCACCTTTGAAATCATCCCGATGCTGATGGTGGCGGTGATCTGGTATCTGATCATCACCTCGATTCTTAACGTCGGCCAGTCAGCAATCGAACGCTACTACGCGCGTGGCACCAAACGCACCGTGATGGCGACTAAGCGCCGCGCTCCCGGCGACGATGCTGCGGTTTCAGGTCATCGTCAGCTGTTGCAGAAGGAGGATGTATGAGTGCCGTTCAGCCGCTGGTGCGCGCCCGCAATGTACAGAAAAGTTATGGCGACAATGAGGTGCTGAAAGGCATCGATCTGGATGTGTTTCCCGGTGAGGTGGTGGTGATCCTCGGGCCGTCCGGTTCGGGTAAATCGACCTTTCTGCGCTGCATCAACCATCTGGAAGATATGAACGCCGGTTCGATTATGGTCGGCGAGGAACAGGTTGGCTACGCGCTGAAAAAAGGCATTCTGCATCGCCTGTCGGCGCGTAAGATCGCCCATCAGCGTCAGAAAATTGGCATGGTGTTTCAGCAGTTCAATCTCTATCCCCATATGACGGTATTGCAGAACATCATTGAAGCACCGATTGGGGTGCACAAGTTTCCCCGCCAGCAGGCGTTGCAGCACGCGCGTGAGTTGCTGGCGACGGTGGGACTGAGTGATAAAGCCGATGCCTGGCCGCGCCATCTGTCGGGCGGTCAGCAACAGCGGGTGGCGATTGCCCGCGCGCTGGCGATCAAACCTGCCCTGATGTTGTTTGATGAACCAACCTCAGCGCTGGACCCTGAGCTGGTGGGGGAAGTGCTGGCTACCATGCGGACGCTGGCCGATCAGGGCTTAACCATGATTGTGGTGACGCACGAGATTGGCTTTGCCCGCGAAGCCGCCGATCGGGTAGTATTTATGGATGGTGGCGTGGTGGTGGAGCAGGGCAGCCCGGAGCAGGTGATAGGCAACCCGCAACATCCGCGTACCCAGGCTTTTTTAAGCCGTTTTATCTGATATCGTGCCGTCGCTTTCCGGCGGCCGATCTTACTCTGTTACAGATTGCAGTTGAGCTGGTCAGCGATCTGCGCGTAAATAACAGTCACCGTTTTTCGCTAAGGTTGAAAGGTTAATTATGGAAGGTATCAGTATTGCCAAACTGCTGATCATCGGTGCTCTCATCGTACTGCTTTTTGGCACCAACAAGTTACGTTCACTGGGTGGCGATCTGGGTTCCGCAATCAAGGGCTTCAAAAAAGCCATGAAAGATGATGAATCCGCCGCAACCAAAAGCACTGCCGAAGAAGCACCGGCCGAACGTGTCAGCCACAAAGAGTAATCTCTGCGGCGAACGTCAATAAGTGTAACAATTTATTACGTTAGAAAAAACCAGACTGCTGCCAGTCTGGTTTTTTGTTTTGCAGGATGAGCAGTGCCGTCCGTGGCACGGGAAGGGTTATTTTACTTCCAGCCCTTTGGCCTGCATATCCGCATGGTATGAGGAGCGTACAAACGGGCCACAGGCCGCGTGAGTAAAGCCCATCGCCATCGCTTCCGCTTTCATCTCATCAAATTCCGCCGGGCTGACATAGCGTTGCACGGGCAGGTGATGACGACTCGGTTGCAGATACTGACCCAGGGTCAGCATCGTCACCCCGTGACGACGCAGATCGCGCATCACTTCAACGATTTCTGCATTGGTTTCGCCCAGACCGACCATCAGACCGGATTTGGTCGGCACTTCCGGATGCGCTTCTTTAAAACGTTCCAGCAGCTTGAGTGACCATTCATAGTTGGCACCCGGACGCACCTGACGGTAAACGCGCGGTACGTTTTCCAGGTTGTGGTTAAACACATCCGGCGGGGTGGCGGTGAGGATTTCCAGCGCGCGATCCATACGGCCACGGAAATCCGGCACCAGGGTTTCAATTTTGATCGACGGGCTTTTTTCGCGGATGGCGCTGATGCAGTCGGCAAAGTGTTGAGCGCCGCCGTCACGCAGGTCATCGCGGTCAACCGAGGTGATAACCACATAACGCAGCGCCATATCGGCGATGGTCTGGGCCAGTTTCACCGGTTCGTTGGCATCGGGAGCCGTCGGGCGGCCGTGCGCCACATCGCAGAACGGGCAGCGACGGGTACAGATAGCCCCAAGGATCATAAAGGTGGCGGTGCCGTGGTTAAAACATTCTGCCAGGTTGGGGCAGGACGCTTCTTCACAGACTGAATGCAGGCCGTTTTTGCGCATGGCGGCCTTGATACCCTGAATGCGGCTGGAGTCCGCAGGCAGTTTGATCTTCATCCACTCCGGCTTACGCAGAATCTCCTCGCGTTCGGTTATCACGGTTTTCACCGGGATTAGCGCCATTTTATCGGCATCGCGATACTTGACGCCACGTTCCATCTGAATTGGTTTACTCATAAATCTGCAGGTTCCGGTCGGGATTGCGATTTGAAAGCTTCCTCACTCAAACTGAGAACCAGGCTTTCAACTTTATTTGAAAAAATTGCAAAAATTATATCATCTCGCAGCGAGGGAAGCAGCCGCTAAGGATGTCGTTAGGTTACAAATTTGTAAATGAGCACATACAGACAAGGTCAGACGGGCAGCGCATCGTTCAGCCACTCGCTGCTGGCGAAGCCGGTCAGACGGGCGAAATGCAGCACCAGCCGTGACTGCACATCCGCCATGGTTACGCCGGTGTGAAACTGGCTCAGCTGCGCCATGCGCATCCCCGCATATCCACAGGGATTGATGCGCAGGAACGGAGCCAGATCCATCGCCACATTCAACGCCAGACCGTGAAAGGAACAGCCTTTGCGGATGCGCAGTCCCAGCGAACAAATCTTCTCATCACCGACATACACGCCGGGCGCGTCAGGACGTGCACGCGCGCTGACACCGTAATCTGCCAGCGTGCCAATCACCGTCTCTTCCAGCGCCGTCACCAGCTGACGCACCCCCATTTTCCGGCGCTTCACGTCAATCAACACGTACATCACCTGCTGACCCGGTCCGTGATAAGTCACCTGACCGCCGCGGTCGCTCTGCACCACCGGAATATCGCCTGGCATCAGCAGATGCTCGGCTTTGCCTGCCTGGCCCTGAGTAAATACCGGGTTGTGCTCCACCAGCCAGATTTCATCCGGTGTGTCGCTGTCGCGTTGATCGGTAAAGCGGTGCATGGCGTCAGAGATGGGTTGCCAGTCGCGCTGGCCCAGTTGACGAACAAGAAGCGTATTAGCTGACAAAACGAAGATCCGCTAGAGAGTGAGAGGCTGAGTATAACGCTGGCAAAGAACCCTTTGCCAGCGTCAGCATTACAACACCATACGAACGATGTCGATATTGCCCAGCTCTTCGTACAGGGTTTCAACCTGTTCAATGTGTGTGGCAATGATGGTGATAGAAACGGAGTGATAGTTGCCTTTGCTGCTCGGCTTAACATCAGGGGTATAGTCGCCGGGCGCATGACGTTGCACCACTTCAACCACTTGATCAACCAGCTCCGGTTGCGCCAGACCCATCACTTTGTAGGTGAAGGGAGTAGGGAATTCGAGCAGTTCATTCAGTTTGGTTTTCATATTGACTCCGGTGCATAAAAAAACAGGCTCCCGCCGAAGCGGGAGCAATTATATTAGCTTATATCAGGACGGAATGGCGTTTTTTCAACCACCGCGCCTTAGCCGAACCAGTGGTGGAACATCAGTTTGATGTAGTCGATGATACGGCTGATGAAGCCGCCTTCCTGCACTTCGTTCAGCACCACCAGCGGACGCTGTTCAATGGTTTTGCCATCCAGCTGGAAGTTGATGCTGCCCACGACCTGATTTTTCTGTAGCGGTGCGTGCAGTTCGGTGTTGGTCAGCACGTAGCTGGCTTTCAGGTCTTTCATGCGGCCACGCGGGATGGTCAGATAAGCATCTTTCTCCACGCCGAGCTGCACGCGGTCGCTGTTGCCGAACCACACCGGCTCGGAGGCAAATTCTTTGCCTGCCTTCAGCGGCGCCACGGTTTCAAAGAAGCGGAAGCCCCAGGTCAGCAGCTTTTTGCTCTCGGTCTCACGGCCTTTGTAGGTATGGCCGCCCATCACCGCGGAGATCAAACGCATCTGACCTTCTGTCGCGGAGGCTACCAGGTTGTAACCTGCGGCGTCGGTGTGACCGGTTTTGATGCCGTCAACGTTCAGGCTGGTGTCCCACAGCAGACCGTTACGGTTCATCTGGCGGATATTGTTGAAGGTGAATTCTTTCTCGTGGTAGACGGCGTACTCATCCGGCACATCACGAATCAGCGCCTGGCCGATCAGCGCCATATCGCGGGCTGAGCTGTACTGGCCGTCGGCATCCAGGCCGTGCACCGTCTGGAAATGGGTGTTTTTCAGCCCAATCGCCTGCACGTAGTTGTTCATCAGGTTAACAAACGCATCCTGGCTGCCAGCCACATAATCGGCCATCGCCACGCAGGCGTCGTTACCGGATTGCAGCACGATGCCACGGGTCAGCTGAGAAACCGGCACGCGGTCGCCCGGCTTGAGGAACATCAGCGAGGAGCCTTTGAACACCGGGTTGCCGGTAGCCCAGGCATCTTTACCCACGGTGACGATGTCATCCTGATGGATTTTACCGGCCTTGACCGCCTGACCAATAACGTAGCTGGTCATCATTTTGGTCAGACTGGCGGGGTCACGGCGTGCATCGGCGTTCTTTTCCGCCAGCACTTTGCCAGAGTTATAGTCGATCAGCACATAAGCTTCGGCGTCGATCTCCGGTACGCCGGGAATCATGGTTTTGAGGTTAACATCATCCGCAAAGGCGACATGGCTGAGAGAAAGGGCGACCAGTGATCCCACTGTCAGGCGTTTCAGAAAACGAGAAGGTTTCAGCGTATTCATGTTCAGGACTACAACATCCGTGGGTTTAGAGTTAAAAAAAGTGCCTTACTATAGCAAACGCCTGATCTGGCGGCATCCTGCTTTGCAAAACTGTTTAAGCAGGGATCACTATACCTGCCGGTAACCGTCACATCTCGTGACGGGTGGTGATAAAGGAACTCATCTGCGCTTCGGTATTCAGGCGTTGCTGCAAGGCTGCCGCTTCCGCACGGCTTTTATAGCCGCCGAGCTGCACGCGATAGACATTGCCACTGGTTTCAACCGAACCCGGTACGCCAAAGCGTTTGCCCAGGCTGGTGGCTAACTGACGTGCGCGGGCGGCATCGTTCAGCGCGCCGACCTGCACCACATAACCGCCAGCGGCAGGTTGGGCGCTATGGCTGACGGGAGCCGATGATGCGGCCACCGGCGCGGCGGCCGCCGCTACCGCGGGCGCAGCAGCAGGCTGCGGTTCGCTGCCTTCCAGCACGCCACTGGCCAGCGGCTGCGGCGCACCCAGGAAACCGCTGCTGCGCACGGGCGCACCCATGCTGTCGTTGCTTTGCAGCGTGCTGTTATCTACCGCACGGACATCCTGCGCGGGCGGCGCGCTCGGGGTACTGGCGCTGCTGCCACCCATCATCACCATGCCGCCGCCGCTGCCGCCGAGGTCCGGACGGGCGGGCAGGGCGTAGCTCTGCTTAGCCACGGTGGTGCCGATGGTGCCAGGGCCGGATAAGGTGCCGTCCGGCGCGACATTGATGATGTCGACACGTACACGGGTGTTATTGGAGATGTTCAGACGATCGCCAGCGGCGCGCGACAGATCGATAATGCGACCCGGCGTATAAGGGCCGCGGTCATTGACGCGCACCACAATCTGACGGCCATTCGCCAGGTTGGTGACGCGGACATAGCTGGGCAGCGGCAGCGTCGGATGTGCTGCGGTCAGGGCGTCCGGATCGTAGGATTCGCCAATCGCGGTGCGATTTCCCTGCGCTTCTTCGCCGTACCAGGTCGCTAAGCCCACTTCGCTGTAGTTGGAAGGATCTTTGATGACACGGTAGTTTTTGCCGTTAACGCTGTAATCCTGGCTGGTCGACGGATTAATCGGTTCATAGCGAGGTTCAACCCCCGGAATTTCCACCACCGGGCCATTGTAAGCCGGTTGTGGTGGGGCGGTATTCTGCGGTTCCTGAGAGGAACAGGCAGCCAGTACCAGTGATGCCAGAGCAACCCCAAGCCAGTCCTTACGCATGTGCAGCCTCTTAAACGCTTTTTGATAACATTTTTCGATGAGTATGGATCGACATCACGATGCCAAATCCGGCCATTAACACAATCAATGCCGATCCGCCGTAGCTGACCAGCGGCAGCGGTACGCCAACCACCGGTAAGATACCACTTACCATGCCAATGTTAACGAAAACATAAACGAATAAAATCAGCATCAAACCGCCCGCCATGACGCGGCCAAACGTAGTTTGCGCCCGTGCGGCGATAACCAGGCCGCGCATAATCAGCAGCAGATACAGCACCAGCAACAGCAATACGCCAACCAGCCCCAGCTCCTCGGCCAGTACCGCGAAGATAAAGTCGGTGTGTCGTTCGGGCAAAAACTCCAGCTGTGACTGGGTGCCATGCATCCAGCCTTTACCGCGCAGGCCACCCGAACCGATGGCAATTTTCGATTGAATAATGTGGTAACCGGCACCGAGCGGATCGCTCTCCGGGTTGAGCAGCATCATCACGCGCGCGCGCTGGTAATCATGCATCAGGAAGAACCACAGAATGGGGATAAAGGCGGCGACCAGCAGCACGGCGACGCCGATCAGCTTCCAGCTCATACCCGACAGGAACAGCACGAACAGACCGGAAGCGGCGATCAGAATCGCGGTGCCGAGGTCAGGCTGCGCTGCCACCAACAGGGTCGGGGCGAAAATCAGGATCAACGCAATTCCGGTGTTCTTCAGCGTCGGCGGACACACGTCGCGGTTGATAAAGCGCGCCACCATCAGTGGTACGGCGATTTTGGCGATTTCCGACGGCTGGAAGCGCACCACGCCAAGATCCAGCCAGCGCTGCGCCCCTTTACTGATATGGCCGAAGGCGTCCACCGCGATTAGCAATATCATACAAATAATGTAGAGATAGGGCGCCCAGCTCTCATAAACGCGCGGCGGCACCTGCGCCAGCACGATCATCATCACCAGCCCCATGACGATCTGGCCGATTTTACGTTCCATCATGCCCGGATCCTGACCGCTGGCGCTCCAGATAACGAACGCGCTATAAACCAGCAGGCCGAGGATCACCAGCATAAACAGCGGGTCGATATGGATACGCGTCCAGATCGTTCTTTTCTGCGGACTATCGTTCATCGACATGCTTTATTCACCTTCGTAACCGGGTGGCGTCGGTGCTGCTTCAGGCAGGACCGTGTTGTTGTCGCCTAACATAATGTGGTCGAGAATCTGGCGCATCACCGAGCCGACCGCCGGGCCTGCGCCGCCGTTCTCCAGGATCATGGTGACGGCCACGCGCGGTTTGTCATAAGGCGCGAAGGCGGTCATCAGTTTGTGGTCGCGCAGACGCTCAGCAATTTTGTGTGCGTTATAGGTTTCGTTCTCTTTCAGCCCGAAAACCTGTGCGGTACCCGATTTAGCGGCGACTTTGTAGGGCGCATCGGCAAAGCTCTTATGCGCCGTGCCGTTCGGACGGTTGGCAACGCCGTACATGCCATCTTTGGCGATCTCCCAGTAGCCGGAGTGGATATCGCCAATCGGCGCGTCCGGCGGCTGGCGATACGGCACCATGGTATGGCCCTCACGCGTGGCGCGCAGCAGGTGGGGCACTTTGATCACGCCATCGTTAATCAGAATCATCATCGCTTTATTCATCTGTACCGGGGTGGCCGTCCAGTAACCCTGGCCGATCCCCACCGGGATAGTGTCACCCTGATACCAGGGTTTTTTAAAGCGTTTCAGCTTCCAATCTCGTGTCGGCATGTTACCGGGACTCTCCTGCGGCAGGTCGATGCCGGTGCGATGACCATAACCAAATTTGGTCATCCACTCGCCCAGGCGATCGATGCCCATGTCATAAGCGACCTGATAGAAGAAGGTATCGGCGGACTCTTCCAGCGCTTTGGTGACGTTGAGGCGGCCGTGGCCCCATTTTTTCCAGTCACGATAACGCTTTTCCGAGCCAGGCAACTGCCACCAGCCGGGATCGAACAGGCTGGTGTTGCGGTTAATGACGCCGGCGCTCAGCGCGGACACGGCAACATATGGTTTCACGGTGGAAGCCGGAGGATACGCGGCCTGCAACGCGCGATTGTACAGCGGACGGTTTTCGTCGTTGAGCAACGCTTTGTAATCTTTACTGGTGATGCCATCAACAAACAGATTCGGGTCGTAGCTTGGCGTCGAGACCAGCGCAAGGATTTCGCCGGTACGCGGGTCACTAACCACCACTGCGGCACGGCTGCCGGCCAGCAGGGTCTCGATGTATTGCTGTAACTTGAGGTCGATGGTGAGGTAGATATCGCGACCCGCCTGCGGCGACTCTTCGTGTAGCTGACGGATCACGCGGCCACGGTTGTTGACTTCCACCTCTTCGTAACCGGTTTTGCCGTGCAACACGTCTTCATAATAGTTTTCGATACCGAGTTTGCCGATATCGTGGGTGGCCGCATAGTTCGGCCATTTGCCTTCCTGATCGAGGCGGGTGACATCACGATCGTTAATTTTCGAGACGTAGCCAACTACGTGCGTCAGCGTCTGACCGTAGGGGTAGTAACGGCGCTGATAGCCTTTCACTTCCACGCCGGGGAAACGGTACTGATTTACGGCAAAACGCGCCACCTGGACGTCGCTCAGCGCGGTTTTTACCGGAATGGAGGTAAAGCGTCGTGAACGCTTGCGCTCTTTTTCAAACGCATCGAGATCGTCATCAGTGAGGTCCAGTACCGGACGCAGATCCTGTAGCGTTTGCTTCAGATCATCGACTTTTTCCGGCACCAGTTCAGCCTGATAGATGGTGCGGTTGAGGGCCAGCGGCACGCCGTTGCGATCAAAGATAATGCCGCGGCTCGGGGCCACCGGCACCAGCTTGATGCGGTTTTCATTGGAGCGGGTGCTGTAATCGGTAAAACGCAGAATTTGCAGGTGGTACAGGTTGACCACCAGAATGCCGGAAAGCAGCAGGATACCGAAAAAGGCGACTAAAGCCCTACGGACAAACAATTTTTGTTCGGCAGTGTAATCGCGAAAGGCGTTGCTTTGTAATTTCATCCGCTGCGTTTAATGTCCGGGGTTGGCCTGGCGTTTATTCACGATGATAAGGATGATTGGCGGTAATGCTCCAGGCGCGATAGAGGCTTTCGGCCACCAGCACGCGCACCAGCGGGTGTGGCAGCGTCAGCGCCGACAGAGACCAGCTCTGCTCTGCCGCCGCCTTACAGGCAGGCGCCAGACCTTCCGGTCCGCCGATCAGCAGGCTGACATCGCGTCCGTCCTGCTTCCAGCGTTCCAGCTGCTGCGCCAGCTGTGGGGTTTCCCACGGCTGTCCGGGAATGTCCAGCGTCACAATGCGATTGCCTTTACCCACGGCGGCCAGCATCGCTTCGCCTTCTTTTTCGAGAATGCGTTTGATGTCGGCATTCTTGCCGCGCTTGCCTGCTGTCACTTCGGTAAGTTCCAGCGGCATATCTTTAGGGAAACGGCGCAGATACTCGGTAAATCCGGTCTGAACCCAGTCGGGCATTTTGGTGCCGACGGCCACAAGCTGCAGTTTCACCGCTTAGCTCCAGAGCTTTTCCAGCTCATACAGCTGGCGGCTATCTTCCTGCATGACGTGCACAATCACTTCGCCGAGATCCACAACCACCCAGTCGGCTGCCGCTTTACCTTCGACGCCTAACGGCATCAGGCCAGCGGCGCGTGATTCCTGCATGACGTGGTCAGCGATGGAGGTCACATGACGGGTTGATGTGCCGGTGCAGATAATCATGCAATCGGTGATGCTGGATTTGCCCTGAACGTCGAGTGCGACGATATCCTGGCCTTTGAGATCATCAATCTTATCAATAACGAACTCTTGGAGTGCTTTACCTTGCAAAAGGTTCCCCCCTCAAAACAGGTGATTACGGGCAGGCTGAACGCCCAGGAATGCAGCCAAAAATGAAGCGGCGCAGTATAGCACGCCGCCATCAGTCGCGATATATACCTGTCATACTTCAGGCTGCATCTGCGTTAACTGCGCGCGTTCCTGCAAGCCGAATTATTTAAGGTATAAGCCGACGCGATCGATATAGTCGATAACCGCCGCAGGCAGTAAATCCGCGACAGACCCGCCCGCGTGGCGGCGCTGGCGAATTTCCGTGGCGGAAATGTCGAAAAGCGGCGTATCGGCCAGCCAGATAAGGCCAGCCGGAAGACGATGCAGCTGTTGTGCATCGCGCGCGAGATGCTGATCCAGCCACTGTTGCATCTCAGGGGTGTCCATCTGCGCCGGGTAACCCGGACGCTTGCACACCAGCAGATGGCACAGCGACAGCAAATCCTGCCAGCGATGCCACTTTGCTAACGTTAGCAGAGAATCCTGACCGATGATAAATCCGAGAGGCTGGTGCGCACCGCGTTCCGCACGCAATGCTTCCAGCGTGTCCACTGTCCAGGACGGCGTTGCGCGTTGCAGCTCGCGCGTGTCGATATCAAACAGCGGGCGCTGCGCAATGGCGCAGCGCAGCATCTCCACGCGTTGCTGGGCACTGGCTTCGGGTTGCGGGCGATGCGGCGGCACATTGTTGGGCAGCAGCGTGACCTTCTTCAGGCCGATCTGCTGCGCCAGCGCTTCAACCGGGCGCAGGTGGCCATAATGGATCGGATCAAAGGTGCCGCCAAACAGGGCGTAAAGTTCAGACATCAGCAAAGCTCATTGGGAAATCGCGGTGGCACAGCAGCAGCGACAGGGTTTCCAGCTGCGGCCACAGGTTTTGACCGTAATCCTGTTTCAGCGACAGCTCCAGCTCGGCCAGCAGATGAATGGCTCGCTGTAAGCGGCGGGCATCCAGCCGTTGCAGGGCTTCCATAAACAGCGCACGGCGGTTCTGCCAGATACGTTGTTGATCCATCAGGGTGCGCAGCGGCTGCTTTGCCTGATGACGTTGCAGATGCAGCAACGTCAGCAGATCGCGTTGCAGGCTGCGCAGCAGGATCACCACTTCGCTGTCTTCTTTCTCCAGCTGATGCAGGATATGCAGCGCGCGTTTACTTTTTCCGGCCAGCAGGGCATCAACCCAGTGGAACGGGGTAAAGTGTGCGGCATCGTTCACCGCTTCTTCCACCCGCGGCAGCGTCAGCTTACCATCCGGCCATAACAGCGAAAGCCGCTCCAGCGCCTGCGCCAGCGCCAGCAGATTGCCTTCATAACAGTAGCAAAGCAGCTGAATGGCGGCGTCATCAACGTTGAGTTTCATCGCTTTGGCCCGCGTCGTCACCCAACGGGGCAACTGCGCCTGCTCCGGCGTCTGGCAGGGTACCAGCACCGCCTGAGCACTCAGGGCCTTAAACCAGGCGCTGTTTTCCTGCGCTTTGGTCAGTTTCGCCATGCGCAGCACCAGCAGAATATCGCTGTGCAACAGGCTGGCGAGTTTGATCAGCTGCTCGGCCATGGCGGCATTGGGGCCATTTTCCGGGAATTGCAGCGTGAGCGTCTGGCGCTGGGTGAACAGGCTGAGGGACTGACAGCTGGCGAACAGGCTGTCCCAGTCGGTTTGCGCATCCAGCGTGGCGCTAAAATGTTCTTCGAATCCCTGCGTGGTCGCCGCCGAGCGAATGGCGTCGGCGCTCTCCTGAATCAACAGCGGTTCATTGCCGGTGAGAAAATAACAGGCGCGCAGCCCCTCACGGAGCTGCGCGCTGAGTTGCTCAGGATAAATCCTGATCATTGCAGACTGGTGGCTGACGAGGAGGACACTTCCGGTGAGTTTTCGCCGGGTGCGATAACCTCAGGCTGCGGCAGGGTATCTTTATGACTTTCCTGCGCGGCATGCACCACCAGCAGTTTACGCACTAACTGCTCGGCCGCACGCTGACGCATCTCCTGAATGATCTTGTCCTGCTCAGCATCCTTCGCCAGCGCGGCGTTCGGGTTATCGAAGAACGAACGATACACCGTGGTGCTGATCGGATAGATCCCTTTGCCAGGCAACAGCACCTGGGCGGTGAGCGACAGGTACAGTGAATATTCGGCGGTGGTGCCGCTGATAAACACCGATGCGGTATCGCGCCCCTGCGCTTCCACGCCCAGACGCAGCGTCGGAATGGTGGCACGCGTCTCTTTGGTATCATCAACAATGCGTACGTTATTAAGACGCAGCTGCTGACGTACAGTTCGCGCCAGCGGCCCATACGGGTCGCCGGTAGAAACGATCAGCGTTTTCATTTCGGCAGGCACCTGAGTGGTGCCGCGCGGATGAAAACCACAGCCAGCGGTGATCATCACCGCCAGCAGGACAAACAGCCTGATAATCAGTTGTCGCACAGTTCCTCCTGAACTTAACCTACGACCAGGTTAAGCAGTTTGCCGGGGACATAAATCACTTTACGAATGGTGACGCCATCCAGATATTTCGCCACCAGATGCTCCTGCGCGGCACGCGCCTGCACCTGCTCCTGAGTCGCATCGGGCGCAACGGTGATCTTGCCGCGCACTTTGCCATTAACCTGAACTACAACCAGCAGTGAATCTTCAACCATGGCGGCTTCATCGGCGACCGGCCAGCTGGCGTCGTCGATGTTACCTTTACCGCCCAGCGCTTCCCACAGCGCGTAGCTGGTGTGCGGCGTGAACGGGTAGAGCAGACGGGTGACGGCAACCAGCGCTTCCTGTAGCAGAGCGCGATCCTGCTCGCTCTCCTGCGGCGCACGGATCAGCTTGTTCATCAGCTCCATAATCGCCGCAATCGCGGTGTTGAACGTCTGACGACGGCCAATATCATCCGCCACTTTCGCGATGGTTTTGTGCAGATCGCGACGCAGCGCTTTCTGATCGTCATTCAGGCTGTCGACATCCAGCGCAACCGTTGCGCCTTTAGCCACATGATCGTAAGCCAGTTTCCAGACACGTTTCAGGAAGCGGTTAGCCCCTTCCACGCCTGATTCCTGCCACTCCAGCGTCATCTCTGCCGGGGAGGCAAACATCATAAACAGACGAACGGTATCCGCACCGTAGCGCTCAACCATCAGCTGCGGGTCGATGCCGTTGTTTTTCGACTTCGACATTTTGCTCATGCCCGCGTAAATCACTTCGCGGCCCTGATTGTCGATGGCGTTCACGATACGGCCTTTATCGTCGCGCTCCACGTTCACGTCAACCGGAGATACCCAGTTACGCTCGCCGTTGGCGCCCACGTAGTAAAACGCATCAGCCAGAACCATGCCCTGACACAGCAGACGTTTTGCCGGTTCGTCAGAGTTGACCAGGCCAGCATCACGCAGCAGCTTGTGATAGAAGCGGAAATACATCAGGTGCATGATGGCGTGTTCGATACCGCCCACATACTGATCGACCGGCAGCCAGTAGTTCGCTGCGGCCGGGTCCAGCATGCCTTCATTGTAGTTAGCACAGGTATAACGCGCGTAGTACCAGGATGACTCCATAAAGGTGTCGAAGGTGTCGGTTTCACGCAGCGCAGGCTGACCGTTAACGGTGGTTTTCGCCCACTCCGGATCGGCTTTGATCGGGCTGGTGATACCATCCATTACCACGTCTTCCGGCAGGATCACCGGCAGCTGGTCTTCCGGCGTCGGCATCACGGTGCCATCTTCCAGCGTGACCATCGGGATCGGGGCGCCCCAGTAGCGCTGACGGGAAACACCCCAGTCGCGCAGACGATAGTTCACCTTACGAACGCCCACGCCTTTGGCGGCCAGCGCGTCAGCGATGGCGTTAAAGCCTGCCTGGTGGTCGAGACCGTCGTATTCACCCGAGTTGAACAGCGTGCCTTTTTCGGTCATCGCCGCCGTGCTCAGATCGGGGGCTGAACCGTCGCTATTCAGGATAACCGGTTTGATCGGCAGATCGTATTTAGTGGCAAATTCCCAGTCGCGCTGGTCATGGCCCGGAACCGCCATCACGGCGCCGGTGCCGTATTCCATCAGGACAAAGTTAGCGACCCATACCGGGATCTCTTCGCCGGTCAGCGGATGGATGGCAAACAGGCCGGTGGCCATGCCTTTTTTCTCCATCGTCGCCATATCGGCTTCGGCCACTTTGGTGTTGCGGCATTCCGCGATGAAATCCGCCAGCGCCGGGTTGCTGGCTGACGCCTGCGTTGCCAGCGGGTGACCAGCGGCCACAGCCACATAGGTGGCGCCTAAGAAGGTGTCGGGACGCGTGGTGTAGACGGTGACTTTTTCGGCGCTGTAGGCCACGTCGAAGGTGATCTCCACGCCTTCAGAACGACCAATCCAGTTACGCTGCATGGTTTTGACCTGCTCAGGCCAGTCTTCCAGCTTGTCGAGGTCGTTCAGCAGTTCTTCCGCGTAGTCAGTGATTTTCACGAACCACTGTGGGATCTCTTTACGTTCAACTTTGGTGTCGCAGCGCCAGCAGCAGCCGTCGATAACCTGCTCGTTAGCCAGTACCGTCTGATCATTCGGGCACCAGTTCACCGCTGAGGTCTTTTTGTATACCAGACCCTTTTCGTACAGTTTGGTGAAGAACCACTGCTCCCAGCGATAGTATTCCGGCTGACAGGTCGCCAGTTCACGGCTCCAGTCGTAGCCAAAACCCAGCAGCTTGAGCTGGTTTTTCATGTATTGGATGTTGTCGTAAGTCCACGGAGCCGGCGCGGTGTTGTTTTTTACCGCGGCGCCTTCAGCGGGCAGACCAAACGCATCCCAGCCAATCGGCTGCAGGACGTTTTTGCCGAGCATACGCTGATAACGGGCAATCACATCACCGATGGTGTAGTTACGCACATGGCCCATGTGCAGGCGGCCAGAAGGATAGGGCAGCATAGATAGGCAGTAGTATTTCTCTTTGCCTTCCTGCTCGGTCACTTTGAAGGTTTCATTTTCGTCCCAGTGCTGCTGGACGCGGGATTCTATCTCTTCCGGGCGGTATTGCTCTTGCATGGCTGCCAGTGGTCCTTAATGAATATCGCTCTAAGCGTACTTTTAGATCCGCATAGCATACCCATAAGGCTGCCCCTCAACAACACTTCGCGCCTTTGCCGCCGCGATTTCTGCCGAATGCGCCGCCGCATTCACCCTTTTGCGATTTACCCGGACAGCGCGCCTGCAAATGTTGCAGAGAGACTAAACTTACTCTGAGCATCCGCAGCAGAAAGGAGAACAAAATGAATAACGTGGCGCAGGTGTATCGTGCAACGGTAGCGGCATTAACTCAACGGCTGGAACGCGGCGAGCGTAATATTGATGTGCTGGTGGCTGAGGCCCGGCAGCGCCTGCTAACGGAGGAGTCGCTGACCACGGCAGAGGTCGATCAGGTGATGCGTGCGGTTCGACGGGATCTCCAGGAGTTCGCCCTCAGCTATGAAGAGTCTTCCGATGTGCTGGGCGATTCGATATTTATGCGTGTGATTCGCGAGAGCCTCTGGAAAGAGTTGGCCGATATTACCGATAAGAGCCAGCTGGAGTGGCGAGAGGTGTTTCAGGACCTGCGCCATCACGGCGTATATCAAAGCGGAGAGGTGGTGGGGCTGGGAAATCTGGTGTGCGAGAAGTGCCATTTTATCCGCGCCATTTATACCCCGGAAACCTTAACCCGTTGCCCGGAGTGTGGGCACGATCAGTTCCAGCGCCAGCCGTTTGAACCCTGATATTATTGTGATTCCCTCATCCCGACCTTCTCCCGCAAGCGGGAGAAGGTGGTGAGTGGGTGTGATTTTAATGCAGAATCTTCGCCAGGAAGTCTTTGGCACGATCGGACTGCGGGTTATTAAAGAAGTCATCTTTGTTGGTGTCTTCGATAATTTTACCTTCATCCATAAAGATCACGCGGTTGGCCACTTTGCGCGCAAAGCCCATTTCGTGGGTGACCACCATCATGGTCATGCCTTCCTGCGCCAGTTCCACCATCACATCCAGCACTTCATTGATCATTTCCGGGTCGAGCGCTGAGGTCGGTTCATCGAACAGCATCGCTACCGGGTCCATACAGAGCGCACGGGCAATGGCTACACGCTGCTGCTGGCCGCCGGAAAGCTGACCGGGAAACTTATCTGCATGGGCGGATAACCCCACGCGCGCCAGCAATTTCAGCCCTTTCTCGCGCGCCGCTTTTTTATCACGCTTCAGCACTTTTACCTGCGCCAGCGTCAGGTTGTCGACGATGCTGAGATGCGGGAACAGTTCGAAGTGCTGAAACACCATGCCGACCTTGCTGCGCAGCTGCGCGAGGTTGGTTTTCTTGTTGTTCACTTCAATGCCTGTGACCTGAATGCTGCCCTGCTGAATCGGCTCCAGGCCATTCACCGTTTTAATCAGCGTCGATTTGCCGGAACCGGACGGACCGCACACCACCACCACTTCGCCGGTTTTCACCTCAGTGGAGCAGTCGGTCAGCACCTGAAAGTGCCCATACCACTTAGAAACATTTTTCAGGCTAATCATTTAAACCGTCCTTTTTCTTTTCAGATAGCTAACCAACAGCGAAGCGCTCAGGCTGATCACGAAATAGACCAGACCGGCAAACAAAATCATTTCTACCTGGGTACCGTCACGCTCACCAATGGTGGAGGCGGTGCGGAAGAAGTCCGCCAGGCTGAGTACATAAACCAGCGACGTATCCTGGAACAGCACGATCCCCTGAGTGAGCAGCAGCGGCACCATGGCGCGAAACGCCTGCGGCAACACGATCAGCTGCATCGATTGCCAGTGGGTCATGCCCAGCGCCAGCGCGGCATTGGATTGCCCACGCGAGATGCTCTGGATACCGGCGCGAATAATCTCTGAATAGTAGGCGGCCTCAAACAGCGCAAACGCCACCATGGCGGAGATCAGGCGGATATCGGTTTTGGGCGAGATGCCCAGTACCTGCTGCAAAAAGCTCGGTACCACCAGATAGAACCACAGCAGCACCATCACCAATGGCACAGAGCGGAACAGGTTGACGTACAGTTTGGCGAACCAGCGCACCGGCGCGAGCGCCGACAGACGCATCACCGCCAGAATGGTGCCCCAGATAATGCCAAACACCACCGCAACCGCGGTGATTTTCAGGGTAATCACCATCCCGCTTAACAGGTAGGGCAGGCTGGGAGGAATCGAACTCCAGTCAAAATCGTACATTTACTTGCCTCCCAGATTGCCGGGCAGGCGAATTTTGCGTTCTACCAGATTCATGATCAGCATAATCACCAGGTTAATACCCACGTAAGCCAGGGTGATGGCGGTGAAAGATTCGTAAGCATGGGCTGAATAGTCCAGCAGCTTACCGGCCTGCGCGGCCATATCGACCAGGCCGATAGTGGAGGCAATGGCCGAGTTTTTCACCAGGTTGAGCATTTCCGAGGTCATCGGCGGAACAATGACGCGATAGGCATTCGGCAGCAACACATAGCGGTAGGTCTGCGGCAACGTCAGGCCCATCGCCAGTCCCGCGTTTTTCTGGCCGCTGGGCAGCGACTGGATCGCCGCGCGGACCTGCTCGCACACGCGTGCGCCGGTGAACAGCCCCAGACAAATCACGGACGCCGAGAAGAACTGAATATTGGGGTCCAGTTCCGATTTAAACCACATGCCAAGGTTTTGTCCCACCAGTTCCGGCGCCACCAGATACCAGAAGAAGAACTGCACAATCAGCGGAATATTACGAAACAGTTCTACGTAGCAGGTACCGAGGGTCGAAAGCCAGCGGTTCGGTACGGTACGCAGAATGCCAAATAAGGAACCTACGAGGAAAGCGATAATCCAGGCGCAGCAGGAGACGGCAACGGTCACCTGAAATCCGGACCACAGCCAGCCGAGGTAGGTCGTATTGCCGAACGGGGCCTGTTGTAAAAAAATGCCCCAGTTCCAGTCGATACCCATAACAAGCTCCGGTAAAAAAAGGGTAGCGGAAGCTACCCAGAAGATTGATGAGCGGTGTCTTATTGCCCTTCTCAGGGGAACGACCTGAGAGAGTCTGTCTGTCCGCACCGCGTGTTCAGCAATCGAGAGGGCAGCGCGGCTGCCCTTGTTGTTGTCGTTAGTTCAGTGCTTTGTCGTTAGGTGATTTGAACAGCGCTTTCATGTCGTCAGACAGCTCGAAGTTCATGTTCAGGTTTTTCGGCGGAATAGGTTGTTTGAACCAGGTATCGAACCATTTCGCTGCGTCACCTGAGGTCTGTGCTTTGGCGATGGTATCGTCCACCAGAGTTTTGAACTGCGGATCATCTTTACGCAGCATACAACCGTAGGCTTCTTTCGATTGCGGCGTGCCGACGATTTCCCAGTTGTCCGGTTTCTTCGCTTTCGCGCGCTCGCCTGCCAGCAGGGCATCATCCATCATAAAGGCAACGGCACGGCCGGTTTCCAGCGTACGGAACGAATCGCCGTGGTCTTTGGCGCTGATGATGCGCATATCCATTTTTTTCTCATCGTTCAGCTTATGCAGCAGAACTTCAGAGGTGGTACCCGAGGTCACCACGACGGTTTTGCCTTTCAGATCGGCGAAATCTTTAATCGGGCTGCCTTTCTGGACCAGCAGACGGGTGCCGATGACAAAAATAGTGTCAGAGAAGGCCGCCTGTTGCTGACGCTCAAGGTTGTTGGTGGTGGAACCACACTCAAAATCGTAGGTGCCGTTTTGCAGCAGCGGAATACGGTTTTGTGAGGTGATTGGCAGCATTTTGACCTGCAAATCCGGCTTGTTCAGCTTGGCTTTAATCGCGGCCACAATGGCGTTGGAGTAGTCCTGTGAATAGCCGACCACTTTTTGCTGGTTATCATAATAAGAAAAGGGAACTGATGATTCACGGTGCCCGACGACAATCACGCCGTTGTCGCTAATTTTTTTCAGGGTGCCGCTGAGATCTTCCGCCTGGGCCGCCCCCGCTGCTGCACCTAACAGCAGAAGAGATAATGCCACTTTGCGCATCTGCATGTTCCAACTCCTTCGTATGGATGTCGCGCAGCATATTTACTACGCAGATTTGTGATGTTGTGTGTATTTCCTGCTGCTTTTCTGGTTATCCCCGCGCTTAATGGCGCGCAGTTCAGGATTAACATAGCGAATTGTTAACGCAATGAAACAAAGAAGTTTCTTTTTTGCGAGCCGCGCCGCACCAATAAAAGGCAATATTTGACCACTGCGCCAGAATGGTGCGGATTGGTGCGTTGTTATGGTGCGGATAAATCCGTATTACGCTGACAATCGCTGATGTTTACGAAAAACACTGAAATAAATAGCAATGATCGTGCCAAAGCGATTAATGAGTGTAAAAAAGCAGCAGAGAATGTGGGAAAGGTGAGAGAAGGGAGCGGAAAAGCGCGATAAAAAAAGGCGAAGGGTCAGCTTCGCCTTGGAGGATATCTGTCGCGGTTAACGGCGGCGGCGGATAAATGCCAGCATCACACCCAGCAGGGTAAGTACCCAGACCGGCCAGACGCCCGCTTTATCATAAGGCGTGATGCCGCTGGTCGGCGTGACTTTGGCTGTCAGCACGTCCTGGGTAAACTGCGGCAGCATCTTGTCTATGTCGCCATTGGCATTGACCACGGCGGTGACGCCATTATTAGTGGAACGCAGCAACGGACGTCCCAGCTCCAGCGCACGCATCCGCGCCATTTGCAGATGTTGCCACGGGCCGATGGAGTGACCAAACCAGGCATCGTTTGATACGGTGAGCAGGAAATTGGTATCCGGACGGAAATTGGCTCGCACCTGTTCGCCCAGCACGATTTCATAGCAGATGGCGCTGGTCAGGTTGTAGCCCGACACTTTCAGCTGCGGCTGGATGTAAGCCCCACGGCTGAAGGACGACATCGGCAAATCAAAGAACGGCGCCAGCGGACGCAGTAAATCTTCCAGCGGCACAAACTCACCGAACGGCACCAGATGGTTCTTCTGATAACGATTCTGACTCTGGTAGCTGTAAGGCTGCTCTCCGCCCAGCACAATCACCGAATTGTAATCGTGATAACGGTTGTCGCCTTCCAGACGTGAATCGACGATGCCGGTGATAAGCGAGCTGCCTCTGGCGCGTAATTCGTCATCAAGCGCGTGCAGGAACGGCTGCTGATTGCTTTCCAGGTCGGTAATCGCCGATTCTGGCCAGATGATGATCGGGGCTTTCCCCATCCACGGCTGGCTGGACGAAGTGTAGATACGCAGGGTATTCAGCAGCTGCTGCGGGTCCCACTTCATCGACTGCGGGATATTTCCCTGCACCATTGCCACATCAACGCTGCGTTCTGGCAGCGGCTGATACCATTGCAGCATCCGCAACGGCCACGGCAGCAGCAGCAGGATCGCGGCAGCCACCAGGCTTTTTACGCTGCGCTGATGCAGGGCATACACCAGCAGACCAGCAATCACCATCAGCAGGAAGGTGATGGTTTCCACCCCCGCCAGCGGCGCCAGGCCTTTGAGCGGACCGTCAATCTGGCTGTAGCCGAACTGCAACCACGGGAAGCCGGTGAGGATCCAGCCGCGCAGGAATTCGGTGATCTGCCACAACGCCGGTGCCGCCAGCGCCAGACGCCACAGGGTCGCGCGCGGCCACAGGCGATTCAGCAGGATGGCAAACAGCATCGGATAGAGCGACAGATAGGCGGCCAGCAGGATCACCAGGAACACGTTGACCGGGCCGGGCATACCACCAAAGGTAGCGATGCTGACGTATACCCAGTTGATGCCACTGCCGAACAGACCAAAACCCCAGGCGAAACCAATGGCTGAAGCCTGCGCGGTACGGCGATCCAGCAACAGCAGTTGCAGGCCGCACAGCGAAATCAGGGCCGCTGGCCAGAAATCATAGGGGGAAAAGGAAAGGGTGCCGATGGCACCCGTTATCAACGCCAGCAGCAGGCGGACCCGCTGCCGCGAGTAGAGAGAGGCTAAAGCCATAAACTTATTCTTCGTCATCCAGTTGGGGGAGCGGCGAGTCTTCCGGAATTTTTACATGCACCTGGATGATACGGCGACTGTCAGCCATGGCGACCTTGAATTGGTAACCATCAATTTCAATGCTTTCGCCGCGCGCGGGAAGGTGGCCGAATCCCTGCATCACCAGACCGCCAATGGTATCGACTTCGTCGTCGCTGAAGCCGGTGCCGAATACCTCATTGAAGTCTTCAATCTGCGTCAGCGCACGCACCGTATAGGTGTGGCGGTTTAACTGACGGATATCACGATCCTCTTCATCGTCATATTCGTCTTCAATCTCTCCGACAATCAGTTCGAGGATGTCTTCAATGGTCACCAGACCCGACACGCCGCCAAACTCATCAATCACAATCGCCATATGGTAGCGCTGTGAACGGAACTCTTTCAGCATACGGTCAACGCGCTTGCTTTCCGGCACCACCACGGCGGTGCGCAGCACTTTCTCGATGCTGAACGGCTCTGAGGCGCTGCTCATAAAGGGCAGCAAATCTTTGGCCATCAGAATGCCTTCAACATGATCTTTATCTTCGCTGATCACCGGGAAGCGTGAGTGGGCGGATTCGATAATCACCGCCAGGCACTCTTCAAGGCTCTGATTACGTTTCAGGGTAATCATTTGCGAGCGGGGGATCATGATGTCGCGGACGCGCTGTTCGGCAATATCCAGTACGCCTTCCAGCATGTCGCGCGTGTCCTGGTCAATCAGTTCTTTTTGCTCAGAATCGCGGATTAGCCCCAGCAGTTCATCACGGTTTTTAGGTTCGCCGTGGAACAGTTGGTTGATTAACAGGGAAAAAAATCCCTTTTTACTACTGGGTGCGTCGCTGTTTTGAGAATGGTCGTCGCTCATGGCGTTTTTATTTAGTTCTCTCGAATGAGGGAATGGAACTACCGGCTTCCAGGCCAGCAGCGGAAATACCTGAGCCAGAGGCTCAGGCGTCTTCTTTCTCCGAAATGTACGGATCAGGATAACCAAGAGCAAGCATTATCTCGGTCTCCAGTGCTTCCATCTCTTCGGCTTCTTCGTCTTCGATATGGTCATAACCCAGCAGATGCAGCGTGCCGTGAACCACCATGTGCGCCCAATGGGCCTCCACGGTTTTTCCTTGCTCAGCAGCCTCTTGCTCCACCACCTGACGGCAAATAATCAGGTCGCCAAGTAGCGGCAACTCGATGCCCGGCGGTGCTTCGAAGGGGAAGGAGAGCACGTTGGTCGGCTTGTCTTTGCCACGATAAGTCAGATTTAGCTCATGACTTTCCGCTTCATCCACCAGACGAATGGTGACTTCGCTCTCCGGCTGGAACGGCGTTACCGCCGCTTCCAGCCAGCGCTGAAATGCGGCTTCGTCGGGCAATCCCTGGCTACTGGCGCAGGCGAGTTGTAAATCAAGAATCACCGCGCTCATGAAGGCTCCTGCGGGCTGGGTTGGGAAGCAAGCTGTGTAGCCAGCGCTTCGCGTTTACGTTCTTCGGCCTGTTTGTCGCGGCGTTTCTGATCCGCTTCTTCCCAGGCTTCATAGGCGATAACGATACGCGCGACCACCGGATGGCGCACCACGTCTTCGCTGTGGAAGAAATTGAAGCTCAGCTCATCCACTTCCGACAGCACTTCAATCGCGTGGCGCAGGCCGGATTTGGTATGGCGTGGCAGGTCAATCTGCGTCACGTCACCGGTAATCACCGCTTTCGAGTTAAAACCAATACGCGTCAGGAACATCTTCATCTGTTCGATGGTGGTGTTCTGGCTCTCATCAAGGATGATAAAAGCGTCATTCAGCGTACGACCGCGCATATAGGCGAGGGGCGCAACTTCAATGACGTTGCGTTCCATCAGCTTTTCCACGCGCTCAAAGCCGAGCATCTCGAACAGCGCGTCGTACAGCGGGCGCAGATAAGGATCGACCTTCTGGCTGAGATCGCCCGGCAAGAAGCCAAGTTTTTCCCCGGCTTCCACCGCCGGACGCGTCAGCAGAATACGGCGAATTTCCTGGCGCTCCAGCGCATCGACTGCCGCCGCAACCGCCAGATAGGTTTTACCGGTACCGGCCGGGCCGATGCCGAAGGTGATGTCGTGATCGAGGATATTGGCGATGTACTGCGCCTGGTTCGGCGTACGCGGCTTAATAACGCCACGCTTGGTCTTGATGTTTACCGCCTTGCCGAATTCCGGCACGCTTTCGGCGGTTTGTTCCAGTACGCGACTCTCTTTGATCGCTAAATGGATCTGCTCCGGCTCGATATCCGGGATCTGGCCGCGTACCGGCGCCGTATCCACATACAGGGTGCGCAGAATATCTGCCGCCGCATTGACGCACAGGGCGCGGCCAACCAGCTTAAACTGGTTGTCACGACGATTGATTTCGATCCCCAAACGTCGTTCAAGCTGTTTCACATTGTCATCAAACGGACCGCACAGGCTGAGCAGTCGGCGGTTATCTACCGGTTCAAGGGCGATTTCACGAGTTTCGATATTCAAATGAATCCTTTGGGTCACTCAGGGCCAGTTGAAAAAATGTGTCCGACGCGTGGCAGCAAGCCTGACGCATCATTACGGAATTATTTATGGGGCAACGCCTGGGCGCAAGCTTCAGGGGAGATATTTGGGCAGCACCTGCAGAAACCAAGTGCTGCCTGAGGTAACAGGCGACAGCGTTTTGTGCGCTGTCGCTCAAAGGTCGGGGGTTCAAGGCTGGAAGGTACCCACGCCGATTTCGTTCTCTTTACGCGTACGCGCAATGACCGAAGCCGGACTTTCCACCACGCGCAGGCCCATTTCGGCTTCAGTACGCACCACTTTACCGCGCAGCGAGTTGGTATAAACATCGACGATTTCCACGTCAACGAACTTACCAATCATCGCCACGGAGCCTTCGAAGTTCACTACGCGGTTGTTGGCGGTACGGCCCGACAGCTCCATCACGTTTTTACGTGAGGTGCCTTCCACCAGAATACGCTGTACCGTGCCCAGCATACGGCGGCTAATCGCCATCGCCTGTTGGTTGATACGGTCCTGCAGGATGTACAGACGCTGTTTCTTCTCCTCTTCCGGCACATCGTCCGGCAGATCGGCCGCCGGGGTACCCGGACGCGCGGAGTAGATGAAGCTGAAGCTCATATCGAAATTGATATCACCAATCAGTTTCATGGTCTGTTCAAAATCCTGCTGGGTTTCGCCAGGGAAGCCGATGATGAAGTCCGAGCTGATCTCAATATCCGGGCGTGCTACGCGCAGCTTACGGATGATCGCTTTGTACTCCAGCGCGGTGTGTGCGCGTTTCATCAGCGTCAGGATACGGTCAGCGCCGCTCTGTACCGGCAGATGCAGGAAGCTCACCAGCTCCGGCGTATCACGATAAACATCAATGATGTCGTCGGTGAACTCAATCGGGTGGCTGGTGGTGAAACGAATGCGGTCGATACCGTCAATCGCCGCGACCAGGCGCAGCAGCTCGGCAAAAGTGCAGATGTCACCGTCAAAGGTTGCGCCGCGATAGGCGTTTACGTTCTGTCCCAGCAGGTTGACTTCACGGACACCCTGCGCCGCCAGTTGGGCGATCTCCAGCAGAATGTCGTCGCTCGGGCGGCTCACTTCTTCGCCACGGGTGTAAGGCACCACGCAGAAAGTACAGTATTTGTTGCAGCCTTCCATGATGGAGACAAACGCGGTGGGGCCTTCGGCGCGCGGTTCGGGCAGACGGTCGAATTTTTCGATTTCCGGGAAGCTGATGTCAACGATCGGGCTTTTGCTGCCGCGCACCGTGTTAATCATCTCCGGCAGGCGATGCAGCGTTTGCGGGCCAAACACGATATCAACGCAAGGCGCGCGCTGACGAATATGAT
Organism: Pantoea sp. X-Soil-TKNS-1207; assembly: GCF_059730485.1. NCBI lineage: Bacteria > Pseudomonadati > Pseudomonadota > Gammaproteobacteria > Enterobacterales > Erwiniaceae > Pantoea > Pantoea sp. X-Soil-TKNS-1207. The sequence continues at coordinate 1,231,458 of NZ_AP035958.1, forward strand.
CGCCTTCCTGGGAAGCCACGCAGCCGCCCACGCCAATGATCAGGTCGGGATTACGCTCTTTCAGCTTTTTCCAGCGTCCTAACTGATGGAAAACCTTCTCCTGCGCCTTCTCACGGATAGAGCAGGTGTTGAGCAGCAGAACATCCGCCTCATCAGCTTCCTCAGTCAGGGTGTAGCCGTGCGTGCTGTTCAGCAGGTCAGCCATCTTCGATGAATCGTACTCATTCATCTGACAGCCCCAGGTTTTGATATGCAGTTTTTTGGTCATCGAGCTAGCCATTAATTCAGTGCAGGTAAGTGCTGGGCGCGTATTGTAATGCTTTGATGCTGTTGTGACCAGTATAAGGGTAAGGGCTTTTCTGATCGTGATACGAATTTCCGGTACACTTCGCAGAATAAGCACGGCGTCAGGAAGAGGGATAACAGGCAATGCAGGATTCACAGTTTGATGTGGTGGTGATCGGCGGTGGCATGGTCGGAGCGGCACTGGCCTGCGGCCTTGCGCAGCAGCAGTTTCGCGTGGCGGTGGTGGAACGTGCCGAACCCGCGCCTTTTGATGCTGAGCGCGCGCCAGACGTGCGTATTTCGGCGATAGGCGCCTCCTCGGTGGCGCTACTGCAACAGCTTAACGTCTGGCCGCGAGTGCAGGCGATGCGCTGCGCGCCGTACCGCAAGCTGGAAACCTGGGAGTGGCAAACCGCCCATGTCACCTTCGATGCGGCCTCGCTCGGCCTGCCTGAGCTGGGCTACATGGTGGAAAACAGCGTGCTGCAACGCGCGCTGTGGGAAAAGATGCAGGAAGACGGGGTGACCTTATGTTGCCCGGCGAGTCTGGAGAATCTGTTGCCCCACAGCGGCGGCTGGCATGTGCAGCTGGATAACGGCACCACGCTCGATGCGCGGCTGGTGGTGGGGGCGGATGGCGCCAACTCACGCGTGCGGCAGCTGGCCGGTATTGGCGTGCATGGCTGGAACTACGCGCAATCCTGCATGTTAATCAGCGTGGAGTGCGAGCACGAAGTCGGTGATGCCACCTGGCAGCAATTTACGCCGGAAGGGCCGCGCGCCTTTCTGCCGTTGTTCGATCATCATGCCTCGCTGGTGTGGTATGACGCGCCGTCGCGTATTCGCCAGTTACAGAGTCTGCCCCTGCCGCAGCTGGAGAAGGAGATCCACGCTCATTTCCCGGCGCGTGTCGGACGTTTCCAGGTGAAAGCGGCGGCATCTTTCCCGCTGGTACGGCGTCATGCCACCCGCTATGTCACCGGTGGGCTGGCGCTGGTGGGGGATGCGGCGCATACCATCAACCCGCTGGCCGGGCAGGGGGTGAATCTCGGCTATCGTGATGTCGATGCGCTGCTGGATACGCTGGTGGAAGCGCGTCGTCAGGCCGAGTCGTGGTCATCGGCGGCGGTATTGCAGCGTTATCAGCGTCAGCGCCGCAGAGACAATCTGCTGATGCAGGGCGGGATGGATCTGTTTTACTTCGCCTTCAGCAATAAATTGCCGCCGTTACGCTTTGCCCGCAATCTCGGGCTGATCGCGGCGGAACATGCGGGGGCGTTAAAACGGAAGGTGTTGCGTTACGCCCTGGGGCTGTGATTGTAGGGAGCGCATTGATGCGCTCCTGGTCAGGCAAATAATCAAACGCAAAAACAACAAAGCCCGCAAAAGCGGGCTTTATTGTGCAATTTGGCTGGGGTGCAGGGATTCGAACCCCGGAATGCCGGAATCAGAATCCGGTGCCTTACCGCTTGGCGACACCCCAATAGGTGTTTAATCAAATTGTCTTTGTATGGCTGGGGTGCAGGGATTCGAACCCCGGAATGGTGGAATCAGAATCCACTGCCTTACCGCTTGGCGACACCCCAATAATATGGTGGCTACGACGGGAATCGAACCTGTGACCCCAGCATTATGAGTGCTGTGCTCTAACCAGCTGAGCTACGTAGCCAAATTGTACTTCTTACTGCTTAGCACCCGATGATGGCTGGGATACCTGGATTCGAACCAGGGAATGCCGGTATCAAAAACCGGTGCCTTACCGCTTGGCGATATCCCAATAGTCGACTCGTATCCACGAGAGTGCATCGGATTGGCTGGGGTACCTGGATTCGAACCAGGGAATGCCGGTATCAAAAACCGGTGCCTTACCGCTTGGCGATACCCCATCCGGCTGCCGAAGACTGAAATGGTGCGGGAGGCGAGACTTGAACTCGCACACCTTGCGGCGCCAGAACCTAAATCTGGTGCGTCTACCAATTTCGCCACTCCCGCAAAAAGATGGTGGCTACGACGGGAATCGAACCTGTGACCCCAGCATTATGAGTGCTGTGCTCTAACCAGCTGAGCTACGTAGCCATCTTTTTTCGCGTTACCTTCATCGGCGTTGCGGGGCGCATTATGCGTATTGAGCCTTTTAGCGTCAACAAATTTTTTACCGTTTTTTGCCTTAATGCACCTGTTTGTCTGGCTTGTAACCAGGCTGATGATTTATTCGGCAATTTTCGATCGAAACAAGTGCAATTGCAAAAAAAAGGGACCTTTTCAGGTCCCTTATTCACCACGGAAAAAACCTTATTTGTAGGCTGACTGATGCACACCGACCGCACGGCCTGATGGATCATCCATGGATTTAAACGCCTCATCCCACTCAATCGCTTTGGCGGAAGAACAGGCCACTGACGGACCGCCAGGCACACATTCGGCCGCGCTGGCGATCGGGAACAGCTCCTCAAAGATCTCACGGTACAGATACGCCTCTTTTGAGTTCGGCGTGTTGTACGGGAAACGGAAGTGGGCGGTCGCCAGCTGCTGATCGCTGACCTGTTGCGCCGCAACTTCTTTCAGCGTGTCGATCCAGCTGTAACCTACGCCGTCAGAGAACTGCTCTTTCTGACGCCAGGCCACGCTTTCCGGCAGATAAGAGGAGAAGCATTCGCGCAGGATGTGTTTTTCCATCTTGCCGTTGCTGCCACATAATTTATCTTCCGGGTTGATGCGCATCGCGACATCAAGGAATTTCTTGTCGAGGAACGGCACGCGCGCTTCCACGCCCCAGGCGGACATCGCTTTGTTGGCACGGGCGCAGTCATACATATGCAGGGCCAGCAGCTTACGTACGTTCTCCTCGTGGAACTCTTTGGCGTTCGGCGCTTTGTGGAAGTAGAGGTAGCCACCAAAGACTTCATCCGCACCTTCGCCTGACAGCACCATTTTGATGCCCATCGCTTTGATTTTACGCGACATCAGATACATCGGCGTGGAGGCGCGAATGGTGGTCACATCATAGGTTTCGATGTGGTAAATCACATCACGGATCGCATCCAGGCCTTCCTGCACGGTGAAGTGAATTTCATGGTGCACGGTGCCAAGATGTTCAGCGACAGATTTCGCCGCCTTGAGATCCGGTGAACCTTCCAGACCCACAGCGAAAGAGTGCAGCTGCGGCCACCAGGCGTCGCTCTTGTCATGATCTTCTACGCGTTTCGCCGCAAAGCGTTTGGTTACCGCAGAAATGATCGAGGAGTCCAGACCGCCAGACAGCAGCACACCGTAAGGTACGTCTGACATCAGGTGGCTTTTCACGGATTCTTCCAGTGCGTGTTTCAGGCCAGCCGCATCAGTGACGTTGTTCTCAACGCTTTTGTAATCCATCCAGTCACGCTGCCAGTAACGACGGATTTCGCCATCGGTGCTGGAGAGGTAGCTTCCCGGCGGGAATTCTTTGATGGAACGGCACACCGGCACCAGCGCTTTCATTTCTGAAGCGACATAGAAGTTGCCATGCTCATCGTTACCCATATACAGCGGGATGATGCCGATATGGTCACGACCAATCAGATATTGCTGCTTCACGCTGTCCCACAGAATGAAGGCGAACATGCCTTGCAGATCGTCAAGGAAATCAACGCCTTTTTCCTGATACAGCGCGAGGATGACTTCACAGTCAGAGCCGGTCTGGAACTGGTAGCGGTCGCTCAGTTCAGCACGCAGCGCCTGATGGTTGTAGATTTCACCGTTTACGGCCAGGACATGGGTGTGATCGGCGTTGTACAGCGGCTGTGCGCCGTTGTTGACGTCAACAATCGACAGGCGCTCATGCGCCAGAATGGCTTTGTCATCGGCGTAAACGCCTGACCAGTCCGGGCCGCGGTGGCGCATCAGACGGGAACATTCCAGCGCTTTCTTGCGCAGTTCAATTGGATCGGTTTTCAGATCCAGCACACCAAAAATCGAACACATAACTGACTCCTGATCTCACCCTGCGGGGATGTTATTTCTACGTTTGTCCGGCAGCATCGGCTGCGTGATGTATAAGAAAATGCGCTATTTGATGGTGGTAATGCAAGCAAATAAACGATTAGTTGAGAAAAAGAATGTTGGTGAGGCAATAAAATTGAATTTAATTCAATTAAATCGCAATTTTATTAGATGCCATCTAATGAATTCATATTTTCGCTGGTTTTGTGAGCGATACGGCACGAGGGGCAAACGCGCGGGGGACGGGGAAGGGGAGCAGCCCGGCTAAGCTCAGCGCTCAGACGGGCCATAAGTTGTGGTGATAATCAGAACAGGTCGATATCGGCAACGGACGGGTAGATCCAGTCCGGACGGAATGGCATGGCGTCAATATCGCTCAGGGTTGATACGCCAGACAGCACCAGCACGGTCTCCAGACCGGCCTGGAATCCTGCCAGGATATCGGTACGCAGATTATCGCCAACAATCACCGTCTCTTCTGAATGCGCCTGCATCTTATTCAGTGCCGCTCGCATAATGTAGGGGCTGGGCTTGCCGACATAGAACGGCTTGCGACCGGAAATTTTCTCAATCCCGGCGCACAGCGCACCGCAGGCAGGGACGAAATTACGCGCGTGGGTATCCGGGTTGGTGGCAATAAAGCGGGCGCCGTTGGCAACAAAAAACGCCGCCTTATGCATCATGTCCCAGTTGAAGGAGCGGGTTTCACCGACAATGACAAAATCAGGATTGATGTCAGTGATGGTGAAACCGGCTTTATATAGCTCATGGATCAGCGCACCTTCACCAATCACATAGGCTTTTTTGCCTTCCTGACGCCGCAGAAAATCCGCCGTGGCCATTGCCGAGGTGTAAAACACCGAATCCGGCACTTCAATCCCGGCAGAGGCGAAACGGTTCGCCAGATCCTGCGCGGTTTGCGATGGATAGTTGGTCAGCACCACCAGCGGCATCTTTTTTTCAAGGATGCGTTGCAGAAACTCGCGGGCGCCGGGAACGGCGGTATTGTCGTGCATCAACACACCGTCGATGTCACAGATTACGCTTTTGATAGTCATAGATTGCATCCGGTCTGGCCTGCCGCGTGGCAGGCATCGTTTACTCTTCCAGCAGATGTTGCAGCAGAATGCCGTTCAGCATCGCACGTTTCGCCAGCGCAAAAGCGCCGATAGCCGAACGATGATCCAGCTCTGAGCGTACCACTGGCAGATTTTTTCGAAACGCATTCAGTGCCTGGGTGTTGATACAGCTCTCAATCGCCGGAAATAACACCTTGTCTGCCTCGGTGATTTCACCGGCCAGCACCACTTTCTGCGGGTTAAACAGGTTAATAGCGATCGCAATGGCTTTACCGAGATAACGGCCCACATATTCAATCACCTCGCACGCCAGGGCATCGCCATGATTGGCGGCGCGGCAGATGTGCGTCATCTGGCAATCATTGAGCGTCAGCGTGCTCGGGTAGCCCTGATTAAGCAGATGGCGCACCCGGTTTTCAATCGCGCCATTGGCGGCGATGGTTTCCAGACAACCAAAGTTGCCGCAATGGCAGCGCTCGCCAAGCGGGTCCACCTGAATATGGCCGATCTCGCCTACGTTTCCGTTGCTGCCGAGAAAAATATGTCCATTGGCGATGATACCGGCGCCCGTACCACGATGCAGACGCACCAGAATGGAGTCTGCGCAGTCGCGACTTGCACCGAAGTAGTGCTCGGCAAGGGCCAGGCTGCGGATATCATGGCCAACAAAACTGGTCACGTTGAAACGTTTTTGCAGGCTGGCGACCAGCGGCCAGTGGCTGACGGCAATGTGCGGCATATAACGAATGATGCCGTTAATCGGATCCACCAGCCCCGGCAGAATCACCGCAATAGCGATCAGTTCATGAATTTTGCGTTGATGCGCCGCCATAAACCCGCTGATGGCGTTGAACAGCGCATTTTCCAGCGTTTCCTGAGTGCGCTCCGGCAGCGGATAGTCTTCCTGCGCCAGCGATTTACCACTGAGATCGAACAGCGTCAGCGTGGCATCGTTACGTCCGAGGCGCACGCCGATGGTATGAAAATGGCGGGTTTCTGTGATGATGGAGATGGCGCGGCGGCCGCCGGTGGACGCTTGCTGGTCCACCTCTTTTATCAGGCCGCGCTCAATCAACTGGCGGGTAATTTTGGTAACACTGGCGGGCGCAAGCTGGCTGACTTCGGCTATCTGGATGCGCGAAATAGGCCCTTGTTGATCAATCAACCGGTAAACGGCTGCACTATTGAGTTGCTTGACAAGATCGACATTTCCTATTTGAGTCTGGCCGCCAGTGGTCATTCAATGCTTACTCGCTGAGGACGTTGTCTCCATTGACGAACGTCTTAATGATTTGATAATCGCGGGTAAAGACCGTCAGGTTGGCGATTTTTCCTGCCTCGACCGTGCCTAACTGTTTCTCTACACCCATCGCCTTTGCCGGATAAAGCGTTGCCATGCGCAGGGCTTCATCGAGCGCAATGCCGCAATGTTCTACGCAATTCTGTACCGTTTCGATCATCGTGATAGCGGAACCACTTAAGGTACCGTGCTCATCCACACAAAGGCCATTGCGATAGTATATTGTTTTACCTGCAAAAATAAATTTATCAATCGACGCGCCAGCCGGTGCAGTGGCATCAGTAACCAGCACCAGTTTGTCGCCTTTGATTCGTTTTGCATTGCGCACGTTAGCGTAGTGGACATGTAAACCATCCGCAATGATGCCGCAGTATACATCAGGCGAATCGAACAGCGCACCGATCAGACCCGGTTCGCGTCCGGCGAAAGCAGGCATGGCATTATACAGATGGGTAGCAAAACTGACGCCAGCCGCAAAACCGGTTTTGGCTTCGTCATAGGTGGCGTTGGAGTGACCGGCAGAAACAATAATGCCGGCATCGCGCAACTGGCGAATAACCGCGCTGCCGGCATTTTCCGGCGCCAGCGTGACTTTGGTGATCACATCGGCGTTAGCGCAGAGAAAATCCACCAGTTCCGCATCGGGCAGGCGAATCAGCGCGGGATTATGGGTGCCTTTCTTCACCTTGTTCAGCCACGGACCTTCAAGGTGCAGGCCCAGCGCCTGATTCTGATGCTTCGCGAGGTAAGCGCGCATGGTTTCAATCGCGCGCTTCATCAGTTCGTCAGTGCTGGTGATCAGCGTCGGCAGGTAACTGGTGCAGCCCGATTTCTCGTTAGCGCGCTGCATGATTTCCAGCGTTTCCACGGTCAGCGCATTAATATCATCGTTAAATTGCACGCCGCCACAGCCGTTCAGCTGTAAATCGATAAAACCGGGAGCGATAAACGCACCAGCAACATCCTGTTGCGGCAGCGAGGGGTCCAGCGCCTCGCGCGGGCAGACGCGTTCAATCAGGCCATCTGCAATGACTACCGCGTGGTCATCCAGAATCTCATGACCGGTAAAAATCCGGCCGTTTACTAATGCGTACATCGTTTTTCTCTCCCGGCTAAGCCCGCTGCGCACGGGCAGCGGGATCTTTACAACGTGGTCTTACACACCTTTCATATTTTCCGCTTCCATTTCGCGGAAATATTTCACGGTTTTCACTTTCAGTTCCATGGTGGCGGGTTCGTCACATACCACGACAGATTTTGCATGCAGCTGCAGACAGCTGATGGTCCACATATGATTCACGTTGCCTTCAACGGCGGCCTGCAATGCCTGAGCTTTCACATGGCCAGTAACCAGAATCATTACTTCTTCGGCATCCAGCAAGGTGCCCACGCCGACGGTCAGGGCGTATTTAGGCACCTGATCCACATCGCCGTTAAAGAAACGGGAATTGGCGACGCGGGTGTCGTGCGTCAGCGTTTTGATGCGGGTACGGGATGCCAGCGAGGAGGCGGGTTCGTTAAAGGCAATGTGGCCATCGTTGCCCACGCCACCCATAAACAGATGGATTTTGCCCAGCGCGCGGATCTTCTCTTCGTATTGGCGACATTCTGCGTCAATATCTTCGGCATTGCCATTCAGAAGATTGATATTTTCCGGTTGAATATCAACGTGATCGAAAAAGTTGCGGTACATGAAACTATGGTAACTTTCCGGGTGCTCCTTCGGCAGGCCGACATATTCGTCCATGTTGAAGGTGACAACGTGTTTAAAGCTAACCTGGCCCGCTTTATGCATCTCGATCAGGTGCTTGTACGCTTCCAGCGGTGTACCACCGGTGGGCAGACCTAGCACGAAGGGACGATCTGGGCCAGGATTAAACGCGTTAATGCGGTTAACAATATGGCGTGCGGCCCATTTACCCACCTGGGTAGGTGTGGCTAAAGGGATCAGTCTCATGTCTTCACCTCAGTTAAAGATTGGAAATGTGGGGTCGCGATTTTCTCTACAGATTGTTCTTAAGCGTAATCCGTTTAAGCTCAACCATGAGGGGAAAAGTGCGTCCTGATATTTTTCATCATAAAATAAGTTTGTGGTGAAGGCTAGCAGATCGGGTAACGAAACGTCATTTTTGGTGATAAAAGTCACAGTTGTTGTGGTTTTAATTTGCGAGGCGAATTAATTTATCTTTACACTGCGCCTCGTGGTGAGTGTGTCATCAAGGTACCGGGTGCCGGGATAATAAAATCAACCCGCACTACGGCAAAACGCCAGTCTCATAGGGGGAGAAAAAGGTGAGTATTCTAGGATATCTGCAAAAGGTTGGCCGAGCGCTTATGGTGCCGGTAGCAACCCTGCCGGCAGCGGCAATATTGATGGGGGTAGGGTATTGGATCGATCCAGACAGCTGGGGGGCAGGTAACGCTCTGGCTGCGTTGTTGATCAAGTCCGGTTCCGCCATCATCGAACACATGTCGGTGCTGTTTGCCATCGGTGTGGCCTATGGCATGTCAAAAGATAAAGATGGCGCTGCTGCGCTGACCGGCTTCGTCGGTTTCCTCGTGGTGACGACGCTGTGTTCGCCAGCCGCCGTCGCCATGATTCAGAAAATACCGTTAGATCAGGTTCCTGCCGCTTTCGGTAAAATCGAAAACCAGTTTGTCGGCATTCTGGTGGGGATTATCTCCGCGGAAGTGTATAACCGCTTCAGCCATGTCGAGCTGCCAAAAGCGCTGTCGTTCTTTAGCGGCCGCCGACTGGTGCCGATCCTTGTCTCCTTCCTGATGATCGTCATCGCCTTTATCCTGATGTATATCTGGCCGGTGGTCTTCAACGGTCTGGTGGGCTTCGGTGAGGACATTCAGAAACTGGGTTCAGCCGGCGCGGGCATCTATGCCTTCTTTAACCGTCTGCTGATTCCGGTTGGTCTGCATCACGCGCTGAACTCGGTATTCTGGTTCGACGTTGCCGGTATCAACGATATTCCGAAATTCCTTGGCGGCGCACAGTCGATTGCCAATGGCAGCGGTATCCCAGGCATCACCGGTCGTTACCAGGCGGGCTTCTTCCCGATCATGATGTTCGGCCTGCCGGGTGCGGCGCTGGCGATTTATCATTGCGCCCGTCCGGAAAACCGCGCCAAAGTGGGCGGTATCATGCTGGCGGCAGCCTTTGCAGCCTTCTTCACCGGTATCACCGAACCGCTGGAATTCTCCTTTATGTTCGTGGCGCCGGTGCTGTATGTCATCCATGCGGCGCTGACCGGTCTCTCTGTCTTTATCGCCGCCAGTATGCACTGGATTGCCGGTTTCGGTTTCAGTGCCGGTCTGGTGGATATGGTGCTGTCGACGCGTAACCCGCTGGCGGTGCACTGGTGGATGCTGATCCCACAAGGTCTGGTGTTCTTCGCTATCTACTATGTGGTGTTCCGCTTCACCATCCAGAAATTTAACCTGATGACGCCGGGCCGTGAGCTGTCTGCGGATGATGAAACCGACGGCTATGACGTCAATGTCGATCACAGCGGCAGTGGCGAAAGCCAGACGGAATCTCTGGCGCGTCGCTATATTGGCGCTCTGGGCGGTTCTGAAAACCTGACTAACATTGATGCCTGTATTACGCGTCTGCGCCTTAACGTGAAGGACTCTTCACAGGTGAATGACAGCGTGGCGAAACGCCTCGGTGCCTCAGGTGTGATCCGTCTGAACAAGCAAAGCGTGCAGATCATCGTCGGTACCCAGGCGGAAAGCATCGCCACCGCGATGAAAAACGTGCTGACCAAAGGCCCGGTTGCTGCGACCTCCGCACCTGCCGCCGCGGCACCCGCAGCAGCAGCAGCGGCGCAACCGCAGGCCGTGCTCAACAGCGAAAAAGCCGTGATTGCAACGCTGCTGGCACCGGTTTCCGGTGAGGTGGTGGCGCTCGATGCGGTACCGGATGAAGCCTTCGCCAGCAAAGCGGTGGGCGATGGTCTGGCGATTAAGCCCACCGGTAAAACCGTGGTGGCGCCGATTGCCGGTACTATCGTGAAAATCTTCAACACCAACCATGCATTCTGCCTCGAAACCGCAAATGGCGTAGAGATTGTGGTGCATATGGGGCTGGATACCGTGGCGCTGGAAGGTAAAGGCTTTACGCGTCTGGTCGAAGAGGGCGCGACGGTGGCCGCAGGTCAGCCGGTGCTGGAGATGGATCTGGAGTTCCTCAACGCCAATGCGCGTTCGATGATCAGTCCGGTGGTGATCAGCAACAGCGATGATTTCTCCGGCCTTACTCTGCTGGCAAGTGGTTCAGTGGTGGCAGGCGAAACCCGTCTGTACGAGGTTAAAGGCTAAGTCCTTGTGATGTACCCGGAAGGCAGGAAGCAATTCCTGCCTTTTTTGTTTTAAAACGGCCAACAAACGGTTGTTTCCCTTCTGCGCTTTGTGGATCATACTCCGTTACTTCGTAGTACAAATCACCCGTATTGTATTTGAGGATTTTGAGATGAGTGAGGCTGAAGCCCGCCCAACGAACTTTATTCGTCAGATTATCGACGAAGATTTGGCGAGCGGTAAGCACAACAGCGTGCATACCCGTTTCCCGCCTGAGCCGAATGGTTACCTGCATATTGGTCATGCGAAATCGATCTGTCTGAACTTTGGTATCGCACAGGATTACCAGGGTCAGTGCAACCTGCGCTTCGACGACACCAACCCGGTGAAAGAAGATATGGAATTCGTCGAGTCCATTAAGCGCGATGTGCAATGGCTGGGCTTTGAATGGAGCGGAGACGTTTGTTACTCCTCAGACTATTTCGACCAGCTGTACAGCTACGCGGTTGAGCTGATCAATAAAGGCCTTGCCTATGTTGATGAGCTGACGCCGGAAGAGATCCGTGAATACCGTGGCACCCTGACCGCGCCGGGCAAAAACAGCCCGTATCGCGATCGCACGGTGGAAGAGAACCTCGCGCTGTTTGAAAAAATGCGTGACGGCGGTTTTGCCGAGGGGAAAGCCTGTCTGCGCGCCAAAATCGATATGGCCTCCAGCTTTATCGTGATGCGCGATCCGGTGCTGTACCGTATTAAGTTTGCCGAGCATCATCAGACCGGCAACAAATGGTGCATCTACCCGATGTACGATTTCACCCACTGCATTTCCGATGCGCTGGAAGGCATTACCCATTCGCTGTGTACGCTGGAGTTCCAGGACAACCGTCGTCTGTACGACTGGGTGCTGGACAACATCAGCATTCCGGTGCACCCGCGTCAGTACGAATTCTCGCGCCTGAATCTGGAATATGCCGTGATGTCGAAGCGTAAGCTGACGCAGCTGGTGAGCGAGAAGATCGTTGAAGGCTGGGATGACCCGCGTATGTTGACCGTTTCCGGTCTGCGTCGTCGTGGTTACAGCGCCGAATCGATCCGCGAATTCTGTCGCCGTATTGGTGTGACCAAACAGGACAACATCGTCGAGATGGCGTCGCTGGAGTCATGCATCCGTGACGATCTCAACGAGAATGCACCGCGTGCGATGGCAGTGCTTGATCCGCTGAAAGTGGTGATTGAGAACCTGCCAGCCGGTCATGAAGAGATCATCACCATGCCGAACCATCCGAACAAACCGGAAATGGGTACGCGTGATGTGCCGTTCAGCCGTGAAGTGTGGATCGATCGCGCGGATTTCCGTGAGGAAGCCAACAAGCAGTACAAACGTCTGGTGCTGGGCAAAGAAGTGCGTCTGCGTAACGCCTATGTGATTCGTGCTGAGCGCGTGGCGAAAGATGATGAAGGCAACATTACCTGCATCTACTGTACCTGCGATGTCGATACGCTGAGCAAAGATCCGGCAGATGGCCGTAAAGTGAAGGGCGTGATCCACTGGGTTTCTGCCATTCATGCGCTGCCGGCGGAATTCCGTCTGTACGATCGCCTGTTCAGCGTGGCGAATCCGGGTGCGGCTGAGGATTTCCTCACCACCATCAACCCGAATTCACTGGAAATCAAACAGGGCTTTGTCGAGCCGGGACTGCGCGATGCAGAAACGCAGGCGCCGTATCAGTTTGAGCGTGAAGGGTATTTTTGTGCAGACAGCGTGTACTCGCAGCCGTCTAAGCTGGTGTTTAACCGCACCGTAGGCTTGCGCGATACCTGGGCGAAAATCGGCGATTAATTCTTTTTGTCGTTTTCACCATATCATCATGTAAGGGCGAGCAATCGCCCTTTTTTATTGGCGATAAATCACGGCTGGCAACCATTTATGCTACGGCATAAAAAATGTGTTTGTTACCGGTATTTGCGACAAATCTGACTTTAGTAAAATTAATCCATTTACGAGTGTTAAAAACTGTATTTCAGGTAGGCTATGCGCTCTCCAGCGTTGCTCCGCGGGTTATCTAAGGAAAAAAAATGACAAGTCTCGCTCAGGAAGCCAAACACAGCGTCGTGGTTTTACATCAGCTTATCGAACGTATTTTTAATCAGTCGGATAGCACTGACGACAGCATTGAATTGTTTCTCTCGCACTTTCACCCCGACTTCAAAATGGTGACGCCGCAGGGGAAACAATTCGATTTGAACTCAATGGAGGTGCTGTTCCGCCAGTTGCGCGGCCAGCGTGAAGGGATGCGCATCGCCACCAGTGAACACACCATCATTTCGCAGCAGAGCGAGGAGGTCACCATTCAGTATCGCGAGTTGCAGATGATGAATGGTAACAACCAGAGCCGCATTTCGCTGGCGGTGCTGGATTGCAGTACCTTGATTCCTCGCTGGCGATATTTGCAGGAAACGCTGGTGCAGTGATATCCAGAAACAAAAAAACCGGTGCCAGGCACCGGTTTTTTTATACTGCATAGCACACTTCGTTACTTATCGTGGAGCGTCTCGTCTTCGCGGCAGTCTCCCAGCGCACAGTGGCCGTACAGGTACAGGCTGTGGTTGGTGAGTTTGATACCGTGACGGGTTGCAATTTCACGCTGACGGGTTTCAATCGATTCATCGCTGAACTCGATCACTTTGCCACAGTCCAGGCAGATCAGGTGGTCATGATGATGCTGCTGCGTCAGTTCAAAGACGGATTTACCGCCTTCGAAGTTATGACGGGTAACGATGCCCGCGTCATCGAACTGGTTAAGAACGCGATATACCGTTGCCAGACCAATCTCTTCGCCCATATCAATCAGGCGTTTGTACAAATCTTCCGCACTGACGTGATGGCACTCGGGTTCCTGAAGCACTTCCAGAATTTTAAGTCTGGGCAGCGTGACTTTCAGGCCAGCCTTCTTCAATGCGGAGTTGTTGTCAGTCATGCGGATATTGTCCTGTTACTTTGCTAGTCACTTGCGGCGCAGGGCCTTGAATGTCGATCACGCGCATTCTCATTTGCGTCTCATTATAGAACTCAAGCAGTGAAATGAAAACCAAGGTAACGTCCTGAAATCACCAGTGGCTGTAAGGATAAGTGTCACTAACGCCGGCGGGGATCGTGCAGGTCTTTGTTTCCATTTCACTCAGCCTCATTCTGATGCCAGAGGAATAAGCGGATGACCGTTACGGGTATTCTACAGATTTGCGGGAAAAAGTTAAAAAACAGTAGCTATTATTTTTATAGGAAATTCCTTTAACTCAATGTGAGCCAGCGCCCACATTGAGGAGGGCAGGGGATCAGGCTTCGATGATCGCCTGTAATTGCAGCTCATCAAAAATCTGTTTCACCCATTTTTCAACACGTTCGTTGGTCAGTTCCGGCTGACGATCTTCGTCAATAGCCAGTCCCAGGAAGTGTTTGTCATCGGCCAGACCTTTAGAGGCTTCAAAATGGTAGCCTTCCGTTGGCCAGTGGCCAACAATCACCGCACCATTCGGCTCGATGATGTCACGGATGGTGCCCATCGCATCACAGAAGTATTCCGCGTAGTCTTCCTGGTCGCCACAGCCAAACAATGCCACCAGTTTGCCGTTGAAGTCGATCTCTTCCAGCGTCGGGAAGAAATCATCCCAGTCACACTGCGCTTCGCCGTAGTACCAGGTCGGGATGCCCAGCAGCAGGATATCGAATGCTTCGAGATCTTCTTTGGTGCTCTTGGCAATGTCATGCACTTCAGCAACGTCTTTACCCAGTTGTTTCTGGATCATTTTTGCAATGTTTTCAGTGTTGCCGGTATCGCTGCCGAAGAAAATGCCTACGATTGCCATGGGTCAAGTAACCTCTTAAATCCTGATTGTGAAAGTAAGTCAGTAGAATGCACAGTTAAGCGAATGATAGCAGACCGGGCAAAGTGGCGGAACTTGTAAAGCGGTCACTTTTGTTCGTGCGTGCGGTCTGCGTGCGTTACGACAGTTTGAGCTGCGCCAGCAGCATTTGTTCAATCAATTCGCTGCGACTGATGTTTTGTTGCTCAGCCAGGGTGTTGAGGGCATCAACCGCCTCGCCGGACATTTTCAGCTCGACACGACGCAACCCACGCACCTTGTCGCGTTTCAGCTGGTTGCGTTTGTTAATCCGCAACTGTTCGTCACGCGTCAGCGGACTGGTTTTGGGGCGACCCGGACGCCGCTCATCAGCGAAGAGATCGAGCGTGGTACGGTCAGTCTGTTCTTTTGCCATGGTTTGTAAAACTGAGTGGGCGCGAACGGCGGAAAGGCGCTGCGCGATTTATACATTATCGGCCCGACCACGGTGAAAAAATCATCCGCGGCAAATTTTTAGCGCGACATCATACTCCAGCGCCATCCACGACGCCAACCCTAAACGGTTTGCGGCAAGCTTTTGCTTTTACAGTACAAAAAAGCGCCGGACTGCGCGCAAAACCGCCTCAGGTTTCTCCGCATGAACCCAGTGGCCTGCGCCGCTGATCACATGCGCATGCGCCTGCGGGAACTGACGCAGCAGGGCATCGCGGTGCTGATTATCCAGATAGGGCGAGTCACCGCCGCGAATAAACAGCGCCGGGTGCGGCCATGCCGGTACGTCTTCCCAACCGGAAATGGTGCTGTAGTTGTCCCACAACACCGGCACGTTAAAACGCCACTCGCCTTCATGGAACGATTTGAGGATGAACTGAATCACCCCTTCTTCCTTCAGCAGCGTACGCATCACCTCAGCGGCTTCGCTGCGGCGCGTCACCCCGGCGGCGCTCACCGCGCGGATGGCCGCGAAAATCTCGTCATGGCGGCGCGTCTGATAATCCACCGGCGCGATATCAATCATCACCAGTTTTTCAATGCGCTCCGGGGCGATAGCGCTTAACGCCATGGCAATTTTTCCCCCCATGGAGTGACCGATGACGCTCGCGCGCGCAATGTCGTGCGCATCCAGGGTGGCGACGATATCCTGCGCCATCACCTGATAGTTCATGACGTCACTGCGTCCGGACTGACCGTGATTACGGACATCCACCTGCAAGGTGGGACGGGCATCGCGCAGGCCGCGCGCCAGCACGCCGAGGTTATCCAGGCTGCCAAACAGGCCATGAATTAACAGAATTGGGGTGGCATCAGGGGCAGATTGTTCAGTTTGCAGACGGGCGTTCAAAATCATGGCAAAGTTCTTACGGTTGTGGGCTGCGCTTAGGTTATCATGGATTCACCTCTTCAGGAGCCAGCGAGCCAGGCATTAGGGCATATTCCGACTTTTGCCCTGAAACGATGCCAGCGCTATCGGCCACCTGGGATTTAACTTTATAATCCTCATGTTAGAGCCAGCTCACATTTTGCACGGCAGGATTTTGCTAAGGCCGGTACAGAAAAGCGTGGTTCTGTCATTTGCCAGAATCGTACGGAAAAAGATGAAAACGATTGAAGTTGACGAAGAACTCTACCGTTATATTGCCAGCCACACCCAGCACATTGGTGAAAGCGCCTCCGAAATTTTGCGCCGTATGCTGAAATTCACGGCAGGTCAGAGTGCCCCTGCTGCCCCGGTTGCGTCTCAGGCCGCAGCCAAAGACGCGCAGCCGGTCGCGGCTAACGCCCGTCCTCAGGATCGCGTTCGCGCGGTGCGTGAACTGCTGCTTTCCGATGAGTATGCGGAGCAGAAAAAGGCGGTTAACCGCTTCATGCTGGTATTGTCAACGCTCTATCGTCAGGATCCCGCAGCCTTTGCTGAAGCCACTGCCTCGTTGCAGGGCCGCACCCGCGTCTATTTTGCCGGTGACGAGCATACGCTGTTGCAAAATGGCACCCATACTAAGCCGAAGCACGTACCCGGCACGCCGTATTGGGTGATCACCAATACCAATACCGGTCGCAAATGCAGCATGGTGGAGCACATCATGTTAGCCATGCAGTTCCCGCAGGAACTGACAGAGAAAGTTTGCGGCACCATTTAAACCGAAGCGTCAGGGAGAAGCGCCAATGGCCAATCACCCCCGTGCCGGGCAACCTGCCCAGCAGAGCGATTTGATTAACGTTGCACAATTAACCTCGCAGTATTACGTCCTGCAGCCTGATGTGGCCAATCCGGAACATGCGGTGAAATTTGGCACCTCCGGCCACCGCGGCAGCGCCGGACGTCAGAGCTTCAACGAAACGCATATCCTGGCTATCGCGCAGGCGATTGCCGAGGAGCGTAAAAAGAACGGCATCACTGGCCCGTGCTATGTCGGTAAAGACACGCACGCGCTGTCTGAACCGGCGATTCTGTCGGTGCTGGAAGTGCTGGCGGCGAATGGCGTGGATGTGATTGTGCAGCAGGACAACGGCTACACGCCGACGCCCGCTATCTCCAACGCGATCCTTGAGCACAACAAACGTGGTGGCGCGCAGGCTGACGGTATCGTCATCACGCCATCGCACAACCCGCCGGAAGATGGCGGGATCAAATACAATCCGCCGAACGGTGGTCCGGCCGATACCAACGTCACCAAAGTGGTGGAAGATCGCGCTAACCAGCTGATGAAAGCGGGTCTGAAAGACGTGAAACGTCTGCCTCTGGATCAGGCGTGGGTCAGCGGCCATATCGTCGAACAGGATCTGATTCAGCCGTACGTCGAAGGTCTGGCGCAGGTGATTGATTTCCCGGCGATCCAGAAAGCCGGCCTGAAAATTGGCGTCGATCCGCTCGGCGGCTCCGGCATGGCGTACTGGCAGCGTATCGCTGAGCATTACCAGCTGGACATCACCATCGTTAACGATGCCATCGATCAGACTTTCCGCTTCATGCATCTGGATAAAGATGGCGTGGTGCGCATGGACTGCTCGTCAGAATGCGCGATGGCGGGCCTGCTGGCCTACCGCGACAAATTCGACCTGGCCTTCGGCAACGACCCGGATTACGACCGTCACGGCATTGTGACGCCAGCCGGTCTGATGAACCCGAACCACTATCTGGCGGTTGCGATCAACTACCTGTTCCAGCACCGTCCGCAGTGGGGCAAAGATGTCGCCGTCGGCAAAACGCTGGTATCCAGCGCGATGATTGACCGCGTGGTGAACGACATCGGTCGTAAGCTGGTGGAAGTGCCGGTGGGCTTCAAATGGTTTGTTGATGGCCTGTTTGACGGCAGCTTCGGCTTCGGCGGCGAAGAGAGCGCAGGGGCATCCTTTCTGCGCTTCGACGGTACCGCCTGGTCTACCGATAAAGACGGCATCATCATGTGTCTGCTGGCCGCGGAAATCACCGCGGTCACCGGGAAAAACCCGCAGCAGCACTATGATGAGCTGGCGGCACGCTTTGGTGCGCCAAGCTACAACCGTTTGCAGGCAGCAGCGACCTCAGCCCAGAAAGCGGCGCTGTCTAAGCTGTCTCCGGAAATGGTCAGCGCCGCGACGCTGGCAGGCGACCCGATTACCGCGCGCCTGACGGCTGCGCCGGGCAACGGTGCGGCGATTGGCGGTCTGAAGGTGATGACGGAAAACGGTTGGTTTGCCGCCCGTCCATCCGGCACTGAAGATGCCTACAAAATCTACTGTGAAAGCTTCCTCGGCGCTGAGCATCGCCAGCAGATCGAGAAAGAAGCGGTGGAAATCGTCAGCGAAGTGTTGAAAAACGCCTAAGCGAAGCGAACAGAAAAAGGCGCGTAAAGCGCCTTTTTTTATGGCATAAACCGATAGCCGATGCCGGTTTCGGTCAGCAAATGGCTGGGTTGCGTCGGATTGGCTTCCAGCTTCTGGCGCAGATGGCCCATATAGATGCGCAGATAATGACTGTGCTCCACCGCATTTGGCCCCCATACCTGATTCAGCAACTGACGTTGCGTCAGCACCTTACCGGCATTGTTCAGCAGCAGGCTGAGCAGACGAAACTCCGTCGGCGTCAGATGCACCTCTTCACCGCCACGCAGCACGCGGCGCGCCGCCAAATCGACACTGACATCACCAAAACTCAGCACCGGCTCTGGCTGGCTGCTCTGATGACGGCGCAGCGATACGCGCACACGCGCCAGCAGCTCTCCAATGCCAAACGGCTTGGTGAGATAGTCATCCGCACCGGCATCCAGCGCATCGATCTTATCCTGTTCATCGGTACGCGCCGATAACACAATCACCGGCATACTGCTCCACTGGCGCACCTCGCGGATAAAGTCATTGCCGTCGCCATCGGGTAAACCCAGATCGAGGATCACCAGATCGGGCTTGCGGGTTGCGGCTTCGATCAGCCCACGTTGCAGCTGCTCGGCTTCCACAATCTTTAGCCCTTCGCCTTCGAGCGCCAGGCGCACGAAACGCCGGATCTCCTTTTCATCTTCGACGATCAAGATGGTGGTCACACGCACTCCTGCGGCAAAAAATGGATAACGCTTCACTTTAACAATAAATCGCGCTGGCGTCCGTGCGGAAGTTTGTCACCCGAAAGGAACTAAAAATTTACATATATGTAACTTAATTTCAGGCGGGTGAAGAAATAGCCAAAAAAAGATCAATAAAGTGGTCGGAGGAGTAGTAAAATTACACTATCAGCAGTAAAATCTGCGACAGATCACATTTTTAAGCGTTTCACCAGGAGGCAACCATGTATCAGGCATATCCGTTCTACAAAGTTGTGCTGCGCCGTGCGCTGGTGGTGTTACTGGGCGTGCTGGCGCTCCCCGTGATGCTGTTCCGTGCCGATCGTGCACGTTTCTACAGCTATCTGCATCGTATGTGGTGCAAAACCAGCGCGAAACCGGTCTGGCTGGCGCAATCCGAAGCGGCAGCGGGCATTTTCTGGTAACGCGGCTCCGCACGCCAATCACCCGGTGACTTCCCTGAAGCACCGGGTTTTTTTATCGCAATTTTCCGCTGCCGGACGCCGGTGACGCTGTTATTGGCCGTCATTTCCGCTACACTTAAAACCTCTACAAGATTTCGGAGGTTGTACAAGTATGAGCGAAAGAATTCCTGTAGGAATCAGCGCCTGCCTGCTCGGGGATAGCGTCCGGTTCGATGGCGGCCATAAGCGTTTTGCCTTTGCGACAGACGAACTCGCCCCCTTTGTGCGTTTTGAGCCGGTGTGTCCTGAAATGGCGATTGGCCTGCCCACGCCGCGCCCGGCGCTGCGTCTGGTCAAAGAGGGCGATGAAAGCGTGCACCTTTGTTTCAGCAAAGAGGGCGGCCAGGAGGTGACAGACGAAATGGCGCAGTGGTCCGCGCAACGCGTCAAATCGCTGCATCATCTGTGCGGCTATATTCTGTGCGCCAAATCGCCCAGCTGTGGCCTGGAGCGGGTGCGGGTGTATGAACCGGATACCAACAACAACCGCAAAGCGGGCACCGGCGTGTTCACCCGTTTTCTGCAACGCGAGATGCCGTGGTTGCCGCTGGAAGAGGATGGTCGTCTGCACGATGCCGACCTGCGGGAAAATTTCATGGGTCGCGTCTATGCGCTGCATGAGTTTAATCAGATGTGGCGTAACGGGCTGACGCGCCATCAGCTGGTAGCTTTCCACAGCCGCTACAAATTGCTGCTGCTGTCCCATGCGCAGGATGAATATCGTGAAATGGGGCGCTTTGTCGCCGCCATGGATGAGTGGTCATCACTGGAGGATTACGCTTTTGAGTATCGTAATCGTCTGATGCAGCTGCTGTCGCATCAGGCCACCCGGCGCAATCACACCAATGTGCTGATGCATGTGCAGGGCTATTTCCGTCGTCAGCTGACCTCGCCGCAGCGCCAGGAACTGGCACAGCTGATTGATCGCTATCGTCGCGGCGTGCAGCCGCTGCTGGCACCGATCGCCATGCTGAAGCACTACATGGCGGAGTTTCCGCACCCGTGGCTGACTCAGCAACGCTACTTCGATCCTTACCCGGAAGCGCTGCGTCTGCGCTACGGCCAATAATGCCTGGAGTGTTATGACCACCCATCTCGTCTGGTTGCGTAATGATCTGCGTATCAATGACAACAGCGCGCTCTATGCCGCCTGCCGCGACAGTAAAGCGCAGGTGCTGGCGCTGTTTATCGCCACCCCCGGCCAGTGGCAGCAACATCATATGGCGCCGAAGCAGGCGGCATTTATTTATCAAAGCCTGTGCCTGCTACAGGCATCGCTGGCGGAGCGGGGTATCAGACTGCACTATCACCAGTGCGACGACTTTTCCGACTCGGTGGATTATCTGGCGCAATTCTGTGAGCAGCACCAGGTTGACCAGCTGTTTTACAACTATCAGTACGAAATCAATGAGCGCCAGCGCGATGCGGCGGCGGAAAAACGCCTCGACGATCAGGGGGTGATTTGTCAGGGCTTTGACGACAGCCTGCTGCTGCCGCCCGGTAGCGTGCAGACCGGCAATAACACCATGTTCAAAGTGTTTACGCCGTTCAGCAAAGCCTTTGTGCGTCGCCTGCATCAGGGGCTGCCGGAGTGCCATATGGCGCCGCGCGCGCGTGAAGGCGCCCCGGTCAGCGCCGGTAAAAAGATTCCGGCCTTTGATTATCCAATGGAAGAGTTCGACACAACGCTGTTTCCGCCCGGCGAAGACGCGGCGTTAAAACAGCTGCGTCATTTCGCCCAGCAGTCGGTTGCGGCCTATCCGACCGAGCGTGACAAACCGGCGGTGGATGGCACCAGCCGACTGTCGGTGTATCTGGCGACCGGGGTGCTGTCACCGCGCCAGTGTCTGCATCGCATTGTTAAACAGCACCCGGATGCGCTGAATGAGGGCAAGGCTTTTGTCTGGCTGAACGAACTGATCTGGCGCGAGTTCTACCGCCATCTGATGGTGGCGTATCCGGCGCTGTGCAAACATCAACCGTTTGTCGACTGGACGCGCAACGTGCGCTGGCAAAAGAACCCAGGCCATCTCGAAGCCTGGCAGCAAGGCAGGACCGGCTATCCGATTGTCGATGCCGCGATGCGCCAGCTGAATGCGCTGGGCTGGATGCACAACCGGCTGCGCATGATTGTCGCCAGCTTCCTGGTGAAGGATCTGCTGATCGACTGGCACGAAGGCGAGCGCTATTTTATGCAGCAGCTGATGGATGGCGATCTGGCGGCCAACAACGGCGGCTGGCAATGGGCGGCCTCCACCGGCACCGATGCCGCTCCCTATTTCCGCATCTTCAATCCGACCACCCAGGGCGAGCGCTTTGATAAGCAGGGTGAGTTTATTCGTCAGTGGCTGCCGGAGTTGCAGCATGTACCGGACGCGCACATCCATCAGCCGCACGCCTGGGCGCAGAAAAATAACAAGACACTCGATTATCCCGCGCCAATCGTGGAACATAAGGACGCACGTAAAAAGACACTGGACGCCTTCGAGCGCGCGCGCAGCGCGGCCTGATGGGTCAGGGAGCCATTATGAATCATGTCGAGTTAGAACATATCGTTAACCAGCAGCTTAACAGCAGCGCCTTCAGCGACTACGCGCCCAACGGTTTGCAGGTGGAAGGCCGTGCCGAGGTGAAGACCATTATCACCGGCGTTACCGCCTGCCAGGCGTTGCTGGACGAAGCGGTAAAACGCAACGCCGATGCGGTGATGGTGCATCACGGCTATTTCTGGAAAAGCGAAGCCCCGGTGATTAAAGGGATGAAGCGTCAGCGCCTGCGCACGCTGCTGGCGAATGACATCAACCTGTATGGCTGGCATCTGCCGCTGGATGCGCATCCGCATCTGGGGAATAACGCCCAGCTGGCGCGCCTGTTCGGGATTGAGGTGCAGGGTGAGATCATGCCGCTGGTGCCGTGGGGCGAGCTGGCGGAACCGCTGAGCGGTGACGCCCTGGCGCAGCGCATCACCCAGGCTCTGGGACGCACGCCGCTGCATTGCGGCGATAACGCGCCGGAGAAGATCAAACGTATCGCCTGGTGCAGCGGCGGCGGCCAGGGCTTTATCGATAGCGCTGCCGCCTTTGGCGTGGATGCCTTTATCACCGGTGAAGTGTCCGAACAAACCATTCACAGCGCGCGCGAGCAGGGGCTGCACTTCTTTGCTGCCGGCCACCACGCCACCGAGCGCGGCGGTATCAGGGCGCTGGGCGAGTGGCTGGCGCAAAGCTACGGCCTCGACGTAACCTTTATCGATATCGACAATCCTGCCTGATTTTTCTGCTATTGCGCCCTTCGCTGCCGCTGAGGGCGCAAATCGGTTGACACATCTCCGTCACTTTCGCATAACTGATCGGCTTAAAAGCATAAGCGACACGCGTTTTCGGGCCGCCGCCTTAGCGGGCTGCCCGTTTTGATGACGATCGGGAGGTAGGTTTTGCAACGAGCACGTTGTTATCTGCTGGGTGAACGCGCGGTAGTGCTGGAACTGGAGCCACCGGTTTCCTTAGCCAGCCAGCAACGCATCTGGGGATTGTGCCAGCGTCTGCAGGGGAACGATCAGGTAGCCGAAGCGATCCCCGGCATGAACAATCTGACGCTGCTGCTGCGCGATCCGCAACATAATGCGCTGGATGCCATCGAACGGCTGCAACGCTGGTGGGAAGAGAGCGAAGCGCAGCAGCCGGAATCACGTCTGGTGGAGATCCCGGTGATTTACGGCGGCGCAGCCGGGCCGGATTTGTTGGTGGTGGCGGATCATGCAGGTATGACGCCGCGCCAGGTAGTGGAGCTGCACAGCAGCAGCGATTATGTGGTTTATTTCATTGGCTTTCAGCCAGGATTCCCTTATCTCGGTGGCCTCGATAGCCGCTTACACACGCCGCGTCGTGCGGAACCCCGCGTTATTGTTCCGGCCGGTTCGGTGGGCATCGGCGGCAGCCAGACGGGCGTCTATCCGCTGGCAACGCCCGGCGGCTGGCAGCTGCTGGGGCAAACCACCCTCAGCCTGTTCGATCCCCAACAGCAACCGCCCACGCTGCTGCGTCCTGGCGACAGCGTACGCTTTGTGCCGCAAAAGGAGGGCGTATGTTAAAAATTCTTCGTGCCGGATTGATGACCTCAGTGCAGGACCAGGGCCGCAACGGCTGGCGGCAGTTTGGCATCAGCGTCAGTGGCGCGCTCGATCAACCCGCAATGCGCACCGCCAATATGCTGGTGGGCAATGCGGAAGAGAGCGCGGTGCTGGAGATCGTGCTAGGGCAGTTTAAGGCGCAGTTTCAGCGTGATGGCTGGTTTGCCCTCACCGGCGCAAGCTGCAATGCCGATCTGGATGGCAAAGCGGTATGGACGGGCTGGCGGCTGCCGGTGAAAAAGGGCCAGGTGCTGAGCCTGTCGATGCCGACACGCGGGATGCGCAGTTATCTGGCGGTGAATGGCGGCTATGACGTGCCGACGATGCTGGACTCCACCAGCACCGATCTCAAAGCCGGGTTTGGCGGTTTTGCCGGGCGCAAATTGCAGGATGGCGATCTGCTGCCGCTCGGCAAAGCCACCCGTCAATTCACTCATAAGGCTGGGGTGCGCCAGCTGCTGTGGGGCAACCGCATCCGCGCGCTGCCTGGCCCGGAATACAGCGAATTTACCCGCGAAGCGCAGGAAGGCTTCTGGCGCAGCGCCTGGAAACTCAGCCCGCAGAGTAACCGTATGGGCTACCGTTTACAGGGGCGTACGCTGCATCGCAAAGCGACGCGCGACCTGCTGTCGCACGGACTGGTGCCGGGTGTGGTGCAGGTGCCGCCCAATGGGCAGCCGATTGTGCTGATGGCCGATGCGCAGACCACCGGCGGCTATCCGCGTATTGCCTGCATCATCGAAGCCGATCTCTACCATCTGGCGCAGATGCGCCTCGGCGAACCGATCCACTTTATCCACTGCACGCTGGAAGAGGCGATGCAGGCGAAACAGCAACAACAACGGGTATTTGATCAAATGAACTGGGGGCTGGCACATGAAAATTGATCTCAACGCCGATCTTGGCGAAGGCAGCGCCAGCGATCAGGCGCTGCTGCAACTGGTCAGCTCCGCTAACATCGCCTGCGGTTTCCATGCCGGTGATGCGACCACCATGCTGCAATCGGTGCGCTGGGCGAAAGCGGCAGGCGTGGCGATCGGCGCGCACCCCAGCTTCCCCGATCGCGAGAACTTTGGCCGCAGCGCCATGCAGCTGCCGCCGGAAACGGTGTATGCGCAGATGATCTACCAGATCGGTGCGCTGAAGAGTCTGGCGGAAAGCGAAGGCGAGCGGCTGGTGCACGTTAAGCCGCACGGCATGTTGTATAACCAGGCGGCGGCCGATCCGCTGCTGGCCGATGCCATTGCGCGCGCGGTCAAAGCGGTGGATGCGCAGCTGATTCTGGTGGGACTGGCGGGCAGCGAGTCGATTCGCGCGGCGGCCCATCATGGCCTGCGCACGCGTGAAGAGGTGTTTGCCGATCGCGGTTACCAGGCCAGCGGCGCGCTGGTGCCACGCAGCCAGCCGGGGGCGTTGATCGATAACAGCGCTCAGGCCATCGCCCAGACGCTGGCTATGGTGCAGCAACGTAAAGTGCAAAGCGTCAGTGGCGCATGGGTGGCGGTGAACGCGGAAACGGTTTGTCTGCACGGCGACGGGGCGCACGCGTTGCAATTCGCCCACGCGTTGCGCGCGGCGTTTGCAGCACAGCAGATAGCCGTCACCTGCGCATAAGGTTTGACTGATTGCCCGGCTCTGTGCCGGGCTTTTTATTTTCTGAAGAGGGGAAAACATGGAACAGGTGGTGAATCTTTGGCCGCTGCTCGGCATCGCGACCATCGTGCTGGGCTTTGTGCTGCGCTTCAATCCGGTGCTGGTGGTGATTGTGGCCGGTTTTGTGACCGGGCTGGCTGCGCATATGCCGCTGGCGGATATTTTAGAAAAACTGGGTTCCGGCTTCCTCAATACCCGTAACCTGCCGTTGATCCTGTTGTTGCCGCTGGCGGTGATTGGCCTGCTGGAACGTCATGGCCTGAAGGAGCGGGCGCAAAGCTGGATTGCGCAGATCAAAACCGCCACTGCCGGACGTCTGCTGATTGTTTATCTGTTTGTGCGTGAGATCACCGCCGCGCTCGGCCTGACCAGCCTCGGCGGCCATCCGCAAATGGTACGCCCGCTGCTGGCGCCGATGGCGGAGGGCGCTACGGAAAATCGCTATGGCGACGTGCCCGCGGAGGTGCGCCATCGCCTGCGCGCCATGTCGGCTGCCACCGATAACGTCGGTCTGTTCTTTGGTGAAGACATCTTTGTTGCCTTCGGTGCCATTATCTTTATGCACAACTTTATGCAGGAGTCGGCGGGAATTCAGACTGAACCGCTGCATATCGCGTTGTGGGGCATTCCCACCGCCCTCTGTGCCTTCCTGATCCACTCCGCCCGTCTGATTCGCCTTGATCGCCAGCTGGCCCGCGAGCTGGGTGCGCTAAACCACCAGGCGCTGCAAGCCAAAGGAGGGGAGTGATGTTTCAGCAACAATATCTGATGTGGCTGGCGGGGATCATCCTGCTGGTGGTGGCATGGCTGTCATGGCGCGATCGCGCCAATCCGCGACGCGTGACCACCGGGCTGTTCTGGGCGTTGTATGGCCTGATCTTCCTGATTGGCGATGGGGCTTATCACCTGATGGGGCAGATGGCTGGCAGCGCCGAACTTGGGCAGCGCTGGCTGCATATCGCCGTCGGCGTCGCGGTGGTAGTGATGGCGTTGATCGCCGGCTTTGGCGGCGTGCGCCTCGGCAGCTATCACCAGCGTAGCTCGGAAGAAAAACAGGCCAGCGCAAAGCGCCTCGGCAACAGGCTGTTTATCCCCGCGCTGGCGATCCCGGTGGTTACCGTGGTTGGCGTACTGGCGTTTAACAATCTTCCCGGTCTGCAACAGGCGGTATTCGGTGCGGGTAATCACTCTACGCTGATCACGCTGTTCTCTATGATGCTCGGCTGTCTGCTTGGCTGGCTGGTGGCGTTAAAAATGACCCATGAGCAGCCGTTGCAGTCGATGCAGGAGACGCGCCGCCTGCTGGATGCCGTCGGCTGGGCGTTTATTCTGCCGCAGATCCTCGCCACCCTGGGCCTGTTGTTTACCAGCGCGGGAGTGGGTAGCGCGATATCGCATCTCACCGAACAGTATCTGGCGGTGGATAACCGCTTTGTGGCGGTGGCGGTCTATGCCATTGGCATGGCGTTACTGACCATGGTGATGGGCAACGCCTTCGCCGCCTTCCCGATTGTGACCGCGGGTATCGGCATCCCGATTCTGGTGCTGCAACATGGCGGCAATCCGGCAGTGATGGCGGCGATTGGCATGTTCTCAGGCTATTGCGGCACGCTGATGACGCCAATGGCGGCCAACTTTAACCTCGTACCGGCCCGTTTGCTGGAGCTGCCAGACCGCAACGCGGTGATCAAAGCTCAGGTGCCAACCGGTGTGCTACTGTTGATCGTAAATATTTTCCTGTTGTGGTTCATGATGTTTTTGTGAGGATGCAATGAAAACCGTGTTAATGACCGCTTTCGAACCCTTTGGTGGCGAGAGCATCAACCCCTCGTGGGAAGCCGTACGGACTTTTGATGGCAAAGTGATCGGCGACGCCCGCGTGGTGGTACGCCAGCTGCCGGTGGTATTCAGCCGCTGCGGCGAGGTGCTGACGCGTGCGCTGGATGAACTGCAACCGGATCGCATTCTGTGCGTGGGGCAGGCGGGTGGCCGCAGCGATATCACCGTGGAACGCGTCGCGATCAATGTTGATGATGCGCGCATCCCTGACAATGACGCCCAGCAGCCCATTGACCAGCCGATTGCCAGCGATGGCCCGGTCGCCTACTTCTCCACCTTGCCGATCAAAGCCATTGTGGCCGCGGTGCGGGAGGCAGGTATCCCGGCATCGGTATCGCAGACCGCAGGCACCTTTACCTGCAACCATGTGATGTATAGCCTGCTGCACTGGCTGGCGACGCAGCAGAGCAAGGCGCGCGGCGGTTTTATCCACATTCCCTATTTGCCGGAACAGGCGGTGCAGCATCCCGGTGCGCCCAGCATGGCGACGGCCAGCGTGATTCAGGCGCTGGAGATTGCGTTGCAGGTGACGTTAAGTGTCGATAAGGATTTGCATGTCGCCGGTGGCGCGACGCATTAACAGGAGCAGTCATGCCAGAAGGACCGGAGATCCGCCGTGCGGCGGATCAGCTGGCGGCGGCGATGATCGGCAAACCGCTCACCGATGTGTGGTTTGCCTTTCCGCAGCTAAAAACCTATGAACCGGCGCTACTGGGGGAGACGGTCACCGCCATCGAAACCCGGGGAAAAGCGCTCCTCACCCATTTCTCCAATGGCCTGACGCTGTACAGCCACAACCAGCTGTATGGCGTCTGGCGCATTGTGCCGACCGGCACCGAACCGCAAACCACCCGCCAGCTGCGCGTGCGACTGGCCAATGCTGAACAGGCGATTTTGTTATATAGCGCCTCCGATATTGAACTGCTCAACGCTGCTACCCTGGCGGCGCATCCTTTTCTGCAACGGGTCGGGCCGGATGTGCTGGATGCCAGCCTGACGGTAGACGAGGTGCAGGAGCGGCTGCTGTCAGCGCGTTTCCGGCGGCGGCAATTCAGCGGTTTGCTGCTCGACCAGGCGTTTCTTGCCGGACTGGGGAATTATCTGCGGGTGGAGATTCTGTGGCACGCGCAGCTGCTGGCGCAGCATCGGGCGCAGGATCTGGATGCCGGGCAGCTGCGGGCGCTGAGCGAGGCGATGCTGGCGGTGCCGCGTCATTCGTATCAGATGCGTGGCAGCATGAAAAAATATCACGAGGATGCGGCGTTTCGTTTTGAGGTGTTTCATCGTCAGGGAAAACGGTGTCGGCGCTGCGGGACGGTGATTGAGAAGGGCGTGCTGTCATCGCGGCCTTTTTACTGGTGCCCGGGATGTCAGATGTAGGGAAGGTGCGGTTGGTATCAATGACGACCCAGGGTGGCAGGGGCGGAATTTATCCCGACCGTGCCACCAACGGCACGGAACGGGATGCTGGAGCGTTATTTTTTCAGCGCAGAGGTGAAAGGACGCTCGGTATAACCGGTGTACAGCTGACGCGGACGGGCAATCTTCATGCCTTCGTCGTGCATCTCTCTCCAGTGTGCAATCCAGCCCACGGTACGCGCCATGGCGAAGATCACGGTAAACATGGAAGAGGGAATGCCCATCGCTTTCAGAATAATGCCTGAGTAGAAATCGACGTTCGGATAGAGTTTACGCTCGATAAAGTACGGGTCGTTCAGCGCGATATGTTCCAGCTCCATCGCCACTTCCAGCAGGTCATCTTTCATACCCAGCTCGTTCAGCACTTCATGGCAGGTTTCACGCATCACGGTGGCACGCGGGTCGTAGTTCTTATACACGCGGTGACCAAAGCCCATCAGACGGAACGAATCGTTCTTGTCTTTAGCGCGGCGGACAAATTCCGGAATGTGATCCACGGTGCTGATCTCTTCCAGCATACGCAGC
The DNA here is from genome assembly GCF_059730485.1 of Pantoea sp. X-Soil-TKNS-1207. Taxonomy (NCBI): domain Bacteria; kingdom Pseudomonadati; phylum Pseudomonadota; class Gammaproteobacteria; order Enterobacterales; family Erwiniaceae; genus Pantoea; species Pantoea sp. X-Soil-TKNS-1207. Next base: position 1,260,836 of record NZ_AP035958.1, read on the forward strand.
GTCGCTTCGTTTGCACCGCCATGCGCCGGTCCCCACAGGGAGGCGATACCCGCCGCGATACAGGCAAATGGGTTGGCGCCCGAGGAACCCGCGGTACGTACGGTAGAGGTGGAGGCGTTCTGTTCGTGGTCGGCGTGCAGAATCAGAATACGGTCCATGGCGCGTTCCAGCACCGGGTTGACTTTGTACTCTTCGCACGGCGTGGCGAACATCATATGCAGGAAGTTACCGGCATAGGAGAGGTCGTTGCGCGGATACACAAACGGCTGGCCGATGGAATATTTGTAACACATCGCGGCCATGGTCGGCATTTTTGACAGCAGGCGGAAGGCTGCGATTTCACGATGACGCTCAATATTGACGTCCAGGGAGTCGTGATAAAATGCCGCCAGCGCGCCGGTCACACCGCACATTACCGCCATCGGATGTGAATCGCGACGGAAGCCGTGGAACAGGCGGGTAATTTGCTCGTGGATCATGGTGTGGCGGGTAACGGTGGTGCAGAATTCTTCGTACTGCTGCTGGGTCGGCGCTTCGCCATTTAGCAGGATGTAACACACTTCGAGATAGTTGGAGTGCGTTGCCAGCTGATCAATCGGGAAACCGCGATGTAACAAAATGCCTTCGTCACCATCGATAAAGGTGATTTTCGATTCGCATGACGCTGTAGACGTGAAGCCGGGGTCGAAGGTGAAAAGGCCCTTAGAGCCGAGAGCGCGGACATCAACAACATCCTGTCCCAGCGTGCCGTGCATCACGTCCAGTTCAACAGGCGTATCGTCTTGTAGGGTTAGCGTCACTTTTTTATCTGTCATTTTTCGTCTCCATAGCGCCTTGGTAGGTAAGGATCTTAGACACCAGAATAGCCTTCATGTTGCGTAAAACCACAACCTTCACAGTATCACTCTGCGGTCATGTTTGTCGTGCAGGGTAGAGTACAGAGTGAACGAGGCGTTGGGCCAGTGGTGTCCGGGCATGACATGCTGCAAATCGCGGATGTTAAAGATCCTGTCACGACATAACTTCTTGGTAACCAATAACCTGATGCTTTGTAATGCTCATAGTTGCAATGTTACATAACTTCAGCTTAGGGGAAAGTGTATCCCCATAACTTTTGTGCATCATAGGGCTTTAATGCGTTTGTTTGTAACCGAATTGTTGAACTTTTGTCAAATCAGATAATTAAAAATGTATGAAATGTGAAATTCGTGAGGAGGATCACTGTTCAGCTTAAATGTGACCAAAGAGATTGTAGGGGAATTGTAATCAGAATGTGATCCTCCTATACTGCCGCCAGGTCTCCGGAATACCCTGACACCAGGAGCCACCCAGCGTTTTCCCCGCGTCATTTAACACTGGATGTTGCTTCTTTGGTGACGGTTGCAGTCTGAACACTCACTGTGTCTCTGATGCGACTCAGGACCGGAGGAAGCAAAATAAAAAAGAGCTGTGTGGGCAAAACCGTGAAAAAACAAAGACCTGTTAACTTGGATCTCTCGACGATCCGGTTTCCCGTTACTGCAATATCGTCCATTCTCCACCGCGTCTCCGGCGTGATCACCTTTGTCGCTCTCGGAATTCTGCTCTGGTTACTGGGTCTCTCGCTCTCTTCTCCGGAAGGTTTCCTGCAAGCCGCATCCATCATGGATAGCTTCTTCGCCAAATTCATCATGTGGGGCATTTTGACTGCGCTGGCGTATCACGCCGTGGGCGGCATTCGCCATATGCTGATGGATTTCGGATTTTTGCCTGAAACCCTGGAAGTGGGCACCCGTTCCGCTCAGGCGGCTTTTGGTATCACTGTCGTGCTTTCAATTTTGGCTGGAGTCCTCGTATGGTAAGCAATGCTTCTGCATTAGGACGCAACGGTATTCATGACTGGCTGTTACTGCGTGCTGCTGCAATCTTAATTACGCTCTACATTATCTACATTCTCGGTTTTGTGGTGATGACAGGCACGCTGACGTATGACGTCTGGCGCGGCTTCTTCGCTTCCTCCTTCACGAAAGTGTTCACGTTGCTGACGCTGTTCTCCATTCTGGTCCATGGCTGGATTGGGATGTGGCAGGTCCTGACCGACTACGTGAAACCGCTGGCTATCCGTCTGGTGTTGCAGCTGGTGATTGTGGTCGCGCTGTTGTCCTATGCAATTTATGGAACCGTTGTGGTGTGGGGTGTGTAAATGAGTTTGCCAGTCAGAGAGTTTGATGCCGTGGTGATCGGCGCGGGTGGTGCAGGTATGCGTGCCGCTCTGCAAATCTCCCAAGCAGGCCAGACCTGCGCGCTATTATCTAAAGTCTTCCCAACCCGTTCCCATACTGTGTCTGCGCAGGGCGGTATTACCGTTGCGCTGGGTAACACCCATGAAGATAACTGGGAATGGCACATGTACGACACCGTCAAAGGGTCCGACTACATCGGCGACCAGGACGCGATCGAATATATGTGTAAAACCGGCCCGGAAGCGATTCTGGAGCTGGAACATATGGGCCTGCCATTCTCCCGTCTTGATGACGGCCGCGTGTATCAGCGTCCGTTTGGTGGTCAGTCGAAAAACTTCGGTGGTGAGCAGGCGGCGCGTACCGCGGCGGCTGCGGACCGTACTGGCCACGCCCTGCTGCATACCCTGTATCAGCAGAACCTGAAAAACAAAACCACCATCTTCTCCGAATGGTATGCGCTGGACCTGGTGAAAAACGCGGACGGCGCCATCGTGGGCTGCACCGCCATCTGTATCGAAACCGGCGAAACCGTCTACTTCAAAGCCAAGGCGACCATTCTGGCGACTGGCGGCGCAGGCCGTATTTATCAGTCCACCACTAACGCCCATATCAACACCGGTGACGGCGTGGGTATGGCGCTGCGCGCGGGCGTGCCGGTGCAGGACATGGAAATGTGGCAGTTCCACCCAACCGGTATCGCCGGTGCGGGCGTGCTGGTTACGGAAGGCTGCCGTGGTGAAGGTGGTTACCTGCTGAATAAGCATGGCGAACGCTTTATGGAACGTTACGCGCCGAACGCCAAAGATCTGGCGGGCCGTGACGTGGTGGCGCGTTCGATGATGATCGAAATCCGTGAAGGACGCGGTTGCGATGGCCCATGGGGTCCGCATATCAAGCTGAAACTCGACCATCTGGGCAAAGAGGTGCTGGAGTCCCGTCTGCCGGGCATCCTCGAACTGTCACGCACCTTTGCGCACGCTGACCCGATTAAAGAACCGATTCCGGTTATCCCAACCTGTCACTACATGATGGGCGGTATCCCGACCAAAGTCACCGGCCAGGCGCTGCGCGTCAATGAGCAGGGTGAAGACGTGGTGATCCCTGGCCTGTTCGCGGTGGGCGAAATCGCCTGCGTATCTGTGCACGGCGCCAACCGTCTGGGCGGTAACTCACTGCTCGACTTGGTGGTGTTTGGTCGTGCTGCCGGTCTGCATCTGCTGGAGTGTATCCAGGAGCAGGGTGAACTGCGCGATGCCACTCAGGACGAAATCGACGAAGCGATGGCGCGCTTCAACCGCTGGGAAAACAACACCACCGGCGAAGACCCGGTTGAGATCCGCAAGGCGCTGCAACGCTGTATGCAGAACAACTTCTCGGTATTCCGTGAAGGCGACGCCATGGCGCAGGGTCTGGAAGAACTGAAGGTGATCCGTGAGCGCCTGAAATCAGCGCGTCTCGACGACCGTTCCCCGGACTTCAACACGCAACGTATCGAGTGTCTGGAACTGGATAACCTGATGGAAACCGCGTACGCCACGGCCGTCGCGGCCAACTACCGTACCGAAAGCCGTGGTGCCCATAGCCGCTTCGACTATCCGGATCGCGATGATGAAAACTGGCTGTGCCACAGCCTTTATGTTCCGCAAACGGAAAGCATGACGCGCCGTGAGGTGAACATGCAGCCGAAATTGCGCGCGGCCTTCCCGCCGAAAGTGCGTACCTATTAATTGCGGAGATCATCATGAGACTCGAATTTTCAATCTATCGTTATAACCCGGAAGTCGATGACGCGCCGCGTATGCAGGAGTACAGCCTGGAAGCGGAAGATGGTCGCGACATGATGCTGCTGGACGCGCTGATCAAGCTGAAAGAGAAAGATCCGACGCTGGCGTTCCGTCGCTCCTGCCGTGAAGGCGTGTGCGGGTCAGATGGCCTGAACATGAACGGCAAAAACGGTCTGGCGTGCATCACCCCGGTTTCGGCGCTGGGCAACGGCAAAAAGAAAATTGTTATCCGTCCGCTGCCGGGTCTGCCTGTGATCCGCGACCTTGTTGTGGATATGGGGCAATTCTACGCACAATATGAGAAGATTAAGCCTTACCTGTTGAATAACGGGGAAAACCCGCCAGCGCGCGAGCATCTGCAAAGCCCTGGCGAGCGTGAGCATCTGGATGGATTATACGAATGTATTCTCTGCGCCTGCTGCTCAACCTCGTGTCCGTCGTTCTGGTGGAATCCGGACAAATTCATCGGTCCGGCGGGTCTGCTGGCCGCTTACCGTTTCCTGATTGACAGCCGCGATACCGAAACCGACGCGCGTCTGGACAATCTGAACGATGCTTTCAGTGTATTCCGCTGTCACAGCATCATGAACTGTGTGAGCGTGTGCCCGAAAGGACTAAACCCGACGCGCGCCATCGGCCATATTAAGTCGATGCTGCTGCAACGCGGGGCGTAAGAAGTACCACTGTCCGGGAACCTCAGGTTCCCGGCAGTTTACGGAAGCCTCTATAAGCGCGGTTAACACCACGCTTATAAAGGTTCCCTTACGAGTCGGGCGCCGATAGCGCAAGGGCTCGTATCGCTGAACTCACTACGGCAAGCCGTGAAAGCGGCAACAATGAAACCTCAAAAAAAGCATACTAATGCTTAAGGGATCACAATGCAGAACAGCGCGATGAAGCCCTGGCTGGACTCCTCCTGGCTGGCCGGCGCGAACCAATCCTACATAGAGCAACTCTATGAGGATTTCCTGACCGATCCTGACTCTGTTGATGCAGTGTGGCGCGACATGTTCCAGCAACTGCCCGGCACAGGCGTGAAACCTGAGCAGTTTCACTCCACAACGCGTGATTACTTCCGCCGCCTGGCTAAAGATGCAACGCGTTACACCTCCACAGTCACCGATCCGGCCGCTAATTCCAAACAGGTTAAGGTGCTGCAGCTGATTAACGCCTTCCGCTTTCGCGGACACCAGCACGCTAACCTCGACCCGCTTGGCCTGTGGAAGCAGGACACCGTACCCGATCTCGACCCGGCCTATCACGATCTGACCGACGCCGATTTTCAGGAAAGCTTTAACGTAGGCTCGTTTGCTATCGGCAAAGAGACGATGAAGCTGGCCGATCTTTACGACGCACTGAAGCAGACCTACTGCGGCTCCATCGGTGCCGAGTATATGCACATCACCAACACTGACGAAAAACGCTGGATTCAGCAGCGCATCGAATCGGTTGTCGGTCATGCCAGCTTCAGCACTGACGAGAAAAAAGGTTTCCTGAAAGAGCTGACCGCGGCAGAAGGCCTGGAAAAATACCTTGGCGCAAAATTCCCTGGCGCGAAGCGTTTCTCGCTGGAAGGCGGCGATGCGCTGGTACCGATGCTGCGCGAAATGATTCGCCATGCCGGTAAGAGCGGCACGCGTGAAGTGGTGCTGGGTATGGCGCACCGCGGTCGTCTCAACGTACTGATCAACGTGCTGGGTAAAAAGCCGCAGGATCTGTTCGACGAATTCTCCGGTAAGCACAAAGAACATCTCGGCACCGGTGACGTGAAGTACCATATGGGCTTCTCGTCAGACGTGGAAACCGAAGGCGGCCTGGTCCACCTGGCGCTGGCATTTAACCCGTCGCACCTTGAAATTGTTAGCCCGGTAGTGATGGGGTCGGTGCGCGCGCGTCTGGATCGTCTGGCTGAGCCGAGCAGCAATAAAGTGCTGCCGATCACCATCCACGGCGACGCCGCTGTCACCGGGCAGGGCGTGGTGCAGGAAACCCTGAACATGTCGCAGGCGCGTGGTTATGAAGTGGGCGGTACCGTTCGCATCGTGATCAACAACCAGGTCGGCTTCACCACCTCGAATCCGCTGGACGCACGTTCTACGCCATACTGTACCGACATCGGCAAAATGGTTCAGGCGCCGATCTTCCACGTAAACGCGGACGATCCGGAAGCTGTGGCCTTTGTAACCCGTCTGGCGCTCGACTATCGCAACACCTTCAAGCGCGACGTGTTTATCGACCTGGTGTGCTACCGCCGTCACGGCCATAACGAAGCCGACGAGCCGAGCGCAACCCAGCCGCTGATGTACCAGAAAATCAAAAAGCACCCGACGCCGCGTAAAATCTACGCCGACCGTCTGGAAGCGGATGGCATTGCCAAGCTGGAAGATGCCACTGAGATGGTTAATCTCTACCGCGATGCGCTGGATGCCGGTGAATGCGTGGTGCCGGAATGGCGTCCGATGAGCCTGCACTCCTTTACCTGGTCGCCGTATCTCAACCACGACTGGGATGAAAGCTACCCGGCTACCGTCGAGATGAAACGTTTGCAGGAACTGGCGCGCCGCATCAGCCAGGTGCCGGAAGCGGTTGAAGTCCAGGGACGTGTTGCCAAGATTTACAACGATCGTAAAGAGATGGCCGAAGGCAATAAAGCCTTTGACTGGGGCGGCGCCGAAAACCTCGCCTACGCCACGCTGGTGGATGAAGGCATCCCGGTCCGTCTGTCTGGTGAAGACTCCGGCCGCGGCACCTTCTTCCATCGCCATGCGGTGGTTCACAACCAGGCGAACGGTTCAACCTATACGCCGCTGCATCACATCCATCACGGCCAGGGCCAGTTCAAAGTCTGGGACTCCGTGCTGTCAGAAGAAGCGGTACTGGCCTTTGAATACGGTTATGCCACCGCAGAACCCCGCGTGCTGACTATCTGGGAAGCGCAGTTCGGTGACTTCGCCAACGGCGCGCAGGTGGTGATTGACCAGTTCATCAGTTCCGGCGAGCAGAAGTGGGGCCGTATGTGTGGCCTGGTGATGCTGCTGCCGCACGGTTACGAAGGACAAGGCCCGGAGCACTCCTCCGCCCGTCTGGAACGCTATCTGCAACTCTGCGCCGAGCAGAATATGCAGGTGTGTGTGCCGTCCACGCCGGCTCAGGTTTACCATATGCTGCGTCGTCAGGCGCTGCGCGGTATGCGCCGTCCGCTGATCGTGATGTCACCGAAGTCACTGCTGCGTCACCCGCTGGCAATCTCCACGCTGGATGAGCTGGCGAATGGCAGCTTCCAGCCCGCTATCGGCGAGATCGACGCGCTTGATGCGAAACAGGTGAAACGCGTGGTGATGTGTTCTGGTAAGGTTTATTACGATCTGCTGGAACAACGTCGTAAGAGCGAGAAGAACGACGTCGCCATTATTCGTGTTGAGCAGTTGTATCCGTTCCCGCATAAAGCAGTACAGGAAGCATTAAAAAGCTATGCCCATGTGCAGGATTTCGTCTGGTGTCAGGAAGAACCGCTGAATCAGGGCGCATGGTATTGCAGTCAGCATCATTTCCGCGAAGTGATTCCGTTTGGTGCGTCACTGCGCTATGCAGGCCGTCCGGCTTCTGCTTCACCGGCCGTGGGCTACATGTCCGTACATCAAAAACAGCAGCAAGACCTGGTTAATGACGCGCTGAACCTTGGTTAATAAAAAGGAAAGATAATGAGTAGTGTAGATATTCTCGTTCCCGATTTGCCTGAATCCGTAGCGGACGCAACGGTAGCAACCTGGCATAAAAAACCCGGCGACGCGGTCAGTCGCGATGAAGTGATTGTCGAGATCGAAACCGACAAAGTGGTACTGGAAGTGCCTGCTGCCGCAGACGGCGTGCTGGATGCCGTGCTGGAAGATGAAGGCGCTACCGTTACCTCTCGCCAGATCCTGGGCCGACTGAAAGAAGGCAACAGCAGCGGGAAAGAGACCTCCGCGAAAGTGGAGAGCAAGGAATCAACGCCTGCTCAGCGTCAGACCGCTTCTCTGGAAGAGGAAAACAATGACGCGCTCAGCCCGGCGATCCGTCGCCTGATTGCTGAGCATGACCTCGATGCCAGCCAGATCAAAGGCAGCGGCGTTGGCGGTCGACTCACCCGTGAAGATGTGGAAAAACATCTGGCGAAGAAATCAGAAGCTAAAGCCGCGCCGCAGCCAGCCGCTGCCGCTGCACCGCAGGCCGCTGTGGCCAATCGCAGCGAGAAGCGTGTGCCGATGACCCGTCTGCGCAAACGCGTTGCCGAGCGTCTGCTGGAAGCGAAAAACAGCACCGCCATGCTGACCACCTTCAACGAAGTGAACATGAAGCCGATCATGGATCTGCGTAAGCAGTACGGCGATGCCTTCGAGAAGCGTCACGGTGTGCGTCTGGGCTTTATGTCCTTCTACATCAAAGCCGTGGTTGAAGCGCTGAAACGCTTCCCGGAAGTGAACGCGTCCATCGACGGTGAAGACGTGGTGTATCACAACTACTTTGACGTCAGCATCGCGGTATCTACCCCGCGTGGCCTGGTGACGCCGGTGCTGAAAGATGTTGATGCGCTGAGCATGGCTGACATCGAGAAGAAAATTAAAGAGCTGGCGGTGAAAGGCCGTGACGGCAAGCTGACCGTGGAAGAACTGACCGGCGGCAACTTCACCATCACCAATGGTGGTGTGTTTGGTTCGCTGATGTCCACGCCAATCATCAACCCGCCGCAGAGCGCAATTCTGGGTATGCACGCTATCAAAGATCGTCCGATGGCGGTGAATGGCCAGGTTGTGGTCCTGCCGATGATGTATCTGGCGCTCTCTTATGACCACCGTCTGATTGATGGCCGCGAATCCGTGGGCTACCTGGTGGCAGTGAAAGAGATGCTGGAAGATCCGGCGCGTCTGCTGCTGGATGTCTGATTTTTACCGGGCGCGTCAGGTTTAAGGGCGCGCCCAACACTCATTAGTCTTTTCAGACCTGAATGGATAGAACATCATGAACTTACACGAATACCAGGCGAAACAGCTGTTTGCACGGTATGGTATGCCGGCACCGACTGGCTACGCCTGCACTACGCCGCGTGAAGCAGAAGAAGCCGCCTCAAAAATTGGCGCTGGCCCGTGGGTAGTGAAATGTCAGGTTCATGCCGGTGGCCGCGGTAAAGCGGGCGGTGTGAAAGTCGTTCACAGCAAAGAAGAGATCCGTGCCTTTGCTGAAAACTGGCTGGGTAAACGCCTGGTGACCTATCAAACAGATGCTGAAGGTCAACCGGTAAACCAGATCCTGGTTGAAGCGGCAACTGACATCGATCAGGAACTCTATCTGGGTGCGGTTGTTGACCGTGCCACCCGTCGTGTGGTCTTCATGGCCTCTACCGAAGGCGGTGTTGAGATCGAGAAAGTGGCGGAAGAGACCCCGCACCTGATCCACAAAATGGCGCTGGATCCGTTAACCGGTCCACAGCCGTATCAGGGCCGTGAGCTGGCGTTCAAACTGGGCCTGACCGGTAAGCAAGTCAGCCAGTTCACCAAAATCTTTATGGGTCTGGCGAACCTGTTCCTGGAGCGCGATCTGGCGCTGGTTGAGATCAACCCGCTGGTGATCACCAAGCAGGGCGATCTGATCTGTCTCGATGGCAAACTGGGTGCCGACGGCAACGCCCTGTTCCGTCAGCCGGAACTGCGTGAAATGCGTGACCCGAGCCAGGAAGATCCGCGCGAAGCGCATGCTACGCAGTGGGAACTGAACTACGTCGCACTGGAAGGCAACATTGGCTGTATGGTCAACGGTGCTGGTCTGGCGATGGGTACGATGGACATCGTGAAACACCACGGTGGTCAGCCTGCAAACTTCCTTGATGTCGGCGGCGGCGCAACTAAAGAGCGCGTAACCGAAGCGTTCAAAATCATCCTGTCTGACGATGCGGTTAAAGCCGTATTCGTTAACATCTTCGGCGGCATCGTGCGCTGCGATCTGATCGCAGACGGCATCATCGGTGCAGTGGCAGAAGTGGGTGTGAACGTGCCGGTTGTGGTACGTCTTGAAGGCAACAACGCCGAGCTGGGCGCTAAGAAACTGGCGGACAGCGGTCTGAACATCATTGCAGCAACCAGCCTGACAGACGCGGCACAGCGTGTTGTTGCTGCTGCGGAGGGTAAATAATGTCCATTCTGATCGACAAAAACACCAAAGTCATTTGCCAGGGTTTCACCGGCGGCCAGGGGACTTTCCATTCTGAGCAGGCGCTGGCCTATGGTACGCAGCTGGTTGGCGGCGTGACCCCAGGTAAAGGCGGCACCACCCATCTCGGTCTGCCGGTGTTCAACACCGTGCGTGAAGCAGTAGAAGCGACTGGCGCGACGGCTACCGTGATCTACGTTCCGGCACCGTTCTGCAAAGACGGCATCCTGGAAGCGATCGAAGCGGGCATCAAACTGATCATCACCATCACTGAAGGCATCCCGACGCTGGATATGCTGACTGTGAAAGTGAAGCTGGATGAAGCCGGCGTGCGCATGATCGGCCCGAACTGCCCAGGCGTAATCACCCCAGGCGAATGTAAAATCGGTATCATGCCGGGCCACATTCACCAGCCGGGCCGCGTAGGTATCGTGTCGCGTTCCGGCACCCTGACTTATGAAGCCGTTAAGCAGACCACCGATATCGGTTACGGTCAGTCTACCTGTGTGGGTATCGGTGGCGACCCGATCCCTGGCTCTAACTTTATCGACATCCTGAAAATGTTCCAGGATGACCCGCAGACTGAAGTGATCGTGATGATCGGTGAGATCGGCGGTAGCGCAGAAGAAGAAGCCGCCGCGTTCATCAAAGAACACGTAACCAAGCCGGTTGTTGGCTACATCGCGGGCGTGACTGCGCCGAAAGGCAAACGTATGGGCCATGCTGGCGCCATTATTGCCGGTGGCAAAGGTACTGCGGATGAGAAATTCGCTGCGCTGGAAGCGGCTGGTGTGAAAACCGTACGCAGCCTGGCTGATATCGGCGACGCCGTGAAAGCGGTACTGCCTGCTAAATAAGCCTTCACCTCGTGAATGCACTAAGCCACCTTCGGGTGGCTTTTTTTATGTCTAATGTCGCGTAAAAAGTGGGGAAAAATCCTGCGCGGTCAAAATAGACGGCTATGCTTATTTTGTCAGAAAGGTAAAGAAGGGCAAATGCGATGGCGTTCTCTTTGAAAATTAAGAAGGTCTTGCCTGCCGCTGCGTTAAAAAATTACGGCAAAGGTAATTATTTTCTTAATTACGACATCGTCCTATGACATCTAATTAACAACAACCACCACAATACATATCTGGAAATTTCATGCGTTAATCCAGATCAATAAATACGAAGTTATAACAAACTTTACCACTGGCAAAGCGCAACCCAACCGGTTTAAATTGCGCTACATCAATTCAATCTTTTTCGCGTGTTTTCAGGAGTTTGTGCCAGGCGCTGTTATATCAATTCTTCCGCCTCCTCTCTCACTCCTGTCTGAAATCGGTTGTTTCGATGCGTTTTCAGGGAATTTTCGTCACTGTTACTCGCTCACTTCGGGCAGCAGATTTCTCTGTTCTGTCGGTAACAAAACTGGAATCAATAATCAGTCGTTCCTGACTCTTATTCTGCACGCCAATGCCTGTCGTTCGCCGTTGTCGCCCGCAGAGAGAGTTCATGCGAGGAGCAAGGAGTCATCATGTTAGATATTGTCGAGCTGTCGCGTTTACAGTTTGCCCTGACGGCGATGTACCATTTCCTGTTCGTCCCATTAACGCTGGGTATGGCGTTTTTGCTGGCGATCATGGAAACCGTGTACGTCCTGACGGGTAAACAAATCTATAAAGATATGACCAAATTCTGGGGCAAGTTGTTTGGTATCAACTTTGCGCTGGGTGTGGCTACCGGTCTGACGATGGAATTTCAGTTCGGGACTAACTGGTCTTATTACTCACACTACGTCGGCGATATCTTCGGTGCGCCGCTGGCCATCGAAGGCCTGATGGCGTTCTTCCTCGAATCCACCTTTGTTGGCCTGTTCTTCTTCGGCTGGGACCGTCTCGGTAAAGTGCAGCACCTGACGGTGACCTGGCTGGTGGCGCTCGGCTCAAACATGTCCGCGCTGTGGATCCTGGTGGCGAACGGCTGGATGCAAAACCCGATTGCTTCCGAGTTCAACTTCGAAACCATGCGTATGGAGATGGTGAGCTTCTCCGAGCTGGTGCTGAACCCGGTGGCGCAGGTGAAATTCGTGCACACCGTGGCTGCCGGTTACACCACCGGTGCCATGTTTATCCTGGGCATCAGCGCCTGGTACATGCTGAAAGGGCGTGACATCGCCTTTGCCAAACGCTCCTTCGCCATTGCAGCCAGTTTCGGTATGGCCGCGGTGCTGTCGGTGATCGTGCTGGGTGATGAATCCGGTTACGAAATGGGTGACGTGCAGAAAACGAAACTGGCTGCCATTGAAGCCGAGTGGGAAACGCAACCGGCGCCCGCGTCCTTCACGCTCTTCGGTATCCCGGATCAGGATTCGCAACAAAATAAATACGCCATCCAGATCCCGTATCTGCTCGGGTTGATTGCGACCCGATCGGTCGATACGCCGGTGACCGGTTTGAAAGAGCTGCTGGCTCAGCATGAAGTACGTATCCGCAACGGTATGAAAGCTTACGCGCTGCTGAACGAACTGCGTGGCGGCAGCAAAGATCCAGCGGTACGCACCGCGTTTGAACAGACCAAACAGGATCTTGGCTATGGCCTGCTGCTGAAACGTTATACGCCGGATGTGGCAAACGCCACTGAAGCACAGATTCAGAAAGCAACGCAGGATTCGATCCCGCGTGTGGCTCCGCTCTATTTCGCCTTCCGTATCATGGTGCTGTGTGGCGTCCTGTTGCTGGCGATCATTGCGCTGTCGTTCCTGAGTGTGCTCCGCAATCGCATCGGCAAGTGGCCGTGGCTGCTTAAAGCGGCGCTGTACGGCATTCCGCTGCCGTGGATCGCTATCGAATCAGGCTGGTTCGTCGCCGAGTATGGCCGTCAGCCGTGGGCGGTAGGTGAGGTGTTGCCGACGGCGGTCGCCAACTCGTCGCTGACCACCGGAGATGTGCTGTTCTCAATGATTCTGATTTGCGGTCTCTACACCCTGTTCCTGGTGGCGGAGATGTATCTGATGTTCAAATTTGCCCGCCTTGGTCCAAGCAGCCTGAAAACCGGCCGCTATCACCATGAGCAGATCACTGCATCGACTCAACCGGTACGTGGATAAGGAGAGCTACCATGTTTGATTATGAAGTGCTGCGCTTTATCTGGTGGCTGCTGATTGGCATTCTGCTGGTCGGGTTTGCCGTCACCGAAGGCTTCGACATGGGGGTAGGGATGCTGGTCCGCATTATGGGCCGCTCCGATACCGAACGTCGCATCATGATTAACACCATCGCCCCGCACTGGGACGGCAACCAGGTGTGGCTGATCACTGCCGGTGGCGCGCTGTTTGCCGCCTGGCCAATGGTGTATGCCGCCGCGTTTTCCGGCTTCTATGTGGCGATGATTCTGGTGCTGTCGTCCCTGTTCTTCCGTCCGGTCGGTTTTGATTACCGCTCCAAGATTGAAGATGTGCGCTGGCGCGGTATGTGGGACTGGGGCATCTTCCTCGGCAGCTTCGTTCCGCCGCTGGTGATTGGCGTTGCGTTCGGCAACCTGTTGCAGGGCGTACCTTTCCATGCTGACGAATATCTGCGCCTGTTCTATACCGGCAACTTCTTCCAGCTGCTGAATCCGTTTGGTCTGCTGGCGGGTGTGATCAGCGTGGCAATGTTCCTGGCGCAGGGGGCGACCTATCTGCAAATGCGTACCACCGGCGACCTGCATGTCCGTTCCCGTTCGGTTGCGCAGATTGCCGCGTTAGTGATGATGGTGTGCTTCATTCTGGCTGGCGTGTGGGTGAAATACGGTATTGATGGTTATGTGGTGAAAAGCGTTATCGATCACCATGCCGCGTCTAACCCGCTTGGTAAAGATGTGGTCCGTGAAGCGGGCGCCTGGCTGGTTAATTTTGAGCAGACGCCAATCCTGTGGATCTTCCCGTTACTGGGTGTGGCAATGCCGCTGCTGACCGTTCTGTGTTCACGCGCGGAGAAGGGTGCCTGGGCATTTATCTTCTCTTCGCTGACCTTAGCGGGTGTGATCATGACGGTCGGTATTGCGATGTTCCCGTTCATCATGCCGTCAAGCACCGTGCCGGGTACCAGCCTGACCATGTGGGATGCGACATCAAGTGCGCTGACGCTGAAAATCATGACCTTTGCCGCCATCGTGTTTGTCCCACTCATTCTGCTGTACACCACCTGGTGCTACTACAAAATGTATGGCCGCATCACCAAAGAACACATTGAGAGCAATACGCACTCACTGTACTGATTAAGGAGAAAGACCATGTGGTATTTTGCCTGGATTCTTGGCACCCTGCTGGCCTGTTCGTTCGGTGTGATTGCGGCACTGGCGCTGGAGCGTGCTGAAGATAGCGCTGCACAGGATAAGAAAGCCTGATGCGCCAACTGTTTCAGACACTGTATCGTCTGATGGATAAGGGCCCGTTACGGGCCCTTTCACTGCTGCTGGCGCTATGGCTCGCGGGTTGTGTGTTCTGGGATCCGAAGCGCTTCGCAGCGCACACCAGCGCGCTGGAAGTCTGGCATGGGTTGGTCCTGATTTGGGCGGTGTGTACCGGGGTGATTCACGGCACCGGTTTTCGCCCGCAACGCTTGCGCTGGCAGGCGTTGTTTACCCCGTTACCGGCAATGATTGTCTTGCTGGCGGGGATTATCTGGTTTTATCATTAACACCAGGACGAATCCTGCCCATTTTTGCTGCGATTTCAGGCGCTGATGTGAGCTTTTGTCAGCGTCTGGTCAAGAAATCTGCCGAAATTCCTTCCGGTTGTTACCGTGTGATAATTATTTTCTCCTGACTCTGGCGGACCATTCCAAAGCCGATCCCACTTGCGTATAGTAGCAACGTTTAAAATGATACCGGGATGTAGAGTGAGTACAACGCTGTTTCGCTGGCCGGTTCGGGTCTATTACGAAGACACCGACGCCGGTGGTGTGGTTTACCACGCCAGCTATATCGCTTTTTATGAACGAGCACGTACCGAAATGTTGCGCCAGCACCATTTTAATCAACAGACCCTGCTGGAACAGCAGATCTGTTTTGTGGTGCGGCGTATGACGGTGGACTATCTTGCGGCAGCACGTCTTGACGATCTTCTGGAAATCCAGAGCGAAGTGAGTTCAATGACGCGAGCCACCATGACGTTCTCGCAGCGTATCGTGAATGCAGAAGGCAAAGTGCTCAATGAAGCAGAAGTCCTGATTGCCTGCATCAACCCACATCTAATGAAGCCGATTGCGCTTCCCAAGTCTATTGTCGCGGAGTTCAAGCAGTGACTGACATGAATATTCTTGATTTGTTCCTGAAGGCGAGCCTTCTGGTCAAACTTATCATGTTGATTTTGATCGGCTTTTCCATTGCCTCCTGGGCAATCATCATTCAGCGCACCCGCATTCTTAATGCTGCCGGGCGTGAAGCCGAAGCGTTCGAAGATAAATTCTGGTCAGGTATTGAACTGTCTCGTCTTTATCAGGAGAGCCAGGGACGTCGTGATGAATTGAGCGGCTCTGAGCAGATTTTCTATTCTGGCTTTAAAGAGTTCGCGCGTCTGCATCGTGCCAACAGCCACGCCCCGGAAGCGGTGGTGGAAGGGGCGAGCCGTGCGATGCGTATCTCAATGAATCGTGAGCTGGAAGCGCTGGAAAACCATATTCCGTTCCTCGGCACCGTCGGTTCCATCAGTCCTTATATCGGTCTGTTTGGTACGGTGTGGGGGATTATGCACGCCTTTATCGCCCTCGGCGCTGTAAAGCAGGCCACGTTGCAGATGGTTGCACCGGGTATTGCCGAAGCGTTGATCGCCACGGCGATTGGTCTGTTTGCCGCAATTCCGGCAGTAATGGCGTACAACCGTCTGAACCAGCGCGTGAATAAGCTGGAGCAGGGCTACGACAACTTTATGGAAGAGTTTACGGCTATCCTGCATCGTCAGGCTTTCTCCACCGACAACACGAAGTAAGCCGAGGTAAACGATGGCCAGAACCCGTGGTCGCGGGCGCCGCGATCTCAAGTCGGAAATCAACATTGTTCCGCTGCTGGACGTGCTGCTGGTGCTGCTGCTCATCTTTATGGCAACGGCGCCGATCATTACCCAAAGCGTGGAAGTGGATCTGCCGGATGCAACCGACTCGAAAACGGTCTCCAGCGACGATAATCCGCCGGTGATTGTTGAAGTGTCTGGCGTAGGTCAATACAGCCTGGTGGTGGATCACGATCGTATGAATCAGCTCCCGCCTGAGCAGGTAGTGAGCGAAGCGCAGCGCCGACTGGAAGCCAATCCGAAGACGGTCTTTCTGATCGGTGGCGCGAAAGATGTGCCTTACGACGAAATCATCAAGGCGCTTAACCTGCTGCATCAGGCTGGCGTGAAATCTGTCGGTTTGATGACGCAGCCGATTTAAAGCGAACCGTTTTTGGGAACCGAGAGTGTCGAAGGCAACCGAGCAAAACGAGAAGTTAAAACGCGCGATAATCATTTCGGTGATTCTGCACATCGTGTTGATCGCCTTGCTGATTTGGAGCTCGTTTAACGAAAAGATCGAATCGAGCGGCGGCGGTGGCGGTAGTGATATCGACGCCGTGATGGTCGACCCCGGTGCCGTGGTCGACCAATACAATCGCCAGCAGAATCAGCAGAGTGATAGTCAGCGTGCCGAGCAGCAGCGTCAGAAACAGTCGCAGCAGCAGGCCGAAGAGTTGCAGCAGAAGCAGGCCGCCGAACAACAGCGTCTGAAAGAGCTGGAGAAGGAGCGTCTGCAGGCGCAGCAGGAAGCGAAAGAGCAGGCGCAGCAGCAGGCTGAGCAGCAGAAAGCTGCCGAAGCCGCCGCGAAGCAGGCGCAGGAACAGCAGAAAGCAGCGGAAGCCGCGGCAGCGCAGGCGAAAGCCGATGCCAAAGCCGAGGCGGATGCGCAGGCCAAAGCGGCCGCTGATGCGAAGCAGAAAGCTGCGGAACAGGCCAAACAGGCAGCGGCGGAAGCGAAGAAGCAGGCGGAAGAGCAGGCTAAGCAGGCTGCCGCAGAAGCGAAGAAAGAGGCGGATCAGCAGGCGAAAGCGGCCGCAGCCGCAGCGGCGAAAGAGAAAGCCGCTCAGGAAGCGAAAGCCGCAGCGCAGGCCAAAGCCAAGGCTGATGCGGAAGCGAAAGCGCAGGCCGCGGCCGATGCGAAGGCGAAAGCCGCGCAGGAAGCCAAAGAAGCCAAAGAGGAAGCGGCGGCAGCAGCGAAAGAAAAAGCCGCAACCGAAGCCAAAGAGAAAGCAGAAGCGGCCGCCAAAGCGAAAGCGGATGCTGCGGCGAAAGCAAAAGCCGCCGCTGACGCGAAGAAGAAAGCCGCGGCAGCCGCAGCGAAGAATGAAAGCGACGTTGACGATCTGTTAGGCGGACTCTCGTCTGGTAAGAATGCGCCGAAAAGTGGCAACGCCTCAGGTGGCGGTGCCGCAGCAGGGCAGGGCAACCAGAAGAAAGCCGGTGCTTCAGGAGCTGAAATTAACTCCTATATGGGCCAGATTGTCGGCGCGATTCAGAGCCGCTTCTATGATGCTGATTCCTACAAAGGCAAAGAGTGTAACCTGCGCATCAAGCTGGCACCGGATGGTCTGCTGATTGATGTGAAATCTGAAGGCGGTGACCCGGCGTTGTGTCAGGCGGCAATCGCGGCAGCAAAACAGGCCCATATTCCTAAGCCGCCTTCACAGGCGGTGTATGAAGTGTTTAAAAACGCCCCGATGCGTTTCAAACCGGAATGATGCAGTATCGTACGGCAGGTTGAACTAAGGTTAGCTTGCCGTACTCTATGAGTACTCGTGTTTTTTCAGGAACAGTGCGAATTATCATGAACTCAGGTTCAGATAAGGGAGAGAAGATGAAGCAGGCACTTCGTGTAACCTTAGGTTTTTTTGTACTGCTGTGGGCGGCGATGCTGCACGCGGAAGTGCGCATTGAAATTACGCAGGGCGTGAATACTGCGCGCCCTATTGGTGTTGTTCCCTTCCAGTGGGCCGGTCCGGGCGCTGCACCAGAAGATATTGGTGGCATCGTCGCAGCCGACCTGCGCAACAGCGGTAAATTCAATCCGCTGGATCGTTCTCGTCTGCCGCAGCAGCCGGCCAGTGCGCAGCAGGTTCAGCCTGCCGCCTGGAGCGCGCTGGGTATTGATGCTGTCGTTGTGGGCCAGGTGACGCCGAACCCCGATGGCAGCTACCAGATCGCTTATCAGCTGGTGGATACCGGTGGCGCACCAGGTACAGTACTGGCGCAGAACTCTTACAAAGTGACCAAGCAGTGGCTGCGTTATGCAGGACACACGGCCAGTGACGAAGTGTTTGAGAAGCTGACCGGTATCAAAGGCGCATTCCGTACCCGTATCGCTTATGTGGTGCAGACCAATGGCGGTCAGTTCCCGTATGAGCTGCGCGTGTCGGACTACGATGGCTACAACCAGTTTGTGGTTCACCGTTCGCCGGAGCCGCTGATGTCGCCGACCTGGTCGCCAGACGGCAGCAAAGTGGCCTACGTAACCTTCGAGAGCGGCAAATCGGCGCTGGTGATCCAGACGCTGGCTAACGGTGCCATCCGTCAGGTCGCTTCTTACCCGCGTCACAACGGTGCACCGGCATTCTCGCCGGATGGTTCTAAACTGGCGTTCGCGCTGTCTAAAACCGGTAGCCTGAATCTGTACGTGATGGATCTGGCTTCTGGTCAGGTACGTCAGGTGACTGATGGCCGCTACAACAGCACCGAACCGACCTGGTTCCCGGATAGCCAGACGCTGGCTTATACCTCGGATCAGGCGGGAGCGCCGCAGATTTACAAGATTGGTATTAACGGCGGTGCGCCGCAACGTATTACCTGGGAAGGTTCTCAGAACCAGGATGCGGATGTGTCTACCGACGGTAAAACAATGGTGATGATCAGCAGCGCCGGTGGCGCTCAGCACGTCGCCAAACAGGATCTGGAAACGGGAGCCGTTCAAACGTTAACGGACACGTTCCTGGATGAGACGCCAAGTCTGGCTCCTAACGGCACGATGGTAATCTATAGCTCTACTCAGGGGATGGGTTCCGTGTTGCAGTTGGTTTCAACCGATGGGCGTTTCAAAGCGCGTCTTCCGGCAACTGATGGACAGGTGAAATCCCCTGCCTGGTCGCCGTATCTGTGATGCATCAATCCCCCGCTGAAGTGGGGGAATATGTATGGCAAACAATATAATAGGATAAAGAAATGCAACTGAACAAAGTGCTGAAGGGTTTGATGCTGGCTCTGCCGATCATGGCTGTGGCTGCATGTAGCTCACACAAAAATAACAACAACGACCAGACCGGTATGGGTGCTGATGGCGCTAACGGTGCTGGCCAGAACGGCAACATGTCTTCTGACGAGCAGGCGCGTCTGCAGATGCAGCAGCTGCAGCAGAACAACATTGTTTACTTCGGTCTGGACAAGTATGACGTGCAGTCTGACTATGCTCAGATGCTGGATCAGCACGCTGCTTTCCTGCGTAGCAACCCGTCTTACAAAGTGACCATCGAAGGTCATGCGGATGAGCGCGGTACGCCGGAATACAACATCGCCCTGGGCGAGCGTCGTGCTAACGCAGTTAAAATGTACCTGCAGGGTAAAGGCGTGTCAGCTGATCAGATGTCTATCGTTTCTTACGGTAAAGAGAAGCCGGCAGTTCTGGGTCATGACGAAGCGGCTTACGCCAAAAACCGTCGTGCCGTTCTGGTTTACTAAGATAATCACATGATGAGTAACTTCAGACTTCATATCTTGAGTCTGTCGTTACTGGTTGGTGTAGCGGCCCCCTGGGCCGCTAATGCCCAGGCGTCAATCAGTAGCGTTGGCTCAGGCTCGGTCGAAGACCGTGTCACCACTCTTGAACGTATCTCCAATGCCCAGGCTCAGCTTCTGCAACAATTGCAGCAGCAGATGAGCGACAACCAAAGCGATATCGATTCGCTGCGTGGGCAAATCCAGCAGAACACCTATCAGCTTAACCAGGTGGTTGAGCGCCAGAAGCAGATCTACCAGCAGATTGACAGTTTGAGCAGCGGTAATAACGGCGCTCAGGCCAGTGGTGGTGGTGATGCGGCAGCAGCGGCCGGTGCAGGCGCAGGTGCAGGTGCAGCCGCCGCTGATGCGGGCAGCAGTGGTAGCGCGAATGCAGCACCGACGCAAAGCGGTGATGCCAATAGCGACTACAACGCGGCAGTTGCGCTGATTCTGGAGAAGAAGCAGTACGATCAGGCCATTACTGCGTTGCAGGCATGGGTGAAGCGTTATCCGGATTCTACCTATCAGCCGAATGCCAATTACTGGCTGGGACAGTTGTTTTACAACAAGGGCAAAAAGGACGATGCGGCCTATTATTTTGCCACTGTGGTAAAAAACTACGGCAAATCGCCTAAAGCGCCCGAAGCGTTGTTTAAGGTTGGTGTGATCATGCAGGAGAAGAACGACACGGCGAAAGCCAAGGCGGTCTACCAGCAAGTGATCAAACAATTCCCAAACAGCGAATCTGCCAAACTGGCTCAGAAACGTCTCGCCGGGTTGTAATTGATGCAGTAAAGACCGGATTTCGTGTGATTTCTGGTCTTGCCGCATGAAAGGTAAGCAATTGAGGCAGTTGGTGGAAAATAAGGGTTGCGCTACCCCGCTAAATCAGTAATATATGCCGCCGTTGCCGGGACATATCTTAATAAGTGTCGGCAGCACTGAAGATGGGTCGTTAGCTCAGTTGGTAGAGCAGTTGACTTTTAATCAATTGGTCGCAGGTTCGAATCCTGCACGACCCACCATCTCAACCTCCAGTCGGTTCAGTGTTTTCTTCAGTTCGCTTTACAACCACGATGGGTCGTTAGCTCAGTTGGTAGAGCAGTTGACTTTTAATCAATTGGTCGCAGGTTCGAATCCTGCACGACCCACCATCTGGTAGTTCTGGTTGTAAGCCTCATCGAGCGGGTCGTTAGCTCAGTTGGTAGAGCAGTTGACTTTTAATCAATTGGTCGCAGGTTCGAATCCTGCACGACCCACCAGTGTAGAAAGGCGCCCTAAAGGCGCCTTTTTGCTTTTCTGGTGCGAATGCATTCGCACCCTGCGAAATAACGTAGGGGCGGCATTAATGCCGACCGGGCCAATTAGCGCACTGCGCTCAGACTCTTCCAGATATGCAGCACCGCATAGCTGCGCCACGGCCGCCACACCTGCGACAGCTGCTCCGCCTCCTTCGCACTCACACCGCCAAGATTATTACGAATCGCGATATCCTCTTTAGGAAACGCATCCGGCCAGCGCAGGGCGCGCATCGCGATATAACTGGCGGTCCACGGCCCGATACCTTTCAGCGCCAGCAGCTGCTGCTGTACAACATCCGGATTTACCGCACCGTTAAAACGTAACGCGCCAGAGGCACAGGCCTGCGCGAGGGCGAGGATTGCCTGCGCGCGTGCGCTGACAATCCCCAGGCTGGCGATATCATCCTGAGTGGCGACAGCCAGCGTCTCCGGACTGGGAGAGAGGCGCGACAGCGCAGGCCAGGGAGTAACGATCGCAGCGCCGAAACGTTGCGCCACGCGACTGCTCAGCGTGGTGGCGGCTTTTACCGTCACCTGCTGGCCGAGAATCGCCCGCACACCTAATTCGAAACCGTCGAACGCCCCAGGGACGCGCAAACCCGGATAGTGCGTCAGACTGGGCGCCAGCAGCGGGTCCTGGGACAGCTGATCGGCAATGCGCTGTGGCTGCGCATCTAAATCGAACAAATCGCGCAGACGGCGCAGCAGGGCGGGCAGCACCGGGGTCAGGCTGGTGGTGAATCGCACCTTCAATGCCTGCTTCTCAGGATAATGGCTGACGCGTATCCAGCCATGATGGCCTCCCAGCGCCACGGTACGGTGATAAGCGCCCTCGGCCACCCATTCCACCTCCTGCATCACACGTTGCTGGAGAAACCCAAGGATAGCGTCCCAATCGTAAGGGGGGCGGTAGCTCAGCCGCAGCTCGGCGCTGTCGTCCAGCTGAGCGTCCGGCGAGGGGGTGCTTTGCTTGCGCAGACGGGTAGGGGTCATACGATAGCGCGCCTGAAACACATCATTAAAACGCCGCAGGCTGCGAAAGCCGCTGGCATAGGCAATCTCGGTCACTGGCAGCGAGGTCTCCGTCAGCAGCTGTTTCGCCAGCAGCATACGTCGCGTCTGGCGCAGCTCCAGCGGCGATACGCCGAGTTCCTGCTGCACCACGCGGCGCAGCTGCCGCTCGCTCAGGCCAAATTCGGTGGCGATCTCCGCCAGCGTCTCCTGCTCCTCCAGCAAGCCTTCCTCAATGCGGCGAATCAGGCGATCGGCGATGCGGTGATGGCTATCGACCGGCGCGAAGCCTGGGGCCAGTTCGGGGCGGCAACGCAGGCAGGGGCGAAAGTGGGCCTTCTCCGCCGCTTCGGCGCTGGAGAAAAACAGGCAATTCTTCTGCATGGGCGCTTTAACCGGGCAGATGGGGCGACAATAGATGCCGGTGGAGGTCACGCCGACATAAAATAAGCCGTCGAAACGGCTATCGCGCGACGTCAGCGCCTGGTAAGCAATGTCGGGATCAAACATCATCATCTCCATCAAATAAACCGCATCCTCGCGCAGCCGGGGTAAGAAAACTCGCTGCTTTCGGACAGATAACCAGTTTATCCGCATGACCGAAAACAGCCAGTTTATGCTGGCAAAAGTGCGATAATGGCCGCCAGATATCACGCCGGAGGCGCACCATGTATCATGCAAAAATTGTTTCGACCCCGGTCGGGGACCTTACGTTAATCGCCAGCAATCAAGGGCTGTCGGCGATTCTGTGGGAAAATGAGGGTTCGCAACGCGTCCCGCTTAGCCCGATCAGCCGCGATGATCAGCATCCCATCCTGTGCGAAACCGAACGTCAGCTGCGGGAATATTTCGCCGGCCAGCGTCAGCATTTCGAGCTGCCGTATGACACGGTGGGCACCGAGTTCCAGAAAAAAGTGTGGCAGGCGTTAATCACCATCCCGTTTGGCGAGACCCGTAGCTATCGTCAGATTGCAGAGCAAATCGGCAATCCGAAAGCGGTCCGCGCGGTGGGTGCCGCCAACGGCAAAAATCCGTTGTCGATTGTTGCCCCCTGTCATCGGGTGATTGGCAGCAACGGTAAACTTACCGGGTTTGCGGGTGGCCTTGGGGTTAAGGCATTCCTGCTGGAACTGGAAGCCACGCCAAAACGCTGAGCGGCTCACAGCCGGATAAAAAAAGCACGACACTCTCGCGCATTTCCGCTATCGTGTTTAGCATATAAAACACGATGGCGGATTTAACGTCGTCTTATTACCGTAAAAGGTAATTTTGTTAAATTGAGAAAACCGAGAGCCGTGTCATGAGCCTGATGTTTGATCCTGAAAGCGCAATCTATCCTTTTCCTCCCAAACCGGCGCGTCTCAGCGAGGATGAAAAAGCCTTTTATAAGTCTGAAATCAAACGGTTACTAAAAGCGCGTGATGCGGTGATGGTGGCGCACTACTACACCGATCCTGAAATCCAGGCGCTGGCGGAAGAGACCGGCGGCTGCGTGGCTGACTCGCTGGAAATGGCGCGTTTCGGCAGTACCCATCCCGCCTCGACGCTGCTGGTGGCGGGGGTGCGTTTTATGGGCGAAACCGCCAAAATCCTCAGCCCGGAAAAAACCGTACTGATGCCGACGTTACAGGCGGAGTGCTCGCTCGATCTCGGTTGTCCGATTGAAGAATTCAACCGTTTCTGTGATGCGCACCCGGATCGCACCGTGGTGGTGTATGCCAACACCTCGGCCGCGGTGAAAGCGCGCGCTGACTGGGTTGTCACCTCCAGCATCGCGGTGGAGCTGATTGAACACCTCGACAGCCTCGGCGAGAAGATCATCTGGGCGCCGGATCGCCATCTTGGTCGCTACGTCACGCAGAAAAGCGGGGCGGATGTGCTGTGCTGGCAGGGCGCCTGCATCGTGCATGATGAATTCAAAACCCAGGCGCTGCAACGCATGAAAGCGCTCTATCCCGAAGCGGCGGTGCTGGTGCATCCCGAATCGCCGCAGGCGATTGTCGATCTGGCCGATGCGGTGGGTTCCACCAGCCAGCTGATCCAGGCGGCGAAAAGCCTGCCGCATCCGCAGATGATTGTCGCCACCGACCGTGGCATCTTCTACAAAATGCAGCAGGCGGTGCCGGAAAAAGAGCTGCTGGAAGCGCCGACCGCCGGGGAAGGGGCAACCTGCCGCAGCTGCGCGCACTGTCCGTGGATGGCGATGAACGGCCTGAAGGCCATTGCAGAGGGGTTGGCGCAGGGCGGCAGCGAGCATGAGATCCATGTCGATGCCGGATTGCGTGAGGCGGCATTGCTGCCGCTCAACCGCATGCTATCCTTTGCAGCGGAACTTAAACTCAAGGTGAAAGGGAACGCCTGATGCGCACCTTTCCCACAGGTGCCCGTTATGGATTTCTTTAGCACGCAAAATATTCTGGTTCATATTCCTCTCGGCGTCGGCGGTTACGATCTCTCGTGGATCGAAGCGGTCGGCACCCTGGCTGGCCTGCTGTGTATCTGGCTGGCCAGTCTGGAAAAAATCATCAACTACCCCTTCGGCCTGATCAACGTCACCCTGTTCGCGGTGATTTTCTTTCAGATCCAGCTCTATGCCAGCCTGCTGCTGCAACTGTTTTTCTTTGTTGCCAACGTCTATGGCTGGTATGCGTGGAGTCGGCAAAATGCCGCCCAGGAAGCTGAGCTGAAAATTCGCTGGCTGCCGCTGCCCAAAGCGCTGGGCTGGGCCGCCGCGTGCATTATCGCCATTGCGCTGATGACGCTGTATATCGACCCGGTATTTGCCTTCCTGACGCGCATCGCGGTGAATATCATGCAGAGCCTGGGTCTGCATGTGGCGATGCCGCAATTGCAGCCGGACGCCTTTCCGTTCTGGGATTCCTGCATGATGGTACTGTCGATTGTGGCGATGATTCTGATGACGCGTAAATACGTCGAGAACTGGCTGCTGTGGGTGGTGATCAATGTGATCAGCGTGATGATTTTCGCCCGTCAGGGGGTGTATGCCATGTCGCTGGAGTACGCCATCCTGACGTTGATCGCGTTAAATGGTTCGCGTCTGTGGATGCAGAGCGCCCGCGAACATGGCTCGCGCGCGCTCTCCTCTCAATGATGGTGGTGATGCGCGTGGCCTGAGTCAAAGCAGAGTTCGCAATCCGGCCCGTTACAGGGCTGGTACTCCATCTGCACGGTGGCGTGTTCAATCTGATAGTGCTGATGCAGATAACGATGGATACGCTGCAACAGCGCGTCATGATCGTAAGGCGGGATCACCTGCACATGTAACGTCAGCACCGGTTTCTCGCCCACCTGCCACAAATGCACATGATGGACATTGCGCACTTCCGCGATATTCAGCGTCAGCTCGCGCTTCAGCTTATCGACATTGATATTGCACGGCGCGCCTTCCAGCAGCTCATGCAAACTTTCGCGCAGCAACCCCCAGGCGCTGCGCACCACCAGCAGCGACACCAGCAGTGACAGAATCGGGTCAATCGGCGTCCAGCCGGTGAGCATAATGATCACCGCGGCGATGATGGCGCCGACCGAACCCAGCAGGTCGCCCAGTACGTGCAGCGCCGCAGCGCGCACGTTGAGATTCTTTTCCTCGCTGCCATGATGCAGCAGCCAGAACGAGAACATATTCGCCAGCAGACCGGCAATGCCGATGCCCAGCATCAGCCCGCCCGCCACCGGCTGCGGCTGATAAAAGCGGTGCAGCGCTTCCCAGACGATCATCACGGTAATCACCAGCAACACGATGGCGTTAACAAAGGCGGCCAGCGTGGTGAGACGCAGCAAACCAAAGGTGTGGCGCGCATTGGGTTTGCGCTGGGAAAAATGCACCGCCAGCAGCGCCATCAACAAGGCGGCGGTATCGGTGAGCATATGACCGGCATCGGCGAGCAGCGCCAGCGAGCCGGAGATCCAGCCGCCAATCGCTTCCACCAGCATAAACAGGGCGGTGACGCCAAATGCCGCCGCCAGGCGCGTACGGTTGCCATCATGCCCGCTGTGAGAATGGGTGTGTGCCATAACTTTCCAGTTGTTTCAGTAACCTGTTAGTTAATGATATCAGTAAATTGAGGGAGTCTGGCTCCTGCCGGTGCTGTTTTGCGGCATCCGCCAGCTGCTGACAACGGGCCGCGACCTCATCAATGCCGAGCAACAGCCAGCTGCCTTTCATACGGTGCGCGGCGCGCGCCACCGCAGGCCAGTCCTGGCTGTCACTGGCGGCCAGCAGCGCATCGCGGTCCTGTTGCAGGGTGCGCTGCAACGTCTGACAGATGCGCGGAATAAAGGCGTCGTTATGCTGCGCCAGGATATGCAGGCTCTCCGCCAGCGTACCGAGCACATCCTTTCCACTGCGCGCCAGCAACGGCGCGATGGCGCTCAGGGTGATCGGTTTAATCAGCACCGCCTCATCCGCCTCGGGCGCCAGCTTCACCAGCTGCGCATCGGCGGAACACAGCACCCGCAGCGCCGGTTTGCCGCGCTGACGCTGGCGACGCCGCAAAATTCGTAGCAGCGTGAGGCCGTTGGGGCGCGGCATCATCTGGTCGATAAACAGCACATCAAACGGCTGCCGGGCGTCGGCGCGCAGTAACGCCCGTCCTTCATCGAACACCTCCGCGCGGATGGCAAAATTCGCCAGCTGCTGCTGCATCACCAGCAGATTGGTGGGATGGTCGTCGACAATCGCTACGCGTAAATGTGGGTAGCGCGGCCAGTCCGTGCTGTTGCTCTCCGGTACGCTGTCGGCCAGCGTCAGGGGCAGCCTCACCTGAACGGTGGTGCCTGCGCCGGGCGCCGAGGTTAGCGTCAGGGTGCCGTCCATGCGCTGCACAATCTCGCGGCAGATAAACAGACCCAGGCCGCTGCCCTGTACCGCGTGGGTCTTGCCCGAGGGCGCCTGATACCATGCCTCAAACAGCTGCACCTGCTCCGCCAGCGGGATGCCGCTGCCGCTGTCGGCGACGGTCAGGACGAGGCTATCGTCCACCGCCAGCGTCAGACGAATATCCCCCTCGCGGGTAAACTTCAGCGCATTGGCGACCAGATTGTTCACCACCTGTTGCAGTCGATCGCCATCCAGCAGCACCGCCGCCGGCAGCGGGGTCAGCGCCTCTACCCGCAGCTGCGGGCCGGATTCACGCATCAGCGGATGATAAAATTGCTGCTGCTGCTGAAGCCACTGCGCCAGATGCAGCGGACGCGGCGACAGCCGGAAGCTGTGGTTTTCAATGCGCGCGTGATCCTGCAAATCATTCAGCAACGCCATCAGCGCCCGTGCACTGCTGTGCATCAGCGCCAGCCGTGGGCTGGGATGCTGCTGCTGCTCCAGTTCCAGTAAGCCGAGAATTGCCTGCATTGGGGTGCGCAGCTCATGGCTGGCGGTGGCAAGGAACTGGCTTTTCGCCGCGTTGGCGCGCTCCGCCTGTTCGCGTTGCAGCCGTTCACGCCGTTGTTGCAGGTAACGACGCACCAGCAATGCCAGCAGCAGCAGAATGGCGACACCGGCGGCGATCAGCACCATCAGCGGGATATTGCGCATCGTCATGGTGGTGCCGGGTTGCGGCGGCATCGACCAGTTATCACGCATCTGATTCAGGGTTTCCGGCGGGATCTGCTGCAACGCGCGATCGAGCAAGCCGCGTAATACCGGCTGTCGATTGCTAACCTGCGGCGCCAGCGGCCAGGCAATATCGCTGGCGGCAAAAGCCAGATGCACCTGATTGCCCGCGTGGCTGGCGATGCGCCAGCGCGCTGACAGCACATTATCCACCAGCGCCGCGATCTGGCCGCTGCTTAGCGCCTGCCACAGCTGGGCACGATCGTCGTAGATCTGCACATTAACCTCGGCGGGCAACATGCGCTGCGCCAGATCGGCGCGCAGCACGCCGATGCGCTGCCCCTGCAAGCCCTGCCAGTTCATCGGCTGCTGCGAAGAGAGGGTGTAAATCCCCCAGATGGCGCGCCAGACCGGCAGGGTGTTCGTCATGGCATTCTCGCCGCTCAGCGGCGGCAACACGCTCAGCATCACCTGTTGCTGTTGCAGCAGGGTCAGCGCCTGCTGCGGGTTGTTCACCCAGCGCGGCGTAAAGCGCAGGCCGGTGCTTTGGCTCAGGGCGTTTAACAGATCGATAGCGAAGCCGCGCGCATTGCCGCTGGCGTCGCGATAGCTCCAGGGCGCGTTGTCCGCCTCGGCGGCGTAGGGGATCTGCGGATGCTGCGCCAGCCACTGCTGCTCAGCGCCCGACAGCACCAGCGTTTGCGTGTCCTGATAGCGCAGCAGCGGCGGACTCCAGCGTTGCCGGACGCGGTTGCTGAACTCAGCAGGCAGCAGACGCAGCTGCTGATTCAGCCACGCGATCAGCGCCGGATCGCGCGCCATCGCCCGCAGGCTGAGTTCCCCGGCGCCGGGATCGGCGGTGATTTGGTAAATCTGCCCCTGCTGTAGCTGGCTAAGCAGAAAACCCGCGCTGGCCTCATCCGCCACCAGATAGTCGCTTTGCTGATTGAACAACGCATACAGCGCCTGCAAATCCCCCGGTAAGCTGCGCCAGCGGTGCGCATGGACAAAATCGTCCGGCAGCTGCGCCAGCGTCGATTGGGCGATGGTGAGCTGGGCATTGTGGCTGTTAAACATCACCGCGCGCTGATTTTCACGGTTGCGATAGATACGCACCGGGCTGCTGTACCAGCTGTCACTCAGCTGCACCCCGGCGGGCAGCGGCGCGTGTTCGGTGGTCAGCACCAGATCCACCTCACCCCGCGCCAGCGCTGCCAGCTGCTGATGGCGATCGGCATAGCTTTGCAGCACAAAGTGGGTGCCGGTGAGCTGGCTCAGCGCGCTGAGATAATCCGCATCGATGCCCCAGATTTGATCGCCGATGCGCATGGCCCAGGGCGCGCTGTTTTGCGCGGGCAACGCCACGCGCAGGGTGGCGGTCGGCCAGGGCGTACTGTGCGGGGCAGGCATCATCGCGGGCAGCATCACGCTGCTGGCGGGCTGTAAATCGGCATGCGCCAGGACAGTGAACAGCAGGATGAAAAGAAAAAGCAGACGCCTCACTGCTGCGCTTTCCACAGTTCAGCCAGTTCCACCACGGAGTGCACCCCGGTTTTCTCAAGGATGTTTTTCTTGTGGGTACTGACGGTTTTGTTGCTGATATGCAGCTGTTCGGCGATTTGCAGGTTTGACAGGCCGCGCGCCAGCAGGGCGACGATCTGCTGCTCTTTCTCCGTCAGCGGCAGATCAATACGTTCGGGCAGGGCGGGAAAGGCCTGCTGGCCGCCCAGCACCGCGAGGATGGCACTCAGCAACTGCGCCATGCTCTGGCTTTTCACCACGTAACCGGCCGCGCCGAGTGACGCCGCGCGTAATAAGGTGTGACGGCTCTGCTCCGCCGAGTAGATCAGCACCGGGCATTGTGGCAGGCGCACGCGCAGGCGGCGCAGCAGCTCCAGCCCATCGCTATCGGGTAAACCGATATCCAGAATCACCAGGTCGATGGCGTGTTGCTGCAACAGCTGACGTGCCTGCGCTTCATCGCTGGCGGCGAACAGGTGCAGAGGAATGGGGGATTTGGCGCAGGCGGCCTCCAGTGCGACTTCAACTAACGGATGATCATCAATAAGTAACAGCGAAGCCATAACCCTATCCTTTCGTTTTCGTTGCTTCAGCATAGCGGAAAAGGGGGGCAGTATTCATTATGCCATCCAGTATTGAACGTATGAGTGCTAACATCGGCATTCTGCACTGCCGTATCCATTTTTTATGATGACGAAACGCCATGAATCTTCGGGAAAATATTGTCAGCCAGTTCAGCCTGCTCTCGCCAGAGCTACAGCGCGCTGCTGAGTTTTCGCTGCAACATGCCAATCAACTGGTGGTGTTGTCGATGCGCGCGTTTGCCGCCCAGGGAGGCGTCAAGCCCGCCACGCTGCTGCGTCTCGCGCAGCGCCTCGGTTATAACGGCTGGGGAGAGTTGAAAGATGCCATGATCGACGATCTTGGCCTGCGTAATGATACCTATGTCTCGAAAGCGGAAAAACTGATCGCCAAAGGCACGCAGCCGGCGTTGTACGATGAAGTCTTTCTGGCGCATCAGGCTAATCTGGCGTTCACCCAGGCTGAAAATCAGCAGGCGATGCAGCAGGCGGTGGCGTTACTCGATGAGGCCGACAGCGTCTATATCTGCGGCTTTCGCGCCAGTTTCCCTATCGCCTGGTCGCTGTTTTACGTTTACCGGCTTTTCAACCGTCAGGTCTCGCTGATCGACGGTCTCGCGAGCAACATCGAAGTGTTTACCCGCGAATTAACCGCCCGCGACTGCATCCTGCTGACCAGCTTTGCCCCGTATTCGCGCGAATCACTGGATGTGCTTCATGCGGCGAAGCAGGCCGGTGCGCGCATTATCGCCATTACCGACTCGCCGGTTTCTCCGCTGGCGCAGGCGGCGGATTGCTCCCTGTTATTCTCCGTCGACAGTCCATCCTTTTTCCCCTCGGTGGTCTCCGGCATGGGGCTGGCGGAGTGCCTGCTGGCGATGCTGGTGGCGAAGCATGGGCGCGAAGCGGTCAGCAAAATCGAGAACGCAGAGCGCTACCTGATTGAATCGGGCGCTTACGTTATTCCCGGCAAACCCTGAGCACGGAACCTTTGCCTGGGTCATCGGATCCCCTGACATCCTGCTCAATACCCGCCGCCATCCCCGGCGGAGAGAATGCCTGCAACAGATTTCCTCAATTCTACGCAGCAAAAGGCCGTCATTAATAAAAATGACGGCCCGATAAGGCTGGCAACGTTAAATCAGCTTACTGGCTGGTACCATCCGTTTTGGTATTCACATGGCCACCACCTTTTTTGGTGTGGACTTTTTTGTTGATGTTCGGACATTTACCGTCTTTACACTGGCTGTTTTTATCAATTTCGCTGGCGGACATATGACTACTGCTACCGCCCGATGTTGCTGCTCTATTGGTATTTACGTCAGTGTTATTAATTTTGCTGTTATCCACGTTATTTGGTGGCAGGTTCTGTTTGGCGCCACCGGCCGCTGCACCGGCATCTGCTGCCTGGTTGGTGGTACCGTTATTTTCCGATGCCGCCATTGCTGCCCCACTACCCAGAGTCATCGCTGCCGTCAGAAAGATAATTGCAAACTTATTCATCATTATGCTCCTGTAATTAATGGACAGTTGCCGTCTTAAACCCGATGGTGCGGTTTGACGAAAACAAAGCACCCCAACGGAATATAATTCCATCGAAGATGTGTCGTCTGAATATAAATAGCGAAAGCACTACTTTCCTCAGTGCTTACTATTAAAAGCTTAGTTCAAAACCAGATAAATGCAAATTTCACTTATACCCTTTCCCGGCGTGGGTAATTTACAGCGCTAGTCTGACGGGCTACATTGGACGGGTTGCGTCCGGCGCGCGCCGGGCCAGAAATTGAATGGAATAAGCATGAATTACCAGAACGACGATTTACGCATCCGAGAAATCAAAGAGTTATTACCTCCTGTTGCGCTGCTTGAGAAATTCCCCGCGACTGATAACGCCGCCCAGACCGTTGCCAATGCACGTCAGGCGATCCACCGTATTCTGCATGGCGAAGATGACCGCCTGCTGGTGGTGATTGGGCCTTGCTCCATCCACGACACCGCTGCGGCCAAAGAGTATGCCGAACGTCTGCTTAAGCTGCGTGATGAGCTGAGTGGCGAGCTGGAAGTGGTGATGCGCGTCTATTTTGAAAAGCCGCGTACCACGGTGGGCTGGAAAGGGCTGATTAACGATCCGTACATGGATGGCAGCTTCCAGATTAACGACGGCCTGCGCCTGGCGCGTAAGCTGCTGGTGGATATCAACGACACCGGCCTGCCTGCGGCGGGTGAGTTCCTGGATATGATCACCCCGCAATACGTCGCTGACCTGATGAGCTGGGGCGCGATTGGCGCACGTACCACCGAATCTCAGGTGCACCGTGAGCTTTCCTCCGGCCTTTCCTGCCCGGTTGGCTTCAAAAACGGTACCGATGGCACCATCAAAGTGGCGATTGACGCCATCAATGCCGCCAGCGCGCCGCATTGCTTCCTGTCAGTCACCAAATATGGCCATTCGGCGATTGTCGAAACCAGCGGTAACGAAGATTGCCATATCATCCTGCGCGGCGGCAAAGAGCCGAACTACAGCGCGCATCATGTGGCGGCGGTGAAAACCGGGCTGGAGAAAGCCGGTCTGGCACCACAGGTGATGATCGACTTCAGCCACGCCAACAGCAGCAAACAATTCCAGCGCCAGATGGTGGTGGCGGAAGACGTTGCGCAGCAGATTGCGGGTGGCGAGCAGGGCATTACCGGCGTGATGCTGGAGAGTAACCTGGTGGAAGGGAATCAGAGCCTCGACAGCGGTGAACCGCTGGTCTACGGCAAAAGCGTTACCGATGCCTGCATCGGCTGGGAAGATACCGACAAAGTGCTGCGTCAGCTGGCACAGGCGATTAAACAACGTCGCGGTTAAGCGTGTTGGGTTAAACCCCGCGCGATAAAGAGAAAGGCCAGACTTGCGTCTGGCCTTACTTTTTTACTTCGCTTTACCCTGGTTGGCGA
This sequence comes from Pantoea sp. X-Soil-TKNS-1207, assembly GCF_059730485.1. NCBI lineage: Bacteria > Pseudomonadati > Pseudomonadota > Gammaproteobacteria > Enterobacterales > Erwiniaceae > Pantoea > Pantoea sp. X-Soil-TKNS-1207. The sequence goes on from NZ_AP035958.1 coordinate 1,293,708, forward strand.
CGGCTGCGGCTTTCGCTGCGATCTCGTCGGCATCACCCAGATAGTAACGTTTGGTCGGCTTGAAGTTTTCGTCGAACTCATACACCAGCGGCACGCCAGTTGGGATGTTCAGTTCGAGGATCTCGTCTTCGCTCAGATTGTCGAGGTATTTAACCAGCGCACGCAGGGAGTTACCGTGTGCGGCAACAATCACTTTCTCACCGCTTTTGATACGCGGCAGAATGCTCTCGTTCCAGAAAGGAATCACGCGCTCGATGGTCAGCGCCAGGCTTTCGGTGGTCGGCAGCTGGGCATCGGTCAGTGAAGCGTAACGCGGGTCGTGGCCAGGGAAACGCTCATCGTTGCGATCCAGCTCAGGCGGCGTTACCGCGAAGCCACGACGCCACTGTTTAACCTGATCGTCGCCATATTTGGCAGCGGTTTCTGCTTTATCCAGGCCTTGCAGCGCACCGTAGTGACGCTCGTTCAGACGCCAGGTTTTTTCTACCGGCAGCCATGCCTGATCCAGCTCGTCCAGCACGTTCCACAGAGTGTGGATGGCACGTTTCAGCACGGAAGTGTAGGCAAAATCAAAAACGAAACCTTCTTTCTTCAGCAGCTGACCGGCTGCTTTGGCTTCGGTGCGACCCTTGTCGGACAGATCTACGTCATACCATCCGGTAAAGCGGTTTTCCTGATTCCACTGGCTTTCGCCGTGGCGCACCAGAACCAGCTTAGTTACGGCCATAGCTTAACTCCTTAATGTTTCGATGATTATTGAAACCGGCTGCGACCACCCGATTAAGTGGTTCACTAATAGCGCCATACCATAGCGGAAAATATCGCACGGCGTAAGCCTGTCGCTTACGCAGTGCGCGTTTTTCATCCGGCTGGTCAGTGCGGGGTGAAGCGATAACGCGTCACGGACTGCCAGCTGTCGCCGGGCTGTAACCAGCAATCCGGCTGCGGCCAGTCGGTATGGTTGGGCGAATCCGGTAAAAATTCACTCTCTAAGGCGATGCCCTGGAAAGCAGTATAGCTCTCCTGCTCACGGGCGCGCGTTCCGTCCAGGTAGTTGCCGGAGTAGAACTGCAGCGCCGGAGCCGCGGTAAAGACGCTCAGCTCTAGCTTGCCGTCGGCCGACCAGAGTCGGGCGGCGGGCTGGCTGCTGTCACCTGCGGTGTTCAGCAGATACGCATGGTCATAACCTTTTACCGCGCGTTGATCGTCATCGGCGAGGAAGTCCTGCGCGACGGTTTTCGGCTGACGAAAATCGAAGCTGGTGCCGTCCACCGCTTTCAGCGGCGCATTAGGGATACCTGCGCTATCAACCGGCAGATAACGATCCGCCAGCAGTTGTAAGCGATGCTGGCGCGCATCGCCATGATGCGCATCAAGGTTGAAGTAGGCGTGGTTGGTCAGGTTGACCGGGCAGGGCTTATCGGTGCTGGCGTCATACTGGATCGACAGACAATTGTCGTCGTCGAGGTGATAGCGCACATCGGCAATCAGATTGCCTGGGAAACCCTGGTCGCCATCGGGCGAATCGAGGCGATAATGCACCTCGCTTTCGCTCTGGCTGAGGATCTGCCAGCGGCGTTTGTCGAACCCTTCCGGCCCGCCATGCAGCTGATGCGCGCCCTGGTTGGCGGCCAGCGCCAGGTTGAGCGGTTTGAGCGTGGCGTTAGCGATACGGTTGGCATAGCGTCCGACGGTCGCGCCGAGATAAGCGTCCTGATGCAGATAATCGGACGGTGTAGCGCAGCCGAGCAACGCTTCACGCACGGTGCCATCCTGCATCGGTACACGCGCCGACAGCCAGGTGGCGCCCCAGTCCATAAAGGTCACCACCATGCCGTTGCGATTACGTAACACGGTAATACGCCACGGTTGTCCGTCCGGTGCGTGCGATTGCACATCTTTTACCATTGGCCAGCTCCTTCAGAGGCTTTGCATACGTAGAAGGTCTCTTTGATACCGGTTTTGGCTTCGTATTTCTCTGCCACCGCCGCTTTCACCTGATCCACCAGCTCGGTTGGCATCAGCGCCACGATGCAGCCACCAAAGCCGCCACCGGTCATGCGTACACCACCGCGGGTGCCAATCTCAGCTTTGACGATCTCTACCAGTTGATCAATCGGCGGCACGGTGATTTCGAAATCGTCACGCATTGAAGCATGGGACTCCGCCATCAGCTTACCCATAAGTGTCAGGTCACCGGCGCTCAGCGCATCCGCAGCTTCCAGCGTACGCGCGTTTTCGGTGATAACGTGACGGACACGTTTCGCCACCAGCGGATCGAGCCGATCTTCTGCGGCGGTAAACTCCGCCAGCGTGACATCGCGCAGCGCCGGTTTGTTGAAGAAGCGCGCGCCGGTTTCGCACTGCTCGCGGCGGGTATTGTATTCACTGCCCACCAGAGTACGGCGGAAGTTGGAGTTAATGATCACCACCGCCACATTCTCAGGCATGGAAACCGCGCGCGTGCCGAGGGTACGGCAATCCAGCAGCATGGCGTGATCCTGTTTGCCCAGCGCGGAAATCAGCTGATCCATGATGCCGCAGTTACAGCCGACGAACTGGTTTTCCGCTTCCTGACCGTTCACCGCAATGGCGGCACCATCAAGCGGCAGCTGCCACAGCTGCTGGAACACGGTGCCGACCGCCACTTCCAGCGACGCCGAAGAACTCAGACCCGCTCCCTGCGGCACGTTGCCGCTGATCACCATATCCACGCCGCCAAAGCTGGCATCGCGTTTTTGCAGATGTTTCACCACGCCGCGCACATAATTGGCCCACATCGGCTCTGTTAGCGGTTCAATAGGCGCATCGAGTGAGAAGCTATCCTGCTGGTTGTCGTAATCTACGGCGACCACGCGCACCTGACGGTCTTCGCGTCTGGCGCAGGCAATCACGGTTTGATAATCGATCGCGCAGGGCAACACGAAACCATCATTATAGTCGGTGTGTTCACCGATCAGGTTAACGCGTCCCGGCGCCTGAATGCTGTGGCTCGGCTGATAACCAAATGTCTCAACGAACGTCTGTTGGGTGATGGATTTTAATGACATTTATTGCGCCTCGCGGAAATGGATATCGCTGACAGAACGCAGACGCTCTGCTGCCTGTTCCGCCGTTAAATCACGTTGGGTTTCGGCCAGCATTTCATAGCCAACCATAAATTTGCGTACCGTTGCTGAGCGCAGCAGCGGGGGATAGAAGTGCGCGTGCAGCTGCCAGTGATCGTTGGCTTCGCCGTTAAATGGCGCGCCGTGCCAGCCCATCGAGTAGGGGAAGGAGCACTGGAACAGGTTGTCGTAGCGGCTGGTCAGCAGCTTGAGCGCCAGCGCCAGATCGGTGCGCTGCGCGTCGGTGAGATCGGTCAGACGTTTGATATGCGCCTTCGGCAGCAGCAGGGTTTCGAACGGCCACGCTGCCCACCACGGCACCACCGCCAGCCAGTGATCGGTTTCCACCACCGTGCGGCTGCCATCTTCCAGCTCACGCGCCACGTAATCCACCAGCATCGGCGTGCCTTTTTCGGCAAAGTAGCGGCGCTGGTTTTCGTCTTCTTTCTGCGCTTCGTTAGGTAAAAAGCTGTTGGCCCACACCTGGCCGTGCGGATGCGGATTGGAGCAGCCCATCGCTGCGCCTTTGTTTTCGAACACCTGCACCCACGGATAGTGCTGGCCGAGTTCGGCGGTTTGCGTCTGCCAGGTGCGCACGATATCTTCCAGCGCGCTGAGCGGCAGCTCCGGCAGGGTTTTGCTGTGATCCGGCGAGAAGCAGATCACCCGACTGGTGCCGCGCGCGCTTTCACAGCGCATCAGCACATCGTCGCTCTCGGGCGCGTCCGGCGTATCGGTCATCAGCGCGGCAAAGTCATTGGTGAAAACGTAGGTGCTTTTATAGTCGGGATTTTTATCGCCGGTAATACGGGTGTTACCGGCGCAAAGGAAGCAATCGGGATCGTGCGCGGGCAGCGTTTCCAGCGCAGGGGTTTCCTGCGCGCCCTGCCACGGACGTTTAGCGCGATGCGGCGAAACCAGCACCCACTGATTGATCAACGGGTTATAACGGCGATGCGGGTGATCGACCGGGTTGAATTTTTCCATGTTGAATCCTGGTAAACGACAAACAGATAAAAATGACTTCGATCAAAGTAGCACAAAGGCCAGACTGAAAGCGTGATCCAGTCTGGATAAATGGTATCGTTTACACAAGGTGACGATTCTCATTTTGTGGGGTTATCAGGCGAGTTTGCTGAATATGTGGGCGACGGAATGGTAGCGGTTACATTTGGAACCCGATGCGCATAAATGCGCACCCTACAGCGTCGGGTCGCCATTGATGACCGTATCCCATGTATGACGCCATTGTCGGGTCGCCATTGATGTCGGCCGTATTAATGACCGAATCCCATGTATGACGTCATTGTAGGGTCGCCATTAATGGCGACCTTATGAAGGGCCGCACCCCATGTGCGATGGCGGCCTGTGGGGGCTGTTAACGCAGCGCTTCCTGCTGATAACCGTAGCCGCCGCCGTCCTGCGCGACAAAACTCAGGCGATGGGTGATGCACTGCGGCGCATCTTCCGCATGATGGGACACGAACAGCAACTGGGTGCGGCCTTCGCCGATCAGCACATCAACAAAGCGACGCACCAGCTGGCGGTTAATGGGGTCCAGCCCCTGCAACGGCTCATCAAGGATCAGCAGTGCCGGATGTTTCACCAGCGCGCGGGCAATCAATACCAGCCGCTGCTGGCCCCATGACAGGCTGTGGAATGGCGCATCGGCCAGTGCGTTATCCATTCCCAGCAGCGCCAGCCACTGCCGCGCCAGCGATTTTTGCCGATCCGACGCCGCCTGGTACAGGCCAATAGAATCAAAGAAGCCGGAGAGCACCACGGTGCGCACATTAACGCTGACCCGGTAATCCAGGTGCAGGCTGCTGCTGACGTAACCAATATGTTGTTTGATATCCCAGATAGTTTCCCCGCTGCCGCGGCGGATACCGAACAGCGTTAAATCGTTGCTGTAACCTTGCGGATGGTCGCCGGTCACCAGGCTGAGCAGGGTGGATTTGCCGGCGCCGTTTGGGCCGACAATCTGCCAGTGCTCGCCCGGATTAACCTGCCAGCTCAGCCCATTGATCACCGGTTTATCGTTATACGACACCACGCCGTTACGCAGGATCACGCGCGGGGCATCATCCGCCAGCTGCGGCAGCTGATCCGGTGCGTCCGGTTCCGGCAACGCCATCCCGTCCAGCGTTTCGCTGTGCGCCAGCTGCGCCACCAGCGCCTCCGCCAGAATCGCGCGGCGCTCGCCAACGTGCGTCAGAGTGCATTCCGCCAGCACGCCCACCTGTCCGACAAAATCAGGAATATCATCAAAGCGATTCAGCACCAGCACCACGGTATAGCCCTGCTGATGCAGGTCGCTCAGGGTCTGCGTCAGGCTGGCACGCGACAGCACATCAAGGCCATCAAAAGGTTCGTCGAGGATTAGCAGGTCCGGCTGCGCCATCAGCGCCTGGCACAGCAGCGTCTTGCGCGTTTCGCCAGTGGAAAGGTATTTGAAGCGGCGATCCAGCAGATAGCTGATGCCAAACTGCTGCGCCAGCGCCTGGCAGCGCGCCTCATCCTGCACCACATCCTGAATGATCTGCGCAGCGGTGCGGCCGGTGTCATCTTCGCCTTCGCTCAGCAGATCGGTGTTGTTGCGCTCCCACTCTTCGCTGACCAGCTTTTGCAACTGCTCCAGCGATAAACGCGTCGGACGCCGAAAGTTGTGACTGACGCTGCCTTTACCCGGCGGCAGTTCACCTGACAGCGCGCGCGCCAGTGAAGACTTGCCGCTGCCGTTGGCGCCAACGAAGGCCCAGCTTTCACCGCTGTTGAGGGTTAAATCATTGAGGGACAGCACTCGGGTGTCGCTAAGACGAAACGTGCCTTGCGAAATTTGCAATGAAGCCATGATCTATTCCATTTTATGCATCGTGTCACTCAGTTGTAGCGAGCGTCGCCGATGAAGTCAAATCATGGCCGGGATTTCAGAGCAGTGTCGCGATAATGGCATGTTCGGCATTAAAACTGGCGGTGACGCTATTGCCAGGCTGAAGATTCAGCTGTGTCACCTGGCTGTTGGGCACCGTGGCGCACAGGATTTCTCCGCCCGGCAGCGTCATCAGCACTTCGCTTACCTGCTCACCGGGTTCGATGGTGGTGATGTTGACCGCCAGCTGGTTATCGTAGTCGGCGTCGCTGGCTGTCCGGCTGACCTGCACCCACGGCGCTTTGACCAGCACCAGCACCTCTTTACCTGCTTCCAGCTGCAAACGCTCGGCGCTGCGCTGGGTGATCGCCACCTGCAACCGGGTCACGCCATCGGCCAGCAGCACCTCCAGATGCTGCACCACCTGCTGATGATCGCGCGCCAGCACCGTACCAAAAAGCTGGTTACGCGCGCTGGTTTGCAGGGAAAAGCGGGCAATCGCCGCCAGCAGACTATCGAGCGGCAGGCTGTCGTTTTGCAGCACGTCAAAGGCTTTCTGCTGAATCTGCTCCATCAGCTGGAACAGCTGTAGCAGCCGCTCGCCATAGCGCGTCAGCAGCGCACCGCCGCCGCCTTTGCCGCCGGTGGCTCGCTCCACCAGGGTTTGATCCGCCAGCTGATTCATCTCGTTGATGGCGTCCCAGGCGCTTTTGTAGCTGATACCCGCCAGTTTCGCGCCCTGACTGATGGAGCCGGTTTGCCTGATGCGTTTCAGCAGCTCAATGCGCCGCGGATCGGCAAATAACTTCTGTTGCAAACGAATTTGGAGAGAGAGTTCAGCTTGCATGTCAGCTCCTTAGGTTAACAAATTGATTGTAATGAGGGTGTCAGGTAAAAGCACGAAAAGGTGAGTGCACTTTTTTCCCTAACCGTTACAATCACTTTTTTATTTTCTGCGTGAGGTTTCCATGCTGGACCTGCTAAAAAGCCTGGCCGTAGCGATTATTATGGTGCCGATTGTGATGGCTATCATGCTGGGCCTGATTTACGGCCTGGGTGAAGTGTTTAACGTTATCTCTAAATTTGGCCGTCGCGACGATCGACCCGCTAACAGCTCACAACACTGATTTCCCCCAACGCCCGCTTTTGCGGGCGTTTTGCTCTCAACTTCCCGCTTTTCCCGCCGATATAAAGCTCATGACAGCATCGAAGCTTGCGTTGTAGTATTCCGTATATAACGTAACAAGGAGCTAAAAATGCTATCAAAACATTACCGCTGGGGTGCCGTTGCCGTTCTGTCCTTTTCGCTGACCGCACCGGCACTGGCCGCAGATAAAATTACCGTGTTTGCCGCCGCATCGCTGACCAATGCGTTGCAGGATATTGCCACGCAATATCAGAAGAAAACCGGGGTTGAAGTGGTCTCGTCGTTCGCTTCGTCATCGACGCTGGCGCGCCAGATTGAGCAGGGCGCACCGGCGGATCTGTTTATCTCTGCCGATCAGCAGTGGATGGACGATGCGGTGCAGAAGAAAAGCATGATCGACAACACGCGCTATACCTTGCTGGGTAACGACCTGGTGCTGGTGGCGCCGAGCAGCGTCAGCGCCAAACCGGTGACCATCAATGCGCAGACCGACTGGAAAAGCCTGCTGAAGGGCGAGCGTCTGGCGGTGGGCGACCCGGATCATGTCCCGGCTGGGATCTATGCCAAAGAAGCGTTACAGAAGCTGGGCGCGTGGGACAGCTTATCGCCGGTGATGGCGCGCGCGAACAACGTGCGAGCCGCGCTGGCGCTGGTGGAACGTAACGAAGCGCCTTATGGCATCGTCTACGGTTCCGATGCCGTAGCCAGCAAGAAAGTACAGGTAGTCGGTCGCTTCCCGGATGACAGCCATAAGCCGGTGGAGTATCCGATGGCGATCGTTAAAGATCGCGATAGCGCGCCGGTGAAGGCCTTCTTCCAGTATTTGCAGGGGCCGGATGCCGCCGCAATTTTTAAACAGTATGGATTTACGCCGAAGAAATGATACTGAGTGATCCCGAATGGCAGGCGGTGATTCTGAGCCTGAAAATATCCTGCGTGGCGGTGCTGTGCAGCCTGCCGTTTGGCATCCTGATGGCCTGGATTCTGGTGCGTTGCCGGTTTCCGGGCAAAACGTTGCTCGATAGCATCATTCATCTGCCCCTGGTGCTGCCGCCGGTGGTGGTGGGTTATCTGCTGCTGATTGCGCTGGGCCGACGCGGTTTTATCGGCGAATGGCTGTACGACTGGTTCGGCTTCAGCTTTGCCTTTAGCTGGCGTGGTGCCGCGGTCGCCTCGGCGGTGATTGCTTTCCCGCTGATGGTGCGCGCCATTCGGCTGGCGCTGGAGGCGGTGGATACCAAACTGGAGCACGCCGCCCGTACCCTCGGCGCCGGTCGCTGGCGCGTGTTTTTCACCATAACTTTACCCCTGACGCTGCCAGGCATCATTGTCGGCACGGTGCTGGCGTTTGCCCGTTCGCTGGGCGAGTTCGGCGCCACCATCACCTTTGTTTCCAATATTCCCGGCGAAACGCGCACCATCCCGCTGGCGATGTTCACCCTGATTGAAACCCCTGGCGCAGAAGGCGCGGCCGCACGGCTGTGCGTGATCGCCATTGTGCTGGCGCTGTGCTCGCTGGTGGCATCGGAGATGCTGTCACGCTGGGGCCGTAAGCGGTTGGGGGCCTGATGCTGACGCTGAATTTTTCTCAATTACTGGGTACCCATCAGCTGGATGTCGATGTTCGCATTCCGGCTAACGGCATCACCGCGATTTTTGGCGTATCCGGCGCAGGTAAAACGTCGCTGATCAATGCGATAGGGGGTCTGACCCGGCCGCAGCGCGGGCTGATCCAGCTTAACGATCGCGTCCTGTTCGCGGCGGAAAAAGGGATCTGTCTGCCGCCGGAGAAGCGCCATATCGGTTATGTTTTCCAGGATGCGCGCCTGTTTCCGCACTATCGCGTGCGCGGCAACCTGCAATACGGCATGGCCGCCAGCATGAAGCCGCAGTTCGATAGTCTGGTGAATCTGCTGGGGCTGGAGCCGCTGTTGCGCCGCTTCCCCGGTTCGCTGTCCGGCGGCGAAAAACAGCGTGTGGCGATTGGTCGCGCGCTGCTGACTGCGCCGGATATCCTGCTGATGGATGAGCCGCTGGCTTCACTCGATCTGCCGCGCAAACGCGAACTGATGCCTTACCTGCAAAAGCTGGCGAAGCAGGTGGATATTCCGCTGCTGTATGTCTCGCACAGCCTCGATGAGATCCTGCAACTGGCGGATAACGTGCTGGTGCTGGATAACGGCCAGGTCAAAGCCTTTGGTTCGCTGGAGAAAGTGTGGAGCAGCGCGGCGATGCGTCCGTGGCTGCCGCTGAGCGAGCGGACCAGCGTGCTGCGCGTGCAGGTACTGGAACAGCATCCCGACTATCCGATGACCGCGTTATCGCTGGGCGATCAGCATATCTGGGTGAGCCGGGTGAATCAGCCGCTGAAAAGCGTGCTGCGCATTCGCATCGCGTCGGCGGATGTCTCGCTGGCATTGCAGCCGCCGCAAAACACCTCGATTCGCAATATCCTGCCTGCGCAGGTGGTGGAGCTGCTGGAGATTGACGATCAGGTTGAAGTGAAGCTGCGCATTGGCATCAGCGAGCTGTGGGCGCGCATCTCGCCGTGGGCGCGGGATGAGCTGGGCATCCGGCCGGATCAGTGGCTGTATGCCCAGATTAAAAGCGTGTCGATCACCGCCTGATTACAGGATTTCCTGATAAATCACTTCGGCAATGCCGGGTTCCAGATTGGTGCCAATCACTTTTCTGGCGCGCGCCTTAATGGCGTCATCGGCATTGCCCATCGCCACGCCCAGACCGACTTCTTCCAGCATACTGAGATCGTTGTAGTTATCCCCGAACGCCAGCACGTCTTTCATGCTCAGCCCCTGGCTCGCCACCCACTGCGCGAGGCGTTTGCCTTTGCTGTTGCCGCGCTGGGCGATATCCACCTGATCGTGCCATGACCATTCACAGGCCAGTCCCAGCTCGGCTTCGGTCTGTTCGGCAAACTGTTGCAGCGCACGGGTGTCCGGGTGGGAGAGGGCGAATTTCCAGATCGACTGTGCATCATGGGCGGCCTGCACCAGGCTCGGTACCTGCAAAAAGGTCGGACGCTGTTGCGGCGGCAGGGATTCTGCCCAGTTCAGGGTGCGCGTCACATGGCCGGTCGGTTCCTGGTACAGCATGGCGTCATCAACATATAACAGACCGTGGATATTCTGCTGCTCAAGCATTTCAATCACGCGTACCGCCTGTGATTGCTCCAGCGGATCGGATGCCAGCACCTTTTTTGCCTGATAATCATACAAATAGGTGCCATTACAGCAGATTGCGGGTGTATCCAGATTCAGCGCCTGATAAAAAGGGTGGATGGCACAATGGTGGCGACCCGTGACGATCAACACTTTGACGCCAGCCTGCTGCGCGCGGGCCAGCGCTTCAAGGGATTCAGGCAGAATGGTTTTACGCGGGGTCAGCAGGGTGCCGTCGAGGTCAAGGGCGATTACGCGGTAGCTCATTACTCTTTCCGTCTGGAGTTGCAAAGCAATCAGTCTACACCTGGCAACGGTCCTGAGACAAAAAACAGGGCACAAATGATTCCTGCGCGCCAAAATGAAACGCGCTACAGTGATACCCTTTCAGCCAGCGAACAAGGAGAACGCATGAAACAAGTCGTGTATACCGCCAGTCCCGAGAGCCAGCAGATCCATGCCTGGCAGTTGCAGGAAGATGGCGCGCTGACGTTATTGCAGGTGACGGATGTCGCCGGTCAGGTGCAGCCGATGGTGGTCAGCCCGAAAAAAGATTTCCTCTATGTCGGCGTGCGTCCGAATTTTCGCGTGCTGGCGTACCGCATTGCTGCCGATGGCAGCCTGAGTGAAGCCGGTGAAGCGCCGCTGCCGGGCAGCCCGACGCACATCTCCACCGACCGTCTCGGTAACTACCTGTTCTGTGGTTCCTACAACGATGCCTGTGTCAGCATCAGCCCGATTGGCAGCGATGGCGTGCCGCAGGCGCCGAGCCAGGTGATTGGCGGACTGGACGGTTGTCATTCGGCCAATATTGATGTGAACAATCAGACGTTGTTTGTTCCAGCGCTGAAACAGGACCGCATCTGTTTGTTCCAGCTGAACAGCGACGGCAGCCTGACGCCACGTCCGCAGGCGCAGGTCAGCACGGTCGACGGTGCCGGTCCGCGTCATATGGCGTTCCATCCCAACGGCAACTACAGCTACTGCGTCAATGAGCTGGACAGCACCGTCGATGTCTGGGCGCTGAGCAACGCGCACGGTGACGTGGAACGTGTGCAGAGCCTGAACATGATGCCGGCCGATTTCAGCGGCACACGCTGGGCCGCCGATATCCATCTGACGCCGGATGGCCGTTTCCTTTATGCCTGCGACCGCACCAGCAGCACCATTACGGTGTTCAGCGTCAGCGAAGATGGTGGCCTGCTGAATATTGAAGGTTTCCAGCCGACGGAAACCCAGCCGCGTGGCTTCAACATTGATCATAGTGGCCAATACCTGGTGGCGGCGGGACAGAAATCCCACCATATCGAGGTATACAAAATCAGTGACGATCGCGGTCTGCTGACGCCGCTGGCCCGTTATGCGGTAGGGCAAGGTCCGATGTGGGTGGTGATTCACCCGCTGGATTGAACCTCTGCCCGATAAATCGTGCCGCTCCGGGGCGGCGCGATTTACCGCGCGCCGTTTTATGGCTGAAAATGGTGCGAAAAATCCAGCGCATCCCGGACTGCCGACGTCAGCGTTGCCAGCTCCGCGGCCGTTATCACATACGGCGGCATCAGGTAGATCAAGCGTCCGAACGGACGAATCCACACGCCTCGCTCGACAAAGAATTGCTGTAGCGCCGCCATATTCACTGGCTGGTGCGTCTCAATCACGCCAATCGCGCCGAGCACCCGCGCATCCGCCACCGCCGGATGGCTGCGCAGCGGCAGCAACGCAGCGCGCAGCTGCTGCTCAATCCGCGCCACCTGCGCGGGCCAGGCGCCTTCGTTAATCAACGTCAGGCTGGCCACCGCCGCCGCACAGGCCAGCGGATTGCCCATAAAGGTCGGGCCGTGCATAAAGCACCCGGCGGCGCTGCGGCTGATGGTATCGGCAACTGCACGGCTGGTCAGCGTGGCGGAGAGCGTCATGGTGCCGCCGGTCAGCGCTTTGCCAAGACACAGAATATCCGGGGTGATGCCAGCATGTTCGCAGGCAAACAGCTTGCCGCTGCGGCCAAATCCGGTGGCGATCTCGTCAGCAATCAGCAGCAAACCATAGCGATCGCACAGTTCCCGCACCTGTTGCAGATAACGCGGATGGTAAAAACGCATTCCGCCCGCGCCCTGCACAATCGGCTCAAGAATAACGGCGGCAATCTCCTGATGATGCTGTTCGGCGAGGCGGGCGAAATCGGCAAAATCCTCCTCCTGCCAGCGCTCATCAAATCCCACCTGCGGCGCGGCGGCGAACAGATGCTCCGGCAGATAACCCCGCCACAGGCTGTGCATGGAGTTTTGCGGATCGCACACCGACATCGCGGCGAAGGTATCGCCGTGATAGCCGCGCTTCAGGGTGAGGAATTTTTGTCGCGTTTCGCCACGTCCCAGCCAGAACTGTAACGCCATTTTCATCGCCACTTCGACGGCGATCGAACCCGAATCGGCGAGGAATACGCACTCCAGCGCCTCCGGTGTCATCGCTACCAGTTGACGGCACAGCTCCACCGCCGCCGGATGGGTGATACCGCCAAACATTACGTGCGACATCTGCGTCAGCTGGGTTTGCAGCGCCTGGTTGAGACGCGGGTGGTTATAACCGTGGATTGCCGCCCACCACGATGACATGCCATCCACCAGTTCACGTCCATCCGCCAGCTGCAACTGACAGCCGTGTGCCGCTACCACCGGGTAGCAGGGCAGCGGATCGCGCATCGAGGTGTAGGGATGCCAGATATGCTGGCGGTCGAAATTGAGATCGTCCTGAGTGAACATGGGTATTGTAAACCAAAATTAAAAGATTTAGTTTACAAGTATAACCACGTTAATCGTCAGGATGAACCCTTTTCTGGAGCGAAGCAATGGCACACCGCTGGACACTGGCACAAGCCCAGGCACTTTTCGATAAACCTTTCCTTGAGCTGATGTTTGAGGCGCAGCAGGTACACCGTCAGCATTTCGACCCGCGTCAGGTGCAGGTCAGCACGCTGCTGTCGATCAAAACCGGCGCCTGCCCGGAAGACTGTAAATACTGCCCGCAGAGCGCGCGTTACAAAACCGGGCTGGAATCGGAACGCCTGATGGAAGTCGAGGCGGTACTGGAATCGGCGCGTAAAGCGAAGGCTGCTGGCTCCAGCCGCTTCTGCATGGGCGCGGCGTGGAAAAACCCGCACGATCGCGATATGCCCTATCTGGAGCAGATGGTGCAGGGCGTAAAAGCCATGGGCATGGAAACCTGTATGACCCTCGGCACGCTGGACCAGAGCCAGGCACAGCGTCTGGCGCACGCCGGGCTGGATTTCTACAACCACAACCTCGACACCTCGCCGGAATTTTACGGCAGCATCATCACCACGCGCAGCTACCAGGAACGTCTGGATACGCTGGGCAAAGTGCGTGATGCGGGCATTAAAGTCTGTTCAGGCGGTATCGTCGGACTGGGTGAAACCGTCAAGGATCGCGCCGGTCTGCTGGTGCAGCTGGCGAACCTGCCGACGCCGCCGGAAAGCGTGCCGATCAACATGCTGGTGAAAGTCAAAGGCACGCCGCTGGCCGATAACGAAGACGTCGAGCCGTTCGATTTTATCCGCACCATCGCGGTGGCGCGCATCATGATGCCGTCTTCGCATGTGCGTCTGTCCGCCGGACGCGAGCAGATGAGCGAACAGACGCAGGCCATGTGCTTTATGGCCGGGGCCAACTCGATCTTCTACGGCTGTAAGCTGCTCACCACGCCGAACCCGGAAGAGGACAAGGATCTGATTCTGTTCCGCAAACTGGGCCTCAACCCGGAGCACACCGCCACCTCACACGGCGATAACGAGCAGCAGTATCAGCTGAGCGAACAGCTGCTGCACGCCGACACCCCGCAGTTCTACAACGCGGCGGTGTAATGAGCTGGTCACAACGCATCGATCAGGCGCTGGCGGCGCGGCGTGCTGCCGACGGCTGGCGTCAACGGGTGCGCGTTGAACACAACAGCGTACGCGAGCTGACCGTCGCCGGGCAGCGCTATCGCCACTTCTCCAGCAACGACTATCTTGGCCTAAGCCAGCATCCGGCGGTGATTGCCGCGTGGCAGCAGGGCGCGGCGGAGGCGGGCGCCGGGGCAGGGGCGTCAGGCCATGTTACCGGCTACAGCCGCCATCATGCGCAGCTGGAAGCGGAACTGGCCGACTGGCTGGGCTACCGACGCGCGCTGCTGTTTATCTCGGGGTTTGCCGCTAATCAGGCGGTGATCCATCTGCTGGCGGAAAAGCAGGATCGCATCTTTGCCGATAAGCTGGCCCACGCTTCGCTGCTGGATGCCGCCAGCCACAGTCCGGCCACGCTGCGCCGCTTTGCCCACAATCAACCGTCGAGCCTGGCGAAACTGCTGGCGACGTCCGCCGCAGGCGGCACGCTGGTGGTGACCGAGGGCGTATTCAGCATGGACGGCGACAGCGCGCCATTGGCGCAGATCGCGGCGGAAACGCAGCGCGCCAACGGCTGGCTGCTGGTGGATGATGCGCACGGCATCGGCGTCACCGGTGCACAGGGGCGCGGCAGCTGCTGGCAACAGCAGGTGTGGCCGGAATTACTGATCGTCACCTTTGGCAAAGGCTTTGGCGTCAGCGGGGCGGCTCTGCTGTGCGATGACGCCACTGCGGATTATGTTGAGCAGTTTGCCCGTCATCTGATCTACTCCACCGCGATGCCGCCGGCGCAGTGCTGCGCGCTGCTGGCGGCGCTGCACCAAATCCAGCAGGGCGATGAACTGCGCGCCCGGCTGCACAGCCATATCGCGCGTTTTCGCGCCGGAGCGGCGGATTTGCCGTGGCAGCTGATGCCCGCGGCCAGCGCCATTCAGCCGCTGATCATTGGCGAAAACCACGCGGCGCTGGCGCTGTCGCAGCGGTTGCAGGCCGCAGGCTGCTGGGTCAGCGCCATTCGTCCGCCGACTGTACCGCCGGGCACCGCGCGGCTGCGCATCACTCTGACCGCTGCGCATCGTCCTGACGATATCGACGTTCTGCTGGAGGCGCTGTATGACGCTGCACGTCAATAAACAGGCGGTTGCTCAGACGTTTGGCCGGGCGGCGCAGCATTACGAACAATATGCGGACCTGCAACGGCAGAGCGGCGAGGCGCTGCTGGCGCTGGCACCGGCGGGGTTTGGCCCGCATCTGCTGGATGCCGGTTGCGGCACCGGCTGGTACAGCCGCTACTGGCGCGATCGCGGACGTCAGCTTACCGCGCTCGATCTGTCGCAAACCATGCTGGATACCGCTGCACAGCAGCACTCGGCGCACCATTACGTGCAGGGCGATATTGATGCGTTGCCGCTGCCGGATGCCTGCGTCGATGGCGTGTGGAGCAACCTCGCGGTGCAATGGAGCAGCGATCTGCGCACCGCTTTGCAGCAATTTTTGCGCGTTACCCGCGCTGGCGGCACGGTGTTGTTCTCGACGCTGCTGGCCGGATCGTTGCAGGAAGTGCATCAGGCGTGGGCGCGCCTCGATGGACGTTCGCACGCCAATCGCTTTCTCAGCGCGGCGCAGGTGGCCGCAGCGGCTCGCGGGCTGACGCTGCGCAGCGAGCAGCAGGTTATCACGCTGCATTTCCCCAGCGCGCTCAGCGCGATGCGTTCACTGAAAGGCATCGGCGCGACCCATCTGCATGATGGCCGTCAGGGCGGATTGCTGACGCGGGCGCAGCTGGCGCGGCTGGAACAAGGCTGGCCGCAGGATGAGGCGGGTTATCGCCTCAGTTATCACCTGATGTATGGAGTATTAACGTCATGAAACGCTGGTTTATTACCGGTACCGATACCGAAGTGGGCAAAACGGTAGCCAGTGGCGCGCTATTGCAGGCGGCCAGCGCCGCCGGATTCACCACGGCGGGCTACAAGCCGGTGGCCTCCGGCTGCGAGATCACCGCGGAGGGCATCCGTAACAGCGATGCGCTGGCGTTGCAGCGTTACAGTTCGCTGGCGCTGCGTTATGAGCAGGTCAATCCGCTGGCGTTTGTTGAGCCGACTTCGCCGCATATTGTCAGCGCGGAAGAGGGCAGGCCCATTGAGTTCGCCCAGCTCTCCGCCGGATTGCGCGCGCTGGAGCAGCAGGCCGAATGGGTGCTGGTGGAGGGGGCGGGCGGCTGGTTTACCCCGTTGTCGGAGACACAAACCTATGCCGACTGGGTCATCGCCGAGCAGCTGCCGGTGATTCTGGTGGTGGGGGTGAAGCTGGGTTGTATCAACCACGCGATGCTGACTGCCGCAGCGGTACGCGCCAGTGGGTTACGGCTGGCGGGCTGGATTGCCAATACGGTTCAGCCGCCGGGGAAACGCCATCAGGAATACCTGACCACGCTGGCTCAGCGCCTGGCGGCGCCCTGCCTCGGTGAAATCCCGTATCTGACGGATGACGCGCAGCAGGCAGAGTGCGGGCGTTATCTGACGCTGCCAGAGTAAGAGGCAGTTTCAGGACATCGTAGCGGCGCGATTTATCGCGCTATCTTCAGCGATTCTCAGGCCCGAAGGCGCGCAATAAATTGCGCCGCTACGGAAGGTGCAAAAATTAACCCGGCATACTCAGGTCACCGTCAGCCATTTGTTGACGGTGACATCATCCAGCTGCGCCATTTTGCCCTGCGCCACATTACGACCGCGATGCAGCAGCAAAAAGTAGTCGGCAACGCGGCGAATAAACGACACATGCTGTTCCAGCAGCAGAATGGTCAGGCCGTAGTCGCGGTTCAGGCGACGGATCAGGTTGCCCATCTCCTCCTCCAGCCAGGGTGACATCCCCTCAGTCGGTTCATCAAGGATCAGCAGCTTCGGTTGCAGCACTAGCGCACGCGCCAGCGCCAGATGCTGTTGCTGATCCATCGGCAACTCGCCGCTGCGTTGATGTCGCAGCGAATAGAGCGCCGGGAACAGATCGAACACCATCTCCGGGATGGCGCGGCTGCGATCGTCATGCGCCGCCATCAGGGCAATCAGCAGGTTATCCTCCACGCTCATCTGCGAGAAGATATGACGTCCCTGCGGCACATAACCAATACCCATCCGCGCGCGCTGTTCCGCTGGTTGCAGCAGCAAATCCTCAGGCGGCGAGCCGTCTTCCTGCCAGGTCATCGAGCCGCTGTTAATCGGCAGCCGCCCCATGATGCAGTTGACCAGCGTGGTTTTGCCCATCCCCGGACTGCCCAGCACGCCAGTGCAGGTACCAGGCGGCAGATCCAGATCCACATCCCACAGGATATGGTTTTGACCGTAGAATTGATTCACGGAACGTAAACTCAGCATCTGACATTCTCCTTCCAGATTATTAGCCTGAATGCTTCCGCTCTGTGTCGTCTGGCAAACAGTCAAACACGATTTATCACTGCCACTCTCGGCATCAGCGAGCTAATGCTCATGCGTTATGGATAATCTTGCAATTCCCAGGCCAGGTTACTGATGTGGCGAAAAAATCACCAACACCCGGCAAATACAGACTTAAAAGTTGAGAAATGCTTAACAATCACACGACGTGATAAACAGGCTGCACTTTAGCGGTGCTGAATGCTTAACGTTTCTGGTGCAGTTGATCTTTCATAAGGCAGAACCGACAGGAATAAGTGGCCTTAATCCCTGGCATTTTTACGGTAATGGCAGCCTTAACTCAGCAAAAGAATAGTTAACGCGCGGTGGGCTGATGGAAAAATAAGCGCAAAAAAAAATTTTTTCGCACGGCTGGATAAGCGGCAGAAAATTATGCACAGGCGATGGGGGCAGGGCTGCCATCAGTTATCCACTATTCCTGTGGATAACCTTGTGCATTAGGGACTGAAAACAGAGCGCAAGCGAGGAAATCCGCGGCCTGCATACATTATGATGAGAAACTGGGCTTTTCTTTCATTTATTAATAAATCAATACGTTAGTTAAAATCAAGCCTGAGATTTGTCTGGCTGGTCATCAGACTGCAATTTTATGACGCTCTATTGACAAATGTTAAAACCGTCACTTATCTGGGGATAACCTTGCGCAACAAAATTTTGGACGATGCCGTATAAATTGCACTGAAGCGAGTCATCGCACCTCCCCTTAATCGTGCAAGATATCTGTAAATATATCCAGTATTTTTTTCTGGCAAAATCGCCATAGCAGAGTAGAATTAGCAGCCTGCCAGTCGACTTCTCCAGCAGGAACCGCAAAACCATGAGTAAAGCCTTTAAACTCAACTCCGCATTTAAACCGTCAGGGGATCAGCCTGAGGCCATACGCCGTCTGGAAGTGGGACTGGAAGATGGGCTGGCGCATCAGACGCTGCTGGGGGTAACCGGTTCGGGAAAAACCTTTACCATCGCCAATGTGATTGCCGATCTCAACCGGCCGACCATGGTGCTGGCACCGAACAAGACGCTGGCGGCACAACTTTATGGCGAGATGAAGGAGTTCTTCCCGGATAACGCGGTGGAATTCTTCGTTTCCTACTACGACTACTATCAGCCCGAAGCCTATGTGCCCAGTTCCGACACCTTTATTGAAAAGGATGCGTCGGTGAATGAACACATCGAGCAGATGCGTCTGTCGGCGACCAAGGCCTTGCTGGAACGGCGTGACGTGATCGTGGTGGCTTCGGTGTCGGCTATCTACGGTCTCGGCGATCCCGATCTCTACCTGAAAATGATGCTGCATCTGACGCGCGGCATGATTATCGACCAGCGCAGCATTCTGCGTCGTCTGGCCGAGCTGCAATATAGCCGCAACGATCAGGTGTTCCAGCGCGGCACCTTCCGCGTGCGCGGTGAGGTGATTGATGTCTTCCCGGCGGAATCCGATGACATTGCGCTGCGCATCGAGCTGTTCGATGAAGAAGTGGAGCGGCTGTCGCTGTTTGATCCGCTCACCGGCCAGGTGGTTTCGGTGGTGCCGCGTTTCACCGTCTACCCGAAAACCCACTACGTCACGCCGCGTGAACGAATTTTGCAGTCGATGGAAGAGATTAAAAAGGAGCTGGTGATCCGCCGCCAGGTGCTGCTGGAGAACAACAAGCTGCTGGAAGAACAGCGCATCAGCCAGCGTACCCAGT
The DNA here is from genome assembly GCF_059730485.1 of Pantoea sp. X-Soil-TKNS-1207. Classification (NCBI taxonomy): domain Bacteria; kingdom Pseudomonadati; phylum Pseudomonadota; class Gammaproteobacteria; order Enterobacterales; family Erwiniaceae; genus Pantoea; species Pantoea sp. X-Soil-TKNS-1207. Next base: position 1,313,054 of record NZ_AP035958.1, read on the forward strand.
TCGACCTCGAAATGATGAACGAACTCGGTTACTGCTCCGGTATCGAAAACTACTCACGCTACCTCTCCGGGCGTGGGCCGGGCGAGCCGCCGCCGACGCTGTTCGACTATTTACCGGCCGATGGCCTGCTGGTGGTAGATGAATCCCACGTAACCATTCCGCAGATTGGCGGCATGTATCGTGGCGACCGTGCGCGTAAAGAGACGCTGGTGGAGTACGGTTTCCGTCTGCCGTCGGCGCTGGATAACCGTCCGCTGCGTTTTGAAGAGTTTGAAGCCTTAGCGCCGCAGACCATCTACGTCTCAGCGACGCCGGGAAATTATGAGCTGGAGAAATCCGGCGGCGACGTGATCGATCAGGTGGTACGTCCGACCGGGCTGCTCGATCCGATCCTCGAAGTGCGCCCGGTAACCACTCAGGTGGATGATTTGCTGTCGGAAATCCGCAAACGCGTTGCGATCAACGAACGCGTGCTGGTCACCACCCTGACCAAACGCATGGCGGAAGATCTGACCGAGTATCTGGAGGAGCATGGCGAGAAGGTGCGCTACCTGCACTCGGATATCGACACCGTGGAACGTATGGAGATCATTCGCGACCTGCGCCTCGGCGAATTTGATGTGCTGGTGGGGATCAACCTGCTGCGTGAAGGGCTGGATATGCCGGAAGTGTCGCTGGTGGCGATCCTCGATGCCGATAAAGAAGGCTTCCTGCGTTCCGAACGTTCGCTGATTCAGACCATCGGGCGCGCGGCGCGTAATATCAACGGTAAAGCGATTCTCTACGCGGACCGGATTACCAACTCAATGGCGCGCGCCATTGAGGAGACCGAACGTCGTCGCGAGAAGCAGCAGCGCTACAACGAAGAAAACGGCATCGTGCCGCAGGGTCTCAATAAAAAGATCACCGACATTCTCGAACTGGGCAAAAACGTGGTCAAAACCCGTGGCAAGGGTAAAACCGCCACGCGTATCGCCGCCGAGACCGAGGCCAGCTATCTGGCGCTGACGCCGCAGGCGATGCAGAAGAAAATTCACGAGCTGGAAGGGCAGATGCAGCAACATGCGCAGAATCTGGAGTTCGAAGAGGCGGCACGGGTGCGCGATCAGCTGCATGAGCTGCGCGAACTGTTTATTGCCGCATCATAATTCGACGGCGTGGTCGCCATAAAAGGCGACCCTGCGGTTACGTCGGGTACGCATTGATACGCACCAGCAAAGATGACGATCAGAACGCCTGAATGGCATGTTCCAGCGCCACCCGCAGCAGCTGGCGGTCGTGACGATATTTAATGTCGGCGGCTTCCAGCGGTTCGCGTACGATCAGGCGATCTTCAACGTCACTGATATCCGCCGCCGGGCTGACCACCACCGCATCAATCACCCGCTTACCAATGGCTTTCTCCATCATCGCCAGCTTGTCGGCCACCGTCAGACTGGCGGCTGCCGGGCTGAGTTCGCGGCCCAGGTTGCCGATAAACACCATGGTGGCAGGCGTGCGACGCAGGGCGCGCGCCATCTCTTCCATCAGCAGAATCGGCATCAGGCTGGTGTAGAAACTGCCGGGACCGATCAAAATCAGGTCTGCTTCAGCGATCGCGTCCAGTGCTTCGCGCGTCGGCGCCACGTTGGGGTGCAGCATCAGCTCCTGCGGCGGCTGCTTCATCTCATCAATCGCCGTTTCGCCGTACACCATATTGCCTTCGCTATCCTGCGCCACCAGATCGACCGGCTGCTCCGACATCGGAATCAAAAACGCATCGACCTTCAGCAAATTACGGATAATGTTGATGGCTTCCAGCGGGCGCACGCTGAGGTGATCGAGCGCTTTGAGGATCAGGTTGCCAAGGTTGTGCCCGGCCAGTTCACCATTGCCGGTGAAGCGATATTCAAACATCGCTGAGGCGACACTCGGTTCCGTGATCAGCTGGTTGATACAATTACGCATATCACCCCAGGCGATGCCGCCCTCGGATCGACGAATGCGCCCGGTGGACCCGCCGTTATCGGTGGTGGTAACGATACCGGTCAGGCGCGAGCCGAGCGGCGCCAGCGCGGACATTACGCGGCCCAGGCCGTGTCCGCCACCCAGTGCCACCACGCGATCCAAATCTGCCAGGGTACGATTCATGTTGCTCCTTATCACTGCTGCTCACCCGTTGAACGCCGGTTCAACTGATATGTATCAAAATTTGTCGACTATTTTAACGTATCCTGTCGCGAAAATGCGGTGAAAAGACGTTATATATCAACATATATAGCGAAATTCCTTCATGGTAGCGAATTCAAAATCGCGTTACCATGAAGGCAACCACGTTGCTGTTATCGACAACGTACACTCAAGCCTCAATACCTAAGTCTACCGATAGGGTGTTCAGGCCGCAGCGTTATGCTGCCAGGGTGCAGAAAGAAATGACTGCATCTCCCGTTTTTGGAAAGGTGTTCAGGTGCCACAATTTACAGATGCATACGCGCGCAGCTTCTATTATCTGCGGCTATCGGTCACGGATGTGTGTAACTTCCGATGTACCTATTGTCTACCCGACGGCTACAAACCGCAGGGTACGCGCAATAAAAGTTTTCTCTCACTGGATGAGATCCGTCGCGTGACGCGTGCCTTTGCGGCTGCGGGCACCGAAAAAGTGCGCCTGACGGGGGGCGAACCCTCGCTGCGACGTGATTTCACCGACATCATCGCGGCGGTGCGCGAAAATGCCGCCATCCGGCAGATCGCCGTCACCACCAACGGTTACCGCCTCGCGCGTGATGTGCGCGAGTGGCGTGCCGCCGGACTCACCGCCATCAATGTCAGCGTCGATAGCCTCGATGCGCGCCAGTTTCATGCCATCACCGGACAGGACAAATTTCATCAGGTGATGGCGGGGATTGATGCCGCCTTCGCTGCCGGTTTCGAGAAGGTTAAAGTCAACAGCGTGCTGATGCGCGATCTCAACAGCCATAGCCTCGATACCTTTTTGCAATGGATTCGCACCCGTCCGATTCAGCTACGCTTTATCGAGCTAATGGAGACCGGGGAGGGCGGCGATTTGTTCCGTCGTCATCATATCTCCGGCGAGGTGATCCGCGATCAACTGCTGCTGCAAGGCTGGCAACCTCAGCCGCGCGGGCGCAGCGACGGTCCGGCGCAGGTGTTTCGTCACCCCGATTATCAGGGCGAAGTGGGCCTGATAATGCCGTACGAAAAAGATTTCTGCGCCAGCTGCAATCGCCTGCGGGTGTCGGCTATCGGCAACCTGCATCTGTGCCTGTTCGGCGACGGCGGTGTGCCGCTGCGCGATTTGCTGGCATCGGACGATCAGCAGGCGGCGCTACAGGCGCGCATTGCCCATAGCCTCGGACAGAAAAAGCAGACGCATTTTCTCCATCAGGGCAACACCGGTATTACCCAAAATCTTTCCTTCATTGGTGGCTAACACAGGAGTTATGGCCATGGGCAAATCTTCCGGCGACTTTGTTGCCATTAATGTGGCGGTGATGACGGTATCCGACAGCCGCGATGCCAGTAACGACACTTCAGGCGATTATCTGCGCGAAGCGCTTAGCGAAGCCGGACATCAGGTGGTGGATCACGCCCTGCTGCCGGATAACCGCTATCGCATCCGCGCCACGGTATCGCGCTGGATCGCCAGCGACGACGTGCAGGCGGTGATCATCAACGGCGGCACCGGCTTCAACAGCAAAAACAGCACGCCAGAAGCGCTGCTGCCCTTGTTTGACCGTGAAATCGACGGCTTTGGCGAACTGTTTCGCATGATCTCGTACGAAGAGATCGGCAGCAGCACGCTACAGTCGCGCGCGGTGGCGGGTATGGCGAATCAGACGCTGATTTTCGCCGTGCCAGGCTCCACCAACGCCTGCCGCAGCGCCTGGGAGCGCATCATCGCCGATCAGCTGGATGCCCGTACCCGCCCCTGTAATTTTGTCTCTCATTTGAAGAAGTTGTAAGTATGTCCTCGTTAACCCATATCAATGCCGCCGGTGAAGCCCACATGGTGGATGTCTCCGGCAAAACCGAAACGGTGCGCGAAGCCCAGGCGGAAGCGCTGGTGCTGATGCGCGCGGAAACGCTGCAAATGATCATCGACGGCAGCCATCACAAAGGGGATGTGTTCGCCACCGCGCGTATCGCCGGGATTCAGGCGGCGAAACGCACCTGGGAACTGATCCCGCTGTGCCATCCGCTGATGCTCAGCAAAGTGGAGGTCACGCTGGCGGCCGAACCGGAACATAACCGGGTGCGCGTCACCGCGCTGTGCCGTCTGACGGGCAAAACCGGCGTGGAGATGGAGGCGCTCACCGCGGCCTCGGTCGCCGCGCTTACCATCTATGACATGTGCAAGGCGGTACAGAAAGATATCGTCATTGACCAGCTGCGTTTGCTGAGCAAAAGCGGCGGCAAATCCGGCGATTTTCGGGCGGTGTCCGATGATTAAGGTGCTGTTTTTTGCCCAGGTACGTGAACTGACCGGCACCAGCTCGCTGGAGCTGGCACCCGAATACGCCGATGTGGCGACACTGCGCAGCGCGCTGGCGGCGAAAAATGATCGCTGGGCGCTGGCGCTGGAGTCCGGCAAATTGCTGGCGGCGGTCAACCAGACGCTGGTGCCGATGAGCCATCCGCTGCGTGCCGGTGATGAAGTGGCCTTTTTCCCGCCGGTGACCGGAGGTTAATGATGGATACCCGTATTCGTGTCGGGAGCGAGGCGTTCAGCGTGGCTGACGAGTACGCCTGGCTGTCGGCGCATGACAGCGACGGCGCGGTGGTGACTTTTACCGGCAAAGTCCGCAATCACAATCTCGGTGCCAGCGTGGCGGCCCTGACGCTGGAGCACTATCCCGGCATGACGGAAAAAGCGCTGGCGGAAATCATCGCGGAAGCGCGTCAGCGCTGGGCGTTGCAGCAGGTGTCGGTGATCCATCGCGTCGGCGAGCTGTTTCCCGGCGATGAAATCGTGTTTGTCGGCGTCAGCAGCGCCCATCGCAGCAGCGCCTTTGCAGCGACGGAATTCATCATGGATTACCTGAAGACCCGCGCGCCGTTCTGGAAGCGTGAAGCCACCGGTGAGGGCGAGCGCTGGGTAGAGGCGCGCGCCAGCGATCATCAGGCAGCGGAACGCTGGAAGTAACGCACCCTACACCGCATGGCTTATGGCGGCTGAAAACGTTAAGGTAGCGTTTTTGTTTGTATCAGGGAGCGAGATGAAATCCACTGTGAAACTGCGCCGCGCAGCCCTGCTGGCCGCGCTGGTGCTGGCCGGTTGTAGCACCAGGCGAGAACCGCAGGCGCCCGCCAGCCAGCCTGCCGATGTGAAGGCGCAAATCCGTCAGCTATTACCCAGCCATGTCAGCCAGAAAGCCGACTGGGCTGACGATATCTATACCGCTTTTCGTACCCAGCAGCTTGATCCCAGCGTCAGCAACCTGTGCGCGGTGATTGCCGTGGCCGATCAGGAATCGAACTTCAACGTGGATGCGCCCGTGCCCGGCTTGCCGAAAATCGCCTGGGGCGAAATCGACCGGCGTGCGGCCAAACTGCATATCCCGGCCTTTGTGGTGCGCACCGCGCTATTAATTAAGTCGCCCACCGGCGAAAGCTATGCCGCCCGGCTCGATAAGGTGCAGAGCGAGAAAGCGCTGAGCGCCATTTTTGATGATTTCATCGACATGGTGCCAATGGGGCAAAAACTGTTCGGCAACCTCAACCCGATTCACACCGGCGGCCCGATGCAGGTGAGCATCGATTTTGCCGAAGCGCACGCCAAAGGCTATCCGTGGCCGATTGATGGCACCATTCGTCGCGAAGTCTTTACCCGTCACGGCGGTATGTATTTCGGTATCATGCATCTGCTGGGGTATCCGGCGGATTACTCCGCGCCGCTCTACCGTTTTGCTGACTTTAACGCGGGCTGGTACGCCAGTCGCAACGCCGCATTCCAGGCGGCAGTGGCGCGCGCCAGCGGCATCAAACTGGCGCTCGACGGCGACGTGATAATGTATGGCAGCGATGCCGCCGGGGCGACCGAGCTGGCGGTGCGCAGTCTGAGTAAACAGCTGGATATGAGCAACCGCGAAATCCGCCGCGACCTGGAGAAGGGCGAAACCGCCAGCTTCAGCGATAGCGTGCTGTGGAAGCAGGTGTTCACCCTGGCGGACAAAATGGCCGGTAAACGCCTGCCGCGTGAAATGCTGCCGGGCATCAAACTGGAAAGCCCGAAAATCACCCGTAATCTCACCACCGCGTGGTTTGCCCAGCGCGTCGATAGCCGTTATCAACAGTGTTTAACCCGCCGTTGACGCGGCAGGGTGTAGACTCCACACTTACTGAGTTTGTCTAACTACTAAGAGGTGCATCATGGACCGATATCCACGTAACGATTCAATCGTGCAGCAGGCCTCGGCCGGGCTGCAAACCTATATGGCGCAGGTATATGGCTGGATGACCTGTGGCTTGCTGCTCACCGCATTCGTCTCGTGGTTTGCCGCACGCACACCTGCTGTGATGGAGTTGGTGTTTGCTAACCGTATGACCTTTTTCGGTCTGATCATTGTGCAGCTGGCGGTGGTATTTGTGCTGTCGGGAATGGTGCATCGCCTGAGCGGCACGCTCGCGACCGGGCTGTTTATGCTCTATTCGGCGCTGACGGGCCTGACGCTCGCCAGTATTTTCCTCGTTTATACCTATTCGTCGATCGCCAGCACCTTCTTTGTTACCGCCGGTATGTTTGGTGCCATGAGCTTCTATGGCTACACCACCAAACGTGATCTCAGCCGTTTTGGCAGCCTGCTGTTTATGGCGCTGATTGGGATTGTGCTGGCCTCGCTGGTTAACTTCTGGCTGAAAAGCCCGGCGCTGATGTGGGCCATCACCTATATCGGCGTGGTGGTGTTTGTGGGCTTAACCGCTTATGACACTCAGAAGCTGAAAGAGATTGGTGAGTCGGTGAATGTGAATGACAAAGAAAATATGCGCCGCCTCTCAATTATGGGCGCGCTGCGGCTGTATCTGGACTTCATTAACCTGTTCCTGATGCTGCTGCGGATTTTTGGTAACCGCCGCTAGAATGTAACCAGGTCGGCATTAATGCCGACCCTACCTTCCGTAAGGTGCGCATTTATGCGCACCTTCGTCACGACGATGTCGATTTCTCCATCTTGCGTTCATTCTTCTGCCGTAAATGTTTTGCGCGGCTCTCCAGCCACAGATACAGCACCAGCGCCAGCAGCAGCGGCAAAATAAAATACAACACGCGATACGCCAGCAGCGCGGCGATGATGGTGCCGTGCGACGCATGTTGCCCGCTCAGCAACGCCAGAAAAACCGCTTCCAGCACGCCAATCCCGGCAGGGATATGGATGATCACCCCGGCGATACTGCTGATCAGCAGCACCCCCAGCACCACCGGATAGTCCACCTGATGCCCCAGCAGCAGCCAGATAATCGCGCCCATCACCATCCAGTTGGCGCAGGATACGGCGAACTGAAACAGCGCCATACGCAGCGAAGGCAATTGCAGATGCTGCCCTTTCACCGTCCACTGGCGCTTTTTCGCAAAGGCGCAGGCCCACAGGTACACCACCACCGCCACCAGCAGGCACCCGCCGATAATGCGCAGCGTGGTTTCCCCGATAAACCAGCCGCGGGGAATCGGCACCATGCCTGCAACAAACACCACCCCGGCCAGTAAAATGTAGCCAAGCCAGTTGGTGGCAATGCTCAGGGAGAAAATACGCGTGATGGTGCCACCGGGCAGGCCTAGCCGGGAATAGAGGCGATAACGCATCGCCACGCCGCCGACCCAGGTGCTAAGCGTCAGATTGAAGGCATAACAGATAAATGAAACCAGCATCACCTGACGTTTTGCCAGCTTGTGCCCACAGTAGGCGCGGCCAATCAAATCGTACACGCCATAGGTGAGATAGCTCACCACCACCAGCGCGATGGCGCTCAGCACCACCGTACGGTTGTAGTTGACGATGACGTGATAAACGTCGTCCCAGTTCACTTTGCGCGCATACACCACCAGCAGCACAATCACGGCGATAAAGAACAGCCCGGTGAGGATTTTCTTCACGCGCTGCCAGCGGGAATGTTTTTTACTCATCAGGGCTTCGCTCCTTCGTTGTCCGTCTCTACCCGATCCTGGGTCTCCATTTCCGGCTGTACCGGGGGATCGACCTGCGCCAGTTGTGGCGTATGCGCGGGCAGCCAACCGGCAATGGCCGGGAAGTGACGCAAAAAGTGGAACACAATCACGCTCTTGGTCAGCTGCCACCAGGTGCGCGGCGGCAGTTTTTCATCCTCGACCCGGACACAATCCTCAGCGATCAACTGTTCGAGGTTAGCGCGCAGCGTCTGATTGAAGGCGCGATCGTGCACCATCAGATTGGCTTCGAGGTTGAGCGACAGACTCAGCGGATCGAGGTTGCTGGAGCCAACGGTTGACCATTGCTGATCCTGCACCGCAATCTTGCCGTGCAGCGGGCGGCGGCAATATTCGTAGACCTCCACCCCGGCATCGACCAGATAGTTGTACAGCAGCTCCGCGCCGACTTTGACGATCGGCATATCCGGCTCGCCCTGCACGATCAGCCGTACCCGAACGCCGCGCTGGGCGGCGTGGCGCATCTCGCGCAGCAGGCGGTAGCCAGGGAAGAAATAGGCGTTGGCGATAATCACATCCTGTTTCGCCTTACGCAGCATCTCGAGATAATGTTGTTCAATATCATCACGATGATCATCATTATCACGAAATACGAACAGCACCTGAGCATCGCCGGGCAGGGCATTCAATGCCGGACGGTGGGAACGATGGCCCCACCAGCGGCGTGTCACCTGTTCGCTGCCGATGGCCTGCTGGACATAGCGCGCAATATCCAGCACCACCGGGCCTTTTACCTCCACCGCGTAGTCCTGCTTGGCCTGGGGGCCGTAGCTGGTGTTGTGCTCATCGGAAAAATTGATGCCGCCGACGAAGGCGATAAGGTCGTCGATCACCACGATTTTACGATGCAGGCGCCGGAAGACGTTGGTACGCATACCCAGCACCAGCGGGCGTGGATCGTAATAAATAAAGCGCACCCCGGCGGCCGTCAGGCTGTTGACGTAACCATCGGACAGATCGGGCGAGCCATAGCCATCGACCATCACTTCAACCTTGACGCCGCGCTGCGCCGCCGCCAGCAGTTCGCGATGCAACGCGTTGCCGACCTGATCCTCAAACAGGATAAAGGTCTCCAGCAGCAGCGTACGTTCCGCGCGCTGAATGGCGGCAAACACGCGGGGGAAGAAGGCATCGCCGTTTTCCAGCAGATGCAGCTGGTTGCCATCACGCCAGCTAAAATTCACAGGAAGATCTCCACAGCCAGTGGCGCATGATCGGACAGATGCGACCAGGGTTTCACCGGTAACGCCCACGGCTGACTCACCGAGGCATTGCGGACATAAATGCGGTCGAGCCGCAGCAGCGGAAAACGCGCCGGGAAGGTTCGTGCCGGACGACCGGTTTTGAGGCTGAACACCTCTTCCAGCCCGGCATGGCGTTTGAGGAATTTGTTGGCGCGAATTTGCCAGTCGTTAAAATCCCCGGCCACCACCAGCGGCGCATCGGGCGGCAGCGAGGCGATCATGTCGCACATCATCTTCATCTGCGCATGGCGATGCTGTTCGCGCAGCCCCAGATGGACGCAGATAACATGCAGCGGCTGTGGCTGGCCGGGCAGGGTGATTTTGCAGTGCAACATGCCGCGCTTTTCGCTTCCGGCGACAGAAATATCGCGATTTTCGTACTCAACGATGGGAAATCGTGACAATATCGCGTTCCCGTGATGTCCTTCGGGATAGACGGCGTTGCGGCCGTAGGCATAATCGTGCCACATGGTGTCGGCAATAAACTCGTAATGTGAGGTTTCCGGCCAGTTTTCAATGTGTAATGAGTGGATGGCGTGCGTGCCCATCACCTCTTGCAGGAAGACAATATCCGCCGAGGTGGCGCGTGCGGCGTCGCGCAATTCCGGCAGGATAAAGCGGCGGTTAAAGCTGGTGAACCCTTTGTGGGTATTGATCGTCAGGACTTTAAATGAAAATCCGTGCGTGTTTTGTGGCATACTCTGACGCGCTCCTTTTCATCATCAACAGGATAAAGTGTAGTCTTTGTCACAAATGGGTGGCGATGAGAGCAGAAAATTAGGGTGTTATCCGAAATTTGCTTTACATTGAGGAAATCCGTCTGGCTGCGGTCAGATACACTTGGGCGACCTGTTGGGTCTGCCAGGAGAAGAGAATGAAATGGTCTAATCGTGTTCAGATTGTTACCGGACAAACCTGTCTGCACATTGCGATGCACCTTCTGGTGATCGCTGCGCTGGTTTGGGGCTGGAAACATAAGGCGCTGGTTGAAGTGAGCAGTACCCTGGTGGCGGCCTATGTCGTGGTGTTTATCACCATGCTGGTCACGCAGCGTAGTGCCCGTTTGCGTTGGCTGGGCGACACTCTGGAAGAAGTGACCACCACTTACTATTTCGGCGCCGCCATGCTGACGCTGTTCCTGGTATCACGCATTATCCACAATAACCTGCTGCTGGGTTGTCTGGGCGTGGTGATGCTGGTGGGACCGGCGCTGGTTTCGCTGCTGGCGAAAGAACCGGCGCAGCGCGTACAGAAGAAACGCAGCTGACGCTGCGATGATGTGCCAGGTTCGCATCGATGCGAACCCCACGCAAGGGAGCCAACCGGCTCCCTTTGTTTTGCTGGTCGCGATGTCGCCGGAAAGCTGCTACACTCGCGCCCTTACGCATGGTAGTTTGTGCCCTTTTCACACGTGAGCCACGCGCTTGCGTCATATCCCCCCTGAAAACTACATCGCCCACGGCGATCAGGGCGGTTCGGAGTAATACACCTGCATGTCATTTGACTCTCTCGGCCTGAGTGCCGATATTTTGCGTGCGGTAGCAGAACAGGGCTATCGCGAACCGACGCCAATTCAGCGTCAGGCTATTCCCGTGGTGCTGGCTGGCCGTGACCTGCTGGCGAGCGCCCAGACCGGCACCGGTAAAACCGCCGGTTTTACGCTGCCGCTGTTGCAGCGTCTGTCCACCAGCACACCGGCACGCGGACGTCGTCCGGTACGTGCGCTGATCCTCACGCCGACCCGTGAGCTGGCCGCTCAGGTTGGCGAAAACGTGCGTGACTACAGCCAGTACCTCAACCTGCGTTCGCTGGTGGTATTTGGCGGCGTCAGCATCAACCCGCAAATGATGAAGCTGCGCGGCGGCGTGGATGTGCTGGTGGCGACACCGGGCCGTCTGCTCGATCTGGCGCACCAGAATGCGGTTGATTTATCTCAGGTTGAAATCCTGGTGCTGGACGAAGCGGATCGTATGCTCGACATGGGCTTTATCCACGATATCCGTCGCGTACTGGCGAAGTTACCGGCTAAACGTCAGAACCTGCTGTTCTCCGCCACCTTCTCGGATGAGATCAAAGGGCTGGCGGAAAAGCTGCTGACTAACCCGGAGCAGGTGGAAGTGGCACGCCGCAACACCGCATCCGAGCAGGTTTCCCAGCAGGTGCATTTTGTTGATAAGAAACGCAAGCGCGAGCTGCTGTCGCTGATGATCGGTCGCGACAACTGGCAGCAGGTGCTGGTGTTCACCCGTACCAAACACGGCGCGAACCATCTGGCTGAACAGCTGAATAAAGATGGCATCACCGCCGCCGCGATCCACGGCAACAAGAGCCAGGGCGCACGTACCCGTGCGCTGGCTGACTTTAAAACCGGCGGCATTCGCGTGCTGGTGGCGACTGACATCGCTGCGCGTGGTCTCGATATCGAAGAGCTGCCGCACGTAGTGAACTACGAGCTGCCGAACGTCGCAGAAGACTATGTCCACCGTATCGGTCGTACCGGTCGTGCTGCGGCAACCGGCGCGGCACTGTCGCTGGTGTGCGTTGATGAGCACAAACTGCTGCGTGATATCGAACGTCTGCTGAAGCGTGAAATTCCGCGCATTGCGCTGCCAGGCTTTGAGCCGGACCCCAGCATCAAAGCTGAGCCGATTCAGAATGGCCGTCAGCAGCAGCAACAGCCGCGCGGTCGTGGCCGTGGACAAGGTCAGGGCCAGGGTGGCAACCCGCGTCCGCAGGGTGAAGGCCGTGGGCCGCGTCCGCAGGGTGAAAACCGTGCACCGCGCCGTCAGGGCGCAGCGGGTCAGGGACAAGGGCAGGGTGCTAAACCAGCTCGCCCACGTCGTCCGGCGGCGAACAAGAGCGGGAATCACTAAAAGAATGAGGGTGTTACTGGCGCCGATGGAGGGCGTGCTCGATTCGCTGGTGCGCGAGCTGCTCTCTGAAGTGAATGATTACGATCTGTGCATTACCGAGTTTTTGCGCGTGGTCGATCAATTGCTGCCGGTAAAATCCTTCTACCGTCTCTGCCCGGAACTGCAACACCACAGCCGCACGCCGTCAGGAACGCGCGTGCGGTTGCAGCTGCTCGGGCAATATCCCGAGTGGCTGGCGGAAAACGCCGCGCGTGCGGTGGAGCTGGGTTCCTGGGGCGTCGATCTCAACTGTGGTTGCCCGTCAAAGCTGGTCAACGGCAGCGGCGGGGGCGCTACCCTGCTGAAAGATCCCGAACTGATTTATCGCGGCGCGAAAGCGATGCGTGAGGCGGTGCCGGATCATCTGCCGGTAACGGTCAAGGTGCGTCTCGGCTGGGATTCCAGCGAACGCCGCTTTGAGATTGCCGATGCGGTGCAGCAGGCCGGTGCCAGCGAGCTGGTGGTTCATGGCCGCACCAAAGAAGAAGGCTATCGCGCCGAAAGCATTAACTGGCAGGCGATTGGTGAAATCCGCCAGCGTCTGCGCATTCCGGTGATCGCCAATGGCGAAATCTGGAACTGGCAGGATGCGCAGGAGTGTCTGCGTGTAACCGGCTGCGATGCGCTGATGCTGGGACGCGGCGCGCTTAACGTGCCGAATCTGAGCCGCGTCGTGAAGTACAACGAAGCCCCGCTGGCGTGGCCGGATGTGGTGACGCTGTTGCAGAAATACACCCAGCTGGAAAAGCAGGGCGATACCGGGTTATATCACGTTGCGCGCATCAAGCAGTGGCTGGGCTATCTGCGTAAGGCGTATCACCAGGCCGATGGCTTGTTTAGCGAAATCCGCACCCTGAAAGTGTCGGGGGAGATCGCCGCCGCCATTGACCGTCATGCAAAACGCTTACATATTCTGGCATAAAAAATCCGCGACCCGTTAGCAGGCTAAGGGTATAGTAGCTGTCCAACTTCACAAAAGTCCACGACGCCACTTGACATGTCTGACGCCGCTGTACTGAGTAATGCTCAGTTAAATAAACGCATTCTTTCCGTTCTCGTCTTCACCTTCTTTTGCTATCTCTCCGTGGGTCTGCCGCTGGCGGTACTGCCGGGATTCGTGCATAACCAGCTTGGCTTTAGTTCATTTATGGCCGGGTTGATCATCAGCTTTCAGTACTTCGCCACCTTAATGAGCCGCCCGCACTCCGGACGTCTGGCAGACCGCTTTGGCCCGAAACGGGTGGTGATGCTGGGTCTGATCTGCTGCGGCATGAGCGGCGTGCTGACGATTATCGCCGCGCTGTGCCGTGAGGTGCCGATTCTGAGCCTGCTGCTGCTGGCGCTGGGGCGCATCTTTCTCGGCGTCGGTGAGAGTTTCAGCAGCACCGGTTCCACGCTGTGGGGCATGAATATCGTCGGACCCTTGCAGACCGCGCGCGTGATCTCGTGGAACGGCGTCGCCACCTACCTGGCGATGGCCGTCGGTGCGCCGCTGGGCGTGCTGCTTAATCAATGGTTTGGCATCAGCGGCTTTGCCGGGCTGGTGGCGCTGATGGGCATCGCTGGCTTTTATATGGCGAGCCGCAAACCGGCGGTGAGCGTCTCCACCGGGGTGCGCATTCCGTTCCATCGCGTGTTTAGCCGCGTCTGGATGTTTGGCCTGGCGCTCGGTTTCGGCACCATCGGTTTTGGCGTTATCTCCACCTTTATCACCCTCTACTACGCCAGCCGCGACTGGAGCGGGGCGGCCTTTGCGCTGACGGTGTTCAGCCTTGGGTTTGTTATCGTGCGTATGGGTTTTGGTCGTTACATCACCCGCTTTGGCGGCCTGAAAGTGTCGCTGGTCTCCTTTGTGCTGGAGTTTGCCGGTCTGCTGCTGATCTGGCAGGCCGACAGCGCCTGGCTGGTGGATCTTGGGGCGTTTCTCACCGGCTCAGGCTTCTCGCTGATCTTCCCGGCGCTGGGAGTCGAAGCGGTGAAGCAGGTGCAGCAGCAGGATCAGGGATCGGCGCTCGGCACCTATTCGGCGTTTCTTGATTTTGGGCTGGGGCTGACCGGACCGGTGGCGGGGTTACTGATTGGTCACTGGGGAATGCAGTCGGTGTATCTGGCCGCGGCGCTGATGGTGCTGGGCGCGTTTCTGCTTACGTTTCGCTTGCAGCAGCAGCACGGCCGTCGCGCGACCGTGCAAACTGCCAGCGAGCGAAATTAGTACTTCTCCGGCACGATCATATTTTCCGGTACCGGCGCGCGACGATAATCGTCATGACGTTCGCGCGGCGGTAACGCAATCGCCTTCTGCTCGCTCTCCTCGTAAGGCACCTGTTGCAGCAGATGGCTGATGCAGTTGAGGCGGGCGCGTTTCTTATCGACGCCCTGAACCACCCACCACGGCGCTTCGTCGATGTGGGTGCGTGCCAGCATCTCCTCTTTCGCCTCGGTGTAATCTTCCCAGCGGCGGCGGCTCTCAAGGTCCATCGGGCTGAGTTTCCACTGCTTCAGCGGATCGTGAATACGGCTGAGGAAGCGTAATTCCTGCTCATCATCGGTGATGGAGAACCAGTATTTGACGATCTGGATGCCGCTGCGCGTCAGCATTTTTTCGAACTCCGGCACGCTGCGGTAAAACTCCTCCACCTCGTCATCGCTGCAAAAGCCCATCACGCGTTCGACACCGGCGCGGTTGTACCAGCTGCGGTCAAACAGCACCATCTCGCCTGCGGCAGGCAGATGGGCGATATAGCGTTGAAAATACCACTGGGTTTTCTCACGGTCGTTGGGCGCCGGGAGCGCCGCCACGCGGCAGGTGCGCGGATTTAGGCGCTGCGTGATACGTTTGATCACGCCCCCTTTTCCGGCCGCATCGCGTCCTTCAAACAGGATCACCATGCGATGTCCGGTGCGCATCACCCAATCCTGCATCTTGACCAGTTCGCCCTGCAAATGCAGCAGCTCGCGGAAATAGCGACGACGCCAGGCTTTGTCGTCGTCAGCCTGCGGCTGGCCGTCGCCAAACCGCAGGTCATCAAGTTCCATCTCCAGCTCCTCGTCGTAGCTATCGTAGAACTCCTGCAACAGGCGTTGATTAAAGGTCTCGCTGTGAAACGAATTGTCGTGTGTTGCCATAGCCAATCACCATTAAAGATGGATAAACAGGGCGTAAAGCAGGCCCGAAAGAAGAATGGATACCGGCAGCGTCAGAATCCACGCGACCGCCAGATTGCGTAAGGTGGCGAGTTGCAAGCCGGAACGGTTGGCCGCCATGGTGCCGGCCACGCCGGATGAAAGCACATGGGTGGTGGAGACCGGCAGGCCGAAGGCGTCGGCGGCCCCGATGGTGGCCATCGCCACCAGTTCGGCGCTGGCGCCCTGGGCGTAATTCAGATGGGTTTTGCCGATACGTTCGCCCACCGTCACCACGATGCGCCGCCAGCCAACCATGGTGCCGAGGCCCAGCGCGATGGCGACCACCACTTTCACCCACATCGGGATAAAGCGCGTGGCGCTATCCAGTTCGCGTTTCACCGCCGTCAGATTGCGATCGGTTTCTTCCGGCAGCGTCACGTTGGCGTTTTGCAGATGCTTGATCGATTCCGAAGCCAGATACATATCATTACGCGTGTTGGTGACCGACTGCGCCGGGATATTCTCCATTGAACCGTAGCGACGGATCTGATCGCCGATATCGCCCAGCATCATGCCGAGCGCAGGCAGCACCTGCGGGCGCGTCTGGCCGGTCCGCACAAACTCGGTCAGAACCGCACGCGGTGCTGGCATGGCTGACGGCGCCGGTTGCAGCGCCAGCAGCTGTTGTTCGGTCACTTGGGTCAAAGCGGCGACGCGCGGGATTTGATCCGGCGGCAGCGAGCGGTTCAGCGCATAGGCAATCGGCATGGTGCCGACCAGAATCAGCATGATCAGACCCATGCCTTTCTGGCCATCATTGGAGCCGTGGGCGAAGGAGACGCCGGTGCAGGTGAGGATCAACAGGCCGCGGATCCAGACCGGCGGCGGCTGGTTGCTTTTCGGCGCTTCATACAGCTGGCGGTTGCGCACCAGCGCCTTCATCGCCAGCAGCAGCAGGGCGGCGCAGATAAAACCGATAATCGGCGACAGCAGCAGCGAGTAGCCCACTTTCAGCGCCTGATCCCAGTCAACGCCGCTGGTGCCGCTGCGGCCATGCAGCAGGGCGTTGGCGACGCCGACGCCGATAATGGAGCCAATCAGCGTATGTGACGACGAGGAGGGCAGGCCAAAGTACCAGGTGCCGAGGTTCCAGATAATTGCCGACACCAGCAGCGCATAGACCATGGCAAAGCCGTTGCCGCTTCCGGCCTGTAAAATCAACTCCACCGGCAGCAGCGAGATGATGCCAAACGCCACCACGCCGCTGGAGAGCAGCACGCCGAGAAAGTTACACAGGCCGGACCAGACCACCGCCACGCCAGGCGTCAGGGAGTGGGTATAGATCACCGTGGCGACGGCGTTGGCGGTGTCGTGAAAGCCGTTGACGAACTCAAAGCCCAGCGCGATCAGCAACGCCAGACCGAGCAGCAGAAAAGGGGTATAGCTGGTGACCGGCGCACCGGTATCGCTGACATCGTTAAACAGGTTGATGGCGGTGAAGGCCAGACCGGCCAGCACCAGTAACAGAAACAGCGGGCGGGAAAAGCGGCCGCCGCGTTGTTGCAGATTCGGACGTCCGCCGGCTGATGACGACGCTGATGCAGGTAAACTGTTATCGCTCATAACACACCCCGGTGGTGGATGACGATGCCGAATGGCATACGTTACCCGCAGTGTGATACCGGCTTTGTATGACAGAATGATGATGCCCGCGCTGGCTGTCATCATTCTGCAATAAAGCTGTCGCAGGCTGTGGATCTGTCCGCAGCCGGATCTCCTTATCGCTATGCTCCAGCCTGTTCTGCCGCTCACCACGCTGCCCGACTTCAATAATGAAGTGGCCGGGTTGATTCACGGTTACCTGTTCTCCCCTGATCTGCCGCCCCAGCGCCTTAACGCACGGGAAGCGGCACAGCTGGCGCGTCAGGCGTTGCCGGAAGCGCACTTTCTCTGGCTGCATATCAACCTCAATCACGCGCGCGCTGAGCGCTGGGTTCAGGTCCACTTTGATGTTGATAGCGATTTCTTCGATGAGATCCACTCCGCATCACCGCGCACCCGTCTGGCGCAGCAAAATGATGCGCTGCTGGCGGTGCTGAATGACGTCACCTTCAGCCAGGAAGAACGCAGTGCGCAGAACGCCACCCTATGGATTTGGTGTCGCCAGCAGGTGATTGTCAGCGCACGCTATCGGCCGGTTGGCATGATCGAACGTATGCACCAGCAGCTTGAACGGTTGCAGTTTCGTCAGCCGGACGCGGTGCTGCTGTGGCTGCTGGGCGAGCAGGAGGCGCAGCTGGAGCAGGTGGTGCGCCGTTCCAGTGGGGCAGTGGATGCGATTGAAGAACGGCTGCTGAGCCAGGCGATCAAAGCCAACCGCAGCGAGCTGGGGCGTCTGCGCCGTATGCTGCTGCGGATCCAGCGCTTGCTGGCGCCGGAACCGGCGGCGCTGTTCCGCCTGCTAAACCGGCCACCGGGCTGGCTGAAGCGTGAACCCCTGGCGGAACTGCGTATTTTTACCGAGGAGTTCAGCGTGGCGCTCAACGATCTGGCCGGTCTGATGGAACGTATTCGCCTGTTGCAGGAGGAGATCGCCGCCCGGCTGATGGAGCAGAGCAACCGCACGCTGTTTTTACTGACGGTGATCACCGTGCTGGCGCTGCCGATCAACATTGTGGCGGGATTTTTTGGTATGAACGTCGGCGGCATTCCGCTGGCGAGTAATCCGCACGGCTTTTTGCTGCTGGTGCTGGTGGTGCTGGCCTTTACCCTGGTGGCGGGCTGGCTGGCGCTGCGGCGACCCTATGATTAAGCTCGCGGCGGACAAAAAAAAGCCAACCCGCAGGTTGGCTTGATCGTCTTCCTGAAAAATCAGGAGTTGTTATTAGCAACGGCGGGCGCGCTATTGGCGGCTGCCGGCGCACCGATGTTGGCGCCCTGCGGCGTCAGCGGTTCTTCTTTCGGCAGCGCATCCGGGGTTTCCTGAACCGGGATCGGCGCAGGCTGCGCTTCACCAGCCGGACCGTTGATTTTGGTCGGCATACCGGTACGCGCCTGGATCGCGTTGTTTACCGCATCCTGGTTGGTGCTGGCATCGGCAATCACTTTGGTCACGGCCGCAGTCAGATTAATCGGCACCACTTCGCGCGAGTTAAACTGTTCTTCGGTAGTAGACAGCGGGTTATGCACTTCAACGTAGCGCGAACCGTCCGGCTCAACCGTGGCTTTCACCGGCTGGTCGATAAACTGGACGCGGGTACCTACCGGTACGTGGTCAAACAGCCATTTGATGTCGTCAGCACGCAGACGCACGCAACCGTGGCTTACGCGCAGGCCGATACCGAAGTTGGCGTTGGTGCCGTGAATCGCATACAGGCGGCCGATATAGAGCGCATACAGGCCCATCGGGTTATCCGGGCCAGCCGGGAACACTTCCGGGATGGTTTCGCCGCGTGAAAGATACTCGGCGTGCATGGCTTTGGTCGGCGTCCAGGTTGGGCCGTCTTTCTTGCGCTCAACGCTGGTGGTCCAGTTGATCGGGGTATCTTTACCCAGCTCACCGATACCGATCGGCAGCACTACCACGGTTTTGCTGCCTTTCGGGTAGTAGTAAAGACGCATTTCAGCACTGTTGATCACAATGCCTTCGCGCGGAGCGTCAGGCAGGATCAGCTGCTGCGGGATCACCATTTTGGTACCGACTTTCGGCAGATAGACGTCAACACCCGGATTGGCTTCCAGCATGTTGCTGAGGCCCATCTGATATTGCGCGGCAAAGGCTTCCAGCGGAAGTTTGCTGTCTTCAGGCACGGTGATTTCAAGATTTTCGCCGATCAGACGGCTGTTAGCCGGCGGCAGCGGATAAACCACCGCAAAGGCCGACTGGCTGAACGCCGCCAGTACGAGGGCGAGTGAAGCGAACGCGCGAATGCTCTTTTTCATGTTTTTCAAGTCATTATGGCCGTGTTTCAGGCTTGTCAGTGTGTCGAATCCATCTCGGTCGGGGTGACCCGCTGCGCATTATATGTGCATAGAAGCGGTGATGGGAATCACGATTTTAACAGCTTGAGGATACTTTACGTAAATAGCTGTAATAACCCGACCACTCTGTTTACGTTTGGCGGTAAAACAGGCGGGTTTTCAGGGCTGCCATAGCGTCACCTCTCCGCTCAGCTTACGGTTGAGAAAGAAGGCCGCACTGATCAGCGCCAGATGAGTCAGCGCCTGTGGCATATTCCCTAACGCCTTGCCGTGATTAGTAAATTCTTCGGCATACAGCCCCAGCGGATTGGCATAGCTCAGCAACTTTTCAAACTCGAAATGCGCCTCATGCACCCGCCCGGCGCGTGCCAGACACTCAACATACCAAAACGAACAGGCGGCGAATGATCCTTCTCCGCCTTTTAGCGCATCGGCGGGGGTTTCGCTGATGTTGTAGCGCCGTACCAGGCCATCGCTGACCAGCTGGGTTTTGATCGCGTCCAGCGTGGCGATCCAGTCGGGATCGGTTGCGCCGACAAAGCGCACCAGCGGCATCAGCAGCATCGAGGCATCGAGGAACTTGCCGCCGCGCGTGGCGGTGAAATGGCCCAGCTCGGGGTTCCAGAAGTTCTGCCAGATATCATCGCGGATTGCGCTGCGTACCCGATCCCAGCGCTCATACGGCATCGGCAGCGAACGCTTCATGCCGAGGCGCAGCGCGCGATCCATCGCCACCCAGCACATCAGACGTGAATGGAGAAAATGTTCCGGCTCGCCGCGCATCTCCCAGATACCCGCATCGGGCTGCTGCCAGTTATCGCAGACGTAGTTGATCATATTGACGACGTGCTGCCAGCCGCGCTGGGAAATGGCTTCGCCATATTTATTCGCCAGATAGATGGCGTCCATCAGCTCGCCATAAATATCCAGCTGGGTCTGGCGCCAGGCGTCATTGCCGATGCGCACCGGACGTGAATTGGCGTAGCCGGAAAGATTCAGCAGCTCGGTTTCGTGCAGCTCGGTGCCGCTGTCGAGGCGATACATCACCTGCAAATGCGGGGTGTCGTCATGGCTGTGCTCGACGCAGCGGCCCACCCAGTGGGTAAAGTGCTTCGCTTCGTCGACGTAGCCCAGCCGCATCAGCGCATACATGCTGAACGACGCATCGCGGATCCAGGAGGCGCGATAGTCCCAGTTGCGCTCGCCGCCCAGCTCCTCCGGTAAACCAAAGGTGGCAGCGGCGGCAATAGAACCATGTTTGTGCGAGGTCAGTAGTTTCAGCGCCAGCGCCGATCGCGTCACCATCTCCTGCCAGCGGCCGCGATAGGAGCTGTGGCGGCTCCAGCGTCGCCAGTAGTGCAGCGTGTCACGGAAGCAGTGCTCGGTCGCGATCGTATCCAGATGGGGATCGTCATCGCTGCCGAAAACAAATTCGGCGTGTTCACCGGCTTGCAGGGTGAAATTGGCCGTGGCGCTGCGGTTTTCACACGTCATCACCACGCTGGCGCTAAGGCGTAACGAAGGCTGCCCGTCAGCATGAAAGGCGACACCGCCGGGCCGGACCTCGGTGCGGGTATCCGCGCGGGCGTAGTCGTGACGCGGCGCGCACAGCATATTGAAGCGCGCCGAACCGCGCACCATTTTTACCCGGCGCACCAGGCGCGGCAGCTTGCCGCTTTCATCGCAAATCGGCATGTAATCGGTGATTTCCGCCACCCCGTCGTCGCCGAGCCAGCGGGTTTGCAGAATATTGGTATCAGGCAGGTAAAGCTGCTGCTGGCGCGCATTTTCCCACTGCGGAGCGAGGGAGAACAGGCCCGCATCGTCGCTATCGAGCAGCGCGCTAAACACCGAGGGACTGTCCAGTTCCGGCCAGCACAGATAGTCGACAGTGCCGTCGCTGGCAATCAGGGCGCAGGTGCGTAAATCACCAATGACGCCGTGGTCTTCAATCTTGCGTTTGATTTCACTCATCCTGCCTCCATTGCATTATTCAGCTGTTAACTATAGCCGAAACGGTATTTGCAGCCGCAGCGAGGCACAGATCGATAACTTCTATACTGTACAGACACCCTTGATGCAGGAGAACGTTATGGTACGGACTAAACAGAAAGTGGCGGTGGTTACCGCTTCCGATTCAGGTATCGGGCGCAGCTGCGCGTTGATGCTGGCTGAGGCCGGTTTCACCCTCGGCATTACCTGGCGTTCGGACGAAGAGGGCGCGCAGGAAACGGCGCGTCTGGTGGAGAGCCGCGGCCAGCAGGCGCAGGTGCGTCAGCTTGATCTCTCCGATCCGCAGGCCGGGGGCCAGCAGCTGGCGCAGCTGATTGCGTCGCTCGGGCGCATCGATGTGCTGGTGAACAACGCGGGGGTGATGACCAAAGCCGATTTCCTCGACGTCACCTTTGAGGACTGGCGCAAAGTGTTTGATGTGGATGTCGACGGGGCGTTTATCTGCGGCCAGATTGCCGCGCGCCATATGGTGGATCAGGGCGACGGTGGGCGCATCATCAATATCACCTCGGTGCATGAACACACGCCGCTACCCGATGCCACCGCCTACACCGCGGCAAAACATGCGCTGGGCGGCCTGACCAAATCGATGGCGCTCAGCCTGCTGCCGCATAACATTCTGGTCAATGCGGTGGCGCCCGGCGCCATTGCCACGGCGATGAACCATATGCGCAATGAAGACGCGCGCAGCACGCGGATGCCGGAAATTCCCATCGGGCGACCCGGTGATACGCGTGAGGTCGCCAGTCTGGTCGCCTGGCTTTGCTCCGAATGGGCCAGCTACACCACCGGACAATCTTTTATCGTCGACGGGGGTTTTATGCTGGCGAATCCGCAGTTTAAGGGGTACCACAGCCATTAACTGGCGCGGTGGCGGTTCCAGCGACGGATGACGTAGCGCAGCAGGAAGGCAAATACCACCGCCGCCACCAGCCATAGCAGATGCTTAACATGCTGGTCGAGCTTGTGCAGCCACGGGGTGATGATCTCGCCTGCGAAGTAGCCAAGGGTGACAAAAATCACCGACCAGATAGCGGCGCCCAGCACATTCAGCAGGAAAAAACGCAGCGGTTTCAGGCGACTGGTGCCAATGATGATTGGCCCGACAATGCGAAACCCGTACATAAAGCGCACGCCAATCACAAACAGGCTGGGGTGGCGCTGGATCAGGTGGTTAGCTTTGCGGATGGTGTCCTGATGCTTACGAAACCGGCGCAGGATACGCGTGCCGAAGCGACGTCCCAGCCAGAACAGCAGCTGATCGCCAATAATCCCGCCTGCCATCGCCGCCAGCATCACGCCGCCGAAGTGCAATAACCCTTCATGCGCCGCCACGCCGCCCAGCAGCGTAAAGGTTTCCCCTTCGGCAATGCAGCCCAGCAACAGCGCGAGATAGCCGTACTGGCTAATTAATCCGTTGATATCAAGATGCAAATCTCCCTCCCTGTTGTTATCAAACCTTGTAACAGTCTACACCCGATGGCGTTTTTTTGTGCCGCTTGCCGCAAAAACGACAGCGCCGATTATACTTGAAGTGAAGCTGTCCACGCTGGCAAGCCTGACGTCTGAAGGGCAGCCCGTCGCATCAGAGGAGTGATTTTATGAATCATGTCTGGGGACTTCTCGCGCATCCTAATCAGGAAATGCGCGATATCAAGCAGGAAAACGAGAGCGTTTCGCACCACTACACCCACCATGTATTGTTGATGGCGGCGATCCCGGTGATCTGCGCCTTTATCGGCACCACACAGCTGGGCTGGAATCTGGGCGAAGGGCAATTTGTGCAACTCAACATGCTGACCGGCATCGGACTCGGCATTCTGTTTTACCTGATCATCCTGGGCGGGGTGGCGGTGATGGGGCGTGTGATCCACTGGATGGCGCGCAATTATCCGCAACGGCCCAGCATTCAGCGTTGTACCGTGTTCGCCGGTTATGTGGCGACGCCGCTGTTTATCAGCGGCCTGGTGGCGCTCTACCCGCTGGTGTGGCTGTGTCTGCTGGTGGGGACGCTGGCGCTGGTTTATACCGGTTATCTGCTGTTTGTCGGCATTCCGGTGTTCCTGAATATCGATAAAGAGGAGAGCCTGCGTTTCTCTGGCTCGACGCTGGCGATTGGGGTGCTGGTGTTTGAAGTGCTGCTGGCGCTGACCGTGATTTTGTGGGGCTATGGACCGAAGCTGTTCTAGCTCAGACGCATGATTTCCGAAGGGAGCCGTTTCTGGCTCCCTTTTTTATGCGCATGATTGATCCTGCACCGGTTTTTAACGCCCGGAAACAATCTCTCCAGGAAATTTCTCAGTGAACCGCGTATGATGCTGTCGCCAGCCCGCATCCCGTCTGGCCTGATGCGCGCGGCCTGTGTACTTACACAGCGCAAAACTCCTTACCGGATTTTTTTGACACGATGTCTGTAAAAATACGTATTTCTTTGCTGTCGCTGGCGCTGTTGATCGGTGCACCGGCAGTTACGACCCCGGTTCTGGCTGCGCCTGCTGCGCTGTCAAATCTGGCTCCTATCGCACAGCCGCAGATTGCATCCGGCAGTGCGATGATTGTCGATCTCGACAACAATAAAGTGCTGTTCTCCAGCCATCCCGATCGTGTGCGTCCGATCGCCTCGCTCACCAAGCTGATGACCGCGATGGTGGTGCTGGATGCCAAACTGCCGATGGATGAAATGCTGTCGGTGGATATCAGCCACACGGCAGAAATGCGCGGCGTGTTCTCCCGCGTCAAGCTGAACAGCGAGATCAGCCGTCGTAACATGCTGCTGCTGGCGTTGATGTCGTCGGAAAACCGTGCTGCCGCCAGCCTGGCGCATCACTATCCGGGCGGCTACGATGCCTTTATCCGCGCCATGAATGCCAAAGCGCGCGCGCTCGGTATGACGCACACCCGCTATGTGGAGCCGACCGGTCTGTCGATTCACAACGTCTCCAGCGCGGAAGATCTGATCAAGCTGGTGAAGGCGACCCGTCAGTACCCGCTGATCGGTCAGCTCAGTACCACCAAAGAAGATACCGCGGTGTTTAAGCACCCGAACTATGCGCTGCCGTTCCGTAACACCAACCACCTGGTGTACAAAAACGACTGGCGTATCCAGCTGACCAAAACCGGTTATACCGACGAAGCGGGCCACTGCCTGGTGATGCGCACGGTGATCAACAACCGTCCGGTGGCCCTGGTGGTGCTGGATGCGTTCGGTAAATATACCCATTTTGCCGATGCCAACCGCCTGCGCGACTGGCTGGAAACCGGCAAAGCGGCACCGGTGCCGGCCGCCGCTCTGGCGTATAAAAAGCAGAAAGCCTCACAGACGGCGAGTAATGGCGCTCAGAGCCAGAACGTCGAGTAATCTGTCGCAGATGCCACTCCGGTGGCATCTGCAAAAAGTCTTATCGTTAGCGCCAATGTTTTACACCCTCATTCCTATAGTTTCACCGTTGCCAAAGGCCTACACTAGCCGCCATCTGAGAAGTGTCTGATGACTGTTATTGCGCTGGAACCTCACTCTTATGTTTAAGTTTCGATCCCTTTTTGCCCCTTGTTTGCTGCTGCTGGCGTTGCTGGCCCCGGCAATCAGCTTTGCGGATGACAGCAGCACCGCCACCGCGCAGCAGGAGGAGGCCGCCCCGAAGGTAAATGCTTCGGTTGAACTGCCTAAGATGCAGAAAATTCTCGACAAAATTAAAGGCCAGGTGTCGGGAAATACCAATGAAAACCAGCTGAATCAGCTGAACGAGATGGCGCTGGAACTCTCCGGCAATGCCGATACGCTCGGCCAGGCGTTAATCCCGCAGCGTCAGCAGCTGGATGCGCAGCTGGCGGTGCTTGGCCCGGTGCCAAAGCCGGACAGCGGCATGAAAGAGACGCCGGAAGTGACGCGTAAGCGCAGCACGCTGGAGAGTCAGAAAAGTAAGCTGGACGATCAGATCAAGCAGGCCGATGGCATCAAAAACGGTGCGCTGCTGCTGTCATCGCAAATCGTCAACCTGCGTCGTGACCAGCTAAAAAGCCAGCTGGCGCTGAACTCAGGCAGTATCCTTGGCCCGCGTTTCTGGGCGCCCATCGTCAGTACCCAGGATCTCGATGGCGAGAAGATCAGTGACTTCCTCAGCGAGTTACAGGACACCGCCGCGCTGTCGTGGGAGCCAGGCTGGCGCTTCGGCACCATCGGCTGGCTGATTGCCGCGATGCTGGTGATGACGCTAGGCCGTCGCTACGGTGAAGAGTCGCTTGCCTGGGTCAGCATCCACAAAATGCCGGAAGGGCGCCTGCGCCGCAGTTTCCTCGCGGCGACCATCGCGCTCACCACGCTGGCGGCGGTAGTGCTGACCTTTAACTTTATCGCGCTGGCATTTACCCGCCGCGATGAGGTATCGACCGATGTGCAGGATTTCGTTCAGCGTCTGGTGCAGCTTAGCGTCTACTGCGGCCTGATCGCCGGGTTAGGGCGTGCGTTCCTCTCCACGCGACGTCCGAGCTGGCGTTTGCCGAGTATCTCGAACGAGGTTGCGCAGGCGCTGCGACCCTTCCCGCCGATTACCGCGGTGCTGGTGTTTATCTTCCAGACGGTCGAGTCGTTTAACTACAGCGTCGGCACCAGCCTGAATACCACCATCTTTGCTAACGGCCTGACGGCGTTGCTGATTGGCAGCACCGGGCTGGCGATCAGTATGCGTATCAATCGCGTGCGCCGCCGTCTGGTTCAGGAGGGGAACCCGCCGGAAACGCGTTCCACGCTGGTCGGCCTGGTACAGATGGCGCTGACCCTGACGGCGCTGGCCATTCTGGCGTCGCTGGTGATTGGTTACGTTACCCTTGGCCGCTTCCTCAGTTATGAAGTGATCTGGTGCGGCATCCTGTTTGGTTCGTTCTATTTCCTTAGCCATCTGATCAGCGATGGTTGCGAAAGCCTGTTCTCAACGCAGACCACCACCGGTAAACGCATTCAGAGTTCGCTCAATATTGACGAACGCCATCTGCAACAGGCGGCAACGCTGCTGGGCGCGGTGGGCAAAACCGTGCTGATTGGTTTTGTGGCGCTGGCGCTGCTCAACGGCACCTTCGCCTCGTCCACGCCGATTGAACTAATCCAGAAGGTGATTGAGTTCTGGGGCGGGAAAGGGCTGGAGTCGCTGAATATCGTTCCGGCGCATATGGTGAACGCCATTCTCTGCCTGGTGGTGGGCATTTATGTGCTGCGCTCGGTGCGTCGCTGGCTGGATAAAGATTTCCTGCCCAAAACCACCATGGATGCGGGGATGCGCGTGTCGCTGGTGACGCTGTTCAGCAATATCGGTTACGTGCTGATTATCCTGCTGACGCTGTCGATTATGGGCCTGCAATGGAACAAGCTGGCGTGGATCGTCAGCGCCCTGTCGGTTGGTATCGGTTTTGGTTTGCAGGAGATTGTGAAGAACTTTATCTCCGGCCTGATTCTGCTCACCGAACGCCCGGTCAAAGTGGGCGATCTAGTGACCATCAGCGGCATTGAAGGGGATATCCGCCGTATCAATGTGCGCGCCACGGAAATTCAGCTCAGCGATAAATCGACGGTGATTGTGCCGAACTCGCAATTTATCTCTCAGAACGTGCGTAACGCCACCATGGGCAATGCGCAGGGCGTAGTGACCATCCTGCTGACCTTCCCGCTGGATATTGATCCGGTGCGGGTGCGCGAGATTCTGCTGGAAGTGTATGAGGAGAATGAGCGTATCCTGGAAACGCCGACGCCGTCGGTGTCGTTCAAGGATCTGACCCCAGCCGGGATTGTGCTGAGCGTCACCGGCAACGTCGCCAGCCAGCGCCAGATTTCCAGCGCCAAAAGTGATTTGCTGTTCGATATCCTGACGCGCCTGCGCAAAGAGGGCATTGTGCTGTCTACGCCGCAGACGATGATTATCGAACGCCGCGTTCAGCAGGCGCTGGCAAACGACAGCGAGCAGCTGCCATAACCCTGTAGGGCATGTGCGGTAATTGACACGGTCGGGATAAATCCCGACCCTACGGGTTGTAGGGTGGCCATTAATGGCCACCTTTTTTATTCACACCTTTACCGCCCAGCCCTTCAGCTTACTGGTTTTGCCAATCCCCGGATTAAAGGAATTGGTAGGATCGAGCTGGCGATAAAACGCCTGCAACTGCGGTTTGGCGGCATACAAATGTCCGACGTTATGCTCCGCCGGGTATTCCGCGCCGCGCTGGCTGAGCATCGCCAGCATCTTCTCTTTCAGCGCATGGACAT
Organism: Pantoea sp. X-Soil-TKNS-1207; assembly: GCF_059730485.1. Classification (NCBI taxonomy): domain Bacteria; kingdom Pseudomonadati; phylum Pseudomonadota; class Gammaproteobacteria; order Enterobacterales; family Erwiniaceae; genus Pantoea; species Pantoea sp. X-Soil-TKNS-1207. Next base: position 1,340,762 of record NZ_AP035958.1, read on the forward strand.
CGACCCCTTTCTTCACGATGTAATCCTGATGGAAAACGTGGCAGAAAAAGTGGCCGTAGTAGAGACGATGGATCAGATCGTTGTCGAACTCCGGCGGCAGCCGCTCAAACCAGTCGTTATCGTTGCGGCGCAGCGCGATATCCAGCGCCAGAATATCTTCCACTTCATCGGCATGGACGGCGTGATAACGCACCGCGGCACCGGCAGCGGCAAAGCGATGCAGAAACGCGTGCGCGCCCTCTTTGGCGTCACAGGCAAAAAACTCCCCGCCGCCTTCACGGAAAAAGTCGTGCAGATATGTCTGCGCTTCGGCCACGCCATCGCCGGACATCTTCAGCATCAGATGATGTTCATACCTGTCGCGATACTGCTTCAGTCGGGGCGGCAGATGCGCCGGGAACAGAGCGCTGAGGCGTTGGAGCACACGGTCGGTGAAATGTGGTTTGAACGCGCTGCGCTTCGCCAGCCAGGCATCAAGTCGGCCTTTCAGGGTGAAAAACTGCGGCATTTTGTCGGTGCCGAGCCGGTCGATCATCAGAAAGGTATCTTTGCCGTACACCTCGGCGATATCGAAAATATCGCGATGCATATATTCCCCGGCCACCGGCAAATGGCGGAAATTGGCCAGAATATGACGACGGATCTCGCCCAGCTCCGCCGGATCGTTACTGCCGATATAGAACACCTGCTGCGTGGGTTCGCTGGCGAAGGTGTCGAGGCGCACGGCAAACACCGCCAGCTTTCCGGCACAGCCGGAGGCTTCAAACAGGCGGCGCGCATCGGCATTGAAACGTGCCGGGGTGTCGGCGTGGATATCGCGGACGCGATCGGCATATTCATGATCCGAAGCGTGACGATCATCCCAGATTACATCGTTCTGCTGCCAGCGATCGTCATCGAGACGGCCCAGCATCTCCTCCGGCGAATGGCCGAGTTCGATGCCGAGATGGTTAACCAGACGCAGCTTACCGGCGGCATCAATCTGCGCATACAGCGCCATTTCGCTGTACGCCGGGCCGCGTTTGATCAGCGAACCGCCGGAATTATTGCAGATGCCGCCCATCACCGAGGCACCGATACAGGAAGAGCCGATCACCGAATGCGGCTCGCGTCCCAGCGGTTTCAGCGCTTTTTCCAGCTGATACAGGGTGCTGCCGGGGAACGCCAGAACCTGTTTACCGCCATCAATCAGTTGCAGCTTGTCCAGCCGCAGCGTGCTGATGATCACCACCGGGCGATCATAATCGCCGCCCTGCGGCGTAGAACCTTCCGTCAGCCCGGTATTGGCGGCCTGCATCAGGATAATCGCGTCGGCGTTCACCAGCGCCTGGAGCACGCGCCACAGCTCCAGCAGCGAGCCGGGAAACACCACCGCCAGCGCGTCGCCCTCCCCGGAACGGAAGCCTTTGCGGTAGCGTGCGGTCTGTTCAGCGTCGGTCAGCAGCTGCGACGGACCGACCAGACGGCGCAGTTCACCCAGCAGGGCAGAGTCAGAGGAGGCGTTTTTCATTGGCTTATCCTTGTCATTAACGTTGCGCAAATACTGTAGCACGCCTGCAACCAGGCGGTGGCGATGTGACATAGGTGGCTACCTGCTATCCTCATCTTATGGCACACTTCCCTGGCTATTCTGATATTGCGCAGTCACTTAAGAGAACCCGACCTGATGAAATGGATTTACTCTGTTAGCCTCGCTGTTTCCCTCGCCATTCAACCCGCGCTTGCGGATGACATGTTTGGCAACCACCCGATGACCGAACAGGCGCGTGACGCCTTCGTTAACCATTTGCTTGGCGAGATGACCCTCGATGAAAAGATTGGTCAGCTGCGCCTGATTAGCGTCGGACCGGATAACCCGAAAGAAGCCATCCGTGACATGATTCAGCATGGGCAGGTCGGGGCGATTTTTAATACCGTGACGCGTCAGGACATTCGCGCCATGCAGGATCAGGTGATGCAGCTCAGCCGCCTGAAAATTCCGCTGTTCTTTGCCTATGACGTGGTGCACGGCCAGCGCACCATTTTCCCGATTCCGCTTGGCCTGGCGTCCAGCTGGGATCTGGATGCGGTGGCCAGCGTGGGGCGCATCTCCGCGTATGAAGCGGCCGACGACGGCCTGAACATGACCTGGGCGCCGATGGTGGATGTCAGCCGCGAGCCGCGCTGGGGTCGCGTGTCAGAAGGTTTTGGTGAAGACACCTTCCTGACCTCGCAAATGGGCAGCACCATGGTCAGGGCGATGCAGGGCAAAAACGCGGCGGATCGTTTTTCCATCATGACCAGCGTTAAGCACTTTGCGCTCTACGGCGCGGTGGAAGGGGGGCGGGATTACAACACCGTCGATATGAGTCCGCAGCGTATGTTCCAGGATTATATGCCGCCGTACAAAGCCTCGCTGGATGCCGGCAGCGGCGGCGTGATGGTGGCGCTGAACTCGATTAACGGCACACCGGCTACCGCCGATGGCTGGCTGCTGAAAGATCTGCTGCGCGGCGAGTGGAAATTCAAAGGCATTACCATCAGCGATCACGGCGCGATCAAAGAGCTGATCAAACATGGTGTTGCCAGCGACCCGCAGGATGCAGTGCGTATCGCGCTGAAAGCGGGCGTCGATATGAGTATGAGCGACGAATATTACAGCAAATACCTGCCGGGCCTGGTGAAAAGCGGCCAGGTGAGCATGGCGGAAATTGACGATGCGGCGCGTCACGTACTTAACGTTAAATACGATATGGGGCTGTTTAATGATCCCTACAGCCATCTGGGACCGAAGGGCAGCGACCCGCAGGATACCAATGCCGAAAGCCGTTTGCATCGTGCTGAAGCCCGTGACGTTGCGCGTAAGAGCATCGTACTGCTGAAGAACTGGCGCGAAACCCTGCCGCTGAAGAAAGCGTCGACCATGGCGCTGGTTGGCCCGCTGGCCGACAGTCAGCGCGACATTATGGGCAGCTGGTCTGCCGCCGGTGTGGCGAAACAGTCGGTCACCCTGCTCCAGGGGATGCGAACCGCGATGGCGGGCAAAGGCACCGTGCTGTACGCCAAAGGCGCGAATATTACCGATAACAAAGGCATCCAGGATTTCCTCAATCTGTATGAACCGGCGGTGAGCGTCGATCCCCGTACCCCGCAGCAGATGCTGGATGAAGCCGTGGCGAACGCGAAAAAAGCCGATGTGGTGGTGGCGGTGGTCGGTGAAGCGCAGGGCATGGCGCACGAAGCCTCCAGCCGCAGCGATCTGGTGATCCCGCTGAGCCAGCAAAAACTGCTGGCGGCGCTGAAGGCGACCGGCAAACCGCTGGTGATCGTGCTGATGAATGGCCGTCCGCTGGCGGTGGTGAATGAAGATCGCATGGCTGACGCGATGCTGGAAACCTGGTTCAGCGGCACCGAGGGCGGCAATGCCATCGCCGATGTGCTGTTTGGCGACTACAACCCATCGGGTAAACTGCCGGTCTCCTTCCCGCGCTCTGTCGGCCAGATCCCGATTTACTACAACCATCTGCCGACCGGTCGTCCCTATAACTTCGAGAAACCGAACAAATACACCTCGCATTACTACGATGCCATCAACGGGCCGCTCTATCCGTTTGGCTATGGCCAGAGCTACACCACCTTTACCGTCTCGCCGGTGAAGATGTCAGCGAAAACCATGCCGCGTAACGGTACGGTGGAAGCCAGCGTGACGGTGACCAACACCGGCAAACGCGCGGGCGCGACCGTGGTGCAGATGTACCTCAACGACCCGGTGGCCAGCATCAGCCGTCCGGTGCAGGAGCTGCGCGGCTTCAAACGCATCATGCTGAAAGCGGGTGAGTCGCAGACGGTGAGCTTTAAGATTGATGTCGATGCGCTGAAGTTCTGGAATCAGAAAATGCAGCAGGTGGCTGAGCCGGGCAAGTTCAATGTGATGATTGGACTGGATTCGGTGCGCACCCAGGATGCGCAATTCGATTATCTTTAAAGCGGGCAGATCGGCATAGCGGCGCGATTTAACGCGCAATGTGCAGGATGGCAGCGGATGTCTAACAGCACGCTCAATCGCGCCGCTACAATTCTCAGCACTATCCTTAACCAGGTCAGCATTGATGCTGACCTGGTCCTCCACCGCCCAAACGCAAACCCAAAACCATGAATCTGCGCAACCGCATCCAGCAACAAGTCTTTCGCCTGAACGGCCTGTCACTCAACGAATTCGACATCTCGCAACCGCCTGGCGATCCCGGCCTGTTCGGCCCGGATAGCGTGATCTGGCAGGTGCATGGCGATTTCAGCGCCATGATGTGCGGCGGCATCAGCGCGCTGCTGTTGCAGATGCTGCACCCGGCGGCGCTGGCGGGGGTGTGGGACCACTCCAACTTTCGCGACGATATGATGGGGCGTCTGCGTCGTACCAGTCAGTTTATCGCCGTCACCACCTTTGGTAATCGCCAGGATGCGCACACCCTGATTGAACGCGTCAAACGTATTCATCTGCGCGTCAGCGGCGTCGACAGTGCTGGCCATCCCTATGCCGCCAGCGATCCGCATCTGCTCACCTGGGTGCATGTGGCGGAAACCAGCCGCTTTCTTGCGGCGCATCTGCGTTACAAAAATCCCGGTCTCAGCCTGGCGCAGCAGGATCGCTACTATCAGGAAGCGGCGCTGATTGCCGAATCGCTTGGGGCTGAGCAGGTACCGAAAAGCGTGGCGGCGGTCGAGGCGTATTTACAGGCGATGCGGCCGCAGCTGCTGTGCGATGCACGCACGCGCGAGGTAACGCAGCTGTTGATGAACGCGCCAGCGCCGAGCTGGCAGGCAAAACCGGTGATGCGGGCGATGATGAAGGCAGGGATAGGTTTATTGCCGGACTGGGCGCAGCAGCTGGGCGAACTGCCCATCAGTCCGCTACAGCAGCGGCTGGTGGATGGACAGATCGCGGTGATTGCCGGTTTGCTGCGCTGGTCGATTCAGCGCGGTGCCTATTCGCGCGCCATGGCGCGCATGGGGCGCTAAGCGTTACAGGCGAAACTCATCCTGAGATTTGGTGTAAGTACGCGGGGTGCGGGCTTCGCGCCGCAGCGTCAATTGCCGTTGCTGGTAATGATGCAGCAGCATTCCCAGCCCGAGGCCAATCAGCGCCAGCGGCAGCAGGCTGTAGTAGAGATCGGCGGGCAACAGGATCAGCAGGGCAATGCCCGCCAGCATCAGCGTCAGTGCAGACATCACCCAGGTGTAGCGAATAAACAGCCATACCAGCAGGGCGAAAATCACCACATCGCGCAGGTTCAAATCCAGGTTTTGCAGCACCATTGCGGTAACTCCTTTGATGCGAATATGCTGACAATACCATGCGTTACGGCGAAAGAATCGCGAATTAATTTGAAGCATGGCAGCGCAGCATCAGGCAAATCTTCAGCATTCCTCATCTTTCGTCTCTGGCACTTTGAGAGTTTTACCCTTGTGTCGCGTGGCACGAGTGCCGATCCTGCTCTATTCTCGGGGGAAATGGATCCCTCCAGGCATTGTTGAGGCGTTATGACACACCAACCTCTGATTGCTGAGGTACCAAATCAGCAACATACGTTAACGGCCATCGTCGAGCAGGACGCGCGCACAGCCTATTTTTATATCTGGCCGAGCGACCTGTTTCGCAGCCAGTACGCGGTGCGCGGTTGCTGGTTACGCAACCTGCTGCCCGCTCCCGCCAGCGAAGATCGCGCGGCGATGGAGCAGGGCATAGCGCCGCTGCTCAGCGCTGAATATTGCCGCACGCTGGAAGCGGAACCGCCGCTCGATCCGGCCGGATTGCAGGTGCTGTGGGAGCCAGGCGACAACGGTGCCGCGTTGTGGTATTACGGCCAGCTGCTGGCGGTGATCCCTGGCTGGAGCCTGTATCAGGACAAGCAGGTGAGCTTCTCGGCGGGCTGCATCAAACAAAATCGCCTGACCGCGCCGCTCGGTTCTGCCTCGACCAATGATTACTACGCCCGTGCCGAGCAGCAGCGTAATTTCTGGCGCGACTGGCATGACGGCCATCTGTGGGATGTGGTGCAGCGCGAGCTGATGCAGTGCTATCAGGCGCAGTTTGGCGAGTCGGTGAAGTATTACGCCATCGATCAGGGCAGCTGGCCGCCGATGGCGATTTCGCAGCACTGGCACCAGGGCGTCTGGTATTTTCTCACCCTTGGGATGGGCATCCGGCCGATGCCGCAGGTGGATTACCTGTTCGATGAGCTGGCGCCGCAGTACCGCCGCATTGAGCTGGCGATGGCGGTGGATGGCGAAGTGATGAACGAGTCCAACGCGGTGCAGATGGCGAGCGCGCTGGCGGAGTTTGCTCATCTGCCGTGGGCGCGACTCACCTGGCTTGGCGAAGGGCATACGCTGGCATCAGAAGTGGCGCCGGTGGGTTTTGAAAGTTTCCTGCTGGCTAACGGGCTGGCGCCCGAGTCGGCGCAGTTCCGCCTGCCGAAGCGTGATGGCGATCGAGTGAATCTGTTGTGGTCAACGCCGATCACCGAGGCGGAGCGCCAGTTTGCCCAGGCCGATGAACGCGGCGGGCAGCAGCTGTTGCAGCGCCTGCTGGCGGAGGGCAACGATCACATTTTTCGTCCACGGCAGGAAGTGGTGGAGCTTCCCGCTCCGTAATGGTAGCGGCGCGATTTATCGCGCTGTTTTTTAAGCTGAAATTAAAAGCACGCGATAAATCACGCCGCGACACCATCACCGGCATTAACTCTATTTTCTGCTTTGTGATCTGACTCACCTCAAGTTCCTCCTTAACAAGCCGTTAACCCGGATCATGCATCTCGTCACTCCAGGGTAAGGGCATTCTTATGTTAAAAACTACACAGTCACGCTTCACCGCGACCCTCGTCGCCTTTTTCGTTGTCCTGATGCTGGTTACCGTGCTGGTGATCAATCAGTTTATTGCGCCACAGCTCACTGAGAATGAGAGCCGCCTGGTGCGTTACGAGGTTGATAATCTGGCTGGACGCATTGTCGAGCAGATGAACCGCGTACAGGCGCAGCAGCGTGCCATCACCGAAGCTGCGGGCGTTATGGACAGCGCCACCATTGATACGCTGTTGCCGGCGATGGTTAACCAATATCAGGACAGCAACGTCTTCGGCGGCGGTATCTGGCCGTTGCCGAACCTTCGCGATCCGGCGAAAGAGAAAGACAGCTCGTTCTTCGCGCGTAACGCCAGCAATCAATTGCAGGTGAACACTTACTGGAACTCCGACGCTGCCGACAAATACTGGGTACAGCCGTGGTACAAAGACGGCATGGCCGCCGCCAAAGGGCAGTGCGCCTGGGCGAAAGCCTACCAGGATGCCGCCAGCCCGCAGCCGCGTACCAACTGTGCGATGGCGATCTATCGCAATGGCACCGCCTGGGGTGTCGCCACCATTGACGTCACCCTCGGATTCTTCAACCAGCTGGCCAAACAGATGGGTGAGGCGATTCAGGGCCGGGTGCTGATCGTTGAAGCCGATGGCAAAGTGGTGGGCAACGCCGCGCTGGTGGATGCTGCACCGAAACTGGAAAACCTCTCCGATACCCAACTGCCGGTGGCGGCTACGCTGAAAACGCTGTTAAGCCAGGCGGGCAGCCAGCCGACGCAGGCGACCTACAAGGCGGACGATGGCGAGCATACCCTGTTCCTGCAAGCGATCCCCGGTAGCCCGTGGTATCTCGCCAGCGATGTGCCGTCGAGCCTGCTGGATGCGCAAACCCACAGTATGCTGACCCGACTCGGTCTGGTGCAGATCCCGCTGGCGGTGATCCTGCTGCTGGTGCTGCTCGGTTTTGTGCGCGCCATGATGAAACGTCTCAGCGTGCTGAACCGCAATATCGAAGCGCTGTCGACCGGCGGTGCCGATCTTACCCAGCGTCTGCCTGCCAGCAACAGCCCGGAATTTAACGCCGTGGCGCAGAGCTTCAACCAGTTCATTGCCTATTTACAGGGGCTGATGCGTCAGGTAGGCGACAGCGCGCTGGCGATCACCGCAGCGTCGCGTGAAATCGCCAGCGGCAACGCCGATCTCTCGGCACGCACCGAATCGCAGGCCAGCTCGATTGTCGAAACCGCGGCCTCGATGGAGCAGCTGACCGGCACGGTACGTCAGAACGCCGATAACGCCACCCACGCCAACCAACTGGCTGATGGCGCCTCGCAGGTGGCGGCGCGCGGCACCGAGGTGGTTCGTCAGGTGGTGAGCACCATGGGCGAGATTCATCACTCCTCGCGTAAAGTGGTGGATATCATCAGCGTGATCGACAGCATCGCCTTCCAGACCAATATCCTGGCGCTGAACGCGGCGGTGGAAGCGGCACGCGCCGGTGAGCAGGGCCGTGGTTTTGCCGTGGTGGCGTCGGAAGTGCGCAATCTGGCGCAGCGCTCGGCTAACTCGGCGCGGGAGATTAAGAAGCTGATTGAGGAGTCGGTGGCGAATATCGATACCGGCAGCCAGCTGGTAGAGCAGGCCGGACAAACCATGGATGAGCTGATGCAGGGCGTCAGCAGCGTGACCACGCTGATGGGCGAAATCATGTCCGCCAGCCGTGAGCAGAGCATGGGTATCGACCAGGTTAACGTGGCCATCACCCAACTTGACGGCAGCACCCAGCAGAACGCGGCGCTGGTGGAACAGGTTTCTGCCGCTGCGCGCGCCATGGAAGAACAAAGCGTGCAGCTGGAGCTGGTGGTACAGAGCTTTAAACTTTAATCACATCCCCACGGTGGCCCCTGCCGGGTCACCGTTTTCTCCTTTCCTGACGCCAATTCCCCATTTTTTATGCTGCTGTGCCGTCTGGCTGCTAAGATTACTTTTCCCCTGCGCAAGCGCACGGAATGTACGCTATTTTCCCCGCCAGCGGCGCCGGGATTGTGTACAATGGTTGAGATTTTTCTGAAGGAGTTGTCATGTCCGCCATAGAAGTTATTCTCGTCGACCACCTCGATCGTCCCACCGGTAAAATGGAAAAGCTGGAAGTGCATGAAAAGGGATTGCTGCATCGTGCAGTAACGGTTTACGTTTTCAACTCGCGGCATGAACTGCTGTTGCAACGCCGTGCCAGCGGTAAATATCACTGCGGCGGTTTGTGGAGCAACACCTGTTGCGGGCATCCGTATCCACAGGAATCGACCCGAGGCGCTGCCGAACGTCGTTTGCGTGAAGAGATGGGCCTGTCGCTGTCGCTGACCCCGGTGTTTGAGCTGAGCTACAATCTGCCGCTCAGCAACGGTCTGACCGAACATGAATACGGCCACGTCTTCTTTGCCATCAGCGATGAGCAGCCGGAGCTGAATCCGGAAGAGGCCGATGCCTGGTGTTACCGGTCGGTGGCGCAGATCCAGCAGGAAATTGCGCAGCATCCGGAGCAGTTCACGCCGTGGTTTCTTTACACCTTCGCACGGATTCCGGCCACGCTGGGCGCGTTTCAGCTCACGGCCTGATCGCGTCGCTTGCCAGGTGCGTATAAATACGCACCCTACGATGTATCGGCATTCACGCCGACCAGGCGAAAATACGCACCCCGCAATGTAGGGTCGGCATTGATGCCGACCAAGCGAAAATACGCACCCCGCAGTGTAGGGTCGGCATTAATGCCGACCTATGCCGACCGGTATTAACGATTAAAATCCTCCGCATCCACATCGTAACCCGAAGGTTCCCAGCGAATCGCCAGCAGCGCCAGCAATCCAGCCAGCGGTGCTAAGAAGATCACCCAGAACACGCCGGTGCCGAATGCGGCCACCAGCAGCGGGAAGAGAAACAGCGACACGGTGGAGCTGCCACGCATCAGCGTCTGGTTAAAACCCACGCCCACGCCGCGCAGGGAAGCCGGGTAGCTGAGCGAGGCGAAGGTCATGGTATGCGAACCAGGGCCAAAACCCTGACCGAACAGGAACAGCGCCAGCATGGCAATCGCCAGCGCCGCCTGCTCGCCACCCACCGGACGACCAATCAGCGCCAGACCCAGCAGCGCCACGCACTGACAGGCGTAACCCGTTACCGACATCTTCCACGCGCCGAGACGCGGCACCAGCCGCACCGCCAGCAAACCGCCGACAAAGGCAAACAACAGATTCAGCGCCAGCGACACCAGAATGGTGGTGAGCATCGACTGGGCAAAGAAGCTGGAGATAATCACCGGCAGGCCAAACGCCACCGCGTTATAGGCAAAGGAGGAGGCGATAGAGGTCACGGTCGCCAGCACGGTTCGACGGCGATACACCCCCTGCAACAACGCGCCATAGTTGCGCCAGCTGGCTTTACGCACCACCGGCTGGCTCAGATCGGCATCGCTCGCCACCTGGGCATTGATATTGTAGGAACGGCGCAAAATCTCCGCCGCCCCATTGAGATTGCCCTGATTGGCGGCCCAGATTGGCGACTCACTCATATAACGGCTGCGGATAGCGATAATCAGCAGCGCCGGAACCGCACCGAAGCCGAGAATTAAGCGCCACAGCCAGTCGGTATGGCTCTCCGGCAGCACCGCGTACAGCAGCAGCACCAGCAGGTAGGAGATACTGATCGCCGCATACCAGGTGGGACACCACATCGCCACGCTGGCGGCCTTGTTGCCCTGGCCGCGCAGCTTCGAGAACTCGGCCAGAAACGCCATCGCCACCGGTAAATCGATACCGACGCCCAGGCCCATCACAAAACGCGCGCCGCCCAGCACATATTCGTTCGGCGCAAAGGCACAGGCCAGCGCCGCCACCACGAAGAAGAACATATCGGCCATAAACACGCGATAACGGCCAATTTTATCGGTCAGATAGCCGCCGATCAGCGCACCGACGATGGCACCGAAGGTAATCGCCGACGCCACCATGCCGGTGCCGGTGGGGGTCAGATGGAACTCGCGAGCCACATCTTTGATACCAAACGCCAGCGCGCCGAGATCGTAGGCATCGAGAAACACGCCGCCCAGCGCGATAGCGATAACGATGCGCGCGTTGCTGCGCGACTGCTCGCTGTTATTAACCAGGTTGGTGACGTTGGCCGCGCTGCGGATCCATTGCGTTTCACCCTGAGGTTGATTCCCTGCCAGCGCCACATGGGCGGGAGAAGTTAAGTCGGACATGATGTTGTTGTCTGTATTTTTGTAAATATGGGTGATTGAGAATAATCCTCAGGCAGCGGCTGAAAAATTCCATTTGGTTATATGACCTGTCGATTGGTTATAAACAACTTGAAGTGAATAGCAGAAATTGACTGAAGCGGAAGTGCTAAGCGCACTTGACCGCGCCCATCCCGGTTCGCCAGGCTACGCTTGTAACTCACCATACGATAACAATACCGAGGGCGAACAGCATGATTAAGCAGGGTTTACTGGGAATGGTAGCGCTGGCATTGAGCATCAGCGCAGCGCAGGCGGCCGATCCGGTGCGCGTGGGGTCGAAGATTGATACCGAAGGTTCGCTGCTCGGCAATATCATCCTGCAAGTGCTGAATAAGCACGGGGTGCAAACCGTTAATAAAATTCAGCTCGGCACCACCCAGGTGGTGCGCGGCGCCATCACTGCGGGCGCGCTGGATATCTATCCTGAATACACCGGCAACGGGGCATTTTTCTTTAATGATGAGAAAGACCCGGCGTGGAAGAATGCGCAGCAGGGCTATGACAAGGTGAAGACCCTGGATGCCGAAAAAAACCACCTGGTGTGGCTGACCCCGGCGCCTGCCAACAACACCTGGACCATTGCGGTGCGTAACGATGTCGCGCAGCAAAACAAACTGACGTCGCTGGCGGATCTGAGCCAGTACCTGAAAAAAGGCGGCACCTTCAAACTGGCGGCCTCGGCGGAGTTTATCGAACGCAGCGATGCGCTACCGGCATTTGAAAAAGCCTACGGCTTCAAGCTCGATCAGGCGCAGTTGCTGTCGCTGGCGGGCGGCGATACGGCGGTGACCATCAAAGCGGCGGCGCAGCAGACATCCGGCGTCAATGCGGCGATGGCTTACGGCACCGACGGTCCGGTAGCGGCGCTTGGCCTGCAAACCTTAACCGATCCGAAAGGGGTACAGCCAATTTATGCGCCGACCCCGGTGATCCGCGAGGTGGTGCTGAAGCAGTATCCCGAGATCGCCACCTGGTTAAAACCGGTGTTCAGCAAACTCGACGAGAAGACGCTGCAACAGCTTAATGCGCAGATCGCGGTTGACGGTCAGGATGCCAGCCAGGTGGCGCAGCAGTGGCTACAGCAGAATAAGTTGCTGTAACGCGTGGCGTCATTGTTGGGGCGACCGCGTCAGCAGCCGGTCATGCTGACGCTGCTGGTGCTGCTGAGCCTGGCGCTCGCCGCGCTGCCGCTGCTCAGCTACGCGGCAAACCGGCTGGTATCGGGGCAGCCGCTGATGCTGTGGCAGATCCCGCAGAGCGCGTTGCTGCTGCTGCCGCTGCTGGCGCTGTGGCTGCTGTTGTGGGCGCGGCCGGGCCGTCGCAGCGCGCTGTTGTTGCTGGCCGCTGCCGAATGCCTGTTTGCGTTACTGATCTGGCTGGGCGGCCATCAGGCGACGCTGCTGGCGCAAAGCGGCAGCCGACTGGCACGCACCGCCTTCGGCAGCGGCCTGTGGAGTGCGGCCGCGCTGACGCTGCTGCTGGCGGCGGAAGCGGTTCGCCAGATCAGCCGCCAGACGGCGTGGCGCATTGTGCTTAACCTGCAAATCTGGCTGATCCCGGTGGGTCTGCTGCTGAGCGGCCATCTTAATCAACTCTCCCTGTTAAAAGAGTACGCCAACCGCACCGCGGTGTTTGACGCTGCTTTCAGCCAGCATCTGACGCTGCTGGGCGGCACGCTGTTGCCGACGCTGCTGATTGGCCTGCCGCTCGGCATCGTGATCGCCCGGCGCACGCGCTGGCAACAGGCGGCGTTCAGCGTCCTCAACCTGATTCAGACCGTACCGTCGGTGGCGCTGTTTGGCCTGCTGATCGCGCCGCTGGCCGGGCTGGCGGCGCACTTTCCCATCCTGGGACGCTGGGGTATTGGCGGGATCGGCATGGCGCCCGCGCTGATTGCGCTGGTGCTGTACGCGCTGCTGCCGCTGGTGCGCAGCGTGGTGGCCGGTCTGCAACAGGTGCCGCAGGAGGTGCGCGAAACGGCGCGCGGCATGGGGATGAGCCGCTGGCAGCAGTTCTGGTATGCCGAGCTGCCGCTGGCGCTGCCGGTGTGGCTCTCGGGGCTGCGCGTGGTGGTGGTGCAGACGCTGGGACTGGCGGTGGTGGCGGCGCTGATTGGCGCGGGCGGTTTTGGTGCCATCCTGTTTCAGGGGTTGCTGAGCAGCGCGCTGGATTTGGTGCTGCTGGGAGTGATTCCGGTGGTGGCGCTGGCGGTGATTGCCGATGCGCTGCTGCGCTTACTGGCCGCGTTGCTGGAGAGACAACATGATTGAATTCAACCAGGTAAACAAAGTCTTCGACGGCAAAGCGGCGATCCGCAATCTGTCGCTGCAAATTGAAAAGGGCAGCTTTACGGTGCTGATTGGCACCTCCGGCTCGGGAAAATCGACCACGCTGAAGATGATCAATCGGCTGGTCGAACATGACAGCGGTGAAATCCGCTTTGCCGGTGAAGCCATTGAACGTATGGATGCGCGCGCGCTGCGGCGCCGTATCGGCTATGCCATTCAGTCGATTGGCCTGTTCCCGCACTGGGACGTGGCGAAAAACATCGCCACCGTGCCGTCGCTGCTCGGCTGGCCCAAAGCGCGTATTCGCGAGCGGGTGGCTGAACTGCTGGCGTTGCTCAATCTGGACGCTCATCTGGCGACGCGCTACCCGCACCAGCTCTCTGGCGGGCAGCAGCAGCGGGTCGGCGTAGCGCGCGCGCTGGCGGCCGACCCCGAGTTGTTGCTGATGGACGAACCCTTCGGCGCGCTCGATCCGGTCAACCGCCAGGCGCTGCAACAGGAGATGCTGCGTATTCACCAGCTCTCCGGTCGTACCATTGTGCTGGTGACGCACGATATTGATGAGGCGCTGACGCTGGCGGATCAGCTGGTGCTGATGGACGGCGGCGAAATTGTCCAGCAGGGCAAACCCATCGAACTGCTGACCCAGCCCGCGACGGATTTCGCCCGCCAGTTCTTTGGTCATAGCGAACTCGGCGTACGGTTGCTGGCGCTGGGCCGGGCGGGCAGCGTGGTCCGGCGTGGCGAGTGGCTGGAGGCGGAACCCATCGCCGCCGCGTTAACGCTGCGCGAGGCGCTGTCGCAGTTTATCGCCCGACGTACCGACAAGCTGCCGGTGGTGGATCAACATCAGCAGCCGTTAGGCGTGCTGCACTTCAGCGATCTGCTGCGTCAGCGCGAGGCGACCTGATGCGCTGGCTGAAAGATCCGCTGTGCTGGCTGCTGGCGCTGTTTCTGCTGCTGCTGTGGGGACTGCCGCATAGCGCGCCGCTGTTTGCCCATTGGTTTCCGCAGCTGGAACGGCCGCTGTATCAACAGGATAGCTTCTGGCGCCTGGCGCTGGCGCACCTGCTGCTGGTGGTGAGCGGCAGCGTGCTGGCGGTGGTGGTGGGGGTGAGTTGCGCGGTGTTTGCCACGCGCCGCCACGGTCGGGCATTTCGCCCGCTGCTGGAAACGCTGGCGGCGGCCGGGCAAACCTTTCCGCCGGTGGCGGTGCTGGCGATTGCCGTGCCGGTGATGGGGTTTGGCGCTACGCCTGCGGTGATGGCGCTGTTTCTCTATGGCCTGCTGCCGATTTTGCAGGGGACGCTGGCCGGGCTGGATAGCGTTCCCGCCAGCAACCGTGAAATTGCCAGCGGATTAGGGATGGGGCCGTGGCGGCGTTTGTGGCAAATCGAACTGGCGCTGGCAGCGCCGGTGATCATGGCCGGGATTCGGACCTCGGTGATGATCAATATCGGCACCGCCGCGCTGGCCTCTACGGTAGGCGCGGAAAGCCTCGGGTCGCCGGTGATTATCGGCCTCAGCGGCTTTAACACCGCGTATGTGATTCAGGGGGCGTTGCTGGTGGCGCTGCTGGCGCTGGTGTGTGACCGTGTTCTGGAGCGGGTGCAGCGCTGGCTTAGTTGGCGTGAAGAATAAGGCTGTAGCCGACCAGCATCAGGCCGCCCATGCCGCCAATCGCCATCACGGCAAACAGGGCGCAGATGATAATTTTTTGCCAGTTCATATCAAAACCTGAGAAAAGTCATTGAGGGCGGCATGATAACGCGCACAACGGCCAGGGCAAAGGCCGATGTGTGCGTTTTTTACTTAGGCGGGTTCGTGCAGACGAATGGTAAAACCCTGCGCCTGCCAGTGCTCCAGCTGTTCATGCTGACGGCGGGTGAGTTTTTTGCCGGTCCAGACAAACAGGTTCTGGCCGGGGAATAACTCCGGGCGCGGCAGTTCCAGCGGCTCTGCCAGCACATCCATTCGCCAGCCGTGCTGCGACAGACGCCAGGCCTCCAGCCAGATGCGGGTGCGATCGTCCACGCCCCAGCCAATCATCAGCGCATCTTTGCCCGCCTTTTTACGCGAACCGGCGAGACAAAACGCCACGTAATCAATCAATGCGCCGTCGAGCAGGCTGCACATGGCGCGCGCGGTGTTTTGATCCAGCCCGAGACGCTGGCGTACCGGGACAATGACGTGATCGATCAGCGCATCCACCGGATGTTCGCGGCCGATAGTGGCGATTTTTACCCGCAGCTTGGAGGGTTTTACATGGCGCAACACGCTCATTAACTCTTCCTGTAGCGTGTTCCAGCCGTCGTGTTCATTAACGCTTTCCCCTTCCAGCAGGGCTTTCACCTTGCCGACGGGCACGCCGCTTTCTATCCAGCGTTTGATCTCCTCAATGCGCTGAACATCTTCGTCATCAAACTGCCGGTGACCACCTTCGGTGCGCTGGGGCTTTAACAGACCGTAACGTCGCTGCCAGGCGCGTAGTGTTACCGGGTTGATTCCACAGCGCTCGGCAACGTCGCCGATACTGTATAAGGCCATAACTTCCTCAATATACTGACCTGCATCGCAACACCATAACCGTGCTGCTTAAGTTGTACAACGATTTTTTTTGTGTACAACTTGACCTGTGACGCGGTTTCAGGCTTTATTTCATATATGAGATTTAATTCCCATAAGTGAGAAAACACCATGTCTGAACCGGATACTGAAGATCGGCTGGCCGCACGTCTGGCTGAACTACGTTTGCAACGCGGCTGGTCGCTGGACGAACTGGCAATGGCCACCGGCATCAGTCGGGCCACATTGTCGCGCATTGAGCGCGCCGAGACCAGCCCAACCGCAGCGCTGCTCAATCGACTGTGCGTCGCCTACGGTCTGACCATGTCGCGCTTGCTAAGCGAAGTGGAAGACGAGGCGCCATTGTTGCTGAAACCGGAGCAGCAGCCAGTGTGGCACGATGAGCTGAGCGGTTTCACGCGCCGTAACGTTTCACCGCCTGCCACTCATTTTAGAGCAGAAATGGTTGAAGGGATGCTGAAACCGGGATCGCGTATCGATTATGACGCACCGCCGGTGCAGGGGCTGGAGCAGCATATCTGGTTACAGTCCGGCGAGCTGACCATCAGCATGGAATCACAGCGCTGGACGTTACAGGCGGGCGATTGTCTGCGCTTTCATCTGACCGGCAAATCCTCTTTCACCGCCCACCCGGAAGGGGGAGCGCGTTACATTCTGGTGGTGTGCAAACCATGATCGAAATCGAACAACTTAGCGCCAGCCAGGCGCAACCCCTGGTGGGGGCGTTGTGTGATGTGTTGCAGGGGTGTGTGGCGGACGGCGCCAGCGTCGGTTTTATCGATGCCAGCGATCGCGCCGTGATGGAGCGTTTCTGGCAGGACAAAATTTTCAGCCTTGCCAGCGGCGATAATCAACTGCTGGTGGCGCGCCAGCAGGGCGCAATCGTGGCGACGGTGATGGTGGGGTACAGCGCGATGCCGAATGGCCGCCATCGTGCGGAGATCAGTAAGCTGCTGGTTCACCCGCGCGCGCGACGTCAGGGCATTGCCCGACGGCTGATGCAGCAGGCGGAGCGGCTGGCGGCTGAGAACGGCAAAACGCTGCTGGTGCTGGACACGCGCAGCGGCGATGTCGCCACCGACCTCTATCTGTCGCTCGACTGGCAGATTGCCGGTTCGATTCCTTACTATGCGGAATCGACCGCAGGGGTGCTCGACGCCACTACCGTGATGTTTAAGATGTTACGGGTCTCCGCATGATTGTGGTGGCGCAGGAGCCGATTCAGCAGCCGGATGCCGAATGGCTGCTGGATCGCCTGTCAGCCTCGCTGGCGCAGCTTACCGGGAGCAGCGGGCGCGCCAGTTTTGATCCTGAAGTCATGCAACAGCCAGGAAGTTGTTTTGTGTTGGCGCGAGATGCGCAGCAAAGCCCGGTCGGCTGCGGTGCCTTCCGACCGTTGCTGCCGGGCATTGCTGAACTGAAACGTATGTATGCGCTACATGCCGGGGCGGGCATAGGGGCGGCGATTCTGCAATTTCTGGAACAGCGGGCGCGGGCGCAGGGATATCAGGCGATGTGGCTGGAGACGCGTAAGGTAAATCAGCGCGCGCTGGCGTTTTATGCGCGTCAGGGGTATCAGCCGATTGAGCCATTTGGCGGGTATGTCGGCAATGCGGCGGCGCAGTGTCTGGGGAAAGTTCTGGTTTAAATCCTGTTGCTACGCCAGGTGCTGACGCAGGGTTATCCCCCCGGTGCGCATCAATGCGCACCCTACGGGTCCAGGGTCGGCATTAATGCCGACCAGGCCGATGGCCGCGGGATTGTTCCCCGGTGCGCATTAATGCGCACCCTACGGGTAGGGTCGGCATTAATGCCGACCGGGCCGATGGCCGCAGGATTGTTCCCCGGTGCGCATCAATGCGCACCCTACGGGTGTAGGGTCGGCATTGATGCCGACCAGGCCGATGGCCGCAGGATTGTTCCCCGGTGCGCATTAATGCGCACCCTACGGGTGTAGGGTCGGCATTAATGCCGACCAGGCCGATGACCGCAGGATTGGTCCCCGGTGCGCATCAATGCGCACCCTACGGGTAGGGTCGGCATTAATGCCGACCAGGCCGATGGCCGCAGGATTGTTCCCGGTGCGCATTAATGCGCACCCTACGGGTGTAGGGTCGGCATTAATGCCGACCAGGCCGATGGCCGCAGGATTGTTCCCCGGTGCGCATCAATGCGCACCCTACGGGTAGGGTCGGCATTAATGCCGACCAGGCCGATGACCGCACGGCTCCGTAGCGGCGCGATTTATCGCGCGGGATTGTTCCCCGGTGCGCATCAATGCGCCCCCCACGGGTGTAGGGTCGGCATTAATGCCGACCAGGCCGATGACCGCACAGTTCCGTAGCGGCGCGATTTATCGCGCGGGGTTGCCCCATTTTAGTGCGCGGCCTCAGCCTCCGGGATCGCCAGTGCCTGCATAAACAGCCGGATAATTGGGTTTATTTTGCGCCCCTTCTTCATCATCAGGCAGAACGGGTTCTCCATACGAATCGATTCATCACCCAATTCACACAACTGGCCGCGGGCAATAAAGGCTGCCGCATAATGTTCCGGTAAATAACCAATAAAGTGCCCGGTAAGAATCAGCATAGCAACCGACTCAACCTGTACCGCCTGTACTCCGCTGTCCTGCAATGGAATTAGCCGTCGCGCATCGCGCGGGGTAACATACAAATGATTAATTACTTTCTGCTCACGTAATAATTCCAGCGATATTTTATTATCGCAGCTGCCGGAATAAAGCGGATGCCCCGCTGAGCAATAGAGTTTTGAATATTCTTTATATAACGGGAAGTAATCGAAATCACTTTTCATTTCATAGACCGGCGCAATGCCGCAATGAAAACGCCCTTCGCTAATACCGCGTTCAATATCATCTAATTGAGCCGTTTGCAGGCGTATTTGTACCTTTGGTGCATTCTGGTGCAACTGTTGCACCGCGCTGGTGACCGGGGAGTGCGGATCGGAAATGGTATTATCCACCACGCAGATGGCGATATCGCCCAGCAGCTCATTACGGCTGTTATGCAGGCGTTCGCGGAACAGATTCAGCGACACGAACAGCTCCAGCGTCGCCTGATAGACATTGATGCCGTACTGCGTCAGTTCAAAGCCTTCCCGCCCGCGGCTGCACAGCGTCATGCCGAGGCGAATTTCCAGATCGGAAACCTGTTTACTGATCGCCGCCAGACCAATATTCAGCTCATGACTGGCGGCGGTTAATCCGCCGGCCTCCACCACGCATTTAAATACGCGCAGCAATTTTAAATCGATATTACTTAACGCCAGTACCGCATTATCGCCGCGATTAACCGCATTGTTTCCAGACTGGGAAACTTTACTTTCCATCTTTGCTATTCAACTCCGGAATTATTGCGGTGAAAGTGTAGTGAACCTGAAATGAGCCACATTTACCAGCGCAGGAATAAAATAAGTTTTTATTATCGCTGGTGCCCAATTCATATCGCTATTGAATATTTGAAGGGGAAATTGCATGTCTGAGAAAGCCGAATTGTTATGGGGCGCGCGTTTTAAAGCGGCTCCGGCGGCCAGCTTAACCGCGCTGTCGCGCAGCCCGGATTACTACTTTGCGCTGGCGCCCTACGATTTCGCCGGTTGCCGTGCTCATGCGCGCGAACTGGCGCGTGGCGGCCTGCTGAGCGACGCGGAACTGAGCACCATGCTGGAGGCGATTGACGCGCTGGATGCTGATTTCCGCGCCGGTCAGCTGCACCCCATCGCGGCGGATGAAGATGTGCATACCTTTGTTGAACGCGCGCTGACCGAGCGCTTAGGGCCACTGGGCGGCAAGCTGCGCGCCGGACGTTCACGTAACGATCAGACCGTCAACGACCTGCGCCTCTACCTGCGTGACAACGGCCGTAACGTGGTCACCGCGCTGCTGGGGCTGCAACAGGCGCTGGTGGAGCAGGCGGCGCAACATACCGAAAGCGTGGCGCCGGGCTTTACCCATCTGCAACAGGCGCAGCCGATTGTATTTGGTCATCAGCTGCTGGCCCATGCGCAATCCTTTGCCCGCGATATCGAACGTATGCAGGACTGGGATCGTCGCAGCGCGCGCTGCCCGCTGGGTGCGGCGGCGATGGCCGGTTCCGCCATTGCACGCCAGCCGGAACTGGCCGCAGCCGATCTGGCCTATCTTGCGCCGTGCGAAAACTCGATTGATGCGGTTGCCAGCCGCGACTACGCCGCCGAATTCCTGTTTGTCACCAGCATGATCGGCATCAACCTGTCACGCCTGTGCGAAGAAGTCTGCATGTGGGCGTCACGCCAGTTCCGCTGGGTCGAACTGCACGACAGCTACGCCACCGGCAGCTCCATTATGCCGCAGAAAAAGAACCCGGATATCGCCGAGCTGACGCGTGGCCGCTCCGGTCGTCTGGTCGGCAACCTGATGGCGCTGCTCACCACCATGAAAGCCATGCCGCTCTCCTACAACCGCGACCTGAGTGACGACAAGCGCAACGTGATTGACGCCGTCGATACCCTGCTGCTGGTGCTGCCAGCGATGGCGGGCATGATGGCGACGCTGAAATTCAATACCGACGTGATGCGCGAGCAGGCCCCGGACGGCTTTACGCTGGCGACAGAAGTGGCCGACTGGCTGGCGATGCGCGGTGTGCCATTCCGTGAAGCCCATGAAATCACCGGCCAGCTGGTGCAGCTGTGCGAGCAGCAGGGATGCGGCCTGTCCGACCTCAGCGATGCGCAATTGCAGGCGGTCGATAGCCGTCTGACTGCTGAGGTGCGCGCTGCATTAACGCTGGAATCGGCGCTGGCGGTGCGCAACGGCTACGGCGGCACCGCACCGGTGCGGGTGCGCGAGCAGCTGGCGCGTCTGCAAACCCTGATGCAGGCCCAGCAGCAGTGGGCTGATGACTACGCTGGCCCGCGTGCCTGAGGAGAGGCTTATGTCGCAATCGACACCGACCGCACTGAACAATAGCAACAGCCAGCCGCATTACGATCTCGATCGTTATCAGGTGGTGCCGCGCCGTTATTACGGCCGCATCACCGCCTCGGCCGTGATCCTGATCCTGCTGGCGCTGCTGGTAAATGCCTTTGCCCACGGCAATATCGAATGGTCGTTTGTCGGCCAGTTCTTTACCGCCAAAGCGATTCTCGACGGGGTGGTCAACACCCTGATCATGTCGGTGCTGGCGATGGGCTTTGGCGTCCTGTTCGGGGTGATCACCGCCATCATGTATATGTCGCCCAATCCGGTGCTGCACTACATCGCTGTCGGTTACGCATGGATCTTCCGCGGCACCCCGCTGATTCTGCAACTGCTGCTGTGGTTCAACCTCGCGCTGGTGTTTCCCACCATCAGCATTCCCGGCGTGTTCAGCGTGCAGACCGTCACCATTATGACGCCGTTCCTTGCCGCGCTGCTCGGTCTGAGCATCAACCAGGGCGCTTACACCTCGGAAGTGGTGCGCGCCGGATTGCTGTCGGTGGATACCGGCCAGTATGAGGCGGCGAAAGCCATCGGGATGCCGCGTTTGCAGGCGCTGCAACGCATCATTCTGCCGCAGGCGATGCGGGTGATCCTGCCGCCGGTCGGCAACGAATTTATCAGCATGATCAAAACCACCAGTCTGGCGAGCATGATCCAGTACTCGGAACTGCTCTACAACACCCAGAACATCTACTTCGCCAACGCGCGTGTGATGGAGCTGCTGTTCGTGGCGGGCATCTGGTACCTGATTGTGGTGACGGTGCTGTCGTTTGGTCAGAGCCAGCTGGAACGCTACTTCTCACGCGGCCATCGTCGCCGTAATTAAGGGAGGGAGAGAGATGAGAAACATCGTGCGCGCCGTCAAGGTGAACAAATATTTTGACCAGTTCCACGCGCTTAAGGACGTCAGCCTTGAGGTGAATTACGGCGAAGTGATGTGCATCCTCGGGCCATCCGGCTCCGGTAAAAGCACCTTCCTGCGCTGCATTAACCAGCTGGAGAAAGTCGATCAGGGCGGTATCTGGATCGACAACGAACTGGCGGGCTACCGCATCGCCGGGAACAAACTTCATCCGCTCAGCGATAAGCAGATTGCGCGCCAGCGTTTGCAGACCGGCATGGTATTTCAGCGTTTTAACCTGTTCCCGCATAAGACCGCGCTGGAAAACATTATTGAAGGGCCGTGCCGCGTGCTGCTGCGTCCGAAGCGCGAAGCGAGTGAAGAGGCGATGGCGCTGCTGGATCGCGTGGGTCTGGCGCACAAAGCCCATGACTATCCGCAATCACTCTCCGGCGGCCAGCAGCAGCGTGTGGCGATTGCCCGCGCGCTGGCGATGAAACCCAAACTGATGCTGTTTGATGAACCCACCTCGGCGCTTGACCCGGAAATGGTCGGTGAAGTGCTGGCGGTGATGCGTCAACTGGCGAAAGAAGGCACCACCATGCTGGTGGTTACCCATGAAATGGGCTTTGCCCGTGAGGTAGCCAACCAGGTGGTGTTTATGGACGAGGGACGCATTATCGAGCAGGGCGCACCGGAAGACATTCTGCTGAACCCGCAAAACCCACGGATGAAAAACTTTATCAACGCGATTCTTCTTTAACTGACCGGGGTGAATTGAATGAAAAAATTGTTACTGAGCGCCGTAAGCGCCGCGCTGCTGCTGCAATCCTCTGCCTGGGCGGCCGCTGCCGTGCCTGCGGCGATCAAAGAGAAAGGTCTGACCGTGGCGATCATGCCGAACTATCCGCCGATGGATTTCAAAGATCCCGCCACCAATCAGCTGACCGGCGTGGATTACGATCTCGGCATGGCGATTGGTCAGAAGCTGGGCGTGAAGATCAACTGGCAGGAGATCGCGTTTGAACAGATGGTCAACGCGGTAGTAACCAAACGCGTCGATATGGTGATGTCCGGTATGACTGACACCAAAGAGCGTCAGAAAGTGGTCAGCTTTATCGATTACTTCAAAACCGGTCCGCAGTTCTACACCTTATCGGCGCGCAGCGACATCAACAGCGCGATGGATCTGTGCGGCAAACGCGTCGGCACCAGCCGTCGTACCACCTTCCCGCAGGAGATTGCCAACTGGAGCAAAGAGCACTGCGAATCTGCCGGTAAACCGGCCATCGTGGTGGTGGGCGCGGAAGGGACCGCCGATGCGCGTACTCAGCTGCGTCAGCGTCGTCTGGATGCCGCTGTGCAGGGCAGCGAAACCCTGCCGTACATCATGAACCTGGAAAAAGGCACCTTTAAACCGCTTGATAAAGCCTTCTCCTTCCAGTTCACCGGCATGGCGATCGGTAAAGATGCGCAGGATCTGACCAGTGCCGTGCAGGGCGCGCTGGATGCGATGATTGCCGACGGCAGCTACCAGAAAATCCTCAGCAAATGGGGTCTGAACGACAACGGTGTGGCGAAAGCGACGTTGAACCAGGGCTAACAGGAGGCCTTTCATGCGACAACCGGGCGCAGTACGCTGGCCACAGGGCAAGCGCGGCTGTATGGCGCTGGCGTTTGACCTCGATGGTCCCACCGGTGATGCCATGCTGAATGGCAGCCTGTGGTCCACGCCAGAGTATTTTACCTTCGGCGCTTACGGACCGTACCGCGCGCTCGGGCGTCTGCTCGATCTGCTGCGGGCGTTTCATCTGCCCGCCACCTTTTTTGTTCCCGCCTGGGTGGTGGAGCAGTGGCCGCAGCAGTGTCAGGCGATTGTCGATCAGGGCCACGAAGTGGCCTATCACGGTTATCGCCATGAATCCTTCTGGGCGATTTCGCCCGAGGAGCAGCGGGCGGTAATGGCCAAATCGGCCGCCATCTTTAAACAATATCTCGGCATCACCGCCTGCGGTTTCCGCACGCCGTCAGGCGACTGGCATACAGAAACGCCGCAGATCCTGCGTGAGGCGGGGGTGATCTACTCCAGCAGTATGCGCGGCGACGATCGCCCTTACAGCATTCCGGTTAACGGCCACACGCCGCTGGTGGAGATCCCCGGCAAATGGGAGATGGATGACTACGCCTCGCTGGCCTATACGCGCCAGCCGGACTTCCCGAAAGGCGGCGATCGCATTGCCAGTTATGCCCATACGCGGGATAACTGGCAGCGTGAATTTGATGGCGCAATGGATGAAGGTTTATGTCTGACCACGCTGTTCCATCCGAAAATCTCCGGGCAGCCGGGGCGACTGCTGCTGCTGGAGCAGCTGTTTGAACATATGACGGCGCGCGATGACGTGTGGTTCGCGCGCTGCGACGCGGTGGCGCAGTGGTACCTGCAGGAGCAGCAGCATGACTGAATCTTCCCGCTGGCCGCTGGGCTTCCAGTCGGCGGCAATCCTCACCCTCGATTTTAACGATATTCACGGCATTCTCACCCAGGCACCGGCCGTCGCCGGGCGCGACAAAACCCTGTCGGTGTGGCGCTACGGCACGCTGCGCGGCGTCGATCGTCTGCTGGCGCTGCTGGCGGAAAAACAGCTGAGAGCCAGCTGGTGCTTACCGGCGATTGTGGCCGAAGAACAACCCGAGCTAGTGCGACGTATTGTCGCCGCCGGGCATGAAATCGCCTGTAGCGGCGATCGGCATGAAGATTTCTCGACGCTGACGCTGGAGCAGCAGATCGCAAGCGTGACGCGCGGCTGCGACAAACTGGCGCAGATTACTGGCCAGCCCATTCAGGGGTTTCGCACCCCGGCCGGGCAGTGGAAACCGGGGCTGGCGCAGGCGCTGGTGGCACTGGGTATCCGCTGGTCATCAAGCTGGCGCGGCGACGATCTGCCGTATTTCCACCCCGGCACCCGGCTGGTGGAGCTGCCGATGCACTACACGCTGGAAGATGAACCCTATTTTGCCTTCAACCTCAGTCCGGCGATCCCGCCGGGGCAGTCGCGTATCGCCCCGTACGGCGAAACCCTCGATAACCTGACGCAGGATTTCCACGGTTTCCACCGCTTTGGCTTGTGCTATCTGCTGCGCCTGCACCCGGAAATTATTGGCACCGCCGGGCGTATTGGCCTGCTGCGATCGCTGCTCGACACGCTACAGCAGCACAACGTATGGATTGCCACCGCACAGCAGGTGGCGGCGCACTGGCAGAGCCAGCCCGACAATGGAGCGGACCATCCGGCCGAGGTGTTCAGCCGGGTTAGCGGAGAGATCAATGCTTAATCAACTGGCGCAGTTTATCGCGGAAACGCGCTTTGACTCGTTGCCCGCTCCGCTGGTGGAGCAGGCGAAACGTCACTTTCTCGATACCCTCGGCGCGTCGCTGGCCGGGAGCGACAGCCCGATCTGGCGCGCGTGTCTGGCGCTGGTCGACGAGGAGGGCGGCAACGCTCAGGCGCAGCTGTGGGGCAGCGCGAAACAGGTGACTATCCGTCAGGCGGCGTGGCTGAACGGTGTGGCGGCCCATATGTACGAGCTGGACGATACCGGTGGCTGCGATCATTCCGGTGCGGTGGTGATTCCGGCGCTGCTGGCGGTGCTGGCGCGCGCGCCGCAACCGGTGAGCGGCCAGGCGCTGCTTACCGCTATGGTGATCGGCTATGACATTGGCCGTCGCGTGCTGGAGGCCTGCGGCGGTTATGCGGCGCATAATGGCGCGGGCTGGCACTCCACCGCCACCTGCGGCGTGTTTGGCGCGGCGGCAGCGGTGTGCTCGCTGCTGCAACTGAATGCAGCGCAGTGCGCTTCGGCGCTCGGCATCGCCGCCAGTTTCAGCGGCGGGTTGTGGGGCTTTATCCACGATGGATCGCACACCAAAAAGCTCCATGCCGCGCGTGCGGCGGAGGGCGGGGTGCAGGCGGCGCTGCTGGCGCAGCGGGGCATCAGCGGTCCGGCAGCGGTGTTTGACGCACGCTGGGGCGGCTTCCTGCAAACCCTGGCGGCAGACACGCAGCAGCCCGAGGCGCTGGTCGCCGATCTTGGCGTGGTGTGGAAGCTGGCGCGTTGTTCCATCAAACCCTACGCCGCCTGCCGTGGCACCCACTCGGCGATTGATGCGCTGGGTATGCTGCTCCAGCAGCAGCCGGTCGCGATCACCGATATCGCGCGTATTGTGGTGGGCCTGAACCCGTTCCTGCTGGAGATGTGCGGGACGCGTGATGTCGCCAGTCTGGCGGCGGCGCAGATGAGTCTGCCTTATGCGCTGGCGGCGCGTGCGCTGTATGGCGCGGCGGATCTCGCCAGCTATGATGATGCGAAGCGCCTGCATCCCGATGCGGAAGCGCTGATGGCGCGTATTGAGCTGGAGATCGATCCAGAGCAGGACCGCGATGCCGAACCCTGGGTGCGGCTGGAGACGGTACAGGGTGGGGTGTGGCAGCAGCATGTGCCGGTGCCCTCCGGTGCGCCAGCCAATCCGCTCAGCCAGCAGGCGCTGCTGGCCAAGTACCGCAGCCTGGCGCAACGCGTGTTGCCACAGGCGCAGGTCGCCCGGCTGGAGACGGTGTGTCTGGCGCTGGATACCTTAGGTGATGCCAGTGAAATCAGCGCGTTGTTAGCGGCCAGCGGCGCATAAATACGTCCCCTATGGTTGGCTGACAATCGTTGAGATGACACCTTCATATAAAGGCGAGGAGAGCGTGGCGCCAGGGTGATGCTTATCCGCATGTCGCCACTCAATCTGCACCCATTCCGCGACGGTGTTGGGATTGCCGGGCGTAAATTGCACGGTGGTCGAGTTTTTATCCGCAGAGATCACTCTGCCATAATAAACTTTACCCCTTTGGATTTCCCCGGCGTACTTACCCTTGAAGCTGATGACGGTTCTTTCAGCAGAATTAAACAGCGCGGTGCTAAGTTTCACATTGATAGATTGCGCATGACGATCCCGGCTGACTGACTGCACGCCATCGAGCATTTTTGCCACAATAATGCCTGAGTCCTCTGGCTTTCCCGCATTGTCGTGGTCAAGATCGCCGGCAACAACGCCGATCTGAATATAACTCAACCCCGTATAAGGCTGTTTCTTCCCGGCCAGTTTAATAATTCGATTGTCACCAGCATTCTCAATGTCAGCAATATATCGGGTTTGCCCATTTTGTATGGCAGCACGATATTCACCATCAACCCAGATAACAACCTTGTTTTTCGAGTTGAAAAGTTTGTTGCTGACTTTAAATTCTATCTGCTGTTGCGCGTTGAGCTTAACGTCATAGATCCCCGTGACGCCATTTTCTTCAAAAACACTTTTTGCGGCGGATAATGTTGTTGCGCCTGCCAGATATTGCGGGCCGCCAAAATGGATAGCCACAACTTTTCCATTTATTATCATCGGCGAACCTGAATCCCCCCCGATTGCGTCGCCATTGATGAGCTTTGCGGTGATGCTATTGGCATAGGCGTTTTCCCATATTACTTTTCCATTCAGCTGCGAAAGATAACGATTGCCGCCGTAGCCATAGATAGTGGTGACATCCTCCAGTTTTGGGTGATTATTGGGATCAAATTCCGGGTAGGACCATAAGCGTTTGGGCTGCGCAAGACGGATTAGCTGAATATCATCAGGGGAGGGGATATAACGCTGAACCGCAACCTCATCATAACCCGCCGAGCCTTGCTGGGGAAAATAAACGCTTTTAGGTTCGGTACAATGTTTGGCGGTGACCACCCACCACGGGTTATAAGCAGTTCCACTACAGCGACCTTTGGTACCCTGAATCCAGACTACCCAGGGAACAAAAACAGATTCGCCATCGACCAGCCGTACTTCAGGCAGATCTTTATTCTCAAAATAGGTCTTTTCATTGGCGCAGGCATGGCTGGCGGTAAAGAAAAGCGCGCCTAAGCAGGTCGTCATAATTAACGGAGTTTTCGTCGATTGAGTTTTTTTCATTAAAAAGTCATCCTTGTAATGAATTAAATTATAAAGAGCAGGTCCGGCTCTTATCTGTCAGTGGCGTCAACGCACATCTTGCCAACGGGTAAATATTATCGGCGTTCAGATTAACCATATAACAACGGGGAGAGGATAAAATGGCAGGCTTAAATAAAAGGTCGTTCAGTTAATCATTATTTACCGGGTGCGCATAAATGCGCACCGGGTAACATTGGGGCCAGACAAGCGCCGCTACGATTGCGATCACATCACGCGCTGCGCCAGCCCCTCAACGCGCTGTATCGCCGCCAGCAAGCGCGCTTCCGTCACCGCGTCCGCCATATTCACCATATCCGGCGCATCTACCGACTCACGCACAATCAGCGCCAGTTCCGCCGCGTCCAGCTCAGCAATCTCTGACAGTTGCAGCGGCACGCCGCACTCACGTGCCAGCCGCATCTCGGCCAGCACCTCGTCGTCGCTGCGCTGCTCCAGCGCCAGCAGGCACAGGTTGCCGAATCCGACCAGCAGACCATGACCAAACTCACGCGTCTTATCGCAGAAAGTAAAACCTTCATAGATGGCATGGGAGGCCGCCGCGTGTGCGCCATTGCTCATCAGCGAAGTTAAACCGGCCCAGGTGAAAATCGCGTCCAGCACCTGATCCAGCGCGGCGCTGCTCTCGCCACGCAGCACGGCGGCATAGGCGGTCGGGCCATGTTCGGCGATCACGTCATAGCAAATTTTGCTGTGCGCCAGCGACGACAGCGCATTGCCTTCGCGCGCCGGGTGGCGGGTGCTGACGGCGCGAAACTCATACCATTTCGCCAGCGTATCGCCCAGCCCGGCGGCCAGCCAGCGCGCAGGCGCTTTGGCCAGCAGATCGCTGTCGATCACCACCGCGGCGGGTGCCTGCGGCAGCGGGAAGATATCGAAGAAATTGCCGTTATCATCGTAGCGAATGCTCAGCGGCGTCACCGCTGAGCAGGTGGCGGCGATGGTGGGCAGGGTGATCACCGGCAGACCCAGCTGTGCCGCGACGGCTTTACAGGTATCGAGCGACTTGCCGCCGCCAGCAGCGATAATCACCTCCGCCTGCAATTCGGTGGCGATGGCCGCCAGCCGGTTGATATGGTTGATCGACGTCTCGCCGCCAAACCACTCCTGCGCCAGCAGCGTGACGTCCGACGCCAGCAGCTGGGCGCGCACCTGCGCTTCCACCGCGCGCAGCGCCTGATGGCCGCCAATCAGCAGCGCGCGTTTACCGAGGCTGGCGCACAGCTCACCCAGCTGATTGATCACCCCTGCGCCGCGCAGCACGCGCGCCGGAAACACCAGATTCATTTGTGTCATTGCTTCTTCTCTGTATAGCGGACGCCGGGCAACACGCACAGCATCTCATAAAGGATATTGGCCGCCAGCTGCGAGGTCATGCCGCTGAGATCATAGGGCGGCGATACCTCCACCAGATCGCCCCCCACCAGGTTCAGGCCACGGCAGCCGCGCACGATCTCCAGCCCCTGTATCGAGGTCAGACCGCCCACTTCCGGCGTACCGGTGCCGGGCGCCCAGGCGGGATCAAAGCTGTCGATGTCATAGGAAAGATAGACCGGGCCGCTGCCGATACGCGCCCGCACCTCGGCCATCAGCGGTGTCAGGGAGCGATGCCAGCACTGCTCGGCGGGGATCAGATGGAAGCCCTGATCGACGCCCCATTGAAAATCATCCGCGGCGTAACCCTGCGCACGTTGCCCAATCTGTACCACGCGCTGGCAATCAAGCAAACCTTCTTCCACCGCACGGCGGAAGGTGGTGCCGTGGGCGATTTTTTCGCCAAACATCTCGTCGTTGGTGTCGGTATGGGCATCAACGTGGATCAGCCCCATTGGCCCGTGTTTTTTCGCCAGCGCGCGCAGGATCGGCAGCGTCAGCGTATGGTCGCCCCCCAGCGTCAGGGGGATCAGCGGCCAGCGATTCAGCTCGCTGTAGTAATCCTCGATAATATCCACCGATTTCAGCAGGCTGTAAGTATTGATGGGCACATCCCCAAGATCGCCCACGCGCAGTGAATCGAAGGGCGCAGCGCCGGTCGCCATGTTGTACGGACGGATCATCACCGAATCAGCGCGAATGGCGCGCGGTCCGTAACGGGTGCCGCTGCGCTGCGAGGTGCCGATATCCAGCGGAATACCGACAAAGGCCACATCCAGATCGGCGGGGGATTCGGCAGCCGGTAAACGCATCATGGTGCCGCGTCCGGCGAAACGCGGCATCTCATTGCCGCCCTGCGGTTGGGGAAAATGGGTCATGACCGACTCCTTAGCTGAACAGATCCCCATCATCACCCGTCTGGCTTAGGGGAAAAATCCTTGACAGCAGATAATCACTTCAGGGATTACTTAACTTTAGCCAGCAATCACTGAAGGAAGACGGTGCAACCTTTACCCAATCTCAAACTGCTCCAGGTATTCGCCAGCGTGGTGGAAAATCAGGGCTATTCGCGCGCGCAGCAGGCGCTGAATATGACCACACCGGCCATCAGCGCCTATATGAGCGAGCTGGAAAGCCAGCTGGGTTTTATTCTGTGCCAGCGCGGGCGCGGCGGCTTTACCCTGACCAGTAAAGGCGAGCAGTTTTATCGCTACAGCCAGGAGATGCTGGCGACGCTGGCGGGCTGGCAGGAGCAGGTGGAGACGCTAAAAAGCGCGCAGGGCGGTACCTTTTCCCTCGGCGTGGTGGATGCCACCGTCACCGACAACACGCTGGATCTGCCCGCCGCCATCGCCCGTTTTAATCAGCGCTTCCCGGCGGTGTTTTTCAACCTCAGCGTGCGCGATCCCAACGAACTTCAGCAGCAGCTGCTTGAAGACAGGCTCGATCTGGCGATTGGTCACTTCCCGCTGCGCGCCAGCAATCTGGTCACCATTCCGTTGTATGAAGAACAGCACTGGCTCTATTGCAGCCCGCAGCATGTGCTGGCGCAGGGGACGCCGGACGTGCGCACCGTGCAGCAAACCGGCATGGTGACGCGCCGCTACTGGAACCAGCAGGAGCTGAATAAACGCGGGTTTCGCCAGAGCAATGCCTCGGTGGAGAGTATCGAAGCGCAGCTGACGCTGATCCTCAGCGGGCGCTTTATCGGTTATCTGCCGGAACACTACGCCCGCAGCTGGGAACAGCAGGGCGTGCTGCGTCGCCTGCTGCCGCAGCAGTTCCACTTTCGTGCGCCGTTCTCCTTCGCGTTTCGGCGCGGGAGAACGCGCGAAACCTTGATCCGCGCGATGCGTGAAATTCTGAATCCAGCGCGAAAAAATAGCAGCGAAAGCTGACGCTGTGGCGATACTGTGTAAAAATACAGGCCATTTTCCCGCAAAAAGTAATAACGATGGCCCTGACAGCAGCGATAAAAAGCCAGATTGCGCAATGGTATAAGGCGCTGCAGCAGCAGGTTCCTGACTTTATCCCGCGCGCGCCGCAGCGCCAGATGATCGCCGAAGTGGCGAAAAGCCTCTCCGGTGATGAGGGACGGCATCTGGCGATTGAAGCCCCGACCGGCGTTGGCAAAACCTTGTCCTATCTGATCCCCGGCATTGCCGTCAGCCGTGCCGAAGAGAAGCGGCTGGTGATCAGCACCGCCAACGTGGCGTTGCAGGACCAAATCTTCAGCAAGGATCTGCCGCTGCTGAAGAAAATCATTCCCGACTTAACCTTCACCGCCGCCTTTGGGCGCGGGCGCTATGTCTGCCCGCGCAATCTGGCGGCGCTGGCGGCCAGCGAAGATCAGCAGGGCGATCTGCTGCTGTATCTCGACGATGAGGCGGTCACCGGCTCGAAAGAAGAGCAGAAGCTGTGTGCCGGGCTGGAAAAACAACTCAGCCGCTACCAGTGGGATGGCCTGCGCGATCATACCGATGTCGCCATCAACGACAGCCTGTGGCAACGCCTCTCCACCGACAAAGCCAACTGCCTCGGCCATCACTGCCGCTGGTATCGCGAGTGCCCGTTCTTTGTCGCGCGCCGCGAGATAGAGCAGGCGGATGTGGTGGTGGCTAACCACGCGCTGGTGATGGCGGCGATGGAGAATGAATCGGTGCTGCCGCCGGCGAAACACCTGATGCTGGTGCTGGATGAAGGCCACCATCTGCCGGAAGTGGCGCGTGATGCGCTGGAGATGAGCGCCGAGATCACCCCCGGCTGGAGCAGCCTGCAACTGGATTTGTTTGTGCGTCTGGTGGAAACCATCATGGCGCAGTTCCGTCCCAAATCGCCGCCGCCGCTGAGCAACCCGGAGCGGCTGAAAGGCCACTGCGATGAAATGCGCGAGCTGTTGCAGACGCTGTGCAACGCGCTCACCCCGCTGCTGCCCGATAACAACCAGCCGGGCGAGTTTCGCTTTGTGCTGGGTGAACTGCCGGAAGAGCTGCTGACGCTGTGCGCCCGACTGTTCAAGCTGAGCGATGCGCTGCGCGGTCTGGCTGAAGGGTTGCTGAATGAGCTGGGCGATCAAACCGGCAAAGCCGACATTATGCGGCTGCACAAGGCGATTTTGCAGCTCAACCGCCACTTTGGCTGGTTTGAATCCATCAGCAAGCTGTGGCGGCTGGCGGCGATGGAGAAAGCCTCTAACGCGCCGGTCTCCAAATGGGTGACGCGCGAGCTGCGCGACGGCCAGGCGCATCTGCTGCTGCACTGCGCCGGGATTCGCGTCAGCGATCAGCTGGAAAAACTGCTGTGGCGCAAGATCCCCCATGTGGTGGTGACCTCGGCGACGCTGCGTTCGCTTAACAGCTTTAGCCGCTTGCAGGAGATGTCGGGGCTGAATGAAAAAGCCGGTGACCGCTTTGTCGCACTCGATTCACCGTTCCAGCATGTTGACCAGGGCAAGCTGGTGATCCCGCAAATGCGTTTTGAGCCGCTGATGAGCCATGAAGCGGAGCATATCGCCGAGATGGCGCGCTTTTTCCGCGCCCAGATGCAGCAGGAGAAGCACAAAGGGGTGCTGGTGCTGTTCGCCAGCGGGCGTGCCATGCAGCAGTTTCTCACCCATGTCACCGATCTGCGTCTGACGATGCTGGTACAGGGCGATCAGCCGCGTTACCGGCTGGTGGAGCTGCATCGGCAGCGGGTGGAGCAGGGCAAAACCAGCATCCTCGTCGGCCTGCAATCCTTTGCCGAAGGGCTGGATCTGAAAGGTGATTTGCTGTCGCAGGTGCATATCCACAAAATTGCTTTTCCCCCGGTAGACAGTCCGGTAATTTTGACCGAAGGGGAGTGGCTGAAGAGTCTCAGGCGCTACCCGTTCGAAGTGCAGAGCTTACCCAGTGCCTCATTTACCCTGATCCAGCAGGTGGGTCGTTTGATTCGCAGCCATCAATGCTTCGGCGAGATCGTGATTTACGATCGACGCCTGATCAGCAAGCCGTATGGCAGCCGCCTGCTGGCCGCATTGCCGGTGTTCCCGATTGAACAGCCGCCGATGCCTGAGGCCATTACCGAGGCCGCGCCGCGCAGACGGCGTGCCAGCAGAAGGAGTTGAGCATGTTGTACACGCCACGGGCGTTTAATCAGCCGGATGCCGAGGCGCAGCGCCAGCTGGTGCTGCGCCATCCGCTGGGATTACTGGTTTCCAACGGCGCTGATGGCCCGCTGGCGACGCCATTGCCCTTTTTGTTGCAGGTCGATGAGCAGGGCGAGTGGGTGTTGCAGGGGCATTTATCCCGCGCTAACCCGCATCTGAAAGCGCTGGACGCGGGCGCGTCGGTGCTGGTGGTGTTTCAGGGCGAGCAGGGTTACATCACCCCGGCCTGGTATGAAGAGAAGGCGCGCAGCGGCAAAGCGGTGCCCACCTGGAACTACCTGACGCTGCACTGCCGGGGCGTGCTCACCCGCCATGACAACGCGCAGTGGCTGCACGCGCAGATAACCGCCCTGACGGCCCAGCAGGAGCAGGGGATGCCGCAGCCGTGGGCGGTGAGCGATGCGCCGGAAGCCTATATCGACAGCATGGTGAAAGCCATTGTCGGCGTGGAAATTCGCGTGACCCAGCGCGAAGGCAAGTGGAAACTCAATCAAAATCGCAGCCTGACGGATCGCCAGCAGGTGGCAGACGGTTTACAGCAACAGCAAAATACCCCTTTAGCCGCCGAGATGCGGCGTGCTCTGGACGCGGATACCCCTGATGGAACTGAATAAAATTATCAAAGAGATTGGGCGCGGCAAAAATCACGCGCGCGATCTCGATTTCGACACCGCCGTGGCGCTGTACAGCGCAATACTGGCGGGCGAGGTGCCGGATCTGGAACTGGGCGGCGTGCTGATCGCGCTGCGCATTAAAGGCGAAGGCGAGGATGAGATGCGCGGCTTTTATCAGGCGATGCAGCAGCAGATGATGCGCCTGCAACCGCCTGCCGGGCGTCCGATGCCGATCGTCATTCCCAGCTATAACGGCGCGCGTCGCCAGGGAAATCTGACCCCGCTGCTGGCGCTGCTGCTGGTGAAGCTCGGCTTCCCGGTGTTGATGCACGGTATCAGCGACGATGCCACCCGCGTGACCAGCGAAGCGGTGCTGGCGGCATTGGGCATCCAGCCGCTGACCCAGCGCGAGCAGGCGCAGGCGGCGCTGGATAACGGCGAGCTGGCGTTTATCACCATCGATCATCTCTGCCCGCCGATGGCGAAACAGCTGGCGCTGCGCTGGCGCATGGGCGTGCGTAACAGCGCGCATACGCTGGCAAAACTGGCGACGCCGTTTGCCGAACGCGCCGCATTGCGGCTGGCCAGCGTGTCGCACCCGGAATATGTGCCGCGCGTCGGTAAATTCTTCCAGCATATCGATGCGCCGGGGATTTTACTCAATGGCACCGAGGGCGAGGTTTACGCTAACCCGCTGCGCTGTCCGGCAATCAACTATATTCAGGGCGCGGACGGCGAGGCGGAGGTGTGGATCGATCGCCAGCCGGAGTGCGACGTGGCGCTGCCGGCGTCAAAAAGCGCGGCTGATACCGCCAGCTGGATTCGTCAGGTGCTGGCCGGGGAGCGTGCGGTGCCGCAGGCGTTGCGTCTGCAACTGGCGTGCTGTCTGGTGGCGAGTGGGGAAAGCACCAGCCTGGCGCAGGCGGAACAGCGTCTGCAACAGGCCGGGATCTGACGCGTCAGGCTTTCGCCAGCGCGTTTTCCACTAACTGCTGCCAGAAGGTGATGCCAATCGGCAGCAGTTCATCATTGAAGTCGTAGCAGGCGTTATGCAGCGGTGCGGACGGCGTAGCGCCATCGGCGCCCAGCCAGAAATACGCGCCGGGACAACTTTCCAGCATACAGGCGAAATCTTCGGACGCCATCGATGGGTTAACCTGCCAGTGCACCTGGGCATCGCCCAGCAGCTGGCTGGCAACCTGCCGCACCTGTTCCGCCGGTGCCGCATGGTTGGCGGTAACCGGATAGCCCGGATACCAGTGGATTTCGCCGCTGACGCCGAACGGGCGCGGTAGCGTGCTGACAAAATCCTCAATTAAGCCACGCACCCGGTTGCGTACCTCGGTTTGCAGGCAGCGCACCGTACCGCGTAACACGATCTGCTCAGGGATGACGTTAATCGCCTCACCGCCGTGAATCTGCGTCACGCTCACCACCGCTGACGCCAGCGGCGACAAACGGCGCGACGGGATGGTTTGCAGCGCCATAATCAGCTCCGCCGCCACCACCATCGGGTCGGCGCCGCTTTCCGGCATCGCCGCATGGCAGCTTTTGCCGTTAAGGGTGATTTCAAACGAATCGAGCGATGCCATCATCGCGCCGGAATTGACGGCCAGCGAACCCACCGGCAGACCCGGCCAGTTATGCATGGCGTAGATGGCATCCATCGGGAAGCGCTGGAACAGGCCTTCTTCCACCATTTTGCGCGCGCCGCCGAGATTCTCTTCCGCAGGCTGGAAAATGAAGTGCACCGTGCCGCTGAACTGGCGGGTGGCGGCAAGCTGGCAGGCCGCGGCCAGCAGCACCGCGGTGTGACCATCATGGCCGCAGGCGTGCATCACGCCCGGCTGAGAAGATTTCCACTGCGGTTCGCCTTTTTCGGTGATCGGCAGCGCATCCATATCGGCCCGCAGGCCAATCACCGGCCCCGGACCGTTTTCCAGCGTACCTATGACGCCGGTGCCCGCCAGGCCGCGAAACACCTGCAAACCGGCATCGTTCAGCACCCGCGCCACCAGCTCGCTGGTGTGCTGTTCCTGGTAACCGAGTTCCGGGTGTTGATGTAACTGGCGGCGCCAGCGCAGGGCGTTTTCCAGCAGGGCGGCAGGCAGGGTCATAGGGAAGGATTCTCCATCAGCTGCGGTACGTCCGTTAGCCTGTACCGCGGGAAATTGAGTTATCACTGTAGTGGTAAGCGCAGGGTGGCGTCTATCGCAGAACGGGATAATTTGGCTATAGGGTATAGCCAAATGGAATAAATAAATCAGGGCCGTGGTCCTGTGCCGTGTCTGACACGGTCGGCATAAATGCCGACCCTACGGCGAAGGGTGCGCATCAATGGACGTACGCCACCCTTTTTGACACGGTCGGCATAAATGCCGACCCTACACCGTAGGGTGCGCGTCAATGGACGTATGCCACCCCTTTTGACACGGTCGGCATAAATGCCGACCCTACACCGTAGGGTGCGCGTCAATGGACGTATGCCACCCCTTTGACACGGTCGGCATAAATGCCGACCCTACACCGTAGGGTGCGCGTCAATGGACGTATGCCACCCCTTTTGACACGGTCGGCATAAATGCCGACCCTACACCGTAGGGTGCGCATTTATGCGCACCTGACTAACCCTTATCTCATCATCGGCAGATTCAGGCCATGCTCCTTCGCACACGCCTGGGCCTGCTCGTAACCCGCATCGGCATGACGCATAACGCCGGTGGCCGGGTCATTCCACAACACGCGGGCCAGACGCACATCCGCTTCGGCGCTGCCGTCGCAGACAATCACCACGCCAGCATGTTGCGAGAAGCCCATGCCCACGCCGCCGCCGTGATGCAGGCTGACCCAGGTGGCGCCGCCTGCGGTATTCAGCAGGGCGTTGAGCAGCGGCCAGTCGGAGACCGCATCGGAGCCATCTTTCATCGCTTCGGTTTCACGGTTCGGCGAGGCCACCGAGCCGCAGTCGAGATGATCGCGGCCAATCACAATCGGCGCTTTCAGCTCGCCATTGCGCACCATCTCATTAAACGCCAGCGCCGCCTTATGACGTTCGCCTAATCCCAGCCAGCAGATACGCGCCGGTAAGCCCTGGAACGCGATGCGTTCCTGCGCCATATCCAGCCAGCGATGCAGGTTCTTGTGATCCGGGAACAACTCTTTCAGTTTGGCGTCGGTTTTATAGATATCTTCCGGATCGCCCGACAGCGCCACCCAGCGGAACGGACCTTTGCCTTCGCAGAACAGCGGACGAATATAGGCCGGGACGAAGCCAGGGAAATCAAAGGCGTTCGTCACACCTTCATCCAGCGCCACCTGACGGATATTGTTGCCGTAATCGACGGTCGGCACGCCCATATGGCAAAAGTCGAGCATCGCCTGTACGTGGGTCGCCATCGAGGCGCGCGCCGCTTTTTCTACCGCTTTCGGGTTGCTGACTTTCTCCGCCTGCCAGCGATCCACATCCCAGCCAATCGGCAGGTAGCCGTTAATCGGGTCATGGGCTGAGGTCTGATCGGTCACGATATCCGGCTTCATGCCGCCCGCTTTGGCACGTTTCACCAGCTCCGGCAGAATTTCCGCCGCATTGCCCAGCAGGCCAACGGAAATGGCTTTTTTCGCTTTGTTCGCCTCGTCGATCAGCTGCAACGCCTCGTCGAGGGTATAGGCTTTGTGGTCGACATAGCGGGTGCGCAGACGGAAATCGATACGCGATTCCTGGCACTCAATCGCCAGCACGCTGGCACCGGCCAGCACGCCCGCTAGAGGCTGCGCGCCGCCCATGCCGCCCAGACCGGCGGTAAGGATCCAGCGGCCGCTCAGGTCGCTGTCGTAGTGCTGGCGACCGGCTTCAGCGAAGGTCTCGAACGTACCCTGCACGATGCCCTGCGCACCGATGTAGATCCAGGAACCGGCGGTCATCTGGCCGTACATCATCAGTCCGGCTTTATCCAGCTCGTGGAAATGATCCCAGGTGGCCCAGTGCGGCACCAGGTTGGAGTTTGCCAGCAGCACACGCGGCGCATCGGCATGGGTACGGAACACGCCCACCGGCTTACCCGACTGGATCAGCAGGGTTTCTTCCGGTTGCAATGCGCGCAGCGAACGCAGGATCTGCTCGAAGCACTCCCAGTTACGGGCCGCTTTACCAATGCCGCCGTACACCACCAGATCTTCCGGGCGTTCGGCCACGTCAGGATCGAGGTTGTTCTGGATCATGCGGTAAGCCGCTTCAATCAACCAGTTGGCGCAGTGCAGTTCAGTACCGTGCGGAGCACGGATCTCACGGGCAACCGCCTGGGTCAGAGTTTCGCTCATCATCAGTTCCTTAATTCAACATTGGGTGGTGCGCATGCTCGGCAGCAGCGCTGAAAGGGCTTCCGGCCAGGCGTTATTGCTGGCCCACTGGCGCATGGCATCGATATCTGGCGCCAGTAAACGGTCTTGATCGAGGAAGGCGACCTGCGCGCGGATGCGGCCCATCTCCTGCTCGATCAGGGTGGAGCTTTGCAGCGGGCGATGGAAATCGATGCCCTGGGCGGCAGCCATCGCTTCAATCCCCACCACGGCGGCGGTGTTGAAGCACATGCTGCCGAGACGGCGCGCCGCATAGGTCGCCATCGAAACATGGTCTTCCTGGTTGGCGGAGGTCGGCAGGCTGTCCACGCTGCCCGGATGGGCCAGCGATTTGTTTTCTGAGGCCAGCGCCGCCGCTGTGACCTGGGCGATCATAAACCCGGAGTTGACACCCCCGTCGCGCACCAGGAATGGCGGCAGGCCAGACAGGCCGGTATCCAGCAGCAGCGCCAGACGACGCTCGGAAATCGCACCCACTTCGGCAATCGCCAGCGCGAGGATGTCGGCGGCGAATGCCACCGGCTCGGCGTGGAAGTTGCCGCCGGAAATCACGTCGCCGCTGTCGCTGAACACCAGCGGGTTATCCGAGGCGGCGTTAGCTTCAATCTGCAATATGCGTGCGGCATGGCTGAGGTTATCAAGACAGGCGCCCATCACCTGCGGAACGCAGCGGATGGAGTAGGGGTCCTGCACCCGGCCGCAGTTAGCGTGCGAGCCGAGGATTTCGCTGCCTGCCAGCAGCGTGCTGACCGCAGCGGCAACGGCAATTTGCCCCTGCTGGCCGCGCGCCTGATGAATTCGGGCATCGAAGGGTTTTACCGAGCCTTTGATCGCTTCCAGCGACAGCGCACCGGCCATCAGTCCGGCGGCAAACAGGTTTTCCGCTTCGAACAGGCCACGCAGCGCCAGCGCGTTGGAAACCTGGGTGCCGTTGAGCAGCGCCAGACCCTCTTTTGGACCGAGGACAAACGGCGTCAGGCCGACGCGCGCCAGCCCTTCAGTGGCCGGGATCAGCGCGCCATCAACCCGCACATGGCCTTCGCCCAGCAGCATCAGCGACAGATGCGCCAGCGGAGCCAGATCGCCTGAGGCGCCTACCGATCCCTTCTCCGGGATGCACGGCATCACACCGGCGTTGAACAGGGCCAGCAGCGCTTCAATCAGGGCGATACGCACGCCGGAATGGCCGCGCGCCAGGCTGATAATCTTGGTCGCCACCACCAGACGGGTCACGTTGTCAGGCAGCAGATCGCCCAGACCCACGCTGTGCGACAGCACCAGGTTACGCTGCAACTCCGCCAGACGCGCGGCCGGGATTTGCGTCTGCGCCAGCTTGCCGAAACCGGTGTTGATGCCGTACACCACGTTGCCCGATGCGACGATGGCATCGACGGTGGCGCTGGCACGATCGATGGCGGCACGCGCTTCATCAGCCAGCGTCAGTGCGACGCCACCCTGGTAAATCGCACGCAGTGTGGCGAGGTCCACTTCACCGGGAACGAGGCGAATGTTCTGAACCGAACCTGACATAGTCTACTCCTGTCTATACAAGTAAAACGGCACTCACCGGGTAAAATCAGACTGTGGAAGTTTTTCCGGTGACACCCTGAATGATGCGAGTGAAGCATAAGTGTCTATTCTTGTCTATACAAGTAGCAAGCGCTGTGCCAGATTGATCACATTCTGTGAATAGCGCCGCAGCGCGGATTGGCAAACAGATCGCGTGCAGCGTTGCACCGTAATAAGGCGCAGACTGCACAAGCGGCGGGCGGTTTGCACGCTGGGATGTATATACATTTGCGGCCTGAGACAGTAAACTCGGGACACTATCAGGAAAAGGAACAGGATATGGTTGAGCAAACGGCAATAGCACAACTGGCTGCGGCCATGGGTGATGAGCCTGCGCCGATTTACCAGCGCGTTAAACAGGCGATTATCAGCCAGATCCGTGACGGTCACTGGAAGGCCAATCAGCGCGTACCTTCGGAAAGCGAGCTGGTGAATGAGCTTGGCGTCAGCCGCATGACCATCAACCGTGCGCTGCGCGAACTGACCAGCGAAGGGTTTCTGGTGCGGATGCAGGGCGTCGGCACTTTTGTCGCCGAGATGAAGGGCTACACCGCGATGCTGGAAGTGCACAACATCGCCGATGAAATCGCCCAGCGCGGCCATACCCATAGCTGCAAAATTTTGTCGCTGGGACAGATGAAGGCGGACCCGGAGCAGGCGGCGGTGCTGGGGTTATCCACCGGCCAGACGCTGTACCATTCGCTGATCGTCCATTATGAAAACGAGTTGCCGGTGCAGCTGGAAGATCGTCTGGTCAACCCGCTGGTGGCGCCGGATTATCTCAGCCAGGATTACCACAGCCTGACGCCGTACACCTACCTGATGCGCGTGGCGCCGCTCACTGCCGGTGAACATATTGTGGAAGCGGTGCTGCCGGATCTGCGCCAGCGTAAGCATCTGGCGCTGGATGAGCACGAACCCTGCTTACTGATCCGCCGTCAGACGTGGAGCGACACCAAAATCGTGACCTATGCGCGTCTGCTCTATCCCGGCTCACGTTACAAGCTGCTGGGTCGCTTCAGAGGACACGGCTAAGCGCGGTAAACAACAGGCTGGCATCGACTGAGCGCGGTGCCAGCTGCGTGATCTCATCCAGCCACCACATCCCCTGATTCACCCGCAAAATCTCCCCGTCTGCGCACTGCCACTCTCCCGCCAGCACCCAGGCCACGCCGTGTTCACTGCTTATCGCCTGCTGCTGCACTCTGACATCAGCCTGCCAGCGGCCGCGCCGCGTCATGATATTGAAGTCCTGACAGGCGTGCTGCCCGATACGGGCTTCAATTGCCCATTCGCCGGGAAATGGCCACGGCTGATGCGGCTGCAATTGCTGCTGCGCGTGTTCGCAGCTGAGCAACACGCTGTCGCCGTGCAGCAGGGTGATCACCCGATCGATGCCGGGGAAGGGCGAAAACGGCCCGTCGGCGGCAATGGTCGCGATACTGGCGCGCCAGGCAAAATCCGCCTCGCCGGGCGGATAGCTGATGATTTCGCGCGTCTCGCCGCCGCCATTGCGCCAGCGGCTGACCGGTAAGGTGTCGTAGTCGAAGCGGGTTATCATCGCAGCGCCCTCATCGCCGCAGCGAAGCGTGCGGCGCAGGCCTCTTCCGCCGGGTGATGGCCTTGTTCGATCACCGCCTTGCCCGCCACATAGACATCACGGATCTGATCCCGCTGCCCGGCAAACAGCCAGCGATTGAGCAGCGCGGCGTTATCCACGCTGCTTAACCATGCGTCCTGTTGCAGCACCAGCCAGTCGGCGCGTTTGCCCGGCGCCAGCTCACCGGCGTTGACGCCACAGGCCTGCGCGCCACCCTGCGCCGCCTGCTGCCACAGCAGGTCGCCTACCGAGGACTGAGAGGCGGTGGTGATGCGGTTGCGTCGCCGATCGCGCAGTCGCTGACCGTACTCCAGCCAGCGCAGCTCCTCCAGCGCGCTGAGCGACACATGGCTGTCGGAACCGATGCCCCAGCGTCCGCCTTGTGCGATGTACGCCACCGCCGGGAAGATACCATCGCCGAGGTTGGCCTCGGTAGTCGGGCACAGGCCCGCCACCGCACCGCTGGCCGCGAGACGGCTGATTTCGTCTTCATCAAGATGGGTGGCGTGAATCAGGCACCAGCGCGCATCGACAGCAAAGCGATTCAGCAGCCACGCCACCGGACGTTCGCCGCTCCACGCCAGGCTGTCATTGACCTCTTTCTCCTGCTCGGCCACATGGATATGCACCGGCAGATCATTCGGGCTGGCCGCCAGCACCGTCTGCATTTGCGCCTCATTCACCGCGCGCAGTGAGTGGAAGCACAGGCCGCGATTCAACAATGGCTTGTCTGCCACCCAGCCGGCAAGGCGCTGCTGCTGGTGCAGGTACGCATCGGTCTGCTGGATAAAACGGCGCTGGCCGTCGCTGGCCGGTTGCGAACCAAAGCCGCTGTAGCTGTACAGCACGGGCAGCAGGGTCTGGCCGATACCGGCGGTCTCCGCCGCCGCCATCAGCTGTTGCAACATATCATCGTGCGGATAGGCCTGACCGGCGGCATCGTGGTGCAGATAGTGGAATTCCGCCACCTGGCTGTAGCCGCCTTTCAGCATCTCGATATACAGCAAAGCGGCGATATCACCCACCTGCTGCGGCGACAGCCGCTGCACCATGCGGTACATCAGATCGCGCCAGGTCCAGAAGCTGTCCTGCGGATCGCCCGCCACTTCCGCCAGCCCGGCCATCGCGCGCTGGAAGGCATGGGAATGCAGGTTGGCAATCGCCGGGATCACCGCTCCGGCCAGACGCGTGGCATCATGGGGTTCGCTGTTCGGGGTCAGGGCGGTGATAACACCGGCCTGATTAACAGAAATCAGCACCTGCTCATGCCAGCCATCAGCCAGCAGTGCTCTGGGGGCAAAAAAAGTCGCCATGGTTGATCCTCAACGGCTGTTAGTTGTATATACATATACATACTTTAACCAGCAGTGTAAATCGCCAAAGGCGAAGGGGACACGGGGGATGGCAGAAGCGAAGCAGATCGACAGCCTGTGGCTGGGCGCGGATATCGTGACCATGCGTGAAGGCCGTTACAACCTGATTGCTGACGGGGCGCTGGCCGTCGATCAGGGCAGGCTGGTATGGGTCGGGCCGCGCAGTGCGCTACCCGCGTTTGTCGCGCGTCAGCAGCATGAATTTAACGGCGGCATCATCACGCCGGGGCTGGTGGATTGCCACACCCATCTGGTATTTGGCGGCGATCGCAGCGAGGAGTTTGAACAGCGTCTGAACGGCGTCAGCTATGCCGAGATCGCAGCAAAGGGCGGCGGAATTCTTTCCACGGTGCGCGCTACCCGCGCGGCGAGCCAGGCGGAGCTGGTGGCGTCAGCGCGCTGGCGCTTAGCGCGTCTGCTGGCGGAGGGCGTCACCACGGTGGAGATCAAATCCGGCTACGGGCTGGATGAGGCCAGCGAGCTGACCATGCTGCGGGCCATTCGTGAACTGGCGCAAACGGTGCCTGCGGATGTGCAGGCCACCTGTCTTGCGGCACACGGCTTCCCGCCGGAGTTTAAAGACAACCCACAAGGCTGGATCGATATTATCTGCGATCGACTGCTGCCGCAGGTTAAGGCGGCAGGGCTGGCGGATGCGGTTGATGCCTTCTGCGAACATCTGGCGTTCTCGCCTGAGCAGGTCAGCGCGGTGTTTGATAAAGCCAAAGCGCTGGGAATGCCGATCAAGCTTCATGCCGAGCAGCTATCCTCTCTGGGGGGCAGCGCGCTGGCGGCCCGTTATGGCGCGCTGTCTGCCGATCATCTGGAATATGCCACCGAGAGCGATGTGCAGGCGATGGCTGAGCATGGCACCGTGGCGGTGCTGCTGCCGGGGGCTTTTTATCTGCTGCGCGAAACCCAGCGGCCGCCGGTCGGCTTGTTCCGGCAGTATGGTGTGCCGATGGCGCTGGCCAGCGATGCCAATCCGGGCACCTCACCGGCGTTGTCGCTGCGTCTGATGCTGAATATGGGCTGCACGCTATTTGGCATGACGCCGGAGGAGGCGCTGGCGGGTGTGACCCTGTGGGGCGCGCAGGCGCTTGGTCTGCAACAGACGCACGGCTCGCTGGAGTCGGGCAAAGTGGCGAATTTTGTACACTGGCCGCTGGCCCGCCCGGCGGAACTGGTTTACTGGCTGGGCGGCGAATTGCCGTGCCAGGTTATCTATCGTGGAGAAGCGCAATGACACCGTTTCATTTTACTGCGGGCCGACTGCCGCTGCTGGTCAGCATTCCGCACGCCGGAACGCAACTGACGCCGGAAGTTGATGCCGGTTTAAGCGACGCCGCCCGCGGCCTGCCGGACACCGACTGGCATATTCCGCTGCTGTATGATTTTGTGCGCGACCTGGGTGCCAGCGTGCTGATTGGCCACTTTTCACGCTTTGTTATCGATCTTAATCGTCCACCGGACAACCAGCCGCTCTATACCACCGCGACCACCGGGTTATACCCGGAAACGCTGTTTGACGGCACCCCGACCTTTGCGCCGGGCAAAACCCCGACGGCGGAGCAGCGCCAGGGCTATCTGGATCATATCTGGCAGCCGTATCACCAGCAGATCCAGCAGGAGCTGGCGCGCCTCAAAGCCGAGCATGGTTATGCGTTGCTGTTTGACGCGCACTCAATTGCTTCGGAGATCCCGCGCCTGTTTGATGGGCGATTGCCGGATTTGAATATCGGCACCAACCAGGGGGCCAGCTGTTCACCGGCGGT
The DNA here is from genome assembly GCF_059730485.1 of Pantoea sp. X-Soil-TKNS-1207. Lineage (NCBI taxonomy): Bacteria > Pseudomonadati > Pseudomonadota > Gammaproteobacteria > Enterobacterales > Erwiniaceae > Pantoea > Pantoea sp. X-Soil-TKNS-1207. Next base: position 1,385,427 of record NZ_AP035958.1, read on the forward strand.
AACGGCGGCGATTGAAGCGGTGTGTGAGGCGCAAAGCGATTACAGCTGGGTGGTTAACGGACGCTTTAAGGGCGGCTATATCACCCGCGCCTATGGGCAGCCGGAGCAGGGCGTACAGGCGGTGCAGCTGGAGCTGGCGCAGATTAATTATATGGATGAAACCCCGCCGTTCGCCTGGCAGCAGGCGCGCGCCGCGCAGTTGCAGAAGGTGCTGAAGCCGCTGTTGCAGGCGTTTTTGCAGCAGGGTAAACCCGCCTGAAAAGAGTGCGGTTTTCTATAGGGTCGGCATAAATGCCGACCCTACATGGTGTAGGGTGCGCATTCATGCGCACCGTTTCAATGGCCGCACGACAGGGATGACGCATTCATGCGCACCGGATTAAGTGCGGTTTTCTATACGGCACCCTTAATGGCGTCCCTCCATCCCCAACACAGGTCTTGCGCCAGCAAAGTGCACCTGCTGCCGCTTGCCGGTGCAACGCGATAATCTCTCTCCGCTTAACCCTCTGATTTCCCCCATCCCGCGAGCTGGCACAGCCCTTGCTTGGTTGTATGTACAAGTAAAGACCGCGTGCTGATTACCACGATTTATTCTGTCTGGCTCACAAAAAGCTCAAGCCGACAATGATCTGGCGCACGCTAACTTGTATATACATGAAATGTCATCTGCAAAAAAATACCTGAGCAGAGGCAGCCCATACCGATTACCGACCAGGAGAAGCCGCATGACGACCCGCATCACATTTCGCCGTTTTTGCCTCACGACCCTGTTTTCCAGCCTGCTGCTGAGCGGTGTTGCCGCACAGGCCAAAGAATGGAAATCGATCACCATTGCCACTGAAGGCAGTTACGAACCCTGGAACCTGACGCTGCCGGGCGGCAAGCTCGGGGGCTTTGAGCCGGAACTGATGGCCGACCTGTGCAAACGTATGGGGGTTCAGTGCAAGCTGGTGGTGCAGAACTGGGACGGAATGATCGCCGGACTCAACGCCGGAAAATATGACGTGATCATGGATGCGATTGTTATCACGCCGGACCGGAAAAAAGTGGTCAGCTTCACCACGCCCTATGCCTCAACGCCTGCCACCTTTATCACCGTGAAGGACACGCTGCTGCCGCCGGATAGCCACATCATCAAGCTGCACGACGATGCCAAAGAGATCGAACCGGCGATTGCAGCGCTGAAAGCGGCGCTGAAAGGCAAAACCATCGGTATCGCCTCCGGCACCGTCTATACGCCGTTTATCGATAAATACTTCAAAGATGTCGCTGACGTGCGCGAGTACACCACCTCTGCTGATGCCATTCTTGATTTGCAGGCCGGGCGCATCGATGCGGTGTTCGATGACGTCACCTTTGCGCAGTCCATGCTGGCACGTAAAGAGAACAGCAACCTGACCTTCAGCGGCCCACAGCTCGGCGGCCCGATCTGGGGCGAAGGGGAGGCGATGGGGGTGCGCATGGCGGACAGCGATCTGAAAGCCAAACTCGATGCCGCCATTCATGCGGCGCTGGCGGATGGCACCGTGAAAACCCTGAGCGAGAAATGGTTTAAAACCGACGTAACCCCGTAAGTGAGGTCAACCATGATGAGCCTGCTGAGTTTTGGTGCTGACGGCTGGGGGCGCCTGATCCTGAGCGCCACGCTAACCACCTTGCTGCTGTCGCTGGCGGCGCTGCTGATTGGGGCGCTGGTCGGCGCGGGTGTGGCGGCGGCCAAACTCTCCCATCAACGCTGGCTGCGCTGGCTGGGCGAAGCCTATTCCACGGTGTTTCGCGGCATCCCGGAACTGCTGGTGATCTACCTGTTCTACTTCGGTGGTTCCGGTCTTATCACCCTGGTCGGTCAGATGTTTGGCGCGGATGGCTTTATCGAAGCGCCGCCCTTTCTGATTGGCGCACTGGCGATCGGGCTTATCTCGGGTTCCTATCAGGGCGAAGTGTATCGGGCGGCGCGGCTGGCGCTGGCGAAAGGCGAGATTGAAGCCGCCGTGGCTATCGGGATGCCGCGCTGGCGCATTGCCCAGCGCATTCTGCTGCCGCAGGTGGTGCGCTATGCGCTGCCCGGCATGTCCAATGTCTGGCAGATGAGCCTGAAGGATTCGGCGCTGGTGTCGGTGACCGGGATTGTCGAGCTGATGCGCGCCAGCCAGATTGCCGCGGGATCGACCCGCGATTACTTCACCTTCTATCTGGTGGGCGGCGCCTGTTACCTGGTGCTGACCCTGCTTTCCAATCATGCGTTTCGTCGCGCGGAATCGCGCCTCGGACGTGCCTGGCAAAGTCGCACTGCGGCACAGCATTAAGGAGCAGCAGCATGATCGATTTCGCCTTTCTGAGCGACACCTTTCTCAAGCTGAGCGCCGCGCTGCCGGTGACGCTGGGCCTGTTTATCAGCGCATTTCTGTGCGGCGGCGTGCTGGCGCTGGGCATTCTGGCGCTGCGTATGAGCCGCTGGCGGGTGCTGAGCGGGTTCGCCCGTGGTTACATCCTGGTGTTTCGCGGCTCGCCGCTGCTGATCCAGCTGTTTCTGATCTACTACGGTCTCGGCCAGTTCGGCGTGATCCGCCATAGCTTTGTCTGGCCGTTCCTGCGCGAACCCTTCAGCTGCGCGGTGCTGGCGCTGGCGCTCTGTACCGCTGCCTACACCGCTGAGATTTTACGTGGCGCGCTGCTGGCGGTGCCGCCGGGTCAGGTTGAGGCCGGGCTGGCGTGCGGTATGTCGCGCGGCCTGCTGCTGCGGCGCATTATCGCGCCGATCATGCTGCGCTATGCCCTCCCGGCGTACTCCACCGAAGCGATTCTGCTGGTGAAATCCACCGCGCTTGCCAGCCTGGTGACGGTATGGGACGTCACCGGCGTGGCGCAGCAGATTATTCAGCGCACCTACCGCACCATGGAAGTGTTCCTGTGCGCCGCCGCTATCTATCTGATTCTGAACTTTATTATCGTCCAGCTTTACGCGCTGCTTGAGCGCCGTCTGACACCGGTGCATCGCGTCGAAAAAAAGCCGTTGCCCGCCGTTAAACCGATTGCCGGAGAGTGATATGCAAGACTTACCCCCGATTACCTTATCCGCCACCGACATCCATAAATCCTTTGGCGCGATGGAGGTGTTAAAAGGCATTAATTTGCAGGCGCGCAAAGGCGACGTGATTTCGATCCTCGGGGCCAGCGGCTCGGGCAAAAGTACGCTGCTGCGCTGCATTAACCTGCTGGAGACGCCGGATGCGGGCGTGGTCAGCGTCGGTGGCGAAACCATTGCGATGAAGCGCCACGCCCATGGCCATCAGCTGGCCGCCAACCCGAAACAGATTGAGCGTCTGCGCTCGCGGCTCGGCATGGTGTTCCAGAGCTTCAACCTGTGGTCGCATATGACGGTGCTGCAAAACGTGATTGAAGGCCCGCACTATGTGCTGAAGCGCGACAAAAAAAGCTGCATCGCTCAGGCGGAGCAGCTGCTGGATCGCGTTGGCCTGCTCAATCGCAAAGACTTCTACCCGGCGCAGCTGTCGGGCGGCCAGCAGCAGCGGGTCGCGATTGCCCGTGCGCTGGCGATGGACCCGGAAGTGATGCTGTTTGATGAACCCACCTCCGCGCTCGATCCGGAACTGGTGGGGGAAGTGCTGAAGGTGATGCGCAGCCTGGCGGAAGAGGGGCGCACCATGCTGGTGGTCACCCATGAAATGGGCTTTGCCCGCAACGTGTCGAACCGCGTGGTGTTTATGCATCAGGGCACCATCGATTGCGAAGGCGCACCGGACGCGTTGTTCGGCGATCAGGGTTCGCTGCGTTTTCAACAGTTTATCTCCAGCCATCAGCGTACGGAGCAACCGGCATGAGCGGCACAGTCATCTGGGGCGACAGCCCCGTAAGCTGGCAGGAGGTGGTGCAGGTGGCGCGCCACGGGGCGGAACTCACCCTCAGCGCCAGCGCCTGGCAGCGCATTGCGCAGGGGCGCGCGATCGTCGGCAGCATTGTCGCCAGCGGCCATATCGCCTACGGCATCAACACCGGGCTGGGCGCGCTGTGCAACATCACGCTGCCGGAAGCGCAGCTTAGCCAGCTGTCGCGCAATACGCTGCTCAGCCATGCCTGCGGCGTCGGGCCGCTGCTGCCTGCGGCAGAAGTGCGGGCGATTATGTGCGCCGCCGTCGCCAACTACAGCCACGGTAAATCCGGCGTGTCGGTTGCGCTGGTGCAGCACCTGCTGGCGCTGCTCAATCAACAGATCACCCCGCAGGTGCCGTCGCAGGGATCGGTCGGTTATCTCACCCATATGGCGCATATCGGGCTGGCGCTGATTGGCGTCGGCGAGGTGACGTATCAGCAGCAAATTATGCCTGCCGAACAGGCGCTGGCGCAGGCGGGATTAGCGCCGTATCGGCCAGGCGCGAAAGAGGGGTTGAGCCTGGTAAACGGTACGCCATGCATGACCGGACTCGCCTGTCTGGCGCTGGATGATGCCGCACGTCTGCTCGCCAGTGCCGACGTTACCGGCGCGATGAGCTTTGAAGCGCTGCGTGGTCAGCTGGCGGCATTTGATGCGGAGGTCATCGCGCTGAAAGCCAGTCCGGGGATGCAGCTCAGCGCCAGCCGGCTGCGTCAGCTGTTAAGCGACAGCCCGCTGTTGCGAGCCAGCGAAGGGGTGCGTACTCAGGATGCCCTCAGCCTGCGATCGATGCCGCAGGTGCACGGTGCCTGCCGCGATCAGTTCGATCATGCGCAGCGTCAGGTCAACACCGAACTTAACGCCTGCACCGATAATCCCCTGGTGCTCGGCACGCCGGATAACTGGCGCGTGGTGTCGCAGGCCAATCCGCACGGTGAATCGGTGGCGATGGCCTGCGATCTGCTGGCGATAGCGATGGCGGAGCTGGGCAGCATGGCGGAACGGCGGCTTGATCGACTGGTGAATCCGCTGGTCAGCGGGTTACCGGCGTTTCTGGTGGCGCAGCCGGGCGTCAACTCCGGCATGATGATCGCGCAGTACGTGGCGGCGTCGCTGTGTGCGGAGAACCGTCAGCTGGCGCAACCGGCGGTGCTGGATAACTATGTCACGTCCGGCTTGCAGGAAGATCATCTTAGCCTCGGCACCGGTGCGGCGCTGAAGCTGCTGAAGCTGACCGGCAATGTCTGGCAGATTCTGGCGATTGAGTATCTGCTGGCGGCGCAGGCGCTGGATTTCCACGGCGCCGACCAACTGGCGAGCGGCACGGCGCAGGCGTTAGCTCGCCTGCGTGCGGTGGTGGCGAACTGGCAGGAGGACCGCTGGCTGGCACCGGAAATGGCACGCGCCGTGCAGGTCCTCAAAAGTCACGCCGCTTAACCGCGACGCGCATCCGGGCGTACTAAATCAAAGCGCAGCGCTTCGCTGATGCCGTAATAGGCCGACGGGCCACCGGCACGCAGGATTGGCTGCGCTTTTGCGGTTTGATAGATGCCGTTCTCCAGCAGTTGCTCATCAATATGAATCGCCACCACTTCACCCAGCACCAGCCAGCTCTCCAGCGCGTTGCCGTGCGCATCCTGTAAATGAATGCACTGCGTCAGACGACACTCAAAATTGACCGGGCTTTCCGCCACCATGCTGACGTTGACATGCGAGGCGTTGATCGGGGTTAAGCCCGCCAGGGCGAACTCATCCTGCTCCGGCGGCACCGAGGCGGAGCTTTCGTTCATCGCTTCCGCCAGCGGACGGGTTGCCAGGTTCCAGACAAACTCTTTGCTCTCGCTGATGTTGCGCACGCTGTCCTTCCAGCCGCTGCTGGCGAAACCGATGATCGGCGGATGGTAGTTGAAGCAGTTAAAAAAGCTATAGGGCGCAAGGTTGCGCTGGCCACTGGCGCTTTGCGAACTGATCCAGCCAATCGGGCGCGGGCCGATGATGGCGTTGAGGGGATCGTGCGGTAAGCCGTGACCGGCGCGCGGTTGATAGGAATAGCGTTGACGCGTCATAACCTCTCCTGGGTGGGATAATCCTCTATCTTAGCGGTTTAGCCTCAGGCGAAACGGCAGAATTTGTGTAAGCGGATTGTGCGGTTGCAGGCCAGGTCAGCATCAATGCCGACCTGGTCAAACTCAGAAGCGATAACTCAGGGATACGGTCACATTGCGCGGTTCACCGTACAACACCTGATTATAAAAACCGTTCATCACCGTATAACGCTCATCAAACAGGTTGTTGAGATTAACGGTCACATCGGCGTGCGCGGTTAATGCATAGCGCGCCATCAGCGACGCCAGCGTATAGGACTGTTGTACCGTCTGGGTTGCCCCTGATGGGCCGGTGGCCGCCAGCCAGCTGCTGCTTTGCCAGGTGACGCCGCCGCCCAGCGTCAGATTGTCCAGCGCGCCGGGCAGCCGCCAGCTTGTGAACAGCCGGGCGGTGGTCCGCGGAAGCTGCGGGTTGAGGCGCGCACCGCTGCTGTCGGCGGCGGCAAAATTGGCGATGCCCAGCGCCATATTCCAGCCCGGCGTTAGCTCACCCTGCACATCCAGCTCCACGCCTTTCGAGGTGGTGCCATTAACGGCTTTATACGCCTGGCTGCCATCCGGCAGCAGATAGCCGCTGTCGGTGGTGGCGACATGGTCGAGATGGGTATCGAACAGCGCCAGCGAGGCATTAAGACGGCCATCCAGATAACGTCCTTTCAGCCCGATCTCACGGTTGTTGCCGTTGGTCGGTTTCAGCACCTGATTGTTGCGGTCGCGGTAGGTTTGCGGGTTAAAAATGGTGGTATAGCTGGTGTAGACCGCATAGGTGGGTGAAAGGGTATAAATCAGTCCGGCATAAGGGGTGATAGCGGCATGTTTTTCATAATGGAAATCGGTGCTGCCATCGGTTTGATCGATTTCGTACTGGTTAAGACGCGCCCCGACGATCAGCTTCAGCGGATCGGCCAGCGACAGGCGTAACGCGCTATACAGGCCGCGCTGGGTCGTTTCAGTGTGGGTGCGCGTCCAGGTCGCACTGGAGAAATCCGCTTCGGGATAATCGCCGTTCCACTGAAAAATATCGCCGATGGGGGTGGCGGGAAAAACGAAGCCGCTGCTGTCGGCATCTTCGATGCGTTTCGAGGCCATTACGCCCGCCACCAGCTCATGCTGACGGCCAAACAGTTCAAACGGCCCGCTCGCCATCGCGTCGATGCTGTTCTGGCGTGATTTGTCACGGCTGGCCAGCGCCACCGGCAGTAGTCCTTCACCGCTGCTGGCATCCGGGTAGCCTAAGCCGGAGAACAGCTCAGCATCGGATTTGGTGCGTTGCTGACTCAGGTTCGCGCGCACCTGCCAGCCATTATCAAAGCGTTGCTCAAGGTTGGCGAACAGGGTGCGCAGGTTGTTGTTCCAGTGGCTCCAGTTGGCGGCCAGACTGGCGGATCGCGGCCAGTTGGCTTGTTCACCATTGCTGAACCAGCGTGGCATCCCGCCCCAGGTGGAGCCTGTCGGTTTGATATTCTGCATATCGTAACCGACGCTCAGGGTGGTGTTGTCCGTCACATCGGCCTCGACCACGCCGTAAAACGCCTGTTTCTTTTGCTGGTAGCGATCAAGCCATGAGTGGCGCTGCTGCAAGGTGCCCACCACGCGGGCGCGCACCCGTCCATCGTCGGTTAGCGGGGCGGAGACATCCAGCATACTGCGATAGTTATCCCATGAACCGGCGCTGACCGCTGCCTGCGCCTGGAAGCTGTCCGTCGGCCGCTTGCGCACCAGATTGACGGATGCGCCGGGATTGCCTGCGCCGGTGAGTAAGCCGGTGGCGCCGCGCACCACTTCAATGCGGTCATAAAAGGCGGTGTCGATGAAACTGGCCCCGTCAACAAAGCTGGTGGGGATGCCATCGAACTGGAAACTGTCGATGCTGAAGCCACGGGAGAAGAAATCAACACGCTCGCTGTCGAGGGTGCGTGATTCGACGCCGGTGGTCGCCTCCAGCGCTGACTGCACGCTGTTCAGTTGCTGGTCGTCCATACGCTGACGGGTTAATACCGTCACCGACTGCGGCGTCTCCTGCGGAGACAGCGTTAAACCGGTGGCGGCCCGCGTTTCACCGGTGGTGTAGGACTGGGTCTCTTCCGTGGTGGCGCCGAGCGAGCCACTGCTTTCCACCAGCAGGGTGTTGTCATCGGCTGTCGCCAGCAGCGTGGTCAGTCCGGCGGCGAGGGCCGTGACGCGCGATAAGGTCATTAAAGGTTCCATGAGGTAGTGGTTTCTCTGCCAGTTATCATTTTTCGCATTCAAACGAGAATCATTTTCATTTACACTCCACCTTCGGTAAATGCCGCCGCACGCACTTTATCCGTGCGACAAACGCACGCCTCCACACAGGTTGTTAACCACAACGCGATGGGGGTAGGATGCGTTTTTTGCACTGATGCTGAGGCCACCATGAAACAACCGGATTTAAATCTGCTGCTGGCGCTGGATATTTTGCTGGAGGAGGGCAGCGTGGTGGCGGCGGCGCGGCGCATGAACCTCAGCGCGCCCGCCATGAGCCGCACGCTGGGACGTATCCGCGATACCCTGGGCGACCCGGTATTTGTGCAGGCCGGACGCAAGCTGGTGCCGACGCCGCGCGCGCTGGCGTTGCGCGAGCAGGTGCGCAGCGCGGTGGAGCAGGCCACGCAGGTGCTGGCCCCGGCCGGGGAAGTGGCGCTGGCGACGCTGGAACGGCGCTTCAATGTGCGCGCCAATGATATTTTTGTCGGGATCTATTCCGGTCGCCTGCTGGAGGCGATGGCGGCTGAAATGCCGCGCGCCATGCTGCATTTCTCCCCCGAAGCTGATGATGTCGATGATGAAACGCTGCGCAGCGGCCGTATCGATCTGTTTATCAGCGCGGCGCGTCAGCTGGGGCCGGAAATCCGCGTGCAGCCGCTGTTTACTACCCGCTTTGTCGGCATGGCGCGCGCCGATCATCCGATCTTTGACGCCGATATCACGCCGCAGCAGCTGACGCGCTGGGGCCATATCAGCATCTCCCGGCGTGGCAAATCCAGCGGGCCGATTGACCAGGCGCTGGCGCAGCTGGGCCTGCAACGTCAGGTTTCCCTGATTGTCGCGACGCCGTACACCGCGATCTTCTCGCTACAGGATTCGGATCTGCTGCTGCCGCTGCCGGAACATCTTGGGCGGCGCGCGCTGGCTGCCGGATTGCGTGTCCGGTTATTCGAACTGCCGGTGCCACTGGAAACCGTGCTGCTGACGCAGGCATGGCATCCGCGTTTCCAGCATGATGCCGCGCATCGCTGGCTGCGCCAGACCCTGCGCCAGCTCTGTTCCGCCGACGATTAAGCCTCAATGCCATGCGTGCGTCTGACGCACGTATCGATTCAAAAAAGGTCACTTCTCTGCACGCATCGCCAGATTTACAGTGAGCGCAAATTCACTGTAGAAGGGGGCGCCATGCGTTTCTGGCAACGTTATTCCTCGCTGGCCGGGTTCGATCTCACCACGCCGCGCGCAACCTATATTCTGCGTGCGCTGCTGGCCGCCAATCTGGCATTGGTCATCGCTTACTGGCTGCAACTGGATATGCCTTACTCCGCCGCCAGCACCGTGCTGCTGGTGCTGAATCCGGTGCAGGGCGCGGTGCTCGGCAAGGGCAAATGGCGCTTAATCGGTACCCTGGTGGGCATGGTGATGGCGTTAACCCTGATGGCCGCTTTCGCTCAGCAGCCGTGGCTGTTCGTATTAACCGAAAGCCTGTGGCTGGGGTTGTGCGTACTGGCGATGAGCGTACTGCGGCATTTTCGCGCGTCGGGGGCGGCAGTGGCGGGTTACACCATCGGCCTGGCGACGCTCGGCGCGATTCAGCATCCCGATCTGGCGTTTGAACATGCCATTGGGCGTGCCTCAACCGTGGCGGTGGGGGTGATCACTCTGGGGCTGGTTTCCGCCTTGTTTAGCCGCCGCAGCCTGGCAGGCAAGCTGGAAGCGCAGCTGCTGCGTCTGGCGACGACCACCGCGACACTACTGCACAGCGCGCCAGCGGTGGCCGGGCTTGCCCCGCAGCAAAAGCAGCTGCTGGCGGAGATTTACAGCCTTGACGATCTGCTGGCGGCGGGCCGTGCGGAGTCGCCGGTGCTGGCGCAGCAGGCGCAGGCCATTCGCCACGCGATGGAGCTGCTGTTTGTTATCGTTTCGGATCCCGCGCCGCACCCTGTATGGCAGCCGGTCGCGCAGGCGTTATCCACGGGTCTATCGGGGGTGAGCCACGCGCGACAGCTGTTGCTTCAGGCGCAGCCCGCCGATCTGGCGCAGCAGATGCAACGGGATAATTTTCTCACTCTGCTGCGGGTGGTGCAGCAGGTGGGACGCACGCCGCTGCGTCACAGCTGGCCGTCAGTCGGGTTTCATCGCGACTGGCCCGGTGCGCTGCGCAATGGCGCGCGCGCCTGCGTGACGCTGCTGCTGGCGGCCAGCATCTGGATCGTCAGTGGCTGGAGCAACGGTGACATCATGTTGCTGGTGATTGCGCCTTATTGCGCACTGCTCTCCACCGCCCCTCATCCGGCGGCGGGCGCGCAAAAATTCCTGCGTGGCACCCTGTATGCCATTCCGCTGGCGCTGATCTGTGCGTTTGTGGTGTTGCCGCTGATCAATGGCCTGCCGCTGTTGCTGCTGGTGCTGAGCCTGTTCTGGCTGCCGGGGATTTATGCCACCAGTTTTCCGCAGCATATGCTGAGCGGACTGGCGTATCTGGTGGGATTCAACACCCTGACGGCGGCCAGTAACCCGATGGTGTATGACGTCGCGCAGTTCTTTAACTGGTCGCTGGCCTGGCTGATGGGCACCGTACTGACGCTGCTGGCGTTTCAGCTGATGCCGCGTCGGCCGGAACGTTCACTGGCGCGGCTGCGTGAACATATCCGCCACAGCAGCTGTCAGCTGCTGGCCGGGCATCGGGCGCCGCTCGCCCGCTGGCAGCAGCACCAGCAGCACCGCATTGCGCAGCTGGGCACCCTGATGCGCGCCGATCCGCAGCAGGATCGGGTGCTGCAACAGGCGTTAGCCAGTCTGCATCTGGGACGTGAGCTGCTGCGCTTACAGCAGCTGTCCCATGACCCGATCATCGGCCTGACGCTGCAACGGATGGCGCGCCGTGCGACCAACCCGCGCCAGGCCGCGCGCCATGCGCAACGCGCAGCACAGCGGCTAAGCAACGTGCCCAACCCACCGCGCCAGGTCGCCAGCTTAACCGGGATCGCCGCCCTGTTAACCACCCATGCCCGCTATTTCGCCGGAGAACACCATGTTGAGTGAAGTGACGCTGGCGGGGCTGTATCTGCCGCCGCTTTTTGTCTACCTGTGTTTCACCTTTCCCCTGTTTATCGCGCTGCGTTTTTGTCTGCTGCGCTGCGGCGTGCTGCGTCTGGTGTGGCATCCCGCGCTGTTCGAGTTCGCCTTATCTTTTATTTTGCTGGCGGGGTTAATGCTGTATGTCTGAACTGAAGTGGCCGGTGAAAACCAGCCTGAAAATGTTGTTCACCCTGGTGGTGGTGGCAGTGGCGCTGTGGCTGGCCGTGGTGCTATGGCGCGCCTATGTGCTGGCGCCCTGGACGCGTGACGGGCGCGTCAGCGTGCAGGTGGTGCGGATTGCGCCGGAGGTCTCCGGTACGGTCACGGCAGTGCCGGTGGCGGATAACCAGTTTGTGGCGCGCGGTGCGCCGCTGTTCCAGCTCGATCCCGCACGTTTCCAGCTGGCGGTGAGTCAGGCCGAAGCGCAGCTGGCGCAAGCCAACGTCACCCTGACGCAGAAGCGCGATGAAGCGCAACGGCGGCAGAGCATGGCGGCCCTGATGGCGAAAGAGGAGTTGCAGCGCGCGCAGCAGGCGGCGCTGATTGCCCAGGCGGAGCAGCAGGAAGCGAGTGTGGCGCTGGCGGTGGCGCGGCTCGATTTGCAGCGCGCGACGCTGCGCGCCCCGGTGGATGGCTACGTCACCCATCTGCGCTTGCAGCAGGGCGATTTTGCCGTGGCGGGTACGCCAGCCATGGCGCTGGTGAATGCGCACAGCTTCTGGATCACCGGCTATTTCGAAGAGACCAAACTCCAGGCCATTCGGCCCGGCAGCCGCGCCACCATACATCTGATGGGCGATGCGCGCACGCTGCGCGGGCATGTGGTCAGCATTGGCCGTGGCATCACCGATGCCAATGAACTGGTCGATGCCCAGGGATTACCGAGTGTGGAACCGACCTTTAGCTGGATCCGACTGGCGCAGCGCATCCCGGTGCGCATCGCGCTGGACGCGCTGCCGCCCGATGTGGTGCTGGCGGCGGGCATGACATGCAGCATCACCGTGGACTCGGCGCAGTTTGACCAGCAGCCGCAAGGGCGTCTGACCGCGCTGCTGGCGCGCTGGCTGTAATTCCCCCTTTTATTAACCGGAGTGAACACCATGCAACTTAACCCTCAGGATTTTATTGTGTTTGATATCGCGGCCTTTCCGCTGGTGGGCTTTAATCAACAGGCAGTGCAGCCAGGCTATGCCGAACAGTGGCAACAGGAGATGATGGCGCTGCTGCTTAACGGCAAATCTTTTGTGGTGCTTTACGATCATATGCGGGTGGAGGAAACGCGCGATGACCGTCAGCAGCGTGGCGACTGGCTGATCTGCCACCGCGTGCCGCTTAGTCAGGTATGCAAAGGGATGATCAGCATCGAAAGCGATACCGAACGCGCTGAGACGCTGCAAAAGGTGCGTAAAATGTTTGGCATCCCGCATCAGGTGGTGAGTTCACGCCCCTACGCGCTGGCGCTGATGCGTCAGTGGACGCAGGCGGCGGCGAGCTAACCCCCGTCGACCGGCGGCAGAAATTTTCTTTTTTGTCCGGGGCGGAGTATCTTACGCCGCGTTATTTATCGGAGAATCTATGAACAAGCCTGCCGCTGCCGCCCTTTTTCATCCACGTAACCGCCATCAGGGCCGTTATGATTTTGCTGCCCTTACGGCTGCCCATCCGCCGCTGTCGGCCAAAGTGCGCCCGAACGGCTATGGCGAGCTGTCGGTGGATTTCGCCGACCCCGAAGCGGTGGTGCTGCTGAATCAGGCGCTGCTGAAGTTGTTTTATGGCCTGAACTGGCAAATTGCCGACGGTTTTCTCTGCCCGCCGGTGCCGGGGCGCGCCGATTACGTGCACGCGCTGGCGGATCTGCTGGCGCTTGATAACGGCGGGGCGATCCCGCGCGGGCTGGATGTGATGGATATCGGCTGCGGCGCCAACTGCATCTATCCGCTGATTGGTCAGGCGGAGTATGACTGGCGCTTTACCGGCACCGATATCTCTGCCGAGGCCATCACCTCCGCCAGCCAGATTGTGGCGAGCAATCCGGGCCTGCAACGCACGGTACGTCTGCGTCGGCAGAAACAGCCGGCGGCGATTTTTGCTGGCGTGGTGCATAAGAATGAACGCTATCACGCGGTGATGTGCAATCCGCCGTTCCACGCTTCCGCGGCGGATGCCGCCGCCGGGAGCCAGCGCAAAGTGCGTAATCTCGGCCTGAAAAAAGCGGCTCCGCTCAATTTTGGCGGCCAGCATCATGAGTTGTGGTGCGAAGGGGGCGAGATGGCGTTTATCGGCCAGATGATCGCCGAGAGCGTTGACTACGGCGATCGCGTGCTGTGGTTCACCACCCTGGTGTCGCGCAAAGAGCACCTGCCAGCGCTGCGCGCGCAATTGCAGGCGCTGGAGGCGGAGGAGGTGCGGGTGATCGACATGGCGCAGGGGCAGAAGCAGAGCCGCTTCCTTGCCTGGAGTTTCCTGCCGCGCGTCACCCGCGCGAAACGCCTGACGCGCTAAGCACTCCCCGGTGGCAACGCCGGGAAGCTGGCGGCGGAGGCCACATCGGCGCCGGTTTGCATCACTTCCACCGTTTGATGCGGCGCTTTGATCCCCGCCGCATCAAAATGCTTTTTCACCTTCTCATCCAGCGCAAAGCGTACCGACCACTGCTTCAGCGGCTGGGTGGTGAAGGAGACGCGCACGGTAAAGGATTGGTTGGTCAGCCCGACCAGCCCGGCAAAGCTGGGTTCGCCAATCACCATGCCGCGAATTTCCGGGTTCTCCAGCAGCTCACGCACCGCGGCCTGTAAGGTGGCGTTGACGCGTTCGGTCTCCTCGCTGCGATCCACATCGTAATTGGCCACAAATGAGCCGATGCCGCGTACAAAGTTGGCGAAAGTGGTGATCGACGACCACGGGATAATATTGAGCGCGCCGGTATCCTGACGAACCCCTACTGAGCGGATCGACATCCGTTCTACGGTGCCGGTGATGGTGCCGATGGTCACCAAATCGCCGGTATTCATGCCGTTTTCAAACTGAATAAAGATGCCGGTAATGATGTCCTTCACCAGCGTCTGCGAACCAAAGGAGACCGCCAGACCCAGCGCCCCCGCACCGGCCAGCAGCGGGGCGATATTCACACCGACTTCAGACAGTAAAATCATAATGGTGATGGTGCTGATCACCACCGCCAGCGCGTTGCGGAATAGCGTCAGCAGCGTGCGGGTGCGCGCGCTCGGCATTGGCCGACCGTGGGAGTCCGACGCCAGGCGGCTCTCGATCAGGCTGGCGAGCAGTGTCCAGCCAATCGCCGACAGCAGCAGAATCATCACGATACGAATCAGCACGTCCACCATTTTCTGTCCGGCACCGATGGTCAGCCAGTGCCAGAGATCAAACAGGTTCCAGGCGCTGAGCAGCAGCAGCACGGTAGCGAGCACCGTGAGCACCCGCGCCAGTTTCAGCATCGCCTTCACCCAGTCGTTGACGCGTTTTTGCAGTTCCGGGTAGTTGCGGCGCAGATCGGGGGAGAGCGTCAGGGTTTTGCCGATCCAGCGCGTCAGAATGCCGGAAACCAGCGCGGCGATGCAGATGATCGCCAGGCTGCGCACCGTGGCGGACATCATAAACTTCAGGCTGTCGCCGGGGTTGAAAATGGATAACAGGAACAGCGCGATAAAGTACGCGCTAGCCAGCCAGTGCCATACCATGGCGTAAGCGCGGATAAACAGGGCGAAGAAGCTCAGGCTGCGATCCGCCAGGCGCGATAGCGCATCGTGAATTTTGCGTTTGTTGCGAAATATCAGCCACAGCGCCCAGCCGGTCATAATCCCCATTACCAGCACATTTACCAGCGCCGCCACCTGCACGTTGACCTGATTGGAGACAATCGGCACTACCACCAGCAAACCATAACCGATGATGCCGCTCAGCCAGCTCAGGCGCGTGCTCCAGTAGCGCGCGCGGTCATCCGGCAGATGGAAAAAGCGCAGCGTCGGATGGCGCGGACAGAAGATTAAGCGCAGCACCGCTTTAAAGAATTCAATCAGCGCAAAGGCGTTGAGAAACAATCCCTGCTGATAGGCGATGGTGTGATTATCGCCGTGGTAGTTGTCGCTGATGATCTGGCCGATAAACAGCGCCAGCGCCAGCAACAGCAAATCGATGATAAACGCCAGCGCGATGGTGGCGGGGAGGTGCAGCCAGTTGGTGTGGTCGCGGTTTTTGTTACGCGCCCAGTCGCCCATGCGATGCCAGATGGGTGACATCAGCTGACGCACCAGCCAGTAAAAGGCGAACACCGCCGCCGCCAGCGCCACAAAATGCGTCAGCGCATTCAGAAAGGTTTGATGGTTAAAGGGTTTGTGCGGCGCGTTGGCGATGGTGTCGTGCAGCTGGACAAACTGTGACGCCACTTCGCCGCCATATTGGCGGGTGACGTTGGTGACGCTCTCCAGCACCGTGGGATCGTCGGCTTCGGCCTGCGGCGGCGCCAGCACCGGATCCTGGCTGGTGGATTTGCTGTTGGCCGCCTGGCGCAGTTGATCGATCAACTCCTGACGCGAGTCGTTATTTTCCAGGATGTTAGCCAGCGCAGCGTAAGCCGCTTTTTTCTCTTCCAGCGTCGGCGCGCTACTGGTGGCGGAAGGCGATTGCTGCGCGGCAACCGCCGCCTGTGGCAGGGTGACCGCCTGGGAGACTGGCATCAGCCACGGCAGACAGATAAGTAACAGGCTCCAGCAGATGGCACGAGGCCATTGTGGGCTGGCAAACGACATGGCTTTCTCCCTGATCAACGCACAGCGGCACAAGGGAGAAGTATAGACAGTGGGGAAGAGGGAAGAGTCTGAAAGGCCAGATTGCGGCGCGCTGGCCCCTCAATCCAACCTTCTCCCGCAAGCGGGAGAAGGCGGTGTGCAATATTTTGCCAGGTCAGGAAACGTGCTGCAAAAACTCGCGCAGACGGTCGCTCGGCGGGTTGGTGATCAGCTCATCCGGGTTGCCATCTTCAGCGATGGTCCCTTTATCGATAAAGATCAGACGTGACGCCACTTTCTGAGCAAAGCCCACTTCGTGGGTAACGATAACCATGGTCATGCCTTCTTCGGCCAGGTCCTGCATCACTTTCAGCACTTCGTGGCGCAGTTCCGGGTCGAGAGCCGAGGTTGGCTCATCAAACAGCATCATTTTCGGCTTCACCGCCAGCGCGCGGGCAATCGCCACACGCTGCTGCTGGCCGCCCGACAGCTCTGACGGGAAGTGGTGCGCACGCTCGGCGAGACCCACTTTACCCAGCAGCTCACGCGCCAGTTTCTGCGCTTCGTCTTTCTTCGCGCCACGGACGCGAATCGGACCGAATGCCACGTTGTCCAGCGCGCTCATCTGCGGGAACAGATGGAACTGCTGGAACACCATGCCCGCTTCCTGACGGATCAGGCGTTCGTCGACTTTCGGGTCGTTCACTTTCAGACCATCGACGATCAGCTCGCCGCTGGTGATCTCTTCCAGCTTATTGATGCAGCGCAGCAGGGTCGATTTACCGGAGCCAGACGGCCCGATAATCACTACGACTTCACCCTGATTAATCTTCAGGTTGATGTCGTGCAGTACCTGCGTTTGGCCGAAGTTTTTAGAGACGTTTTTAAATTCAATCACAGGATTTTCACCCTTTTCTCAATACGGCGCAGCACAAAGCTCAACACCAACGTAATAACCAGATAGATAATGGCAACGGCGCTCCAGATCTCCAGCGCGCGGAAGTTTCCGGCGATGATCTCCTGGCCCTGACGGGTCAGTTCCGCCACGCCAATCACGATAAACAGCGAGGTGTCTTTGATGCTGACGATCCACTGGTTACCCAGCGGCGGCAGCATACGGCGCAGCGCCAGCGGCATAATCACGTAGCGCAGGGTTTCGCGGCGCGACAGACCCAGCGCCAGACCCGCTTCGCGGAAGCCTTTGTTGATCGACAGCACGGCGCCACGGGTGATTTCCGCGATATAGGCACCGGAGTTGATCATAATGGTCACCACCGCGGCGGTGAACGGATCGATACGTAAATCCGGGAAGGCCATCGGCAGGGCAAAGTAGATAAACATAACCTGCACCACAATTGGCGTACCGCGAATCAGCTCAATGAAAACCAATGCGATGTTGTTCGCGATCCAGCCGCCATAGGCGCGGGCAAAACCGGCGACGACGCCGATAATCAAACCGCCGACCAGGCCGAGGACCGAAATAAGCAGAGTCATTTTGGCGCCTTCCAATAAAATTGGCAGGGCTGGCCAGATGACGCTCCAGTCAAACTCCATGGTGTAACTCCAGAATCTGTTGCGATGGAAAAAGCAGGGCCGAAGCCCTGCTGTAAATTAGAATAGTAACTGAATTATTTAGGTTCGCTTCCGAACCATTTTTTATAGAGGGTGTTATAGGTGCCGTTCTCACGCAGGGTTTTCAGCGCGCCGTTCACTTTTTCACGCAGATCGTCGCTGCCTTTCGGGAACGCGATGCCGTACTGCTGTGCTTCGATAGAGTCGCCAACCGCTTTGAAGCGGCCTTTGCCTGCGGTGTGGATGAAGTACAGGATGTTCGGGGTGTCATGCAGCACAGCGTCAGCACGGTTAGTGCCTAACTCCATGTAAGCATTGTCGATGTTCGGGAACTGACGCAGATCTTTGGATTTGATATGCGCTTTGGCGTAATCAACAGAACCGGTGCCGCTTTTCACTGCCACGACTTTGCCGTTCAGATCGTCGATACCTTTGATGTTGTTCTCGTTGTTACGCACCATCACCAGCAGACCACTTTTGTAGTAACCGTCTGAGAATTCGATGGCTTTCTTACGCTCATCGGTAATGGTGATACCGGCCAGCGCCAGGTCAACGTTACGGGTTTGCAGTGCCGGGATGATACCGCTGAAATCCATCGGCTTCAGGGTGTAATCCAGTTTCAGTTCTTTCGCAATGGCGTCCCAAAGATCGATATCGAAGCCGACGTACTGGTCGCCCTGCTTAAATTCGAATGGAACGAAGGCGGTGTCGGTAGCGACAACCAGTTTTTTATCTGCTGCGGTGGATGAAAGAGAGAAGGCCAGCGCGAGGGCTGCCACGGAGACTTTAATTAATGACTTCATCATTTTTCCTTATTACCTTCCAGACCTGCTGGCCTGATTTGCGACTGAGTATATGAAAAAATTATGCCAACTTTTCATTTTTCGCGAAATCAGCAGGTTACATGACGTTGCTGACACGATTTTGCTTGTGTGT
This sequence comes from Pantoea sp. X-Soil-TKNS-1207, assembly GCF_059730485.1. Classification (NCBI taxonomy): domain Bacteria; kingdom Pseudomonadati; phylum Pseudomonadota; class Gammaproteobacteria; order Enterobacterales; family Erwiniaceae; genus Pantoea; species Pantoea sp. X-Soil-TKNS-1207. Next base: position 1,403,987 of record NZ_AP035958.1, read on the forward strand.
GATGTTTTGCACCATGGTGAGGCACCAAAATAGTGCGTGGTGCCGTGGTGGTGCAGAGAGCAGTGTGCACCAAGGCGCAGGGCAGGGGAAAGCAGGGATTAAGAAATTGTTAGCGATGTCAAAAAAAGCACCATGATGTTACATGGACATAAAAAAAGGCGGGATTAGCCGCCTTTTTTAAGAAAATACTGATTATTCGATATTGGATTCGATAAACCACAAGAACTTATCGAGATCGCGTGAGGCGGCGGTGAAAATATCCGCACTGTCTTCGTCACTCACTTCGCTGATGGCTTTACGCACGTCGTTCGCCACGATGGCGTAACGGTCAGCCAGCGCTTTCAGATGATCCTGCACGCTATGGATATTGAGCGGATAGCTTTTCAGCGGGGTTTTATCATTAACCACCTGAGTGGTACCCAGCGCCACGCCGCCCAGCTGCACAACACGTTCAGCGATGGTGTCCTGATGATCGGTAATTGCGGTACGGAAGCCATCAAGCATTTCATGAACCGCAATGAAGTTCGCGCCGCGCATGTTCCAGTGCGCCTGTTTGGTGATCAGCGACAGGTCAATAAACTCCACGACCAGACGGTTGAGCACCTCAATGGTGGCTTTCTTCTCGCTATCAGCCACATCGTTACGGGTGTAAATCAGATCGGAAGATTTAGTTTTAACCAGTTTTGCGGTACTCATCATTAAATTCCTCTCGTTGATGGGTTGTCCTAATCAAGCACGGGACTAAGTATAGCAGCAGTTATCGGCTCTGCGGGATTGATTCAGTCAATTCCAGGAATAGGTGGACACAAATGGATAACGCGAGGGATTAAACGTTGGCTGAAGGGTTTTGTGAGAAAATCGATATTTATCATGATGATAAAATAAAGCTGTTAATTGTCTTTCATCAATGTTGCAAAATAATAACAAAGCCGCGGAAACGCCACATAAAAAGTGATAATGAGAATGGTTTATATATTCAGCCAGCCCTCTGACCAGCTGAATATAGCGAAATTTATTGGGGAGGATTTAAATCGACTTCATTAATTTGTGCACTTTTCTGCTTCATGGTCAGCGTGGAACCGGCAGAAGCGATAATAATCGCCAGCAGAGCAACCCATTGTTTTAACGTCAGCAATTCTCCCAGGAACAACATGCCGGAAAGCGCTGCCATCGCCGGTTCCAGGCTCATCAACGTGCCAAATATACGGGCGGGCAACCGGGTTAACGCCATCATCTCCAGCGAATAAGGAATCGCACTGGAGAGCAGGGCGATAACCAGCGCGAGGGGCAAAATCTCCCAATGCCAGATGCCGCTGTGGGCGAAGGTCAGCCCCAGGGGCACAAAAATCACCGAGGCGATCAGCGAACCCATCGCCACCGTTGCCGGACCGTGCTCCGCTCCGGCTCGCTGTCCGGCGAGGATATAGATCGCCCAGCAGGCACCGGCACCCACCGCCAGCAGCGCGCCGAGCGGATCGATATGGCTCATCCCTTCACCAATCGGCAGCAGGAACCAGAGTCCGGTCACCGCCAGCAACACCCACAGGAAATCGAGCGGACGGCGCGACCCCAGCAACGCCAGCGTCAGCGGCCCGGTAAACTCCAGGCCAACCGCCACGCCAAGCGGCACGGTGCGGATGGAGAGATAGAACAGGTAATTCATGCAACCCAGCGCCAGGCCGTACATCAGCAATGGCTTGCGCTGCGCGCGGCTGAAGCGCAGACGCCAGGGTTTAAAGATGGCGCAGAGGATCAGGGTGCCCAGCCCGAGACGCAGCGCGGTGATGCCTGGCGCGCCGACGGTGGGAAACAGCGATTTCGCCAATGATGCACCGCCTTGTAGCGAGAGCATGGCAATAAGCAGCACGGCGATGGGGAAAATCACCGGCGTCATTTTTTTTGCAGTCAGAGGTACGGACATCCTGGAATCAATTCCTGTTTTTTTAACATCAAGGTAACAGTCAGCAGTGTAAAGGAATCTGAGACAAATAAGGAGGCGACCCGGAGGCAAAAAAAGCGTAACGACATAGGAAAAAGCGACTACGGCAGGTCCATTTCAGTAAAGAAATGTCAGGTTAGTTTAGGAATTTACTTAAAGGTATTACTGAGAGAAAGAAATTTCATTGCAGAAATATGACGTTTTTTATAAGAAAAATGAATGACATAGGAAACTTCATTAACTTTCTGTTACACCAAACAATCTGTTAGACAACAAAATAGCGGCAGAGTTTCCCGCTATTTTTTGTTATATTTTCAGCGTTGTCAGGAGAGAAGTTTTATCACATTTGAGGTGGTTATGAAAAAAATTGCATGTCTTTCAGCACTGGCTTGTGTACTGGCAGTATCTGCAGGTTCTGCCATGGCGCAGAGCACTGTCACCGGTGGTTACGCTCAGAGCGACTACCAGGGTGTTGCCAACAAAGCTAACGGTTTCAACCTTAAGTATCGTTACGAAGACGGTACTGATCCGCTGGGTTGGATCGCTTCTTTCACCTACACCGCTAAAAATAGCACTGATGCTGGCGTGTACAACAAAAGTCAGTACTACGGCATCACCGGTGGTCCGGCTTACCGTCTGAACGACTGGGCGAGCATCTACGGCGTAGTAGGTATCGGTTACGGTAAATACCAGCTGAATGGTGCTGACCGTGACAAAACTGACACCAGCGACGTAGGTTTCTCCTACGGTGCAGGTATGCAGTTCAACCCGATTCAAAACGTTGCACTGGACGTGGGCTACGAGCAGAGCCGCATCCGCAGCGTTGACGTTGGCACCTGGATTGCTGGCGTAGGCTACAGCTTCTAAGTTTTTGCTTAGACCAGAGTAGCAAACGAAACGGCCCTTGATGGGCCGTTTTTTTTATCTTCTTTCACCGGGTGGCGTGGTCAGGCATCACGGTTTTCCCTGTGCGCCAGTGCTAGGATTTTCTATCCTGAACTGACCAGTCTTAGCCCCCGCATCCTGTTTGCCGCTTTCCTCTGTATATCAGCAGCCGGTAGAAATCGTTCAGGGAAGAGGGGAGAGGCAAAAGGATTCCGTCCCTCGTTTCATCAGAGAGTTAACGCGTTCAGTCACATCAGAATGATAAAGCGAGACAAAGTGCGGGACATAATCGAAGGACCCGCCGGGCAGCGGATCCGCAATGGGCATTATCAGGCAGGAAAAATCAGCCGCGCCAGATCAGATTCGGGCAGGGGCGCTCAGCGATTTTTTTGCCGGTCAGCTTTTCAATCAGCATCAGACGAAGGGCAAAGGGTGAGCGGGTAAACAAGCACAGCAGAGATTTCAGCTCGAAAGCCGATGCGCTTTTTTCCGCCTGGAAGCATTTGCCACAGTCGAGGCAGCTTTTCATGGTGGTCATGTTTACCTCCCGATTATTGACGACGTAACAGCAAGCACAATCCTGCGATAAACAACAGGAAAAGGAGCAACAGCAAATAGGGTTCATGCATGGTTTGCCTCCTTTGTGAGCATTGCTGCTTACATTATCAACGAATATAGCATCGGCTATACCCTTTAGCCAAGGCTATTTAGGAAAATTTTGTGCTTATTTGTGCCTGGTTTACAATAGGCGCAGCCAGCCCGTACCGCAGTTCTGGTACGGCAAATAATAAAGAGGAAGCTGAATGAGTCGTCGTGCCAAAAGCGCCATTACCCCGCCCCAGGGACCGCTTAAAGATATAGAGGAGCATGTCGAAGGATTTCGCCAGGTGCGCGAAGCGCATCGTCGTGAGTTGATTGATGACTATGTTGAGTTAATCTCTGATTTAATTCGTGAATTTGGTGAAGCACGCCAGGTGGATATGGCTGCACGCCTCGGCGTTTCTCAGCCTACCGTGGCGAAAATGCTGAAACGTCTCGGCAGCACTGGCCTGGTGGAACAGGTCCCCTATCGCGGCGTTTTCCTGACGCGTGAAGGTGAAAAGCTGGCGGAAGAGAGCCGCGCGCGCCATCACATCGTGGAAACTTTCCTGCTGGCGCTGGGCATCAGCCCGGAGACCGCGCGCCGTGATTCGGAAGGTATTGAACACCATGTCAGCGATGAAACCCTTGCTGTTTTCCAGAAATTTTCCGAGAGTCGCTAACTTTTAAGGCCCTCCGCTATCATGCCCATCGTGCTTCGCTCTTTAATGCGTGACCGTATTTTGCATTTGCTGTTGTTGTTGGGTGTGATTCTGTTGCCGCTGGCGGATTTTCGCTGGTCGCAGCTACCCGCCGCGGTTGACTGGCACACCATCATGACCCTGACCGGGTTATTGATGCTGACCAAAGGGCTGGAAAACAGCGGCTATTTTGATGTGCTGGGCGCGCGCCTGATTCAGCGTTTCCAGCATGAACGCGCGCTGGCGCTGTTTATGGTGTGCGCCGCGGCGCTGCTCTCCACGTTTCTGACCAATGATGTTGCGCTGTTTATTCTGGTGCCGCTCACCCTGACGCTGCGCAAATTCTCCCGGCTGCCGATCTCCCGCCTGATCATTTTTGAAGCGCTGGCGGTGAACGCCGGATCCCTGCTGACCCCGGTCGGTAACCCGCAAAACATCCTGCTATGGAGCCACGGTTCGCTGAGCGTTCCCGCGTTTATCTTACAGATGCTGCCGATCGCCGCCTGGCTGATGCTGACGCTGATGCTCCTCACCTGGTGGAGTTTTTCCGGGCGCAGCATTCAGAAACATGCGCAAGGCGAGGAGCAGCAGTGGCAGAAGCCGCTGTTTATCATCAGCGTGCTGCTCTACATCCTGTTTGTGGTGGCGCTGGAGCTGAAGATGACGGGCTGGGCGCTGCTGCTGGTGGCGGGCTGTTTTCTGGTGTTGGCGCGTCAGGTGCTAATCAGCATCGACTGGAGCCTGCTGCTGGTATTTGTCGCGATGTTTATCGATGTGTTTTTGCTGATGCATCTGCCCTTACTGCAACCGCATATCGCCGCCATCGGCCAGCTGAGCGAAGGCGGGTTATACCTGCTGGCGATCGGCTTGTCGCAGATTATCAGTAATGTGCCCGCCACCATTCTGTTGTTGCAGAAAGTCCCGCCGTCCGATGTGCTGGCCTGGGCGGTCAATATCGGTGGCTTTGGCCTGTTGCCGGGATCGCTGGCAAACCTGATTGCGCTGCGTATGGCGAAGGATCGCCGCGTCTGGTGGCGTTTTCACCTGTTTTCGCTGCCGATGCTGGCATGGTCGATGATCAGCGGCTGGCTGCTATTGCTCTGGCTGCGCTAAGCCAGCGAATTCTCCTCGCCGTAAGGCAACAGACAGCGGATTTTCAGTCGCTTATCACGCATTTTAGCCGAAAATGCGTGTTTTTATCGCTTATGTAAAGATATGCTGGAATTTGTCAGTTTCTTATCTAAGGTTAACTTGACCGTTTACGCCCGGGGATCGGGGCCAGCCTAAGATGACAATTTATGAGTGATAACGAAAATCAGCCGTCAGCGCGCGACTCGCGCGAGCCGCAGGACCCACACCAGACAACAGATACCCATTCAGCCGAAAAAGATGAGCCAGAACGTAAGCGCCCCGGTAAAAAGCCGCTGATTATTCTCGCCATTGTGGTGGTGATCATGCTGCTGGTGATTTTTTTCTTCTGGTTCATCAACCGCAATATTGAAACCACCGACGATGCCTTTACCGAGGGCAACGCGGTGACCATCGCCCCGAAAGCCGCTGGCTACGTCGTTAACCTGCTGGTCAGGGATAACCAGCGGGTGAAAAAAGGCGATTTGCTGGTGGAGATCGATCCGCGTGATAACATCGCGCAGCGCGATCAGGCACAAGCCCAGCTGGGACTGGCAAAGGCGCAGCTGCATCAGGCGCAGGCCCAGCTGGCGTTGTCGCGCGTACAGTATCCGGCGCAGCGCGATCAGGCGTTAGCCGATCAGGCTAAAGCGCAGGCCAGTTTGCTGAATGCGCAGGCGGATTACCGCCGCCAGCGTGGCGTTGATCCACGCGCTACCTCGCAGAGCAATATCGATACCTCAGCCGCGCAATTGCGGTCTGCCGAAGCTCAGCTGCAAAGCGCCAAAGCGCAGGTGGAAGTGGCTTCGCAGGTGGCGTTGCAGATTCGTCAGCAGGAAACCAACGTCGAAGCCCGCCAGCAACAGGTGGAGCAGGCACAGGCGCAGTTAAACACCGCCAACCTTAATCTCTCCTATACCGAGGTGCGCGCGCCCTACGATGGTTTTGTCACCAAACGCAATGTGCATATCGGTTCGCTGGTGCAGGCGGGCACGGCGCTGTTCTCGCTGGTGTCACCGGAGATCTGGATCACCGCGAACTTCAAAGAGTCGCAGCTGGAACGGATGAATCCGGGCGATAAGGTGGACATCAGCGTCGATGCCTGGCCGAGCCTCAAACTGGAAGGGCATGTGGACAGCATTCAGATGGGCACCGGCTCGCGCTTCTCTACCTTCCCGTCGGAGAACGCCACCGGCAACTACGTGAAAATTGTGCAGCGCGTTCCGGTGAAAATCGTTATTGATAAAGGTCTCGATCCGAATCATCCGCTGCCGCTGGGGCTGTCGGTTGAACCTAAGGTGACGGTGGAATGAGTGCGAGCGACAGCTGGAAACCCGCCAGCAATCCCTGGTTAGTGGCGATCACGGTAACGCTGGCGGTGTTTATGGAGATCCTCGACACCACCATCGTTAACGTGGCGCTGCCGCATATCGCCGGGTCGCTCTCCTCCAGCTACGACGAGTCCACCTGGGTGCTGACTTCGTACCTGGTGGCAAACGGCATCGTGCTGCCGATCTCTGCCTTCTTTACCCGCCTGTTTGGCCGCAAACAGTTCTTTATGATCTGTATCGTGATGTTCACCGTCTGCTCATTTTTGTGCGGCATCGCCACCGAGTTATGGCAAATCATTCTGTTCCGCGTGTTGCAGGGCTTTTTCGGCGGCGGGTTGCAGCCGACCCAGCAATCGGTGCTGCTCGATTACTTCAAACCGGAAGATCGCGGCAAGGCATTTGGCCTCTCTTCGATTGCGATTATCGTCGCGCCGGTCATTGGCCCGACGCTGGGCGGCTGGATCACCGATAACTACAGCTGGCGCTGGGTATTCTTCATTAATATTCCGGTGGGGATTCTGACGGTGCTGGCGATTTACCAGCTGCTGGAAGATCCGCCGTGGGAAAGTAAATGGAGTAAAGGCCGCCTGAAGATCGATTACATCGGCATTGGGCTGATTACCCTCGGGTTGGGCTGTTTGCAGGTGATGCTGGACCGGGGTGAAGACGCCGACTGGTTCGCTTCGCACTTTATTCGCCTGTTTGCGATGCTGGCGGTGATCGGCATTGTCGGAGCTATCTACTGGCTGTTGTATGTACGCAAACCGGTGGTGGATCTTACGGTGATGAAAGATCGCAACTTCTGGGTAGCCGGGCTGTTGATGGCTGGCATGGCGATGATCCTGTATGGCAGCTCGGTGGTGCTCCCGCAGCTGGCGCAGCAGGATCTCGGTTATACCGCCACCTGGTCCGGGCTGGTGCTGTCGCCCGGCGCGGTGCTGATCGTGCTGACCATCCCGCTGGTGCTCAAATTGATGCCCATCGTTCAGACACGCTACATCATCGCCTTTGGCTTTAGCTGCCTGGCGCTGGCGTTCCTGTATTCCACCCGGCTGACGCCGAACGTTGATTTCACTACCCTGGTGATGATGCGCAGCGCGCAGTCGATTGGCCTCGGGTTCCTGTTTGTGCCGCTCACCACCATTGCGTTCATCACCGTGCCGCAGCGCCTGAATGCCGATGCGGCGGCGCTGTTTACCATGTTCCGTAACGTGGCGGGATCGATCGGTATTTCGCTGTCGACCGCGGCGATTACCGAACGGATGCAGACGCAATCGGCCAACATGGTGCATAACATGTCGCCGCTCAATGAGCCGTTTAATCTCACGTTGCAGCATTGGGCGCAGGCCATCCGTGATTACACCACGGCGGTGGGCGATCCGCTGACGCTGGCCAGCGGTCAGCTGTATCAGGAGATGATTGCCCAGTCGCGCATCCTCGCCTATATCGACGTGTTTATGGGCCTGAGTATTGTGGCGTTGCTGTTGATTCCTTTTTGTTGGTTGCTTTCGCCGATCAAGAGCGAAGGCAGTGCAGGAGCACATTAAAATGAAAAAGCCTTCGCGCCTGGCGCCGTCACTCAGCCTGTTGACGCTGGCGCTGCTGCTGGCCGGTTGTGCGGTCGGGCCTGATTATCAGCCGCCGCACGCGCAAACGCCGGGTAGCTATCGCGATCTGCCTTCCCAGGAAACCTCGAAACCTCTGTCAGCGGCGATCAATCCGCTGTGGTGGAAAACCTTTAATGATCCACAGCTTGATAGCCTGATCACCCGCGCCATTGCCGATAACCTGACGCTGCAACAGGCGGTGTTACGCATTGCCGGGGCGCGTGAACAGCTGGCGCAGGCGCGTGGCGGATTGTTCCCCTCTGTTAACGGTTCCGCCAAAGTGACGCGCCAGCAGCTCGGCCTGAAAGGGTTGCTGGAATCGAACGGCGTGTACGATCAGGTGGATAGCGATGTGGCGAGCCAGCTCAATAGCCTGACGCAGCCGGTCACCTTATATCAGGGCAGCTTCGATGCCAGCTGGGAGCTGGATCTGTGGGGCAAAGTGCGGCGCCAGATGGAGATGGCCAACGCGCAGCAGCAGGCGGCGATCGAACAGCGCAACGATGCGCTGGTATCGCTGGAAGCGGAAGTGGCGCGCGCTTATCTGCAACTGCGCGGTGCGCAGGCGGTATTGCAGACGTTGCAGCAGCAGATCGATGTGGCGCAGCAGACTTCAGAACTCACGCAAAGCAGGCAGCGTAACGGGCTGGCCCCGCTGACCGATGTGGAGAATGCCCACGCTCAGCTGTCATCGCTACAGGCGCAGCTGCCGCAGTATCAGTCACAGGAACGACAGGCGATGAACGGTCTGGCGGTGCTGCTGGGGAAAACCCCCGGCGCACTGGATGAGGAACTGACAAATCTAAAACCGTTGCCCACGCTACCGAAAATGGTGCCGGTAGGCATTCCTGCTACCCTGGCGCGTCGGCGCCCGGATATCCGTGAGGCCGAGGCCCAGCTACACGCGCAGACCGCCAATATCGGCGTGTCGGTGGCGGAGCTGTTCCCCAGCCTGTCGCTGACCGGGCAACTTGGCGTGCGTAATACCGATGCCAGCTACCTGGATAACTGGAGCAGCCACTTCTACAGCGTCGGCCCCTCGCTGTCGATTCCGATCTTTCAGGGCGGACAGCTGGTATCGAGTGTGAAACTGGCCCGCGCGCAGCAGGCCAGCGCGGCGTTGCAGTATCGTCAGACGGTGCTTACCGCCTTGCAGGATGTGGAAAACGCGCTGGTGAGCTACCGTGCCGATCAGCAGCAGGTTACCGCGCTGGATGAAACCACCGGGGCGCTGCAACGCGCCTTCGATTTGGCCAGCGACAGCTATCGCCAGGGCATCTCGACATTCCTTGAGGTGCTGGATGCGCAGCGTCAGCTGGCGCAGGCTGAGGCGCAATCGACGCAGGCGCGGATGCAAACCGCGCTTGATCTGGTGGCGTTATATAAAGCCCTCGGCGGCGGCTGGGAACCTTACCAGAACGTCAATCTGCCGGAATATTCGGTGTTTGGTCCAGCCACCGACGTGAAATAGCGCCCCGCAGCACGCCGCACACATCGATGTGCGGCGCTCGCCATTTTGAAATAAAAATTTTCCTTCCGGCACGAATGCAAAGCGTTGATTGCGTATTTTTCCGCAATCGCCAGGTGTAATTGGTTGTTTTGTGATCGGCTCCGCATGTTAATACCATGTTACGCAAAACTTAAGTTTCATATTTATTCCTTTCGGCAGAAATAATCTATTTTTACCCTATCTCTTATCTGCGAAGGAGTCACTATGTCCCGGGAAACTTACCTCACGCCCAACAAAGCATCAGGGCCGAACAGTTCGACGCGCACAGAACCCTTTGTGAAGGTGATCGCGCTGGTTGCCACCCTGGGTGGCTTGCTGTTCGGCTATGACACCGGCGTTATTTCGGGTGCGCTGCTGTTTATGGGCGATGACCTGCATCTCACGCCTTTTACCACCGGTCTGGTCACCAGTAGCCTGCTGTTCGGCGCCGCGTTTGGCGCCCTGGCCGCCGGTCACTTTGCCGCTGCCGCCGGGCGGAGAAAAATCATTCTGGTGCTGGCCGTTATCTTCGCGACTGGCGCGATCGGCACCGCCATGGCACCCGATGTCGACTGGATGATTTTCTTCCGCCTGGTGCTCGGCGTGGCAGTCGGCGGCGCATCGGCGACGGTGCCGGTGTATATCGCCGAAATCGCCCCGGCGAATAAGCGCGGGCAGCTGGTGACGATTCAGGAACTGATGATCGTCTCCGGCCAGATGCTGGCCTATATCTCCAATGCCGGTTTCAACGCGGTGTGGGGCGGGGAGACCACCTGGCGCTGGATGCTGGCGGTGGCGACGCTGCCTGCCGTGCTGCTGTGGTTCGGTATGCTGTTTATGCCGGATACGCCGCGCTGGTATGCGATGAAGGGCCGTCTGGCCGAGGCGCGTCAGGTGCTGGAGCGTACGCGTGCGTCGCGGGATGTGGAGTGGGAACTGACGGAAATCGAGGAAACGCTCACCGAAGAGCAGCAAACGCAGCGTCCGCGTCTGCGCGATTTGCGTAAGCCGTGGCTGATCAAGTTGTTCCTGATGGGGATCGGGATTGCAGTGATTCAGCAGCTGACCGGCGTAAATACCATTATGTATTACGCGCCGACCATGCTGAAAGCCGTTGGCATGAGTGATAACGCCGCGCTGGTTGCCACCATCGCCAATGGGGTGATTTCGGTGCTGATGACCTTTGTTGGCATCTGGTTGCTGGGACGTATCGGGCGTCGCACCATGACGAAAATCGGTCAGTTTGGATGTACTGCCTGCCTGGTGTTTATTGGCGCTATCAGTTATCTGATGCCGGAAACGATTCATGGTCAACCGGATGCGCTGCGCAGTTATATGGTGCTGCTTGGCATGTTGATGTTTTTGAGTTTCCAGCAGGGGGCATTATCGCCGGTGACCTGGCTGCTGCTGTCGGAAATCTTTCCTACGCGGTTGCGCGGTATTTTTATGGGCGGCGCGGTTTTTGCCATGTGGATTGCCAATTTCTTTATCTCGCTGATGTTCCCGATTCTGCTGGCCGCGGTAGGATTATCCGGTGCGTTCTTTATTTTTGCCGCCATTGGTATCGGTGGGGCGATTTTTGTTATTCGTTGCGTACCGGAAACACGTAACCGCTCGCTGGAACAGATTGAACATTATTTGCACGACTGGCTCTCTGATGATGAAGAAACTGCGACATTAACCCCAGCCATGAAGAAAAGTTCCTGAACAGCGGCGCTAAAAAGCGTGTCACAGGCCGGTGAGAACCCGGCCTTTTTTATGTCGGCGTTAAGTAAAAAAAGAGCATAGAGTTGTCATGGATAAAAAATAAAACGTGCAGTGAAAACATGTTTTAGTACGCTCATTAATCTTTGTTTACCATTGTGTTCACTTCTGCGGCAGGAAGGATTATCCACTAAACGAAAGTTCAGCTCGCCGGTGTTAATTCAGGGTTAATTAAAGCGAGCGGCCTGGTTTAATGAAGTGCGCGATGAATATCTTCATCACTTAAGAATTATCCCTGCTATAAAATTAATTTATTTTTTTATTTGAATTGGGTAATCTTGCCACTACAGTTTATTTAAACCCCTTAAGCAAGGACATTGTGATGAGTGACGCATTTAAAGTTCTGAACAACATTCGCACATTACGTGCACAGGCTCGTGAACTGCCACTGACCGATCTGGAAGAAATTCTGGAAAAATTAACCGTGGTAGTGACTGAGCGTCGTGAAGAAGTACAAGCTGAAGAAGCACAGAATCGCGAAAAAGAAGAGAAACTGTCTAAATACCGCGAAATGCTGCTGGCTGACGGCATCGATCCTAACGAATTACTGGGTGCGCTGGAAACCGGTAAAAAACGCGCTAAGCGTGCGCCGCGCCCGGCAAAATATTCTTACACTGATGAGAACGGCGAAGTGAAATCCTGGACCGGCCAGGGCCGTACCCCAGCTGCCATTAAAAAGGCGCTGGACAGCGGCAAAAGCCTGGATGATTTCCTGATCAAATAAGCTGCACAATCCTTGTAAGCGGGAGCCGGAGGTGGATGTCACCTCCGGCTTTTTTATTTCTGTATTGGCAACAACACGCTGCCGCGCAAACCGCAGGTCCGGCAGGCGCAGAGGTGGCGTCCGGGTGCCTGCTTCTGGCATAATGCCCGCTGTTTTTTCCTCCACTGCGTAACAAAGGTCAATGCCGTGTTAGTTTCCAGCAATATCACCATGCAGTTCGGCAGCAAGCCGCTGTTTGAGAATATCTCCGTTAAATTTGGCGGCGGTAATCGTTACGGTTTAATCGGTGCGAACGGCAGCGGTAAATCGACCTTCATGAAAATACTGGGCGGCGACCTGGTGCCATCGGCGGGAAATGTTTCCCTCGACCCGAATGAGCGTATCGGTAAGTTGCGTCAGGACCAGTTTGCGTTTGAGCAATATAGCGTGCTGGACACCGTCATTATGGGTCACCATGAATTATGGACCGTCAAGCAGGAGCGTGACCGTATATATGCTTTGCCGGAAATGAGCGAAGAGGAAGGCTATAAAGTCGCCGACCTTGAAGTGGAATACGGTGAGATGGATGGTTACAGTGCCGAATCCCGCGCAGGGGAGTTATTACTGGGTGTTGGCATTCCGGTTGAGCAGCATTACGGCCCGATGAGTGAAATTGCTCCCGGCTGGAAATTACGTGTGTTGCTGGCGCAGGCATTATTTGCCAATCCGGATATTCTGTTGCTCGATGAACCGACCAACAACCTGGATATTGACACCATCCGCTGGCTGGAGCAGGTACTGAACGAACGCAACAGTACCATGATCATCATTTCGCATGACCGTCATTTCCTGAATATGGTTTGTACGCATATGGCGGATCTCGATTATGGCGAACTGCGCGTTTATCCGGGTAACTATGACGAATATATGACCGCGGCGACCCAGGCGCGTGAGCGTTTATTATCGGATAACGCGAAAAAGAAAGCGCAAATTGCCGAGCTGCAATCCTTCGTCAGCCGTTTTAGCGCTAACGCCTCTAAATCACGTCAGGCGACTTCACGCGCCAAACAGATTGATAAAATCAAACTGGATGAAGTGAAAGCCTCCAGCCGTCAGAACCCGTATATCCGTTTCGAGCAGGATAAGAAACTGTTCCGTAATGCGCTGGAAGTGGAAGCCATCACCAAAGGTTTTGATAACGGTCCGCTGTTTAAAAACCTCAATCTGCTGTTGGAAGTGGGCGAGAAAATGGCGGTGCTGGGTGCCAACGGTATCGGTAAAACCACGCTGCTGAAAACGCTGGTGGGTGAACTGACGCCAGACAGCGGCACGGTGAAATGGTCAGAGAACGCGCGCATCGGTTATTACGCGCAGGATCACGCGGCAGATTTTGCTGATGACCTGACGGTGTTTGACTGGATGAGCCAGTGGAAGCAGGACGGCGATGACGAGCAGGCGGTGCGCGGCATCCTCGGTCGTCTGCTGTTCAGCCAGGACGACATCAAAAAGCCAGCGAAGGTGCTGTCCGGGGGTGAGAAGGGCCGGATGCTGTTTGGTAAACTGATGATGCAGAAACCGAACATTCTGATCATGGACGAACCGACCAACCACCTCGATATGGAGTCGATTGAATCGCTCAATATGGCGCTGGAGATGTATGAAGGCACGCTGATCTTCGTTTCACACGACCGTGAGTTTGTCAGCTCGCTGGCAACCCGTGTGCTGGAGATGAGAGGCGATCGCCTGGTGGACTTCACCGGCAACTACGAAGATTATCTGCGTAGCCAGGGGATTGTGTAAGGCTGCATGGATACGGTGCGCATCAATGCGCTGGCGTTTCATGCATACATCCAAACGGTGCGCATTAATGCGCACCCTACGGTGTAGGGTCGGCATTGATGCCGACCAGCCCATCACTTCACCCCGCACACCTCGCAATGCGCATCCTGCGCCACCTTCATATTACGGAACTCCGCGCTGAACGCATCGTACATCAGCAGCCGTGCGCTGGCCGGTGTGCCAAATGCTGCCAGCACTTTTAACGTCTCCATCGCCTGCAATGAACCCATCACCCCAACCAGCGGCGCCATCACGCCTGCCTCGACGCAGCTCAGCGCCTGTTCGCCAAACAAGCGGCTGATGCAGCGATAGCAGGGCGTGCCGGGCTGCCAGGTAAATACGCTAAGCTGGCCTTCCATGCGGATGGCGGCGGCAGAAATCAGCGGCACCTTGTGCTGCCAGCACAGACGGTTGATCTGTTCACGGGTACTGACGTTATCGGTGCAATCCAGCACCGCATCGTGCCGGGCAATCAGCGCAGCCAGGGCGTCATCGTCGAGCCGGGCATTGATCGCCTCCAGCTGACAGTGCGGATTGATCGCCGCCAGTTGCTGCGCCGCCGAATCCACCTTGGCCCTGCCGAGAGTGTCGTCGTGATGCAGGATCTGGCGTTGCAGATTACTCAGCGCGACGGTATCGAAATCGAGCAGCGTCAGCTGGCCGACCCCGGCCGCCGCCAGGTAAGGCGACGCGGCACAGCCGAGACCGCCAAGGCCGATCACCAGCACGCGTGCGGCTTTCAGCCTCTCCTGACCGTCAAAATCGAAGCCGCGCAGTACGATCTGCCGGTTGTAGCGCAGCATCTCTTCATCGCTCAGCTCGGCGTGCATTTATCCCTCCAGCAAACTGTTGAACGGCTCGACCTCAACCCATTCGCCAGCCTCAACATCGCCGCGCTCACGCTCCAGCACGATAAAACAGTTGGCTAAGGCAAAAGAGCTGAATACGTGGGAGCCTTGCGGGCCGGTGCTGCGCACTTCTATCATGCCATCCTCGCCGCGACTAAAGATGCCGCGTTGAAAATCGAGTCGTCCGGGGGATTTTTTCAGCCGCTGCGCCGCGCGTGCGCGCAAACGCGGAGGCATGATGCGGGTTTTCTGCCCGGTCAGCGTGGCCAGCAGCGGCTGCACCAGCTGATAAAAAGTGGCGGCGGCGGAAACCGGATTGCCGGGCAGGCCGCAGAACCAGCTGTTGGCCAGGCGGCCAAAGGCAAAGGGTTTGCCGGGTTTGATGGCCAGCTTCCAGAAGGTAATGGCGCCCAGCTCCTCCAGCATCGCTTTGGTGAAATCGGCTTCACCCACCGACACCCCGCCGGTGCTGATCACCACGTCAGCCTGACGATCGGCTTCGCTAAAGGCCTGGCGCAGTGCCTCTGGATCGTCCGCAATCACTCCAAGATCGATCACTTCACAGCTGAGTTTGTTGAGCATCAGCCGCACGGTGAAGCGGTTGGTATCGTAGATCTGCCCGGCAGCCAGCGGCTGGCCCACCGCCTGCAATTCATCGCCGGTGGAGAAGATTGCCACGCGCAGTTTGCGCAGCACGCTCACTTCGGCAATGCCGAGCGAAGCGAGCAGCGGCAGCTCCGCCGCACCCAACCGCACGCCCGCATCCAGCACCTGCTTGCCGGCCTGAATATCTTCGCCGCTGCGACGGATATGCTGCCCGGCGCTGACCGGCGCAGTGATCACAATGCCGTCGTCACGTTGTTCAGTCTCTTCCTGCATCACCACCGCGTCACAGCCCGCAGGCACCGGCGCCCCGGTCATAATGCGCACCACGCTGCCAGCGGGCCACTCGCCGCTGAATGGCGCACCGGCGAAGGCCTTACCGGCCACCGGCAATACGCGCTTGTCGCTCAGGTCGGCCAGCCGCACGGCATAACCGTCCATCGCGGCATTATCAAACGGCGGCACATCCAGCGGCGAGAGTACCGGCGCAGCGGTGATGCGTCCGGCTGCTTCAAACAGCGGCACCTGGAGTGAGTCGGTAATCGGGGTGAGTTGCGCCAGCATTTTTTGCTGCGCGTCTTCGAGGGAGATTAAGCCTGCGGTAAAAGGTTCCATGTCCATATCAGCCTGGTTATGTCAGATGCCGTCTATTATGGTGGCATTTGTCCGCCGAGTCACATGCGGGCAAATGCCCGTCACCCTATTCGTATGGCAAATGTTTAATCAGCACATCAATGCTTAATCGGTTGATGTACTCCATTGATTTTGAGGTAAGGACACCCATAAAGCGGTTGCGGTGTCCGGCAATCACTAAATCGATATGTTTTTCCGCAATGCATTTTGCAATATCGTTAAAGCGGTGCAGAGTGACCAGCTGGTAGCATTTAATCGGCATGGTTACGCTGGCTGCGAGCTTACTCATCAGCGCTTTCGCCCGGATAACCTCGTCCGATACCACATCGTTCATCAGGCTGTCCGCGGCATAGTTCATTTCCCGGTAGTCATCGCTAATGTGCGCCAGCGTAATGGTCATTTGCAGTTGCTCAGCCAGCGTGACGGCCTCGCTGAGCAGCAGTGCGCCATCTTCTTTACCCTGAACCAGCACCAGGGCATGGGTATAACTGTTCATAGGTAGCTCCGGCATCATCTTTGCAGTGAGTATAGTGTTCTGCACCTGCGTAACCGGACACCGCTCACGCTTTTGTCAAACTTAAAGGCATAAACCACAATAAAAGGTTATGACCCGGCAGCACAGTTTCTGCTTTACAAGGCTGGATGGCCTTTCTATAGTCGAAAATTGCCAAAAAATAATGAAAACCATTCTAAATCAGTGTTTTTGGTTCGGATTCCTTGACAGGGTAATGGGTATGACTAAAGCAGTAATCGCCATTCACGGCGGTGCGGGAGCGATCACCCGCGCGGCGATGAGCGCCGAAAAAGAACAGTATTATCGTCAGCAACTGGCGGCGATTCTCGCGACCGGTCAGCAAATTCTTGCCGACGGCGGCAGCGCGCTGGATGCGGTGACCGAAGCGGTACGCCTGCTGGAAGAGTGTCCGCTGTTTAACGCCGGTAAAGGCGCGGTGTTCACCCATCAGGGGACGCACGAACTCGACGCCAGCATTATGGATGGCCGCACCCTGGATGTCGGCGCGGTGGCGGGGGTTAACCGTATCCGCAATCCTATCCTTGCGGCGCGCGCAGTGCTGGCAGCCAGTCCGCATGTGATGTTTATCGGCGCAGGCGCAGAAGCCTTTGCGCAGCAGCAGGGGCTGGAACAGGTCGAGCCGGATTACTTCTCCACACCGGAACGCTGGGAGCAGCTGCAACGCGCGCTCAGCAGCCAGCAGATGGTGCTGGACCACGATGGCGCCGCGCAGAGCGACGACCCGCTGGACCCCGATCGTAAATTCGGCACCGTGGGAGCGGTAGCGCTCGATCTGGATGGCAACCTGGCGGCGGCCACCTCCACCGGCGGCATGACCAATAAACAGGCCGGGCGTGTGGGTGATTCACCGCTGGTGGGCGCGGGCTGCTACGCCAGCAACGACAGCGTCGCGGTCTCCTGCACCGGCACCGGCGAGGTCTTTATCCGCACGCTGGCGGCTTACGATGTGGCGGCGCAGATGCGCTATGCCGGACGTTCGCTGCAACAGGCCTGCGCCAGCGTCATCCACGATAAAGTGCAGGAGCTGGACGGCAGCGGCGGGCTGATTGCCGTCGATTGTCACGGTAACGTGGCGCTGCCATTTAACAGCGAAGGCATGTACCGCGGATTCGCTTACGTCGGTGGCGAGGTAGAGGTAGCCATTTACCGCGACAGCTAAGGAGCAGGCATGACGGATCGAAAGCTGCAATTGGCCGACGAACAGGTTCTGGCAGTCCGTGACCTGAACGTGCGGTTTCAGCATGAAGGACGTATCACTGAAGCGGTGCGTCAGTTGTCTCTTGATCTGCATCGCGGCGAGACGCTGGCGCTGGTGGGGGAGTCGGGTTCCGGTAAATCGGTCACTTCACTGGCGCTGATGCGGCTGATTGAGCAGGCGGGCGGCGACGTCAGCGGCGAGATCACCCTGCGGCGGCGTAACGGCGAGTTGCTGGATGTGATGCAGGCCTCGGCCAGCCAGATGCGCCGCGTACGCGGTGCCGACATGGCGATGATCTTCCAGGAGCCGATGACCTCGCTTAACCCGGTGTTCACCGTGGGTGAGCAGATCGCCGAATCGATCCGACTGCATCAGGGCAAAAGCCATCAGCAGGCGCTGGCGGAAGCGCGGCGTATGCTGGATCTGGTACGTATCCCCGAAGCGCAAAACGTGCTGACGCGCTATCCGCATCAGCTCTCTGGCGGGATGCGTCAGCGCGTGATGATCGCCATGGCGCTCTCCTGCAAACCGGCGTTGTTGATTGCCGATGAACCCACCACGGCCCTCGACGTCACCATTCAGGCGCAGATCCTGCAACTGATTCGCGTGCTGCAAAAAGAGATGCAGATGGGGGTGATTTTCATCACCCACGATATGGGCGTGGTCGCCGAGATGGCCGATCGCGTGCAGGTGATGTATCGCGGCGATGTGGTCGAGCGCGCGCCGGTGCAGCAACTGTTTGACCAGCCGCAGCAACCCTATACCCGCGCGCTGCTGGCTGCCGTCCCAAGGCTGGGCGCGATGAGCGGGCAGGCATTTCCCGCCAAATTCCCGTTGCTGCATAACGATGGCCGCACCGAAGTGCAGACGCCGCAGGACACGGTACGTCATGATCGCCCGCCGATTTTGCAGGTGCGCGATCTGGTGACGCGCTTCGATATTCGCGGCGGTTTGCTCAATCGGGTTAAACGCCGCGTTCACGCGGTGGAGAAGGTCAGTTTTGATCTCTACGCCGGAGAGACGCTGGCGCTGGTGGGGGAGTCGGGCTGCGGTAAATCCACCACCGGGCGTTCCCTGCTGCGTCTGGTCGCCAGCCAGGGCGGCACCATCACCTTTGATGGGCAGCGTATCGACGCGTTGCAGGGACGCGCGCTGGCGACGCTGCGCCGCGATATTCAGTTTATCTTTCAGGACCCTTACGCCTCGCTCGATCCCCGTCTGACGGTGGGATTTTCCATTATGGAACCGTTGCTGGTGCATCGGGCGATGAGCCGCCGCCAGGCCGAGCAGCGCGTCGCCTGGCTGTTGGAGCGGGTCGGGCTGCTGCCGGAACACGCGCAGCGCTACCCGCATGAATTTTCGGGTGGTCAGCGTCAGCGCATCTGCATTGCGCGCGCGCTGGCGTTAAATCCCAGAGTGGTGATCGCCGATGAATCGGTCTCGGCGCTGGACGTGTCGATACAGGCGCAAATCATCAACCTGATGCTCGATTTGCAGCGCGAATTCGGCATCGCGTTTCTGTTTATTTCCCACGATATGGCGGTGGTGGAACGCATCAGCCATCGTGTGGCGGTGATGTATCTCGGACAAATTGTGGAGATGGGGCCGCGTCAGGCGGTGTTTGAGCAGCCGCGCCATCCCTATACCAAAAAACTGATGGCCGCGGTGCCGGTGGCCGATCCGGCGCACCGGCGCCGCGAGCGGGCGTTGCTGGTGGATGAAATCCCCAGCCCGATTCGTCCGCTGGGCGATGAGCCGGAAGTGGCGCCATTACTTGAGGTGGCGCCGGGGCATTTTGTCGCCCGCCACGCCATCAGCGGCACCTGAATAGCAGCAACTCATCCGCGTCACCAGGCGGTGTCGCGTACAGACAGGGACTACAGGAGAATGATAGCGATGCACAATTTTATGCGTAAAGGGGTTATCACTGCCGGGTTGTTAAGTTCGGCGCTGGCGCTACCGGCCTGGGCGGCGAAAGATGCGGTGATTGCCGTGGCTTCAACGTTCACCACGCTTGACCCTTACGATGCCAACGACACGCTGTCGCAGGCGGTGGCGAAATCTTTCTATCAGGGATTGTTCGGTTTCGATAAAGATATGAAGCTGACCAATGTGCTGGCGGAAAGCTATCAGGCCAGCAGCGATGGTCTGACCTACACCATCAAACTGCGCCCGAACGTCAAGTTCCAGGATGGCACCGATTTCAACGCCGAAGCGGTTAAAGTTAACCTCGATCGCGCCAGCAACCCGGATAACCATCTCAAGCGCTACAACCTGTTTAAGTACATTGCCACCACCGAAGTGGTTGATCCCACCACGGTAAAAATCACCCTGAAGCAGCCGTTCTCAGCCTTTATCAATAACCTCGCCCATCCGGCGGCGGTGATGATTTCTCCCACCGCGCTGAAAAAATATGGCAAGGATATTGGTTTCCACCCGGTCGGCACCGGCCCGTTCGAATTTGTGACCTGGAACCAGACCGACTTCGTTAAGGTGAAGAAGTGGGACGGTTACTGGAAGAAAGGCTACCCGAAACTCGACAGCATCACCTGGCGTCCGGTGGTGGATAACAACACCCGCGCGGCGATGTTGCAGACCGGCGAAGCGACCTTCGCCTTCCCGGTGCCGTTTGAGCAGGCCAAACTGCTGGAGAAAAACAGCAAGCTTGATGTGGTCACCACGCCGTCGATTATGCAGCGTTATATCAGCCTGAACGTGACCCAGAAACCGTTCGACAACCCGAAGGTGCGTGAAGCGCTGGAGTACGCCATCAACCGCCAGGCGCTGGCGAAAGTGGCGTTTGCCGGTTATGCCACCCCGGCGACCGGCATCGTGCCGCCTGCTATCGACTTTGCGCAGAAATACCCGGCCGTTGCCTACGATCCGGCGAAAGCGCGTGAATTGCTGAAAGAAGCGGGTTTCCCCAACGGTTTCGAGACTACGCTGTGGTCGTCGCATAACCACAGCACTGCGCAGAAAGTGTTGCAGTTCACCCAGCAGCAGCTGGCGCAGGTTGGCGTGAAAGTGAAAGTCACGGCGATGGATGCCGGTCAGCGTGCGGCTGAAGTGGAGAGCAAAGGCCAGAAAGAGAGCGGCGTGCGGATGTTCTACACCGGCTGGTCGGCCTCTACCGGCGAAGCTGACTGGGCGCTGACGCCGCTGTTCGCCACCACTTCATGGCCGCCAGCCATCTTTAACACCGCGTTTTACAGCAATCCGCAGGTGGATAAAGATCTGGCCGACGCGCTGAAAACCACCGATCGCGACCAGAAGGCGAAGCTGTACAAAGATGCTCAGGATCGTATCTGGAACGATCATCCGTGGATTCCGCTGGTGGTGGAGCAGCTGCTCTCTGCCAACAACAAAAATCTGAGCGGTTTTTACGTCATGCCTGATACCTCATTCAGTTTTGATGAGGCTGACCTGAAGTAACCGATACCCGGAACGATAACGGGTAGATAAGGCCAGCCTTCAGGGCTGGCCATTGCCGTGCAGGACGATGAATGCTGAATTATTTTCTCAAACGATTACTGGGACTGATCCCCACGCTGCTGATTGTGGCGGTGCTGGTGTTCCTGTTTGTGCATCTGCTGCCGGGCGATCCGGCGCGCCTGGTGGCCGGGCCGGAAGCGGATGCGTCGGTGGTGGCGCTGGTGCGCCAGGAACTGGGGCTGGATCAGCCGCTGATTAAGCAGTTCTGGCATTTTATGCTGAATGCGGTGCAGGGCGATTTTGGTCAGTCGATGGTATCGAAGCGTCCGGTTTCCAGTGAAATCGCCTCACGCTTTTTGCCGACCCTGTGGCTGACGCTCAGCAGCATGGTGTGGGCGGTGCTGTTCGGCATGGCGATTGGTATCGTCTCGGCCGTGTGGCGTAACCGCTGGCCGGACCGTATCGGCATGACGCTGGCGGTTTCCGGCATCTCGTTTCCCGCCTTTGCCCTCGGTATGTTGCTGATGCAGGTGTTTTCCGTCGATCTCGGCTGGTTGCCGACCGTCGGCGCCGACAGCTGGCGACATTATATTCTGCCGTCCATCACCCTCGGCGCCGCCGTGGCGGCGGTGATGGCGCGCTTCACCCGCGCCTCGTTCGTCGAGGTGATGCAGGAAGATTATATGCGCACCGCGCGCGCCAAAGGGGTGCGCGAATCGCTGGTGGTAGTGAAGCACGGGCTGCGCAACGCGATGATCCCGGTAGTCACCATGATGGGGCTGCAATTTGGCTTTCTGCTCGGCGGCTCGATTGTGGTGGAGGTGGTGTTCAACTGGCCCGGCCTTGGCCGTCTGTTGGTGGATTCAGTGGAGATGCGCGATTACCCGGTGATTCAGGCCGAGGTGCTGCTGTTCTCGCTGGAGTTCATTCTGATTAACCTGATTGTCGATATGCTGTACGCGGCGATCAACCCGGCTATTCGCTACAGGTAAGGAGTCGCAATGAAAAACTGGCGACGCGAAGCGGCATTGAAAACCATGCCGATGATGACGGAGAACCGGGTACGCACACCGTGGCGCGAATTCTGGCGGCGTTTTCGCCGACAGCACGTTGCGATGCTGGCCGGAGTGTTTGTGCTGCTGCTGATTGTGGTGGCGTTTGTTGCCCCGTGGATTGCTCCGTTCGATGCGGAAAACTATTTTGACTACGACCGGCTGAATGAAGGCCCGTCATTAATCCACTGGTTTGGCGTTGATTCGCTCGGACGCGATATCTTCAGCCGGGTGCTGGTGGGGACGCGTATCTCGCTGATTGCCGGGTTTTTCTCGGTGGCGATTGGTACGGTGATCGGCACGGTGCTGGGGCTGCTGGCGGGTTATTACGAAGGCTGGTGGGATCGAATCACCATGCGCGTGTGCGATGTGCTGTTTGCCTTTCCCGGCATCCTGCTGGCGATTGCCGTGGTGGCGATTATGGGCAGCGGCATGAGTAACGTGATTGTCGCGGTGGCGATTTTCAGTATCCCGGCGTTTGCGCGTCTGGTACGCGGCAATACGCTGGTGCTGAAGCATCAAACCTATATTGAATCGGCGCGAAGCATTGGGGCAACGGACTGGACCATCATCATGCGCCATATTCTGCCGGGGACGGTGTCGTCGATCGTGGTGTATTTCACTATGCGCATCGGCACCTCAATTATCACCGCCGCCAGCCTGTCGTTTCTCGGCCTTGGCGCGCAACCGCCGACGCCGGAGTGGGGCGCGATGCTGAATGAGGCGCGGGCCGATATGGTGATTGCGCCTCATGTGGCGATTTTCCCCAGCCTGGCGATTTTCCTGACCGTGCTGGCGTTTAATCTGTTGGGAGATGGGCTGCGCGACGCGCTGGACCCGAAGCTGAAAACCTGAGGGCAGTAGAAGGGTGCGCATAAATGCGCACCCTACACGTAGGGTCGGCATTAATGCCGACCGTTTTAATACCGGTTCAGATTTTATGCCGACCGTTTTAATACCGGTTGAGATTTTATGCTGACCGTTTTAATGGCGGTTGAGATCTTATGCCGCCCCGGCTTTTATCAGAACGTCTCCCAGTTATCGTTACCGCTCACCGCAGCCGCGCGGGGGGCAGCGATAGCTTTCGTCTGACGCACCAGCGGCGCGGCAGCCGTGACCTGACGCACGCCGGTATTAAAACGTGCCACCGCCGCCGCCAGGCGGCTGGCCTGCTGCTCCAGCGAGACGGACGCATTGGCGGATTCCTGCACCAGCGTGGCGTTCTGCTGGGTCACGCGATCCATTTCGTTCACCGCCTGGCCAATCTGGTCAATACCGCGACTCTGCTCATCCGAGGCCGAGGCGATCTCGCCCATAATGTCGGTGACGCGGGTTACGGCGCTGACGATCTCCTGCATGGTGTCACCGGCGCTGCCGACCTGCTGTGAACCGAGGTTCACGCGCTGCACCGAGTTTTCAATCAGCAGTTTGATCTCTTTCGCCGCCTGGGCGCTGCGCTGGGCAAGGTTACGCACTTCGCCAGCCACCACGGCAAATCCACGTCCCTGTTCCCCGGCGCGCGCCGCTTCCACCGCGGCGTTCAGCGCGAGGATATTGGTCTGGAAGGCGATGCCATCGATCACGCTGGTGATATCGGCGATCTTTTTCGAACTGTCGGCAATGTCGTGCATGGTTTTCACCACACCGGCGACCACATTGCCCCCCTTGTCGGCGGTGTCGGAGGCTGTTTTTGCCAGTTGCGTAGCCTGACGGGCGTTATCGGCATTCTGCTTCACCGTCGCGGTAAGCTGTTCCATGCTGGCGGCGGTCTCTTCCAGCGAGGCGGCCTGTTGCTCGGTACGTGAGGAGAGATCGTTGTTGCCGCTGGCGATTTCGCTGACGCTGCTGAAAATCGCGTCGGCGCTGTCCCGCACGTTGCTGACGGTGCTCAGCAGCGCCTGCTGCATATGGTTAAGGCTGGCGGCCAGCGCGGCCATTTCGCTATGGCCTTCCACCTGTAAGGTGGCGGAAAGGTCGCCTTCGGCAAAGCGTTCCATCTGCTTTTGCAGCTGCTTCATCGGCGTCAGCAGAATGTGGCGCACCAGTACCCACACCGCCACCAGCATCAGGACCACCACCACCGCTATCACCGCCACCATCACCATCATGTGATGGTAGGTGCTTTGATTGCCGGCGCTGGCCTTGGCCAGCAGCTGCACATTCTGCGCACGCCACTCTTTGTAGGCGGCTTCAAGATCGTCCTGCGCCTGCTGGGCATCAAGATTGCCGTAGGAAGGATAATCGTTGGCTTTAAGAAACGCCGCGGATTGCTGCATCAGATCGGCCATCGCGCTAAATTTTGCCTCAACCAGCGTGGCTGCGGCATCGCTTTGGCCTGCAATGCGCGGCAGGCTTTTATACTGGTCAAAGTGCTGGCGCGCTTCGTCGAGTGAGGCACCTGCCGCCACCAGTAATTGATCGATTGCCGCCAGCGATGCCGCATCGGTCTGTTTCTTCAGGATGCGGATGGCAACGCGGTTAATGGTGACGCGGGTTTTCACCAGCGTTTGCCAGCCGTCGGCCAGTTCGCGCTGCTGATGGGATAATTGATCGCTGGTGGTGAAGTTACGCTGACCGGCGATCAGCGAGGTTAAAAACAGCGAGCCGGAAACGGCCTGCATGGCTGTAAAGACCACCAGAATGACGATGATGGCGGTCACGACTTTCATTCTTTTCAGCATCCGGATATCTCTTTGAGGAAGGGCGTGTAAAGAGGTTATCGGTGTAAAAGAAGGACGCTTTACTGTCGCAGGAAAATAATTACCACGTAAAATAATGTGCAGATGTTTCCCCCATGACGGGCATGGGGGAGGAGAGATTAAACCCGGCTACCCCACAGGTCATACTCATCGGCGTGCTCGACTTTAACGCGCACCACATCGCCGACTTTCACCTGACGGTCGCCGTTCAGATAGACCGCACCGTCGATTTCCGGCGCATCGGCCATGCTGCGGCCCACGGCACCTTCTTCGTCCACTTCATCGATGATCACCAGAATTTCGCGACCGATCTTCTCCTGCAGGCGCTCTGCGGAGATCTGCTGTTGCAGCTGCATAAAGCGTTCGAAGCGCTGCTGTTTCACCTCGTCCGGCACCTGGTCCGGCAGCTGGTTGGCAGTGGCGCCTTCAACCGGGCTGTACTGGAAGCAGCCGACGCGGTCGAGACGCGCTTCTTTCAGGAAGTCGAGCAGCATCTGGAAATCTTCTTCGGTTTCACCGGGGAAGCCGACGATAAAGGTGGAACGCAGCGTCAGTTCCGGGCAGATTTCACGCCAGCGCTTGATGCGCTCCAGCGTACGTTCAACGGCACCCGGACGCTTCATCAGCTTAAGAATACGCGGGCTGGCGTGCTGTAACGGAATATCCAGGTAGGGCAGGATTTTGCCTTCCGCCATCAGCGGGATCACATCATCCACATGCGGATACGGATAGACATAGTGCAGACGCACCCAGACGCCGAGCTTCGCCAGCTGCTCGCACAGGCTGACCATGCTGGTTTTCACCGGCGAACCGTTCCAGAAACCGGTGCGGTGCTTCACGTCCACGCCATAGGCGGAGGTGTCCTGCGAAATCACCAGCAGCTCTTTAACGCCGGCTTCCACCAGGCGTTTGGCTTCGTCGAGCACCGCGCCAATCGGACGGCTGTCGAGATCGCCACGCATTGACGGGATGATGCAGAAGGTGCAGCGATGGTTGCAGCCTTCAGAAATTTTCAGGTAGGCGTAATGGCGCGGCGTCAGCTTCACACCCTGCTCAGGCACCAGGCTGAGGAACGGATTGTGTTCCGGCTTCGGCACATAATGATGAACGTGCGACAGCACCTGCTCATAACTGTGCGGGCCGGTAATCTCCAGCACCTTAGGATGCACTTCGCGGATCTGATCCACTTTGGCACCGAGGCAACCGGTGACGATCACTTTGCCGTTTTCGTTCAGCGCTTCACCAATCGCTTCCAGGGATTCCTGCACGGCGCTGTCAATAAATCCACAGGTGTTAACGATGACGATCTCCGCATCATCGTAGCGTGGTACCACGTCATAGCCTTCAGTGCGCAGTTCCGTCAGGATGCGCTCAGAATCGACGAGGTTTTTTGGGCAGCCGAGTGAGACAAAGCCCACGCGAGGAGGATTGGTGACATGGCTCATAAGAATAATAATTCATCATAATTAGTGTGGATAGGGGTGCGATTGTACAGGGGTCCGCGGTGAAATTGTATAGTCTGATGTAAGGCCAGAATGCATAATTTTTGCCAGACTATTGAAGCGCGCGGCGACGCGTCAGGCGGCGAAACAGCGACGCCTGAGGTGCTGACAGGGTTGTCTTCAGCGGGCGATTTTGCTTAAATGCCCGGTTGGAACTTGTAAGTTACTATCGATACTGGAAAAAATACGCAGTGCTGACGGTGAATCCTTCACTGGCGGGGCAGAAGTGGATAATGTGAGAGCAGAGAAATGCAAGAGATCATCAAAGGTTTTCTGAGTTTTCAACAGAATGTGTTCCCTGAAAGGAAGGATCTTTTCAAAAGCCTGGCGTCCAACCAAAATCCCAAAGCCCTGTTTATCTCCTGCTCAGATAGCCGTCTGGTGCCGGAACTGGTGACGCAGCAGGAGCCGGGACAGCTGTTTGTGATCCGTAACGCGGGCAACATTGTGCCGTCGTTCGGGCCGGAGCCGGGCGGTGTATCCGCGACCATCGAATATGCGGTAGTGGCGCTGGGCGTGACCGAAATCATCATCTGCGGCCACTCCAACTGCGGTGCGATGAAAGCGATCGCCGAATGTTCCTGCATGGACACCATGCCAGCGGTTGAACACTGGCTGCGCTATGCTGATGCAGCGCGCGCGGTGGTCGAAGGCAGAAAGTACGACTCCCCGGAAATGAAGCTGACCGAGATGGTCAAAGAGAACGTGATCGCCCAGCTCAACAATATCAAAACACATCCTTCGGTAGCGGTTGCGCTGCGTAAAAAGGCGCTGCGCCTGCATGGGTGGGTTTACGATATTGAAAGCGGCAAGATCATGGCGCTGACCAAAGGCGGCGACGCCTTTATTTCGCTGTCTGAAAATCCGGAAACCTGCTTCGAATAATCCTGCTAACCACCTGCGCCCGCAGGTGGTTATCTTTCACACTTCATTAAATTTTCTCACCTTTTATCATCGCCACAACTAAGCTTGAGAAGCAATTACCTCTCATAAGGGCTCACCTATGCGTTCACTTGTTTGTGTTCCTGTGTTGACGCTGGCATTGCTGGCGACGGGCTGTACTTCTCATGTGGCTGATAAAAAACAATATTCGGGCTTCCTCGGTGATTACAGCCAGCTGCAACCGACGCAGTCACCCAGCGGTAAGCCGACGTTACGCTGGATTTCACCTGATTATCACAGCGCAAATTACTCCGCCGTTGTTTACACGCCAGTGGTCTTCTATCCCGCCGCGCATCCTACGGCGCGTATCAGCCAGGAGACGCTGGACGGAATACGGCAATATACCGATCAGCAGCTGAAAACCGCGATTACCGTGCACAAACCCATCGTGACCCGCAAAGGACCGAAGACCCTGGTGGTGCGAAGCGCCATCACAGCGGTGACGGCGGAGGACGAAGGCGTCCAGTTCTATGAAGTGGTGCCGATTGCGGCGGTCGTGGCCAGCACCATGGCGGCCACCGGGCATCGTACCCAGAATAGCGCGCTGTTCCTGGAAGTGGAGGCCAGCGATGCAGAGACGGGCAAGCCTTTGATCAAAGTGGTGCGTAAAGCCTTTGGCAAAAACCTGCCGAATAGCGGCACACCTATCACCCTTAACGACCTGCGTCCGGGCATTGATGAGATGGTGCGTGATGTGGTGGCGTTCTCGGTCCCCTGAGGGCCAGATCTTTTGTAAATCCTGCACCTCCTTTTTTACCGGCTGACTACCCTTAACGTCTGACTGTGAAAAAGGAGAAGCCCATGCGTTTGTTGCGAGCCGCGCTGCTTTTAGGTAGCGCGCTGAGCTGTTCCCTGCCAGCCCTGGCGGCGGATGTGCAGGTCCAGGTTTTACAGGATAAGCTGGATCATCCCTGGTCGGTGGCGTTTCTGCCCGACAATCACACCCTGTTAATCACCGAACGATCGGGCCAGCTGCGCAGCTGGCAGCCGGGTAAAGGCTTGTCCGCGCCGATTGGCGGTGTACCGAACGTATGGGCGCACCGTCAGGGCGGGCTGCTGGATGTGGCGCTGGCGCCTGACTTTGCCAGCAGCCGCCGCGTGTGGCTGAGCTATACCACCGCCGACGAGGCGGGCCATGCCGGTGGCGTGGTCGGCTATGGACGCCTGAGCGAGGATAATCGCCAGCTGACGGGTTTTAAGGTGGTGCTGGAGCAAACGCCGAAGCTTTCCAGCGGCGCCAATCTCGGGACGCGGCTGGCGTTCGATCGCGCCGGCTTTCTGTGGATCAGCTTCGGTGACAACTTTGCCAGCAGCAGTGCGCAGGATCTCGACAAACTCTCCGGAAAAATCGTGCGTTTAACCGCTGACGGCCAGATCCCGCCGGATAACCCGTTCGTAAGCCGTCAGGGGGCCAGAGGCGAGATTTGGGCCTATGGCGTGCGCAATCCGCAGGGGCTGGCGCTCAATCCGTGGACGCAGCAGATGTGGGAGAGCGAACACGGTCCGCGCGGGGGCGATGAAGTGAACATCCCGGAAAAAGGGAAAAACTACGGCTGGCCGCTGGCGACCTGGGGCATTGATTACAGCGGGCAGAAAGTGCCGGAATCCAAAGGGGGCGAAGTGCCGGGCACCGAACAACCGGTATTCTACTGGAAGGTTTCGCCTGCCGTCAGCGGTATGGCGTTCTACAACAGCGCGCGTTTCCCGCAGTGGAAAAATTCGCTGTTTATTGGTGCGCTGAAGGAAAAAAGCCTGATCCGCTTGCGGGTGAATGGCGAAAAAGTGGTGGAGGAGCAGCGCCTGCTGACTCAGCGTGGTGAGCGCATTCGCGATGTTCGTCAGGGGCCGGATGGCTTTTTGTATGTGCTGACCGACGAGAGCAACGGCAAGCTGCTGAAAGTGGGGCTGGCGGAGAGCGCCAGCGCCACACGCGGGTAATTAACGCACCCAGTTACACACTTCCCAGCCGCGCTGCTGTGCTTCCTGTTGCAGCAGCGTGTCCGGATTGATCACCCAGGCGTGATCGGCATGGGCCAGCAGCGGCAAATCATTCATCGAGTCGCTGTACGCCCAGGTGCGGTCGAAGCGGCTATCCTGCTGCAACGCTTTCCAGTCCCCCAGCCGCGTCACTTTGCCTTCTTTATAAGTCATGGTGCCGTAGGTCTGGCCGCTGTAACGGTCATCAACAATCTCCACGCCGATAGCCAGCGCGCCATGTACGCCGAGGCGTTCAGCAATCGGCACCGCCAGATGTTCGCCACTGGCGGTGATGATCATCACCGTGTCGCCGCGTTGCTGGTGCCAGCGGATACGTTCGCGTGCGGCGGGAAACACGCGCGGCATAATGTCGCGGTGAATAAAACGCCGTACCCAGCCAGACACCGTCATGGTCGCCAGGCCGGCCAGCGGGGCGAGCGTGGTATTCATATATTCTTCAATCGAGAGCGTTCCGGCGTGGTATTGGGTCATTAGCGACTGTTCTTCGCTAATCAGGGCATCGGGGGCAAAACCCTGCGAAACCAGCCAGCGCAGCCACAGGCTGGTGCTGTCTTCACAAATCAGGGTTTCATCCAGATCGAATACGGCTAAGTCCATCATGATTCTCCTCAGGCTGACTGAAATCAGGTTAGCGGAAATTTGTGACTGGCTTAACTGATCTGCGAAAAATCGGAATTTCTCGCAATTTTTCACAACTGGCGACAGATCAAAGCTGGCAGCGCATCAGGGTTGGTGCCAGGGTTACTCTAATAAACTCTATAAAACTTTACGGTTTGACGGTTTTTTTCGCAGGCGCGAACCGTTAGCGTTTTGGTCTACGTGCGTCTTGCTGGCAAAGAACCACGATTTAACAAGGACAACATCTGGTTACGCTCATGAGAAAACTCGCTATCGCTTCTGCCTGGCGGCCTTTGGCTGCATCCTCTTTATTATTACTGCTGGTTCCGGTTTCTGCCCTGGCCGAGGAGGCGCCTGCTGCGCCGCAGCTCGATGCCAAAGCCTGGATTTTGATGGACTACAACAGCGGTAAGGTGCTGGCGGAATCGAACGCCGATCAGCGCCTCGATCCCGCCAGTCTGACCAAAATGATGACCAGCTATGTGGTGGGTCAGGCGCTGAAGGCCGGTAAAATCCACAACGACGATTTGGTCACCATCGGCCAGGATGCCTGGGCGACCGGTAACCCGAAACTGCGCGGGTCGTCGCTGATGTTCCTCAAACCCGGTGACCGCATCCCGGTGTCAGAACTCAATAAAGGCGTGGTGATCCAGTCCGGTAACGATGCCTGTATCGCGCTGGCCGACTATGTGGCAGGCAGCCAGGATTCGTTTATCGGCCTGATGAACAACTATGTAAAAGCCTTCGGCCTGCAAAACACCCACTTTATGACGGTGCACGGGCTGGATGCGGAAGGGCAGTACAGTACCGCGCGCGATATGGCGATTATTGGCCAGGCGCTGATCCGTGATGTGCCGGATGAGTATGCCCTGAATAAAGAGAAAGAGTTCACCTTTAATCACATCAAGCAGATGAACCGTAACCGTCTGCTGTGGAGCAGCAACTTAAACGTCGACGGTATCAAAACCGGCCATACCTCAGGCGCGGGCAATAACCTGGTGGCCTCGGCGACTGACGGCGATATGCGGCTTATCTCCGTGGTGCTCGGCGCGCAGACCGACGCGATTCGCTTCCGCGAGAGTGAAAAGCTTCTCACCTGGGGTTTTCGTTTTTATGAAACCGTCACGCCGATCAAATCCGATAAGCCCTTTGCACAGCAGCGCGTCTGGTTTGGCGACCGCAGCCAGGTGAATCTTGGCGTGGCTAAAGATGCCGCTATCACCATCCCGAAAGGGCAGATGAAAAACCTGAAGGCAAGTTTCACCTTAACCTCGCCGCAGCTGGAAGCGCCGCTGAAGAAAGATCAGGTGGTTGGCACCATTGATTTCCAGCTGGATGGCAAAACCGTGGAGCAGCGCCCGCTGGTGGTGATGGAAGATGTGCCTGAAGGCGGCTTTATTGGCCGTATCTGGGATTTCATTATGATGAAATTCAACAGCCTGTTCGGTAAGTGGCTTAACTAGTCAGCTTCGCTGCCAGGTCGGCATCCGTGCCGACCTGTTACCCGCCATTTAATCGCGGATCCACCCTTTACGAATCGGCATGGCGAACAGCGCGCGGTAGACCTGGTGCGTCAGCGCCAGCATACGCTCGCCATACAGCTGCCACGCCAGATGCGACGCCAGACAGCCAAGCATACCCACCAGGAAACCACCCAGCATATCCAGCGGCCAGTGCACGCCGAGATAGACGCGTGACCAGGCGATGGCGCTGCCGACCAGCAGCAGAACCACCCCTGACCACAGTCGATGCCAGAACACGAACGCCAGCGCGAAGGTGAAAATGGTGGTGCCGTGATCGCTGGGATAGGAGTCATCGGCAGCATGCGACAGGAACTGATGACCGAGGCCGATAACAAACGGGCGCGGATGCGGCAGCAGCTGGCTGATGCACCAGGCGATACCCAGCGCATAAATCAATGCCATACCGGTTTTCAGCACCAGCGCGCGCTGGGAATGCACCTGATCGCGCGGTCCCCACAGCCACAGCGCCACAATCAGCAGCGGCACGATCGCAATCAAATCGCGGGCAATAAACGTTGCCAGGCTTAGCAGCCACGCGGGCGAATCCGGTGTGGCGTTGATCCATAAAAAGAGTGTGCGGTTTAATTCTTCCATTACGCTCTTCGGTTCCTCGTCTTGTTTACCCAAAAAGAAACACCAGCAAAAATCAGCATCTGCGTCAGCCACACCCACCAGCCCGCCCACAGGTTGTGGGAGAAGAAATGGGCGCCGCGCATCACCTGGCCGTAGCCCATCAGCAGACCAAGGGCGATACCGGCCAGCAGCGCCAGAACCGCGCGGCGCGGCTTCTCAGGCCACCAGAGAAAAAACAGCCCCATTACCGCAAAGCCGCTCGACGCATGGCCGCCGGGAAAGCACTGGCCTGGACCACTGTCGGCCGGAACCGCGCTCAGCAGGGGAAAGCTCGCCGCTTTGCCACCAAACATCGCCAGATCCCACGGACAGGAGTGCGCGCTGTGCGCCTTCAAAATCCCGATCACCAGCGGACCCAATCCGAGCAGCAGGGCGACCAGCACCCGTCGTCCATCGCGCAGCTGGATACCGCGCAACAACATCAGCACGCCGCCCGCGATAATCACATCCTTCAACAGGCGATGGTTTATCAGGTCCAGCCAGCGATTGTGTTGCAGCGGAAAACGCTGCGTCAGCGGATCAAACCACATCTGACTGATGGCGATATCGAGGCTTTCATGGCGCGACCATAGCAGGAAGACACAGCCTAAAAATGCCAGCAAAATAAAGTTGATAGCGTAAAAGGTGCGCGTCAGCGGGTAAATAGCAGGGTTCTTAATCCTGGGGCGGGTTGTTGAATTGTTTAATTTAGATGACAGTTGCATGACCATTTGCATAGAGCGAAACCAGAGTGGCAGGGTCGCAACTTGCGCTTAAGAGAACCTTAAGCCACGATCGACAGGCATAAAAAAACCCGTCAGTCAGTGACTGGCGGGCTCCTCAATTTGGGGATTTCAAAGAAAAGCAGTGGCAATAATTCAGACTGCACCCTGGGAAAAAAGTTCTGGACTCGGACAAAAAATTTTTATAAGGGCAAAATCGGCCAAATTATCACGATCAACGTACCCGCCAGCGTCAGTAAGACGTTGGCGATGGCGTAGGTTCCGGCATAGCCGAGCGCCGGAATATTGCTGCGTGCGGTATCGCTGATAATCTCCATCGCCGGGGCGCAGGTGCGGGCGCCCATAATCGCGCCGAACAGCAGCGCGCGGTTCATGCGCAGGACATAAGCGCCAAACAGATAGCAAATCACCACCGGCACCAGGCTGACCAGCAGACCGCTCAGCAACATCAGGGCGCCCGCGCTGCCCAGCCCGTGTTGCAGGCCGCTGCCGGCACTCAGGCCGACGCCTGCCATAAACACCATCAGACCAAACTCTTTTAGCATGGTCAGCGCCCCCTGCGGAATGTAGCCGAAGGTCGGGTGGTTGGCGCGCAGGAAGCCAAGCATGATACCGGCGAACAGCAGGCCAGCCGCATTGCCAATACCAAAGCTGAAGTTGCTGAACTGGAAGGTAATCATGCCGATCATCAAACCGATAATAAAGAAGGCGCAGAAGGCCAGCAGATCGGTGATTTGGCTGTGAATAGCGATAAAGCCGATGCGGTCTGCCAGGCTTTTTACCCGGCGTGCTTCGCCGCTGACCTGCAACACATCGCCCTTATTCAGCATGATGCTGTCATCGATCGGCATTTCAATCTGGCTGCGGATCACGCGGTTAAGGAAGCAGCCGTGATCGGTCAGCTTCAGGTGGTTCAGGCGTTTATTCACCGCGTTATGGTTCTTTACCACAATCTCTTCGGTGACGATGCGCATATCCAGCAGATCGCGATCGAACACTTCTTTGCCGTTGCGGAAGCTGGGATCGAGGCGCGCATGGGCGTCGGGATAGCCGACCAGCGATATTTCATCGCCCAGTTGCAGCTGTGCATCGCCATCCGGGCTGGCCAGAATGCCGTTGCGGCGCAGACGCTCGATATAACATCCGGTCTGGCGATGGATGCCCAGCTCACGCAGGTTTTTGCCGCCGCTCCATGCCACCAGCTCCGGTCCGACGCGATATGCACGGATCACCGGCAGGAACACTTTTCGCTGGCTGTCGGCATCCAGGCCGCGTTCACGGGCGATCTGCTGGGCGCAGGTCGGCAGATCCTGATGTTGCAGGCGCGGCAGGTAGCGCGCGCCAAAAATCAGGCTCACCAGACCCACCAGATAGGTCAGGGCATAACCGAGGCTGAGATGGTCCTGCATCAGGTTGAGTTGCTGACTGTCGCTGACGCTCTGGCGCAGCGTATCGCCAGCGCCCACCAGCACTGGCGTTGAGGTCATCGCGCCTGCCAACATGCCTGCGGTTAAGCCAATATCCCAGCCAAATACTTTGCCGAGGCCAAGCGCGAGCAGCAGCGCACTGACCACCATCACGATCGCCAGAATGAAATAGTTTTTACCGTCGCGGAAAAAGATCGAAAAAAAGTTGGGTCCGGCTTCGACTCCGACACAAAAAATAAACAGCATAAAACCCAGGCTTAATGCGTCGGTATTAATCGCGAAATGTTGCTGACCTAAAATAAGCGAGACAACTAATACGCCAATGGAATTTCCAAGCTGGACAGAACCCAGGCGTAATTTACCCAGGCAGAGACCGAGCGCTAAAACGACAAATAATAACAGAACGTCATTTCCGCTTAACAATTCTGCGACGTTAATATTCACGGTTTAACTTCTTATTTACTTGTAACTGGTTGATGAAAAGGTCGTTTTTCGCTATCTTGTGCCGACCGCAGGTGCTCTTTTTGCCAGGCTGGCAGGGACCAAATTCTGAAGCGGCGTCATTCTAATCATAATTAACACCCTCAGCTATCGGCAGTTTTCATTCCTTCCGCATCCAGCTGTTTCTTTTTATTTCCACCCAGGTGAACAGGGCAGTTAAAAGTTTCAATATTGTTAACGACGAAGTTGAGGATGGTTATGTCGCAGCGCAATAATCGCTGGCCTGCATCATTGCTGGGCGTGATTTTATATACGCTGGTGTTTATTTTTGCTCATCACTTTTGGGTTTCGGCCAGTAAACATACGGTGGGTGGTCAGCCGGAATTGTTGCTGTTTTTGCTGCCGGGGATGGGGATAGCGCTACTGCAACCGGAAAGTCCGTTGAAAAGCACGCTGTGGGCAGCGCTGGCAGGAACCTTGCTGGGCGCGTTGTGGGTCGTGCTGGTGCAGAATCTGAGCCATAGCGGCTGGCTGATTTTTGCCTGGGGGCTGAGTGCGTTGTTCTGGGCGGGCTGCGGCGCGTTGCTGGTTCGCCTGCTGCGTATCATGCTGGCGATGCGGATGTAGCAT
This sequence comes from Pantoea sp. X-Soil-TKNS-1207, assembly GCF_059730485.1. Taxonomy (NCBI): domain Bacteria; kingdom Pseudomonadati; phylum Pseudomonadota; class Gammaproteobacteria; order Enterobacterales; family Erwiniaceae; genus Pantoea; species Pantoea sp. X-Soil-TKNS-1207. The sequence continues at coordinate 1,439,388 of NZ_AP035958.1, forward strand.
GTCGGCAGCAATAAAAACGGGCCTGCTGGCCCGTTTTTTTATACGGCGAAGTCCAGATTCTCTTTGGTCCAGGCGGCAAACTCGGTGTAGCCACCGATGTGCTGCTGGTCGAGGAAAATCTGTGGCACGGTGGTCACCGGCTTACCGGCGCGTGCTTCCAGATCGGCTTTGGTGATGCCTTCCACCTGAATGTCGACATATTGATAGTTAAAATCGTCGCGTTCGGTGGTCAGTTTGGCGGCCAGCTCCTGGGCGCGAACGCAGTAAGGGCAGCCGGGACGACCAAAAATCACTGCAAACATTGCTTCTCTCCTTTCCGCTGCTGTTATGTGATCTATCTCACATCTCAGCGTGAATAATGGCTCACATGATGCCCGCCCGTCCTGCTTAAAGAAAGAAGAAAATGCCTGTTACTCTGATGCGCGCCGTCTATGCAAGTGCGCCAGTGTTCGCTATAACAGACGGCTTAACGGATTGAAACAAGGGAGAGTCATCGTATGCGCAACCTCGCCAGATTACCGAAGCCCGTGCTGGTGCTGGAGACCCTGGGGGTGGTCGCCGTGATTGGCGCACTGCTGCTGATCAATGACTGGATCGCTGCCCCCGCAGCCATCAGCAAAAAAACGCTGGCAACCCTGCTGTTCTTTGCTGGCATTGCGCTGATGCTGCCCGCCGCCTGGCTGATGATATGGCGAACGGCGAAAGCGATGGCCCCGCAGTTGTTCAATTCACATGACAAAAAGAAATAAACGGAGAGGATTATGACGCCGACCATTGATTTACTGTGCAGCCACCGTTCCATTCGCGCCTTTACGGAGCAGGGCATCGACGAGGCGCAGCGCGACGCCATCATTGCAGCGGCACAAGCGGCTTCAACCTCCAGCTTTTTACAGTGCTCCTCTATTATTCGTATCACCGATCGTGAAAAACGTGAGCAGCTGGTTAAACTGACCGGCGGCCAGCCGTGGGTCAGCGCGGCGGCCGAGTTTTGGGTGTTCTGCGCCGATTTTAATCGTCACCTGCAAATCTGTCCGGATGCACAGCTGGGGCGTGCCGAACAGCTGCTGCTCGGCTGTGTCGATACTGCGCTGATGGCGCAGAACGCCATGGTCGCGGCAGAATCGCTGGGTCTGGGCGGTGTGTTTATCGGCGGTATCCGCAACAGCATTGCGGAAGTCACCACGCTGCTTGGTTTGCCAAAATTTGTGCTGCCGCTGTTTGGCTTCTGCATCGGGCATCCGGCCGCACTGCCGGAGGTGAAACCGCGTATTCCGCAGGCGATGCTGGTGCATGAGAACAGCTACCAGCCGGTGGATACCGCGGTGCTGGCCGAGTACGACAGCCGTACCAGCATCTATTATCAACAGCGCGACAGCAACCAACGCTCTGAAACCTGGAGTGAGCTGATTCAGCGACTGATCATCAAAGAGACGCGCCCGTTTATGCTCGATTATCTGCATCAGCAGGGCTGGGCAACCCGCTAAGCACAAGGAACTCTGCAATGAAAATGGCCATTCTCTCTCGTGATGGATCGCTCTATTCGTGTAAACGACTGCGGGAAGCCGCGGAAGCGCGTGGTCATCTGGTGCAGATCATCGATCCACTCTCCTGCTATATGAACATCAATCCGGCGTCACCGGCGGTGCATTATCGCGGTGAGCCGCTTGGGCATTTTGATGCGGTGATCCCGCGCATCGGCTCCGCCATCACGTTTTATGGTACCGCGGTGCTGCGCCAGTTTGAGCTGTGCGGCAGTTATCCGCTCAACGAATCGGTGGCGATTACCCGGGCGCGCGACAAGCTGCGCTCGCTGCAACTGCTGGCGCGGGAAGGCATCGATATGCCGGTGACGGGCTTCGCCTCATCGCCGGATGATACCGATGATCTGATCGCCATGGTGGGCGGCGCGCCGCTGGTGGTGAAGCTGGTGGAAGGCACGCAGGGCATTGGCGTGGTGCTGGCGGAAACCCGTCAGGCGGCGGAGAGCGTGATCGATGCCTTTCGTGGCCTCAACGCGCACATTCTGGTGCAGGAGTTCATCAAAGAAGCCCAGGGGCGCGATGTGCGCTGCCTGGTGATTGGCGATGAAGTGGTAGCGGCGATTGAGCGCGAAGCCAAAGAGGGCGATTTCCGTTCCAATCTGCATCGCGGCGGCAAAGCGCATCCGGTGGTGATTACCGAGCAGGAGCGTGAAATTGCGGTGAAAGCCGCCAGCACGCTGGGGCTGGCGGTGGCGGGGGTGGATATTCTGCGCGCCGGACGCGGGCCGCTGGTGATGGAGGTCAATGCCTCGCCAGGCCTTGAAGGAATTGAGTGCACCACCGGGCTAAATATCGCTTCGATGATGATTGACTGGATTGAGGAACATGCGCGCCCCGGCTTTCGTCTTAAAACTGGCGGCTGAACCGCGCTTTTCAGCGGTTTTCGTGGCATCGCCGAACATTTTTCCGTAAGCTAAGGCGCTTATTTATTCGCCCTTAGGATATGACGATGGATTCACTGGTCGTTCCTGACATCGACGTGCTGCGTCGCTGGCTGGATCAACAAAATATCACCTGGTTCGAATGTGATGCCTGCCAGGCGTTACATCTGCCGCATATGCAGAATTTTGACGGGGTGTTTGATGCAAAAGTCGACCTTGTGGATAACGTGATTCTTTTCTCCGCGCTGGCTGAGGTCAAACCGACCGCGCTGATCCCGCTGGTGGGTGATCTGTCCCAGATCAACGCCAGCTCCCTGACAGTAAAAGCCTTTATCGACATTCAGGACGACAATCTGCCGAAGCTGATAGTCTGCCAGTCCATCAGCACTACCGCCGGGTTAACCTTTGGTCAGTTCTCGCATTTTATGAAGCAGAGCGAGGAGCAGATTTCCATGGTGATCATGGAAGCCTTCGCCAATAATTTGCTGGTGATGGGCGAGGAAGAGGACCGACAACCCAGCTCATTCGGCCGCGCTATGCTGCACTGATTCCCCCATCGTTTTAACTGCCGCTTTTTGCGGCAGTTTTCATTTCAGGCCCACCACTTTTTATTCTGCATTTTGCCCTTAATTGCCAGATATTTGTCATGCTTTATGCCATGCATGCCGAACCCCATAGCAGAAACATGCATAACTTATCGCAAAAAGGCGTTTTTTACGCTGGGATCTGGTGCACCTGAAGCCGGGGGGCTATTCTTGCGGGGCTGCCAGAGACGTGCAACCTCAGCGCAGGCATAGGTTTTTACTATTAAACTCCCGCTGAATATTGATTCATTGTGTGTCTGTAAATAAACAGAAAACGCAACGTCCGGATCGCGTGTATGCAGCGTTGTGATGACCCGCTCAGGAGGAAGGAAAACATGTTCAACCAACGTAAAAAATGGTTGTCAGGTGTGGTTGCTGGTGTGCTGATGACGGCATCTGCCGGCACGCTGGCTGCAGATAAAACGCTGCACGTTTATAACTGGTCCGATTATATCTCGGCTGACACAGTACCGAATTTCGAGAAACAGACCGGTATCAAAGTGGTCTACGACGTGTTTGATTCCAACGAAGTGCTGGAAGGCAAACTGATGGCGGGTAGCACGGGCTACGATGTGGTGGTGCCATCTTCCAGCTTCCTCGCGCGCCAGCTGCAATCCGGCGTGTTCCAGGAGCTGGATAAGAGCAAACTGCCGAACTACAAAAACCTCGATCCGGCGCTGATGGCCAAAGTGGCGCAGCACGATCCGGGCAACAAATTCGCGATTCCTTACCTGTGGGGCACCACCGGTATCGGCTATAACGTCGATAAAGTGAAAGCGGTACTGGGCAAAGATGCGCCAGTCGACAGCTGGGATCTGGTGCTGAAGCCGGAAAACCTGGAAAAACTGAAAAGCTGTGGTGTTTCCTTCCTCGATGCGCCGGAAGAGATTTTCGCCACCGTGCTGAACTACCTCGGTAAAGATCCGAACAGCTCTGATCCGAAAGATTATTCCGGTGCCGCGACCGATCTGCTGCTGAAACTGCGTCCGAGTATCCGCTATTTCCACTCGTCTCAGTACATCAACGACCTGGCAAACGGCAACATCTGCGTGGCGATTGGCTGGTCAGGTGACATTCTGCAAGCGAAAGATCGCGCCGCGCAGGCGAAAAACGGCGTGAACCTGGCGTACAGCGTACCGAAACAGGGCGCACTGGCGTTCTTCGATATGATGGCGATTCCGAAAGATGCCAAAAATCTCGACGAAGCCTACCAGTGGCTGAACTACATCATGGATCCGAAAGTGATCGCCGACATCTCTAACAAGATGAACTATGCCAACGGCAACAAGGCGTCACTGCCGCTGATCAATGCGGATGTACGTAACAATCCGGGCATCTTCCCGCCAGCGGAGATCATGTCCAAGCTGTTCGTGCTGAAAGTCCAGGATCCGAAACTCGATCGTGTACGTACCCGTGCATGGACTAAAGTTAAAAGTGGTAAGTAATTCGTTCTGAACGGATTCACTTGTAATAAGACGACAACAGAGGCGCGGTGATGGCCTCTGTTGTGCCATTTTAGCGGCTGACGTTGCTGCGTCAGCCGCTAAGCGCCGGAGATATGTGAGTGAACGACGCGATTCCCCGCCCCCAGAATAAAAATGCAAAGGCGTTAACGCCGCTGCTGGAAATCCGCAATCTGACCAAATCCTTTGACGGCCAGCACGCCGTGGATGATGTCAGCCTGACCATTTACAAAGGTGAGATTTTTGCGCTGCTCGGACCTTCGGGCTGTGGCAAATCGACCCTGCTGCGTATGCTGGCCGGTTTTGAAGTGCCAAGCAGCGGTCAGATTGTGCTGGATGGGCAGGACCTCTCCCATGTGCCGCCGTATCAGCGGCCGATCAATATGATGTTCCAGTCTTATGCCTTGTTTCCGCATATGACGGTGGAGCAGAACATCGCGTTTGGCCTGAAGCAGGACAAACTGCCGAAAGGCGAAATCACCAGCCGCGTGGCGGAAATGCTGGCGCTGGTGCATATGCAGGAATTTGCCAAACGTAAGCCGCATCAGCTTTCTGGCGGCCAGCGTCAGCGTGTGGCGCTGGCGCGTAGCCTGGCAAAACGCCCGAAACTGCTGCTGCTCGACGAGCCGATGGGCGCGCTGGATAAAAAACTGCGCGACCGTATGCAGCTGGAAGTGGTGGATATCCTTGAGCGCGTCGGCGTGACCTGCGTGATGGTGACCCATGACCAGGAAGAAGCGATGACCATGGCGGGCCGTATCGCCATTATGAACCGCGGCAAATTCGAACAGATTGGCGAACCGGAAGAGATCTACGAGCATCCGACCAGCCGCTACAGCGCGGAGTTTATCGGCTCGGTGAACGTGTTTGATGGTCTGCTGCGTGAGCGGCGCGAAGATGGTCTGGTGCTCGACAGCCCCGGCCTGCTCCATCCGCTGAAAGTGGATACCGATGTGTCGATCGTCGATAACGTGCCGGTGCATGTGGCGCTGCGCCCGGAAAAAGTGATGCTGTGCGAGGATGTCCCGGCCGATGGCTGTAACTTTGCCGTGGGTGAAGTGGTGCATATCGCCTATCTCGGCGATTTATCGATTTACCATGTGCGGCTGCGCAGCGGTCAGATGATCAGCGCGCAGTTGCAGAACGCGCATCGCTACCGCAAAGGCACGCCCACCTGGGGCGACGAAGTCCGTTTGTGCTGGGATGCCGACAGCTGCGTGGTTCTGACGGTTTAAGGAGGCGGAATGAGCCAGATTTCTCAAAACGGCGCGCCACAAGCCGAACAGCATGGCACGCCGCTACAACGCTGGGCCACGCGGGTGAAAATGCAGCATGGCCGCAAACTGGTGATCGCGCTGCCGTATCTGTGGCTGGTGCTGTTCTTCCTGCTGCCGTTCCTGATCGTGCTGAAGATCAGTTTCGCCGATATCGCGCGCGCTATCCCGCCGTATACCGATTTGATCACCTGGGCTGACGATCAGCTCAATCTGGTGCTCAATCTCGGCAACTATCTGCAACTGACCGACGATCCGCTGTACGCCGATGCCTATCTGCAATCGCTGAAAGTGGCGGCGATCTCCACGGTGATCTGCCTGGTGATTGGTTATCCGCTCGCCTGGGCGGTGGCGCACAGCAAGCCGTCAATGCGTACCATCCTGCTGCTGCTGGTGATCCTGCCGTCATGGACCTCGTTCCTGGTGCGTGTTTACGCCTGGATGGGGCTGCTGAACAACAACGGCATTATTAACCGCTTCCTGCTGTGGCTGGGCGTGATCGATCATCCGCTGGTGATCCTCTACACCAACACGGCGGTGTATATCGGTATCGTCTACTGCTATCTGCCGTTTATGGTGCTGCCAATCTATACCGCGCTGACGCGTATTGATTATTCGCTGGTGGAAGCTTCGCTCGATCTGGGCGCGCGTCCGCTGAAAACCTTTTTCAGCGTGATCGTGCCGCTGACCAAAGGCGGGATTATCGCCGGTTCGATGCTGGTATTTATCCCGGCGGTGGGGGAGTACGTCATCCCGGAACTGCTGGGAGGCCCGGATAGCATCATGATTGGTCGTATCCTGTGGCAGGAGTTCTTTAACAACCGTGACTGGCCGGTGGCGTCTGCGCTGGCGGTGATTATTCTGTTGATCCTGATCCTGCCGATTGTCTGGTTCCACAAACATCAAAACCGTGAACAGGGAGAGAAGGGATGAATCAGTTACCTGCAATCCGCTCTCCGTGGCGCACCGCGATTCTGGTGCTGTGCTTTATGTTCCTGTACGCGCCGATGCTGCTGCTGGTGGCCTACTCCTTCAACAGTTCACAGCTGGTGACGGTGTGGGAAGGCTTCTCGTTTCACTGGTATGGCGTGCTGTTCCAGGACAATGCGATGATGGATGCGGTGCTGCTCAGCCTGAGTATTGCCGCGCTCTCTGCCACCATGGCGGTGGTGCTCGGCACTATCGCGGCGGTGGTTATCGTGCGTTTCGGCCGCTTCCGTGGGCATAACGGTTTTGCTTTTATGCTTACCGCGCCACTGGTGATGCCGGATGTGATCACCGGTCTGTCGCTGTTGCTGCTGTTTGTGGCGATGGGCAACACCCTTGGCTGGCCGAGTGACCGTGGCATGCTGACCATCTGGCTGGCGCACGTCACCTTCTGTACCGCCTATGTGGCGGTGGTGATCAACTCGCGCCTGCGTGAGCTGGATCGCTCGATTGAAGAGGCGGCAATGGACCTCGGCGCGACGCCGGTTAAAGTGTTCTTCGTGATTACCGTGCCGATGATCGCGCCAGCGATTGTAACCGGCTGGCTGCTGGCGTTTACCCTGTCGCTCGACGACCTGGTGATCGCCAGCTTTGTGACCGGTCCGGGCGCGACCACCTTGCCGATGGCGATTTTTGCCACCGTGCGTCGTGGGGTGAACCCGGAAATTAACGCGCTGGCATCGCTGATTCTGTTTGTCGTTGGCCTGGTTGGTTTTATTGCCTGGCGCTTTATGGCGCACGAAGAAAAGCAACGTTTGCGCGATATTCAGAAAGCAAACCGTGGCTGAAATCCGTAACATTTGCCAATATAAGTAAAGCTGGCGATGCCAGCTTTTTCTTATGGAGTCTGGTCGATGTCGGAAACCCTGAAAAATACCCCGTTTGTCACCCCGGCAGCCGTTACCGTGGCGGGTATCGCCATAATCGCCACGCGCTGCCTCAGCGTGCTGATGCTGGCCAATGAGCTGGGTTACGACGAAATCGCTAACTTTGTGCATCGCAGCGCCCAGGCGTGGGATTCCACCCTGATCTTTATCGCCAGCCAGCTGATTTTTTTGTTCGAACTGCGCTGCGCCTTCACCCTGATGCGCGGCAGCAACCGGGGACGCTGGGGTTATGTCGGCACTCAGGTCATCGTGTTGTTGTATATGCTGATGGCGTCGATGGGATGGATCTACCCGGAAATTTTCAGTATCCACGGTGAGACCAATGCGCAGATTATCCACCATACGCTGTTGCAAAAACTGCCGGATTTCGTGGTGCTGTTGCTGCTGTTTGTCCCGGCCAGCAGCCGCGCTTTTTTCCGCCGCCGGTGATACAATCTGCCCCCGTTTTTTCTCCCGATTCTGAATACAGGCTTTTCCCATGCATTGCGCGCTTTATGACGCCGGTCGCTGCCGTTCCTGCCAGTGGCTGGAAAAACCCTATCCGCAACAGCTGAGCGAGAAACAGTCGCTGCTGGAACAACTGCTGGCCCGGCAGGCGGTAAGCGAATGGCTGCCGCCGATGACGTCGCCTGCGCAGGGGTTCCGTAATAAAGCCAAGATGGTGGTCAGCGGCAGCGTCGAGCGCCCGGTGTTTGGCATGTTGTCACGCGAGGGGGAGCCGGTCGATCTCTGCGCCTGCCCCCTTTATCCCGCCAGCTTTGCCCCGGTGTTTGATCTCCTGAAGCCATTTATCGCTCGTGCCGGTTTAACCCCGTATAACGTGGCGCGCAAACGGGGCGAGCTGAAGTTTCTGCTGATTACCGAAAGCAGCCAGGGCGGCATGATGCTGCGTTTTGTGCTGCGCTCCACCGCGAAGCTGGACCAGCTGCGTGCCGCGCTGCCGTGGCTGCAACAGCAGCTGCCGCAACTGAAGGTGATCTCCGCCAATATTCAGCCGGTGCATATGGCGATCCTCGAAGGGGATGAAGAGATTGCGCTGACGCCGGAGCAGGCGCTGGCGGAAAATTTCAATAACGTGCCGCTGTATATTCGCCCGCAAAGTTTCTTCCAGACCAATCCGCAGGTCGCGGCGTCGCTGTATGCCACGGCGCGCGACTGGGTGGCGCAACTGGGTATCCACAGCATGTGGGATCTGTTTTGTGGCGTCGGGGGATTTGGCCTGCACTGCGCGACGCCGGATATGCAGCTGACCGGCATTGAAATCAGCGCAGAAGCTATCGCCTGTGCGCGTCAGTCGGCGCAACAGCTGGGATTAGAGAAGGTGAGTTTTGCCGCGCTGGATTCGACACAGTTCGCTCACCAGCGCGATCAGGTGCCACAGCTGGTGCTGGTCAATCCGCCACGGCGTGGTATCGGTGCGGCGCTGTGTGATTATCTGAGCCAGATGGCGCCGGAGTACCTGCTGTATTCCAGCTGCAATCCGCACAGCATGGCGCAGGATATCGCGCGTCTGGCGGATTATCACGTCAGCCGCGTGCAGCTGTTTGATATGTTTCCGCACACGGCGCATTTTGAAGTGCTGACGTTGCTGACCCGGCGCTGAAAAGGGCGGGGCGGCATAGCGCGCATCCTGAACTGAGGACGATGCAGAACCTGTCAGGTTACGCACTACGCCGACCCATAATGCTTATTGTGGGAACCACTTCTGATTGATTTGCTGATAAGTCCCGTTGGCTTTGATGGCCGCCAGCGCGCCGTTCAGCTGATCGCGTAATTCGGTATTCCCTTTACGCACCGCAATGCCCAGCCCGGTGCCGAAGTATTCAACGTCGGTGATGTGCGCGCCGACAGGCGCCAGGTCGACATTGGTTTTCAGCCACTGGTTCACCACCGCGGTATCACCAAACACCCCATCCAGACGGCCATTTTTCAGGTCGAGAATCGCGTTCTGGTAGCTGTCATAAGCCACCGCCACCACTTCCGGATGCTGCTCCAGCAGGTATTTCTGGTGGGTGGTGCCGTTTTCCACGCCAACGCGTTTGCCTTTCAGCTGGGTGAAATCAGCGAACTTGCCTTTACGGGCAATCACCACCGCCGAGTTGGCGTAATAGGGCTGGCTGAAGTCGACCTGCTTGCTGCGATCGGCGGTGATGTCCATGCCGGAGATGACGGCGTCATAACGGCGGAACTTAAGCGATGGGATCAGGCTGTCAAAGGCGTTATTCGTGAAGCTGCAATCAGCCTTCATCTGCTGACAGAGCGCTTTAGCCAGATCGATATCGAAACCAACGATTTGATTTTCACGGTCCAGAGATTCAAACGGGGGATAAGTCGCAGAAGAGGCAAAACGGATTTTTTCCGCTGCAAAGGCATTCATTGCCAGAGTTGCCAGTGCCGCAGCAACGATCCATTTTTTCATTTCGAAACTCCTGTAAATCACAAACGCCCTAAGGGGTGAACGCGTTACACGATGCCACTAAATGAATCTTTATGCAACATAATTGGATAAATAATTAAAAAAGGCGGAAAAATCCGCCTGGATATTAATTTCTGCGTTCAAATGCCAGCGCGCGGCGTTCAATCAGACGCATCATCAGCGTCAGCAGGCCATTGACGCACAGGTACACCAGACCGGCGGCAGCGAATACCGTGACATCGTAAGTGCGTCCATACAGCAGCTGGCCGTGTCCCATCACCTCCATCAGCGTGATGGTGTAGGCCAAAGAGGTACTTTTGAACACCAGCACCACTTCGTTGGAATAGGACGACAGCGCGCGTTTAAACGCGTACGGCAGCAGGATGCGCAGCGTATCTTTGCGGTTCATCCCCAGCGCGGCGCAGGATTGCCACTGACCGGCGGGAATGGCGCGCACCGCACCGTAGAACAGCTGGGTGGTGTAGGCTGCGCTGTTAAGCGACAACGCAATCATGGCGCATAACCAGGGTTGCGACAGCAGATGCCACAGCCAGGGTACATTCTGAATGCTGGGAAACTGGCCGGGACCGTAGTAGATCAAAAAGATCTGCACCAGCAGCGGCGTACCGGTGAACACGGTGATATAGCCTTTAACGAGGCCATTCAGCACCGGCACCTTCAGCGACAGCACCACGGTGAACAGCAGCGACAGCACCAGCGCGGTGATAAGTGCCGCCACGGTGAGCGTCAGGCTGGTATGCAGTCCTTTCAGCAGTTCGGGTAAATATTGCAGCATGTCAGGCCCCCCGCTCGAAGCGCGTGGTGCGCGATTCAATACGGCGTAGCACCGCCTGACTGAACAGCGTGATAATCAGATAGATCGCGGCGGCCACCAGATACCAGGTAAACGGCTCCTGGGTGCGGGTGGCGATGCTTTTGGTTTGCAGCATCAGATCGTTAACGCTAATCAGCGACACCAGCGCGGTATCTTTCAGCAGCACCAGCCATTGGTTACCGAGGCCCGGCAGCGCATGACGCCACATCTGCGGCATAATCAGGCGGAAGAAAATCGCGGATTTCTTCATTCCCAGCGCCTGGCCCGATTCCCACTGACCCAGCGGCACCGCCTTTAACGCGCCGCGCAGGGTTTGCGAGGCGTAAGCAGAGTAGAGCATCGCCAGCGCAATCACGCCGCACAGAAACGGGCTGACGTCGAAGTTCTCAATCTGCACCTGCACCGGAATGCTGAACAGGCCGAGGTTGATGTGGAAGCCGTCGGACAGCGTCAGCAACAGCTGCGACGCGCCGAAATAGATAAACAGCACCACCAGAATTTCCGGCAGGCCGCGAATCAGCGTCACCAGCCCGGTGCCGACCCACGCCAGCGGTTGCCAGCGTACCGATTCCCAGCCAGCAAAAATCATCGCCAGCACAAGGCCGGCGATCAGTGCACAAACGGCAAGGCCGACGGTCATACCGGCGGCGCTTGCGAGTGGAATCATTTCATTCATCAGAAATTACTGCTGGAACCATTTGCTGTAGATGGCTTTGTAAGTACCGTCGGCCTTCACTTTATCCAGCGCGGCGTTGAACTTGTTTTGCAGATCGGTGTTGCCCATGCGCACCGCAATGCCCAGGCCGGTGCCGAAGTAGGCTTTGTCGGTCACTTTCTCACCCAGCGGCGCCAGGTTAGCGTTCTGCTTCAGCCATTCGTTAACCACGGCGGTGTCACCGAATACCGCATCGATACGGCCATTTTTCAGGTCGAGGATCGCGTTCTGGTAGCTGTCGTACGGCACCACGGTGATGTCGTTATGTTTGTCAGAGAGGTATTTCTGATGGGTGGTGCCGTTCTGCACGCCCACGCGCTTGCCTTTCAGCGCGGCAACATCGGCCAGCTTGCCTTTCTGCGCGATAAAGATGGCGGAGTTGTCATAGTAAGGCTTGGTGAACAGCACCTGCTTTTCACGCTCCGGCGTGATGTCCATACCGGCCATCACCGCGTCAAAACGACGGAATTTCAGGCTCGGGATCAGGCTGTCAAATGCCTGGTTGGTGAAGGTACAGGTCGCATCAATCTCTTTACACAGCGCATTCGCCAGGTCGACGTCAAAGCCCTGGATCTTATTGTTTGAATCCACAAATTCAAACGGAGGATAAGACGCCTCGGTAGCGAAACGCAGGGTCTGCTCAGCTGAAGCGCTCAGGCTCAGACCAGCAAGCAGTGCAGCAAGTACGACTTTTTTCATTAGAAACATCCTGACTTAGTGCGAGAGATAGTTTGCAAACGCCTCGGTTTGCGGCTGTGTAAAGCGGCTGGCGTCGCCCTGTTCCACAATGTGGCCGTTTTCCATGTACACCACACGGCTGGCGGTTTTACGCGCCACTTCCACTTCATGGGTGACGATCACCTGGGTGATCTGCGTTTGTGCCAGCTCGCGAATAATGCTGACGATCTGCGCGGTAATTTCCGGATCGAGCGCCGCGGTCGGTTCGTCAAACAGCAGCACCTGCGGTTCCATCATCAGCGCACGGGCAATCGCCACGCGTTGCTGCTGACCACCGGAGAGGTGCAGCGGGAAACGATCGCTATAAGGTGTCAGGCGCAGACGTTCCAGCAGTTTGTCGGCGCGGGCATGAGCCTGATCCTTGCTTAAACCCAGCACGCGGCAGGGCGCTTCGATCAGGTTCTGCATCACCGTCAGGTGCGGCCACAGATTGTATTGCTGGAACACCATGCCAACGTTTTGCCGCAGCTCGCGGATCGCGCTGTCAGAAGGTGACTTGCTGAAGTCGAAGTGGTTACCGGCGATCTGCAAACTGCCGGAACGCGGTTGTTCCAGCAGATTGAGCACGCGCAGGAGTGAACTTTTCCCCGCGCCGCTCGGACCGAGCAACACCAGCGTTTCACCCTGCGGGCAGGCCAGGTTGATATCGAACAGCGCCTGGTGGGCACCGTAAAAACAGTTAATGCCGTTTAGTTGAATACTCATGCGCAAAAAATGAATAGCAATTGATGCCGCGAATCTTAACGTCACCAGAATAGTTATGCAATTGAGGTGGGTTAAAATTTATGAAAGAGCAGTTTACCCTCAAAAGCGTAGCACAATATCTCGCCATGCATGGCTCAGAGCGCCGACAGGATGCAATTTCTTCATATGACGTTAACAAACAGTGGCAGAGTCAGTTCTGTAGCGGCGCGATAATCGCGCCGCTACAGTAGCGAGTGGACGCAGCCAGACTTACTGGCGCTCCTCCATCAACTGGCTAAGGGAGCCGCCGCCTGGGTGCGGCCAGTCGGCGACGTAGCGCACATCATCCACCACCCAGCAGGTGCCTTCATGGATCATCAGCACTTCGTCCTGCCATTTTTTATCACCGCGGCTGAGATCAACCCGCAGCGGAATATTGCGCGCGTCGCGGTTAGGAATGGTGGAGGCGTCGGCCACCGTGGCGGCGGTCGGTCCCTGCGGCAGGCTGGAGAACAGGTCGCCATTGCGCCAGTCAGCCGGTTTGTTGCTCAGACCATTCGCCTGCAACAGCTTCTGATACAGACGATCGCTCAGGTAGGGGCGATATTTCGCCAGCGTCAGGTTATCCGGCACGCCTTGCGTTGGCTGGCTGAGGCGTAAATCATAGAACTGCTGGGCCACGCTATCCGGGCCACCCTCAACACAGGCCGCAGTACGTGGACCATTATCCTTAATAACCGGCTCAACGGTGGTACAGGCGCTGAGCAGCAGAGCAGCGGGAACAAGCAGCGCAAAGGCTTTGTTTCTCATCTCGATTTCCTTATTGTTCACTGGCAAAGCGCCATTTTTAGCATAGAGTATAGCCGTGCTTTTACGCCGTACGAGCTATCATGGACAAGATAAGACAAGGAGAGAACGATGGCATTTCGACATCGTCGCTTTTTTTTGCTGCTGCTGGCGTGGTGGTTGCTTAGCGGCTGCCAGTCATCGATGGAGGCGCGCCACGGTTATTGGGTGGATACTTCACATCCGGCGCAGGGCGCACGACCGCGTATCAAAGTGGTGGTGATCCACTACACCGCCGAAGATTTCCCGTCGTCACTGGCGACGCTGACCGATCGTGACGTCAGCGTTCATTATCTCATTGCGGCCCAGCCGCCGCAGCGCCGTGGTCAGGGGGTGATCCTGCAACTGGTGCCAGAGAGCCAGCTGGCGTGGCATGCCGGAGCGAGTTACTGGCGCGGCGCCACGCGTATCAACGACACCTCAATCGGTATCGAACTGGTGAACAGCGGCTATCAACGCACCCTGGTCGGCCTGCGCTGGCAGCCGTTCACCCCAACGCAGATTGGCGCGCTGGAGGCGTTAGTGAAGGACATCACCCACCGTTACGCCATCCCGCCGGAAAATGTGGTGGGGCACAGTGATATCGCCCCGCAGCGTAAACAGGATCCCGGCCCGTTATTCCCCTGGCAGCAGCTGGCGCAGGCCGGTTTGGGCGCCTGGCCTGATACGGCTACGGTACAGCGTTATCTGGGGGCGCAGGCGGCCGATGCGCCGGTGGATCAGGATGTTTTGCTGGCGGAACTGGGGCGTTATGGTTACGACGTGACGGCGGCGACCACGCCCGCGATGCAGCGCAAAGTGATTGCGGCGTTTCAGATGCATTTCAGGCCACGCGATTATCGTGGCCTGGCAGATGCGGAGACGCTGGCGATTGCCCGCGCTTTGCTGGCGAAATACGGCGCAGCGGGCTGATTATTGTTGCAGGAAAGCCTGCCAGTGAGCGACCAGCTGGGCCAGATCGTCGCGGCTGACGTCCAGATGGGTAACGATGCGCGTTACCGGGCCGACGCTGATCAACACATCACGCTCGCTGAACCACGCTTTTAATTCCTCAATCTGCTGCGGCGGGACGCGGACGAACAGCATATTGGTTTGCTGACTCACCACTTCCACGCCCAGCGCCTGCAACTGTTCGCCGAGCCACACGGCGTTGTCGTGATCCTGTTGCAGGCGGGCCACGTTATGTTGCAGCGCGTACAGACCGGCTGCCGCCAGAATGCCCGCCTGACGCATACCGCCGCCGGTCATTTTGCGCCAGCGGCGCGCCTGCTCGATATAGGCGGCATTGCCGCACAGCAGCGATCCCACCGGCGTACCCAGCCCTTTCGACAGGCAGATAGTCAGGGTGTCGCAGTAGCGGGCGATGGCTTCCAGCGTGGTGTTTTGCGCCACCACGGCGTTAAAGATACGCGCGCCATCGATATGCAGCGCCAGCTGACGTTCGCGGGTGAATTCCCACGCCTGTTGCAGATAGCTGAGCGGCAGCACTTTGCCGTGATGGGTGTTTTCCAGGCTCAGCAGGCGGGTACGGGCGAAATGAATATCATCCGGTTTGATGGCGGCGGCGATATCCGCCAGCGGCAGCGAACCGTCTTCCGCGTGCTGAATCGGCTGCGGCTGGATGCTGCCCAGCACTGCGGCGCCACCGGCCTCGTATTTGTAGTTATGCGCCTGCTGTCCGACGATATATTCATCGCCGCGCTGGCAGTGGCTGAGCAGGGCGACCAGATTCGCCTGGGTACCGGTGGGGAAGAACAGCGCGGCCTCTTTGCCGCTCAGGCGCGCGGCCTCGGCTTCCAGGGCATTGACGGTGGGATCGTCACGGTAGACATCATCGCCGGTTTCGGCCGCCATCATGGCGTCGAGCATGGCGGAACTCGGGCGGGTTACGGTATCACTGCGTAGGTCGATCACGTCGCTCTCCTGAAAGAAAAAGCGGGCTGAGCGCCCGCGTATTATTTTGATTGGCCTGCCTGAACGTTTTACCTCAGCCAGTTGGTTTTCGCCAGTTCCACGACTTCATCGCCGCGACCATTCAGAATCGCCCGCAGCATATACAGGCTGAAGCCTTTGGCTTGTTCCATCTTGATTTGCGGCGGAATCGCCAGTTCTTCTTTGGCGGTGATCACATCCACCAGCACCGGGCCATCATGGGCGAATGCCTGCTCCAGCGCGCTGTCCAGGTCTGAGGCTTTCTCCACCCGAATACCTTTGATGCCGCAGGCGGTGGCGATAGCCGCGAAGTCCGGGTTTTCCAGTTCGGTGCCATCGGTGAGATACCCCCCGGCCTTCATCTCCATGGCGACAAAACCCAGCACGCTGTTGTTAAAAATCACCAGTTTCACCGGCAGCTTCAGCTGCGCTACCGAGATAAAGTCGCCCATCAGCATACTGAAACCGCCGTCGCCGCACAGCGCAACGACCTGGCGATGGCGGTCGATCGCCTGCGCGCCAAGCGCCTGGGGCATGGCATTGGCCATCGAGCCGTGATTAAACGAACCCAGCAGCCGACGGCGGCCATTCATTTTCAGGTAACGCGCCGCCCACACCGTGGGCGTGCCGACGTCGCAGGTAAAAATGGCATCATCAGCGGCGAAATGGCTGATTTGTTGCGCCAGATACTGCGGGTGAATTGCCTGTTTATCGTTGGCGTTGGCCAGCTCATCCAGCCCTTTGCGCGCATCGGCATAATGCTCAAGCGCGCTGTCGAGGTGGTGACGATCGTTTTTGCTGTTCAACTGCGGTTGCACGGCTTGCAGGGTCGCTTTGATATCGCCAACCAGCGCCATATCAACGTGGCTGTGCGCGCCCAGGCTGGCCGGGTTGATATCAATCTGAATGATTTTGGCGTCCGCCGGATAAAACGGGCGGTAGGGGAATTGCGTGCCGAGCAGCACCAGGGTGTCGGCGTTCATCATGGCGTGGAAACCGGACGAGAAACCAATCAGGCCGGTCATGCCGACGTCGTACGGGTTGTCGTATTCGATATGTTCTTTGCCGCGCATCGCGTGGACCACCGGCGCTTTTAGCGTCTCTGCCAGTTTCACCACCTCGGCATGGGCGCCGGCACAGCCGCTGCCGCACAGCAGGGTGATGTTCTGCGCGCCATTCAGGGTTGCGGCCAGCCGCGCCACTTCAGCGGCGGAGGGCACCACATGCGGCAGCTGCGGTGGATACCACTCCGCCCGTGCGCTTTCCGGGGCCGGTTTCAGCGCCACATCCCCCGGCAGCACGATCACCGACACGCCACGGTTGAGGATCGCTTTGCGCATGGCAATCCCCAGCACCTGCGGCAACTGCTCCGGGTTCGACACCAGCTCGCAGTAGTGGCTGCATTCGCGGAACAATTCCTGTGGATGGGTTTCCTGAAAATAGCCGCTGCCGATTTCGCTGGACGGAATGTGCGCGGCAATCGCCAGCACCGGCACATGGTTACGATGGCAGTCAAACAGGCCGTTGATCAGATGCAGGTTGCCCGGCCCGCAGGAGCCGGCGCACACCGCCAGCTCACCGCTGATTTGTGCTTCTGCTCCGGCGGCAAAGGCGGCGACTTCTTCATGGCGGGTTGGCATCCACTGGATGGTGCCCATGCGATTCAGGCTGTCGTTCAGCCCATTCAGGGAATCACCTGTGACCCCCCAGATCCGCTTCACACCCGCGTTTTCCAGCGTTTTTGCCAGCAGCGCCGCAACAGTTTGCTTCATCGTTCACTCCTTTCCGGGAAATTGACTCAGAGAGAAGCGTAGACGATGAGATTCCGGCGCAGCCGTGAAAAAATGCGCTGCGCCGGGTCAGGCGGAGAACAGGGCGATAAGAATCGGGGCCAGCAGACTCATAATAAAGCCATGCACGATGGCCGCCGGGACAATCTCGATGCCGCCTGCGCGCTGCAAAATCGGCAGGGTGAAATCCATCGAGGTCGCGCCACTCAACCCCAGCGCGGTACAGCGATGACGGGCCACCAGCAGCGGGATCAGCATAACGGCGAATAACTCACGCAGCAGATCATTGAAGAAAGCCGCGCTGCCAATCACCGGACCAAAGGCTTCGGTCATCAGGATGCCGGAGAGCGAGTACCAGCCAAAACCGCTGGCCAGCGCCAGGCCCGTTTTGACCGGCAGACCCAGCAGCTGCGCCGCCAGCGCCCCGCCGATCAGGGCGCTCAGCAACGACACCGCTGCCACCAGCATCCCTCGTCGGTTGAGGATGATTTGGCGCAGCGTCATCCCGTTGCCGCGCAGCTGAATACCCACCAGAAACAGCATCAGGATCAGCGCATATTCGCTGCCGGTGGCCGCGTGACGTAACGGTGCAAAGTGGGTTAATCCCAGCAGAAAACCGGCGGCGACCGTGACGCATAGCCTGAGCGACTCCAGCGCCATCTGCCAGCGCGAAGGCAGCGTTTGTGGACGATGGTTATGTTGCCAGGGGGCGCGTTTTTCCAGCAGCCACAGCGCCAGCAGCGAGCAGGGCAGAATGCACAGCGTGCTGATCAGCGCGGTATGGAAGATGGTCAGCAGATTGCTGCCCAGGTTGTCGAGAAACGCCAGGCTGATGCCCATAAAAAACAGGATCAGGTAGATAATGCGGCTGAGCAGACGATTGACCGTTTTCAGCAGTCGCGGTCCGCGCAAAGGCAGCAACCAGCCGAGGATCAGCGGCAGCAGGATGATAATCAATCCGGTATACATGAGGTGGCGACGTGTCCATGAAAATGAGGCGCCACGCTAACCAAAAACGCCTGAAGTGTAAACCTTTTCTCCGCCGGATGACTTGACCAGGCTGGCGCGGGAGACCATGCTCAGGCAAAGAACAGGATGGATGCTGCGATGATTCTGGAACATATCGATATTCATGGTTTTCGCGGAATTAATCGGCTCTCGCTGCCGTTGACCGCCACCAATCTGCTGATCGGCGAAAACGCCTGGGGTAAATCGAGCCTGCTCGATGCCCTGACGCTGTTGCTGTCTCCTGCCGCTGAGCCTTATCAATTCACCGAACACGACTTTCACTTCCCGCCTGGCGATCTCGATGCGCGGATGCATCAGTTGCAGCTGGTGTTTCGTTTTCGCGCCGAGGCGCATGATGATGAACCGCTGTTTCAGCCGTTCTGGCAGCGTGATGAGGCCGGGCGCTATATCCGTTTCAGCGCACGCGGCAAGCGTCAGGACAATGGCGTGAAAACCACGCTGCGCTTTATCGATAGCCAGGGTGACGTATTGCCGCTGGAGGGAACGATGCCGGCGCTGGCGCATTTGCGGGCATTTTATCCGGTGCTGCGGGTGCGCGATGCCCGCTTCAGCCGTCGGGCGCGGCAGGCGGAGAGCGATCCGACGCGCCGCGCCGCCACCCTGAGTGAACTGGCGACGGAAGTGGATAAGCTGACGCGTGATTTGGTGGTGCGGCCGCAAAATCTGAGCGACGATCTGCTGCGCCAGGGATTGCATACCATGCAGCAATTGCTGGAGCACTATTTTCTGGTGCAGCAGCCCGGCGGCAGCCTGGCGCGCGTCTCCCCGGAGGTGCGCAATGGCGGGGAGGGCTGGCGCTCGCTGGATCAGCTCAACCATCTGATCGCCGGCACCGAGTCGCGCAGCCGTCAGGTGATCCTGCTGCGGATGTTTTCCCTGCTGATTCAGGCGCACGGTAACGAAGCCTTACCGGTCGGCGCCCGGCCGCTGCTGCTGGTGGAGGACCCGGAAACCCGTCTGCATCCCATTATGCTGGCGGTGGCGTGGAATTTGCTGGATCTGATGCCGCTACAAAAAATCGCCACCACCAACTCGGGCGAGCTGCTGTCTCAGGTGGCGGTGGAGAATGTCTGCCGTCTGGTACGTGAGTCGTCGCGCGTCGCCGCCTGGCGCATCGGACCGGAAGGGCTGAGCGCCGAGGAGAGTCGCCGCATTGGTTTTCATATTCGCGTCAACCGTCCCTCGGCCCTGTTCGCGCGTTGCTGGTTGCTGGTGGAAGGGGAGACCGAGGTGTGGATCATCAATGAACTGGCGCGCCAGCGTGGACATCACTTCGCGGCGGAAGGGGTAAAAGTGATCGAGTTTGCCCAGTCGGGACTCAAACCGCTGCTGAAATTCGCCCGACGGATGGGCATTGCCTGGCATGTGCTGACCGATGGCGACGATGCCGGGAAAAAATATGCCGCCAGCGCCCGCAGCCAGTTGCAGCCGCACGAGCATGAAGCCGATCATCTGACCCAGCTGCCCGCGCTCGATATCGAGAATTTTTTCTATAAGCAGGGATTTAGCGATGTTTATCATCAGACGGCGCATCTGCCGTTAAACGTGCCGATGAATGCGCGGCGTATTATTACCAAAGCGATTCATCATAGTTCGAAGCCAGAGCTGGCGATTGCCATCGCCTTAGCCGCTGCCGAACGCGGACCCGAAGCCATCCCTCCGTTGCTTGATGCGCTCTTTTCCCGCGTGCTGTGGCTGGCGCGTGGTAAGGCCGATTGATTTGACAGGAAAATATTGTCGCGTCAGGCTGTAAAATTCTCAAAAGAAAAATGCCAGCGTCACTGGCTGGCATTTTTTTTCGGGAGTGGTCAGAATGGATGAAGTGGCGCAGATTAGGCTTGAACCGATGACTCCACCGGCACAATCAAACTGGCATGATTGCCTTTTGGCCCTTCATGGACATCGAACTGAACCTGCTGGCCGGCCTTCAGCGTTCTGTATCCCTCCATCTGAATCGTGGAGTAGTGTGCGAAGATATCGTCGCCGCCGCCAATCGGACAGATAAAGCCGAAGCCTTTGGCGTTGTTGAACCATTTAACAGTACCCGTCTCCATGCTTTTACTTCCCTCGCAAGACATTTTGATAAGTAGGTGAGGTCATTGAAGCTGTGAGTCGAGCTTGTTTAAAACTCAATCAGCTTGTGTAAGTAGAATGTAGAGAAACGGACCTTATCGTCAAGCAAACGACCCTGGCGCGCGGGGGGAAATTCATCAAAATTTGAGGCAGTTAACGCTATTGCAAATTTTGTGATACAGGTCGCGCATGTACTTTCAGGTCCAGTTTTTCCTGTTGAGAAAGCGGCTTGACAGACATGTTAAACTTTAGGTGTGGGTGCAGAAATGCGCGCAACCGTAACGCAGAATTTCGACGGAACATTATGGCAAACACAAACGACTGGCTTAACTTTGAACATCTGGCAGAAGATAAAGTACGCGAAGGGTTAAAGCCGCCTTCAATGTATAAAGTCATTCTGAATAATGACGATTATACACCTATGGAATTTGTTATTGACGTTCTGCAAAAGTTCTTTTCTTATGATGTAGAACGTGCAACGCAGCTGATGTTGAAAGTTCACTACCAGGGAAAGGCGATCTGTGGTGTATTTACTGCAGAAGTGGCGGAAACCAAAGTCGCTCAGGTGAACCAATACGCACGAGAGAATGAACATCCGTTGCTGTGTACGCTGGAAAAAGCCTGAAACCGTCTCCATATAGGGGAGAGGTCGTCAGAGCGATAATTGGGGGAGGTGCCTAATGCTCAATCAAGAACTGGAACTCAGTTTAAACATGGCTTTCGCCAGAGCGCGTGAGCACCGTCATGAGTTTATGACCGTCGAGCATCTGTTGCTGGCTCTGCTCAGCAACCCGTCGGCCAGAGAGGCACTGGAAGCCTGTACGGTGGATATAGTGGCTCTGCGGCAGGAACTCGAAGCCTTCATCGAACAAACCACACCGGTGCTGCCAGCCAGTGAAGAGGAGCGCGATACGCAACCGACGCTCAGCTTCCAGCGCGTGCTGCAACGTGCGGTTTTCCATGTCCAGTCATCCGGGCGCAGTGAAGTCTCTGGTGCCAATGTGCTGGTCGCCATCTTCAGCGAGCAGGAGTCGCAAGCGGCTTATCTGCTGCGCAAACACGAAGTAAGCCGCCTTGATGTGGTGAACTTTATCTCCCACGGTACGCGTAAAGACGAGCCTGGTCAGGCACAGAATGCGGAAAATCCGGTCAACGAAGAGCAAGCAGGCGGGGAGGAACGTATGGAAAACTTCACCACCAATCTTAATCAGCTTGCTCGTGTCGGCGGAATCGATCCGCTGATCGGCCGCGATAAAGAGCTGGAGCGTACCATTCAGGTGTTGTGCCGTCGCCGTAAGAACAACCCGCTGCTGGTGGGTGAATCGGGCGTGGGTAAAACGGCGATTGCCGAAGGTCTCGCCTGGCGTATTGTGCAGGGCGACGTGCCGGAAGTGATGAAAGATTGCACCATCTACTCGCTGGATATCGGCTCGCTGCTGGCAGGCACCAAGTATCGTGGTGACTTCGAAAAACGTTTCAAAGCGCTGCTGAAACAGCTGGAGCAGGACAACAGCAGCATTCTGTTCATCGACGAAATCCACACCATCATTGGTGCGGGTGCGGCGTCGGGTGGCCAGGTGGATGCGGCAAACCTGATTAAACCGTTGCTCTCCAGCGGTAAGATTCGCGTGATGGGTTCAACCACCTATCAGGAATTCAGCAACATCTTCGAGAAAGACCGGGCGCTGGCGCGTCGTTTCCAGAAAATCGACATTACTGAACCGTCGGTGGAAGAAACCGTGCAGATCCTTAACGGTCTGAAACCGAAATACGAAGCGCATCACGATGTACGCTATACCGCGAAAGCGGTGCGTGCGGCAGTGGAGCTGGCGGTGAAATACATCAACGATCGTCATCTGCCTGACAAGGCAATTGACGTGATTGATGAAGCCGGTGCGCGTGCGCGTCTGGTGCCGGCCAGCAAGCGTAAAAAAACGGTCAACGTCTCGGACATCGAAACCGTGGTAGCGCGCATTGCGCGTATTCCGGAACAAAGTGTCTCGGCGACCGATCGCGATACGCTGAAAAATCTCGGCGACCGTCTGAAAATGCTGGTATTCGGTCAGGACAACGCCATTGAGGCGCTGACGGAAGCCATCAAGATGAGCCGCGCTGGCCTCGGCCAGGATCGCAAACCGGTGGGTTCTTTCCTGTTTGCCGGTCCGACCGGTGTCGGTAAAACCGAGGTAACGGTACAGCTGGCGAAAGCGCTGGGTATTGAGCTGCTGCGTTTCGATATGTCGGAATATATGGAACGTCATACGGTCAGCCGTCTGATTGGTGCGCCTCCGGGCTATGTTGGTTTTGACCAGGGTGGTCTGCTCACCGATGCGGTGATCAAACATCCGCACGCGGTGGTGCTGCTCGATGAAATCGAGAAAGCTCACCCGGATGTGTTCAACCTGCTGTTGCAGGTGATGGACAACGGTATGCTGACGGATAACAACGGCCGTAAAGCTGATTTCCGCAACGTGGTGCTGGTGATGACCACCAACGCCGGTGTGCGTGAGACCGAGCGTAAGTCGATTGGTCTTATCCATCAGGACAACAGCACCGATGCGATGGAAGAGATCAAAAAAATCTTTACGCCGGAGTTCCGTAACCGTCTCGACAACATTATCTGGTTCCGTCACTTGTCGCCTGAAGTGATTCATCAGGTGGTGGATAAATTTATTGTTGAGTTGCAGGCGCAGCTGGATGCGAAAGGCGTGTCGCTGGAAGTCAGCGATGATGCGCGCGACTGGCTGGCTGAGAAAGGTTACGACAAAGCGATGGGTGCACGTCCGATGGCGCGTACCGTGCAGGAAAACCTGAAAAAACCGCTCGCCAACGAACTGCTGTTTGGTTCTCTGGTGGATGGTGGCTCAGTGTCGGTGGCGCTGGATAAAGAGAACAACCAGCTGACTTACCACTTCCTGAGTGCGGAAAAACGCAAAACCGAAGGTACTGTGCATTAATCCCCGGTGGTAATGAAATGAAAACCCCCTGGTGCCTGGCATCAGGGGGTTTCTTTTTTTATACCCGCTTATCTACGTAGCGGCGCGATAAATCACGTCGTTCAGATTGTGATAAACGGATTAAAATGAAAAAGGCCGGATGCGAATCCGGCCTTTTTTTCGCGTTTAGCTAACGCGAGACATGAACAGCAACTTAGCGACTACGGAAGACAATGCGGCCTTTGCTCAGGTCGTACGGGGTCAACTCGACAGTCACTTTGTCGCCCGTCAGGATGCGGATGTAGTTTTTACGCATTTTACCGGAGATATGAGCGGTAACCACGTGCCCGTTTTCAAGCTCTACGCGGAACATGGTGTTAGGTAACGTATCCAGTACGGTACCTTGCATTTCAATATTGTCTTCTTTGGCCATCGAATCCTCTGGGTGAACTACCAAACTGTTGAACCGGCAAGATAATGCCGAATTCCGTGATTTATGTAAAGAAACGTTGGCGATTTTGCCAACACTTCGCCGTGCGTCGCGCCATTGCGCGTGCATTACGGATAAATTCGGGTGTTTTTTGACGTCTGCGGGGGATTAGCGGGCTAAAGAATCTGTAGCAATCGGCATCAGGAGCACAACTGAAACAGCTTCGGGAAAACAGTCTTTTTCCCAGCCTGGCAATTCCGGCTCGCCACAGCGAAGCGCGGACGACATACCAAACTCGACTATTATATCACTTTCGCCACGTATTGTGTGCAAAACATCTGCGCCAGCGGTCAAAAAAGGGTTTGTGTTTGCCAGCAACCCGGTAAAACCGGTTGCCATGCCAGGGTTTGGACATACTGCAAATAATCGACGCGCGGGATTTCCACCGCACCTAAGGAGGCGGTATGGGGATTCAGCACCTGGCAATCAATCAGCCGTCCATGATGTTGCAAAAAATGCTGACAAAAAACCCACAGCGCTGTTTTCGAGGCATTTTCCTGACGGGTGAACATCGATTCGCCGCAAAAAATTTGTCCCAGCGCCAGACCATACATGCCGCCAACCAGCCGCTGCTCATTCCAGACTTCAACCGAATGGGCGTGGCCCAGTTCGTACAGCCGCAGCCAGGCGCGCTTCACTTCGAAGGTAATCCAGGTGCCTTCCTGACGATTGCTGGCGCATCCTTCCAGTACCTGGGCGAAGGCGTGATTCATGGTGACGCGAAACGGTGAACGACGATGAAAACGCGCCATGCTGCGGCTGAGATGGAAAGATTCCGGCAGCATCACCGCACGCGGATCGGGTGACCACCAGAGAATCGGGTCACCCGGCGAAAACCAGGGAAAAATGCCGCGCTGATACGCATTCATCAGGCGGGCAGGGGAGAGATCGCCGCCCATCGCCAGCAAGCCGTTTGGCTCGCGTAGCGCCATTTCCGGAGGCGGAAAATGCAGCGAATCGCGTGACAGTTGTACCAGTCTCATTGCGTGGATCACCCTTACGGCAGTTCGCTAAGACTATAGCGCAAACCGCTGGTGGAAACGCCAGTAGCGTCCTGCTTTTGAGATTAATTCGTCATGGGTGCCGGATTCAATAATCTGTCCCTGATCCATCACGCAAATGCGATCCATCTGCGGCAGACCGCTCAGGCGATGCGTCACCATAATCATCGTCCTGCCCTGGCTGACGCGTTGCAGCAGCGCGAGAATTTGCTGCTCGGTCGTGGCGTCTAAGCCTTCGGTCGGCTCATCCAGCAGCCACAGATCACCGTTATGTAATAAGGCACGGGCAATCGCCAGACGACGCAGTTCGCCGCCGGAGAGCGGGCGACCGCCTTCACCCATCCAGGCATTCAGCCCTTCGCTGTGATCCGCCAGATGGTCGAGGCCGACCTGATGCAGGGCGTCGGTAAGTTGCTCATCACTGGCCGCAGGCGCCGCCAGCAGCAGGTTATCGCGCAGCGTCTGGCTAAACAGATGCACCCGTTGTGTAACCACGCTGATGCGCTGACGCAGCGTGGCTTCATCCCAGGCGGCGAGCGGGATCCCATTCAGGGCAATGCTTCCCTGCTGCACTTCCCAGCCACGGGTAATTAATGCCAGCAGCGAAGATTTGCCACAGCCGGTTGGTCCCAACAGCGCCAGATGTTCGCCTGCCGATAACGTCAGGGAGAAGTCGTTAAGCACCGCCTCCGGGCGTTGAGGATAGCTGAAGTGAATATTTTCTATGGTCAGGCTGATGCCAGCCGCCGTCTTGACGGCCGCGCTCGGGAAGCGAATCGCCGGAGGCTGATCGATGATCTCCTGCACGCGCTGCGCCGCACTGGTCACCTGCGCCAGCGGCAAAAATGCCCCGGCGACCGGTGCCAGCGCTTCAAAGGCGGCGAGTCCGCAGAAAACAAACAGGGCAATAAAGGCACCCGGCGCGCTATCGCCGCCGACACCGCCCGCCGAAACCCATAACAGCAGCGTGACCGTCGCCCCGCTGATGAGCAGCAACATGCTCTGGGAGAGCGCCTGCAAACGGTGTTGTTTCCGTTGCGCCTGTTGCCAGTCACCTTCTTCGTTATCCAGCTGTGCGCGCCACTGCGGCGCGACGCCATAGATTTGCAGCTCAGCCAGACCGGTGAGCCACTGCGTCAATTGCAAACGCCAGCTGGCCTGGTGCTGCGCAATACGCTGACCCGCGCTGGCGCCGAGACGCCAGAACAACGGCGGCATCACCAGCAGCGTTGCCAGCATGATGCCGCCGAGCAGCAGCGCCAGCGGTACATCCAGCCAGGATAAGCCGAAGGTGACTGCGAGGATCACCACCAGAGCGCCGACCAGCGGGGAGATGACGCGCAGGTACAGGTGGTCGAGCGTATCGACATCACCGACAAAACGGTTAAGCAGATCGCCCTGGCGGAACTGCGCCAGCTGCTGCGGAGCCAGCGCGATCAGTTTGCTGAAGGTGAAGACGCGCAAATGCTGCAACACACGGAAGGTGGCATCGTGGCTCACCAGCCGCTCAAAATAACGCGCGGCGGTGCGGATAATCGCCGCGCCGCGTACCCCGGCAGCGGGCAGCATATAGTTAAAGCTGTACAGGCCTGCCGCGCCTGCCACCGAAGAGGCGGCGAGGAACCAGCCGGATAAGGTCAGCAGGCCGATGCTGGCCAGCAGGGTGGCGATGGCCAGCACCATCCCCAGACCGAGACGCCACGGATGACGGCGCCACAACCGTAAAAAAGGCATCAGGCTATGCATCACGCAATCTCCTTCTGACGATGCTGCACCATCTCGCGCAGCGGGCCTTCCTGCTGATGCAGCTGCTGCCAGTCACCCTGCTGCACCAGCTGACCGTCCTGCATCACCCAGATTTCATCCCAGCTGGCAAGATCGCTCAGCTGATGGGTAATCATCAGGGTCGTTTGCTGCGTGGCCGCCTGTTTCAGTGCGGTCATCACGCGTTGTTCGCTTTGGCTGTCGAGACCGGAACCAGGTTCATCCAGCAACAGCAGCTGCGCCGGTTTCAGCATGGCGCGCGCCACCGCCACGCGCTGCGCCTGACCTACGGACAAGCCGGTGGCGCCATCGCCGATCGGCGTGTCCAGCCCCTGCGGTAAGCGCGGCAGAAATTCCGCCACGCCGGCCAAATCCAGTATCTGTTGCAGCTCCACCTCAGTGACGTTACGGCCCATCAGCACATTGTCGCGCAGGGTCGCTGCGGGCAGCTGAGGGTTTTGTCCCACCCAGGCAAGCTGCTGCTGCCAGCGATCGCGACTGATGTCGCGCAATTCGCAGCCGTTGACCCTGAGCGAACCCTGATAGGGCAGGAAGCCGAGCAGCACATTCATCAACGCCGTTTTTCCGGCGCCGCTTTGTCCGACCAGCGCTACGCGTTTCCCCGCGGCGAGAGTGAAGGTCAGCGGCTGGGACAGCACCGCGCCACTGGCGGTCATCACCACCAGTCCATCGGCTTCCAGCTGGAGCGGCGTGGAGAAATCAACCGCCGTAGCGGCAGCGACAGGCTGCACATCCGGGCTTTCCGTCATAAAACGATCCAGCGCATCCGCGCCGCCAACGGCCTGCGCTTTGGCATGGTAGAAGACACCCAGGTCGCGCAGCGGCTGGAAGAACTCAGGGGCGAGGATCAACGCGAGGAAACCGGCAAACAGCGTCACGCCGGTGTGGTAGTGACCAAAGTTCAGCTCGCCAAGATAGGAAAAGCCGAAATACACCGCCACCACGGCAATCGCCAGCGAGGCGAAAAATTCCAGCACTGCCGATGAGAGAAAGGCGAGGCGCAGCACTTCCATGGTGCGCTGACGAAAATCGGTGGTGGCGCGGGCAATGGCCTGTTGTTCGGCGCTGGCGCGATGGAACAGACGCAGCGTTTCACGGCCACGCAGACGGTCATAGAAATCCCCGCTGAGCCGGGCCAGCGCGAGGAAGTTACGCCGGTTGGCGTCGGCGGCGCCCATGCCGACCATCGCCATAAACACCGGGATCAGCGGCGCGGTGACCAGCAGAATCAGGCCTGCCGCCCAGTTGATCGGGAAAATCGCCACTAAAATGGCGCAGGGAATAAACACCGCCAGCGACATCTGCGGCAGATAGCGTGCGTAATACTCCTGCATCTCCTCGATCTGTTCCAGCAGCAGGGTAGCCCAGCTACCGGCCGGTTTGCCCTGAATCCAGGCGGGACCGAGCGCGTTCAGGCGATCCAGCACCTGCTGGCGTAGCGCCCGGCGGATAGCCATTCCGGCGCGCTGACCAGCCATTTCGCGGCCATAATTCAGCGCGGCGCGCAGTGCAAAGCACAGCAGCAGCAGAGCAAACTGGCTCAGCAATTCGGCACGGGATTGATGGGTGATAATCAGCGCCTGGAGTAGCGAGGCCAGCAGCCAGGCCTGGGCAATAATCACCAGCGCGCTGGCAAAACCCAAATGCGATGCAAGACGCAAGCTGCGTGCGCCGTGGTGACGTTGCTGGCGGAGCCAGCGAATTAGTTCCTGTTGTCGCGATTTGTTCATGCGAAGCCGTTCGATCACTCAGAAGAGAAGCGGTTCAGGGGAGAAAAACCCCATGCAGGTCAGGCGCATGAACTGTAGCACGCAGGTAATAAAAAAGGCGACCAAAACAGGTCGCCTTCAGCAATTATGATCAGGTAATTAACAACTTACTTATCGTTTTTAACCAAACCATCCAGGTAACGTTCGGCATCCAGCGCCGCCATACAACCGGTGCCGGCGGAGGTGATCGCCTGGCGATAGATATGGTCCATCACATCACCGGCAGCAAAGACGCCTGGAATGCTGGTCTGGGTGGCGTTGCCGTGCAGACCGGACTGAACTTTGATGTAGCCATTTTCCAGCGCCAGCTGACCATCAAAAATAGCCGTGTTCGGGCTGTGGCCGATTGCCACGAACAGGCCAGCTACTTCCAGCGAGAGCGCTTCTTCGCCTTTGGTCGACAGCAGCTTCAGACCGGTGACGCCCATCTGGTCGCCAACCACTTCTTCCAGCGTACGGTCGGTATGCAGCACGATATTGCCATTGCGTACTTTTTCCATCAGGCGGTCGATAAGAATTTTTTCCGCACGGAAGCTGTCGCGACGGTGGATCAGATGCACTTCCGCAGCGATATTCGCCAGATACAGCGCTTCTTCCACTGCGGTGTTGCCGCCACCGATGACCGCGACTTTCTGGTTGCGATAGAAAAAGCCGTCGCAGGTGGCGCAGGCAGAGACGCCTTTGCCTTTGAACGCTTCTTCAGAAGGCAGGCCGAGGTAACGGGCAGAAGCGCCGGTGGCGATAATCAGCGCGTCGGCGGTGTATTCGCCACTGTCACCGGTCAGGCGGAACGGACGGTTCTGCAGATCAACGGTGTGAATGTGGTCGAAAATGATCTCGGTGTTAAATTTCTCGGCATGTTCGTGCATGCGTTCCATCAGCGACGGACCCGTCAGATCGTGCGGGTCGCCAGGCCAGTTCTCCACTTCGGTGGTGGTGGTGAGCTGACCGCCTTTTTCGAGACCGGTAATTAATACCGGATTCAGGTTGGCGCGTGCAGCATAGACTGCAGCGGTGTAACCGGCAGGGCCGGAGCCAAGAATGAGCAGCTTACTGTGTTTGGCCGTACTCATGCGTTCCTCAGTTTTTTGTCTGACAACATAGCTAGCGATTGTAGGGAAATTAGCACCGCAAAAAAAGTCTTGCGCAATTTTGTTAACAATCGCTGCAAGCGGCGTAGACGATGAGCGGCAATTCTGCACGCTGTTTGCGCCAAAAGGGGGCAATCATCGGTAATTTGTGGTGCAGCTGTATAAAAATTCTCATTTAAAAACAGGAACCCAGAACTTACTCTGGCATCTTGTACTGAATTTGGATGTTTTACTTTGACAATCGCCTGCGCATTTGCGAAAACATTATCAGAAGCAGAGAAGATTTAGCGATTCGAAACAGAATTTCATTCCTGTTTTGGTTCCTTTCGCCAAATAAACTCAGCCTGCATTGGTAGTGACGCATGATGTGGACAGACAACATGCGTCATACGGATGGTCGCATTACTGCACAGGCTTATCGTCTTCGCTTAAGTAAGGCCCTGAACAATGAACGTTTTCAGGGTGTGGCAGGTAAAGGGAAGGAATTAAGAGAGACAATAATAATGGTAGACAATAAAAAACGCCCCGGAAAAGATCTGGATCGTATCGACAGAAACATTCTGAATGAACTGCAGAAAGACGGTCGTATTTCCAATGTGGAGCTGTCGAAGCGTGTCGGACTATCGCCGACGCCGTGTCTTGAGCGTGTTCGTCGTCTGGAACGTCAGGGTTTCATTCTTGGCTATACTGCACAGCTCAACCCGCATTACCTTGATGCCTCACTGCTGGTATTTGTTGAGATTACTCTGAATCGTGGCGCGCCAGATGTGTTTGAGCAATTTAACGCCGCAGTACAAAAACTTGAGGAAACTCAAGAGTGTCACCTCGTTTCCGGTGACTTTGACTATCTGCTGAAAACCCGTGTGCCGGATATGTCTGCTTATCGCAAACTGTTGGGTGAAACCTTGCTGCGCCTGCCAGGCGTAAACGACACCCGTACCTATGTGGTAATGGAAGAGGTCAAACAGAGCAATCGCCTGGTGATCAAAACCCGTTAATGCAGGGCAGGTGCAAAGCTTACAGGATTTCGGTACACTCCTGTGAATTCATACAGGACCAGCGTCGGGCTTGCCCGGCGCTGTTGCCTTCTTAATTTACAGGCACCTGGAGAGTTCTCTTGAGCCAGGAATATACAGAAGACAAAGACGTTTCATTACAACCGCTGAGCAGCGGACGTCGGCTGCTTGAAGCGTTGCTCATCCTTGTGGCCCTGTTTGCCATCTATCTGATGGTCTCGCTGGTCAGCTTTAACCCTTCCGATCCCAGTTGGTCGCAGACGGCCTGGCACGAACCTATCCATAATCTGGGTGGCAGCGTGGGCGCGTGGCTGGCCGATACCTTGCTGTTTATCTTCGGCGTGATGGCCTATGCCATTCCTCCGGTGATCATCGGCTTGTGCTGGATTACTTTCCGTCAACGCGATCGCCATGACTACATCGACTACTTTGCGGTGGGGCTGCGCCTGATTGGCGTGCTGGCGCTGGTGGTCACCACCTGTGGTCTGGCGGCGCTGAATGCTGATGATATCTGGTACTTCGCCTCGGGCGGCGTCATCGGCAGCCTGGTCAGTAACGCCATGGCGCCGTGGTTCAGTTCCGCAGGCGGCACCTTAACGCTGCTGTGCGTCTGGGCGGCGGGCATCACCCTCTACACCGGCTGGTCATGGCTGACGATTGCCGAAAAAATCGGTGGTGTGGTGATGGGCGTGCTGACTTTTGCCAGCAACCGTTCGCGCCATGATGAACCCTGGCAGGAAGAAGACGAGTACGAGGATGAACCCGAACATTCACCGGACGCAGAGAGCGTGCAGCCGCTGCGTGCCGCCTCGTCGGAGGACGATGATGTTCTGCTGACCAAACCGCGTAAGGTCGTGGAAGCCCCGTTAGGGGATGCTGAGGATGATCCGCTGCTGGCGAAAGCCAGTGCCGCAACGGCCGCCGCCATTGCGGTCAGCAGCGAGGCCGCGCGTCAGGAACCAGTGGTACCGCAGCCTGCCGTGGTCGCGCCAGTGCAACCTGTTGCGCCGCCGCCGGTGACACCGCCGGTTCAGCCGACAGCCGTTACCCAGCCTGCTCCCGCTCCGGTGGAAGCGCCGCCGCCGCCGTTATATCGCTTTGAAGTCCCCGCTGAGGCGCCTTCATTCTCTCCGGTGGACGACGATGATGGCCCGAAAATGGGGAACTGGCAGGATGCTGCCCAGACCCCAGCCGCGGTCACCGCCAGCGTGGCGCTGGCCGCCGGTGCCGCGCAGGTTGCGTCATCCAGCGCGCCTTATACGCCCGCCTTTGACGTGGTGCCGGAACGTGATTACAACCCGCAGGTTAAGCAGGGCATTGGCCCGGCACTGCCACGTCCTAACCCGGTAAAATTGCCTACGCGACGTGAGCTGGCCTCTTACGGCATCAAACTGCCATCGCAGCGGATGGCGGAAGAGAAGGCCAAAGAGTCAGAACAGGTTGCTGCGCCAGAGATCAACTCGCTTGCTGTTGAGGATGAGACTGCATTGCAGGAAGCGCAGCTGCGCGACGCTTATCAGTCGCAGCAACAGCAGCGCTATGGCGAAAGCTGGCATACTGACGCGGAAGATGAAGAGGCGCTGCAACAGGCGCAGCTGGCGCGTCAGTTTGCGGAGCAGCAGCAACAGCGTTACGGCGAGGAAAATGAATCCGTGCCTGATGAGGGACCGGTATTCAATCTCGATACCTCGGCAGCGTTTGATTTCTCACCGATGAAAGATCTGGTGGATGACAGCCCGAGCGAGCCGCTGTTCACCATTGCCGCCACGCCGGAGCCTGAAGTTCCTGCCCCGGCGCAGTGGCAGCAGCCGGTTGCGCCGCAGCCCGAGGTGGTGCCTTCCTTTGCTGAAGAGACCAGTCCGTGGTCGGCAGCGGAACCTGACGTGGTTGAGGAAGAGAAACCGGCCAAATCGGTGCACGATAGCCTGTTCCATCCGTTCCTCGTGCGTCATGAACAGCCGCTGGAGCGGCCTTCGACGCCATTGCCGACGCTCGATCTGTTAACCCAGCCGCCGGCGGAAGAAGAACCGGTGGATATGTTTGCGCTGGAGCAGACCGCACGTCTGGTGGAAGCGCGCCTGGCGGATTACCGCGTTAAAGCGGAAGTGGTTGGGATCTCTCCGGGTCCGGTGATCACCCGCTTCGAACTGGATCTCGCACCGGGGGTGAAAGCCGCGCGCATTTCCAACCTGTCGCGCGATCTGGCGCGTTCGCTGTCAGCCGTCGCAGTGCGTGTGGTTGAAGTGATTCCGGGCAAACCTTATGTCGGTCTGGAGTTGCCGAACAAACATCGCCAGACGGTTTACCTGCGTGAAGTGCTGGATTGCGCGAAGTTCCGTGATAATCCGTCACCGCTGGCCGTGGTGCTGGGGAAAGATATCGCGGGTCAGCCGGTGGTGGCCGATCTGGCAAAAATGCCGCACCTGCTGGTTGCCGGTACTACCGGTTCCGGTAAGTCAGTCGGCGTTAACGCCATGATTATCAGTATGTTGTACAAAGCCACGCCGGAAGAAGTGCGCTTTATCATGATCGACCCGAAAATGCTGGAGCTTTCGGTTTATGAAGGCATCCCGCATCTGCTGACGGAAGTGGTCACCGATATGAAAGACGCCGCCAATGCGCTGCGCTGGAGTGTGGGTGAGATGGAGCGTCGTTATAAGCTGATGTCTGCACTGGGCGTGCGTAACCTCGCCGGTTACAACGAGAAAGTTGAGCAGGCCGAGGCGATGGGCCGTCCGATTCCCGATCCGTTCTGGAAACCGGGCGACAGTATGGACACCACGCCGCCGGTGCTGGAAAAACTGCCTTACATCGTGGTGATGGTGGATGAGTTTGCCGACCTGATGATGGCGGTGGGCAAGAAAGTGGAAGAGCTGATTGCCCGTCTGGCGCAGAAAGCGCGTGCCGCGGGGATTCACCTTGTGCTGGCTACCCAGCGTCCATCGGTGGATGTGATCACCGGCCTGATTAAAGCCAACATCCCGACGCGTATCGCCTTTACCGTGTCGAGTAAAATCGACTCGCGTACCATCCTCGACCAGGGCGGTGCGGAATCGCTGCTGGGGATGGGTGACATGCTGTATATGCCGCCTAACTCGTCACTGCCGATGCGTGTACACGGCGCCTTTGTCCGCGATCAGGAAGTACATGCGGTAGTACAGGACTGGAAAGCGCGTGGACGTCCGCAATATATCGATAGCATCACCGCGGGCGAAGAGAACGAAGGTGGCGCAGGCGGTCTGGATGCCGATGAAGAGCTGGATCCGCTGTTCGATCAGGCGGTCGCCTTTGTGGTTGAGAAACGTCGTGCCTCGATCTCGGGCGTGCAACGTCAGTTCCGTATTGGCTACAACCGCGCCGCGCGTATCATCGAACAGATGGAAGCGCAGGGCATTGTGTCGGAACCCGGCCACAACGGTAACCGCGAGGTGTTGTCGCCGCCGCCGCATGAGATGTAACGCTTTGCCGTCAATACATTAATCCCGGGCCAGTATTTACTGGCCCATTGTTTATCTGGCAGTCGATCCCCATATCACAGGGAGCTTTCGGCTTTTTCTCCTGTCGAAGAGACAGAGCGGCAACTACGTTTAATGCAGTAAGTGTCGGGAAACAATGAATAAGGAATCGAATCAGATGAAATTACGCGTTATTGCCTGCGGTCTGCTGGCCGCTTTTGTTTCTGCTTCCGCGCTGGCAGATGCGTCCAGCGATTTACAGCAGCGTCTGAATAAAGTGAGCAGCTTCCATGCCAGTTTCAGCCAGAAAGTGACGGATGGCAGCGGTGCCAACGTGCAGGATGGTGAAGGCGAGCTGTGGGTGAAGCGTCCCAGCCTGTTTAACTGGCATATGACCGCGCCGGATGAGAGCGTAATCATTTCTGATGGTAAAACCCTGTGGTTCTACAATCCGTTTGTTGAGCAGGTGAGCGCCAGCTGGCTGAAAAATGCCACCAGCAACACGCCGTTCATGCTGATTGCCCGTAATCAGCCGAGTGACTGGCAGCAGTACAATATCAAACAGCAGGGCGATAATTTTGAGCTGACGCCGAAAAGCAGCGACGGTAACC
Source organism: Pantoea sp. X-Soil-TKNS-1207 (assembly GCF_059730485.1). Classification (NCBI taxonomy): domain Bacteria; kingdom Pseudomonadati; phylum Pseudomonadota; class Gammaproteobacteria; order Enterobacterales; family Erwiniaceae; genus Pantoea; species Pantoea sp. X-Soil-TKNS-1207. Next base: position 1,474,217 of record NZ_AP035958.1, read on the forward strand.
TCAAGCAGTTCACCATTACCGTAACGCCGTCTGGCACCATCAATCAGTTCAGCGCCATCGAACAGGACGGCCAGCGCAGCAGCTACCAGCTGAAAAGCCAGAAAAATGGCGAGATTAGCCCGGATAAATTCACCTTTACGCCGCCTAAAGGGGTAACGGTGGACGATCAACGTCAGTGAGGTCACGGTGAGCAACCTGTCCCTGGATTTCTCCACAACCAATGAGTTTCAGCCGCTGGCCGCGCGTATGCGGCCGGTAACGCTGCAACACTACATCGGCCAGCAGCATCTGCTGGCAGTCGGCAAACCGCTACCGCGTGCGATTGAGGCGGGGCATCTGCATTCGATGATTTTGTGGGGGCCGCCAGGGACCGGGAAAACCACTCTGGCTGAGATTATCGCGCACTACGGCAAAGCCGATGTGGAACGTATCTCAGCGGTGACGTCCGGGGTGAAAGAGATTCGTGAAGCGATCGAGCGCGCCAGACAAAATCGTCAGGTGGGCCGACGCACCATTCTGTTTGTCGATGAAGTGCATCGCTTCAACAAAAGCCAGCAGGATGCGTTTTTACCGCACATCGAAGATGGCACCATCACCTTTATTGGCGCCACCACGGAAAACCCCTCGTTCGAGCTGAACTCAGCGCTGCTGTCACGGGCGCGCGTCTATCTGCTGAAATCGCTGACCACCGACGATATTGAACAGGTTTTGCAGCAGGCGATGCAGGATAACGATCGTGGTTACGGCAACAGCGACATTGTGCTGCCGGATAACACGCGTCGCATGATTGCGGAACTGGTCAACGGCGATGCGCGCCGGGCGCTCAACACGCTGGAAATGATGGCGGATATGGCGGAAACCAACGCGCAGGGCCAGCGTGAACTGACGCCTCAGCTGCTTAACGAAGTCTCGGGGGAGCGGGCTGCGCGCTTTGATAATAAAGGCGATCGCTTTTATGACCTGATTTCCGCCCTGCACAAGTCGGTTCGTGGTTCTGCGCCGGATGCGGCGCTGTACTGGTATGCCCGTATTATCACGGCCGGTGGCGATCCTTTATATGTCGCGCGCCGTTTGCTGGCTATCGCCTCGGAGGATGTCGGCAATGCCGATCCGCGTGGTATGCAGGTGGCCATTGCAGCCTGGGATTGTTTTACCCGCGTGGGTCCGGCGGAAGGGGAGCGGGCCATTGCCCAGGCGATTGTTTACCTTGCCAGCGCCCCGAAAAGTAACGCCGTTTATACCGCCTTTAAAGCAGCGATGCGCGATGCCCGCGAGTTCCCGGACTACGATGTACCCGAGCATCTGCGCAACGCGCCCACCAAACTGATGAAAGAGATGGGGCTGGGCAAAGAGTATCGCTATGCCCATGACGAAACCAACGCCTATGCTGCCGGGGAAGTCTACTTTCCGCCTGAAATGGCACAAACACGCTACTATCATCCCACCAACCGCGGGCTTGAAGGGAAAATTGGCGAAAAACTCGCCTGGCTGGCTGAGCAGGATCAAAATAGCCCGATAAAACGCTACCGCTCATAAAGACGTTACGGTAAGGTGAGCAAGGAATTCAATGCATTCCATAGGGATGCATCCCTCCATTCGTTCAATCAACCTTTAATTACACAGGATAAGCATGCTCGATCCCAATCTGCTGCGTAACGAGCCAGACGCAGTCGCAGAAAAACTGGCACGCCGGGGATTTAAACTGGATGTGGAAACGCTGCGCTCCCAGGAAGAGCGTCGTAAAGTATTGCAGGTAGAGACTGAAAATCTGCAGGCTGAGCGTAACTCCCGATCCAAATCCATCGGACAGGCCAAAGCACGTGGGGAAGATATCGAGCCGCTGCGTCAGGAAGTGAACGCGCTGGGCGAACGCCTGGACGCCGCTAAAGCAGAACTGGATGCCCTGCAGAACGAAATCCGTGATTTTGCCCTGGCCCTGCCAAACCTGCCGGCAGACGAAGTGCCATTGGGTAAAGATGACACCGAAAACCTCGAAGTCGCACGCTGGGGCGAACCGCGCCAGTTCGATTTTCAGGTAAAAGATCACGTTGAACTGGGCGAAATGGCGAAAGGATTAGATTTTGCCGCAGCGGTGAAACTGACCGGTTCGCGCTTTGTGGTGATGCAGGGGGGAATTGCCCGTCTGCACCGCGCGCTGAGCCAGTTCATGCTCGACCTGCACACCCAGCAGCACGGTTATCTGGAAACCTATGTGCCGTATCTGGTGAACCACGATACGCTGTATGGCACTGGCCAACTGCCGAAATTTGGCGAAGATCTGTTCCATACCAAACCGCTGGATGAAGAAGCGGGCAGCAGCAACTACGCATTGATCCCGACTGCGGAAGTGCCGCTGACCAACCTGGTGCGTGATGAGATCGTCGAAGAAGAAAATCTGCCGCTCAAACTGACCGCGCATACGCCGTGTTTCCGCTCTGAAGCGGGTTCTTACGGACGTGATACTCGTGGTTTGATCCGTATGCATCAGTTCGACAAAGTGGAGATGGTGCAGATCGTCGCACCGGAAACCTCGATGCAGGCGCTGGAAGAGTTAGTCGGCCATGCGGAGAAAGTGCTGCAGCTGCTGAATCTGCCATACCGTAAAGTGCTGCTGTGCACCGGCGATATGGGCTTTGGTTCCGTTAAGACTTACGACCTGGAAGTGTGGCTGCCTGCGCAGAACACCTACCGTGAAATCTCCTCCTGCTCCAACATGTGGGATTTCCAGGCGCGTCGTATGCAGGCGCGTTGCCGTAGCAAGACGGAGAAGAAACCCCGTCTGGTGCACACGCTGAATGGTTCTGGTCTGGCGGTGGGTCGTACCCTGGTTGCCGTGCTGGAAAACTATCAGCAGGCAGATGGTCGCATTGAAGTGCCTGAAGTTCTGCGTCCTTATATGGGCGGCCTTGAATTTATTGGTTAATCTTCAGCGCCAGTAAAAAACCCGGCAATGCCGGGTTTTTTTATTTCTTAACCACAAAGCGATTTATTTTTTAGTAAGAATTAATCAGAAATAAACGTTATCGATAGTATCCCCGATCTGTTGCTCAAAAATATGCAAATTCATAGAGATAGCGGGTGGCCCTGGAATGTTCTCCAGGCGCGTAAGCTACTGAAGATAAAAAAATTAAATTGTTGAGCGGCAAATTGTGCGACGGTGTTTTTTTGCTCATTGACTTTAAAATCGCAAATGGCAAACTGCGCGCAATTCTCTCCATTTCCTGTGGTTTCTATCCCTATGTCAACCTGGTCGCGCCCCGTCCTGCTGCTGCTCTGCGGTTTGCTGCTTCTGACGGTGTCTATTGCTGTGCTTAATACGCTGGTGCCGTTATGGCTGACGCACGATCAACTGCCCACCTGGCAGGTTGGTATGGTCAGCTCTTCGTATTATACCGGCAACCTGGCGGGCACCTTATTGGCGGGCTGGCTGATCGCGCATTACGGTTTTAATCGTTGCTACTATCTGGCAACGCTATTGTTTGCGTTTGCTACGGTCGGGATGGTGTTGCTGGACGGTTTTTACAGCTGGACCCTGCTGCGTTTTATCGCGGGCGTCGGCTGCGCGCTGATGTGGGTTGTGGTCGAGAGCGCGTTGCTGTGCAGCGGTACGGTGCGTAACCGCGGCCAGCTGTTAGCGGCGTATATGATTATCTACTATCTCGGCACGGTGGCCGGGCAGCTGCTGGTCAGCCGCGTTTCTACCGAATTGCTGCACGTTATTCCGTGGGTAACCGCGCTGGTGCTGTGCGCGGTGCTGCCGGTGGTGTTTCTGCGTGTTAACGCGGGAGCGGCTTCGGAAGAGGCCTCGCCTGGCCGTATCTGGCCAATGCTGCGTCGCCGCAGCTCCCGTCTCGGTATCAATGGCTGCATCATCTCCGGCATCGTGCTGGGGTCGCTGTATGGCCTGATGCCGCTCTATCTTTCGCATCAGGGCATGAGCGATGCCACGGTAGGTTACTGGATGGCGTTGCTGGTCAGCTCCGGGATTGTCGGCCAGTGGCCGGTAGGGCGTCTGGCGGATCGCTTTGGCCGTCTGCTGGTGCTGCGCGTGCAGGTGTTTGTGGTGATTCTGGGCGCGATTGCGATGCTTAGCGACGCCGCGATGGCTCCGGCATTGTTTGTGCTCGGCCTGGCCGGTTTCACCCTCTATCCGGTGGCGATGTCCTGGGCTTGTGAAACCGTGGCGCATCATGAACTGGTAGCGATGAATCAGGCGCTGCTGTTCAGCTACACCCTTGGCAGCCTGGTGGGACCGGGCATGACCGCCATGCTGATGCAGAGCTATTCGGATCGCGTGCTGTTCGTAATGATTGCTGCGGTGGCGCTGGTGTATCTGGTGATGCTGCTGCGCAAAGCCGACCAGCAGGCTACGCCGGTGGCACACGCCTGAACAAAAGAGGGGGAGCTTTGGCTCCCCCGCGTTTTAATACATCACTTGATGACCGTAACCGGCGAGAATGTTTTTCACCCGCTCCATGGTTTCTTTGTTCGGAGGGCTGACTCCCTCCAGCTTGTACTCTTCTCCCATCGCAATCCATTTATGCTTACCTAACTCGTGGTAGGGCAGCAATTCAATCTTCTCGATGTTATCCATATCTTTGGTAAATTCACCCAGCCGATGCACCGAGTCATCATCATCGGAATAGCCCGGCACCACCACAAAACGAATCCAGGTGCGGATACCTTTCTTCTGTAAATAGCGGGCGAAATCCAGCGTGCGATGGTTGGAGACGCCCACCAGGATCTGATGAACATCGTCATTGATTTGTTTCAGATCGAGCATCACCAGATCGGTCACCTCAAGTAATTCGTCGATCACCGGATCGTAGCGGCGCACAAAGCCGTTGGTGTCGAGGCAGGTATGAATGCCTTCGGCGCGGCAGGCGCGGAACCAGTCGCGCACAAACTCAGCCTGCAAAATGGCTTCGCCACCGGAGGCAGTGACGCCGCCGCCAGACGCATTCATAAAGTGGCGATATGCCACCACATCTTTCATTAACTCTTCAACGGTGATCTCTTTGCCGCCGTGGGTATCCCAGGTATCACGGTTGTGACAATAGAGGCAGCGCATCAGGCAGCCCTGGAAGAAGGTAATAAAGCGGATTCCCGGACCGTCAACGGTGCCGCAGGATTCGAAGGAGTGAATACGACCGATGGCTGACATTGCGATGAGTTCTCCGGTTTGGCCTGATATATCAGGCGGCACAATCTTTGTTGTGCTCTGAGGTTTTAAGTCGGTTTTGCCAGAGGGCCTGTCAAAGCTATCTGGCAAAACGACCTGGAGAAAAGGCTCCCGCAGGAGCCTTTTACTATCCGGAAGGATTACAGTGACTTGGTGAAAGTACGTGTAATCACATCCTGTTGCTGCTCTTTAGTCAGCGAGTTGAAACGTACTGCGTAACCTGAAACGCGAATGGTCAGCTGCGGATATTTTTCCGGGTGCTCCATCGCATCCAGTAACATCTCACGGTTCATCACGTTAACGTTCAGGTGCTGACCGCCCTCAATGTTGTTGGCTTCATGATGGAAGTAGCCATCCATCAGGCCAGCGAGGTTGGTTTTACGCACGTTATCGTCTTTACCCAGCGCATTCGGCACGATGGAGAAGGTATAAGAGATACCATCTTTAGCGTAGGCGAACGGCAGTTTAGCGACGGAGGTCAGTGAAGCTACAGCACCTTTCTGATCGCGGCCGTGCATCGGGTTCGCACCCGGACCGAACGGCGCACCGGCACGACGACCATCTGGGGTGTTACCGGTTTTCTTACCATAAACCACGTTAGAGGTGATGGTCAGCACGGACTGCGTCGGTACGGCATTGCGATAAGTCGCCAGTTTCTGAATTTTCTTCATGAAACGTTCAACCAGGTCACACGCCATATCATCAACGCGGGCATCGTTGTTACCGAACTGCGGGTATTCACCTTCGATTTCGAAGTCGACAGCCAGGCCATCAGCATCACGCACCGGTTTCACTTTGGCGTATTTGATCGCAGACAGGGAGTCGGCAGCCACCGACAGACCGGCGATACCACAAGCCATAGTACGGTAAACATCACGGTCATGCAGTGCCATCAGCGATGCTTCGTAGCTGTATTTGTCGTGCATGTAGTGGATGACGTTCAGCGCGGTGACATACTGTTTGGCCAGCCAGTCCATGAAGTGATCCATGCGCGCCATGACGGTGTCGAATTCCAGCACATCATCAGTGATCGGCGCTTCTTTCGGACCGACCTGCATTTTCAGTTTTTCATCAACGCCGCCGTTGATTGCGTACAGCAGGGTTTTTGCCAGGTTGGCGCGAGCGCCGAAGAACTGCATTTGTTTACCGACGATCATCGGGCTGACGCAACAGGCGATGGCGTAGTCATCGTTGTTGAAGTCAGGGCGCATCAAATCATCGTTTTCATACTGCAGTGACGAGGTATCGATGGAGACTTTCGCCGCGTATTTTTTAAAGTTAATCGGCAGTTTTTCTGACCACAGAATGGTCATGTTAGGTTCCGGTGACGGACCCATGGTGTACAGCGTGTTCAGGAAACGGAAGGTGCTTTTGGTCACCAGCGTACGACCATCAACGCCCATACCGGCCAGTGATTCAGTTGCCCAAATCGGGTCGCCAGAGAACAGCTCATCGTATTCCGGGGTACGCAGGAAGCGCACCATACGCAGTTTCATGACCAGGTGGTCAATCAGTTCCTGCGCGTCGTCTTCGGTTAGTTTGCCCGCTTTGATGTCACGTTCGATATACACATCAAGGAAGGTAGACACACGACCAAACGACATCGCTGCACCGTTCTGCGATTTAACCGCAGCCAGATAGCCGAAGTAGGTCCACTGTACGGCTTCCTGCGCGCTGGTCGCGGGTACGGAGATGTCGTAGCCATATTTGGCGGCCATCTCTTTAATCTGGCCCAGCGCACGATGTTGTTCAGAAATCTCTTCACGCAGGCGGATAGTGGCTTCAAGGTTGACGCCGTTTTCCATGTCGCTTTGCAGAGAGTTGAACTGAGCAACTTTGTCTTTCATCAGATAGTCGATGCCGTACAGCGCGACACGACGGTAGTCACCAATGATACGACCACGACCATAGGCATCCGGCAGACCAGTCAGCACGCCTGATTTACGGCAGCGCAGAATGTCCGGGGTGTAAACGTCGAACACGCCCTGGTTATGGGTTTTACGGTATTCGCTGAAGATTTTTTTCAGTGACGGGTCCAGCTCGCGGCCATAAACCTTACAGGAGCCTTCCACCATTTTGATGCCGCCAAACGGGATGATGGCGCGTTTCAAAGGGGCTTCGGTTTGCAGACCAACAATTTTTTCCAGTGATTTGTTGATGTAACCGGCGTCATGCGACGTGATGGTCGATGCCAGGTCGGTATCGAAGTCGACAGGGGCATGGGTGCGGTTTTCAATCTTGATACCATCCAGCACGTTGTCCCACAGTTTTGCGGTGGCCGGAGTGGCACCTGCGAGGAATGACTCGTCGCCTTCATACGGGGTGTAGTTTTTCTGGATGAAATCGCGCACGTTGACACTGTTCTGCCATTCGCCCGCGCTAAATCCTTCCCAGGCTGCCGCCAGTTTTTCATTCAGTTCGGTCATGATATACCTGCCTTATTTAGGGAGACTTTGACGTTCAGCGCGCGATAAAGCGCGCCCGTACTAATTACTTAATGCACCGGGTCATCACCGCGCAGATAGATAACCCAGTAGGTCAATCCAACTAACAACCCCCCGCCAATGATGTTGCCAATGGTGACCGGAATGAGGTTGTCGACAATAAAGTTACCGACACTGAGCGCCGGGAATTGCGCGGCGCTGGCTCCTGCCATTTGCCAGAACTCAGGGCTGGCGAAGTCGCGGATGACGATAGCCATCGGAATTAAAAACATGTTGGCGATGCTGTGCTCAAAGCCACTGGCCACGAACATGGCGACCGGCAGAATCATCGCCACCATTTTGTCGAGCAGGCTGCGGCCGGAATAACTCATCCATACCGCCAGGCACACCATCAGGTTGGCGAGGATGCCGAGGCTGACCGCCTCAATAAAGGTATGGTGCATTTTATGGTCGGCAGTTTGCAGAATATTCAATCCCCATGCGCCATTGGCGACCATGTGCTCGCCGGCAAGCCAAATCAGGACCACAAAGAACAGCGCACCGAGCAGGTTGCCGATATACACGTTCATCCAGTTGCGTGCCAGCTGCGTCCAGGTGATGCGACCGCTGGCTTTCGCCACCACAATCAATACCGTTGATGTGAACAGGTCAGCACCGCAAACCACCACCAGCATCAATCCGAGCGAGAAGCAGATGCCGCCAATCAGTTTTGCCATGCCAAAAGGCATCGTTCCACTGCCGGTTGTGGCGGTGATATAGAAAACAAAAGCGATAGAAATAAATACGCCAGCGGTTATGGCAAGAAAGAAGGTGGTTAAGGGGTGTTTTGTTGCTTTATAGACCCCGGCATCTTCAGCGACTTTTGCCATTGCGGCCGGTAATAATGAATTAAAAGGGTTGTCAGCTTTCACACTAACGCTCTCCAAAAATTGTCTATAAAGATACTAACAAAGGAGTATAGGACAGGAATTGATATGGATCATATTTGCCAGGAGGGGTGGGGGTGGCGAGGGGAGTGTTCTGAGATTTTATCAATTAACTCATTGAATATAAACAAATAAACATTTTTTAAAATATATAAAAAATGTTGAAATTGATTTTTTTCACTAAGCTAAATTGTAAGGCAATCTAATCGATTGGGTTGGAATTGTTATTTAATAATTTAGCCACCGCGCCGCGTAAGACGTGATAAAAAAATGGCGCTGAGGTCATTCAGCGCCATTTTGCCCGTTAGCCGGAAATTATTAGCCAGTAATGATATTTATTTCGCTAACCAGTAGCGGCGTTTCGCAGCCTGCAGTTTTTCATAGGCGGCCAGCAGAGACTGGTGTGCCGGGAAGGCTTTTAAATCCAGATCAACGGCTTGTAAGCCATAGAACGGGACTTCACCGCTGATGGCAGCAGAGGCTGCTTCAACTGCCGCTTCGCCATACATACGCACAAATGCGCGGTGATATTGCAGCGGGTCACGTTCTTCTTCCATCGCCAGCAGCAACAGAGTTTGCAGGCAGCGATAGTAGTTAGCCCGTTCAGCGCTGAAGATGGACTGGTTAAATTCCATCGTCCATTCGGTCCAGATCAGCGCCTGATCGAGGTCACCACCGGCTAAGGCCAGCATCGCTTTTAGTTCGCCAATACGCAGCGTAAACCAGCCGTTGTCTTTACCGGTCGCCAGGCCCAGCAGTTCACGAACACGGGTAAAGTCATCGTGTCCTTCTTCATCCAGCTGGTTGATCAGTTCCAGATAGGCTTCGGGTTCCCACTGGCTTTCCGGCAGCGCCAGCAGGGTTTCACGCAGAGGGGCGCCCATGCTGTTGTTCGCCAGCAGCAGATCTTCTGCCGGGTAGATGTCTGACATGCCCGGCACAATGATACGGCAGGCATAGACGCTCAGGTGTTCGTAATCCGCGATGTACACTTCTTTATCTTCGGCGCGGAAAATCGCCATCAGGGTATCGAACTCTTCCTGAGTGCTGCCAGCAAAGCTCCAGTCTACAAACGGATAGTCAGCATCGTCTTTGAACATATCCCAGGAGATCAGGCCGCTGGAATCGATAAAGTGGGTTTCCAGGTTGGCATGTTCCGCCACTTCTTCGTCATCGAAGGTCGGTGGGGTAAAGACGTCGAGATCTTTCAGGCTGCGACCCTGCAACAGTTCGGTCACGGTACGCTCCAGCGCCACACCAAAATCAGGATGCGCGCCGAACGAGGCGAAACAGGTGCCATTTTCCGGGTTGAACAGCACGACGCAGATGACCGGGTAGTTGCCGCCAAGGGAGGCGTCATAAGCGAAAATTGGGAAACCTTCCGCTTCCAGACGCGCGATGGCTTCAATAACGCCCGGATAGCGCTGCATTACCGCATCAGGAATCTCAGGCAGGCTGATGGATTCTGCGATAATGCGGTTTTTAATATGACGTTCAAAGACTTCAGACAGACCCTGAACGCGCGCTTCGTTAGCGGTGTTACCCGCAGACATGCCATTCGAAACGTACAGATTGCCGATAATATTCATCGGGATGTAAACCGTCTGCTGATCGGACTGACGGGTAAATGGCAGGCCGCAGATGCCGCGTTCCGCATTACCGGATTGCAGATCGATCAAATCGCCCGCGCTCAGGCTATCGTCAGGATCGTAGAATTTACGCAGACGGGCATCGAGGATGCCGGCTGGCAGGCTATCGTCTTCCGGCAGCGCAAACCACTTTTCGTTGGGATAGTGAACAAACTCGCCATTGGCGATGGATGCACCCAGCCAGAAGTCGGCAAAGAAGTAGTTAGTCGAGAGACGCTCAAAATACTCGCCCAGCGCGGAAGCCAGCGCGGCCTTTTTGCTGGCACCTTTACCGTTGGTGAAACACAGCGGGCAGTCGCGGTCGCGAATATGCACGGACCACACATGAGGAACCGGGTTCAGCCATGAGGCTTCTTCAATGTTAAAACCCAAATCCTGCAATTTGTGCTGGAAGCGTGAAATGGAGTCTTCCAGTGCGGCGTCTTTACCTGGAATAAAAGTTTGCGTCATGATGGCGCTCTCTCGTCAATGGGGTGGGCGTAAAGCGCGCAATAGTACGGGTTTTGCGCGGCCAGCGCTATACCCGTCATACTTCAGGCGCTCACGGGACCTGAACTACGTTGGCGAATTTTCTGTCGGCTGATGCTACCGCTTTTTATCTCTCTGGCGGCAATCCGATTTTACTTCATGAATAAGCCTCACAAAATTCCGTTACCGATTGCATTTATGACATAAGCTGCGGTGGAGCTGGCTCTGGAAATGTGATCCCGGCAGGATTTATGATTGCAGCCGTCGGGAGGCAATGATAAAACCGGTAGGGTATTCATAACCGTTCGATATGACAGTGGTGAGGGGAAATGACGCAGGTTTACAATTTTAGCTCCGGTCCAGCGATGCTGCCGGTTGAAGTGCTCCGTCGTGCAGAACAAGAACTGACAAACTGGCACGGGTTAGGCACCTCGGTGATGGAAATCAGTCACCGTAGTAAAGAATTTATGCAGGTGGCGGAAGAGGCTGAGAAAGACTTTCGCGATCTGCTGAAAATCCCTGCCAACTACAAAGTTTTATTCTGTCATGGCGGTGCGCGTGCGCAATTTGCCGCTATTCCGGGCAACCTGCTCGGCGCAGCTAAAACCGCAGACTACATCGATGGCGGATACTGGGCGCATAGCGCCATCAAAGAAGCCGAAAAATTCTGCTCGCCAAATACCATCGACGTTAAAACCACCCTTGATGGTAAACGCGCTATTCTGCCGATGCGTGAATGGCAGCTGAGCGATGACGCGGCTTATGTACACTTCTGTCCGAACGAAACCATTGATGGCATTGCGATCGATGAGCAGCCTGACTTTGGCGACAAAATTGTGGTGGCCGACTACTCGTCAACCATCCTGTCGCGTCCGATTGACATCAACCGTTATGGTTTGATCTATGCGGGCGCGCAGAAAAATATCGGCCCTGCCGGTCTGACACTGGTCATCGTGCGTGAAGATCTGCTGGGCAAAGCGCACAGCTGGGTGCCTTCCATCCTGGATTACAAAGTGCTGGCGGACAACGACTCCATGTTCAACACCCCGCCGACTTTCGCATGGTATCTCTCTGGCCTGGTGTTCAAATGGCTGAAAGAGAATGGCGGCGTTGCTGAGATGGACAAAGTGAATCAGGCCAAAGCTGACCTGCTTTATGGCGTAATTGATAACAGCAGCTTCTACCGTAACGAAGTGGCGGCAGCAAACCGTTCACGTATGAACGTGCCTTTCCAGTTAGCGGATGCCGCGCTGGATAAAGTGTTCCTTGAGGAATCACTGAAAGCGGGCCTTCATGCGCTGAAAGGACATCGCGTGGTTGGCGGTATGCGCGCCTCGATTTACAATGCGATGCCGCTGGAAGGTGTGAAAGCCCTGACCGAATTTATGGTCGATTTCGAACGTCGTCACGGCTGATTATTCATATCCCCAAAATAATTTGGGTTGCAGGAAAGCGGCAAGCGTGTCAATCCCCGGAAACCTACCGGAGTAAATAAACGCAGCTAACGCAGAAGCAACCTGAAGTATGGCCGGGAAAATTGCCAGTCTGGCTGGTAACAGACCCCCGTTGATTCAACGGGGTTTCGTCTTTTCTGGAGATTTGGTTTCACATGCAGGACTCCCTGACTTTACAACCGATTGCCCGCGTTGATGGCACGGTAAACTTACCGGGCTCAAAAAGTGTCTCTAACCGCGCGCTGCTGCTGGCTGCGCTGGCCAAAGGCACCACGCGCCTCACCAACTTGCTGGATAGCGATGACGTTAAGCATATGCTTAATGCGCTGAAAGCCCTGGGCGTGAGCTATACGCTGTCTGCGGATCGCACCGTCTGTGAAGTGATCGGTAACGCCGGCCCGTTGCAGTCACAGCAACCGCTGGAGCTGTTTCTCGGCAACGCCGGAACCGCAATGCGTCCGCTGGCGGCTGCACTGTGCCTTGGTCAACAATCTATCGTGCTGACCGGTGAGCCGCGCATGAAGGAGCGTCCGATTGGGCATCTGGTCGATGCACTGCGTCAGGGCGGAGCAAAGATTGATTATCTTGAGCAAACTGACTACCCACCATTACGTCTGCACGGCGGCTTTAATGGCGGCGAAGTCAGCGTAGATGGCAGCGTCTCCAGCCAGTTCCTGACCGCGTTGCTGATGACAGCGCCGCTGGCACAGCAGGACACCACCATCACCATTAAAGGTGATCTGGTATCGAAGCCTTATATTGATATCACGCTGCATTTAATGCGCTGTTTTGGCGTGGAAGTGGATAACCAGAACTATCAGCGCTTCGTGGTAAAAGGACAGCAGCAATACCAGGCGCCAGGAGATTACCTGGTGGAAGGCGATGCGTCTTCCGCGTCTTATTTCCTCGCCGCTGCGGCCATTAAAGGCGGTACCGTACGCGTAACCGGTATTGGTCGTAACAGCGTGCAGGGCGACATTCGTTTTGCTGATGTGCTGGAGAAGATGGGCGCGGTGATTGAGTGGGGTGATGATTACATCGCCTGCACGCGCGGTACGCTGAATGCCATCGATATGGATATGAACCATATTCCGGATGCGGCCATGACTATCGCCACCACGGCGTTGTTTGCCCAGGGCACCACGTTGATGCGCAATATCTACAACTGGCGTGTGAAAGAGACTGACCGTCTGGCAGCGATGGCGACCGAGTTGCGTAAAGTCGGTGCTGAAGTTGAAGAGGGCCATGATTTTATTCGCATTACGCCTCCGGCGCAGCTGCAACATGCGGATATTGGCACCTACAACGATCACCGTATGGCGATGTGTTTCTCGCTGGTGGCGTTGTCAGATACGCCGGTGACCATCCTTGATCCGGGCTGTACCGCGAAAACTTTCCCTGACTATTTCCAGCAGTTAGCGAAAATCAGCCAGGCTTCCTGATGGGTTAACCCGGTGCGGGATGCACCGGGTCACTGCGCTTTACACTGGCCTTAGTGCCGGAAATTCCTCCGATTTTGTCCAAATTTCTAACGCCGTCTGCGCTAAGGGGTAACTAACCTGGCGCGGTCAGCGTATAATGTTGCGCAATCTATAAAGCCGCGAAGGCTGAAAATAAGCATCCAGCAACAGGAGAAGACAATGACGGCAATCGCCCCGGTTATTACCATCGATGGGCCTAGTGGTGCAGGGAAGGGAACCTTGTGCAAAGCGATGGCGGAGTCGTTGCAGTGGCACTTGCTGGATTCTGGCGCTATTTACCGCGTATTGGCTCTGGCGGCAATTCACCATCAGGTGGATATTGAGTCCGAAGAAGCATTGGTACCGATGGCTGCCCATCTCGATGTGCGCTTTCTCTCGGTTGAGGGTGAGATGCAAGTGATTCTTGAGGGTGAAGATGTTACCGGCGAAATCCGTACTCAGGATGTGAGCAACACCGCGTCGCGCGTGGCGGCTTTTCCTCGTGTACGTGAAGCGTTGTTGCGTCGTCAGCGCGCGTTCCGCGAGGAGCCGGGATTAATCGCTGACGGCCGCGATATGGGGACGGTGGTTTTCCCTGACGCGCCCGTAAAAATCTTCCTTGATGCCAGTTCTGAGGAGCGTGCTCATCGCCGTATGCTACAGTTGCAGGAGAAGGGCTTTAGTGTTAACTTTGATCGCCTTTTAGCCGAGATAAAGGAACGTGACGACCGCGATCGTAATCGCGCCATCGCGCCTTTAGTGCCTGCTGCCGATGCTCTGGTGCTGGATTCTACCAGCATGTCCATTGAGCAAGTTATTGAAAAGGCACTTGATTATGCCCGTCAGAAGCTGGGCATTTAATATTTTCGGCTACCGAATTGATGTAACCCTGTACCAGGGACCGGGTGCAGGGCATGTGAAACAACCCCATCCGACAATGACGTCAGGTGGACGTTAAATTGAAGAATCCTGAAGATTATCAATATGACTGAATCTTTTGCTCAACTCTTTGAAGAGTCCCTGAAAGAAATCGAAACCCGTCCGGGTTCCATCGTTCGTGGCGTTGTTGTCTCTATCGACAAAGACGTCGTTCTGGTTGATGCGGGCCTGAAATCTGAATCTGCAATCCCTGCAGAGCAGTTCAAAAACGCAGCCGGCGAACTGGAAATCCAGGTTGGTGACGAAGTTGACGTTGCTCTGGACGCAGTAGAAGACGGCTTCGGTGAAACCCTGCTGTCCCGTGAGAAAGCTAAACGTCACGAAGCTTGGATCACGCTGGAAAAAGCTTACGAAGACGCTGAAACTGTTACCGGTGTTATCAACGGCAAAGTTAAAGGTGGCTTCACAGTTGAGCTGAATGGTATTCGTGCGTTCCTGCCAGGTTCACTGGTAGACGTGCGTCCGGTTCGCGACACTCTGCACCTGGAAGGCAAAGAGCTTGAATTCAAAGTAATCAAGCTTGATCAGAAACGTAACAACGTCGTGGTTTCTCGCCGCGCAGTTATCGAATCTGAAAACAGCGCTGAACGTGATCAGCTGCTGGAAAACCTGCAGGAAGGCATGGAAGTCAAAGGTATCGTTAAGAACCTCACTGACTACGGCGCATTCGTGGACCTGGGCGGCGTTGACGGCCTGCTGCACATCACTGACATGGCCTGGAAACGCGTTAAGCATCCGAGCGAAATCGTCAACGTGGGCGACGAAATCACTGTTAAAGTGCTGAAGTTCGACCGCGAACGTACCCGTGTATCTCTGGGCCTGAAACAGCTGGGCGAAGATCCGTGGGTAGCTATCGCTAAGCGCTATCCGGAAGGCACCAAGCTGACCGGTCGTGTTACCAACCTGACTGATTACGGCTGCTTCGTAGAAATCGAAGAAGGCGTTGAAGGTCTGGTACACGTTTCTGAAATGGACTGGACCAACAAAAACATCCACCCGTCTAAAGTTGTTAACGTGGGCGACGTGGTTGAAGTTATGGTTCTGGACATCGACGAAGAGCGTCGTCGTATCTCCCTGGGTCTGAAGCAGTGCAAATCTAACCCATGGCAGCAGTTCGCCGAGACCCACAACAAGGGTGATCGCGTTGAAGGTAAAATCAAGTCAATTACTGACTTCGGTATCTTCATCGGCCTGGACGGCGGCATCGACGGTCTGGTTCACCTGTCTGACATCTCCTGGAACGCGACTGGCGAAGAAGCCGTTCGTGAGTACAAAAAAGGCGACGAAATCGCTGCCGTTGTACTGCAGGTTGATGCAGAGCGTGAGCGCATCTCTCTGGGTGTGAAACAGTTGGCTGAAGATCCGTTCAACAACTACATCACCCTGAACAAGAAAGGCGCTATCGTGACTGGTAAAGTCACTGCAGTTGACGCGAAAGGTGCTACAGTAGAATTAGCTGATGGCGTAGAGGGTTACCTGCGCGCTTCTGAAGCTTCACTGGACCGCATCGAAGACGCAACTCTGGTTCTGAGTGTAGGTGACGACGTTGAAGCTAAATTCACCGGCGTTGACCGTAAGAACCGCGTTGTAAGTCTGTCTGTGCGTGCTAAAGACCAGGCTGACGAGAAAGAAGCTATCAACACTGTTAACACCAAACAGGAAGAAGGCAACTTCTCTAACGCTATGGCTGAAGCGTTCAAAGCGGCTAAAGGCGAGTAATCGACCCGAGGCACCGGGTGGCGAGAGTCACCCGGTTTCGGTAAAAGCTGTCATACCTTTCCAAACAGGGATTAACCGGAGGTTACATGACCAAGTCAGAACTGATTGAAAGACTTGCTGGCCAGCAGACTCATATTCCGGCGAAAGTCGTTGAGGATGCGGTTAAAGAGATGCTCGAGCATATGGCCACAACCCTGGCTGAAGGCGAGCGCATTGAAATCCGGGGATTCGGCAGCTTTTCTTTGCACTACCGCGCACCGCGCACTGGCCGTAACCCGAAAACGGGTGACAAAGTGGAACTGGAAGGTAAATACGTTCCCCACTTCAAGCCGGGCAAAGAATTGCGTGACCGTGCGAACATCTACGGTTAAGCCGTTACCGAACGTCGAAAACGACACCTCAGGGTGTCGTTTTTTTTTGCCTGCCGCGCAGCCAGAGCCTGCTTCCATATAAATGTAACGCGACTGCAAACCTGCCGTTATCTCTGAATCTGCCGCAGCGAACGCAACTTCTCTTCCCGCAGCTTCCCGCCGCCTCTGGCACACTCTTTCCTCCTTTCACGGAGACGAAAGATGCAACTCTCATGGATCGTACTGGCGAGATTGATGATTTTGGCCGCACTGCCACTGGGTGTGCTGCCACAGGTGCCAGAGAATGGCACGCTGGCGGCGCTGGGCGCAGCCGCGTTGCTGCTGAGTTTACAACCTCTTACCTCGCTGCGCGTCGCCGGACCGGCTTTGCTGCTGATGCTGTGGGCACTGGCTGAGGCCCGACAGATCACCAACAGCATTAATACGCTAACGCTGGCCCCGGTGGATGCCATCGTGCGGGTCACTGAGGTGCGGCAGGACAATAAACAGCTGACCGTGCAACTGTTACAAATCAACGGGCGATATCAGTTCCCACCGCTCTTTGCCACGCTTAATGATAAGGATGAGGGAGAGCCATTCTGTGTCGGACAGCGCTGGCAAATGCAGCTGCGTCTGCGAGCCATACACGCGCGTCTTAATGAGGGGGAGTTTGATTTGCAGCGCTTTGCAGTGGCACAGCATACGCCGTTGCAGGGAACCATTGCTAAACGTCAGGCAGCAAACCTGGCATGTAGCTGGCGCACACGTCTGATTCATTACCACCTTCCCGCATTCAGCCAGATGTCATCCCCGGCCATCGTTAGGGCGCTGGCATTTGGTATGCGCGATGCCATGACCGAAGCACAGCGGCGGATATTACGTGAAACGGGAACGGCGCATCTGATGGCGATTTCCGGGATGCATATCGCGCTGGCGGCGAGTGTCGGCTGGCTACTGGCGCGTATGCTGCAACGGGTATTTCCTGCCAGGCGCATCAATTACCTGTTTCCGCTGATCGCCAGTTGGCTTACCGCCGCAATTTACTGCTGGATTTCGGGTAGCCATCCCCCCGCACAACGAGCCATGCTGGCATTGACGCTGTGGATGGCGTTGCGCATTGCAGGCTGGCAGCTCAGCGGCTGGCAGGTCTGGACATTCTGTGTCGGCCTGCTGCTGCTGATGGACCCCCTGACGGTGTTATCGGAAAGCTTCTGGCTGTCGGCGTTAGCGGTAGCGATGCTGCTGATTTGGTATCAATGGTTCCCTTTACCCGTACGCTTCCGCACGCGCCGTCGCTGGCTATGGTTGCAGCTGCTGCATTTACAGTTGGGGATGATGCTGTTAATGGCACCCCTGCAAATCTTTCTGTTTCAGGGGATTAGCATCAGCGCCTTGCTTGCCAATCTGCTGGCGGTCCCGGTTGTCTCCTTTATCACCGTGCCACTGATACTGCTGGCGATGCTGATTCCGGTGCCGGCACTCTCCAGCGGCTTATGGCAGCTGGCTGATTTGTCGGTAGATAAGGTGATGCAGGGGCTGGGGCTGCTGCCGTCAGGCTGGCTGACATGGAGCGATGCATTGCCCGCAATGGTATTGCTATGGGGCGGGGGAGTGGCCTGGCGCAGCGGCATTCTTTATCGCGCGCCGCTGCAGTGTGGCAGCATAGTGGTCGCTTTGCTGCTCTGGCGCGCCAGCACCGGGCGCGATGACTGGCAAATCGACATGATCGATGTCGGTCATGGCCTCGCTGTGGTGATAACCCAGGGGGACGAGGTGGTGTTGTATGACACCGGACCGCGCTGGACCCAGGGCGATGCCGGTAGCCGGGTAATACTTCCCTGGCTTCAGCGTAAAAACAGAACGCTTCACGCGGTGATTTTGAGCCACAGGCATCTGGACCACCGCGGCGGGCTGGCGTCGATTATCGCAGCCAATCCCACCGCAACGGTACGCAGCGCGCTGGCCGAAGCCGATCATTTGCCCTGTTTCCGGGGCGAGTCATGGCAGTGGGGTAAGCTGCATTTCACTGCGTTATGGCCGCCACCCGGTGCCACGCAGGGCGAAAACAATGACTCCTGCGTAGTACGTGTTGACGATGGCAAGGTGAGCCTGCTGCTCACCGGCGATCTTGAACAGGAAGCCGAGCGAAAACTGGTCGCGCAGCAAAAACAGGCGCTGGCCGCGACAATTTTACAGGTGCCTCATCATGGCAGCCGCACTTCCTCCACGCCGTTGCTGCTGCGTAGTGTGGCGGGAAAGGTGGCGATTGCCTCGCTGGCGCGCTACAACGCGTGGCGGATGCCTGCAAAGACGGTGCTCTCGGCCTATCATCAGTACGGCTATCACTGGTATGACACAGCGCAATCCGGGCAGATTCAGATCGGCATTCGCGCAGGCCATTGGCAAATAAAGGGCTTAAGAGAACAAATAATGCCTCGCTGGTATCATCAGTGGTTTGGCGTCAAACGTGAATCCAGGTAGAATGAGCGGCTATTTCAAACAGCGTGAATAAATAATGCATCAAGACAAAGATCTCTCAACGTGGCAGACATTTCGCCGACTCTGGCCGATGATTGCGCCCCACAAAGCCGGTTTGATCGTGTCGGCAGTGGCGCTGATACTCAACGCGGCAGGCGATACCTTAATGCTCTCCCTGTTGAAACCTTTACTGGATGACGGCTTTGGTAAAGCCGACAAATCCGTACTGTTGTGGATGCCACTGGCTGTTATCGGTTTAATGCTGGTGCGTGGTGTAACCAGCTACATTTCGAGCTACTGCATTTCCTGGGTCTCCGGCAACGTGGTGATGAACATGCGCCGCAGGCTGTTCAGCCACATGATGGGGATGCCGGTTGCCTTCTTTGATCAGCAATCGACCGGTACGCTGCTGTCGCGCATTACCTATGACTCAGAGCAGGTGGCGTCGTCGTCATCCAGCGCCCTGGTCACCGTGGTACGTGAAGGCGCGTCCATCATTGGCCTGTTCATTATGATGTTTTATTACAGCTGGCAGCTGTCGTTGATCCTCATCGTGCTCGCGCCAATCGTGTCATTTGCGATTCGTAACGTTTCCAAACGCTTCCGTAATATCAGCAAAACCATGCAGAACACCATGGGCCAGGTGACCACCAGCGCAGAACAGATGCTGAAAGGGCACAAAGAAGTGCTGATCTTCGGCGGTCAGGAAGTGGAATCCGAACGCTTTGCGCGCGTCAGCAACAAAATGCGCCAGCAGGGCATGAAGCTGGTATCCGCATCGTCAATCTCCGATCCGATTATTCAGTTAATCGCTTCGCTGGCGCTGGCTTTTGTCCTTTACGCCGCCAGCTTCCCGAGCGTGATGGATACGCTGACTGCGGGTAGCATCACCGTGGTGTTCTCGTCGATGATCGCTCTGATGCGTCCGCTGAAGTCGCTGACCAACGTTAACGCCCAGTTCCAGCGCGGTATGGCTGCGTGCCAGACGCTGTTCAGCATTCTCGATAGCGAGCAGGAGAATGACAACGGCACGCGTGAAATGGGACGTGCGAAAGGCGACGTTGAGTTCCGCAATGTCACCTTCACCTACCCAGGCCGCGATATTCCTGCGTTACGCAATATCAACCTGTCGCTGCCAGCCGGAAAAACCGTGGCGCTGGTTGGGCGCTCTGGTTCGGGTAAATCCACCATGGCGAGCCTGCTGACCCGCTTTTACGATATCCAGCAAGGCGAAATTCTGCTGGATGGTCATGATTTGCGTGAATATACCCTGAGTTCATTACGTAATCAGGTCGCGTTGGTGTCGCAAAACGTGCACCTGTTCAATGACACCATCGCCAACAACATTGCATACGCTCGCAACGAGCAGTACAGCCGTGAAGAGATTGAGCGCGCCGCCACAATGGCTCACGCCATGGATTTCATTAAGAAAATGGATAATGGCATCGACACCGTTATTGGTGAAAACGGTGTTCTGCTCTCCGGTGGTCAGCGCCAGCGTATCGCTATCGCCCGTGCTTTGCTGCGCGATTGTCCCATCCTGATCCTCGATGAAGCCACCTCGGCGCTGGATACGGAATCTGAACGTGCTATCCAGGCTGCGCTTGATGAGTTACAGAAAAACCGTACCTCACTGGTGATTGCGCACCGCCTCTCTACTATCGAGAAAGCGGATGAAATCGTGGTGGTTGAAGATGGTCATATCGTTGAGCGCGGCACCCACGACGTTCTGCTGGCGCAGAAAGGCGCTTATGCACAACTTCATAAGTTGCAGTTTGGCCAATGATTGAACGCATCTGGAGTGGGCGATCGCCGTTATGGCTGCTGCTGTGGCCGCTCAGTCTGTTGTATGGGGCAATCAGCGGGCTGATTCGCCTCAGTTTTCAGCGCGGCTGGCGTAAAAGCTGGCGCGCGCCCTGTCCGGTGATTGTGGTGGGAAACCTCACCGCAGGCGGGAACGGTAAAACGCCGGTGGTGATCTGGCTGGTGCAGGCGTTGCAGCAGCGTGGCTTACGTCCGGGGGTGGTATCGCGTGGTTACGGGGGTAAAGCGGAGCGTTATCCGCTGCTGGTCACCGCGCAGACCGCCACGGCGCTGGCGGGTGATGAGCCGGTATTAATTGCCCAGCGTACTCAGGCGCCGGTAGCCGTAGCCCCCAAACGGCGCGCTGCCGTTGAAGCATTGCTGGCACAGCAGCCGCTGGATGTCATCATCACCGATGATGGCCTACAGCATTATGCCTTGCAGCGCGATCGCGAGGTGGTGGTGGTTGACGGTGTGCGCCGCTTTGGCAATGGCTGGTGGCTACCGGCCGGGCCAATGCGCGAGCGTGCATCGCGTCTCGACGGGGTTGATGCAGTGATCGTCAATGGCGGCGAGGCCACCGGCAGAGAAATCGCCATGACCCTGCAGCCAGGGCTGGCGGTTAATCTGGTGACGCGCCAAACCGTGTCGCTGGAACAATTGCCACCGGTTGTGGCGATGGCCGGTATCGGTCATCCGCCGCGCTTTTTCACCACCCTGAAACAGCAGGGATTACAGCCGGTTGCCGAGATTGCCTTTGCCGATCATCATGCTTATAGCGCAGACGAACTGAACCGCCTGACCCAGCGCGATCAATGTCTGCTGATGACGGAAAAAGATGCCGTTAAATGCCAGGCGTTTGCCCAGGAAAACTGGTGGTTCCTGCCTGTCGATGCCCATCTTGCGGGTGCGGCGCTGCCCGCGCTGCTGGATGACCTCACACAACTCTGTCTCACCGCGCGCGATTCTGATTTGCGCTAATCGCTTCAGGGAAACCGAGTCATGACCCACGTTGCTTCCCTCTCATTACAAACTGCCCGTCACCTCCACCTTGCGGCTCAGGGGCTGCTCCGGCCGCCGACGCGACGGGCGCGTTTTGCCGATATCCATGCCACCATTCGTCAGATGTCGCTGCTGCAAATCGACACCATCAATGTGGTGGCGCGCAGCCCTTATCTGGTGCTGTTTAGCCGTCTCGGCAGCTATCCAACCGCGTGGCTGGAAGAGACGCTGGCATCGGGGGCGTTGTTTGAATACTGGGCGCACGAAGCCTGCTTTATTCCGCGCGAAGATTACCCGCTGCTGCGCCATCGGATGCTGGACCCCTCGCGTCTGGGCTGGAAATACAATGCGCAGTGGGTGGAGGAGCATCAGGAAGAGATCGCCGATTTACTGGCGCATATTAATGCCAATGGCCCGGTCCGCGCCGCCGATTTTGCGGCGGACAAGCAGGTCAAACCGGGCTGGTGGGCGTGGAAACCGCATAAACGCCATCTGGAAAACCTGTTCAGCGCGGGGGAGTTGATGGTGGTTGAGCGGCGCAATTTTCAGCGCGTCTACGATCTGCAACAGCGGGTGATGCCGGAATGGGTAGATGCCGACCATGCGCTTAGCGAAGAGGACGCGGTAATCGCTATGCTGGATCATAGCGCCCGCAGCCTGGGCATTTTCCGCGCCAGCTGGCTGGCGGATTACTATCGGCTGAAACGCGCGCCATTAAAATCCTGGCTAACCGATGCTGAAGCGCGTGGTGCTATTGTTCCGGTGCAGGTGGAGCAGCTGGGCGAGATGTGGCTGCATCGCGACCTGCTGCCGTTACTGGACAAACCGCCGTCGGCCACCCATACCGCGCTGCTTTCCCCTTTCGATCCGGTGGTGTGGGATCGACGCCGCGCGCTGGAGCTGTTCAATTTTGATTACCGCATCGAATGCTATACCCCGGCGGAAAAGCGTAAATATGGCTATTTTGTCCTGCCGATTTTGCATCGCGGCAGCCTGAAAGGGCGGCTGGATGCAAAAATGGATCGTCAGGCACAACAGCTGGTGATCCGCGCCTTGTGGCTGGAAGCAGACACGCGCGTGACCGCGGCATTGATCAATGATGTTCAGCGCGCCATCACGCGATTTGCCCAATGGCAGGGCGCCAGTGAAGTGGTGATTGAACAGGCACCGTCAGCGTTGCTTGCCGCCTGGTCGGATCGCTGGCACGTAACTGAGTAACAAGATGCGGCACGCTGCCTGGCCGTGCGCTATGGTATGCTAACTGCCTGACGATTCGATCCGGTATGGAGGAGATTATGGATCACCGTTTACTTGAGATTGTGGCCTGTCCGGTCTGCAATGGAAAACTGTATTACAACAAAGAACAGCAGGAATTGATCTGCAAACCTGATGGACTGGCCTTTCCTGTCCGTGACGGCATCCCGGTATTGCTGGAAAACGAAGCGCGTACCCTGTCTGTTGAAGAGATTCATCCATGAGTTTCGTCGCTATTATTCCTGCGCGCTACGCATCGACGCGTCTGCCGGGTAAACCGCTGGTCGATATTCTCGGTAAGCCGATGGTGGTGCACGTTATGGAGCGTGCACGCGAGTCGGGTGCCGATCGTGTGATTGTTGCCACCGATCATCCGGACGTAGCGGCAGCGGTCGAGGCGGCCGGTGGTG
Source organism: Pantoea sp. X-Soil-TKNS-1207 (assembly GCF_059730485.1). NCBI lineage: Bacteria > Pseudomonadati > Pseudomonadota > Gammaproteobacteria > Enterobacterales > Erwiniaceae > Pantoea > Pantoea sp. X-Soil-TKNS-1207. Next base: position 1,497,755 of record NZ_AP035958.1, read on the forward strand.
AAGTCTGCATGACGCGTGCCGATCACCACTCCGGTACTGAGCGTCTGGCGGAAGTGATCGAGAAATACCAATTCCCGGACGACACCATCATTGTCAATGTTCAGGGCGATGAGCCGATGATCCCACCGGCAATCGTGCGTCAGGTCGCGGCTAATCTGGCCCAGGCTGACGCTGGCATGGCAACGCTGGCGGTGCCTATTCACGATGCAGAAGAAGCCTTTAACCCCAACGCGGTGAAGGTGGTGACCGATGCGAAGGGGTATGCGCTCTATTTCTCCCGCGCGACCATTCCGTGGGATCGCGAGCGTTACGCCAAATCGCGTGAGCAGGCGGGTGATACGCTGCTGCGCCATATCGGTATCTATGCTTACCGTGCCGGCTTTGTTCGTCGCTACATCGACTGGGAACCCTGTCCGCTGGAGCAGATTGAGCTGCTCGAACAGCTGCGCGTGTTGTGGTACGGCGAAAAGATCCACGTTGCTGTTGCCCAAACCGTGCCGAGCGTCGGCGTTGATACCCCGGAAGACCTGCTGCGCGTGCGCGCTGCCATGCAGGGCTAACCTCGCAGGGCCAGCTTCTGTCGCTGGTCCTGCTGTTCTTTGATCTGGCGCATCGCTCTGCGCTGCCGTGACCTCCAGGATAACCCAGTCACTTTACTCGGGAGGAAAACGCATGGAACAGCTCCGTTCAGAACTCGCGCTGGTGCTTGGCGAAAGCGTTGGCCGTCTCGAAACCATCAGTGAGCAGCCACAATCGCGCCTCTACGCCTTGTACGATGCCGCCGATAAACCGATGCCGCTGGTGGCCAAATATTTTCGTCATCAGGGACGCGCTGCGCTGGAAGCCAAAAAACTGGCGATGCTTGGCCGTGATGGCCTGATTGCGGTTCCGGCGGTATTTGGCCTGGTGCTGAGCCAGCAGAAACCGGTGCATGAAATGCTGCTGATGGCGCGTCTGAATGGCGTCTCTGCTGAGGCACCGGCCCGCACTGCCGCCCGTTGGGAGCAGCTGTGCGAGCAGGTGGTGGAAGGTTTACTGGCCTGGCATCGCATTGATAGTCATGGGCTAGTGGGCAACATCGACAGCATTCAGGAAAACAGCTGGCCCGCGTGGTATCAGCAACGGGTGGAGGTGCTGTGGTCAACCCTCGGTTATCTTTCTCCGCCGTTTTTCACCCTCGACGATCGACAAATCCTGTTTCGCAGCCGCCAGCAACTGCCGCGTTTGCTGGCCGGTTTTGACGATCCCTGCGTACTGATTCATGGCAATCTGCGGCTGTCGAGCATCATGAAAGATGCGCGCAGCGATCAGCTGGTAGCGATGATGCAGCCCGGCAATGTGCTGTGGGCGCCGCGCGAGTACGAGCTGATGCGACTGGCGGACAGCGGTGCCGAGGCGTCGTTATTGCAACATTATCTGCAACGCGCGCCTGTCGCAGAAGACTTTGTCTGGCGGCGCTGGCTCTATCAGCTGTGGGATTGCATTGATAGCCTGGTCAGCACCGGTCAGTTTGATCGCCCGCGCTTTGATAACGCGCGTGAGCAACTACTCCCCTGGCTGGGCTGATGTCAGGTCATCACCGCGCAGCTTCTGCCACGCCTGGCCCAGTGTTTCATAAATCGCCCGTTCGCTATGGCTCAGCCACAGCGGTGAAGGGATGGCGCGTTCCCACCAATTTAATGGCGAGGTGATTGCCAGCTGATTAGCGGGTGCTGCCAGCGGATTCAGCCCGGCGCTCTGGAAGAAATGCATCGCCCGTGGCAGATGATTGGCGGAGGTCACCAGCAGGAACGGGTGCTGGCCCACGGCGATTTTGACTGCCTGCGCCTCCTGTCGGGTGTCTTTAGGTTGATCCAGCACGATAATCGCCTGTTGCGGTACGCCAAGGCTTTCCGCGACCTGGGCCGCCACCTGCGCGTTGCTCATCGGGTTGCTGCCCGCCGCCGCGCCGGTAAAAATCATCTTCGCCTGCGGGTAGCGTCGCCACTGGCGCACCCCTTCGGCCACGCGTGGCAGGCTGTTGCCAATCAGATTCGAACCCGGCGCCCAGTCAGGGTTAAAGGTGTAGCCGCCGCCCAGCACCACGATATAATCGACATTCTCGCTGCCGTTCCAGGTGGGATAGTGGTTTTCCAGCGGCAGCAGCAGGCGATCGGCCACCGGTTGCAGGCTGAGTAACAACAGCATCAGCCAGCTGATTGATATCAGGATTTTGCCGCTTTTTTGCCAGCGGGTGAGCCAGAGCAATAAAAGTCCGGCTGCCATCAACAGCAGCAGCAGTGGCAAGGGCAGTAACATCCCGCCGATCACTTTTTTTAACGTGAAAAACATCGAAAATAGTTCCTTTTGTCCGAAAAAACAGCAGCCAGACACTTAGCGCGGGATGAAAGGTTCATTCTTGTTGAGCCTGTGACAAAATAGCACAAGTTGAATGCAGCAGAGCGGAGCCACCACCATGCAGGATCGTAACTTTGACGATCTGGCGGAGAGATTCTCCAAAAACATTTATGGCACCAAAAAAGGCATGGTGCGTCAGGCGATCCTGTGGGATGAGCTGGACGCGCTGATGCCAACGCTGCCCGCCGGGCCATTATCGGTGCTGGATGCCGGTGGCGGACTGGGACATATTTCCTGTGGCCTTGCCGCGCGCGGCCATCAGGTTCTTCTGTGCGACCTTTCAGCGGAGATGCTGAAACGCGCCGAAGCGCACGCCCAGGAAGAGGGTGTGAGCCACAACATGCAATTCAAACAAATTAGCGCGCAACAGGTCGGCGAACATTTGGATAAGCCGGTTGATCTGGTATTGTTTCACGCTGTGCTGGAATGGGTAGCGCAACCCGAGGTGGTATTGCAGGCGTTATGGCACACCCTGAAGCCCGGCGGCGTATTGTCGCTGATGTTTTTCAATCGTAATGCCTTAACCATGCGCTTGCTGACCCTCGGTAATTTTGGCTACCTGCAAGCCAATATGACCAAACGCAAAAAGCGTACGCTGTCGCCCGATTACCCCCGCGACCCGGAAGAGGTCTATCGCTGGCTGACAGACTGCGGCTTCGAGATTGAACAGCGCGCTGGCATCCGCGTCTTTTGTGACTACATGAAAGAGCAGGCTGCGGCCCTGAAAGACGTTGAGTCCATTATTGAGATGGAACGGCGCTACTGTCGCCAGGAGCCATTTTTGAGTTTAGGGCGCTATATCCACGTGACCGCGCGCAAACCCAGGTAGAAGGACCAACTATGAGCGAATTTTCCCAGACGGTGCCCGAACTGGTGGCATGGGCGCGCAAGAACGACTTTTCGCTTGCGTTGCCGGTTGAACGTCTGGCTTTTTTGCTGGCTATCGCCACCTTAAACGGTGAGCGGATGGACGGCGAGATGAGTGAAGGTGAGCTGATTGACGCATTCCGTCATGTCAGCAAAGCGTTCGAACAAACCAATGAAACCGTACAGGTTCGTGCCAACAACGCCATCAACGATATGGTGCGCCAGCGCCTGCTTAACCGCTTTACCAGCGAACTGACGGAAGGCCATGCCATCTACCGTCTGACGCCGCTGGCCATCGGCATCACCGACTATTACATCCGCCAGCGCGAGTTCTCCACTTTGCGTCTTTCGATGCAGCTGTCGATTGTGGCGCAGGAACTGAAACGCGCCGCCGATGCTGCCGAAGAGGATGGTGACGAGTTCCACTGGCATCGTAACGTCTTCGCGCCGCTGAAATATTCGGTGGCGGAAATCTTCGACAGCATCGATATGACGCAGCGTCTGATGGATGAGCAGCAGCAGGCGGTAAAAACGGACATCGCCGATCTGCTGAACAAAGACTGGCGCGCGGCGATCTCCAGCTGTGAAATGCTGCTGTCAGAAACCTCCGGCACGCTGCGTGAGTTGCAGGATACGCTGGAGGCGGCGGGCGACAAGTTGCAGGCCAACCTGCTGCGCATTCAGGACGCGACGCTCAGCAGCCCGGATCTCGGTTTTGTCGACAAGCTGGTGTTCGATCTGCAAAGCAAGCTGGACCGCATTATCAGCTGGGGACAGCAGGCCATCGATTTATGGATCGGCTACGATCGCCATGTCCATAAATTCATTCGTACCGCCATCGACATGGACAAAAACCGCGTGTTCGCTCAGCGTTTGCGTCTGTCGGTGCAGAACTATTTCGACCAGCCGTGGGCGCTGACCTACGCCAATGCCGACCGTCTGTATGATATGCGCGACGAAGAGATGACGCTGCGTAATGACGAAGTCATGGGCGAATTGCCGCCGGAAATGGAGTACGAGGAGTTTAACGAGATTCGTGAGCAGCTGGCCGCGATGATCGAAGAAGCTCTGCAAATTTATAAGCTGGAACAAAAACCGCTTAACCTCGCCACGGTGATGCGCGACTACCTGTCGCAATATCCGCGCGCGCGCCACTTCGATCTGGCACGCATCGTCATCGATCAGGCGGTTCGCCTCGGCGTGGCCGAAGCCGATTTAGCCGGTTTGCCTGCGGAGTGGCAGACCATTAATGAATACGGAGCCAAGGTGCAGGCACATGTCATCGACAAATATTGAACAAGTGATGCCAGTCAAACTGGCACAGGCACTGGCAAACCCGATTTTTCCCGCGCTCGATAGCCAGTTACGCGCGGGCCGCCATATTGGCATCGAAGAACTGGATAACCACGCTTTCCTGATGGATTACCAGGAATATATGGAAGAGTTTTACGCGCGTTACAACGTGGAACTGATCCGTGCGCCGGAAGGATTTTTCTATCTGCGCCCGCGTTCAACCACGCTGATCCCGCGTTCGGTACTCTCCGAGCTGGATATGATGGTGGGCAAAATCCTGTGTTACCTCTATCTCAGTCCGGAACGCCTGGCCAACGAAGGTATCTTCACCCAGCAGGAGCTGTATGACGAGCTGCTGTCGCTGGCGGACGAGAGCAAACTGCTCAAGCTGGTTAACCAGCGCTCCACCGGTTCAGACCTCGACCGCGCCAAGTTGCAGGAGAAGATGCGTGCCTCGCTGAGCCGTCTGCGTCGTCTCGGCATGGTGTGGTTTATGGGCAACGACAGCAGCAAATTCCGCATTACCGAATCGGTATTCCGCTTCGGCGCGGATGTGCGTAGCGGCGATGATGCGCGTGAAGCACAGCTGCGCCTGATTCGCGATGGCGAAGCCATGACGCTGGAAACGGCGCCGGTGGCCCAGGAAAGTGATGAAAGCGACAATGAAAACGACGCCGATAGCGAAGCGAATGATAACGCGGAGGATGAACAGGCATGATTGAGCGCGGTAAATTTCGTTCGCTAACCCTGATTAACTGGAACGGCTTCTTTGCCCGTACCTTTGATCTCGATGAGCTGGTGACCACGCTGTCTGGCGGTAACGGTGCCGGTAAATCCACCACTATGGCGGCGTTTGTCACGGCGCTGATCCCGGATCTGACGCTGCTGCATTTCCGTAACACCACCGAAGCCGGGGCAACCTCCGGTTCGCGCGATAAAGGCCTGCACGGTAAGTTGCGCGCCGGCGTCTGCTATGCGGTGCTTGACGTGGTCAACTCCCGTCATCAGCGCGTGGTGGTGGGGGTGCGTCTGCAACAGGTGGCCGGACGCGATAAGAAAGTCGATATTAAGCCGTTCAGCATTCACGGCCTGCCGACCGATACCCAGCCTACCGATATGCTGACCGAGATCCTCAACAGCCGTCAGGCGCGCGTGCTGCCGCTGAACGAAGTGAAGGATCGGGTTGAAGCGCAGGAAGGGGTGCAGTTCCGTCAGTACAACTCGGTGACGGACTACCATGCCATGATGTTTGAACTTGGCGTGGTGCCGCGTCGTCTGCGTACCGCCAGCGACCGCAGCAAGTTCTATCGTCTGATCGAAGCCTCGCTGTACGGCGGTATCTCCAGCGCCATTACCCGTTCGCTGCGTGATTACCTGCTGCCGGAAAACAGCGGGGTGCGTAAGGCGTTCCAGGATATGGAAGCCGCGCTGCGTGAAAACCGTATGACGCTGGAAGCAATTCGCGTTACCCAGTCGGATCGCGATCTGTTTAAGCACCTGATCTCCGAAGCCACCAGCTACGTGTCGGCTGACTATATGCGTCACGCCAATGAACGCCGCATCCACCTGGATGGCGCGTTGCAGCTGCGCAATGAACTGTTCACCAGCCGTAACCAGCTGGCGTCGGAACAGTATCGCCATATTGAGATGGCACGCGAGTTGTCTGAGCACAGCGGTGCTGAAAACGATCTGGAAACCGATTATCAGGCCGCCAGCGATCACCTCAACCTGGTGCAGACGGCGATGCGTCAGCAGGAGAAGATTGAGCGCTACGATGCCGACCTCGAAGAACTGACCTACCGCCTCGAAGAACAGAACGAGGTGGTGGCTGAAGCTCGTGAAGTGCAGGAAGAGAACGAAGCGCGGGCCGAAGCGGCCGAAATTGAAGTCGATGAGCTGAAAAGCCAGCTGGCCGACTTCCAGCAGGCGCTGGATGTGCAGCAAACCCGCGCTATCCAGTATCAGCAGGCGTTGCAGGCGCTGGAAAAAGCGCGTGCCCAGTGCCAGCTGCCGGATCTGAATATCGCCAACGCCGACGAATGGCAGGCAACATTCCAGGCGCGTGAAGAAGAAGCCACCGAACACCTGCTGCGTCTGGAACAGAAACTGAGCGTGGCGGAAGCGGCGCACAGCCAGTTTGAACAGGCGCTGGCGCTGGTCACCAGCATCGCCGGTGAGGTCAATCGTCAGGACGCCTGGCAGGTTGGCCGCGAACTGCTGCGCGATGCCGCCAACCAGCGCCATCATGCTGAACAACTCTCCTCGCTGCGTCTGCGTCTCAACGAGCTGGAGCAGCGTCTGCGCGAGCAGAATGAAGCGGAGCGCCTGCTGGCCGAGTTCTGTAAGCGCCAGGGGCAGCAGTATGACGCCGATGCGCTGGAAGGTCTGCAACGTGAACTGGAAGCGCAGATTGAACAGCTGAGCGCCAGCGTAGCGGATGCCGGCGAGCGCCGGATGCTGATGCGTCAGGAGCTGGAACAGCTGCGTGAACGTATTACTGCGCTCACCGCCCGCGCGCCGCACTGGCTGGCAGCGCAGGAAATCCTCACCCAGCTGAGCGAGCAAACCGGCCAGCAGCTGACCAGCAGCCAGCAAATCACCGAATTTATGCAGCAGCTGCTGGAGCGTGAACGTGAAACCACCGTTGAACGCGACGAAGTGGCGGCGCGTAAACGTGAAGTTGAGAAGCAAATTGAACGTTTCAGTCAGCCTGGCGGTGCGGAAGACGCGCGTCTGACTCAGCTGGCCGAGCGCTTTGGCGGCGTGCTGCTGTCCGAGATTTATGATGACGTCACGCTGGACGACGCGCCGTACTTCTCGGCGCTGTATGGCCCGTCGCGCCATGCGATCGTGGTGCCGGATTTGTCGCTGGTACGCGAGCTGCTGGATGGGCTGGAAGATTGCCCGGAAGATCTCTATCTGATCGAAGGGGACCCGCAGTCGTTTGATGACAGCGTGTTCGCCGTCGATGAGCTGGAAAACGCGGTGGTGGTGAAGGTGGCTGAGCGTCAGTGGCGCTACTCCCGCTTCCCGAAAGTGCCATTGTTTGGCCGCGCCGCGCGTGAAAACCAGCTGGAGTTGCTGAATAACGAACGCGAGCAGCTGGCGGAGCGCTTCGCTACGCTCTCCTTCGACGTGCAGAAAACCCAGCGCCTGCATCAATCTTTCAGCCGCTTTATCGGCAGCCATCTGGCGGTAGCCTTCGATGAAGATCCGGAAGCGCTGATCCGTCAGCTGAATAGCCGTCGCGGTGAGCTGGAACGCGCGCTGAGTCAGCATGAAAACGATAATCAGCAGCAGCGGATGCAGTATGACCAGGCGAAAGAGGGCGTGGCCCAGCTTAACCGCCTGCTGCCGCGCGTGACGTTGTTGCTGGACGATACGCTGGCTGACCGCTGCGAAGAGATTCGTGAGCGCGTGGACGAAGCCCAGGACGCGGCCCGTTTCCTGCATCAGCACGGCAACAAACTTGGCAAGCTGGAGCCGCTGCTGGCGGTATTGCAGAGCGATCCGCAGCAGCATGACCAGCTGGAACGTGATTATCAGCAGGCGCAGCAGCTGCAACGTGAAGCGCGTCAGCAGGCGTTTGCCCTGACTGAAGTCGTACAGCGTCGCGCCCACTTCAGCTATGAAGATTCAGCCGGGATGCTGACCGGCAACAGCGATCTGAACGAGAAGTTGCGTCAGCGCCTGGAGCAGGCAGAAGGCGAGCGCAGCCGCGCCCGTGAGCGTCTGCGTGAACATCAGGCGCAGCTGACGCAGTATTCTCAGCTGCTGGCGTCGCTGAAAAGCTCCTATGACGCGAAACGCGACATGCTGAAAGAGTTGCAGCAGGAGATGCAGGATATCGGCGTACAGGCCGATGCCAGCGCGGAAGAACGCGCGCGTATCCGTCGTGATGAACTCTATACCGCGCTGAGCCATAACCGCGCGCGCCGTAATCAGCTGGAGAAACAGCTGACCTTCTGCGAAGCGGAAATGGACAGCCTGCAAAAGAGATTGCGTAAGCTGGAGCGTGACTATCATCAGCTGCGCGAGCAGGTGGTCACTGCCAAAGCGGGCTGGTGCAGCGTGTTGCGTCTGGTGAAAGATAATGGCGTCGAGCGCCGTCTGCACCGTCGTGAGCTGGCTTATCTGAGCGGCGATGAACTGCGCTCGATGTCGGATAAGGCGCTGGGCGCGCTGCGTCTGGCGGTGGCGGATAACGAACATCTGCGCGATGTGCTGCGTATGTCGGAAGATCCGAAACGCCCGGAGCGTAAGATCCAGTTCTTTATCGCTGTGTATCAGCATCTGCGCGAACGTATTCGTCAGGACATCATTCGTACCGATGATCCGGTCGAAGCCATCGAGCAGATGGAGATTGAGCTGAATCGTCTGACGGAAGAACTGACGGCGCGCGAGCAGACGCTGGCGATCAGTTCACGCAGCGTGTCCAATATCATTCGTAAAACCATCCAGCGCGAGCAGAACCGTATCCGCCAGCTCAACCAGGGCTTGCAGGCGGTGAGCTTCGGCCAGGTGCGCAGCGTGCGCCTCAACGTTAACGTGCGTGAAGCGCACGCGACGCTGCTGGATACGCTGTCGGAAGAGCATGAACAGCATCAGGATCTGTTCAACAGCAATCGCCTGACCTTCTCTGAAGCGCTGGCGAAGCTGTATCAGCGTCTGAATCCACACATTGATATGGGCCAGCGTACGCCGCAAACCATCGGCGAAGAGTTGCTCGACTACCGCAACTATCTGGAGATGGAAGTGGAAGTCAACCGTGGCTCTGATGGCTGGCTGCGTGCGGAAAGTGGCGCGCTGTCGACCGGTGAAGCGATCGGTACCGGTATGTCGATTCTGGTGATGGTGGTGCAGAGCTGGGAAGAGGAATCACGCCGTCTGCGCGGCAAAGATATCTCTCCGTGCCGTCTGCTGTTCCTTGATGAAGCGGCGCGTCTCGATGCCCGTTCCATCGCCACGCTGTTTGAGCTGTGCGAGCGACTGGAGATGCAGCTGGTGATCGCCGCACCGGAGAACATCAGCCCGGAAAAAGGTACCACCTATAAGCTGGTACGTAAGGTGTTCAACAACACCGAACACGTACATGTGGTCGGTCTGCGCGGCTTTTCGGCCGACCCGACGCCAGCGCAACGCGAGAACAGCGGCATAGATCTGGAAACAGAAAATTCCTAGTTCCAAATCTGGTTAAAAAACACCGCGACGTTTAATCTGTAAACGGCATTTGCAGCGAGAGGCAAATGCCGTTTTTGTTTGTATACTCAAAAATATGAGTAAGGCAGTACACAGCGTATAGCAGGCGGCTGTGTCTTAGGCGAGAAGGGGGCAGGGATGTTGCTGAACAATAAAAGCAGATTCAATCGTGCTGCAATAGCACTCAGTTTGTCACTGGCATTGTCACCGCTGGCGGTAAGCCATGCTGCGATCATCGCAGCGCTCCCCGGCACCACACACAGCACCATGTCGGTTGCGGCCAGTCAGCATCAGATTCAGCAGGCTTTCAGCCCCAGCGAACAACCCTTCTATCTTCCGGGCCTGGCGGGCATTTATGCCGCCCGCAATATGGCGCCGTTGTGGCAGGACCGCGGTGCGGTGCAGGCATTTCAGCAGCAGCTGGCGGAAGTGGCGCTCTCGGGCGTACAGCCGCAGTTCACGCGCTGGGTCGGGTTGTTGACCAATCCGCAAATCAAAGGCCTGGCGCGCGATATCGTGCTGAGCGACGCCATGCTGGGGTATCTGCAATTCGTCTCGAATGTACCGACCCAGGGTGAAACCTGGCTCTACAGCAATGTGCCTTACAAACTGTCGATGCCGACGCTGGCGGTGGTGAATCAGTGGCAGCGTGCGGTGAACGCCGGTGGCAGCCGCGCTTTTGTGCTGTCACTCGAACCGCAACATCCGCAATACGCACCGATGCACAGCGCGCTGAAAACGCTGCTGACGGACAACCGTCCGTGGCCGCAGCTGCGCGACAGCGGTACCTTGCGCCCAGGCCAGATCAGCAATGATGTGCCCGCGCTGCGCGAGATTTTGCAGCGCACCGGGATGTTAACCGGCCACAGCGCCACGCCGACGCCGGCCGATGATGCGGTGCCAACTGCGCCGGTGCCGGTCAGCCAGAGCGATCAGCCGGTTGCGGTCAGTCCGTCGGCGACCAGCGTCAACGATCTACCTGCGCAGGCGCCACAACCGGCAGGCAATGTGGCGGCGAATCCGGTCCAGTCGACGGGAAATGTCTACGATGCGGCGCTGGTGGAAGGGGTGAAACGCTTCCAGCACTGGCAGGGGCTGGACGATGATGGTTCGATTGGTCCGCGCACCCGCGAATGGCTGAACGTTTCGCCACAAATGCGCGCCGCGCTGCTGGCGCTGAATATCCAGCGTTTGCGTCTGCTGCCGGATGATATGCATAACGGCATCATGGTGAATATTCCCAACTATTCGCTTACTTATTACAACAACGGCGCCACTATCCTGTCATCACGGGTGATTGTTGGCCGCCCGGATCGCAAAACGCCGCTGATGCGTAGCGCGCTGAACAATGTGGTGCTCAATCCACCGTGGAATGTGCCGACATCGCTGGTGCGCAAGGACATTGTGCCGAAGGTGAAACAGGACCCGAGCTATCTCTACAAGCATGGTTATACCCTGCTGTCGGGCTGGACGTCGGATGCTGAAGTCATCGATCCCTCGATGATTGACTGGCACATGGTGTCGGCCGACAGCTTCCCGTATCGGATCCGTCAGGCACCCGGTGCGATGAACTCGCTGGGTCGCTACAAATTCAATATGCCCAGTTCGGATGCGATTTATCTGCACGATACGCCGAACCATAACCTGTTCCAGCGTGATATCCGCGCGCTCAGCTCCGGCTGCGTTCGCGTGAATAAAGCGTCGGAGCTGGCGGATTTGCTATTGCAGGACGCGGGCTGGAACGACAGCCGCATCTCCGACACCCTGAAAGAGGGCAACACGCGCTACGTGCCGATTCGTCATCGTATCCCGGTTAACCTCTACTATCTGACGGCCTGGGTCGCTGATGATGGCAAGCCGCAATATCGTACAGATATTTACAATTATGATAATACGGCGCGCTCCGGCAGCCAGGTGCTGGTGAAGGCAGGCCAGCTGCTGCTCTAGTGATTGATTTATCGGTACTCCTCAGCCATTAAAACCGCCAGGGCCAGCCCGGAGTTGTGACATCCGCGCTGGTTTTGGCTTTTCTGTGCCTGACCACGGGTTGACTGCGTTTAAAGCTGCGGTTAATGTTCCGCCTTGTGTGCTTTTTACACATTTTTTTATCGCTTTAATCTCAGGTAAACCCGCGTAATGGCTAATTTTGATTCACAGCGTCGTAAATTACTCCTGATCGGAGGCGCAGCGGCAGGTCTGGCACTTCTTCCCGGCACAGCACTGGCATCGCTTTCCACCGCCCGTCCACGTATTTTGACGCTCAATAACCTTCATACCGGTGAAACCCTTAAAACGGAGTTTTTTAACGGCAAGAGTTATGACAAGGACGAGTTAGCACGGTTAAACCACTTTTTCCGCGATTATCGCGCCAATCAGGCGAGAAAGATCGATCCGCATCTGTTTGATCAAATCTACCGTCTGCAGGCGATGCTGGGTACGCGTAAGCCGATTCAGTTAGTTTCCGGCTATCGCACCATCGCCACCAACAATATGTTGCGTGAATCCGGCCCTGGGGTGGCGAAGCACAGCTATCACACCAAAGGTCAGGCAATGGATTTCCACATCGAAGGCATTTCCCTGAGCAATGTTCGCAAAGCGGCGTTATCTATGCGTGCAGGTGGTGTAGGATATTACCCGCGCAGCAACTTTGTTCACATTGACACTGGTCCTGTAAGGCACTGGTCCTAACACCGACAGCGCTGCGTGTGTCGGTCATGGAGCGCTATGAACTACCTCATTATTCCGGTAACGGCATTTTCTCAAAACTGTTCAGTGATCTGGTGTGAAAACACGCAGCAGGCCGCGCTGGTCGATCCGGGTGGTGATGCTGAAACCATCATTGCGGTGCTGGCCGAGCGGGGCATTACCCCGGCACAGATCCTGCTGACCCATGGCCATCTGGATCATGTGGGTGCGGCGGCTGAGCTGGCGGTCCATTACCAGGTGCCGATTGTCGGGCCTCAGCTGCGTGATGCGTTCTGGCTGGATGCATTGCCGACGCAGAGCCGGATGTTTGGTCTGCCGGAATGCGCGGCGCTGACGCCCGATCGCTGGCTGGAAGAGGGTGAGACGGTGCAGGTGGGCGAGGTGACGCTGGAGGTGCTGCATTGCCCCGGCCATACACCAGGTCATATCGTGTTCTTTGATCGCGCTGGCCGTCTGCTGATCTCCGGCGATGTGATCTTCAATGGCGGCGTGGGGCGTACCGATTTTCCTCAGGGCAGCCATAGCGATTTGATTGACGCCATCAAAACTAAACTGCTGCCGCTGGGCGATGATGTGACCTTTGTGCCAGGGCACGGTCCGATATCGACGCTGGGGCGTGAACGCATCAGCAATCCGTTCCTGCAATAAAAAATGGGCCATTAAGGCCCATTTTTTTATTGACGGCGAGCGGCTCAGAGCACGGCGACAATCGCTTCGCACAGCTGCGACATATTGTCTGGCGTCATACCGGCAACGTTAACGCGACCGGAATTTACCGCGTACACCCCAAACTCTTCACGCAGACGCACCACCTGATCTTTCGTCAGGCCGCTGAACGAAAACATGCCATTCTGTTTGATGATAAAGCTGAAGTCCTGCTGTGCGCCGCTCGAAGCCAGGGTATTCACGAACAGCTGACGCATACGCTGAATACGCTGACGCATATCCGTCAGTTCCTGTTCCCAGATAGTGCGCAACGCATCGTTGCCGAGAATGGTCGCCACCACGGCAGCGCCATGGGCAGGCGGGTTGGAGTAGTTAGCACGAATGCTGTACTTCACCTGGCTGAACGCGGTTTTTGCTACATCGCTGGTCGCCGCGACTACCGTCAGGGCGCCGACACGTTCGTTATACAGGCCAAAGTTTTTCGAGTATGAGCTGGCAACAATCAGCTCCTGATGAGACGCCGCAAAAATACGCAGACCTTCCGCATCTTCATCCAGACCACGGGCAAAGCCCTGATAGGCGAAGTCAAACAGCGGCAGCCAGCCGTTAGCCTGTGACAGCGCAGCCAGCTGCTGCCATTGTTCAGCGGTAGGATCGATACCGGTAGGGTTGTGGCAGCAGCCGTGGAACAGCACCACATCGCCCGCTTTGGCTTCACGCAATGAAGCGACCATGCCGTCGAAGTCCAGCGTATGGTTGGCTGCATCGTAATACTGGTAATCACACACTTCCAGGCCAGCCGCGTTGAACACATTTTTGTGGTTCGGCCAGCTCGGATTGCTCACCCACACCCGCTTCACGCTGGTCTGATTGGCAAGAAAATCTGCCGCGACACGCAGCGCGCCGGTACCACCAGGCGTTTGTGCGGTGCAGGCACGTCCAGCGGCGATGAGCGCGCTCTCTTTACCAAACAGCAGCTCCTGCGTGACACGCGCGAAATCCGCCAGGCCATCAATGCTGAGATAATTTTTGGTGGTTTCGTTTTCCAGCAAATAGTGCTCAGCTTTTTTTACACTGGTGAGGACCGGGGTTTTACCGGTTTCATCTTTATAAACACCAATGCCAAGGTTGATTTTATTCGGGCGGTCGTCGGCGCGAAACAGGTCGGCCAGACCAAGAATAGGGTCAGCGGGTGCGGCAGAGATCGATTCAAACATGTGTCAGGTCCAGTTGCGTGAACTTTAGCGAAATGAGCTATCAGGTTAGCGTCAGACGGCGCGCTTGCCAACCGCTGAAACGAAAAAGAAATGACAGGACGACGGGGATTAATGCTACTTATTGCGGAGTGGATCACTGAAAAGCAAAACGGAGCCAGAAGGCTCCGTTTCTAAGGTATTACGCGTTGCTAATCGACAGATTAGAACTGGTAAACCAGACCAACAGCTACGATATCGTCGGTGTTCAGACCCAGCGGGTTGTTGTCGTCCAGCTGGTTGATTTTGTAGTCGACGTAGGTAGACATGTTTTTGTTGAAGTAGTAGGTTGCGCCCACTTCAACATATTTGTACAGGTCAGCATCGCCGATACCTTCGATGTCTTTGCCTTTAGACTGAACGTAGGCGATAGACGGACGCAGGCCGAAGTCGAACTGGTACTGTGCTACGAACTCGATAACCTGAGATTTGTTAGCAAAACCGTCAGCGCCGTTGTTGCTGTTGCTGATGTAGGTCGCGTTCTGAGTTTCGCTGTACATTGCTGCCAGGTAAACGTTGTTCGCGTCATATTTCAGCGCAGTTGCCCACTGCTGAGCTTTGTCGCCGTTACCGTAAGTCATCTGGTTCTGCTCAGTGATACGATCACTTGAAGCATAAGAACCTACGATGCCGATACCGATCGGAGAGGTATAGGAGATTGAAGTACCCCAGCCGTCGCCGTTCGCACGACGCGGGTCAGTAGTACGGTCGTTTTTGCCCTGGTATTGCAGAGCGAAGTTCAGACCGTCAACCAGACCGAAGAAGTTGGTGTTACGGTAGGTCGCCAGACCGGTAGAACGGCCAGCCATGAAGTTGTCAGAGTAACCTGAGTCACCGCCGTATTCCGGCAGCATGTCGGTCCAGCCGATTGCGTCGTACACAACGCCGTAGTTACGACCGTAGTCGAAAGAACCTGCGTCAGCGAATTTCAGACCAGCAAAGCCCAGACGGGTTTTGTTGCCTGACTGCGCGTCAGAACCGCCTTCAGAGTTGTTTGCCTGGATGTTGTATTCCCACTGGCCGTAACCGGTCAGCTGGTCGGTGATCTGAGTTTCACCTTTGAAGCCGAAGCGCACGTAAGACTGGTCGCCATCGCTACCTGAGTCGTCAGAGAAGTAGTGCAGACCATCAACTTTACCGTACAGGTCTAATTTGTTGCCATCTTTGTTGTAGATTTCTGCTGCGTTTGCTGCACCAGCAGCTAACAGAGCAGGGATAACCACTGCAAGAATGTTGCGCTTCATCATTTTTTATTACCCTCATTGGAGTTATTTGGACACCTGCCACTGCCGTCAAGAAACCTTTACGGGAACCTTGAAAGAAGTTTGGTGTCTCCTGTGTCTGCACGCATCTTTCCATTCCGGGGTTGTTAATTCTACCCCGAAAATGCTACTAAACTCGCAATTAGGTATCAAAAAGAAAATATGTATTACAAGATGTAAAATATCGGGAACTTTGTGAGAGAACTCAAAATTTACAAAAATAAAAAAAGGCCGGCAGGGCCGACCTCGTTATATATATGAATTACTTATAATTAATCGCGGATTTTAGAAATTGGCATTGCGCGGTGTACGTGGGAAGGGGATAACATCCCTTACATTTTGTACACCGGTGACATAGGCGATTAATCGTTCGAAACCTAAACCGAAGCCGGAGTGCGGCACGGTGCCGTAACGGCGCAGGTCACGATACCACCAGTAATCTTCTTTGTTCAGACCCATCTCCGCCAGACGCGCATCCAGCACATCCAGGCGCTCTTCACGCTGTGAACCCCCGATGATTTCACCGATTCCTGGTGCCAGCACGTCCATTGCGGCGACGGTTTTTCCGTCTTCATTCATACGCATATAGAAGGCTTTGATGTCTTTCGGGTAGTTCTTCACCACCACCGGCGCTTTGAAGTGCTTCTCGGCGAGATAACGCTCATGTTCGGAGGAGAGATCCACGCCCCATGACACCGGGTTTTCGAAGCTCTGGCCGCTTTTCAGCAGAATGTCGATGGCATCGGTGTAGTCTACCTGGGCGAAATCTGCTTCAACAAAACGTTCCAGGCGAGAAATCGCATCTTTGTCTACGCGTTCTGCGAAGAACGCCAGATCGTCGGCGCGCTCGGCCAGCACCGCTTTAAACACGTATTTCAGCATGGCTTCAGCCAGCGCAGCGGCATCGTCCAGCGTGGCGAATGCCACTTCCGGTTCCAGCATCCAGAACTCAGCCAGATGGCGGCTGGTGTTGGAGTTTTCCGCGCGGAAGGTCGGACCAAAGGTGTAGACCTTGGACAGCGCACAGGCGTAGGTTTCGCCGTTCAGCTGACCAGATACCGTCAGGAAGGCTTCTTTACCGAAGAAATCTTTATCGAAATCGATTTTACCCTGCGGATCGCGCGGCAGGTTTTCCAGATCCAGCGTCGAAACGCGGAACATTTCACCGGCACCTTCGGTATCGGAGGCGGTGATCAGCGGCGTGGAGACCCAGAAATAACCATTTTCATGGAAGAAACGGTGCAGCGCCTGCGCCAGGGTATGACGTACACGGGCAACCGCGCCAATCAGGTTGGTGCGCGGACGCAGGTGCGCCACTTCACGCAGGTATTCAATGCTGTGACGTTTTGCCGCCATCGGGTAGGTGTCGGGATCGTCAACCCAGCCCACGACTTCAACTTTTGTCGCCTGCAGTTCAAACGCCTGGCCTTCACCCGGTGACTCCACCACTTTGCCGGTAACAATAACCGAGCAGCCGGTGGTGAGACGCAGCACTTCGTCCTGATAATTATTCAGAGAATTATTGACGACAGCCTGAACGGGATTAAAGCAGGAACCGTCATAAACGGCGATAAAGGAAAGACCGGCTTTGGAATCTCTTCGGGTACGCACCCAACCACGTACGGTGACTTCACTGTCAACCGCGACACGGCCGTGTAGTACATCCGCTACAGGCACTACGCTCATAAATATCTCTCTTTATATAGAAGAAGTAATTTTACACATTCCCCGGTTTGGGGTTTTGCTATGTTACTTGCGAGCCAACAGGAAACAAGAAAAATTGGCGGGTTAAGCGGAGATTTGTTGCAGAACAGCAGGGTGCAGGCACCCTGCTGCGGGGGGATTAGCTGGCTCTTTTCACCAGCGGCAGGTCAAAGGCTTTACGCAAGGCGCGTACAAAGGCTTTATCCTGGCAGATGGTTTTGCCTGGGCTGTCTGACAATTTCGCCACCGGTTTACCGTTGCAGCTCACCAGTTTGATCACAATATTCAGCGGCGTGACGCCGGGGATATCGCAGGTCAGGCGCGTGCCGATGCCGAACACCACGTTGGCGCGCTGGCCAAAATGCCGGTACAGCGCCAGCGCTTTGTCCAGATTGAGGTTATCGGAGAACACCAGCGTTTTGCTCTTTGGATCAATATCCAGTCGCTGATAGTGGGCAATGGCTTTTTCGCCCCATTCAACCGGGTCACCCGAATCGTGGCGCAGCCCCTGATAGCGGTGAGCAAAACCGGGGCCGAAATCACGCAGGAAGGCATCCATGGTGATGCAATCAGTCAGCGCGATACCCAGCTGATCATCATATTCATCGAGCCAGGATTGCAGTGCGGCACGCTGGCTGTTGGCCAGCACCGGGCTAATCTGCTGATGCGCCTGGAACCATTCGTGTGCCTGGGTACCCACCGGATTGAGTTGCAGACGGCGCGCCACGTCGTAGTTACTGGTGCCGACCAGCCACGGGAAATCCTGTTTCAGCGTGCTGACAATCGCTTCCTGTACCGCCTGTGAATAGCGACGACGGGTGCCGAAGTCCATCAGATGGAAGCGCGACATATCCAGATCGTCCACCTGCTGACGAAAATCGTTCAGTTTGAGTTGCAGATGGGCGACCGCCTGTTCCACACCGATCTGCGGCGTGCGATGACGGTGCACCACTTCGCTGATCAGCGCCAGCAGCGGCACTTCCCACAGAATGACTTCGCGCCAGGGGCCGCTAATCTGGATGGCGAGTTTGCCGTGATCGTTGCGTACCACCACCTGGGCCGGGTCGAAACGAAAATCGCGCAGCCAGCTGAGATAGTCAGCATCAAAGAATGGCAGGGCGGAAAGGTAGCGATACTCCTCCTCGGTCAGGGCGAGCGATTGCATCGCATTGATGTGGCTGCGAAGTTC
This sequence comes from Pantoea sp. X-Soil-TKNS-1207, assembly GCF_059730485.1. NCBI lineage: Bacteria > Pseudomonadati > Pseudomonadota > Gammaproteobacteria > Enterobacterales > Erwiniaceae > Pantoea > Pantoea sp. X-Soil-TKNS-1207. The sequence continues at coordinate 1,516,291 of NZ_AP035958.1, forward strand.
ATCCGTGTATACGCCGAGCAGTTCATCGCCGCGGCAGCGGAATTCCGCCGTGACCGGGACATCGTAATAACGATGATATACGGCCTGCTGCATATGAAGCTTGTAGGCATCGGTATCAAGCAGCGTGGTCAAAATCGGGGAAGCGTGTCCAGTCATGGTGCGTTTCAGCATCCTCTTCCGCGGAGCAGAGCCCGGTGTTCATCAAAGTCATAAAGACGCAGGAGTATAAAACAGTAATAGACCGCGATCACACCATATTTACGGGGGGCAGGTCGAGGGTCATTTGTGCCATTGTTAATGAATTGTAGCATTTTCTGCTAAGGCACGCATTGTGCGTGGCAAGTGAGGCGCAACACGCTTAGACTTTGACGGGTAAACATTTTAACGATTTAACGATGTGAGAAGGACTTATGACGCAACAGCCGCAAATTAAATATCGTCACGACTACCGTGCGCCGGATTTCACCATCACCGATATCGATTTGACGTTTGACCTTGATGCAGCCACTACGCGCGTCACTGCGGTCAGCCAGGTGAAGCGTTTAGGGGATAGCCAGGCGGAGCTGCGTCTGGATGGGGAAGATCTCACGCTGGTATCGCTGGCGGTGGATGGCAACGCCTGGTCGCACTATCGCGAAGAAGAGGGCGCTCTGGTGCTGAGCCAGCTGCCGGAAAACTTTACCCTGACCATCATTAATGACATCCACCCGGATAAAAACACCGCGCTGGAAGGCCTGTACAAATCGGGCGATGCGCTCTGCACCCAGTGTGAGGCGGAAGGTTTCCGTCATATTACCTGGTATCTGGATCGTCCCGACGTGCTGGCGCGCTTCACCACCACCATTATTGCCGACGCCGCACGCTATCCGTTCCTGCTCTCCAACGGTAACAAGCTGGAGAGTGGTCGCCATGAAGATGGCCGTCACTGGGTGAAATGGCAGGACCCGTTCCCGAAACCCTGCTACCTGTTTGCGCTGGTGGCCGGTGATTTTGATGTGCTGCGCGACAGCTTTACCACCCGTTCCGGGCGCGACGTGGCGCTGGAGATCTTCGTCGATCGCGGCAACCTTGACCGTGCTGACTGGGCGATGACCTCGCTGAAAAACAGCATGAAGTGGGATGAGGAGCGCTTCGGCCTCGAATATGACCTCGACATCTTTATGATCGTTGCGGTGGATTTCTTCAATATGGGCGCGATGGAGAACAAAGGCCTCAACGTCTTTAACTCCAAATACGTGCTGGCGAAAGCGGAAACCGCCACCGACAAAGATTACCTCGGTATTGAGGCGGTGATTGGTCACGAATATTTCCACAACTGGACCGGCAACCGCGTCACCTGCCGCGACTGGTTCCAGCTCAGCCTGAAAGAGGGTCTGACGGTGTTCCGCGATCAGGAGTTCAGCTCGGATCTCGGTTCCCGCGCGGTGAATCGCATCGATAACGTGCGCATCATGCGGGGGGCGCAGTTCGCCGAGGATGCCAGCCCAATGGCGCATCCGATCCGTCCCGATCAGGTGATTGAGATGAACAACTTCTACACCCTGACGGTGTATGAAAAGGGTTCAGAAGTGATTCGTATGATGCATACGCTGCTGGGCGAAGAGAATTTCCAGAAGGGGATGCAGCTCTATTTTGAGCGCCACGACGGCAGCGCCGCGACCTGTGACGATTTTGTCCAGGCGATGGAAGATGCCTCCAACGTCGATCTGTCGCAGTTCCGTCGCTGGTACAGCCAGTCCGGCACGCCGGTGCTGACGGTGCGTGATGATTACAACCCGGAGCTGGAACAATATACGCTGCACGTCACCCAGCGCACCCCGGCCACCGCCGAGCAGAAAGAGAAGCTGCCGCTGCATATTCCGCTGGATATCGAGCTGTACGATGGCGAAGGCAAGGTGATCCCGCTGCAACATAACGGTCACCCGGTGCACCACGTATTGAACGTGACCGAAGAGTTCCAGAGCTTTGTGTTTGATAACGTCTATTTCCAGCCGGTGCCGTCACTGCTGCGTGAATTCTCTGCGCCGGTGAAGCTCGACTATAAATGGAGCGACGCACAGCTGACCTTCCTGATGCGTCACGCGCGCAACGATTTTTCCCGCTGGGATGCGGCGCAAAGCCTGCTGGCAACCTATATCCGCCTGAACGTGGCACGTCATCAGCAGGGGCAGCCGCTGTCGCTGCCGCTGCATGTCGCCGATGCCTTCCGTGCGGTGCTGCTGGATGAGCAGGGCGATCCGGCGCTGATGGCGCTGATTCTGTCGCTGCCTTCAGAGAACGAAATCGCCGAGCTGTTTGAGGTGATTGATCCGCAGGCGATTGCGGAGGTGCGTGCAGCGCTGGTGCGTACGCTGGCGAAAGAGCTGAGCGATGAGTTCCTCGCGGTGTATCTGGCTAATCAGAGCAGCGTTTACCAGGTTGAACATGGGGAAATTGGCAAGCGTACGCTGAAGAACGTGTGCCTGGGCTATCTGGCGTTTGCCGATGCGGCACAGGCCGACAAACTGGTGCAGGCGCAATATCAGCACGCCACCAATATGACCGATGCGCTGGCTGCACTGGCGGCGGCGGTTGCGGCTCAGCTGCCATGCCGCGATGCGTTGCTGGCGGCGTATGACGAGCGCTGGCATCAGGATGGTCTGGTGATGGATAAATGGTTTGTGTTGCAGGCCACCAGCCCGGCAGCCGATGTACTGACCAAAGTGCGCGAACTGCTGCATCATCGCTCCTTCACCATGGGCAACCCGAACCGCATCCGCTCCCTGATTGGTGCCTTTGCTTCTGCTAATCCGTCGGCGTTCCACGCCAAAGATGGCAGCGGCTATCAGTTCCTGGTGGAGATGCTGACCGATCTCAACACCCGTAACCCACAGGTTGCCGCGCGTATGATCGAGCCGCTGATTCGTCTGAAACGTTATGATGCAGGCCGACAGGCATTGATGCGTCAGGCGCTGGAGACGTTGAAAGGGCTGGATAAGCTATCCGGCGATCTGTACGAGAAGATCACTAAAGCGTTGAATGCGTAATTAATCTGTACAACCGGGTCGCCATAAATGGCGACCCTGCTGGAGAAAGACCGTCGTAGGGCGGCATGGATGCCGACCCGGTTCTGCTTAACGCTGCTGCACAAACCGCAGCGGCTGCTCGCTGGTGCCGCGTTTCATCACCCGGTCCAGCACTTCGGCTTCCAGTTCCGCCAGTCGGACAGAACCACGGCGACGCGGGCGCGGTAAATCCACCGTTAAATCCAGTCCGATTTGTCCCTCTTCAATCAGCAACACCCGGTCGGCCATCGCCACCGCCTCACTGACATCATGGGTTACCAGCAGCACGGTAAAGTGATGTTGCTGCCACAGCGATTCAATCAATCCCTGCATCTCAATACGCGTCAGCGCATCCAGCGCGCCGAGCGGTTCATCCAGCAACAGCAAGCCCGGACGGTGGATCAGCGCGCGCGCCAGCGCCACACGCTGCTTCTGTCCGCCGGAAAGTGCGGCAGGCCATTCATTGGCGCGTTCCGCCAGCCCCACGGCTGCCAGCGCTTCCAGCGCGTTTTCGCGCCAGGCGCGACCTTTCAGCCCCAGGCCAACGTTATCAATCACCTTCTTCCACGGCAGCAGGCGCGCATCCTGGAACATCAGACGGGTATCTTCGCGCGCCTCCGCCAGCGGAGCGTTACCCGCCAGCAACTCACCGCGCGTGGTGGATTCCAGACCGGCCAGCAGACGCAGCAGGGTACTTTTGCCGCAGCCGCTGCGTCCCACCACCGCGACAAATTGCCCGGCCGGGATATGCAGGTCGATATTATTCAGGATGGTACGGTCGCCATACTGCTTACTGACGCCGTTAACGCCCACCGGTGTGCCGCTATTGAGACGCGCCGGGGTGAGGGTTGCAGTGCTCATGCGTTCTCCTCCTTCAGTTGATAAGCCGGATGCCAGCGCAGCCAGACGCGCTCCAGCAGTTGCGCCGCCACATCGGCCAGTTTGCCGAGCAGGGCATAAAGAATGATGGCGACCACCACCACATCGGTTTGCAGGAACTCACGCGCGTTCATCGCCAGATAGCCAATGCCGGAGTTGGCGGAAATGGTTTCGGCGACAATCAGCGTCAGCCACATCAGGCCGAGGGCAAAACGCACCCCCACCATAATTGACGGCAGGGCGCCGGGCAGAATCACCTGGATAAACAGGCTCCAGCCGGAAAGGCCATAGCTGCGCGCCATCTCCACCAGGCCGCGATCGATATTGCGGATGCCGTGGTAGGTATTGAGGTAGATCGGAAACAGGGTGCCGAGGGCAACGAGGAAAATTTTCGCCGATTCATCAATACCAAACCACAGGATCACCAGCGGGATCAGCGCCAGATGCGGCACGTTACGCAGCATCTGCACTGAGGTATCGAGCAGACGCTCGCCGAGGCGCGAGGTGCCGGTGATCAGCCCCAGCACCAGGCCAATCGCGCCGCCGATACTGAAGCCAATTGCCGCACGCCAGCTGCTGATGGCGAGGTTCTGCCACAGTTCGCCGCTGACGGTGAGATGCCAGAAGGTGATGAGGATATTTTCCGGCGAGGGCAGAATGCGTGTCGACAGCAGCCCGACTTGCGAGGCCAGCTGCCACACCACCACCAGCAGCACCGGTAGCAGCCATGGCAGCAGCAGGTTGTTCAGCTGTTTCTTTAACATGATGCGTTTCCTCAGCTCTGGGACACTTTCTGCGGCGTGAAGTCATGGGCGACGGCTTCACCATGGGCCTGAACGACGCGCGGCTGCGGAATCTGCGGGATCGCCAGGTCGAGATGCGGGAACAACAACTCACCAACGCGATAGGCCTCTTCCAGGTGGGGGTAGCCGGAAAGAATAAAGGTTTCGATTCCGAGGTCGGCATACTCCTGCATCCGTGCGGCGACCGTCGGGCCATCGCCAACCAGCGCGGTACCGGCTCCGCCGCGCACCAGACCCACACCAGCCCACAGGTTCGGGCTGATCTCCAGCTTGTCACGACGGCCGCCGTGCAGCGCCGCCATACGTTGCTGGCCCACGGAGTCGGTACGCGCTAACGCCGCCTGCGCTTTGGCGATGGTGGCATCATCCAGATGGGCGATCAGCCGATCGGCGGCGCGCCACGCCTCTTCATTGGTTTCGCGCACAATCACATGCAGACGAATGCCGAAACGGACTTTGCGTCCCTGGGCTTCCGCTTTGGCGCGTACCTGGGCAATTTTTTCTTTGACCTGCGCCGGTGGCTCTCCCCAGGTGAGATAGACATCAACCTGTTCTGCCGCCAGATCCTGAGCGGCATCCGAGGAGCCGCCAAACCACAGCGGCGGACGCGGTTGCTGCACCGGCTTAAACATCAGGCGAGCGCCGCGCACCTTAACGTGTTTGCCTTCGTAATCGACGGTTTCGCCTTCCAGCACGCGCCGCCAGACACGGGTAAACTCGGCGGATTCGGCGTAGCGTTCGCGGTGATCGAGAAACACGCCATCGCCCGCCAGTTCCTCAGGATCGCCGCCGGTAACCAGGTTAAACAGCGCACGACCGTTCGACAGACGATCGAGGGTGGCCGCCTGACGCGCCGCCTGAGTCGGAGAAATCACGCCTGGGCGCAACGCCACCAGAAAACGCAGACGCTGGGTAACCGGGATCAGTGAGGCCGCTACCAGCCAGGCATCTTCACAGGAGCGACCGGTGGGGATCAGCACGCCGCCAAAACCGAGGCGATCAGCCGCCTGAGCAACCTGTTGCAGATAAGCATGGTCAACCGGACGTGCGCCTTCGGCTGTACCGAGATAGTGACCATCGCCATGGGTCGGGAGAAACCAGAATACGTTCAGGCTCATTATTCACTCCTTAATGCTGGGCGGACTGTGGTTGCCAGATGCGGTCGGTGATATTCACCTTCACCGGCATCAGATGGTTGGCATAAAACAGATCGGCGGTTTGCTGTTGGGCCTGCGCAGTATGGGCGCTGACCGGCGTAATCGGGGAGGGTGGACGATGGTCCAGATAGCTGGTAATCACCGGCTTCGGCAGGCCCATCGCCTGCGCCAGCAGGTCAATGCTTTGATCGCGCTGGCTACGGGTCAGCACATCGGCATCGCTGAAGGTCTTCAGCACCTGCTGGACAAAATCGCCATTGGCTTCGGTAAATTTGCGGGTGGCCAGATAGAACGAACCGGTCTGGTTCAGCTTGCTGCCATCCGCCAGCACGCGCACATTGCCCTGCAACAGCGCGGCAGAATAGTAAGGGTCCCAAATCGCCCAGGCATCGACATCCCCCTGCTGGAAAGCGGCACGGGCATCGGCCGGGGTCAGATAGGTGGGTTGAATATCGTTAAAACTCAGGCCAGCCTGCGCCAGCGCACGCAGCAGCAGATTGTGCGAGCTGGAGCCTTTCTGGAACGCCACTTTATGGCCTTTCAGTTCCGCCACGCTGTGAATCGGGCTGTCTTTCGGCACCAGAATCACTTCCGCCTGCGGCTTGGGCGGTTCTGCGCCGACATACAGCAGATCCGCGCCAGCGGCCTGAGCAAAAATCGGCGGGATATCGCCAGTGCTGCCGAGGTCGATACTGCCGACATTCAGCGCCTCCAGCATTTGCGGACCGGCAGGAAACTCAATCCATTGAATATGCGTGTGCGGGAAGCGCTGCTCCAGCATCTGATGCGACTTCGCCAGCACCATGCTGACCGAGCCTTTCTGATAGCCGATGCGAAACTGCGCAGGCGCATCAGCGGCATGCGCGCTCAGGTTCAGGGTAAACAGGGCAGCAAGGCTAACCAGCAGCCAACGCGATAACGTCCTTTTCATACTTCTTTCCTTTATACGGCTTGAGCGTAAGGTTGATGGCGGCGGTGCAGCGCATGCCAGAAGGTATCCAGCGCTTCATCAATTCGCGAGGCCAGCAGCTGATCCAGCTCCGGCTGGCGGTCGTAGTGGCGAATCTGGCTGTCATCTGCAAAGACACCGTGCAGAACCTCCTGCGCTTTGAGCGCATTTAGGACCGGTTTCAATGCATAATCCACCGCCAGCATATGCGCCACGCTGCCGCCGCTCGCCAGCGGCAATACCACTTTGTGTTCAAGCGCGCGCTCCGGCAGTAGATCCAGCAGGGTTTTCAACGCACCCGAAAATGACGCTTTATAAATCGGGGTGGCAACGATCAGCCCATCGGCGCTGACCAGATCCTCTTTCAGCGCCTGCAATGCCGGGGAGTCAAAACGCGCGTAGAGCAGATCTTCGGGTTGAAAGTTGTGAATATTCCAGGGGATCACTTCGACGCCGCGTGCTTCCAGCGCGTGCTGGCACAGGCTCAGCAACGCGGTGGAACGGGAAGGGAATCGTGGGCTGCCTGCCAGCGTAATAACCCGCATAGTCACTCCTTATAACTGAAAGTTATTGATTATCTGATATTGAGAACTGATGGCTTAATCCTGACAGAGCGGGGGGCAGGGCTTAAATGATTTATCCGGCAATGGTAAGCCGGAATCTGCAAATGACCGAAAGCGGTCAATAATAAGGAAGTGATGAAAAGTTACGACTATTCCGAAAACCCGAATGTCACAAATCAGAAATCATTCACTCTTTTAAAGAAAGAAACAGGCCTGAGAGCGATTCATTAATGTGCGGAAGGATAAAAAGTGTATCTGCGCCTGGCAGAGTGAATGTCTGCACCATACCAGCAGGAAATAAATTCGCGGTTACGCTTGCAGGATAATTTCCAGTAAAAACAATCCTGCAACCTCAGTCACGCCGGTTGCATTTATGTCTGATTGTATCCGGCGGTATCAATTCTGCCAGGGGGCATTGAAGTCAGAAAAAACTCAGCCAGGCGGTTTTTTACGGTTTTTTGTCTTAAATTACAAATGGCAAGATTTAAGGGCGGGGAGATAACTAAACCACAACTCAACAAATTAAAAATAATAATTTAATAGTTCATAGCTGATAACCAATGCTTTTCGTTTTGTCAGATTCAGTTATAAATTGGAACTGTCAAAAAAATGGCGCTCTGATTAAGCTAAGTCCAAATGAAATTTTAATTGATGCATTCTGTGCGTTCTTAACTATTCGGGCGCGCTTGCTGCCTTGTGCGGCAGATATCGCTGTATTTCTTTTTGCCAGGCTGAAAAAAGAGAGTGCTTATGTCAGAGAAATTACTGTCCGTTATCATCCCGACCTATAACGTAGAAAAATATATTGTTGAATGTGTGGATTCTCTGGTGCAGCAAATACCTGTGCCCAATGAAATCATTATTGTTAATGACAGCTCAACCGATGGCACCCTGACTCTGCTTCGCCAGCGCTATGCCCATTTTCCCCAGGTACAGATTATTACGGTGCCCAACGGCGGCGCCGGACGCGCGCGCGATAAAGGCATTGCGCTGGCTCAGGGGGATTACCTGTTCTTCTGCGATCCGGATGACCGCGTAGCGCCAGGCCTGTTCAGCGAATTACAACAGGTGGTGCAGGCGCACCCGCAGGTGGAGCTGTTCTGCTTTAACTCCGTGACCTTCGACCATGAAGAACCGCAGCGCGTCTCGCATAAAGTGAAGCATGACCTGACAGGATTGCAGCCGGCGCAAAACGTTTTATCGTCTTTATTACGTAATGGGACATATACCTCGGCGGCGTGGAGTTATGTGCTGAAGCGTTCGGTTATTGATGACCATCAGTTACGTTTTGAACATCGCGTGCATGAAGATCACTGTTTTAGTCTTGGCGCTTTTCTGAAAAGTCGCCATGCCTGGGTGAGTCAGGAGCGATATTATCAACAGCGCGTACGCCCTGGCTCCTTAACCAATGACAGCAAAAATAGTGATTATTTTCTGCAACGTTACAATGCGTTTATGAAGGCTTACCACAATTTAATGACCTCGCTGGAGAAAAATAGCTGGCGTAATCAGTTACAAAAAGAGTATTTGTTACATTCTTTCCGTTTAATGATTTATCTCTCTTTGTATAACCGCACGCCGGTGCCACATTACGTCACCAACGCGATTCGTTTTCTTGGGCGTGAGATCAAACCGGATAATTTTAAAGAGTGGTTGTTGTTGAATCAGCCGGAGCTGTTTATTCGTTTGCAGAATTACAAAGTGATGAAGGAAATGAAGAAAAACGGCGTTATTCCGAAAAGCGTTCCGGCTGTTTGCCTGAACCAGGGAGAAGTGCGAAAGTAATCACAGGTATTAGCATTAAGGTTGTTGCGTCATGGCAAAAACACTCGATAAGAGTTTAGTGATTAATATTTTATCTTTACTGGCCTATCGGGGAGCGTCATTTCTCTTTCCTTTAGTCACCTTGCCCTATCTGGCGCGAATTCTGGGCGTCAATCAAATGGGGGTGCTGGCGCTGGCAATTGCCTGCGTACTGTATTGCAGCACCATCTCAGACTGGGGCTTCAACGTTTATACCACCAAGGACATTGCGCATCATCGGGAAGACAAAGTTCGCGTCACCCAGATCTTCTGGTCGACCTTTAACGCGAAACTTCTGTTGATGCTCTCCACCAGCGGGACATTGTTGCTTGCCACCTGGCTGAACCCGGCCTGGCACTATCTGTTCTGGGTGGTGCTGGCAAACTGCACCACGCTGCTGGGGTCGCTGTTCTCCTTCGGCTGGCTAATGCAGGGATTCGAGAAACTCGGCAAGACGGCGGTGATCGCCACCTTCGGCAACTTCTGCGCCATTCCGCTGACGTTTCTGCTGGTCAAAACCCCGGACGATACCTGGCTGGCGGCGCTGATCCCTGGCGTGGTGTCGATCATCAGCGCCTTAATTACCCTCAGATACGTGCTGAAGATGCAGGTGATTGGCCGCTTCCGTTTTGAACCCAGCGAAATTATGCAGCGTCTGAAGGACAGCGTGCATGTGTTTGTCGCCATCGCCGGTGCCAATCTGTTTAACAGCGTCAACGTGGTGATTCTGGCGGCCTTTACCTCGCACTATGCCATCGGGATTTACAACGGGGCTGACCGCCTGCGTAAGGCGGCGAACTCGGTGCCGGAGCAGATCGGTAACGCCTTCTTCCCGCGCGTCAGTTACCTGTTTTCGCGTGATAAAGCGGCGGCGATTGCGGCGACGCGCAAAAGTTTGCTGATTTCGTTCCTGCTGAGCTTTGGCATCGTGGTCTTTACCTACTTCTTTGCTGATGACGTGGTGCGCATTCTGCTGGGTAAAGAGTTTGTGGCATCTGCGGACGTGCTGCGCGTGTTTGTTCTGTGCTTCCTGTTCGGCAACATTGCCTATCCGGCGGGGTTGCAGGTGCTGATCCCACATGGTCTGGCGCGCCAGCGTATGCTGGTGATGTTGGGGCCTGGGGTGGTCAATATCCCGGTCTGCGCCTTTCTGGCGTGGAAGTACGGCGCGATTGGCGCAGCCTGGTCCATGGTGATTGCCGAGTTTCTCGTCTGCGTGGGGATCTTCTGGGTGATGGCGCGTCACGGCATTCTGCGTGAGTATCTGCGCAGCCCGTCGTCAACTTCTGCGCCACTCAAAGACGCCGCAAGCTAATGATGACGCAGGTCAATTCGGCCTGCGTTTCCTCGCACTGCAATTTACTTTTGTGCCAGAGGCCTTTACCATTCTGGCGCACATTTCCCGTGCACCCCGACTTTCACCAGGCTTCCGCTATTCAGGAGAGTGCATGTTATACCCAATCATCCGGCCGGCGCTGTTTAAGCTCGATCCTGAGCGTGCGCACGAACTCACTTTTCAACAACTGCGTTTTATTAGCGGCACACCGCTGGAAGGGCTGATCCGCCAATCGCTGCCTGCGCGCCCGGTTAACTGCATGGGGCTGACCTTTCCTAATGCCCTGGGGCTGGCTGCCGGTCTCGACAAGAATGCGGAATGTATTGATGCCTTCGGCGCCATGGGCTTTGGTTTTGTCGAAGTCGGCACCGTAACGCCACGTCCGCAGCCAGGTAATGATAAACCGCGTATGTTCCGTCTGGTGGAAGCGGAAGGCATTATCAACCGCATGGGTTTTAATAATCTCGGTGTTGATCACCTGGTTGAGAACGTTAAAAAGGCGCGTTTTAAAGGTATCCTTGGTATCAATATTGGCAAAAATAAAGATACGCCGGTGGAGCAGGGTAAAGAGGATTATCTGACCTGTATGGAAAAGGTCTATGCCCATGCCGGTTATATTGCCATCAATATTTCGTCGCCGAACACCCCAGGATTACGCTCGCTGCAATATGGCGAAGCGCTGGATGATCTCCTTGCCGCGATCAAATTAAAACAAAAAGAGTTGCAGGAACGGCACCTTAAATATGTGCCGGTGGCGGTGAAGATCGCGCCGGATCTTTCTGAAGAAGAATTGATCCAGGTGGCCGACAGTTTAATGCGCCATGAAATTGATGGCGTGATTGCCACCAATACCACCCTGGATCGAACGCTGGTCAGCGGACTGAAATACAGTGAAGAAGCTGGTGGTTTAAGTGGTCGTCCGGTACAGGCGCGCAGCACTGAAATCATCCGCCGCCTGTCGCAGGAGCTACAGGGCCGTCTGCCGATTATTGGTGTCGGTGGTATTGATTCGCTGGTGGCGGCGCGGGAAAAAATCGCCGCAGGCGCTTCGCTGGTGCAGATATACTCCGGATTTATTTATAAAGGCCCCGGATTAATTAAAGATATCGTGACCCATCTCTAAGACATTTCCCACATTCCCGCGCCAGGGGGTTTATTTATCCCTCTGGCTCGTTTATATTTTGTCCTGCTGGTGCATTTTTCAGCTTTTCCTTAGCGTTATTTTTCCTTTGCTGTGAACCGCAATTTTGCGCAGCGTAAAACCACAGGGCACATCATGAAAATCAAACCCGATGATAACTGGCGTTGGTATTTTGACGCAGAGCATGACCGGATGATGCTTGATCTGGCTGATGGCATGTTATTTCGCTCGCGCTTCTCACGCAAAATGCTCACCCCGGATGCCTTTAATGAAAGCGGTTTTTGCGTTGATGATGCTGCGCTTTATTTTACCTTTGAAGAACGTTGTCGTCAGAGTGGATTAAAAGGCGATCAACGTGCCGAGCTGGTATTAAATGCATTGGTCGCCAGCCGTTTTCTCAAACCGTTAATGCCGAAAAGCTGGCATTTTACCAGCCATGCCCATAGCTGGCAGCCGACAGCTGGCGATATGGTGGCGGTGACGCTGGCCGACAGCGGCGAGCAGGCGAAGTTGCTGGTGGTGGAGAGCGGCGAAAATGCGGCGCTGTGTCTGCTGGCGCAACATGCGCTGACGGTGGCGGGCAAAGGTATGGTGCTGGGCGATGCCATTAAAGTGATGAACGATCGTTTGCAGCCCAGCCAGCAGGAAACCGCTTCCTCCTTCGCCCGCGCGGTTTAACGCGTTACGCCAGTTCAATATCCCCGGCGGGAATACAGCTACAGCTCAGGATGGTGCCATCCTGACGCACCGCGCTTTTCTTCAACGCTTTCACTTCGCCTGAGACCAGCGTCATTTTGCAGCTGCCACAGATGCCAGCCCGGCACGAGTAGGGAATGCGAAAACCCTGCATTTCCAGCTGCTCCAGCAACACCTGCTGATTATCGCCGGTAAAAGCGCTGCCCTGATAGCCGATGGTGATATTGCTGTGGCTGCTGACTGTGGGAGCCAGCGTCTCCACTACCTGACCCGCACCGTAAGCGCGCGCAGGCTGTCGTTCGACGATGGTGACCTGATCGCCCACGCGGATCACGCCGCTGTTAAGCGCGATTAAATTCAGGCCGAAATCGATATCGCCGCTGCCATCCTGGGCACTGCGAAAGCGTTGCAGCGTCGCCAGCGGTTCGCCCTGCGGATGCTTCCGGCCGCTTTCGGTGCCGACAGTGGTGAACACGCAGCGGCTGCACGGTTTTGGCATTTCAAAGCGGATGTCGCCGATTTTCAACGTTTTCCAGCTATCTTCCTCCCAGGCCGCCGCGCCGCTCACCACCAGATTGGGGCGGAACTGTTCAACGCGGACGCTGGCCGGGCAGCGCTGTTGCAGATCCTGCAACGAGGCCATATTGACCAGCAAATAGGGGAAGCCATCGGCGAAACTGAGCGGCACCTCGTCAAACCGTTTAACCCGGCGCGTCGGTTGCAGGCCGGTCCAGCGCAGTTGCACCGGGCGCGGAAAAAAGCCGCTTAGCCATTGGTTGATCTCTGCCGGAGCAATGCGTGACGTAAAGCTATTGCCCCACACTTCGGTCGGGGCGTCATCGGCGGCGAAATCGGTAAAGCGAATCAGCGCCTGGCTGCCGTCCGGGGCCTGCAAATACAAACCATCGGGCAGCAGCGCCGGGGTAAAACGCACCATCTCCGGATACTGACGCGCGGTGATAAAAGTGCCATCGGTTTCGGTGACCATAAAGATACGATCAAAGGCCAGACCACTCTCCAGCACCTGCGCGTGCGACAGCTGCAAACCGCGCATGGATTTCACCGGATGAATAAACAGACGGGACAACGTAATCATCACCACTCCCTGCAAGCAAAAAGAAGCTAACTTTAGGATATAGGACGCTGATTCGCTATAATGCGCAACAATTTTAGCAAGAGTAAAAGTGACGATATGAATTCTCTGTTTGCCAGTACGGCGCGTGGGCTCGAAGAACTGTTAAAAACTGAGCTGGAAGCGCTGGGTGCGCAGGATTTGCAGGTGGTGCAGGGCGGTGTCCACTTCGAGGCCGACGACCGCGTAATGTACCAAAGCCTGCTGTGGAGCCGTCTGGCTTCACGTATTTTACTGCCGCTGGGAGAATTCGGCGTCTGGAGCGATCTCGATCTGTACGTCGGTGCCCAGAGCATTCCGTGGACTGAGATCTTCGACAGCAACACCACCTTCGCCATCCATTTCAGCGGCACCAACGAGGTGATCCGTAACAGCCAGTTCGGCGCGTTGCGAATTAAAGATGCCATCGTTGACAGCTTTACCCGCCAGAATCTGCCGCGTCCCAATGTGGATCGTGAGCAGCCGGGCATTCGCATCAACGCGTGGCTGAACAAAGATCGCGTCAGCATTGCGCTCGATCTGAGCGGCGATGCCCTGCATCAGCGCGCCTACCGCCAGCAAACCGGCCAGGCTCCGCTGAAAGAGAACCTGGCGGCGGCGATTGTGCTGCGCTCCGGCTGGCAGAGCGACACGCCGCTGATCGACCCGATGTGTGGTTCCGGTACGCTGCTGATTGAAGCGGCGTTGATCGCCTGCGATCGCGCACCGGGCCTGCTGCGTTCACGCTGGGGCTTTAACGGCTGGAAAAAACATAATCAACCGCTGTGGCAGGAGCTGCGTAGCGAAGCGCAGCAACGCGCGCGTCTGGGCACCGAAGCCGCCAGCGCCCGTTTCTTTGGTTACGATAACGATAGCCGTGTGCTGGAGTGGGCGCGGGCCAACGCGCGTCGCGCTGGCGTGGCCGACCTCTTTACCTTTGCCCAGCAGGATGTGCTGAAGCTGCACAACCCGCTGCCTGCGGACGTGACCGGCACGGTGCTGAGCAACCCGCCGTATGGCGAACGTCTGGAGAGCGAACCGGCGCTGATCGCTCTGCACAGCCAGCTGGGTCGCCTGATGAAACAACACTTTGGCGGCTGGAATCTGTCGCTGTTTAGCGGCTCGCCGGAACTGCTGAGCTGCCTGTCGCTGCGCGCCGATCGCCAGTTCAAAGCGAAAAACGGTCCGATCGACTGTGTGCAGAAGAATTATCAGCTGGCCGCCAGCAGTGGCGAAGGCAGCGCGCAAATTGCAGAAGATTATGCCAACCGTCTGCGCAAGAATGTGAAAAAGCTGGAGAAGTGGGCGCGTCAGTCGAATATCGAATGTTATCGCCTGTACGATGCTGACCTGCCGGAATATAACGTGGCGGTGGACCGTTACGCTGACTGGGTGGTGATTCAGGAATATGCGCCGCCAAAAACCGTGGATGCCAACAAAGCGCGTCAACGCCTGTTCGACGTCATCAGCGCGACGCTGAGCGTGCTGGAGATCCCGGCCAATCGCCTGGTGCTGAAAACCCGTGAACGCCAGAAAGGCACTAACCAGTATCAGAAGCTGGGCGAGAAGGGCGACTTCTTTGAAGTGCAGGAGTTTAACGCGCGCTTCCTCGTCAATCTGACCGATTATCTCGATACCGGCCTGTTCCTCGACCACCGTATCGCGCGCCAGATGCTGGGTAAAATGAGCCAGGGCAAAGATTTCCTCAACCTGTTCTCGTACACCGGCAGCGCCAGCGTGCACGCCGGTCTGGGCGGCGCGAAGTCAACCACCACCGTCGATCTGTCGCGCACCTATCTTGAGTGGGCCGAGCGCAACTTACGGCTGAATGGTCTGACGGGTCGCCAGCACCGCCTGATGCAGGCCGACTGCCTCAACTGGCTGCGTGACAGCGACGAACAGTTCGACTTGATCTTTATCGATCCGCCAACCTTCTCTAACTCGAAACGTATGGAAGACGACTTTGACGTGCAACGCGATCATCTGATGCTGATGCAGAACCTGAAGCGTCTGCTGCGTCGCGGCGGCACCATTATGTTTTCCAACAACAAGCGTGGCTTCAAAATGGATCTCGACGGGTTACAGCGCCTGGGCTTACAGGCTCAGGAGATCACCCAGAAAACCCAGTCGCAGGATTTCGCCCGCAACCGTCACATTCACAACTGCTGGCTGGTGAGCCACGCCGGTAAGGAATAAGTTTTATGTCACTGATCAGTATCCATGGCGCTTACCTCTCATTCAGCGATGCGCCGCTGTTGGATAACACCGAGCTGCACATTGAAGAAGGCGAGCGCGTCTGTCTGGTGGGGCGCAACGGTGCCGGTAAATCGACGCTGATGAAAATCATCAACGGCGAGCAGCCTCTTGATGACGGCCGTATTATTTATGAAACCGATCTGGTGGTGGCGCGTCTGCAACAGGACCCGCCACGCAACATTACCGGTTCGGTGTATGACTTCGTCGCAGAAGGGGTGGAGGAGCAGGCGGAACACCTGAAGGCCTACCACGCCATTTCCCATGTGGTGATGGAAGACCCGAGCGAGAAGAATCTCAATGAGATGGCGCGTTTGCAGGGCATTCTTGACCATCACAACCTGTGGCAGCTGGAAAGCCGCATCAACGATGTGCTGGAAAAAATTGGTTTACAGGCCGATACCGAGCTGTCGTCACTTTCCGGCGGCTGGCTGCGTAAAGCGGCGCTGGGCCGCGCGCTGGTCAGCAACCCGCGCGTGCTGATGCTGGATGAACCGACTAACCACCTCGATATCGAAACCATCGACTGGCTGGAAACCTTCCTCAAAACCTTCACCGGCAGCATCGTGTTCATTTCGCACGACCGTTCCTTTATCCGCAATATGGCGACGCGCATTGTCGATCTCGATCGCGGCAAGCTGGTCTCCTGGCCGGGCGATTACGACCAGTATCTGCTGGGCAAAGAGGAAGCGCTGCGCGTGGAAGAGATGCAAAACGCCGAATTCGACCGCAAGCTGGCGCAGGAAGAGGTGTGGATCCGTCAGGGGATCAAAGCGCGTCGTACCCGTAATGAAGGCCGCGTGCGTGCGTTGAAAGCGTTGCGTCGTGAGCGTTCTGAACGTCGTGACGTGATGGGCAAAGCCAATATGCAGGTGGGCGAAGCGTCGCGCTCCGGCAAGATTGTGTTTGAACTGGAAAACGTCGATTACGCCGTGGATGGCAAAGTGCTGGTGAAGGATTTCTCTTCTCAGGTCCAGCGCGGTGACAAGATTGCCCTGATTGGTCCTAATGGCTGCGGTAAAACCACGCTGCTGCGTCTGATGCTGCAACAGCTGAAGGCGGATAGCGGCCGCGTCCATTCCGGTACTAAACTGGAAGTGGCCTATTTCGACCAGCACCGCGCAGAACTCGATCCCGATCGCACCGTGATGGATAACCTGGCGGAAGGTAAGCAGGAAGTGATGGTGAACGGCAAGCCGCGCCATGTGCTGGGCTATTTACAGGACTTCCTGTTCCATCCAAAACGCGCCATGACGCCGGTGCGCGCCCTGTCCGGCGGTGAGCGTAACCGTCTGCTGCTGGCGCGTCTGTTCCTCAAGCCCAGCAACCTGATGATCCTCGATGAACCAACCAACGACCTCGATGTGGAAACGCTGGAGCTGCTGGAAGAGTTGATTGATGGCTATCAGGGCACGGTGCTGCTGGTTAGCCATGATCGTCAGTTCGTCGATAACACCGTGACCGAATGCTGGATCTTCGAAGGCAACGGTGAAATCGGTACCTTTGTTGGTGGTTATCATGATGCGCAGCAGCAGCGCGCCGCTTATAAACAGCAAAAGGCGGCACCGGCAGCGAAATCATCCGCTGCGGCAAAACCCGCCGAGAAAAATGATGCCACCAAACGTGCGGCGGGCAAACTAAGCTATAACCTGGCGCGTGAGCTGGAGCAGCTGCCGCAGCAACTGGAGCAGCTGGAAGCGCGCATTGGCGAGTTGCAGGCGAAGATGAGCCACCCGGACTTTTTCAGCCAGCCGCATGATCAA
Source organism: Pantoea sp. X-Soil-TKNS-1207 (assembly GCF_059730485.1). Taxonomy (NCBI): domain Bacteria; kingdom Pseudomonadati; phylum Pseudomonadota; class Gammaproteobacteria; order Enterobacterales; family Erwiniaceae; genus Pantoea; species Pantoea sp. X-Soil-TKNS-1207. The sequence goes on from NZ_AP035958.1 coordinate 1,533,789, forward strand.
ACGCAGCCGGTGCTGGATGCTCTGGCGAAAACCGAGCAGGAGCTGGAGACGGCCTTTGAACGCTGGGAAGAACTGGAAGCGCTGAAAAACGGTGCTTAATACTGAAGGAAACCGGCATGTGTGCAGCGGATGATGCGCAGTCGTGGATCTTGTGTCCACAGTGCGATTTAACGGTAAAACTGCCAGCAGTGCCGGTCGGCAGCCGGGCGCGTTGCCCGCGCTGTCATACAACATTGACCGCCAACTGGCACGAACCGCGTAAACGTCCCACCGGGTATGCACTCGCTGCCCTGTTTATGTTGGTGCTGGCCAATTTATTCCCTTTCATCAATATGCATGTCGCCGGTCTGAGCAGCGAAATATCGCTGCTGGAGATCCCGAATGTGATGGTGCGCGAGGATTACGGCAGCCTCGCGACGCTGTTCATGCTGTTCGTCCAGGGCATCCCTGCATTCTGCATGGTTACCATTATTTTGCTGGTCAACCGCGCCAAAATGCCGCACCCGTTGAAGCTATGGCTGGCGCGCATTCTGTTTCAGCTGCGGAACTGGGGGATGGCGGAAATCTTTATGGCGGGCGTGCTGGTTAGCTTCGTCAAATTGATGGCCTACGGGGAGATTGGGCTGGGCAGCAGTTTCTGGGCCTGGTGTCTGTTCTGCCTGCTGCAACTGCGGGCGTTTCAGTGCGTCGATCGTCGCTGGGTATGGCAGCGTATTGCGCCATTGCCCGCGCTTCCCCATGCGCCACAGGCAGGCATTAGCGGTTTGCAGCAGGGGATGCGCCGTTGTCCATGCTGTACCGCGATCATGCCGGTCGATCGCGTTGTCTGTAGCCGTTGTGGGGTGGTCGCTCATGCGCGGCGACGTCACAGTATGCAGTGGACGCTGGCGCTGCTCGTCACCTCCATCATGCTGTATATCCCGTCCAACATTATGCCGATCATGGTGACGGAGACCTTAGGCACGCAGTATCCCTCCAACATCATGGCCGGGGTGATTTTGTTGTGGAGCGATGGCTCCTGGCCGGTCGCGCTGGTGATTTTTATCGCCAGTATTATGGTGCCCTCGCTGAAAATGCTGGCGATTGGCTGGCTGTGCTGGGATGCCAGCGGACGCGGGCAGCGTGACAGTCAGAAGATGCATCTGATTTATGAGGTGGTGGAGTTTGTTGGTCGCTGGTCAATGATCGATGTGTTTGTTATCGCCGTTCTCTCTGCGCTGGTGCGTATGGGGCGGCTGATGAGTGTTTACCCGGCGCCAGGCGCGCTGCTGTTTGCCATGGTGGTGATTCTCACCATGTTTGCAGCGCTGGCTTTTGATCCGCGTCTGACCTGGGATCGTGTACGGAAAACCGAACGTAAGGAGCCGCGTCTTGACGGACAACCATCACGGGATTGCTAACGTCGACCAGATTAAACGCTGGTCGCCAGTCTGGATTGTACCCATCGTCACGCTGTTAATCGGCGGATGGATCCTGTTTTATCACTTCAGCCATCAGGGGCCGGAAGTCACCCTCATCACCGAAAATGCCGAAGGTATTGAAGCGGGCAAAACCACCATCAAAAGCCGTAGCGTGGATGTCGGCGTGGTGGAAAGCGCGGTACTGACCGACGATCTGCACCATGTGGAGATCAAGGCCCGGCTCAATGCCGGCATGGAAAAACTGTTGCACGGCGATAGCGCCTTCTGGGTCGTCAAACCGCAGATCGGCCGTGAGGGCGTAACGGGCCTCAGTACCTTGTTGTCGGGTGCCTATATCGAATTGCAGCCGGGTACCAAGGGTGACCAGCCGGAAAATTATCAGCTGCTGGACGCGCCGCCACTGGCGCCGCCCGATGCGAAAGGTATCCGTATTACGCTCGACAGTAAAAAATCCGGGCAGCTTAATCCGGGAGATCCGGTGCTGTTTCGTGGTTATCGCGTCGGTTCGGTGGAGACCAGTACCTTCGATACCGATAAACGCATGATGACCTATCAACTGTTTATTGCCGCGCCCTATGATCGGCTGGTGACCACCAACGTGCGCTTCTGGAAGGACAGCGGCATCGCGGTGGATATGTCCTCGTCCGGGATGCGGGTGGAAATGGGATCGCTCACGACGCTGTTCAGTGGCGGTGTCAGTTTCGATATTCCTGATGGTTGGGAACTGGGGCAGGCGGCGCAGAACAAAGCGGATTATCACCTGTTTGACGACCAGCGTAGTATCCAGGATTCGCTGTACACCAACCATATTGATTTCCTGATGTTCTTCACTGACTCGATTCGCGGTTTGCAGGCGGGTGCGCCAGTGGAGTTCCGCGGTATCCGTCTGGGCACCGTCGCGCAGGTCCCCTATATGATCCCGGGTGTTAATCAGGCGCTGGATAACGATTATCGTGTGCCGGTGCTGATTCGCATTGAACCGGATCGTTTCCTCAGTCGCCTTGGCGGAGATTTCAACCTTGAGCAGCATTTAGAGGACGGTAAAAAACGCGGTCTGCGCGCCACGCTGAAAACCGGCAATCTGCTCTCCGGGGCACTGTATATCGACCTGGATTTCTACGATAACGCCGCCGCGTATCAGGGACCGAATAAGGTCGCGGGCATTGAAGTGATCCCAACGGTCAGCGGTGGTCTGAGCCAGATTCAGCAGAAACTGCTGGCGGCGCTCGACAAGATCAACAACCTGCCTCTGAACCCGATGATCAACCAGGCGACCGGTACGCTGAGAGAGAGCCAGCGGACGTTGCAGCAGTTGCAGAAAACGCTGAACAATCTCAATCAGATTACCGCCAGCCCGGCGATGAAGACGCTGCCGGCCGATATGCAGCAGACGCTGCGCGAACTGAATCGCAGCATGAAAGGGCTGCAACCGGGATCGCCAGCCTATAACAAGCTGGTGGGCGATATGCAGCGACTCGATCAGGTACTGCGTGAATTGCAGCCGGTATTGAAGACCCTGAACAGCAAGAGCAACGCGCTGGTGTTTGAGGCGAAACCGGGTGAGGATCCACAGCCAAAGAGGGCGAAACAGTGAAAAAAGGGCTGATGATTGGGGCGATGCTGCTGCTGGCAGGATGCAGCAGCAAGATTGATACCACCTACTATCAGCTGCCAGCGGGCGCCACTATGGCGCCTGTCAGCAGCGATGCCAGCAGCGCGCAGCCGATGCTGTGGGTGCAGCAGGTCAGCGTGCCGGATTATCTGGCGGGCAATGGCCTGGTGTATCAGACCAGCGACGTGAAATACGTAATTGCCGCTAATAATCTTTGGGCCAGTCCGCTCGACCAGCAATTGCAGCAAACGCTGGTCAGCAACCTGAGCCGTGCGCTGCCAGGCCGTCTGGTATCGGGTTCACCCCTTGGGGAGACGCACGATACGCTGACCGTCAACGTCACCGGTTTTCAGGGCCGCTATGATGGTAAAGCGATCGTCAGCGGTGAATGGGTGCTGCAACATCAAGGAAAACTTATCAAACATGGCTTTAATCTGACGCTGCCGCAGCAGGAAGATGGCTATGATGCGCTGGTCCGAACCCTGGCGCTCGGCTGGCAGCAGGTCGCTCAGAAAATAGCCGATGGTGCGATCGCCTCAAATTAAGATTTGTTCGAAGCTTATGCTAAGTCCCTGATTTGTCATTATGGATGACAAAAAAATCAGGGGCTTTTTTTTTCGGCTTATCAGCCAGATAAGCGATTTTTCTGAATCTTTACCTCATTCTGTGATGGCGGTTTCAGGTCATTTTTATGACATTGGCGTGAATTTTGCGCATTGACCTTTTCGTCGCAAGGCGTTAGAACGTTAGAGTGGTTGAACATTAATTCGCCACTCTATCTTTCCACCAGATTCCACCAGACCTGAAATGAGGGAAACGAGGTATGAAGAGACAGAAACGAGACCGCCTGGAACGAGCACATTCACGTGGCTATCAGGCCGGCATTACGGGACGCTCAAAAGAGATTTGCCCGTATCAAATGATCGACGCACGGTCTCACTGGTTGGGAGGTTGGCGACAAGCCATGGAGGACAGGTCGGCGGTGGCGTAAGCCCGCCGGATGTCTATCGATAAGGAACAAACCTCCGCATTATGCGGAGGTTTTCGTTTTACCCGTCATAACTTTCTCCCCGGTCACTCACTGATGTAAGCTCCCAGGGACGCACGTCAGGGTAAAGGAGGATCAGAACGCGGTGGTGTCTTTGAACAGACCCACTTTCAGGTCAGTTGCCGAGTAAATCAGGTTACCGTCAACAAACACTTCGCCGTCAGCCACGCCCATCACCAGTTTGCGGTTGATGACGCGTTTAAAGTGAATTTTATAGGTCACTTTTTTCGCGACCGGCAGTACCTGACCGGTAAATTTCACTTCGCCCACGCCCAGCGCGCGGCCTTTACCTTCTGCACCCAGCCAGCCCAGATAGAAGCCAACCAGCTGCCACATGGCGTCCAGACCCAGACAGCCTGGCATTACCGGGTCGCCGATGAAGTGGCAGTCAAAGAACCACAGGTCAGGGCGGATATCCAGTTCGGCTTCCACGAAGCCTTTGTCGTATTTACCGCCGTCTTCGGTCATTTTGACCACGCGGTCCATCATCAACATATTGCCTGATGGAAGCGGCGGTCCGTTTTCGCCGAACAGTTCACCGCGACCTGAGGCAACCAGGTCTTCTTTGCTATAGGATTCGCGTTTATCTACCATGTTCTCAATAAGCCTTCTTTTAGTGAAGCCCGAATATTAGCGAACAGTTGTACGCCGGGCAATGCTATCAGCTGTGGTTAAACCAGTTAAGCCAGCGTAATGGCCACGGGCGCTGACGCGTTTCCTGTTGATTCAGCTGAGTGATGCGATCCTGGATGGTGCGCAGCAGTGAATCACCGCTTTCGCTTTGCCATGCCACGCCGGTCAGTAACGGCAGCGCTTCGTCGACACGCTCAATGGCCCAGATATGGAACTGGCCCTGCTGCACCGCCGCAACGACCTCCGCATTCAGACTCAGATGACGCACGTTACTGGCGGGAAGAATCACGCCCTGCTGGCCCGTCAGGCCGCGTTCATTACAGATGCTGAAGAAGCCTTCAATTTTCTCATTGAGGCCGCCAACCGGCTGTACATTGCCAAACTGATCCACCGAACCGGTGACCGCGATTTGCTGATTCAGCGGCTGGTTAGCCAGGGCGCTAATCAGGGCGCACAACTCAGCCAGCGAGGCACTGTCGCCATCGACTTCGGAGTAGGATTGTTCAAACACCAGCGAAGCAGAGAAGGGCAGCTGTTGTTCCAGCTCCAGCTCAGAAATCAGGTAGGCCTGCATGATCATCATGCCTTTCGCATGAATATTGCCGCCCAGTTCCGCCTTGCGTTCAACGTCAGTGAATTCGCCATCGCCAGGGTGCACCACGCAGGTAATACGTGATGGTTCGCCCCACGGACGTGGGTGGCCGGGAAATTCAATCACCGACAGACCATTAATCTGACCGACCACTTCGCCTTCAGTCTCAATCATGATCTGGTTTAGCAGAATTTCATCACGCATGCGATCGGCGAGGAAACTTTCACGCCACTGACGCGCTTCCAGCGCATCTTTCAGCGCTTCAGCATTGAGTGAGTCACCGTGCAATGCCGCTTCCTGCAACTGGCGACGCAGCCAGCGCGGGCACAGTGGCAACGTGTCCTGATCGCCGGTGGTGCGCACAGCTTCATTAATCAGTGGCAGCCAGAAATCTTCTTCGGGGTCTGACAAGCCTGCCTGACGCGCCTGAGTCAGCGTCCACTGGCACCAGGCCGTCATCTCATCTTCGTCGAGGATCTGCAGGTTCTCTTCAAACTCGCTGTACAGCGCCATCTCATGCGCTTCCGGGTCCAGCGCCTGGAAATCAGCCAGCGCATCGCGTTCGCCGCACAGGATCAGACGCAGCTGCAACGGCAGCGCAGGGATGGCTACCGGCAATGGCTGGCGTTCATCCTGCGAGTACCACTCAAAACGGCCCTGCTCGATGCATTTTTTCAGGCGCAGCCACATCAGGGGTTGCGCCAGCAGCGTGTTGACGCTGAGGATCAGGGTGCCGCCGTTGGCGCGATGCAGCAAACCTGGTTCCGGCTGGACACGATCTTTATACTGACGGACACAGCCGAATAGCTGCTCGAATTCGATCCAGTCGGCGTAATGTACGCCGCCCTGGCTGGTGAAGGGGCGGTTGCTGTCGGTTGGCGGCAACAGGCTGACGTTGTCACCCATCACCAGGTAATCACCGCCAAACAGGGCTTCAGCGTCAGGCTGAAAACGTTGTGCGGCGCTGGCAACCCAGGCGAGGTAGTCGCTGTTTTCCTGACTGCGTAATAGCAGCAGTGGGAAACCCTGTTGTTGATGATGCAAATGCGCCAGCGCATTCAGCAGACGCGGCTGAACCGCGGCTAGACTATCGCTATCTTCCAGTGAGACGTTTGAGAAAATGGATTGGTAGCGGGTGCTATCCGGCTGCAGGGCTTGCCACGTAAGTTGAGAGCTGGTCAAAATATTCCATTCGTCAGATTCGGGAAAAGCGCGATTATACAGGAATCAACCGGGTTAAGCACTGCGGAGTTCCGGCCCGAATTGTGATGGCCGCAACATGTTTTTCCTTGCTGCATCCAGGAAAAAAGCTGTTATTCTTAGTTTGTTACGTGATCACGATGAGATTCCGATGAAATACCAGCAACTCGAAAATCTTGAAAGTGGATGGAAGTGGAAATACCTGGTGAAAAAGCATCGGGAGGGTGAACTGATCACTCGTCATCTTGAACTGAGTGCCGCCCAGGTTGCGGTAGACGCGCTATTGATGATGGAAAATAGCCCGGTTGAGGTTAACGAGTGGATTGCTCAGCATATCCATCCGGATCTGGAAAACCGTCTGAAGCAGACCATTCGTGCACGTCGTAAACGCCATTTTAATGCTGAGCATCAGCATACCCGGAAGAAATCTATCGACCTGGAATATCTGGTGTGGCAACGTCTGGCTGGGTTAGCGCAGCGCCGTAATAGCACGCTTTCTGAGACCATCGTGCAGCTGATTGAAGATGCCGAACGTAAAGAGAAGTATGCCAGCCAGATGTCGACGCTGAAGCAGGATCTGCAGGCGATTCTCGGCAAGGGTGAAACGGATAGCGAATAATTCTCGCTTTACTGACAATCAGGTATAAAAAAAACCCCGCCTGAGCGGGGTTTTTTACTGCGTGAAAACTTAAGCCTGCGGCTGAGTTACCACGTCTTTAACACCTTTCACGTCGATTTCAACGCGACGGTCCGGCGCCAGGCAGTCGATCAGGGCATTGCGGCCTTTCACGCTGTCACAGGTGTTGCCAGTAACCGGGTTAGATTTGCCCATGCCACGTGCGGAGATTTTGTTAGCCGGGATACCTTTAGATACCAGGTAGTCGACAACAGACTGAGCACGTTTCTCAGACAGTTTCTGGTTGTACTGCTCTGAACCGATACGGTCGGTGAAGCCCAGGACTACAGCAGAACCGTCTTTCGGATCCATTGAGCTCAGCTGGCTGTACAGCTGATCCAGAGCCTGCTGGCCTTCTGGCTTCAGGGTCGCTTTGTTGAAGTTGAACAGGACGTCAGACTTCAGGGTGAAACGCTTGGTTTCAACAACCGGAGCCGGTGCCGGAGCTGGAGCAACAACTGGTGCAGCAGCTTCATCCTGACCGAAACGGTAAGAAACGCCGACGCTCAGCATGCTGTTGTCAGGGCGCGCGCCAACGGTGCCTGCGTCGCCGATGTTGTTAACCCACTGATAGTCCAGGCGAGTTGCCCAGTTTTTGGTCAGTGCATATTCAACACCAACAGCAGCCAGCGGAGAAACGCCGGTGTCGTGGTCGCTGATACGGCCGGTGGTCGGGTTAGTCTGAGTGGAATCAGCACGCCATACCATGCCGCCCAGACGGGTGTACACGTCCAGATCGTCAGTAATCGGGTAGCTCAGTTTAGCAGCCAGCTGAACGCCTTGTGCTTTGAATGCGCCGTTAGTTACGGTGCCTTTGTAAGGCATACGGCCCAGCCAGTCGTAGCCCAGCTCGAAGCCCAGGTACGGGTTAGCCTGGTAGCCCAGGAAAGCGCCTGCGCCAAGCTGATCCTGATGAGTCGGACCATTGTTGTTCTCATAATCGTTACCGTAGTAACCTTTATCGTGGTACTGAGACCAACCCAGCTTAGCACCGGTATACCAGGTGTTATCTTTAGGAGCGGCCTGCGCTACGGTAGCGAAGCCAGCCAGTGCCACTGCAATTGCGATAGCTGTCTTTTTCATTTTGCGCCTCGTTATCATCCAAATAGGCAATGAGCAAAAATAGTTTGCTCTTGGTTTAATCCTTCGCCGGGTCAAAATGCTCGCTTATGACTCTACCGAAAAAACGGAGGTTATTGAGCACCCTGGCGAGGTAAAGTCTACAACGAGATTGGAAAGTTACAAGTATGATGTGAGGCCAGGCGATAAAAAAACAGGGGTTTATACACACATTTTAACAATTGACATGGCATAATCTTCGCGATCAGAAATGAAAAAAGTGGCTAAGCCATTGTCTAAGCTGGCTGGACAAGAATCAGTGGCTTAGCGTCAACTTCTGAGAAACGAGGTGCAAGAAAAATCCTAATTTTACTTAATGAAACAAATCTGAGGGAATTTTTGACGCTAATCGTTGTCTGGACAAAACCCCATCCTGTCCTTGTGGACGCATCACCAGACCCAGCGCATCACCTTCGATCGCAGCCTGTTTCAGTTCCCAGCGCTCTTCATCGTTCAGTTCGTAAGGAATCCACGCCAGAACCACACTGTAATTACCAGTGCGCAGCGCTTTGACCATACTTTCCACCGTGCTGTAACGCTCGCTCTCCGTGATATGCATACTCTTTTCCAGCGGCAATCCTGACTGCTGCATCCAGTGACGATTCAGCTTGTGCGCGGGAGTTAACCACAGCTGCCAGCGTGATTGCAGGCTCAACTGCTTCAATACCGGCAGCAGCATAAGCTGCATCATGCCAGGTTGTTCGCTGTAATGCAGCTCAGTAATGCCACCTAAAGAAGGTTGCGCTACATCTGAAGTCGCAAAACGATGAGAACGGTCAGCGGTGCCAGAGAATTGAGTACGCATAATTTAATCACTCAGTAATGAACTGTATGAATATACAGTAATGGCTTCCTGGATAAAGATCAACCTCAATTTCTGAAAACACCTCGCAAATTCTGCACATTTTTTCGCCGCACAGCATTTATTCATTGAACAGCCAGATCGTTTTTCATATCTTCTAACCTGATGAATACATGGATATTTATTAGGATGTTTCTGGTAAAAGGACTTCAGGAAGGTGTCAGGATGAAAAAGTATCACCCGGTTGTTGAGCAAACAAAATTGCAGCTGTCAGCGCTAGGTAAAATCGAATCCCGCACGCAGTTTGGTGGTTACACACTGGCGGTGGAGAAGGTGGTTTTTGCGTTAATTAATGAAGATGCGCTTTACCTGCGCGCCTGTGAAGCTGTCGCTGATTATGCGGCGCTTTGTCCCATGGAGCCGCTGATTTACCACAAGCGCGGCATCCCGGTTACCCTGAGTTACTTCAAAGTCGATATGCAACTCTGGCAGGAGCCGGAACAGTTAATCCTACTGTCGGCCAGCGCATTACGCACGGCGCGCGATGAGCTGAAGACAAAATATATCTCATTGCGTCTCAAAGACTTGCCCAATCTGAGTATGCGCATGGAAATGCTGCTGCATAAGGCGGGTATCTGCTCGGTAAAGCATTTGTGTGAAATTGGCGCGAAGCAGAGCTGGCTGAAACTGCGCCTGGTGAATAAACACATCGGCCTGAAAACATTGCTGGCACTGCAGGGCGCAATTTCGGGGCATCATGAGGCGGCGCTGCCGAGGGAGGTCAGAGCTGAACTCTGCGCGTGGTATCAAAAAACGCTCCGCTGACCAGCAGCAGAGCGTTGATGGGTTTTAGCCTGTCGCAAGGATACGGCGTAGACGTGCAATTTCCGGCAGCAGTGAGATCAATAACCCCAACTGCTGCAACACCAGCGGCGCCTGCGTTTCCGGGCTGGTTTTCATTTCCGACAGGCGCTGCATCAGCGCCTGCTGCATGTGTGTCGCCTGGCTATCGCTGACACGCTCAATCTGCAATACGTCTTCAACGAAGCACACCGCATCATCGAGCAGGGCCAGTAGCGCGGTGTCATCCAGCCTGACGCGATGGGCGCCCAATGCTGAGATATAACTGAGAAAAGAGTGATTAAGGCACAACAGCCTGAACGCGTTCTCCCGTAATGGCTGCTGGTAGTGAACTTCGCTGCTCATATTGGAAACGACCGAAGCCAGTTCAGCATCCGCATTATGGGCATCACGTCGCGCCACACGGTACGCCAGCCGATTATCCTTGCCCTGGTGATATTGCTCCATAATCGCATCAAGATAGCGGCAGTTAGCATTCAGCGTGCGATCGGCTACGGTTGGCAACTGACGGAAACGCCAGTCCGGCCAGACAAAGGCGACGGCCAGCCACGCCAGACCGCAGCCCAGCAAGGTATCGACCACGCGCGGCAGCGCCACTTCAAAGCCTTCACCGAGCAGATTGAAGCACAGCAACACCAGCAGGGTAATGAACAGCGTTGCCTGGGCGTACTGGATCTGCCGGAAGGCGAAAAACAGCACCCCGCTAAGCACAATCAGAATCAGTTGCCCTTCGATTGAAGGCACCAGCCACAGCACCGGCAGGCCGATGGCAATCCCCGCCAGCGTACCGCCGATACGCAGCGCCAGACGCCGCCGGGTGGCGTTATAGTTCGGCTGACATACAAACAGGCTGGTGAGCAGAATCCAGTATCCGCGATGCACACCAGTGATCTGAATAAATCCATAGCCAACGCACAACACCAGCGACATGCGCACCGCATGACGGAATAACGCCGAGGAAGGCGTGAGATGACGGCTGATGCGCAGACGAATATCAGCCCAACCGCTCAGCCCTTCGCTGGAAAGATTGTCGTCACTGGAGGCGGCGGGTTGCGCCAGCATCTGTTCGGATTCAATGGATGCCAGCTGGGCATCCATGGCGCGCAAATTGCGCAGCAGCCAGAACAGCGCGCGGATATTGGCTTCCTCCGGCGCACTTTGTTGCAGGCGGGTCAGCGCCGTTTCCAGCCGCTCAAACACGCGTTCAAAGTGGGGATCATGATGCCAAGGCTGACGTAATAATATTGTCTCTGCCAGCTGACGACAGGCGTGTGCCTGCATGTTCAATAAACGCTGGAAACGGAACAGCACTTCGTTGTAACGCCAGTCATCGCGTAATTGATGATATTGCAGATGTGACGAACTGGCGCGCTCATGGATATCCTGCGCGACAAAATAGTAATGCAGGCTGCGCCGCGTACTGCGCGAACCCCGGTCGCCGCGCAGACGGCTCTGGATGGTGCTTTTTGTGAGGTTAAGCTGGGCCACCAGCTGGCTGTTGACCATGGCGGTGGCAATCAGCGCGGCGTCATCCTGCTCGCCGCCATCGGGATCGAACAGGCTGGCTTTGGCATCAAGGTAACGCGCCAGTTGCGAAAAACTGGCCGCCAGCTGCTCCTGCACCGGGCGCACCGGAAATATCAGGTGGCCGATTAAGGTCAGCAGGTTGTACCACAAAGCGCCAATCAACAGCAGCGACGGCTGCATCCACCATTGCAGGAACAGACCGCTGCCCAACATGGTGTAGACCGCAATCAGCAGGGCGCCGAAGGCAATGGTAGCGTAGCGTTGCCCCAGTGCGCCCAGCAGAATAAATCCCCAGGTTGAGAGGGCCAGACCGGCGATAAATGCCCAGGGATGCGGGAACAGCAACTCGACGGACACCGAGGCGATACAGAAACAAATCAGCGTAATCAGCAGATTCCGCAGGCGTCCGGTCCAGCGATCGTCGAGATCGGCCAGCGCTGCGGCAACCACCCCCAGCGTCAGCGGAATGGTCCACTCAATTTTCTGTAGCCACCAGGGCACGGCGGCACAGCCTGCCAGTGCGAAAAAGATGCGCAGTAAATAGCGCAGGCTGCTGTTGAACAGATAACGCCGCCAGCCCGGCAAAGCCTCATGCATCATGGCTTAGCCTCAGTAACGGCGGCGGGCATTCGCTTCCCGCGCGGCCTGCGCTTCTTCCACCGAAACCACACGGCGGCCGACCGGCCACAGGGCAATGGCGGCAATTTTGAAATTGGCGATGCCAACCGGTATGCCGATGATGGTGAGGCACTGCACAATTCCGGCAGAAATATGCATCAGACACAGCCACCAGCCGAAAAACACCAGCCAGAACAGGTTGAGGAAAGTGCCGCCAGCGTTCAGAACCGGGCTTTTGCTATCCGGGCGCAGCACGTCCACATGCACCGCTTCATTGCCAAACGGCAGCAGAGAGAGTTTAGTAATTTCCCAGCAGGAGCGCGTTAACGGCAGCGTGAAAATAAGTACGATGCTGACCAGCGTCGCCAGTAGCCAGCTGAGGGTGGTAAAAAAGCCGCCCAATACAAAGTTGAGAATGTTGAGCACGGTGCGCATAACACGATTTTCCTTTTGCAATCCGCAATATGTGCCGCCAAGTTTAGCCTGTTTTAAGGCTGGAGCGCCAAGGGTCTGGCAGGTAAACTGCGCGATAATCTATTCCTGAAGACGGTGCGGACATGGAACTGAAAGCAACATCAATGGGTAAACGTCTGGCACAGCACCCCTATAATCGCGTGCGCCTGCTGGCGGCAGGGGTGGAAGTTAGCGGCGATCGCCACGAATATCTCATTCCCTTCAACCAGTTATTGGATATTGCCTGTAAACGCGGCCTGGTATGGGGCGAGCTGGAATTTTTGCTGCCGGAAGAAAAAGTGGTGCGGCTGCACGGCACGGAATGGCAGGAGACGCAGCGCTTTTTTCATTATCTGCAACAGGCCTGGCAGCAGTGGAGCCAGGAGATGAGCGTGGTGTGCGCTGAGGTGTTAACCGCGTTGCAGCAGGAAATCTTCGCCTTTACCCAACAGGATCGCTGGCTCAAACGCAGCGAGCTGAGCGCGGTGAAAGAGAACATCACCCGTCAGTTTTCCGCCTTGCCGCTCCCCACATCCCGCCTCGAACAGTTCGATAATTGTCGTGAACTGTGGCAATTCTGCCAGCAATGGCTGGAACAGGGTGACGCCGCCATTCGCCAGCGCAATCGCACATGGACGACAAAAATCCTGGCGGAATATCAGGAATTTTTCTCCACGGTGGAAACCACGCCGCTTAATCCCTCGCAGTGTGAAGCGGTGGTCAACGGTGAGGATGCGCTACTGGTGCTGGCAGGTGCGGGTAGTGGCAAAACCTCGGTGCTGGTGGCGCGTGCCGGCTGGTTGCTGAAGCGCAAACTGGCGCAGCCGGAACAGATTTTGCTGCTGGCGTTTGGTCGTCAGGCGGCGGAAGAGATGAACGAACGCATCCAGCAGCGGCTCGGTGAGAGCGCGATTCAGGCGCGTACCTTCCATGCGCTGGCGCTGCATATTATTCGCGAAGGCAGCAATAAACAGCCCGCCATCAGCAAACTGGAGAGCGATAGCAAAGCGCGTCGGCAGCTGTTGATTGATACCTGGCGCGAACAGTGCAACAGCAAAAAAGCGCAGGCCAGCGGCTGGCGTCAATGGTTGCAGGAGGAGCTGGAGTGGGAGGTTGCCGAAGGGCCATTCTGGCAGGATGACAAACTGGCGCAGCGCCTGGCCTCGCGGCTGGAACGCTGGCTGGGACTGATGCGGATGCACGGCGGAGCCCAGGCGGCGATGATTGCCGATGTACCGGAAGATCAGCGCGATCAGTTTAGTAAACGCGTTAAGTTGATGGCGCCGATTCTGAAAGCATGGAAAACCGCGCTGAAAGAGGAAGGGGCGGTGGATTTCTCCGGCCTGATCCATCAGGCGATCGCCATCCTGGAAAAAGGACGTTTTATCAGTCCGTGGAAGCATATTCTGGTGGATGAGTTTCAGGACATTTCACCGCAGCGTGCGGCGCTGCTGACTGCGCTACGTCAGCAAAACAAACGGACTGCGCTGTTTGCCGTCGGCGACGACTGGCAGGCCATTTATCGCTTCAGCGGCGCGGAGATGAGCCTGACCACCGCCTTCCATCACTATTTCGGTGAAGGCGACCGCTGCGTACTCGATACCACCTATCGTTTTAACGATCGCATCGGTGAGATTGCCAATCGCTTTGTTCAGCAAAACCCGCATCAGCTGCGTAAGCCGCTGAATAGTCTGACCAAAGGGAATAAGAAATCGGTGACTCTGCTGCCGCAGGAGCAGCTGGAGCCGTTGCTCGATAAGCTGAGTGGCTATGTGAAGCCGGATGAGCGCGTGTTGCTGCTGGCGCGTTACCACCATTTGCGACCAGCGTTACTGGATAAAGCCAAAACCCGCTGGCCAAAGTTGCGGCTGGATTTTATGACCATTCACGCCAGTAAAGGGCAGCAGGCGGATTTTGTCATTATTCTCGGTCTGCATGAGGGGCGGGATGGTTTTCCCGCTGCGGCGCGTGAATCGATTATGGAGCAGGGATTGTTGCCGCAGCCGGAAGACTTCCCGGATGCCGAAGAACGTCGACTGGCCTATGTGGCGCTGACGCGGGCGCGTCAGCAGGTATGGCTGTTATTCGATAAGGATCGGCCTTCCGTGTTCGTCGATCACTTCCGCGACCTCGGCGTAGCGCAGAGCCGGAAGGCCTGAGACATCACGATTTCAGACGTTCCGCCAGATAACGCGGATAATCCGGGATCTGAATCTCGACTTCTCTTGCAAACAGCGGCGACTGAATCAGGAAATCTGCGGTGGAGCGGTTGGTGGCCACCGGGATATTCCACACCGTTGCCAGACGCAGCAGCGCCTTAACGTCCGGGTCATGCGGAACCGCGTTCAGCGGGTCCCAGAAGAAAAACAGCACGTCAATTTTGCCTTCCGAAATCAGCGCACCGACCTGCTGATCGCCGCCCAGCGGGCCGCTCAGCATGGCGTTCACATCCAGACCGGTATGACGGTTGATCAGATTACCGGTGGTGCCGGTGGCGTAGAGTACATGGGAGGCGAGCGCGGGTTGGTTCTTCTGTACCCAGTCCAGCAACGAGGCTTTGCAGTGATCGTGGGCGACAAGGGCGATATGTTTTTGCATCTTTAGGGTACGAACGGTCTGCTCCATAGGGCTTCCTGATTCTTCTCGGGCATTGTTAGTTAATGCACGAGTTTACCCCTGGCGTTTCATTCCTATCAACTTGCGCGTAAGGTTTTCATCCAGCTAAGAAAACGCAGGCGGGTGGCGGCATCAAAACGCTGAAACCAGCGTTGCAGCGAGGGCAGGTCACTGACTTCCTGCCAGGCGAAGTCGGCATCGATCTGGGCGTCCGGTACGCTGGCGGCCTGCACCGCGAATCGCGGCACGGAGGCGGCCAGACCATTACGGTTATAATTCAGCATGGCCTGCTCAAGATCGCCGCTCTCTGGCACAGGCAAATGGTCGCGAACGCTGGCGATCTCCTTGCCCTGTTCATCAACCAGCTGGAAATTGAGGGTCTGATCAAAGGTGTTGCGCTCACGCCGGTTATCCAGCGCGGGCAGGCGAATGGTGACGGTTTTGGCGCTGGCGGTAAAAGTGACGATCATCGGCACCGACTGATAATGCGGGCCGTTGTGAGGCGCTGAGTCCGGGAATTTTTCCACGCGAAACAGAAACTGATGCTGGCCGCGATCCAGTTCGAGACTGTCCGCGCCTTTAAGCAGCGAGCCGGAAATTTTGCGCCCATCCAGCACCAGAAGATCGATATCCGGATCGAGTTTCAGACTAATGGCGTGGCAGGATGCTGAAACGAGCAACATCAGTAAACCCGTAACAGCGTAAAACAGCTTCATTTCAACTCCAGAAAGTAGGGCGCAAACCAGTGATGTGTAGCAAATTATTACATTATGGCAGTTAATTTACATTTTAACATATTTATTCGTGCTGCCGCGCAAAGTTTTCCATTGCGCCAGGCGGCCTGATGCCATCTACACTCAGGCGAGTGAAAAAGGAGAGATGCATGAACGATCAAACAATTCGTGATGTTTTGACCCATACCAAACGCATTGCGCTGGTGGGTGCCAGCGATCGGCCTGATCGCCCCAGTTATGGTGTGATGAAGTTTTTGCTCGATCAGGGATACGAGGTGGTGCCGGTTAGTCCGAAACTCGCCGGGCAGCAGTTGCTGGGGCAGACTGCCTACGCCACGCTGGCGGATATTCCGGGCAGCGTGGATATGGTGGATGTGTTCCGTAATGCGGAAGCGGCGTGGGGCGTGGCGCAGGAAGCGATTGCCATTGGCGCGAAGACGTTGTGGTTGCAGCTGGGCGTGATTAATGAACAGGCGGCGGTGCTGGCGCAGGATGCAGGCATGACGGTGGTGATGGATCGCTGCCCGAAGATTGAGATCCCAAGGCTGGGGCTGTCTCAGCCGGTGCACTAAAACAAACGGCGACCTCAGGTCGCCGTTTTTTAATCAATGCCGCAGGCGGGGAGCCTGTAGCTGCTGGCGGATTGAAGCCGCCAGCTCATCCATCGAAGGTTGTTCGGGATGTTCAAAGGACGTCTCACCGGCCAGTTGAATTTCGGCAACGTAAGTGTGGACCTGCTCGCCCTCATCATCTTCCATCACCACATGATACCAGGGCGCTGCGCGCAGCGTCTCAGTAGCCCCCACTTCTTCCAGCTTAGGCTCATCGAGCGAATACTCCGGATCGACATCAACAATCACGCCGAGCACCCCGGAGAGACGGTGACGGACCTGCTGTCCAATTCCAAATTTACTGGCAATCATAGTGACCTCCCAAAATACTGCCCTGCATCAGATATGGAGGCAGGGACAGTTTTTTCAAGTCACAGCACGCGGCAGGCAAAACCTTTCAGATAAAGCCCTTCAGGGTAGCTGGCAATCACCGGATGGTCGGCTGCCTGACGGAACTGCTCAATAAATTGTACATCACGACCGGCATCTACGGCGGCGTCCGCGATGATCTTCTGAAACAGATCGGTCGCCATCAGCCCGGAGCAGGAGAAAGTCATCAGGATGCCGCCTGGATTCAGCAACTGGATCGCCAGCATATTGATATCTTTATAGCCACGGCAGGCACCGGCCAGCTGGTTTTTGTTCTCAACAAATTTCGGCGGGTCCATGATGATCAGGTCAAACTTCTCGCCGCTGTCGCGGTAGCGACGCAGCAGTTTAAACACGTCATCACGCTGGAATTGCGCCCGCGATACGTCCAGGCCGTTAAGTTCCACGTTCTGTTTCGCCACATCGAGCGCATCCTGCGAGGTATCGACGCTGATCACTTCACGGCAGCCGCCCATCAGCGCCGAGACAGCAAAGCCGCCGGTATAGGAGAAGCAGTTCAGTACGCGCGCGTTGTCGGCATAGCGACGGGTGGCGAAACGGCTGTCACGCTGATCGAGGTAATAACCGGTTTTATGGCCGCCCTGAATATCCACCAGCAATTTCATGCCATGCTCGGTGATCGGTAACAGCGGCGGCGGCAGTTCGCCACTGACGGGGCCTTGTGCCAGCTCCAGCCCCTCTTTCTTACGTACGGCAACGTCGGAACGATCGTAAATCGCGCATTCCGGAAAGCACTGTTGCAGGGCGGCGATAATCGCCGGGCGCTGATACTCCGCACCGGCCGACAGCAGTTGCAGCACAAGGAAATTGCCGAAGCGATCAATGGTGACGCCGGGCATACCATCGGATTCACCGGCGATCAGGCGATAGCTATCCAGCCCATCGCGCTGCGCCAGCCAGGCACGCCACTGCTGCGCCTGAGTGAGACGGCGAACAAAGAAGGCAATGTCGATTGACTCATCCTGTTGCCAGCTCCAGACGCGCGCCCGAATTTGTGATTGCGGTGAATAAGCGGCACGACCCAGCCATTTGCCATTGCTGTCGCATACATCAATGGTTTCCCCGGACTGGGCTTTGCCTTCCATACGGGCAACAGCACCAGAAAAGACCCAGGGGTGGCGGCGGAGCAGGGATTTTTCACGTCCCTTAGCGAGAATCAATCGAACGGTCATAGTTTGCTATGCTTACCTGAAAAAATGAGGCGCCATTTTCCGGTGGATGGCAGCAAAATGCAATGAACAGTGACGGGAGAGCACCATGGCCACAACCTGCTTCAAAATCTGGGTGCACGGAAGGGTGCAGGGCGTGGGATTTCGTTACAGCACCCAAATGCAGGCCCGACAGCTGGATGTGAAAGGATATGCGCGCAATCTGAACGATGGCAGCGTGGAAGTGCTGGCCTGGGGCGAAGAGCCACAGGTCACAGCCTTGATCGATTGGTTAAAAGCAGGCGGGCCGCGCAGTGCGCGCGTGGAAAAAGTGCTGGTGGAACCGCATCAACCGGCTGAAGCGCCCGGTCGTTTTACCACGGGCTGATTAGAGACATTTCGCCGGTTTCGGCAATCCGGCAATTTTCGTTGCCTGCTTAGCCGGGCCTTCCGGGAACAGGCGGAACAGATAACGGCTGTTGCCTTTCTCCTCGCCATACTTCTGCGCCATCGCTTTCACCAGCATACGAATCGCCGGTGAGGTATTAAATTCCAGATAAAACGTGCGTACAAAATTGACCACTTCCCAGTGCGCCTCGCTCAGGGTGATGGCTTCGGTGGCGGCAATGGCTTCCGCCAGCGGCTCACTCCAGTCGGCGCTGTTTTTCAGATAGCCTTCCGCATCGGTGGCGATCTCTTTACCGGCAAAAATCACGGTGACTCCTCAGGTTCAGTTTGCGGGTATTGTAGGTCGGCGCAGCCAGAAAAAGCAAAACCCCGCCAGAGCGGGGTTTGGGAGATAACCTGGTTGAGGTTAATTGCTGCGGGCGAAGCCCAGCAGGCTCAGCAGGCTGACAAAGATATTGTACAGCGACACATACAGGCTCACGGTAGCGCGGATGTAGTTGGTTTCACCGCCGTGGATGATATTACTGGTTTCCCACAGGATGGCACCGGCTGAGAACAGGATAAACAGCGCGCTAATCGCCAGGTGCAGCGCTGGCAGGTGCAGGAACAGGTTAGCGACCACCGCCACCAGCAGTACCACAAAACCCGCCATCATCATGCCGCCAAGGAATGACATATCGCGGCGCGTGGTCAGCACGTAGGCCGAGCAGCAGAAGAACACCAGCGCGGTACCGCCCAATGCCATGCCAATCACATCCCCCATGCCTGCCGAGAGGAAGGAGTTCAGAATCGGGCCAAGGCAGTAACCAAGGAATCCGGTAAAAGCAAACGCCGCCAGAATCCCTGTCGGGCTGTTCGCCAGGCGGTAGGTCAGGAACATCAAACCATAAAAGCCGACCAGCATCAGGATCAGACCCGGCGCAGGCAGGGCGAAGACGGTGCTGAGGGTGGCGGTGACGGCGGAAAACGCCAGGGTCAGGCCAAGTAAGAAGTAAGTATTACGCAGCACCTTATGGGTGCTAATCAGCGACTGTCGCTGTGACGTCGAAATAATTCTATCCATACATGCGCTCCTTAAATAGAAAGAACACTAAACTGCGGCAAGAATACGCAGCGGGGGTGGGACATAAAAGGCGTTTTACCCTTCTTTACGCGATAAATTGCTGTTTCCCTGAGCGGAATGGCGAATATGACGCCGAATAAATAGTTTTTGACTGTTTTTCAGGCGAATGAATCGCTACAGGCTTTACATCTTTCAGGGGGATGTTTATAGTGCGCGTCATTGCGGAGGGGTGGCCGAGCGGCTTAAGGCAGCGGTCTTGAAAACCGCCGATGGGAAACCATCCGAGAGTTCGAATCTCTCCTCCTCCGCCACTTAACGCTTTTAGCGTCGAGATATATGTAGTTCACGGAGGGATGGCCGAGCGGCTTAAGGCAGCGGTCTTGAAAACCGCCGATGGGAAACCATCCGAGAGTTCGAATCTCTCTTCCTCCGCCAAATTTAAGAAGCCCGCAGCGATGCGGGCTTTTTGCTTTTCCGCTTCCGAGATTCCGAAAAACATCCCGTTGCTTTTCAATCTGCTGCCTGCACCCGACGGCAGCGCCCAGGTCTGCTATAGTCCATTCACGGTTTTTGCAAACATCTGGCGATTTTCCCAGGCAAGCTGAGTTACACTGTGGAGCAATTCGCTCTGTGGCCGAGCTAATCGTTTGAATGCCAGAGTGTTTCACTGATGAATTATGGAATAGGCACAATGATCAAGAAACTGAGTCTTTGCGCGTTGTCAGTCATCGCTGCATTACCAATGGGCATGGCGGCGCAGGCTGCGGAAGGGGATATGCAGCTGCAACAGGTGCTGATGCTTAGCCGTCACAATCTGCGCGCGCCGCTGGCGAATAACGGCAGCGTTCTGGAGCAATCAACGAAGAAAAGCTGGCCGCAGTGGGATGTACCCGGTGGACAGCTCACCACCAAAGGCGGCGTGCTGGAAGTCTACATGGGGAATTACACCCGTCAGTGGCTGGCACAGCAGGGCCTGGTTGAGAACGGCACTTGCCCGGACAGCAGCAACGTCTTTGTTTACGCCAACAGTCTGCAACGTACCGTTGCTACCGCCCAGTTCTTCATAAATGGCGCCTTCCCGGGCTGCGACATTGCCGTCACCCACCAGGACGCGATGGGCACCATGGATCCGGTATTTAATCCGGTGGTGACCGACGGCAGCGACGATTTCAACAAAAAAGCGCTGGCAGCCATGACGGCCGCTAACGAAAAGCTGGCCCTGAAACCCGCCTTCCAGCATCTGGAAAAGATCGTTGATTACAGGAACGCGCCAGCCTGCAACGGCAAAAAGCAGTGTGATCTGAGCAGCGGCCAGAACACCTTTACCGCTGACAACGGCCAGGAGCCAAACGTCAACGGCCCGCTGAAGGTGGGCAACTCGCTGATTGATGCCTTCACGCTGCAATATTATGAAGGTTTCCCGCTGGACCAGGTTGCCTGGGGCCAGATCAAAACGCCTGAGCAGTGGAAAGAACTGGCCGCGATTAAAAACGGTTATCAGGATGCATTGTTCAGCACGCCAGAAGTGGCGCGCGAAGTGGCAGCACCGCTGGTGGATTACATCCGCAGCCAGCTGGTCGATCAGGACAAAGCTAACGCGCCGAAAGTGACGCTGATGGTGGGTCATGACTCCAACATCGCTTCGCTGCTGAGCGCGTTGCAGGTGAAGCCGTATGAGCTGCCAGGCAATGACGAGAAGACGCCTATCGGTGGTCAGGTGGTGTTCGAACGCTGGCACGATGCGAAGAACAACAAAGATCTGCTGAAGGTGGAATATGTTTATCAGACCAGCGATCAGCTGCGTAATGCAGATGTGCTAAGCCTGAAAAACCCGCCCAAACGCGTCACTCTCCAGCTGGCTGGCTGTGATGCCGATGCTAACGGCTACTGCAGCTGGGATCAGTTCGCCAGCGTGCTGAACGCTGCCCTGCAAGGCACGCCGTTGCAACCCGCAGCGCCGGAACCGGCCGCTCAGCCTGCGCAGCCGCAACCCGCCGCTGCGACCACGGCTGACGACGATAAAGTGAAAGCCGATCAGGCGGCGGCAGATAAAGCGGCTGCCGATAAAGCAGCGGCAGACAAAGCCGCCGCGCAGAAAGCAGCAGACGCCAAAGCGGCGGAAGATAAGGTGAAAGCCGATAAAGCCGCTGAGGATAAAGCGAAGGCCGAAAAAGCCACCGCGCAGAAAGCTGCGGAAGCCAAAGCGAAAGCCGATGCGGCCGCAGCGGAAAAAGCCAAAGCCGATGCGCCTGCGGCCAAAAGCGATGACAGCAATAAACAACCCGCGGCCACCAGCAACTAAGTTGCCGCCAGTAAAAACCCCGCCGCGGCGGGGTTTTTTATGCGCCTTATCCGGCTACCACCACCAGTTTCTGGTTGGCAAACTCCTTCAGGCCGAGGTCTGAAAGCTCACGGCCATAGCCCGAACGTTTCACGCCGCCAAACGGCAGCTCTGCCGCGGTATCGCTCTGCGAATTGATAAACACCATGCCGGTTTCAATCTGCGAGGCCATTTTGCGCCCGCGCGCAATATCGCGCGTCCATACCGAACCGCCAAGGCCATAGTGTGAATCGTTAGCCAGCGCTACCGCTGCGCTGTCACTCGCCACCACGTACACCTGCGCCACCGGACCAAAAAATTCCTGATAGTAGGCCGGGTTGTCCGGAGTCAGACCGGTCAGCAGCGTGGGCTGGTAGTAGCATCCGACGCCATCGATAGCTTTGCCGCCGAATTCCACCCGCGCGCCGTGTTGCACCGCTTCATCCACCTGTTTGATCAGCCGTTCACGGGCCTCGCGTGATGACAGCGGGCCGAGGGTAGTTTTCTCATCAAGCGGATCGCCCGGCGCGGCGGATTGCAGCGCGGCACTGAATTTCGCCATAAAACGATCGGCAATTTTTTCATGCACGATAAAACGCTTAGCGGCGGTACATACCTGGCCGCAGTTGCTGAGACGCGCCTGCGCGCCCTGGCGTACCGCTTCATCGAGATCGGCATCGTCCAGCACCACAAACACATCATTACCGCCCAGCTCCAGCGTCGATTTCTTCAGGTATTTACCGGCCTGCTGCGCGACGGCGCTACCGGCGCGTTCTGAACCGGTGAGCGCCACGCCCTGTACGCGTGGATCGGCGATCACATCGGCGACCTGTTCATTGGAAATAAAGAGGTTGGCCCAGGCCCCCTTCGGCGCACCCGCTTCCAGTACCAGTTTTTCGAAGACATCCGCGCAGTGCGGCACGATATTCGCGTGTTTTGCCAGCACCGGGTTGCCCAGCGCGAGATTCGGCGCCAGTACGCGCATCAGCTGGTAATAGGGGAAGTTCCACGGCTCCACCGCCATAATCACGCCGATTGGGTGATACTCCAGCCAGGCATCGCCGACATCGCTGGGATAAGCCTGAGGTTTTAACAAGGTTTCCGCATGTTCCGCGTAGTAGCGTGCGATTTGCGCGCAGATCTTCACTTCGCCACGACTTTGACCAATCAGCTTGCCCATCTCCTGGCTGGCGATGGTGGCCAGTTGCTCAACGCGCGCATCAATCAGGTCCGCCAGGTGTTTCAACACCTGCAAACGCGGCTGAATATCGCCTTTGCTCCATGCGGAATGGTAAAGATGATCGGCCGCCTCCAGCGACTGCTGCACATACGCGGCATCGTGCGAGGGCCAGGCTTTCAGCAATTGGTTATTGGCGGGATTGATACTTTGATAGGAAGACATACATCGCTCCTTGGTCAATTAAAACGACAAAGGCGGGACTGGCCCGCCTGAGATTCAAATGTTTTTGCGCTCGACCGTCTTATCGTCCCACGTCAGGACGTCCTGATCGGTCTTATCAAAGGCGCGAAACAGCACTTCGTCGCTGCCTTGCTGGCGCCAAATCTCCTCTGCCAGACGCTCGTCATAGTTAGCGACCTCAAATATCGCTTCCGCGATTTCGGTCGAGGTGTGGCGCAGGCTTGCCCATTCGCCCACGTGGTGAGCTTTAGACTGTTCTGTTGCCATAAAAGGTCTCCTGTTGTGGATTTATCCTTTCAGTTTTATCGCCAGACCGGCGACATGTTCACCCTGAAAACGGGCGATATCGAGTTCTTCAGCGGATGGCTGACGCGATCCATCGCCCCCTGCCAGCGTAGTCGCACCATAGGGGGTGCCGCCGCGCACATGGGAGATATCGAAAAGTTCTTTGGTGCCGTAACCGATAGGGACAATCATCAGGCCGTGGTGGGCGAGGGTGGTCCAGACGGAGGTAATGGTTTGTTCCTGGCCGCCGCCGGTGCCGGTGGAGGCGAAGACGCTGCCGAGCTTGCCGTACAACGCGCCCGAAGCCCACAGGCCGCCGGTGCGATCGAGGAAGGTGCGCATTTGGCCCGCCATGTTGCCGAAGCGGGTGGGCGTGCCGATGATGATGGCATCATAGAGGGGTAAATCTTCAGGGGTGGCTTCTGCCGCCGCCTGTTGCACTTTGCCGCCGACCTGCGCAAAGCGCTCGGCATCCATGGTTTCCGGTACGCGTAGAATCGTCACTTCCGCACCGCTT
Organism: Pantoea sp. X-Soil-TKNS-1207; assembly: GCF_059730485.1. Classification (NCBI taxonomy): domain Bacteria; kingdom Pseudomonadati; phylum Pseudomonadota; class Gammaproteobacteria; order Enterobacterales; family Erwiniaceae; genus Pantoea; species Pantoea sp. X-Soil-TKNS-1207. Next base: position 1,557,863 of record NZ_AP035958.1, read on the forward strand.
ACACGCCGCGCTCCCTCGGCAACCGCCTGCGCCATCGTTTCGATATGTCCGTACATGGAGTAATAAAGCACCAGAATTTTCGCCATCTTTTGCCATCCTGCGGGATATGAACACGTAATCCTCAGTATAGAAGAGCCTGCGTGACCTGCTGGTTAGCCGCTGACCAATGTCGACACGGCTTCGCTTAATCCACCGCTAAGCGCTTGTCATCTGGAGTAAAATGCCAACCGGCAGTAAAAAATAAGTGGAATATGTGTTTCAAAGTATAAATATTAGCCAGAAACGCAACGCCATTGGCTACTCTTTAGTCAGGTGGCCCGGAAACGTACCACCTTGCTTTTCACCCATTGCATGTGAAAAGTCCTGACCACAGATGCGAAAACTCTCTCGGAGGAAATGATGGCCCAACATCGTGGAGGATCGGGTAATTTCGCGGAAGATCGCGAAAGAGCCGCGGAAGCAGGCCGTAAAGGCGGTAAGAATAGCGGCGGTAATTTCAGAAATGACCCGCAGCGCGCTTCCGAAGCAGGTGAAAAAGGGGGACGCAGCCGCAACAAAAAATAAGCCGGCTGTGCTGTTTTTCCCTCCGCCGCCGGGTTCGCCCGGCGGTGACAAGCGTTGCAATTCCCCCTCACTCTGCGCAAAATGGCGCCCGAATCCTGATAGTGGTGCCCTATGTCTGCTTCCCGTCTTACCCTGCGCCTGACGCGCCAGGAATTAGTATTGATCTTCATTACCATGGTCTGGGGTGGCACCTTTCTGGTGGTTCACCGGGCGATGGCGCATTCAGGCCCGTTCTTCTTCGTTGGCCTGCGCTTTGCGACGGCTGCGCTGCTGCTGGCCTTTTTCTTTCGCCGCGCCCTGAAACATACCACCTGGCTGGAGTGCAAAGCCGGTGCGCTAATCGGCATCGCGATCGCGGGCGGCTATGGCCTGCAAACCTGGGGTATGCAAACCATTTCCAGCAGCCAGTCGGCGTTTCTGACCGCGCTTTACGTGCCGGTGGTGCCGCTGTTGCAGTGGCTGTTTTTACGTCGTCCGCCGGGGTTGATGGCGTGGTTGGGCATTCTGCTGGCGTTTGTCGGATTACTGCTGGTGGCGGGTCCGCAGGATGGACGTATTGCCCTGAACGCCGGTGAAATCGCGACCTTATTAAGTACGCTGGCGATTGCCGCAGAGATCATCCTGATCAGCCGCTTTGCCGGTCGGGTGGATGTACGCCGCGTGACCCTGATCCAGCTGGCGGTGGCATCGGCCTGCGCCTTTATCTTTATGGTGCCGAACGGGGAAACGGTTCCCACGCTGAGTCTGCCGCTGCTGCTGAGTGCGCTGGGGCTGGGCGCCGCCAGTGCGTTGATTCAGGTCACCATGAACTGGGCGCAGCGTAGCGTCTCCCCGACGCGGGCGACGGTGATTTATGCCGGTGAACCGGTGTGGGCTGGCGTGGTGGGGCGACTGGCGGGTGAGCGCTTACCCGCAGCGGCGCTGCTCGGCGGTGCCTTGATTGTCTGCGGGGTGATCGTCAGTGAACTGCGTATCCGCCGCAAGAAAGCGGTGCCGCAACCGACACCGCAGGAGATGCAGGAACCTTAACTGTTCTGGCGTGCCGCCTGATTGTCTCCGAGGGCGGCACCGCGACGGCGCAGAATGGCGTTGAGAATGATGGCGCCAAAGGTTGCCGTTCCGATACCGCCGAGGGTGAAGTTGCCGATCTTCAGCGCAAAATCCCCGGCACCCAGCACCAGCGTGGTCGCCACCATAATCAGATTGCCGTTCTGGCTAAAATCGACGTGGTTCTGCACCCAGATGCGAGCGCCCGCTACCGCAATCAACCCAAACACCACAATGGACGCGCCGCCAATAACCGGACCGGGAATGGTGTGGATCAGCGCACCAAATTTCGGTGAGAAACCCAGCACCAGCGCGATCAGCGCCGCCGCGACAAACGCCAGCGTGGAATAGACCTTGGTCACCGCCATCACGCCGATGTTTTCCGCGTAGGTGGTCACGCCGCTGCCGCCGATCGAACCGGAGAGCATGGTCGCCAGGCCGTCACCGACAAAAGCGCGCCCCATCCAGGGATCGAGGTTGCGCCCGGTCATGCCCGCCACTGCTTTGATGTGTCCGAGGTTTTCCGCCACCAGAATAATGGCGACCGGGGCGATCATCACAATCGCCTGCATATCAAATACCGGCGTGGTGGTATGCGGCAGACCCAGCCAGGGCGCGTTCGCCACGCCGCTGAAATCCACCGGCTTACCGAAGCCAAGCACGTTAGTCAGCAGGGCGTAGATCGCCCAGGCGACGATCAGCCCGACGAGGATCAGCAAACGCTGCACCATGCCACGGGTAAACACCGCCACCAGCCCGATACACAGCACCGTCATCACCGCCATCCAGCTATCGAACATTGACGACGACACGCCATGTACCGCAATCGGCGCGAGGTTAAGGCCAATCGCCATCACCACCGCCCCGGTCACCACCGGCGGCATCAGCCGCTCAATCCAGCCGGTTCCCACCTTCATCACCACCAGGCCAATCAGGGTATACAAGGCACCACAGGCGATAACCCCACCGAGCGCCAGCGCGAGGTTGGCATTCAGTCCCTGACCGTTGAAGCCGGTGACGGCGATAATCACCCCGACAAAGGCGGCGCTGGAGCCGAGATAGCTGGGTACGCGTCCGCCGGTGACAACAAAAAACAGCAACGTACCGATACCGGACACCAGAATCGCCAGGTTGGGGTCCAGCCCCATCAGCAACGGCATCAGCACCGTTGCACCAAACATTGCCACTGCATGTTGCAGGCCGAGAATCACCGTCTGCCCAAGCGGCAGCGTTTCATCCGGCGCAATCAGCCCATTTTCAGTTAAGGCTGACTTTTTCTGCCAGCGGGGAAACCAGGAACTCGCCATCGTCTTCTCCAGAGTGTCAGTGGAACCGGACTTGCAATCATTAAGCGTCAAATGCGGCGGTGCGGATGAATCCGCACCCTACATCTTTCCGTAGGGGCGGCATTTATGCCGACCAAAGAGCGCACCGCTATGCCGCGCGGGTTTCATCTATGAGCTGTGTCAGCCAGCCATTGCAGCAGTAAGGCGTTAAAGTTTTCCGCATCGGTCACGCTCATCGCATGTCCGCCCCAGACCATTTCGATCACGCTGGCATTGGGGAGCGCGGCCGCTAAGCGCGGTGAGCAGCTCCACGGCACCAGCAGGTCATCCTGGCTGCAAATCGCCAGCACCGGCTGGGTAATCTGTGCGGCATAAGGGCGAAAATCGGCGCTTTTCAACGCGTGCAAACGGCGCAGCAGGTTTTCCATCCCCTGAAAATGTGTGACGTGATGTGCGTCTTCCGCTTCGATGCGCGTCTGATGGCGCGCCAGCCATTCGGCCGGATAGAGGAACAGCGGCTGAGCGCGCACAAAGGCCTCCACACCGACGTTAAGCAGCAGGTTCTGCCGCACCTCAAAGCAGCGCTGGGTGTGGGCGTCAAGCGACAGCCAGCCGTTGATCACCACCACGCGTCCGACGCGCTGGGGAAAATCGAGCGCCAGTTGCAGGCCAATCAGGCCACCCAGCGCGTGCCCAATCAGGTCAAAATGTTCGATGCCGTGTTGCGTCAGCGCTTCCGCCAGTTCGGCCGCCATCATCGCCATGCTGTAGCCTTCCGGCAGCGTATCGGCGCTGCGGCCGGTGCCGCGCTGGTCGTAGGTCACGACACGATAATGCTGCCCGAGCGCCGCCAGCTGCGGTTGCCAGAAGCCCGCGACGCCGCCGAGACCGGACGACAACACCAGCGTCGGGGCGTTTTCCGCCGGTAATCCCTGGATGTCCAGCTGCATCACGCCTCCTGTTGGCCGATATGCGCAACCGTCGCAATCTCAACCAGCGCATCCGGTTTCACCAGGCCGCACTGGATACAGAAGCGCGCCGGTTTGTCGCCGGGGAAATACTCGGCGTACACCTGGTTTATGGCCGCGTAGTTGCTCCAGTCGGTGAGGAAAATGGAGTTGAAGGTGACGTCATCCATGCTCCCGCCTGCGGTGGTGATGACCTTTTTGATGGTCTCCAGCACATGGCGGGTTTGCGCGGCGGCATCTCCGACGTGCACCACATTGTTTTGCGCATCAAACGGCAGGGTGCCGGAGACATACACCACGCCATCGGCGAGGGTGCCGGGGACAAACGGCGCGATCGGCGTGCTGGTGCCGGGCGGAATAATGACACTTTTTGGCATAGCGAATGCGTCCTTTTATAAGTTTTTGCAGGTGAAACTGGCCTGAAATATCAGGCTTTTAGCGTTTCGCAGAAGGTATCGGTGTCGCTGACCCAGCCGAAAAAAGTTTCGATATTGAAGATCGCCGCCTGCTGCGCGAACGGCGGTCCGGCCTGGTAGGTGGCGTCTTCCAGCACCACGCCGAAATATTCCAGGAAGAACCCATCGCGCAGCGTCGATTCGACGCAGACGTTAGTGGCGATGCCGGTGAACACCAGATGACGGATACCGCGGCTGCGCAACATACTGTCGAGCGGGGTGTTGAAAAAGCCGCTGTAGCGCGGTTTGGGCAGCACGATATCGCCTGGCTGCGGCACCAGTTCATCCACCAGCGCGTAATCCCAGCCGCCTTTGGAAAGCAGCGTGCCCTGCAACTCCGGGCGTTTGCGCATGGTTTTCAACGCATTGGATTTGTGGAAGTTGGGCGATCCCGCATCGCCGGCTTCGACATATTGATCGTCCCAGCCGTTCTGGAACCAGATGATTTGGATACCTGCCGCGCGTGCGGCGGTCACTGCCTGGTGAATTCGGGCAATCACCGGTTTGGTGGCGGAGACATCAAAACCGGCCAGATCGAGATAGCCCCCTTCGGTGGCATAGGCATTTTGCATATCCACCACAATCAGCGCGCTTTGCGCCGGTGGCAGCGCAATGGCTTCCGGGCGCGCGGGCAGAGTGACCTGCGGCAGGGTGGACGTATGGGCACATACAACGGTAGTCATCAGGCAACCTCCTTCTGCGATTCAATTAATGCATGGCGGCACTGCATCAGCGGCTGAATATGCTGACCAAAATCCTCAATCCCCTGCAGGAAATCATCAAAGGTCAGCAACACGCCCTGAGTGCCATCGACCTCAGCAACCTCATCCAACATTCGTGCCACATTGGCGTACGACCCCACCAGCGTGCCCATATTAATGTTCACGGCTGAGGTGGGATCGGCCATCTGGCGTACGTTGGTGTCGCTGCCGGATTTGGTATCCTGCTGACTTTGCGTGGTCAGCCAGGCGAGCGCATCTTCATCAGCACCGGCTTTGTAGTGCTCCCATTTGGCGCGGGCGGCATCATCACTTTCGGCGGCGATGATCATAAACAGCACATAGGAACCGACATCGCGTCCGGCCTGGTCTGCCGCCTGTTTCATCCGCGCGGCGGTGGGGGCGAAGGCGGCGGGGGTGTTGACACCTTTACCGAAGCAGAAGTTGTAATCCGCGTGCTGCGCCGAAAACGCCATACCGGCATCGCTTTGTCCGGCGCAAATCACCTTCATCGGTTTTTGCGGTTGCGGGCTGAGGCGGCAGTCGTTCATGGTGAAAAACTCGCCCTTAAAATCGCTCTGACCGCTGCCCCACAGGTCACGCAGCACGGTGACGTATTCGGTCAGGTATTGATAGCGGCTGGCGAAATAGTCATCCCCCGGCCACAGGCCCATCTGCTCATATTCCGGCTTCTGCCAGCCGGTCACCAGGTTGACGCCGAAACGCCCGTTGGAGATAGAGTCGATGGTGGAGGCCATACGTGCGACAATCGCCGGTGGCAGGGTCAGTGTGGCGGCAGTGGCGTAGATCTCAATGCGCGAGGTGACGGCAGCCAGCCCGGCCATCAGGGTGAAGGATTCGAGGTTATGGTCCCAGAATTCAGTTTTGCCGCCGAAGCCGCGTAGTTTGATCATCGAAAGCGCGAAGTCGAAATGGTAATGCTCCGCCTTTTGCACAATGGCTTTATTCAGCTCAAAGGTCGGCTTGTACTGGGGGGCATGGGTGGAGATTAACCAGCCATTGTTACCAATCGGGATAAAGACGCCAATTTTCATGTGAAACCTCTCTGCATTGAACGGGGGGGGTGTTTCACGCGCTGCGCTGCGTCCTGCGGCATCCCTGCGGGCGGCGCTCCGTCACAATTCTGCAAAGCCTGTGCCACATTTTTAAATGTCTTGTACAACAATATGTTAAAAATAAGCGTTCAGATAAGTTGGAGTGAACGGTCCGTTTTGGACCATCTGGTCAAAACTATCTGCACATTTTTCATGCGCTGATGGGCAAAAAAGGTGCAGGGGCAGCATTAGGCAGGGACCGGGGCCTTTGTTATGATGCGTTCACGCAGTATGTATGAGGTAACAGTGTGAAAAGCGATGAAAAAAAGCCGACGCGCCGTTCGCGCGCGGTGGCAGCTAAACGGGCAGCGATTCTTGAAGCGGCGCTGACCTTCTTTTCGCAATTCGGTATTCATGGCACCAGCCTCGATAAGGTGGCGGAGCGTGCCGATGTGTCCAAAACCAATCTGCTTTATTACTATCCGTCGAAAGAGGCGCTGTATATCGCCGTGCTGAAAGAGATCCTTGATGTCTGGCTGGCGCCGTTGCGCGCGTTACGCCATGACCAGGAGCCGCTGACGGCGATTCGCCGCTATATCCGCCTGAAACTGGAGGTGTCGCGCGACCATCCGCAGGCATCGCGCCTGTTCTGTCTGGAGATGTTGCAGGGCGCGCCGTTGCTGAAAGGGGAGCTGGCGGGGGACTTGAAAAGCCTCGTCGATGATAAGGCAGCGATCATTGAGCAGTGGATTGACGAAGGACGACTGGCGGGCGTGCGGCCGCAGCATCTGTTCTTTCTGCTGTGGGCGACCACCCAGCATTACGCCGATTTCGCCTCGCAGGTTGAGGCCATTACCGGGCAGACGCTGAGCGATCCGGCGTTCTTTGAACAGACGGTGGATAACGTGCAGCGCATGATTATCGAAGGGATCCGCGTGCGCTAAATGCGGCGTGGCGGAAATGGCGCGAAAGGTTATAAACCATCAGGCCCGGAAAACCGGGCCTGATGGTTTAGGGCGATTAGGCTTTGCGACGACGCAGCAGCCAGCCCATGGTGAGGATAACGAACCACAGCGGCGTTACCATCAGCGCCTGGCGGGTATCTTCCTGCAACGTCAGCAGCACCAGCACAAAGGCGAAGAACGCGATACACACCCAGCACATAAATTTACCGAGCGGCATTTTGAAGGTCGACTCCGCGTGACGCTGCGGATGCTGTTTGCGGTAGGCCAGATAGCTGCACAGGATGATGGTCCAGACGAACATAAACAGAATCGCCGACACCGTCGTCACCAGGGTAAATACCGTCATCACATCCGGGATCAGATAGATTAACGCCACACCGCCGAGCAGGCACAGGCAGGAGAAGAACAGGCCGGTGGTCGGTACTGCGCGCGCCGACAGGCGACCAAACGCCTTGTGCGCCACGCCCTGTTCAGCCAGGCCAAACAGCATACGGCTGGTGGAGAAAATACCGCTGTTGGCGGAGGACGCCGCGGAGGTCAGCACCACAAAGTTAACGATGCTGGCCGCCGCAGGCAGACCAATCAACACAAACATCTCAACGAACGGGCTGCGATCGGGCAGCACCTGATCCCACGGCGTTACCGCCATAATCACCATCAGCGCCAGCACGTAAAACATAATCACACGCAGCGGAATGGCGTTAATGGCGCGGGGCAGCACCTTGTGTGGATCGTGCGTTTCGGCCGCGGCGGTGCCGACCAGTTCAATACCCACGAAGGCAAATACTGCAATCTGGAAGCCAGCAAAGAAGCCGCTCAACCCTTTCGGGAACATGCCGCCGTGATCCCAGATATTGCTCAGCGAGGCCGTACCGCCGCCCGGTGACGGGTAATGGAGGCTCACCAGCACCACGCCGGTAATAATCAGCGCGACGATGGCGACAATTTTGATAATCGCGAACCAGAACTCCATCTCACCGAATAATTTAACGGTGGCGATATTCAGCGTCAGGAACACGACGATGCAGAGCAGGGCGCTCATCCAGATGGAGAAGTCGGGGAACCACAGCTGGAAGTAGGCGCTGATCGCCACCACATCGGCGATGCCGGTCACCACCCAGCAAAACCAGTAGGTCCAGCCGGTGAAATAACCCGCCCAGGGGCCAAGCAGATCGGCCGCAAAATCGCTAAAGGATTTATATTCCAGATTGGAGAGCAGCAGCTCGCCCATGGCGCGCATAACAAAGAACAACATAAAACCGATGATCATATAGACGAATATGATCGACGGCCCGGCCAGACTGATGGTTTTGCCGGAACCCATAAACAGCCCGGTGCCGATAGCACCCCCAATGGCGATAAGCTGAATATGGCGGTTGTGGAGATTGCGCCGAAGTTTGTCCGGCTGCTCCGCAGTGACGAGAGCGTCTTTGGATTGATCAACCATAAAAATATCTTTCCTGTCTTGATGTTGTGTCAGCTCTGCTGGCTGTTAGATGACGTGCTGTTGCACAGTGCAAGATGGCATAAGATAGTGGAATAGCGGCAACTCTCGGTAATTGTTTTTTAACATCTGTGACCTTTTGCGTGCTTTGCACTGTCAGTAAATATTTACATGGCACAATCTCTCGTCGGTATGGGTGAAAAACCAGCAATTTCAGCGCTGATACCCCGTTTTCCCCCAACAGCAGCTACCTTAATGACATCCCCTGTTAGCGGAAAGTGAGGTGATGTGCGCGTATTGCTGCTGGTTGTTGTGCTGACTCTCGTCGGCTGGTGGAGCCTGCCGTGGTTAAAGCAGAATTTGCCTCCCGGCTGGAATCCGTTTACCCCGCTGGCTGTGACCGATCCACCAGGCTGGCTAACGCGTTATAAACTGAAGCGGCTGGCGAGCGACCCTGCCGCCTGCCTGGCGGTGATGCGTCAGGCGCAACAAAGCGGCCTGGTCCAGTTTCGCGAGGTGCCTGCGGTAAAGGGGGAGTGTCCGGTGGCGCAGCCGCTGCGCATTAGCAGTTTCGGCGCGGTGACGCTGAGCAGCAGCTTTCTTGCCAGCTGTCCGCTGGCGGTGGCGAGCACGATGTATGTGCTGCAAAGTGAGACTCAGCTACAGCAGGCGGGTATCACCAGCCCTTTGCAACGCATCGCGCACGTCGGCAGCTACGCCTGCCGCAATATTTATCATCGTCAGGAAGGGCGTTTAAGTGAACATGCTACGGCCGATGCCTGGGATGTCACCGGATTTGAGCTGGCCGATGGTCGCTGGTTGCAGGTGGCTAAGAACTGGCAACAGCCGCAGGATGCCGCTGCGGCCCTGCATCTGTTATGGCGCAACGGCTGCGCTAATTATGGAAATGCGCTTGGCCCGGATTATAACGCCGCGCATACCAGCCATTTTCATTTCGGGATGCGCGGAGCGGGCTATTGTCGCTGAGATTACACTGCGGGATTAAGCCCGCGTTTTATCAGGAAATGATTCGCGGGCCAGGAGAAAAGAAAGCCAATCATCATGGCGAGTTGCAGCATAAACCAGAACCCGATCAACAGCGGATTGATTTGCTGATTTAGCACAAATTTTAGGGCCAGTCCCATAAAGATAAAGATGCCCAACTGATAAATCAGCAGCGGAAAAGTTTCAGTTTTCAATGCTAATAATAACGCGCTGCCAAATGAACGTTTTTCACGTTGGCGAATTGCCAGGAATTGGAAAAATAAGCCAATTAGCAATGATATCGCCACGCAAATAATGGCTTCTATCCATAATGCCGGATTTATCGCAAATTGGTTTAGCAAAGTGATTATCGGGATTGTGATTAAATCACCAAATATACAGGCGGCAGCTGATAACGACGTAGAAATAAAAATGGTTTGCCAGCCTGCGTTGCGATGTATTTTTTGTGGAACCAGCAGGGCGAGTTTTACCTGACGCGAGGGCTTTCTGCCCAGATACCACCAGGCCAGCCAGCCAATGAATGGCATATATAGCCCGGTTAATGGCCAGATGATATTCATCACCGCGACCGGGTGAGGGTGACGGAAGAGGTCTTTTAAGATCATCAGGGCGGTGCAGCCACCCAGAACAAGTAAGGGTAATGCCAACTGGTTCAACATAGTCAGTCCCGCTTAGCTTCTCGAATACGCGCGACAATGCGGTCAGCCCGGCTGCGGCATTGTCTACCCCTGCAAATCACCGTTGCGTGTTACGCCGCTCACAGCTAAGAGTAGCTGGAAACGACCGTGACGGGAATCACTGCGAGGGGTGAAAAAGCAACCTGATGGCAGAAATAATTGGGATTAAGAATAAGGTGAATCGGGAAAACTGCATAAATTAACCCAGCGAATAAAGTTAAAACACTGTAAAGAATCGATTTCGGTTAATGATGATGCTGAATACTCATCAATCTATTGAAAATTTTCGATGAATGGGGAGATTGAAACCGACTCGGAAAAATCCTATTCTAATCGGCAGTGACATTAAAAGTTGTGATGATGTTAACAAAGATGCAAAGCCCAAACCATTCCATTAAGGTAACGCATTGACAACCGGATGTTTATGATCGTTGCCAAACGGCTGGCTCTCTTTTCAATCAATATTTTTTCTCTAGCTAATTTATTTTTTGTGTTAACCGGACAGAATAACAAGGTGCACAAGCGTTGGACGGCGCTGAGGCAATAATGACAACCGATAATTATTTCGTCTGGCGAGGCGAGACTGAAATTCAATTTCAGGCAGTAACCGCAGTGATGCAATTGAAATCGTTGCTGCAAAAGCACATTGAAACCCTGGGTTTTGATCACTTTGCTTTTTTGATCCAGCATCCGGTACCTTTTACCCGGCCGCGGATCTTTTTGTTCAGCACTTATCCGGAAAACTGGGTAAAACATTACGAAAGTCAGAACTATTTTGCCGTTGATCCGGTGCTGTTACTTTGTCAGCGGCCAGGATACGGCGTGGAATGGACCCGTGATCTTTTTACCGGGGCGGGTAATTTATGGACAGAAGCTAATGCATTTGGCCTGATGAGTGGATTTTCCTGCTCGGCAATGGCGTCAAATCGTGCCATTGGTATATTATCTATTGCATCTAAGCAACATAGTAAGACCCAACACTTACGCGTTGAGCTGGAGGTAAAACTGCATCTCCTGGCGGAACTGAGCTTGCGTGTTCTGGAACGTCTCAATGACAGCTCAATGGTGGTTTTATCTAATGATTTTAGCCAGCGTGAGTTGGAAATTTTGAAATGGACAGCAGAAGGAAAAACCTCTGCGGAAATTTCGCTTATTTTAGCGATTTCTGAACATACGGTGAATTTTCACCAAAAGAATATGCAAAAGCGCTTTAATGTTTCCAATAAAACGCAGATTGCCTGTTATGCCGCAGCAATTGGCCTGATATAGCGAAAAGGCAACTACTAATTCTGGTAGTTCCATGCCAGGGACCAGTTGTCTACCCTGCGCCGGAACTTTGCCAGGCTGGCGCAAAGAAATCATTGCAAACATGGGGAAGTCAGGGGCGCATGATGAAAATAATTCAAACCCAGCTAAAGGATATGCCTTCCTCACTGCTGGCGGAATTGGGAACCTATCGCTACAGCGTATTCGCGCGTGGTGAAGGCTGGTCGATTCCACCAAGATTAAGCACCCCCGGTCAGGAGTATGATCGCTTTGATCGTTCGGATGTCACCTGGATGATTGCCTGGGAGCCACGGCAGGGCATTTGCGGTTGTGCCCGTCTGATGCCCTGGCAGCAGCCTGAGGTGCCTGAAGGCCTGGTATTGCCGTTCAGCCATGAAAAAGTATGGGAAATGTCGCGTTTCTCTGCCCGGCTGGAAGTGGATGCCGAATTGCCACTCAACATTCTCTGGCATTCCGTACAACTGGCGGAATTGAGTGGTATGGAGTTTCTTATCAGCTCTGCGACACCGATGCTGGAAAAGATGTTTGAACAACATCAGGTGGTGTATGAACCTTTGTCGCCGGGGTTGATTCAGTCGGAAGACAATCTGTTCGCGATTCAGATTCCGGTTCAGCAACCGGCGCTGGCAGAGAAGTACCGCGGTACGCGGCGCTTTAGCCCGGAAGAGGTGCTGCCGTCATTGGGTGTTTCTGTTAACTGGCAATCGCACAGCTAATTCCCCGCGCGCGCTGCGCGGGGCAGGCCGCTTACTGACGGTAAGCGGTTTTGATTTGACGAATGGTATTGCTGAATACCTCCGCCTGCGGTTTATCCCCCAGCGTCTTCACATAACGTTCCATGTTGATGATCACTTTCCCGGCGTCAGCCTGACCCATTCCTTTCAGAATCAGGGTTACCATCATTTTCAGACAGGCGACTTCATCCGCCAGCGCCTGAGTTTCCTGCGAAGTTACAAAGTCTTCATCACTCATAATTGACTCCCTGGTTGTGTTACACGGCCTTGGCACATTCTTCCAGTGCGCAAAAATCAGAGTATATCATACGGTTGTCAGAACAATTTATTAGTACTGAAATCAGGAATTCATGCTAAAGGTGAAATGATAAATTGCTGTATTTATCGTCAACAAAAAATGACGAAAGCAATTATTTGTTTTTCATGATACGGCGCTAAAGCGAAGCGCAGAATAAATTATAACATAATGATATTAGTCACAATTTTACTTTTTCATTCTCACATGTTATTGCATTCGGCTAAAAATTAGTGGCCCGTGACCTCTATTTGACTTGTGTCATTTGACCGGGGATTTATCTGCGTTCGACGATGTTCTTTCAGGGTAAAACCCGGTAAGATGATCCTCCTGAAAATATATTCCCCCCATCACTAACCTGCGGAGTACGTCCCGTTGATCAGCCTGCTTCTTGTTGATGACCATGAACTGGTACGCGCCGGTATTCGTCGCATACTGGAAGATATGAAGGGACTGGTAATTGCCGGGGAAGTGGCTTGTGGCGAGGACGCGGTGAAGTGGTGCCGCAGCAATCCGGTGGACGTGGTGCTGATGGACATGAATATGCCCGGCATTGGCGGCCTGGAAGCAACGCGCAAAATCGTCCGCTACAATCCCGATATCCGCATCATTATGCTCACCATCCACACGGAAAATCCGCTGCCTGCCAAAGTGATGCAGGCGGGCGCCGCGGGCTACCTGAGCAAAGGTGCTGCACCGCAGGAAGTGGTAAGCGCCATTCGCCAGGTCCATGCCGGGCAGCGCTACATTGCGTCGGATATCGCTCAGCAGATGGCGCTGAGCCAGATTGAGCCGCAGAAAGCCGAATCCCCCTTCAGCTGTTTGTCGGAAAGGGAATTGCAGATTATGCTGATGATTACCCGCGGGCAGAAAGTGACGGAAATTTCCGAACAACTGAGTCTTAGCCCGAAAACCGTTAACAGCTACCGTTATCGTATGTTCAGCAAGCTGAACATCAGTGGCGATGTGGAGTTAACGCATCTGGCCATTCGACATGGCCTGTTTAATGCGGAGCCGTTAATCAGTAGTGAGTGACGTTTTCAATTCCAAAGCCTTTCTCAGCACCGTGACCAGTCAGCCCGGCGTCTACCGTATGTATGACGCGACAGGCACGGTGATCTATGTTGGCAAAGCCAAAGACCTCAAAAAACGCCTTAGCAGCTATTTCCGCACTCAGGTTGGCAGTCGTAAGACCGAAGCGCTGGTCAGCAACATCCAGCAAATCGATGTCACCGTGACGCATACTGAAACGGAAGCGCTGCTGCTGGAGCATAATTACATCAAGCTGTATCAGCCGCGTTATAACGTGCTGCTGCGTGATGACAAATCATATCCTTATATCTTCCTCAGTGCCGACAGCCATCCGCGGCTGGCGATGCATCGCGGTGCGAAACATGCCAAAGGCGAATACTTTGGCCCGTTCCCGAACGGCTATGCGGTGCGCGAAACCCTGGCGCTGTTGCAGAAGGTATTTCCGATTCGCCAGTGTGAGAACAGCGTATATCGCAACCGCTCGCGCCCGTGTCTGCAATACCAGATTGGGCGCTGCCTCGGCCCCTGTGTGTCGGGTCTGGTGAGCGAGGAAGAGTACGCGCAGCAAACCGACTACGTACGGCTATTTCTGGCGGGTAAGGACGATCAGGTTCTGAATCAGCTGGTAAAAAGGATGGAAGCCGCCAGCCAGGCGTTGCGCTTTGAAGAAGCGGCGCGCTTGCGTGACCAGATTCTGGCCGTACGCCGCATCACAGAGAAGCAGTTCGTTTCGAATCAGGGTGATGACCTGGATGTGATGGGCGTGGCGTATGATGCCGGTATGGCCTGTCTGCACGTATTGTTTATCCGTCAGGGTAAAGTGCTGGGCAGCCGTAGCTACTTCCCGAAAGTCCCGGCCGATACCGAACTGGCGGAAGTGGTGCAGACGTTCCTCGGTCAGTTTTATTTGCAGGGCAGTGAGGCACGAACCTTACCCTCTGACATCCTGCTGGATTTCAGCCTGCCAGAACGTGAACTGCTGGCGGAATCGCTCAGCGAACTGGCCGGACGTAAGGTCAACATCCAAAGCAAGCCGCGCGGCGATCGCGCCCGTTATCTCAAGCTGGCGCGCACCAATGCTGCGACGGCGCTGACCACGCGTCTGTCGCAGCATTCGACCATTCAGCAACGGTTAGCCGCGCTGGCTTCCTTCCTTGAGCTGGATCAGATCACGCGTATGGAGTGCTTCGACATCAGCCATACCATGGGTGAGCAGACCATTGCCTCCTGCGTGGTGTTCGATGGCAATGGCCCATTACGCAGCGATTACCGGCGCTACAACATTGAAGGCATCACGCCGGGTGATGATTATGCGGCGATGAACCAGGTGCTGCGCCGCCGTTACGGTAAAGCGCTGGAAGAAGACAAGATCCCGGACGTGATCCTGATTGATGGTGGTAAAGGGCAGCTGGCACAAGCTAAACAGGTGTTTGCTGAACTTGATGTGCCCTGGGACAAAGATCGTCCGATTCTGCTCGGCGTAGCCAAGGGGAGCGATCGCAAAGCGGGTCTTGAAACTCTGTTTTTCGAAGCGGAAGGAGAGGGCACATCGTTGCCACCGGACTCCCCCGCGCTGCATGTCATCCAGCATATTCGTGACGACGCTCACAATCATGCGATTTCGGGTCATCGAAAAAAACGGGCCAAAGTGAAGAACACCAGTGCGCTGGAAAGCATCGAAGGGGTAGGGCCAAAACGCCGCCAGCAGCTGCTTAAGTACATGGGCGGCCTGCAACCGCTGATGAACGCCAGCGTCGACGAGATCGCAAAAGTGCCGGGCATTTCCTTTGCGCTGGCAGAAAAAATCTTCTACTCCCTGAAACACTAACATTGAAACAGGGGGGGCAATGTAGGAACATACGTTAAATTCTACCCATACCAGACAGTTACTGGCATATGCAATTTAACATTCCGACATGTCTTACCCTGTTTCGAGTCGTCCTGATTCCTTTCTTTGTGCTGGCGTTTTATCTGCCATTTCAATGGGCGCCTTTTGTAACGGCCTTCATTTTTGTGGTTGCCGCCGTGACAGACTGGTTTGATGGTTTTCTGGCACGCCGCTGGAAGCAAACTACGCGTTTTGGCGCGTTCCTCGACCCGGTGGCCGATAAAGTGATGGTGGCGATAGCGCTGGTGCTGGTGGCGGAATATTTCCACGCCTGGTGGATTACCTTGCCTGCGGCCACCATGATCGCCCGTGAAATCATTATCTCCGCGCTGCGTGAGTGGATGGCGGAAATTGGCAAGCGCAGCAGCGTGGCCGTCTCCTGGATTGGCAAAGTGAAAACCACGGCGCAGATGTTGTCGCTGGTGGCGCTACTGTGGCGTCCGGACGCGACTGTCATCGGTGTTGGTGTGGTTGCCTTGTACATCGCGGCGGTGCTGACTTTCTGGTCAATGTTCCAGTATCTCAACGCGGCACGCGGTGATTTGTTCGAACGGTGATCGATGCGACTTAAAAAGCAGCAAACGGACGCAGTGTGAGGATAATTTTATTGACTCATTGCGCCAGTTCAGTAGAATGCATCGCATCGAACGGCAGCGAGGCTGCTAAAAGCTAAATAAAATCAGCAAGTTCGGTAAATTTGTTGTGAAATGCGGGAATAGCTCAGTTGGTAGAGCACGACCTTGCCAAGGTCGGGGTCGCGAGTTCGAGTCTCGTTTCCCGCTCCAGATTCAGCACTCTGTTTGTAACGGAATGCACATCAGATTAAAAGGCGCGTTGGCAGAGTGGCCATGCAGCGGATTGCAAATCCGTCCACCTCGGTTCGACTCCGGGACGCGCCTCCACTTTACACCCTGCCCGGGTGGTGAAATCGGTAGACACAAGGGATTTAAAATCCCTCGGCTTTATGGCTGTGCGGGTTCAAGTCCCGCCCCGGGCACCATATTTACTACCGATTAAAACCGAATAAAATCAAAGCAATAAGCAGTGATGTCGTGACCGCCCAAGGGCGGTTTTTTTGTTTTCTCCCCGCGTTTACTGATACCCCTTCCTGATATCCGTAGTTCTATTTTTGACCACCGACGACAGGGACAACTGCAATCTTGCTATTGTAGCGAGCAGTTTGCTCAACATTGTTATGCCCGGACATTGCCCGCTTCACCTGAATATCGACACTCACATCAGAAACCCCCTTTTGCTTTTAAATCCTGATGAAACCCAGTTCCGGGAATTTCTCCTTCAGGTTTATTCGCTTCGACGCCGAGCCTGTCGCTGCGGCTGTTGGCTGTTTCGCTACCGGCATAACAAAGCAGGGCAATGCTGTCGCCAGCTGGACGCGAAGTTCTGTCAACAACTGTACGAGGCATCAGGGGAAACAGTGAAGAATGTAACCGCTGGCCCGGCCAGGCTTCTCACTGGAGGGTGATCCAGCGTGGCACGCCATTGGTTGTCATGCGACTCCTGTTGCATTGTTTGAGTTAAACGAGACGTTGTTTTTTGAACTGCAAAAAACGGGCAGCAGGGCAGAACCGTGCGATGATTCGTGGCGGACAAGTCCTTTTTTTTGGGGATGACTATGATTTCCCGAACGATGAAAAGGGACTTATTTAGAGTGATGCAGGTCTTTGCGACAATTAATAAAGCCATTTTTTCAGGCTTTAAACATGAAAATGCCATGATTTCATTTGATGAGCCAACTTCTTCAGGTGATCTGAGGTCCGAACTATTTTAATGTGGGTTAACTAAATGGCCTGAACGCGTTTCCTGTACAAGGAGTTTGTGTATGATTGAATCTACGATAATAAATAAACCCCTGCCAGAAAACGTTAATAGCGATGAAGAACAGAAAGCATTATCAGCATTAGGCGGCCAGATTCTTGGGGTGAACAATGCTCTTGCCTGTTCTCAGGTTGAAAGTAATTTTGCCATACAGGGCAGCGAAAAAAATAAAGTGCCGGCTGATGTCGTTGCGTCAATCGAAAAGTATACATCAATTTCCGAAAAGCAAGGTCATTCACTGTTTCCAGCGTTGCCTGGGACGTTTAGAGAGTTCCTGGATTGCGCTATCGCGCATAAACTTGCACCAGCAAGATACGATTATCTTATGGAGTTGTTTGCGGCAGTGCCTGAAGAATATAAATCGTATGCGGCTGATGCGATTTCTGTTCATGTAATTAATACTGTTAGATTTCCTGAGTTATTTAAACTGCTTTATGATGGCTTCTCAAATGATAGCAGGTTATCAAAAGATTTAATTGAACGGTATCAATGGCAAATGATAGGTGCCATAGGCAATTTATCGAAATCCCACAGGCATCAGATGTTGAGGCATATTGCCTCTTCGGCAACATGCACTCCATCAATTTTAAACCGGCTGGCTAAAACACTTGATGTCGATTGTTATGCTTTCCCCTATATATGTTTGAATATAGTGGCAGCTAAAATGGAAGCGTTCGCAAAAAAAGATTTAGATATCTCTGAGGTCCCTGTAAGTTTAAAAGAGTTCATTAACACCATTCCAGAAAACATGGAGTATGTATGTCGCCGGTTAGATATACTATCATCGTTCTGTCAGGGAATATTACTCGACATAAATAAAAGAAGTTGAGTTTTTAAAAAAGAACCCCGCATCGCAAGTGTGCGTCAATGGCCGATAGCCATTTTTTGTGAATTTGAGTTAAACACAACGACGACAGCGGTTGATAGTAACGTGATGTTATAATGGCCTGCTGTAGTTTTACTAAGACAAGGATGGCTTATGACTGTACTGAGTATAATTATCGGATTGCTGGTGGTTGCTGTCATCGCACTGGGATTCGAAGTCCGCTATATCAGACGGAAATTGAAGAAATACGATTTATATGATTATAACTAAACCCGCGCTGCGGGTTTTTTTACAGCACAAACCTGACAGACACCGTTAAAGCGCATTTGCAGGGAGGAATTAAACGATGTTAGACAGCATAGGATTGAAAATATCTTCGACACCGATAGCCGCATCTTCGGAATCTGAACGTTCTTCCGGCAATAGTAAAATAAAAATCCGTAAAGTAGAAAACAGCAAAGAATCCGAAGCGATAAGAAGTAATGCAGCGTCAGATCAGAGCAATATTCCACAACTCACTGATGATGTGTTTCCTTTAATCGCTAAAAATTTGCCATTTCCTGAGCAGCGCGATAATGCTTTGTTTCGTTATTTTCCTAAAACTTATAGGGTTTTTTGTAATAATGCCGCAACGATAAAAGAGAATCCTGAAAAGTTTCCTTATCTATTATGGATGTTGTCGAAATTATCAAAAGGTTATCAGAACAATGCTTTTGACGTGATGGAAAAATTTGTTATGAGAAATATTAAGGATGATAAAGAATTCATGGTTTTCTTTATGGCCATTTCAGATAAAAAAACAACAGCAGAGAAACTTATCGAAAAGTTACAATTGCAAATGATTAACTCGATAGAATACCTCCCGGCTTCCTGCCGCAATCGTGCCCTGAATGGGATGATTTCATCTGATGTATGCACTCCCGTTCTTTTGCAAGCGCTGGTCAACACACTGCATGAAAATATTTATCAAAGTCGATATGACCCTTTGTCTGCATTCGCCAGGAAAATTGAGAATTTTAAAGATGAAGGATTTGATGTTTCCAATATTGTCATAACATTTAAAAATTATATTGATACATTAAATCCTGAGGTTAAAGATAAACCATATCGGCCAGAGATGGTTTCTCCATTTTATCGTTTGGATCAGACGAGTGATTCCATTCCGATGCCTTGATGATTGCAACGTGGGAAAACTTGCCAGCAAAGGTGTGGGTATTTCTTATAATGACATATTTTAAAAATATTTATTGCAACTGTTGCTGATGATGTTCGCGGTATTTATCGCTACTAGGATGCTGTCAACCTTTGGTCAGGAAAAATTGTGGTGAGAACAGGCGTTGAAAAAGAAGTGTTCCAGGCCAGTTTTATCCCGGTCATGATATAAACTTATCCGCATACAGGTGATGGTTGTAAATTGACTGGGTAATCAGAAAGATTGCTAAAATAATTGAAAAAACTCTGCAAGGCATCACCTGCCAAAGAGGCGATAAGATTCATAGCATTATTGCTTTAAAAATATCTGAAAATTTTAACCCTCTGAATTTATAGTTGCTCCCATCTGAGGACAGTGTTTTATATGTCATAAAAAAGGGGTAAATAGCTGCTATTTACCCCTTTGCCTGCTCAGGTAGCAAAACTACACGCGTGGTTGCAGATCAAACCACTCAAAAATCATACTGGCCGTCGCCACCAGCTTAACGTTATCGCTATAAACGTCATGCCGGGCATTTACCACCGCGATTTCATTGTTATAACGATCGTTTTCCGCTGTCAGCACATCCAGCAGCGTTCGTTTCCCCAGGCGCAGCCACTGCTCGTAGTAAATTTTGCTCACCTGATCGGTCTCTCTACTGAGCTTCAGGTATTCGCGGCTTTGCTTCTCAGCGGAGTCCCGGCTCTGGGTCAGATTTTGCACCTGATACTCCATATCCATACGCGTCTGGGCATATTGAGACTTGCGTGCCGCAGCCCTGGCGCCGGATGCCTGTTCAGCGGCCTTTTGTGAGCCGCCGGTAAACGCATTCCACTGCACATTTAGCCCGGTGTACCACTGTCCAGGGTTGCCATAGCTGTCTTTGGCGGTGCTTTTGGAAACCACCCAGTTGAGCTGCGGCAGACTGCCTGCCTTGACCGCTGCCACCTCATGTTCAGCCGATTGCGCTTCAGCCTGGGCTTTCAGCAACGTCGGATGCTGATTCACCCGGCTCATCACCAGAGACGAGGAGATGGGTTTCATCGTCCAGTCGAGGTTTCTCGGCAGTTTGATCGTCTCACCCGTCAGGCGATACAGGGTGATTTCAGATTGCCGGTGCTGTTCGGTGATGCGTTGCAGCGTGGTTTCTGCCGCCAGAAGTTTCGCCCTTGCCTGAATCAGTTCGCTATATCTGCCTGAGTCGGTTTGGGTGATCTCCACCAGCATATTGACCAGTTCCCTCATGCGCTTTACATAAGCCTGCGTAATTTCCTGATTTTGCTGATAACGGCTCAAATCAATCAGCTGGCTCAGGGTGCTGTAGGCAATCTGTTGTTTTTGATTATCATATTGATAAGTCGCCGCATTTGCCTGCTGCGTCACGCTGGCAATCGCTTCACTATTTTTGCCCCAGTCGAACACGGTGGTGGTGACGTTCAGCGCGAGGCTACTGTCTTTCAGACGGTTGCTCTCCCGCTCGCTGCCTTTGCCGAACGACGCCATCGGGGCGGTTGAGCCGATCTGAACCTGAGGCCAGCGCTGACCTTTCACCTGATCGATATCGTATTGGGCGGCGCTTCTGTCGGAGCCAGCCGTTTTAATCTCCGGGCTGAAATTCAACGCCTGATGAACCGTCTGCGCCAGCCAGGTGCGGGTGGCGCTGCTCATTACTGTATCCTGGCTGCTGGCGTTACTGGCGCCAGGCGCGGCCATGGTATCGAGGCTGATGGCCAATATAGCCATCGTAAGAAGTGTTTTGCGCATACTATTATCTCTCTCTGAAGGCTTCGCGCGCTTTTAGAACTGGCTTGAGCAGGTAAGACAGGATGGTTTTTTCACCTGTTTTTATTTCTACGCTGGCCGTCATCCCTGGAATAATCGGGAAGCTTTTGTCTTTAACGTGTAACTCAGTGCCGTGGGTGCGGATGTAGACCCGGTAGTAGGTCGAATCCTCACGGCCTGAGCGTGCTTTGGTTTCATCAATAATGGTGTCGGGGCTGATGCTTTCGATAACGCCGTTGAGGCCGCCATAAATGCCGAAGTCATAGGCTGAAATCTTGACCGTTGCGGGCAGACCAGGGCGTAAAAAGGCCACTTCGGCAGGTTTGATCCGGGTTTCCAGCAGCAAATTATCTTCTGATGGAATAAGGGACATAATCTGTTCCCCGCGTGAGATCACCCCATCGATGGTGGTGATTTTGATGCTGTTGATGGTCCCTTTTACCGGAGCGTTAATCAGCGCATGTTTAATCACGTCCCTACGTCCCACCAGACGCGCCTCTACCTGGGCCAGCTCAGACTCCAGACGGGTCAACTCGCTGTTGGCCTCAGAGTGGTACTTGTTGGTGCGGTCGGCGATCTGCAAGCGAAGATCGTTAGCCTGACGTCGCAAATGCAGAATCTCCATATCCGAGATCAGCCCGCGCTTCGCCAGCGGTTCTGACAGATTCACCTCTTTTTCCGCCAGATGCAGGTTGTGAGACAGGGAGCTGATGCTCTCATCCAGCAATTTGCGTCGCGTCTCATAGGCTTTGGTTTCGTCCTGAACGATGCGATGAAAATCTTTGATGCCTTCCGGGAAATCCAGAGGTAAATCATAGGCTTCTGCACGGGCACGGGCGATAGCGCCCTTCAGACCGTAAGATTTCGACAACTCTTCCTGGTAGTTGGCTTCAGAACGGGTCGAGTCCAGTTTGAGCAGCGGTTGTCCTTTTTCCACCAGCTCGCCTTCTTTGACGAACAGCGCTTCCAGCGTGCCATCCTCAAAACTTTCGATGATCTGTTCATGACTGGCGGGGATCACCTTGGCTTCGCCTTTGGTGACCTCTTCGACCACGGCGAAATGCGCCCAGACCAGCGCCGTCACCACCACAATCAACAGCAGCCAGAGAACCAGCATACTTTTGGGTGTCTTCTGCAAAATAATCGCGCTTTGCAGATCGTCGAGGAAAGACATGTCCTCAGCCTTCAGATGAGTCTTGTGATTTTTATTACGCATGAGTTGTCTCCTCGCGTGGGGTGGTTACGGTGCGGGAGGACGCCTTGTGCGCTGCGGTGGCCATTTTCGCCATAATCTGTGCCTTTGGCCCATCCGCCAGAACCTTGCCGTCTTCCAGCACAATAATGCGGTCGACGAGGCTCAGTACCGGCGTACGGTGGGTGACGACCACCAGCGTTTTCCCTTCAGTCACCTTTTTCAGCTGCGCAATAAACTGGGCTTCTGAGCCGCTATCCATTGAGCTGGTCGGTTCGTCCATCAGCAATATGGAGGGATCAAGCAGTAAGCATCTGGCCAGCGAGACCTGCTGCCTTTGTCCGCCGGATAGCCCCTGGCCCATCTCGCCAATCGGCATGTCGTAACCGGCCGGATGACGGCGGGCGATGGCATCGATCCCGGTCAGTGCCGTCACCTGTAAAAAGTGTTCGGTGCTCACGGCGGGATTTCCCATCACGATGTTTTGCCGTAACGTTCCCTGGAATAAGCGGTTGTCCTGACAGACATAACCACAGGCGGAACGCCAGTCAGCGGGATCGATCTGGTTAACGTCGAGGCCGTCCATCGTCATCTGACCCTGGGTTGGCAGATAGAGACGGGCGAGCAGTTTCAACAGCGTCGATTTGCCGCTGCCAATGCTGCCCAGAATCGCCACGCGCTCACCCGGACGGATCTTGAGGTTTAACGGATGCAGAATAGTCTGTGGGTCCTGCATCCCGGTTTTGGGATAATGGAAGCCGACGTGGCGCAGTTTGATGTCGCCTTTAAGCGGTGGCGACGGTAAAAAATTCGCCTGTTTGTCGCGCTCGGTCGGCATCGCCATCAGCTGATTCAGTGACTTTAAGGCGGTTTTCGCCTGCTGGTAGCGAATCGCTAAGCCGACTACGGCTGCCAGCGGTGATAAAGAACGCCCGGAAAGGATCACCATCCCCACCAGCGAACCCATTGTCAGATCACCGGCATGAATCAGATACACGCCCCACAGCACGATCAGCACGGTGCAGATCTGCTGCACGTAGCTGACAAAATTGCTGGTCAGGGTGGAGAGGTAGCGGGTTTTCATCGAGGACGCCGCTGCCAGCGCGCTGTAGTCATTCCAGCGTTTTTGCATCACGCCTTCACCCTTCGCCGCCTTGAGGGTTTCAAGTCCGACGATGGTCTCGATAACCAGCCCCTGTTTTTGCGAAATCTCGCTGATGTTCTCTTTCATATAGCGCGACAACGGCCACTGAATGGCAATCCCGGCAATGATAATGACCGGAATCGCCAGCAGCGGAATCACCGCCAGCGGGCCGCCAATGGCGAACATAATGCTGAGAAACAGCGCACAGAAGGGCAGGTCGGAAAGAGTGGCCAGCGTGGCCGAGGAGAGAAAGTCCCTGACCGACTCAAACTCACGCAGCTGGTTAGCAAACGAACCCGCTGAGCGCGGTTTGCACTCCATGCGAATCGCCAGCGTTTTACGAAACAGCAGCGAACCGACCAGCAGATCGGCTTTTTTCCCGGCGGAGTCCACCAGCCAGGTGCGTATCTGCTTGGTAATGAATTCGAAGCTGATGGCGATAAGCACGCCGATTGCCAGCGACCAGAGCGTGGCATACGCACCCGTTGGCACCACCCGGTCATAGACGTTCATGGTAAAAAAGGTGGTCGATAAGGTCAGAATGTTGGCAAGCAGCGCGGCCAGAGCGGCACTGTAAAAGTACTGACGATAGCGCCAGAGATTGGAGAACAGCCAATGCCCCGAGCGTTCGGCATCCGGCAGGATATCCGTTTCACTGCGCGCGGCAGGCTGCACCTTCAGCTTTGACAGCAGCGCAAAGCCAGCCGACTCGGTTGCCAGGGCGTCAGCAGCGAGATGGCGCAGGGTGCCGTCAGCAGGGGCCAGCAGCGTATAGAGTCCGTCCTGCTTTTCCTGCAGGATCAGATACTCGCCGCTTTGGGTGGCAATAATGACCGGATACAGGTTTTCCGACAGCGTCAGGACATCGCGTTCCATCCAGCCAGCCTGAATCCCTGCCTGTTCCAGCATTCTCACCGCAATATCGGGCGTCAGACGCTCGCCGCGCGGCAGTCCCGCATAGAGGACGTCCTCACTGGCTGCTTTCCCATGGTAGTTAACCAGCCAGGTGACGCTATTAAGTAGGGTATCGGTCTCCGGGCGTTCAGCCGGAGGCGAGTTCGTGTTCTCTTTCATATAAATATTTTTCCAATCCTGGAGGGTTGAAGGTTTTCTGCCTTTATTTATTGGTTTATTTATCAGGTAATTTATCGGGCGGTTATTTTGGCGCGAATACGAAAAACAATATCATTGATGCATTTCTTAAATTACGCGAAACATCTTTTTACAATTAAGGAATTTCTCTATGTGTTCGTTTTTTTCTGATCTTTTATTTACGTCTTTTGCTTTCTGTTTTCTCGTTTTTTTGAAGGGTTAAAAAAGATGCGTAATAATAATAAGGAAAGGGTTTTGCTGCCTGTGATTAAGTTATGAGATCTGATAATGTGCAAATGTTTACAAATAAATTCCTTTAAAATCATATGATTGGATTGTATTTTCCAGTTAATTTATTCCTGATTTTCATTGTTTTACTCAGATCTATTTCATATATAAAGCTGGGCCTTAATATATCTTTCCCGTAACTCAGCATTTATCATTTGTCGTAAGTTGCTTCTTTATCAAGGCAACGCGAAAACCGGGTTGCTTACCCATGTGTGAAGTCGCACAACGAAATGAAATATTGAAATACGAAACCAGGAAATGAAAATGACAGCTCCATCGTTAACGGGTAGTACGCAGAGTCACGCAGCTGACATCACTGCCAACAAAAATAACGTTATCCTCCAGGTTGAACCGTTGACACAATTAACGATTCAATCGCCACCTCATGGGCAGATTGTAATAAAAGCAGGCGAAAGCATTGCTTCAATCAAAAGCCTGAAATTTGTTCGTCACGGCGACAATCTGGAGATCTTCACTGAAGATGGCAAACAGCCAGCGGTGATTATCGAGGATTACTATTCCCAGCAGACGCCGCCGGACATTTACGGTATCGACGACGAGGGTCGTCTCTACAGCTGGTCCTCTGCCGGAGCGGCCTCGCAGGTCAGCGCGCTGACCGAGGGTGATAGCAGCGTTCAGGAAGCCGCGCCCGCTCAGGAAGGCGACATGGCTGTTAAGGCAGACGCCGACCAAAAAGAGGATGACAACGACGATAAAGGCGCCGCAGGCCTGTTTGGTCTGTCCACGGGTTGGGCGGCAGCAGCGGCAGGTCTTGCCGCGGCAGCCATTGCTGGCGGCGCCATTGCCGCTTCCCATCATAGCGGCGGCGGTTCGGACAATAACAACAGCAGCGCGGGCGGTTCTCCGACGCCTGACAGCGGCCGTCATCCCGAGCCAGCCTATGGCATCGTGATCGCGGATAAAGACGGCAATCTGCTGGAAGCAGGCCAGGCGACTAACGACTCAACCCCAACCATTCACGGCAAAGCAGAGCCGGGCACCACCGTCACCATTAAAGATGGCGATACCGTTATCGGTTCAGCAGTGGTTGATGGCAACGGTGACTGGCAGATCACCCCGGATGTTCCGCTGGCTGAAGGCGGCAGCAATCTGGAAGTCGCAGTGACCAACCCAGCCGGTAACAGCACCTCCTCTGATATCACGGTCACCGTTGATACCACACCGCCGACCGGCACCCTGTCTGATATTCAGATCATCAATGACAACGATCCCGCGAATCCGTCGCAGGTGACCAACGGCGTGACTAACGATTCCACCCCGGTGCTTACCGGTACCGTTTCCGGTGCCGAAGCAGGCGATCGCGTGGTGATCAAGGATGGCGATACGGTTCTCGGTTATGCGGACATTGATGACAATGGCAACTGGACCTATACACCGGATCAGGATCTGAGCGAAGGTTCGCATCAGATTTCTGCTGAACTGCAGGATGCGGCTGGCAACACGGGTGATTCACAACATGTTGATCTGACTATCGATACCACCCCGCCGAATGCGGCAGGCAATATCACCGTTGATGGCCGTCCGGTGGACGATAACACCACCACCAATGACAGCACGCCAACCATCGGTGGCGATGCTGAGCCGGGCAGCACCATCACCATCACCGATGGCAATGGTAATGTTATCGGCTCTGCGGTCGCGGATGGCGACGGTCACTGGGAGATCACCCCGGATGCCCCGCTGGGCGAGGGTGACCACGATATGGGCATCACCGTGACCGATCCGGCCGGTAACAGCACCTCCTCCGATCTGCCGATCAACATCGATACCACGCCACCGAGTGGCACCACCAACGTCACCATTACCAACGACGCTGGCGATATCATTGACGGCAGCAAACCGACCAACGACAGCACGCCGACTTTCAGCGGCAATGTCGATGGCGCGGAGCCGGGCGATAAAGTGGTTATTAAAGACGGCGACAATGTACTGGGGTCTGCGGTGATTGAAGCCGACGGCAGCTGGACATATACGCCGGAGAATGAACTGGGTGACGGTCCTCACGACATCACTGCGACGGTAACGGATAAGGCGGGCAACGAAGGTACGCCGTCTGACACCGTTCATTACGAGCAGGACACCGTGCCGCCATCGGGCACCACCACTATCGAGATCACCAACGATGATGGCGTTGTGATTGACGGCTCCCAGCCGACCAACGACAGCACGCCGACCATCAGCGGTACGGTGTCAGGCGCGGACGAAGGCGATATCGTCATTATCAAAGATAAGGGTGAAGTGATTGGCTCTGCGGTGATTGACGCTGACGGTAACTGGACGTATACGCCGGATCAGGAACTGAGCGATGGTGACCACGAAATCACCGCCACCGTAACCGATGCCGCAGGCAACCAGGGTACGCCGTCCAACAGCGTGGATTATAACCAGAACACGCTGCCGCCAGACGGTTCCAGCACCATCAAGGTCACTGACGATGCTGGCAATACAATCGATGTTAACCACCCGACCAAAGACAACACCCCGACCTTTAGCGGCAAAGTGAACGGCAACAAGCCGGGCGATACGGTGCTGATCAAAGATAAAGGTGTAGTGATTGGCAGCGCCGAGGTTGCCGACGATGGCAGCTGGAGCTACACGCCGACCGAGCCAATGGAGGACGGTCCGCATGAAATCACCGCGACGGTGCAGGATCAGGCGGGCAACGAAGGCGCGCCGTCCGCTACCGTATCGTATGACCAGGATACCGTGCCGCCGCAGGGTAACACCACTATCGAGCTTACCAACAATGATGGCGTGGTGATTGATGGCAGCAAACCGACCAACGACAGCACCCCGACCATCAGCGGCAAGGTCACACCTGCGGAGAAGGGCGACATCGTCATTATCAAAGATAAGGGCGAGGTAATCGGTTCGGCTGTGGTTGATGATCAGGGCGACTGGAACTTCACGCCGACAGAAGCGCTGGGCGAGGGTGACCACGCGATCACCGCCACCCTGACGGATGCGGCGGGCAACGTCGGGATGACTACCAACCCGGTGGAATACGTTCAGGACACTGAAGCACCGACGGGAACCACCACCATCGCCATCACCGATGGTGAGAACAATGTGATCGACAGTGAGCACCCGACCAACGTCAAAAAGCCGACCATCAGCGGGCAGGCAACGGACGCGAAGGAAGGCGATCTGGTCATGATCAAAGACAAGGGTGTAGTGCTGGGGAGCGCAGTGGTTGGCGCCGACGGCAGCTGGACATTCACGCCTGAGCAGGATCTGGGCGAGGGTGATCACGCGATCACTGCCACCCTGACCGATGCCGCTGGCAATGACGGTGCGACGACCGATCCGGTGAACTACAACCAGGATAATACCCCGCCTGTCGCTGCCTCGGATATCGTGGTTACCAATGATCAGACCAATGTGGCTGTGCCAGCTGGCGGTAAAACCAACGATAACACGCCGACCATTAGCGGTAAGGCGGAAGCGGGCAGCACCGTCTACATTCTCGACAAAGACGGCAATGTCATGGCCAGCACCACCGCCGATAGCGATGGCGTGTGGAGCACGGCGATGCCTGAGATGGGAGACGGGGCCTACCAGGACCTGCAAACCCAGGTAGTCGATGCAGCAGGCAACCATTCCGCTGCGGCGCCGATTCCTGCGTTCACGGTGGATACGACCAACGACAACACCACCACCATTGTGACAGATG
Source organism: Pantoea sp. X-Soil-TKNS-1207 (assembly GCF_059730485.1). NCBI lineage: Bacteria > Pseudomonadati > Pseudomonadota > Gammaproteobacteria > Enterobacterales > Erwiniaceae > Pantoea > Pantoea sp. X-Soil-TKNS-1207. The sequence goes on from NZ_AP035958.1 coordinate 1,586,330, forward strand.
CGGATAAAACCGACACAATGCCGACCTTCACCGGCAAAGTCACGCTGGCGGATGGCGACACCTACGATAAGGTGACCGTCACCATCAAAGATAAGGATGGCACGGTTATTGCGGAAGGTATCTCTGTCAAAGCCGACGGCAGCTGGGAATATACCCCGGATGCAAATCACGCGTTAGGAACTGGCTCGCACCAGATCAGCGCGGTGGTGGTGGATGACGCCAATAACGAATCACAGCCGGGCTACCTGAATGGCTCAGCGGACGGCGACTGGACGATCACGCAACCGCCTGCGGTGCTGTTCTCTGAGGAAGTCGGAGGGGGCGGTGATACGTTTGGCTATGCCATCATGGTCAGCGATAACTTCATCTATATCAGCGCACCGATGTCGGGGACAAACAACAACAAGCAGGGGACGGTTTACGCGGTTAACAAAGACTTTGCCTACCTGTTAGATGGCAGCGCCAGTATGGAAGCGTTGTTCGCTGCGCACCCTGAGATGGGTGTGATTATGACCAACAACACCAGTGATGCTGATTTTAACGGCAGTCCTGATACCACGGCCTATGAAGGTTACGGTATCAGGGATTTAGGCAATGGCTGGGTAACGATCTATTCTCACCAGCTTGACTGCACTTACATCATTAAAGAAGAAGCGTTGACGAAGAACTTCGATCTGGGAGAAATCACCAACGCCCCAGGAGGACACAGCCCCTATGGCTTCATGATCAATGATGACTCATGGAGTCACTGGCTTGGCTACAACGTGAACTCCATCATGAATGGTGATGGCACCATGACCATCCTGATCAGCGACATTTCCGCGCCGCGTGGTGAGAGGGGGGTGATTTCGACCATTACCTTCGACCCGAAGAGCGAGAATTGGGGCAACATCACGATGACGGCGGGTCCGGTTCCTGCGGGTAGCACCGCTGAACATGCGGTCTGGGTGCCAAAAGGGGACGTTCCTGATGGTATGACGGTGGGCAGTATCAACCACGGAAATACCAGCAATAGCGATACGACAGGTACCGTCTACAGCTATAACTTTGGCTCTGATATGCAACTGGTCGGAGATATTTTTGGCGACGGCTATCAATACCTCGCTATTGCCGATCCGGAAGCGCTGACGGTGGGGTCAAATACGCGCGGTGCCTGGTATTTTTATCAGATCCCGGAAGGCGGCCTGCCACAGAACTTCGGTCTCGATGATATTGATCCCTCGCAGTTGATCACTATCAGTAACATTGGCTCTAACTTCCTTAATGAGTCTCCAATCGCACCGGCTGGAGCTGACAAGGTGGGTAACCAGGAATGGCATCCGCATACGCATAATATTGCCAACCTGGGTAGCTTCGGTGACGAGACCAGCATTGCGATTGCTGCGTCATCGGACAACTACAACAATACCAATGGTAAGGTCTGGATTCTGCATACCAACCAAATCAAAGATGACGTCACTATTGGTATCAACGGAACGGTTCCGGACTTTGATACCAGTTATGGTTACGGCATTGTCAGTAGCAATCATAAAGGCGGTTATGGTTTTGGCCTGAATGTGGTTGGCGGCTATGACTTTAATGGCGACGGTACCCAGGATCTGATCATCACCGACCCGCTGGCAGTAAACGCCAACAACCAGGTGGTTGGTGCGGTGTATGTGGTTTATGGCGGTCATGAGGCGGATTACCAGCAATATATGGTAAATGGTCAGATTGATATCCAGGCCATCCTCGATCACGGCTGGGGTGAAGTGACCTACGGTACCGTGCCAAATCAGTATTTTGGCTGGTCTGTTGATGTGGCGGATATGAATGGTGATGGTATGCCGGATCTGCTGGTGGGTGCGCCATCTCAGATAGGAAACCAGAACTCAGCCACGACCACTAACCCGCAGTACAACGGTCAGGTGTATGTGGTTTACAACAGCCATGAAGCCCCTGCTGATGATACAGCGCCGGCATCGCGCGCGTTCAGTCTGGGTGAAGAGTCGGATCAATATGATGATCATGCCCTCGCGCTGATGCTCGACGGGGACCACATGAACATCGATCTGGCTGCGCTGACCGACTCCCTGAAGGCGACGCATAACATCGATATGTCCAACGGCAACAACACGCTGAAGGTGGATAACCAGACGCTGGATACGCTGGAGGCCGACAACCACGACGCCCTGATGGTTAACGGCGAAAATGGCAACGTCGAGTTAAGCGGCGGCGCTGACAACTGGCAGGATAACGGCACCGTCACCGTTGACGGTAAGGTTTATCACGAGTACCAGAGCAGCGGTCAGTCGGAGGTGCTGATTGACGACAGGATCCATGTAACCATCCTGTAATCTGTCGGAAAAAGAAAAAAGGCCAGTCGCGGTAACGCGGCTGGCCTTTATTGCATTCTTAGCCCAGCGTTCCGGTCAGGCGGCGGTGGAAATCGCTGCTGCGGTTATCCAGTCCGATAAAGGTCACCGTTGCGCCGTGACGCTGATAACGATATTCGATGGCATCCAGCGCCGCCACACTTGAGGCGTCCCAAATCTGCGCATGGGTCAGATCGATAGTCACCTGCTGCGGATCGTGACCGTAGTCGAAATGTTCAAACAGGTCATTGCTGCTGCCAAAGAACAGCGGGCCGCGCACGATATAATGTACCTGCTCACCATCCTCACTCAGCTGACGCTCGGCGTGGATCACATGGGCGATGCGGCGTGCGAACAGCATCATGGCGATAATCACGCCGATCAATACCCCGAGCGCCAGGTTGCCGGTCCAGACGGTGACCACCACCGTTAGCACCATCACCAGCGTTTCTGACCACGGCATCCGCTTCAGCGTGGCCGGTTGCAGGCTATGCCAGTTCAGGGTTTTCACCGCCACCACCATCATAATTCCCGCCAGCACCACCATCGGGATCTGCGCCATGATCTGACTTAACCCGGTGACCAGCAGCAGCAACACCAGCCCGGCGGCCACGGTAGAGACGCGGGTGCGGGCTTTACCCAGTTCAACGTTAACGATGGTCTGACCGATCATCGCACAACCGGCGATGCCGCCATAAAAACCCGCCAGGATATTGGCGATGCCGAGACCCCAGGATTCGCGGCGTTTGCTGGAAGAGGTATCGGTGATGTCATCGACCAGTTTGGCGGTCAGCAGCGACTCCATCAGCCCGACAAACGCAATGCTGAGGGCGGTGGGCCAGATAATGTGCAGCGTTTGCAGGTTAAGCGGTACCAGCAGCGTGGTGAAACCCGGCAGTCCGGCGCTCATCGGCCCTTCATCGCCGACGTTCGGTACACGATAGCCCATCAGCAGGGCGATGGCGGTAACCACAACAATCGCCACCAGCGGGGAAGGGACGCTTTTCAGCACCTTCGGCAGCAGCAGGACAATCGCCAGCGTCACGGCGAAGAGTACCCACACCAGGCCGGACTGGCCCCAGACATGCGGCACCTGAGCAAAAAAGATCAGGATGCCGAGCGCGTTGACAAAACCGATCATCACCGAGCGCGGAATATAACGCATCATGCGCGCCATACCGGCGAGACCGAAGACAATCTGAATTACGCCGCCCATCACTACGGCGGGTAAAATATATTCCACGCCGTGAGCGTGCACCATCGGCCCAATCACCAGCGCGACCGACCCCGCAGCGGCAGTGACCATCGCCGGGCGACCGCCGAGCAGCGATAACGTCAGGCACAGCACCACCGAGGCCACGAGGCTGACTTTCGGGTCGACACCGGCAATCACCGAAAAGGAGATCACTTCGGGGATCAGCGCCAGTGCGGTGATCACGCCAGCCAGGCATTCGCGGGTTAATAAAGCAGGCGAGCGCAAGACGCGGCCCACCGTGATATCGCTCTCCACCGCAGTGGCGCGTTCAGTTGGATGGCTCATAACTTCTGCAGGCTCTTTTATTATGTTGCGCTTACCGGAGCGGCAAGGCAGTAACCAGATGAGAAACAGACAGGGAACAGGATGTTACCGGGCAAAATGTTTTGATGCCAGCCAAAGGAATGAAAAGGGGGGAGGATTCCATCCGTGGAATCACTGATCACACCGAAATATCGTCAGGTGTTTTATTCACCACCATTTCCAGCAACTGGCGATAGATATCCAGTTGAACGACGTCACTCTCCTGCTCCAGGCGTGAAATAAGGACGGAAATAATGGCCTTATTGGTCACGGGCATACCGGTTTGCAGGATTTCAGCAATGATCTGACCAAACACTTCCATATCATTGCCTGCGTTGTTGCTCGCCAGATTAAAATACTCGGCGATGGCCTGATCGCTCTTCATTGCGGCGTTTTGCATGTGTAAAGCCCTAAGGTTCAGTCTGCCCACTCGATGGAGATCAGACCTGCGATGATATAACCCTCACGCGGACAGGCGTGAGAGACCCCAATCCATCAAACTCACACAAAAAAGACACCTCTGAAGGTGGAAATCCACTGACACCTTCAGAGGCGACGCAAAGTGCATCATTCGTTACGGGACCGTTAACCGGCCCACGGGGAGTAAACTTATACAATAAGGATTAATCTGTACAAGGAAAATCATGATCATTTTGTGCTAATCTTTAGCTTACAGGCGGATAAATAGCGTTTTCTTCAGGATAACTTATACAAACAGGCTGTACAGCTTCACCCTTCAGCGCCAGTTATGGCCAGGATTACGCGAGGTGAAGACCCTGGGACTTTGCCTGTCACGCGAACACTTTTCATTCACAACCGGCTCTGCGTATAATAACGTTACCATTTAGTTAGATATCTAACCATTAGGCCGCTACGATTTGACCGACTACCCGCAACCCTTTTCCCGTCTCTTGCACCTCACCGCCCACGCATGGCGGCTGGCAGTCGATCGTCGTCTGAAAGAGAGTGGCCTGAGTATGAGCAGCTGGATGGCGATTGCCACGGTCGCCACCGCCAGTGAACCGCCGACGCAAAAAGCGCTGGCGCAGCTGCTTGGGCTGGAGGAGGCCAGCGTCGTGCCGCTGGTGGACAGGCTGGTAAAACAGCAGCTGCTGGCGCGCGTGCAGCCGCCGGAAGACCGCCGCAAACGCCTGCTGGTGCTGACGGAACAAGGCAACGTCGCATTCGAGGAAGTGAAAACGCAGGCAGACGCGCTGCGTACGCAATTGCTGGCGGATATCGATCCACAAGCGCTGGCCATCACCGAACAGGTGTTGCAGCAACTGCTGACGCGGTTGGGAACCCTGTAACGTGACGAAGCGCAATCCCTATGCTCAGCGGGAGTGGTTGCCGCATGAAAAACCCATGCTGCCGGGATCGCCCTCGACACCGTTACATTCACCGTCGAAACGCATCGCGTTTGGCCTGATCGGCCTGCTGATCTCAATTACCGGCGCGCTGAGCAATGCGCTGGTCACCGCTAACCTCACCAATCTGCAAGGCACATTCGCCGCCTATTCCAATGAAATCGCCTGGCTACCGGCGGTGTATGTAATGGGCAATATCTCCATTAACCTGCTGCTGGTGAAGTTTCGTCAGCAGTTTGGCCTGCGCCTGTTTACCGAAGCCTTTCTGGTGCTGTACGTGCTGGTGGCGTTTTTCCATCTGCTGGCGAACGATCTCAGTTCCGCGATTATCGTACGTACCGCGCACGGCATGGTGGGCGCTGCGCTCAGTTCGCTGGGCATTTATTACCAGATCCAGGCATGGCCGGCGAAACACCGGCTGAAAGCGCTGGTGATTGGTCTGACCGCCTCGCAGCTGGCGATCCCGCTGGCGCGGCTGTTCTCCACCGAGCTGTTGCAGCTGGATGAGTGGCGCGGGTTATACCTGTTTGAACTCGGGCTGGCGATGATTGCGCTGGGGTGTGTGCTGGTGGTGAAACTGCCGCCCGGCGACCGCATCAAAGCGTTTGAGAAACTCGATTTCGTCACCTTTATATTGCTGGCGCCCGGCATGGCGCTGATCTGCGCGGTACTGTCACTGGGCCGTATCGAATGGTGGTTTACCACGCCCTGGCTGGGGGTGGCGCTGGCGATCGCGCTGGTGCTGATTGTGGCGGCGGCGGTGCTGGAGCATAACCGGAAAAATCCACTGATTAACACCCGCTGGCTGAGTAACGGCATGATGATCCGGCTGGGTATCGTGATGATTATGATGCGCATCGTGCTGGCCGAGCAGAACACCGGTGCGGTGGGGTTCCTGCAACAGCTGGGTCTGCTTAACGATCAGATGCGCGGCATGGCGCTGGCGATCATTCTCGGGGTGATTGCCGGGATTGCGTTAAGCGCGCTAACTATCCGCCCCAATCACCTCAGCTGGCCGATTGTTATCTCGCTGGTGGTGATGATCATCGCCTCGCTAATGGATGCGCAGGCCAGTCCGCTGACGCGCGGCGACAACATGTACGTCAGCCAGTTCCTGCTCGGTTTCAGCAGCGCGTTCTTTATGGCCCCGGCGATGTTGCTGGGCATCGGTAGCGTGGTGACTCAGCCGAAAAATCTGGTGAGTTTCGTGGTGCTGTTTGGCATGAGCCAGAACCTCGGCGGTTTAATTGGCGCGGCAATCCTCGGCACCTTCCAGACGTGGCGCGAAAAATATCACTCCAGCCTGCTGGGCGATCAGCTGTCGCAGCTGAATCCCAACGTCACCGAACGCCTCAGCCAGTACAGCGCGCTGTTTAACAGCCAGCTGCCGGATGGCACCTTACTCAGCGCGCAGAGCAGCAGTCAGCTGCAAACCGTCGCCACGCTGCAATCCAATATCCTGGCCTACAACGATACCTATTTACTGACCGCTGGCCTGGCGCTGGTGACGCTGATGTGGGTGCTGTGGCGCCTGACGCGTCAGCGTTACCTCAACTGGCGGCAGGCACGACGTAATCTGGCGGAGCAGCGCCAGCAGGCTTTATCAGCAAACCGAACGGAGACCCCATGAGTCAACAGGACGATCTTCAGGCCGCAGAGCGCGAGCGTACCAACCGCCGCCGCATTCTTTCGATTGCCACCGGCAGCGGTATCGTGCTGGTCGGGGTGCTGGTGATTTTGTATGCCTGGCAGCTGTGGCCCTTCACCAGCGCCATTCAGTCCACCGAAAACGCTTATGTGCGCGGCCAGGTAACCTTTATCAGCCCGCAGGTCAGTGGCTATCTGACGGCGGTGAATGTGGTGGATTTGCAGCCGGTGGAGAAGGGGCAGCTGCTGATGACCATCGACGATCGCATCTATCGTCAGCGTGTCCACCAGGCCCAGGCGCAGCTGGCAATGAAACAGGCGGCGCTGAATAACAACCAACAGCAGCGTAAAAGCGCGCAGGCCACCATCCTCAGCAATCAGGCAGCGGTGGACAATGCCAAAGCGCAGGCGCTGAAAAGCGGTTTTGACCTCAAGCGAGTGGAGAATCTGACCGCGGATGGATCGCTATCGGTGCGCGAACGTGACGCCGCGCGTGCCGCCAATGCCCAGGCGCAGGCGCAGGTGCGTCAGGCTGAGGCTCAGCTGGCGGTATCGCAGCAGAATCTGCAAACGGTGATCGTCAATCGCGCTTCGCTGGAGGGCGATGTCGCCAGCGCCCAGGCCGCGCTGGAACTGGCGGATATCGATCTGGCCAACACGCGAATTATCGCGCCGGACCACGGACAGCTGGGCCAGCTGTCGGTGCGTAAGGGCACCTTCGTCACGGCAGGTACGCGCCTGACCTCGGTGGTGCCGGATAACAAATGGGTGATTGCCAACCTGAAGGAGACGCAGCTGGCGCGCATCCAGCCGGGTCTGCCGGTGACCATCCGTGTCGATGCGCTGGATGGCAAGCGCTTCGACGGCAGCGTGGAATATATCTCGCCCGCCGCCGGTTCTGAATTCAGCGCCATTTCGCCGGATAACGCCACCGGCAACTTCGTCAAGATTGCCCAGCGCATCCCGGTACGCATCAAAATCCACGGCGATGACTTACGTGAACTGCGTCCTGGCATGTCGGTGGAGGTGGCTATTGATACCGCAGCCGCACCGCGCGAGGCTGCGCCATGAGCCGTTTACTGCTGGCAACGCTGACTGCTCTGCTGTTGAGCGGCTGTGCCACCGAAGTGGAAAAAGCCCCGGCGTCGCTGCCGATCCCCGACGGCTGGCGGCAGCAGGTGGGGCCGGGCGCTGCGCCGGAAGCGCAATGGTGGCGCGCGTTTGGTGATGACAACCTGAACCGGCTGGTCAGCCAGGCGTTGCAGCACAACAGCGATATTCTTACCGCGCGCGCCCGTGTCGATCAATATCGTGCCGAATTACGCGCGGCGCAGGGGGATAACTTCCCGACGCTGTCAGCGGGCGTTGCTGCGACGCACCAGCGCACGCTTTCGGCCGTTACCGGACAACCCTATGAAAACGCGGTTTTTCAGGGGCTGTTGCAGGCCAATTACGATGTTGATTTGTGGGGCAGCCGCAGCAACAGCATCAGTGCCGCCGAGGCTTCCCTCGACGCGCAACGTGCCGCCGCCGCAGCAGCAGAATTAACCGTGGCCAGTTCGGTGGCGTCCGGTTATCTCAGCCTGTGCGCGCTGGATGAACAGCTGCGCGTCACCCAGGCGACGCTGGCGACGCGAGAAAATTCGCTGAATCTGGCGCAGCGTCAGTTTGAAACCGGTTATACCTCGCGGCTGGAGTGGATGCAGGCGGCCTCGGAATACCAGACGGCAAAAGCGCAGGTGCCGCAGTTGCAGCACCAGATTGCCCAGCAGGAGAACGCGCTCAGCGTGCTGGTGGGGATGAACCCGCGTCAGATCGCCCGTGTCGATCATTTCGGTCAGATCCAGCCGCAGACGTTACCGACGCTGCTGCCGTCGCAGCTGCTGAATCGTCGTCCGGATATTGTGCAGGCGCAGCGCCAGCTGCTGGCCGCCAACGCCTCGCTGGCCTCAGCCCAGGCGCAACTGCTGCCTTCACTTAACCTCACCGCCACCGGCACGCTGGAAAGTTATCAACTGCACCAGCTGATGGATAATCCGTTCCGCCTGTGGAGTATCGGCGGCAGCATTCTCGCACCGATCCTTAACCGTGAAGCCTTGACCGCGCAGGTGGATGTGGCGATGGCGACGCGTAATCAGACCTTATATGGTTATGAAAAAGTTGTGAGAAATGCCTTTGCCGAGGTGGATACCGCGCTGGATGCCATTCGCCGCAATCAGCAGCAGCTGACGGAGCTGGAAAAACAGCAAACCTTCGTCAGTGAAGCGCTGCGCATTGCGCGTAACCGTTATCAGAATGGCTACGCCTCCTATCTGGATGAACTGGATGCGCAGCGCACCCTGTTCAGTACCCAGCTCAGCGTGGTGAGCGTGAAAAACACCCTGCTGCTGGCACAAATTGATCTTTACCGCGCGCTGGGCGGCGGCTGGCAAGGATGATGATCATAGCGCCACTGAATTTCATGGCAGATGCGCAGGCAATATCAGAGATTTATCTGATTTTTCATGGTCAGATGCGGATAACAAAGCGCTTCATGCTTTTTTTTACTTGTCTTTACAAAAAGTGGTATTATCCGCACCGCTTTACACAGTCTGAACGGAATAGTGCGGGTAATTTTACGCGCGACCGCCTGAGTTGCGGTTTGCCATGACAGGGGAAAAAAAGGAAATGAAGAAGAATTTATTGGCTGTTGCTTTCGTTATTACCGCCGCGTTGTTGACGGGTTGTGCTTCACGTACAGCGCCGATCGATAACATCAATCAAACGCTGAGCCAGAACTACAGCGACAGCCAGATGAAAAACGCCATTATTGAAGCTGGCATCAGCCGTCAGTGGATCATGACGCCGGCGGGTCCGGGCGTGATCAATGGCCGCCTGGCGCAGCGTGGTCATTCTGCGGATATCCGCGTGACCTACACCCCTCATGGCTACAGCATTCAATACGTGGGCAGCCAGAATCTGTTAGCCAGTGGCGGCCAGATCCACCGTAATTACAACCGCTGGGTGCACAACCTTGACCAGGATATCCAGCTGCGTCTTGCCGCCCAGGCTGCCAAATAACGGCGTCCGCGCAGGATTGTCGCCAGGTTGTAAAGTTAGCCAGTATACTGCCGAAATAACGTCTGACGGGCCGGTTGTCCGTCTGGCGCCCCGGCAGTCATCCGTCGTTGGCGAATGACTGGAACCAGGCAGGGAAGGGATGCCGTACAGTGAAAATCTGACCATCCCTGAGGCTTATGAAAGAATGCAGGTATGAAACTCGCTTACACGCTCATCGACTGGCACGCCGCTGCGCCTGGCCTTGCTACTGCCAGCGCCTGGCAGCAGTGGGGCCAACAGGCTCCGCTGATTGATGCCACCCAACCCATCGCTAAACCGCAATTTCTGCCGATGATGACGGCGCGACGTCTCAGCGTCGGCAGCCGGGCGGCGGTGGAGTGTGGGCTGGCGTTACTGGCGCGTCAGCAGGTGGATGCCGTGGTATTTACCAGCCGCCACGGTGAACTGGAGCGTAACCTGCGCATTCTCACCACGCTGGCGCAGCAACAGGCGCTATCGCCGACCGATTTTGCCATGTCCGTGCACAACTCCGCGGTTGGCAGTCTGACCATTGCGGCACGTCAGCCGCTGGTCGCCAGCTCGCTGTCAGCGGGGATCGACAGCTTCCAGCAGGGATTAATTGAAGTCACATCCTTGCATCAGGCGGGCTATCGTCAGGTGCTGCTGGTGGATTTTGACGGCCAGGTGCCGGATTACTATCGCCCGTGGCTGGCTGATATGCCGTTCAATGCCCCCTACGCGGTCGCGCTGCTGCTGGGTGCGGGCGATGACTGGCGCTGTCAGGCGCAGGCCCGGTCTGACCCCCAACCTGATGCGCTACCCCAAAGTTTGCTCTGGCTGCACGCGATGCTGAGCCAGCAGCGCACCTTTAGCGTGCAGGGCGAACGCCATCAATGGCTGTGGGAACATACGCATGGCTGACAACACCTTGCCGCTCGGACGCACGGCGTTCAATTATTACTGGCGACTGGTGATGACCGCCGTCTGTTTTACCCTGTTCAGCGTCGGCGGGCTGCTGCTGTCGTTGATCTGGTTCAACCTGCTGCTACTGGTGCAGGGCGATGCGGTGCGCCGCCGTCAGATCGCCCGTCGTAGCATCGCCTTCAGCTTCCGCTGCTTTTTGCGTTTTTGCCGCTTTGTGGGCGTCTATGACTATCACATCGAGGGGGCGGCGCTGCTGCAACAGGATCGTGGCTGTCTGATTGTCGCTAACCATCCGTCGCTGATTGATTACGTGATGATTGCCTCGGTGATGCCGGAGATGGATTGCCTGGTGAAAGCGGACCTGCAACGCAATCTCTTTCTGCGCGGGGTGATTCGCGCAGCGGATTATCTGATTAATAGCGAAGCGGAGACGTTGCTGCCGGATAGCCAGCAGCGACTGGCGCGCGGCGATACCATCCTGATTTTTCCCGAAGGCACCCGTACCCGTTACGGCGAGCCGCTTAAGCTCCAGCGCGGCGCGGCGAATATCGCCGTGCGCGCCGGATGCGATCTGCGCGTGGTTCATATCAGTTGCAGCCAGCGTATGCTGGATAAACAAAGCCGCTGGTATCAGATTCCGCCGGTTAAACCGCTTTTTACTGTGCGCGTACAATCGCGTATTGATAGCCAGACTTTTAGCGAAGCAGATGAAGATGCGCAGCCGCTGGCGGCGCGTCGCCTGACGCGTCATCTGCAACAGGCGCTGGTCCCAGAAGAGATGAAGTAAGTATGCAAGCACTGATCAACGATATTAAACATATGATTATCGACACGCTGAATCTGGAAGATATCAGCCCGGACGATATCGACACCGATGCGGCGCTGTTTGGCGAGGGTCTGGGACTCGACTCCATCGACGCGCTGGAACTGGGGCTGGCGGTGAAAAATCGCTTTGGCGTCCAGCTCTCCGCCGAGAGCGAAACATTGCGCGCGCACTTTTTTTCCGTGGCCACGCTGGCCGCGTTTATTGAACAACAGCGAGCCTGAGAGCGGCAAAAATGACGAATAAAGACGAGATTTACCAGGAAGTTGCGGCGCTGCTGACCTCACTATTTGAAATCGATGCTGACGACATCCGCCCGGATGCGCGTCTGTATGAAGACCTTGAACTCGACAGCATCGACGCCGTTGATATGGTGGTGCACCTGCAAAAGCGCACCGGCCGTAAAATCAAACCGGAAATCTTCCGTTCGGTACGCACCGTGCAGGATGTGGTGGATGCCGTTGACCAACTGATGCGCGAAGTCTGAGGACGGGATGCGAGCGGCATTGCGACTGCTGAACGGCATTGCGCTGCTCGCCTGGCCGTTTCTGGTATGGCTGGCGCTAAGCTATCCGCAATGGCGTCCGCTGTTGCTGCTGCTGGCGCTGCTGTTTGTGTTACGCGGCTGGAGCTTACGCAAGTCGCATGGCGCACTGGCGCGTGTTGGTCTGCTGCTGGCGCTGGTGGGCTGTCTGTTGTGTCTCGCCAGCCTGTGGCTGCGCGGACAACATTTGCTGCTGTGGTATCCGGTCGTGGTCAACGCGCTGATGCTGGCGCTGTTTGGCAGCTCGCTGTGGAGCGCCATGCCGCTGGTGGAACGTCTCGCCCGGCTACGTGAACCGCAACTTCCCGCGCGCGCGGTGCGCTATACCCGTCGCGTAACCCAGGTCTGGTGCGGCTTTTTTCTCTTCAATGGCAGCGTGGCGTTGATCACCTGCCTGCTGGCGGATCTCTCGCTATGGACACTCTGGAATGGATGCATCAGCTATCTGCTGATGGGGACGCTGATGGGCGGCGAATGGCTGCTGCGTCAGCGGATGAGGAGACAGGCATGAAGGTACAGGCCATCGCCCACTGGCTGCGCGCCGACGATCGCACCGTCGCCTGGCACGGGCAGCAGCAATATCGCTTAACCAGCCTGCGCCAGCAGGTGATCGCCTTGTGCGCGCGCCTGCAAACGCAGCCAGGGCAGCATTGGGCGCTGTGTTTTGACAACAGCTATCACTTCACCGCGGCGTTGCTGGCGTTATGGCATCTGGGAAAAACCCCGGTCATTCCCGGCCATTGCCGCGCCGCACAGCTGAATGAGATGGCCGCCAGCCTTGATGGGGTGATCAGCGATATGCCGCTGGACATCACGCTGCCGCATCTGCGCTGGGATGGCGCGCAGGCGGAGGGCACGCTGCCGGATATCGCGCCCGATGCCACCCTGGTGCTGTTCACCTCCGGTTCCACCGGCAACCCACGCCGGGTGGTGAAGTCGGTGCGCGCGCTGGACCTCGAAGCGCAATGGCTGGCGACGCTGTGGGGCGCACGCCTGCAACAAAGCCACATCATTGCCTCGGTCAGCCATCAGCATCTGTATGGCCTGAGCTTCCGTATCGTGTTGCCGATGGCGCTCGGTTTACCTTTCGCCGCGCAGCAGCTGTTTTACAGCGAACAGCTGGCCGATCAACGCCCCGATCGGCGTTATAGCCTGATCAGCAGCCCGGCGTTTTTACGTCGCCTCGACCCGGATCTCCCGTTGCCGCACTGCGAACTGATTGTTTCGGCAGGCGGCGCGCTGCCGTGGCCGGATGCCGAACGCACCCGGCAGCGTTTAGGCTGTGCGGTGGATGAAATCTACGGCAGCACCGAAACCGGGGTTATCGCCTGGCGTCACCTCAGCGCGGCGCAGACGCCGTGGCACTGTTTTCCGGCGGTGCGGCTGGCGGCGCTGGCGGATGACAACTGGTGCGTCTTTTCACCGTTGCTGGAAACCGCCGACGGCTGGCCGCTGGACGATCGCCTGGTGCAGCAGCCGTCCGGCCATTTTCAGCTGGCCGGCCGTCAGGATCGGGTGGTGAAGATCGAAGACAAACGCGTCTCGCTGAGCGAGATTGAACGCCGCCTGCTGGCGCTGCCGGGGGTTGATGATGCCGCCGCGCTGGCGATCCAGCGTCATGGCCGTCAGGCGATTGGCGTGGTGCTGGCGCTGCCGCAAACGCTGGATGCCGCCGATCTGACGCAACGTAAACAACAGTGGAAACAGGCATTGCAACCCTGGCTGGAGCCGGTGGCGATGCCGCGCTACTGGCGTGTCGTCACCGCCATCCCGGTGACCGCGCAGAGTAAACGCGCGTGGCCGCAAATTGAGGAGCTTTTTCATGTTGCCGGTTGAACTTGATGCGCAGCAGCACGACGACACGCTGACGCTGCGCCTGCATGTGGCTGACGACCTGTTCTGGTTTCGCGGCCATTTCCCCACGCTGCCGATCCTGCCGGGCGTGGCCCAGCTCGACTGGGTGATGCACTACGGTCTGACGCGTCTGGCGCCGGGCAAAAGTTTCGCCTCGATTGACAACATCAAATTCCAGCAGCCGGTGCCGCCGAATGCGCAGCTGGAGCTGCAACTGCACTGGCAGGCGGAGAAATCACTGCTCAGCTTCACCTATAGCCTGCTGGCTGATGGCGGCCCGTCGGTTGCCAGCAGCGGGAAGATTCGCCTGTGCTGAGTCCGCATTTTGCGCCCTGCGTGCTGATCCCCTGCTATAACCACGGCGCGATGCTGGCGTCGGTGCTGCAACGTCTCGCGCCCTTTAATCTGCCGATCATCATTGTCGATGATGGCAGCGATGCGCAGACGCGCCAGCAGATTGACGCGCTCAGCGCGCCGCAGCTGCAAATCCATCGGCTGGCGACCAATCAGGGCAAGGGCGCGGCGGTGATCGCCGGAATGCGCGTGGCCGCTGCCGCCGGATTCAGCCACGCGTTGCAGCTGGATGCCGATGGTCAGCATCAGGTGGAAGACACGCCGCAGATGCTCGACGAAGCGCGCCGCTATCCCGATTGTCTGATCTCCGGCCAGCCGGTTTACGATGCCTCGATTCCCAAATCGCGTCTGTATGGGCGCTACATCACCCATTTCTGGGTGTGGGTCGAAACCCTGTCGCTGTCGCTGAAAGACAGCATGTGCGGCTTCCGCGTCTATCCGCTGGGGCCGTCGCTGGCGCTGTGCGATCGTCAGCCGATCGGCCAGCGCATGGATTTTGATACCGAAATCATGGTGCGTCTCTACTGGCAGGGCACGCCGAGTCGCTTCCTTGCGACGCGCGTCACCTATCCGGCGAGCGGGTTGTCGCACTTCGACGCGCTGCGCGACAACCTGCGTATCTCCTGGATGCACACCCGGCTGTTCTTTGGCATGTTGCCGCGTATGCCGCAGCTGCTCAGGCAGCGCCGTCAGACGCAGCACTGGGCGGCAACGCCGGAACGGCGGGGGCAGTGGGGGCTGCGCTTTATGCTGTGGCTGTATCAGCGCGCCGGGCGGCTGCCGTTTTTGCTGCTGCTATGGCCGGTGGTGGCGGTGTACTGGCTGAGCGGCCGCCAGGCGCGCGCCGCGTCGCAGCAGTGGCTGACGCGGGTGCGGCAGTGCGCGCAGCAGGAAAATCGTCGCCTGACCGGGCCGCTGACCAGCTATCACCACTTTCTGCGTTTCGGCCACAGTATGCTGGACAAAGTCGCCAGCTGGCGCGGCGATGTGCAGTGGGGACGGGATATCGATTTTGCCCCCGGCGCAGAGGCGGTGATCCGCGCGGCCGATGGCACCGGGCATCTGATCCTCGCCTCGCATCTGGGGGATATCGAAGCCTGCCGCGCGATGGCGAAGCAGGTGAGCGGTCTGGTGATTAATGCGCTGGTGTTTACCGACAACGCCCAGCGTTTCCGCGCGGTGCTGGAGAGCATTGCGCCGCAGGCCGGGGTCAATCTGATGCCGGTCACGGATATTGGCCCGGATACCGCTATCCTGCTGCAACAGAAGCTGGATGCGGGCGAGTGGGTGGCGATTGTCGGCGACCGCACGGCGGTGCATCGGCAGCGCGGCGGCGAGCGCCGCGTCGTCTGGAGCGAATTTCTCGGGCAGCCCGCGCCCTTTCCGCAGGGGCCGTTTTTACTGGCGGCCGCGTTGCGCTGCCCGGTGCTGCTGATGTTCGCGCTGCGCGAACAGGGCAAGCTGCGGGTACATTGCGAAGCCTTTGCCTCACCGCTGCTGCTGCCGCGTGCCAGCCGTCAGCAGGCGTTGCAGCAGGCGGTGGATCGCTATGCCCGGCGGCTGCAACATCATGCGTTTCTTGCGCCGCTGGACTGGTTTAATTTTTACGATTTCTGGACGTTGCCCGAAGAGGAGAACAGCGATGAGTGAGCAGAACCACCGTGCCGAGGTGGAGATTGTGGTTTCGTTTCACGACTGTGACCCGATGGGCGTGGTGTGGCATGGCAACTATTTCCGCTTCTTTGAAGTGGCGCGCGAAGCGCTGCTGCGCGGCGTCAACTACAGCTACAGCGAGATGGCGGCCAGCGGCTATGTCTGGCCGGTGGTGGACGCGCGGGTGAAATATCGCCTGCCGCTGCGTTGCGAAGAGGCTATCCGCGTCGCCGCCTGGATCAGCGAATATGAAAACCGCCTGCGCATTGATTACGCCATCAGCAACGCGGCGGGGCAGGTGACCACCAAGGCCCACACCATTCAGGTGGCGGTCAGTCAGGCCACGCAGGAGATGTGTTTTGTCTCGCCTGACATTTTGTTTGAACGTCTGGGAGTGCAACCATGAAACGAATTGTGATGACGATACTGCTGCTGTGGAGCGTCAGCGCCAGCGCAGTCACCCTTGAGCAGCTGCAACAACGTTTTGCCAGCCAGCCGGTGATCCGCGCTAACTTTGTCCAGGTGCGCACCATTGCCGGCATGTCGCAGCCGCTGGTCTCGCGCGGCCAGTTACTGATCGCCCGGCAGCAGGGGTTGTGGTGGCAGCAAAATACGCCATTCCCGATGACGCTGCTGCTGGATGATAAACGCATGGTGCAGAGCCTGAGCGGCCAGCCGCCGCAGGTGATCACCGCCGATAGCAACCCGCAAATGTTCCAGTTTAACCATCTGCTGCGCGCGCTGTTTCAGGCCGACGAAAAGGTGTTGCAGGAGAATTTCACCCTCAATTTTCAGGATAAGGGCGGCGATAACTGGCAGCTGGATCTGACGCCGAAAGCGGCACCGCTGAATAAAATTTTCGAGCGTATCGAATTGCAGGGCGCAGCCTTCCTCAATCACATCACGCTGGATGATAAACAGGGCGATAAAACCGATATCACCCTGAGCGACACCCGCACCACGCCTGATCATCTCACCGACGAGGAGCGCGCGCGTTTTGCTGCGACACAGTGAAAAAACGCTGGCGCTGCTGTGGCTGGCGGTGTGCCTGGCGCTGGCAATTGCGCTGGCCTGCCTGTTGCCGCGCAGCCAGCTGAACAGCAGCGTGCTGGCCCTGCTGCCGCAGCAGACGCTCGGCCAGGCACCGGCGGATATCCAGCAGGGATTTATGCAGCGCCTCGATCGGCAGCTGGTATGGCTGGTCAGCGCCAGTGATCAGGATGGCGATGCCGCCGCAGCCTGGTGGCAAGCGCAGCTACAGGCCCTGCCGATGCTGCGCCAGGTCAGCGGGGCGATGGACGACCAGCAGATGGCGCGCTGGGGCAGCTTCGCCTGGCAGCATCGTAATGGTTTGATCGACGATGCCACCCGTGCGCGTCTGCAAAACGGCGGGGCAGGGCAGGCTGACTGGATTCTGGCGCAGCTGTTCTCCGCCTTTGCTGGCGTCAGCAGCAAAGAGTTGCAGCACGATCCTTTGCTGCTGGTGCGTGGCGCGCAGCTGGCGCTGCAACAAAACGCCAGCAAAATGGTGCTGCATAACGGCTGGCTGACGGTGAACGATCAACAGCAGCGCCGCTGGTATTTTCTGCATGGCGAACTGGCGAGCAATGCGTTCAGCATTCAGCAAAGTCATCAGCTGGTCAGCGCGCTAAACCAGCTGGCGCAGCAACTGAAAACCCGCTGGCCGGATGCGCAGCTGCTGACGCGCGGCACCGTGTTGTTCAGCGATGATGCCAGCCAGCGCGCGCAGCATGATGTGGAAACCCTCGGCAGCGCCACGCTGGTCGGGCTGCTGTTGCTGATTTGGCTGGTGTTCCGCTCGCTGCGTCCGCTGGCGCTGTGCGCTTTGTCGGTGGCGATCGGCGCGATGGCCGGTACGGTGGCGACGCTGTTGTGCTTTGGCGAGCTGCATCTCACCACGCTGGTGATGAGCCTCAGCATTGTCGGCATCTCGGCCGATTATACGCTCTACTATCTGACCGAACGTATGGTGCACGGCGATCAATCCACCCCGTGGCAAAGCCTGCACAAGGTGCGCGCCACGCTGCTGCTGGCGCTCGCCACCACCGCCATTGCCTGGCTGCTGATGCTGCTGGCACCGTTCCCCGGTTTACGCCAGCTGGCGGTGTTTGCCGCCTGCGGCCTGAGCGCCTCCTGCCTGACGGTGATCTGTTTCTATCCGTGGCTGGTGCGCGGCCTGCCGGTACGTCCGGTGCCGGGCATGGTATGGCTGGCGCGCTGGCTGGCTGCCTGGCGCCGCAATCGGCTGCTGCAATGGGGACTGCCCGCGCTGGTGGCGCTGTATGCGCTGACCGGGATGCTGCAACTGAAGATTGACGACGATATCGCCCATCTGCAAAGCGCCCCGGCCCAGCTGCTGGCGCAGGATCGTCAGCTGTCGCAGCTCACCGGCCAGCAGGCGGATCAAACCTGGTTTGTGGTGTGGGGCGATAACGAACAACAAACGCTGCAACGGCTGAGCGCGCTGGCTCCCCGGTTGCAGCAGGCGCAGCAGCAGGGCTGGCTGGCGGGCTATCGCCTGCTGCCGCTCAGCGCGCTGGCGCAGCAACAGCAGGATCTGGCGCTGCTGCGTCAGGCGGCTCCGACCGTCGCCGCGCGCCTGAAACAAGCCGGCGTCACCCCGGCAGACCCCGATCTCAGCGCTATGCCGGTCACGCCAGAAAACTGGCTGGCAAGCCCGCTGAGCGAAGGCTGGCGATTGCTGTGGCTGTCGCTGCCGGACGGGCTCAGCAGCGTGCTGGTGCCGGTCAATGGCGTGCGCGACAGCGGCGCGTTGCAGCAGCTGGCCGGGAAACAGCCGGGCGTCAGCTGGGTCGATCGCAAGGCCAGCTATGATCAGCTGTTTGCCTTCTGGCGCAGCCTGCTCAGCGGCCTGCTGGCGCTGGCGCTGCTGCTGATCACCCTGAGCTATCTGATCCGGCTGGGGCTGAAAGCGGGGCTGCGCAGCGCGCTGCCGTCGTGGCTGTCGCTGGCGGCGGCACTGGCCACCCTCGGCTGGACGGGTGCCAGCCTCAATCTGTTTGCTTTGCTGGCGCTGATTCTGGTGCTGGGCATCGGCATCAATTACACGCTGTTTTTCAGCAACCCCCGCGGCACGCCGCTTACCTCAATGCTGGCGGTGACGCTGGCGATGATGACCACGCTGCTGACGCTCGGTATGCTGGTATTCAGCAGCACCGCGGCTATCAGCAGCTTTGGTATCGTGCTGTGCAGCGGCATCTTCTGTGCATTTTTGCTGGCGCCGCTGGCGCTGGTGCAGAAAAGGAAGCAACGATGAATAAGGGCATGATTCTGCTGCTGATCAGCCTGCTGCTGGGCGGTTGCGCGCAGCACAACAGCCAGGCCAATCGACCAACCGCCTGGCTGAAGCCGGGGGTGCGCGTGACGCTGCCCGCGCCGGGTATTGCGCCCGCGTTCCAGCAGCAGCAGCTGTTAACCGGCCACGCCCAAGGGAAAACCCAGTCGCTGCTGGTGCTGCTGGCGGCGGATGGACAGCAAATCAGCCTGGCCGGGCTGTCGTCGCTCGGCATTCGTCTGTTCCGCGTCACCTATGACAGCAATGGCATCCATACTCAGCAGATGATGGCGCTGCCGGAAATGCCGCCCGCCAGCCAGGTGCTGGCTGATATTATGCTCAGCCACTGGCCAATCAGCGCCTGGCAGCCCCAGCTGCCGCCGGGCTGGCAGTTAGAGGATATTGGCGATCGACGCGAGCTGCGCGATCCGGCGGGCAAGGTGGTGACGCTGATTCGTTACATGCAGCGCGGCAGCCAGCGCACGCCGATCAGCATCGATCAGCGCGCCTTTGGTTATCAGATACAGATTCAACAGCTGGACGCATCATGATCTACATCTCGGCATACGGCATGGTTAACGCGCTGGGCAACAGCCTGGCGCAGATCGCCACCCAGCTGCAACGGGGCGTCGCACCCGGTATGCAGCTGCGCGAGGGCTGGCTGGCGGGCGACAAACCGTGCTGGCTGGGTGCCGTGCAGGGCGCTTTGCCGCCGGTTCCCGCTGCGCTGGCGGCGCATAATAGCCGCAACAATCAGCTGCTGCTGGCGGCGCTGGCGCAGATCCGCCCGGCGGTGGAGGCGGCCATCGCGCAATACGGTCGCGACCGCGTGGCGGTGATCCTCGGCACCAGCACCTCGGGCGTTGATGAAGGCGATCGTCAGGTGAGCGGCGGCGTGGCGGGTTACGATTATCGTATGCAGGAGATGGGCGATCCCTCGCGCTTTCTGGCGCATTATCTTGAGCTGGATGGCCCGGCCTATACCCTGTCCACCGCCTGTTCCTCCAGCGCCCGCGCCATTATCAGCGGCGAGCGGTTGATTGCGGCTGGCCTCGCCGACGTGGCGCTGGTGGGCGGCGCCGACTCACTCAGCCGAATGCCGATTAATGGTTTCGCCAGCCTGGAGTCGCTCTCGGAACGCCATTGTGCGCCGTTCAGCCGCGATCGTG
The DNA here is from genome assembly GCF_059730485.1 of Pantoea sp. X-Soil-TKNS-1207. Taxonomy (NCBI): domain Bacteria; kingdom Pseudomonadati; phylum Pseudomonadota; class Gammaproteobacteria; order Enterobacterales; family Erwiniaceae; genus Pantoea; species Pantoea sp. X-Soil-TKNS-1207. The sequence goes on from NZ_AP035958.1 coordinate 1,606,953, forward strand.
ACGGGATCTCGATCGGTGAAGCGGCGGCGCTGCTGTTGCTGACGCGTGAACCGCAGCCGCTGGCGTTGCTGGGTGCCGGTGAATCCTCGGACGCCTGGCATATGTCGGCACCGCACCCGGAGGGCGTCGGGGCCGAACGCGCCATGCTGATGGCGCTGCAACAGGCGGGGTTAGCCCCGCAGCAGGTGGGGTATATCAATCTGCATGGCACCGCGACGCCGCTCAACGATCAGGTGGAGTCGGCGGTGGTGCACCGCCTGTTTGGCAACAGCGTCCCCAGCAGTTCAACCAAGCATCTTACCGGTCATACGCTGGGCGCGGCCGGTGCCACCGAAGCGGCGCTGTCCTTGCTGCTGCTGGATCACCACTTACCTTTGCCGCCGCAGGATTTCTCGCAGGCCGAGCGCGATCTCACGCTGCCGGATTGCGGTCTGATTACCGAGGCGCAGCCGCTGGCGCGTCCGGTGATTGCGTCTAATTCTTTTGCTTTTGGCGGGAACAACACCTGCCTGATTACAGGACGAGTCGATGGCTGATTTTCTGCCGGTAAGCGCGTATTTACCGCACCAGGCCCCGATGCTGCTGCTGGATCGCGTGATTGCGGTAACCGCAGACCGCGTGATCTGCGAAGTAACCATTGACGCGCAGGGCGTGCTGGCGCCGTTTCTCACCCCGCAGGGCGAATTGCCCGCCTGGTTTGGCGTGGAGATCATGGCGCAGACGGTGGGCGTCTGGTCTGGCTTTCATGCCAGGCAGCAAGGCGCAGACGCCATCCGCCCCGGAATGCTGCTGGGCGGGCGCGGCTACCGCGCCGCCACTGCCGCCTTTGCCGCAGGCATCACTTTGCAGGTGGAGATGCATCTGCTGATGCGTGATGAGCGACTGGGCAGTTTTGAAGGGGAAATCCGCCACGCTGCCGCGCAGCTGGCCAGCGGCCGCCTCAACACCTATCAACCGAACGACGATGAATTACAACGATTATTGCCACAAGGAAATCAGCCATGACACGTAGCGTATTAGTGACCGGCGCGAGCAAGGGAATCGGACGTGCCATTGCTCTGCGCCTGGCACAGGATGGTTTTAATGTGGTGGTGCATTATCACCGTGACGCGGCGGGCGCCAGCGCGACGCTGGCGCAGCTGGCGGCGGCGGGCGGTACCGGGCGCACGCTGCAATTCGATGTCGCGCAGCGTGATGCCACGCGTGCCGCGCTGGAACAGGATATCGCCGCGCACGGCGCCTATTATGGCGTGGTCAGCAATGCGGGCATCACCCGTGATGCGGCGTTTCCGGCGCTGAGTGACGAAGAGTGGGACAGCGTGATCCATACCAATCTCGACAGCTTCTACAACGTCATTCACCCCTGCGTAATGCCGATGATTGGCCTGCGTAAAGGCGGACGCATCATTACGCTCTCTTCAGTGTCGGGCATTATGGGCAATCGCGGCCAGGTCAACTACAGCGCGGCGAAAGCGGGCATTATCGGTGCCACCAAGGCGCTGGCGATTGAGCTGGCGAAACGCAAAATTACCGTCAACTGCATCGCGCCAGGGCTGATCGACACCGGCATGACCGATCTGGAGCCGCAGGTGATTGACGAAGCCATGAAGATGATTCCGATGAAGCGTATGGGCGCGGCGGAAGAGGTGGCCGGACTGGCCAGCTATCTGATGTCGGATATCGCGGGCTACGTCACGCGTCAGGTGATTTCAATCAATGGAGGTATGCTGTGATACAGCGCGTTGTCGTAACCGGGATGGGCGGCGTCACAGCCTTTGGCGAGAGCTGGTCGGCAGTGGCCGCCCGCCTGAAACAGGGGCAGAACGCGGTACGCAAAATGCCGGAATGGCAGGTGTACGACGGGCTGCATACGCTGCTGGGCGCACCGGTGGATGACTTTACGCTGCCGGATCACTACACGCGCAAGCGTATCCGTGCCATGGGGCGTGTGTCGCTGCTGGCGACCCGCGCCACGGAGCTGGCGCTGACGCAGGCCGGGCTGATCGACCATCCGGTCCTGACCAGCGGTGAGACCGGCATTGCCTATGGTTCCTCCACCGGCAGCACCGGTCCGGTGAGCGAATTCGCCACCATGCTGACGGAAAAACACACCAACAACATCACCGGCACCACCTACGTGCAGATGATGCCGCACACCACGGCGGTGAATGCCGGGCTGTTTTTTGGTCTGCGCGGTCGGGTGATCCCAACCTCCAGCGCCTGTACCTCGGGCAGCCAGGCGATTGGTTATGCCTGGGAAGCGATTCGTCACGGCTATCAAACCGTGATGGTGGCGGGGGGCGCGGAAGAACTCTGTCCCTCCGAGGCGGCGGTGTTCGACACGCTGTTCGCCACCAGCCAGCGCAACGATGCGCCGCACACCACGCCAGCGCCCTTCGATCAGCAGCGCGACGGGCTGGTGATTGGCGAAGGGGCAGGGACGCTGATTCTGGAGTCGCTGGAACATGCGCAGGCGCGCGGCGCCACCATTTACGCCGAGCTGGTGGGTTTTCACACCAACTGCGACGCGGCGCACATCACCCAGCCGCAGCGCGAAACCATGCAAATCTGCATCGAGCGCGCGTTGCAGATGGCGGGCGTTAGCGCGGATCAGATTGGTTACGTCAATGCCCACGGCACCGCCACCGATCGTGGCGATATTGCGGAAAGTCAGGCGACTGCGGCGGTATTTGGCGCCAATACGCCGATATCGTCGCTGAAAAGCTACTTCGGCCATACCCTTGGCGCCTGTGGGGCGCTGGAGGCGTGGATGAGTATTGAGATGATGCGCGAAGGCTGGTTTGCCCCGACGCTGAACCTGACGCAGCCTGCGGCGGAGTGTGGCGAGCTGGATTACATCATGGGTGAAGCGCGTCAGCTTGAGACCGATTATATCCAGTCAAACAACTTCGCTTTTGGCGGCATCAATACCTCGCTGGTGTTCCGCCGCTGGCGTGATGCCTGACGGTAAAACCGGACGGTTTCAGCGCGACTGTAACCGTCCATCCGCGCTACCTGATTGAAAACCCTGCCTTTGTCCTGCCGCTGCGCAACCCTGTTCCGTCATCCCTGCGATCGCGCTGCTCAAACGCTGCCTGAATGATGCCAGTCACCTGGCAGGATTTTGCTTGCATTAAGAACGGCGCTAAGCATAATCGCAAACCGCAATAATAATGATTCTCAGTAAATTTTGCATCAGGGGATATCCATGCGCAAAACAACGCCTTTCAATCCCGGACTGAAACCGACACTGCTGGCAGTAATGGTCAGTGCCGGTTGTTTGCCAGTGATGGCTGCTACGACCAACACCACGACGACTACCGCCGCTCAGGCGGCAAAAAATGAACAGCAAACGCTGACGGTGGTGGCAACACCGCAAACCGATTTTAAACCGGGCGGCGATCAGCTGGTGCCGGCCTATCTCGATGGTCAGATCGCCCACGGCGGCCGTCTCGGTATGCTGGGTGAACAAAATGCGATGGACGTACCGTTCAACGTGATTGGCTTCACCTCCAAAATGATTCAGGACCAGCAGGCGAAAACCATCGCTGATGTGGTGCGTAACGACGCCAGCGTGCAGAACGTGCAGGGTTACGGCAACTTCGCTGAAACCTATCGTATTCGCGGTTTTGAATTAGACGGCGACGATATGACGTTCGGCGGCTTGCCGGGCGTGATGCCGCGTCAGGTGGTTGATACCCAGTTAATTGATCGCGTTGAAATTTTCAAAGGGGCCAACGCCCTGGTGAATGGTGCGGCCACGTCCGGCGTGGGTGGGATGATCAACCTCGAACCCAAACATGCAGAAGATACGCCGATGGCGCGCGTGGGCCTCGACTACACCTCGTCTTCTCAGGTGGGAGCCTCGGTCGATGCGGGTCGTCGCTTTGGTGATAATAACCAGTTCGGCGTCAGGGTGAATGTGCTGGATCGTGAGGGGGATACCGCGGTTCACGGTGAAAAACGCCGCACCACCGCCGCTTCACTGGGTCTGGATTACCGCGGCGATCGCCTGCGCACCTCGCTGGATATGGGTTATCAGAAACAGACCTTCCACGGCGGTCGCATCGGCATTAACGTCTCTGGCCTGGATTTCATTCCTGCCGCGCCATCGGCCACGCATAACACCAGCCAGCCGTGGGTCTATAGCGATATCGAAAGCCAGTTCGGTATGGCGAAGGCAGAATATGACTTAACCGATAACTGGACCTGGTATGGCGCAGTCGGTGGTCAGCACTCCCATGAAATGGGCCTGTATGCCAGCCCGACGGTGCTGGATGCCAGCGGCGATGCGCAGTATGGCCGTCTGGATACTAACCGTATTCTTGATTCCTTCAGCGGCATGACCGGCATTCGCGGCAATTTCACCACCGGATTTATCACCCATAAAGTGAACTTCGGTTACTCCGCCGTGGTTAAGCGCGATAAAATTGCCTGGCGTTATGGCGGCCCGTCGGTCGATACCAATATTTACGACACGCCGACAACCGCCGTGCCGGAAAATACCTCTGGCAGCGGGGATTACAATGATCCGCTGACCACCAACAGAACCCGCACTCAGGGTTATCTGCTGAGCGATACGCTGGGCTTCTTCGACGATACCCTGCTGTTTACCGCTGGCGCCCGCCATCAGAAAGTGGTGGTGCGTAGCTACGATAACGACACCGGTGCCGAAGAGAGCGATTCCAATTTCGATGCCAGCCGCTGGATGCCAACGTATGGCGTGGTCTATAAGCCGTGGAAAGAGGTCTCTTTCTATGCGAACCATACCGAAGCCCTGCAACCAGGCAGCGCCGCACCGAACACCGCAGCGAACTACGGCAAGACCACCGGCATCGCCCATTCCAAACAGAACGAAGTGGGCGTGAAGGTCGATTTCGAACGCGTGGGCGGGGCGCTGTCGCTGTTTGATATCCGTAAGCCGAATGCCATCACCAACAGCGACAACGTCTATGCGCTGAATGGCGAGCAGCGTAACCGTGGCGTGGAGCTGAATCTGTTTGGCGAGCCGGTACTGGGCTTCCGCCTGAATGGCAGCGCCACCTGGGTGGATGCGCAGATTACCGAGTCCGCCAACGGCACGCTTAACGGTAAACAGGCGATCGGGGTGCCGCGTTACTACTTTGTGCTGGGCGCGGAGTACGATATCAAGCCGGTGGACGGTCTGACGGCCACGGCGTATGTGAACCATTCCGGCTCACAATATGCGGATGCGCAGAACACCAAATCGCTGGATAGCTATACCACCCTCGACCTGGGAATGCGTTACCGAACTAAGGTTAACGATCATGATATGGTCTGGCGTGTTGGTATGGATAACGTGACCAATGAGAAATATTGGGCCAGCGTAGAAAGCTACGGCTATTACATCTTCCAGGGCGAACCGCGTACCCTGAAAGTGTCAATGAGCTACGATTTCTAATCCTCCCTGCGGGGCGCATCTGCGCCCCGTTGTTAACGCATCCAGAAATAATTCTTCATCTTTTCCACTATTCCATTACACTCGATGCGGTAATCCTGCTGGTCGACCCCTTAATTTCTGTTGAGTTAACATGAGTTCACCTGCTCCACCCGACGATCACGACGAACCTATGCGGCAGCCGCTCGACGATGCGCAGTTTGCCATTGTGGTACTTGCAGTGACCTCGGTTACCCTTATAATCTTTGTCCTGATGATGACGTTATGGATGAGCTAAGGTCAGCTACGACGGGGATTGGAAGCCTGCAAGGAGATGTCGATGGAATCCAGAGATGACAAACTGATCGCCATTATCGGACTGCTTTCCGCCTGTCTGATTGGTGTGGTATTCCTGTTTACCATGACCTGGCTTACCGATGTGCGCCATCCCGCCGAACAATCGCTGGATGTCCAGACCTGCCCGCCGAAACACGCCACCACTCAGCAATCCTAATTCTGCTGACGCTTTTGCCACTTAATCTGCTGACTGCGTAACTCCAGCGCCAGGCCTTCGTGCAGCGTACGGTTGCCATTGGGATCGCCCAGCCCGAACAACGCGCCGGGTGAACGCCGATCGTCGGCCCACGCCGGATACTCCACCACCGGATAAAGCGAAATCCCCTCCAGCGCCACCCCCTGTTCCAGCGCGAGCATCGCCTCTTCACTTACCTGACGCAGCCAGGGGGCACGGGCATCGCCTTCGGCACCGGTTTCGGCCAGCAGCATCGGACGCTGATAACGTTGCCAGCACTGCAATAACAGACGATGCAGCGGCAGACGCGAGGGGTGATCAACCGGCAGCGGTTCGCCAGGGAAAAACCAGTGGTTATCCGGGTAGTAGTTCAGCCCAAGAATATCGAGAAAATCCTCGCTGCCGCCGAGTTCCGGGGCGTCCCGGCCAGCCAGCCAGTCCCAGGCTTCAAATTGCGCCTGATGCTGCGCATCGGCATAGGGTTTGCTGTCGGGTTTGGCCGGATCGGTAGCGACCTGCACCAGCGGATCGGTCAGCACAAAGCGCGCGTCCGGGTAGATCTCGCGAATCGCACGCATCGCCGCCAGAGACGCGCGCACCAGCTGACGCTTCAGCTCTTTGCCGCGATCGCTGGCATAGGGATTGAGCCAGGCTACATCGGCTCCGGCCCACGACCAGAAGGAGATCTGATTGATCGGCGTGAAAAAGGGCTGCTGCACCCCTTCGTCGCGCATCAGCTGGGCCATAGCGCGCGCGAAGCGTTCAAAATGATCAACAAACGCGGCGCTCCAGATATCGAGGTGGTCGGGATAACCAAAATGCGCCAGCTCCCAGATGATTTGCAGATCGTGACGCACCGCGGCATGGACCATCGGCAGAAAGGATCGCCAGTCATACTCACCAGGCGTGGCTTCAATCAGATACCAGCGCGCCCCATCGCGTGCGGTGCGCAGGCCTTCCTGCGCCAGGGCGGCATAATCTTTGTCCAGCAGCATGTCATGGCCGCTGCTGATCACCATATCCAGCCGCCGCCCACCGGCGCGACCAGCGGTGGAACAGGGAAAGCTGCCCTGAAAAAAGCTGCGAAACAGCCGGGGCTGATAGCGCGGGGATGGCGGATCAAGGGGATGCTGCGCCATTTTCCTCTCCTCACGGCGAATGTCGAATGCAGAAGGTTCCGCTAAGTCTAGACTAATTTAACAGCCTGCCTGCGACCGCAACCGGAAGCCTCTTATTGCGCTGCCCGGCACAGCCACCAACAATAAAAGAACGATTGGATTCAGGGAAAACGCATGAGCGAAGTCGCACCACGCCATTCTGAGGAACACAACCAAAACTGGCTCAATGATATTGCTGAGGCGCGTTGCGCGCGCCATCCGGGAATGAGCGGCATCCATCCCCTCAATGATGGGCTGGACGCCTTTGCGGCGCGCTATTTGCTGATGGGCATGGCCCAGCGCACGCTGGATGTGCAGTACTACATCTGGCAAAACGACATGTCTGGTCGCCTGCTGTTCAGCGCGCTGCTCGATGCGGCAGAACGCGGCGTTAAAGTGCGACTGCTGCTGGATGACAACAATACGCCGGGATTGGATGAAACCCTCGCCGAGCTGGATCGTCATCCCAACATTGCCGTCCGGCTGTTCAACCCTTTCTCCTTCCGCACGCTGCGGATGCTTGGTTATCTCACTGATTTTGCCCGCCTTAATCGCCGTATGCATAACAAAAGCCTGACGGTGGACGATGCCGCGACGCTGGTGGGCGGGCGTAATATTGGCGATGAGTATTTTGGCACCGGCGATGAACCGCTGTTTACCGATCTGGACGTGCTGGCGATTGGCCCGGTGGTGCAGGAGGTGGCGCAGGATTTCGACCGCTACTGGCACAGCAAAGCGGTGTCGCCGCTGCGCAGCGTGGTGGAGGTGAGCGGCGACCGGCATCAGGCGGTGCGCCTGCCCACGGCATGGCAGCACAGTGAGCCGGTGCAGCGCTATATGGCGCGGCTGGAACATTCGTCTTTTGTCAGTCAGATGGCGGAAGGTTCGCTGAGTATGACCTGGGCCGCCGCCCGTTTGCTGAGTGATGATCCGCGCAAAGGGCTGGGCAAAGCCAAACGATCCTCCCTGTTACCGCAGCGTATGCTGGAGGTGATTGGTACGCCGCAACAGCAGTTCGATATTATCTCCGCCTATTTTGTCCCGACGCGCGCAGGTGTGGCGCAACTGCTGGCGCTGAAGCGGCGCGGGGTGAAAATCGCCATTCTGACCAACTCGCTGGCGGCTAATGACGTCAGCGTGGTTCATGCCGGTTATGCCCGCTGGCGCAAAAAACTGCTGCGCCACGGTATCGCCCTGTACGAACTGAAGCCGCAGGCCAATGCCAGCGAAGCGCCGCACGACCGTGGTCTGACCGGTAACTCCGGCTCCAGCCTCCATGCCAAGACCTTCACCGTCGATAACCGCAAAGTGTTTATCGGTTCGTTCAATTTTGACCCGCGCTCCGCGGTGCTGAATACCGAGATGGGGCTGGTGATTGAAAGCGACGAGTTGGCGCAGAAAACCCATCAGCGGTTTATCAAAGGGATGCGCGATCGCGCCTGGAGCTTAACGCTGGATGGCTGGGGCAGGGTGAACTGGGTGGAGTATCCCGGTGAAGCGGGGGAAGTGGTGCATATCCACGAGCCGCAATGTACCTGGCTGCAACGTCTGCTGGTACGGCTGGTGTGGCGCTTACCGGTGGAGTGGCTGCTGTAAATAAAACGGGCCAGCTGAGCTGGCCCGACGGTTATTTGCGCTGAGGTTTCCCCGAGAACAGGAAGCGCAGCACCGGGATGCGCAGATGGATTTCATACAACGCAAACGCCACGCCAAACACCATCAACAGGCCGAGGAAAAAGCCCAGCGTATCGCTGCTGATCAGCGGGGTGATAAAGATCCCGTACAGCAGGGTGAGCGGATGGTGCACCAGATAGATAAACAGCGAGGCATTCACCAGATACATGATGCGGGGTGAGTGGCTGTTCAGCAGTTTATGACCGAAGCAGAAGCAGACATTCAGCATACACAGGCCCATCAGCGTTGAAATCACCGTGTCGATTTCGTACAGCCAGCCGTCGCCGCTGCTGTAACGCTGGTTCAGACTGTAGGCGATAAAGACCAGAATCGCGCCGAAGCACATCACCGGGTTAAAACGCACGAACAGTTTTTTCAGCGCCTGGTGTTTCCAGCTCAGCGCGCCCAGCATAAAGAACGGCAGGAAAAACAGCATCTGCATCACGGCGGTGCTGAACAGGGCGTCCATCAGCAGGTTGGGCTGGAAGAGAAAAATGAGGCGACGGAATACGCACCACACCAGCGCCCAGGCCAGCAGCGCCAGCGTCAGCTTGCCCCAGCCAACACGTTCATAATCAATGCGTCGCTGCTGACCACGCAGCCAGCGGAAGGTGATCATCCCCAGCGTGGTGAGGATCACCAGCACCACCAGAAACCACAGATGGGAGATCAGATCCCACATCACCGCATTGTATTTTTGATAAAGCGTGAAGCTGCCCCAATCTCCTACTTTGTCCGTGAGACTTTTCAGCATAAAAAACTGCGGCAGGGTGATAAGCGGCACGGCGGTCAGCAGCGGGATACCCACGCGCTCCAGACGCACCTTCAGCCAGCGCTGAGGTTGATAGCGCAGGTAAAGCATGTAGGAAAAATAGCCGGATATGACAAAAAACACCTGCATACGGAAGGCGTGAATAAAATCATTCAGCACCGTCAGCCACATCGAGGCGTCCTGGCTGTTCACCGACCATCGTTGTGTGGAGTAGATCAGAGAAACGTGGAAGGGCACGCCCAACAACATTAGATAAGCTCGAATCGAATCGAGAAAATATTCGCGTTCGGGTTTTGCTGCACTCATAAGCATCCAATAGTTTTTGTCCTGGCCGGTTTCGCCCTGAAACCGGATTATGCCGGAGTAAAATTCTACCTGCTGTAAACAGGGTATACTATCAGTTGATTCTGTATCGTTTAATTATCCGAAAAGCGCATTTTCAGCTTCCCAATGCGGGGAACAATCTTTTACATAAGCTGTCGGAAAACCGAATAATCCTTTAAGATAAGCGGGTTTGATCTAAGCACACGAAAGGGGGGGATGTGCTGACTAAAGTGAAAAATAAGGCCGGACTGATGAAGATGCGCTGGGTAGGTGCAGCAGTTCTGCTTGCGTTGTACGCGAACAATAGCTGGGCGTTCAACCTTGATGATGTAGCAAAACAGGCCAAAGCGCTGGCAGGTAAAAGTTTTGAAGCGCCAAAGAGCAACTTACCCTCTCAGTTTCGTGAAATGAAATTTGCTGACTATCAGCAGATCCAGTTTAACCACGACAAAGCCTATTGGGGCAAACTGCGTACGCCGTTTAAACTTGAGTTTTATCATCAGGGTATGTATTTCGACACCCCGGTAAAAATCAACGAAGTAACCGCGTCGACGGTACGTGAAATCAAGTACAACCCGGACTATTTCAACTTCGGCAACGTCAAACATGACGCTGACTCGGTGAAAAACCTTGGTTTTGCCGGATTTAAAGTACTTTATCCGCTGAACGAAAAGGGTAAAGACGACGAAATTACCAGCTTCCTCGGTGCCAGCTACTTCCGCGTCATTGGCGCAGGCCAGGTATATGGTCTGTCGGCTCGTGGCCTGGCGATCGATACCGCGCTGCCATCAGGCGAAGAGTTCCCGCGCTTTAAAGAATTCTGGATCGAGCGACCTAAACCGCAGGACAAGCAGCTGGTGATCTACGCACTGCTGGATTCACCGCGCGCCTCCGGGGCATACCGTTTTGTGGTACGTCCGGGCAAAGAGTCCACCGTTGACGTGGAATCCAGAGTTTATCTGCGTGACACCGTAGGTAAACTGGGCATTGCACCGCTGACCAGCATGTACCTGTTTGGTGCTAATCAGCCATCGCCGGTCACCAATTTCCGTCAGGAACTGCATGATTCCAACGGTCTCTCCATCCATGCCGGCAACGGCGAGTGGATCTGGCGTCCGCTGAATAACCCGAAACATCTGGCGGTGAGCACCTTCACCATCGAAAGCCCGAAAGGTTTTGGCCTGCTGCAACGTGACCGTGATTTCAGCCACTATCAGGATCTCGACGATCGCTACGACCTGCGCCCAAGCGGCTGGGTAGAGCCGTTGGGTGACTGGGGCAAAGGTCGTGTTGAGCTGGTGGAGATCCCGACCGCCGACGAAACCAACGACAACATCGTTGCCTTCTGGACACCGGAGAAGCTGCCGGATCCGGGCAAAGAGATGAACTTCAAATACCGTCTGCACTTCACGCGTGATGAGAACCTGTTGCACTCCGACGATATCGCCTGGGTGAAAAACACGCTGCGTTCTGCCGGTGATGTTAAACAGTCGAATCTGGTGCGTCAGCCGGACGGCACCATCGCCTTTACCGTCGATTTTGTCGGCAGAGCGATGAGCAAACTGCCGGAAAACACGCAGGTGGCACCACAGGTTAGCGTGGGCAATAACGCCGAAGTGGTTGAGCAGAGCGTGCGTTACAACCCGGTGACTAAAGGCTGGCGTCTGGTTCTGCGTCTGCGCGTGAAAGATAACAAGCAGCCGACGGAAATGCGTGCGGCGCTGGTTAGCGGCGACAAGACATTGACGGAAACCTGGAGCTATCAGTTACCTGCCAATGAATAAATCGACTTTTACACCTCAATCTTACGTGGAAGCCCTGCCGCTGGATGCGGCGGGGCGCGCACGTCTGAGTGCATCGCTACAAAATGCCCAGGCGTTCCACGCTATTCATTCGTCGCTGGGGCATGATAATGCCGCCAGCGAGCGCCCGGATGACGCGCCGCTCAAATCGGTGTCGGCCCGTGTGCAGATGGCCTGGCCGGATTCACTGGCTGAAGGTCAGCAGTTAAGCAAAGATTATCTCGACCGCACCACGCTGAAGGCGATGCCGAAGGTGAAGCGTTCGCTGATGTTCCCGGAAGCCTGGCGCACCAACCCGCTGGCACGCGCCTGGGATTCGCTGCGTGGCCATAAATCCACGCCGCGCTACACCACCGCCGAGGAGCAGAAGGCCGAGGAAAAATGGCGTCATGTGGGTTCGATGCGCCGTTATGTGCTGCTGATCCTGACCCTGCTTCAGACAGTGGTCGCGACCTGGTACATGAAAACCATTCTGCCGTATCAGGGCTGGACGCTGCTCGATCCGCTGGAGTTGTTCAACCAGAACTGGCTGCAATCGGTGGAGCTGATCCTGCCGTATATTCTGCAAACCGGCATTCTGTTCCTGTTTGCCATCCTGTTCTGTTGGGTGTCCGCCGGTTTCTGGACCGCGCTGATGGGCTTCCTGCAACTGCTGATTGGCCGTGATAAGTACAGCATCTCCTACTCAACGGTGGGCGATGAAGCGCTGAACCCGGAACATCGCACGGCGTTGATCATGCCGATCTGTAATGAAGACGTCGAACGCGTGTTCGCCGGTCTGCGTGCGACCTGGGAATCGGTCCAGCGCACTGGCAACGCCGAGCATTTTGACGTCTACATTCTCAGCGACAGCTACGATGCCGATATCGCCATCGCGGAACAGAAAGCCTGGATGGAGCTGGTTCGTGACGTGGGCGGCGCCGGCAAGATTTTCTATCGCCGTCGTCGTCGTCGCGTGAAGCGTAAGAGCGGCAACATCGATGACTTCTGTCGTCGCTGGGGCAGCAACTACAGCTACATGGTGGTGCTGGATGCGGACAGCGTGATGAGCGGTGAGTGTCTTACCGGTCTGGTGCGCATGATGGAAGCCAATCCGAACGCCGGTATTATCCAGTCGTCGCCGAAAGCCTCGGGTATGGATACGCTGTATGCGCGTTGCCAGCAGTTTGCCACCCGTGTCTACGGGCCGCTGTTTACCGCGGGTCTGCACTTCTGGCAGCTGGGCGAATCGCACTACTGGGGCCACAACGCCATCATCCGCGTGAAGCCGTTTATTGAACACTGTGCGCTGGCACCGCTGCCGGGCGAAGGGTCTTTTGCCGGTTCGATTCTGTCGCATGACTTTGTAGAAGCGGCGCTGATGCGTCGTGCCGGTTGGGGCGTATGGATCGCCTACGATCTGCCGGGTTCCTATGAAGAGTTGCCGCCGAACCTGCTGGATGAGCTGAAGCGCGACCGTCGCTGGTGTCACGGCAACCTGATGAACTTCCGCCTGTTCCTGGTGAAAGGGATGCACCCGGTGCACCGTGCGGTGTTCCTGACCGGGGTGATGTCGTATCTGTCGGCGCCGCTGTGGTTTATGTTCCTCGCGCTCTCCACTGCCTTGCAGGTGGTGCACACGCTGATGGAACCGACCTACTTCCTGCAACCACGCCAGCTGTTCCCGGTGTGGCCGCAGTGGCGTCCGGATCTGGCGATTGCGCTGTTCTCAACCACCCTGGTACTGCTGTTCCTGCCGAAACTGCTCAGCGTAGTGCTGATCTGGTTCAAAGGCGCGAAACCTTACGGCGGTGCCGTGCGGCTGTTCTTCTCGCTGCTGCTGGAGATGCTGTTCTCGGTGCTGCTGGCTCCGGTACGTATGCTGTTCCACACCGTGTTCGTGGTCAGCGCGTTCCTCGGCTGGGAAGTGGTGTGGAACTCACCGCAGCGTGATGATGATGCGACGCCGTGGAGTGAAGCTTTCCGTCGTCACGGATCGCAGATGCTGCTGGGCATTGTCTGGGCTGCCGGTATGGGCTTCCTCGATTTGAACTTCCTGTGGTGGTTGTCGCCGATTGTTTTCTCGCTGATTCTGTCGCCGTTTGTCTCGGTCATGTCGAGCCGCGCTACCATCGGTCTGAAAAGCAAACGTGCGAAACTGTTCCTGATCCCGGAAGAGTACGATCCGCCGAAAGAGTTGCTGGATACCGACAATTACCTGCAACTGAACCGCGAACGTGCGCTGAAAAACGGCTTTATGCATGCGTTGTTCAACCCGGCGTTTAACGCGCTGGCGACGGCAATGGCGACATCACGTCACCTGCATAGCCCGATTATCGACAATGCGCGCGATCGCCGCGTGGATCATGCCCTGAGCGAAGCACCGGAAAAGCTGAATCGCGAGCAGCGTTTGCAGCTGATTAGCGACCCGGTGGTGCTGGCGCGAGTGCATACCCGTCTGTGGGAAAATGCAGAGAAGTATCAGCAGTGGGTGGAAAGCTATAAAAAACTGAAGATTAACCCGCTGGCGTTGCAACAGCGCGCGTGATCTGACGGAGCTTAAACCCGGTTAAAAGCCGCTATCGTGTGCCGATAGCGGCTTTTTTCTTTGGTGCTGCGGAGAGCGGTGCCTCCAGGTGTGTATAAATACGCACCCTACAACGTCAGGTGCGGGGGATAAATACGCACGCGCTAATGCTACGTCCGGTTATAAATACGCGCGCGTCAATGTGACGTTCGGTTATAAAAATTGCACCCGGCAACGTCACATCCGGTTATAAATACGCGCCCAACAACAATCACATCCGGTTATAAATACGCACCCTGATGCGTAGGGGCGCCATTTATGGCGACCAGGCCGAAAAAACATGGCCTTTCGCTTACCGTTGCTCCGACTAACGCAATCTTTACGCTACCGGGTGTAGTTATTCACCCCCGGTGACGGTTAAAATAACGTCAGTCCATTGTGAGTAATTGTTGTGAATCGTTTCCTGAAATTAACTGTATTTAGCGCCGCCATTGTCATGCTTAGCGGCTGTGGCAGCATCATCAGTCGTACCGTGCCTGGTCAGGGGCACGGCAATCAGTATTATCCGGGGGTGCAGTGGGATGTCCGCGATGGCGCCTGGCGTATGCTGACCATCCTCGATCTGCCGCTGTCGCTGGTGATGGACACGCTGTTATTGCCGGTTGATGCCCATCACGGCCCGTACGAATAAGCCTTACGCCCAGCGGTCCGAATCACTGTTATCGTCTTCCCACTCGGCTGCTGCGGCTTCACCTTCTTCGGTGTCCGTCGGCGGCTCGAGCTGAAACTCCCCTTCATCCCACTCGTGCAGGGTATTTTCTGCCTGCCACTCCTGACGCAACTCCACTTCGTCAAAGTCGTCATCAAAAATCGCCTGGGCCGCCTCACCGCTGCGGATCGGCAGGCATTCACCTTGCTCATCCTCATCAGCAAAAAATTCGGCCTGCCACATGATGTCGCCATCCTGCATCACATATTTTTGCAGCGCGAACTGGCTGACTACGGCATCAGCCTCATCCAGTCCGGGCTGGCTGGAGAGAAACTCCTCACGCGCTGCATCAATGGCCTCTTCTAAGGTGGTAAACATGCTCATCGCAATCTCCTTGTCTGTTGAGTAGGGATTTCACAGAAGGATAGACGAAAAATCAGCGGGGGAGGGAAAGGGAAGAATAACGTTTGGGCGGATGAGGTGAAGCACCCGCCCAAACGGGTCAGTGCATTTTTTGTGGAAAATGCAGCACAGGACGCACCGATTCGCGAATAATAGGCGCAGAGTAGCGAATACAACATTTAATACAGGGTTTCACCTTTTTGAAATTAATACGCGCAATAGATAAAGCCTGATTCAAATTATAGAGTGTACCGATGAAGACCATATCCTCCTTCTCGGGCAGACGTTTACACTCTTTGCGGTGCAGCAGATGGTAATTATCCTGATCAGTACTTACCGTCACATAATAATAGATGCCTTTATTCATATTATGAGTTCCTGCGTATATTTGCTGTGTGTAATCTTTTTTATTTTTTTACGAGCAGTTATTGAACTAACTGTCACTGTCGAAACTAACTGGAATCGTTTTCCTGGACAAATTCCAGAAAGGTATAAAGAGGCTGTATCTTTTTTAGAAACGGAATAAGAGTGCCTGATATTCAGATAATACCTTGTAAATTAAGTTAATTTTGTTGCATTGATTAGCGAATTCAAAGAATTTAGTAATATTAAATAGGAAAATGCCTGGAATTGGGATTATTCAGGACCGAAAGGGTATATTTCAACCCGTAAATTTTACTTTCAGACATTGACGCTAAATCAAAGGGATGGCAGGAATACCGTTTACAATTGGTTAACAGAATTAAATATTCGTCACCATTGTCAGATATCGGTGGGAGAAGACTCCAGAAATAACTGGCCTGAGAATATGCAACAGCTTTAATTCAGCCTGGTACAGTTTTAACTAAATTTTAACGGATAATGTCATGAATTAAGGCAAATTTCACTGTGGCGGGAGCGGAACACGTAATGTGTCCCGCTTCACATTATTAATAGCGGGAGGGTTGACCTTCCGGTCGGGTTTTAAAGCGACGGTGCAGCCACATGTATTGTTCCGGTGCCAGCAATACGCTCTCTTCCACCACCTTATTCATGCAAATTGCCGTGTCGAGTTCACTCTCCAGCGAGAATTTGTCACGGATGTCCGGCATGATTTTCAGTTCGTAACCGCGACCGTGCGGCAGGCGACGTGCCAGAAACGGCACCACGCTGGGATTCCCGAGGCGGATTAGCATATGTGTCCCGGTGGTGGTTGCGGCGTCTTCAACGGCAAAAAAAGGTGCGAACACGCTGCTGCGCGGGCCGTAATCGTGGTCCGGCGCATACCAGATGATGTCGTTATTTTTCATCGCGCGGATCATGCCCTTGAGGTCTTTGCGATCCAGCATACTTTTATTCGAGCGCATACGGCCCCAGGTTTGCAGCCAGTCGATCAGTTTGTTGTCGTTCGGGCGATAGACGCCAATACCCGGATTGTGCATACCGAAAACGCGAGCGCCCAGCTCCAGCGTCAGGAAATGCATACCAATCAGCAGGATGCCGCGCCCGGCTGCCAGCGAGGAATCAATATGTTCCAGCCCGGTGCAGGCAACCCATTTGCGAATACGCCAGTCCGGCCAGAACCAGGCGATCCCGGTTTCGATCAGCCCCATGCCAACCGATTCAAAATTATGCTTCACCATCGCATCGCGTTCGCTCAGCGGCATATCCGGAAAGCAGAGTTCCAGGTTGCGCTGCGCGATTTTGACGCGACGCTTGAGGAAACGCATGGCAATGCGACCCAGACCGCAGCCAATAACATACAAAACCGGGTAAGGCAGCAGCACCAGTAAATAGAGAATGCCAATGCCCAGCCAGGTGAGCCAATAGCGCGGATGAAGGAGTTCACGGGAAAATTGGGGAAGTTGAGTCATTGAAATGTCAGTATCCTGCGTCTTGTACCAGAGGTACCGGTTCCTGTTATTTGTCGCTATTGTGCCATTTTTTCTGTCTGACTGAAATCAAGCATAGCCGGGTTGCGAACGCGCGAATTCACGCAATCGCATTAAAATATAATGGCGGTATAGAAATTCGCCAGTGGCTCTGCCGGGCGATATTCGTGGCAAAGGCTTCGCATCGCAGTGAATTCATGTATCATGTGCGCGCTCATTTTTCTTGATTGCTAACAGGAACGAACACCATGCCAGTGTTACACAACCTTGTTTCCAATAAAGAGCTGAAGGCGCGTATGCTGGCTGAAACCGAGCCGCGCACCACTGTCTCTTTTTATAAATACTTCCAGATTGCCGATCCCAAAGCGTTTCGTGATGCCCTGTATATTGAGTTAACCAAACTCAAGGTATTTGGCCGCGTTTATGTCGCTCACGAGGGTATTAACGCGCAAATCAGTGTCCCCGCCAGCCAGTATGAAAACATGAAAGCGTTTCTCTACGGCTTCGACCCGGCGCTGAGCAATCTGCGAATGAATATTGCGCTGGATGATGATGGCAAATCTTTCTGGGTATTGCGCCTGAAAGTCCGCGATCGCATCGTGGCTGACGGTATTGAAGACAGCAGCTTTGATGCCAGCGATGTCGGCAACTATCTTAAAGCGGCTGACGTCAATGCCATGCTGGACGATCCGGACGCGGTATTTGTCGATATGCGTAACCACTACGAATTTGAAGTGGGGCATTTCGATAATGCGCTTGAGGTGCCTGCGGATACCTTCCGCGATCAGCTGCCGATGGCTATCGATATGCTGAAAGACCAGAAAGATAAGAAAATCGTTATGTACTGCACCGGCGGCATTCGTTGCGAGAAAGCCAGTGCCTGGATGAAGCACAACGGTTTTGACGACGTCTATCACATCGAGGGTGGCATCATTGAATACACCCGTCGTGCGCGTGAGCAGGGCCTGCCAGTCCGTTTTAAAGGCAAAAACTTTGTCTTTGATGAGCGTATGGGCGAGCGCATTTCTGAAGATGTGCTGTCGAACTGCCATCAGTGCGGCACCCCCTGCGACACCCATACCAACTGTGTGAACGACGGTTGCCATCTGTTGTTTATTCAGTGTCCGAGCTGTGCGGAGAAATTCCACAATTGTTGCAGCCCGATCTGCATGGAAGAGTCGACATTGTCGCCGGAAGAACAGCGCGCCCGCCGCGCCGGTCGTGAAAACGGCAACAAAGTGTTCAACAAATCGCGTGGTTTGCTGAATATGACGATGGCGATTCCCGTGCCAGAGAAGAAGTAACCGGCGGGCAGCCTGCGTTTCATGGCAGGCTGCCCTGGTTTTACTGACGAACCCCTTCGACAGAAATGATCAGCTCTGCCTTCTGCGCAGCGGGTCCCAGATCTTTATTGATATTAAACGTCTTCAGCACGATCTCTCCGCTGGCCTCGAATCCGGCCCGATAACCGCCCCAGGGGTCTTTCCCTTCACCGATCAATCGTGCATCCAGCGTCACCGGGTGGGTCACGCCGTTGAGCGTCAGGTCACCGGTGATTTTATACTGCTCGCCCTCTTTCTTTACCGCAGTGGAGACAAACGTCGCCTGCGGGAACTTGCCGGTATTGAGGAAATCGCTGCTGCGCAGATGCTTATCCCGCTCGGCATGGTTGGTATCCAGGCTGTTGGTGTTGATGGTGACGTTCACCTTGTCAGCGGCCGGATTGGCCTCATCGAAGGTAAAACTGCCGTCGAAATCCTTAAAGCTGCCGTACAGCCAGCTGTAGCCAAGATGCTGAATGCGGAACTGCACAAAAGCATGTTGACCCTGTTTATCAAATTTGTAGTCCGCCGCGGCGGCCTGAAGGCTGGCCGCCAGTAACGCGGCACCGGTCAGCATCCGCAATGATTTCTTGAGCATGTTACTTTTCCTTTTCAGAGGTTAATGGGATGCGGCAACCCAACATCCTTTTCAGTGTGCTATCACCATCAATAACGTGGTGTTTGAGCGCGGCAAGCCCGTGCAGTACCGAAAGCAGCACCAGCGTCCAGGCCAGCCATAAATGAATATCGCCTGCCACATCTGCCTGAACAGCGGCCCCGGCCAGCAGGGCGGGAACCTCAAACCAGCCGAAAAGCGAAATGGGTTTGCCGTCGGCGGTAGAAATCAGATAGCCGCTCAGCAAAATGACCAGCAACAGGGCGTAAAGAAGCCAGTGCGCGGTGCTTGCGGCACGGCGAACCGGCGTGGAATAACTGGCGAGGGGGGCGGGTGGCGGCGACAGAAAGCGCCATGCCAGACGCAGCAGCAGGGCGATAAATAACAGCAGGCCAATGCTTTTGTGAATGTCCGGTGCCGTGTGATACCAGCCGTCATAGTAGCCCAGCCCGACCATCCACCAACCAAGCGCAAACATGGCATAAATGGCGAAGGCCATTAGCCAGTGTAATAAAATCGAAATTGCTCCAAACCGCTGTGGGGAATTACGCCACATTCTCTGAAATCCCTGGTCAGAAATAAGTGGTAATGAGCATCTACATCCTGAAATAAAAAATCAATCACACTTACTTTTCTATAAATAAGCCAATAATTATTCGGAATTTATGGGGATATGTTGTCTGGATACTCAGAAAGAGTGAATAACTACGCGGGGAATAGGGTGTGAGAAACATCTAAGGTTAATTACTACACCTTTTGCGCTTTTATTTAGCGGCAGAATTAAACCTTTGTGAGTTTATGTCAGGGAGTGTCAGGCGGGCCGGCGCGAGTGGCGCACCGGCCGGGTTATATCAGGCGAAACGCGACAAGGAAAAGGGAGAGATATCGAAAGAAAACGCTTTTTCCTGCGCAAATTCGCTGGCCAGTTCGCCCAGCACGCTGGCGAATTTAAAACCATGACCACTTAAACCGGTAATGATCAGGCGGTTCGGTTCACCGGGCAGGGTGTCGATGATGAAATCTTCATCCGGCGTATTATCGTAGCTACAGGCTTCACCATGCAGACAGACACCAACGCCAGGCAGAAACTGACGCAGGAAGCTAAAGGCTTCGCTGCCATCCGCAGCCACGTTGCCGAAGGGCTTACGATCGGCGGGGGTCTGCATCACCTGACCGCCATCGTGACGGCCTACCTTCAGCGCGTTATTGTCTGCCGGGAAACCGTAAAAGTGGGTGCCATCAGGCATCTCCACGGTAAAGCCGGGAAACTTGTTATTTTCGCTGTAGCGGCCATCCGCCTGATGCCAGGCAAACACTTTACGCACCGGCGTGACGGGTAAATCCGCCACCAGCTGGCTGACCCAGGTGCCTGCACTGACCAGCATCTTGCGCGCGCGAAATACGCCTTCGCTGGTGGTGACCTGTTGCAAATCACCCGTGCGGCCAATGCTGGTCACCGGGCAATTAAACAGCTGGGCGCAGCCCGCTTTTTCCGATAGATCGATCCAGCTACGTACCGCCTGTTCGCATTTGAGAAAGCCGGAATTGGGTTCGAAGACGCCAATGTAGCCATCCGGCACCGAGAACTGCGGCCAGCGCTTGCGGACTTCATCCGCCTGCAAAATCTGCACATCCAGCTGCCAGACGCGGGCGCTATCGATAACGTTTTGAATAAAGGGAGAGGTGATGGGGGCCAGATTGAGAATACCGCTGCGGTGCATAATGCGTTCGCCGCCCTGACGTTCCAGCTCATCCCACAATGTCTGCGCGCGCAGCACCAGCGGGACGTAGCGCTCGCCTTCGCCATAGGCATGGCGAATCAAACGCGTTTCACCGTGATGGGTGCCCTGAGTATGGGGCGGGTGGGCGCTGTCGATCATCAACACCGCTAAGCCCGCCTGGGTAGCGTAGAATCCGGCGGCGGCTCCGACCGAACCACTGCCAACCACAATCAGATCATAAACCATACGACATCACTCCTGAAAAACGGTGAATTTTTTCAGTAGCATAGCAAAAGATAGCGCCCATGAAAAAGGCACCCTTGGGGGTGCCCTTTCACGCGATGGCAGAAATTAATGCTTTAAATTATCGCGTTGGTATTGCTCTGTGGACTCAATTTTTGCAATGCCAGCTTCGAGTATGGAGATAAATTGTCTCGCCACGTCCGTGGTCAGCCAGTAAGTAGGGCCCACATCAGCTTCTTCTTCTTTCTGATCCTGCGATGATAGCGAGTGCAGGCGGATCATCATGGCGTCATAACTGTCTACGG
The DNA here is from genome assembly GCF_059730485.1 of Pantoea sp. X-Soil-TKNS-1207. Taxonomy (NCBI): domain Bacteria; kingdom Pseudomonadati; phylum Pseudomonadota; class Gammaproteobacteria; order Enterobacterales; family Erwiniaceae; genus Pantoea; species Pantoea sp. X-Soil-TKNS-1207. Next base: position 1,628,307 of record NZ_AP035958.1, read on the forward strand.
TGCTAATGTCCCATCCTACCAACGGATGAGTCTGAATGACGTCTTTATTTCTGTCCATTATAACCTCCTTTTTACTCGTTAAACGAAGTGCTTCTTGAGGTTCAATGCGGCTTTTTCTTGCACTAGCGAGATAATTATAACATGAAACGAACGGTACAATAGTTAAAAAATGTGGTGAGCAAATTTCTGGCAAAAATAAAGGCTAACGAAATACGAGTTAAAAAAATAATTAATAGCCCGGCGAAACGGGCATTTTATCGCGCCAACCTTAACGGCGGCTGAAGAAGTTATCGGCAGAGAAGTCGCATAACTTTAGGAGGACTCTGGAACCGCTTACGCGGCGGAATTATCCCTGCGAGTTATCGGGCAACACGCCAATACGTTTCTGGATCTCTTCCGCCAGGCGTGAAAACTGCTGCTGTAACTGCTCGTCATGATTCTGGTTTTGCGCTTCCAGCGACAGATTGTGCACCAGCAACTGGTTGGCGCGATCGTCCAGGCAGAACGTCAGGCTGGCAAAAGCATTCTCCAGCACGGTTAAACGGCGCTGCTGCTCGCTAATTAATGCCAGCAATTCACCAAACGTCATCGCCTCTTCGGGTTTTTCGTGAGTCATGGGTAAAACGTCTCCTGTTAGCATGACGCGGACAAAAAAAAGGGGATCACTATGGATGATTCTAGATGCAGCGACTTTTTCTGGCGAGGGGAATTAAAAACAAAAAAGCCGGGTGGCGAAACCCGGCAAAAACTGCGCAGTGGCGGTTAATCGGTAATAAACCAGTCGTCGGCGCTTTCCCAGGTTTCCTGCAGGATATCGCTAATGCGTTCGCGATTTTCTTTGCAGCCGCCAAAAACGCTCAGCTGATTGCCGCTGGCATAGCGGACTTTGACATGGTGTTCGTCATCAGGGAAATCGCGCGCGATGCGGCGGGTAAGCTCTGCGCTCAGGGCATCAAGTGCGCCCGCAGGAAGGGGCTGAGTTTTTGCTACGGTAATTTCAACACGCATAAACGCCTCCGGAATAATATACTGGTTATTTGTACAGTAAAATTATCCCGAAGGCAAGCATCAGCGCGTTATTGCTTTACGCGCCAGTTGAGAGTCTCACCGGCGAGGAAGGGCACGAGGCTGTCATCGGCGACGGCGACAGTTTGCTCCACGGTCCACGGCTCACGTACCAGCGTCAGCGTTCCTTCGTTAAGCGGCAGGCCGTAGAAGTTCGGGCCATTCTCAGAACAGAAGGCTTCGAAATGTTGCAGCGCATCCAGCTCCTCAAATACCGTGGCATAAGCCGGTAACGAAGTCGGCGCGTTAAACACCCCGGCGCAGCCGCAGCTGGCTTCTTTCAGATGGCGCAAGTGCGGCGCCGTATCGGTACCGAGGAACACGCGACGGTTGCCGCTCGCCACCAGCTTACGCAGCGCTTCCTGGTGAATATTGCGTTTCAGGATCGGCAGGCAGTAGAGATGCGGGCGCACGCCGCCAACCAGCATATGGTTGCGGTTGAACATCAGATGCTGAGGCGTAATGGTCGCGCCCAGCAGCGCATTACCTGCTGCCAGGTATTCAGCCGCTTCTTTGGTGGTGATGTGTTCCATAACCACTTTCAGAGCAGGGAACTGCTGACGCAGCGGCTCCAGCACCGTCTCAATAAAACGTGCCTCACGGTCAAAAATATCAATGTGCGAGTCGGTCACTTCACCGTGTACCAGCATCGGCATCCCGATCTGCTGCATACGTTCCAGCACGCGGGCGATGGAGGCGATATTGGTCACGCCATGGCTGGAGTTGGTGGTGGCGTGCGCCGGATAGAGCTTCGCCGCGGTGAAAACGCCTGCGCGGAAACCCTGCTCGATCTCATCGGGATCGAGGGAGTCGGTGAGATAGCAGGTCATCAGCGGCGTAAAGGCATGTGCGGCCGGTAAGGCGGCGAGAATGCGATCACGATAGGCAATGGCCGCAGCGACGCTGGTAACAGGCGGAACCAGGTTTGGCATGACAATGGCACGACCGTTCACTGCACTGGTGTAAGGCAAAACCGCCTCAAGCATCGCGCCATCGCGCAGATGGATATGCCAGTCGTCAGGGCGGCGAATCGTGATTTGCTGGGGTTGGGCTGTCATTCAAAAAGGCTCCGGCTGAGTAGAAAACGAAAGGCACGTTTAGGCCGGGGAGTAATCATAAGGATGTGGGCAACCGTTTGCACGGGATTTTATGCGCAGAAAGCAAAACCGCGCCAGTGAGGCGCGGTTGCGGGGGTTAGTCGGTGAAAGGAATCACCAGCTGGCCAGGTTTCACTTCCAGACCTTTGGCAAATTTCTTCGCCAGCGCTTCGCCTTTGCTGCGATCTTCGCTTAACACGTAGGCGGGTTTTTCATTGAAGTAACGTTTCAGCGATTCGTTGAGGTACGGCGTCAGCGTTTTCATGATCGACGCCATTTTTTCCGGCTGTACCTGGGCATCGACAATCTCCATGTCATGCAGATAAATCGCCCCTTGCTGGGCATTGAACACCGGCTGCGCCTTCATTTTCAGCTGCATTTCCGCCTGTTGCGGACCAAACAGCGAGCTGACATTAATTGTGGCTTTGCCCGTCAGGGTGATTTTGCCGGGTTCTTCGCGGCCAATCTGGCTGCTCAAATCGCTCAGCACGATATGCGCATTCACCAGCCCGGAAACACCCACATCTTTCTCAAAATTGTTGTGCTTCTGGAGCGCCTGATTTACTTCCTGCTCGCTAATGGTGTATTGGGTTAATTGATTACAACCGGCCAGCAGCATGGCAAACAACAGGGCCAGCAGCCCGGCAAACGCCTTCTTCATACTTTCCTCGTCCTGATCGATACGGCATATACCGGCCATAGCGTGCCTGAATCAGGGCTGGGTGTCACCAGGAGAGAGATGAGAAACGTCTGGGCGCTTCTCATCAGGCAGGGTCAGGCAGCGATGGAGGAGAGCAGATTGACCTGGGTCTGTTTCGCCATATTGTCGCGATAATCTGCCACGCGGCTCGGCCATTCGATACCGGCCACCAGCGTCAGCGAACGTAACAACGGAAACAGGTTGATATCATCTTCCGACAGCTCGCCGTTCACCGCATTGGGTTTGACGATCAGCTTATCCAGCTGACGCAAATCGTCGCTGATGTTCTTGATCAGCCCCGGCGCGTGTTTGCGCAGTTCGCTGAAGTCACCGATGTTGGCCTGCTTTTTCTCGCGGAAATAGTTGCGCGCTTCCGGCGTGGCAAATTCGGCGAAAGCGGCATCGGCAATGCGCGGCAGCAGCAGCTTGTTCACATAACCATTTACGTGCCGCAGCCAGTCCCTGATGGCCGGGTTCGCTTTGCCGTTCAGCAACGTCTCGCCATCCTGCTTATCCACCAGACGCACGATATCCATGCTTTCCGGCATGGCGCTGCCATCGGCTTTTTGCAGGATCGGCGCCATCTTCTGACCAATAAGTTTTTTTGGTGTGCTCTCGTCGTCATTGAGCATCACGACCAGCTCGACGGGCAGATTTTTCAGCCCAAAAATCATGCGCGCTTTGACGCAGAAAGGGCAGTGATCGTAGATGTAGAGTTTCATCCCGTTTCTCCATTGGTTCTCAGGGTGACAGACGTCACCCTTTCTACAGACGTGCGGGAAGTATGGGAGAGATTAGCGGCAGGGGCAAATTAGCTGCTGTAAAGCGCCGGGGCCACTTCGCGCGGCTGGAACTGCCACCACAGCGCCAGCAGCGTCACGCCACCCACCGTACTGAGCAGTATCCAGGGCAATTCCGGCAACGCCAGCTGCTGGCCTAAATCGAACATCCAGCCGCCGCCGGAGTAGCCAATCAGGCCGCCGATTGCCAGCCCGAGACGGCTGAAACCCATATAACTGCCACGGGCGCGTGGACTGGCGAGTGACGCGCTGAGGGTTTCACGCGCCGGTTCAGCGATGATTGAACCGAAATAGAACACCGCAATGAGCAAAAACAGCGACGGCAGGGTGGTGGTCATGCCCACCGGCAACAGGCTGATGGTCATCAGCAGCAGACCGGCCATCAGACGCGTTTCCAGGCGGAAGCGCTTCTCACTCCAGCGCGCCAGTGGATACAACAGGCTGAGCGACAGCAGCGCTTCGATGGCATACATCCACTTCACCGCCGCCGGTGCGCCAGCGACCTGATTTACCATCACCGGCAACATCAGCATCACCTGCACGGCGAGAATGTAGTAGCCGGTCAGCGTCAGAACATAGAGACGAAAACGCTTGTCCTGCCAGACGCGTTGCATCCCTTCACGCATCGCTACCCGTTCGGTGGATAGGCGCCAGGCCGGCAGCCAGATGGCGTTAAATAACGCGGCACAGACAAACACCGCCGCGCCCACCCAGCACACCAGACGGAAATCCCACGCCAGCAACCAGCTGCCGATCAGCGCGCCCAGCACCGCACCGGCGCTGTCCTGCATCATCAGCAACGAGAAGAAGCGACCGCGCTCAGGGGGACGCACCAGTTTCACCACCATGGCGCTGCGCGGGGGATCGAACAGGGTGCCGCCGAGGCCCGACAACAGACACGCCAGCCACAGCAGCCAGGGTTCGTGCGCCAGTGCCATACAGGCAAAACCGGCCGCACGCATCAGCATACCGGTAACGATCAGCGGGCGTGCGCCGAAGCGATCGGCAATCGCGCCGCCAAAAATACCGAAGCCCTGCTGCACAAACTGGCGCAGACCGAGCGCAATGCCAACCATCAGCGCGGCCCAGCCAAGCTGTTCGACGAAGTGAATAGAGATGAGGGGAAACACCACGAAAAATCCCAACACCACCAGCATGTTATCGACCAATAAAAATGTTTTACCGAGGCGTCGTGCCTTTGCAACCCGAGACATGCTAGATCCTGAGCAAGTTAAGAGAGGAGAAAAGAGACCAGTTGGTCCATTTTCCGCCTGCGCAGAGGGGAAAGACAGGATTCTCAGGATGATATTTTTTCATCGAATCCGCAGGAAAATTTATCCTGAACCAGGATGAATTCAGCAGACTGCGGCGTGGGGTTTTACCGCAGGCAGGGTGGCGGTTATAGTGAGAAGTATCGCCGCTGGCGTACTTCCTTCTTAAGCCATGGATTTCAGGAGTCAAGATGTTTGGCTATCGTTCTGCTGGGCCGCGCGTGCGCCTCACTACCGATCGTCTGGTGGTCCGTTTAGTTCATGAACGTGATGCCTGGCGGCTGGCGGATTATTACGCGGAAAACCGCGTATTTCTCAAGCCCTGGGAGCCGGTGCGTGACGAAAGCCATTGCTATCCGTCCGGCTGGCAGGCACGTCTGGGGCTGATCGCCGACATGCACAAGCAAGGCTCGGCGTTCTATTTTGTGTTGATGGACCAGGAGGAGCGCGAAGTGCGTGGCGTCGCCAACTTCAGCAACGTGCTGCGCGGTTCATTCCACGCCTGCTATCTCGGCTATTCCTTGGGGGAAAAGTGGCAGGGACAGGGCATGATGTTCGAGGCGCTGCAAACCGCGATTCGTTATATGCAGCGTCAGCAGCATATTCACCGCATCATGGCGAACTATATGCCGCACAACCAGCGCAGCGGCAATCTGCTGGCGCGGCTGGGATTTGAAAAAGAGGGTTATGCCAAAGATTATCTGTTAATCGATGGCCGCTGGCAGGATCACGTACTGACAGCCTTAACCTGGCGCGAGTGGACCCCGGACCGCCGCGGATAATAAAAAGGGAGCAATTCGATGAAAATGGCCTTATCGGCGCAGGCGCTGCGCGTTATTGGGTGCCTGCTGGAAAAGCAGGTCACCACCCCGGATCAATATCCGCTATCGCTTAATGGCGTGGTGACTGCCTGTAATCAGAAATCCAACCGCGAACCGGTGCTGAATCTGAGCGAGAGCGACGTGCAGTCTCAGCTGGATGAGCTGGTGAAAAAGCATCTGGTCACCGCCAACAACGGCTTTGGCCAGCGCGTCAGCAAATATGAACAGCGTTTTTGCAACTCAGCGTTTGGCAATCTGCAACTCAGCAGCGCCGAAGTGGCGGTGCTGACGCTGCTGTTTTTGCGCGGCGCGCAGACGCCTGGCGAGCTGCGCACCCGCAGTGGTCGTCTGCATGAATTCAGCGATATGAATGAGGTCGAGTCGACGCTGAATGGTTTGATCACCCGCGATGATGGCCCGATGGTGGTGCGACTGGCCCGAGAACCCGGCAAACGCGAAAGCCGTTATATGCATCTGTTTGGCGGTGAAGTGGCGGAAACCCCTGCTGACGCCAGCGAGACGGATAGCCCCGGCCTTGAAGCGCGTGTCGCGCAACTTGAAGAAACCGTGGCCCAGTTGCAGGCGCAGCTGGAACAGCTGCTGCAAAAGGAGTATTGAGATGACGCTGCGTATTGGCATTGTTGGATTAGGTGGCATCGCCCAAAAAGCCTGGCTGCCGGTGTTATCACAGGCGGAAAACTGGCAGCTGGCCGGTGCCTTCTCCCCTAATCAGGCCAAAGCGCGGCCCCTTTGTGACCGCTACCGTATTCCCTGTTTTGACCAGCTGGCTGCCCTGGCGGCCGCCAGCGATGCGGTGTTTGTCCACAGCAGCACCGCCTCGCATTACGAGGTGGTAAAAGCACTGCTGCTGGCGGACAAAGACGTCTGCGTCGATAAGCCGCTGGCCGAGACCCTACAGCAGGCCGAGGCGCTGGTGACGCTGGCGGAGAAACGCAAACGTAAACTGATGGTGGCGTTTAATCGTCGCTTTGCGCCGCGTTATCAGCAGCTCCGTTCACAGATGTCGCGCGCGGCGTCGTTGCGTATCGAAAAGCACCGCGCCGACAGCGTCGGGCCGCAGGATCTGCGTTTCACTCTGCTGGATGACTATCTGCATGTGGTGGATACCGCCTTATGGCTGGCGGGTGGCAAGCTGACGCGTCAGCACGGCCATATCGAGACCAGCGAACAGGGCGCGATGCTCTATGCCGAGCATCATTTCACTGCCGGATCGCTGCAAATCACCACCAGTATGCATCGTCGCGCCGGTACGCAGCGCGAAGTGGTGAGCGCCATTTGCGACGGCGATTATATTCAGATTGCCGAGATGCGCGACTGGCAGCAGGAGAATCAGGCAGGCTTACGGCTGGAGGCGCCGCCCGCATGGCAGAGCCATCTCACCCAGCGTGGTTTCAGCGGTGCGGCCCATCATTTTATTCAGTGCGTGCAAAATCAGACGATGCCTGAAACCAGCGGCGAACAGGCGCTGGCTGCGCAGCGTCTGGTGGAAAAACTGTGGCGCGACGCTGAACAGGAATAATCCCTTGTAACACTCAATGCTGGTCATTTCCCGCCGTGGCAGTAGACTATCGCCGGACATCATCGGATGTCCGCGCTAAGTAGCTCATTTATCCGACACTTTTCAGGATGCGCCGCCAATTATGAATTTGTTGAAATCGCTGGCAGCGGTCAGTTCAATGACCCTGTTTTCCCGCGTGCTGGGCTTTGCCCGCGATGCCATTGTGGCGCGGGTGTTTGGCGCCGGGATGGCGACCGACGCCTTCTTCGTTGCCTTCAAGTTGCCCAATCTGCTGCGACGTATTTTCGCCGAAGGGGCGTTCTCGCAGGCGTTTGTGCCAATCCTCGCCGAATATAAAAGCAAGCAGGGCGAAGAGGCCACGCGGGTATTTGTGGCCTATGTTTCCGGTTTATTAACTCTGGTGCTGGCGCTGGTCACGGTGCTGGGCATGATTGCCGCGCCCTGGGTGATTGTGATTACCGCGCCGGGTTTTGCCGACACTGCCGACAAATTCGCGTTAACCAGTTCGCTGCTGCGCGTGACCTTTCCCTATATTTTGCTGATCTCGCTGGCGTCGCTGGCCGGGGCGATCCTCAATACCTGGAACCGCTTTTCGGTACCGGCGTTTGCCCCCACTTTGCTTAACGTCAGCATGATTGGTTTTGCGCTGTTTGCCGCGCCGCATTTCCATCCACCGGTGATGGCGCTGGCGTGGGCGGTGGTGGTCGGCGGCGTGTTGCAGCTGTTTTACCAGCTGCCGCATCTGAAGAAAATTGGCATGTTGGTGCTGCCGCGTCTCAACCTGCGTGATGCCGGGGTGTGGCGCGTGATGCGTCAGATGGGACCGGCGATTCTCGGCGTCTCCGTCAGCCAGATTTCGTTGATTATCAACACCATTTTTGCCTCCTTCCTCGTCTCCGGCTCGGTCTCCTGGATGTACTACGCCGACCGCCTGATGGAGTTTCCTTCCGGCGTGCTGGGCGTGGCATTGGGCACCATCCTGCTGCCGTCGCTGGCGAAAAGTTTTGCCAGCAGCAATCACGATGAATATTCGCGCCTGATGGACTGGGGTCTGCGTCTCTGCTTCCTGCTGGCGCTACCGAGCGCGGTGGCGCTGGGTATTCTCTCCGGCCCGCTGACGATCGCGCTGTTCCAGTACGGTAAATTTACCGCCTTTGACGCAGCGATGACGCAGCGCGCCCTGATTGCCTACTCTGTCGGGTTGATGGGGTTGATCGTGGTGAAAGTGCTGGCGCCGGGTTTCTATTCCCGCCAGGACATCAAAACGCCGGTGAAGATCGCCATCATTACCTTAATCCTGACGCAGCTGATGAACCTGGCGTTTATCGGTCCGCTGAAGCACGCGGGTCTGTCGCTGTCGATCGGTCTGGCCGCCTGTCTCAACGCCGCACTGCTTTACTGGCAGCTGCGCAAGCAACAGATTTTTCAGCCGCAGCCGGGCTGGTTTAGCTTTTTACTGCGTCTGGTGATTGCGGTGGTGGTGATGGCCGCGGCATTGCTGGGTTTGCTGTATGTCATGCCAGCGTGGGAAGTAGGGCATATGTGGTGGCGTTTGCTGCGTCTGGCGGCGGTCTGCGCCGTCGGTGGTGGGGCGTACTTTGTTATGCTTGGCCTGTTGGGCTTCCGCCCGCGCGACTTCGCACGCCGCACCCAGGCCTGACAACGGTCGGCATTTATGCCGACCCTACTACAGATGTAGGGTGCGCATTCGTGCGCACCGTTTCAAACAATTACCCTTTGCGACTCAGCGTCGCCTGACCTTTACCCAATCCGTCCGGGCCATAAAATGCCTGGGTCTGATGCGGTTTCAGCACCGATAATGCCTGTTCGTTAAAACGCATCTGATGTTGCAGCAGGATGCCATTATGGGTATTGGCATCTTTCAGGCGCTGCGTATGCTGCTGAATGCTCGTCCAGCGACGAGACATATCCGTGTGACCACGATAAGGCGCTTGCGTGCCGAGGCTTTTCTCGGTGGTGCGGCGCATTTCATCCAGATAATTCAGCGTCGAGAGCAGCGCGCTCTTATCTTCAGTAATACGCTGCAACAGGTTGCCGTTAATCATGCCGGTAGCCAGTTGTTGCTGCTCCTCATTCATCACGGTATCGAGTGAGGAGAGCACTTCCTGCATCTTATCTAAGGTGGTCAACAGATTGTTCATCGGGATTAATTACCCTCTAAATACGCCTTCGTATCGGCAATCAGCGCGTCGGCGATCTTGCCGGTATCCATTTTCAGATCGCCATTGCGAATGGCGGTTTTCAGCTGCTCAACACGCGCGGTATTGATATCGTTGCTGGCAGGTTGCATCAGCTGTGACTGGGCTTCGCTCAGTTTCACCTGCGCACCGCTTTCGCTGGTGCTGGTTGCGGCGGCGCTGCTGCTCTGACGCACTTTGCTGCTGCTGTCATTGCTGTCACGGGTCTGAACAGTGCTAACCGGTTGTAAAGGCTGCGTTCTTTCGATGGTCATGGTCTTGCTCCTGTAAAGTCAGTTGGGGGTGAGCCAACTGAGTAAGCATAGGGTAATCTCTTTGATGTTTTCACTATCGGCAAAACAACAGGGTTCTTTAGCGCTTTATAGCGATATAAGAATATTCCCATCCTCGCCGACGCGACCACTGATCACCTGACCATTTCCCATTCGTACCCGCACCATCTGCGCGGTCCCGGCGTTGTTCAGCGCCTGGCCCTCGCTGCTGGCATCAAAACCATTGCCGCTGGCAACCACAATCACATTTTGCCCGGCTTTTACCCGCCACGGCAGACGGACCATCGCGGCGGTCACCGGCTGCCCTGGGTTGATGTCGCGCATCACGATCGCATCGGCCACGCTCTCCGGGGTGAAGAGGGTGCGTGCGGGCAGCGTGTCCAGCCGTCCGGATTGCAGACGAAAATCGCTGGCGCTGACGTTGCTGCCGCGTGCCAGCTGGTGATTCGCCACCAGATATTGGCCGGTGACCTGCACCTGCACCTGTAAATAACGACGATTCTGCCCGCAGTTGGTGGCGATGCTCATATTGCCCCACTGGCGACTATTGCCGGGTAACTGAAACTGCGGCGCATCACAATCGGGCCACTGATCTTTTGGCGTGCGGATTGCCACCGTCATGCCTGCGGCATGTTGCGGGTCGCGCGCCTTGAAAAACTGGGTCAGCTGCGCGTCGAGATCCGCAGCATAGCCGGGCAGTACCAGCACCATCAAAAGTGAGGACAGTAAGGTTGGGATTCTGCGCATCACACGCCTCCTGACTGAAGATGGCACTGAGTCTACTCCTCGCGCGAAAAATTCAATGTCAAAAATAGCCAATGTTTTTGGCGCTATTCAGACGATAGCCCTTGCTTTTGCCGAATTAAGCTGTCAGCTCGAAATTCTCATTCGCGGAGGAAGCATGCTCGACAAACTCGATGCCGCGCTGCGATTTGGTACAGAAGCCCTTAACTTGCGTGCGGAGCGTCAGGAAATCCTGGCATCCAACATTGCCAACGCCGATACCCCAGGCTACCAGGCCCGGGATATCGACTTTGCCAGCCAGCTCAGCAAGGTGATGGAAAACGGCCGTGCCGAGGGCAGCAGTCTGGCGCTCAAGGTGACGTCGTCGCGTCACATTGAAGCGCAGACCAACTCTCAGCCGTCGATGGATCTGCTGTACCGCATTCCCGATCAGCCTGCCGCGGATGGCAACACCGTGGATATGGACCGGGAACGCACGCAGTTCGCCGACAACAGCCTGAAGTATCAAACCGATCTCACCCTCATCAATAGCCAGATCAAAGGCATGATGAGCGTTCTGCAGGGGCAATAAGCATGGCATTGCTAAATATCTTTGATATCGCCGGATCGGCAATGACGGCGCAGTCACAGCGTCTCAACGTCAGCGCCAGTAACCTGGCCAACGCCGACAGCGTCACCGGGCCGGATGGTCAGCCCTATGTGGCGAAGCAGGTAGTGTTCCAGACCGATGCCGCACCGGGTATGGCGACCGGTGGCGTAAAAGTGGCCGGGGTAGTGAACGATCCCGCACCGGCAAAACTGGTGTATGACCCCGGTAACCCCATGGCTGACGAGAAAGGTTACGTCAAGATGCCCAATGTGGATGTGGTGGCAGAGACCGTTAACACCATGTCGGCATCACGCAGCTATCAGGCGAACGTGGAAGTCCTGAACACCGTGAAATCAATGATGATGAAAACGCTGACGATGGGTCAGTAACGGAGAAACAGAATGGGTATCGCGGTAGGCGTTAACGAAAACCTGGACCCCTCAGTCCTCAGCTCCTCCAGCAGCAGCACTGCTGACAGTGCGCAGGATTTACAGAACCAGTTCCTGACCATGCTGGTGACGCAGTTACAGAACCAGGATCCGACCAACCCGATGGACAACAGCCAGCTCACCACGCAGCTGGCACAGATCAACACCCTGAGCGGCATTGAAAAACTCAATACCACGCTGGGTTCGATCTCCGGGCAGATCAGCACCAGTCAGAGCCTGCAAAGCACCACCCTGATTGGGCATGGTGTGATGGTCGATGGCAGCCAGATCCTCGTGGGCAGCGGCACCACCACGCCATTTGGCGTGGAACTGACCACGGCTTCAACCGCCACCACTGCCACCATCAAAGATTCAACCGGTGCGACGATTCGCACCATCGATCTGGGTGCGCTGTCATCCGGGGTCCATACCTTCTCGTGGGATGGCACCCTGACCGACGGTTCTACCGCACCGGATGGCAAGTACAGCGTTTCAATCGCCGCCAGCAATGGCAGCACCCAACTGGTGGCGCAGCCGCTGAATTACGCCTACGTCAGTGGCGTGAGCACTGCGGACGACACCTCAACACTGGACCTCGGCACCATGGGCAGTGCGACCCTTGATGAAGTACGTCAGATTCTCTAATCAACCTGTAAATCGGAGAAATTAACATGTCTTTTTCCCAAGCGGTGAGTGGCCTGGGTGCTGCCTCCAGCAACCTGGACGTCATTGGTAACAACATCGCCAACTCCGCCACAGCGGGCTTTAAATCCAGCACCATCGCCTTTGCCGATATGTTTGCCGGTTCAGACGTGGGCCTTGGCACCAAAGTCGCGGCGGTTATTCAGAACTTTAACGACGGCACCACCACCACCACCAGCCGTGGTCTGGACGTGGCGCTGAGCGGCAACGGTTTCTTCCGTATGACCGACAGCAGCGGTGCGGTGTATTACTCGCGCAACGGCCAGTTCACGCTGGATGAAAACCGTAACCTGGTGAACACCCAGGGCCTGAATGTGACCGGTTATCCGGCCAGCGGTTCACCGGCGACCATTCAGACCGGCGCATCGCCGGTGGCGCTGAGCATTCCGACCACGCAGATGTCAGCCAAGGCGACCGGCACCGCGACTCAGGTGGCGAACCTTAACTCCACCAGCACCACGCCGACCGTGACCACTTTTGATGCCTCTAACGTTGACAGCTACAACGCCAAAAGCACCATGACGGTATACGACTCGCAGGGTAACGATCACACCCTCGACATGTACTACGTCAAAACGGCTGACAACAGCTGGACGGTCCATGCGGTTGACTCCACCACCGGCACGTCGGCTGGCGATTTCACCATGGGCTTTGATAGCAGCGGCAACCTCACCAGCCTTGGCGGTGTGGCCGGTGCGACCACGACAAATCTGACCATTGCCGGCACCAACGGGGCGGCGGCAGGCCAGACTATCACCCTGAGTATGCAGGGCAGCCTGCAACAGAACACCGGCACCACCACCTTCGGTAACCCGGTTCAGGATGGTTATGCGCCGGGCGACCTGAGCAGCTACACCATCAACGACGACGGCACCATCACCGGTACCTACTCCAACCAGAAAACCCAGCTGCTGGGCCAGATCGCGCTGGCGAGTTTCTCCAACCCGGAAGGTTTGCAGTCTGAAGGTGACAACGTGTGGAGCGCCACCAGTGCATCGGGTCAGGCGGCGATCGGCACTGCCGGTACCGGCACCTTCGGTTCACTGACCGCAGGCGCGCTGGAAGCTTCCAACGTCGATCTGAGTAACGAGCTGGTCAACATGATCGTCGCGCAGCGCAACTATCAGGCGAACGCGCAGACCATCAAAACTCAGGACCAGATCCTCAACACCCTGGTCAACTTGCGTTAACTCACTAACGGGATTGCATTATGGATCACGCGATATATACCGCGATGGGCGCCGCCAGTCAGACGCTGGAGCAGCAGGCCGTCACCGCCAGCAACCTCGCCAACGCCTCCACGCCGGGTTTTCGTGCCCAGCTGGACGCGTTCCGCGCGGTGCCGGTTAATGGCTGGTCACTGCCGACGCGTACTCTGGTCACGGCGTCTACGCCGGGTGCCGATATGACAGCGGGGGCGATGGATAACACCGGCCGCGCACTCGACGTGGCGGTGCAGCAGGATGGCTGGCTGGCGGTGCGAACCGCTGACGGCTCCGAAGCCTATACCCGCAACGGCAACATGCAAATCAGCTCCACCGGCATCCTGACAATCCAGGGCAATCCCGTGATGGGCGATGGCGGGCCGATTGCCGTGCCGCAAGGCGCTGAACTGACTATCGCTGCGGATGGCACCATCACCTCGCGTAACGCCGGTGATGCCCCCAATGCGACGGTGCAGATTGGTCGCCTGAAGCTGGTAAAAGCCACTGGCAAGGAGCTGCAACGCAGTGACGACGGGATGTTCCGCCCCACCGCACAAACCCAGGCGACCCGTGGTGCAACGCTGGCGAATGACGCCACGGTGCAGGTGTCATCTGGCGTGCTGGAAGGCAGTAACGTCAAACCGGTGCAAACCATGGTCGATATGATCGCCAACGCCCGACGCTTCGAAATGCAGATGAAGGTCATCTCGAACGTCGATGAAAACGAACAAAAAGCCAACCAGCTGCTCAATATGAGCAGCTAAGGCTGAGGAAAAAACAATGATTCGTTCCTTATGGATTGCGAAAACCGGTCTTGATGCCCAGCAAACGAACATGGACGTCATCGCCAACAACCTGGCGAACGTCAGCACCAACGGCTTTAAGCGTTCGCGTGCGGTGTTTGAAGACCTGATGTATCAGACCGTCCGTCAGCCGGGCACGCAGTCATCCGAACAAACCACCTTACCGTCTGGCTTGCAGATCGGTACCGGTGTGCGTCCGGTAACCACCGAACGTCTGCATACGCAGGGCAACCTGTCGCAGACCAGCAACTCAAAAGACCTGGCGATCAACGGTCAGGGCTATTTTGAGGTTCAGCTGCCGGATGGCACATCTGCCTATACCCGCGACGGTTCATTCCAGGTTGACCAGAATGGCCAGCTGGTGACCAACGCCGGTTATCCGGTGCAGCCGGGCATCACCATTCCTGCCAACGCCACCAGCATTACCGTGTCGCGTGACGGCGTGGTGAGCGTGACGCAGCAGGGCCAGACCAATGCGGCGCAGGTGGGACAGCTGACGCTCAGCACCTTTATGAACGATGCCGGTCTCGACAGCATGGGTGAAAACCTCTACCAGGAGACGCAGGCTTCAGGCGCGCCGACTCAGAGCACGCCGGGTCAGAACGGCGCGGGTCTGCTGTATCAGGGTTATGTGGAAACCTCCAACGTCAACGTGGCGGAAGAGCTGGTGAGCATGATCCAGACGCAGCGTGCTTACGAGATCAACAGCAAAGCGGTCAGTACCTCTGACCAGATGCTGCAGAAGTTAACCCAGTTATAAATCTGGTGTCTTTGGGCCAGCCTCGCTGGCCTGATTAAGAACATGAATAAGGTCAGAACTCCGTGGCGAAGCAAGTGATCCTCAAGCCTGGGCATTGGTTAGTAGCCTTGTCGCTACTGACGTTAAACGGTTGTGCGCTGATACCACGCACGCCACTGGTACAAGGCTCGACAACGGCTGAGCCTACGCCTTCTGCGCCGCCGGTGGTCAATGGTTCCATTTTCCAGGGCGTCGCGCCGCTGAACTACGGCTATCAGCCGCTGTTCGAGGATCGCCGTCCACGTAATATTGGCGATACCCTGACGATTACCCTGCAGGAAAACGTCAGCGCCAGCAAAAGTTCGTCAGCCAATGCCAGCCGCGATGGCAGTGGCAGCTTCGGTCTGACTACCGTACCGACCGGTCTTAACGGCCTGGTAGGCGCCAGTGGTCAGAAAGTGGGTCTGGATGGCGAAGGTAAAAACGATTTCGCTGGCAAAGGGGGCGCAACCGCCAACAACACCTTTACCGGCACCATCACCGTCACCGTCAACCAGGTGCTGTCAAACGGCAACCTGCGCGTCGTGGGTGAGAAACAGATCGAGATTAATCAGGGAACCGAATTTATTCGTTTCTCCGGTGTGGTTAACCCGCGCACCATCAGCGCCAGCAATGCGGTGCTGTCAACCGCGGTGGCCGATGCACGTATTGAGTATGTCGGCAATGGTTATATCAATGAGGCGCAGACCATGGGTTGGTTCCAGCGCTTCTTCCTGAACGTCTCGCCGATGTAAGAGGTTACGATGAAAATGAACACTCTGCTGCGTCTGAGCCTGAGCCTGCTGCTCGGTTTCAGCCTCATTGCGCATGCTGACCGCATTCGCGATCTGACCACCGTGCAGGGCGTGCGCGACAACCAGCTGATTGGTTATGGTTTAGTGGTAGGTCTGGATGGCACCGGTGACCAGACCACCCAGACGCCGTTTACCACGCAAACCGTCAGCAACATGCTGTCGCAGCTGGGCATCACCGTACCTACCGGCACCAACATGCAGCTGAAAAACGTGGCGGCGGTGATGGTGACGGCGAAGCTGCCGTCGTTTGCGCGCCAGGGGCAGAACATCGATGTGGTGGTCTCGTCACTGGGTAACGCCAAAAGTCTGCGCGGCGGCACCCTGCTGATGACGCCGATGAAAGGGGTGGACAACCAGGTCTACGCCCTGGCACAGGGCAACATTCTGGTTGGCGGTGCGGGTGCGGCGGCAGGGGGCAGCAGCGTGCAGGTCAACCAGCTGAACGGCGGCCGTATTACCGGCGGTGCCACCGTGGAGCGTGAGCTGCAAAGCAACTTTGGCAGCCAGAACACCATCAACCTGCAACTGAACAACGAAGATTTCACCATGGCGCAGCTGATTGCGGATGCCATTAACCGTGGCGGTTACGGCAGCGCCCAGCCGCTGGATGCGCGTACCGTGCAGATCCGTGTGTCTCCGAACAATAGCTCGCAGGTCCGTCAGCTGGCGGAAATCCAGAACATTGAGGTTAACGTACCGTTGGAAGACGCCAAAGTGATCATCAACTCACGTACCGGGTCGGTGGTTATGAACCGTGAAGTGAGCCTGAACACCTGTGCGGTGGCGCAGGGCAACCTGTCGGTGACGGTGAACCAGCAGCAGAACGTCAGCCAGCCGAATACGCCATTGGCCGGTGGGCAGACGGTGGCGACTACGCAGACGCAGATCGATCTGCGCCAGAGCGGCGGAGCGCTGCAACGCGTCAACGCCAGTGCCAACCTCAACAATGTGGTGCGCGCGCTTAACGCCCTTGGCGCTTCACCGATTGATCTGATGTCGATCCTGCAATCGATGCAGAGTGCGGGCTGTCTGCGCGCCAAACTGGAAATTATCTGATGAGTGATACGCAATCGCTGATGAATGCGGCTTATGACAGCCGCTCGCTCAATGACCTGAAACGCGAAGCCAGTACCGACCCGAAAGGCAAAGCCTTACAGGTGGCGAAGCAGGTTGAAGGGATGTTCGTACAGATGATGCTGAAGAGTATGCGTGAGGCGCTGCCGCAGGATGGCCTGCTGAGCAACGATCAAACGCGACTGTTTACCTCGATGTACGATCAGCAGATTGCGCAGGAGATGGGGAAACGCGGACTCGGACTGGCGGACACCATCGTTAAACAGATGCAGCCCGCGCAGGAACCGGATGAAACCGCGGGCACCGTGCCGATGAAGCTGGATAACAGCTTCATTATCAGCAGCATGGCACCGATGCAGCTGGAGCAGATGGTGCGCAAGGCGATGCCGCGCCTGCCGGTGTCACCGGGCAGTTTATCCGGCGACAGCAGCGACTTTATTGCCCAGCTGGCGCAGCCCGCCAAAGTGGCGAGTGAAGAGAGCGGCATTCCTCATCACCTGATTTTGGCGCAGGCTGCGCTGGAGTCAGGCTGGGGCCAGCGCCAGATCCTGACGCGCAGCGGCAAGCCGAGCTACAACGTATTTGGTATCAAGGCCGGGGGCGACTGGAAAGGGGAGACCACCGACATCATGACCACCGAATACGATCACGGTGAAGCGAAAAAAGTGCGGGCCAGTTTCCGCGTCTACGGCTCCTATGTCGAAGCGCTGACCGACTACGTCAAACTGCTATCGAACAACCCCCGTTATGCCGCCGTGGCCAACGCCCAGACCGCCGAGCAGGGCGCGCAGGCGTTGCAGGCCGCCGGATACGCCACCGATCCCAAATATGCGCAAAAGCTGGTGGGAATGATTCAGCAATTCAAAAACATGGGCGAAAAAGTCGTGAAGGCTTACGGCCAGGATTTGAGCGATTTGTTCTGATTTTTTACCTCAAGTTTCACTTAAGCACGCCGATAACCATCATAGTCCTCGGGCGTTCCGACGCCCTGGAAACCGCACTGATGACAGCCAGCCCGGTGAACGGGAAATTAAGGAACCGAGATGTCCAGTATAATCAACTCAGCGATGAGCGGGCTGAGCGCCGCACAGGCCGCATTAAGTACCACCAGTAACAACATCAGTAACTACACCGTGGCAGGTTACTCGCGGCAAACCACTATTCTGGCGCAGTCGAGCAGTACTCTGTCGGGCAACAGCTATTACGGCAACGGCGTGACGGTGACCGGCGTGCAGCGTGAGTATGATGATTTCATCACCGCGCAGTTACGCAGCGCCAGCGCTACCTATAGCGCGGCGAATACTCAGTATTCACAGGTTTCCAATATCGATGACCTGCTGTCGACGTCCACCACCAGCCTGTCCGATTCGTTACAAAGTTTCTTTACTAACGTGCAGAACGTGGTCAGCAACGCCAACGACCCCTCTGCGCGTCAGTCGCTGCTGAGCTACGCCCAGGGGCTGGTGAACCAGTTCCAGAGTTCCTCGCAATATCTGACGAATATGCAGAACAGCGTGAACACGGATATCACCTCCAGCGTTGATCAAATCAACACCTACACCAGCCAGATTGCCGATCTGAATACTCAGATTGGCAAGCTGACCACCGGTGGCGGCACGGCACCGAACGATCTGCTGGATCAGCGCGATCAGCTGGTCAATAGCCTGAATAATATCGTCGGCGTGAACGTGTCGCAGCAGGATGGCAGCTATATCGTGACCATGGGCAGCACCACGCTGGTTAACGGCAAAAACAGCACCTCGCTGGTGGCGATGCCCTCCAGCAGCGACCCGTCACGTATCACCGTGGGTTATGTTGATAAGCAGGCGGGTAACGTAGAAATTCCTGAAAAAACCCTGACGACCGGCTCGCTTGGTGGCCTGCTGGCATTCCGTTCTCAGGACCTGGACAACGCGCAGAACCAACTGGGCCAGCTGGCGGCAGCCTTCACCACCAGTTTCAACGCCGTACAGACCGCCGGTTATGACGCCAATGGCGATCAGGGGACTAATTTCTTCAACATCGGCAGCCCGGAAGTGCTGAACAACACCAAAAACACCTCCACGGCGTCATTGACCGCCAGCTGGACAGATACCAGCGCGGTGAAAGCCTCGAACTACACCGTGAGCTATGACGGCAGCAACTGGTCGGTGGTCCGTGCTTCGGACAACGTCAGCGTGACGCCGACGCAGGGTACCGATGCCGATGGTAATACCACCCTGAGCTTTGACGGCCTGCAACTGACCGTAAGCGGGACGCCTGCTGCCAAAGACAGCTTCCTGGTTAAACCGGTGCAGAACGTGATTGGCGATATGTCTGTCGCCATCACCGATGAATCACAGATTGCCGCTGCGGGTACTGCCGACGGCGGTGAAAGTGATAACACCAATGCCCAGAAAATGATGGATTTGCAGGATGCCAATCTGGTCAATGGCAACGCTACCCTGACGCAGGCTTACGCCAGCCTGGTGAGTACCGTCGGTAACAAAACCAGCACGCTGGAAACCAAGAGCACTACTCAGGAAAACGTGGTGAACCAGCTGAGCGATCGTCAGCAGTCCGTATCGGGCGTCAACCTCGACGAGGAGTACGCCAACCTGACTAAATATCAGCAATATTACACGGCGAATGCGCAGGTGCTGCAAACGGCGAGCACCATTTTTAACGCGCTGATCGATAGCCTCGGCTAAGCAGAGAGAGGATAAAAAACATGCGTCTTAGTACCAATATGATTTTCAACCAGCAGGTGCGCGGCATTACCGATTCGCAATCCTCCTGGCTGAAAGTGGGTGAGCAGCTCTCCAGCGGCCGCCGCGTTAACAATCCGTCTGATGATCCGATTGCCGCCTCGCGTGCCGTGGTGTTGTCGCAGTCACAGGCGAAAAGCACCCAATATGCCACCGCGCGGAGCTTTGCCAACCAGAGCCTGTCGATGGAAGAGAATTCGCTCTCCAGCGTCACCAGCAGTATTCAGGATGCGCAGACCCTGATCGTCTACGGTTCCACCGGTACGCTGAGCGATGATGACCGCGCGTCAATCGCCACCCAGCTGGAAGGGATCCGTTCGCAGTTACTGGGCGAGGCCAACAGCAAAGACGGTAACGGCAACTATATCTATGCGGGCTACAAAACCGAAACCGCGCCTTTCACCGATGATGGTACCGGCGTCGCCTATGTAGGTGGCAGCGATGCGATTACCCAGAAGGTGGATGACAGCCGTACGATGGCGGTTGGCAACACTGGCTCCTCGGTGTTTATGTCGATCACCAGCAACGCCAAAGCCGAGCCGGACGGCAGCGCCAGCGAGACCAACCTGTTTAACATGCTCGATAGCGCGATTGCGGCGCTGAAAGTTCCGCAGGATGACGCTGACGATGCAACCAAAGCCACCTTCCAGGCGACGATGGATAAGACCAACCGTGGCCTGAGCAACTCACTCAACAACGTGCTGGCCGTGCGTTCTGACGTGGGTACCAAGATGGATGAGCTGGACACGCTGGATGCGCAGGGTGATGACCGCGATACCATTATGTCAACGCAGATGAGTGACCTGGTCAACGTCGATTACACCTCGGCGATCTCCAGCTACACCATGCAGCAGACGGCGTTGCAGGCGTCCTACACCGTGTTTACCCAGATGTCGAAGATGTCACTGTTCCAGATGAATTCGTAACCTGACCGACAAATTTGAGCGTACTTAAACCGGGTGCGCTTCTTTTTTCCCACTGCCTTCACCGGCCGTGGGATTTTTTTTGCCTGTAAGGTCGGGGGGCATATCGGGCGCTATCCGGCACCTGACCCGCGCGATAAATCGCGTCGCCGGTACGGCAATAAAAAAACCCCGGACTGGCCGGGGTTTTCACTGTGGAACGAATCGCTTAGATGCTTTCCGGTTTGGTTGCCGGTGCGGTGGCCTGCTGGGTGGCGCTGTGGCCGCCCGCAGAACCTCTGCCTGCGAAGGCGAACGGCGGACGTACCCAATCGCTGTGGCGAGCCGGTTCAGGTTCCCATGCCGGTGCCGGTGCTTTGGTCATCGGCGCAGAGGCGAAATGTTTCCAGCGCGTTTCTGCATTGTTCACCGCAGTATCACGAGCGGCGACAGGTGCATGAGGTTCGCTCACCGCTGCCGGCTGCGCTTCCGCTGTGACCGGAGCCGCCAGCACTTCTTCCACTTCAGCGGCGATTTCCGGTGCCACGTCGGCAGGTTCCTGCGCGGCGACGGCGACGGCTTCGTTCACGACAGGAGTGGCCTCTTCAGCTACGCTTGCTGCCGGTTCGGCTTCCGCCGCAGTGGCTTCAGCCACCACTTCATCCGCCGCAGAAATCACCGCAGGTTCCTCATGGACCGGCGCTTCAATCGCGCTGGTGTCATCAGTGTTCACCACCGGCACATCGGTGTGTGCCTGCGGTTCAGCCTGATGCACGGCGGCTTCTGCGTGTTGCTCAGCCACCACTTCCTGCGCCAGTTCGGCGCTGGCGGGCAGCGCAACGGCAGCAGCGGTCTCTTCGCGGCTGTAGTCCGGCGTCTCGTTCAGCGCATCCTGCGTGGCCAGCTCTTCGTTAGCCTGTGCAACCGGGTAACGCACCCACACTTTACCGGATGCCATTTCCGGTGACGCAGCAGCGGCAGCCAGCGGCATCGCGGATTGGGTTGGATAACGCTCGTCACGGTAACGACGACGACGCTGGCCGCTAACGCGCAGGTGACGTGGCGAACGACGTGAACGGCGCGGCATATTGGCGCTGTCACGGTTATCAACGTCATCCTGTTCATCGTTAACCGCTTCCGGTTCGTCGTACTGCGGCGCGCGCTGTGCGGTTTCGACCGGCGCTTCGTTAACTACCGGCGCTACTGCGTCAGTGGCTGACTCGCTGTTGTCACCAAAACGCACTTTCTGCGTCAGCTGACGTTGCTTGCGACGCGGCATCACCTGAACGCGTTCATCTTCCTGCTCTACCGCCTCTTCAACGATATCGGTCTGAACGATCGGCTCAGCGGCTTTCTGCTCCTGCTGCTGGGCGCGTTTCTCTTCCTGACGACGACGCTGACGCTCAGCACGCTGCTCGCGACGCTGTTGCTGCTGTTCTTCACGCTGCTGACGGGCTTCTTCCGTCTGCGCCGGGCTGCGTTCTTCACGCGGCTCGTTCTGACGTTTGTTGCGACGGTTCTCGCTGGTTTCACGCGGTTCGCGCGGCTCGCGGGCTTCGCGTGGCTCACGCGGTTCGCGGGCTTCGCGAGCTTCACGTACCGGTGCGTTCTCCTCGTTGCGCGGCGTGCGTTCACGACGGTTGTTGCGACGGTTATTACGACGATCGCCACGCGGTTGGGTGTTTTCACCTTCAGCCGCTTTGCTTTCCGCTGGTTCACTGGCCGCAGGAGCCGTTGCCGGTGCATCACCCGCAAACAGTTTCTTCAGGCCGCCCAGCAGGCGAGACATAAAGCCGGTGGTGGTGGCCGGGGCTGCGACAGTGGCGGTAGCTTTGGCTTTCGGCTCCGCTTTCGCCACAGGTTTGCTTTCTTCGTCCACTTCAACCGGCGCAGGTGGCGCATCCGGCATCACAAACGCGGCGAGAGCTGGCTGCTCAGGACGACGACGCTCCGCCTGTTCTTCTTCCGAAGGCAGCGCCATTTCGGCCTCATGCAGCTTCGGCAGATGGTAGCTCAGGGTCTGAGTTTCTTCGCCTTTACGCACGCGCAGGACGGAGTAGTGCGGGGTTTCCATCTGATCGTTCGGCACGATGATGGCGCGCACGCCACCCTGGCGCTTCTCAATGGCGCTTACCGCATCACGTTTTTCGTTCAGCAGGTAAGAGGCCACCGGTACCGGAACAATCGCGTGGACTTCTTTGGTGTTGTCTTTCAGCGCTTCTTCTTCAATCAGACGCAGAATGGACAGCGACAGCGATTCGTTATCACGGATGGTGCCGGTACCGCTACAGCGCGGGCAGACGTGATGGCTGGATTCACCCAGTGACGGGCTGAGGCGCTGACGCGACATCTCCAGCAGACCAAAGCGTGAAATATGGCTGATCTGAATACGCGCACGATCCTGACGCACCGCTTCACGCAGACGGTTTTCCACGGCACGCTGATGGCGTACTGGCGTCATGTCGATGAAGTCGATAACAATCAGGCCACCAAGGTCACGCAGACGCAGCTGACGTGCGATTTCGTCGGCGGCTTCGAGGTTGGTGTTGAACGCGGTCTCTTCGATATCGCCACCGCGGGTCGCGCGGGCGGAGTTGATATCGATAGCGGTCAGGGCTTCGGTGCTGTCGATAACAATCGAACCACCGGACGGCAGACGCACTTCGCGCTGGAAGGCGGATTCGATTTGCGATTCGATCTGGTAGTGGCTGAACAGCGGGATTTCACCGGTGTACAGTTTGATTTTGCTGCTGAAGTCCGGACGGCCCAGCGCAGCGATATGCTGACGCGCCAGCTCCAGTACTTTCGGGTTATCGATAAGGATTTCACCGATATCCTGACGCAGATAGTCGCGGAAGGCGCGCACGATCACGTTGCTTTCCTGATGGATCAGGAACGGCGCCGCACGGCTCTCGGCCGCTTTTTTGATCGCTTCCCAGTGCTTCAGACGGAAGCTGAGGTCCCACTGTAAGGATTCGGCAGATTTGCCGACGCCCGCGGTACGGACAATCAGGCCCATGCCTTCCGGCAGTTCCAGGGCTGACAGCGCTTCTTTCAGTTCGGTACGATCATCGCCTTCAATCCGGCGTGAAATGCCACCCGCACGCGGGTTGTTCGGCATCAGCACCAGGTAGCTACCGGCCAGCGAAATAAAGGTCGTCAGTGCTGCACCTTTATTACCGCGTTCCTCTTTATCTATCTGAACGATGACTTCCTGACCTTCACGCAGCACATCTTTGATGTTGGGACGTCCATGCGCGTTGTAATTGGCGGGGAAATATTCGCGGGAAATTTCTTTCAGAGGGAGAAAACCGTGACGCTCAGCACCGTAATCAACAAACGCAGCTTCAAGGCTGGGTTCAATACGGGTGATTTTACCTTTATAGATGTTGGCTTTTTTCTGCTCGTGTCCGGGGCTTTCGATATCCAGATCGTACAGACGTTGTCCGTCAACCAGGGCAACGCGCAACTCCTCCTGCTGAGTTGCGTTAATTAACATTCTTTTCATCGTGACTTACTCGTTATTCTCTCATGAGTGACAAAGCTGCGGGCATCGTTACCCTGGACGAGAATCAACCGATGGCCCCGTGTCTTTAATGCACTGACGTCAACCTCACGGTTGTCGGCGGCTAAAGGGGCGCAAATCTTGTCGGTGGCCTGTTTTTCATAAGGAAATCCAGCGCCTGAAGGTGGAAATGCTACAGAGTATTCAAAAATCCACACATCCCAGTCTGTCGTCCAGGCCGCAACCCGCAGCCCGCTAAGTGCCTGATTTAACATTACGTCTTACGCCATTGCTGCGTGTCCGTTTAATCCGGCAAAATGACTTATTTCGCTCTTTTTCTGGCCTGAATCTTTCCAGGGCAGAAACCCCTGCATTATTCCATTGCTAACCTTCATATAGCAAGGCGACTTTTGCCGAGCTGTGAAGTTTATTCATCCTTAACCTGTTCATTTGCAGGGGTAATCATTGCATCGCTGAAAAAGTCAGCATTTTGACGCTTCAGTAACACAACAAAGAGAGAGTTAAGCACAGAAAAAGGGGTGGCGCTATCCAGGGACACTATTTAGAATCGCCGCCATGAAAACAGAGAATCCTGGCGTACAGTTTGTCGCCATTACGGCTGAAAATGCCGGACAACGAATTGATAACTTTTTGCGCACCCAATTGAAGGGTGTGCCGAAAAGTATGATTTATCGCATTCTGCGTAAAGGCGAAGTGCGGGTTAATAAAAAGCGCATCAAACCCGAATATAAACTGGAAGAGGGCGATGAAATTCGTATCCCGCCGGTCAGGGTTGCCGAACGCGAAGAACAGGCGGTATCACCGAAGCTGGAAAAAGTGGCGTCGCTGGCCGATGCCATCCTGTATGAAGATGATTATCTGCTGGTGCTGAATAAACCGTCGGGGACTGCGGTACACGGCGGCAGCGGCCTGAGCTTTGGCGTGATTGAAGGATTGCGCGCGCTGCGTCCGGAAGCGCGCTTCCTTGAACTGGTGCATCGACTGGATCGCGACACTTCCGGTATTTTGCTGGTGGCGAAAAAACGCTCCGCGCTGCGTTCGCTGCACGAACAGCTGCGCGAGAAGGGGATGCAGAAAGATTATCTGGCGCTGGTGCGTGGTGACTGGCCATCGCATCTGAAAGTGGTGCAGGCGCCGTTGCTGAAAAATATCCTGCAAAGTGGCGAGCGCGTGGTGCGCGTCAGCGCGGAAGGTAAACCTTCGGAGACGCGTTTTAAAGTCGAAGAACGCTTTGGCTTCGCCACGCTGGTCAAAGCCAGCCCGGTAACCGGTCGTACCCATCAGATTCGCGTTCATACCCTGCATGGGGGGCATCCCATCGCTTTTGACGATCGTTACGGCGACCGTGAGTTTGATCGTCAGCTGGCAGCAACCGGGCTGTCCCGTCTGTTCCTCCATGCGGCCGCGCTCACCTTTACCCATCCCAACAGCGGGGAAACCCTGCGGATGGAAGCGCCGCTCGATGGCGCTCTGAAGCATTGCCTGGCACAGCTGCGGCTGAAAAAAGCGTAAGTCACCTCCGATAGCAGCGCGATAAATCGCGCTGCTACGTTTGCGTGCGAAGACTGGCCTCAGGCTAATGGATTGATGCCCGCCTGTCGCAGCATTGCATTCAGCGCAATCAGCGGTAAGCCAATCAACGTATTGGGATCGCGACCTTCCAGCCGTTCAAACAGACAAATCCCCAGACCTTCGCTTTTGAAGCTGCCTGCACACTGCAATGGCTGCTCTTTCTCGACATAACCGGCGATCTCAGCGGCGCTGAGGGCGCGAAAATGCACGGTAAAGGGTTCGCAACAGAGAAATTGCTGGCCGCTTTGCGGCTGGATCAACGCCAGGCCAGTATAAAACGTAATGGCTTTGCCGCTGGCTGCCGCCAGTTGCCGTCGGGCGTTTTCGGCGGTCAGCGGTTTGCCGGTGATGTTGCCATCCAGCACGCATACCTGATCGGAGCCAATGATCCAGTGCTCCGGGTACTGGGCAGCCAGCGCCTGCGCTTTCGCCAGTGCCAGCCGCTGCACTAACGTTTCAGCCGCTTCACCGGGCTGTGGCGTCTCATCAGTGTGCGGCGCGGCACAGATAAAAGGAAGGCCAAGTTTGCCGAGCAAAGCCTGACGGAAGGGGGAGGTTGAAGCCAAAATCAGCGGTGTCATCATTTTTTTTCAGAATTGATAGCGTAAAGAAGACAGTCATTTTAAACTGTGCGCCGCACTGGATGCGACTAACGGGTGAAAGATGCCGTAAAACGGCCTTTTTCTTTGACTCTATGACGTTACAAAGTTAATATTCGCGCCCTATGCAAAAGGTAAAATTACCCCTGACGCTCGATCCGGTACGCGCCGCGCAGAAACGCCTTGATTATCATGGCGTTTATACACCTGAACTGGTGGCGCGCGTGGCCGACTCGGTCGTGAGTGTGGACAGTGATGTGGAATGTGCCATGTCGTTTGCGGTTGACAACCAGCGCCTCGCGGTTCTGCAAGGAACAGCTGAAGTGCAGGTTACGTTGTTATGTCAGCGCTGCAACCAGCCGTTTCCGCATCATGTCCACGTAAGCTATTGCTTCAGTCCTGTCTCTACGGAGGAACAGGCCGAGGCACTGCCGGAAGCCTACGAACCGGTTGATGTCGATGATTTTGGCGAGATCAGCCTGTTGGCGGTGATTGAAGATGAAATCATCCTCGCACTGCCCGTGGTTCCGGTGCATGATTCTGAACACTGTGAAGTGTCCGACGCGGACATGGTCTTTGGAAAGTTGCCTGAAGAGGCAGAAAAACCAAACCCATTTGCCGTATTAGCCAGTTTAAAGCGTAAGTAATAGGAGTAAGGTCCATGGCCGTACAACAGAATAAACCCACCCGTTCTAAGCGTGGCATGCGTCGTTCTCATGACGCTCTGACCACCACCACTCTGTCTGTAGATAAAGTTTCTGGCGAAACTCATCTGCGTCACCACATCACTGCGGATGGTTACTACCGCGGTCGCAAGGTTATCGCTAAGTAATTCTTGCGGTTACGCAAGGCGATACTTTGACACGTTTGACCCTGGCGATTGATGCCATGGGCGGGGACTTCGGTCCCTGCGTGACAGTGCCTGCAGCCTTGCAGGCACTGGCCTCTCATTCGCAACTGATTCTTCTTCTGGTCGGTAATCCCGACATCATCACGCCATTACTTGCCAAAGCGGATTCCTCGGTAACGGGGCGTGTGCAGGTCATCCCTGCCGAATCGGTTATTGCAAGTGATGCCAGACCTTCTCAGGCGATTCGCAACAGTCGCGGCAGTTCGATGCGCGTTGCGCTCGAGCTGGTAAAAGAGGGTAAGGCGCAGGCCTGTATCAGCGCGGGAAATACCGGTGCGCTGATGGGCCTGGCTAAGCTGTTGCTGAAACCGCTGGACGGGATTGAACGTCCGGCGTTAATGACCGTGCTGCCGCACCAGCAGCACGGTAAAACTGTGGTGCTGGACCTGGGCGCGAACGTCGACTCCGACAGTGAGATGCTGGTGCAATTTGCCGTGATGGGCGCGGTCGTAGCCGAAGAAGTGCTGGCTATTCCGCAACCGCGCGTCGCACTGCTCAACATCGGGCAGGAAGAGAGCAAAGGTCTGGAAAGCATCCGTACAGCAGCGGCGGTGCTGCGGGAATCCCCGCAAATCAACTATATTGGTTATCTTGAGGGGAATGATCTCCTCACCGGCAAAACGGATGTGCTGGTTTGCGATGGCTTTGTCGGTAACGTCACGCTGAAAACCATGGAAGGCGTGGTAAGAATGTTTCTTTCGCTGTTGAAATCGTCAGGGGAAGGAAAAAAACGGGCCTGGTGGCTGAAATGGCTGGGACGCTGGATTCAAAAGCGTCTGGCGAAGCGTTTCGGTCATCTCAACCCCGACCAGTACAATGGCGCTTGTCTGTTAGGATTGCGCGGGACGGTAATCAAAAGCCACGGTGCGGCGAATAAACGCGCGTTTGCCGTGGCGATAGAGCAGGCAGAGCAGGCGGTGCGGCGGCAAGTCCCAGAGCGGATTGCGGCGCGCCTGAACACTGTATTAGCCAGGAGTGACAAAGCGTAGATGTTTACCAAAATTCTCGGTACGGGCAGTTATTTGCCCAGCCAGGTGCGTAGCAACGCGGACCTGGAAAAAATGGTGGAGACTTCGGACGAGTGGATTGTCACCCGTACCGGCATCCGTGAACGCCGCATTGCAGCGCCGGATGAGACCGTAGCCAGCATGGGTTACACTGCTGCACAACGCGCGCTGGAGATGGCGGGTGTGGCGGCCAGTGACGTTGGCTTGATCATTGTGGCGACGACCTCTTCCAGCCACGCCTTCCCCAGTTCAGCCTGCATGATCCAGCAAATGCTGGAGATCAATGATTGCGCCGCGTTTGACCTTGCGGCAGCATGCGCAGGCTTTACCTACGCCCTCAGCGTGGCCGATCAATACATCAAAAACGGTGCAGTGAAACATGCGCTGGTGATTGGTGCGGACGTGCTGGCCCGTACGCTGGACCCGGAAGATCGCGGCACCATCATCCTGTTTGGTGATGGCGCGGGCGCGGTCGTACTGGGGCAGAGCAGCGAGCCGGGGATCATTTCTACCCATCTGCACGCTGACGGTCGCTACGGCAAATTGCTGACGCTGCCTTACCAGGATCGTGAGAACCAGGCGCAGCCGGCTTACCTCACCATGGCAGGCAACGAAGTCTTCAAAGTGGCCGTGACCGAACTGGCGCACATTGTCGATGAAACGCTGCAGGCGAATAATCTCGATCGTGAAATGCTCGACTGGCTGGTGCCGCATCAGGCTAACCTGCGCATTATCAGCGCGACAGCGAAAAAGCTCGGCATGGGGATGGATAAAGTGGTGGTGACGCTGGATCGTCACGGCAACACCTCTGCCGCATCGGTGCCAAGCGCGCTGGATGAAGCCGTACGTGATGGCCGCATCCAGCGAGGACAACTGATTCTGCTGGAAGCCTTTGGTGGTGGTTTCACCTGGGGTTCCGCGCTGGTTCGCTTTTGATTACAGGAACGAAAGATGACGCAATTTGCTTTTGTGTTCCCAGGACAGGGATCGCAGACCGTCGGTATGTTGGCCGATCTGGCTGCTGAATACCCGCAGGTAGAAGCCACTTTCCGTGAAGCTTCTGATGCGCTGGGCTATGACTTGTGGCAGCTGGTGCAACAGGGACCGGCTGAAGAACTGAACAAAACCTGGCAGACTCAGCCCGCGTTGCTGGCCGCTTCCGTCGCGATTTATCGCGTCTGGCAGAGCAAAGGCGCGGCGCAACCGGTGCTGATGGCAGGTCACAGCCTGGGTGAATACTCGGCGCTGGTGTGCGCGGGCGTGCTGAATTTTGCTGATGCCATCAAGCTGGTTGAACTGCGCGGTAAGCTGATGCAGGAAGCGGTGCCGGAAGGTACGGGCGCCATGCAGGCGATTATCGGCCTTGATGACGCAGCCATCCGCAAAGCCTGTGAAGAGAGTGCACAGGGCCAGGTAGTTTCACCGGTTAACTTCAACTCGCCGGGTCAGGTAGTGATTGCCGGTAACAAAGAAGCCGTTGAACGTGCTGGCGCGGCCTGTAAAGCAGCCGGTGCCAAACGTGCGCTGCCGTTGCCGGTC
The DNA here is from genome assembly GCF_059730485.1 of Pantoea sp. X-Soil-TKNS-1207. Classification (NCBI taxonomy): domain Bacteria; kingdom Pseudomonadati; phylum Pseudomonadota; class Gammaproteobacteria; order Enterobacterales; family Erwiniaceae; genus Pantoea; species Pantoea sp. X-Soil-TKNS-1207. The sequence goes on from NZ_AP035958.1 coordinate 1,658,032, forward strand.
AGCGTGCCGTCTCACTGCGCGCTGATGAAGCCTGCCGCCGAGAAACTGGCCGTGGCGCTCGAATCGATCACCTTTAATGCGCCGTCAGTGCCGGTGGTCAACAACGTTGACGTGAAATGCGAAACCAGCCCGGAAGCGATCCGTAGCGCGCTGGTTCGTCAGCTTTACAGTCCGGTACGCTGGACGGAAGCGGTTGAATTTATTGCCACGCAGGGTGTAACCCAGTTGCTGGAGATGGGTCCAGGCAAAGTGCTGACCGGTCTTACCAAACGTATTGTGGACAGCCTGACCGCCGCAGCGGTGAACGATCCCGCGTCACTGACTGCTGCGCTTACACAGGAATAAGAGGAAAATCATGAGCTTTGAAGGTAAAGTTGCGCTGGTTACTGGCGCGAGCCGCGGCATTGGTCGCGCCATTGCGGAAACGCTGGCAGCGCGCGGTGCTAAAGTGGTGGGTACCGCCACCAGCGAAAGCGGCGCGGAGGCAATCAGTGCTTACCTCGGCAACAGTGGTAAAGGTCTGCTGCTGAACGTGACCGATCCTGCTTCCGTTGAGAGCGTGCTCGAGAAAGTGCGCGCAGAATTTGGCGAAGTGGACATTTTAGTCAATAATGCAGGCATTACGCGTGACAATCTGTTGATGCGCATGAAAGACGATGAGTGGGCGGATATCCTTGATACCAACCTGACATCGGTCTTCCGTCTTTCTAAGGCGGTTATGCGTGCCATGATGAAAAAACGCGTGGGCCGTATCATCACCATCGGTTCTGTAGTTGGAACCATGGGTAACGCGGGTCAGGCAAACTACGCTGCAGCAAAAGCAGGTTTGATTGGCTTTAGCAAATCACTGGCGCGAGAAGTCGCGTCACGTGGCATTACCGTGAACGTCGTGGCACCGGGCTTTATTGAAACGGACATGACGCGTGCACTGAACGAAGATCAGCGCTCGGGCATTCTGGCCGAAGTCCCGGCAGGTCGCTTAGGTGACCCGCAGGAAATCGCCAATGCTGTTGCATTCTTAGCCTCTGACGAAGCAGCCTACATCACGGGTGAGACGCTGCACGTCAATGGCGGCATGTACATGGTCTGATAATCACGAAATCATTTGCATTATTCGCGGTATTAACCGCAGAATAGCGTAAAATCGTGGTTCGACCAGCCGGGATTTTGTTGCATCTTTTTCAACATTTTATACACTACGAAAACCATCGCGAAAGCGAGTTTTGATAGGAAATTAAATAGTATGAGCGATATCGAACAACGCGTTAAGGCAATCATTATTGAGCAGCTGGGTGTGGATGAAGGACAAGTTACAAACAACGCTTCCTTCGTTGATGACCTGGGCGCCGATTCTCTTGACACCGTTGAGCTGGTAATGGCTCTGGAAGAAGCGTTTGATACTGAAATTCCAGACGAAGAAGCTGAGAAAATCACTACCGTTCAGGCAGCGATCGATTACATCACTAGCCACAAAGGCTAATGAATATCTTCAGGCGGTCGCTCGACCGCCTGAGTTTTATGGTTTGTCCCACATAGCTTATTTTTATCCCTCCCTGGAGGACGAACGTGTCTAAGCGTCGTGTAGTTGTGACCGGTCTTGGCATGTTGTCTCCTGTCGGCAATACCGTAGAGTCTACCTGGAGTGCTCTCCTTGCCGGTCAGAGCGGCATTAACCTGATCGACCATTTTGATACCAGTGCCTATGCAACGCGTTTTGCAGGTTTGGTAAGAGATTTCAATTGTGATGATTTCATCTCGCGCAAAGATCAGCGCAAGATGGATGATTTCATCCAATACGGCATCGTTGCCGGTATACAGGCTATGCAGGACTGCGGTCTGGTCGTGACTGATGAAAATGCGGGTCGCGTCGGAGCGGCTATTGGTTCTGGCATTGGCGGCCTGGGTTTGATTGAAGAAAACCACAGCTCGCTGGTCAATGGCGGTCCACGCAAAATCAGTCCGTTCTTCGTGCCTTCTACCATTGTCAACATGGTCGCGGGTCATCTGACGATTATGTATGGCCTGAAAGGTCCGAGTATCTCTATCGCGACGGCCTGTACCTCTGGTGTTCATAACATCGGTCACGCTGCACGCATCATTGCATACAACGATGCCGATGTGATGCTGGCCGGTGGCGCAGAAAAAGCCAGTACGCCGCTGGGCGTGGGTGGCTTTGGTGCCGCACGAGCTCTCTCAACCCGTAACGAAAATCCGCAGGCGGCAAGCCGTCCGTGGGACAAAGATCGTGACGGTTTTGTGCTGGGCGACGGCGCAGGCATCGTGGTACTCGAAGAGTACGAGCACGCGAAGAAACGCGGCGCGAAAATTTATGCTGAAGTCGTTGGCTTCGGTATGAGTAGCGATGCTTACCACATGACGTCACCGCCGGAAAACGGTGCAGGCGCGGCGCTGGCGATGGCCAATGCACTGCGTGATGCGCAGCTCGACCCGGAGCAGATTGGTTACGTCAACGCGCATGGCACCTCGACGCCAGCCGGTGATAAAGCGGAAACGCAGGCAGTGAAATCGATCTTTGGTGCTGCGGCCAGTTCAGTCATGGTCAGCTCAACCAAATCGATGACCGGCCACCTGTTGGGTGCTGCGGGCGCGGTAGAGTCAATCTACTCGATTCTGGCGCTGCGCGACCAGGCGGTTCCGCCGACCATCAACCTCGACAATCCAGACGAAGGTTGTGATCTGGACTTCGTGCCCCATACGGCACGTCAAGTCAGTGGTCTGGAATATACGCTGTGTAACTCCTTCGGCTTCGGTGGAACCAACGGTTCGCTGATCTTCCGCAAGGTGTAATTCACACCGCTGTGAAAAAAGGCCCGCATTGCGGGCCTTTTTTATATTTTGTCACGCAGTGGCGTGGAATCTTACGACCTTCAATGGTATTTCAAAGCAAGGTCAACTCGCTGAGGTCGCTATGATGTGGATAAATGGAACGGAACAGACGCAGCTGGATGCGCGCGATCGCGCCGTGCAGTTTGGCGATGGCTGTTTCACCACGGCGGCGGTCAATGCCGGACAGATTCAGCTGCTGCCGGATCATCTGCAACGTTTAAAACAGGGCTGTGAACGGTTGCTGATGGCCGAGCCAGACTGGCCGCAGCTCGAAGCGGAAATGCGCGCGGCCGCGCAGGGGCAGAATCAGGCGGTGTTAAAAGTGATTCTGACGCCGGGAGCCGGTGGTCGCGGCTACAGCCGGGCGGGATGCAGCAATCCAACGCGTCTGCTCTCGCTTGCGCCCTGGCCGCACCATTATCAGAGCCTGCAACAGCAGGGCGCGCGCCTGGTGACCAGTCCGGTGCGGCTGGCGCGCAACCCGCTGCTGGCGGGGATTAAACACCTTAACCGTCTGGAACAGGTGCTGATTCGCCACCATCTTGACCAGACGGACGCTGACGAGGCGCTGGTGCTTGACACTGAGGGGACGGTGGTGGAATGCTGTGCGGCCAATTTATTCTGGCGCGAAGGCGATAACGTGTTTACGCCGCGCCTTGAACAGGCTGGCGTGGCAGGCATTATGCGGCGTTATCTGCTAGCGCAGATGGCTGCTTCAGGCCAGGCTTGTCAGCTGATTGACGGCAGCAGGGAGAGAGTACTCGCCGCTGATGAAGTGGTGATTTGCAACGCCCTGATGCCGGTTTTACCCGTGCGTAGTATTGACGACATTTCGTTCACCGCACGTTCGCTGTACCAGCAACTGCTCGCCAGTTGCCAGAAAATGGAAGCACCATGACTCGAATGAAAAAAATTATCGCCGGCGTCACGGTGATTGTGGGCCTCGCTGCGGCCTTTAGCTATTGGCAGATTGAACGGTTCGCCGATACGCCTTTAACCCTGAATCAGGAAACCATTTTCACCCTGCCCGCAGGCACTGGCCGGGTGGCGCTGGAAGCGCAGCTGGAAAGCCAGCATGTCATTGCGCCGAGCCTGTGGTTCGGTCCGTTGCTGAAACTGGAGCCGGAACTGGCGCGCTTTAAGGCCGGTACCTATCGGCTGGAAAGCAACATGACGGTACGTCAGTTGCTGACGTTGCTCGCCAGCGGGAAAGAAGCGCAATTCCCGGTGCGTTTTGTCGAAGGTTCGCGTCTGAAAGAGTGGCTGGCTGAGCTGCGCGCGGCCCCTTATGTTAAGCACACCCTGAAAGATGATCAGTTCGCCACCGTTGCTGAGGCGCTGAAGCTTGACGTCGGTCAGCTGGAAGGCGGCTTTTATCCCGATACCTATCTCTATACCGCCAACACCAGCGATGTGGCGCTGCTGGAGCGTGCACATGCGCGCATGGATAAGCTGGTGGATGAGATCTGGCAGGATCGTATGGATAATCTGCCGTACAAAAAAGAGCAGGATCTGGTTACCATGGCCTCGATCATTGAGAAAGAGACCGGCGTCAGCGAGGAGCGCGCCCGCGTGGCGTCCGTATTTATCAATCGTCTGCGCATTGGCATGAAGTTACAAACCGATCCGACGGTTATTTACGGCATGGGCGACAGTTACGCGGGTACGCTGACACGTAAAGATCTCGACACGCCGACCGATTACAATACCTATACCATTAGCGGGATGCCGCCAGGCCCCATCGCCATGCCTGGCCGGGCTTCGCTGGAAGCGGCGGCACACCCGGAAAAAACCAATTACCTCTATTTTGTTGCGGATGGTAAAGGTGGTCACACCTTCACTACCAACCTGGCCAGCCACAATAAAGCCGTGCAGGTGTATCGGCTGGCAATGAAGGAAAAAAATGAAAAGTAAGTTTATCGTCATTGAAGGCCTTGAAGGGGCGGGCAAAACTACCGCGCGTGATGCGGTGGTGGCGGTGCTGCGCGAGCAGGGCATTGATGATCTGGTGTTCACGCGTGAGCCGGGCGGCACCCCGCTGGCTGAGCAACTGCGCGTGCTGGTCAAGCAGGGCATTGAGGGCGAGCAGGTCACCGACAAGGCCGAACTGCTGATGCTGTACGCTGCCCGCGTGCAGCTGGTGGAAAACGTGATCAAACCGGCGCTGGCCCGCGGCGCCTGGGTGATCGGCGATCGCCACGATCTCTCTTCACAGGCGTACCAGGGGGGCGGACGGGGTCTTGATACCGCCCTGATGAGCACCTTACGTGATGCGGTGCTGGGCGAGTTTCGCCCGGATCTCACCCTCTATCTCGACGTCACGCCAGACATTGGTCTGCAACGCGCCCGCGCCCGTGGCGAGCTGGACCGTATCGAGCAGGAGTCACTGCGCTTTTTTGAACGCACCCGCGAGCGTTATCTGGCGCTGGCGGCGGCGGATCCGACCATCGTCACCATCGATGCCACCCAATCCCTGCAACAGGTGACCCAGTCGTTGCAATCAGCGCTACGCAACTGGCTGGCAGGTCAGAACGCATGAACTGGTATCCGTGGCTGAACCAGCCCTATCGGCAAATCATTACCCGCCATCAGAGCGGCCAGGCGCATCATGCCTTGCTGATCCAGGCCATCAATGGCATGGGCGACGATGCGCTGGTGTGGGGCGTCAGCCGCTGGCTGATGTGCCAGCGACCAGAAGGGCTGAAAAGCTGCGGCCAGTGCCACGGTTGTCAGCTGATGCAGGCGCAGACGCACCCCGACTGGTATCGGCTGGAAGCGGAAAAGGGCAAATCCTCGCTGGGGATTGACGCGGTGCGCGACGTCAGCGAAAAACTGTATCACTTTGCCCAGCAGGGCGGCGCGAAAGTGGTCTGGCTGCCGGATGCCGCGCAGCTGACCGAGGCCGCCGCCAATGCGCTGCTGAAAACGCTGGAAGAACCGCCCGCCAACACATGGTTTTTCCTCAGCACACGGGAGCCTTCACGCCTGCTCGCTACGCTGCGCAGCCGCTGTATGACCTGGCATCTGTCGCCGCCCGATGAGATCCACAGCCTGCAATGGCTACACAAGCAGATTTCACAGCCGGACGAGACGCTGCGTGCCGCGTTGCGGCTGAGTAACGGTGCGCCAGCGGCGGCGCTGACGGTGCTGCAACCGGCGCGCTGGCAACTGCGTCAGGCGTTATGCGACGCACTGCCCGGCGCGTTGCAGCAGGATGTGTTGCAGCTGCTGCCTGCGTTAAACAGCGAGGATGTGGCTGATCGCCTGAACTGGCTGCTGTCGCTGCTGGTGGATGCCATGAAAGTGCAGCAGGGCGCGAGCCGCTGGCTGAGCAACGGCGATCGCCCGGATGTGGTGACGCTCCTGGCGCAACAGCTTAACAGCAGCGCCCTGAATGCCAGCGTGCAGCTGTGGATGCAGTGCCGTGAGCAGTTGCAGCAGGTGGCGTCACTCAACCGTGAATTAATGTTGACCGACCGTTTGCTGAGCTGGGGCCGCCTGTTTGCCCCGGCAACGGTCGGATAACCGAAAAGAGAAAAGTATGTTTATTGTTGATTCCCATTGCCACCTTGATGGCCTGGATTACGAAAAGCAGCACCGCGATTTGGATGATGTGATCGCCAAAGCCGCCGCGCGTGATGTGAAGTTTATGCTGGCGATTGCCACCACGCTGCCGGACTACCATACGCTGAAAGCGCTGGTCGGCGACCGCGAGAATATCGCGCTGGCCTGCGGCGTCCATCCGCTGAATCAGGAAACCCCGTATGATGTCGCGGAGTTTCGTCGTCTGGCGGCGGAAGACCGGGTGGTCGCGTTGGGTGAAACCGGGCTGGATTATTTTTATCAGCAGGAGACCAAAGCGCAGCAGCAGGCGTCGTTCCGCGAGCATATTCGCACCGGGATTGCACTCAATAAGCCGATCATTGTCCATACCCGCGATGCGCGTGAAGACACGCTGGCGATCCTGCGTGAAGAACAGGTTGAAAAGTGCGGCGGCGTGCTGCATTGCTTCACCGAAGATAAAGATACCGCAGCGAAGCTGCTGGATATGGGCTTCTATATCTCGTTTTCCGGCATTCTGACCTTCCGCAATGCCGAGCAAATTCGTGATGCCGCACGTTACGTGCCGCTGGATCGGATGCTGGTGGAGACCGACTCGCCGTATCTGGCACCGGTACCGCACCGGGGTAAAGAGAATCAGCCCGCGTTTACCCGTGATGTGGCCGATTATATGGCGGTGCTGAAAGGGGTGGATATTGCCACACTTGCCGCCGCCACCACTGAGAACTTCTCACGTCTTTTTCACATTCCGATGAGCCGTCTTGGCGGCTAGCGCCTTTTATTTCAAACTCTGTAATTAATCAGAAATTCATCAGTTGCGTTGCGCCCGCAGGGGCGCAGCCAGTTATTTGTTGCTGAAAATCCCGGCAAGTCAGTAAGAAATACCTGAAAGGCTGAGGATGTCATGAGCGAAACGTGATAGCCGTCAAAGTAACAAAAATCGATTTATTTTACCCTTCGTAATAAATCAAAAGACGCCAAGCGTCATCCCGGTAAAGGACCTCCCCCTTTGCCACGCGCACTGCGCGAAAATGCACTCATACTCAGGAGCTTCACGCTATGTTCAAGAACGCATTTGCGAACCTGCAAAAAGTAGGTAAATCGCTGATGTTACCGGTGTCGGTGTTGCCGATTGCCGGTATTTTATTAGGTGTTGGTTCAGCTGAATTTAGCTGGTTGCCTGCCGTAGTTTCGCATGTGATGGCTGAAGCGGGCGGTTCGGTGTTTGCCAACATGCCGCTGATTTTTGCCATTGGTGTGGCGCTCGGCTTTACCAATAACGACGGCGTTTCCGCGCTGGCGGCCGTGGTGGCCTACGGCATCATGGTGAAAACGCTGGCCGTGGTTGCACCGCTGGTGCTGCATCTGCCTGCGGCAGAGATCGAAGCGAAACATCTGGCCGATACCGGTGTGCTGGGCGGGATTATCGCCGGTGCCATCGCGGCGTATATGTTTAATCGCTTCTACCGCATCAAGCTGCCGGAATACCTCGGCTTCTTTGCCGGTAAGCGTTTTGTGCCGATTATCTCCGGCCTGACTGCGATTTTCACCGGTGTGGTGCTCTCCTTTATCTGGCCTCCGGTCGGTACTGCGATTCAGGACTTCTCACAGTGGGCGGCTTATCAGAACCCGGTAGTGGCGTTTGGTATCTATGGCGTGGTTGAGCGTGCGCTGGTGCCGTTTGGCCTGCACCACATCTGGAACGTTCCTTTCCAGATGCAGATTGGTGAGTTCACCAATGCCGCAGGTCAGGTGTTCCACGGTGATATTCCGCGCTATATGGCGGGTGACCCGACCGCGGGCAAACTGTCTGGCGGCTTCCTGTTCAAAATGTATGGTCTGCCTGCGGCTGCCATCGCTATCTGGCACTCCGCTAAACCGGAAAACCGTGCCAAAGTGGGCGGTATCATGATCTCCGCCGCGCTGACCTCGTTCCTGACCGGTATCACCGAGCCGATCGAGTTCTCCTTCATGTTCGTCGCGCCGATCCTGTATGTGATCCACGCTATTCTGGCTGGCCTGGCATTCCCGATCTGTATCCTGCTCGGTATGCGTGATGGCACCAGCTTCTCGCACGGTCTGATCGACTTTGTCGTGCTGAGCGGCAACAGCAGCAAAATCTGGCTGTTCCCGATTATCGGTATCATTTACGGTCTGATTTACTACACCGTGTTCCGCGTACTGATCGTCAAACTGAACCTGAAAACGCCGGGTCGTGAAGAGACTGCGGTTGAGCAGAGCACCGCCAGCGGCAGCGAAATGGCCGGTAAACTGGTCACTGCGTTCGGTGGCAAAGAGAACATCACCAACCTGGATGCCTGTATCACACGTCTGCGTGTAAGCGTGGCTGATGTGGGTAAAGTGGACCAGACTGAACTGAAAAGCCTCGGCGCGCGTGGCGTTGTGGTGGCAGGTTCCGGTGTGCAGGCGATTTTCGGCACCAAGTCGGATAACCTGAAAACCGAAATGGATGACTATATCCGTAGCATGTAATGCACAGTGGCCCCCGAATGGGGGCCATTTTGTTATAGATAGACCCGCAAATACTCCGTCAGACACAGCAGCGCCATCGCCTGACCATACGGCATCGAGGTCAGCGGCACCTGGCGATAGTACTCCAGATCGCTCCCCATCGCGGTGCCAAACGACACCTGCTTCAGCTCCCCATCCTCATCAATATTGGCAATCACGCCACGCAGCGCTTTTTCCGCCAGCGGCAGATAGTCGCGCGACAGGTAACGTTTACGTACTGCCTTCAGAATGCCGTAGGCAAAACCGGCGGTGGCAGACGCTTCCGGGTAGCTGTCAGGATCGTCCAGCAGGGTATGCCATAGGCCGCTGCTATGCTGGCAGGTTGCCAGCGCCTTCACCTGGCTCTCCAGCGCCTGTTGCAGAAAACGGCGTGTGGCGTGCTGTTCCGGCCAGTTCATCATTTCCAGAAAATCAGGGATGACGATGGTGACCCAGCTGTTGCCGCGCGCCCAGCGTGCATTGGCGAAGTTGTGGCGACCCGCAAAGTTCCAGCCGTGGAACCATAAGCCAGTCTGGCGATCCATCAGATACTGGGTGTGAATCAGGAACTGATAGCTGGCTTCCTCAATAAACGCCGGACGATCCAGCAGCTGGCCAATCTTCGCCAGCGCCATCACGCTCATCATCAGGGTATCGTCCCACAGCTGCTGAGTGTTCTCGTTGTTATATACGATATGTTGCAGCCCACCGTTTTCGGTACGCGGCATTTCATACATCACCCATTCCGCCCAGCGCTCCAGCACCGGTCGCCATGCCGGGTTGCGCGTCTCTTCATAGCGATACGCCAGCGTCAGAAACGGACACACGGTGTTGACGTTTTTGGTCGGCGTGCCTTCAGCCAGCCGGGTGCTGAACCAGTCATCAATAATCTTCAGCGTGGCCTGGTCGCCGGTCTGCTGGTAATAATGCAGCATACCGTACAGGCCGATGCCGTGCGTCCACTCCCAGCCTGCCCAGCCTTTGGTATCAATCACGCGTCCATCATCGAGACGCAGCAAAAACTCGCCGCTATGGTCGGTAATATTGACCAGGTTCTGCGTCAGCTGATGGATTAGCTGCACCAGCTCCTTGCGGGGCAGCAGATACTCCGGCTGGCGTAACAGGTCACTATGCTTTACAGGAAATACGGTCATGGTTCATTCCTATCGTTTTGATGGGGTAGGGAGAGGATGCAGGGGGCTGCGCTGGCGCGGCAAAGGCGGCGCAGCGGGCTTATGGCGGTTGAGATAACCGACGTTGTTATTGCCCCAAAGATTTTCGTACGGCATACCCGCCAGGGTTTCGACGATCTCACGCGCTTCCGGCGTGATACGTTCCGGCACCACCCGCCCGGCGTCACGCATTTTCAGCGTCTCTTCACGCAGCACGGTATGGGTATGCAGATTGAGTTTGAAGCGCAGCGACACCAGAAAGCCGCAGGTCAGCACGCAGACGGTGCCGATACTGAGGATCACCAGGATGGTATGGCTCACCGCCGGCACCTGTGACGCCTGGCCGGAGACAAATCCCGCCAGCTGCAACAGGATACCCACCACCATCACCGCACCCGCCTGCGAGGCTTTGCGCGTCAGCGTCATAATGCCGGCGAAGATCCCTTCACGACGCTGGCCGGTGATCACCTCGTCAACGTCGGCGATGTAGGTGTAGGTGTTCCACGGCACATAGTTGATGCCGCCACGACCCAGCCCGGCGAGGCCGGAAATCAGTACCAGCAGCGCCATGCTGTCGTTCATCCCGGCGTACCACAATCCGGCGTAGGAGAGGGCGCTCAGGCCGAACAGCACCACCACCAGACGATAAGCCGGTGCCGGTCCAAGGCGGATGCACAGCGGGATCATCGCCATCACCGCGATAAATTGCAGCACGGCCATGGTACCCATCAGGCTGGAGGCGATTTGGGCGCTTTGCATCAGTACAAACACCACGTACCAGGTGAACACCGCGTTAAACACATCCTGGGCGATATAGCCACCGAGATACATGCCGAGATGCTGGCGGAAGATGCGTACGCGCAGCGTCGATCCCAGCTCCAGATACAGACGTTTCAGGCTCTGGAGCAGCGTCAGCTGATGTTTTTCCTGTTCGGCGCGCAGCGATTCGGCTGAAAAATCATCCGGGTCGCGTTCCCAGGTAAAGCGCCACACCAGCGTCAGCACCAGCGCGCAAATCACCGCAAACACCAGGCTGGCGTAGAAGAACGATAGTGGGTTGGCTTTACCGAACCAGCCAATCAGGATGCCCGGCAGAAACGCGGCCAGAATCGCCGACAGCTGGGCCAGCGCGATGCGCGCGCCGGAGAAACGGGTCTTTTGTTTGAAATCATCGGTCATCTCCGGCACCAGGGTTTCGTAAGGCACCAGAATCATGGTGTAGACGATGTCGAACAGCAGGTAGGTCAGCAGATACCACCAGAAACTCATATCGGCAAGCCACATCAGGCTGTAGCTGAATACGCAGGGGATGCCGAGCAGGATAAAGAACTTACGCCGCCCAAAGCGTTTGCCGAGCCAGGTGGAGCCGAAATTGTCGGTCAGGAAGCCCATCAGCGGGCTGACCAGCGCATCCAGCACGCGGGCGGCGGCAAAGATAAAGGTGGCTTCGATAGGCGTCAGCCCACAAAACGTGGTGTAGAAGTAAAGCAGCCAGGCGGCAGTCAACGCCGTGGTGCCTGCGCCGAGGAAATCCCCGGAGCCGTAGGCCAGATAGTGGCCCAGACCAATCTTACGTGAGCGCATTGCAGGTACTCCCTGAGACAAATGTGGTGTACATCCCTCATCCTTCCGGACAGCTGGCTCGGATTGGTTAGAAAGTAGAGCCGTCAGCGGGGCTAAACCTTCGCGATTTGGCAAGGTTGTCGGGCTGAGTGGCAAAATCACAAAGAAACAGCCGTGATAAATCTAATTTATAAAACAGCGTTTCATTTTTGTGGTGGATGAGATGTCAGAATTGAGAGCCAGAACACGATGTGCAGTCGAAGGGAATGTTGTGGGCCTGCGCGCAGGCTGCGAATTCATTCGCTCCCGCGGCGCGATAAATTTTTGCTGTAAACGCAGCCATTTAATGTAAGAAAAGTGGTCCTGAGGTTGAAAGAAACAGAATTCCTCACGCATACTGCCTGACTGAACTCCAGGCTTAAGGAAATGCACCATGGCTGAAGAAACTATTTTCAGTAAAATCATCCGTCGCGAAATCCCCGCCGACGTGGTTTATCAGGACGAACTGGTCACCGCCTTCCGCGATATCGCGCCCAAAGCGCCCACCCATATTCTGATCATCCCTAACGTATTGATTCCCACTGCTAACGATGTGCAGGCCGCGCACGAGCAGGCGCTGGGCCGCATGATCACCGTGGCGGCGAAAATCGCGCGCGATGAAGGTATCGCCGAAGATGGCTACCGTCTGATCATGAACTGCAACCGCCACGGCGGCCAGGAGGTTTACCACATCCATATGCATCTGCTGGGCGGCAAACCGCTCGGACCGATGCTGGCTGGCTAACCCTCAGGCGGACCTTGCTATGCGTCAATGGCTGAGCGGCTTGTTATTGCTGACCCTTGCGGGTTGCAGCAGTGACAAGCCGATGATCAATACTTCGCAGTCGCTGGTGATGGAATCGTCGGTGCTGTCGGCCGGTATCATCACCGATGAACCCCGGCTAACCGGCAACGACGGGCAGCTGCGCGCGGCGAGCGTGCTCTACAATCAGCGCGAAACGCCGGTAACCGTGCACTATCGTTATTACTGGTATGACGACAAAGGGCTGGAAATCACCCCGCGCGAACCGGCACAGACGCTCACCGTTCCGGCGCATGGCAGCATTGAGGCTGCCTCGCAAATCGGTAATCTGACCGCCAGCAAGGTGCGTCTCTATCTTTATCTCTGAGGAGTAATCTGTGATTCGCAGTGTAAAACGTTCCGGCGCGCTGTTATTTGCGCTGATGCTGACCGGCTGTGTGGTGAAACAACAAACCCCGGCCCCGGTTGAACCGACCACCCCGACGACGCCCACGCAACCGGTGCCGCCGCCGACCCAGCCGCCACAGCCGGAAACCGTGCCGCAGCCGCCGAAGCTGAAAACCATCAACTGGAGCGCCAGCGTACAGCCGCTGGTGGCGAATATGGTGCAGTCGGCAGGGGTGAATCCGGGCAGCGTGCTGCTGGTGGATCGCATCAAAAACAGCACCAACGGCGCTTTGCAGACAGACAAAGCGACCGATGCGATTCAGAGCGCGCTGAACAACAACGGCAAATTCCAGCTGGTGACCGCCGATCAGCTCAGCCAGGCGAAGCAGACGCTGGGTCTGTCGCCGGATGACAGCCTCAATTCGCGCAGTAAGGCCATTGGCCTGGCGCGCTATGTCAACGCGCAGTATGTGCTGTACAGCACCGCGCAGGGCGATGTGAAATCACCGACCCTGCAAATGCAGCTGATGCTGGTGCAGACCGGCGAAATCATCTGGTCAGGCAACGGTGTCGCACAACCCTGATCCGGCGCTGCAATATCTGATTCAGCAACAATGGCCGACGGCGCAAGCTGCCGGTCATTTTTTCACGCTGCCGGGTCTGAGCGGGCAGAGCGTGCGCATCAGCGGCGAGCAGGGCAGCCTGCTGGCGCGCCGTGCGCCATCCTCGCCGATTCCGTTTGTCGATCGTCAGCGTGAATATCGCCTGCTGCGCAAGCTGCGCGGCTCACAGCTGGCGCCACGGGCGCTGGGCTGGCGCGATCCCTGGTTGCTGCTGGCCTGGCAGCCGGGCGAGGTGCTGTCCGTCGCAGACTTCGGCGCACAGCGCGCGGCGGTGATTGCGCTGCTGCACCGTTTGCATCACCAGCCGCTGACCGGCTATCGCCTGTCGCTGACGCCGCTGTTGCAGCGCTACTGGCAGCTTTGCCAGCAGCGGCACTGGCGCTGGCAGCGGCGTCTGCATCATCTGATTAACGCCGGTGAGCCACGTCCGCTGCGCCTCGCGCCGATTCATATGGATGTCCATGCCGGTAATCTGCTGCGCTGCGCCGAGGGGTTGCGGTTGATCGACTGGGAATACGCGGCAGATGGTGATGTGGCGCTGGAACTGGCCGCCATCTGCGCGGTCGATCCCCGGCAGCAGGCGGCATGGATCGCGGCCTATGCCGACGCGGCCCAACTCGATGCCGCAACCCTGCGACGCCAGATACAACGCTGGCAGCCGTGGTTGCAGTTGCTGATGGCCAGCTGGTATCAACGGCGCGCCGAACAAAGCCAGGATGCTACGCTTGAGCAACTGGCTCGCGCCAGCTGGCAAGACCTTTAACATTACAGGATTGACGTTATGACCACGAACACCCCCGGACCGCTGATGCTGGATGTCGAGAGCTATGAACTCGACGCGGAAGAACGGGAAATTCTGCAACATCCGCTGGTAGGCGGCCTGATTCTGTTTGCCCGCAACTATCATGATCCGGCACAGCTGGCCGAGCTGGTGCGCCAGATCCGCGCCGCCTCGCATACCCGGCTGGTGGTGGCGGTAGATCAGGAAGGCGGTCGCGTGCAGCGTTTCCGCGATGGCTTCACCACGCTGCCCGCGATGCAATCTTTCGCCGCGCTGCACGATCTGCCCACCGCAGGCGAGCTGGCGCAGCAGGCGGGCTGGCAAATGGCGGCGGAGATGATTGCGATGGATATCGACATCAGCTTCGCCCCGGTGCTGGATATCGGCCATATCAGCGCGGCCATCGGCGATCGTTCGTTCCACACCGATCCGGCGATTGCCTTGCAGGTGGCGCGCCGTTTTATCGCCGGGATGCATGAAGCTGGAATGAAAACCACCGGCAAACATTTCCCTGGGCACGGCGCGGTGAGTGCCGATTCGCATAAAGAGACGCCGCGCGACCCGCGTGATGCCGTCACCCTGCGTCAGCATGATATGGCGATTTTCCAGCAGCTGATTGACGAGCGCGCGCTGGATGCGGTGATGCCTGCCCACGTTATCTATACTGAGGTGGACCCGCTGCCCGCCAGCGGTTCGCCTTACTGGCTGAAGACCGTCTTACGTGAAGAACTCGGCTTCGACGGCGTCATTTTCTCCGACGATTTGTCGATGGAAGGGGCGGCGGTGATGGGCAGCTACGCGGAGCGCGCTCAGCAGTCGCTGAATGCCGGTTGCGACATGATTCTGGTGTGCAACCACCGTCAGGGGGCGATCAGTGTGCTGGATAATTTGACCCCGATCGGGGCGACGCGTGTGGCGCAGTTATACCATCAGGGACGATTCGACCAGAAAATGCTTCAGGCAAGCACACGCTGGCAACAGAATCAGCGCCAGCTCAGCGAACTGCAAAGCCGCTGGCTGGCACATAAAGCGTCGGGCAGGTAAGCATCGCTGCCCGGAACGTTCACCACGCTGAGGATAATCATGATCATCTATCTGCACGGTTTCGACTCCAACAGTCCGGGCAACCATGAAAAGGTGCTGCAACTGCAATTTATTGACCCGGATGTCAGGCTGATCAGTTACAGCACCCGTCACCCCAAACACGATATGCAGTTTCTGCTGAAAGAGTGCGACAAGCTGCTGCAACAGGCCGCCGATGCCCATCCGCTGATTTGCGGCGTGGGGCTCGGTGGCTACTGGGCGGAACGCATTGGCTTCCTGTGTGGCCTGCGTCAGGTGATCTTTAATCCCAACCTGTTTCCCGAAGAGAACATGGAAGGCAAGATTGACCGGCCGGAAGAGTATGTCGATATCGCCACCAAATGCGTGAGCAACTTTCGCGAAAAGAACCGCGACCGCTGCCTCACCATCCTGTCGCGTCATGATGAAGCGCTGGACAATCAGCGCACCGCGGCGCAACTCCATCACTTCTATGAAATTGTCTGGGACGAAGCCGCCAGCCATAAATTCAAGAACATTGCGCCGCATCTGCAACGGATAAAAGCCTTCAAAATGCTGGGGTAATCCTGGCTGCGCCGCATGATGCGGCGCAAAGTTTGTGTAACATTCCGATAATGTCCTTGAAAGATTGATGTACATCAATTTTGTTGTGATATCCCGATCCCGCCATGATATTCTGCCCCCAGCTCGCGATTTAATGTCGCCAACCCTATGTTTATTAAGGTTTTTAATAACCATTAATTAACTTTTGGTTTACAACTTTGAGGGGGTCTTTGTTGACTACGTCTATGAAAAAAATCGTTATTGTCGGCGGCGGTGCCGGCGGCTTAGAGCTGGCCACCCAGCTCGGACATAAGCTGGGCCGGAAAAAGAAAGCCGAGATCATTCTGGTTGATCGTAACCATAGCCATCTGTGGAAACCGCTGTTGCATGAAGTTGCGACCGGCTCCATGGACGAAGGGATTGATGCGCTGAGCTACCTGGCCCATGCGCGTAATCACAGCTTCCAGTTCCAGCTCGGTTCACTGACCCACATCAACCGCGATAACAAAACCATCGAACTGGCCGAGATCCTCGACGCCGACGGTGGCGTATTAGTCCCGCAGCGTGAGCTGGCGTATGACACGCTGGTGATGGCGCTGGGCAGCACCTCAAATGATTTCGGCACGCCGGGTATCAAAGATCACTGCATCTTCCTCGATAACCCGCATCAGGCGCGTCGTTTCCACAACGAAATGCTTAACCTGTTCCTGAAATTCTCTGCCAGCGAAGGGCGTTTGCAGAAAGTGAACATCGCCATCGTGGGCGGCGGTGCGACCGGCGTTGAACTGTCGGCGGAGCTGCACAACGCGGTGAAACAGCTGCACAGCTATGGCTACAAAGGTCTGGACAGCTCGGCGCTCAACGTCACGCTGGTGGAAGCGGGTGAGCGTATCCTGCCTGCACTGCCGCCGCGTATCTCTGCGGCGGCCCATCAGGAGCTGACTAAACTTGGCGTGCGCGTGCTGACCCAGACCATGGTCACCAGCGCCGACGCAAACGGCCTGAATACCAAAGGCGGCGAGTTTATCGAAGCCGATCTGATGGTGTGGGCGGCGGGTATCAAAGCGCCGGACTTCCTGAAAGAGATTGGCGGGCTGGAAACCAACCGTATCAACCAACTGGTGGTGAAAGACACGCTGCAAACCACGCGCGATGACGATATCTACGCCATCGGTGACTGCGCCTCCTGTGCGCTGCCATCCGGTGGGTTTGTACCGCCACGCGCGCAGTCAGCGCATCAGATGGCGTCACGCGCGCTGGAAAACATCCTTGCCCAGATGAAAGACAAGCCGCTGAAAGCCTACGTCTACAAAGATCACGGCTCGCTGGTGTCGCTGTCGCGCTTCAGCACCGTGGGCAGCCTGATGGGTAACCTGATGCGTGGCTCGATGATGGTGGAAGGGCGTATTGCCCGTTTCGTTTATATTTCCCTGTATCGTATGCACCAGATTGCGCTCCACGGTTATTTCAAAACCGGCCTGATGATGCTGGTGGGTAGCCTGAACCGCGTACTGCGTCCGCGCCTTAAGCTGCACTGATAGATGCCGGGCGGTTCAGGCCGCTCAGCCTCGCCTGCAACCGCCTTAACTCATTGAAATGCGTAAGTTACGCTGATGGGAATGGCGGTTTTTCTCTCTTCTCAGAACTCTCTGAAAAAGCTGGCCCTGACGGCCATGCATCGCGTTTCCTCCATTAATCTGATGTTGCAAAATCGGGCCATCTGTAAAACTTATCTCACAAACACGGCGCGTCGCGCACGCCGGTTATGCCCCGGCTGCAACAGGATGCTGTAGCGGCAGGAATGCGCGGTAACACTTATCAGGAGGACATTCCTGTGAACAAATCAATGTTAGCGGGTATCGGTATTGGCGTGGCAGCAGCATTAGGCGTTGCCGCTGTCGCCAGCATGGATGTCTTTGACCGTGGCCCGCAGTATGCTCAGGTGATTTCGGCGACGCCGATTAAAGAGAGCATTAAGCAGCCGCGACAGGATTGTCGCAATGTCACTTTAACTCATCGTCGTCCGGTGCAGGATGAGAACCGACTGACCGGTTCTGTGCTGGGTGCGGTAGCGGGTGGCGTGCTCGGTCACCAGTTTGGCGGCGGACGCGGCAGAAGTGTGGCGACGGTAGCCGGAGCGCTGGCTGGCGGTTATGCCGGTAACCAGGTGCAGGCAGGGATGCAGGATCGTGACACCTATACCACCACGGAGCAGCGTTGCAAAACGGTATACGATAAACAGGAAAAAATGCTGGGTTATGACGTGACCTATAAAATAGGCGACCAGCAGGGCAAAATCCGTATGGAGAATGACCCTGGTACCCGCATTCCGCTCGACCGTAATGGTCAGCTGATCCTGAATTCGAATCAGGCCTGATTGGGCAAAGACACTTCACAGCAGGGGGCATCCTTATGGATAGCCCCCAAATTTGAATAATTTCCCTGCGGTAATCATTGACGTTAATTCGGTCGCCATAAATGACGACCCTACAACAGTAGGGTGCGCATTTATGCGCACCGGGCAGACTGTTGCCGGATGTGATTATTGATTCGGTTGCCATAAATGACGACCCTGTAACTGTAGGGTGCGCATTTATGCGCACCGTTTCATAGCGCGCACGGAAATCAATGGCGTATTTATACGCACCGGGCAGACTGTTGCCGGATGTGATTATTGATTCGGTTGCCATAAATGGCGACCCTGCAACTGTAGGGTGCGCATTTATGCGCACCGTTTCACAGCGCGCACGGAAATCAATGGCGCGTCGGGCAGGTTGGTTCTGGATATTATTATTTATTCAGGTGGGTTAAATATATTTAACGCCTCCTCCCTGAGGCTTTTCAGAAAATTGATTTTTTAAAATCAAAGACCTGAATTGTTGGTTAGTCCACTCAGTGATGAGCCAAGACCACTCACTACGCCACCGACAGTTGATAACACTGAACCGAGTAAACCGGTAACCGTGGTGGTGACACTACCCACTACGCCGCTGACATCTGCGATGCCGGGAATAGAAAGCGCACCGCCGCTAACCTGAGAAATTTCCTGCTCAGAGAGTTCACGCATTGATTCGTTCATAGTCAGACTCCAGATTATCGAAAATGGTTGACTGGATGATAACGATATTTGGAAAAGAGCTTTCATTTCGAAACCTCATATTAAGAATAGACGGCATTCGATGAATGAAAAGATATTTATAAAAATAAATGGCCCTAAAAATAAAGTGATTATTTTCAGGTGAAAATAACTCTCCGTTATGAATTCGGATGTTGAGATATAACTATCAATGCGCAAAAGAATAATTTCGTTATAAACTCAGTTCTGTCCTAAATAATTTATGGCCTCTGCGGCCATGCGCCCATATCAATCACCCGATCTGCCGATGCGATGGTCGATGGTCGGTGCGCAATCATCACGCGGGTGATATTCAACGCCTGGATGGCGGCATTTATCCGGTACTCATTATCTGCATCAAGGTGGCTGGTTGCTTCATCCAGAAATAACACCTGAGGACGACGATACAATGCGCGCGCGATCAGCAGCCGCTGCTTTTGCCCCCCAGACAGACTACTCCCCAGTTCACCGATCAGCGTTTGATAGCCCATCGGCATCGCCAGGATGTCGTCATGGATCTGGCTCAGGCTGGCACAGGTTTGTATCCAGCCATCATCCGGCTGACTATCAAATGCGCAGATATTCTCCGCTACCGAGCCAGCCAGCAACGTATCGTCCTGCAACACACAGGCGATGCAGGCCTGCCAGTTGGCAATGCCGCTGGCGCGAATATCAATGCCATTGACATACACCGCCCCGGCGGTGGGCTTTAGCAGACCGGCCATAATCCTGATCAGCGTGGTTTTCCCCCGGCCGGAGGGGCCGGTGATGGCGACACACTCTCCGGCACCAATCGTAAGATCCAGCTCGCTAAACAACAGGGGGCTAAACGGGTCGTGACGGAAGGTGAGTCCTTTGACCGACAGCGCCGCCGCTTGCCCGTGGCTTAGCAGCGGATAAACCGGCTCGCCGGGGGGGCTTTCCGGTTCGGTCAGGAGGATATCCGCCACGCGCTCCTTGTGCAGCGACAGCATACGTAACTGCAACAGGGTATCCAGCAGGGTTGCCGTGCGGTCCGCGAATTGCCCCCGGTAGGTGCTGAAGGCGACAAACATCCCCAGCGTCATATGCCCGGCAATCACCTGATTTGCCCCCAGCCACAGCAAAGTAATCTGTTGCAACATGCTAATCAGGGTGTTGCCGCCCGAAAACAGCATTTCATAGCGCGTGGTACGCACCGTGGCGTTCGCGCTTTCGACATTCAGGTTTAGCCAGTGCTGCGCTCGCAGAGTCGCGAGTCCCAGCGCCTTAATGGTATGGATGCCATACAGCGTTTCCATAAAATGCGAGCCGGAACGGGCCGTTCTGACGATCTGCTCCTCAGACGCCTGGCGCCATGCCTGGTAAGTTGCCATGCGGAACAGGCTCCAGAGCAGGGTAAACGCCAGCACCACCCATAACAGGCTGCCGCCATACAGCAACATCATGATTATCAGCCCCAGGGTCATAATGCTATCCATGATGCCGCTGACCACATTGCTGGTGAGGGTGGTTTGCAATTTCTCCAGCGAGGTAAAGCGCGACTGAATATCCCCCAGTTGGCGTTTTTCAAACCAGTCCGTCGGCAATCCGAGCAGATGATCAAACAACCTCGCTTTGCCCTGCACATTAATCAGGGTACTCATCACCAGCGACGTCCAGCCTCTGAGCATACTGGCGCCGGTACGGAACAGGACGATAAACAGCAGCCCAAGGCAAATCAGCGTCAGCAGCCCCGCATCGCTGGCCGGAATGGCATGATCCAGCACCATCTGCATCCCGACGGGTAACAGCAGGCTGGCTGACTCAATAAGCAGGGAGAAACAAAACAATTTGGTGAGCGTCGCACCCAGACCGGCAATACGTCCCGTCAGGGACCAGAGCGGTAAACGGGGACGGGGAGGGGCGCTTTTAGGGATCTCGCCCGCTGGCCATAGCTCCAGCGCCACCCCGGTGAAATGCAGGGAGACCTCCTGCATCCCGAGGACGCGATAGCCCGCCGCCGGGTCATGGATCACCACGCGGTTGCGGCGCACCGCGACCAGCACCACAAAATGATTTAAATCCCAGTGCAGAATACAGGGCAGCTTAAGGGCGCCGAGATTGTCGATATCCAGACGTAGCGCGCGCGATTTCAGCCCAGCCACCGACGCGGTATCGATCACGGTGCGTAATGTCGCACCGCGCGAGGAGATGCCGGAATGCTGGCGTAAAAACCGCAGATCGGCGGGCAACTGATACCAGCTGGCGATCATGGCAAGGCTGACGAGGCCACATTCCGCCGCTTCTGTTTGCAGCATGACCGGCATACGACGTCGGAGGTTGATATGCAGGCGGGAGAACAATTCTTTCATTTCACCGTTCGTCACTGAGTGGCCCCGTCATGCTTTTTTTCAGGAAATAATAGGGTGACAGCATCCACTGATATAGCGGGCGCTTTTCGAGAAAGACCGTCGCCTGTAGCTGCATCCCGCTGGCCAGCGGCAGATGCTCTCCGCGCCAGTGGAGGCTGGGATGAGTTAACGCCACGCTGGCTTTAAACCATGCGCCAGAAATCTGACCGTCGGGCAAGCGCGGGGCGCTGCCATAATTGTTCAGCTCACGGGACGGCACCGGCGCAGAGGAGATCGACAACACCCTGCCGGGAAACTGGCCATATTTTTCAGCCGGATAGGCGGCATAACTGATGTTAATCACGTCGCCGGGTTTGATGTAAGGCACGCTGTCATTGGGTAGCCAGATAACCAGACTGGGGATATCGTCTCCCGCAGGCACTAGCTGCGCCAGGCTGTCGCCGTCGCTGACCATCTGTCCTTCCGTGACGCTCAATGAAGAAATACGTCCGGCTGCAGGCGCGGTAATCAGCCGCTCACCGCCGGCATCAGTTTCCGCAATCTTTTGTTCGATATCGGCGAGATGAATGTTGTACTGCGCCATCTGCCCGTCAAACTCCGCCGCGCGCGTGACCTGCTGGCTGAGGAGGTCAGCAATCTTCATATCCTGCTCAACCTGCTGTGAGTTCAGGCTGTGCCAGACGCTCAGCTGTTGATAAAACAAATAGCGCTGGTTGTTTTGCTGGTCAGTGGTAATCAGTCCGCGTTGCAGATAACGGTTGTAGTCATTCATGCTGGCTCGCATCACCTTGAGTCCGTCACCCGCCGAGTCCACCATCTGCTGGGTTTTCAGACGCGCGTCGCGCAGCTGGTCAAGCTGCTGCTGAATGCTGACCAGCGTGGCATGGCGGTCCTGCTCCAGCTGGTGCAGCATATTCGCCATTTGCTGTTGCTGTTTTTTCAGTAAGCCCAGCGTGGTCGCGCTGAGATTGCCGGAGGGAGAGACGCGGCTGGTATCCAGCGCATAAAGCGGCGTACCGGCGCTGACGACCTGCCCGGTGGAGACCAGCAGGCGGGAAACCACCCCCTGCTGTGGGGCAAACAGGTTAATGGTGTGCGGCCAGGTGATGACTTCACCATTGACACTGGTCCGGCGCGTGTAGCTGCCTTGCCACAGAAAAAGCAGCAGCGCGGTAAGAAACAGCAGGGTGATACACAGCGTTATCCATACTGGCCAGCCCGCGACGAGCAGAATCGGTCCGGCATAACGTGACTGCAAATGTTCACTGACTTCCTTGCGAAACAGCATAAACACACCAGCACAAAAATAGACTGGTGAGAAAGATAGTCAGTAATCCATGAGTTATCCAGTACAGGGAGACGTAGAAGGATTAAGAACATTCCAATCAGATATGAGAAATTTAATATGATTTGCTGTATTTCATGATTTTTACATGAGTTAAATAATTTTCGATATGCATGGGTGTTATTGTCCTTTATGCGATAACCCGCATGTTAATATCTTCTTTATTTTTTATTTTGGATTATTTAAATGAAAAAAAATATATTTTTTCTTCTCGCAAGTCCATTCATGCTCTCCACGGCTATTGCCGACACGGCAATTTCTATCAATATTGATAACCCTGACGATTTGCATATTCAGGTGGAAGGAAAAGGTTTTTACGTTGAGCGCAATCCCGGAGGTTCCAGTGATATTCTAAGTTACTTTGATAATGTCAAAGACGCGAATAAGGGCGCTCCGATAAGATTTATTGTGGATGGGGTACTGGATGAGACTATTGTAAACGGTACTGGATGCAGTTACGGTTTGATAGTTAGCAAACATGATGGATTTCATCTGCAAGGCAATGGCGAGGGTTGTTCTTACAAAAAAGGTAACTACACCCCCATTAATTCTCCCGTGGTCAGATTTTTAAATGATACATCTGACTCTGTCAAAGTCATTACTTTTGTTAATGATAAAATAATATCTTCTGATTATAAGCCTGGTATTGCTCCCAATGGGATAAATATGTATACAGGAGATAGCGGCGCATGGAAGACGGCCAACGTCCGTTATGGTGATAAGATAGATAGCAAAGTTTATTTTGGCTCTGGTATTGTTGGTGACAAATTCGTGATGTGTCCCTCTCTGGCGTCATTAACAGAAAGTAAAACCTATCGTATTACAGATAATAGCTGCGAATTTTTTGAAGAAGGTGTTGTGCTGAATGGCAGCAATGAACTTTCTTCCGACCAGGCGGGTAATGGCGAAACCGCATTTGACATTGTTTATAAAACGCCTGAAAGCGACGGAGATTACTATATTGCTGTGCTCAATAAAGAGAGGACCAAATTTGGCTCTTATCGTAAGGTGCCGGCAGGATTTGAAGGGCAAATCAGAGTGCCGGTCCATAAAAATTGGTTCCCTGCGGGAGGCTCCTTCACTATCGGAGTGACTAAAAACTTCAGCGCACCGAAAGATGTAAAATGGATTGGCAGTACAGTGGATGTCAGTACCGTGGCGGGGAGTAGCGCGGGAGGGAATACAAACATTTCCTCTTCGATTAGCTTAGTAAGTAAGCAGTAATTCCTGCTTTAAATAATTCTGGTTGCAGGTGCGTGTCTCGAATCAGTACCCCCCTGTAACCAGAAGAATACTCTTTGACGCGCGATAAATCGCACCGCTACAGACCGCAGGCAACCGTAGCGGCGCGATTTTAGTGCGTCAGACCCGATTCTTCATCAGATCGCTGACGAAATTCTGCACCCACTCCATGCGCATTTTACGTTCAGCCAAATCGCGGGTGAACTTCAGCCGCGTCGGGCCGTCCAGCTTCCATTGCTTCGGATCTTTTTGCAGCAGACCAATCAGCCAGCCAGGATCGACATGATTCTGCGGCGCGAACTCAAAGAAGCCGCCTTTTTCGCTGGCTTCAACCCGGCGCACGCCCAACTGACGCGCCACTAAACGCAAGGCCGCGATATCCAGCAGGTTACGTGCTGCATCGGGCAGGGTGCCGAAACGGTCGATCATCTCGACCTTCAACTCAGCCAGTTCGCCATCATCGTTGGCGCTGGCGATGCGTTTATACAACGACAGACGGGTGTTCACATCCGGGATAAAATCATCCGGCAGCAGCGCAGGCATACGCAGCTCAATTTCGGTCTGGTTGCTGGTGAGATCCTCCAGCGACGGCTCACGACCGGCCTTCAGCGCGTCAACGGCACTCTCCAGCAGCTCCATATACAGGGTGAAGCCGATGGTCTCCATCTGGCCGCTCTGATCCTCGCCGAGCAGTTCACCGGCACCGCGGATCTCCAGATCGTGGGTTGCCAGCGCAAAGCCGGCACCCAAATCTTCCAGCGACGCGATGGCTTCGAGGCGTTTCTGCGCATCGGTGGTCATGGCTTTTGGATGCGGCGTCAGCAGCCAGGCGTAAGCCTGATGGTGCGAACGTCCGACACGACCACGCAGCTGGTGCAACTGCGCCAGGCCAAAATGGTCGGCGCGTTCGATGATAATGGTGTTGGCGCTGGGGATGTCGATGCCGGTTTCGATAATGGTGGTACACACCAGCACGTTGAAGCGCTGATGGTGGAAATCATTCATCACCCGTTCCAGATCGCGCTCGCGCATCTGGCCATGACCAATGGCGATACGCGCTTCCGGCACCAGTTCCGCCAGCCGCTGAGCCGCTTTCTCAATGTTTTCAACATCGTTGTACAGGTAATAAACCTGGCCGCCGCGCAGCACCTCACGCAGAATCGCTTCGCGTACCACCAGGCTGTCGTATTCCCGCACGAAGGTTTTCACCGCCAGACGGCGGGCGGGTGGCGTGGCGATAATCGACAGATCGCGCATACCGCTCATCGCCATATTCAGGGTTCGCGGGATCGGCGTGGCGGTGAGCGTCAGAATATCAACATCGGCGCGCATCGCTTTGATGCGTTCCTTATGGCGTACGCCAAAGCGGTGTTCTTCATCGACAATCAGCAGGCCGAGATCGCGCCATTTCAGGTCGCTCATCAGCAGCTTATGGGTGCCGATCAGAATATCGACTTTGCCCTCTGCCGCCTGCTCCAGGATCTGGTTCTGCTCTTTGGCGCTACGGAAGCGCGACAGCATCTCAATGCGCACCGGCCAGTTGGCGAAGCGGTCGCGGAAATTATCGTAATGCTGCTGGGCCAGCAGGGTGGTGGGGACCAGCACCGCCACCTGCTTACCGTTTTCCACCGCCAGAAACGCGGCGCGCATCGCCACCTCGGTTTTACCGAAGCCGACATCGCCGCACACCAGACGATCCATCGCCAGCGGCTGGCACATATCGCTCAGCACCGCGTTGATGGCCTGCGCCTGGTCCGGCGTGGTTTCGAACGGGAAGCCTTCACAGAACAGCTGATACTGGTCACGATCGTGCTTAAAGGCAAAGCCGGTTTTGGCCGCGCGCTGGGCATAGATATCCAGCAGCTCGGCGGCCACATCGCGTACCTTTTCCGCCGCTTTCTGGCGTGCGCGTGACCAGGCATCGCTGCCCAGCTTGTGCAGCGGCGCGTTTTCATCGGCGCCACCGGCATAGCGACTGATCAGATGCAGCGACGACACCGGCACGTAAAGTTTGGCGTCACCGGCGTAGGAGAGCATCAGATATTCGGCTTCAATGCCGCCGGCTTCCAGCGTGGTCAGGCCGATATAACGCCCGACGCCATGCTCCAGGTGCACCACCGGCTGGCCGGGATGCAGCTCCGCGAGGTTGCGGATCAGCACATCCGGGTTGATGGTGCGGCGATTGTCCTGACGACGGCGGCTGACGCGCTCGCCGAGCAGGTCGCTTTCGCAGATAAACGCCAGCTGACGCTGGCTGTCGATAAAGCCACGCTCGCTGGCGCCAATCATCAGGCTGTGCGGCTGCTGGCTGGCGTCTGCCAGGCGGACAATCGGCTGCGGGCGCAGCTTGATGCGCGCCAGCAGCTCTTGCAAACTTTCGCGGCGGCCTTCGCTCTCAACCGAGAACACCACCGAACCGGCGAATTGCTCAATAAACTGACGCAGCAGATCGAGCGGCGCTTTTGCCTGCGCCTGCACGGTCAGTTCCGGCAGCGGCTGATAACCGAGATTGGTATTGGCGGCTTTGTCGGCGAGGGTTTCGCCGCTGAGCTGAATACGCGGCCAGGCTTTCAGTTCGCCCAGCAGCGCATCGGGGCGCAGCCAGAGTTCAACCGGCTCCAGCAGCGGACGCATCGGATCGATACGGCGATTTTCGAAGCGGGCATTGATGTCCTGCCAGAAACGTTGCGCGCTGCCTTCCAGGTCGCCGCTATTCAGAATCAGCGTATTGGCGGGCAGATAGCTGAACAGCGTGGGTAATTGCTGGGTGAAAAACAGCGGCTGCCAGTATTCAATCCCGGCGGGCAGGGTGCCTTTGCTCACCTGCTGATAAATATGCTCGGCTTCGCGGCGCACATCGAATTTCTCACGCCAGGCGCTGCGGAACTGTTCAATGGCGGCTTTGTCGGTGGGAAATTCGTGTGCCGGCAGCAGGTTAATCGCCTCAACCGCTTCCAGCGTGCGCTGGCTGTCGACATCGAACAGACGCAGGCTGTCGATTTCATCATCGAAGAAATCGATGCGATAAGGCTGCTCGCTGCCCATCGGGAACAGGTCGAGCAGCGCGCCGCGGGTGGCGTACTCGCCGTGCTCCATCACCTGATCCACATGACGATACCCGGCCTGCTCCAGCTGATCGCGCAAGGCATCGCGTGACAGTTTTTGCCCCTGCTGCATCACCAGCGCATGGCCGTGCAGGAAGCTGTGCGGGCAAACGCGCTGCATCAGCGTGTTCACCGGCATAATCAGCATACCGTGCGTCAGGGTCGGCAGCTGGTACAGGGTGGACAGACGGGCGGAGATAATGTCCTGATGCGGCGAGAAGCTGTCATAGGGCAGCGTTTCCCAGTCGGCGAGGTTACTGACCGGCAGATCGGTGAACTGGCGGATTTCTTCCTGCAGGCGCAGGGCAGATTGCATATCCGGGGTGATCATCAACACCGGACCTTTATGACGTTCGGTGATGCTGGCACACTCAACCGCCTGCGCGGCACCCACCAGTTGGCCCAGCTGGCGATGGTCACCGGCTTTGGCTGGCAGGGTATAACGACTCTGTTCGGACATGGGGGCTCGACATTCTCTCCTTTTATTCCAGGGCGTCATCATTCCATAATCCGCCCTGAGGATCACCTGTCGCGGTGCTTTTTTCCTCGCTTATGCCCGGTTGCGTTACTTAATCGATTGCTGTGTATAGTGCATACGCGGGCGGTCAACGTTGGCCCAGATCAGCTCCTGTTCCAGATGGTAGCTGTGGTTGCCGTCATCCCACTTCACGTAATAGCCGGTTGGCGCATTTCCCTGTTCAAAAACGTTAACAATCTCGCCTTTAATCTCTCCCGATTTGTGTTTCACAATACTGCCTTTGGGAAATCTGAACATGGTTGCTGTACTCCTGCGCCTGACGCTAAAAAGTTACTACGCTATTCAGTCTACCCCAGCGAATTCCGAATAATCGTACAAAAAACGTCATTATTTTGTCGCTTTTATATGCACCACGGCGTTTCGCGTCGTATTTTGACGCAACTTTGCCACAGACTCAGAGGGTTAGAGGTTTCATAAAGCAGACGGCTCCTTTATCATCCCTCTACTTATTTTCAGGCTACTGCCAAGACGGATCTCATGTATCAACCAGTCGCGTTATTCATCGGCCTGCGCTACATGCGTGGACGTGCCTCAGACCGCTTCGGTCGCTTCGTCTCCTGGCTCTCGACCATCGGCATCACGCTGGGCGTGCTGGCGCTGGTAACGGTGCTGTCCGTGATGAACGGCTTCGAGCGCGAGCTGGAGGGCAATATCCTCGGCCTGATGCCGCAGGCGCTGGTGACCAGCGATAAAGGCAGCATCAATCCGCAACAGCTGACGCCGCAGAGCCTTAACCTGCAAGGCGTCACGCGCGTCGCGCCGCTTACCACCTCCGATGTGGTGTTGCAGAGCGCCCACAACGTCTCGGTCGGGGTGATGCTCGGTATCAATCCCGACGAAAACGATCCCCTGACGCCTTATCTGGTCAACACGGAGCAAAGCGTGCTGCAACCGGGGCAATATAATGTGATCCTCGGCGAGCAGCTGGCCGGGCAGCTCGGCGTCAAACGCGGCGATCAGCTGCGCCTGATGGTGCCGTCGGTGAGCCAGTTCACACCGGTGGGGCGCGTACCCAGCCAGCGTATCTTTACCGTGGCGGGCACCTATGCCGCCAATAGCGAAGTGGATGGCTACCAGATTCTGGTCAATCAGCAGGATGCCTCGCGCGTGATGCGTTATCCGCTCGGCAATATCACCGGCTGGCGTCTGTGGCTGGATAAGCCGCTCAACGTTGATGCGCTGAGCCAGCAGAAGCTGGCCGATGGCCTGGTATGGAAAGACTGGCGCGAGCGCAAAGGCGATCTGTTCCAGGCGGTGCGGATGGAGAAAAATATGATGGGGCTGCTGCTCAGCCTGATCATCGCCGTGGCGGCGTTTAACATCATTACCTCACTTGGCCTGCTGATTATGGAGAAGCAGGGCGAAGTGGCGATTCTGCAAACCCAGGGCTTGACCCGCCGTCAGATTGTGGCGGTGTTTATGGTGCAGGGGGCCAGCGCGGGCATTATCGGCACGCTGCTTGGTACGCTGCTCGGGGTGTTGCTGGCCAGCCAGCTGAACCATCTGCTGCCGGTGATTGGCCTGTTCCTTGATGGCGCTGCGCTGCCGGTGGACATCAATATCTGGCAGGTGATTACCATCGCGCTGGTGTCGATGGCCGTGGCGTTACTTTCCACTCTTTATCCGTCATGGCGCGCTGCCGCCGTTCAACCCGCTGAGGCTTTACGTTATGAGTAACACCCCTTTGTTGCAGTGCCGTGACCTGTGTAAACGCTATCAGGAAGGCAGCGTGCAGACCGATGTGCTGCGCAATGTGGCTTTCAGCCTGCAACCGGGTGAGCTGACGGCGATTGTCGGCAGTTCCGGTTCCGGCAAAAGTACCCTGCTGCACCTGCTGGGCGGGCTGGATGCGCCCACCTCCGGCGATGTGATTTTTGATGGCAGGTCGCTTAACGCCATGTCCTCCTCGGCCAAAGCGGAGCTGCGTAACCGCGAGCTGGGCTTTATTTATCAGTTTCACCATCTGCTGCCGGACTTCACCGCGCTGGAAAACGTGGCGATGCCGCTGCTGATTGGTAAAAGCGCGAAGGGCGAAGCGGAGGCGCGCGCGCGCGAAATGCTGGCGGCGGTTGGGCTGGAAAAACGCGCCGCGCACCGGCCTTCTGAGTTGTCAGGCGGTGAGCGGCAGCGTGTGGCGATTGCCCGCGCGCTGGTCAATCGTCCGCGTCTGGTGATGGCGGATGAGCCGACGGGGAACCTCGATGCGCGCAACGCCGATGCCATCTTTGAACTGCTGGGCGAACTGAATACCCGTCAGGGCACCGCCTTTCTGGTGGTGACGCACGATTTGCAGCTGGCAAAACGCCTCAGCCGTCAGATGGAGATGCGTGATGGACAGCTGAGCGATCATCCAACGCTGGGGGCGCTGTAATGACGCCTTCGTTATCCCTGCTGCTCGGGCTGCGTTTTAGTCGCGGCCGTCGGCGCGGCGGCATGGTGTCGCTGATTTCAATTATCTCCACTGTGGGTATCGCCCTCGGCGTAGCGGTACTGATCATCGGCCTGAGCGCGATGAACGGCTTCGAACGCGAACTCAACAACCGTATTCTGGCGGTGGTGCCGCACGGTGAAATCGAGCCGGTTAATCAGCCGTTCCACAACTGGCAGCCGATGATTGCGCCAATTGAAAAGGTGCCCGGCATCGCTGCTGCCGCACCCTACGTTAACTTTACCGGCTTGATTGAGAGCGGTGCGAAGTTGCAGGCGTTGCAGGTGAAAGGCGTCGATCCGCAGCAGGAACCACGTCTGAGCGCGCTGCCACGCTTTGTGGCGGATAACGCCTGGTCGCAATTTGCTGCCGGTAAGCAACAGATCATTCTTGGCGGCGGCATCGCCACCTCGCTGAACGTCAAACAGGGTGACTGGATCACCATCATGATCCCCAACAATGATGGCGAGAATAAGCTGCTGCAACCGAAGCGTATTCGTTTGCAGGTGAGCGGCATTCTGCAACTGAGCGGGATGCTGGATCACAGCCTGGCGCTGGTGCCGCTGGCGGATGCGCAGAATTATCTGGGAATGGGCGACAGCGTCAGCGGTATCGCGCTGAAGATGAATGACCCGTTCCAGGCGCAGAAACTGGTGCGTGACGCCGGGGAAGTGACCCATTCTTATGTCTATATCCGCAGCTGGATTGGCACCTATGGTTATATGTACCGTGACATCCAGATGATCCGCGCCATTATGTATCTGGCGATGGTGCTGGTGATTGGCGTCGCCTGTTTCAATATCGTCTCAACGCTGGTGATGGCGGTGAAAGACAAAAGTAGCGATATCGCGGTGCTCCGCACGCTGGGGGCGAAAGATGGTCTGATCCGCGCCATCTTTATCTGGTACGGACTGCTGGCCGGGCTGCTGGGCAGCGTCAGCGGGGTGGTGGTCGGCGTGCTGGTGGCGCTGAACCTGACGCCGATTATGCGTGGGCTGGAGCATCTGACCGGGCATCAGCTGCTGGCGGGAGATATCTACTTCATTGATTTTCTGCCGTCTGAGCTGCACTGGCTGGATGTGATTTCCGTCCTGGCGACCGCGATTGTGCTGAGCCTGCTGGCCAGCTGGTATCCGGCGCGCCGCGCCAGCCGTATCGATCCGGCACGCGTGCTGAGTGGACAGTAACGTTGCTATTATCGGGCAATCAGCCCGGACAAAACCCCGAAGCGCGGCGATAAGCGCCGCAGATTAAGGAGCCTTTATGCGCACATTGCGTCGCCGCGTACGACTCGCACGCTACAAAAAGACCCGCCGCAAAGTGCATCAGCGTTTTCGCCAGCGCATTTTTGAGCGCGACCGTAAAGAGGAGCTGGCGGCGCATCCTCAGCCGCGCGTAGTGGTGCTGACCGGCGCGGGGATTTCGGCTGAGTCCGGAATTCGTACCTTCCGTGCGGCAGATGGGTTGTGGGAAGATCACCAGGTGGAAGATGTTGCCACCCCGCAAGGTTTTCAGCGCGACCCGGCGCTGGTGCAGGCGTTTTACAATGCGCGCCGCCGCCAGCTGCAACAACCGGAGATCCAGCCGAATGAAGCGCATAAGGCGCTGGCGGAGCTGGAACAGGTGCTGGGTGATAACTTCCTGCTGGTGACGCAGAACATTGACGATCTGCATGAACGCGCGGGTAGCCAGCGGGTGTTGCATATGCACGGTGAACTGCTGAAGGTGCGTTGTGTCAACAGCGGTCAGGTGATTGACTGGACGGACGATATCACCCCTGACGATCGCTGTACCTGCTGTCAGTTCCCGTCGGCGCTGCGTCCGCATGTGGTGTGGTTCGGTGAAATGCCGCTGGGGATGGAGGAGATTTATCAGGCGCTGGAGCAGGCCAATTTATTTATCGCCATTGGCACTTCCGGGCACGTTTATCCGGCGGCCGGTTTTGTCCACGAAGCGAAATTGCAGGGCGCGCATACCGTGGAGTTGAATCTGGAGCCGAGCCAGGTGGGTAATGAGTTTGCCGAGGGGCAGTACGGTCTGGCGAGCGAAGTGGTGCCTGCGTATGTCCACACGTTTTTGCGTGGGTTATATAAATAATGTGTTGCCCGGTCGGCATGGCTGGTGCGGTTATTACCTGGTCGGCATAAATGCCGACCCTACATAACCGTGTAGGGTGCGCATTGATGCGCACCTGGCCGCTGGTCAATGTTAACGTCCCGCTTTTAACTGCTGGAACAGCGTCTCGTACTGCACGCTGGCATCGCCGACATCGTTCTGCCACTCGCCGTTTTTAATCACCTCAGCCGCAGGATACAGCGACGGATCGTTCGCCACAGCTTTCGGCAGCAGCGCCTTCGCCGCCAGATTCGGCGTTGGATAACCAATAGTTTCCGCCACCTGCGCCGCCACGGCCGGGCGCAACAGGAAGTTGATCAGCTTCAGCGCACCCGCCTTATTCTTCGCATTGGCCGGGATTGCCAGGTTATCCATCCAGAAAATGCCGCCTTCTTTCGGCCACACCACCTGCAACGGCGTGCCCGCCTGACGCGCCACATAAGCCGAACCATTCCAGATCATGCCAAGGTTCACTTCACCTTCCATATAAGGATTGCCGGGATTATCGGAGTTGAAGGCCAGCACATTCGGCATCAGCTTTCTTAACTCTTCATAGGCCGCGGTGATCTCTTTCGGATCGCGCGTGTTGCCCGAATAACCCAGCTTGCGCAGCGCCATCTGGAATACTTCGCGGGCATCATCGGTCAGCAGCAGGCTCTGCTTGTACTCAGGCTTCCATAAATCGGCCCAGCGGGTGACGGTTTTCGGATCGATAGCATCGGTATTGACGCCAATTGCCGTCGCGCCCCAGATGTAAGGGATCGAGTAGTCATTATTGGGATCGAACGGCTTATTGAGCAGATTCGGATCGAGGTTGTGGAAATTGCTGAGCTGCGATTTATCGATCTTCTGCAACATGCCTTCATTGCGCATTTTGGCGACGAAGTAGGTTGAGGGCACCACCAGATCGTAAGCGCCATCCTTCCAGGTTTTCAGCTTGGCATACATGCTTTCGTTGGACTCGTAGGTGGAGTAGATCACCTTGATGCCGGTCTCTTTAGTGAACTGCTCCAGCAGTCCCGGCGGCACATATTCCGTCCAGTTGTAGAAATAAAGCGTGTTGCTGTCGTCAGCCTGCGCGCTCTGCATCCCCAATGCCAGCGCCCCAGCCGCCAGCCAGTGAGACCATTTTTTCATGGATTGTCCTCTATTTGGTTTTATCACGAAGCAACAGCTGACTGGCTGCCACCAGCAGCAGCGACAGCAGCAGCAAAATCGTCGCCAGCGCATTCACCTCGGGTGATACGCCGACTTTAACCATCGAATAAATTTTCAACGGTAAAATTTCAAAAGTCGGGCCGGTGACGAAAGAAGAGACCACCACATCGTCCATCGACAGGGTGAAACTCAGCAGCCAGCCTGCCGCCACGGCGGGCAGCGCCAGCGGCAATAAAATTTTGCGCAAAATGGTGACTTCGCTGGCGCCCAAATCCTTTGCCGCTTCCAGCATCCGCACATCAAATCCTTTCAGACGTGAATAGACGGTGATGACCACAAACGGCAGGCAAAAGGTGATGTGGGAAAACAGCAGCGACCAGAAGCCAAGCGAGATGCCGAGCAGCATAAACAGCACCAGCAGCGAAATCGCCATCACAATGTCGGGCGACATCATCACCACAAACAGCATTCCGCTGACGAAAGGTTTGCCGCGAAAACGATAACGATACAGCGCCACCGCAGTCAGCGAACCGATCAGCGTGGCGCAGCTGGCCGATAGCACGCCCATCAGCAGCGAATGTTGCGCCGCCTGCAACAGGCTGTCGTTATTCACCAGCAGTGCGTACCACTGGGTGCTGAAGCCCTGCCAGTTGATGCCAAAGCGTGAGGCGTTAAACGAATTGACGATCAGGATGATGATCGGAATATAAAACCAGGCGTAAATCACGGCCATAAAGCCGCCGCGTAACCCGCGTGCCATTATTGCAGCTCCACTTTGTTATTCAGCAGGCGCGCCGCGCGCCAGTAAACCAGCAGCATTAACCCCATCAGCACGGTCATTACGATGCTGGTGGCGGCCCCAAACGGCCAGTCGCGAATATTCAGGAACTGGCTTTTAATCACGTTGCCAATCAACAGATTTTTCGCGCCGCCCATCAAATCGGAGACGTAAAACAGTCCCATCGCCGGAATCAGCACCAGCAGGCAACCGGCGACGATACCGGGCATGGTCAGCGGCAGGATGATGCGGATAAAACGTTGCAGCGGGTTAGCGCCGAGGTCGCGCGCGGCCTCAAGGCAGGATTTATCGAGCTTCTCCAGGCTGGAGTAAAGGGGCAGCACCATAAACGGCAGCAGAATGTAGATCAGGCCAAGGATCACCGCTTGCGGCGTATACATAATGCGAAATGGCTGATCGATCACCCCGAGCCACAGCAGAAAATCATTCAGCCAGCCGCGCGTGCTGAGGAAAATTTTCAGGCCATAAATACGGATCAGCGAGTTGGTCCAGAAGGGGACAATCAGCAGAAACAGCATCAGCGGGCGCAGGCGCGGCGATAATCGGGTGAGGCACCAGGCAAAGGGGTAGCCGAGCAGCAGGCAGCACAGGGTGGCTATCACCGCCATATTGACGGAATGCAGCAGCACTTCGGCATATAACGGGTCGAGCAGGCGGCTGTAGTTGCTGAGGGTAAATGCCATGCTGACGAAATGCGCATCGTCACGCGTCAGGAAACTGGTGATAAAGATCATCAGGTTCGGCAGCAGCACGAACAGCGCCAGCCAGCCGACAATCAGGGTGATGATGGCGGTTTGCAGGCGATTACGCATCAGTTTCATACGGCAGCACCACCTCCCAGCTTTGTACCCAGCTCACCGCCATTTTCTGGTTCAGCGAGTGGTCAAAATCGGGGTCGTCTTCATTGAAGAATTCGCTCACCGTCAGCAGTTTACCGTTTTCCAGTTCCACGGTGGATTCCAGCGTCATGCCTTTGTAGTTGCGTTCACGCACGTAGCCGATCAGCTGGTCGCTGTGGCTGTCGACGGCAATCTCTTCCACGCGTAAATCTTCCGGGCGCAGCAGTACGTGCAGCCTGTCGCCGGGCTGTACCGGGAACGGACAGTGGATATCACACTCCCGGCCTTCGACCCGCGCCCGGACCTGCGGCAGGGTATCGCTGTTCAGCACCTCGGCATCAAACACGTTAATTTCGCCGATAAAGCGCGCCACAAACAGGTTGGCGGGTTCTTCATAAATTTCGCGCGGCGTGCCGTCCTGCTCAATGCGCCCGTCACGCATCACCACGATGCGGTCCGACATGGTGAGGGCTTCTTCCTGATCGTGGGTGACGAACACAAAGGTGATGCCCAGCTTACGCTGCAACGCTTTTAGTTCGTTTTGCATCTGCCTGCGCAGTTTGTAATCCAGCGCTGACAGCGACTCGTCCAGCAGCAACACTTTCGGGCGATTCACGACCGCACGGGCAATCGCCACGCGCTGTTGC
Organism: Pantoea sp. X-Soil-TKNS-1207; assembly: GCF_059730485.1. Lineage (NCBI taxonomy): Bacteria > Pseudomonadati > Pseudomonadota > Gammaproteobacteria > Enterobacterales > Erwiniaceae > Pantoea > Pantoea sp. X-Soil-TKNS-1207. The sequence goes on from NZ_AP035958.1 coordinate 1,693,547, forward strand.
TGACCACCGGAGAGCTGATGCGGGCGACGATCGGCAAAACTTTCCAGCTGCACCATCGCCAGCGCGTCATTCACCCGCGTGGTGATCTCAGCAGCCGGGGTTTTCTGCATCCGCAGGCCAAAGGCCACGTTTTCGAACACCGACATATGCGGGAACAGCGCGTAGCTCTGGAACACGGTGTTGATGTGACGATGCTCTGCCGGGGTGTCGGTGATGTCATTATCATCAAGGATGATGCGACCGCTGTCGGTCTCTTCCAGCCCGGCAATCAGGCGCAGGATGGTGGTTTTACCGCAGCCGGAGGGGCCGAGCAGGGTGATAAATTCGCCGTGACGGATAGTCAGCTGGAAATCAGAAATGATGGATTTACCGTCAAAAGCTTTACTGATGCCAGAAAGCGTAACCAGCGCCTGTGGTGCGCGTGTTTGCGTCATTTTAGTCACTCAGTCTGAGAGAGGATCTGATTACAGCATAGCCATCGGAGACGGCCTGCCGTGATGAAGGGCGGGATAATACCTGAAAAATGCGGCAATGCCATGTTTACACACGGAATAACCTTGAAAAGTCTGCAAAATGTTGGAGTATGCTGATCGGACTGCGGGGATGCGCAGTTGCAGGGGAGATCTTTCTGCTCAAGGGGATTAAGCAAATCACCGTGACGGGACTAACCTGATGGATAATGATTTGACGCAACAACGCGTCACCCGTGACCAATGATAATAATGCAGGTTCTTAAGAGGGATGACAGATGGATCAATTACTTGAGCGCTTTCTCAGTTATGTGGCGGTAGAAACCCAGTCAAAACCTCAGGCACGTCAGGTGCCGAGCAGCGAAGGGCAGTGGACGCTGGCACGTCAGCTACAGGAAGAGCTGCTGGCTCTGGGTTTTGTGGATGTCACGTTAAGCGATCATTGCTGCGTGATGGGCACCTTGCCAGCGAATGTTGACTGGCCGACGCCCGTGATTGGCTTTATCTCGCATATGGATACCTCACCGGATTTCACCGCGAAAAACGTCAATCCGCAGATTATTGAGAACTACCGCGGCGGCGATATCGCCCTCGGCAACGGTGACGAGATTCTTTCGCCGGTGATGTTCCCGGTGTTGCACAAGCTGATTGGCCATACGCTGATCACCACCGACGGCAAAACGCTGCTCGGCGCTGATGACAAAGCCGGGGTGGCGGAAATCATGACGGCAATGGCGCGCCTCGCCAAAGGCGACATTCCGCACGGCGCGATCCGCGTGGCCTTTACCCCGGACGAAGAGATTGGTCGCGGCCCCTCTTTCTTTGATGTGGAAGCCTTTGCTGCCGACTGGGCTTACACCGTCGATGGTAGCGATCTCGGCGAATTCGAGTTTGAAAACTTCAACGCCGCCTCGGCCATCGTCAAAATCACCGGTAACAACGTGCACCCTGGCACCGCCAAAGGGGTGATGGTGAATGCGCTGGATCTGGCGATGCGCTTTCATGCGGAAGTTCCGGCGCATGAGAAGCCGCAGTTCACTGAAGGCTATGAAGGTTTTTACCACCTGCATACCATCAAGGGCACGGTGGAACATGCCGAGATGATGTATATCATCCGTGATTTTGATACCGATAATTATGCGAAACGTAAGCAGCTGCTGGAAGATATTGGCCGTCGGGTCAGTAAAGGACTTCATGCCGAGTGCTCAGTAAAAGTCGAGATCTCCGACAGCTATCGCAATATGCGCGAGAAAGTGGAACCGCATCCGCACATTATCGAGCTGGCGTTGCAGGCGATGCGTGACTGTGGCATCGAACCGAACGTCAAACCGATTCGCGGTGGCACCGACGGCTCGGCGCTGTCATGGAAGGGGCTGCCCTGCCCGAATCTGTTTACCGGCGGCTACAACTATCACGGCAAGCACGAGTTCGCCTCACTCAACGTGATGGCGCAGGCGGTAGATGTGATTGTGCGCTTGTCCGCGCTGGTGGCTGAGAAAAAATAAATCGGCGGGTCGCCATAAATGGCGACGCTGCAACCGTGGGGTGCGCATTAATGCGCACCATTTCACTCCGCACAAACCCGCGCGATAAATCGCGTCGCTACGAATCTGTGCAGGATCGTCTTTAGTCAGCAAAGAACCAGTAGCCGCTATTTACCAGCGCCGCGATTTGCGCCAGCAGTGACGGATCGTCCAGCGCATCACCGAAATCTTCCAGTGTCAGCACCTGACGGTTGGCCAGCGCAGCCAGCACTTCCGGGCGGGTGCAGGCTACGCGTTCGCCGTTAACAAACACCGCATCACCCAGCGTCAATACACGCAGCCCCCCCAGGCGCGTCAGTGCGTCACCCTGTTGCAGCGCATCATAGATCTCATCCGGCTGATACGGTGGCTCCGGCGGTGCGATATCCAGCTCGTGACGCGACTGCGAAATAAACTCACCGAACCACTGGTTAAACTGCTCCGGCTGATTGATCACATCCAGCATCGTCTGACGGATACCATCAATTTCTGATGGCAGGATCTGCGACGGGCAATCACGGGTGGGGACATCCGGGTCGCTGTAGCGATAGCTGCCCAGCTCATGTGCCAGCACATGATCGGCGAAACCGCTGATCAGTTCACGTCCACTCGGCGCACGGAAACCAACCGAGTAGTTCAGCGCGTTCTCCAGCGAATAGCCTTCGTGCGGGAAGCCCGGCGGAATATAAAGAATGTCGCCCGGTTCCATCTCTTCATCGATGATGGCGTCGAAGGGTTCCACCTGTAACAAATCGGGGTGAGGGCAGTGCTGCTTCATCGGCACTTTTTCGCCAACGCGCCAGCGACGACGGCCGGTGCCCTGAATAATAAACACATCATACTGGTCGAGATGCGGACCCACGCCGCCGCCCGGTACGGCGAAGGAGATCATCAGATCGTCGATGCGCCAGTCGGGTAGAAAACGAAACGGGCGCATCAGCGCGGCAGAAGGTTCATGCCAGTGGTTAACTGCCTGCACCAGCAGCGACCAGTTGTTTTCACCGAGATGATCGTAGCTCTGAAACGGACCGTGGCTCACCTGCCATTTGCCGTTCTCATGGCTGACCAGGCGGCTGTCCACCTCGTTTTCCATTGCCAGACCGGCCAGCTCATCAGGAGAAATAGGATCAATGAAGTTTTTAAAACCACGTTTAAGCACCACCGGGCGTTTTTGCCAGTAGCGCTGAATAAAGTCGGGCCAGTTTAGATCGAGCTGATAGTCCATAGAAGGGAGTTCCGGTTAGGGCCATGAATGCCTGCAAGTATAACAGCCCGCAGGAGATTCTACTCGCGACGATGTTCAACTTCCTGCCGCTGGAAAATCACTTCCATGCGTGCGCCGCCCAGCGGGCTGGTGGTGGCGATCACCTGACCCGCGTACTGTTCGAGGATATCGCGCACCACCGCTAAGCCTAAACCCTGACCAGGGCGCAGGGTATCGGCGCGCTGACCGCGCACGAAGATCAAATCACGCTTACTTTCCGGGATGCCGGGGCCATCATCGTCGATAAACAGATGCAGGGCTTTGTCGGTTTGTCGCGCGCTGACTTCGATAAACTCCAGACAATATTTGCAGGCGTTATCCAGCACGTTCCCCAGCACTTCCATAAAGTCGTTTTGATCACCGATAAAGGTCAGTTCGGGGGAGATATCGAGGGTGATCTCAACGCCTTTACGCTGATACACCTTGTTAAGCGCCGAACACAGGCTATCGAGCAGCGCGGAGACCGAATGCAAATCGCGCTGCAACGGGTTGTGGTCCGCCTGCATACTGGCGCGATGCAGGTAATAACCAATCTGCTGCGAGATACGGCTGATTTGCTCCAGCATCACCGGTTCCGCCTGTTCCACCGTCAGCTCTTTGCCACTGCGCAGCGAACGCAGCGTACTCTGCAACACCGCCAGCGGGGTTTTCAGGCTGTGGGTGAGGTCGGAGAGGGTGGTGCGGTAGCGTGTATAGCGCTGGCGCTCGTTGGTGAGCAGCAGGTTAAGGTTGCGCACCAGGCTGCGCAGCTCCTGCGGCGGATTATCATCGAGATTTTCCCGCTGGCCGGTTTCCAGTTCGCGTACCTGAGCGGTGAGATGGCCGATCGGGCGCAGACTCCAGTGCGCCGCCAGCCACAGCAGTGGGATCACCAGCAGCAAATTCGCCGCCAGCACGTAGCTGAACCACGACCACACCACATCCGAATGCTGTAGCTCCTGCGGGATCGAATCGACCACCACAATGGTCAGCGCCGGCAGGTTGGTGGTGGCATCGTAACGGTTGACCGCCACCGAGTGGGTAAAGGTATCGTTGCTGTCGGTGTCCCAGGCGTGCAGGCGTTTTTGCGCCACCAGGCTGTTGCCCATCGCCGCCAGGCTGGTGCGGTTGCTGGTATCAATTTCGTAGAAGTCGGGCTTGAGCAGCCACTCGCGCTGGATTTTTTTGCGGATGTCCGGTACGTCACGCTGCTGCCACAGCAGTTTGCCGTGTTCGTCGTAGATAAATACCAGCGTCGGGAAGTTGAGCGTCATACGCTCCGGCTGCGCAATGGTCAGGCGATTGCCCTGCCACTGGGCGAGGGTAAAGAACAGGTTGCTTTCGCCACGCATCACGCGATAGGTGTTTTTATCGAAGCTCACCACATAACCCACGACGGCGACCATGCCGTAGGAGAGCGACAGGAACAGCACAATGGCGGCGGTTGCCAGCAAAAAGCGGGCGCGCAGGGAAAAAGGACGCAGACGTCGCAACCAGTTCATCAATCAGAGATCGAATCGATAGCCCTGACCACGTACCGTGTTGATCACTTCAGTCGGGTAGAGAGCGAGAATCTTTTTGCGCAGACGCCCCATCAGGACATCAATGGTGTGACTTTCGCGCAGTTCGGCATCGGGATAGAGTTGCAGCATCAGCGAATCTTTGCTGACCACTTTACCGGAGTTGCGGATCAGGGTTTCGACGATGGTGTATTCGAACGCCGTCAGTTTTACCGGCTCCTCATTCACCGTCAGTTCGCGACGGGAGAGATCAACCTGGAATGGCGGCATCGAGATAATCTGTGAAGCATGGCCGCTGTTGCGTCGCATCAGCGCCTGCAACCGGGCTGCCACTTCTTCAATATGGAAAGGTTTGGTGACGTAGTCGTCGGCACCGGCTTCCAGCGCCTCCACTTTCGCCTGCCAGCCTTCGCGGGCGGTAAGCACCAGAATCGGCTGACGAATGGCTTCGCCACGCCAGCGACGGATCAGCGACATGCCATCTTCGTCTGGCAGGCCCAGATCGACCAGCGCGATATCCGGCACATGTTCCTGAAGAAAATAATCCGCTTCTTTTGCATCTTCGGCGGCATCCACCTGATGACCCATTTCGCGCAGTTGTACCGCGAGGTGATGACGCAGCAACGCATTATCTTCCACAACCAGAACACGCATGGCATTTCCTTACTTTCAAACACATTGATGGAGAAAAGTATATGCGAAGCCAGCTAAACCGCAGATTAACGCAGGCGAGCCGCGGCGCGCCTGCGTTTGAGGGGGGATTATTTCAGATCGTCAACCATTTGCACAGCACGGCCGAGGTAGTTGGCTGGCGTCATTTGCTTCAGACGCACTTTTTCCTCTTCCGGCAACTCAAGGCCATCAATAAAGGCCTGCATACCGGCAGCATCGACGCGCTTGCCGCGGGTCAGCTCTTTCAGCTTCTCGTACGGTTTCTCGATGCCGTAGCGACGCATCACTGTCTGAATCGGTTCCGCCAGCACTTCCCAGTTATGATCCAGCTCGTCAAGCAGACGGTCACGGTTCACTTCCAGCTTGGAGATGCCTTTCAGCGTCGCCTGATAAGCGATCAGCGCATAGCCAACGCCAACACCGAGGTTACGCAGCACGGTGGAGTCGGTCAAATCACGCTGCCAGCGCGACACCGGCAGTTTACTGGCCAGATGCTGCATCACCGCGTTCGCCAGGCCGAGGTTGCCTTCGGAGTTTTCGAAGTCAATCGGGTTAACCTTGTGCGGCATGGTGGACGAACCGATTTCACCGGCGATGGTTTTCTGTTTGAAGTGATTGAGCGCTACGTAGCCCCAGATATCACGGTCAAAGTCGATCAGGATGGTGTTGAAACGCGCGATGCAATCGAACAGCTCGGCAATGTAATCATGCGGCTCAATCTGCGTGGTGTACGGGTTCCAGGTGATGCCCAGCGAGGTAACGAAGGCTTCGCTCAGCTGGTGCCAGTCCACTTCCGGGTAAGCGGCGATGTGGGCGTTGTAGTTGCCGACCGCGCCATTAATTTTACCCAGCACTTCGATGCTGCTCAGCTGACGCAGCTGACGTTCCATACGGTAAGCGACGTTTGCCATCTCTTTACCCATGGTGGACGGCGTGGCTGGCTGGCCGTGAGTACGTGACAGCAGCGGAATGTCGCGATACTCCTGCGCCAGACCTTTCACCGCCGCAATGAGTTTGTGCCAGAACGGCAGGATCACGTCACGACGGGCTGTTTCCAGCATCAGCGCATGAGAAAGGTTGTTGATGTCTTCGGAGGTGCAGGCAAAGTGGATAAACTCAGACACCGCGTGCAGCGCAGGCACGTCAGCCACTTTCTCTTTCAGAAAGTATTCCACCGCTTTGACGTCGTGGTTGGTGGTGCGCTCGATGGTTTTGATGCGCGCGGCGTCAGTTTCGTTGAAGTTGGCGACAATAGCATCAAGGAAAGCGTTTGCGTCGGCATCAAAAGCAGGAACTTCCTTGATCTCTGCGGTCGCGGCCAGTTTCTGTAACCAGCGAACTTCAACCTCAACGCGGAATTTCAGCAAACCATATTCGCTGAAAATCGCACGCAGCGGGCTGACTTTATCGCCGTAACGACCATCGACAGGTGAGACGGCGGTCAGAGAGGATAATTCCATCAGTGCAACTCCTGAATCGTTTAACAATTATGCCGGAAGGGCGCTTAATACGCCGTTCCCAGCCGGGATAAAATGGTTTTGGCCTCGCTCAGCAGACGCTGGCGCGAGAACATCAGCTGCAGGCGGCCACCGCCAACCTGCTGCCATAATACGGCAGAACGAATGCCAGCCAGCAGCGCGGCGCGGACGCGGCCCTGAATCTGGCTGCTTTGTAAAATCTGTGGTGATCCGGTCACCTGAATGCGTGGTCCGAGCGGGCTGATCACATCGACATAAATACCGGCCATCGCGCTGGTAATGGTGTCGGATTCCAGTTCATAGTGCGCCAGCTGACGATCAAGCTGGCTGATGCGCTGGGCCAGGGTATTCAGCGCCTGTTTGTTGCCGTGCAGCTTGCGCTCCAGCACCATCAGGCTCAGGGTATAACGCGTCAGTTCCGCGCCCGCGCCCTGACGACTGCTGCTGTTCAGCACCGCCATCATCGTTTCCAGGCCCAGCCGCAGGTTGGCTTCATCGTTGCCATATACCGCCAGCGTCGAGCCGGGATTGAGATCGAGCAGGCTGCGCAGCGACACGCTCAGCGCCGTGTTATTGCAGGTACCCTGATGCGCCAGTTGTTGCACCAGATGGGCTGCCTGACAGACACCCGCCAGCGCCAGCGTGATCTCATAATAGTTCTTAGCCACGGTTACTCCTGTATACGCGTCAGCCGCGCCGATTTAGACCGCTGCCCAGGGCAGACGCTGTTCGATAATGCCGCCACCCAGGCAGACGTCGCCCAGATAGAACACGGCAGACTGGCCAGGCGTAACGGCAGCCACCGGCTCATCAAAACGTACTTCGATGCGATCGTCGCCGTGCGGAATAATTTCGCACGGGATATCGGTCTGACGATAACGGGTTTTCACCGTGCAGCGCAGCGGGGCGGTGATCGGCTGGCGATCGACCCAATGCAGCTGCTGCGCGATCAGACCCACTGACATTAAACGCGGATGGTCGCCACCCTGTGCCACAATCAGGCGGTTACGCGCGACATCTTTATCGACCACGTACCAGGGATCGTCATTGCTCTCTTTGCGTCCGCCGATGCCCAGACCCTTGCGCTGGCCGAGAGTGTGATACATCAGGCCCTGATGTTCACCGACGATTTCGCCATCCACGGTTTCAATCTCGCCCGGCTGCGCAGGCAGATAACGGCCGAGGAAGTCGCGGAATTTGCGTTCGCCGATAAAGCAGATGCCGGTGGAGTCTTTTTTCTTCGCGGTAATCAGATCGAGCTGCTCAGCAATGCGGCGCACTTCCGGTTTTTCCAGCTCTCCCACCGGGAACAGGCTTTGCGCAATCTGCTGGTGGCTGAGGGTGTAGAGGAAGTAGCTCTGATCTTTGTTGCCGTCGAGGCCGCGCAGCAGGCGGCTCTGGCCGTCCACATCCTGGCGGCGCACGTAGTGGCCGGTGGCGATAAAGTCGGCACCGAGATCTTCCGCAGCAAATTCGAGAAACGCTTTAAACTTGATCTCTTTATTGCACAGAATGTCGGGATTCGGCGTACGACCCGCTTTGTACTCTTCCAGGAAGTGTTCAAACACGTTATCCCAGTACTCAGCGGCGAAGTTGACTTTATGCAGTTTGATCCCGAGTTTGTCGCACACGGCCTGCGCATCAGCCAGGTCTTCAGCGGCGGTGCAATACTCCTCGCCGTCGTCCTCCTCCCAGTTCTTCATGAACAGGCCTTCAACCTGATAGCCCTGCTGTTGCAGTAACCAGGCGGAAACGGAAGAATCGACGCCGCCGGACATACCGACGATCACTTTTTTCTGGCTGTTGTCAGACATGACGCACTCTTGATTACGATAAAAACAGGCGGCGTATTCTAGCACGCAGAAGCCGGGTGCGCACCCTCGTGAAACGGCCACTGGAACGGCGCCACCAGATGCAGGGGATAACGTGATCCCTGTAGCCAGAGCCGCACGCTTTCGGCGACCAGTGGCGATCGCAGCTTGTCAGCCGTGAGGATCTGCGCGGGCGGCAGCCACCAGCAGCAATCGATATCCTCGTCATGGGGCGTGGTGGCGACCCGTTCCGGCAGATCCAGCCCAAACAGAAACCGCACAAAAGGCGTATGATCCGGGGCGATCCACTGCTGAACGCCGAGGAAATAGTCGGGCGCGGCAGCAATACCGGTCTCTTCATACAGTTCGCGCTGCGCCGCTTCGGGCAGGGTTTCATTCGCTTCCAGATGACCTGCTGGCTGGTTCCAGGTGGCGCGTCCGTTAATGCGTTCTTCCACCACCAGCAACTGGCCTTCTGCCTGCACCATACAGGCCACGGTGACATGAGGTTTAAACATCGATCCTCCCGGATTGTTAACCTGAAGTTATTGAAAAATGGCGACGCTTTAGGATTTGGGCGTGATATCACGCCACTCGCCCGGTGCCAGATTGTTTAACTGATGCTCCCCCATGGCATAACGGATCAGCCGCAGGGTGGGAAAACCAATATGTGCCGTCATCCGTCGCACCTGACGATTACGCCCTTCATATAACGTGATTTTCAGCCAGCTGGTGGGAATGGCTTTGCGTTCGCGGATCGGCGGCTGGCGCGGCCACAGCCACTCCGGCTCGGCCACGCGTTCCACCCCGGCGGGCAGGGTGGGGCCGTCATTCAGGGTCACGCCACTGCGCAGAGGGGATAAATCTGATTCCTGCGGCTCGCCTTCCACCTGCACAAAATAGATTTTTCCGGTACGTTGACCGGGCTGCGTGAGCTGTGCCTGCAACGCGCCGTCGTTGGTTAAAATCATCAAACCTTCGCTGTCGCGATCGAGGCGGCCTGCGGCGTAGACGTCCGTTACGGGCACAAAATCCTTAAGGGTGCGGCGTCCGGCTTCATCGCTAAATTGCGGCAAAACATCGAAAGGTTTGTTAAAGAGTATGACGCGCACCGGTCCTTTGGGCCGTTTGTCACGGCGGGCAGGGCCGCTGAAACGTTTATCCTGGTGAATTCGTTGAGAAGTTTTTCGCATGGGCTTTGCAGTCGGTGACAATCAGCGCATTATAACGCGAAACTGCGGTGATTGGCGCGGCGGAAATATTCAAGTAGTATTGACGCGCATCTTACAAATCATTAACAAAAAATCGCTCGAAGGAGAGGTTAATGGAAAGCAAAGTAGTTGTTCCGGCGGAAGGTCAGAAAATCACCCTGGATCAGGGCAAACTGGTGGTGCCAAATAACCCGGTCATCCCCTACATCGAAGGTGACGGCATTGGTGTCGACGTTTCCCCGGTAATGCTGAAGGTGGTTGATGCCGCTGTGAAGAAAGCCTACAACGGCGAGCGAAAAATTTCCTGGATGGAAATTTACACCGGTGAGAAATCAGTAGAACTCTACGGCCAGGACGTCTGGCTGCCGCAGGAAACCCTCGATTTAATCAAAGAATACCGCGTTGCCATCAAAGGCCCGCTGACTACCCCAGTTGGTGGCGGTATTCGTTCTCTGAACGTTGCGCTGCGCCAGGAGCTGGATCTGTACGTATGTCTGCGTCCGGTTCGCTACTACACAGGCACGCCAAGCCCGGTAAAACGTCCTGAAGATACCGACATGGTGATCTTCCGTGAAAACTCCGAAGATATCTATGCGGGTATCGAGTGGAAAGCCGGTACGCCGGAAGCGGATAAAGTGATCAAGTTCCTGCGCGAAGAGATGGGCGTGAAGAAAATTCGCTTCCCGCAGCAGTGTGGTATCGGCGTGAAGCCGTGCTCGGAAGAGGGCACCAAACGTCTGGTTCGCGCGGCCGTGGAATACACCATCACTAACGATCGTGACTCCCTGACGCTGGTTCACAAAGGCAACATCATGAAGTTCACCGAAGGTTCTTTCAAAGACTGGGGCTACCAGCTGGTGAAAGAAGAGTTCGGCGGCGAGCTGATCGATGGCGGCCCGTGGATGAAGTTCAAGAACCCGAACACCGGCAAAGAGATCATCGTGAAAGACGTGATCGCTGACGCCTTCCTGCAACAGATCCTGCTGCGTCCGGCCGAGTACGACGTGATCGCCTGTATGAACCTGAACGGTGACTACATTTCTGACGCCCTGGCGGCGCAGGTTGGCGGCATCGGTATCGCACCGGGCGCTAACATCGGTGACGAATGCGCGCTGTTCGAAGCGACTCACGGTACTGCACCGAAGTATGCCGGCCAGGATAAAGTGAACCCAGGTTCAGTGATCCTGTCAGCAGAAATGATGCTGCGTCATCTCGAGTGGTTCGAAGCCGCAGACCTGATCGTCAAAGGCATGGAAGGCGCTATCGCGGCGAAAACCGTGACCTATGACTTCGAACGTCTGATGGAAGGCGCTAAACTGCTGAAATGCTCAGAGTTTGGTGACGCGATTATCGCGAACATGTAATTCCGGCATTCAGAAGCAAGGCCAGCATGAATGTTAAATTTATGCTGGCTTTTTTCTTTCCCCAAAACCCCCCCAAAACTCCCCCCCAAAACTGTATTAAAAAAATACAGTCCTGCGGCGTCAGAACGAGGTGTGTCTCGTCAGGTCGTCCCGGTGAATGACAAGATAGTTAGCCTTCCTGGCGATCTCCAGAAATGCCTCAATCGTGCAAATGTATTCGCTGTCTAAAACTGGCCGCTGGCAGGTCACGAGTCCGTTTTCCATGTAGATTACAAAACGCTGCTTGTGGGGATGGGGGATTTGAGTAGGAGAGGTGGGGGCGGTTTTGAAGTAACTGTCTTCCAGTTTTTCGAAGACATCCCATGCCTGATCTGTTTCGAGCATCTTCGCATGCCGCGCAGCACCGCGTTCTGTCCAGAGGATCAATTTTCGAACGTTAGGGGCTACATTTTGGAAGTATCTTAAAGATACTTTCAGATTTTCTAGGTCTTCACCTTTAACGATAAAATAGTGTTTACCCTCAATGAAACGATCTTTATTTCTGGTGTGCCCTTGCCTGATTCGTACTGGTTCAGTGCCGTACAGCTGGGCCAGCAATTCAGTGGTGATCACTGGGATCTGATTGTGGGAAATGGGGGAAAGAGATTCGACAGTAAGTTGAATAGCCATGAGTGAATTCCCTATGCATTAAGGAAGATCACCACCGTCAGGTTCCAATCATTGGGTGGTGAGACGTACAGGGTTGGAACTACCGGACACTCAAGAACCCGGCGAGCCTCTCGGCTCCCCCGCACGCCCCACCATAATTTTGATGTAGCTGTGCTTTACACATAAAAAAACCGCTGGCGCGGTTATGCGCTTGAGTGTTCACGGGGTTCCAATCCCGGCACCAGATTTTGCTGGTGCGTGGAAAGTATTAATTTTTCCCTTTACGAAGTCAACAATCACCGTCATACCGCAACTACCATCCATTCCTTGCCCCGGTCATCGTTGTATTTGTCCGTCATTTTCTGCGACTTATGCCCCAGCAGGCGTTTTGTATCGACTCCCTGATCACGATAGATACGCTCTGATAATGACCGTTGCTCATGAAATGTTGGAGCCGTTCCGTCTATCCATTCGATGCCGGAGCCGTTCCTGGCTTTTTTAAATGTTGTGGTTATCGAACTGGAAGACACTTTATCCCCGCGCGTCGCCTGGGATGTGCTATGCCTGAAATGAATGAGGTATTTACTGATCACGGCATCGCGGCATTTGCCTATAACATCACGCAGGGTCATATCTATCGCTTCACATTTCAGGTCCAGGGGAATCGCAAGACGGCATCCAGTTTTCTCCTGGGTGACATGCAGCAGATCGTCCCAAATGTCCGAAAATTTCATGTTAGAGATATCACCAATACGCTGGCCCGTTACAAGCGCCAGCAGCATGGCGCACTGGAGATAGGGCGGGTGCTTTTCGGCAACGTTGTAAATGATCTTCCATTCTTCAAGTGACAGACGCTGCCGTGTCACTCTGTTGCGCGGTTGCTTTGTTGCCAGCGCAGGATTGTAACCCGGCGGGACATGCCCCGCATGTTGGGCCTCCCTGAACACATCGACCAGCACCAGGCGGATGACCTGAGCCATTCTGCTATGCCCCTCGGCTTTTACGCAGTCGATAATCTCTGCAATTTCCAGAGTGGTGACATCTTTCAGGTAAAGCATCCCAGCATACTGACGAAGCAGCTCGACAGGACGCTTCTTCTGTTTTACTGAATTTATCTTTATTTCACCGGCTTGAAGTCGTTCCTCCTGGATTTCGAAATAACGTTCAAGCCAGGTAGTCACGGTTATAAATTCTCTGGACTCTTTCATCCTTGCAATTTTTTGATTAACGCTAAGGATCTGACGGGTACGCTGTTCCGCGATAATATCGTTAGCTTCACTGGCGACTTGTTTAGCTTCTTCAGCATCAGTGCCCAGGCCGTGAAACTTGCCTGTGATCGGGTGCTTGTATTGCCAGTAAACTCGGCCTGTCCTTTTATCTAACTTTGAATACAAGTTTGGGATTGTGATCTTATGGGATCGTGGTCGTGCTGCCATCGTTGATAATCTTCTTCAATTTAGGATTTGGATGTTTAGATATTTTTGGCTTCGCTGATATACCAACATAACGAGCCTCACTATCAATCATCCATTTCCTTCCAACTTTTTGGGCCGGTGGTGCGGTCATTTTCGCTTTGGCAAATTGCTTTAAAACTTGAGAGCTGGGGGCGTGGTCACCAAATTCATCTTTAGCCCATTCTTCTAATGTAAGCATTCTCGACATAATGGTCATATCTCTTCATGACCGGCCATCACTGTAGTGCTGACCGGCTTTTAAAACTGAATCACGTAAATCAAAAGGCTGGTGCTCTCAATTTGCTATTACACATTTGAAATCGTGCAGCGTAACCCGCTCACTTGCGGGTAGGCACGCTTTGCGGCCTGCCATGCGTCCGGTCAGCAGCTTTTCACATTCAACTTTGGATAGTTTTTTATCGGAGTAGCGAGTCCACAGGGTGGGTGCTCCCCCGGATTTAATGGCGGTGGCGGTTATTTTGTACATGTTGCCTCCTTCATAAAAACAATCCAGTGGGTTTTGTCACCCTTGCCGGTGCGCTGCCCGAATGCTGGTTCCTGGTCAGTCAGCGCGACCACCTGGCTAACCGGTATCTGCGTTTCGTTCCATTTGAATATCAGGGTGCCGTGTGGCCGCAGCACCCTGAACGCTTCACGGAAACCAGCGCGGATGTCGTCGCGCCACGTTGTTCTATCCAGTGCCCCATATTTCTTGCGCATCCAGCTGTTAATACCGACGCGGACGAGGTGAGGTGGGTCAAATACCACCAGAGCAAAGCTGTTATCGCCGAATGGCAGAGTGCGGAAATCGGCGACCACGTCCGGGGCGATATTTAACGAGCGACCATCACAAAGGGTGTGAAATTCATTGCGGATGTCGACAAATACGACGCGCGGATCTTTTTTGTTGAACCAGAACATGCGGGAACCGCAGCACATATCAAGGATGGGGCGCAGCATTCTCAGCCTCCTTTTCCTGCTGCCATGCTTTCGCCATAAACTCTTCGCTGAATTCCATTTCAGGTGCCTGCACAAAAGCGATATACGCTTCCTCCTGGCAATTAGTGCAGTACTCGGAAACTTTGCGGCATCCGCAGTTTTCGCAATATTCGGCCATTACTCATCGCCCTCTGTGGGAAATAAATATGTGTCGTCAGGAACTTCTATATTTAATTGCACACTGCATCCGTGCTCATGCGTTGTGTAGGTTACGGGCCATTCAGGTGTCGAAATATTTTCACCAACCTGACTTATGCCAATACTCCAGAGGCCAGAATCAAGGTAATAACCAATAATCCGCATTTCACCCTGTTCTGATTTCAGGTGATAAATTCCCGGCTTGTCATAACATCCAATTTCTTCGCGGATTGCACCTTCACATTCAAAAAGGTCATCACTGGCGCCATAAAATCTCAGTGCTTTAGTCATGCTGTTTACCTCATGGGTTAATTTTGGCGTAAGCAGTCCCCTGACGGTTTACGCCATATTTAAATACTGGTTACTTTCGGTTTATTTCAGATGGTTATATTCATTTTTAAAATGGAATTTCCTCATCGTCATCAGGTACCTGCTGCATTTGCTGATGATGGATAGTCGCAGCCTGTTGTAAACGTGACTGAGGCTGGCCGTTTGCATTGGCCCACTGGTTCTGATTCATGCCACCTGGTGCCTTCTGGCGTTCATCGCGGTCAGAAAGGGAGGACAGCAGCTTGCCTACCGCTTCCGCTGGCAGATTCTCCATCGCCTCCTTGTATGTTTTGCGTGTCTTTAATCCAAACGCCTGGCGGATTTCGAATTTATATCCGTCTCCTCCGTCATTTTTGGTATACAGAACTTTTTGCAAAACCAGACCGATTGGTTTTCCTTCCAGCTCTTTACAGTGAAGCCCTGTTCCGTTTTCAGTTGTGACTTCAGTTGCGAAAAGCTGCTTGGTCTGAGTAAGGCCCATAATGGCGTTTATCATCGCGGTACCACTTTTTAGCGGGTTTCCCTCGCGCCCCACGAAGGGGATGCGGAGGTAATTAATTACCCCTACGTCAGAATCCAGCGACAGCTCCAGCGATTCAGATTGAGAGTTTTGTCCTGTGGTGAAAAGTGCCTGCCGGATAGTGCCGGTGTAAGCGCCGGTTTCGGTTGCGCCGCCGGGGCCGGAAGTTTTTGCAGAATCGGCGTCAAAGGTAAACATAGGCTGCTGCATTATGCTGTTTCTCCATTATTAAGTTCGTAATAATCCCGGATTGCCGCGTCCACGGCGTTCAGGTCGTTCTCGATCTGAAACTGGTCAAAGAGGCCAATCGGTGATTTAACCGGGTCGGTGCCGTCGGATTGAGTGGTGAAGTAGTAGCGGCCATCCGCCACGCCTGTGCGCAGCGCTATGCTGAACATGCCTTCGACGGTGATTTTCTCGTCCAGCATCTTGCCGATGGTCTTCATCTTGATACGGCCAGCTGCTGTTTCTTCGGTGTGCGCCAGGAAGTAAACAATCAGGTCATCAGCTGCCGCCTGCGCGGCGCGGATAACGTCCCAGGCTCCGCCGCCAATCTCTGTGAACTTTTCATACGTTTTTTCACTGCGACGCCGCATAAACTGGTTGCCCATCACATACTGAAAATCATCAACCACCACGAATCGTTTACCGGCGCGCCGGGCATATTTAATAATCGTGATGATGTCTGCCGGAATATCAGTAAAAAAGACGTTACCGGTTTTGGTGTTAAAGTCGCGTGGCTTCCACCCCGTGGACTTAAACGGAAGGCGTTTGTTTTCCGGGTTAACCAGAAACCCCCGTTCGGGATTCATGCGCATCAGGCTGGTTGATTTTCCAGAGCCTGACTCGCCAAGAATAAGCACCGGGATACCCATATCAGCGCCCCATATGGTGTTGCATGGTGAATTTCTGATCCTCATCGAGTTCCAGATTTCCCAGCGCCCAGCGCAGATAGCTCGGGTCGGTCGCTGCAATCTCTTCGAAGGTTTTGCCCTTGTGCTTACCGAAGCGCATGGTGTGCAGCAGGGAGGGGCGGGAAGAGATATCGCGCATCTGTGAGATCGTGAATCTGGCTTCCCGATTCAGGCGCAGCAGCAACGCCGCCGTGACATAGCAGTCATACAATGCCCGGTGTGCGTGCAATCCCTCCGGCACATCAACGTCCAGCATGAAGTGATAGCGCAGGTACTGGTTAGTGTGGCTTTCCAGCGCAGGAAACAGCTCGCGGGCCAGCTTCAGGGTGCAGATCCACGGTGCTGTAATTTGTGGCAGCTTTTCCCGGTCAAATTTCGCGTTATGCGCCACATAAACGTCAGCGCCCTGATACCGGTCAATCACATCATCAATCGCCGGGGCATCGGCCACCATTGCATCCGTGATGTGGTGCACAGCCATTGCGCCAACGGTGATAGGCTCTGGTGGTTTTACAAAATCGCTCATCGGATTACACAACTGACCATCGACAATATCGATGCTGGCCAGCTCACAGATGCCACCTTCAAAGCTGGTGGTTTCTGTATCAATAATTCGAATAACTGTGGACATAAAACTCTCCTGTAATTGCGTCGGCGTTCGCTTCGCGTTGTGCCAGTCTGTGGGCCAGCGCCACAAGCTCCGCCGGGGTAACGTGGTTCTGCTCACATACATGCAGAATCGTGCCGAGTGTCAGGGAATGCATCGCCTCATGCAGGGCGAATTCAGTGGGGTTCATGATTTGCACCACCTGCCGTGAGCAGGCCGTTTTGCCGAAACACGGATTGATTGCTGATAGGTCCCGGCGCAATCCCTGTCAGTACAAAAGGTGTGCTGCTCGGTACGATTCCAGAAGCGGATCAGCACCCGCTTTGTATCGCCAGGCTGGCGGAAGTGGCCGCAGTATTTGCACCGATCTGATTCGGTGAATTCAGTGGCTGATTGCAGGATCACCCACTCACTGAAGCGGCGATGATTGCCATGCTCATCGGTATAATTGACAACAGTTTCATTTCTACCATTGAGATCCGGCTCAATGCTGCAACCGTCAAAAATGACGCAGAGGCTGCCAATTTTGATTGGCGTGCCTTCGGGCAATTCGCTGAGGCGCTGGCGGGTAAGTTTCGGTATTATTTTCATGGGTGCACCTCTGCTGATTTGGTGCGGTTTAACGATTCCTGACGGGCTTCCAGAGCCTGAGTGATTACGTCGGCAGCTGTATTGCAGTCACTGCTCCAGCGGTCAAAAGCCTCATTAACGACATTGACAAGATGTGCTTCAATTTTTATGTCAATGATTTCCGCTAAGCGTGAACTGCCAGCTATATGGTTCAGCCGGGAAATTAATAATTCTGTCAGGGCATCAGTGGGCAGGGCATGACGGGGGATTGATCATCATGGCCGACTTCCGTTTTTTCACCCTCTTTTAAGGCGGGATATTCTCCGGTGTCCACCAGCGCGGAGATGTCGTAAATCCCGTTGCCAAGTGAGCGCACATCAGCAGCAGGTGTATCGGTGTTCTGCTGGTCTGCCTGCGTTGTACCGATTGAAGGTTCCGGAGTTTCAGGAACAGAGGCAGTGTCACCGGCGGGTGCGCTTTTCAGTGCCTGATGTTCTTCTTTGCTGATCTCATAAAAGCCCTGAGCAATCAGGTCGGCCAGGCCTTTTAATTTATTGGCGCGACGCAGTTCACCTGCATCGTTACGGGCATAGAACGGGCCTGTGCGCTCTGTTACCGGCGGCGTTTCCGCGTCCGGCGTTGGTTCATCAGGCTGTTGGTCATCAACAACCACTTCATCAGCCGTTTCCGCTCCTGCTGCCAGTACAGGCTTTTTGTCCGGATTGTTCTGTTCGGTTTCATCTTCAAATTTCCCGTTTGCGGCTAAATAGCCACTGATGTATTCATTCAGCTGTACCGGGTTTTTATGAATATCCAGAGGGCGCAGCTGAACGAGCGCATGAATTGTCAGCAGGTCATATTTCAGTGCATTGCTCTGGGTTCGCAGGGTCATGCTGATGCGCTTCCAGTCATCGCGATCCTTTCCGATTACATCGCGTTTTGCCCAGCGAAGAATTTCACCTTCCACACTTCCGGGTGTTACGTCACCCGGCCAGAGTGATGTTGCCACCTCAATATCGAGTGTTTCGTAGGTATGTTTGTAGGTACGACGGGGGCGGGAACTGGAAACAGGCGTTTCGTCTTGCTGGGCCTGCGTCGCAGCCTGAATACGGATAACTTTGCTGCCGGGTTCATTCCGGGCAGCCTGGCGGTCTTTAAGCCAGGCCTCGCAGAATGTTTTCATCTGCGGCCAGTTGTCGCCGGGTTCGAAGTTATTACCCAGCTCACCGATCAGCTCCAGAACGGCGCCCGGATGCATGGGGGAAATTCCCTGAGCGCGGCATAATGCTTCGACTATATGTCCTTCAAAAGTGCCCATCTCGCCCTGAATCAATACCAGCGCATCATTGAACTGGGATGTGCTAATCGAGGTCGTTCCATAGCGCACCAGCACCGCCATTTTCTGCTCAGGGGGAAGGGCGTTATAGTTAACCGGGGCGTGGGTGTCCGGGCGCACAATGAATCCACCATTCTTTGCATCCCAGATATGGGTTTTCACGTATTCGGCATCTAGGACATTCATCGCCGGACGGGGTATGCCGGGGCGGTCCTCACATACCAGCGGCTCGGCATAAAGATCAAAATCATCCGGGCGCAGTTGCTCCAGCATGCTCATAGCCTTCGAACGGGCGACCCATGCTGCGCGTTCTTCCAGACAGGTCGCATATTCCGGCAAACCTGACTGTGGGTTTTCGGGATGCAGATAGACGTTATAGGGCTGCATTATTTTCTCCTTTAATAATTGATGCTTTGTAAAACACACCGCAGATGCGTTTTAAAAAGCCCCGCCGGTAAAAGCGGGGAAGTACTACACACAGCATTTTGATGTGATGGCCGGACTTGAACCGGCGACCTCCCGTACCCTGAGCCACAGCCGGGCGCTACTTCCGCTGAGCTACACCACAACCGCCTGGACACTGATAAATGCGCACGCGGTTGCAGTGCCCCGCGAACGGGGCGCTGGCGTTAATGCATGGCGCGGCTGGCTTTGCTGAGTCCGGCCAGCATGGCTGCCAACATTTCAGCCGGGCCGTGGATGGTTTCAGCTATTGCAGCGTTGAGAGCTTCTTCGGGCAGGTGGAAATGCTGAGTAGCCAGAGCAAGAACAGCGCAGTCGTAACAATCAGCCTCAGGCAGGAGGCCGCCAGCAGTAAAAGGAGTGATGCGATCAGGGGTGCCGTGAACCAAACTTTCTTCGACATGAATAAAACCGAGGGCCGTTTCATGCGCTGAAATCATTAAAATTGAATTGATGCCAGTTTTATTAATCAGACCGAAATTAATACGAACAAGAATATTTAAACTTTTCATGATTTACCTTATTAAGATTGAGTGAACCCCTACCGGATTAGCGGTATGTAAAAACAATAAGTTGTAAGTTAAATGTTAATTTGACTTGGTCTTGCCACCAACAGCGTAAAAATAGAGCCTGATGGCTTCACGCCACATAACTTTGTCATTAAGAAATCTGGCGATGATCGCTTTACTACGGGCAGAAATAATCGCCTGCTCTCTGGTAAGTTGCCTGTCCATATCATCACTCTGTTAACCGGAACAGAAAACATGCCTGCTTTTATTACCCGTTCAGGCGGCACGGGTTCTCGCTATACCCCTACAGAGAGAATCGTGATAGCATTCTCGAACCCCTAAAGAGAGAAAAAAGAATGGAATCATTAATAAATTTGCTTTTGAAAGTTTTTAACAATGAACCTCTGGAACGCCTCATGTATGTAATTCTCTTTTGGGCATTGGCTCTTTGTGCAATTCCCTCGGATTTCGCAATGTCGGTTAATGAGAAAACCCACATCCCTTGGCTCTTCCACATTTTCTTATTTGCCCTGACATATGTTCTGGCTCTCATGTTTTCACGCGTACGTTTGCGAGTGGTTAAAAGCAAACCTTCGGGACAGGAAAGAAATGAAACCAGAATTATTAAAACGCTTAACAAACTTTCTCAAAATGAGCGGGAAATCATAATTGAATACCTTGATACCAGAGCTGTTGGTATCAGGCTTCATGCACGGGATCCACGAATCAGTACCTTGCAAAAGAAAGGTATCGCCAAACCGCATACGCAGATAGATGACAATGAATGGTTCTGTATGCTTGATGAGGAAGTCTGCAAAGTTGCAGTCAAAGCATGGGAACCATACACCCAAAAGTTCACGCTTAAAAAGCGATAACGCTTTATCAGTCGAGTCTTGGTGATGTCTGCCGTGTTTAACCATGGTTATCATCTTTTCCCGTAGTGCCAGCTGCAACGCAGAGTGCTGTACCCAGCAAACCGAGAACACCTCCACCAACGACCGCCAGTAAAATCCAAACCCAAAACCATGAATCGCATTCCATGTGAATCTCCTTTTTCCCCTTATCGCCGGGGCGCGGAACGTTTAACAAATCACTGTGCATAAGTACTTTGCTTGAGATGAAATATCCAATTTATGGATAAAATCAATCAAGAGGAAAATATGCAAACCTTCCATTAATTTTTCATCATATTGATTTTTAGGCATAAAAAAACCGACCAGGAAGGTCGGTTCATTTCGAGTGTATTGGCAGGCTACTGGTTCTGAAGTTTGAGTAACTCTTTGAAAAGTTTGTCATATTTAATGACGCTCTTTTCAAGTTCTTCAATAAAGAGAATCTTCTCAGATTCAGGAAGACGTTTTAATGAATTAAGGATATTGGATTCTTCGTTGCTGAGGCGCACCCAACCTGCACTCCCATCCTGAAAATCAGCCTGACCAGTGTTTCTGATGTACTGGAACAACTCGATTAAGTCAGGTCTGATTTCTTCCGGCTTGACGCCCAGGATGCTGGCGAACTTAACAGTGTTCTCCATATTCAGTGGAGCCTTGCCATTCAGGTACTGGCTTACGGTTGACTGATGCTCGAAGCCCAGCAATTCAGCAGCCTTCTCCTGAGTGAGTCTAAGCTCGACTTTTCTCCTGTCCCAGATTTCTTTTAAGTTGTGATCAGTTTTCATCTTTTGGATTTTGGTTAGGTGATGCGGGTCATTCTATGCATGGAATGTATAACTATCTATTGGGTTTACTGTTGATCTTTTTTATGTAAACCTTGTATATTCTATGGCGAGAACATAAGGACTACACATGAAATTTAATGATTACCTACAGACATACAACATCACGCAGTTGGAGTTTGCCCTGATTGTGGGTGCTTCACAGCCACATGTGAGCAGGGTGGCAAGTGGTGCGTGGTCGCTCAAGGGACGCGTAGCCCGAAAATGGGCAGAGGCTACAAACTGGATTGTCACCCCACATGACTTATGCCCTGAAGACTATCCGAATCCGACGGACGGCCTGCCGCCTGTCATTCAAGCTAGCATGCTCAAGGAACTGGAGCTGAATCATGAGAATCACACCAACAGTTGAGGACGTAGCAGAGGAAGTAGAAATGTGGGCGGTGGAGGTAGGGTGGAAAGCGGTTGCCTTAGCAGTTGCTGCTGAATACCACTGCGATAGCGACGGTACTCTCCTTCCTGTTGCGGAAAGCGAGGTGGATCTCAGAAATCTTGTGCAGAAACTACGGCGGACCTTCCGTGGGTGCTGCAATCCAAGATATGCACCTCAGGCGGAGATACTCAGTAAGGCCGCAATTTCTGCGATGCCTGCTGAACGCCGTGCACGGCTGGTGTCACCTGGTGATCCAGTATTGCTGGCTGCTATTGCAGCAAAAGAGGGGATTGAGGCGGTTAACGCCGTAAATCTTGGTGCTGGTCATCCGGTACTGCTCAAAGAAATTGATGAGGCTATATCCGCTTTTTCTGCTGTCAGAGCAGCAGTGTTGAATGGCTCCAGCAACTCAACTGCCTTTGAATACACGTAACAATTTTGTCTTAAGGGTTATTTATGGCCAATTCCTGGCTGCGCCTCTGGCATGACATGCCTACCGATCCGAAATGGCGAACAATTGCCCGTAAGTCGGGACAAAGCATTGGCAATGTGATTGCCGTTTATGTGCATATCCTTGTTAACGCATCGAGCGGCAGAGAAACGTTGGTTAACGCAGATGTAACGCAGAGTAACGCTGACATGCGCGGCGTAATTAAAAACTTGTGTGTGGATGATGTTGCCAGCTCATTAGATATTGAAACTGACCAGGTTGAGAAGATTATTTCGGCAATGCAAGGGAAGGTTCTTGAAGGTGAAATTGTCACTGGCTGGAACAGGCGTCAACCAAAGCGGGAAGACAATTCCGCCTCACGCGTCAAGGCTTTAAGGGAAAGAAAAAGGGCTGCAAATGATTCTGGTAAAGGTGATCCAGCCAGTGTTGAAACGACAGGAAACGCAGGTGTAACGCAAAGTAACGCACCAGATACAGATACAGATACAGATACAGATACAGATACAGATACAGAATTAAATGATCAAAACACTATGGTTCATGGCGAAAAAAATGCCAGTGAACCAGGTGGTGATCTCCAGGCTCAGGAACAGCCGGATATTCAGGAAACCACCGAGGCGTCCAAGAAAAAAAAACAGTCCGAATATTTGCCTGAGTTTGACCAGGTCTGGAAGGAATATCCCCGCCGTGCCGGAGCTAATCCGAAACACGCAGGATTCAGCGCCTGGAATGCCCGAAGGCGGGAGGGCGTTAGCCCTGAAACGATGCTAAATGGCGTAAAGCGGTACGCAGATTACCTCCGGGTGACCGGCAAGCTCGGCACGGAATTTGTTCAACAGGCATCGACATTTTTCGGGAAAAATCGAGGCTTTGAAAACTCCTGGGATCATCCCCCAGGAACCACGGCACTGAGAGACATACACGAGATTTCCTCAACGAACTATGAGATCCCGGATGGCTTCCGGGGAGGTTTCGATGAAACAGACCCCAGCGATTCTTGAGCGGTTTAACCGGCTGATGCCGCAGGGCGTGACGCCCAAATTTTCCACGGTGACAGAGTGGCAGGAATGGCAGCAGGCGGAAGCACGAAAGCGCTGTTCGGTGATCGACGCACAGAACCGGCAGACGAGAGCAGCCAGGCTGCTTGGCCGCTCCGGTATTCAGGTATTACACCGGCACCGCACATTTAAGAATTATCAGGTCAATGGGAATGGACAGCGGCAGGCATTCAGCGCGACGAAGAATCATTTTCGCTATTAACTATTCATTCAGTCTCAAAAAATGATATATGTTAAACGGCAGGTAAACAGAATGACAGTTGGAAAAGATGTGGGTAAAAATAGCCATTTAAAACAGTGCTAATACATGAGTTATTCCAAAAACATTTCCAGACGGCATTAAGTGGGAAAATAACGTTCATTTAATTTCAGGTGTTAAATGACATTGAATATCCTGTCTGGAATTGTGATTGAATTAACTGATTTTATGAAATCAACCTCAGCGCCATTTGCCAGGATTTGATCTGAGGCAAAATATTTAAATTATATCTAAGTAAAGTCCGGTGCTTCCATCCTTGCCCTGCTTTATACCTCTTTGTGGGTATGTCATGAATTGGGCATGATTGTTGAATGAGATTCATTTGTACGAATTTGGATGGCAAAGACATCGGTGAGGATTTCGTAGAAACAGATCTGAAGAAACCCAAAAAAATTGAAGAGTTGCTTTCACGAAGTCTGAAAATCAAACCATACGTAGGATTTACATATGATTGAAGCTGACACGTTAGATTGGTATCTGAGAAGTGGTGGGAAGGTACTGGTACATTTGGATGCAGACGGCAATCTGCAACACACATATATGGGCCGTAACGATGAAGAGTATGGGCCTGCAAGCGGTATTCTTGAAGTATTTTTGTCAGCATATCCCAAGGGGGATTTCAGAACACATGTTATGAGTTATCTTGCAAGGCAAAAGCGTCGTAACTTATAATTCAATTAAGGCTGAACACCTTACTGATCACTGTGCCACCGGAGAGAACGATGGCGCAGATTTATCTTTTCAAAACACCCGAAAATCTCCTGTCCCCGGCTAACCCCGAGGCCAGAGATTACGTTACCCGGTTAAAACCGGGCATCCTGCTGAACTGTGATGTGCGCCGTGCGCGCAATTACCAGTTTCATAAACTATTTTTTTCCCTGCTGAATCTCGGTTTTGAATACTGGATACCGACGGCCGGTGCTATCTCAGAAACTGAAAAATTTCTGTTGCGCGGTTACGTCGAGTACCTGATATCGATGTCAGGTCATCGCACTATTCTGAACGAAACGCTTGATGTGTATCTTGAGCTGGCCGGGCAGCGCCGTGCTGACGGTGTTGTGTTGGCAAAAGAGTTTGAGGCTTACCGCAAGTGGGCGGTTATGACGGCAGGGTTTTATGATGAATTTCTTCTGCCTGATGGAATCATACGCCGGGAAGCGCGCTCTATTTCATTTGCCAGCATGTCAGAGGATGAATTCCGGCAGCTTTATAAAGCTGTGCTTAACGTCCTCTGGAACACCATTCTGAACCGCAAATTCAAGTCCCAACAGGAAGCAGAAAACGCTGCCGCCCAACTGTGGGACTACGCCGCATGAAAAATCAAACCGTATGGCCTGAAGAAGTTAAGGCGTTATTCCGGCAAGTGCCTGATGCAGCGAATTGTGATCCTCAATTGCAGGTACGCCTGCATTACCATATCAACCGTCTGCTACTGATTGGCACCCCTTCTGAAGAAATACGTGCCGAGCTGGCGCTGATGGTCAACGCGCTGGAGGGAACCCGTAATGCGTGAGCTTATCGTTGATAATTTTGCCGGTGGTGGTGGCGCAAGTACGGGTATTGAGCTGGCGACAGGGCGAAGTGTGGATATAGCCATAAACCATGACCCACATGCCATTGCCATGCACACCACTAACCACCCCGGCACGCTTCACTATTGTGAAAATGTGTTCGACCTTGATCCTCTGGCGGCAACCGCGCACCAGCCCGTTGCCCTGGCCTGGTTCAGTCCCGACTGCCGCCACTTTTCCAGGGCAAAGGGTGCTACGCCGGTAGCGAAAGAAATACGCGGCCTTGCCTGGGTGGTGATCCGCTGGGCGCTGGCGGTTCGTCCTCGCGTCATGATGCTGGAAAATGTTGCAGAATTTCAGACCTGGGGACCGCTGCTGGATGATATAGCGCGGCCTGACCCGGTCAGAGCTGGGGAAACCTTCGCCGCATTTGTCGGGATGCTGGGTAACGGTATTCCTGCCGATCATCCTGCGCTGGATGAAGTGTGTGATTTTCTGAATATTGATCGTCACGGAATCGAAGCCAGACGACTGATTGCCGGATTAGGCTATGCGATCGAACATCGGGAATTGCGCGCCTGCGATTATGGCGCCCCGACAATCCGCAAACGGTTCTTCATGGTGATGCGCTGCGATGGTAAGCCGATTGCGTGGCCACAGCCAACCCACGGAGATCCGAAAAGTCTGGCGGTTCAGTCAGGCCACATAAAACATTGGCGCACTGCTGCCGGGTGCATTGACTGGTCATTACCCTGCAACAGTATTTTTGGTCGGAAAAAGCCGCTGGCTGAGAATACCCTTAAACGCATCGCGCGCGGCATTCAGCGGTTCGTTATCGACAATCCAGCGCCATTCATAGTGAAGTGCAACCACACCAGCACCCGAACGAAATATGACTGTTTCCGGGGGCATGCTCTCAGTCAACCGATGCAGACCATCACACAAACCCACGGCTATGCCGTTGTTGCGCCGATTTTTGCCGGTACCGGCGGTTCAACTTTCCAGATGAAACCCCGACCCGTGAATAAACCTTTCATCACTCTTATGTCACAGAACCGTACCAACGTTGTAGCACCAGTGCTGGCACCGGTAATTTCCCGGCAGTTCGGTAACAGCACCGGCCATGCGATAGATGAGCCAGCAGGTACTGTAACGGCTGGCGGTGGTGGAAAAAGTGCATTGGTAACGGCTTTTCTCGCGAAACATTTCGGCGGCAATTACAGCGGCCCCGGGGCGCCGTTAGATTCTCCAGCTCACACGGTGACGGCAACGGATCACCATGCGTTGATCACCAGCAGCCTGATAAAGATGCGCGGTACCAACATCGGCCAGCAAACAGATTTACCACTCCAGACAGTTACCGCCGGGGGCAACCATTTTGGTGAAGTAAGGGCTTTCCTTGAAAAATATTGTGGGGACATGGGGAAATATCCGGGTCTGGTCAACGTGGATGGGGTCAATTACCACATCGTCGATATCGGGATGCGAATGCTCCAGCCTCAAGAACTTTACGCGGCGCAGGGTTTCCCGGCTGATTACATCATCGACAGTGATCACCACGGTGTGAAATATTCCAAAGATAAGCAGGTGGCCAGGTGCGGCAATGCCGTGCCACCACAGTTTGCGGAAGCGCTGGTACGTGCCAACCTGCCGGAGATGTGCGCCGGGGAGGTGGCAGCATGAAAAATGAGATCTGCATTTTCTGCGGCGCACCTTCGACATTGCTTTGTGACGGGCATCTGGGCTACCCACCGCACAGGCACGAACCCGATTGCATATCACCGCTTGAACCCTATACCTGTGACGCGCCAATGTGCCGTGAATGCGCGACGCTGAAAGCAACAATGCATATCTGTCGCCGCCGTCGCGGGTGCATACATGAGACGGTTGATCATTGTCCCGCGTGTGTGGCCAACCTGCCGCAACACAACCGCCGAATCATTCATTCATCCGAACAGGCGCAGGTGATACGCGCCGCTCACTGGATGAGTAATCCCACTGAGTTTCAGAAGCGACAGCGGATTATTCAGGGCGGAGGTCAGCAATGTCTCGATCTGTGACTAAGGCCGAACACGATCACATGCAGCGCGTGAAAGAAATGTGCTGCGTAGTCTGCCGTAACCTGGGATATGGCGAATCACCCGCAGAGATTCACCACCTGCGTAGTGGTTGTGGTATGGGCCAGCGTGCCAGCCATTACCGCACAATTCCCCTTTGCCCTGCACACCATCGTACAGGCGGTTACGGTGTGGCTATCCACGCCGGGCAGAAAATGTGGGAAGAAATTTACGGTACCGAAGAAAGCCTGCTGGATCAGGTGACCAGAGAATTAGATGAGGGCACTAAATGATTTATCCATCAACAACAGGAAAAACTGACGGCAATGAAATCCGTCTTGGTACTCTGGAGAGCATCTGGATACAGGGCAAACTCCGGATGTGGGGCAGATGGTCTTACATCGGCGGCGGCAATGGAGGGAATATGTTTAACCATTTGCTTGCCAGCAGAAAAATCACGAAATCAGCCATCAATGAAGTGCTCCGGAGAATGAAAAAATCGGGTATCAGCAAGTCAGATCTGGCTCTGTATTTTATCGATCTACTGGAAGGAAAGCATAAGAGCAGTCTTGCATTTTGCTCAGATAAAGAGGCTCTGCTGATTGACAGGGTTGTAAGTGAATCGTTGGCAGATTTTCCCGGTCTGATTGATATTATTCACCAGCGTTATGATGGACGTGGGATGAGTAAACGACAAATGGCATTCAGGCTTAATGAAGCTCATCCGGAGTGGTGCTTAAGAACCTGTGAGAGTCGCATTGATGTCTGGTTACAGTTAGCAGAAAAAATGCTGTATATACCGATGAATGAAGCGTTTGAGCGTAATCCGGAAAGGTTTACTCGTTAATATTATAAATATCAGCTCGTTACTTTTATCTGGATAAAGTCCCGAAATGGGATAAATTTGTTGAACTAGTCCCGAGATGGGACTAGTATATTGGCATGAAGATAATCGCTATCAAGACACTAAGGGATTTCTGGACGGCGAATCCTGACGCAGAGCAGCCGCTAAAAGCCTGGGTAGATGAAGCCAGCAGAGCTGAATGGAAAACCCCGGCAGAAATCAAAGAGCAGTATCGCAGCGCCAGTATTTTGAAAAACAAGCGCGTGGTATTTAACATCAAAGGGAATGACTACCGGTTAATCGTGGCTATTGCGTACCAGCGCGGATGGATGTTCATTAAATTCATCGGGACACATAAAGAGTACGACAGAATAGATGCTGAAACCGTCAATCTGGAGTGAATCATGCAGATTAAACCCATTAAAACAGAGCAAGACTATAATGCGGCATTACGTGCGGTAGAGCCGATGTTTGACAACGAGCCGCCAGCCGATACGCCGGAAGGTGATTTTTTTGAAATCATGTGCGTGCTTATCAATGAGTACGAAAACAAACATTATCCTATAGAAGCGCCTGACCCTGTTGAGGCGATTAAATTCCGTATGGATCAGCAGGGGTTGACTGTAAAAGACCTTGAGCCAGCAATAGGAAAATCTAACCGCGTTTACGAGGTGCTGAATCGTAAGCGTAATCTGACGCTGCCAATGATTAGAAAACTCCATGCGCAATTCGGTATTCCCCTTAGTAGTCTGGTGGGGGTTTGACATTGAGGGCCGGGCTTTAAATAGCGCTGGCTATTGCGTCCTTAATATTTGTATTGCGTTTTTGCGTAAAAAAAGGTTAAATCCGTATATGCTTCGCAAAGCTGTATCGCGAGCGACAGGATTAAAGAAAAGAACCCGCCAACGTGCGGGTTTTTTCTTTTCCGGGTTCGAACCTGAATAGAATTGATTTACGTCAAGCCATCCTGAACTTAAGGGGCGATATAAAATCATAGCTACGTTTTGTTTATCTTTTACCTGGTATGGTTTCTGCGTTACGGTGAATCCCCCTAAGCGGCGGGGTCAGCCCAGGATCTCCGACAATAAGTGACGGGACAGCTTGGCTATCTGTTCCACCGGGAGGCACCCGGCACCGTAGCAGCTAACACCAGGGCTATTAAATTAACACTCGCTCTCATATGACACTGAATTTATGATTGCCAGAGTGTGGAAATTGATTTTTGCCACTTCCGGAAAAAATAATTCCGGGTTAAGATTGATTTTGTGTCAAACGCGAATGCGATATTGCTTGGGTTTATACTTTATAGATGCGCTACCTGTACTTGCTTTTAACGTCACTTAATAGCCTTAACCTGCGAAAGCAGGTTTTTTTTACCTGAATTAAATGATTTGTTTGCCGCGCCGGTTGCGCGGGTTTTTACATCTAATTAATTCAACACCTTCCAGTGTGCCTCTTCCCATCGGGGTTTATATCCCACGAAACCGGAATTCTCCGGGCCATGCCGGAGGCGGGCATGTATTGACGGAACACGTTTACTGTCCGCGAGGTCTTTCATGACTGAATACCTTTGTAAGTCATAGCGCATTAATGCATTTCGGATTTTTACCTTGAAATATAAATTCTTACCAGCATTGATTTACGTCAAGCTGTCCTGAACTTAAGGGGCGATATAAAATCATAGCTACGTTTTGTTTATCTTTTACCTGGTATAGTTTCTGCGTTACGGTGAATCCCCCTGTGCGGCGGGGCTAAGCCATTTCTCCTGTGTCTATTGACTGAAGCGAGTCAGGTTATGGCTTTTTCTGACTCACCGGGAGGCACCCGGCACCGTAACAACTAATACCAGAAATTATTAATTTAACACTTCTTATCATATGGCGTTGTATTTATGATTTTCAGAGTGTGAAGATTGATATTAATCAAATATTACAATAGGCAGTGGATTATTATTGAAGTGCGTTAAACATCAATGAACTTTGTTCATATTGTTTAACTGCATGTCTGTCAAAAAGCTATTGTCTTCACTTTAAACCTGCGAAAGCAGGTTTTTTTTTGCCTCATATAAATACTTTCTCAACCCGCCATTGTGCGGGTTTTCTCGTTTTACTTCAGCGCAATTCATTCCTTTAACACTGGCATCCGCCCCATACGCGGGAGATGGAGATGAAAAGAATGCCGGAAAATGATGTTGGGTTCTGGGCCAGTCTTCTTGCATGGCTCTATGCCCACAAGAACGAAGCCGGTTATGCCGCAGCTTCAGGAGTAATGGCAATCATCAGAGCCTCATACTTTGGCAGGGACACCTGGCCCCGGCGTCTGATGGATGCCGCAATGTGCAGCCTTTTCGCCTTCTTCGTTAAGCCTTCGCTACAGCTACTGGTATCGATATTTCACTGGAATATCGGGGACGATTTCGCGTGGGTGGCGGCGATTCTGATTGGTTTTATTGGCATTGATTACCTGTCATTCCGCTTCAGGAGACAGCTGGATAAGAAACTCGGAGGAGCTGATGATAACAGCCAGTGATTTTCAACGGGCGACCGGGATTAGCCCCGGTCAGGCGACAACATGGTTTTTGTTTATTGCAGGGGCAATGGCTGATTTCCAGATCGATACTCCGCTACGGCAGGCCCATTTTCTCGCTCAGACCGGTCATGAATCAGCCGGATTCACGAAAGTGGAAGAGGGGCTTAATTACAGCGAGAACGCGCTGACGGCGATGTTTCGTAAACGTATCACCGCTGAACAGGCGCGTACTTACGGGCGTAATGATGACCACGCCGCCAACCAGAAAATGATTGCCAACGTCATCTACGCGAATCTGAACGGTAATGGCGATATTGCCTCGGGCGATGGCTACCGTTATCGCGGGCGCGGTTTAATTCAGATCACCGGCAGAAAGAATTACGCGGCACTGGTTAGAGCGCTGGGCGCTGACATCGTTGCGCAGCCTGACCTGCTTACCGGCAATCAGCTTGCGGCAGCATCGGCGGCGGCATGGTGGAAAAATCACGGTCTTAACGAACTGGCTGACCGGGATGATATCGACGGTATCACACGAATTATCAATGGCGACACTAACGGCCTGGATGACAGGAAGAAACGGCTGGCGCTGGCGAAAGCCGCGTTGCTCTGACGGTAAAGACAAACATTATTCGTTAAAAGGCAAAAACCCCGATTGCAGCAACAATCGGGGTTTTCTGTTTCTTCGCCTTGAGCATAACAAGGGAGAACCTGTGATTGATTTTAGCAAACTGATTCGGGAGATACGAGAAATGGCAGAAAAATTGCCCAACTGGAAGTTTTTACTCATCTGGTTCGTGTTGCTCATTTTATCAGCCGGTTATTTCATCGGTCAGGTGCGCTGGTGGTAATCCTTATAAATACCGACATCGCAAATGATACTGATAAAACAGAAAGTTAGAGGGTTTATGTTCAGTCTGATCAACTTCATCAGGAAAAATATCGGCATCTTTTTCGTGATTCTGGTCTGCGGTGCCCTGTGGGTACTGAATGCCAGAGACGCACAACTGGAAGCCACCAACCAGCGGCTGGAGAAGCTGAACGACAGCAAAGATCAGCAGATTAATGGCCTCCGCTCAAAAAATGATGATCTGGCCAACAGTGTGAAAGACCTGGTGATTGCAGTGAAGCGTCAGAACGACGTCATGGGCGAGGTCGCCGCACAACGCGCGGTGACAGCCGAGCAGAACAGGAAATTACAGGATGAAATTAAACGCTACCTTGCCGCCGATAAGTGCGCTTCTGCTGCTGTCGATGCTCGTGCTGTTGAGCGGCTGCGGGACGCCGCCAAATCCGCAAGTCGAGTACCGGACAATCAAACAACCCCGGCTAAATCTGCCAGCGGAGCTGACAAGCCCGATTGATGCGCCGGAACCAAAACCCGGAATGCTTTACGGCGATAGCGTGGAATTGAATCTGCTGCTTTATGGCGTGGTGAAAGAGTGCAATATCCATCGTGCTGCTGTTCGCCGGATTGATGCTGGCTTTTGATGAACATCGCTGATTCCATCAAAAGGCGCGTTTAAGAGTGCGTCTGATATTGGTTACTGGAGAAAGCATGGTAAAAACAAACTGGCCAGACTTACCTAATATGTCAGTTCCGCTCTTTGAGTGTGCTCAGGTCTTTTGCTGCTTTGAGCGTGAACGATGGTATGCAGCTTATAGTAGTCTCGGTTTAACAAGTAAAAGTGTCGACAATCTTTCGGGTTGTGTGCGTTATTTCAAAAGCGATACAGGCGGGGAATTAATATTTATTGGTGTATTCGATGGCAAACTTGGTACGGTAGCACATGAGTGCGCTCATGCAGCTTTCAGAATTTGCGAGATATGCGGTGTACCCGTGAGGGAAACGGAAAGTAACGAGACATTCTGCTATTTAATTGAGTCATTATATAAGTTTGTAATTGCTCATAAAAAACCGGCTAGTTAGCCGGTTTGATTAAATTTGGCTGTCACTTATCCCGTTTGCTGTCTGGGGTTCGGTCAACCTGCTGCCAGGAATGGCCTGGCTTCTGAGTCGGTGGCATGGGTTTATTATCGGGTACTGTTGTATAGTTCTCTTTTGCTCCACCACGCGGGCCAATCTCTTGATAAATCCCGCCATCTTTACCCGTGTTTTGACCAGGTTTTAAAGGCATAAACACCTCCTCATTTTAGACCACCTTATTGTGGCTTTAATTTTATAAGGCTGACGAGTGTTGAAATAAAGTGAAATCATTTCACTACTTTATATTTGAGTGAATTGACTTTGGTCAAAGATTTTTTTCGCCATTTCATATGGGCAATGATTCATTGTCATTAAATACTGACAGGCCGTTAAGTTGACTCCAAAGAATGACATAAGTTTATGACGCATTCTGATTCGGCTGGAGACACTAGATTCACGCCGGGAAGAATGAAATGAATGATGCACTACCTCAGCATGGCGAAAAATTAAGGGTTATAGAACTGACTGACCAGATACGTAGTGAATATCTACCCAATTCACAGCAGGTAGCGAAATGATGTCAGCCCATTCATTGCACACTATCAACGGGAAAACGAATATGATTTCAATACTTGAAGTACCGTTCATCGGTGGACATTCCGCAGGATTTTCATGTCCCTACGCAGGGGTTATTGGTGGCGCTATAACACCCATCAAAAGCGTTAAGCTGGATTTAATGGTGCAGGACGTGGATATCCGTCTCACCTTTAGTGGTCCGTCTCATTTTTACTGGAACGCCGATGGGCTGATGGTACTAAGTGTTGTAAACGAATGGCCGCTTGAATATCAAAACTGCATAGCAGTCGGCAGGCATGCCCCGGAACCGGCAGCAACTAACTTACAGTTACAGATGCGCGGTAATGTGGCGGTGGCCTCCGGTAATACAGGGCAATTCATTTACTCCACATCATCAGGCTACGCCATTGGCACCGGGCCAGATGGTGGGGGGATTTCCAGCGTAAACAGCGACAGCGTGCTGTACGGCGTGTATGACCAGACCAACGCTAAATGGCTGGTGGATGCGGTGTCTGTTACCGCCACGGCAGCGTGGCAGCGGATCAAATCAACCCTGACGGCCTCCGGCATCATCCGGACATATACAGGCCGCAAAGATTCAACCAACTACCTCTATGCGCTTTGTACACTGCCGCAATCAGCAATCTACACCATTTCGCACTACCGCAAACTTGGCACCAGCCTGCTGACCGGTTTTGTTCAGATTGAGGCGGGGTCAGTTGCAACTTCGCCAATTCTGACGACAACCGCCACGGTAACGCGCGCGGCAGCATCGGTTACGGTCGATACAACGGGTTATTCATCTGTACTGATCACCTACAGTGACGGCACCACGGAAGCAGGCACGCCAGAAAATGACGTGTTCACGCTGCCTTTGTCGTCGCTTAACTGGGGTGATCGTTATCTGGAGAGCATCTTACTGGAGGCATGATGGCCACAACCAACAAACAGGTTACGAAAGTGTGGACGCTGATCGCGTCCGATGCTGATTCAGCATTAGTCACGGCGATCGCGGGATACGGGGAAATCTGTAAATCCGACGGCACCCCTGATGCCAGTCTGAAGGGACATCCCATTGCAGCAGGTACAACGAACAGTGCCTACCAGGTGACGGGGGAAATCTATGCTCGTGCTGCTGCCGGCTCGAATGAAATGTTGCTGGCGCTGACCTGATAAAACATCCGGAGAAAGATTTTGAATCACAGTGAAAATCAGCTGAGTGTGGTTTACCGCCGCACGGCTGATCTCATTCCCTACGCGCAGAACGCGCGAACGCACGACAGCGATCAGGTCCAGCAGCTGGTGGCCAGCATAAAAGAATTCGGCTGGACGAATCCGGTGCTGGTGGATACTGCCGGTGAAATCATTGCCGGTCACGGTCGCACGATGGCTGCTGATATCATCGGGATGGATAAGGTGCCGTGCATCGTGCTGGCTAACCTGACGGATGCACAGAAACGTGCTTACCGGTTGGCGGATAACAGACTGCCATTAAACGCCGGGTGGGATGAGGAATTATTACAGCTGGAACTAAGCGATCTGCTCGATGGCGGATTTGATATTGAACTGACGGGTTTCAGCCTGGCCGATATCGATGACGTCCTTGATAACTTAGGGGCAACACCAGGCGAATCGAAAGCGGGCAATCTGGCAGAGAAATTCCTCATCCCTCCTTTTTCTGTCATCAGTGCCCGAGAGGGCTGGTGGCAGGAACGAAAGAAAAACTGGATCGCCACAGGTATCCAGTCAGAAGAAGGACGCGAAAGCGAACTGCTTTTTTCTAAATCAGCTCAGACCGGTGCCGTGTACGATAAAAAAAATGCGTATGAGGCTAAAACCGGCAAATCGGTAAGCTGGGAAGAATTTTTCCAGGTGCACCCTGAGCTACAGGCTATCTCCACGACGAGCATCTTTGATCCGGTATTGTGTGAACTGGCTTATCGCTGGTTCTCTCCGGAGAGTGGTACGGTCGTTGACCCGTTTGCGGGTGGCTCTGTCCGGGGCGTGGTAGCGGCAAAACTCGGTCGCCAGTACTTTGGCTGTGATCTGCGCAGTGAGCAGGTGGAGGCAAACAGACGGCAATGGGAAAGAATAGGTACTGACACAGTAACCGGCCCCCACTGGCACTGTGGCGACAGCCGGGATATTCACCAGCACTTTAAAACGGTGCAGGCTGATTTTTTGTTTAGCTGCCCCCCTTATGCTGATCTGGAAGTGTACTCAGATAACCCGGCGGATATTTCGACACTGGGTTACAGCGAGTTTGTCGACGCCTACCGGCAAATCATCAAAAACGCCTTGTCTCTTCTTAAAGATAACCGCTTTGCCTGCTTTGTCGTGGGGGAAGTCAGGGACCGCAAAGGCATCTACCGTAACTTTGTAGGCGATACGATCGCCGCGTTCACTGATGCAGGCGCGAAGTATTACAACGAGGCCATTCTGGTAACGCAGGCGGGAAGCCTGCCAGTCAGAGCCGGTAAGATGTTCTCATCCAGTCGCAAACTCGGTAAGACACACCAGAACGTACTGGTGTTTGTAAAAGGCGATCCGCGAAAAGCGGTGGAAGCGTGTGGCGACGTCGATGTTACGGACATATTTCCCGACGAAGAAGATTAAAGACGGTATTTCGCTTTCAGAGCTTCAATACCTGCGGCAATCAGTATGGCCGGATCTCTTCCCATCTGGATTTGAAAATCAGGCCGGAGCATCGCCTCTCTGGCGCGTGTAATCACCTTTGCTTCATGACCCAGGCGGGGAAAAGTCCCGGCAAGCCTGATCGCTGCATCCCATTCATTATTACTGGCCAGTTCCCTCAGAACGTCGATTTTCTTTTTCATCTGTATTTCTCCTTTGTCTGGACGATAGCGCAGCTATAAGCGACGTTCGAGGGCACCCGGGGAAGATATGCAGACTTTACCGATAGCAAAAATAGAGGCACTGGCAGCGTGCCGCCTGACCGAGCAACAGATAGCGGATGTCATTGGGCTGGATATGGAACAGATCAAACACCAGCGTGATGAGGTCGCCAGATTCCGGCGTGCCATCCGCACCGGCCGAGCAAAAGGAGAGGCGGAACTGCGTGGTGCTTTATACAAACGGGCAAAGAGCGGTGACGCATCAGCCTATAACGAACTGATGAGACTTTCGCGCAGTAAGGATAATGATTCATGAGCAAGCCCGACTGGAAGGAGTTGCAAGATCAGTTTTCTGCGGCTCATGCCAGTACGGGAATAAAGCTGAAAGACTGGTGTGAACTGCGGGGACTAAAGTACGAATCAGCTCGTCGTTACATAAAGAAAAATGCGCAAAAAAACGCGCAGAATGAAACTGCGCAAAAAACTGCGCAACCATCTACTGAAGCCGCGTCAGCAAAGGAAATGGCTGCCGAAGAAACTGCGCAAAAGCGCGCAATTACGGTTCCAAAAAGTTCCGCTTTTTTTGCTGGTTTATCCCCCGAAGAAGTCAGCATGGTTAACGGATATCTTGAGCATGGGGATAAGTACCGCGCCTATTCCGAAGCTAAGTTTAAGGGGGGCGACAGGGCTGCAAGAAAGCTGTTCCGGAAGCCCTCCATTATGAAGGCAATTAACTATGGCCTGTCGCTGATCCAATCAACGGCCATTCTGGACAGGCAGCAAGTGTTGCTCCATTGGCATGAAATAGCGACTGCCGATCCAAGTGAGATTTCACAATTGCGGCGCTGCTGCTGTCGTCACTGCTGGGGCGAAAATTTTCATTACCACTGGCGCGACGTTGATGAATATGACAAAGCAGCGGCAAAAGCCTCGTCGGATGGCAAACCGCCGCCGGATTATGGCGGGCTGGGGTTTATTGATAACGACGATCCCAATCCTGATTGCCCCCGTTGCGGTGGTGAAGGTATTGGCGATGTTTTCCATGCCGATACGCGGGATGTGACCGGTCCAGAGCGTCGGCTGATTGCCGGGGTGAAGAAAACTAAATTCGGCATAGAAATCCTGATGCGCGATCAGGATGCGGCGTTAAAGAATCTTGCCGCTTTCCATAATCTTGCTGCCAGTGAACAGGAGAGGGAACTACGCCTCCTTGAAATCGAACGCTCCCGGCTGACCAATCAAAAACTTAACGCTGAAATTGAGGCGCTGAACCGGGAACTGGCTGCTGATGCAGAAGATAACCAACCCACGCCGGTGACGATCAATATCAACGTTGTAGACGCGAGTGAAGACGATGGGGATCAGCCCGACACTTAATATCCCCCAGGCGCGCTTTCTGGCGATGCCTCATAAGTTCAAGGCATATGTAGCCGGGTTCGGCAGCGGAAAAACATGGGTCGGCTGTGGCGGCCTCTGCAAGGGGTTCTGGGAGTTTCCAAGGATCAATCAGGGCTACTTTGCGCCGACCTATCCGCAAATCCGCGATATTTTTTATCCCACGGTGGAGGAAGTGGCTTTCGACTGGGGGCTAAACGTCCGGATAAACGAGAGCAACAAAGAAGTTCATTTTTACGAGGGACGTTTATATCGCGGTACCACTATCTGCCGGTCGATGGAGAAACCGGCGAGTATCGTGGGCTTCAAAATTGGTAATGCGCTGGTGGATGAGCTTGACGTCATGCCTGCGGCGAAAGCCCGGCAGGCATGGCGCAAAATCATTGCCCGTATGCGTTACAAGGTGCCGGGACTGCGCAACGGTATCGATGTCACCACTACGCCAGAGGGGTTTAAATTCGTCTGGCAGCAGTTTGTTAAAGCTGTGCGTGATAAGCCTGAGCTGGCAACGCTCTACGGCCTGACGCAGGCGAGCACGTTCGACAACGCGAAGAACCTGCCAGCGGATTACATCCCGTCGTTGTTGCTGAGTTATCCCGAAGAACTGATTAAAGCCTATCTGCGCGGAGAGTTTACCAACCTTACCAGCGGCACCATTTACCACCAGTTTGATCGTGATAAAAACAATTGCAACGACGAAGAACAGCCCGGCGAACCGCTGTTTATCGGGATGGATTTTAACGTCGGGAAGATGGCGGGCATCGTACACGTAAAACGTAACGGACTGCCGCGCGCCGTGCGCGAACTGGTCAAGGTGTATGACACACCCGCCATGATTAAGCGCATTCAGGAGGAATTCTGGCGCTATGAAGGGGGGCGCTATGTTCCCAGCCGCCAGATTTATGTCTATCCCGATGCCTCGGGTGACAGCCGCAAATCCAACTTTGCCAGCGCAACCGATATTGCCCAGCTCAGACAGGCGGGTTTCAGCGTGGTCGTAAACGCGTCCAATCCACCGGTAAAAGATCGCATTAATGCCATGAACGCAATGTTCTGCAATGCGCTGGGCGAACGTCGTTATCTGGTGAACGTCCAGCGCTGTCCGGTTTACACCGAATGCCTGGAGCAACAGATTTGGGCGTCCAACGGTGAGCCGGATAAGAAAGCCGATAACGACCATCCCAACGATGGCGGCGGCTATTTCATTGTGAAGGATTACCCGATCATTAAACCGACCGGAAGGGTCGAAAAACTCCGGATATAACCATGCCCGATATTTCCACACCCAACCTTGATTACAACGACATGCTTGATGCATGGGATCTGAATGATGCGCTGATGGGCGGCACGTTCTATATGCGACAGCTGGGCGAGATTTACATGCCCCGCTGGATAAATGAGGAGAAAGAGGATTACCGGGCGCGTCTGGAGGTGGCAACGCTCCTTCCGGCCTATGAGGAAACCATAAAGCAGAACTGTGGCCGGGTGTTTGCGGAGCCGGTAAAACTCAGCGAGAGCACCCCGGACCGGATTGTTGAGTACAGCAAAAACTTTGATCTGTCCGGCACCCGTCTTGATGTCTGGGCGCAGGAGTTTTTCAGCATTGGTCAGCAGTACGGGCTGGCGCACGCGCTGGTGGATTATCCCAGGGTAGATTCAGAAGAGGTGAAAACACTCGCAGATGAAAAGGCCACCGGCGCGCGACCCTATGCCACCATGCTTAACCCCCGGCAGATTATCGGCTGGCGTTCCAAAATTGAGAACGGCAAGGAGGTGCTGACACAGCTGCGTATCCGGGAAGTGGTGATTATCGATGGCGATGATTACGGGCAGACGAAGGTCGAGCAAATCCGCAACATCACCGCGGGGCAAGTGGAAATATGGCGCAAGGGGCCGGGCGACTCTAACAGAGGGGCGTGGATAGTCCATGAAACCTATAAGACCAGCAGCACGTCCATCCCGTTAGTCACCTTCTACACCAAACGTACCGGCTTTATGCGCGGCAAACCACCGCTGCTGGAGGTGGCCCACCTGAACGTCAAACACTGGCAAAGCCAGAGCGAACAGGACAACATCCTGCACGTTGCCCGCGTGCCGCTTCTCGTGACGTATGGTCTGGACGAAAACACGACCCTTAAAATCGGTGCATCCAGTGCCACCCGCTTTCCCGATAAGCTCGATAAGGGGCTGGAATTCGTTGAGCATTCTGGCAGTGCGATCGGTGCCGGAAAAACGTCTCTGGATGACCTGGAAGAACAGATGCGGCAGGCGGGGGCAAAGCTGCTGCGCTCGGAAAACACCTCGACCAAATCGGTTGACCAGACCAGCGAAGAAAAAATGCAGGAGCATTCGCCGCTGTTCACGATGGCGAATTCGCTTGAGGATGCGCTCGATAACATCCTGCAAATCATGGCGGAATGGATTGATGAGGAAGACGGCGGCAATGTCGATGTGCGCACCGAGCTGGATGTGGCAGAGCAGAGCATCAATGCAACCTCAGCGCTGGCGATCCAGAGTCTGCGGCAGGGCGGCGACATCCGACCCATTGATGCCGTGCGCGCCTATCAGCGCCTGAGGATTATCGATCCGGACGCGAAGCCCGAAGATGTGATCGACGAGCTGAATAATCCGCCGGTTACGCTGACGGAAGAATGATATGGCCACAGTAAACGAAACGCTGCGTGATGAAGCTGTGGCCCACGCACTCTGGGTCAGCCGTTACGGTACCGGCGTGGCTAACCGCATGGTTAAGCTGCTCACTGAGAGCGATGCGGAGCTGGTCGCGCGCCTGCTGGTGGCGATGGATACGCTCGATGCTGACAGTTTTACCGTGACGCGCCTGCAATCGCTGCTGACTGGCGTCAGGACACTGAACAGCCAGGCAGTGCAACAGATGCAACTGAGCCTGTCCGACGAGCTGCTGAAATTTGCGAAGTATGAAGCGGGCTATCAGCTGAGCCTGTTTGAATCGGTTGTGCCTGATGAGGTTGTGGATCTTCACCCCCTGATCGGGATTTCGGGCGATGCGGTTTACGCTGCCGCGGTGGCCCGACCGTTTCAGGGTAAGTTACTGAGTGAGTGGGCGTCCGGTCTGGAAACCGACCGTCTGAACCGCATCACCAATACGGTGAGGAAGGGTTTTCTGCTGGGTGACACCAGCACGCAGATTGCGCGTAAGGTTCGCGGGTTGGCGAATAAAGGTTATCAGGATGGTGCATTGCAAATGAGCCGTTCCAACGCCGCCAGCATCGCCAAAACCGCCGTGGGGCATATGGCATCAGCAGCGAGAAGTAGTTTCGCCAGCGCCAATGAAGACCTTATCGACTGTAAGCAGTGGCTTTCGACGCTGGACAACCACACAACACCGATGTGCCGCGTGCGTGACCGGCTGAAATATACGCTGGCTAACAAGCCCGTCGGGCACAAAATCCCGTACCTACAGGGTCCGGGGCGTATTCATTTCTGCTGCCGCTCCACCGAAACATACGTCCTGAAATCCGCTGAAGCGCTCGGGCTGAATATCCCCGATATTCCGGCATCCACCCGCGCCAGCATGGACGGGCAGGTACCCGCCGGTACCAATTACAGTGAGTGGTTTTCCCGCCAGTCGTTTGCTCGCCAGACGCAGATTGTTGGTGCTCAGCGTGCCCAACTCATCAGGGACGGTAAGGTATCCCCTGATGATTTTTATAATGATCGAGGTGAATGGCTTTCGCTAAACCAGTTAAAGGAACAAATTTGAATTTTAAATAATACGTCACCAGGAGATGAATATTCGTTTACCAGCAATTACTGACCATTTATGGTGACCGGGTTGCACTGGTTAAGCACTATAAAATAGGGATGTATGTTATGAATATTGAGAGAGTTTTCAATACACACCAGTCAGGTGTTGTTAACAAATTGCTGCACCTTGAACCTTCCGATCAGAATACACTTCCATTTTTCATTCATGATTCAGCCATCTCCCACCATGATATTTACATGCTGAAAATGGGGGAGTGTTGTGTGGGCCTGCTCTATATGTCGGATCATGGGGGTGGCACTGCTGAAATATACAAACTTTACCTGTTCTATCATTTTCGTGGCCGGGGATATGCAACTGATGCAGTACAGACGGTCATAAGTATTCTTAAGGGTGAAGGGTATAAAGAAGTTTGTGTTGAGGTGCTTACTCTGGATGTGATCCCCTTCTGGCTATGTCTGGGATTCAGGCCCATTGATCCTGACCAGGTTGATAATAGGCATTTTGCCCTGAATATCTAAACCCTATTTTTTTGATTACCCGCTTTGGCGGGTTTTTTATATTCGAAAATCCGCTGAGTCGTTTGTGTAGGTGGGGAGTTAATGAAATTTCGCAAAATGCCGGATGTTGTTGATGCCGTACAAGTTCAGGGGCAGTTCCAGACACGTCTCGAACCCTGGCTTATCAATCATCCGGACATCATCTGTAAAGGGGACCACCTGATTATCAAAACACCTGAGGGTGACCGCCGTGCTGACCTGGGCGACTGGATTATCAGGGGTGTCAACGGTGAGCTTTATCCCTGCAAGCCAGACATATTCAGCAAAACACACGAGCCTGCCTGACTGCGCAGGGATGAAACTTAACAATGGCTGCCATCAGGCGGCCTTTTTTATTGCCGTAATCCGGATGGTACGCGGCGCCACGGTCGGATGACCAGTAACAGGAATTATTTTTTATGAAACTCAAAACAGTTGAAGTGAACGGCAAGACCTATGCAGAAGTTGATGGCAGCGGTCTGCCGGTTTATGTCCACAATGACGGGAAAGAAATCGGTTTTGATGCCGCCCAGGCGGTCGGAAAAATTTCAGAACTGAATGGCGAAGCAAAAAATCATCGGGAGGCGAAAGAAAAAGCAGAGACCTCACTGGCGAAATTTTCCGGCATTGCCGATCCGACTAAAGCTCTCGAAGCGCTGGATATGCTGGCAAAAATAGACCAGAAAAAGCTGATAGATGCGGGCGCTGTTGACCAGGTGAAAGCCGAGATCACAAAGACTTTTCAGGAGAAACTTGATGCGGCGGAGGCCCGTTCAGCCACCCTGGAAGGCCAGCTTTATGACGCAAAAATCGGAGGCAGTTTTGCCGCGTCAAAATTCATCACTGAAAAAATGGCGATCCCGTCTGATTTTGTTCAGGCGCGCTTCGGCCAGTCTTTCAAACTCGAAGACGGTAACGTTGTTGCCTATGACGCCAGTGGTAACAAAATCTATTCCCGCTCAAAAGCGGGTGAGCTGGCAACGTTCGATGAAGCACTGGAATTCCTCGTAGAACAGTACCCGCAGAAAGATTACGTCCTTAAAGCCAGTGGCAACAGCGGTGCAGGCTCAAAGCAGACACAGCACCAAATGGGCCAGAAGACCATGAAGCGTTCAGCCTTTGATGCGCTGGATGCCACCGCGAAACAGGCTACCCTGGCCGACAAAATTACCATCGTTGACTGAATCAATGCCGGTGCCCGGATGGGAGCCGGTGCAGGAGCTGGATAGCTCAGACAATCCATTCTCTCTTTTTCCAAGGAACAATCATGTCAAATACCCTTACCGGGTTGATCCCGACTATTTACACGGCGCTGGACATCGTTTCGCGCGAGCAGGTCGGTTTCATCCCGGCCGTCGCACGTAATGCCAAAGCTGATGCGGCGGCAAAAGGCCAGACAGTTGCCGCACCAGTCGCCCCGGCGGCCACTACCGTAGATATCACTCCGGGACCCACAGCCCCGAATGATGGTGATCAGGATATCGATACGGTGGAAGTGAAAATCACCAAATCCAAAATGGTCCCGGTTAAATGGAATGGTGAAGAACAGCTGGCACTTGGTCCGGCGGGCACTTACAACACCATTCTCGCTGATCAGTTCACGCAGGCATTTCGCGCGATTTCAAACGAGGTCGATGCTGACCTGGCAGCACAGTATTACGGTGCTTCCCGTGCCGTTGGCACCATCGGAACGACCCCTTTCGGGGTTAAAGAAGACCTGTCGGATTTTGCCCAGGCTCGCCAGGTCCTTGAGGACAATGGCTCACCGACAACCAGCCTCCAGATGGTGCTTGGCTCTGCGGCTATCGCAAATGTTCGCGGTAAACAGTCAGTGCTGTTCAAAACCAATGAAGCGGGCACTGATGAGCTTCTGCGTGAAGGTATCATCGGTCGTATAGAAGGCTTCAACCTGCATAACTCAGCGGGCGTTAAAACGGCACCGGCAGCGACTGCAAACGGCTACCTGGTGAACGGGGCCAAAGAAGAGGGCGACATCATCATTGCGGTTGATACCGGCAACGGGACCATTACGCAGGGTTCGATTGTCACCTTTGAGGGCGACCCAAATAAGTATGTTGTCGCGGCATCTACCGCAACCACCATGACCATCAGCGCGCCGGGGCTGCGTCAGGAACTGGCTGACAACACTGAAATTACCTTCCACGGTGGTTTTGTTCCAAACCTGGCATTCGACCGTAATGCCTTCCTGCTTGCTTCACGTACACCCGCTATGCCGATTGGCGGCGATAGCGCGGATGATGTGATGAACGTAACCGATTCTGTTTCCGGTATCACCTTCCAGGTGGCGGCATATCGTCAGTATCGCCAGATGCGCTATGAGGTCGGTCTGGCGTGGGGCGTTGCTTCGGTTAAACCGGCACACGCAACAATCATTCTGGGCTAAATCCTGGGGGGCTTCGGCCCCCCCTTTTTCATGATGGAGAATTTTTATGGCTGGAGTAACAAAAGCGCAGCGCGCTGAGCGTGCAGCACAGCAGGAACAAACCCTCCCTGAGCAGTCACAGGAGCTGATATCGCAACAGCAGCAATCCGGATTATTGCCGCAGGACAATCAGCAACAGGCAGATTTGGCTTTGCTGAAAGAAAAGCTGAGCCTCGAAGAAGAGGAAGAGGAAGAGGAAGAGGAAGAGGAAGAAATTTCCATTACCCGGATGATTCGCCAGGAGCCTGAGTTCCGCGGTGGCCCGGTTGAAGCCGATGTGCACAACGACCATGTAGCAGCATGGATAGCCCACGGCTGGCGCATTAAGGCACAGGAATAACCATGATGATATTCATTACCGAGGATGACGTGGACACGCTGCTGGGCGCTGACTGGACTGATACCGATAAAAAGCCCAAGTCGGTGCTGATGGCGAATGTATGGCTGAACTCGCTCAGTCTCCGGCCCTTCCGGGATGACGTTGTCCCGGATGATGTGAAACAGGCCGGTGCGTATGCCGCCTCTGTTGCATCTCTCGGGAAGCTC
The DNA here is from genome assembly GCF_059730485.1 of Pantoea sp. X-Soil-TKNS-1207. Classification (NCBI taxonomy): domain Bacteria; kingdom Pseudomonadati; phylum Pseudomonadota; class Gammaproteobacteria; order Enterobacterales; family Erwiniaceae; genus Pantoea; species Pantoea sp. X-Soil-TKNS-1207. Next base: position 1,738,166 of record NZ_AP035958.1, read on the forward strand.
TACCAGCAGAAAAACGGGAGCGAGATTCTGACCGGCAAAACATTTAAGTTGGACACCGTGTCGATCACAAAATCATTTTCCGAAACCGGCCTCACCAGCACCTCAATGCTGCCCGCTGATTTGCAGCTTGCGCTGGCGCTGTTGAGACCGTGGGGCGTCAGTACCAACACCATAAGGGTGGTAAGGGGGTAATTGTGACCACACTGGCTTTTGATGGCACCTGTGTTGCTGCTGATTCACTGATTAGCCAGGACGGATGCGTATACGGCTATGGAAATAAAATCGTGGAGGTATCCGGGGGGATATTGCTGACGGCAGGCAATGTTGAAGACGGCGAGCTTGCAATTGCCTGGTTCAACGACGGTCAGCCCGTCGATAAAAAACCGGAACTGAAATGTTTTTGCGGTCTGTATGTGCCCGGGTCCGGTGAGCCGAAGGAATACAACGAACGGCTGATACCCATCGTTGCACCGGTCCCCTGGGCAGCAGGTTCGGGGCGCAACTTTGCGCTGTCGGCAATGATGCTGGGGAAATCTGCACACGAAAGTGTGACTTTTGCCTGCGGTATTGATCTTTATTCTGGCGGTGAAATCCGCTCAGTTCGCGTAAGGGGATAACGATGGGCCTGCTTGATGAAATTCAGTCTGAAATTGGCGAGGCATTTGATGATGATCTTGCCGATGTCGTAAAAACGTTCACCGGTTCATACGCTACGCAGACTGGCTTTAACCCGGTTACGGAAAAAGCGGAGACGGTGAAGAGCACGTATCACGGTCGGGGTGTTCTGACGGCTTACAGCCTGGATCGGGTGGACGGTGTGAACATCCTGCGCGGTGATGTTAAGTTGCTGGCCCTGACAAATGAAGTGACTGACCGGCCAGCAGTGGAGCACCTCATTACCGCGCCGGATCTGGTAACGGGCAACCCGCAGCAGTACACCGTTATCAGCCTCAATACTGACCCGGCATCAGCTGCCTGGATAATGCAACTGCGGAGGTCGTGATGGCAAAAGGCTGGAGCATTTCCCCGTCAGCGTTTATGGGGCTGGTGGATGAGGAAGTCGGCAAGATGCAGCGCGCGATCGCCATCCAGCTCCTGAACGGGCTGGTGCTGCGCTCGCCGGTCGGCAACCCTGAGCTGTGGGCCATTAACAGTGTGCAGGTAAAGCAGCGGGAAAAGGTCAGCGATCTGAATGCCGCGCTGCGTGACAGCGATGAGCACGCGTACACCGATAAAAAGGGCAATCGCAGGCTGAAACCCGGTCACAGGGTGCTGCTGGCCGATGCGGTGATGAGCAGCAACGCGGGGCGTTTCGGCCCACAGCGCGTGCGCAAACTGAAACGCGGGCAGGGAGAGATTTACCGGCCACCGGATTACCGTGCCGGGACTTACCGGGCGTCACATTTTGTGAGCATCGATTTTCCCAGCGGTTTTATCCCGTCAGAACCCGATCCGAATGGTGCGGATACCATCAGCAGAGGGACATCAACCATTCTGTCTGCCCCGAATTACTGCGCGATTTATATCCAGACTAATCTTCCCTACTCAATGGCGCTTGAGAACGGCCACTCCAAACAGGCACCCGCCGGTGTGTACGCCGTGACATTTAACGAGGTCGCGCAGGCATACAAATGACTTTTACCGAAATACGCGAAGCCATCATCTCCCGGATGACGGCGCAGACGGCTGTTGCCGCTGAGAACGTGTGTTACCCGAACAGCAAAATGTTTGATCCCGCCGGAAAAGCTATCTGGGCGCGGTTAACCAACATTCCCGGTCAGTCCGGGGCGAACGAAATCGGCAATGGCCCGGTGGTGCACCGGACGGGCGTAGTGATTATCCAGTTGTTTGTTCCCGCCGGTGCCGGCTCGCTGCTGATCACCGAAACTGCCGATCAAATCCGTGAGCTTTTCGAGTTTCAGCACGACGGCCGCCTGGATTATTTCTCCGTGTCAGCGATCGACGCGGGTGAAAACAACGGCTGGCAGCAGCTGAATCTTCAGATCCCTTACCGCGCTCAGTAGCGCTTAACAATGGAGGTGCCCGCATGTCGAGCGGCGCTAAGGTAGTCTCGGCCTTTATCCGGGAAAATACAGCAGGTGTGACGCCGGTTGACGGTAGCTGGAGCCTGTTAAAACGTACAAGCTGGGGTATTGCCCCGGATCAAAGTACCGATGATAACGATGAAATCGGCGGCACCCGCATGGCACAGGGAAAAAGCCTCGGCACCATCGACGTCGGCGGGGATGTCGAAACCAAATTCCGCTGGGGTCAGCATGATGATTTTCTGGCGTCCTGCTTCGGCACGGAATGGGCGAACGACGTGCTGACAATGGGTAATGACCGTATCGCCTTCAGTATGGCGACGTATGCGTCAGATATTGGCGTGGCGTCGATCGCGCGCGGCTGCCAGGTCGGCACGTTCAAATTATCCATTCCCAACGACGGCGAGATCACCGCCACGGTGACGGTTGCAGGGCTGGAATGGGCATCTCAGGCAAACGATGTCAGTTATTTTTCTGATCCGGTCGATAACGCGGGTGATCTGCGTTACTCGTTCAAGGAGGTCAGCAATATCCGCCTGAACGGTATCGATGGCGGTACCGGCTTCTGTGTGGATTCGTTCGATATCTCTTTCGATAACAACCTGCAAACCCAGCGCTGTATCGGGACCGGCTCGGCGTTTGCCGGGGCGAATATCCCGACCACGTTCACGCCGTCCGGCTCCATTACGCTGTCCTGGTCAAAGGAAGCCTGGAACCTGTGGAGCAAGACTCTTACCGGGGAAACCGTGCCGTTCAGCTTTATGGTGGGGAACGATGAAGGCTCCTATACCTTCGATTTCCCCAAAGTGCAGGTGGCCGGTGACTGGCCCGACGGCGGCAATACCGACATCATCCAGGTGCAGCTCGATATCACCGCGGCAGATGAATCGCCGACCATTACGCGCGCGGCTGCGGCCATCGATGCGACCGGCATTACCGTTAACCCGGATTCTGCGTCTGTCGCCGTCGGCGCAACGACGGAGCTGTCGGTCACTCTCACGCCTGCCGGTGCATATACCGCCACCTCTGCAATTAACGTGACCGCATAACTTTTATGCCCGCTCCGGCGGGCCTTCTTCTGGAGATAACATGCTGATTATTGCCCCCCGCATTGATGTGAATGGCGAGCGCTGGTTCACGCCGAAAGAGAACGGAAAAGAGATAGCCGGTCTGCGGCTGAAAGTCGCCAGCATCGGGAATGACGAATACCGCAGCCGCAATGCCCTTATCCGCCGCCATATCGACAAGCTGGACATAACGTACGGTGCCGGTACTGAGAATTTCAGCCTGGAAAGTGTCGGTGATATCGACTCGATGGATGACTTGCTGATGGAGAACTGTGCGCAGTTTCTGCTGCTGGGCTGGGCTGGGAGGGTGTGGGCGAAATGGTGGACGGTAAAGCCGTAGCCATTGATTACACGCCAGAAAAGGGCGTGGCCATGTTGAAGCAGAAGCCGGAACTTTACTGGCAGGTACTGGGTGTGGCCTCTGATATCGCGCAGGGTAAGGAGGAACAGATCCGGGAATCGGTGGGAAAGCCCTTGAAGCGCAAAAGTGGTTCAACGAGTTCGGCGGCGAATCAGCAGAAAAGGCCCACTGGCGGCGGGAAAAATTAGGGCTGCCAGCAGCTAAACAACCGGAGTTCGATCCGGTAGTGCGCGAAGTCCTGAACGCCTATGCGGTGATATCGCGCGGGCGGCGGTATGCGGGTATGAATGCCGTACCCCTGCCGCTGAGCATCGGTGATATCGCGTTTTATCTGTCATCAAAACCGGTGCTGATTGATAGAGCTGAATTTGAGGCATGCATCTTTGCGCTGGATAACGCATATCGGGAAGGATGGTCAAAGTCTCTTCCTCGACTTAGAGGAAAATCTCGACCAAAATGAATTTACGTATAGTCAGAGTGTTGACGATAACCTTTTCAGATTGACTGATTGTCTTTGAGCTTTCAAAATCAGTATCCCGGTTAGCATGTGCTTCCAGGTGCTTTTGAGAATAAGTGAGAATTTGTGGTACAGCCAAAAAGTCGAAAATCCTTAGATATTGATGCGACTAATCGCATCATAAAAAACCTGACTCCATACCTGTTTTTCGAACAGGAAATGTCCAGTTTTGTATCTAACAGGATGATTTCTTTAACCGAAGAGATCGGAGATGTTGGTCTGAAAGCTGTAGCACAGGGTACGCTTTTCTTCGCATTGAACAATACCGAGTTGGGTATAGATGCGATGGAAACAGCGGTAACCTATATGAGCAAGGACTGGGTTACCTGGCGTCAGTATATGCAATGTATGTTTTGGCGTTTTGGTCCTGCGGGGGCGTTGGACATTGCAAAAAGAGCCGAAGTGCGTGAAATCGTCAGCCCTCTACTAGCCAGAGATGCCATGTTTTATGCCATGAGCATTGGAGATTTGGCTTACATGACTGAAATGCACAATGTTTTACATAAACTCAATTGCTTCGATGATATTTTCTCTTCCGACAGAGTTATTGAGAGGGCCGATATGGAACGCGGATTGGGTTATCATAAACTTGCAGAACTATCTGGTAAAGTTGATACGATACATGCTTTGTCTCGATTGATGTTTCAACAGCTTAACTTAGGGCAGAAACTCCAAACCTCTAATCGGTTAATTGATGTTTCGGAAAGTAATGAAGAAACCTCACTTATTTATGAATTGCATATAGTTAATGCCGATTCTGAAAAGTGTGCTGAAATGAACCGTAATTTCATTTCAACAAGAGTTGAAGCGGGACTGTTAGATTGGGATGTTGGATGTATGTTCATTAGCAAACAGCAAGGTGATAAATTAAATGCCTGTTTCGCCTGATGATTTTCTAACTCTCGCCTTAAAGCATGATTCAGCATGCGATGAAATGCAATTAAGAAATTCAGTCAGTAGGGCTTATTATGCAGGCTACCTTCATACGATAAAGAAAATTCAGGAAGCTAATATTCTTTTATCCACCGCTCCTGCTGGGATGCATGACAAACTCATCAATTCGTTAAACTCTAATTTGTGCTCAGGTCTGTGTGGTGGTATGTCTTTTCCCAAACAATGCGAATTAGCCGGAATGCTCAGATTGACAAAGCAGTTGCGAGTGAAAGCTGATTACAAGCTTAATGAGACTGTGAGTCAAAACGACAAGGATACTGCTTTAAATACAGCCACTGAGATTATTAAATTTCTTCCATAAATTTGATTTGAAATACAGACCCGCTTCGGCGGGTTTTTTTATGCCCGGAGAAAACCATGCTTGAACAACAATCCCGTCTTGCGCTGGTTATCGACAGCACCGGCGCGCAGAAAAACAGTGAGTCGTTAGTGACAGTGCTGGATAAGATGACGCAGGTCGGACTGGAGGCGGAAAAATCAATCGATGGGGTGTCAGCCGCCACCGGGCGCGCCACAACGTCCAGCAGGACGCACACCGCACAGACCCGTAAGCAGAGCGATGAACTGAACAGCCTGCTCGAAACCATTCGACCCACAAACAAATCACTGGCCCAGCTTGATTCTCTTAATAAGCAGTTAACCCGTTCCTTTTCCAAAGGGCTGATCAACGAAAGCCAGTACCAGACCTACAGCAACATTCTGTCCGGCCTCGTGGAAAAAAGCGAAAAGCTCGATGATGAGTTAACCGGGGTGGCACAGGCCCAGCGTGATGCGGCGAAGTCAGCGCAGCAACTCCAGGCAGCGCAGGAAGCTGAAGCGCAGTCTCTGCAACGTATGCTGGACAAAATTGATCCGGTATCGGCAGCGCTGCGTAATATCGAGCGTGACCAGCAGGCACTGGCCTCCGCCCTGGCAAGCGGCAAGATCGATAACGGCCAGTTCGATGCCTACAGCAAATCGCTGGACCAGGCAAAGCAGGAAATAAACGGTGAAGCCAGAGCCGCGCGCGATGCAGCAAAGGCCCACGATGAACAGGTCGCCTCACTGCGCAGGCTGGAGGCGCAGATAGACCCGGTGGGCGAGTCTTTCCGCAGGCTCAATGAGCAGCAGCGCCAGCTCGACAGCGCAAAAGCCACCGGATTACTGTCGCCGCTCGTTTATGACAGCCTCAATACGAAACTGGCCGCCACGCGTGACGCCCTGGAAAAAACATCCTCACAGCTTGGCAGAACCGGTCAGTCTGCGGCTGCAACCGCCAACGCCATGCGCATGATACCGGCACAGATGACCGACATTATTGTCGGCCTGTCTACCGGCCAGTCGCCGTTTATGGTAATGATGCAACAGGGCGGCCAGCTGAAAGATATGTTCGGTGGTATCGGTCCGGCCATCAAAGGCGTCGGCACTTATGTGGCGGGGTTGATTAATCCCTTCACACTGGCGGCGGGCGCGGTGGGCCTGCTCGGGCTGGCATATTACAAAGGAAGCCAGGAACAGAGTGAGTTTTCTAAATCACTGACGCTTACCGGTAATCTGGTGGGTAAAACCACGGCACAGCTGTCAGATATGGCATCCCGCGTGGGTGTCGCCGCAGGCGCAACACACGGGGCGGCGGCCTCCGTCATTAATCAGTTAGTGGCTTCGGGTAAAGTAGCCGGTGATGAGCTTGAACGCGTCAGCGCCGCGATAATTCAGACAAGTGATGCGACCGGAATCGCCACAAAACAACTGGTCAGCGATTTTGACAATATCGCCGCCGACCCCGTCAGCCAGATAAGCAAACTCAACGACCAGTATCATTTCCTGACGCTGGCGACTTACAACCAGATCAAAGCTCTCCAGGATGAAGGCAATCAGCAGGAGGCGGCGCGGGTTGCAACCGAGGCTTACGCCAGCGCGATGCAGCAGCGCGCGAGCGATATTCAGGGTAATCTCGGCCTGCTGGAAAAAGCGTGGAATTCGCTGTCTGTTGCTGCCGGTAAAGCCTGGGACAGTATGCTGGATGTGGGGCGCGCCCAGACGCCTGAAAACACGCTGGCCACGCTGAACGCAAACATCGCAGAGATGCAGAAAAAGCAGGCCGAAGGCGGGTTGTGGAACCGCTTTTCTGCCAATGCGTCCGGCCTTGATCTCCAGGATATGATCCGCCAGCGCGATGAGTTGCAGGCACAAATCACCACGCAGGACGTGCTGACCGGCGCCATCAGTCATTATCAGCAGGAACAACAGAAAGCGGTCAAAACCCAGCAGGATGCGGATCGGGTTAATCAGCAGTACATGACGAACGCCGAACGCCGGAATAAAGCCATTAAGCAGCAGAGCGAGTTTCTTAAGGCGGGGGCAAATTCGGCTGAACAGTACGCAAAAAACGTCGCGCGCATCAATGAAATGTACAAAGACCCGAAAACGCCGAAGCAAAAGAAAACCCCGGCTTACCATGAGGATTCGGGCCAGCGAACGCTCGACCAGATTAACCAGCAGACGGCGGCCCTCAATGCGCAGTTAAGCACCACGGATAAACTGTCTTCCGCCACTCAACAGCGTATTAAGTTCGAACAGCAGATTGCTGACCTCAAAACCAAAAAGCAGTTAACGGCAGACCAGAAATCCCTGCTTGCGCACGCCGATGAGATCACCCAGGCCTATAAAGCGCAGGAAGCGATTCAGTCACAGGTCACCACGCTGGATGAGTATCGCAAGATGCAGGACGAAATTGGAGGAAAAGACAAAAAGAATAATGACACGCTTAAAAAGCGTCTGGAAATCCTTGAAAAAATGGTCGCACTTAAGAAGCTCCCCCCTGAGAAAGCGGGTAAAGAGGCCAACGACCTCGTCAGCAAGTCGCCGCTGCCCGATTCTGTTATTTCAGGGGTAAATGCTGCCGGAGGCACTTTGCGATCTGGTGCGACCAACAGCGATTTGTCCGGCCAGGGTATGAGTATGCTGGGCCTCAATGCTGATCCTCAGTTGAAAGTCATCGCGCAGCTTAAACAGGCACAGACTGATTATGCGACGTGGCTTAATTCTCAGGAAAAGATCATCACCTCAAACAGCCTGCTTAATGAGCAACAGAGGCAGCAACAACTTCTTCAGTTGCATGAAACAGGAACGCAAAATCAGAAGGTTTTAAGCACGGCTCTATACTCAGCCGAGATGCAGGCCGCACAGAACGCATTTTCAACTATCACTGACTCAATGGGGACCATGTTTGGGGAACAGTCAGCGGCATATAAGGCGGCTTTTGTCACGCAGAAAGCCTTTGCGCTGGCACAGGCAGCTATTCAGCTGCCAATGGCTATGGGGCAGGCTCTTTCCGGTCTGCCATTTCCTGCGAACCTGGCTGCGATGGCGACTGTAGCCAGTCTGATGGCAACAATCACGTCAAGCATAACCAGTGCTGCCGCCGTTGGATTCAAAACAGGCGGATACACTGGCAATGCGGGGGTGAATTCTGTCACTGGCGTGGTGCACGGCAAAGAGTATGTGTTTGACGCGGCCTCCACGAAAAGCATCGGCGTGGATAATCTTGAAAACATACGAAAAAACGGCCTGGACGCGACGTTGTCACGTCCGGGCTATGGCACAGGATCTACCAGCGTCACCGGAGACACCATCAGCAACGAGAGCAATTACCACTTTACCGGTTCGCCCATCACGATTAACGGCAATCCTTCCGATGCAACGATCGCGCTGGTAAAACAGGCGCAGATAGAAGGAGCGAAACAGGGCTATGAGGAGGTGGCACAGCATCTGGCCACGGGGCGCGGCAAGGTATCCAAAGCGCTCAGCTCCGGCTGGAACACAAAAAGGAGGGCGGGCTGATGGCCGACATTTACTATCCACATGATTACCTGCCAATGCCGTTACAGGATGGCTACGGTTTTAAACCGGTCAGCCCGCTGGTGCGTACGCAACTGACCTCCGGGCGGTCGCGCCAGCGCCGCCGGTATCTATCGACCCCGACCAATGCATCCGTGACCTGGCAGTTTATTCAGGAGGGAGCCGCGCAGTATTTCGAACTGTGGTACCGCTACATTCTTGCCGACGGTGTGAACTGGTTTTTTATGAAGCTCCAGACGCCGATGGGTGTGGACACGTATAAATGCCGGTTCACGGATATCTATGAAGGTCCGACGCTGGTACCGCCGCATTACTGGCAGTACACCGCCACGCTGGAACTCTGGGATCGCCCTGTGCTGGACAGTTCCTGGGGGGAATTCCCGGATTACATCGTCAACGCGGATATTCTCGATCTCGCGCTTAACAGGGAGTGGCCGAAAAATGACGGTTCTTAATCGCCTTTACGCCTCCGGGGGATCGGAGGTCATTCTTGAAACGCTGGAAATTAATGTCGCCGGGGAAGTGTACTGGCTGACGGCTGGCTGGACTGATTTTACCGCCACGCTGGAGGACGGCACGGAACAGGAATTTACCGCATGTGGCGTGGATATCGCCCTGCCTGCGCGTAATGCTGACGGCACACAGGATCTGAATTTTGCCATCTGCAACATAGACGGCGTGGTATCGACCACCGTCAGGGACGCCATCGGTAATCTTTCGAATGCGTCCCTGACTTACCGGTGTTTTAAATCGACTGACCGATCTGCTCCGGCGGCCGTCCCATACACCCTGGAAATTAAATCCGGTTACTGGACTGCCGTCGAAGTGCAGTTCACTGCCGGATACATGAACGTACTCGATACGGCCTGGCCCCGAAAAAGTTACACCCTCCCTGAGTACCCCGGACTAAGATATTTAAGTTAAGGAAAAAAATGAGAAATCGTAACCATGTAAATACACAGTCATGCGGTGCAGACATTGGGCATTTTCAAAAAAATGATGCTGGGGAGGAAGTACCAGGTTATGAAATTATCTCCCCGCCTGTCGAAAATTATCATTCAGGAATGAATATCTTCATTGAGTATGGTGGAGAAATAATATGGGCTGTTCCAGAGGTTAACCATTTCGGGGAATGCATCGCAGCTCCTTCGCTGGCGGAGGATGGGGTAATGGACAGAATTATTTCTGCACTTGAAGGTGCTCTGGGAAGTGCCCGACTGGATAAGGAAAATTACCGGAATTCCGAACCATCAGAAATTATCGAAATCCCGGAAGAAAATATTACTTACGCTTCGGAATGACTTTCAATGTCTGCCTGGCTGATGCGTGTAGTTCTCCTCCATCCATCACAACATGCCAGTCACCACTTTTAGGAGCTATCAGCCTTGCTGGTGACCTGCGGAATGATCCACCGAGAACAGTCTGGCGTCTGTTTTCCTGATAATTACGGTACTGCTCTGACGTCATGAGAAAGACTCTGGCGGAAAGGTGAAAAGATACTTCAACTGTATCTCCCTGATTTAAATGAATCCGTGCATGGTATTTTGCCATTACTGCTCCTTATTTGAGGGAATCAGCCATTTCTATCCTGAGTGAACCGTTCATTAAACAGTGGCTGAATGACCAATATAACCAGTTCATACATATTTAAATATCCTGTTATTTAAACAGTGAATATTGCTGGAGAATTTCATGCTTAATCCTGATAAATACCTTTCGGTCACCTGGCTGAAGGGCGGTCGCGTTTTTCCCGAACTCGACTGTTTCGGCGTGATCAACGAAATCCGGGCCGATCTCGGTCTGCCGCTCTGGCCTGATTTTGCGGGTGTCACAAAAGACGATGACGGGCTGGACAGAGAAGCCCGGAACCTGATGAAAAACCTTCAGCGCTGCGAACCGCAGGAGGGAGCCGGGGTGGCGTGCTATTCCGGCATCATGGTCACGCATGTTGCCATTGTGGTGCGAATCGATAACAGGCTGCATGTGGCCGAGTGTAACCCGCGCACTAATGTCACTTTTCTGCCTTTAGCCCGTTTTATGCGCCGGTTCGTCCGGGTGGAGTTCTGGCAATGACCATCCGCATTTATCCCTCCCGCCTGCCGGGCGAACCGCTGGAAACGCATCATCACCGGGCGATGACGTTGCACGCCTGGTTTACCGCAAACGTGGACGGTTACACGCAGGACCGTCTCCAGCCGGTCGCGGCGGTGGTCAACGGCAGGCCGGTGAAATCGGATAACTGGCCGGTATGCCATATCGCTCCGGATGACGACGTCCGGCTGTATCCGACACCTTACGGTACCGGGCTGGAAATTGCTGCCTGGATAGCGGTCGCCGTGTCGGTGGCGACCGCCGCCTATACCATTTTTGCCATGCAGGGGCTGGGCAGTAGCTCTTCCAGCGTGGGGAGTGGCACATCCCTGGACCTGAACCCCGCGAAAGCCAACAGCGCGGCACTGGGCGATCCAATCCGGGAGGTGTTCGGCAAGTACCGCATCTATCCGGATTATGTCGTGGCGCCGGTCGGGCGGTTTGACGCCGACGACCCGGAAAAATACGTGATGAACCTGTTCGTGAGCCTCGGCGTGGGCACCTTTTCTTTTACCGAGGGTGATATGCGCGTGGGGGATACGCCAGTCAGTTCGCTGGGCGACGGCTTCAGCTATTCGCTGTTCCAGCCAGGCGCAGACGTCAGCGGTGATGAACGTACCGAAAACTGGTTTAACTCGACTGAGGTGGGCGGGACGAGCAGCGGTAGCGGGCTGGATATGGGGACCACGGCACCTGATACCGATGAAATCCTGGCGGATTCGGTGACGGTCGCCGGGGGCAGCGTGACGTTTAATAACCTCATCACGGACGACGATGATGATTCCACCGATGACGATAATCAGTTACCCGACAGCTGGACCGAAGGGGCTGCTATCACGCTGGTCGTGCCGGATTCATTTACGGTGGCAACAAGCGGGCAGCACAGCCTCATCACCGGCAACAGCGTTGCCGAAATCGCGCCTTACACTGGAATGCCCGTATCGCTGACCTATAACAGCATCACCTATTCACTGTTTATCGCGTCATACACGGCGGCCACTGCTGACGAACAGGCTTCGATCACGCTCGCCTATGGCAGCGCCAGCGGGGCGGCATTTTCGGGCATTCCTGACGGCTCACAGCGCCTGTCGCTCAGTCATGCCGACAGCGAATATAAACTCCTGTCCATTGATGGCGCGACCGTCACGGTGGCAAGGCTGCTGGCAGGCGCTGAGGATGACTCCTGGCCGGGTTTCAGTGCGCGCACCGCGCTGGATTTTCAGGCCACGGGCATCAACGACAGCGACACCTGGCTGGGACCGTTCCTGGCGTGCCCGGAGAATGAGACCACCGACTGCTTTGAAGTTAACTTCTCTTTTCCAAACGGCGTGTGCGGTTTTAACAGCTCCGGCAGTAAGCAGATCCGCCATGTGGGCTGGGAACTGCAATACCGCGTTTACAGTTCCGGAAAGAACTGGACGAGCATAACCGGCACCTTCGCACAGAAGAACATCAACGGGCTGGGGTTCACCGAACGGGTCGTTCTGGATACCGCTGGCCTGGTTGAAGTCCGCTGCCGTCGCACTAACGAGCAGGGCAGCAATAATGCCAGGGACAGCATGTACTGGCAGGCACTGCGGGGGCGGCTGACGGCACGGCCGTCGTCGTATTCCGGCGTAACGACGATGGCCGTCAGCGTTGTCACCGGGGGTAAGCTGGCCGCGCAGTCTGACCGGCGCATTAACATGGTAGCCACACGTGATTATGCGCGGGGCACGGCACGTACTGTCTCAGGTGCGCTTTATCACATTCTCGATAATCTCGGTATCGCTGCGGATGACAGCACCATTGATGCGCTGGAGGCCAACTACTGGACGCCGCGCCAGGAGTTTTTCGACTTCAGCACCGATTCAGATGACACCTCGGCGCTGGACATCCTGCAAAAAATCACCAACGCCGGGATGAGCTATTTTCTGTTGTCGGACGGTATGGCCTCAGCAGGGCGTGAAGGTGTGAAGGCCTGGACCGGGGCGATCACCGCGCAGGATACGGTTGAGGAGCTGAAGACGTCCTTCACAATGCCTTCACAGGATGATTACGACGGCGTGGACGTGACCTATATCAACGGCAGCACCTGGGCGGAGGAAACCGTGCAGTGCCGCACCAGTGATAACCCCACGGCCTCAAAAATCGAGAGCTATACCCTGGACGGCGTGCTGGATAAGGACCGCGCTTACCGCATCGGGATGCGCCGCCTGATGGGCTATATCCATCAGAAACTGACGCACAGCACCACTACCGAGCTGGACGCGCTCTGTTATCAGTATATGGACAGGATAGTGCTGACCGATGACATACCGGGCCACGATACCCTCAGTTGTCTTGTCACCTCGGCCAGTTCTGACGGCAGCACCTTAACGCTCGGCCTGAGCGAACCACCGGACTGGACGTTCACAAACCCGCGTTGCCTTATCCGGTTGCAGGACGGTGGCGCCACGGCGCTGCTGGTGCCCACACGGGTGGATGACTTCACGTTGTCCGTGCCGCTGACGGCCGCACTGCGGTTTGATGAGTGGGACATGGATGACCCGGCCATCGAGCCACCGCGCCTGGTCTTTTGCAGTTCCGAAAAGGTGGGGTATGACGCGCTGCTGACGGAAATCGCGCCATCCTCTGACGGCACCTGTGAGGTGACGGCCGCACAATACACGCCGCTCAAATACCAGTACGACGACGCCACGTATCCGGGCGACGTATCATGACCAGACCCGCTGCGGCGGGTTTTTTATTGGGGTAAGAATGACAACCTACAACACCGGCAACGCGCTGGGTTCTGCCGCAGTTAAAGATATTTACGATAACGCCCAGAATCTCGATCACTTCGTCAATGACCTGGACAGCATCGAATGGGCTGACCGGTTTGGCGTCATGCGGAAAACCTGGTCGGGCATGGAGAAAGAATTCACGGCGCAGATGGAAAGCCAGGAAAACCGGTTTGTCGTCCAGCTTGGCAGCCAGGCTAAGCGCTTCAACACCTTTATCCAGAACTCCGGCTATCAGGTTATCGGGGATTATACCGACGGGCCGCTGACCATTACCGACTATAACCAGCTCATCCGCTTCAACGGCGAGCTGTATAAGCTGACGGCGGCAACCGATATTCCCTGGACCGCGACCGGCAACGATGACACCTCATGGGCGGTGGATTCCCTGCATCTGGTCTCCGTGGGCGACGCGGTGCTGCGCCAGGAGCTGACCGGGACTGACGGCCTGAAGATGGTCGGGCAGTGCCCGGACATCATTACCCTGCGTCTCACCGAACCGGAGGCAGACGGCCAGCGGATATTTTTGCAGGAATATGCGATCGGCACAGGGAAGGGCGGCGGCACGTTCATCTTTCACGAAAGCGACACCACCTCAGCGGATGACGGTGGTTTTTGCATCGTGACGGAAGGCGGGAAACGCTGGAAGCGCGACTGTACGCCGGAGATGCTGAACGTGGAACACTACGGTGCGCTCATGGATGGCGTCACCGACGATATGCCCGCGGTGATGCGCATGTATTATGGCACCGTGGCGATCGCGACCGGCTTCCCGGTTGGCGTCCGGTTCCCGGCGGGCAAAGTGGCGCTCAGTTCCACTTTTGATATTTCCGACGAGACGGAGCAGCCGATGTTCCGTGTGCGCGGCCCGGACGTCGAATATGGCGCCCAGCCGGCGACGCGTGTTTATTTCACCGATACCACGTCCACCACGCCGGTTTTTCAGGTCAATGCCCGCCGCATGGAAATGTCCGGGCTTCACCTGGTTGCCGACGATACCGTGACGCCGTTTTATAAAAACGCGTGCGCGGCGGGCCAGTACATCCGGGTGAAGTCTTTCCGCTGTAACGGAAACGGTGGCCTGGTGTTTGACGTGCAGGACATCATCGATACGAAACTTGATCAGATTTACTGCTACTCGCTTTCCGGGGGCTTCCTGAACAGTGGCTGGTCTAATACCGTGGCGGGCGGCTGGGATCATTCCACGGCCATTGAAATCTCAAACGCCAACTTTACATCGTGCAAAACGGTGGATGTCCTGAAGATGATCCGCGCCACGCAGTGCCTGATGCGCAACGTCTGGTTTTCCAGCAATGAATACACCTTCGATGTGTCCCAGGGTGGCTGGCTGTTCGACACGGTCATTGTGGAAGGTTCGACCTATCCGGCGAAAACGAAATACGCGAAGTTGCAGGAGATTAACTGTCGTTATGAGCAGGGCGCGACCAAAGACAGTACGCTGTCCGGTTACACCTCCGATATGGATAACGGCGGCAGCATCCCGAGCTGGGTGACTAACGCTTATGATCAGGGTGGTTTCAGCCTTAATGCAACGGGGAACCGTTTTAATGCAGGCGTCGCGGCACGGTTTCACTACCCGACCACCATACTCGAGAACAGCAACAACGCAGAAACCTGGTTCTATGTGGGGCGGCTCAGCATTCCGGCGCTGGGGCGCACGGCACAGGTGCGGTTTGCGGGAGCGTCAGGGTGGGACAGCGCATCGGGTAACGTCACGCATCCGGGGGCGACCAACTTCGGTTCAGGGGAGGCGAAAGTTTTTCTGGAAATGAAGCAGCCCAACGTGGAAACCACCTCTGTCGTCGAGGCGCACTGGCACGGGGAGGCCAACTGTCCGGTAACGGACGTGGGGATCGTTCACAACTGGCAGTACATTTTTCTCTATGTGAAGGTGGCGCAGTATGCCCGCTATGTTGGCGTGTTTATGGAGACGAACGCGCTGCCGCGCGCTGATACCAGTTCCCCGTTCTATTTCACCGAGTCCAATACGCAGATAGCGGATATCAGCACCGTTGAAAACCTGGTGACGGCAAAGCCACGCTGGACCATCAACAGAGGGCGGTATGACGGCAACGGGTTCGGGATGGATCTGGACAGCGGCGATTTACTGCTTTACTCGGGTAATCTCCAGGCGGTGGCCGCCGGGAAATACATATCGGTCTATATCAACGGTGAACAGCAATATATACCTTACACGGAGCACACCGGTTCAGTGTTGTTACCGCGTTATGCCTATGCTGATCTGCCGTCACCGGCCACACACGTCTACTGTATGGTGATGTGCACCGATACCGCGCTTACTCCGGCTGTGCAGCCTCTTTTTTCCAACGGTTTAAACTGGTATCCCGTCTCTGATCCGGCGGCGAGCTGGGCACCTTCGTGAGGGTTTTATGTCAGTAACTGAGAAACTGATCCTGTTTACGGATGATGATTATGGGGATATCGGGGAGGCAGACAGCGCCGGGTATTACGATGTGACGTTTACGTTTGTGAGCGTTGAGGAGCTGTCTAACGCCCAGGCGGTGTGCCGCTTTACGATGGAGGTCAATAATGTGCTGTTGAGCAAGTTTTACCGGCTGGGTGTTTCGTATCAGGACCAGGAACCCTCGGCAGATGAGGCAGAGCTGGCGTTGAAAAATTATCTGATGATGGTTTATCAGTCAGCTAAAAGCACATAACTGCATGTGAATTAATGATGCTGCCCTGCGAAACATTACTGAATGCAGGGCAGTGGATTTAATTCAGTATCTGAATACTGTCTGAATCAATTTCGATGTGTCCATCATCACGGTCAATCTCACCTGCTACGCGAACGGTTTTTCCTACCAGTCTGTAATTTCCTCCATCGTCATCCTCATCGTCGCCGTCATCATCCGCATCAATACGGATCCTTCCAGTAGCATCTTCCAGCCAGTAGTCATCATCTCCGGCCCTTCCTGTAATCTTACCTTCGACAACAACGTTTCTGTCATCACGCATATTCTTTGCTTCTGCCACAGTCACACTCTGGTGTACGGATGCATGTGCTGTGGTGCATGCCATTAACCCGAGTGACAGAAGTAAGCCGACTATCTTCATCCCTGCATCTCCCTGTTTTCGGCTTAAACGGTTTAAGCCACTTAGCATGGTAATTTAACTTAAAAGCCGAGGAAACATTGTAAAACCAAGTAGTTATGCTCATTTGGGTTGTAATGTAGAACGGTGGTAATCGAGTTGTATAATCTCTGGTTAATGAAGGAGCATGATGTTTGTAATTGATCGTTTTGAACGATCAATCGGCGATGATTGATCTGTAAAGCCACTTTGAAAATATGGGTTTAAAAGATTAATTTTTGAACACCATTTAAGAGGGAAGGTAAACAGGGAATGTCTCGTCGTAACACGTGGCTAATAGTGATGCTGCTGTGTAGTTTGTTCTGGTTGGTCGTCTTCTTAGCATTCAAAGCCGGTCTGTGACCGGCTTTTTTATTGCGGGTGTTAAATGTTTTTGTACAACATATAGAGATACCATGCCAGGCCTGCCCAGTAAGCAAAACAAAATATAAAAACCATCGTGAACAGCTTTGCATTTGATAAATTCATCTTTAGCCCTCCTATACAGGTCGCATCATTGGTTGAAGTTTGAGCGGTGCGACTGTAGATCTGGCTGAATAAACGCTACGTAAACCTGAGGTCGTGAGGTTTAGCGGATCGCGCCAGAGTTGACCGGGGACAATTTTTTAGTTCATTTATTAATCACTCCCGCAAAACCATTTTTAAATTTCCTTTCTTAAGTCATGATTAAGGTATGATGCGCTGATTTTATAACCATTTCATTCATGAGGGATTATGACAACGGGATTTTTTCTGTATCACCTGGATAAAACCACCTGTGGTGGGCGGATCCTTTCGGGTGCATCTGACGACACCTACGAAATCGGTGGCATTGAGCGGCAGCAGGTCAGGGTGGGTGACCCGGTGACCTGCGGGAAGCATGAGGGGCGCTTTCGCGTGTGCGGCGGCATGGGGGACACCTACGAGGTGGGTGGAGAGCTGAAAGAGTGGGCGGGTTCGCTGGACAGCTACAGCTCCTGCCCGTGCCGCGCCCGGTTTAGTCCTTCAGTCCAGACGCACACCTACGAAAGCGATTGTAACGCCGGACGGGTGGCCGAACGGGCTGAGACCGCGAGGAAAAAAGCGCAGGAATCAGAACCTGAACAACGTGCACAGTCCGCGAAGAAGAAACGTGAAATCACGCTGACGATCGGGGTGTTCTTCGACGGCACCGGCAATAATGCCAATAACAGCGGAGATCGGCAGGCAGTCTGTACTGCCGAACACTATGGGATGAATGATGCAGAATCTACGTCTGCGTTAGAGCAGTGTGTTCGGCTGAATCGCGGGGTCAGCGGCACCGCAGCTGGTAGTTATCTCGGCTACTACAGTAACGTGCACTGGCTCAATACACTTTACACTACTGATTTTCCTTCTGATGCCGGACAAGGGCAATACACCATTTATATCGAAGGTATTGGCACGGAAGACGGTACCGGCGACAGCGGTTACGGAATGGCTACCGGGCGGGGCGACACCGGTGTGGTTAGAAAAACGGACAGGGCAGTAGCTGCACTTGCCACTGCGATCAAAGACTATTTAGACAAGCCATCTGAAAGCAATGTGGGACTCGTCAGGGAATTACAGTTTGATATATTTGGCTTCAGTCGCGGAGCCGCTGCGGCCCGGCACTTTGCCAACCGGGTATTCAGTCAGGATCGCGGCATTATTGCGGCCATCAAGTCCGGGCTGGGTGACGTCGAGTTCTCAGGTACGCCGGGAGGTAAAACCCGCTTTCTGGGGATATTTGATACGGTGGCGGCCATCGGGACGCCGGTTAACGGCCTCAACCCGCACAGCGCCGATACCGGGGATGTCAATCTGGTGCTGCGGCCGGGTGTGGCGGAGAAGGTTTTTCACATTACCGCGCAGCACGAGTGCCGTTTTAACTTCGCGCTGAACAGTGTAAGACCTGCGTGGCCGGAGCTGCCCCTTCCCGGGGCGCACTCTGATATAGGCGGCGGCTACAATCCCGATGAGCATGAATCCTACTTCCTGACCCGACCGGAGTTTGAAACCGTACCGCTTGCCACTCCCGATACGGAAACGCGGATTTACCGGCAGACCTGTGCACAGCTTGATGTGATGGACGGTTATCCGGCCATCGCGCCGTTGCTGAATGCGGTAGAAGTGAACGCGGATACCTGGCATGACGACAGAATGCCAGCCGACCGTTACGGTACGTTGCAAAAGCGCAGCGGTGCCGCGCTGGTGATTGATCGTTCCACGCGCAACGACTGGTCAAAGGTGACATTACGCGTAATGCTCGATGCGGCGCAGGATGCCGGGGTGGTATTTGATCCTATCCGAGATACAAATGCAGAATTAAAACTTCGCTCAGAACTCAATAGCTTGTGTGAAAAAGCTATTGTAATGGGCCGTGCCGCTCGCAGCGGTCAGTCTGCACCTGGCTTTACCACGCCGGAAATTCGGATGCTGGCCGAAAAATATATTCACTGCTCGGCCAACTGGAACAGCGTAGTGCGGGAGGGGCAGGGTATGGTTAGTGGTGCCGTCAAACCGGCGAAGCTGGTGACCTTTACCAACCGACCGGACGAGCGCTGGCAGCGGACGGTATACGATATGGACGGGAATAAAACATGGAAATAATTCGTGTGGCCTGTCTTCTTCCATTATTGGCACTGGCGGCCTGTCAGGGGAAATCCTTGCCTAGTACAACCGCTCATAGCTATGTGCCGGAAGAGTGGTGGTTTAATTTTTTCACGCCCAAGGCGCTGCCGGCTCTAGTGACGTTCGCCGTTGTTCAGGATACTGATGGTAAGGTTTATGAGTTTAATACTCTCGACAGCACAAAAGCGCTTAATGGTGTCGTCGGCGAATGGAACGATAACGCCCGGACGCTTAACGGTCACTGGAATCACGTTAAACGCCCATCCAGGCATATTATTTTTTGCTGGGACTCGGTTATTGATAAAAAAGTTTATGAGACCGTACTGACCATCCCTAAACCTATTTTGGATAAAATGCTTCTGTCTAGCACGAGCAAGAATTCTCAGGGGAGTGACGAATATTATAAATCTGTGCAAATTGGGCTGGCCCCAGAAGGAAAAGTGGCCGTCTGGTTAAGTGGTGTTGCGCGGGGAGAACCTAATTATCGCATCACACCGTCAGTTCTAAAAACTGTATCAGGGGATAAATTAGATATTTGCAAAGGGATAACCAAGAGCGATTTTACTTATGGATATGACAAAGATATAAAAGATTTTATCAAAGGGAAAAAATATCCTTACGGTAGTTGGTAATCAACTTGTTGCCCCCTGGAGAGTCTTCCTAAGATCCCCCAGGGGCTTGGTGGTCAATTTTTAGTCTTAACGTACAATATTTCCGTTTCCCAAACGGAGTCCTAGCGGTGATCGGTGTAGTGGTGTGGGTCGTAACGCGTTCATGGTACCCGGACTCGCCGAGCATCTGAGAAAAAAAGCCCGCGTTAGCGGGCCGAAGATGTAATTGGAATAACGACTGCACTGAAATAAATCGGTATTAAACGCAATCCGGGTGGTAGGTCCGGAATAGAGATAGTAGGCGATCGGTGAGGTACCGATGTGACCTGTCTGGCAAATTGATTCTTCCGCGCTGACTTTTTTATGATGCCAGTTTTTTCAGCAGATCATCTTTGTGGATCACCACATAATCTGCCTTCCTGGCGATCTCCAGAAAGGCTTCAATAGTGCAAATGTATTCGCTGTCTAAGACTGGCCGCTGGCAGGTCACTAGCCCGTTTTCCATGTAGATGACGAAACGTTGCTTGTGGCGATGGGTGGGTGTGGGATGGCTGCGGTGGTTAAGCTCGTCTTCCATGCGGTTAAAGGCGTTGATGTAATTTATTTTCCACTGAAGGGCTTTTTTCCCAGTGAAGCCCATAGCGATCAGCACGAACGCATCGCGGGTGAGTTCAAACATAGGCATTTTTCGCACTGCACCATCACCACCAGGTACTTCACGGACCATCTCCCGAAAATTTGGGAGATGCCAGGCTGGATCACATTCGGCAATTGTTGTTCGAATCTTATCGATGACGTGATCATGCCGTTTATGAAAATACTCAGCCACAGCAGTTGAGGTTGTAACGGCTTTCCCGTCATGGGCTAATATTTCAGGTTGAAGAAGATTGACGAGCAATGATGTCATGGGATTTTCCTTTTTAGTGAAGGTAAATCACCACCGTCGAGACCAATCTTGGGTGGTGAGTTGTGCAGAGTTGGTCTTACCGGCTAAAAAGGACCCGGCGCGGATTTCTCCGCCCCCACACAACCCACCATTGAGATGTGACTGTGCTTAACGCATAAAAAAACCACGTCTGGCGTGGTATGCGCCTTTTTAGTTATCCGGGAGACCAATCCCGACACCAGATTTTGCTGGCGCGTGGAGAGTATTAAAAAAATCCGTCATGGAGTCAACAGCTCCTGCCTGAGCCTGGAAGCGTATTTTGGGAACCAGTAGAGGGTCTCCCTGGTGCTCTGATACGACAAAAAATCAGAGAAAGCCGGGAGGCCAATTCCGCCAATCAGAAGCCGAAGATTTTGGTTAAGTCATGATTAAGGTATGATGCGCTGATTTTATAACCATTTCATTCATGAGGGATTATGACAACGGGATTTTTTCTGTATCACCTGGATAAAACCACCTGTGGTGGGCGGATCCTTTCGGGTGCATCTGACGACACCTACGAAATCGGTGGCATTGAGCGGCAGCAGGTCAGGGTGGGTGACCCGGTGACCTGCGGGAAGCATGAGGGGCGCTTTCGCGTGTGCGGCGGCATGGGGGACACCTACGAGGTGGGTGGAGAGCTGAAAGAGTGGGCGGGTTCGCTGGACAGCTACAGCTCCTGCCCGTGCCGCGCCCGGTTTAGTCCTTCAGTCCAGACGCACACCTACGAAAGCGATTGTAACGCCGGACGGGTGGCCGAACGGGCTGAGACCGCGAGGAAAGAAGCGCAGGCGTCAGAGCCTGAACAGCGTGCACAGTCCGCGAAGAAGAAACGTGAAATCACGCTGACGATCGGGGTGTTCTTTGACGGCACCGGCAATAATGCCAATAACAGCGGCGATCGGCAGGCAGTCTGTACTGCCGAACACTATGGGATGAATGATGCTGATGCTGGATCTGCGTATTCCCAGTGCGTGCGACTAAAACGTGGCTACAGCGGTACTGCTGCAGGGAGTTATATCGGTTACTACAGCAACGTACACTGGTTGAATACACTGTATAGACAGGATATCAGGCCCGATACAGGAGCAGGTCAGTACGCTATTTATATCGAAGGTATCGGTACGGAAGACGGGGCTGGCGACAGCACTTACGGAATGGGAACAGGCCGGGGCGATACTGGCGTAGTGAGAAAAACCGATAAAGCAGTTGCAGCACTGGCTGCCGGTATTCAGGATTATTTACTCCAACATGCCAACGCCGGTTCCTGCACCATAAAAGAGCTGCAGTTTGATATTTTTGGCTTCAGCCGGGGAGCAGCGGCAGCGCGCCACTTTGCTAACCGGATATTCAGCCAGGACCAGGCCATTGTATCGGCGATTAAGGCCGGGCTGGATGGTACTGAATTTTCCGGGGCGCCAGGAGGAAAAACCCGCTTTCTGGGGATATTTGATACCGTAGCCGCCATCGGGACACCGGTTAACGGCCTCAACCCGCACAGCGCCGATACCGGGGAAGTGAATCTGGTGCTGCGTCCGGGCGTGGCAGACAAAGTGTTCCACATCACCGCGCAACACGAATGCCGCTTTAACTTCGCACTGAACAGCGTGAAACCGGCGTGGCCGGAACTGGCTTTGCCCGGTGCGCACTCTGATATTGGCGGCGGTTATAACCCCGATGAGCACGAAGCCTATTTCCTGACCCGGCCGGAGTTTGAAACCGTGCCCCTTTCCACCCCCGACACGGAAACGCGGATTTACCGGCAGACCTGTGAGCAGCTTACAGCCATGGACAGCTATCCGGCGATAGCGCCACTGCTGAATGCGGTGGAGGTGAATGTTGATACCTGGCATGACGACAAAATGCCAGCAGACCGTTACGGAACGCTACAGAAACGCAGCGGTGCCGCGCTGGTTATCGACCGTCCTACGCGTAACGACTGGTCGAAGGTGGTGTTGCGGGTGATGCTCGATGCGGCACAGGATGCCGGGGTAGAATTTTCCCCTATTTTACCTAAAGACGACAACCTGTCACTCCGGCCAGAGCTGAACAGCCTGTGCGAAAAAGCGATTGTGATGGGCCGCGCCATAAGGGGAGGACACTCAGCCCCCGGTTTTACCACGCCAGAAATTCTGATGCTGGCCGAAAAATATATCCACTGCTCAGCCAACTGGAACAGTGTGGTGAGAGACGGCCAGGGAATAATAAGCGGTGCGGTCAAACCGGCGAAGCTGGTGACGTTCACCAACCGGCCGGACGAGCGCTGGCAACGTACAGTTTATGATATGGACGGGAATAGAGTATGGGAATAATCCGTGTGGCCTGTCTTCTTCCTTTATTGGCACTGGCGGCCTGTCAGGGGAAATCTTTGCCCGGTACTGTCGCCCAAAACGATGAGCCAACAGAGTGGACTTTTAACTTTTTCACACCCAAAGCGTTGCCAGCAGTGGTGACGTTCGCCGCTATTCTTGACGCTGATGGAAAGGACTATCGTTTTAACACGCTGAACAGTACACCCGACCTGCCCGACGTTATCGGCGAGTGGAACGACAGAGACCGTGCGCCTGGTGGCTACTGGAATCACGTTAAACGCCCCCCCCGACATATTATTTTTTGCTGGGATTCGATTATCGATAAAAAAGTGTATGAAACTCACCTGACGATCCCTAAACCTGTACTGGAGAAAATGCTCAGGCCGAGTGAGTACAGGGATTATCGGGGAAAAACTGCGTATTACGACAGAGTGCAAATTGGTCTGGCTCCGGAGGGAAAAGTAGCCATCTGGTTACAGGGAAGTGGTTCTGAGCCTAATTACCGCGTCACACCGTCAGTTCTTAAAACCGTATCAGGGAATAAATTAGATATTTGCAAAGGAATAACGCGGTTCTCTAACGGCTATGAGTACGGAAAAGATACCGAGGATTTTATCAAAGGGAAAAAATATCCTTACGGTAGTTGGTAATCAACTTGTTGCCCCCTGGAGAGTCTTCCTAAGATCCCCCAGGGGCTTGGTGGTCAATTTTTAGTCTTAACGTACAATATTTCCGTTTCCCAAACGGAGTCCTGGCGGTGATCGGTGTAGTGGTGTGGGTCGTAACGCGTGTATGGTTTCCAGATTCACCAACTTTATAGAAACACTTAGTCCGGGATTATCTGGAAAACCTTTCCCCAAAACCAATAGCAGCCTATTGTAAAGTAAAGGAATTTTCTCGGTGATTTTAAATGATAATCTGAGTGGAAATCCTTAATAAAAGCCATGTATTTCATGCTTTTAACTAACTATCGCTAAAATACTGCTGCGTCACATGGAGTGGTTCGAAGCCGCAGACCTGATCGTTAAAGGCATGGAAGGCGCTATCGCCAACAAAACCGTGACCTATGACTTCGAACGTTTGATGGATGGCGCTAAACTGCTGAAATGTTCAGAGTTTGGTGACGCGATTATCGCGAATATGTAAGCTGCCTTTTTGGGTGGAATGTAGAACGGGAGCCAATGGCTCCCGTTTTTGTATAAGGCAATCGGCGGTTATCAAAAAGTTATCAAAAAAAGTTATCAAAAAACCTGATCTTTTTATTGATTTTGAGTTCTGCGTGTAGAATATTTAATAATTAAAACACAAGACAAGAGATACAGGGATGAAAGTTAATTATTATAGTATCGGCTTGAGGCCCCAAGTCGGATCAAGTCTTTTCAGTAATATTTCGACTTCACTTCACAGTTTGATTCAAGCAGGAAATCAGTCAGTTTCACTTAATGGTGCTTTTTATACTATCCATCATATGTCCGGAGATGTTTTTGTTTTTTTAAAAACAAATGATACAGACATAATTAAAAAGGTTGATAAGGTACAAAATAGTTACCAAGATATTTCTACTATACTTCAACAAAATGAGGAAATAGCATTTGCTTCATATGTTATAGCTAACCCAAGGTGCATCGGGTTCGGGAGTACATTGTTTGGCCCTAAGATTGGTGCATTTTCAACATATTATGATAAAATGTTTTTTAATCTGAATAATAATAACAATATCGTTTTGTCGCCAATCACCACTACGATTACTCCTGCGAAAGCGTTGTCATTTGCACATATGGGTAAAGTGAATTTCACTATAGATAGCACAGCCCCTTTTTCTATGAATGAAATAGGGAATTGGCTGGGTATTGGTAATGCAGATCTTCTTGATGTTGATAGTTTCGAAATAACTATCAAGCCTAAGAATAGGAAAAACATTAGAAATGTTATGGTTCCTACTCTTACGAATTTGCCTACTGGGATCAGAGACATGACGATTGCTGCCAAGCAACTTATTGGTGATCAGGCTGTCGAACTTCAAGTGATCGCCGCTGGAGGTATTTATGATAAGATTAATATTAGAGGTGCGGCATCAATTGATTCTCAAATGATATTTTCATATAATAATAATGCAGATCTACGGTTGGCTGGGTTTTAAAATTATGAAAATAATGCCTCCTGCTTTGTTTATAATCCTTACCAATTTGGCAGGGTGGTTGTTATATAAATTCAGGTATCATTTTTTTCCCAATGTAAGTTTCGTTGAACATCTAGATGGACTCGGGTCAGCCCTCGCTTCATATGCTACAGCTATGATGGCATTAGTATTTGCTCTTATAGTGATCCTAACCTCAATGAATAGCGCATTTATACAGCGCTATAAGGCTTTGGGATATATGAAAGGGACTTACATGTTTTATTTTGTTTGTTTCCTTCAATTGGGGATGACCTTGTTTTTATCTATATTGTGCTTATCAAATATAAAGACTTATTTCATAGCTTCCTTAGCAGTTACTTTAGCGCTGATAACGTTTCTACAGGTTTTGATAATAGTGTTTCAAATCGTATGTATATCAATTAAACATGGCTAACTAATTAATAACCTCACCCATTCTTTACCTCGAGTATCATGATATCTATCAGTTTGTTGTTGGGTCTTGTGGCCCAGCAATACTTTTGTATCGATACCTTGAGTCTTATATAGGCGCTCGGAAAGTGAACGTTGCTCATGGAATGTAGCGGGTGTACCTTCACCCCACTCAATGTCTGCTTTATCACTGGCATGGCTAAAATTAGTCGTTATTGTTGTCGCTTGTACTTGCGATCCTCGTTCAGCCTGGGATGTAGAGCGAAAGAAATGCACAAGGTAAGGACTAACTACATAATCCCTGCAACGATTCACAACCTCTTCTAAAGACATATTGATCGCCTGTAACCGAAGTGAAAGAGGGATCGCGACTTTACTCCCTGTTTTTTCCTGTATTACGTGAAGATAATCATCCCATATGTCAGAGAACTTCATGTTCGAAATGTCACCGATCCGTTGACCTGTCACCAGAGCAAGTAACATCGCGTTGCCCATATATTTATGGCGATCATCAGCCCGTATTCGGGTATTAAATCGATAATTGCGGTCGCAGATGACACATATCCATCAACTAATGCCGCCGCCGCAATGTGGAATCTGATCTCCGCATCACCCTCGGAAATCAATAAGGTGCCACCGATGGCTTTTCGTTTTCTCAAGGCTGAGAACGCCAATAAGGCTAAGAACAGTATCCTGAAAACGTTGGTGGCACAACACGTCAGCTATGTTGATACCGGCGCGGAGGGGGGCATCTCCAACACGATTCTGGTTAAGGGCGTGACCAGTGACGGTAACGAGATGACTTACTGGTACTCGGTGGATTGGGTGCAGATCAATGTCGATATGGCGCTGGCTAATGAAGTGATCAACGGAAGCAATAACCCGATTAACCCCCTTTATTTCGACCAGGATGGTATTGACCGCCTCCAGCTACGCGCGCAGAGCGTGTTTAACTCCGGTGTTTCTTACGGTCTGGTCAATGGTAAGACACCGGTTAATGCCGTCGCATTTAAACCCTATGTCAAAAACAACCCGAACGATTACGCCAAAGGGTGCTATGCCGGGATGTCAGCGAAATACACCCCGATGCGCGGATTTACCGAAATTCTCTTCAACATCAACGTGACAATGCAGCTGGCTTAAAAGGAGGTAATCCGTGCCAAATCCTATGCTCAGGCCTGGTGTGCTTAATCGCGTCCGCGCCAGCATCAAATTTACCGCACACTCCGAACTTAACGTTTCGGCATCGTATCTGGCAAAGGAAGGTGTGGAGTTAAGTTTTCAGGGGAACTTAACCGACTTTCTCCCGGCTATGACCGGCGCGGTTCAGTCGCCGCAGCCTATGTGATTATGCAGGCGCGCGTGCACCTGCTTCGCAGCCAGGCGCTGGGGGCACAGTACAAACGCCAGCGGCTATTGGTGATGCAAAGTTGTCACCGTATTCGGCGGCTTTAAACTGATGGAAACCGCAATTACCGGCGTGCAGGGCATGTCATTTGCCGGGGGCGATCCCGGAGTGGCTATTACCATCACAGGCACTTACTACATCAACGCTGAAATGTGGGAAATCTGATGAAAATATCAAGGAGCATGAATTTTATTCTGCCTGTCGAAACCGACGTTGGATCGGCTTATATCCATGCCACGCCAATTTCTAAAGCGGTCTACAAAGAACATTTTTTTATTCTCAGCAAAAGTTTTCTCAGCCATTTTTTCAGAAGGTCTTGGCGTGGTGGCCGGTCCCCGCGTGGCCTATCTGCTGATGTAAAAAATCGCCACAGGAATGAAGGCCTGGGAGGGAGAAAACGGCGCGCGTAACACGCTGGTGAACGAAATTATCCGACTGTCGAATCTGGTTTACCCGGTGGAAGGGAAAGGATGGTAGACCAAACCACTGGATGTTGCTCTCGAGCGCGGTGTTATAGAGCTGGATGAGGCAATAGGTGAACTGGTTTTTTTACATGCCTCTCGTCGATAAACAAACCCGATCAGGCGCACGCGTTGATGCAATCAGTCAGTGGAATGTGGAGCAGTCAAATCTCGTCATTGAATATTACGGACAGGATTGTTTCGTTGCAGACATCGGCGCTACCCGGCAATTCTGGCGGGACGGAGAACACGTCATCAGTGAAATCCTCGACTACTCAGCCGGAGCCGGATTTGGAGACCTCTGGGCAGATACCAGTCTGAATTTGAAAATTGTTCGCCCGGAATGCTTGTCTACCGCATCTGCAGTAACCAGTTTGAGGCCACCTGATGCGCTACTACCGAATTGAAATCACGGACAGGGACGGCAAGCCTCCGCTGGATAGCACAGGGAAGGCCATTGGTCCGTTCGACACTAAAAATTCGCCAGGGGCAGGATTGCAGGTTGAGTTTGACGCTTTAATTACCAGTTATGACGTGGTTAGCAGCGGCACCCTGATTGTGATCTACGGTCTGCCTATTACCATGCTTCGGCAGAGCGTCAATCTGAACGAACATCAGATAACAGTATATGCCGGTTTTGCAGAAGGTTTGCCTCTCGCCACGCCGCGTGATGATAACCAGATCATCAGCGGCCAGATTTACAACCCTTACGCGAACTGGCTGGGAACTCACCAGACGATGAATTTAATCGTCAATCCCAGCCCGCTGAAAAATAAAGCAGGCAATGACATCAGTATCACCCTCAACGGGAAGGAAGGGGAAAAGGTAAGTGATGTACTCCGGAGGGCGTTAAAGGAAGCATATCCTGATTTCACGATCGAGATTGCGATCAGTGATCTGCTGGTCAGTTCAGAAGACGAAACGGCGTTTATCTCCGTTTTGGTCAGCTGGCCACCGTCATCAAAAGCCTGAGTATTTTCAAGATAAAGGGAAATGATTACTCCGGTGTGCAGATGGTTATGCATAGCCACACGATTCGGATATTCGATAACTACAGTATCAAAGGCAACAGTAAAAAAATTCTTCCGCAGGAACTGGAAGTCCCGGAGGGTTTCATTCTGCCCCTGCGTGGAAATGACTGGCAGTGTGATGACATGCGCGTGGTACCGCGAATTTACACCACAGATGAAATACTTCAGGCCAATGAGCGAAAAAAAACCGAAAGAATGCAGGTTGCGGAAAGCATTATTGCGCCGCTGGAGAGAGCAGAAAAACACGGCGTGGCCACAGAGGAAGAGCAGATCAGGCTCGTCGCGTGGGAAAAGTACACGGTGCAATTGAGCAGGGTAGATACATCGACTGTGCAGGATATTGACTGGCCTATCATGCCTGAACAAACAGTTTAAAATTGTCATTCCTTTTTTGTGTGTTTCATTGTTCCCTATGATAATAACGGCAGGTTACAATTCCTTGGTGTAGTTTCGTTAAGACAGGGATGACTTATTATTGTGATAAGTGTTGTAGTGGGGATGCTTGTTGTTGCTGTTATAGCGCTGGGATTTGAGGTCCGGTATATCAGACGTAAGTTGAAGAAATACGAGTTATACGATTTCAACTAAAGAGATAAACCAGGAATCAATCTGGCGATAGTTTCTTAAATATGACTGTAACAACTTATCTTGTGCTATTGAACCACAGATGATAACTTTCGAGCCTGGTTAATTGTCAGGCTCAATGTTAATGCTCGAATTTTATTTTACAGTGGATGATCAATATCAGCTTGTCATTTGTTGTTAATAGCAATAATTCGTATAATGAACTTACTACAGTCTTTTTTGGTGCAAATTCCACTGTACCACACTTCACCAGTGTCACCGACCATCACGCCTGTATCCTTAACGAAAAGGTCTGAGTATTTTTTACTAAGGATAATGTCGCTCAATCTTTTATCGAAAACCTTATCATATACTTTAATAAACTCACTGGGTTTTTTTATGTCGGTTTTTCTTTTATCTACATACACAGTTATCGGATAATCGATTAATGATGCAAGTTTTGCTTTATCTTTTTTAGCAACTGCATTTTGCAAGGTATCAAAGAAAGCATGATATTGCTGATGCGTTCCTTCTCCCATCAGCTGGTCAATTCTGACATCCATATCATTATCTGTTGCAGCATAAGCACTGCCAGCAATGACAAGAGATAACAGGGCACTGGCAAAGAGGTTCCGTATCATAATATATCCTTATTTAAAGGGTGCTGATTCTTCGACACGTCTGTGATAGAGCGGAGCAAGTATTTTGGGGTTTCCTACCTTGTGTCCCCTTGCATCATGTTTATAAACATAGATGTACTGGAGCATTTTTTTTCTGACAGATTCCATATCGCCTTTATCTGCCGACTCCATTACGGACGAAGGATTACCGACATTGTAAGAAAAGGAGACTAACGCGTCGAATTGAGCTTGTGTTAATTGGGTATGTGAGACTTTTTTCCGTATATATCGTTCAACCTGATGTACATGCTTAGACAACGCTGCATTAATGTCTTTCGTTGTCACAACAGTTTTTAACTCAGCTTCAGTACATGTCCCGAAGTGGGCAAGAGTACCTACACCCCAGGTACAATTTCCTGCGTGTGGCCCTAAATCGTTATAGTAGCCGTAAACCACACCTTCACGCATACGCAGGTTGGAGTATCCCTGCATGCTCATTGATAACGAATCGTTTACACCTGCCATGTATTTAATCTCCTGATTATTCGTCCAGTCCATTCATACTGTTAAACGTTATAGTACCAAAAAGCACTAGTCGCAGTTCAAATGTAGTTAAAGAGGTGCTCTACGGCAGAATCCAGATGACAACTCAAAGGTTATAACACATGCCTTTGTTAACTTTCTCTTATGCTATCTCCAATTGCATTGCGATGGAATAGTTTAATGACGCGAGATTCTGCCAACCAGGTCAATCTCTGTACGGTGAAACGGAGTAAGTGACCGAATCCCTGTAAACATGCGGCAATGAGTCTACTAAATTTCCTTCCCTGACAATCCCTTCTCGGAAACCTCCTAAGTTCGGGTTGATCGATGCAATCGATCAATAATACTGTATATAAACGCAGTTGTTATTGATGCCGAACAAATCATGCCACGCGACTATGAAATCATGATTGCCTTCCGGCAGGCGATAAAACGCGATGCCGCTGGCCGCTTCACTATCAGCACAATCGACTTCGTGCGGGAACTTGACCGGCTCAACTGGTATTACACGTTGCGCGCAGCGAATAAGTGGATCGAGACACACACAACCACTTTTCGAGACATCTCGACCGCCGATGGTGAAGTACGTCTGCTCCAGGTGTTTAATCCGAATCGTGGCATCTGATGTTTGCCCTGGTTGACGTGAACTCGTTCTATGCGAGCTGCGAAACCGTGTTCAGGCCAGATTTAAGCGACAAACCGGTGGTGGTGCTATCGAACAACGATGGTTGTTGCATTGCCCGCTCAGCCGAGGCGAAAGTACTGGGCATCAAAATGGGCGATCCGTATTTCAAAATTAAAAACGAACTGCGCCGCCACAATGTGCATGTCTTCAGCTCCAGTTACTCGTTGTACGCGGATATGTCTAATCGGGTGATGGCCACGCTTGAGGAAATGGCTCCTG
Source organism: Pantoea sp. X-Soil-TKNS-1207 (assembly GCF_059730485.1). Lineage (NCBI taxonomy): Bacteria > Pseudomonadati > Pseudomonadota > Gammaproteobacteria > Enterobacterales > Erwiniaceae > Pantoea > Pantoea sp. X-Soil-TKNS-1207. Next base: position 1,769,496 of record NZ_AP035958.1, read on the forward strand.
CGGTGGAAATCTATTCCATCGATGAGGTTTTCATGAATCTTTCGGGGATGGAGAGGCATAACTTACTGGAAGAATTCGGGCGGCAGGTCCGCGCACGGAGCAAACGCGATACCCATCTTACTGTTGGTGTTGGCATTGCCCAGACTAAAACGCTGGCGAAGCTGGCAAATTATGCCGCCAAAAAATGGACGCAGACAGGCGGAGTGCTGGATTTGTCGAATGTTGACCGCCAGAGAAAACTGATGGCGCTGGTGCCGGTTGAGGATGTGTGGGGCGTCGGCCGCCGCATCAGTAAAAAACTGAATGCAATGGGCGTTATGACTTCGAAAGACTTGTCAGAGCAGAGCACCTGGATCATCAGGAAGCATTTTAATGTGGTGCTGGAAAGAACGGTGCGAGAGCTGCGCGGCGAGCCGTGCCTGGAGATGGAAGAATTCGCACCGACAAAGCAGCAAATTGTGTGTTCACGTTCGTTTGGACACCGCATCACGGAGTACATGGAAATGCGCCAGGCCATCTGCGCTTATGCGGAAAGAGCAGCGGAGAAACTGCGTGGTGAAAAACAGTATTGTCGGCAGATAACTGTGTTCGTTCGCACCAGTCCGCACGCGGTTAATGAAGTGTTCTACGGCAATCAGGCAATGGGGAAGCTGCTAACGCCATCAAACGATACACGGGACATCATACGTCTTGCTATGGATGCCCTCGACTGTATCTGGATTGATGGCCATCGTTATATGAAAGCAGGCGTAATGCTGGGTGACTTTTTCAGTCAGGGCATTGCACAGCTCAATCTCTTTGATGAGTTCAACCCACAGGCTAACAGCGAGTCTCTGATGCGTGTAGTTGACGGCCTTAACCAAAGCGGGAAGGGCAAATGATGGTTCGCAGGTCAGGGCATTCAGTAAGCGTGGGATATGAAAAGAGAGATGTTGCCACCGGCTTACACAACCCGATTTTCGGACCTGCCGGTGGTGAGGTAACAACCAAGCGTTCCCTGCTATTGCCTAGCGTTTATTGCTGTGTGTATCATCAAGATTCACCCAAAAACCATAAGAATCATATGTAAATACCGGCGAATTTATACAAGTATCTCTCTTTTAATGAAAATACTATTGAAACACTTACACTCCATAAGGCATATTTCTCCGATCCTGGCAACTTCAATGATCCACTTGATTGTAAGCCGGTTATTTCCATCGATGTGGATGATGAAACATTGAAGAGCGTGGTGTGTAATCTAATAAAAAAAGAAGGGAAAAAGAATTTTCTCAATTAGCTAAAATACTAAAAATTAAAGCAGACGCCGCTGCTGAAAGAGCTAGTGTACTTTCAGATTCGGAGGTTTTGAGGTTTTTACAGGATGTAAGTTACTACGCTACAGACCCTGATGTGGACAACCCTGATTGGTATATAAGGGAGAGATATAAGCGTGCTATTGAAGAGGAAATTCTACGTGTTTTCAAAAGGGGAGTGCTGTGCCTAAGTAGAAAATTCGATAGTCCGTTAATGTGGTCGCATTATGGTAATAATCACAAGGGATTATGTGTCGAATATGATATGCGCGAAGCAAATGAAGGGCTTGCAAAGAAAATTATTTATGCTGGTTCTCGTAAGTTGAAGGTTAGCCTTATTGATGAATGGCTTTCCACAGGAGTTATGCCAGAAGAAATTGAGAATGTATGCCTCTTAACTAAATCTAGTGATTGGCGTTATGAAAATGAATGGCGGATGTTTGGACCCATTGGGGTTGGGGAGATTGACACCTCAATGAAGTCAATTATATTTGGCATGCACTGCAAAGATACTACCATTTCCAATGTGATTAAGGCTCTTTCAAACTCATCGAGACAAATTAAGTTTTGGAAGATGAGCAATGAAGGTTCTGATTTTAAATTAGTAAGGAAAAGGGCTGAAGAAAATGAGTATGAAATGAGATATGCAGGGGCGCTTTCATATGGGGAAATTAAGTCATTATTCAATTCCCTTCATGGTTGAGTTTTAAATAATCCACTTGATGATATGTACGTATTAAATTAATTAAAATTATAGGTGCATATGTTGGAGGGTATTTTTTTGATCAAGCATATGCTAAAAATCTCGATTTACAAACATTCGTGATGAGCATCAAGATTCTCGATTGTTCATAAATGGAGCAAGGCTTGGTTATCAAAATCTCTTTTAAGTTAAAAAAAATCAGTGGGTTAGATTACGGTTTATTTTTAACTTGTTTATTTTGTATTCTGAATTTTATCCTTTTTATCAATATATTATGATGGTTTTATAAATATAATGCTGCGTCATCTCGAGTGGTTCGAAGCCGCAGACCTGATCGTCAAAGGCATGGAAGGCGCTATCGCGGCGAAAACCGTGACCTATGACTTCGAACGTCTGATGGAAGGCGCTAAACTGCTGAAATGCTCAGAGTTTGGTGACGCGATTATCGCGAACATGTAACACCTGCTCCATCATTACCCTGGTCACCGCTGCGGTGGTCAGGGTAGTTTTCCGCTGAGCCAATCCCTTTCTGCAAAACCTCTGCAAAACCCTTCTGCAAAACCCGCGCAAAAATGCCCTCCTCTGGCCCGCATCCGCCGCTGTGTCTGATATTCGCGTAGCGACGAAAATTACAGGTATAATCGCGGAAATTTTTTAACGGGTTTAGATACGAAGATGACAAAGCTCACCCTGCAAGAGCAGATGCTCAAAGCTGGATTAGTGACCAGCAAAAAAATGGCCAAAGTGCAGAAAACGGCTAAAAAATCACGCGTTCAGGCGCGTGAGGCCAGAGAGGCGGTGGAAGAAAATAAAAAAGCCCAGCTGGAGCGTGATAAACAGCTCAGCGAACAACAAAAACAGGCCGCGCTCGCCAAAGAATATAAAGCGCAGGTGAAGCAACTGATTGAAATGAATCGAATCAGTATCGTTAAAGGCGATATTGGTTTTAACTTCACCGACAATAATTTAATTAAAAAAATCATGGTGGATAAGCTCACCCAGTCGCAGCTGATTAGCGGTCGCCTCGCCATTGCCCGTCTGGTGGCGGACAACAACGGCGAGAGTGAATACGCGATTATCCCCGCCAGCGTGGCCGATAAAATCGCGCAGCGCGATGCCGGCAGCATTGTATTAAACAGCGCGCTGAGTCAGGAAGCGCAGGATGAAGACGATCCCTACGCAGATTTTAAAGTGCCAGATGATTTGATGTGGTAATAAACGGCCCGTCGCGTCAGAACGGGCAATCATGCCGGGCGTTGATCCCGGCGGCGCTGATGGGATGCACAAAATGCAACTCACTGGCGTGCAGCATCAGCCGCGGCGTCTGTGCGGTGCCCGGCAGCAGACGTCCGCCATACAGATCGCAGCCCAAAATCGGGTGGCCCAGCTGCTGGCAGTGAATGCGCAGTTGATGGGTGCGTCCGGTCTCCGGGCTGAGCTGCACCCGCGTCAGCGGCAGCGGCGTCCCGTCTTCCTGCGTGTGATAAAAGCGCTCCACCACCCGATAGCGCGAGCGAGCCGGCTTGCCGTGGATGGCGCAAATCGCCATGCGCGGAAACTGCGCCGGATCTTTGGCAATCGGCGCGTCTATCAACCCTTCGTTGTCCTCCAGATGCCCGCACAGCAGCGCGCTGTACACCTTAGTCACGCTGCGATCGCTGAACTGCTGGCAGAGCGCGGCGTTGATCGCCTTATTACGCGCAATCACCATCAACCCGGACGTGCCGAAATCAAGGCGGTGCACCAGCGTGCAGCCGGGAAATATCTGTACCAGCCGATGATGCACCGAATCGAGATTTTGCGGATTTTTCCCCGAGAGGCTAAGCAGCCCGGCGGGTTTATTGATCACCACCAGATGATCGTCCTGATAGAGAATTTCTATCTGGTCATGACACGGCGGGGCAATAAAGCTATCGAAAATCACAGACATCAGGCAGCCGGGATGGGGAAGGGGAGCGGATAATAACCAATTTTCTCCCGGCTGGCGAATCTGGCCGTTCCGCCACTCGCAGACCACAACTTTATCGTCCAGACTTAAAGCAAAGACGTAGTCGGCGCCCACATTGTGCTTTACACTGCGCGCTGCAAAAACTGAGTAGATAAACGATTAAACAGGCGGTAATGGCGATGAAAGGAACGATCACAACCTGGTTTCAGGATAAAGGTTTTGGATTTATCAAAGATGAAAACGGCGACAACCGTTATTTTCATGTGATTAAGGTCGCCAACCCTGAGCTGATTAAAAAAGATGCTGCGGTGACGTTCGAACCCACCACCAATAATAAGGGTTTGTCCGCGTATGCGGTGAAAGTCGCGCCGGAAAGCAAATACATCTTTATCGCCGGCGAGCGCATTAAGCTCACGTCGATCAAATCGTATCTCGTCTATAGCGAAGAAGTGCCCGCCGATACCCGCATTGATAAAGAAAATGCGGTGATGTCGGTGGGGATACTGATGAGCAATATCCGACCAAAATCAGACGCGAAGCCTGATGCCATGCGTTCGCTGAAAAAACTGGCGATCACCACCTTCCAGGGAACGACGTTAATCTTCTCAGAAGATGAGATCGACGTGGATAGCACGGTGAAACTGCTCAAGGTCTGATTATCAGGCTGAAGACATCGACCTTAACCCCAGGAAAGACTTATGAATCAGGAAGTACCGATTAAATATTATGACATCGCGGATGAGTATGCGGCTGAAACGGCAAAGCCGGTCAGCGAGGCCGAACGCGAACCTCTGGCGCGCTATTTCCAGCTGCTGATCACCCGCTTAATGAATAACGAAGAAATCAGTGAAAATGCGCAGGGCGAGATGGCCAGTGAGGCCGGTATCGACGCGCTGCGTATTGATGAGATCGCTGAGTTTCTGAATCAATGGGGCAATGAGTAACCCCTGCGATCGGATCGATGGTGCCCTGCCGCAGGGCGCCGTCGCTTAACAAATCAACACCCGCCACTCTTTGCCTCTGTCATCATGATATTTATCTGTCTGCACCTGATTTTTATGTCCCAGCAGATGTTGCGTATTCACGCCCTGAGCGCGATATAAGCGCTCGGCCAGTGAGCGTTGTTCATGAAATGTCGGCGGCGTTCCCTTCTCCCAGCGCAACCCTGATTTTTGCCGCGCCTGAGTAAATCCTGAGGTTATGGTGCTGCGCCGGGCCAGCAATTGTGTCCCTTAGGCAGATATTGAATTGAGAGATTTGTGAGGGTGATCAGATACACAATGTTATTGTAACTTGCAGGTATAATGACATGTGTTATTATCCGGCGCTGATGTAAGTAGCCAGAAACTGCATATTAAACCGGGCTGTATCAATGCCGCGTTTGCGGGAAAAGACGTAGGGTGTGAATTCATTCGCACCATCACATTTAAGGGAATGTTATATCTGCATTTGGAAGCAACATGAAAAAATTGATCTGTCTTGTTCTGGTATTTTTGGTTAGTGCCTGCACAACTTCTGCGGTTAGCACCCAGGATGCGAAAGCCGTTCCTGCTGAACGCCTGCTGTATACGGGGGCGGGACCCTCAAAAATAACTGTCACCAGAGATAAAGGCTGGTACGTGGGGGGTGGGTGCTATGTAATGGTGATTCTGGATGGGAAAGAGGTTGCCAGAATAAACACAGCTGAATCCGTCACCATTTCCGTTCCTGATGGAAGGCATATTTTGGGTATAACCGCCGACCGGCTGGGTAGCGGGTTTTGTAATTCTGAGACCTTTTGGCCAGTTAAGGAAAATTCAATAGAATTAAAAGATGGTGAAATACAGCGTTTCCGAATATCCGGCGATATGAACTCAGGTCTGGATATCAGGCCGACTACCAGAATCTAAAAGCAGCTGAGAAAATCCCTTTTCGGTGGGGGACAATCAATTCCAGGGAAGGAATTGATGAAAATAAAATCATTAGCATTGGTCGTGCTCTTATTCATGGCAAATGTCATGACAGAAACATCTTCTGCAGCATATCCCTTAAGGGCGTGACAATTAGGTAAGGAAGGCTATGTCTTATTAAGTTACGATATCGATAAAATGGGAAAGGCTAAAAATACTAAGGCGCAGAACTCTCAACCCGAAGAGTGTTTTAAGCGAATATTATCAAAGATGAGGGATTCGCATCTGGAAGCCCTGAATATGGCGAAGCGATTAAGATAATCTTCCGCAGATAATGATTTTTAGTCATGACAGATAATATGTTAATCAGACTAAAAAGGAGTTGTGCTATGAAAGGACTAATATTTCTAACATTGCTGGTCATGGCTTCCATAGCTCTGCCGATTGATGCCTGTGCCGATAATTCAATAAATTATCCAGATCGTGCCTGGAAGTTAAATCAAACCGGTGAGGTGATTGTGGTTTATGACATTGACGCAAACGGCAAGCCTGCTAATGTGCGTATCGAACATTCAGATCCAAAGTTTTTATTTGATGATTCAGTGAAGGCGCAGATATACAGATGGAAATTTCCAAAAGAGATGCCGCAAAAAGATGTCAGGTTGCGAATGGTTTTTACAAAAAAATGAAGCTTTCAATTTAACAACACCCGGCCATTGCGCCGGGTTTTTTATTGCCTGAAGAAAATCATGGCAGCAGGCACGCTGGCGTTTACGCATAATTCCCGAACCGTTACGGGGACGGATACCAGCGTATAGGCTGCCTGCGCATTTGACGGGCCAACCACCAGTAAGCCGGCATGGAAGGCACCAGGCTGATGAAATATATAGTTTGGTGACGAAATTATCGCGAACAGCTATTCTGTCTTTTACTCAGGAGGGAGGTGTTATGCAGGGTGTGAAGAAGTTTATAAAAGGCTGGCTGTTGTTTTCGTTGCTGTGGGGCATTTTTATGTGGTTCACGACCTGGCAAGCACAGGGCAAAGAGATCGGTATGGTAGTGATGATGAGCCTGTATGCCGGCCTGATTTATCAGGCGCTGATGACGATGGTAGCCCGTTACAAAGCGCGTAAAGCGCAGACCTGATCGCCCTATCAAAATTAACGGGGCCGCTGTGCGTTGCGGCTCCCGTTCTGTTGCCTAAAACTTAGAACGACGTAGTGACACCGGCATAATAAGCACGGCCCGGCTCGTTATAAGTTGATGCGCCATCGTTCTCGCGATAGATGCGTTTATCCAGCAGGTTGCTGATGCCGACGTTGAAGCGCAGGTTTTTGTTCAGCGCATAATTCACGCCCGCGCCGACAATCGAATACGCAGCCACCTCGGTATCCGACATCGTCCCCACTTCCTTACGAATCTCCGCCGTGGTGCGCGGTTTCTGGCGGCCATACATGGTCCAGCTCAGGGTAGTGGAGAGTTTGTCGGTGATCTGCCAGTCCAGCCAGCTATTCACCGTGTATTTCGGGATCAGCGACAGCGGATTGCCGCTCTCTTTATACTTCGAGGTGAACATATAGGTGGCATTGGTACGCCAGTTCAGCGTATCGGCGATCAGCGGCACCGTCAGGTTCGCTTCCAGCCCCTGAGTCAGCGCTTTGCCGCCATTCTCCCAGCGATACACGTCGTAGGTCGACGAGTAATATCCGTTAACGTCAACGGTGCTGAGCGCATCGGTGCCCGCCACAATCTTGTTCTGATAATCGTTGCGGAAGTAAGTGAGACCCGCCGCATAGCCGTCATGCGTCCACTGCAAACCCACTTCCTTGTTGACGCTGATTTCCGGCTTCAGATTGCCGTTACCCAGCAGATAACAGCCGCTGCTGCTGCCAGGCGCACAGCCATTGCCGCTGCTGGCGAGCAGATAGCCTTCGCTCGATTGATACAGATTAGGCGCTTTGAACACGCGCGCGATACCCGCTTTCAGCGTTACGTCATCACCCAGCGCCTGCTGCACGTTAAGGCTCGGACTCCAGTTGCTGCCGAAACGATCGCTATAGTCGAAACGCACACCGGGGATCAGCGTCGTGCCGTCGAAGGCATCAATGGTGTCTTCCAGATAAATTGCACTCAGCTCCTGGGTGTTCTTCCCGCTGCGTTGTGAAGGATCGCCCGATACGCCATCGATGCTGGCGCCGCTGGCATCGGTGTCCTGCATCGAGGCCGGGTCGTTCAGTTCTTCACGATTCCACTCTGCGCCAAGCGTTAAGGTGTTATCCACCAGCAGGGTAAACGGGATGGTGAGTTCGTTGCTGACGCGCCAGGCGTAATAACGGCTGGTAGTGTAGGTATCATCATCGATCATCCCTTCCACTTTGCCGGTTGAACCTTCCGCCAGACGGGTATTATTGGTCTTCTCGTAATTCAGGCTGAGTTTTGACTGGCCCCAATCCCAGATGCCGTTATGGGTAATATTCCACGTCTGACGATACATACGGTTGGTTTCATCGCCATATAATCCCGGCACCAGCGAACTGATATTGCTGTTGCTGTATTGGGTATCACCGGCGTAAATATTCCCCTGGCGGCTATAGCCATAACTGAAATCCAGATACTGCTGGGGATTAATTTTCCACTCCATCATGGCATTAATATCGCGGTTGCGAACGCCTTCACGCCCGGCGGCATAAGATCCATTTTCATCGGTATTGATGGAATAAGCATCGGCATCGGTTTTATTGATATTGCCGTACAGCCGCATAGTTAACACATCATCGATCAACGGCCCGCTCAGACTGAAGTTCATGCGTTTGGTCGCGCCTTCCTGCTTATCTTCCGGCTGGTTGGTATAGAAAGTCAGCGAACCGTGCCAGTCGTTGGTCGGGCGTTTGGTCACAATGTTAACCACGCCGCCCATGGCACCAGAACCGTAGTGGGCCGCGGCCGGGCCGCGCAGCACGTCGATGTGATCGACCATCTCCGGCGGCACCCAGTTGGTATCGCCGCGCGTATCACGTTCGCCGGTACGGCTATAGCGCACGGCGTCACGCGAGGTCACGGGATTTCCATCAATCAGAATTAAGGTATTCTCCGGCCCCATGCCGCGAATATCGATCTGGCGGTTATTACCACGGCTACCGGTCGCGCTGTTGCCGGTTAAATTCACTCCCGGCATTTTACGGATAATGTCAGAAAGATCGTTAACCGGTGGATCCTTTTCAATATCTTCTTTGGTGATTAAAGATGCCCCCGGCTGCTGTTTAAGCATCTCTTCCGCTTTCGCGTTTACCACCATCTCCTCTTCATTGGTGGCCTTTTTTTTATTTCCCTCCGGTATCGCGTGGTTATTTTCTCCATCCTGAAGACTCACCACATTATTATCGGCCAATGCAGCGCCGCTCATCACTAAACCAATAACAACCGCCAGGGTAGTTTTCCTGCTACAGACAAATTGAGACATATGATTACACCAGTTTATTATTATCCACACCCAGAAACATGAGTGTTAATAATTATCATAATGATTCTCATTTGTATTAATTTGGAATTAATTTGTAGCAGCTGAACGTAATTGGTTACATCTGGTGTGAAAAATCAGACGGAAAGCAGGGGAGAGTGAAGATTATGGAGGAATTGTGAGGGGAGAGGGGACCTGAGTTAACGGAAGCTTGCGCTTCCGTATGTCAATTCAGACGATTATTTACGTCCCAGCAGGAAACCGATCACCACGCCTACGCTGGCTGCCAGCGCCAGGCCGGTCACCGGATTGTCGCGCACGCTTTTCACGAGGCAATCTGCGGCATCCTGGGCGGCATAGCTGGCTTTCGCTGGATACCGACGCGCCGCGCCCTTCAACTGATGACGACGTGAGCCAGTCACTTCACCCACTTTCTCTTCTACTGCGCCCGCTGCTTCATCGAGTTTTGCTTCCGCTTTTGCAGTCATAATGACTCCCTGATGGTTGTTAATGTCCATTTCAGCGTAGTCAGTGATGGCGCAGCCAGCAACCGTAATACCGGATGGGATGTAACAGGGGTTTGCAGGATGGCGGAATCCTGTCCAGGCTTGGTACTGGCAATGCTGGCAGTAAACCGTTGGAGGAAGCATGAAACGCGACATTTTAAATGAAGACGATTACGACGAAGTTTGCCGCGTCATCGGAGATGCGGTGATTGTGCTGGCGGAGTGCGGTCACGAGACCAAAAGGGAAGAGATCGCCAGCCTGCTGAAACGTACCCGTCAGCATCGCGCTCATGATGAACGCGATGAGCAGCGTATGCTGGAACACGCGATACGACTGGTGAAACCGTAAAAACAGACCGGGCGTCGCCGCGCTCGCCCGGCAGATATTTACTGGAGCAATACGCCCTGAATCAGGCTGGCTTTCACCACCGTGACATCGTTAATTCCCAGCGCACGCATATAGCCTTCCACCAGCAATAAATTGCTGACGTCAGTGGCGCGGTAGTCCCCTTGCAGTTCGCTGTCGCCTTTCCATACCTGCTGTTTTGATGCCTGCTCCAGCGCCGCCAGATCATACTGGCTACCTTGCATTTTCAGCTGATTCTTAAGCGAAAAACCGTGCACGCCACCGATGCCAATCACCCGGCGCGTGGCGAGATCCTGTTTAATCTGCGGCGGCACATCGTTATGGGCGTAAAATTCCACAAAACGCAGCACCGAAGGGCGCCACGAACCAATCGGATTCGGCGAGGCTCCGGCCTCAGGCTGCTGATTTTTCAGCACCTCAAGGATGAAATTCTTCAGCGTCACCGATGCCAGTTTCCCCTGATAGACATCCGACACCGCTTTTCCCTGCTGGTCGCGCCAGGCGGTCATCTGCATCGATCCCCCGCCGATATCCCACACCAGCACATCCTCATCGCGCAGCTGTGGCTGATTGAGCGCCGCTTTAGCGGAACGGAAGCCCAGTTCGGCTTCCTGCTGCTGACTGATCAGGGTTAAGTGCACGCCCGCCTGCTGATTGAAACGATCGAGCACCGCCTGGCCGTTGCTGGCGGAGCGGAATACCGCAGTGGCGACGCCGCTGATACGCTGCGGATGATAGCGCTGCGCCTGAGTGACCAGCTGCTGCAACGCGGTTAATCCCTGCTGCTGAATAGCCTCATCCAGCTGGTTGTGCGGGGAACGCGCCAGCGCATCGTTGTAACCCACCGGCCGCTGATCCTCGAACAGGACTTTACCCAACTGATGCTGACAAACATTCACTTCCGCGACGGCGATTTTGGTGGTGCCCGAACCCATATCAATCCCGGCACGCGTCTGCCAGCAGTTGTCAGCAAAAGCCAGCGAGGGCAGCGAAACGGCAAAAAACAGCAATACAACACGCACAACAAGTCGCATAGCAGCTCCTGTCAGAGGAAAAAAGGGAAGAGGTTAACGTACGCCGCGCCAGGCCGGATACCAGCTCACGAGGAAGTGGCGCAGATGATCAAAGCACCATTCCGCGTCTTCGGCCTGCTGGCAGTAATAGCGGATAGTGACTTTTTCGTAGCGCAGATGGCGCTGATGCAGGGGGGACCAGCTCCAGTCGAGCACCGCGCGGGCGTAATTGACCAGCGCGCCGCTGGCCATGCTGTGCTGCTTCTCCTGGCGGGTCAGATAGAGTTCGAATACCTGATCGAGGCTTAGCGTCTCGTCTTTGCTGTTGGCGGAGAGCGCCGGCCGGAAGGCCACATCGATAAAGCCGCACACGCCGTCGTCGCGCTGCTGCCAGTCACAGGCCAGCGTCATAAACAGCCCTTCCTGGAGATTCACCTCCTCCAGCAGACGCCGCAGATTGGCGGAGTGCTGACACACGGTAATTTCTTCAATACGGCCGGTCTCCAGCGTGAGATCGAAACCGCACGGGTTTACCGAGCCATCCGCATTGCGGGTGGCCGGGAAGGGGAATTCGATATAGCCGTTGTTGTCGAGACTCTTTTCCATGACGCAGACTCGCAGCTTGACGATTCCTGACAATAAACCATCTTGCCGCGCGACGCACGGCTTACGGACATGTCCAGGTGATCATGGTGTTTTGGTAGGGATTGATCAGGCGAAACTGTTTATCGGACAGTCGTTGCGCGTAATAGCCTTCACGCGTCACCGCCGAGGGCACATATTGAAAACGGTCCGTGGAGTGCAATGGGCCGCTCTGGACGGTGACATCGTCTTTGGTGACGGTAAATGCGTTAACCAGGTCGAAAATATGTCCTTCGGTGTTGCCCATCGCCTGGCCATAAATGGTGGCGACTGCGCCGGGACAATCCACGCCTTTGGGGGCGGAACTGCAACCGGCCAGTAACAATAGGGTGAGTACTACGGTGATTCGCAACATGGTCCTGTTCCTGATTCGATCCCTGGTTTGCCGTGGCACGGAAAGTCTGCGCATGACCACGGATATGCTGATCATAGCAGGTCTGGCGCCGCTTCCCATTTGCCATTTGTTTAATCGTTAAGCGGTAAGAATGTAAAAGAGTGACTTTGGTAGCAGATAAACGTTATTCTTGCCAGCGTTGCGCATCAGGTAAGCAAAACAGGGGACGATGAATGAGAGAAGAACAAGCCAGTCTAATGATTCTTCAGCACGCGATTGATAAGCTCGAAGCCGACCAAAAAAAGCAGGTGATGAACTGCGTATCGGCGCTGCGCGAGGTGATGCAGCAGTTCAATGCGGAAGATGCCGGTCTGGCATTGATGTTAGTTGCGGCGGAAGTTGCCGCCGAAGAGTAGTTCGTTCCCGCGCCGTTTATTGTCGGACGGCGCGCGCCTCATCTCAGCGATTCATTTCCCCTACCAGCCAGCGGTGAATAATCCGCACCAGATAGTGCTGTTGCTCTGCCGATAACGGCTGATGCGCGGCGATGCCGTGCCATTTTGCCAGACACCCGCGGCAGCAGGTGGCGGTGGCGTGCTGGGCGATAAACACCGGATGACCCCGCATCGGCGTCTGTTTGCCATCATTGGCCGGTTCAGCATCCGCCAGGCGGCGCGCGATAAAATCCGCCGCGTGCTGGTCAATCACCTCCGGTCCCTTATCCAGGCAATATTGCCGCTCTTTAGGCCCAAGGTGAAAGCGGCGGCGGAAGGGGGATTGCGCCAGGCGCGCAAACAACGTATTTTCATCTCTCATCATATCCTCCTGGCGCGATCATACCGCATTAGGCTGGCGCGTCCCCTGACAATTGTCAGCAGAATATCTGGCTTAGATATTGAAAAAGAAGGTCTGTTTATTCGGCCACATCATGGCTTGTGTTATGTCTGACGCCTCTGCGCCTGCCACTTTTTTAGCTGTATCAGGCAGGGATATCCTGCCTGAACCCGTCATGGATGCCGCGAGGGGAAAGCATATTAATCCTTATCCTGGTCCTGTTTGCTGCCCGCTGTGCTAAACCTGACAGTGAGTCCAAAAGGAGGATGAGATGAAAAAGACACTGTTTCTGATTGGTACTTTTAGCCTGGGCCTGCTGCTGGCAGGTTGTGCATCCGACCACGTTATGCATACCACTGATGGGCAAACCATCGTCACCGAGGACAAACCGGTGGTGGATAAAGATACTGGCATGATTACTTACAAAGATATTTACGGTAAGGAACAGCAGATAAATCAAAACCAAATCAAAGACATGTCTTCTGTCGATAATTGATTTAACCCGCCAGTCACTCTCCGGCCCGCGCTGTGCGGGCCATTATGCGCCTGCCGCCAGAATTTTGTGATACCCTCTGCAAAACCTCAATAAAATCATCATTTAACCTCAGCGGAGAATCCAATGAAGGCGATAGCTATTGTCGTTGGCTTGCTGGCGTGTCAGGTCGCGCCTGCCTGGAGTGAAAGCGAGTTCCAGATCACCTGTCCCGGTCGCCCGACCATGACGGTGTCGCGCGCCGAATATGGCCTCAGCACCCTGATGTGGCCGACGCATCAGTTCCAGATTGCCGCCGGGCAGCAGCGCACCCATTTGCAGGGTGGCGATCAGGTGGCGATCACCCGTTTCCGCAATGGCGATCAGCTGATCGTGAATAAAAACAACGGCGACACCTTTTTCGTTTACGCTGACAGCGATAAGCTGTTGCCCTGCGAGCGCACCGATAAACGCGATATTGATATCCTCTCGCTGGAACGTTACGACGACAGCCAGCATCCGTCTTCATAATTGCCGCCACAAGGAGTCGACTATGCAACTCAGGGTTACGGACAGCGTCACGCATCAGGATCTGGACGACGTGCGCCTCGGACTGAATGCCTTTAACAGCCGCTTCATTAATATTGATGAGATGAAATCGATTGGGGTGTTTGTCACCGATGCTGACGGGAAAAAACTGGCGGGATTGACCGGCTCCACCAGCGGCAACTGGCTGCGTATCGACATGTTATGGGTCAGTGATGCGCTTCGCGGGCAGGGCGTGGGCAGCCAGCTGATGCGGGCGGCGGAAGAGGAAGCCCGCTCGCGAGGCTGCTGTTATGCCCAGGTGGATACCGCCAGCTTCCAGGCGCGGCCGTTTTACGAAAAGCTGGGTTACACGCTGCGCTTCAGCCTCGATAACTACCCGCGCCACCATCAGCGTCACTACCTGAGCAAAACCCTCTGATTACGGCAGGGGTCGCTGGCGTAAATCCAGCGGCGCCTGTTCCGCCTCATCAATCGCCGCCAGCCAGCTTTGCAGCGTCATCTTCTGCCAGGAGAGATGGCCGCGCGTGGTGCTCATCAGCACCACATCCGGGCGCAGCGAACGGTACAGGTCGAGTGACTGTGCCAGCTCTGCCGGATTGCTTTCCGGCACCAGCACGCTAATCCAGTGATTGTGTTCGCGCGTCAGCGTGTCACCCACAAACAGATAGGTCAGACCCAGCGGGGAATGGTAGAGGTAGCTGCTGCTGCCCGGCGTGTGGCCTGGCGTCGGCAGCAGGTGGAAATCGCCGAAATGCAGCTCCTGCTGGCTGAAGGTGTCATCCGGCTCAATCACCCGACTGACCGGCCCGAGCGCACGACTGTGGCAATACAACGCGCTGTTAAAGCGCTGCTGCATGGCCAGCGCGCCGGGCGCGGCCTCATGCCAGTGGGTGAGGTAATGGCGAATGATGCCGCCAGCGTCGGCCAGCACTTCGTGATCGAGCGGATTTTCTACCCGGCCAATCAGCAGGTTGCCGCGCGGATGGCGCAGCATAAACCCGTGCATCATCAAATCACTCTCCGCCTCTTCAGCGGGAAATTCAGGTGTGGAGATCCACAAATCGTCATACAGCGGCTTCAATGTCGGTCTCCTGCGGCAGTGCCGTTAACGCAATGTCGGGTGGCCGGTAAAGGCGAACTGGGCTTCTCCGTTACGAATCTGCAAACTGGCGCTGGCGCCGAGCGGTAAGGTTACGGTATCGGCGGCGTGACCAAAGGCCAGGCAGCTGATAACCGGCAGCTGATACTCGTCACGGATGCGCTGCCAGACGGTGGCAAAATCGAACCCATTGTCGTAATCCGACAGCGAGGTGCTGGTGAAGCTGCCGGTGACGATTGCCCGTTGCCGCGCCAGGATGCCGCTTTGTTGCAGCTGGATCAGCATACGTTCGATGCGGAACGGATGTTCGTTCACATCCTCGATCACCAGAATGCCGTCTTCAATCTGCGGCAGCCACGGCGTGCCAATCAGCGAGCAGATCATCGCCAGATTGCCGCCCCACAAAGTCCCCTGCCAGCGACCTTCATCCGGGCTGGCGCTGCGCCAGTTCAGATTGACTGTAGGCGATGTTAGCGCCTGCCAAAAGTGCGAGACGGTAAATTCAGACAATGTCTCTGCGCCGAAATTGCCTGCCAGCATCGGTCCGCTAAAGGTGATCAGCCCGGTCTGGGCCAGCAGCGCCAGCTGAATGGCGGTGAAATCGCTGTGGCCGCATAACGCCACGGGTTGATTCAGCAGCTGGCGCTGTAAGCCGACGTAATCGAGATGATCGAGCAACCGCGTCGCGCCATAGCCGCCACGAACCGCCAGCACGATATCCGGGAGTGTGCTGAGCGTCGCAAGTTGGTTGATATCATCCAGCCGTTGTTGATCCTCGCCAGCAAAACGCTGAAAACGACGTGCAATGACGGTCTGGTTTTCAATATGATGACCGGCAGCCTGAAAACGCGTCACTGCGCGCTGGGCGGCGTCCTGATTGTGGCAATATCCGGAAGGGGCGATCAGACGTATAGAACGGGGGGCAACCATAACTCGTATCCTGCTGTGGGTTGGCTTGCCGATGATGACGAAATGCGTAACGGAAGTCACGACCTGGCAAGGTTTTTTACGTAATTAGGATAAACGGTAATTTTGCTCTGCGCTGCGCCAGGTATGATAGCTTGCGCCAAACCTATTGCGGAAATAAAAATTCAGTGAAAATCCGACTACTTATGCTCTCTGCGCTGTTGCTGGCGGGTTGTGCCAGCGAACCCCAAAAAGAGGTCGTGCCGGAGAAGAATACGCCTTTAACCCAGGCGCCACCGTCGAAAATCAACGACGCCTGGTCACTGTTTACCGAAGATGCCGCCAGTCATTATGGCGTTGATGAGAAGCTCATTAGCGCCATTATTAGTGTCGAATCCGGGGGCAACCCCACCGTGATCAGCCGCTCCAATGCGGTTGGTCTGATGCAGATCAAGGCCGCCACCGCGGGGCGGGAAGTATATCGCGCCCGTGGACGCCATGGTCAGCCAAGCTCCTCTGAGCTGCGCGATCCGGCAAAGAATATTGATATCGGCACCGCCTATATCCGTATCCTGCAAGACTCCGCCTTAGCGGGCATCCGCGATCCCATTACTCTGCGCTACGCCACCATCGTTTCCTATGCCAATGGGGCCGGCGCCTTGCTGCGCACCTTCTCGCGTGACCGGGATCGCGCCATTGCGATGATCAACGCCATGACGCCGGAAGAATTTTATCAGCACGTTCAGAGCAAACATCCGGCTGCCCAGGCGCCACGTTATTTGTGGAAAGTCACCACCGCCTACCGCACCATTGGTTGATATTCGCACCCACCAATCCCTCTCCTGCCTGCGGGAGAGGGCCGGGATAAGGTCGTGACCGACGCTTACCCCTCCAGCAGCAGCCGTGCTGTGGGATAATCCACAATCAACACCTTCACATAACCGCCGCGTAACGCGCCGCGAATCGCCTGCGCTTTCTCCCTGCCGCCCGCCAGCGCCACCACCTGTGGACAACGCCTCACCTGTGCCAGCTCCATACCAATCACCGGATCTTCGGCGGCGCTCAGCACCGGCTGGCCTGCGGCGTCAAAATAATGCAGGCAGATATCGCCCACCGCGCCGCGCTGCGCCAGGGTACGCAGCATCTCTGCGTCGTAGTAGTTGCCGGAATTCCGCAGCAGCGCCGATGGTTCCAGATCGCCGATGCCGACGATCGCCAGATCCACCAGCTCAAATTTTTCCAGCACCTCAGCGACGTCAGGATTCACCGACAGCCGCTGGCGATCCTGTACCGAATGTTCAATTGACTGCGACGGCAGCAGCCACGCCGGGCAATTCAGCAGCGCCGCGAGGTTCTGCGTCAGAATGGTCGCCTGCACATTGCCGTTGGCGCCGACGCCACCCAGCAGCTGGATCACCCCTCGGCACGGCGCATTCAGCGGATGCAGCGCATCAACCATCGCGCGGATGGTGCCGCTCCACGAGGAGATGCCGATCAGTTCATCCGCGCGCAGACGGGTTTCCAGATAGTGCGCCGCGGCCGAGCCAATCGCCTGCTTAATCTGCAACGCTGACGCCTGCTCGGGCACATCCACCACAATCGCCTGCGGCAGCTGATAGGTCTGCTCGATGGCTTTTTCCAGTTCGGGAAACACGTTCGCAGGGGGTACCACGCTAATCTTCACTACGCCTTCTTTCACGCTGCGGTTCAGAATGCGTGAGACAAAGGATTGCGACAGTTTCAGCAGCTGCGCAATGTCCGACTGCTTCATCCCTTCAAGGTAATAAAGGGTGGCAATTTTCACCATCAGCCGCTGTTCATCCTGTTTTGCCATGGTTTTTTCCCTCTCCAAATCTGCCTGGTATTGTTAATCAGCCGGTCATAAATAACAACGCAGAACAATTTGTGATCGTTTTCGCTTTTTGAAGATCCGGCATTGGACGGCATCCCGTCACGGGCGCATAGTCATTATGCATATAAAATCGCATTTGAATATATATTCAAGCGGAGAAAAAACCAATGAACGCAACCCTCGTCAAAGTCACCCTACTGGCTTCACTCCTGACGTTGTCTGCTGCCTCACCGGCGGCGGATAAGGGCCTGCTGGCCATTATTACCCCGTCACACGATAACCCGTTTTTTAAAGCCGAAGCCGATGGCGCACAGCAAAAGGCCAAAGCCCTCGGATACACCACCCTGGTGGCGTCACACGATGATGACGTCAACAAGCAAAACCAGTTGATCGAAACCGCCATCGCGCGCAAAGCCAAAGCCATCATCCTCGATAACGCCGGGGCGGATGCGACCGTCGGACCGGTGCAGAAAGCCAAAGATGCCGGCATCCCGACCTTTCTGATCGACCGTGAAATCAACAAAACCGGTGTCGCGGTGGCGCAAATCGTCTCCAATAACTATCAGGGCGCCCAGCTCGGCGCGGAGAAGTTCGCCAAACTGCTGGGCAATAAAGGCGAGTACGTGGAGCTGCTGGGGAAAGAGTCCGACACCAACGCGGGCGTCCGTTCCCAGGGCTACCACGATGTGCTGGATGACGACACCGGCCTGAAGATGGTGGCACAGCAAAGCGCCAACTGGAGTCAGACCGAAGCCTTCAGCCGCATGGAAACCATTCTGCAGAAGAACCCGAATATTGTCGGCGTGCTCTCCGGTAACGACACCATGGCGCTGGGTGCCGAAGCGGCGCTGAAAGCGGCCGGGAAAACCAACGTTATCGTGGTCGGTTTTGACGGCAGCGATTACACCCGCGATTCGATCCTCAACAAAGGCAACATCAAAGCCACGGTGCTCCAGCCGGGTTGGGATCAGGCGCAGATGGCGGTGGAGCAGGCGGATTATTACCTGGCGCACGGCAAAGCGCAGAAGGAAGAGAAACAGCTGATGGATTGCGTGTTGATCGACGACAGCAACGCCGCGAAGCTGAAAAACTTCCGTCTGGCGCAGTAACGCGGAGGTCGGCATGAAGGGCAGAGCACTGATCGTTGCGGCACTGGCGCTGATGTTAGCGGCGTGCACCGTGGTGGATCTCGATGCAAACGGCAATCCCATCATGCCGAAAGATCCGTACGCCAAACCCGGTTATACCAACCAGACGCCGCAGCAAATCGCCGAGGAGAGCTGGCAGAGTCGGGTCGAGCAGCCTGCGGAAAAACAGGCGCTGAGCTGGGGCGATATGGAAACCAAAAGTCATACCGTCAAAGCGGGCGGCAGTGAAAGCGTGTTTGTCCGCGCAGGCGGCACGGTCACGGCGCTGGATAGCAGCAACGATCGCGAACGCAGCTTAACCGTCACTATCAACGGCAAACCGGTCAGCGTGCTGATTGGCCCGGTGCTGCGCAGCAATGCGATCCGCGATGCCGCCGGTTTCCGCTTTGAAGAGTTCACCAATCAGGTGCAGTACGCCCAGCTGACCAAAGCGCTCAATCGCCACGCGGTAAAACAGCTGCCGCCGGTGGATAACAACTGGGTGGGTAAACCGGTGCGGATGCTGCTGGCGGTCACCATCGGTGCGGGCACGGTGGACGAGGTGGTGGCGATCCAGCTGCAACAGGGGAATGGATAATGAACGACGAGATTATCTTGCAGGCGAATCATATGTCGATGCTGTTTCCCGGCACGCTGGCGCTGGATCGCGTGGATTATCGCGTGTGGCGCGGCAAGGTCAACGTCATCATCGGCGAGAACGGGGCCGGTAAATCGACGCTGATGAAAATCCTCGCCGGCGTCCAGCAGCCGACCACCGGCGAGATGTTCCTCAACGGTGAGAAAGTGGTCTTCAGCAGTACGCGCGATGCTGCGCGTCACGGTATCGGCATGGTGCATCAGGAGCTGAACCTGTTTGAGAACCTCAGCGTGGCCGAGAATATCT
Source organism: Pantoea sp. X-Soil-TKNS-1207 (assembly GCF_059730485.1). Lineage (NCBI taxonomy): Bacteria > Pseudomonadati > Pseudomonadota > Gammaproteobacteria > Enterobacterales > Erwiniaceae > Pantoea > Pantoea sp. X-Soil-TKNS-1207. The sequence continues at coordinate 1,789,393 of NZ_AP035958.1, forward strand.
TCCTCGGTCGCGAGATCCAGCGTGGTCTGCGCCCGATTAACGAAGCGGAGCAGGCGCGGCGCACCGCCAGCCTGATGCAGCGCCTCGATCAACCGATCTCCCCTGAGGAGAAAGTCGGCAACCTGAAAGTCGGTCAGCAGCAGCTGGTGGAGATCGCCAAAGCGCTGGCGGAGGACGCCGACATCCTGATCCTCGATGAACCGACCTCGGCGCTGAGTAAAACCGAGGTGGAGATCCTGTTCCGGGTGATCCGCGAACTGACGCGTCAGGGCGTCTCCATCATCTATATCTCGCACCGGCTGGAGGAGCTGATGGCGATTGGCGATGTCATCACCATCCTGCGAGACGGACGTTTCCAGGCTGAAGCCCAGGTCAGCGATATCGACGTGCCCTGGATCGTGCGCGAGATGCTCGGCAGCGAACCGGTCAACACCTTTCTGCCGCCGGAACGCCAGTTCGGCGCGGCGGTGCTGGAAGCGGAACATATCACCTGCGTCAGCCCGAACGGCAACACGCTGGTGGATGACGTCAGCTTCCAGGTGCGCGCCGGGGAGATCGTCGGCATTTATGGCCTGATGGGGGCCGGGCGCACCGAGCTGTTCGAATGTCTGCTCGGCAGCCAGCGTAACTACCTCGGCAAACTGTGGCTCGACAGCAAACCGCTGCCGACCCGCCTGCCGACCGCAGAACGTATCCGCATGGGGATGAGCCTGGTGCCGGAAGATCGCAAACGCGCCGGGATTTTCCCCATCTCCTCGGTCGCCAGCAACCTGACCATCGCCAGCCTGTGGCGACGTCTGTCGCATCGCGTGGTGATCGCCCAGCAGGAGGAGCGCGCAGCGGTTAACAGCACGGTGGGGAATCTGGCGATCAAAGTCTCGTCGCCCGACGTCGCCATCAGCGCGCTGAGCGGCGGTAATCAGCAGAAAGTGGTCATTGGCCGCTCGCTGCTGACCAATCCGCGTCTGCTGCTGCTGGACGAACCCAGCCGCGGCATTGACGTCGGCGCCAAAGCGGAGGTGTTTCGCATGATGGTGCGTCTGTCGGAGCAGGGCATTGCGGTGCTGTTCTCCACCTCCGACCTGAAAGAGATCATGGCCGTCGCCGACCGCATTCTGGTGATGTCCGGCGGCAAACTCACGGCCGATATTCCGCGCGCCGACGCAGAAGAAGCGGCGCTGGTCAAAGCAAGCGCACAGGGGTTCTGAAGATGAAAAACAACGGTGCCGTGGCGCTCGTCGCCCAGCCAGCCAAAGCCTTTAACTCGCGTGAAGGGCTGATCCTGCTGCTGCTAAAACTGCGCACCTTTATCGCGCTGTTCCTGATTGTCGGGTTCTTCGCGGCCACGGTGCCGGATTTTCTCTCGCTCGGCAGCGTGGTGATTATGGTTAAACATATTGCCATCAACGCCTTCCTGGCGCTGGGTATCACCTTTGTCATCATCACCGCCGGGATCGATCTCTCCATCGGCGCCACGCTGGGCCTGTGCGGCATGATCGCGGGCTGGCTGATCACCAAAGGCATTGTGCTGCCGATGTTCGGCATCGCCATTTTCCCCAGCGTCTGGGTGATTGTGCCGCTGGTGCTGCTGGTCGGCGCGCTAATCGGCGCAGCCAATGGCTGGATCATTACGCGTTACAACGTTGCGCCTTTTATCTGCACCCTCGGCACCATGTACATCCTGCGCGGGGCGGCGATGCTCACCTCGGGGGGCGAAACCTTCCCCGGTTTGCAGGGCAATCCGCTGCTTGGTAACACCGGGTTCGACAAAATCGGCGCCGGGTATTTTCTCGGCCTGCCCTGGGCGATCTGGATGATGATCGTGCTGGCGCTGGTGATCGCCTACATCGCCCGGCGGCTGCCGTTTGGCCGCCAGGTGTATGCGATTGGCGATAACGAACGCGCCGCCGAACTCTCCGGGGTGAAGGTGAAACAGGTGAAAATCTGGGTCTATACCCTGTCGGGTTTCTGCGCCGCCATCGCCGGGATTGTGGTGTCGTCGCAGCTGGTTGCCAGCCATCCGGCTAACGGCACCTCATTTGAAATGAACGCCATTGCCGCAGTGGTGCTGGGCGGCACCTCGCTGGCGGGCGGGCGCGGCACCATTCTCGGTACGCTGGTGGGCGCGTTTGTTATCGGCTTTCTGGCCGACGGGTTAATCATGATGGGGGTCAGCGAGTTCTGGCAGATGGTGATCAAAGGCATCGTGATTATCGTGGCGGTGATTATCGACCAGATGCAAAGCCGGATGCAGCAGAAAGCCGCCGTGGTAGCGCAGAAAGCGCTGATCGAAGGGGGAGAGAATAACGCCAAAAGTTAATCGGTTGGGGCGCAGGCGGCCCTTGTCTGCCCCCCTTTTTTTGCTATGCATGAATATATATTCAGTATCGATTTAAAATTCAGAGGTAATCATGAATCCTTTCAAACTCTCTGTGGCCGAGCTGACAGCCAAAGCGCGAGCGGTGCGTCGTCGCATCATCCAGCTGAATGCGGGTAGTCCGGCGGGCGGGCACACCGGTGCCGATCTGTCGCAGGTGGAAATCCTGACGGCACTCTATTTCCGCATCCTGAACTGCGCCCCGGACCGGATCAGCGATCCGCAGCGCGATATTTATATCCAGTCCAAAGGCCATGCGGTGGGCGGTTACTACTGCGTACTGGCCGAGGCGGGCTATTTTCCCACCGACTGGCTGCCAACCTATCAGTATGCGGATTCGCACCTGCCGGGCCATCCGGTACGGCAGAAAACCCCCGGCGTGGAGCTGAACACCGGCGCGCTTGGCCACGGTTTGCCGGTGGCGGTGGGCATTGCGCTGGCGGCGAAAAAGGACGGCAGCAATCGTATGGTCTACGCGGTGACCGGCGACGGTGAACTGGCGGAAGGCAGCAACTGGGAGGCGGCGCTGGTGGCGGCGCATTACGGCCTCGATAACCTGGTGATCATCAACGATAAAAACAAGCTACAGCTGGCGGGCCATACGCGCGACATCATGAATACCGATCCGCTGCCGGAAAAATGGCGCGCCTTCGGCCTGGAGGTCACCGAATGCAATGGCAACGATATGGCGGCGGTGGTGGAGACGCTGGAAAAGCTGCCGCGGAACGGTAAACCGCAGGTGGTGGTGGCGCATACCGAGAAGGGCTTCGGCATCTCCTTTATTCAGAGCAAGGCCGAGTGGCATCACCGGGTGCCGAAGGGCGAAGAGATCGCACTGGCGCTGGAGGAGCTGAAAGATGAGTAACGCAAAACATCTGGCCAGTGTGATGGTCGAGGCTTTTATCGACGCGGTAAATCGCGGTATCGATCTGGTGCCGGTGGTAGCGGATTCGACCTCCACCGCCAAAATCGCGCCCTTTATTAAGGCGTTTCCGGACCGGTTAATCAACGTCGGCATCGCCGAGCAGACGCTGGTCGGCACTGCCGCCGGGCTGGCGATTGGCGGCAAAGTGGCGGCGACCTGCAACGCTGCCCCTTTTCTGATTTCACGCGCCAATGAGCAGGTGAAAGTCGATGTCTGCTACAACAACACCAACGTCAAACTGTTTGGTCTCAACGCCGGAGCCAGCTACGGCCCGCTCGCCAGCACCCATCACAGCATTGACGATATCGCCATTATGCGCGGCTTTGGCAACATCGAGATCTACGCGCCATCCTGCCCGCTGGAGTGCCGTCAGATTATTGATTACGCGCTGGATCACGTCGGCCCGGTCTATATCCGTCTCGACGGCAAAGATCTGCCGCAGTTGCACGATGAAAACTATCAGTTCCGGCCGGGCAAGATCGATGTCCTGACGGTCGGTAAAGACATCGCGCTGGTGGCGATGGGATCCACGGTGCACGAGATCGTCGATGCGGCCGTGCAACTGGCGGCGCAGGGTATCGACGCCGGTGTGATCGCCATTCCATCGATTCGCCCTTGTGATACCCAACAGCTGTGCGAACTGTTAAATCACTATCCAGCGGTGATCACCGTGGAAGAACATAACGTCAACGGCGGCGTCGGCAGCCTGGTGGCGGAAGTGCTGGCCGAAGGGGGCTGCGGCATTCCGCTGTTGCGGCTCGGTATCCCGGATGGGCAATACGCCATTGCTGGCGATCGCGCGTCAACCCGCGCCCATCACGGCATTGATGCCGCCAGCGTGGTGAAAAATGCAGTGCGCATCTGCGCGGGAGCGTGAACATGGCAGGTCCGTTGATACTGGCGATTGATGAAGGCACCACCAACGCCAAAGCGATTGCCGTGGACCGCGACGGGCAGGTGGTGGCGCGCGGCAGCCAGCCGCTGACGCTGATCCATCCCCAACCCGGACTGGCGGAGCAGGACCCGCTGGCGATCTGGCAGGCGGTGAAACAGGCGGTGCGCGACTGCCTGGCGCAGTGCGCGGGCGCGCCGGTGGCGGCCGTGGCGATCAGCAATCAGCGCGAATCGGTGCTGATCTGGCAACGACGCGACGGGCAGCCGTTAACCCCGCTGGTGAGCTGGCAGGATCGGCGCTCCGAAGCCTTCTGCCGCGATCTGCGTCAGGCGGGCAAAGCGCCGCGCATCACCGGCCTGACCGGGCTGGCGGTCGACCCGATGTTTCCCGCCGCCAAACTGACCGGAATGCTGGCGATGCTGCCTGAGGGGCTGGCGCGGGCGCAGGCCGGTGAACTCTGTATCGGCACCGTCGACAGCTGGCTGAGCTGGCAGCTCACGGCGGGTGACTGTTTTGTCACCGACCACGCCAATGCGGCGCGCACCCAACTTTATAGCCTGCACAGTGGCGACTGGGATGATGAGCTGCTGGCGCTGTTCCATATTCCGCGCGCGGCGCTGCCGCAGATCGTGCCCTCGGCCAGTGCGCAGGGGAGAGTGGCGATCGACGATATTCCCGGATTAGCGCCCGGCACGCCGCTGCTGGCGCGCATTGGCGACTCTCATGCGGCGTTGCAGGCACAGCGCAGCGGCAGCGAAGAAGTGGTGAAAGCCACCTATGGCACCGGTTCCTCGCTGATGATGTCGATGGCGACGCCGTTGCTGACCGAAAACGGCCTCAGCACCACGGTGGCGTGGCATGACGGCAGCCTGCGTTTCGCTTTCGAAGGCAACATTACCCACACCGGTTCCGGCGCGGCCTGGCTCGGACGTATGCTCGGCATCAGCGATCCGCGCGTCCTGACGGAACTGGCGCAGGAGTGTCCGCACAACCAGGGCATCTATTTTGTGCCGGCGCTCTCCGGCCTCGGCGCACCCTGGTGGGATCTGAAGGCGCGCGGCATGGTGTGCGGCCTGACCGATGCGGCCACCCCCGCCGTGCTGGCGCGCGTGGCGCTGGAGTCGATCATCTTCCAGATCGCCGATGTGTTTTTTGCCATGGAGCAGGCGAGCGGGGTGCGGCTTCCGGCGCTGTGCGTGGATGGCAGCGCCACCGAAAACGGCTGGCTGATGCAACTTCAGGCGGATGTGCTGCAACGTCCGCTGCGACGCGCGCCAACGCCGGAAGTCTCGGCGCTGGGGGCGGCGCTGCTGGCCGGACGTACGCTGGGCTGGTGGCAGCAGGGCAGTGAAATGGCGGCGTTGCAGGGCGGCAGCGTGATTTATCCGCGCGAGGAGCAGGCGCAGCGTATGCACGAAAACTATAAAGGCTGGCTGGACGCAGTGTCACGCTGCCGTTATCAGCCCCACTAACAGGTTTGTGGAGCAGAGCAATGTCAAAACTTCCTCAGCAGTTAACCTTTGGCGTCATCATCGGCAACCGTGGTTTTTTCCCCAGCTATCTGGTGGGGGAAGCGCGGCAGCAGGCGGTGACACTGTTCAACCAACTCAATATCAATACCGTGATGCTGGATGAAACCCAGACCAACCTCGGCGGGGTGGAGACCCGTGCGGAGGCGAAGATTTGCGCCGACCTGTTTCGCCAGCAGCGCGATGCGATTCACGGCGTGGTGGTGCTGTTGCCCAACTTCGGCGATGAAAAAGCGGTGGCGGAAGCGATTCGTCTTTCCGGCCTGAATGTGCCGGTACTGGTGCAGGCGGAAGAGGACAACCTCGATAAAATGGGGCTGGCGACGCGGCGCGACAGCTTCTGCGGCAAGATCTCGCTGTGCAACAACCTGCGTCAATACGGTATCCCTTTCACCCTGACCACCCAGCACGTCTGCGCGCTCAGCAGCGATCTCTTTATGCAGGATCTGCAACGCTTCAGCCAGCTGTGCCGCGTGGTGCACGCCATGCGGCGGGTACGCGTTGGCGCGATTGGCGCGCGTCCGGCGGGCTTTAATACCGTGCGCTACAGCGAAAAATTGCTGGAGCGGATGGGGATTGCGGTGGAGACCCTCGACCTGTCGGAGATTTTCAGCCGCATCAAACTGCTGCGCGATGACGATCTGCGCGTGGCGGAAAAACGTCAGATTCTGGAAGCCAACGCCGATGCGCGCGGGATCCCGTCAGAGAAGCTCGACACCATGGCGAAGCTGTTTGTGGTGATCAGCGAGTGGGTCAACGCTAATGACATCGATACCACGGCGATTCAGTGCTGGACCTCGTTGCAGGAAAACCTCGGCATTAACGTCTGCTCGATCATGAGCGTGATGTCGGGCCAGCTGATGCCCAGCGCCTGTGAAGTGGATGTGATGGGGGCGCTGTCGATGTATGCGCTGGCGAGTTGTTCGCTCAATCCCGCGTCACTCGCCGACTGGAATAATAACTTCGGCGACGATCGCAACAAATGCGTGCTGTTTCACTGCGGTAACTTTGCCAGTGCCAGCCTCGACTCCCCGACCATGGGCACCGCCGATATTATCGGCACCACCGTGGGGAAAGAGAACACCTGCGGCGCGGTGCACGGTCGGATGAAAAGCGGGCCGTTAACCTATTTTCGCCTCTCCACCGACGATTTTACCGGTGAAATCAAAGCCTATGTCGGCGAGGGGCGATCGGTGGATGATCCGCTGGAGACCGTCGGCTGTCGTGCGGTAATCGAGGTGCCGCAGCTGGAGTCTCTGCTGGCGTGGATTTGCCGTAACGGCTTTGAACATCACGTCGCGATGAACCATTCGGCCACCGCTCGTGTGCTGGAAGAGGCGTTCAGCAACTATTTGCAGGTTAGCTGCTATCGGCATCAGGGTTAAGCGCCTGCACTGATGCAGGGTCGGCAGGGATGCCGACCGGGCTTACTGGAATCGATTGGCTTTATCGCGCGCCAGACGCTCAAGGGCAAAAATCACCTGTTGCAGCTGGCGTTCCTGAATTGGCTCAATGGCGGTGAAACGGAAGCTCAGGCGCGGCGTGACGCGGGTTTCATTTTTGCTGGTCACGGTGCTGCGTTCGCCGATATGCAGCAGCTGGGCGGTGACTTCAAACTGGCCATATTCGCCCAGTTCCACCCGCAATTTTTTAAAGGTATCACCACGGTTAAGACCTTCCGGCAACGCCTCATCTACCAGCACACCAATGCCGCCCAGCGACAGATCCTGCAAGCGGAAGCGCGCTTTGTTGCCGTCCGGCCATTCGCTGTGGCACCAGAACACCGGCTCCAGCGGGGCGCTGACGCGGAAAAATTCACGGCGCTGAATCTGCCACACCAGCTCAGGCAACGGCGCGGCGAAGGCGGGCAGGCCCTCATAATCCACTTTCTGCAAACCGTTCAGGCTGAATTCAACCTTGGCGCCTGCGGTTTCGGCGGCGATATTCAGCGCACCACTTTGCAGCGCCAGCTCGTTATCCTGCGTATTGCTGCCGAGATCGAAGATCACCTGATCCTCATCGGCCGCCAGCATCCGGCTGATAAACTGTCCGCGCGAGAAGCTCACCATTAGCGGGGTCTGAAAACGTAACAGGTCCTTCATCACATTCAGAACGGCCAACGTGCCTCGTTTGAGATACTGCTCTTTATCGGCTTCTTTCACGTCCTGCTCCACTCTCCGCTCGTTATCATCACGAATGCCATTGCTTCCCGTCCGTTATCGGCAGGAGGGGTAAAAGCTTTAGCGTGCTAACTAATTTTCCCCGCTACGTTTGTGCAGCAGATCAAAAAACTCAGACTATACTTATCGCGGTGAACACCTTGATTAATAAAGTAAGGAGCAACAAATGGGTATTCTTTCATGGATTATTTTTGGTCTGATTGCCGGGATTATTGCTAAATGGATCATGCCAGGCAGGGACGGTGGCGGCTTCATCATGACCGTGGTTCTCGGTGTGGTGGGTGCGGTCGTCGGCGGCTGGATCAGTACCCTGTTTGGATTCGGTAAGGTGGATGGATTTAACTTCGGCAGCTTCGTGGTGGCGGTGATTGGCGCCATCGTGGTGCTGTGGATTTATCGCAAAGTTCGCAGTTAACGCACCCAAAACAGTTTCTGACTGAAATCCGTGATCCCGCAAAGGATCACGGATTTTTTGTTTATGGCTTAGAAATCATAGCCAATGGTCGCCGTGACCGTACGCTCCGCACCGCGATAGCAGTAGCCGGTGCCGTAGCACGCTGCCAGATATTTACGATCCGTCAGGTTATTCGCCGCCACCTGCAACCATGCGCCTTTCAGCTGCGTGTCCCATGCGCCTAAATCCGCACGTACCGAAGCATCAAACAGCGTCACCGACGGTAAACGCGTGGTGTTCTCGTTATCCGCCCACTGCTTGCCAATGTAACGCACGCCCGCGCCCGCGCTCATACCGTAATCGAACTGATAATGACCCCAGAACGACGCCATGCTGTTCGGCGTGACATACGGCGTATGGCCGTCATTGCCATCCACGGAATCCTTAAAGCGCAGATGGTTGAGGGTGTAGTTGGCGATGGTGCTGAAGCGTGGCGTCAGCTGGTTGCGCGCTTCCAGTTCGATGCCCTGCGAGTGCACCTTGCCCGATGGCGTATAGGTGCCGGAAATCACGTCACGGTTGGCAACGTCGTTCTGCGTCAGATCATACACCGCGATGGAGTACATATCGCGCGTGCCCACCGGCTGGTATTTCACGCCGCCCTCATATTGTTGCGAGGTGGTCGGCTTGAGCTGGTTGCCTTCAGGATCGGTCAGCGAGGCCGGGGTGATCGCCTGGCTCCAGCTGACATACGGGGAGATGCCATTGTTGAAGGCATACAGCAGGGCGGCACGGCCGCTGACGTGGTCATCCTGACGACGGCTGGTGCCGTTATCCGACACGATGCGGTCGTAACGACCAGAAAGGTCCATATGCCAGCGATCCAGTTGCAGCTCATCCTGCAGGTAGAGGCCGGTCTGGTAGTAACTGCGCGTCTCCGCCGTCCAGTCGTAATCCGGCATGGTGCCCACCGCCTTGCCGCTCCACGCATTGAGCGAGCTGGCATAGCCGCTGGCTTCCTGGAGATCGTCGCGGTAGCGATGGTATTCGGCGCCCAGCGTCACGCGATGCTGCACCGCACCGGTGGCGAAATCCGCCTGCAGGCGGTTATCGTTGGCCCATGAGGTAAGGGAGGAACGCTCGCCGGAGTAATAACGCGTCAGCAGATCCGGGTTAGTGGCATCCCAGCCTATCTGGTAAACCTGATCGAGATCGACATTCGAATGGCTGTAGCTGCCGGTGGAATAGACCGACCACACATCATTGAAGCGATGGGAAAAGTCATAGCTGTAGATCTGCTCATGACGCTTGAACTGATCGAGCGCGCTGTCGCCGTCGTAGAAACCGTCGCTCAGCTTGCGGCCATTGTGGCTGTAGAGCGTCCCTTCGGCTGGCACCGAACCGTGATAACCACCCGACGGATCTTTTTGCAGATAGGCGCGCAGCACCAGATTGGTGTCTTCATTCGGCTGCCACATCAGCTGCGGCGAAATGGCGTACTTCTCCGCGCGGGTGTGATCGTACTGGGTGTCGCTATTACGGGTGATGCCGGTGAGGCGGAACGCCCACTGATCGTTAATCGCGTTGGTGTAGTCGAAGGCCGCGCTGTTGGTGGCATTGGTGCCGGTCGACAGGCGGAAATGCCCCTCTTCGGCGAACTGCGGTCGCTTGCTCACCATATTCACCAGGCCGCCGGGCACCGTCTGTCCATAGAGCGCAGAGGAGGGGCCTTTGATCACATCGATACGGTCAAGGAACCAGTTATCCACCTGCAAAATATTGTAGCTGCCGCCGTCGCTCATCACGCGCAGGCCGTCGAGGAAGGTGTTATCCACATCGCCGCCGTGGAAGCCGCGCAGTGAGATGGTGTCGTAACGGGTGGCGGCACCGCCAAAGTTGGTAAACACGCCGGAGGTGTAGTTCAGCGCCTGGTTAAGGTCGGTCGCCCCCTGGTCTTCCATCTGCTGACGCGTCACCACCGAGATGGATTGCGGCGTGGTAATCAGCGGCCGGTCGGTTTTGCTCGCGCCGCTGCTGCGGGTGGCGAGATAGCCCTGAGTGGGGGAGGTCGCGGTTTCCTGGGGTTGTGCGGTGACGACCAGGGATTCTTCGGCAAAGCTGGCACCAGGCAGAGCAAGCGCCAGCGCGCACAGCACGCGGCCACGGTTAAGGGTAAAAAGCGTGGGCATCACAGTTCCTTCGACTAAAAGCAGGTAAATGGCAGCAGCGCTGCGGTAATTTTTAGTAATACAAATAAAATTAAGACTGAGAATTATTATCTTTTAGATAAGGACGTATCAAGATGTAAATTAAATGGAGAGAGGCTGTGAGATAAACTAACAGCCGGATCGGGCGATCCGGCCAGGCTTGCGGTTACTGTTGCGTTGTGGTCAGTGCGGGCATGTTGGGGATATCGCGGGCGCTGTCGCAGGTTTTATCCTTCGGACAATATTTGTCGAGCAGCATCAGCGTCACGCCGTTGGTCCAGCCGAAGCCGTCCTGCAACGGATATTCGCCACCGCCGCCGCCGCCGAGCTGCGCGCCTTCCACCACGTACTTCTCAACCAGCTTGTGCTGTTTGTCGTAGGTCATCTGCACGTTTTGCAGGAAGCGCTGACCAATCTGCTGCGCCAGCTGCGGCTGCTTATAGTGCTCCAGACCGGTTACCGCCACCCATTGCAACGGCGCCCAGCCATTTGGCGCATCCCACTGCTGGCCGTTATTCACCGTGGTGGTGACCAGGCCGCCCGGTTTCAGCAGCTGTTTCTCCACCGCCGACGCGGTGCGTTGCGCCTGCTTATCGCTGGCGAGCTGCATATAGAGCGGGAACAGCGTGGCCGCCGTCAGCTGCGGATGAACCTGTTTTTTCTGCCAGTCGTAATCGGCGTACCAGCCCTGCTGATCATTCCACAGATAACGGTTGATCGCCGCCTGACGTTTTTCGGCATCAGCGGCGAACTGCTGCGCCTGCGCGTTGTTATTCGCCAGCTTCTCGGCTTTTGCCAGCGTCTGCTCCAGATGGAACAGCAAACTGTTGAGATCGACCGGCGCCAGCTGGGTGGTGCGGATCGAGGCCAGATTGTGCGCATCGCTAAACCAGCGCGAACTGAAATCCCAGCCTGATGCCGCCCCGGCACGCAGATCGCGGTACACCTGATGCTTATCACGCTGCGGCGCTTTTTTCGCCGTGTTGACGTCATCCAGCCAGGATTCGGTGCGGGGCGCATCGCGCTCATCCCAGTAGCGGTTGAGCAGGGTGCCGTCGCTGAGCTTGATCACCCGCTTGCTGGCCTGACCGGCGGGCACCTTGTCGCTGTCCGCCATCCAGTAGGCGTACTCTTTTTGCAGCTGCGGCAGGTATTTGGTGTAGACGCTGTCGCCATCGTGCGTCGCCAGCAGATCGATCATCAGGCTGAAGAACGGCGGCTGCGAACGGCTGAGATAGTAGCTGCGGTTGCCGTTAGGAATATGGCCGTAGTGATCCAGTTCCCAGGCGAAGTTATCCACCATGTCCTGCACCCGGTCCCAGTGGCCGCTTTCGGCCAGGCCGAGCAGGGTGAAATAGCTGTCCCAGTAATAAACCTCACGGAAACGGCCGCCCGGCACCACATAAGGTTTTGGCAGCGGCAGCAGTGAATCGTACTGACCGGCCTGCTGGGCGGTGCGCGTCAGCACCGGCCACAGGCCATCAATATGCGCGCGCAGGCTCTGACCGGCAGGCGGCACGTATTTGTCCTGATCGTTCGGCAGGGTAAAGTTGGCCGCCACGAAATGTTTCAGATCGAAGTTGCGCTGGCCTTTCTGCATCTGCCAGTCGGCGAGAATCGACGAGGGATTATATTTCGGCACCGCGTCGGCAAAGGTTTTCTGGTCCGGATAAAATTTGGCCTGCTGCACCGCATTAAATAATGGCCCCAGACGCACGTCCGGTGGCTGCGGCTGGCTGCTGAGCATACGATCGTTATCTGCGGCATAGGCGACAGCAGACCCCATCATCAGGGCGGCGCTGAGCAACAGGCTAAGACGCCCTGGTGTGAATACGACATTTTTTATCATCGGTTTTTCTCCTTGTCCGAAAAAGTGGCGCGCTAACACATTGACCACACAACCAACTTTAGTCGCTATCGCGGGGCTTATCCGCTTGCGGCAAAGGAAATGTGAAGCACCCTGAATTAATCACGGCAGAAATTGCATTAACGCTAAGGTTTTTACTTGCCCTGCGCGGCTATTTCCCTGAGGCTGAAAGAAAAAAAAGGAGAGAAGTATGGAGATCATCTGGTATCACCCGTCGATGGAGCCGTCCGGCTGGCTCAACGGCTTACGTCAGCGTCTGCCGCAGGCGACGGTGCGTCGCTGGCAGCCCGGCGATACTGCCCCGGCGGATTATGCGGTGGTACGTTCGCCGCCGGTGGAGATGCTGAGCGGCCGCGCGCTAAAAGGCGTTTTCGCGATGGGCGCGGGCGTTGACGAAATTCTCCGGCAGATGCAGCAAAACCCGCACATGCTGGCGGCGGAGGTGCCGCTGTTTCGGCTGGAAGACACCGGCATGGCGCGACAGATGCAGGAGTATGCCACCTGGTGCGTACTCGGCTGGTTCCGTCGCTTCGCCGATTATCAACGCCAGCAGCAACAGGCGCACTGGCAGCAGCTGAAAGCCAACACGCGGGAAAACTTTACCATCGGTATCCTCGGCGCTGGCGTGCTGGGCAGCAGTGTGGCGCAGAGCCTGAGCCAGTGGGGCTTCCCGATACGCTGCTGGAGCCGTTCGCCAAAACAGATCGCCGGTGTGCGTACCTTCCACGGCCGCGACCAGCTCTCCGCCTTCCTGGATGGCACCCAGGTGCTGATTGACCTGCTGCCCACCACGGCGGAAACCACCAATCTGATCGACAGCCAGCTGTTCAGCGGGCTGCCGCGCGGCGCCTGTTTCCTCAACATCGCGCGTGGGGCGCATGTGGTGGAAGCCGATCTGCTGGCGGCGCTCAATAGTGGACAGCTGGCCGCCGCCGCGCTGGATGTGTTCCAGACCGAGCCGTTACCGGCAGAGAATCCGCTGTGGTCTCATCCGCATGTCACAATCACGCCACATAATGCCGCCATTACCTTGCCGCATGAGGCGATGGATTACATTGCCGGTGCCATACTTGCTCTGGAACAGGGGCAACAGCCGCCGGGTCTGGTGGATCGTCAGCGCGGTTATTAACTCATTTTGCCGCTTCCGCGTGTGGGAGTGGCCTGTCAGGAGAACACGATGTATCCCGTTGATTTACATATGCATACCGTGGCCAGCACCCACGCCTACAGCACGCTGCATGATTATGTCGCCCAGGCGAAACAAAACGGCCTGAAGCTGTTTGCCATTACCGATCACGGCCCGGATATGGCCGATGCTCCGCACTACTGGCATTTCGTTAATATGCGCATCTGGCCGCGCGTGATTGACGGTGTCGGCGTGTTGCGCGGCATTGAAGCCAATATCAAAAATCAGCAGGGCGAGATTGATTGCAGCGGCCCGATGCTGGATGCGCTGGATTTGATCGTGGCGGGTTTCCATGAGCCGGTCTATGCGCCGCGCGACAAAGCCCATCACACCGAAGCGATGATCGCCACAATGGCGGGCGGGCTGGTGCATATCATCAGCCATCCGGGCAACCCGAAATTCCCGGTAGATATTCGCGCCATCGCCGAAGCCGCCGCGCACTACGACGTGGCGCTGGAGATTAACAACTCCTCCTTCACCCATTCACGTCCGGGCAGCGAGCCGAATTGCCGCGCCATCGCCGAAGCGGTGCGTGATGCCGGTGGCCGTCTGGCCTTTGGTTCCGATTCCCATACCGCCTTCACCCTTGGCAACTTCGAACATTGCCTGCGTATCACGCGGGAAGTGGATTTCCCCGAGGATCGCATATTAAATGTCACGCCGCGCCGCCTGCTCGATTTTCTCGAACAGCGCACCGGCAAGCACATTGCTGAACTGGCGGACTTTTAACTTTTTTGCCAGCGCTGCGGGAAAATACAGCGCTGGCAAAACGCCCTGCCCGGAACCATTGCTGCCTGCCGCTAGCGGATTACTAATTCTGGTAGTAGATAAAAATCCAGCTTAAGCGTATTAAATGGCTTTTTAGGGATAAAATAATGAAATCAAGATCAGGAATAATTTCTATTATTGCCTTTGGGTTATGCTGCCAGTTTGCACATGCATTATCTCTGAAAGAGTATTTTGAGGATATTTCCGGGCGTGCACAACCGGCGACCGAGCTGGGTGCAAAGGCTTATCTGAACGGCGCTGCTCAGGGGATGATTGCACTCAATGAAGTGACTTACGCTAAATTTGGCAAGCGGGTTTTTTGTCCGCCAAGGAATTTAGGGTTTGGCTATCAGGAATTAACCTCTGCAATTACCAGCCTGTTAAATGCAAATCCCAATTCAAAAGAAAAATATGCTGATTACCCCGTCGAAACCGTCGGATTATTCAGTTTACAGTACGTCTATCCCTGCAATGAGTGAAAAGGCCACGCCTCTCTGATTTGCCAGCCGTTTTCCCTATTGACGGCGCGGTCAATTACGCCGCGACCTTATCTGTCGGTGAACGGCTGCGGCAACGCGCGCGCTCCTCGCCGATTGGCTGAACCGACGCGCATGACATATGATTCTGGCAGTCTGGCATTGCCTGTCTGTCACGCGTGAAGTGGATTTCCCGGCAGATCGCGTGTTAAATGTCACGCCGCGCCGCCACACTGGCGGACTTTTAACTTTTTTGCCTCAAGGAATTCTGTTGCATGAATGAGTTTTCCATTCTCTGCCGCGTTATCGGCTCGCTGTTCAATCGTCAGCCGCAGGACCCGCTGCTGGTGCCGCTGTTCACCCTGTTGCGTGAAGGCAAATTACAGGCGCAGTGGCCGCTGGAGCAGGATGAGCTGCTGACCCGGTTGCAGCAGAACAGCGATCCGCAGGCGCTGGCCGCCGATTACAACGCGCTGTTTGTCGGCAGCGATTGCAGCGTACCGCCGTATGCGTCGCAGTGGCCGAATGGTGCGACGGAAGCTGCGGTGCGCGCGTTTCTCAGTTCGCGCGGGATGCCGCTGACCGACGCCCCGGCCGATCACTTCGGCGTGCTGCTGCTGGCGGCATCGTGGCTGGAAGATCAGTCGGCGGAAGATGAGTCTGCCGCGCAGATCGAACTGTTTGATGACTATCTGCTGCCGTGGTGCGGCGCGTTCCTCGGCAAAGTGGAAGCCCACGCCAGCACGGCGTTTTACCGTACGCTGGCGATGCTGAGCCGTGAAGCCATTCAGGCGATGCGCGACGAGCTGGCGGAAGGCGAGAGCGACGCGGAATAAGCTACCAGCGGGGTGCGCTGCTGCCGAGCGGGACGCCTGGCGTGGCGCACAGCTGTGGCGTGCCGGGCAGATACGCGGCGGCGCGCAAGCGCTCACCAATGCCCCAGTGGGTGATTTCCAGCGTCGGCAGCGCGTCATCCCGCTGTGCCACAATGCCGCGCTGCGCGCTCTCCGGCGCCACACCGTGTTGCTGCAACAGCAGGGCGGTGCGTGCCAGCGACAGCCGCGCCTGCCAGCCAGCGCCGTGGTGAAGACGCTGGCGTAATCCCTCCAGCACCGCGGCGGCCAGCATATAACCGGTGGCGTGATCCAGCGCCTGCACCGGTAACGGCGTCGGTTTGCTGTTGCCACTCCACGTCATGCCCTGCTGCGCGATGCCGCAGGCCATCTGCACCAGGCTGTCGAAGCCGCGTCGGTTGCGCCACGGCCCGCTCCAGCCCCAGGCATTCAGGCTGACATCCACCAGTCCCGGCGACAGTTGTTGACGCGTGTCGGCATCCAGCCCCAGTTTCTCCAGCGCATCGGCGCGATAGCCGTGTACCAGCACATCGGCCTGACGCAACAGATGGCGCAGCTGCGCCAGCCCGGCGGCGCTT
The DNA here is from genome assembly GCF_059730485.1 of Pantoea sp. X-Soil-TKNS-1207. NCBI lineage: Bacteria > Pseudomonadati > Pseudomonadota > Gammaproteobacteria > Enterobacterales > Erwiniaceae > Pantoea > Pantoea sp. X-Soil-TKNS-1207. The sequence goes on from NZ_AP035958.1 coordinate 1,805,629, forward strand.
TTCATATCCAGCCGCGCGCAGCGTTTGCCGCTGGTGATCTCCTCTTCCAGCGTCGGTTCCTGCCAGTCGGGAGGATCGATGCGCAGCACCTCAGCTCCGAGGCTGGCGAGAAAACGCGTGGCGACCGGCCCGGCAATGATGCGTGTCAGGTCCAGCACGCGGATACCGCGCAGGGGACGCGCCGCGCTCAGCGGCCAGTCAACAGCCGGCGCTGGCCCTCCGGCGCAGCGGGCGAATAGCGGCTCCTGGCTGACGGCGATCCCCTGTGGATGCTGTTGCCACTGCGATACGCTGCGCATCTGCGCCGCACAACCACCGGCATCCACCACCGCCTGCTCCAGCGACAGTGCTGACCAGCCCGCGACGGTGGCCGCCAGCGCAGCGCGATCGGCATGAACGCCAAGCACGCGCTCCATCGCCTGACGATGATGGGCGGCGTTGGTATGCAGGCGGATCCAGCCATCGGCCGTGGCGTAGTCACCGGCGAACGGGTCCCACAATGCGGCAGGCGGGCGGTTGAGCGGGGTGAAACTTTGCTGGAACCAGCGCGAGGCCAGCCGCACATTGACGCTGACCGGTGCCGGGCGACCCAGCAGGTCGCTCAGCGCCTGCGTCGCAAGGCCGATGCTGGTGGCCGCCAGTTCGCTGACGGCATAGGCGGAGGAGAAGGTGTCGGGTTGAGAAAAGGCGAGTGCGGGCGCCGGTTCATTGACGCCACGCAATCCCTGCCACAGCTGCTGCCAGAGCGCGGCAGCGAGTTGGTCATCCATCTGGAGCCTCCAGGTAAATCGCGAGCCTCAAGCATAGCAAAAGGTGCGGCTATCGGCGTCGCAGCCGCAGGCGGGGGAAGCGCGCATGCATACGCAGGTTGCGCAGGTTGATCACCGCAATCGCCGTACCCAGCACCACCAGCGACGCGCCGAGGATTTTAAAGCTGTTCAGGCTATCGCCCAACACCACGATGCCCATTAATACCGCCAGCACCGGGGTCAGCAGCGAGTAGGGCATAATCAGGTTTACGTTGTACTTTTTCAGCAACGCGTACCACAGGGTATAGGCGACGATAGACGAGGCGAGGGCGCTGTAGAGAATGCCGAACCAGCCGCGCCAGCCGGCATGTGCCAGGGCATAAAATTGCTGGGATTCGGTGAGCCATGAGGCGACGCCGACAATCGGCACCGCCAGAAATGAAATCCAGCCGGTGAGGGTCAGCGGTTTAATCGGCGGCGACTTTTTCACGATCATATTGCTCACCGCCCAGCCGGTAGCACTGCACAGCAGAATACACAGCACCCACCAGGAAGGAATGGTCGGGCTGCCGGAGAGCACCACCACGCCGCTCAGCGAGATGGCGATACCGATCAGCTGCACCAGCCGCAGCTTCTCTTTCAGCACCACCATTGCCAGCAGCATGGCAATCGGCGTGCCGAGCTGCACCACGATCGCGCCGGTCCCGGCATCGGTGTAGCGCATCCCGACAAACAGCAGCGAGAAGTGCATAAAGCCAAAGGTGAAGGCCAGCACCAGCAGCCAGGGCAGCTGCTGACGGTTGATGCGGCAGAACGGGATCAGCACAATCGCCACCACCACAAAGCGCATCCAGGTAAGAAACAGCGGCGGAAGTTCCAGCAATCCCCACTTCACCGCGACGTTATTGAAGGCCCAGATGGAGACCACCATCAGAACCATAAAGAAATGCCGTACTGCCACAATGTCATCCTTCACGGAAATTCAGCGTTCACCGGCTAATGATGGCATGAAGCGCAACAATTGGTGCACCGCGGGCAAAAATATTTTCCGGATTACGTTACCCACGAAAAATATAAGACATTGCAGACAATTACTGTCAGACTGGTTTTCCGAAACGTGACCTTGCAGAGGACAGTCTTCGGAATGACACAGACCCGCGCTTTACCCCTTGCCCTGATTCAACTGGAAGTTCCGCCACCGCAGGTTGTGGCGCAGATTGGTGAACAACCCACCTGGTTTATCGATGCGCTGGCGCTTCAGCCAACCGATTATGTGATTGTGCGGCCGCACCTCGGTGATGCCTTGCCCGCCTTTGACAGCGTCAGCGGGGCGATTCTCAGCGGCTCCTGGGCGATGGTCACCGATCATGCCGAGTGGAGCGAACGCACCGCCGCGTGGATCCGTGCCGCGCTGGAGGCGGCGCTGCCGCTGCTGGGCGTCTGTTATGGACATCAGCTGATGGCCTATGCGCTGGGTGGCAAAGTGGCGGATAACCCCCATGGCTGGGAGCGTGGCTTAAAAGCGCTGACGCGCACCCCGCAGGCGGCGCATGATCCCTGGCTGGCGACGCTGCCGGGGAGATTTGAGGCGTGGCTGTCACACCGTCAGTCGGTGATCGTCCCGCCCGCGCAGGCGCAGGTGCTGGCCTCATCCGAACTCGATGGTTGCCAGATTCTGCGCTACTCCGCACAGGCGTTATCGGTGCAGTTCCATCCCGAGTTTACCCGCGACATTATGCTCGCCTGCTTGCCGGCGGGTGTCGCCGATGACGGCAGCGCGCTGACGGGGGAAGACTGGTCGCGTGAACTGTTACGCCGCTTCCTGCAACAAACGCGGCCGCAGCCGCGTGTGCAGGCTCAGGGCGCGTAATGGCGGGTGCAGCGATAAACCCAGGCGGGTGGCACGTTTTTCAGCACCCGCTGGCGCTGCCAGGTGAAATAACGTGACAGGCTGGGCTGCGTGAGCGAGGTGTACTGAAACTGTACAAAGACGCCGCGCGGCCCCAGCGCATCATGCACCGCCTGAAGAATGGCTTCGCGGGTGGCGGGCGGCAGCGACAGCAGCGGCAGGCCAGAGAAAATCGCATCATATTCCCCGGACAAATACTCCGCAGAACAGGCGCGCACCTGCATCCGGTTATCCGGCAGCGCGCGCAGCGTCTTCACCAGTTCCGGGCTGATTTCAAACACATCCAGCTGCGCCTGCGGCGACATGCGTTGCAGAATTTGCCGTGTCAGCACGCCATCGCCAGCGCCCAGCTCGGCAATACGCAGGCTGCTGCCCCAGTTAACGGCATCCGTCATGGTGCGGCATAGCGCGGCGGAGGAGGGCGTAATACTGCCCATCTTGCGGGGATTGCGGATGAACTGCTGCACAAAGTTTGCTTTGGCACGCATTAACGTCAGGGCTGAAGCCAACATCTCTTTCTCCTGGTTAGTATCCTGCTTCATATTGACCGCAATATTTTGTCTTGTTTCGCTTTTTACGCCCTGACGGGCAAAACTCAGAATTATCCGTAGGTCACAACGGCACGATAAACCTGTGAATTTTCCCTCAGCATAAATCAACCCGCGCGTGGCTTTATCCGCACCGCCGCGCGCGACGCACTTTTTTCCTTCGTCGACGTCACAGTTTCCCATCGGCAGATCTGACAGGCTGACATTGTTCGATCAATGTTAATAACAGGTTTCATGATTGTTGCATCTCACCTCTGTCCGCAAGGAGAAACACCATGCGTTACGCCGCTCCTGGAGAACAAGGTTCTCTGATCACACTACAACCGCGTTATGGCAACTTTATCAACGGCGAGTTCGTCGCGCCGGTTAACGGTAACTACTTTGTCAACACCTCGCCGATCAACGCCTCGACCATTGGCGAATTCCCGCGCTCCGATCGTGCCGATGTCGATAACGCCGTGGCGGCTGCTCATGCGGCGGCGGAGGCCTGGGGTAAAACGTCACCGCAGGCGCGTTCGCTGGTGTTGCTGAAAATCGCCGACCGGCTGGAGGAAAACCTCGAATATCTGGCGGTAAACGAAACCTGGGATAACGGCAAGCCGGTGCGTGAAACCCTCGCCGCCGATATGCCGCTGGCCGTTGACCACTTCCGCTATTTTGCGGGCTGCGTGCGCGCCCAGGAAGGTACCGCGTCGGAAATCGATGAGTTCACCGCCTCCTACCATTTCCATGAACCGCTGGGCGTGGTGGGACAAATTATTCCGTGGAACTTCCCGCTGCTGATGGCGGCGTGGAAACTGGCACCGGCGCTTGGAGCGGGAAACTGCGTGGTGCTGAAACCGGCGGAACAGACGCCATTGTCGATCACGCTGTTTCTCGATCTGATCAAAGATCTGCTGCCGCCAGGGGTGGTCAACGTGGTGCACGGCTACGGTAAAGAGGCCGGTGAAGCGCTGGCATCGCATCCGGGCATCGCCAAAATTGCCTTTACCGGTTCAACCGCCACCGGCGGCCATATCCTGGAGCTGGCGGCGAAAAGCCTGATCCCTTCCACCGTCGAACTGGGCGGCAAGTCACCCAATATCTTCTTCGAAGATATTATGCAGGCCGAGGAGAGCTTTATTGAGAAAGCGGCGGAAGGGGTGGTGCTGGGCTTCCTCAATCAGGGCGAAGTCTGTACCTGTCCGTCACGCGCGCTGGTGCAGGAGTCGATCTTCGAGCCGTTTATGGCCGCGGTGATGAAACGCATCAAAACCATTAAACGCGGCCACCCGCTGGATACCGAAACCATGATCGGTGCGCAGGCGTCGCAGCAGCAGTTCGACAAGATTCTGTCCTATCTGGAGATTGCCCAGCAGGAAGGCGCTCAGGTGCTGCACGGCGGCGGTGTGGAAAGCCTCGGGGAAGAGTTTGCCAGCGGCTATTACATCCAGCCGACGCTGCTGAAGGGCAGCAACAGTATGCGCGTGTTCCAGGAGGAAATTTTTGGACCGGTGGTCGGCGTGCTGACTTTTAAAGATGAAGCGGAAGCCATCGCGCTGGCGAATGACTCGATCTACGGTCTCGGCGCCGGTGTCTGGACGCGCGATATCAACCGCGCATACCGCATGGGCCGCGCCATCAAAGCGGGGCGCGTCTGGACCAACTGCTACCATCTCTACCCGGCGCACGCGGCGTTTGGCGGCTACAAAAAATCCGGTATCGGGCGCGAAACCCACAAAATGATGCTCGATCATTATCAGCAAACCAAAAACCTGCTGGTGAGCTACAGCACCCAACCGCTCGGCTTCTTCTGAGTCACCCGGCAGCGGCGCGGGCCGCTGCCTTTTCTCCCGCGACATGCCCCATTCGGACTAATCCTGACACCATTCGCATCTACCCTATAAGGGCTTTTTCTCTTCTCTTATACAGGATGGTGAACCATGCGTTACGCGGCAACGTTGTCTGGCGGCCTGCTACTGGCCGCCAGTTTTACCGCTTCAGCAATCCCGAGCGCCTTTCCCACGGGGGTGACCCGCTACGATCCGGCGCGTGCCTGGAATGGTTTTGTGCTGTTTCCCGGCAATGATAACCAGACCCACCTGATCGACATGACCGGCAAAGAGGTGCAGCGCTGGCATTACGAAGGTTTTCCCAGCTGGCCGATTCCTGTCGATCGTGCCGGGGGAGCGCCGGGCCATCTGCTGGTGCAGCTGGCACGTCAGCAGCAGCTGGACGATGTCGCCAGTCCCGGTAATGGCATGGTGAACGCCAGCGTGGCGGAGGTGGACTGGAACGGCAAGGTGCAATGGCGCTACGGCAGCCAGCAGCAGCCGGTGCATCAGCATCATGAAATCCAGCGTCTGCCGAACGGCAACACCCTGGTGCTGGCGGCGACGCTGCGCCAGCTGCCGGGCTACCGCTACCGCATCATCGATAACAGCATTGATGAGATCTCGCCGCAGGGGAAAAAGGTGTGGAGCTGGTCGGTGGCCGACCATCTGGATGAGCTGGGATTCTCAGCGGCGCAGCGGGCGCTGATCCGCGACAGCAACGACCCTGATTTTCTGCATATGAACACCGCCGCGCCGCTCGGCCCGAACCATTGGTTCGATCAGGGCGATACGCGTTTTGCCCCGGACAATATCCTGTTTAACTCGCGCAACGGCAATGTGGCGGTGATTGTTGATCGCCACAGCGGCAGGGTGGTGTGGCGCATCGGGCCAGACTATCCGGCGCTGAAGCTGGATACGCCGTTGCCGCGCCCGCTCGATCAGCTGATTGGTGAACACGATGTGCATATGATCGGACCGGGTCTGCCAGGGGCGGGCAATCTGCTGATTTTTGATAATCAGGGCAACGCCGGTTTCCCGCCATCGCGCCAGGGATTCTTCTCGGCATCGCGCGTGATTGAGGTCAATCCGCAGACCCGGCAGATCGTCTGGGAATATAGCGGCGAGAAATCGGGGCAGGCGATCTCCACCTTCTACAGCGCCTATATCAGCAATGCGCAGCGGCTGCCGAATGGCAACACGCTGATCAATGAAGGGCAGGATGGGCGGCTGTTTCAGGTGACGCCGCAGGGGCAGATTGTCTGGGAGTATGTCAGCCCGTTCTACGGCAAAGCCATGCCACGCGATCACTATGTGGCGAACACCGTGTATCGCGCGTATATGGTCGATTATCGCTGGGCGCCGGCCGGTACGCCGCACAGCGAGCAGGCGGTCGCCGCCGATTGCCCGCGCTATCCGGCATTGCCCGGTTGTGAGTTATCCGGCACAACCCCTACCCGCCATTGATGCATTTTTGCACCATTAGCTCACTTTCTGCACTCCGTTGGTGATTCTCTGCACAGCACGCCAGGCCGCTTCCCACGCCGCCTGGCGTGCCATCCCTTGTGCGTCCTGCGCTCGCGATTAATTAATCAGTTATTTAAAAACTGGCATAACGCTTGCAATTCTTCCTGCGCACCATCTTCGTTTTTTGCTTTTTTAAGTCATCAGGGTCTTCGGCATAGTGCCTTTCTACTGGAGTTAAAAGCATGAGAATGAAAAGTCTGGTTGTTGCTGCTTCATTGCTGGTTTCCGCACTTACGCAATATTCCGTCCAGGCTGCTGATGCGCCGCTGAAAATGCATGCCGACCTGCATGCACAGCTGCCAGAAAAAATCCGCAGCAGTAAAACCCTCAATCTGGTCACCGATGCCCACTACCCGCCGTGCGAATCCTTCGCCGAAGATAATAAAACCATGGTGGGCTTTGAGCCGGATCTGTGGGATGCGCTCGGCCAGGTGCTGGGGGTGAAGGTTAAACCGGTATCGATTGATTTCGCCGGTCTGATCCCCGGCGTGAAAAGTGGCCGTTACGACGTGGCGATGGAGTGCATCTCTGACAGCGACGAGCGTGAAAAGCAGGTCTCATTTGTTAACTATGCCTACGCCACCAGCGAGGTGTATACGCTGGCGACGGAAAAATCGATCACCAACGATCCGCTGACCCTGTGTGGCCTGAAAGTCGGGGTGCAGACCGGTACTGACTTCGAAAAAGCCATCAGCGATATCTATACCCCGAACTGCACCAAAAACGGCAAACCGGCGATCCAGCAGGTGACGCTGCCGTCGGCGGATGCGGTGCTGCTGGGCCTCTACTCGGGCCGCGTGGACTTTGTGCTTAACGATGCCGCCTCGGTGGATGATATTAAGAAAAAAGCGCCCCATCCGATCCGTACCGTGCAGATGCCGCTGATGCCGAAATACTACCTCGGCATTGTGGTGGCGAAAGAGAACACCCAACTGGCGAACGTGCTGCTGAAGGCGCTCAACGTGCTGCACGAAACCGGCACCTACAACAGGATCATGGAGAAGTGGGATCTTGAGGCGATGAAGCTGGATAAACCCGGCGTCAACCTCACCAGCACGCAGCCGTTATGAGTGCGCAGGCAGTGAGCCAGCGCCAGTGTGATGTGCTGGTGATCGGCTCCGGCGGGGCGGCACTCAGTGCCGCACTGCGGGCGGCGGTGGGGGGACTCTCGGTGCTGGTGCTGGAGAAAAGCGCCTGGCTGGGCGGCACCACGGCGATGTCCGGCGGGGCCACCTGGGTGCCCGCCAGCCACCATGCGCAGGCTGCCGGGCTGATGGATTCGCCGCAGCAGGCGCTGGAGTATCTGCGCGCCGCGGCCCCCGACGGCTGGCAGGCGACGGAAGATACGCTGTGGCAGGCGCTGGCACAGCAGGCGCCGCAGATGCTGGCATTTATTGAACAGCACAGCGCGCTGCGTTTTGCCCTGACGCCGGAAAGCGATCCGCTGTGGCCGCTGCCGGGCGCGAAGCAGCAGGGACGGATGCTGGCGCCGTTGGCGCTCAGGCCGCGTCGGCGCTGGCGCTTACGACCCACGCCGTTGCCGCGGCTGTTCAGCTATCACGAACTGCTGGCCAGCGATCTCTGGCATCACCCATTACGTAGCTGGCTGCGCCATCTGCCCCAGCTGCTGCGACGGCAGCTGCGTGGCGAGCTGACCAAAGGGGCCGCGCTGGTGGCGGGTTTGCTGGATGCCTGCCAGGCGGCAGGCTGCGAGTTTGTCACCGGCGCGGCGGCGCAGCAGCTGCTGATGTGCGGCAGCCATCAGGTAACGGGCGCTGCGTATCAGCGGCACGGCCAACGGGTGGCGGTGACGGCGCGTTGTGGCGTGGTCATCGCCAGCGGCGGCTTTGAGTGGGATGAACAGCGCCGCAGCCAGCATTTCCCCGGCCCGTATGATTTTATCGCCAGTCCGCGTGATAACAGCGGCGATGGGCAGCGCATGGCCGAGGCGGCAGGCGCCCGGCTGGCGCATATGGATCAGGCCACGATCAGCGGCGGCATTCCGGCGGCGGCCGGTCAGCCGTGGAGCGGGCTGTCGATCTTCTTCCATTACGAACCCAACGCGATTCTGGTCGATCGCCACGGCCAGCGTTTTACCAATGAATTTGTGTTTAACCTCGGCGCTGAGCTGGATGCGCGTGATGCGCAGGGCCAGCCACGCCATCTCCCGGTGTGGCTGATCAGCGATGCGCGTTTGCTGCGCCGTGCGCCGCTGCTGCGTTATTACCGCTGGCGATCGCCCGGCTGGCTCCGGCAGGCCGCCACGCTGGCGCAGCTGGAGCAGCAGCTGGCGCTGCCCGCGGGATCGCTCCAGCGCAGCGTGGCGCGTTTTAATCAGGGGTGCGAGCTGGGGATCGATGCGGATTTTTCCCGCCACCGCAGCGCGGCGCACGCCAAAGCCGATCGCCGTTTTCATGGCGGGCTGGCGGCGATCCGCCATGCGCCCTTTATCGCCATCCCGTTTAACCGCACCTTTCTCGCCACCAAAGGCGGCCCGCGGACGGATGCCAGCGGCAACGTGCTGCATACAGACGGCCAGCCGCTGGCCGGGTTGTACTGTGCCGGGGCGGCGATGGCCAATCCGATTGGCAGCCGCGCGGTCGGTGCCGGTACCACGCTCGGGCCGAATCTGACCTGGGGCTATATCTGCGGCTCGGCGCTGCTGGCGCGGCATCGGCTGTTAACGGAGGAGGCAAGTTTATGTCGCGCATAACAGCGGTGATCACCGGCGGTTCACGCGGCGTTGGCCTGCATATCGCCCGCGAACTGGCGCGGCAGGGCTACGCCATTGCGCTGCTGGTGCGCAGCGATCGCGATACGGCGCAACGTGCCGTGGCCCAGCTGGCGGCGCAGGGCGCCCGTGCGGCGTTCTGGCAGGTAGATATCACCGATCGCCACGCGGTGCAGCAGGTGCTGGATGAGGTGGAGACCACCCTCGGCGCGCTGCGGCTGCTGGTGAATAACGCCGGGGCCAGCGCCGCCGCGCCGCTGCTGGATCTCAGTGACAGCCAGTGGCAGCAGGTGCTGCACACCCAGCTGACCGGCACCTTTGTGATGAGTGTCGAGACGGTGCGGCGCATGGCACCCGGTGGCGTGATCATCAATATCGCCGGTGCGTCGGCGCATCGATGTTATCCCAACGCCGGGGCATTCGGCCCGTCAAAGGCGGGGGTGGTAAACCTGACGGCGCAGATGTCGATTGAGTGGGCCGCGCGCGGCATCCGCGTGTGCGGCATCAGTCCCGGTCCGATCCGCGATGCGGACAGCAACTGGGCCGCAGCGGAGCCGCTGCTGGCGCAGGAGGTGGCGCGGCTGCCGCTGGCGCGTCCGGTCAGCGGTAGCGAAGTGGCGCGCAGCGTGGCGTTTCTCGCGTCGGATGCTGCCGCCGCCTTTACCGGCCAGATGCTGATCCTCGACAGCGGCGGCCTGAATACCTGGTATATGACCCAACAGGAGGCGCGATGAACAACACGCTTATGGTCGATGCGCAGCAGGTGACCAAATCGTTTCACGGTGTCGAGATCCTCAAAGGGGTCGATCTCAGCGTCAGCAAGGGGGAGGTGGTATGCCTGATTGGCCCCTCCGGGTCGGGAAAATCCACCTTTTTGCGCTGTATCAATCACCTGGAAAAAATCGACGGCGGCGAGCTGTGGGTGAACGGCGGCATGGTGGGCTATCGCCTGCAGGGGGACAAACTGCATGAATTGAAGGAGGCCGAGGTGGCGCGCAATCGCGTCAATATTGGCATGGTGTTCCAGCGCTTCAATTTGTTCGGTCATATGACGGCGCTGGAAAACGTGATGGAAGCGCCGATGACGGTAAAGAAAGTGCCGCGCGCCCAGGCGATGGCCGAGGCGCAGGCGCTGCTGGATCGCGTCGGCCTGAGCCATCGTTACCATTCGCGACCGGCGGCGCTCTCCGGTGGTCAGCAGCAGCGGGTGGCGATTGCCCGCGCCATGGCGATGAAACCCTCGCTGATGCTGTTTGATGAACCGACCAGCGCGCTCGATCCCGAACTGGTGGGGGAGGTGCTGGCGGTGATGCGTGATTTGGCGCGTGAAGGTATGACGATGGTGATTGTCACCCATGAGATGGGTTTTGCCCGCGATGTGGCCAATCGTGTCGCCTTTATGGACAACGGCGCGATCATCGAAGTCGCGGAAGCGAAACACTTTTTCGCCGCGCCACGCCATCCACGCACCCGCGATTTCCTGGCGCGGGTGCAGGCGGCCAGCGCGGAGTGATTGACAGATGCTGCCGCAAAAGGTAGATCTTAATTAATCAGTTAATTAAATTTGTTTGGTTGAAACAATGAAGAGAACGCTGATGACGGATAAGACTCTGACTTCCCCGCTGCGCGCGCCAGCGGACCCGGCCCGCCAGGTGGTGGCGCAGCGCTACCCTGGCCGCTGGATCTCGGCGCTGGTGCTGGCGGTCCTGTTCGCGCTGGTGATGCATTCGGTGATCACCAACCCCAATTTCGCCTGGGCCACGGTGGGTAAATACCTGTTCTCGCCCACCATCCTGCTGGGGCTGTGGACCACCTTCTGGCTGACGCTGGTGATTATGGTGCTGGCGATTGTGCTCAGCGTGCTGCTGGCGGTGATGCGCCTGTCCAGCAATCCGCTACTGGTGGGATTCAGCCGTGGCTGGATCTGGTTCTTCCGTGGCACGCCGGTGCTGGTGCAGCTGATTTTCTGGTACAACCTCGCCGCGCTCTATCCGCAGGTCAGTCTCGGCATCCCCGGCCTGTTTACCCTGTGGAGCGGCAGCACCAATGATCTGATTACTCCGCTGGCGGCGGCGATCCTCGGCCTCGGGCTGAATGAGTCGGCCTATATGGCGGAGATTATCCGCGCGGGCATCTCCTCGGTGGATGACGGCCAGCAGGAGGCGGCACGCGCGCTGGGCATGACGCGCGGCCAGTATCTGAAGCGGGTGATCCTGCCACAGGCGATCCCGTTCATCATTCCGCCCACCGGCAACCAGGTGATCGGGATGCTGAAAACCACCTCGCTGGTGAGCGTGATTTCGCTCTCCGATCTGCTCTATTCGGCACAGGCGATCTACTCACGCACCTATGAAAACATTCCGCTGCTGATCGTCGCCTGTATCTGGTATCTGGCCGCCACCACCGTGCTCAGTCTGGTGCAGGCGCGTGTTGAACATCACTATCGCTGGACGCGGGGCTAATTATGCAACTCGGTCTGTTTAATCTGATGTCCTACAAGGACAACCCACGCGGCGTGCAGGGCGTGATTGACGATATGCGCAGCATGGTACTGCTGGCGGAAGAGATCGGTTTCGACACCGCCTGGTTTGCCGAGCATCACTTCACTAACTACTCGCTGAGCGTTTCGCCGCTGATGCTGGTGGCGCATATGGCGGGTTACGCGCGGCGCATTCGTCTCGGCACGGCAGTGGTGGTGCTGCCGCTGTATCAGCCGATGCGTATTGCCCAGGAGATCGCGCTGGTGGATCGCCTGACGGAAGGGCGTCTGGTGCTGGGTATCGGCAGCGGTTATCAGGCGTGGGAGTTTGATCGTTATGGACTGGATGTGGAGACCCGTGGCGAGCAGCTGCTGGCGCATTGGCAGTTTATCAGCGCGGCCCTGACCGAGGGCCACACGCAATCGCCGGATCGTTTCGGCCAGCCGCTGCGTACCGACTTTCTGCTCGATACCTTGCAGCAGCCGCTGCCGCCGCTGTATCTCACCTCGTCCAATCCGCAGTTGATCGCGCAGTTTCAGCGCTGGCAGGCGACGCCGTTTTTTACCGCCGGCTATCGCGGCACCCACAAGCTGCAACAGATGGTGGTCGATGCGCGTCTTGGCTGGCAGCAGGCCGGGCTGGATGCCGCGCTGCCGGTGGCGGTGCAGCAGTACATCCATGTCTGCGAAAACCGTCAGCAGGCACATGCGGCGGCGGAGCGCGCGCTGTTTGTCGCCCGCATGATCGCCGCATTGCGCCAGAACACCAGCGTCAGCGAACAGGCGTTTATCCATGCGCCGCCGCTGGCGGATGAACCGTCGCTGGAGACGGTGAGCAATAACCTGATGATTGGCGATGCTGAGACGGTCGCCGAACGTATGCTGGCGGAGATCCGTGCCATCCGTCCCCGCCACTACAACTGTTTCTTCCAGTTTGGCGATATGCCGATTGCCGATGCGCGCCGTTCGCTGACGCTGTTTGGCGCGCGCGTGCTGCCGCTGCTGGAAAAAGAGCTTGGTCCATTGACCCTTCGCACCGCCAGAGGAGAGTGAGATGTATCGCGAGAAAATTGATGTGGTGTTTGATGACGGCGACAGCATCCTGAAACGTATGCTGGAGCAGCAACGTCTTGACGCCAGCCGCGCAGAAACCCTGCCGCCAGAAGCCTATAACAGCGACAGCTTTTTTCGCCTCGAAGAGGACAAAGTGTTCCGTCAGGACTGGCTGTTTGTCGGCCATGAGTCGCAGATTGCCAACCTGAATGACTTCTTCACGCTGGATGTGGTGGGCGAGCCGCTGTTGATCCTGCGTAACGATGCGGGTATTGCGGTGTTCTCCAACGTCTGTCTGCATCGCTGGGCGCCGATTGCCCAGGGCAGCGGCAACAGCCGTTCGTTTATCTGTCCGTTTCACAACTGGACTTACAACACCCACGGCAAGCTGAGCGGTGCGCCCTCCATGAATCAGGCGCAGGACTTTGATCGCCAGCAGTGCAGCCTGCCGGAGATCCGTCATGAGGTGGTGTTTGGCATGATTTTCGTCACCTTCAATGCCGATGCGCCGCCGCTGGCACCCCGTCTGGCTACGCTGACCGAACGTTTCCAGCGTTACCACTTTGCCGATCTGGTGACGGCCTACACGCTGGATTATGACTGCCCGTACAACTGGAAAATGGCGATTGAGACCTTTATGGAGTGCTACCACCATGCGGCGGTGCATCGCACCACGCTGGAGGACAGCTTCCCCGGCCGTCTAAGCTCGACGGGCGAAGACGGTCCCGGCTGGACCCTGTGCCATCAGCCGCTGCGTAAAAACGGTGAGCTGAGCGAGATCCTGACCGCAGGGCTGGAGCCGTTTAGCGGGCTGAGCGACGAACAGATGCGTTTCAGCGAGCTGGTGCTGCTCTATCCCAACTGCCTGCTGTCGCTGAATCCGGACCGCATCTCCATCAGCGCCATTCTGCCGATCTCTCCCACCGCCACCAAATGGCATCGCGTGGTGCTGGTGTCGCGCGCGTCGGCGGAACGTGAGGATTTCCCGCAAACCGCCGAGCGTATGCAGCAGGGCAGCCTGGCGATTATCGATGAAGACCAGTGGATCAACGCCGAGCAGCAGCGCGGCAGCCGCTCACGGCTGGCACGGCCGGGGCGGCTCAGCCATCTGGAAACCACCGTCTGGCATCTGGCCAATTACCTGAAAACCCGCATGGCGGAGTAAGGAGCAGGCAATGCGTTATCTGAAGCTGGGACGCTCTGGCCTTGAGGTCTCTGCGCTCTGTCTGGGCACCGTGACCTATGCGCCACCGGCGCGCAGCGGCCGTAGCTGGACCCTGGATGAGCCAGCCAGCCGTGAGCTGATCCGTGCCGCGCTGGATCTGGGTATCAACTTTTTCGACAGCGCCAATATCTACGCCAAAGGGGCGAGTGAAGAGATCCTCGGCCGGGCGCTGCGTGATTTCGCCTCGCGCGATGAGGTGGTGATCACCAGCAAACTGTATAACCCGATGCGCAGCGGCCCGAACAGCCAGGGGCTGTCACGTAAGGCGATCATGCAGGAGTGCGATCACAGCCTGCGCCGTCTCGGCACCGACTACATCGATCTGTACGAGATCCATCGCTGGGATAACCACACGCCGATTGAAGAGACGCTGGAGGCGCTGCATGACCTGGTGAAGGCGGGCAAGGTGCGTTACCTCGGCGCGTCCTCGATGTTTGCCTGGCAGTTCAGCAAAGCGCTGCAAATCCAGCAGTACGAACGCTGGAGCCGCTTTATCGCCATGCAGAACCATCTCAACCTGATCTACCGCGAAGAAGAACGCGAAATGCTGGCGCTGTGCCAGGCCGAAGGGGTGGCGGTCACGCCCTGGAGTCCGCTGGCGCGCGGGCGTCTGGCGCGTCCGGCGGATGCGGCCAGGGCCAGCACGCGCGGCGCGGATGACAGCTACACCGATTTTCTCTACGCCGCCAGCGCTCAGGCCGACAGCGCGGTGATCCGCGTGGTGGAGCAGGTCGCGCAGGCACGCGGCGTTCCGATGGCGCAGGTGGCGCTGGCGTGGCTCTACAGCCGCCCGGCGGTGGCCGCCGCGGTGATTGGCGCCACGCGACATACGCATCTGACCGATGCCCTGGCGGCACTGGATCTGACGCTGAGCGCTGAAGAGATTGCCGCGCTGGATGCGCCCTATATTCCCCATTCTATTGTTGAACATGACTAAGGCAGGGCAATGATGAAAACCGCGCAACAGATCGCTGAGATTAAACAGGCCCTGATGGCGAAAGGGGTGGAGTACTGCATGGGCGCCTATGTGGATATTCACGGCGTGCCAAAAGGGAAAGTGGTGCCGATTGGCCACCTCGACCAGATGGCGCAAGGTTCAGAACGTTACACCGGCTATGCGCTGGATGGCCTCGGCCAGTCGCCGCACGAAGATGAACTGACGTCGGTGCCGGATCTCGACCATATTATCCAGCTGCCGTGGGAGCCAAAAATCGCCTGGATGCCCGCCGATAACCATTTCCAGGGCCAGCCCTACGCGCTCAGCACCCGCGTGGCGTTGCAGAATGTCATCAAACAGGCCAACGCCATGGGCTTTGGTTTTAACCTCGGCATCGAGTGTGAAATCTACCTGCTGAAGCGCGAAGAGGATGGGCGGCTGGTGGTGCCGGAGCCGGATAACAAGCTGAATAAACCCTGTTATGACCTGCAAGGCTTTGTCGATCAGTTTGGCTGGCTGGATGAAGTCTCCTCCACCATCAATGCGCTGGGCTGGGATCTCTACTCACTCGATCATGAAGATGGCAACTCGCAATATGAGTTCGACTTCAACTATGCCGATGCGCTGACCACCTGCGATCGTTTTATCTTCTTCCGCTTTATGGCGAAGCATTACGCCAGACAGCGCGGGCTGGTTGCCACCACCATGCCGAAGCCGTTCGCCGATAAAACCGGCACCGGCGCGCACTTCAATATGTCGCTGTATGACATCAACAGCGGCGCCAACCTGTTTAAGCGTGATTCCAGCAGCGCGGATGATCCCTGGGGACTGGGGCTGAGCGACACCGGTTATTACTTTATCGGCGGCCTGCTGAAACATGGCCGCGCGCTCTGTGCCGCCTTTGCGCCGACGGTGAACAGTTATAAGCGTCTGGTTCGGCAGGGGGCGATGAGCTACTTCTCGTGGGCGCCGGTGTTTAACTCCTGGGGATCGAATAACCGTACCAACGCGGTACGCGTCCCGGCGGGCGGTGGACGTTGCGAGTCACGTAACGCCGATGGCGCGGTCAATCCGTATCTGGCGGCGACGCTGGCGCTGGCTGCCGGGCTGGAAGGTATTCGTGAGAAAATCGATCCGCGTCAGCCCAATGAAGACAACCTGTACGCCATCAGCGAGGCGGAGCGCCGCGCACGGGGGATCGATTTCCTGCCGCAAAACCTGCTGGAGGCGGTGGAAGCCTTCGATGCCGATCCTTTTGTCGCCGCCACGCTGGGCGAAGCGCTGAAGAAAGAGTTTATCCACTACAAATTGCAGGAGTGGAACAGCTATCACCTGCACGTCAGCCAGTGGGAAATTGATCGCTACAGCACTATTTTTTGATGAATCGGCCTGGTCAGCATTAATGCTGACCCTCCAGGCTAAGACGTAGGGTGCGAATTCATTCGCACCACC
The DNA here is from genome assembly GCF_059730485.1 of Pantoea sp. X-Soil-TKNS-1207. Taxonomy (NCBI): domain Bacteria; kingdom Pseudomonadati; phylum Pseudomonadota; class Gammaproteobacteria; order Enterobacterales; family Erwiniaceae; genus Pantoea; species Pantoea sp. X-Soil-TKNS-1207. Next base: position 1,822,050 of record NZ_AP035958.1, read on the forward strand.
ACGCTATTGCGGCTGGGCATCAAGCTTTTCAAACACAAAGTTACGCATCACGTTGATCGCCTGTTTGTATTTGAAGTTGGGGAACATCACGTTGCGGAACAGCACGCCATCGAGATAGGTGGAGATCAGCATCGCCATATCGGTGGGATTGACCTCGCGGAACAACCCGCTGGCGATGCCCTCTTTGATGGTGTTCTTCAGAATCACCGATTCCTTCTCGTAGAACTTTTTGATGGCTTTATCGATGCTGGCGATGCGGCCATTGGTGCTGGAGTAATCAAGGCTGATTTTCGCCAGCTTCTGCAACAGATGGAACTGCAAAATATGAATTTCGATCCACAGGAAGATCAAATCACGTGGGCCATTGGCGCTGGCTTTGATGTCATCAAACTGCACAAAAGCGCGCTCCACCGCCGATTCAATCACCTTGATAAACAGGTCTTCTTTGGAGCCAAAATAGTAGTAGATCAGCGCCGAATTCAGCCCGGTGGCGGTGGCGATATCTTTGATGCGCACCGACGAATAATTCTGCGTAGCAAACAGGTCAAACGCCGACGACTGCAACAACTCAGCCACGTCGCGCTGGGTTTTGCGGGGTTTCTTGCTGCCGGTTTCCGGGCGGGGGGCTTCCTTCATAGTGGCGTCCTTCCTGTGGCAAAATTAAGTTAATTGATTAATTAACTGTATCATATTGATAAGGTGAAACAGCATGGGTTTATGCGCTTTTTATACCCTGGGAGAGTTGCCGCTGATAAGCGGTGAAACGCTGCGTAACACCACCCTTGGCTACCAGACTTTTGGTGCGCTGAATGCGGCCCGCGACAATGCGGTGGTGATATTCAGCTACTACAGCGGCACCCATGTGCGCTATCTGCCGCTGATTGGCGCGGGCAAAACCCTTGACCCGGCACGCTGGTTTATCGTGCTGGTGAATAAGCTGGGCAACGGCGTCTCGACATCGCCTTCCAACTCGCCGCACCAGCCGGGCGCGGCGTTCCCGGCGGTGACGCTGGTGGATAATCTGCGGGCGCAGGCGCAGCTGTTGTTTGATCATCTCGGCATCGCCCGTATCGCGCTGGCGTATGGCTGGTCAATGGGGGCGATGCAGGCGTGGCATCTGGCGGTGGCGTGGCCAGAGCAGGTACGCACGCTGCTGGCGGTGTGCGGCTCGGCGCGTTGCTGGCCGAATAATCAGGTATTTCTCGACGGCGTGGCGGCGGCGCTTCGCTGTGATGCGCACTTTGCCGACGGTCGCTATGTCGAACCCCCCTTACGCGGGCTGGCGGCGTTTGGCCGCGTCTATGCGGGCTGGGCCTATTCTGCCGCCTTCTTCCGTGAAGCGCGCTGGCGCGATCTGGGTTTTGCTTCGCTGGAGGCGCTGCTGCTGGACTGGGAACGGGATCATCAGGCGCTGGATGCTAACGATCTGTTATGCGCGCTGCACAGCTGGTATCACGCCGATGTTGGCACGCTGACGGGGGGAGACTGGCGGGCGGCGCTGGCGCAGATCCGTGCGCGTTGTATCGTGATGCCGTGCGACAGCGATCGTTACTTTACCGCCGACGAAGCGGCGCTGGAGGTGGCGGAACTGGCAGATGGCGAGCTGCGCATTATCGTCTCGCCCTATGGACACTGCGCCGGCGCGCCCGCCCGATTTGCCGGGCCGTCGGCACAGATAGACAGCGCCATGCAGACGCTGCTTTATCCTTAATCGATGATGCTGAGTTCGACGGTGCGGCCCTGATCGAACCAGGTTTCCAGCCCGGTGACGCGCAGTTCCAGTTTGCCTTCGATCACCTGGCCGATATAGGAGATCGGCAGCGGCTCGTCAGCGGTATCATCGCCATACACCACGCACATCTGCTGGCGCGGGCTGTAGTAGCACACCGCGCCGGTGACTTCGCCGTACTGCTCGCGGCGCAACTTACCGACATCCTGCGTCAGATATTTGTTTTCCCAGGGGGCGACGATCGGCAGGGTGAAAAACACCATATCGCCAATCAGTTTGCCGTGTTGCAGCACGCTTTTTAGCGGCAGCTTGTCGCGCAGCACTTTTGCCAGGTTGGGCACTTTGTCTTCCCACACCTCGATGACGCAGATCTTTTTATCGGCAACATGCATAGCCAGTTTCATTATTTGCTCTCTCCCAATCAGGCGCTGACGCGACGAAAACCGTCCCCGAGACCCCAGGGAAGAATGAAATCGACCCACATATGCAGGCGGTTGGCCCATGACAGCGCGCTGTGCGACAGACGCACCAGGTCGCTCAGGGTTTCGCACTCACCGGCAACGGTCACGTAGGTGTGCAACATGCTGGCGGCATCCGGCAGACTGACGAAATCAAAGAAGTTGGCTTTGTAACCCATGATCTCTTTGATCAGCAGTTGCAGGGTTTTCAGATCGGCGTCGGGGTTGTCTTCGCCGACACGGATCAGGCCCCACAACATCTCATCCGCCAGCGTGCGGGTTTCCCCTTCGGCAAAGATGATGGTGCTGAGGTACTGCCCACGGGAACCGGTGCCGCGTGGCACTTCGCCCCTGCCGAGCGCGGCAATTTCTGCCGGTTGTTCAAACCAGATCTTTTCGCGTTGCGCGTCAAACAGCGCTATCGCTTCATCGACCGTCATAACGTTCTCCTGGTGTTGGCGTGTAGGTGGCGATTGCCACGAATTTAATTAATCAGATAATTAAATTGAGCAAAATATGTGCCATGCGGTGTGGAAAAATTAATCAGTTAATTAATAATGATTTAGCAACAGCGAGGGGATTCTGCACCTTCATCTGACCGTCATCCTGCTATGTCACAGTGCAATCTGCACCATGTTGAGGAGAAGCCATGAATACGCGCTATGACTATCTGGAACAGCACGACGACGTGCTGGATGGCATTGAATACAACATCATTGCGGTGAATTTGCCAGGGAGCCAGGCGGGGAAGGATATTGAACCGCTCGGCATCGAGGCTACGTCCGGTCATTAGGTCGGCATAAATGCCGTCAGGACGTAATGTGCGGTGATGAACCAGGTCGGCATAGATGCCGTCAGGACGTAATGTGCGCTGATGAACCAGGTCGGCATAGATGCCGTCAGGACGTAATGTGCGGTGATGAACCAGGTCGGCATAAATGCCGACCCTACAGTCATGGTGGGTGCGCATTGCTGCGCACCGCGGGGTTGAGGCTTATTTCACGCAGGCCGCGCACTGGTTGTGAATCTGCTGGAAGAAATCGTTGCCTTTATCATCCACCAGAATAAACGCCGGGAAGTTTTCCACTTCAATCTTCCAGATCGCTTCCATACCCAGTTCGGCATACTCGACGCACTCCAGGCTCTTGATGCTCTGCTGCGCCAGCACCGCGGCCGGGCCGCCGATGCTGCCGAGGTAGAAACCGCCATGCTTGTGGCAGGCATCGGTCACCTGCTGGCTACGGTTGCCTTTGGCCAGCATCACCATGCTGCCGCCGTTGGCCTGCAACAGGTCAACGTAGGAGTCCATACGACCCGCCGTAGTGGGGCCGAGTGAACCAGACGCATGACCTTCCGGCGTCTTGGCCGGACCGGCGTAATACACCGGATGATCCTTGATGTATTGCGGCAGACCTTCGCCGTTATCAATACGCTCTTTCAGCTTGGCATGGGCAATGTCACGCGCCACGATGATGGTGCCGTTAAGTGACAGACGGGTCGAAACCGGATATGACGACAGCTGGGCCAGAATCTCTGGCATCGGGCGATTGAGATCGACGCTGACCACTTCACCTTCACCCTGCTCACGCAGCGCTTCCGGGATAAAGCGGCCTGGATTGTGCTCCAGCTGCTCGATCCAGATACCTTCACGGTTAATCTTCGCCTTGATATTACGGTCCGCCGAGCAGGAAACCCCCATGCCCACCGGGCAGGAAGCGCCATGGCGCGGCAGACGCACGACGCGGATGTCGTGCGCGAAGTATTTACCGCCAAACTGCGCGCCAAGGCCCAGTTTCTGTGAGGCTTCCAGCAGTTCCTGCTCCAGCTGCACGTCACGGAAGGCCTGGCCGTGCTCGTTACCTTCGGTCGGCAGCGTGTCGTAGTAGTGGGTTGACGCCAGTTTCACCGTCTTCAGCGTGCTCTCAGCCGAGGTGCCACCGATCACAAAGGCGATATGGTAAGGCGGGCAGGCAGCGGTGCCGAGCGACATCATTTTGTCGACCAGGTAGTTCTTCAGTTTCGCCGGGGTGATCAGCGCTTTGGTTTCCTGGTAGAGGTAGGTTTTGTTGGCTGATCCGCCGCCCTTGGCGATACACAGGAACTTGTACTCGTCGCCATCCACGCTGTAGAGGTCGATCTGCGCGGGCAGGTTGGTGCCGGTGTTCACCTCTTTGTACATATCCAGCGCGGCGTTCTGCGAGTAGCGCAGGTTATCTTCGATAAAGGTGTTGTACACGCCCTGTGACAGCGCGGCTTCATCGCCACCGCCGGTCCAGACGCGCTGGCCTTTCTTGCCCATGATGATGGCGGTGCCGGTGTCCTGACAGGTCGGCAGCACGCCTTTGGCGGCAATCTCGGAGTTACGCAGAAATTGCAGCGCCACGTATTTGTCGTTCTGGCTGGCTTCTTCATCATCGAGGATGGCCGCCACCTGCTGCTGATGGGCCGCACGCAGCATAAATGAGGCATCATGGAATGCCTGCTGGGCCAGCAGGGTCAGCGCTTTCGGATCGACCTTAAGCACCTCTTCGCCATCGAAATTGGCCACGGAGACATAATCGCGGCTGAGCAGGTAATACTCAGTATCATCTTTGGCGAGAGGAAAAGGGTTTTGATAGTAGAAGGGTTTGTTCGACATGTTGGCTCACTCAGTTATGTGAAGCCCGTCTGGTACAGAGAAGACGGGCTTCATCATTAGCGATTCGTTATAGGTTTTTTCTCTCGCCAGCCCAGCACGGGGCTGGCTGGCGAGTATCTTATCATTTTACCATTTATTGCGTGGCTGCGATTTTAACATCGAAGCAACATCATCAGAACATCAGCACCATCCACGGATAGGCAATAACCATCAGCAGCACCAGGAACAGCGCACCGAAGATGGTGCCCAGACGCCAGTAGTCTTTGGTTGGCAGATAGCCGCTACCGTAGTAAATCGGGCTGGGGCCGGTGCCATACGGTGTGATGATGCCCATTACGCCCAGTGAGGTACACAGCATCAGACAGAACACCGGCATATTGATGCCTGGGATTGCCGCCGCAATGGTCAGCATGGCAGGCAGCAGGGCGGTGGTGTGCGCCGTGGTGCTGGCGAACAGATAGTGCAGCACGTAGAAGGCAATCAGTAATATCACCGCTGAAACCTGTGGGTCATAACCGTGCAGCAGCTGCCCACCTTCTTTACCCAGCCAGGCGATAAAGCCGACTTTCGCCAGGCCATCGGCCAGCGCGACCAGGGTGGCGAACCAGGCGAAGGTGTTCCAGGCGGGTTTGTTGCTGGTGATATCATTCCAGTTAAGTACGCCGGTCCACAGCATCAGCACAATCACCAGCAGGGCGGCCATCGCCGGTTCAATCCAGTCGGTGGCGAAAATCCACATCAGCAGCGCGGAAACCACGAACAGCAGCAGCAGGATCTCATTGCGTGACAGCTTGCCCAGTTTTGCCAGCTCGGCAGTCGCCCAGCGCGGCACTTCATCGTTTAACTTCACTTCAGGTGGGTAGAGCCAGTAAGCCAGCAGCGGCATGGTGAGGATCAGCAGGACACCGAGCGGCAGGAAGGCGAGGAACCACATGCCCCACGAGATATCGAAGCCGATGACGCTTTTGACCAGCGCCAGCGCCAGCAGGTTAGGTGCCAGCGCCGACAGGAACATCGAGCTGGTGATACAGGTGGCGGTGATGGCAACCCACATCAGGTATGAACCAATTTTACGCGCGCTGGGGTCATTCGGTTTGGAACCGTACAGCGGCGGCAGGTTGGCGATAATCGGGTAGATGGTGCCACCGCTGCGCGCGGTGTTGGACGGCGTAAACGGAGCCAGCAGCAGGTCAGCGAAGGTAATCGCGTAACCCAGCGTCAGGCTGCGACGGCCAAGATATTTCACCAGAATCAGCGCCAGACGGCGACCAAACTGGGTTTTATCGTAGCCGGCGGCAAACATAAAGGCACCGAAGATCAGCCACACGGTGGAGTTACCGAAACCGCTCACCGCCCATTTGAACGATTGGGTAGCGACTTTAAACTTCGGATCCGCCAGTTCGGCCGGACTGAACAGCAAAAACTGACTGAACAGCGCAATCACCACCACGCCGGTCAGGCCGATAACGGCACCCGGCAGCGGTTCGAAGATCAGGCCGACAATCACCCCGACAAAGATGGCAAAGAAGTGCCAGGCGTAGGGTTCCAGCCCTGCGGGTGTTGGCACCAGGAGTAGCAAAATAGCGATGACAACCGGCAGAAACAGCATGATCAGCCGGTTCCTTTTCCCCGGCGCGGCAGGCGGCGCTTTTGGGGGTTCACTCTGGATTGTTTGTGTATTCATAGTTTTGGTCTGCAAGTTATGGAGAATGCGATTAACGTTCCGGGACAACAGATGTAACTTTCTTCACTGACTCAGATGATACTTTTTTTATGCTGCCGTTACGTCTTTAATGCTTCTTTAATTGCAATGTTAAGGAGAGAAGATTGCGTAATGTAAATATGATGCGATTTATTAAAAACTGCATTTTGATCCAGATCAAAAAATCGATTCAGTATTAATTCATTTTTCTATTTAGCGCTTATTTTTTCTGTTGCTAAATTTTTTTCTGACGCGATCAAAACGGCCTGAGGCTAAACGGGAAACGGTTTTTGGCCTGCGATATGTCTTATAAAGCTATGATTTATCATAATTAAATTTCCATGTAAATGGGAAATTTGATTTTTGACAACTATTCGCTAACATTTTAAGTGGCGCATGTTTCAGCTTTCGTGATTTATTCCTCTGAATGATTTAAAAGTTAAATAACTAAACTTATTGTTTATGTAACTAAAGAAATTGGTATATTAAGCGCATGAAATCGGACCACTTTAATTAATTTGAAATAAAAGGCGTCTGTTACTGAATTCGAGACTTTTAAATTCTGGAGTTGTTATCATGAATACGCTCACCCCGATTCTTAATCCGTTGACTCTGCCGAAAGGCGCTGTTTTGAAAAATCGCCTGGTGATGGCCCCGATGACCACCTGTACCGGCTACTTTGACGGCGGCGTGACCAGCGACCTGGTGGATTATTACCGCGTGCGTGCGGGCAGTATCGGCACCGTGATTGTCGAGTGCTGCTTCATTGATAACCGTGGTCCGGCGTTCCCCGGCGCCATTGCTATCGACAGCGACAACAAAATCCCCGGTCTCGCCAAAATTGCTGACGCCATCAAATCCCAGGGGTCCAAAGCGATTTTGCAGATCTACCACGGTGGCCGCATGGTGGAACCGGCGCTGATTGGCGGTAAAACGCCGGTAGCGCCCAGTGCCATTGCCGCGCCGCGCGAAGGGGCCACCACGCCGCAGGCGCTGACCGCTGAAGAAGTGGATGTGATGATCACGAAGTTTGGTGATGCGGTGAACCGTGCCATCAAAGCGGGTTTCGACGGCGTAGAGATCCACGGCGCTAACACCTACCTGATTCAGCAGTTCTACTCACCCAACTCCAACCAGCGTGATGACAAATGGGGCGGCAGCCGCGACAACCGCGCGCGCTTCCCGCTGGAAGTGCTGGAAATCACCCATAAAATGGCTGACCGTTTTGCGGCGGCAGACTTCATTATCGGTTATCGCTTCTCGCCGGAAGAGCTTGAAGTGCCAGGCATCCGTTTTGACGACACCATGTACCTGCTGGAAAAACTGGCGGCGCGCGGTCTGGATTATGTGCACTTCTCGGTGGGGCAGCTGCTGCGTCCGTCGATTGTCGATACCAAAGATCCTACCCCGCTGATCACCAAATACCGCGCGCTGCGTTCGCCGACGCTGGCGAAAGTGCCGGTGATTGGCGTCGGTGGCGTAGTCAATAAAGAGGATGCGGAGAGCGCGCTGGAGCACGGTTTTGATCTGGTGGCGGTAGGTAAAGCCTGCATCGCGTATCCGGACTGGGCCGATCGCATCATCAAAAACGAACATCTGGAGCTGTTTATCGACAGCACCAAACGCGTGGATCTGACCATCCCGGAACCGCTGTGGCGCTTCTCGCTGGTGGACGCGATGATCCGCGATATGAGCGATACCGGCCGTAAATACAAAGCGGGCGTGTTCCAGGAGAAAGTGGAAGCCGAAGCGCTGAAGCTGAAAATCAACGTTACGCTGGATACCGACCGTATCACCGATATCTCGCTGGTGCCGGATGCGACCCTCGATGTCGATTTCACCAGCACCTTCGAAAGCCTGCGTTCACGCATCCTGGTGGCGAACAGCCCGCACGTCGATGCCATTACCGGTGCCACCACCCAGAGCGAGGCGCTGAAAAAAGCCGTCTCCCGTGCGCTGGCTACCTCCAGCAAAGAGCATGTGATTGACGAGGGCGGGAACCCGAATGCGCCGGTGAATTACGATGTGGTGGTGGTGGGTAGCGGCGGTGCCGGTCTGGCGGCGGCGATTCAGGCGCATGACGATGGCGCGCGCGTGGTGATTATCGAAAAAATGCCGACCATCGGCGGCAACACCATGAAAGCCTCGGTGGGAATGAACGCGGCAGAAACCCGCTACCAGCGCCTGAAAGGTATCGAAGACAGCAAAGAGTTGTTCTACGACGAAACGCTGAAAGGCGGAAAATTCAAAAACAACCCGGTTCTGCTGCGTGAATTCGTGGAGCAGGCGCCCGGCGCTATCGACTGGCTGACCGATAAAGGCATCGAGCTGTGCGACATCACCATCACCGGCGGCATGAGCATTGATCGTACTCACCGCCCGGAAGATCGTTCAGCTGTCGGTGGCTTCCTGATCAGTGGCCTGCTGAAAAACGTCACCCAGCGCAACATTGAGGTGCTGCTGGAAACCTCCGTGGCGGAAATCCTGTTTGAAAACGGTGCGGTAAGCGGCGTCAACGTGGTGGATGAGTACAACGACAGCCGTATCCTCAACGCTAAAAGCGTGATCGTCGCTACCGGTGGCTTCAGCGCCAACCGCGAGATGGTGGTGAAATACCGTCCTGAGCTGGATGGCTTTGTTACCACCAACCACAAGGGCGCCACCGGCAGCGGTATCGCCATGTTGCAGAAAATTGGCGCGGATACCGTCGATATGGGCGAAATCCAGATTCACCCGACGGTGGAACAAACCACCTCTTATCTGATCTCCGAAGCGATTCGTGGCGGCGGGGCGATTCTGGTGAGCCAGGCGGGCAAACGCTTCTACAACGAAATGGAAACCCGTGACAAAGTGTCGGCCGAAATTATCGCGCTGCCGGAGAAAAGCGCGTGGATCCTCTTCGACGAGCAGGTACGTCTGAATAACAAAGCCGCCGATGAATATATCGCCAAAGGTTTTGTTATCAGCGGTGCGACGCCGCATGACCTGGCGGTGAAGCTGAATATGGATCAGGAAACCCTGCAAACCACCCTGGGCCGTTACAACCAGTTTGTTGAGCAGCAGAATGACGAAGATTTCGGTCGTAAAACCGCGCTGCGTCATCCGCTCAATCAGGGACCGTACTACGCCATCCGTATCGCCCCAGGGGTGCACCACACCATGGGCGGCGTCACCATCAATACCGACACCGCGGTGCTGGATGCGCAGAAACAGGTGATTCCCGGCGCCTGGGCGGCAGGTGAAGTGGTGGGCGGCATTCACGGTGCCAACCGTATCGGCGGTAACGCCGTTGCTGATATCATCATCTTCGGTATCAAAGCTGGACGTAACGCCGCAGCGCGGGCTTTAGGCTAAGCAAGCCGGTTCGCGCAAATCCGTGGCGGCGCGATAATCGCGCCGCTACCACTGAACGAGGCGATAATGACAACAGACGCAGGCGTCTATGCGTATTCCGCCGTTCTGATGGGTTCGCCCATTCTGCTTAAACTCTTCGAAGACAATTCAACGCTGGCGGCGCAGGTATTCCGGCTGATCAAACAGCAGGAGAACCTGTTCACCGTCAATCGTGCCGAATCTGAAGTGATGGCGATCAACCAGGCCGCCGGCCGCCATCCGGTGGTGGTCAGTGCGCCGGTGTTTGCCCTGATCAGCGTGGCGCACGCGGTAAGTTTGCTGCCGGATAGCGCGTTCAATTTCACCATCGGACCGGTGGTGAAGCGCTGGAAAATTGGTTTTCAGGGCCATGAAGTGCCCCCGGCGGCGGAGATCGCTGCGCTGCTGCAACTGACCGATCCGCATCAGGTGGTGCTGAACGAGGCGGAACGTTCGGTATTTCTGCAACAGCCGGGCATGGAGATCGATCTCGGCGCCATCGCCAAAGGCTACATCGCCGATCGCGTGCAGGCGTATTTACGCCAGCAGGGGGTAGAGCAGGCGCTGATTAACCTCGGCGGTAACGTGCAGACGCTGGGCTGCCCGCCTCATGATGCCGCTGGCTGGGGCATCGGCCTGAAAAAACCGTTTGGCCGCGACGATGAGCTGCTGGGCGTGCTGAAGGTGCAGGGTAAATCGGTGGTGACATCGGGGATCTACGAACGTTACTTCGAGCGCGATGGCCGCTGCTGGCACCATATCTTCGATCCGCGCAGCGGGTATCCGCTCGATAATGAATTGCTCAGCATCACGGTGATTTCCGACCGCTCCATCGATGGCGATATCTACACCACGCTGCTGTATGGCATGGGGGTGGAGCAGGGGCTGGCCTGGCTTGCCGACCAGCCCGCACTCGAGGCAATCTTTGTCACCCGCGACCGTCAGATCATCTGCTCCTCAGCGCGCCAGTTCCGCTTCGAACCGCTGGATACGGCATGGCGGCTGCGTTACTGACAATATTGTTGCAGCAGCGAATGGTATTCCGGTTGCAGACGATAGCGGTACACCGGGCGACCCGTGGCGCCGTAATGAATGCTGGTGAACAGGATATTAATCTGCGCCAGCCAGATCAGATATTTACGGCAGGAGACGCGGGAGATATTCACCTCTGCCGCCAGTTCATCGGTGGAGAATTCAATGCCAGGATGGGCGTCGATCCACTGACACAGGGTGCGCAGCGTTTGCGGCGTCAGCCCTTTCGGCAGGCGTTTGCTGTCATGCTGCGTCGCCGGGCTGCCGTGGATCAGCAAATCCACATCTGACTGTTGATAGTAATGCTGGTTATCCATCAGCGATTTTTTCTGCTGCCACTGGGTCAGCGCTTCTTCAAAACGCGGGAACTGGAACGGTTTGATCAGGTAGTCCACCACGCCATAGTGCAGCGAGGTTTTGATGGTGGCGGCATCGGCGGCGGAGGAGATAATAATCACCTCCACCGGGCAGTTGGCTTTGCGCAGCTCCGGCAGCAGATCGAGGCCATTTTCCTGCTGCATATAAATATCCAGCAGCACCAGATCGACCGGCGGTTCGCTGTTGAGGATCTTCTCTTTTGCCTGCTGGAGCGTTGCGGCGGTGCCACAGCAGCTAAAGCCTGGCACCTGGCCGATATAGCAGCGATTAAGCTCTGCGACCATGGCATCATCGTCGACCACTAACACGTTGATCATGCGGTTTGATTTCCTCCATCCCAGGGGAGTTGAACTAAAAATTGGGTGTATACGCCAGGTTCGGATTCCACGCTGACGTCACCGCCGAGGCTTTCGGTCTGCTGCTTCAGCAGGAACAGGCCGACGCCGCGATCTTCGCCTTTGGTGGAGAAGCCTTTTTCAAAAATCGTCGCCAGAATCGCCGGTTCGATGCCCGGCCCGTCATCGCTCACTTCACAGGCCAGCCAGCCATTCTGATAGTGCAGCATTACGTGGATTTCCCCTTCGCCCTGACCATCCAGCGCATCGAGCGCATTCTCCACCAGATTGCCGACCACGGTAATCAGCACCGCCATCTGCTGCTCGTTGCCGCTGTCGGGCAAAAAACTGGCATCGCTGATGGTCAGACGATGGCCGCGATCGGACGCGCGATTGATCTTACTCAGCAGAAACCCGGCGATCACCGGCGACTTAATTTTCTGTACCAGCGAGCCGATTTCCGTCTGATAGTTATTGGCGGTTTTCAGTACGTAAGCTTCCACCTGCGCATAGTTTTTCATATGCAGCAGGCCGAGGATCACATGCAGCTTATTCATAAATTCGTGCGAACGCTCACGCAGCGCATCGACGTAGTTTACCATGCCGCTCAGGCGCTGCATCAGTTGGCTGATCTCCGTCTTATCCCTGAAGGTGCAGACCGCGCCGATAATGCGTCCCTGACTGCGTACCGGCACCGTGTTGCTGAGCAGAATATGGCCGTTGACGTTCAGCTCCTCGTCGCGTCGCGCCCGCCCGGAGTGCAGCACATCCAGCAAATGGGCGTTGATCACCGAGGCGTCATAAATGCGGTCGGCGCTGATGGCGCTGGTGGCCATCCCGGCGCTCAGCAGCGTGTGCGCCGTCTGGTTGATCAGCGTCACCTGCGCCTGATCGTCCATCGCCACCACGCCCTCTTTCACCGAGTTGAGGATTGCCTGACGCTGCTCAAACAGCGTGGAGATCTCATGCGGCTCCAGCCCGAACAGAATACGTTTCAGCACGCGCACCAGAATAAAGGTGCCCAGGGCGCCAGCCAGCGCGCCAATCAGCACCGTCCACAGCACGCTCCAGCGGCTCTGGTTGATCTGGTCGGTCACCGCGCTGAGCGCAATGCCGATCACCACCACGCCAATTTGCTGCTTTTGCGCATTATATACCGGGGTAAATACGCGCAACGCTTCGACCAGCGACCCTTTGTTTATCGACACATTTTCATGGCCATGCAGTGCGGGTTCGAGATCGTCGCCAATAAAGTGCTGGCCGATCAGCGTTGGATTAAGGTGTGAATAGCGGATGCCCTGCATATTGGTCACCACCACAAACAGCAGATTATTGCTTTGCTGGATTTCGCGGGCGATGGGCTGAAGCGGCTGATCGTCGGGCGGCAGCAGCAGCGCGTGCTGGACTTCCGGCAAATCTGCCAGCGTGCGCGCGACGGCCATGGCTTTATCTTCCAGCTGCACACGGGTGGTGGCGCCAATCTGAAAGAAATAGATCAGATGGACGCTGAGCAGCACCAGCGCGATCACCGCGCTGAGCATCAGCGTGACCAGCGTATTGAGTTTCATCGGTCGCTTACGCGCCGGGGGTCCTTGTGGTGGCGAAATCATCATCGCTCCCTGAATGGTGGCGGGAGGGTATTATGACGTAGCGGCGGGATTTATGGCGCGGTTTTTTGCAGGTGCGCAGTGCTGCGCACCTGCGGTGGCATTAACCCTGAGATTTCACGCGATTGGCGAAACTCTTTTTCAGTTTCTGCAATTTTGGCGGGATCACAGCCAGGCAGTAACCGTTGCGCTGACCTGCGCCATCCCAGTAATCCTGATGATAATCTTCCGCCGCATACCACTCACCCAAGGGTTCGATGGTGGTGACAATCGGGTCTTTATTATCTTCCTGCGCACGGGCAATCGCCGCGATGGCTTCAGCTTCCTGTTCCGCATTCGCCGGGAAGATGGCGGAGCGATACTGGGTGCCGATGTCATTGCCCTGGCGGTTCAGCTGCGTGGGATCATGGGTGACAAAGCTGATATCCAGCAGATCGCCGTAGCCGACCTGCGCCGGATCAAAACCGATACGAATCGCTTCGGCATGGCCGGTGGCACCGCTGCACACCTGTTCGTAAGTCGGATTCGGACGCGTGCCGCCGGTATAACCACTTTCGACTGACTCAACGCCAATCACATCTTTAAATACTGCTTCGGTACACCAGAAACAGCCACCCGCGATCACCGCGTATTCAATTGCCATGTCTTTACTCCTGTCAGGGCGAAAGCGTTACTGTGGGGACGCGCTTTCACGAATTCAACCTTGTTTAAATTAACATTTCTGGCTTAAAGTCGCGGTGTTTATCGAGCAGCAGATTGCTCATCACGGTAAAACGGCCTTCCCCGGTGTAGTGCAGGGTGGGGGGAAATTCCGGTTTGTCCGCCACATGCGCCTTGACGATCTCGAAGATAAACAGGTTGTAGTTATCTACCATCGAATCGTCGTACAGCTGACACTCAAAACTGGCAAAGCACTCTTTAATCAGTGGGGCGTTGACCCTGCTGGCCGGTTCCGCCGTCAGGTTAAAGGTAGTAAACTTATCGATGCGGTCGCCGTGGCTATTGCCAATCGCGACCACGCTATCGACTAAATCGGTCGAGGGAACGTTGATCACGCACTGGCCGCTTTGCCGGATCAGTTCATGGCTATAGTTACCGCCCGCGATCATGCAACCGACCAGCGACGGTGAGAATTCCAGAATGGTATGCCAGCCGCACGCCATGATGTCGTGCTGATCTTCAAACTGCGAGCTGACCAGTACCACCGGCCCCGGCTCCAGATATTTCCGCGCCTTGCTGACCGGAAAATCAATTTTATGGTGATTTTGGCTCATCGCTTTTCTCCTTTTTCTCGAAGGATGATGTAAGTGTAGCGAACCTGCACAGCGCTTTACCTGCGCGCTGTTTAACGGCATGGTAAACAGACATCTTAAAAGGAGCTGGTTTATGGAATCTGCGCGCGCGTTAACACAATCCCGTGCCACCCTGCATCTGCTATGCGGCAAAATTGCCGCCGGGAAATCAACGCTGGCGCACCGGCTGGCACAGGAGAGCGGGGCGGTGATCATTAGCGAAGATGCCTGGCTGGCGCATCTGTTTGCCGATGAAATGCGTGAGGTGGCCGATTATGTGCGTTGTGCGGCGAAGCTGCGTAATGCGATGACGCCGCACCTGATTTCGCTGCTGCACTGTGGGGTATCGGTGGTGCTGGATTTCCCGGCCAACACGCTGAGCAACCGGCAGTGGATGAAAACGGTGATCCAGAGTGCGGAGGCTGCGCATCAGCTGCATTTTCTTGATGTGCCGGATGAGGTCTGCAAAGCGCGGCTGCATACGCGCAATGCGGCAGGCGACCATGATTTCGCCGCCACCGACGCGCAGTTCGCGCTGATCAGCAGCTACTTTGCCGCTCCCCAGCCGGAAGAGGGGTTTGAGGTGGTGAGGCATCCCTGGTCAGCATAAATGCTGGCCCTACGGGGTGCAGGGTGCGTGCCTGGAACTACCGCGCCACCGGCACATCAGAAAACCGCGTGGTGTAGGCCGGTGACAGCATCTCGCG
Organism: Pantoea sp. X-Soil-TKNS-1207; assembly: GCF_059730485.1. Lineage (NCBI taxonomy): Bacteria > Pseudomonadati > Pseudomonadota > Gammaproteobacteria > Enterobacterales > Erwiniaceae > Pantoea > Pantoea sp. X-Soil-TKNS-1207. Next base: position 1,837,300 of record NZ_AP035958.1, read on the forward strand.
TTTCATCGACCAGGCTTTCTGCACCCCCTGACCGGCAAACCATAATGCGCCGCGCTGGCGGGTATTCAGGGTATCGATCAACTGCATCAGCTGCTCGCTATTGCGCCGTGGCTGATAGTCAGCAAACAGATCGAACTGCGCCACGCCAGTGCTGAAAAAGTCGCCCAGCATCACGCCACCTTTCATATAACGCTTGCCGGGACGCCAGATGGTCTCCAGACAGCGCAGCGCGGCATGCATAATATCGCGGCTATCCTGCGTCGGCGTAACCAGCGTGGTGCTGGCCGAATTGGCATAGTAAGGGTGATGGGGATCGTGCGGGCTGGTGCGGATAAAGGCGCCGATATGGCGACAATATTGCCGCTCGCTACGTAACTTCTCCGCCGCGCGCGCCGCGTAATTGCTGATGGCTTCGCGCATATCGCCGTAGTCGGTAATCCGATCGCCAAACGATCGCGAGCAGAGAATATTTTGCCGGTGCGGGATCACCTCTTCAAACGCCAGACAGGGTTCACCGCGTAGCTCGCGGGCCGTTCGTTCCAGCACCACGCCAAAATGTTTGCGCAGCAGCGCGGTGGGGGTTTCTGCCAGCTGTAAGGCGGTTGTAATGCCCATCAGATTGAGCTTTTTCGACAGACGTCGTCCGACGCCCCAGACCTCATCCACCGGCACCATCCCCATCAGTTTGCGCTGGCGCAACGGGGCGGAGAGATCCATCACGCCTTCCGCTTTGGTCCAGCGCTTGGCGGCGAAGTTGGCCAGTTTGGCGAGGGTTTTGGTCGGCGCGATGCCAACGCCGACGCGCAGATGGGTCTCTTTGTAGATCCGATCGCGCATCTGGCGACCAAACTGCTCCAGCGACATACAGGCATCAATGCCGCTGACATCCACAAACGCTTCATCGATGGAATAGATATCCACGCGCGGCGCCATCAATTCCAGCGTATCCATCACCCGCGTCGACATATCGCCATACAGCGCGTAGTTGGAGGAGAACACCACCACCTGATGCCTCATCAGCTCCTCGCGCTGCTTAAAATAAGGCGCGCCCATTTTGATGCCGAGCTTTTTCGCCTCTTTGCTGAGCGAGATGATGCAGCCATCGTTGTTGGACAGCACCACAATCGGCCTGCCGCGCAGATCCGGGCGAAACACGGTTTCGCAGGAGGCGTAGAAAGAGTTGACGTCGACCAGAGCGTACATAAAAAACATCTCAAAAATACTGTTTATATGTACAGTATGTGGCGAGAGGGCGATAAAGATCAAGGAAAGATGCGGTAGACTTGGTATACAAAAAGTCTATATTAGACAATAAATACATTATCAGGAATTCCCATGACGCATCCTTCAGAAATCTGTCAACACAGCCAGCAGGCGCACAGCGCGCTGCGCCCTCAGGTGCGGGTCACGCCGCTCGACAAAAGCCACAGTCTCTCTGCCCACTATGATTGTGAGCTGTTTCTGAAAGGCGAACATCTGCAACATACCGGTTCATTCAAATTCCGCGGCGCCAGTAACAAAATCCGCCTGCTGACGCCGATCCAGCGCGAGCAGGGGGTGATCACCGCCTCGTCGGGCAATCACGGGCAGGGGATGGCGCTGGCCGGGGCGCTGGCGGGGGTGCCGGTCACGGTGTATGCGTCGGCCAGCGCCTCGCCGGTGAAGCTGGATGCGATCCGTGCTTACGGCGCGCAGGTGATCACGCTGGAAGCCGATGCGCTCAGCGTGGAGCTGGAGGCGGCGCGCGCGGCGGAACAGGCCGGTCTTACCTTTGTCTCCCCGTATAACGATGCTGAGGTGATTGCCGGTCAGGGCACGATTGCCTGTGAGCTGGTGGAGCAGGCAGGCACACTTGATGCGGTGTTTGTGGCGGTCGGCGGTGGCGGGCTGATTGCCGGGATCGGTTCGGTGCTGAAGCAGCTGTCGCCAGCCACGCGCATTATCGGTTGCTGGCCAGCGGCCTCAACCGCCATGTACGCGTCACTGCGCGCCGGGGAGATCGTCGAGCCGGAAGAACAGGACACCCTTTCCGACGGCACCGCCGGTGGGCTGGAACCCGGCACCATCACCTTTCCGCTGTGCCAGCAGGTGGTGGATGACACCGTGCTGGTGACGGAAGCGGAAATTCGTCAGGCGATGCAGACGCTGGCGCGTTATGAGCGCTGGATGGTGGAAGGTGCCGCTGGCGTGGCGATGGCGGCGTTTATGCAGCAGGCGGCGCGCTGGCGTGGTAAGCGGGTGGCGGTGGTGCTGTGCGGCCGGAACATCACGCTGGAGAAATTTACCGGGGCGGTGCAATGAAGGTTCTCGATGAACAGGCCATCCGCGCCCGCTATCGGGAAGATCGCGCACTGGCAAACGTGAAACAGGGCTTTCTCGCCTGGTCAGAGGGCCGGGTACAGATGCCGCCCGTGCAGCAGTTCCTGTTCGACGACGCGGGAGGCGACTGCTGCATCAAGTCAGCCTGGATCACCGGCAGCGACAGCTTCAGCGTGAAAATTTCCACGGGTTTCTACCGCAATCCGCAGCGGGGACTAGCCAGTAACGATGGCCTGATTATGCTGCTTTCCGCCGTGACCGGGCAGCCGCAGGTGCTGCTTAACGATCACGGCTGGCTGACGGCGATGCGCACCGCGCTGGCTGGGCGCATTGCCGCCGAATGTCTGATGCCCGCACGGGTGGAGCGCATCGCGATCTTCGGCACGGGCTTACAGGCGGAACTGCAACTGCGTCAGCTACTGAATATCAGCGCCTGCCGCGCGGTGACGGTCTGGGGGCGGAGCAGCGACGCGCTGGAGGCGTTCCGGCAGCGCGTGGCGGATGTCGCGCCCGCAATCCGCACGACCCTCGACGCGGCCACGGCGGCGCGCGGGGCGAACCTGATCGTTACCGCTACTCCCGCCACGCAGCCGCTGATTAAAAAAGCGTGGATATCGCCCGGCACCCATATCACGGCGGTCGGCGCCGATGCGCCCGGCAAGCAGGAGCTGGATGCGGCGCTGGTCAGCGCGGCTCAATGCGTGCTGGTGGATTCCGCCAGCCAGTGCCGCGCCTACGGCGAGCTGAGCCGGGTATCGCCGGATATGCCCTTGCAGGTGCTGGAAATCGGCGCGCTGCTGGCGCAACCGACGCGCTATCGTCGCGGCGCTGAGGATATTACCGTGGCGGATCTGACCGGACTGGGGGTGCAGGATTTGCAAATTGCCATCAGCATCCTGTCGCCAGATGCGTTAAATTAACGCCACCCAGGAGCCACAGATGAAACCATTGGACCCCATGTCTGACAGCAAAAGCCAGCAGTTCACTACCCTCCAGTCGATCGCCGACGGCATTGCCGCGCTGTTCTTCCCTTCGGTGGAAGTGGTGATCCATGATGTCAGCAGCGGCAAAATTGCCTATCTGGCGAATAACCTTTCTAAGCGCAGCGTGGGCGATGATGCGGGGCTGGAGGCGTTGAGTCTCGGCGATCTGGACCGGCTGACCGGACCCTACGAAAAGCTCAACTGGGATGGCAAGACCATGCGATCCGTCAGCATCCGCGCCAGTATCGCTGAGGATGCGGGTTACATTTTCTGCATCAACTTCAGCACCGCGCTGCTGGATGAGGCGAGAAACGCGCTGGAGCTGTTTTTGTCGGTCAATCGCCTGCAACCGCAGCCGGTGCAGCTTTTCCAGCATGACTGGCAGGAAAAAATTAACACCTTTCTGCATCAGTGGCTGGCGGAAAACGGCACATCGCTCTCTGCTCTGACGCGCGTTGAAAAGAAAATCCTGGTGGCGGAACTCTATCGGCAGGGCGCGTTTAACGTGCGTAACTCCGCCGATTACATCGCCCGGGTATTATCCATCGGGCGCGCGACGCTTTATAAGCACCTGAAAACGATCAAACAATAAGCATCGATGGCGGTTTCCCTGGGGCGCGCAACGCAGGGACAAAAAGTGCGGTTAATCGCGCCCGCCATCGCTCACCAATAATCACCACCCACAATAATCACCCCGCCGGGAATAATTAACGGCTCATCATATTTTTACCCTGTGAAATGTCAGGGAATTCATTCTTAAACCATTAATAAACAAACTGACCGCTTTTTAATATCGGTAATTACGTCCGGAAGTTAATTAATAATCGATTATTCGGCGTTTATCGCGGGTGAATATTATTTATTTGTTGCTATAAAGTGACGAAAAATATGTGGTTTTACATTTATTGACATCTAATTAACATATACATACAGTTCCTGCGATTTTAACTAACATGTCACTATCGACAATAATCGGGGAGTGTATGGATATTAAGGAACAACGGTCTGGGCGGCGTTCCGGCTGGTCACGGGTATTGAGCATTATTTTTGCATTGCTCACGCTGGCAACCGCCGTGGCGATTATTATCGGCGGCGGGAAACTGATTGCGCTGGGGGGATCGGCCTATTATCTGATCGCCGGTATCGCCTATATCGTGCTGGTGGTGCTCTATTTTAAAAAGCCGACCAGCGGCTTTGTCTTCTCCTGCCTTATCTTTGTATTAACGCTTATCTGGTCACTGATTGAAGTTGGCGGTCTGAATTACTGGGATCTGCTGCCGCGTCTGGTGGTGCCCGCGCTGTTATTTCTGCTGAGCCTGCTGGTCACCGCCACCGATAAAGGGCTGCGCTCGCCGCAGCGCCGTCTCTCCGGCGGCCTGAGCCTGGTGGTGTTCGTGGCGCTGATCGCCACCTTTATTGGCGGCTTCTTCCCGCATAACACCCTGTATAACCCGGAAGCGATCTCCGCACAGCCGCTGACGCCGGACGATAGCGATGCGTCAAAAGCGGGCCAGGACTGGCGCTATATCAGCCGCAACGCCAGCGGTACGCGCTTTGTGCCGCTGGACCAGATCAATGCGGATAACGTCAAAGATTTACAGGTGGCCTGGACATATCACACCGGCCGCCGCCTGACCGGCAATGCCACGGGCGTTGACGAAAACACGCCGATTCAGATTGGTTCGGTGCTTTATACCTGTACCCCGGAAAACCGTATTGCGGCGGTGGATGCCGATACCGGCAAGCCGATCTGGCAGTTCGATCCCCATGCGCAGACCTACGAGCACGTCACCTGCCGCAGCGTCGGTTACTACGATTACGATAGCGATGAGAGCCTGAGCGCAGAGCAGAAAGCGGCTTACACCGACACCGCCTGCCGTCAGCGCATTATCGTTTCTACCGTTGATGCCCGTCTGATTGCGCTGGACGCGCACACCGGCGCCCTGTGCCCGAACTTCGGCCAGAACGGTATGGTCAACCTGCAACAGGGTATGGGCGATACCGCCGACAGCCGCCGTTATCACCCGACCAGCGTGCCGGTGATTATGGGCCATCTGACGGTGTTCGGTTCCTGGGTGCGTGATATCACGGAAGATGAACCTTCAGGCGTGCTGCGTGCCTATGACGTGCGCGACGGTTCGCTGGCGTGGGCGTGGGATGTTGGCAACGTCGAGGGCACGAAGCAGGGCGATCAACACTACACCCTGAGTACCCCGAACGTCTGGGCGATTCCGACGTACGATAAAGATCTCGGCCTGGTGTATGTCTCCACCGGTAACGGTCCACCGGATTACTGGGGCGGCAACCGCAATGCGGCAAAAGAGAAATACGGTTCGTCAGTGATTGCGCTGGACGTGAACACCGGTAAAACCAAATGGGTATTCCAGACCGTGCACCACGATGTCTGGGACTACGATTTACCGTCGCAGCCGGTGATGTACAACATGAAGAATGCGCAGGGCGAAGTGGTGCCCGCGCTGATTCAGACCAGCAAAATGGGCGAAATCTTCGTGCTGGATCGCCGCACCGGTCAGCCGGTCAGTAAGGTTGAAGAGAAATCGGTGCCGACCTCGCCAGCCGCGCAGGAAGAACATCTGTCGCCGACCCAGCCGTTCTCGGTGGATATGCCGACCATCGGTCTTGAGCAGCTGAATGAGAAGAAAATGTGGGGCGTCAGCATGTTTGACCAGCTCTACTGCCGCATCCTGTTCAAATCGGCGCTCTATTCCGGCATCTTCCAGCCGAACAGCGAGAAAACTTACCTCGAGTTCCCGGCCACCATGGGCGGCATGAACTGGGGTGGGGTGTCGATTGATGAAACCTCCGGCATTCTGTACGTCAACGATATCCGTCTCGGCATGTTGATGGCGCTGAAGAGTAAAGAAGCCGCGCAGGGCCAGAAAATCTCGCTGAACGAAGTGCCGCAATGGGCAGGCACCATTCGTCCGCAGATCAGCGGTCCGTATGTTGGGGTGCGGATGGATAACTTCGCCTCCTTCCTGCAGGTGCCGTGTCAGCATCCGCCGTTTGGCACCATGACCGCGATTGATCTGCACAGCAAGAAAATCGTCTGGCAGGTGCCGATAGGCACGGTGGAAGACACCGGTCCGCTGGGCGTGAAAACGCATCTGGCAATGCCGGTCGGGATGCCGACGCTGGGCGGCCCAACCACCACCAAAAGCGGTTTAGTGTTCTTCGCCGGCAGCCAGGATAACTACCTGCGTGCGCTGGACAGCAAAACCGGTAAAGAGGTGTGGAAAGTGCGTCTGCCGGTGGGAGCAACCGCTTCGCCGCTGATTTATCAGTCGGCAAAAACCGGTAAAGAGTACGTCGTGATCTCGGCGGGCGGGGCAGCACATGCGACCGATGTCGGTGATTATCTGATTGCTTACGCGTTGCCGGACAAAGCCTGACCGTGCAACATCACCCGGCCATGATGGCCGGGTGTGTTCAGTGCGCGGCGTAGATAATAAATGTCACCACGCCAAAAATCTCCAGCTCCTCTTCTTCACGCGGTGTAATCGGCGCATAGCGCGGATTCATCGGCAGCAGCTGCACCCGCGGAAATTGCTGTAACCGTTTAACCGTAAATTCGCCGTTAATGGCGGCCACCACAATATCGCCATGCTTCGCGTCCAGCGCGCTGTCGACCACCAGTAAATCCCCTTCGCTGATATTGGCATCCCGCATCGAATCCCCTTCCACCCGGACAAAGTAGGTGGCGCTGGGATGACTGATCAGATACTCGTTCATATCCAGCTTGCGTTCGATGTAATCCGCCGCCGGGGAAGGGAAGCCGCAGGGCACCGCATCGCGAAACAGAGGAAGGTAAAGCCGATTGGGCGCAGACGCGGGGAGGAAAAACTTCATCATGAATACTCAAACAAATACTGTTGATACATACAGTATTATTGATCGCAGGCAGGGATCAAGCCTGTGACGGCGGGAAATTGTTAGTCGGTTGTTCCGGCAGCAAATTTAGTTGAACCGCTAAGAGGGGCGTCGGGGAGGCGGCTGGCAAAATCCCTGACGGCGTCTACACTTAATGCGACGATGTTCGCAGTCTGGTTGATGTGCTGGCAATAAACTTGTTTGTTTGTGGAGCGTTACCCATCGAAATACCGCCCTGCCGGAAGACCCTCCCCGCCGTTCGCGCCCGGTTTTTTCTTTATTACCGTGTCGGACTGCACCCAACCTGCCTCCGAACATCGCTGTTGCTAACAGCCATTCGCACAGGAGGAGAGACGTGACCCCTGCGGTACATGAGAACAGCACCCTGCCGTCGCTAAGCGGCGGACTTTATGCCTTCTTTTTTGATGTCGACGGCACGCTGGCGGCGATTCAGCCGCAGCCCGAGTCGGTTTCGATCCCCGCATCGGTGCGCCAGCATCTGCAACAACTCTCCAATCTGAGCCACGGCGCACTGGCGCTGGTCTCCGGTCGTCCGATTGCGCAACTGGATGCTCTGGTTGCGCCACTGGAAGCACCGGCGGCTGGCGTACACGGCGCGGAACGCCGTGATGCGACGGGGCGTATCCATCGGCAGTCGCTGCCGGGGGACGTTGCGCAAACGCTGCAACTGGAGTTGCAGGAGACGCTGGATCAATGGCCCGGCACGCAGCTGGAAGTCAAAGGCATGGCGTTTGCGCTGCACTATCGCCGGGCGATGGAGTACGAACAGGCCATTATGCAGCTGGCCGAAGACGCTGTAACACGCTTTCCGGTGCTGGCACTGCAACCGGGAAAATGCGTGGTGGAACTGAAACCGCAGGGAATTGATAAAGGCGCGGCCATCCGTGACTTTATGCGGGAAGTGCCTTTTACCGGACGCATTCCGGTATTTGTGGGTGACGATCTGACTGATGAGAAGGGCTTTATGGCTGTTAATGCCATGGGCGGTATCTCGGTCAAGGTTGGCGAAGGTTCAAGCCATGCACGCTATCGCCTCAGCAATGTGGACGCGGTCTGGAGCTGGCTTGAACAATTATTATTACAACCAGAACATGACAAAAGTCGGTAAGGAGTCAAGGTTATGAGTCGTTTAGTGGTCGTATCTAACCGTATCGCTATACCCGATGGAACAAAAGCCAGTGCGGGCGGCCTCGCCGTCGGCCTGCTGGATGCATTGAAAACCACCGGAGGATTGTGGTTTGGCTGGAACGGTGAGATCAGCGAGATTTCCGGGGAAGAGGAGGAGGAGCTTACCGTCAGCGAACATGACGGCATTACCTACGCTGCGCTCCCGCTTAATCAAAACGATTACGATCTCTATTATTGCCAGTTTTCCAATACCGTCATCTGGCCTGCCTTTCACTATCGTCTCGATCTGGTGCAATTTCAGCGCGAAGCCTGGGAAGGCTATTGCCGCGTGAATACGCTGCTGGCAAAACGGCTGAAACCGTTGCTGAAGCCGGATGATATTTTATGGATTCACGATTATCACCTGCTGCCCTTCGCCGCAGAGTTGCGCAAACTGGGTATCAATAACCGTATCGGATTCTTTCTGCATATCCCGTTCCCGACGCCAGAGATCTTCAATGCGCTGCCACCACATAAGGCGCTGCTGGAGATGCTGTGTGACTACGATTTGTTGGGTTTCCAGACAGAATCCGATCGCGTGGCCTTTCTCGATAGCCTGAGTCAGCTGACGCAGTTGCAAAACAAGGGCGAGAAAAAGCATCGCGCCTTCGGCAACACCTTTATGACCGAGGTTTACCCCATCGGTATTGAACCGGACAGCATCAAAGAGATGGCTGAAGGGCCGCTGCCGCCGAAAATGGCGGCGATGAAGCGCGAGCTGGGGGATGCGAAGAATATCATCGCCTGTGAGCGTCTGGATTACTCCAAAGGCCTGCCGGAGCGTTTCCTTGCCTATGAAGCGCTGCTGGAGAACTATCCGCAGCATCGCGGCAAGATCCGCTATTCACAGATTGCCCCGACCTCGCGCGGGGAAGTGCAGGCTTATCAGGATATCCGTCATCAGCTGGAGACCGAAGCCGGTCGTATCAACGGCAAATATGGCACGCTGGGCTGGACGCCGCTCTATTACCTCAACCAGCATTTTGACCGCCGTCTGCTGATGAAGATTTTCCGGCTGACCGATGTCGGGCTGATTACGCCGCTGCGCGATGGTATGAACCTGGTGGCGAAGGAGTATGTGGCGGCGCAGGACCCGGACAACCCCGGCGTGCTGGTGCTGTCGCGCTTTGCCGGTGCCGCCAATGAGCTGACCTCGGCGCTGATCGTCAATCCGTACGACCGCGATGAAGTGGCGGCGGCGCTGGACCGGGCGCTCACCATGCCGCGTACCGAGCGTATATCGCGCTACAACGACATGATGTCGGTATTGCGTCAGCATGATATCTCGCACTGGCGTGAGAGCTTCCTGCGCGATTTAAACACGCTTCAGCCGCGCAGTGCCGATCACGGTACGGCGCATAAAGTGGCGACCTTCCCGAAACTGGCGTAGAGCCGGGCCGGATACGCATCCGGCAACCCCCGCAACAGCGCGATTTATCGCGCTGTTTTTATTTGCCCGGTGAAAAGCGTGCCGTTACGCCAGCGCAGAGGGCGAGTGCGCAACGTTTTCACAACGTCCCCCTCTTTCATTGTCACCCCGCGCAATCGATGCTTTTTCTTTAATCAGCGAAAAGCTGATACATCAGGTGCATAGGGCTGATTTGGTGAAAAAAGCAGCAAACAGACGCTGAAAATCGATTTTTTACCCCGCAACCCTAAAGCTTCGCACCGAATTGCCGATAGTTCGGGTACATCAATGCGTAAGCATTGCAATTCATTCATATCACTAATGTAACGCATTGTTACATCCCCTGCCGGACACTAAACACTCCCTACGAACTGTTAACGCTACGTTGCCGCACCACGTCTACTCTTCACGTTACGCTTGCGGCGTGGCGTTAATGCCTTTTGGCAATATTCCCTGTAAGTGATTAATTTAGAAGCGAATAATTTCTGCCAAATTCAGCATTTTATGCTGGTTAATTTTCAGGAGCTGGTTTCTTGTGGCGCGATAATCGCAACATGACAGATAAAAGATCACACCGCATGGATAATGTGCCAGATGGCTGTTTGTAAGCGAATCGGCAGTGAAATATTAACGAAACAAAGGAAAATCGCTCAAAAAATGAGCAAAAGAAAAGCACTGCTGAAGGGTTGGCGAAAAAATTTGCCTTAAAAGTGTGACGTAGATCACACTTTATCTAAAATTTCACACCCCTCACGTTGTATGTCGAAATCAGACGATATAGATTTGCCTTGTTTTCGGAATAGTCTTAAAAAACTGTAAGCAGACGTCACGGAAGATGGTTACAACTCAAGAAAAGATTGGCCTGGAGTTTTGACTACTACTGATCAGAGTCCCGGTGGGAAGTGAAACAGTTCAGTACACGTTTGGCTTGTGCCTGAATATTTTTTGCCATCTTTAGATTTACCAACCAGCAACCCGAACCATAGAGGAATTATTTCTGTGGCCGTATATATGTCGCGTCTATCAGGATGGAAAAAATGGGTACATCAGAATTACTAAAACATATTTATGACATCAATCTGTCATATTTGTTGCTCGCGCAGCGCTTAATAAACCAGGAAAAAGCTTCAGCAATGTTCCGTCTGGGTATCGATGAATCGATGGCAGATGCATTGGCACAATTAACTTTACCTGAGATGGTAAAATTAGCGGAAACCAATCAACTGGTTTGCCAGTTCCGCTTTACTGACCACAACATTATTAATCGCCTGACGCAGGAATCCCGCGTGGATGATTTACAACAAATCCACACCGGTATTTTATTATCCAGCCGTTTGTTGCGTAACGCGTCGAAAGACGACGTCAGCACGAAAAAGAGGGCGGTATAATGAGCGAAAAAAGTATTGTTCAGGAAGCACGCGATATTCAGCTCGCCATGGAGTTGATTACCCTGGGCGCGCGCCTGCAAATGCTGGAAAGCGAAACGCAGCTGAGCCGTGGTCGCCTGATTAAACTGTACAAAGAACTGCGCGGCAGCCCGCCGCCGAAAGGAATGTTGCCATTCTCCACTGACTGGTTCATGACCTGGGAACAAAATATCCACTCATCGATGTTCTGTAACGCATGGCAGTTTCTGCTGAAAACCGGTTTGAGCACCGGCGTGGAAGCTGTGATTAAAGCCTATCGCCTCTATCTTGAGCAGTGTCCGCAATCGGACGAGGGCCCGCTGTTGGCGCTGACGCGCGCCTGGACCCTGGTGCGATTCGTTGAAAGTGGCATGCTGGAACTGTCCGACTGTAAATGCTGCAACGGTAGCTTTATTAACCATGCGCATCAGCCAGTTGGCAGCTTCGTCTGCAGCCTGTGCCAGCCGCCATCACGCGCCGTAAAAAGACGTAAACTTTCTGCAGATTCTGCCGATACCTTTCCACAACTGCTGGATGAACAGGTTAAACACGCCGTTTAAGTTTGTTCGTATCGTGGAAGCCATCCAGCAGCGGTTAATCCGCTGCTTTTTTTTTGCTCCGCGTTTATGAATAACACCTGCGGCTCTCTGGCTTAACTTCCACCAACACGTTACGGACGTAAGGATTTTTTTGTGCTGATTATTCTGGGTTATATCGTGGTCCTCGGGTCCGTGTTAGGCGGTTACATGATGGTCGGCGGCCATCTGGGAGCGCTTTATCAGCCGTCGGAGCTGCTGATAATTGGTGGTGCCGCTATTGGTGCTTTTTTAGTCGGAAACAATGGCAAGGCAATTAAAAAGACCTTAAAAGCACTGCCCTTGTTAATGCGCGGCTCAAAATATAACAAAGCCGTTTACATGGATTTAATGGCGCTGCTGTATCGACTGATGGCGAAATCCCGCCAGCAGGGGATGCTGTCGCTGGAACGCGATATTGAAGATCCCAGTCAGAGTGAAATTTTCGCTAACTATCCGCGTATTTTGGCCGATAAACCCCTTGTGGATTTTATTACCGATTATTTGCGTTTAATGGTCAGCGGAAATATGAACGCCTTCGAAATCGAAGCGTTGATGGATGAAGAGATTGAGACGTACGAGCACGAGTGCGAAGTACCGGCGCAAAGTTTATCCGCGGTGGGTGATGGCCTGCCTGCCTTCGGTATCGTGGCGGCGGTAATGGGCGTGGTTCACGCTCTGGCATCGGCGGACCGTCCGGCGGCGGAGCTGGGAGCGCTGGTTGCCCATGCGATGGTCGGGACTTTCCTCGGCATCCTGCTGGCGTACGGCTTCATTTCGCCGCTGGCATCCGTGCTGCGTCAGAAATGCGCCGAAACCACCAAGATGATGCAGTGCGTAAAAGTGACGCTGCTCTCCAGCCTCAACGGCTATGCCCCGCAGATCGCGGTGGAGTTTGGACGTAAGACGTTGTACTCCACGGAACGTCCGTCGTTCCAGGAGCTGGAAGAACACGTACGTAACGCCAAAAACCCGGCGAAACAGACCTCGGATGAAGCCTCATGAAGCATGGCAATCGCCCTATTGTGCTGATTAAACGGCGCAAACATAAAAAACATGAAGGAGGTCATGGCTCATGGAAAATTGCCTATGCCGACTTTATGACGGCGATGATGGCGTTCTTCATGGTGATGTGGCTGCTTTCGATTGCCAATCCGCAGCAGCTGATACAGATCGCGGAATACTTCAGAACGCCGCTCAAAGTGGCGTTAACCGGGGGTCAGCGCAGCAGCGACAGCGACAGCCCGATTCCCGGCGGCGGTGACGATCCGACGCAAAAAAAGGGTGAAGTGAAGAAAGAAGTGGATATGGATGCGCAGAAGCGTCAGCTGGATGACATCCGTCTGAACCGTCTGCGTGAAAAGCTCGACCAGCTGATTGAAGCCGACCCGCGCCTGAAGGCGTTGCGTCCGCACCTGATTATTAACATGGTGGAGGAGGGGCTGCGTATCCAGATTATTGATAGCCAGAATCGGCCGATGTTTAAAACCGGCAGCGCCGAGGTGGAGCCTTATATGCGCGACATCCTGCGCGCCATCGCGCCGTTGCTGAATGATATCCCGAACAAAATCAGTCTGGCGGGCCATACCGATGACTTCCAGTATGCCAGTGGCGACCGTGGCTACAGCAACTGGGAACTGTCAGCGGATCGCGCCAACGCCTCACGACGTGAACTGATGATGGGCGGCCTCGACGGCAGCAAGATGTTGCGTGTGGTCGGTATGGCCGACACCATGAAACTGAAAAACCGTGGTGGCAATGATGCCGTTAACCGTCGCATCAGCCTGCTGGTGTTGAACCACGATACTGAAGCAGCAATTGAAAAAGAGAACGCCGAGAGCGATGCCGTTCAGGTGAGCGACCCGGCACAGATCATTCCCGATATTACCGCGCCCGCCGCTCCGGCTGCGCCGACAGCACCCGCGTCTTCAACGACACCGGCCGCGCCTGCGCCGGCTGCCTCGGCGACGCCCGCTGCTCCGGCCAATCCGGGCGCCAGTGCGGTGACTACTGACCACCCCTCACAGCCGAGGTGATCCCCGTGAGCATGGACATCAGCGATTTTTACCAGACATTTTTTGATGAGGCCGATGAGCTGTTAGCGGACATGGAGCAACATCTGTTAGGACTGGACCCTCAGGAACCAGATTCCGAACAGCTGAATGCCATCTTCCGCGCCGCCCACTCGATAAAGGGCGGAGCCGGTACGTTTGGCTTTACGGTTTTACAGGAAACGACTCATATCCTGGAAAACATTCTGGATGGTGCGCGTCGCGGCGAGATGGCGCTCAGCACTGACATCATCAACCTGTTTTTGGAAACCAAAGATATTATGCAGGAACAGCTCGATGCCTATAAAACCGCGCAGGAACCGAATGCAGAGAATTTTAACTACATCTGCGAAGCCCTGCGTCAGCTGGCGCTGGAAGCCAAAGGGGTAGCCCCGGCACCGGTTGTCGCCGCGGTGGCGCCTGTCGCACCTGTCGCCCAAAGCGCGGGGCTGCGCCTGCAGCTGGTTGATCTGAAAGAGAAAGAGCCGGAGCTGTTGCTGGAAGAACTCGGCAATCTCGGCACCCTGACCGACGTGGTGAAAAGCGCCAACGCGCTGGAAGCGACCATCGACGGCGTGGGCAAAGACGACATCGTCGCGGTGCTGTGCTTTGTGATTGATGAAGCGCAAATCCGCTTCCCGGAAGGGGCCGCCGCCCCGGTCGCCAGCGTGGAACCGGAAGAGGTTGCCGAGGCTGAACCGGTGCAAAGCGCCACCGTGACCGACATCACCCCAGCCGCCAAACGCGAAACCAAGCGCGCCGCCGCTCCGGCGAAAGGCAGCGAATCCAGCAGCATCCGCGTTGCGGTCGAGAAGGTTGACCAGCTGATTAACCTGGTCGGCGAACTGGTGATCACCCAGTCGATGCTGGCACAGCGTTCCGGCGCACTGGACCCGGTCGCGCACGGCGACCTGCTGAACAGCATGGGCCAGCTGGAGCGCAACGCGCGTGATTTGCAGGAATCGGTGATGTCGATCCGCATGATGCCGATGGAGTACGTCTTCAGCCGCTTCCCGCGTCTGGTACGCGATCTGGCCAGCAAGCTGAATAAAGAAGTGGAACTGACGCTGCTCGGCAGCTCCACCGAACTGGATAAGAGCCTGATCGAACGCATTATCGATCCATTAACGCACCTGGTGCGCAACAGCCTCGACCACGGCATTGAGTCACCGGACAAACGTCTGGCGGCGGGCAAAAGCGCGGTGGGTAACCTGACGCTGTCTGCTGAACATCAGGGCGGCAATATCTGCATCGAAGTGGTTGATGACGGTGCGGGCCTGAACCGTGAACGCATTCTGGCGAAGGCGATGTCATCCGGTCTGCCGGTCAGCGAAAGCATGAGCGACGAAGAGGTCGGTATGCTGATCTTCGCACCGGGCTTCTCCACCGCCGAGCAGGTGACCGACGTGTCGGGCCGTGGCGTCGGCATGGACGTGGTGAAACGGAACATCCAGGAGATGGGGGGTCACGTTGAAATCGCCTCGAAGCAGGGCAAAGGCACCACCATCCGCATCCTGCTGCCGCTGACGCTGGCGATCCTCGACGGCATGTCGGTACGCGTGGCGGATGAAGTGTTTATCCTGCCGCTTAACGCCGTGATGGAGTCGCTGCAACCGCGCGCCGAAGAGCTGAAGCCGCTGGCCGGTGGCGAGCGCGTGCTGGAAGTGCGCGGCGAGTATCTGCCGCTGGTGGAACTGTGGAATGTGTTTGATGTGCAGCACGCCAAAACCGATGCCACGCAGGGCATTGTGGTGATCCTGCAAAGTGCAGGCCGTCGCTATGCGCTGCTGGTCGATCAACTGATTGGTCAGCATCAGGTGGTGGTGAAAAACCTCGAAAGTAACTATCGCAAAGTGCCGGGCATCTCAGCCGCCACCATCCTTGGCGATGGCAGCGTGGCGCTGATTGTGGATGTCTCCGCCCTGCAATCACTGAACCGGGAAAAACGTGTGGCCGGTGCCGCAGCGTAATAGATAACGAAAAGGTAAATACAATGACTGGAATGGCAACCGTGACGAAAATCGCTGGCGAAACCGTGGGCCAGGAGTTCTTAGTCTTCACCCTCGGGGATGAAGAGTACGGTATTGATATCCTGAAGGTGCAGGAGATTCGCGGCTACGATCAGGTAACGCGCATCGCCAACACGCCGGAGTTCATCAAAGGCGTCACCAACCTGCGTGGCGTGATTGTGCCAATTATCGATCTGCGCGTGAAATTCTCGCAGCCGGATGTGGATTACAACGAAAACACCGTGGTGATCGTGCTGAATCTGGAGCACCGCGTGGTCGGTATCGTGGTGGATGGCGTGTCTGACGTGCTGTCGCTGACCCAGGATCAAATCCGTCCGTCCCCGGAATTCGCTGTCACCATGTCCACCGAGTACCTGACCGGCCTCGGCGCGCTGGGTGATCGTATGCTGATTCTGGTCGACATCGAGAAGCTGCTCAGCAGCGAAGAGATGGCGCTGATGGATACCCTGCGTAGCGCGTAAAGCAGGATTAACGGGTCGGAATTTCCGGCCCGTTATCATTTTTGTGTGAAATAATACCTTATAAATCAATAATAAATCTTCAAATAATCTTACTGCTGACCTCAATCCCGCAGTCTCCCGGCCGATAACTCCACTGCATTTTTTATCACTTTCCAGGGCAAGGTATGTTTACGAAAATTCGCGTTGTCACCAGCCTGTTGCTGGTGTTGTTAATCTTTGGTGTTTTACAACTGGTATCCGGCTCGCTGTTTTTTAAAGCGCTGAGCAATGACAAAGCCAGTTTCAATATTTCCCAGCTGGCGAGCAAAAATATCTCCGCCATCAATGATGCGTATATGAGCCTCAACCAGAGTCGTGTGCTGCTGACGCGCGTTCAGTTGCGGATTGCCACCAGTAAGCTGGCGGGTTCAGCGGCGGATCTCGCCGGTCTGTACAACCAGAGCAAAGCCTTTCAGGAGAAAGCGGCCAATAAATATCAGTTATTCAAAGATATTCCCGACACCCCAGGGCTGAATGCTGAGCTGAATAAACATCTGAATGAAACCTATAACGCTTATGCCAGCGCGCTGGGCCAGATGCAGGAGGCACTGCTGGCAAACAATCTGGATCTGGTCGCTAAATTACCGGTGGCGCCGACACAGGATGCCTTCTTTGCGGACTACAACGCCTGGCGCGCCGATCAGGACCGCCTGACCGCCGCCGGTGCTGAGGCCAATCTGGCGGCCTATCAACATATGATGTGGCTGCTGGGCGTGGTGGTGGCGGTAGTGGTGGGCGTGATCGCGCTGAGCTGGGTTGGTCTGCGCAAAGTGCTGATCAAACCGCTCGACAGCAATATCCAGCATATCCAGCATATTGCGCAGGGCGATCTGACGCAGACCATCAACGTGGAAGGGCGCAACGAAATGAGCCAGCTGGCCGCCAGCCTGCATGATATGCAGCAGTCGCTGGTACGCACCGTCAGCAACGTGCGCGACGGTTCGGATGCCATCTTTACCGGCGCCAGCGAGATTTCTGCCGGTAACAACGATCTCTCCGCACGCACCGAAGAACAGGCGGCATCGCTGGAGCAGACGGCGGCCAGCATGGAGCAGCTCACCGCCACGGTGAAGCAGAACGCCGAAAATGCGCGTCAGGCATCGCAGCTGGCGCGCAGCGCCTCAGACACCGCGCAGAAGGGCGGTGAGGTGGTCGAGGGTGTGGTGCGTACCATGCATGACATCGCCGGTAGTTCGAAGAAAATTGCCGATATCACCAGCGTGATCGACGGTATTGCCTTCCAGACCAATATCCTGGCGCTTAACGCTGCGGTGGAAGCGGCGCGTGCCGGTGAACAGGGACGCGGCTTTGCGGTGGTAGCCGGTGAAGTGCGAAGCCTGGCACAGCGCAGCGCTCAGGCGGCGAAGGAGATCAAAGGGCTGATTGAAGATTCGGTCAGTCGCGTTAATACCGGCTCCGAACTGGTCGGCACCGCCGGTGCAACCATGAGTGATATCGTCAATGCGGTAACGCGGGTGACGGACATTATGGGCGAGATTGCGTCGGCATCGGATGAGCAGAGCCGCGGTATCGACCAGGTGGGTCAGGCGGTGACCGAGATGGATCGCGTCACTCAGCAGAACGCCTCGCTGGTGGAAGAATCCGCTGCGGCAGCGGCGTCGCTGGAAGATCAGGCCAGCCGTCTCAGCCAGTCGGTATCGGTGTTTAACATCCCGCGCGCGCAGGCCGCAACTGCGGGCACGCGTCATCCACAGATTGCCCCGCCGATAGTGAGCGCAGCGCGTAAAGCAGTCACTGCGCCGGTCAGCGACAGCAACTGGGAAACGTTTTAACGTCTTCACCTTCACCTTCACCCTCTCCCGCAAGCGGGGGAGGGAACCGATCGAGCCTGTCGCACTACCTCCCTCACCCTAACCCTCTCCCTCTTTCTCTCCCTTTGGGAGAGGGAGAGGGTCACAGCTGGCACGAAATCGTCAATTTTTTTAATTATAAAACTCTGCTTTTAAAGTAAAAGGCAGAATTTTAATTGGCTGCGGTCGATAACAGGAGAGCCGAAAACCCATTTTTGGAGAACCCATGTTAAAACGAATCAATGTTGTGACCAGCCTGATTGCGGTGCTGCTGGTCTTTGGTGCTATGCAGTTAATTTCGGGTGGACTGTTCTGGTCTGCCTTACAAAAAGATAAGGAGGCATTTGCTGTCGCACAGGTGTCGACCAATAACGTTGCGGCGATGAGCGATGCCTGGATTGAACTGAACCAGACGCGCACGGTACTGAACCGCGCGATGCTGCGTATGCAGGGAAGCATGGCCGCGCAGAGCAATGGCGGCCAGCTAAACGCGCTGATTGCGCAGACGGAAACCCAGCTCAACAGGGCAGACGGCTATTTCCAGCGTTATTACAACCTGCCCGCCACACCGGGCTTCCCGGAGGCCCTGCGCGATAAGCTGGAAGCGGATTACGCGGCCTACAACAACGGGCTGAAAGCGATGCTGGAACGGCTGAAGGCTGACGATTTGCAGGGGATGTTCGCGCAAAATATCGAAGCGAAACAGGTTGCTATGAAAGCCACCTATGAAGCCTGGCGCACGAAGCAGAGCGAGCTGGCAGCGGCGGGCGCAGAACAAAATCAGCGCGCCTTCCACACCATGATGTGGCTGCTGGGAACGGTGCTGCTGCTGGTGGTGGTGGTGATTATCGGTTGCTGGTTCGGCCTGCGCAGCGTGCTGATTCAGCCTTTGCAGCAGCTGCTGGCGCATATTCGCCATATTGCCGCAGGCGATCTGACACAGAACATTGCGGTAGAAGGGCGCAATGAGATGAGCCAGCTAGCGGAAGGGCTGCTGGAGATGCAGCAGGCGCTGGTACGCACCGTCAGCAACGTGCGCGACGGTTCCGACGCCATCTTTACCGGCGCCAGCGAGATTTCTGCCGGTAACAACGATCTCTCAGCGCGCACCGAAGAACAGGCGGCATCGCTGGAGCAGACGGCGGCCAGCATGGAGCAGCTTACCGCCACGGTGAAGCAGAACGCCGAAAATGCGCGTCAGGCATCGCAGCTGGCGCGCAGCGCCTCAGATACCGCGCAGAAGGGCGGTGAAGTGGTGGATGGCGTGGTGCGTACCATGCATGACATCGCTGGCAGTTCGAAGAAGATTGCCGATATTATCAGCGTGATTGATGGCATTGCCTTCCAGACCAATATCCTGGCGCTTAACGCTGCGGTGGAAGCGGCACGTGCCGGTGAACAGGGACGCGGCTTTGCGGTGGTAGCCGGTGAAGTGCGAAGCCTGGCACAGCGCAGCGCCCAGGCGGCGAAGGAGATCAAAGGGCTGATCGAAGACTCGGTTAGCCGCGTCAACACCGGCTCCTCGCTGGTGGGCACGGCGGGTGCAACCATGAGTGATATCGTCAATGCGGTGACGCGGGTGACGGACATTATGGGCGAGATTGCGTCAGCGTCAGACGAGCAGAGTCGCGGCATCGACCAGGTGGGTCAGGCGGTGACCGAGATGGATCGCGTCACCCAGCAGAACGCCTCGCTGGTGGAAGAGTCCGCTGCGGCAGCGGCGTCGCTGGAAGACCAGGCCAGCCGCCTCAGCCAGTCGGTGTCGGTGTTTAAAATCCCGCGCGCGCAAGCTATCGCGGCAGTGACAATCGCGCCGAAAGCGCTGGCTACGCCGCGCAAAGGGGTGACCGCACCAGCCAGCGATAGCCACTGGGAAACGTTTTAACTGAATCGGGTCGGCATTGATGCCGATCCGCCAGAATCAGACCCAGGGGCGAATTTATTCGCGCCACCCACAATAGCTGGTCCAACCCCTTTGACCCAACATAAAGATCCCCATTCACACGCCGATAACACAAGCGATCCGCCAACCAATGAGGTGTTTATGTTTAGTCGTATTCGTGTCGTTTCCGGCCTGCTGTGTGTGCTGGTGTTGTTTGCCTTACTGCAGCTGTTCTCCGGGGGGATGTTTTTTCAAACGGTGAAAGCCGATAAAGATAATTTTGCTTATAACCAACGCCTTAGCACGTTGCAGCGGGCGATGGGCACCTCATGGGTTTCGCTGGTTCAGGCGCGTAACACGCTGAACCGTGCCGGGATCCGTTATCTGCTGGACAGCCAGCAGGCCGGTTCGGGCGCTACCGTGAAAGATCTGGTGGCGCTGGCCAGCGAGGAACTGAAAGCGGCCGATCAGGGGTTTGCCGAATTTAACGCCAACCTGTCCGAAAAGGGCAAAACGGCGGAAAACGTGCTGACGTTGCAGGCCAATTACAACGCCTTTCGCGGTGCGCTGGCCGAGCTGATTGATTTTCTCAGCGCGGGTAATTTTAAGGGGTTTGTCGACCAGCCCACCCAGGGTTTTCAGGACAAATTTGAAAAGGATTACAACGCGTGGCTGGGCTACAACAAAGTGCTCGCCCTGCGCGGTATCGATGACAACCTGGCGGCCTATCATAGTGCGGTCTGGCTGATTGTCGGCGTGCTGGCGGTAACGCTGCTGTTGATTGCGCTGGTGTGGACCGGGATGCGTACCGCATTGATCCGTCCGCTGAAACAAAGCATCGAACATATCCGCCATATCGCGCGTGGCGACCTGACGCAGCAGGTTGAAGTCAGCGTCAGCAACGAAATGGGCGACCTGCTTAGCTCGCTGCAACATATGCAGCAGGAGCTGGCGCGTACCGTCCGTACGGTGCGTGACGGTTCTGACGCCATCTACACCGGCGCCAGCGAAATCGCCATGGGCAACAACGATCTCTCCTCCCGTACCGAGCAGCAGGCGGCATCGCTGGAAGAGACCGCTGCCAGCATGGAACAGCTGACCTCTACGGTGAAACAGAACGCCGAAAATGCCCGTCAGGCATCACAGCTGGCGCTGACCGCGTCAGAAACCGCGCAGCAGGGCGGCAAAGTGGTGGATGGCGTGGTGACTACCATGAAAGAAATCGCCGGTAGTTCGAAGAAGATTGCCGATATTACCAGCGTAATCGATGGTATTGCCTTCCAGACCAACATCCTCGCGCTGAACGCCGCCGTGGAAGCGGCCCGTGCCGGTGAGCAGGGTCGTGGCTTTGCGGTGGTGGCCGGTGAAGTGCGGAGCCTGGCGCAACGCAGCGCCCAGGCGGCGAAGGAGATTAAAGGCCTGATCGAGGATTCGGTAAGCCGGGTTAACACCGGTTCCGTGCTGGTGGAAAGCGCCGGTGAAACCATGACCAACATCGTTAATGCGGTAACACGCGTGACCGACATCATGGGGGAAATCGCCTCGGCATCGGATGAGCAGAGCCGTGGTATTGACCAGGTGGGTCTGGCGGTCAACGAAATGGATCGCGTTACTCAGCAGAACGCTGCGCTGGTGGAAGAGTCCGCGACCGCTGCGGCATCGCTGGAAGATCAGGCCAGCCGACTGAAACAGTCGGTCGCGGTGTTCAATATCGGTAAAGAATTTGTCGGCCAGGCCGTTAACGTATCTACGGCGACAAAATTATTGCGTCCGTCCGCGTCAAAAGCACTGGCGCAACCGGCAGGCGCACGCGCTGACGATAACTGGGAAACCTTTTAAACCCGTGGCCGCCGCAAGGCGGCCCGTGTAAATGGGTGCGCACTGGCAGCACAGTAGCAACCGCAGTAACCACAATTTAATCAGTCTGTTGCCGGGTGACCAGAAATGAAGAAATCGACGTTATTGGAACAAAATGAAGCGACATCGCTGCTTACGCAGATGGTGCAGCGTCTGCCGCTTTCCGATACACACTTTCGTCGTATCAGCCAGCTGATCTATCAGCGGGCGGGTATCGTGCTGGCCGACCACAAGCGCGAGATGGTCTACAACCGCCTGGTGCGCCGTTTACGGATGCTGAATATTGATGATTTTGGCCGCTATCTGGGACTTCTGGAGCAGGACCAGAATAGCGCCGAGTGGCAGGCATTTGTGAATGCGCTGACCACCAACCTGACATCATTTTTCCGCGAGGCGCACCATTTCCCGATCCTCGCGGACCATGCGCGCAAGCACAGTGGCAGCTACAGCGTCTGGTGCGCCGCCGCATCAACCGGCGAGGAGCCGTATTCCATCGCCATGACGCTGGCCGAAACGCTGGGCACCGGGCCGGGTAAATTCCAGGTCCATGCCAGCGATATCGATACCCAGGTGCTGGAGAAAGCGGTGGCGGGGGTGTATCGCCAGGAGGAGCTGCGCACCCTGTCACAATCGCAGCTGCAACGCTTTTTCCTGCGCGGCACCGGCCCGCATGAAGGCATGGTGCGGGTGCGTTCCGATCTGTCCAGTATGGTGAGCTACGCCCAGCTTAATTTACTGGCTAACGACTGGTCGCTGCCGGGACCCTTTGACGCGATTTTCTGTCGCAACGTGATGATCTATTTCGATAAAGAGACACAGGAAAAAATCCTGCGCCGTTTTGTTCCCCTGCTGAAGCCGGGCGGTTTGCTGTTTGCCGGGCATTCGGAGAACTTCAGTCAGATCAGTAAAGAGTTCTGGCTGCGTGGACAGACAGTCTATGGACTGACTAAGGAAAGACGATGAGCAAAATCACCGTGATGTGCGTGGATGACTCTGCGCTGATGCGGCAGTTG
The DNA here is from genome assembly GCF_059730485.1 of Pantoea sp. X-Soil-TKNS-1207. Lineage (NCBI taxonomy): Bacteria > Pseudomonadati > Pseudomonadota > Gammaproteobacteria > Enterobacterales > Erwiniaceae > Pantoea > Pantoea sp. X-Soil-TKNS-1207. Next base: position 1,860,214 of record NZ_AP035958.1, read on the forward strand.
ATGACCGAAATCATCAACAGTCACCCCGATATGGAGATGGTCGCGACAGCGCCAGACCCGCTGGTGGCGCGGGATTTAATCAAGCAGTACAACCCACAGGTGTTGACGCTGGATGTGGAAATGCCGCGCATGGACGGCCTCGATTTTCTCGAAAAACTTATGCGCCTGCGGCCGATGCCGGTGGTGATGGTGTCATCGCTGACCGGGAAAGGTTCCGAAGTGACGCTGCGCGCGCTGGAGCTGGGGGCGGTGGATTTTGTCACCAAACCACAGCTCGGCATTCGTGAAGGGATGCTGGCCTACAGCCAGATGATCGCCGACAAAATTCGCGCGGCGGCACGCGCCAAATTACACGTCCGGGCGGCAATTCCCGCCCCGGCGATGCTAAAAGCGATGCCGTTGCTGAGTAGTGAGAAGCTGATTGCCATTGGCTCTTCCACCGGGGGCACCGAAGCGATTCGCCATGTGCTGCAACCGCTGCCCGCGACCAGTCCGGCCTTGCTGATTACCCAGCATATGCCGCCGGGCTTTACCCGCTCCTTTGCCGAACGTCTGAACAAGCTGTGTCAGATCACCGTAAAGGAAGCGGAGGACGGTGAGCGCATTCTGCCGGGTCACGCCTATATCGCGCCGGGTGCGATGCATATGGAGCTGGGGCGCAGCGGCGCTAACTACGTGGTGAAGATCAATGATGCGCCGCCAGTGAATCGCCATAAACCATCGGTTGATGTGCTGTTCCGATCGGTGGCGGTTAACGCCGGACGAAATGCAGTGGGGGTGATTCTGACCGGGATGGGCAACGATGGCGCGGCCGGGATGCTGGAAATGCATCGCGCCGGTGCCTGGACCATCGCGCAGGATGAAGCCAGCTGCGTGGTATTTGGTATGCCGCGTGAGGCGATTGCTCTCGGCGGCGCCAGTGAAGTGGTCGATCTGGGCCACATCAGCCAGCACATGCTGGCAAAAATTAGCGCCGGACAGGCATTGCGAATTTAACAGGCCCGTCCTGCCGGGCGAGACAACACAGGAGTAGATATGGCTGATAAAAATATGCGCTTTTTGGTGGTGGATGACTTCAATACGATGCGTCGTATCGTCCGCAACCTGTTAAAAGAGCTGGGATTCAATAACGTTGAAGAGGCAGAAGACGGTGCGGATGCATTGGGCAAACTGCGCGCAGGCGGCTTTGACTTTGTGATTTCTGACTGGAACATGCCCAACATGGACGGTCTGGAACTGCTGCAAACCATCCGTGCAGACGGCACGCTGAATAAGCTGCCGGTGCTGATGGTGACCGCAGAAGCGAAGAAAGAGAACATTATCGCGGCGGCGCAGGCCGGGGCCAGCGGATACGTGGTGAAGCCGTTTACTGCGGCCACACTGGAAGAGAAATTGGGCAAGATCTTCGAAAAACTGGGTATGTAAGGAGATGTGATGAGCGACCTTCCGAAACCAACACAGGATGCCTCGGCACACGACATCATTGCCCGCATTGGATCACTGACGCGCATGCTGCGTGACAGCCTGCGCGAGCTGGGTCTGGATAAGGCGATTGCCGATGCTGCGGAAGCCATTCCGGATGCGCGTGATCGCCTGGATTACGTGGTGCAGATGACGGCACAAGCCGCCGATCGTGCGCTTAACTGCGTTGAAGCCGCGCAGCCACACCAGGACAAACTGGAAGCCGGTGCTAACCAGTTGAAAGGCCGTTGGGATGCCTGGTTTGAAAACCCGATTGAGCTGGCGGATGCTCGCGAGTTGGTTTCGGATACGCGCGAATACCTTACCGCCGTACCGGACCACACCGCGTTCACCAACAAGCAGTTGCTGGAAATCATGATGGCGCAGGACTTCCAGGATCTGACGGGTCAGGTGATTAAGCGCATGATGGATGTGATCCAGGAAATTGAGCGCCAGCTGTTGATGGTGCTGCTGGAAAACATGCCGGAAGTGAGTGCTGAGCAGCGTAAGCAAAGCTCCAGCCTGCTGAACGGTCCGCAAATCCATACGGATGCGCCCGGTGTGGTGGCTAACCAGGATCAGGTTGACGATCTGCTGGATAGTTTAGGGTTTTAATACACCAGGTCGCCATATATGGCGACCCTACAACTGTAGGGTGCGCATTAATGCGCACCTGGATTTATGCGCCCCTGCCTTACATCGCCCGCCGCTGCGCCACCGCCAGCGGGGCGACCATCACCTGCACTCCCAGCGCTTCAAACGCGGCAATCTGTGCCGGGGTAATGCCACTGTCGGTAATCAGATAATGGATATGGCTCCAGTCGCAGGGCAGCGCAAACATCGACACCTTATCAATCTTGCTGGAATCCGCCACCACATACACGGTGCTGGCCGACTGAATCATCGCCATCTTTACCTTGATATCGGTCTCACTGGGAAAACTTAATCCCAGCCGTGGCGAAATGCAGGCGGTTGCCAGAAACAGCTTCTCCGCCAGCACATTCTCGAAAAACGACGCGGCTTTCTCCCCTGAGGTGGAGAGCGTCGGAAACTTAAAGGTGCCGCCAGTCAGCAAAATGTTGATCCCCGGCTCCCCGCCCAGCTTCAGCGCAATGTTCACCGCGGTGGTGATCACCGACAGGCGGCGGATATGCCCGATGGCCTCGGCAATCGCCGTGGTGGTGGTGCCTGAATCGAAAATCACCGTGTCGCCGTTCTCCACGTACTGCGCGGCAAGGCGGCCAATCGCCTCTTTCTCCTCCAGATGGGTCTGACGTTCCAGCAGCAGCGCGCCGGTATTTTGCTTGCCGGTCATCAGCGTTGCGCCGCCGTGGTAGCGCTGCACATGCCCGGCCTTCTGCAACATACGCAGGTCGGTACGGATGGTCGCTTCGGTTAAGCCAAAGGTTTCTGTCAGCGCTTTTACGGTGACGGTGCCGTCTTCACGAATCATCTCAAGGATCTTCTCACGGCGCTGTTGCATGTCGGCCAGCTGCTCAGTTTTGCTTTTCAATCGAAACGCTCCCTTTTTCCAATCACGGTCTGGTCTCAGCGAAAAAGAAACCCGAGCTGATTTTACTCTGCGCTTTTGTGATTTGCGAGGTGACTCGCACAAGCATGGATTTTCGAACGAAAATAACAATTCATTATGAGATTGATTTCGCAGAAGCCTGCCAGCGGCTTTATCCATGTTGATTTTTCTTTATTTTGTTAAAAATCAATAAAAAACATCAGGATAAAATTTATTGCCGTATTTTGTATGAAATTTGATCTCACCCACAAACCATTAACAAACGATAGCTTATATTTTTGTTCGAAAATGAGTGACCTGAATATCAACCCGGCCAGCGATAATCAGAGCTGCCGACAAACAACCAGGGAGAGTGAGGATGAGTGGGGAATATGATGTCAATCTGCGCTACGGCGTGAACACCGACCTGGATTTGAGCGGCAAAGTGGCGGTGGTTACCGGCGGCCTCGGCGGTATCGCCATGGCCAGCAATGCGATGCTGCTGGAAAAAGGCGCCCGGCTGGCGCTGCTCTATCCGCCATTCGAAAGTGACAAAGTCGCCAGCGTCCGCAGCCAGTTTGATGCCGAACGCGTGCTGCTGGTGTGCTGTGATGTGACCGATCCGGCTTCGGTTGAAGCGGCGTTTTCCGCCGTCGAAACGCATTATGGCCAGCTCGATATCCTGGTGAACTGCGCGGGTTACGTGATGTTGCAGCCGGTACTGGAGACGGCGTTTGACGAATGGCAGAAGCAGATCGCCGTTAACCTCACCGGCCCCTTTCTGTGTTCCCAGGCCGCCGGTAAACGCATGATTCGTGCCGGTAACGGCGGCAAGATCATCAATATCGCCTCGCAGGCGGCCTCCATCGCCATCGACAACCATGTGGCCTACACCTCGGCCAAAGCGGGTCTGCTGGGCATGACCAAAGTGATGGCCAAAGAGTTTGCGCCGCACCGCATCAACGTAAATACCCTGTCGCCCACGGTGGTGCTGACGCCGATGGGAGAAAAAGCCTGGCGTGGCGAGAAGGGGGAAAAAATGAAAACCCTTATCCCGCTCGGGCGCTTTGCCTATACCGACGAAATCGCCGCCGCCGTGCTGTTCTTTGCCAGTAACGGCAGCGACATGATCACCGGCGCCGATCTGATGATCGACGGAGGTTTCACCATTTGGTAGTCCCGCGCCTGCACCAGAGAAGGCTCTTACCCTGCAAAAACTACAATGCGAGAACATCACCATGAAAACCCGTACCCTGCTGTTTACTGCTATTGCCAGCTGTCTGGTTTCGCATGTCAGCCTCGCGGCGGACAAAGGCACCATCATGATCCTGGTGAATTCACTGGATAACCCGTATTACGCGTCTGAAGCCAAAGGGGCCGACCAGAAGGCGCAGGCGCTCGGCTACAAAACTACCGTGCTGTCGCACGGGGAAGATGTGAAAAAGCAGAGCGAATTGATCGACGCTGCGATCGGTAAAAAAGTGCAGGGCATCGTGCTGGATAACGCCGACTCCACGGCCAGCGTGGCGGCGATCAAAAAAGCCAAAGATGCGGGGATTCCGGTGGTGCTGATCAACCGTGAAATCCCGGTCGATGATGTGGCGCTGGTGCAGATCACCCATAACAACTTTCAGGCCGGTTCCGATGTCGCCAACGTCTTTGTTGAGAAGATGGGGGAGAAGGGCAAATACGCCGAACTGACCTGTAACCTCGCCGACAACAACTGCGTCACCCGCTCCAAATCCTTCCACCAGGTTCTCGACCAGTACCCCGATATGCAGAGCGTGGCGCGCCAGGATGCCAAAGGCACGCTGATTGATGGCAAGCGCATTATGGACAGCATCCTACAGGCGCACCCGGATGTGAAAGGGGTGATCTGCGGCAACGGGCCGGTGGCGCTGGGGGCGATTGCCGCGCTGAAAGCGGCGGGGCGTAACGATGTCACCGTGGTCGGTATCGACGGCAGCAACGATGAACGCGATGCGGTGGAGGCTGGCTCGCTCAAGGCTACCGTGATGCTCCAGGCGCAGGCGATTGCCGCCGAGGGCGTGACCGATCTCGATAACTTCATCCAGAAAGGCGCCAAACCGGAGAAACAGCGGGTGATGTTCCGCGGCATCCTTATTACCCCGGACAATGCGAAGAACGTGCAGGACTTTAACTATAAGTCGTGAGTCAACCAAGGCGCGCCCGCCTGGCGGGCGCCAGGGAGAATGTGATGTACAGACGACTCTGGTTACTGCTTCCTGTCGTGATCCTTAGCGGTTGCCGCATTGTGTCGCAGCAGGAGCTGGCCGACCTGAAAAATCCCCCCAATCCAAAAATGGCCAACATTGCGCAGACCTGGCAGCAGAAGCTGGTGCCGCAGGTGGCGCATGATGCGAAACCGCTGGGGCAGCTGATGAAAGAATTGCAGTCGGCGAAGGATTTTGACACCGCCTGTAAAACCTACGGCTACCGCAGCCAGGAGGAGAACCCTTGCGTGTTTAGCGTCAGCGTCAGCGGTGAGGTGACCAACGTGAACACCACCTCCCGCAGTGGAAAAATGACGCTGAAGGACAGTTCCGGCGAGCAGGTGACGGTGCAGATGGGGCCGATTATTCGCGGCACCGCGCTGCGCGATGCCTATAAAGGCGCCAGCTATCAGGACTTCAACGATCAGGTGCTGTTTGGCGACTATGGCCGCGCCATCAACCAGCAGGCCTCCGGCATGATGCAGACCTTTAAACCGCAGGTGGGCGATAAGGTGGCGCTGGCGGGGGTGTTCAGCAGCTGGGACATTCCGCAACAGGCGCCGGATATCACCCCGGCGCAAATCACCCGGCAATAAGGAGACGGCGATGCAAAATCCTCAGCCCAGCGGGCAGCCGGATGTGATTATCGAAACCCGCAACGTCTCGCGAATCTATCCCGGCGTCACCGCGCTGGACCAGGTTAACTACCGTGTGTATCGCAATCAGGTCAACGTATTGATTGGCGAAAATGGCGCGGGTAAATCCACCATGATGAAGATGCTGGCGGGGGTGGAAACGCCGTCATCCGGCGAGATTTTGCTGGATGGCGAACCGGTCACGCTCAACTCGACCCACCAGGCGGAGCAGCACGGTATCAGCATCATCTTTCAGGAGCTGAACCTGTTTCCCAACATGAATGTGATGGACAACATCTTTATCGCCAATGAGTTTTTCCAGCGTGGCGTGATTAACGAGAAATATCAGTATGCGCTGGCGAAATCGCTGCTGGAGCGGTTGCAGCTGGATGTGGACCCTTACGCGCCGCTGGGGGAGCTGGGGATTGGTCATCAGCAACTGGTGGAGATTGCGCGCGCGCTGTCGAAAGACACGCGGGTGCTGATTATGGATGAACCGACCAGCGCGCTCAGTCAGTCGGAAGTCCGAGTGCTGTTCAACGTGATTGAGCAGCTGAAGCGGCGCGGCGTCACCATCATCTATATCTCGCACCGGCTGGAGGAGCTGATGGAGATTGGCGACCACATCACCATTTTCCGTGACGGGCGCTTTATCAGCGAGCGGCCGGTGCGCGATGCCTCCATTCCCTGGATTATCGAACAGATGGTGGGCGATAAGAAAAAACACTTCGATTATCAACCGGCTCCCCTCGGGAGCACGGTGCTGAACGTCACCGGCCTGACGGCGCTGCATCAGAACGGCGGCTACAAACTCAATGACGTGTCGTTTTCGCTGCGCAAGGGCGAGGTGATTGGCATTTATGGGCTGCTGGGGGCCGGGCGTACCGAGCTGTTCAAAGGACTGATTGGCATGATGCATTGTCAGTCGGGCAGCGTCAGCCTGAATGGCGAAACCCTCGACAAACATAACTTTCAGCAGCGGCTGAAAAAAGGCATCACCCTGGTGCCGGAAGATCGTCAGACCGAGGGCGTGGTGCAGCTGATGTCGATCACCGCCAATATGACGCTGACCGAACTCAGCCTGCGTGGGTTTCGTCGCGCGCTGCGTCTGCTCAACCCGCAGCAGGAGCAGCGCCGGGTGGATGAGATGATTGGCCATCTGGCGATCAAGGTCAGCGATCCGGAGCTTCCCATCACCTCACTCAGCGGCGGGAATCAGCAGAAAGTGGTGCTGGGTAAAGCGCTGATGACCGGGCCGCAGGTGGTGCTGCTGGATGAGCCAACGCGCGGCATTGATGTGGGCGCCAAAACCGATGTTTACCACCTGATAGGCAACCTGGCACAACAAGGGCTGGCGGTGATGTTCTCTTCCTCCGAACTGGATGAAGTGATGGCGCTGGCAGACCGCATTCTGGTGATGGCCGATGGCCGTATCACCGCCGATCTGCCACGGCGCGAGGCGACCAGGGAAGCCCTGATTAGCGCCTCGACACCGCATGATTGAGGGAGGAAAAATGAATCAAAAATATCTGCTGTATATGTACCTGCTGAAGGCGCGCACGTTTATTGCGTTGTTGATAGTTATCGGCTTTTTCAGCCTGATGGTGCCGAACTTTCTGACCACCTCCAATCTGCTGATTATGACGCAACATGTGGCGATCACCGGCCTGCTGGCGATCGGCATGACGCTGGTGATCCTGACCGGTGGCATTGATCTGTCGGTGGGCGCTGTGGCGGGGATCTGCGGCATGGTGGCGGGGGCACTGCTCACCAATGGCCTGCCGCTATGGGGCGGTAACGTGATGTTTTTCAACGTGCCCGAAGTGATTCTGGTGGTGGCGCTGTTTGGCATCCTGCTTGGCTTGATCAATGGCACGGTGGTGACGCGGCTCGGCGTTGCGCCTTTTATCTGCACCCTCGGCATGATGTATGTCGCGCGTGGCGCCGCGCTGTTGTTCAACGATGGCAGCACCTACTCCAATCTGGTCGGTATGCCTGCGCTGGGCAACACCGGTTTTGCGATACTCGGCTCCGGCACGGTGCTGGGCGTCTATATCCCGATCTGGCTGATGGTCGCTTTCCTGCTGCTCGGCCTGTATCTGACGCGGAAAACCCCGCTGGGACGCTATATCTATGCCACCGGCGGAAATGAGTCGGCGGCGCGGCTGGCCGGGGTGCCGATCATTAAGGTGAAAGTCTTCGTCTATGCCTTCTCGGGTCTGTGCGCGGCGCTGGTGGGGTTAGTGGTGGCGTCACAGTTGCAAACCGCCCACCCGATGACCGGCAATATGTTTGAAATGGACGCGATTGGCGCCACCGTGCTGGGCGGCACCGCGCTGGCCGGTGGTCGTGGCCGGGTGTCTGGTTCCATTATCGGCGCGTTCGTGATTGTGTTCCTCGCGGATGGCATGGTGATGATGGGCGTCAGCGATTTCTGGCAGATGGTGATCAAGGGGCTGGTGATTGTCACCGCCGTGGTCATCGACCAGTTCCAGCAAAAATTACAAAGCAAGGTGGTGCTGCTGCGCAGGCACGAAAAAAAGCAGCAATCAGCCGCCCTGTCTGAAGCCACTCACGGATAACAGGAGGCAATATGACGCGTGATTTTAGTGGAAAAACGGTGGTGATTACCGGTGCCTGTCGCGGTATTGGCGCGGGCATTGCTGAGCGCTTTGCCAGTGACGGCGCCCGGCTGGTGATGGTGTCCAATGCCGAACGGGTGTTTGCGACGGCAGAAAAACTCACCGAACACTATGGCAGCGAAATCCTGGCACTTCAGGTGGATGTCACCAATGAAACCGAGGTGCAGCAACTGTATCAGCAGGCGGCAGAGCGATTCGGCACTATCGATGTGTCGATCCAGAATGCCGGGGTGATCACCATTGATCGCTTCGACACGATGCCAAAAAGCGACTTCGAAAAGATTCTGGCGGTGAACACTACGGGCGTGTGGCTGTGCTGCCGCGAGGCGGCGAAGTATATGGTGAAGCAGGGGAGTGGCAGTCTGATCAATACCTCATCCGGCCAGGGGCGGCAGGGATTTATTTATACGCCGCACTATGCGGCCAGCAAGATGGGGGTGATTGGCATTACGCAGAGTCTGGCGCTGGAGCTGGCGCCCTGGCATATCACCGTCAACGCTTTTTGCCCCGGTATCATTGAGAGCGAGATGTGGGATTACAACGATCGGGTCTGGGGCGAGATCCTCAGCAGCGAGAAGAAGCAGTACGGCAAAGGCGAGCTGATGGCGGAGTGGGTGCAGAATATTCCGCTGAAGCGCGCCGGTCAGCCGCAGGATGTCGCCGGGCTGGTGGCGTTTCTGGCGTCCGACGATGCGCGTTATATCACCGGGCAAACCATTAACGTTGATGGCGGCCTGATTTTTTCCTGATAGTGCGCGGTTATGTCGCGGGTCGCCATTAATGGCGACCCTGCAATATCCGCTCGATGGTTGGTTACTGACCGGAAAAGATCAGGACCGCTACCAGGCGCTGGTTGATGAACGGAGTAAAAAATGATGAAAGATATCAACAAAACCACCACACATATCACCCGCCCTGCAGACAATATCTTTGCTGATCTGGGATTCGACGCCAGGCTGCTGCGCTACCTGCGGAAACTGATCGCGAGCTAGCCCAGGCGATTGAATTGAAAAAGCAGCTTAGGGCGGCAAGCAAAAACGGGATGGAAGCCAGCGGACATAAACAGGCTGACGCCGCGAAATTGCTGCATGTCTCTCGCCCCCGACTTTCTGATACGGTGCACCAAAAAACAGATACGTTCACCATTGATGCCCAGGTTGGCATGGTGCAGCAAAGCGGTAAAACGGTGCGGATGATTGTTGAGTGACCTTCAGGGCAAGATGCGCGCCACAAACGGACAATCGTCCGAAAACGGCGGATAAACCGACTTCAGCCCTGCGTTCTGTCAGGAATATGTTAAGGTAAACAGGCATGGTTTTGTGAGATACCTCTAATTTTGAACTGAATCGAAACCTGATTTTGCTATGTTGCCAGCTGTTTTAACGCCCTTATCCCTGCGCTTTACCCTCAGTGCTGCTGCACTGCTTGTCGCTGTGCCTGCCGCCCAGGCGCTGACCACCGACACCAGCGTCCCTGCTGCGCCTTTTAGCGACCCGGCGCGCTTTCAGAAAATGGCGGACGATTTGCCGGCGCTGGGCTATCAGGACGACACGCAAAACTTCTCGAAAAAACTGGCGGATATTGCCAAAAGTATTGGTGAAGCCAGTGAAAACAGCACCGATACCACCTTTGGTCATCAGGCGGGGATCTGGGCATTCAATCATCTGCGGGACGAAGTGGCGACGCGCGTCGAGAGTGAAGGGCAGTCAATACTCTCGCCCTACGGCACCGCCAGCATCGATTTTACCGTCGACAGCAACGGTAAATTCACCGGCAGCGGCGCGGAGCTGCTTACCCCCTGGGCCGAACGTAATCGCTATCTCACCTTTAGCCAGCTGGGTTTTCATCAGACCGATTATGGCCTGGTGGGCAATGCCGGTCTGGGGCAGCGCTGGGAGGCCGGTCGCTGGCTGCTCGGTTATAACGCCTTTGTCGACCATATGTTTGATAGCGGGCTGGATCGCGGCTCCTTTGGCACAGAAGCCTGGGCGGATTATCTGCGTTTTTCAGCCAACTACTACTATCCGCTTTCCGGCTGGCAGGACAGTAGCGCGGCACAGCAGCAGCGTATCGCGCGCGGCTATGACTTCACCACTCAGGGCTATTTACCGTTTTATCGTCAGCTGGGGGTCTCGGTCAGCTGGGAGCAATATCTGGGGCAGGATATTGATCTGTTTAATTCCGGCACCGGCTACCGCAATCCCTCGGCGCTGACGTTGGGACTCTCTTACACGCCGGTGCCGTTAATCACCGTATCCGCCAGCCATAAGACCGGCAGCGACGGCGAGAGCCAGGAGCAGTTCGGCCTGCGCCTGAACTACCGTTTTGGCGTGGCGCTGAGTCAGCAGCTGAGCGCCGACAACGTCGCCGCGGCACGTTCCCTGCGCGGCAGCCGTTACGATATCGTCACGCGCAGCGACTCGCCGGTGCTGGAGTCCCGCCAGCGCAAAACGTTGTCGGTGTTTCTCGCCACGCCGCCGTGGCAGCTGAACGGCGGCGAAAACCTGCCGCTGAAGCTGCAAATCCGCTCGCTGAACCCGATCACCGGCGTGAGCTGGCAGGGTGACACCCGTGCGCTGAGTCTGACGCCGCCCGCCAACAATAACGATCCGCAAGGCTGGAGCATCATTGTCCCGGCGTGGGACAGCACCCCTGGCGCCAGCAACAGCTATCGTCTGGCGGTAACCTTGCAGGACAGCAAGCAAAACCAGGCCACATCAAACTGGATTACCTTGCAGGTACAGCAACCCTTCTCGCTGGATCAGCCAGAAGCGGCACGTTTTGACCTGCTGGCCCCTTAAGGAAAGCGCGGGAATCCGATGACCTGACCCTGTAAGATAGCGGCTGGTTTTCCTGAATGGATGCTCTCAACATGCCTGCGGTGCCTTTCCCGGTTGTCACCCTCTCTCTGCTGCTGCTTTTGCTGCTGAAATTATGCTGCGCGGATCGGCAAACTTATCGTGCCGCCATCCTGTTCCTTATTCCCTGCATTTTGCTGCTGGCGGTGGGGGCGTTGCGCTGGGAATATCCGCATCCGCTGCTGAAACTGGCGCGGGTGGCGCTGGCCACCTTGTTACCCGCCATCGCCTGGCAATGCTTTCATCAGCTGACGCTCCCGGAAAAATCGTGGCGCAGAGGGTGGCATGGTCTGCCGGTGGCGCTGGTATTGATCGGCGGCCTATGCTGGCCATCGACTATCGATGCGCTGCTGTTCCTGCTCTACACCGCCTATGGTATTGCGCTGATCAGCTTCGGCAGCCGTGGCAGCGATCGGCTGGTACTGACCCGGCTCAGTGCCGCGCCATTAACCGCCGTTATGGCGATGCTGGCTGGCATATTTTTGTGTTTCTCGGCGTTGACCGATTTGCTGGTGGCACTGGAATTTCTGCTCCATAAGGGGCAATTCGCGCCCCCACTGATCGCCGTGTTACAGGGAGTGATGCTGCCCTTTTTGGCGCTGGCGATTGTGCTGGCAGGCAGAACCCGGCCCGCGGCCGGGGCGGTGATGCCCGCCGCGATGGAGGAGGCGATCGCCACGCCTGAGCTGGCAGCGTTAAGCGCACAGCTGGAAAGGCTGATCAGGGAGAAGCAACTGTTTCTCGATGCCAATCTCACCTTAAATATGCTGGCGCGCAAAGCCGGGATTCCCGCGCGCCAGATTTCCCGTGCCATCAACGCCACCCACAGCTGCAATGTGTCGCAGTGGGTCAATGGCTTCCGCATCGAACGCGCGCGTCAGCTGTTGATGACTTCAACGCGGACGGTGACTGACGTGATGCAGGACACCGGGTTTATCACCAAATCCAACTTTAACCGTGAATTTCTGCGCATCACCGGGATGACGCCGACGGCGTTCCGGCAGAACGGGGGCGGTAATCCAGCGTCTGACTGAGAAAATCAGCGATTTTTTGCAGCACAAGTTGATGAATATCCTGACGCGCGAACCCGGTTTCGTCCTGGCAGATAATACCGTCGCCGGGCGAGTCGGCCTCAATCAGCGCCCGTGCGCCCGGCTGGCAGCGCTGCATAAAGCTAAAATGCGTAGCGCCGGGGATACGGGCAAATGTCACCCGCTGTGACGGAATGGCGTGCGCCAGATAACCCGACTCCAGCGTGGCAGGCAGTTCTGTGGAGTCCCTGTCGGCGGATAAAACCAGCACCGGGATGGGAAGCGCCGCGAGACTGGCGGGTGTGAAACCGCGTGCCAGCCCGAGGTCGAGCGAGACCACGGCGCTGATGTGCGGATTGCGCTGCGAAGCGGCGAGTTTTTGCTGCGCCTGGGTGGCGTCAATCCCCAGCGTCGCGGTGAGTTTGCAATCCGCCAGTTGCGGATGCTGGCGGCAATCCGTGATGAATTGCTGCGCATCAAACTGCGCCCCCGCCAGTTCCATCACCGTCCAGCCGCCCAGCGAGTGACCAATGGCGGCAATCCGCGCCTTATCTGCCTCACCGGCGAGCGCAGGGGCCGCCAGCAGTTTATCGAGCACCCGATCAATATCATCAGGACGGAGCCAGAGCTTTGCCGCCTCAGCCGGGTTGCGGTTTTGCGTGGTGGTGCCGGGATGGTCCGGCGCCGCAACAATATAACCCTGTGCGGCCAGCGCCTGCGCCAGCCAGTTCAGATTGCGCCAGCTGCCGCCATAACCATGCGAGAGCAACAGCAGGGGATGCTGGCCCGGTGCGGGGGCGGCCTGCGGCAACACGGGTGCGCCAATAAAAGCGGCATTTCCTCCGACCATCACCTCATGTCCGACAGCCTGGGTGGGATACCAGAGAGCGACCTTCAGCTCGCGCGCAGCGGAACCCGCCAGGGTGATTTGCTGAAAGCCAACCTGACCTGCGCTTGCCGCTATCGAGGCGAGCGCGATTAAACAACAGAACACGACCTTCCACATTTGCTTCATTCTCCTGAGTTAAGAATTCAGCGAGATAAATAGCACTGACGTCAGGGCTGTGGCGTCCTCGAACATGATCGGGTACGCAAATTCAGGAAAAAGAAAAGGGCAGCTTGCGCTGCCCCTGGGGGCGTCCGGTTGACACGGGCCGGACGCGGTAATGAGGGTAATGCTGCTTAGAACTGGTAAATCAGACCGACAACAGAGATGTCGTCGTGCGCCAGACCCAGCGGGTTGTTGTCTTTCAACAGGTTGATACGGTATTCGGCGTAGGCAGACATGTTCTTGTTGAAGTAGTAAGTCGCACCCACTGAGGTGTACTTGATGATATCCGCGTCGCCGATGTTCTCGATGTCTTTACCTTTGGAAGAGACATAGCCCACAGACGGACGGAAACCGTTCAGGAACTGGTACTGTGCCACCGCTTCAAAGTTGACCGCTTTGTTGGCGAAGCCACCAGAAATCGGGGTTGCGTTCTGAGTCTGGCCATACATGGTTGCCAGGTAGAACTGGTTAGCGTCGTATTTGATCGCGGTAGCCCAGTGCTGCGCTTTCTCACCGCGGCCACGGGTGGCTTCGTTCTGGGTATCCGTACGATCCAGGCTGGCGTAGGTGCCGACCAGGCTCAGGCCGAAGTCGAAATCATACGAGGTAGACAGGGCAAAACCGTCACCGTTGGAACGACGTACGGCGATGGTGGAATCGGTACGGTCGTTTTTACCTTCGTACTGTGCGGCAACGTTCAGACCTTTCACCAGGCCGAAGAAACCTTTGTTGCGCCAGGTCAGCACGCCGGTAGAACGGCCAGACAGGAACGCATCGGTGTAACCGGAGTCACCGCCGAAGAACGGCAGCATGTCGGTGTAGCCCAGCGCATCGTAAACCAGACCGTAGTTACGACCGTAGTCCAGTGAACCAAACTCGCCATATTTCAGACCCGCATAGCCCAGACGGGTACGGTTGCCGCTCTGCGAATCCGCACCGGCTTCAGAGTTGCTCAGGCTGTACTGGTACTGCCAGAAACCATAACCGGTCAGCTGGTTGGTGATTTTAGTTTCACCTTTGAAACCCAGGCGGGTGTACGAGGAGGTATCACCGTTATTGTTGTTATCTTCTGAGAACAGGTGTGAAACGTTGATTTTACCGACCAGGTCGAGCTTGTTGCCATCTTTGTTATAGATTTCGGCGGCGTGAGCCGTAGAAAGTCCCAGCAGTAACGGCATAACTGCTGCCAGTGAAGAGCGCTTCATCATTTAATTTTTACCCTGTGTTATTTTTTAATTGTTGCCCTGCTATGGGGCGAAATGAAAATGACACAAAAGGTTCAGGATCAAAAGTGCAATAAATGTAACTAATTATTTCGGATTGGCTTTTTGTGCGAAAAGTAATCTCCAATTCCAATATACGGGAATGTTTATTGTTTTTACTTATCCTTTGAAACGACGTTACTAATGCGAATTAAATACTTATTTATATGATTTTATTGAATTTTATTTATATTGTTTTCTTATGGTTTTTAACGCGAGTTAAAACCTGAAATAGCACAAGGCTATGTCTATTTGTTCAATAACAATCAAACAGAACAGCCTAATAATTAGCGTGATCATTTTTTTATACATACGCTGTTTCTGGTTATTTCTGAATTTATAATAACCTTAGTCACTAAATAATTTTTAAGCATTGCGCGTATTACGCAGGCAAAAATTATCCCCTCTTCAGTTATTGAATTGTTAAAAGCCGTATTAAAAATAGCCAGCAGTGTTCTCTCTTTTTCCGCACCAGCAGCGTGCCGATGCGCACTGAAGCAGGGCAAATTGCCCCGTAATGGTGCTTCTGCCGCGCGATGCTGGCGAAATATTTGCTGCCCGATCACAAAAGTAATATTTCATTTTGTGAATGCATAAATCCGCTTAAGAATTCTCTGGCATATAGGCGCCATCAGACGGTTATTCACTTTTTATGCATTTATAGTGAATACAGCATGATGTTAAGTTGTTGATATTTCGTTGTTGAAATCCATTTATGCATTTTTTTCTCTGGATGGCACGGTTACTGCAATCTACAGTAGAGCTGCAACTCAACAGCTATTAACAATTTTAAAACAAAAGCTTCACTTTCCGTGGAGCGGGAGAATGGTTATGTCACTGCAGGTTTCACGTCACGATTTCGATCAATGGATGATGCCGGTTTATGCTCCAGCCGCTTTTGTGCCGGTGCGTGCCGAAGGTTCAACTCTCTGGGATCAGCAGGGTAAGGATTACATCGATTTCGCCGGGGGAATCGCCGTCAACGCCCTGGGTCATGCGCATCCGGCGCTGCAACTGGCGTTGCAGGAGCAGGCCAGCAAACTGTGGCATACCGGTAACGGTTACACCAATGAACCGATCCTGCGTCTGGCGAAACAGCTGATTGATGCCACCTTTGCCGATCGCGTGTTCTTCTGTAACTCCGGCGCTGAAGCCAACGAAGCCGCACTGAAGCTGGCGCGTAAAGTGGCGCATGATCGCTTCGGCGCGGAGAAAAATGGCATCGTCGCTTTCAATAATGCCTTTCATGGCCGCACGCTATTTACCGTGTCTGCGGGCGGTCAACCGGCCTATTCGCGTGATTTTGCTCCGCTGCCACCCGCCATCGAACACGCGCCGTTTAATGACCTGGCCGCGGCCGCAGCCTTAATTAATGACAATACCTGTGCCGTGATTGTTGAACCGATTCAGGGTGAAGGCGGCGTGCTGCCTGCCGATCCGGCGTTTCTGCGCGGCCTGCGCGCGCTGTGCGATCAGCATCACGCGGTGCTGATTTTTGATGAAGTCCAAAGTGGTGTGGGTCGTACGGGATCGTTATATGCCTATATGCATTACGGCGTGACGCCGGATGTCCTGACCACCGCGAAAGCGCTCGGCGGCGGCTTCCCGATTGGCGCCATGCTGACGCGCGAAGATCTGGCGCTGGTGATGGGCGTGGGGACACACGGCACCACCTACGGCGGCAACCCGCTGGCGGGCGCGGTCGCCGGTAAAGTGATGGAACTGATTAATCAGCCCGCCTTTATGGACGGGGTGGCCGAACGTCATCAGTGGTTTGTCGCCGCCCTGGAAGAGCTGAACCAGCGCCTGCCGCTGTTTAAGGAAATCCGCGGGCTGGGCCTGTTGATTGGCGCAGTGCTGAATGATGACTTCGCCGGTAAAGCGAAACAGTTCAACCTCGCGGCCGCAGAAGAGGGCGTGATGGTGCTGATTGCCGGTGCGAACGTGGTGCGTTTTGCCCCGGCGCTGAATATCAGCGAGCAGGAAGCGAAAGAAGGGCTGGCACGATTTGCCCGCGCCTGTGAACGTGTAATGAAAGGAACCTCATCATGATGGTGATCCGTCCCGTCGAACGTGACGATCTGGCGCAGTTGCTGTCGCTGGCGGGCAAAACCGGCGGCGGTCTGACATCGCTTCCGGTGGATAGCAATACGTTGCAGGCGCGTATTGAACGTTCACTGCTGACCTGGCAGGGCGCGTTACCGCGCGCCGAGCAAGGCTACGTTTTTGTGCTGGCCGATAGCGAAGATAATCGCGCGGTGGGGATCTGCGCGATTGAAGTGGCAGTGGGCTTGCAGGATCCCTGGTACAACTTCCGCGTAGGAACGCAGGTTCATGCGTCAAAAGAGCTGAATGTCTATGCCAGCCTGCCAACGCTGTCGCTGAGTAACGACCATACCGGCAGCAGTGAGCTGTGCACGCTGTTTCTCGATCCGGATTATCGGGATGGCAAAAATGGTCATCTGTTGTCCAAATCGCGCTTTCTGTTTATGGCGAACTTCCGCGATCGTTTTATGCGTCACGTCGTGGCTGAGATGCGCGGCGTCAGTGATGAAAACGGCCATTCGCCGTTCTGGGACAGCGTCGGCAGCCGCTTTTTCTCGATGGAATTCAGCAAAGCCGACTTCCTGAGCGGCACCGGCCAGAAAGCCTTTATTGCCGAGCTGATGCCGAAACATCCGTTGTATATCCACTATCTGACCGAAGAAGCGCAAAAGGTGATTGGGGTGGTGCACCCCAAAACGGCGCCGGCAAGGGCGGTGCTGGAAGCCGAAGGATTTCGCTACCTGAACTACGTCGACATCTTCGATGGCGGCCCGACGCTGGAGTGCGAAATCGACCGCATCCGCGCCATTCGTAAAAGTCAGCTGCTGACCGCCGAAGCCGGTGAAGCCAGCGGCGACTGGCCGCTGTGTCTGGTGGCGAACAGTGATTATCAACAGTTTCGTGTCGCGCTGCTGCCGGTGGATATCGCCTCTGGTCGCGTGCGCCTCAACGACAGCCAGCGTAGCGCATTACGCTGCGCTTATGGCGACAACCTGCGTGTGGTCACGCTGGGTCGCGAGGAGAAAAAAGCATGACGCATTTTATTAACGGTCAATGGCTGACTGGCGGCGCTGACGCTTTCAGCAAACAGAATCCCGTAAGTGGTGAGACGCTGTGGCAGGGCAAGTCGGCCTCGGCTTCCCAGGTGGCGGCTGCATGTGAAGCAGCGCGCGCCGCGTTCCCGCACTGGGCGCGCAGACCTTTTGCCGAACGTCAGGCGCTGGTTGAGGCGTTTGCCCGCCAGCTGGAAGCCAATAAAAACACGCTGGCGGAAACCATCGCCTGCGAAACCGGCAAACCGCGCTGGGAAACGCTGACCGAAGTGCAGGCGATGATCAACAAAATCGCCATTTCGGTAAAGGCCTACCACACCCGCACCGGCGAACAGGCCGAGGGTGAAAGCTCGCTGCGTCACCGTCCACACGGCGTGCTGGCGGTGTTCGGTCCCTATAACTTCCCCGGCCATCTGCCGAATGGTCATATCGTACCCGCGCTGCTGGCGGGGAACTGCGTGGTGTTTAAACCGAGTGAGCTGACGCCGATGACGGCGGAAAAAACCGTGCAGCTGTGGCAAAAAGCCGGGCTGCCTGCCGGGGTGCTCGGACTGGTGCAGGGCGGGCGCGACACCGGCCAGGCGCTGGCGGCGGAGAGCCAGATTGATGGCCTGCTGTTTACCGGCAGCGCCGCCACCGGCTATCACCTGCATCGTCAGTTCGCCGGTCAGCCGGAAAAAATGCTGGCGCTGGAGATGGGCGGCAACAATGCGCTGATCGTTGAAGACCCGTCAGATATCGATGGCGCGGTGCATATCGCCATTCAGTCGGCGTTTATTACCGCCGGACAGCGCTGCACCTGCGCCCGCCGTTTGCTGGTGAAGCGGGGAGCGGCGGGTGATGCGTTCCTGCAACGGCTGGTGCAGGTGAGCGCGCGTCTGCGTCCTGACGCCTGGAATGCCGAACCGCAACCGTTTATGGGCAGCGTCATCTCTCCGCAGGCCGCCGGACAGATTTTTGCCGCCTGGCAACAACGCGTGGATATGGGCGGCAAGGTGTTGCTGGGGATGCACTGGCCGGATCGCGACAGCGCCATCATCACGCCGGGTATTATTGATGTCACCGATCTCCGGTCGCTGCCGGATGACGAGGTGTTTGGGCCGCTGTTGCAGGTGGTGCGCTACGACAGCTTTGAGCAGGCGATTCGTATCGCGAACCAGACGCGTTACGGTCTCTCCTGTGGACTGATTTCGCCGCAGCGTGAACAGTTCGATCAACTGCTGCTGGAGGCGCGTGCCGGTATCGTTAACTGGAACAAACCGCTGACCGGTGCGGCCAGTTCGGCCCCGTTTGGTGGCATTGGTGCCTCCGGCAACCACCGCGCCAGCGCCTGGTACGCGGCGGATTACTGCGCCTGGCCGATGGCCTCGCTGGAAAGTCCCAGCCTTAACCTGCCGGGCGCCTTATCGCCCGGCCTCGATTTCTCAGCGCCGGGAGCCGCAGAATGAAAGCGTTCGAAGCCAACTTTGATGGGTTAGTCGGCCTGACGCACCATTACGCCGGATTGTCGTTTGGTAATGAAGCCTCGACGCGCAATCAGTTGCAACCGTCAAATCCACGCCTCGCGGCGAAGCAGGGGCTGCTGAAGATGAAGGCGCTGGCGGATATGGGCTACGTGCAGGGGGTGATCCCGCCGCATGAACGTCCCAATCTGCCGCTGCTGCGCCAGCTGGGGTTTAGCGGCAGCGATGAACAGGTGCTGGCAAAGGCGGCGCAGCAGGCGCCGCAGCTGCTGTCGGCCGCCAGTTCCGCGTCGGCGATGTGGGTGGCAAACGCCGCAACGGTTTCGCCGTCAGCCGATAGCGCCGATGGTCGCGTGCATTTCACCGTCGCCAACCTGAATAACAAATTCCATCGCGCGATCGAAGCGCCAGAAACCGCCGATCTGTTGCGCGCTATCTTTCGCAACCCGCAACACTTCAGCGTGCACGATGCGTTGCCGCAGGTGGCGCTGTTTGGTGATGAGGGCGCCGCGAATCATAACCGCTTTGGTGCGGATTACGGTGATGCTGGCGTGCAGCTATTTATTTATGGCCGCGACGGTCAGCAGCAGGGCGCCGCACCGGCGCGCTATCCGGCACGCCAGACGCGTGAAGCCAGTGAAGCGGTAGCGCGTCTGCATCAGCTCAATAGCGAACGTACGGTTTTCGCACAGCAAAACCCGCAGGTGATCGATCAGGGCGTGTTTCATAACGATGTGATCGCCGTCAGCAACCAGCAGGTGCTGTTCTGCCATGAAGAGGCCTTTGTGCAGCAAGCGCAGCTGCTGGCCGATTTACAGGCGCGGGTACCCGGTTTCTGTGCCATTGAAGTACCGCGCGATCGGGTATCGGTGGCTGATGCGGTCAGCACTTATCTGTTCAACAGCCAGCTGTTGCAGCGGGCCGATGGCGGCATGTTGCTGGTGCTGCCGGAGGAGTCGCGTCAGCATAGCGGCGTATGGCGCTATCTCACCGAACTGGTGGAGAGCGGCGGCCCGATTCGTGAGCTGAAAGTGTTCGACTTGCGGGAAAGTATGTGCAACGGTGGGGGACCCGCCTGCCTGCGCCTGCGCGTGGTGCTGACCGAGGCGGAACGGCAGGCACTCAACCCAGCGGTACTGATGAACGATCGCCTGTTTGCCACACTGAATGGCTGGGTCGATCGTCACTATCGCGATCGCTTAACTCAGGCGGATTTGGCGGATCCCCAACTGCTGCGTGAAGGACGCACCGCGCTGGATGAACTGACACAGCTGCTAGACTTAGGCAGTGTCTACGCATTTCAGCGTTAACGCCGGGGGCGACCACGTCGCCCTTTGTTCTATGTAAGGAGAGAGGATGCAGGACTTTTTACAGCAAACATTGTCCGGCCGGGTGCCGCATGAGCGTCAGGGAGAGAATGCCCATCTGAGCTGGCAGTGGCTTGATGAGGGCATTCTGTGCTTAACCCCGCACGCGCCGACGCCCCAGGCGCTGGTGTTATCGGCGGGTCTTCACGGCAACGAAACGGCGCCGGTGGAGATACTTAACCTGTTGCTGACGCCGTTGCTGCGCGGCGAAAAGCCGCTGGCGGTGCGACTGCTGGTGCTGCTGGGCAACCCGCAGGCGCTGCGCCAGGGTAAGCGTTATCAGCAATATGATATCAACCGGCTGTTCGGTGGCCGCTGGCAACAGGTGTCGGATGTCCCCGAGGCGCGGCGAGCGTTGCGGCTGGAGCAGGCGGTGGAAACCTTCTGGCAGGCGTGCAATGGCAGTGATAAGCGCTGGCATCTGGATCTGCATACCGCGATTCGCGGCTCTTATCATGCGCGTTTCGGCGTAATGCCGCTGAACACACGCCCCTGGCCGGAGGACTTTATGCACTGGCTGGCGGCAGCGGGTCTGGAGGCGCTGGTGTTCCACCGCTCGCCGGGCGGCACCTTTACGCACTTCAGCTGTGAGCATTACGGCGCAGCCAGCTGCACGCTGGAACTGGGCAAGGCGCTGCCGTTTGGCGAGAACGATCTGACCCAATTCAGCGCGGCGCATCAGGCGCTGGCGGCGCTGCTGTACGGCGAACCGCTGCCCGACGTTGAGGTGGCTCCGCGCCATTATCGCGTGGCGCAGCAAATTACCCGTCATGGTGAAGACTTTGTGCTGCACATGGGACCGGAAACCCTCAACTTTACCGCGTTTCCCCACGGCACCCTGCTGGCGGAGGAGGGTGAAACCCGTTATTACGTGCAGCAGGCGCGTGAATATGTGCTGTTTCCTAATCCAAACGTGGCGCCAGGTTTACGTGCTGGCTTGATGCTGGTGGAAGAGAACGAACAGACTCAGGCGTTGAGTTTGTAGCGACGCAATTCATCGCACGCCGTTAGCGGCAAGGGCATGTTCTGTCAGACTCACGCGATAAATCGCGCCGCGACAGAATGTGCCTTATCCCACCACGACCTTCTTTCGTTTTGCCGACAAAACCGTTACACTCCTCCTTAATTCCTGCGTTTTTCCCTTTATTGTCATACTCTTTTGCAATTCTTCACGCATATCTTCTCATTCTCTTCATGATTGACTGATTTCTGTCTTTTATGCTTTCAGGGCTTTACTCAGACTCTGAGTAGTTGACGTTCAGCGTCGTATGCTTGTTTCCGAAGACGCGACACAGGCTGTCGTCATGAAACTGAAAAGTAAGGACAATATTATGCGTAAACTGACTTCCCTCTTTCTGGCTACCGCGATGGCTCTCGGTGCTGCCAATATCGTCCATGCTGCGGCAGACAACCTGACGCCGCCGCCGGCCGGCAGTGAGAAACCAATGCATAAGCCGCCGATGCACCACGGCATGAACATGATGTTCAAAGGTCTGAACCTGACCGACGCCCAGAAAAAACAAATGCATGACATCATGCGTGAAAGCCACAAGGACTTTAAACGTCCTTCGCTGGAAGAGCGTCGTGCCAACCACGCCATCATTGCTTCTGACAGCTTCGACCGTGCCAAAGCCGAAGCTCAGGCAGAGAAAATGACTGCCAATGCAAAAGATCGCGCCGTTGCGATGATGGAAACCCAGAACAAACTCTATAACGTGTTGACTCCTGTGCAGAAAAAACAGTTCAACGCGAATTTTGAGAAACGTCTGACAGAGAAACGCCCGCATGACGGTAAAATGCCGCCACCGCCGGCAGATGGTGAATAAGCCATAAGCCTAACGGTTTGAGACCGCCGACGTTGTCCATTGCACGCTGTGCTTTGGGCAGCGTCGGCGGTTTTGTTTCTACAGCACGATCAACGGGAATTCACCCGACAATAACGGGCGACAGAGAATTTTATAGCCATCGTGATCAAAGCCCTGCGGCGCCCGCTGCAATTGACGCGCTTCCGCCTCGCTAGTGACCGAACCCAGCCAGAACCAGTGATCGATGACGTGAATCTGCGTCATGCTGGCCCCGCGCTCCACCATGCCAACGGCTCCCTGCCACGGCCAGCATATGACGCGCAAATCCTCCAGCGCGGCGCGCAGACGTTGTTGATGCGCGCTAACCGGCTCGTTGCCGCAGCAGGCTCCGGCACAACGCTTCAGCGCGGCACGAAAGCAGCCGCGCCCGGCGCGTAAACTCTCCAGACCCAGCAAACCGTGGCACAGACGTTGCTCATCAGCGATGTTTTTCAGCTTTTCCAGCGCGGCATGGCGGCTGCGAAATAAACCGTACAGATTGGGCGAGCTGGAGAAATCGAGATCGCGCGCATACACCACCTGCGGCGCGTCATCGTTCAGTTGCAGCGAACAAAGCTGACGGTTTTTACGCAGGCGTTTATTGAACAGTGGCTGCTGAGTTTTGATCATCTGCGCTTCCAGCAGCTGCGCACCGACATCGCCCGCTGTCGGGATCCAGCTGACGCGCCGCGCCTGGCGCAACATGCTGGCTTCCTCAGCGGTGCGGAAATGGGACATGACGCGACTGCGCAGATTGACGCTTTTGCCGATATACAATGGCAGGCTGTCGCTTTCGCCGTGGAAAACATACACGCCGGGCTGGCTGGGCAGGCCTTCCAGCCACTGGCGCAGATGGTCGGGATATTGGTAAATGGCGGCCGCATCAAATTCGAGGCGGTAGCTTGTGGCTCGTCTGACCAAGGATCACTCCGGTTACTGGTTGTGCATCCAGTATATCAGCGTGACCATTTTATCGCCAGCCGCTACAGACGGCGGGTCGCCAGCCAGCAGATGAGCGATCCCAGCGTGATCATCAGCACCCCCTGCCAGAATGCCAGCGGCGGCGTCAGGCCAAGCCACAGCGATGCGAGCAGCGCCGACAGTACCGGCGTGAAATACGAGGCCGTCGCCAGCAGCGTCAGGTTGCCGTGCTGGATGCCATGATTCCATGCAGAGTAGGCCAGCGCGGTTGAGACGCCCATAAACAACACTTCCAGTGCCGGGACCAGGCTGAAATGCAGCGAGCTGAATGGCTCCGTCAGCGCAAATTTGATCCACAGCGCCAGCGCGGTGATCACAAAGAACAGGTTGACCCCGCTTTTGCCATTGGCAAAACGCCGCGTCACGTTGTTGTACAGGCCCCAGGCGAACGCGGCGATAAACGCCAGTCCGTAGGCCAGCGGATTGCTCAGCAGGTTCTGACCGAGCTGGGACAGCGAGCTGCCGCCCCGACTCTGCAACACCCACATAATCCCCGCCAGCGACAGCAGCAGGCCCGGCCACAGCCACAGACGAAAACGCTGCTGGTTGAGCGGGATGGCAAACAGGATGGTGAGGCAAGGCCACAGGTAGTTGATCATGCCCAGCTCCAGCGACTGTGCACGATCCCGTGCCAGACCAATCGCCAGCGCCAGACAGATTTCATAGCCGACAAACAACAGGCCGCCGCCCCACAGATAGCGCGCGGGCAGCTGGCGGACATCGGGCACGCCGCGCGTCAGGCAGAGCAATAACGCCGTGGTGGTGTAAATCAGGGCTGCGCCGCCGGTGGCGCCAAAGGCTTCGCTGACGCTGCGCAACAGGCCAACGGTGGTGCTCCAGAGTAAAATAGCGCTCAGACCGATCAGGGTCGCACGCGGTAAATGTGCAGGCATAGAAAAGGTTCAAATAGGGCGAAGAAGGGCGTTTTCCGTGTGGAGCAGGAAAACGCCGGGCGGGGTTATTTTTTCCAGAAATCGTCGAACACGGTGATCGGCGGGCGACGTTTATGTTCGGTTTTCAGATACCAGCCTTCGATGATTTTGGCCGAGGCCGCATCGATGGTTTTGCCTTCGAGGTAAGCGTCAATCAGCTGATAGGTCACGCCGAGCGCCACTTCATCCTGCAAACCCGGACGGTCGTCTTCGAGATCGGCGGTCGGGTGCTTCAGATAAAGATGCTCCGGGCAGCCCAGCAGTTTCAGCAGCTGTTTACCCTGGCCTTTGTTCAGACGGAAAATGGGGTTGATGTCGCTGCCGCCATCGCCATATTTGGTGAAGAAGCCGGTCACCGCTTCCGCCGCATGGTCCGTACCCACCACGACGCCTTTGGTCATACCGGCAATGCTGTACTGCGCCTTCATACGCTCACGCGCTTTCTCATTGCCGCGAATGTAGTCAGACAAGCTCACACCCGCGTCGAGCAGGGCGCGCTCACTCGCCAGCACCGCTTCTTTGATGTTAACCACCAGCGAACGGTCGGGCTGGATAAACGCCAGCGCATCCTGACAATCCTGCTCATCCGCCTGCACGCCATACGGCAGACGCACAGCGATAAAGGTGTAGTCGTTATCACCGGTCTCTTCGCGCAGTTCGCGAATCGCGGTTTGCGACAAAATACCGGTCAGGGTGGAATCCTGGCCCCCGCTGATGCCCAGCACCAGGGTCTTAATGCCTGGGTTGGCCTTCAGATAGGATTTTAAAAAATCAACGCTGACGCGAATTTCCTGCTGGGGGTCGATGACGGGCTTAACGCCAAGGGCTTCAATGATTTCCTGCTGCAGTGACATGAACCTCTCCTCAAGTCAGTTGCCGGACGGCACAATGCGGATCATTCCCTAAAGCTAACGCGGCTGGCCCAAAACAACAAGCCGCATGGCTTGTTGTCCGGGTTATTTGTTGGCAAATCAGGCGCTTTTCGGCTTCTTCGTCAGCGCAATGAACATCACAATCGCCAGCATAAAGCAGCCGAAGATGGTGCCGGTCATGCTGATCACCGAGGTGCCGCCGAGGCCCGTCACCGGTACGCTGATAGCGCCCAGGGTGAACATGGTAACGCCAATTACCGCCGAGGCGCTGCCCGCGCGATGGCCCTGGCTCTGCATCGCCAGTGACGACGCGGTGGTGGCGATCACCCCGTTGCTGGCGATGGTGAAGAACAGCGCCACGAGGATCACTGGCAATGCCGCACCGCTGATCCCGGCCAACAGCAGGCAGGTGGAGGCGATAAATGCCAGCGTCAGGCCGCCTTTCAGCACGCGATATTCACCCCACAGTGGGCACAGACGTGCGCTGGTTTGTGACGCGATAATCAGACCCACGCCGTTGACCGCAAAGCAGAAGCTGAACGCCTGCGGCGACAGGCCGTAAATCTGTTGCAGCACAAAAGGGGATGCGCCGATGTAGGCGAACATGCCAGACATCATAAAGCCCTGGGTTAAGCAAAAACCCATAAACGGACGGTGGGTGACCACCTGGCCGAGCGCCGCCCAGGCCGAGAATATCGAACCCTGGCTGCGTCGCTCTGACGGCAGGGTTTCATGCAATTTCCAGCGCGCGAGGAAGATCAGCAGAATGGCCACGCAGCCGAGCACCACAAAAATGCCGCGCCAGCTCAGTACTGTCATCAATACGCCGCCCAGCACCGGTGCGGCAATCGGGGCGAGACCGTTAACCAGCATCAGCAGGGCAAAAAAGCGCGTCAGCTCATGACCGCTATACATATCACGCGCCACGGCACGCGACAGCACGGCGCCGCCGGCACCGGCTAATCCTTCGAACAGACGCGCCACCAGCAGCTGGTTGATATCTTTTGCCAGCGCGCAGCCAATCGAGGCGATAAACAGCAGCACCAGCGAGAGCAGCAGCGGGCGCAGGCGGCCAAATTTGTCGCTCATTGGCCCAAACAGCAGCTGGCCGGCGCCGAGGCCCAGCAGGCCAGCGGTCAGACTCAGCTGTGCGGTAGCGGTTTCGGTGTGCAGGTCGCCCGCCAGCTCCGGCAGGGCGGGAAGGTAAAGATCGATACAAAGTGGTCCAAGTGCAGCGAGCAAACCAAGGGTGATGGCATAAACCAGGCGATTAGAATGTGCAGGTGTCATTTATCCTCTGTCTTTAATTAGGTGTGAAATCAGGTTCTGATAAAGGTGTTGCAGGGTCACCGCTGACGCTTTCTGTGGCGTCAGTCGGCGCAGGGCGGTGCCATCAAATAGCACCGCCAGGACTTCGACGCAGGCATTGACCTGATCGTCGTTGAGTTCGGGGTGGCTGGCGCTCACTTTCTCACGGGCGTGACAAAACATGCGGGCATCGGCGGCTTCCAGCATTGCGGCCACCCGGGGATTACGGCCCGCTTCCGCCGCGACATCCAGCATCAGCAGCTCATCTTCAGGATTGAGGCTTTCGCGCCAGGCAAGGGTGGCGGCGATATGATCGCTATCGACCCGATCGCGCATCGCGGCGACGCGTGCATCAACAATGCGTTTCACCATCTCTTCAATGATGGCGTCTTTGCTGGGGAAATAACGGTAGATTTGTCCAACGCTGAGATTGGCCGCAGAGGCCAGCCGCGCCATGCTGGCGACATGGAAGCCCTCACGGCGGAAACATTCGCGCGCGGCGCGGATAATTTCGTTCTGCCGCAGACGGTGGCGTTCGTCTTTATTGTCGTGTTGTCTGGTCATAACCGCCCTGAAAATAGTTTTGAGAGTGCTTATTCTCGTCGGGGGATTATACGGAGGCGCGCCGGTAAGCACAGACACTTTTACGCAATCCTGACGCTTCAGAAATGACTGATTGCGAGTCCATAAAGTTGATAAATCGGGAAATATGTTCCAGGCTTAGCCTTACATGGACAAAACAATGAGGAACAACAAGATGAATAAAGTGCTGGGATGTATCGCTGCCGCGCTCACGCTGGCGGCACTCTCTGGTTGTACGGCTTACGATCGCGCGGAGAGCATCGTGACTAAGCCGGTGGTGAAGGATGTGAAAAAAGGGATGACCCGTGAGCAGGTGCGCCAGATTGCGGGGCCGGCGTCTACCGAGATCACCATGGTACATGCCCGTGGTACTTGTCAGACTTATGTGCTGGGCGAACGTGATGGTAAGCCACAAACCTATTTCGTCAGCTTTAACGATACCGGTCGCGTAATGAACTACGGTTTCCAGAGCTGTAAAGATTACGACACCGATCCGCAAGCCGCGCAGTAAGCGCAGCAGAATAGTAAACGGCCCGTCAGTTGAACTGACGGGCCGTTTTGCATTGGGGGGCTTATAAACCGTAGGGGCGCGGCACTTCGGTGTAGCTGCCGTTAATATCGCGCTGGTAGTAGTGACCTTCCTGCACGTAATAACGTCTGCCATTGAAGTCGAGCACCCGCATACCGACTTCCGGCGCTGACTGAGGCGGTTCCACCACTACGTAGGTATCACCCTGACGCTGGTAGTAGCTACCGTTAAGCAGATAGTACGTCAGACCGCCAATCAACACCGCAGTGGCGGCATCGGGCAGGAAGTGCATAGGGCCGGGTCCACCCCAGTGTGGTCCTGGACCGCCGGGTCCCCAGGGATGGGCAAAAGCGATGGCTGGTGTTAATAAGGTTAACGCCAGCACGGAGGCGATAACTTTCTTCATGGTATTTCTCCTGCTGTGACTGGTAGCAGGATTGGCCTTTCAGCAGGAAAAGACAAGAGAAAAGCGCTTGGTTTTTCCTCTATTTACCATGCTTAACACTTTCCTGACGCTTGCGCCATGATTGGTACGGATTGGGGAGGAAAGCAGGGACGATGATTGACCCGGTGCGTGTTGATACGCACCGGGCCACAGGAGATTAACGATGCGCCAGCTCAGCGTGATCGTCACTTTCCAGCACTTTGCGGTCGGTCAAACCGAGCCAGCGGCTGGTAAGGGAACCGGCGGTCATTGCGCCATTGACGTTCAGCGCGGTACGGCCCATATCGATCAGCGGCTCGATGGAGATCAGCAGCGCAACCAGCGTGACCGGCAGGCCCATGGCAGGCAGCACGATCAGGGCGGCAAAGGTGGCTCCGCCGCCCACACCGGCGACACCGGCCGAGCTGAGGGTGACGATGCCCACCAGCGTGGCAATCCACAGCGGGTCAAACGGGTTGATCCCCACGGTAGGCGCAACCATCACGGCCAGCATGGTCGGATAGAGACCGGCACAGCCATTCTGGCCGATAGTGGCACCGAATGAGGCGGAGAAACTGGCGATGGACTCCGGCACGCCGAGGCGGCGGGTTTGCGTTTCCACGTTCAGCGGGATGCTGGCGGCGCTGGAGCGGCTGGTAAAGGCAAAGGTAATCACCGGCCAGACTTTGCGGAAGAAACGCAGCGGGTTGATACCGTTAACCGACAGCAGCAGCGCGTGTACGCCAAACATAATGGCGAGGCCGAGATAAGAGGCCAGCACAAAACCGCCGAGCTTGATGATGTCCTGTAGGTTAGAACCGGCCACCACTTTGGTCATCAGCGCCAGCACCCCGTAAGGCGTCAGCTTCATGATCAGACGTACCAGCTTCATTACCCAGGATTGCAGGGTATCAATCGCCACCAATACGCGTTCACCTTTCACCTTGTCATCTTTCAACAGTTGCAGTGCGGCCACACCGAGGAAGGCGGCGAAAATCACCACGCTGATGATGGATGTCGGGCTGGCACCGGTGAGGTCAGCAAACGGATTTTTCGGGATAAACGACAGCAGCAGTTGCGGCACGGTGAGGTCGGCGACTTTACCGATGTAGTTGCTCTGAATCGCATTCAGACGCGCCGTTTCCTGGGCGCCCTGTACCAGGCCGTCAGCACTGAGGCCAAACAGACCGGTCACCAGCACGCCCACCAGCGCCGCAATCGCGGTGGTAAACAGCAACACGCCAATGGTCAGCACGCTGATTTTGCCCAGCGAAGAAGCATTGTGCAGACGCGCCACGGCGCTGAGGATCGAGGCGAATACCAGCGGCATCACGATCATTTGCAGCAGCTGCACATAACCATTGCCGACGATGTTGAACCAGCCTATCGAGGCTTTGACCACCGGGCTGTTTTCGCCATAAATAGTTTGCAGCGCCAGACCGAACAGCACGCCGAACACCAGTCCGGTCAGTACGCGCTTCGACAGGCTCCAGCGATCGCTACCGATGCGCGCCAGCACAATCAGCAGCGCGACAAACACCACGAGATTAATTATCAGGGGAAAATCCATGCTCTACTCCAGAGATTTGCCACGCCTGCCCATGTCAGGCGCGGAATACAGTGTGATTCCTTAACAGGAATGGCGGCATGTTATCAGTTCATAAACAGGCAGACTTATATCCAAATGGAATTGATTATAACTTTATGCTGAATGTTGTCTGATTATTGCGCGTTATGGCTATTTATCAGCCGACCCACGCCATTTTGTAGCGTGCTGAACAGTTGCTCAGGCCAGCCGTTTGCACCAAAAGATGGCATGCCGGGAGGGAACCACAGCGCATAACCCACCAGAGCGAGGCAGAGCGCCCGTTCCAGCTGATTGCCTTTCTGGCTATTAAGCAGCGGCAGACGAAAACGCCAGCGGCAGGGCCACAGCAGCGGTACGCCTGCGGGCGTGAGCATATCGGCGACAATGTGGCTGAGATAACCGAGCGTCAGGCCCTGCAACACATCGGCGGGAATTGGCCAGCTGGCAGGAACGTTAAGCTGGAACAGCCATAAGCTGACGGCCACCGCCAGCAAACTGTGGGTAAAACCGCGATGCCCGAACGCGCGGGCGATGGGGTGGGATAGCCACTTCAGCCGTTGTCCCAGCACCGATTTAGGGTGGTCGATATCCGGCAGCAGACAGGTGAGCAGTGCAGCCGGCACCAGGTGCCACCAGTCGGCGCTGGCCATCACGGGCGTCAATTCCGCGCGTTTAGCGAAAATCGCACTGGCGATGGCGAAAATGATATGGCCTTCGGCCGTCATGATAAAACCTGGCTGCAAACTGTCGATGCATCCAGTATAGGGATTTATCCAGTGAATGAGAATATGTGACGCTGTAACTAAGCATGAATTTGTGAGGAAACCCGCGCCGAAATGACGCGGGAAAAGAGCAGCTTAGCGTGCCAGCCAGCCGCCGTCGACGGCCAGGGTATAGCCGTGGACATAATCGGAGGCGCTGGAGGCAAGAAACACCACCGGCCCCATCATATCGTCTGGCGCGCCCCAGCGTCCGGCCGGGATACGCGCGAGGATCTCCTCGCTGCGCGACTCATCGCTGCGGATCTGCGCCGTATTGTTCGTCACCATATAGCCGGGCGCGATGGCGTTGACATTGATGCCATGCTGCGCCCATTCGTTAGCCATTAAGCGCGTCAGTCCCATCACGGCGCTTTTCGAGGCGGTGTAAGAAGGCACACGGATCCCGCCCTGGAACGAGAGCATCGAGGCAATGTTGATGATCTTGCCGCCCTGGCCCTGGGCGATAAACTGCCGCGCCACCTGCTGAGACAGGAAAAACAGGCTTTTGCTGTTGATGTTCATCACATCATCCCAGTCTTTTTCGCTGAAGTTCAGCGCATCTTCCCGACGGATAATGCCAGCGTTGTTAACCAGAATATCAATGCGACTCGCCAGCGCCACCGCCTGCTCCACCACTTGCGGAGCGAGGGAGGGACGGGTCAGATCGGCCTGAATCGACCAGAACCGACGGCCGAGCGCCGCCACTTTGGCTGCGGTTTCATCTGGTGCGGTGCGGTTGACGCCAATAATGTCGCATCCCGCCTGCGCCAGCCCAAGCGCCATACCCTGACCTAATCCGGTGTTACAACCGGTGACCAGCGCGATTTTTCCTGCAAGATTGAAAGCATTCTGCATCATGGTTTTCTCCCCAAACTTCAGCGCAGCGCGTTAACGCTGACGTGGTCCATATCATCAAACACCTGATTTTCACCCACCATGCCCCAGATAAAGGTATAGCGCTGGGTGCCGACGCCGGCATGAATCGACCAGCTCGGTGAAATCACCGCCTGCTCGTTGTGTACCAGCAGATGACGGGTCTCCTGCGGCTGGCCCATCATATGAAACACCGCGCTGTCCTCGGCCATATCGAAATAGAAGTACACCTCCATGCGCCGCTCGTGGGTGTGACACGGCATGGTGTTCCACAGATTGCCATCATCAAGGCGGGTCAGCCCCATGGTGAGCTGACAGGTTGGCAGCACATCCGGCACGATAAATTTATTGATGGTCCGGCGGTTGGACGTTGCGGCATCACCGAGCGAGGCTTTCACCGCTTCATCGAGGGTGATTTTTTTGTCCGGGTAGCGGCAATGCGCCGGGGCGCTGTTGTAATAAAACTTCGCCGGATGGCTGGCATCGACGCTGCGAAAAATCACCTGCTGCGCGCCCTGACCGACATACAACGCTTCCTGATGGCCGATCTCCCAGCTGTTGCCATCAACCTCAATCAATCCCGGACCGCCAATATTGATGATCCCCAGCTCGCGGCGTTCGAGAAAATAACTCACCCCCAGCTGTTTACCCACTTCGCTGCCGATGGTGACGGCGTGGCGAACGGGCATCACGCCGCCAATGATAATGCGGTCGATGTGGCTGTAGGTCAGGGTGTAATCATCCGGGGTAAAGATCTTTTCGATCAGAAATTCGCGTCGCAGGGCGGCGGTGTCGAGGGTTTTGGCGTGCTCACTGTGAATGCTTTGACGTACGTCCATCTCAGGCCTCTTGATAAAAGAAGGAACAGGTCCCGATGCGGGTCTGTTGGCATCTTAGGCAGGATGGGACGTGAATTCAATAAAAATGAAACGTTGTTTTATTTATTTGTGTAGGCGATCAAGTCGACAAAAAAAAGCCCGCTGTCAGAGCGGGCGAGGGGGCGATTAACCCAGCAGATGTGAGGCTGTCAGCTGGGTCAGGTCATCCAGCCGGACATTGGCCAGCGCCCAGCGCGCATCGTCCCGATGCTCAGCCGCCGGTACCACAATCGAACGCATACGCGCCGCTTTGCTGGCGACCATGCCGTTGAAGGAGTCTTCCAGCGCCACGCAGTTAAGCGGATCGATACCCAGGCGCGCGGCGGCGTCGAGATAGACCTGTGGGTGGGGTTTGCTGTACGGCAGCAGTTCGGCGGAGGCGAGAACATCGAAATAGGGGCGCAGGTTGAACATCTCCAGCACCCGTTCCAGCATATGCAGCGGTGACGCCGAGGCGAGGCCGATTTTCAGTCCCTGCTGCTGACACAACCGCAGCGCCTGCTCCACACCGGGCAGCAGCGGGCGGGTCTCTTCCACCAGCGTCAGCGCGCGCGCAATGATGCGATCGGTGACTTCCTGCTGACCCGGTCCGTTCCACGGCAGTGCTTCGTACCACATGCGCACGGTTTGATCGATGCGCAATCCCAGGGTATCCGGCAATTCGTGGCGGCGGGTCAGGTCCACGCCCAGCGTGGCAAAAATATCCAGTTCGGCCTGATCCCACAGCGGTTCTGAGTCGATCAGTAATCCGTCCATATCAAAAATGGCGGCCAGAACAGGGCGACGATATGACATACAGCAGCTCCGTTTGAAATTTGGCCTACCTTAACATGAGTCAGCGCGAAAGCCGACCAGCCACCATGCCGCGCATTTTTCAGGAAAAAAAGGCGCAGTGCAGGTAGACTTAGGACAAAACTTTTTCCGTTCAGGGAGACACCATGACTTACCAACAGGCTGGCCGCATCGCCATCCTTAAGCGAGTGGCTGGCTGGGTAATTTTTATTCCCGCGCTACTGTCCACCATTATCTCCATCCTGGGTTTCATGTTTAAGCACAGTGAAAAGCAGCCCGGCATTGATGCGGTGATGCTCGATTTTGTCCATGTGATGATTGATATGGTGAAGTTCAATACGCCGTTTCTCGGTTTCTTCTGGCAAAACTCGCCGGTGCCGGAATTTAAAGGCGGAACGAATATCGGTTTCTGGATTATCTACTTTTTGATTTTCGTCGGTATTGCCTTGCAGGCATCTGGCGCGCGTATGTGGCGTCAGTCGCGTCATGTAAAAGAAGGGATTGAGGATCAGTTGATTCTGGAACAGGCCAAAGGCAGCGAAGGACGCAACCGCGCGCAGCTCGAGGAAAAAATCCACGTTCCCCGCCACACCATTCTGCTGCAGGTATTCCCGCTGTACATTCTGCCGATTGTGATCGCCATTGCCGGTTACTTTGTGCTGAAACTACTCGGCCTGCTGTAAGGCGTCAGGCCGGTCTGGCCTGACGTTGTAACGCATCTTCATCCAGCAACTGGCCGATGGCAAATTGCGCTTCGCCCGACCAGTTGCCGCCAAATACGTTGGCGCGGTTGAGCAGATAATAAAGCTGATATACCGGCTGACGCTGCGAAAAACCTTCCGGCAGCGGCCATACCGCATGGTAACCCTCATAAATCTGTCGCGGCAGGTCGGCGTAATAGCTCAGCATCGCCAGATCGCATTCGCGATCGCCCCAGTAACAGGCGGGATCGAAAATCCACGGGCCGCCGGGGCTACCGGCACAGTTGGCAGGCCACAAATCGCCATGTAATAACGAGGGCTGCGGATGATGGTTAGCCAGCGCGCGCTGGACGCAATCGACGATAAGGTCCATATCGCCGTAACTGACGCCTTTTTCTTCCGCCAGTTGCAGTTGCCAGCCGATGCGTTGCTCGGCAAAAAACACTGACCAGCGCCGTAACCAGCTGTTGGGCTGTGGGGTGGTGGTGATGTTGTTGTCGAAATCGAGGCCAAACTGGGGTTGTTCACTCCACTGGTGCAGATGCGCCAGCTGCTGACCAAGCTGAAAGGCGGTGCGTTCATTGAGCGGTTCTGGCGGCAGGTACTCGAGCAGCAGGAAGCTGGTGTCACGATCGTTACCCACGCCGTAGACCTGCGGAACGCGCACCGTCTGGGTACGGGCCAGCAGTGCCAGCTGGTCAGCTTCCCAGCTGAACAGGGTGAGCATATCGCGGGTGTTACATTTGACGAACACCTCAAGCTCGCCATAGCGGATACGCCAGGCAGGATGAACATCGCCGCCGGGCAGTTCATGGCGTTCGGTGATTTCGGCATCGCCAGCGTACTCGCTTAACAGACGACTAATGGCTGACCACATTGGGTAATCCTCTTTATTCGCTGCGTAAGTTCGATTGTAACGCTCAAAACCTGAACAAAACCAGCACGCGCACGCGCTTTTCGCATATCCCGTTACGATTGTGCTTTTAAAAACTCTTCCAGCGTTGATACCTCAACGTCAGGTTTCGTCTCCAGCGCCGTCTCAGCCAATCCGGCAGCCTGAGCCGCCACTTCCTGCTTATCCAGGGCGCTGATCACACCGAAACTGTTGGTACCCAGCTCATGCGGATGACCTTCATCATCGTTGAGTGTGGTGCTGTAACCGGCGTTGGTCATGGTGCTGTTCAGGGACAGCACATCCCCCAGCCCTGACTCCTGATAGCGGAACGTCACGATGTAACGGTGCAGGCTATGATCGCTCATCTTTCACCTCGTTGTTCTGGAACAGATTTCAGCGTAGACCAGCGAGGCGGATTGAGCGAATTAGCAGCAACTCACGCTGGCGAGGAAGGGAAAATTTCTGGCGGGACGTTCAGAAAATTCTTGTAGCATTTCGGCTGCTATTTCGCTAATTGCCCTCTATAATGCGCGCCGTTAATGGGAACAATCCCATTCAGCACGCGGTGCCAGGGTGAAACCTGGTTTTTTCCGGCATTTCATACTTATTTACAAAACTTACCGTAAATTGCATTGATCGTCCGGGAAAACTCTTCAGACTCATCACTTTTTAAACTGTCGTACGGGTCACATTTAAATGAAAGCCTTTAACAAGCTGTCCGCTGTTCTGTTGCTCTCTGCTGGAGCATTTTGTCACCAGGCATTTGCAGATAACACCGTCTTCACCTCCATGGATGATCCTTCAACGGCGAAAAAACCGTTCGAAGGCAGCGCGTCAGCGGGTTATCTGGCGCAGACCGGTAACACCACCAGTTCCGCACTGAGCGCGGCAACTAACATGACGTGGTATCAGACCAACACCGCTTACAGCCTGTGGGGGAACGCGGCGAACAACTCATCTAACGATGTGCGTTCCTCTGAGACTTACAGTGCCGGTGGTCGTACCCGTTATAACCTCAACAGCGCCGACTACCTGTTCGGTCAGGCCAGCTGGCTGAGCGACCGTTTCAACGGCTACGATTCGCGTGATGTACTGGCTGCCGGTTACGGTCGTCAGATCCTCAGTGGTCCGGTGCACTCGCTGCGTGCTGAATTCGGTCCGGGTGTGCGTTATGACGATTTCTCCGCCGGTGGCCATGAAACCAAAGCGCTGGGCTACGGCGCGCTGAGCTACCAGTGGCAGCTGACTGACACCACCAAATTTATCCAGGGCGTGTCTGTGCTGACCAGCTTCGGTGAAGACACCACGGTGAACTCCGAAACCGGTTTGCAGGTGGCGATCAACGAACACTTCGCGCTGAAACTGGCTTACAACGTGACCTGGAACAACAATCCGCCGTCTTCTGCGCCGGACCGTACCGACACCAAAACCACCATTCAGCTCTCTTACGCGATGTAAGCGGGTCTGATGGAAAACCGCTGCCGGGTGAATGCCCCGCAGCGGTTTTTTTTTACCTGACGCAGGCTTAGCGCATTTTCTGCGGGTTTTGATTACGGCTGAAAGCTGTTATCATCTCCGGCGCTTTATCTCCCAGGCGTCATTCCGACAATGTGGGTCTGACATTACGCCGGGTTACCCTTATTAAAACTCAATGTTGCATGTAGGCTTTCGTGTGGCTTACCACTGCAATTAAGGATATGAAATGCCAGTAATTACTCTTCCTGATGGCAGCCAGCGCAGTTTTGATCGTCCGGTGAGCGTGATGGATATCGCGCAGGATATCGGTCCGGGTCTGGCGAAAGCCTGTATTGCCGGTCGCGTGAATGGCGAGTTAGTTGATGCGGTTGATCTGATTCATGACGATGCGCAGGTGGCGATTATCACCGCCAAAGATGACGCGGGTCTGGAAATCATCCGTCACTCGTGTGCGCACCTGTTGGGTCACGCCATCAAGCAGCTGTGGCCGAACACCAAAATGGCAATCGGTCCGGTGATCGATAACGGCTTCTATTATGATGTCGATCTGGAACACACCCTGACGCAGGAAGATCTTGATCAGCTGGAAAAGCGTATGCATCAGCTGGCAGAGACCAATTACGACGTCATCAAGAAAAAGGTGAGCTGGCAGGAGGCGCGTGACGTCTTTGCCGCGCGTGGTGAAAACTACAAAACCACCATTCTTGATGAAAACATCAGCCATGATGATCATCCTGGCCTGTACCATCATGAAGAATACATCGACATGTGCCGCGGTCCGCACGTGCCGAACATGCGTTTCTGCCATCATTTTAAGCTGCAGAAAATCTCCGGCGCCTACTGGCGCGGCGACAGCAACAACAAAATGCTGCAGCGTATTTATGGCACCGCATGGGGCGATAAAAAACAGCTCGCTGCCTATCTGCAACGTCTGGAAGAAGCGGCGAAGCGCGATCACCGTAAAATCGGTAAGCAGCTCGACCTCTACCACATGCAGGAAGAAGCGCCGGGTATGGTGTTCTGGCACAACGACGGCTGGACCATCTTCCGCGAGCTGGAAGTGTTCGTACGCAGCAAGCTGAAAGAGTACCAGTACCAGGAAGTTAAGGGTCCGTTCATGATGGACCGCGTGCTGTGGGAAAAAACAGGTCACTGGGAAAACTATAAAGAAGCGATGTTCACCACCTCTTCGGAGAACCGTGAATATTGCATCAAACCGATGAACTGCCCAGGTCACGTGCAGATCTTTAATCAGGGTCTGAAATCCTACCGCGATCTGCCGCTGCGTATGGCGGAGTTCGGCAGCTGTCATCGTAATGAGCCGTCAGGCGCGTTGCACGGTCTGATGCGTGTGCGTGGCTTTACTCAGGATGATGCTCACATCTTCTGTACCGAAGATCAGGTACGTGATGAAGTGAACAGCTGTATCCGTATGGTGTATGACATGTACAGCACCTTCGGCTTCGAGAAAATTGTGGTAAAACTCTCCACCCGCCCGGAAAAACGTATCGGTACGGATGAAATGTGGGACCGTGCGGAAGTGGATTTGGCCGAAGCGCTGAAAGAAAACGAAATTCCGTTTGAATATCAGCCGGGTGAAGGTGCATTCTATGGCCCGAAAATTGAGTTTACCCTGCACGATTGCCTCGACCGCGCCTGGCAGTGTGGTACTGTTCAGCTAGACTTCTCCCTGCCGAAGCGTCTGGACGCCACTTATGTGGGTGAAAACAACGATCGCCAGACGCCGGTAATGATTCACCGCGCGATCCTGGGGTCAATGGAACGCTTCATCGGCATCCTGACCGAAGAGTTCGCTGGCTTCTTCCCAAGCTGGCTGGCTCCGGTACAGGCGGTGGTGATGAATATTACTGACAGTCAGGCAGAATATGTCAGTGAGTTGACAAAGAAATTGCAGAATGCTGGCATTCGTGTCAAAGCAGACTTGAGAAACGAGAAGATAGGCTTTAAAATCCGCGAGCACACATTACGTCGCGTCCCATATATGCTGGTTTGCGGTGAGAAAGAGGTGGAAGCAGGCAAGGTTGCCGTGCGCACCCGCCGTGGTAAAGACCTCGGGACCATGGACGTTGATGTGTTTGTTGAGAAGCTGCAACAAGAGATTCGCAGCCGACATCTTCACCAATTGGAGGAATAAGGTATTAAAGGCGGAAAACGAGTACAACCGACGCGTCCGAATCGTATCAACGGCGAAATTCGCGCTACCGAAGTGCGCTTAACTGGCGTTGATGGCGAGCAAATTGGCATTGTCTCACTGCGTGAAGCTATCGAGAAAGCAGAAGAAGCTGGCGTAGATTTAGTTGAAATCAGCCCGAACGCCGAGCCGCCGGTTTGCCGTATAATGGACTACGGCAAGTTCCTCTATGAAAAGAGCAAATCTTCTAAGGAACAGAAGAAGAAGCAAAAAGTTATCCAGGTTAAGGAAATTAAATTCCGACCTGGTACCGATGAAGGCGACTATCAGGTAAAACTCCGCAGCCTGATTCGTTTTCTGGAAGAGGGCGATAAAGCCAAAATCACGCTGCGTTTCCGTGGTCGTGAGATGGCGCACCAACAGATCGGTATTGAAGTGCTTAACCGCGTGAAAGAAGATCTGAGTGAACTGGCAGTGGTCGAATCCTTCCCATCGAAGATCGAAGGCCGCCAGATGATCATGGTGCTCGCACCTAAGAAGAAACAGTAGGCTTTCAAGTAATAGAAACCGCGCAGTGTTCGCGCTGTGCGGATTTTTATTCGCCTGTCTGGGTCATTTTATTAACAATGCGAAGTGGATATTTGTAAAAATGCCAAAGATTAAAACTGTACGTGGCGCGGCTAAGCGCTTCAAGAAGACCGCTTCTGGCGGCTTCAAGCGTAAACACGCGAACCTGCGTCATATTCTGACCAAAAAATCAACTAAGCGTAAACGTCACCTGCGTCCGAAAGGCCTGGTGTCTAAAGGCGATCTGGGTCTGGTTATTGCCTGCCTGCCGTACGCATAAGTTAACTTTTTTTAGCTCCCGATAGATTTTGGGTTGCAGCAAGGCCTCAAACGCCGCTGCGGCACGAAAGATAAAGGGAAAATTCAGAATATAGAAACAGGAGAGTCACATGGCTCGCGTAAAACGTGGTGTAATTGCTCGCGCACGTCACAAAAAAATCTTAAAACAAGCTAAAGGCTACTACGGTGCACGTTCACGTGTATACCGCGTTGCCTTCCAGGCTGTTATCAAAGCTGGTCAGTATGCTTACCGTGACCGTCGTCAACGTAAGCGTCAGTTCCGTCAGCTGTGGATCGCACGTATCAACGCTGCGGCGCGTCAGAACGGCATCTCTTACAGCCGTTTCATCAATGGCCTGAAAAAAGCGTCCATTGAAATCGACCGTAAAATCCTGGCTGACATCGCTGTATTCGACAAAGTGACCTTCACGGCACTGGTCGAAAAAGCAAAATCAGCTCTGGCGTAAGTCAGGTAAAAAAGGGAGCTTGCTCCCTTTTTTATTATCCGCAAACCACGCAAAAGATTGACATTTTACGCGCCGCGCATTTCAATAGTGCCGTTCAAATCATGACAAGGTAACGCAAGCATGAATGCTGCTATTTTCCGTTTCTTTTTTTACTTTAGCGCCTGACATCCGGGGGCTTTTGCGCATAAGAAAAGAAACGAAAAATCGCGCTGAAAGCCTCCCTCGTGGAGGCTTTTTTGTTTCTGGCGACACTACATTGGATCCACGGATCCCAACGAGAACAGACCAGCCTGACTGGAAGAAGAGGAAATCATGTCCCAACTCGCAGACCTGGTGGCCCGTGCCACGGCCGCCATCGACGAGGCGTCGGATATCGCCGCTCTGGACGCTGTGCGCGTCGAATTCCTGGGTAAAAAAGGACATCTGACGCTGCAGATGACCACCCTGCGTGAGCTGCCGGCGGAAGAGCGCCCGGCAGCCGGTGCGGTCATCAACGACGCTAAGCAGCAGGTGCAGGACCGCCTTACCGTGCGTAAAGAGACGCTGGAAAGCGCCGCACTGAATGCGCGTCTGTCAGCGGAGACCATTGATGTCTCACTGCCGGGTCGTCGTACTGAGAACGGTGGCCTGCATCCGGTAACCCGTACTATCGATCGTATCGAAACCTTTTTCGGTGAATTGGGTTTCGCGGTCGCCACCGGACCGGAAATTGAAGATGACTACCACAACTTCGATGCCCTGAATATTCCCGGTCACCACCCGGCGCGCGCCGATCACGACACCTTCTGGTTCGATGCGACCCGCCTGCTGCGTACGCAGACCTCTGGCGTGCAGATTCGTACTATGAAAAACCAGCAGCCGCCGATTCGCATCATCGCGCCGGGCCGTGTGTATCGTAATGACTACGATCAGACCCACACCCCAATGTTCCATCAGATGGAAGGCCTGATTGTTGATAAAGACATCAGCTTCACCAACCTGAAAGGCACGCTGCACGATTTCCTCAACAACTTCTTCGAAGAAAACCTGCAAATTCGCTTTCGTCCGTCTTATTTCCCGTTCACTGAACCGTCCGCAGAAGTGGATGTGATGGGTAAAAACGGCAAATGGCTGGAAGTGCTGGGTTGCGGCATGGTTCACCCGAATGTCCTGCGCAACGTTGGTATTGACCCGGAAATCTACTCCGGCTTCGCCTTCGGCATGGGCATGGAGCGTCTGACCATGCTGCGTTATGGCGTGACCGATTTGCGCGCCTTCTTCGAAAATGATTTACGTTTCCTCAAACAATTTAAATAAGGGCAGGTTATCCAATGAAATTCAGTGAACTCTGGTTACGCGAATGGGTAAATCCAGCCCTGGACAGCGCTGCGCTGGCTGAACAGATCACCATGGCCGGTCTGGAAGTGGACGGCGTTGATGCGGTTGCCGGCGCCTTTCACGGCGTGGTCGTAGGTGAAGTGGTGGAGTGCGGCCAACACCCGAACGCCGATAAACTGCGCGTCACCAAAATCAACGTAGGCGGCGATCGTCTGCTGGATATCGTTTGTGGCGCACCTAACTGCCGTCAGGGTCTGAAAGTCGCGGTCGCTACCGTGGGTGCGGTACTGCCGGGCGATTTCAAAATCAAAGCGGCTAAGCTGCGTGGTGAGCCGTCTGAAGGTATGCTGTGCTCCTTCTCTGAGCTGGGCATTTCCGACGACCATAGCGGCATCATCGAACTGCCCGCGGATGCGCCGATTGGCACTGATATCCGCGCTTATCTGCAACTCGACGACAACACCATTGAAATCAGCGTGACGCCGAACCGTGCTGACTGCCTCGGCATCATCGGCATCGCCCGTGATGTGGCGGTACTTAATGGCCTGCCGCTGAATGCGCCGGTTATCGAGCCGGTGAAAGCCACCATCGCAGACACGTTCCCGATTCGTGTTGATGCGACCGCTGCCTGCCCGCGTTATCTTGGCCGCGTGGTGAAAGGTGTCAACGTACAGGCTGCAACACCGCTGTGGATGCGTGAAAAGCTGCGTCGTTGTGGTATTCGCTCCATCGACCCGGTGGTTGATATCACCAACTACGTCCTGCTGGAGCTGGGTCAGCCGATGCATGCCTTCGACCTGGACCGTATCGATGGCGGTATCGTGGTGCGTATGGCGAAAGAGGGCGAAAGCCTGACGCTGCTGGATGGCAGCGAAGCGAAACTCAGCAGCGACACGCTGGTGATCGCCGATCACCACAAAGCGCTGGCGATGGGCGGCATCTTCGGTGGCGAGCATTCCGGTGTGAATGACGCGACGCAGAACATTCTGTTCGAAAGCGCCTTCTTCGATCCGCTGGCGATTACCGGTCGTGCACGCCGTCAGGGCCTGCATACCGACGCCTCACACCGCTACGAGCGCGGCGTGGACCCGGCGCTGCAACACAAAGCAATTGAGCGCGC
Source organism: Pantoea sp. X-Soil-TKNS-1207 (assembly GCF_059730485.1). Classification (NCBI taxonomy): domain Bacteria; kingdom Pseudomonadati; phylum Pseudomonadota; class Gammaproteobacteria; order Enterobacterales; family Erwiniaceae; genus Pantoea; species Pantoea sp. X-Soil-TKNS-1207. The sequence goes on from NZ_AP035958.1 coordinate 1,902,164, forward strand.
GACCCAGTTGCTGCTGGAAATCTGCGGCGGGGAAGCAGGTCCGGTGATCGATCACACCGATACGGCTGCACTGCCGCCGCGTGCCACTATCCGACTGCGTCGCGAGAAGCTGGACCGCCTGATTGGTCATGTGATTGCCGATGCGCAGGTGACGGACATTCTGACCCGCCTGGGTTGTGAAGTGACGGTCGCGGCCGGTGAATGGCAAGCCATCGCGCCGAGCTGGCGTTTCGATATGGCTATCGAAGAAGATCTGGTTGAAGAAGTGGCGCGCGTCTATGGCTACAACAACATCCCGGACGTGCCGGTAAAAGCCAGCCTGATCATGACTCAGCATCGTGAAGCCGATCTCTCCCTGAAGCGCGCGAAAACCCTGCTGGTCGATAAAGGCTATCAGGAAGCGATTACCTACAGCTTCGTGGACCCTAAAGTGCAGCAGCTGCTGCATCCGGGCGAAGAAGCGCTGATTCTGCCAAGCCCGATTTCCAGCGATATGTCGGCGATGCGCCTGTCATTGTGGACCGGTTTGCTGGGTGCGGTGGTGTACAACCAGAACCGTCAGCAGAGCCGTGTGCGCCTGTTTGAAAGCGGTTTACGCTTTGTGCCTGATACTCAGGCTGATCTCGGCATCCGTCAGGATCTTATGCTGGCGGGCGTGTTGAGCGGTAACCGCTATGAAGAGCATTGGGATCTGGCGCGTCAGACGGTTGACTTCTATGATTTAAAAGGCGATTTAGAATCGCTGCTGGATTTGACCGGCAAGCTGGATGAGATTTCCTTCCGTGCAGAGGCGAATCCGGCACTGCATCCAGGACAGAGCGCCGCAATTTATTTACGCGACGAACGAATCGGATTTATCGGGGTGGTTCATCCTGAACTGGAACGTAAGCTGGATCTCAACGGCCGCACCTTAGTGTTTGAACTGCTTTGGAATAAGGTCGCAGACCGCGTCCTGCCTGACGCGCGCGAGATTTCACGCTTCCCGGCGAACCGTCGTGATATCGCTGTGGTAGTGGCTGAAAACGTGCCCGCAGCAGATATCATCGCGGAGTGTAAGAAAGTTGGCGTAAATCAGGTAGTTGGCGTAAACTTGTTTGACGTGTACCGTGGTAAGGGTGTAAACGAAGGCGAAAAGAGCCTTGCGATTAGCCTGATTTTGCAGGATACCAGCCGGACACTCGAAGAAGAGGAGATTGCCGCGACCGTTGCCAAATGCGTTGCGGCATTAAAAGAGCGATTCCAGGCAACCTTGAGGGATTGAACCTATGGCGCTTACAAAAGCTGAAATGTCAGAGTACCTGTTTGAAAAGCTCGGGCTGAGCAAACGCGACGCCAAAGAATTGGTCGAGCTGTTTTTTGAAGAGGTTCGCCGCGCGTTGGAAAACGGAGAACAGGTTAAACTGTCCGGATTTGGTAATTTTGATCTGCGTGACAAAAACCAGCGTCCGGGCAGAAACCCGAAAACCGGGGAAGATATTCCGATCACTGCCCGCCGCGTGGTGACCTTTCGGCCTGGCCAGAAGTTGAAAAGCCGGGTAGAGAACGCGTCACCCAAGGATCCTGACTGATTTCAGTAAAACAAAAAGGCCGCTTAGCGGCCTTTTTTCTTTTGGCGATAAAATCGCCATCCTCCATGCTTTTTCCACATTGTAAGGATTTCGTAAGTATGCGGAAAATAGCATGAAAATCGGCACTGACTGATAGTGACCTCTTCAGCGCATTTGTTATAACAGCGCCAACACAAAACAAGAGGTTAAGCTGATGAAAAAGACAGCACTTTTATTAAGCATCCTGTTAGGTATGCCGCTGCTCGCCAACGCAAATGTTTCCGTTAACATCAACACACCGGGTGTGTCGATTCATATCGGCGATAAAGACAAACGTGGTTACTACTGGGATGGCTATGACTGGCGTTCGCCGTCATGGTGGCAACAGCACCATAACCGTAACGTAGGCGTGAAAGGCCCGCACGGTTACTGGAACGGTAACGGCTGGCAGCCGCAGCATCCGGGCAATGGCCCGCAGAAACGCCCGCCGCAGGGGCAACACAAGCCGCAGCCGAATCACGACAAACGTGATGACCACAACGGCCAGCCGGTTCCGCCACACCATAATTAATGCCAGACCTGGCGGTGTCAGCCCGACACCGCCATCACGCACCTTTCTTTTTGCTGTAATCCCACTACAATCAAATCTCTGTTTTCTCAGCCAATCTTATTTATGACTCTGCTGGATCAGCTTGCCCGCCAGGCAGACCGCCGCAGCCAGCGCTGGCTTATTGCGCTGAGCGCGCTACTTATTATCCTGATGGTAATCAGCCTGTGTGCTGGCGATAGCTGGATCTCTCCGGCGCGCTGGTTTTCGCCCGAGGGTGACATGTTCGTCTGGCAGCTGCGTCTGCCGCGCACCCTCGCGGTGCTGCTGGTGGGCGCTGCGCTGGCCGTTTGTGGCGTAGTGATGCAGGCGCTGTTTAACAACCCGCTGGCGGAGCCGGGGTTGCTCGGTGTGTCAAATGGTGCGGGAATTGGCCTGGTGCTTGGCGTGATGCTCGGTAATGGGTCATTGTGGAGTCTGGCGCTGGCGGCGATGGCTGGCGCGTTGCTGATTACGCTGATTCTGCTGCATTTTGCCCATCGTCATTTATCCGTCAGCCGTTTGCTGCTGACCGGCGTCGCGCTGGGCATTATCTGTAGCGCCATCATGACCTGGGCAGTCTACTTCAGCACCAGCCTCGATCTGCGTCAGCTGATGTACTGGATGATGGGTGGGTTTAGCGGTATCGACTGGCGCTATGGCTGGATGATGCTGGCGCTGCTGCCCGCCACCCTGGTGTTGATTGCCACCGCGCGGGTGCTTAACCTGCTGGCGCTGGGGGAAACCTCCGCGCGTCAGCTCGGTCTGCCGATGCTGCTGTGGCGCAATCTGCTGGTACTGACGATGGGCTGGCTGGTGGGGGTTAGCGTCGCGATGGCTGGCGCTATCGGTTTTGTCGGGCTGGTGATCCCGCATTTGCTGCGGCTGAGCGGATTCAGCGATCATCGCTATCTGCTGCCTGCGGCTGCGCTCGCCGGCGCGGCGGTGCTGCTGGGCGCGGATATCCTCGCTCGCCTGGTATTAACCTCCGCCGAGTTGCCGATTGGTGTGGTCACCGCCACCCTCGGCGCACCGCTGTTTATCATGTTATTAGTAAAATCTTCGCGCTAGCTGCGGCTGGCTCCCTTTGCATCAACAACAGGAATCGACAATGAGCATTTATCAAACAGAACTGGTTACGCTTGACGGTGAAAAAACCACGCTGGCGCAGTGGCAGGGTAAGGTGCTGCTGGTGGTGAATGTGGCGTCTAAATGTGGCCTGACGCCGCAGTACGAGCAACTGGAAGCGCTGCAAAAAGCGTGGCAGGCACAGGGTTTCAGCGTGCTCGGCTTCCCGTGTAATCAGTTCCTTGAGCAGGAACCGGGCAGCAGCGAAGAGATCAAAACGTTTTGCAGCACCACTTACGGCGTGACATTCCCGATGTTCGAAAAAACCGACGTCAATGGCCCGGCCCGTCATCCGCTCTACAGCCAGCTGGTGGCGGCACAGCCTGAGGCACAGCGCCCGGAAGGAAGCGGCTTCTATGAGCGTATGGTCAGCAAAGGCCGCGCGCCGAAAGCGCCGGGGGATATTCTGTGGAATTTTGAAAAATTCCTGATCAATAAGCAGGGTGAGGTGGTAGCGCGCTTTGCACCGGATATGACGCCGGATGACGCGACTATCCTTGCCAGCATTAAGCAGGCGCTGGCCTAAGCGATGTTGTTGCAGTGTCAGGGGGCCAGCGTCAACGGACGGCTGGCCCCCGTCGATCTCAGCCTGCAACCTGGTGAGCTGGTACATCTGGTCGGCCCAAATGGCGCGGGAAAAAGCACGCTGCTGAACGTGCTGGCCGGTCTGCTGCCCGCGACGGGCAGCATCAGCTTATCCGGTCAGCGGTTAGCGCAGTGGAACGGTGCGGCGCTGGCGCAGGTCCGGGCCTGGCTACCGCAACAGCAGCCACCCCCCGGCCAGATGCCGGTGTGGCACTATTTACGTATGCACCTGCTGGATGCCGCCTCTGAGGCCGATGCGCTGCTGAAGCAGGTGCTGGAGGCGCTGGGTTTGCAGGACAAACTGGCGCGCAGTCTGACGCAGCTGTCCGGCGGCGAGTGGCAGCGGGTGCGGCTGGCTGCGGTGGTGCTGCAAATCCATCCGGCGGTGAATCCGCGCGGTAAGCTGCTGTTGCTGGATGAACCCCTGAGCGCGCTGGATGTGGCGCAGCAGCGGGCGGTCGATCTGCTGCTGGCGCAGCTCTGCCAGGCGGGTATCGCGATGGTTGCCAGCAGCCACGACCTTAACCATAGCCTGCGCCATGCCGACCGCGTCTGGCTGATGCATCAGGGAACGCTGGTGGCGCAGGGAACGCCCGACAGCGTGTTAACCGCCGAACAGCTGGCACCGATCTACCACATCGAATTCCAACGCGTTGAGACGCCCCAGGGCGCGCTGCTGCTGGCACCCTGAGGGACATGCCTTGCGCTGCGGGGCGCTTTGCCGCTAAAGTGTGGCTCGGGCAACGGATTTTAAAGGACTTTTCTGATGCGGCTGATGATTGTGATCCTGGCATTGTTGCTGGCCGGTTGTAGCCATCATGCGCCACCGCCTAATGGCCGCCTGTCCGACTCCATCACCGTTATTGCTCAGCTCAATGATCAACTCAACCGCTGGCATGGCACGCCTTATCGTTATGGCGGCCTGAACCGGGGCGGCGTCGATTGTTCCGGCTTTGTCTATCTCACCTTCCGCGATAAATTCGATTTGCAACTGCCACGCTCCACCGATGCGCAGAGCGATATCGGCACCCGTATTGATAAGAATGACCTGCTGCCAGGCGATTTGGTGTTTTTCAAAACCGGCAGTGGTGAAAATGGCCTGCACGTTGGCATTTACGATACGGACAATACCTTTATTCACGCCTCCACCAGCCAGGGCGTGACACGATCTTCGCTGGATAATGTTTACTGGCGCAAAGTATTCTGGCAGGCAAGACGTATTTGACCGCTATTAGTTGCAAACCCGCCAGGTAAACGTTCGCAAAGATTTGTGTACTTAAATTAAATTCTTAAGCCCAATAAATGCTCTCTTAAAAAATGGCACTTTACCCGCGAGCGATTTAATACTAACAATATCGGGTAAATTTAATTAACCGGGAAGGATAATAGTCGCTGGCTATTTGGCTTAAGGATTATTTCAATGGTAAAAAGCCTCAATAAGACTGAAAAGCTGCTCTCTTCAAACGTTTGGTCCTATTGCCTGAGGGTATTCATTGATATACGATGCGCCAATCGCCACTGCTTCTGGCTGTTAAAATGAAAGTTCATTTATCTGCCGACTATCAGTCGGAAACCTGGTTTTATCCAGCTTATTCTTTAGCAGGCCAGTTAACCGCCGTTGAACTGGTTACGCAATTCGTCCACGACAGCGCGCCTATCACGCTGCCGCAGGATTTGCTGTTGCCGCAATTGGACGATGCCCAGCAGTTACGTCTGTTACAGAGCCAGCTTACGCTGCTGGAAAAGTACCGCGAGTTTTTTGAGTTAAATCAAATTACCGCCTTGGTACGTATTGATGATGCGATGGCAGTAACGCTGCTGGAGAGTGAATTTCTGTTAAGGAAATTCAAACAATTGCCGTTTATAGTTTTAGATATCAGCGAAACGTTTCCGCAATTATCGCAGGGGAAATCGCATCCGCTGTTAGCCGCACTTCAGGGTGAGTTTCGTTTATCGCTTTCACAATTTGGCGCGGGAAAATCGCCGGCAACGGCGGTATACGATAATCTTTTTAGCGTGTTAAAACTGGATAAGAATTTTATTCAGGGGCTGGCAAAACGTGCATCCTTTACACCCTTTATTCAGACGGTTATCGACAATTTCAGTGATAACGCGGCGCAGATTATTATTTGTGGCATTGACGATACAACAATGCTGGAGAAAGTGACGTCGCTGACTGGCGCCCATTTACAGGGCAGCCTGTTCCCTGGCGTCAAAGCGGAACGTCTTAACGATTTGATTTATCCCGACGTTAATCTTAACTCCCCGTCGCAGCAGTAATCCTTTCACCTGTTTTCCCCGCAGTGTCAGCGTTACACTATTAGTTAATTCTCAACCCAAACGTGGTGCCTGGAAACTGTGCACCTCGCGGAGTGACTATGCAGTTTACCAATAGCTGGCAGCAGGAGTTGCCGGGATTCTACAGTGCGCTGGCCCCGACCCCATTGCAGGGCGGTCGCCTGCTGTACCACAACGCACCGCTGGCGGCGGACATGGCGCTGGACCCGGCGCTATTCCTGGGGAAGGGGCATGGCGTCTGGAGCGGCCGTGAATTATTACCCGGCATGGCACCGCTGGCGCAGGTCTATAGCGGCCATCAGTTTGGTGTCTGGGCCGGGCAGCTGGGCGATGGCCGCGGCATTTTGCTCGGTGAACAACGGCTGGCGGATGGACGCAAACTGGACTGGCACCTGAAAGGCGCAGGGCTGACACCCTATTCACGGATGGGGGACGGACGCGCGGTGATCCGCTCCACGGTACGTGAATTTCTCGCTTCGGAAGCGTTACACCATCTGGGCATCCCGACCACGCGTGCGCTGACGCTGGCGATTGGCGATGAACCGGTCCTGCGCGAAACCGAGGAACGCGGCGCGATGCTGATGCGGATTGCGGAGAGCCATCTGCGCTTTGGTCATTTCGAACATTTCTACTATGGTGGCGAGCAGGATAAGGTCCGTCAGCTGGCCGATTACGCCATCCGCCACCACTGGCCAACGCTCCAGGATGAGGCCGAACGCTATCTGCTGTGGTTCACCGATATCGTGAAACGCACCGCCAGCCTGATTGCCCAATGGCAGAGTGTGGGTTTTGCCCACGGCGTGATGAACACCGATAACATGTCGCTGCTGGGTCTGACCATTGATTACGGCCCGTATGGGTTCCTTGACGATTATCAGCCGGGCTTCATCTGCAACCACAGCGATTATCAGGGGCGCTATGCCTTCGACAATCAACCGATGGTTGGCCTGTGGAATCTCAACCGCCTGGCGCATGCGCTGTCCGGGCTGATGACTACCGATCAGCTGAAACAGGCGCTCAGCCACTATGAGCCGGAGCTGATGCGGGTCTGGGGCGAGAAGATGCGCGCTAAACTCGGGCTGCTGACGCCGGATGCTAATGACAATGCGATCCTCACCGGCCTGCTGACGCTGATGACGGCGGAGCACAGTGACTACACGCTGACTTTCCGGCTGCTCAGCGAGACGCAGCAACATCAAACCCGTTCGCCGCTGCGTGACGAATTTATCGATCGCGATGGCTTTGACCGCTGGTATGACGGCTACCGTCAGCGTTTGTTGCAGGATGAAGCCAGCGATGAGCAGCGGCAAAAGGTGATGAAGGCGGCGAATCCGGCGCTGGTGTTGCGTAATTATCTGGCGCAGCAGGTGATTGACGAGGTGGAGCGTGGCGAAACGGCGGCGCTGGCGCGTCTGCACCTGGCATTGCAGCAACCCTTCAGTGATGAGGCCGTCAGCGCGGAGTTGCGCCAACGGCCACCCGAGTGGGGTAAGACGCTGGAAGTCAGTTGTTCCAGCTAAGGTAGAAAATTAAAACCGGCTGTCGACGGCGGCAGCCAGACGCGCCAGCACCTCGGCGCTGTCGTCCCAGCTCAGGCAGGGGTCGGTGATCGACTGGCCATAAACCAGTGGTTCACCGCTCACCACCTTCTGATTACCTTCCTGCAGGAAACTCTCAATCATCACGCCGGCAATGGCGTCTGAACCGGCGCGAATCTGCGCCGCGACATCTTCCGCCACATCACGCTGGCGACGATGCTGCTTCAGGCAGTTGCCGTGGCTGAAATCGATCACCAGCTGCTGCGGCAAATTGAAATCGCGCAGATTCGCGGCCGCGGCGGCGACATCTTCCGCATGGTAGTTCGGCTGACGGCCACCCCGCAGAATCACATGGCCGTGCGGGTTACCGCTGGTCTGGTAAATGGTCATCTGACCATTTTTGTCCGGCGACAGGAACATATGGCTGACGCGAGAAGCACGGATCGCATCCACGGCGATCTGCACGTTGCCGTCGGTACCATTTTTAAACCCGACCGGGCAGGAGAGCGCGGAGGCCATTTCGCGATGGATCTGGCTTTCGGTGGTCCGTGCGCCGATGGCACCCCAGCTGATCAGGTCAGCAATAAACTGGCCGATCACCATATCGAGGAATTCAGTAGCGGTGGGCATACCGAGCGCATTGATGTCGAGCAGCAGCTGGCGCGCAATGGCAATGCCGCGGTTCACATCAAAGCTGCCGTCCAGATCGGGGTCCGAGATTAAGCCTTTCCAGCCCACCACGGTACGCGGCTTCTCAAAGTAGGCGCGCATCACAATTTCCAGCCGATCCTGATACTGCTCGCGCAGCGCATTCAGGCGCAGTGCATAGTCCAGCGCGGCTTTGGGATCGTGCAGGGAGCAGGGGCCAATAATCACCAGCAGGCGACGATCTTCCCCGGTCAGAATGCGGGCAATGCGCTGGCGCGCTGAGGTGACGGTGGCAGCAATTTCTGCCGAAATGGGGTGTTGTTGCGCTAAAGCGGCTGGCGTTATCAGATTGCCGATGCGCGCGGTACGCAGTTCATCAGTTTTGTTCATTGGGATTCTCAAAAATCTATTCTTCGCAGCGGTGAAATACCGGGAAGTGATGGTGGTCACAATAAACCATTAGTCTGCGAATTCAACCTGCTAAAGCGAAAGGAAATTCAGACAGACGGCAGCCATGCTTTACAAAAGTCACTACAAATCCTGGCGGCGCGGGTTAACGCGCCGCCACAATCAATGCATTACGTCAGTACATACGCCGTGTCAGGCCCATAATGTCGAGGATTTTGGTGGCGATCTCCTCCACCGAATAGTTGGTACTGTTGAGATACCGAATCTGATGGGTGCGGAACAGCGCTTCCACTTCACCGACTTCCAGACGGCACTGGCGCATCGAGGCGTAGCGGGTGTTCTCTGCACGCTCCTGGCGGATCGCCGCCAGACGCTCTGGGTCGATGGTCAGGCCAAACAATTTATGCTGATGAGCACGCAGGGCGGGCGGCAGTTTCAGGTTATCCATATCATCGGCGATAAACGGATAGTTGGCGGCACGTACGCCAAACTGCATCGCCAGGTAGAGGCTGGTGGGCGTTTTACCGCAGCGTGATACACCGAGCAAAATCACCTGCGCCTCCTCCAGGCCGCGCAGTGAAATGCCATCATCATGCGCGAGGGTGTAATCAATGGCGGCGATACGCGCATCATATTTGCCCAGGTTGCTGGCGGTCAGACCGTGGGTACGGTGGGCGACCGGCATCGAAGGCACGCCCAGCTCACTTTGCAACGGGCCGACCAGCGCCTGAACGATGTCCTGGCAGAAGCCCTCGCTCTCCAGAATAATTTCCCGTACGTCAGGGGTGACGATGGAGAAGAACACCAGCGGACGTACCCCGCTTTGCTGATAAAGCGCGTTAATTTGCGCTTTAACCGCCTGAGCACGCTGCACATTTTCGACAAACGGCAGCGTCACGCTATTGGTGATAACCGGGAACTGCGACAGCACCGCATGGCCCAGTACTTCAGCGGTGATGGCGGTGCCATCGGAGATATAGAACACGCTACGTTCAGTGCTCATGGCAGAATTGATCCTCATGGTAACTTTTACGCAACATTGCCGTTGCCGATATTTCATTTTCGTAGATAATAAAACGTAATATCCATATGGAAAAGGGTGTCGCCCTGTACGGCATTAATCTAATAACCAATATAGATGAAATAGCGTTTTATAAATCGCCCTTTTTGCCGCTTATTTTGCTTCGCGCAAAGAATTAAGTCTGCTTTTGTTGCGCAACAAAATGCAAGCGCTAACCCTCTGAAAAGGGGAAATTTATCGGCTAAGCAATCTGTTAGCCTTATTTGGCGTGGTTGCGCAACTCCGCTAATAACGGGTACTAATCCGATTTTGCATTTCTTTCTCTGCTTTAACGATTCAACACTTAGTCTTTATTTATCGCTTGTGCCAGGCTGTATTTGCGAATAGCAAAATGTTCCATGTGCCCCCCTATCATTTAAAAGGATAATCTCGATGTCCAATAAAGGCGAACAGCCGCTAGTGCTCTGGTACAACCAGCTTGGCATGCATGATGTTGATCGGGTGGGAGGCAAAAATGCCTCTCTCGGTGAAATGATTACCAATTTGTCGTCGCTGGGTGTGTCCGTCCCTAATGGTTATGCGACCACATCTTATGCTTTTAATCAGTTTCTCGATCAAAGCGGGCTGAACCAGCGTATCTATGACCTGCTGGACAAGACCGATATTGATGACGTTGATGAACTGGCTAAAGCCGGTAAGCAGATCCGTCAATGGGTGGTTGATACTCCGTTCCAGCCAGAGCTGGAAGCGGCCATCCACGATGCGTATAAGCAATTGTCTGCCGACGATGCTGACGCCTCCTTTGCGGTGCGTTCCTCTGCCACCGCGGAAGACATGCCGGATGCTTCGTTCGCCGGACAGCAGGAAACCTTCCTGAATGTGCAGGGCATTGAAGCGGTGATGGTGGCGGTGAAACATGTCTATGCCTCTTTATTTAACGATCGCGCCATCTCCTATCGCGTGCATCAGGGTTACGACCACCGTGGCGTAGCGCTGTCGGCGGGCGTACAACGCATGGTGCGTTCCGATCTTGCCTCCTCTGGCGTCATGTTCACCATTGATACCGAATCCGGTTTTGATCAGGTGGTGTTTATCACCGCTGCGCTGGGTCTGGGTGAAATGGTGGTGCAGGGCGCTGTGAACCCGGATGAGTTTTATGTGCACAAACCAACGCTGGCTGCGAATCGCCCGGCGATTGTGCGTCGCAATATGGGTTCGAAGAAAGTGCGGATGGTATACGCCGATTCACAGGAGCACGGCGAGCAGGTGCGCATTGAAGATGTGGCTGAAGCCGAGCGCGACCGTTTCTGTCTGAGCGATGATGAAGTCCAGGCGCTGGCGCATCAGGCGGTGCTTATCGAGCAGCACTACAAACGCCCGATGGATATCGAGTGGGCCAAAGATGGCCACACCGGCAAACTGTTTATTGTCCAGGCGCGCCCGGAAACGGTGCGCTCCAACGGTCAGGTGATGGAACGTTACAACCTACAGGGCAAAGGTAAGGTGGTGGTGGAAGGGCGTGCCATTGGTCACCGTATCGGCGCGGGTGAAGTGAAGGTGATTCACGACATCAGTGAAATGAACCGTATCGAGAAAGGCGACGTGCTGGTCACCGACATGACCGACCCGGACTGGGAACCGATCATGAAGAAAGCCTCGGCGATCGTCACCAACCGTGGCGGGCGCACCTGCCATGCGGCGATTATCGCGCGTGAGCTGGGTATTCCGGCTGTCGTAGGTTGCGGTGATGCCACCGACCGGCTGAAAGATGGTCACAAGGTCACCGTCTCCTGCGCCGAAGGCGACACCGGCTACGTCTATGACGATCTGCTGGATTTCGAAGTCACCAGCTCCCAGGTGGATAGCCTGCCGGATCTGCCGCTGAAAATTATGATGAACGTCGGTAACCCGGACCGTGCCTTTGACTTCGCCTGCCTGCCGAATGAAGGCGTGGGACTGGCGCGTCTGGAATTCATTATCAACCGGATGATCGGGGTGCACCCGAAAGCGCTGCTGGAGTTTGACCAACAAACCCCAGCGTTGCAGCAGGAAATCCGTCATATGATGAAGGGCTTTGACGATCCGGTTGAGTTCTATATCGCGCGTCTGACCGAAGGGATCGCCACCCTGGGCGCCGCGTTCGCACCGAAACGCGTCATCGTGCGTCTGTCGGATTTCAAATCGAACGAATACGCCAACCTGGTGGGCGGTGAGCGTTACGAGCCGGAAGAAGAGAACCCGATGCTCGGCTTCCGTGGCGCTGGTCGCTACGTGGCTGACAGCTTCCGTGACTGCTTCGCGCTGGAGTGCGAAGCGGTGAAACGGGTGCGTAACGAAATGGGCCTGACCAACGTGGAAATCATGATCCCGTTTGTGCGCACCGTGGCGCAGGCGGAAGCGGTGGTAGCCGAGCTGGCGAAGCAGGGACTGAAACGCGGCGAAAACGGACTGAAAGTGATTATGATGTGTGAAATCCCATCCAATGCGCTGCTGGCAGAACAGTTCCTGCAACACTTTGATGGCTTCTCCATCGGTTCCAACGATATGACGCAGCTGGCGCTGGGTCTGGATCGTGACTCCGGCGTGGTCTCGGAGCTGTTTGATGAGCGTAACGAGGCGGTGAAAGCACTGCTGTCGATGGCGATTCAGGCGGCGAAGAAACAGGGCAAATACGTCGGTATCTGCGGCCAGGGTCCATCCGACCATCAGGACTTTGCTGCCTGGCTGATGGAAGAGGGTATCGACAGCTTGTCGCTTAACCCGGATACGGTCGTGGAAACCTGGCTGAGTCTGGCGGAGCTGGACGCGGCGAAAGGCTAAGCAATGTTTTAAACGCGTTCCGGGTCATGCCCGGAACGCGCTTCCTGGTTAACGCCACACCGACCGCTGGACACCACTCTTCCTTCTTCTGCAACATCTGGCTTTCCCTGAACCACTTCAGCCCGCTCCGGCGTCATGGTGCGAAAAAATTAATGACTTTTCTGCTCTGCTTCAAATTGACCTGACCGCTGAAATAACGCTTCTCAGTGCGGCAGAAAATCTCTGGCTGAACGCAAAGAATGTTTTTGGCGACAAATTCCAGACTGATTTAGCCGCGGGCCGCGCCATTGTTGCCGGTTCACAGTATCGCAACGCCATCTGGAAGAAGGCGCGCGCCAGCCAGACGGTGCAGGTTTCATTCAGTCGCTAATGCCAAAAAACGCAGTTGGCTGCGCTAAAGAGCCGTCAACTGCGCAATTTTGGTTCAACCCAGTGAACTGAAGCAGAAAAAAGCCAAAAAAAAGCCCATCACAGGGGATGGGCAAAGACTACACACAGCAATTCTTCACTTTACTCAGGGGAAAAAGGTTGTTTAAAAATCAGTGGTTTGATCTCAAACATAGGAAACATGTTATTCACCGCTGCCGCTGGCGTCTTTAAGAATCCTCTTATTAGTTTAAAGCTGATAATCTTTCCGCACCGTTTTTAGGGGTTTTTGCGCGGGAAACAGTGCGGAAAATAATCATTCCGTAAGGGAAACTGGCCTTAATGGGGTGAAAATGCGTTTTTTCTTAAAATTCGCTTATGAAAAAATTCGCTAACCAGAGGGAATTGAGTGGCGGCGATTAACTGAGGTTAACCGCCGCGAGGCAGGGGTCAGGCGGTGTGATCGTCGTGCTCGGTCAGTTCTTCCACCACGGTCTCCGGGTCGTCATCCGGGGCGGGTGCCTCATGCATCCATACCGACACCAGACGATAAGAAACCGCCAGCACGACCGGCCCAATAAACAGGCCAATCATGCCAAACGCCACCAGACCGCCGATGACGCCGGAGAGAATCAGAATCATCGGCAAATCGGCACCCATGCGAATCAGCATCGGGCGCAGCACGTTGTCGAGCGTGCCAACCACACAGCTCCACACCAGCAGCACGGTGCCCCAGGTGGTATCGCCGCTCCAGTAAAGCCAGATAATCGCCGGGACCAGCACGATTAACGGGCCAAGCTGTACCAGGCAGGAGAGGATCATCACCACGGTCAACAGCGTGGCATAGGGGATGCCAGAGATGGCCAGACCGATGCCGCCCAGCACGCCCTGTACCAGCGCCGTAACCACCACGCCAAGCGCAACCGCGCGAATCGCCTGACCGGCCAGCAGCACGGCGGCATCACCACGACGGCCAGCCATACGGTAGGCAAAGTGGCGGATACCGTGTCCAACCTGTTCGCCACGCCAGTAAAGCAGCACGCTAAATAACAGCATCACCGCCAGATGGATCACAAAACGCCCGAAGTGACCCGCCTGCGCGACAAAGAAGCCGGTCGTGCGGCCAACATAAGGCTGCAACTTGCCCATGATGGCTGCGCCACCGCCATCCACCAGCAGGTGATAACTGGAAAACAGCCGGTTGCCCGCCATCGGTATCTGTTTCAGCCAGTCGAGCTGCGGCAATACCAGGTGGCCGCGCGTCGCCCAGGCGATCACCGGCGCGCTGTTATCAATCAGGCTGTTAACCAGCACGGCGATAGGAATGATAAACAGCAGCAATAACAGGATGGCCATAGCGACCACCGCGAGAAAACGACGTCCCCACAGCAGATGTTGCAATTTGATCATCAGCGGCCAGGTGGCAATCACCACCATGCTGGCCCAGGCAAAACCTAAAATAAACGGCTGAACCACCCACAGACAGGCGATGATCATGATCAGGATGAACATCAGTGAGAACAGCATTTGCGGTAAATCCATACCGCGGTGCAGGTTTTTCATAACAGCGTTTTGACCTCGATAAAATCCTTTACGGTGGGGCTTACCGGCCCCTGATCAATGATGATCTATTTCCCGAATATAAAACAGGAAAATGCAGGGGGCTTTTTACGCTCCCTGAAAAAACAGCGGTCAGCAAAAAAATGTGATAAAACGGGAGATTCATAAAAATGAACTACGCAAACGTTTACAACATCTCGGTCACCCAATAATGATCCCACAGATTTCCCAGGCACCGGGCCTCGTTCAACTGGTGCTGACATTCCTGCAGTCATTAAAAGAGCAAGGATTCACCGGCGATACCGCCACCAGCTACGCCGATCGTCTCTCCCTTTCTACCGATAACAGCATCTATCAGCTGCTGCCGGACGCCGCGCTGTTCCCGCGTTCCACGGCGGATGTGGCGCTGATTGCCCGTCTTGCCGGTGAAGAACGTTTTGCCAGCCTGGTGTTTACCCCGCGCGGCGGCGGTACCGGCACCAACGGACAGTCGCTGAACCAGGGAATTGTGGTCGATATGTCGCGCTACATGAACCGTATTCTGGAAATCAACACCGAGCAGGGCTGGGTGCGGGTTGAAGCGGGGGTCGTGAAAGATCAGCTCAATGCCTGGCTGAAGCCGTATGGCTTTTTCTTCTCGCCGGAACTCTCGACCAGTAACCGCGCCACCCTTGGCGGGATGATCAATACCGATGCCTCCGGGCAGGGATCGCTGGTGTATGGTAAAACCTCCGATCATGTGGTCGGCCTGCGTGCCGTGCTGCTGGGGGGAGATATCCTCGATACCCGCGCGATGCCGACCGAACTGGCGGAAAAACTGGCGCAGACGCCGACCGCCGAAGGGCGTATTTATCAGCAGGTGATGTCCCGCTGTCGCGAACAGCGCGCGCTGATTCTGGAAAAATTCCCCAAACTGAACCGCTTTCTCACCGGCTACGATCTGCGTCATGTGTTCAGCGACGATCTGCAAACCTTTGACCTGACGCGTCTGCTGTGCGGCGCCGAAGGTACGCTGGCGTTTATCACCGAAGCGCGCCTCGACATCACGCCGATCCCGAAAGTACGTCGTCTGGTCAATATTAAGTACGACTCGTTCGACTCAGCGCTGCGTAACGCGCCCTTTATGGTTGAAGCGAAAGCGCTATCGGTCGAAACCGTTGATTCCAAAGTACTGAACCTGGCGCGTGAAGATATCGTCTGGCATTCGGTGAAGGAGCTAATCACCGATGTGCCCGATAAAGAGATGCTGGGGCTGAATATCGTCGAGTTTGCCGGTGATGACGGCGAACTGATTGAGCAGCAGGTTTCGATGCTGTGTCAGCGCCTCGATGAACTGATGGCGCAGCGCCTGGGCGGCGTGATTGGCTATCAACTCTGCGACGATCTGGGCGGTATCGAGCGTATCTATAATATGCGCAAAAAAGCGGTTGGCCTACTCGGTAACGCCAAAGGGCGTGCCAAGCCGATTCCGTTTGTCGAAGATACCGCGGTGCCGCCGGAGCAGCTGGCCGATTACATCGTCGATTTCCGTGCGCTGCTGGATAGCCACGGCCTGAGCTATGGCATGTTCGGTCACGTTGATGCTGGCGTACTGCACGTACGTCCGGCGCTGGATATGTGCGACCCGCAGCAGGAGATGCTGATGAAACAGATCTCCGATGAAGTGGTGGCGCTGACCGCGCGTTACGGCGGCCTGCTGTGGGGCGAGCACGGTAAAGGGTTCCGCGCCCAGTACAGCCCGGCGTTTTTCGGTGAAACCTTATTTAACGAGTTGCGTCGCATCAAAGCGGCATTCGACCCGGATAACCGTCTGAACCCCGGTAAAATCTGTACGCCAATGGGCAGCGATGAGCCGATGATGCAGGTCGATGCGGTGAAGCGGGGGACCTACGATCGTCAGATCCCGCTCACGGTACGCAACGACTGGCGCGGCGCGATGGAGTGCAACGGCAACGGCCTGTGCTTCAACTTTGACACGCGCAGCCCGATGTGTCCGTCGATGAAAATCACCCGCAACCGCATCCACTCGCCCAAAGGCCGTGCGACGCTGACGCGCGAATGGTTACGTTTGTTATCGGAGCAGGGCGTCGATCCGGTGCAACTGGAGAAATCGCTGCCTGAGCAGCGCGCCAGCCTGCGCACGCTGATCCAGCGTACCCGTAACTCCTGGCATGCGCAGCAGGGGGAGTATGACTTCTCCCATGAAGTGAAAGAGGCGATGTCGGGCTGTCTGGCGTGTAAAGCCTGTTCGACCCAGTGTCCGATTAAGATCGATGTCCCGAACTTCCGCTCACGCTTCCTGCAGCTCTATCACACCCGTTATCTGCGTCCGATGAGCGACCATCTGGTGGCGGCGGTGGAAGGCTATGCGCCGCTGATGGCGAAAGCGCCGAAGGTGTTTAACTTCTTCCTGAAACAGCCGTGGGTGCGCGATCTCAGCAAAAAACATATCGGCATGGTCGATCTGCCGCTGCTGTCGTCGCCGAGCCTGAAGCAACAGCTGAGCGGCCATCCGGCCATGAACCTGACGCTGGAGCAGCTGGAAGCGCTCGACAGCGCCGCGCGGGAAAATTGTGTGCTGGTGGTGCAGGATCCGTTCACCAGCTACTACGAGGCTCAGCTGGTGACCGACTTCGTCAAACTGATTGAGAAGCTCGGTTTCCGCCCGGTGCTGCTGCCGTTTTCACCGAATGGCAAAGCGCAGCATGTGAAAGGTTTCCTGCAACGCTTTGCCCGCACCGCAGAGAAAACCGCTGATTTCCTCAATCGCGTCGCGCAGCTCGGTATGCCAATGGTCGGCGTCGATCCTGCCACCGTGTTGTGTTATCGCGACGAATACAATCAGGTGCTGGGAGAGAAACGCGGGGAGTTCAGCGTGCTGCTGGTGCACGAATGGCTGCAACAGGCGGTGGCGGAGCGCGCGGTGCAGAGCACCAGCGGTGAAGCCTGGTATCTGTTCGCCCACTGCACCGAGGTGACGGCGCTGCCTTCCACGCCTAACCAGTGGCAGGATATTTTCGCCCGCTTCGGCGCGAAACTGGAAAATATCAACGTGGGCTGTTGCGGGATGGCCGGCACTTACGGACACGAAAGCAAGAATCTCGAAAATTCATTGGGAATTTACGCGCTCTCCTGGCATCCGCAGCTACAAAAACTGCCACGTCAGCGCTGTCTCGCCACGGGTTTCTCCTGCCGTAGCCAGGTGAAACGTGCCGAAGGGAATGGTATGCGCCATCCATTACAGGCATTGCTGGAAATGATGTAAACAAATTGTAGGAGACGTCACAACGCAGCTGGATTAGAATATCCAGCCTGCGTGGCGGACGAAATCACTCTGCAGGTTGGTGGCTTGATCCCACTCACCGCTCAGCGCCAGTTGATGACACAAGCGAGTCAGCGACAGGCGCGCCAGTTGATAGGCCTGAATACGGAACAGGCGGTCGCGATCGGCATTGCCCATCTCCTGCACTAAGCGGTGATGAAGCTTGCCCATGGCGTGCAGATAGCTCTGGTCGTCGCCATTCAGTTCGCAGATTTCTGCCATGTCGAGACAGGTGTCGTTAAAGCGACGCAGCTGTTCGATAGTACAATCGGTGCGGTTGAGCTTTGCCTGAGCCATATAGAAGTCAACGGTGATATCACGCACCGAAAACTTATATTCATCGATTTTGTGTTGTAACCAGGCTGAGACGGTAAGCGCCATATCGCCACCTTAAATGGGTTAATGATAATCATTATCATATTCAACCGCGTCAGGAATGCAATTCCCGTAGAGAAATTTTATTGATTTACTTTGCCTGTTGCTCAAATCGGCAATAACAATTTCTTCACATTAAGGAAAGGCGTAACCTATCAATAAGCGGTAAGTCGTAAAGTGGCAAAACGAAATTTTACGGGTTTTTAACGGGTTACAGCAGCAATGACGCGGCAGGATTGGCTGCCGCAAAGCAGTGTGAAGCGACTATGCTTAATTAAGTACCAGTAAAAAACAGCACGAGATGATTATCCCTGCAAAACAAGAGGTTGAAGTGGTATCCGATATCACTACCATAGGGGGATAGCCTGAAAAGGCCCAGACTTACGAGGTAGCACTATGTCATCAGTAAATGCAGCTTCTTTTTCACCCGATGATTTCGTCTGGAAAGGACTGACGCTGACCGAATCGGCAGCAAAACAAATTCTTAACCTGGCCGCTCAGGACCCGGAAGTGAAGGGTCTGCGGTTAGGGGTGAAACAGTCCGGCTGTGCCGGATTTGGTTACGTTATGGACCTGGCAAAAACGCCGGCCGATGACGAACTGCAGTTCTCCTACTTTGGCGCAACGCTGTTTGTGCCGCTACAGGCAATGCCTTTTGTCGATGGCACCGAAGTGGACTACGTCCGTGAAGGCCTGAATCAGATCTTTAAATTTAACAACCCTAAAGCTCAGCACGCCTGCGGGTGCGGTGAAAGCTTTGGCGTCGAGTAAGTGAAATATGTCACGACACAGCGAAACATCTGACGATGTACAAATGTGGGAAGGCAAGCTCAATTATAAAGAGGGCTTCTTCACCCAATTGCAAACCGAAGAATTTGCTCACGGCATCAATGAAGATGTGGTGCGGGCAATTTCGGCTAAGCGTAACGAGCCAGAGTGGATGCTGGAGTTTCGTCTTAAAGCCTTTCGTGCCTGGCTGGAAATGGAAGAGCCGCACTGGCTGAAAGCGCATTACGAGAAACTTGACTATCAGGATTACAGCTATTACTCCGCGCCTTCCTGTGGCAACTGCGATGACACCTGCGCTTCAGAACCGGGTGCCACTCAGGCTTCAGGCAGCACCCCTGCCAGCGATTATCTGACGCAGGAAGTGGAAAACGCCTTTAACCAGCTGGGTGTCCCGGTGCGTGAAGGCAAAGAAGTGGCGGTCGATGCGATTTTCGACTCCGTTTCGGTTGCCACCACCTATCGCGGCAAACTGGCGGAGCAGGGCATCATTTTCTGTTCCTTCGGTGAAGCGATTCAGGAACACCCGGAACTGGTGAAGAAGTATCTCGGCACGGTCGTCCCGGCTAACGATAACTTCTTTGCGGCGCTGAACTCCGCAGTGGCCTCGGACGGTACCTTTGTGTATATCCCGAAAGGCGTACGCTGCCCGATGGAGCTGTCGACCTATTTCCGCATTAACGCGGCGAAAACCGGCCAGTTCGAACGTACCATTCTGATCGCTGACGAAGATAGCTACGTCAGCTACATCGAAGGTTGCTCGGCACCGGTGCGCGATACCTATCAGCTGCACGCGGCGGTGGTGGAAGTCATTATCCACAAAAACGCTGAAGTGAAATATTCCACCGTACAGAACTGGTTCCCAGGCGGTGAAGGCGATGGCGGTATCCTCAACTTCGTGACCAAGCGTGCGCTGTGCGAAGGCGACTACAGCAAAATGTCGTGGACCCAGTCGGAAACCGGCTCTGCCATCACCTGGAAATACCCGAGCTGCATTCTGCGCGGTGATCACTCCATCGGTGAGTTCTACTCTGTGGCACTGACCAGCGGACATCAGCAGGCCGATACCGGCACCAAGATGATCCACATCGGCAAGAACACCAAATCGACGATTATTTCGAAAGGGATCTCCGCCGGTAAGAGCCAGAACACCTATCGCGGCCTGGTGAAAATCATGCCTACGGCGACCAACGCGCGTAACTTCACCCAGTGTGATTCGATGCTGATTGGTGCGGATTGCGGCGCGCATACTTTCCCGTATGTGGAAGCACGCAACAACACCGCGCAGCTGGAACATGAAGCCACCACCTCGCGTATCGGCGAAGATCAGATGTTCTACTGTCTGCAGCGTGGCATCAGTGAAGAAGATGCGATCTCAATGATCGTCAACGGCTTCTGTAAAGATGTTTTCTCCGAGCTGCCACTGGAATTCGCCGTGGAAGCGCAAAAATTGTTAGCAATCAGCCTTGAGCACAGCGTGGGCTGATGGCCCGTTGCCGGAAGCAATGTGAAGGAAAGAGTATGTTAAGCATTAAAGATTTACAGGTTAGTGTTGAAGACAAAGAGATTTTGCGCGGTCTGAACCTTGAGGTTAAACCGGGTGAAGTCCACGCCATTATGGGACCGAACGGTTCCGGTAAAAGTACGCTGTCTGCAACCCTGGCTGGTCGTGAAGATTATGAAGTCACCGGCGGTTCCGTCTCCTTCAAAGGCAAAGATCTGCTGGAGCTGGAACCGGAAGAACGCGCGGGCGAAGGCATCTTTATGGCGTTCCAGTACCCGGTAGAAATTCCGGGTGTCAGCAACCAGTTTTTCCTCCAGACCTCCGTCAATGCGGTGCGTAAATACCGTGAGCAGGAGGAACTGGATCGCTTCGACTTCCAGGACTTTATCGAAGATAAAATCCACCTGCTGAAAATGCCGGAAGATCTGCTGACCCGCTCCGTCAACGTCGGCTTCTCCGGCGGTGAGAAAAAGCGTAACGATATTCTGCAAATGGCGGCGCTGGAGCCGGATCTGTGCATCCTCGATGAGACGGACTCCGGTCTGGACATCGATGCGCTGAAAATTGTCGCCAACGGCGTTAACAGCCTGCGCGACGGTAAGCGCTCATTCATCATCGTTACCCACTACCAGCGCATCCTGGATTACATCCAGCCGGATCACGTCCATGTGCTGTATCAGGGTAAAATTGTGAAGTCTGGCGACTTTTCGCTGGTGAAACAGCTGGAGGAGCAAGGCTATGGCTGGCTTACCGACGAAGAGTGATAACGCCCTGCAACAGTGGCATCACCTGTTTGAATCGCGCGGCGACGTGCGTTCCTTACAGGCACAGCAGCACTGGCAGCAACTGATGCGTCTCGGCTTGCCAACGCGCAAGCATGAGAACTGGAAATACACCCCGCTGGATGGCCTGCTGGCGCAGCAGTTTTTACTGCCGCAGCCGCAGGAGGTCAGCGCAGCGCAGGTTGAGCAGCTGGCGCTGCCGATTGACGCGGTGCGTCTGGTGTTTGTTGACGGTCGCTTCCAGCCTGCGCTGAGCAGCCGCGATACCGGCCTGTTTGAGGTCCAGCATTCGCAGGCGGCAGAACGTCGCCCGCTGCCGGCACCGGTACAACCGGAAGTGTTCCTGCATCTGACTGAAAGCCTGGCGGAAGAAGCCACCAGCATTCGTCTGGCGCGTGGCAAAGCGGCGGCGCTGCCGCTGTATCTGCTGCACATCACCAGCGGTCAGGAAGCGGGCATGAATACCGTGCATCATCGCCACCATTTGCAGCTGGAAGCCAGCGCAGAGGCGGAGGTGATTGAGCATTATGTGACGCTGAATGATGTGGCCCATTTCACCGGTGCGCGCTTCACCTTTGACGTTGCCGACAACGCCAAACTGTCGCATATCAAACTGTCGTTTGAGAGCGAGAAAAGCTACCACTTCGCCCACAACGATGTGGTGATTGGTCGCGATGCGCAGGTCTCTACCACCAGCTTCCTGCTGGGTGCCGGTTTGTCTCGTCACAACACCAGCACGCAGCTGAACGGTGAAAATACCAATCTGGCGATGAACAGCCTGGCGCTGCCGGTGAATCAGGAAGTGTGCGATACCCGTACCTATCTGGAACACAACAAGGGCTACTGCCTGAGCCGTCAGATGCACAAAACCATCGTGCGTGACAAAGGACGCGCGGTGTTTAACGGCCATATTAAAGTGGCGCAGCATGCGCTGAAAACTGACGGACAGATGACCAACAACAACCTGTTGCTGGGACGTCTGGCGGAAGTGGACACCAAGCCGCAGCTGGAAATCTATGCCGATGATGTGAAATGTAGCCACGGTGCGACGATCGGACGTATCGACGACGAGCAGATGTTCTATCTGCGTTCGCGCGGTATCGATGAGACCTCGGCACAGCGTATGATCATTCACGCCTTTGCGGCTGAACTGACCGAAACGCTGGACAACCCGGTGCTGCGTCAGGTGGTGCTTCAGCGTATCGCTGAGCGCATCCCAGGAGTTGAGTCATGAGTTTCGATCTCGAACGAATCAGAGCGGAATTTCCGATTCTGAAACGCGAGGTCAACGGTCATCCGCTGGCTTATCTGGATAGTGCGGCCAGCGCACAGCGTCCGCTGGCCGTCATTAATGCGGAAAGTTATTTTTATCAGCACGGCTATGCGGCCGTGCACCGCGGTATTCACTCGCTGAGTGCCCAGGCGACGACCGATATGGAAAACGTGCGCATTCAGGCCGCACGCTTTCTGAACGCATCGTCACCGGAAGAGATTGTGTTCGTCAAAGGCACCACCGAGGGCATCAACCTGGTGGCCAATAGCTGGGGCGGCAGTCAGTTGCAGCCGGGCGACAACATCATCATCACCGAGATGGAGCATCACGCCAACATCGTGCCCTGGCAGATGGTGGCGCAGCGCACCGGTGCGGAAATTCGCGTACTGCCGTTGAATGATCAGGGTGAACTGGCGCTGGAGCAACTGGCCGGGCTGATCGACAGCCGGACCCGTTTGCTGGCGGTGACGCACGTTTCTAACGTGCTCGGCACCGTCAACCCGGTCAAAGCTATTGTGGCGCAGGCGAAAGCCGCCGGTGTCGTCACGCTGGTGGATGGCGCGCAGGCGGTGATGCATCATGCCGTCGACGTGCAGGACATCGATTGTGATTTCTACGTCTTCTCGGGCCACAAGATTTACGGACCGACCGGCATTGGCGTGCTGTATGGCCGCAAAGCGCTGCTCGACATCATGCCTCCGTGGGAAGGTGGCGGTTCGATGATCGATCAGGTGGTGCTGCCTACCGGGACCACCTGGAACACCGCGCCGTGGCGTTTTGAAGCCGGTACCCCGAATACCGGTGGCATCATCGGCCTGGGTGCGGCGCTGACGTGGATCACCGAACTGGGGCTGGATACCATTCATCAGCGTGAATCGATGCTGATGCGTTACGCGCTGGATAAATTGGCTTCGGTGCCGGATCTGACCATCTATGGTCCGAGCGCGCGTAGCGGCGTGGTCGCCTTTAATCTTGGCAAGCACCATGCGTTTGACGTGGGCAGCTTCCTCGATCAATACGGCATCGCCATCCGTACCGGCCATCATTGCGCCATGCCGCTGATGCGCCACTATGCGGTACCCGCCATGTGCCGTGCCTCTTTCGCGCTGTATAACAGCGAGGAAGAAGCCGACCGTCTGGCGGCTGGTCTGACGCGAATTCATCGTCTGCTGGGCGGTTGAGCAGATTTCAGGAGTAACCAATGGCAAATTTGCCAGACAAAGAGAGATTAGTTCGCAACTTTAACCGTTGCGCTAACTGGGAAGAGAAGTACCTCTACATCATTGAACTCGGGGCAAAATTACCAGAATCGTCTGAAAGCTTATATCAGCCGGAGAACGTGATTTCTGGTTGCCAGAGCCAGGTGTGGATCACCATGACCCCACAGTCAGACGGGACTATCGCCTTCGAGGGCGACAGTGATGCGGCGATCGTTAAAGGCTTGATTGCCGTGGTATTTAGCCTGTATCAGGGGCTGAAAGCGCCGGAGATTCTGGCACTGGATGTCCGCCACTGGTTCGAACAACTGGCACTCACCCAACATCTCACCCCCTCACGTTCGCAGGGGCTGGAAGCGATGATTCGCGCGATCCGTCATAACGCACAGACCCTCAGCTAAGATACACTCTCCAGACCCCGGCCAACCTGACCGGGGTCTGTTTCCTCCGACATAGAGAAAATTGCATGAGACCAGCGTTACGTTTAGCCGGTGCATTGCTGTTGTCCTGCTGCGGACTGTCTGCACCTGCGTTTGCCACGGAATACCCTCTGCCCGCCGATAACAGCCGTTTAATTGGCGAAAACACCCTGACCACCGTCCCCGATGACAAACGGCCGCTGGAGAGCATTGCCAGCCGTTATAAGATAGGTTTGCTCGGTATGCTGGAGGCCAACCCCGGTGTGGACCCCTGGCTGCCCAAAGCCGGTACACAACTGACCATACCGTTGCAGATGCTGCTGCCGGATACGCCGCGCGAAGGCATCGTGATTAACCTTGCTGAGCTGCGTCTCTATTACTACCCGAAAGGCGAAGATCGCGTCATTGTCTATCCGATCGGTATTGGTCAGCTTGGCGCTGCCACGCCGGTGATGGTGACCAGCATCAGCCAGAAGATCCCCAATCCAACCTGGACGCCCACCGCCAATATCCGCAAGCGCTATGCCAAAGAGGGCATTACCCTGCCGGGCGTGGTGCCAGCCGGGCCGGATAACCCGATGGGGCTGTTTGCCCTGCGTCTGGCGCGCGGAACCGGGCAATACCTGGTCCATGGCACCAATGCCGATTTCGGCATAGGGATGCGCGTCAGTTCGGGCTGTATCCGTCTGCGACCGGAAGATATCGAAGCGTTGTTTAACAGCGTGCCGAAAGGGACGCGGGTGCAGGTGATTAACCAGCCGGTGAAGTACGCCATTGAGCCGGACGGCAAACGGTACATTGAAGTGCATCAGCCATTGTCGCACACCGACAAAGACGATCCGCAGACCATGCCGATTGCGTTAACCGCAGGCATGAAGACCTTCCTGAACAGCCCAAAAAGCGATACTGCGTTGATTAAGGTGGCGCTGGAGCGACGTTCAGGTATGCCAGTACTGGTGAGCAGTGGCGAGCCGGTAACGGGGGATACGGCATTGCCGCAGGTGGTGCAATCACAGCAGGGGAGTGATGCGGCCAGGGCGACGATCAGTGAAGCGATGGGGACGTCAGTAGCGAAACCCTGAATCAGCACCAATCGTTGGCAGAATCAGGACAAAAAAAATGGCGCCAACAAGGCGCCATTTTTAGTACCAGAACTCTTACTTACGGTAAGAGTGAGCCTGGTTGTCCAGACGCTGGTTAGCACGAGCTGCGTCATCTTTAGCAGCCTGAACGTCAGAACGGATTGCGTTCACGTCGTTGCTCAGCTGGTCAACTTTAGCGTTCAGAGTCTGAACGTCTGAAGACAGCTGGTCGATTTTAGCGTTGCTTGAGCAACCAGCCAGCAGAGTTGAACCCAGGATTACCGCGCCCAGTACCAGTTTAGTACGATTCATTATTTATACCCTCTAGATTGAGTTAATCTCCATGTAGCGTTACAAGTATTACACAAAGCTTTTTGAGTTGAGAATAAATTTTTGATGAGAACATGCTTAAATTTGATCGTTCGCTCAAAGAAGCATCGTTTCGCAGAAGATGATAAAAATATTTAGCGAAAACAGAGAGATTTAATCGGATTAACCTTAATTTTGTGGGGGTTTGAATAGTTATTATCGATTGGTAATTTCTTGTTTCTGTATTAAGCCGCGAATAAAAAAAGCGCCCAAAAAAGGCGCTTTTTAATAAATAATGAGCTGAAAATCAGAGTACGTGTACGGAAGCGGTGTTGGTTGTGCCGCTCGGAACCAGGGCGCCGGAGACCATTACCACCACGTCGCCTTTTTGTGCATAACCACTCTCTGTCGCCATTTCTTTGCCAATACGATAGAAATCGTCAGTTGAGGCAATTTCTGTCACCAGACGGGTTTCCACGCCTTTGCTCAGAATCAGCTGGCGCGCGGTGGTGGCATTAGTCGTCAACGCGAGGATGGTCGCATCCGGGAAGTATTTTCTGATGGCTTTGGCTGATTTTCCGCCTTCAGTCGCAACCACAATCAGTGGCGCTTCCAGCTTCTCAGCGGTCTCAACGGCACCGCGACATACCGCTTCGGTAATGCGCAGTTTGCGTGAATCCTGGAGTGAATCAATGCGGGATTTCATCACACGATCGGTACGTTCGCAGATGGTCGCCATGATGGTGACTGACTCCAGCGGATATTTCCCTTTGGCGCTCTCGCCGGACAGCATAACCGCATCCGTTCCGTCGAGGATGGCGTTCGCCACGTCACCGGCTTCCGCACGGGTAGGACGCGGGTTTTTGATCATCGAATCCAGCATCTGCGTCGCGGTGATCACCACTTTGCGCGCTTTGTTGCACTTCTTGATCATCATCTTCTGCGCGAAGATCACTTCTTCAACCGGGATCTCAACGCCCAGGTCGCCACGCGCCACCATGATGCCGTCAGACGCTTCGAGGATTTCGTCGAAGTTGTTCAGGCCTTCCTGGTTTTCGATTTTAGAGATGATCTGAATGTGCTCGCCGCCGTGCTGTTTCAGGTGCTCACGGATTTCCAGTACGTCGGAACGTTTACGGATAAAGGAAGCCGCAACGAAATCAACACCCTGCTCACAACCAAAAATCAGGTCACGTTTGTCTTTTTCCGCCAGTGCGGGCAGCTGAATGGAGACACCTGGCAGGTTAACGCCTTTGTTTTCGCCGAGGTCGCCGTTGTTCAGCACTTTACATACCACGGTGTTTTCCGTGACTTCGGTGACTTCCATACCAATCAGACCATCATCCACCAGCACGGTGTTGCCGATTTTCAGGTCTTCGGTGAAACCAGCATAGGTCACGGCAACGCGTTCGCTGTTACCAATTACCGATTGGTCGGTGGTGAAAGTGAAGGTTTGACCGGCTTTCAGTGGCGCATCGTTGCCACCTTCCAGTTTCATGGTACGGATTTCGGGACCTTTGGTGTCCAGCAGAATTGCGGCCTGACGACCGGTTTTTTCCATGACGGCACGCATGTTCGTGATGCGCTGACCATGCTCGGCGTAATCCCCGTGAGAGAAGTTAAGGCGCATGACGTTCATGCCCGCTTCCAGCAGTTGGGTCAGCATCTCTTCCGATTCGGTTTTCGGACCGATAGTACAAACGATCTTGGTCTTTTTCATGTCAGGTTATCTGTAAGTTGTGATGGATGATAAAGGTTGGGATTCGATGCGATGGCACCGAAGTGGAAATTCGTTTGGTGTTGATAACAGGCAGTACAGAGTAAGAATAGGAGACGAAAGCTAAGCGTGCAGGGAAGTTGTGCGGTACGCGAGGGAACCGACCAGGCGGTGTTGCGCAAATAATATGAGTTCTCGCAGTAAACACGTTAGCGCTGAAACCTTTCAAGTGGAACAACGCGGCATAGTATAGACGCTAAGTATGCGAAAACCAATATAAAAGCTGTTGCAGAAAACGACACAGATCAAGGAAGAGGGGCTTGCGCAACGGGAAACGGGATTGAAGAAGAGTGGTGCGTTCTAATGGACTCGAACCATCGACCCCCACCATGTCAAGGTGGTGCTCTAACCAACTGAGCTAAGAACGCATACAGAAATGGTGCGTCCGAGTGGACTCGAACCACCGACCCCCACCATGTCAAGGTGGTGCTCTAACCAACTGAGCTACGGACGCACTTGGTGCGCTCTAATGGACTCGAACCATCGACCCCCACCATGTCAAGGTGGTGCTCTAACCAACTGAGCTAAGAGCGCAACACGCTGTCAGGGCGACAGCGGGGACGAATATTAACGGCAGGCCGGTAAGCTGGCAAGGGGAAAAAGCGATTTTTCATCATGACTGACCAGCATCTGTGCTATGCGTCGTTTTTTTAGGCGTTGCGGGCCTTTTCCGGCCCGCTCAGCCACTTAGCGCGCAGCGCGCGTCAGAATCACCTGTGCAGGCAGCTGCTGTAAACGGCGGATACGCCAGATCATCATGATCGCTGCCGAAGTCAGTCCGATGATAAAGCCACACCAGAAACCGGCCGGTCCGAGGCGAGGCACCACCAGGTCGGTCAGGCCCAGAATGTAGCCGCAGGGCAGACCCAGCACCCAGTAAGCCACCAGCGTGATAAAGAAGATGGAGCGGGTATCTTTATATCCGCGCAGAATGCCGCTGCCAATCACCTGAATCGAATCCGAGAACTGGTAAATCGCTGCCAGCAACATCAGCTGGGCGGCGAGGGTAATCACTTCCGGATTAGCGGTATACAGGGCGGCGATATGATGGCGGAAGGTCACGGTAAATAATGCGGTAACCGCCGCCATGCTGATGCCGACGCCCTGCGCTGCCCATGCGGCCACCCGTGCCTGCTCCGCCGATCCCTGGCCGAGCCGGTAGCCGACGCGAATGGTGGTGGCCACCCCGAGCGACAGGGGCAGAACGAACATCAGCGAGCTGAAGTTAAGCGCGATTTGATGCCCGGCCACTTTGACGATACCGAGCGGCGACACCATCAGCGCCACCACCGCAAACAACGTCACTTCAAAAAACAGCGCCAGCGCCACCGGCAGGCCGAGGGTAAACAGCCGCGATAAAATGGCCCGCGACGGCGCTGAAAAGCCGCTGGTCATACGGATATCGCGCATACTGCCCATACGCTTCAGCCAGAAGCGCATCACGATAAACATCACCCAATACACCGAGGCGGTGGCGACCCCGCAGCCGACGCCGCCGAGTGCAGGCATCCCGAAGTGACCATAGATAAACACGTAGTTGAGCGGAATATTCACCATCAGCCCGAGGAAGCCCAGCACCATCCCAGGTTTGGTTTTCGATAAGCCTTCGCACTGGTTACGCGCCACCTGGAAAAACAGATAGCCCGGCGCACCGAACAGCAGCGCATGAAGATAGCCTTCGGCTTTGGCGGCCAGCAGCGGATCGATGTCGTGCATCGCGTGGATCAGATAACCCGCGTTCCACAACACCAGCATAATCAGCAACGCTACAAACAGCGCCAGCCAGTAGCCCTGACGCACCTGTTCAGCGATGCGCTCACGGCGACCTGAACCGTTGAGTTGCGCAACGGTGGGCGTCAATGCCAGTAGCAAACCATGACCGAACAGAATGGCGGGAAGCCAGATAGAGGTGCCGACAGCAACGGCGGCCATATCCGTGGCGCTTACCGCACCGGCCATAATGGTATCCACAAAACCCATTGCGGTCTGGGCAACCTGAGCAAGGATGACCGGGATCGCAAGGGCCAGCAATTGACGCGCTTCTGTTAAATACTTCTGCACGTATCACCTGCGTTTAAATAAGAAGAGAGCGGGGGGAAGTCCCCAAAGAATGCGTGGCTAGTGTAACGGTCGCCCGGTCATCCGCCAAACATTGTTCGCATTTTGTTAACACGAGTGTGTAAATTTTGCGCACCGCCAAATTAAACCTGACCGTGGCAGCTGTGATAAACTACAGCAAACTTCGCAGAGGCTGAGATTATGTTTACAGGAATTGTGCAGGGTACGGCAGAGATTGTTGCCATTGAAGAAAAAAAACTGTTTCGCACCCATATCGTAAAGCTACCGGAAGAACTGTTGCCGGGCCTGGCGCTGGGCGCATCGGTGGCGCACAACGGTTGCTGCCTGACGGTGACGGCAGTTGAAGGCGATCGCGTCAGCTTTGACTTAATCAAAGAAACGTTGCGCATTACCAACCTGGGGGAATTACAGGTGGGTGATGTGGTCAATATTGAGCGCGCGGCGAAGTTCAGCGATGAAATTGGCGGTCACTTAATGTCCGGCCATATTATGACCACGGCGGAAATCTGCAAAATTATTCAGTCAGAGAACAACCGCGAGGTGTGGTTTAAATTACAGGACGCGGCGCAGATGAAATATATTCTGCATAAAGGTTTTGTGGGCATCGATGGCATTAGCCTGACGGTCGGCGACGTTACGAAAAGTAAATTCTGCGTGCACCTGATCCCGGAAACGCTGGAGCGCACCACGCTGGGGGCGAAAAAGCTGGGTCACAAGGTGAACATTGAAATCGATCCTCATACGCAGGCGATTGTCGAAACCGTGGAGCGCGTGCTGGCGCAGCGTGAAGCCGCCGCACTGGCGCAGTTACAGCCTGACGACAGCGAATAACCTGACGTTAAAACAAAGGCGCCTTGCGGCGCCTTTTTTATTGGCTAGCGAGCCACCCGCAGACCGCCTTCGGCCCCACGGCTGAACACTACCTGCCATAGCTGAATATCTCGTGCGCGGAAGGCTCCGGCGCAGGCGTTGAGATAGTAGCTGAACATGCGTTTAAAACGGTCACCGTATTTTTCTGCCAGCTGCGGCCAGGCCTCAAGAAAGCGGTGATGCCAGGCCATCAGCGTGGTGTCATAATCCGCGCCGAAATTGTGCCAGTCTTCCATCACGAAATGCGACTCGCTGGCATCGGCAATCTGGCGTACTGAGGGCAGACAACCATTCGGGAAGATATATTTATCGATCCAGGGATCGACATTCATATCGGTTTTCACTGACCCAATGGTATGCAGCAGGAAAATACCGTCCGGCTTGAGATTGCGATCGGCCACGTCGAAGTAGGTCGCGTAATTTTTCGGACCCACATGTTCGAACATCCCGACTGACACGATGCGATCAAACTGCAAATTGAGATCGCGATAATCCTGCAACAGAATGGTGACATCCAGACCGGCGCAACGCTCCTGCGCCATTTTCTGTTGCTCGGCGGAAATCGTCACGCCATGCACCTTAACGCCGTAATTGCGTGCGGCGAATTCCGCCAGCCCGCCCCAGCCACAACCGATATCCAGCAATGTCATGCCTGGCTCAAGTTGCAACTTGCGGCAGATCATATCGAGCTTCGCCTGCTGTGCCTGTTCCAGCGTTTCTGCATCTTTCCAGTAGCCGCAGGAATATTGCATAAAGGGGTCCAGCATCAGCGAAAAAAGATCATTACCGAGATCGTAATGTTCTTTGCCGACTATCCAGGCCCGCTTTTTCGATTGCAGGTTGGTTAAACGCGCCGCCGCAATACGCAGCGTGTCTTTAAAATGATGAGGTAATTGCTGATCCAGATGATGCTTCAGTACACGGTGGAAAAACATATCGAGATTTTCGCAATCCCACCAGCCGTCCATGTAACTTTCGCCGAGGCCCAGCGATCCTTCCTGCAGGACCCGTTTAAAAAAATCCGGATGCTTAACCTGAATATCCCAGGGGCGAGTGCCATTTACGGCAATATCGGCCCGTTCGAGTAATTCATGGGCGATACGAAACCAGTGGTTTTCTTCAAGGCTCACTTCTTCTATACACGATGAACTCATAGCTTCTCCATCACCTGTCCGATTCAACCTGAGAAATAGAATAGTCAATTTCTCCAGGCTTGTGAGAGAACTCACGGAAAATCCGTGCGCCAGATATCCGACGTTTTACAGAGGTATGAATCTGAGTAGAAATGTCTGCCACAACACAGGGGGAAGAATATCGTGCAGACGCCATCCCAGCGACAGAGTCGCTTAAAATTAATACAATTATGTTATTGATTTGTTACAGAAATGCTGACCCACGCAGTATATGCTTACGTGGGTCAATATTCAACGACTTATCGTTAGTATGCTAACTAAAATCGTTGCCTTAGTGATTATCTTCGCAGGGACGAGAGTTGTGAGCAACATCACTTTGTGCGTTTGTTGCAACACGTTGCCAGCCGTAACCGGCCCAGGCGAGGGCGACGGTGGCGAGCATGACCAGGCTGGTGCTGTGCAGCGCCTGATGCAGACCGGCAGAGACCAGCAGGCTGGCCACAAAGCATAGCCCCAGTTGCAGCAGGTTTTGTAGCGAAGCGGCTTTACCGGTGGCGTGAGGGAATGGCAGCAGAGCGCTGGCCACCACAATCGGATAGATCGCGCCGTTAGCCAGCGCCATACCGCAAAACGGCAGCAATAACGCCCACAGGGCAGGGGCTGGCAGCTGGGCGACGGCAAACAGGCTGATAATGCTCAGGCTATAAATCACCAGCAACCACGGCAGCAGCTGTTTGCCCTGAAAACGATTCAGCAACGCGCGGCAGCCAAAGCCGCCAATCAGAAACGCGATGGTTTGCGGTATATAACTCAGGCCGATATCCGCGGGGGAGAGGCCCGCATCGGCGAGGATAAACGGCGAGCCTGTCAGCCAGGCAAAAAAGCTGGCGGAACAGGCGGAGTAGATCAGCACGTTGCCGCTATAAATCCGCGAAGCCAGTAAACTCAGCCAGCCGGGTTGCGCAACGCGCGCCGCGCTGGAACGGGCAGGGCTGCTCAGTTTCAGGGTACCTATCAACAGCACGACAGTGATCAGCGTCAGCAGCACAAAGATACTGCGCCAGTGAAAATGGCCCATCAGCCAGGCACCTAACAGCGGAGCCAGCGCGGGAGAGAGCGCTACCAGCGGCATAATGGTGGCGAACACCTTATTCGCCTGCGCGCGCGGATAACGATCCACCACCAGCGCCTGCCAGCTCACTGCGGCAGCGCACACGCCTACGGCCTGCACGAAACGCAGGGCCAGCATCAGACGTACATCCGTGACCCACAACATGCCAAGGCAGCCAAGGGCAAAAATCACTAATCCCGCCAGCAGAACAGGCTTACGGCCGAAACGATCGGAAAGGGGTCCCCAGAACACCTGCGCACAGGCAAATCCGCCCAGGAACAGGCTCAGGCTGGCACTGATGGTGCCGGGTGCGGTGGCAAAATCCTGCTGCATAGCACCAAATGCAGGCAGATACATATCCGTAGCAAGAAAGCCCAGCATGCTGAGTAACGCAAGCCAGGGTAGAAATCCTTTTGATGACAACATGGTAATTCTCTTTTGGCAGGTTGAACGCGGGGGAGTGTAAAAGGGTGCGGCGGCCTTTGTGAAACGCTAATATTTGCAAAGTGCTATCAAAAAATTTGCAGGCAAAAAAATGTGGTCAGAATATGCCCTTGAGGTGGTGGATGCCGTGGCGCGTACCGGCAGTTTCAGCGCAGCCGCGCAGGAGCTGCACCGCGTACCTTCTGCCATCAGCTATACGGTCCGTCAGCTGGAAACCTGGCTGGCGGTGCCGCTGTTTGAACGTCAGCATCGGGAAGTGGTGCTGACCGCTGCGGGCGAGCATTTTGTGCGCGAAGGTCGCGGTGTTATCAAAAAAATGCTGGCCACCCGGCGTCAGTGTCAGCAGCTGGCCAATGGCTGGCGTGGTCAGCTCAGCATTGCGGTTGACTGTATCGTTAAACCGCAACGTACCCGGCAGCTGGTGAAAGATTTTTATCGCCACTTTCCCGATATGGAGCTGATTATCAGCTACGAAGTGTTTAATGGCGTCTGGGATGCGCTGGCGGACGGCAGGGTTGATGTGGCGATTGGTGCCACCCAGGCGATTCCGGTGGGGGGACGTTTTGCCTTTCAGGATATGGGGGCGCTTAACTGGCGCTGCGTTGTCAGCCCCGATCATCCGTTAGCGAATAGCGCGTTGCTGGATGAGGAGACACTGCGCGCCTGGCCGTCGCTGGTGCTGGAGGATACCTCGCGGGCGCTGCCGCGCCGCATGACCTGGACGCTGGATAATCAGCGTCGCCTGGTGGTGCCGGAATGGGAGACCGGGCTGGATTGCTTGCTGGCCGGGCTGTGCGTGGGGATGGTGCCAGGTCATTTAGCCCGGCCGCTGCTGGACAGCGGCGGCTTAACCGAATTGCTGCTGCCAACGCCGTTTCCGGACAGCCCTTGCTGCGTCAGCTGGTCAGAACAGCGCGCCTCTCCGGCGTTGGGCTGGTTGCTGGCCTATCTTGGCGATGCAGAGACGCTCAACCACGAATGGCTGAGCGAAACCGTTGCTTAACGGCGATAGTCGCGGAACGGGCCGTCAGCCACTGAGCGACGCTCAATCAATGTCGGCTGAACTTCGATGGTTTGCGGATCTTCACGCTTGCTGGTAATGCGATCGAGCAGCATCTCCAGCGCTTTCTCGCCCAGCTGCGCTTTGGGCTGGTGGACCGTGGTCAGCGCTGGGGTAAAGTAGCGGGCGTTGCGCACGTTGTCATAGCCAATCACGGAAATATCCTGCGGCACGCGCAAACCCATCTCGTCGGCGGCGCAAATGGCGCCCATTGCCATGATGTCGCCACCGCAGAAGATTGCGGTCGGGCGCTGCTTCTGGTTAAGGATCTGCTGCATCGCCTGGTAGCCGGATTCCGGCTCAAAATCGCCCTGCACAATCCACTCAGGGCGCACGGTGATGCCTGCTTCATTCAGTGCCTGAAGAAAACCGGCATGGCGGCCGCCACCGGTGTTGCGTTCCATCTGACCGGGGATCGCGCCAATGTCGCGGTGGCCGCGCTCAATCAGATAACGACCGGCGAGATAGCCCCCCTGGAAAGCGTTGTCCTGTACGGTATCGGTAAAATCACCGCGCGACTCACCCCAGTCCATCACCACCATCGGGATATTGCGGTTCTCTTCCAGCATGGTCAGCAGGTCGTCGGGATATTCAGAACACATCACCAGCAGGCCATCGACACGTTTCTGCGCCATCATCGACAGATAGGCCCGCTGCTTTTGCAGATCGTTATGCGCATTGCCGAGAATCAGCGTATAGCCGCGATCGAAACAGTGGTTTTCCACCGCTTCAATAATTTCAGCAAAATAGGGCGCTTCGCTGGAGGTTGCCAGCAGCCCCAGCGTTTTGGTGTGGTTGACTTTCAGGCTGCGCGCCACGGCACTCGGCGAATAATGCAGCTCTTTAATCGCTTCCCATACGGCGTTACGCGTCTCTTCCGCGACAAAACGCGTTTTGTTGATGACATGCGAAACGGTGGTGGTGGAGACACCGGCGCGTTTCGCCACATCTTTAATTGTTGCCATGAAAATGGTACTCCCGGGCTTATCGCAACTTACTGATAAGTATATTGTTAAACGTTTGCGTCTGCTAATGGTTTTGCGCCCCGATTTTGGGGGCATTAAGGACTGAAAAAGGCGTTAACTATCAGTCAATATCGCTTCATCTTGCCGCAAACACAGCGTGCGCAAAATCTGTTGCGCAACGAAAGGCGGCGATTCTAGCAAGCTGGCGCGGATAAGACGAGATTTTTACCGGGCGCTGTGCGAAAATCGCATTAACCCTTCAATTAATGTGACTAAGGAGTTGTGATGAGTACAGACCTGAAACTGGCGCTGGGTACTACGGTTGGCGCATTGCTAATGATCATCGTGTTCAGCTTCACCGCGATCCTTCATTAATAAAAAAAGCCGGACCTGAAAATCAGTGTCCGGCTTTTTTTCGATCTCATGTTTAGCGAATGGTTTTTGGCGTCATCATCCGCCGCGCGCCGACATAATGCTTCTGCCAGTAATCCTCGCCTAACGCGCTGATCTGAATATCTTTACCGGTACGCGGTGACTGAATGAATTTGCCGTTGCCGAGGTAAACCCCAACGTGATCGGCGGTGCCGCGATGGTTAATGCGGAAGAACACCAAATCCCCTTTCTCCAGCATATCGCGCTTAATCGGTGCCGCATCGCGCAGGTGGTACATCTCGTTCGCGGTGCGCGGGAATTTGTATTTCACCAGATCTTTGTAGGCATACCACACCAGGCCGCTGCAATCGAAGCCGGTATGCGGTGACGTGCCGCCCCATTGGTAGGGTTTGCCAATCTGTCCCATCAGCTTATTCATCGCCGTTTCACGCGCTTTCTGGTAGCGCTGACGGTGTGACTTGCTCATTTTGATGGTGGTGAGATCGCCAGTATCCTCATCCAGCTCGGACGTTCTTTTCGCCAGACGCTGATGACCATATTTTTTCTTCGACGATTGTTTCAGCAGGGATTTTTTGCTGGTGGTTTTGTGTAGTGCGGTTTCGGTTTTCGGCTGTTTTTTCAGTCTTAACTTTTGAACGCTGGCCAGACGGGATTTTTTCGTGCTGGTTTTCACCGGACGTCGTTTGCGACGTTCATCTTCGCGCGCACTCTTTTTATCTGCTTTATGCAAACTGACATTGACGGGCGCCTGCGGGGAAGCAGAAGCCACATTAAAAAACAGTTGGGCGAAAGCCAGTATCAAAAGCGTAATAAGTAAACGCATAGTCCGGTTACAGGTTAAGCAGTCTGATAAGAAACAGCCTGCGGCTAAGTTAGAATAATCTGATCAATGATCAGTGCCGTGATGATTCTAATCCACTTTTTTTCCAAAAGGTAAGGCATTTTTCCATTAATCTGTTACGAGACTCGATATGGGGCAAAAATGAGCGATTTCAGCCGGTTAACACAGCACAATTATTGCTAATTATTAATCGGTTAATGCTTATTAATGATATGAAAATGTTATTTGTCATGCCGGAACTTAACAAACATGGCGATTATCAGCATCGCGATGCAAAATCCCGTTTTCAGTGCGGGGGTGAAGTCGCTACAATAAACAAACACGAAGTGACGGATTAAGGAAGGCAAAAATGAGTACTGTTGAAAAAATTCAGCGCCAGATCGCAGAAAACCCGATCCTGCTGTACATGAAAGGTTCGCCGAAACTGCCAAGCTGCGGTTTCTCTGCCCAGGCGGTACAGGCTTTGTCTGCCTGCGGTGAGCGCTTCGCGTATGTTGATATCCTGCAGAACCCGGATATCCGTGCTGAATTGCCGAAATACGCCAACTGGCCAACCTTCCCGCAGCTGTGGGTTGATGGCGAGCTGGTTGGTGGTTGCGACATCATCGTTGAGATGTTCCAGCGTGGTGAACTCCTGCCGCTGATCAAAGAAACTGCTGAGAAGTATAAAGAAGCAGAATAATGAGAAAGGCCGACAATCGTCGGCCTTTTTTTTGTCACTCTTCGGCGTCGTCTGCCGACTCATCGTCACTGTACGGCAGCGGCCAGCCGCCCAGCCGTTTCCAGCGGTTCACCAGCTCGCAAAACAGAATGGCCGTTTGCTCGGTGTCATACAGAGCGGAATGCGCCTGAGTGCTGTCGAAATTCATGCCCGCCGCTTTACAGGCTTTTGCCAGCACCGTCTGACCCAGCACCAGCCCGCTTAATGCGGCGGTATCAAACGTGGCGAACGGATGGAACGGGTTACGTTTCAGGCCGACGCGCTCTGCGGCTGCCATCAGAAAGTTGTGATCAAAGGTGGCATTGTGCGCCACGATAATCGCGCGATTACAGCCGCTGTCTTTGGTGCCTTTGCGCACCATCTTAAAAATTGCATGCAGGGCGTCGTATTCACTCACCGCGCCACGCAGTGGGTTGCTGGGATCAATCCCGGTAAACGCCAGCGCGTCAGGATTCAGAATCGCGCCTTCAAAAGGTTCGACATGGAAATGCAGCGTTTCGTCGCGGTGCAGCCAGCCGTCCTCGTCCATCCTGAGTGTGGTCGCAGCAATTTCAAGCAGGGCATCGGTCTTCGCATTAAAACCGGCGGTTTCGACGTCGATGACCACGGGATAAAAGCCGCGAAAGCGTTGATGGAGAGCGTTTAAGGCGTTCGATTCAGACATCAGGATCTCATAGCAATAAATGGGGCAGCGCGCATTATGGCAAAAATCGCGAGAGGGTGCAGCAGATGAGGAGTGCCAGCCGGCAAAAGCGCAGGCTGGCAGGCTGGCTTAGTTGCCGATGCCGTGTCCGGCATGTTTGTTTTCGATCAGCTCGATCTTGTAGCCGTCCGGATCTTCAACAAAAGCAATCACCGTGGTGCCGCCTTTAACCGGGCCAGCTTCACGGGTCACTTTGCCACCGGCGTTGCGGATACGATCGCAGGTCGCGGCAACATCATCCACGCCCAGCGCGATGTGGCCGTAGGCGTTGCCGAGGTCATAGCTGTCAACACCCCAGTTATAGGTCAGTTCAATCACCGCGCCTTCGCTCTCTTCGGTGTAACCAACAAAAGCCAGGGTGTATTTGTATTCGGTATTTTCGCTCTGACGCAGCAGGCGCATACCCAGCACACGGGTGTAGAAATCGATAGAACGTTGCAGATCGCCAACGCGTAACATGGTGTGAAGTAAACGCATAACATCCTCTTTTTAAAAGTCATCAGGGAATGACACAAACGCTAAGTATAGCGAGTTAACGCCCTGAAGAAACAGCACTGCCGCACATCCGGTGCGGCAGTCGGGTTTTTATTACAGGCTGGGGTAGTCGGTATAACCCTCGGCACCGCCGCCGTAGAAACTCTCCGGGCGCTGCGGGTTCAGTGGCGCGTCCTGTTGCAGGCGCTCGACCAGGTCCGGGTTGGCGATGAAGTCGCGGCCAAAGGCGACCGCATCAATCAGGCCGCGCTGAATCAGGTCATCCGCTTTTTCCACGCTGTAGGCACCGGCACCGATGATCACCCCAGGGAACAGCGCGCGCACTTTCTCACGGAAAGCATCGCTATAAGGCTGACCACCCGCCCAGTCCGGCTCGGAGAGGTGCAGGTAAGCCAGTTTACGTTTGCCCAGCTCGGAGATGTACCACAGCGCCGCGGCCTCTTCATCCGGGCCGTTCGACAGATTCTGGAAAGAACCAATCGGAGAAATACGGATGCCGATACGGTCGGCAGACCAGTTTTTAATCGCAGCATCAACCACTTCCAGCGCGAAACGGCCGCGTTTCTCAATCGAACCGCCGTATTCGTCGGTGCGCTGGTTGGAATCCGGTGCCAGGAACTGGTGCATCAGATAACCGTGCGCCGAGTGCAGCTCCAGCAGATCGAAATCAGCTTCACGCGCGTTGGCCGCGGCCTGACCGAAATCCGCCACAATCTGCTGGATTTCCGCCACGCTCAGCTCACGCGGCAGCGAAGTATCTTCACGATACACTGTGCCGTCAGCCTGACGCAGCGAGGTGCGCGTACCCGCAGCCAGTGCGGAAGGCGCGACCGGCGGCAGACCCTGCGGCTGCACGCTATGATGAGAGATACGACCGGTATGCCACAGCTGAACCGAGCTATGACCGCCCGCGCCGTGGATAGCTTCGTTAATCACTTTCCACGCGGCGATTTGCTGCTGCGTGTGCAGACCGGGTGCACCTGCATAACCTTTCGCCTGGAAAGAAATCTGCGTTGCCTCAGTGATAATCAGCCCGGCGCTGGCACGCTGCTGGTAATACTCGGCCATCAACGGAGTAGGGATATCGCCCGGCTCAATGCTGCGCAAACGCGTCAGAGGGGCCATAAAAACGCGGTTAGGTACGGTAATCGCACCAACTTTAAGTGGGGAGAACAGCTGTTTGCTCGCCATAATGACTCCTGTATTAGACCGGTCGACTAGAGACTGCGGTTTTTAAAATCAGTGGCGACTGAGCCACTGTTCGATAGTATCGAGCGCCAGGCTTATCGGGCCTGATTCCCGTGAAATTTTGCTCTGCAAACTGGCGCCGAGCCACAGCAAATAGCAGCGCTCAGCCAGCTGTTGCGGGCTTTGCCCGTAGGGCAGCGTTTGTTCTGTCGCCACCTCAGCCAGACAACGCGCGTAGGCGCCGATCACCGCATTTGCGCCATATTGCAGCGCATCACGCATCGGCTCCGACAGATCGCACACCTCTGCGGACAGCTTTACGCCGAGGCAACCCATGATATGGCCGCGTTCGATAAACAGCGTCTCTGCCGCGCGGAAATGTTGCAGAAAACGCTCTCGCGCCGGGGTGTCGGGTTGATTAAGCTGACGCTCAACCAGCTGCAAATGCTGCACAAAGTAACGCTCCAGCAGGGCGACGCCAAAGGCTTCTTTTGAACGGAAGTAGTGATAAAACGAACCTTTCGGCACTTCCGCCAGCGTCAGCATTTCACTGAGGCCCATCCCGGTAAATCCCCGTTGCAGACACAACTGCTCGCCGGTAGCGAGCAGATGTTCACGGGTATCGTTGCGTTGCAGAGTCTTGTTCATGGGCAGCAGAGTAGTAGACCAGTCAGTCTAATGCAACCCTTAACGCCCGGCCTGGCACGATCTGATCATATCCAGCTGCGGCTGATACTCGCTAGTCTGGATATTAAACATGCCC
Organism: Pantoea sp. X-Soil-TKNS-1207; assembly: GCF_059730485.1. Taxonomy (NCBI): domain Bacteria; kingdom Pseudomonadati; phylum Pseudomonadota; class Gammaproteobacteria; order Enterobacterales; family Erwiniaceae; genus Pantoea; species Pantoea sp. X-Soil-TKNS-1207. Next base: position 1,942,281 of record NZ_AP035958.1, read on the forward strand.
AGCAGGGTGTGGAACAGGTTGTCCTGCGACACCGGCGTGGCCGTGGCCTGCTGGCGTAAGCAATCCTCGTTGATGTGATAGGTTGCGGCATAGCCCGGCGACATCCACATCAGCAGCGGAATATGGGTCTGCTGTGAGGGTGCAAACAGATAGGGCGCGCCGTGCAGATACATACCGTGCTCGCCCAGCGATTCGCCGTGATCGGAGAGATACACCAGCGCCACATTGTAGCGATCGCTCAGTGCCTTCAGCTTATCAATGGTCCGGCTCAGCATATCGTCGGTATACAGCAGCGAGTTGTCATAGGTGTTCACCAGCGCCTGGTGATCGCAATCCTGAATCTGATTGCTGTCACAGGTCGGGGTAAAGCGGCGGAACTCAGCCGGATAGCGCTGATAATAGGCCGGCCCGTGGCTGCCCATCTGGTGAAGCACGATAATGCCGTCGTTATGCAGGCTGCCGATGTAGTTGTCCAGCTTGTGCAGCAGCACGTCGTCGAGGCAAAAGCCATCGTGGCAATATTGCGTCAGGTTCCACATCGTCATATCGGTATGCGGCACACGATCGCAGGCCCCTTTGCAGCCACCGTCGTTTTCACGCCACAGCACGCTGACCCCGGCATGGGCCAGCACATCCAGCAAACCTTCCTGATGGTGCGCCAGATTGGCATCGTAATGTTCTCGCGGCATATTGGAGAACATGCAGGGCACGGAGACTGCGGTTTCGGTGCCGCAGGAGCTGGTTTGCGGATAGTAAATCACCTGCTGTTTTGCCAGCTGAGGGTTGGTATCGCGCGTGTAGCCGCCAAGGGAAAAGTCCTCGGCACGTCCGGTCTCACCCACCACCAGCACCACCAGCGTTTTCTTCTGTTCGGCAGCGATCAGCGGGCCTTTGTGCGCATCCTGGCCGATTTTCACCAGCTGCTGGCTGCCCTGCAACCAGCGTTGATCGACATAGTGGCCGGTGCCGCTGACGATATTCGCCGGGGTGATCATTTTGACCAGCCCTTTATTGTTGCGGATCAGCGAGGCGTAATCTTTATAAAACAGCACCGCCATCAGCAAGATAATCAGTAACGCGCCGAGTGCGCCCGCCAGACGTTGCAGCAGGCTCCACCACCAGCGTTGCCCGGACTGAATCCGCACGCGGCTGATTACCGCCACCGGCAGAATGCCCATCAGCAACATCCAGATGACCCAGGTGCGACTAATCAACGCCCCGGCTTCCTGCGCATTGGACTCGAACACGTTCTCGATCATGTTGGTATCGATCACCGTGCCAAAGCTGTGCATAAAATAGTTTGCCGCGGCGCTGGCCAGCACCAGCATCACCAGCAAGGGTTTACGAATAAAGGGCCAGGCGAGCAGAGAGAAAATAAAGTAGAACGCCGCGATCAGAACCACGGGAATACTGGCGGCAAACAGATAATCGTGCAGGTGATAATAAGGAATGATTTGCCATGCGCGCAGCAGAAACAGGCCATTTAACACAACACCAAAGAACAACGCGGCACTGAAATTAAACCAGCCGGAGTGACAGTGTAACTTATTCGGGAATTTCATGAAAACTCATCAATGGATCGAAATGGCGCCAGAGTAAGGACAAAATATGAGGAAAACCTTAACGAAGCATCAACGTAGCGCAGGTCAGAGGGGGTCAGACGCTCCTGTTTGGTAAGCAGCAGTTACGGTCCGGCGCTCTGTTTGATTGAATGCACAGAATGCGTGCGATCAGCGTTTACTCCTTGCACAATGTCACTAAGCTGTTATCAATATGCTGCAACTAAAACACATTGAGGTTGATGTGGCCGAGCAACTTGAGTTTTTTCCTGTTCCCAGTCCCTGTCGCGGCATTTGCCAGAGCGATGCGCGCGGCTATTGCCGTGGCTGCCTGCGCAGCCGCGAAGAGCGTTTTAACTGGATGTCCTACAGCGATGCACAAAAGCGCGACGTATTGCGTCTGTGTCGCCTGCGCTGGCAACGCCTGCAAAGACAGCAAAAGAACGAAGAACCTGACGAACCGCAACAACCCACGCTGTTCTGACCGCCCGGCCAGTGACTTTCCGTTATACTCGCGATTCGTCATTCGGATGGAGAGTCACGATGTTACAACCGCAACAAATTGCTCCGCAGGGACCGGCGTTTTCGCCGCTGATCATGGGTTACTGGCGCCTGATGGAGTGGGGCATGACGCCGCAGCAGTGCGTGCAGTTTATTGAGCATCATCTCTCGCTGGGCATCACCACCGTCGATCACGCCGATATTTATGGCGACTACCGCTGCGAAGCGGCGTTTGGCGCCGCGCTCAAACTGGCGCCGGGCCTGCGCGAAAAACTGCAAATCGTCACCAAGTGCGGCATTGCCACCCGGGCGAAAGCGGAACACCAGATTGGTCACTACATCACGGAAGCCCGGCATATTCTGCACAGCGCGGAAAACTCGCTACGCCACTTCGGCACCGATTATCTCGATCTGCTGCTGATTCATCGCCCCGATCCGCTGATGGATGCGGATGAAGTGGCGGAAGCCTTCCTGTCGCTGCATCAAAGCGGCAAGGTGCGTCATTTCGGCGTCTCCAACTTCACCGCATCGCAATTTACCCTGTTGCAGTCACGTCTGCCGTTCAGCCTGGTCACCAATCAGCTGGAAATTTCGCCGCTGGAACAATCGACGCTGCTGGATGGCACGCTGGATCAATGTCAGCAGCAACGCATCCGGCCGATGGCCTGGTCATGCCTCGGCGGCGGCCGCCTGTTTAACGATCCACATTATCAGCCGCTGCGTGATGAACTGCATCAGGTACAGCAGGAGATCGGCGCCAGCAATATCGAACAGGTGGTGTATGCGTGGGTGATGAAACTGCCCAGCCGCCCGCTGCCGATTATTGGGTCGGGCAAAATTGCGCGCATCAGTGACGCGGTGGCCGGCAGCGAGCTGAGCCTCGATCGCCAGCAGTGGTTCCGCATTCGTAAAGCGGCCCTCGGTTATGATGTGCCCTAAAGCGTAAAACTGCGGCAGCCTGGACAAAAGCCGTCCAGGCTTACAGGGACTGTGAACCGCAAGGAGACGATATGAACAAAACTGTGATTGCTGCACTGGCGCTCTTTTGTGTCAGCGCAGCGCAGGCAGCCACGGAAGAGGTTGAGCTGCATAAGGTGACCGCGCAGGGCATCGGTGCCTCTATCGGTAAAGTGGTCATCAGCGAAACCCCCTACGGCCTGCAATTTATCCCCGCCCTGAGTGGTCTGCCGCCCGGCATTCATGGCTTCCATGTCCATGCTAAAGGCAGCTGTGCGCCCGCGGAGTCGGACGGGAAAATGGTTGCCGCCGGGGCGGCGGGCGGCCATCTCGATCCTGAAAATACCGGCAAGCACCTCGGTCCGTATGCCAGCGGGCATCTCGGCGATCTGCCTGCGTTGTTTGTCACCGATGATGGCAAAGCGAATTACCCGGTACTGGCGCCGCGCATCAAATCGCTGAGTCAAATCAAGGGCAAAGCTCTGATGGTGCATATGGGCGGCGATAATCATTCCGACCACCCGCAACCACTGGGCGGCGGCGGCGCCCGTTTTGCCTGTGGCGTGATTTAAATCGGCGGCGGCAACCGGTTTGCCGCCCTGATTTGCGTAACGAGACATTTCTGCAGATGTTTTTGCCGCGGTTCCCGCCTATGATACGTGACAGGGACTAAACAGCTCAGGGGCAGGAATGAAAACGTGCGGGATCATGCTGTTATGTGCGTTGCTGGCAGGATGTGATCAACCTAATGATACGCAGTTACGGCTCGACGCCAGTCGGTTGCTGCAAAGAACTATCGACATCAACCCGCTCCGCGCCAGTTGCGAAAACATTGCCCGTGGCCGCGAATGGCTGACGCAGCGCACGCTGCAACAGCTGGAAGCGCAGGGGTGTCAGAACGTATTGCGCAGCGCCACCGAGACGGATTTCACCCATACCGAAATTTTTCATCACACTATGATCATGGTGTGCGGCGGTATCGCTGGCAAAAGTTTCACCGGCACGCTGTTGACGCGGCGTTTTATCTACTCGCCGGAAGAGAAGGCGCTGGTCATTGAACCGATGACCGATCAGGATAAGACCCGGTTTGAAGGACGGAAAACCCTGCAACAGTTGCAGGACGATTTTAATCGCCAGCAGCAGCAATATTGTCAGTAATCAGTCCGGCACCGCCTGCTTCAGCTGCGCCAGTGAACAACGCAACCGCCAGAGGATGCCAGCCAGGGTGTTGGCTTCGCTATCCTGCTCAACCGGCAGTTGCGCAATCATTCCCTCCAGTTCATCCAGCGTGGCCTGTAACGAGGCGTGACGCACCCCGCGCAGGCTCATGATGCGCTGTAAATCCTGTAAGCTGCTGTCGCGCATATGCGCCAGCGTCGGCGAGGCGGGTTGCCAGTCGCGCAGTTGCCACACAATATGCGAACAGTTAAGCAAAACCACGCCCCAGCGCAGCAGCCAGATCCGCGCCTGTTCGTCGCGGCTGTTACTTAACTGGCTGATATGATGATAAATCTGCGATTCAAAGCGGCTTTCGCTCAGCTGTGGATGACGGCGCAACTGATCGAGAAAGGCGTGGCGCAGCGCGCGGATATGACGACGGCTGCGGCGCGCATCGGAGCTGGGACGCAATATCTGAAATGCCAGCCACGCCAGCATCACGCCGCAAACCTTGGCCAGATTGTCGTTGAGAAAACTTTGGTAGTCCCAGTCCGGCGGATTGCTGACGGCAATAAACGACCCCATAAATACAATGAATTGCCCCCACATCGCGGCACGCTTTTTCTGCTGTAACTTGAACAGCTGAAGCGTGATCAGCAGCGGGAACAGCACCAGCAAAAATTGCCACAACGCGCTAATCTGCACCATCAGGCCAAACTGCAACACAAAGCTGAACACGGACAGCCACAGCAGGGTTTTCAGCAGCAGCGAAATGCTGCCGGTCGGCGAGGGGGCAGAGGAGTACAGCACGCAGGCGATGGCCGTCAGCGTCAGCGCCGCCGCGCCGGAATCCCATTGGGTGGTAATCCAGTAAGCGCAGCCCAGCATGATCACGCTAAAGGTGCGCAGGGCACTCCAGCCCGCTTCGGCATTGTCGCTCTCCCGCGCCAGCGACGGCACGCGCGGTGGCTGAAAACGCGTATCGGCGTCGGCCCGTTCGATCAGGCGGATCCAGCGGCTTACATTCAGGTAAACCCAGCAAAAATAACGCAGGCGCTGCACAAAGGCGCGCTGGCGATAATCCCCTGCGGCGGCGGGGGTGATGCTGCGCAGGATCAGCGCCAGCCGGTATTTATCGCAATCCGGCTGTGCCAGTTCATGCAGTAATTTTTGCATCGCCTCAAACAAGGCGGCAGGCGCATCCGGCCAGTTCAGCAACATGCGACGCAGGCTGGAGAGCACGCTGGTTAAGCGCAGTTGCTGATGCAGCACGTAATTGAGCACGTTATTTTGCCGCCGAAAACGGTAGTGGCTCCAGAATGCCTGGATGCGCAGCAGGTTCATGGTCAGAATCTGGCTGATCACATTCTCATGCGCGGTGCGCACATTGTCGGTGCTGCCCTGCTGCAACAGCAGCACCGCATGGTCCAGCAGCCTGGCATGCATCTGTCGCAAAGAACCCATTAATGCGTGACCATCCGAGGTGCTGGGCAGCACCATCATCATCAGCCCGGCACAGAGAATGCCGGAAATAACCTCGCAGACTCGTGCCTGGGTGATGGTCCATAAATCGGTGATATCGGTGATATTGACGCTGCTGAAGGCGATGATGGCGGCGGTATAGCCCGCCAGTGAGAAGGCGTAGGCGACATTGTTCTGATAATGGTTGGCGATCCAGGTGCAGAGCGCCAGCCAGCCGGCCATAAAGAAGGCAAAGAGCCAGGGTTCATTCAGCGTATGCCCGGCAATCAGCAGCGCGGCCGTGGCTCCGAGCAGACTGCCGACAATACGGCCGAGACTTTTGCTGATCGCGCCGCCAACGGTAGGGAAGCTCACCACGGCCGCCGAGGTCATCGCCCAATAGGGCTGATCCAGTTGCAGCACATAGGCGACCGTCAGCGCCAGGCACATGGCGATGCCGTTACGCAACGCATAACGCCATTCGCCGGAGGAGGCTTTCATCCACGGCAGGTTTTGCCACGCCAGCCACTGCAAATTCATGCGGAGCCTCAGCGCACAATTGAGATGGTGCAGGTGGTGCCCGCCACCAGCGGGACGTCATCCGGGATCGCATCCAGATGGATACGCACCGGAACGCGTTGCGCCAGCCGCACCCAGGGCACATTGGGTTTGATATCCGGCACCAGCCCGCTATCGCTGTCGACGCTCTGATCGTAAATGGCGCGCCCGATGCTCTCAACTCTGCCCTGCAAACGCTGCCCGTTGCTGTACAACACGATGTTAGCGATGGCCCCCGGCTGGATATGGCGCAGTTTGGTCTCTTCGAAGTAGCCCATCACGTAATAAGAGTGGCTGTCGACCAGCGCAAACAGCGGCGTGCCGGCGGTCGCGTAGTTGCCCGGACGCAGCGTGAGGTTGCTGATCCAGCCATCCGTAGGGGCGCTGACGACGGTTTGTTGCAGATTCCAGCGCGCCTGATCCAGCGTGGCCTGAGCAGCTTTGCTGGTTGCCGTGGCGGCGTTCGCCGTCAGTCGCGCCGCATCAAGATCTTCGGCGGAAATCACGTTGCGCGGCAGATTGCTGCGTCGCGTTAACTCATGCTGAGCCTTCTCCTCGTCAGACTGGGCTTTCGCCAGCTGCGCTTCGGCATTATCCAGCGCGATTTGCCACGGCACCGGATCGAGGGTCAGCAACGTTTGTCCTTTATGCACAAACTGATTATCGCGCACCGATAATGCGACTATGCGCCCGGAGACTTCTGGCGTAATGTCGACCAGTTCAGCGCGTACTTTGCCGTCACGAGTCCAGGGCGATTGCATGTAGTAATTCCACATCCACCAGCCCGCCAGCAGCGCCAGCGCAAATACCACCAGGGTAGAAAAATACTTAAAGGGATTGAATTTCATGGTGATTTATCCGAGGCTCAGTAACCAAAGTGCAGCGGTGACGCACAGAACAAACAGTGAAAGGTCCATTAATGTGGGATGCCAGATATCACCGGAGTACATCCAGCCGCGCAGCAACGGATGAATCAGCAGCCAGAAGAAGAAACCCAACAGCACCGCTTTGAACAGCGGGGGGAAAAATAGCGAGGCACCAAAAACCAGGTCGGTGAGTGGCGCACTAGCGGTAAACGGGGAAAAAGACACGTGTCATCATCCTTAGTTAACCCAGGTTATCTCTCAATGAAGCGTAGATGAACGCGTGTGTCAGCTGGCCTGGGATTTGTATTTTGTCCTGTAAACTCGCAGAATAGTGTAAAATCTGGCTTGATAGCTAGCAAGCTAATTATAAGGAGATGAAATGGATACGACACTCGGAACGGATCTATCCCGCCTGGTGCGCATCTGGCGTGCCTTGATCGACCAGCGTCTGAAGCCGCTTGAGTTGACGCAGACACATTGGGTGACATTACACAATATTCATCAACTACCGCCAGAGCAGTCGCAGATTCAGCTGGCGAAGGCCATTGGTATTGAGCAACCCTCGCTGGTTCGTACGCTCGACCAACTGGAAGAGAAGGGATTAATCACCCGTTCAACCTGCGCCAACGACCGTCGTGCGAAGCGCATCAAGCTGACCCGACAGGCGGAGCCGATCATTGAACAGGTCGAAAATGTGATTGATGCCACGCGGGATGACATCCTGAACGGTATCAACCGGGAAGAGGTCAATCAGATGGTGACGCTGATTGCCCGACTGGAGAAAAACATTCTCGAGTTGCAAAACCGCGAGAAATAAAAAAACCGACGCCAGGGCGTCGGTTTTTTTTATCTGTTCACTTAGCGCGGCGACACCGTAACCTGGCTGCCGTTCGACGCCATCACCACACGCTGGCCGACAGAGAAGCGGGTTGCTGCCTGCTTCTGCACCACCATGATGGTATTACCGTCATCCTTACGAATTTCCAGTTCTACACCGTCGCTCTTATTGAGGCTGCTCTGAACACCCTGGCCTGCGACGCCACCCAGCACAGCGCCACCGGCTGTTGCGAGGGAACGACCAGTACCACCGCCAACGGTATTACCGAGGAAGCCACCCAGTACCGCACCACCAATGGCGCCAATCACGTTGTTCTCATCGCCACCCTGAATCTTCACCGGGCGGACAGAGACCAACGTTCCGTAAGAAACGTTTTGTACCTGTTTTGCTTCGCTGGCACTGTAAACATCACCGGAAAGCGTGTCGTTGCTGACACAACCTGCCAGAGTTAAGCCGGTCAGAGAGACGACCAGTAAACGCTTAATCATCAGAAAGCTCCTTAATGCAAATGTGCGCCATGTTCTTATCCCGTCCTGCTCAAAGTATAAGACACAAACCAGTCAATTGACTTTAGTCCGAATAATCCGCGGCTGGGGGCGAAGCATAGACCATTGCATCTCAACAATAATTCAATTGGACAATGAAAATATTTTACACCGCAAAGCGGGTGGATAAGGTGCTTAAAAAGCGGAATTTAATCATAGAATTAGCCGCCGTAATTTGCCAGGCTACAAAGAGATGAATCATTTGCTCGCGGGCGAGTAAGGAAAGTTTATGAAATCAGGACGCTATATCGGTGTGATGTCCGGTACCAGTCTTGACGGCGTTGATGTCGTACTGGCTGCCATTGATGACCAGATGGTGGCGCAGCAGGCGAGTTACTGTCATCCGATCCCCCAGGATCTGCGGCAACAGGTGCTGGCAATCTGTCAGGGGCAATCCCTTACGCTGTCGCAGCTGGGGCAGCTCGATACCCGGCTCGGCAGGCTATTCGCCGAAGCGGTGCTGACCCTGATGCGCCAGCAGTCGCTGGAAGCCAGTGATGTTATGGCGATTGGTTGCCACGGGCAAACGGTGTGGCACGAGCCGCTAAGCGATGCGCCCAACACCCTGCAAATCGGTGATAATAACCAGATTGCGGCCGCAACCGGCGTGACGGTGGTCGGTGATTTTCGCCGCCGGGATATGGCGCTGGGCGGCCAGGGCGCGCCGCTGGTGCCCGCCTTCCATCAGGCGTTATTAATGGACAGCGTTGAACGGCGCATGGTGCTGAATATCGGCGGCATCGCCAATCTCTCGCTGCTGATCCCGGCGAAGCCGGTGCGCGGTTTCGACACCGGCCCAGGCAATATGCTGATTGATGCGTGGATCTGGCGTAATCAGGGCAAAGCGTACGATAAAGACGCGGTCTGGGCGCGCAGCGGTCAGCTGGTGCCTGCGCTGCTGGACCAGATGCTGGCCGATCCCTGGTTTGCGCTGCCGCCGCCGAAAAGCACCGGGCGCGAATATTTCAACCTCGGCTGGATTGAGCAGCAGCTGCAACGCTTCCCGGCGCTGGCGCCGCAGGATGTGCAGGCGACCCTTACCGAACTCACCGCGCTGACCATTGCTCAGCAGGTACAGCTTAATGATGGCTGCGATCGCCTGCTGGTGTGCGGCGGGGGCAGCCGTAACCCGCAGCTGATGGCGCGCCTGGCGGCGCTGCTGCCGGGGACAGAAGTGAACACCACCGATCAGGCTGGCATCAGCGGCGACGATATGGAGGCGCTGGCGTTTGCCTGGCTGGCCTTCCGCACCCTGTCAGGCTTGCCGGGCAATTTGCCCGCAGTAACCGGCGCGCGGGAAATGAGCGTGCTGGGTGCTATCTATCCGGCCAATGCGCGGCCGCTACGCTAAGGAGCGATGATGAAAAAGAGTGCGTTTTTGGCGGCAGGCATCCTGCTGCTCAGCGGCTGTGGTTTAATGCATAAACCCGCCAGCGAACCGCAAACGCTGCACTACCGTTGCGGCACGCTGCCGCTGACCGTCACGCAGGACAATGCGCGGCAGCAGGTCAGCTTTATTCTGGATGGTAAACCCTTAACATTGACGCAGACGGTCTCCGCCTCGGGCGCCCGCTACAGCGACGGCACCTATGTGTTCTGGTCGAAAGGCAACGGTGCTTTTGTTGAGCGCAACGATAAGATTGTGATTAATGACTGCGAATTGCAGAATGCCGGTAATTGATTGAGAAAGAGTGATCAGCATGAGCGACAGTGACAGCTTGCAAAATATTGCCCACCTGCGTCGTGAATACACCCGCGGCGGCCTGCGGCGCAAAGATCTGCCAGAAGACCCTCTGGCATTGTTTGAACATTGGCTGCAACAGGCCTGTACCGCGCAGTTGCCCGATCCGACGGCCATGACGGTGGCGACGGTCGACAGCAGCGGCCAGCCTTACCAGCGCATTGTGCTGCTGAAGCACTACGATGCGCAGGGCATGGTGTTTTACACCAACCTTGGCAGCCGTAAAGCGTTGCAGCTGGCGGATAACCCGCGTATTTCGCTGCACTTCCCGTGGCATTTCCTCGAACGTCAGGTGATGGTGTTGGGCGAAGTGGAAAAGCTCTCCCCGCTGGAGGTGCTGAAGTATTTCCACAGCCGCCCGCGTGACAGCCAGATTGGCGCCTGGGTATCCAAACAGTCGAGCCGGATTTCCGCGCGCGGCATCCTCGAAGGCAAGTTCCTTGAGCTGAAGCAGAAGTTTCAGCAGGGCGAAGTGCCGCTGCCGAGTTTCTGGGGCGGATTTCGCGTGAAATTCCACACCATGGAGTTCTGGCAGGGCGGTGAACATCGTCTGCACGATCGCTTCCTTTATCAGCGTCAGGACAATGGCTGGTCAATCGACCGTCTGGCCCCGTAAAACTGCGTTTTATCCCCTTTCAGCGCTGGCGCAGTTGGCGTCAGCGCTTTATGCTATAGCCCTCATTTTTTTCCCTTCCGCAAATCAGCGGAAAGCTGTGTACCAGCATAGGTGCAGTCTGATCAATTTGGAGTCAGTGATGACCAGCAGTAACCTGATACAACAATTGCAAGAGAGGGGCTTGATCGCCCAGGTAACGGACGAGGAAGCGTTAGCAGAGCGACTGGCGCAAGGGCCAATTGCACTCTATTGCGGCTTTGACCCAACCGCTGACAGCTTGCATTTGGGCCATCTGGTGCCGCTGCTCTGCCTGAAACGTTTTCAGGACGCCGGACACAAGCCGGTCGCGCTGGTGGGTGGTGCCACCGGTCTGATTGGCGATCCCAGCTTTAAAGCAGCAGAACGTAAACTCAACACCAGCGAAACCGTGGGTGAGTGGGTTGAGAAAATCCGTAAGCAGGTTGCCCCGTTCCTCAGCTTCGATTGCGGCGACAACAGCGCTATCGCGGCGAACAACTACGACTGGTTCGGCGGCATGAACGTGCTGACCTTCCTGCGTGACATCGGTAAACACTTCTCCGTGAATCAGATGATCAACAAAGAAGCGGTCAAACAGCGTCTTAACCGTGAAGATCAGGGCATCTCCTACACCGAGTTCTCCTATAACCTGTTGCAGGGCTATGACTTCGCCGAGCTGAACAAGCGTTATGACGTGGTGCTGCAAATTGGCGGTTCCGATCAGTGGGGCAACATCACCTCCGGTATCGATTTGACCCGTCGTCTGCATCAGCAGCAAACCTGGGGTCTGACCGTGCCGTTGATCACCAAATCGGACGGCACCAAATTCGGTAAAACCGAAGGTGGCGCGGTTTGGCTCGACGCGAAGAAAACCAGCCCTTATAAGTTCTACCAGTTCTGGATCAACACCGCGGATGCGGATGTGTATCGCTTCCTGAAGTTCTTCACCTTTATGAGCATTGAAGAGATCAATGCGCTGGAAGAAGAAGACAAAAACAGCGGCACCGCACCGCGCGCTCAGTATGTGCTGGCGGAGCAGGTCACACGTCTGGTGCATGGCGAAACCGGTCTGGCAGCGGCGAAACGCATTACGCAGAGCCTGTTCTCTGGCAGCCTGAGCGACATGACCGAAGCAGACTTCGAACAGCTGGCGCAGGACGGTATGCCGACCATCAGCCTGAATGCCGAAGACGATCTGCAACAGGCGCTGGTCGCCGCCGAGCTGGTGCCGTCACGCGGCCAGGCACGCACCATGATCGGTTCCAACGCCGTCTCACTGAACGGTGAAAAACAGTCTGACGCCGAGTACCGTTTCAGCGACAGCGACAAACTGTTTGGTCGCTTCACGCTGTTGCGTCGCGGCAAAAAACATTACTGCCTGATTAACTGGCAGTAAGCGATTCAGGGCCGGTCTCCGGCCCTTTTTTATGGCAAGGCAGTACAGGGTAACAATGAAAAATATTCTCGCAATTCAGTCACATGTTGTTTATGGCCACGCCGGAAACAGTGCGGCCGAGTTTCCTATGCGTCGTATGGGAGCCAACGTCTGGCCGCTGAATACCGTGCAGTTCTCCAACCACACCCAGTACGGTCACTGGACCGGCACGGTGATGCCAGCTACGCATCTGACCGAAATCGTGCAGGGCATTGCGGCCATCGATCGCCTGAAAACCTGCGATGCGGTGCTGAGTGGTTATCTCGGTTCCGCCGAGCAGGGCGAGCAGATCCTGGAGATTGTGCGTCAGGTGAAAGCGGCGAACCCAAATGCCTGGTATTTCTGCGATCCGGTGATGGGCCACCCGGAAAAAGGCTGCATTGTGGCGCCGGGCGTGGCGGAGTTTCACTGCAAGATGGCGCTGCCGGCCAGCGATATCATCGCGCCTAATCTGCTGGAGCTGGAAATGCTCAGCGGCCACAGCATCGCCAATGTAGAACAGGCGGTGGTGGCGGCGCGTGAGCTGGTCGCTCTGGGGCCGAAAGTGGTGTTGGTGAAGCATCTGGCGCGCGCCGGACGCCGCAGCGATCGCTTTGAGATGCTGCTGGTGACTGCCGATGAGTGCTGGCATATCGACCGTCCGCTGGTGGATTTTGGCGTGCGTCAGCCGGTGGGCGTGGGCGACCTGACCAGCGGCCTGCTGCTGGTGGACTTGCTGCACGGCAAATCGCTACAGGACGCGCTGGAGCACGTCACTGCCGCGGTTTATGAAGTGATGCTGAAAACCCACGAGATGGGTGAGTACGAGCTGCAACTGGTGGCGGCGCAGGATGCGATTGCCCAGCCGACCCAGCATTTCGCTGCGGTGAAACTGTAAAAATACCCTGCGGCGTATCGCACGCCTCCCTCTCCCGCGTGCGGGAGAGGGAAGGATAAGGGCGGCAGGCCGCCGCAACCCGCGCGATGAATTAAACCAACCCTTCCGCCTTTAACGCCGCCTGCACCGCCGGACGCTCCGCCACCCGCGCAAACCAGCTACGCAGGGCGTCGAATTCGCTCAGATCCAGCTGCACCGCCTGCGCCCAGCGCGTCACCACAAACAGATAGGCATCGGCAACGGTAAAACGCAGCCCCATCAGCCACTGTTTATCCTGTAGCGCGCTATCGACGATCTGAAACTTTTTCTTCAGCTGCTCGCGTACCACCGCCTTGTACTCCTCCGGCGTATCCTTTCGGAACAGCGGGCTGAAGCCTTTGTGCAACTCGGTGCCGATAAAGCTCAGCCACTCCAGCGTGTGGTAACGCGTCAGGCTGCCGGTCGGGGCCAGCAAATGGCGATCGGGTTTTTGATCGGCCAGATACTGCACAATCGCCGTGCCCTCAGTCAGCAGGGTGCCATCATCAAATTGCAGCGCCGGAACCTGTCCTTTGGGGTTAATCTGCCAGTAATCCTCTCCCTGCTCGGTGCGCTTGTGTTGCAGGTCGACATTAACCTGCGTGAAGTCCAGCCCGCACTCGCGCATCACAATGTGTGGCGAAAGCGAGCAGGCACCGGGCTTGCAATAGAGTTTCATCATGGCCTCTCCTGGGTTGTTAGGATGTAAGCAGCATAAATCGGCATTGGCGCTTTGCCAGTGATACCGATCAGGAATCGTAGTGAAAGCAATAATCTTCTGCGACGAAGCAGGATAGCGCAGGCAGCTGTGTCAGTGCAAAATCCCAGAACTGGCGCACTTTGGGCGTCATATTTTTTACCCGCTGCGTGACCAGCTGTACCGGTAACGCGGCAGGCTCCCACTCGGGTAATAAACGGACCAGCGTACCGCGCCGGATATCCTCCAGCACCTGATACGACAGCAGACGGCCGATGCCCTGATCGTTGCGCAGCGCCAGCAACTGGCTCTCGACTTCATTGACGCGCAGGCGCGGCGCGATGCGCACCCGCAGGTCGCGGGCGAAGCGCCACTCGCGCGTCTGACGCACCCCGGCAATCAGCGCGTGCTCGCTCAGCGCCGATGGGTGTAACGGGATGCCCGCCCGTTGCAGATACGCCGGGCTGGCGATCAACATGCTGCGCACTTCGCCGACCTTACGCGCCACCATCGATGAATCCCGCAACTCGCCAATACGCAGCGCGATATCCAGCGCGTTATCGATCATGTCCTGATAGCTGTCGTTCAAAATCAACTCCAGCTGGATTTCCGGGTGCTGCGCGAGGAACCGGTTGACCAGCGGCATCACATGGCGTCGGCCAAACTGCACCGGCGCGGTGATGCGCAGCAGCCCCTGCAAGCCGCTGTGATGGGCGCTGTCCATGGCGTGTTGATAGTCATCCAGCAGCCGACGCGCCTGCTCGAACAGCTGCCAGCCCGCCTCGGTGGGGGCCAGCTGGCGCGTGGTGCGTTCAATCAGCGTGGTGCCAAAGCGCTGCTCCAGCGCCGCCAGCGTACGGGTGATCACCGGTGGCGAACGCTGCAACCGACGCGCGGCGGCGGCCAGGCTACCCTGTTGAATGACGGTAACGAACACCTGAAGCTCGTCGAATCTGTCCATCATTATTCCTGTTTTAGTAACAGTCTCTTGTGAGAACGCGATCTTCATTACTTAAAGCACAAGAGTAAGCTAAGCAAAAAAGGAGATCACCATGAAACTTTACAGCACGCCCTTATCCGGCCACGCCCACCGCGTCCGGCTGCTACTCAATATGCTGCAACTGGATTATCAGTGCCTTGCCGCATCCGCCGCCGAGCGCCAGCAGGCGGCATTTCATCAGCTGAATCCGTGGCAGCAGATTCCGGTGCTGGTCGATGGTGATGAGGTGATTTACGACAGCAACGCCATTCTGGTCTATCTGGTGCGCCGCTATGCGTCCGCCAGCCACTGGCTGCCGGATGAGGCGCTGGCCGCGGCGCGGGTGCAGCTGTGGCTGGGAAAAGCGGCCGGGGAGATACGCTACGGAGTCGGGTCGGCGCGGCTGATTAAGCAGTTTCAGACGCCAGAGGATTACGCGTCAGCATACAGCGTCGCGGCACGCTTTCTGCCGCAGATGGAGGCGCATCTCAGCACCCGGCGCTGGCTGGCAGGGGAACAGGTCAGCATCGCCGACCTGGCCTGTTATGCCTACGTGGCCTGCGCGCCCGAGGGGGGAATCTCGCTGCAACCCTGGCCTGCCATTCGTCAGTGGCTGACGCAGGTTGAAGCCTTGCCGGGCTTTGAGGCGCTGCCACCGCTGCCGCTGCCTGTGGACGACGACGATGTTTCATCCCGGTGAACAACAGGCGCAGCAGCGCGCGGGCTTTAGCCGGGTCCGCGCCGCCATCTATGGCGAGATGCCGCAACAGCATCAGCTGTTTTATGCGCAGCTGCCGTATCTGCTGCTGACGCAGCGCGACAGCGCAGGCTGGCCGCTGGCGCATCTGCTGATGGCGACACCCGGTTTTGTCCGCGCGCTGGATGATAACCACCTGGCGATTAAACGCAGCGCGTTGCAGGCTGCGCCGCTGCTGGGTGCGCTTCAGGAGGGGGACGCGCTGGGGGTGCTGGGGATCGATTTCGCCACCCGTCGCCGTAATCGCGCCAATGGCGCAGTGGCGGCGCTGGGGCCGGAACATCTGATGATGCGGGTGAAAGAGAGTTTTGGCAACTGCCCGCAATATATTCATCACTATCGCTGGCGTATGCCAGCGGTTGCGCGGGTGGCGGTGGAGGAGGCCAGTCGCTTCAGTCTCAGCGATCGACGCTTGCTGAACCGCAGTCAGACCTTCTTTATCGCCAGCGGCGAGCCGGGCGGCAGCCTGGACATTTCCCATCGTGGCGGCCCGGCAGGGTTTTTACGCTGGCATCCGAGCGGAATGCTGTCGTTCGATGATTTTCCCGGCAATCGTTATATGAATACCATTGGTAATTTGCTGCTGGATGCGCGCTGTGCGCTGTTGATCCCGGACTGGCAGCAGGGCGCCGCGTTGCATATGCAGGGCGAAATGACGATCGACTGGCAAGCGGTAAATGACGACGGGGAAAAGATACGCAGGTTGTGGTTTACGCCGCGACGGATTATGCGATTGGGCGAGGGTGCTTGCTGGCAGAGTGAGATGCGGGATTGATGCGGGTCGCCCGCCACCAGGGGCGAGCGACCAGAGGGACGAATTACGAGTTCGCGTTAGCGCGCTGCAATTCCGTCTGCGTATCATTCTGGGTCATGCGGTTCAGCAGCGGTGCGGTGATCAGCATCAGGATAGCGATTACCCCGGTAGCAATACCAATCTGCTGGAACACCTGGCTATACACCGCCAGCGAGGCGTGTGGATCGGTCACGTTATCCGGTACCGCCATCAGGTTAGCCACTTTACCGGCGATCATCGCGGCGCCCGCGGTGGTCAGGAACCATGAACCCATGATAAAGCCCATCAGACGCTGCGGCACCAGCTGCGCCACCATCGCCAGACCCAGGCCGGAAATCATCAGTTCGCCAATGCTCTGCAATGCATAGCTGATGATCAGCCAGTTCACGGAAACGATACCGGCCTGGTTCGCGAATTTGGCACCAAACGGCAGCACGAGGAAGGCGGCTGAGCAGAGCACCATCCCAATGGCGAACTTATGCGGCATCGGCAGTTTGTCGCCCAGCTTGTTGTACACCGCGGCCAGAATCGGGCTGGCAACCATGATCCAGAACGGGTTCAGCGCCTGGAACTGCTCCGGCTCAAAGGTGATGCCGAGAATCGCGTGTTCAACGTTACGGATCGCGAAGAAGTTCAGTGAGGTCGGCATCTGCATGTAAAGCACAAAGAACACAATGGCTTCAACCATCAGCAGGAAGGCGACGATCATTTTACGACGGGCTGCGCCCTGCAAGGCAAAGGCTTCTTTGGCAAACACCATCACGATACCGATAGCAATCACGCCCAGCGTCATACGCGCAACGCTCTGGTGATGCAGCAGCCAGGTCGCCAGCGCCACCAGCGCCACCACGCCAACCAGCGTCATCAGCAGTTTAGGCACCTGCAACGGGGCGAAGTCCGGTTTGGAACCGTAGTTTTTTACCAGACGCTTGCAGAACAGGAAGTTGAGCAGGGTGATGACCAGGCCGACAACGGACAGGGAGAATGCCGCACCCCAGCCATATTTCGCCGCCAGCCACGGTGTCAGCATCATCGAGAACAGCGAACCGATGTTGATCGACATGTAAAACATGGTGAATGCACCGTCGATACGCGGGTCGTCTTTCTCATAGCAGGTTGACAGCAGTGAAGACGGGTTGGCTTTAAACAGGCCGCTACCGACCGCGATGGTCGCCATGCCGATATACACCATGGTGGTGTCATGGCCTGAGAAGGCGACGAACGCATAGCCCAGCGCCAGAACCAGCACACCCAATACGATGACGCGTTTGGTGCCCAGCACTTTATCGCCGAGCCAGCCGCCGATGGCCACCAGGCCATAAACCAGCGCGCTGAAGGAGGTGAACAGGGTGATGGAGTCCGCTTCGGACATCCCCAGCTGCTTCACCAGGTAAACCGCCATAATGGCTTGCAGGCCGTAGTAACCAAAACGTTCCCACAGTTCGATCGAGAAGATCAGATAGAACGCTTTCGGTTGCTTGAACGCGTTGAGGCTGACTGCCTCATCAGTGTGTTTGTTTGCAGTTGACACTTGTACCTCAGTTTATACATAGCCTGTTTTACGACAGGAATTAAGTCTGCGTCAGGCTGGGTAAATCCTGCGCAACATTGTTATTAGAAAGGAAAAACGGCGCCTAATTTGGCTGAATCAGGCCAGCAGGGCAAGCATTTTTTACCAGCTGAAATACCTGATAAGGGTAGGGTTAACGCGATTATAAAAAGTTGTTAATCAGTGTTAAATGCCGAATTAGGTCATTATATCAGGATAAAGCGTTGCTTTGGAGATCCGGAAGATCACTTTCCTGATATAAACTGCGATTATGTTAATTTTCAGTCAATATCGCTATTGAACAAAACATCAACAACAAATAACACTGCGAATGGCTACTTTATAAGCGGAATTGATTGATATATGAGCGTTAAATGGTGCCGAAAGGTTCCATAAGGCTAATTAGTTGATCCTGCGCACAAAATGATGAATTAATTAATAATAAAAAAGAAGTAAACGTTTGCGTTTGGCGATTTTGCGCAAAAAAAAGCCGCCCTTAAGGCGACTTTGGCGCATAACCCGCAGGATTAACGCACTAAATGCAAATATTGCAAATGGCGTTCGTAGTGATCGAGGATGTCATTGATAATCTGATCTTCGCTGTAGCCAACCAGATCGTACTCCTGACTCCCTTCCCACAGATGCACCTCGGCGCGGTAGTAGCGGCTGGCGGCGAGGTTCAGCGGGCTGCGCGAACGCATAAATGACGGAGTGGTATAGCCGATCATTTGTACGCCATAGTGGAACGGCGCTTCATCACCGTGCGCGACGCGAATGCCAAGGGTGAAATCCTGCGGCGAGAGATCGCTCTCCACCTGCAACCCTTTCTCCTGCAACACCGCTGAGACCTTGCTCAGCGCCGGACGTACGGTGTCATCCATAAAGCGAAACACCGTATCCCGCGAGGGATAGCTGATGGCGCGATTCAGGCGACGACGCCAGCTGCTGGTATGGCCGGGACGATAGCGGTCGTTAATCAGCGGCGCGGCAATCGCCACCGAGCGGCTGCGATCGCGCTGCTTTTCATGATGCAGCGCGCGATACATCGCCACCACGTATAGCACCAGCACCAGCGAGAACGGCAGCGCGCTCAACACCACGGCGGTTTGCAGCGAGGTGTAATCCCCGGCGAACAGCAGCGACAGGGTTAACACGCACACGGCGGCAGCCCAGAAAATCCGCAACCAGTTGGGGGCATCTTCACCGCCGCTGTCACCGACGCAGGAGAGATTCGCCACCACCAGCGCGCCGGAATCCGCAGAGGTAACAAAGAAGATAAAGCAGATGGCGACCGCCAGCACAATCACCGGAGTCGCCAGCGGATAGGTGGCCAGCATGTGATACACCGCCTGGGCCGGGTCGCTTAGCGCCACGTCACCAAGGCTTTTCATCCCCTGCTGGAACAGGGTCAGCGCGCTATTGCCGAACACCGACAGCCAGGCGAGGGTAAAGCCCATCGGGATCAGCAGCACGCCAATCACAAATTCGCGCAGCGTGCGTCCACGCGAAATGCGGGCGATAAACATGCCGACGAACGGCGACCAGGCAATCCACCACGCCCAGTAAAACACCGTCCAGCTGCCGAGCCAGTCATCCTTGCTGCCGTTGCTGTAGGCATACAGATCAAAGGTTTTGCGTGGCAGGCTGGTGAAGTAATCGCCGAAATTCTGCACCAGCGCATTCAGCAGATGGCCGGTTGGCCCGGCGAACAGCACAAAGGCAAACATCAGCAGCGCCAGCAGCATATTCGCCTCCGACAGGCGCCGGATACCTTTATCCACGCCGCTTACCGCTGACATCGTTGCTGCGCCCATCACGATAATGATCAGCACCACCTGCATGGTATGCGACTGCGCCAGCCCGGTCAGCCAGCTGATGCCTGAGTTAATCTGCATCACGCCAATCCCGAGGCTGGTGGCGAGGCCGAACAGGGTGCCGACGATGCCAAAGATATCCACCGCATGACCAATCGGCCCGTTTATGCGGTCGCCAATCAGGGGATAAAACGCCGAGCGCAGCGCCAGCGGCAGGTTGTGACGATAGGCAAAGTAGGCCAGCGCCATCGCCACCAGGGTGTAAATGCCCCAGCCATGCAGGCCCCAGTGCATCATGGTCAGCACCATGCCATCCCGCGCCGCATCGGCGGAACCGGCAACCCCGGCGGGTGGCTTCAGCAGGTGATCAAGCGGCTCAGACGCGCCAAAGAACAGCAACTCGGAACCGATGCCGGCGGAAAATAGCATCGCTGCCCAGGAGCCGTAGCTAAAATCGGGGCGCGCATGGTCCGGCCCCAGTTTGATGTCACCATAGCGCGACAGGGCGACAAACAGCACGAAGCCGAGATAAAACGCCACCACCAGCATGTAATACCAGCCAAAGGTGGCCGATGCCCAGCTTTGCGCCCGCCCGAGCGTGGCGCTGGCCTGCTGCGGAAACAGCAACACCGTCAATGAAAACAGCACGATAATCAGTGCGGCGCCCCAGAATACCGCTTTATTAAGTCTGACTGGCTGACTGTCGAGCCGGTCCTGTATCCCCAGCATCTTTTTTCCTCAATTTGCGATGACGCTTCCCTGCAAAATATCCCTGTGTTTTACGCGGGATTGTTACCCGGTTGTTAGAAAGTGTAGTTTTTATTGATTGAACGTTCAATATAAAAAGACTACACTTCTTCACATTCAATAGACAAAATCGATGAACACCATGCCTAAAGTGGGAATGAAAGCCATTCGCCAGGCGCAGTTAATTCAGGCGACCTTAACGGTGATTGATCGTGTTGGCCTGGCGGATGCCAGCATCGCGGTGATCGCCAAAGAAGCAGGCGTCTCAACCGGTATCGTCAGCCACTATTTCGGCGACAAAAACGGTCTGCTCGATGCCTGTATGCGGCAAATCCTCGCCGATCTCTATCTGGCGGTGGAGCGTCAGCGACGGCTGGCGGACGACACGCCGGAGGCGCAGATTCGCGCCATCATTGATGGCAACTTCGATCTGTCGCAGGTGGAAGGGCCGGTGCTGACCACCTGGCTGGTGTTCTGGACCAATAGCCTGCATCAGAGCAACCTGCAACGTTTGCAAAGCATCAATGACAGACGGTTGTGGTCGAATCTCACCGCGCAGTTTGCACGGGTAATGCCGCGTGAGCAGGCGCGCGCCGCAGGCAGCAGCCTGGCGGCGATTATTGACGGACTGTGGCTGCGGATGACGCTGGCGCCGCAGCCGATGGAGCAGGGGCTGACGCGCGCGCGCCAGCTTTGCTATCAGAATCTCGCCCTGTGGCTGGCCGCCGCCGGGCAAACCCCATCCTGAGGAGGACGCATGACCGAACTCATTCGCCGCGGTTTATATATCAACGGTCAGGAGTGCCCAGGCAACGGGCCGTTGTTTACCAGCATCAACCCGGCCAACGGCACGGTACTGGCGGAAATCACCGCCGCCAGCGCGGACGATGTGGCGCGTGCGGTTGCGACAGCGCGTGAAGGGCAACGCATCTGGCGCGGTTACACGCCGGTGGAGCGCAGCCGGGTACTGCTGAAGGCGGTGGCGCTGCTGCGTGAACGTAATCAGGCACTGGCCGAACTGGAAACCGCGGATACCGGCAAGCCAATCAGCGAAACCGCTGCGGTGGATATCGTGACCGGCGCTGACGTACTCGAATATTACGCCGGGCTGGCTCCGGCGTTGCAGGGGGAACAGATCCCGCTGCGCGAGACCGCGCTGGTTTACACCCGGCGCGAACCGCTGGGCGTCTGCGCGGGTATCGGCGCGTGGAACTACCCGATTCAGATCGCGCTGTGGAAAAGCGCCCCGGCGCTGGCGGCCGGTAACGCGATGGTGTTTAAGCCCAGCGAAGTCACGCCGCTCAGCGCGCTGGCGCTGGCGAAAATCTACAGCGAAGCCGGACTGCCGGATGGCGTGTTTAACGTGGTGCAGGGGGCGGGCGATGTCGGCCAGGCGCTGAGCCAGCATCCGCACATCGACAAAGTCTCCTTCACCGGTGAAGTGAACACCGGCAAGCGGGTGATGGCAGATGCCGCGCTCGCCAACCTGAAGGAAGTCACGATGGAGCTGGGCGGTAAATCGCCGCTGATCGTGTTTGACGACGCCGACCTGGAGCGTGCCGTGGATGGCGCGCTGATGGCCAACTTCTACAGCAGCGGCCAGGTGTGCACCAACGGCACCCGCGTGTTTGTGCAGCGCGCTTTACAGGCGCAGTTTGAGCAGCGTCTGCTGGAGAAAATGCGCGGCATCCGTATCGGCGATCCCACTGACGAAACGGTCAACTTCGGCCCGCTGGTCAGCGAGCAGCACTGCCGCAAAGTGGAAAGCTACCTGAAACTGGGCAAAGAGCAGGGCGCACGGCTGCTGGCGGGGGGCCATCGCATTATCGACGGTCCGCTGGCGCGCGGCTGCTACATCGAACCCACGGTGTTCAGCGACTGCTGTGATGATATGCGCATCGTACGCGAAGAGATCTTTGGCCCGGTGATGAGCATCCTCACTTTCGACGACGAAGACGAGGTGATTAACCGCGCCAATGATACCGAGCTGGGGCTGGCCGCCGGAATTTTCACCCGCGACCTGAATCGCGCCCATCGCGTGATCCATCAGCTGGAGGCCGGTATCTGCTGGATCAACAGCTGGGGCGAATCACCGGCGCCGATGCCGGTCGGCGGCTATAAGCAGTCGGGACTCGGCCGCGAAAATGGCATCGCCACATTGCAGAACTACACGCGGACCAAATCGGTGTTGATTGAGCTGGGCGACTACCCGAGCGCGTTTTGAGTTAATGACCGGCGGTACGCCGCCGGTGTTTTCAGGAGGTTTAATGCAGAAATTTGATTACATCATTATTGGCGCGGGTTCCGCAGGCAACGTACTGGCGACCCGTTTAACCGAGGATGCTGACGTATCGGTACTGTTACTGGAAGCGGGCGGGCGCGATCACCGCTGGGACTTCCGTACCCAAATGCCAGCCGCTTTGGCCTATCCGTTGCAGGGTAAGCGCTACAACTGGGCCTATGAAACTGACCCGGAGCCAAACATGAATAACCGTCGCATGGAGTGCGGGCGCGGAAAAGGACTGGGCGGCTCGTCGCTGATCAACGGTATGTGCTACATCCGCGGTAACGCGCTGGATTACGACAACTGGGCGCAAAAAGCCGGACTGGAAAACTGGTCCTATCTCAACTGCTTACCCTATTTCCGCAAGGCGGAGAAGCGTGATGCCGGCGCCAATGATTACCACGGCGACGCGGGTTATCTCAGCGTCACAACGGCCAAACCGGGTAACAACCGCCTCTATCACGCCTTTGTCGCTGCCGCAAAACAAGCCGGGCACGCGGAGACCGACGATCTCAATGGCTACCGTCAGGACGGTTTTGGGCCGATGGATCGCACCGTCACCGCCGAAGGACGCCGTTCCAGCACCGCGCGCGGCTATCTCGACGTGGCGAAACAGCGTAGCAACCTGACTATCATCACCCATGCGCAAACTGACCGTATTCTGTTTGACGGCAAAACCGCCACCGGCGTGCGCTGGCTGGTGCGCGATCAGGTACAGGAAGCCCAGGCAAATCGTGAAGTGTTGCTGTGCGCGGGCGCTATCGCCTCACCGCAGATTCTGCAACGTTCCGGCGTCGGGCCAGAGGAGTGGCTGCGCGAACTGGATATTGACGTGGTGCACCCGTTGCCGGGCGTTGGCCGCAATTTGCAGGATCATCTGGAAATTTACATGCAATATCGCTGCAAACAGCCGATCAGCCTCTATCCGGCGTTGCAGTGGTGGAACCAGCCAGCGATTGGCGCCGAATGGCTGCTGAAAGGCACCGGCGTGGGTGCCAGCAACCAGTTTGAAGCCGGCGGTTTTATCCGCAGCGACGATCGCCCGGAGTGGCCGGACCTGCAATACCATTTCCTGCCGGTGGCGATTAACTACAATGGCAGCAGCCCGGTGAAAGAACACGGTTTCCAGGCGCATGTCGGGCCGATGCGTTCCCTGAGCCGTGGCCGGGTAAAACTTACCTCGAAACATCCGTATGCCGCGCCGTCGATCTTCTTTAATTACATGTCGCAGGAGCGCGACTGGCAGGAGTTCCGCGCGGCGGTGCGTCTGACGCGGGAAATCATGCGGCAACCGGCGCTGGCTGACTATTGCGGTGCCGAGATCCAGCCCGGTCTGGCGGTGCAGAGTGATGAGCAGATTGATGCCTTTATCCGCTCCCATGCCGAGACCGCTTACCATCCCTGCGGCAGCTGCGCCATGGGGTATGGCGAGATGGATGTGGTGGATAGCGAAGGGCGGGTGCACGGGATGCAGCAGCTGCGCGTGGTTGATGCATCGATTATGCCGCAAATCACCACCGGCAACCTGAATGCGCCCACGGTGATGATCGCCGAGAAAATTGCCGATGCCATCCGTGGCCGCGCA
Organism: Pantoea sp. X-Soil-TKNS-1207; assembly: GCF_059730485.1. NCBI lineage: Bacteria > Pseudomonadati > Pseudomonadota > Gammaproteobacteria > Enterobacterales > Erwiniaceae > Pantoea > Pantoea sp. X-Soil-TKNS-1207. The sequence continues at coordinate 1,966,634 of NZ_AP035958.1, forward strand.
CCGCTGGCGGCGTCTGAGGCGGAGTATTATGTGCTGCAACGTGATGAAGTGACCGCTGACTAAACGAATAACGGATTGATAACCGTAGCGGCGCGATAAATCGCGCCGCTACGGAACATCACTGTATCCTCACCCTCTGCAATTCTCTCCCTTCGACAAGCCGCTAACTTTGCTGTAACATCCTTTTTTCCCCGAAAGGACGTTCCCATGACGCAGTCAGTTCGTGTCGCCCTTGTTGGCGATTACCGTGCCAGTGCCGTCGCGCACCAGGCCATTCCTCCCGCTGTTCAGCTTGCCGCACAACACCTTAACCTCAACGTCACCGCCGACTGGATTGCCAGCCCCGACATCAACATCCCGACCTTAGCCGACTACGACGCTATCTGGGTGGTGCCGGGCAGCCCGTATCAAAACGATGCCGGCGTCTTCGCGACCATCCAGTGGGCGCGTGAAAACGGCAAACCTTTTCTCGGTTCCTGTGGCGGATTTCAGTACGCGGTGCTGGAGTATGCCCGCAACGTGCTTGGCTGGGATGATGCCACCCACGCGGAGACCGATAGCGAAGGCCGCTGGGTGATCGCCCCGCTCAGCTGTTCGCTGGTGGAGCAGCGCGGTGAGGTGACCTTCAAACCCGGCTCGCGCATTGCCATCGCCTATGATGCGCTGCAAAGCGATGAAGGTTATCACTGTAACTTTGGCGTTAATCCGGAATTCAGCCAGGCGCTGGAGACGCAGCAGCTGGCAATCACGTCGTGGGATCTGGCGGGTGATGTGCGCGGCATTGAACTGAACGATCATCCGTTCTTTGTTGCCACTTTGTTCCAGTCGGAACGCGCAGCGCTGCAAAACCGCTTATCGCCGCTGGTGGTGGCCTGGTTGCAGGCAGCAACGCGTTAATGATGGCGCGCGATAAATCCCGCACCTGACGTAGCGGCACGATTTATCGCGCGTTGTTGCACTTCACGACAGTTGCAGCAGCGGTTTGCAGCTGCGGCCAGACTGATAATAACAGGCGATGGCCTCGCGCCACTGCGCCAGCGGGAACACGATGACATCGCCACAGTCACTGCTGCGCAGCAGCGGCCAGAGTTCCGCAAACAGCTGCTGCCACGCCTGCGGCGTCAGCCCATCAAGGTGATGCCGCACATGGAACCAGTGCAGTGCGGGCAGGGCTGCCGTGACGCGTACCGGCTGGCCGGTCAGCACGCCATAGGCAACAAACTGCGCGTGGGCGGGCAGGGTCTGCCAGATAGCTTGTCCCACCGCGCCACCGGTTGCATCAAACACCAGGTCTGCGCCTGCGGCGATCTGGCTGATTTCGGCAGCGTTATCCTGACGCACCGCGCGGATGCCCAACTGCTGTAACCGTTCTACATGCTGCGGCGATCGATAAATAGCGGTTACGCTAGCCGCGCCCATCCGCACCGCCCACTGCGCCAGCAACAGCGCGCAGGCAGACCCGCCTGCGGTAAGCAACACATGCTGGTGCGTCGGTGACCAGTTTTTCAGCATCAGCCACGCGGCCAGCGGATTGATATAGGCGCGGGCAGCCAGGCTGTTGTCGATATCGTCCGGCACCGCGATGGTCAGCGCGGCCTCCACATCAACATAGCGTTGCCATGTTCCGGCACCGCGCAGCGGCAGCACGCGTTTGCCCAGCCAGTCCGCATACGCCGCCGGGGCGGCGATCACCGTGCCCACGCCTTCATAACCGGCCACCCGTGGCGGGGTGACACGATGACGGTAAGCGCCGGTGATGGGGATTAAATCGGATGCATTTATCGGGGCAAGCTGCATCTGCACGCGGAGCTGTGATGCCGCCAGCGGCGTAAGAGGAGGGTGCTCAATGGCTAACACATCAGGGGGATTGCCAAACTGCCGGAAAGTTAATGCTGCATTCTCAGCCGTGGTCATGGCATCCCTTGTTATTCAGTCTTGGCGTCGAACTCGCACAGATCTTCAATCAGGCAGGAGCCGCAGCGGGGTTTGCGCGCCACGCAGGTGTAGCGGCCGTGCAGAATCAGCCAGTGGTGGCAATCGACCTTAAACGCTTTGGGCACCACCTTGAGCAGCCGCTCCTCCACCTCTTCGACATTCTTGCCAGGGGCGAAACGGGTACGGTTGCTGACGCGAAAAATATGGGTATCGACGGCGATAGTCGGCCAGCCAAACGCGGTGTTCAGCACCACGTTAGCGGTTTTGCGGCCCACGCCGGGCAGCGCTTCCAGCGCAGCACGATCTTCCGGCACTTCGCCGCCGTGCTGTTCCAGCAGAATGCGGCAGGTCTTGATGACATTTTCCGCTTTGCTGTTAAACAGGCCGATGGTTTTGATGTACTCCTTCACGCCATCCACGCCCAGCGCCAGTAGCGCGGCGGGCGTATTCGCCACCGGATAGAGTTTCGCGGTGGCTTTATTGACGCTGACATCAGTGGCCTGCGCCGACAGCAGCACCGCAATCAGCAGCTCAAACGGCGAGGTGAAGTTCAGTTCAGTGGTGGGATGCGGATTCTCGTCACGCAGGCGCGTCAGAATCTGTACGCGTTTGTCCTGATTCACACCGCTTTCCCCGTCTGGCCCTGCGGCTCGACTGCCGGAGCGGCAAGGCGATTGGCGGCGCGCTGTTTCATCCGCTGGTCGATAAGATATTTTGCCGCCAGCAACATACCCAGACCGATAAACGCACCCGGTGGCAGCATCGCCAGCAGCATCGGCGAGTCAAAATGGACCACTTCGATGCGCAATACTTTGGCCCAGGGGCCGAGCAGCTGATCGGCGCCGTTAAACAGGGTGCCGCTGCCGATGATCTCGCGAATCGAACCCAGAGTCACCATGGCGCAGGTGGCGCCCATGCCGATGGCAAAACCATCCAGCGCGGAGAGCGGAATGCTGCTTTTCGAGGCGACCGCTTCGGCGCGACCCACCACGATGCAGTTGGTCACGATCAGCGGAATAAAGATACCCAGTGACTGATACAGGCCATGCGCATAAGCGTTGATCAGCATCTGCACGCAGCTCACCACTGAGGCGATAATCATCACGTAAATCGGGATACGGATTTCGCCCGGCACCCAGCGGCGCGACGCCGAGATGGCGCTGTTGGTGATGGTCAGTACCAGGGTGGTGGCGAGACCGAGTCCCAGCGCATTGGTGGCGGTGGAGGTCACGGCCAGCAGCGGACAAAGCCCGAGCAGCTGCACCAGCGCGGAGTTATTTTTCCACAGGCCGCCGATCAGTAAGTTCTTAGCTTCACTCATTTGCCTCTCCACAGTCAGGCAGCGATGACAATTTCGCTGGCAGGGTTTCCATCAGCAGTGCGGCGCGTTTCGTGGCGTTCACCACCGCGCGCGGGGTAATGGTTGCGCCGGTAAACTGGTCAAACTCGCCACCATCTTTTTTCACCGCAAAGTTCTTATCGTCGGCACCGTGCACCACTTTGCCGTTAAAACTGTTGATCCAGTCAGAAATACGCAGCTCGATTTTGTCGCCAAGGCCTGGGGTTTCGTGATGTTCAATCACGCGTACGCCCAGCACTTTACCGTGAAAATCGGCACCGACCAGCATCTCAATCGCTCCAGAATAGCCGTCCGGCGCGGTGGTCTCAAGCGCGGCAGCCACTGGCGTGTTGCCTTTGCGTGCCAGATAGAGATGGTGCGGCTTGCCGTTACCCAGCGCCGGGTCCGTCACCACATAGCATTCCTGCTGAATATGGTTGTCGTACAGGCTGGGCGGAACCACCTGATCGAGCAGGTTTTTCTGCTGTAACGCCGTCTGATGCGCGACCGTCGGCTTGGTCACCGTGTTCACCACGGCGGTGACGCCGGTGGTGATGGCCGCAAAGACCGCCAGGGTGACGCCGTTTTTACGAATGGTTTCGATCATCGATTAATCCTTGCGATGGCCGTAGACGCGCGGCTGAGTGTAGTAATCAATCAGCGGCACACAAATATTGGCCAGCAGCACCGCAAAGGCGACGCCGTCCGGATAACCGCCAAAGCTGCGGATCAGCCACACCAGCAAACCAATCAGCGCGCCGTAAATCAGACGGCCCCGGTTAGTGGTGGAGGCAGTGACCGGGTCGGTGGCGATAAAAAACGCACCCAGCATGGTCGCACCGGAGAACAGGTGAATCAGCGGCGAGTTCAGTGAATGCGGCGAAAACAGCCAGCCGAGGGTGGCGCAGAATGCCAGCGACAGCAAAAAGCTTGCCGGGATATGCCAGCGGATAGCGTTCTTAGCCAGCAGCAACATGCCGCCGAGCAGATAACCCAGGTTGACCCACTGCCAGCCCAGACCCGCCAGCACGCCGGTGTAAATCGGCTCCGCCAGCAGCTGTTCGGCGCTATGTCCGGCACGCAGCCCGGTTTTAAAGGTGTCGAGCGGCGTTGCCTGGCTGATACCATCTGCGCCGAGTTGCAGTTGCTGCATGGTTTCACCCGCCAGCGTGTGATGGGTGAAGATCATGCTGAGGGAATCGAGCAGACCGGGTTTGACCAGTTGCAGGGAGTCCGGCGGCATCCAGCTGGTCATCTGTACCGGGAAGGAGATCAGCAGCACCACATAACCGACCATCGCCGGGTTAAACGGGTTCTGTCCCAGCCCGCCATACAACTGTTTGGCGATAACAATGGCGAACACCGTACCGATCACCACCAGCCACCAGGGGGCTAACGGCGGCAGGCTGATGCCGAGCAGCAGGGCGGTAAGCAGCGCGGAGTTATCGGCCAGCGTTGGCACCACCGGGGTTTTACGCAGACGCAGAATCGCGCCTTCCGTTGCCCATGCGGTGGCAATCGCCAGCACCACCTGAATCAGAAAACCAACGCCAAAAAAATACCACTGCGCCGCCATGCCTGGCAGCGCCGCCAGCACCACCAATAGCATGATATTGCCGGTGCTGCGGCGGTTATGGGTATACGGGGAACTTGCGATACGAAAAGCCATTTAATCCTCAGACGTCGAAGGCTGCTGCTGCGCGGCTTTGCGCGCTTTGGCACGGGCGACCGCCGCAGCGATAGCCGCTTTACGTGGGTCGGCGGAGTCAGGAGACGCAGCGGCCTCCGGTTCGGGGGAATCGGTTGTGGCGGGCGTTGCAGCCTGCTGTGCCGCAGCGGCTTTTTTCGCTTTGGCGCGGGCAATGGCGGCTTCAACCGCCGCTTTGCGTGGATCGACGGTTTCCGCTGGTGCTTCAGCCACCGGCTCCGCAGCGGCTTTTTTCGCTTTGGCGCGGGCAATGGCGGCTTCAACCGTCGCTTTGCGTGGATCGACGATTTCCGCTGGCGCTTCAGCCACCGGCTCCGCCGCAGCGGCTTTTTTCGCTTTGGCGCGGGCAATGGCGGCTTCAACCGCCGCTTTGCGTGGATCGACGATTTCCGCTGGCGCTTCAGCCACCGGCTCCGCCGCAGCGGCTTTTTTCGCTTTGGCGCGGGCAATGGCGGCTTCAACCGCCGCTTTGCGTGGATCGACGATTTCCGCTGGCGCTTCAGCCACCGGCTCCGCAGCGGCTTTTTTCGCTTTGGCGCGGGCAATCGCGGCTTCAACCGCCGCTTTACGCGGGTCGACGGCTTCCGCTGGCGCTTCAGCCACCGGCTCCGCAGCGGCTTTTTTCGCTTTGGCGCGGGCAATGGCGGCTTCAACCGCCGCTTTACGTGGATCGACGGTTTCCGCTGGCGCTTCAGCCACCGGCTCCGCAGCGGCTTTTTTCGCTTTGGCGCGGGCAATCGCCGCTTCAACCGCCGCTTTACGCGGGTCGCCCGACTGACGGCTAAGCGCCTGGGTTTCGGCCTGCTTCTCAGCCTGACGCGCCAGCGCCTGGGCATGACGGGCTTCGCGTTCAGCCGCTTCCTGTTCCGGCGTTTTCTCCTGACGCGCTTTCACGCGCGCCACTGCCGCATCCAGTTCGCCCTGATCGCTGCGTGCAGCGCGCTGTTTCGCCTGTTCATGACGCGCTTCACGCGCCAGTTTTTCCCGCTCCAGACGCGCCTGGCGTGCTTCAAAGCGCGCTTTGGCTTCAGCGGTGCGTTTCGCTTCCAGATCGATGGCGCGCAGTTCGGCCTTCTCCTGGCGATAGTATTGCACCAGCGGAATATTGCTCGGGCAGACATAGGCACAGGCGCCGCATTCGATGCAGTCGTCAATATGGTGCGCGCGCGCTTTATCGTGGTCGCCGCCCTGGCTGTACCAGTAAAGCTGCTGTGGCAGCAGTTTGGCCGGGCAGGCATCGGCGCAGGCGCTGCAACGGATACAGGATTGTTCTTCCTGGTCGCTGCCCATTTCACTGGCCGCAGGCGCCAGAATACAGTTGGTGATTTTGACCACCGGCACATCCAGCGACGGCAGGGTAAAGCCCATCAGCGGGCCGCCCATAATCACCATCTGGCGCGGGCCGGGGGTAAATCCGGCATGATGCAGCAGGTGGCTGACCGGCGTACCCAGACGCCCCCAGACGTTACGTGGCTGGGCGATGGCTTCCCCGGTCAGGGTCACCACGCGTTCGGTAATTGGCTCACCGTCGACAATCGCCCGCTTCACCGCCCAGGCGGTGCCGACGTTTTGCATCAGCACGCCAATATCGGTCGAACGGCCGCCGTGCGGCACTTCCAGACCGGTGAGGATCTGCGTCAGCTGCTTCGCGCCGCCGGAAGGATATTTGGTGGGGATCACCCGCACCTGCAAATCGCGCTCGCCGCCCAGCGCCTGTTTCAGCGCCTGGATGGCTTCCGGTTTGTTGTCTTCCACACCGATCAATACGCGCTCCGCCTGCAATACCCAGGCGAGGATGCGGCAGCCTTCCAGCACTTCTGCCGCGCAGTCCTGCATCAGACGGTCATCGGCGGTGATATAGGGTTCACACTCGGCGGCGTTGATAATCAGGGTTTTCACCCCACGCAATCCGCCGCGCAGTTTGGTGGCGGTAGGGAAACCTGCGCCGCCAAGACCGGCAATACCGGCCTCATGAATGCGTTTCACCACGTTTTCACGCGGCAACGCACGGTAATCGGGGTGCGGATCGAGCGCGGTCCAGCGGTCTTCGCCGTCAGCGGTGAGAAAAATGCACAGCTCGGACAGCCCGGAAGGGTGCGCGGTCATATGCGGCGCAATGGCTTCGATAGTTCCTGACGTCGGCGCGTGCACCGGCAGCATCCGTCCGCTGCCGAAGGTCAGCGGCTGGCCGCGCAGCACCTTATCGCCGGGCGCAACGCAGATTTCGCCTTCGTGGCCGATATGTTGTTTCAGCGGAATGATAAAACGTTCAGGCAGCGGTAACTGGCTAAGCGGCGTACCGTTCGACTGTGTTTTCATTTCAGGCGGATGAATGCCGCCCTGAAAATCCCACAGCTTCTCTTTGCGGAACAGGTTGAGCAAATTAAGCATGACTTTCTACCGGGATCACCCGTACAGGAATAGTTTCGAGATCCCACTTCCAGTTGGCCGTGGTGGTGGCAACCGGACGCATCTCAATGCAGTCGGTCGGACAGGGGGCAACGCAGAGATCGCAGCCGGTGCAGACATCGCTCAGTACGGTATGCATGGCGCGGGTGGCGCCGACAATCGCGTCCACCGGGCAGGCCTGAATACACTTGGTGCAGCCGATACAGTTGGCTTCATCGATCCAGGCGACGGTACGCACCGGCGTCAGCACTTCTTCGCCGCCGTCCAGCGGTTGCGGATCAACGTTAAGCAGCGCCGCCAGTTTCAGCATGGTCTGCTCGCCGCCAGGGGCGCATTTGTTGATCGCTTCGCCGTTATTACCGACGGCATCGGCGTAGGGGCGACAGCCCGGATAACCGCACTGGCCGCATTGGCTTTGCGGCAGAATGGCATCAATCTGTTCAACAATCGGGTCTTCTTCCACCTCGAAACGACGCGAGGCGTAACCGAGCAGGGCGCCAAATACCAGGCTCAGGGCACTTAATACGGCAACAGCAATCCAAATCGCGGTCATCAGAATTTCACCAGACCGCTGAAGCCCATAAACGCCAGCGCCATCAGGCCAGCGGTGATCAGGGCAATCGAGGAACCTTTAAAGGGGGTTGGCACATTGGCCAGCACCAGGCGTTCGCGCATCCCGGCGAACAGTACCATCACCAGCGAGAAGCCGAGCGAGGCGCTAAAGCCATACAGCGCGGCCTGCAAAAAGGTGTGGTTCAGGTTGACGCTCAGCAACGGCACGCCCAGCACCGCACAGTTGGTGGTGATCAGCGGCAGAAAGATGCCAAGCAGGCGATAGAGTGACGGGCTGGTTTTGCGCACCACCATTTCGGTGAACTGCACCACCACGGCGATCACCAGGATATAGGCCATGGTACGCAGGTAGACCAGATCGAGCGGCACCAGAATCAGATGGTTAACCAGCCACGCGCAGATCGACGCCAGCGTAATCACGAAGGTAGTGGCAAGTCCCATGCCAATGGCCGTTTCCAGTTTTTTTGACACGCCCATAAATGGGCAAAGGCCGAGGAACTTTACCAACACGAAGTTGTTCACCAGCACGGTGCCAATAAAGAGAAGTAAATAATCGGTCATTATGAAACCTGGGAAGCCGAAAGGCGTCTATTATCCGGAATTGAGCGCCGCATCTCAACCCTGAGGCGGCCTGCGGCGCGGCTGAAAGCACTCAGAATTAAATTCCTGACGAAAGTCGCGCCATTACGGCTGGATAAACGTCTGTTTGACGCGCTGAGAGCGTTTGAAATAGGGAACAAATACCGCTGCGGCCAACAGGGACAGCAGTAAAGTCTGAATCGCTTTGCTGTCGGATACCGGGGTAAAGGCAAAAGTTTTCATTGCCAGCAGCACCGTCATCAGCAGCCACAAAATATAGTGACGCGGCAGACGACGCGAGCGTTGACAGAAAATCCAGCAAACCCAGATGCTGTAAAGCCAGACTAATGCCGCAGTCAGCAACGACACCGACCATTGGGTCAGCAGAATTCCGCCGTGCGAAAACAGCGTGCTGCGCAGCTCCGGGTTAAACAGCGGGCTGAGATACATCGCAACCACCAGCGCGCTGGTCAGCATGGTCATGATCAGCCACGCCAGCGGGAATAGCAGCCAGCCAGCAATACGCGGTGGAGTCACCTGTTCGGTCATGTAATTAATCCAGTTACCAGGGTAAGGGTGTTGCAGAGCGTATCATGTCCAAACGGGACACGCCCGACCTGGACAACGCAATAGTGTTGAGATGCAGAGCGCGAATTATACCACGTAACGCCAGACAGATTTCGGCACGCGGCCGAGATCGAACAGGCGACCGCCGGAAGCTAACTCAGCACGACGGTGATCGGCGGCGCGATACATATTGATGATCTCATTATCATCAGTAAGCGAATAATTGAGATGATCGTAGAGTTTTTCCAGACTCTCGAGATTATTCACTTTGCGGAATTTCAGCAGGTAATCTAGCGCAGTCATGATTGCCATTAAAAAATAAGGAACAGGGGAGTGCCCAAGTATAGGGAGCACGCGACGAGAGTCCATACACCAGTCACAAAAAAATTCAAAAATCAGACAAAGTGAGCTAATTCGCTCATCAGAAGGCATTTTTTTACCCTTTATGCCGTTCATCACGACCTTTTCTGGTGCATTCAGCGTCAATTTAACCCCGTCATTCGGGCGGTGGTGAGAAAATCTCACAACCTGTAACGACAAAATAGCGGGCGTTATTTTCCCCAATTTATAACGTTATTTCGCGGCGCAGCTCTGCTGGAATTTTCTATTTATTACCGACTGGTCGGTATTTTTTTGAACAGGCTGTGAAACAGCAAATCACAATGTGTGCGGGCAGTCACAAAACGACGAATTCCTTTAGTGAAAGCGTTATAACCATTCTTTACGCGGTGCCTGTAATCGTTTCCAGCATTGTGCAACATAAGCGATTCTGTTTATTACATTTATTTAACCGCAATAGCCAAAAATGACAGGTATTTTGTCCATAAGGTTGACCGGCTTTTTCAGTGCCTTCTCCTCGTAACCCCTTTAATTCACTCTGTTTTGTGAAGCAGGTCGCTCTCAGGAGCGCGCTTTTGCGCCAGGCTTAATCCGCGTTTGTACCCCTACAGCACACTCCCTTCAGAGGAATGAAATTATGTGGAAACGTTTACTCTTGTCCGCCATGGTGAGCACGGCACTCAGCGCACCGGTGATGGCCGCCGGTCTGACCGTGGGTTTCGCCCAGGTCGGCTCGGAATCCGGCTGGCGCGCAGCAGAAACCAGCGTGGCAAAAAGTGAAGCACAGAAGCGCGGCATCACGCTGAAAATCGCCGATGGTCAGCAGAAACAGGAAAACCAGATCAAGGCGGTGCGTTCGTTCATCGCGCAGGGTGTGGATGCCATCTTTATCGCGCCGGTGGTCCAGACAGGCTGGGAACCGGTGCTTGAAGAAGCCAAAGACGCGAAGATCCCGGTATTTTTACTCGACCGCGCCATCGTGGTGAATGATAAGTCGCTGTATGAGTCGGTGGTGACGGCGGATAACGTACTGGAAGGCAAACTGATTGGCGACTGGCTGGTGAAAACCGTCGGCAGCAAGCAGTGTAACGTGGTGGAACTGCAAGGCACCGTCGGTGCCAGCGTGGCGATTGACCGTAAAAAAGGGTTTGCCGAAGCCATCGCCGGACACAACAACATCAAGATCATCCGTTCCCAGTCTGGCGACTTTACCCGCAGTAAAGGTAAAGAGGTGATGGAAAGCTTTATCAAGGCGGAGAACAACGGCAAAAACATCTGCATGGTGTTTGCGCATAACGATGACATGGTGATCGGTGCCATTCAGGCGATCAAAGAAGCCGGTCTGAAACCGGGTAAAGATATCCTGACCGGCTCGATTGATGGTGTGCCGGATCTGTATAAAGCGATGCTGGCCGGTGAAGCCAACGCCAACGTCGAGCTGACGCCAAATATGGCCGGTCCGGCATTTGATGCGCTGGAGAAACTGAAAAAAGACGGCACCCAGCCGCCGAAAATCATCAGAACCGAATCGAGACTCTTCCTGCCCGCAGATGCGCAGGCGCAACTCGATAAGAAAAAAGACATGGGCTACTGATCCCCGCACCGCCCTTCGGGGCGGTTTTTCATGACGTAAGGCGAGGCAGATCCGTATGAGCACACCACAAGAAGAAGCACTGCTGTCCATCAGCGGCGTCAGCAAAGGTTTTCCTGGCGTGAAAGCGCTGGATAACGTCTCGTTCAGCATCCGCAAAGGCGAAATCATGGCGCTGCTGGGGGAGAACGGGGCCGGAAAATCCACGCTGATCAAAGTGCTGACCGGCGTTTATAGCCGCGATGCGGGCGTCATTACCCTGAACGGCACCGCGATTACACCGCACAGCACCGGCGATGCGCAGGCGATGGGCATCGGAACCGTTTACCAGGAAGTCAACCTGCTGCCGAATATGTCGGTGGCGGACAATTTATATATCGGCCGCGAACCGCGCCGGTTTGGCATGATCGATCGCAAACGCATGGTGCGCGATGCCGATGCGCTGATGCGCAATTACGGTTTTGCCCTGGACGTGACGCGCCAGCTGGGTCACTACTCGGTGGCGATGCAGCAGATTATCGCCATCTGTCGCGCGGTGGATCTGTCGGCGCAGGTGCTGATCCTCGACGAACCGACCGCCAGCCTCGACGCCAGCGAAGTTGAAATGTTATTTACCCTGATGGCGCAGCTGAAAGCCAAAGGGATGAGCCTGATTTTTGTCACCCATTTTCTCGATCAGGTGTATCGCATCACCGATCGGATTACGGTGCTGCGTAACGGCCAGTTTATCGCCACCCGCGACACCGCATCGCTGCCGCGTATTGAGCTGATTAAACTGATGCTGGGGCGTGAACTGCTGGAAACCGCCTTGCAGCGTCAGGGCAGCACGCTGCGCAGCAATCAGCCGGTGGTGGCGTTTGAAGATTACGGCAAGAAGGGCACCATCGAACCGTTCAGCTTACAGGTGCGACCGGGCGAAGTGGTCGGTCTGGCCGGGCTGCTGGGTTCCGGGCGGACGGAAACCGCCGAAGTCTTATTTGGTATTCGCCGCGCCGATCGCGGCACCGCCACCATCAAGGGAAAAGTGCAGCAAATCCGCACGCCAGCCAAAGCATCAAAACTGGGCATGGGGTTTTGCCCGGAAGACCGGAAAACCGACGGCATTATTGGCAAGGCGTCGGTGCGGGAAAATATTATCCTGGCGCTACAGGCGCAGCGCGGCTGGCTGCGGCCGATTAAAAAACGTGAACAGCAGGCGATTGCGGATCGTTTTATCAAAAGCCTTGGCATCCGCACCCCTCATGCTGAGCAGTCGGTGGAGTTGCTGTCGGGCGGCAATCAGCAGAAGGTGCTGCTGTCGCGCTGGCTGGTGACCAAACCCCAATTTCTGATCCTCGACGAACCGACGCGCGGCATCGATGTAGGTGCCCACGCCGAGATTATTCGTCTGATTGAATCCCTGTGTGCCGATGGACTGGCGCTGCTGGTTATCTCCTCTGAACTCGAAGAATTGGTGGGTTACGCCGATCGCGTATTAATCATGCGTGATTTGAAGCAGGTGGCTGAAATCCCGCTGGAGCAGCTGTCGGTGGCGTCGATTGTCAACGCCATTGCGCACGGAGGAGAACAACATGCTTGAATCCCATATGACGCCTGAAAAACCCAACCGGCGGAAGCCGAAACTGCCGCCCGGTATGCCGCAAATCGCTGCGCTGATTCTGGTGCTGCTGGTCGATAGCCTGGTGGCGAACAGCTTTTTTGCCGTGCATGTACAGGACGGCCGCCTGTTCGGCAGCCCCATCGATATTCTCAACCGCGCGGCGCCGGTGGCGTTGCTGTCGGTGGGGATGACGCTGGTGATTGCCACCGGCGGCATTGATCTTTCGGTGGGGGCGGTGATGGCGATTGCCGGGGCGACCGCCGCGACCCTGACGGTGGCGGGACACGGTTTGCCGTTTGTTATTCTTGCCACCCTCGGCACCGGGCTGGCCTGCGGCTTATGGAACGGCGTGCTGGTGGCGCTGCTGCGCATTCAGCCGTTCGTTGCCACGCTCATCCTGATGGTGGCGGGGCGCGGTATCGCTCAGCTGATCACCCAGGGGCAAATCGTCACCTTCGATAACGATAATCTGGCGTGGTTCGGCAGCGGCGCGCTGTGGCTGTTGCCGGTGCCGGTGTGGATCACCCTGGTGGTGGCGCTGGCGGTGTGGCTGCTGACGCGCAAAACCGCGCTGGGGCTGTTTATCGAAGCCGTCGGGATCAACCTGCGCGCTGCGCGCAATGCCGGGGTGACCGGCTGGCTGGTGGTGATGTCGACCTACGCCATCAGCGGCGTTTGTGCCGCGGTGGCCGGTTTGATTGTTGCGGCGGATATCCGTGGGGCCGATGCCAACAACGCCGGGCTATGGCTGGAGCTGGACGCGATTCTGGCGGTCGTGATTGGTGGCGCCTCGCTGATGGGCGGGCGCTTCAATCTGGTGCTGTCGCTGATTGGCGCGCTGATTATCCAGTCGATGAATACCGGGATTCTGCTGTCGGGCTTTCCGCCGGAGTTGAATCAGGTGGTGAAAGCGGTAGTGGTGATGTGCGTGCTGTTGCTGCAATCACCGCGCTTTCTGGCGATGCTGAAACGGAAACGTCCATCATGATTAAACGTCATCTTCCGCTCATGATTACCCTGCTGGTGTTTGTCGCCGGTTATCTGTTCTGTCTGAGTCAGTTTCCGGGCTTCGCATCCACGCGGGTGATCTGCAATATCCTCACCGATAACGCCTTTCTCGGCATTATCGCCGTCGGCATGACGTTTGTGATCCTCTCCGGCGGTATTGATCTGTCGGTGGGGGCGGTGATCGCTTTTTCCGGCGTGTTTCTCGCGCGTCTGATTGGCGATTACCATGTCGATCCTTTGCTGGCGTTTGCGCTGGTACTGGCGCTTGGCGCGCTGTTCGGCGCCATGATGGGCTGGCTGATCGATGCGTTAAAGATTCCGGCGTTTATTATTACCCTCGCCGGGATGTTTTTTCTGCGTGGTTGCAGCTATCTGGTGTCCGAGAACTCGATTCCGATTGACCATCCGTTATATACCACGCTGTCGAGCATGGCGTGGAAGATCCCCGGCGGCGGCCGTCTGAGTCTGCTGGCGGTGATTATGCTGGTGGTGGTGCTGGGCGGCATCATTCTGGCGCACCGCACGCGCTTCGGTAATCAGGTGTACGCTATCGGCGGCAACCTGACTTCAGCTCAGCTGATGGGGATTTCAACGCGCGCCACCACCATCAAGATTTATATGCTGTCGACCACCCTTGCCACGCTGGCGGGCATTGTGTTCTCCATCTATACCTCGGCGGGTTATGCGCTGGCGGGGCTGGGCGTGGAACTGGATGCCATCGCCTCGGTGGTGATTGGCGGCACGCTGCTCTCCGGCGGCGTAGGCACGGTGCTGGGTACGCTGTTTGGGGTGCTGATTCAGGGGCTGATTCAGACCTGGATCAACTTCGACGGCACCCTGAGTTCGTGGTGGACCAAGATCGCGATCGGCATTCTGCTGTTTGCCTTTATCGCGTTGCAACGCCTGCTGACGGTGATGTGGGATCGCCAGCAGAATGCACCGGTCAAGCGCTTAACCTCCTGAACCTTAGTTCCCTCTCAACCGCAAGGTGGTCATTTATGACCACCTTTTTAGGTTTGTGCGGCTTGTGAAATGGTCGCGATAAATCGCGACCCTACATGAAGGTGCGGGGTGGTCATTTATGACCACCTTTTTAGGTTTGTGCGGCTTGTGAAATGGTCGCGATAAATCGCGACCCTACATGAAGGTGCGGGGTGGTCATTTATGACCCCCTTTTTGGTTTTGTGCGGTTGGTGAAACGGTCGCGATAAACCGCGACCCTACATGAAGGTGCGGGGTGGTCATTTATGACCCCCTTTTTGGTTTTGTGCGGTTGGTGAAACGGTCGCGATAAATCGCGACCCTGCGCGGAGTTGTAGGGTGGTCATTTATGGCCACCTTGTTGGTTTTGTGCGGCTTGTGAAACGGTCGCGATAAATCGCGACCCTACGTGAAGGTGCGGGGTGGTCAATTATGACCACCTTTTTAGATTTGTGCGGCTTGCGAAACGGTCGCGATAAACCGCGACCCGGCGCGGAGTTGTAGGGTGGTCATTAATGACCACCTTTTTAGGTTTGTGCGGCTTGTTAAACGGTCGCGATAAACCGCGACCCTACATGAAGGTGCGGGGTGGTCATTTATGACCCCCTTGTTAGTTTTGGGCGTTTGGTAAAACGGTCGCGATAAATCGCGACCCTACGTGAAGGTGCGGGGTGGTCATTTATGGCCACCTTGTTGGTTTTGTGCGGCTTGTGAAACGGTCGCGATAAACCGCGGCCCAACGAGGAGTTGTAGGGTGGTCATTTATGGCCACCTTGTTGGTTTTGTGCGGCTTGTTAAACGGTCGCGATAAATCGCGACCCTACATGAAGGTGCGGGGGGGCATTTATGACCCCCTTGTTGGTTTTGTGCGGCTTGTGAAACGATCGCGATAAATCGCGACCCTACATGAAGGTGCGGGGTGGTCATTTATGACCCCCTTGTTGGTTTTGTGCGGCTTGTGAAATGGTCGCGATAAATCGCGACCCTACGTGAAGGTGCGGGGTGGTCATTTATGACCACCTTTTTAGATTTGTGCGGCTTGCGAAACGGTCGCGATAAACCGCGACCCTACCGGAGTTGTAGGGTGGTCATTTATGGCCACCTTGTTGGTTTTGTGCGGCTTGTTAAACGGTCGCGATAAATCGCGACCCTACCGGAGTTGTAGGGTGGTCATTTATGACCACCTTTTTTGGTTTTGTGCGTTTGGTAAAACGGTCGCGATAAACCGCGTCGCTACGGCCTGGTGCGGTGGATAAAAAAAGCCGCGACTGCTCGCGGCCTTTCAGGTTTCAGCTAATCAATCGGCGGTTAACGCATCAGGCGGTAATAGGCTTCATTCCAGCGCAGCGCATCTTTAAACGCCGGCAGACGGGTTTCCTCATCAATCACCAGCACCTCAATACCGTTCAGCTCGCCGTACAGATACAAATCGTCGAGATCCAGCGCCTGGCTGAACACCGTATGGTGTGCGCCGCCCGCCAGAATCCACGCCTCGGAGGCGGTGGCCAGCGACGGTTGCGCACGCCACAGCGCACGGGCGACCGGCAGCTTCGGCAGCGGTTTTGGCTGCTCGATGGCGTCCACCACATTCACCAGCAGACGGAAACGGTCGCCGAGATCGATCACGCTGGCATTAACCGCGCGCCCGGCCGGGGTGGAGAAAATCAGACGGGCCGGATCGGCTTTACCGCCAATGCCGAGGAACTGCACATCAATCAGCGGCTTCTCCTCTTTGGCGATGGAAGGACACACTTCCAGCATATGCGAACCCAGCACCAGGTCGTTGCCCGGTGAGAAGTGATAGGTGTAATCCTCCATAAAGGAGGTGCCGCCAGGGCGATTGCCAGCCTGAACTTTCAGGATGTGCAGCAGCGCGGCCGTCTTCCAGTCACCTTCACCGGCGAAGCCGTAGCCCTGGCCCATCAGACGTTGCACCGCCAGACCCGGCAGCTGCGTCATGCCATGCAGCGTCTGGAAATTGGTGGTGAAGGCTTTACAGCCTTCCGCATCGAGGAAACGCTTCAGCCCCAGCTCAATCCGCGCCGCATCCAGCACGTTCTGACGCTTCTCACCGTTCACCGCCGCCACATCGCTAAAACGATACTGGCTTTCATACACGTCGATCAGGGCATTGACGTCGCCATCGCTGACGCTATTCACCACCTCGACCAAATCGCCGACGCCCCAGCCGTTCACCGCATAGCCGAACTGGATCTGCGCGGCGACTTTATCGCCCTCGGTCACAGCCACTTCGCGCATATTGTCGCCGAAACGCGCCACTTTCAGCTGGTGGCTGGCCTGTTTCGCCTGCGCGGCACGGATCCAGCGGCCAATGCGCTGCTGGCTCTCTTTATCCTGCCAGTGCCCGGTCACCACGCTGTGTTGCAGCCCCATACGCGCGCCGATAAAACCGAACTCGCGGCCGCCGTGGGCGGTCTGATTCAGGTTCATAAAATCCATATCCATGCTGTCCCACGGGATCTCCGCATTGAACTGGGTATGGAATTGCAGCAGCGGCTTATTGAGGATGCTCAGGCCACCGATCCACATTTTGGCCGGCGAGAAAGTATGCAGCCAGGTAATAATCCCGACGCATTCATTGGCATGATTCGCCTCGCGGCACAGCGCCAGCGCTTCATCCGGCGATTTCACCAGCGGCTTCAGCACCAGTTGCAGCGGCAGGGTGCCGCTCTGGTTCAGGCCATCCATCACCTGGCGGGCGTGCTGCTCCACCTGGCGTAAGGTTTCCGCCCCGTAGAGGTGTTGCGTACCAATGACAAACCACACCTGTTGTGTGTTGTGCTGTTCCATAAAACCACTCCTTTACTTAGCGGACGCGGTGCGCGCGGCATACTGGGGTTCAGCGGCCTGGCACCAGTTTTGATAGCGTTGATAAAGTTGTTGATAGCGCGCGACGCGCTGGCTATCCGGTTGCAGCGTGGCGGCAATCGGGCTGGCCATCACCTGCTGCGCTGCCGGGACGTCGTGGTAAACCTGCGCGGCGACGGCGGCAAAAATGGCGGCGCCGAGGGCGCAACATTCGTCAGAGGCGACGATATCCAGCGGACGGTTCATCACGTCGCAGCAGGCCTGCATGATGGCCGGGGATTTGCGGGCGATGCCGCCGAGCGTCAGCACGTTCTCCACCGGGATCTGCTGTTGTTCGAAACACTCCATAATGGCGCGCGCACCAAAGGCGGTGGCGGCGATCAGTCCGCCAAACAGCGCCGGGGCATCGGTGCCGAGATTCAGGTCGGTTATCACGCCTTTCAGGCGCTGGTTGGCATCCGGGGTGCGGCGACCGTTGAACCAGTCGAGCACCACCGGCAGATGATCGAGCTGCGGATCAGCAGCCCAGGCGTCGGTAAGCTGGCGGATCAGATCCTGTTGCAGACGCGCCAGCTGCGGTTGCAGCTCGGGATGGGCAATCGCCGCCTGTTGCAGCGGCCAGCCAAGCAGACGACTAAACCAGGCGTAGATATCCCCGAAGGCGGATTGTCCGGCTTCACAACCAATGGCGCCCGGCATCACGCTGCCGTCGACCTGGCCGCAAATGCCTTTGATGGCGCGATCGCCGACCTTTTCACTGTCGGCAATCAGGATGTCGCAGGTGGAGGTGCCAATCACCTTCACCAGCGTATAAGGCTGCGCACCGGCACCCACCGCGCCCATATGGCAGTCGAAGGCGCCACCCGACAGCACAACGTCGGTCGACAGGCCCAGGCGCTGCGCCCATTCGGCGCTCAGGGTGCCGACCGGGACGTCAGCGGTCCAGGTCTCGCTAAACATCGGGCAGTCGAGCTGTTCAGTCAGCAGCGGGTCGAGCGCATTAAGGAAGTCGGCGGCGGGCAGCCCCTGCCAGTCGGGATGCCAGAGGGATTTGTGTCCGGCGGCACAACGACCGCGACGCAGCTGCTGTGGCGCGGTGGTGCCGCTCAGCAGCGCAGGCACCCAGTCGCACAGCTCCACCCAGGAGACGGCGGCGTCGCGCACCGCGGCATCTGCGCGTGAGACATGCAGAATCTTGGCCCAGAACCACTCCGAGGAATAAATGCCGCCGATATAGCGGGTGTAATCGGTGAAGCGACCGCTGTGGCACAGCTGGTTGATCTCCTCCGCCTCTTCAATGGCGGTATGATCTTTCCACAACACAAACATCGCGTTTGGGTTGTCGGCAAATTCCGCGCGTAACGCCAGCACGTTGCCGTCGCGATCGATCGGCGCCGGGGTGGAGCCGGTACTGTCAACGCCAATCCCGCGCACTATTGCGCGCTGTTCCGGGCTAAGCGCCTGCACCACCGTCACCAGCGCCTGCTCCAGCGCATCAATATAGTCCTGCGGATGATGGCGGAAGCGGTTAGCGTGCGCATCGCAAAACAATCCTTTGGCCCAGCGGGGATAGTTAACCACCGCTTTTTCCAGTTCTTTGCCACTGTGGCAATCCACGGCCAGGGCGCGGACCGAATCACTACCAAAATCCAGCCCGATTGTTATGGCGCCAGCACCCATTGAGACTCTCCTGTGTAAGTTATCTGTGCCTATCCTGGAATGGGCTGGACCAGAGGGTTAGGCATCCCCGGCTGAGAATATGCACTTTTCTGCCATTAGCAGGCGTTTCGTGATCCACTGCAAAAGTTAATGGCCGGTTAAATTTGCTGAATATATGGAGGATTTTGTCGGCTTTTCGGGATGTGATACCGCTCTACATTTTTCTTGCCTTTTCCCGCTACAACTAGCCCAGCGTTTGCACAGCCTTTGTACAAACCTTGTCCTAACGCGCTGATTTTGCGCTGTACCCGTAAGTGAAATCAGATTGGTAGCGTTTACACCGATTCGTTTATAGCAGGCGAAAAACACCATTGTGCCGGAGAGCATCATGCATAAATTCACTAAAACGTTGGCGGCTGTGGGTCTCGCTGCGCTTATGTCACATTCCGCTATCGCCGAGACCATGAAGCTCGGTTTTCTCGTCAAACAACCGGAAGAACCCTGGTTCCAGACTGAGTGGCGCTTTGCTGACAAAGCGGGCAAAGATCTCGGCTTTGAAGTGATCAAAATCGCCGTTCCCGACGGTGAAAAAACCCTGAACGCCATCGACAGCCTGGCCGCCAGCGGGGCTAAAGGTTTTGTTATCTGTACCCCGGACCCGAAACTGGGGTCGGCGATTGTGGCGAAAGCGCGCAGTTACAACCTGAAAGTGATTGCTGTCGACGATCAGTTCGTCAACGCCAAAGGCAAACCGATGGACTCGGTGCCGCTGGTAATGATGGCGGCGACGAAGATCGGCGAGCGCCAGGGACAGGAACTGTATAAAGAGATGCAAAAACGCGGCTGGAATGCCAAAGAGACCGGCGTGATGGCGATCACCGCCAACGAGCTGGATACCGCGCGCCGTCGCACCAGTGGCTCGATGGACGCGCTGAAAGCGGCGGGCTTCCCGGCCAGCCAGATCTATCAGGTGCCCACCAAATCCAACGATATCCCAGGGGCGTTTGACGCCGGCAACTCGCTGCTGGTGCAGCACCCGCAGGTGAAACACTGGCTGATTATCGGCATGAATGACAACACCGTGCTGGGCGGCGTGCGCGCCACCGAAGGTCAGGGCTTTAAAGCGCCGGATGTGATCGGCATCGGCATCAACGGCGTGGATGCGGTGAGCGAGCTTTCCAAAGCCGAAGCGACCGGCTTCTACGGCTCGCTGCTGCCAAGCCCGGACGTACACGGTTATAAGAGCAGCCAGATGCTGTATGACTGGGTAACCAAAGGCAAAGAACCGGCGAAATTCACCGAAGTAACCGATGTGGTGCTGATCACCCGCGATAACTTCAAAACTGAACTGGCGAAAAAAGGGCTGATGTAAATCCGTCGCGTGCGCTCTGTGCCTCAAAGGTACAGAGCGCTTCATTACTCACGATATGGAGTTTCCATGAATAGCACTGATTCTGCTTTTCTGTCGTTTCATGGCATCAGCAAAACGTTTCCAGGTGTGAAGGCGTTGCAGGATATCTCGTTCAGCTGCCGTGCCGGTGAAGTCCATGCGCTGATGGGAGAAAACGGGGCAGGTAAATCCACCCTGCTGAAAATTCTCAGCGGCAGCTATCAGCCCACATCCGGCGAGATCCACATCAAAGGCCAGCCGGTGCGTTTTAATCACACCACCGAAGCGCTGGATGCCGGGGTGGCGATCATTTATCAGGAACTGCATCTGGTGCCGGAAATGAGCGTGGCGGAGAACATCTATCTCGGCCAGATCCCGCATCGTCATGGGCTGGTCAACCGCAAGCTGCTGCGCTACGAAGCCGGACTTCAGCTGAAAAATCTGGGAATGGATATCGATCCGGATATGCCGCTGAAGTACCTGTCGCTCGGCCAGTGGCAGATGGTGGAGATTGCTAAAGCGCTGGCGCGCAATGCCCGCATTATCGCCTTTGACGAGCCGACCAGCTCGCTGTCGGCGCGTGAGATCGAACATCTGTTCCGGGTGATCCGTCAGCTGCGCGAGCAGGGCCGGGTGGTGCTGTATGTTTCGCATCGTATGGAGGAGATTTTTGCCCTCAGCGACGCCATCACCGTGTTTAAAGATGGCCGCTACGTGCGCACCTTCACCGACATGAAAAACACCCACCATGAAGACCTGGTACAGGCGATGGTGGGCCGCAATCTGGGGGATATCTATGGTTACGCGCCGCGTGATTTGGGCGCCGTGCGTTTGCAGCTGGACCAGGTGGAGGCGAAGGGCGTGCGTATGCCCATTTCGTTAGAGGTCCGGGCGGGTGAAATCGTCGGGCTGTTCGGCCTGGTTGGGGCTGGCCGTAGCGAACTGATGAAAGGCCTGTTTGGCGCCACCCGGTTGCGCGGCGGCACGGTGTCGCTGGATGGTAAGGCGCTCAACATCCGGAAGCCCATCGACGCCATTCGCGCCGGCATTATGCTGTGCCCGGAAGATCGCAAATCGGAAGGCATTATTCCGGTGCACTCGGTACGCGACAACATCAACATCAGCGCGCGTCGTCACAATCTCACCGCCGGTTGCCTGATTAAACCGGGCTGGGAGACGAAAAATGCCGACAGCCATATTCGTTCACTCAACATCAAAACCCCCCACGCGCAGCAGCTGATTATGAATCTGTCCGGCGGCAACCAGCAGAAGGCGATTCTTGGCCGCTGGCTGTCGGAGGAGATGAACGTGATCCTGCTGGACGAGCCGACGCGCGGCATTGATGTTGGCGCAAAACATGAGATCTACCACCTGATTTATCAACTGGCAAACAAAGGTATTGCCGTGTTGTTTGCTTCCAGCGATCTGCCCGAAGTGATGGGCCTTGCCGACCGTATCATCGTGATGCGCGAGGGCGAAATTGCCGGTGAACTGCCACACGACCGTGCCACGGAACAGCTGACCCTGAGCCTGGCGATGCCGAAAACCCCTCAAGCGGCCGCCGTGGCCTGATGTAAAGGAGAGCAATTATGGCTTCATCTACCACTTCCAATACGCCACCGGTGCAGCGCAGCGGCCTGCAACTGGGGCGTATCTGGGATAACTTCGGCATGTTGGTGGTGTTCGCGCTGCTATTTATTGCCTGTACCATTTTTGTCCCCAATTTCGGCACCTTTATCAATATGAAAGGGCTGGGCCTGGCGATGTCGATGTCCGGCATGGTGGCATGTGGGATGCTGTTCTGCCTCGCATCGGGCGATTTTGACCTGTCAGTGGCGTCGGTAATTGCCTGTGCGGGCGTGGTCACTGCGGTGGTGATCAACCTGACGGAAAGCCTGTGGATTGGCGTGGCTGCCGGGTTGCTGCTGGGCATGGTCACCGGTTTTATCAACGGCTTCGTCATCGCCCGGCTGAAGATCAATGCATTGATCACCACGCTGGCGACCATGCAGATTGTGCGCGGACTGGCGTATATCTTCTCCGACGGTAAAGCGGTCGGCATCGAAGATGAGCGCTTTTTCACCCTCGGCTATGCCAACTGGCTCGGCTTACCGGCCCCGATCTGGCTGACCATCGCCACCATGATCGTGTTCGGCTTTCTGCTGAACAAAACCACCTTTGGCCGCAACACCCTGGCGATTGGCGGCAACGAAGAGGCGGCGCGGCTGGCGGGCGTACCGGTGGTGCGTACGCGCATTATCATCTTTATCCTCTCCGGCCTGGTGTCGGCGGCGGCAGGCATCATCCTGGCGTCACGCATGACCAGCGGCCAGCCGATGACGTCGCTGGGGTATGAGTTGATCGTGATCTCCGCCTGTGTGCTGGGTGGCGTGTCGTTGAAAGGCGGTATCGGCAAAATCTCTTACGTGGTGGCCGGGGTACTGATCCTCGGGACCGTTGAGAATGCGATGAATCTCCTGAATATCTCGCCTTTCTCACAGTATGTGGTGCGCGGTTTGATACTGTTAGCGGCGGTGATTTTTGACCGCTACAAACAGAAAAATAAAGCTGCCTGAGAGGGCATTTGCAGCGGGACGGCACGGGCCGTCCCATTTCGGTAATCAATCACGCGAAAAGCGAGGGCATTATGTACCACCGTGAACCCCCTGTGGCACAACAAAACCCGTTGTTACCGGGCTATCCCTTCAATGCCTGGCTGGTCGCCGGGCTGACGCCGATTACCGCCGATGGGCCGCTTGATTTTTTTATCGACCGTCCGCTCGGGATGAAAGGCTATATCCTCAATCTGACCATCAAAGGTGAAGGTCGGGTGTTTGACGGCGAGCAGGGATTTGACTGCCAGCCGGGCGATATGTTGCTGTTTCAGCCGAAAACGCCGCACTACTATGGCCGCGCGCCGGACAGCCCATGCTGGTTCCACCGCTGGGTCTATTTCCGCCCACGCGCCTACTGGACCGACTGGCTGCAATGGCAGGATGAGGCGCAGGGAGTGGGGCGTTTACGGTTGCCGGAAGTGCAGCGTGCCGAATTTGACCGGCTGTTCGCCAGCATCGAACAGACGCACAACTCCGGGCGCCGCTTTGCCGAGGAGCTGGCAATGAATCTGCTGGAGCGTCTGTTGCTGCGCGCGGTGGAGGAAGATCCGCGCAGCCATCAGCAAATCCGCGATCCGCGTGTGATTGAAGCCTGCCAGTACGTCACCAATCATCTGGCCAGCGAGGTGAAAATTGAGGAGGTGGCGCGTCACGTTTGTCTGTCGCCGTCGCGCCTCGCCCATCTGTTTCGCGAGCAGATGGGGATCAACATGCTGCGCTGGCGCGAGGACCAGCGGGTGATCCGTGCCAAGCTGCTGTTGCAGACCACCCAGGAACCCATCGCTTCGGTTGGCCGTGAAGTGGGCTATGACGACCAGCTCTATTTTTCACGCGTGTTCCGCAAACGGGTTGGCGTCAGCCCCAGCGATTTCCGTCGCAAAAGCCAGGATGCGCACGATGCCTTTGTGGCGCAGGAGAGCTGGCAACCAGCACGGAGTGCTATCTCCTGAGTTTTCAGGTGATTCCGCCTTGTTCTTACCGGCTGATTCGTCTTAAATCAGTCTGGTAACGAACAAGAGGAATAAGAATGAGCGATAAACTTCGTGTCGGCCTGATTGGCTACGGTTTTGCGAGTAAAACCTTCCATGCACCGCTGATCGCCGGAACGCCGGATGTGGAGCTGGCGGCGATCTCCAGCAGTGACGCCAGCAAAGTTCATGCTGACTGGCCGTCGGTGCAGGTTGTTTCCGATCCCCAGGCGCTGCTGGACGATCCGACGCTGCAACTGATTGTCATTCCTACCCCGAACGATACCCATTTCCCGTTAGCCAAAGCGGCGCTGAACGCGGGCAAACATGTGGTGGTGGATAAGCCTTTTACCGTCACCCTGTCCCAGGCGCGCGAGCTGGATGCGCTGGCAAAAGCCAAAGGTCTGCTGCTGTCGGTATTCCATAACCGCCGCTGGGACAGCGATTTCCTGACGCTGAAATCGCTGCTGGCTGATGGCACCCTTGGCGAGGTGCGCTATCTGGAATCGCATTTCGACCGTTTCCGCATCGAAGTGCGTCAGCGCTGGCGTGAGATGAAAGGGCCGGGCAGCGGCATCTGGTTCGATCTGGGACCGCATGTGCTGGATCAGGCGTTGCAGCTGTTTGGTACGCCGGTGGCGATCAACGTCGATATGGCTGAACTGCGTCCGGGTGCGCAAACCACCGACTATTTCCACGCCACGCTGACCTATCCGCAGCGCCGCGTGGTGCTGCACGCCAGTATGCTGGTGGCGGCCGAGTCGCCGCGTTTTGTGGTGCACGGTACGCGCGGCAGCTATGTGAAATATGGCCTCGACCCGCAGGAGGATCGCCTGAAGTCAGGCGCGCGTCCACCGCAGGAAGAGTGGGGCTACGATATGCGCGATGGCGTGCTGACGCTGGTGGATGGGGATGTGATGGTGGAGAAAGCGCTGCTGACGCTGCCAGGCAACTACCCGGCCTACTATGCCGCGGTGCGTGACGCTATCGCCGGAACCGGCGCGAACCCGGTCACTGCCGAGGACGCGATTCAGGTGATGGAGCTGATTGAGCTGGGGTTACAGTCAGCCGAGAAGCGCCAGACCCTGTCAATGAAGTAACCTATAACACGGCTCCCTCTCCCCTGACGGGAGAGGGGACCGACCTCATTATCCCGCCACACGCGCCCGTAACGCCGCTTTCTCGGCATCGCTCAGGAACGCAATCGTCAGACCATTTTCCTGTGCCTGGCGCATTTCGGCTGCGTTCAGGCCCGCCTGCGGTGCCGCGACCTGATATTCATGCGCCAGCTCGATACCCTGAACCGCCGGATCGTCGGTGTTAATGGTGGCGAGAATGCCGTGGTTAAGAAACGCTTTCAGCGGATGGCTGGCGAACGAGGAGACGGTGCTGGTCTGAATGTTGGAGGTCAGACAGGATTCGATACCAATCCTCTGGTCAGCCAGAAAATCCATCAGCGCGCGATCTTCAATCGCTTTCACGCCGTGACCGATACGCTCGGCACCCAGTTCACGAATCGCCTGCCAGATACTTTCCGGACCAGCCGCTTCACCGGCATGGACGGTAATGCGGAAACCGGCATCGCGCGCGCGGTTAAAGTGGCTGAGGAATTCGCTGCCGGGGAAGCCCAGCTCGTCACCCGCCAGATCGACGGCGGTGATGCCCGCGCGATGCGCCAGTAAACCTTCCAGCTCGCGCAGGCAGGCTTCTTCGCCAAAGGTACGGCTCATGATGCCGATCAGACGCACATCCACGCCGTACTGCTGCACACCGGCGCGCACGCCATCGATCACCGCTTCAACCACCCCGGCAATCGGCAACTGGTGCGTCATCGCCATATAGCCCGGCGAGAAACGCAGCTCGGCGTAGTGAATTCCCGCGCGTGCGGCGTCTTCGACGTTTTCCAGCGCGATGCGGCGGCAGGCATCAAGATCGCCCAGCACCTTCACGCCCCAGTCGAGTTTCTGCAGAAAGCTCACCAGATCCGGTTCGTTTTCCGTCACCTGCACATGCGGACGCAGGGCGTCGAGGGTGGTGGCAGGCAGGGTGAGGTTAAACTGGCGACCCAGATCAAGAATGGTTTGCGCACGGATGTTGCCATCAAGGTGGCGGTGGATGTCGGTAAGAGGAATTTTGGAATCAATCATGGCGCACTCGCTGAGTTATCATAAAGTGCAGAGCATTATAAAAATATCTTGCGCAACAGCGCCAGCGATTTGCGCAAATGCGTGGGCAGATGCTGCATAAAGCAGCATCTGCCGGGTTTCAGCACGATTGCAACGCGGCAATCAGGCGGTTGAGGCCTTCATCCAGTTTGGTGCGCGGACAACCGGCGTTGAGCCGCAGCCAGCCGCGGCTGGCCTCGCCGTATGTAGAGCCGGGCATCATCGCGACTTTCTGCTGCTCAATCAGCCGTCGTTGCAGCTGCTGCTCATCCACACCGAGAGGGTTGAGGTCGATCCACGCCAGATAGGTGGCCTCCGGTGGCTGCCAGTTCAGCTGTGGGAAAGCGCCGTTCAGCCGTTGTGCCACCTGCTGCATATTGCCGCGAAGATAACCGCGCAGCGCATCCAGCCACGGGGCACCTTCGCGGTAAGCTGCAATGGTGGCCGTCAGCGCCATTACCGCCGGTGATGATAAGCCATCCTGTTGCTTGAGCGCGCGGAACCACGTCTGCCGATCATGGGCGTCTGGGATGATACCCCAGGCCCCGGTCAGCGCCGGGATGTTGAAGCTTTTCGAGGCAGAGGTGAACAGCGCCCAGCCCGATTGTGCCACTTCGCTCCACGGCAGGTGACGCGCATCGCTCAACACCATATCCATATGGATCTCATCGCTGATCACCTTCACTCCGTGTTTTGCACAGAGCGCGGCCATCTGGCGCAGCTCGTCAGCCTGCCACACCTTACCGGTGGGGTTATGGGGGCTGCACAGCAGCATCACTTTGCAGCGTGGCCGGGCGAGTCGTGCCTCAAGCTGTGACATATCACAACGCCACTGTGCGCCGTCCGGTTGCAATGGCAGCGCCAGTACCCGGCGCTGATTGCTTCCGATGGTGTGATAAAAGGCATCATACGCCGGGGTATGGATCAGCACTTCATCATCCGGCAGTGTCCAGTGGCGCAACAGCTGCGCCACCAGATAGATCACCGACGGGCCGTAGACCACAGCCTCGGTGGCAACATTGCTGGCGAAGCGGCTGCGCATCCAGTGCTGAATCGCGCCGATAAAATCGTCGTGCTGCCAGCGGCTATAGCCGAACACGCCATGATCCAGCCGCTGCTGCAATGCAGTAATGACGCATGGCGCGGTGGAGAAATCCATATCAGAGATGGTGAACGGCAACAGATCGGGTACGCCGAAACGGTCGGCGACAAAATCCCACTGGGTGCACCAGCTGCCGTGGCGGTCGATCGGCAGGTCAAAGTTGAAGTCCTGCATGGTTACACCGTCACGCTCATCAGCTGGGCCATTTCATCTTTGACCGACTGCACCTGCGGGCCAATCACCACCTGAATGCTGGTCTGATTAAGGTGCACCACGCCGATGGCGCCGTTGGCCTTCAGCGCCGCATCATCGACTTTGCTCATATCCGCCACCGTCAGACGCAGACGCGTCAGACAGTTATCCAGCGATGTGATGTTCTGTACGCCGCCAAGCGCCGCCAGGATCGCGGGGGTGTTGTAGCCCGATTTACCCACGCCTGCGCGGCTGACCTGCTGCTCAACCTGGCTGTTGTCAGCTTCGCGGCCGGGGGTTTTGATGTTGAAACGCATAATGGCGAAACGGAAGATGCTGTAGTAACCGGCAAACCACAGTGCGGCAATCACCGGCACCCAATACCATTTGGTTGACAGGCCATGCAGTACGCCGAACACCAGAAAATCAATCACGTTACCGTCGGTATTGCCGATGGTGACGCCCAGTATCGCCATCACGGTAAAGCCGAGGCCGGTGAGCAGTGCGTGGATCACGTACAGTACTGGCGCAACGAACAGGAACAGAAATTCAATGGGTTCGGTGGTGCCGCCTACCACGCAGGCCACCACGCCGGAGATCAGCAGCCCTTTAATTTTATGGCGATTCTCCGGGCGGGCGCAGTGGTACATCGCCAGCGCCGCCCCCGGCAGGCCGCCCAGGAAGGCAGGCATTTTACCCTGCGACAGGAAACGCGTGGCGCTCTCGGCAAAGCCCTGGGTCGATGGACAGGCCAGCTGTGCCTGAAAGATAGTTAGCGCACCGCTGACCGAATGGCCACACACGTCCAGGGTGCCACCGGCATCGGTAAAGCGAATAATCGCCACCAGAATATGTTGCAGACCGAATGGCAGCAGCAGGCGTTCGCCGGTGCCAAACATCATCGGACCGAACTCGCCTGCGCTGTTGATCATCCAGCCCAATCCGGTGATAGCACGGGCAAACCACGGCCAGATCAACGGCACCACCAGCCCCAACACGCCCATCACCAGGGTGGTAATGATTGGCACAAAGCGCGTGCCGCCGAAGAACGCCAGCGCATCCGGCAGACGGATATTGTGAAATCGCTCGTGCAGCCAGAACACAATAATGCCGACGATTACCGCGCCAAGAATACCGGTATCGATAGACGGGATGCCGAGGATGGTCTGAACGTTGTTAGCTTTCAGCACCGCAGCATCTGTAGTGGGCAGGATACCGTTAATATTCAGCCAGAAATTGATGCTGAGATTGAGCACCGCATAACCGACGAACCCGGCGAATGCGGCCACGCCTTTGTTCTCACGCGCCATGCCGAGTGGGATGGCGATGGCAAACATCACCGGCAGATAGCTGAAGGCAAAAGAGCCGATTTTTGCCATCCAGATAAACAGATATTGCAGCAGCGGCTGGTCCAGCAACGGGATCAGCGTCAGGACATCATGGCTGCTGAGCGAGCTACCAATACCGAGCATAATGCCGCAAAACGACAGCAGCGCCACCGGCAACATAAAGGTCTTACCCAGACTTTGAAAAAACTCCCATAGCGACATCTTTGTTCGGCTGGTGGACATAATCTCTCCTGGCAAAAAGTAATCATCTGCATAAAGTGCGCGGATGATAAAACGTTTTACCCAACAATATTGAGGCAATAATCACAAACTATGACTAATGCGTCGCTTTCTTTTTGCGTCAATCGGTGTAACGTTTTACCTCTTTGCTTCCTCGCGTATTCACCATGACAAAAGAAATGATGCAGCCGAAAATTACCATCCATGAAGTCGCTGAGGCGGCCGGGGTCTCCGTCACCACCGTTTCGCTGGTGCTGTCTGGTAAAGGCCGCATTTCCCCTGCCACCATTGCGCGCGTACATCAGGCCATTGAGCAACTCGGCTACGTCCGTAATCGCTCGGCCGCCTCATTGCGCGGCGGCGAAAGCGGGGTTATCGGTCTGATCGTGCGCGACCTTAGCCAGCCGTTTTATGCGGCGATGACTGCGGGATTGAGTGAGGTGCTGGAGCAGCACGGCAAAATGCTGGTGCTGACGCAAAACGGTCACGACGGGCAACATCTGCAACGCTGCTTTGCCTCGTTGCTGGCGCAGGGCGTGGATGGCGTGGTGCTGGGCGGCGCCCCCCTACAGGCGGAGACGCTGGTGGCCCAGGCGCAGGAGCAGGGCATCGCATTGATTTGCGCGGCGCGGGCCAGCACGCTTGATCAGATCGATTCATTGCGTCCGGATAACAGCCAGGCGGCGCGGCTGGCGACCGAGTTTTTGATTCGTCAGGGGCATCAGCGTATCGCGTGGATTGGTGGCTCCGGTTCGTCATTGACGCGTGCGGAGCGTATCGGCGGCTACTGCGCCACGCTGTTGCAATACGGTTTACCGTTCCGGCCGGAATGGATCATCGAATGTGATGATCGCCAGCCAGGGGTAGCCGACATCACCGCACGCCTGCTACGTCAGCATCCGGGCATCACCGCAATCCTGGCGCATAACGCCACAGTTACACTTGGCTGCTATTTTGGCGCTCTGCACAGCGGCCGTACGCTGGGTGAAGGCGCGGCAGACAGTTATTACACTCAGCAACTGGCGCTGGTGGGATTTAATGACGATCCGCAGCGCGAGCTGTACGATCCGGCGTTGACCTTTGTCAGCAGCGGGGCGCGTGAGGTGGGAAGACGTGCCGGACAGCGGATATTGCAGCGGCTGGCTCAGCCGGACAGCGAGGTGCAGACGTTGATCGTACCGCCACAATTGCTGCGCGGCAGGACATAAAAAAAGCGACCGGAAAAGGTCGCTTTTTTCGTTACCGAACCACCGAATTACTCCGGCATCCCTTCGCTGGTCGGGGTGCCCAGCATATAACGTGACAGGAACTGGTCGAGCGTCAGTTTGTCGCCGTTCATAGTGACCTGACCGTTGCCATATTGCAGGCTGGTGGTGATGTTGTTGTCCTGCTGCTGCGTCAGGCGGAACATCTGGCCCATTGCCGCCAGGCCTTTCACCTGCTGGTCAGCCAGCTTCTGCGCGTCATCGCTCTGATAACCTTCAGCCAGACCCACATGGCGCATCACTTCGGTGGCCATCGGCATATTGATGACCAGTTTGCCATCAAGGGTTTTCAGCACGCGATCCACCGCGGCGCTCAGGGTCTGCACTTCGCCGGTCACGCTTGCCGGATCGTTGAAACCAACGTTCAGGTTGAAGGTGCTTTCGCCTTTGTCGTTTTTCCAGCTCAGCGGCGCAATGCTGATGGTCGGCGCGCCTTTCAGCAGCGTCGGCAGGTTATTCACCAGAATGGTATGCACACCCTCCTGGTAACGCACCGGATCGTCGATCACGCCCGGTTGATTCAGCAGATCCTGCATCTGTGCATTGTAGGTATCGGAGAAGGCTTTCACCGCCTGGGCATCAAACTGCGCCAGTTTTATCGTCACGTTGGCGGAGCCAAACGGCTGTTTTTGCAGGCTGATATTGCCGACCTGGTAGTCGATCTGGCCGCCAATCTTGCCGTCTTTGTTGTCGAACGAGGATTTGCCGTTCATTTTTTCCAGCGTCAGACCTTCCTGACCGCTGATGCTGGCAGTGGCCTTATCCAGCGCAATGGTTTGATCGCCAACGCGCACGCCTTCCGGGCTGAGGTGGGTATCCGCGCTCACCTTCAGGCCGTTAAGGGTAAACAGCACCGGCTGATCCGCTTCATTCTTGCTGGCGAAAGCAACGCTGGAGAAATCTCCCTGTAAGGCGACGTTATCGCCTTTCTCATCGGCGCTGATGTCCAGCGTGCCGCCGTTAGTCGCCAGACGCACGCCATTCTGCGCGTCCTGATAATCCGCAGGCAACAGCGTCAGGGCGGTATCTGTGGCGCCGCTGTAGCCGATGCGGGTTTCGGAGGTCACCAGCGATTTGCCGTTGGTCAGCTCGAACAGTTTTTTCACCGCGTCGGTGTTTTCAAGTTCGCCGTGCACTGATGCCATGCTCGGGATCAGCACGCCATGTTTCAGCTGAGAAAAAGGGAAGGGGCCGTGGTCGATGACGGTGTTCAGCACGATGCTCTGACCCGGTTTCAGCAGCGGATTGTCCACCGTCTGCGAACTGGCCTGCAACACCAGTTTGGCTTTGCTGCTAAACACGCCGCGCTGGTAATCCTGATAGCTAAGCGTCAGGCGGCTGTTGGGCGCATAGGCATTGAGCTGGGCATTGGCGTTCTGCACCAGCTGATCCATATGGCTTTCCAGTTGCTTACCGGTGAACCAGGCGGCGCCGGTCCAGATTACCCCGAGGGCCACAATCACACCTACGGCAACCTTGGTCTTTTTCATCGCTGAGTCGTCCTTATCCTTGCGTCCGCATGCGCCTGGCGTGTGCGCGACGGTGAAGAAAAACGCCCGCAGGCGTTTTAAATTAATAGTTTGAAAATGATAGCAGTTATCGTTGCGGGCGTCAGCCGCTTCAGTGGAGCGCGTTGAATACCCGCGCCAGCCGACCGGTACCGGCCGCCGTCACCGGCGACTCACTGGCGGCGATAAAACATGACTCACCCGGTTGCAGCACCAGCTGCTGACCGGACTTCTCAATCACCGCCTGACCCTCAATGCAGAACAGCACGGCGGCGCTCTGCTGCGCCAGCGTTTGCGGCTGCGGGTGCAGGGTATGAATGGCGAAAGCAAAGTCCTCCACCGGAATCGGGAAACTCAGGGTATCGCCCTGTTGCTGCGGCTGCGTCAGCAGCGTGGCGAAAGGGCTGGCCTGGAATTTCAGGTTCGCCAGCAGTTCGGGAATATCGATAAATTTCGGCGTCAGCCCGGCGCGCAGCACGTTATCGGAGTTCGCCATTACCTCCAGCGCCACGCCCTTCAGGTAAGCATGAGGCGTCTCGGCGAACAGAAACATCGCTTCGCCCGGTTGCAGGGTAATCACGTTGAGCAGCAGCGGTGAGAACAGACCGTTGTTGTCCGGATAATCTGCGGCGATGGCTTTGATGGTCTGCCAGGGTTCACCTTCACGCGCGTTCAGCGCGGATTTCAGCACGCCAATCGCCAGCGATTTGGCATCATCTTTCAGCGAAAGCAGGGTGGCGAACAGTTTTGCCAGATTGGCTTCATCGGCATGTTCAAGAAAATGGGCAATTTGCGGATGGGCGCCGGCGACGGGTTCCAGCAGCGAAACAATCTCATGCAGCTCGCGGAAACCGTTAATCGCCTGGAATGACGTCAGAGCGTACACCAGCTCGGGCTTATGGTTGGCGTCTTTATAATTACGTTCGGCGGCGCTGAGAGGAATGCCAGCGGCGTTTTCCCGCGCAAAACCGGCTTCCGCCGCGCTTTTGCTGGGATGTACCTGAATCGATAGCGGCTGGTCGGCGCACAGCACCTTAAACAGAAACGGCAGCTCGCCGAAGCGTTTCTCCACCGCCGCACCCAGCATCGCGGTTTTATCGCTGTCGATCAGGTCACGCAGCGAACGTTGCTCGCCTGCTGTTTCTACCGTCGAAGGACTTTTAGGGTGGGCGCCCATCCAGAGTTCGGCCATTGGCAACCCTTCGGGGTTCGCGATGCCGTAAAGGTCGGTCAGCGCAGTTTTGCTGCCCCATGCGTAATTTTGCAGCGAATTGTTCATTTTTTGCATCATTTACCCCTAATAACGGTAAGTTTATCCGCCTATTAAAGCAGAAAGTGCCATTGAAAATACATCAGCAAGTGCAATAAACGCGAACGGCTCGCATAATGTTAATTTCTTGTATGTGACAATCTTGCCCGCTCAATTGTCCTCGCGGGAAGAGGCGCTGGGCGGAAACCTCAAATCTGAGTTAAGGAGACGTAGTCATGGCAGCCAATCGCATTGAAAAAGATTCAATGGGACCGATCGAAGTACCGGCAGATAAGTTGTGGGGCGCGCAAACGCAGCGCTCACTGGAGCATTTCCGCATCTCAACCGAGAAAATGCCTGTCGCGCTGGTTCATGCGCTGGCGCTGACCAAACGCGCGGCTGCACAGGTTAACCGCGATCTCGGCCTGTTACCGGCGGAACGTGCCGATGCGATAATGAAGGCTGCTGACGAAGTGCTGGCGGATAAGCACAGCGATGAATTCCCGCTGGCGATCTGGCAGACCGGCTCCGGTACGCAGACCAATATGAATATGAATGAAGTGCTGGCTAACCGTGCCAGTGAAATTCTTGGCGGCGAGCGTGGTATGTCACGTCTGGTGCATCCGAACGATGATGTGAATAAAAGCCAAAGCTCCAACGATGTGTTCCCCACCGCCATGCACGTTGCCGCGGTCATCGCCGTGCGGGAGCAGCTGATTCCGCAACTGCACGTACTGAAAAAAACGCTGAACGACAAAGCCGAAGCCTTTAAAGACATCGTCAAAATTGGCCGTACCCATTTGCAGGACGCCACGCCGCTGACCCTCGGCCAGGAGATTTCCGGCTGGGTGGCGATGCTGGAACATAACCTCAAACATATCGAGCACAGCATTCCGCATCTGGCGGAGCTGGCACTCGGTGGCACCGCGGTGGGCACCGGCCTGAACACCCACCCGGAATATGCAGTGCGCGTCGCCAAAGCGCTGGCGGAACTCACTCAGCAACCCTTTATCACCGCGCCGAACAAATTTGAAGCGCTGGCAACCTGTGATGCGCTGGTTCATGCGCATGGCGCGCTGAAAGGTCTGGCCTCTTCATTGATGAAGATCGCCAACGACGTACGCTGGTTGTCATCCGGCCCACGCTGCGGCATCGGCGAACTGTCGATCCCGGAAAACGAGCCGGGCAGCTCGATCATGCCGGGCAAGGTCAACCCGACGCAGTGCGAAGCGCTGACCATGCTCGCCTGCCAGGTGTTTGGCAACGATGTGGCGGTGAATTTCGGCGGCGCCTCTGGCAATTTCGAGCTGAACGTTTATCGTCCGATGGTGATCCACAACTTCCTGCAATCCATCCGCCTGCTGGCGGACGGCATGGACAGCTTCAATCATCATTGCGCGGTAGGTATTGAGCCGAACCGTGAGCGTATCGATCAACTGCTGAACGAATCGCTGATGCTGGTGACGGCGCTCAACACCCATATCGGTTATGACAAAGCGGCGGAAATCGCCAAGAAAGCCCATAAAGAAGGGCTGACGCTGAAAGCCTCGGCGCTGAAACTGGGTTATCTGACTGACGAACAGTTTGACGCCTGGGTACGCCCGGAAGAGATGGTTGGCAGCATGAAGCAGTAAGCTGTGCAGGGTCGCCAGCCAGGGCGACCGATGATCAGGCCAGCGCTGCTGGCCTTTTTTATGCCAGACGATCGCACCATAAATGCAGCCGCGGGATGATCAAATGCAGCGGCTCGGCCTGCGGTTTATAGCGATGCGTGACGTTATCGGCATCATAATTCAGCAACTCGCCCAGCACCGGCACCTGGCTGCGATCATGACAGAGCACCAGCATCGGCGAAGGGCAGGCGAGCTGGGTTTGCTTCTTCTCATCGGCCCGCCAGACGCGCGCCACGGGCTGCACTTTCACCGGTCGTTTGATTTTCAGGCGTGCGCTGACCGGCAGATCCTGTATCGCCGCCAGCTCCTGCTGCACTTTTTCCGCCCACTGTTCACGCGTCCAGGGGGCCTGGGCGCGGCCCGCTTTCAGGCTGCGCTCCAGCTGCTCAATGATCTCGTCACGCGTGACATTCTTGATGATATTTTTGTTGGCCCAGCCGAAACGCAGGCTGTCCGGGGAGTCCAGCAGGGTCACGTTGCGATAGGCATTCAGGGTAATCAGGCCGCGTAAATGCTGATGCACAAACTCGAAACGCGCTTCACTCGGCAGCCCGGATTCCACGGTGATCAGCTGCTCCAGCCGCTGCTTGAGGGTGTTAATCTCCGCCACCCGTTGCGTGATTGCGGCGCGGGTTTGCTCGTCCGCTTCAATACAGATGGCGCCCGGCAGCCGCACCGCCGCTTTGGTGCTGAGCTTCTCCGACTGATGCTGCATAAACAGCCGGCAGTAGTGGGCCAGCGCCAGTTCGCGTGCCGCTACGCCGAGGTGCTGGGTGACGGCAATGCGCGAAATCTGGTCATGCTCATGGCCTTTTTCGATATCCGGCAAACTGAACACGCGCGCAATCAACAGGGGTTGCTGCTCGACCTGCTGGCGTAACGCAGCCAGATGCTGCTCCAGCGCGTTGACGCAGGCGTGCAGGTCAGAAATCAAATCGTAGTGGGCCATGAAATCTCTCCATAGTTACAACATACCAAATGTGGCAGGAGATGTGCGGGCTGGCAAGTGCGCTTTATAATTACAACATACTCAGAGATTGACGAAAATCACCGCAGGTTTGCCATGGCGGAGCGATGATTCCGCCTGGCAGGAGGGCCGAAGCGTTTTTCCCGATGGTTGAACGTGTTATAACAAACACTTTGCCTGCTAACGGAACAATCATACGTGGAGTTTTACGCAAAGCCCGGCGTTCCTGCCGTTATTACCCTCGGGCTGGTACAAATCCTCTCCTGGGGTGGATCATTTTATTTGATGGCGGTGATGGCAAATCCCATCGTCGCCGAAACCGGCTGGTCGCAGCAGTGGGTGTATGGCGCATTATCCCTCGGCATCCTGGTCTCCGGGTTGCTGGCGCCGCTTAGCGGTCGGCTGATTTCCCGCGCTTATGGTCGGCTATTGCTGGCGATGAGTGGCGTGGTGATGGCTATCGGGCTGGTGATCATGGGCTTCAGCCACAGTTTGCTGCTGTTCCTGTTCGCGTGGGTGATTATCGGCGTTGGCATGGCGATGGGGTTGTATGACGCGCTGTTCGCCAACCTCGGTACGCTGTATGGCGGTCAGGCGCGGGGTGCCATCACCGGCATCACCCTGATTTCCGGCTTCTGTACCACGCTGGTGTGGCCGGGGACGGCGTTGCTGATCCACTGGCTGGACTGGCGCGGTGCCTGCTTTGCCATTGCGTTGCTGTTATGTGTGGCGGTGTTGCCCGCTTATTTCTCTGCTCTGCCGCCCGCCCTGGCGAAGTCAGCAGGCGCAAAACAGCCGAAAGCGGCGGGCAAAAGCGATCTGGCGCCGGGGTTGTTCTGGCTGCTGTGCAGCATTTTTACCCTGGCCTCGGTGATTATGACCGCCATTTCGGTGCAGCTGATTACCCTGTTGCAGGCCAGCGGTCACTCGCTGACATCTGCGCTGGCGATCAGCGCCATTCTCGGGCCATGTCAGGTCGGTTCGCGCATCGTTGATATCGCCTTCAAACGCGGTCATCCGATCTGGACGACCTTTTTCTCGGTTGGTCTGGTGGCGATTGGCTTGCTGCTGCTGGCCTGTTTCCCGCAGTTGGCGCTGCTGAGCATGGTGCTCTACGGGGCAGGAAATGGGTTACGTGCCATTGTGCGGGGAACTTTGCCGCTGGTAATGGTCAAACCAGAGGCTTACGCTGTGGTGGTTGGGCGCATGGCGCGTCCGGCGTTGATTGGCCAGGCGCTGACGCCGCTGATTGGCGGTTATGTTTTTCAGCATCTGGGCGCAAGCGCCACCCTGTGGTTGCTGTGCATTCTGGCGTTGATCAACGTGCTGCTGGTGATGGTGTTAAAGCAAAAATTGCCGCATCTCAGCCCGCAGCAGGAGCGGGGCGTGATAAACTAAGCAGCCTGTGCGCTTCTGTCTGAGTAAATGATGAATACGTGCCTTGATCACAGGCGCTTGCTTCTAAAAAGCAACAGTGTTTGTTATATTTATTGCTCAATGATTACTCACTGCCGCGGCATGAAAACAACAAGATAGACCGCAACTCAGGATTAAAGAAATGCTTGATTACCGCTTCCCGACAGCTTTGCAGATGGTTTTGAGCGTAGCGATGGCGGAGCAATTGGGTAAACGCTCGACCAGCGCCATTCTGGCTTATGGTCTTGAAGCGAACCCCAGTTTCATTCGGAAGTTAATGGTTCCGCTGACCCGCGATGGCATCATCGTCTCGACGCTTGGCCGTACTGGCTCGATTCATCTGGGTCGCCCGGCTGGCGAGATCACCCTGCGCGATATTTACACCTCGGTGATTGAAGACAAAAAACTTTGGGCATCACGCCCGGATGTCGCACCGCGTTGCCTGGTCAGCGCCAACCTGTGCTGGTATTTTAAATCGATTGCGGACGAAGCCGAGCAGGCGTCACTTGAAGTGCTGGAGAAACGCACCGTGGCCGATGCGCTGGCTGAACTGAAAAAACGTGACACCAGCAACTGCGAACCGCTGCCCGATCTCGAAATCGACGATCTCTGCAAGAAAACCCGCTA
The DNA here is from genome assembly GCF_059730485.1 of Pantoea sp. X-Soil-TKNS-1207. Taxonomy (NCBI): domain Bacteria; kingdom Pseudomonadati; phylum Pseudomonadota; class Gammaproteobacteria; order Enterobacterales; family Erwiniaceae; genus Pantoea; species Pantoea sp. X-Soil-TKNS-1207. The sequence goes on from NZ_AP035958.1 coordinate 2,004,456, forward strand.
ATTCTTCTGCCAAACCGCACCATCCCAACTGATTGCACAACGTCTTCTCCCGCTTGCGGGAGAAGGCCGGGATGAAGGCGTCAGAACGCACCACACTGAGCATAAAAAATCCGGGCGCCAGGCCCGGATTTTTGTGTCAATACCTACGGCAATCAATCACACCGTCTGCAATTCTCCTTCGGGCTGTTTACGCGTCACCAGCTTACGCAGCGTCACGTAAAACACCGGCGTCAGGAACAAGCCAAACAGTGTCACCCCCAGCATCCCGGAAAACACGGTAATCCCGGTGACACCGCGCACTTCGGCACCGGCACCTTCACCAAGAATCAGCGGGATAGTCCCGGCGATAAAGGCGATGGAGGTCATCACAATCGGGCGCAGACGCAGGCGACAGGCTTCCAGCGCGGCTTCGACAATCCCTTTACCCTGCATCTCCAGCTCGCGGGCAAATTCGACGATCAGAATGGCGTTTTTACAGGCCAGCCCCATCAACACCACCAGACCCACCTGAACAAACACGTTGTTATCACCGCCAGTCAGCCACACGCCGACCAGCGCCGACAGCATCGTCACCGGCACAATCAGAATCACCGCCAGCGGCAGCGTCCAGCTTTCGTACAGCGCCGCCAGTACCAGGAATGCCAGCAGTACCGATACCGGGAAGACGATAAACGCCGCGTTGCCCTGCGTTGACTGCTGGTAACTCAGGTCGGTCCATTCGATATTCATCCCGTTCGGCAGCACCTGATTTGCCATCGCCTCCAGTTTGGTCATCGCCTGCGCTGAAGAGAGTACGCGCGGGTCGGCATCACCAATCAGGTCCGCCGCCGGATAGCCGTTATAGCGGATAACCGGGTCCGGGCCATAGGTGGTGGTGATCTTCACCATGCTGCCAATCGGCACCATCTCGCCACGATCGTTGCGGGTACGCAGGTTGGAAATATCCTGCACGCTATCGCGGAAATCCCCGTCGGCCTGCGCCATGACGCGCCAGGTACGGCCAAACTTATTGAAATCATTTACATAAGAGGAGCCAAGGTAAATCTGCAAGGTGCTGAACAAATCGGTCAGCGACACGCCCTGCGCTTTGGCTTTATCCCGATCGACCTGCACATCCAGCTGCGGCACGTTGGCCTGATACGAGGAGATTGGGAACATCATGCCTGGCGTCTGCATCACCGCCCCGGAAAGGGTGTTAATCGCGGTTTGCAGTTCGCCATAGCCAAGACCCGCACGATCCTGCACGTAAAGCGAATAACCGGAGCCTTGACCCAGCCCCAGAATCGGCGGCGGCATAATCGAGAAACCGAAGCCTGACTGGATTTTGCTGATTTTGGCGTTCAGCTCGGCGTTAATTTCCGCGGCGCTGCGTTTACGCTGGTCAAACGGCTTCAGGCCGAAGAACACCGTGCCGGTATTCGGCGTATTGGTGAACTGCAACGCATTCAGGCCGGGGAAGGCGACCGCATAATCGACCCCTTCGGTGCTCATGCCGATCTCGCTCATCTTACGAATCACTTCATCGGTACGCGCCAGCGAAGAACCTTCCGGCATTTTCACGCCGCCAATCAGGTACAGCTTGTCCTGGGTGGGAATAAATCCGCCCGGCACGGTATGGAACATCCATCCGGCTCCGGCCAGCAGCAGCACATACACGGCAAATACCGCCCCGCGACGACGCAGGGTTTTCCCCACCAGCGACTGATAGCCTTCCGCGCTGCGGTGGAACAGGCGGTTAAACGGACGGAACAGCCAGCCCAGCAGGCGATCGATCAAGCGCGAAGGGAGATCTTTCGGCGCATGATGGGACTTAAGCAGTTTCGCCGCCAGCGCCGGGGAGAGCGTCAGCGAGTTAATGGCTGAAATCACTGTTGAGATGGCGATAGTCACCGCGAACTGTTTGTAGAACTGACCGGTCACGCCGGAGAGAAACGCCATCGGCACGAATACGGCGCATAACACCAGCGCGATGGCGATAATCGGTCCGGAGACTTCCCGCATCGCCTGATGCGCGGCCGCGGTGGGCGACAAACCCTGCTCGATATTACGCTCGACGTTCTCCACCACCACGATGGCGTCATCCACCACAATGCCGATGGCGAGCACCAGCCCAAACAGGCTGAGCGTATTGAGTGAAAATCCGAGCAAATACAGCACGCTAAAGGTACCAACCACCGAAACCGGCACCGCCAGCAACGGAATGATCGAAGCACGCCAGGTTTGCAGGAACAGAATCACCACCAGCACCACCAGCACAATCGCTTCCATCAGCGTCTGCACCACGGCTTTGATCGAATCCCGCACGAACACGGTCGGATCGTAAGGCGCGGCCCACTGCACATCGTCCGGGAAACGGGTAGCCAGCTCTTTCATTTTGGCGCGAACCGCATTGGAGAGATCGATCGCGTTAGCGCCCGGTGCCTGGAAGATACCGATACCGACGGCATCTTTGTTATTCAGCTGCGAACGCAGCGCATAACTGCCGGACCCCATCTCAATGCGCGCCACATCGCGCAGGCGCACCAGCGTGCCGTCATCGGCGGTTTTCAGGATGATATCGCCGAACTGTTGCTCGCTCTCCAGCCGCCCCTGGGTATTGATGGAGAGCAGGAAATCGCTCTCTTTCTTCAGCGGCTCGGCACCGAGCTGCCCGGCAGAGACCTGCACGTTCTGCTCCTGCATGGCATTCACCACGTCTGACGCGGTCATGCCACGCGCCGCCACCTTGTTCGGATCGAGCCACACGCGCATCGCGTACTCACCGGCACCGAAGATTTGAATCTGACCGACGCCCGGCAGGCGCGCCAGCTCATCTTTCACCTTCAGGGTGGCGTAGTTACGCAGATAGAGCGAGTCATACTTCCCGTGCGGCGAGAACAGGTGTACCACCAGCGTCAGGGTAGGCGACTGCTTCTGCGTGGTGAGGCCGAGCTGGCGCACCGCATCCGGCAAACGCGCTTCAGCCTGTGCCACGCGGTTCTGCACCTGAACCTGCGCCTGATCGGGATCGGTGCCCGGACGGAAGGTCACGGTGGTGACCAGTACGCCATCGGAACCGGCGACTGACTTCATATACATCATATTTTCCACCCCGTTGATCGCCTCTTCCAGCGGCGTCGCCACCGAGTCGGCAATCACTTTGGGGTTGGCGCCGGGATACTCTGCGCGCACCTGCACGCTTGGCGGCACCACGTCGGGATATTCACTGATCGGCAGCAGCGGAATGGCGATCAGCCCGGTAACAAATATCAGAATCGACAGCACAGCCGCGAAAATCGGCCGGTCGATAAAAAAGCGTGAAAAATCCATAGCAGGCAGTCTCGATTATTATTGGGCTGAGCGCATCGCAACCGGCTGCGCGGTGACCGGCATCCCGGGCATAAATACTTTCTGCAAGCCGTTAACGATCACCTTGTCGCCAGGTTTCAGACCTTCCTGCACAATGCGCAGGCCATTGGCCATCTCGCCCGGCTGGATATCGCGGCGCTGGGCTTTGCCGCCAGCATCCACCACGTAAACGTATTTACGATCCTGGTCGGTGAGCACCGCTTTATCGTCAACCAGCAAGGCGGCGAACTGCGCGCTCCCCGGCAGGCGCACACGGGCAAACAGGCCTGGCGTGAACTGACGTTGCTGATTATCCAGCGTGGCGCGCATACGGATGGTGCCGGTGCTGGCGGTGAGCTGGTTATCGAGAAAATCCACTTTGCCGACATGCGGATAACCCGCTTCGCCGGTCAGACCGATCTCCACCGGCAGCGCGCCGCGGTTCTGCCCCTGACGCGCCATCGCCTGATAGTGCAGGTAAGTGGCTTCATCGACGTCGAAGTAGACATAGACGCGATCCTGCGACACCAGCGTGGTCAGCACGCTGGCGCTGTCCCCGGCGGTCACCAGGTTACCGGTGGTGATCATGGCGCGGCTGGCGCGACCATCAATCGGCGCGGTAACGCGGGTGAAGTCGAGATTGAGCTGCGCCATATCCACCGCCGCCACAGCCGACAGAACATCCGCCTGCGCCTGACTGGCCGCCGAACGACGCTCCTCCCACGACTCCTGCGACACCAGATGGCTGCCAATCAGCTTCTCGGTACGCGCCGATTCACTGCGTGCCAGCGCCGCCTGGCTGCGGGCGCGCGCCAGTTCGGCCTGCGCCTGCTCCAGCGCTGCGCGATAGGTACGATCGTCAATGGTGAACAACACCTGGCCTTTTTTCACTTCATCGCCTTCGCGATAGTTCACCTGATCGATATAACCCGATACGCGCGGACGCAGCTGCACGCTCTGCACCGCCTCGACACGGCCATTGAAACTGTCCCATTGGTTGACTTGCTGTTGTACCACCTGCGCCACACTCACTTCGGGCGGTGGCGGCGGGGCGTTTTTTGCCACACCGCTATCACAACCGGCCAGCAGGCTTCCCAGCAGCACCATTCCTGACAGGCTTACGCCCCGACGAACCCCATATGTCTGCAGATGCATTGTAGTTATTCCGCGTTGGTCAAAAAAAATAAGAAAGGTCTTGTACGAATAATCTGCAACTTTAATGATTGCATTAAAACGCGATGAGTGTAGGCTCGTGCAAACTGCATCTGCAAGAATATCTGATACACTTTATGTGCGGTTTTCATCGCGACGGATCACGCAGGGGAAAGCCCCTACGCGAAGTGCGGCATTTAATGCAATAATATGACTTGCATTAAATGTCATAGTCAGTCACCCTTAAAGTGTAACTGCAACAGATACTGATACTGATCGCCACGGCGACGGGAGAGAATGGGATGATGAGCGACGCATTTATTCACGATCTGATCGACTGGATTGATAACAACATTGAAGCACGTCTGGATCTGGACACCGTAGCGGGGCGCGCCGGCTATTCGAAGTGGCACCTGCAACGGATGTTCAAAGAGCACACCGGCTATCCGCTGGGTGAGTACATTCGGGCGAAAAAACTGAAAAAATCGGCAGACCGGCTGACCACCACCAATGAACCGATCCTCAACGTGGCGATTTCGCTCGGCTTTGACTCGCAGCAGTCATTCAACCGCAGCTTTAAACGCCAGTACGGTGTCGCACCCGGCGCATGGCGTCGTCATGCGTCGCACCAGCCGAGCGTTATGCAGTAAACTCCGCCAGGGCCAGCGTTGCTGGCCCGCGTTTTTCCTGCCGCAAAAGCCTGCTATTATCGGCCTCCTGAATGTCAGGAAGTCACTATGTCAAAGAAACTCTGGATTGGATTATTCATCGCACTGGTCGCCAGCTGGGCCGGGCTGAAACCGCATTTCTCCGCAGCACCCAACACCCATAGCAATATCGCGCAGTTAACCGATGCCGAAACGGTCGCCCGCTGGCTGCAACAGCATCACCGCCTGCCCGATCTCTATCTCACCAAAAGTGAAGCGCGTCGGCAGGGCTGGAATCCCGCCAAAGGCAATCTGTGTGATGTGCTGCCCGGCAGGGCGATTGGCGGCGATCATTTCGGCAACCGCGAGCAGCGACTGCCGCAGCAGGCCGGACGGCAATGGTATGAAGCCGATGTGAATTACGATTGCGGCCACCGCGACGCCGATCGTCTGCTTTACTCTTCAGATGGCCTGATTTTTCTCACCACCGATCACTATCGCAGCTTTAAGCCGGTACCCTGATGATGCTGACGCTGACCTTTGATTTTCACCAACTGCCTAACCGCCAGGCGTTTTACCACGCGCTGACCGAGCAGAGCCATTGCCCGTTTGCGTTTGGCAACAATCTGGATGCGTTATGGGACTGGCTGACCGGCGGCATGGCGCTGCCCGCCACCCTGCACCTGCACCATCTGGATAAGACCAGCCCGGAGTTCGCACCGGTGCTGGCGTTGCTGGAAGAGGCGGCGGCACAGCTGAATGGCGAGCTGTGCCTGGTTCTGCATTAAGCGTGCAGCGGTAACAACATAAACGCCAGCGTCTGGCGGGCGCTGGCAGGCAGATCGCCACCCCCGGTGTAGCCGTTGTTTTCGATAATCACGCTGTTCAGCCCCACCAGCCAGTCGTAGATGTAATACGCGGTATGGTTGGCGGGTGCGGCAGAGAGACGCGTCAGACGCTGACCCGATGAGAAACTGACGCTCGGCGCGGGCGGGCGAGAGAAGATCGGCTGACCGCGATTGACGCGGCTTGCCGGTCGTTCGCTCTCCGGACGCTGCAAAAAGCCCAGCCAGGCGACAAAATCCCCCAGCACCGTCATCGCACGGGAAACCTGACGATCGGTACGCGCCTCGTGGGCGCTGGCCTGGGCATCCGGCTCGTTGAGCGCCGCCTGTAAGGTGCTCAGCATCTTATGGCGGAAACTGGCGGTGATTAACTCCTCCACCAGCAGCTCCAGCGTGGGTTTATCGACGTTGAGCAGCGCCAGCAGGCTGCGGCTCTCCGGCAGCTGACGCAGATGATCCAGCCACAGAGCGAACACCTGCTGCGGAAACTGCTGATCGCGCTGGCCGCCGCTGGCGCGCGGTTCGCTGGCCGCCACCGGCTCGTCTTTAAACAGATCAAACTCAAAACCAATGCCGAAATAGCTTTGCTCGGCCGTGGCGGCTTGCGCCTGATGCTGGCTGCTGCCGTTGCTCTGGCTGAGCCACAGCTGACGCACCGCTTCGCGCGACGGCTGCAAACGCTCCAGCAGTTCGCCGTGCAGGCCGGTCCGGTGTTGCAGGCACTTCAGCAGGGTATCGGCGATGGTTTGCTTGCGCGCCGCCTGTTCCGGGGTTGCGCTGGCTTCGGTCCAGGGTTGCAGACGTTCAACCAGCGTTTGTTGCAGCGTACTCAGCTGCAACGCAAGGCGATCGCGGCGCGCTTCCGGCTGCATTTCATCCTGCAACCAGCTGCCCATACGATCGACTCCGGCGCGATCCAGCGCCAGCATTGACCCCCAGCTTTGGCCGGGCTGACCAATCTGGCGTTGCACCGCTTCATCCACGTTAATCTGCTGATGCCGCGCATCGTACGGGGTGATGGCCCAGATCAGCCGCGGTTTCTCGCCGCTGGCGGGCACCGGCTGATGCAAATGCCACTCACGCAGCGCCTGGCTGGCCAGATCGGCATCCTGACGCTGGCTGGCGGCGGTACAGATCAGCAGCAGATCGACATCCTGCCGGGCAGCGAACCAGCCCGGCAGCAGCGCGCGTTTCTGCTCCAGCAGCAGGGCGCGCAGCGCATCACGGCTTTGCAGGCGTTGACGATCGTCAAGCTGCGCGCGATCGGCCGGGGTGCCCGGTGCGGGCAGCTCCAGCATATCGGCTTCGTCATACAGGGCCTGGCGCGGCGTGGAGCTGAGAGGAATGGTAATTTCCAGCGTCAGCAACGCCAGCAGACCGAGCGGCACCGGCTGCGCTTTGCCGATGCGGTTGGCGACAATCGGGCACACTTCAATCATCTCCAGCAGGTCGGCATCGCTGGCGATCAGCTTCTCGGCGGGCAGCGAGGCATCATCCACCAGCAGGCTGAGCGGTGCCAGCACGCGCGGCGCGTGGCGCAGCTGATGACGCAGATGCATCAGGCTGCGCAGGCTTTCGCTCAGCGCCGCCTGTCCCGGCCACAGCAGGGCGAACAGCTGCACGCGATCATCGACATTCAGCCAGGGCGCGAGGGTAATCGCCTGCGGCCAGAAGTGACGATCCAGCACCTCGGCGTGGCGGTGGTGACGACGGCTCCACGCCCACAGCGTCACCAGCGCATCGCTCTCCAGCCCCGGCTGCACCTCGCTCTGGCGATGGCGTTGCAGACGTTGCAGGGCGCTGTCGATCGCGGTGGTATCCGGCTGAGCGTCGGTGGTGGCGCAGGCCAGCATCAGACGAATCAGCTCCACTTCGCTCAGCAGCGTCATCTCCAGCGGCCAGGCGTTGGACTGGGTATCACGCTGGTGGCTGAAACGGGTAGCGATGGCGAAATCGAGGTTGCCAGGGTTGATATGCTGAAAATAGTTCAGGGTTTTGTCGCCGAGGCGGGCCATCAGCTGACCCTGCGCATCGCCGACCATTTCACTCAGCAGCCAGGCTTTGCCCGCCTGTGACTGACCAAACAACGCCAGCGTCACCGGCCGTGCCAGCTGGCGCGCCAGCGCGTGACTCTCCACACGGGCGCGGCGCAGTTGCAGGCTCAGGGTATCGCCTTCCATGGTCAGACGTGGCGAGTGCGCGCGCTGGTTTTCCACCCAGGTCAGGGCGCCATCAAGGGTTTCCTGTAGCAGACCGAGGCGTTTAGCCAGCGTGGCCTGCGGCTGTTTTTTACCGGTTCTCATTTTTTGCAGACGCTCCCGCTATCAATCCAGTATTGCGCATTCGCATTGCCCGTGGCGGAAAGCGTATTCAGTTTCAGGCTCAGTTGTTCCAGTGGGACGCGGCTGCCGTCATCGAGGCGCGCATCGCTCAGCACCAGCCGCTCCGGCCCCGCGTTGTCCGGGCCAGGTTGCACGGCCAGCTTGATGCGCAACACGCTTTCACCTGCCACTTTGCGCGCCAGCTGAGGGTCGGTGATGCTCAGGCTGTAGAGCGGCGAGGCAGGCCAGCGGTCGTTTTCCAGTTGACGGAAGCCCAGACAGACATTGCCGCGAATGCGGAAGCTGCTTTTACGATCCAGCGCGAAGGCATGGCTGTCGAGGTCGATCTCGCTGTAGCACAGGTTGTCATCGCTCAGCGCCTGGTTTTCATCCAGCACGCCAAGGTAGCGAATGGTTGAGTAAGGTTCAAAATCTCCGGCGCGGAACCAGAAGCTGCTGAGACGCAGATCCAGCGCCAGCAGACACAGCATCGCGCCGACCGCGGCGGTCGATTTCGGGTTATCGATGCGTCCCTGTTTGTTGAACGGATACCAGTCGCTGGTGTGGTAGCCCTCCAGCGACAAAATGCGGCTGCCCGGCAGCGGTTGCAGATGGCGCACCAGCGCCTGGATGCCGGGGAAGCGCGACGGGCGTCCGGTCAGCAGCAGCACATCGCACTGATACAGCGACACCACTTCACACATGGCGCGCAGCGCCGGAATGATCGCCATCCGGTGTTGCAGGAACTCGCCATGCAGCTGCGCCAGGCTCACCACCAGCGGCACGTCCAGCAGATCAAAACGGCTGTCGCCGCCGAGGGTGCGCTGGATTTCGCCGTTGACGAAGGCCAGCACCGCGCTGCCCGGTTTCTGCGGCACCAGTTCGCCAAACAGCGCGTTGATTTCGCTGTGGCTGTCGAGCGGGTCCCAGCTTTCATAGCGTTCCAGCACCGCCTGCGCCAGCGGGATAAACAGTTGCAGCGTCACCTGCTGACGTAGGGTGGCCTGGCCATCCATGCGGCTGTCGTGGCCGAACAATTTGTTCATCAGCGACTCGGGCAGCAGCAGGCCCGCTTTCTGTAAACTTTGCTGCAACGCGGGCAGGATCCACAGCTGGATCACGTCGAGCAGGATGTCATCCCCGGCCACCTTAAAGCCTTCGCGGAACAGCAGGCGCGGGGTGATTTTGACGTTGTTGCCCTGGCCGTCGTCGAGACGATATTGGGTAATGGCGAGGTCGGTGGTGCCGCCGCCGATATCAATCGAGGCGATGCGCAGGCTTTTGCCCGGCAGCTCATCGGCTTCACGCGGGCGATCCGGGCGCGCCATGCTGCTGAAGAAATCCTCCGCGCGACCGGCAAAATTGACCTGAGTTTCGTTGAACAGCCACACCATCTGGCCGCAGGTGGCTTCATCCCACTCCATCTGCACATCCGGCACCGGGCGCAGGCTTCTGGCCTGACTTTCCGCGCTGAACTCCTCTTCCGCCGGGTGCCAGCCTTCGGCTTTCCACACCAGGGCGATCGCTTCCTGCATCCGACGGCGAAAGATTTCGCGTTCCGGCTTTGGCATCGCCGACGGCAGTGTCAGGATCACATGGCGCAGCTGACGTGGCGCCTGGCTTTGCGGCATCCGCTGGCGCTGCGCCACGCTGTTCATCTGCATCATTGCCTGCGCCAGCAGCTCGCACAGCATAAAGGTCATCAGCGAGCTGCGGCTGTAGCTGGCGGAGAACACCGGCAGACGATCGTCCACGGCCAGCGCGTGCAGCGGCTGGCCTTCATCATTCAGCAGCAGGGTAAAGGGCAGCGCCGTGGCCTGCGGTTCCTCACCGCTGCCGTTGGCATTGAACCGCCAGCCGGGCTGATAACGCGCTTCATCCCACAGATAACGGCGTGGGCTGGAGAGGCCGGTGCTGCCTTCGGTTCCGGCGCGCAACAGCGCCAGGCGGCTGGCCTCGCGGCCGACGCGGGTCAGCGATGGCCACATAAAGGCGCTTTCGCGTCCGCTCTCCAGCGAGAAATTGGCTTTGCCGAAACGCGGTTCGGCGAACTCGAGGCGGCTGTCGAACAGTTCGTTATAAACCTGATGCGGTTCCGATAAATCGCGCAGTTGCAGTTCGTAGGTCTGACGCAGGCCGTTGCTCTCCTCGGCGTGGTCTTCCACCAGAATGCCGCAGGTGTGCGAGTTGCCGACGTCCAGAATAATATCGACATTCACCGCTGGCGTTTGCGGTGAAGCCGCCTGAATGGTGATTTCAGCCAGATCAAGCTGTTCACCCAGCAGCTCCAGCAGATTGAGATAGTGCGCCTGATATTCGAACTCGCGCAGCGCCTGGTTCAGCTCCTGCTCGCGACGGGATTCCAGCGCCATCACCTGCTGGCTGAAGGTTTCACGCAGCCAGCCGTCCACCCAGGTGAGATCGAGAAAACCACCCAGTTCGTAGTTGTGCCAGGCAAGGGCGAAACTGACGCCGTTTTGCGCGTCGGCTTTGCTCAGGCCGAGCTGCTCACCGCCGTCGTTCTCCGCCACCAGGCGGGTATCGAAGGCGAGGGTGATGCGGTGGGTATTGCCAGCCGCATCCGGCTGTGTCAGCGGCGCAAGGCGCAGACGCGCCCAGTTTTCCGGGCCGCCGATAAAACGACGGCCGCTGGTGCAACGCAGCACCGGCAGCGGCAGCCACTGCTGCGCCAGCAGCGTCAGCGAGTCGGCCAGCGCGATGTCCGATTCCGGGCGCACCACTTCGGGCGCGCTGCCATCTTCCGGGTAAAGCAAAAATTTGCCGCTGTTGCCGTCAACGTTAAGGCGCAGCAACGGGCCGTTCGCCGTCTGGCGCACGAACTGACGCCGCGCCTGCAACGCAGGCAGGCGCAGGCCAAAATCAAGAAACTGCACACCGCTATCTTCAATCAGCGTGATTTTTTGTTTGTCATCGATGAGGGGAGCCAACATGGTTACTTACTCTCACGCTTAATCGTCAACGGGAAAACCTGATCCGCGCCATATTGCGCGTCACAGCTGGCAATGCCATCGCCTTGTTTACACACCAGTTCCGGCATCCGGTAGCGCGACTTATCGCTACAGCTGGCGGTGTAACGGCTGCGTACCACCATAGTGCCCGCGCTGGTCATCGCGGCGGTCACATCCGCCTTACAGCGAATGCCATCGCCCTGAGTGATCAACGCCGTGCCTTTGCCATTGCGGATCTGATAACGCAGGCTCGGCGGTTTGCCGGTTGGCAGGTTGGTCTGGCGCAGGGTCACACGCCAGCGACCATCCAGGAAACGTACCGAACCGACGCGCACATCTTCGGCGGTGATCACCAGATCATCGGCTTTGGCCGGTGCGGTGGCCACGGGCGGCGGGATGACGGGCGCAGACGGCTCAGCCGCAGGCACCGGTTGCGGTGCGGTAACTGTAGCATTTGTCTGTGGCAGCGTTGCCGCCAGTTTCTCAGCCTGGACCAGCACCGCAGGCGGCGCGATCGGCTGGCTGACCACAGGTGCCGGGGTAACGGCTGGCGGGGTAATGGCAGCGACCGGCGCGACCGGCTCTGGCGTGCGGTGCAGCCAGTATGCGGTGCCGGCGGCCACCGCCAGCGCTACCGGCAGCAGCAGGAATAACGGACGCAGCGGCCGTGCGCGGCGCGGGGTCGCCACCGGCAGAGGCTCGGCTGGCGCAACGACCGGCTCCACCACTGCAGGTTCAGATGGCGCGGGTTCTTCAGGTTCCTCCTGCGTCAGCAGCAGCGGCGCTTCCGCTTCCACCACCGGTTCCGGCAGCAGCGACGGCAGTTCTTCGTCGAGGCTGTCACGCAGGCAGGCCAGCGCATCATCACGGCTGCGTGCCTGGGGATCGACAAAGCCCCAGAAGGTAATCACGGGCTTGCCATCCACCAGATAAACGTATTGCTGATCGGGGAATTGCAGGGTTTTGCTCAGCAGCGCGCCAAACAGGCGCATTGCCGGATTTTCCGCTTCACGCGCGCGCAGGCTCAGCGCCTGGAGATCCTGCTGATTCAGGGTCAGTTGTTCCAGCGCCTGACGGCGTTCGTAATCGCTGGCGGCCAGCCATGAACGGACTTTGCCGCTGAACGGGGCGTACCAGTCGAGGCGGTCGCCGCGTTCATTTGGCTGAGGAATGGCGAGACAGTTCGCCAGCGTAGTTTGGCGGCGCAGCCGCAAGGTTTCGCGAATTTGCAGGGCAGAAGCCCAGACCGGCTGGCCGTTCTCACCCAGTGCCAGTACCGCGTCCAGATTACCGCTGCGCAGAAAAGTTTTTGCCACTCGTTGGCCCTTATCGGTGGTTGCCTGAGGCTGAAAATCAAAGGTTTTTGGCGATTGTGGTGATCTTAAGCCAAATGAGGGCAAATCAAACGGTGGAAATAAGGGGGAAAACAGGGCGGTTTTCCCCGGCTGGGCGAGAAGTTGCTGAAAATTTAAGCGCGCGAGCGCGGCAGCAGAATCAAATGGGTAAGCATACCGCCGACCAGTCCCCAGAAGGCCGAACCAATGCCCAGCAACGATACGCCGCTGGCGGTGATCAGAAATGCCACCATCGCGCTGTCGCGTTGCAGCGGTTCCGCCAGCGCTCGATGCAGGCTGCCGGACAGGGTGGCAAGCAGCGCCAGACCGGCCAGCGTGGCAATCAACACCTGCGGCAGGGCGCTGAACAGCACGGCAATCAGCGCGCCGGTAAAACCGGTCAGCAGATAGAAGAAACCGGCCAGCGCTGAGGCCATCCAGCGTCGCGACGGGTCGGGATCAACATCGTCACCCATGCAGATGGCGGCGGTAATCGCCGCGATGCACACCGAGAAACCGCCAAAAGGCGACAGCACCAACGCCAGCAGCCCGGTCCAGCCAGTCAGCGCCGAAACGGGAGGCTGATAGCCGTGGGCCTGTAGGGTGGCGATGCCCGGCGCATTCTGCGAAGCCATCGTCACCAGGAAGTAGGGCAAACCGACGCCAATCAGCGCCGCCAGATTGAAATGCGGGGTGATCCACTCAGGCACGCTGAGGGTCAGCGCCTGCGCGGGAAAGTGGATGGCGTTTTGTCCGAGCGCCACCAGCACGCCGCTGACCAGCGCCAGAATAATCGCGTAACGCGGCAGCCAGCGGCGGCTCAGCAGCCATACCAGGCACATGCTGCCGCACAGCGCAAAATTACCCTGCAAACCGGTAAAGGTGTTGAGACCGAAACGCAGCAGGATACCCGCCAGCATGGCGGCCGCCAGCGATTGCGGAATGTGGTTCATCAGGCGAGCAAACAAACCGGTAACGCCGCTCAGCACAATCAGGGCATTGGTGAAGACAAACACGCCAATCACTTCATTTATCGTCAGGCCATGCAGGCTGGTGGCGAGCAGCGCGGCGCCGGGCGTTGACCAGGCCGCCAGAATCGGCATCCGCGTCCATAACGACAAGCCGAGCGACGCCACCCCCATCGCCACGCCGAGCATGGAAAGCCAGCCGCCAATCTGCGCCTGAGAGGCACCGGCCGCCTGTGCCGCCTGAAAGATAATCGCGGCCGAGCTACTGTAGCCAATCAATACGGCGATAAAACCGGAGATCAACATCGGCAGCGAAAATGCGCTGCGCGGGGTGGCACTTATCATTGAAGGGGTCCATTTGTGCGTTATAACGCACATTGTTGCATGGGACGCTATAGCGCACAAGTGCTACACTGCGCGCGGGTTTGTCAGGAGATCTCATGGAAAATCTGCATCAACATCTGAGCCTGGCGCTGAAACAGCTGCGTCAGGCGAATGGCTGGAGTTTAACGCTGGCGGCGGAACGCACCGGCGTCAGCAAGGCGATGCTGGGCCAAATCGAACGTGGTGAGTCCAGCCCCACGGTGGCGACGCTGTGGAAAATCGCCACCGGCTTTAACGTGCCGTTTTCGTTCTTTATTCAGGGCGGCGAACAACCGCCGGGCGCGTCAGCCACCTTCAGCCAGACCAACGCGCAGATGCAGGCAAAATCGTTGTTGCCTTACGATGAACAGCTGCGTTTTGACCTGCTGGAAGTGACGCTGGCGGCGGGCGCGCAGAGTGATTCCTCGCCGCATGAAGCCGGGGTGATTGAACAGGTGGTGGTGCTGGAAGGGGAGTTATTGCTGGGGGTGGAAGGCACCTGGCGGCGTTTACAACCGGGTGATGCCAGCCAGTTTGCGGGCGATAAACCGCATAGTTACCGCAACCCGCGCAGCACGCCGCTGCGCTTTCACAGCCTGATCCACTACCCGCATCGGTCGTAAGGCTTACAAATTGATACGAAGGTAAACTACAAAGTTTGCCTTCGTATTTATATACTCGCGCTTCATTGTAAGGGAGAAGACGCCATGAGCGATCTGAACAGCGCCGCGGCGGCACTGCGTAGCGTCAACGGCAAACTGGGACGCCGCCTGCGTGAATCGGCGCCGCCGGGCGATCTCACCTGGTCGCAGGTCTCGGTGCTGGGCTATCTGGTGCGCGATGGCGCGATGACGGTGACCGAGCTGGCAGCGGCAGAAGGCGTGCGTACCCAGTCAATGGGGGCGACGGTAGCCAGTTTGCTGGCGGTGGGCCTGGTGCTGGGGGAAGCCGATCCGCATGATGGTCGCAAAACCCGCTACTATCCTACCGAGGCCTGCCGCGAGCGGGTGGCTGCCAACCGCGCCCAGCGAGATGACTGGCTGGTGCAAAGCATGGCGACGCTCAGCCCGCAGGAACAGCAGACGCTGCTGGCGGCCATCCCCTTACTGCAACGACTTGCCGACCAATAATCCTGAGAGGACTCAACATGGCTTTAACGACTTTAGATGCCAACACCGCCCTGATTGTGATTGACCTGCAACACGGGATTGTCGCGCTGCCCACCGCGCACGATGCGAAAGTGGTGATCGAACGTTCAGCACGCCTGACCGACGCTTTCCGCGCGAAAAATCTGCCGGTGGTACTGGTGAACGTGGCGGGCGGTGCGCCGGGCCGTAATGAGCAGGCGCGTCACAGCGGCGAACTGCCTGCTGACTGGGCGGTACTGGTGCCAGAAATGACCCCGCAGCCGGGCGACATCAGCGTCACCAAGAAAACCTGGGGCGCGTTCCACAACACCGGTCTGCACGAGCAGCTGCAACAGCGCGGCGTGACTCAGGTGGTAGTGTGCGGCATCGCGACCAGCATCGGTGTTGAATCCACTGCGCGTCAGGCGTACGAGCTGGGTTATAACGTCACGCTGGCAACCGATGCTATGACCTGTCTGAACATCGACACCCACAACAACAGCGTGGAACGTATTTTCCCACGTCTGGGCGAAACCGGTTCAACCGAAGACGTGCTGGCGCTGCTGGCGTAAGCGTCAATAGTTGCATCTAACGTAGCGGCGCGATTTATCGCGCTGTTTTTTTATGTAATGGATTAAAACGTGCGATAAATCGCGCCGCTACGCAAATGTGCGGTTCTAAGCGTTATTCCCACGGATTCAATAGCATCACCCCGGTTCCCGCAAAATCCCGCACATTACGGGTGACCAGAATTAAATCGTGATGAATGGCGGTCGCGGCAATCAACGCATCGGTAGCCGGACGTTCGTCGGGGATGTGCAGCTGGGCACACAGGCGGGCAATGGCGCTATCGACAGGCAGGGTGCGCCAGGCGAATTCAGTAAGCACCCGTTCCTGATACCAGCGCTGTAAATGCTGTGCCTGCCCGGCATCTTTGCGGGCAAATTTCAGTATGCCTTTCTCAATCTCCATCAGCGTAAGGGCCGAGATAAACATCTCCTCCGCATCGATGGTCGCAGCCCAGGCAATCACCTGCGCATTGGCTTTTGGCGTCCCTGCCTTACGTAGTTCAGAAATGACGTGAGTATCCAGTAGATAACGCATCAGAATTCAACATCCCTGTTAATGATGGTTGCACGCTCAGGTTCGAAGTCGATATCCAGCCCATCTGGCATAGCCAGTGAATCCACGATGCTTCGGTGCGATCCGACCAGCTTTTTATAATCATCATAAGTCAGCAAAACATGGGCAGGTTTGCCGCGATCGGTGATATACACCGGGCCAGCTTCCGCCGCCTTTTTGGCTCGCGAAACCTCCTGGTTGAAGGCGCGACTGCTGATTTTGGTCACTGTCATATAGCCCCTCATTAAAGTAGTGACGTTGCTACATTCTAAAGCAGTGACCGCATGTGAACAATATTCACGCAAAAAAAAGCCCTGCCAGATAAAACGTCCGGCAGGGCTTTGGTCGTGAACGGCAGTGCGCGTTAATTAAAGGCGTAGCTCACCGTCAGACCCACGCTGTAATTACGACCGGGTGCCGGTTCGTAATAACGGCCGTTGCTTTCATTGACGATCACCGAGCCGATGTAGTTGCGGTCGAACAGGTTATCGACGCGGGTAAACAGATCCAGCGTCCAGTTCTGTACCAGCCACTTATAACCGGTGTTCAGGCCCACCACGGTGTAGGCCGGGGCTTTCACATCATTTTCGTCGTCAGCGGCGATATCGCTCATATAACGGACATCACCACCGGCATACCAGCCCTGATCGGGCGTATAGGACAACCCGGCATAGGCCATGTTGCGTGCGATGCCGGGGATGCGGTTGCCGTCGCAGCTGTCGGTGCCGCAGGCGTTGGTGCGATAGCGCGCATCCAGTAAGGTCCATGCCGCTTTCAGACGCCAGTCTTCACCAAATTGCTGATCGAGACCCAGTTCCAGACCACGACGGCGGGTTTCCCCGGCGTTTTTGTAAGTGGTACGTCCGCCGCTGCTGGTGTCAGTCACGATCTCGTTATCGGTGTCGGTCTGGAAAATCGCTGCGCTCAGCAGGCCGTAACCGATGCGTTTTTTGGTGCCGATTTCCACGGTATCGCTGGTGGCGGGTTTCAGGCCGAGGTTAAGACCGGACTGGCCGTCGGCACGATAAGACAGCTCATTAATGGTCGGCGTTTCAAAACCGCGTCCCGCTGAGATATAGGCGTTCCAGCTGTTGTCGATGGCGTATTTCAGGGCTGCCGCAGGCAGCCAGCGATGGTAAGTCGCATTGCCGCTGTCGTCACCGTTACCCGGCGTGATGTAGAAATCGTTGGAGTCGAAATTCACCGTGCTGAAACGCACCCCGGCGTCCAGCGACCATTTATCGGTCAGCTGCCAGGCGGTTTGCAGATAAGGGTCGAGGTTCCACATCAGGTTGCGTTCGTTACGACGCAAATTGCCTTCAACGCCGTAGTCAGTGACGCCATTGCTGGTGGTGAAGTTCTCGTAGCCTTTGCGGCGCTCGGTCATGGTTTCATAATCGAGACCGCCGGTGACTGCCACCGGAATGCTGAACAGCGTATCGCGGTGCGTCCAGCGCGTATCGATGCCCTGATAATGGCGGGTGAGGGAGATAACGCCGCCGGGGTGCGCCGGGTTGGTCTGGGCGCTGGCAGGAATCGACTGGTACTGCGTGGTTTCGCGCACGCCCGCGTACATCATCACGCTCAGATCGTCGTTTTCGCTCATCTGGCGCTGATAATGCAGGCCGCCCTGAGTCTGGTCGACCGTTTTGCGGGCGTTGTACTGATCTACCACACTCGCCACCTGGCGCGGGTTCTGTTCCCACTGGGACGGTGTCAATCCGCCCGGATCCTGCGCATCAACATGCACGCTGTTAAACAGCAGCGTCAGGGTGCTGACATCATCAATACGCACGCCAAGTTTGGCATTGCCGAGGTTTTTCTCTGCCGAGCTGTGATCGCGATAGCCGTGAGTGGTAAAGCGCGAGGCGGAAATGGTGTAGTTGACGTCACCGGCATGGGTGCCATCGCCGGTCGCGCCGCTGGCTTTGACGCTGTTGCGCCAGCTGCCGTAGCTGCCGAACCAGCTGCTGGCTTCCAGCGTGGTGGGCTGCTGGCCGGTTTCGGTGGCAACGTTGATCACGCCACCGGAGGAGTTGCCGTACAGCGCCGAGAACGGACCGCGCAACACTTCGACATGGTCGATGGAGCCGATATCCACGTTGGAGGTCTGGCCCTGGCCGTCGGGCATGGTAGCGGGGATGCCGTCCACGTACATGCGGATACCGCGCAGGCCGTAGGTGGAACGGGAGCCAAAGCCGCGCACGGAAATCTGGAGATCCTGCGCATAGTTTTGTCTGTTCTGGATTTGCAGGCCCGGCACGCCGGTGAGATTTTCCGACAGATTGACACGCGGAGCCGCATGGCGCATATCCTCGCCGGACACCACGCTCACCGCGGCAGGGGTATCAAGTTCCGATAAACCGCTATCGGCCGGGGCGGCACTCACTACCATGGTATTGCTGGCATCGTCGGCTGCCAGCAGCGGCAACGGAAAGATCGCAGGCAGCCCCAGCCACAACGCCTGACGCACTAAAGCTATTTTCATTATGAAAGACCGTAACAAAAGAAGTGAAATGAACCGGATGGAACATAGTGCCGCATATGTTAAATGTTTTTTCTGTTGTTTGAAAAGCGTTAATAGTATGACCATTTATTGCCAGCGGCTGGGTTTAAAAATGTTTTTTCACCGCACCTCTGGCCTGGCTGTATGGCGCAATTCCTGTCAGGCTACTGCTTTTGTGCGAAATCCTAAAAGGGAGTGAAGATGAGTCAGCAACCTGTGGTGGCGGTACTGGGACTGGGCGCAATGGGCCATGCCTTTGCCGCTAACCTGTTGAAAAAAGGCTTTGTGGTGCGCGGCTGGAACCGTACGCGCGCCCGTGGCGAAGATCTGCTGGCGGCCGGATTGATCCTCAGCGATAGCGCAAGCGAAGCGGTGAGTGGCGCTGATGTGGTGATCGCCATGCTGTCCGATGGCGATACCACGCGCCAGGTATTCAGCAGCGCACAGGCGTCGTTGCAGCAGGGCGCGACTGTCTGCCAGATGGGCACCATCGGGGTTGAGGCCACCGACGCGCTGATTGCTGAGCTGGCAGCAGCGCGCCCGGATGTGGTGTTTATCGATGCGCCGGTCTCCGGCACCAAAGCACCGGCGGAAAACGCGCAGATTCTGGTGATGGCGAGCGGCGATCAGAGCAAGGCCCAGGCGGCAGAACAGGTATTTGCCGCGATTGGTAAAGGCACCCAGTGGCTCGGCGCGGCCGGGGCCAGTTCGCGTATGAAGCTGGTGGTGAACAGCTGGCTGATTGGCCTGATGCAGAGCCTGGCGGAAAGTACCCGTCTGGCGGAGCAGTTTGGCTTCAGCACCGATGACCTGTGGAAAGTGCTGGACGGCGGCCCGCTGGCGGCGCCTTACGCCAAAATGAAGCTCGGCATGATCGCCAGCGGTGATTACAGCCCGCAAATGCACCTGATCTGGGCGCTGAAAGATGCCCGCCTGGCGCTGGATGCCGCGGGTGAGGCGAAACTGCCTGCGCTGGAAAACATCGTGGACGTCTGGCAGCAGGCGGTGGACGCCGGTTACGGCGAGCAGGATCTGGCGGCCGTTTATCAGTTTCTGAAGAAGTAAAGCGATGACCGCGCGGCTCCACTTCAGTTTCGCCAGCCGTCCGCTGGTGCCCTATGCCCATGACTATGCCCATGGGGATGCGGAACCCTGGCACTACCACGACTGCGCGCAGCTGATCCACACCCTGAGCGGCGTGGTGAAGGTGGAGACCCAGCACGGCAGCTGGATTGTGCCGCCGAGTCGGGGCGTCTGGCTGCCTGCCGGCACCCGCCATGCGTTGCAGATTATTGGGCAGGTAGCGGCGCGCACGGTGTTTGTCGATCCGCTGGCGCGCGCCGATCTGCCCGCCAGCTGCCAGGTGGTGCAGATCTCGCCGCTGCTGCGTGAACTGATCGTCAGCGCCATTGCGCTGCCGGAGCACTATGCTGCGGGCAGCCGCGCGGAACGCATCTACGAATTGATTCTGGATGAAATCCGCGTGATGGATGTGCTGCCGTTTGGTCTGCCGTGGCCGGAAAGCCCGCGTCTGCTGACGTTGTGCCAGCAGATCCAGCAGCAGCCGGGCGAAAACTGGACGCTGGCGCGGGCCGCAACGGTGTTATGCGTGGCGGAGCGAACGCTGGCGCGTCATTTCAGCCGCGAAACCGGTTTGCAGTTCAGCGACTGGGTGCGACGGGCGCGGCTTAGCGTGGCGTTAACCCGGCTGGCGCAGGGCGAAACCGTGCTGTCGGTGGCGCTGGACCTCGGCTACGACAGTCCCAGCGCCTTCAGCGCGATGTTTCGCCGTCTGCTGGGCGTTACGCCAGCGAATTACTTTCCTGCGGCAGAAAAGCGTGGGCAGCGTTAAGCAACGCCTGTAGGGATGCGCGCGCCACGTCATTATCGATGCCCACTCCCCAGGCGCGTTCACCGCGCGTATTGATGCAGCTGAGGTAGGTTACCGATCGGCTGTCGCTGCGTTTGCCCAGCGTATGCTCGTGATAATCTTCAATACTCAGCGACAGGCCGTAGCGTTGACGCAACGCCGTCGCCGCCGCTGACAGCAGGCCGTTGCCTTTCCCTTCCAGCGTCACCTGCTGCGATCCCTGTTGCAGACGCGCTTTCAGGCGCGTTTCGCCGGTCTCATCGCTGTGGCTTTCCGCTTCCAGCAGCCGCCGCGCCGGTTGCGTCAGGCCGTAATGTTCGCAGAACAGCTGCCACAGCGCGTGGTGGGTCATCTCCTGGCCGTGTGCATCGGTTTGCTGCTGCACGACACGGCTGAAATCCTGTTGCAGACCGCGCGGCAGTTGCAGACCGTGATTCTGCTCCAGCAGCCAGGCGGCTCCGCCTTTGCCCGACTGGCTATTCACGCGGATCACCGCTTCGTAGCTGCATCCGATATCGGCCGGATCGAGCGGCAGATACGGCATCTGCCAGATAATCTCCTCACGCTGTGCGCGTTCGGTAAACCCTTTACGGATCGCGTCCTGATGCGAGCCGGAGAACGCGGTAAACACCAGTTCGCCCGCATAGGGATGGCGCGGGTGCACCGGCAGCTGGTTGCAGCGCGTCACCACTTCCAGCACCTGCTGGATATCGCTGAAATCCAGCTGCGGCGCGACGCCCTGGCTGTAGAGATTCAGCGCCAGGGTGACGATATCGACGTTGCCGGTGCGCTCACCGTTACCAAACAGACAGCCTTCAACGCGATCGGCGCCCGCCAGCATCGCCAGCTCGGCACAGGCGATGCCGGTGCCACGGTCGTTATGCGGATGCACGCTGATCGACACCTGGTCGCGCTGGCTGAAGTGACGACAGAAATATTCAATCTGGTCGGCATAGACGTTCGGCGTGTTCACCTCGACGGTGGCGGGCAGGTTGATGATCATCGGCCGTTGCGCGCTGGGTTGCCAGATGGCGGCCACCGCTTCACAAATCTCCAGCGCGAACGCCGGTTCGGTAAAGCAGAAGGTCTCCGGTGAATACTGGAAAGTCCATTGCGTAGCCTGCTCGCTGTCGCAGCGCGCGCGGATCTGGCGTGTTGCGGCGCAGGCCAGCTCGATGATCTCCGCTTTGCTCTGACGGAATACGCGCTCGCGGAACAGCGGCGCGGTGGCGTTATACAGATGGAGAATGGCGACGGGGGCGCCACGCAGCGCCTCAAAGGTGCGGTCAATCAGGTCGGTACGCGCCTGGGTCAGCACCTGAATCGCCACGCCTGCCGGGATATGGTTTTGTTCAATCAGCAGCCGGACAAAATCGAAATCGGTTTGCGATGCCGCCGGGAACGCCACCTCAATTTCCTTAAAGCCGCAGCGCAACAGCAGTTGCCAGAACTCCAGTTTGCGCGCGCTATCCATCGGCGTGGCTAACGCCTGGTTGCCGTCGCGCAGGTCGGTCGACAGCCAGCGCGGGGCGGCGGTCAGCTGGCGTGAGGGCCACTGGCGATCCGGGAGTTCGATAACCGGGTACGGACGATATTTCTCTGCGGGTTGGGTAAGCATGGGTTTCTCCTTGTTGTCTGTTGTCAGTCTGTCTGATGACACCCCATGCAGGCTCGCCCATTGCTGACAACCCTGCGCGCAAAACTGACAAACGCACTGCGCATAGCGCGTCTGCCGTTATGCGCCCGCTGGCAATTCTCATGCGAAATCGGCATCGGCGGATTGCGCGCTTCCGGTTTACTCTGGGGTTTTACGCGGGAAGGGAAAAACAGAATGAAAAGAATCACTTTGATGGTCATCGCGCTGGCGATAAGCGCCAGCGTGCAGGCAGACACGGTGACGCTGCGCATCGCCGATCAGAAGGGCAATATGCGCGCCGAACTGGAGGCCGCGCAGCAGCTGAATAACCTTAATTATCACATCGAGTGGGCGGAATTCCCGGCGGCGGCGCCGCTGGCGGAAGCGCTGAATGCCGGGGCGGTAGACGCCGGCATTATCGGCGATGCGCCGCTGCTGTTCTCGCTGGCGGCGGGATCGCAGGTGCAGGCGGTGGCGGTGAGCAAATCGGTGCCGGTCGGGACGGCGTTGCTGGTCAGCCCGGATTCGCCGCTGAAAAGCGTGGCGGATCTGAAGGGCAAGAGCATCGCGACCGGACGCGGTTCCATTGGGCACTTCCTGGCGCTGAAAGCGCTGGAGCAGGCGGGTCTGAGCGATAAAGATGTGCAGTGGCGCTTCCTGACGCCCGCCGATGCGCGTATTGCGCTGCTCAACGGTTCGGTCGATGCCTGGGCCACCTGGGATCCTTACACCGCGCTGGCGGAGGTAACCCACAGCGGCCGGGTGCTGATTGATGGCAAAGGCCTCTCCACCGGCAATAGTTTCCTTGCCGCCACCGATGCGGCGCTGAAGGATGCGGCTAAACGCGCAGCGTTGCAGGATTACGTCAATCGCCTGGCGGCTGCGGATCGCTGGGCAAACAGCCACGTTACCGCCTATTCGGCGACCCTGGCGAAAATCATCGGCTTCCCGCCGGCGGCGGCAGAAAAATCCTTCTCGCGTCGCCAGTCGCACTGGCAAAGCATCGATGAAGGCACCATCGCCCAGCAGCAGGCAACGGCGGATTTCTATCAGAAATATGGCCTGATTCAGCAGACCCTTGATGTGAAACCCACCTTCTTCCACGGCTTACAGGTGGCGCAAAACTAACGCTTTGTGCGCCCTGATTTGGCGAAACCGCGCGGCGCGCGTAGCATAGCCGCATGTTGTTTCGCCCATCTCATTCTATGACATCGCTAACGACCTTCGACGGCCATAACGATCTGCTGCTAAATCTGTGGCTGCATCACCGCGACGCCCCGGCCGAGGCGTTTTTCTCCGGTATCGAAAACGGCCATCTTGATTATCCACGGATGCAGCAGGGCGGCTTTGCCGGTGGCCTGTTTGCCTTATTTGTGCCGCCGCAACGGTATATCGAGCAGGTGGCGCCGCAGCGGGCGCAGGAGCGCTGGCAACCGCTGGAGATTCTCTGGCAGCAGCTGGCGATCCTGAAAACCCTCGCTGCGGAAGCCGAAGGGCGCGCGCGGCTGTGTCTGACCACGGCGGATATCGCCGCGTGTCGTGCTGAGGGCGTGCTGGCGCTGGTGGCGCATATTGAAGGCGCAGACGGCTTTGATGGCGAGGGTGAAGCGCTGGCGGCATTTTATCAGGCCGGGGTGCGCAGTATCGGGCCGTTCTGGAATCTGCCCAATCGCTTTGGTACCGGCGTCACGGGATCATTTCCTGCGTCGCCGGACAGCGGCCCCGGCCTTACCGCCGCCGGAGAGAGGCTGATTGCGCTGGCAAACCAGCAGCGGATGCTGATTGACGTCTCGCATATGAACGAAAAAGCGTTCTGGGATACCGCACGGCTCTCCGCCGCGCCGCTGGTGGCGACACACTCCAATGCCCATGCGCTCTGTCCGCAGCCGCGTAACCTGACTGACGACCAGCTGCGCGCCATCCGTGACAGTGGCGGCGTAGTCGGTGTGAATTTTGGTAACGCCTTTTTACGCGCCGATGGTAAACGCGACAGCGATACGCCGCTGATCGAAATTGTTAAACATATTGATCACTTAATCGGGATAATGGGGCGCGATCACGTTGCCTTTGGCTCCGATTTCGACGGTATCAGCGCGCCAGAGGCACTGAAAGATGTTTCCGGGCTGCCGCGACTTTGCGCGCAGTTGCGCGAGTTTGGCTATGATCAGTCATTACTGGAGCAAATTACCTGGGGTAACTGGCAGCGGGTACTGAAACAGATTTGGCGGGAATAACACAATTCCCTTACCGAATCAGGGTTGATCTGTTGGTCACATTGGCGCAACATCAGCCCCCGTTGTGCGTTGCTGGCAGGAGAATTCGTCCTGCGGCAATATTTCATGCAGAGTTATCTCTGCGTTATGACACTTTGAGGAAGAATATTATGTGGAAAAAACCTGAATTTGTTGACCTGCGTCTGGGCCTGGAAGTGACTCTGTACATCTCCAACCGCTAAGACCTTCTGCCCGCCATTCGTGCGGGCATTTTGTTTTCTTTCTCCGGTCATTTCTCATGTTTATTAAAGTTCTCGGTTCGGCGGCGGGCGGTGGTTTTCCGCAGTGGAACTGTAACTGCGCCAATTGCAGCGGCCTGCGCAACGGCACCCTCCAGGCGCAGGCGCGGACTCAGTCATCGATTATCGTCAGTGATAATGGCGAAGACTGGGTGCTGTGTAATGCATCACCCGATATCAGCCAGCAGATCGCCCATACGCCAGAACTGAACAAAAAGGGCGTCCTGCGCGGCACGGCGATTGGCAGCATCATTCTTACCGACAGCCAAATCGATCACACCACCGGCTTACTCAGCCTGCGTGAAGGCTGCCCGCATCAGGTGTGGTGCACCCCTGAAGTCCACGCTGACCTTACCAGCGGCTTCCCGATTTTTACCATGCTGCAACACTGGAATGGCGGTTTGCAGCATCGCGCGCTGACGCCGCTGGAACCGTTCCGCGTTGATGTCTGCCGCAACCTGGTCTTTACCGCCATCCCGATTCTCAGCAACGCGCCGCCGTATTCGCCGTTCCGCGATCGTCCGCTGCCGGGCCACAACGTGGCGTTATTTATTGAAAACAGCGCCAGCGGCCAGACGTTGCTTTACGCACCGGGCCTCGGCGAGCCGGATGCGGTGATAATGCCGTGGCTGCAAAAAGCCGACTGCCTGCTGATTGACGGTACCGTCTGGCAGGATGATGAGCTGCTGACCACCGGCGTCGGGAAAAATACCGGCAAAGCGATGGGCCATTTAGCGCTGGCGGAAGAACAGGGGCTGATGGCGCTGCTGGCGTCATTGCCCGCCAGACGCAAAATTTTGATTCATATTAACAACACCAATCCGATCCTTAACGAGCAGTCACCGCAGCGCCAGTTCCTGACGCAGCAGGGCATTGAAGTCAGCTGGGATGGGATGGCGATTCATTTGCAGGAGTCTTCAACGTGATCATTACTGAAGCCCTGACGCCAGCCGCCTTTGAACAGGCTCTGCGCGCCAAAGGTGCCTACTACCATATTCATCACCCATACCACATTGCCATGCACAACGGCGAAGCGACGCCGGAGCAGATTAAAGGCTGGGTGGCGAACCGCTTTTATTATCAGACCAACATCCCGCTGAAAGACGCGGCGATCATGGCGAACTGCCCGGACCCGGCCACGCGCCGCAAATGGGTACAGCGTATCCTCGATCACGATGGCAGCAATGGTCATGAAGGCGGAATTGAAGCCTGGCTACAGCTGGGCGAAGCGGTAGGCCTGACGCGTGAAGAACTGCTGTCGGAGCAGCATGTGCTGCCGGGCGTACGTTTTGCTGTGGATGCCTACGTGAACTTTGCCCGTCGCGCCAACTGGCAGGAAGCGGCCTGTAGCTCGCTGACCGAGCTGTTCGCGCCGCAGATTCACCAGTCGCGCCTCGACAGCTGGCCTCAGCACTATCCGTGGATCAAAGAGGAAGGCTATTTCTACTTCCGCAGCCGTCTGAGCCAGGCGAACCGCGATGTGGAGCATGGACTGGCATTGGCGCTGGAGATTTTCACCACCGCGGAACAGCAAAACCGTATGCTGGAAATCCTGCAATTTAAGCTCGATATCCTGTGGACCATGCTTGATGCCATGACTATGGCCTACGCTCTGCAACGTCAGCCTTACCATACGGTCACCGATAAGGCGGCCTGGCACACCACCCGACTGGTATAACAACATGAAAGATAACCTGATCCCTGCCTTCCGCCGTGGCTATCGCCTGCAATGGGAACCGGCGCAGGAGAGCCATGTGGTGCTGTACCCGGAAGGAATGGCGAAGCTGAACGAAACCGCTACCGCCATCCTTGAACTGGTTACCGGCAAACAGGATGTCGCCGCAATTATCGCTACGCTGAACGCGCGCTTCCCGGAAGCAGGCGGCGTGGATGAAGACGTGAAAGCGTTTTTGCTGTCAGCGGTTGAACAGAAATGGATCCAGTGTCGTGAACCCGAATAAACCAGGCGTTACGCCGCCGCTGTGGCTGCTGGCCGAGCTGACCTATCGCTGCCCGTTGCAGTGTCCGTACTGCTCCAACCCGCTCGACTTTGCCCAGCAGGAAAAAGAGCTGACCACCGAACAGTGGATTGAGGTGTTCCGTCAGGCACGCGCCATGGGCAGCGTGCAGCTCGGCTTCTCCGGCGGTGAACCGCTGACGCGCAAAGATTTACCGGAACTGATCAAAGCCGCCCGCGATCTGGGTTTCTATACCAACCTGATCACCTCCGGTATCGGCCTGACGCAGAACAAACTCGACGCCTTTGCCGACGCCGGACTGGATCATATCCAGATCAGCTTCCAGGCGAGTGATGAGACGCTGAACGCCGCGCTGGCCGGTTCGAAAAAAGCCTTCCAGCAGAAGCTGGAGATGGCGAAGGCGGTAAAAGCACACGGCTATCCGATGGTGCTGAACTTCGTGCTGCATCGCCACAATATCGACCAGATCGATAAAATCATCGACCTGTGTATCGAGCTGGAAGCAGATGACGTTGAGCTGGCCACCTGCCAGTTTTATGGCTGGGCGCATATTAACCGTCAGGGGCTGCTGCCCACGCGTGAGCAGATTGCGCGCGCCGAAGAGATTGTGCACCAGTATCGTGAGCGCATGACGGCCAGCGGCAACCTGACCAATCTGCTGTTCGTCACTCCCGACTATTACGAAGAACGCCCGAAAGGCTGCATGGGCGGCTGGGGCGCGATCTTCCTTAGCGTCACGCCGGAAGGCACCGCGCTGCCGTGCCATAGCGCGCGTCAGCTGCCGGTGGAGTTCCCGTCGGTGCTGGAGCAGAGCCTGGAGGATATCTGGTATCACTCGTTTGGTTTTAACCGCTATCGCGGCTATGACTGGATGCCGGAACCGTGCCGCTCGTGCGACGAGAAAGAGAAGGACTACGGCGGCTGCCGTTGCCAGGCCTATATGCTGACGGGCAACGCCGACAATGCCGATCCGGTATGCAGCAAATCGCCGCATCACGACAAAATTCTCGAAGCCCGCCGTGAAGCCAGCTGTAGCGATATCAAAATTGCCCAGCTGCAATTCCGCAATCGCACCAATTCTCAGCTGATCTACAAGCAGCGCATCATCTGATGACCACGCGCAGCCTTCGGCTTACGAACGGCCTGTGCTGCCATCTGCATCACCAGCCCGATGCCCGTAACGCTGCCGCGCTGCTGCGTGTGGCGGCGGGCAGTCTGCATGAAGCGGATCGCTGGCCGGGGCTGGCGCATCTGCTTGAGCATCTGCTGTTCTGCGGCAGCCACGATTTCCCGGACGCGCAGCGTCTGATGCCGTGGGTGCAGCAGCAGGGCGGCCAGGTCAACGCCACCACGCAGCTCAGCCACAGCGCTTTCTTCTTTCAGGTACCTGCCAGCGCGCTCGACGCCGGTGTGGCGCGGCTGGTGTCGATGCTGGCGGCCCCTCTGCTGACGCCTGACGCCATCCGTCAGGAGTGCGCGGTTATCGATGCCGAATATCGGCTGTTGCAGCGCCATGCGGCGACGCTCAGCGAGGCGGCGTTGCTGGATTTGCTGGACGCGCCCGGTCAGCTGCGGCGTTTTCGCGTGGGCAGTCAGGCGGTTTTTGGTGACAACGTCACACAGCTGCGACAGGCGCTGATTGCGTTCCATCAGCAGTTTTACCGCAGCGGCAATATGATGTTGTGGTTGCAGGGGCCGCAGTCGCTGGATGAACTGGCGGCGATGGCGGCGCAGTATGGTCAGCAACTGTTGCCCGGTGACGCGCCAGTGCTGGCGTTGCCGCCACAGCCGGGCGTCACCGCCCGGCGTCAGTTGCAGCTGCCCGGCGAAGAGAGTTTCTGGCTGACGCTGCTGCTGCCGGGCGAAATGACGACTTTACGTGACAATGTCACTTTGTTGCGACGCATCTGGCTCGATGAAGCGCCCGACAGCCTGCTGGCGACACTGCAAGCGGCGGGATTATGCGAATCCCTTAGCGTGCAGTGGCTGTGGCGTGATACGCAGCACAGCTGGCTGGCGATGAAGTTCAGCGCGCGCAGCCTCACGCCGCACCAGGCGCAGCGCATCGAACAGATTTTCCGCCAGCAGCTGGCCGCGCTGCGCCAGACCAGCGCAGCGCAACGCCAGCATTATGCCCGGCTGGCGCGTGAGGATTTCGCGCAGCTCGCCCCGCTGGAGCAGCTGCGCGGTTGGGCGTTGGGATTCGCGCCGGGTGAGGTGTCTGACGTTGCGCCTTTTATCACCCTGTTGCAGCAGGCCAGGGTTGTGCGCCTGCTTACCCGGCAGCAGCTCGGCTCCCGGCCGCATGATACGCAGGGATTCCGCCTGGCCGTTGCCGACTGGCCCGACGAGGCGGCACCGCCGGACGGTGCGCTATCCTTCCGCTTTTATCCGCTGGCGTCACAGGAGGCCGAGCGCCTGTTGCCGGAGGCGCGTTTTCCGTTGCTGCGCGTGGCGCCTGTGCAGCCGCAGCAAACCCTGCTGCTGCGTCCGGCGTTTTATCACACCCTGAGCGATGAGGACGCGCTGGCGCGCCAGAAATTGCTGCGTCCGGTGCTGGCCGCGCTGCGCCATGCGGGTGGCGGTGGCAGCTGGCAACAGGCGCAGGGCAGCTGGCAGCTCCGGCTGCATCTGCCGGACGATCCTCGCTCCGCGTGCGCCGCTGTCGATCAGGCGGTACAGGCACTGAGCGCGCCGCCTGCGCTGCAACCGGTGACTGATGCTGACGGCATCGCCATTCGCCAGCTGCTGGCGGCGCTGCCGTTGCAGTTGCTGGCACCGTCCACCTTGCCAGCGTGGCTGGCCGCCTGGTGTGGCCCGGAGACGGCACTGGCCGGGGCAACGGCGCGGCTTCTCAGCCCTTTACCGGCCGCGACAGCGACCCTCCCGCCAGCGTTACATCATGGCGTCACGCCAGTCCGCTGCGCGGGCAGCGATCAGGCGTTGTTGCTGTTTATGCCGCTGGCGGCAGCGGATGATCGCGCGCTGGCAACGCTGCGTGCGCTGGCGTTGATTTATGAACCGCGTTTTTTCCAGCGCCTGCGTGTGGAACAACAGATTGGTTATGTGGTGACGGCGCGGTATCAGCGCGTGGCGGATGTGGATGGCATTCTGCTGGCGTTGCAGTCGCCGGATATGCCGTGGCGTGCGCTGCTCGGCCACTGCAAACGCTTTCTGCGCTCGCTGGCATTCGCTGACGTAGATCCTGCGGCCCTGCAACAGACGCTACGGGGGCAGGCTGGCCCAACGGACAACGCCGACGTCGCGCTTGAGGCGCTGCGTGAGCAGCAGGGCTTAGCCCGGCTGACACCGCAGGCGATTGATGCGCTGAATCTGACGTCGTTGCAGCAGCTGCATCAGCACCTGCTGCGGGCGCGACGGAAATGGCGGGTTCTGTTTGCGTTAGGTCAGAAATGAAACTGTCCCTGGGAGAAACTGTTTCCTGTTGATATTGCTGAATTTTTTTGAAAAATTAGTCCAAAACTCTTCACTGTTACCGCGCGGCGTAATACCGGACACTCAATGGAATATTCTGAACAAAGAGGAACACCTGGTGAAAAACGTTACACGCTTTGCTCTGCCGCTGCTGGCCGCTGCCACTCTGTATGCACCGCTGTCGCAGGCTGCTGCCATGCATTACGACCTGAACCCGGAACACACGTCAGTGATTGTGACCTGGACCCACTTCGGCTTCTCCCATCCGACGGCAGACATCCCGAACAGCAAAGGTACGCTGGTATTTGATAAGGACCACCCGGAGCAGTCACGCGTTGACGTTACCCTGCCGATCAGCCAGATCGACAGCCATGTCCCGGCACTGACCAAAGAGTTTCTCGGCAAAGAGTACTTCGATACCGCTAAATATCCGTCAGCGGTGTTCCACAGCACCAAAGTGGTGGCGAAGGGCGACAACAAGTTTGACGTGGAAGGTAATCTGACGCTGAAAGGCATCACCAAACCGGTTACGTTACATGCCACGCTGAATCAGCAGGGTATGCATCCGATGGTGAAGAAACAGGCGATTGGTTTTGATGCCACCGGCACCATCAAGCGTTCTGACTTCAAACTGGACAAATACGTTCCGGCAGTCAGCGACGATGTGACGCTGACCATTTCAACCGAAGCGTACGCCAAATAATCCGACCAGGTGCGCATAAATGCGCACCCTACAACAGTGATCATCCGGATATCGCAGGGTCGGCATTTATGCCGACCAGACCAGATAAATCATCCGGTATTTATACCGACCTGGGGAATGTCTATTCGGCCCAAAACTTCTTCTTACTGGTTTTGCCAATACCCGGATTGCAACTGTTGGTCGGGTCCAGCTGCTGCCAGTGCGCCACATGCTCGCAAGACGCATGATACAGATGCCCGACGTTATGCTCCGCCGGATACTTCGCACCGCGTTGCTCCAGATACACCTTCACCGCCTCTTTAAACGCCTTCGCATCAACACCCGCCTTTAGCACGTAATCCTGATGATTGACGTAACAGAAGAAATGCCCGCAACAGGAATCCACCTGCACCTGGGCTGCCAGATGGTCTGGCAGGGTTAAACGCCACTCATCATCGTTACGGCGCAGCGCCACATCAAACGCCACCAGCCGCTCGTTCGGATTGTAACCGAGGGCATCGCAATAGGAGATGGTGCAGCCGCCGACGCCGAAACGCACCAGAAAGGCATCGGCCGCTTCGCGCGCATCGCAATGGAAAAAGTTACCGCTATGGCTGGCAAAAAATTCCTGTAACAATGCCTGTAATTCAGCGGTTTGCGTTGCATCGACCTTGATCATCAGATGATGCTGATATTCACTGCGGTAATCCATAATGCGCGGCGCAACAAAACGCGGGGTTATCTGGTTAAAGAATTGCAGCACCCGATCAACAAAATTGCGCGGCAGGAATGTCAGATGGCTGACGCGCACATCCCATTTGGCTTTTTTCGCCATCATCTGCGGGATGGCCTGCGGACCCAGCTTACGGATCGCCAGATACATATGTTTGGCGTAGCGCACGGTTAAATCAAAGGCGTTGCGATGGATATACTCCGCCTGCAACGGCAGCTCGCTCATACGCGTCAGCAGAAAGCGGCGCAGCGCCACCAGCTCCGCTTCTTCGTTGGTGCCGATATAGAAGGTGTCGCTGCCGCTACTGGCTTCAAAAGTGGGCAGGCGTACGGCAAACACCACCACTTTCCCGGCGCTGCCCGCGCTGTCGTGCAGGTATCGGATGTCGCCGTTAAAGCGCGAAGGGCTGTCGGCGGTGACATCGCGCAGGCGGTCGGCGTAATCCTCTGCCCAGATTTTTCCCTGCCAGTCCGGTTGATCGCCGGTCTGATATTGCTGACCGCTGAGATTCGCCAGCATCGCTTCCGGCGTGGCGCCGAGATCAATACCGAGATGGTTGACCATCTCCAGGCAACCATCGTCATGGATGCGGGCAAACAGCGATTTCTCAGTAAATGCCGGACCACGGCGAATCAGCGACCCGCCGGAGTTGTTGCAGATACCGCCCACCACCGAAGCCCCGATGCACGAGGAGCCGATCACCGAATGCGGCTCGCGTCCCAGGGGTTGCAGCGTCTGCTCCAGCTCGGTCAGCGTAGTACCGGGGAAAGCAATCACCTGGCGTGCCTGGTCAATCACCTGAACGCCTTTCAGCTGGCGCGTGCTGACAATCACCACGTCACGGTCATAATCGTTGCCGTCCGGCGTAGAGCCGCCGGTGACGCCGGTATTGGATGCCTGCATCAGAATGATGGCGTCGTGCGCCACGCATACCTGAAGGATCTGCCACAGTTGCAGCAGCGTCTGCGGCAAGGCCACGGCGAGCGCTTCGCCGCGACCGACGCGGAATCCTTTGGTGTACCAGGCTTTATCATCAGGATGGGTTAACAGCTGTTTTTCACCTACCACGTCAGTGAGCTGACGCAACATTACCTGCGGGGATGTCATCTTTTCTCTTCTGTGTCATGGGTCTGCCGCGTTATTGGACAGGGGGATAAGTAGAAAAGTCAATCATTCATCGGGACTAAACGATAAATAACGCACTGAAGCATTATCCCTTTATCTTTCGCGGGAAATCGCCTGCGAGCCAATAAAAATGCGTGGGAAATCACAAAATAGATTTAAAGAAAAAAGGCGCAAACCGGTTTAAATCACCTCAGCCATTTCGATGCATAAAATAAATATAACCTTATGAAATTAATCATAATTAAGATTGATCGGTAACATTACCAATGTGATGTTAATCACAAAAATAAGCCACTCAGAACCACTGTCAATGATCTCGCTGCGTGAATTCGTAGTAAAAATGTGATCTTCATTGCAAATAAGAACCTCGTTGATCGGAAGAATGAATATCAGACGCGCAGCATGAGGAGTTCTGACAATGAGAATTGGCATGGTGATCAGCGGCGGTGATGTCACTGGCATTAATAACTTTATTTATCAGATTTCCCGCTTAACCCAGGCCGGGATGGTGTTATTTAATGGCGGCATTCCGGGCTTGCTGGAAAATAATCATCAGGAAATCGCCCAGCGTGATTTGGTGGATTACGCTATCGCGGCAATTCCGGTGATGCAATCAGGACGCCCGACGCGAAAATTAATTCGCCCGGAATATGAGATCATCACCAAACACCTGAAAGCGTTGCGTATCGATGTCTTAATTATGGCCGGTGGCGATGGTTCACTGCAATTTCTGCATACGCTAAGCGAATTTGGCATCAACTGTTTTGGCGTCGGCATGACCATTGATAACGACGTATTTGGCAGTGATTACACCATTGGTTTTTCCACCGCCTGTGAACAGGTGTTAAAAGAGGTGGCGAAATTACGCAATACCGGTCGCGCCTTAACCGGGCGGGTGTTTATGGTGGAATTGCTGGGCGGTTATTGCGGCGAATTAACGCTTCAGTCGGCCATTAAATCCAATGCTGATTTTGCGCTAATCCCCGAATGCCAGATTGCGCCTCATGAGCTGGCGGAGCGCATCACCAGGCGGCTGGCGGCGCAGAATAGCGTGATTATTTTGTGTTCGGAAGGCTACACCCGTGAATATTCACCGGGTTTTCAGGGCGCAATTGATACCTTAATTAAACAGCTTGAGCCGATGATTGGTGTACGTATCCGTAAAACCATTATCGGTTATGGCCTGCGTAACGGTGAGCCGACCTGTGAAGAGATTTATCAGGGCACCATTATGGCCAGTGAAGTCGCGCGTTGTATTCAGTCGGGAATGCGCAATAAAGCCGTCATTATTAATGGCAGCAACAAACCGATTCCGATCGATTTAATAAGCATGAAAAAACGCCTGGTGGATACCGAAGGGCATCATTACAAACTCGCCAAACAATTGCATATCCTGTGAGGAGATAGCCATGCTGAAAATATTATGTGTGTGCGGATGTGGTCTGGGATCCAGTTTCGCCATCGAAATGAGCGCCAAATCGGTATTAAAGAAGCTGGAAATTGACGCAGATATCGACCACACCACCATCTCCGAAGCCAATGCCTTTAAATCCGACATGATTTTAACGCAGAAAGCCTTCGCCGATGTATTAAATGCCGATGCCAGCCCGGAACAGATGAAGCGGGTGATTATTCTCAACAAGCTGACCGACAAAGCCGAAATTGAGGAAAAGATCGTGGCGTTTTTGAAAGACCACAACATGAAGGTTGCCAGTCATGAATAGTGTGATCAACTTCCTGGTAAAAGATCTGCTGGGGCAGGCGTCGATTTTGATCGCCTTTATTGCCCTCGTCGGTCTGCTACTGCAAAAAAAATCAGCAGGGAAGGTGGTGGAAGGCACCTTTAAAACGCTGCTCGGTTTCTTAATTATGATGGCGGGTATCAACATTATTGTGGGCACCCTGACTTTCCTCAACACCATTTTCACCCACGGCTTTGGTATGAAGGGTTATATCACTGACGTTGCGGCGATTGCCGGGTTAGCCAACCGCGAGCTGGGTTCAGAAGTGGCGCTGACGCTGCTGGTGATCTTTATCGTCAACATCATCATTGCCCGTCTGACACCGTTCAAATACATCTTCCTCACCGGTCAGGCGCTGCTGTGGATGGCGACCATCGGTGCGGTGATCGGCTACAAAGCGGGACTGACGGGCTTACCGTTGATCCTGACCGGCGGTATTTTTGGCGGCGTGATGGCGGTGGTGATGCCCGCGCTGGCCCAGCCGGTGGTGCGTCGCATCACTGACTCGGACGACGTCGCGCTCGGCCACTTCTGCACCATTGGCTACCTGGTGACTGCGGCGGTGGCGAAAGTGGTGGGCAAAGGCTCCCGCTCCACCGAAGACCTCAAGCTGCCGGATAACTTCAAGTTTTTGCAGGATACCTACCTGTCGATGGCGGTGGTGATGGTGCCGATGTACCTGATCCCGGCGGTGGCAGCAGGCCCGGCTTTTATCGCGCAGTACAGCAACGGTATGAACTACCTGATGTATGCCTTTATGCAGTCGATTCAGTTCGTGGCCGGGGTGTTCGTACTGTACAGCGGCGTACGTTTGTTGCTGAACGAACTGGTGCCGGCGTTTCGCGGTATCGCCATGCGTATCGTGCCGGATGCCAAACCTGCGCTCGACTGTCCGGTGATGTTCCCGTATGCGCCGAACGCGGTGATCGTTGGCTTCCTCGCCACCACGCTCGGTTCGGTCGTCGGTATGCTGGTGTTCCCGATGTTCGGTCTGGCGATGATTTTGCCGGGTCTGCTGACCAACTTCTTCGCCGGGGGTACCGCCGGGGTGTTTGGTAACGCGCTTGGCGGTCGTCGCGGCGCGATGATTGGCGGTTTTGTCCACGGTCTGTTTATCACCATACTGCCCGCCATTCTGGTGCCGATGCTGGAAAGTTACGGTTTTACCGGCGTCACCTTCAGTGATTCGGACGTTATCAGTACCGGCCTGGTGCTCGGTCATGCGTTCCAGAATAACTGGCTGTTTGTCGCACTGTTTATTCTCTTCATTACCCTGATTGCCTGGTTTGTTAACGGAAAATCCACTAAGCCTCACGAGGAAAATATTCATGAAACTCTATAATTTCACCGATTTGTTAGAGGTGGCTAAACAACGTGAATTTAAAGCGCTCGGCTCTTTTAATTTACACTGTCTGGAAATGTTACCGGCTTATTTTAAAGCGGCAGAAAAAACCAATAGCCCATTAATGATTCAGATTTCTACCGGCACGGCGAAATATCTTGGCCATAAGTTACTGGTTGATGCGATTTGTTCGCTGGCGGAAAGCCGCAATGTGCCAACCTGCCTGCATCTGGATCACTGTTCAGATCTGGCGGCGATTCAGACCGCGCTTGATGCGGGCTTCAGCTCGGTGATGTACGACGGCTCGCATCTGCCGATTGACGAGAACATCGCCAACACGCGTAAAGTGATTGATATGGCGCGTCCACGTCACGTCTCCGTGGAGGCGGAGCTGGGGGCGATTGGCGGCTCGGAAGACGGGAAATCGGTGGCAATGAACGAAACCGCGTTCACCACGGTCGACGACGCCAAACGCTTTGTCACTGAGACCGGCGTCGATATGCTGGCGATTTCCATCGGCACGGTGCATGGCCTGTACACCGGAAAGGCGCATATTCAGCATCAGCGGCTGGCGGATATCACCGCCGCGACGCATACGCCACTGGTGCTGCATGGCGGCACCGGCGTCAGCGACGAAGATATGCGTCTTGCGGTACGCAGCGGCATCGAAAAGGTGAACGTCGGCACAGAAATGAACGTGCAATGGGTGGCGCACTGTAAACAAACCTTCGAAAAAGGCAAAGTGAACGACAGCGTGCGCAACTTCCTCGTGCCCGCCAATGATGCCGTCACCGATGTGTTGGTAGAAAAAATTCAGCTATTCCGCTAAGCGCGCATAACTCATGACGTATTAACCTGAGGTGCCCTGGCGCCATTCGGGGCAGGAGACGCTATGTTTGGATTCAGGAAAAAGTCGCAGGAAAATAACGGGCCAGATCAGCAGGAAATAGATCGTCAGGCAGAAAGCATCAGTGAGAAAATAAGCACGCTGGAGCAGCAGCTGGCGAATAATCCGCAATCAGGCGACACGCAAAAACAATTAATGCTGGAGTACAATCGGGCATTAAGTTTATTTGCCAAAAGCCGTCGTTATCGCCAGCAGATTGATCCGCTGTTCGTCAAAATCGATGAGCTGCGCAATACCATTCGCAAGTCGATTTAAGGAGGCGGTATGAGTATCAAACGACTGTTGCAGGAAGCGAACGCGATTCAGGTGGGAATTGCCGCAACCGACTGGCGCGAGGTGATTGCGCTGGCTGCCCAGCCGCTGGTTAACGGCGGCTATGTCAACCCTTCCTATCCGGAGGCGGTGATCGCCAACACCCTGACCCACGGCGCGTATTACGTGTTCGAGGAGGGAATCGCCATCCCCCATGCGCGCCCGGAAACCGGCGTGCTGAAGGATTGCTTTAGCCTGATCGTACTGGAAGAGCCGGTGTCATTCGACGGCAGCGACAAGGCCGATATCGTCATCATGTTCGGTGCGCGTGACAGCAACGCCCATATTGAAGAGGGTATCCGCGCCATTGTGACGATGCTGGAAGATGAGGAAACGCTGGTGCGGCTGCGCAACGCCAGCAGTGTGGCGGAGGTCATCGCAATCCTATGACAACGTGCACTGAGGAGAAATGTGTGGTGCTGGTCAACGGTATTCCGGCTTCCGGCAAAAGCACCCTGGCGCGCGGGCTGGCTCAGCAGTTTGGCTTGCCGGTGCTGACGCTCGACAGCCTGAAAGAGCCGTTTATGGCCAGCTTCGCGCCGGTAGATCGCCTGCGCAATCGCCAGCTGGGTTGCGCCGCCTATCAGGCAATCTGGAAGATTGTCGGCCAGGCGCCCGCGAACTGCGTCTATCTGATCGATGCCTGGTTCGGTTTTCAGCCCAAAGCGGTGCTGGAGGAGGGCCTGCGCAATGCGGGGGTGACACGGGTGCTGGAGCTGTGGATGGCGATCACACCGGATGAGGTGGTGGCGCGTTATCAGGCGCGTCTGGAACAACGGATGCCTGGCCATCCTGGCGCGGAGTATCTGCCGGAGCTGCGGCAACTGGCGGAACGCGCCCAGCCGATGGCGCTCGGTCCGGTGTTGCAGCTGGATGCCTGCGCACCGGACGAGGCGGCGGCGCAGGCGTGGCTACAACGACAGTTGCAGCCGGTGAATTACGCTTCGCGCCCGTTATCGGTATCGGGGTGAAGAAAAGCCGTCAGCAGGGCGCTTAACTGCCGATCGCCTTTCTGGTCGGCAGCCAGCTGACGGCATACCTCCCCCAATGCCTGATACAGGCGATCGGTTGCCAGCTCACCCTGATTGAGGGTGGCGATCTCATCCATCTCAGCCGCCCAGCGCCAGGCTTTTGGCAGCATATCCGGGGTGGCTTTTTCTATTCTTTTCAGCATCGCCGCCTGGCTTTCGGCCATCTCTTCGCGCAACGCCTCCGCCGCGCCAACGCGGCTGGCGTTAATCAGCATCGCCGAGGTCAGCAGGGTGATGCCTTTGTTGATCCCGGCATAGGCCATCTTCAGCGCCGAGGCCGCGCCATTTTCCGCCTGCATAATGCGCACGCGCAGGCCCAGCTCGCTCAGTGCCGCGAGGTCGCTGGCATGTGGACCGGAGAACCAGAAGCGCGGCCCGGCGGGATTTTGCTCGCCCGGCGGCAGGCCGATAATCGCGCCATCGGCGAAGGGCGTGCCGGTGGCCTCAATCACCGCCGCCACCTGTTGCAGCGTTTCCGGGCTGATGGCGTTGCAGTCGACATACAAGGGTTTGCGCGTCGCCGCCTGTAAATGCGGCGCCATCTGCTGCGCCCAGCTGAGGGCAAACTCGGGCGGCAGAATGGAGAAGATAATATCGGCTTCGCATAACGCGGCTTCACTGGCATCGGTCATCTGCGCGGCGTGAGCGCGCTGTTGCGAATCGGCGGAACGCTGGCTGAAGGGACAGATTACGCGCGCGCCGTGCTGTGTCAGAACAGCAGCAACCGCTGCGCCCATCGCACCCGGTGCGGCAAAGGCTAGGGTTTTCATGGCTCAATCTCCTGGGAAAGGTGCTTCCAGTATGGAGCGCGCCGCCGTTTTCCTGCTATCAGCAAATGCAACCAAATATATTTCACTCAGGGAAAAGACGTGGACTGAGAAAATCAATCAGAGCGCGCACTTTGGGCGAGGGATGTTTACTGGCAGGCCACAACAGATGGAACACTCCGCTATGGCAGGCATAGTCGGATAACACCTCACGCAGCTGCCCCTGCGCCAGTGCCTCGCGGATTGCAAAGTCGGGCAACCAGGCCAGCCCCAGGCCACGCACAGCAAAGCAGACACGCGTCTCAATGTTATTGCAAACCATCGCCGCAGGCCGGGTAAATTCATATTCGGCCTGATTGTCGCGCATCTCCCAGGGCTCCAGCTTGCCGCTGCTGAGAAAGCGATAATGCAGGCAGGCGTGTTGGGCCAGATCAGCCGGAGTCTGTGGCTCGCCGTGTCGTGCCAGATAGTCTGGAGAGGCGACCACCAGGGTACGGGAATGCCCAAGCTTGCGTGCCGACAAGCGTGAATCGCTGGGCTGGCCCACCCGCAGCACCGCGTCGTAGCCGCCGGCAATCACATCCACCAGCCGGTCTGTGAAATCCATATCCAGCTGGATCTCCGGATACTCGCGCATAAAGTCACCCAGCACCGGCAGAATCAGCGAACTCACCAGCGGCAGACTCAGGCGTAACCGGCCGCGGGGACGCGCTGCTGCCTGTGTCAGCTCGCGTTCTGCGGCTTCGATCTCTGCCAGAATGCGCTGGCTGCGCTGTAAAAACAGCACACCTTCGGCGGTGAGGGTGATGCTGCGCGTACTACGATGAAACAGCCGCACCCCAAGTTTATCTTCCAGCCGGCTGATACTTTTCCCTACCGCCGAAGCTGAAACCCCCAGATAGCGCCCGGCCGCGACGAAACTGCGTGTTTCCGCTACCTGCACAAACACCATAAACCCATTGAGACTGTCCACGCGCCCTCGCTATTGCGGACATTTATTTCCGCAGAGTAGTGAAATATACCCACCTTTTTCCGCAATCAGGAAGCGACTACTGTGGTTCCGTTGATAATTAAGGAGATAAAAGCATGAAGGGTTTGCTTGAAGCGGTGATCCAGCGGGCAATAGCTGAGCAGCGCGTGGTGGGTGCAGAAGTGATGATTGCCCATCGTGGGCAGATAATTTTTCACCAGGCAGCGGGGTATGCCGATCGCGAAAGTGAACAGCGTATGACGCTGCATAGCCGCTTTCGCCTCGCGTCGGTCAGCAAACCGATTGTCACCAGCGCCGCGATGGTGCTGGTTGCGCAGGGTAAGCTACAGCTGGATGAGGACATTCAACGCTGGCTGCCGTGGTTTGCGCCACGCTTAGCGGATGGCAGTAGCGTGACGATCACGCTGCGGCAGTTGCTGAGCCACAGTGCCGGGCTGGGTTATCGCTTTCTCGAAGCCGCTGAAGATGGCCCTTATGCCCGTGCAGGGGTTTCCGATGGTATGGATGCTTCCGGCTGGTCGCTGACGGAGAATGTGCAGCGCATCGCCACGGTACCGTTGTTATATCCCCCTGGCCAGGGATGGTGTTATTCGCTGGCGATTGATGTGGTCGGGGCGCTGATTGAGCAGGTGCAGGGACAGCCGCTGGACGAGGCAGTGAAAATGCTGGTGACGGACCCGCTGGCAATGCAGGCCACCGGCTTTTCTGTCTCTGCGGATCAATACGTGGTGACCGCCTATGTGAACGGGCAACCGCAGCCGCATCGGTTACAGGAAAATGAGGTCGTCTCGCCGTTTGCTGACCTTGTCGGGATCCGCTACAGCCCGGCGCGCGTCTATGATCGTCAGGCATTTCCGTCAGGTGGCGCAGGCATGGTGGGTACCGTCAGCGATTTTATGCGCTTGCTGGAAAGCTTACGCAGCGGTGGCCTGCTGTCACCGGCATGGGTGGCGGAAATGGGGCGCGATCAGGTCAGCCAGTGTGAACTGCCGGACGCGCCGGGGGTTGGCTTCGGGCTGGGTTTCTCGGTGCTGCGTGATCCGCAGTTGGCGGCATCGCCGGAATCTATCGGCACTTGGCGCTGGGGAGGTGCTTACGGCCACGCATGGTTTGTCGATCCGCTTCAGCAACTGAGCGTGGTGGCTTTTACCAACACCTTATACGAAGGAATGTCGGGTCAGTTTGTTAATGATCTGCGCGATGCGGTGTATCAGGGGCTGGTGGTGGCGTGATGGGGAAAACAACCGAGGATTTGCCGGTGATCCCGCTGGTTGCGCTCAGCATGACGGCGTTTATCGCCATCGTGACCGAGGCATTACCGGCGGGTTTGCTGACACCGATGTCCAACGATCTCAGCGTCTCCGCCGCCGCTGCCGGGCAGAGTGTCACGGTCTATGCGCTCGGATCGCTGCTGGCCGCCATCCCGGTCATGCTGCTGTTGCAGGGGATGCGGCGCAGGCGGTTACTGTTATTGGCCCTGGCGGGCTTTACCCTGGCGAATCTGGTGACAGCCTGGTCTCCCTGGTATGCCCTGATGCTGGTGGCCCGCGGCATTGCGGGCATGGCGGCAGGCGTGTTGTGGGCGCTGCTGGCGGGTTATGCGGCGGCGATGGTGGCGGCGCATAACCGGGGGAAAGCGATTGCGGTGGCGATGGCCGGTACGCCGCTGGCGTTGTCCATTGGCGTGCCGCTCGGGACTTTTGCCGGCAATCTGCTGGGGTGGAGGATTTGCTTTGCCGGTTTGTCCGGGTTGTCGCTACTGTTGATCGCCATCCTGCGTTTGACTGCCCCGGATGTGGCCGGGCAGTCGGCACAACAGCGCCGTTCTCTGTACCAGGTATTTATGTTGCCGGGCGTGCGCAGCGTCTTGCTGCTGGTGCTGGGTTTTGTGCTGGCGCATAACCTGCTCTATACCTATATCTCACCTTTTCTCCAGCCTGCCGGTCTGGCGACGCGCACTGATAGCGTGCTGCTGCTTTTCGGTATCTGTTCGCTGATCAGCATTTTTGTTACCGGCATGATGATTGGCCGTTATCTGCAACAGCTGACGTTGTTCAGTCTGGTGCTGTTTATCTGTGCCGCGCTGCTGTTGCAGCTGGCTGCTGACAATACCGCGGTGGTGTGGCTGGCCGTGGTGCTGTGGGGATTGGCGTTTGGCGGTGCCGCGACACTGTTTCAGACTGCGATGGTGGAGCAGGCCGGCGCCGCCACCGATGTGGCGCAATCGATGCTTGTCACCGTCTGGAACCTGGCGATTGCGGGGGGTGGCGTGATGGGCGGATTGCTGCTGGCGGGCTGGGGGATTGCCGGTTTTGCTCCGGTGCTGTTGCTGCTGCTGGTGATGACAACCGCATGTTTCGTCAAGGCATCGTTACGCCTTTCAACCAGGCTGTTGTGATTCTGATCTCAACACAACGCACCTTCCGTAGCGGCGCGATGAGTCGCGCAATCAATCATGGAGAATGTTATGAAAATCGATCTACACGGAAAAATAGCGTTAATCACCGCGTCAACCGGCGGCATTGGTTTTGCCATTGCCCAGGGGCTGGCTGAGAGCGGGGCGGAAGTGGTGCTTAACGGGCGCAGTGAAGAGTCCGTCAGCCGCGCGCGGGAAAAACTGAACGCAGCCGTGGCAGGCGCCAAAATTCATACGGTGATTGCGGATTTGGGCAGCGCGCAGGGGGTTGATACCCTGCTGAAGGGCTTACCCGCCATT
The DNA here is from genome assembly GCF_059730485.1 of Pantoea sp. X-Soil-TKNS-1207. Classification (NCBI taxonomy): domain Bacteria; kingdom Pseudomonadati; phylum Pseudomonadota; class Gammaproteobacteria; order Enterobacterales; family Erwiniaceae; genus Pantoea; species Pantoea sp. X-Soil-TKNS-1207. Next base: position 2,046,917 of record NZ_AP035958.1, read on the forward strand.
GATATTCTGGTGAATAACGCCGGGATCTACGGACAGAAAGATTTCTACGCCACCGACGATGATACCTGGGAAGATTACTGGCAGACCAACGTGATGTCCGGGGTGCGTCTGTCGCGCGCGTTGCTGCCGAATATGGTGAAGCAGGGCTGGGGACGCGTGGTGTTTATCTCGTCTGAATCGGCGCGCAATATTCCGGCCGATATGGTGCATTACGGCGTAAGCAAAACCGCGCAGCTGTCGCTGTCGCGCGGTCTGGCGAAAGTGGTGGCCGGTTCCGGGGTCACGGTAAATAGCGTGTTGCCAGGCCCGACGCTGTCGGATGGCTTCGCCAGCATGATGGCTGAAGAAGTGAAGCGTACCGGCAAAACGCTGGAGACGCTGGCGAAAGAGTTTGTGATGAGCCAGCGTCCGAGTTCGGTGATCCAGCGCGCCGCCACGGTGGAAGAAGTGGCAAATATGGTGGTGTACGTCTGTTCCACCCAGGCATCCGCCACATCCGGTGCCGCGCTGCGCGTTGATGGCGGCGTAGTGGATGATATTGTTTGATCGCACCGCGTAAGTGATCGGGTCGCCATCAATGGCGATCCTGTTCCCGCTCACATCACCAGGTCGCCATCAATGGCGACCCTGCTGCCTGCAAAATACCTTACGATTTCTTTACCTCTTCCTTACAATGGCCGTTGCCTGATATCTAAGGCATTGAACTTATTGCACGTCAGACCATGGGGCTGTGAATGGGAAGCTCCGTTTGACAGCATGGTGCAATTTTTGCCAGAAGGTGGGTTGAATGGGGATTTCACCGGAAAAGCTAAATACGTTATGCCGTTTGCAAAAAGGCAGGGAGTACCTGTTGCGTGGTGATAAAGCCGTAGGCGTGGAAGTCATACGCGATACAGCCACGCACAAAAGAAGAGAAGTGAATTGCCGCAGCTTGTCGCCGTTGATGCGCGATGGTTTGATTGAATTCGTAACAGCGTCGAACGATATGACGCGTTTTTATGCGGTCAGGCTGACGGAGGCTGGCAGGAAACTGCTCAGGAAATAGCCCGAGATGCTGCGCCGGGCGCAGCGTCTGGATTACTGTGCTGCCAGAAAATCTTCACGCTGCGGGGTAAAGGTATCCAGCAGCGTACCCGCCTCCAGACAGACGCAGCCGTGCACCACATCCGGCGCTTTGTAGAGGGTGTCACCGGCGCTGACTTCTCTGGTCACGCCATTGATGGTAAAGGCAAAACGCCCTGAAAGCACATAGGTCAGCTGCTCATGCGGGTGGTGATGCAGCGGGCCGATGGCCTGTTTTTCAAAGGTGACTTCAACCGCCATCATACGGCCGCCGTGCGCCAGAACGCGGCGCGTGACGCCGTTACCCAAATCTTCAACCTGTGTGGCATTGCGGTAGATAAACATCGTCGGCTCCTCGCGTGTTGTCTCGCCGTTGTGTGACATAACTCACAAGCAAAAGGGAATTTCACTGCTGCATTTTAGTCAGCTTTGATTAAAATGAAACGGTGTTTCAATTTAATATGAAGGATGGATCATGAAAATCGCGTTAATGATGGAAAACAGCCAGGCGGCCAAAAACGCTACCGTACTGAAAGAACTGGCAGCGGTGGCGCAACCGCTGGGACATCAGGTGTTTAACGTCGGCATGAGCGACGAGCAGGATCATCATCTGACCTATATTCATCTCGGCATCATGGCCAGCGTACTGCTGAACAGCAACGCGGTGGATTTTGTTATCGCGGGCTGCGGCACCGGGCAGGGGGCGCTGCTGTCGCTTAATATCCATCCGGGCGTGGTGTGCGGCTACTGTATCGATCCGGCGGATGCGTACCTGTTCGCCCAGATCAACAACGGGAACGCGCTGTCGCTGCCCTTCGCCAAAGGCTTTGGCTGGGGCGCGGAACTCAATCTGCGCTTTATCTTTGAAAAAGCCTTTACCGGTGCCAAAGGACTGGGCTATCCGCCTGAGCGCAAAGAGCCGCAGGTGCGTAATGCCGGGCTGCTGAATCAGGTTAAAACCGCGGTGACAAAGGAAAACTATCTCGATACCCTGCGCGCTATCGATCCTGAGCTGGTGAAGACCGCGCTGAGCGGTCCGCGCCTCCAGCACTGTCTGTTTGAGCACGGGCAGAATGACGAGATTGTGGGCTTTGTGCGTGAGGTAACGCGCTAGTTCACACCCTCACCTTAATCCCTCTCCCGCAAGCGGGAGAGGGATTAGGGCATCAGACCGCGGAGACCCGCGGACTCCGGCTCGCCTCCACCAGCATCTGCGTATAGGGCACCCTGGCCTGTCCGGCCACCAGCGCATCCACCTCCAGCGTCTCCAGCACCTTGCCGTGCTGCATCACCGCCACGCGATGGCATAAATGCGCCACCACGCCCAGGTCATGCGTCACCATCAGATAGGTCAGCTGCGTCTGCTGCTGCAAATCGCTAAGCAAGTTGAGAATTTCCGCCTGCACCGACACATCCAGCGCCGAGGTTGGTTCATCCAGCAGCAGCACGCGCGGTTCAAGGATCAGCGCACGGGCAATCGCCACGCGCTGGCGCTGGCCGCCGGAGAGCTGATGGGGATAGCGGGTCTGCCACGCACGGTTCAGGCCGACTTTCTCCAGCATGGCGATCACCCGCTGCTGGCGCTGGCCGATACCGTGGATAAGCAACGGTTCTTCCAGGATATCGCCGACCGTATGGCGTGGATGCAGCGAACCGTAGGGATCCTGAAATACCATCTGCACTTTGCGACACAGGCTGCGTTCGATGCGATGCTTCAGCGGCTGTCCATCAATCGCCAGCTCGCCCTGCCAGTGGGGAAACAGACCGGCGAGACACTTCAGCACCGTGGTTTTACCGGAGCCGGATTCACCCACCAGGCCAAAAATCTCGCCCTCCCGCACCGCCAGATTGACGTCCGACAACACCTGATGCCGCTGTTCCTCCTCGCCAAAGCTGAGGTTGAGATTACGTACGCCGATCATCTCTTTCATGGCTCTCTCCTTAAGGTTGCAGCCAGCTGTCCTGGCGTTGCAGCACCGGCAAACGCGGACGGCGCTGGTCCATGGCGGGTAACGCCGCCAGCAGGCCCTGGGTATAGGGGTGCTGCGCACGATCCAGCTCCGCCGCCGCCAGCGACTCGACGATGCGCCCGGCATACATCACCAGCACCCGGTCACAAAAGTGGCGCACCAGATTGATGTCGTGGCTGATAAAAATCAGGCCAAGGCCACGCTGCTTCACCAGATCATCCAGCAACGCCATGACCTGCAAACGCACCGACACATCCAGCGCTGAGGTCGGCTCATCGGCGATGACCAGTTCGGGATCGGTGATCAGCATCATGGCGATCATCACGCGCTGCCCCTGGCCGCCGGAAATCTCGTGGGGATAAAGTTGATACACCCGCTCCGGGTCGCGGATGCGCACCACATCCAGCATCGCCAGCGCGCGGCGCTTTGCTTCATCGCGCTGTCCGGGATGATGGCTGCGCCACGCCTCGGCAATCTGCTCGCCAATGCGCACCACCGGATTGAGGGAGTATTTCGGGTCCTGCATGATCATCGAGATACGTTTGCCGCGAATGGCGCGCATCTGCGCCGGTGAGGCGCGCAGCAGATCGCAATCGGCAAACTGCATCCGGCGGGCGGCGACCTGCGCGCTGCGCGGATGCAGGTGTAGCAGGGCGCGGCCAACGGTGGATTTACCCGAACCGGATTCGCCGACAATCGCCAGCTTCTCCTGGCCGAGCTGGAACGACACACCGCGCACCGCAGGCGTGATGTGGCGTCCGTTGGCGAAGCTGACCTGCAAATCTTCTACGTCGAGCAACGGTCGGGGATTACTCGCTACGGGGATCGAGGATGTCACGTAAGCCATCTCCTAAGAAATTAAACGCCAGACTGTTCACCAGAATCGCCAGACCCGGCACCGTCACCACCCACCAGCACTCCAGCATGTAGCTGCGGCCGCTGGCGATCATCGCCCCCCATTCCGGGTCCGGCGGCTGTGCGCCAAGGCCGAGGAAGCCCAGCCCGGCCGCGGTGAGGATGATGCCCGCCATATTCATGGTGATACGGATAATCACCGACGGCAGACAGAGCGGCACGATGTGTCTCCACAGCACGCGCAGCGACGAGGCGCCCTGCAAACGCACCGCAGAGATAAAGTCCGCCTGGCGCAGCGACAGGGCTTCGGCACGGGCGAGCCGCGCAATCGGCGGCCAGGCGGTGAGGGTAATGGCGATCACCACATGTTCGAGGCCCGGCCCCAGCGCGGCGACAAACGCCAGCGCCAGCACCAGGCTGGGGAAGGAGATAAAGATGTCAGTCACGCGCATCAGCACGCTATCGACCTTACCGCCGAAATAACCGGCGGCGACGCCCAGCAGCAGGCCAATCGGGCCGACGGTGACCGACACCAGCAGCACGATATACAGGGTGATGCGTGCGCCCCAGACCAGGCGGCTGAAGATATCGCGGCCGAATTCGTCGGTGCCGAACCAGTGCTGCGCGTTCGGGGGCGTCAGGGCGTTATTCAGATCCTGCACCAGCGGGTGATAAGGGGCGATCCACGGCGCAAACAGCGCCACCAGCAGTAACAGCAGGATGATGGCGCCACCGATAGCGGTCAGCGGATTACGTGCCATGCGGCCGATAAAGTGCCCGCTGCGGCGCACAAAGCGGCGACAGCGCGCCAGCCGCTCGTGCGTGGCGGCGGAAGCCGGGGTTGCCAGCGAAATCGTCATACTTTAGTCCTCGGGTCGAATACCTGATAAAGCAGGTCAGAAACCAGGTTGAGCAGGACAAAAATCAGGCCGACCACCAGCACGCAGCCCATCACCGCATTCATATCTCCCAGCATCAGGCTACCGGTGAGATAGGAGCCAAAGCCCGGCCAGGAAAAGACGGTTTCAATCAGCACCGCGCCTTCCAGCAGCGAACCGTAAGCCAGCGCCACGACCGTCAGCAGCTGCACCAGAATATTGCGGAACGCGTGTTGCCAGATGACCTGCCACTCGGTCAGCCCTTTGACGCGCGCCGTCAGGATGAACTCCTGCGACAGCTGCGCCAGCATAAAGCTGCGCGTCATGCGGCTGATATAGGCCAGCGAGTGGAAGCCAAGCAGCGATGCCGGCAGAATCAGATGATTCAGCGCGCTGGCGAACACCGTGCCATTGCCCGCCAGCAGCGCATCCACCAGCAGCAAGCCGGTGCGACGCGGCACCACGCCATCGAGGCTGAAATCGACCCGCCCGGCACCGCCCACCCAGCCGAGGTGGGCGTAGAACAGCAGCAGACCGATCATGCCGACCCAGAAAATCGGCGTGGAGTAACCGGCGAGGCTGATAATACGCACCACATAGTCCACCACGCCGTTACGGCGCGCGGCGGCCCAGACGCCAAGCGGGACGCCCAGCCCGGTGCCGATTACAATCGCCAGCGTCGCCAGCTCCACCGTCGCCGGGAACACGCGCAGAATATCGTTGATCACCGGCTGGCCGGTCAGCAGCGCCTGGCCGAGATTGCCGTGCAGCAGGCCGTTCAGGTAAATGCCAAACTGCACCCACAGCGGTTTATCAAACCCAAGCTGGTGATAGACCTGCTGATATGTGGCGTGGTCGGCATCCGGCCCGACAATCGCCAGCACCGGATCGAGCGGCATCACCCGACCGATAAAAAAGGTCAGCAGCAGCAGGCCAGTCAGCGTAATGAGCACCTGCCAGCCCCGGCTGCGCAGCTGGCGCCAGTGGCTTCGCGTCAGTTTCATGGTGTTCCTCCCGCCAGGCTATCCGGCGTTTTCCACACGTCACGCAAAAAGGTGGTGGCCGACGGATGCGGCACGTAATCCTGCACCCGGTTGTTCACCACCACCGAATCGACCATCTGTGAAATGGGCATCAGCGCCGGGATCAATTGGTCATAACGCCGCTGGATGGCGAAGTAATCCTGCTGCTGACGTGCGCTGTCACGCTCCAGCAACGCCTGATCGATCATCTGATTCAGCTGCGCATCGTAAAAACCGGTGCGCCAGCCCTGAAAGTTGGTCAGCCTTGCGCTGTCAGCGTTGTTCGGGTTGTACACCAGCGAACGCAGGCTGGAGTGCGGATGGGGTTCGACGCCGCTGCCGCCGCGTCCCACCAGCAGGTTGAACTGACGTTCGCGCATCGCGCCGTAGATCTGGTTGCCGGTGCCGGTGATGATTTTGGCGCGAATGCCGCCCTGCATCAGCGTGGACTGAATAGCGATGGCGATATTGAGAAACGGCTGATCCGCCAGCACGCGCAGGGTGGTATCAAAGCCATCGGGATAACCGGCTTCCGCCAGCAAGGCTTTGGCGCGCGGGATATCCAGTTTGTAGCCAGGGTCGGGCAGCGTGGCAGGCATTCCGGCCTGAATGGGACGCTGATGCAGCTCGCCATAGCCGGCCATCAGAGTTTTGTTAATCCCCTGATAATCCACCAGATAACGTACCGCTTCGCGCACTTTGGCATGGGCGAAATGGGCATCTTTCATGCTCATCGCCAGATAGTAAAGGGTGCCTTTCGGTACGGCGTCGATGGTGAGATCGGGATCGTGACGCAGCGCTTTCACATCAGGAATCGCCATATTGCTGGCAATATCGATGTCGCCTTTTTCCATCATCAGCCGCAGGGTTTGTGACTCCTGTAAATGACGGAACACCACGCGCGACAGCTTTGGCGCGCCGCGCCAGTAGCGATCATCGCGCTGCATACGCAGCACATCTTTTGCCTGCCAGACCTCAAGACGGAAGGGGCCGGAGCCAGCCTCATGGGTGGTCAGCCAGCGGTTGCCCCAGTCACCGTTGACGGCATGAGCCTGCACGGTTTTGCTGTCCAGCACCACCATGCTGCCGAGCGCGGCCAGTGAATAGAGCACCAGTTTCGGATCGTTGGCCTTCGGCAGACGGATCTGCACGGTATGGTCATCGGGGGCGGTGATCAGCTGGTCCACGTTGTCTTTAGTAAACCCGTAGGATTTCCACACCGACGCCTGCGCCAGATTCAGCTGCAACACGCGGCGCATCGACCAGACCGCATCAGCGCTGGTAAGCGGATTACCGGAATGAAAGGTGACATTGTCACGTAAGTGGAAGGTGAGTTGCCGGTTATCGGCGCTGATTTCCCAGCGATCCGCCAGCGCCGGACGCACATCCGTCAGCTGGCGTGGATTCAGCTCTACCAGGCCGTCATACAGATTCACCACGATACCCACGATCTCGTTGCCGGTCATGGCGGCGGGATCGAGGGTCAGCAGGTTGTTCATATTCATACCGACGATCAGCTGATCGTCCGGGGTGGCCGCCAGCACGCCGGGGCTGCCCGTCAGCAGCAGCAGCGCGACGAAGCACGCTGTGCAGCGGGGAAAGAGGTTCATAAGCAAAGTCCAGCAGGTCAGAGGTTTATTGTTGTTTGCCGTACTGCTCGTAATGGTGACTTACCAGCGATTCAGGGTATGGGTCTCAATCCAGCTGAAGTTAATGTCCTCGCCAAGACCGGGGCGCGAAGGCAGATGCACAAAGCCGTTGCTGTCCATGGGATCGACCAGGCTGTGCAGATAAGCCGGGGGTTGTTCATAGTCGAGGAACGGATGCAGCAGGCCGCGCTCGTACCAGCGACAGTTGCGGATCGCGCCGACCACCGCCAGACTGGCTGCGCCGTTGCCGTGCACTTCGCAATCCATGCCGAAGGCTTCGGCGAGGCTGGCGACTTTCAGGGTGGCGGAGATGCCGCCGACGCCGTTGGCACCGGCGCGCAGAATGTCGCAGGCACCGGCCTGCACCCAGTCGGCGCGGCTGTGATGTTTACCGCCAAGACTTTCCGGGCCAAGGACATCGATGCTGAGGTTACTGGCCAGCCAGGCGTAAGATGCCATGCTTTCCTCTTCCATCGGCTCCTCAAACCAGGTAAAGCTGAGCTTTTCCAGCGCCTTGCCAATGGTGAGCGCGTCACTGCGGCTGTACCAGTGATAGCCGTCGAGCATCAGGGCGATATCCGGTCCGACCGCTTCACGCACGGCGGCGCAGGCTTTGATATCCATCGCCGGGCTGGGCGCAAACGACACCGGCGGCATCCAGGTGTGCAACTTGATGGCGCGATAACCGCGTGCCACCAGTTGTTCGGCAAAGCGCGCGTAATCATCGGGCGTCGCCAGTCCCCCTTCCAGTTCGTCGCCGCACATGGTGCTGCCGTAGGCGGGGATTTTTTCGCGATAGCCGCCGAGCAGCTTATGCACCGGCTGCTGCAATCGGCGGCCAATCAGATCCCATAGCGCCTGCTCCACCGCCGACAGGGCGCGCTCCGTCAGCTGATGGGCGCTGCCGCGCTGCCAGTGCACCAGATCCTGCCACAGCCGTTCACGATCAAAGGCGTTTTGCCCCAGCAGCACCTTGCGAAAGAAGGCGTTGACCACATGCGGACGGATCACTTCCGGCGGGGCAAACGCATATCCGCAGTGGCCGTCTTCGGTGGTCAGGGTCAGCAGCGCTAGTTGGGCGTCGCTTTCAGGGCCGGGATGGGAATGTCCGGCGCTGTCCGAGACGCGGCGGGTGGGGTAACTGAACTGGGTGACATCAATGGCGCTGATCTTCACGGCAACTCCTCGGTAAACACATGTCCATGCCCGCAACGGGCGTTATGAATAAATTAAAACGGTGTTTCATTTCGTAATTTAGTCTTCACCTTTTGTTTACGCATTAGCCAAAATGCAGTAAATGGCGGCGATTACCTGGGCAATTGCACGGGGTGCTGTGAGGCTTTTCACGAAAGGGAGGCGTTTTGTGAGCGATTGCACAGCCGCAGCGATGTAAAAAAATGTTACACCGGGGCTTTCCATTTTGCGCCCGCCAGGTAATAGTGACGCCGCGAAACACATTAATAATAATCATTATCATTTGTATGGGTAGATAACATGAAAAAATGGATGTTGGCGCTGGGGTTGCTGACGGTGGCGGGGAGTGCGTCCGCCAAAATCATTACTGACGTTGCCGGTCGCCAGGTGGAGGTCGCGCAGGAGTCAAAACGCATTATTCTCGGGGAAGGACGGCAGATGTATCTGCTGGCGGCGTTCGATACCGCTGCGCCATTCCAGCGCGTGGTTGGCTGGCGCGATGATTTCCACAAAGCGGATTACGACGGCTACATGGCGTATGAAAAGCAGTATCCGCAAATCAAACAGCTGCCGACCTTTGGCGGCGCGAAGGATGGCACCTTCAATATCGAGCAGGCGCTGACGCTGAAACCGGATTTGGTGCTGATGAACCTCGAATCAAAAGCGGCTACCGATGAAGGCAAGCTGATCGAGAAGTTACAGGCGGTGGGCATCCCGGTGGTGTTTATCGATTTCCGCGAGAAGCCGATGGAGCACGCGGAACAAAGTATCCGCATTATGGGCGAGCTGGTGGATAAGCCGCAGCGTGCTGAAGACATCATCGCTTTCCGCCGTGCGCAAATCGCGCTGGTGACCGACCGTCTGAAGAACGTTAACGGCAAACGCCCGAAAGTGATGATTGACCGCGCCGGGGGCTATAGCGATGAGTGCTGCATGTCATTCGGTGATGAAAACTTCGGTCAGATGGTTGAGATCGCGGGTGGCAATAATATCGCGAAGGACCTGATCCCCGGCACCTTCGGCACCCTCAATCCGGAGCAGATCATTGCCAGCCAGCCGGATGTGGTGGTGGTGACCGGCGCGAACTGGAAAAACTACAACACCGTGGGCAAATGGGTGGGTGTGGGGCCGGGGGCCGATACCAAAGAAGCGGAAGCGCGTCTGCGTACCCTGATGATGCGCGACGCGTTTAAAACCCTGCCGGTGGCGCATAACGGCAACGCACATGCCATCTGGCATCAGTTCTACGACAGCCCATATCAGTTTGTCGCCATTCAGGCGCTGGCGAAATGGCTGCACCCGGCGTTGTTTGCCGATCTCGATCCGGATGCGACCTTCCGTGAATTCCACCAGAAGTTCCTGCCGCTGCCGTATCAGCCAGGCTACTGGGTAACGTTACCGGCTGATAAGTCCTGAAAATCCCGTTGGGTCGGGTAAATCGCAGGCAATAAAAAAGGATTTGGCATTAACGCCAAATCCTTTTTTTCTGTTCACCCTTTGGCTGGTAACCGCGTGGTAAACGGGGTGCTCAGCACTCCTCACAAAACCGATGATAAATTGTGCAGAGAAAGATTTCAAGTTTCGCAAGAATACTGTATGGTTATACAGTTGTTGAGTGTCGGGCGTAACCTCATTGTTTGCTGACGACTCCCAGGGGCGCGGTTTGTAAATCCCGGCAGGTACCAGGTGGTGCTGGCCTGTGGCTTTCACAATGAGCGTCGCTCAGCACTCCTCACCGCTGTGCTGAGGCGTCCGGCGGGTGGAGTCAAAGTCCCGGATGCCGTAAGGCGCGCTCCTGTCAGAGGAGAAGGAAAGTGATGGAACTGATTAGATTACTGCTGGATTTAGTCCGGGTCATCTTGCAGATCATCGTTGCCCTTTTGCAACTGACTGGTCAGGCTCACTGACCGGAACTTGAATCAAGGCGGAGCTTACCACTCCGCCTTTTTTCGCCGCGTCAGAAAACCAGCTGTACTTTTGCCGCGCGTTCTTTGTCTGACGCCAGCTCCAGCGCACTGACTGCCTCGCTCATCGCTATCTCGGCGGACAGCAGTGGCAGCGGATTGATCTTCCCGGACTCCAGCCAGCGCACCGCCGTGGTGAATTCGGTGGTGAAGCGGAACGATCCCCGCAGCTGAATTTCCTTCACCAGCAGCGGGCCGACCGGATAATTCACCTCAGGCGCGCCCATGCCGAGCTGCACAATGATGCCGCCGGGGCGGGTGAAACCGACGGCGGAGGCCACGGCAGAGGCAGCGCCGGAGGCTTCAAAGCACACATCAAAAGCACCGCCATTCTCCGTCCAGCCGCTGGTCATCTCGGTGGCGCGCGGGTCCAGCGTCTGGCTGGCTCCCATCTGCTGCGCCAGGCTGCGGCAGCGTTCGCTGATATCAGTCGCCATCACCTCGGTGGCGCCGGCGGCCAGCGCGGCTGCAATCACCAGGCAACCAATCGGACCGGCACCGGTAACCAGCACCCGCTTGCCGGTCAAATCCCCGGCCTGACGCACCGCATGAATACAGACGGCCAGCGGCTCGGCAAAGGCAATGATTTTTGCATCCGCCTTGTCGCTATAGGGAATGCACTGCACCGGGTTTACCGCGACATACTCCGCGAAACCGCCGTTAACGTGCGGGAAAAACTGGGCGCTGCCCATAAAACGCATCGAACGGCACAGATTCTGTTTCCCCTCCAGACAAAACGTGCATTGCTGGCACGGCTGAGAAGGGTTGATGGCGACGCGCTGACCCGGCTGCAAACCGCTGTCGGCAGGCGCCTGATCGACAATGCCGACAAACTCATGGCCGAGCACCATCGGGGATTTCAGTACCGACATCCCCGCGCGGCCATGCTGATAATAATGAATATCGGAGCCGCAGATGCCGCCACGCTCAACGCGCACCAGCACCTGATTATCGTGCCATTCGATGTTGCGGGTTTCACAGCTCACCTGATGCGCGGCGCTGACGACAACCGCTTTAACTGTTTTCTGCTGCATTATGCTTCTCTCTGTGTACTGGAAGGGGGCGCAAAACGTGGGTCCGGATGGGGCGTGGCTTTTTCACCGGGGGGCGTGAGCACCTCGATTCTGCCCACCAGCAGCAGGTAAGCCAGAAAACCACAGAGCGCGACGGCGGCGATATACCACATCGCATACTGGAAATTCTGCGTGCGTTGCAGGATGACGCCAATAATGATCGGGCTGACGATGCCGGACAGATTGCCAAAAATATTCAGGAAGCCGCCGATGGTGCCAATCAGATGGCGTGGGATCACATCGCTACACACGACCCAGCCGAGGTTGGAGAAAGCATTGGCGAAGAACGCCACCGACAAAATGCCAATGGCAATCGCCGGGCTATCCTGGAAAAAATTCACCAGCGCGATGGAGCAGGTCAGCAACATGCCCGCCATCACCGGCAGCTTACGCGCAAAGGTGCGGCTGCGTCCGCGCTTCAGCAGCATATCGCTCAGCGTACCGCCGCAAAGCACACCCGCCATCGCCATCAGGTAGGGGAACATTGCGCCGATCCCGGCTTTATCGATCGACAGGTGCAGCCCTTTTTCCAGATAAACAATAAACCACGTCAGGAAGAAGTAGAGGGTCGAGGAGGCGGCAAACTGGGCGATAAACAACCCCCAGGTGATGCGCTGACGCAGGATAAAACGCACCGACGGCCAGTTAACGCGGGCGTTTTGCTGCTGCTGATTAGCTGAACCATAGCCGCCGCCCTGACGGATCACCGCCAGCTCTGCATCATTGACGCGCGCGCTATGCTGCGGATCGCGATAGACCAGCAGCCAGTAAATCCCGAACACTATCCCCACCAGGCCAGAAATGTAGAACGACATTTCCCAGCCCCATTTGCTGACGATAAAGGATAACGCCGGCGTCAGCAGCGCCAGCCCGATATATTGCGCGCTGGAATAGGTCGCAGTGGCGCGGGCGCGCTCATGGTCAGGAAACCAGGTGGCGATAATCTTGGTGTTGGAGGGGAAAGAGGGGGCTTCCGCGATGCCGATCAACGCGCGGCACACCAGCAACATCATAAACGAGGCGGTTGCGGTGGTGAAAAAATGGTGCGAAGCCAGCCCCATCAACAGGGTAAACAGGCTCCATAATACGATGGCGCTGCCGTACAGCCAGCGCGATCCAATCCGATCCAGCAGGTAGCCGACGGGGATCTGGCTCATGGCATAGAACCAGGTAAACATCGAAAACAGTAAACCGAGTTGCGTGGCGGACAGGAAAAAATCGCCCTGGATATGAGAACCGGCCACGGAGAGGTTAGCCCGGTCCATATAATTAATGGCGGTGACAACAAACAGCATTGTCAGCACCGAAAGTCGGGTACGAGAGGGTTTCATATTCAGCCTTTAGCGTTGTTGTTATTTAAAGCGTTGCCAGCCAGCCGCCATCCACATAGATCATCTGACCGTTCACATAATTTGAGGCGTCAGAGGCCAGATATACCGCGGTGCCGATCAGCTCCTCGGGTTTGCCCCAGCGGCCAGAAGGGTTGCTGCTGCATACCCATTTATTGAACTCTTCGTTGTCGACCAGCGCGGCGTTCATATCCGTGAGGATGTAGCCCGGCCCGATACCGTTGGTCTGAATATTGAACGCCGCCCATTCCGCCGCCATCGATTTGGTCAGCAGTTTGATGCCGCCTTTCGCGGCGGTGTAGGGCGCAACGGTGGCGCGGGCGGCTTCGCTGGTGAGCGAGCCGATATTGATGATCTTGCCGCCGCTGTTGCGCGCCACCATGCGGCGGGCCGCAGCGCGCGCCACCAGAAAGGCGCTGGTGAGGTTGACATCCAGCACGCGCTGCCAGTCGGCGAGCGCCAGTTCCAGCATCGGTTTGCGAAACTGAATCCCGGCGTTATTGATCACGATATCGACATGGATCTGTTCCGCATCCAGCCGGGCAAACACCGCTTCGATCTCCGCCTCATCGGCGACGTCAAACAGAAAACCGCGCGCGGTAAAGCCCTGGTCTGCCAGCTGGCTCAGCGCCTGCTGCATCGGCGCTTCCCGCGTACCGTTCAGAATGACCTGCGCCCCGGCCTGCGCCAGGCCCTGCGCATACGCCAGTCCCAGGCCGCGGGTTGACCCGGTGATAAGCGCCGTTTTACCGCTCAGGTTAAAAAGGTTCTGCATAAGAATTCATCCTTTCATGTAACATGACTAACAAGTTGCTTGCTGACGTTTTACGATATGCGCGAAATGACAGCAATTGCGTTGAAAAATAATTGCAGGCGGCATCACAGATTTTGCGTTGGCTGACAGGCGTGGCGAGCGGGCTGATTTACGGCTATTTTTTCTGGTTTCAGTGGGTTAGCGGTTTTTTTCGGCAGGATTTTTTTCGGTGGCTGCAATTTTTTGCTTGTCAGCCGCCTGCTGAAACGTTAAAAACGGGAACATGTAGGACAAGTGAGCAAAACCGGTGAGCCTCGAGAGTATCCAGAAACATAACGTGGTCGACGTTATCTATGAACAGATGAAGCAGAACATCCAGAATGGTGTGTGGGAGTCTGGCTGCAAGCTGCCGTCGGAAGCGGAGCTGACCGCCACCTTCCAGGTGAGTCGCGTCAGCGTCAGAAGCGCGGTGCAGAAGCTGCGTGATTTAGGCGTGGTGGTGACGCATCAGGGGAAGGGCACCTACGTGACGCGCGACCTGACGCGTTACGACGCCTTCAACGATAACGCGCCCATCCTGCATCTGTCGCAGGAAGAGTTTGATGATATGCGGGTGTTCCGTCAGACCGTCGAGTTTCGCTGCATGGAGCTGGCGGTGCAGAACGCGACGGACGACGACGTGCAGGCGCTGGAGAAAGCGCTGAACCGGATGCTGGTCAGTCGTGATGATTACAAAAAATATTCGCTGGCTGACTACGATTTTCACCTGGCGATCGTCAAGGCCTCCCATAACAAGGTGTTTATCCATGTGATGGAGTCCCTGAAAGGCATCTACGTCCACTACCTGGAGGAGCTGAACCGGGTACTGGGGGTGACGCTGGAGAGCGTGGAAGCGCACATCAAAGTTTTTATGGCGCTGAAGAACCGCGATGCGGCATTGGCAACCGAAACGCTGAACGGTGCCATGACGCATAACGTCCATGCCATCGAGGACGTGCGCCACAGTTCATAATCTACAGCCCGGCTGCGGGCTTTTTTTACCGATTAACATGTAGGACATCATACAGGATAAGTGAGGATTTCATGAGTGAGCTGAAGATTACCGACGTCAAAACCATACTCACTGCCCCCGGCGGCATTGATCTGGTGGTGGTAAAGATTGAGACCAGCGAACCGGGATTATATGGCCTTGGCTGCGCCACCTTTACCCAGCGCATTTTCGCGGTGGCCGCCGCTATCGAAAATTACATTAAACCTTTCCTGATCGGTAAAGACCCGAGCCGTATTGAGGATCTGTGGCAGTCGGCGGCGGTCAGCGGCTACTGGCGCAATGGCCCGGTGATGAACAATGCGCTGTCGGGCATGGATATGGCGCTGTGGGATCTGAAAGGCAAAGTCGCGAACCTGCCGGTGTATGAACTGCTGGGTGGCAAATGCCGTGACGGCATCGCGCTCTATCGGCACTGCGACGGCGCGGACGAAATCGAGGTGGAAGACAATATCCGCGCGCGGATGGAAGAGGGTTATCAGTATGTCCGCTGCCAGATGGGGATGTACGGCGGCGCAGGCACCGATGACCTGCGCCTGATCGCGGGCAAGCTGTCGCGCGCCAGAAACATTCAGCCGAAAGTGTCACCGCGCAGCCAGACGCCCGGCGTCTATTTTGACCCGGATGCCTACGCGCGCGCCGTGCCGCGTCTGTTTGACCATCTGCGTAACAAGATCGGTTTTGGCGTTGAATTTATCCATGATGTTCACGAACGCATCACGCCGATTGCGGCGATCCAGATGGCAAAATCTCTCGAACCTTATCAGCTGTTCTTCCTGGAAGATCCGGTAGCGCCGGAAAATATCGGCTGGCTGAAGAAACTGCGGGCGCAGAGCAGCACGCCGGTGGCGATGGGCGAGCTGTTTACCCAGATCAATGAGTGGAAACCGTTGATCGAGAATCAGCTGATCGATTATATCCGCTGTCACGTCAGCACCATCGGCGGTATCACCCCGGCGAAAAAGCTGGCGACCTTTGCCGAGCTGTACGGCGTCAGAACCGCCTGGCACGGACCGGGCGACATCTCACCGATTGGCGTGGCGGCCAATCTGCATATCGATCTGAGCATCACCAACCTCGGTATTCAGGAGTACACGCCGGTGAACGAGGCGTTGCAGGAGGTGTTCCCAGGCTGCCCGGAAATCGATCGCGGTTACGCCTACCTGAGCAACCGACCGGGGCTGGGGGTGGATATCGATCTGCAACAGGCGGCCAGATACCCGGTCTCAGGCGGCATCCCGGAGTGGACCAACGCGCGTTTGCCGGACGGCACCGCCGCGCGCCCCTAGCAGATTCGGCTACAACACCACGCTGGCGAAATGATGGGGATGCTCAAGCATATCGGCGACCGTCCTGAGGTTCTCTTCACATTGCTGGCGTGATGCCGTGCCGCCGAGACACAGGCGCAGCGCATCCGGCGGGTTGTTATCGGTACAGAACGCCGCGCTGGACACCGCGCTGACCCCTTGCTCACGCAGCTGCACGGCGGCGTCCGAGGGGTTCCAGCGCAACGCTTTCGGCAACGGCAGCCAGAGATGGAAGCCCTCCGCATCGGCGCGGAAAGGCACTCCCGCCAGCCAGGTTGCGGCCAGTTGTTGCCGCACCCGCGCCTCCTGGCGGATCGCCAGCAGCATCCGTTCGGCCGTGCCATCGGTGATCCACTGACGCGCCAGCGCATTGGTGACCGGACTCGACATCACCGTCAGCGCCCGCAGCGCGCCCGCCAGCAGCTGGGTGGCGCGTTTGCCCGGCCCTTTGACCCAGGCAATACGCAGCCCCGGCCCAAAACACTTCGACAGACCGGTGACATACCAGGTAATTTCCGGCACCAGTTCGGCAAAGGTCGGCAGCGTTTTCGTCGGCAGTGCGGCGTAGGCATCGTCCTCAATAATCGGCACGCTATAGCGGCGGGCGATCTCAGCCAGCGATTCGCGGCGATGCAGCGGGATGGTCAGGGTGGAGGGATTTTGCATGGTCGGGTTGATATACAACGCGCTGACGCCGCCCAGCCGACAGCGATCTTCAAACGCGCGCGGCAGCGGGCCGCTCTCGTCGCACGGCAGGGCATGCAGGGTGATATTCAGCTGGCTGGCGATGGCCTTGATGCCCGGATACACCAGATCGCTCAGGCAGATCACGCCACCTTTGCGCCCGAGCAGCGTCACCAGCCCCACCAGGGCGCTATGGATGCCCGGACAAACCAGCACCTCTTCCCGATCGCGCACCACCAGGCTGCGGCTGAGCCACTGCATCGCCACCGCCTTATCTTCCGCGCTGCCGCCAAAATCCTGGTAACGCATCAGACTCAGCATATCGCTGCTGCTGAACAGGTTGAGGGCGCCGCTGCGCATCGCCTCTTCAATCACCAGGCCTTCCGGCTCAATCGGCGCATTCATGGTCATTTCATAACTGCTGCCGCCATTCAGCGGGATGCTGGGTACTTTGCCGCGCACAAAACTGCCCATGCCGGGGCGTGAATCGATCAAACCACGACGGCGGGCCTCGGCATAACCGCGCGTCACCGTGGTGTAATTCAGCGCCAGTGCCAGTGCCAGATCGCGCAGCGGCGGCAGGCGATCGCGTGGCTGTAATTCTCCGCTATTGATGCCTTCGGCAATCAGGTCGGCAATCAGCAGATAGGCAGGTCGCTGCGACTGCTGATGCAGTTGCTGCGCCCAGCGGGTATAGAGCGTGGTGGACATCAGGCACTCCGTAAAAAGGGGGCAGGAAAGCTATTGATGGCACAGAACGGCAGGGCAGATCAACGCGAAACTTGATTGCATCAATGATTGCATCATGATTCTTTTCTGTGTGCATCAATGGTGCAAAAAAGCATCAATCTGGTGCAGGCGCAGCCGCTTTTCCGCAGCGCATCCGCGACGAAATGCGCAGCCGCAGCGGATAAGAAAATTTTTTTGCCGTTTATTTGAGCAAATGATGGGCGCTTGATTGCATCGCCGTTTTTTACGCTGGCACGGCGGTTGCTGAATATCTGTCATGCAGGGCCACACGCTGCACTGCAACGGGGAACCTGAGTTCCTGCCGCTAACGACAATATTCTGGAGCACACCATGCCAACAGTAACGATGCCTGCCCATAAGACCGGTGATTACCTGGTAGATTACGAAGAGAAGGTGTTTGAGGATGTGAAAGCCGAACCCGGTCAGAAGGCGCTGGTCACCTTCCACACCGTGGCATTTGAGGGATCGATTGGCTTCGTGAATATGTTGCAGGCCACCCGTCTGCAACGCAAAGGCTTCGAAACCTCGATCCTGCTGTACGGGCCGGGCGTCACGCTTGGCGTGCAGCGCGGTTTCCCGACGCTGGGGGCCGAAGCCTTTCCCGGCCATCAGAACTACAACAACCAGCTGACCAAATTTATGGCCGAAGGCGGCAAAGTCTACGCCTGCCGCTTTGCGTTGCAGGCGTTATATGGTCACGGCGAACCTTCGCTGATTGAGGGTATCCGCGCCATCAACCCGCTGGACGTGCTGGACCTCAAGCTGCTGCACAGCCGTGATAACGCGCTGATCATCGATACCTGGACCATGTAACGGAGGCGCGTCATGGCCGAGTCACGCATCGTGCGTGCCGCCGCCGTTCAGATCGCGCCGGATTTGCATGAGGCCAGCAGGACGCTGGCCCGTGTCCTCGACGCAATTGATCAGGCCGCCGCACAGGGCGCGGAGATCGTGGTGTTTCCCGAAACCTTCGTTCCCTATTACCCCTATTTCTCGTTTATCACCCCGGCGATGGTCGCCGGAAAAGCGCACCTGAAACTTTACGAACAGGCGGTTGAGGTGCCGGGGCCGATCACCCACGCGGTGGCGGAACGCGCCCGGATGCGCCGTATCGTGGTGGTGCTGGGCGTCAATGAACGCGATCGCGGCACGCTCTACAACAGCCAGCTGATCTTTGACGCCAGCGGCGAGCTGCTGCTGAAGCGCCGCAAAATCACCCCGACCTATCACGAACGCATGATTTGGGGCCAGGGCGATGGCGCTGGGCTGAAAGTGGTCGGGAGCGCGGTGGGACGCGTCGGGGCGCTGGCCTGCTGGGAACACTACAACCCGCTGGCGCGCTACAGCCTGATGACGCAGCACGAAGAGATCCATTGCAGTCAGTTTCCCGGTTCGCTGGTCGGCCCGATCTTTGCCGAGCAGATGGAGGTCACCATTCGCCACCACGCGCTGGAGTCGGGCTGCTTTGTGATCAACGCCACCGGCTGGCTCACCGAGGCGCAGATTGAGGAACTCACCCCCGATCCGGCGCTGCAAAAGGGACTGCGCGGCGGCTGCCATACCGCCATTATCTCGCCGGAAGGACGGCATCTGGTGCCGCCGCTGACCGAAGGGGAAGGCATTCTGCTCGCCGATCTTGATATGTCGCTGATCACCAAGCGCAAACGCATGATGGATTCTGTTGGCCATTATGCGCGCCCGGAACTGCTCAGCCTGCACATTGACGATCGTCCAGCCCACTACGCCGTTTACGCATCACAACCTGCGGGAGAGGAAAATGAGCGCAGCCAACCTGTCCAGACAGCAACTGATCACTGAACTCCTGACCCAGGGCGTGCGGGTGGTGAATCCCACCGAACAGCACGTCAGCCGTCAGGGCGGAGCCGGTCCCTCGGATCACCAGGCCGTCACCATTGATGGCGTCACGGTGATGGTGCCGATCTACACCCGCAGCGCCCATCATTCGCCGTGGCAGATGGAGCACGATGGCGATCGCACCCGGCTGCTGAAAAACACCATCCCGGTGCGGGAGATCACCGTGGCGCAAAGACCGCGTTTTTACGATCTGCACACCGCCGATGGCACGCCCTATTCGCAGATCGCCACGCTGCACGGCACCGATGTGCTGGCGACGACGGTGTTGCAGACCTGCATCCGCTATGAAAACCGCGCCAAAGCCTGCCAGTTCTGCGCCATCGGCCAGTCGCTGGCGGCGGGGCGCACCATCGCGCGTAAAACGCCGCAGCAGCTGGCCGAGGTCGCCAAAGCGGCGGTGGAGCTGGACGGGGTTAAACATATGGTGATGACCACCGGCACGCCGTCCGGCAGCGATCGCGGTGCGCGCATTATGGTGGAGAGCGCTGAGGCGATTAAAGCGGCGGTGGATCTGCCATTGCAGGGGCAGTGCGAGCCGCCCGGCGATTTCCGCTGGTTTCAGCATATGAAAGATGCCGGCATCGATGCGCTGGGTATGCATCTGGAGGCGGTCACGCCGGCGGTGCGGGCGCGCATCATGCCGGGCAAAGCGCAGGTCTCGCTGACCTATTACCTTGAAGCGTTTGCCAGCGCGGTGGCGGTGTTCGGGCGCGGCCAGGTCAGCACCTATATCCTCGCCGGTCTCGGTGATACGCCGGAGGCGATCCTGTCGCTGTCGGCCACCCTGATCGATCTGGGGGTCTACCCGTTTGTGGTGCCCTTCGTGCCGATCAGCGGTACGCCGCTGGCCAGCCATCCGGCGCCTGACGCGGCCTTTATGTCGGCCATCCTGCAACCGCTCGGCAATATGCTGCGCCAGGGGCAGCTGCGTTCCAGCGACATCAAAGCAGGCTGCGGCCGCTGCGGTGCCTGCTCCTCGCTGTCCAGTTTCGAGCAGGCGGTAGCCTGAGGAGGATCGATGTTCAGCTATCCCAATTACACCGTGAAGTGGGTGACATTGCCGTGGGAGCGCGAACAGGCCTACGCGCTGCGGCGACGGGTGTTTTGCCAGGAACAGGCGCTGTTCGAGCAGGACGATCGCGATGCCATTGACGACAGCGCCCAGCTGCTGGTGGCGCTTGGCAGCTGCGCGGGCTGGCACGAGGAAGTGGTGGGCACGGTGCGTATTCATCGCCGCGCGGCGCGGGTGTGGTGTGGTTCGCGGCTGGCGGTGGATGAACGTTTTCGCCGTCAGGGTCAGCTCGGTTCCGCCCTGATCCGCCTGGCGGTCAGCAGCGCCAACGCGCTGGGATGTGACGCGTTCTATGCCGACGTGCAGCAACAAAATGAGCTGCTGTTTCGTCGCCTGCACTGGCACACCCTCGACAGCATGACGCTGCGCGGTATGCCGCATGTCCGGATGCAGGCGGATCTGGCGCACTATCCGCCGTGTCACGACCCGCACAGCGGCATGGTGCTGAATATCCGGCCACGTCTGAACCCGCGTGAGCTGGCACCGCTGCTGACCGGCGGTGCGGCATGAGCGCGGCGCTGGAGGCGCTGCTGGCACAGGTGCGTGAGCACAGCGGCATCGCCCATAAACGCGATATTCAGCAGGTGGCCGCCGCGCTGGCGGGCAGCTGGCCGCATCCGTTCAGCAACGGTGACGACAGCGCGGTGCTAGCTGACGGCGAGGGTTATCTGCTGCTGGCGATGGAGGGCTTTATCAACGGATTTGTTGCGGCCGACCCCTGGTTTGCTGGCTGGTGTGGCGTGATGGTCAACGTCAGCGACATTGCGGCGATGGGAGGACGGCCGCTGGCGGTGGTCAATGCGCTCTGGAGCGATGCGGGTCCGCACGCCAGCGCGCTGCTGGCCGGGATGCGCGCCGCCTCGCTGGCGTATCAGGTGCCGGTGGTGGGCGGTCATACCAATCTGCGCAGCAACCAGCCGCAGCTGGCGGTGGCGATTGCCGGACGGGCGCAGCGCCTGCTTGACAGCTTTGCCGTCCAGCCTGGGCAGGATCTGCTGGTGGCGATCAATCTGGCGGGACGCTGGCATCCGCCGGGTCTCAACTGGGATGCCGCGACCGCCGCCGATCCCGCGCAGCTGCGCGCCGCGCTGGCGCTGTTACCGACGCTGGCGGAAGCCGGTGCGCTGGTGGCGGCGAAGGATATCAGCCAGGCCGGACTGCTCGGCACGCTGGTGATGCTGCTGGAGAGCGCGCAATGCGGCGTCACGCTGGATCTCAGCGCCATCCCCAAACCCGCAGGCTGCGACTGGCACGACTGGTTATGCGCCTTTCCCAGCTTCGGCTTTTTGCTGGTGTGCGAGCCAGCGCAGCGGGAAACGGTGATGCGCCATTTTGCCGCCTGCGACATCAGCATCGCCCATGTCGGCCGTTTTCATGCGCAACAACAATTGATCGTGGAGCGGCAGCATGAATCTGCCTGTTTCTGGGATCTGCAACATCAACCGCTTACCGGTATGCGCCGGTAGCAGAGGAGAACACCATGCCTGCGATGCATTTTATCGTCTGCTGGCCGGACGGCAGCAAAGAAACCTGTTACTCACCCTCTACCACCATCGAAAAGCACCTGAAAATTCAGCATCCCTACACGGTGACCGAGTTTGTCAGCGTGACTCAGCGGGCGCTGGAAGAGGCCAGCGCCCGCGTGGCGGCAAAGTTTGGTTTTCACTGCTCCAGCGCCCAGGACCAGTCGGCAGCCATCATGGCGAAGGCGGCGCAGTTTGCGCCGGAACAAGCGGTCACCGTTGAAGCTATCGTGCCGGTAGCCGGTTAATTGTCTGGGAGCCTGTTATGCAAACGCAACACTATCCGGTGATCATCATCGGCGGCGGTCAGGCCGGACTGGCAATGAGCTGGTGCCTGACACAGCAGGGGGTTAGTCACCTCATTCTGGAACGCAATATGATGGGTTGGGCGTGGCACACCCAGCGCTGGGACAGCTTCTGTCTGGTGACGCCGAACTGGCAATGTCGCTTGCCGGGCTTTCCTTATGATGGCGACGATCCGCACGGCTTTATGGTGAAAGATCAGATCATCGATTATCTGCGCCGCTACGCCGCCAGCTTTAACGCACCGCTGCGCGAGGGGGTGAATGTCACGAGCGTCACGCAGCAGGGCGCGCGTTTTTATCTCGCCACCTCCGCCGGGCCATACAGCGCCGATCGGGTGGTCGTGGCGGTGGGCAACTATCATCAGCCGCGCTTGCCAGCCATCGCCGCGCAGCTGCCCGCGCATATCGCGCAGGTGCACTCTTCCGCCTATCGCAATGCCGATCAGCTGCCCGAGGGTGAGGTGCTGGTGGTGGGGTCGGCGCAGTCCGGCGCGCAGATCGCGGAAGATCTGCATCTCAGCGGGCGGCAGGTGCATCTGTGCGTCGGCAGCGCGCCGCGCGTGGCGCGATTTTATCGCGGTCGCGATGTGGTGGCGTGGCTGGAGGATATGGGCCACTACCGTCTGACGGTAGATGACCACCCGCTGGGGGAAGACGCCCGGCGTAAGACCAATCACTACGTCACCGGGCGTGATGGTGGCCGCGATATCGATCTGCGCGCCTTTGCCTTGCAGGGCATGAAACTGTATGGCCGTCTGCTCGATTATCAGGATGGCCGTCTGCGGGTGGCGGATGACCTGGCGCGTAACCTTGATGTGGCCGATGCCACCTCGCAGAAGATTAAGGACAGCATCGACCAGTGGATTGGCGAGCGGGGCATCGATGCGCCGCAGGAGCCGCGTTATCAGCCGCTGTGGCAGCCATCTGAGATGATGGCGCAGGTGGATCTCAGCGCGGTGTCGGCCATTATCTGGGCGGTTGGCTTTCACACTGATTTCAGCTGGATCGATCTGCCTGCCTTCAACGATCAGGGCTATCCGCGCCATCAGCGTGGCGTCTCTGAGGTGCCGGGCCTCTATTTTCTTGGTCTGCCGTGGCTGTGGACCTGGGGATCGGGGCGTTTTGAAGGCGTTGGCGACGATGCGCAGTACCTGGCGGCGCAGATGCAGGCGGAGGTACGCGATGCACGCATGTCCCGCGCCGGATGATGACTGGCAGACGCAGGCCGCCCGCCTCGACTGGTTTACCCCGTGGCAACAGCTACGGCAAATGGATAACGGCGGGCCGCGCCAGCGCTGGTTTGTCGGCGGGCGCACCAATCTGTGTCATAACGCGCTGGATCGCCATCTGCCCCGGCACGGGGAGAAAACCGCCATTATCCATATCGATCGTCACGGAGTTGAGACCGCCGTCAGCTATCGGCAGTTGATGGGGCAGATGCTGGCGGTGGCGCAGGCGTTGCGGCAGCGGGGCGTCGAACGTGGCGACCGGGTGATGATCTGCCTGCCAAACGGGCCGCTGGCGGCTGCCGCGATGCTGGCCTGCGCGCGTCTGGGGGCGATTCATGTGGTGGTGACGGCGATGAGTGCCGCCACGCCGCTGGCGCAACGCATTGCCGCCTGTGAACCGCGCGTGCTGCTGTGCAGCGCCGCCAGCGAAGCTTTGTGTCGTGAGGCGGCGGCAGCAGCGCTGTTGCTGTGCCTGGCCGATAACCTGCCCGCGGGAGACTGGCTGCCGTGCGCGGCGCTGCCATCCGATGCGCCGTCCCATATTCTGTTTACCTCCGGCACCACCGGCACGCCGAAAGGCATTGTGCGCGATACCGGGGGATATGGCGTGGCGCTGCTGGCGTCGCTGGAGCGGCTGTTTCAGTTCCGCGCCGATGATCGATTCTTTACCACCGCCGATGTCGGCTGGGTGACCGGGCATAACTATGGCATCTATGCGCCGTTGCTGGCGGGCGCGACCACGGTGCTGATGGAGGCCAGCCCGCATAATGCGCCGGGACAACGCTGGTGGCGTGTGCTGCAACAGCTGGGCGTGACCCATCTGCTGACCATTCCGGGGGCGATGCGGCTGGCGCGCCAGCAGGGTGCGCCCAGGGTGGCGCTGCCGCAGCTGCGCGGGCTGTTTCTCGCCGGTGAGCCGCTGGATGC
This sequence comes from Pantoea sp. X-Soil-TKNS-1207, assembly GCF_059730485.1. NCBI lineage: Bacteria > Pseudomonadati > Pseudomonadota > Gammaproteobacteria > Enterobacterales > Erwiniaceae > Pantoea > Pantoea sp. X-Soil-TKNS-1207. The sequence continues at coordinate 2,071,407 of NZ_AP035958.1, forward strand.
CCCGACGTCTGACTGGCTAATGCAGCAGGGTTTGCCGGTGAACAATCATTACTGGCAGACCGAAAGCGGCTGGCCGATGCTGGCGGGAGCGGGCGCGCGTCTGCTGCCGGTGGCGCCGCGTCAGCTGGAGGTGCGGCAGGATCTCTCCGGTTTACCCTGTGCGCCCGGCGAACCCGGTATGCTGGTGGTGCGTGATACCCTCGGGCCGGGCGGCATGTTGACGCTGTGGCGTGACGACGTCGATCACGACCAGCGCTACTGGCGTTATGACGCAGGCAGCTGGCTGTATGTGACCCAGGATCGGGCGGTGCAGTTTGCCGATGGGTCGGTGCAGCTGCTCGGACGTATGGACGATGTGATCAATGCCGGTGGCAAACGGTTATCCACGGTGGAGATCGAGCGCGCGGTGCAGGATGTGGAGGGCGTGCTGGAGGCGGTGGCGGTACGTCTGGCGCATCCGCTGCTGGGGGAAATGCCGGGATTGTATGTGGTGACCGATGTGGCGGGCGTTGAGCGTCAGCGCCAGCTGAAACGCCTGCTGATCGACCGGGTGCGCGCGCAGTGTGGCCGCCACGCGCTGGTGCGGCGGGTGTGGTTTGTCAGCAGCGTGCCAAAGACGTTTTCCGGCAAGACCCTGCGCCGTGAGATGGTCAGCGCCGCACGCTAGCCAGCGTTCGCACGCTTTTGTCGCTGCCATCTCGCTGTCATCTGGCGTGGGTAGATTGTGGCTTCCCGGCTGCCCCACAGGCAGCCTGTTATCCAGACATCTGACCACTACGGAGCTTTCGCTATGTCACTCGCTGCTGTGCAACCGGCCAAACTGCAACACACCGTTATCGATCCCAGCGTACGTATGCGCGTCACCGACATTGGTCAGCAGTGTGAAGTTCTCGCGCATAGCTATCTCGAATACAGCGAATTAGGTGATTTTTCTTACGTGGGTGAGCACTGCTGCATTGCCGATACGCAGATTGGCCGCTTTACCGCTATCGCCAATCAGGTGCGGATTGGTGCGCCGAATCATCCGATGGATCGCGCCTCGCAGCACCGGTTTACCTACTGCCCGGAATATTACGACAGCGAGGCGGTGCGGGATGCGGGTTTCTTTGCGGAGCGTCGCGCTGACCGCGTCATTATCGGCAATGATGTGTGGATCGGCCACGGCGTCATCGTGCTGCCCGGCGTCACCGTGGGCGACGGCGCGGTGCTGGCGGCGGGGGCGGTGGTGAGCAAAGACGTGCCGCCTTATACCATCGTCGGCGGCGTACCGGCGCGGCCAATTCGTATGCGTTTTACCCCGGCCATCGCTGCGCAGTTGCAGGCTATCGCCTGGTGGCATTGGCCGCTGGAGAAACTGATGGCGAATCTGGCGGATTTTCAGTCCGGCGATATCGCCGCCTTCTGCCAGCGGCACGGTTAGCCGTTGTCTTACAACGCCTGTTGCACGGCGGGTGCTGCCGCTTCCGCCTGCAAACGTTTCTCCGGTTGCAGCAGCGTCATCGCCAGCATACTGCCGAGGGCAATGCAGGCGGTGACGGTAAACATGGCGTTGTAGCCATAGTACTGCGCCAGCCAGCCGCACAGCATCGGGGAGATGATGGAGGCGAGGTTGGCGATGGCCAGCGTCATCCCGCTGTAGGCGCCCACCGACGCTTTCGGCGTCACATCAATCACGACCGACCAGTAAACGTTATTCACCAGCGCGTTCAGCGCGTTGCCCAGCGTCATCAGCGCGATGATACCGGCGGCGGAACCCACCCACGGGATCGCCATAAAACAGCAGGCCGTCCCCAGCAGGGTCACGGCGGCGAACAGGTTGCGGGCGAGTCGCAGGTTGTTAAAGCGTGCCAGCAGGCGATCGGCAATTCGTCCGCCAAGCAGCACGGTGATGCAGGCGCCGCTCCACGGGATCATCGCCACATACCACAGGGAGTGCAGGTCATAATGGAAATTGTCCTGCAAATATTTTGGCAGCCAGGTCACCAGTGTGAAGGTGATGTAAAGGAAGCTGAAATAGCCGAGGGCGTTGCACACCAGCGTGCGGCTGGTAAAGAAACGCCACCACGGCAGCGCGCCCTCATGGTGCGCTGCGGTTGACTGTCCCTGCATAATCAGCTGACGTTCGGCCGCATTAGCGCGGGGATGCTGTTGCGGCGTATCGGTAAAGGTACGGGCGAACAGCAGCATCGCCAGCAGCGAAAACACGCCGAGCAGAATAAACATCATGCGCCAGTCATTGGTCAGCAGCAGCAGGCCGACGGCAATCGGCGCCGTCAGCAACGATCCCACCTGGGTGCTGAGCAGACCGATACTGAGCGCAAAGCCGCGTTCCTTATCCGGCGCCCAGTGCGCGATGGTTTTGTTCATCAGCGCGTAGGCCGGGCCTTCGGAAAAACCAAACAGCACGCGCAACGCGGCAAAGCCCATAATCGCCGAGCCGCCAAACAGCGCCATTCCCAGCTCACCAGCCCAGGCCGTGGCGATCTCCAGCAGCGACCAGAGAATGCCCGCGGCCAGCCACACCTTTTTGGTGCCGAGCCGATCTGCCAGAAAACCGCCGCACAGCGAGCCAAACAGATAGCCAAAGCCAAAATAGCTCAGCACGGCCCCCAGCTGTACCTTATTGAAATGAAACTCCTGAGCGATGGCGTTAGCAGCGAAGGAGAGTGCGCCCCGATCGACGTAGTTGATCAGGGCAATCAGAAACAACAGCGAGAAAATGGCATAGCGGGTAGACGAGGCTTTCATCGGGCGACTCCTGTGAAAAGAACACAGGAAGGTTAAGCAAATCCGATGCCATATTGCTGATCATGCTAACAATGTGCCCGCTAACTCCCTGTCAAATAATGCCGCCGTGTATTTCTGCGCGGCTGCACCAGGATGATCGCTTAAGCGAACCTTTACAGTGCGAGCGCTGGGCCGGGCGTCGCCCTTACCGCTGATTCACGCTTTGCTCAGGACGCTTATCTCAATCTATACCGAGACTGATGACATGGATCTGACCTATTTCATTCAGTTTCAGTGTGATGTGGTGACACGCGCCGTTCACGCCTTTACGCAACAGCGGGCAACGTTGCAACAGGAGCGTGCGCGATTAACCCACTGGGTTGAAACCCATCTTTCCCTGAGCAAAGGTGAACTGGATATTATGGCGATGGCGTTAAACGCGCCGGGTGCGTTACTCAGTGCGGCGGGCGTGAAAGCGCGCCTGGGGATCGCGGATAACACCGCGCGCAGTCGCTTAATATCGCTCGCGGAGCGGAAATTGTTACGGCCACTGAAAGAGGGGAAAGGGACGGTCTATCAGGCACCGGTCTCCTTACGCAAACTTCAGGAGTGGCTGGCGAAGTCATCCTGACTTCACCAGATAATCACACCACGGACTGATGCAACGGAACCATGGCCATGGTGGCTTCCGGTGGTGCGCCGATGTGCAGCAGAATCTGGCTGCGATACGTTTCATCCGTATCGCGCGCGTCATCGCTGAGCAGCACGCCGACTTCATTGACGTTCTTGCCCGCCACCTGCACTTTGTCGCGTGCGGCGCTGCGCATCCACTCGTACTCAATATCGATATGCCCGCTATCGATACAGCGGATGCCATGCTGACTGAGATCCCAGGCCAGCACGGTTGCCGTCGGGCCGAGTGACATCAGTACCATATCGAAGGCGCGTCCATGTTCCAGCACGGCGATGTAGAGATCGTTATAGACGGAAAAAGCGTTGCGATTGAGCGTGGTGATGCGCCTGATTTCGCTGGCTCCCTCCAGCAAATCATTTCCGATACCTAAACGGGTGCCACTGCCTTCCACGATTAAAATCTTTTTGTCTTTAAACAGTTGCTTAAATTTGGCAAATATCGTCGCAGACTGCGCCTTATCTTTATAATCATGATAGGGTCGTGTCACCGACGTGTTGCCATAAATATAACCTTTATTTAATAATGATTCATAACGGCGGAAATAAAACGCCTTATGAAAGAACCAGAAAAGCGCCGAACCAAAACGCATATTCGTGGTGCCGCGAAACGCGTCCGGCATACACAATAAACAGTGGTTATTATGATTGGCGCCGCGCCGCATAATCTCTTTCAGACGAATAGATAAACGCTCATCAAACGACTGAAAACCGATATGTTTAAACAACGTCATCTCCAGCTCGCCATCGCCATAACGGCTGATAGAGAGATGGTCATTGCTCAGCAGCAGGTCAACGGTCTGCTCTGGCGATAACACCCGGTACTGCCTGGCATGGGCATTAGCCAGCGGGTATTTCAACGCTGCATGGGCGAGTTTAAACGGGAAACGTAATTTGCGATAAAGTGACTCTGCGCTGATCATAATTAACCTTATATTTATAAGCGGCCGGAACCGCAGAACAACGGTCGCGTGATTTATAGCATGTCTGGCTGGCGTTTTCAGGATGAGGAAACTCTCAAAATAAACCGAAGCGCGCAGGCCATTATCAGCGGTAAATAAATCCGCTTGAAAGTAAAAAATAAAAGTTGAATAAAATCGGGGCAATTGATCGACCTGACCAGGATTATTCGCAAGCGGGCAGTAAATACTGATTAAATAAATTCATTCGATACAGACGCGCCAGAAAAAGGCCACGCTGGCGCTAATCGAAGGCGCGGGTCTGAAAATAAGCCCATTCGGGCACCAAAATATATTTTTGCCAGCCGCATACGTCGCCCTGCTGCGGCATTTTTGTGCGTACGATGATCAAAAGGTGCGATTTATCCTTAGTAATGATTAATTCTCCCAACCAATAATGAAACGTGATTTCAATCACACAATGACACAGGCGGCAACGTGCTGAGATAAGCTGCGCTAAATTCATAAGTGATTCTTATGACACGACCGCCAATGTGTTTTTGCATTTTCTTAACGTCAGTTAAAATTATGTTGAACATCTGTAATTTTCTTTTAGATGAAATTGGGTAACTTTGAAAAAGGCTTGAGGGAGAAGCATGGTTAACAAACTAACCAGCATCGTGCTGGCGATACTGGCTATCGCATTGCTCTATATGGGCGGCAAGTTGCTGATGCTGGGAGGAAGTGCGTTCTACGCATTGATGGCGGTGGGCTTGCTGATCACCGCCATTTTACTGTTCAGACAACAGCGTAGCGCCCTGACGCTCTATGCCATTCTGATGTGGATTACGCTGGCCTGGATTGTCTGGGAAGTGGGCTTTGATAAGTGGCAATGGATCCCACGCGGCGACCTGTTCGGCGTGATTGGCCTGTGGCTGGCAATGCCGTGGGTGGTGAAGCCGCTGTATCAGGCGCAGCGCCGTTTCCATCCGTTCCTCGGCGGCACGGTGATCGTGATGATTCTGGTGGTCATTGGTCTGTGCTTCTACGATCCGGTACCGCAGGCAGGGACCATCAGCAATGAACGCGTGCAGAGCGGCGCTCAGGGCGCGAAGAACGACTGGACTGCCTACGGCGGCTCCACCGACGGCCTGCGTTTCTCCGCGCTGAATCAGATCACCAAAGACAACGTGAAAAACCTCGAGGTGGCATGGACTTATCACACCGGCGATCTGCGCCAGGGGGATGACGCCAGCGAATACACCTTCGAAGCGACGCCGTTAAAAGCCAACGGGATGCTCTATTTTTGTACGCCGCATAACGAGGTGCACGCACTCGACCCGGAAACCGGCGCGGTGAAGTGGAAATACGTCCCGGCGAAAGATCCTTCCTACCTGCAACAGCATCAGACCTGCCGCGGCGTCAGCTACTACGAGCAGACGCCGGTGGCCGCTGACGCCAGCGCAGCAGCGCCAGCCATCTGCCGTAAGCGCATCTTCAATGCCACCACCGACGCCCAGCTGATCGCGCTGGATGCCGATACCGGCAAACGCTGCGCGGACTTCGGCAACGACGGCGTCGTGGATCTGCATACCAATATGGGTGAAGTGCGTCCGCACGCGCTGATGCAAACCGCTGCCCCGCTGGTCGCCGGTAATCTGGTAATTGTCGGCGGTTCGGTAATGGACAACGGTTTCAACAGCGGCAACCCGTCAGGGGTGATCCGCGCCTATGACGTGCAGAGTGGCCGTCTGGTGTGGAACTTCGATCCGGCGAACCCGGAAAATACCGCGCCGATCGCCGCAGGTCAGACCTATCCGCAGGACACCCCGGTGGCCTGGGGTACGCTGAGTGCCGATCTGAAAAACGGTCTGGTGTATGTGCCGTTCGGCAACGCCTCGCCGGATGAAGTGGGTATCGAACGTGATGCCAGCAGCAACACCGAGAAGTTCCGCGATGCGCTGGTGGCGCTGGACCTGCACACCGGGGCGTTTAAATGGCGTTACCAGAGTTCCAACCACGATCTGTGGGACCGCGATAACCCGTCTCAGCCGTCACTGGTGGATATCGATTATCAGGGCCAGCATCAGCCTGCGGTGATCCTGCCGACCAAAACCGGCAACCTGTTTGTGCTGAATCGTCTGACCGGCCAGCCGGTGTATCCGGTCAATCAGGTCAGGGTCTCGACGGAAGGGGGTGTGGAAGGTGAGAAGTTCGCGGCAACCCAGCCGGTCTCCAGCCTGAACTTTATTCCGCAGCCGCTGACGGAAAAATCGATGTGGGGCATCACGCCGTTTGACCAGATGTCATGCCGCATGGATTTCCGCACCCTGCGTTACGACGGTAACCCGTGGACGCCAGCCACCGAAGGCGGATCGCTAATCTTACCTGGCAACATCGGCGTGTTTAACTGGGGTTCCGTCGCCGTTGATCCGCAGCGTCAGCTGCTGATTGCTGCGCCGGTGCGTCTGGCTTACAAATATACGCTGATCAAGCGTACGCCGCAGACCGCCACCGAACGTCTGTTCACCAAAGATGGCCAACCCTACTGGAACGAAAACTTCCACGGTGATTACGCCATCCATATTCAGCAGCTGGCATCCGATCTCGGCATTCCGTGTATCGCGCCGCCGTGGGGACGTATGGTCGGTGTGGATCTGAAAACCGGTAAAACCGAGTGGCTGCGCCGCACCGGGACGACCAAAAACCTCAACACCAGCTTCCTGCCGGGCCGCTTCCCGATTGGCTTCCCGATGGGGATGGTGGCGCACGGCGGGCCGCTGGTCACCGCAGGCGATCTGGTGTTCCACGGCGCAACGGCAGATAACTTCTTCCGCGCTTACGACAGCACCACCGGCGAACTGCTGTGGCAGACCGAGCTGAGTGCCGGCGCGCAGGCTACGCCTGCCACCTTTATGGGCAAGGACGGTAAGCAGTATGTGGTGATTGCCGCAGGAGGACACGGTTCGCTGGGCACCAAACTGGGTGACAGCGTGGTGGCGTTCCGTCTGAAATAAACCTGAAATCATGATAAAGGCGCCTGAGGGCGCCTTTTTTTATGCGGGTGGCTCAGCGTTTTGCGCGTTCGGCCAGCACCTGCTGCGCGATGCGATCGCCAATCGCCTGATCGATGTTGCGCCAGTAGGCAAAGGCACGCGACAACACCGGCTCCTCCACGCCGTTAAGCAGATGGCCGCTAACGTTGTTCACCAGCCGGTCACGCGCCGCATCATCCATCACTTTATTGATCAGCGTATTGGCCTGGCCGACATCGTCATCATCCCGACGTAAGGTGTAGGCAGCGCGCACCATATCGCCGCTGGCGGGCCAGGTGGAATCGGTCGGATAACGGTCGCCATCGGCCACCGGGCCACCTTTGGAGTTGGGGGCATACACCGGATCGGAGACCGGCTGGATACGCATGGCGCCATCTTTGCTGTAGCTGTTGACCGGTGCCTGCGGCGCATTGACCGGGATCTGCTTGTAGTTGACCCCAAGACGGGCGCGGTGCGCGTCAGCATAGGAAAAAATGCGACCGATCAGCATTTTATCCGGGCTGAGACCGATGCCGGGTACCAGGTTATTGGGTTCAAACGCCGCCTGTTCAATCTGCGCATGGTTATCGGTGGGGTTGCGGTTCAGCAGCAGCTTGCCGACTTTAATCAGCGGATAGTCGCTATGCGGCCACACCTTGGTGAGATCGAACGGGTTGAACCGATAGGTCTCAGCGTCGGCAAACGGCATGATTTGCATGTACAGCGTCCAGCTGGGGAAATCACCGTTTTTGATGGCGTTAAACAGATCGCGGGTATGGTAATCACCATCCTGTCCCGCCAGGGTATCGGCGTTTTCCTGGGTAAGAAAGTCCACGCCCTGGTCGGTGTGAAAATGGTATTTGACCCAGAACTTCTCGCCCTGCGCATTTACCCACATATAGGTATGACTGGAGTAGCCGTTCATCTGCCGCCAGCTTTTGGGGATGCCGCGATCGCCCATCAGCCAGGTGACCTGATGCGATGATTCCGGCGACAACGTCCAGAAATCCCACTGCATATCGTTATCGCGCAGGTTGTTGTCGGCACGCCGCTTTTGCGAACGGATAAAGTGCTGAAACTTCATCGGGTCGCGGATAAAAAACACCGGCGTATTGTTGCCCACCATGTCGTAATTACCCTCGCTGGTATAGAACTTGAGGGCAAATCCGCGTGGGTCGCGCCAGGTATCCGGACTGCCGCGCTCACCGGCGACGGTGGAGAAACGGATCAACACATCGGTTTTCGTGCCCGGCTGAAACACCGCGGCTTTGGTATAGCGGCTGACATCCTCCGTCACCTCGAAATAGCCGAAGGCGCCGCTGCCTTTGGCGTGCGGCTGGCGCTCAGGAATGCGTTCACGGTTGAAGTTCGCCATCTGTTCAACCAGATAGTGATCGTGTAACAACAGCGGACCGTCCGGGCCTACGGAGAGGGAGTGCTCATCGCTCGCCACCGGGATACCTGCATCGGTGGTGGTTGGCTTACGCTCATCATTGCTCATAGATAATGTCTCCAGCTTTTGTAGGGATAATCCAGCTACTAAGGGTAGCAGCACTCTCTCACCTTGCCTGGAGAGGCGGGTCTGCTCAGACGTGAGGCGTTAATCCCCACGCCTCATAGCAGGCCTGCACCTGAGCGTGACTGGACAGCAGCAGCTTCGGCTGTTGCCAGGCATCAAACATCGTCTGATTGCGTTGCTTTTTACCGCGCGTATGCACCAGCAGATAACGCAGCATCTCCCACGTCAGCCGTTCACGCTGGCCCTGCGGCACCACGCCGCCGACGCGTTGCGCATCAAACAGGGTGCGGCGGAAATAGCGCAGCAGGCTGCGCGAGGTGCTGATCTCCAGCAACACCAGGCCGGTGGCGCGGGCCAGGCGGTCGGGCAGGTAACGGACATAGTTGCCATCCATCACCCAGCGCTCACCGGCAATCGCTTCCTGATGCAGCTGGAAAAACTCCGCCTCGCTGCGTGCCTGCCAGTGGCTGTGCGGATAGTGATAAAGCTGGTCGAGGTGCACCAGTGGCGCGCTGGTTTTGCTGGCGATAGCCCGTGCCAGCGTCGATTTTCCGCTATTGGACGGTCCGAGAATGCAGATGCGAGGGCCGAGTTCGGCAAGAGAAACAATCGGGTCTACCATGAAATTCCCATTAGATTTAGCAGCAGCTGCACGAAATTTTGCAGCGCGAAAACCACCAGCACGCCGCCTCCGGCAACGTTAATAAAGTAACCCATTTTCTGGATGTTAATCAGTTTGGCGGAGGTGAGGAGCGCGTAACAAACCGCAACCAGCCACAGGCTCATGATCAGGATATGCACCGTCGCCAGCAGCAGGAAGTGGCTTAGCGGCCCCTGTTTCCCGGCGAACTGCGACACCACGGTGAGGTACAGCATCACCGCTTTGGGGTTGAGCACATTCGCCAGCCAGGCATCTTTGATGGTGGTGCGTCTCGGGCTGCGGGAAAGATAAGGCGAGGCGACATTACGACCGCGTTTGATCAGCTGTACGCCAAGCCAGAACAAGTAGACCGCACCGGCAAAACTCAGCAGGGTAAAGATGGTGGGGGAACGCAGCAGCAGGGCGCTGATACCGAGGCCAATCAGCAGCGCATGGGTATAAATGCCCAGCGCGGTGCCGATAATTATCGCCGCCAGCCCGCGACTGCCCGCCGTCAGGGTATTGTTAATCGCCAGGGTGAAACTGGCTCCCGGCGACAGGGCAACCGGCAGAATGGCGATGATAAAAGCAACGAGATGCAGATCCATTGACGCTAAACCACTGATGGCAATATTAAATAATTCTGATGAAATTTCGTGACTAATGCAACGCGGCTAAGCAGGATAATGAGCGGAACCACTAAAAAAACCTCAGAAAGGATGCCCTATGACCATCGCCTGTTTACATACCGCCGCCAGCAATATCTCCCTCTTCGATCAGGCCGCTGCCAGCCTTGAGATGCCGTCTGGAGCGTTAAGTCATCTGGTGATGCCGCACCTGCTGGCGGAAGCGGAGCTGAGCGGCGGGATGACGGCGGAACAGCAGGGGCGACTGGATGCCCTGCTGCACAGCCTGACGCCCTGGTTCGATACGATCCTGATCACCTGTTCGACACTCGGCCCGGTGGCGGACAGTTTCCGCAACACGGCCAATCGCTGCACGGTATACCGCACTGACCGTATGCTGGCCGACGAAGTGCACCATCGCGCAGGGAAATCGGTGGTGCTGTGCGCGGCGGAGTCCACGGTGGCGGCGACCACTGCGCTGTTTTGCCCGCCAGGGCTGAGCGGACCGTCGCCCGAGGTGCGGTTGATCCCCGGTGCCTGGACCGCGTTTAAAGCGGGCGACCTGGTGGGCTACCGTGAATTGATTAAGGCGGCGGTGGATCAGGCGTGGCAACAGGGCGCCGCCAATGTGGCGCTGGCGCAGGTGTCGATGGCCGCAGCGGCGCAGGATATCGCAGCAGCGCGACGTCCGCTCACCAGCCCATTGCTGGCGCTGCAACGCTGCCTGAAATAACCCGGTGAGCGGGTCGCCATGAATGGCGACCGCGCCGCCTGTCGATCATCAATGGTGAAAAATTTTGATTTAACCGAGCAAATCCGGCTACTGGTGTGCAATTTTCCAGTCTCTATCATGGTGGGTATTCACGGATTACCCGGAGACTGACCATGAACGTACTGCGTGCGCAGCCTGACCAGCTGTTTGAATACGGTCCTTTTACCATTCGTCGTCAACGCCCTGGCGCGGCTTTTGGCCCGCTGGCGATCATCGACCAGATGACGCTGAAAACCGGGGCGCAGGTGCCGATGCACACCCATCAGGATGATGAGATTTTCAGCTACGTCTGGCGTGGCTCGGCGCAGCATCAGCATGAAAACGGCGAACGTACGCCGCTTAACGCCAAACGGGTGATGGTGGTGAATGCCGGTGACGGCCTGCGCCATGAGGAATCGGCGCCGTTGATCGAAAGCGAAATGTTGCAGGCCTATATCCGGCCAGCCACGGCCGGGGGTGAAGGACGGGTGCAGCTTTTCACCCGACCGGACGGCGCGGCGGTCAATGCCTGGACACTGCTGGCGGGGCCGGAAGGCAGCGCCGCTCCCTTAACGTTGCGCCAGGCGGTCTACGTTTACGACCTGAAGCTGGAACGCGATCGGCCGCTGGCCGTGCCGCAGCGCGACGGTTTCGCCACCTGGATCACCCTGCTGGATGGGGTGGTGCGTGTGGGTGATCAGCGGCTGCATAAAGGCGATGCGGTCAGCGACAGCCAGCCATTGCCGGAGCTGCGCGGTGAACGTGATGCCACGCTGATCTGTTTTCTCGTGCAGGCCGATGCCCCCGCCGTGATGAGCGGCACCGTATCCGGGCAATGAAGCGCCAATAAAGCCGTCATTGATATGCTGACGGCAGGGGCGGCAGCTTTGACGATGCGGTCAAAAAGCGCGCGATAAATCGCACGTATTTATCGCGCAGGCTATCACCGAAAATCCGCCGCCAGCGCTGAGGTTGCTTTCACCAGCGCCTGCGCGGCCCTCTCCACCATCGGGATCAGCCCCGATATCCAGCAGCAGCCCGTCAAACCCGCCTGCGCCGCAAATCCCGGCACGCCGGTATCGCGTCGGTTTGTATCGCACTGTATCTGGCCTGGCGACACATACATCCTGAGGCAAAAAACCGGGGTTGCAGAAACAAGCCCTATACATCGGCATGGTGTTATGTAGGCGTTGTCACTCATTAACCCAATTCGCTATCACGCAGGAGATACCGCCATGTTTCGTAAACCTTTGCTGGCCACACTGATCGCTGCCGCTACGCTGTTCACCGCTGGCCATGCCGCTGCGGCCACTTCGTCTGAAGCCGACTACGCGGCGGCCTTCAACACCATCCATCAGGTCAAATCCGGCGTGCTCAACGTCGGGTATGTCGATATTGGCCCACGCGATGGACAGCCGGTGATTCTGCTGCACGGCTGGCCCTACGACATCAACAGCTACGCCACCGTCGCTCCGCAGCTGGCCGCGCGCGGCTACCGCGTTATCGTGCCTTATCTGCGCGGCTACGGTTCCACCCGTTTCCTGTCGGCAGCGACGCCGCGCAACGGTCAACCCTCCGCACTGGCGGCTGATGTGGTGTCGCTGATGGATACGCTTGGGATAAAACAGGCGGTGTTCGCCGGGTTTGACTGGGGCGCGCGCACCGCGGATATCGTGGCGGCGCTGTGGCCGGAGCGGGTGAAATCACTGGTTTCCGTCAGCGGTTATCTGATCAGCAGCCAGGAGATCGGCAAAAAACCGCTGCCGCCGCAGGCGGAGCTGCAATGGTGGTATCAGTTCTATTTCGCGACCGAGCGTGGCCGCGAAGGTTACGCAAAAAATACCCATGATTTCGCGAAATTGATCTGGCAGCAGGCATCGCCAGGCTGGAAATTCACGGACGCCACCTTTAACCAGAGCGCGCAGGCGCTGGATAACCCGGATCAGGTTGCCGTTACCGTCAGTAACTATCGCTGGCGTATGGGGCTGGAGCAGGGCGAGCACAAATATGCAGCCTATGAGAAAAAACTCGCGACGCTGCCGGTAATTAGCGTGCCGACCATTACAATTGAAGGGGATAACAACGGTGCGCCACATCCCGCGCCGTCCGCCTACCGGGCTAAATTCAGCGGCAAATATGAACATCGCACCTTCAGCGGCAATATCGGACATAATCCACCCGCCGAAGATCCGCAGGATTTCGTCAACGCCGTGGTCGATGCGGCAAAAATGTAGTTTTGTGGTAATAAGTTGTTTTCAGGCCGGTATTTCGTTACCGGTCTTTTTTGCATCCGTCCTTTTACCGAGCTAATGACAGGGGGTTGTTTTGGAGCATATCGATCACATCCTGGTGGTTGACGATGACCGGGATATTCGCGAGCTGGTTACTGACTATCTGATTAAATCCGGCTATCGCGCCACCGGCGCCGCCAATGGCCGGGAGATGCGCGCGGTGCTGGCCGCCAATGCGGTGGATCTGGTGGTGCTGGATATTATGATGCCTGGCGACGATGGTCTGACGTTATGTCGTCAGCTGCGTAGCGACCCGCAACGTAATCTGCCCATCCTGATGCTGACCGCACGCAGTGAAGACAGCGATCGTATCCTCGGACTGGAAATGGGGGCGGATGATTACCTGATAAAACCCTTTGTCGCGCGCGAGCTGCTGGCGCGGATCAAAGCCATTCTGCGGCGCACCCGCGCGCTGCCGCCCAATCTGCAAATCACCGAAACCGGCCGCCTGATCGCCTTTGGCGACTGGCAACTGGATACCTCGGCGCGTCATCTGCTGGATAGCGAAGGGGTGATCGTTGCGCTGAGCGGTGCCGAGTACCGGCTGCTGCGCGTGTTCCTCGACCATCCGCAGCGGGTACTGACGCGCGATCAGCTGCTGAACCTGACCCAGGGCCGTGATGCCGAGCTGTTCGAACGCTCGATTGACCTGCTGGTGAGCCGCCTGCGCCAGCGTCTGCGCGACGATGCCCGCGAACCGGCTTACCTCAAAACGGTCCGCAGCGAAGGCTATGTGCTGGCCTCACCGGTCACCATCAAAGAGGTGAATCTATGAGGCTGTGGCCGCGCTCGCTGCTGTCACGCCTGCTGTTGATCGTGCTGTTCGGACTGGTGCTGGCGAACGGTATGACGGTGGTCAGCCTGATGATTGAACGCATGAGCAGCGCCAAAAGCGTGATGCTTGGCAACCTTGAATATGACGTTGCCACCAGCGTGGCGATTCTTGATCACCTGTCGCCAGCGGAGCGGCCAGGCTGGCTGGCAAAGCTGGCGCGCGGCAACTATCGCTATCAACTCTCAGCCGGAGAGCCAGGCCCCTGGCCCGACAGCTGGCGTGCCAGGGATGCCATCCGCTCCCTACAGGAGACGCTGGGTGGGCGCTACCCGCTGAGTTTCAGCAATATTCCCGGCCCGCGTCTGCATATTCAGGCGCATATTACCCTGCACGATGGCTCGCCGCTGACGCTGGATCTCTGGCCGCAGATGCCCGCCATCGCCCGCTGGCTGCCGGTGGTGTTGCTGGCGCAGCTGGTGTTGCTGGCGCTGTGCGCCTGGGTCGCGGTGCGTCAGGTGGTGCGTCCTTTTATGCGTTTTACCCAGGCGGTTGAAGGGCTGAAACCCGCCAGCGCCAGCATTATGGCGGAAAACGGCCCGGCCGAGGTGCAGCAGGCGGCGCGCGCATTCAACGCGATGCAGCTGCGTATCCAGGACCATCTGAAAGAGCGGGCGCAGATTCTGGCGGCCATCTCCCACGATTTGCAAACGCCGATCACCCGGATGAAGCTGCGCGTCGAGATGTCCGAACAGCCTGAGCTGCGGGATAAATTGCTGGGCGATCTGGACAATATGAGTCGGCTAGTGCGTGAGGGCATCGACTATGCGCGATCGGCGCAACTGCCCGATGAGGCGCCGCATAAGGTGAGTCTGAACGCCTTTCTCGATAGCATCGCCTGTGATTATCAGGATGTGGGCAAAGCGGTGACTTTTCTGCCCTGTAGCGGCGGCGATAACTTCAACGTTCGTCAGCAGGCGCTGCGCCGCGTGATGACCAACCTGATTGATAATGCGCTGAAATTTGGCGGTGAGGCGGAAGTACAACTGCTGAACGCTGCGGACGGCGGCATGGTGATCCATGTGCGTGATAACGGACCCGGCATCCCGGAAGAGGAACTGGATGCGGTGCTGGAACCCTTTTATCGCGTGGAGAACTCGCGTAACCGCCATACCGGTGGCACCGGGCTGGGACTGGCGATTGCCTCAGAGCTGGTGGGGCAGATGGCGGGCCGTCTGACCCTGAGTAATCGTCAGCAGGGCGGTCTGGATGCGCAAATCACCCTGGCGCGTAATTAAGGTTTTTTCAGATTGCTCGCCACCTCCCTCAGACTGCGTTCACACAGCTGTCTGAGGGAGTGTTCACTTTCCGCCTGATTAAGCTAACTCAGTATTAATTCACAACTTCATAATCCCTTAGCCATTTAATAATCTCCCCGCCTCGTGAGATTATTTTTTTGTTCAAATAACTTTTTGGGCAAAGAAAGAAATTAAATAATACGTTGCAAAAGGGACTTTATGAGAAATAATTATTGCTCCGTCGCCGTTTGTCTGGCGCTATCCACATCATTCCTTTCGTTTACGACACTGGCTGAAGATAATAAATTAAAAGAATATCCGCTCGATTTAAAAACGATTTGCGCGATGCAGGTGACGCCAGAAGGGGATGTTTACGCGCTGGGTTATGCCAGTGATAATGATTACAGCCTGGCCTATACCGTCCTTAAAAATGACCTGAAAACAACCTTCAAAGGAGAAATTCACACCCCGACCGGAGGCCGAGCCTCCTGTAGTTCATCAGAAAAAATCATCCCTGGCGAACATGATGATTTCACTGTCCCGACAAATTGGATCATCACCCATCATGATGCCGATTATGAATCGGCCACCTATATCTATCAGGTAAATTACAAACAAAACCAGCATGACGTGTTGTTAAGCAAAGAAAAAGTCCACCTGGATAAACTTTTTTTCGATAAAACAAAGTCGATCCTGTATGCCACTACCTATGCGACATGGTCCCAGAACCGACAGCATACAACGGTGACGGCGGTGGATGTAAATACCAGGACGCCACTGTGGAGTAAAGATTTTCTCCATGCCTCAAGGGGAAGTGTTGTCAGCCCGGATCATTCTAAACTTTACCTGATTGGCGAAAAGAAATCGGAACTTGTCTCTCTCACCGATCATTCGGTTATTAGCGAAGGCCCTTCGGTGGTCAATGGTTTTTATGCTAAGACCGATGATCAGGGGAACGTGTATTCCGGCAGAATAGATGGCGGCGAGAGGCAGGTATTTGCGGCGCAGCTGCAACCTTTTACTTCACCAGCCGATCCCGTACGCTGGCAGATTCCCTATTCGTCACAATTAAGACCTGAAATTCTGGATGGTTATGCGATCGCACCTGATGGTTCGCTTTACGTCAGCAGTAAAGCAAGCGTGGCCGGGGCGAGTATTATGCAAATTGATGCCAGTAGCGGTAGGCTGCGCGCGTCAATCTATCCGCCAGTGAACGCGGATGGCGATCAGCTGGCCTTTATCGCACCGGCCGTTTTCGATAAAGAATCCGGCATGGGCTACAGCTACTCTTCTTTACTGGTTGAAGGCTATCCTGAGCAGGTGAAGGATTATATCCGGCGCTATGATATCTGGGGATTTTCAGCTGACACCTATCAATCCAAAGCGCTTTTCACCCTTAAAACCGATGACGGCGTGCCGCGTGGTTTTACTCTGGCACATAATCGTATTTATCTTGCAATGAAAGACACCCTGTATGTTTATGACCTGAACCTGACGGATGACGGGCAAAATAACCTGGGTGTGCAGCATGATGGCCCCACTAATTTTACCCGCGATGAAGCTGACCAGGGCATCACCATCCAATATCAGGCACCTCCAGCCACAGAAGGGCGCAATGATTATTATCTTTTTAGCCTGAATGAAGAGGGCACCAGATTCGGCAGCTATCAGAAAATCAAAGCGGGCAGCAAAGGGGTGGCGAAAGTAAAAATCCATAAAATCTGGCATCCGCAGGGCGGGAAATTCACCATTGGGCTGACGGATAACGTCAACCGACCGGCCACCGCTAAACCCCTTGGCGATGCGGTTAGCGTCACCGTCACACCCTGACTGTCCTGGTGTCTGTCAGTTTGAGTGAGAACATGCGCAGCGGCGCGAATTATCGCGCTGCTACGCAATGCCTGGGCTTTCTGGCATGACATCCCGACTCTCTTCTGTATATCGATTAAATAATAAATTTCTTAAGGGATTTATGAGAAAGAATAATTTTTCATTATCTGTGCTTCTTGCAATGGCCACCTCAATGCTTTCCTATTCTGTCAATGCGGAAGAACATAAAGTAAAAAAATACAATCTTAATTTTCGATCTGTTTGTGCTGTCAATGTCACGCCTGAAGGGGATGTTTACGCATTAGGCTATGCGCATGACAATAAGCACAGTCTGGCATATACGGTACTTAAAAATGATCTTAAAGAGGTATTTAAAGGGGGAATATCGGGTCCGGCCGGCAGTGAAGCATCCTGTAAAGCGTCACAGAAAATTATCCCTGGCCAGCATAATAACTTCTTTGTTTCTACTGATTGGGTAATTTATGAGGAAGGTGTCGATAATAAAACATCGATAGGGATTTATAATGTTAAATACCAGGATCATCAGAGCGATATTTTGTTCAGTAAAGAAGATGTTCATCTGGATAAATTCTTTTTTGATAAAAGCGGGTCGACTTTATATACCAGCACGGTTGCGAGATTTTCTGGCGATCAACATCATACCGCAGTGGCTGCTGTTGATGTTAATAGCAGGACGCAGTTGTGGGATAAAAACTTTCTGTTTGCCTTAAGGGGAAGTATTGTCAGTCCGGATCATTCGCAGCTGTATCTGATTGGCAGAAAACAGACGGAACTTGTTTCTCTCGTCGATCGCGTTGCCATTAATCATGGCCCCTCGGTGATTAATGGTTTTGAAGTTGCGATGGATGATAAGGGCAATGTCTATTCAGGCGGATTGGATGGCGGGATGGGGAATGTATTCCTGGCTAAGATGCAACCCTTTACTTCGCCCGCAGACCCTCTGCGCTGGCAGATTGCTTATTCCGCGCAATTACAATCCGGGCCACTGCAAAGCCTGGTGATTGCGCCAGATGGTAAACTTTATGCCAAAAATAACCTGAGTGCTGAAGATGCGGGTATTCTGGCGATCGACACCGATACAGGGAAAATACAGGGAGTGATCCACCCGCCGATGGAGAATAATGGCGATCGGCTGACCTTTCTCGCATCGCCAGTTTTCGCTAAAGACTCCGGCATGGGTTACAGCTATGCCACTTATCTGGTTGAAGACGATCGCGATCATCAATCGGAGGATGATATCCGGCGTTATGATTTCTGGCGCTTCTCACCCGATACGCATCAGTCAGAACGAATTTTCACGATTAACACTGATAACGACGTGACCCGTGGTTTTACTCAGGAAAATAATCATATTTATATCACGGTGAAAGACACCCTGTATGTTTATGACCTGAACCCGACGGGTGATGAACAAAATAACCTCGGCGTGCAGCATGATGGCCCCGATAATTTTACCCGCGATGAAGCTGACCAGGGCATCACCATCCAATATCAGGCACCTCCGGCCACAGAAGGACGCAATGATTATTATCTTTTTAGCCTGAATGAAGCGGGTACAAAATTCGGCAGCTATCAGAAAATCAAAGCGGGCAGCAAAGGGGTGGCGAAAGTGAAAATTTATCAGAGCTGGCATCCGCAGGGCGGGAAATTCACCATCGGGCTGACGGATAACGTCAACCGACCGGCCACCGCCAAACCTCTTGGCGATGTGGTCAGCGTCACCGTCACACCCTGAGTTTTGTCGCTTTATGTATCTACGCCACCTCCCGACATGCAGGGCGACAAAAACGGGGGGTGGCGGAAACGTTGTGAACACAAGCGGAGGGTTAACTATGCCCACTGCCTGAAAACGCAGTGGACCCTTTCACTCACCGATGTTCACGAGGTTTCTGATGAAAAAGTTTCTGTTTAGCGCTCTCGCCGCTGCCACGCTCGCCGCTTCCTTTGCTGCCAGCGCCGCACCGGTCAAAACCGTGGTTCTGGTGCACGGTGCCTTTGCGGATGGCAGCAGCTGGAACAAGGTCATTCCACAGCTGCAATCCCACCACCTTGATGTCATTGCAGTCCAGCTGCCGCTGACCTCGTTGCAGGACGATGTGGCAGCCACGCAACGCGCCATCGCCCGCGCACAAGGGGATGTGGTGCTGGTGGGCCACTCCTGGGCCGGAACGGTGATCACCGCGGCAGGCAACGATGCGCGGGTGAAGGGCCTGGTTTACGTGGCTGCTTTTGCGCCTCAGGCCGGGCAATCGACCGCCGATCTGGTCAATAGCTACCCGGCACCTCCCGGCAGCGCCGGTATCGCCAAAACAGCGGAGGGATTCCTCTATCTGCCTGCGGCAACCGTGGCGAAAGACTTTGCTCCGGACAGCAGCGCTGCCGTGCAGAAGACCCTCGCGGTAACCCAGGGGCCGATCCGCGCGGCGGCGTTTGGCGACAAAGTGACTCAGGCCGCCTGGGCGCAAAAGCCGAGCTGGTATCTGGTCAGCACCCAGGATCGCATGATTAACCCCGATCTGGAACGGGCGCTGGCATGGCAGATCCATGCCCATGTCAGCAGCGTGGCGGCCAGCCACACCGCGATGCTAAGCCACCCGACCACGGTCGCACAGGTGATTACCCGCGCCGTTGAAGACGTTAACCAGCAATAAATCAGGAGGCAGGCTATGTCATTTATTATCGCGTTTCTTGCCGGCATGTTGACCTTGCTAAGTCCCTGCACGCTGCCGGTTATTCCGTTCGTTTTTGCCAGCGTACGCGGCAAACGCGGGCAGATGGCCGCGCTGCTGGCGGGCATGGTGTTGATATTCACCCTGGTGTCGCTGCTGATTTCGGTGGCCAGCGCATGGGTGGCGCAGGTGACGGCGGCCGGTCGCTGGCTGGCGCTGTTATTCCTGACGCTGACCGCCATCACGCTGCTGTCTGCCAGGGCGGCACAGTTCCTCACCACGCCGTTTATGCGGCTGGGCAATCGAATCAATGATGCCAGCAACCGTCGTCGCGGCCTGACGGCGGCGTTACTGGCCGGGATGGCGATCGGGATGCTGTGGTCGCCCTGTGCCGGTCCGGTACTTGGGGCGATTCTGAGTCTGGCGATCACCGGCCAGGATCCGCTTGCGGTCGGTTTGCTGCTGGCCGCTTACGGCAGCGGCTGTGCTCTGATGCTGGCGTTGCTGTGGTTTGCCGGACGCGGCTTGCTGGCCCGTCTGCGTCCGGGGCTGGCGGTGACGGCGCGTTTACGTCAGGGGGCTGGCGTGTTGATCCTCGCGGCGGTGGCGTTGCTGGTCAGCGGCAGACAAGGGGCGTTACAGGCGGGACCGGCCTTTGCGCAAAATGTTGAGCATCGCCTGAGCCAGTTCCTGCCGACCCGTGCGGCGAAAATCACTCCGCTGCCGGTGGTGGAGCCGGTGGACAGCAACCGCCTGCCGACGCTGACAGGCGGATCCTCCTGGTTTAACAGTCAGCCGCTGACGCCTGCCGATCTGAAAGGCAAAGTGGTGTTGATTGATTTCTGGACTTACGACTGCATCAACTGTCAGCACACGCTGCCGCATGTGCGTGACTGGGCGAAGAAATATCAGGCGGAGGGATTGGTGGTGATTGGCGTGCACACCCCGGAATATCCGTGGGAGCGCGATCCCAATGCCGTGGCGCGCGCCATTAAGCAGTGGGATCTGCCTTACCCGGTGGTGGCTGATAACCAATACGCCATCTGGAATCGATTCGGCAACCAGTACTGGCCCGCGCACTATATTTTTGATGCCCACGGTCAGCTGCGTTACACCGCCTTTGGTGAAGGGGATTATGCGGGCCAGGAGAAGGTGATTCAGCAGCTGTTGCAGCAGGCGAAAGCCTGATGGGAACGGCGCTGCGGGCCTGGTCGGGTGCGGCAATTGGCCTGGTCGGCATTAATGCCGACCCTACAGGGTGCGAATTTATTCGCACCGCATGAAGGATGGTGGCGGCAATTGGCCTGGTCGGCATTAATGCCAGCCCTGTAGGGTGCGAATTTATTCGCACCGCATGAAGGATGGTGGCGGCAATTGGCCTGGTCGGCATTAATGCCGACCCTACAGGGTGCGAATTTATTCGCACCGCATCAAGGATGGCAGCGGCGATTGGTCTGGTCGGCAGCGGTGATTGTCTGCATCACGGGGCCAGCGTCAATGCGCGCGGCTCCAGAAACGCCGTAATCCCCCATTGTCCCATCTCGCGTCCCATCCCGGAGCAGCGGAAGCCACCAAAAGGGGCGCGCGGCTCATGCGCCAGGGTGTTAATCATCACCCGGCCCGCCAGCAGCTGTTCACCTATCCGGCGGGCATTGGCATCGTCCTGACCGATAACCAGCGCCGACAGGCCATAGCGGGTATCGTTGGCGATGGCGATCGCCTCCTGCTCATCACGGTAGGTCAGCAGACATAGCACCGGACCAAAGATCTCGTCTCGGGCGATGGTCATATCATTGCTGACGTCGGTGAAGAGCGTCGGTTTGACATACCAGCCGCTGCTGAGGCTTTCCGGCCGTCCACTCCCGCCGGTCAGCAGGCGCGCGCCCTCCTGTAAGCCAAGCTCGATATAGCGCTGCACGCGTTGCCACTGCTGCTGGTTAATCATCGGGCCAATGGTGGTGGCCGCATCTGCTGGGTCACCGGAGCGTTGACGTTGCACGGCGGCGGTCAGCGCGCGCTCGAACTCGGCTTTACGCTGCTCCGGCACCAGAATGCGCGTACCGGCAATGCAGGCCTGGCCGCTATTGATAAAGCCCGCCTGCACTGCCAGTTCGGCAGCGCTGGCGGCATCGGCGTCGGGCAGGATCAGGGTGGGGGATTTGCCGCCCAGCTCCAGCGTGACGCGTTTAAAGCTCTCCGCTGCGCTGCGCAGGATGGCTTTGCCGGTTTCTGTCGATCCGGTGAAGGAGATTTTCGCCACATCCGGGCTGGTGCTGATGGCCTGGCCGACGCTGGCGCCACGGCCGGTGACGATATTGAACACGCCGGGCGGCAATCCGGCGCGGTCCAGCGCACGCGTCACCACCTCGGTCTGCAATACGCTGAATTCACTGGGTTTAATCACCGCTGTGCAACCTGCGGCTATGGCGGTCGCCAGTTTGTTGCAGATAAAGCCCGCGTTACTGTTCCACGGCGTGATCAGACCGGCCACGCCCAGCGGCATTAGCTGTACCCTGGCGCGCCCGGTTTGCTGCTCAAAGGCGAAGGTGTGCAGCTCGGTCATCACTTGTCTGATGACGTCAGCCGGATAGGTTGCCATCCATTGCGAACGGGAAGCGGGCGCGCCATATTCTTCGCGGATCGCCGCGTGCAGTTCGTCTTCGCACTGGCGCAGCGCCTGATACATCTTTTCCAGTAACGCCAGACGTTCCGGCACGCTGGTGCGGGAAAATGCCGGGAACGCAGCTTTGGCGGCGGCGATCGCCTGCAACGCATCGCTCTCATCCGCCAGCCGGGCTTTGCCGATAACGCTGCCGTCCGCAGGTCTGATAATATCCAGCCACTCGGTTCCTGCCGGGGTAACGAAGCGACCGTTAATATAAATGTGTTCGATGGAACGCATGGGCTGTTCTCCTGTAAGGCGTGTGTGTGGAGCAAAGTAGCACGCGTCAGCTGGCGCTATAATCCGCCTGACCCTGCAAAGGGTATTGCGACTAACGGAATAATCGATGAACCGAACCGGTATCTCTGAACTTGAAATCGTGCTGGCGGTAGCCCGTCGCGGCAGTTTTAGCGGGGCGGCTGGCGAACTGGAAATCTCGCCCTCGGCGGTGACCAACGCGGTGGCGGCGCTGGAAAAGCGGCTGGGCGCGCGCCTGTTTAACCGCACCACCCGCAGCGTTGGGCTGACGGAAGCCGGGCAGCGGTTTATGGCGAAAATCGCCCCGGCGGTGGAGATGATCCGCAGCGCATCGGAAGAGATCGCCAGCGCGCCCAGCGATCCGGCCGGGGCGTTGCGGATTAACGCGCCGCCGGAGAGTTGCGCGTTGTGGTATGACGACATTCTGCTGCCGTTTCTGGCGCGTTATCCGCGCATCCGCGCCGATATCTACAGCCAGAGAGAGAAGGTGGATATCGTGGCGGCAGGCTTTGACGCCGGTATCCGGCTGGCGGACGATATCCCGGCCGATATGATCCCGGTAAAACTGACGCTGCCGCTGCGGATGATCCTCGTCGCTTCCCCGGACTATATCGCCCGCGCTGGAGCGCCGCAGCAACCGGAAGCGTTAACTGCGCATCCGTGCATTTGTATGCGCATGTCCGACGGCAGCATCTATCGCTGGGAACTCAGCGATGGGCAACGTCACTTTAAAGTGCAGGCGGAACCGCTGCTCACCGTTAACGATCTGGCGTCGGCGCAGAAAGCGGCAGTGGCGGGATTGGGGATTGCCTGTATGTCGGAGCGGCATATCGCGGCTGACGTGCAGGCGGGCAGGTTAATCAGGCTGATGCCGACATGGCAGGTTAACCTCGGTGAACTGTGCCTCTATTATCCCGGTCATCGGCTGGTGCCGCCCGCGTTAAAAGCGCTGACGGAGTTTGTGCGTGACGTGCTGTCAGACCGGCACTGATGCCGATCTGACGACGCGTGCGTTAAACCTTCACCACCGTTTTGCCGAAATTCCTGCCCTGCAACATATCGAAGAACGCCTGCGGGGCATTCTCCAGCCCGTCGATCACATGTTCCCGATAGTGAATTTGCTGGCTCTCTACCAGCGGCGTCATGGCAGACAAAAATTCCGCATAACGATCACCGTAATCCTGAAAAATAATAAATCCCTGCATACGGATGCGACGTTTCAGGATGCCCGACAAAATCAACGGGGTGCGGTCCGGCCCGGCGGGCAACTCGCGGCGACTATAGCCCGACACCAGGCCGCACACCGGCACGCGGGCGGCGGTATTCAGCAGCGGGAATACCGCGTCAAACACTTTGCCGCCCACATTCTCGAAATAAATATCGATTCCCTTAGGACAGGCTGCCGCCAGCTGCTCAGCAAAATCGTCGCGATGGTGATCGAGACAGGCGTCAAAGCCGAGGGTCTCTGTGGCGTAGCGGCATTTCTCTTCGCCACCCGCCACGCCGACCACATGACAGCCTTTCATTTTGCCTAACTGTCCCACGGTGGCGCCAACCGGGCCAGTGGCGGCCGCCACCACCAGCGTTTCGCCCGCTTTGGGTTGTCCGATATCCATCAGCCCCATATAGGCGGTGAAACCCGGCATCCCCAGAATCCCCAGCGCCCAGGAGGGATGCGGCAGGTGTTTGCCGAGCTTCGTCACGCCGGTGCCATCGGACAGGGCATACGTCTGCCAGCCGCTGCCCGCCAGCACCCGATCTCCCGGCTGGAAATCGGCATGGCGTGACGTCACCACTTCGCTCACCGTGCCGCCCACCATCGGTTGATTCAACGCGGCCGGCGGGGCGTAGGATTTGCTGTCATCCATGCGTCCGCGCATGTAGGGATCGAGGGAGAGATACAGGGTACGTAGCAACATCTGGCCCTCGGGAACGGCTGGAAGCGGCTGTTCGACAAAGCGGAAGTTCTCTTTCACCGGCTCGCCCTGAGGACGTGAAGCCAGTAACCATGCGTGGTTAAGCGGTTGTTGATCGGTCATAAATCTTCCTTTGTGCAACGGAGAATGACCAAGTGTAGTTCATGCGCTCAGGCGGATTTAACGTGAAAAGCGCTCATCAAAACGGAAAGGGATTTCTACCGCGTCTTTGACGAGGGCGTTGAACTGCGGATGCTCGGGGTTAAGCAGGTAATTGAATTCCACCGGCGACAGCGCGCTGGGAATGCGTAACGCCACTGAGGCCTGACTCTCGATCCAGAAATCGCCAAACTGACGCAGCGCCGCCGGAGCCTGGGCCGCCGCCCAGTTTTGCGGCAGCTGAGCGACATCGACCCACTGGATCAGATCGTCCGGCACCTCCACGCTGAGCAGCGTGAAGAAATCCAGGATGCTGGCGCTTTGCAGATGGATCAGGGTTTCCAGCATGGTGAGAGAAGCGGTTTCGGAGGTGTAAACCATCGAAACGCCAATGCTGTTCCAGCGGCCACCGCCTTCCCTGGCGCCGTAGCCGCTCCAGGCCGAGCTGAGATAGCGGGTTTTGGTCAGGCGATATAACGTCACGAATAGACACCATGCTCAAGACGGGTAATCAGCTTCAGCACTTCATAAGCGCCGGTTTCGGACGCCACCAGATCGCCGGGTTTCTGGTTGCCGAGCGCGCGTACCGGCTCATTCAGCCACTGCAACGCCTGCTCTTTATTTCCTTCGAACAGCTCGACCGCGCGATCCATCACCCGGATAAAACGCACCAGCCGTTCGCTCTGCTCGGAGGTAAAGCGATTTTTCAGTCCGCGGGTAAACGTGGTGCCGGGAATGCCGGTCATATGACGCAGATCGGCCTGGGTAATGCGCGCCCAGGAGACAATGCGGCTGACCACCGACCCTTCCAGACCCTGATCGATCTGCCCCATCAGCAGCACGCCATCGGCGCTGTTCAGCCCGGCAAATTGCCACAAACGTTCCGGCGCAGGTGATGAAGCGGGGAGTGTGAATTGTTTCATGGTTAACCTCCATTTGGTTAATTCATTATAACCATATGGTGGCAGTGTACAAGGTTGTCAATGCAGAAGGGCGATCAGCTGGCTGCGGCGGCAATGCCTGCGGCTTTTTATATCCAGGAGAGACCGTCATCCGCCACCATGCAGCCCGATGGTAATCAAATCAGACAAGTTACTGCCGCTATGCATCTTTGCCTGGAGGAACGCACCATGTTTGCGATCTCAGGTTAAGATAAAAGTTACAAACCTAACTGGCTGGATAATTGTTGTACCCTAGTCTCCCCGTTTGATGCCCAATGATGAATAAAATCTGCAAAGCTAAGGCTGGCATGAAACGGTCTGGCGTTATACGACTGTAAAATTCCCCAGAAGCCGGGTGTCGGGTAAAAGAATTGTTCACAAAGATATAACGCAATTACCCGGTTTTTATCTCTCAGGTAACGGTTATTCTCCAGCTGATGAATATTGTTTTGCAGAAATTCAATGATGGATTCTTTTGCGCGGTTTTTTTCAGTCGAATTGAGACGCCAGTTTATATAATCCTCAAGTTGCGGCCTGGTAAACTTTCCTGTTTGCAGCGAGGGTGCGGTTTGATCGTAATTCTTCAGCACTTCATTCAGCACACTCAGTGAGGCCGCTTCGCACAACGTTTCCTCAAACCATTTTTGTTTGTAGGTTTTATGGTTGTTAAAATCACAAAAAGCATGGCATAACTCATGAGCGAACTGATAGATGATTTGTGGTTGATGGAATGTTCTCAGCGATAAGTCAATTTTATAGGCGGTGCAGGGTTCATTATAATAATAGATAATGGGCGCATCTTCATCTTCAGGGTGATTACCCACGACAATATCTTTGTTCAGTTCGCTGCCAACCATGGAAGAAAATGTTTTATACACCAGATCTAATATGCCCTGCACGTGATGTTGAGAAGTACCCAGCCATTGGTTTATATCGCTAATTATAATTTTCATAACATCACCAGAAAAGAATTAATTTTTCATAAATACCATAAAAAACAGGCAGGTAACAACTATGAAAATTGATAGTTGCAGGCCAGGCAACCACCAGCCAAACAAAACCGTGCAGGAAATTTATCAGGCATAACAGGGGAGGCGGGTGGCACAGGATGTGTCAGCAGCTGAACGACAGCAGAAGGAGTCCACGAGTGCTGGCCTGAGAGGGAAAAATAAAGCCTCCTGCGAGGCTTTATTCTTTAATTACTGCAACTCACAGCCACCAAATCCATAGGTAGATTTCGCTTTTTCATTGCCAGAGAGGTTTTCAATGTTATCGTCGTACTCCGCCAGCATAAAAAAACCATTGGCTTTCTTCAGCAGAAAGTTGTCCCTGTAAGCAGTACTTCCATTGAAGTTATCAAAACTGAGAATCTTACCACCCGTTTTCATCTGCAAATCAGCACCGGAAATTTTAACTATCGTTTCCGCAGCCACAGGTTTCCCATCGCGTGTTGCAATCTGGTCGCAGACATAGGTGCTGGCACATGCGCTACCCGCCCCAAAAAGCATGAATAAAGCCAGAATGCCTTTCATATAATTCCTTGAAGTGAATATATCCGATGTAAATTATTTGTGTTATGTGTCAGGGCCGCCAGATTCTAGCGTTATGTTGGATGATGGTCACGAGCGGTGGTGAAACTTCAGATTTTCCTTATGGGATTTTATTGCGGGTGAATCAGATCCTGATCAGACCTTTTAGCCGCGCATAATAAAAATCTGGCTCAGCGCTTAAAGCATTTACAGGGAAATTTAATAATTACGGCGAGCTGCTTGCCCTGTCGTGAGAAATAACGCTACAGGGCATATGTGGTTAATTTAAATTAAAGGGCATGTCAGCACGCCAGGCACAGACCCGTATCAACTCAGACTGGTGACCAGCCACTGTGCCAGCTCGGCCAGTTCCGCCTGCTGCTGCGGGAACGCCTGCTGCAACTGCGCGAGCTGGTGCGCCACCGCTTCCGGTCGATATGCCACGCCCTGCAACTGCGTCGCCAGGGTTTCCAGTGGCGCCGGGTTGAGGCTGTCGGTAAAAATCTGGCAGCGGCTGATGCTGCCGCGTTCCACGTCGAAATGGATTTCCACACCGCCCCAGCTAAAGCGCTGGTCCAGCAGATGGGAGAAGTCCGGCGCCTGGCCGAAGTTCCATTCCCAGCTGCTTTGCTTCGCGAACTGTTCGGTGAAACCGGGCAGGTCAGGTAAGGCGTCGGGCGAAATATATTCCGGCTCACACCGATCCTGATACCAGGCGAAGTAAGCGGCAGTGACAGCGTCACAAATTTTCTGATAACTGATATCGGGCAGCAGTTCGATCAGGTTAGCCACGCGGGAGCGTACCGAGGTGATGCCTTTCGCCTGCAGTTTTTTCACATCAGGATTGAGGTAATCCGCCAGTCTCGCGAGGTCGGCGTTCATCAGGAAGGTGCCGTGATGGAAACCCCGGTCCGGCGTTTCACGATAGGCAGAACCTGAAATCTTACGCACTTCACCCGCTACGTTGACCACGATATCGTTACGACCGGAGGCTTCCGCCGGGATACCCAGCTGCATCAGCGCCTGGAGAATGATCGCCGTAGAGACGCTTTTATCGTATTCCGGCTTACCGGCCATAAAGGTGAAGCAGCAGTTGCCGAGATCGTGAAACACCGCGCCCCCGCCGCTGCTGCGGCGCGCCAGCCTGATATGGTCTTCCGCCATACGGCGCGTGTTGCACTCTTTCCATGGGTTCTGGGCGCGTCCGATGACCACGGTTTCTGCGTTTTGCCATAAAAACAGCACGCGCTGCGTGGCAGGCATCTGCCGGAAAATACACTCTTCAACCGCAAGGTTGAACCAGGGATCATTGGATTGCGATAGCAATAAACGCAAAGAAGACATGCCAGACTCCGTTTCCATAACAAGCATTTGCCCCGATGTTAAGCCATCTGCGCCCAGTGAGCCAGCGCACAATCCTGCGCTAAACTTTTTGTGCCTTTTCAGGCTAACCCACTGAAATAAAGTGGCCTTTGTCCAGATGCCCAAACTGACTCAGGCAATCACACATAACCGCTCAGCAAAAGGCCGCATATATCTATAGGCGATGCTCTTAACCCGAAAGGTGATGCATGACGGTGCAACAATCCCCTGATTTCTCAGACGATCACGCCGCGCTGATGGCCTCGGCTATCGGTAAATTCTTCCGTCGCATCATCCCAATGCTGGCGGTAATGCTGATTATCAACCAGATCGACCGTGCCAACATCGGCTTTGTTAAGGCTGAACTGCAAACCGATGCCGGCATCAGTGCAGCGGCGTTTGGCTTCGGCGCCGGGCTGTTTTTTATCGGCTACGCGCTGTTTGAGGTGCCGAGCAACATCATGCTGAAAAAGCTCGGCGCCAGGGTGTGGCTGACACGCATCATGATCACCTGGGGCATGGTGGTGGTGCTGACCGGTTTTGTCAGCACGCCGCTGCACTTTTATCTGCTGCGCTTTCTGCTCGGCGTCGCGGAGGCGGGTTTCTTTCCGGGCGTATTGTTCTATTTCCGCCAGTGGGTGCCGAACGCCTGGCGTGGCCGCGCCACCGCCATGGTGCTGAGCGCCACCGCCAGCGCCTTCCTGTTTTCCGGGCCGCTTACCGGCGCGATCCTGATGATGCACGAT
The DNA here is from genome assembly GCF_059730485.1 of Pantoea sp. X-Soil-TKNS-1207. Classification (NCBI taxonomy): domain Bacteria; kingdom Pseudomonadati; phylum Pseudomonadota; class Gammaproteobacteria; order Enterobacterales; family Erwiniaceae; genus Pantoea; species Pantoea sp. X-Soil-TKNS-1207. The sequence goes on from NZ_AP035958.1 coordinate 2,100,748, forward strand.
GTCATGGGCATTGCTGGCTGGAAATGGGTGATGCTGGTGGAAGGGGGCGGTTCGATAGTGATTGGCCTGGTGGCGGCGCTGGTGCTGGTTTCGCGCCCGGAGCAGGCAACATGGCTGACCTCCGCCGAAAAACAGGCGCTGGCGCAACAGCTGGCGCAGGAAGATGCGGTACGTGATGAGCACGCGCGGGAATATGGCCGCTGGGGACTGCTTAAAGATCGCCACCTGCTGTTTTATTGCCTGATCTTTTTCACCATGACCATGACCGGCTACACGCTGGTGTTCTGGCTGCCGCAGATTATTCAGCGTATCCAGGGCTTTAACAGTTTCGAGATCGGACTGCTGACGGCCATTCCCTGGCTGTGCGCCATCGTTGCGCTGTTCCTGCTGGGCAAAACCACCGACCGCTATCGCGACCGGCTGGATAAAGGTTTAGGGCTGGCGATGCTGGTCGCCGCCTGCGGCACCCTGATGGCCACCACCGGCACGCCGTGGTTTGGCTTTGTGGCGATGATCGTCGCCTGTATCGGTTCTAAAGTCAGCGCCGCCTTTTTCTGGCCGATGCCGCAGGGTGAACTGCCTGCCGCCATCGCCGCGCCGGGCATTGCCCTGATTAACTCCATCGGCAACCTCGGCGGTTTCTTTGCCCCGACGGTATTTGGCTACCTCGAAATGCAAACCGGCAGCACCACCGGCGGCCTGTACGCGCTGACCAGCGTGTCGGTTATCACCGGCGTCTGGCTGTTGTTACGCCGCAAACCGATCCCCCCAGCCTATGGTCACACGGAGAAGCACCATGTCAGACAGTCCAGTCATTAAATCGATGCGCATCGTGCCGGTTGCCGGTTACGACAGCATGTTGCTGAATATCGGCGGGGCGCATAACTGCTACTTCACCCGCATTCTGGTGATTCTGACCGACTCTGCCGGACATCAGGGCGTCGGCGAGACGCCCTGTCACGCCTCTACGCTGCAACTGCTGGAACAATTCAGACCGCAAATCGAGGGCAGCTCGCTGCTGCGTCTTAACGCCACGCTCAGCCAGTTATATGCCAGCGATGCCCGCACCCTGCAAACCGCGCATACCAACGATATCCACATCCCGCAGATGAACCCGGAGAAGTTTTATAACGCGGCGGCAGCGATTGAAGCCGCGCTGCTGGATTTGCAGGGGCAGTTTCTTAACCTGCCGGTGGCGGATCTGCTCGCCAGCGGTAAGCAGCGCGACCGTATTCCGGTGCTGGGCTATCTGTTCTATATCGCCGATCGTCAGCGCACCACGATGGATTATCAGTCCGGCAGCGGCAAAGCGGGCGACTGGTTCCGGCTGCGGCATGAAGCCGCGATGGACAGTGACGCGGTGGTACGGCTGGCGGAAGCGGCGCAGCAGCAATACGGTTTTCGCGACTTTAAGCTCAAGGGTGGCGTGCATCCTGGCGAGGTGGAGGTGGCGACCGTCGAGGCGTTGTTGCAGCGTTTCCCGCAGGCCCGCGTCACGGTCGATCCCAACGCCAGCTGGTCGCTGGATGAAGCGATCGTTTTCGGCAAACAGCTGGCAGGCAAAGTGCCCTATCTGGAGGACCCGTGCGGTGCCGAACAGGGGTATTCCGGGCGTGAAACCCTGGCCGAGTTCCGCCGCGCCACCGGTGTGCCGGTCGCGACCAATATGATCGCCAATGACTGGCGACAGCTGAACCATGCGTTGCAGCTGAACGCCATCGATATCCCGCTGGCGGACCCACACTTCTGGACGATGCGTAACGCCAACGTGGTGGCGCAGCTATGCAATGAGTGGGGGCTGGTCACCGGCTGCCACTCCAACAATCATTTTGATGTGTCGCTGGCGATGGTGGCGCATCTGGGCGCGGCGGCGCCGGGCGATCGTCAGACGGCCTTTGATACCCACTGGATCTGGCAGGACGGGCAGCATCTGACGCAGCAACCGCCGCAGATCCGTGACGGCTATCTGGAGCTGCCGCAAGGGCCGGGGCTGGGTATTCAACTGGATATGGCGCGCGTTGAGCAGGCCCATGCGCGCTATAACGCGCTGCCCGATAAGAACCGCAACGATGCGATCGGTATGCAATTTTTGATTGATAACTGGCGTTTCGATGCCAAACGGCCAACGCTGGTCCGCCCCTGAATCCTGGAGAGAAACTGATGAAAATTGCTGTGCGCCTGGCATTACTTGCCGGGCTGGTAGTGAGTGGGCCAGCGCTGGCCCAGACCTTCGTGTACGTTTCCGAGGCCAATGACGGCACCATTGCGCGTTACGCGCTAAATGAGAAAACCGGCGCGCTGACGCTGCTGGGCCAGACCTCGGCGGGTGGCAAAGTGATGCCGATGGCCCTCAGCACCGACCATCATCATCTGTATGCGGCGATTCGCAGCCAGCCGCTGCGGCTGGTGAGCTGGACGATTGATGCACAAAGCGGCGACCTGACCGGAGCAACAGAAACCCCGGCGGCGGCCAGTTATCCCTATATCAGCACCGACCCGCACGGGCGCTTCCTGCTGGGATCGTCCTATGATGGCGATGTGGTGCATGTCTATCGGATGAGCAGCGACGGCAAGGTGCTTGCGCCACCGGTGGCGGCCTATAAAACCGGCCATGCTGCGCATTCGGTGATCACCGACGCGACCGGACAGTCGGCGTATGTCGGCAATCTCGGCACCGATCGTGTGCTGCAACTCAATCTGACCCAGGATGGCAGCCTGACACCGATCGGCAACGGCTATGTGGATACGGAGGCGGGCAACGGCGCGCGTCATTCGGTGATGTCGCCGGATAACCGTTTTCTCTACAACGTCGGCGAAATGGGCGGCATCATTACCCAGTTTCAGCGCCAGAAAAATGGTGCGCTGAAGAAGGTGGCCGAGTGGCCCAACGCCGTGGCGCAGAAGTATCATCTGCAACCGGGACGTGAACGGCTGGCCGATTATAACGATCCCACCCCACGGATCTGGTCAGCTGATATACGTATCACGCCCGATGGTCGTTTTTTGTATGTGACTGAGCGCACCAGCAGCACGGTGAGCGGCTATCGCGTCAATAAAGACGACGGCAAACTGAAACTGATTGGCAGCTGGCCGGTAGAAAAACAGCCGCGCAGCATTGCGATTACCCCCGATGGCCACTGGCTGATCGCCAGCGGCGAGAAAAGTGACGTAACCGGCAGTTACGCCATCAATCCGCGCAGCGGGGCGCTGAAACGCGTCGGCAGCGCGCCCGCGGGTGGCGACGCCAACTGGGTGACGGTGGTGAGCTATTGATCAACACCGGCAGCAGCGCGACGTTGCGCGCTGCTGTGCCCGGCAATGGCTTATCCGACGGCGGACGCGGTGCTGTTTGACGTCGACGCGCCGTCATTCACTTCATCCAGCAGCAGCGCGCCGGCTTTAAGCACTAACGATTTTAACCGGTCGAATTTGATCAGCGCGTCCGGATCTATTTTCTGATTCGGTTCCAGGTACTCACGGGCTAATTCAGCCACCCGATGCCAGATGCTGATCATAAAATCGGCATTCTGTTTCAGGAAATAGAGCAGGAATGGATTATTGTTATAGGCGATATCCATCAGGGATCGTAAATCGGCGCGTTTTTTTTCCGCGCTCGTACTAAAGCGGTACTGATAACGCTGAGTATTTTTCCCTAAATACGTATTGATAAAATGTATAATTTTCACTCGCTGCTCGGCTTTTTCAGCAAACTTGCCTAACTGATCGCAGAAACGTTCCAGAAACTGACTGTCGCGCATCAGATAATCCACCATATGGTCGCGGTCGGATAACAGATCTTTGCCGAACAGTTCAATGCCGCGAAAACTGAATTTTTTCATCAGATTATTGCTGTCCACATAGACTTCAGGTGGCGTATAGGCAATGTCTAACCCGTTATTGATATGTCCGGCCTCGTGGGTAAATAACTGCTTAATTAAATCACTGTTGCTTATCTCCTGAAGATAGATATGTTTGTGTCCATCTGCGATCATGGTAAAGGCTATCTCACCATTGCCGAAAAGATTCTTCTCTTCTTTATTTTTAAAACAGCCGGAAACCAGCTTTCCATCTTTTGATACTCTTTCTTCGAAAATTCTGAATCTGTCAGGGGTGAGGGCCAGCAGGTTGTTCTGTAATCGGCGGAAATCTGCGGTAAAGGATTCCGCCTCAGCATCAGTAAATAGCTTAAGCGTGAATTCATGCAGGACCTCTTTCATCAGGCCGGGATAGTGATTGTTATTAAACAGATTGCTAATCCTTTCAGCCTGAGTATGTATCTCCTGAAGATTCAGATTAAGCAGTGCAAGGAATTGCGGATATTTTGTTGCCATGTCTTGTGTGGTTCTGGTTTTCAGAATGTAATTCGAATCGTCCTTTGTGCCTGGATATCTGACCTTATCAATAATTTTATTTAATCGCCGGTTAACCTGCATTTCACGCGCAAGATAGTCATTGTAATATAAATCCAGTTCTTCTTTCCAGTCGCGGTTCAGGTAGTTAAACGCCTTCTTTTTCTTATCCAGATCTCTCAGGTGGATGATAAAGTGAGTCGCTTTTTGATAAAATGATTCTTCATCAGGATTTTCGCTGTGGAAGAGTTCGACCGCTTTGACAAACTTATTGAACCCATCATTAATAAGGGCGGCCGTTTCCCAGCTGGCGAACTTTTCAATAAAATTACTGGCGGCAGGATATTTGCCACGGATAAAATCAAGCGGCAGGATGTGTCGCAGCTCTTTCATCATTTTACGACAGGCAATCTCCGCAAAATGGGGCGGATCGGGAAGCAGGTTGCCTTTTTCAACTAATCTCTGCAATGTGATTTGGCGCTGATGATCTTCAAAGGGATTTAACGCCGTATAACCATACTGTAACGGACTCACCAGGTCGGTGAATAACGGCGCGGCAGTCGAAATATCCCGCTTCGCGCGCGTCGCATGGCCGTTATTATTGTCAACTTCACCGTGCCACTCCTGAAAGATTTCGAGATACTTGCTCAGCTGATGAAAATGAATCTGGTTATTGCTGTCTTTCCATTCAGTGATAATCTCGTCACCATCCTCTTTTTTTACCCAAAGCCGTTGCGGTTGCCAGCCAACCGGGGCGATCAGATTATCAAAAAACGTCGCTGTAATATTGGCTGTGTTAAAGTCTATCGGCGTGAACTCTCTTTTAAAATAGACCGGGCTGTATTTTTTGGTCACTTTTATATCTTCTTCGAGCCGATCCAGCTTTAATTCATCCAGCGTGCCACCTTCAATGTTGTCCAGAAAACGGCGGGTGTTAATGGTGAGCGCCTGAGGAGACCTGAGGTGATTGCTGGGAAGTAACAGGAAGTTCTGCTGATCAAAGCGATATTTTTTTATTCCGGCGGTGCTATTGGTTTTGCAATATATCTGATCGGTGGTGATATCCCAAAACACCTCAATAATCTTCACCTGCGAGGGTAGCTGACGCATATTCAGAGAGTTGTTATGCAGCATCCAGCCAAACTCGGCGCTAAATAATGTAGAGTTCGCGAGATGGTTTTTAACCTGGCTATCTTCAATATATCTCTTTTCCGCAAGCCACTGTGCTTCATTCGGATTCTGATTCTCTGCGGAGGAAGCGCGCTGACTCTCTTCGCGGAATTTTTCGGTTATTTTCCCCACGACCGAGCGCAGACCATAAGAAATAAATTTTATCAGCTTGCTGCCTTCTCCTTCCGGCGAGATATCATAAAGACATAACGCGCTCTGCTCGAGGCTGATCAATATTTTCTTCAACGTCTCCGGGCGGTCGAAAATATCACTCACCGCCTGCTTGCAGGACTCTATCGGCGAGAGTTGATAGAGTAAATTGCCGGCAAAACTGACGGCGTTATCGAGACCGCCTGCCGCAGGGGCTGCCGATGGCAATGGTCTCACTTCAGGAAAACGCAGACGGGTAATACCCTGGCTTAAACTCTGACTATAAATTCTCCAGTTTTCCCTGACGCTGGCCTGGGGAAGGCCCTGTTTATCGCTGGCAAAGAACCTAATTTGCGACAACTCACCGGGTGCCTGCGCCGACAGGCGAGCGACAAAATCGGCTTTGCCCGCCTGGTTAATCCAGCGGGTGTAATGCTCTTTATTGCGGTAAATGTCGGAATCGTTAAAGGCGATGGGCGCGGCCAGATTATTTAGCGCCGGGATCACCGAGAAAAAATAGCAGCGAATAATACCGTCAAACTCTCCCGCCAGGTTAAAGCCGATAAAATGGGGGTTTTTAATGGGGTCTGATGCATTTCCCGCGCGAATAAACATCACTTCAAGCCCCTGGGGTTCACGCGATGCATGCAGAAAAAAATCCTGATCGACCGCGGGCATCTGTCCAAGGGCCAGAATGCACAACTGTTTTTCCACCTGGGCCAGAGCCTGATAGTCAGTGTTGAGTTGCCAGAGCTGTTCCGCGCCTTGCTGCAAACCGTGATAAATTTTGTTGTTGAGATAGAGTGTGCGGACTAACAATTCACCTTTAATCTGAAGATTATTCAGGACATCTATCATTCTGAAATGGCCTTTAGCCAGCAGATCGTCGTAATAGGAAAACATGCTGAGCACCTGATCTTCAGAGAGGCGCAATATGGCCTGCAAACCGAATTGTTTCAGCGTCTTTGGCGTGATGGTCTGTAATCTGTCGTTATCGGCAATCATCCCCGCTGCCATCGTTAACAGTACGCCATTCTCAGAAAGCACGATTTCGTCGCTGACCGCCTGCTGTTCACACAGGCGAAAGCAGGGAAGGTGATGTTCAATAAATTGCCGGTGCAGAAATTGCAGTTTCTCTATGACGATCTCGTTGGTAATAAAGGCGGGTGGCGTTCCCCCGGTATTCAGCACCGAGGCGATCAGATTATTTCTGAAGCCGTTCTGCAAATCGGTAAGAATATTCGCCAGCGCAGAGAATCGGGTAATGTCGGGTTTCATTCTCTCCAGCAGGCTATTCATGCTCGCGGAAACTAATTTTCCCGCATCGGGGATCGCCCGATCGATGCCGAACAGCAGGATATCCGTCAGCTGTTTTCTCCCTTCGGATGAACGCACCCAGGCATCCAGCAACTCTCTATTTTCCTGGAAACCGGAACCCGCAAATAACAGCGCGGCGAACTGGCGCGCCGCGTTCTCGTCAATAGCGTAAGGGGGCGGGTTGCCGGTGACTAATTTCCGGGCGAGGGTGACCACTTCTTCCAACGGCGTGCGGGGTGAATTGGCATTGCCGGTCAATTGCAGGAAAAAGGCGTGAATTTTGCTATCAGCTTTCCCGGCCTGAAGCTGTGCGATCCACTGTTGTGCTTTATCCAGCATGTCAGCGAGATCGCGGACGTCAGGCGACGGCTGTTTTATGCGGCATGAACCCACAGTTGTTGATTCATCGGCGCCGCCAAACAGCACGCTCATACTATCCGGCGTTGTGGCTGGGGGCGCCAGTGTGGTCCGGCGCGGAGTCGCTGTTGTCCGGGCTTGTGCCGTGAACTGAAAAGGAAAAAAGGGGCGTTTATCGCGCGAGAACAGATTGACCTCGTAATCAATCTGCTCGGCCGATGCCACCGACGCGGACGGGGAGACGGCAGGAGGCGACGTCTCGTCATAATCATAGAATGGCCACTCATCAAACCCGACCATCGGCCCGAAAGGGTCCAGATCCTCGCCATTATCCTGGGGCATATCGATATCCTGCGCCCCGACCAGCGGCAGCAGATGCCAGCCGGACGACGCGGCGCGCAGCGCGGCGGGATGCGGCAAAACCTCCGGCCCGGCACGGGCGGCGGCGCCAGTGACGACCGGCGGTTCAGGGCAAACCGCGTGGTTTGCGACTTCGTTCGCCCCGGCGATCTGCAATGGGTGGCGATAAATCTGCGAGGGATAAGGGGAGGCGGCACGGTTCAACCCCCGTTGTATGCTGATCGCAGGCTGGTGGTGATTACTCACGCAGAGCCGGGTGGCCAGATTCGCTTCGATGCCAAAACCCGCCATGTCAAAGCCTGCACTCTGATTGCCGGACGCTTGCACGATGCCTGACGGACATTTCGCTATCCGCAGGCAAACGGATTGCCCCTGACGCAGGTTCAGCGGCGGCCGATCAACCTCAGCGGGCAGGTTGAGGACGAGGCTGATCGGGTCGAACCACCCCTCTGCATCCGGGCCGGTCTCGCCAGGGAAAACCGGGCTGGCAAATAGCGTTTGTCCCGGCGCGGGTGGCGCCGGGGCGGGGGCGAGAGGGGGGATCAGGAGATCGATACCGACGCTGAGATAGGGAGCCAGCCCGTTAACCAGCGGCAGCAGCAGGGTCGAACGCGGTTGCCAGAAGGCCATCTTCTCCAGACAGGCCGTGAGTTTCTGTTCAAAATCGCGACAGCGGTTACGATCCTCTGCCGCCAGACGGTTTAACCATGGCTCACGGCTGACGGCATCACGTTTGAGACAGGCCAGCGCTGCGCTGGCCTGCTGCGCAGTGGAGACGGAAAGCGCGAGACGATTCAGCGCATAGAAGTAGTCGTTAAGTTCAGGATTTTCCGCAGTGGTGAGCATCAGCCGGGGCAGCTGGCTGCTCGCCTGATGCATGGCCTGCTGACGCAACTGGCAGAACAACCAGTGCAGCACGAGATGCCCGGCGGCCAGCAGCGGCCTCTCCATGCCGCTGGCACTGGCGTGGATCAGGGCGTTAAAAAAGTGGCTGGCATTGCTCATGCCCTGCCTGAGCGCTTCTGGCGCGGAGCCGGGCAACTGGTGATTGCTGGAGAGCGTCGCCAGGCTGTTACACAGGGACTGGCATATTCGGCCAAAGGCCAGGGTCGCAGAGACTTGCGGCTGCGGCGCAGTGGTACGCGCTGAGGATGGTGAGACAGGGACTGCACCCGTCATAAGGAACTCCTTCACGGTTAATGGACGGCAAGATAAGTACCAGGAGGATAAAACCTGGTTACGGCCGCCCCCTTTATCAAGGAACTCTCCGTGAGGAAAAGATGAATAATTTCTGAACTGGAAACCCGCGCCATAACCGGAGACGGCCCGTTATCGGTTAGCCTCACCCATACCAGCTATATCCCTTCGGTACGCGGGAAAATCCGTTCTCTTTCAGGGCGGCGAGCAGCGGTGACTGCCCGGCCGGGCCTTCGTCAATCCGCTCCAGCGTAAAACTGAGATGCTTTTCCCGGCGCAACGCCTGCGCCAGGGCGCCGATGGCCGCATGAAGTTCATCGCTGCTGGCGTTGGCAACAAACGTCAGCAGCTCTTTGCCGCCCTGCGGCAGATAAAGCAGCACCCGCCCCTGGGCGATCACCAGCAGCGCGCCGTTGCGACGGGTGGGACGCGTACCCGCCACGCTCAGCGGCCAGGGGAGCTGGACGCCAAAGGGATTCGCCGGGTCGAGCACCGATAACGCGACGGGCGGCGATGCGCCTTGCGGGCTGCTGGCGAGCTGGCGCAGGCGATCAATCGCCGCGTGATCGGCAAACTGGGCGGCGCCCATGCCCGCGACAAAACGACCGCGCAGCAGCCGTCCGGCATCTTCCATGCCGCGCAACACCGGTTGCAGCGCCGGGAAGCCACCGGGCACCTGTTCAGCGATGGCCGCGCCGCGACTGACCACCGCAAAACGATCGAGCATATTTTCCGTCAGCGCCAGCGCGCGCTCGGTATCGGCGAGCGGCGCAGAGCTAATCAGCGACCAGCGACCTGCCATGCTGTTGAGCGCCGGGCCGGGCGCGATACGCGCGGCGGGCGCGGCGTAGCGCATTCGTCCCCGCCGGTTGCGGGTGGTGCGCGGACGCGGCGTGCTGGCGTTGCCGGTTAGTGTCCGCAGCGCTGAAAAGGTGTCGGTGGTGAGATAACCCCGCCACGCCAGATCCCACATCGCCTCATAGATCAGCGTGGGATCCTGCGTACCCTCGCCGACGCGCGGCACCAGCTGGCGCACAAACCAGCCGCTGCCGTCCTGCAACAGATCCAGCAGCGTTTGCTGTAACGGCGTCAGCGCCACGGTTTTACCTTCATCCGGCGGCGACAGCGTTTCCGCCGCGTATTCACTCAGATGCAGCGCCACCAGCCCATCATGCGCCCCCTGGGCGCGCTGTCCGCTCCAGATGACCTCGCCGCTGGAAAGCAGCTCATCCAGCATCGCAGGCTGATAATCACGCACCCTGGCGGGAAGAATCTGTGATTCCCACAGCGAGGCGGGCAATGCCACGCCCGCCAGCTGTTCGATCACCCGCACCACGCCGTTGACGCCACTAAAGGCTCCCTGTGCCTGGCGGGCGGCGGCATCGCTGAGCACCCCCTGACGCTCCAGCAGCAACGATACATATATCGCCTGAGAAACGGGTTTGGTGGCCTCGCGTGCTGCCTGTAATGAGCGTACGCGCAGGCGGCGAAAGACGCTCTCCGCTACCCATTGCGCCGCGCCGCCGGCAAAGTCGCCTTTCAGAACCTTATCCTGCTGGCGCAGATCGTCCAGCGCGGCGTCGGCGACCGCGCGCCCCAGGCCAAAATGCCGGGCAATTTCCTCCGTGGTGAACAGCGCATGGGTGCGGGCGTAACGATTAAGAAGATCGTGTAGCGGGCGCGCCACCGGTTGCAGCAGCGCCGGGGGCAGCGTGTCCGGCACCTCGCTGCCTAACGCATCGCGCAGACGGGCGGCATCTTCCGCCACCGCCCAGCGCTGTTCACCGGCGATGCTGACGGCGAATATCCGGTGCGCCCGTTGCAGCGCCTGCAAACCCGCCGGGAGCGCTGCTTCGCCGCGATAACGCTGCGCCAGTCCGGCACTGGAAAGCGGACCCATCTCGCGCAGCAGATCGACCAGCGCCTCAATGCTGCTGGCCTGATAATCGGGCAGCGTGCGCTGCAATTCCTCGCCGACGCGCGCCACGACCTCGGGGGCCAGCAGCTCGCGCATATCCACCTGACCGAGCAGATCGCCCAGCAGCTTGCTATCCAGCGCCAGCATCGAGGCGCGTTTTTCCGCCGCAGGCGCATCGCTGGCATACATAAATTCCGCCACGTAGCCAAACAGCAGCGGGGCGGCAAAAGGAGAGGGCGATTCGGTGGTGACTTCCGCCAGCTGAATCTCCTGTTGTTGCAGCCGCACCATCAGTTGATGCAGGGCGGGCAGATCATAGACATCCTGCAAACATTCGCGCGCGGTTTCGATCAGGATGGGAAAATCATCAAACTGGCGGGCCACTTCCAGCAACTGCCCGGCGCGCAGCCGTTGCTGCCATAGCGGCGAACGCTTGCCCGGATTGCGGCGCGGCAGTAGCAGCGCACGGGCGGCGCATTCCCGGAAGCGGGCGGCGAACAGCGCCGAATGGCCGACCGACTGGGTGACCACGCGTTGCAGCTCATCAGGCGCAAATAAAAACAGTTCAGCGCCCGGCACACGGCCTTCGCTGTCAGGGAAACGCGCCACAATGCCATCGTCGCTGGCGACCACGGCCGGATCGATGCCCATTACCCGCCCGATACGTTCCGCCACCGCCAGCGCCCAGGGAGCATGAACGCGCTGACCGTAAGGCGAATGCAAAATAACGCGCCAGTCACCGGTCTCGTCGCGGCATCGTTCGATCAGCAGGGTGCGATCGGTTGGCAGCAGGCCGGTGGCCTGACGCTGTTCGGCGATCAGCGTCTGAATATTGTGCCAGGCGTTGTTATCCAGCGCCTCGCCCGGCGGCGCGCCCTCGTCCACCGCGCGCAGGTAGCGGCCAATGGCTTCACCTAACGCCGCCGAACGGCCAACTCCTTCGCCGTGCCAGAACGGCAGGCGGGCAGAGCGCCCCGGCGCGGGTACCACCACCACCTGATCGTGGGTGATCTGCTGGATGCGCCATGAGGTCGCGCCGAGGGTGATGATGTCATTCACCCGTGATTCGTAAACCATCTCCTCATCCAGTTCGCCTACCCGGCGCGCCCCGGCCTGTTCTTCACCTTCGGGCAGCATCACGCTGAACATGCCGCGATCCGGGATGGTGCCGCCGCTGGTCACCGCCAGATGCTGCGCGCCGGGACGCCCGCTCAGGGTGTGGTTGTGGCGATCCCAGATAATGCGCGGACGCAGGTTGGCGAATTCGTCCGAGGGATAGCGACCGGCCAGCATATCCAGCACCGCTTCAAATGCGGCACGCGGTAGCGCGCGGAACGGGTCGGCCTGGCGTACGCGGTCGAACCAGCCATCCACATGCAGCGTATCCATCGCCGCCGCGGCAACCGTATGTTGCGCCAGCACGTCCAGCGGGTTGTGCGGCGGGGCGATGGCGTCCAGTTCCCCGGCCAGCATGGCCTCCACCGTCACCGCCGCATCCACCAGATCGCGACGCGTGCGCGGCCAGATAATCCCTTTCGGCGTGCCGCCCACCTGATGTCCGGCGCGGCCGACGCGTTGCAGCGCACTGGCGACGGAAGGCGGCGCGCCCACCTGAATCACCAGATCGATATCGCCCATATCAATGCCGAGTTCAAGGCTGGAGGTGGCCACCACACAACGCAGCTCACCGGCTTTCAGGGCGGTTTCAATCTCCAGCCGCTGCTCCTTCGATACCGAGCCATGGTGTGAACGGGCGATAAAGTTATCGGCGGTTTGCGCGCGTTTTTCGGTGCCGCCGGTAAAGGAGCCATAACTAAAGGCTTCTTCCGGTTCAGCGGGGTGTTCACCCCGTTGCCGGGCATAGCGTTCGTTGAGGCGTGCGGTGAGTTTTTCCGCCAGCCCGCGCGAATTGGTAAACACCAGCGTGGCGCGATGGCGCAGCACTTCGTCGAGAATCCCGGCTTCGATATGCGGCCAGATCGACCCGGCGGCGAGGGTGGCATCCTGCACCGCGCGGGCGTCCGGGCGCTGCTGGATATCCGTCATATCCTCCACCGGCACGGTGATGGTCAGCTGCAACGGCCGTCTGGCCTGCGGATTGACCACCAGGGTTTCCCCGGCACCGCCGAGAAAACGCGCCACCGCTTCCGGTGGACGGACGGTGGCGGATAAGCCGATACGCTGCGCCGGATGCGTCAGCAGCGCGTCGAGGCGTTCAAGGCTGAGCGCCAGATGGGAGCCGCGTTTGGTGCCCGCGACCGCATGAACTTCATCAACAATCACCGTGGAAACGCCGCGCAGCGTCTCGCGCGCTTTGGAGGTCAGCATCAGGAACAGCGATTCCGGCGTGGTAATCAGGATATCGGGCGGGCGTCGTTGCAGCTTTGCCCGTTCCGCGCTGCGCGTATCGCCGGATCGCATTCCCACCTCAAGCGCGATCTGTGCATCGCCCTGCAAACGACGCTGCGCCTCTACGCCCGCCAGCGGCAGTTGCAGATTGCGTTGTACATCGGCGGCCAGCGCCTTGACCGGGGAGATATACAGGATGCGGGTTTTATGGCTGCGGGCGACAGCGTCCTCCTGACTGCGTTCGCGAAACAGCGCGTCGATGGCGTGGAGAAAGGCCGCCAGCGTTTTTCCCGAACCGGTTGGCGCAATCACCAGACAATTTTTGCCGCTGGCAATGGCCTGCCACGCGTCAGCCTGCACCGGCGTCGGTGCCGTAAAGGCGCTGCTAAACCATTGCCGGGTTGCGGGCATAAAACGCTGAAGGGCTGAGTCTGACATCCTGGCTCCCTGATTTCTCGATAGGTGCGTTTTGCAGTTTAGCGAAAGCGGGGGGAAAATCAGGTTATATACTTGTTTCTTTGGTCGGTTTTTTCCTCAACAGGAGTGAATGATGGTTATGCTTAAGCGCGTTTTGCTGCTGGCGCTGTTTCCCGCTTCGGTGCTTGCGGCACCGATTTTTACCCTGCAATCCCCCGATTTTACTGATAACGCCCTGCTGGATAAGGCGTTCGCCGGTAATGCCAAAGGCAATCCCTCCTGTACCGGCGAGAATGTGTCACCGGCGCTGAGCTGGTCAAATGTGCCGCCGGGTACGCGCAGCTTTGCTCTGATGATCACCGACCCGGTGGGCGGCAAAGGCCTGGGGGTGACGCATATGGTGGGTTATAACATCGCTGCCGATCGTACCGCGTTTGCCAAAGGGGATCTGGCGAAAGGCATCGGTTACACCGGCGGCAAAAATTCACCCGGCACCACCCATTATTATGGGCCTTGCCCACCGGTGGGCAGCGGTATGCATCACTATAACTTTGTGCTGGTGGCAACCGATTTAGCGCCAGACCAGTTGCCGCCGGGACTAACGCATGACGCGCTGATCGACAAGCTGAAAGGCCATGCGCTTGGCGCGGCGAACATTGTCGGACGGTTCAGTAACGATTAATGCTCAGGTCGGCATCGCTGCCGACCTGATGGTAACCGTTTGTGAGACCGGTCTCATTGGGTTAACATGCTTTCACCGATTCCCTCCCTGGTTCTGAAGAATGATGACCAACCCGAAAGTGCGTTCTAAAGCGCCTACCGTTGCCGATGTGGCGCGCGAGGCAAAGGTATCAAAAGCGCAGGCGGCGCGCGCGCTGGGCGGGTATGGTGCGGTGAGCGAAGAAGTACAGACGCGCGTCACTCGCGCGGCGGCCACCCTGGGGTATCGCCCCAATGAGCTGGCGCGCAGCATGAATACCGGACGTTCCAACACCATCGGGGTGATTGTCGGCGATATTGAAAACCCGCATTTTGGTCTGGCGCTGCGCGGCATGGCGGATGTCACCCGCCAGGCCGGTTATCAGTTGCTGCTGAGCAACAGCGATGAGAAGTGGCAGGCGGAGCAGGACGCGGTACGGGTGATGCTGGAAAAACAGGTGGATGGCATCATTGTCACCCCGTGTTGCTCTGAGCGGGAGAAGAACGCCCACCTGATGCAGGTGCTGGCGGAGGGACGGGCGCTGAAGTTATTCGATCGGGCGGTTATTGGTCTGAATGTTGAGGCGATTTGCTGTGATTTTACCGACATCGCGCAGCAGGCGACGGCCACCCTGATTGCCGCCGGGCATCGCCATGTGGCCTATATCACCAGCATGACGCTGGAGAGGGCATTTCAGCAACTCAGCGACTTTGGCTTAACCCCGGTGGCGCAGCGTGTCGACGGCATGATGCGGGCGTTTGCCGCCGCGGGGCTGCCGTTCGATCCCACGCTGGTTCAGGTCAATGCGGATAGCGACGCGCAGATCCAGGATATCGTGGCGGCGTTATGGCAACGCCCGCAGCCGCCGACCGCGTTGATCGCCTCCGATAGCGTGGTGGCGATGTCGTTATTGCGCGCCGTTACCCAGCGCGGACTGCGTATCCCTGAACAGCTTTCGTTCGTGATGTATGACAATTTCCCGTGGAGCGAGATCGTTTCCCCCCCGCTGACGGTGGTGGCGCAGCCGGTATACGAAATGGGGCGCGAAGCGGCACGACGGCTGATCGCCGAGATCCGGGGAGACGCGATCGATCCGTTGCCGCAGTTCAGCGCGGAGCTGATTCAGCGCCAGTCGATTGCGGCGCCAGCCAAATCAGATGCCTGGCGCGCGCTTTTTTAGCTCTGCAACCTGCGCGATAAATCGTGCTGCTACAAGTTGAGTATTGTTCTTGTTGGCTTTTCTCCTGGGCTATATCCTGTATTTTTCCGCAAATTCGGATCTGATGCCTTATGAATGCCACCACGCACCTGCTATCTGTTGAACATCTGCATCTGGCGACGCACGACCAGCGTCTGCTGGTTGACGATGTCTCCTTTCATCTCGATCAGCGGGAGATTCTGGCATTGGTGGGGGAGTCCGGCTCCGGTAAAACCCTGACCTCGCTGGCATTAATGAACCTGTTGCCCGCGGGCGTTCAGCAAACGTCAGGCGCCATCCATTTTCAGGGGGAGCGGCTTGATGCATCCCGCACGGCATCGCTGCGCGGCTGTCGCATCGCGACGGTATTTCAGGAGCCGATGACCAGCATGAATCCCTCGCTGCGCATCGGTGAGCAGATTGCCGAAGTGCTGGTGCGGCATCGCCAGTTCAGCTGGAAACAGGCACAGCGCGAAGCGGTTGCGCTGCTGGATCGCGTGGGCATTGTCAATCCGGCTCAGCGGGCGCGGCAGTATATCCATCAGCTGTCCGGCGGGATGCGCCAGCGCGTGATGATCGCCAGCGCCATTAGCGGTCAGCCCGATGTGCTGATTGCCGATGAGCCGACCACCGCGCTGGATGTCACCATCCAGGTGCAAATCCTGGCGCTGCTACAGGAGTTGCAACAGGAAATGGGGATGGGCATGTTGCTGATCACCCATGATCTTTCGGTGGTGGCGCGTTATGCACATCGCGTCTGCGTGATGCAGCACGGGCAGCTGGTCGAGCAGGGCAACGTCGTCAGCACGCTGGGCGCGCCGTCGCATCCTTATACGCGCAAACTGATTGATGCCTCGCTGCCGCACATGCCGGCGCTGGCTCCGCGTCGTGAAAACCCGACGCCGCTGCTGGCGCTGAATGACATCTGTAAAAGCTATCCGTTACCGGGACGGCTGCCGCTGTGGCCGGGCAAACGCCAGACGGTGCTGCATCCAACCAGTCTGCAAATTCAGGAAGGGGAAATCGTCGGGCTGATTGGTGAATCCGGCTCGGGTAAAACCACCCTTGGCAGCGCGGCGATTGGCCTGATTGCCGCAGACAGCGGCGAGGTGCATTTTCAGGGGCAGCGACTACAGGGACGTCAGCTCAGCACCTTGCGCCGCCATGCGCAGATCATTTTCCAGGATCCGTATGCCAGCCTGAACCCGAAAATCACCGTCGGTGAACAGATTGCGGAACCGCTGCGCGTCTGGCAGCTGCGGAAAGGTCACGACGTCAAAGCGCGGGTGAATGAACTGCTGGCGCTGGTGGGGTTAAAACCGGAACACGCACAGCGTCTGCCGGGCGCCTTCTCTGGCGGCCAGCGTCAGCGTATCGCCATTGCCCGTGCGCTGGCGATGGAGCCGAAGCTGCTGGTGGCGGATGAAGCGGTGGCGGCGTTGGATCTGTCGGTGCGCGGGCAGATCCTCGCGTTGTTTAGCGAGCTGCGGCACAAATTAGGTTTATCGGTGCTGTTTATCAGCCACGATCTCAGCGCGGTTCGGCAGCTGTGCGATCGCGTGGTGGTGATGTATCACGGGAAAATTGTTGAATCCGGTGCCACCACCAGCGTCATCAACCAGCCGCAGGACAGCTACACGCGCCAGTTACTGGCCGCCGCGCCCGATATTCAGCAGGCGCTGGCGCAGCGATCAGCTTCCGCGTAACAGCGGCAGCTCCGGGTGTTCGGCCCATTCATGCCAGGAGCCGACATACACCGCGACCTTAGCAAAACCTGCCAGGCGCAGCGCGGCTAACACGGTAGCGGCGCGCGCACCGCGATGGCAATAGATCTGCAACTGCGCGTCCGGCGTAAGTCCGGCCGCCGTTGCGCGTGCGGCAATCTCAGCCGCAGGCAGGAAATGTCCCTCTGCCACCACATCCTCCCAGAACAACAGCCGCGAATGGGGAATGCGCCCGGCACGCGGGCAGCAGTCATGGGCAAAGCTGCCATCAAACTCCGCCGGGCGTCGGGCATCCACGTTAATCACCGTGCGGCCATCGGCCGCGATAACCTGCTCACGGCTGCTTGCCAGCTGCCGGTTCCAGACTACCTCAGTCAGCGGCGGCTGGTGGGCGAGGGTCTGATGCATACCGGCACCGGGTTGCAGATCAAAACCGGCCGCCAGCCAGGCATCGACGCCGCCATCCAGAATCAGCGCATCTTCGTGGCCCAGCAGCCAGGCAAACCAGGCGCCGCGCGGCGAACGCATTCCCACCTGCTGCTCGAAAAACACCGGGATCGCGTCAGGCGAGCGGGCAAAAAGAGGGCTGAGCGCTGCCGACGCTTCTGCGGCCATCACCGCCAGACCGTCTGGCGTGCACTCTTCAATAAAGTAGTCATAGACATTACATTGCAGCGCGCCGGGCAGCGTGGCGTGCTGCCAGTCGGCGAGGTCGCGAACATCGATTAACAGAAAATGTTCACCACGCTGCTGACGCAGCCGCAGCGCGCTGGCCTTAATGATCATCCGCGTCTCCGGCGAACAGCGATTGCAGCGTTCCGAGCTGCTGTTGTTCGGCGCTCTGCAACACGCGGGTGGCGAGGGCAATATCAAACACGTTCAGCCCGAAGGAGGAAAAATAGACGCTGTCATCGGCGGCGGGCCGCCAGCCGTCGATCACCAGCGATGCGAGATCGGCGGCGACATCCGCAGCGGCAAACTCACCGGCGCGGAACATCTGAAACAGGCTTTTGGCGCTGCGCTGGGCGAAATCACCCCATGCATCCACCACCACCTGACGGCTGGCTTTGATCGCCGCAAAGCTCACCTCGTGATAGCCGACCTGAATAATAATTCTGCCGGGTTTGACCGCGCGGGTATCAAGGATCGGCTGCGGGGCGCTGGTGCAGCTGATTACGGCGTCATACGGCGCGTCCAGCGCCGCAGAGAGATCGGGGTGCGGCGTGATATCCGGCCAGGCGTGAAGTTTTTCCGCAGTGCGATTCCACATGCCAATCTGTTCCAGCTGCGGGAAAAGCGCCTGCAACATCTGTAAATGCGCCTGCGCGTGGCAACCTGCGCCGAGCAGCAGCACGCGTTTAACCGGACGCGGTGCCGCCAGCTGCAACGCCAGCGCGGTGACAGCGGCAGTCCGGGCGGCCGTCAAAGCGCCGCTGGCCAGCAGACCACGCGGGACGCCGGTCCGGGCATCGTTGATCAGGGTTAATGCCAGCGCCGCGGGTAACGCATCAGGGCGCAGCGGGCGGTGAGCCGTCCACTTGACGCCCGCAGCATTAAAGCGGCCACCAATACGTGCAGGCAGGGCATAAGCCTTACCCAGGCCGGTGTCGAGATCGACATGATTTTCAGCGGGCATCTGTGTTTCACCAAGACGCATCAGCCGCACCGCTTCGCGCACGTCGTCAAGCGCCAGCGCGGGATCCGCGCCGCCCAGCTGCGCCACAGTGGCTTCATCCAGTACGCGCAGTAGCGGCAGCATCAGGCCACCAGCAGGCGTTCGGCGAAGGGATAGAGCGCCGGTGAGCCACCGCAGTGCACGAATGTCACGCGCGAGCCTTGTGGAATCCGGCCCTGTTCAACCAGCGAAAACAGTCCGTGCATCGCTTTGCCGGTGTAGACCGGGTCGAGCAACACGCCTTCCTGCTGCGCCAGCTGATAGATAGCGTTAATGCCGCCATCGGAAGGGACGCCGTAGGCCTGGCCGACGTAGTCATCTTCAATCCAGATATCATCCGCCTGCCACTGCTGCGGCCAGTGCAGCAGATTGGCGCAATCCTGCGCCATGGTGGCAATACGTGGCTGGAACCAGTCGGCTTTGGCGCTGACGCTAATGCCAATCACTTGGGTATCCGGCCAGTATTGACGGGTGCCGACATGCAGCCCGGCGAGCGTGCCGCCGGAGCCAGTCGGTGCGATGATAAAGTCAGGCGCGGGCGTCTGGCCGAGTTGTTCCGCCATCTCTTCCACCGCACGCACATAGCCGAGCGCGCCGAGCGGGGTGGCGCCGCCGAGAGGAATAATCAGCGGCTTTTCTCCCCGCGCAGCAGCGGCATCGGCATGAGCCTGCATCGCGCCTTCAATCTGCGTGAAGTAGCCGTCCGGGTCGAGAAACTGCACCTCGGCGCCGAACAGCTTATCGAGCAGCAGATTGCCCTGCCAGCTGGCAGGCGGATTGCCACGCAGCACCAGCACCGGACGCATACCGAACTTACGCGCGGCGGCAGCCACCATCCGCGCGTGGTTCGACTGATGACCGCCGGTGGTGATCACCACGTTGACGCCCGCCTGGCAGGCTTCCGCCATCAGAAACTCCAGCTTGCGGACCTTATTGCCGCCGCCGCCGAAGCCGCTGTAATCATCGCGTTTGATGGTCAGGGTAATCCCCAGCGCCTCCCCGAGCCGCGGTAGCGGCTCCAGCGGCGTCGGGAAAAACCCCAACGGAACGCGTTTGAACTCATCAACTGTTTTCATGTGATTTGCCTATATTGTTTTCTTTGGTACTGCTTTGGTGTTCCCCTGGTGAGGGCGCGACCCGGCCATTGACCGAGCCATTAAATGCGGTGAGCCACAGGCTCAGTGACTGCTGGAAACGCTCCAGGCCAGTCAGGGTGACGAATTCATTGCTGGCGTGGGCATTGCCGCCGTGGCCAAGGCCGCCAATCAAAAACGCAGGCGCGATAGCGGCAAACGCGTAGGCGGGGGCGCAACCTGGCGCCCAGGGCCAGATTTGCGGCTCTGCACCCAATGCCCGATAGCTGCTAATCAGCTGATCAACGCCGCTGGCGTGGCGGCTAAAGCGGATGCCAGGATAGCGATCCACCAGCTGCAAGGCGGTTCCTGCTAAATCAGGCGCGGCCAGACGCTGCTGCGCCGCGGCAATCATCGCATCCTGGTCGAAACCGGGTGGGATACGGAACGCTAACTCGGCGCTGGCGCGATAAGGAATGACGCCGCGTCCGCCGGGCGGATCGCTATGCAACTCTGCCAGCGTCAGTACCGCGCTGCCCAATAACGTCTGCAAACAGGTGACAGTGTCACCGCTGATCATCAGGCGCTGACTGCGGCGAAAACGTAATTCATCGTCGATGCTGAAGGATTCCGCCAGCGTTGTCAGCAACGCGTGGGCCTCGTCATCCGGGGTGATACGGCCCAGCACGCCGCTTTGTGCCGCCGGAGCGATGGCATCCAGCGCCTGAATCAGTCGCCAGGCCGGGTTGGCGATCCAGCCGGCATTGCTGGCGTGGATGGCGGAAGAAGGGCCGCCCCAGTCGCCGCCGTTGACGCTTAAGCTGCCGCTGGCAAGGCCGGTAAAGCCGAGGTAGACGCGGGGTGCGCCGCCGCCGTATTCACACAGCGACGGGAACAGCACCGCTTCGGCAGGCGCAACCGGACAAGGCTGCTGAGCGAGATAGCGACGCAGCGTACCGCTGCCCACTTCTTCTTCACCCTCCAGCAGAATTTCCAGGTTGAAATCCAGCTGACCGGCGTCGAGCAGCTCGCGCAGCAGGATCAGCATCGCCGCCACCGGCCCTTTGTTATTCTCGGCACCGCGTCCGACAAAGACCTCGCCTAAATCTTCCCAGTGACAGCAGCCACCGACGAAGGGCGGCACATCCCATCCGGCATCGTCGGCAGGCATCACGTCATACATGTTGTACAGCACCACGGTTTTGCTGCCGCCGGTCTCGATACGGACATGCACCAGCGGCGGCGATGTCTCTGGTTGCGCGGCGACGGGAAAAATCACCCTGGCGTTAAGATGCGCGATCATCCATTGCTCCAGCCACGCCGCCAGTCCGCGCTGCGCAGCAGGCTGGCTCGCCACGCTTGGCCAGCGCGTCAGCTCATGCAACAGTTGCAGGGTAGCGTCGAGTCGGTTCACAGGCGGATCCTCGGGTTCAGCACCATGTACAGCAGGTCGATAAGCAGATTAATTACAACAAACACTAACGCAGCCAGCAGCACCACCGCCTGCACCAGCGGGAAATCACGGTTCTGGATGGCCTGGATCGCCAGACGACCAATGCCGGGCCAGGCAAAGATGATTTCCGTCACCAGCGCGCCGCCGAGCAGCGAGGCAAAGTACATGCCCTGCACGGTAATCACCGGGATCAGTGCATTACGTAAGCCGTGGCGCACCACGATGCGCCAGGCGCTCAGCCCTTTAGCGCGCGCGGTGCGGATATAATCCTGTTGCAACACATCCAGCAGGCTGGCGCGCGTCAGGCGGGCCACCGCGCTCATATAAAAAGCGCCAAGGCTGAAGGCCGGCATAATCAGCGCGGCAAAGCTGCCGTAGCCGCTAGATGGCAGCCATTGCAGATGGAGACTAAACAGCAGGATCAGCAGCAGTCCCAGCCAGAATACCGGGACCGCCTGGCCGCTAAAGGCAACCAGGCGGCAGACCAGATCCCAGACGCTGTGCGGGCGCAGGGCGCTGATAATGCCCAGCAACAGGCCGAGCAGGGAACTCCACACCAGCGCGCTTACGGCCAGCAGCGCGGTGGCGGGCAGACGTTCGGCAATCAGGGAAATCACGGGCTGGCTGTAGCGCAGCGACTCGCCGAAATCCCCCTGCAACACGCCGATCAGGTAGTGACCGTATTGCCATAGCAGCGGGCGATCGAAACCCATGCTGTGACGAAAGTTAGCAATCTCCTGCTGGCTGGAGCCGGGCGGCATCATCAGCGCCGCCGGATCGCCGGTGAGGTGCAGGCTAAAGAAAATCAGCAGCGATACCCCGAATAACACCAGCACCGACTGGCCGAGGCGATTGATTAAAATGTTCAGCATTTTAGTCGAGCCTCGTATGGGTGCGACGCAGCAGCGCATCGCCCAGCAGGTTGCAGCCAATCACCAGCGCGGCAATCACCAGGCCGGGATACAACACCAGCCATTGCGCCAGCAGCATATAGGAGCGGCCTTCGCCAATCAGGTTGCCCAGCGTCGGCGTCGGCGGCTGAATGCCCATGCCGAGAAAGCCCACGGAGGCTTCCAGCACAATCAGACGCGGAATATCCAGCGTCAGCAGCACCACCAGGGGAGTCAGCAGATTGGGCAGGATATGGCGCAGCAGCACGCGCAGCGGGGAAAAGCCCATCGCTTTCACCGCCTGGATATACTCCAGTTCGCGGATCTCAAGGGTTTTGGCGCGCGCCACGCGGGCGTAAATCGCCCAGCTGGTCACGCCCATGATGACGATGATATTGGTGGTTGAGCTGCCCATCAGCGCAATCACCAGCAGGATCAGCAGAATAAAGGGTACCGCCAGCTGGATATCGATCAGACGCATGATCAACGCATCCACCCAGCCTCCGGCGTAACCGGCGATCATCCCCAGTGCCACGCCGAACACCGCGCCAATCGCGGCGGCCAGCAACACCACCAACAATGAAAGCCGCGTACCCGCCAGGATCCGCGCCAGCAGGTCGCGACCTAACTGGTCGGTACCCAGCCAGTGCATACCCTGTGCGCCGGGACTGCCCGGCGGCAGGAACATTTCTGTCAGGTTATTGGTTAAGGGATCGGGCAGCGGCAGCCACGGCGAGAGCAACGCAGCCCCAATCACCCCAATCAGCAGAATGCTGCCGATCAGGGCATCGCCGTAAAAGAAACGGCGTGGGCGACGTTGCAGGGCGGCCGCTGGATTGATCATTTCAGCCTCATATCGAACAGGGGGATACGGGCATCGACGCGGCCTTTAAAGGTCAGTGCATCGCTGTGCGCATACAGGGTGTCTTCACGATACAGCGGGATCAGCGGTTGTTGTTCCGCGACCCGTTGCTGAATCTGCGCCAGCAGTTTTTTGCGCTGATCGGCATTCACCGTCTGGCGGCTCTGGTCGAGCAGCTTATCCAGTTCGGCATCGTGCACCGTCGAATAGGGTTCGCCGCTGCGTAAAATCGGGAACAGCGCGGCATCGGCGTCCAGCGTCTGGGTGGAACCCCACGCCAGCATGTACATCGGCGCCTGTTTCTGCGCCGCAACCTGCTGGGTGTAAACCGACCACTCCGGCACTTCCAACTGGGCCTGCACGCCAATGGCGCTCAGATCCTGCACGATGGCCTGCGCCACATCG
Organism: Pantoea sp. X-Soil-TKNS-1207; assembly: GCF_059730485.1. Taxonomy (NCBI): domain Bacteria; kingdom Pseudomonadati; phylum Pseudomonadota; class Gammaproteobacteria; order Enterobacterales; family Erwiniaceae; genus Pantoea; species Pantoea sp. X-Soil-TKNS-1207. The sequence goes on from NZ_AP035958.1 coordinate 2,124,312, forward strand.
GCGCTGGCAATATAGCGCCGCGGCGCCTGGAAGCGCAGCGTAAAGCCATTCGGATAGCCCGCCGCCGTCAGCAGCGCCTTGGCTTTAGCCACATCCTGAACCGTGGCCGGGACGGCCAGATAACCGAAGTCATTGGCACCCGCCATGGTGCCGGTCGGCGTGCCGTAACCGTGCAGCAGTTGCTGGGTGTAGGCCTGACGGTTCAGCGCCAGCGACAGCGCCTGGCGGACGCGAACGTCGTTGAGCGGTTTTTCACTGTCTTTCAGGCCGAGATAGATAGTCAGCCCGCCGCCTTTAACCTGCTCCAGGGCAACGCCCTGACGATTTTTCAGCGCCGGTACCAGATCGGCGGGCACACTTTCCACCAGTTGCACTTCGCCGGTCAGCAACGAGGTAATGCGCGCGGTGGCTTCCGGGATAGGACGCCAGGTCACGCGTTCGATAGCGGGTTTGCCGCGCCAGTAATTATCGTTCGCCACCATCACCACTTTTTCATCCGGGATAAAGGTGTCGAGCTTATAGGCGCCGCTGCCAACTGGCTTGCGGGCAAACTCGCTGGCACCTACTTTTTTAACGTAGGCAGGCGGCACGATATAGGCCGGATAGCGGCTCATACGCGTCGGCAGCAGCGGGTCGGGGCCATTGGTATGGATCAGCAGCTGATAATCGTTAACCACCTCGACCGACTTAATGGTGCGGATATAGGAGATGGTTGGCGCGTGGCTGGCCGGGTCAAGAATACGATCGATGGAGAATTTCACCGCTGCGGCATTCACCGGTTCGCCATCGGTAAAATTCACCCCTTTGCGCAGGTTGAACTGCCAGGTGGTGTCATTGATGGCTTTCCAGTCGGTGGCGAGGCCAGGTTGCAGCGACATATCATCGGCGCGGCGGACGAGGGTATCGAAGATATTGTCGACCAGCGTGGCGGCTTCTTTGAGAAAGCCCGGATCCATCGCCGTGGCCGACGCGGGCTGGGCAATGGTGAGTTCGGCTGCCTGCAAAGCGGAAGGCAACAGAGCAAAAAGCAAGGCGGTGGTAGCAAACTTCACTGCAGGTCGTCTCATGAACTCCATCCCAAATGTTTTCGATAAAAGTGAAAAGAGGGGGACTGCTAAGAATCTGTGCTTCGTTTGTTTTGTAATACATGATATATCCTATAGCGAGCGCTTCTGGCAACAAAACATTTAAATATCTTACCATTTGCGAAATGCGGCAAAGGACGAAATCTATGATTGAAATGGGAAAAGCACAGCGAATGAGCCTTACCGCACAGGTCGAGTCCACGCTGCGCAGCGCCCTGATTGTCGGCAGGCTGAAACCTGGCGCTCGCCTTGTCACGCGGGATTTGGCCGAGCAACTGGGAACCAGCATTACCCCGGTGCGTGAAGCTTTGCTGCGTCTGGTTTCGTCCGGTGCGCTTCAGGCGACGCCCGCTGCGGCTTTTCTGGTGCCGGAGATGACGCTGGAACGTTATCAGGAGATCACCTTAATACGTAAGCAACTGGAAGGTTTAGCGGTCAGAATTGCAACGCCTCTGCTCACAAAAAAACACTTTTCGGTGCTGAAAAAACTGCGTGAACGCTTTAAAGAAGCCAAGCTGAGCGGCGATGCGGAAGCGGCGCTGGAAGCCAATCGCACCTTTCGTTTTACCCTGTACAGTTATGCGCAGATGCCAACGCTGGAATTGCTGATTGAGCAACTTTGGGTGCAAATCGGCCCGTGCTTTAACTACCTCTATCCGCAGTCAGCGGAGATGGCTAAGGGAACGCACAACTACGATTATCTGCTGGAGGCCTTGCAGGCAGGCGACATCGCCGCCAGCGAGCAGATGATTATGAAAGCGATTGATGATGGGACGGCGTTGCTGACTGAGCACTATTTCAAAAGATAAATCCCGCGGACCGGCTGTCCGCGGGCCTGTCACTTGTTACTTCAGGCGGTCCGCGGAACCGCATACCAGAATCTTATCGCGCACCACGGCTTTCATCGCATCCATCCCCACCCGCAGGTAGTAACGCGGGTCATTACCGTCCGGATTCTCGCCAAACCAGCTTTTCACCGCGCCCGCGAAGGCGATTTTCAGCTCGGTCGCGACATTGACTTTGCACACTCCCAGAGCGATGGCACGGCGGACATAGTCATCCGGCACGTCGCTGGCCCCGTGTAATACCAGCGGCAGGGTGACGCGCTGATGAATCTTTTCCAGGCGGGCAAAATCGATCTTTGGCCGCTGGGTATACAGCCCGTGGGCGGTGCCAATGGCAACGGCCAGGCTATCTACTCCGGTCTGGCTGGCAAATGCCAGCGCCTCATCGGGATCGGTGAGAAACGCGCTTTCATCGCTGACCGCCATATCATCTTCCACGCCGCCGAGACGACCGAGTTCGGCTTCGACGCTGCAATCGTGACGATGACAGAAGCTGACCACCTCACGCGTCAGGCGGACGTTGTCGGCAAAGGGGAAGTGGCTGCCATCAATCATCGCGCTGCGCACCCCGGCATGGACTTTGTTGCGGATGTCGTCGAGGGTTTCATGGTGGTCAAGATGCAGCGCCAGCGGCAGGCCGTAGCTGGCCGAATAGGCCTGGCACAGCGCGAAGATCTCGCTAAACGGAATATGTTTAAAGGTGCCGGGCGTGCCCGCCAGAATCACCGGCGATTGCATCTCTTTGCAGACGTCCAGAATCGCCTGGATGGTTTCGGCATTGTGGATATTAAACGCCGGTACGGCATAACCCTGCGCCTGGGCATCCAGCAGCAGGTATTTGGTGGAGATAATGCCCATTAGCGTACGTCCTTTTGTTCAGCCTGCCACGGATGGATCACCACGCCCTGAACCACACGGTTGACCGTGCCGCTGGCGGAAGGGGTATCCGGTGTAATGCCTGCTTTCAGCGAGGCCGTCAGCGCAAAGATCTGCGCATAAATCAGGAAGCAGAAGGCCAGCTCAATATCGCTAAAGGGACGCGACGGCGGCAGATAGAGGTGCGGACCGGCATCAACCACGGTGGACGGAATGTCGGTAATGGCGACGACGCGCAGGGCGATGTTTTCGCGATGCAGTTCCGCCAGCAGGTCGAGATCGTACTGACGGGTGTAAGGATGGCTGGAGGTAAACAGCACCACCAGGGTTTCATCATCGACCAGCGATTTCGGGCCGTGACGGAAGCCCACCGGCGATTCATAAAACGCCGCCAGCTGACCGGCGGTCAATTCCAGCACCTTCAGCGCCGATTCGCGCGCCACGCCCTGCAAGCCGCCGCTGCCAAGGTAGACCACGCGCTGCCAGTCGAGATCGCCAAAGGCAGACTGGCTGAAATCGCCGTGGCTGGCGATGATTTTCTCACAGCGTTCGGCGACGCTGGCGAAGCGCTGCGTGTTGAACTGCTGGGGCGCGAAGATCGCCAGACAGCTGAGCATCATGGTGCTGATGCTGCTGGTCATGGCGAAGCCACGATCGTGAGTTTCTGCGGGCATCAGGCGCGCTCGGGCATTGTCATGCTCGCTGGCAAAACGGTACAGATCGCCGGTGGCGTTGCAGGTGATGATCAGATGACGACAGTTGGCGACACACTGGTTTGCCAGTTCAACCGCCGCCACGCTCTCCGGGCTGTTGCCGGAGCGGGCGAAGGAGACCAGTAGCAATGGCTGATCGGCCGGGAAGTAATCCATCGGATTGGTGACCAGATCGGTGGTGGGGATAGCCACCACATTGGCCTTCAGCTGGCGCGCCAGGCAGGGGGCAATGATGTCACCGATAAAGGCAGACGAGCCTGCGCCGGTCAGGATGATTTTGCCATTGGGCTGCGCATAGAAGGTTGCCAGCCAGTCATCCAGCTCCGCCCGTTGTGTGTCGAGGTGTTGTAAGGCGGCCATCCAGCTTGCTGGCTGCTGGCGGATCTCTTCTTCTGTCCAGGTTTGGGTGCCCGACGCGCTGGCCGAAAGGGTTTCATTCATAACAATATCCTTAAGATTAAGCCGTTACAGAAAGCCAGTCCGATAGTTTCACTACCTTTCTTTTTGCAGCCATTTCGTTATTTCATCTGATAAGGCAATCTACAAGAAAGGAAATGAAAGTTCAACATGCGACCGACAGAAAAGCGAAAGATAGCAGAGGCCGTTGTTAGCGGTAGCTGAATCCTGTCAGGAAAAGGAAAGATAAAACGAAAGAAAAGGAAAGGGTGATTGGGGCGATGATGGGGCGGGTTAGGATGAAATATCCGCCCGGTCTTGCGCCGTATTGATTTTTCGACGTGGAATGGGCCAAATCGGCATCAATGCCAGCAGATTGTACCCGTAGGGTGCGCATTTATGCGCACCGTATTGATAGTCGCACGGTCGAGATGACGCCTTTATGCGCAGCGTATTGATAGCCGCGCGGCAGGGATGACGTCAGGTAGCTACGCCGTTAACCCACAGCCGTTGCGGATAGAGCTGCGTATCCAGCGCCAGCAGGTTGGCACGCTTACCCACCCGCAGCGAACCCAGCTGCGACGCGATCCCCAGCAGGCGCGCCGGATGCAGGCTGGCCATCTGAATCGCCTGCTCGCTGCTGATGCCGCCATAAGCCACCATATTACGCACCGCAGCATCCAGCGTCAGGGTGCTGCCCGCCAGACCGCCCTGCGGCGTACGCACCACGCCGGATCGCATCTCCATATCGTAACCACAAAGGGAATAGAGGCCATCCGGCATCCCGGCGGCGCGCATGGCGTCGGTGATCAAAATGATGCGATGCCCGGCGCACTGGCAGCTGAGACGCAGCACCGCCGGATGCACATGATGTCCATCGGCGATCAACTCCAGCCATGCGCGCGCATCGCTTAAACCTGCGCCCGCCATGCCCGGTTCTCGATGATGCAACCCGCGCATCCCATTGAAACAGTGCACCAGCCCGTCGGCACCGGCGTCCAGCGCGGCCTGAGTTTGCGCAAACCCGGCCGCGCTGTGGCCAAGCATCACGCGGATGCCGCGCGCTTTCAGATGGCGGATTGCCGCCAGCGCGTTGGGTTTCTCCGGTGCCAGCGCCACCATCCGCAGCGTGCCGTTCGCCACCTCGATCAGTTGATCGATCTCCGCCAGCGCCAGCTCGCGAAACCATTCCGGCAGATGGGCGCCGCGATTTTCGGCGGTGAACCACGGCCCCTCAAGGTAACTGCCGAGCAGCAGCGCGCCGCTGGGGTCATGGCGATAGTCAGCCACGCGGCGCAGCGCCTGAATAATCGCTGGCAGCGGGGCGGTCACCGTGGTTGCCAGCCAGGCGCCGACACCTTCACGCGCCTTATGCCGGGCCAGCGTCACCAGCGCGGCAGGATCGTCATCCATCACATCCACTCCCGCGCCGCCATGCACATGGGTATCGATATAGGCCGGACACAGCAGCTCGACATCGCGCCGGGTTTCACCGACGGGAATCGGCGCGATGGCCGTGATCAGCCCATCGGCGATATGCAGCTGCTGGTCGTCGCGCCAGCCGCTTTCGCTCAGCAGGCGCCGGGCGCGAATAATCTGCTCCATCAGCGGTTCTCCTTAAGCGGGCTGACAGGCTGCGTGATACTGCTGCAACACATCCTGAATATGGTCAATCAGCAGGGCATGGGGCGTGGCCGACAGCTGACCCTGACGCACTTTGGCATATTGCAGCGGCAGGTACTGGCTAATCAGCGGCAGCGGCAAGGTGGTGTCGCCGAGGTTACGGATCAGCTGGCTAAAGGCGTCGCTGATCTGCTTATCCGGCCAGTAGTACCGTACGCGGTCCGAATAGCTGTAACCGCGCGCCAGACGGCGGGTAAAACTATCGCCGTGGTAATGGCTTTGCCAGTAGTCGGGTTTGTCGAGCATCACCCCTTCCAGCACCGCGCGCAGATGAGAACCGGCTTTGGCGCTCAGCAATTCTTCTTCCATGCTGGCGAGGGAGAACAGCGCTTCGCGCAGCGCAAAAGTGAGGGCCGGACCCACTTTCAGAATGGCGAAATGATCAACCACCAGCTGACGCAGCGCCGCCGGGGTTTGATAGTCGGTGGAGTGCGCTTCAAACAAGGGGCGTCCTTCAGCTTCTGCCCACTGGCACAGCTGCTGCGCTTTTTCCGGCTGATAATCGATGATATGGGTATGGTCGAACTCCACGCCCGGCTGCACCACCAGGCCGATAATACGCGGCCACAGCTCGGAGAGACCCTGCTGTTCAAACGCGTGGTGATGGGCCAGCAGTGTCGCCTGCGCGGCTTCCGGCGTGGTCACCGCCAGCTCGGTCAGGGTTTCATGCGCGCCACCCGGCACCGGCACTTCAGTGCCGATAACGTACACCAGATCGCGGCAGCCAAAATGTTGCTGGCAGGTCGCTTCGGCAATCGCGGCAAGACGGGCAGCGCGCTGCGCGACGATGGCATCCGTCAGCGGCACCGGATCATCCGCACAGGACATGCTGCAATCGAGATGGATTTTCTTGAATCCCGCCTGCACGTAATGGGCAATCAACACTTCGGCGTGTTGCATTGCCACTTCGGCGCGCTCTTTCTGCCAGCGGTTGGGACCGAGATGGTCGCCGCCGAGAATCAGCTGGTCGCGCGGGAACTGGCAGCGATCGGCCAGCTGCCAGAGGAAATCACGAAAGTCTGCCGGGGTCATGCCGGTGTAACCGCCGGTCTGATCCACCTGGTTGGAGGTGGCTTCCACCAGCAGCGGTTGCTGGCGATCGCGGGCGAAGCACAGCGCGGCTTCCAGCACTAACGGGTGCGCTGAGCACACGGAAAAGATGCCGTTTTTTTCCCCTTGCCGATGGCGGGTGATGATTTCAGTCAGTAGTTTCACTTTACTCTCCACAGGACGAAATGCCACCCATCAGCCTTTCATAACCTTTTCTTTTGCGCGGGCAGCGAGAAATGAAAACACAATGAAAGCTAACAGAAGGCTTCAATGAAAGGCAAGGGAAAGATAACGTAAGATTGAGAAGCCTTCATCCGGTGGTTATCCGCCAGCAAGGGTTGCATTTGCCCGAAAGAAAGGTGTTAATAGCCCAATCGAAATAAAACGAAAGCTATGATTGGCAGGAACAGTGATGCAGCATTCCGATAATCCGATGGAAAAAAGCGTGGCGGCGACCAGTGAGCGACGCGAGCAGATTATTCAGCGCTTACGCCAGCAGGGCAGCGTTCAGGTCAATGATCTCTCGGCCCTTTATGGCGTCTCCACCGTTACCATCCGTAACGACCTGGCGTTTCTGGAGAAGCAGGGCATCGCGGTGCGCGTCTACGGCGGTGCGCTGATTTGCGACGGCAACAGCGGCACGGTTGAACCTTCGGTGAAAGACAAAAGTACCCTTAACGTCTCGGCGAAACGCAGCATCGCCAGCGTGGCCGCCGAGTTGATTAAACCCGGTCATCGCGTGATCCTCGATTCGGGTACCACCACCTTTGAGATCGCCCGCCATATGCGTCAGCATCAGAACGTTATCGCCATGACCAACGGCATGAACGTGGCTAACGCCCTGGTGGAAGCTGAAGGGGTTGAGGTATTGATGACCGGCGGCCATTTGCGCCGTCAGTCGCTCTCCTTTTATGGCGATCAGGCTGACCATTCGCTGCAAAACTACCATTTTGACCTGCTGTTCCTTGGCGTTGATGCCATTGATCTTGAACGCGGCATCAGCACCCACAATGAAGACGAAGCGCGGCTCAACCGTCGCATGTGCGAGGTGGCCGAACGCATCATTGTGGTCACCGACTCCAGCAAATTTAATCGTTCCAGCCTGCATAAAATCATCGATACCCAGCGCATCCATATGATCATCACCGACGACAGCATTCCGCAGAACAGCCTGGAAGGGCTGCGCAAGGCGGGCATCGAGGTGGTGCTGGTCAGCCAGTAACACGACGCGGGCGCGAACGCCCGCGTCAGCACTCAGGCAGGCTGCGCGGCTGTCAGCAGGCGATCGAGTTTTTCCCATACCGGCGCTAAATCCACCAGCTTACGCTGCTCGCGGGCTTCATCCATCGCCAGCGCCAGAATGCCAGCTTCGATGGCATCCTGCGGCGACACCGGCAGCGGCCCGCCATGCAGGACGTGATCAATCACCTCACGCGCCATCTGTTCATCGGCGCCGTAATGCTGCGACAGCGCGGTGCGGGTGGCGTACTGTTTATCCACGGTTTTTTTGCCGCTCAGCACATCGTGAACCCACAGGAAGCCGCGAATGAAATCTCCCTCGGCCTGGCCGCGTGACCCCATGATGCAGAAGCGGCGGAACTGATCCGGCGCGTTGATATTGGTATGAAAATTCAGCGCCACGCCGTTGGCGTATTCGACAATCGCCACCTGGTGGTCAACGATATCGCCGTCGCTGTCGAACACTTTGTCGTCACCCAGCCAGCCAGACGGTTTCTGGTGAAACAGCGTCATATCCTCCACGCCGTGCTGACGCGGATCATTTTCCGGCACAAAGTTGCGACGGCCGCCGAAGCTGGCGACGCGCATCGGGCGAGCGCCGATCAGGCTGTTGTAGAGATCGAGGTCATGGCAGCATTTTTCCAGCATAAAGCTGCCGGAGTAGCGTGAATAACGCCGCCAGTCACGCATAAAAAATGCGCCGTGGTACGGATAAATATGCTCCGAGGCTTCCACCGAAACGAGGGTGCCTAACGCGCCGGACTCGCGGGCCTGTAGCACGTCGCGGTACATCGGCGCATAGCGCAGCACCAGGCCAATCAGCAGCTGATCCTGCCCGTATAGCGCCAGCAGCTCCGCCAGCTGGTAGCTTTGTTCGACGCTGGCGACCACCGGTTTTTCGCAAAATACCTTCACGCCCGCCGCCAGCCCGACACGAATATGCTCAAGGTGCAGATGGTTGGGGGAGCCAATCATCAGCAGATCGATCTGATGCGCCGCCAGCAAATCTTCCGGGGTGGCGAAAACCTCGCCTGCATCGATGTCGTGTTGCTGCAACGTCGCCAGTCCGGCCGGGGCCGGATCAACGTAGCCAACGATTTCAAACTCCGGCAGCAGGCTGCTGAACACATGCCCGAGATAACCCAGGCGAAACCCTAATCCAATGATGCCAACTTTCATGAAATGACTCTCCCGCGGTATTAACGATCGGCGATGATGATTTCGACGCCCATTTTTTCCAGGGCGCGCACGTACTGTTCGGAGATGGCGCTGTCGGTAACCAGCCGGTGAATGCGTTCGACCTCGCGGATTAAGCAAAAACTGGTGCGGCCGAACTTGCTGGAGTCAGCCACCGCGATGATTTCCCGTGAAACATCACACATGGCGCGGTTGATTTGCGCCTCTCCCAACTGGGGCGTGGTAATGCCGGAGGCCAGATCAAAGCCATCCACGCCAAGAAACAATTTGTCGAAACGATACTGGCGGATATGCTGCTCCGCTGTTGGCCCGTCAATCGACCAGGAAGCGCTGCGCACGTTGCCGCCCAGCACCATCAGATGAATGTTTTCGCGACTCGCCAGTTCGTAAGCGATGTTGATGGCGTTGGTCATCACCACCAGATCCTTTTTCGCTTCCAGGTGCTTGGTCATCAGACTGGTGGTGGAGCCGGAGTCGATGATCACCGCCTCGCCGTCATTGATCAGCCCGGCGGCGGCTTTGGCGATGGCGAATTTGACGTCGCGATTGATTTTGCCTTTGTCTTCCAGCGGACGGTCAAAGACAAACTGACGATTAAGCTGTGCGCCGCCATAGCCGCGAATAGCGCAGCCGCTTCGCTCCAGCCAGCGCAGGTCGTTGCGGATGGTGACCGAACTGACGTTGTAGCGTTCACTGAGATCTTCCACCCGCACCACGCCTTCGCGCCGCAGCTGTTCAATGATCGATTCACGGCGTTGCTCGGTATTGATCATACGCACTCCCTCTGAACGTCGTTAAGTAGCGCCGCACCGCGCACGCCGCTGCTGTCGCCATACACCGGAGCGAGGATCGCCGCTGGCGGGCTGATGGCAAATAAGCCCTCGCGCATGGCAGTCGGCAGCAGCGGATAGATTTCAGGAATATTGGACAGGCCGCCGCCCAGTACAAAGGCGTCGATATCCAGCATCATTTGTAATCCGGCCAGCGCGCTGGCGAGGATGTCGATAAAGATGGCGAACAGCTGCTGCGCCAGCGGGTCCTGCTGACGATAGCTGGTCATCAGTTCAGGCAGATTGCGCGCCGGATGGCCAAAATGCTGGCTCAGCGCCAGCAGGCCGCGCCCGGAGACATAGCGTTCGTAGCATTCGCGCAGGCCGCAATTACAGGCGAATGAAGGCAGCTGATAACGCTGCATCAGACGAGCGGGCACCGGCAGATGGCCCCATTCGCCCGCCATGCCGTGCCTGCCACGGAACAGCTGCTTATCCACCACCAGGCCACCGCCCGCACCGGTGCCAATGATCACGCCAAACACCACCGAATACGCGCGGGTCTGCGGCGATTGCGCTTCCGATAACGCAAAGCAGTGGCAATCATTGCCGATCACCACCGGCCGGTTGAGCAGCGTTTCCAGATCGCGCTTCAGGTTGCGCCCGGTCAGGCAGGGCACATTGGCGGAGAGCTGTTGCTGCGTCTGCGGATCGGTGATGCCAGGCATCCCGATGCCCACTTTGCCTTTGCAGCCGAACTGCTGGTCGGCGTCATGGGTCAGCGCCACCAGGCAATTGAGAAAGGCGCTGTAGTCCTCGCCAGGCGTGGCTACGCGCTGGCGCAGCACCTGCTGCATTCTGTCGTCGTAGGCGGCGATCTCAATTTTCGTGCCGCCGATATCAAATCCGTAACGCATGCATTTTTTCCCGCTCTGGTCAGGCAACCGGACGCAGCACGCGCCCGTGGGTGATATCAAACAGGTGGGCGTAATCCATCGCCAGCCGCAGGCCGATACGCTCGCCGGGCTGCGCCGCCCAGTCAGGCGACGAGGGCAAACGCGCGACAAAGTGACGGCCCGCCACATCGCAATGCACGATCTCCTCATTACCCATATGCTCAACGGTTTGTACCGTGGCTGGCAGCGCATCAGGTGCATCGGCGGTGGTGATCAGCACCTGTTCCGGGCGAATGCCGAGACAGATTTGTTGTTCACCGTAACCGTGGAGACGCGCTGCCACCGCGGCAGGCAGCACCACATGCCCGGCATCGCCGAACGACAGCGCCAGCTGCTCGCCGGTGCGCACAATCGGCAGGTCGTGCAGGTTCATCGCCGGGCTGCCGATAAAGGCCGCCACGAATTTGTTGGCGGGCTGGTGATAAAGCGTCACCGGTTTATCCACCTGCTGGATCACGCCGCGATCCAGTACGCAGATGCGATCGCCCATCGTCATGGCTTCCACCTGATCGTGGGTGACGTAAACCATGGTAGAGGGCAGACCTTCCGCCTTAAGCTGCTGGTGCAGATTGATCAGGTGCAGACGCATCGACACGCGCAGTTTGGCGTCGAGATTCGATAAGGGTTCGTCAAACAGGAACACGCGCGGGCGGCGCACGATAGCGCGACCCAGCGCCACGCGTTGGCACTGTCCGCCCGACAGCTGGCCCGGCTTGCGCTCCAGCAGATGGCTGATCTCCAGGTTTTCGGCCGCTTCGCGCACCCGGCGATCGATCTCCTCGCGCGGCATTTTGCCGCTCAGGCTGAACGCCATATTTTTGTACACCGTCATATGCGGGTAGAGCGCGTAGTTCTGGAACACCATCGCCACTTCGCGATCTTTGGGTAACACCTGATTGACGCAGCGGTTCTGGATAACGATTTCACCTTCACTGACGCTCTCCAGCCCGGCGATCATGCGCAGCAGCGTCGATTTGGCACAGCCCGATGGCCCGACAAACACCATAAACTCGCCTTCCTGAATGGAAAGCTCGATACCGTGCAGCGCCTGGAAGCCGTTAGGATAAATTTTCTTCACATCATGCAATTGAATGCCAGACATAGCTGCTTCCTCGTAGTGGGGTGAATTACCCTTTGACTCCGGCGCTGGCGATCCCCTGGATGAAATAGCGCTGGAAAAAGATGAATAAAATCAGCATCGGCAGTACCGCCATCAGCGCGCCAGCCATCAGCATCGGATAGGGCACCCCGGCACGGCTGGCGAGCGACGCCAGCCCGACCGGCAGGGTCAGTTTGTCAACGCTGGTATTAACGATCAGCGGCCACATCAGGTTGTTCCAGCTCCACAGGCCGTTAATGATGATGCAGGCAATCAAACCCGGACGGATCAGCGGCAGCAGAATGCGCCAGAAGATGGCGAAGTGGTTATACCCATCCAGCAACGCCGCTTCTTCCAGCTCGCGCGGCACGCCCAGGAAGAACTGACGCAGCAGAAAGGTCGCGTAGATACTGAAGATGCCGGGCAGAATGAGGCCGCTCAGGGTGTTCACCAGACCCAGTTTCTGCACGATCAGAAACTGCGGGATAAGAAACGCCTGCGCCGGGACCATCAGGATCGATACGCACAACATAAACACCGTATCGCGACCGCGAAACGTCAGGCGCGAGAAGCCGTAGGCTGCCATCGCCGCAATCAGCATTTGCAGGGCAACGGTGAAGAAGGTGTAAAGAAACGAGTTGAGGTAAAAGGTGGTAAACGGGATCTCGGTCAGAATGCGATGGTAAGCCTGCAATGAGGGATGCTCAGGCAGGATCGCCAGCGGGATACGGATACTTTCCGGCTGCGTTTTCAGCGAGGTCAGCAGCATCCAGATAAAGGGCACCAGCGAGATCAGGCTGGCCAGCGTCATCAGCGCGTAAACGGTCAGACGGCGGATCTTTTCCTGATGCTGGCGGCTGTGCCACGCCAGTTCTTCTGAACGGGTAAATGTGCTCATCTCAGGTAACCTTAATTTTTTTACCAATAAACATTTGTACCAGGCTAATCACCAGCGTCACGGCAAAAAGAATCACCGCAATCGCCGAGGCGTAGCCTTTTTCCTGTAAATAAAACGCGTATTTATAAAACAGGAAGGTCACGGTCATCGCGTCGCTTTCGATCATCGAGCGATCAAACATTAAGAAGATCACATCAAAGATTTGCAGCACTTCGATAAAACTCATGATCGACACGAAAAACAGCGTCGGCAGCATCAGCGGTAAGGTAATAAAGAAGAAGCGGCGCAGCGTGCCAATGCCATCAATGTCGGCGGCTTCGTACACCTGACGCGGAATATTTTGCAATCCGGCCAGCAGAATAATGATTTTTAACGCCAGCGATGACCAGATGATAATAATCGACACGCTGATATGGACCACTTTGGGGTCGGAAAGCCAGTCAACCGAGCCGATACCGATAAATCCCAGCAGATGGTTTACCAGGCCGAAATCGCCGTTGAACAACCATTGCCACACCATCGCGACCGCTGCGGGCATGGTGATGGCGGGCAGGAACAGCAGGGTGCGGAACAGCGTCTTGCCGCGAATCGGCTGGTTCAGCCCGATAGCCAGCAGCAGCGACAGCGCCAGACTGACCGGCACGCACACCACCACATAAAATAGCGTGTTGAACGCGGCGGTATAAAAATCATCGTCGCTGAACAGATCGCGATAATTATCCAGGCTCACTTCGGTCCAGTTCATAAACTGGTTTAAATCGGTAAAGCTATAAAAAAAGGTCTGGAGAAACGGAATAAAATAAAAAACCAGCAGGCCGATAACCAGCGGAGCGATCATTATCCAGCCCCAGAAACGCTCGGCTCGTTCCAGACTACTGACATTCTTCAGCGTTTTAACCGCCGGGATATCCACGGTAACGGGTGAGATATTTTCCATCTTTATCGGCTCCGAAATCAGGAACAGGGCGGGGACACAAAATGCCCCCGCATGGCAGTATTACTTTTCCATCACCCGGCTGATTTTCTTCACCGATTTATCCATCTCTTCTTTGGCATCCGCGCCCATAAAGATTTTCTTCAGGCTGCTGATCCACATATTTTGCCACTTCGGCGTGTTGGTACCGGCGGTGGGATACGCGGTAGCGTGGTCCAGCGCGTGCAGATAGGCGGTGACATCCACCTGCTTGATGTTGGCGGCCCAGGCGGGCATCGCTTGTTTGTTCGCCGGGATAACCGCGGCGGCCAGTTCTTCCTGCGAGGATTTCTGCGCCATAAAGGAGATATAACGCCAGGCGGCATCTTTATGTTTGCCGTTGGCATACAGCGCGAAGCCGAGGCTGTGCGCCACACCGGCGGCTTTATCGATGACTGGCATCTCAATCACGCCAATGTGATCGTTAATCTGCGGGTTGCTGGCGAAGGGGGCGGCCTGCCAGGAACCGGCGTAGACCATCGCCGCACGGTTGGAGGTGAACACCGCATCGGTTTTCAGCTCGCTCATCTGGTTGGCGGAGGGCAGCAGACCGGATTTCATCATTTGCTGCAATTGCTGATAAACCCAGATGGCGTTATCGCTGGCGATATCGGTCGGCTGGCCGTTGCCTGGCACGATATGCACGCCTTTCTGATACAGCAGGTTCAGGTAGCTCTCCTGACCGTCGTTACTCAGGTCCATATACAGCGGGAAGGCATCACCTTTCAGTTTTGCTTTCAGCGCGCTGGCGGTGGTTTGCAGATCGTTCCAGTTCCAGCCTGCTTTCGGGTAGCTGACACCCGCCTGATCAAACAGTTTTTTGTTGTACCAGACGGCAATCGCATCCACATCACGCGGGATTGCCATCTGCTGGCCGTCAAACTGATAGGCCTTCACCGAGCTGGCAACGATATTGTTCAGATCGACAGATTTGTCGTTCAGGTAGCTGTTAAGCGGCGCCAGCACATGGTTCTGCGCGTACTGAATAAAGTAGGGCATGTTGACCCAGAAGATGTCCGGCGCAACGCCACCGGCGACCGCAGAATCGAGTTTGACGAAATATTGCGAGGCGGGGACCACTTCGATATCAATATTGATATCCGGATTGGCTTTTTCAAAAGATTGCGCAATTTTTTCTTCCGCAGGAAGTTGATTTCGATCCCAAATTGCATAACGCAGCGTTATTTTATCTGCGGCCTGGCTGAGTGCAGGAATTAAAAGAGCAACGGCTAATGCGATTCCGGTAATTACTGGCCTGACATGAGACTTATTGTTTTTTGCAGACAGCATGACACAACCCTCATCAAAAGAAGTATTTCGCTGGAAAGACCGGTGTTGGTGATTAAATTTGTAAACCATCCGTAATCTGGCTGTCAACAACGAAAAAGTGTAAGCGTGATCGGTAAATTTGCTTTCGATCTTTCGAAATCGAAAGGGTTTCAGGCGGAAATTTGTCAGCCTTTCGTGTCAGAAACAGTGAATCGAAAGACGGGGCGGAGGGTAATGATCTAATTAGCAAGGCTTTTTTTCTGACGACCCAGGAGGATTCATAAAGGATAAATCGCAGTAATTAAAAGGCATGTAATTACTTTATTTCCGGCTAACTTTCAGTGTTCGCAGGAAAATATTATGTTTTGCGAGCTGCGTCATCTTATTTTCTTATTACCTTTCTTTTCTATTTTTTCTTGCCAACTTGCGTGTTATTAAATTGCCAACTGATAACTGTGAAAGGGATGAACCATGACGTTACATCTGCGGCTGACTTCGTCGCTGGAAAAAATGTTCCAGCAAAAAACCATTTCAGAGGTAAAGCATCTGAACGATGCCAGCATCCTCGCCAATGAAACTTTCTCGTTTCAGGCGCAATATTTTCTCGCCTCCACGGAACGTAAAACCCGACGTACGCTGCAATGGTCAGTAACCAGCGATCTGTTGCCGTGGTTGCAGCTGTATCAGGTGACGTCAGTACCGGGCCATTTACCCTGTTACCAGACCGTCGATGACCATTATCTGACCACCGAACCGGGCCTGTTCCCCGACCTGCTGATGCCGCTCACCGGCGCGACGGTACAGATCACCTGTAACTATCAGGGCGCGCTGTGGTTGTGCCTGACGCCGCCGCCCGAAGGACTTCCCGCAGGCGATCACCGCATTACGCTGCGCCTGCACGATAGCCAGGATGAGAGCCTGACAAGCGAAGTCAGCCTGCAACTCCAGGTTTTGCCAGCCTCCTTACCTGCGCAGCAGCTTTATCACACCGAATGGATCCATACCGATTGTCTGGCCGATTATTACCGCGTGCCGGTGTTCAGCGAGAGCTACTGGGAAGCGGTGCGCAAATTTGTGCAAAGCGCGGTGGCGCATGGCGTCAATATGATGCTGACGCCGCTGTTTACGCCGCCGCTCGATACCGCGCCGGGCAGCGTGCGCACCGAGGTCCAGCTGGTCGATGTCTACGATGACGGCAAGGGCGGCTATCGCTTTGGTTTTGATCGTCTGGCGCGCTGGGTGGATTTATGCCGCGAAGAGGGGATTCGCGACTTTGAGATTGCCCACTTTTTTACCCAGTGGGGAGCGAAACACGCGCCGCATGTCGCCGTGCAGCTGGCGGATGGCAGTCGTGAAGCGCGCTTTGGCTGGCATACCGATGCCTTCGGTGACGGCTGGCGTCAGTTCCTTGGCGCGTTCCTGCCGCAGGTAACGGCGTGGTTTAAGCAGCAGGGATTGCAGGATCGCGTCTGGTTCCATATTTCTGATGAACCTAACGATCAGCATCTGGAAAACTACCGCAAAGCCAGCGAGTTGCTGCGTCCGCTGATTCCGGGCTACCGCACGCTGGATGCGCTGTCGGATTACGATTTTTATCGCCTTGGACTGGTGGAAAAACCGGTAACCGCGTCCGACCACCTTGAACCTTTCCTTGAGAATCAGGTGCCGGGACAATGGACCTACTACTGCTGCGCGCAATATCTCGATGTTGCCAACCGGTTTATGGCGCAGCCGTCGGTGCGTAACCGTATCCTCGGCGTGCAGCTCTATCTCTACCGCATCGAGGGCTTTTTGCACTGGGGCTTTAACTTCTACAACAGCGAGCTGTCGCGCGAAGCGATCGATCCGTTTGCGGTGACGGATGGCTTGCAGGCGTTTCCGGCTGGCGATCCTTTCCTGGTCTATCCCGGTAAAGCGTTTGAGCCGTTGCCATCCATTCGCCTGAAGGTCATGCATGAGGCGTTGCAGGATTTGCGCGCGTTACAGCTGCTGGAAACCTTGCAGGGGCGGGCCGCCGTGGAGGCGCTGATCGAGACGATGCTGGGGATGCATATTACCTTTAAAGCGTGGCCCGCGGAGGCGGAGAAATTATTGCAGCTGCGGGCCGAGGTGAATCGGCGCATCGCGGAGATGACGGCGTAAGCGGCTGACAGCCCAGGTCGGAAAACCTGGGCTGATTGCTTAATGGTGAATGATCTGATCGAGGAAATTTCTGGCGCGCGGCGATACCGGGGCGGTAAAGAAGGTTTCGGTGTCGGTGTCTTCGATGATTTCACCGCCGTCCATAAAGATGATACGGTCGGCGATCCTGCGCGCAAATCCCAGCTCATGAGTGACGCAGCACATGGTCATACCTTCCGCCGCCAGCTCTGCCATCACCGCCAGCACTTCAGCGACCATCTCCGGGTCGAGCGCGGAAGTGGGTTCATCAAACAGCATCACCCGTGGATTCATCGCCAGCGCCCTGGCGATCGCCACACGCTGCTGCTGCCCTCCCGACAGCTGCGCCGGGTATTTATGGCCATGCCGCTCCAGCCCGACGCGATGCAATAACTCCTGCGCCTTATGCAGCGCTTCGACGCGGTTGCGCCGGAGAATGCGCATCTGCGGCACCAGCAGGTTATCGATGACCGTCATATGGGGGAATAACTCGAACGACTGAAAAACCATGCCGACCTGCTGACGCAGGCTGGTCAGATTGGTTTTTTTGTCACTCAGCATCATGCCATCAACATCAATTTCGCCGCGCTGAAAGGGTTCCAGCGCGTTGATGCATTTGATTAAGGTGGATTTACCGGAACCGGAAGGGCCGCAAATCACCACCACTTCCCCTTTCTGAATGGTCAGCGAGCAGTTTTTCAGTACCGGCAGCTGACCATAATATTTCGACAGATTTTTAATGGCGATCATGCGTTTTTCTCCTGCAAAAGGGTTAACAGGCTATTCGCCACGATGCGGGTGGCGCGGCGTACATCATCAAGATGAACGCGCTCATCCGCACGGTGTCCATTCGCCTCAAGGAAACTGCGTGGCCCGGCGCCATACATAATGGTGGGAATGCCGGCGTCACTGTAAAGACGCGCATCGGTATATAACGGCAGTCCGACTAACGGGATCGGTTCCTGCATTACCTCTGCGGCTTGCTGGCTAAAGATATGGGCCAGCGCGATGCTGGCGGGCGACGAGGTAAAAGGGCGCGCCAGCAGGATGCGCTTCACGTTGCAGGTAATGCCGGTTAATTGCTGCTGCACCCTGTTAATCAGCGCGAGTAATTCCTGTTCAACCGCTTCCGGGTTCTCTTCCGGGATAATGCGGCGATCGAGGCGGATAACCATATTATCCGCGACCACATTGGTGTTAATGCCGCCCTCTACCAGACCAATCACCAGCGTCGGGGAATCAATGCCGTCGACCGAAGAGTGTGTCTCCGCCAGTGAATCGCGATATTGATATAGCGCGCTCATCAGGCGGTTCCCGGCTTCGATGGCATCGCATCCGCTGGCAGGAAACGCGGCATGGGCGGATTTGCCCTGAATCGTGACTTCCAGATGTAAACACCCGTTGTGGGCGGTGACGACAAAATAGCTGAGCGCAGCGCATACCACGTAATCCGGCCTGGTGATGCCGTTGGCCAGCAGCCAGCCGGGGCCGGTTGCGCCGCCGGTTTCTTCGTCGTACGTCATATGCAGCTCAACGGTGCCGTTCAGGGCGACGCCGCTGTGAATCAGGGCCAGCAGCGCGTAGGTGTAGGTGGTGATATCGGATTTCGATACCGCTGCGCCGCGTCCGTACAGCCAGCCATCTTCGATCTCCGCGCCATAAGGATCTTTGCTCCAGCCGCCGCCGGGCGGCACCACGTCACCATGCGCGTTGAGGGCGACGGTTGGACCCGGCCCGAAACGATGACGGACGATCACATTGGTGGCGCTGCGCATCCCGGCGGCCTGCACCACCTCATCCGGCACCGTATAGGTTTCCACTTCCAGCCCCAGCGCGCGCAGCAGCTGCGCCGTCATCAGCGCGTGGGGCGTGCAATCGCCGGGTGGATTATCCGACGGCATCTGCACCAGCTTCCTGAGCATCTCAACCTGTTCGGCGAAATGGTGCTCAATCCATGTGGCGACACGTTGTTTACTCATTGACTGCAATCCTGTGATGATTGAAACGGGAAATGTGGTAAGGCGACAGGTCGATATCACTGCTGCCGCGCAGAATTTGTTGTGCCAGGCTGTGCGCCACCACCGGCGACAGGGTGTAACCGTTGGAGGTCACGGCGTGGTAAAAACCGGGCACGCCGGGCAGTTCGCCAACGATCGGCGCGCCATCAATATTGATGTTCATACCGGCCCAGCTGCGCACCATATGCAGGCCACTCAGGGCGGGCAGCACCTGATTCGCCACCCATAAATTGCCCTCAATGCTCTCCCGCAGCGGCTGATTCATGCGCATCGCCGGGTTGAACTGCGCGCTCCAGCCGCCGCCAATTAATAAACTGCCGTGCGCAGTCTGCTTCAGGCTGAGGTGGCGTCCGGCATGGGCAATCAAATGATCGATAAGCGGCGTGGCGCGCTCGGTCACCACCATTTGTAATGGCGCACCTTTCACCGGCACGCTGGCGCCGACCATCTCACCAACTTTCGCCGCCCAGGCACCGGCAGCATTGATCACGCGCCGGGCCTCAATCACGCCACGGCTGGTTTGCACGCGAAAGCCACCGTGGGACAGGGCTTCAATCGCCATCACGTCGGTGCCGCGCTGAAAGCGCGCCCCCGCGTCACCTGCCAGCTGGTTAACCACATAGGTAGCGCGCAGCGGGTTGATTTTTCCCTCCATCGGGCAGAATTCTGCGCCGATTAACTGCGGGGAGAGATGTGGGGAAAGCCGGGCCAGCTCAGCGGCATCCAGCAGGGTGGCCTCGATACCGTAACGGCGTTCCAGCGCAATCTTTTGCTCCAGAAAGCGCATCTCCTGCGCGGTTTCCGCCACCATCAGGCCGCCGGTAATTTTGATCTCCAGCGACTGGCCGCTGGCGGCCTCCAGCTCCTGCCACAGCCGGACAGATGCCGGTCCCAGCGGCAGCGTTTGCGCGGCCGGGCCGCCGCCTTGTTCCGCCTTCGCGCCGAAATCAAACGACAACAGCTGTACATGCAGGCTGCCCGCATTGGCGCCGGACGCCTGTAAATTGATATCGTCGCGTTCCACCACCAGAACATCCGCGCCGCCGCGCGCGAGGTAGTAGCCGAGGCAGTTACCCATCACGCCACCACCGATAACCAGTACGTCGGTTTTCTGCCGTCCCAGCGGGGAGGATTCGACGGGACGCGCAAGGTTAGGGGTGATGGCCGGTTTGTGCCCGCCCCATTCCTGTTTTTCATAGGTCAGGGCGGCAATCGGCACCGGACGTACCGGAAAGCGCGGCGCATAAAATCCACCGGTATGCGCGGGCCGTCCGGTCATTTCGCTGACCAGTTGGGCCACCATCCCCGAACAGGTGCGTCCCTGACACAGCCCCATGCCGCTACGCAGGTTGCGTTTCAGCGCGGCGGGGGTATCCATGCCCTGGCTGATGGTGCTGCGTAAGCTGCCAAGGGTGATGTTTTCGCAGCGGCAAATCACGGTTTCATCCGCCAGCGATTGCAGGCTGACCGGCGGTGCCTGATACACCTGCCACAGCGCCTGCTGAAAGGTTTCTGCCTGAGCGAGACGCGACTGGATTTGGCTGATATCAATGTCCTCAACCTTTTTCCCCAGGGCGGTGAGCGCGCGGATGCCCGCCAGCTGACCGCGCGCCTGGGCCACCACTGCGCCGCCCAGTTTCGCGCCATCACCCACCACATACACGCCCGCCACGCTGGTTGCGCCGCTGGCATCGGTTTTTATCACCGGGGTGCTGAATGGCGTAGTAGCAAGCTGCTGTTCGCAACCCAGCGAACGCGCCAGATCGCTGGCGGGAATAAAGCCATGGCCGAGGCAGAGCACATCACACGAAATTTCCCGGCCCGAGCCGGGCACCCGCTGGCCATGCTCATCCACCTGCATCACGGTGATACGTTCTAAACGATCCTGACCATGTGCGGCGACGACTTCATAGCCCCAGCGTACCGGAACACGATTTTTCTTCAGAATTGAAAGATAGTGGCGGCCCTGCAACAACAAGGCGGGGGCGGTTTTCGCCATAGTGAGGATCTGCCGCAGCGATCGGAAGCCCGGTGCCGGTGCACGCTCCAGCACTTCCGTCACTTTGCCGTGACTGGCAACCAGCTCGGCCGCAAATTGCAAATTGAGTGGCCCGTTACCGCTGACCACCACGTTTTCGCCAGGGATCACACGATAGGCTTTCGCCAGGGTCTGACCGGCGCCGGTGGTCATAACGCCGGGCAGCGTCCAGCCGGGAAAAGGAACCGGACGCTCATAGGCGCCGGTGGCAATGATCAGTTGTTTGGGACGGACCAGCAGCAGGCGATCCTGGTGCAGCACCGCGATTTCCTGCGCAGAGAAGGCCGCCCATACCGTGGCCTGTTGCAGTATCTCTGC
The DNA here is from genome assembly GCF_059730485.1 of Pantoea sp. X-Soil-TKNS-1207. Taxonomy (NCBI): domain Bacteria; kingdom Pseudomonadati; phylum Pseudomonadota; class Gammaproteobacteria; order Enterobacterales; family Erwiniaceae; genus Pantoea; species Pantoea sp. X-Soil-TKNS-1207. The sequence goes on from NZ_AP035958.1 coordinate 2,145,895, forward strand.
GCCAGCGGCACGCACTTCGGCCAGTAATTTGCTGCCTGCGCGCCATTGCTGCGGCGCTTTACCGTGCAGGATATGCGAGGGTGCCAGCGGCTTAAAAAACTGTCCGCCGCTTTGCGGGCGTTCATCCAGCACGATGACCTGCGCGCCCGCCGTTGCCGCAACCAGTGCGGCGGAGAGTCCGGCAGGACCGGCGCCAAGCACCAGCAGATCGCACTGACGGGTTTCAGGGGCCGGGGTCGCGGGGGAACGGGCCAGCGGTTGGGCGGGACGTTCGCTGGAACGCTGGCTATGCACCTGCATACCGTCCTGGACGAGGGTCATGCAACTGCGCTGCGATCCTTTGCCATCCACTTCCACCACGCATTCGTAGCACGCGCCCATGCCACACCATAAACCACGTTTTTCTCCCTGCGCATCCTCGCGCAGCGCGACGATATTTTGCCGCGCGAGGGCAGCCGCAATGGTTTCATCGGGCAGCGCCGACACCGCTTTACCATCAAACCAGATGGTCAGGCCGGGGGCGACAGAAGTGATGTTTGGTGATTTGAGTTCCATAACGCTTGTGATCCGTTAGTGCTTATGTATACATTAGGTATACGGTACACAAACGGTATACATCAAGCGTTTTCTTAAGGAACTCAACATGGCGAAGTTTCGCGGTACTTATACGGTGTTGATTACACCGTTCACTCAGGATGGTTTAGCAATTGACGTGCCAGCATTAGAAAAGCTGGTCGATTGGCAAATTGAGCAGGGAATTCATGGGCTTATTCCGCTAGGCAGTACCGGTGAATTTTTATCCATGAGCCGTGAGGAGCGACAACTGGTCACCGAAACGGTGATTCGCACCGCAAGAGGGCGCGTACCGGTATTGATGGGCACGGGTGCCGAATGGACGCCAGAGTGCGTTGAGCTGAGCAAAGAGGCTGAGGCGATGGGCGCCGATGGCGTGATGATCATCCCGCCGTTTTACAGCTGCCCGAACGAGGACGAGCTGTTTGCCCATTACCGCGCCGTAGGTGAAGCCATCTCGATTCCCATCATGATTTACAACAACCCGGCGACCGCTAATGTCGATTTGCTGCCCCGCACCGTGGCGCGTTTATCGGAGATCGACACCGTCAGCTACATCAAAGAGTCCACGCTCGAAGTGACGCGCGTCCGCGACATCATCGAATTATGCGGCGACCGAATGAATGTGTTTGCGGGCATCCTCGGTTACGAATCGTTCTGGCTGGGCGCCTGCGGCTGGGTGGCTGTGGCGTCTAACCTGCTGCCAGCGCAGTGCGCAGGCATGTTTGAAGCGGCATGTGACCGTCTTGATCGCAACGAGGCACTCGCGCTGTACCACAAAATTCTGCCGGTGGTGCGTGCCGTCGGTGGGCCACATTATGTCGCCGCCAGCAAAGCGGGTTTAGCCATGATGGGGCTGGAGGTGGGTATCCCACGCGCGCCGCGCCTGCCGCTGGCCAGCAATTTGCAGCAGGTGCTGCGTCATGAATTAGAAAAACTCAATGTGCTGAACAGCTTTCAGCATTAATCCCCGGTCCACCTGAGCATATTCGGAGAATGTTTATGAAGGCGAAATTAACGTTGATTGCGGCTTTGTGCCTGTTTGCGCAAACCAGTTTTGCAGCCTGTACACCGGTGCAGGGCGCGAGTTTAGTCACGTCTGGCGAATTAAAGATGTCCACCAATCCCACCTTGCCGCCGCTGCAATATGTTGACGGCGAGGGCAAGCTGAAAGGGATGCGTATTGAGTTAGGCGAGGAAATTGCCAAACGTCTGTGTCTGAAACCGGACTATACCCGTATTGAATTTTCCGCCATGGTGCCCGGCTTGCAGGGCGGCCGCTGGGACATGATCAATACCGGTATTTTCTTCACGCCGGCACGCGCCAAAATGATGTACATGATCCCCTATGAAAGCCAGGCGATTAGCGTCTCCACGCTGCCATCCGGAAGCAGCAAAATCCAGAAAATTGAAGATCTTGCTGGTAAAAGCGTGGGTGTCGAGATTGGCGGTTTTGAAGAGACCACCATCAGAAAGATCAGCAAAGAGCTGGAAGCTAAAAATCTCAAACCTATTGATATTCATACCTTTGATAACTTCACCGTCGCCTTCCAGGCGTTACGCGCCCAGCAGGTGAGCGCGGTGATCGCTATCGATGCCGTGGCGGCGGATTATCAGCATAAAGGGATGTTCCAGCAGGTGCTTTCTGGCCTGGAACCGACGCCTGTCGCAATCGCCTTCAAAGACCCGCATCTTGCCGATGCTACGGCGCAGGTGCTGAATCAAATGAATGCCGATGGCAGTTTACCGGCGCTGTTTAAAAAGTACGGCGCGAAGATGATCACCGGAACCTTTAGTGTTCAGGGTCCCAACTCTTAATCGAAGGAAATTTGGCTATGATTCAGGGCTGGAGCTGGGAAGGGTACTTCCACTATCTCACCAACTATTTCATTTTTATGGGGGCGGTTAACACCGTCCTGTTAACCCTGGCCGGTATGGCTGGCGGTCTGGTGTTGGGGATTTTACTCGCCTTCGCCAGGCTCTCGCCCTGGTCCTGGATTAATCAGATTGCACGCGCCTATATCTGGGTGTTTCGCGGCACGCCGTTGCTGGTGCAGCTGATTATTATTTATACCGGCCTGCCGCAGATTGGCATCCGTTTTGGCGTTATCGAAGCCGTGGTGATGGGGTTAGTCCTCAATGAGGCGGCTTATCTGGCCGAAATTATTCGTGGTGGCGTGCAGGCGTTGCCCAAAGGGCAAATCAATGCGGCGAAAGCACTGGGTTTTAACCATTTCAATGTGGCGCGTTATGTCATTTTTCCGCAGACCATGCGGCTGATCCTGCCGTCACTGGGCAACAGCTTTAACGGGCTGCTGAAAACCACCTCGATCGCCTCGGTTATCTCCATGGAGGAGTTATTGCGTCGTACGCAGATATTGATGCAGGAGCAGTTTATGGTGCTGGAGCTGTTTATGGTTGCCGCCACCTATTATCTGATCCTCACCACGCTGTGGGATTTTCTGCAACGCAAAATCGAGCGTCACTACGCGAAAGCCTATCAGAACGCCAGCCACACCAGCGAGCCGGCAACGCCCAGCCTGAAAGAAGTTTCCAGCGCTTACACCAGGGAGACTCAACCATGACATCCTTTGATCTGATTATAAAAAATGCCGATATCGTCACCGCCGCCGACCGCTATCATGGCGACATTGGCATCCGCAATGGCCGCATCAGCGTGATTGCCGCCACTCTGGATGCTGCGCAGGCGCAGCAGGTGATTGATGCCAAAGGCAGAATGGTGACGCCGGGCGGGGTGGATGCGCATTGCCATCTTGACCAGCCCTCCACCGATGGCTCGGTAGGGGCCGATGATTTTATCAGTGGCACCCGGTCGGCGGCCTGTGGCGGTACCACCACCGTGATCCCATTCGCCATGCAGTTTAAAGGGCAAAGCCTGCATGAGGCGATCGCCGCTTATCATCAGCGCGCCGAGGGAAAGGCCTGTATTGATTACGCGTTTCACGTAATTATCACCGACGCCAGCCCGGAAATAATTGAAGAAATTCCGCAGGTTATCCAGCAGGGTTACACGTCATTTAAGATCTACATGACCTATGACGCCCTAAAGCTTACCGATCACCATATTTTGCATGTCCTGGAGGCGGCGCGGGAGTCGGGGGCTATCTCGATGATTCACGCGGAGAATGATGACTGCATCAGCTGGTTAACGGAGCGGCTGAAAAAGCAGGGCAAAACTGCGCCGCGTTATCATGCGCTGGCCCACTCGGCGATTGGTGAGCGGGAAGCCACGCATCGCGCGATTTCGCTGGCGGAACTGGTGGATGTGCCGATTTTGCTGGTCCACGTTTCCAGCCGCGCGGCGATTGAGCAGATCTACTGGGCGCGGGGCCAGGGGATCAATATCTTCTCCGAGACCTGCCCGCAGTATCTGTTCCTGACCGCCGAAGATCTGGGTATCGATGATAGTTTTCACGGCGCGAAATGTATTTGCAGCCCGCCGCCCCGTGATACCGATAGCCAGAACGCAGTGTGGAATGCCTTAGCCAACGGCACCTTTACGATTTTTTCCTCCGACCATTGCCCGTTTAATTTCGATGATCCGCACGGCAAGAAATTGCATGGCGATAAGGCATCATTCGATCAGGTGCCGAACGGCATCGCAGGCCTGGAAACGCGTCTGCCGCTGTTAATGAGTGCCGGGGTACTGGAAAACCGCATTTCAGCGCAGCGTTTTGTCGACCTGACTGCCACCGCACCGGCAAAACTGTACGGACTTTATCCGCAAAAAGGCACCCTTGCGGTGGGTTCCGATGCTGACCTGGTGATATGGGAGACCGGCATCGAAAAAACCATTACCCACAGCGCGTTGCATACCAATGCCGATCACACGCCTTATGAAGGCAAACAGGTGCAGGCGTGGCCCGCGGTGACTTTATCGCGCGGGGAAACGGTATGGTCTGACGGCGAGTTTCGGGGCAGGACAGGCGACGGTCAGTTTCTTGCCTGCGCCGTGCCTTTCCCTGTGAGAGGATAATCCGGTAAACTTACCCCCAATTTTATTCTTGGAAACTGCGTGAAGATGACTGACTACCAGGATCACACTCTTGCTGCGATTATGGCCGCTAAGCCCTTGTATATGAAGTCGGCTAGCCTGTCTGAGCAGGTCTATGCCTTGCTGAAAGAGTTAATTCTGGAGCGCAAGATTCCTGGCAGCAGCGAAATGCTGGAGTCCAGGCTGGCGGAAGAGTTGCAGGTCTCACGCACGCCAATGCGCGAAGCGCTGGTCAGACTGGCGGGGGAAAATCTGCTGGAACGACGCGGCGCGCGTTCCTATATGGTGCGCACCGTCGATATCAAAGAATATCTGGATACCATGGCGCTCAGAGAAGTGCTGGAAGCGGAAGCCGTGGGTAAGGCGCTGGATAAAATCAGCGCAGCTACCCTGGACAGCCTGATCAAAGAACTTCATGAGCTGATTGAGACCGACCCGGAGCAGGAACATCTCTACTGGCGCTTTGATGAAAAACTGCATAACACCATTGCCGAAGCCAGCGGTAATCTGGTGCTGGCGCAGGTGTTAAAAGGGTTAAGGGTCAATGTTCGTCTATTCCGTTTGCATAGCCCGTTGCATCGCCAGCGCGAAAACCACGCCGAACATCTTGACCTGTTGAATGCCATGCGCGAAGGGAATCGGGAAAAAAGCCTGGCTTCAATTCGCAATCACATCATCAACTTGCGCAACGATGTGATCACCTCTCTCTGATAATTTCCTGATTTTACCGTGCCGCCATTGTGCGGCACGCAATCATACCGGCCCCCGCGCGCGGGCAAACGTTTCTGCCAAACCCAGGCTGATTTGCACGCAAATATGTTAATTCACCGCCGATAAATCCCCCTCATCTGTTTAGCACATCACTTAATCTGAACGTCAGCCTTCGGATAAAAATCAGGAATGACGCAATATGAAAGTGCAGAAATTAGAACAACCCGCATCGATTGCAGTGTTAGAGCCATGGGGAAGCGTTGATGGATTGCCGGATACACCCGGCATTACGTTATCCGGCATCCAGAAAGTGATACCCGGTAAGGAAGATATCGACACCGGTATTTTTGAATGCAGCGCGGGGAGCTATCGCCGCTCGGTGCAGCAGGCGGAAATTATGCATTTCCTCAGCGGCAGCGGATCATTTACCCCAGACGGCGAGGCGACGTTAACCTTTCAGGCTGGCGACACCTTCTTCTTTGCCGAAAATACGCAGGGCACCTGGCTGGTTGACGCGCCGATGCGCAAACTCTACGTCATTTTTGATGCCAGCTGAGCAGGTGGCGCTACGTGAATTCTGAGTAGAGAGCAGGGGATTTACCGGCAACTTTTCACGTAGCGTTGCCTGTCACGCACGCGTTTTAGCTCATCAACCCGGCACCGACGTTGATCGATAATCCCAGAATCGCCAGATTGAATAAAAAGGAGATCACTGACTGTAGCAGCGTAATTTTACGCATGTCAGTCGTGCCGGTTGCGACATCAGCGGTTTGTGAGGCCACCGCGATGGTAAAAGAGAAGTAGAGAAAATCCCAGTAGTCGGGGTCCGCAGGCTTTTCAGGGAAGATCATCGGCGTGACCTCTTCGCTGCGATTGAGATAATGATGATGCGCGTAGTGCATGGCGAAAGAACTTGGCAGCAAGGCCCATGACACAATCAATGTCGTCGCCGTGAGCAATAGATGCAGCACGCGCGGCGTTCCTGAAAGTTGCTTCAGGGTTGATAGCTCGATCAGGATCGCCAGGATACTGATCATACAAGCCAGAATGACCATGCCCAAAACCAGTGTGGCACTTTGGTCCTGTATTTTGGCGATACGCTGAATCTCATCCACGTTGGTGCGTAACATCCGAAACCAGAGAAAAATCAGATATAGCCACGCCAGTACATTCCAGCCAATTAACAACCGTTGCAAAATGCCCAGCTGCGCAGGAAGTAGCAAAAAGCAAATCGCGCCGGCGATGATGGAAATCAGCAGCCGAAGGCGGGCTTGCAGGTGAGTCATAAGAGAAAAACGCATGATGTAAGTTACTTAGCAAAAGAGTGATAGCCTAACTGTAGACGATAGTGGTTTGGATTGTCGGCGGGTCTGGGACGTTAATCCGCCTGTAATGCAGAGGTTGGCAGGTAATTCAGCGAGCAGGCCAGGAAGATAATCAATCCTTACGTACAGATGCCTGGGCATTAAATTAACGCTTCGCTTAAATCATTTTTCAGAATAATAGTGCCATTTATCATCAGAGTAAAATTTTTTTCAATTCGTGCTATCGACAACTATTTACAGCGACTATATTTACCCCTAGGCTGATTTTATATTGAGGTAGACATGTTTCTTAACTACTTCGCACTGGGTGTTCTTGTATTTGTGTTTATTGTCATTTTTTATGGCATTATCGTCCTGCACGATATTCCCTATCTTATAGCTAAATCACGCAACCATCCTCATGCAGATGCTATTCATGTTGCCGGTTGGGTTAGCCTTTTTACGCTCCATGCTATTTGGCCATTTCTATGGATATGGGCGACGTTGTATCGTCCGGAGCGAGGATGGGGAATGCAACACTCGTATGAAACGCTGGAAGAACTCAAAATTCGTGTTACGCAACTGGAAATAAAACAAGGCATATCCAACAAACCTCCGGCGGAGTAACCTTATGGATCTCCTCATTATTATGACCTATGTAGCAATTGCATGGGCAATATTTAAGATATTTAAAATACCGGTAAATAAATGGACAGTGCCAACTGCTGTATTGGGAGGCGTTTTTATCGTTGGCGCTCTTATTCTGTTTATGAATTATAACCATCCTTATACAGCACTGGCACAGAAAGCAGTAATATCCATACCCATTACACCTCAGGTTACGGGAGTTGTTACTGAAGTCACCGATAAACAGAACATGTTAATTAAAAAAGGCGACATGCTATTTCGGTTAGACAACACACGTTACCAGGCCAGGGTTGATAGATTACATGCCGATATGACCACGGCTATTCATAATATTCAAAGTATGAAAGGGCAACTGGAAGAAGCCATTGCCAATACTAAACATGTTACCGCCGATCGCGATCGTCTGTTTGAAGATTACCAACGTTATTTGGCAGGAAGCAGGGCGAAAGTGAATCCTTTTTCTGAAAAGGATATTGATAACGCCCGGCAAAACTTTCTCGCCCAGGATGCCTTAGTCAAAGGTTCTCTGGCTGAACAGGCGCAGATTGAAAGCCAGCTTAACAGTGTGGTTAATGGTGAGCAGTCACAGATTGTCAGTCTGCGAGCGCAGCTGGCCGAAGCGCAATACAATCTTGATCAGACCGTGGTGCGCGCGCCGAGCGATGGCTACGTCACGCAGGTTCTTATTCGTCCCGGAACCTATGCAGCGGCCTTGCCACTGCGCCCGGTGATGATTTTCATCCCCGATCAAAAGCGGCAGATTATCGCGCAATTCAGACAAAATTCATTGCTGCGTCTGAAATCAGGGGATGAAGCCGAAGTTGTCTTTACCGCGCTTCCCGGACAGGTCTTTCCCGGCAAATTAACCCGTATTCTTCCGGTCGTGCCGGGAGGAACCTATCAGGCGCAGGGTACACTTCAGTCGCTGACTATCACCCCCGGCAGCGATGGGGTACTGGCCGTGATTCAGCTGGAACCCAATGCGGATGTTGATGCGTTGCCCGATGGCATCTTTGCGCAGGTAGCCGTTTATTCCGATCACTTCACCCATGTTTCGGTTATGCGTAAGGTTCTGCTGCGTATGACCAGCTGGATGCATTACCTTTATCTAGACCATTAACTATTCGCGACCAGAACGAGCCAGCCAGAGCTGGCTCGGGTAACAAATCCCCCCCACAACGTCTTTTCTCTTCCTTGGTTAGTCACTGGCATTACTGATAATATCCCGGGATGACAACCGGCTGGCAGGTTCGATGTCAGCCTGCGGGCTTATAAAAATCAGGAAAGCCATGAACAACGTTACGGTCAGAAGTCAGATCGAAAGTTTTTACCGGACCCTACATTCCGCTGAAAAAAAGGTGGTGGATTACATTCTTCAGTACCCCGCTGATGTTGTTAATTTCAGCGTGACGGAGCTGGCGGAGAAAAGTAAAGCCAGCGAGGCAACCATTGTTCGTGCCTGCAAAAAGATTGGGTATCAGGGGTATTACCAGCTGAAAATCGCGCTGGCGAAAGATGTGGTGAACCCGGATAACAGCTACCCGGAAGAGCTGGACCGAGATAACATGTCCTCTCTCGCCGCCTACTTAATGAAGAAGCAAGCCGACGATCTGGCGAATTCGGCAAAATTTATTGACGAGGAAACCCTCAAGGTGGCGCTGAAACTGATAGAAAGCTGTGACACGCTGTTCTTCTATGGCGCGGGCAACTCTACGCCGCTGGCGTTGTACGGCGCGTACAAATTCAGTCAGCTTGGTATCAAAACCGTGGCCCATATTGGCCCGGAAATGCAGATCAATTCAGCCTACACCATGGGCAAAAAAGACGTCGCATTTGGCATATCGAATTCCGGCAGTACCAACCAGATGATAGATATTTTCAATATTGCGCGTAAGCGCGGCTGCCGCTCCATCAGCGTGACGAACTACGCTAAATCCCCGCTTTCCAAGTTGTCTACCTGTCAAATCACTACCGCCGTCAGCGATAAAATTTTCTTCGAGGCATTTGATTCAACGCGGGTTCCTGCCATGGGCGTAATTGACACTCTCGTACTGCTGTTCATGCATTTCAATAAAGAACGCTACGAGATGTACCGTGAGAGAGAAGAGTTTTTGGGGTCGAAATTCAAAGCCTGAAAAGGGGCGGATCCCCCTCGGGCATGTGCTGGATTTATCCGTTCTCGCTTAATTTTCTCCGCAATGAAAAACGGTGCGGAAGTCCGCACCGTGATAAATCAGGGATTATTTCGCCGCGGCCAGGTTGCCATCGACGGAGGGTTCTCTGCGCGGGGCGCGCATGGCGTCTTTTATCTCATCGCGAAGGATTTGTGATTTTCCGCCAAAGATGACCTGAACGCCGCCATCACCGAGTTTAACCAGACCGGCAGCACCCAGGGCTTTAAGGCGTTTATCATCAACCTTACTGTCATCAACCAGCGCCAGGCGCAGACGGGTGGCGCAGGCATCCACATCTTCAATGTTCTCAAAACCACCAATGGCACCGACGATGGCATAGGGACGCTCAGTACGTGCCAGTGGCGCCTCAACGACAACTTCCTCTTCTTCACGACCCGGCGTTTTAAGGTTCAGTTTGCGGATTAACACGCGGAAGAAGGTGTAGTAAATCACGGCATAACCGGCACCCGCCACAATCGCGAGATACCACGGCGTACGGTTAGGCAACACGCCGTTGAGGACGAAATCGATCAGGCCACCGGCAAACGGGTGACCGATATGCACGTTCAGCATATGCATCAATACGAAGGAAGAGGCATACACAAAAATGTGAATGATATAGAGCACTGGCGCCGCAAACAGGAAGGCATATTCCAGCGGTTCAGTGATACCAGTGACGAAGCTGGTGAGGGCAGCAGAGAGCAGCAGGCCCTTGATCATTTTACGACGTTCCGGACGTGCTTCCTGATACATAGCCAGTGCGGCGGCAGGCAGACCAAACATCATGATAGGGAAACGACCTGACATAAACAGCCCCGCGGTCAGCGGCACGCCATCGCGTAACTGGGCGAAGAAGACAGGAATGTCACCGGTCACAAGCTGTCCGCTTTTGGTCACATATTCACCAAAGTTATAGTAGAACGGTACGTTCCAGATATGGTGCAGGCCAAAGGGGATTAATGAGCGTTCGCCGACGGCATAAATGAAAGCCGCCAGGCTCGCATTGTGTCCGCTGGTCACGAAGGTGGAAAGCGATGTCAGACCATGCTGTACCGGGATCCACAGCCATGGCAGCACCCAGCCCACGGCGATCGCCACTGCTGCCGTGACGATGGGCACAAAACGCTTACCGCCGAAGAAGCCGAGAAACTGCGGCAGCTCGATGTTATGGAAACGCTTGTATAAAAAGTAAACGAAGATAGCAACCAGCAGCCCGCCGAATACCCCTGTCTGCAAGGTTGGGATGCCGAGAATACTGGCGTAAGCGCCTTTGCTGGCCGCAATGCTGGCGTCCGTAATGCCCAGCCGTGTGCCCATGGTGGCGTTGAGAATCATGTAACTTGTGATGGCAGACAGGGATGAAGAACCATCGCCGGTCAAACCGATAACAATACCGACGCAGAACAGCAGGGGAAGGTTTTGGAACACCAATCCACCACAGTTAGCAAGCAAGTCAATATTGAAAGAGGTGCCGATCGCCAGAATCAGGCCAGCAGCAGGAAGGATCGCGATGGGAAGCATCAGCGCGGATGAGAATTTCTGTAATGCTTTGAAATTTAATAGTTGTATGCGTTTGGTTGTCATTATATTCACCCGGGGTAAGGATAAGTGCTCTGGTGTCATAATCCCGCTCAAAGCGGTATCAGGGTTTACTCGAGATTGGCGTGGCGCTTAAAAAGCTTCTCTTCCGGTTCCTCTGATTCATCCACAGCCTGCATTATCAACGAGTCACCAATAACCAATAGTGCCTGTTCATAAAGTGAAGCCATGGGTTGAGCAGAGCTGAATCCTGAACCTTGATGATTTTTGGCAGGGGCGTTGATACCCACAACGACATCACAAAACTGCGTGATTTTTGACGATGTATTGGTTGTCAGAACGGCAACGGTACCCCCGAGGGAGTGGGCTTTTTCTGCCAGCGCAACCAGATGTGCCGTCTCGCCAGATGCAGAAGAAATAATAAACAGGTCACCACGCCCAAATCCTGGTGTTACGGTTTCAGTCAGAAAGTTGACTTCTTTTCCGAGATGCATCAGCCGCATGGTGAAGGCTTTCATCGAAAAACCAGCACGTCCGAGTCCATAGCAAAAAATGCGCTGGCAGCGGTAGATAGCCGACAACAGGGATGCGCAGTCTTTCTCGCTGACGGTTTCTCGTATGTGTTCCAGTTCCCCGATGATGATGTCGAAATATTTTTTCGTACCCATGATGCACCTCAAGAAATAATCTTTCATGGACGAAGATATTCTATGAAAGATTATTTCTCGACGGCTGGCTTACGATTTTGCCACATGCTTCACAAAAAATTTACACGTCAGGGCTGGACATGTTCAAAATGAACAAGCCAATCCTGCGTTTTTCTCAAGCGGAAAAATCTATTAAATTCAGTGGGTAACAACGTGCTTAGCAGAAGGCTAATGCCGGAGAAAGCTTCTACTGTCGCGATCAGCGGATGTCGAACCATGCTCCACTGAAATCGATCCAGCCGAGTTCACTGGTGAAACCGGTGGTCGTACCCGGAATCTGATCGCGATCGACAATGTGGTAAACCAGCGGAATAAACCAGCGCTGCGCCGTCCAGTGGCGGACAAGTTTCTCTAAAGACGCCGCACAGGGTAATTCGCCTGCATCGATAAGCCGGCCAGTCTCTGATCGTTCGATGATCCAGTCGCGACCGCAGCGTTCAAGAATGGGATCTGACTGAACCCAGGCGTTGGCGGTGTAATCACTGGCATCGTCAATCACCACATTGCTGAGCCAGAGATCGACCCCCGTGGGCGGGGCGGTGAAAAACGCCTGGTAGGATTTTACGATTAACCGGCAACGGATACCGTAACGTTCCAGGATGCTGATAATCCCTTCGGCATGTCTGGCCAGTTCAGGCTGCTCAAAGGTTGCCAGCGTTATTTCACGATGCATCTTCTGCCGGATAGGGGGCACGATATCCAGTATCCGGTGATACCAGCCCGGCAGCAGGCCCTGGGCGACCGAAAGAGAGAGATGCATTCTGCGGGTGTGGGAGGAATTTTTAAGAATATCAACCGGCTGGAGTACATGGTTGAGGAAAATACGATCCTCTTCAGAGCTGAAGCTGCCATTGCCGTCAACGACAAGAAAGCAGGAACCTTTCTCGATTCGTTCATCACGGCCGGGCTGCGCTGCCAGCTGCATACCCTGATAAAAAACCTGAATGCGCCCCATGTCCAGAATGTCAGATTCGATTTTCATGATACTGACTTCATCAATCACCGGCCGCACCCCGTAATACCAGGGATTAACCCGCATCACGAGGCTGAAATCATCATGGCTTTTTACCTGCCAGTGGCCGGTATAAAGCGTTTTGCCCCGGCTGCTGCCGTAAATCAGTGCCGGAGCGTGGGAAAGAAGATTTGCGAAATTCAGGTTGGGCTGGCTGAGCGTAAAACGAATGCGCTGTCTGTCCGTGACGGTAATTTTCGCCACGTTTTGAAACTGACGTGAGAATACCGGGGAACGGCGGAGTGCGCTGATACACCGCTCTACGTCGGAAGCGCCCAACGGAGAGCCGTCAGAAAACTTGAGTCCGCTTTTGAGATAGAAATCCCATGATGTGCCGGTGCCGTCGTGTTCCCAGTGGTGGGCAAGATCGGGGACCACCTGTTTCTGTGCCGCATCGAAGCGGGTCAGCCCTGAGAAACATTGGCGCAGCAGATGCCGCTCCGTTCTGCGCTGAGGCTTCCAGGGTTCGAGGGCGCTGATGCTGCGATACCAGGGCACCCGGATGATGCGGTTTTCTCCTTCAATGACGGCGCCAAGATGTTCACTGAGCTGCTTCTCCAGCGTTTCGCTGTCTCTGCCGCCCAGGCTGAGGATCTCTGCCAGCCTGCCACTTTGCAGCAGCCTGTTCAGTTCTTCCTGCGGCAAATGCTCGGCCGCGCGCAGAAAAACCAGCCTCGACGTCCGACCGCGTCCCCGTGCTGGTTCCCAGCGGATCCAACCCAGCGTATTCATTTCCCCGAGCAACAGCCGCACATTGCGTGACGTGCAGCCTAGCACCTCGGTCAGCTCAGAAACCATCACACTGATATCCCGCTCCGGATGAAAGCGCCGCTGGAGTCGGATGTACTGGTCATGCAGCCTTGAGAGTTTTACGGCCATTATTCTTCCGGTTTAATTCGCGCAGGGTCGAGTGTATGTGTGAGTTAAATCACATTTATCCGGCATTTCAGATTAAAACCGGAAGTAAACTGGCGTGATTTTTTCAGTTTTCCGTTTTTTCAGCAAGCCAATAATAGCGGCAGATGCATATTGCCAACGAGCGTTATGCCAAACAGAAATCAGGATAATTGAGGTACCGCCATGTTTGCTGAAGAAAAGAAACTGCGTGTTGGTGTGCTGGGATGCGGACCGATTTCGCAGGCTGGTCATTTCGAAGCCTGCACCAAAGCCTGCAACGCCGAACTCTACGCCATCTGCGATGCTGCTGATGATTTGCGCGAGCGGATGAAAGCAATCTGGCAGCCGACGGTGGCTTACGCGGATTACCAGCAGATGCTGGATGATGAAAATGTTGATGCCATTATCATCGCAACAGCTGATGCGTTCCACATTCCGCTGGCGATTATGGCGGTTAACGCCGGTAAACATGTTCTGTGCGAGAAGCCGTTAGGTATCACCATCGATGAGTGCGAAGAGCTGGTCAGTGTCGTAAGAAAAACTGACCGCCTGTTCCAGATTGGCCATATGAAACGTTTCGATGGCGGTATTGAAGCCGCGCGCGATTTTATCCAGACCGAAATGGGCCAGCTGGTTGCCTATAAAGGCTGGTACTGTGATAACAGCCAGCGCTACCTCACTATCAATGCGGTTCAGCCGCAGGTGATCCTGAGTGAAGCCAGGCGCAAACCGAAAATTGCACCGAAAGCCGACCTGCAACAATACAACCTGCTGTCCCACGGCAGCCATCTTATCGACACCGCAATGCACCTGGTGGGTGACATCACCGAAATCGAAGCCCATTACCTGAAACGCGCGGGCCATCAGAGCTGGTTTATGAACGTTGCCTTTGCCGATGGCACCATGGGCCATCTCGACCTGACTCTGGGTGTCCATATGGACTGGCATGAAGGCTTCCAGATTTATGGTGAGAATGGCAGCGTGGTAGCGAAAACCTATAACCCGTGGTTCTACAAATCCAGCGATGTGGATATCTTCAGCAAAGCCACCGGCAATTTCACCCGCCCACTGGCTGCGGATGGTCAGTTCTATCGCCGTCAGCTGGAAGCCTTTGCAGACTGCATTCTCAATGAGAAGCCGATTACACGCGCGGCAACGCTGGAAGAGGGGCTGCGTACGGTGAAAACCATGGTGGCGATTCAGGAATCAACCCGTACCGGTAAATCCGTACGCGTTGCTGATGCAAGAGGATCAGTCTGATGGATAAGGGTATTTTTTCCAAAACGTTCAGCACCGAGAACGTAGACCAGAACTTCGCGCTTATCGCCAGCCTCGGCTATCAGGCTACGCAGTTCAATTTTTCCAGTGCCGGACTGAAGGCCGTACCGGAAGCCATTCCCAAACGCGTGATTGAACAAATCCGTCAGGCGGCAAAAAAGCACAACGTTCGACTGGAAGCGATTTCAGCGACGTTCAATATGACCCATCCCGATGCCGTGGTGATTGATCATGGTATGGCATGTCTGGATGCCATTTGTGCGGCGGCAGAAATGCTGAATTGCCCTCTGGTGACGCTCTGCACCGGCAGTATGGACCCTGACGATCAGTGGCGTTTCCATCCGGAAAACGACAGTCAGCACGCATGGGATACGTTGGTCGTTTCGATGGGTAAAGCGCTGAGCATCGCAGAGAAATATGGTGTGGTATTGGGCATTGAGCCAGAGCTGGCCAATGTGGTTAACTCCGCGAGCAAGGCGCGTCGCCTGATTGACGAGATGGGCAGCCCGTTACTCAAAGTGATTTTCGACCCGGCAAACCTGTTTGAAGAAGCCACCCCTGAACAGCAGCATCATGTGGTGTTGCAGGCGCTTAATCTGCTTGGGCCGGATATCGTGATTGCCCATGCTAAAGACCGTGCCCCTGATGGTTCCTTCACCACGGCTGGCCGTGGCGTACTCGACTACGATTTTTATCTTACGCGTTTGCGGGAAACGGGCTTTGACGGCTGCGTGGTGACACATGGTCTGGCCGCTGAAGAGGCGGGAGAGGTTTCCCGTATGCTCGACAGATACCTTCACACGGCGTAAGGGGAAAATCATGCTGCATAACTTCCAGCATAAGGGGCTGAACTTCAGTTATTACGACAACCAGGTTGAAGGTCCGGTGATCCTCTTTCAGCACGGTCTTACCGGCGATTACAGACAGACCCATTCTACATTTATCGATGAGCGGCATCGTCTTATCACCCTGAATTGCCGTGGGCATGGTGGATCCGATCTTGGCCCCGTCTCTGACCTCAGCATCAGCACCTTCGCGGCTGACGTCATTGCCTTGCTTGATCACCTTAAGCTGGACACTGTTTCTGTAGCGGGTATTTCTCTGGGCGCGGCAATGTGTGCGGTTCTTGCCGCACGTCATCCGGAAAGGATCAGGTCCGCCACCCTGGTCCGGCCGGCTTTTCACGTCAAACCTATGCCGGAGAGCCAGCAGGTGCACAGCGTTATCGCCAACTATATCGACATATATGGCACGCGTGCAGGGCTGGAACATTTCAAAAATACCGAGATATTTCAGTCGCTTTCCCTTAAATCACCGGACAACGCCAGTTCGTTGATCGCGATGTTTTCCCTCAACCCGAATCTTGTGATTCCCTTACTGCGGATGATGACCTCAGGTGATCCCGGTTTTGACTCCGAACGGCTGAGAAATTCAGGCATCCCATTTCGGGTCATTGGAACGCTTTACGATGAGATCCATCCGTTGTCTAAAGCCGAGCGAATCTGTGAAGACCTGCGCCTGGAGCGGGTTGATATAGCCTATCCAAAAGGGCTGAACAGGGCACGTTACAACCGTGATATTACCGACGTAATCATCAGCAATATCCTTTGATTCAATCTCCCTGCGTACGGCCAGAAAGTGAATATTCTGGCCCCCTGACAACGCTCATAAGGTCCTTCATGAAAGACGAACACAACCCGGAAGCCCTGATGAAACGCATGTTTCTGGCCGCTATTGAGTCCGCCCAGCCGCAGCACACTATCCCCACATATCTTGCAAACATGACCAGTGGAAAACTTCTGGTTATTGGTGCGGGTAAGGCGTCGGCGGCGATGGCCAAAGCCGTTGAGGATCACTGGAAAGGCGAGCTGAGCGGGGTGGTAGTAACGCGTTACGGATATGCCGTTCCTTGCCAGCATATTGAGATCATTGAGGCAGCACATCCGGTTCCTGATGAAGCAGGCCTGCTGGCGGCAAAACGCATCCTGTCTGCCGTCAGCGACCTTTCTGAGAATGACACCGTGCTGTGCCTGATATCTGGCGGTGGTTCGGCGCTGTTGTCGCTGCCGCTGGAAGGTATATCGTTGGCGGAGAAGCAGGAAATTAACCGCAAATTGCTGCGATCGGGCGCGACTATCCGCGAAATGAACTGTGTCCGACGCCATCTCTCGGCGGTCAAGGGAGGCAGGCTTGCGGCAGCATGTTATCCGGCAAAGCTGGTGACGCTGATGATTTCCGATGTTCCGGGTGATGATCCCTGCGATATCGCGTCTGGTCTGACCGTCGCCGATCCGACGACTTGCCAGGACGCACTGGCCATTTTGCAGCGTTATCGAATTGCTATTGCACCGCATATTGAATCTCTGCTGGCATCCGGCGCTGCCGAGAGCATCAAACCCGGCGACATCCGCTTGCAGCGCACGGAAACCCATCTTATATCTACGCCGATGATGGCGCTAAAAGAGGCTGCCGGAATTGCGGAGCAAGAGGGGATCCCGGCTTTTATCCTGAGCGATCGTCTGGAGGGGGAGGCGCGTGATGTCGGTAAGGTCATGGCGGGCATTGCCTTGCAAGTCTCAGACAGTGGGCATCCGTTCCCGAAGCCCTGTGTGTTGCTGTCTGGCGGGGAAACCACCGTCACAGTCAGAGGACAAGGTCGCGGTGGACGCAACGTAGAATATCTCCTTTCGATGGCGATTCAGCTTGCCGGGCAGGCAGGTATCTGGGCACTTGCCGGTGATACCGACGGCGTTGACGGCCAGGAAGAGATTGCCGGAGCCAGCATTACACCGGACACTCTCCTCAGAGCGCAGGAAGCCAATATCAATGCCAGAGCGGCACTGGACAATAATGACGGGCACAGTTTTTTTGCAACCCTCGGCAGTTCCGTTATCACAGGGCCGACGCTGACCAACGTCAACGATTTCCGCTGTGTGGTGATTTACTAAATAGCGTGCGGTAAGCATCAGAAGGCGCACGGAGAAGTTAAGGGACAGTTTGTGCAGCGTTTGACTGGTCAGCATGGTTCAGACGCGGCAACGCCTCAGGCAGGCAGCCGTTAACATCAGTGGCGTGACAGGGTAACGCAACAGGCGCGATAAATCGCGCCGCTTTGTTGTTTATGGGCTGCGTAAGCAAAGGAAAGTGATGAGAGGAGCGGGACGTAGATTTAAGCGAATAGCTTATTTAACATAATATACATTATGCGTCATTGTTGATGCTGGCTACATTGGGCTGTCCACCTCGGTTTCAGTATGGGAAAAACGTCTGCGATTCGTATGTGGTCACATAACCCGATCTCTCTCATCACCCTGTTTAACCACTAATGAACCGCTTTGACGCCGCTACGTAAAAATTACGTCGTCTTCAGCTACACATCGTCGTAGAAAACGATAATCAGGTGGACACAATTCCTGTGCCACCCAGCCGGTGCGACCTCGGTTTACAAAACCTGTCAGCATAAAACCTGCTGTTGCCATTTCCGCGCAGTATTTTTTGCTGCTTCTGCGCCAACTCTTCCTCACTCAGATCGGTGATATCGGCGTAAGGTAAAATGAAGCATGTCTTCATCAGACCATTTGTCGCGAGTTATGGATCGCGATCAAAGATGAAAACCACCGGAGCGAAGCGCCGCGCCCGTCAAATGGCCGGAACCTTTGTCCATCTTTCTCAACGATGTGAAGCGTGCCAGCCAATAACTAACAATCAACCCCAGCCTGAAAAGATGCTGCCATCGCCCTGCTCTTTGGCATCGACTAAAGAAAGGAAAAAATCAGCACCGTTTAAATAGATCTTGTTCGAAAATGGCTTTTATTTATTTTGCGTATAAAAACATTTTCGCAGGCTAGAATTATCTTGCTCACCCCCCTCTGTTTCTCGGCTAAAGCCGTCTCTTTCCAATAGCTCATATATGCAAATAATTATAAATTCCCCCCGGAGTTAGCTGATAAAACCATTAATTAACGTTTGGGATGTTTTATATTTGTTATGAAAGATATTAATAAGTCGAGAAGAAAGTTAATTGTCGGCAGTGGTGCCGTTGCCGCCGGTACTATGCTTACCGGAGGTGTGTTTACTAAATCGGCCATTGCACAATCATTGGTCAATGGTGTGTCCTTCGAAGAATATGATATTCCAGGGGTGTCCAGCGCGGCTCCTTATCTGGCTCTTCCTAATACAGCCAAGGTTATACTTCGTCAACAGATTACTGATTTAATAAAGTTCCGTCTTGAAAAAAGTTTTGGCCCATTAATTGGCAAGGTATTTGGAAAAGCAACGCTGGGGGCTATCGCTCCTGTTGTAATGATATTGTTCGATCTTATGTTCCCCTCCGGAATAACGATGGAGGGTGTAAGAGAAGAGATCGATAAGCGCATAAAATCTGCTCTGGATGAGTATGAGTTCACGCAAATGCAGAAAAAATTCCTTGCATTAATTGATGCATATTCCTTGCGCATGGAATCAGTCAGGGCAAATAACTCTGGTAATACCGACGAATCCACATGGAGCTTAGGGTTGCCTTCTGAGTGGGAAGCATTAATTTTTTGCTGCCTGGAAATAAAAAACTATTTTTATAATAACGATTCCTTTACCAGGCATTATGAGGCCGCATCACTGGTAAATGACTTCAATAGTATCTATATGTTGGCACTTAACTCACGTTTGCAATGCTTCAAAGATGGCGATGACGTTGGAAAAACAGTAGAGCTGATTGAAGAGTTACTTCAGGGGCAATACAAATATCTTGAGAAGTTAACAAATATTGGTTATTTGGGAGTCCACTCATCAAGAGATATAGCGATAACTGATTGGGGTACTCCAATTGGTCAATGGCGCACAGCGAATACTTATCCTTCCGGTAATCCTAATACCAATTCAACATCACTGTCTGGCTATGATAAATATGATACTATTCGTTGGACACATGATGTAATCCGAGAACGTGCTCGGTTGTATAACCTCCTTAATACGGATGTCATCAACATGTGTGAAACACATTCGATAGTTGTTAATAGCTTTAATTCGCTATTTGGCAAGAACCTACCGGATGCAAAAAACATGATTAAGCTGTTTATTGAGAATAATTATGTTGGGCCGGTAAATGACGCGTTTCGTAAATCTCCATATGTGGACGGAGGTGGTTATGCAGGATTGACTTTGCCTACATTCAGTAAAGAGGTTGTCTCTGGGGATGCACCATTTACAGGGAATGATTGCTTCGCATTGATTTCGCATAAATCTTCAGCGTTATTGATGGCTCTAACACCTGGCGATTATCCTAATATTGTCACACCAGGTTCTACAGACAGCCTTGGTATTGATGTACTTTTTGCAAAAGTTCCGCGTGGCTTAAGGGTTATTTTTTATTCTGAGCCTAACTTTGGTGAATATTACAATGATGGCAGCGATGAGGTTCACTATAAAGGCAACACCTATTTGAAACCCTTAGAAGGCGTTACCGATTTTTCAGATAACGGTAAGGTCCCCAGCTTTAAAGTGAAAAGCATGAAAATCCGTGTTGACCCTGCACACTGGTTCAGCGAAATAAAAGAGAAAACGGTGGGTCGTGTTCCCCTGGTGGAATATGAATATAAGGGCGGCGATGTCTGGACAACCGGGCCGATGATGATGGCAGAAAAAAGCGTAACCACACGCACTGAACCATCAAATGATAAAACACGCGAAACCAGACGCTCCCGTATGCGGAGAGGTTAACGTCACTTAACCAGCGGCGTGCAATCCTGCACGCCCTAATTTAATTATCACCTGATACAGAGGAGTATATATGGGTGGCATCAGTATCTGGCAGTTATTAATTATCGCTGTCATTGTTGTTCTTCTTTTTGGCACAAAAAAATTGAGTTCATTGGGCGCTGACCTCGGGGCATCTATTAAAGGTTTTAAAAATGCCATGGGCAGCGAAACTGATAAACCGGAAAACAGTGCTGCATCCCAACAGGACGCAGATTTTCCTCCGCACTCACTGTCTGAAAAGCAGGATGCTACGGATAAAGGCGCAATTAAACGCCACGAAAAAGAGCAGGTGTAATCCGTGTTTAATACTGGCATCAGTGAACTGTTGCTGGTGAGCATCATTGGCCTTGTTGTGCTCGGGCCAAAACGCCTGCCGGTTGCAGTAAAAACGGTAACTGGCTGGATCCGGGCAGTACGTTCGCTGGCTTCATCAGTGCAAAACGAACTGGCTAAGGAGTTAAAAATACAGGAGTTTCAGGAAAGCCTGAGAAAAGTCGAACAGACAAGCCTGAACAGCCTTTCGCCAGCACTAAAAGAGTCAATTGATGAGCTACGCGATACGACAGAATCCGTGAAGCGCTCCTGTTTGCATACGCCAGAGCAGGTTGATGATGAACCTTATCCGCCGCATACAGAGAGTGAGACACAGCAGGAGGATGTCATCCCGCACCCTGTGGAAGCAGCGACGACGGACATGCCTGAGATAGCCGATACTACAGCGGTGCAGCCGGAAGAGAACATTATATTCAGGCCATGCTCAGAGACATCGGTTCTGAAATCCTCCCTGAAATCCGAATAAAATCATTATTATGAACACTGAAGACACTCAACCCCTGATTTCACATCTGACGGAGCTGCGCAAGCGGCTCCTCAACTGCCTTGTTGCAGTCCTGGTGATTTTTTTGTCTCTGGTCTTTTTTGCCAACGATATTTACCAGCTGGTCTCTGCCCCGCTGATAAAACATATGCCAGCCGGATCGACCATGATTGCCACGGACGTGGCTTCGCCCTTCTTCACGCCGATTAAGCTGACCTTAATGGTTTCGCTGGTCCTCGCTGTTCCGGTGATCCTTTATCAGGTGTGGGCATTTCTGGCACCGGCCCTCTATAAACATGAGCGGCGACTGGTGTTACCGCTGCTGATTTCCAGCTCCCTGCTGTTTTATATCGGTATGGCGTTTGCCTATTTTGTGGTGTTCCCGCTGGCGTTTGGTTTCCTGACTCACACGGCACCGGCAGGCGTACAGGTTTCAACCGATATTGGCAGCTATCTCGACTTTGTCATTAGCCTGTTTATCGCCTTTGGCGTGTCGTTTGAGGTTCCGGTGGCAATCGTCCTGCTGTGCTGGATTGGCGTCACCACGCCGGGGGATTTGTGCAGCAAGCGTCCGTATGTGTTAGTTGGGGCCTTTGTGGTTGGCATGGTACTGACGCCGCCGGATGTGTACTCTCAGACACTACTGGCTGTTTCCATGTACTGCCTGTTTGAAATGGGGATATTTTTCGCGCGGTTCTACAGCGGCAAACAGATGCACCCGGAATCAAACCAGGGCTAGTCAACCCGCAGCATTGTCGTTTCACCCTCCGTAATCGCCAGCTCAAATAACCTGAAATTCGTATGCTTACCGATGAGATGGGCAAGATCGGGGGAATGGCTGGTCAGCCATAACTGGGAGTAGCGGCTGGCTTCCGCGATCAGTTTTGCCAGGGCCGGCAGCATCTGCGGATGGAGACTATTCTCGGGTTCATTCAATGCAATAAACCCCGGCGGACGAGGACTTAGCAACGCCACGGTCAGACAAAGAAATCTGAGAGTGCCGTCTGACATTTCTCTCATTTCCAGCGGGCGCGCCAGACCTTTGCGATTCATATAGAGCTGGAATCTGGCTTTGTCATTAACGCAAAAGAAGGCGCAGTCGGGAAAAGCCTCCGCCAGAATTTCAGTGAGAAGTTCACTGTCTCCAATCTCGACAATGGTCTGAAAAGCAGCGGCCAGATTCGCTCCGTTCCCGGCCAGCACCGGCGAACGGTAGCCGGGTTGAGGCGATCGCAAAACCGAATGTTTTGAGATGCTGAAATCATGATAAAAACGCCAGTTGCGGAACGTTTCCCTGATAGTGGACACCTCAGGATAAAGATGAGGGTCGCTCAACTGGCTGAAAACGGATTCATTCTCGTAAATATGTTCGGTCAGAGTGACTTTATTGCCATTGATGTCCGTGAGATTAACTGCCTGATTCCGTCTTTTCATCACCTGTGAAGAGGGTCTCCGGCGCTGATCGGCCAGCCAGATGCCCTCTTCTTTCACCACCGGATCGAGTTCGAACTGGGTGGGATATGGCAGCTTGTCGGGATAACCGATCTGGATTTCATACTCAAAATGCTCCAGCTCGCAGCCAAGAATTAAGCGGTACGGATTTGCCATCAGAGATTTACTTCTGCGTGATCCTGACCACATCACATTTTCAATCCCGCCTTCATCAGAAAGCTCATAAGCAAGGGTGCCACTGGCACCACAAGATATCAGATTGATGGCTTTATAAATGTTTGATTTTCCGCAGCCGTTTGGTCCGAAGACCACATTCAGATTTCCCATTTCAAACGCTATCTCCTTCACTGAACGATAGTTTTGCATATGGAAGGATTTGATCATGGCCTGCTGCTCCGGAGAAAATGACGCGAAAGCCTTACCGTAACATCTCACGTCACCCGATGTTAAATGCCGCTATTTATTTTTGCTGTCAGAAAGGGTCTCAAACTGCTGAGTTAAATAGGTGCTGGTGTTATTTAGCGCGCTGAGCATCGTGTCGAGATGGGTAAACTGCGCTTTATATCGGGCAACCGTCGCATCGATCTTTTTGCTGGCGTTGTTGTACTGATCAGTTAACCCATTGAGTTTTTTACTGATGCTGTCCGTCGCGCCCTGTAGCACACCTTTACTGCTCAGGAATCCAGTGAGGCCTGTAGCCAGGCCAGTAGCAACACCGGTTTTTTTACTATCGCCAGCAAACACATCACGCACGGCTTCCGCATTAGCTGAAAGCGCCTTGCCAAGCTTGTCGTCGTCGACTTTGAGCTTGCCATTGGTCGGATCGGTGGTAATACCGGCGTGGGTCATCGTCTTATAGATAGAGGAGCCGGAGCCATTGGCAAGTATGCCTTTCAGCTGAGCCTGAATCAGACGCAGCGTTCCATCTCCCAGCAAAGCACCATTTTTTGTGTCCTGATCTTTGCCTGCGTCGACCGGGGTATAACGGGTCAGATTGCCCATCGTATCCTGTAACGAGTTATAGGCATTGACCCACTCGGTGATCGCCGTTTTGGCTTTCGAGCTGTCGCTGGTGACGGTAAGCGTCTGATTACCGGTAGTGACATCGTGAATCTTCAGCGTCACGCCTTCCATCGCTTCAGTGATGACATTGCTGCTGCTGTCGATGCTGACATTGTTTATCGACAAAATGGCATTCTGCGCCGCAACGTTTTGCGTCATAACATTGCTGGTACTGGTTGAATCAAAGCCAATAAATCCCTGCAATGCGTCGTCACCGGTCACTTCAATCGATTTAATGGCGTGACTGGTGCCCGTTTCAGTGGTTGTCAGGGAGAGACGATATTCAGAACCGGAAACACGAATAAGGCTGGCGCTGACGCCGGCATCCGCTTTGTTGATGGCATCACGTAATGCGGAAAGCGAAGTCTGCTCTTTGCTGAGTGTGATGCTTTTCTCTTTACCATCCGCCGCGACGAATTTCAGCGTCCTGCTTGCCCCATCTCCGCCAAGCGGTGCCTTGGTATCCCCCCTGGCTACGCTGGTGAGGGTTTGGGATTGCGCCAGCTGGGTGACGTTGATGTTGTATTTTCCGGGGAGCGCCCCGCCATTCGAATCGGCACTGAACGCCGTTGTGCTGCTTGTCACGCTGGTCTGGGTATAAAGCCCGGCGTCCTGCAACTTTGTGTTCGCCGTCTGGAAACTCTGGATCGCGGTTTTCAGCGTCCCATAGCCAGACAGCCTGGCGGTCGCAGCCGATTGTTGTTTTGAAATAGGGGCTAAAACCTGCTTCTCTGCGCTCGTCAGTTTATCGAGTATTTCACTCAGCTTTAATCCAGAGCCGATTCCTAATGTAGAAACACCAGCCATTTCTCATCCTCCTTGTAATGAAAATTTACATACGTTATCGGTATGATTACCACAAACTTAAGTGTAAATGTAAAAATCCATACGGAATCCTTACAAAAGGCGGGTGTTGTGTCGGCATTTTGCGGTTTACAAACGGGCGGGGTTCCCAAAGACAGTACCTCGCCATCATGCTAGAATTGACAGATTAATGGAGGGTAGCCTGATGCCAAAAACAGCTCACGTAAGCGTTGCCAGTAAAGTCCTTAATCTTGCCGCAGTTCATAATGTCTCTGCCATCCGGGATGACATTAGTCGTATGGCGCTGGCAATCACTGGCCTGGCGGGTGATGCGGTGGAACTTGATAAAATTGAGCAGGTACTGGTTAATCTTAAAAGAAAGGGCGTGCTTACAAAGTCTGAAACGCTAACCCTGCAGGCTGAATATTTGAAAGAAAAGCGTAATCTTAAGAAGAATTTCAGTGCATGAACTTCGATCCATTCGGCGATTTTGAAACGGCCGGTTATTTGCAGAATACCGCTGGCTTAAAAGATCCTGATGAGGTTAAAAGTTCAGAGCATATGGCTTTTGAATTAAGTATTGAAGACGCGCTCGCATTCCTGGCCGAACAATCATCTATTACTTACTCCACATTCTTAAAAGTCCATGAAATCCTTTTTTGCGAATTTTATCCGTGGGCTGGTAAAGACAGAAATGAGTTAGTCCCTCATTTGGCGGTTTTCAAAGGATCGGCTGAAAATCCACGGCATACCGCTTTTGAACAGCCACATTCAATTCGTTTGGCCGTTGACTATGCATTGCGTTTAGCCTCTGATCACCAAAGATTTAAGGACAAGCCTGGCGAAGTTATGGGGCTTCTGGCCTTTGCTCATCCTTTTCTCGATGGCAACGGCCGAACTATTTTGTTGGCTTTTATGGAGCTGTCATATCGTGCGGGCTTTACCATTGATTGGGCAAGAACCCAAAAAGAGGATTATCTGAATGCTCTAAGCGAGGAGATAAATACTCCCGCGAAAGGACATCTTGACAGATATCTGAAACCCTATGTTGTTAATATCTCAAGTCGTGAGGAATGGCCCGAGATGATTGGCAGACTAAAAGGGTTAGACGGTTTAGATAAAGAAGATATTTCATACGAAAGTTTAGATGATCCAGAAGTTCAGCAGCGCTATAAGTCGGATAGAACATATTATTCAGATTGACCCCATCACGCCCTCTCCCGCCCTCTCCCGCCAGCTGCCCGCTCTGCTGTTATTCAAATTCTCTGAACCACTTCGCCAGGTATCACGTATGTTGTTATGGCGAGCCGGAGCCTACAATTTGTGCAATCGAGGCGAACACCTCATCACTATTGAGCGAACCGGAAACCATCATGAAATACGTAACGATTATCAGCCTGGCGCTACTCTCCTTCAGTAGCTTTGCACAAAACCTCTCCGCCCATGCCACCATGCTGGATAACGCCGAAGCCAGAGTCGTGATGCAGGCTAAAGAGGCTGGCGCGTCATACCGTGTCGACAGCGCGCGTTACGTTAATCATATCGAAACCCCGGCTGAGTTAATCAGATAACACCCTCTATGGTAACAAACTTCTCTGGCTATACTGTTGCGGGGGGAAAGATTGCGTCACTTTTCCCCGGCAGCAACAGATCTGATTAAGAAAACCCTAAGTTGTTTTTCTATCACATGAGGAGTCTGTTCTATGGCATTTGTAACGACAAAAGATGGCGTAAATATCTTCTTTAAAGACTGGGGATCAAAAGATGCGCAGCCGATCGTCTTCCACCACGGTTGGCCGTTAAGCGCGGATGACTGGGACAATCAGATGTTGTTCTTTTTATCCAAAGGATTCCGGGTTGTCGCCTTTGACCGCCGTGGTCATGGGCGGTCAGATCAGGTGAGTGAAGGCCATGATATGGACCACTACGCCGCCGATGCTTCTGCGGTGGCTGAGCATCTCGACCTGCATAATGCCGTGCATATTGGCCACTCCACCGGCGGTGGGCAGGTGGCGCGCTATGTCGCCAAATTTGGACAGCCGCAGGGACGCGTGGCGAAAGCCGTGTTGATCAGTGCGGTTCCGCCGCTGATGCTGAAAACCGAAAACAATCCTGACGGCACGCCGCTGGAGGTTTTTGATGGTTTTCGTGCGGGCGTCGCCGGAAATCGTGCGCAGTTCTATCTCGATGTCGCCTCTGGCCCCTTCTATGGTTTTAACCGCGAAGGCGCGCAGATTTCCCAGGGCACCATTCAGAACTGGTGGCGACAGGGTATGATTGGCAGTGCCAAAGCCCATTACGACGGCATCACCGCCTTTTCGGAAACCGATCAGACGGAAGATTTGCAGGCAATAACGGTTCCGACGCTGGTGATGCAGGGTGATGACGATCAGGTGGTGCCTTACAAGCAGGCGGCGCTGTTACAGGATAAATTGCTGTCCAACAGCACGCTAAAAATTTATCCCGGTTATCCACATGGTATGCATACCACCCATGCTGATACGATCAACGCTGACCTGCTCGAATTTATTCGCGCCTGATGCGGTAATTTAAAAGAAAAAGGCAGAGGAGAACACAGGGATGATCCTCTGTCATTATGAAACGGCAAAAGATTTATTCTTCACCCTTAAGTATTCTTCCTGGCTTTCAATTAACAGTATCGGATGCAGATTTCTTACATAGAGTCGGTCAGCAAGATCATATCGTAGCCTGTCTGAAAAAAGGCCATTAAATCCGGCTCTCAGGCTGGTGATCATTGATGCAAACGCCTCGTTTTCCATTAAAAATGACAGACCATTTTTAATGTCATTATATCCCCCCTCTTCTGACCGTTCGCTTTTCAATTGCTCAGCCAGTTGGGTGTAGCGCTCATCGCCCAGGGTGTCTTTAATATATTTCTCGAAATTGTCGCAAACCATAAAGAAAATCGTAGGGGATATAATGCTGTCGTCATCAATATAGGTTTTTACCACCGGGCTTAACACGTAAAGCGGACAGGTTTTATCCACCAGCATATGATAAATCGCATTCTCCCGCTCCGGGTGAGTAAAATTTTCGAGCGTATTAATCAGATGATGCAGCACATCTTTCATCTCAGCACCTGCCATCTTATGTTGCAAAGCATGGGTCAATCTGTAGACAAGATTATAAGCACACAGGTTGACCGAGTTAACCAGACGCTCTTTAACGAGATGGTATTCAACTCTGGCTTCTTGTTCATCGGCCAACCCGGAATAAAAATATCTTATCGGCTGATCGTTGATAAGATAATGCCGATGCTTCAGCCAGAATGCGTCTTCAATTTCCATCATCAATGTCTTTGCTTCATGCCAGACTGCATTGATTTCATGCTTTAATTTTTCAACGCTATCGGCATTGGCAAGTTGCGTTGCTCGCGGTCTGATGATGCCGATCTTATCAATCAATTTATTAAGTTCGGCACTCAGAAATGGCATCTGTTTGTGTTTGTTTTCAAGGCAATTTCTTATGCAGGATTTTAACCCATCAAATGGAAAATATTCGCCATAACGATCGCTATGAATAAGCTCGGGCATTAAACAGGTCGCTTGCACCTCCGCCGCAACAAACTTAACTTTCCCCTGCGCTGCTTTGTGGGTTTGAGGAACCAGCAAAGCAGGCGAACGGTTATTAACACTCGATCGCTTCCTGAGCGATTTGAAGCATTGCAGGATCGAAGAGGGTTGCGCGATCGCGCTTATCGCTGGCGCGGATGAAACCGTTGCACAGACAGGCTGCGAGCGCATGGCGCGGTGCGGCGCTTGCAAGCTATTGTTCCCAGCGGCCTGAGAAGCCAGTGATGACACGCTGTTGTTCACACTGATCTTCACCTGGTTTAATGCACTTACGGCAGGTGGCGTTACCACCGTCTGCTGAACGACATTTTGCTGCGCTATTGTGCCGCTACCGCTGAGTCTTATCATTATTTCTTCCGCCTGGTTATTTCGGCTTCCCTCTTGCGTTCGGCTACTTCAATAGCATACTGCTTATCAAGTTCCTCTTTGAAAACGCCTATATCGGGGATTAACAGTGTCCTGTGCAGCTTAACGATATAGCCTGCTCTTGAATAACATCTTTTTAAATGACAATCAGCATTGTCAAGATAAGCCTTCATCACCCCAATAAAACGTTGTATATGCGTATCCTCTTTAAATTCTGTCAAAGCAGCCTGAATGCCTTTAAAATCACTCTTGTCAAATTTCTCGTATTTTTCTTTACCGATAAAATTAATAGCGTGTTTTTCTAACGCAGCGCTGAGTGCGGCAAAAATGGTATGCGGCCACTCAAACTTTTCATTAACATAGCGTTTCGCTATCTCAGTTAAAATTTCCGGTGAGGTAAGATAGTTACGATCCTCTGAAAGCATAAAATGGATAGCGCGGCAACGCATCTCACCCGACAAAAACTCAATGGCATTGACCAGGTCAAGCTGAATCATATTCAGGTCGGCCAGTGATATCTGGCCCTTTCGGTACTGGGCTATGGCGGTGCTGGTCAGAGCTTTAAAAGCCATCAAATCCGTTCTGGCGTGATAATGTAATTTATCCCTTTCCTGTTGATTCATCCCTTTTGGGTAATCAATTTGTATGGTTTCTGAATCATGGGTTCCTGGCGGAGAGAAAGACTTCTCGATTTGATGAATAAGATAGCCCTCTTTAAAGACGAGTGAATTTTCCATCTTTTTTATGGCTTCACTGGAATATTGAATGTTGCTGAGCGCAATATCCCCAATTTCTCCAATCATGGTTATCAGCCGGGGAACGATAATTGGGACATCTTCCGGTCTGGTTTTTTGCAGTGATTTTATATTGTCAATAAAGGTGTCCGGTGGCGTTTTGGCTTTTCCACTGAAGGGAATAACGGGTGGCTTAACACACGTTACTTCTTTGTGATGGGATTTAAACGCTGGCGGCCATGTGAAGCTTTTCGGTTTATTCGTCGTGTTAGCCTTGCCCTGCTTCGCCAGATTTGCCAGTGTTATTTCAGCCGCTGCGTTAAAGTACTCTTGAGGCGTACTCTTCACCAGAGTATAGCGTGGCGGGTGTGGCACTTCCCTGCTGGTGCCCGCCACAGCTGGGGCGGGCGGCGAGGCCGAAGCCCGGGAAGCCTGAACTACCGCGGTGTTTTTAATTGATGACGTGGACTGTGTCATTGCGCTTGTGGTCGCAACGGTCGGACTTACGGAAGGAGTTGCTACCGGTGAGGATGTTGTGCCGTCAGTGCGTCTGATCATTGTTTATTCCTCCATAAATGACTCTCCTGCTCCAGGCTCGCAATCACCAGACACAGAGCGAAGAAAACCTAGCACACCATGAAGAAGCCAGGGATGATATTTTCCTTAATTCACAGCCTTCGGTTGTGATAATCACCGCGCGTTTTTCAGGCCGCATCGTCTTCACACTGCAACATAACCTGATGATAATGATAATTATTGTGATAACATCCGGTTAAGACAACTACTCTGCATCCTGATGCAGGTTGAACCTGCCCTTTTTCGCACTATATTGACTGTTGCGCACAACTTTTAAACATCCGTGAAATTCAGGTTGAGAAGAGACCTTCTATGAATCACATAGTTTATGTCGTTGATGATGACGAATCGGTACGATCTGCGCTCAGTAACCTGCTCAGCTCAGAAGACTATGCCGTTATCGCTTTTTCCTCTGCTCAGGCATTTCTTGATCACCCCTTCGCCGCCGTTCCCAGCTGTCTGATTCTGGATATCAATATGCCGGATGCCGACGGTTTTACCGTTGCCAGCGCTCTGAACGCGCGCGGTTACGCGATCCCGACCATTTTCCTGACCGGCTTTGGCACCATCCCGGTGACCGTCAAGGCGATGAAAACCGGCGCCTGTGAGTTCTTAACCAAACCCGTCGACCCGGACCGGATGTTACAGGCCGTGGCGGAAGCGTTAGAGATTGCCGAAGCCAATCTCGCCTCCTCGCAGGAAAAGTACGATTTTACCGTGCGCCATCAGTCGCTGACGCCGCGTGAAAGCGAAGTCATGATGCTGGCGATCGGCGGTCTGCTGAACAAACAGATCGCCGCCGAGATGGGTATCAGCGAAATCACCGCCAAGGTGCATAAACGCCGGGTGATGGAAAAGATGAACGTCCGCTCGTTATCAGACCTGGTGCGTGCTGCTGAACGTCTGAATATCCTTAGCACGCGCCGTCGTTAGCCCGCCGCGCAGACGGGCGGCTCGGTCGGTAAGGTAAACCAAAACACGCTGCCGCACTCCGCCCGGTTCTCCCCGTGTAGCTCGCCACAGTGTTTTTTGATGATGCCCTTGCTGATGGTCAGTCCCATGCCCATCCCCTCTTTCTTGGTGGTGTAGAACGAATCGAAGATCTGATCGCGCACCTCGTCGCTGATGCCGCAACCGGTATCCTGCACCTCAAAGCGGATCGTCTCCGGCGTGGGATTGGCGGTGGCGAGCGTCAGGACAAGGGGACGATCGCCAATATCGGTCATCGCGTCGATGGCATTCACCACCAGATTTAACAGCACCTGCTGAATCTGAATTCTGTCACAATAGACCTCGGCACAGCTGGCGTGCAGTTGCAGCTCAAGAGAAATCCATTTTCGTTCAATCTCCGCGCGCGACAGAGCGAGGATATCGCGGGCGATCAGATGCAGGTTAGCTTTGGCAAACACCGAATCATGTTTCCGGGTCAGCGCCTGAAGTCCGCGAATAATATCCCCGGCGCGTTTTCCTTCCTGCAAAATTTCATCAAGGCTGAAACAGGCATTGTCGATATGCCGCTGTTCGCGCTTCAGCCAGCGCAGGCTGGCGCCGGCGTGGGCAACGATAGACATCAAAGGCTGATTGATTTCATGCGCAATCGACGCGGTCAGCTGCCCTACGGTGGTGGCGCGTGAGACGCGCGCCAAATCCGCCTGCGCCATGCGCACCGCATCCTCCGCCAGACGTTGCGCGGTGATATCGGAAATGGTGCCGAAATATTCTTTCACCTCAGGCCAGTTATCCACCGGATCGCCAATCCCTTTGATATAGCGAACCTCCCCGCCGTGGCGCACAATGCGAAACTCCGCCTGCATACTCCGGCCATTGTTCACGCTGTCGTGTACCAGCCCGTTGATGCAGGTGAAATCATCGGGATGCACAAAGGTCATAAAATCGGCCATCGACAGGGTTTTCTGCTGCTCGGGCAGGCCCAGAATGCGTCGATACTCATCGGATACCGACATCAGATCCTGCTCGATTTCCCAGCTCCAGGTCCCGGTGTGGCTGATTTTTTCCCCCAGCATCAGCGAGGTCTGGCTGGCGCGCAGCTGTTTTTCCACGCGGCGTCGGTGGATGTTCTCTTCCAGCAATTCGGCATATAAACGCGCGGTTTCGATCGATACCGCCGCCTGGGCGCTGAGGGTTTTAACGATATGCGACTGCTCGGCGGTGAACACGTCCGGCATCAGACGGTTTTCCAGGTACAGCACCCCGACCATATTGGCCTGCTTAAACATCGGCACGCACATCACCGCCGCGCCGGAGGCAACCAGATACGGGTCCTGACTGAAGGGACTGAAGTCCTCCGGCTTGCCGGTGCGAATCTCCTGGCCGGTACGGATCACCGCAGAGAGCACCGAAAGCGGCATGTCGGTGGCGGCAGGCCGCTCTTTGACAATTTTCACCCTGATGCCATCAGCGCTGGCTTCCGCCCAGGCTTCCGTTTCGGGAATGTTGCCATCCAGCACGCGGATCAGCAGGCAACGCTGCGCCCCGGCGCGCTCCAGCAACATGCGCATCAGGATATGGATCAGGCGGTCCAGATTGATCTCTTCGGTAAGGGCGCGCACCGCCGTCACCACACTCTCCAGATCGCGAATGGATTCATCTTCAAACGGAATGGTGGCGAAGGCATGGCTTTGCTTCTGCGTCGCCAGCTGCGGATAACGCTGCTCCAGCTGGCGCACCCTGGCAAGCGCGCCCCAGTTTTCCCAGCCGCTGATCGCCCCTTTGAGATAGGCATCGGCGGGCACGTCCAGCGCCCAGGCTTTGGCGCAGTAACCGGCCAGCTCATAGGCTAATGCGTTGATATGGATAAAACCGGACTGCCGTGACAGATTTATCGCCGCTTCGTACTGGCTGAGCGCCTCCCCGAGATTACCCTGGAGGCGCGCCAGTTCGGCGGCGATCAACGCGGCCTTATCCGCAAACAACGCAGGATTTAGCGTGGCCCAGTGGCTGATTTTATCCAGGTGGTATTGCACCTGCTGACGGATGCGGCCCGCCTCCGGCCCGGCTTTAAGCGGCACCGTCAGGCTCAGGGCGCTATAGAAATGCAAATCCATCAGGTAGATATAACCGGGCACCGCGCTCACCAGCTGTGTCGCCTGCGCAAAACACGGCAGCGCCAGGTCATACTCGCTGGCGTGGAAATGGGCCATACCGCGATATAACCACGACCAGAACAGCACCATCGCTTTTGGCCCGGACATCAGCCCCGGCTCGCTACCGATTAAATGCGGCGGCCAGGCATCAACCCCGGTAAATTTCTCCCCCGCGCTGCCGCGCAGATGCATCACAAAATGTTTTTGCATCAGCAGCACGTTCGCGACATCGGGATAAAACGCCTGTTGCGTAAAGGCCAGCCCGCGTTCGATGGAGGTCAGCACCGATTCCAGATGATCGCCTCGCGTCAGGTAGTTCATCACCTGATGGCGCAACGAGAGGCAGGCAAAGGAGCGATCGCCCTGCGCCAGCGCGACCTTGAAACTCTTTTTTGCGCAATCGATTGCGAAGCTAAGCGGTTGGGTCCAGATCCCCACCTGATCAAGCGGTAACAACGTCCGCGCTTTGAAACGGATAAAGTTGTGTTTCTCAGCCAGCTGCGTGGCTAACAACCCGCATTGAAAGCCGTAATGGTACTCCTGGTAACGGTCGGTGATCAGCACGCTAAACCACGACAGGCCAAATACCGATGCCCCCGCCAGACCGTGATCCAGCGTGATATCCAGCATTTTGCACACCAGCAGCAGATGCAGGCGCGGGCAATCGTAGGAGGAGGCAAAGATGGTGCTGGCCATCAGATTCAGCACCGACTCCGTTTCCCGATTGGTCATTGCTGGCAGCGCGCCTATCACCGCCTCGGGATCGCTGCCAAGTCGCGACTTCAGGGCGTTATAGGCGGCGTTGCACTCTTCCTCGTCAGGATAGCGATTGAAGTGCACGCCAAATACCGCCAGCCACGCCAGCGCGGTCTCCAGCGCCAGATAGTTATCCGACTGACGCATATGGATTTCCGCTGACAAACAGGCGGCGGCAGATTTCTCCGTCAGATTGCCGGGCATCCCCAGCAGTACGGTGCACAGGCGCTGCGCTTCGCGCAGATTCCCTTGCAGGAACTGGCACTCCGCTTCCTCAAAGCCAAGCAAAAAATTGTCCGGGGCCGGATGCTGCATAGGCAGAGCGCGCGCCGTATGCAGATAGCGTAAGGCCGAGGCATAATCCCCTGCCCGTTTGGCGCGCTGCGCCGCCGTGAGGCTCAGGCGAAAATAGTTGCGGCTTTGCGCCCTGGTCAGCGGCACCTCTGACGCCATGGCGATATGGTGCACGGCGCGGAATAACGTCTCGTTGCCCTCGGCGCGCGGGGCAGATTCCGCCAGCAGACAAGCCGCCTGCTGATGGATGCGCAGCTTCTGTTGGCAGCCGATAAGCAGGAAGGCGGCATCATGCACACGATCGTGCGTAAAGGCGTATTCATCGCTGGTCACGGTAATAAACCGGGCGGCAATCGCCGGACGTAACCGCTCCTGAATTTTACGCGGGTTGATGCCAAGAATATGGCTCAGCAACGCCAGCTCGCCGTTGCCGCCTAAACAGGCCAGACAGCCAAGCAGCTGACGGGTTGACTCCGGCATCCGCTCCAGCTGGCGGACCACCAGGCTGGCGACATTATCCGTGTACTGCCGCGCCTGTAGCGCCGTCTGGTCGTAGTGCCATTTCAGCGGATCCTGGGAGCAGAAGATCAAGCCATCATCGATAGCCTGTTTGAAAAATTCCTGCAAAAAAAGCGGATTGCCGCCGGTTTTCTCATGGATCAGCTGCGCCAGCTCGCTGGTGCTGCTGGTGCGGGTATGCAGCATCCCCGCCAGCCAGCGCGCCACCCTTTTGACATTCAGCGGTTCGGGGGTGATGGCGGTGATACGCGCCGCCGCGCTACGAATGCGCGTCAGGAAGTCGGCGATCAGCGGGCAAGGCATGGATTCCGCATCGCGATGCGCAATCACCAGCAAAAACGGCAGATTTTCATTGCGTTTGAACACATTCTCCAGCAATTGCAGGCTGGTGTGATCCGCCCAGTGCACGTCATCAATCAGCATCACCAGGGGTTTGCCGGAGGAGGCCAGCGCTTTAATCAGCGCGCAGGCCATTTGATTAAAGCGTTCGCGCGCATCGATCGCTGGTTCCGTCGCCGCGCCGGGCTGAATATCCAACAGCTGCCGCAGTTCAGGCACCAGTTCAGCCGCCAGATCGGCATCGTGGCCCAGCGCCCGCAGCAGGCGGGTACGCCAGCCGAGGACTTCGCTCGCCGACAGGCCCAGCAGATATAACGCCAGAGTACGGAATGCGGCGGTCAGCGCCGAGTATGGCACCGGCGGTGAGTGCTGATCGGCTTTGCCAACCGTTAACAGGATCGGTTTGTGTTGCAGCTTTTTTAACGCCGAGGCGATGATGGCGGATTTGCCCGACCCCGGCGCCCCGCCGATCATCACCAGGTTATGTGTGCCACTACGCTGCGCCTCTTCCAGCGCGTTAAGCAACACCCGCGCCTGGGGATGGCCGGTAAAGAGCGTTTCAACACGATAGTTCGTCGTGAAACGTTCCTGTAGTCCGAGCGTAAACGGCGCAATGCTGCCTTCCGGCGTCAGTGTCGCTTTACAGCGCCGCAGATCCGCCAGCAGGCCGTCGATGGTCTGGTAGCCATCGGCGGGTGATTTCGCCAGCAGACGCAGGATGATCGCCGCCAGCATCGGCGGCACATCCTGGCGCACCGAGTGCGGTGGACGTGGCGCGGTCGCCAGATGGTGGTGGATCCACTCCGCCTGCCCGGCCTGCGGCGAGCCGAATGGCAATCTGCCGGTGAGCATTTCATACAACACCACGCCAAGGCTGTAGAGATCGCTCAGGTTGCTGACCGGATAAGGCGTGCGCCCGGTATGTTCGGGCGACATATACGCCAGAGTGCCGCCCGAGGCGCGCAGCGAGTTTTTCAGCTGCGAATCGGCCGTGACCGTAGCGAGGCCAAAACCACCCAGCCGGTATGAACCGTCGTTATTGAGGAACAGATGACCGGGTTTAATATCGCCGTGCACAATTCCCTGATGATGGGCCTGACTGAGCGGCAGGCAGAGCTGGATGGCATTACGCAGATAATCCGCGATCTGCTCCGGCGGCACGCTGATGATCCCGGCCAGAGTGCGGTAAGGAAATGTCGGGTAGACCAGCGCGAAGCGTCCGAGATAGCGGGTATGACCGGCGGGTTTGACTGCCCAGCGCGGCGTCAGATGAGGGGCGAGCGCCAGCTCGTTTTTTAACAGCTGCGTGGCCTGGAATGTGACCTCGTCACTGGCGGCGGTGGCGATAATCACCGCCTCACCGGCGCTGTTATGCCCCATCAGCCAGGCGATGCTGCCATCCTGCGCCAGCGGGGTCAGCATCGTCTCCTCGCGCAGTGTCACTTGTTGTTCGTCACTAGCTTCCTGCGAGACAGAGATGATGCTCATTAGCGTGCTTCTCCGTACGTCAGTTCATGGCGGATGAGGGTCAGGAGCGTATCAACATCGATGGGTTTGCGTAAAAAGGTTACGGCGCCCAGCGCAATCGCATACCACTGCACAGATTCTTCCTGTTCGGCGGAGATGAAAATCACCGGCAGCGTCACGGCGCGTTGCTGCAAAATAGCGAAGAGTTCAAAACCGCTCATGCCCTTCAGTCTGACGTCGATGATCAGCATCGCGGCACCCGCTAATGCCGTCTCATCGCAGAGGAGTTCTTCGCCCGATTCATACAGGCTGGTGGTGTATCCGTCAGAATGCAGTAAATTGCTCAGGCCGTTACGGACTGAGCGTTCATCGTCAACGATAACAATCTGCTGTGGCAGCGTCATGCTGTAATCCTCTGATAATCCGCACGCGCGCGTGAGGCAATTCCTTACGGGCCTTTTTCACCACCTGGCGGAGGGGTGCCGCTGATTTTCGGCACGCACTCATGGCGGAACCAGGCGAGCGTCACCGGCTGACCGGCGATCAGCCGTTTAGCCAGCGGCACCAGCTGTTCGCCCACCAGCATGCCAAACAATCCCAGTAAGGCAATCACCGGCGGCGCCGGTGAGTTAACATCCATCAGGCCATACAGCACACCGGCGATGATACCGACGCCCAGCGAGATAACGTACGATTTCAGCATGTTCCGTCCTCCCCGACAACGTAAGTTATCGCCGCGTGACGGTTTTCGCTCTGAACAGAGAGGGCGCTGGTCTGATGGTGCGGCTTAATCTGCGCGGTGATCTGGCCGCCGATGATCATGCCGAGTAGACCAATTAACGCGATGGCGGGTGGTGCGGGCGAGCGGACCCGCAGCAGCGCATAGAACAGGCCAATCAGCACCCCCGCGCCCAGAGAAATGATCAAAGGATTCATTACGATCCTCCAGTGACCGACACCGTGGGTGCCGGTCAGCGCATGGGTATTAGCGTGCCGGTACCGCTGGCAGGGTACGGTGCTCGCTCTCCTGACGGGATGGCGCCTTGTGCACCATGGTGTAGGCATAATCAATGCCGATGCCGTAGGCGCCGGAATGCTCCTTGGCAATCTTCATCACCGCGTCATAGGTGTCGCGGTGCGCCCAGTCACGCTGCCACTCCAGCATCACCTGCTGCCAGGTAACCGGGACCACGCCCGCCTGGATCATGCGCTGCATCGCGTAGTCATGGGCTTCTTTCGAGGTGCCGCCTGATGCATCGGCCACCATATAAATTTCATAACCGCCTTCCAGCATCGCGCACAGCGCAAAACTGTTGTTGCACACTTCGGTCCACAGGCCCGATACCACCACTTTCTTCTTACCGTTCGCCGCCAGCGCATCACGCACTTTCTGGTCATCCCAGGAGTTCATTGAGGTACGTTCAAGAATGTCCTGGCCGGGGAACACGTCCAGCAGTTCGGGATAGGTATAACCAGAGAAACTCTCGGTTTCTACCGTGGTGATAATGGTCGGAATGTTAAAAACCTTTGCCGCTTTAGCCAGCGCAACGGTGTTGTTTTTCAGCACCTGGCGATCGATCGACTGCACGCCAAACGCCATCTGCGGCTGCTGATCGATAAAGATAATCTGGCTGTTATGCGGGGTCAGAACTTCAAGTTTAGCGTTAGACATGAATGTACCCATTGAGGTTAGTAACTGGATTAATGAACGAAGAAAAATGCAGTGAGGGGGTCACTGTCAGAGCGGAGTGTAAGGGGCATCAGGGAGGCGGACTATTATCTCTGTGTATAAGTATACGAACGTATAGGTATCCCTTTGTATAACTAGACGGCGTTTCTCCCTGCTCACCATAATCCTGACCTGATCGTGCTCTGACGCCCTGCGCCAGCGCATTTCCCGTCCTGCGGCTCGCCGCGTTTTCGGACATCTCAGTTCAGGAGGATCTATGGTGACGCTTGGTAAAGCAGATCTGATTTTAATCAACGGTAAATTCCACACGGTGGATCGCGGCAATCCGCTTGCCAGTGCGGTAGCGATTCGTGAAGGAAAATTCCTGGCCGTCGGCAGCCAGGCAGAGGTGATGGAGCACCACTGTGAAGGCACTAAGGTCATCGATCTTAAAGGGCATACCGCCGTTCCTGGCCTGAATGATTCCCACCTGCATCTGATCCGCGGCGGCCTTAACTACAACCTGGAACTGCGCTGGGAAGGCGTGCCGTCGCTGGCCGATGCGCTGCGGATGTTGAAAGAACAGGCGCTGCGCACCCCTTCTCCGCAGTGGGTGCGCGTGGTGGGCGGCTGGACTGAGTTTCAGTTTGCCGAGCGTCGGATGCCAACGCTGGAGGAGATCAACGAAGCCGCCCCGGATACCCCGGTGTTTATCCTGCATCTTTACGATCGCGCGCTGCTGAACCGCGCCGCGCTGCGGGTGGTGGGATATACCAAAGATACGCCGAACCCGCCGGGCGGAGAGATCCAGCGCGACAGCAACGGCAATCCGACCGGGATGTTAATCGCCCGTCCGAACGCGATGATCCTCTACGCCACGCTGGCGAAAGGCCCGAAGCTGCCGCTGGAGTTGCAGATCAACTCAACGCGTCAGTTTATGCGTGAACTGAACCGCCTCGGCCTGACCAGCGCCATTGATGCGGGCGGCGGCTTTCAGAACTATCCCGAAGATTATGCGGTGATCGCCGAGCTGCACAGCAAGCAGCAGATGACCATCCGTATCGCCTATAACCTGTTTACCCAGCGTCCCGGCCATGAACTGGAAGATTTTGAAAAATGGACCGATATGCTGACGCCAGGCCAGGGCAGCGACTATTTCCGCCACAACGGCGCCGGTGAAATGCTGGTGTTCTCCGCCGCAGACTTCGAAGATTTCCTCGAACCGCGTCCGGACCTGGCGCCCGGCATGGAGGATGAGCTGGAGCGCGTGGTGCGCCACCTGGTTGAACATCGCTGGCCGTTCCGCCTGCACGCCACCTATAACGAATCCATCAGCCGGATGCTGGACGTGTTTGAAAAAGTGGATCGCGAGATTCCGTTCAACGGCCTGCACTGGTTCTTTGATCACGCCGAAACCGTGACGCAGAAAAACATCGACCGCATCAAAGCGCTGGGCGGCGGCATTGCGGTGCAGCACCGTATGGCGTTCCAGGGCGAATATTTCGCCGAACGTTACGGCATCGAAGCCACCCGCCATACTCCGCCGGTGACAAAAATGCTGGAGACCGGCGTTCCGGTAGGTCTCGGCACCGACGCCACCCGCGTCGCCAGCTACAACCCGTGGACCGCGCTGTACTGGCTGGTGTCCGGCCGTACCGTCGGCGGAATGCAGATGTATGACGTCAATGCGCGTCTCGATCGCGATACCGCGCTGATGCTGTGGACTCAGGGCAGCGCCTGGTTCTCCAGTGAGCAGGGGAAAAAAGGCCAGATCATCGTCGGCCAGCTGGCCGATATGGCGGTGCTGAGTAAAGACTATTTCAG
This sequence comes from Pantoea sp. X-Soil-TKNS-1207, assembly GCF_059730485.1. NCBI lineage: Bacteria > Pseudomonadati > Pseudomonadota > Gammaproteobacteria > Enterobacterales > Erwiniaceae > Pantoea > Pantoea sp. X-Soil-TKNS-1207. The sequence goes on from NZ_AP035958.1 coordinate 2,185,883, forward strand.
CGTCCCGGAAGAGGAGATCAAAGGGATTGAGTCGGTGCTGACGGTGGTGGACGGCAACGTAGTATATGCCGCCGGTGCTTTCAGCGCCGAAGCGCCGCCGACCCTGCCTGTACTGCCGGAATGGTCGCCGGTGGTGAAGGTGCCGGGCCACTATCGCAGCGCCCCGCCGGATGCCGCGACCCGCGTGGGTATGCTGTCCCAGGCGCACCATTGCAGCGGTCCGTGCGGCGTGCATAGCCACCAGCATGATTTTGCCCGTGGCGCTGAAGTGCCGGTTGCCGAAGAGAACGCCTTCTGGGGCGCGCTCGGTTGCAGCTGCTTTGCGTTTTAATCCGATGAAAACCTCATCCGTTTTCTCGCTCCCGCCCCGGATTGATCTGGGGCTATTCTTCCTGCGTCTGACCGGCAGCCTGCTGTTGCTCCACGTACATGGCTTGCCCAAGGTGTTCCATTTCCAGCTGGAACTGACGCGCATCGAAGATCCGTTCGGCATGGGGCCTTATATGAGCCTGATCCCGGCGATCGTGGCTGAGGTGGTCTGCCCGATTTTGATCATCCTGGGCTGGTGGTCACGTCTCGCCTGCCTGCCGATTATCGGCGTGCTGCTGGTGGCGATGCTGTTTGTTCACCCGGACTGGTCGATCGCGGACGGCCAGTTTGGCTGGTTGCTGCTGATCATCTTTACCACCCTGGCCATCACCGGGCCGGGCGCGTGGCGGATTGGCGTCAAACCGAAGCAGGAGTGGCGACATGGCACAGGTTAATGATGTGCACAGCGCGGGGACCGACCTCCCCGCTGACCACCCCGCTCAGCCCGCCTCGCCGTGGCAGCCGCTGCGGCAGCCGGTGTTCCGTATGCTGTGGCTGGCGACGGTGGTGTCCAACATCGGTTCATGGATGAACGATGTTGGCGTTAACTGGAGCATGTTGACGCTCAGCGCCGATCCGCTGTCGGTGGCGCTGGTGCAGGCCGCCAGCAGTTTGCCAATGTTTCTGTTCGCGCTGCCTTCCGGGGTGATGGCCGACATCGTCGATCGACGCAAATATCTGCTGTTTTCCCAGCTGTGGGTCTTTATCGCGGCGGCCAGTCTTACGCTGCTTTCGCTGACCGGCCATGTCACGCCCTGGGTGCTGCTGGCAGCCGCTTTCCTGCTCAGTACCGGCGCGGCGATGAGTTCACCGCCCTTCCAGGCGATTGTGCCGGATCTGGTGGAAAAAAATGAACTGGGATCGGCCATCGCCCTTAACTCGCTGGGCATCAACATCAGCCGCGCCATCGGCCCGGCGCTGGGTGGCCTGATCCTGTCGTTTGCAGGCCCGTGGATGGTGTTTCTGCTTAACGCGCTATCGGTGCTGGGTGTGGCCTGGGTGTTGTATCGCTGGAAAGCGGCCCCGAGCGTACAGCGCCTGCCGCCGGAGCACTTTTTCCCGGCGGTGCGTGTTGGCTTACGTTATGTCCATGCGGCGCCGGTCTTCCGTAACGTACTGGTGCGTACCTGCGCCTTTTTCCTGTTCGGCAGTGCCGGATGGGCCTTGCTGCCGCTGGTGGCGCGACGCGAACTCGGTCTTGGCCCCGGTGGTTACGGCATCATGCTGGCCTGCATCGGCGTCGGCGCGATCTGCGGCGCCGTGCTGCTGCCTGGGTTGCGCAAAAAATTCAGCGCCGACCGTCTGATGGTGCTCGCCAGCCTGATGTTTGCGCTGACCATGCTGGCGCTGGCGTTTATTCGTCACTTCTGGTGGCTGAACGCCTGTGAGTTCTTCACCGGTTTCGCGTGGATCGCGGTGCTGTCGACCCTCAATCTGGGGGCGCAGCGCAGCGCGGCAAAATGGGTGAAGGCCCGCGCGCTGGCGGTGTACCTCACGGTGTTCTTTGGATCGATGACCGTCGGCAGTACCTTATGGGGCCAGCTTGCCGCCCATTTCAGCATCCCGATATCGCTGTGTATCGCCGCCGCAGGCATGTTCCTGTCCTGTGCCACCGTCTGGCGCTGGCGGCTCGATCAGGACCCGGATCTCAACCTTGAAATCCTCAACGACAGCGACAGCAGCCCCGCCCCCGACGTTCATCACAACCGTGGCCCGGTCATGGTCACTTATGCCTATCAGATTCGGAACGAGGACGCCCACGCGTTTGTGGTGTGTATGCAGGATATGCGCCGGGTGCGCCGTCGCGGCGGTGCCATTAACTGGTCAATTTATGAGGACGTGCTGCAACCCGGCCTCTTCGTAGAAACCTTTGTGGTGGGTTCCTGGATGGAGCATCTGCGCGAAAAGGAACGCTACACCATCAACGATCGCAAGATTCAGAGCCGGGTTTACGCTTTTCATCAGGGCGATAGCCTGCCCGAAGTTCGCTACCTGGTTGCACCGCTGTAACGCCAAATCAACGTCATCACTACGAGGTCAATGCAATGAGCACATTCAGAACCACAGACGGTACGCAGATTTATTTTAAAGATTGGGGCAAAGGCAAACCGGTGCTGTTCAGCCACGGCTGGCCGCTGGATGGGGATATGTGGGACAGCCAGATGAACTTCCTGGCCGAGCGTGGCTATCGCGTTATCGCCTTTGACCGTCGTGGCTTTGGCCGCTCTGATCAACCGTGGCAGGGTTATGATTACGACACCTTCGCCTCCGATATCAATGACCTGATCAACTGCCTGGGCCTGGAAGAAATCACCCTGGTGGGCTTCTCGATGGGCGGCGGCGACGTGACCCGCTATATCGCCAACTATGGCACCGCGCGTGTTGCCGGTCTGGTGCTGCTGGGCGCGGTCACGCCGATCTTTGGCAAAACCGCCGATTATCCGCAAGGGGTGGATCTATCCGTGTTTGCCGGTATCGGTGACGGCCTGCGCAAAGATCGTGCGCAGTTTATCAGTGACTTTGCCGTGCCTTTCTACGGCACCAATGCCGGTCAGACCGTCTCTGACGGCGTGCTGACGCAGACGCTGAATATCGCTCTACTGGCCTCGCTGAAAGGTACGCTGGATTGCGTCACCGCATTTTCCGAAACCGACTTCCGCCCGGATATGCAGAAGATTGACGTGCCGACGCTGGTTATCCACGGCAGCAACGATCAGGTGGTGCCGTTTGCCACCACCGGTAAGGTGGCGGCTGAGATGATTCAGGGCGCGGAACTGAAGGTTTACGAGAATGGCCCGCATGGCTTTGCCGTGACCCATCAGGACCAGCTGAATGAAGACCTGCTGGCATTTTTGCAGGCGCACTAACTCGCCAGGGCCGCAACCTGGAGGGTTGCGGCCTGCGGTTTAGCCGGTCTAGCCGGTTTAGCGGGAAGGATGGTTCACTTCAATCGGACGAAGGTCAAACAGCAACACTTCCGCCGCATCCCCATCGCTGAAGCTGAGGGATTTTTCATTTCGCACCCGCGCGCCATCGCCAGCTTTGAACCTTACCCCGTTGACGGTGATGCTGCCACGCGCCACATGGATATAGGCATAGCGGTCATCATCGAGCGTGAGGGTCTGCTGCTCGCCCGCACTGAACAGCCCGGCGTAGATGCGGATATCCTGACGAATGCTCAGCGCGCCCTCTTCACCCTCCGGGGAAGCAATCAGACGCAGATTGCCGCGTTTTTCACTCTCCGGCACCGAGATCTGCTGATAGCCCGGCGGGGTGTTTTTCTCGTCCGGCACCACCCAGATTTGCAGGAAGTGGACGCCGTTGTCACTGGAGTGGTTAAACTCGCTATGGGTCACGCCGCTACCGGCGCTCATCAGCTGCACATCGCCGGGGATAATCACCGAGCCGGTGCCCATAGAATCTTTATGCGCCAGCGCCCCTTCCAGTACGTAGGAGATGATCTCCATATTGCTGTGCGGATGCGCACCAAAACCGCGTCCTTTTGCCACCTGGTCGTCATTGATCACCAGCAGGTCTGAAAAACCAACCTGTTTCGGGTCCCAGTAGTTGGCAAACGAAAAGGTATGGTGTGAATGTAACCAGCCGTGTGCACCTACTCCGCGTTGTTCTGACAGGCGTTGTTCGATCATGATCTGCTCCTTAATTCTCTGTGTTAACCGGGTAAAGGGCGGGTTTCCCTTCGTTAAACACAGCTTACTGGTAAACAGATCTGCCAGACAATGGCGCAGAAACTCAATCAGTGTAACGTTTTAGTGGACAATGCTGGCATGAAAATGCGCGATAAATCGCACGTCTTTTTGGGGGAAAACCGGCCTGGGATCAGACCGGTTGCAACAGAAATTACAGGTTGGAGAATTTGTGCAGTACGCGCACCAGCTGGGTGACAAATCCGTATTCGTTGTCATACCAGGAGACGGTTTTAACCAGCTGAATATCACCGGCTTCGCTGATTTCGGTCTGGGTGGCATCGAAAATCGAACCAAACGGCAGGCCAATCACATCGGAAGAGACGATCGGATCTTCGGTGTAATTGAACGATTCGTTGTTTTCACACGCCTGCTTAACCGCAGCATTCAGCTCAGCCACCGTGACTTTTTTATCCAGCACGGAGACCAGCTCAGTCACCGATCCGGTTTTCACCGGTACGCGCTGCGCATGTCCTTTCAGCTTGCCGGACAGCGCCGGGATCACCAGGCCAATCGCTTTGGCTGCCCCGGTGGTATGCGGGATCACGTTCTCCACTGCGGCGCGCGACGCACGAAAATCTTTTCCGCGCGGCCCATCAACCAGCGCCTGGGTGCCGGTATAGGCGTGTACCGTGGTCATGGTGCCGACCTTGATGCCAAAGCTGTCATTCAGCACTTTCGCCATCGGCGCGAGGCAGTTGGTGGTGCACGACGCCACTGAAATGATGCTGTCATCGGCCGTCAGAGTGTCATCGTTGACGTTAAACACGATAGTTTTCATATCGCCAGCCGGGGCTGAGATCAGCACTTTTTTGGCACCGGCATCCAGATGCGCCTGCGCTTTTTCCGCAGAGGTATAGAAACCGGTGCATTCAATCACCACATCCACGCCCAGCTCGCCCCAGGGAATATTCTTCGCATCTTTTTCAGCGAAAACTTCAATGGGTTTACCGTCAACCACCAGGCTTTGCGCCTCGGCACTGACCGAGACCGGGAACGCGCCGTAGTTGGAATCGTACTTCAGCAGATAAGCCAGCATTTCCGGAGAGGTGAGATCGTTAATCGCGATCACCTCAACCGGCTCCTGTTGTTCAAGAATCCGGCGCAGCACCAGGCGACCAATACGTCCAAAACCGTTAATACCAATTTTTTTCATGAGAGATGTCCTTGCCTTGAATGAAGAAGAGTTCAATAACAACCGGGGAATATGACATTAAAATTAACCTAACAGCGTGAGTAACCCCACGCATTCTGTGCGCAAAATTCCACCAGCAGTGAGATTCAGAAAACGCCAGCGGTGAGGCTGAGAAGGTATACAAACGGATAGGCAGGCAGGGGTAAAGTTATACGGATGGATAATTGATTTCTGACCGGTGAGGCAAAAGTCGCCGTCACGGCGACTTTCTTAACCTAACTTAGCGGGCGCGCCACAGTTTCTGGCTGGCGATATCCGCTCCCGCGCGCAGCGCACGGAATTTCTCACGCACCACGGTGGGATGCACTTCTGGCTTATAGGTAGCCTGCGAGGAGAAACCACAGTCGGCACCGGCCAGCACATTCTCTTTACCCACGCGTTCAGCGAAGCGAATCAAACGCTCAGCAATCAATTCCGGATGCTCCACGGTGTTGCTGGCATGGCAAATCACGCCGGGGATCAGTCGCTTCCCTTGCGGCAGCTTTACCTGCTCCCAGATGTGGTATTCATGCTCGTGACGCACGTTACCCGCCTCAAACGAGTAATCGGACACGTTGATATTCAGCATGTAGCGAACAAACTCGATAAACGGCACATCGTGGATGCGCGGGCCTTCATTGATGCTGTAGCAGGTGTGGTAACGAATTTTCTCCGCCGGGAGGCCACGCAACGCATGGTTGAGAATATCGACGTAGTTATTCGCCTTCTCAATGATTTGCGTATTGGTTAAATGGCGGTCCGCGAACAGATCCGGCAGGAATGGGTCATCGATTTGCAGGCCAAAACCGGCATCGATAATCGCTTTATACTCAACGCGCAACGCTTCCGCGACGGCAGAGAGATAATCGCCCTCGCTGGCGTAAAATTCGTTGCTGCCCACGCCGGTCGGGGCCACTGAGGGAACAAAGGCGCCATAGGCATTGGCGGATTTGGCCGCGTCCGCCAGATTGGTGAGATCGCGTTGCAGCTGCGCCACACCGTGATAAGAAACCGGGCCGGTGCAGGCGACCGGCACAAACGGCACCAGGTTTCCACCCAGCATCGCTTCACCAAAATAGCTTTTGTAGTACTCGGGGAAGGCTTCGACTTCAGCATCGAATGCGGCATAGCCCTGGCCGGGACGGGGTTCAAAACCGGCAATACGATCGCGAACGTAGGCAAAGAAACCCACTTTTGACATTTCACCATCGGCAACGATATCGATACCATCCGCTACCTGCTGCTGCACGGATTCAAACACCGCGTCGCGGATGCCGCTCTCCAGCTGCTCATGGTTATCTTCACCCTGAATGCTGGCTTTCATCATATCGAGCAGCTTAACCGGGCGTGCCAGACTGCCTACGTGGGTGGTCAGAATTCGATTATCAACGGACACAGAAATCTCCTGGATGGATGCATTTAGCTCGCCATACCTGAATACAAAACTGCTCCGATGTCAAATGGTTGCCGACGCCGCCCTTGTTGTCCAGCGGCGGCGTTGGCGCAGAAACTTACATCATTTGCGGTTCACGAATCGCATTGCCACGGTCGAAGCGGCTTAAGCGATAAGGCGCCAGATCGGTGTACGGCTGATCGTTCAGCACAATCTGCGAGCATAACTTCCCTGCCCCAGGACCGATGCCAAAGCCGTGACCGCTAAAGCCGGACGCCACAATCAGGCCAGGCAGCTGGCTGATTTCGTCAATCACCGGCACCAGGTCCGGTGTGGTATCGATCCAGCCACCCCAGGCGTGATCGACGGCGATGCCCTGCAATTCCGGGAATTCATGCACCATTTTCGCAATGGCTTCACGCAGAATTTGTGCATCCGGCGCCGGATCCAGCACGCGGATCTTCTCAAAGGGTGAGATTCCGTCCATCGACCAGGAACCTGCGGCTTCCGGGCCAGAGAAGAAGGAGCCGTTCAGGCGGATTTTCAGTTTTTTGGCGATTTTGCTGCGATACATCGGATAAAAGCGCATGGCGTAACGCAGGTTCTGCGGTGCAAGGTCGAGTTGCCCTCGCCCGGAAATCGCCACGGTATAGCTGCCATCCAGCCGACGGCGGATCGCCAGTCCCGGTACGCTCAGACAGCCTTTGGTCACTTCCGGCGCTAGTGTGGTTTTAAATGCGGTGCCGAGGATATTGGCGCTCGGCAGTTCAATCCCGTAGCGGTTACAGAAACGGGAACTCCAGGCGCCGCCGCAGCAGATGACTTTGCTGGCTTTCACCAGGCCGCGCTCGGTCCACACCCCGGTGACGCGCCCGCCGCTGATATCCAGCCCGCGTACCGCGCAGCGCTGCTGAATATTCGCGCCAAGCTGCTGCGCTCCCATCGCCAGCGCCGGTACCGCCTGTGACGGCTCCGCACGGCCATCGGTCGGCGACCAGACGCCGCCGAGCCACGCTGTTTTGCCGCCGATACGCTCACCGGCCTCTTTGGCCGACAGCATGTCGCTGTGGAAACCGATATTTTTGGCCTGTTTGCCCCAGTTTTCCCATTTCGCCAGATCGGCAGCCTCAGTGGTGCCGTACAGAATGCCGCTGCGGCGAAAGCCTAAATCCCGGCCAATCTCTTCACCCAGTTCGGACCAGCGTTGCAGGCTGTACATCGCCATCGGCAGTTCGTAAAGATCGCGGTTCTGCTGGCGCACCCAGCCCCAGTTGCGGCTGGACTGCTCACCGGCCACGACGCCTTTTTCGAACAGCGCCACTGACACGCCGCGCTTAGCCAGTTCATAAGTCACCGAGGTGCCAATGATCCCGGCGCCAATCACAATCACATCCACAGCGTCGGGAAAATTCGGGCTGTCGGGCACTGCATCAATCTTTACGCGCATAAAAAGTTCCTCAAGGTCACAGGTGATGATCCGGCTTGATATGCATGATCCACAGCACCTTTGCGTCCTGATCGGTATGATTAAAAATGTTATGCATCAATGAACTGCTGAACTGGAAACTGTCGCCGGGGCGCAGAATAGCGCTATCGCCCGCCAGCTCCAGCGTCAGTTCACCGCTGATCAGCAATCCAGCCTTCTCCCCCATCCCCATCAGCATCTCATCGGAGCGGACCTGCGGTGGGATAACGATCAACATAAACTGGATGTCATGATCGCCGGTTGGCGACAGCATCTCTTTGGCGATGCCGCGTCTGCCGACGTTGAAATGCGGGCGATCGGCCTCGCGACGCACATAATGCTCCGCGCCACGCGGCGCTGGCGCGCTTTCCTCCAGAAAGGCGGTGAGCGGCACCTGCAACACCAGCCGCAGCTGCTCCAGTACGCGAATCGTCGGGTTCGTCAGATTACGTTCTAACTGGCTGATCGCCCCGGCAGAGACGTTAGCCAGCAGCGCCAGTTCGTTAATCGTCATATTGCGCGCTTTGCGGATACGCCTGAGGCGCGCGCCAATATCGGCCTCCAGCGAACCGGGAGCGCTCTCGGCAACATTCACTTTATTCATGCAAAAGGTTCCATGCGTTGGCTGCCAGCGTGTGCAGAGGCACCGGATTATTTTCACTATAATGAAATTCAGCCTTAGGGTGTCAACCCGCGAGGCGATAAAAATGAAATAGCCGACAGAAATGGATTTTTATTATTGATTTTATTAGCAATAATTATCCATCCGAAGTTGCTATGACTCGCATAAGCAAAGCCTATGGCTGCGCCGGTCAATGGCGTAATCTGGCTACAGGTGGCGATGGATATTCATTTAAATGAATGAAGGCGGGCGAGGATTGCGGTGCAGCGTCAGGCGCTGAGGAAAAAAAAGGCCGCATTACGCGGCCACGCTTACCGGTTCTGATAGAGATCCCAGCGATTGCCATAAATATCTTCGAACACTACCACCGTGCCATACTCCTCCTCGCGCGGTTCTTCACAGAACGTCACGCCCTGCGCTTTCATGCGCTGGTAATCGCGCCAGAAATCGTCAGTTTGCAGGAACAGAAAGACGCGCCCGCCGCATTGGTTGCCGATAAAACTTTCCTGACGCGGATTGGAGGCTTTAGCCAGCAACAAATTACAGTCGCTTTCCGGATTCGGGTTCACCACCACCCAGCGTTTGCCCGGTTGCGGGGTGTCCTCTATCAGGTGGAAGCCCAGCTTTTGCGTGTAATATTCGATCGCCCGATCATAATCATCGACCACAATGGCGACATATCCCATACAGCGTTTTTGCGTTCTCATGGTTCTTAACTCCTGTTATGACCTTAAACGTTAACTGACCGCAATATTCCGCGCGATGGTTTGCAACATGCGCTTTCTGATCCAGCCACTGGCGGGCCGGATAGCCAGCCAATAGAGCAGCATCCTGCGACGGACTGCGGCGGTCGGGCAATAAATAAAGGTTTCAGTGATGACCTGATAGTTACCGTCGCCGTTGTCGATCACCTGATTATGAAGGATCAATCTGGCGCAATCGTTACGGGTGAAAGCGCGATAAGCCTGCTCATCGGCAATCGGCTCCAGCCCCATATCCATTTGCCAGAAACGGCCAATTAATCCCAGCGTACAGCTGGTTGCGTCGCTGTGCAGTTCGGTAAATTTTTGCAGATTAAAATCGGCGGGTCTGGCTAGCAACTTTTGTGGCCACTGGCGGATGATCAAAAGCGTACGCACCACCGCATCCTGTTGCGCATCAAAGGTTTTTAACGCCCCGATGATCTGTCCGGGGTGGTCGGCCATCATGCTGGCGTGATGCTTTTCATGAAAATGCACCGCAGGCAGCCACTCAGCGGCGGCCCATTGGTGGCTGTGGTTCTGGCTCAGACATCCCATATCTTTCATCCATAAAAAATAAAAAGCAGGCCAGCGCCTGCTTTATCGATGATTATGCGGCGCCGCCTGCCACTTTATTTAGCGCAATAACCTCTGAATGCTCGATTAACGGCGGCAGCTCGCCAAACAGCTTCGTAATATGCGGCGCGTTAAGATGTTTATCCAGTAACGCCTGGCTTTGCCACTCTTCGATCCAGATAAAACGGCGTGGATTCTGGCTGTCGCGATTAAGCTGATAAGTGATGCAGCCTTCCTCTTTTAAGGTCTCGGCAATCACGCCACGAAATAATGCCTCAGCCTGATCTTCACATCCTGGTTTGATTACAAACAACGCCACAACAGGAACCGTCATATTCACCTCCACTATGAAAAATAATAAGCAGCAATACGTTAGCGCAGCATTCCTGGGCTGTCAGTCTGAAAATGTGCGGCGGAAATTATTATTTTTCTCGCTTGCTGTGGGGAAATTATTCACGTCATAATTGTTGCGCTTATGTAACCAGAGGCGCTCTGAATGCCGGAAATATCCAACCTGTTGACCTTCGCTGTGGTGGCGCTGGGCCTGGTGCTGACGCCAGGGCCGAATATGATCTATCTGGTCTCGCGTTCCCTGTGTCAGGGTAAACGCGCGGGCTATATCTCGCTCGGCGGCGTGGCGCTGGGGTTTGTGTTTTATATGCTGTGCGCCGCGCTCGGCATCACCGCCTGGCTGTTCGCCGTTCCCTGGGCCTACGATGCGTTGCGTCTGGCCGGCGCGTTATATCTGCTCTATCTGGCATGGCAGGCGATTAAACCCGGTGGCCGTTCGCCTTTTGCGGTGCGCGATCTGCCCAAAGATAATGCGCGCAAACTGTTTACCATGGGGTTTATTACCAACCTGGCGAATCCGAAAATTGCCATCATGTTTTTATCGCTGTTGCCGCAATTTATTACGCCGGGGCATGGCAGCGTGCTGCTGCAATCGCTGGTGCTGGGTATGACGCAAATTCTGATTAGCCTGACGGTCAACGCCATTTTTATTACCACGGCGGGTCAGGTCTCGGCATTCTTTATGCGGCGACCCACCTGGCAATTAATTCAGCGCTGGCTGATGGGAACGGTGCTGGCGGGACTGGCGGTGCGTATGGCGCTCGACGCGCGCAAATAGCTGCGCGGCAGGCACCAGAGGCGCCTGCCCGTCATTAACCCAGCAGTTTTCGGTACTGAATAAACTCGGTTTTGCTGGCGACCCGATCATACAGCTGCCGCGCCGTGGCGTTGGATTCCTGCGTCGTCCAGTAAACCCGTGAACATCCCCGCGTTTCCGCCTGTTGATACACCGCCAGAATCAGCGCCTTGCCTGCACCTTTGCCGCGTGCGGCGGCGCTGACAAACAGATCCTGCAAATAGCAATAATCCCCCAGCGTCCAGGTGGAGCGATGGGTGAGATAATGCACCAGACCGATGAGTTCCCCTGCCTCTTCCGCCACCAGACAATGCATCGGTTGATCCTGCGCCAGCAGGCGGCGAAAGGTTTCTGCGGTGGTGTCGGTGCTGATTTCTGTTTGATAAAAGCGCTGATACCCCTGCCACAATGCCAGCCAGCCGGTGAAATCATCCGCGCGTAACGCTCTCAATTGCATGGTTAATCCTTACCCTGTATCGCATGAATTATCTTGTCGGCCGCGATAACGCGGTCATCATTCGGGAACCACTTATTGGCCAGCATAATCACCGCCACCTTCTCCGACGGGATAAACACCGCGTAAGTGGAGAAGCCGTTGGTGGAGCCGGTTTTGTTATACCACGCCTGCTGTGGCGCGGCCTGCGGCGGCACCAGCGGCGTAGCGGACATGCCTTTCATAATGCGCTGGCTGCTGTTGCCAGCCACCAGCGCGGCCTGCGTCACCGGCAGCGGATAATATTCCCACATCATCGCCTGAGTGAACGCTTCGGTGCGATATTCACCGTTATGGGTGGCGGCGATCGCCTGCTGCCACGCCGGAGCCACCGCCAGCGCGTTGCTCTGGATCGCCAGCCAGCGAATCAAATCGGCGCTGCTGGATTTCAACCCATAGGCTTCCGCGTCCAGCGGGGCTGGCGTGACGCGCACCGGCTGGTCCTGCTTGTTGTAGCCCTGGGCATAGTTGTTCATCTGCGCCGGTGGCACCTGAATCCAGCTATGGTGCATCCCCATCGCGGGCAGCAGCAGCTGTTCCATCGCCTGCTGAAAGGGTTGATGCAGACTTTTGGCGGCGATCATGCCGAGCATCCCAATGCCGGGATTGGAATAGACGCGCTGCGTGCCGACCGGCGCAGATGGCTGCCAGCGTTGATACCAGGCCATTAACTGCGCCTGATTGGTCACCTCGTCCGGTACAAACAACGGCGTACCGCTGGTGTGGGTCGCGAGGTTAAGCAGGGTGACGCGATCAAAAGCGCTGCCCTTCAGTTCCGGCAGCCACTGGCTGGCGCGATCGCTGAACTGCAACTTATGCTGCTGCGCGGCATAGCTGGCGAGGGTGGCGGTGAAGGTTTTGCTGAGCGAACCGATTTCAAACAGCGTGTGCTGGCTGATCGGCTGCTTTGTCGCTTTCGACGCCACGCCGTAATTATAAAACGTCGTTTTACCGTTATGCAGCACGGCGATCGCCATACCAGGCACCTGGTACTGTTGCATCAGGGGTTTGACGATGTCGTCGAGGCTGGCGGTTTGCGCCAGCGCGCTGCCGCTCACCAGCGCCGCCAGCGTGCTGAGGGTTGCCATTAAACGCATTGATATTCCTTTCATTTGAGTTTCAGGCCGAAATCAGTCACTCGCTATAGATTTCCCTGCGTCCTTTGACTAACCCAACCCCACAGGGGTGTCGATTAAGTGAACGAAATCACAACTGAGAAACATTTTATTAACCATAAATTGATCTTTTTCTGCCCTGCCCGTATAGCTTATGAAAATTATTTCACGCATACGAAATAATTTTCAGCACCTGCCCCGGCTCGTTTTACCGCGTTTTGTTGTCACGGCTGAGCCACACCTATTCAGCGTTTATCCGGGGAAAACCATGAACAAAATCTCAGCCGTTCTTACCTCTCTGCTCGTTGCGGGTTGTTTATCCAGCCCCGTCCGTGCCGCCGATGATGCGCCTCAATTTCGCTGCAAGCCCGGCGAAACCTATTACATGAACGTGATGGTCACCGGCGTCGAATACTGGTTCCCGGTGTACGAAATGTTTAAACAGGCCGCCCATCAGCTCGGCTGTAAAACGGTGTATGGCGGTACGCCTGCCTATGATGTGAATCAGCAGCTGGCGAGTTTCGAACAGGTGCTGGCGCAAAAACCGGCGGGCATCTTCCTGCATCCGATGAACCCGGACCCGTTTATCGAGCCGATTAATCGCGCCGCCGAAATGGGGATCCCGGTTGTGACCTTTGCCGCCGACTCCCCGCACAGCAAACGCGTGGCTTATATCACCTCGGATAACTTCCGCGAGGGCAAAGCCGCCGCCGACGAGCTGGGTAAAGCGATGGGGAAAGAAGCAGAGTTCGCCGTGCTGGAAAACCCCGGCCAGGATAACCATGACCGCCGCGTCACCGCGTTTATCAACGAGATGAAAACCGCCTTCCCGGACAGCAAGCTGGTTGCGCGGGCGGCCACCTATCAGGACCCGTCTAAAGCCTATAACGCAGTGCTGTCGATGTTGCAGGCGCATCCCAATCTGAAAGGCATCTTTATGCCGGAAGCCAGTTCGGCGATTGGCGCCGCGCAGGCGGTGGCAGAAAACGGCGGCAAGGTCAAAGTGATGACCGTCGATGTGAATGCCAAAGTGCTGGATATGATCAAAAGCGGTCAGGTATTTGGCGCCATCAACCCCAATCAGGGCATTCAGGGCTATCTGGGTTTTATCACGCTGTTTATGGCCGCCCATCCTGAACTGATTGACCCGATGAACGATGCCAAACGCAATGGCGTCAACCCCTTCTCGTTCCCGATTCTCGACAACGGTTACGCGGTGGTCACCAAAGACAACGCGGACGACTTTCGCTGGGATGCCTACCTGAAACGCCGTGGCACCAAAGGCATCAACGAGTAAGGAGCGCATGATGACAGCACTGCTTGAGCTGCGCGGCATCAGCAAAAGTTTCGGTCCGGTGAAGGCGTTGCAGGGCGTTGACTTCTGCTTGCAGGCGGGCGAAATCCACGCGCTGGCCGGTGAAAACGGGGCCGGGAAATCCACCCTGATGAATATCATCGACGGTATTTTGCGTCCGGACGGCGGAGAAATGCTGCTGGAGGGCCAGGCGGTGACGATCCGCTCGCCGCGTGAAGCACAGCGGCTGGGGATTGGCCTGGTCCATCAGGAGATCGCCCTGTGCCCGGATATCAGCGTCTACGAAAATATCTGGATGGCGCATGTAGCGAGCCATCGCGGCATGTTGTTGCCGCACAAGGCACTGCGGGAGAAGGCGCAACAGGTGATGAATCGCCTGGCGCCCATTCCGGTCACGCGCAAGGTCGGCGATCTCTCGCTGTCCCAGCAGCAACTGGTGGAGATCGCCAAAGCGCTCACTCTGGATTGCCGCCTGCTGATCCTCGACGAACCCACCGCCGCGCTCACCGAGCCGGAAGCGCAAACGCTGTTTGGCATTGTGCGCCAGTTGCAGGCGCAGGGCATCACCGTAGTGTATATCAGCCATCGCATGGCGGAGATCTTCGCGCTTTGCCAGCACATCACCATCCTGCGCGATGGCCGCACGGTGCACAGCGCACCGCTCAGCAGTATGACACCCGATGAGGTGATCACCCGTCTGGTGGGCCGCGAGCTGTCTCAGCTCTACCCCGATAAGCGGCCGCCCTGCCAGCTGCCGCCGCTGCTGGAGGTGCGTCAGCTGGGCGATGGCAAACATTTTCATGACATCAGCTTCGATCTGCGACCGGGGGAAATCCTCGGCATCGGCGGACTGATGGGCGCCGGACGCAGCGAAATCGCCCAGGGCATCTGTGGCCTGCGGCCGGTGAAACAGGGCGAGATTCGCATCCGGGGTGAGGCGGTGATCCTGAAGGATTATGCCAGCAGCATCCAGCGTCGCATGGTGTATCTGTCGGAGGATCGCAAAGACGCCGGGCTGTTTCTGGATATGCCGATCGACTGGAACATCTCGGCGCTGGATATCCGTGCGGTCAGCCACCACGGTCTGACGCTCAGCCCGCGTCGTGAACGGCAGCAGGCCGAGGTTCTGGCGCAGCAGGTCAGGCTCAAGCGCAGCAAGCTGAGCGATCCGGTCTCCTCCCTTTCCGGCGGTAATCAGCAAAAAGTGGCGCTGGCGCGCGTGTTGTCGGTCAATCCGCAGCTGGTGTTGCTGGATGAGCCGACGCGCGGCGTTGACGTCAGCGCCAAGGCGGAAATTTACCAAATCCTCGCCGGTCTGGCGGCGAACGGCATCGGACTGGTGGTGATCTCGTCAGAACTGCCGGAGCTGATTGGCTTATGTGACCGCATCCTGGTCATTCATGAAGGGCGCATCAGCGGTGAAGTGGCCGGTGAGGCGATGACGGAAGAAAACCTGATGCGGCTGGCGGCTGGCATCTCACCGGAAACGGAGGCTGTATGGCACTAAATACCACCCTGCCCGCGGCGCGCAAATCACCGTGGGTGCTGTTTGGCGGCCTGCACAAGCAGCGGGAAATCGGTCTGATCGTGATCATCGCGCTGATCTTTGTGGTGATGAGCTTTACCTCACCCTATTTCCTCACCTGGACCAATATGAAGGCGATGCTGCTGTCGTTTTCGATTGAAGGCATCGTGGTGATCGGCATGACCATTCTGCTGATTGTCGGCGGCATTGATCTCTCCGTGGGCGCAGTGGTGTGCCTGTCGATGGTGGTGGCCGGGCAGCTGTTTCTCAACGGCGTCGATCCCTGGCTCGCCAGCCTCGGCGGTATGCTGGCGGCGGCGCTGGTGGGCGTGCTGATGGGGCTGACGGTGACCAAAATCGGCCTCAGTCACTTTATCGCCTCGCTGGCGGCGATGGTGATTGTGCGGGGCCTGTGCATGATCATCACCCAGGGCACGCCGCTGTCGCTATTTACCTTGCCCGCCAGTTTTAAGTTTATCGGTCAGGGCGCCCTGTGGGGCATTCCGTTCGTGATCATCCTGTTTTTCCTGCTGGTGGCGCTGTTTGACTTCCTGCTGCGCAAAGCCACGCTGTTTCGCAAGGTGTTCTACACCGGCAGCAACGAACGCGCGGCGGCCTATTCCGGCATTAACATCAACCGTATCAAGCTGTGGGTCACGGTGCTGACCTCCACCCTCGCCGGTCTGGCGGGCATCATTTATATGGCGCGTCTTGGCTCCGCCACCCCCACCTTCGGCGTCGGCATGGAACTGAACGTGATCGCCGCCGCGGTCATCGGCGGTGCCAGCCTGAAAGGCGGAACCGGTTCGATTCTCGGCGCGGTGCTGGGCGTGGCGCTGCTCTCCATCGTCACCAGCTCGCTGATCCTGATTAACGTTTCCGTTTACTGGCAGGATCTGATCAAAGGACTGATTCTGCTGGCGGCGGTCTCCATCGATCATCTGTTAAATAAATACCGGGCGGCGTAACGCCCACAGCAACAAGGAATGACAGCCAATGGAATTCGATAGCGAACATCCCGCATTTCATAGCGCCCGTCAGATCTATCAGGTGCTGGTGATGTATTACCTCGACGGAAAAAAGCAGTCCGACATTGCCGCAGAGACCGGATTATCGGTAGCCAGCGTCAACCGGCTGATCCGGCAGGGCAAAGAGAGCGGCATGGTGGAGATCACCATCAAATCCCCCTGGCTTTCCGCCCATCAGCTGGAGAGCGACCTGGCGCAGCTGGGGCAGTTGCAGCAGGTGGTGGTGGCACCCAACGTGGCGCGCAGCGAAGAACAAAACCTGCAAATGGTTGGCGCCGCCGCCGCCGATTATCTGCTGTCACGTCTGCGCGATGGCGATGTGATTGCCATCACCGGCGGTAAAGGCGTCAGCGCGCTGGTCGATGCACTACAGCCGTCACGTAAATATGATGTTCAGGTGGTGCCCGCTCTCGGCTGCGTGCAGGGAAAACACTACACCGACGTTAATCATGTGGCATCCGAAATGGCGGCGCGCTTGGGCGGTCATGCGTGGCAAATTCATGCGCCGTTGTTTACCGATTCCGCCGATGAACGCGAAATGCTGATGGGGATCAGCGCGGTCAATCAGGTACTGGACAAAGCGCGCCACGCCACGCTGGCAGTGGTGGGTCTGGGATCGATCCACACCGATAACTCCAGCTATTACGATCTTAACCTGACGGCGCGACATGCCTCTGCCAGCATCGAGACCAGCGGCGCGCGCAGCGAACTGCTCGCCTGGCTGCTGGATGCGCAGGGACAACCCGCCCGGTTTGACGCCAACCGGCGGCTGGTCGGACTCACCCTGCCGGAGTTGCAGCGCATCCCCTTTTCCATGGCGGTGGTGGCGGGACGCGACAAAGTCGATCCCATCCACTGCGCGCTGCACGGTCACTGGCTGAAAGCGCTGGTGACGGATGAATCCACCGCCGCCGCCGTGCTGGAACTGAACCTGGGAGGTCATGATGCCTGAACCTTTAACCCGTGCCGCCCGTCTGGCCGCCCTGCGTCAGCGCAGCAGCGTGCCGGTCCTGATCGTGGGTGGCGGCATTAACGGCATCAGCACCTTCCGCGAACTGGCGTTGCAGGGCATTCCGGCGATTCTGGTGGAGAAAGGCGACTGGTGTCAGGCGGCGAGCGGCGCGCTGTCGCGCATGATCCACGGCGGGCTGCGTTATCTGGAGACCGGGGAGTTCGCGCTGGTGAAAGAGTCGGTCACCGAACGCGATCGTCTGCTGAAAAACGCCCCGCATTATGTCTTCCCCCTGCGCACCACGGTGCCGATTGATAATCTTGCCGGTGGGCTGCTGAACGCCACCCGCCGCTTTTTGCGCCTCAGCGATAAACCCACCCGGCGCGGCGCATTGCTGATCAAAACCGGGCTGAGCCTGTACGACATCTACACGCGGCAAAACGGCACCATGCCCAAACATCAGGTGCAGGGCGAAGCGGCTACCCGTCAGCGCTGGCCCGGCTTCGCCCCCTGGGTGAAGTACAGCGCCAGCTATTACGATGCGTGGATCAGCGCCCCGGAACGGCTGGGGGTCGAGCTGGTCAGCGATGCCGAACACGCCTGCCCGCAGGCGCTGGCGCTGAATTATATGCAGCTGGTCAGCGCGGACGGCGAAACCGTGACCGTGCAGGATGGGCTGAGCGGCGAACAATTTTCGCTCCAGCCGCATGTGCTGGTGAATGCCAGCGGCGCCTGGGTGGATCAGATTAATCAGCGGCTGGCCCCGGCCGCCACCGCGACAAAACTGATCGGCGGCACCAAAGGTTCGCATCTGATTATTGACCATCCCCCGTTGCTGCATGCGCTGGCGGGCGAAATGGTCTATTTCGAAAATCAGGAAGGCCGCGTCTGCATTATGTTTCCGTGGTTTGGCAAGGTGCTGGTCGGTTCAACCGATATCCGCGTCGATGATCCCGATGCGGTGGTATGCGAGGAGGCGGAAAAAGCCTACATCCTCGCCTCGCTGCGCTTTGTCTTTCCGCAGGTCGAGGTGCCGGATCAGGCCATCGTTTACACCTTCAGCGGCGTGCGCCCGCTGCCTGCCAGCGACGCGAAGGTGAACGGCCAGATTTCGCGCAATCATTCGCTGGTGCTGCTGCCGCCGGATGCCGCCCGTGCCTACAGCACGCTGTGCCTGGTAGGCGGCAAATGGACGACCTTTCGCTGCTTTGGCGAACAGGCTGCCGACCGGGTGCTGCGCCTGCTGGGCGAGCAACGCCGCGTCTCCAGCGCCGATCTCGCCATCGGTGGCGGTCGCGATTTCCCTGCACCCATGGCTCAGGCCGACTGGCTGGCCCAGCTGGCGCAACAGCACGGCGTGCCACTGCCGCGTGTGACGCAGCTGGTGCAGCGCTACGGTACGCGCGCCCTGCCGTTACTGACGCTGATTCAGCAGCAAGGTGAAAAGCCGCTACGGCATCACGCCGATTACAGCGCAACCGAGCTACGCTATCTGATTGAACATGAACAGGTGTGCCAGCTGGAGGATCTGCTGGTACGCCGTAGCAGCCTGGCGATTTGTGGCGAACTCAACCCGCCGCTGATGCAGGAAGTTTCACAGCTGCTGGCGCAGACGCTGGGCTGGAGCGAAAGCCAGCGCATCCAGCATTTACAACAAAGCTGCGCCAGCCTCGCCGGTTTACACGGCCTGACTGGCCTTTACCCACCGTTTTTCCAGGAGGAAACACGACATGTCAGTAACCAGTAAAGTTCGCATGAATCGCCTGTTTCATCACGGCAAATGCCTTGATGTGGCGATCGACCACGGTATCGCCAACGAGCCAGATTTTCTTATCGGCCTGGAAAATATCACCAGCGTAATGAGCAACCTGATCGCCGCCCAGCCTGACGCCATTCAGGTCAATTACGGTCAGGCCGATCTGCTGCAACAGGAAGCGGGCCGCAAACCGGCCCTGGTGATGCGGACGGATGTCGGCAACGCCTATAACGCCGCGCGTCACCGCGAGATGTGGGCGGTGTTGCACAACCCGGATGAGCCGATTCTTGCCGCTCTGCAAATGGATGCCGCCGCCGTGGTGGTCAACCTTTATCTGATCCCCGATGAACCGGGCATTTTCCGCATGTGCGTGGAAAATATTGGCCGCCTGCGCCAGGCGTGCGATCGCTACGCCATGCCGCTGATGATTGAGCCGCTGGTGATGGCACCCGCCGGACAGGGTGCCGCCTACGGTTCCCTCGGCGATGTGGAGAAAATCGTACCGCTGGTGCGGCTGGCACGCGAACTGGGAGCCGACATTATCAAAGCCGATCCAACGGAAAACATAGAAGATTTTCACCGCGTGGTGGAAGCCGCCCGTTGTCCGACGCTGGTGCGCGGCGGCGGTAAAGGTGAGCTGGGGGCGGTGCTGCAAAAAAGCGCCGCGCTGATGGCTCAGGGTGCCAGCGGTATGGTGTACGGCCGCAATGTGTACCAACACGATAACCCGTCGCGCGTGGTGAAAGCGCTGATGGCGATTATTCATCAGGGAGCCAGCGGCCCGGACGCGATGGAAATTTATCAGCAGGGTTAAGCCTTACCTGCACCGGCGCTTAAGCGGTGCGCCGTCTTCGCCTATTAAACGGAGTCGGATATGAGTCAGATCCTCGGTATTGATGCCGGAAACACCATGATCAAAGCGGTGCTGTTTGATCTTAGCGGCCAGGTGCTGTCCGTGGCTGAATGCGCGGGTGAAACCCACCAGCCGCAGGAAGGTTATGCCGAACGACCGGTGGCCGATATCTGGCATGGGGTCAGTCACGCGGTCAGCCGCTGTCTGCAACAGGCAGGTAAGCTGGCGCAGGATGTGATCGCTGTCGGGGCGGCCGGTCACGGCAACGGGCTGTATGCGCTGGATCGCCAGCAGCAGCCGTTATTCGGCATCCAGTCCATCGACCATCGCGCGCTGGAAACGGTGCAGGCGCTGGAACGCAGCGGCGCCGATCGGCTGATTTACGCGTTGTCCCTGCAAAAACCCTGGCCAGCGGCGACGCCGGTATTGATCCGCTGGATCAAACAATATCAGCCGGATCGTTGGGCGCAGGTGGCGCATCTGCTGTGCGCCAAAGATGTGATCGCCCATTTTCTCTGTGGCAACGTCAGCGCCGATTTTTCCGATGCCGCAGGTGCCGGGCTGATCGACTATCGCCAGCGCGGCTACAGCCGCGAGCTGCTGGCGCTGTATGGCATTGAAGATGCCCTGCCGCGCCTGCCCGCCTTACGTGAATCCTGTGATGTGGTCGGCCATGTCAGCGCCCATGCCGCCCGCCTCACCGGTCTGCCGCCGGGCATTCCGGTGGTGGCGGGGATTTTTGATGTGGTCGCCAGCGCCGTGGGTTCCGGGGTGGTCAACAGCGGCGAAGCCTCGATTGTGGCCGGGACCTGGAGCATCAATCAGGTGGTGGTCGATAAACCCGATTATCTGCGTCCGGTGTTTATGAACTCCATCATCGAAAAAGATCGTTATATGGCGATTGAGGCCAGCGCCACTTCGGCCGCCAATCTCGACTGGTTTCTGCGTGAATTCGACGATGGGCGTGCCGGTCAGGGTGCGGCGCGCAGCAGCGACAGCGTCGCCCATGTGCAACCGAATGCCCAGCTGCCGCTCTATCACCCCTACCTCTATTCCGGCCGCAAATCGGAACCGGCCAAGGCGGGTTTTTATGGCCTTGGCGGCTGGCACACCCGGGCCGATATGTTGTTTGCGCTTTTCGAGGGCGTCACCTTTGCCCATCGCGCCCATATCGATCGTCTGCGCGCGGCGGGCATTGCCGTCAGCCGGGCCACCCTGTCCGGCGGTGCGGCTCGCAGTTGCATCTGGCCGCAAATGTTTGCCGATGTGCTGGATATGCCAATTCGCGTCGCGGAATGCAAAGAAACCGGCGCATTAGGTGCCGCGCTGTGCGCGGGTGTCGGGGTGGGCGTGTGGAAAAATCTCGCCGACGCCGCGCAGCAGGCAGTGCAGATCAATGCCGGTGAACTGCTGCCGCGCCCGGATCGTTTTGCCTTCCATGATCGACGCTATCGGGTATTTAAAAAACTGGAGCTGGCGATGAGCGAGATGTGGCAGGAAGCGGGTTAATTGTTTGCAGCATCGGGAAAGGCGTGTATAAACAATGCTCTACCCGATGAATCAGGAGCAGCATCTTGCAAATCAACCAGCTACCGTTTGGCATTACCCTGTGGGATCAAATCGAAGCGGAAACCCATCCCGGTGACAGCGGTTTTGCGCTGTGGCGCACCCAGCGCTTCAACGATATTCGCGTACGAATGGTGGAGTATTCGCCGGGGTATCTGGCGGATCACTGGTGCCTGAAGGGACATATTTTGCTGTGTCTTGAAGGGGAAATGGTGACGGAACTGGAAGATGGACGCCGCTTTACCCTGACGCCTGGCGTCAGCTACCAGGTCGCGGATAACGCGGAAGCGCACCGCTCATCAACGGTAAGCGGCGCGAAGTTATTTATCGTCGATTAACCGTGCGCCCCGCCAGTTGACTGACGGGGCGTATCACTTAATGGCCGGGTTTAGCCAGCGCGTAAGCGGCCGTCAGATCCAGACGTTGCCAGAAGGATTGGTCCGCCGTGTTACCGGACAGCGGGTAGCCGCCAGGCAGCGCCGATTTCACCATCAACGCCCGACGCTGGGCATCGGACAGCTGCGGCAGCGCGGTTTTCAGCAACACTTCAGCCCCCGCAGGCACCGTTACCGCCGCATTTTTGCCCGCTGCGCGCGGCAGGTTGTAACTCATGGTAAAGCGATAGAACTGTTTCATCTGCGGTGAACGATAAGGATCGTCCTGACCCGCGCTCCGCGCACACTCGGCCAGCGAGGTGCCGCACTCTTTCTCCAGCGCTGCCCGCAGCTGATCGCGTGCTTCGCTGAACAACGCCTGATAGCGTGTGTCATTCAGATAATTCGCCACATTACGCTCGGCCACCATGCGTGAACCCATCACGTCCAGCGGATAATGCACGCCCAGCACCAGACGTGAATAACCGTAACGGGCGCCGCGGATCACCAGCGCTTCGAAGCGCTCCGGCACCATCTCCGCCAGCAGCAGCGCATCGGTGTAACCCGTGTTGGTATGACCGCTTGGGAAAGAGCCGCCATCGGCGGTATACGGCTGGTTGTCTTTCACCACGACATCATCCGGCACCAGATGAATGGTGTTGCCAGGATGCAGGAACGGACGCGGATAGTTGAAATGTTTTTTCGCTGCGCTGGTGCTGACTTCGCTGGCTTTAATCAGCGCCGCCGCTTTGCCGAGTTCACCTTTGTCATACGCGGCGAGAAAGGCTTTACCGAGACGTGGACCCAGCGCATCGGCGAGGAAATAGAGATGATTGATACCTTCCGCATCTGCCAGCGCCTGCTGGCGGGTGCCCCGGGTGGCATTCAGGTTGATGTCGGTGACGGTAGCGCGGCTGGCATCCAGCACGCTGGCGGGCAGTGCGCTAAAGCCTGACAGCAATGCAATATCCGCCTGCTGATTGGCTTTAGTCTGAAAATCGTAACCACGGCTCTTCAGCCAGCCATAGTCTGCCTGAGTCGGTGATTGTTTGGCTTTTTCCAGCAGGTCACGCGTCAGCGCAGGTTTGTTACCCTGTAACGCGGCGCGTTCGCCCTGCAACATCTGCTTTTCAAGATCGTTATAGCCTGCCTGAGCAGAACCGGTAGAAGTCTGGCTGGCGAGCGCGGCGGCGTCCGGCAGCGAAATGGCATGAGCCTGCTGCGCCAGCAGCATGACTGTCGCAATCAGTGTGTAACGGGTTTTCATTATTTTCCCCTGTTTTCAGAATATTACCTTGCCGGGGAAACACGCTAGCACCCTGTTGTGACAGTTTTATTTCAGTTAACGACACTGACTGGCACAGTTTTGTACGCAAATCTGCGCCAGCGAACCACAGGCGCCGTTGTTATCGTTCTTGCATTGCGATTGCTGCACGTAGCAGTTTTGCTGGCAGGACTGAATATCGCACTTCGCTGCCACGGGCGTCAGTTGCGGTAGCCGCGATTTTTGCTCTGGCTGCCAGTTGGTTTGCGCTGCGGCGCCGAGGCTGGTCAGCAGCAGCAACAGAAGGGTCCACTTCATCGCCTTATCCTCGCGTTGTTGATGTCTACAGTATGTACCCGGTTGAGGTTTATGGCGACCCGCTCGTCTGCGGCGTGATGCATTGCGTGAAACGAATGGTCCAGACTGGTGCGCGTTCATGCACCATTTCCGTGCAATCACCCATCGGTCACGCGTCTGCCAAGGCATGGAGGCGCTACCATCCTGCTCCGCGGCATTGGTACAAAAGTTGCAAGCCTGATTCGGTATAGCAAAGGAGAAGGTTATGAAAGCGATTGTGATTGGTGCTGGCATCGGTGGAATGAGCGCGGCGATTGCGCTGGAAAAAGCAGGCTATGAAACAGCGGTTTTTGAAGCGGTTAAAGAGATGAAGCCGGTGGGTGCGGCCATCTCCATCTGGCCTAATGGCGTGAAGTGTCTGAATGCGCTGGGCATGAAAGCGTCGCTGCGCGCGCTCGGTGGCAATATGGCGTTTATGGCCTACAACGATGCCCACACCGGCAGCACCCTGACCCGCTTTAGTATGTCGCCGCTGGTGCAGCAGGTTGGCGAATATCCCTACCCGGTCGCCCGCGCTGAATTACAGGCGATGCTGATTGATACCTATGGTCGCGCGCGCATCAGCTTTGGCAAACGCGTTACCCAGGTGGAACAGACTGCCACGGGCGTTACCGCCTGGTTTGATGACGGCAGCGAACAAAGCGCAGATTTCCTGATCGCCGCCGATGGCACCCATTCGGTAATCCGCCATTACGTGTTGGGCGAAAGCGTTGAACGTCGTTACGCCGGTTACGTTAACTGGAACGGGCTGGTGACCATTGACGAAAGCATCGCCCCTGCCGATCAGTGGACCACCTTTGTTGGCGAAGGCAAACGCGTCTCGCTGATGCCGGTGAGCGACAACCGGTTCTATTTCTTCTTTGATGTGCCGCTACCCAAAGGCTTAGCGGAAGATCGCAGCACCCTGAAAGCCGATCTTAAGGGCTATTTTGCCGGCTGGGCCGATCCGGTGCAGCGCCTGATTGACACCATTAACCCGGAAACCACCAATCGGGTAGAGATTCACGATATCGAACCTTTCAGCCAGTTCGTCAAAGGGCGTGTCGCGCTGCTGGGCGATGCGGCACACAGCACCACGCCGGATATCGGCCAGGGCGGCTGTGCGGCGATGGAAGATGCAATCGTGCTGGCGCAGACGCTGGCGGCGCATTCGCTGGGGATTGAGGATGCGCTGCTGCGTTATCAGGCGCGTCGGGTGGAGCGCACCAAAGATCTGGTGCTGAAGGCGCGTAAACGTTGTGATGTGACCCATGCGAAAGATGCGGCGGTGACTGCGGCCTGGTATCAGGATCTGAAGAATGAAACCGGCGAGCGCGTGCTGGCCGGTATGTGCGACACCATCGAGGGTGGGCCATTAGGTTAATCACCTGCGGCGACTGACCTGGTCGGCATAAATGCCGACCCTACGCTGAACGCCTGTAGGGTGCGCATTGATGCGCACCGGGCTGCATCTTCCGCGACTGACCTGGTCGGCATAAATGCCGACCCTACACCGAACGCCTGTAGGGTGCGCATTGATGCGCACCGGGCTGCATATTCCGCGACTGGCCGGGTTGGCATAAATGCCGACCCTACACCGAACGCCTGTAGGGTGCGCATTGATGCGCACCAGGTCCAATCGGTTATTCCCCTTCTAACCCGCGGTTTTTCAGCATCGGACCGATCTCCGGTGCTTTTCCACGCCACGCCAGCCACAGATGCTGCAAATCCGTGCTATTGCCGCGCGAAAGGATCTGGTCGCGGAAATGCTGACCATTCTCACGGGTTAAGCCGCCCCGCTCCTCAAACGCCTGATAGCCATCATCCGCCAGCATTTGCGTCCAGATATAGGCGTAATATCCGGCGGCATAACCGCCGCCCCAGATATGGCGGAAATAGCTGGAACGGTAGCGCGGTGGCACTACCGATAGCGCAATGTTCTCGGCCGCCAGCGCCTGCAACTCAAAATGGCTGACATCTTCCGGGTTGTCATGGGTGGTCAGCGAGTGCCATTGCAGATCGAGCAGCGCCGCCGCCAGCAGTTCCGTCATGTCGTAGCCTTTGTTGAACTTCGCTGCGCGCACCATTTTCTCGCGCAGCGCAGCAGGCATCGGCTCACCGGTCTGGTAGTGGCGGGCATATTGGGCAAACACCTGCGGATTGCTGGCCCAGTGTTCGTTAATCTGCGACGGGAATTCGACAAAATCGCGCGGCGTGGCGGTGCCGGAGAGGCCCGGATAACGCTGTGAGGCGAACAGGCCATGCAGCGCGTGGCCAAATTCATGGAACAGGGTGATCACCTCATCCCAGCTCAGCAATGCAGGCTGGCCCGCCGCCGGTTTGGTGTAGTTGCAGACGTTGTAAATCACCGGCCGGGTGCCGAGCAGCGTCGATTGATCGACAAAGTTACTCATCCACGCGCCGCCGCTTTTGTTGTCGCGCTTAAAGAAATCGGTGTAGAACAGCGCCAGCGGCGTATCGTCGGCATCAAAAATCTCATACACGCGCACATCCGGGTGATACACCGGCAGATCGTGACGCTCGCTGAAACGAATGCCAAACAGCTGGCTGGCAGACCAGAACACCCCTTTCTCCAGCACGTTTTCCAGCGCGAAGTAAGGACGGAGCTGGCTCTCATCCAGCGCGAATTTGGCTTTGCGCACCTGCTCGGCGTAGTAGCTCCAGTCCCAGGCGCGCAGCGGGAAACTGTGATGCGATTGTTCAATCGCCTGCTGAATATCCGCCGCTTCACGTTCGGCGCGACCGCGTGCCGCAGGCACGATATTACGCATAAAACTGAACGCCGCTTCGGGCGTTTTCGCCATCTGATCCTGCATACTCCACTCGGCATAGGTGTTAAAACCGAGTAACGCGGCCTGCTGCGCGCGCAGCTGCGCCATGCGCAGCACCAGCGCACGCGTATCGTTATCGTCGCCCTGTTCACAACGCGTCAGGGAGCGCTGGAACAACACTTCACGCGTGGCGTGCACGCTCAGCGACTGCAATGCCGGTTGCTGGGTGGTGTTCTGCAACGGAATCAGCCACTCGCCCGCCAGGCCGCGCGCTTCCGCCGCAGCTTTGGCATGGGCCAGTTCTTCTTCGCTCAACCCCGCCAGCGCTGCGGGATTGCTGACGGTGTAGGCGCCGGCTTTGGTGGCCGCCAGCAGCCGATTGCCAAAACGGGTGCTGAGGGTCGCCAGCTCCTGATTAATGGCGCGCAGCTGTTGTTTATCGGCATCGTTCAGACTGGCCCCGGCCAGTTGAAAATGCTGCCACACCACCTCCACCAGACGCATCGATTCAGCATCCGGGGCTTGCGAGCCGCGATGCTGATAGACGCTGTCGAGGCGCGCGAAAAGCTGGCTGTTGAGCTTGATTTCGTCATTGAGCGCGGTCAGCTGCGGCGCGATCAGTTCATCAATTTCCTGCAAGCGATCGCTGGTATTGGCCGACGTCATGGCGCTGAATACCATATTGACGCGGTTAAGCAGCTGCCCGCTGCGCTCCAGCGCTTCATAGGTGTTGGCAAACGTAGCAGGCTGTGGATTGCTGGCGATGGCCGCGACTTCGCGACGCTTCTCTTCGATACCGGCTTCCAGCGCGGGCAAAAAATCCTCTTCCTGGATGAGATCAAACGGTGGGGTCTGATATGGCAAGGTGCTGGCGGTGAAAAACGGATTGGCTCTTGAGTTCATTATCGCTCCTGATAATCAGCAACGCCGAAGCAGGCTCCGGCGGGATGTTTCTATCCTGGCAGTTTCGGCGCGGCTCAACAACTTATCCTCTGGCGCTGATACACGCTGATGATCTCACCGGCCACCGCGATGGCGATTTCGGCAGGCAGTTTACCGGTGACGTCCGGTAAGCCGATGGGGCAACGCAGCCGTGCCAGCAGGTCCGGCGCGACGCCTTTACCCTCCAGCCGGTAACGAAAGCGCTGTGCTTTGGTTTCTGAGCCAATCACCCCGGCGTAGCGAAAATCGCCGCGCCGCAGGATGGCCTCACTTAACGCCAGATCGAGCGGATGATGATGAGTCATCACCACGAAATAGCTGCCCGGCGCGGCGTCGGCTACGCAGTCCACCGGCTCGTCTTCCTGGCGTACCGTCACCCCTTCCGGCACTGCACGGAACTGCGCCGCACGGCTGTCGATCCAGGTTATGTGACAGGGTAACGTCGACAGCAACTGAACCAGCGCCTGTCCCACATGCCCGGCGCCATAGACCTGAATTTCCGGCTGCTGCTGCATCAGCGGTTCAAACAGGATGGTTGCCATGCCGCCGCAGCACTGACCAAGGCGCGCGCCCAGGGCGAACTCTTCGGTATGCGGCGCGCCACGTTGCTGTTGCAGCATCTCCCGCGCCTGGGCAATGCATTGATACTCAAGATGGCCGCCACCGATGGTGAGAAAGCTGTCGCTGGCCGTCACCACCATTTTGCTGCCACTGTCGCGCGGAACCGAACCGCGCTCGCTCAGCACGGTGATCAGCACGCAGCTTTCGCGTTTTTCCCGCAGGCGGTGCAGCACGTTAATCCAGTCGTGATAGATCATCATCCGCTCCCGAGAGGCGTTGAACGCCCCAGAAAACCCGCTCCGGCGTAGCCGGGGCGTCCAGCTGCGGATGCTGACGATAATCCGCCACGCTGGCGACCGCATCCTGTAAGGCACACCACACGGCAATCCCCAGCATAAACGGCGGCTCGCCCACCGCTTTGGAATGAAACACCGTCTGCTGCGGATTTTTACGGTTCTCCAGCAGGGTGACGCGCAGATCGGCCGGAACATCGCTGATGGCGGGAATTTTGTAGCTGGCCGGGCCGTCGGTAAGCAGCCTGCCCTGATCGTTCCACACCAGCTCCTCACAGGTCAGCCAGCCCATACCCTGCACAAAACCGCCCTCCACCTGACCGATATCAATCGCCGGATTAAGCGATGCGCCGACGTCATGCAGGATATCGGCGCGCAGCAGTCGATATTCGCCGGTCAGCGTATCAATCAGCACCTCGCAGCAGGCTGCGCCATAGGCGAAGTAATAAAACGGCGTGCCACGCCCGGCGTTGCGGTCGTAATGGATGCCCGGCACGCGATAGAAACCGGTGGCGGAAAGCGGTACCTGATTAAGCCATGCCTGCTGGCACACCTCGGCAAAGGTGAAATGCTGCGCGCCAACGCGCACGATGCCATTGCTGAAGCTCACCTGATCCGCGGTGCACTGATGAACCTTGCACAGCATCGCGGTTAAGCGTTCACGCAGGATCTGCGCCGCATCCTGCGCGGCTTTGCCGTTGAGGTCAGCCCCGCTGGATGCCGCCGTCGGTGAAGTATTCGGGACTTTGCCGGTATCAGTGGCGGTGATCTGGATGGTGCCGATATCGATTTGAAGCACTTCCGCCACAATCTGCGCCACCTTGGTGTTCAGCCCCTGGCCCATCTCGGTGCCGCCATGATTCAGCTGCACCGTGCCATCGGTGTAGATCAGGATCAGCGCGCCCGCCTGGTTGAGGAAGCTGGAGGTAAAGGAGATGCCGAATTTCACCGGCGTCAGCGCCAGTCCACGTTTCATCACGCGGCTGCTGGCGTTAAAAGCCTGGATTTCCGCGCGCCGCGCCGCGTAATCGCTGCTCGCTTCCAGCTGGGCAGTGATCTCATCCAGCAGGTTGTCTTCCACCTGCTGATGATAATGGGTGATGTTGCGATCCTGTTTGCCGTAGTAGTTACGTTTGCGCAGCTCCAGCGGATCGAGTCGCAGCTCGCGCGCGATATGATCCATGATCTGCTCAATCGCCACCATGCCCTGCGGGCCGCCAAAGCCACGGTAAGCGGTATTAGAAGCGGTATTGGTGCGGCAGCGATAGCCGGTGACCCGCGCATCGCCGAGGTAATAAGCATTATCTGCGTGGAACATGGCACGATCGACTATCGATCCACTAAGATCGAGCGAATAACCGCAATTTCCTGCCAGATCGATCTTCACGCCGCAGAAACGCCCGTCATCATCGAAGCCCACATCGTAGCGGACGTAGAACGGATGGCGCTTGCCGGTGATACGCATATCATCACGTCGCGCCAGGCGCATTTTCGCCGGTCGCCGCGTCTGGCGCGCCGCAATGGCGCACAGACAGGCCACGCCCGCCGCCTGGGTCTCTTTGCCGCCAAAACCGCCGCCCATGCGCCGCATATCGATGGTGACGTTGTTCATGCTGATGCCCATCACTTCAGCCACCAGTTTTTGCACTTCAGTCGGGTTTTGCGTGGAGGAGTAAACCTGTAGGCTGGCGTCTTCGCCGGGGATCACCAGCGCCGTCTGGGTTTCCAGATAGAAATGTTCCTGGCCGCCAATATGAAAGGCGCCCTGGAGACGGTGCGGCGCCCGCGCCAGCGCCGCATCGGCATCGCCGCGCTGATGCACATGGGGCTGCTGCACAAAATGCCCCTGCTCCAGTGCCTCGCACACATCCAGAATCGCCGGCAGGGGTTCATAGTCGACGATAGCCGCCATCACCCCGGCGCGGGCCGCCTCCGGTGATTCCGCCGCTACGGCGATCACCACCTGGCCGAGATACGACACTGTGTCCTGCGCCAGCAGCGGATCGCCCGGCTCCAGCGGCCCCACATCGTTAACGCCGGGAACATCCTGCCAGGTCAGCACGCTCACCACGCCCGGCACCGCATAGCACGGCTGCACATCCAGCCGGGTAATGCGCGCATGGGCGTGCGGGCTGAGCAGCGGGCAAAGATGCAACATGCCAGGCAGCTCGGGCTTATCATCGATGTAAATCGCTTCGCCAGAGACGTGTTTATCGGCGCTTTCATGCTTGCGGCTGCGCCCCACGCCGCTCTGGATTCCGGCATCAAACTGGGTTTTCCGCAGGGTTTCGTTCAGATCCGGTCGGTTATGAGACATAGCGCGTCACCTCCGTAATCGTCAGCTCGCCGCTGGCCTGCGCGTAATAACGGCGCAGCAGATTGCGCGCCACCCGCAGGCGATACTCCGCGCTGGCGCGGAAGTCGCTCAACGGCTGGAAATCGCTGCTCAATAGCGCACAGGCGCTTTCGATGGTGGCGAGCGTGAAAGGTGCGCCCGTCAGTGCCGCTTCCGCGTGTCGCGCGCGTTTGGGCGTCGCCGCCATTCCGCCAAAAGCGATGCGCGCCCGTACCACCAGGCCATTCTCCCGTTGCAGATTGATGGCGCAGAAAATGGCGGAGATGTCGTCGTCGAGGCGCTTTGACACCTTCCAGGCGACAAACTCAGGTGACACTGTCACTCTGGGGATGATGATGCTGTGAATAAACTCGCCGGGCTGCAACAGGGTCTGCCGATAGCCGGTAAAGAACTGATCGAGCGGCACGTCGCGCTGCTGCCCACCCTGCTGCAACCTGAGCGTGGCGCTGAGCGCCAGCAGCATCGGCGCCGCATCACCAATCGGTGAGGCATTGCCGATATTGCCGCCCAGCGTGCCCTGATTACGGATCTGCAACGAGGCGAAGCGCTCCAGCATCGCGCTGAACGCCGGGATACGCGTCGTAAGAAATTGATAGCATTGATGCAGTGACGCACCGGCCCCGAGATGCCAGCTCTCCTCGTCTTCGTGGCAGGTTTTCAGCTCCGCCACCTGTTCCAGCGCAATCAGCAGCGGAATGCGCTGATACTGTTGGGTGATTTGTAACGTCAGATCGGTGCCCCCCGCCAGCAGGCGGGCGTCGGGATGCTGCTGGTACAACGCGGCCAGCTGCGCCAGGGTTTTCGGCACATAGCAGCGGCTGCCGTTGGCCTCCAGCACCTGCACATCCTGATTGCTCAGCGCCTGTAAACGCTGCACCAGATTGGCTTCGCTCTGGCTGAAGTTATCGCATACCGGTTGTTCACACGCCTGCTGCGCGGCCTCCATGATCGGTCGATAGCCGGTGCAGCGACACAGATTGCCAGCCAGCGCCTGTTCCGCCTGGTGACGATCCCAGCCGTGGCTGTTTTTCTGTAAGGTGAACAGCGACATAACAAAGCCCGGCGTGCAGTAGCCGCACTGCGAACCGTGGCAATCCACCATCGCCTGCTGCACCGGGTGCAGATCGCGCCCCTGACGCAAATCCTCCACGGTAATCAGCTGTTTGCCTTGCAGGCTGCTGACCAGCGTCAGGCAACTGTTCACCGTTTCGTACTGCATCCGCCCCGCCACCACTTTTCCCAATGTCACGGTACAGGCACCGCAATCACCGGAAGCGCAGCCCTCTTTGGTGCCGCGCCGTTGCTGGCGAGTACGCAGATAATTCAGCAGCGTGAGATTCGGATCGAGATCGCACTCGGTCACCAGACGGTTATTAAGCAGAAACTGAATCATGCCGCTTGCTCCGCGCTGTCCCGCTGCCAGACCGGCTGGCCGTTAACCCAGGTTTGGGCGATGTTACGGTCATCGCCCAGCGTCATCAGCACAAACAGCTTTTCCCAGATGTCTTTGCTGTTGGCGCAGCGCAGCTGTTGCAGGGCGGATACCGCCGGATCGAGCACCACGAAATCCGCCTCTTTGCCGGGGTTGAAGTTGCCGATGGCATGATCGAGATCGAGTGCATGTGCCCCGCCCAGCGTGGCGTGATAAAAGGCTTCACAGGCGCTGAGTCGGTAGCTTTGCAGCTGGCCGACTTTGTAGGCTTCACCCAGCGTTTGCAGCAGGTTGAAGGTGGTGCCTGCGCCAACATCGGTGCCGATACCCATGCGTACGCCCTGCTGCCAGCAGCGCTTAATATTGAACAGGCCGCTGCCGAGGAACAGGTTGGAGGTGGGACAGAAGGCAATCGACGAATCGGTATCGTGCAGGCATTGCCATTCGTGATCGTCCAGATGCAGGCAGTGGGCAAATACGCTGCGTTTGCCGGTGAGTTGATGCTGGTGGTAAACGTCGAGATAACCGTCATGCTCCGGGAACAGCGCCTTCACCCAGGCGATCTCCTGCGGGTTTTCGCTCAGATGGGTATGCAGCCAGGTGTCGGGAAACTCTTCCCGCAGCTGACGGACTTTCTCCAGCAACTGCGGCGATGAGGTTGGGGCAAAACGCGGCGTCAGCGCGTAGCTTAAGCGCCCACGATTGTGCCAGCGCTCAATCAGCGTGCGGGTTTGCAGATAGCTGGCCTGAGGCGTTTCGGTCAGATAGGCGGGCGCGTTGCGATCCATCATCACCTTGCCCGCGATCAGACGCATATTAAGCTGCTCCGCCGCGCTGAACAGCGCCTCCACCGATTGCGGATGCACCGTGCCAAATACCAGCGCGGTGGTGGTGCCGTTCGACAGCAGCTGATGCAGGAAAAATGCCGACATCTGCGCGGCATGATCGGGACAGTGGTACTGGCTTTCTACCGGGAAGGTGTATTGATTGAGCCACTCCAGCAGCTGTTCGCCAAAGGCACCGATCATCTCAGTCTGCGGGTAGTGAATATGGGTATCGATAAAGCCCGGCACGATCAGTTTGCCGCGCAGGTCGATCAGGCTGGCCGGGTCCACCCACGTCCGGGCGCTTTCCCAGTTTTCGAGGCTGACCACTTTGCGGTCGCGCAACGTCAGTACCCCATCCTCCAGATAGCGCGCCTGGTCCGCGATGGCGTCGGGTTGGGAAGCGAGTCCGGTGAAATCAAAAAAGCTGGCGCGCAGCGTGGTGTCGGATGCAGAAGGCATAAATAATTCCTTAATCGGGAAAACCGTGCGGCTTTCTCCGCTGATAATTGCAGGTGATGATGGCCTTTAAACTAAATAGCAAACGCCATGCCAACCAACAGAACTTATTTATCTGTTGTTATTCAATGAATTAGGTTGCATTACAAAAAGATTGTGGCAGGCTGGATAAGCAATCGAATGCGCAAACGGTTGCCCGGCGCCGCCGCGTACCATAACGGTGCAGCCCTGCGCCATTATCGTGCAGGAAAAATTCTGCAACGGCTTTTCATGGGCAGCGAACAGGGTTAATGCTAAGGTGTGGCGTGGAACCTGAAATTGTTTCAGGATAGGTTGAATATGGATTTTTAATTTTTTTAAAATTAAAACAAAATTTCTTTTTCAGAAAGACATTTATTTTTTTGTCCGCCATTGCGGGAGTCTGTTATTTATAAGAAAAAAAAGGTAATTAACCGTCTTTGAGCATTGTTATTATGATTATCCAGAATAAAGTGCAGAAAAGCACTATTAGAATCCAAACTGGCCGTTGTGACATTTTCTACTCCCTGTCTTTCATTTCCCTGGTGACAAGAAAATATGCATTTAAAACTATAATTTCAAAATGGTTTCGCAGATCGATTATTGCTGATTGATCGTTCAAAACAATCAATTACCGATTCACTGACCTGATTTATCTGAAAACACACAAGTACATAACACCTGTAAAACAACTTCACTCAAATAACCATAACTATATGATTAAAAGGTATTTTTATAAATTAATAACTAATCTACTCTATAAATGACTTAACACTGGTTAAGACGTTAACAGGGAGATAAAGGGATGAAACTTTTTGGTTTACTTTTAGCCTGCGGAATAATCGTATGCACTTCAGCTCAGGCGGCCGTGCATCAGGCGGTGTCAGTCGCGGAAGCAAAAAAAATGCATGATGACAGGCACGTCGTGGTTGAAGGGAAAATCACCGGGCTGGCTGGTGATGATGATTACTGGCTGGAGGATGCTACCGGGAAAATTCGCATCGATGCGGATGACGACGATGATGATGACGGAAGTTACAGGCTAATTGGAAAAGAAGTTCGCGTAGCAGGTGAAATTGACCGTGATGATGGACAGGTGGAAATTGACTCGGACAGTATTCAGATACTGAAATAACGCCACTGCCCTGCACGCTTAAATAGCTTACAGGGCAAGGTTATCAAGAAATAAACGATAGCTCATTACTGAATTATATATTGCCGCAAAGTTATTTTGTAACATCTGCTTTGCCTCATCAGTCGTCACTCTCCGTTCTAAAGGTAAACATCACATCGTAAATAACCGACGCTGTCAGCTTCTCCGATATCACCATAACTATCATCCGTATAAAGGATGATTTTTTAAGTTACTGCCATAAATACCTCACAAAGGCGCCAAACTCGCCGTCGGATCAGAAACGGGATACCAGTTCAAACCGTTGGAAAAGCGCGGCTGCATAGCCGGAATAAGCGTGGTATCGGTGCATCCCGACCTGCGTCATTTTTTCCAGCACGCTGACTAACGATTCTCTGTTTTTCTGCGCGTCGGAGCTGTCGATAATCAGCGGAAGACGGGATTCTGATTCGAGCATAGTTTTCCCCAGGCATAAAAAAACCTCGCAGGGGCGAGGTTCATTGTGGTTTCTTTAGGTCGGGGGGTAAACTTTTGATTCCGGTTTAGCGTTCTCGGGTATTACGTCACTCCCACAATGTTTACATTTGAGTGGTTCTTTGCGAATAGCTTCAGCGCAAAATGTGCATTTCCTGTAATAACCTGACTCCCCGTTTAGCACTGCACGCTGTTCCGATGTTCTGGTTGAGAGCGCTACGATCAATCCGATTACTGGAGAAAGGAAAGCTATTAACCCAGAAATTAATCCATTGCCAAGCGTTATAGTTAAAGCTGCTCGAATCAGCAGGAATCCTGCTAAATACATAGAGAATAAGTAAATTATTCCGATGCTCATCCCGTTTCGTTTACCAGCAATAACACTTACCAATATTGCAGCAAACCCGTAAAGCAAAAAACTAAATATTGGTTCCATATCCTTAGATCCATGTCAGCTATAATTCCCGAAAATTCTAACACCTACCATGTATATGGGAATAACCTGAGCGATATTTCGGATTTTGTGTCATCTACTTTTCCGTTCAGTCTTCAGGGTGTGATTCAGCGTAAAGGTGTATCTGCTCATTCCCGCACTCAATCCACAAGAATTTCAATGAAAGATGAAGCTGCAAGACCAAGTTAGTGTCATTTGATTACAGATAAATGCGATTACTGATCTTATATCAGGATTTTCAAACGTTCATTCAAGGTATATTTAGCGAGGTGGGTACACCACGTTAACTGTAAGGAAACAGTAAAGCATGAAAAAATTTATTCTGGTTCTGTTATGCATGATCTTCCTGTCACCAGCATTAACTTTTGCCAATGACAGTCATCATGAAAACGGGCGAAATTCTGCGCATAAGCATGAAAAAAAAGGTAAGCACGGACATTCTGAAAACAAGTCAGAATTCAGAGGGCATGATTCCAGGTATAAACAAGATGGCCCCGCCCGGCATAAGCATAATAATAGAAAGATGAACTCCGGTCGCTCTGACTATCACCATGATAATGATTAATAGTATTGACCACATAGGATGAAAAATGACCCGCCGGTTGCGGGTTATTTTTTCGTTCCTTCAAGTTGGCCTGCTTTCCCTGCTTTATTGTCCACTCTTTACTTTCCGTTTTCTCTCGGTATGAAACAGCGTTCGCCATTCACATCAATACGGTTGACAAGAATAAGCATGTTCTCACCTGATAAAAGCACGCCGGAGCGGGCATAAATTTTATGCGGTCACGTTAATTGCGGAGGTGATGGTAATGGTGGCGTCACCTTCTGCAACGCCCGTCATAACGCCTGGCGCATCGACAGCCACAATGCTTTCATCAGAAGATGACCAGGTTCGTCCCCGCAGACGTTAGGGTTGCCGACAGTTCAGTCGTTGCGCCGTCGGGCTAGTCATCGTTCACGTGCACTTTAGGGAAGTCGAAGGTGTAAGAGCCCTCGTTATTCTCCAGTGTAAAACTGAACGGCAGCGTTGCGTCTGAATGTTGTTATTGAAGGAGATACCGAACGCGTCCACGCAGAAGCTGGAACCGCCATCAGTACTGTTGAGGCGGATGTTGCTGACCTTCCTGTAACACAGATCACCGGCGTTATCCTCGGGATCCGTGAAATATCTGACATCGTTTGCCCGTGATGTCTGACCCACCCCAGCTCCGCGACCGTCATCGTCATCGTCATCGTTGGGAATATCTGGCCGCATTTGCGGCATTTTAAAAAAAAACCTGCTTTCGCAGGTTGAGAATATGAAGCAAAATTTAATACTAACAGGCATACAACAAAACAATAAAAGCGTGTCACATTCGCGTTTAACACGCCTGTGATATTAATTTATTTTGGTTTTCAATATTTGATTAATGTCAATTTACGCACTCTAAATATCATAAAAACAATCTCATATGAGAATGAATGTTGAGTTAACACGCCTGATATTAACCGCGATAGTTCAGGGAAGTCAGCGAACCGAACCGCCCGACATGCATCGAGTTAAATCTGAATATCAGTATTGATTCCAATCAATTAATTGGGAGTCACTTTCAATTAAATAAAGTAAAATAACATCATAGATTAATGAATTGTTAAATAAATAAAAAAGTGAGAAACAAAAAATTAAGTCTTGAGTTAATAAAATGCTGAAAGTAACATCTTTCTTTGAATAGCCATGATGGCTATTTTAACCGAATGCCAATAGGAATTATTGATGAAATATTTAACTGCCACTCTTTTAGTTTCTTGTATGTTTCCCTACCTTGCATCAGCCAGTGCCATTGAAGATTGCAAGGCTAAAAGAATGGCTCTTGATAACGAGTTGAAAATTGCTCAGCAATACAACAATACAGGTAAAATCTCAGGATTAAAGCGCGCCATCACTGAAGTAAATACATACTGCACACCGGACGTGTTAAGCAGGATACCCAAAATCGGATTCACAAACTGGAACGAAAAATTTTTGAGAAAAAGGAAGATATCCAGGAAATCGAATACGACCTCGAAGGAGCAAAAACAGACGGTAACATTGATAAGATTTCAAAATATCAACTTAAGCTAGGTAAGAAAAAAAGCGAACTTGACGCCCTAATAGATGAACTCTTCAATACTCAAACAGAATTCAATGAATTAAAATAAAAACCCGCACGAAGGCGGGTTCTTTTCTTTAATCCTACCGATTGCGCGTTCAGCTTCGCGAAGAAGATATAGATCTAACAGGTTACTGGCTTGAAATTCAAGGAGTATTTTAATGCCAGCAACTGAGAAACAATCACATCCTTTATTTAATTTTTAGAAATGAATTGTTGATCTTTTTTTCATCCACCACACTACGCTTTCAACCGTCGCGACAACCGCACCTGCAGGATTTCGCTTTCCCTGCTCGGCTCGCCATTTCGGATCGTTTGACATGTCATGCCACAGACGCAGCCATAAATCGGCCATAAATACATTTTATTGAAGCTGGTCAGATTATTAAAAAAGACCCAGTCGACTATTAACGCCATTTAAGCTGCGCAGCATAAAGATATTTATTCAAAGAAAATAAAAAATTATTTAACCAATTAAAATCCAGTAAAAATTGCGCTGCAATGGTCTATAATGAAAGTAGACGGCAATGCAACTATTTGAGAGTAACAAACCCAAAGTCTCAGCCAATACCTTAAAAGGCTATAGCGCGACTTTAGGCGTTGTTGAAGGCATCGCAAGAAAAAACACCTTAATAAAAAATATTCGATATAACGATATTCTTAATTATCGCAGCGAATTTCTTCACAGTATGACAATGTATGCCCACGGCTCAAGATGCTGTCGGCAGGGGCCAATCCGACATTCATCGCGACACAGATGGGCCATGAAAACGCGCAAATGGTTTACGAGGTTTACGGTTCGTGGATTGGTGAACTCAGCGGAAGCCAGGTTGACATGCTCAACACGGTACTGGCATTTTAGTTTTGCCCCTTATATGCCCCTTTTTAATTTTTTCTTTGATTTTTTCATTTAAAATCAATAAATTGATCACTACATGCAATTGTTTAAGGAACAGTGAGATGATTATTTTTGTTACCGGCGCGACCGCCGGTTTTGGTCAAAGTATCACCCGCCGCTTCATTGCTACAGGTCATAAAGTGATCGCCAGCGGACGCCGTACCGAGCGTTTGCAGGAATTGAAAGACGAACTGGGTGACAATCTGTACACCGTTCAGCTGGATGTGCGCAATCGCGCGGCGATTGAAGAAGTGATCGCCGGGCTGCCTGCCGAATG
Source organism: Pantoea sp. X-Soil-TKNS-1207 (assembly GCF_059730485.1). Lineage (NCBI taxonomy): Bacteria > Pseudomonadati > Pseudomonadota > Gammaproteobacteria > Enterobacterales > Erwiniaceae > Pantoea > Pantoea sp. X-Soil-TKNS-1207. The sequence goes on from NZ_AP035958.1 coordinate 2,224,694, forward strand.
GCGCAATATCGATGTGCTGGTGAACAATGCCGGTCTGGCGCTGGGGATTGAACCGGCGCATCGGGCGAACATCGAAGACTGGGAAAATATGATCGACACCAACAACAAAGGTCTGGTGTATATGACGCGCGCGGTGCTGCCTGCCATGGTGGAGCGTAACGTCGGTCATATCATCAATATTGGTTCGGTTGCCGGTAGCTGGCCGTATGCCGGTGGCAACGTCTATGGCGCCACCAAAGCCTTTGTGCGTCAGTTCAGTCTCAATTTACGTACCGATCTGCACGGCACCGCGCTGCGCGTCACCGATATCGAACCCGGCCTGGTGGGCGGCACCGAGTTTTCCAACGTGCGCTTTAAGGGCGATGACGGCAAGGCGGATAAGGTCTATGAAGGAACCACCGCGCTGACGCCGGAAGATGTGACCGAAGCGGTTTACTGGGTGGCGACGCTGCCAAAACACGTCAACATCAACACGCTGGAGATCATGCCGGTCACACAGGCGCTGGCCGGTCTGAAGGTGCATAAGGAATAAATTGCCAGGGTCGGCATGTTTGCCGACCTTACGCCCGCCCCCAGCCCGCCACAATAATCAGCATACCGCTGAAAGCAATCAACGCCCCCGCCCAGTCCCACGGACTTAGCTTTACGCCATCCACCACCCGCAACCAGATCAATGCCGTCAGCACGTAAACGCCGCCGTAGGCTGCATAAACGCGTCCGCTCGCTGCCGGGTGCAACGTCAGCAGCCAGACAAACAGCATCAGGCTGGCGGCGGCGGGCAGCAGCAACCACGCAGTTGCGCCCTTCTTCAGCCATAACCACGGCAGGAAACAGCCAACAATTTCGGCCACCGCAGTTAAAAAAAACAGCAGCGTGGTTTTGAACAGCATAAAAAGTCTCTCTGAAGTCTCAACAACAGGCTCACCGCTGGTGAGCAAACGAGCAGCGATGATATACTAGCGAAGATTGTTGTTACAGCCACCCTCGCGGCTGTGCTGGCGTTAACTGAAGGAAAAGATGATGAAAAAACAATTTCCCGCACTGCTTGCTGCGCTCCTGACTGCCAGCGTATTGCTGGCCGCCCCGCTGGCCTCAGCGAAAACCGATCGCCTGATTATTCAGGACGGCGACAACGCAGCCAGCAATGAAGCGGCACGTCAAAGCCAGGAGCAGTGGAACGATACGCGCAATCTGCGTAACAAGGTGAATACCCGCGTGGAGAAGGAGTTCGATAAAACCGATAAAGCCTTCGATACCCGCGACTCTTGTGAAAAAAGCTACAACGTCAACGCCTACTGGGAACCGAACACCCTGCGTTGCCTGGACCGCCGCACTGGCCGTGTGGTTGCACCGTAACCAGCGACAACTGCTATAGTCTTCAAGGGAATTCAAACCAAAGGAGTGTGTGATGAAAAAACGTGTGGCAGTTATATTGCTCTCCCTGCTGGCACTGCCGGTGCTGGCGCAGGCGTCCTGTGAAAGCGTAAAAGCAGACATCAGCAAAAAAATCATCGGCAACGGCGTGGCGGAGTCCGATTTCACCCTGGATATTGTGCCGAACGATCAGGCTGACCAGGCGGGTGGACAGGTTGTCGGTCATTGCGACAACGACACGCAGAAAATCGTTTACAAAAAGCTGGGGCGCGACGCCGACAGCAACGTGCCCAACGGCGCAGGCAGCTCGCAGGATACGTCACAGTAATGTCGGGTCGGCATTTTGCCGACCCCCTTCTTATTCTTCCGCTTCCGGCCGCTGATGCGGCATCAGCCACGCAATCCACAGCGCCAGCACGGCAATCAGCAGCGCCACCACAAACACCCAATGCAGCGAACTGGCAATCTGGCTGGTCCAGAAATGCAGCGTATCCTGCGGTAACGTCTGACGGCTGTCATGCGACATGATTTTCTGCATCGGATCGCTGGCCTGCGGCAGCCGCAGCATCAGATTGTAATTCAGCACTGCTCCCATCAGTGCAGTACCAATCGCCGACCCCAGCATCCGACTAAACATAATAGACGCGGTGCAGATACCGCGAATTTCATAGTGCGCATGGTTCTGCACCGACACCAGAAACGTGGTACTGGTCATCCCCATGCCGGTGCCAATCACAAACGCCGTCACACCCGCCTGTATAATGCTGCTGTCGGCGCGCAGCAGCAGCAATAAGGCGCTACCGGCAATCAGCAGCAGTGCGCCCAGCTGTGCGGTGAAACGGTAGGACGTGATCAGCATCAGACGGCCGCTCAGGGTGCTGGCGAGCGGCCAGCCAATCGACATCATCGCCAGCGCACTGCCCGCCTGGAGCGGCGTGCCGCCGATAATGCCCTGAATCCAGGTGGGCAGGAAGGCGCTGATCCCCATCATCGCAGCGCCAATAATCAGATTCCCGGCGTTACCGGCGACAATTAACCGGCTGCGCCAGATCGCGAGCGGGAACAGCGGCGCGGCAGCACGTTGTTCATGGCGTTTGAGGAACACCGCAGCGATCAGCGCCATCGCCAGGAACAGCAGCAGCCAGTAGCCCAGCACTTCCGCCTGCAACAGCGCGATCAACAAGGCGCTGACGCTCAGCATCAGCCAGGCACAGCCGGTAATATTCAGCGCGCAGCGCTCCTGTTGCTCGCGTGCAGGCAGGAAACGCGCCAGCAGCAACATCGAGAGCAAACCAATGGGGACGTTGACCCAGAAGATCACTGACCAGCTGAAGTGTTGCACCAGCCAGGCACCGCTGAGCGGACCGAGGATCGCCGCTACGCCCCATACGCTGGAGAGCCAGCCCTGCACGCTGGCGCGCTCACGCGGCGCGTAGATATCCGCCACGATGGTGGTGCTGAGCGGCATGATGGCGCCAGCGCCCAGCCCCTGGAAAGCGCGGAACAGGATCAGCCAGGTCATGCTGTGGGCGAAACCGCACAGCACCGAGCCGATGAGAAACAGCGATACGCCGATAAAAAACAGCGTCTTGCGGCCCCACATATCCGCCAGTCGCCCGTAAAGCGGCACCGTCACCGCCTGGGTAAGCAGATAGATGGAGAAGACCCAGCCGAACTGTGAAAAGCCCCCCAGGTCAGCGATGATGGTGGGCATCGCCGTGGCGACAATGGTGACTTCAATTGCCGCCATAAACATCGCCAGCATACAGGCGATCAATACCCAGTGGCGGTTTTCCGTGTGTACTTCTGCGCTCTCAGTCATTTTTCTTCCTTCCTTTGTGCCAAGGCTAGTCGAAATTTTCCGTTGTCAATTTCCTCTGCGTGCGCCTCATTTGTGACGGTGTAACAAAAATCGATGAATTTTTTTCATTGACGTGAAATGCCTTAACTCATGCGGGTTAAGCCCGGATTTTCCCCCTTTTCTATCTGTCTGATTTTGCCGCAAAAACTGGCATGTTCCGTTTTACATTGCTATAGGTCTAAAACCACTTTCCGTCATCTCACTGGAAAAGTGTCGTTAAGTAGTCGTTTTATCTGCCATTGCGCCGCGACGGGCTGTGCAGAACTTTTATTGTTTAACGCTAAGGCATTTAGCACTTTTGCGAATCAGGGAGACGCACGCTATGCAAAACGCATCGCTCGCCCGCCGAGCCGGACTGGCAGTGCTCGCCATTGTGGCGATCATTGGCCTGCTGGTCTGGGGTCTTGGGCTGGATACGCTGCGCGCCCGCAAGGTAGACCTGATCTATCTTGGGCAGCAGCATCTGTTTCTGGTGTTCTGGTCAATGTTTTTCGCGCTGCTGATCGGTATCCCCAGCGGCATTCTGCTGAGTCGTCCGTTTGCCCGCCGCTGGGCAGAGTATGTGATGCAGATCTTCAACGTCGGCAATACGCTGCCGCCGCTGGCGGTGCTGGCTCTGGCGATGGTGATTGTCGGGATCGGCGATCGCCCGGCGGTGATTGCGCTGTTCCTCGCCTCGTTACTACCCATCGTGCGTAATACCTATGCCGGACTGAGCGCGGTGCCCCCCTCGCTGCTTGAAGCCGCCAACGGTATTGGCATGACCAAATTTCAGCGTTTGCGTCAGGTGGAAATCCCGAATGCGCTGCCGGTGATCCTTGCCGGGGTGCGAATCGCTACCGCGATTAATGTCGGCACCGCGCCGCTGGCGTTCCTGATTGGCGCCAGCAGCTATGGCGAGCTGATCTTCCCTGGTATCTATCTCAATGATTTCCCGACGCTGATCCTCGGTGCAGTGGCAACCGCCCTGTTCGCGCTGATCCTCGACATGCTGCTTGCCGCATTGGGACGTTTCCTCAGCCCGCATTCAGCGGCATAACACAAGGAGCTTTGCGATGGCCACTGCCAACCCGCTGGCGCGCTGGGCGAAACGCACCGCGCTGGCGCTGACCGCAACCCTGGCACTCAGCCAGGCTGCTGCGGCCGCCACACCGATTGTGATGGCGACCAAGAGTTTTACCGAGCAACACATTCTGTCCGCGATGACGGTTATGTGGCTGCAAAAGAAAGGTTTTCAGGTGATCCCAAAAACCAATATCGCCACCACCATTGGTCGTAACGCGATGATTAATAAGCAGATCGATATGACCTGGGAGTACACCGGCACCTCGCTGATCATCTTTAATCACATCACCAAACCGATGTCGTCGCAGGAAGCCTATAACACGGTAAAACAACTCGACGGCAAGGTGGGTCTGGTCTGGCTGGACCCGGCTCCGATGAACAATACCTACGCTTTCGCCATGCAGCGGTCCCGTGCGGATAAAGAAGGCATCAGCACCATGTCGCAACTGGTGGCGAAGCTGGAACAAATCCGCAAAACCGACCCGGACCATAACTGGAAGCTGGGCCTGGATTTGGAGTTTGCCGGGCGTTCAGATGGCCTGAAACCGTTGCAGAAGGCATACAACATGCCGCTCGATCGACCGCAAATCCGTCAGATGGATCCCGGCCTGGTGTACAACGCCGTCAAGGAAGGCTTTGTTGATGCGGGGCTGATCTACACCACCGACGGACGCGTAAAAGGCTTTGATCTCAAGGTGCTGGAAGATGATAAACACTTCTTCCCAAGTTACAACGTCACGCCAGTGGTGCGTCAGGATGTGCTGGCGAGCCATCCGGGGCTGGACACGGCGCTGAATCAGCTGTCTGCGCTGATTACCGACGAGGCGATTACCGAGATGAATAAGCGCGTCGATATTGATCACCAGTCACCCGAACAGGTGGCGCGTGATTTCCTTAAATCCAAAAACATGCTGTAAGGAGGCGCTATGGATACCCTGCATTACATCATGGATAACTGGGATAGCCTGCTGGCCCTGACGTGGCAGCATACCTGGCTGGTGCTGGTGGCGGTAGGTTTTGCCATTGTGGTTGGCGTGCCGCTCGGCATTCTGATTGTACGTTTTAAGTGGCTGGCGACGCCGGTGCTGGGCATCGCCACTATCGTGCTGACCATCCCGACCATCGCGCTGTTTGGTCTGATGATCCCGCTGTTTTCGCTGATCGGTCAGGGCATTGGCGCTCTGCCCGCGATTACCGCCGTGTTCCTTTATTCGCTGTTGCCGATTGTGCGTAACACCCATACCGCGCTGGAAAATTTGCCGCCAGGGCTGCGTGAAGCAGGCCGGGGGATCGGCATGACCTTCTGGCAGCGTCTGCGCTGGGTGGAGATCCCAATGGCGCTGCCGGTGATTTTTGGTGGTATCCGCACTGCGGTGGTGATGAACGTCGGCGTGATGGCGATCGCCGCAGTAATCGGTGCCGGTGGTCTGGGTATCGAGCTGCTGGACGGCATCAGCGGCAGTGATGTGCGTATGTTAATTGCCGGCGCGTTGATGATTTGTTTGCTGGCTATTGTTCTTGACTGGCTGCTGCACCGTTTGCAGTCGGCGCTGACTCCTAAGGGGATTCGATAATGATAAAACTGGAAAACCTGACGAAAACCTTTACTCAGAAAAACGGCACCAGCTTTAACGCCGTAGATAACGTCAGCCTGGAAGTCCCTGCCGGGGAGATGTGTGTGCTGCTCGGCCCTTCCGGCTGCGGCAAAACCACTACGCTGAAAATGATTAACCGCCTGATCCCATCGACCAGCGGCAAGATTTTGATTAACGGTGAAGATACCAGCGGCCAGGATACCGTGACGCTGCGTCGCAATATCGGTTACGTGATCCAGCAGATTGGTCTGTTCCCGAATATGACCATCGAAGAGAACATCACCGTGGTGCCGCGGATGCTGGGCTGGGATAAAAAGCGCTGCCGCGAGCGCGCCACCGAGCTGATGAGCATGGTGGCGCTTGATCCGACGAAGTTTCTGCATCGCTACCCGCGTGAGATGTCGGGTGGTCAGCAGCAGAGGATCGGGGTGATCCGCGCGTTGGCGGCGGATCCGCCGGTGCTGCTGATGGATGAACCTTTCGGCGCGGTCGACCCGATTAACCGTGAAGTGATCCAGAACGAATTTCTCGATATGCAGCGCCAGCTGAAGAAGACCGTGATGCTGGTGAGCCACGATATCGATGAGGCGCTGAAGCTGGGCGATCGCATCGCGGTGTTTGGTCAGGGCAAAATTGTGCAGTGCGCCAGCCCGGATGAATTGCTGGCAAGACCGGCGAATGATTTTGTCGGTTCATTTGTCGGCCAGGACCGTACCCTGAAACGTTTGTTGCTGGTGCAGGCGGGTGACGTCACCGATCAACAACCGACTATCACCGTGCAGCGCAACACGCCGTTGCAGGAAGCCTTCGCCACCATGGATGACAACGATATGCGTTCGGTGACGGTCGTGGATAACGACGGCAAGCCGCTCGGCTTCGTTAAACGTCGTGAAGCGCGCGGTGCCAGCGGTAGCTGTGAAGAGAAACTGCATACCTTTAAGGTGACCGGCAAAGCCGAAGAGAACTTGCGCGTGGTGCTATCGAAGCTGTATGAACACAATACCGTCTGGATGCCGATCGTTGATGAAGAGGGTCGCTACAGCGGGGAGATTTCGCAGGATTATATCGCGGATTATCTCAGCTCAGGACGTACGCGCCGGCGGTTAAATCCTTAACGGCCCAAACCCGTAGCGGCGCAATTTATCGCGCCGCTACGGGTGGTGTTTAATGGGATTCTTCTGCGGCGGCCTTCAGCGCAGGCTGCGCCTGCTCTGATGGTAAAATCACGTTCAGCACAATCGCCAGAATCCCGCCCGTAGTCACCGCATGACCAAACAGGTTACTAATCAGCATCGGGAACTGTTTCAGCACATCCGGCACTGCTTCTACCCCAAGTCCCAGACCAAAAGAGACGGCGACGATCAGCATTTCACGACGTCCCAGCGGCGTTTGTGTCATCACCCGAATACCCGCAGCCACCACGCTGCCAAACATCACCAGCGTAGCGCCTCCCAGCACCGGCGGCGGGATCTGCTGCAACAGGTTGCCAATCACCGGGAAAATGCCCAGCAGCACCAGCAGCAGGCCAATCACCATACCGACATAGCGGCTGGCGACGCCCGTCATCTGAATCACGCCGTTGTTTTGTGCAAAAGTGGTATTGGGAAAAGCGGAAAACATCGCCGCCAGCACGCAGCTGATGCCATCGGCCAGAATGCCGCCCTGTAAACGGCGCTGAAAGCCTTCGCCTTCAATCGGCTGGCGCGACAGCAGGCAGTTGGCGGTTAAATCCCCCACCGCTTCGATCACGCTGATCACCGACACCAGCGCAATCGGCACGAAAATCGCCCAGTCAAAATTGAAGCCGAAGCGGAAAAAGCCCGGCATCACCAGCCAGCTGCCCGCAGCCATCGGTTTGAGATGCAGATGGCCGGTCAGGGCTGCGGCAACACAGCCGACAGCGATCCCCGCCACCACAGCGGTCAGACGCGCCCAGCGATTCCGCGTGCGGTTCAGCGCCACAATCACCAGCAGGGTCAGTGCGCCCAATGCCAGATTCCACGGCGCGCCGAAATCTGCCGCGTTTTGACCGCCAGCCCAATCGGTGATGCTGACTTTAATCAGGCTGATGCCGATCAGGGTGATGACCGTCCCGGTGACGACCGGCGTCAGCACTTTACGTAACGGCGCAACACAGCGGCTGATCAACATCGGGATGAGCGCTGCGATCAGGTTGCAGCCAAAGATCATCGCCATAATCTCTTCCGGGGAGCCGCCGCGTGCTTTCACCATCAACCCGCCGGAGAGGATCACGCCGAGAAAAGCAAAGCTGGTGCCCTGCAAACAAATCATACCGGCACCGACACCCATAAAACGCCGCGCCTGAATAAAGGTGCCGAGGCCGGACACCAGTAATGACATGCTGATCAGATAAGGAATGTACGCCTGTAAACCCAGAACCGAACCAATAATCAGCGGTGGCGTGATAATCCCCACCACGCTGGCCAGCACATGTTGCAGTGCGGCAAAAAATGCGGGGGCTGGGCCAATGCGTTCTTCCAGCCCATACAGCAAACCTTTTTCATCTGAGTGCGACATAACGGTGCTCCGGCAGTAAATTCATCAGGTCAGCTGATGCATGAATCACGCCAGAGCGACAGGTTATAGTGAAATTTTTGGCAGGATATTGAATTTAAACAAAATTAACGGGCAGAAAAAAACGGCTGAATCTGCAACCTTAGATTCAGCCATTTCGCATTTGCCACTTTTCGTTTCATCAGGCGGCGGGTTTTGCACTATCGCTGCGCGTCAGACGGTTATCCAGCAGGGAGAGATCCAGATAGCCGCTCAGCTCGCGCTGCTCCGCGCGCGGCAGATACGGCAGCTCACCCAGCAGCGGCGCGCCCAGCTTCTCACTCAGGACATCAATGATTTCAGCATAATGCGCCAGCCCCGGATTTATACGGTTCGCCACCCAACCCACCAGTGGCAATCCGTCGTGCGCAATGGCGTCAGCCGTCAGTAAAGCGTGGCTGATGCATCCTTCTTTGATGCCGACCACCATCACCACCGGCAGTTGTTCCTGTTTCACCCAGCCTGATAGCGGTTGCAGGTCATTCATCAGGCAGCGCCAGCCACCGGTGCCTTCAACCACCACATGGGCAGCACGTTCCTGTAATGCGGCCAGTCCCTGACTCAGCAGCGGATAGTCGATCCGCTGCGCCGGGCTGGTACTGATTTCATCCTCTTCCAGGGTAATAGGATTGACGGCGGCATAGGGTAATGCCAGGCCAGAAGCCTGCTGCAACAGTAGCGCGTCTTTATTGCGAAGCCCCTCGGGCGTCTGTTTCGCGCTTTTGGCGACAGGTTTATACCCCACCGCACACTGGCCAGCTTGTGCAAAGCACTGCAAAAGGGCACGAGATACCACGGTTTTACCCACCGCGGTGTCGGTGCCGGTAACAAAGAGCGTTTTCACCCTTCTTCCTCCTTCGTTAAAGCGATGTGAAACCAGATGGTACGAAGGGGCAGTTTAAGGAAATGTCGAACCTGACAGATTGCGTTAGCGCAAACTTAAGGCGAGCTGATTAACCCTGAAGCAGTTTCACCAGCAGATGGCCGGAGTAAAGAGCATCTTTGATTAACGCCGCCGCGCTGAGCGTGCCGGGGTCGTTAAACGCGGTAGGCGCCAGCTGGATGTCGTCGCTGTAGGCGGGCAATGCCTGCTGTCGAATGGTACTGTTCACGGCGGGAAACAGGACATCGGCCGCCTGATTGAGTGGCGAACCGATAAGAATTTGTCGTGGATTGAAGATATTTACCATCATGGCCAGCATCCGGCCAATATGATGTCCGACCCCGGCAATCACATCGCGCGCCAGGCGATCGCCCCCCTGCGCCGCCTGGCACAGGGCTTCGATGGTGAGCGGAACGTCGTGCAGACGACTCTCCGGCTGGGCCGGTAAACGCTGTGCTGCCAGGCTGAGCAGGCTGCCGATGCTGGCCACCGTCTCCAGGCAGCCATGATTGCCGCAGTAGCACTGCTGCCCATAAGGGTCGATCTGGGTGTGACCAATTTCCACCAGCGCACGCCCGCTTTTATGCAGCAGCTGCCCACCGGTAATCACCCCGGCTCCCACCGTTTCATCAATAACGATTTGAATCACGTCCTGCGCCCCGCGCGAGGCACCAAACAGCGATTCCGCCAGCGTCCAGGCGGAGATATCGTGCTGCACAAACACCGGCAAGCCGGTATGTTGCGACAGGGTCGCGCCGAGCGGCATGTCTTCCACATCGTAGCCGGGCATCCGCCGCACCACGCCAGACGCGGCGTTGATCAGGCCGGGTACGGTGATGGCAATGGCGGTCAGGCGCTCCAGCCGCTTCTGGTGACGGATAAAGAATGCATCAACCAGCGCCTGTAACTCCAGCAGCAGCGGTTTGTCGTCGCTGGCGAGCAGCGGCAGACGATCTTCCTGCAACGCGCGACTGCTGAGATCGCGTAACGTCAGCGTGATATGACCGGGTTGAATGCGGATTGCGAGATAGTGCCAGGCAAAGGTGTCGAGGATCAGGCCAATCGCCGGACGGCCACGGCTGCCAGGCTCCTGAAACTCCGTCTCCTGCACCAGATGTGCGTCCAGCATTTCACGCACAATTTTGGTGATGCTGGCGGGCGCCAGCTGGGCACGTTTGGACAGCTCAATACGCGAAATCGGGCCGAAATGATCGATCAGTCGGTAAACCACGCCTGCGTTGGTCTGCTTTATTTGGTCAATATGGCCAGGCTGACTGTCCAGATTCACGCCCTGCTCCCGGTTATTTTCGCGCTTCTAAATAAATATCCGCTATGGTGCGGCAGATTGGCAGGCAGCGCCAAATATTTGATTAGAAATGTGATTTATCGCACATAAAGCCAGGTGGTTTAGCTGCCGTCTGGCTTAGGTTTCAGCGTTACGTTGCAAAAGCATCATCATATTCGCCATCTGCGCGCTCGGTTCACGCGTGGCCGACCACACCAGCCACACTTCAGACAGCGCATCGGTTTCATGCAGCGGCAGCCAGACCACATCGGCCAGGCGCGCGCGCCGGAATGATGCGGGCAAAATCGAGACCCCCAGCCCGGTGGCGACCAGCCCGAGGATGGTCATCGCCTCACCCACTTCCTGCGTAATAAAAGGTTTGATCTGGTAACGATGCAGCAAGCCGAGGATCTCGCCATACAGCGCCGTACCGCCCTGCGGATCAAAAAATACAAAGGGTTCCTTCGCCAGCGCCTGGATAGAGATCGATTCCGCATCAGCCAGCGGATGCGCCCAGTGCACCACGGCGCACAGCGGTTCGCGCAGCAGCAGCTGATGCTGCAAATCACTCGGCAACGGTGTATTGCGCATCACCCCCAAATCCAGCCTTCCTTCATGCAGCGGCGCCAGCTGCTGCCGGGTATTAATCTCCTGCATCTGGATATGGACCTCCGGCCAGCGCTGACGAAAATGATACAAGGCGTCAGATACCAGTCCGGTAAACGGCGCCGAAGATGTGAAACCGATACGCAGCTCCCCTTCCTGACCGTTGTGCAGCCGTGCGGCGCGGCTGGCGGCCTGCTCCACCTGCAAAAGAACGCCGCGTGCATCCTGGAGAAACTGCTGTCCGGCGGCGGTGATCTGCACGCTGCGATTGGTGCGGGTGAAAAGCTGCGCGCCAATCTCCTGTTCCAGCTGTTGAATCTGCTGGCTGAGTGGGGGTTGAGAGATATTCAGCCGCAGCGCGGCACGACCAAAATGCAGTTCTTCTGCCACGGCGATGAAATAACGCAGATGGCGCAGCTCGATATTCATATTTTTAACGTCTCATTCGAGATTATTAATATATTGTACAACCTATTCATGCTTTTCTACGATATGAATTCCTGATAAAAACTGAGGATTTTCCGTGAGTCGCACTTCTCAGGCTGTGACACTTGATGAGGATGAAGTGTCCGTTGAGCCTGCTTCTGTCGCAACGCCGCTAACCTGGATTGAACGCGGATCGCCGCAATTTATGCGGGTGACCCTTGCCCTGTTCTCTGCCGGTCTTGCCACCTTTGCCCTGCTGTATTGTGTTCAGCCGATTCTGCCGGTGCTCTCCCAGCAGTTTGGCGTCTCGCCTGCCGCCAGCAGTATTTCGCTGTCGTTGTCCACGGCACTGATGGCGCTGGGTTTGCTGGTGACCGGACCGCTGTCCGATGCCATTGGCCGTAAATCGGTGATGGTGACCGCGCTGTTGCTGGCCGCGATCTGCACCGTGATCTCCGCGATGATGACCAGCTGGCACGGCATTCTGCTGATGCGCGCGCTGATTGGCCTGTCATTAAGCGGCGTTGCGGCGGTGGGGATGACTTACCTGAGCGAAGAGATTCATCCGCGCGTGATCGCGTTCTCGATGGGGCTGTATATCAGCGGTAACTCAATCGGTGGGATGAGCGGACGCCTGCTGACCGGGGTGCTGACCGACATCTTTTCGTGGCGCATCGCCATTGGCGTAATTGGCTGCTTTTCGCTGGCTTCCGCGCTGATGTTCTGGAAAATCCTGCCCGCCTCACGCCATTTCCGCCCGGCCTCGTTACGGCCACGTAATTTGCTGATCAACTTCCGCCTGCACTGGCGTGATAAAGGACTGCCGCTACTGTTCGCGGAGGGCTTCCTGTTGATGGGCGCGTTTGTCACCCTGTTCAACTACATTGGCTATCGCCTGCTGAGCGCGCCGTGGTTTCTCAGCCAGGCGGTGGTGGGTTTGCTGTCGGTGGTGTATCTGACCGGGTCGTGGAGTTCTCCCAAAGCCGGGGCGATGACCAGCCGTTTTGGCCGCGGTCCGGTGATGATCGGTGCGACGGCGATCATGCTGTGCGGTCTGCTGCTGACGGCCTTTAATACCCTGTGGATCATCCTGCCTGGGATGATGCTGTTTACCGCCGGATTTTTTGCCGCCCACTCCGTTGCCAGCGGCTGGATTGGTCCGCGCGCCCGTCGCGCCAAAGGCCAGGCCTCTTCCCTCTATTTATTCAGCTACTACGTCGGCTCCAGCGTAGCCGGAACCTTAGGCGGCGTGTTCTGGCACAGCTTTGGCTGGGGCGGTGTGACCGCGTTTATCAGCGTGCTGCTGCTGCTGGCGCTGCTGGTTGGCTGGCGGTTGCAGTGCCGTAAACTGTAATCCTCTTCATCTTTCCTTCGGGGCCTTGCGCCCCGCTCTCTCCCCGCCAGGACACGTTCGGACAAACCTTTAGTACCAAATAAAACAAAATACCCAGAGATCGCTATAATTCCTTCTATTCCAACAATAGTTAGAATTTTTTTTTCACAGCAATGAGGAAGCCAGATGGGTCTCTATTATTATGTCGATAAGCACGCGGGCTATAACGATAATCATGTGGTACATGCAACGGGTTGTCCCTTCCTTCCCCCCGATACGGCGCGGCGTTTTCTCGGCACTTTCTATACCGCAAACGCGGCAATTCAGCAGGCGCGTAAATTTTATCCCAGCGCCCTGGGTTGTGAACATTGTTGCCCGGTGGCGGTAAAAAAAAACCTGACCACTCAACATAGCGTGGCGCTAAAACACATGGTGCGACTCTGATAATCCTGGCCTGAAATCGCCCGCGACGTTGCGCCATTTTGTTAAGTTTTCCTGCCGCATTTCGCTATGTTAGACACAGGCTATTTTCTTTAGGTGATTAATTAATGCGGGAAAAATTCGCAACGTCGCAAATTGCCCTCCACTGGCTGACTGTCCTGTTGATCGCCGTCGCTTATACCACCATTGAACTGCGTGGCTTTGCACCGCGTGGATCGCTGCTGCGTAGTCTGATGATGATGACGCACTTCAGCTGTGGCGTCTCGGTGTGGGTGTTGATGCTGGTACGTGGCGCGCTGCGTCATCGCCACCGCACGCCGGGCATTATGCCGCCCCCGCCGCGCTGGCAGCAGTGGATTGCCAATCTGATGCATATCCTGCTCTACGCGCTGTTCCTGGTGTTGCCGTTGCTGGGCGTGTCGTCGAAATATCTCAACGGACGGCCGTGGCAGCTGTTTGGTCTGCCAATGCCGGTCGCCGCTACGCCGGATTTCGATCTCGCCGATACGCTGATTGGCTGGCATGAAACCCTGGCGCCGCTCGGCTACTGGCTAATTGGCCTGCATGCCGCCGCCGCGTTGCTGCATCACTATGTTCTGAAAGACAACACGCTGGCGCGTATGATGCCCGCGCGGAAACGGAGTTAATAACCTCAGGCTATTAACCCGCGCGTTGGCGATAAAAAATATTCAGTAATAAAACGCGCTTAGACGGTTTCCCTCAGCGTTTTAATCCCTCACAATAGGCACAAATTGTGACGAAGGTCACTTTACATGGGTGCACCTTCGCCCCTCACCTGCTGCCTGACTGATCTTAAATTAATGCAATCAACTACCGTCTCTCGTAAAACGGCCTGGCTACGTGTGGTACTGCTGGCTATCGCTGCTTTCGTCTTTAACACCACCGAGTTTGTGCCGGTCGGCCTGCTGTCCGATATCGCCGCCAGCTATGGAATGAAAACCGCGGATGTCGGCATCATGCTGACCATCTATGCCTGGGTGGTGGCGCTGTTATCGCTGCCGCTGATGCTGCTGACGCGCAATGTCGAACGCCGTATGCTGCTGGCGATCCTGTTTGTGCTGTTTATCGCCAGCCATGTGCTCTCCTCGGTCGCCTGGGACTTCAACTCGCTGGTGCTTTCGCGTATCGGCATCGCGCTGGCCCATGCGGTGTTCTGGTCGATTACCGCCTCGCTGGCGATTCGTGTCGCCCCGGCTGGTAAAAAAACCCAGGCACTGAGTATGCTGGCAACCGGCACCGCACTGGCGATGGTGCTGGGCGTTCCGATTGGCCGCGTGGTCGGGCAATATCTCGGCTGGCGCACCACCTTTGGCATGATTGGTCTCTCCGCGCTGGTGCTGCTGGTGCTGTTGATGCGCATTCTGCCGCGCCTGCCGAGCGAACATACGGGTTCGCTCAGCAGCGTACCGATGCTATTTCGTCGCCCGGCGCTGGTCAGCATGTATGTGCTGGTCACGGTGGTGGTTACCGCGCATTACACCGCCTACAGCTATATCGAGCCGTTTATGCAGGTAGTGGCTAACGCCGGTGAGAACTTCACCACGCTGTTGCTGCTGCTGTTTGGATCGGCGGGCATTATTGGCAGCGTGTTGTTCAGCACGCTCGGCAATAAATATCCGTCCTCGCTGCTGATCGCCGCTATCGCGGTGATTACCCTGAGCATGGGGCTGCTGATTTTCGCTGCGGTGCGTCCGGCAGCCATCGTCACGCTCTGTATTTTCTGGGGTATGGCGATGATGATGATCGGACTGGCGATGCAGGTACGCGTGCTGTCGCTGGCTCCGGATGCTACCGACGTGGCGATGTCGCTGATGTCGGGTATTTACAATATTGGGATTGGTGCTGGCGCCCTGTTGGGAAATCAGGTCAGCCTGCATATGAAGATGGCGGATGTGGGCAACGTCGGCGGGATCATTGGTCTCGTGGCGCTGTTCTGGTGTATCTACATTTTCCGTCGTTATCCGCAGTTACGTTCCAACGGTTAAAAAAAGGGCTTCAGATAGCTACTATCTGAAGCCTGCCCCTTCGAATCAACGTCTGATATCAATTATTTATAAATGTCTGCTGTGCCATGCAGGTTGTTCTTGCCAGAGGTCGAAGTGATGCGGAAAGACTTTGCTCCGGCAGCATTGGCCTTTTCCGACAGTTGATTCTCCAGTGATGTCAGATCCGTACTACCTGTTGAGGTCACCACGCCAACCTGCTGTTCATTAAGCGGGGTCTGATCGACCTGCTCGGCAGCGAAACTGGCAAATGCGATGGATGACAGGGCCGCAGCGGCCAACATCAGTTTTAAACTTTTCATAATCGTCTCTCTTCTTGCAGATGAATTGGGTTGATCGCCATTAAATTAACAATCGTTAAATAAATGCTAGATCCAAAGCCGTTCTCGCGTCAATAGATTTATTAACGTTTGTTATTTTAATGGGAAGTGGCGTCAGTATGGGCTTCCGTGCTATGTGGCACTTCACCAAACAGGCGATTTTTACCGGCGGAGCACAAACGGGCAAATCAGTCGCTACGCTCTGCGCTTCGGCATTGCATATTTTTTTAATGATCGGTAATTTAATAAGGTGTTTTGCACGCTGTGAGGATGTATGAACCAATCCACAACGCCCCTGCGGAAAAGTCGCGGGCGGCCAAAAGTGTTTGATCGTGAAGACGCCTTGGATAAAGCGCTGATGCTGTTCTGGGCGCACGGTTACGAAGGTACCTCGCTGGCCGATCTGGTGAGCGCCACCGGAGCCAAGGCACCCACGCTGTATGCCGAATTTGCCAACAAAGAAGGTCTGTTCAAAGCGGCGATGCAGCGCTATCTCGACAAGTTCAGCGCGCAACGCAATGCGGTGCTGCATGATAAAACGCGTAATGTGCAGTCGGCGATTGAAGCCTATTTTCGCGCTACCGCTGCCTGTTTTACCGCCAGCGATAAACCGGCGGGCTGCTTCTTAATTTCGACCTCCAGCGCGCTGTCGCCGGATTCCGCCGATGTCGCCCGCCTGCTGGAACAGCAACATCATGCGCAGGAAATCGCGTTGCAGCAGTTCCTTGCGGCCCGCCAACAGCAGGGCGAAATTCCGGCTGACAGCAATACCGCCACCATGGCGAGTTTTCTGGCCTGTTTGCTTCAGGGGATGTCGGTGCGCGCCCGTGAAGGGGCGAGCCGCGAGGATTTAGAACAGATTGTTGATACGCAGATGGCGATCTGGCCAGCGCTGGCGGGATATTGCGCGTCAGATTCGCTGCCGCTGGCGCAACGGACGGCATAAGGCCTGTCCGTTGCGCACCCTGACCTAAGGCAGGAAAAACATCGGTTTTAACTCAGCGCTGACCGGGCTGTCGTCGGCGTTGGAGGGCATCAAATCCTTCATCGATGCCCACCAGCGCTGGCATACCTCGGTTTGCGCCACTGCCGCCCAGCGCGCCTCCGACTCAATCTCCACGCTGGCGAACAGCAAATGACGTTCCGCATCCAGCCAGATCGCGTAATTGTGGGCGCCATGCGCCCTGAGCGTCTCTGCCAGTTCCGGCCAGATGGGTGAATGACGACGCAGATACTCGGCATGGCAATCCGCATGTACCTGCATCACAAAGGCTTTACGCAACATTGGCGCGCTCCACCTGCAACGCCGCCTGCCAGGGTCGCACGCCAAAACGCTCGCCCAGCGCAATCAGCTGCTCGGTGGTGATGCTCTGCCGAATCCCGCCCATCGATAGCGCCTTAACCACCACTTCCGAGGATTTCTCTGCGGTATCGATCAGGCCAAAGGTCTCATCGAGGTTTGGGCCGGCAGCAAAAATACCGTGGAACGGCCACATGACCAGGCTGTGGGTCGCCATCTCATCCGCCGTTGCCTGACCGATCCCATCGGTGCCCGGCACCATCCACGGCAGAATGCCGACGCCATCCGGGAACACCACCAGACATTCGGTGCTGCCTTCCCACAGCAGGCGGGTAAAGCGCGCCGGGTCCAGTTCCACCACGTAGCTCAGCGCCATAAAGTTGGTGGCGTGACAGTGCATAATTACGCGATCAACGCCGTTGCTGGCCTGCTTGCGTACGCTGTGCGACTGAAAATGCGCCGCCAGCTCGGAAGTCGGCAGGCCGCCGTGGCTCAGTCCCCAGTGGATTTTGTATGACAGTCCTTTGTCATCCACCTGCAACAGCACCAGACTGTCGGCCGGATCGAGTTGGACATTGCGGAAGAACTTGCCGGAACCGGTGACCAGGAACCAGTCATTCGCCAGCGCCGGAGCGGGTTTACTCAGCTCAATGCAGCGCGGTTCGGAATAGAAGTCTGCGGCATACGGCAGCACCTCTTCCGGCGTCAGGCGCAGGCTGACGTTGCCGCCGTTGCGCTCATCCCAGCCCTTCAGCCACATATCGCTGGTCGCTTTAACCATTCCCTGAACAAATGCGGAGGTGAGAATACTTTGCATGGTGTGTCCCTTAACGTTGAGCCAGAATCTGTTGTTCATAATGACGGACATCGCTCAGCCAGCTGGCGTCGGCGGGTACATCGTGACGCAGACACCAGGCTTCCCATACCGCCTGCCACGGCAGTGATTTCTGTTCTTCCAGCAGCGCCAGACGGGCGGTGTAATCCCCCTCCGCTTCCAGTTTGCGCAGCTGGTCAGTCGGCTCCAGCAGTGCGCGCAGTAGCGCCTTTTTGGCATTGCGCGTACCGATCACCCAGGCAGCGATGCGGTTGATCGAGGCATCAAAGAAGTCGAGGCCGATATGCACCTTGTCGAACAACTTCTGCCGCGCGATCTCATGGGCAATCGCCTGAGTTTCGTCATCCAGAATCACCACATGATCGCTGTCCCAGCGTACCGGGCGGCTGACATGCAGCAGCAGACGCGGCACATACAGCATGGCGGTGGAGATTTTGTCGGAGATCACTTCGGTGGGATGGAAGTGGCCCGCATCCAGCGTCAGCGCAGTCTGGCGACTGGCGGCATACCCCAGATAAAATTCGTTGGAGCCGACGGTGTAGCTTTCGGCGCCGATACCAAACAATTTGCTCTCCACCGCATCGATATGATGCTGCGGGTTGAGTTTCTCGCTGATGATCTCATCCAGCGCCGCCAGCAGACGCTGACGTGGCCCCAGCCGATCCACGGTCAAATCTTTCATGCCATCCGGCACCCAGATATTCATCACCGAGGCGCTACCCAGCTGCTCACCGAATGAGGCGGAGATATGGCGGCTGGCTTTGCAGTGATCAATCCAGAACTGGCGGATACCGTTGTCAGCGTGAGACAGGGTAAAACCGTCGGCGCTGAGCGGATGGGAGAAACAGGTGGGGTTAAAGTCCAGCCCCAGTTTGTTGCTTTTCGCCCACTCCACCCAGTTGCTGAAGTGCGCCGGTTCAATGGCGTCACGTTCCACCGGTTTGTCACTTTCCAGATAGATGGCATGGAGGTTAAGGCGTTTGGCGCCGGGGATCAGCGACATGGCTTTGTCGAGGTCAGCACGCAGTTCCACCGCGTTACGCGCCCTGCCGGGATAGTTACCGGTGGCCTGAATGCCGCCAGTCAGCGCCCCCTGCGGGTTTTCAAAACCACGTACGTCATCACCCTGCCAGCAGTGCATCGACACCGGAATACCATCCAGTTGCGACATCACCTGGTCCACATTCACGCCAATCGCGGCGTAACGTTGTTTAGCCAGTTCAAAGGCCTGTTCAATCAGCTTTGTCATAAGCGAGTTCCTTAGCGGGTTGGCTCAGCGCGGCGAAGCGTGCCTGGCTGGCACGAAAAGCGCTGTTGTTAAGCGGGGCAAATTTTTCTAACGGAAAGTTCTGGCTGATGCAGCGGCGTAAATCGGCAACATCGCGCAATTCGCCGAGGGCGATTAACTGGCAGCCGACATTACCCAGCGTCGAAGCTTCCACCGGCCCGGCGAATACCGGCAGCTGGCAGGCATCGGCGCACAGCTGGTTCAGCAGCGGGTTCTGGCAGCCGCCGCCCACCACATGCAGCTGGCCAATCGGCGCAGCGCGCAGCTGGCCCAACTCGCCAATCACCTGGCGATACAGCAGCGCCAGGCTGTCGAAGATGGTGCGTGCCAGTGCGGCCGGCGACTGCGGAATCGGCATATGCTGCTCGGCGCAGGCGTTTTGGATCTCCTGCACCATGCTGTCCGGGTTGATAAAACGGCTGGCGTTGGGATTGATCAGCGCGCGACAGGCAGGCTCATCGGCAGCCTGCTGAATCAATGCACAAAGGTCGGTGATCTGTAACTCGCTGCATACGCGCTGCAATAGCCACAGACCCATAATGTTCTTCAGTACCCGATAGCCTTCTGCGCCGCCTTCATTGGTGATATTGGCGTCCAGCGCAGCGCTGCTGAGACAAGGTTGCAGGCTTTCAATGCCCATCAGAGACCAGGTGCCGGAGCTGAGATAGGCGGCATCCTCCTGCATCAGCGGCGTGGCCAGCACCGCACTGGCGGTGTCGTGGGTAGCCACGGCAATCACCGGAATGGCATGGCCGCGTGGGCTGGTCCAGTGGCCGACGGTATTGCCTGGCGCGTGGGGTTGACCAAACCAGGCGGCATCCACCCCGGCCCAGGCGAGCAGATCGCGATCCCACTCGCCGCTGGTGATATTCAGCAGCTGCGTGGTGGTGGCGTTGGTGTATTCCCAGTTCAGCTGACCGGTGAGGCGATAATGCAGGTAGTCCGGGATCATCAGCGCGTGTTTTACCTGCGCCTGCCAGTCCGGCTGCTGCTGATGCAGCGCGCGCAACTGATAAAGGGTATTAAACGGCAGAAACTGAATGCCGGTACGCTGATAAATCGCCGCCTTACCGAGATCGTTTAGCGCCTGCGCCATCTGCCCCTGGGTGCGGGCGTCGCGGTAGCTCACCGCTTCACCCACTCGCTGGCCGTCTGCATCCAGCAACACCAGATCTACGCCCCAGGTATCGATGCCGATGCTGTCCGGCACAATGCCTTCCTCATCCAGCTGTTGCAGTCCCTGACGAATCTCCTGCTCAAGACAATCCAGATCCCAGCAGTCATATCCGGCCCGACGCACGCGTTGATTGGCGAAACGACGAACTTCGCGCAGGGTGATGTGTTGCGCTGCGGAGGTCCACTGAGCGAGCATCACGCGCCCGCTGGATGCGCCTAAATCAATGGCAACAATGTTACGCATACTCATGGCGTGTTCTTCCTGTGATGAGATGCATACAGAGTAGAAATCCTGCCTTTTTGCCACCTTCCCCTTACTGCCAGCGCGCCATTGCCGCTGGCACGGTGGCAAAGATGTTCGTGAGACAGCTCACAGAACCACACAAGCACCGAGTTGTGAGCTTCGCCGCATTTTCTCGATCAACGCGCGAGATCTTGAAAAATTAGCCATTTTCCTGCATCGCCCGGTGCAAAATTCAAGGTAAGGTGCGAACCGCGTGGGTAGACTCGGTTACGGTTTTGTTAATAATGAGAGGCGAACCATGACCGTTTTACACAGCGCAGACTTCTTCCCTGCCGGGGATTACGCCATTGCCATCGAGCCGCGTGTGCCGCAGCAGGCGTTTCCCGAGCACCATCATGATTTCCACGAAATCGTGCTGGTAGAACAGGGATCGGGCATCCATGTGTTTAATGGTCAACCGCAGGCGCTGTGCGCCGGGTGCGTCTGCTTCGTGCGCGATCACGATCGCCATCTGTATGAGCAAACTGAAAACCTATGCCTGACCAATGTGCTGTATCGCAGCCCAGCGGCGTTTCGCTTTCTCTCCGGCTTGCAGGCGTTGCTGCCGCGAGAAGAGGATGGCAACTATGCTTCGCACTGGCGCATCAATAACAGGGTGATGAGCCAGGCGTTGCAGCTTGTGACGCAGATGAATCAGCAGGGCGTCTGGTCTCTGGAGAAGCAGGCGCATCAGGAGCAGCTGTTCCTGCAACTGCTGGTGCTGCTGCGCGAGGCGGGTCACAACGATGCAGCGCAGGATCAGGAAGCGCGGCTGCACCGATTGCTCGACTGGCTGAATGAGCACTACAGTGAAGAGATTGCCTGGGAAGCGCTGGCCGATCGTTTTTCGCTGTCGCTGCGTACGCTGCATCGCCAGATGAAACAGCAGACCGGCAACACGCCGCAACGCTACCTGAACCGGCTGCGCCTGTTACAGGCGCGCCATCTGCTGCGTCATAGTGATATGCGCATTACGGATATCGCCTACCAGTGTGGATTTGGTGACAGCAACCATTTTTCCACGCTGTTTCGGCGGGAATTTGGCTGTGCGCCCCGAGCGGAGCGCCAGCAGATGTTGTGATCTGGAGTTAGCCTCATGTCGCTGATCTTGTCGCGCGAAGATTATTTCCCGGCCCCCAGTCTGCCGATTGCGGTGGCCGAACGCCTGCCGCAACCCTCCTTTCCGCCCCATCGCCATGAGTTCAGTGAAATTGTGATTGTCTGGCGCGGCAACGGTCTGCATGTGCTGAACGATCACCCGTGGCTGATCACCTGCGGGGACGTGTTCTACATCCGTGATAACGACTGCCACAGCTATGACAGCGTCAACGATTTGGTGCTGGATAATATTCTCTACTGCCGCGACCGTTTTCATCTCGGACTGGACTGGAGCCAGTTGCTGCCGCCACATGACGCCGAATCGCCAGGCAGCTGGCGCTTAACCACGCGCGGCATGGCGCTGGCGCGGGGCGTCATCACCCAGCTGGAGCGTGAAAGCCGCAAAAGCGACCCGCTCTCCATCCAGCTCTCTGAGGCGTTGTTTTTGCAGCTGGCGCTGATTCTGCGTCGTCACGGCTATGTTGCGGATCGCCCGTGGGCATTGCCGGAAGGCGAACAGCTGGATTTGCTGATGTCAGCGTTGCAGGGCGCGATTGATCGTCCGTTCGACCTCGCGACCTTTTGCCAGCAAAATGCGCTGAGCGAACGGGCGCTGAAACAGCTGTTTCGTCAGCAAACCGGTATGACCGTGGGTCACTACCTGCGCCAGCTGCAACTGTGCCAGGCGAAATATCTGCTGCGTACCCAGGATTGGTTAATCAGTGAAGTGGCCGCGCGTTGCGGCTTTGATGATAGCAATTACTTCTCGGTGGTGTTTACAAGGGAAACCGGCCTGACCCCAAGCGCCTGGCGACAACGGTTTTTGCCGCGTCCCGCAGTGATGGTTAACCCGGTCAGCATAAATGCTGACCCTACAATGTAGGGTGGCCATTAATGGCCACCGCAGAGAAATTAGGCCGCCATCCCCAGGCCCATGCGAAGGTGAATCCGGTGTAGGGTGGCCATTAATGGCCACCGCAGAGAAATCAGGCCGCCATTCCCAGGTCCATGCGAAGGTGAATCCGGTGTAGGGTGGCCATTAATGGCCACCGCAGAGAAATCAGGCCGCCATCCCCAGGCCCACGATATTGGCGGCAATAATAATCACCACGCAACCCAGCGACAGCACGCGCACCGGACGCTGACCGACCGATTTCCACTCCTTCATCACCAACCCGACCAGGCCGCCGCACAGCACGTACAGACTCATATGCAGCATCCAGCTGACAAAATCATACTGCGCCGGAATTCTGGCGTGGCCCCGGGCGTAGAAGAAAAATTGCAGATACCACATAGTGCCGCCCAGCACGGCAAACGCGATGTTCGCCAGCAGCATCGGTTTCGCCACAGAGAAGTCGGCGCGCACCGACAGATCGGATTTCACTGCCAGGCGAATAAAGCAGTACGCCAGGTTCACCAGCGCACCACCGCCCATAATCACCACATAACTCGGCAGCGCCACATATAACGGATTGATGCCCAGCTGGGCAGCGGCTTCATGCATCGGTTTCGCCGCGTCCATCGCAAATGACATACCGGCGGAGAAGATGCCGCAAATCACCGCCAGCACTAACCCTTTTTTCAGGTTGAACTCTTCGGCGTTGATGCCGAGCGCCCTCTCCTTCAGCAAACCGGCACGGGAAACAATCGCCACGCCAATCAGCGCCACAAACACCCCCAGCAGGGTTAAGCGACCGCCGGTGGAACTGAACAGTTCAACAAAACGTCCCTGCAACAGCGGCGTCATCAGCGTTCCCACGACCAGCGTGATACCGATGGCGATACCGATACCCATCGACATCCCGAGGTAGCGCATGGTCAGACCGTAGTTGATGTTACCGATGCCCCACATGGCGCCAAACAGAAACACCGGCAGCAGCTGTGAAAAGCTAAAGCTGCCGTAGTACGCCCAGAAGTTTGGCAGCAGCACCGCACTCACTACCCACGGCAGAATCAGCCAGGACATGATGCCACCGACCGACCACATGGTTTCCCAGGACCACTTTTTCACCTGTTTAAATGGGGCATAAAAACATGCGGCACTGGCGGCACCCACCAGATGCCAGAAAATACCTGCAATGATGGCACTGTTCATTGTTATTCCTTCGTAAGGTTGAGGCCAACAGGAAACCGACGGTCTCCCGATTACCGGCAGTCTACGGCGGGCAGCTTTTCCTCAGCCTTTGGATGGCTGCCGGAGATGTTGCGTGGTTGGCAAAATCCGGTGGGTACTCAATATGCGGATCACAAAATCGCATTTGCGGGCAGGCGCGTTAGAAAAACAGATAACCCTTTTATTATTATCAATTTTTTCTGGAAATGATGTGTTGATCAGCACAGTTTTAACCTGACTGCCAAACATTGGCTTAACATGGCAATCACACAAAGCACGCTTCGCGGCTTCCCCCGGCTACGATAAATCCGTATAACGTTGGGGAAATCATCAGGACGAAGGAATGAGATGAATACCAAATGGTTGACGCTGTTGCTCTCGCGTCCGGTGAGTCGCGTAATGCTTGATGATATCCGGGCGATTGTGCCGCCGGAATCGCTTAACGTGTTTATTAATGGACTGGAAGAGACGCGCTACGCCCGCCTCGAATGCGTACAAAGCGAAGATAACTGCGCCCTGCTGGCGTCAGCCATCGTGGTGTGGCGGCAACTGGGGCATATCCACAGTATTCAGTATCAAAAAGGTGAGCTGCTGCGTGAAGTGGACGATGCTACGCAGTTTCAGCTGTTCAGTATGATGAAAACGCATCGCGCCCTGGTTCAGCTGGCCTGAACCCGCTTTTACTCTCAGGACTACCATGAAAATCGGACTGCTTTTCCCCATCGCCATTATTATTGCCGGTATCAGTTTCCTCGCCTGGTTTATCGCCAGCGGCGCCGCGATGCCCGGCTCCTGACAGCTTTTCGGACTCCGCCGCGCCCGTCACTAACCCGCTGAATACGCAGCATTTCATCCGTTATGCTGCGTTTGTCATGCCGTTCTTCCCTTCTCTGCCATCTGGCAAAGCGCGTTGGCACTGAGAAAAAGGTGCTACAGCTTGATCTGTTTCACTCTGCATTTCACACAAATTTAACGAAACCGATCGCGGAGACCCTACAGATGACAACGCACCATCAACATTTCATCAACGGCGAATTTGTTACGCACCAGAATGATAAGTGGATTGAAGTGATTAACCCGGCCACCGAAGCGCTGCTGTCGCGCGTGCCGGAAGGGACAAAGCAGGAAGCCGCTCAGGCGATTGCCGCCGCAGAAGCGGCCCAGCCAGGCTGGGAAGCGCTGCCCGCGGTGGAGCGCGGGAACTGGTTGCGTAAAATCGCGGCCGGTATTCGTCAGCGCGAAGCGGAACTGACGGCCACCATCGTTGCCGAGGGCGGTAAGACCCAGGGCCTGGCGCAAACCGAAGTGCTGTTCACCGCCGATTATCTCGAATATATGGCCGAATGGGCGCGCCGTTATGAAGGTGAAATCGTCAACAGCGATCGTCCCAATGAAAACATCTTCGTGTTTAAGAAAGCGATTGGCGTCACCACCGGTATTTTGCCGTGGAACTTTCCGTTCTTCCTGATTGCGCGCAAAGCCGCACCGGCGCTGGTCACGGGTAACACCATCGTGATTAAACCGAGCGAGCTGACGCCGAATAACGCGGCGATTTTCGCCCGGATTCTGGCGGACATTCAGCTGCCAAAAGGCGTGATCAACTTCGTCTTCGGCTATGGCCCGGAAGTAGGTCAGGAGCTGGCGGCTAACCCGAAAGTGGGTCTGGTGAGTCTGACCGGCAGCGTCAACGCCGGTATCGCCACCATGGAAGCGGCGGCAAAAAACGTCACTAAAGTGTCGCTGGAGCTGGGAGGCAAGGCGCCGGCTATCGTGATGGACGATGCCGATCTCGATCTGGCGGTTAAAGCCATCGTCAGCTCGCGCGTGATCAACACCGGGCAGGTCTGTAACTGTGCCGAACGCGTCTACGTGCAGGAAGGCATCTACGATCGCTTTATCAACGCGCTGACCGACGCCTTTAAACAGGTGAAATTCGGCAACCCGGCGGAACAAACCGATATTGATATGGGGCCGCTGATCACCTCAGCCGCGCTCGGTCGCGTTGAGCAGAAAGTGGCGAAGGCAATCGAGCAAGGCGGCAAAGTGGTGCTGGGCGGTAAACGCGCCGGGGATAAAGGCTTCTATTTTGAACCGACCATTATTACCGGCGTACGTCAGGATATGGAGATCATGCGCGAAGAGATCTTTGGCCCGGTGCTGCCGGTGATGACCTTTAAAACCCTGGATGAAGCGATTACTCTGGCGAATGATTGTGAATACGGCCTGACCTCATCGATTTACACCCAAAACCTGAATACCGCGATGATTGCGCTGCGTCAGCTGAAATTCGGTGAAACTTACATCAACCGCGAGAATTTCGAAGCGATGCAGGGCTTCCATGCGGGCTGGCGTAAGTCCGGTGTCGGCGGCGCCGATGGCCGTCACGGACTGGAAGAGTATCTGCAAACCCATGTCGCGTATCTGCAATTCTCGTAATTGACATGGCCTGGTCGGCTTCACTGTCGGCCAGGCTAAACGTCGGCATCCATCCCGTTATCAGGACATAACCCCTCCAAAACAAAAATCTGCAACATCAAACGCCACATAAAGAAAATCATGGCACCTCAGTGCATTACGTATATGTACATACAAACTAAAAATATAATATACGCCAACACTTTCAGGATTAGATTCAGGGAATAAGCGTGAAAATAAAAATACCTCTTCTGGCTTTATTGGCGTTAACGGGCTGCGCACAAACCACACCAAAATTAGACACCGCCCCTATAATCAGCCAGGTTGAAAGTCTGAAATCACAAAATAATGATAACCACACGCCAATAGTGAACGTTGTCAAAGTTCAGCCCGTCAATATCACCAAACCCTGCCTGGTTGCCCTCGGATTAGCACCAAACAGCCCGCAGCCAGAAACAAAATGGTATGGTGATTGTAATAATGGCTATGCGGAAGGACTGGGGCTGTCTGTATTAATAAATGAAGGGCAAAAGATATTCTGGGTAGAAGAGTATCAGGGCAGTGGTATACCCGTGGATTATGGCAGTTTCCCCAGCTCAGGTAATTTCGTTACCCACGGTGTTCTCGATGCGCATACCATCTCGGCGAATAATATGCTGGTGAATACTGAAAATGGCTACGCTTCGCTGATTAATGTGCTGCAATACGTCGATATTGCCAACGGCAGAGAGTATTCAACAGCCACCAATCTTGCCAATGGCCTGACTTTCCTGATCTCACGCTACGTTAAAAGCGGGCTGACCATTAAAGTCATTCAATCCAACGACAGCACCGTAAACGTCGTCGCTGAGTTTGATATTTCCGCCAAAAACACCTTGATCTTCAAAGCGGTAAAATTACAGAACGGTCAGGTTGTTAGTAATATCAACGGCACAAATTATGATGCTTCCGCGATGCTGCCCTATTTCGAGCAGGAGTTTGCCACGATAAATAACCTGGCAGCCAAAGCCAATATGGCTAAAGATATCGGCAAAGAGAAAGTGAAAACGCTTGCCTATGCGATCTGCCAAAAGAAAAACCGACCGGCGGATGTCAGCGAGTTTTGTAATATCAAACCGTTCGAATCGTATAAAGCTGAATTTGTCAGAAGCAGCGAATATTATAAACGTGAACGCGCGTTACGTATGCAACAAATTCAGAATGCGACGCTGCTGGCAATACAGCAGCAGCAATTGCAACAGCAGCAACTTCAGGCGCTGAATCAATCGATGGCTGACCTCAACCGCACGGCGCAAAATATGCAGGCCAGCGCAATTAACAGTATGCAGAGCTATACGCCGCCGACTCCCAGCGTGCCGGTTTATAATCAACCCAGCATTTATACCTGCCAGGGAATATCAAACTGGACCTACTGCCGCCAGCAGCGCTAAAAAGTTAAAAAGGTCGCCAGCAATGGCGACCTTTTCATTTACACCAGAAAGTTAGGCTAAACGCTGTTTACTGCGCAGCAGCGCGATGCCGCTCAGCAGTGCCACCGCCATCAGATAATAACTCGGCGCCAGGCTGGTGCCGGTAGCGCTGATCAGCAGGGTACACAGCAGCGGGGCAAAGCCACCAAACACCGTCACCGCCACGTTGTAGCTAATGGCCATGCCGCTGGCGCGCGTTCCCACCGGGAACAGATCCGCCATCACCGACGGCACCGTCGAGAAGTAAATCGACTTCAGCAGCGCCATCCAGCCCACCAGCAGCATCAGCGTGGTTGGCGTGGTGTGATTGACCACCATTTTAAATGCCGGATAGATGGTGACGATCAGCAGAATCAATGATCCCCACATCAGGGGCACACGCCCCACCTTCTCCGCCCACAGCCCCATCAGCGGCGTGACCACCGTCAGGATCACCCCAGCCAGCAGCGTGGCGCTGAAGGCCGCAGAACCCGGCAGATGCAGCGTTTTGGTGGCGTAAGTCGGCACGTAGTTCAGCATGTAATTCACGGCGGTGGAGATCACCATCAGCCCGATAGCCAGCAGCATCAGCTCCTTCTGGCGGCCAAACAGCCGTTTCAGCGGCGCCGCTTCCGGCTGGTGTTGTGCAAAACTGGCCGGTTCATGTACGTGACGACGGATATAGATGCCGAGCGGGCCGATCAGCAGGCCAAAGGCAAACGGAATACGCCAGCCCCAATCCTGAATCTGGCTTTCCGTCAGGATCTGCGTCAGACCGAGACCAAACGCCGACGCCATCAGCGTACTCGCCCCCTGGGTAGCGAACTGCCAGCTGGCGATAAAGGCTTTACGCTCCGGGAAGTGTTCCACCAGAAACGCCGTGGAGCTGCCGAACTCGCCACCGGCAGAAAAGCCCTGAATCAGACGTGCCAGCAGGATCAGCACCGGCGCAGCCAGGCCGATCGAGGCATAGCCCGGCATCAGGGTGATGATGGCGCCACCCAGCATCATCAGGTTGATCGACAGCAGCAGCGCCTTTTTACGACCGTGGCGGTCGGCGTAGTTGCCCAGCACAATCGCCCCCAGCGGGCGGATCAGGAAGGAGACGCCAAAGCTGCCGAACGTCAGCAGCAGCGATACCGAAGGATCGCTGGTCGGGAAAAAGGCATGGGCGATATAGCTGGCGAAAAAGCCGTATACCGCGATGTCAAACCACTCCAGCGCGTTGCCGATACAGGTGGCGAACAGGGTTTTATGCAGGCTGGGTTTAACCGCGCTGGCCGGTGCGCTCTGGCTCAGGCTACTCATTTGGCACCTCCGGCGTGGGCGCGGTGACGGGCAATCAGATCCGCGCCCTGCTCACCCAATTCCCACAGCAGGCGCGTCATAATTTGCAGCCCTTCGCGCGCAATGGATTTCAGCATATGTTCGTTGACGCCATGCTGACCGCAGGCCGGATAGGAGTGCGGCACCCATAGCGTCGGCAGGCCGAGAATATCGGAGAACACTTCATTCGGCAGCGATCCACCGAGATTCGGCAGCAGCGCCGGTTTTTTGCCGCTGGTTTCAGCCATGCTCGCCAGCACCCAGTTGACCAGCGGATCGGTGGGATCGAGACGGGTGGCCGGCGATCCACGCATAAATTCGACCCTGACCTGGTGAAAACCATGCTGTTGCAGGTGCGCTTCGATGTGCTGGACCAGGTTTTGCCAGTCGGTGCCGACCACAAAACGCAGCTGGCAGACCGCGCTGGCTTCGCCCGGAATGGCGTTCATCGGACGCGCCGGATTGCCGGTGAGAAACGCCAGCACTTCCAGCGTGTTCCAGCCGTACAGGCGTTCAGTCGGCGTCAGTCCCGGTTCACCCCAGTTGACGTCAATCTGCGGATCGCCCGGCATCCCGCCAACCTCGATGTCGCTGAGAATGGCGCGCACATCATCGGTCAGCGAGGTTGGCTTCAGCGCCGCCACCTGCAACTCACCACGGGCGTTGACCAGCGAGGCAATGGCGTTCGCCAGCTGGGTGCCAGGGTTGGTGAGCAAACCGCCCCAGTTGCCGGAGTGATAGGCGTTGTCACGCGCGTTAATGGTCAGACGGAAATTGACGCAGCCACGCGAGCCAAGAAACAGCGTCGGACGGACCGCATTGAGGCGCGGACCGTCGGAGGCGATAAACAGATCGGCCCGGAGCAGCTCGCCATGCTGTTCACACAGTTCCGCCAGGCCCGGTGAGCTGATCTCCTCGCCCATTTCAAACAGCATTTTGCAGTTAAAGCCAAGGCGACCGTCGCGGGCCTTAAATACCTGCTCCAGCGCCGCCAGATTGACGCAGTGCTGGCCCTTATTATCCGCGCTGCCGCGACCATACCAGCGGTCGCCCTCTTCTTTCAGCTGCCACGGCGACAGGCCATCGCGCCAGTTCTCATCATCGCCAAACACCACATCGCCGTGACCGTAGCTCAGCAGCGTCGGCAGTGCCGGATCTTCAATACGTACCGCCACCAGGAAGGTATCGATAAAATGCAGCGTGAAGCCCAGCGCACTCAGCTGCGGGCCGATCTCGGCGTGCAGGTAGTGATGCAGTTCCTCACCACGGTCCGCGCGCTGGCTTTCGGTGACCAGCGCCACGCGGCGCGCCAGCAGTTGCTGGAATTCCCCGCTGTCGAAATAGTCGCTGGCCTGTTGAACGACCTGTTGTGCTGTCATGTTTGCCCTGTCTTTTGTTGGTTTTATCATCATCCTTATCTTTGCGGAAAGGCTGATTTGCCACAATTATCAATTTATCGAGTAAGATTTGCTTTTAAAGCAAAGCTAAGCTGCCCGATAACGAGGCATGCACCATCAGGAGGCAGGACGTGCTGAGTAATGAAATTCGCTATTTTCTGGCCGTCGCCAACGCCGGATCGTTGAGCGCCGCCAGTGAGCAGCTGTTCGTCGCGGTGTCGGCCATCAGCCGCCAGATCCAGCGACTGGAAAATCAGGTCGGCGTGCCGCTGTTCGATCGCCACGCGCGCGGCATGGTGCTGAATGAAGCGGGTGAAATTTTTGCCCACCACGTCCGCAAAAATATGCTGGATATGGAGTATGCGCTGGCGGAGATTAAGGGATTAACCGCGGTGCGGCGCACGCAGATCCGCGTTGCCTGTACCGACGGCATGGCCTTTACCCTGCTGCCGCGCCTGTTTGCTGGTTTCCGCGCCAGCCATCCCGGCGTCCTGTTCAACCTGAAAGTGGCGAGTACCCAGGGCGTGGCGGAGCTGATTCGTAATGGCGAATGCGATCTGGCGTTGCAGTTCAGCCTGCACGCCGAGCGCGGCGTAGATGTGATTGGCTCCTGGCCCGCGCCGGTGCTGCTGGTGATGCATCACAGCCATCCGCTGGCCCATGCCGAACGGGTAACGCTGGCCGACCTCAGCCAGTATCCGCTGGCACTGCCGGAGCAAAACACCACGGTGCGCCAGCTGTTTGATCTCTCCTGCCATATGAGCGGCCATGTGATTGAGCCGGTGCTGACCTGTGACAACTTCTCCACCCTGTATCATTTTCTGCTGCGCACCCCGCTGGCGATCACCATCAGCAGCCCGTTTACCGTGCTGTATGAAGCGGAAACCCACGGCCTGTTGCTGCGCTCGGTAGGAATCGATCAGCTGAACCAGCGTACGTTGCAGCTCCAGACGCAATCAGGGCGACCCCGCAGCGCCGCCCTGACGGTGTTTCTCGATTTCCTGTTGCAGCAGTTGAACGCGATGGAAGCGCCGCTGCAATTGCGCTGGAAGCCGTAACCCTTACGGCTGCATATCCACCGGATAGAAGATGTGCTTGCCGAACGGATCCACCTGATAACCGCTGACAGATTTGCGCACCGGCTCGAAAATGGTCGAATGCGCGATCATCACCGCAGGCATCTGGTCGTGCATGATTTGCTGCGCTTCGCGGTACAGGGCGATGCGTTTGCTGTGATCCTGCTCGGCCCGCGCTTCGGTGATGATCTTTTCAAACGGCGGGTAACACCATTTTGACGAGTTGGAGCCGCCGTTGGCCGAGGTGCAGCTGTACAGCGGGCCAAAGAAGTTATCCGGGTCGCCGGTGGCGGTGGTCCAGCCCATTAACGCCGCCTGATGCTCGCCACTTTTCACCCGCTTGAGATATTCACCCCATTCATAGCTGACGATATTGGCTTTGATCCCCACGGCTGCCCAGTCGGCCTGAATCATCTCCGCCATACGTCGGGCGTTCGGGTTATAAGGTCGCTGCACCGGCATCGCCCACAGGGAGATTTCCGTGCCCGGTTTGATCCCCGCCTGTTGCAGCAGCGCTTTGGCTTTTTCCGGATCGTAGTCGTAATCCTTAATATCGTTATCTGCGCTCCAGACGTCCGGCGGCAGAATGTTTTTCGCCACCGTGCCGGTGCCTCTGAAGATCGCCTCAATAATCGCCTGCTTGTTGATCGCCATCGCCAGCGCCTGGCGTACTTTCACGTTATCCAGCGGCGGTTTGGTGGTGTTAAACGACAGAAATCCGGTATTGAGTCCGGATTTCTGCATCAGCGTCAGGTCCGGATTTTTACGCATCGCATCGAGGTCAGCCGGATTGGGGAATGGCATAACCTGGCATTCATTTTTCTCCAGCCGGGCATAACGCACCGAGGCATCCGGAGTGATGGAAAACACGATGCGGTCCAGTTTGGCTTTGCCCTGCCAGTAATCCGGGAACGCTTTGTAGAGGATGCGCGAGTCTTTCTGATACTGCACCAGTTCGAATGGCCCGGTGCCAATCGGGTTCATATCCACTTTCTCCGGCGTCCCGGCCTTCAGCATCTTGTCGGCATATTCGGCGGAGTGGATCGAGGCGAAATACCAGGCAAGATCGGCAAGGAACGGGGCTTCTGCATGGGCCAGCGTGAAGCGTACGGTGTGGTCATCCACCCGGTCGATTTTTTTGATCAGCGTTGCCAGTTCCAGGCTGTCGAAGTTGGTGTAGGTACCGCCCGAGACGTTGTGGTACGGGTTTTTGCTATCCATCTGCCGCATAAACGAGAAGATGACGTCATCCGCGTTGAAATCTCGCGTGGGCTGGAAGAATTTGTTGCTGTGGAATTTCACCCCCTGACGCAGATGGAAGGTGTAAACCGTGCCGTCCGGGCTGATATCCCAGCTCTGCGCCAGGCTCGGCACCAGTTGCGTGGTGCCGGGGGTAAAATCGACCAGACGATTAAATACCGGCACCGCGCTGGCATCCACGCTGGTGCCCGAGGTATAGAGCTGCGGATTAAAGTTCTCTGGCGATCCTTCGGAACAGTAAACCAGGGTTTTTGCTGAAACGCCGCCCGCAATCGCCAGACCGAGCGCGGTGAGCGTCAGTTTTGCCATCATTTTTTTCATCATGCCTCTCGCTTTTTATTGACTTCCATAACCCAGCATCGGTATACCAAACGTTCATCTGGTTAATAAATAACATGATTTAGCCGCCGTGCGAACGAGCAACGCCGTGCGACTGATAAGGAATTGTGATGACAGACCAACTCGCCCGCCAGCTGACACAGCGTTTCTATCGTTATCTGGCGGTCTCCAGCCAGAGCGATGCCAAAGCCACCACCTTACCCAGTACCCCGTCACAGCACGCCATGGCGGCGCTGCTGGCCGCCGAATTGCGTGAGCTGGGGCTGGAAAACGTGGTGATCGATGAACACGCCACGGTGACGGCGCTAAAACGCGGCAATCAGCCGGGCGCAGCGCGGATTGGCTTTATCACCCATATCGATACAGTGGATGTCGGGCTATCGCCGGATATTCATCCACAAACCTTAACCTTTAACGGCGACGATCTGTGCCTCAATGCCAGCCAGGATATCTGGCTGCGCGTGGCGGAGCACCCGGAGATCCTGCCGTACCAGGGACAGCAGATTATCTTCAGCGACGGCACCAGCGTGCTGGGCGCGGATAACAAGGCGGCGGTCACGGTGGTGATGACGCTGATGGAAAATCTGCAAGGCGAGCACGGCGATATTGTGGTGGCCTTCGTACCCGATGAGGAGATCGGCCTGCGCGGCGCCAAGGCGCTCGATCTGGAGCAGCGTTTTAACGTCGACTTCGCCTGGACCATCGACTGCTGCGAGCTGGGTGAAGTGGTGTACGAGAACTTTAACGCGGCGGCGGCGGAACTGGTGTTCACTGGCGTACCGGCGCATCCGATGTCAGGCAAAGGGGTGCTGGTCAATCCCCTGCTAATGGCGCATGACTTTATTGCCCGTTTCGATCGGCTGGCGACCCCGGAGCACACCGAAGGACGCGAAGGCTACATCTGGTTTAATGATATGCAGGCCAATGCCAGCCGCGCGGTGCTGAAAGCCTCGATCCGTGATTTCGATTTACGTGGTTTTGATGCGAAGAAGCAGCAGCTGGTGGAAGTGGCGGATGAGATCGCGGCCCTGTATCCCACCGGCCAGGTGGCGCTGAGCATTAACGATATTTACAGCAACATCAGCAACGCGATAGGTGAAGATCGTCGCGCGATTGATTTAATTTTTGCGGCGCTGGCGCAGCTGGGGATTGAACCGAAGGTAATCCCGATGCGCGGTGGCACCGATGGCGCGGCGCTCTCGGCCAAAGGATTACTGACGCCGAATTTCTTTACCGGCGCGCACAATTTCCATTCGCGCTTTGAATTTTTGCCGGTGCCGTCGTTTGTGAAGTCGTACCAGGTGGCGGAAGCGTTGTGTTCTCTGGCCGCGAAATAGATTAATCCGGTCGGCATAAATGCCGTCAATACGCAGGGTGCGCATTTCTGCGCACCCTGAAAGATTATTTCGCCGTGCTGACATCGATGCCTGGGAAGAACTTCGCCGCCAGCTTCTTCACCGTGCCGTCGGTCTGCACTTTGGTGATCGCGGCGTCCAGCTCCTGCTTCAGCTTCGCATCGCCCTTACGCAAACCGAAACCGATACCGGAACCCAGAATGGTGTCGTCTTCTACCGGCTTGCCGACAAAAGCGAAACCTTTGCCCTGCGGCTTATCAAGGAAGCCCGACTGACCCGCTGCTGACATCACCAGCGTGCCATCAAGACGCCCGGCGACCATGTCGTTGTAAACCTGGTTCTGATCCTGATACGAGGTCACGGTAACGCCCTGCGGTTCCCAGTGCTTCTTGGCATAGGTTTCCTGAATCGAGCCTTGCAGCACGCCGATGTTTTTACCTTTCAGCGACTCCGCGGTCGGCAGCAGGCCCTGGCCCTGTTTTGCCACCAGCATGGTCGGGATGCGGTAGATCGGTTTGGTGAAATCGATGCTTTTCGCGCGCGCTTCGGTGATGTTCATCGCCGAGTTGATGGCATCAAACTTCTTCGCCTGCAAGGCCGGGATCAGCGCATCAAAGCTGCTTTCCACCCAGCTGCATTTGAAGTTACCGCTCTGGCAAATCGCTTTGCCCAGCTCGATGTCAAAGCCTTCCAGCTCGCCCTGGGCGTTACGGCTTTCAAACGGCGGATACTGTGATTCCAGACCGTAGCGTAAGGTTTCCTGCGCGAATGCATGAACAGAGGTCATCATGCCGAGCGCCACAAACAGTGCGTTTAATTTTTTCATTGTTATACCCCTAAGTTACCCTTTGACCCGGCAGAGCGCTTCTGCCCCGGCCTGTAATGTCGCATCGTCTTTGGCAAACGACAGGCGAATTAATTTATTGTCTGTGCCATCCATATAGAACGCCGACAACGGGATGGTGGCCACACCGTGATCGACGATGAGACGTTTTACCATTTCACTGTCGCTTTCGTCACTGAAATGTCCGTAACTGGCTAAAACAAAAAAGGAACCGGCGCACGGCAGCAGTTTAAACGGCGAATCGGCCATCAGCGCCAGCAGGCGATCGCGTTTCTGTTGATAGAACGGCGACAGCTGCAAATAGTTTTCCGGCTTTTGCAGATAATGGGCGAAACCCACCTGCATCGGCGTATCGGCGGCGTACATCATAAACTGATGCACTTTGACGATCTCGGTCATCAGCTCTGCCGGCGCCAGCGCATAACCCACGCGCCAGCCGGTGACATGGAACGTTTTCCCGAATGAGGAGACGATCACGCTGCGCTGCGCCAGTTCCGGGTGCGTTGCCATGCCGCAATGCGGACGGCCATCAAACACGATGTGTTCGTACACTTCATCGGACAACACCACGATATCGGTATTGCGCGTCAACGCCGCCAGTTGATCCAGATCCGCCGGGGTTAATACCTGCGCGCTCGGGTTGTGCGGCGTGTTGATGATGATCATGCGGGTGCGTGGCGTGATGCTGGCGCGCAGTTCGTCCCAGTTGATGGCGAAATCCGGCACCTGCAACTTCAGACCGATCGGCGTCCCGCCCTGCAAACGCACCACCGGCGCGTAGCTGTCGAAGGCCGGTTCGAAGAAAATCACTTCATCACCCGGATGCACCAGCGCGGAAATCGCCATATAAATGCCCTGGCTGGCGCTGCCGGTGATCAGCACTTCGCTGCCCACATCGTACTGCTGGCCATACAGCGTCTGCACTTTCGCCGCCAGCGCCTCTTTCAGCGCGGGCAGGCCGGTCAATGACGCGTACTGGTTATGCCCTTCGCGCATGGCGGTGCTGACCAGCTCGACCAGCTGCGGATCGCACGGGAAGTTGGGCGCGCCCTGCGACAGGTTGATGGCTTTGTGCTGCGCCGAAAGCTGACCAATCACGCTGAAAATGGTGGTACCGACATCGGGCAATTTAGAATGAATCCGGACACTTGAATGAAGAGACATCGCTACTCCGCAAGGTTGCATAACCACGTAAAGAAATCAGATTTCTATTCAACGGCCTGTGGCTTGAGTCGACAAGCGAATTGTTGTCATAATAGCCATGACTTAAACTCATAGCTTGAGGCCGTTATGTCCCGCTCCGCTCTGCCGCTCAACGCCATTCACGCCTTTCTGGTCACGGCGCGCCATCTCAATCTGACGCGCGCCGCCAGCGAGCTTTGTATTACGCAGGGCGCGGTCAGCCGCAAAATCGCCTCGCTGGAGAGCTGGCTGGGGTTTGCGCTGTTTGAACGCCATGCACGCGGCCTGCATCTGACGTCGCAGGGGGCGGCGCTGCTGCCGGAGTTGCAGCAGGGCTTTGCCATGCTGGTGAATGCCACGGAGAAAGCCAGCCGCAGCAACGCCTCGATTCGCCTGAAAGCCCCCACCTGCGCCATGCGCTGGCTGGTGCCGCGTCTGGTGGCGCTGGAGCAGCAACGGCCCGAGATCCATGTGGCGCTGACAACCACCCTCGACCACGCTTCACAGCTCGACAACTTCGATGCGGCGATCGTCTATGGTAGCGCCCCCGCCGAGGCGATTCATCTGTTTGATGAACGTCTGACGCCGGTGCTGGCAAGCAGCGTGGCTCCGCCTGCCAGCGTGGCTGCGCTGGCGCGCTTCACCTTTTTGCATCCCACCAATGATCAGCGCGACTGGCAGCTGTGGTTACAGCAACAACAGGTCAGCGTGCCGATGGCGCGTAATCAGCATTTTGCAACCATGGATCTGGCGATCAGTGCGGCGATTCAGGGATTTGGCGTGACGGTGGCGGATGTGTCGCTGGTGCAGAACGATCTGGCGAATGGCCGCCTGATCGCCCCGTTTGACCACTGCGTGACCACCGGGGCGAGCTACAGCCTGTTACAACGTGCACAGCAGGATGCGCCACCGTTCCTGCGGGAACTGGTGGCATGGTTGTGTCAGCCTCAGAATGAAACCCATTCGTCGGCGCTGGCGGATTTGGACTGAACGGCAGGCGCGGCGCTCAGGTTCGGACGGCGCAACGCGGGCGCGGCCACCGGACTGACGGGCGCATGGTCCGAGAGACGGAACTTCGCCACGGATGCCTGCAACGCTTCGGTCTGACGTTCCAGCGCGCTGGCAGCGGCAGACACCTGCTCCACCAGCGAGGCGTTCTGCTGGGTGACGCTGTCCATTTCGGTGACGGCAGTGCCGACCTGCGAAATCCCCTTGCTCTGCTCCTCAGACGCCGCCGCGATATGCTTCATGATCTCATTCACATCCTGCACTGATTTCAGGATGTTATGCATGGTGCTGCCCGCGCTGTTGACCAGTTCGGAACCTTTCTCGACGCGCTGCACCGAATCTTCAATCAGCGTGGCGATCTCTTTCGCCGCCCCGGCGCTGCGCTGCGCCAGATTACGCACTTCACTGGCGACCACGGCAAAGCCGCGGCCCTGCTCACCGGCGCGTGCGGCTTCCACCGCGGCGTTCAGCGCCAGGATATTGGTCTGGAAGGCGATGCTGTTGATAACGCTGGTGATTTCCGCGATCTTCTTCGAACTGCCGGAGATGCCTTCCATGGTGGTGACCACTTCACCCACCAGGCGGCCGCCCTGCTGCGCGGTGCCGGAGGCGGTTTCCGCCAGCGAACTGGCCTGACGCGCGTTGTCGGCGTTAAATTTCACCGTCGCGGTTAACTCTTCCATGCTGGCGGCCGTCTGCTCCAGCGCGGCAGCCTGTTCTTCGGTGCGTGAGGAGAGATCGTTGTTGCCGGCGGAGATTTCCGCCGCGCCGCGATAAATGTTTTCCGTACCGCTGCGGATGGCGCTGACCGCTTCACGCAGGCTGTCCTGCATGGCGCGCAGCAGCGGCACCAGTTTGCCGACGCAGTTGCGGCCAAACTCTTCTACCGGCTGGCTAAGATCCCCCTGGGCGATTACCGCGAAGTGATTGCGAATGCGTTCCAGCGGTTTGACCAACATGGCGACCAGATAGCGATCGGTAAACAGCAGGATCAGCAACCCTGCCGCTACCGCCACCAGGATAATGATCTTCGTGACGTTGGTCAGTTTATCCACGGTGACGCGGGTGTCATCCAGCTTCGCTCCTGCGGACTGGTTAAAGCTATCCGCGCTGGCACCAAAGGCGCGGCTCAGCGCCGGGGTCACATTGTTGGCCTGCGCGCGATACGCCTCCAGCGTTCCCTGCCGTGCCAGCGAAACCTGCGGCGTAATACCCTCATCCAGCAGTTTTTGCCAGTTGGCAATAACGCTGTTGACGGTGTCGGCATCCATCGGGCCAGGCGCCATGGCTTTAAACTGGTCGAGCTGTTGTTTCATGCTGTCCAGCGCCTGCTGTACCGGCGCGAAAGCATCGGCGGTCGGGGTTGCGCCCGCCGCACGGGTTTCCATTACGCGAGAAAGGCGCGTAACAACACGAAAATATTGATCATTTCCCTTACTCAGCGCCGTCATCTGATTGACCAGCTGTCGGTCAATCTCGTTGCCATCACTCAGGGCGTTCAGTGAGTGGACGCTAAACAGACCGACAACGCACCACAACAGACAAAACAACCCAAGAATGGTGAGCATTACTGCGCGAATGGTGAAGTTTTTTAAGATACCCATACGAAATCCCTTGATGTGAAACGCAATGGAGGCCCGATAAAATCGGGCATATTGCGTTTATCGGCAGTGGATAGGGAAAATGTACTGGTTTCGTAAGCTAATTAATTGCTGGGTAAGCAATGAACGGAAAATGATTGTCTGTATGAAATCAGGCCGATAGGCGAAAATTTGCTTTAAAAAATCGTTTGCATCCCTTCATCATTAGCAGGCTAATCAAAGTTTCACCATGCTGCGCATCATCAGACGGAACAGGCGCAGGCGCCCGCGCATAAAACGGGGCTTCAGCGTCAGGGGAGCTTCCGCTTCACGGCCAAACACCAGGGTAACATCCTCACCGTTGCGCCAGGCTGGCCAGTCAATCTCGCCGCGCAGCCGATAGCTGTACTCACTGGCGTCTCGCGCGAAGGTAACCCAAAAGGCGCTGACTGTGGCGGCAAAAGCGTGGTCAGCCTCGGTATAGGGGCGATTCTGCGGCAGCGCCAGCGACGTCAGCGTATTGAATACGTAAGGGATTTCGTTGCCGTGCCAGGCACCATACGGATAAAGATCGCGCGAATGTTCGGAGACGTAATCGAACCAGTAGCGCCAGCCGGGCATACCGATATTGTGCTGCGCCTTCACAATCAGTAGCGGCATCACCGAAAAAGCCATATCGCGCGCCAGCATCCGACCCAGCAGCGCATCGTCATGCATATCGTAGATCCACTTCATCAGCTGATAGCCAAGACGATTTTTGCGCCGCATCTGTTGCAGCACCCGCGTCGGGTTGACGCCAAAATAGTCGAGCACGCTGGCTTCATCGCTGTTGCTGCCAATC
The DNA here is from genome assembly GCF_059730485.1 of Pantoea sp. X-Soil-TKNS-1207. Lineage (NCBI taxonomy): Bacteria > Pseudomonadati > Pseudomonadota > Gammaproteobacteria > Enterobacterales > Erwiniaceae > Pantoea > Pantoea sp. X-Soil-TKNS-1207. The sequence continues at coordinate 2,264,645 of NZ_AP035958.1, forward strand.
ATCAGCGGCACGCGATGCTGGCGGCCAGCCATAAAGGTCGCCAGCATCGGTTTTGGCAACACCGCATCGCCGCAGATCGGCACCGGGCCAAGCGCCAGCGGACGTTGCAGCGGCCAGAACTCCGCGGCGGGCAAGGCGCGTAGCTCAGCCGCCGTGGCGTTTTCCGCCAGACCGAAATGTGCCGCGACCTGTTTACCCACCTGCTGCGCCTGTTTGCGGGGAATATCCGGCAGGCTATAGGCGCTTTGCACAATGCCTTTATGAAACAGCCCTTCCGCCAGCGGCGAGCAGCATAGCGACAACAGGCTGCGCGCACCGGAAGATTCACCAAATAGCGTGATATTGTGGCGATCGCCGCCGAACGACGGAATATTGCGCTGCACCCATTGCAGAGCGGCAATCTGATCGAGCAGCGCAAAATTGTTGATCACGCTGTCTGGCGGATATTCCGCATCCAGCGCCGGATGGGCAAAGAAGCCGAAATGACCCAGGCGATAGTTAAGCGTCACCACCACCACGCCCTGCGCCGCCAGCGCCTTGCCGCGGTACGGCTCAAGGCTACCCGCGCCAATGGTAAAGCCTCCGCCATGCAGCCAGACCATCACCGGTAGCGGTCGCGCAGGTTCAACGTCGGGCGTCCAAATATTGAGATAGAGACAATCTTCACTGAAATTGCCGGGATCGCCACCGCCGGCCGCCACACAATAGTCCCGGTTTTGCCAGCAGGCATCGCCCCATGCGGTGGCATCGCGCACGCCCTGCCAGGGTTGCATCGGTTGCGGCGGTCGCCAGCGCAGCGCACCGACCGGTGGCGCAGCGTAAGGTATCCCCTTGAAGAGAAAAAGATCATCATCCATTAAGCCCCTGAGTTCACCCTCTGCGGTCATGATCCTCAGGCGTCGTTCGTTTTTCATCTCGGCTTCCCTGATAAAGCATCTCTCCATTATTTGCAGGCCCCGAGCGGATGTCCATGTTGGTCAGGCATTTGCAGATTAAGCCGAAACAGCGCCCGAATCTTTGAACATCTCATTCAAATTTTTTGGCTGGCGCACTTTTGTCGATTACATTTAATGTTACACGTTAACCTGGCGCGTCGGAGAAATAGGATGTTCGGTGGAATTAATCAGTTATTTAGCCGGATGTGTGATCACCCGGACTTCGGTAAGTTATTGCTTCGTCTGACGTTTGGCGGTTTGTTGCTGTTTCACGGCGAGTTTAAGGTCATCCACGGCGTCGCCTGGATCGCGCAAATGCTCACCGTCAAAGGTATGCCAGGTTTCATCGCTTACGGTGCTTACATCGGGGAAATTGTGGCACCCATTATGGTGATTATTGGCTTACTGACGCGTCCTGCGGCCTTCATTATCGTGGTGAATATGATTGTCGCCACGCTGCTGGTGAAGATGGGCGTTGTCTGGCACACCACCGAGGTGGGTGCATGGTCGCTGGAAACGGAAGCCCTCTACGCGCTTGGCGCGCTCGCCATTATGTTTTTGGGTGCCGGGAAGTACGCGCTGGTGCGTAATCAGCGCCTGCAATAAAGAAAGGAAAGCCGGTCTGCCCTGCGCAGACCGGCTTTTTTTATGCCAGCCCGCAACGGACCAGACTGCGTTGCTGCATCTGCTGATACAACGCCATTTCATCCTGTACCGCCGCGCCCAGCGCGCTTTCAAACGCCTCGCGGCTGGCGTTGCCCGCACTGCGCACCTGCGCTGTATCCCCGAGATTGGACTGAAAAATCCCCGCCGCGCTGACCGGCAGAAAATCTTCATAGGTGATCGGTTCGGCCAGCAGGCGGCCTTCCTGCATCAGCTGTTCCATGCTTTCTTCGGCGCGCGGCGGCTGCTGAATGCCTTTCTCGGTCAGCCGGTAGCGGAACCACGCCAGCTGCTGATCGCGCAGCGTGATTTCATCATCAGGGAAGGCGCGGAACACCGCCGATAAATGTTGCTGGTGATGCTGGTTATCCTGGCCCGTTCCCGCTTCCGCCAGCAGCCGGTCGTACAGCGCGCGTCCTTTCGGCGTCAGCGCGACGCCGCGTTGTTCGATCTCACCGAAACGGGCGGTATGCGTGCCCTGAAAGCCATCGCGAAAATGCACCGGTTCTTCCAGCGCCTTGAAGCTGGTCTGACGCAGCAGAATCGGCACCTGGCGCTGCGGCGGCCCCTCAATCAGGGTTTTGGGATCGATGCCGCGTGTCGGCATCAGCGCCTGGACGCGGTCAATATCCAGCGTGCGCGGCGTCAGATGGTTGATGTGGCAGCCACGGAAGCAGACCACGTCGGCAATCAGCCGGTGTTGCAGGCTTAGCGCGCGGTAGGTGGCGCTGTCCACCGTGGTATCGGCGTGCCAGCGGAAGGTTTCCAGCGCTTCTTTGACAAACTGCGCCGCATCGGTCGCATTCAGACCGCCCTGCTGCTGATGTCTGGCGATAAGCTGCCGACAGCCGGGGGTAAAGATATCGCGGGCGGCGAGGATTGCGGCGGCTTTGGCGCGTAGCGCCTCATCGTTGATCAGCTCCAGCCGCAGAAGCGAGGTGAAGACGCGAAACGGATTGCGGCGCAGCGCGCTGTCGGAGACCGGGCGAAAGGCGGTGGAGTGCACCGGCACCCCGGCCTGCGACAGATCGTAATAGCCCACCGGGTGCATCCCCATCACCGCAAACATCTGGCGCAGCATATTCAGTTCGTCGGCAGTGCCGACGCGTATCGCGCCGTGGCGCTCCACACTTAAACGGCTCAGTTCATCGGCAGCGGCCAGACGGTTTTTCAGCGCGGGATTGGCTTCTAATGTCCGTTCATTGACGGCGCTTACCAGCTGCGTCAGGGTGCCGTAGAGTGGCACTTCCTGCTGATACATCGCCGACATGGCCTGAGAAAACAGCGTGCGGATCGCATCGCTGGTGAGAAAATTGTCCATGGTCATCACCTCGGGCTAAAGGGTTGTTGCTACTGTAGATCAACCCTTTAGCGCCGGGTAAGAATTTCGCCGAACTGTGATCGCCCTGTCACTCGCCCTGCTGCGCAGCATCGCCAAAGCGAAATTTCAGGACCAGCATCAGGGTGGTTAACACCGCCGGCAGCGCCAGTATCAGGAAGATATGGCTGAAGGACCAGCCGAGCGACAGAAACTCCGCACCGACAAAGGCACTGAGGATCGCGCCGACGCGACCCACGCCGTGCATCCAGCTGGAGCCGGTGGCGCGGGCATGGGTGGGATAATAGCTGGCGGAGAGTGCGTTCATACCGGTATTGGCGCCGTTAAAACAGAAGCCGCTACAGAAGGCGATGACGCTCATCAGCCCGACCTGCGCCGGGGAGAAGCCGAGGGCGATAATCGCGATGCCACCGAAAAAGTAGATCAGCGCCAGCGCCAGGTTGGCGTTGATACGGTCCATCAGCCAGCCCGCAAACAACGATCCCAGGGTGCCGCCCGCCTGATACATCGCGGTGATAATCGCCGCTTCCGTTACCGACATACCGAGGGTGTGGACCAGCGACGGCAGCCAGCTGCCCATCAGATAGACCAGGAACAGCCCCATAAAATAGCCGCCCCACAACATCAGGCTGCCGAACAGGTAGCGACGCGAGACCACGGTGGCCACTGCGCCACGCCGTGCGGTGGGCAACTCGGCGCTATGGAAATGGCTACCCGCCTGCACTGCGCCCGGCAGCATACGTTCGAGGATGGCGTGGATGCGGGCGCCTGGCGCACGGCGGGCGATGAGAAAACGCACCGATTCCGGTAAGCCACGCAGCAGGAAAGGCAGCACCACCAGCGGCAGCAAACCGCCCAGCAGCATCACTGAATGCCAGTCATAACGCGGCAGCAGCCAGGAAGCCGCGAAGCCACCGGTGGCCGCGCCAAAGGTGAAGCCGCAAAATACCACGGTGATGATAAAGGAACGGCGACGCTCCGGCGCGTATTCCGCTACCAGCGTCCCCACGTTCGGCATCGCGGCACCCAGCCCCAGCCCGGTCAGGAATCGGAACAGCATCATCTGTTCGATGTTCTGCGCCATCGCGGTCGCCAGCGTCCACAGGCCGAAGAACAACACGCTGAGCAGGATCATCACGCGTCGACCGTAGCGATCCGCCAGTGGCCCCGCCACCATCGCGCCCAGCGCCAGCCCAATCAACGCTGCGCTGATCACCATGCCGAGCTGATGATTGCTGACGCCCCACGATGCTTTCAGCGTCGGGGCGATAAAGCCCATCAGCGCAATGTCCATACCGTCCAGCGCAACTACAATGAAGCACAGCAAGATTAAGCGCTTTTGCCAGCTGCTTAATGCGCTCTGATTAATGAGCTGGCGTACATCTACTGCTTCAACGCTGGTCACGTAGAACTCCTGCCTGGACTTACCGATTTAAACATCAGTTTTGGTAAAAAAAACGGCGTGTATGATAGCTCATCGTTAACAATAACGGGCAGGAATTTTGGATGGAATTGATAATTATTCAACTTTTTCGCTCTTAACCCACTGATATTACTGGGAGTGATAATTGCCAGGCTAGAAGAATATGTGGGTTTTTATGTTAAAACAGCAGCTTATGCGTGTAACGCGACATCGGGATATTTTGTTAATATAATTTTGCAGGTAAGTTAACAAAATTTCAGTTTGCCAGTTGCCTGCAATGCCGAAATCTCATTAAGTGTGAGGTTATGGACAAAAATATCCTTTTCAATCAGCGCATTCGCTTGCGCCATTTACACACCTTTGTTGCCGTAGCGCAGCAAGGCACCCTCGGACGCGCAGCGGAAACCCTGAGCCTGAGCCAGCCTGCGCTGTCAAAAACCCTTAATGAGCTGGAGGAACTGGCCGGTGCCCGGCTATTCGAACGTGGCCGACTGGGCGCGCAGCTCACCACCCTCGGTGAACAATTTCTGACGCACGCGGTGAAAGTGCTGGATGCACTCAATCATGCCGGACAGAGTTTCAATTCCCCGCTACCGGGGCGCCCGATGGTGATCCGCCTCGGCGCACTCACCACCGCCGCCATGGGGATGCTGCCGCAAATCCTCGACCGCTTCCATCAGCAGCAGCCGAATACCACGGTGCAGGTCGCTACCCTGCATAACAACGTGTTGTTAGCCGGATTACGTGCCGGAGAGTTTGATATTGGCATCGGCCGTATGGCTGACAGCGAAATGATGGCGGGTCTGACCTATGAACTGCTGTTTCTGGAAACGCTCAAACTGGTGGTGCGTCCGGAGCATCCCCTCTTAAGTGACAATGTCACGCTTTCCCGCGCCATGCAGTGGCCGGTGGTGATTTCGCCGGAGGGCACCGCGCCGCGCCGCATTGCCCAGCAGATGCTGGACGAACAGGATTGCTCCCTGCCCGCCAACTGCGTCGAAACCTCGTCCACCTCGCTGGCACGTCAGCTGGCGCTGCGTTACGACTATGTGTGGTTTGTCCCTTCCGGCGCGATTAAGGAAGATTTGAATCACAACGCGCTGTGCGCCCTGCCCATCAACTCAAGCGGCCCTGGCGAGCCGGTGGGCATTATCACCCGTACCGGCAACACCCTGAGCCTGAGTGCGGAGGTGCTGATGGCCTCCATCCGTAAGTTCCACAATTAGCGGCTGCGCTTGGCATGACGTTCGCGGTTATCCAGGCGTGCCTTGTCGGTTTTACGCAGTCCCACGTAGAGCGCGCCCGCTCCGCCATGCTGCGGTTGCGCCATGCAGAAGGTTTGCACTTCTTCAAACTGTTGCAGCCAGCGCGCCACGTAGCTGCGCACGATATTGGCGTGCGCCTCGTCATTGCGCCCTTTACCGTGAATGATCAGCAGATTGCGCAATCCCTGCCTGCGCGCCTGCATCATAAAGCTGAATAACGACTGACGGCAGGTTTCCACCGGCTGGCGCAGCAGATTGAGGCTGGCATCCAGCGGGTATTTGCCCAGTCTCAGCTTATCCAGCACGCCCTGCTGAATGCCGTCGGCTTTGAATTCCAGTGGCGTGGTCAGCGGAATAATTTCCAGAAAACCACGGGTCAGAAAATTATCCTGTTCATCGGCGGGTTGTGCTGCGCGCGGTGCTTTGGTTGAAGGTGCGCGCAGCCACTGGGTGTTGGCGCAATCTTTTAACGGTGTCACATCACCCATGGCATCCCGGAAAAGGTCGTCATCATCAAGGTTCATGGTTTTTTCTCACAATACATGCCAGCTAAGAAAGGATAGCAAAGGCGTTTGGCCGTCACATCCGTCACTTTATGCCAGAAAAAATCTGCGCGCGATCACAAAAGGTGTCAACAAAACGTTCCAGATCAAAAAACGCCGTTGCGTTACTTATCAGCAAATAGCGGAATTACCAGTGATCAACGAATGTTGCGCCGACCACACTTTTTTTGAGGAATATTACTGCTCGGATGAGTTCCCTTCGCGCGGAAAAATGTTAAAATTGACGGCAGTCAATAATCATCGAGCGTAAATATTATGATCCCGGAAAAACGCAGCATTCGACGTATTCAGTCTGGCGGGTGTGCCATCCATTGTCAGGATTGCAGCATCAGCCAGTTGTGTATTCCCTTCACGCTGAACGAGCATGAACTGGATCAGCTGGATAATATCATTGAACGCAAAAAGCCGATCCAGAAAGGCCAGACGCTGTTTAAAGCCGGTGATGAACTGAAATCCCTCTACGCCATCCGCTCCGGCACCATCAAAAGCTACACCATCACCGAACAGGGTGACGAACAAATTACCGGCTTCCATCTGGCAGGCGATTTGGTCGGTTTTGACGCCATTGTCAGCGCGCATCATCCCAGCTTTGCGCAGGCGCTGGAAACCGCAATGGTGTGCGAGATCCCCTTTGAAACCCTCGACGATCTCTCCGGTAAGATGCCTGCCCTGCGTCAGCAGATGATGCGTCTGATGAGCGGCGAGATTAAAGGCGATCAGGATATGATTTTGCTGCTGTCGAAAAAGAATGCGGAAGAACGCCTCGCCGCCTTTATCTGGAACCTGTCCCGCCGCTTCGGTCAGCGCGGTTTCTCGCAGCGCGAGTTCCGCTTAACCATGACGCGTGGCGATATTGGTAACTATCTGGGACTAACCGTAGAAACCATCAGCCGTTTACTCGGTCGTTTCCAGAAAAGTGGTATGCTGGCGGTAAAAGGCAAATATATCACTATCGAAAACCATGCCCTGCTGGCAGAACTTGCTGGTCAGACTGACCAGGCTGCCTGATGCGATGCCGGATTAATAAATGTTATTTTATTGATCCGGCAACAACTTTTTCCCTTCTTCCCTGTCATAACTTAGGCTATCTTTAACCCAACTTGCTTTGGTTTTGAGGAGATTGCCTTATGTCCCGGTACCAAAATATTCTGGTTGCCATTGATGCTCAGCAGGACGACCAGCCCGCGCTGCGACGTGCGGTCTATCTCAATCAACGTATCGGCGGAAAAATCAAAGCCTTCCTGCCTATCTACGATTTCTCTTACGAAATGACCACCCTGTTGTCGCCGGATGAGCGCTCCAATATGCGTAAAGGCGTCATCAGCCAGCGCACCGAGTGGATCCGCGAGCAGGCTCATGCCTATATCGAAGCGGGCGTTGATATTGAAATCAAGGTGATCTGGCATAACCGCCCCTACGAGGCGATTATCCATGAAGTGCTGAGCCATCAGCATGATTTGGTGCTGAAGATGGCGCATCAGCACGATCGTCTGGAAGCGGTGATTTTCACCCCCACCGACTGGCATCTGCTGCGCAAGTGTCCGTGCCCGGTATGGATGGTGAAAGATCAGCCCTGGCCGGAAGGCGGTAAAGCGCTGGTGGCGGTCAACCTCGCCAGCGAAGAACCCCATCATGATGCCCTTAACCAAAAACTGATTCATGAAACCACCCAGCTGGCCGATATGGTCAACCACACCGAGGTGCATCTGGTGGGCGCCTATCCGATTACCCCGATTAATATCGCCATCGAACTGCCTGATTTTGACCCCAGCGTCTATAACGACGCCATTCGCGGCCAGCATCTGGTGGCGATGAAAGCGCTGCGGCAGAAGTTTTCCATTAGCGAAGAGTTTACCCACGTCGCCAAAGGTCTGCCGGAAGAGGTGATCCCCGATATCGCAGCCCATCTGGGTGCCGGGATTGTGGTGCTCGGCACTATCGGACGTACCGGATTGTCGGCCGCTTTCCTTGGCAATACCGCCGAGCAGGTGATCGACCATTTGCGCTGCGATTTGCTGGCAATCAAGCCTGATGACTTTAAATCCCCTATCGACCTCGATGATGAAGAGGACGATGACGATTAAAAAAAGGGCGACCCTAATGGTCGCCCTTCTTCTTTCTGATCGGGCGGCAATTTGCCGCCCTTTTTATTACAGCGCGCGCAAAATACCTTCCACGCTGGCCTTCGCATCACCAAACAACATCTGGGTGTTGTCTTTGAAGAACAGCGGGTTTTGCACACCGGCATAGCCGGTATTCATTGAACGTTTAAACACGATCACGTTCTGCGCTTTCCACACTTCCAGTACCGGCATACCGGCGATTGGGCTGCGTGGATCTTCCTGCGCCGCCGGGTTGACGGTGTCGTTAGCACCGATAACCAGCACCGTGTCGGTATCGCTGAAATCTTCGTTGATTTCATCCATCTCCAGCACTACGTCGTACGGCACCTTCGCTTCCGCCAGCAGCACGTTCATATGACCCGGCAGACGCCCGGCAACCGGGTGAATACCGAAGCGCACCTTGATACCGCGCGCGCGCAGCTTCTCGGTGATTTCCGCCACCGGATACTGTGCCTGCGCCACCGCCATGCCGTAGCCTGGGGTGATGATCACCGAGGAAGAGGCTTTCAGCAGCTCCGCGGTGTCTTCCGCAGTGATTTCACGGTGTTCACCGGCTTCTTCGCTCTCACCACCTACGCTGGTATCGGTACCGAAACCACCGGCGATCACGCTAATAAAGGAACGGTTCATCGCTTTACACATGATGTACGACAGGATGGCACCACTCGATCCCACCAGCGCACCGGTCACGATCAGCAGATCGTTGCTCAGCATAAAGCCCGCAGCCGCCGCCGCCCAGCCTGAGTAGGAGTTCAGCATCGACACCACCACCGGCATATCCGCACCGCCGATCGAGGCCACCAGATGCCAGCCGAACGCCAGCGCGATGACGGTCATCAGCAGCAGCGCGAACACCTGAGCGCCAGTGCTTGCGGTATGCACAAACCACAGCAGCAGCAGGAAAGAGACCACCAGCGCCAGCAGGTTCAGCTTATGGCGATGCGGCAGCATCAGCGGACGAGAGGAAATTTTTCCGCGCAGCTTGCCAAAGGCGACCAGCGAACCGGTAAAGGTGACCGCACCAATAAAGATACCGAGGAACACTTCGGTCAGATGGATATTTTCCATCACCGCCGGCAGGCCCGGTGCGTGATCGAGGTAGCTGTTGAAGCCCACCAGAACCGCCGCCAGCCCTACGAAGCTGTGCAGAATGGCAACCAGCTCCGGCATCTCGGTCATTTCGACCTTTTTCGCCAGACGCATACCAATCGCGCCGCCAATCACCATCGCCAGCAGGATCCAGGCAACGTTACCGCTGTTGGGACCGAAGATGGTGGCGAGCAGGGCAATGGCCATCCCGCTCATACCAAAAATGTTACCCTGCTTCGACGTCTCGTGCTTCGAGAGACCGGCAAGGCTGAAAATAAACAGAACCGCGGCAACAATGTATGCTGCAGTAACTAATCCGCCAGACATGTTGTTACCCCTTAATTCTTACGAAACATTTTCAGCATGCGCTGGGTGACGGTAAAGCCACCAAAGATGTTGATGCTGGCGATCAGCACCGCCACAAATGCCAGCAGCGTCACCCAACCGCCGTGGCCCATCTGCAACACGGCGCCCACCACGATAATGCCGGAGATGGCGTTGGTGACTGACATTAACGGCGTATGCAGCGCGTGGCTGACGTTCCACACCACGTAGTAACCCACCACGCAGGCGAGCGCGAACACGGTGAAGTGTGACAGGAACTCCGGCGGTGCCACGTTAGCCAGGCAGCCGAACAGCACCACAGCCAGGGCCAGCAGCACATACTTCCGCCACGGCGAAGCCGGTTTTTCTTCCACCTTCGCTTTGGGTGCGGCCGCAGGCTGTGCCGCTTTCGGCGCGGCGGAAACCTGAATCGGCGGTGCCGGCCAGGTGACTTCGCCCTCGCGGATCACGGTGACGCCGCGAATCACCACGTCATCGAAATCCACGGCGATTTCGCCATTTTTCTCTTTGCACAGCAGCTTCAGCAGGTTCACCAGGTTGGTGCCGTACAGCTGAGAAGACTGCGTCGGCAGACGACTCGGCAGATCGGTATAACCGATGATTTTTACGCCGTTGTCGGTCAGGGTCACCTGATCGGCGACGGTGAGTTCACAGTTACCACCGGTTTGCGCGGCCAGATCGACAATCACGCTGCCCGGCTTCATGCTGGCAACCATCTCTTTGGTGATCAGCTTCGGTGCCGGACGGCCTGGGATCAGCGCGGTGGTGACAATAATGTCGACCTCTTGCGCCTGGGCGGCAAACAGCGCCATCTCGGCCTTAATAAAGGCTTCGGACATCACTTTGGCGTAGCCGTCACCGCTGCCCGCTTCTTCCTCGAAATCCAGCTCAAGGAACTCAGCGCCCATACTCTGCACCTGTTCCTTCACTTCCGGACGGGTATCGAAGGCACGCACGATAGCACCCAGGCTACCCGCTGCGCCGATAGCGGCCAGACCGGCCACACCGGCACCGATCACCATCACTTTCGCCGGGGGAACTTTACCCGCCGCAGTGATTTGCCCGGTAAAGAAGCGACCAAACTCGTGCGCCGCTTCGACGATCGCGCGATAACCGGCAATGTTGGCCATCGAGCTGAGTGCGTCCAGCGCCTGCGCACGGGAAATACGCGGCACGGAATCCATCGCCATGACGGTGACGTTGCGCGCGGCCAGTTTTTCCAGCAGCACCGGATTCTGTGCAGGCCAGATAAAGCTCACCAGCGTGCTTCCGGCGCGCGTCAGGTCAATTTCGCCATCATCGGGTGCATTCACTTTCAGCACGATATCTGACTGCCACACCTCAGCGGTGTTGCTGATCGTGGCCCCTGCGGCAACAAAACTTTCATCATCAAAACTGGCGCGAATACCTGCGCCCTGCTCGATGGTTACGCTGAATCCCAGCTTGATCAGCTGCTCAACGGTTTTCGGCGTGGCGGCCACGCGCGCTTCGTTGGCTAACCGCTCTTTGGGTATCCCAATTAACATACTGTTTCCTTTCATCGGTTAAAGGATGAGGGTCTGTAAGCGGCACAAGCTCATGCAACTGAAACGGTGTTTCAGCTACTTATGAGCGAAATGCGCAATGTAACAAAGTCTTTATAACCTACTGAAAATATGAATAGCGATCTACAGCGATAACGCACACTTATGACATTCACACTAATATTCAGACGCAAAGATTGAATGCCGCGTTATGCCACTGCGTTTCAGCCATAATTAAAAATTATCTGCTAAGCAAAATCGTGTCACGGCGAATTAAGTGTTATTAAAAACCTTTATTTAACAATACTTTAACTATTATGCTTATAAGTGTTACCAGATTAACTGGTAAACTGCACAAAAAAAGGCCATAGCAGATGCTGATGACAGTCAGATGAATAATTCGGTTTGATTGTCAATCTGTGTCGCATAAATTGGCTGAGACAGGCCGATTATTACATGCAATAATCAGCGGCTAATCTGTTATACATCAAGAGTCCAGCACGTTTTCGTACTCATTTTGCGTAAGGCGAAGGATCCATTTTATGAAGCTGAAGAACACCATTCTGGCGTCCACCTTGTTATCACTGCTGGCAGCCAATGCGTTTGCCGCGCAGGAACTGACGCCGGAAAAAGCGGCCGCGTTGAAGCCATTCCAACGTATTAATATCACCGGCCGTTTCAACGCGATTGGCGATGCTGCTGACGCCGTCTCTAAGCGTGCAGATGAACTGGGCGCTGCCTCTTTCTATATTCAGGGTATCAACGACGCCACCGGCAACAGCGGCAACTGGCGTGTCACGGCTGACCTGTACCATGCTGATGCGCCAGCCGCATCAAAAGAGACGGAATACCTCACCTACAATGGCGTGAAGGCACTGCCGAAAGCGGAAGCCTACCGTCTGGAGCCGTTCGATACCGTTTCCGTCAGCGGCTTCTTTTCCAGCCAGCCGGATGTCAACGACGCTATTTCCAAAGCCGCCAAAGAGAAAGGCGCAGCCTCCTTCTTTATTGTGCGCCAGATTGATGCCAACAATGGCGGCAACCAGTACGTAACGGCTTACGTGTATAAAGCGGATGCCAAAGCGCGTGTGGTGCAAAGTCCGAACACCATCCCTGCTGATTCAGAAGCCGGTAAAGCGGCGCTGGCCGCCGGTGGCGCAGCGGCGAAAAACGTCGAGATCCCAGGCGTTGCGTCTTCAGAAACCCCAAGCACCAAAGTGGGCCGTTTCTTCGAAACGCAAAGCTCGACCGGCCAGCGTTATACCGTCACCCTGGCAAACGGCACCAAAATCCAGGAAGTGAATGCCATCACGGCAGCGCAGATGCAGCCGTTTGACACCGTCACCTTCACCGGCCACTTCGGGTCTCCGACTGAGATCTCCGAAGAAGTGGCGAAACGCGCGGCGGATAAAGGGGCGAAGTATTATCACGTCACCCGCCAGTGGCAGAACCAGAGCGGCGGCAACCTGACCGTCACTGCGGACCTGTTCAAGTAACATTCCGGCAGGGCGGCGCCCGTCGCCCTGCTGTTTGCATAAATGCTGACCATCTCTGCATCATCATTCATTGCCTTCCCTCCCCGCACTCCGTAAAATCTGCCGCCTGATTTTCAGGGCATTCCGTTTTTAAACCGGCAGTTTGTCGCGTTAATATCCAGCGGAATAACCACCACCCAGCATAGTATGCTGCTCAGGAAAGGCGTTTTGGATAAAAAATTAGGTCTTAGCGCGCTCACCGCGCTGGTGCTCAGCTCAATGCTCGGCGCAGGGGTATTCAGCCTGCCGCAAAATATGGCCGCCGTGGCGGGTCCGGCCGCGTTGCTGATCGGCTGGTTAATCACCGGTGTCGGGATTCTGTTTCTTTCGCTGGCGATGCTGCTGCTGACGCGCCTGAAACCCGAGCTGGACGGCGGCATCTTTACCTATGCGCGCGCTGGTTTTGGTGAGCTGATGGGGTTCTGCTCGGCCTGGGGTTACTGGCTGTGCGCGGTGATCGCCAATGTGTCCTACCTGGTGATTGTGTTTTCCGCGCTGAGCTTTTTTACCGATACGCCGGACCATGTGGTGTTTGGCGACGGTAATACCTGGCAGGCAATGCTTGGCGCGTCGGTGCTCCTATGGCTGGTACATGCGCTGGTGCTGCGTGGGGTGCAAACCGCCGCCAGCATCAATCTGCTCGCCACCCTGGGCAAGCTGGTGCCGCTGCTGCTGTTTGTGGTGCTGGCCGTGATGGCGTTCAACTTCGATCGCTTCCGCCTCGATTTTAGCGGCGTTTCTCTCGGCCAGCCGCTCTGGCAGCAGGTGAAGCAGACCATGCTGATCACCCTGTGGGTGTTTATCGGGGTTGAAGGCGCGGTGGTGGTCTCGGCGCGGGCGCGCCATAAGAAAGATGTCGGACGCGCCACCCTGCTGGCGGTGCTGGCTGCGCTGCTGGTGTATTTGCTGGTGACGTTGCTGTCGATTGGCGTGGTGCCACGCGCGGAGCTGGCGCAGATGCGCAATCCCTCCATGGCCGGGCTGATGAAACATCTGATCGGCCACTGGGGTGATGCGGTGATTGCGGTCGGGTTGATCATTTCGGTGTGCGGCGCCTATCTCAGCTGGACCATTATGGCTGCCGAAGTCCCGTTCCTCGCCGCTCAGCAAGGGGCTTTTCCGCGCAGCATTGCGCGTCAGAACCGCCATAACTCCCCGGCGGCATCGCTGTGGCTGACCAACGGCAGCGTGCAGGTGTGTCTGATTCTGATCGCCGTGACCGGCGCGGATTACAATACCCTGCTCACCATCGCCTCCGAGATGATCCTCGTCCCCTATTTGCTGGTGGGTCTGTATCTGATCAAAGTGGTGCGCGGACAGCAAAAACCGCTGGCGATGCTGACCGGCGTCGGCGCCAGCCTGTATGGCATCTGGTTGCTGTACGCCTCCGGCCCGCTGCATTTGCTGCTGTCGGTGGTGCTCTACGCGCCGGGCGTGCTGCTGTTTTTATATGCGCGGCGTGACGGCCGTGCCAGCAAGACGCTGTCACAGCTGGAACGTATCGCTATCGTATTTTTACTGGCGGCGTCACTGCCCGCAGTGTGGCAGCTAACGAATTAGTGCGGCTGGCCGGGAATGGAGACACACAGCAGGTCATCCTGCTGTGTCAGGTTGAGCGGCTTACGGTATTCCTGATGAATAGCGTCAAGTTGCTCATCCGACAATGGATAAGGTAACTGGATATCAAAACGGCTGATGTGCTGCTGTTCCGCAAGGGTGATCAGGCGTGCAATGTTGATCTCATCACTGACCTGAGTTGAAATGATTTGTAATGCTAATTCTTTCAGGTGATCGTCGCTCGCCTGTAGACTGTGCGTTGATTTACGGGTCACCATGCCGAAGATAGGCATCACACCATAAATCGCATCAACAAAACTCCAGCGTTTTTTACACGAGGCGGAAAGGAAATCACTGTAATTGAAGCAGATGCGGTCACTGTATCCGGCTGAAGCCAGCTCTTTATCAGACACCCTCGCACTCCTCCTGTTTTTCATTACGGTTCCGAACCTTGCGCGACTACGCGACGGTAATAATGGCACATTTAACGGTTCGTATACCAGTGAGCAAAGGATATTTCGTGCTGTGCCATAGAGCTAAAGGCGCGAAAAAGCTATGCTGCTGTCCATACTCACCAGTCACAGTGGATTATGAACAAAATAGTATATGTGGAAGATGAGCCGGAAGTCGGTGAACTGATCGCCGCCTATCTCGGACGTCATGACATTGAGGTGATTGTCGAAACGCGCGGCGATCGTGCCGAAGCCACCATTGAGGCTGCCGATCCCGATTTGGTAATGCTGGATATCATGCTGCCCGGCAAGGATGGCATGACATTATGCCGCGATTTACGCTCCAGCTGGCAGGGGCCGATTGTGCTGCTGACCTCACTCGACAGCGATATGAACCACATCCTGGCGCTGGAAATGGGTGCCAACGACTATATCCTTAAAACCACCCCACCCGCCGTTCTGCTGGCCCGCCTGCGTCTGCATTTACGCCAGGCGCACATCGGTCAGCCTGAAGTGACCCCGGCGGTGCAAAGCTCGCAGAAAGTGTTGCGTTTCGGCTCGCTGACCATCGATGCGCTCAATCGTCAGGTGACGCTGTTTGAAGAAAACATCACCCTGTCGACGGCGGATTTCGATCTGCTGTGGGAACTGGCCAATCACGCCGGCCAGATCCTCAACCGTGACGCCCTGCTACAGACTCTGCGCGGCGTCAGCTACGACGGCATGGACCGCAGCATTGATGTGGCGATTTCGCGCCTGCGTAAAAAATTGTACGACAGCGCCACCGAGCCATTCCGCATCAAAACCATCCGTAATAAAGGCTACCTGTTCGCGCCGCAGGCCTGGGATACCCGTTCCGCATGAGAAAGCTCTTTATCCAGTTCTATTTGCTGTTGTTCGTCTGCTTTCTGGTAATGACCTTACTGGTGGGGCTGGTGTACAAATTCACCGCCGAACGCGCCGGACGCCAGTCGATGAACGATTTGATGGCCAGTTCGCTGTTTCTGATGCGCAGCGAGTTGCGCGAGATCCCGCCGCGCGACTGGAACAAAACCATCCGCAGCCTCGACCTCGATTTGTCATTTAATCTGCATATCGAGCCGATGAGCAAATACGAACTGGATGAAGCCGATATGAAGCGGCTGCGCGCCGGTGAAATCGTGGCGCTCGACGATCAATACACCTTCCTGCAACATATCCCGCGCAGCCATTATGTGTTGTCGGTGGGACCGATTCCTTATCTGTTTTATCTGCATCAGATGCGTTTGCTGGATATTGCGCTGCTGGCCTTTATCGGGATGTCGCTGGCGTTGCCGGTGTTTATCTGGATGCGCCCCCACTGGAAAGAGATGTTAAGGCTGGAAAAAGCCGCACAGCGCTTTGGCCGGGGCGAACTGGATGTGCGTACCCATTTTGACAGCACCTCCAGCCTGTTCCGCCTCGGCGTCGCTTTCAACCAGATGGCGGATAACATCAATACGCTGGTCGCCAGCAAGAAACAGTTGATTGATGGCATTGCCCACGAATTACGCACGCCGCTGGTGCGTCTGCGCTACCGGCTGGAGATGAGCGACAACCTGAGCGAGGCGGAATCAGCGGCGCTGAAGCGTGATGTTGGCCAGCTGGAAAGCTTAATTGAGGAGTTGCTGACCTATGCGCGCCTCGACCGCCCGCGTGTCGACCTCAACCTGAAATCCTTTGATCTGGCCGAATGGCTGCGTCTGCATATTGAAGACGCGCAGGCGATAAACCCGCAGGCGCAGATCGAGCTGGACATTCCGCAGCGTGAAAACTACGGCGTGGCCGATACCCGCCTGATGGAGCGCGTACTGGATAATCTGGTCAATAACGCGTTGCGTTACGCGCAGCAGCGCTTGCGCGTCAGCCTGTGGTTTGATGGCAGCGTCGGTTGTTTACAGGTGGAAGATGACGGTCCGGGCATCCCGCAGGAGGAGCGTGAACGGGTGTTTGAACCCTTTGTGCGTCTCGATCCCAGCCGCGATCGCGCCACTGGCGGCTGTGGCCTCGGCCTGGCGATCGTCCACTCCATCGCTCTGGCGTTGCAGGGCAACGTCACCATCGAGAGCAGCCCGCTGGGCGGCGCCAGCGTTCGCTTTTGCTGGCCGGTTGATTTACCCTTGCGGGAAATCCCGTCACGCTTGACCTAACAAGGAGTTATAACGTGTCCTCAGCTTATCAGGAACTTAGCCGCACTTTTCTGCGCCTGTCGCGCTTCGGCCATTTAGGCGCCATTGCCGGTGTGGATATGCAAACCACCATGCCCGCTGGCGGCAGCCGCGCCCGTGGTGAAGCGATGGCCGAACTGAGGGTGTTTATGCACGAACTGCTGACCGATCAACGCCTCGGCGGGCTGTTTGACGCGGTGCAGCAGGAATCGCTGAACGATGTTGAGCAGGCAAACCTGAAAGAGATGCGCCGTGCCTGGCAGCAGGCCACCCTGCTGCCCGCCTCGCTGGTTGAGGCCAAATCGCTGGCGGGTTCCCGCTGCGAACACGCCTGGCGTCAGCAGCGTCCGGCGAATGACTGGCAGGGTTTCTCCGCCAACCTGAAAGAGGTGGTAAAGCTGAGTCGCGAGGAAGCGCAACTGCGCGCCGACGCGCTGGGCGTTTCGCGCTACGATGCGCTGCTTGATGTGTTCGAACCGGGGATGACCAGCGCGCAGCTCGACCAGACCTTTGGCGATCTGAAAAGCTGGCTGCCGGAACTGCTGCAAAAAGTGGTGGCGAAACAACAAAAGGTTGCGCTAACCACGCCGGTTGGCCCCTTCGCTATCGAATCGCAGAAGCAGCTGGGCCAGAGCCTGATGGCGACGCTGGGCTTCGATTTCAATCATGGCCGTCTCGACGTCAGCGCGCATCCTTTCTGCGGCGGCGTACCGGAAGATGTGCGCATCACTACCCGTTACAACGAGAACGAATTTCTCAGCGCGATGATGGGGGTGATCCACGAAACCGGCCATGCCCGCTATGAGCAGAATCTGCCCCAGCAGTGGCGCGGCCAGCCGGTGGCGCTCGCGCGATCCACCGCGATGCACGAGTCGCAAAGCCTGTTTATGGAGATGCAGCTCGGCCGCAGCCGTGAATTCCTCCAGCACATTCAGCCGCAGGTAGTGGCGCTGATGGGCGATCAGCCTGCGCTGGCCAGCGATAACTTTATTCGTCTGACGCAGCGCGTGAAGCCGGGCTTGATCCGCGTCGACGCCGACGAGCTGAGCTATCCGGCCCATGTCATTTTGCGTTACGAGATCGAACGTGCGCTGATTGAGGGCGACATTGAGGTCGATGACATTCCGGCATTGTGGGATGAGAAGATGCAGCAGTCGCTCGGCATCGATACGCGCGGCAACTACCGCGATGGCTGTATGCAGGATATCCACTGGACAGACGGTGCCTTTGGTTATTTCCCGACGTACACGCTGGGGGCGATGTATGCCGCTCAGCTGTTCCAGGCGGTGAAGCGCGCATTGCCGCAGGTCAGCGAACTGATTCTTCAGGGCGAGCTGCAACCGGTGTTTGACTGGCTGCAACAGAATATCTGGCAGCACGGCAGCCGCTTTCCGACCCAGCAATTACTGGTGAACGCCACCGGAGAAACCTTAAATCCGCACTATTTTCGCCAGCACCTTGAACAGCGTTACCTGGCTGAGTAAACTGCGCGGCGGCCTGTCAGGCCGCCTTTTCTCTTCCTTTACCTTCCTTTGTACAATCCGTTACACGCCGATACCAATGCCTCACGGAAAGTCCCCGAACAATTACATATAGTCTTTTCACCGGCCCCGCAGTGGGCTACACATGAAAAAATAGTTCGAGGAATTTGCAATGAAAAAATTATTTGCACTGGTGATCGCCGCTGCTATGGGTCTGTCTTCTGTCGCTTTCGCAGCTGAAACCACTGCTGCTCCGGCTGCCGCTGCTACCACTACCGCTGCACCGGTAAAACACAAAGCTACCGTTCACAAACACAAGAAAGCCGCAGCTCAGAAAGCTCAGGCTGCTAAGAAGCACAAAAAAGTAGCTAAGAAAGCCCCGGCTGCGCAGAAAGCTCAGGCTGCTAAAAAGCACCACAAAAAAGCAACCAAACCGGCTGCACAGAAAGCCCAGGCTGCTAAAAAGCACCACAAAAAAGCAACCAAACCGGCTGCACAGAAAGCCCAGGCTGCTAAAAAGCACCACAAAAAAGTAACCAAACCTGCTCAGAAAGCTCAGGCTGCTAAAAAGCACCACAAAAAAGCGGCCAAAGCTGCTAAATAAGGTTGCCTCCGCGCGCCCGACCTTGCATTAATGATTGAAAACACCCGGTTATGCCGGGTGTTTGTTTACTGGAGTAGCGGAATATGGTGCGTCGCTATCGCTTCGAAATCATTCTGATTGTGGTGATCCTGTGCGGCATTGTCGCAGCCAGCTTTTTTATTTAGTCGTTGTAGCGTGCTGATTAATCCCAATATTTTCTCCCTTTTTTACCGCTCACCGACTATAGTTATCGCTCAAGCGTGATGACAATAACCTCTTCTTATTCTCGCCATTGAGAGAACTATGCGCCTGGCTATCCTGTTATTTGTTGGTTTTTTCAGCTTTAACCTCGCAGCACATGCCGATGATGATGATGAAGGGCCAAGCCCTGATGAGATCAAGACGTTATTCTTTGGCAAGGATCACCGTAAAGCGATCAGCGATGTCAGCGCTGCGCCCTGGGATGCTATTGGTCAGCTGGAGACCCGGAGCGGCAATCTCTGCACCGCGACGCTGATTTCCGCACATCTGGCGTTAACCGCCGGTCACTGTTTGCTGGCCCCGCCGGGCAAGTTCGATAAGCCGGTTGCGCTGCGTTTTATGGCGGGCAACAAAGGCTGGCGCTATGAAATTCATGATATTGATGCGCGCGTAGAACCGTCGCTGGCACGTAAGCTGAAGGCGGATGGTGAAGGCTGGATTGTCCCGCCTGACGCGGCACCCTATGATTACGGTCTGATTATTCTGCACAATCCACCGTCAGGCATTACGCCTATTCCGCTGTTTGACGGCTCGCGCGGCGATTTAACCGATGCGCTGAAAGTCGCAGGACGTAAAGTGACGCAGGCCGGTTACCCGGCAGACCATCTGGACACGCTCTATTCGCACAGCGATTGCCTGATTACCGGCTGGGCACAGCGCGCGGTACTGTCGCATCAATGCGATACCCTGCCAGGCGACAGTGGTTCCCCGTTGCTGTTGCAGAAAGGTGATGGCTGGCAGCTGATTGCCGTCCAAAGCTCCGCCCCCGCGCCAGCGGATCGTTACCGTGCCGATAACCGCGCCATCGCGGTCACCTCGTTCCGCGATAAGCTGGAAGAACTGGCGCAGTAAGCCCGCTGCACATCCGCGTAACGGCGCGAACTATCGCGCCGTTACGACGACAACGCACGATTAACTGATCTGTTCTATCGTCTGCAAAATGCGTTTATCCGAAATCGGATAAGGCGTGCCCAGCTGCTGAGCAAAGTAGCTAATCCGCAACTCTTCCAGCATCCAGCGAATAGCCAGCACCTCCGCATCGTCCTGACGCTGTGGCGGCAGCTTGTTACGCCAGGTCTGCCACGCCTGCTCCACCGCCTGAACTTTCAGCATCCGCGCCCGGTCGCTGTGCGGGTCCACCGGCAGTTTTTCCAGACGACGTTCAATGCCCTGCAAATAACGCAGAGTATCCGCGAGGCGCTGCCAGCCGTTGCCGGTGACGAAACCGCGATACACCAGCCCGCTCATCTGATTTTTGATATCCGACAATGCCAGCGCCAGCGTCATATCGACGCGGCCTTTCAGCCGCTTGTTGATATTGAACACGCAGGTCAGGATCTGCTCCACCTGCTTCGCAATAGTCACCACCGTCTCGTTCAGCTCGGCACGCACCTTGTCGCGCAGCTGCTCAAAGTTCGCCTGCTGCCACGCCGGACCGCCCGCTTCGCTCATCAGCTTATCGACACCGCAGGCGATGCAGTCATCAATCAGTTCCAGCACCTTGCCATACGGGTTGAAATAGAGACCCAGCTTGGCTTTATTCGGCAGCTTTTCATGCAGATATTTGATTGGCGAAGGAATGTTCAGCAGCAGCAAACGCCGCTGACCGCGCCACATCATCTTCTGCTGCTCCTGCTCGCTGTCGAACAGGCGAATGGCGACGCTGTCCTTCTCATCCACCAGCGCAGGCCAGGCTTTAACCTGATAACTGCCACGCTTCTGCTCGTAGCTTTGCGGTAAATCGCCAAAGCTCCAGATATGCAGCCCGCTCTGCTCCAGCCCGTCATCGGCCACTTTCGACAGGGTTTCCTGCACTTTGCCCTTCAGCGCCTGCTTCAGCTGGTGCAGATCCTTGCCTTCCTGCAACTTGCGGTTGTGTTCATCAACCACGCGGAACGTCATTTTCAGGTGATCGGGCACCTGATCCCACTGCCAGGCATCGCGATCGATGGTGACACCGGTCATGCGGCGGAATTCGCGCTCCAGCGCGTCGAGTAGCGGCAACTCCAGCGCCGTCACGCGGCCAAGAAAGGCCTCGGCATAGTTCGGCGCGGGTACCAGATTGCGGCGCACCGGTTTCGGTAACGACTTGATCAGCGCAATCACCAGCTCACGGCGCACGCCCGGAATTTGCCATTCGAATCCGCCCTCCTCAACCTGGTTCAGCAACGGCAGCGGGATATGCACCGTTACGCCATCCGCATCCGCGCCGGGTTCAAACTGATAACTCAGTTTCAGCTTCAGATTGCCCTGATGCCAGAAATTCGGGTAATCGAGCTGGCTGACCTTCTCCGCGTCATCCTTTATCAGCATCTGCTTATCAAAACTCAGCAGATCGGGATTCTCTTTGCTGGCCTGCTTCCACCAGCTGTCAAAATGCCGTGCCGACACCACCTCGCTGCCGATACGGCGATCGTAGAAGGCAAACAGCGTTTCATCATCCACCAGGATGTCACGACGACGCGACTTGTGCTCCAGATCTTCCACTTCGCTGCGCAGCTTCAGGTTATTGCGGAAAAAAGCGTGACGGGTTTGCCAGTCACCTTCCACCAGCGCGTGGCGAATAAACAGCTCGCGGCTAAGCGGCGCATCGATGGTGCTGTAGTTGACCTTACGCGCCTGCACAATCGGCAGCCCGTACAGCGTCACTTTCTCGGTCGCCATCACCGCGCCCTGCGCTTTTTCCCAGTGCGGCTCGCTATAGCTGCGCTTCAGCAGATGCTGCGCCAGCGGTTCGATCCACTCGGGATCGATGCGCGCAGCAATGCGTCCCCACAGGCGGCTGGTTTCCACCAGTTCGGCCACCATGGTCCACTTTGGCGGCTTCTTAAACAGCCCGGAGCCGGGGAAGATGGAGAAACGCGCATTGCGCGCGCCGGTGAATTCCTGCTTCTCGGCATCTTTCTGACCGATATGCGATAACAATCCGCTCAGCAACGCGCAGTGCACCTCGCGATACGGCGCCGGTTCGCTGTTGACCGGCATCCCCAGTTCACGCACCACCTGACGCAGCTGTGCGTAGATATCCTGCCATTCACGCACGCGCAGATAGTTAAGGTAATCGCTTTTACACTGACGGCGGAACTGGTTGCCGGACAGCGCCTGTTGCTGCTCCTGCAAATAATTCCACAGGTTAACGAAGCTGAGGAAATCGGACTCTTTATCGGCAAAGCGCCGATGTTTCTCATCCGATGCCTGCTGTTTCTCCACCGGACGCTCACGCGGATCCTGAATCGACAGCGCCGCGGTGATAATCATCGCTTCGCGAACGCAACCGAGGTTCTGTGCCGCCAGCACCATGCGCGCCAGGCGGGGATCGACCGGCAGCAACGCCAGCTGACGCCCCGACGGCGTCAGTTTGTAATGTCCATCCTCGTTGACGGTGATCGCCCCGAGTTCCTCCAGCAGCCGCACGCCATCCTGAATGTTGCGCTTGTCCGGCGCTTCAACAAACGGGAACGCGCCGATATCGCCGAGGCCGAGCGCGGTCATCTGCAAAATCACCGACGCCAGGTTGGTGCGCAGAATTTCCGGATCGGTAAACGCCGGGCGACTAAGGAAATCGTCTTCCGAGTACAGGCGGATACAGATACCTTCCGAGACGCGGCCGCAGCGCCCTTTACGCTGGTTGGCGGAGGCCTGCGACACCGGCTCAATCGGCAGACGCTGCACCTTGGTGCGGTAGCTGTAGCGACTGATACGCGCGGTGCCGGGGTCGATGACGTATTTGATGCCCGGCACGGTCAGCGAGGTTTCTGCCACGTTGGTGGCCAGCACGATGCGCCGTCCGCTGTGGGACTGGAACACGCGGTTCTGCTCGGCATTCGACAGGCGCGCATACAGCGGCAGGATTTCGGTGTGCGGCAGATCGCGCTTCATCAGCGCATCGGCGGTATCACGGATCTCGCGTTCACCGCTCATAAAAATCAGGATATCGCTGCGGCTTTCCTGCCCCAGCTCATCCACCGCATCAAAAATCGCCTGCAACTGATCGCGATCGGTATCCTCAGCGTCTTCGACAATCGGCCGGTAACGCACCTCCACCGGATAGGTCCGGCCAGACACTTCAATCACCGGCGCGTTATTAAAGTGGCGCGAGAAGCGCTGCGGGTCGATGGTTGCGGAGGTGATGATGACCTTTAAATCCGGGCGGCGCGGCAGCAGCTCACGCAGATAGCCAAGCAGGAAATCGATATTCAGGCTGCGCTCGTGCGCTTCATCAATGATGATGGTGTCGTACTGCAACAGCAGGCGATCCTGCTGGATTTCCGCCAGCAGAATACCGTCGGTCATCAGCTTCACCTGGGTGGTTTCACTGACCTGATCGTTGAAGCGCACCTTGTAACCAATGCAGCCGCCGAGCGAGGTTTCCAGCTCCTCGGCGATACGGTTGGCGACGGTACGCGCCGCCAGACGGCGTGGCTGAGTATGACCAATCAACCCTTTAACGCCGCGCCCCAGCGCCAGACAGATCTTCGGCAACTGGGTGGTTTTACCCGACCCGGTTTCACCGGCGACGATCACGACCTGGTGATCGCGGATCGCCTCAGCAATCGCCTGCTGCTTCTGGCTGACCGGTAAATTTTCCGGGTAAGTAATACGCGGCGTGGCGGCCCGGCGCATAGCCACACGCTGCTCCGCCGTCGCAAATTCTGGCTCCAGTTCAGCCACGATACCTTGTTGCGCGGCGGGATTTTTCACTTTGCTCGCCCCCTGGAGTCGCCGCTGCAAACGCTGGCGATCGCGCAACATCAGATTATCGAGTCGCGTCCAGAGAGGGGCCAAAGGTGAGGTAACAGATGATGACATAGTGATGAATTACCGGCGGATTCAACGAATTAATGGGCGGCATCATAGCATATTTTGCCCCTGCCGCCCTGACCGTGCGTGCGGCCTTATTCAATAAATTCGAACATAGCTCTCGAAATATTGCGCTTTTACCCGGCTCTGAATCTCCGTAGAGTGTAACGCATTGAGCGGTAAGCCTTCCGCGTAAACAGACAGGAAAACACCATGAGCAAAGTATTAGTCCTGAAGTCCAGCATCCTCGCCGGTTATTCACAGTCCAATCAACTGGCTGATTTCTATGTTGAGCAGGCGCGCGAAAAAGGTGATGCGATCACCGTTCGTGACCTGGCCGCTGAGCCGATCCCGGTTCTGGACGGTGAACTGGTTGGCGCGCTGCGTCCGTCTGACGCCCCGCTGTCTCCGCGTCAGCAGGAAGCGCTGGCGCTGTCAGACGCGCTGATTGCTGAACTGCAGGCGCATGACGTGGTGGTGATTGCCGCGCCGATGTACAACTTCAACATCCCGACGCAGCTGAAAAACTACTTCGACCTGATTGCCCGTGCCGGCGTCACTTTCCGTTACACCGAATCAGGCCCGGAAGGTCTGGTCACTGGCAAACGCGCTGTGATCCTGTCCAGCCGTGGCGGTATCCATAAAGATACCCCGACTGACCTGCTGACCCCGTACGTTAAGCTGTTCCTCGGCTTCATCGGCATCACTGATGTGAACTTCGTATTCGCAGAAGGTGTGGCTTACGGTCCGGAAGTCGCGACCAAAGCGGCAAACGATGCCAAAGACGCGATCAAACAGATTGTTGCTGCATAAGTATTGACTGTGTCATTAGCCGGGCCTGAGCGCCCGGCTTTTTTTTGCCCGCTATTTTTGCAACCACTGGCCGTTAATGCCGCGCACAAATTCCCCGCTGCCTGCGCGATCAACCAGCTTCTCCCCGGCGATACGCGCCACTTCCGCGGTGGTTAAATTATTCTGCTGCGCCACGCGCTGATATTGCTGCGTACGTCCGTCGTTGATGCGTTTCACCAGCGCCAGGGTCTCGCTGTCCTGCTGACGCGCCGCAATGTACCCGCTCAGCGTTTCCCCTACGCGTCCCTGCTGCCGCGCCTGATCCAGCGTCAGCGCCCAGGCCGACGGCGCCAGTAATAACGCCAGCAGCAGCGCCAGCCCTTTGCGTTTCATCATGCTGCTCCTCAAAACAAACCGCTCTGATTTTTCAGCAGGGCTTCCACATCTTTATCGACCTTGATGTGGATTTCATGCTCAATTTTCACGTTCATATTGATGGTGATCGGCTCTTTTGGCGCCGCCACTTCAATACGCGGCACGCAGCCAATTAGCGGCAGCCAGGCTGCCAGCACCAGTAATGCCCTGAGGCTCATGGTTGGGGATCCTTTTTGGATGGCAGGGTGGCGTTTTGCTCCACCCAGGATTGCAAATTATCGCCAAAGCGCAGGCTGCGCCACAGCTGGAATAGATTTTCCTGATGACGGTAGTTGAGGTTGATAGTTTGCCGCCGATTGCTGAACTGGCTGGTGCCTGTGACCTGCGACTGCAACGTCAGGTTGCCGAAGTTATCCAGATCGAGCGTCGCCCAGGAGCGGGAGATCTCCATATAACGCAGCCAGTCCATCGCCGCACCGGCTGCAAAATTGTTGCTGGTAATGGCGTCAGCCATATCTTTATCCATACGGAAGGTCAGTGGGCCGCTGTTGGCAATCCAGCCCTTCTCGATCAGCCAGCGCGGATTGTTGACCCACAGCGGCAGTTCGCCGTTGACCTTACCCGACATAGCAAACTGTTTCGGTTTGATGGCGGTCACCAGGCGGCTGAGATCGATGGCGCGCAGCGAAATACGCGCCGGGTCGTGCTGCGGCAGGCTCAGCAGCGGCATACTGACATGGCCGCCCAGCAGGTCGAGGTTGACGTTGCTCAGCGTCAGCGGCTGATGCGCCTGCCACGGATAATGGCCCTGCAAATCGGCGGTGATGTTCTGCAAGGCAAACTGGTTTTTCACCTCGGCGATGCGCAGCGTCACCGGCCCGCGCCGCCCCAGCTGCCATTGATGATCCTTCAGGCGGAACGGCAGCGAGAAATCGACGCCGTTGATTTCGCTATCCGGCATCCATACGCTGCCGTTTTTTACCGTCCAGTGGCCGCCCGCTTCAAAACCCTGGCCGCTGGCGGCGGAGAATGCCACCTGGGCGCGCAGTTCGCCGGATTGAATGCGCATTTTCAGATCGCTGCTCAGCAACGGCTGAAAGACGGCGAGAGATTGTGCGGGCCACCAGGCCTCACCGCGCAGGCGTGTGCCATCCCAGCGCCCGTTCACTCGCAGCGGACCGATATCTTCCGCCTTCAGCTGCCCGCGCCAGACAAACTGGCTCGGATCGCGGCCTTTGGCATCGAAATCGAGCTGCGACGGCGGCAGCCAGCCACCGTAGCTGAACTGCGTCTGGCCTGATTTGAGGGAAAAACCGCCAGCGAACGCCCGATGTGCGGCATCACGCTGCCAGCGCACCGGGGCGGTGAGGGTCAGACGCGGTTGGCTGACCTGCACCATGCCATAGGCCAGCTGGTCGAAACCGGTATCCAGCGTATCCAGGCTGATCAGGGTGTCATGCCAGCTGCCGGTGCCTCTGACATCCCATTTGGCGTTGAGAGGTTCCATGCGCCCGTCGCCCCAGTAGCGCCAGTTCCAGCGGCCGCTGTCCGGCCAGAAGTTGCTGGCGCGCCCATCCAGATGCAGCGCGAAGCGACCAAAGCTCGGATCGTGCGCTTGCAGGATCGCCTGTAAACGCCCGTTAATCCCGGCGGTGCCGAGCGTGACCCCGGCCAGCGGCCAGCGCGCTTCGTCCACCTCCAGCGTTGACAACAGACGTCCACGCAAGCGCAGCAACGCGCCGGGTCGCAGCGTCAGTTGCGGATCGGTCAACATGCCGTGCAGCAGGCCAGGGATCGCGCCAAATAATTGCAGATCGGCAAATTTGCTCTCGCCGGTGAGCTGGAGCGGCAGCGCGCTGTCGCTGAGGCTCAGCCTGCCCGGCCCGATGCTCAGCACCAGGTTGCCTTTACCGCCGCGTCCCTGGGTCAGCAGATTAAATCGCCCTTCAATTTGGGTATGATCCAGCCCCTGCTGCCAGTCGCTCAGGGTTAAGGCCAGGCCACCGGACAACGGCTGCCCCGCCAGCGGCCAGCGCCATTGCCCCTGGCGAATGCGAATCTGGTGATCATCAACCTGCCACGGCAGTTGCAGCAAGGGCTGCTCGTCACCCTGCTGACGCACCGTTACCGTACCCTGCTGTTGCTGCCAGTTCAGAACCACGTTGAGCGGCTGCGGCCACTGCGCCAGATTGACATCGCCGCTGAGCGCGCCCGCCACCGGCAGGCCATCGGCGAAGGTCGGCAGGGTCAGGTCGCCATGCAGTTCGAGCGGTTTGGGCAGCAGCGGATGGGTCAGTTGCAGTCGGGCGACCTGCAACTGCTGCCCCTGCAAACGGGCATCGAGGTTGAGGTTATCGCCCTGATAACGCAGGTGCTGCGCGTCTTTATCGAGGGTGAGGTCAAACTGACCGGCATATTGCTGCCACGGCAACAGAATCAGTTGATCGAGATGGATATCCGCGCCCGGCAGCAGCGCCTGCCACTCCGCGAGGCTGCGCGGAGCCGCGCTGGGGGCGCTGCTTTGCGGCAGCGATTGCAGACAGTCGCTGTTGAGCTGAACCTGCTTCGCGTACAGCTGCCAGCGCTGCTGATGCCAGCCAAGGCTGGCGTCGCTGACGCTGGCGAGTTCACAATCGCCCGCCAGATAACGCACCTGAGGAAAGCTGATGCCGCCATGTTGCCAGCGCGGCGCGCCATTCAGTTCCACGCGGGTATTTTCCGGCAACCAGATACCTGCCAGTCGCGGCAGCCATTGCGTCAGCGTCAGCATCAATCCCAGCAGCAGCAGTATCAGCGCCAGCAGCGCAGCAAGTGTTCGACGAAGGCTCCGCGTCATGGCAGCTCACTTTCCTGTCCTTTACATAATCCTGACAAAGATGATGGCATGTTACGCCAGGTAAATGAAGATATTAGGATAAAGGTCTGACTCCGGCAGCAAAGGAACGCAGAAAACGTTATCCTGTGAGGATACCGACAGACCATTTTTCAGGAGCGAAACGATGAAAGTTGCGGTTTACAGCACCAAGCATTACGACAGGAAATACCTTGAGCACGTCAACGCCAGCTACGGTTTTGAACTGGAGTTCTTTGACTTTCTGCTGACGGAAGCCACGGCCAAGACCGCCGTTGGATGTGATGCGGTGTGTATTTTTGTCAATGATGATGGCAGCAAGGCGGTGCTGGAGGAGCTGGCAGCGCTGGGGGTGAAATATATCGCGCTGCGCTGTGCCGGATTCAATAACGTCGACCTTGAGGCAGCGGCCGCGCTCGGTTTGCAGGTGGTACGCGTCCCGGCCTATTCGCCGGAAGCGGTAGCGGAGCACGCGGTTGGCCTGATGATGACGCTCAATCGCCGCATCCATCGCGCGTATCAGCGCACCCGCGATGCCAACTTCTCGCTGGATGGGTTAACCGGTTTCAATATGCATAACAAAACCGCCGGTGTGGTCGGCACCGGTAAGATTGGCGTGGCAGCCATGCGAATTCTGAAAGGGTTTGGGATGCGGCTGCTGGCGTTTGATCCCTATCCGAGCGCTCAGGCGCTGGAGCTGGGTGCGGAATATGTCGATCTGAAAACCTTGTTTGCCGAGGCGGATGTGATCACCCTGCACTGCCCGCTGACGCCGGAAAACCACCATATGCTGAATGCACAGGCGTTTAGTCAGATGAAAGATGGCGTGATGATCGTCAACACCAGCCGTGGCGGATTGATTGATTCACAGGCGGCGATTGAGGCGCTGAAACAGCAGAAAATCGGTTCTCTGGGTATGGATGTCTATGAAAACGAACGCGATCTGTTCTTTGAAGATAAATCGAATGATGTAATTCAGGATGACGTGTTCCGTCGTCTGTCAGCCTGCCATAACGTGCTGTTTACCGGCCATCAGGCCTTCCTGACGGCAGAAGCGCTGACGGCAATCTCAGAAACCACGCTGAATAACCTTAGCCAGCTGGCGCGTGGCGAACCCTGTGCCAACCAGGTTAACGCCTGACTCTCTGCGCCTGCCTTAGCGGGCGCAACGTCCACCCATCAGCGCCTGCTCGTCACAGCGACGACCATTAGCCAGCTGACACATGCCGATACGCGAGCCATCTAACTGGCGTGAAAACGCCAGCGTGCCACCGGCATTGGCGCAATTGCTCTCAGCCATGGACGACATCACCACCTGCGGCTGAATATGTGCAGCAGTCGCCTGTTGCGGGGGTTCGTTATCACTATTGCTGCTGCAGGCAGAAAGTAACAGCGCAGCACCGGCCAGCAGGAAGGAAGCGGCTTTCATCGATCAGGCTCCGGGCGGTTGGGGGAAAATTCGAACCAGCATATGTCAGGCGCAGCAAGGGGTCGAGAGGCGACACAGCTTTTTACAAAATTTTCTTTCACGCTTTGCAACCAGAATTATCCTGATTGCAGCTTTTTCGCCACTTAGCGTCGGAAAGTGGCAGCATTTGAACCACCTGAGGAGGGACTCGATGTTGACGGATATGTTAATTCGCATCGCACTGGCGGGCATTCTCGGCGGCCTGATTGGGCTGGAACGCCAGATGCGCGCCAAGGAGGCCGGACTACGCACCCACATCCTGGTGGGTATCGGTAGCGCGATGTTTATGCTGGTGTCGAAATATGGCTTTGCCGACATGCTGAACAGCGACCATGTGGCGCTCGATCCCAGCCGTATTGCGGCGCAGGTGGTGAGCGGCATGGGCTTCCTCGGCGCCGGTACCATCATTATTCAGAAGCAGATCGTTAAAGGGCTGACCACCGCGGCTGGCTTATGGGTCACCGCCGCCATTGGCCTGGTCATCGGTAGCGGCATGTATGAAATCGGTATTTATGGCACGGTGCTGGCGCTGCTGGTGCTGGAGACCTTCCGCCGTATCAGCCACCTGCTGATTGGCCGTCATCACACCCTGATGGTGCATCTCAAACCGAAAAGCGTGCCGCTGGTGTTGCTGGTGCTGCAACGTGAAGGTATCCGCTACGGCCATATCGCGGTAGTCAACCGCGACAGCGAAAATGGCCTGTGTGAACTGAGCGTAGAAGTGACATTGTCACGCAAGGCGCCGGGGCATTCCCTTTATGAAAAAGTAATGGAAATCAAGGGCGTTCAGTCGCTGGAGATGGTGTAAAAAGCAACAACCTTAGATTGCGGTGCCTTCGCCTGCCGTCAGCACACGGATGAGAAAGTCATGACGGGCCGCTTTGCTAGACTGAAATGATTAACCCCGGCAATTTTACGGGCATTCTCAGCGTAGCAAAGGACGATTTATGATTACCGTCGACGGCAACGGTGCAGTGGCTTCTGTCGCCTTCCGCACCAGCGAAGTTATCGCCATTTACCCCATCACCCCAAGTTCCACCATGGCTGAGCTGGCCGATGGCTGGTCCGGCGAAGGCCGCCATAACATCTGGGGCGACGTGCCGCGCGTGGTGGAGATGCAGTCCGAAGGCGGCGCCATCGCCACCGTGCACGGCGCGTTGCAGACCGGCGCGCTCTCCACCTCGTTCACCTCATCGCAGGGTTTGCTGCTGATGATCCCCACCCTGTACAAACTGGCCGGGCAGCTGATGCCGTTTGTGCTGCATGTGGCGGCGCGCACCATCGCCACCCACGCGCTATCGATTTTCGGCGATCATTCCGACGTAATGGCGGTGCGTCAGACCGGTTGCGCGCTGCTGTGCGCCTCCAGCGTGCAGGAAGCACAGGATTTCGCGCTGATTGCGCAGATGGCGTCCCTTAACAGCCGTATCCCCTTTATTCATTTTTTTGATGGCTTCCGCACCTCGCACGAGATCAACAAAATTGTCCCGATCGACGACGAAACCTTACAGGCGCTGATGCCGGAACAGGCGATTGCCGAACATCGCGCCCGTGCGCTGACGCCGGATCATCCCAGCATACGTGGCACCTCAGCCAACCCGGATACCTTTTTCCAGTCACGCGAAGCCACCAACCTCTGGTATGACGCCTGTACCGGACACGTCGAAGCCGCCATGCAGGCCTTTGCCGAACAGACCGGCCGCCATTACCGGCCATTTGAATTTTACGGCCATCCGCAGGCGGAACGGGTGATTGTGATGATGGGTTCCGGTTGCGGCACGGCCGAAGAGGCGATTGATGAACTGCTGCAACGCGGGGAGAAAGTCGGGCTGGTCAAGGTGCGCCTGTATCGCCCGTTTGCGGCGGCGCATCTGTTGAGCGTGCTGCCTGAATCGGTGCAACGCATCGCGGTGCTGGATCGAACTAAAGAGCCTGGCGCGCTCGGCGAACCGCTGTTTCTCGATGTGATGACGGCGCTGGCGGAAGCCTTTAGCCGCGGTGAACGCAGCACGCTCCCGCGGGTATGCGGCGGCCGTTACGGTTTGTCATCCAAAGAGTTCGCCCCGGACGCGGTGCTGGCGGTGTTCCGCGCCCTGCAACGCCCCCAGCCACCGGCACGATTTACCGTCGGCATTTACGATGATGTCACCCACCTGTCGCTGCCGCCGGAAGCCAATATCGTGCCGAATCGCGCGCATCTTGAGGCGTTGTTTTATGGTCTCGGCAGCGATGGCAGCGTCAGCGCCACGAAAAATAACCTGAAGATCATTGGCAACGCCACGCCGTGGCAGGTGCAGGGCTATTTTGTCTATGACTCGAAAAAGGCAGGCGGCCTGACCGTTTCACATCTGCGCGTCAGCCAGCAGCCCATCCAGTCGGCGTATCTGATCCAGCAGGCCGATTTTATTGGCTGCCACCAGCTGCAATTTATCGACAAATATTTGATGCTCGACCAGCTGAAACCCGGCGGGATTTTTCTGCTCAACACCCCTTATGCCGCCGATGAGGTCTGGTCCCGCCTGCCACAGGAGGTGCAGACCCAGCTTAATGACAAACAGGCGCGGTTTTACGTGATCAATGCGGCGCGTATTGCCCGCGAGTGTCAGCTCGGCGCGCGCATCAATACCGTGATGCAGATGGCCTTTTTCCAGCTAACGCAGATTCTCCCCGGCGACAGCGCGCGGACCGAGCTGCAAAACGCCATTGCCCGCAGCTACCGCAGCAAAGGCGAAGAACTGGTGCAGCGCAACTGGCAGGCGCTGGCCATGGCGCAACAGGCGCTGGAAGCGGTGCCATTGCAGCCAGTCGATATCCGCAGTCCGCACCGGCCGCCAGTGGTGGCCGACAACGCTCCCGATTTCGTCAAAACCGTCACCGCCGCGATGCTGGCCGGACTGGGCGACAAACTGCCGGTCTCCGCGCTGCCGCCGGATGGCAGCTGGCCGACCGGCACCACGCAATGGGAAAAACGCAATATCGCCGAAGCCATCCCCATCTGGCAGCCTGACCTCTGCACCCAGTGCAATCACTGCGTTGCCGCCTGCCCCCATGCGGCCATCCGTGCCAAAGTGGTAGACCCGGCAGCGCTCGACGGCGCGCCCGCGTCCCTGATGTCGCTGGATGTAAAATCACGGGATATGCGCGGGCAAAAATATGTGTTGCAGGTCGCGCCCGAGGATTGCACCGGCTGTAACCTGTGTGTTGAGGTCTGCCCGGCCAGCGACCGTCAGCACCCGGAGATTAAGGCGATCAATATGATGTCGCGTCTGGAGCACGTTGAAGAGGAAAAAATCAATTACGACGCGTTCCTGGCGCTGCCGGAACTGACGGCCGAACAGCTGGAACGTATCGATATCCGTACGTCGCAGCTGATCACCCCGCTGTTTGAATATTCCGGCGCCTGTTCCGGCTGCGGCGAAACCCCGTATATCAAACTGCTGACCCAGCTGTTCGGCGATCGTCTGTTAATCGCCAACGCCACCGGTTGTTCTTCCATTTACGGCGGCAATCTGCCCTCCACGCCTTATACCACCAACGCCGACAGGCGCGGCCCGGCCTGGGCCAACTCGCTGTTTGAAGATAACGCCGAATTTGGCCTGGGCTTCCGTCTGAGTGTGGATCAGCAACGCCAGCGCGCGCGGCGTCTGCTGGATCAGTGTGCTGCGCAGCTGCCGGAAACGCTGGTAGCAAACCTTAAAAGTGACAATGTCACACCAACATTGCGCCGCGAGCAAATTGCGCAGCTGCGCAGCCTGCTCAACGATCGGCCTGCTGCCACCGCGCAGGCACTGATCGCCGCGGCGGATGCGCTGGTGGATAAATCGGTGTGGCTAATTGGCGGC
This sequence comes from Pantoea sp. X-Soil-TKNS-1207, assembly GCF_059730485.1. Classification (NCBI taxonomy): domain Bacteria; kingdom Pseudomonadati; phylum Pseudomonadota; class Gammaproteobacteria; order Enterobacterales; family Erwiniaceae; genus Pantoea; species Pantoea sp. X-Soil-TKNS-1207. The sequence continues at coordinate 2,298,096 of NZ_AP035958.1, forward strand.
GATGGCTGGGCGTATGACATCGGTTACGGCGGACTGGATCATGTGATGAGCCTGAGTGAGAACGTCAATGTGCTGGTACTGGATACGCAGTGCTACTCCAATACCGGCGGCCAGGCGTCGAAAGCCACGCCGCTCGGCGCGGTAACCAAATTTGGTGAACAGGGTAAACGCAAAGCGCGCAAAGATCTTGGCATGGCGACCCTGTTGTACGGGCACGTCTATGTGGCGCAGATCTCCCTTGGCGCGCAGCTGAATCAAACCGTGAAGGCGATTCAGGAGGCGGAAGCCTGGCCAGGACCATCATTGATCATCGCCTATAGCCCCTGTGAGGAACACGGTTATGACCTGGCGTACAGCCATGAACAGATGCGCCTGCTGACCACCAGCGGATTCTGGCCGTTATATCGCTTTGACCCGCGTCGGACGCAACAGGGGAAAGCCGCGTTATCGCTGGATTCGCGCCCGCCCAGCTCTGAGCTGGAACAGGCGCTGATGAATGAGCAGCGCTTCCGTCAGTTACAAACCCAACAACCGGAAGCGGCCGCCCAGCTGTGGCGGGATGCCAGCGACGCGGCTCAGCAGCGTTATCAGCGGCTGGCGGAACTGGCAGGAAAAGCAGAGAACAGTGAGTGATACAAAAAGCCCGACGCGACGGTCGGGCTTTCCTGAAATTAACAGGGCTTGAGTTGGGTAATCGCCATCTCCACCGCCCGGTTGGGTGATCCGGTTAACTCACGGTAGCGGAGTTGCAGATTTTGTAACTCCGTCGCCAGTACATCTTTTTCTGTTGTCACGCCGCGCTGTGCCAGCTCGAGATAACATTGCCCCACCAGCCGGCACGCTTCTTCAAATACCATGTCGTACGTTTGCATCTGCCTCTCCTCACCTTTAGAAACTAAAAAAAACGCTGTCTCCATCCTGTCAGCGTGGCGCAGGCAAAATCTTCGCGCAGATCAATAAATGCACTAATAGTTCAAATAAAGAATGCTGATCCCTCGTCGGGAAGCAAATTAACCGGAATGTCGCGGTCGTTCCATGCGGAATCCCATCCCAATCAGACGACCAAAGACAAAACGCAGAAACGGGAAGCGGCGAATGAGGCTGGGCATTTTGCTTTTGCCGCCCGGCTTACGCTTGTTGCTGCTCATTTTAATTTGCAGAAATTGTGTGGCGACGGTCGGGAACTGACGACGCTTCTGCACCTTCGCCAGATCGCCGGGCGTGACGCAGCCTTTCAGCAGCGGTCCGGTGAGATAATTCGCCGTCGCCACCGCATCCTGGATCGCCAGATTGACCCCGACGCCGCCAATGGGTGACATGGCATGTGCCGCATCACCGATGCACAGCACGCCCGGCTTCGCCCAGCTGTCGAGCCGATCAATGCGGATCGACAGCAACTTAAACGCGTCCCAGTCGCGGATTTGCGCCATGCGCGCGGCATCAAAAGGCGCCACGGCGGCGATAGCCTGTTGCAGCTGCGCCAGCCCGCTGGCCTGCAACGCGCCGAATTCACCTTTCGGGATGGTGTAACCGCACTGCCAGTAGTCGCCGCGATCGATGACGATAAAGTTCTGCCTTGGCCCTTTGTGTCCCATGCCCCACACCGGATCGTCCGGCTGCTTATCCAGCCGGAACCAAATCACATCACGCGAGGCACCAAATACCTGGCTGGTTAATCCGGCGGCCGCGCGCACCGCCGAGCTGCGACCATCGGCCCCGACCACCAGCTGCGCCTGAATTTCGACCGGCCCCTGTTCGCTGATGGCCCTGATACCGGACACGGCGCCGCCCTGATAGCGGAAACTGTCAAAACGGGTGGATTGCAGCAGGGTAAAACCTGCGAATTGCGCGCTTTTCAGCGCCAGAAAATTGAGGAAATCCCACTGCGGCATAAAGGCGATAAAGCGGCATTGCACCGGCAGGCGCGAAAAATCGGCCATGGTGACATCCTGACCCGCCACTTCGGCCTGCAACTTTTCCGCGCGCTGATGCGGCAGCTGTAACAGCTCGTCCAGCAGACCCAGCTGATGCATGACCTCCAGCGTGGAGGGATGAATGGTGTCGCCACGAAAATCGCGGAGGAAATCAGCGTGTTTTTCAATTACCACCACGCGCAGACCAGCGCGCACCAGCAGATAACCCAGCATCAACCCCGCCGGGCCGCCACCGACAATGCAACAATCGGCGTTAAGGATCTCACTCGCTTCAGGCTTCATAACCGCTCCTTCGTTAGCATCCAGCCAGTTTATGATAATAATTATCATTTGTGTATGCAGCGGCACGATTTATCACGTAGTCAGGAGGGATGGGAATTTTTCCGGAAGAACAGATGAGGCAGGCAAAGAGGACTGGAAGGAATATGCCCCACCCGGCGCTTATCTCCGGCACTCGCAATGGCTTAGCTCTTGAAGGGGCAAAGACATCATCTCAGATAATTCCGAGCTGCGCTTAACAATTATTGCTATGATGATTATTAGCAGAATAACTATAACTTACCGTCTGTAACTACCAGAGATAAATTCTGCCAAAATCCTGCTGATCCAATGACGCCTGAGCAATATCGCTATAAAACGTGCTGGAATTCGCCGCCGTAATCCGTACCATACGCGTCATACTTATGCCTGGCTGGCGTATCAGATATTGCCGCACCTATGCCCCTTTTGTTTCCGAGACAGTAAATAATGCAAGAAAACCAAGCTGTTGCGAAGAAAGAGCAATATAACCTGAAGGTAAAGCGTATATATTTATAAGGCTATAAAAAATAATAAAAATCATATAGTTAAACAAGAATCGCAACACCGCTAACTACTGTCAATCTGCTTAATTTATGCCCTTTTCCTGCCCTTTTTTAATAATTTTGCCCCTGATTTGCCCCCAAATTTGCCCCGCAAGAACCGCGAATTCGACGCAGAAACGGGCATCTTATGAACATTATTTTGCCCCTAAAAAATGAATGAATCGCCACGGGTTTAACAGACACCTGAGAGTCATTTAAGATGACTTAAAAGAGAGGTGCCCATGAGCGGTAAACGTTATCCCGAAGAGTTCAAAACTGAAGCGGTTAAACAGGTCGTTGATCGTGGTCATTCCATCGCGAGCGTCGCCACCCGGCTTGATATCACCACACACAGTCTCTATGCCTGGGTAAAATAAAGTACGGTCCTGATTCTTCCAGTAATAATGAACAGACAGATGCTCAGGCCGAGATCCGCCGTCTTCAGAAAGAGTTGAAGCGGGTTACCGACGAACGGGACATATTAAAAAAAGCCGCGGCGTACTTCGCAAAGCTGTCCGACTGAGGTACGCCTTTATCCGCGACAACAGCCGTTGCTGGCCTGTTCGTTTGCTCTGTCGGGTTCTGGACGTCCATCCGAGTGGATTTTATTTCTGGCTTCAGCAGCCACATTCACATCGTCACCAGGCAGACCAGATGCTGACCGGGCAGAGCAAACAGTTCTGGCTTGAGTCTGGGGGCGTGTATGGTTATCGCAAGATCCATCTCGATCTGCGTGATACCGGGCAGCAGTGTGGAGTGAACCGGGTCTGGCGGCTGATGAGGCGTGCCGGAATAAAAGCTCAGGTTGGGTACCGTAGCCCAGGGGCACGTAAAGGCGAAGCCAGCATCGTGGCACCCAACAGGCTCCGGCGGCAGTTTAATCCGGACTCACCGGATGAGCGTTGGGTGACGGACATAACCTACATCCGAACCCACGAAGGCTGGCTTTATCTGGCCGTGGTGGTTGACCTGTTCTCTCGTAAAGTTATCGGCTGGTCAATGCAACCCCGCATGACAAAAGAGATTGTCCTGAACGCATTACTGATGGCGGTGTGGAGGCGTAATCCTCAAGGTTCACTCTGATCAGGGCAGTCAGTACACGCGCCATGAGTGGCAATCTTTCCTGAAATCACACGGTCTGGAAGGCAGCATGAGTCGTCGCGGTAACTGCCACGACAACGCAGTTGCGGAAAGCTTTTTCCAGCGACTGAAACGCGAACGGATTAAGAAAAAGATCTACGGAACACGGGAAGAAGCCCGCAGCGATATTTTTGATTACATCGAAATGTTTTATAACTGTAGGCGTCGGCATGGTTCGAGCAATCAGATGCCACCGGCAGAATACGAAAACCAATATTATCAACGGCTCGGAAGTGTCTAGATTATCCGTGGCGATTCAATGATTGTATAAATATTTTATGAGCACTCTGCGGATTGATTCGCGATCTATCTCTTCGCCAGCACTCACCAGTTCCGCGACAGCGGCCCCTATCTCGTGGCACATCGCGTCATACGCCTGCTCTGCAAATCCCTTTTCCATATAACCTCCTGATTACATATTGTTACGGTGGCTTGAATTGATAAGTCAGCGGCATTAAAGTTAGCAAATCATAAGGATGTTACAGATTTTTCAAAGCAGACAGGAAGGAGTCTCGGGTGTCTTACAGTAATCAATACATCATCTCCTGGATGGATGCAGACCATGAACTGGCTCTGCGTCTGGACCGCGCGCTGAAGGGAGTGAAAGACAGCGTCCTCGAAAAAGGTCAGCAGCTCAATGATGCATTCACAAGAGCTACCTGGTATTCCTCCTGCTTTACTGACAACTATCAGGATGTTTGCTCCAAGTTGAGCAATGAGGATGTGAGATTTTTAAAGGCGCTGGTTGAGCTGGTAAAGAGAAGAGATATTATCACTTATTTAATCAGACTTTATGTCGAGAATTATTTTCATGGCTTTTCTGAAGATAAAATAACAAAAATTGCAAGAGAACTGTCGCGCCTGGGTGCACACACCGCAAGTGGTGTTTTAACAAGTCGCTCAATCGTTTATGCTGTGACATCAGCTATTGCGCACTCTTTCGCTATATCTTCATTTTTTTCGCGGGAAAAAATCGGCAATTATACAAATTATGCTATATGGCTCCTGACGGCTTACAGCTACGTGGACAAAGCAGCAAAGAAAGCCGACGAACTCCATGCTATAAATCCGACTTATTACCGCATCTTGTATAGTCAGAATGTTGAAATGCTTTACTTTCTAGTTGAACCAGTGCTTTCTCGTAATAATCACTTCAGTACCTTGATGAAGTCAGAAAGAGAATTGGCTGAAGGCTTATATAGGTTGATGCAATAATGAATAAGTTTCTAACAAGAATCGTTAAAGATTTGGCATGGTACTTTTCGGGACTAATACCCGTTATTCTGGTGATCATCTTTGGAATGTTCGCAGTAACGTATTGGGAGAAATACGCAATAAAATCAATAGGAATTTTCATCATATTCATTGGGATTGCGTATTTTTATGTTGTGAAAAAAATAAAAAACACAAAAGAGCAAGACTGATTATGAACTGAGCTTTAGCTTATTCATCACCGGTATGTAATATCAGTCGTATAACCACCGCCTTGCTTTAGCTGACTCTATTAGCATCCTTATGGTTAGTGGCTTTTTATCAAGGTTTACGGGATTCCTTGAGAAAACAGATTTCGATTTCCAGGGGAAGTAATGGTCAAACTCAAAACCTGTGTGAGCAACATGGAAGTGTTCAAAATATTTGTCGAGCATCTCATCCACGTCTTCAGGGTCATACAGCTCCTGTAAGGGTGCATCATCCTTTACTTCTACTTTGCGCAGAAGAAGTGTTGTTACCAGCGGGAGTTCTTTGTTTATAAAGTCCCTCACTGTTTCATCGCTAAACTGCATCACCAGATTTTGTCTCCAGCTTTTCGTCAATCGTAAAGCCAGCGACCTGCTCTGGCTGAATCAATTAGCATCTGAACTGTGAGTTCAGCTGGTGCGTGGTGATCGGTACTAAGCCACTTGGGTAGAATCACATTGGGTAGAAAGCGGACCCCTGCATTAGGAAAAGAGCGATTAATGGAAAATCCCGACATATCAACACAAAGAGATTCAGCATATTCATCAAGAAAATCGCTGGCTTCTTAAGCTAACTCCTTCCGGTAACGCTCAAAAAATGCAGGCAGAAAGGGGTTTTCCGGCAAGGAGCGGTATTCATTGCGCACACCTACACACCGCTTATCACACGGCTTAAGCTGACTTCCTACCTGATAGGCTGCCATTTCATGCACCCATACCATCTCCGTTTGTTCGTCTTAGCTACAAAATCCCGCTTCGATGGCCCTTGCAAGCCCCTTCCTGGCCCCTTCCATGCCCAGGCCGGTTTCATGGGCCAGATAGATAATAGGGAGGTAATAAAGTCCGAGCATATTTGCGTGGGGAGAAGTCATCAGATAAAACGCCACTACCTGAGCCTCTGCCCCCGACTCTCTCAAAATACGACCTGTCTTACCCGGCCAGAATTGTGGAGACACTGTTGAGTAATCACGCATAACCACAAGGTGTAACAAAACCGGCAGGACGGTACGAACTGTTGAAAACTACATTTGCCTTTTAAATTCCCTGCTCCGCTTTGCGTACATTTCTGGCTATATAAAAACGAAACCATTCGAAGGCATTAAAAAGTTACAGAAAGCCAGAGTCAAACCCGACCCACTGACAAAAAGTGAGTTTCAGAAGCTTGTGGAATCTGAGACGGGCCAGAGCCAGAACATGTGGCAATTTGCGATCTACTCAGGCGTCCGCCACGGTGAGCTGGCGGCGCTGGCGTGGGAAGACGATGATCTGGATAATGGGACGGTGCATATTCGTCGTGACTTAACAGCGCCAGGAACATACGGGCCGCCAAAAACAGATGCAGGCGATCGCATCATCAAGCTCCTGCAATCTGCGGTTGAAGCCCTGAAAGCACAACGCCTTCTGACGGAATTACAGCCAAAAACAAAAGTTGTTTTCCACCATCGTGAATACGGTTCGACAGAGAAACAGAAGATCCGGTTTGTTTTCATTCCAAGGCTCAGGAAGGGAGAACAGAAACCCGGCTATTCCCTTTCAAGCATCGGCGGTCGCTGGAATGCTGCTGTAAAACGTGCTGGCATTCGCCGCCGTAATCCGTACCATACGCGGCATACTTTTGCGTGCTGGCTTTTGTCGGCCGGAGCTAACCCCTCATTCATAGCGAATCAGATGGGGCACGAAAACGCGCAGATGGTTTATGAAATTTACGCCACCTGGATCGAAGAGTTGAACGGCGAGCAGGTAGATATGCTGAATAGCAAACTGGCGATTTAAAAAACCTTTGCCCCTTACATGCCCCCCTGGCTTCCGAGATAGTAAATAATGCAAGAAAATCAAGAAGTTAACAAGAAAGAGCAATATAACCTGAACAAACTCCAGAAGCGTCTGCGTCGTAACGTCGGCGCAGCCATCGCCGATTACAACATGATCGAAGAAGGCGATCGCATCATGGTGTGCCTGTCTGGCGGTAAAGACAGCTACACCATGCTGGAAATTCTGCGCAATCTGCAACAAAGCGCACCGGTTAATTTTTCTCTGGTGGCGGTGAATCTCGACCAGAAACAACCCGGCTTCCCGGCACACGTACTGCCTGAGTATCTGGAGCAGCTCGGCGTCGAGTACAAAATTGTTAACGAAGACACCTATTCGATCGTTAAAGAGAAGATTCCGGAAGGCAAAACCACCTGCTCGCTCTGTTCACGTCTGCGTCGCGGTATTCTGTATCGTACCGCCACCGAGCTGGGCTGTACCAAAATCGCCCTTGGGCACCATCGTGACGACATCCTGCAAACCCTGTTCCTCAACATGTTCTACGGCGGCAAGATGAAAGGTATGCCGCCGAAACTGATGAGTGATGACGGTAAACAGATCGTGATTCGTCCGCTGGCCTACTGCCGTGAGAAGGACATCATCCGTTTCGCTGAGGCGCGTCAGTACCCGATTATTCCCTGCAACCTGTGTGGCTCGCAGCCAAACCTGCAACGTCAGGTGGTGGCCGATATGCTGCGTGACTGGGATAAACGCTATCCGGGCCGCATCGAGACCATGTTCAGCGCCATGCAAAATATCGTGCCGTCGCATATGGCTGACATCAATCTGTTCGATTTTAAAGGTATCCAGCACGGCGACGAGGTGGTGGATGGCGGCGATCTGGCGTTTGACCGTGAATCGTTACCGATGCAACCCGCTGGCTGGCAGCCGGAAGAGGAAGACGCGCCAGACTTCAGCGCACGCCTGGACGTGGTGCAGATTAAGTAATTCCGTCGCTGATAAAAAAGGCGCGTCGCTTCGGCTACGCGCCTTTTTTTATTAACGATGCGGAGGTGGATCGATAATCGGTGGAAACTCGGGATCGTAAGGCGGATCGGGTTCCGGCTGTGGCTGGGGACGCGGGATCGGTTCCGGGATGGGGGGTGGATCGGTTGGTATGGGATCGGTAGCGCTGATAACTCGCATGACCTGCTCCTTGTTGCTGAATGTCCTTTAAGCATAGGAAAAGATACGCGGCACTGGCAAACAGGCAAAAAAAAGCCGGCGGATAAGCCGGCGTCGTACGAATCAAATGTGCTATGCAGTAATTCAAAAAAAGGAAGTAAGACAATATGGAGCGCAACGCCCATCGCTTGACGTTGCATTCACCTGCGAGAGAGAGTTTGCCCCTGTTGGTGGTTGCGGTTATTGATGTCGATCAGTTTTTTTACGCTTTTTTACTCTCGCGTCCTTATTTTACAGCGAGTTACCTTCTGCTAACCCGCAGTTAACACGACAGAAACCCTTACAACCATTTTCGCCGTTTCAGCCACCAGGCCAGACCGACAACCATCATCAGCAGCAGCAGACAGAACATCCCAAAGCCCAGATGGGAGCTGTTGCCGGGTATACCGCCCAGGTTGACGCCAAACAAACCGGTCAGGAAGGTGGTGGGCAGGAAAATCATCGCCAGCAGCGACATGGTGTAGGTACGACGGTTCATCGCTTCCGCCAGCACCGAGGCGATTTCATCAGAGAGAATGGCGGTACGCGCCACACCGGCATCAAGATCGTCCAGTCCTCGTCCCAGCCGGTCGGCAATATCCTGCATACGTCGCCGCTCAACATCGTCCATCCACGCCAGCTTCTCGCTCGCCAGACGTGAGTAGACATCACGCTGCGGGGCCATATAGCGACGCATCACGATAAGCTGCTTGCGAAGCAACGCCAGTTCACCGCGCGCCGGGACCTGCTGGTCCAGCAGCGCATCTTCCAGATCGATGATTTTGTCATGCATCTCTTCGATGAATTCACTGGCGTGATCGGTGAGCGCATCACACACATCCACCAGCCAGCTGCCGCCATCCACCGGACCGTTGCCGTTTTGCAGATCGGTCAGCACTTCATCAATGGCGTAAACTTTGCGGCGGCGCGTCGAGACGATCAGTTTGTCGTTGATAAACACCCGCATCGCCACCAGCTGGTCCGGGCGCGCATCGCTGTTGTGATTGACGCTGCGCAGCACAATCATAAAACCATCGCCAAGACGCGTGACGCGTGGACGCATACTATCGCCCGCCAGCGCATCGCGCACCGCATCCGGGATCAGCGGCGTTTTTTGCAGCCATTCAGCGCTTTGTTGTTGGGTGTAATTCAGATGTAACCAGCACGGACGTTCACAATTGATGACATCCGTCGCTTCAATCGGGATAACGCCACCTTTGCCGTCGAGTTGACAGGCCACAATGGCATCAGAGACCTGTAATGCTTTACCTTCAATGACGTTCACGAACTCGCCTCTCTATCAAAATCAATACGATACAGTCTAGCGCGACGCTGGCGAGTTGCAATCTTCAGGCTGTGAGCAAACATGACAGGCGGCCATCACGGCCGCCACAGGGATTAGTGCTTCTCTATCCACATTTCGCGGCTGTAAGCCACGTCTTCCGGATTGGTGATCGGGTAGCCTTTTACCCAGGGTTTAATCAGGCGACCGTTGGTGTACTGGTAGATCGGCGCTATCGGTGCCTCTGCGGCCAGAATCTGCTCGGCGCGGTTGTAGTCCTGATTTCGCGCCTGCGCGCTGGTTTCACTGCTGGCTTTCGCCAGCACCGCATCGTAGTCGGCGTTATTAAAACGCGCGATATTGCCGGTGTGACTGGAGGTCAGCAGACTCAGGAAAGTCGAAGGCTCGTTATAATCCCCCACCCATGAGGCGCGGATCACATCGAAGCTGCCGCTGTTGCGGCTATCAATGTAGGTTTTCCACTCCTGATTTTGCAGCGTAACCTCGACACCGAGGTTCTTTTTCCACATCGATGCCACCGCAATGGCAATCTTCTGGTGACTTTCTGAGGTGTTATACAGCAACGTCAGATGCAACGGTTTGCCCGGCCCATAACCGGCCGCGCTCAGCAAGGTTTTCGCCTGGGCGTTCAGCTCCTGCTGGCTGTGCTGCTGCATAAAGCCTGGCTGCGGGGTGAAACCGGCGGTCACGTCCGGGGTAAAACGCCAGGCCGGTTTCTCGCCGGTGCCAAGCACTTTTTCGGCGATGATGCGGCGATCAATGGTCCAGGAGAGCGCTTTACGCACGCGGACATCTGCGGTTGGCCCTTTTTGCGTGTTAAAGGCGTAGTAATAAGTACCCAGCTGATCCGGGGTAAAGACCTGGCCCGGCAACTCTTTCTTCAGCAATGCGTACATATTCTTCGGGAAGGATTCCGTGATATCGATATCACCCGCGCGATAACGCTTGGTGGCGCTGGATTCCTCGTTGATCGGAATAAAGGTGACTTTGGTCAGCACCGAATGCGCGTCATCCCAATAATTTTTGTTACGAACCAGCACAATTTTTTCGTTCACCACGCGATCCTGCAACTGGTAAGCGCCGTTGCCCACCAGTTTGCCTGGCGCGGTCCAGCCCTCGCCATTCTGCGCGATCACCTTCTGTGGCACCGGGAACATCGCGGCGTTGGCCACCATGCTCGGGAACCAGGGAACCGAATGTGACAACGTCACTTTGAGTCGATGATCATCCAGTGCCGTGACGCCCAGTTTATCGGCGCTCATCTGCCCTTTAATAATGGCATCGGCATTTTCGATGCCGCTCAGCGCGGCAAACCAGGCGGAGGGGGAGCTGTTTTTGGGGTCTACCAGACGTTGCCAGCTGTAGACGAAATCCTGGGCGGTGACCGGATCGCCATTGGACCAGCGCGCATCTTTACGCAGGGTGAAGAACCAGGTTTTGTTATCGCTACTGTTCCAGCTCAGCGCCACGCCCGGCACGATTTTGCCGTGCGCATCCTGATTGGTCAGCCCTTCGAAGAGATCGCGCATCACCTGAATTTCCGGCAGGCCCACCGCTTTCATGGGATCGAGTGAAGCCGGTTCATCTTTAATATGGCGGACGATTTCCTGCGACGGCGCCAGTTGGGCGCCCGGCGGCACATTGGCGGCGAATGCGGGTGCAATTGCGCCAATGACGATTAAAGCGGCCAGCGTCTTGCGAAACGTTATGTTCATCACCACTCCTTTACCCGAAAAAAGGCGGCTGCGAAGAAGAGAGGCGCCGCCAGCGACTTTGGGCACTTTATCGCAAATTGCTGATTGATAAATAGCTATTTTCTGACGCGCTGTTTACCGTTATGTTGAGGCTGGATCCCCGGTCACACTTTACCTTTGATCGTCAGCACCATCACTGGCGAGCTTTTGCATCTTCAAACGGAGGAATGTCTGCTTATGTCGTCATTACACCCGCGCCCGCTGCGCGGCAAACTGGACGCGGTCTGGCAACAATATGGGCAATCGGTACTGGGCGCACCGCTGTTGTGGTTTCCTGCTCCGGCAGCGGATGCCGACAGCGGCCTGATTATCGCGGGCACCCACGGCGATGAAAACGCGGCGGTAGCCACCCTGTCCGGTGCGATGCGCACCCTGCCTGAGTCTTTGCGCCGCCATCATGTGATTCTGGCGGTTAACCCGGATGGCTGTCAGCTGGGTCTGCGCGCCAATGCGCGCGGCGTCGATCTCAACCGTAATTTTCCGGCGGCGAACTGGCAGACTGGCGACACGGTGTATCGCTGGAATAGCGTGGCGGATGAACGCGATGTGGTGCTCTCCACCGGCGATCAGCCCTCTTCTGAACCTGAGACCACCGCGTTGTGCCAGCTGATCCATCACCTCAAACCACGCTGGGTGGTGACCTGGCACGAACCGCTGGCCTGCATTGACGATCCGCACCACAGCGAGCTGGCGCAGTGGCTGTCGCAGCAAACCCAGCTACCGGTAGTGAGCAGCGTAGGCTATGCCACGCCTGGCTCCTTTGGCAGCTGGTGTGACGATATTGGTCTGCTGTGCATCACCGCTGAAATGCCGCCAGTTTCGGTGGACGAAGCCACCGAAGTCTATCTGGAAACTATGATTAACCTGTTGCGCTGGCAGCCGCAGGCATAAGCACCCCGTTGGCAAAATGCAGTGACGGTTCCACATCGGCCGCCAGCCAGGTGGGGCCGTCGAGATCGGCAAACTGCGCCAGCGGCGTCAGCGGCAACGCGGCACGGATGGCGCGTGAGGTGCACAACATGCAGCCAAGCATGATGGCAAAGCCCTGCTGGCGCGCGCTCACCGCCAGCACCAGCGCTTCGGTCAGACCACCGGTTTTATCCAGCTTGATGTTCACCATGTCATAGCGCCCTTTTAACGCGCTGAGGCCGTCGCGCGTGTGGCAGCTTTCATCGGCGCAGATCGGCAGCGGATGGATAAAATTCGCCAGCGCCGCATCATGGGCTGCCGGTAATGGCTGTTCCAGCATCGCCACCTGTAAATCGGCCAATAGCTGGCAGCGCGCCGCCAGCCCTTCCGCCTGCCAGGATTCGTTGGCATCGACAATCAGCGTCGCCTCCGGCACCGCGCTGCGAATGGCAATCAGCCGCTCGCTGATAAAGCTGTCGTCCAGCTTGATTTTCAGCAGCCGTGCGCCGTGCTGCCACAACGCCAGCGCGCTGCTGGCCATCGCATCCGGGGTGTCGATACTGACGGTATGCGCCGTAACGATGCGCTGCGCCAGGCTGACGCCGCATAATTCCGCCAGGCTTTGCTGCTGTTGCTGCCGTTCCAGATCCCACAAGGCGCAATCAATGGCATTGCGCGCGGCCCCTGCCGGAAGTGCCTGCTGCAACGCGGCGCGCGTCATGCCCGCCTGTAGCTGCGGCAACACGGCCGCAATTTGCGCCCGCACCGAGGCTTCGCTTTCGCCATAGCGTGCATAAGGGGTCGCCTCTCCCACGCCACGGATGTCGTCTTCTTCAATTTCCACCACCACCACCTGCGCTTCGGTGCGACTGCCGCGTGAAATGACAAAAGGCGAATGCAGCGGCCAGGCTTCGGGATAACTCTTCACTGTTCTCATTAATTCTCCTTAATTCCGTCACTTAAATGCGATCAGGCTCGGCTTCCGCTACGAAATGCCCTCGTAAACCCTTCAAAAATATGTCATAAACAACGGCTATACCTGTTCTGACGCTATAAAAGTCAGATTTTTTCATCGTTAAAAGGAAATCGTATGTCTCAGAATGTTCACTTCCAGGGTAATCCGGTGCCAGTTGCAGGCCAGTTCCCGCAGGCAGGCGCACAGGCCAAACCATTCTCCCTGGTGGCTAAAGATCTCGCTGACGTGACCCTTTCTCAGTATGCAGGCAAACGCAAAGTCCTGAACATTTTCCCGAGCATTGATACCGGCGTTTGTGCGACTTCTGTGCGCAAGTTCAACGAACTGGCAGGCAAAGCCAGCAACACCGTGGTGCTATGCATCTCTGCTGACCTGCCGTTTGCCCAGTCACGCTTCTGCGGTGCAGAGAGCCTGAACAACGTAGTGACGCTGTCTACCCTGCGTGGCGCAGAATTCAAAGAAGATTACGGTGTGGCCATTGCCGAAGGCGCCCTGAAGGGCCTGACCGCGCGTGCGGTAGTGGTGCTGGATGAGAACGATAAAGTGATTTACAGCGAGCTGGTAAACGAAATCACCAGCGAACCGAACTACGATGCAGCGCTGGCGGCGCTGAAGTAATTGTTGAGGTGCGCAGCAATGCGCACCTTATTTAAAACCGCACTTACTCGCTTTCGTTACGTTTCTGACTCAAACCGTACTCACGCAATTTATTCGCGATCGCCGTGTGTGAAACGCCGAGGCGCTTCGCCAGCTTACGGGTACTCGGATAAGAAAGATAAAGGCGCGTCAGAATCGAACGCTCAAAGCGGCTGGTGATCTCATCCAGCGTCCCTTCCATCACCTCTTCACCCATGGTGACATCCAGCGCCTGCTCCGGCAGTACGATATCCTGCGGACGCAGCTCATACCCTTCCAGCTGAGTCAGCGCCCGATATAGCGCGTTTTTCAGCTGACGCACGTTCCCCGGCCAGCTGTAACGAGTCAGAAACGCCGTCAATTGTGGTGACAGGCGTGGACGCGGCAGGCCCTGCTCGTCGGCAAAGCGTGCGACAAACATCTCAGTGAGCGGCAGGATATCCAGCGGCCGTTCGCGCAGCGGCGGCAGATTGAGGGTTAATACGTTCAGACGATAGAACAGATCTTCACGAAACTCACCGCGCTGCACCAGTTCGATCAGGTTCTTCTGCGTGGCGCAAATCACGCGGACATCGACGTGGACCTCGTGTTCTTCGCCGACGCGGCGGAAAGTGCCATCGTTAAGGAAGCGCAGCAGTTTGGTCTGCATCCGGGGCGACATCTCGCCAATCTCATCCAGCAGCACCGAGCCGCCGTTGGCCTGTTCAAAGAAACCTTTCTTACCTTCCAGCGCGTTGGGATAGGCACCCGCCGCATGGCCAAATAATTCACTTTCGGCCACATCATCCGGCAGCGAGGCGCAGTTCAACGCCAGGAACGGCTTCTTACCCCGTGCGCTGCGCAGATGGCAGGCCCGAGCCAGCATATCCTTGCCGGTGCCGGTATCGCCGACGATCAGCAAAGGCGCATCGTGCATCGCCAGCTTGCGTGCCTGGTCCAGCACCTGACGCATTTTCGGCGTCACGGCGACGATATGATCGAACTCCGACTCATCCGTCACCGCCAGATTTTGCAGCTGGCGGCCCATGCGCGCGGTCGATTTCAGGGTGATCATCGCGCCAACCGGCTGATCGCTCTGACCTTCTTCTTCAGCCAGATAGATCGGTCGCGCTTCCATCAGGAAATCGCGCCCCTGAATCACCACATGCTGCGCTTCCGCATCGACGCGATCATTCTCTATCCAGCGTTGGAAGTTAAAGCCGGTGATCAGGGTGCCAGCGTTCTGGTTACGGATTTTTTGTTCGTCGAGATTAAACAGGTTTTGTGCCGCCGGATTCGCCAGCTCCACCTTGCCCTTCAGATCGATGGACAACACCGGTTCCGGCATCGCCACCAGCAGCGCGCTAAGCGCACGATGCTCGCGTTCTGACGGCATGTAAGCGACGGTACGAACATCTGTCACGCCTGGTGTACGGCGAATTTCCGCCATCAGGGTGCTGAATTGTTCGAATTCCAGCGCAGAAAAATTGAGGTAAATGCGGCCTAAAGGCGCAATTTCGATGCCACGCAGGTCGATATTGCGGGCAACCAGCAGGTCGAGCAGCTCGCGCGCCAGCCCGATACGGTCCTGGCAGAAAACTTCCAAACGCATTGCGATGGCCTTAATCAGGTTTTGATTTTAATGATAATACGCTAACTTGCGACGCCTCAGAAGGGGCCTGTCAGGAAAAGTTGACAGTCTGACGTCGACGACAGGAAAAAGTGTAACGGAACAACCAATAATAATCCCGTCAAAAATCACAATTAACAAAGATAATCTCACCTTTCGCACCCTTATCAGTGCGAAAGGTGAGCAAGTGCCGATTATTTAGCAGTCTGCCCTGCTTTTCCCTCGCTTTTGCTAAGGGTTTCTTTCAGCTGACCAATCAGCTCACGACGGAAATCACCCAGACGCGGTTTATCATCCTCCAGCCACGGCAGCGGACGGCACAGTTCCATCGCTTTAATGCCGAGGCGCGCGGTGAGCAAACCGGCACCGATGCCCTGCGCAGCGCGGGCCGAGAGACGTGCGGCAATATCCTGCGACACCCAATCCATCCCCACTTCGCGCACCAGTTCAGAGGCACCGGCAAACGCCATATTCAGCAGCACCAGGCGGAACAGGCGCAGGCGGCTGAAATAGCCGAGTTCGATACCATAAAGGGTGGCGATCCGGTTCACCAGCCGCAGGTTACGCCAGGCGATAAACGCCATGTCCACCAGCGCCAGCGGGCTGACGGCAATCATCAGCGTGGCTTCGGCAGCATGGCGACTGATTTCGCGGCGGGCCTGGCTATCCAGCACCGGCTGCACCAGCTGCGCATACAGGGTAACGATCTCGCGATCGTTATGGGTTTCATGCAGCGCGGCGTGCCAGCGCTGCAACGCCGGATGCGCCTGATCCAGTTGCGCCTGCTGCGCCAGTTTCTCGCAAAATGCGCGTCCTTTGCCGATACCGTGGCTGTGCAGCAGCTCGCGGCCGATATCGCGTTCTTCCGCGCGCTGACGCAGCCGGTATAAACGACGCCACTCGCTAATCAACGCGCCAGCACCGGCGGCGACAATCAGGCCACCGGCCACGCCGCTGCCGAGCGCAAACCAGTCGCGCGTCAGCCAGGCATCGTGCATCCACTGCACACCCTGCGCCACCACGCTGACGCCAAAAATGCCCAGCCCCGCACCCACCATTTTGCGCCACAGGCTGCGCTTCGGGCGCAACGCCGCTTCCACGACCTTTTCGCCCGCGCCCTCTGCCAGCGGCTCCTCCTCAGGGACCGCCAGGAACGCCCCTTCGGCGTCGGCGCTGAAGGTTTGCGCTGCCCGCAGCGGTGGCTCAGTGGCGGCATCCAGCGGCCGGGCAAAATCAATCCGGGGTTTTAACGGTGTTTCATCGCTCATCGCAATTTATCTCCCAGTAAAAATTCCAGCGCGGCGTCCATGCGGATATGTGGCAGCGGACGATCAACGTCGAGCTGCTGCGGCCGGAACTGTTCAAACTGAAATCCCTGCTGCTGCCAGAAATGATGGCCGGGCAGACGTGGCGGCACTTCGCCGGGATAAAAGGTCAGCGGTTCGCCGTCGTCGAGACGATGACCGCGCAGCGCAGGGAGTTTTTCCCCACGGTGGTCCACCAGCCCGCTCTCGGTGGCCTGCACCGAGGCGAGGCCCAGACAATCCATAGTGATGCCTTCAAACGCGGCGTTCTGCCATGCGTCCTGTACCAGCTGCTGGAGCAGCGACACCATATTGGCGTGTTGATCGGCGGTGATGTGATCCGCTTTGGTGGCGGCAAACAGCAGCTTGTCGATCACCGGAGAAAACAAGCGGCGAAACAGCGTGCGCTGGCCGTAATGGAAGCTCTGCATCAGTTGCGTCAGCGCCAGCCGCATATCGTTAAACGCCTGAGGCCCGCTGTTCAGCGGTTGCAGGCAATCAACCAGCACAATCTGGCGATCAAAACGCAGGAAGTGATTTTTATAAAAGCCTTTCACTACGTGCTGACAGTAGTAGTGAAATCGCTGTTGCAGCATGTCGAAGTTGCTGCCCCTCGGCGCCTGCGACAGTTTGCTGACCTGCATTTCCTCCACCTGCGGCCACGGGAAGAACTGCAAAGCCGGGGCGCCCGCCATATCGCCGGGCAACACAAAGCGTCCGGGCTGAATAAAATGCAGACCTTCAGCCTTGCACTGGTGCAGATAATCGGTCCAGGCGGCGGCAATCGCCGCCAGGCGGTTTTCGTCGGCGGGGGCGAACGGATCGAGATCTGCGCACAGGTTACGCCAGCGCTGCGCCCATACGGCGCGATCGCCCTGCAACAGGCCCAGCATCTGCCGTGACCAGCCTGGGTAATCCTGCGCCAGCATCGGCAAATCAAGCAGCCATTCGCCAGGATAATCGACGATTTCCAGATAGAGGGTCGCAGTATCTTTGAAGTGGCGCAGCAGCGATTCATCCGGGCGATAGCGCAGCGCAAGACGCATTTCGCTGACGCCGCGCGTCGGCGTTGGCCAGCTGGGCGGTGTGCCATACAGCTGCGCTAAGCCTTCGTCATAGGTGAAACGCGGCGTACCCAGCTCGCGCTGCGGTACGCGTTTGACGCCCAGCAGGCGTTCTTCGCGTGCCACGGCAAACAGCGGCAATCGGGAGCCGCTGTGGACATTCAATAATTGATTTACCAGTGAGGTGATAAACGCGGTTTTGCCGCTGCGGCTCAGCCCGGTTACGGCAAGGCGCAGATGGCGATCGACGCCGCGATTCATCAATGCCATCAATTCATTTTGCAGTCTTTTCATCGCTCTCCCTGATGAAGCGCGCCGAAAGGCGTCGGAACACCTTGCTCAGCAGCGGTTCCAGCGCGACCGCCAGCAACATACGTAACGGACGACGCGCCACTGATTTCACCGCCCAGCCAGCCAGGCCGCCAGGCGCATAGGTGACTGCGCTGATGATGATAAATTTTCCTGCCGACTTCAACGCAGGTGCTGCGCGACGACGCAGGGTAGTAAAACGCTGAGCGGACAAGGCAACCTCCATAAATCAGATTTGACGAAAACGGCTGCGCACGCTGAAGGTTTCAGAGGTGACGTAACGCTCGATATCGCGTACCTGGCGTTCATCAGACTTCAGCGCAGCGTCCAGCTCATCCAGCAGCTCGCTTGCACTCGGTGCATGTTTGCCGGGAATATCATCCTGCGGCTTTTCATCCAGCACAAAACCGAGCACAAAGTAGGCAATCAGGGTAAAGCCGAACAAGCCGATAAACATCGACATCACCACGATTACCCGCAACAGCAGCACCGGAATATCCAGGTACTCGGCCAGCCCGGCACAGACACCGCGGACTTTACCCTGCTGCGGGATGCGGTATAGCTTGCGTCCCTTCAGGTTACTCATGGTTGCCTCCAGTTCGGATGCTCGGCATCAAGGATGGCTTCCAGTGCTTCAACGCGTTCGCGCATACGGCGTGCTTCCAGGGTCAGTTGCTGCAAACGCTGCATATCCTGCGTCGACAGCTCCGCACCACCGTTGCGCTTGTTACTGTAATGGAGCCATAGCCAGATCGGTGCGACGAACAGCACGAAGATGGTCAGCGGTATGGCCAGAAAAAGTGCGCTCATTGACTCTCCTTAATCATCAGATGCTGAGCCAGCAGGCTCAGCGTCGTCACTCGCTACGGTTCATTTTGGCCTTTAGGGCCGCCAGCTGCTGGCTGATCTCATCATCCGCTTTCAGCTCGGCGAATTCCTGATTCAGACTTTTCGGTTTACCAAAGCGCTGGCTTTCCGCTTCGGCTTCCATATGGTCGATACGGCGTTCGAATGATTCAAAACGCGCCATCGCGTCGTCCAGTTTACCGCTGTCGAGCTGACGACGGACATCACGAGATGAAGACGCGGCCTGATGACGTAGCGTCAACGCCTGCTGACGGGCGCGGGTTTCGCTGAGTTTTTTCTCCAGCTCGCCAATTTCGCCTTTCATACGTTCCAGCGTCTCTTCAACCTGCGTCACTTCCTGTTGCAGTGAAGCGATCAAATCAGTCAGTTTCTGTTTTTCGATCAGCGCGGCGCGCGCCAGATCATCTTTATCTTTACGCAGCGCCAGTTCGGCTTTTTCCTGCCACTCGGTCTGCTGAATATCGGCCTGTTCAATACGGCGCAGCAGCTGTTTCTTTTCCGCCAGCGCACGGGCCGAGGTGGAACGCACTTCCACCAGCGTGTCTTCCATTTCCTGAATCATCAGGCGTACCAGTTTCTGCGGATCTTCGGCGCGCTCCAGCAGTGAGTTGATGTTAGCGTTCACGATGTCGGCGAAACGAGAAAAAATACCCATAATGATGTTCCTCTGTAGTCATGTGGTTGCGCAAAGCGCTTATCACTTAATACAAAAGCCGTGCCAGATTTTATCTCACTGAATTTAAAGAAATTGATTATTTTACATCCCACTACCATTCGCTTATGGTAGTGAAATTGATTAACTGATGGTGAAATTCATCATGGCGAATGGTAACGACAATCTGCTGGGCGAATCGAACAACTTTCTCGAAGTGCTGGAGCAGGTTTCCCGTCTGGCCCCGCTGGAAAAGCCGGTGCTGGTGATCGGCGAACGCGGCACCGGCAAGGAGTTGATTGCCAGCCGCCTGCATTATCTTTCCGATCGCTGGCAGGGACCATTTATCTCCCTGAACTGTGCGGCCCTGAATGAAAACCTGCTCGATTCGGAGCTGTTCGGCCACGAAGCCGGTGCCTTTACCGGCGCGCAAAAACGCCATCTCGGCCGCTTTGAACGCGCCGACGGCGGCACCCTGTTTCTCGATGAGCTGGCGACCGCCCCCATGCTGGTGCAGGAAAAACTGCTGCGCGTGATTGAATATGGTCAGCTGGAGCGCGTCGGCGGCAATCAGTCATTGCAGGTGAATGTGCGGCTGGTGTGCGCCACCAACGAAGATCTGCCCGCGCTGGCGGCAGAGGGCAAATTCCGCGCCGACTTACTTGATCGCCTCGCCTTTGACGTGGTGCAGCTGCCGCCACTGCGTGAACGTCGCAGCGACATTCTGGTGATGGCCGAACATTTTGCCATTCAGATGTGCCGCGAACTGGGTCTGCCGCTGTTTCCCGGTTTCACGGAACAGGCGCAGCATACGCTGCTGAACCACAGCTGGCCGGGCAACGTGCGTGAACTGAAAAACGTGGTTGAACGGTCGGTATATCGCCACCACAGCAGCGAAGAACAACTGGATAACATCATCATTAACCCCTTCGCGCCACGCAGTGCTCCGGCGCCACGTACCACCACGACCGCAGCAACCCAGCCCGCGCTGCCGCTCGATCTGCGCCAGTGGCAGAACCAGCAGGAGCGCCAGCTGGTGGAACGCAGCCTGGCGGAAGCGAAATATAATCAGCGTCGCGCGGCGGATTTACTGAGTGTTACCTACCATCAGTTGCGCGCGATGATGAAAAAACACGGGATTCAGATGCGCGACGAATAGATTTTACGTTGCCACTTCGTCGGCTAATTCTTCCAGCTCCTTGATAAGATCGGCCTGGGTATCTGGATTATCCAGGATATACCGGGCGCGTTTCTGTTTGTCGGTCATAAAGATATCAAAAGCGTTATCGAGGCTATCGGCCTGCATCGTCGTCATAAACAGTTCCTGCTGATATTCAGACAGTTCGAGATGCTTATCAGGATCTGTGGCAATTGAACGATGTTTGTTACGGCGTAAATTGGTGATCTGTTCAAATGTATAGGGCTGGAGATAGTTTTTTTCCTTACCATAAACCACCGTACCTGGCCTCGTATGGATATAATAATTATCAGGCAATACTATTTTGGCATCGCCTCTTTGTTTATGCACAGCTTCATGGAATATCATGCGATCTTTATCCCCCTGCGGTTTTCCCCAGAAGCGGCTTAGCAGGATAAATTTATCGTATAACGGACTATAAATGGCCGGGGACGTCATTTTATCCAGAAACTCCCCTTCGGCCACGCTGAAATTATCAGTTTCCATCCATTTTTGTGTATTCTCGAGATGCGTCAAATGATCCTGCATACGCGTTAATATCGCATCATCCACTTCGGATGGATTGCGACCAAGATATTCAGCGATAATCGCAATCGCCCTGCTATCTTTTTTATCTATAAGGGGCCTGGCTTTTTCAAGCGTTGTTTTGAAGTTTTCAAATGACTTGAGTAGCGCATTTTTATGCGCAATGTTATTTATCCCGATCTTTTCCATTCCGTCAGCAATCACCCTGATTCTGTTGATCTTCGTTGATTCCACATAACGGGTATCGATAATCTTACCATCTAAATTCCCCGACAGCCGGGACATCACCGGACCGCCGCCTTTCAGGCGTTGATCAATTTTCCATTGGTTGTCTTTAGCATCAAACATATATGCCAGCGGAGTGGCGCCGTCCCTGCGAGGATATGAAGCCGGTAATTTCATCTGAAATGAATTATTTCCTGTGATCTCTCCGGCGATATACAGGTCCTGACCATTTTTATTGCCGACTCTGAGCCAGCGGCTGCCGTCAGAGTCGCTGTAGACCTCCGGCAATCCAGCTTCGGGTTGCAGCGTGATCCCGTCCATCCTGCGCACCAGCGCTTTCGGCACGGTATGTTTAAACACCGGGGAGGTGACTTCGGTACGCGTCCAGCTTTGTTTCTTCTTGCTGTAACTAAAGATTGTGCGACTTAAACCGCCTTTTTTAAAGCCAGCCGACTCCTGCCGGGTGACTTCCGGCGTGATAAAATTCTCATGATGCGGAGTGACGGCAATATATTCTGCGAAACCCTGCTTTTGCCCGATACGCAGGAAGTATTGATTTGTCGCTTCCTTAAAATAGATACCGGGATAGCCAGCAATCTGATTCATTCCGATCAAACCGGAATATTTCTGTAACGTATCGGGAAGATTATCCAGGCTTTTAAATATCTGTTCATTTTCCTGCCATCCGTTTGCTTTGTTAAAAATGTACGCTTTTTGCTCTGATCCATAGGCGGTCTTGTGGTTTTTTTCTTTCAGGGTAATCAAATCACCCTCCAGCAACACATTCACGAATCTCTCTTTGCCATCACTTCCCGCTACGGGCAAATATAAATCTTCATTACCATCCCGCCAGACAATTTTTTTATCGCCATAATTCAGCGCCTTCAGAGACTCTTTTTTCCATGCATAGGTTTTCATCTCATCGGAGAAGACGATATTATCCGTCTGCCCCATTATTTTATCACCCCGGTATTCCGTCGGTTCCCCATTGCCGGTAGTAAATCGTGCATTCATCAGATCCATCAATGCAGCCTCAAGTTTTTCTTTATCAACCGGCTTGCCCTTAAGATGATCGTCGACCATACCAATAACTTCGCCGAGGGAGCTTCTGACTAATCCCGCCGGATGCAGCGACGTCACCGACGATTCTATTTTCCCGAGCTGGGAAGCAAATGATTTTAATGCTCTTTTGGTTTTCGCATCGATACTGCTTTTCCCAACGAATTCATATAACTTCATTGAGGCCTCAGTGAAAGAGGTCACCGGGTTTTTAAAGGCGCTCTTCAGCATTCCCGTTATATCCGATACGGTATAGTGGCGTTTAAATCCTGACTCCAGCTGCCTGATAATAATTGCATCTTCAGCGTTAAAGCTGGCCTGTGTTGGCGGTAGTTTGCGTGGAACTGAACGTCTGTTGCGTCTGCCGGCATCGTTCTCCGCCTTAAACTGCCGGGGGAATTTCCTGTGACGCCAGTTTTCGCTATTCACCCTTCGCTGACGGTTTTCGCCCTCCCCCTGCGTGCTTTTCCGCTTCGCCCGCTGCGACGCGCCCGACGCAGCTGTTCTGCGCGCGGCATAGGTGAATGCGGGTGACGGGAGCTGATGCCGCTGCATGGCACCCTGCACGCCGGGTTTCCGGGCCGCCCCGCGATGCGACCGCTTAGGGCCTGGCGGCGGCGTGGTCGCCGTGACCAGTGAAGCCGCGGAAATGACGGCTAAGGCGACGAGTGGCCAGCGGCTTCCGGTTTGGGTGCGATTATTTGCCTGATTAGATAGGGGCTGGTTTTTGCTGTTGTTGATATAAATTCGTTGTAGCTGACCGTTTTCGGCCCTGACGTTAGCGTAATGCTTACCTTTAACTTCGCCCGGACTGCGGATAAATCTGGCGGGTGAGGCTGTGATAATCCCTGATACCGACGGCATAGACACCTCCCTGAGAATGACGTTAGCGCATCACCTATGTTAGTCGGGGTGCAGTCAGAGGATAAACCAGCCGGGTCTTAAGAGTGTGTAAGCCAATGGCTCAGTGGCGCGGGGATATCAACGGTCGTTGTGGCAGGCAGTTTCATCTCTCGCTACCGCGCAAAAGATGACGGGGAAAATTTCACAAAAAAAAAGCCCGCATAGGCGGGCAACAAATACTGGAAGCAATGTGAGCAATGTCGTGCTCTTCTTCGGTAGAGCCACCGTCGAAGCGCAGAAGAATAATAATCATTCTTATTATCATCTGTAAAGGGCTAATTGAGAATTTTTCTCATTTCCACACTAACGTTGTGATTACCCCGTCGCCAGTTTGATGAAAAATACGTCAGAACGGTCCTTAATTTGGGGAGTACCCGGCGTTTGGGATACACTCTCGCTATTGCCTCAGAATCGTTGAGTTCTATGCCAAAATTATTCCCCTCGCTGTTGCTCTGCCTCAGCGTATTGAGTGCGTCTGCATGGGCGGCGCCAGCGAACGATATTCGTCACAGCGGCTTTGTCTATTGCGTAAATGGCACGGTAAATACCTTCAATCCACAGATGGCCAGCAGCGGTCTGGTGGTGGATACCCTTGCCGCGCAGCTCTACGACCGCCTGCTGGATGTCGACCCCTACACCTACCGCCTGATCCCCGATCTGGCGCAAAGCTGGGAGGTGCGCGACAACGGCGCGACATACCGTTTCCATCTGCGCAAGGATGTCGCGTTTCAGCACACCAACTGGTTTACCCCAACGCGAAAAATGAACGCCGACGACGTGGTGTTCAGCTTCGCCCGCATGTTTGACCGCCAGCATCCGTGGCATAACGTCAACGGCGGCAGCTACCCCTATTTTGATAGCCTGCAATTTGCCGATTCCGTGCAGAGCGTGAAAAAGCTCGATAACGACACGGTCGAGATCCGCCTGAACAGCCCGGACGCCTCGTTTCTCTGGCATCTCGCCACCCATTACGCCCCGGTGCTGTCCAAAGAGTACGCAGACCAGCTGACGGCCAAAGGCCAGCAGGAAAGACTGGATCGTGAACCGGTCGGCACCGGCCCGTTCCAGCTCAGTGAATACCGCACCGGACAATACCTGCGTCTGGCGCGCAACCCGCAATACTGGCGTGGCGTACCGCGTCTGCAACAGGTGGTGATTGATCTTGGCGTGGGCGGCACCGGGCGGCTGTCAAAATTGCTGACCGGGGAATGTGACGTGCTGGCCTATCCTGCCGCCAGCCAGCTCAGTATTTTGCGTGATGACCCGCGTTTACGGATGACCCTGCGTCCCGGCATGAATATCGCCTATCTGGCGTTTAATACCCGCAAAGCCCCGCTCGACCGGCCGGAAGTGCGTCACGCGCTGGCGCTGGCGATCAACAATGAACGTCTGATGGAGTCGATTTATTACGGCACCGCCGAAACGGCGGCATCGATTCTGCCGCGCGCCTCGTGGGCATATAATAATGACGCGCGCGTTACCGAGTACAACCCGGCGAAGGCGCGTGAGCAACTGAAAACGCTGGGACTGGAGGATCTGCATCTGCGCCTGGTGGTGCCGACGGCATCGCAATCGTGGAATCCCAGCCCGTTAAAAACGGCGGAGCTGTTGCAGGCGGATCTCGCACAAATTGGGGTGCGCGTCACCATCGTCCCGGTGGAAGGCCGTTTTCAGGAAGCACAGCTGATGGCCATGAACCACGATCTGACCCTCACCGGCTGGGCCACCGACAGTAACGATCCCGACAGTTTCTTCCGTCCGTTACTCAGCTGCGCGGCCATCCGCTCGCAAACCAATTATGCCCACTGGTGTTCACCGGCATTCGATGAAGCGCTGCAACACGCGTTGCTGTCGCAACAGCTGGCGGCACGCATCGATAGCTACAATACAGCGCAGCAGATTCTGGAGCAGGAGCTGCCGGTACTGCCGCTGGCGTCATCGTTGCGTTTGCAGGCCTATCGCCACGACATCAAAGGTCTGGTATTGAGTCCGTTTGGCAACGCCTCGTTCGCGGGCGTGTACCGCGATGAAAGCGGCGAGGAATAAGCATGATCATCTATATATTGCGTCGCCTGCTGCTGCTGATTATCACGCTGTTTTTGCTGTCGCTGGTGAGCTTCAGCCTGAGCTACTTCACCCCGAATGCGCCGCTGGAAGGGGCTTCGCTGTTCGATGCCTGGTGGTTCTGGTTTAAAGGCCTGTTGCAGTTTGATTTCGGTGTTTCCAGCACCAACGGCCTGCCGATTGATAGCCAGCTGCGCGAGGTGTTCCCTGCCACGCTGGAGCTGTGCATCCTCGCCTTTATGCTGGCGCTGATGGTCGGCATTCCGCTCGGCATCTGTGCCGGGGTTTTGCGAAATAAATGGCAGGACAAAGCGATTAGCGCGCTGGCGCTGCTTGGCTTCTCTATGCCGGTGTTCTGGCTGGCGCTGCTGTTTACCCTCTTCTTCTCGTTAACCCTGGGCTGGCTGCCGGTTTCCGGCCGTTTTGATCTGCTTTATCCGGTGCAGAACGTCACCGGTTTTGCCCTGGTGGACGCCTGGCTGAGCCATTCACCCTGGCGGCACGAGATGCTGATCAGCGCCATCACCCATATGATTTTACCGGTGATCGTGCTGGCGGTAGCCCCGACCACCGAAGTGATTCGCCTGCTGCGCAGCAGCACCAGCGAGGTGATGGATAAAAACTACGTCAAAGCAGCGGCTACCCGAGGGCTGTCGCGCTTTACCATTATCCGCCGTCATGTGTTGCACAACGCGCTGCCGCCGGTGATCCCGCGTCTCGGTTTGCAGTTCTCCACCATGCTGACGCTGGCGATGATTACCGAAGTGGTGTTTAACTGGCCGGGGCTGGGACGCTGGTTGATCAACGCGATTCGTCAGCAGGATTATGCGGCAATTTCCGCCGGCGTGATGGTGGTGGGTGGACTGGTGATCCTGGTTAACGTGCTGTCAGATATTGTCGGTGCGGCGCTTAATCCGCTGAAACATAAGGAATGGTATGCCCTACGATAATATTTATGCCGAAAAGCGGCAGCCTGGGGCTTTCCGTCTGTGCTGGCAGCGGCTTTATCACGACACCAGCGGCATGGTGGGCTTTTACGGCTTCGCGGCGCTGCTGTTCCTGTGCCTGTTTGGCGGTCTGCTGGCTCCCTACGGCATTGACCAACAGTTCCTCGGTTATCAGCTGCTGCCGCCCTCCTGGTCGCGCTACGGGGATGTCTCGTTCTTTCTGGGGACGGATGACCTCGGCCGCGATGTGCTGAGCCGCCTGCTGAGCGGCGTCGCCCCCACGGTGGGATCGGCCATCCTCGTTACGGTTTTCGCCGCCATCTGCGCCCTGCTGCTTGGCGTGCTGGCGGGCATTACCCACGGCCTGCGTTCGGCGGTGATGAATCACGTACTGGATACCCTGCTGTCGATTCCGTCGCTGTTGCTGGCGATTATCGTGGTGGCGTTCCTCGGGCCACGCCTCGAACACGCGATGCTGGCAGTCTGGCTGGCGCTGATACCGCGTCTGGTACGTGAAATCTATACCGCCGTGCATGACGAGATGGAAAAAGAGTACGTGGTGGCGCTGCGCCTTGATGGCGCGCGTAACCTGAATATTCTGTGGAACGCCGTCCTGCCGAATGTGCTGCCGTTGCTGGTGGGTGAATTTACCCGCGCGCTGTCGATGGCGATCCTCGATATCGCCGCGCTCGGTTTTCTCGATCTTGGCGCACAGCTGCCTTCGCCCGAATGGGGCGCGATGCTGGGTGACTCGCTGGAACTGATTTACGTTGCGCCCTGGACAGTGATGCTGCCGGGTGCGGCGCTGATGGTGAGTGTGTTGACTGTTAACCTGCTGGGCGACGGCATTCGTCGCGCCGTAGAAGCGGGAGCTGAATAATGCCGTTACTCGATATCCGCAATCTGGCCATCGAATTTATGACGCCGGACGGCCCGGTAAAAGCGGTTGACCGTATCAACCTGACGCTGACCGAAGGCGAAGTACGCGGCCTGGTGGGCGAATCCGGCTCCGGTAAAAGCCTGGTGGCGAAAGCCATCTGTGGCGTGACCAAAGATAACTGGCGCGTCACCGCCGACCGTATGCGTTTTGACGATATCGATCTGCTGCGCCTGTCGCCGCGTGAACGTCGCCGCATCGTCGGTCATAACGTGTCGATGATTTTCCAGGAGCCGCAATCCTGTCTCGATCCGTCTGAAAGTATCGGCCGCCAGCTGATGCAGGCCATTCCGCGCTGGACCTTTAAAGGCCGCTGGTATCAGCGTTTCTGGTTCTGGCGCAAAACGCGCGCCATTGAGCTGCTGCACCGCGTCGGCATCAAAGATCATAAGGACATCATGGGCAGCTTCCCTTACGAGCTGACCGAAGGCGAATGCCAGAAAGTGATGATCGCCATCGCGCTGGCTAACCAGCCGCGTTTGCTGATTGCCGATGAGCCAACCAACGCCATGGAGCCGACCACCCAGGCGCAGATTTTCCGTCTGCTCAGCCGCCTCAATCAGAACAACAACACCACCATTTTGTTGATCAGCCATGATTTACGCACCATGAGCCAGTGGGCGGATCGTATCAACGTGATGTATTGCGGCCAGACAGTGGAGACGGCGCAGAGCGAGGATTTGATGGGTACGCCGCATCATCCTTATACTCAGGCGTTGATTCGCGCGATGCCGGATTTCGGCAGTGCGCTGCCGCATAAAAGCCGCCTGAATACCCTGTCCGGTGCCATTCCGTCGCTGGAACATCTGCCGATTGGTTGCCGCCTTGGTCCGCGCTGCCCCTATGCGCAGCGCAAATGTATTGAAACGCCGCGCCTCAACGGCAACAAATCGCACCTGTTTGCCTGCCACTTCCCGTTGAATATGGAGGGCCAGTAAACATGGAAACGTTACTTGAGGTGCGCAACCTGAGTAAAACCTTCCGCTATCGCACCGGGCTGTTTCGTCGCCAGCATGTGGAAGCGGTGAAGGAAGTGAGTTTTACCCTGCGCGAGAAACAGACGCTGGCGATTATTGGGGAAAATGGCTCCGGCAAATCGACGCTGGCGAAGATGCTGAGCGGCATGGTGCCGCCCACCGAAGGGCAAATCCTGATTGACGATCATCCGCTGGAATATGGTGACTACGGCTATCGTAGCCAGCGTATTCGCATGATTTTCCAGGACCCGTCCACTTCGCTAAATCCGCGTCAGCGCGTCAGCCAGATCCTGGATTTCCCGCTGCGGCTGAACACCGAACTGGACGACGCGGAGCGCGAGAAACGCATTATCGCCACCCTGCGCCAGGTGGGATTGCTGCGAGACCATGCCGGTTACTATCCGCATATGCTGGCTCCGGGGCAGAAACAACGCCTGGCGCTGGCGCGTGCGCTGATCCTGCAACCCAAGGTGATTGTGGCGGATGAAGCGCTGGCTTCGCTGGATATGACCATGCGATCGCAACTGGTCAATCTGATGCTGGAGCTGCAAGAGAAGCATGGCATCGCCTATATTTATGTGACGCAGCACATTGGCATGATGAAGCACATCAGCGACCAGGTGCTGGTGATGCATCAGGGCGAGGTGGTGGAGCGCGGTGGTACCGCCGATGTGCTGGCTTCGCCGCTGCATGAACTCACCAAACGGCTGATCGCCAGCCACTTTGGTGAAGCCCTGACGGCCGAAGCCTGGCGACGTGATGTCTGATTGTTCACCGTGTCGCGGAAAACGCGGCGCGATTTACCGCATTTGACAGAGACGTGCTAGAATCCGCACGTCGATTAACGTCGGTCGCTCACTTTTTAACCATTGCGACCGCCAACAACAATGACCATAAGGATTACAGCTATGGGTTTTCTTTCCGGTAAGCGCATTCTGATTACTGGCGTTGCCAGTAAACTTTCCATCGCCTACGGTATTGCACAGGCGATGCACAAACAGGGCGCAGAGCTGGCTTTCACCTACCAGAACGACAAACTGAAAGGTCGTGTGGAAGAGTTTGCTAAAGATTTGGGTTCAGACATTGTTCTGCCGTGCGATGTGGCGGAAGACGAGAGCATCACTGCACTGTTCACCGAACTGGCAAAAACCTGGCCGAAATTTGACGGTTTCGTTCACTCCATCGGTTTCGCCCCTGGCGACCAGCTGGATGGCGACTACGTAAACGCCGTTACCCGCGAAGGCTTCAAAATCGCTCACGACATCAGTGCCTACAGCTTTGTAGCGATGGCGAAAGAGTGCCGCGCGATGCTCAACCCGAACTCAGCGCTGCTGACCCTGTCTTACCTGGGTGCTGAGCGCGCGATCCCGAACTACAACGTTATGGGTCTGGCTAAAGCGTCGCTGGAAGCCAACGTTCGTTATATGGCGAACGCCATGGGTCCGGAAGGCGTGCGTGTTAACGCCGTGTCTGCCGGTCCGATCCGTACGCTGGCCGCGTCAGGCATCAAAGATTTCCGTAAAATGCTGGCCCACTGCGAAGCGGTTACCCCGATTCGCCGTACCGTGACCATTGAAGACGTGGGTAACTCTGCGGCCTTCCTGTGCTCCGATCTGGCTGGTGGTATCACTGGTGAAGTGGTACACGTTGATGGCGGCTTCAGCATTGCCGCGATGAACGAGCTGGAACTGAAATAAGTTCCTGAGGGCGAGCCTGGCTCGCCCTTTTCAATTCTGCTGCTTTTCCCGCCCTTATACCCACTTGCTATTAATTATCACCGATCATTCTTTTGCCCCGGACAGCCCTTCGGCGACGATAAGCTAGCCCTTCGGTGCGCACCCGCTTTTCAGATTGTGGCGACCGACACCGAGTCCGTTTTTTGCGAAAGGAATGACCATGGAACAACGCCGTTCTCCAGGCCATGACCAGTGGTTTTACGAAAGCCAGACCCGACCGCAGCACAGCGCGGCGGCACCGCTGGTGCCCGAAGCTGCCCATATCGACGACCGTTTCCTGCTGGGTCTGCAACAGGAAGCCACCGCCTTGCAGCCGCTGTTGAATCGTTTTCAGCCGGTATTGCTGGCGGCCCGCGATCTGAGTCAGATTCTGTTCCCCGATGCGCTGACGCCGACGCTGACGCACACCCTGACGTTATATGATCGTCTCAGCACCGCGCTGACGGTGGCGCAGGTCGCCGGGGTGCAGCGTTTATGCAACCACTACGCCGCCCGGCTCAACCCGCTGCCCGGCCCCGATTCATCGCGCGAAAGCAATAACCGGCTGACGCAAATCACCCAATACGCCCGCCAGCTGGCAATGCAGCCGTCGCTGATTACCCATAACAGCATCAGCGCGCTGGATGCGGTGGGGCTGACCGAGCCGGATATCGTCACCCTGAATCAACTGGTGGGGTTTGTCAGCTACCAGGCGCGTGTGGTGGCGGCGTTGCAGGCGATGATTGGCCTGCCGGTACGCTGGATACCGGGGGTATCGCCGCCGCCGGATGCCAGCGCTGCGCTGTTCCAGCATCCGTCCGACTGGCAACATGCGCTCAAACCGGTTGAGCTGCGTTACGCCACCGCCGAACAGCTGGCGGCCGTCACGTTCTGTCAGGGACTGGATGGACTGGACGACGCGATATGGTTGCTGGTCCATGATGCCCAGGCGCTGTATGGCTGGGCGACGTTGCAACAGCGATTAAGCGAACATTTCACCGAAGATGAGGGACGCGTTCAGGCGGTGAGCGCCCGTATTCTCGGCTGCCAGCGCCAGTTCGCGCGGCACGCCGGGGCATGGCGCGACGCGCTGTTAACCGATGTGGACAGCGACGACCCGCTGATTACGCTGAGCGCGCAGCTTACCCGACAGCCAGAACGTTTCAGTGCGGCGCATCTGCAACCGTTACTTAATGCGGGTTGGGGGTCAGAAAGGATCTTTACCCTGCTCCAGGCAGTCGCGCTGGCTAACTGGCAGGATCGCCTGCTGATGGCGCTGGGCGAACCACGTTAATCCGGCAGGTGCCGTTGCGCCTCATCGAAGAAGTGCTGAGCCAGCGGCGTCGCCCTGCCCGGCTCGGCAATCACCAGCGCCGCCTGACGTCCCATCGGCGCAATCTCAATCGGTCGCCGTTGCAGATTTTGCAGCATGTCCGGCAATAAATGACCGCACGGCGCGACCATCACCCCCAATCCTACCTGCGCGCTTTGCAGCAGCTGCATAATCGAGGCGCTTTCAACAATAACCCGAGGCATCAGGCCTGCCGCGCGCAGCTGGCTATCGAGATAGCGACGGAAATAACGGGTGGGTTCCGCAAGGCATAGCGGCTGGCTGGCAAGTTGTGCCAGGTCGAGCGAGGGATATTCCAGCAATGCGGGAAACGCATCCGGATTGAATAGCGCCTCCACGCCGCGATCCTTCAGCAGCGCGGTCTGGAAATGGAGTTCACGCAGCGCGTTCAGTTCAAAAAAGCCGATACCGCCGTCCACCGTATGGCTGTTCAGGGCGTCGAGCAGTTGATCGGCGCTCATCGCCGATACGCGATAGTCGAGCTGCGGATAACGCGCCTCCACCGCTTTCAGCAACGCCGGGAGGGCTACGCTGCACTGCGGCATCACGCCGAGGCGCAGGGTGCCATTCACGCCGTGCTTAAGCGATTCCACTTCCAGCTTCAATCCCTGATAAACCGAAACGATTTCGCGCGCCCACGCCAGTACCCGCTCTCCCTCCGGCGTAAAGCCGTCAAAGTTATTGCTGCGGTTGATCAGCGACAGGCCCAGCTCACGCTCCAGATTTTTCAGACGCATCGACAGCGTTGGCTGGCTGACAAAGCTGGCCTCGGCTGCACGGCCAAAGTGGCGTTCGCGCTCAAGATTGCATAAATAGATTAACTGTTTGATGTCCATATATTTTCACAAAATTCACAGCGGCGACTGATGCGCACGCCGCAGTGCAGCCAGAGACATCATCGTCAGCATCAGGCCAATCATTAATAACAATTTAAAGCTGATGGCTTTTAACAGCACGATACCCACCACGCCGCCGCCGAGAAACGCCAGCACGGTAAACAGATGCAGTTTGAGGCGTTCAATATATAAAGGTGCATCTTTGGGCGATTCTTTGCGCCGCAGCACATCGAATAACATCGCCAGTTCGATGCCGATATCGGTTGAGGTACCCGATACATGGGTGGTTCTGACCCTGGCATTAGAAATGCGCGTCACCACGGCATTTTGCAATCCGAGCAAAAAACTCAGGCTGAGGATCAGCTGAACACCGGAGTCGCCATTGGGAAACCAGCTTTCCAGCACCCCAAGCACCAGCAAGGCGATGCCTTCGATAAAAATATTGATGGCATAGATACCGCGAATTTCGCGGCGGCGACCGGCATTGATGATCAGCGTGGAGAATGACGATCCGGCGATAAACAGCAGGATAATCACCAGGAAAAACAATCCGATATGCAGGTTGAGCTTCGCCAGATGGTCCGACAGCAAAGAAACGTTGCCGGTCATATTGGCTGAGAAAAACCCAACGGTTTCAAACGCCGCGGTGTTCAGTGCGCCCGCCACCGCCGCCAGCGTACAGGCGAGGCGACGGTCAGTATTATAGGTTCTGGAACTCTCAGTGCTAACCAGCATGGTATCTCTCTGACCATCCGAAACCCGGTTATCATCCTGCCAGCGCTGAATATTCTCAAGCGCTTCCATGCGCCTGCGACCATTTTTCCCGTCAGGCTACGCCAAGCGCCGTTTTCACCTCGTTGGCGATCTTCTCCACCTGCGGGCCGTAGATCACCTGGACATCGTGATCACTGACGCGATTGACGCCATTGGCGCCGGTGGTCATTAACGTCTGATCGACCACTTCGTTCATCTCTTTGACGCGCACCCGCAGGCGGGTAAAGCAGCAATCGACATCCTCTATATTGGCCTCGCCGCCCAGCCCGCTGATGATCACTTTGGTGCGCTCATCGGCGGACACCCGCTCAGGTGGCTGCTCCTCTTCGGATTCGCGCCCCGGCGTTTCCACCCGCATTCGGGTGATGACAAAGCGGAAGCCGTAGTAATAAATCGGCGCGTAGATCACCCCAAGCGCGAGCGTCCACCACCAGTGAGTTTTGCTGCCGCCGAGAATGCCGAATACCACCAGGTCGATGGCCCCGCCCTGCACGTTGCCAATCATCAGATGCAGCATCGACATCAGCATAAATGACAGACCGGTCAGCAGCGCATGCATCACGTACAGCACCGGCGAGACGAAGATAAAGCAGAACTCCAGCGGTTCGGTGATACCAGTGGTAAAGGAGGTCAGCGCGCCCGCCATCATCAACGCCTTGACGCGCTGCTTATGTTCCGGGCGCGCGGTGTGGTAAATCGCCAGCGCCGCCGCCGGCAGACCAAACATCATCACCGGGATTTTGCCCTGGGCAAGGAACTGCGTGGCAGTCCGCACCGTGTCGTCGGGGATCGCGCCCGGATTGGTGAGCGACGTATTGAAGATATTCAGCGCACCGACAATGGTCTGTCCATCAACCGTCGCCATGCCGCCAATCGGCGTGAAACGCACGGTTTCATTGAGAATATGGTGTAAACCGGTTGGGATCAGCAGACGTTCGCAGGCACCGAGCAGAAACGCCCCGTACTGGCCGCTTTTGCCGATCATCTGTCCCACCCAGGCGATACCGGAACCGATGGTCGGCCAGATCAGTGCCAGCAACACGCCCACCAGCGGCAGCACCACCACGGTGACGATCGGCACAAAACGGCGTCCGCCGAAAAAGCTGATGGCGGTGGGCAGCTGTTGGGTATAGAAACGGTTATGCAGCGCCACGGTGATCAGCCCGGCAATCACCCCGCCGAGCACGCTCATGTTATAGGTGAAGATGCCGAGCATCTCGATGTATTCCGCCGAGGTCATCATGGCAGTGGTCTGGTCCATACCCGCCTGTTGCAGGGCTTCTGGCGTGGTGGTGACCGCGGTTAATCCTTTCGCCCCGAGCGTAGCGCTGATCCCCACGTTCATGGCGATATAGCCAATCACGGCGGCAAAGGCCGCAGTGGGCTTTTCGGCTTTTGCCAGACCAATGGCGCTGGCGACGGCAAAGAACACCGGCAGGTTAGCAAACAATGCCCCCGCCACTTTACGGATAAAACCGATGATCAGCTGAGGCACCTGCATATGGGCGAAGGCGTCGCCGGTGATCGCCGGGTTCTGCATCGCAGCGGCGAGACCGAGGAAAATCCCGGCGGCGGCAATGACCGAGATGGGCATCATCAAGGCTTTACCGAAGGCGTGAATTTGGCTTGCCAGATTCTTCATGGTTCAGGCCCTTCCAATAATTGAAAGTACAATTATTAGCCAGTTAGCGGGATGCTACGTAACCACGCGGCAGCGGCGGCCGGAAAAGTTTGAACTGGCTCACGCTTTGCGCGATAAACGCCAGCTATCGCACCATTAAGTCAATCAATTAGACAACTTTTGCTGTCAGTCGCACACTTTCCCTCAACAGCCCGTCATAACCTGATAACAACTACTAAACAATAAGCCTGCATTTACTATGAAATTTAAACGTAAAATTCAGCCCTACCGCGCTGCTGCCGGTGGATGGGGTTCTTTGGAAGCAACCACCCGCTTTGTCATCGACAGTAAAGCCACCCTGAAAAACCTGCGTAACCTGCTGCGTATGAACAAGGCGCGCGGCTTCGACTGCCCCGGCTGCGCCTGGGGCGACGACAATAAAAGCACCTTCAGCTTCTGCGAAAACGGGGCCAAAGCGGTGACCTGGGAAGCCACCCGGCGCGTGGTGGAACCGGCGTTCTTCGCCCAGCACAGCGTCAGCACCCTGTACCAGCAAAGCGACTATTTCCTGGAATATCAGGGTCGCCTCACCCATCCGCTGCGCTACAACCGCGCGACCGACCATTACGAACCGATTAGCTGGGACGACGCTCTCGCCCTGATCGCCCGTCATTTAAAGGCGATGGATAATCCCGACCAGATGGAGCTGTACACCTCCGGCCGCGCCAGCAACGAAGCGTCCTGGCTGTATCAGCTATTTGGCCGTGTGATGGGCACCAACAACTTCCCGGACTGCTCCAATATGTGCCACGAAGCCAGCGGCACCGGCCTGAAACGCAGCATCGGCGTCGGCAAAGGCACCATCCGTCTCGACGATTTTGATCATGCCGATGCGATCTTTGTCTTCGGCCAGAATCCCGGCAC
Organism: Pantoea sp. X-Soil-TKNS-1207; assembly: GCF_059730485.1. Taxonomy (NCBI): domain Bacteria; kingdom Pseudomonadati; phylum Pseudomonadota; class Gammaproteobacteria; order Enterobacterales; family Erwiniaceae; genus Pantoea; species Pantoea sp. X-Soil-TKNS-1207. The sequence continues at coordinate 2,333,881 of NZ_AP035958.1, forward strand.
TAACCATCCGCGTATGCTGCATAGCCTGCGTCATGCCGCCGATCACGGCGCGAAAATCGTGACCTTCAACACCCTGCGCGAACGCGGGCTGGAACGTTTTGCCGATCCGCAAAAACCGCTGGAAGTGGTGACGTCGATGGCCGGTACCATCAGCTCGGCCTATTACCAGCCCAATCTCGGCGGCGACATGGCAGCCATTCGCGGCATGGTGAAAACCCTGCTGGAGACCCATCGCGCCCGCCTGGCTGCCGGTGAACCGGGGCTGTTTGATCAGGCCTTTATCAATGCGGCGACCCAGGGCGTGGAAGATTATCTGGCGGCGGTGGATAACACCCGCTGGGATGAGATAGTGCGTCAGTCGGGCCTGAGCGAAGCGCAGATCCGCGAGGCGGCAGCGATTTATCAGAGCGCCGATCGCGTGATTTGTACCTGGGCGATGGGCATTACGCAGCACAAACATTCGGTCGATACGGTACGCGAAATCACCAATCTTCAGCTGCTGTTTGGTCAGCTGGGCAAAAAAGGCGCGGGCCTGTGCCCGGTACGCGGCCACAGCAACGTGCAGGGCAACCGCACCATGGGCATCGACGAGAAGCCCAATAAACCCTTCCTCGATGCGCTGGGCAAACATTTCGCTTTTGAGCCGCCACGCGAACACGGCCACAACACCGTTGAAGCCCTTAACGCCATGCTGCGCGATGAAGTGAAGGTGCTGATTGCGCTGGGCGGTAACCTGGCGGCGGCGGCACCGGACTCTCCGCTGACCGAAGAAGCGCTGCAACGTTGCGGATTGACGGTGCACATCAGCACCAAACTTAATCGCAGCCACCTGGTACCGGGTCACGAAGGCTTGATCCTGCCCACCCTTGGCCGCACCGAGCGCGATCGTCAGGCCACCGGCAACCAGTTTATTACCGTGGAAGACTCCTTCAGCATGGTGCACGCCTCTGAAGGGGTAGGCATTCCGCTGGCGGACACGCAGCGTTCGGAAACCGCGATTGTCGCGGGTATTGCCCATGCCACCCTCGGCAGCGACAAAATCGACTGGCTGGGGATGGCAGCTGATTACCATCTGATCCGCGATCATATCGCTGCCACTATCCCCGGCTTTGCAGACTTCAACACCAAATGCGATATCCCCGGCGGTTTCTACCTCGGTAACGCCGCGGCGGAGCTGCGTTTCAATACGCCGTCGCAGAAGGCCGAGTTCAGCAACGCCGCCCTGCCCACCTCGCTGTTCCCGCAGCTGGGTGATGTGGAGGTGCCGTTTACGCTGCAAACCCTGCGTTCCCACGATCAGTACAACACCACCATTTACGGCCTCGATGACCGTTACCGCGGCGTCTATGGCCAGCGCGAGGTAGTGTTTATCCACCCGGACGATATGCAGGCGCTGGGCTTCAGCGAAGGTCAGCTGGTGGATATCGAAACCCTGTGGAACGACGGACTTACCCGCCGCGTCAGCGGTTTTAAACTGGTGCCCTATAATATTCCCCGGGGCAACCTGGCGGCTTACTACCCGGAAACCAACCCGCTGGTACCACTCTCCAGTTATGGCGATGGCAGCGGTACGCCGACCTCAAAATCGGTGCCGGTAAAGCTGGCGTTAACCGCCGCCATACCCACCCAACGTATTGCCTGATCTCAGGGTTATCAGAAGGTAAAAAGCCGCGTCAAGCGGCTTTTTACCCTGTTTTGGCCTTGCCGCGCGGGCATGATTCGCGTAAAACTGTCAGCCGCTCTTAGGCCACGAAACTAAATAAATTATGTTCCAGGATAACCCGCTGCTCGCGCAGCTGAAAGAGAAGCTCCACGCGCAGACGCCGCGCGCAGAAGGTGTGGTGAAAGCCACGGAAAAAGGTTTTGGCTTTCTGGAAGTCGATGCCCAGAAAAGCTACTTCATTCCGCCGCCGCAGATGAAAAAAGTGATGCACGGCGACCGCGTCGTTGCTGTGATTCACACCGATAAAGATCGCGAGAGCGCCGAGCCGGAAAGCCTGGTCGAGCCGTTCCTGACGCGTTTTGTCGGCCGCGTGCAGAAAAAAGATGATCGCCTGTCTATCGTGCCCGATCATCCGCTGCTGAAAGATGCCATCCAGTGTCGTGCCGTACGTGGTCTGACCCACGATTTCCAGGCCGGTGACTGGGCGGTAGCCGAAATGCGTCGCCATCCGCTGAAAGGCGATCGTGGTTTTTATGCTGAGCTGACTGAATTTATCACCACCGCCGACGACCATCTGGCGCCGTGGTGGGTGACGCTGTCGCGCCACAATCTGGAGCGCGAAGCCCCTGAAGTCGGTTTTGGCGAGATGATCGATGAACATCTGCAACGTGAAGACCTCACCGCGCTGGATTTCGTCACCATCGACAGCGCCAGCACCGAAGATATGGACGATGCGCTGTACGCAGAAGAGACCCCCGAAGGCGACCTGCGTCTGACCATCGCCATTGCCGACCCTACCGCTTATGTGCCGGAAGGCAGCGCGCTGGACAAACTGGCCGCCAAACGCGCCTTCACCAACTACCTGCCGGGCTTTAACATCCCGATGCTGCCGCGTGAACTGTCAGACGATGTCTGCTCACTGCGCCCGAACGTACGTCGCCCGGCGCTGGTGTGCCGCGTGACCGTGCTGAAAGATGGCAGCCTGGCCGACGACATTCATTTCTTCGCAGCATGGATCGAATCCAAAGCCAAGCTGGCGTATGACGAGGTTTCTGACTGGCTGGAAAACAGCGGCAGCTGGCAGCCGTCCAGCGACGCCATTGCCCAGCAGATCCGTCTGCTGCATCGCCTGTGCCTGGCGCGCAGCGAGTGGCGTCAGACCCATGCGCTGGTGTTTAAAGATCGCCCTGACTACCGTTTTGTGCTGGGTGAGAAAGGCGAAGTGCTGGATATCATTGCCGAGCCGCGCCGCATCGCCAACCGCATCGTCGAAGAAGCGATGATTCTGGCAAACGTCTGCGCCGCGCAGGAGCTGCAACAGAAACTGGGCTTCGGTATCTACAACCTGCACACCGGTTTTGATCTTGCCAACGCCGAACAGGCGGCTGGCGTGCTGGCCGGTCACGGTATCACCGTGGACCCGCAGGCCATCACCACGCTGGACGGCTTCCGCCAGCTGCGTCGTGAGCTGGATGCCCAGCCGACTCAGTACCTCGACAGCCGTATCCGTCGTTTCCAGTCCTTTGCTGAGATCAGCACCGAGCCGGGCCCGCACTTTGGTCTGGGCCTGGAAGCCTACGCGACCTGGACATCACCGATTCGTAAATTCGGCGATATGATCAACCATCGTCTGCTGAAAGCGATTATCCGTGGCGAAAAGATTGGCCGTCCGCAGGATGAGCTGACCGTGATTATGGGTGAGCGTCGCCGCCTGAACCGCATGGCCGAGCGCGATGTGGGTGACTGGCTGTACGCCCGCTTCCTCGCACCGTTCGCCGGTAGCGATCGTAAGTTCAGCGCTGAGATCATCGACGTGTCGCGTGGCGGTATGCGCGTGCGTCTGCTGGAAAATGGCGCGGTCGCCTTTATCCCGGCCCCGTTCATCCACGCGGTGCGTGATGAGCTGGTGTGCTCGCAGGAGAGTGGTACCGTGCAGATCAAAGGTGAAGTCGCCTATCGCGTCACCGATGTGATCGACGTGACCATCGCCGAAGTGCGTATGGAAACCCGCAGCGTGGTGGCGCGTCCCGCCGCCTGAGCCTGAAAATAGGCGGGATAACAGCGCGTGCTGTTATCCCGTATTTCTCCCCATAATGCTAAGCCACTGTTAAATTTGTTCCCCGCTTCACACTTCTTCATTGTTTAGCTGTCGCTAACATTCCATTACATTATTTTTAACTTGTTGTATTCGATCGTTTATTTTTTTCCGGTCCCTACAAGGAGTTAACTCATGAACAACGTCAAAACCAGACTGATCTGGTTAGCCGTGGCGTTAATCGGTGCTGCGTCGTTTGCCATGCTGGCGCTCAATCGCGGCGAGCACGTCAATGCCGTCTGGCTGGTGATCGCCGCGGTGGCCTGCTACAGCATCGCTTATCGCTTCTACAGCCTGTTTATCGCCGAGCGCATTTTCGAGCTGGACGATCGTCGCCGCACCCCGGCGGAGCGTTTTAACGATGGTCTGGATTATGTGCCCACCAATAAATGGGTACTGTTCGGCCACCACTTTGCCGCCATCGCCGGTGCAGGCCCGCTGGTCGGCCCAATCCTTGCCGCCCAAATGGGGTTTCTGCCCGGCACCCTGTGGATTCTGATTGGCGTGATGCTGGCCGGGGCGGTGCAGGACTTTCTGGTGTTGTTTATCTCAACGCGCCGTGACGGCCGCTCGCTGGGCGAAATGGCACGACAGGAACTGGGATCGTTTGCCGGGGTGATCACCATGCTGGGTGCGCTGGGCGTGATGATCATCATCCTCTCTGCGCTGGCGCTGGTGGTGGTGAAAGCGCTGGCCAACAGCCCCTGGGGTTTGTTTACCATCGCCGCGACCATCCCGATTGCGCTGTTTATGGGCGTATATATGCGCTTCCTGCGGCCGGGCAAAATCGCCGAAGTGTCGATTATCGGTTTTGTGCTGATGATGGCGGCAATTATTTTCGGCGGCGATATCGCCCAACACCCCTTCTGGGGGCCGTTCTTTACCCTGAAAGGCACCGAGCTGACCTGGGTGCTGGTCATCTACGGCTTTGTCGCCTCCTCGCTGCCGGTGTGGCTGCTGCTGGCGCCGCGTGATTACCTCTCCACCTTCCTGAAAATTGGCGTGATTATCGGCCTCGCCATCGGCATTTTGTTTGCCATGCCGGAACTGAAAATGCCGGCAGTGACCAAATTTATTGATGGCAGCGGCCCGGTGTTCTCCGGTGCGCTGTTCCCGTTCCTGTTTATCACTATTGCCTGCGGCGCCATCTCCGGCTTCCATGCGCTGGTGGCCAGCGGCACCACGCCGAAACTGATTGAACGCGAAAGCCATATCCGCTTTATCGGCTATGGCGCGATGCTGATGGAGTCGTTTGTCGCCATTATGGCGCTGATTTGTGCTTCGGTGCTCGATCCCGGCGTCTACTTCGCCATGAACGCCCCGGCGGCGTTAATCGGCACCACGGTAGAAAGTGCCTCGCAGGTGATTAATGGCTGGGGCTTTGTGTTGACACCGGAAATGCTGACCGGCATCGCCAGAGACGTGGGGGAAAATACCATTCTGTCACGCGCCGGGGGCGCGCCAACCTTCGCGGTTGGCATGGCGCATATCATTACCGAGGTGTTTAACAGCCGCGTCATGATGGCGTTCTGGTATCACTTCGCCATTTTGTTTGAAGCGTTGTTTATCCTGACGGCGGTGGACGCCGGCACCCGCGCCTGTCGTTTTATGGTGCAGGATCTGGTCGGCACCGTGGTGCCGTCGCTGGCTAATAACCGCTCGTGGATCGGCAATATGGCAGGCACCACCGTGGCGGTAGCGGGCTGGGGTTTCTTTGTTTATCAGGGGGTGGTCGATCCGCTCGGGGGCATTAATACCCTGTGGCCGCTGTTCGGTATCGGTAATCAGATGCTGGCCTCAATGGCGCTAATCCTCGGCACCGTGGTGCTGTTTAAGATGAAGAAGCAGCGCTATGCCTGGGTGACGATTCTGCCCACCGCGTGGCTGTTTATCACCTCAATGACGGCGGGCTGGCAAAAGATTTTCCACGAGAAACCGTCTATCGGCTTCCTCGCTCAGGCAAACAAGTTCCGTAAAGGGCTGGATGACGGGGTGATTATCGCGCCCGCCAAAACCGTCGCCGATATGCAGACCATCGTGTTTAGCAACCAGATAAACGCCGCCCTCTGCGGTTTCTTTATGCTGGTGGCGGTCACCATGTTAATTGCGGCGTTCTTCGTTATCCGCCGGGCGCTGCGCAGTGAGATACCGACGGTGCATGAGTCGGAGATATCGCTACGTAAGGAGGTGCGCAATGTCTGATGCCATTCTGCATTACAGAAAACCGACCGGAGAGTGGCAGATTCGCCACTGCCTGCCGCTCGGCGGCGTGGTGGTTGACCCGCCGCGCACCCGCTGGCAGATGCTGTGGCGCGGTTTGCAGCAAAGTTTCCGTTTGATGGTCGGCGTGCATGATTATCAAAATTATTTACAGCATATGCGCCTGCATCACCCCGATCGAGCGCCAATGACTGAAAGAGAATTTCACCGTTACTGCCTCGATGCCCGTTTCCCCAGCCAGGGCGGAAAATTAGGCAAGTGCCCCTGTTAATCCTGTGAAGCCCCAAATTTTGGGGCTTTTTCGTGCCATTCTAATCTGCAAACAAAAATATATTTGGATTGCATCTTGTGCTTATGCAAGAGGATGAATACTGTTGCTAAAATAATGAGATACCGCCTGCTGCGCATTCCCCCGGAGGAAGTTTCAATGACCGATGAACAAGGGCAAACGTTGCTGTACACCTTGTTTGGCACGACCAGCCCTCATTGGCGCCTGACTTCGGACAGCGATGCGTTGCATTTTGCCGAAGATGAAAACGCGCATACTAACCTGGCGGTTCCGCTAACCCCCGCGCAGGCGAGTCTGTTACGCGCCATGACAGTCATAACTTCCAGTATAAACCTGACGTTATCGCTCCATGGGACGCCATTACCGATGCATTTTGTCGGTCGTAAAGTGAACCAGTCCACCTGGGCGGGCACCGCTTCAGCCTGGGGCGATACATCGTCGGTAGCCCGCGATCTGACCCTGGGTCTCTCCTTTGCCGAGCAGGTGGTTTCCGAGGCCAACTCGGTGATCGTCATCCTTGATCAGCGCGGAAACATCCAACGTTTCAATCGCTTAAGCGAAGAATACACCGGTCTGAAAGAACAGGAAGTGATTGGCCGCAATGTGTTTCAGCTGTTTATGACCAAGCAGGAAGCCCAGGCATCACGTCGCAACATCGCCGGTTTCTTCCGCGACGGCAATTCTTATGAAGTGGAACGCTGGGTCAAAACCAAAAAAGGCCAGCGACTGTTTCTGTTTCGTAATAAGTTCGTGCACAGCGGCAGCGGAAAAAATGAAATTTTCCTCATCTGTTCAGGAACGGATATAACCGAGGAGCGACGCGCCCAGGAACGTCTGCGCGTGCTTGCCAATACCGATACGGTGACCGGATTACCTAACCGCAACGCCATTCATCAGCAGATTAGTCTGGCACTGGAACTGGCGAATGGCAGTCAAACCGGCGTGGTTTACCTCGATCTGGACAATTTTAAGAAGGTCAACGACGCCTACGGCCATATGTTCGGCGATCAGCTGTTGCAGGCGGTGTCACTGGCGATCCTCAGCTGCCTCGGCAAAGATCAAACCCTCGCGCGTCTCGGCGGCGACGAATTCGTGGTGCTGGCGGAAAACACCAGCCAGGCGGCGCTGGAAGCGATGGCTTCACGTATTCTTGAGCGGCTGCGCCAGCCGTTCCGTATCGGTCTGATTGAGGTCTATAGCGGTTGTTCGATCGGCATCGCCCTCGCCCCGCTGCACGGCGACGATCGCGAGAGCCTGATCCGCAACGCCGATACCGCCATGTATCACGCCAAAGAGAATGGCCGCGGTAAATTCTGCGTGTTTGCCAGTGAGATGAACCAACGGGTATTTGAATACCTGTGGCTAGATACTAACCTGCGCAAGGCGCTGGAACAGGAGCATCTGGTGGTGTATTACCAGCCGAAAATCGATCGGGATGGTGAAGTACGCACGGCCGAAGCGCTGGTGCGCTGGAACTCGCCGGAACGCGGTCTGGTGCCGCCTGGGGATTTTATCTCTTACGCCGAGGAGTCTGGCCTGATTGTGCCGCTTGGCCGCTGGGTCATGCTTAACGTGCTGCAACAGATTGTTGCCTGGCGTAGTGAAGGGATCTGGCTGCGGGTGGCCGTCAATGTTTCCGCCAAACAACTGATTGATCAAAGTATCTACAGCGACCTGAAACAGGCGCTGACTGAAAGCGGGCTGACGGATTGTCCGATTGATATCGAACTGACCGAAAGCTGCCTGATCGAGAACGAAGCCGATGCGCTGAAGCTGATGAAGCAGTTTCAGGAGCTGGGGGCGCAGGTGCATCTCGACGATTTCGGTACGGGCTATTCGTCGTTGTCTCAGCTGGCGCGCGTCCCGATCAACGCGATCAAACTTGACCAGAGTTTTATTCGTAATATCAATAAGCAACCAGTTGCGCAGTCGCTGGTGCGTGCCATTGTAGCGGTGGCCAAAGCCCTGGAGTTGCAGGTGATTGCCGAGGGTATTGAAACCAAAGCCGAAGAAAAATTTGTTATGACCAACGGCGTCGATGGGCGTCAGGGTTATTATTACGCAAAACCAATGCCCGCGGACCAGCTCGGGCATTGGCTGGCTAAGCATCCTGCCCGCGTTTAACGCTGGTCTGCGTTATTATCCGGCTTTGCGCAGGGACGCGCTATGACGGTTTTGCAGCTGTACCAGACGTTCCATGTACGCAATATCTTTCGGTTCCAACGTAAAGGCATAGTCTACCCAGTCCTCGGTTATATCCATCAGTTCTGCCCTTGAGAGTTGCAACACGCGCTGGCGCGCTTTCAGCATCGCCCGTACGCCATTGAGTTTTGGCCGTAAGGTGTCGATGAAGGTGCGCGTGGCGCGATAGCTATCGCCCGGCTGGAACACTTTGTCCACCAGACCGCGGGTTTCATACCATTCCGCGCTGTGTGACTCCCCTTCGCAAATTAACTCCTCGGCCAGCTTCATACCGGCGCGACGCGCCACCAGCGAGTAACCTCCCATACCGGGGAACAGGTTGAAGGCAATTTCCGGGAACCCCAGACGGGCGCTGTTTTGCGCCAGAATGAAATGATGCGCCAGCGCGGCTTCAAAACCGCCACCGAGCGCACTGCCCTCAATCATGGCCAGCGTTACCGCACCGGTATCAAATCCCTTGGCTGCCGAATGGATGCAGTCCACACAGGCACGGGCATAGGCGCGCAGTGCTTCACGACGGTTATTGCGAATGCATTCGACAAAGAAACGCAAATCGCCTCCCGCGTTGAACATCTGTGGCACTAACGAACCCGTCACCCAAAAATCAATCGGCAGACCAGAACGCTGCGCGGCATAGCTCAGGTTCATGATTTCCTCGATCAATTCGTGGTTGAAGCTGGGACGCGGCTGCGCCCGCAACATCATCCACATGGTGTGACGGCCTTCCTCATAATAAGCAGCCAGCTGCGTGGTTTGTCCGACTTCGGTGAACAATCTACATGTAGGTTGGTTAATAACTGTCATAGTCTCATCCTCTAGTTATGTGATGCGTTAAACGCAACATCAGCGTAATCCAGAGTGAGGCCAGACCAAATGAGAGATTGATTTATAAAGTAAAATCCAGAGATTTCCCCGACGCAGGGGCCGGGGAAAGATTAGCAGGGTTACTTGATGGCTGCGCGCTGCCCTACAGCAACATGAGAACGCTTAACGCGTCGTGAATAAACCGCCGTAATAATCGGCACCAATACTGAAGTCACAATCACCGAAGTGGCGACCAGCGCGGTGGCAGCGGGTGCGACCGGTTTAAACTGCGGCAGCATTTCAGCAATTAATACCGGCGTCGCTACGGCTGCGCCAGCGGTGCTGGAAGCCGCAATCCCTGCCGTACCATCGCCACCGCCAATCAGGCGATCTGCCAGAATTAGCGGGATACCGGTGATGATAATCACCGCCACGCCCAGCAGCACGCCCAGCAAGCCGGTCTGCGCGATCACGGCTAAATCGATGGTGTTACCCAACGCAAAGGCGAAGAACGGAATCAGGGTATGCACCGCTTTGCCGAAAAAGTCGCGCAGCTCAGGATCGAGATTGCCGAGAGCGAAACCCACCAGAAACGGCAGCACCGCGCCCACAAACACATGGGGTTCGAATGAGGCAATCCCGGCGGTGCCCAAAATCACCATAGTCATCAGTGGCCCTGATTCCAGTGACATCAACACGAAGGCGCCGGCCTCTTCTTTGGCACCATATTGCTGCATGATCGAGGCATACAGGCCGCCATTGGTCATATCCATCGCTGCCACTAACGCCAGCGTGGAGAGACCGGCAAACATGCCAACCTCGACGCCATTTTCCGGCATCACGCGCGAAGCAATCGCCGCAACAATCCAGGCGACCGCGATTTTTGTCAGCACCAGAGTGCCGGATTTGCGCAGCACGGTACCGGTGGCGCTGAGTTTGATCGATGCCCCCATGCAGAAGAACCACACCGCGAGGATCGGTACGGTGCCGCTCATCAATCCGTTGGTGAAGGAGCCGAAATATTTTCCCGCGCCAGGGGAGAAGGTGTGGCATAGCGCGCCAAGAAACAGCGGAATCAACATCATGCCGCCAGGGATTTTATCGATCGCACGTTTGATATGCATAGGGTTATCACCTGTACTGAGCCTGAGGAAGGGGTTTTTCATGTTGCCGATTGGCATGGCAGGCACGATAACGACCAGGCGCAGGGAAAAAAGTGATCGCAAATGTATTTATGAAACGTTGTTTTATTTTTATTGATTAATGGTTTTGTTTTTTGATCATGGTCGCCATACCAGTTACATTCAGGCATGAAAAAAGGCGCCGTCTGGCGCCTTTAGCGAGGTGAATCAGTTCTGCCCATACCAGGCATTTTTGCCATGCTTGCGCAGGTAATGCAGGTCAAGCAGGGTTTGTGAGATGGGAGGCAACTCCTGACGTAGCTGTTCGGTGTGCAGCGCCATATAAGCCACCTCCTCCAGCACTACGGCGCTGTGTACCGCGGCCTCAGCATCTTTTCCCCATGCAAAGGGACCATGAGAATTGACCAGCGCTGCCGGGATGGCTGAAGGGGATATGGCGCGCTCAGCGAAAGTTTCGATGATCACCTGCCCGGTATTCCACTCGTACTCCTGTTCAATCTCTTCGCGATGCATGGCTCGGGTGCAGGGAACGGTGCCGTAGAAATCGTCCGCGTGGGTGGTGCCCCAGGCCGGGATATCCCTGCCCGCCTGCGCCCAAATGGTGGCATGGCGTGAATGGGTATGCACAATGCCGCCAATCCCCGGCCAGGCAAGGTATAAGGCGCGGTGCGTTGCGGTATCCGATGACGGCCGCATTTTGCCCTCCACCACGTTACCGCTCTCCAGCTCCACCACCACCATGTCGTCGCGCTGCATGTTAGCGTATTTCACCCCTGAGGGTTTGATGACCAGCAGACCGCGTTCGCGATCGATGGCACTGACATTGCCCCAGGTAAAGGTCACCAGGTTATAGCGTGGCAGATCCAGATTGGCTTCCAGCACCTGCTGTTTCAACGCTTCCAGCATGTTTTTTCTCCTGCAAGATGTGATGGAGAAATTGTGCAAAGCCTGCGGCAAAAACGTTATGGAGGGAATGGCTGTAAAAGCAGCGGAAAGTGGCTGATGACGTAAAAATGTGGCGCGAATTAAGAATTTTCCATCTTCGGAAAAATTCCGTAAAGATTAGACTTGTCTCCAGCCAACCGCGGACCGATTTAGCCGCCTTGCGGCATGGCTGACACGCTGTTATTGCTTGCGGGCTGCGGATTGCAGGCTCAGGGAAGAGAACCGTAATGACATAACGGGGTGAAACAACTTCAGGGCGTAACACCTATACTTATAGGGTTGCCTCTGTGCGAACAATCAAGGAGAAGTGAATGACAACAACAATGAAACGTCTGACTGCTGCAGTGCTGGCTACCACATTAGTAATCGCCCTCAGCGGTTGTTCCAGCTGGTCCAAACGTGACCGTAATACCGCGATTGGTGCGGGTGCTGGCGCGATTGGTGGTTCCGTTCTGACTAACGGCAGTGCATTAGGTACCATTGGTGGCGCCGCAGTCGGTGGCATTATCGGCCATCAGGTCCACTAAACCGCCATTATAAAAAAATCAGGCTTACGCAGCGCATCTACTTCAACGGGCCACTCATTGAGTGGCCCATTCTTATTCAGCCGCCAGCCAGCTTCACTTTCATGCCTTTGGCTTCCAGCAATGATTTGATCAGGTCGCGCTTGTCGCCCTGAATCTCAATCACACCGTCTTTAACTGCCCCACCGCAACCGCATTTTTTCTTTAGTTCGGCAGCCAGTTTTGCCAGCGCTTCATCATCAAGATCGACGCCGGTGATCAGGCAGACGCCTTTGCCTTTGCGGCCACTGGTCTGGCGCTGGATACGCACAATGCCATCGCCTTTAGGACGCGGGGCTTTCTCTTCAGTTTGCGTAATGCGCCCGGTTTCAGTGGAATAAACCAGCGGGTTGTCCTGAGCCATTAGCCCTCCTGTAAGCTGTGCAGAATTTGTTGCAGGGTGGCGGCCGGGTCGGCGGATTGGGTGATCGGACGCCCGATCACCATATAATCAACACCGGCCTGCTGCGCCTGCTGCGGCGTCATGATACGACGCTGGTCGCCAGCGTCGCTGCCCGCCGGACGGATTCCCGGCGTGACCAGCGCAAAATCCTGGCCGATAACCTGTTTGAAATGCGCGGCTTCCTGGGCGGAACAGACCACGCCATGCAGGCCGCAATCACGCGTCAGGCGCGCCAGACGTTCTGCCTGCGCGGCAGGTGACAGCGTGATGCCCAGACCTTTGAGGTCCTCTTCATCCATGCTGGTGAGCACCGTCACTGCAATCAGCAAAGGTGCGTCCTTACCATAGGGCACCAGCGCTTCACGCGCGGCGTTCATCATACGCGCCCCGCCGCTGGCATGGACGTTCACCATCCACACGCCCAGATCCGCCGTAGCGGCTACCGCATGGGCGGTGGTATTTGGGATATCGTGAAATTTCAGGTCGAGGAAGATTTCGAAGCCACGCGCCTGTAACGTTTTGACCAGTGATGGCCCGAACAGCGTGAACATCTCTTTGCCCACTTTCAGACGGCACTGGCTCGGGTCGATGCGATCGACAAATTGCAGTGCGCTGTCGAGATCATGATAGTCGAGTGCCACCAGAATAGGTGAAGTGGTAACAGGCATAACGTTTCCTCAGTTACAGGCACCCGCAGGCGCGTTAGACAAACGGCAAGCATTCTACCCGCGTGGCCTGATGACGACAATCAAACTCCGGCGATTAACCGGCTGATTGACTGATGGCTGCACGATGCCGGGGTGTCAGGATGACGCAGCCTTTAGTATGTTGTAACTATATGGCGGATTTTTTTTAAAGAACGCAACGGCCGTTATTGGCCGTCGAGTCCGCGAATCGGTTTAACCGAAGACCAGGCGCGGCAGGAAGGACAGTGCCAGTACAGCGCATGAGCGGTGAAACCACATTTCTGGCAGCGATAGCGCGGTTTGGTGCGGATCTGCTCGCCCACCATATCGCGCAGCACCATCAGACTCTCTTTGGCACGCCCATCCTCTGCTTCGTGCAGGTGGAAATCCATCAGTCGATGGAAAACGCGCATGGTCGGATGGCGTTGCAGCTGACGATTGATATACAGCTGCGCCGCTTCCGGGCCTTGCTGCAGTTCCAGGATATCGGCGAGATAGAGTTCCGCCGCCGCGCCAGTGTTTTCGTCCACGCAACGTTGCAGGAATTGTGCCCAGCTATCGGGCTGATTCAGACGCTGGTAACAGGTTTCCAGCATCGGCAGGGTTTCACTGACCAGCTCTTTGTCCTGCTCCAGCACGCGCTGCAAACGTTCTGCCGCTTTGGCGTATTCGCCCTGCTCCATCAGGATGCGTCCGGTCATGATGGAGACTCGCGCACTCTGCCGGTCGGCCGCTTCACCCTTTTTCAACAACGACATGGCGCGATCGAGATCGTCGCTGCTTAGCGCCAGCAACGCCAGCTCGCAGTAGAAATGGGCAATTTCGCCGATCTGTTTGTCTTTGCCCAGCTTCACCAGTTTTTCAGCCACTTCAATCGCCTGTTGCCAGTCGCTGGTGGCCTGGTGGATCAACAACAACTGTTGCAGCGCGCCGATACGGAAATCGGTCTCATCCACCAGCTGGCTGAACATATCTTCTGCCCGGTCATATAATCCAGCCGCCATATAATCACGGCCAAGCTGTTGCACCGCCAGCAGCCGTTGTTCGTAGCTGAGCGAAGCGCTTTCCATTAGTGACTGGTGAATACGGATGGCGCGGTCAACTTCTCCGCGCGAACGAAACAGGTTACCCAGCGTCAGGTGGGCTTCAACCGTACCACTGTCCTCTTTTAACATGTCGAGGAACAGATCAACGGCCTTGTCCTGTTGATTGGAAAGCAGAAAGTTAACCCCCGCAACGTATTCACGCGACAGGCGATTGGCTTCCTGTTGCTTATCCTGTTGCGCACTGCGTCGGCCCATATACCAGCCATACGCCGCAGCCACAGGAAGAAGCAGAAACAGCAATTCAAGCATCGAAGCTTAATCCCGACGGCCAGCAGAAGATGACGTTGTCACCGTGGCCGATTGTTCATTCTGCGCCTGCATACGCTTCAGCTTGCGTTGTGCGTGTGCCAGCGAAACCCGTAACCGTAACCAGAAGAGACCACAAATCGCCCATCCCAGCAAAAATCCGGCACCAAACAGGCCCGCCAGCAATGTAGAAATACGAAATTCGCCCTGCGCCAGCAGATAGTTAAAAGTGATGATTTGGTCGTTATGTGCTCCGAGCGTGACGGAGATGATGAAAATGACCAATACCACGAGAAAAATCAGCAAATATTTCACAATGCATCCTGTCGTGAGGTAATCCAATAGAAGTATGCCAAAAAAGCGACGCTGATGCTGCTTATCACCACATCAAACTGCCTGTTTTACGCAAGTACAATCAATAATATGGGGTTGAATGGAAAAATTACAATCCGTCGTCACGCGACGCAATCTCTTTTGCCTCTGGCGGTGGTACTGTCAAAGGCCCGCAGAAACGCTGCGCCAGCCATGTGGCCAGCGTCACCAGCAGCCAGGCAATAAGGGTTGCCATCACCAGGTCGCGCGGCCAGTGCATCCCCAGCATCAGGCGGCTGCCCATCACCAGCGAGGCCCAGACAAACAGCACTACGATGGTCAGCGTATGGCGACGCGGCCACAGCAATCCGATGACCAGCAATGCCCAGCTGGCAGCGAACATGGTATGGCCGGAAGGAAAGGCAAAGCCGGTTTCAAATGCCCAGTGATTTTTTAACCAGCGCGGGATGGCGTTATCATCCGCCAGCAGTTGCTCCACCTTCTCGCCGCGCTGTTTCGGCTTCAGCTGATAAAACTGACTTTCAGTGATACCGTGGTTTTTGGCCAGCCACATTACATAAGGACGCGGTTCCTGCACCTGATCTTTGATAAAGGTTTTGGTGTACTGCCCGGTCAGAATGGCACCGTTCATGATAATCAGCAGCAGGATCGCGGGCCTGAGTCTGAAGCGCAGGCACCACAAGACCCAGACGCTAAGGATAAGGCTGGTGAGCGTTCCCCAGGGGCTGGTAACGGTTTCGGTCATCCAGAACAGGAAGGTTAACAACGCGCCATTGGCACCCGGCTGCCACTGCCAGCCAGAAAGCCAGACACCGACCGGCATAATCAGTAATAAAAACGCCCCAAGCGATGTGCGTTGTACAATCTTTAACATCCATTTTCCTTCAGGTCCGCGCAAAACTTGCTCTGACGCATAACTTTAGCTGAAAAAAGAATAACATAACCATTGCGGCTTGGATAATTGTGCCTTATCACTACAATCACTCTGACGGATTAACTGCCTGACTACAGGTTGTGGCACAATATTGTCAGTTTTATCGGGCCAAACTGGCCCGTGCGTTATCATGATGATAGCGCATCCTCTGAAGGTTCTGGAGAGTCACATGCAGCTTAAACGGGTAGCAGAAGCCAAACTGCCCACACCATGGGGAGATTTCCTGATGGTTGGTTTTGAAGAACTGGCAACCGGGCACGACCATGTTGCGCTGGTTTATGGTGATATTAGCGGCCACCATTCGGTGCTGGCGCGTGTCCATTCCGAGTGTCTGACCGGCGACGCGCTGTTCAGCCTGCGTTGCGATTGTGGCTTCCAGCTGGAAGCCGCGCTGACCGCCATCGCCGAAGAAGGTTGCGGCGTGTTGCTGTACCATCGTCAGGAAGGCCGTAACATCGGTCTGCTGAACAAGATCCGCGCCTATGCGTTGCAGGATAAAGGTTACGACACGGTTGAAGCCAACCATCAGCTGGGTTTCGCCGCTGATGAGCGCGATTTCACCCTGTGCGCCGATATGTTCAAACTGTTGGGCGTCAATGAAGTGCGTTTGCTGACCAACAATCCGCGTAAAGTGGAAATCCTGAGCGAGGCCGGTATCAACATCGTTGAGCGAGTGCCTTTGATCGTCGGTCGCAATCCGAAGAACGCCCACTATCTCGACACCAAAGCCGAAAAAATGGGGCATCTGTTGCCGAAGTCGTAAAAAAAGAAAGCCGGGAATCTCCCGGCTTTTTCTTTAGTTCAGCATGTTGCGTATCACGTAATGCAGGATGCCATCGTTCTGGTAATACGTCAGTTCATTACCGGTATCGATACGACAACGCGTCTGCAACGTCTCGCGACGGCCATCCGCGCGGGTCAGGGTCACCGGTACCGTACAGCCGGGTTTCAGCTGCGACAGATTCGCCACGTCAATATGCTCTTCGCCGGTGAGTTGCAGCGTTTTACGCGTCACGCCCTGCGGGAACTCCAGCGGCAGAATGCCCATACCGATCAGGTTAGAGCGGTGAATACGCTCAAACGATTCGGCGATCACGACGCGCACCCCTTGCAGACGCGGTCCTTTTGCTGCCCAGTCACGGCTGGAACCTGAGCCATACTCTTTACCGGCAATCACAGCCAGCGGCACCCCTTCTGCCTGATATTTCATCGCGGCATCGTAGATTGCCAGCTGTTCATTGCTGGGAAAGTGTTTGGTGTAACCGCCTTCCACGCCGGGCACCATTTCATTGCGGATACGGATATTGGCGAAGGTTCCGCGCATCATCACTTCATGATTACCACGACGTGAGCCGTAGGAGTTGAAGTCATTGCGCTCCACGCCATGCGCCAGCAGATAACGCCCTGCCGGACTTTCCGCTTTGATGCTGCCCGCCGGTGAGATATGGTCGGTGGTCACTGAATCGCCGAGCATCGCCAGAATGCGCGCGCCTTTGATGTCCTGCACCGGCTCCGGTATTTTGCCCATATCATCAAAGAACGGCGACAGACGAATATAGGTGGAACCCTCATCCCAATCGTAAGTGGCGGCCTCACTTACCTTAATCTGCTGCCACTCCGGTGTGCCATCAAACACTTCGGCATACTCTTTGTGGAACATATCGCTGGTGACCTGTTGTACCGCTTCGGCGATCTCTTCCGGCGACGGCCAGATATCTTTGAGATAAACATCGTTACCGCGTTGATCCTGGCCGATCGGATCGGTTTGCAGATTGATCTTCATATTACCGGCCAGCGCGTAAGCAACCACCAGCGGCGGCGACGCCAGCCAGTTGGTTTTCACCAGTGGATGGATACGCCCCTCAAAGTTACGGTTCCCCGATAGCACCGCACCGACCGTCAGATCCCCCTCTTTGATGGCGCTTTCGATGCTATCTGGCAGTGGCCCGGAGTTACCGATGCAGGTGGTACAGCCATAGCCCACCAGATTAAAACCCAGTTCATCCAGATAAGGTGTCAGTCGCGCCACCGCCAGGTAATCGGAAACCACTTTGGAACCCGGCGCCAGAGAGGCTTTTACCCATGGCTTGCGCATCAGCCCCTTCTCAACCGCTTTTTTCGCCAGCAGCCCCGCTGCCATCAATACGCTGGGATTCGAGGTGTTGGTACAGGAGGTAATGGCTGAAATCACCACTGCGCCATCATCGAGCTGATAACTGTCGCCGGTTTCGCTATCGCGATAGCTGACGCTTTTATGCGCTTTCTGCGCCTGGTTGATTTCCAGTTCGTTACTGGCGGCAAACGCGGCGGGAACGTCACCTAACGAGACGCGATCCTGCGGACGTTTAGGGCCAGCAAGGCTGGATTCCACTTCGTTCATATCCAGCGCCAGGGTGCTGGTGAATACGGGTTCATCACCGGGGTTACGCCACATGCCCTGCGCTTTGGCATAGGCTTCCACCAGCTGCACCTGCTCGCTTTCGCGTCCGGTCAGCGTCATGTAGTTGAGGGTGATTTCATCGATGGGGAAAAAGCCGCAGGTCGCACCATATTCCGGCGCCATATTGGCAATGGTGGCACGGTCAGCCAGCGGCAAATCAGCCAGGCCGTCACCGTAAAACTCAACGAATTTACCCACCACCCCGTGTTTACGCAGCATCTGCGTGACGGTTAATACCAGGTCGGTGGCGGTGATGCCGGGACGCAGTTTGCCGGTCAGCTTAAAGCCCACCACGTCGGGGATCAGCATGGAAACCGGTTGGCCTAACATCGCCGCTTCCGCTTCGATACCCCCAACGCCCCAGCCCAGTACGCCAAGCGCGTTAATCATGGTGGTGTGGGAATCGGTGCCGACCAGCGTGTCAGGGTAAGCCACTTCTTTGCCATCCAGGTTTTCATGCCAGATGGCTTTGCCGAGATACTCAAGATTGACCTGATGACAGATACCGGTGCCCGGTGGCACCACACGAAAACGGTTAAAGGCTTTCTGGCCCCAGCGCAGGAACACGTAGCGCTCGTGGTTGCGTTCCATTTCCAGCCGCACGTTTTCTTCAAATGCGTCATCATCGCCGAAATGATCCACCGTGACGGAGTGGTCGATAACGAGGTCGACCGGAGAAAGAGGATTCACCTTCGCCACATCACCGCCAAGACGTTTTACCGCTTCACGCATTGCCGCCAGATCGACGACCGCCGGTACCCCGGTAAAATCCTGCATCAGCACGCGCGCCGGACGATAGGCAATCTCACGGTCGGCATGGGCATCTTTTTGCCACGCCACCAGTGCCTGAATATCTTCAGCCGTGACGGAATCCTCATCCTGCCAGCGCAGCAGGTTTTCAAGCAGGACTTTCATGGACTTGGGCAGGCGATCGATATTGCCTAACGGATGGGACGCTTTTAGCAAGCTGTAATATTGATAGGTGTTCTTACCAACTTTCAGCGTCTCCTGACTCTGCTCGCGCAACGTTAACGACATAGCTCCTCCTTTAATTGACTCTCTTAACCTCAGTAACCACAAGGTTTAGCTTAAAGATAGACCACATTTTCGTTAACGTTTTGATAACAACACGAATTGACACATTGGCGTAACGCTGGAATACAAACAAAAATGCCCTGACATAAGGTCAGGGCATTTAAAAAACCAAATAATTTGAGTTATTGAATTACATCATCATCCACACGGCAGCCGCCCAAAAAGCAAATGAAAAGGCATATACGCTGAACCAGGACATTGTTGTCGTTGCATTCATAGAGTCACTCCCTCCCGGATTCCGGGCAAAAAAAGCTACTATCTTCAGCCTGCGCTGATGACACCGTTTTTATATGCTGAGTGTTAAAGGAAGGGCTTTAAAATTGCCCACCGGATAACCCGGTAAAATGAGGGACTATTCTTCTGTATTTAAAGAACAGAACGCAGACTGCGTTATTTTGACTTCGGATCCATGAATGATTCAATAAAGTGACGCTGTTTTTCACTCAGTTCCCATGACGCAGGAATCGTCACATTTTGTTCTGGCGTTACGACGTCTTTACCTTTACACGCAGGCGTGTTCGGCTGACGCGCAGAAACCGGGTATTTTCGACTGAGTGTATTTGCCCACATGGTTTAACCCCACATACGCCAAATCATTAATGCCACCACTACCCAGAACAGCGCTGATGCAGCGAAGACAGTTAACCAGGCCTTGCGACGGATGTTACCTGAACGCTCAACCTTGGTGCTTTTAGCCCGGAAGTCCGGTTGTACAGTTAATCTCGTAGCCATAGTTTTTGATAATCACTCTCAATAAAACGATTGATGACATCGATTAAGATTTAGGACGAATCCTAAACTTGTTAAGTCCAAAAATCCAGTTATTTTTATTGAGCACAACGATTAATGCTATTTATCAAAACCCAAAAAACTGATGAGATAAATTTAATAACCAATCAAACTATTAATTTAATAGTTACATTGTAAATTTGGGTTAAATCGAATTTAGATCCATTCTAAATTCAAGTTTTAATTACCGGGCCTGATAAAAAGCCCTTCCCCATCAGCTCTTAACTGGAGTATGGGAATATTCCTGGCAGTCCGCAAAGCGGCAACGTAAAAAATGTGTACTGATTCGCATTTAAGAACTAACAATGAAAAAACATGTGACCGATGTTTCATTTACATAAAAATAATGAAATTTGTTGAGCTACCACTGGCGCTAAGGAGGGAGAAAAACAGAAGGTGCCCACTGGACACCTTGGCAAAATAATGACTTAGGGAATTATTTAAAAGGTAATTTGATATCGCGGAACATGGCTTCGATGTCTTCATTGGAGCGTAATGCCACCGCCGTATCCACCACATCACGGGTCAGATGAGGGGCGAAACGCTGAATGAAATCATACATATAGCTGCGCAGGAAGGTGCTACGTCTGAATCCAATTTTGGTGGTGCTATTCGTAAAGATTTCTGAAGCTTCAATTCTCACCAAATCCGGATCGGAAACCGGGTCTACCGCCATGCTGGCAATCACACCCACGCCTAATCCTAATCGAACATAGGTCTTAATAACGTCGGCATCGGTGGCAGTAAAGACAATGCGTGGCGTTAAACCGGCCCGGTTAAACGCGGTATCCAGTTCTGAACGGCCGGTAAAACCAAAGGTGTAAGTCACCAGCGGGAACTCCGCCAGCTCCTCAATCGTCACCTGCGCTTTGCCCGCCAGCGGATGATCTGGCGTGACCACAATCGCGCGGTTCCAGTGATAACACGGCAGCATAATCAGATCGTCGTAAAGATGCAGCGCTTCGGTGGCGATAGCAAAGTCAGCATTGCCTTTGGAGACGGCTTCCGCAATCTGCGTCGGCGAACCCTGATGCATATGCAGAGAGACGCGCGGATAGCGTTCGATAAAGCCTTTAATCACGCCGGGCAGCGCGTAGCGTGCCTGAGTATGGGTGGTGGCAACATAAAGCGAGCCTTTATCCGGCCAGGTGTGTTCACCCGCGACCGACTTAATCGCATCCACTTTGGATAATACTTCGCGGGCAATGCGGATGATCTCCTCACCGGCCGGGGTCACCTGGGTCAGATGTTTTCCACTGCGCGCAAAAATCTGCACGCCCAGTTCATCTTCCAGCATTCTGACTTGTTTACTGATACCCGGCTGCGAAGTGTATAAGCCTTCCGCGGTCGAAGAGACATTGAGGTTATGATTGACCACTTCAACGATGTAACGCAACTGCTGCAATTTCATAGTTATAGCTTCCCGGTAGGCGACAGAGTAGCAATCCCAGCGAGCGTGTTTCCGCTTTGAGTGAGGGTTTTCAGGGAATGCGTGTCAGCGAAACGTAAAAATCTATAACCACTATATCAGTTAAAGAAAGAATGTAGAACGATTAGCTATAAGGATGCTGAAAAGGCCAGCGGACGCTGGCCTTCGGGGGATTACTTCTTCGCTACCTGCCAGCTGCCATCGATATAGAAGGCGGACCAGCCGGTCGCTTTGCCCTCTTTTTCGGAGGCAACATATTGTTGTTTAGTCTTACGACTGAAACGCACCATAGTCTTGTTGCCTTCCGGATCGACTGCCGGCGCTTCTGCCAGGTATTTCAGTTTTTCAGGCAGACGATCGGCAAAACGCTGCAACTCTTCCACCAGCGGCGCACGCGTTTCTCGTGATTTCGGGAAGGTATTGGCGGCGAGGAACACGCCCGCGGCACCGTCACGCAGCACGAAATAGGCATCCGATTTCTCACACGCCAGTTCAGGCAGCGGAACCGGATCTTCCTTCGGCGGCGCCACTTCACCGTTACGCAGGATCTTGCGGGTATTTTTACAGTCATCGTTGGTGCAGGCCATGTACTTACCGAAACGCCCCATTTTCAGGTGCATCTCAGAACCACATTTTTCGCACTCGACGATCGGACCGTCATAACCTTTGATACGGAACTCGCCCTGCTCGATCTCGTAACCGTCACATTCCGGGTTGTTACCACAGACGTGCAGCTTGCGCTGGTTATCAATCAGATAACTGTCCATGGCCGTGCCGCACTTTTTACAACGGTGGCGGGCGCGCAATGCGTTGGTTTCCGCATCGTCACCTTCCAGTATGTTCAGCACCTCATTTTCCGGGATCAGGTTGATGGTTTGCTTGCAACGCTCTTTCGGCGGCAGCGCATAACCGGAACAACCAAGGAACACGCCGGTGCTGGCGGTACGAATCCCCATCTTGCGGCCACAGGTCGGACAATCGATCGACGTCAGCACCATCTGGTTCGGCTGCATCCCGCCCTCTTCCGGCTCTTTTTCCGCCTGGTCCAGCTGCTGGCTGAAATCGCTGAAGAATGAATCCAGCACGCCTTTCCACTCGGCCTGATTGTTCGCCACCTGGTCGAGGCTGTCTTCCATATGCGCGGTAAAATCGTAGTTCATCAGCTCACGGAAGTTTTCTTCCAGGCGATCGGTCACGATTTCACCCATCTTCTCGGCGTAGAAACGGCGGTTTTCCACCCGCACATAACCACGATCCTGAATGGTGGAGATGATGGAAGCATAGGTAGACGGACGACCAATGCCGCGTTTTTCCAGTTCGCGCACCAGCGAGGCTTCGCTGAAACGCGCTGGCGGCTTGGTGAAGTGCTGGCTTGGCAGCAGCTCTTTGAGATCCAGCACATCGCCGACATTTACCGGCGGCAGGGTCAGATCTTCGTCATTTTTACGCAGCGCAGGCATGACGCGGGTCCAGCCATCAAAACGCAGCGTGCGGCCTTTGGCTTTCAGTTTGAAGTCTGCCGCGCCAACGGTCAGCGTGGTGGAGTCGTACTGCGCCGGGACCATCTGACAGGCAACAAACTGACGCCAAATCAGCTGATACAGTTTCTGCGCATCCGCTTCCATATCCTTCAGCTGTTCTGCGGCCACCGCCACGTCTGAAGGACGAATCGCTTCGTGCGCTTCCTGCGAATTATCTTTGCTGGCATAGGTATTTGGCGCATCCGGCAGATATTTCGCACCAAAACTTGTCTCGATATAGCCGCGCGCCATGGCGATAGCATCCTGACTCAGGTTGGTGGAGTCAGTACGCATATAGGTAATGTGGCCCGCTTCGTAGAGACGTTGCGCCATCATCATGGTTTTCTTCACACCGAAACCGAGTCGGGTGCTCGCAGCCTGCTGCAAAGTCGAGGTAATAAAAGGTGCAGATGGCTTGCTGCTGGTCGGTTTATCTTCGCGATCCAGGACGTCATAACGCGCTTTCTGCAACAACGCCAGCGCCGCATGGGTCTGCTCGCGGTTAACCGGACGGAAGGCTTTATCGCCCTGATGCGTCACCTGCATCGCCAGCGCAGCGCCTTTCGGCGTAACGAGGTCAGCATCCAGTTCCCAGTACTCTTCCGGGACGAAGGCTTTGATTTCGCGCTCGCGCTCAACCACCAGACGTAACGCCACCGACTGCACACGGCCAGCCGACAGACCACGGGCGATTTTTTTCCACAGCAGCGGAGAAACCATATAACCCACCACGCGGTCCATAAAACGGCGCGCCTGCTGGGCATTAACACGTTCGATATTCAGTTCGCCCGGCTTGTCAAACGCCTGACGAATCGCATTCTTGGTGATTTCGTTAAACACCACGCGGCTAAAACGCGTATCGTCGCCACCGATCACTTCGCGCAGATGCCAGGCAATGGCTTCTCCTTCGCGATCAAGGTCGGTTGCGAGATAGATGTGGTCAGCGTCGGCAGCAAGGCTTTTCAGTTCAGAAACAACCTTTTCTTTACCCGGCAGGATCTGATAATCCGCCTGCCAGCCATGCCAGGGATCCACGCCCATACGGTTTACCAGCGCGGCTTTTTCGTCCTTCTTCACCTTTTTGGCGGCGGGTTTCGCCTTTTCCCCGTCGGTACTCTTACGGGCAGTTGAACCACTGGTCGGCAAATCACGGATATGACCGACGCTGGATTTCACCACGTAGTCATTACCGAGGTATTTATTGATTGTTTTGGCCTTTGCCGGGGACTCAACGATTACGAGTGATTTACCCATATGTACCTTTACCTAATTGAAACGTCCTGATAAACGGGAGAGGATTGGAGGCCCTGAAACCCAGTGGGTTCAATATTGCTGCCAGGTTTTCACTTTTCAAGGCAGCAAGGGCAATCTCAGGTCAGAATGAATCGACTTATACAACTTTATGATTAGGAGCGAGTTTTCCGTCTGACACTATCACACATCCTGGTGTGATCTCCCTGAAAACTGAATCGCCCACACTCTACCTGATAAAATCCGTTACGCAACTTAATTAGCATTCTGTTTAATTTTGCGCCAGCTTTGCCTCGCGACGCTGATTTGCACCACGCGCTAACTGGCAAGTAATATAGAAGGAGAAAAGAGACTGTCAAAAAAGGAGTGAATAATGTCAGCATTTACGGAATCCATTTCACGCCAGGCGTTACTGGAAAAAGCTAATCAACTCATCAAAGAACACGATGATTATTTTGCCGGTATGGAAGCGAATGACGTCATCCAGCAAGGTGATGTGCTGGTGTTTCGTGGCCCGTACTTTCTTGATGAGCAGGGATTGCCGGGCGCTAAAACCACCGCGGTGTTTAATGTGTTCAAATACCTGGCCGTCGCCCTTTCCTCTCACTATCACCTGGAATAAAAAAACCCGGCCGGAGCCGGGTGGGTTTACAGCAGCGGCTTGTTGCCGCGTTGCCACATTTTCAGAATCACCCGCTCCGCCGCCAGGCTGGCGCTGTGCGTCATCCGGTCGATCATTTTGCGTTTACGCGCGTAGTGCACGCCGAGCACGCTAAAGCGATCCATCTGCCTGATAATCAGCGCATCGCTGGTGCCGATTTCATCGACCAGGCCAAGATCCAGCGCCTGGCGTCCGTACCAGTGTTCACCGGTTGCCACCTTCTCCAGATCCAGCGTCGGGCGCATCTGCTGAACAAAGTCTTTAAACAGCTGATGGGTTTCGTTGAGGTCTTCCTGAAACTTTTCGCGCCCTTCGTCGGTATTCTCACCAAACAGCGTCAGAGTACGTTTGTACTGCCCGGCGGTGTGCAGCTCCACATCAATATCGTTGCGCTTCAGCAGACGATTAAAGTTGGGGATTTGTGCCACGACGCCAATGGAACCGATAATGGAGAACGGTGCCGCCACGATACGATCGGCGACGCACGCCATCATGTAGCCGCCGCTGGCTGCCACCTTGTCAACCGCCGCAGTCAGCGTCAGACCGGCATCGCGCAGGCGTTGCAGCTGAGACGCCGCCAGACCATAGCCATGCACCACCCCGCCCGGACTTTCCAGCTTCAGCAGCACCTCATCACCCGGCGTCGCCACCGCCAGCACCGCAGAAATCTCTTCACGCAGCGAACTGACTTCACCGGCGTCCATGCTGCCTTTAAACTCCAGCACGTAGAGCGTCGGCTTTTCCGTTTCGCTGATGCCCGCTTTGGCATTACGTTTGGCCGTTTTCGCTTTCAGCTTCTCTTCTTTTTTATGCTGCTTCAGCCATACTTTTTGCACCTGCGGCTTCATCTTCGCCAGCTGCAAATCTTCTTTCATCTGGCGGTAGTCTTCATCCAGATGGGTTAAGCGCAGCTGACCGCCGCTGTGACGTTTGCGCAGCGCCGCATTGAGCACAATCAGAACAATAGCTGCGATCGTCACCACGACGGTGACGGCCTTGGCCAGAAATAATCCATAGCTGGAGAGTAAATCCATTCTGCCGCCTTATTAAACAGTGAATTACAGACAAAGGCTGAGTTTACCCGCTTTACCGTCATTCGTCGCCTGAATTGCCCGCAGGCGGCACAGAATGCGCGGTTGAGCGATTGCACCCGACGCCAAATTGAGGCATAAAGCCCAAAAACCTACTGACCTGTGCAAAGGATATCGCTGTGCATTATCAACCGAAAAGCGATCTGCTTGAAAATCGTATTATCCTGGTGACCGGCGCTTCTGACGGGATTGGCCGCGAAGCCGCGTTGACCTATGCGCGCTATGGCGCGCAGGTGATCCTGCTGGGACGTAATCCCGAGACGCTGCAACGTACGCAGCAGGCGATCGCTCAGCTCAACAAGCAACCGGCGTCATATCTGCTGATGGATTTTTCTGACGCGACACCCGAAAGTTGCCAGCAACTGGCGGAACAGCTGGCGCAGCAGGTGCCGCGTCTCGACGGCGTGCTGCATAACGCCGGTATTCTGGGCGAAATCGTGCCGCTGGCCGAACTGGATCCCGACATCTGGCGGCAGGTGATGCAGATTAACCTCGATGCCACCTTTTATCTCACTCAGGCGCTGCTGCCGCTGCTGCTGAAATCTGATGCGGGTTCGCTGATTTTCACCACCTCAAGCGTGGGTCGTACCGGCCGCGCGGGCTGGGGCGCGTATGCGGTGTCCAAATTCGCCACCGAAGGCATGATGCAGGTTCTGGCCGATGAGTATAAAAACCGACATCTGCGGGTGAACTGCATTAATCCGGGCGGTACGCGCACCAAAATGCGTGCCAGCGCTTTCCCGGAGGAGGATGCCCGTTTGCTGAAAACCCCGGCAGATTTAATGCCGCTCTACCTTTATTTAATGGGCGATGACAGCCGCCGCAAAACCGGTATCAGCTTTGATGCTCAGCCAGGCCGTAAACCCGGACCGGCCAGCGCATGAACGATCAACGTCATCAGCAACGCCAGCAGCGCCTGAAAGAACAGGTGGACGCCCGTATCGCCGCGGCCAGCGAAACCCGTGGCATTGTTATGGTCTTCACCGGCAACGGCAAAGGCAAAACCACGGCCGCGTTCGGCACGGCCTTACGCGCCTGCGGCCACGGCAAAAAAGTGGCTGCCATCCAGTTTATTAAAGGTGAATGGCCGAACGGCGAACGCAATCTGCTGGAGCAGCACGGGGTTGAGTTTCAGGTGATGGCCACCGGTTTTACCTGGGAAACGCAGAACCGTACAACCGACACCGAGGCCTGCCAGCAGGTGTGGCAACACGCAAAGCGTATGCTGGCGGATGAGCAGCTGGATCTGGTGATCCTCGATGAAATCACCTACATGGTGAGTATGGATTATCTCGATCTGGCGGAGCTGGTTACCGCGCTGACGCAGCGCCCGACGGGACAGAGTGTGATTATCACCGGCCGCGGCTGTCATCGTACATTAATGGAGCTGGCGGATACCGTCACCGAGATGCGTCCGGTAAAACATGCCTTTGACGCCGGGATTCAGGCCCAGCAGGGTATCGACTGGTAAAAATGACTGACGCCGCTAAGCGGCGTCAGTTTTTGGTTCAGGAACCGCGTTTGCTGCTGCGACGCGGCGAGTTGCTCACCTGGCTGTGGCGCTTCACTGCGCGACGGATCTGGTTCGCTTTGGTGCGGCGACGATCTTTCTCTACCGCCACTTTGGTCACTGTCTCTTCCGGCATCCCGACCAGGGTGCGCAGATAGTTGACCGCCGGTAACTCCATCTCCATCCAGCCACCACGCGGCAGACCTTTTGGCAGTTGGATATCACCGTAGCGCACGCGCATCAGACGACTCACCTGCACGCCCACCGCTTCCCATAAACGACGCACCTCACGGTTACGCCCTTCGGTCAGGGTGACGTTGTACCATTGGTTGATACCTTCACCGCCCGCAAAACGCAGGGTT
Organism: Pantoea sp. X-Soil-TKNS-1207; assembly: GCF_059730485.1. Classification (NCBI taxonomy): domain Bacteria; kingdom Pseudomonadati; phylum Pseudomonadota; class Gammaproteobacteria; order Enterobacterales; family Erwiniaceae; genus Pantoea; species Pantoea sp. X-Soil-TKNS-1207. The sequence continues at coordinate 2,361,660 of NZ_AP035958.1, forward strand.
TTGAATGCTGCCGGGCCATCTTCCAGCTGCACGCCTTTGCTCAGCTGACGAATTTTGTCATCACCCACTTCACCGAATACACGCACCGCGTATTCACGTTCAACTTCACGGCTCGGGTGCATCAGACGGTTAGCCAGTTCACCATCGGTGGTGAACAGCATCAGACCGCAGGTGTTGACGTCCAGACGACCGACAGCGATCCAGCGTGAACCACGCAGGCGCGGCAGACGATCAAACACCGTCGGACGCCCTTCCGGATCGTTACGGGTACAAAGTTCGCCTTCTGGTTTATAATAAGCCAGCACCCGGCACACTTCTGCGGCGGATTCGGCGATAGAAACCAGATGGCCATCGATGCGGATCTTCAGGGATTTATCATTTTCGATGCGATCGCCCAGCGTCGCCAGTTTGCCATCAACGCTGACGCGTCCGGCTGAAATCATGGTTTCGATTTCACGACGCGAACCATGACCGGCGCGCGCTAATACTTTCTGTAATTTCTCGCTCATTGAGCTGCCTCGTTGTCGCCTTCCCAGGCGTCGTGGTAAGAAGGTGCGGACACAGGGATTACCAGTTCCCGTATCAGAATCTGTAATGCCCGCGACATTATGTCAGGTCGTCAGGCGGCCCGCGATTTTACACTAAGCATAGCAGCGTTAACACCTTTTCCTTTTCTGCCGATAATAGATGGCCACACCTTTTCGCCCGATTTATCCCTGAAAATCCATACATTCGTACCACTGATAGATAGAGCATCCGGGTGATAGGGGGCGATGTCTCAACCCCCTGAATTATTACTCTTTTGCCTCAGCCGAATTCAGCCTGCTCTCGGGCGTACTTAAACAGCGTGATACATTAGCCGCCCGCAAGACTGGTCTGGTAGCAGAGCGCGCCACCCTTATGGATAATGCCCAATAGAAAGACTGCCTTGCATCGACAAAACAGCATAAAGTTCCAGGTGATGGACTTAAAAAAGCCTCATTGCACTAACAAATATAAATTATTAGTTTTTTGATACTGCATTTTGAATTATCACTCTACTTTCTGATTTATTTTATTCAGATTAAATTTCATGAATTGTTCCGATTTAAAATGTGTGTAAAATTTGAGCCTGAAATCCAGTGAGTCGCAAAACGATAAGTTTCATATTTACTGATTGCACTCTCTTTCATTACAAATTATTAACGACCACTGTGAAATTTCACTGATAATACCAACCGGTGCACACGGGAAACGTAGCGCTAATTCATTCAGGAATGAGTTAAATTTGCATGTCAAAAATCTTCACCAGGGATTTCCAGACATGCCTGAATAAAGATCACTATCATGAGAACTTCTCTGCTTTGGCCTGCGCTTGCCGCGCTGGCACTGAGCGGTTGTTCCGTGGGCCATACAGAGTACAGCCGCGCGGCGCTGGAACACGTTGATATGAGCGTGACTGGCATCCCGACAGTACTGGGTTTGGGTATCCTCGGCACAACCATCCCGTTAACGCCTGAATATAGTCTGACGGCTGCGCACGTAGCAAAAACTGCCGTGCAGCGCGTGAAGGCTTATCACCCCTATTGCGACGTCGCAATTATCTACCACAAGAACAGTCCGGATACGCTGGCTAAATTCCGCAGCAGTCAAATTGGTGAACCGATTAAGATGTACGGTTACAGTTTTATTTCTGCCATGCCGGTTGAATCGAGCGGCGAGAATTTAGCCCGCACCGCGATCAACAACCACTGGAATAAAAAACCTTGTGTTGCCATGGCATCAAATGCCGGGGTAGTACAGGGGATGTCGGGTGGCGCAGTATATAATGCTGACCAGACAATAGGTGGGGTGATTGTTGGATATAGCCATGAAATTGAGAATCTCCACAGCGGCAAAATCATATTAAATGATGTGTCGCTCTATATTCCGTATGGCGAATTCAGAAAATGGCTGGAAGCGAATATTGGCCAGACGCCGAACCCGACGCCTGACCACGCTTAATCAGAGAAATGGACGAATATCGCCTACGCCTTCGCGCACGATCACTGGAGCATCGCTGGTGAGATCGACCACCGTGGTCGGCTGTTGTCCCAGCGTTCCGCCATCAATGATCAGATCCACCAGCTTACCGATGCTGTGCTGGATCTCTTCCGGGTCGGATTCAGTGAAATCGTTGCCTGGCAGCATCAGCGATGTCGACATCATCGGCTCGTTCAGCGCCTCCAGCAGCGCCAGCGCCACCGGGTTGGACGGCACACGCAGCCCAATAGTTTTACGCTTGTCGTTCATCAGACGGCGTGGCACTTCTTTGGTCGCTTTCAGAATGAAGGTGTAGTTGCCCGGCGTGTTGTTTTTAATGATGCGAAATGCCGAATTATCCACCTGCGAATAGGTCGACAGCTCCGACAGATCGCGACACATCAGCGTGAAATTGTGGTGCCCATCCAGCTGACGAATCCGGCAGATGCGCTCCATGGCATTTTTTTCTTCAAGACGACAACCCAGCGCATAACCGGAATCGGTCGGATAAACAATCACGCCGCCTTTATTCAGATAATCAACCGCCTGATTAACCAGACGCGGCTGCGGATTTTCCGGGTGAATGTGAAACAATTGACTCATAAAAACCTCATATCACCTGTCTGCTGGAACCTGCTCAGGCGCCAGTTGCGGAAAACGTTCCCAGATCGGCTCCACACCGCCAGGTAACCACAGCTTGCGACCCAGTTCGATCCACGGACAGGGTTGGTGAAAATCAGATCCCTGCGACCCTGCCAGCTGATGATCGCGGGCATAAATCGCCAGCTGGCTACGCTCGTTAGGAGCCTGCTGACACTGCGCCACTTCCATTGCATCGCCACCCACTGCAGCAAAATGGGCGATCAGCCGTTTCAGCCATTTGGCGGAAAGACCATAACGCCCCGGATGGGCCAGCACGGCATAGCCGCCAGAATCATGAATTGCATCAATAGCTTGTTTAATTGTACACCATTGCGGCGGCACATAGCCGGTTTTCCCGCGCGCCAGATAATTTTTGAACACCTGGGCCAGATTGTCCGCTTTACCCACTTCAACCAGATAGCGGGCGAAGTGACCACGGGTGATCACCCCGCCCTGCGCCAGGCGCTGCGCCCCTGCCAGCGCATCTGGAATGCGCGCGCGTTCCAGCCGTTCAGCAATCATCAGCGCCCGATCGATGCGACATTGGTGCTGTTGCGCCAGAAACTGCGTCAGCGTTGAGTGCTGACAGTCCACATTTAATCCGACAATGTGGATTTCATGGTTTTCCCATAAGGTGGAGGCTTCCAGCCCGGCCACTACTTTAATCGGTAAACCCTGCGCCGCAGTCTGCGCTTCCGCGACCCCGGCAATGGTGTCGTGATCGGTGATGGCGAGCACGCCGATGCGCATCTCCACCGCACGCTGAACCAGCGCGGCAGGCGTCAGCAAGCCATCAGAAGCCAGCGTGTGGCTGTGTAAATCGTAGAGGGGAAAACGGGCGATGTCCGTCAAGGATAACTCCAGCAACTGCATGAACCGGCAGGCATGATAACGATTTTGCCCTTAACTGAAAAAGGGTATTGACTTTTTTCACCCGAACCCGTTAACTAGTACACAAGTTCACACGTAACGGGTATTTAATCATGGCATTTGTTCATACGCATTCAAATGGTTGGTGGCGCGATGTTCCCGAACACGGGCGACGTCGTCGTGCACAACTTGCGTAAACGCTGTGCAGATACCTTAGCCCGCCACCGAGCGGGCTTTTTTTTGAGCTAAATTCAGAGAATTCATCATGCCAAATGCGAAACCTACATTGAAGTTGATTACCGGCACCGCGCCCTATCGCGAAGATCCGGCCGCAGTGTTTCATCAGTTATGCGGCGCACGTCCGGCAACCCTGCTGCTCGAATCCGCCGATATCGACAGCAAACGTAACCTGAAAAGTTTGTTAATCGTCGACAGCGCGCTGCGCATCAGCGCAATGGGAAATACCGTGACCATTCAGGCGCTGTCGGAGAATGGCCGTGCGCTGCTCGCGCTGCTGGATGACGCGCTACCGCAGACGGTGCGTATTGAGGTACGCCCGGATGGCCGCGAGCTGCACTTCCCACGCGCCCAGAACCTGCAGGATGAAGATTCACGTCTTAAAGCGCTGTCGGTGTTTGATGCGCTGCGCCTGATTCCGCAACTGGTGCATAGCCCGGTAGAAGAACGTGAAGCGATGTTCCTCGGTGGTTTGTTCGCGTACGACCTGGTCGCCGGCTTTGAAGATCTGCCCGCGCTGCGCAATGACCAGCGCTGCCCCGATTACTGCTTCTATCTGGCCGAAACCCTGCTGGTGATTGACCATCAGCAACGCAGCGCACAACTGCAAGCCAGCCTGTTCTGCCCATCCACCAGCGAATTCCAGCGCCTGCAAAGCCGTATCGAGCAGCTGCGTGGACAGATGACTCATGCAGCCCCTGCACTGCCGGTGCAGACCGTAGAACATATGGTGTTGAGCACCAATCAGAGCGATGAGATGTACTGCAACGTGGTGCGTGAGATGCAGGAAGCGATTCGTATTGGTGAAATCTTCCAGGTGGTGCCGTCACGTCGTTTCTCGCTGCCGTGCCCATCGCCGTTGGCCGCCTATGACACGCTGAAGAACAGCAACCCCAGCCCGTATATGTTCTTTATGCAGGATCAGGATTTCGCGCTGTTCGGTGCCTCACCGGAAAGTTCGCTGAAATATGACGCCACTAACCGGCAGATCGAAATTTATCCCATCGCCGGTACCCGCCCGCGCGGCCGCCATGCTGATGGTTCGCTGGATCGCGATCTGGATAGCCGTATCGAACTGGAGATGCGTACCGATCACAAAGAACTGGCTGAACACCTGATGCTGGTCGATCTGGCGCGTAACGACCTGGCGCGTATCTGTGTGCCAGGCAGCCGTTACGTTGCCGACCTGACCAGCGTTGACCGCTACACCTTCGTCATGCACCTGGTATCACGCGTGGTAGGCACCCTGCGCCACGACCTTGACGTATTACACGCTTATCGCGCCGTGATGAATATGGGCACCCTGAGCGGCGCCCCGAAAGTCCGCGCCATGCAACTGATTGCCGACGCCGAAGGCACCCGTCGCGGCAGCTACGGCGGCGCAGTAGGTTACTTCACCGCCCACGGCGATCTCGACACCTGCATCGTCATTCGTTCTGCCTGGGTAGAAGATGGCGTTGCCACGGTGCAGGCCGGTGCTGGCGTCGTGCTGGATTCCCAGCCGCAGGCGGAAGCCGATGAAAGCCGTAACAAAGCCCGCGCCGTGCTGCGCGCGATTGCCACCGCCCATCACTGCAAGGAGATTTTCTGATGGCCGATATCCTGCTGCTCGATAATATCGACTCCTTTACCTACAACCTCGTTGATCAGCTGCGGACCTTTGGCCACAACGTGGTGATCTACCGTAACAACCTGCCCGCTGCGCTGCTGATCGAACGTTTACAGCAGATGGAGAATCCGGTGCTGATGCTGTCGCCCGGTCCTGGCGCGCCGAAAGATGCCGGTTGTATGCCTGAACTGTTGCAGACATTGCGCGGCCGCCTGCCGATTATCGGCATCTGCCTGGGTCATCAGGCGATTGTGGAGGCCTATGGCGGCCATGTCGGCCAGGCCGGCGAGATCCTGCATGGCAAAGCGTCGTCCATTACCCATGATGGCCTCGGCATGTTTGCCGGTCTGAGCAATCCGTTGCCGGTGGCGCGTTACCACTCGCTGGTGGGCAGCAACACCCCGGCCGAGCTGACCGTCAATGCCAGCTACAACGGCATGGTGATGGCGGTACGCCACGATGCCGACCGCGTATGCGGTTTCCAGTTCCACCCCGAATCTATTCTCACCACCCAGGGCGCACGTTTGTTAGAGCAGACGCTGGCCTGGGCGCTGGCGAAGTAATAGGGAGATAATGATGCAAGCTATTCTGGAAAAACTTTATCAGGCCCAGACACTGACCCAGGCGGAGAGCCATCAGCTGTTTAGTGCCATTATTACCGGCCAGCTCGAACCAACGCAGTTGGCAGCAGCGCTGATCGCCATGAAGGTGCGTGGCGAACGCCCGGAAGAGATCGCCGGTGCCGCGTCGGCGCTGCTGGAAGATGCCAGGCCCTTCCCGCGCCCGGATTACACCTTTGCCGATATCGTCGGCACCGGTGGCGATGGCAGCAACAGCATTAACATCTCCACCGCCAGCGCTTTTGTCGCGGCAACCTGCGGGCTGAAGGTGGCGAAACACGGTAACCGTAGCGTGTCGAGCAAGTCGGGTTCGTCCGATCTGCTGGCGGCATTCGGCATCAATCTGGATATGCCAGCTGAGCTGGCGCGCCAGGCGCTGGATGATTTGAACGTCTGCTTCCTGTTTGCCCCGCAGTATCACAGCGGCTTCCGCCATGCGATGCCGGTGCGCCAGCAGCTAAAAACCCGCACCCTGTTTAACGTGCTCGGTCCGCTGATTAACCCGGCACGTCCACCGCTGGCGGTGATTGGCGTGTACAGCCCGGAACTGGTGCTGCCGATTGCGCAGACGCTGAAAGTGCTTGGCTACCAGCGCGCTGCCGTGGTGCACGGCGGCGGCATGGACGAAGTGGCGCTGCACAGCCCAACGCAGGTTGCGGAGCTGCGCGATGGCGAAATCACCGGTTATCAACTGACGCCGGAAGACTTTGGTTTCCGCTTCCACGCTAAAGAAGCGCTGGCGGGCGGCACCCCGGAAGAAAACCGTGACATTCTTACGCGTTTACTCCAGGGTAAAGGCCAGCAGGCCCACGAGGAAGCCGTAGCGGTGAACGTGGCGATGCTGCTGAAAGTATTTGGACATGAAGATTTGCGTGAAAACGCGCAACGCGCCCTCGCCGCGATCCGCAGCGGCCAGGCCTATGAGCGCGTTGTGGCACTGGCAGCGAGAGGGTGAGATGAGCATCAAGGGAACCGTGTTAGAAAAAATCGTGCTGGATAAAGCCGTATGGGTTGAAGCGCGTAAGGCGCAACAGCCGCTGGCGACCTTCCAGAACAGCCTGCAACCCGCTGAACGTCAGTTTTACGACGCGCTGCGTGGCACACGTACCGCCTTTATCCTGGAATGCAAAAAAGCGTCACCGTCAAAAGGTCTGATCCGCGAAGATTTCGATCCGGCGACCATTGCCGGTGTGTATCGCCACTATGCTTCCGCAGTCTCGGTGCTTACCGATGAGAAATATTTTCAGGGCAACTTCGAGTTTCTGCCCATCGTCAGCGCAGCGATTACCCAGCCGGTGCTGTGCAAAGACTTTATTATCGATGCGTATCAGATCTATCTGGCGCGCCATTATCAGGCCGATGCCATTCTGCTGATGTTATCCGTGCTGGATGACGATCAATATCGCCAGCTGGCCGCGGTGGCGCACAGCCTGAAAATGGGCGTGCTGACCGAAGTCAGCAACGAAGAAGAACTGGAACGCGCCATCGCGCTGGAAGCCAAAGTGGTGGGTATTAACAACCGCGACCTGCGTGATATGTCGATCGATTTGAACCGTACCCGTCAGCTGGCGCCGCGTCTGGGCCATGGCGTGACGGTCATCAGCGAATCCGGCATCAATAACTATGCCCAGGTACGCGAACTGAGCCATTTTGCCAACGGCTTCCTGATTGGCTCTGCCCTGATGGAAGAAGATGACCTCAACGCCGCCGTGCGCCGTGTGCTGATGGGCGCCAACAAAGTTTGTGGTCTGACCCGTGCAGAAGATGCCCGTACCGCCCATGAAGCCGGCGCCATTTACGGCGGCGTGATTTTCGCCGACGGCTCGCCGCGCAAAGTCAGCAGCGAACAGGCGCAGGCGGTGATCGCGGCCGCGCCGCTGAAATACGTTGGCGTGTTTCGCAACAACAGCCTCTCTGACATCGTCAACCTGGCCACCACGCTGCAACTGGCGGCAGTCCAGCTGCACGGCGATGAAGACCCGGCGTTTGTCGCTGAACTGCGTCAGGCACTGCCTGCCAATGTGAAGATCTGGAAGGCGCTGAGCATTACCAACACCCTGCCGACACGCGACTGGCCGCACGTTGACCTTTACGTGTTTGATAACGGCCAGGGCGGCACCGGCCAGCGTTTTGACTGGTCTCTGCTGCACGGACAAGACCTGAGCAATGTGCTGCTGGCCGGTGGCCTGAGCGCGGATAATTGTGTTGAAGCCGCGCAGCTCGGCTGTGCCGGTCTGGACTTCAACTCCGGGGTGGAGTCTGCCCCTGGCATTAAAGATGCCGGCAAAGTGACTGCGGTGTTCCGCACCCTGCGCGCCTATTAATTTCTCTCGCCCGCCGGGTGCGGGCTTGATAAGGAAGATGAGAAGATGACGTTACTGAATCCCTATTTTGGCGAGTTTGGCGGCATGTATGTGCCGCAGATCCTGATGCCGGCATTGCGTGAGCTGGAAGCCGCTTTTGTTGAGGCCCAGCGCGATCCGGAGTTTCAGGCCGAGTTTACCGACCTGCTGAAGAACTACGCCGGTCGCCCCACCGCGCTGACCCTGTGCAGCAACCTGACCAAAGGCACCAAAACCCGGTTATATCTGAAGCGTGAAGACCTGCTGCACGGCGGCGCGCACAAGACCAACCAGGTGCTGGGCCAGGCGTTGCTGGCGAAGCGGATGGGCAAGAAAGAGATCATCGCCGAAACCGGTGCAGGTCAGCACGGCGTAGCCTCTGCCCTCGCCTGTGCGCTGCTCGGCATGAAATGCCGCATTTATATGGGTGCCAAAGACGTTGAGCGTCAGTCGCCTAACGTGTTCCGTATGCGTCTGATGGGCGCGGAAGTGATCCCGGTGCACAGCGGTTCCGCCACGCTGAAAGATGCCTGTAACGAGGCGCTGCGTGACTGGTCCGGCAGCTATGAAACCGCGCACTACATGCTCGGCACGGCGGCAGGCCCGCACCCCTATCCAACCATCGTGCGTGAGTTCCAGCGCATGATTGGCGAAGAGACCAAAGCGCAGATCCTCGAACGCGAAGGCCGTCTGCCGGATGCGGTGCTGGCGTGCGTTGGCGGCGGCTCTAACGCCATCGGCATGTTCGCTGACTTTATCGATGACGCAGGCGTAGGCCTGATTGGCGTCGAACCGGCGGGTCACGGCATCGAAAGCGGTGAGCACGGCGCACCGCTTAAGCATGGCCGCGTCGGCATCTACTTCGGCATGAAAGCGCCGATGATGCAGACCGAAGAGGGCCAGATTGAGGAGTCCTACTCCATCTCTGCCGGCCTCGACTTCCCGTCAGTCGGTCCGCAGCACGCTTACCTCAACAGCATTGGCCGCGCCGAATATGTGTCGATTACCGACGACGAAGCGCTGGATGCCTTTAAACAACTGTCGCGCGCGGAAGGCATCATTCCGGCGCTGGAATCATCCCATGCGCTGGCCTATGCGCTGAAGATGATCCACGACAACCCGGAAAAAGAGCAGCTGCTGGTGGTTAGCCTCTCCGGCCGTGGCGACAAAGACATTTTCACCGTGCACGATATTCTGAAAGCGAAGGGAGAGATCTGATGGAACGTTACAATCAGCTGTTTAAACGTCTGTCGGCGAATAACGAAGGCGCATTCGTTCCCTTCGTCACCCTTGGCGATCCGTCGCCGGAGATGTCGCTGAAGATTATTGATGCGCTGGTGGCGGGCGGTGCCGATGCCCTGGAGCTGGGCATCCCGTTCTCCGACCCACTGGCTGATGGCCCGACGATTCAAAACGCCACGCTGCGTGCGTTTGCCGCTGGCACCACTGTCGCACAGTGTTTTGAAATCCTCGCGGCGGTGCGCCAGAAGTACCCGGACCTGCCGATTGGCCTGCTGATGTACGCTAACCTGGTGTTCAGCAAAGGTATCGATAACTTCTACGCCCAGTGTGAAGCGGTGGGTGTCGATTCAGTGCTGGTGGCGGATGTGCCGGTGGAAGAGTCTGCCCCATTCCGCCAGGCGGCACTGCGTCATAACATCGCGCCAATTTTCATCTGCCCGCCGAATGCCAATGATGATTTGCTGCGTGAGATCGCCTCACACGGTCGCGGCTATACCTACCTGCTGTCGCGTGCCGGGGTGACCGGTTCCGAAAACCGTGCCAGCGTGCCGTTGCAGCATCTGATCGACAAACTGCGTGAATACCATGCTGCGCCGCCGTTGCAGGGCTTTGGTATCTCCGAACCTGGTCAGGTAAAAGAAGCGATTACTGCGGGCGCTGCCGGTGCCATTTCCGGTTCGGCAATCGTGAAGATTATCGAGCGCAACCATAACCAACCGGATACGCTGCTGAGCGAGCTGAAAGCCTTTGTCAGCAACCTGAAAGCCGCTACCCGTTAATCTCCCCAGCCTTATCCGTCACGCGCGGATAAGGCTGTTTCCGCTAGTCCAGCTGATACGTCTGCTCATCGCCGGAGCCATCCGGGTAGACCAGCTTCATGGTTAGATTCTGGCCCTGAATACGCCAGGTGATAACTGCATCATCCGGGCCATCGCGCCAGCGCCCATCGCTGTCCTGATTATCCGCCATCCAGATCACCCGATCGTCCTGTAAACGGCAGCGGATCGCCCAGCGCGAATGATCCGACGGACGCAGATAATGCACCCGCGCCTCGCCCTGCTCGTCCACATTATCCAGCTGCATAATTCTGAAGTTACGCCCAAAGCTGATGGCGGCGGTGGCTTTGCACAGCGTGCCAAGATGCGGATTGATCAGCGTCGATTCCGCCTGCGCGCGCGGCACCGGTAACGTCTGGCTGGCGAACAGTTGCAGATAAGAGAGATAGCCAGCAGTGGCTATCGTCAGGAACACTCTTTTTTTCATGATTTTTCCCTGAAAGCGGTGCGTGGTTCGCTATTTTTGTTATCGCGACTCAGCGTTCGCGTTGCGCGACCAGCTTAGCGTGGAGCGGAAAAAGCCAATTGGATCAATAAGTGGCAAAAATCGTTTCATTCCGCAATTTTTGCACGTCTGGATTTGACCATTTTCCCCGGCCACACCACACTTTAATCGCACCGTCACATCGCGGTGAAACATCATGTATGACAGGGAGATAACCGATGAAAATGTTCAAAGTCGTTGCGGGACTGTTGATGGCTGCGGTGATGGCGCTGACGCTCAGCGCGTGTGCACCTACGCCGACAAAGGAAGGGACCGGTGGCTATATTGATGACACCGTCATCACCACCAAAGTGAAAACCGAGCTGCTGAAGGATGATTCCCTGAAATCGACCGAGATTAATGTGGAGACCTTTAAAGGTCGGGTGCAGTTAAGTGGTTTTGTCAGCTCACCACAGATGGCCAATCATGCCGTTGCTGTGACACGCAGTGTGGCGGGCGTGAAGTCCGTTGTGAACAATATGCAAATCAAATAAGTCATCGGGCGGCCTGTGGGTCGCCCGATTCTTTTCCGGTCCCGGTCAGAAACGATAGCCCACGCCAAAGAAGAACACCCACGGGTCGATACGGGTATTAATATTCTGTTCTTCTCCCCCCGCTTTGAATTTCACTTTTGTATCAATATCCATGTACCACAGTGAGGCGTTCAGCATCCAGTCGCGGTTGATCTGATAATCCACACCGACCTGACCCGCTGCACCCCAGGAATCTTTTACGCTGAGATCGCTCAGGCCAGCATCTTCGCCGGTCTGGTTGAACTTCGCATCATAAAAGGTGGTGTAGTTGATACCCGCGCCAATGTACGGGCGGAACTGGCTGCGGCTGTCGAAAAAGTAGTATTGCGCCATCAGCGTCGGCGGCAGCTGACGTACCGTCGCCAGGGTGCCCGTAGCCGCCAGTCCAACTTTATGACGGAACGGCGTTGCCGCCAGTAATTCTACGCCGATGTTATCCGTCGCCATGTAGGTAAAGGTCAGACCCAGCTGCGTATTATTGCTGACGCTGAAGCCGCCCAATCCCAGCACATTGTCAGACCCTTCCGTGGGACGCACCGTCGCGCTACCGGCACGCATAAAGAAATCGCCCGCTTCATGAGCCATTGCCAGTTGCGGCAGGGCCAGGGCAGCCAGTAACGCGCATTTTGCTAGTTTCATATTCACTCCTTTGCCAGAAAAAATTGAGGTAATGATGCAGACTGCGGCAAAGATCTAACGCTTTTCAGGCAAAAAATCATCTGAATCAATTCAAATAAATCACTTATAAAACAATGAATTGATTCAGATCAATTTTGGCTTTACACGGCGTAATAAAAATCTGCTTGCTGAAATTTCACCGCGTGATTATTTTGCTGTTTCTACCGTTGATTTTGGTTCGATGCTTAGGAGAAGCGGGCGATCAAATGAGCGAATCACTTAACCCCTGTATGACCTGTGGCGCCTGCTGCGCCCATTTCCGTGTCTCTTTCTATTGGGCCGAAGCCGACGATGGCGGCGGCGTGGTGCCAGTGGAATTAACTGAACCCCTGAGCCTGATGATGCGCAATATGCGCGGCACTAACACGCGTCAACCGCGCTGTGTGGCGTTGCAGGGTGAGGTGGGAGGCTGTGTCTCTTGCGGCATCTATCAACAACGCCCGTCGCCCTGTCGTGAGTTTTCCATGTCGGGTGAAAATGGCGAGCTGAATGAAGCCTGCGATCGGGCCAGGGCGCGCTATGGTTTGCCTGCGCTTTTTCACCCTTCTTTACCTGAGATGACAGAAAGTTATCGTAATCCGGGTGCCAGCACGCTTACAGAACATGTACAATCGCCGGGTTAATTAACCCGGTTCCTTCAAGGAGTGTACATGTCTATCACGGCAAGCTCGTTATACCGTGACACAGGAAATTTTCTGCGCCATCAGCTGATTACCATCGTGCTGATGGCGTTGCTTACCTCGTTTATTACCGTGATTATCGGCCACGCGTTGACGCCTGCGGCGGACCAGCTGTCGCTGTTAAGTCAGGGTGATGACAGCGCATCTTCGCTGTTTGAACTGGTACAGAATATGTCGCCGGATCAACAACGCATTCTGCTGCGCGCTTCGGCTGCCGGCACATTCGCGGCGCTGGTCGGCAATACCCTGCTGCTGGGCGGCATGTTATGCCTGATCCCGATGGTCTCTTCCGGCCAGCGTGTCAGCGCCCTGCGCGCGATTGGCGCTTCCGCGCCACTGCTGCCAAAACTGCTGCTGCAAACCTTCCTGATCACGCTGCTGGTGCAACTCGGCTTTATGGTGCTGATGGTGCCTGGCGTAATTTTGGCGATTCTGTTGTCGCTGGCGCCGGTGATGCTGGTCAGTGAGAAAATGGGTGTGATGAGTGCAATGCGCGCCAGTATGCGTATGGCGTGGAAAAACGCCAGGATCATCGCCCCGGCGATTATTGTCTGGCTGCTGGCGAAAATCGCGCTGATGTTCTTTTTCTCTTCGCTCACCGTATTGCCTGCCAACGTGGCGTCAGTGGTGCTGAATGCGCTGGGGAACCTGGTTTCGGCCATCCTGATTATCTATTTGTACCGGCTATATATGCTGTTACGTTAAGGATTATGGCGTCCGCAGGACGCCCTGATTAACGCTCCTGCCCTGACTGGATATTCTATGAAGCAGTTACTCGATTTTCTTCCACTGGTCGTGTTCTTTGTTTTCTACAAGCTGTATGACATTTTTGTCGCCTCTGGCGCGCTGATTGTGGCGACCGGCCTTGCCCTGGTCGTCAGCTGGGTGCTGTATCGTAAGCTGGAGAAGATGACCATCATCACCTTCGTGCTGGTGGCGGTGTTTGGCACCCTGACGCTGGTGTTCCATAACGATGAGTTCATCAAATGGAAAGTCACGGTGATCTACTCCCTGTTCGCACTGGCGCTGCTGTACAGCCAGTGGTTTATGCAGCAGCCGCTGATTCAGAGCATGTTGGGCAAGGAGTTACAGCTGCCGGATGGCGTCTGGCGTCGTCTGAATATTGCCTGGGCCATTTTCTTCCTCGCCTGCGGTCTGGCGAATATTTATGTTGCGTTTTGGTTATCACAGGAATTTTGGGTTAACTTTAAAGTGTTTGGTCTGACCGGCCTTACCCTACTGTTTACCCTGTTAAGTGGCGTGTATATCTGGCGACACATGCCGCAACAAGAAGAAAAATAAATACTGATGCCCGGCAATGCCGGGTTTTTTTGGCGGCTGCCGCCAATCACCTGCATAAGAACTGAAGCAATGGACGAAAAACATAAGTTGCCGCAAGGCGAGATGGTGCTGCGCACGCTGGCGATGCCTGCGGATACCAATGCCAATGGCGATATTTTTGGTGGCTGGCTGATGTCGCAGATGGATATGGGTGGCGCGATCCTCGCCAAAGAGATTGCTGAGGGTCGCGTGGCGACGGTACGCGTTGACGGCATGAGCTTCCTCAAACCGGTTGCGGTTGGTGATGTGGTGAGCTGCTATTGTCGCTGTATGCGCACCGGCAACAGTTCCATGACCATCAATGTGGAAGTGTGGATCAAGAAAGTTTCGTCAGAGCCGATTGGTCAGACCTACTGTGCCACCGAAGCGGTGTTTATTTATGTCGCTATCGATAACACCGGTAAATCGCGGCCGCTGCCGCCAGGTAAAGCCAACCTGAGCCATTAACAGCCATTAAAAAAGCGGTCATCTGACCGCTTTTTTTATCTTACTCAATATTCGCACCGCCGTTGATGCGGAACACGATATTCATCGTCAGATTGGTGCCGGGCCGTCCTGGCTGGTAGCGCCATTTCTTCATCGCCTGCTTCACTTCACGTTCAAACATATTGCGCGGTTCAGCAGACAGAATCTGAATATTGTCGACGCGACCATCGCTATCCACGTCAAACTGCACGCGCACACGGCCTTCCACACGCAGCGCAAAAGCGCGTGCCGGGTAGGCTGGCTTGCTGACGTTCATCGCTTTCGGACCGTCTGAGACCGATGGCGTCGACGTCGGTGAGGTTTTCGGTGCCGTGGTCGGGCGCGTCTGGGTGGTCGGTGCGTCGGTTTTCACCGGGGCCTGAGGCTTCGCTTCTTCGCGTGGTTTCACCTCACGTTTCGGCTCGTGCTTCTTCTCAACCTTCGGCTTAGGTTTCGGCTTTGGCTCAGGTTTGGGAATCGGAATCGGAACTGGCTCCGCTTTTGGCGGCTCCGGAGCAACTTCAGGCACCGGCTCCGGCGTTGGCTCAGGTTCCGGCGGCGGCGGTGTCTGTACCGTTGGTGCAGGCTCTGGCTGCACTTCAGGTGCCACCATGGATACGCTGATCGGTTGTGATGCTTTGGGAACCTCAATGACCTGATGAAACGATGCATAGAGAATGCCCGCAATCACTGTGCCGTGAAGTACCACGGATAACAGCACAGAAACGGGGGTACGTTTGGGGAAAGGCATAGTCAGCGTAGTCATAACAGTCATGTTCATTGAGTGAAGCGCAGATTTTAAATGCAAATAGCAATCAGTTTCAATAAGCAGTGTTAAGTGTGTACCACGAAATGCCTTTTTTAACCCCTTTTGCGCCAGATGACAGCCGAATTATCTTTCGTTTGCACTCTGATTACCGATCACTTAACGTGTTCCGCAAATCCGACGAGCTTAACGGGAGTTCCCTATCGTGCTTTACGTCATTTATGCGGAAGATAACGCTGATTCACTGGAAAAACGTACTGCTGTACGCCCTGCCCATCTGGCACGCCTGCAACTGTTGCACGATGAAGGCCGTTTGATCGTTGCCGGTCCGATGCCTGCGGTCGACAGCAACGATCCTGGCGCAGCCGGTTTTTCCGGTTCAACAGTGATTGCCGAATTTCCGTCACTGGAAGCCGCACAATCCTGGGCAAATGACGATCCTTATATCGCTGCCGGTGTGTATAAGCAGGTTGCGGTTAAGCCGTTCAAACGCGTTTTCTAAAATGTGGCGCGCCCTGGCTCTGCTGACGGTGATTTTTGCCCTGATTGGCAGAGCCCTCTGGCTCTGGCGGCGGCACGGTTTTCGTCACGCCCGCCAGCAAATCGTGATGTTGATTGTGCTGGCGGCAGCACTACAGCTGGTTAACCTGACACTGGTGTTACGCGGCGCTTAAGTGCCGCGTTTTTACATCAGAGATTTTGTGCGATAAACAGGATGGAACGGCGATGCTGCTGTGCAACCTGGTGACGAATCGCATGAATGCGTTTATAGCGACGTGACTGCCCTTCCAGCCAGCGCGCACGACGACGGTGCACCTGACGCAACATTCTCCAGCGAGCCACTTCATTTCTGCTTCGTCTCATCACATCCTCTCTGACTGGCTAATCACCGGCACGCATTATAGTGATCTGCCACAAAATGCCAATTCGAATCGCTTATCGTCCTGCCTTTACGATTAAGGGTTTCGCTACAGTTCAGCAACACGTAAACTTTGCTCATCAAAGCGTGAACGGGATGTCCACTTAATGACCACATTTTATACCCTTATCAGTTGGTTGCTGCTGTTCGGCTACTGGTTGCTGATTGCGGGTGTCACACTGCGAATTCTGATGAAGCGACGTGCTGTCACCTCGGCGATGGCCTGGTTGCTGATCATCTACATTCTGCCCCTGGTGGGTATTATTGCGTATCTGTCATTCGGTGAACTGCATCTGGGCAAACGGCGGGCCGAGCGCGCCCGCACCATGTGGCCTTCAACCGCCAAATGGCTCAACGACCTGAAGCAATGTCGTCATATCTTTGCTACCGAGCACAGCGACGTGGCGCTCTCTCTTTTCCAGCTTTGTCAGCACCGCCAGGGCATTGCTGGCGTCAAAGGAAACCAGCTCCAGCTGCTCACCAACTCTGACGAAGTGATGCACGCGCTGATTCGTGATATCCAGCTGGCGCGCCACAATATCGAGATGGTGTTCTATATCTGGAATCCCGGCGGTCTGGCGGATGAAGTGGCCGAATCGCTGATGGCGGCCTCGCGTCGTGGCGTACACTGTCGCCTGATGCTGGACTCCGCAGGCAGCGTGGCGTTTTTCCGCAGCCCGTGGGTTGGCATGATGCGCAATGCCGGGGTCGACGTAGTGGAAGCGTTGCAGGTCAGCCTGTTGCGCGTGTTCCTGCGCCGTATGGATTTACGTCAGCATCGCAAAGTGGTGTTGATCGATAACTACATTGCCTATACCGGCAGCATGAATCTGGTGGACCCGCGCTTCTTCAAACAGGATGCGGGTGTAGGCCAGTGGATTGATCTGATGGCGCGTATGGAAGGCCCGGTGGCGACTACCATGGGCATTGTGTACTCCTGCGACTGGGAAATTGAAACCGGCAAACGCATCCTGCCACCCGCACCGGATGCCAATGTCATGCCGTTTGAGCAGGAAAGCGGCCACACCATCCAGGTGATCGCGTCCGGTCCGGGCTTCCCGGAAGACATGATCCATCAGGCGCTGCTGACGGCGGTCTACTCCGCACGCCACCAGCTGATTATGACCACCCCCTATTTCGTGCCCAGCGATGATTTGCTGCACGCCATCTGTACCGCCGCGCTGCGCGGTGTGGAAGTCAGCATTATTGTGCCACGCCACAATGATTCTCTGCTGGTGGGCTGGGCGAGCCGTGCCTTCTTCACCGAACTGCTGGAAGCAGGCGTGAAGATCTACCAGTTCGAAGATGGCCTGCTGCATACCAAGAGCGTGCTGGTCGACGGGCAGCTCAGCCTGGTGGGCACGGTCAACCTGGATATGCGCAGCCTGTGGCTGAATTTTGAGATCACGCTGGTGGTCGACGACGCCGGTTTTGGCAGCGATCTCGCCTGTGTTCAGGACGACTACATCGCCCGCTCACGCCTGCTGGATGGCGCACGCTGGGCAAAACGTGCCTGGTGGCAGCGCATCGTCGAACGACTGTTTTACTTCTTCAGTCCTTTACTGTAAAACGAGCGGAAATATTTCCCGCCGCAGGGCACGCAAATGACCATGGATTTAAACAACCGTCTTACCGAAGACGAAACGCTGGAACAGGCTTACGATATTTTCCTTGAGCTGGCTGGCGATAACCTTGATCCGGCAGACATCATTCTGTTCAATTTGCAGTTTGAGGAACGCGGTGGCGCAGAGCTGTTCGATCCGTCGGAAGACTGGCAGGAACACGTCGATTTTGACCTGAATCCTGACTTTTTCTCTGAAGTGGTGATTGGCCTGGGCGAAGCTGACGGTGAGCCGATTACCGATGTTTTCGCGCGTGTGCTGTTATGCCGCGAGAAAGACCACAAACTCTGCCATATCCTGTGGCGCGAATAAGCGTCGCGATAATGAAGAACGCCGGGCTATTGCCCGGCTTTTTTTTTACAGCGGATCGACCTTCAGGCAGGAGACCGCATGACGGAAACTGCCCTCCAGCAGCGGACGCGTTTTAGCGCACTCCGGCCCGGCAATCGGGCAGCGGGTACGGAACACGCAGCCTGACGGCGGGTTGATCGGTGACGGCAGCTCGCCTTCCAGCAGCTGAATCTGTTTGTTCTTTTCCAGATCCGGGTCAGGAATGGGCACTGCCGACATCAGCGCACGCGTATACGGGTGCTGCGGATTGTTGTATACCGCATCATAGGTTCCCAGCTCCACCGCATGGCCGAGATACATCACCAGCACACGATCGGAGATATGTTTCACCACCGCCAGGTCGTGAGCGATAAAGATCAGCGACAGCCCCATTTCACGTTGTAGCTGCTGCAACAGGTTCACCACCTGCGCCTGAATCGACACATCAAGCGCGGAGACCGGCTCATCACAGATAATCAGTTTCGGTTCCAGGATCAGCGCACGGGCGATACCAATACGCTGGCACTGCCCACCGGAAAACTCGTGCGGATAACGGTTGATGAGGTTCGGCAACAGACCAACCTTCATCATCATGTTTTTAACCTTATCCTTCACTTCCTGGCGCGCCATTTTCGGATGATACGTCCGCAGCGGCTCGGCAATGATATCGCCGATGGTCATACGCGGGTTGAGCGAAGCCAGCGGATCCTGGAAGATCATCTGGATATCGCTGCGCGCCTTGCGCCACTCTTCCTGACTCTGTCCCAGCAGATCGCGCCCCAGCCAGGCAACACGGCCTTCGGTGGCTTTTACCAGTCCGATAATGGCACGCGCCAGCGTTGACTTGCCGCAGCCGGACTCGCCCACCACGCCGAGGGTCTCGCCCTCGTACAGGCGCAGACTGACGCCGTCCACCGCTTTCAGGGTTTTGGCCGGTTGCCAGAACCACTGCTTGCCATCTTTGATATCGAAATGCACCTTAAGATCGGCGATTTCCAGTAACACTTTCTTTTCGGCTACGGCGTTCATACTAACTCCTCCACCGGCTTGAAGCAGGCACGCAGACGGCCATCCGCAAAGGGTTTCAGCGGCGGTGCCGTGCCGCAGATGTCCATGGCATGGGGGCAGCGTGGCTGGAACGGACAGCCCTGCGGCAGACGTAACAGGTTCGGCGGGTTACCAGGGATGGTCGTCAGCGACTCCCCTTCGGCGTCAAGACGCGGCACCGCGCTTAACAGGCCGATGGAATACGGATGCGCCGGTTGATAGAACACGTCCCGCGCCCGGCCATATTCCATGGTTCGTCCGGCATACATCACCAGCACCTTGTCGCAGATCCCCGCGACCACGCCAAGATCGTGGGTAATCATAATGATCGCGGTGTTGAACTCACGCTTCAGTTCGTTCAGCAGCGTCATGATCTGCGCCTGCACCGTCACATCAAGGGCGGTGGTTGGCTCATCGGCAATCAGCAATTTAGGGCGACACAGCAGCGCCATGGCAATCATCACGCGCTGACGCATCCCGCCGGAAAACTCGTGCGGGTACATCTTCATACGCTTGCGCGCTTCCGGCATTTTTACCGCATCGAGCATCCGCACCGACTCTTCAAACGCCTGCGCGTTGTTCAGGCCTTTGTGCAGCTTTAGCACTTCCATCAACTGTTCGCCGACCCGCATATACGGGTTCAGCGAGGTCATCGGGTCCTGGAAAATCATCGCAATCTGCTCGGCACGCAGCTTATTCAGCTTGTTTTCCGGCAGATTGAGGATCTCCTCGCCATTAAACTTTGCCGAGCCGCCAATGCGGCCGTTTTTCGCCAGCAGCCCCATCAGCGCGAACGCCGTCTGGGATTTACCGGAGCCGGACTCGCCAACGATCCCCAGGGTTTCACCGGCGCGCAGCGAGAAGTTCAGATCGTTCACCGCGGTAACATCACCGTCGTGCGTGCCAAAGGTGACGCGCAGATCTTTGACGTCTAACAACAGGTTGCTTCCCGCACGGGCCGCCATCGCTGGCTGAAATTCATGAATGGTCATCGGGAAACTCCTTAACGATCTTTCGGGTCGAGGGCATCACGCAGGCCATCGCCGATAAAGTTAAAACAGAACAGCGTGACCACCAGGAAACCGGCCGGGAACATCAGCAGCCAGGGTGAAACCTCCATCGAGTTAGCGCCGTCGCTCAGCAGCGCGCCCCAGCTGCTCAGCGGCTCCTGGGTACCGAGACCAAGGAAGCTGAGGAAAGATTCGAACAGGATCATGCTGGGCACCAGCAGCGAGGCATAAACCACTACCACGCCCAGCACGTTAGGCACGATATGGCGCAGCACGATATTGGTGGTGGAGACACCGCCAACCTGTGCGGCCTCGATAAATTCCTTGCGCTTCAGGCCCAGCGTCTGGCCGCGCACGATACGCGCCATATCCAGCCACGACACCATGCCGATGGCGACAAAAATCAGCAGGATGTTGCGACCAAAGAAGGTCACCAGCAGGATCACGAAGAACATAAACGGGAAGGAGTTGAGGATCTCAAGGATACGCATCATCACCGAGTCGGTTTTGCCGCCAAGATAACCGGCAGCCGAACCGTACAGGGTGCCGACCAGCACCGCAATCAGCGCTGAAGCGATACCCACCATCAGCGAGATACGGCCGCCAATGGCAACACGCACCAGCAGATCACGCCCGGAGGAGTCAGTGCCAAACCAGTGGCCCGAGGTGGTATCCGGCGCGGCCGACATCATGCCCCAGTCGGTATCGTCATAGCGGAACTGCGACAGCATCGGGGCAAACACCACGAACAGCGCAATCAGAACCAGCACCAGCAAACTGAGCAGCGCGGCGCGGTTATGGATAAAGCGACGGCGCGCATCCTGCCACAGGCTGCGCCCTTCCACTTCCAGCTTTTCACTGAACGCATCCAGAGCTTCGCTGTTTTTCTTACTTAACATCATGGGCGAACTCCAGCATCAGTAGCGAATCTTCGGATCGATCACGGCGTACAGCACGTCAACGATCGCGTTGAATATAATGGTCAGCACGCCCACCAGAATGGTCAGGCTCATCACCAGCGAGTAGTCGCGGTTGAGCGCTCCATTGACGAACAGCTGGCCAATCCCCGGCAGACCGTAGATCGATTCGATCACCATCGAGCCGGTAATGATGCCGACAAATGCCGGACCCATATACGAAATCACCGGCAGCAGCGCCGGTTTCAGCGCATGACGCAGGACGATACGACGCAGCGGCAGCCCTTTGGCGCGCGCGGTGCGGATAAAGTTTGAGTGCATCACTTCAATCATTGAACCGCGGGTGATACGCGCGATGCTGGCGATATAGGCCAGCGACAGCGCCACCATCGGCAGCAGCATGTATTGCCACTGTCCGCCATTCCAGCCGCCGCCAGGCAGCCAGCGCAGGGTGATGGCGAAGATCAGGACCAGCAGCGGCGCCACCACAAAACTCGGTATCACCACGCCGGTCATGGCGACCCCCATCACCGCGTAATCCCATAAACTGTTTTGCTTCAGGGCGGCAATGACGCCCGCAGTGACCCCCAGCACCATCGCCAGCACAAAAGCGGCGAGACCCAGTTTAGCCGAGACCGGGAATGCGTGCCCCACCAGATAGTTAACGCTGTAATCCTTATATTTAAAGGATGGGCCGAAATCGCCGTGCGCCAGCTGTATCAGGTAATCAACATACTGTTTGCCGATGGGATCGTTGAGATGGTATTTGGCTTCGATGTTCGCCATCACTTCCGGCGACAGCGTGCGTTCGCCGGTAAACGGGCTGCCGGGAGCCAGTCGCATCATAAAGAAGGAGATGGTGATCAGAACGAAAAGCGTCGGAATCGCTTCCAGAATCCGGCGCAGGATGAATTTTAACATTGCCGTACCTACCAGGCTGTTGCTTCACAAAGTAAAAGGCGGTGCCGCAGCACCGCCGCTGATAGCCTGTGTGCTATTAGTGTTTAATTATATAAAAGTTTTTATCGAGGGTTTTATCCAGCGGATCTTTGCCGGTATAGCCGCCGACATAAGGTTTCACCAGACGCGCGTTCACGTAGTAGTAAACCGGGACGATGGTGCTGTCTTTATCCAGGATCTGCTCGGCTTTTTGATAATCCGCAGCACGTCCTTTCTCATCAGCAGCTTTGATCGCGTCTTTAATCACCTTGTCGTATTCTGCGCTCTTATAGTGCGAGGTGTTACTGCTGCTGTCAGACAGCATAATGTTCAGGAACGAGGTCGGTTCGTTGTAGTCCGCACACCAGGCCGCACGCGAAACGTCAAAGTTGCCCTGATGACGCGTGTCGAGGAAGGTTTTCCACTCCTGGTTTTCCAGCTTGATGTTCACGCCGATGTTTTTCTTCCAGATGGACGCCGCCGCGATCGCCAGTTTCTTGTGCAGATCGGAGGTGTTGTACAGCAGGTTGAAGGTCAGCGGTTTGTCAGCGGTATAGCCTGCTTCAGCCAGCAGTTTCTTCGCTTCAGCGTTACGTTTTTCCTGTGACCACTTGAACCAGTCTGGCGGCAGAATTTCCATGCCATCGGTGGCTGGCGGGGTGAAGCTGTAAGCCGGCATCTGGCCCTGTGCCAGGACTTTGTTCACCATGATGTCGCGATCCAGACCCAGTTTCAGAGCAGCACGGACGCGCGGATCGGTAAACGGCGCTTTCTGGTTGTTGATTTCGTAGTAGTAAGTACACAGGTACGGATCGACGTGCAGCTCTTTGCCGTTATCATGTTGCAGCTTTTTGAACAGCTCGATCGGCATGTTGTTGTAAGTCATGTCGCTGCCGTTCTCTGAGAAGTAACGGTTAACGTCGCTCACTTCAGAGTTGATGGGCAGGAAGGTGACTTTATTCAGAACGGTGTGCGCGTTGTCCCAATATTCCGGGTTACGTACCAGCGTAATACGTTCGTTGATCACATGGGCGTCCAGTTTAAAGGCACCGTTACCCACCCAGTTCTGCGGCTGCGTCCACTGGTCGCCGAATTTTTCCACCACCGGCTTGTAGACCGGAGACATTACGGAGTTGATCAGCAGTTTGTCGAAGTACGGTACCGGCTCGCTCAGGGTCACCTGCAACGTGTGATCGTCGAGGGCTTTTACACCCAGATCGGTAATCGGTTTTTTACCGGCGATAATGTCATCAACGTTTTCGATATGACCATATTGCGGGTAGCTGGCATACGGGGATGCGGTTTTCGGATCCACCAGACGCTCCCAGCTATAGACGAAATCCTGCGCGGTCACCGGCTGGCCATTTGACCATTTGGCGTCTTTACGTAAATGGAAGGTCCAGACTTTAAAATCTTTGTTTTCCCAGCTCTCTGCCACGCCAGGTACCGGTTTACCGTTGCTGTCGCTCACCAGCAGACCTTCATACAGGTCGCGCGCGACGTTATCTTCCGGTACGCCTTCGATTTTATGCGGGTCCAGCGATTGCACTTCGTCGCCATTACCACGTACCAGCTCCTGTTTTGCTGCCAATTCAACGCCTGCTGGCACTGTCGCTGCCAGCGCGGCATTCCCTGCCAGCGCGCCAATCGCCGCTACCACTCCTAAGGCGATAAGGCTTTTTTTCGTGATGTTGTTCATTATTACGCTCCAGTTTTATTATCGTCACCGGGTCAGTTAAACCGACCCGGCGTACCCCGTATCCGGGAGATCTCCGCCCTGTCTGGTCAGAGATCGCAATCACCCTTATCTGGGTTATGCCACGGTAACGTGCCGCCCGACTGTAGCGCCGGGTCAACCCATTACTCAATGTTTCTTTATGTAATAGTATTTCAGATTGATCAGATCCTGCGGATCTTTACCGGTAAATCCCCCCACCCAGGGTTTAACCAGCCTGACGCTAACCCGGTAATAGACCGGAATGATGGCCGAGTCTTTATCCTGCTGATTTTCTGCCTGCTGATAGAGCGAAGCACGCGCGGATTCATCCATTGTCGTCAGCGTCTGCGCCATTAACTGGTCAAAAGCCGGGCTATGGTAGAACGCGGTATTAATGGAGGCGCCGCTCAGCAATATATTCAGGAAAGTGGACGGTTCGTTGTAATCAGCACACCAGGTGGCGCGCACCACATCGTATTGCGCCTGGTGGCGGGTTTCGAGCAGCGTTTTCCACTCCTGGTTTTGCAGCGTCACCACCGCCCCGAGGTTTTTCTGCCACATGGAGGCAGCGGCAATCGCCTGCTTTTTATTTTGCTCGGAGGTGTTGTACAGCAGGGTAAAGCGCAGCGGATGCTGATCGTTAAATCCGGCCTCGGCCAGTAGCTTTTTCGCGCTGGCGTTACGCTCGGCCTGGGTCTGGGTGAACCAGGCCGGCGGCGAGAGTTGCATACCGGCGGTAAATGGCGGTGTCAGGCTGTATGCCGGGATCTGCCCCTGCCCCATGATTTTCTGCGCGATGATGTCGCGATCCAGCGTCAGTTTCAGCGCAGTGCGGACGCGGGCATCATCAAACGGGGCTTTTTTGTTATTGATTTCGTAGTAGAAGGTGCACAGCAGCGGGCTGACTTTGACCTGGTCGCCGAGATCCTGTTGCAGCTTATGGAACATATCCGGCGGCACGACGCTGTTGGTCATGTCGCTGCCACCGCTACGATAACGGTTGATATCGCTGTTTTCTGCGGTTAGCGGCAGATAAACCCCTTCATCGATTACCGTGTGCGCGTTGTCCCAGTAGAGTGGATTACGCTTCACCACGATCTTTTCATTCACCACCCACTGACTCAGCGTGTAGGCGCCATTGCTGATGTAGTGTTCTGGCTGCGTCCATTGTTCACCCCACTGCTCCACCGCCGGACGGTAAACCGGCTTCAGAGAGGTGTGAGCGACCATCGAGAGAAAATAGGGAACGGGTTCCGTAAGCGTGACCTGAAGATGATGCGCATCCAGCGCCCTGACTCCCAGCTCACTGGGTTTGGCTTTACCGGCCAGCACCGCATCAACATTGGCGAGATGCGCTGCCTGTAAATAGCTGGCATAGGGAGACGCGGTTTTGGGATCGGCCAGACGTTGCCAGCTGTAGACAAAATCCTGCGCCGTAACCGGCTGACCATTGCTCCAGCGCGCATTGTCGCGCAGGGTGAATGTCCAGACACGCCCGTGATCGTTCTGCCACTGCTGCGCCACGCCCGGTACAATTTGTCCGTTGTTATCGGTATTGACCAGACCGTCCAGCAGGCTTTGAATCACATTCGATTCTGGTACGCCTTCAATTTTCTGCGGATCGAGGGACGCAACTTCGCTGCCGTTATTAATTACTATGCGCTGTGTGTCTGATAATTGTGTTGCTGCTGGAATTTCTGCCGCCTGGCTTTGGCTAAGCACACTCCACAGGCAGAGGGCGAGAGGTGAAAACGCCGTGGCCTTTGCTACCATCCATTTCATCAACAAAGATCAACCTTAAACATAAACCTGATAGCGAGTAAGCAAGAACCGTACACATTTTTGGCTATCAGATAAAAAAATTGCGATGTTCAGAAAATTATCAGAACAAATGCCCGTGCGCCAAAGCTAAACCACAAAAATGTTAGCTAATTCTCTTTTATCACGTCCGGCCGACAAGGAAAAGTGTTAATTATTGACCAAAATTATCATTTAACAGCATGATAAATAATCACTTTTATTAAAAATCGCTGGCATTGTGTACATATCGACATGGCTTATATCTTAAATGCATTTTATGTCATTAGTTATCATGGAAATGACATATCCGTTTGCCATTAAAAATAAACCACGACGTTTCTTCATGGATTAAGATGATAACCAGAACAAAATGCTGTGATAATTATCACAATAAAAAGTCAGGGAGAGTGGTGATTTGTTGAGGGCAGTAGCAAAAGTGATAACCGGACGACGATGTTAAGCCCGATGAATAAAGGCACTGTAACGGTGCAATATTTTCATTAATTGCACCCTATTAGTTCAGCCGATGATGACGCAGTGAAAATTAAAACGATTTTTAGCTTAATAATCCGGGAAAAATGGCTTTAAGTCCGGTCACCACAAATTCGATGCCTAACGCCATTAACAGCAACCCCATAATACGCGTTATCACGTTAATACCGGTCTGGCCCAGCACTCTGACCATCAGCGGCGCAGCCCGAAACAACAGCCAGCAGCAGAAAGCGAAGATAGCAATCGCCACCGTAAATCCCAGCAAATTTTGCCAGTTATGGTAGCGCGTGCTCCAGACGATGGTGGAACTAATGGCACCCGGACCCGCCATCAGCGGCAACGCCAGCGGCACCACACCGATGCTTTCACGAATGGCGGTCTCTGATTTTTCCTGTTTGTTCTGCTTATCTTCACCCAGCTTGCCGCTGATCATCGACATCGCAATGGTCACCACCAGAATGCCACCGGCAATACGGAATGAATCGATCGAGATACCGAACAGATGCAGAATCGCGTCG
The DNA here is from genome assembly GCF_059730485.1 of Pantoea sp. X-Soil-TKNS-1207. NCBI lineage: Bacteria > Pseudomonadati > Pseudomonadota > Gammaproteobacteria > Enterobacterales > Erwiniaceae > Pantoea > Pantoea sp. X-Soil-TKNS-1207. The sequence goes on from NZ_AP035958.1 coordinate 2,388,317, forward strand.
CCAAGGAACAGCGACGTCCACAGAATGATCGCCACCGCCAGATTGGCGGTCAGGTTGGTTTTATTACGTTCAACCGCACCCTGGTAGCTGGTCATGCTGATGAAGACTGGAATGATCCCAACCGGATTCACCAGGGCGAACAAACCGACAAAAAACTTAATATAGCCGGATAGATCAAGTAGCACGGGGGTCACGGTCAGCTCCAGATTAGTCACAGTGAAAATCGCGCATAATGTAGTGCAAAACTCAGAGCAAAAACCAGAGTCTTATGCAGAAATATATGCTGCTATTGAGCAAAAAAAGCAGTGCATTTATCTGCTGTTAATGCAGGGTTATCCGTTTGCTGCTGTTCAGACCTGATTGTGTGGCGCTGGCGATTACTTTAATTGCGAAAGTACCTGCTGAAAGGTGTCAGCTTAGGACAAAATTGATCTGCATCATAATTAAGCTACCTCATCAGGGGTAATCTTAAGCCATCGAAACCCGACCCGGACGCTCAACCATCCAGACCAGTAAACCTTTTTAGTAAGCAACCGCGAGTGCGCTCACGCCCCCGGACCAACAGCGTCGTATGCCACGACTATACTTCTGGATCCAGGCTTGTTTACTAAAAAAGTTTAACTTCCTTCAGGAGAGCACCATGGCCGTTACTAATGTCGCCGAACTTAATGCACTGGTAGAACGTGTTAAAAAGGCACAGCGTGAATACGCCAATTTTAGTCAGGAACAAGTTGATGCGATCTTCCGCGCTGCCGCCCTCGCCGCTGCAGATGCGCGAATCCCTCTCGCTAAGATGGCCGTTGCCGAATCCGGCATGGGCATCGTTGAAGATAAAGTCATCAAAAACCACTTCGCTTCCGAATATATCTATAACGCTTATAAAGATGAAAAAACCTGTGGTGTGCTCGACACTGATGACACCTTCGGTACCATCACCATTGCAGAACCCATTGGCCTGATTTGCGGTATTGTTCCAACCACTAACCCGACCTCAACAGCCATCTTTAAAGCCCTTATCAGCCTGAAAACCCGTAACGGGATTATCTTCTCGCCACACCCGCGTGCCAAAGATGCAACCAACAAAGCTGCTGACATTGTGTTGCAGGCCGCTATCGCCGCAGGTGCGCCGAAAGACATTATTGGCTGGATCGATGCCCCGTCCGTTGAGCTGTCAAACCAGCTGATGCATCACCCGGATATCAACCTGATCCTTGCCACCGGTGGTCCGGGCATGGTGAAAGCCGCATACAGCTCCGGTAAACCGGCGATTGGTGTGGGTGCCGGTAATACCCCGGTCGTCGTGGATGAAACCGCCGATATCAAACGCGCCGTCGCATCGATTCTGATGTCAAAAACCTTCGATAACGGCGTGATTTGTGCTTCTGAGCAGTCAGTGATTGTCGTTGATTCCGCCTATGAAGCCGTACGTGAACGTTTTGCCAGCCACGGTGGCTACCTGCTACAGGGCAAAGAGTTAAAAGCAGTTCAGGACATCATCCTGAAAAATGGCGCATTGAATGCTGCGATCGTAGGTCAGCCTGCGGCGAAAATTGCTGAAATGGCCGGTATCTCCGTCCCGTCAAATACCAAGATTCTGATTGGCGAAGTGAAACTGGTTGATGAATCTGAACCTTTCGCCCACGAGAAACTGTCGCCGACGCTGGCGATGTACCGTGCGAAAGACTTCGAAGATGCCGTTGATAAAGCCGAGAAACTGGTGGCAATGGGCGGTATCGGCCATACCTCCTGTCTGTATACCGACCAGGATAACCAGCGCGAGCGTGTGCACTACTTCGGCGACAAGATGAAGACCGCACGTATCCTGATCAACACCCCGGCTTCACAGGGGGGTATCGGTGACCTGTACAACTTCAAACTGGCTCCGTCGCTGACACTCGGCTGTGGTTCGTGGGGCGGCAACTCCATTTCTGAAAACGTGGGACCGAAACACCTCATCAACAAGAAAACCGTGGCCAAGCGAGCTGAAAATATGTTGTGGCATAAACTTCCGAAGTCCATCTACTTCCGTCGTGGTTCTCTGCCAATTGCGCTTGAAGAAGTGGCGACTGACGGGGCCAAACGTGCTTTCATCGTCACCGACCGTTTCCTGTTCAACAACGGTTATGCCGACCAGGTTACCAGCGTACTGAAATCACACGGTATTGAGACTGAAGTGTTCTTTGAAGTTGAAGCCGACCCGACGCTGAGCATCGTGCGTAAAGGTGCCGAGCAGATGAACAGCTTCAAACCGGACGTGATTATCGCTCTCGGCGGTGGTTCACCGATGGATGCGGCGAAAATCATGTGGGTGATGTACGAACATCCGGAAACCCACTTTGAAGAACTGGCGCTGCGCTTTATGGATATCCGTAAACGTATCTACAAATTCCCGAAAATGGGTGTGAAAGCGCGGATGATCGCCATCACCACCACTTCCGGTACCGGTTCTGAAGTCACACCGTTCGCCGTAGTCACCGATGATGCGACAGGTCAGAAATACCCGCTGGCTGACTATGCCCTGACTCCGGACATGGCGATTGTCGATGCCAACCTGGTGATGGATATGCCGCGTTCACTTTGCGCCTTCGGCGGTCTGGATGCCGTGACTCACTCACTGGAAGCCTACGTGTCGGTGCTGGCGAATGAATACTCAGATGGTCAGGCGTTGCAGGCACTGAAACTGCTGAAAGAGAACCTGCCAGCCAGTTACAAAGAAGGGGCGAAAAACCCGGTAGCTCGTGAGCGTGTGCACAATGCGGCAACCATCGCAGGTATCGCGTTTGCCAACGCCTTCCTCGGTGTGTGTCACTCAATGGCGCATAAACTCGGCTCCGAGTTCCATATCCCGCACGGCCTGGCGAACGCCCTGCTGATTTCCAACGTCATTCGCTACAACGCCAATGACAACCCGACTAAGCAGACCGCCTTCAGCCAGTACGACCGTCCGCAGGCACGTCGTCGTTATGCCGAAGTGGCTGACCATCTGGGCCTGAGTGCCGCCGGTGACCGCACCGCGCAGAAAATTGAGAAACTGCTGGCGTGGCTGGAAGAGATGAAAACCCAGCTGGGTATCCCAACCTCCATTCGTGAAGCCGGGGTACAGGAAGCGGACTTCCTCGCGAAAGTAGATAAACTGGCTGACGATGCCTTCGATGATCAGTGTACTGGCGCTAACCCGCGTTATCCGCTGATTGCTGAGCTGAAACAAATCATGCTGGATACGTTCTACGGCCGTGAATATGTTGAAGCGACGGATGAAGTTGCCGACGCCGTTGACCTGCAACCGGTCAAAGCGGTGAAAATCGAAAAAAAAACTAAGAAAGCCTAAGCTGTAATAATGAAAAAACCCGCTGCGGCGGGTTTTTTTATATCAGCAATTTTTATAGATGGGGTTGCTGGGCGCCATAGATGGCTTTTAAGGAGCCTTCGTCAATTGCCTGCTTATAATGTTTACGGCAGACGGATATATAGCGTTCGTTTCCGCCAATTACCACCTGCTCGCCTTCGCTAAAAGGCTTGCCATTGGCATCAAGTCGTAAAACCATACTGGCTTTACGTCCGCAATGGCAGATGGTTTTCAGTTCAACTAACTTATCGGCCCAGGCCAGCAAGTATTGGCTGCCGACAAACAATTCACCACGGAAATCGGTGCGTAATCCATAACACAACACCGGAATATCCATATTGTCGACCACATCTGACAATGCCCTTACCTGTTCCCGCGTCAGGAACTGGCTTTCATCCACTAACACACAATGCACTGGTTGCCGGGCATGTTCTGCCGCTATTTCTGTATCCAGCTGAGTTTGTGCGTTATATAAAAATGCCGGAGAAGAGAGGCCGATACGTGAACTGACCTTGCCGGCGCCGAAGCGGTCATCAATTTCAGCGGTATAGACCAGGGTGCGCATACCACGCTCCTGGTAATTATAAGAAGACTGTAACAAAGCTGTCGATTTGCCCGCGTTCATCGCAGAGTAATAAAAATAGAGTTGAGCCATTGAAAAATCTCATCAGGGCATGATTCAGATGCGCGTAAGTCTACCATAAAGGCGCAAGGCTGTAGCGATGCATTATTTTTATCGTTTGCTCAAATTACCAGCACCGATCGCTTCCTTTATTGCCTGAGCGGGCCACCAATAGCACGCAATGATAAAGAAACGCGCCTGCTGACTTTTTATTCAGCGTTATTCCCCCCTGCCATAAGTTGTATGGCACCACCTTGAGGCAGGACACAAACTATAAGGGTAAAAAAATACAAAGCAGCAAGTTAAATAGACAAGACTTGTTGATAAGAACGCTTCCTGACTTTTAATTTACGTTTTACTTTTTAATTTTGCTATTGCAGTTATTTTTTTCCACCACTATTATGAGCTGGCAGAACAACTCCCATTAAATATATTTTGAGATTAGGACAATGAGCGAAGCACTTAAAATTCTTAATAATATCCGTACATTGCGCGCACAGGCTCGGGAATGCTCTCTGGAAACACTGGAAGAGATGCTGGAAAAACTCGAAGTTGTGGTGAATGAGCGTCGCGAAGAAGATTCTCATGCACAGGCAGAAAATGCTGAGCGTAGCCGCAAACTGGAACAATATCGTGAGATGCTGATTGCTGACGGTATCGATCCGAATGAGTTACTGCAGGCTTTATCTGAAACCAAGGTTGCAGGTAAAACTAAGCGTGCTGCTCGTCCGGCCAAATATCAGTACATCGATGAAAATGGTGAAACCCGCACCTGGACTGGTCAGGGTCGTACTCCCGCCGTGATTAAAAAAGCGATTGAAGAACAAGGCAAACAACTGGACGATTTTCTGCTGTAATCTCGCCAGTGCTTCGAAACGATTGTATTTACACACCTGTTTTGTGAATTCACCAGGTAAAAAAAAGGAAGCCCATGGCTTCCTTTTTTGTGCATTCTTACTTCTGGTAAAACTCACGGTACCAGTTAACAAATTGCTGCACCCCTTCCCGAACACCGGTTTGTGGGCGGAAATTAATGGCATCGTAAAGCGCCTGCGTATCCGCACTGGTTTCCAGCACATCGCCCGGCTGCATTGGCATCATGTTTTTATCCGCCTCAATACCCAGCGCGCTCTCCAGCGCCTCGATATAGGTCATCAGACTGACGGGCTGGCTATTACCGATGTTGTAGACATGATAAGGCGCGGAACTGGTAGCCGGAGAGCCGGTTTCAACTGTCCAGTTATCATTCGGCTGCGGAATCACATCCTGTAAACGGAAAATCGCCTCACTGATGTCATCAATGTAGGTGAAGTCGCGCGTCATCTGACCATTGTTATAAACATCGATACGTTCACCTGCCAGCATTGCGCGGGTAAATTTAAACAGCGCCATGTCCGGGCGTCCCCACGGGCCATAGACGGTGAAGAAACGCAGTCCGGTGGTGGGTAATTGGTAGAGATGCGAATAGGAATGCGCCATCAGTTCATTGGCTTTTTTCGTTGCCGCATACAGTGAAACAGGATGGTCAACGGCGTCGTCAGTTGAAAAAGGCATTTTACGGTTCAGACCGTAAACTGAACTGGAAGAAGCATAAAGCAGGTGGCCGACTTTATGATAGCGGCAGCCTTCAAGAATATTGAGATGGCCGATTAAATTAGCATCGGCATAGGCATGTGGGTTTTCGATGGAATAACGCACCCCTGCCTGCGCCCCTAAATGAATCACCCGGTCGAAGCCGTGCTGCTCAAATAAGGAAGAAATGGCCTGGCGATCTGCCAGGTCCATTTTACTAAAGCGGAATGCGGGATGTTGGGCGATCTGATCAAGACGGGCTTGTTTCAGGCTGACATCATAATAATCATTCAGGCTGTCGATACCGACAACCTGGTGACCGGCGGCCAGCAGACGCTGGCTAACATGAAATCCAATAAAACCTGCCGCGCCGGTAACCAGAAACTTCATACATCCCTCATTTATTACGCAATTTGAATTGAAGCTCCGCGGCCGATTGCATAATAAACAAAGCCGCGTTTGCTGATGCGTTCCGGATCATACAGGTTACGACCATCAAAAATCACGGGTTGTTTTAATGCCGTTTTAATGACATCAAAATCAGGCGCACGGAAATTCTGCCATTCCGTACAAATCACCAGGCCATCAGCACCCTGTAGCGCCGCTTCCTTGGTACCCATCAGTTTCAGGTCGCTGCGATGTCCGTAGACACGCTGCGCTTCATCCATGGCTTCCGGATCGAACGCCTGTACGGAAGCACCAGCTTCCCACAGCGTTTCCATCAGCACACGGCTGGAAGCTTCACGCATATCGTCGGTGTTCGGTTTAAATGCCAGACCCCACAGAGCGAAGGTTTTACCACGCAGATCATCGCCAAAGTGACGTTTGATAAAGCTCGGCAATTTGTTCTTCTGCGAGTCGTTGACATCTTCTACCGCCTGCAACAGACGCGGTTTATAACCAATCGACTCAGCCGTGCGAATCAGCGCCTGCACATCTTTCGGGAAGCAGGAACCGCCGTAACCACAGCCCGGATAGATGAAGTGATAGCCAATACGGGAATCGGAACCGATACCCTGGCGCACTTTCTCAATATCCGCACCCAGGCGCTCAGCCAGGTTGGAGATCTCATTCATAAAGCTGATTTTGGTGGCTAGCATGCAGTTAGCCGCATACTTGGTCAGCTCCGCGCTGCGGATATCCATCAAAATCATACGATCATGGTTGCGGTTAAACGGCTCATACAGCTCGCGTAACAGCTCCACAACGTCGTCGTTATCGGTACCGACCACGATACGCTCAGGACGCATGCAGTCATTAACCGCTGCACCTTCCTTGAGGAATTCCGGGTTAGAAACCACATCAAACGCGATGTTCACATCACGGTTTTTCAGGGTCTCAGTCATCACCGAGCGCACTTTATCGGCGGTGCCAACCGGTACGGTTGACTTGTCGATAACCACTTTGTGGCCATCCATGTGTTGCGCGATAGTCCGTGCTACCGCAGTCACATATTTCAGATCGGCAGAACCGTCCTCATCCGGCGGTGTTCCCACGGCAATAAACTGCATAACGCCATGGTTAACGCCCTCTTCCGCATTGGTGCTGAACTTCAGGCGGCCCGATTCATAGTTCGCCATTACCAGCGGAGTCAGCCCAGGTTCAAAAATCGGGATGATGCCTTTTTTCAGGTTCTCGACTTTATTCGCGTCGACATCAATACAGAGAACGTCATGTCCGACTTCGGCTAACACCGCAGCCTGAACCAGACCGACATAGCCGATACCAAATACAGTGACTTTCATTGAATTATCCTGTGTTTAATGAGTTACTTTTTGTTGCCAACCGCGCCTTCGAGCCACTGCGTGAAATCTTTGCCCAGAACCGGGTGACGAACACCGTACTCAACAAAAGCCTGCATATAACCCAGCTTGTTACCGCAGTCATGGCTCACACCGGTCAGGTGATAGGCCTCAACGGTCTCTTTTTCCATCAGCATCGCAATTGAGTCAGTCAGCTGAACTTCACCACCGGCGCCCGGAGGTGTTTTCGCCAGCAGCGGCCAAATGTCCGCAGACAGCACGTAACGACCGACTACCGCCAGGTTTGACGGCGCTTCAGACGCTTTCGGCTTCTCAACCACACCTACCATCGGCGCGCTTTCACCTGGTTTCAGGTCGGCACCCTGGCAGTCAACCACACCGTACGCGGTAACGTCGGCAACCGGTTCAACCATGATCTGGCTACGGCCACTTTCTTCGTAACGTGACAGCATTTCTGCCAGGTTGTCTTTGGTCGGATCCGATTCGTATTCATCGATGATCACGTCAGGCAGGATCACCGCAACCGGCTCATCACCCACCAGCGGATGTGCGCACATAACGGCGTGGCCCAGACCTTTCGCGATACCCTGACGCACCTGCATGATGGTTACGTGCGGGGGGCAAATAGATTGGATTTCATCCAGCAGCTGACGTTTAACGCGTTTTTCCAGCATTGATTCCAGCTCAAAACTGGTATCAAAGTGGTTTTCGATGGCGTTTTTGGAAGAGTGCGTAACCAGCACAATCTCATTAATCCCAGCGGCAATACACTCGTTCACGACATACTGGATCAACGGCTTATCGACCAGCGGTAACATTTCTTTCGGAATAGCTTTGGTGGCAGGCAGCATACGCGTACCCAAACCTGCAACCGGGATTACCGCTTTTTTTACTTTAGACTTAAAGGCAGACATCAAGATACCTCTCTTATAGGCCGTTCAAGTTAATACTTGATATGTCGGTTTAAAAATCGAAATTGAGTATATCAGTTACTATCAGACGGATTTATCCTGGATGGAGTTAATCCGCGGAATTTAAGACTATTACCCAAGTGTAAAGCTTACCCCTGGCCCTGTCTCCAGCCCGCGGAAAATATAAATAGAATCGCTTATTCTTCAGCCGATAACATCAGACGCAGCCTGCCGCCAGCGCCCCAGACATGGCACTGCCAGGACTCTGCGCGCTGGCTGATTTGATTGAGGTGGGTGCTGCCCATAGTACCAAGGGGAACACCATTGCTGAGTTGAATTTGGTGGGTGTTGATATGCAGCGTGGCGTTAAGACCCGCTGACACCAAAATAAGATTTTTCAGTTGCCGATGGTAATACCCCACCAGCAGCGGAAATTGCCCGCTCAGGTTGGCTTGCCTTAACAACATATTAACCTGACGCAACAAACTATTTAACTCTGGCAGGCGTTGCTTCTGCCCGGAAAGTTGTTCCTGCAATAATCCATTAAACAGCGCCCGCAGCAATAACGCCGCCAGCACGCCATTATCACCGGCGCGGGTGACATCCAGACAATAAAACGCCAGATCTTTATCCGATAAAGCCGCGATATCCAGCACCAATCCTGGCTGTTCAGCCATGGTGAGTTGACGATAGTTAATTCGGCAATTGGCGATGGTTTGTTGTACCGGCGGTTGCAGCTGTTTCAGCAGTTTCGACGCCGCCAGCGGATCGCGCACTAACGCATCCCAGTCCTGGAACAACTGTTCGTCTTCTTCGACCTTAGAGGTGAACATTGAGGGATAGAGGCATTCAAACACCGCCTCACGAAAACGCTCAAGGTTGCGCAACGGTTTAAGCAGCACATCCTGCACGCCCAGGCGCAGCACATGGGCGATATCCGCCATGTTTTGCGTCGCTGAGATGATCAGCACCGGCACGCTGTTGCCGCGGCTGCGAATATGCTCGACAAACTGAATGCCGCCCATGCGTGGCATTTCCAAATCGCAAATAACCAGATCAGCCGATTGAGCCGTCAGCAACGTCAGGCCATCAAGGCCGTCACCAGCTTGCATCGTTTGCGCGCCCAGACTGATTAAGAAGTTATCCAGCAACGAACGGAAAACGACCTCATCTTCGACAATGAGTATCTTTTTGCCGATTAGTGGTTTTTCCATCCTCTCCCCCTGCGTACCAGATATTTCAATAGTGGTTCATAAAACGCAGTTGCGCCTTTCAGAATTGACCGAAGTAACAACATCTGTGAATGAACAACCTGATTATCTGTTACGGACCAGCGGTAATAGTTCATCCATTTTTTTCTCAACGGCGGCCTTGCCTGCCGCAATGGCTTCTTCAGCACGGTGAAAGTCCAGCGTAGAAATTTGCGGACAGAATGGCTGAATCAGCACATCCGGCGGATCGCCTGCCATGCGATTACGCTTCAGGCGATTTTCCAGTACCTGGATGGAGGTTGACATAATCTCCATAGCTCCAGGGGTTTGATTGGCGCGACGCTGGGTCAATCCCAGCAGCCGCTGACGCAGTTTCTTGCCCCAGCTCAGTGCTTCCGCCGCGGCCTGTTCTTCCCCGCTCTGCGGCGTGACTGACAGCAAATCCTGCTGCATCAGGTGCGCATCATGCTGAAGATCGACGGCGATAACAATATCGGCCCCCAGCGCACGCGTAAGTGAAATCGGCACCGGGTTTACCACCGCGCCATCCACCAGCCAGTAACCATTGTAGCCAACAGGTGGTAATAAGCCTGGCATACTACAGGATGCGCGCACGGCCTGGTGCAGATCGCCTTCGGTCAACCACAACTCACGACCGGTACTAAGATTGGTCGCCACCACACCGAAAGGTTTGTCACATTGCTCAATCAATTCGTTGGGGATCAGCTGGCGTACATGGCTGAAAACCCGATCGCCGCGCAGCAAACCGCCGCGTTGCCACGAGAGATCCATCAGGCGGATGACATCCCAGTAGCGAAAGGCGCTGACCCATTTTTCCATCATGTTGAGACGACCATTGACATAGGCCGACCCCACCAGCGCACCGACCGAGCAACCGGCCACGACATCGATATCAATTCCAGCCCGTTCCAGCGCATTGATGACGCCAATATGCGCCCAGCCCTTGGCGGCACCTGAACCCAGTGCCAGCCCGATCCTCACCTTTCTCATCTCACCTCAGGATTTGCCTGGTACGTAGCATCGCGCCTGACAGTCAGTTACCATAGCGCGCGCAATCTTTTACTCTAATCACTCTCTGGAGATGACGTGTCCGAAAAGTGCCCCTGCTGCAGCGGAAAGCAGTATAGCCTATGTTGCCAGCCCTTTCTGACCGGGCAGGCCACCCCGGCCAGTGCCGAGCAATTGATGCGTTCACGCTATTGCGCCTATGTCGGGAAAAACGCAGCCTGGCTGGTCTCCACCTGGCACTCCAGCAAGCGAGTGGCCGAACTTGAGACGTTATTATCTGAAAGTTTTACCGGCACCGAATGGCTGGGCCTGAATGTAACCTGTTGTAATCACGGAAGCCATGAGAATGAAGCCTTTGTGACCTTTTTTGCGCGATACATCGAAAAAGGGCGCACATCGGCCATCTATGAATGTTCACGCTTTCTTCGTGAGGATCAACGCTGGTACTATGTTGACGGAACAACGCCTCCGCTGGGGCGTAATGATCGCTGTCCTTGTGGCTCCGATAAAAAATACAAAAAATGTTGTGGCTGATTTGGACATCTGCCCAACGGCTTTACCATTCATCGCTTTGACAGGACTCTGATCGAGATGCAAGCGCAAACCATGCAACGAAAAGTTTTACGTACCATTTGCCCCGATGCGAAAGGTCTGATCGCCAAAATCACCAACATTTGTTACAAGCACGAACTCAACATCGTGCAGAACAACGAATTTGTCGATCACCGTACCGGGCGCTTTTTTATGCGCACAGAGCTGGAAGGCATTTTCAACGACAACACCCTGCTGGCCGATCTCGACAGCGCATTGCCGTCCGGTTCCGTGCGTGAACTGAACAGCGCCGGTCGTCGCCGTGTGGTAATTCTGGTGACGAAAGAAGCCCATTGCCTCGGCGATCTGCTGATGAAAAGCGCTTTTGGTGGTCTCGATATGGAGATTTCCGCGGTTATCGGCAACCACGAGACGCTGCGCTCGCTGGTCGAACGTTTCGACATTCCTTTCGTGCTGGTGAGCCATGAAGGCCTGACCCGCGAAGAACACGACAACCGCATGGTTGAAGAGATCGATCGTTATCAGCCAGATTATGTGGTGCTGGCCAAATATATGCGTGTGTTAACGCCCGCCTTTGTCCAGCGTTACCCGAATCAGATCATCAATATTCATCACTCCTTCCTGCCCGCCTTTATCGGCGCACGTCCTTATCATCAGGCGTACGAGCGTGGCGTGAAAATCATTGGCGCCACCGCGCATTACGTCAATGACAACCTCGATGAAGGCCCAATCATTATGCAGGATGTGATCAACGTCGATCACAGCTACACCGCAGAAGAGATGATGCGCGCCGGTCGCGACGTAGAGAAGAACGTACTGAGCCGTGCACTGTATAAAGTGCTGGGCCAGCGCGTGTTCGTTTACGGCAACCGAACGATCATTCTGTAACCATCCCGACGCTGAATTGTGCAAGGCTTCAGCGTCTCGGGTGAAAAGTGGGCAATCGATTCATAAATTTAGTGCGGGCGCTTTACAGACGGAACGCATTTGGTATTATGCGCCCCGCTTTCAGGCGTAATGATTCAGGCCAGTGGTGGGATTCCCGAGCGGCCAAAGGGAGCAGACTGTAAATCTGCCGTCACAGACTTCGAAGGTTCGAATCCTTCTCCCACCACCATCTGAATCGTCTTAGCCTGTTGCCACAATATGCCCTATCCCTGGTGGGATTCCCGAGCGGCCAAAGGGAGCAGACTGTAAATCTGCCGTCACAGACTTCGAAGGTTCGAATCCTTCTCCCACCACCATCCGAATATTCTCCTTTAGTGATTACTACTCGCCCTGCCATCATGCTGATGGAGAAGGATGAGAAGCCTCGACCGAAGGTTCGGGTCGAGCCATGCGAGACAACGCGCTTCAGCGCGGCCCAAAGGGTGAGGCGCTACGCGCCGAATAATCCTTCTCCCACCACCATCCGAATATTCTCTTGCTGTTATTCCGCCTTTTCCAAGGCAAAAGCCTCTCTGATTGCCTCGACAAAACATCTGATTTTAACCGTCTGTTTTCGTGCTGACGGCACAAGCACGTACATTGGCCGTGATGGGCCGGTATAGTCCGGCAGCACTCTCACCAGGCGTCCCTGACGGATTTCCTCTTTCAGTACATCTTCCGGTCCCAGCGTCACGCCATAGCCTTCCAGCGCCGCATGCATAAGCGCTTTCCAGTCATTCGACCGTAATCGCCCCTCCGGCCTGACCTCTTCTGTTTTGCCCTCTTTGTGAAAAATCCAGCGACAGGGCGACGCGGCAGACCACAGTCCGTAAACCAGACAGGCATGTTGATGCAAATCCTGCGGCACCTGCGGCGCGCCATGCCGGGCGAGATAGGATGGGGAAGCACAGGCGATGAGCCGGTATGGGGCCAGCGGCCATGCCACCATGGTACTGTCGGCCAGTTCGCCGATACGGATGATGACTTCGGCCTCTTCTTCGGCTGGATTAATCAGGCGATCGCTGAGCGTCAGCTCAACCTGCACATCCGGGTAGCGTCCGAGATAACGGGTGATAAAGGGGGCAACCGCATGTGAACCAAAAGTCACCGGCGCATTGACGCGAATAATGCCGGCAGGCGTGGCCTGCATATTAAGCACTACCGCATCCGCCTCTTCCACTTCCGCCAGCACCACCCGGCAGCGCTCATAGTAGCTGCGCCCGATATCCGTCAGATGCTGTCGCCGCGTAGTACGGTTAATCAGCGCCGTACCGAGACGGGATTCCAGTGCCGCGACATGTTTGGCAACCATCTGAGGCGATATCCCCAGCGCGTCAGCCACGGCGGCGAACGATCCCATTTCCGCGGCTTTCACGAAAATCTTCATACCGGCCAGCCTGTCCATCATTCCCTCCTTTGAGTTGTTTATAAAACAACAGCAATACGATTTATCTTCAATGAAGAGGGAATCATAGTGGGTGCTCCCTGTAAATAGCATATGGAGTGTTACATGAAGATAGGAATCCTAGGTGCCGGATTCGTTGGCCGCGCCATCGCCAGACTGGCTATTCACGCCGGTCATCAGGTGATGCTGAGCAACTCACGCAGTCCGCAAACGTTGTTCAGCCTGCGTCCGATGATCGGCTGTGAAACTGGCACCGCAGCAGAAGCCGCCAGATTTGGCGATATCGTTATCATCGCCGTCCCTTTAACCGCCATTGATGCGCTGCCGGTGGCGGAACTGCGCGGCAAACCGGTGCTGGATGCCGTTAACTACTACGCCGAACGCGACGGTGACGTGGACGTTTTGCTCTCCCGGCAGACCACCACCAGCGAGCTGCTGGCCAGCTATTTGCCTGAGGCCCGCATAACCAAAGCCTTTAATGCTATCCCGATGACTCAGCTTGAAAGCGACGGATTGCCTGCGGGCGCGCCAGGGCGACGCGCGTTGCCGCTTGCCGGAGACGACGCGGAAGGTAAGGCCGTGGCCGCCACGCTCTATCAGTCATTTGGTTTCGACGTGGTCGATGCCGGTTCGCTTGCCGAAGGCTGGCGTTTTGAGCGCGGAATGCCCTCCTACTGTGTCCGCCTGACCAAAGACCAGCTGGAGAGCGTGCTAGCGCAGGCCAAACGCCACTGACGCGCAGACTGACCGCCCGGCACGTTCGGGCGGTCATCACCATTCTGACCATGACATTTGCCGCAAAACTCGCTACCATCCCGCCATACTTTTGCGGATAAAAATGGCAGCGAAATGAAATTTGTCTCTTTCAACATCAACGGTTTGCGTGCACGCCCTCATCAACTGGAGGCGCTGGTTGAGCAGCATCAGCCTGACGTCATCGGTTTGCAGGAGACCAAAGTCCATGACGATATGTTCCCGCTCGAAGAGGTCAGCAAGCTCGGTTACAACGTCTTTTATCATGGGCAGAAAGGCCATTATGGCGTGGCGCTGCTAACCAAAGAGCAGCCGATTATGGTGCGCCGCGGCTTCCCCGGTGACGATGAGGACGCCCAGCGCCGTCTGATCATGGCAGAGATCCCCAGCCCGATTGGCGCGATCACCGTGATTAATGGCTATTTCCCGCAGGGAGAAAGCCGTGACCATCCGATCAAATTCCCGGCGAAAGAGAAGTTTTATCGCGACCTGCAAAGCTACCTTGAGCAGCAGCTGGCCGCAGACAAACCGGTGCTGATTATGGGTGATATGAATATCAGCAGTACCGATCTCGACATCGGTATCGGCGAAGAGAACCGCAAGCGCTGGCTGCGTACCGGCAAATGTTCGTTCCTGCCGGAGGAGCGCGAGTGGATGGATCGTCTGCTGCAATGGGGTCTGGTGGATACCTGGCGCGATAAATACCCGACAACGGCAGACCGTTTCTCCTGGTTTGATTACCGTTCCAAAGGCTTTGATGATAACCGTGGTCTGCGCATCGACCTGCTGCTGGCCAGCCAGCCGCTGGCGGCACATTGCACCGCAAGCGGTATCGACTACGACATCCGTAGTATGGAGAAGCCGTCCGATCACGCACCAGTGTGGTCGAGCTTTACCTTTTAATGACGCTGCGTGGCCTGCATCCAGGCCACGCGGGTTATTTGATAATCTTCCAGATAAGCGGATTGGTGCCCATCACCTTCTCATCGCGTGAGCATTGCAGCAGCACGCCTTCCGCTTTCACCACCGCCCCCTCGGAATAACTGCGGTTCTCATAGGTACAACACTGCAAGCAGTTGCTTTGCTGATTGTTCTGCCCCTGCGTCCACACTTCCGGTGGCATATCCACCACCACGTCGGTGTTACCCGTTCGGCCGGTATCCGGCGTTCGATTCGCCTGCGCCGCCGCGCTAAACAGCAGCACGGCACTGAGCATTACCATCAGATAACGCATCACTCGGTCTCCTTCACTTTGCGCCGGGCGGGTTTACGCGGGCGTTTGGTTTTGCCCGGCGCTCCACTCGCGGCAATGCCACGAAATGCCTGAAGTGATGGTTGCTGGCGTGCCTGACCAATCAGACCGATTAACGTGCTGACCAGCGGCTGCATAAACTCATCATAGCGACAGGCTTTTTCACTGATACGGGTGAGCGTCGACTCCCAGTGCGCCGTCATATCGGGCCGTGCCGCCATCTCCGGCAGCGCATGAATCAATGCCCTGCCCGCATCCGTCGAGTGGATATAGCGGCCCTTCTTCACCAGGAATGTGCGCCGGAACAGCAATTCAATAATGCCGGCGCGCGTTGCTTCCGTACCTAAACCATCGGTCGCACGCAGCACTTTCTTTAGATCTTTATCCTGCACAAAACGCGCAATGCCGGTCATGGCGGAGAGTAGCGTCGCGTCAGTGAACGGACGTGGCGGCTGGGTTTGCTTTGCCAGCACTTCACCGCGCTCGCACAATAACGCATCCCCTTTGCTGACCACCGGCAGTGGCGTGCCGTCATTCTCCTCATCACGCTCTTTGCTGCCGAGCAGCGAACGCCAGCCCGCTTCCGCCAGAAAGCGCGCCTTCGCGACAAATTTGCCGCCAGCGATGTCAAGATCGATCACGCACTTGCGAAATACCGCATCCGGGCAGAACTGCATCAGATACTGACGCGCAATCAGCCCGTAAATATTGGCTTCGTTTTCACTGAGATTGACCTTGCTGGCACGCGCGGTAGGAATGATGGCGTGGTGGGCATCCACTTTTTTATCGTCCCAGCAACGGTTTCTTTGGTCGGCATTGAAATCCGCCGGTGGCGTCATCTGCGGCTGATGGGCCTGAATAGCGTTGAGCACCGCATGGCGACCGGCAAAATGTTCCTCCGGCAGATAACGGCTATCAGAACGCGGATAGGTGATCAGTTTATGGGTTTCATACAGGCGCTGGCAGCAGTCGAGCACATTTTGCGCGCTCAGCCCGAAGCGTTTCGCCGCCTCAATTTGCAGGCTGGACAGTGAAAACGGCAACGGGGCGATTTCCGATTCCCGTTTATCGTTATAGCCGGTGACCAGCGCAGGTTTGCCATTGATGCGCTCCAGCACATGGTCCGCCAGCGGACGATGCAGCAGCCGGCCTTCTTCATCCTGCCACGGCTCACAGGCATCGCTCGGCACCCAGCTCGCCACAAAGCGCTGCTCATCCGGGGTGACAATATGCGCTTTGACCTCGAAGTAATCTTTCGGGATAAAGTTTTCGATCTCTTCATCGCGGCGCACCACCAGCCCGAGCACCGGAGTCTGAACGCGGCCGACCGACAGCACGCCGTCATAACCGGCGTTACGTCCCAGCAGCGTCCAGGCGCGGGTCATATTGATGCCATACAGCCAGTCGGCGCGCGCACGCGCCAGCGCCGAAACGCACAACGGAATAAATTCACGGTTCTCGCGCAGGCGACCGACCGCACGCTCCACCGCCTGGGGGTTAAGATCGTTAATCAGGCAGCGTTGCACGTTCTGACGCTTTTCGGCGGGCAGTTGCAGGTAATCAATGACCTCATCCACCAGCAGCTGCCCTTCGCGATCCGGGTCACCGGCGTGGACCACCTGTGTGGCCTGCGCCAGTAACCCTTCAATCACTTTCAGCTGCTTTGCAACGGACGGACGCGGCTGCAATCGCCACTTTTCCGGGATAATCGGCAGATCGGCCAGATTCCAGCGAGCATAGCGGCTGTCGTAGCTATCTGGTTGCGCCTGCTCCAGCAGGTGCCCGACGCACCAGGTCACCACCTGATCGTTGCCGCAGGCAATATAGCCATCGCCGCGACGGTGGGGTTTGGGTAAAACATCTGCGATGGCACGGGCCAGGCTGGGTTTTTCTGCAATAAACAAACGCATGTATGGCGCCGTTCCTTAAACGTCAGTTAACTACGGTAATCAGTGGATGGTGGGGTTCTGCGGCATACAGCGCACCGATAGCGCTGGCGGTGACGCCTGCCAGCGTGGCGCAACGCAGAAATTCCTCTACGGCTGACGGTTGCACCGCCACCAGTAAACCACCGGACGTTTGTGGATCACACAATAGCGCGCGCGTAGCATCGTCCATCGGTGATACATGCTGACCATAACTGGCAAAATTACGACTGGTGCCACCCGGCACGGCACCGGCAGCGATGTAGGCATCCACTCCCGGCAGACGCGGCACCTGGTGCGCCATCACTTCAGCGCGTAAGCCGGAACCCTGGCAAATTTCGCTCAGATGGCCCAGCAGACCAAAACCGGTGACATCGGTCATCGCCGTCACGCCCGCCAGTTGCGCAAACTCCGCGCCCGCTTTGTTAAGCTGGCACATCACTTCTGCCGCCAGGCTCTGGTGTTCCGGCCGCAGCACCCCTTTTTTTTCCGCAGTGGTCAGAATGCCGATACCAAGGGGCTTGGTGAGGAACAGCTGGCAGCCCGCCTGAGCAGCGCTGTTTTTCTTCACGCGCGCCACATCAACGATACCGGTGACCGCCAGGCCAAAAATCGGTTCCGGCGCATCGATCGAGTGACCGCCCGCCAGCGCTATGCCCGCCGCCTGACAGGCCGCGCGGCCGCCCTCCACCACCTGCTGCGCGACTTCCGGACTGAGCACGTTAACCGGCCAGCCCAGGATAGCAATCGCCATGATCGGTTTGCCGCCCATGGCATAAATATCGCTGATGGCATTAGTGGCGGCAATGCGGCCAAAGGTATGAGGATCGTCAACGATCGGCATAAAGAAGTCGGTAGTGCTCACCACCGCGCTGCCATTCCCCAGGTCATAAACCGCCGCATCATCACGGGTTTCATTGCCCACCAGCAGGTGAGGATCGTGGAAAGCGCTGAGTTCGCTATGCAGGATGGTTTCCAGCACCTGCGGGGAGATTTTACAGCCGCAACCAGCTCCGTGGCTGTATTGCGTCAGGCGAAGAGGTTCACTCATGGCGGGTTCCTTATGCACTGGCAGATAGCGCTATGTTAGCCTGGCTGCCAGCATGTGGTAAGTGTTGCGCGGTAACAGCTCGATCAATCGCACAGGCTATGTGCAATCAGTGCGAAGCTCCTCAGCCTGCCGCAGAAGCCCGCCACTGTCTGTCAGAAATAACTGACAAATTCCGCCGTGTCGGGCGGGAGCACGGTGGTGCTGGATTTCAGCTGCGGCGTGCCGAGGTAGAGGAAGCCGACAATCGCATCCTGCTCGCGACAGCCAAAGGCTTCGCGTACCTGCGGATGATCGGTCCAGGGACCGCTGCGCCAGATGCCGTTAAAGCCCTGAGCTGCGGCTGCCATCTGCATCGCCATCACCGCGCAACCGGCTGAAACCAGCTGTTCCCAGCGCGGTACTTTCGGGTGTTCTTCGCAGCGGGCCACGACGGTGATGATCATCGGTGCGCGGAACGGCGAGGAGCTGGCTTTTTCAATCGCCTTCTCATCCATCTGGCTGGCGCGCGCCGCCTGCTCCAGCAGTTGACTCAGACGATCGCGTCCCTCTTTCTCGACAATCACGAAGCGCCACGGCTGCAATGTGCCGTGATCGGGGGCGCGCATAGCGGCGCGCAGAATGTTTTCCAGTACCTCTCCGCCAGGCGCCGGATCCGCCAGACGTGACGCAGAACGGCGATTAACTAACAAATCAAGTGCATCCATTATCTTTTCCCTTAAATGAAAACGTTGCCTAATCCTGGCATATGACGATCTTTTGTAACAGTCTGGCGCGATTTCCTGCTGACTTTTAGCACGCTGCTCTTTAGGATGAGGACGACATCGGGGCAGCCAGCGTGCAGGCTGTCTTCGGCTACGTGAATATGGAGAGTCTATGCGCACATTGTGGCGAATTATTGCTGGCATTTTCCGCTGGGGCTGGCGGGTGCTGAATTTTATTCGGGAATTTATTCTTAATTTGTTTCTTATTGTTTTAATCCTGGCCGGCGTTGGCATTTGGCTGCAATTTAGCGGTTCCAGCAGCAGCGAGCCGGTCCAGCAGGGTGCGCTAAAAGTCGATCTCAGCGGGATGCTGGTAGACAAGCCCTCGGTCAGCAACCGTTTAAGCCGCATTGGCCGCCAGCTGCTGGGCACCAGCAGCGATCGCCTACAGGAAAATTCGCTGTTTGATGTGGTGGATGCTATTCGCCAGGCGAAAGGCGACAAAAACATCACCGGTATCGTGCTGGATCTGCGTGACTTCGCCGGTGGCGATCAGCCTTCGCTGCAATATGTCGGCAAGGCGCTGCGCGAATTCCGCGACAGCGGCAAACCGGTCTACGCGATTGGCGACAGCTACAGCCAGGCGCAATATTATCTGGCCAGCTATGCCAGCAAAGTCTATCTCTCCCCGCAGGGCACCGTTGATCTGCACGGTTTCGCCACGAACGGCCTGTACTACAAAACGCTGCTCGACAAGCTGAAAGTCAACTCGCATGTGTTCCGCGTCGGTACTTATAAATCGGCGGTTGAACCCTTCCTGCGCGACGATATGTCACCGGAAGCACGCGATGCCGATAGCCGCTGGGTGGGTCAGCTGTGGCAGAACTACCTGAACACCGTGTCGGCAAACCGCCAGATTACGCCGGAGCAGTTGTTCCCCGGTGCTGCGGGCATCATCAGCGGATTGCAGGCGGTACAGGGCGATACCGCCAAATACGCGCTGGACAACAAGCTGGTTGACGTACTGGATAGCCGTGCCGCCGCAGACCAGGAACTGGTCAAAACCTTCGGCTGGGATAAGGACAATAACGATTATCGTAACGTCAGCATTTATGATTACACCGTTAAACAGCCGCCTCAGCACCAGGATGGCAACATCGCGGTGATTCTGGCGAGCGGTGCGATCATGGACGGCGAAGAGAGCGCAGGCAACGTCGGCGGTGATACCACCGCAGCGCAGATCCGCGATGCGCGTCTGGATCCGAAAATCAAAGCGATTATTCTGCGCGTCAACAGCCCTGGCGGCAGCGTGACCGCGTCCGAAGCGATCCGTGAAGAACTGGCTGCCGCACACGCGGCCGGGAAACCGGTGGTGGTCTCCATGGGCGGCATGGCGGCTTCGGGTGGATACTGGATCTCGACTCCGGCCGACTATATCGTGGCCAGCCCAACAACCCTCACCGGCTCGATTGGTATCTTTGGCGTGATCAACACGGTTGAGAACAGCCTCAGCACCATTGGCGTGCATACCGATGGCGTGGCCACGTCACCGCTGGCGGATGTGGCAAGCACCAAAGCCTTGCCGACCGAAGTTCAGCAGCTGATGCAGCTGACCATCGAGAACGGCTACCGTAACTTTGTCGGTCTGGTCGCCACCTCGCGTCATAAAACGCCGGAGCAGATCAACGACATCGCGCAGGGCCATGTGTGGACCGGTAGCGATGCGAAAGCCAATGGCCTGGTGGATGCATTGGGTGACTTTGATGATGCGGTGCACAAAGCCGCTGAGCTGGCGAAAGTGGCTACGCCGCAGCTGACCTGGTATCAGGACGATCCGGGTATGCTGGATCTGCTGCTGAATCAGATGAACGCGTCGGTGCAGGCGGTAATGCCGCAGGCGCTGAAAGTGTGGCTGCCGGCACCGATGCTGGATGTGATGAGTGCAATGAAGAACCAGCCCGGTCTGTTCGATAACCTCAACGATCCGCAAAATCGTTACGCCTTCTGCCTGAGCTGCGGCGACGTACGATAATCTTTACAGCCCGACCGCTGGTCGGGCTGCTTTTCCCCGCTAATCCCCTTATACTGCGCGTTTTACGGCAAGTCTGAGTCCATTCATGCAAAAGAAAAATATCTACGTAGCCTACACGGGCGGGACCATCGGTATGCAGCGTTCAGCGCAAGGCTATATCCCGGTTTCCGGTCACCTGCAACAACAGCTGGCCAATATGCCGGAGTTTCATCGCCCCGAGATGCCTGCGTTCACCATCCATGAATACAATCCGCTGATGGATTCCTCCGACATGACGCCGGATGACTGGCAGGCGATCGCGGATGATATTAAGCAGAATTATGATCGCTACGACGGTTTCGTTATTCTGCATGGCACCGATACCATGGCCTTCACCGCCTCTGCGCTCTCCTTTATGCTGGAGAACCTCGCTAAGCCGGTGATTGTGACCGGTTCGCAGATTCCGCTGGCGGAATTACGCTCAGACGGCCAGCAAAACCTGCTCAACTCGTTGTATGTGGCGGCCAATTATCCGATCAACGAAGTGGCGCTATTCTTTAATAACACGCTGTTCCGCGGCAACCGTACCACCAAAGCGCACGCTGATGGCTTCAATGCGTTCGCCTCACCTAACCTGTCGCCACTGCTGGAAGCCGGTATCCATATTCGTCGTCTGAACACGCCGCCGGCCCCGCAGGGTACAGGCGAGCTGATTGTTCATCCGATCACGCCGCAACCGATTGGCGTGGTGACGATTTATCCGGGGATTTCCGCGGAAGTGGTGCGCA
The DNA here is from genome assembly GCF_059730485.1 of Pantoea sp. X-Soil-TKNS-1207. Classification (NCBI taxonomy): domain Bacteria; kingdom Pseudomonadati; phylum Pseudomonadota; class Gammaproteobacteria; order Enterobacterales; family Erwiniaceae; genus Pantoea; species Pantoea sp. X-Soil-TKNS-1207. The sequence goes on from NZ_AP035958.1 coordinate 2,410,136, forward strand.
ACTTCCTGCGCCAGCCGGTGAAAGCCCTGATCCTGCGCTCCTATGGCGTCGGTAACGCACCGCAGAACGCCGAGTTCCTCGCTGAATTGCAACAGGCCAGCGAGCGCGGCATCGTGGTGGTTAACCTGACGCAATGCATGTCCGGTAAAGTCAATATGGGCGGCTACGCCACAGGTAATGCGCTGGAACATGCCGGGGTTATCAGCGGTGCTGACCTGACCGTGGAAGCGACATTAACAAAACTTCACTTTTTACTGAGTCAAAATCTCACCAGCGCGGAAATTCGTGCCAAAATGCAGCAGAATCTACGCGGCGAACTGACTGAAGACTGATACGGAGCGAGAAGTAATGAAGCGGGCATTGATAATCATCGATATTCAAAACGATTTTTGCCCTGGCGGCCCGATGGCCGTGCGTGAAGGCGATCTGACCGTTGCCGTCGCTAATCGCTACGCACGCGAATTTCGTGCCCGGGGAGAGTGTGTGGTGGCGTTGCAGGACTGGCACCCGGACAACCACGGCAGTTTTGCCTCGGTCTCCGGCGAACCGGTCTATACCTTAGGGGAACTGAACGGACTGGCGCAGATCTGGTGGCCGGATCATGGCATCCAGGGGTCGGCAGGGGCCGATTTCCATCCCGATCTGGACCGCTCGTTAATTGATGCGGTATTCCATAAAGGAGAAGATGTCGAAGTCGACAGCTATAGCGCCTTCTTCGATAACGGCCATCGTCGTAAAACCGAGCTGGACAGCTGGCTGCGCGAACGCGACATCAGCCATTTAGTGGTGCTGGGACTGGCGACCGATTACTGCGTTAAGTACAGCGTGCTGGATGCGCTGGAATTGGGTTATCAGGTCGAGGTGGTTGAAGAAGGCTGCCGCGGCGTAAATCTCAACCCGGATGATAGCGCCATCGCCATTGAGCAGATGCGCAACCAGGGCGCGGTAATTATCTGAAAAACAGGGCTGGTGATTACCAGCCCTGCTGCTTTGGGAAACTCAGTGAAGATTGATGCGGGTGACATCCGGCTCAATACCGAACTCTTCCTTCAATTCCTTCTTCGACTTCATCACCATTTCACCGCCTTTGCCGATGGTCATATGCTGCGGCGCCTCGTTATGACGAGCCTGCCATAGCATCACCAGTTGCAGACAGTTTTCACGCTGCTCGGGGGTCAGGGCTACGCCATCCGGCCATTTGCCGGTTTCCACCGCCGTCGCCAGACGCTGGTAAACTTCTGGCGTCATCGCCGCCAGCATCGCTTCCAGTTCCTGTTTCATCCTTACCCCTGTTTTTCGTTGCCCTGCTCGTCAGTAAAACTGAGCGAGGCAGAGTTCACGCAGTAGCGCTCACCGGTGGGTTGCGGTCCATCCGGGAAGACATGACCGAGGTGCGCATCACAGGTGCCACAGCGGATTTCAATGCGCTGCATACCATGTGAATCATCTTCCAGGTAACGGATGGCGTCATCATTGACCGGCTGATAAAAGCTCGGCCAGCCACAGCCAGAGTCATACTTGCTTTCGGAGAGGAACAGCGGAGCGTTACAGACCAGGCAGTGATAGATGCCCTCCTGCTTGTTATGCAGAAGGGCGCCAGTAAAAGGGGGTTCCGTTCCACGATGCTGGGTTACATAGCGCTGCATTTCCGACAGCTGCGCGATTTTTTCCGCGGATGCGGTGTCTTTAGCCATTTTGGGATTCCGGAGTGTCATTCTGAAAAAATCGACTAGTATTCTAACAAACGAATAACATCATCCGGGTCTTTTTTCGTGCGAACGCATCTCTCATGATGATCACAACGCGAATTTGTGAAGTCGATCACCCTTTAGAAAAGCCATCCCTTTATAGTCGGCGATCGGCGAATCTGGCTCTGGAATAATCCGCGTTGCGCAAGCGTTTGCGCAACGAATAATTCCTGTCACGCGAATTGACCTGTCGCAACAATTGACACGATTCCGCTTGACGCCTGGTAAGGTTTTTGTAATTTTACAGCCAACCTTTTATTCACTAACAAATAGCTGGTGGAATATATGACTATCAAAGTAGGTATCAACGGTTTTGGCCGTATCGGTCGCATCGTTTTCCGTGCTGCACAGCAGCGTTCTGACATCGAAATCGTCGCGATCAACGACCTGCTGGACGCCGAATACATGGCTTACATGCTGAAATATGACTCTACGCATGGTCGTTTCGACGGCACCGTAGAAGTTAAAGACGGCGCGCTGATTGTTAACGGTAAAAAAATCCGTGTTACCGCTGAGAAAGACCCGGCTAACCTGAAATGGGACGAAGTGGGTGTTGACGTTGTTGCTGAAGCAACCGGTATCTTCCTGACCGACGAAACCGCACGTAAACACATCACCGCCGGCGCCAAAAAAGTGGTTCTGACTGGCCCGTCTAAAGATGACACCCCGATGTTCGTTCGTGGTGCTAACTTCGACAAATATGCTGGCCAGGATATCGTTTCTAACGCATCCTGCACCACCAACTGCCTGGCTCCGCTGGCAAAAGTTATCAACGACAAATTCGGTATCGTTGAAGGTCTGATGACCACCGTTCACGCGACCACCGCGACTCAGAAAACCGTTGATGGCCCGTCTCACAAAGACTGGCGCGGCGGTCGTGGCGCATCTCAGAACATCATCCCGTCTTCTACCGGCGCAGCTAAAGCTGTAGGTAAAGTTCTGCCGGAACTGAATGGCAAACTGACAGGTATGGCGTTCCGCGTTCCTACCCCGAACGTATCTGTTGTTGACCTGACCGTGCGTCTGGCGAAAGCAGCCTCTTACAAAGAAATTTGTGCTGCAATCAAAGCCGCTGCTGAAGGCGAAATGAAAGACGTGCTGGGCTATGTTGAAGACGACGTCGTTTCTACCGATTTCAACGGCGAAGTGCTGACTTCAGTATTCGACGCTAAAGCAGGTATCGCGCTGAATGACAACTTTGTGAAACTGGTTTCCTGGTACGATAACGAAACCGGTTACTCCAACAAGGTTCTCGATCTGATTGCTCTGGTTTCTGCTAAGTAAGATAACCAGTACAACAGACAAGGGGCGACTTCGGTCGCCCTTTTTATTTGGCTAGCTTAAGAGAAGGTCTTTGTATGCAAGAGTCACTTTTTTCGCTACCTGTGGTTGAACAGATCACACCTTACCTGTCACAACGTCAAATCGGCGATCTGCCGGTTATTATTGTCAGCCATCCGCGCGTACGTGCCGCCATTACCCTACAGGGCGCCCATCTGCTGGCCTGGCAGCCTGGCGGCCAACAGCCCGTCATCTGGCTCAGTGAAAAGACTCCGTTCGTCGCCGGTAAAGCCATTCGCGGCGGCGTGCCGATTTGCTGGCCGTGGTTTGGCCCGGCCGGTGAGCCTGCGCACGGCTTTGCCCGTAATCAGCCGTGGACGCTGTCTGCTCATGATGAAAACGAAGATGGCGTGCTGCTGACTTTTTCCCTCGAAAGCAACGCGCAAACCAAAAAACTCTGGCCGCACGATTTTACGCTGTTCGCCCGCTTCCGTATCGAATCCCATTGCGAGATTGAACTCGAAGCCCATGGCGACTTTGAAGCCACTGCCGCGCTGCACAGCTACTTCCAGGTGGCGGATATCGCCGGGACTGAAGTCAGCGGCCTCGGTAACAGCTTTATTGATAAGGTCAACGGTAATGCGGTTGTTGCCTCCAATGGCAAACAAACCTATCCCGACCGCATCGATCGTATTTTTACTGCGGCGGATGATTGCAGCGTGATCCATGATAAAGGCGGTAACCGTCAGATTGAGGTTTACCATCATTATCAAAGTGACGTTGTCACATGGAATCCCGGACCGGAACTGTCTTGCAGCATGGCCGATATGCCGAATGACGGTTACAAAACCATGGTCTGCGTCGAAACCGCCCGCATTAATCAGCCGCTGGTAAGCGCAGGTGAATCCCCTGCCCGCCTCGCCACCACCTTCCGGCTGCGCAACAAGCCGTAATCAGAGCGGCGCTGAGGCGCCGCTAGACCACATCCAGCGGCTGTTTTTCCTGCGGCGGTGGAAAAGCCTGATTTAATATCGCCAGCTGCTCACCGCTTAATACCACCTTAAGCGCCGCCGCATTTTCCTGCACATGGGCCACACTGCTGGCTTTAGGAATGGCGATCACCCCATCTTTACGAATCACCCACGCCAGCAGCAGTTGCGCTACGCTAATGCCCTGCTGTTGTGCAATCTGCTGCACCCGTGGGTCGCTGAACAATGACTGACGTAAGCGGCCAGCCTGTGCCAGCGGACAATACGCCATGATCGGTACGTTGCGCTGCTGACATTCCGGCAGCAAATCATACTCAATCCCGCGCGAGGCCAGATGGTAGAGCACCTGATTAGTCAGACAGGCTTCGCCGCCTGGCTCGCCCCACAACTCCTGCATATCCTCAGTGTCAAAATTCGATACTCCCCAGTGACGGATTTTCCCCTGCTGTTGCAGCGTTTCCATCGCGCGGATGGTCTCTTCCAGCGGAATATTACCGCGCCAGTGCAGCAGGTAGAGATCGAGGTAATCGGTTCGCAGGCGTTGCAGGCTGCGCTCACAGGCATCGATGGCATCCACTTCGCCGGCATTCCACGGGTAGACCTTCGAGACCAGCCAGGCCTGATCGCGTCGCCCTTGCAGCGCGTCACCCACCACCCGCTCGGCACCGCCCTCAGCATACATCTCTGCGGTATCGATAAGACGCAGCCCGGCATCCAGCCCCGCCTGCAAAGCAGCCACTTCCTGCTGATGTGTGGCCGGGTTTTCACCCATATACCAGGTACCCTGACCGATCGCCGGTAAAGGTGGTTCTCCGATGAACTGAATTGTCTTCGTCATAGATCCTCCTGATGAACCATAATGGTGCGCAACATTGGTGCAAGGTAAGAAAAACGCCCCATGATGGGGCGTTGACAGGCAGCCATTAGAAGGTGTAGCTGACTCCCGTCCAGATAAGGAACTGCCCGCTCTTGTCAATCATTGGGCTGTCTTTGATTTCACTGGAGAACTTCATATAGCGACCCGACATACTGGCGTTCCAGCGCTCACTAATCTGGTAGCTGGCGTTCATTTCAACATAAGGTGACCAGCCATCATCCGGCTGATATTGATCGATGCCGGTACGCGCGCTTTCATGGGCAGATACGCCATAGTAGTAACGGTTCTGGTTGGCACTGTTCCACAGCGCGCCAATCCCCGGCGTCAGGCTGAATGCGCCAAAGTTGAAGTTGTAGAGGTAGGTCAGGTCCCACATCACACCGTTGCTGTTGTTGAGTACATCGCCCAGCAGCGCAGTACGCAGAATGCCCCACTGCGCGACATGGCGATAGCTGGCACCGGCCATCAGCGTCATACGACGCTTATCCAGATCCTTCATATCCCCCAGATCATTCTCTTTAGGATCATACTCCTGAGGTGAACCCAGCACCGTCAGCGACAGCTGATTTTGCGGGTCTTTCCACAGGTAGTAACCCCCCTGCAGACTGTGGAGCCAGAAATTTTCCCCTTCATAGTTGATCACCGGAATGGGCAGATAACGATCCTGTCCGCCCCGGTAAGGTGACTGCGCGTAAATAACGGAAGCCCCGAGAGATAAGGGTTCAGCATAGGTGCTGAACGCCGCAAAATAGCAGGGAACGAGTAAAGCAAGCGCTTTAAGTTTGAAATGGTTCACAATTTGTTCAGTCCATTAATATAACAATCACACGCAGAGTCTAACCAAATTCTTTCCATGGTTTAACTTTTAATGAAGGTTGTCGTTAGCAACTCCGGAATTGTCTCAGAGGGGCGATACCGGCGGCAATTGAGGGAGAAGATCCCTGGGCCTTATGAGACTTTGTTATTGATATATCGCTAAATACGGATAAAAGACGGAGGAAATTTCTTAAATGCCTTCTACAGTTAAAAGTGAGACAAGAGTTGTTGTACGAGCAGAGTAACCATAAGAATTGTGTATCCCGATAAAAAAACGTCAGGTTGGCATAAGGGTTGCTGTACTCAATAGAGAATATCTTCCGGGAGCTGCATGAGCATCTAATTACGCTCCTTTACCTGTGCTAAAAACGAAAGGACGGGCATCGCTATGAATATATTCGATCACTATCGTCAGCGTTATGAAGCTGCCAAGGACGAAGAGTTCACACTGCAGGAGTTCCTCGCAATTTGTAAGCAGGATCGCAGTGCATACGCCAACGCTGCAGAGCGACTGTTGATGGCCATTGGTGAGCCAGTGATGGTTGATACTGCTCAGGAGCCACGCCTTTCCAGAATATTCTCGAATCGCGTCATTGGACGCTACCCCGCGTTTGAAGAGTTCTATGGCATGGAAGAAGCGATTGAGCAAATCGTCTCTTACCTGAAACATGCCGCGCAGGGGCTGGAGGAGAAGAAACAGATTCTTTACCTGCTGGGTCCGGTGGGTGGCGGTAAATCTTCACTGGCTGAACGCCTGAAAGCGTTAATGCAGCGCGTACCAATTTACGTGCTGAGCGCGGATGGCGAGCGCAGCCCGGTGAATGACCATCCGCTGTGCCTGTTTAACCCGCAGGAAGACGCCAATATCCTCGAAAAAGAGTATGGCGTACCGCGTCGCTACCTTGGCACCATCATGTCGCCGTGGGCGGCCAAACGCCTGCATGAGTATGGCGGCGACATCACCCGCTTCAAAGTTGTTAAAGTCTGGCCGTCGATTCTGGAACAGCTGGCGATTGCCAAAACGGAACCCGGCGACGAGAACAACCAGGATATCTCCGCCCTGGTGGGTAAAGTGGATATCCGCAAACTGGAAAACCACGCGCAGAACGATCCTGATGCCTACGGCTACTCCGGCGCCTTGTGCCGCGCTAACCAGGGCATCATGGAATTCGTTGAGATGTTCAAAGCACCGATTAAAGTGCTGCATCCGCTGCTGACCGCCACTCAGGAAGGTAACTATAACGGCACGGAAGGTATCTCCGCCCTGCCGTTTAACGGCATCATTCTGGCGCACTCCAACGAATCAGAATGGGTCACCTTCCGTAACAACAAAAACAACGAGGCGTTCCTTGACCGTGTGTACATTGTCAAAGTGCCTTACTGCCTGCGCGTTTCCGAAGAGATCAAAATCTACGAGAAACTGCTTAATCACAGTGAGCTGACCACTGCGCCATGCGCACCGGGCACGCTGGAAACCTTAGCGCGCTTCTCCATTCTGTCGCGTTTGAAAGAGCCGGAAAACTCCAGCATCTATTCAAAAATGCGCGTCTATGATGGTGAAAGCCTGAAAGATACCGATCCGAAAGCCAAGTCATGGCAGGAGTATCACGACTACGCTGGCGTGGACGAAGGGATGAACGGCCTCTCAACCCGTTTCGCCTTTAAAATCCTGTCGCGCGTGTTCAACTTCGACCATGCAGAAGTGGCGGCCAACCCGGTGCACCTGTTCTATGTGCTGGAGCAGCAGATTGAACGTGAACAGTTCCCGCAGGAGCAGGCCGAGAAATATCTGGAGCACCTGAAAGGCTATCTGATTCCGAAATACGCGGAGTTCATTGGCAAAGAGATTCAGACGGCATATCTGGAGTCCTACTCCGAGTACGGCCAGAACATTTTTGACCGTTATGTCACCTATGCCGACTTCTGGATTCAGGATCAGGAGTATCGTGATCCGGATACCGGACAATTGTTTGACCGCGAATCACTGAACGCCGAGCTGGAAAAAATCGAGAAACCTGCCGGGATCAGCAACCCGAAAGATTTCCGTAACGAGATTGTCAACTTCGTGCTGCGCGCCCGTGCGCACAACAGCGGACGCAATCCGAACTGGACCAGCTACGAAAAACTGCGCACGGTTATCGAGAAGAAAATGTTCTCGAACACCGAAGAGTTGCTGCCGGTGATTTCGTTTAATACCAAAACCTCAACGGACGAACAGAAAAAACACGATGATTTTGTCGATCGCATGATGGAGAAAGGCTATACCCGCAAACAGGTCCGCCTGCTGTGCGAATGGTATCTGCGCGTGCGTAAATCGTCATAATCGATGGCTGTAAGCTAAACGGCGCCCATGCGTCGGAAGAGGAAGGTCGGGCTTGCCCGACCTGGCTTGCACTGTAGTTTGGGGGAACTTTATGGCCTATTTCATCGATCGGCGTCTGAACGGCAAAAACAAAAGCGCGGTCAACCGGCAGCGCTTTCTGCGCCGTTACAAGTCGCAAATCAAGCAGTCGATCTCCGAGGCCATCAACAAGCGTTCGGTCACCGACGTGGAAAGCGGCGAGTCCGTCTCTATCCCAATTGACGACATCAATGAACCGATTTTCCATCAGGGACGCGGCGGCAGCCGTCATCGCGTCCATCCCGGTAATGACCACTTTATTCAGAACGATCGCGTCGAGCGGCCACAGGGCGGCGGCGGTGGCGGCGGGAGTGGTCAGGGCAATGCCAGCCAGGATGGTGAAGGCCAGGACGAGTTCGTCTTCCAGATTTCGAAAGATGAATATCTTGACCTGCTGTTTGAAGATCTTGCGCTGCCTAACCTGCGCAAAAATCAGCATCGTCAGCTGAACGAATATAAAACGCACCGCGCCGGCTTCACCTCGAATGGGGTGCCCGCCAACATCAGCGTGGTCCGTTCGCTGCAAAACTCACTGGCGCGTCGTACCGCAATGACTGCGGGCAAACGTCGTATGCTGCATGAACTGGAAGCCACGCTTGACGAGGTGAGCAAAGCCGAACCGGCCCAGTTACTGGAAGAGGAGCGTCTGCGTAAAGAGATTGCTGAGCTGCGTGCGCGTATCGAACGCGTGCCGTTTATCGACACCTTTGACCTGCGCTACAAAAACTTTGAGAAACGTCCTGAGCCTTCCAGCCAGGCGGTAATGTTCTGCCTGATGGACGTGTCTGGCTCGATGGATCAGGCCACCAAAGATATGGCGAAGCGTTTTTACATTCTGCTCTATCTGTTCCTGAGCCGAACCTATAAAAACGTCGACGTGGTGTATATCCGCCACCATACCCAGGCGAAGGAAGTGGACGAGCAGGAGTTCTTCTACTCGCAGGAGACCGGCGGCACCATCGTCTCCAGCGCCCTGAAACTGATGGATGAAGTGGTGAAAGAGCGTTACGACCCGGCACAATGGAACATCTACGCCGCTCAGGCGTCGGATGGCGACAACTGGGCTGATGACTCTCCGCTTTGTCACGAGATCCTGGCGAAGAATATTCTGCCCGTGGTGCGTTACTACAGCTATATCGAGATCACCCGCCGCGCGCACCAGACTCTGTGGCGTGAGTACGAGCACTTGCAAGCGATGTTCGATAACTTTGCTATTCAGCACATCCGTGAGCCGGAAGATATTTACCCGGTATTTAGAGAGCTTTTCCATAAACAGGTGGCAGACGCCTGATGAGATAGCCGGTCACTGACCGGCTTTTTATTGCCCGCGCCCCGGTTCACCCGCCCTCACCCCTGCTGATTTTTCAACCAATTTTAACCGCAGATGGGGTGCTGCTTCCTGAAATTAAAAAAAGTGAAATTTTGCGCTGACAACCTATTGATAAGACGATATCTTTTGTCCTTGCCCGCGTGAAAGTTGCGCACTACGCCTGATTTGCCACCCGCCGCAGGAGAAAAGCCGTTGAATGCCAGCATGGTTTACAGTTTGTTCATTATTGGTTCAGTGCTGGTTGCGGCAAGTATTCTGCTTAGCTCCTTTTCCTCGCGTCTGGGTATACCGATTCTGGTGATCTTCCTCGCACTGGGTATGCTGACCGGCATCGATGGCATTGGCGGTATCGCTTTTGATAACTACCCGGTGGCGTATCTGGTCTCCAACCTGGCGCTGGCGATTATTCTGCTGGATGGCGGGATGCGCACCAAAGCCAGCTCGTTTAAGGTGGCGCTCGGCCCGGCGCTGTCGCTGGCTACCGTCGGGGTAATGATCACCGCGGGACTGACCGGGGTGGCTGCCGCCTGGCTGTTCCATCTCGATCTGATGCAGGGTTTTCTTATCGGCGCGATTATCGGCTCGACCGACGCCGCCGCCGTGTTCTCCCTGCTCGGCGATAAAGGCCTGAACGAACGTGTCAGCGCCACGCTGGAGATCGAATCCGGCAGCAACGACCCGATGGCGGTGTTTCTTACCATCACGCTGATCGACATGATTCAACAGGGGCAAAGCGGCCTGAGCTGGATGTTTGTGGTGCATCTGGTGCAGCAGTTCGGTCTGGGCGTTGTGCTGGGGCTGGGCGGCGGCTGGGCACTGCAACAGCTGATTAACCGCATTAACCTGGCGCAGGGACTGTATCCCCTGCTGGCGCTGAGCGGCGGCATCATCGTATTTGCCCTGACCACGGTCATGGAGGGCAGCGGCATTCTGGCGGTGTACCTGTGTGGCTTCCTGCTGGGCAACAGCCCGATTCGCAACCGTCATGGCATCCTGCAAACCTTCGATGGTATGGCATGGCTGAGCCAAATCGGCATGTTTATCGTGCTGGGCCTGCTGGTGACGCCGTCAGACCTCTGGCATATCGCCATTCCGGCCATGCTGCTGTCGCTGTGGCTGATTCTGGTGGCGCGTCCGCTGTCGATTCTGGTCGGGCTGCTGCCCTTCAAAGGTTTTACCGGACGCGAGCGCATTTTTATCAGCTGGGTAGGACTGCGCGGCGCGGTGCCGATTATCCTCGCGGTATTCCCGATGATGGCCGGGCTGGAGAACGCTTCCCTTTACTTCAACATCGCCTTCTTCGTGGTGCTGGTCTCGCTGATGTTGCAGGGCACCTCACTCGGTTATGCCGCGCGTAAAGCCAAAGTCGTGGTGCCGCCTACGGCGTCTCCGATTAGCCGCGTCGGGCTGGATATTCACCCGGAAAATCCGTGGGAGCAGTTCGTTTATCAGCTCAGCGCCGACAAATGGTGTGTTGGCGCCGCGCTGCGTGATTTACAGATGCCACGCGAGACGCGGATCGCCGCCCTGTTCCGCGACAATGCGTTGATGCATCCCACCGGCAGCACGCGTCTGAAAGAAGGTGACGTGTTATGCGTGATTGGTCGTGAGCGCGACCTGCCCGCGCTCGGCAAGATGTTTAGTCAGTCTCCGCCGGTGGCCCTCGACCAGCGTTTCTTCGGTGACTTTATTCTTGATGCCGATGCGCGCCTGCGCGATGTCGCGCAGATTTATGGTCTGGATCTGGATGAAGAGACCAACGATCAGCAGTCGCTGGGCCAGCTGGTAATGACGCTGCTGGGCAGCACGCCGGTAGTCGGTGACCATGTTGAATGGAACCAGCTGATCTGGACAGTGGCGGAGAAAGAAGATAGCCATATCCTGAAGATTGGCGTGCGCGTGGCGGAAGACAAGGAATAATCCGAGAGCATTCGCCTCGTAAACCGCTCTGGAACGACTATGATCACTATTCCACCCAGTTCACACGGGAGAATACGATGGGACATGTGGTTAAGATTGGTCGTTACGAGATCATCGATGCGGAACTGAACCCGGAAAAACTCGAAACCGTCAGTATCCCCTGCCTGACAAACCCCGGCCTGAGCTATCAGCTCGATGGCTGGGATCATGAAACCAGTGTGCCGGCATGGATTGATGGTGAACCCGTCGATTTGGAAATTGGACATTATGATAAGCAGCAAGATCGCTGGGTATTAAAAAAACCTGCGTGAGCAAACTTATTACCGCCATCCGCTTCGTATGGCGGTTATTCCGAAAAGCAGTCTTAAAATGAAGCGCTATATCGAGTGTTTTTTTAGTTTTATTACATAAATTCATACATTTACATCATCATTTCTTTAATCATAATTCCCCTTTTCAGACTATTTCCATATTAACGTCGTCAAATAACTCCTGCATACTCTTTAGTGTTGCTGCAGCATTTCGTGACGAAAATCACGCATTCCAGGCTCTTTTTGGTGCAGCGCTTATGGCAACACTGACTTATATCTCGCTGAAAAATAATGCCTTTCCTCTTTCGGCGATCCACACCTGAGCGCGTACTTGATTCTGGTCAGGCCATCTTTTACTTAAGAAAAGAGAGCAGGTTTTATGGCAAGTACATTGGTAATGAATAACCCAACCCGCTCGTGGAGCGGCTTGCGAAAAAATATCATCTCGAAAATCGCCTTAAGCATTTCTGATTTAATTGCTTTAAATCTGGCATTGTTCTTGTCAGCGGCGACCGTCCAGGGTATTTGGGGAGAACTGGACACCTTTATTCCACCGCAGCAGATTGAATACCGCTTTATTGCCCAGATGGGCCTTGCACTCCTTTGTACCCTGTGGTTTTGGGTGCGCCTCCGTCATTACACTTACCGCAAGCCTTTCTGGTTCGAACTGAAAGAAATTATCAAAACCCTGTTTGTGTTTTCCCTGCTCGACCTTGCGCTGATCGCCTTCTCGAAATGGGACTTCTCGCGCATGGTGTGGGTGTTCAGCTGGACTTACGCGCTGTTGCTGCTGCCGCTGATGCGTGCCGTAGTGAAACGCATGATTAATCGCGCCGGACAGTGGCAAAAAGAGACCATCATCATTGGCTCGGGCAAGAACGCCATGGAAGCCTATGCCGCGTTGCAGAGTGAAGAAATTCTTGGCTACAACGTACAGGCGTTTATTGCTCTCGATGAAGAAGGCCGCCCGGAGAATGTAAACGGCGTACCGGTGCTTACCTGGGAAGATATTAACTGGCAAACCATGGACCGCGACAACACCCAGTTTATTGTGGCAACCGAGTTTGAGCAGCAGGTGGTGCGCGATAAGTGGCTGAAGTTTCTCTCCAAAATGCAGTGCCGTTCGGTCTCGGTCATTCCGACGCTGCGTGGCGTGCCGCTGTATGGCACCGATATGTCGTTTATCTTCAGCCACGAAGTGATGATTCTGCGCGTCAGCAACAACCTTGCGAAACGCTCATCGCGCTTCCTGAAGCGTACCTTCGATATCGTGGTCGCCTCTCTGCTGCTGCTGTTCCTCGCGCCGGTGTTCGGTTTGCTGTGCTTTATGGTGAAACGCGATGGCGGCAACGCCATTTATGGTCACGAGCGTATCGGACATAACGGCGAGAAATTTAAGTGCCTTAAATTCCGCTCCATGGTGACCAACTCGCAGGAAGTGTTGCAGAACCTGCTGGCGACCAGCGAAGAAGCGCGTGCCGAATGGGACCGTGACTTTAAACTGAAAAACGATCCGCGCATCACCAAAATTGGCGGTTTCCTGCGTAAAACCAGTCTCGATGAACTGCCCCAGCTGTGGAACGTGATCCGTGGGGAGATGAGTCTGGTGGGGCCGCGTCCGGTAATTGAAGCTGAGCTGGAACGTTACGCCGGCGATGTGGATTACTACCTGATGGCAAAACCGGGGATGACCGGCCTGTGGCAGGTCAGCGGTCGTAACGATATTGACTACGATACCCGCGTCTACTTCGACTCCTGGTACGTGAAGAACTGGGCGCTGTGGACTGACATCGCCATCCTGTTCAAAACGGCTGGCGTGGTGCTGCGTCGCGACGGCGCTTACTGATACCCTCGACGCGATGTCTGTGGCAATCTGGCAGACATCGCCTTTTCTTTTTAATCCTTTCTTTTTGCCTGCTTAATCATTACCCTTCCCGCTTGTTTAACAAGTGTTTCTGGTTTGTGATGCAAAAATTTACCCTGCTGCTTTTAAGCCTGGTGCTGCTGGCACCATTAGGCATTGATCTTTACCTTCCGACGTTACCGCAAATTGCCGCAGGCCTGAACAGCCCGGTCAGTCTGATCCAGACCACTATCCCGTTGTTTTTACTGGTGATGGGTATCGGTCAGCTGGTGACAGGCCCGCTGGTTGACAACTTTGGTCGTAAGCCAATCGCCCTGATTGGCCTGGCGCTGTATATCATCGGTAGCGGAGTCGCGGCGACGGCGACGGTCTGGCCGGTGTTTATGCTGGCGCGCTTAATTCAGGGATGCGCGGTATGCTGCACCGCCGTGGTGGCCTTCAGCGGCGTGCGTGACCGTCTGAGCGGCGAGGAAGCGGCACGCGCTTACGGTTTTCTCAACGGTGCGCTGAATATTGTGCCCGCGCTGGCACCGCTGCTCGGCGGCCTGCTGGCCGATGCCTTTGGCTGGCGTGCGCCCTTTTGGTTCCTGTGCGTCTACGCCGTGGTGATTACGGCGGTGGTGCTGCTGTGGCTGCCGGAAACCCGCCCGGCCAATACCCTGCGGGTCGCCGGACTGCCGCTGGCGCAGTATGCCGCCATCGCGCGGGAACCGCGTTTTCTCGCCTTTGCTTTTGCAAACGCCGGGGCGCTCGGCATGGTGCTGACTTACGTGTCGCTGGCGCCGCATGTGCTGATGACCGAAGGAGGGCTGACGCCGTTGCAGTTCTCGTTCGCCTTTGGCGCCAATGGCTTCTGGATCATGCTGGTCAGTGCGTTTGTGAATAAAACCATTCGTAAAGCCGGACGGCCGTTCTGCCTTGCCATGGGTTTTGTCACCATGTTGATCGGCGCACTCATGCTGACGGCGGGGATGACGCTGCTGCCGGAGGCCTGGCAGACGCACTGGTCGCTGTATATGATCCCGGTGGCGATCGCCGTTGCTGGCCTGGCCTTTACCGTTGGCCCGGCCACCAGCTATGCGCTGGAGCCGTATCAACAACAGGCAGGCGTCGCTGCGGCCTTACAGGGATTTATTCAGATGGCGTGTGGTGCGGGCGGCAGCCTCGCGGTGGTTGCGCTGCCGCTGGCGGAGAAATCCGCGCTGGCACTCATGATGCTGGTGGGTGCAGCGCTGGCGCTGATCGCCTGGCGCTGCAGTAAACGGATGCACGGTTCTCTGACCGCCGTTAAATAACTTCCACCGGAACGCGTGGGGCCAGGGCGCACATCAGCTCATATCCCACCGTTCCGGCGGCTTTCGCCACCTGATCGATTTTCACCTGTTCGCCCCACAGTTCCACTTTCGAACCAATGCCTGCCTGCGGGCAGGGTTCCAGATCGATCATTATCATATCCATCGAAATCGCGCCCAGCGTGCGGGTCATCACCCCATCGACAGAGACCGGCGTTCCGGTCGGCGCATGGCGTGGATAGCCATCGGCATAGCCACAGGCCACCACACCGATGCGCTGGGCAGCGGCAGCATGGTAACGATAGCCGTAGCCAACACCCTCTCCGGCATGTAACTGCTGAATGCCGATGATCTCGCTGGTCAGGGTCATAACCGGTTGCAGCCCGGAACTGGCGATATCCTGCCAGTTGCCGCTCGGTGACGCGCCATATAACACGATGCCAGGACGAACCCAGTCGAAATGCGCTTCCGGGTGCCATAAGGTTGCCGCCGAGTTCGACAACGAACGCGGACAGTGCAGCCCCTCTGCCGCCAGCTCGATACGTTGCATCGGCTCAATCAGCCCCTGCGGGTTTTCCGCATCGGCGAAGTGCGCCATCAGCGTCATCTCGCCCACGTTGGGTAACGCACGCACCGCCTGCCAGGCGGTGTTAACCTGCTCCGGGCGGAAACCCAGCCGGTTCATGCCGCTGTTCACTTTCAGGTAGATATCAATCGGCGCCGCAAGCCGGGCTTTCGCCAGCGCCTGAATCTGCCAGTTGCTGTGCACGCTGGTGGTTAGCCGATAACGGTCAATCAGTTGCAGATCGTCCGGCTTGAAAAAACCTTCCAGCAACAAAATCGGCTTCTTCCAGCCCTGCTCACGCAGCAGAATGGCCTCTTCCATATTCAGCAACGCGAAACCATCGGTCTCCGCCAGGCTCTGCCAGACGCGGCTAATACCGTGACCGTAAGCGTTGGCCTTCACCACTGACCAGACATGTGATGCCGGTGCCGCCTGACGAACGACGGCCAGATTATGTCGCAGCGCCTGTTGATTAACGGTGGCGACAATAGGACGTGACATGCTCTTGCTCTCCCTGAATGCTCAACGCGCCGCGTTAGCGTTACGCAACGGCGAAGTGTTTGGCTCAAAACCCGGCAGATAGCGCAGCACCGATAAATCGTCAGACGCAATCGCCGGTTTCTGACCGGAAATCAGATCGGCCAGCAACTGGCCGGAACCACAGGCCATAGTCCATCCCAGCGTACCGTGACCGGTATTGAGATAGAGATTGGAGAGCGGCGTGCGCCCGACAATCGGCGTTCCATCCGGCGTCATCGGACGTAATCCGGTCCAGAAACTGGCCTGTTCAACATAACCGCCTTCAGGATAGAGATCGCTGACCACCATCTCCAGCGTTTCACGTCGTGCCGGTAACAGTTTGGTGTTAAAACCAACAATTTCCGCCATGCCGCCGACGCGGATGCGATCGTCAAAGCGCGTTACCGCCACTTTATAGGTTTCATCAAGGATGGTGGACACCGGAGCCGCGTCGGAATTTTTAATCGGAATGGTCAGCGAGTAGCCTTTCAGCGGGTAAACCGGGATATCGACAATATCTTTCAACAGCGCGGTCGAATAAGAACCAAAGGCCACCACGTAGGCATCGGCTTTGATCACTTCATCGCCACACTTCACGCCGTAGATACGGTTGCCTTCACGCAGCAGGTGATCCACCGGGGTATCGAAACGGAAGGTGACGCCCGCCGCCTGCGCCATCGCCGCCAGACGCTGAGTAAACAGCTGGCAATCGCCGGTTTCATCATTCGGCAGACGTAAGCCGCCGGTCAGCTTGTGGGCCGTGGCCGCCAGCGCGGGTTCAACACTGGCCAGCTGGTGCGACTCCAGCAGCTGGTAAGGCACCCCCGCCTCTTTCAGCACCGCGATATCTTTGCTGGCGCTGTCGAATTGCTGCTGGGTACGAAACAGTTGCAGGGTGCCGCCCTGCCGCCCTTCATAGGCGATACCGGTCGTTTCGCGCAGCGCTTTCAGGCAGTCGCGGCTGTATTCGGCGATGCGCACCATGCGGCTTTTGTTTTCCTGATAATGGCGCATGTCGCAGTTACGCAACATGTTCCACATCCACTCCAGCTGAAAGCGGCTGCCATCCAGACGGATCGCCAGCGGCGCGTGGCGCTGGAACATCCATTTAACCGCTTTAAAGGGTACGCCCGGTGCGGCCCAGGGTGCGGCATAGCCGGGAGAAATTTGTCCGGCGTTACCGGCGCTGGTTTCCAGCGCGGCGCCCGGCTGGCGGTCAATCACCGTAACCTCATGCCCGGCCTGCGCCAGGTACCAGGCGCTTGCCACGCCGACCACACCACTTCCCAGAATCACTACGCGCATAAGCCCCTCGACGCGACAACAAAAGCATAATTGACCATAGATTAAGCCTGAGACAGCATATCCAGGCACCTGAAAACAGCTCACTTCTGACAACACCATTTCACATGTTTTTTACCAAACTGGTAACTAAAATCATGCCGACACGGCAAAATCAGGATTTTTTATGCTGAAAAGTCATTAATCAGCAATTTATGATGCGGCATCCAGTCATTTTCACTTTTTTCAGGAGAAAGCGCCGCAGTCATATAATGCTCTTATAATCAGAGTTTTATTCTGCTAAATGGCTGGTTATCCATATTTGGAATCATGAAATCATCCCCGGCGTTGATTTGAATGATTTTGTGCCAAAAGAATTCGTTTGAGTTCCGGTTTCGGATAAGCGACAGTGGACTATCATTGAAGTGTTCGCTCAGTTTTTTTGGGCTGTCTTTCTCAGGATGAAGCCTTAAACGTTCGTGACAGGTGACAATCCGTTGCCTGCCACTCTGCAAAACAGAGGTGCGCTATGACGACAATCTTTGACGAGCCAACCAGGAACAGTAAACGACTCAGTGATGGACCTGACTGGACATTTGAATTGCTCGATGTCTATCTGGCGGAAATTGACCGCGTAGCCAAACACTACGGGCTGGATACTTACCCGCATCAAATTGAAGTGATTACCTCTGAGCAGATGATGGATGCCTACTCCAGCGTGGGTATGCCTATCAATTATGCCCACTGGTCGTTCGGTAAAAAGTTTATCGAAACCGAGCAGCGTTATAAGCACGGGCAGCAAGGCCTGGCTTACGAGATTGTGATTAACTCCAACCCCTGTATTGCCTATCTGATGGAAGAGAACACCGTAACGATGCAGGCGCTGGTTATGGCCCATGCCTGTTATGGTCACAACTCATTCTTCAAAAATAATTATCTGTTCCGCAGCTGGACCGATGCCAGTTCGATTGTTGACTACCTGCTGTTTGCCCGTAATTACATCACCGACTGCGAAGAACGCTATGGCGTTGAAGAAGTGGAACGCCTGCTGGACTCCTGCCACGCGCTGATGAATTACGGTGTGGATCGCTATAAACGTCCGCAAAAAATCTCTTTGCAGGAGGAGAAAGCACGGCAGAAAAGCCGTGAGGAGTATCTGCAAAGTCAGGTGAATACGCTGTGGCGTACCCTGCCGCGTAAAGAGAAAGAGTTGGTACAGATTGAAGCCTCGCGCTATCCCTCTGAGCCGCAGGAAAACCTGCTGTACTTTATGGAGAAGAACGCGCCGCTGCTGGAGCCATGGCAGCGTGAAGTGCTGCGCATCGTGCGTAAAGTCAGCCAGTATTTTTATCCGCAGAAACAGACGCAGGTGATGAACGAAGGCTGGGCCACCTTCTGGCACTACACCATCCTTAACCACCTGTATGACGAAGGAAAAGTGTCGGAACGCTTTATGATGGAGTTCCTGCACAGCCATACTAACGTGGTGTTCCAGCCCGCCTATAACAGCCCGTGGTACAACGGCATTAACCCGTATGCGCTGGGTTTCGCCATGTTCCAGGATATCAAGCGTATCTGTCAGTCGCCGACGGAAGAAGATCGTTACTGGTTCCCGGACATCGCCGGTTCCGACTGGCTGAAAACGCTGCACTTTGCCATGCGTGAGTTTAAGGACGAGAGCTTTATCAGCCAGTTCCTGTCACCGAAGGTGATGCGCGATTTCCGCCTGTTCACCGTGCTGGACGACGACCGCAACAATTATCTGGAAATTGCCGCGATCCATGATGAAGCGGGTTATCGCGCCATCCGCCAGCAGCTGTCGGCGCAGTATAACCTGAGCAATCTGGAACCGAATATCCAGGTGTACAACGTTGACCTGCGCGGCGACCGTTCGCTGACGCTACGTTATGTGCCGCAGCAGCGCGCCCCGCTGGATAAAAGCCGTCGTGACGTGCTGAAGCATGTCCACCGCTTGTGGGGCTTTGATATCATCCTTGAGCAGCAAAATGAGGATGGCAGCGTGGAGCTGCTGGACCGCAGTCCGGCGCGCGGCCCGGCGTTGTAACCGCTAACGCAGCATAAAAAAAGCCGTCATGATGACGGCTTTTTATTTTGTTCGGCGGCTTAACGCTTGCTGCCTAAATCGTCCGGCATACTTTTCTGCATACCATGCCAGATCTCCCCGCTGCGACGACCGTAATCACGGACGCAATCGACAATCTGTTCCTGCGTCGGGTTTACGCCGCACAGATTCGCCAGCTGCTGATAGAAACTGCGGGCCAGTTCGCGCGCTTCCGGGTTAGAAAAATAGTGACGGCCAACGCGGGTATACAGACCTTTCAGACCATTGAGGATCAGACCGTAGATCGGGTTGCCGGAGGCGAACGCCAGGCCACGAAACACGCGGTAATCCAGTTCGGTGTAGGCTTCAGGCTGATCGTCAGCGCTCAGGGCGGTGTCCAGCACATCACGCGCTTTATCAGGATGATGACGCAGCGCGCGGCTGATAAAGATTGACGCGATATTGGTACGTACCGACAGCAGATTATCAATCAGCTGCGGGACGCTGTCGTGATCAAGACGCGCCAGCGTTTCGAGAATGTTCAGGCCTGATGTTTCCCAAAAATCATTCACTCGCGTGGGTTTACCGTGCTGAATGGTCAGCCAGCCATCACGCGCCAGACGCTGCAATACTTCACGCAACGTGGTACGGGTTACCCCAATCAGTTCAGAAAGCTCACGTTCGGCAGGTAGAATCGACCCCGGCGGAAAACGACTGTTCCAGATGCTTTCAATAATATATTCTTCAGCAAATCCTGCGGGGCTTTGCGCCTTAATCACCATAGCATTTATTTCTCGTTGCTTTCTTTGTCGTAATTAGCACTCATCATACCAGAGGGGCTATAGCGGATATAGCCTGGCAACTGATTAAAAGCGCGCGCTGGCGCAAAATTCAGCATCACCGAATACCCCTACTCTCGACATTTGCTTACAACCCGCTGACACATTACCCTTGGCAACATTTAAAACATGGTTGTTAATCAGGGAGAGTCAATGGAACTCAGTTATACGCAGGCATTCAGGCGCAATTTTCTTGGGCAGTCGCCCGAATGGTATAAACTTATCCTCCTTACTTTTTTGCTAATCAATCCACTGATTTTCTTTTTTATCAGCCCATTTTTGGCCGGCTGGTTACTGGTGGCGGAATTTATTTTTACGCTCGGCATGGCGCTGAAATGCCACCCATTACTGCCGGGGGGTTTGCTGGCTATTGAAGCCATTGCCATCGGCATGGCCAGCGCGGAACAGGTTAAAAGCGAACTGGCGGGCAATATTGAAGTGCTGCTGCTGCTGATTTTTATGGTGGCGGGCATCTTCTTTATGAAGCAACTGCTGCTGTTTGTTTTTACCCGGATGCTGCTGTCCCTGCGCAGCAAAGTGCTGCTCGGCCTGACCTTCTGCCTGGCAGCGGCCTTTCTCTCCGCCTTTCTCGATGCGCTGACCGTGCTGGCCGTAGTAATCAGCGTCGCCGTAGGGTTCTACGATATCTATGATCGCGTGGCGTCGGCGCAGCATGACGATGCGGGAACACCCGAGACGCTGGAAAAGTTTCGCGCTTTCCTGCGCAGCCTGATGATGCAGGCCGGCGTCGGAACCGCCCTTGGCGGGGTGATGACCATGGTGGGCGAACCGCAAAACCTGATTATCGCCCACGCGGCAGGCTGGAACTTCACCGACTTTTTCCTGCACATGGCGCCCGTGACCGTGCCGGTGTTGCTGTGCGGCATTCTGGTCAGCGTACTGGTGGAGCGCTTCCGTCTGTTTGGCTACGGTGAAACCCTGCCGGATGCGGTGCGTATCGTTCTGCTGGAGAGCGATCGGCAGGCCAGCGCCCAGCGCACCCGTCAGGAGACGCTGCAACTGTGGGTGCAGGCCCTGATCGGCGTATGGCTTATCATCGCGCTGGCTTTTCATCTGGCCGAAGTGGGCCTGATTGGCCTGTCGGTGATTATTCTCGCCACCTCGTTGTGCGGCTTCACTGATGAGCATCAACTGGGCCAGGCCTTTACCGAAGCCCTGCCGTTTACCGCGTTACTGGCGGTGTTCTTTGCTATCGTCGCGGTCATCATTGAGCAGCAACTGTTCCAGCCTCTGATTCATTTTGTGTTGCAGGCCGACCCGGACTGGCAACTGCGCTGGTTCTATGTGTTCAATGGCGTGTTGTCATCGATTTCCGATAACGTGTTTGTTGGCTCGGTGTATATCAACGAGGCGAAGCGGGCGTTGCAACATGGCGCGATCGATTTGCGCCAGTTCGAGCTGCTGGCCGTCGCCACCAACACCGGCACCAACCTGCCCTCTGTGGCGACGCCCAATGGTCAGGCGGCGTTTCTGTTCCTGCTGACCTCGGCTCTGGCGCCGCTGATCCATCTCTCCTACGGTCGCATGGTGTGGATGGCGTTGCCGTTCACCGTGGTGCTGTCGCTGGTCGGGTTTTTCTGCATCACCGAATGGCTGGTGCCATTAACCGATTACTTTTTACAGCAGGGTTGGATTAGCGTTGCACAACCCTAAACTTTTTTGGCCTGGATCAGGATAACTCATTTTTATACATGATTTTTTCCTGTAGCCAGGCTGGCACGGTCGCGCTTTTGGTTTACACTGCCAGACATTAACGGCTACAGGAAAAGCTATATGTTGCGATATTTGAACCAATGTTCGCGAGGTCGCGGAGCCTGGTTATTGTTGGCACTGACTACGCTGGCTCTTGAACTGACAGCACTCTTTTTTCAGCATGTCATGGGCCAGAAACCCTGCGTGATGTGTATTTATGAACGGTGTGCGCTGTTCGGCGTGATGGGCGCGGGCATCGTTGGGGCGATTGCGCCCAAAACCCCACTGCGTTGGGTAGCGATTCTGATCTGGCTGTACAGTGCCATTCAGGGATTAAAGCTCTCTTACGATCACACCATGATCCAGCTGCATCCCAATCCGTTCGTAACCTGTGATTTTGCCGCACGTTTCCCTGGCTGGCTGCCGCTGGATAAATGGCTGCCGTCGGTGTTTGTCGCCAGCGGCGACTGCGCTGAACGTAGCTGGACCTTCCTCACCTGGAGTATGCCGCAGTGGATGATCTTCATTTTCGCTGCTTATCTGCTGGTAGGCGCGCTGGTGCTGATTGCTCAGCCTTTCAAAGCCAAACGTCGCGATCTGTTTAGCCGCTAAAAAAAATCAGGCAGCCGAGGCTGCCTGTTTTCTTATCAACCGTTGCGGTCGGGCCGATCGATAATATGATCTTCCCAGTCGCGCACTTCACTCTCCCGCACCGCGATATAACGCACTGAAATGCGCTGCGCATGCATCGCTTTCTTCGAACCGGACACCAGAGGATGCCAGGCCGGTAACGTCTTCCCTTCACCTAACAAGCGATAGGCACAGGTACGCGGCAGCCAGTTAAACGTGGTGAGGTTGTCCCGCGTCAGTTTGATGCAATCTTCTTCATACTCAAAACGCCGTTCGTAGTTACGACACTGGCAGGTTTTGATGTTCAGCTGATTGCAGGCGACGTTGGTGAAGTAGATTTCATCGGTATCCGCATCCTGCAGTTTATTCAGGCAGCACTGACCGCAGCCGTCGCACAGCGATTCCCACTCGGCGTCGTTCATTTGGTCAAGGCGTTTTGTCTGCCAGAAAGGAAGGTCTGTCATGATGGCGGTCCGGGTTAGCTTTAAAACCGCACCTTATAAAGGTTCAGGTGCGGTGATGCAAGTTTTACAGTACGCGCGTGGTAATACCGTGACCCGCCAGCGAGATTTCAAGTTTGTCGCCAGAGCGCATCGGACCCACCCCTTCAGGGGTGCCGGTGATCACCACATCGCCGGCGCGCAGCGTAAAATACTGGCTCATATAGGCAATCAGCGGCAGGATTTTGTGGATCATATCGGCGGTGCTGCCATGCTGGCGCACTTCACCGTTCACCACCAGCTTCAGCTCGGTATTCTGCGGATCACCATTGAATTCGGCCGCCGGGATAAAACCAGACAGCGGGCAGGAGTTATCGAAGCCTTTAGACTTTTCCCATGGCTGACCCGCTTTCTTCAGACCCGCCTGCACATCACGCAACGTCAGGTCCAGCGCCACGCCGTATCCGGCAATGGCCTTAGCCACATGTTCTTCATTCGCCTGCTTCAGCGTGGCGCCGATAAGTACCGCCAGCTCCACTTCGTGGTGCACTTCACCAAAATTGCCCGGAATGGACAGTGGCTGACGCAGATCGCACAGCGCAGTTTCCGGTTTGATAAATACCACCGGCTCGCTGGGCGTTGCGCTTCCCATCTCCTTGATGTGCTTAGCATAGTTGCTGCCTACACAGACCACTTTACTGACCGGGTAATCCAACAAAGCGCCCTGCCAGTTACGATGCTGATACATGCTATTCCCCTGCTTTGGTTTGAGTATGACGCCAGTCCAACTGGCGCGTTGTGTCTGCTTCAGTGCCGGAACGCGGCAGGCTGAGGGTCAATATATTAAGCTGGTTTTTGGCTGTGAGCTGTGCGGAAATTGTCAAAAGACGTTAATCGTTATCATCACGGGGCGAGAGGACATTGGTTTATTGCCTGCAATTAAGGCTTTAATGCAGGCAATAAATAAAGCGATGCGGGTGGATGATTTAATCTGGATATATTTACAGATGAATCCGAATTAATCTTTTTTGCCGTGCTGAAGATGTATGTTCAGCAGACTTTCCACCGGGGGCGGCAATTGTAAATAATAGCCCTGTTCGCTCAGTCCCTGCTTAACTTTATTGATATCCGCATTAGCCAGTTTTTCGCGTTTGTCCAGCGACAGCACCATTGAGAGCTGGGGTTTGCCGAAGCCGCGCAGCAATTCCTCCGGGACGCGCGAGAAATCGTCTTTTTTTTCAACATAGAGATAAGTCTGGTCACGTTGCGGGCTTCTGTAGATCACACAAAACATATTTTTTACTCGAATTAACCTGTGGCGTCACTTGCCTGAATATAACAGTAACTATAACATGCTTGCAGAACTTCGAATATTGACCGTGCGGTGTTAATGACGATTTTATCGGCTTGCATCAGACGGAAGTGAAAACAGGACGAGTCAGGACAGATGTCGCAAACGCCAATCGAATTCAAGGGAAGCAGTTTTACCCTGTCAGTGGTTCATCTGCACCATTCGCAACCCGAGGTGATTCGTCAGGCGCTGCAGGACAAAATCGACCAGGCACCCGGCTTTCTGAAAAACGCGCCGGTGGTGCTGAATGTGTCTGCACTGAACGGTGACATCAACTGGAAGCAGATGCAGCAAGCCGTCACGGCAACGGGGCTGCGCATCGTTGGCGTCAGCGGTTGTAAAGATGATGCGCTGAAAAAGATGATCGCACGTGCCGGATTACCTGTGCTGTCTGAGGGGAGCGATCGCAAAAAGCGCGTTGAAACGCCTGCTGCTGAACCCACGCCAGCGCCCGCCCCCGTCGCGGCAGATACCGTCACCAAAACCCGCATCATCCATACGCCGGTCCGTTCGGGGCAGCAAATCTATGCCCGCAACGCTGATTTGATTGTCACCAGCAGCGTCAGCGCCGGTGCCGAGCTGGTTGCCGATGGCAACATCCATATTTACGGCATGATGCGCGGTCGTGCCCTGGCGGGTGCCAGCGGCGATCGTGACTGCCAGATTTTTTGTACCAACCTCGCCGCAGAGTTGGTCTCAATTGCCGGGGAATACTGGATCATGGATCAGATTCCGGCAGAATTTTTTGGTAAAGCTGCGCGTCTGTGCCTCAAAGAGGGCGCGCTCACCATTCAGACACTTAATTAGGCCCCTTTTCTTTCGTTAAGGAAATCAATATTTATGGCACGCATCATTGTAGTTACATCGGGTAAAGGGGGCGTTGGCAAGACCACGTCAAGCGCGGCCATCGCCACTGGTCTGGCGCAGAAAGGCAAAAAAACCGTTGTGATCGATTTCGATATCGGTCTGCGTAACCTCGATCTGATCATGGGCTGCGAACGCCGCGTGGTTTACGACTTTGTTAACGTCATCCAGGGCGATGCCACGCTGAATCAGGCGCTGATCAAAGACAAACGCACCGAGCAGCTTTACATTCTGCCGGCGTCGCAAACCCGTGACAAAGATGCCCTGACCCGTGAAGGCGTGGAGAAAGTGCTGAACGATCTGGCAGCCATGGACTTCGACTTTGTGGTTTGTGACTCTCCAGCCGGTATCGAAACCGGTGCGCTGATGGCGCTGTACTTCGCCGACGAAGCCATCATCACTACCAACCCGGAAGTTTCATCAGTACGTGACTCCGACCGTATTCTCGGCATCATCGCGTCCAAATCACGTCGCGCGGAAAATGGCGAAGAAGCGGTGAAAGAACACCTGCTGCTGACCCGTTACAATCCGGGCCGCGTAAGCCGTGGCGATATGCTGAGCATGGAAGACGTGCTGGATATCCTGCGTATTCCGCTGGTTGGCGTTATTCCTGAAGATCAATCGGTACTGCGCGCCTCTAACCAGGGTGAGCCGGTGATCCTCGACGCCACCTCAGATGCCGGTAAAGCCTATGCTGATACCGTAGACCGCCTGCTTGGCGAAGAACGCCCCTTCCGCTTTATTGAAGAAGAGAAGAAGGGTTTCCTGAAACGCCTGTTCGGGGGATAACCAATGGCATTACTTGATTTCTTTTTATCCCGTAAGAAGAACACAGCCAACATCGCCAAGGAAAGGCTGCAGATTATTGTGGCTGAACGCAGAAGGGGTGACAGTGAGCCCCATTACCTGCCGCAGCTTAAGCGCGACATTCTGGAAGTGATTTGTAAGTACGTAAAAATTGATCCGGATATGGTGACGGTTCAGCTGGACCAGAAAGGGGATGATATCTCCATTCTGGAGTTGAACGTCACGCTACCGGAGACGGAAGAAGTCACCAAATGACGCCAGCGGTCTCCTGATTTTCCCCTGCGCAGTTCGCAGGGGAAACAAGGGGATTACAGCGTTTGCAGAATCTCGTCGATGCGCGCTTTCAGCAAATCGCCGCGCCAGCCTGTCAGCAATTCCGGCGTGCGTGATGCGCTTTTCAGTCCCCATTGCACACTCAGCACCTGATTGATCTGACGACGCGAAGCCAGCAGTTCCTGGCTAAAGCCGGTCTCTTCACTCACCTGCTGCACCAGCGCTTTGATCGCCTTAAACGTCTGCTTGTAATGCGGATGGTCAATCAGATTGCCGAGCGGTTCCGGCAGCGTGGCTTCATCCTGCGCCTGCGCTTCGGCCACCAGCGCCAGCATCGCTTTGCCGTGAAAACGGATCTCATGGCCATTGAGTCCCAGATGATCCAGCTCGCCTAAACTACCCGGCATAAAGCGCGCCACTTTCCACAGATTCTCTTCGCGAACCACAAAGTTCACCGCCATATCTTTCTGCCGCGCAATATTCAGACGCCATGCAGCCAGACGCTGCAACGCCGCCAGCTGACGCGGACGCAGTTGCCAGGCATTGGTGATATCGCGCCAGGCATCTTCAGGCGCCAGTACATCAAGACGACGCTGACACAGGGTGTCGCATTCGCTGAGCGCCGCCGCCATATTGCCTGCGGCTTCGGTCTGCGCCACCAGCTGGTGCGCGATGGGCAACAGATAGGCCACATCAGCCGCCGCGTATTCACACTGACGCGCCGTCAGCGGCCGCGCCAGCCAGTCGGTGCGCGCTTCGCTTTTATCGAGTTCGATTTGGTTGAAGTGCATTACCATCGCGGCAAAGCCCCACGACAGCGGCTGCCCGGCAAAGGCCGCCAGAATCTGGGTATCGATCATCGGATCGGGCAGACAGCGAAAACGGTGCAGGAACACTTCAAGGTCTTCACCACCAGCGTGCAGGAATTTGGTCACCTGCGTATCCCGCAGCAGCGCCACAAACGGCGCCCAGTCGGTGATGTTGAGCGGATCGATCAGGACCAGTTGCTCGCCATCAAACAGCTGAATCAAGCCCAGC
The DNA here is from genome assembly GCF_059730485.1 of Pantoea sp. X-Soil-TKNS-1207. Lineage (NCBI taxonomy): Bacteria > Pseudomonadati > Pseudomonadota > Gammaproteobacteria > Enterobacterales > Erwiniaceae > Pantoea > Pantoea sp. X-Soil-TKNS-1207. Next base: position 2,437,347 of record NZ_AP035958.1, read on the forward strand.
TGCGGATAGTAAGTGCGCGTGCGGACAAATTCGGTGTCCAGCGCCACGGCAGCGTGCTGGCGCGCTTTGTCACACACCGCAGCCAGTTGGTCATTTTGGTCGATCAGGGAATAATTCACGTTATGTTTTCGCTGCGGCATACTTCGCGCAGCGCTCCATGTTAAAAGCAATAAAAACGCCGGTCATTGCCGGCGTTAACCATTAGCGGGTTGCGCGTTACTGCCCTTCCCGCTTCACCTCGTCGCGCAGTTCACGACGCAGGATCTTGCCCACATTGGTTTTGGGCAGCTCGTCACGAAACTCAATAATCTTCGGTACTTTGTATCCGGTAAGCTGGCGGCGACAATGATCCAGCACCTCTTCTTTGGTCAGCGAAGGATCTTTTTTCACGATACATACCTTCACCGCTTCACCGGAAAGATCGCTCGGCACGCCAATCGCGGCGGCTTCACGCACTTTCTCATGCTGCATCAGCACATCTTCGATTTCGTTAGGATACACATTAAAACCGGACACCAGGATCATGTCTTTTTTCCGATCGACGATGCGGATAAAGCCTTCGCTGTCCACGGTAACAATATCACCGGTATGCAGCCAGCCATTTTTCAACACTTCGTCGGTGGCCGCCGGGTGCTGCCAGTAGCCGAGCATCACCTGCGGACCGCGAATGCAAAGCTCGCCCGGTTCACCGGGTGCCACTTCATTATCCTGCTCATCCACGATACGCACATCGGTGGAGGGTACCGGTAAACCGATACTGCCGGTGTGACAGGTAATGTCATACGGATTGACTGACACCAGCGGCGAGCACTCCGTCAGGCCATAGCCTTCCAGCAAATAGTGGCCGGTGAGTTTTTCCCAGCGTTCCGCCACCGCTTTCTGCACCGCCATGCCACCGCCGGCGGATAAACGCAGCGTGGAGAAATCCAGCTGGTTAAAGTTGGCGTCGTTCAGCAGCGCGTTAAATAGCGTGTTGACGCCCGTCAGCGCGGTGAACGGAAACTTCGCCAGCTCTTTCACAAAACCCGGAATGTCGCGCGGATTGGTAATCAACAGGTTCTGGCCGCCGAGATCAAGAAACAGCAGGCAATTCACCGTCAGGGCGAAAATATGGTACAGCGGCAGCGCCGTGACCACGCACTCCTGTCCGGGGCGCAGCAGTTTGCCGTAAGTCGCTTTGGACTGTTCGAGGTTGGCCTGCATGTTGCCGTGGGTCAGCATCGCGCCTTTCGCCACCCCGGTCGTGCCGCCGGTATATTGCAGAAACGCCAGATCGTCATTACTGACATCAGGACGCGTATAGGTGAGCTGCGCCCCCTGCTGCAACGCGTGACGGAACGGCACGGCGCCAGGCAGATGGTATTTCGGCACCAGCTTTTTCACATAGCGCACGACAAAATTGACCAGCGTACCTTTTACCGGCGCCAGCTGGTCGCCCATGCGCGTCAGCATCACATGTTTTACCGGCGTTTCGGCAACCACTTTTTCCAGCGTGTGGGCAAAGTTTGAGACGATAACAATCGCGCTGGCGCCACTGTCCACCAGCTGATGCTTAAGCTCGCGCGGCGTGTAGAGCGGGTTGACGTTAACCACCACCATGCCCGCACGCAGCACGCCAAACAGCGCCACCGGATATTGCAGCAGATTGGGCATCATCAGGGCAACACGATCGCCCGCCTGCAGTTTCAGCCCCTGTTGCAGCCAGGCGGCAAAAGCGCGGCTTTTCTGCTCCAGCTGACGATAGGTCATCGGCTGGCCCATGTTAACGAAAGCGACCTGATCGGCATAACGCGTTGCTGCCTGCTCAAAAAGATCGATCAAAGAGGTATAACGGTCCGCAGTAATTTCCGCCGGGACATCTGGCGGATAGCGTTTCAGCCAAACCTTATTCAAAGATTCACCCCGATATTCTTGTTGCTTAGCCATCGCCGCCTCTGCCATCAATGTTATTAACAATATTTTAACTGATTGTACCAGTTTGCCCGGTATGACATTTTCAGGTTGCGAGGCGCATCACTAAATTTCGCGCTTCGGTTGCGCTCTCAATAAAAAGGCCCGCTCGCGTGCACCGCGATCGGGCCGTAACAGACTGATAAACAAAAGTTATTCAGTCAGAATGGTTTCTACCTGTGCCGGGCCGCTGTTGTACATGCCCCAGTAGGGGTTAGGTCCCCAATAACCGGGGTGACGACGCGTCGGTCCATACCAAATCCAGGGATCGATTGGCTGTGGCGGCGTCATCACCTGCTGCGTCAAACGCCAGCGCTGATAACCTTTCACATCGATCACCACAAAATTATAGCTGGCCTGACCCACAGTGCCTTTCTCGGTGCCTTTGATGTTACCCAGCACGGTAACGAACTGGTTTTTCACGTCCACCGGATCGACAAAGCCGTGAATGTCGGCAAAAATGCGGCCAACCGACGCCGCATCCAGGCGTGGGCGCGCGCTGTCATCCAGCGGCTGGGTGGCGATTTCGAGGCGCGTCAGACCATTCAGATTGGTGACGTTCACCACCTTACCGCCGAAACGCGACTCCTGCCCGACATATAGCTGCGGCGCATTCATCACCCGAAGTAAATCTTGCTGTGGAAGCTGAGAACTCCCTTTAATCGAGTCCGGCACCGAAACACAACCGCTGATCAACAGCACGCAGGCTAACAGAGCGCCAGACATCCCTTTACGACTTATTGGCATGGTACTTCTCCTGTTATTTCTCAGATTAGACTGAATGCGCAGCGATAAGTTGCGTGGCGCTTTTAACGGCCTGGTAACTTTTTCCATGCCACTTCATTGCGCAGATACACCGGCTCAGCGTGCTCCACCGCCACGCTTTCCCCGCGCTGCCATGCAGACACCGCCAGCGGCAGCATATCTTCTGCGGCAGGCAGCAGCACCTCGCTGGAGTGCAGCCGGGCGCCCGGCGAAGTCAGCAATTGCGGGTAAGCCTGCCAGCCGGTACCGACCGTGGTCCATTCACCACTCAGGCTGGCGATACGTGCCTGCGCCGCTTCTGGCGTCAGCACCGCTTCAGTCTCAGCGCCCTGCCATTCACCCTGTGCATCGCGCTGATACTCCGCCCAGTACACTTCGCCCATACGCGCATCAATCGCCGCCAGTACCTGAGTCGCACCGGTCAGACGCCATGCGCCCTGCGCCATGGTGGCTAAGGAAGAGATGCCGATCATCGGCAGATTCGCCCCCAGCGCCAGCCCCTGTGCGATACCGATACCGATGCGCACGCCGGTAAAGCTGCCAGGCCCGCGACCAAATGCCAGCGCATCGAGCGCGGTCAGTTCGAGCTGCTGCGCCTGCAACAGTTCCTGCACCAGCGGCAGAATACGCTGCGTATGATCGCGCGGGGCAATTTCGAAACGGGCATCAATCTGCTGCTGATGCAGCAGCGCGGCAGAACAGGCTTCTGTCGCCGTGTCCAGGGCTAAAATTCGGGCGGACATAACAACCTCGGGAGAGTCAAAAATGGCGCGCATCTTATCACAGCCTGGCACAAATTAGTGACTCTCCTGCTCACGGACAAAGCGGATGGCGCGGTCAAGGTCGCGGGTGCGCGGCGTGGGGGGCAAGCTGTTGAGGAATAAGGCACCGTAGGGACGCGACACCAGGCGCTGATCGCAAATCACCAGTACACCACGATCGTCGGTATCACGAATCAAACGCCCCACGCCCTGTTTCAGGGTAATTACCGCATCCGGTAACTGCACGTCGTTAAAGGGATCGCCGCCGCGCAGGCGACAATCTTCCATACGCGCCTTCAGAAGCGGATCTTCCGGCGAGGTAAAGGGCAGTTTATCGATGATGACCAGCGACAGCGCATCGCCACGCACATCCACCCCTTCCCAGAAGCTGCTGGTAGCCACCAGCAACGCGTTGCCCGCGTCGAGAAACTGCTTCAGCAGCTGGCCTTTGCTGGTTTCGCCCTGCAACAGCACCGGAATGGTCATGGAGGCACGGAATTCCACCGCCAGTTCACGCATCATCATGTGCGAGGTGCATAAAAAGAAGCAGCGCCCTTTGTTGGCGTCGATAAGCGGCTTCATCATCCGCGCCAGCTGACGCGCGCCGCCGGGGCGATTAGGCTCCGGCAGGTTGCGCGGCACGCACAGCAAGGCCTGGCGGGCATAATCGAACGGACTACTGAGGATCAGCGTTCTGGCCTTATCCACCCCCAGCCGACTGGCGAAGTGGCCCATCTGTTCATTCACCGCCAGCGTCGCCGAGGTGAATACCCACGCCGCCTTGCGGGTATCCATCACTTCCCGGAAGCGTTCCGAGACCGAGAGCGGCGTCAGCGCGAGGGTAAAATGACGGCTGGTACATTCGTACCAGTAGCTGAAACCCGGTTCATCGATGGCGCGCAGGCGTTTCAGCCGGGTGCGATACAGAGCGGCACGCTCAAAAGCGGCATCCAGCAGCGCAGAACGACCCAGCGATAGCTTGATCACGTCGTAACAAAGTTCCAGCGCATCATCCAGCAGGGTCAGCATCCGCATGATGTTATTGTCGTTGAGCAGATCGCGCAGGTTGCCGCGGAAACCCGGTTCTCCCAGCGTCAGGCGGAAATCCTGCGTGCATTGCGCCAGACGGTCGGCGGATTTTTGTAGTTGCTGCACATCGCGCACTTCGGTGCGGTAGGCAATGATGATGTCTTTGACCAGGTCGAGTAGCTGACGGCTGGAGAGCTGCTGGCCGAAATACTGGCTGGCGATATCCGGCAACTGGTGGGCTTCATCGAAAATCATCACCTCAGCTTCCGGGATCAGTTCGCCAAACCCGCTCTCTTTTACCACCAGGTCGGCAAGAAACAGATGATGGTTAACCACCACCACATCCGCTTCCATCGCGCGCTTACGCGCTTTGACCACAAAGCACTCTTTATACAGCGGACAGTCGCTGCCGAGACAGTTATCGTTGGTACTGGTGACATAGGGCCACACCGGGCTGTCTTCCGCGACACCCGCGCAGCCGCTGGTATCGCCATCAATGGTTTCCGATGACCAGCCCCGCAGGGTAATCAAATCGCTCAGCGCCTGAACGCTGAGGTCACCGCCACTTTGCGTCTGCTGCTCCATACGCTCAAGGCAGAGATAGTTGGAGCGCCCTTTCAACAGCGCGGTTTTACCTTTGAATTTCAGGGCGCGGGCAATGGTGGGAAGATCGCGGTTGTACAGCTGATCCTGCAAGGCTTTAGAACCGGTGGAGATGATCACTTTTTTCCCGGCACGCAGGGCGGGCGCAAGATAGGCATAGGTTTTCCCGGTACCGGTTCCGGCTTCAACCACCAGTTCACCGCCGGTTTTCACCGCTTCAGCTACCGCCTGCGCCATTTCACGCTGCGCTTCGCGCGGTTTAAAGCCTGGAATCGCCTGCGCCAGCGCGCCGTCAGCTGCAAAATCGTCTGCCACACATCCTCACCGATTGCTTAAAAGTACTGTAATTATGTCAGTATTCTGCCCAGGCGACCACAACAGATGACAGCGGGTTGCCGGATGTGGCAGGCTAGCGCAGCGATAAATAAGGAGAAAACCATGACCATTACGCGTATCGATCCGGAACACCGCATGTCAGAAGCCGTGATTCATAACCAGACGGTGTATTACACCAGCGTGCCGGAGAATCTTGATGAGGATGCCGAAGCGCAAACCGCCAATGCGCTGGCAGTGATTGACGCGATTCTGACCCGCGTCGGTTCTGATAAGAGCAAAATCCTCGATGCCACCATTTTTCTGGTCGACAAAGCGGACTTCCCGGCGATGAACCGCGCCTGGGATGCCTGGGTTTCGCCGGGCAATGCGCCGGTGCGTTGCACCGTGCAGGCCGGTTTGATGAACCCGAAATATAAAGTCGAAATTAAAATCGTCGCCGCGCTGTAACCCGTTCGGGCGTCAGGCGTCGTCGTCTTCGTCCTCGTCGTCTTCAAAGCGCGCCCGAATCTGCTCTCCCTGATGGCTCTGGCGAATTTCATGCGCCACCTGCGCAATCGCCTGGCCGCTGGACATCCCGCCCGCCATCAGTTCCTGGATGCGTTCAACTGCCTGTTGTTGCTGTTCGTGAGATAGTGCCGGAAGACCTGTAAACATAACTCGCTCCTGCTAAAAGGGGACGCATTATTCCATGCGGAACAAACAGGTGCCAGCGACAAAAAAATATGGCAGGCTAACGCCCTTAATGCTGTTACCTGATTCATCCCATGATCGTAAAAATCCTCAATCTGAAGTATACGCCGGATACGTTGTCGCAACTGTTTTCCACCCTTGCTCACCAGCCCTGGGCGATGCTGCTGACCTCTGGCCAGGCCGATCATGCGGATAACCGTTTCGATATCATGACTGCCGATCCGCGCGTTACCCTGGTGACCCGCGGCGCGCAGACCGAAATCGCCCGCTCCGACAGCCTTCTTATCAGCACCGACGATCCGCTGACGCTGGTGCAGCAGCAGTGTGACGCCCTTGGCGCTGCGCCTGCCTTCCACCCCGATCTGCCTTTCCAGGGCGGTGCGCTGGGCTTATTCGGTTACGATTTAGGCCGCCGGTTTGAGCAGTTGCCGCAGCGGGCACAGCACGATCTCCATACCCCGGATATGGCGGTGGGGATTTATGACTGGGCGCTGATTGCCGATCACCATCAGCAGCAGCTGACGCTGGTGGCGCTCGATGATGCAGACGCCCGCTGGCAGTGGTTGCAGGCGCAAACCGCGCGGCCGACGCCGCCCTTTGCGCTGACCAGCGACTGGCACTCCAATCTCAGTTTTGACGCCTACGCCCAGCGTTTTGCCGCTGTGCAGGCCTATATCCAGGCGGGCGACTGCTACCAGGTGAATCTGGCACAGCGTTTCCAGGCCAGCTATCGCGGCAATGAATGGCAGGCGTTCGAACGGCTGAACCAGGCGAACCGCGCCCCGTTCAGCGCCTTTCTGCGCCTGCCGGATAGCGCCATCCTCAGTCTCTCGCCGGAACGCTTCCTGTCTCTGCAACAGCAGGTGATTGAAACCCGGCCGATTAAAGGCACGCGACCGCGCATGGCCGATCCCGTCGCCGATCGGCAGCAGGCTGAGGAACTGGCCAGCGCGGAGAAAGATCGTGCCGAGAATCTGATGATTGTTGACCTGCTGCGTAATGATATCGGCCGCGTGGCTGAACCGGGCAGCGTCAGCGTGCCGCAGCTGTTTGTCGTGGAGCCTTTTCCTGCGGTGCACCATCTGGTGAGCACGATACGCGCTCGCTTACCGGCCTCGCTGGCGGCGACCGATCTGCTGCGCGCCTGTTTCCCCGGCGGCTCCATCACCGGCGCACCGAAAATCCGCGCCATGGAGATCATTGAAGAACTGGAGCCGCATCGTCGCAACGCCTGGTGCGGCAGCATCGGATATATCAGCCTGTGTGGCCGCATGGACACCAGCATCACCATTCGCACCCTGATTGCCGAAGACCAGCAGCTTTACTGTGCTGCTGGCGGCGGCCTGGTCGCCGATAGCGAGGTGACGGCGGAGTATCAGGAAACGCTGCATAAAGTGAATCGTATTCTGCCCAGCCTGCGGGAGCCAGTCTGACATGAACAACGCCCTGACCCTTAATCAATTCCTCAGCCGTTTCCTGTTGCAACCGCCGCTCACGCCCGCGAAAAGCGCCATCAGCGGCCGCCGCGCTGCGGTACTGGTGCCGGTGATTGCTAACGCTGAACCCGGTTTATTGCTGACGCGCCGTTCATCGCACCTGCGGAAACATGCGGGTCAGGTGGCTTTTCCCGGCGGGATGCAGGATGCCAGCGATGAATCGCTGATCTACACCGCGCTGCGTGAGGCGCAGGAGGAAGTTGGCATTCAACCCGAGCAGGTGCGGGTGGTGGGCGTGTTGCCCGCCGTGACCAGCAGCACCGGCTTTGCCGTGACGCCGGTGGTTGGCATCATTCCTGCCGGTCTGCCGCTGTCGATTAATCCCGACGAGGTGGAAAGCGCCTTCGCCATGCCGCTGGCCGAGGCATTACGTCTGGGGCGCTATAGCGGCCTGACGCTGCGTCACGGCCATCGCCAGCATCAGGTGTGGCTCTCCTGGTACGAAGATTATTTTATCTGGGGCATGACGGCGGGCATCATTCGCGCGCTCGGCCAGCAAATCGCGCTCCCCGCCTGATTGATGCACGCTGGCATCCCTGCTTGCCACTTTGTCACCTCGGTTTTACTGCCCTCGCCACGGATAACTATTTCTGTGCTGTATAATTAGTTTATTTCATGCGAAAAGCTGCTCGTGATAAAGCGGGGGCGATTACTATTAGCCGCATAAAATGGCCTGCGCCTGAGATAATAAGATTTGTGAGGAGTGTCACCGGTGATTAGTGTTTTTGACATGTTCAAAGTGGGTATCGGCCCGTCCAGTTCGCATACCGTCGGCCCGATGAAAGCGGGTAAACAGTTTGTGGATCTGCTCGCCGAACAGGGTAAGTTGCAGGATGTCACGCGCGTTGCGGTTGACGTCTACGGCTCTCTGTCGCTTACGGGCAAAGGTCACCACACCGATATCGCCATCATTATGGGTCTGGCCGGTGCCTCTCCCGCTACCGTGGATATCGATAGCATTCCCGCTTTTATCCAGGATGTTGAGCAGCGCGAACGTTTGCTGCTGGCCAATGGCGCACACGAAGTGGATTTCCCGCGCGAAGGCGGAATGGTCTTCCGCAGTGAAAACCTGGCGCTGCATGAAAATGGCCTGACGCTGTTTGCCTTCGCGGGCGATCTGCTGATCCTCAGCAAAACCTATTACTCCATTGGCGGCGGGTTTATCGTCGATGAAGAACATTTTGGCCAGTCGGTGCTGGATGAGGTGTCCGTCCCCTTCCCGTTTAACTCCGCCAACGCGTTACTCAGCCACTGCCGGGAAAGCGGTCTGTCGCTCTCTGGCCTGGTGATGAAAAATGAGCTGGCGCTGCACAGCCGCGACGATATCTTCAGCTACTTCGCCAACATCTGGCAGACCATGCAGGCCTGTATCGATCGCGGACTGAATACCGAAGGCGTTTTGCCTGGCCCGCTGCGCGTACCGCGCCGTGCCGCCGCGCTGCGCCGTTTGCTGGTCTCCTCCACCAAACACTCCAATGATCCGATGAACGTGATCGACTGGGTGAATATGTTTGCGCTGGCGGTGAACGAAGAGAATGCCGCCGGTGGACGTGTGGTCACCGCACCGACAAACGGCGCCTGCGGCATCGTGCCTGCGGTGCTCGCTTACTATGATCATTTTATTGAGAGCGTCACGCCGGATATCTATATCCGTTATTTCCTCGCCTCCGGTGCCATTGGCGTGCTGTATAAAATGAACGCGTCAATTTCCGGCGCTGAAGTGGGTTGTCAGGGCGAAGTTGGCGTCGCCTGTTCGATGGCCGCGGCAGGTCTGGCGGAACTGCTGGGCGCCAGCCCGGAACAGGTTTGCGTCGCTGCCGAAATCGGCATGGAACATAACCTCGGTCTGACCTGCGACCCGGTAGCCGGACAGGTTCAGGTGCCCTGCATTGAGCGCAACGCCATCGCTTCGGTGAAGGCCATCAACGCGGCACGGATGGCGCTGCGTCGCACCAGTGAGCCACGCGTATCGCTCGATAAAGTGATCGAAACCATGTACGAGACCGGTAAAGATATGAACGCCAAATACCGTGAAACGTCGCGCGGCGGCCTGGCGATTAAGGTGCAGTGCGATTAATTTCGCGCCCGTTACGGCGCACAAAAAATCACCACTCAGACGTTTTTATGCATCTGCTGCTACCTCAGCCCTTCCAAACCATATAGAGTGATTTACGCGCGGCCCTTGTTGGCCGCGCTGCTTTTTCAGTGCCGCTTTTTTTCCTGAGCTGTGCTAAACCTGGCCGCCGCTATGCCGATAACCTATACGTTACTTTGGCTTTATTCTTAGTCTTGCAAGGTGGTTACTGATGCTCATAGCCCAGCAATTTGTTGGTCAATTTCGCCGTAAGCGGCTGCTTATTGCGTTAGCGATCGCCGCGCTGGTTTTAATTCTTACGCTGACTTTTCGTTATATCGAGGAGAAGTCGCGTATTGAGCAGCAGTCGCTGGACTTTGCTTCCCGCGCTATTGAACGTTTTGATCGGATGTTTTCGCCGCTGGATGTCTCCGCCAATAACACCCTCGGTCTGGTGGGCGTCTCCTGCCCGGAGGTGCGATTCCCGCTGATTGAGAAAATTGCTGCGCTGCAAACCGTACGTTCTATTCTGCTGGTCGAGCACGACACGCTTTATTGCTCGAGTATTTACGGTCCGCAAAATATTTCCTTCAGCCAGACCTATCCTGAGCTGGCGATTAATAATCAACGCATGATGCTGACCATCGATGATTACCTGTTAAAAGGTTCGCCGGTGCTGCTGCTGTGGACACCACGATCGCTGGATAATCGCGATGGCTTATTACAGGTTATTAATATTGAATTAATGACTGATTATCTGCTGGAGCCGCAATTACCCTGGGTGGAACGCGCCATATTTAACGTCGGTGGCCAGAGTCTGGAATACGGCAATCCGATGATTGAACCGACGGTGCCGTCGGAAGATGAAGTCGCCTACGATCAGACCTCGCTGCGTTATCCTTATACCATCACGCTGTATGGCCCCTCTCCGGCCCGTCTGGCGCTGAGCACCATGCCGTCTCAGCTGCCGCTGGCGGTGCTGCTGAGCCTGCTGATGGGTTATATCGTCTGGCTGGCTACGGCCAATCGCATGAGTCTGAGCTGGCAAATCAGCTATGGCATCACCGCCAATGAATTTATGGTTTACTGCCAGCCACTGATCAACGCCAAATCCGGCGAGTGCGATGGCATTGAATTGCTGCTGCGCTGGCATAACCCGCGTCAGGGCTGGGTCGCGCCTGATGTGTTTATTCCGCTGGCCGAACGTCAGAACCTGATTGCGCCACTGACACGCTTCGTGATTGCCAAAGTGGTGGATGAACTGCCGAATCTGCCGCGCTGCTCCTCATTCCATATTGCGATTAACGTCGCCGCCAGCCATTTCCACGATCGGGCGATTGTTGAAGACCTGCAACGTATCTGGTGGCCGGCCAATCCGCAGCCGAAGCTGGTGGTGGAGCTGACGGAACGCGATGCCCTGCCGGTGATTGATCAGTCGGTGGTGGCGCAGCTGCATGACATTGGCGTGCGACTGGCGATTGATGACTTCGGTACCGGACACAGCTCCCTCGCCTATCTGAAGGACCTGAAGCCGGATGTGCTGAAGATTGACAAGATCTTTACCGCCGCGATTGGTACCGATGCGATTAACGCGACCGTCACCGATATGGTGATTTCGCTGGCGCAGCGTCTGAATATCAGCCTGGTCGCCGAAGGGGTTGAAACCGCGGAGCAGGCGCAATATCTGCGTGAACGCGGCGTGGATCATTTGCAGGGTTATTTCTATGCCCGGCCAATGCCGATTGAGGATTTCCCTGCCTGGCTGGAACAGCATCAGGCGCAGTTGAGCGCATAAAAAAACGGCACCCGCAGGTGCCGTTTTTATTTACGCTTCTTCTTCCTCATCATCGTGCGGCTTGTCTTTGGTGACGCGCACCAAATCGACACGGTAATCGGTCGCTTCGATAATGTGGAAATGCAGCGGCGGCAGATCAATCACCTCACCCGGTTTCGGCAGCTGGCCTTTCTGGTCAATCAGCAGACCCGCCAGCGAAGCGTGGTCATCTTCAGCTTTCACCAGTTCGTGATAATCCAGCAGCTGTTGCAGCGAGTGCAGATCGGTGCCGCCCTTAACCAGCCAGCCATCGCCATCAGCAACGATATCCGGCGTTTCGTCCTCATCCGGGAACTCACCGGCAATCGCTTCCAGCACATCCAGCGGGGTGATCAATCCCTGCACCACACCAAACTCGTTGGTAACGATCACAAAGCTGCCTTTGGCACGACGCAGCACGCCAAGCAGGTTGATTGGGTCCAGCGTCTCCGGTACCACAATCGGCGACGTGCCGGCGGCAAAGGTGGCCACGTCCATGCCGTGCTCCAGCGCGACCAGCAACTCTTTGGCACGCACCACACCGATGATCTCATCCAGCTCACCGCGACACACCGGGAACAGGCTGTGCGGCGTATCCAGCAGCTGAATGCGGATCTCATCCAGCGGACGCTCAGCATCCACCCAGGAGATTTCGCCACGCGGCGTCATGATGCTGCGAATCGAACGTTGTGCCAGCGTCAGCACGCCGTTGATCATATAGCGTTCTTCATCTTTAAACGCTTCCTGCGGCATCGCTTCCACCAGCGCGGACTCTTCGGCAGTGGCGGCCTGTTTACGCTGACGCCCGCCCATTAAACGCAAAATCGCTTCGGCGGTACGTTCACGCATTGGGCGATGCGCCTGATGACGAATAAAGTTGCGGCGGGCGATCTGGTTAAACAGTTCAATCAGGATCGAGAAGCCGATCGCGGCATACAGGTAGCCTTTCGGGATATGGAAACCAAAGCCTTCCGCCACCAGCGACAGACCAATCATCAGCAGGAAGCTGAGACACAGCACCACCACCGTCGGATGCGCGTTAACAAAACGGGTCAACGGTTTCGACGCCAGCAGCATCACGCCCATGGCGATTACCACCGCGGTCATCATCACCGGCAGATGGTTTACCATCCCCACGGCAGTGATCACGGCATCCAGCGAGAACACGGCATCCAGCACCACGATCTGTGTGACGACCGCCCAGAAACTGGCATAGCTGCGATTGCCTTCCTGCTCCAGATTTCGGTTTTCCAGCCGTTCATGCAGCTCCATCGTGGCCTTAAACAGCAGGAACACACCACCCGCCAGCAGAATTAAATCGCGCCCGGAAAAGCTGAAATCGCCTACGCTGAATAGGGGTCGCGTCAATGTCACCATCCACGAGATCAACGACAGCAGGCCAAGTCGCATTATCAGTGCCAGCGACAGGCCAATCAGACGCGCTTTATCACGCTGCTTTGGCGGCAGTTTGTCAGCCAGAATGGCAATGAAAACCAGGTTATCGATGCCGAGAACAATCTCCAGCACGATCAGCGTCAGCAAACCCGCCCAGATGGAGGGGTCGAAGAGGAATTCCATCAATGACTCCTTAAGCCGGTGATGCGCACGCGGAAACCGGTCTGCGCCAGCAGGCGAGACAGCAGATCGTTAGCAGATTGGATAGCGCCGAATGGCGTGGATGCTTGCGCCAGCAGGCGCGGAGAAAGTGTTAAGCGGCGTCGGTGACGGTCCATAAAGGTGAGCTTTAGCCCGGTACTCCTGAATAATAAACAGATCGTTAATGTATCAGCTACATTCCTGGCGTCAAAAAATTTTCTTACATTTACAAATGGTAACACCCTGAAAGGAGGAGAGATAAAAATACAAATTAACGCCGTTACGCTCTCAATTACTGACAAACATCACATAAATTATTTTTTCACTCACTAAAATAAATCGCGACCTTATCGCTGTTTAGCGGAAAGTTTTGGATTATTTATTAATGCTTTCCTTTAGCTTAGCCCGAAACGATCCACCTGAAGCTACAACGGTAATTTTCATCGATTCCCGGCAATGCCAGAGAATCTCTCATGCGAACGGAGGTAGCAAGTGACCATTGCTATTGTAATTGGTACACATGGCTGGGCGGCAGAACAACTGCTCAAAACAGCAGAAATGCTGTTAGGTGAGCAGGAAAACGTCGGATGGATTGATTTCGTTCCCGGCGAAAATGCAGAAACGCTAATTGAAAAATATCAGGCCCGCCTGGCTAACATGGACACCTCAAAGGGTGTGCTATTCCTGGTTGATACCTGGGGTGGCAGTCCATTCAACGCGGCAAGCCGTATCGTCGTCGACAAACCGGGTTATGACGTCATCGCCGGTGTTAACATTCCCATGCTGGTTGAAACCCTGATGGGCCGTGATGATAACCCGACACTGGAGGAGTTAATTCACATCGCGGTAGAAGCCGGTCGCGAAGGCGTGAAAGCGCTGAAGACCGAAACCGCAGAACCTGCCCCTGCTGCACCGGTTGCCAAAGCCGCGCCGCAGCCGCAAAAACCTCTGGCTCCCGGCGAGCATATGAAGATTGGTCTGGCGCGTATTGATGACCGTCTGATTCATGGCCAGGTCGCCACCCGCTGGACGAAAGAAACCAACGTCACACGCATTATTGTCGTCAGTGATGAAGTCGCCAACGACCATGTGCGTAAAACACTGCTAACCCAGGTGGCACCGCCAGGTGTGACCGCGCATGTGGTGGACGTCGACAAAATGATCCGCGTCTGGAACAACCCTAAATATGGTCGCGATCGCGTCATGCTGCTGTTCACCAACCCCACCGATGTGGAACGCATCGTTGAACAGGGCGTGAATATCAAATCCGTCAATATCGGCGGGATGGCGTTTCGCCAGGGCAAAACCCAGGTCAATAACGCGGTCTCCGTGGATGAGAAGGATATCGCCGCATTCCGCAAACTGAATGACCGTGGAATCGAACTGGAAGTGCGCAAAGTGTCTAACGACCCGAAACTGAAAATGATGGACCTGATTGCGAAGGTGAATCCGTAATTCGCCATCTATGCCTGCGTGTGCGGGCGAATATTCGTGACCCTGGATTAGGAGAAATACAATGGAGATAACCACGCTACAAATCATCTTGATTTTTATTGTGGCCTGTATCGCCGGGATGGGATCGATTCTTGATGAGTTCCAGTTCCACCGTCCGCTGGTGGCTTGTACGCTGATTGGTGCGGTACTCGGTGATATGAAAACCGGCATCATCATCGGCGGTACGCTGGAGATGATCGCGCTGGGCTGGATGAACATTGGCGCAGCTGTGGCGCCGGACGCCGCCCTCGCCTCGATCATTTCAACCATTCTGGTTATTGCTGGTGGTCAAAGTGTGGGTGCCGGTATCGCGCTGGCGATTCCGCTGGCCGCTGCCGGTCAGGTACTGACCATCATCGTGCGTACCATCACCGTGGCCTTCCAGCACGCAGCCGATAAAGCAGCGGAGAAAGGCAACCTGAGCGCGATTTCGTGGATCCATGTGTCTGCCCTGCTGTTGCAGGCGATGCGTATCGCGATCCCGGCGTTGATCGTGGCGATTTCCGTCGGCACCAGCGCGGTTCATACCCTGCTCAGCTCAATCCCGGAAGTGGTAACCAATGGCCTGAACATTGCCGGTGGCATGATCGTGGTCGTAGGTTACGCGATGGTGATTAACATGATGCGTGCGGGCTACCTGATGCCGTTCTTCTACCTCGGCTTCGTCACCGCGGCGTTCACCAACTTCAACCTGGTGGCACTGGGCGTGATTGGCGTGGTAATGGCCGTGCTGTATATCCAGCTGGCGCCGAAATATAACCGTGTTGCGGGCGCTGCGGCGACCGGTCCTGCGCAAAACGACCTCGACAACGAACTCGATTAAGGAACAGGTGAGATCATGGTTGATACAACTAACACACAAAAGAAACTCACCCCAGGCGATGTCCGTGGTGTGTTCATGCGCTCTAACCTGTTTCAGGGTTCATGGAACTTTGAACGTATGCAGGCGCTGGGCTTCTGCTTCTCAATGGTGCCGGTGATTCGCCGTCTCTATCCTGAGAACAACGATGACCGTAAACAGGCGATCAAACGCCATCTGGAGTTCTTCAACACCCATCCGTTTGTGGCTGCGCCGGTGCTTGGCGTAACGATGGCGATGGAAGAACAGCGTGCCAACGGCGCAGCGATTGACGATGCGGCCATCAACGGTATCAAAGTGGGTCTGATGGGGCCGCTGGCCGGTGTGGGCGACCCGATTTTCTGGGGTACGGTACGTCCGGTATTCGCGGCACTGGGTGCCGGTATCGCGATGAGCGGCAGCCTGCTTGGCCCGCTGCTGTTTTTCCTCCTGTTTAATATTGCGCGTTTGCTGACCCGTTATTACGGCGTCGCTTATGGCTATCGCAAAGGGGTGGATATCGTTAGCGATATGGGCGGCGGCTTCCTACAGAAACTGACGGAGGGTGCGTCGATTCTCGGCCTGTTTGTTATGGGGGCGCTGGTCAACAAGTGGACGCATGTGAATGTGCCGCTGGTGGTCTCGCGCATTACCGACCAGACCGGAAAAACCACCGTCACCACCGTGCAGTCAATCCTCGACCAGCTGATGCCGGGTCTGATCCCGCTGCTGCTGACCTTTGGCTGTATGTGGCTGCTGCGCCGCAAGGTTAACGCACTGTGGATTATCGTCGGCTTCTTTGCGATTGGTATCTTCGGTTACTGGATTGGTTTACTCGGTCTGTAATGCCTGTGCCGGGAGCCTTGCTCCCGGCTGTTTAGCAAAGTTACCTGAGCGCCATCGCTGAGTTAACTTCTGTTAAGGAATCATCATGTCACTGACTGACGCCCTGATTGCGCTGCTGATTGCCGGCCTGCTGCTGTTCGCCATCTATGATGAGGCGATTCTGCCGCGCCGCAACGGCCCGACAAAACTGCGTGTGCCGCTACGCCGTCGCCATAAGATCGATAGCGGTATCTTTATCGTGCTGTTATTGATTTTACTGTGGAATAACGTCAGCAATCACGGCCCCCAACTCACCACCACCCTGCTGATGGTGTTGTGTTTTATGGCTGTCTGGCTGTTCTGGCTGCGAAGCCCGAAATTGCTGATGAAAAATGACGGCTTATTTTTTGCCGGAGTATGGATTGATTATCGCCGTATTCAAAGCATGAACCTGTCCGAGGATGGCATCCTGGTGATGCAGCTGGAACAGCGTCGTTTGCTGATTGCCGTAAAACAACTCGACGATTTAGAGCGGATTTACCATACGCTGGTGGAAGCGCGTTAATCGCGCTGCCACAGGGTCAGGGTGAAATCGGCATCGCAGCTAAATTCGCTCGCCTGCGCCAGGGTTTGCCACACCTCTTCACGCGCACGCCAGGCAAATGGCGTCATCTGCAACAGGGTCGTTGCCGCACGGCCACTCAGGCTCATGGTGTAGCGCAGGCTATGTTGTTCTGCCTGATGAAAACCCGCGTAGATCTTCTCTTCCGCGCCATGCAACTGCACTTCACGATAGATGAGCGCCTTAAACTGCTGCAAATGGTGCGGCCCCGGCGTGACCGTCAGTAAATACCCCCCCGCCTTCACCACCCGGCTCAGTTCGTCTTCATTGCAGGGCGCATAGATTCTGACTATCCCCTCCAGCGACGCATCAGCAAACGGCAAACGCTGGCTGGAGGCTACGCAGAACTTCACCGCGCGATAGCGCTTTGCCGCCATGCGAATCGCGGCCTTTGCCACATCCAGCCCGTAGACCTGTGCGCCCGGCAAGGCTTCGGCCATGGCGGCGGTGTAATATCCCTCGCCACAGCCGATATCCAGCAGCGGTGCCGATGCATCCGGCAGGCGTTGCGCCAGCAAGGTCGCGACCCGATCGCGCAGCGGTTGATAATGCCCGGCGTCAAGAAACTCGCGCCGCGCCAGTAACATTTCTGCGCTATCGCCAGGCTGACGTGAACCTTTGTGCTGCACTGGCAACAGATTGACGTACCCTTCTTTGGCCTGATCAAACTGATGGCCCGCATCACAGCGATAACTGGTGGCCTGCAATACAAGCGGCTGATGGCAGAGAGGGCAAATCAAAGACATAGATAACTCCGGGTTAGCGATTCGCGGCGCAGTTTACCCTGATCATCTGGTAACAGAAAGGACAAAGAAAAGCCCCGGTCAGTGACCGGGGCTTTAGGATTCGTTTCAGTGGTGCATGGCACCGAGCCTGGTGACGAAATCAGATAGCAGTTACGTTGACAGCTGCCGGGCCTTTCTGGCCATCCTGAATTTCGAACTCAACGTTTTGGCCTTCGGCCAGAGTTTTAAAACCATTGCCCTGGATAGCAGAGAAGTGTACGAACACGTCTTTGCTGCCGTCAGCAGGAGTAATAAAACCAAAACCTTTAGACTCGTTGAACCACTTAACCTGACCTTTAATCTTTGCCATTTTGCAAATTCCTTAGAGTGTTTATATTGCCCGAAGGCAGACCTACAGATAAACCAGAGACATTACTGAATGAGGCACTAATTTAAGGTTCGGCAAGGAAGCGGTATTCAACGTCAACGTTTTTACTCATAACTTCTTTACTGAAGATGCCATACATAAACAGAACTGTACCTCGTTTGACCCACGAATCGTTATCACATATCCGCAAATTAATGGCAAGCCATTTTTAAAAGCTGATCGACATGCCGCACACAATTGTTAGCTAAACCACACTCTTTGCCCGCTTCCCCTCACCCTTCGCTGGATCGGATTGCACAAAAAAGGGTTATTGGTCAGTATAGTTACCGCCAAAAATTGTTGTAGTCAATCTGCGGTAATTTGTCCAATTCATCGCTGCTCAAACGCTAAACTATAGGCAAAAAATATTGCACAAATATGGCACCGATAATGGATTCCACCAAAAAGTTAACCGCTCGCGCAACATATGTGCATTGCTCAAATCCTGTACAATAAATTTCGACAGGTACAGGTTATTAATAGTTTTGCACCAAAATCAGGAAAATATAAACGCCATTGCCCCAAATATATGCACGCATCTGCTTTGGCAGTTATCTCAATTTTTTCTAACGTCCCAACAATTAAATGTTAAAACAACGCACCCGCTAGCGGGAGTTAACAAAAATGGCTTAAGACAAATCCGAAACGATATTCGGCAGGCTACGACTCTCGCCTATTCTCCATGGCGAAAAGTCCATAGTGGACTCCCCGGCAGCCGTTAACGCCTGCGCCAGCATGGCTGGGGGTTCATCCAGCGATTCATCCGCCAGCTCAAAGACCCCCCAGTGAATGGGAATCGCCACGGGCCGACCAATATGTTGCCAAAGCTGCACCGCCTGATCGGGGTCCATGTGCTGACTGCGCATGAACCACTTTGGTGCGTAAGCGCCTATTGGCAGTGCCGCCAGATTGAAGGGGCCGAATTTTTCGGCAATTTCATGCAGGTTTTCGCTATAACCACTGTCGCCGGAGAACCAGAAATTCAGCGCGGCGCTGCGTATTACCCAGCCGCACCACAGAGAACGATTGCGGTCGAAGAAAGATCGCATACTCCAGTGGCGTGCCGGCACCGCCGTAAAGTGCAATCCGGCGAACGTTATACTCTGCCACCAGTCAAGTTCAGTCACCTGTCGCACGCCACGGCGACGGCACCACTCACCCATGCCAAGCGGCACCAGGAAGCGCGCCTGCGGGAACTGTCGCGCAATGCGTTTTACCGTTGGGCGATCCAGATGATCATAATGGTTGTGCGAAATCAGCACATAATCGAGGTGCGGCAGCTCGGCTATACGCAACGGTGCGGGTGTTTTGCGTTGCGGACCGGCAAAAGGTAACGGCGAGGCACGCTGTGACAACGCCGGATCAATCAGCAGATAACGTTGATTAAGACGCAGTAACAAGGCCGCATGGCCGAGCCACCAGATGCGATCGTCTTCACCACTTAAATCGACCGGCTGGCACCAGTCGCTGATAAACGCCGGATAGCCTGCCTGCGGTGGCAGCGGTAAGCCCTGTTCCTTGCGTTCACGCCGCCAGCGCTGCAAATCCCCCGGTTGCCGTGTTTCCTCTTCCGGGTTGCGGAAGCCTTCCGGCGTATGGTGCTTTTTTGCTGCATCGAACCAGGGGTTTTGCCAGGCCATTACCTCTCCATTAAACGCTTAACGCTCCGGGATCAGACGAATAAAATCGCGTTTTTCGCCTTCATCTTCTTCGCTTTTCTTTGCTGTGTCCGGCTGAGCATCCGCCAGGCGGCGCAACAGCGCATTCTGTTTTTTCTGCTCATCCAGCAGCGCCTCCAGCAAACGAATCTGCTCGCTGGCACGGACGCTGGCCCGGTTCACAAAAAACCAGGCGATAAAGGCCACAACGATAATGATGACCAGCACGCCATAGCTAAATAACGGGCTGGGATTTGCGGCTAACTCGTTCATAACTGCCTCAGATTACTGATTAACGTCAAACACTCATTCCAGCGCTGATTCTACCCCTTGCGGAGGGAAAAGATAATGGGTGTGGACGGAAAGCAGATTTTCCTGCGAGACGCCTTTCAGTTATCTCTGATCGATCAAACGAGAAAAGCGAGGCATGCTGCTACTATAGAGATGGCAGCAACACCTGGACAGCTGCGTTATGTATCACATGGAGACAAAATGAAACTATTCATCCGGGCGATTGTGGTGATCGCCGTTATCTGGCTGGCAATGTTATTCACCGGCTATGGCGTATTAACCGGCAGCAACAAGAATGCGGCCGGCCTGGGCTTGCAGTGTAGTTACCTGACTGCCCGTGGCGTGATTACCGCACAGTATCTGCATACTGACAGCGGCATTGTCGGCGTTACCGACTGTCCGCTGCTGAAGAAAAGCGGTGAAGTGGTCGACAATTAAAGATTAAGCGGGCTGGCAACAGCCCGTTTACTTATTGGTTCAGAACGGATAATCGTGATAACCCATCTGCTCTGACACTGCGCGTGCCGCACGATGCAGCATCGCAACGTATTCGTTTTTGCCCTCTTCCGAGAAACGGATGGTGGGAAACGAAATGCTGAGACCGGCAATCACTACGCCGAAGCGGTCAAACACCGGGACGGCGATACAACGCAATCCCTCTTCCTGTTCTTCGTTATCTTCGCCAAAGCCCTGGGCTTTTACCTGATCGAGCACCCTGAGCAGCGCTTCGGCCGTCACGATGGTATTGGCGGTACTGCGACGAAATTCGACTTCACGCAAAATGTCCTGCACTTCACCGCGATCGCGCCAGGCCAGCAGCACTTTACCAATCGCCGTGGTGTGCAGCGGGTTACGACGGCCGATACGCGAATACATACGCAGGTTGTACAGCGAATCGATTTTGTGGATATAAACGATGCTATCTTCTTCCAGCGCGCCAAGGTGGATTGTCTCTTTAGTCAGGCGCGACAGTTCTCGCATCTGCACATCGGCACTGCGGATCAGATCCACGTTTTGCAACGCCCTGGCACCAAGTTCGAATAGCTTCAGGGTCAGTGAATATTTTTCGCTCTCACCTTCCTGCGCCACATAGCCCAGCGACTTCATGGTTTGTAAAAAGCGATAGACGGTGCTTTTTGACATCATCACGCGCTGGGACAGCTCGGTAATGCCGTGATCGCGCTCCTCGCCCAGCGCCTGCAAAATACCAAACACCTTCATCACCGAAGAGACGGAATCAGGTTGTTTATCGTTATCAGCGTTCGCCATCGCGGATCCTTTTTTGACGTTGTTTCAAAAAAAACGGAACAGAAGCGCCAGTATATGCGTTTCCACCTGACAGCGACAATGCAAAGCACTAAGCGACACATTCCCTGATACTTTTTGTCAATCAATGCGGTGCTTTCCCGCCCGAAATTGATTAGCATGATGATATTCACTCACTTCATTTATTCACTTTATGTCCGCTACTTCACTTCAGGATGGTTTACCCGTTCCCCAACGTTACGGCGCGATTATCACCATTGCTCTGGGCATCATGATGGCGGTGCTGGATGGTGCGATTGCCAACGTGGCGTTACCGACTATTTCGCGCGAATTACATGCCAGCCCGGCAGAGTCGATCTGGATTGTAAACGCCTACCAGATTGCCATTGTTATCTCACTACTTTCGCTGTCATTTCTCGGCGATATGCTGGGTTATCGTCGCGTTTATCAGGTCGGTCTGGCGCTGTTTATCGCCACCTCCCTGTTCTGTGCACTCTCAACGTCGCTAAATATGCTGACGCTGGCCCGTGTCCTTCAGGGGTTCGGCGGGGCAGCGCTGATGAGCGTCAATACCGCGCTGATACGCATCATTTATCCGCAGCGCTTCCTCGGACGCGGTATGGCGATAAACTCGCTAATCGTGGCGGTTTCAACCGCGGCTGGCCCAACCGTAGCCGCGGCGATCCTGTCGGTCGCCAGCTGGAAATGGTTGTTCTTGATCAACGTGCCGCTGGGTGTTATCGCACTGTGGCTGGCGCTGCGTTTCCTGCCGGATAATCAGCAGAAAGCCAAACAGCAGAAATTTGACGTCGCCAGTGCCGTAATGAATGCGCTGTTCTTTGGCCTGTTGATCTCCGCCCTCAGCGGTTTTTCACAGGGACAAAATCACTGGCTCATCCTCGGTGAGGTGGTGTTGTTGGTGCTGGTGGGGGTGGTGTTTATCCGCCGTCAGCTGGCGATGCCGGTTCCATTGCTGCCGGTGGATTTACTGCGTATCCCGATTTTTACGCTGTCGCTCTGCACTTCAATCTGTTCCTTCTGCGCGCAGATGCTGGCAATGGTCTCTCTGCCCTTCTTCCTGCAAAACGTGCTGGGACGCGATGAAGTGGCCACCGGTTTATTACTGACGCCCTGGCCGCTGGCGACCATGGTGATGGCACCGATTGCCGGTCGTTTGATTGGGAAAGTACATTCGGGTCTGCTGGGTGGTCTGGGACTGGTCATGTTCGCGGCGGGCCTGTTCCTGCTGGCTCTGTTGCCCGCTCAGCCTGCCGATGCCGATATTATCTGGCGCATGATGCTATGTGGTGCCGGTTTCGGGCTGTTCCAGTCGCCGAATAATCACACCATTATCTCTTCCGCACCTCGTAACCGCAGCGGTGGTGCCAGCGGAATGCTGGGTACTGCGCGTCTGCTGGGACAGAGTACCGGTGCGGCTCTGGTGGCGCTGATGTTTAACCTGTTCAGTCAAAGCGGCACCCACGCCTCACTGATCCTCGCCGGGGCGTTTTCAACCGTGGCGGCGGTGGTGAGCATGGCGCGCATGACACAAGCGCGGGTAACTGCTGAATCATAAAACCGTAGCGGCGCGATAAATCGCGCCGCTACAGAATATGATGTTACTTCAGATATTCACCGCTACGCAGCGCTTCAATACGCTTATCCAGCGGCGGATGCGACATAAACAATTCGCTCAGCGATTTGCCTTTGCCGTTGATGCAGAAAGCCATCATGCTGCTCGGCTCCTGCGGTTCATAGCTGGTTTTCAGACGCTGTAACGCGGCAATCATCTTCTCACGCCCCACCAGCTTCGCCGAACCGGCATCCGCATGGAACTCACGGTGACGCGAGAACCACATGGTGATGATGCTGGCGAGGATACCAAACACCAGTTCCAGCACCGTGGCGACCGCAAAGTAAACCAGCGGGTTGCCGTTGCTGCTCTCATCCCCATCGCGGTTGCCAGACAGGAAGCCGGACGCCACCTGGGCGATGATACGAGAGATAAAGATAACGAAGGTGTTCACGATGCCCTGAATCAACGTCATGGTCACCATGTCGCCATTGGCGATATGGCTGATTTCATGCGCCAGCACCGCTTCCGCTTCATCGCGGCTCATGTTCTGCAACAGCCCGGTCGATACCGCCACCAGCGAAGCATCACGGCGAGCGCCGGTCGCAAAGGCGTTGATATCAGGGGCATGATAAATTGCTACCTGCGGCATCGCAATGCCGGCCTGCTGAGCCTGGCGGCCAACGGTATCCATTAGCCAGCGTTCCGTCTCGTTACGGGGTTGTTCAATCAATTCACCACCGACCGAGCGCAACGCCATCCATTTAGACATCAGCAGTGAAACAAACGCACCGCCAAAGCCAAACAGACCTGCCATAATCATCAGACCCTGAACACTGCTTGACTGGATTCCTGTCAGACTGAGAATCAGTCCGAAAACCAACATCACCGCCAGGTTGGTGATCAGGAAAAGAGCAATACGCATCATAAACGTTAATCTTCCTCAGTTGTGCACGCGCTTATACGCGGATATACATCCTAGGGTCATTACGCAGCATTTCAAGCGACCTTAATCTTTAAGTGTCTAAAAAGACATAACTTTACATTCAGACATGCTGCCTCGCCAGCCGGAGATGAACGCGGTTGAGGCCTGATCGGCAGGCAAAAAAAAGCACCGCATAATGCGGTGCTTGTTGTCTGACCAGAAGGTTACTTGCTGCTCGCGGCTTGCGGCTGGGCTTTTTCCAGCTGCGCCATATCGTTGGCAATTTTCACCGTTTCATCCAGGTACGGATCCGGCTCTTTGTAATCCTTCGGCAGATCGTCGAGGCTCTTAAGCGGTGCTTTGCCTTCCGCCTGATAACGCGCATTGATGCGTTCCAGACGCAGTGCATCTTCGTCGTGGTTCTCTTTCTCGCGCTGGGTAATATTGAGCGACACGATATTGCGTTTGTCTTTCGTGGCATTGAAGCGCGCAATATCTTTCATGATGTACTGGAACTCGCGATCTTTAGCGATGCGATCGTTATGCTCTTTGGTCAGCTCCGGCACCAGCGGTGAGATATCACCGGTTTTGGTGTAGTTCGCTGCGGTAACGCTATCCCATGGCAAGGCGTTATCTTCAAACTTCTCACCGGTTTCCGCCGCTTCGACGCCGGTTGGCATCAGCAGATCGGGCGTCACGCCTTTACGCTGAGTACTGCCGCCGTTGATACGGTAAAACTTCTGGATAGTGTACTGGACCGAACCGAGGGCCGGCCATTCCGGGCGCAGCATCTGATCGTAGATACGATTCAGTGAGCGATATTGCTGCACGGTGCCTTTACCAAAGGTCGGCTCACCGACAATCAGCGCACGGCCATAGTCCTGCATCGCTGCGGCAAAGATTTCCGACGCGGAAGCACTGAAACGATCGACCAGCACGACCAGCGGACCTTTGTAGTAAACGATGCCGTCGTTATCGCTGTCCTGACGCACGCGACCATTGTTATCACGCACCTGCACTACCGGACCGCTTGGAATAAACAGGCCGGAAAGCGATACCGCCTCGGTCAGTGCGCCACCGCCATTGGTACGCAGATCGATAACGATACTGTCGACATTCTGCTTCTGCAGTTTTTGCAGCTGCACCTTCACATCATCGGTCAGGCCAACGTAGAAGCCTGGGATATCCAGCACGCCGACTTTTTCTTTACCGACGGTCTGCACCGTACCTTTCACCGCGCGGTCTTCCAGACGGATTTTCTCACGCGTCAGCGTCACGGTGCGGGTTTTGGTGCCTTTACCGGCAGGCAGGATTTCCAGGCGCACTTTGCTGCCTTTCGGTCCTTTAATTTTCGCGACCACGTCATCCAGACGCCAGCCGATCACGTCTTCCATCGGTTTGCCGGGCTGGCCGACACCGACGATGCGATCGCCCACGCTGATGGATTTGCTCTTGGCCGCCGGACCACCGGCTACCATCGAGTTGATCACCGTGTAGTCATCATCCATTTGCAGCACCGCACCGATACCTTCCAGGGACAGGCTCATTTCGGTGTTGAACTGCTCGGTATTACGCGGCGACAGATAGTTGGTGTGCGGGTCGATTTCATGCGCAAAGGCTGTCATCGCCAGCTGGAACACATCTTCGCTGTTGCTCTGCGCCAGACGGCGGATGGCAAAGTTGTAACGCTTAGTCAGCGTCTCGCGGATCTCTTTGTCATCTTTACCGGCCAGTTTCAGGCTCAGCTCGTCGTATTTGACCTTGGCATCCCACAGCGCATTCAGCTCATCGGTGCTTTTCGGCCAGGGTGATTTGGCACGGTCAATGTCGATAGTGTCATTGCCGCTAAAGTTCATCGGGCGAGCCAGCACGCCAAGCGCGTATTGATAACGCTCAAAGCGGCGTTTCTGCGCCAGATTGTATAAATCGTAAAACACATCCAGCTTGCCGCTGCGCAACTCATCGCCGAGGGTGGTTTTCTTATCGGCAAACTGCGCGATATCCGACGCCAGCAACACGTTGTGGTTGTAGTCGAGCAGATTCAGGTAGCGATCAAAGATTTTCGCTGAGAAATCCTGATTCAGATCGAACTGACGATAGTGAGAACGGGTAAAACGCGAGGTAACGCGTTCGCTGACGGTGGGATGTTGTGGTTCTTCGTGTAGCTGGGGAATCTGGTCGGCGCGGGTAATATTATCAGCGCCAAAGCTGGGGCCTGCCAGCAGCAGGCCCGCGATCATACCGATCTTTAAAATGTTGTTCATGCCAGGGTCAGCCTCCGTTTCAGAACTGCAAATGTTCTGCGCGCACAATCATTGCCATGCCGGAAGCGAGCTGCACCCGAACGCCATCTTTCGTAATTTCAAGAATGGTAGCGTCCATCGCACTTTTGCCTGCTTTAACTTTAATATTCTGGCCGGGTTGCAAAGTTGAGGTATCAGTGATGGGTTTGGCTCGCGCCGGGCGAGGGGCAGCATTACGTTCAGAAGACGCGGCACGGGGTGCCTGAGGACGCGGTTTACGCGGCGCATCACCTTCAGCCGCTTTACGCGGTGCCGGTTTACGCGGACGTCGTTCGCCGGTCTCTTCCCCTGCTTCACGCTTCTTCGCTTTTTGCTGTTCGCGCTGTGCCTGGACACGAGCTTTCGCTTCTTCCAGCTGCTTGCGCGCATGTTCTACGTGCTGCTCATCCAGCACGCCACAGGCGTTGCCGTCGAGATCGACACGAATCGCACCGGCTTTAATGCCATAAAGGTAACGCCAGCTTGAGGTATAAAGACGCAAGGCCGAACGCAGTTGCGTCTTGCTCAGGCCCATATCGCCCTGAACACGCTCGACCAGATCCTGAAAGATGCCGATTTTGAGCGGACGCGCTTCACCTTCGGCGCTAAAGCATTGCGGAAAACGCTCCGCCAGAAAGGCGATTACTTCTTTACTGCTGTTCAACTTAGGTTGATTTTCCATGAAATTTCCTGATTACAACGGGTTTGCCGACCAGAGCAGGCATGAACAGGCGACATTATAATGACAACATCGCCAAATGCTATGTGATCCAGTCGATTAGCTGCGCGTCAGTTGAAGAAATTTTTCAATGTCGCTGCCCGCCAGTACTTCACAAAGCCCGTCAGTAAGGGCCACCAGCCCCGCTTCATCCTCACTGTCGAAGCGAGAATAAACCGTACTATCGATGTCCAGAACACCGACTAACGTGCCATTCACTTTCAGAGGAATGACGATTTCCGCATTACTGGCGGCATCACAAGCGATATGACCGGGGAAAGCGTGCACATCTTCAACGCGCTGCACTTTCTCTTCTGCAATCGCCGTGCCACAAACCCCTTTGCCCACCGGAATGCGCACGCAGGCAATTTTGCCCTGGAAAGGACCCAGTACCAGCGTGTTGGCTTCCGTTAGCAAATAAAATCCTGCCCAGTTAACGCCTTCCAGGCGTTCAAACAGCAGCGCACTGCAATTACCCAGTGCAGCGAGGAAAGAGGTTTCGCCCGCCAGCAGCGCGCGAACATCGCGATTTAAATCCTCGTAAAAGGCTTTTTTGTTCATTGTTTAACCATAATCCGACACAGCAGAGCCGCTTTGTCACTTAGTTGTTAAAATAAGCACTAATAATCCAGCCTCACAAGGTGAATCATTGTGTTAGTTACTATACCCTTAGCTTGCTGTGGATCGAACTTCATACCACCACAGACGTCTCAGCCAGCAATGTGCTGCCTGACATGCCGGTAACCGTAACGAACGATGGGCCACTTGCGTCACCCTATGAAAATTCACGCTATCAGCCAGACGTTGCCCCACGCACGTTATCAGCGTTGTCCACAATGCGATACCCTTTTTTCCTTACCGGATGTTAAATCGCATCAGGCAGCTTACTGCCCGCGTTGTCATGCGCGGATTCGTAGCGGTTTCGACTGGTCAATGACGCGTCTGACCGCGATGGCGGTTACCATGCTGGCGCTGATGCCGTTCGCTTTTACCCTGCCGCTGGTGGATATTCGCCTGCTCGGTATGCGCATCAATGCCAGCCTGCTGGAAGGGGTGATCCAGATGGCGCAGCAGGGCGATGTGCTCACCGCCTCTATCGTGGCGTTCTGCACCATCGGCGCGCCCGTGACGCTGGTGGCGGGGATCAGTTACTTAGGTTTCGGCCATGCGCTCGGCATGAATCTGCGCCCGGTGCTGCTGATGCTGGAGAAGCTGAAAGAGTGGGTGATGCTGGATATCTACCTGGTCGGTGTCGCGGTGGCATCCATTAAAGTACAGGATTACGCCACGCTGGAGATCGGCTACGGCATGGTGGCCTTTATCGCGCTGACGGTATTCAGCCTGCTAACGCTGATCCATCTGAACGTCGAACAACTGTGGGAACATTATTATCCACAGTCGATCCCCACCTCACCGCCTGAAGAGTGGCAGGTCTGCCTGAATTGCCATCACACCGGCATGGCGGATGAGCGCGGACGCTGTACCCGTTGCCACACCCCGCTGGATTTTCGTCGGCGTCACAGCCTGCAAAAATGCTGGGCTTCGCTGATTGCCTCGATTGTGCTGCTGATCCCGGCTAACCTGCTGCCGATTTCCATCGTTTACGTTAACGGCGCACGGCGCGAAGATACCATTTTCTCCGGCATTCTTGGCCTGGCCTCCGGCAATATTCCCGTGGCCGCCGTGGTGTTTATCGCCAGTATTCTGGTGCCGTTTACCAAAGTGCTGGTGATGCTGACGCTGTTGCTCAGCATTCACTTTAAATGTGAACAGGGCCTGAAAACCCGTATCCGCCTGCTGCGCGCTGTCACCTGGGTGGGCCGCTGGTCGATGCTGGATCTGTTC
Source organism: Pantoea sp. X-Soil-TKNS-1207 (assembly GCF_059730485.1). Classification (NCBI taxonomy): domain Bacteria; kingdom Pseudomonadati; phylum Pseudomonadota; class Gammaproteobacteria; order Enterobacterales; family Erwiniaceae; genus Pantoea; species Pantoea sp. X-Soil-TKNS-1207. The sequence continues at coordinate 2,465,949 of NZ_AP035958.1, forward strand.
GTCATTTCATTAACCATGTCGCTGGTCAACCGTGATCAGCTGCTGGCTTTTACCATGGGACCTGCCGCGTTGTATTTCGGTGCGGCAGTAATCCTGACCATTATGGCTGTTGAGTGGCTTGACAGCCGCCTGATCTGGGATGCACATGCAACAGGAAACGCCGACTACACCGACTAGCGCGAATCTGCGTAACAAGCGCAAGATTTCGCCGTTCTGGTTACTGCCCATCATCGCGCTGCTGATTGCGGCGTGGTTGCTATGGACCAACTACCAGGAGCGCGGGACCACCATCACCATTAACTTCCAGAGCGCGGACGGTATTGTGCCGGGCCGAACGCCGATACGTTATCAGGGCGTGGAAGTGGGTACGGTGCAGGGCATCGTGCTGAGTGATGACTATCGCAGCATCCAGATCAAGGCCAGTATCAAAAGCGACATGCGCGATGCGCTGCGCGAAAATACCCAGTTCTGGCTGGTGACGCCGAAAGCCTCGCTGGCCGGGGTATCCGGGCTGGATGCGCTGGTCGGCGGTAACTACATTGGCATGATGCCGGGCAACGGTAATCCCAGCGAGCATTTCACCGCGCTGGATACGCAGCCGAAATATCGTGTCAATACCGGCGAGCTGCTGATCCATCTTCATGCGCCGGACCTCGGCTCGCTGAATACCGGTTCGCTGGTTTATTACCGTAAAATCCCGGTCGGCCGGGTGTATGACTACAGCATCAATAGCAGCACCGATGGCGTGACCATTGATGTGCTGATTGAACGTCGCTTCATTAATCTGGTGAAAAAGCAGAGTCGCTTCTGGAATGTCTCTGGCGTGGATGCCGATGTCAGCCTGAGCGGAGCGAAAGTCAAACTGGAAAGTCTGGCGGCGCTGGTGAACGGGGCCATTGCCTTCGATTCACCCGATGAGGGCCAGCAGGCGAACACCGATGAGAATTACACCCTCTATCCCGACCTGGCACAGAGCCAGCGCGGCGTACAAATCAGTCTCGACCTGCCTGGCGGCGATAACCTGAAAGCCGGCAGCACGGCGCTGATGTATCAGGGGCTGGAAGTCGGCACCCTGACCAAACTTAATTTGCTGCCTGGCGGCAAAGTCACCGGCGAACTGACCGTCGATCCATCGGTCGCCGGTCTGATGCGTAGCGGCACCCGCATCGAAATGCGTACGCCAAAAATCAGCCTCACCGATACCAACCTCAGCAGCCTGCTGACGGGCAACACTTTTGAACTGGTGCCTGGCGAAGGCCAGCCGCAGGATCACTTTAACGTGCTGCCCGCCAGCGAATCGCTGCTGCAAAAACCTGATGTCCTGACGGTCAAACTCAGTGCACCCGAAACCTACGGTATCGATTCCGGTCAGCCGGTGATGTTATATGGCATGAAGATCGGCCAGGTGATTTCGCGTCAGCTGGACGAAAAAGGCATCAGCTTTGTCGCGGCCATCAATCCTGAGTATCGTCATCTGGTCCACGGCGACAGCAAATTCATCGTCAACAGCCGTATTGACGTGAAGTTTGGCCTTGATGGCATGCAGGTGCTGGGAGCCAGCGCGCGCGAATGGGTTGACGGCGGGATTCGCCTGGTGCCGGGCGCGAAAGGGAATCCGCAGAACACCTATCCGTTATATGCCGATGCTGAGCGTGCCGAAGAAGGTATTATCGGCGATCAGCCCCCCGCCACCCTGAAACTCACCGCCAACAGCCTGCCGGATGTGCAGGCCGGTTCTGTGGTGTTGTACCGTAAATTCCAGGTTGGTGAAGTGGTTGACGTCGTGCCCCGTGCCGATGCCTTTGAAATCTCAATTCATATTGAACCGCAGTACCGCAAACTGCTGACCGCTGAAAGCGTGTTTTGGGCGGAAGGCGGCGCCAAGGTCCAGCTGAACGGCAGTGGTCTGACGGTGCAGGCATCGCCGCTGAACCGCGCGCTGAAAGGCGCTATCAGCTTCGATAACCTGACCGGCGCCCAGGCGGCGAAAGGCGTGAAGCGCGTGCTTTATCCTTCAGAAACCGCTGCCCGCGCCGTCGGCAGCCAGATCTCGCTGCATACCTTTGATGCCAGCAAACTGTCGGCAGGTATGCCGATTCGTTATCTCGGCATCAACGTTGGCCAGGTCGAATCACTGGCGCTGAGCGCCGATAACAACCAGGTCGTGGCGAAAGCGGTGCTGTATCCTGAATACGTGCAGGATTTCGCCCGCATTGGCAGCCATTTCTCGGTGGTTTCTCCGCAAATCTCTGCTGCGGGCGTCACTCATCTGGAAACGCTGTTGCAGCCATACGTTAACGTTGATCCCGGCAAAGGCGCGCAGGCGCGCACCTTCGAGCTACAGGAGAGCACCATTACCGACTCCCGTTATCTCAACGGTCTGAATATCTATGTTGACGCCACGGAAGCGGGTTCACTTTCCGTTGGCACGCCGGTGTTGTTCCGCGGCGTGGAAGTTGGCACCGTCACTGGCACCTCGCTGGGCAGCATGGCGGATCGCGTTCAGGTCGCGCTGCGCATCAGTAAGAAATATCAGCACCTGGTGCGCAATAACTCGGTGTTCTGGCTGGCATCCGGTTATAACCTCGATTTCGGCCTGATTGGCGGCGTGGTGAAAACCGGCACCTTCCAGCAGTTTATTCAGGGCGGCATTCAGTTTGCCACCCCGCCAACCGTGCCGCTGGCGCCACAGGCCGGCGCCGACAAACACTTCCTGTTGCAGGACGAAGCGCCGAAAGAGTGGCGCAGCTGGGGAACCGCCATCCCTGATCCTGCACAACCCTAAGCAAATCGGGCAGCCTGGCTGCCCGATTCTTTTTCGCATGTTACACTTCGTGCTCTGTTTGCTATCCCCGGAAGAAACCCGTGTCCGAACGCTTTCCTGAAGATTTCCTCACGCTGATGCGTGCCAGCCTGACCGATGAAGCCGAACTGCAACGTTTCATTGCCATCAGTCAGCAACCACTGCGTCGCAGCCTGCGCGTCAATACCTTAAAAATCAGCGTGGCCGATTTCCTGGCGCGCACCGCCCATTACGGCTGGCGACTGATACCGATTCCGTGGTGTGCCGAGGGATTCTGGATTGAGCGCGATGACGAATCCCTGCCGCTGGGCAGCGTTGCTGAGCACCTCAGTGGATTGTTCTACATTCAGGAAGCCAGTTCGATGCTGCCGGTGACGGCGTTATTTGATGCCGCCCCCAACGCTCAGCAGGTTATGGATGTCGCGGCGGCACCGGGGTCCAAAACCACGCAGCTGGCAGCACTGATGCGTAATAAAGGCGCCATCCTTGCCAACGAATACTCCGCCAGTCGTGTCAAGGTGTTGCACGCTAACATCAGCCGCTGTGGCGTCAGCAATGTCGCCCTCACCCATTTTGACGGTCGGGTGTTTGGCGCGGCATTACCGGAACAGTTCGATGCCATCCTGCTGGATGCGCCCTGCTCCGGCGAAGGCGTGGTGCGTAAAGATCCGGACGCGCTGCGCAACTGGACGCTGACCAGCACCGAAACGATAGCTGCCACCCAGCGCGATCTGCTCGACAGCGCCTTTCATGCGCTGCAACCCGGCGGTACGCTGATCTACTCAACCTGTACACTGAATCAGATTGAAAACCAGCAGGTGATTGGCTGGTTACAACAACGCTACCCGGACGCTGTTGAAATCGTGCCGCTGCATGGCCTGTTTGCCGGTGCTGAGCAGGCGCTCACCCCCGAAGGTTTCCTGCACGTATTCCCGCAGATTTTCGACAGCGAAGGCTTCTTCGTCGCGCGGTTACGCAAAACGGCCAGCATCCCGGCCCTGCCCGCGCCAACCTATAAACTGGGGAAACTGCCTTTTTCACCCGCCAGCAGAAAGCTGACGGCGGAGGTGATGCAGGCGGCGGCCAAAGTCGGCCTGACCTGGGACGATAACCACACTTTATGGCAGCGCGACAAAGAGTTGTGGCTGTTCCCGGCCGCGCTGGAAAGCTGGCTGAGCAAAGTCCGCTTCTCGCGCATCGGCCTCAAACTGGCTGAAACCTTTCCAAAAGGCTATCGCTGGCAACATGAAGCGGTTGTCGCGCTGGCGCAGCCGGAGAGCGCACTGGCGTTTGCATTGACGGAAGCGGAAGCGGAGAGCTGGTATCGCGGCCAGGATATTCATCCGGAAACCCTGCCTGCACGGGATGAGGTGATTGTGACTTACCAGCAGCAACCACTCGGACTGGCAAAAAAGGTGGGAAATCGCATCAAGAATAGTTACCCCCGCGAACTGGTGCGCGACGGCCGCCTGTTCCGCTAAGGTTATTGCAGCTGCACCAGCGTGAGCCGGTTGCCGAATACGGCGCCGGTATCAATGTAGTGTTGATTGGCCACGTTAAGCGGCTGTTCGAGTGGCGTATGGCCGAAATAGAAATCGCTAGCTCCCTCAATCGCCGCTGAGTTGCCGCGCTGATGCCGTCCCAGCCGATCGCGACTCCACACCACCTGATGCCAGTCCACATCCTGCCCCAGCGCGTAGTGGCTGGCAGGATAATCGGCATGAGCAATCACCACCACCCTATCCGCCAGTTGCAGATGCAGCACCAGCGGCAGCGCGGCGCAGCGTTTTAAGGCATGGCGCGCGGCAATCAAATTGCTGCCGCGCAGCTGCCAGAACCAATCGCCGCCGTTCATTAGCCATAGCATCGGATCTTCACCCGCGAGCGCCGCAAGCGCCATTTGCTCGTGGTTGCCACGCACACAACGAAACCAGGGTTCTTCCAGCAGCTCCAGACAACCGGGACTGTCCGGCCCACGATCGATCAGATCGCCGACGGATAACAATAAATCCTGTTGTGGATCAAACCGATGCAGAATAAGCTGCGAATCTAGCTGGGTGCGGCAACCGTGTAAATCGCCCACCACCCAGATATTGCGCCATGCTTCCGCATTGACCTTCTGATAAAACATCGCGGTCTCCTGAAAGCTGGTTTACTGGAAGTTTAGTGAATCCATCATAAAGTATAGCCTGGCGACCTGTAGGCATCGGAGGGAAGCGTGAACAGTCGTAAGCAGTTTATTGGAGTTTTGGTCGTGATTTTTATCGGCAGTCTGTTGCTGCTGGAAACCCTTGCACGCCTGGTGCATGTGCTGGTAGTGGGATAAATCGCTGTTGCGGACGAGGCTCGGGAAGTGGATAACAAAATTCAACTAAGGCCGCATCCTGCAGCCCTGATGAATGTCCCTTCCGGCGCTTATCTCCGGCACTCATTGAAGGTGTTAGCTCTGTGAGGGACGGCGAATACTGTAAATCTTCAGAGTATTCCGAACAAGTTAAATGATATTAACTATCATTCTCATAAATAATATCTTTCGAAATCAAACAATCTTGATTTAAATCAATGCATTAAATAATGCAGCAGAAATCTACCTTTACCCGTCACAGCAAAAGAGAAAAGCATCGATTAACAACGTTAATCACGCTTTGAGTGCTGACATGCAGGCGTAAAGAGCGCAGCGGAACGGTTAGCATCCTGAGCCACACTAAAGGTGTGATTTTTGCCAGACTTAACTCACCATGCTTTAAAAAGGAGTGAGTCAATGAAAGATTATTATAAGATCGATCTGGAAGCCTTTATGCAGAATAATGCGGCATTAATTGGTGAAATTAAAAGCAAAGCGCCAGTTTATGCTGATGATATGGGAATGGATGAGATTCAGTATATTAACCGCGAGGTTAAGCGTGCCCATCTGGAATATGTCGAAAGCCTGGGCGTAAAAGATCCCTACGAATATTATATTTCACAACACGAAGAAGATCGTTATCTCGCCGACCAGCTTATCGCCCAGCACCGCAAAACGCTACATTCTGCTTCGTAAGCCTTTTTCAGATCATGTTGCCACAAACAGTGTGTGGCAACATGTCGTTCGGCGCTAATCAACGACTATCGCGTGATAAAGAAAATTGCCGCCATAAAGCCAAGAAATAATACCGCAAAGGTAATAAATCCCTGACGCGGTGATTTTGCCCGGCCAACCAGCGCGGAAATAAACACAGACAATAAGGTTAATGTACCAATCATCACCCAGAGAAGGTATTGAGTATTTGCCATGGAGGGTCCTTGTGAGCAGGCAATAATAAATCGCTACTCTTATACCATTTTTTTGCTATCAGGACATGCCTACCCTGCCACAGGCTGCTGACAACGCACCGCTTTTAGCGCTTCCAGCTGCTTCAGACGCGCCTGAAGCTTATTGTTAGCGTTAGCTTTGGCGATACCATTCCCAATGCCAAAATCGCCGAGAAAACCGACCACGGTGAGCGCATCAAACTCGCCGGTTTTATCAATTTTTTGCTGCATAAGTTGTGTCTTCGCAATCTCCTGCTGCAACGCCTGACAATCATCAGTTCTGGCTTCTTCATCGCTGACTGCCGGGGCTTGTGGATATTGCTTAAGGGCGCAACCACTGAGGGCCAGTAGCGCGACAAGGAGAACGGGTTTATACACAGACGCTTTCCTGCAATTATATTTGGTACTGCTAAGTTAGCAGGAATTGCGCGCGTACGTCTGCATCTGTTGTGGATGATGCTAAACGCCAGGGTTTTGCCGGCCGGAAACCGGATGTGGTGTCCGTTCAACGCAACGATAAGTAATATTTAACTTGCTTGTGATTTGTATCCGTGCGTTAATGGCTCGTCGGTCTGATTAGCAGACAGTTTCAAAGTTAGTTCCTATAGTATTTCTCATCCAGTTTAGTGCCGCATGCCAGCCTTTCTCTTTGAGTCTTATCGCAAGTTCTGATTCGTCTCTGCAATTCAGCCTCTGTCGCCGTATGGCTTATTGAAAAGGTATAAATTATGTCTAATAAAATTCTTGGCACCGTTAAGTGGTTCAACTCTGAGAAAGGTTTTGGTTTTATCACTCCGGAAAATGGCAGCAAGGACGTATTCGTCCATTACTCAGCCATCCAGGGTACAGATTATCGCTCGCTTGACGAAGGTCAGCGCGTTGAGTTTTCAGTTGAAGATGGCCAGAAAGGTCCTTCAGCAGTGAATGTGGTTGGGCTTTAAAATTACGTCAGCTTCAAAACGTTTCAGATGTCCGCATTGCCATGGTTCCCAGTATCGAACTTCTGTGTTCGACATCAGTAAAAAGAATCCCCATGGCGCAAAATGCATATTTTGCAAATCCGCAATGGTGGCGTTACGGCCGTCGTTGTCTTGCAGTTTACCTGCTTTCTGATTTGCAGAAAGTAAATCTGACAATTAGATAATTATCAGATTGATCTATTTCAGGCACCGCTTCGGCGGTGCTTTTTTATATTTATAATCCGCTGCCATAGCAGATGTGATCGGTAAGAAATGCGAAAGTATCTATCTGATTTTCTGCCGGATACCTGCGCGATGTCATTAGTAAAATCTCACCTTTAGTCATCGCCGTGACAATCCCAATAAGTTATCACCCGCTAATGACAGGTTAATGTCAGCACTTTCCATTGATGCTCGCCAGATACTGCAATAGAATGTTATGCGTTTACAAAAATCAGATAAACCTTATTGAGAACAATGGCAAAAAACAACCTTACAAATTACGAGTTTATGCGCCTGTGCATTCACACTGAAGCACTGGGGCTAGACCACACATTCACCTGGGGGCGAGTGCTGCGTCGTTACTGGCGTAGTCGGCACATCCGCTATCAGGTTAAATGGCGCATCGCTAGCTATTTCTATGCGCTGGATGGCTATTGGAGTAAGAAGTTTGCCGTTTGGCTCAATGACCATATCAGTGAGAAGCACAATGTGGAGATTGGGTTGGGTGCGGTGATCGGTCCGGGCCTGCGCATCGCGCACCACCACGGGATTGTCATCACCAGCATTTTCCGTGCGGGTAGTCATTTCCACATTTGCCAAAACACCACGATTGGCATTAAAGAGAAGATGGGCGGGTTTATCGTGGCGGGCGATCACGTCCGCGTTGGGGCAAACTCCTGCATTATCGCTGATAATCTGCGGATAGGCAGCAATGTGACTATCGGTGCACAATCTTTTATTAATAAAGATATTCCTGACAATGTGTCCTGCTACACGCGTAAAGAACAAATTATGATTGTAAAGAATGATGCAAGCCATGTAACGCTAATGGAAAGCGCAGCTTAAATTAGACAGGCGATCAGCTCTGGCTAAGATCGCCATATCAATTTTTATATAACAGTCGTTGCAGCAATCCTTTATTATGGTCCCTCACTGAGCCAGGATCAGTTCGCCGAACCCCTTATCTTTTAATAAGATCGCCAAAGTTTTCTTTTATCATACCCTCACCTGAGATATTCCCACCCCCAGGAAATAAATATCATTTAGCCTCTCTTTTCAGCATGGCTGACCATTAAACATGGTCGCTGAACCCCTGTTGATAAAGGTAAATAATAAAAATTTTCATTATGTGCAATACACCCAGACCAGAGTTCGAGAACAACTACGGATTATAGAAATCCGCATTTCGCCTCAAATACCCGATGGTTTTTAAAGACAACTTGACACACTCAAAAACATGTTAGCGAAGAGTATCATCACCAAAAGCCTGGAGCTCGCGACGTTGTAACGGCGGATCATAAAGCTGGCCGCAGCTATGACAACGAACAGAATGACTATGTATAGCGTGCTAATTATTTCAATGATGATGATGGCTTGACTGGATATTAGAATTTCGGACAACTGAAAATAAAGCGTTATCAATCAGATAGACAAAAAAAGACCGAATACGATTCCTGTATCCGGTCCAGGGAAATGGCTCTTAGAGAGCCGTGCGCTAAAAGTTGGCATTAATGCAGGCGAGGTCGCCTTGCCTTTTAAAGGTAGACCAAGGGTGATTATTTTCCAGCCAACCATCACGACAGGGACGTAAAGCTGCCGACTCTGTGATCGCGACGGCAGAATAGCAGCAGGAATGCGGCGTAGCGGGCTGCTACGCCAGTCGGGAAGGGATTACTTGTCGCACAGTGCCTGAGCGCGCGCGATGATCGGCGCGAGGCTCATTTTCTGTCCCGGATGGGCTTTGTCATCCGCCAGAATGGTGCTGATCGACTGCGTGGTACCACGGCCTGATTTCTGGCTAGCTTCTGCTTTGTCATTCAGCGGATACTGCAACAGCGTGCTGTCATTGATAGCAAACAACGCGCCACCTTTCTCGCAGCTCAGCATCACTTCTTCCCGCGTAAACGGCCATTTGTCTTTGCCAATTTCATAACGGCTGACGGTAATAATCTGCGCGGCCATCGCCTGGCTGCAAAGTGTCATCAGCACACAAGCTGGAATAAGTTTCTTCAGCAAAATGTCGACCTCATACATTCAATCGGGATACAGGATTCAGGTTGGCGACAGCGTAGCAAACACGCTGACCAACCCGATAACAGCTATCGCCAGCAGCAGCTCAAGCTGCGTCAGGCGGATAAAAAAGTGCGGCGTCGAGCTACCGGCAAGGCGAAAGCGCGGCACCAGCCAGTAACGGTTGATCAGTGCAATCATCATCATCAACGCCACCAGCAGCGCTTTGGCGATTAACAACTCACTCCATAGCGTGAGGTGCCATTGCCACGGCAGGCCAGCAATCAGCAGGCTGTTGGCGATGCCGGTCAGTAACGCCAGCACCACGGCAAGATGTCCATAGCGGGAAAAACGCATCATGCTGCGGATGGCGTCAGTGCGATGCTCAATCCTGCGCGCCTCACGCATCAGGACCAGCAGCGGCAGCAGTCCCCCACTCCAGAACGCTGCGGAAATCAGGTGTATCGCATGATTGATCTGCTGCGCGACGCCCGGCCAGCCATCACGCATCGCGGCGTGGCCTACGCCAGCGAGGGCGATTAACTGCAACAGCCCAGCCAGTAACAGCAGTTGCTGGCGTAGCCTGCCGCGTAACGACAATGCCAGCACGCTCAGCAGAGCGAAGAGGATTTCCCAGCGCCACACCTGACCAAAACGTGTGCCAAGCACCGCCCGCCAGGTATCGCTGGCAAAAACGTTACGCCAGTCACCACTCATCAGGCCGGTTTGCGTCGCCAGCATTAATACCGCGCTGACAAAGCTCAGCACCGCGCTGATCAGCAGGATGCCATGCAGACGCCTTGCCAGCATCGGGCGAAAGCGCGCCGGTGCCAGCAGTGCGGTGTAGAACGCACTGCCGGTCAGCAGCAATGCGGATAAAAAGTGGAGCGCCCGCAGGCTAATCCACAGCGTACTCAGGCTCATTACTTGACGCTAAACGCGTAACTTCCTTTGGTTTTATGACCGTCCACCGAAAGTACGTGCCAGTTCACCTGGTAGTTGCCCGCCGGCAACGGCTGGCTAAGCGGCACAATCAGCTGGTCGTGCTGTTTTTCGTTCAGTCTGACCTTTTCTGCTGGCATAACGTGCTGCTGCGAGTCGCGGATTTCAACGCCGCTAAATGCCGGTTCCACATCTTCGGTGAAGGTCAGCGTCAGAGCTTTAGGTGACGAATCAACCGTTGATTTATCGGCCGGGACCGGTGTTTTAAGGTGAGCATGCGCGAGGGCATACTGACTGAAGGCCAGCGCAGACGACGCCAGCAATAGCGCCGCCACGCGGTTAAACACAGTCTTCTTCATAAGATCATCCTCCATTTTGCGGCAAGCCGCCGCAGGCGTGGCAGCAGGATACGCTGCTGATCCGCAGGTGTCGAGACCTGCAATGCGATCCCTTTTCCCTTGATCCTTAACGGGGAAAACATTACTTTTGCCCCTGTTTATCAGGAGAAAAGCATGAGTCAAAACCTTGCCCTGCTCTCGCAGGAAGAGAAAGACAAAGTGAATGTCGAGCTGGCCGCTGCCGGGGTCGCGTTTAAAGAGCGCTACAACATGCCCGTGGTAGCGGATTTGGTCGAGCGTGAACAGCCAGAAGCGCTGCGTGACTGGTTTCGCCAGCGGTTGATGCAATATCGCCAGGCGTCGCTCAGCCTTTCCCGTCTGCCTTACGAACCGAAGCAGAAATAATTTATGTTCCGTGTAATCGATACCGAAACCTGCGGGTTGCAGGGTGGCGTGGTTGAAGTGGCGTCCGTGGACGTGGTTGACGGACAGATCGTCAATCCGATGAGCGATTTGATCTGCCCGGATCGACCGATAAGTCATCAGGCGATGGCGGTACACCGCATCACTGAAGCGATGGTGGTGGGTAAACCCACCATTGAACAGGCGATTGGGCGCTATCACGGCAGCGCGCATTATGTGGCGCATAACGCCAGTTTTGATCGCCGTATGTTGCCGACAATGCCGGGTGAATGGATTTGCACCATGACGCTGGCGCGCCAGCTGTGGCCGGGTCAGAAGTATGGCAACCAGGCGCTGCGTCACAGCCTGAAGCTGGATGTGACGCCCCCAGCCGATTTGCATGCCCACCGCGCTTTATACGATTGCTACGTCACCGCGGCGCTACTCATCCGTATTATGGAAAAATCGGGCTGGGATGCGGCGCAAATGGTCAGCCGCTGCCAGCCTGCACCGGTGGCGGAGGATGTGTTTCCGTTCGGCAAATATCGCGGCCAGAGTATTGGCAGCATCGCCCGCAAAGATCCCGGTTACCTGCGCTGGGTGCTGGAAAACGTGCGCGATCTGCGCCCGCCATTGCGGCAGGCGCTGCGTAAGTACGTGAAAGAGACTCAGTAGTCGCTGTGGTCTGGCAACGTTCCCTGCGCCAGGCCGATCAGGAAGGTAAACTCCAGCGCCACCCCTTCATACGATTTGAAACGGCCAGATTTGCCGCCATGGCCGGAATCCATATCGGTGCACAGCAGCAGCAGCGTGTCGTTGGTTTTCAGTTCGCGCAGTTTCGCCACCCACTTGGCCGGTTCCCAATACTGCACCTGCGAATCGTGCAGGCCAGTAGTGACCAGCATATGGGGATAGGCTTTCGGTTCCACGTTGTCATAAGGGCTGTACTGGCGGATGGTGTGATAGTACTCCGCCTGCTCGGGATTGCCCCACTCATCGTATTCGCCGGTCGTCAGCGGGATCGACGGATCGAGCATGGTGGTGACCACATCCACAAACGGCACCTGCGCCACTACGCCGTGATAGAGCTGCGGCGCCATATTGATCACCGCCCCCATCAATAATCCCCCGGCGCTGCCTCCCATGGCATAAAGCTGCTGCGGATCGCCCAGCCCTTTTGCCACCAGCGCTTCGGTCACGTCGATAAAGTCGGTAAAGCTGTTGAGTTTGTTATGCAGGCGGCCATCGTCATACCACTGCTGCCCCAGCTCACCGCCGCCGCGCACATGGACGATGGCATAGACAAAGCCACGCTCCAGCAGGCTGATGCGGCTGGTGCCGAAGCTGGCGTCCATGCTGCTGCCATACGCGCCATAGCCGTAGACCAGCAGCGGATTGCCGCCCGGCCTGAAGTGCTGGCGATGATACACCAGCGAAACCGGCACTTCGGTGCCATCACGCGCGGTGATCCAGTGATGTTCGCTTTTGTAATCTTCCGGGTTGAAGCCCGGCACCGGCGTCTGTTTCAGTACCCGCCGTTCACCGCTCTCCATATTCAGTTCAAACAGAGTGGTCGGCGTGGTCAGCGAGGAGTAGCCGTAGCGCAGCATATCGCTGTCCGGCGAGGGATTGTAAGCCAGCCACGTCACATAGGTGGGATCGTCAAAGGCGATACCGGTGCTTGCGCCGGTTTCCCAGTGGATTTGCCGCAGGCTGGACATCCCGCGTGAGCGCTCCTCCACCACCAGCCAGTGTCGGAACAGCTGGAAATCCTCCATCACCACCTGATCGCGCGGGGCAATCAGCGTCTCCCAGCGATGCTCCGCCAGCCAGGCGCTACGATATAAGCCGAAGTTTTTCCCTTCGCGGTTGGAACGGATATAGAACTGATGATTGTAGTGATCAATGGTGTATTCATGGTCACGCCGACGCGGACAAAAGACCTGCGGCTGGGCATCCGGATATTCCGCGTCAATCAGCTGAATCTCGCTGGTGGTGGTGCTGAACAGAGCAATCAGGATGAAGTGTTCTGAGGTGGTTTTGTGCACGCTAAGATGGAAGGTATCATCCTGCTCCTCATACACCAGTTGATCGTCAGATTGCGGATGGCCCAGCTCATGCCGCCATACCTGGTACGCCAGCAGGGTTTGCGGATGTTTACGCACGTAATAGACGGTGCGCGAATCATTCGCCCACGCCAGGCTCGACGAGGCATTGCTCAGCACTTCGGGATACCAGCTGCCGCTCACCAGGTTGCGGAAGCGAATGCCGTACTGGCGACGGGAGAGAAAATCTTCCGCCAGCGCCATCACCTGATTATCGGGGCTGATAGCCAGCGCGCCCATGGTGTAGAAATCGCTGTGTGACGCGCGCTGGTTGCCATCCAGCAGCAATTGCCACTCGTCATCGGCGCCCGCATCCTGCGACTGACGGTAGTAAGCCGCGTATTCATTGCCGCGCTCATAACGGCTTTGGTAGCGATAACCATTTTTCACGTAGGGCACCGAATGATCCTGTTGCGGGATGCGGTCGATGATCTCTTTCAGCACCCGCTCCTGCAACGGTCCCTGTGATGCCATCATCGCTTTGCCGTAGTCATTTTCGGCGTGCAGATAGTCGAGCACCTCGGGATTTTCCCGCTCGTCATCACGAAGCCAGAAGTAATTATCAGTGCGCGTTTCCCCATGCAGGGTCATTTGATGCGGGATTTTTTTTGCCTGAGGCTGATTCATGGTTCTTTTCCCTGAAGAGACAACATCCTGCAAGCGTGGCACTTATCAGGCGGGAAGCCAAGTTATCAGCGGCAAGGAAAATGTAAACGAAGGCCACTGACGTGGCCTCCGGCAGGATTAATTCGCGGGTAAAGCCGCTTTCTCCGTCTCGATATCTTTCTGCATCGCGTCGCGCACGTCCTGAGGAATTTTTAATGCATCACCCAGTGCCGAGAGGTAGCTACGTTCCATAAAGTGGTCGGGATCGATGGTGGCACAGCTGAGAAAGTACAGCTCCAGCGCTTCCTCTTCATTCTTCACATCCGCCGCCAGCCAGTGGGGATCGAGCGGACGGTTCATCGCCTGCTGGATCAGCGCTTCAGCCTGCGCGCCATAACCCGCCTGATGGATATTCTGCTCGATGGCGGCGCGCTCGCGATCGTCAATATGGCCGTCGCTTTTCGCCGCGAACACCAGCGCGGTGACCAGCCGTTCCGCGCGTTGATCAACCGGCGTCTGCACCACGCCGTACGCGGCGTCATCCTGATGAGTCTCACGCACGCGCTGTTTGTATTTATTCCACAGCACCGCGCCGGCAGCCGCACCGCCGCCGATAATCAGCGCCTTGCCGCCATATTTGGTCAGCAGCTTACGTGATGATTTGCTGGCGATCAGCAAACCCGCCAGCCCCCCTAACGCGCCGGGTGCCAGCATGTCGCTTAGCCCGCCCGCTTTACCCTCGCTTCCCTGCTTTTTCAGCATCGATTGAATTTGCTGCAACCAGTTATTCATCGTTTAACTCCTGTTGAGGTTTCCGCTCCATATGCTGCCGCAGCGGGTGTCAGGAAACGTCAGAGCGGGAAAAGTAAGGCAAACCTCGTCAGGGCGAAAGGATGAGAACGCAAACGTTTTCGTATATACTGCGCGCGCGTTTTGACTGCTAAGGTGAAATTATGACGACTCTCGGAACCGCGCTGCGTCCTGCCGCAACGCGTGTCATGCTGTTAGGTTCAGGCGAGCTGGGTAAAGAAGTAGCACTGGAGTGCCAGCGTCTTGGTGTGGAAGTGATTGCGGTTGACCGCTACGCCGATGCGCCCGCGATGCATGTTGCCCATCGCAGCTATGTGATCAACATGCTGGATGGCGATGCGCTGGCAGCGCTGATTGCTCAGGAAAACCCCGATTTCGTGGTGCCGGAAATTGAAGCCATCGCCACCGAAAAACTGCTGGAGCTGGAGCAACAGGGGCAAAAAGTGGTGCCGACCGCGCGTGCGGCCCGCCTGACCATGAACCGTGAAGGGATCCGTCGTCTGGCGGCGGAAGAACTGGCGCTGCCGACCTCCAGCTACCGCTTTGCCGACAGCAAAGAAAACTTTGTTGCCGCCGCGGATACCATTGGTTTTCCGTGCATCGTGAAGCCGGTAATGAGCTCATCCGGTAAAGGTCAGAGCTTTATTCGTGACGCCAGCCAGCTGGACAAAGCCTGGGACTACGCGCAACAGGGCGGCCGTGCCGGTGCCGGTCGCGTGATCGTCGAAGGCGTCGTGAAGTTTGATTTCGAAATCACGCTGCTGACCATCAGCGCCGTGGACGGCATTCATTTCTGCGCGCCAATCGGTCATCGTCAGGAAGACGGCGATTACCGTGAATCCTGGCAGCCGCAGCAGATGAGCGACGTGGCGCTGCAACGCGCTCAGGATATCGCGGAAAAAGTGGTAGCTGCGCTTGGGGGTTACGGCCTGTTTGGCGTGGAGCTGTTCGTGTGTGGCGATGAGGTGATCTTCAGCGAAGTCTCGCCGCGTCCGCACGATACCGGGATGGTGACGCTGATTTCTCAGGATCTGTCCGAGTTTGCCCTGCACGTCCGTGCGTTCCTCGGTCTGCCGGTGGGTGGGATTCGTCAGTATGGCCCGGCGGCCTCGGCGGTGATTCTGCCGCAGCTGGAGAGCAACAACGTGCGCTTCGTCAATGTGGAAGCGGCGCTGGGTGCCGGTCTGCAACTGCGTCTGTTTGGTAAGCCGGAAATCGCCGGTCAGCGTCGTCTCGGCGTGGCTCTCGCCACCGGTGACAACACTGATGACGCCATTGCCCGCGCCATTGCCAGCGCGGCGGCGGTGCAGGTCGAAGGCTAATGCCTGATGCGGTGAGCGCCCTGCTCACCGCACACCTGTTTACTGCGCCCCGGCTACCGCTTCACGCGCCAGGCGGGTAATACGATCCCAGTCACCCGCTTCCAGCGCATCGTTTGGCACCAGCCATGACCCGCCAATACAGAGCACGCTTTTCAGCGCCAGATAATCACGGTAGTTAGCCGGTGAAATACCGCCGGTCGGGCAGAAACGCACCTGCGGGAAAGGTCCGCCAATCGCCTGCAAGGCTTTCACGCCACCGTTAGCTTCCGCCGGGAAGAATTTGAATTCACGCAGGCCGTAATCCATACCGGTCATTAATTCAGACACGGTGCTGATGCCAGGGATTAACGGCACCGGCCCTTCTACCGCCGCCTTCAGCAGTGGCTCGGTGATGCCGGGGCTGATAACAAACTGCGCGCCCGCATCGGTCACTTCTTTCAGCTGCTGAGGATTGATGACCGTGCCCGCACCGACAATCGCCTCGGGGACTTCTTTAATCATCGCGCGCAGCGCATCCATCGCCACCGACGTACGCAGGGTGACTTCCAGCACGCGCACACCGCCCGCCACCAGCGCTTTGGCCATGGGCACTGCGTGTTCAAGTTTGTTCACCACAATGACCGGCACAACCGGTCCGGTGGTCAGGATCTGTTCTGCACTTGTTTTCCAGTTTTTCATCACGTTTCCTAAGGGTTTTCAGTCAGGCAAGTTATGGCCTGCGGGATGTTCCTGAGCAGTACCATACAAGATCGGCGTGACTCGCGTCTATCAGCGACGTGGGATTTTTGAAACTGCGGTTCAATTTATACGGCAGAAAGTGGGCTACAACGTCACGATATCGCCGGAAGCCACATCCAGCGTCACCGCGCTGCCCTCCTGACAGGCCTGGGTGCGCTGCCCGGCAGGATCGGGATAGACGGCAATGCCACGCGCGGCAGCAAGCAGCGCCGCATGAGACTGGGAGCCAATGGCGGTGAAAAAGATTCCTTTAATCCATGCGCTGTCTAATGCCATGACCTCGGACGGCAACAGATAATTCGCGATAATCAGCGTGGGCGTCGGCTCCTGCGGCAGGCTAAATAACGGATGGCCGAGCAGCAGCCGCAATACCCGCAGACCAATGTCATAAACATCGATATATCTTTCACGCAAGCAGGCATCCTCAATGGCGCGGTACTCATCCGCCATCTGTTCAATCACCTGTAGCCACAGCTGTTCAACCGGCGCGTTCTGTTGTTCCAGCTGCTGGCAGCTGGCGTCGTACAGTTCGCTGTCGTCCAGCATCATCTGATGGGCGGAGAATATCGCCGCCTCCTTCTCCGACAGCTGCTGTGCCGTCACGCCAATCAGTTCATCCAGTTCACCCTTTGCGCGGGCGATCGCATCGCTGAGCCGGGCGATGGCCACGGACTTCTCTTCCGTAGCGCGCGTCGTCAGCAGCGGCAGGCGGCGTTCCAGACGACGCACCGTCACCGCAATCCCAGCCTGCGGTTTTACCACCGCAGCCTGCGCCGCAACGTTCTCCGTCGGCCGGTCGCCGAATTGCGTTGCCGCCAGCGCGGCAAACGCGTCAATCGCCTCCTGCGCCTGTGGTCCCTGGGCTTTCAGGGTAATCACGTCGCCAAACCTGATCGCCAGCAGCGCCACATTGTTCATGCTTTTTGCATTGATTGCCCGGTCGCCATTCACCAGTTGCACATCAGCATCGAACTGGCTCAGGCCCCGGGCAATCGCCGCCGCCGGACGCGCATGGATACCGGTCGGATTGGTTATCGTCCAGGAAAAATGGTGGGCTTCGGTTTCCGTGTCGCCTGCGGTTACCACGGACGGCACAGGCGTCAGCACGTCGCTCTGGCCCAGTTGGGCGTATTTCGCCGCCAGCGCCTGATGCGCTTCCGCTATAACCTCGTCGATACCCTGACCCGCGGCAGCGGCCACGGCGGCGGCGACCGTTCCCTCCACCAGCGGCGCGGCGCACACCTGAACCCGACTCGCCACCTCCTCGCCCAGCAACTCGATCGCCATATCGGTACTCAGGATGGCACTTCCCATATCAACCATCACCAGCACATCGTCGTCCAGCACGTCGCCGATGGCCGCCATCACCGCCACCGGGTCAGTCCCTATCGGATTCTCCGGGTCGTCAATGCCCGCCGCCAGCGCGAACTGCACTTTTCCCTGTGTCATTTGCGACGCCAGCTCAATGACGCCTTCCGCCAGTTTCCTGCTATGAGAAACCACCACGATATTGACCATATTTCAAAACCTTATCGACGGCAGCGATCAACCACCTTGTTTAATTCAACAGCCTGATTACCGCTTAACCGATAACCTCACACAGCGTTTTAAACAGCAGATAGCTGGAGGTGGCGCCGGGATCGAGGTGCCCGATAGAACGCTCCCCGAGATAACTGGCGCGGCCTTTCGCGGCCCGCATCGGAATGGTGCTTTTCATCGCCGCTTCAGCCGCTGGCAATGCCGCAGCCAGCGCGGTCGGCATCGGCGCGTCCTGATGGTTTTTCAGCGATTCAACGATGGCTGACAGCGTATCCACCATGGTTTTGTCGCCGGGGTGCGCCATGCCGCGCGAGATAATGCGCTCGGTGCCTTCGCGATACAGGTTGTAGAGATCTGTCACCGTTAACTCTTCTTTCGCCATCACGCATTCGGCGGCTTTGATAAAGAAGGTGCCATACAGCGGTCCGCTGGCACCGCCGATACTCGACAGCAGCACCATCCCGATATTTTTCAGAATGGTGCCAATGTCCTTATCCTCCAGCGTTGGCAGCTTTTCTTTCACCTTTTTGAAGCCACGGTTCATGTTTAAGCCGTGGTCGGCGTCGCCAATTTCGCGGTCCAGATTTGTCAGAAATTCCTGTTGTTGCTCGAACAGCGTTGCCGACGCATCCAGCCAGTCAATTACCTGTTTTTTCGTCACAACCATTGTTATCCCTCCGTGCCAGAAAGTTACATTTTCCAGCGTAATGCTGGCGTGCTGACGGGAAAGTCCCACAGCCTCAGCATCTCGTCATCGACTTTTAACAGCGTTATCGAGACTCCCTGCATGTCGATAGAACTACAAAACGTTCCCACCAGATTACGGGCGACATGGATATGGCGATCGGTGAGCAGCTCTGCCGCCTTGCGGTAAACCGCGTAAAGCTCAGACAGCGGCGTGCCGCCCAACCCGTTGACCAGCAGAATTACGCTGTCATGTTCATTGAGCGGCTCGGTGGTCTGGCTCTGTTCCACCCACTCGCTCTGGCCCGCATCCCATTGACGCAGCACGCGGGTATAGGGGGTATTGTCGAGGACTTCGTTCACCATTTCCGTGACCAGGGTGTCGCAGTCACTGTACTTCTCGCGGCGGATGCCCGGTTCACCGTGGATACCAATGCCGAACTCGATCTCATCATCCGCCAGATCAAAACTGGCCCTGCCCGCAGCCGGTACGGTACAGGCCGACAGCGCAACGCCGATTGAACGTCCACGGTTGCCGATACGCGTTGCCAGTTGCACGCACTCATCCAGGCTGTAACCCTCTTCCGCCGCTGCGCCCAGCAGTTTTTCCGCCAGTACCGTGGTGGCGACGCCACGCCGTCCTGCGGTATACAGGCTATCTTTCACCGCCACATCATCGTCAATCACCGCCACCTGGACACGGATACCCTCACCGTGCAGCAGCTCTGCCGCGGTCTCAAAATTGAGGATATCGCCGGTGTAATTTTTAATCAGCAGCAGGATGCCGTTATCGCTGTTGACCTTTTGCGCGCATTCATACATCTGATCGGGTGTTGGCGAGGTGAAGATATGTCCGGGGCAGGCGCCGTCGAGCATCCCAAAACCGACAAATCCGCCATGCATTGGCTCATGGCCCGACCCGCCGCCGGAAATCAGCGCAACTTTGGGTTTGTCCGCACGGCGGCAGACATAGAAAGGCTCGATATTTACCGTTAATTCGGGGTGAGCCAGAGCGAAACCTTCCAGCTGTTCCCTGACGACATCATCGACTTTATTAATCAGCTTTTTCATCAATCCATCCTCATGGTGGCCTCCCCTGTGCGCGCCTGAATTACGCAACCGGGGAGGCGAATGTTAATGAGCAGAAAAGAGCGGTAATAAGAATTTGTATAATAACGAGCCGACAGCACCGCCAATTAAGGGGCCAACAATCGGCACCCAGGCATAGCTCCAGTCGGAATCGCCTTTGTTTTTTATCGGCAACAACGCATGTGCCAGACGCGGTCCAAGGTCACGAGCCGGGTTGATGGCATAGCCGGTTGGGCCGCCTAACGACAGGCCGATACTCCATACCAGCACGCCGACCGCATAAGGTCCGAAGCCGGAGGCAATGCCGTTGTGCGAGTTGAAAATCCCCAATACGCCAAATACCAACATCGCAGTACCGATGATTTCAGTCACCAGGTTCCATTTATAGTCCCGGATGGCAGGACCGGTACAAAAGGTGGCGAGAATTAAGCCGGCATCGTCGGACGCATCGTAGTGGCGTTTGTAGGTGAGCCAGACCAGAATCGCCCCCAGAAACGCGCCAATCAGCTGGGCGACCATATACATCAGCGCCGTACTGGTTGAAATGCCGCCCTGAATCCAGACACCCAGGGTGACCGCCGGATTAAGATGCGCGCCGCTCACCCAGCCGGTGGCGTAAACGGCGACCGTCACCGCGAAGCCCCATCCGGCAGTAATCACAATCCATCCGCTATTTCCTCCCTTGGTTTGTTTTAACACCACGTTGGCCACCACACCGTCGCCAAGCAGAATCAACAGCATGGTGCCTACTATTTCTGATAAAAAGACGTTCATCTTTCTTTCCTTTTTTGCAGGTGATGTTGCTGGCCATCTTATGCAGAGAACAAGGTGAGAGTAGGAAGGGAGAAAAAGGCTGTAAAAAAAATATTTTTGTTCAATTCGGGAACGTTGTTTTTCCGCGGAAGGTTGCAAAATGGAACATCAATGCCGGGAAAAACCGGGTTATTTGACAGCTGTCAAACTGCGTTAAAAGATGTGAGATGCTTCACAGCGCGATCCCGAAAAGAGAAAAGAATCAATTAATACAATCAATTAACCGATGTTTTCTCCGTTGCGGCGCACAGAAAATCATTTGCCGATCGACGTCACAAATTGGGACTCCGCTTTCCAGTGCTGAACAAAAATGCCGTACATATAACGCTATGCTTAGCGTGACCGCTCAGCGCTTTCCGCAGGCAAAAACACATATCGGCTGGAACCTCGTGAGTATGAACAGCAGGAAGGCACCGCATGCGTCTCAACATGAAAGCGATATGGCGGGCGTTTATCGCCAAAGATCCGGGAGTATCTAACAACCTGACCAGCCTGGATCGACCCGACATCAAACCCTGGCTAAAAGAATCCTGGCTGCGTTCCCGCCGACAGCAGCGCCACGATCACTGGCCGCAGCAGCTTTATGCCAAAGGCATCACCTTCGACTCCCTGTGCCGCAACAAATCGGAGATGCTGAATATCTCCTCACCGATTATCGAAGATATCTTCGAATATCTTGATGCCCCGGAATGCGCCATCTTTATCACCGACGAAACGGGCTGCACCCTGAGGTTCTACGCTACCCCGGCAATGGCGATCAGACTGGCGGCGCTGGGTATCCGGGAGAGTATTTACTGGCGCGAGGCGATGATGGGCAATAATGCGATCTCCAGCGCGCTGCTGCTGCATGAAACGGTCAGTATCATCGGCTATGAACACTTCAACCGGCATCTGCATCCGTTTGCGGTTTGCGCGGCGCCGGTGTTTGACAGCGACAGCGCGGTGATGGGCGCGGTCGGCATTGTCCTGCTCACCGGTAACGAAACCGTACCCGCGCTGGGGCTGGCGCTGGTCCACTCTATCGAACAACAAATCACCGCCAGACTGAATACCGACCTGATTCTGGCCGAGTCGAATCAGCACCTCAGTGAAGTCCACGCGCTGCTGGACGGCGTGGAAGAAGGCGTACTGGCGTGGGACAACAAAGGCACCATCCTGTATCTCAATATCCGCGGCAGCGATCTGTTTGGCGTGAAAAGCGAAAAGATCCTCGGAAAAAACATTCACGATATCATCCAGTTGCCGCAAAGCATCCTCAATGCCATTGCACAGAATCGTGAAGTCGATCTGTTCGAAACCGCCATCGAGTTTGGCGGCTCCTTTATTTCACTGGCGATATCGCTGAAAATCGTTAAAGGCCCCAATAATTCGCCGGATCGCTATATCGCGCTGCTGCACCCCATCGATCGCCTGCGCGAACTGGTGCACCGCCACAGCGGCGTCCGGGCACAACTGACCTTCGACGACCTCGACTATGTCGGTAGCTCAAATAAGATTCGCCGCGTGGTTCGCCTGGCCCAGCAGGCCGCCAAAGGGCGTGGCTCGGTGCTGCTGCACGGCGAAGAAGGTCTGGGCAAATCCTACCTCGCACAGGCGATCCACAATGCCAGCGAACGGCAGGACAAACCTTTTATCACCATCAATTGCCAGGCAATACCGCGCGAAACGATGACCAGCGAGTTTCTCGGCGGCATCATCAACGGCGATAAACATGTGATCTCCAAATTTGAGCTGGCCAAAGGCGGCACGCTGCTGCTGGAGAATGTTGAATACCTGACCACAGAAGTGCAAACCGCGCTGCTGCAATTGCTGAAGACCGGGCTGCTGAACAAAGCCAACCAACTGGTGGTGCCGCTGGATGTTCGCCTGATTACCACCACCACGGTCGATATCAACCAGTACGTGGATGAAAACCGCTTCCGCCGCCATTTACTGTATGAATTGCAGTCGTTCGATATTGATATCCCGCCGTTACGCGAGCGCAGTGAAGATATTCCGGCGCTGATCAAACGTTATCTGAAGATAATGAGCCACGAAGTCGGCAAAAACGTGTCGTTGTCTGGCGATGCCCTGGCGTTACTGGCGCGTTACGGCTGGCCGGGTAATAACCGGGAGCTGCGCAACGTGCTTGAGCGCGCCTTCAGTTACAGCGACGGTACCCTGATTCGGGTGAAAGATATTCCTTCGTCCCTGATTGAACGCATCCGCGATCTCTCCACCCTCCCGCCGTCCACTGGCCTGCACAGCCTGAACGATATGGAGCGGGACGCGCTGATTCAGGCCGCCATCCAGTGCCAGGGAAAAGCGATTAAAATTATCCAGGCGCTGAAGATCAGCCGCACTTCACTGTGGCGTAAGCTGAAAGCCTTCAATATTCATCTGGAAGATTATAAGACGCGCTGAGTGGGGCAAAAAAAAGCCCGCGCGATGGCGGGCTTAGCAGGAGGTTACTCGAATTCGTTCCAGGAACGTCCGTCGCGGGTGATCATCGCTACGGAAGCAACCGGTCCCCATGTGCCGGCCTGATAAGGCTTCGGCGCATCGGCATCGGCATTCCACGCATCGATGATGGAGTCAACCCAGGTCCAGGCCGCTTCCACTTCATCACGGCGCACAAACAGCGCCTGGATGCCGCGCATGGTTTCCAGCAGCAGACGCTCATAGGCATCAGCCAGATGCGACTGGTTGAAGGTTTCCGAGTAGCTCAGGTCCAGCTTGGTGGTTTGCAGCTTATGCTTGTGATCCAGACCCGGCACTTTGTTCAGAATCTCGATATCCACGCCCTCATCCGGTTGCAGACGGATGGTCAGCTTGTTCTGCGGCAGTTCCGCGTAGGAATCTTTGAACAGGTTCATTTCCGGGTTCTTGAAGTACACCACCACTTCAGAACATTTGGTCGGCAAACGCTTACCGGTGCGCAGATAGAACGGCACGCCCGCCCAACGCCAGTTGTCGATGTCGACACGGATCGCCACGAAGGTTTCCGTCGCGCTCTGCTTGTTGGCACCCTCTTCTTCCAGGTAGCCCGGCACTTTTTTGCCCTGCACAAAACCGGCGGTGTACTGACCACGCACGGTTTTGTCGCGCACGTTGGTCTGGTCGATACGACGCAGCGAACGCAGCACTTTTACCTTCTCATCACGGATGGCGTCAGCGCTGAGATCGGACGGCGGTGACATGGCGATCATGGTGAGAATTTGCAACAGGTGGTTCTGGATCATGTCACGCATCTGACCGGCTTTGTCGAAGTAACCCCAGCGGCCTTCGATACCCACCTCTTCCGCCACGGTGATCTGCACATGGTCGATAGTGCGGTTGTCCCAGTTGTTGACGAAAATGGAGTTGGCAAAACGCAGCGCCAGCAGGTTCAACACCGTCTCTTTGCCAAGGTAGTGGTCGATACGGAACACCTGGCTCTCTTCGAAGTATTTACCCACGCTGTTGTTGATATCCTGCGATGTCTCCAGCGAAGTACCGAGCGGTTTTTCCATGACCACGCGTGCCGGCTTGGCATTCAGTTTGGCTGAACCCAGACCTTCACAGATGGCGCCAAAGGTGCTTGGCGGCATGGCGAAGTAGTTGATGGTGACGCGATTTTTCTGATCGAGCATTTTGCCCAGACGAGAGAAATGCGAGGTGTCGTTGACGTCGAGGTTACAGAAGTCGAGACGGCTGCTGAGTTTGTCCCACAGCGCTTCGTCGATCTTCTCTTTCATGAAGGTTTCCAGCGCTTCACGTACCACTTTGGTGTACGCGTCCTTGTCCCACTCCGCGCGTCCCACACCGATAATGCGCGTGGTTTCGTGAATCTGACCGGCTTTTTCCAGCTGATACAGTGAAGGCAACAGTTTCCGGCGTGCAAGATCGCCTTTGGCACCGAAAATCACCAGATCGCATGCCTGGGCTGTTTGTGTTACCGCCATTTTCCTCTCCTCGTTGCAGGATATACCCGGGGCGAGCGTCCTCATTAACCGGGTCCTTATTGTAATTTTCTTACAGCACAATGTACTTTTTTCGCCGGTGCAGAACAACCCGAACGCGGCGTGTTGCTGGTGATAACTCTAGAACGTGAATTGCGAACAACGTGTGTTGTCACGTGCGCTTTTCGCGCTTTTTCTGTTTCGGTATTTGTCGGGCTAAAACCCATCGCGCGTCAAAGTATGACAAAAAAATCACGTTTACATTTATCCGCCACTGCGTGCGACAGCAGTTTACACGGTATATTCTTCTGAACAGAGCGCCGTTTCATCCCGGAATGACATCGGCAAAAGTGATGAGTGGTCATCGGGTTATCAATATGCTGGAACAAATTCAGGCGCAACTACCGGCGCTGAGTAAATCGGAACGAAAAGTTGCGGAACAGATCCTCGCAGCCCCCCAACAGGCGATGCATTCCAGTATCGCCACGCTGGCGCGCGCTGCCGAGGTGAGCGAACCGACGGTAAACCGCTTCTGTCATCGTATGGGCACCCGGGGTTTTCCCGATTTTAAACTGCAACTGGCGCAGAGCCTGGCGAAAGGCCCAAGCTGGGTAAGCCGCGATGTGGAAGAAAATGACAGCGTAGAAAGCTACAGCCACAAAATTTTCGACTCGGCGCTGGCCGGGTTGAATCGCGTGCGTCAGCAGCTGGATATGCCGGTGATCCATCAGGCAGTACGGGCGCTGACGCGAGCCAATAAGATCGCCTTTTTTGGCCTCGGCGCGTCTGCGGTGGTGGCCCATGACGCAACCAATAAATTCCTGCGTTTTAATCTGCCGGTCATCTGGTCAGAGGATATTGTGATCCAGCGCATGAGTTGCATAAATAGTGGGCCAAATGACGTTTTTGTTCTCATATCACATACTGGTCGAACCAAAAATATGATAGAACTGGCTCGCCTGGCGCGTGTAAACGCTTCCACCGTGTTGGCTATCACCTCTCCGGGTTCACCCCTTGCTGCAGAAGCCACCCTGGCGCTGACGCTTGATGTCCCTGAAGATACTGATATCTATTTGCCGATGGTATCCCGCCTGGCACAATTGACCATGGTCGATGTCCTGGCAACGGGTTTTACCCTTGAGTGCGGCACCTCTTTTCGCGAAAATCTTAAACGGGTTAAAGAGGCGCTGAGAGATTCGCGCCTGGAGAAGCATGTGCAGGAAAAAATCAATGCACAGCAAAATAATTAACATCACATTCACAATGTGAGTCGAATCACAGCCCATCGATCATATAGAATATGTGACCACAACGTGTCCAGATGACAGGGACACGATACTTAGTCAACGGAGTCCTTCATGTCCAGACGTCTCAGAAGAACCAAGATCGTTACAACCCTCGGCCCGGCAACCGATCGCGATAACAACCTCGAAAAAATCATTGCTGCGGGTGCGAACGTTGTACGACTCAACTTCTCCCATGGTACCCCGGAAGATCACCAGCTGCGCGCCAACAAAGTGCGTGAGATTGCGGCGAAACTTGGCCGCCACGTAGCAATCCTGGGTGATTTGCAGGGTCCAAAAATCCGTGTATCCACCTTTAAAGAAGGCAAGGTGTTCCTTAATGTGGGCGACCGCTTCCTGCTGGACGCCAGCCTGGGTAAAGGTGAAGGCGACAAAGAGAAAGTCGGTATCGACTATAAAGGTCTGCCTGCCGACGTGGTGCCGGGCGACATTCTGCTGCTGGACGACGGTCGTGTGCAGCTGAAAGTGCTGGAAGTTCAGGGTATGAAAGTGTTCACCGAAGTGACCGTCGGTGGCCCGCTCTCCAACAACAAAGGCATTAACAAACTGGGCGGCGGCCTGTCAGCCGAAGCGCTGACCGAGAAAGACAAAGCCGATATTCTTACCGCCGCGAAAATTGGCGTTGATTATCTGGCCGTCTCCTTCCCGCGCTGCGGCGAAGATATGAACTATGCCCGCCGTCTGGCGCGCGACGCGGGTTGTGATGCGCAGCTGGTGGCGAAAGTGGAACGTGCCGAAGCCGTCGCGACCCAGGAAGCCATGGATGACATCATCCTCGCCTCCGATGTGGTGATGGTGGCCCGTGGTGACCTCGGCGTGGAAATTGGCGACCCGGAACTGGTCGGCATTCAGAAAGCGTTGATCCGCCGTGCGCGCCAGCTGAACCGCACCATCATCACTGCTACGCAGATGATGGAATCGATGATCACCAACCCGATGCCGACCCGCGCCGAAGTAATGGACGTGGCGAACGCCGTGCTGGATGGTACCGACGCCGTGATGCTGTCGGCGGAAACCGCAGCGGGTCAGTACCCGGCGGAAACCGTGTCGGCGATGGCTAAAGTGTGTCTGGGCGCGGAAAAAATCCCCAGCGTCAACGTCTCTAAACACCGTCTTGACGTGCAGTTCGACAATATCGAAGAAGCGATTGCCATGTCTGCGATGTATGCCGCGAACCACCTGCAAGGTGTGACCGCCATCATCACCATGACTGAATCAGGCCGTACCGCGCTGATGACCTCACGTATCACCTCGGGCCTGCCGATCTTCGCAATGTCACGTCACGAACGTACGCTGAACCTGACCGCACTTTTCCGTGGTGTGACGCCGGTTTATTTCGACAGCAATAATGACGGTGTTGCCGCAGCGCACGATGCCATTAACCTGCTGCGTGACAAAGGTTTCCTCGTGTCCGGCGACCTGGTGATTGTCACCCAGGGCGACGTGATGGCGACCACCGGCACCACCAACACCAGCCGTGTACTGCGCGTAGACTAATTACGCCCACTGACAGCGGCTGTACCACATGGAAAAACGCGACTGCCTGGCAGTCGCGTTTTATTTTCTCTGACAAGGAGGCCAGATGGCCCGCTATCAACCCATAACCCAACTCACCGGGCGCGTGCTGCTGTTCCCACTGGCGCTGGTGCTGTTCGAATTTGCCACCTATATCGCGCACGACATGATCCAGCCGGGCATGTTGCTGGTGACTCAGGAATTCAGCGTCGGCCCGGAATGGGTCTCCACCTCGCTGACCGCGTACCTGATGGGCGGCGTGGTACTGCAATGGCTGCTCGGGCCGCTTTCCGATAAGTACGGACGTCGTCCGGTGCTGTTGTTTGGCATTCTGTTCTTCGCCGCCGCCTGCATCCTCACCACTTGGGTCAGCACTATTGAGCAGTTCGTCGCGCTGCGCTTTGTTCAGGGTATCAGCC
Organism: Pantoea sp. X-Soil-TKNS-1207; assembly: GCF_059730485.1. Classification (NCBI taxonomy): domain Bacteria; kingdom Pseudomonadati; phylum Pseudomonadota; class Gammaproteobacteria; order Enterobacterales; family Erwiniaceae; genus Pantoea; species Pantoea sp. X-Soil-TKNS-1207. The sequence goes on from NZ_AP035958.1 coordinate 2,493,780, forward strand.
TGTGCTTTATCGGTGCCGTCAGCTATGCCGCCGTGCAGGAAGCGTTTTCCGAAGCGCTGGCGGTACGCATGATGGCGTTAATGGCTAACGTCGCCTTGCTGGCGCCGCTGGCCGGCCCGTTAGCCGGTGCCGCATGGCTTACCGTTGGCGACTGGCGCAGCATGTTCTGGCTGTTCGCGTTCTGTAGCCTGGTAGCCTTTGCGCTGCTGTGGCGCATCATGCCGGAAACTGCCGGCGACCGTAGTCACTCCATTGCCCTGCCGAGCCTGGCACGGGCCTATGGTCGCCTGGCGCGCGATCGTCAGGTCATGTATGGCTCCTTCGCCATTGGCCTGGTGTTTATCCCGATTCTCACCTGGGTGGCCCTGTCGCCGGTGATCCTGATGCATGATGAAGGGCTGTCGCGGATGCACTATGCCCTGCTGCAACTGCCGGTGTTTCTGGCGATGATCGGCGGCAATCTGACCCTCGGCAAACTGGCCGGGCGGGTGCCGATTGAACAACCGGTGAAATTCGCCGCCTGGCCAATTTTGATTGGTCTGAGCATTGCGCTGCTGGCAAACCTGCTCAACAGCCACACCTATCTGCTGCTGACGGCGGGTTTGAGCCTGTATGCCTTTGGTGCCGGGATGGTGAATGCCGGTTTGTATCGTCTGACGCTCTACGCCAGCAATGAGGGCAAAGGCAGCATTGCGGCGATGCTGGGTATGATCAGCATCCTGACGTTAGCCATCGGCATTGAACTGGCGAAAAGTGGCTATTTCAGCGGTGGCACGCCGTGGTTCAGCGCTATCAACTTTACCAGCGGCGTACTGTGGTTTGGTCTGGTCACGTTGTTCCTGCGTGAGCGGAAACGTCGCAGCCATGTAGAAACGATGGGGTAAATTTCGGCGGGCACGGCATTGTCAGTGCTGGAAGGTTAGCTCAGCGTAGCTCTGCAAATAATCATGGCCTGCCGGTGTCTCACCCATTCTGCCAGGTGAGGCGCCGCCAGGCCGGTTTATTTACTTACGTGGATAGAGATCTTTGCGCACATAAGGCTCGATATCGCCCTCTTTACGCGTCTTCAGCAGCTTCAGAATCCAGGTATATTGTTCCGGATGCGGACGCACAAAGATTTCCACTTCTTCATTCATGCGACGCGCCAGGGTTTTATCATCCGCTTCCAGCAGATCATCCATCGGTGGTCTGACATACACTTCCAGACGATGGGTGGCGCTGTTATACACCGGGAACAGCGGCACGACGCGCGCGCGACACACCTTCATCAGACGGCCCACGGCGGGCAAGGTCGCTTTGTAAGTCGCAAAGAAATCAACGAATTCGCTGTGTTCCGCGCCGTGATCCTGGTCCGGCAGATAATAGCCCCAGTAGCCCTGGCGCACCGAGCTGATAAACGGTTTGATGCCGTCATTACGCGCATGCATCCGGCCACCAAAGCGGCGACGCACGGTATTCCACACGTAATCCATCAGCGGATCGCTCTGATTGTGGAACATCGCCGCCATCATCTGCCCTTCGGACGCCAGCAGCATCGCCGGGATATCCACGCCCCAGCCATGCGGCACGAGGAAAATGACGTTTTCTTTATTGGCCTGTAGCTGATCAATGATCTCGCGTCCGTACCAGTCAACACGCTGGCGCACATGCGCCGGGTCACGCATCCCCAGTTCAGCCATCATCACCATCGCCTGCGGCGCGGTGGCAAACATGCGATCGACAATCTCTGCGCGCTCAGCTTCGCTAAGCTCCGGCAGACAATAATACAGATTGATCAGTGCACGGCGACGTGCGCTTTTCGCCAGCTTGCCTGCCAGCTTACCCAATCCGCCCAGTAGCGGGTCGCGGACTTTTGCTGGCAACATAGCCATACCGGCCAGCGCACCAATCGCCAGCCAGTTGCCCCAGTATTTCGGCTTCAAAAAAGAACGTTGAAAAACGGGAATAAACTCAATGTTATTTTTCTTACGGGTTTCCATGCACTCGCCTCTGACAATGACCGGACAATAATAGTGACGATGACTAATTTTGCAATCTTCGTGCGCCAGATAGCAAAAAACCGACGAAGAATCCGTCGGTTTTTCAGGTCTGCCCGTGATAATCCGTTATTTAAGCGCCAGCTGTGGCAGGTTGGTTTTCACCTGCGCCAGGTAGGTGCTGCGATCTTTACCGGTCAGGCCTTCCATACGCGGCAGTTTCGCCGTCAGCGGATTAACCGCCTGATTGTTGATCCAGATTTCATAGTGCAGGTGCGGACCGGTGGAGCGTCCGGTATTGCCGGAGAGCGCAATGCGATCGCCACGCTTCACTTTCTGCCCCGGTTTTACCAGCACTTTGCTCAGGTGCATGTAGCGCGTCATATACTGGCGACCATGACGAATCGCCACGTAATTACCCGCTGCGCCGCCGTTCTTCGCCATTACCACTTCACCGTCGCCCACCGCTAACACCGGAGTACCAATCGGCAACGCAAAGTCGACACCACGGTGCGGCGCAATACGGCCGGTTACCGGGTTCAGACGACGCGGGTTGAAGTTGGACGAGACGCGATACTGTTTCACCGTCGGGAAACGCATAAAACCGCGCGCCAGGCCAGAACCGTTGCGATCGTAAAATTTGCCGTCATCGGCGCGGAACGCATAGTAATCTTTGCCGCCAGTACGTAAGCGCACGCCCACCAGCTGGCTTTGCGCGCTCTTGCCGTCGAGCATCTCGCGCGACATCAGCACGCTAAACTGATCGCCTGCACGCAGTTTGCGGAAATCCATCTGCCACTGCATCGCTTTGATTACGCTGCTGGTTTCTGCGCTGGTCAGTCCGGCATTCCGGGCGCTGGTGGCAAAACTGCCTTGCACTTCGCCTTTCAGCACGTTGTTCTGCCATTCCCCTTTTTGCAGCACCTGCTCCATCTTAAAGCTGCCATTTTCCTGGCGCTGATAGGTGCGGGTTTCGCGGCGGTTAATTTCCCAGGAGAAGGTTTGCAGCTGTCCGTCGGCATTCAGTGTCCAGTTTAGTTGCTGTCCAACCCCCAGGCCGCGCAGATCTTTATCGCTGCTGACCAGCGCGTTGATGTCACCGAGATCGATACCATATTGGTTGAGCGCGCTACTCAGGGTGTCGCCCGATGAAACGGTGTAATCGTGAACGTTCGGGTTATCCGGTACGTCTTTATCGATGTCGTCAGCGGGGATGTCTTCTTCCGGTTCCGGCGTCGATTGATCAATCGGCTCGCTGGCTTCCGGCAGCAGATGACGCAATTCGAACTTGTCCAATGTGATGTCTTTGACAATCGGCGTAGCATCATCGGTGGGATGATAAACGTAAGGCCGCCAGACAGCGACGGCCAACGTGACAACAGTTAATGACCCCAGCATAACGCGGTGGGGGCGCGGCAAATTATTAAATGCGAGGGCGACAGAGCGGGCTATCTGCTGCACTTTTACCTATTCCTCTATGCTCCATTCAGGCAGCTTGCATACTGGCTCGACAGCTGTGAGAGGAATTTCACGTAGCTGTCTTTGGTTAAGCTGATTCCCATGCCCAGTGGATCCAGCGTGCCTCTGCGCACATTGGTCCCCCTCGACACGGCATCGATGACTGCCGGCCTGAATTGTGGTTCAGCGAAAACGCATACGGCTTTCTGCTCAACCAACTGTGTTCGTATTTGATGTAAACGCTGTGCACCCGGTTGGATCTCAGGGTTGACGGTAAAATGTCCTAATGGTGACAAACCGTAATGTTTTTCAAAGTAGCTATAAGCATCGTGAAAAACGAAGTAACCCTTATTCCGCACCGGCGTAAGCTGCGCGCCAATGTGTTTGTCTGCATCCGCCAGTTCTGCCTCGAATTGCTGCAGGTTGGCATCCAGTTTGGCTTTGCTTTGCGGCATAAGTTCCAATAATTTTCCGTGGATTGCAACAGCAGATTGTCTTGCTATCTCTGGGGACATCCACAGATGCATATTAAACTGACCATGGTGATGGTGTTCATCAGATGCGTCTTGTTTACCAGAATTTTCTGAACCTGCCGCCGCAGCGTGACCCTGCTCATGATCATCGTCATCATCATCGCCGCTAATCAATAGCGGTTTGACGCCTGGCATCGCGGCAATTTCGAGATTTTTATTGGCCGGCAGTTCTGCCGCCGACTTCGTCAGGAAGGCTTCCATTTCCGGTCCAACCCAAACCACTAAGTCTGCGTTTTTAATACGTTTTACATCTGACGGACGTAGTGCATAATCATGCTCAGACGCGCCATCCGGCAGCAGCACTTCTACCGGCGTTACGCCATCAGCAATCGCAGCGGCGATAAATCCAAGCGGTTTAATTGAGGCTACCACTGCCGCTGATGCGGGCAGGGCGAAAGAAGCGGCGAGCGCTGCCGCAGGAAGAGTAAAAGCAAGGCGCTTTTTAATATGTAACATAATGCGTCATTCCATCGTGACCCGTTGATGGAATGTGATATTATAACATTCGAAATTCTGTGCAACCTGTAAATATCATGTCTTCACTTGTTACGCTCGAAAACATTTCTGTGAAATTCTCCCAGCGCCCGGTGCTGGCGGGCATCAGCCTGTCCCTCGAGCCGGGAAGAATTTTGACGCTGCTCGGCCCAAATGGCGCCGGGAAATCAACCCTTGTCCGCGTGGTGCTGGGGCTGTTAGCACCGGATGGCGGTGAGGTAAAGCGTGCGCCCGATTTGCGCATTGGCTATGTGCCGCAAAAACTGCATATCGACCCTACCCTGCCGATCACCGTTGAACGCTTTATGCGTTTATCGCGTGGCAGCACCAGGGATGCCATCCTGCCCGCACTGAAGCGTGTTCAGGCCGGTCATCTGCTTCATGCGCCGTTGCAGAAACTCTCCGGCGGCGAAACCCAGCGCGTACTGCTGGCCCGTGCGTTGCTCAGCAATCCGCAACTGCTGGTGCTGGATGAACCGACGCAGGGCGTGGACGTCAACGGACAGGTCGCCTTATACGACCTGATTGACCAGCTGCGCCGTGAGCTGAATTGTGGCGTGCTGATGGTTTCCCACGACCTGCATCTGGTGATGGCGAAAACCGATGAAGTACTATGCCTCAATCACCATATCTGCTGTTCCGGCACGCCGGAAGCGGTGTCGCAGCATCCGGAATTTATCGCCATGTTCGGTCCGCGCGGAGCGCAGCAGCTGGCGATCTATCGCCATCATCATAATCATCGTCACGATTTACAGGGACGCATTGTTCTGCGCAAAGGAAACGGCCCGTCATGATTGAATTGTTATTACCTGGCTGGCTTGGCGGTGTGCTTCTGACACTGGCGGCCGGTCCGCTTGGCGCGTTTGTCGTCTGGCGCCGCATGTCCTATTTTGGCGATACCCTCGCCCATGCCTCCCTGCTCGGCGTGGCTTTCGGTCTGCTGTTTAACGTCAATCCCTATTATGCGGTGATTGGGGTGACCGTCTGCCTGGCGCTGGGCCTGGTCTGGCTGGAACGCCGTCCTCACCTGGCGATTGATACCCTGCTCGGCATCATGGCACACAGCGCACTGTCGCTTGGTCTGGTGGTGGTCAGCCTGATGTCCGGCGTGCGTGTCGATTTGATGGCTTATCTGTTCGGCGATCTATTGGCGGTGACGCCACAGGATTTGTGGATGATGGGTGGCGGCGTAGCGATTGTGCTGGCGGTGATGGCGTGGCAGTGGCGTTCGCTGTTGTCGATGACCATCAGCCCGGAACTGGCACAGGTGGATGGGGTGAATATCCAGCGCACCCGCCTGATGCTGATGCTGGTGACGGCGCTGACCATTGGTGTGGCGATGAAGTTTGTCGGGGCGTTGATCATTACGTCACTGCTGATCATCCCGGCCGCCACCGCGCGTCGATTCTCGCGTTCGCCAGAGCAGATGGCTGGCTTCGCGGTGATTATCGGCATTCTGGCGGTGACCGGCGGCCTGAGCTTATCAGCGCTTTACGACACGCCCGCCGGTCCTTCCGTGGTGTTGTGTGCTGCCGTGCTGTTTATTATCAGCATGACAAAGAAACCGGCGGCCTGACGCCGGTTTACTCTTCGCGCGTAATGCCGAAGTGACGATACGCATGTTGCGTTGCCATACGGCCACGAGGCGTGCGTTGAATAAAGCCCTGCTGAATCAGGTAGGGTTCAATCACATCTTCGATAGTTTCGCGTTCTTCACCGATAGCAGCCGCAAGGTTATCCAGCCCGACCGGGCCGCCCATAAACTTATCGATAATCGCCAGCAGCAGCTTGCGGTCCATATAATCAAAGCCCTGGCTATCGACATTCAGCATATCCAGCGCGCTGGCCGAAACCTCGCCGCTCATGTCGCCATTAGCCCGGACTTCAGCGAAGTCGCGTACGCGGCGCAGCAGACGGTTGGCAATACGCGGCGTGCCACGCGCACGACGGGCGATTTCCAGTGCACCCTCCTCGCTCAGCGCCAGACCTAAACAGGCGGCGCTGCGACCCACGATATGTTGCAGATCGGCCACGTTATAGAACTCAAGACGCTGGACGATGCCGAAACGGTCGCGCAGTGGCGAGGTCAGCGAACCGGCACGGGTGGTGGCGCCAATCAGGGTAAACGGCGGCAGATCGAGTTTGATTGAACGCGCGGCCGGACCTTCACCGATCATGATATCCAGCTGATAATCTTCCATCGCCGGATAGAGCACCTCTTCCACCACCGGTGACAGGCGATGGATCTCATCGATAAACAGCACGTCATGCGGCTCAAGGTTGGTCAGCATCGCCGCCAGATCGCCGGCTTTCTCCAGCACCGGGCCGGATGTGGTACGCAGATTGACGCCCATTTCATTGGCGACAATATTCGCCAGCGTGGTTTTGCCGAGTCCGGGCGGACCAAAAATCAACAGATGGTCGAGCGCATCACCGCGCAGCTGCGCCGCCTTGATGAAGATTTCCATCTGCTCACGCACCTGCGGCTGGCCGACATATTCCGCCAGCAGCTTAGGACGAATGGCGCGGTCGAGGCTCTCTTCTTCGTTAACAACGCTGGCGGAGACCAGACGATCGGCTTCAATCATGCATTACCTCAAATGGCTGCGCGCAGGGCTTCGCGAATTAGCGTTTCGCAATCCGCATCAGGTCGGCCAACTTTGCTGATCATGCGGCTGGCTTCCTGCGGTTTATACCCCAGCGCTACCAGGGCCGCAACCGCTTCTGCTTCCGCGTCGTTGCTCTCGGAGGCGGCAGACGGCGTGGTGAGGGTAAAGGCCGAATCGCCACCGAACAGGTCGCCATGCATCCCTTTAAAGCGGTCCTTCATCTCTACCACCAGACGTTCGGCGGTTTTCTTACCTACGCCCGGCAGTTTCACCAGCACGCCGATCTCTTCTTTTTCCACCGCGGTGACAAACTGCTGCGCCGACATACCGGAAAGGATCGCCAGCGCCAGCTTCGGTCCGACGCCGTTGACTTTAATCAGCTCACGGAACAGCGCACGTTCCTGCTTGCTGTTAAAACCAAACAGCAGCTGCGCATCTTCACGCACCACAAACTGAGTGAAGATAATCGCTTCCTGGTTCAGCTCAGGCAGCTCATAAAAGCAGGTCATTGGCATATGCACTTCATAACCGACGCCGTGCGCCTCAATTAACACCAGCGGCGGCTGTTTTTCCAGAATGTTGCCTCGTAAACGACCAATCACCTGAGCGCTTCCTTAATTTGTGAGTTAGCCCGTTTATATACCATAAAAAAGGCTGGATGAATATCCAGCCTGTGGGCGTCGTGCTATTTCCGCTAACCCGATCGTAACCTGCCGCGCGTCAGCACCAGTTTGCTATCACTCATACGCGCCGCATTCTGGCTGACGTGGCAATGGGTGATGGCGATGGCCAGCGCATCGGCGGCATCCGCCTGCGGATTGGCAGGCAGCTTCAGCAGGGTACGCACCATATGCTGCACCTGACTTTTCTCGGCGCTGCCGATACCCGTAACCGTCTGCTTTACCTGACGCGCCGCATATTCAAACACCGGCAGGTCAAGATTCACCGCCGCGACAATGGCCGCGCCGCGCGCCTGGCCCAGCTTCAGCGCTGAGTCGGCGTTTTTTGCCATAAACACCTGTTCGATGGCAAAAAAATCGGGGGAGAACTGGGTGATGATTTCGGTCACACCGGCATAGATCAGCTTGAGGCGGGATGGCAGATCGGTAACGTTGGTACGGATACAGCCGCTGCCCAGATAGCTGAGCTGGCGGCCGGTCTGGCGGATAACCCCGTAGCCGGTGACGCGCGAGCCGGGGTCGATCCCGAGAATTATCGCCATTGCGCGCCTCCGGCGGGTGGCCGTAGTGAAAACGCCATTACAGCGTTTCCGCCACCTCATCAGAAATTTCACCGTTATGGTAAACTTCCTGCACGTCGTCACAATCTTCCAGCATATCAATCAGACGCAGCAGTTTTGGTGCGGTTTCCGCATCCAGTTCCGCTTTGGTGGATGGGATCATGGTGACTTCAGCGCTGTCGGCTTTCAGGCCAGCCGCTTCCAGCGCATCACGCACCGCGCCCAACTCTTCCCACGCGGTGAACACGTCAATCGCCCCGTCATCGTAGCTCACGACATCTTCAGCACCGGCTTCCAGCGCAGCTTCCATCAGGCTGTCTTCATCCTGACCGGGTGCATAGGAGATCACGCCTTTTTTGCTGAACAGATACGCCACTGAGCCATCTGTGCCGAGGTTGCCACCGGTTTTGGTGAAGGCATGACGCACTTCGCCGACGGTACGGTTGCGGTTGTCACTCAGGCACTCAATCATCACCGCAGAGCCGCCCGGACCGTAACCTTCATAAATGATGGTTTCCATGTTGGAATCATCTTCACCGCCCACGCCGCGTGCAATGGCGCGGTTCATGGTGTCGCGGGTCATGTTGTTGGACAGGGCTTTGTCCATTGCCGCGCGCAGACGCGGGTTAGAACCGGCATCACCACCACCGAGTTTCGCGGCAGTCACCAGCTCGCGAATGATTTTGGTGAAGATCTTTCCGCGCTTAGCATCCTGCGCAGCTTTTCTGTGTTTGGTGTTCGCCCATTTACTATGTCCTGCCATATATCTTCTCTCTTGTATATTGCACGGGCTGTCTCACTTGCGATCTCGCTGCGCCGCTGACGCCCGACTGTTCAAGTCCGCAATGCAGTTCTGTGGTTCCGCATTGAATCAATAAAAATCTTAGCGAATCTGCCGCCAAAAAAACGCGCGGCGAACAGACATTCAAATAAATTCTTCTATTGCCTGGCGGTTACTCCAGGACTTGGTCAGGGCTGCGGCATCGGCGGGAGCCAGCCAGCGGGCGGCAAGATGCTCGCTGAGCACCGGGTCGCGTTCGTCGGGCAGCGCCAGCCGGAACCAGTGTTCGCGGTTGTGCGTAGTGCCCGGCGCGTAGCGATGGCGATAGTGTGGGAAGATCTCGAAGTCGATCTGTTTGTGGCAATCTTCCAGCAGGAGCTGTTCGGTAACGACATCAATCGCCAGTTCTTCCTGCACTTCGCGCTGTGCCGCCTGAAGCGGGGTCTCCCCCGCTTCGAGGCTGCCGGTGACCGATTGCCAGAAGCTCTCGTCATCACGGCGTTGCAGCATCAGCACCCGTCCGGTGTCCTGAGCAAAAATCACCACCAGAACCGAAACCGGATGCTTATAGCCCATTATTTATTCTCGAGCTTGTCTTTCTTCGGCGCCAGCTGAATGCCGAGGTCGGCCAGCGCTGCCGGGTTGGCTTCGCTTGGCGCTTCGGTCATCAGACAGGCTGCCGCCGTGGTTTTCGGGAAGGCAATCACGTCACGGATGTTGTCGGTACCGGTCAGCAGCATGGTGACGCGATCCAGACCAAATGCCAGGCCCGCGTGCGGCGGCGTACCGTATTTCAGCGCATCCAGCAGGAAGCCGAATTTCTCGCGCTGCTCCTCTTCGGTGATACCGAGGATGCTGAACACCACCTGCTGCATTTTGCCGCTGTGGATACGCACCGAACCGCCACCCACTTCGTAACCGTTGATCACCATATCGTAAGCATTGGCTACCGCCTGCTCCGGGTTCTCCGCCAGCTGCTCAGCGCTCATCTCTTTCGGTGAGGTGAACGGATGGTGCATCGCTGCCAGGCCGCCTTCGTCATCCGCTTCGAACATCGGGAAGTCGATAACCCACAGCGGCGCCCAGGTTTTGTCGTTGGTGATTTGCAGGTCACGGCCCACTTTCAGACGCAGTGCACCCAGCGCATCGGCCACCACTTTGGCGCGATCGGCACCAAAGAAGATCACGTCGCCATCCTGTGCGCCGGTACGTGCGAGAATTTCCGCCACGATAGCGGCATCCAGGAACTTAGCCACCGGGCTTTGCACGCCTTCAAAGCCTTTCGCCAGCTCGTTGACTTTCATCCACGCCAGACCTTTGGCGCCGTAGATTTCCACGAACTTGCCGTATTCATCAATCTGCTTACGGCTCAGGCTGGCACCGCCCGGCACGCGCAGCGCGGCAACGCGGCCTTTGGCATCGTTCGCCGGGCCAGAGAAGACCTGGAATTCGACGTTTTTCAGCAGGTCAGCAACGTCCACCAGCTCCATCGGGTTACGCAGGTCCGGTTTGTCCGAACCGTAACGGCGCATCGCTTCCGCGAAGGTCATCTGCGGGAAGTCACCGAGATCCACGCCTTTCACATCAAGCCACAGTTCACGGATCAGACGCTCCATCACTTCACGCACCTGTTCGGCGCTCATAAAGGAGGTTTCCACGTCGATCTGGGTGAATTCCGGCTGGCGGTCGGCACGCAGGTCTTCGTCGCGGAAGCACTTCACGATTTGATAGTAGCGGTCAAAACCCGACATCATCAGCAGCTGTTTGAACAGCTGTGGCGACTGCGGCAGCGCATAGAATTTGCCTTTATGCACGCGGCTCGGCACCAGATAGTCACGTGCGCCTTCCGGCGTGGCTTTGGTCAGCATCGGGGTTTCGATATCGAGGAAACCTTCGTTGTCCATAAAACGACGTACGAAGCTGGTGATTTTCGCACGGGTTTTCAGACGCTGTGCCATCTCCGGGCGACGCAGGTCGAGGTAACGGTATTTCAGACGTGCTTCTTCGCTGTTGATCTGGTTGGAATCCAGCGGCAGCGGCTCAGCACGGTTAATGATGTTCAGGTCGTGGGCGAAGATTTCAATCTCGCCAGTCGCCATGTCGCTGTTTTTATTCTTCTCATCACGCGCACGCACAGTACCGGTGATCTGGATACAGAATTCGTTACGCAGCTCAGATGCCAGCTGGAAAGCCTCCTGACGATCGGGATCGAAGAACACCTGAACGATACCTTCACGGTCGCGCATATCGATAAAAATCAGGCTACCCAGATCGCGACGGCGGTTTACCCACCCGCAAAGAGTGACTTGCTGACCCACATGAGACAGATTGAGCTGTCCGCAATATTCTGTACGCATAACGTATCCTTTTAACTTCGCCGCTGCTGCCAGACAGCATCAGGCCGCGTAACCTTCTGAGATGCTGCCGCAAAAAAGGCGGCCATTATAATGGAAAAAGCCTGCCAGGATAAGTAGAGCCGCGCCAAAGCGGACAAAACATCCACTTTTGTTACGCCCGGTTTTCCTGCCTTGCCTGAAACAGGTTAACCTACGCCTTATTTTCCCGCCTGCAATTGTCCTGGAGTCGGTTTTTGACACTACGTATCGGTTTACCGCAGTGGCAGCATACGCACTGGAAACAATTTGGCCTGGAAACGCTGGCCGATTACGCGCAGCTGTTTGACTGCGTCGAAGGCAACACCACCTTATACGCGCTGCCGAAGCCCGAAGTGGTGCTGCGCTGGCGCGATATGACCCACGATGATTTCCGCTTCTGCTTTAAATTTCCGGCCACCATCAGTCACCAGGCGGCGTTGCGTAACTGCGACGAATTGCTGAACGACTTTTTCCGCCTGCTGGAACCCTTAGCTCAGCGCATCGGCCAATACTGGCTTCAGCTGCCCGCCGCCTTTTCACCGGCGCAGCTCAATGACTTGTGGCAGTTTCTCGATAGCCTGCCGCGTCGCTTCAGTTACGGTGTGGAGGTGCGTCATGCCGCGTTTTTTGCCAAAGGCGAGGCGGAGCGCGCACTCAATCGTGGTCTGCAACAGCGCGGCGTGAACCGGGTGATTCTCGATAGCCGCCCGGTGCACGCCTCCCGGTCGCAAACCGCCGCCGCCATTGATGCGCGCAGCAAGAAGCCACGCGTGCCGCCCCATGCGGTGCGGACCGGCAGCCAGCCGATGGTGCGTTTTATCGGCAGCGACAGCGTCGATGAAACCCTGCCGCTGTTCCAGCCGTGGCAGGCGAAGTTGCCCGAATGGCTGGCGGAGAGCGATCCGCTGCTGTTTATCCATACGCCGGATATGGGCGAGGTATTTCCGCTGATCCAGGCACTGTGGCCGCAGCTGCAACAGCTGGAGAGTCGCCTGCCCGCCCTGCCTGCCTGGCCTCAGCAATCCAGCCTGTTCTGACGCCGGCAGGCTACACTCATGGGAAACGGGTGCAGCCTGCGGCAGTTTCTGCCAGAATAGCGCCCTTTCCGTTTTCTCTCCGGATATTTCATTATGTCTGACCGCGATACGCTATTTTCCGCGCCCATCGATAAACTGGGCGACTGGACCTTTGACGAGCGCGTGGCTGAAGTCTTTCCCGATATGATTCAGCGCTCGGTGCCCGGTTATTCCAACATCATTTCGATGATTGGGATGCTGGCAGAACGCTTTGTGCAGCCCAACAGCCAGGTTTATGATCTTGGCTGCTCGCTCGGTGCCGCGACCCTGTCGGTGCGCCGCAATATCCATGTGTCTGGCTGCCAGATCATTTCTGTCGATAATTCCCCGGCGATGGTTGAACGCTGCCGCCGCCATATCGATGCCTTCCGTGCCGATACCCCGGTGCAGGTAATAGAAGCGGATATCCGCGATATCCACATCGAAAACGCTTCGCTGGTGGTGCTCAACTTTACGTTGCAGTTCCTGGAGCCGGATGCGCGCGTCGTGCTGCTGCAAAAGATTGCGCAGGGTCTGAACCCCGGTGGCGCGCTGGTGTTGTCCGAGAAGTTCAGCTTTGAGGATGCCGAGGTTGGCGAGCTGCTGTTTAACATGCATCACGACTTCAAACGCGCCAATGGCTACAGCGAACTGGAGATCAGCCAGAAACGCAGCATGTTGGAAAACGTTATGTTGACCGACAGCGTGGAAGTCCACAAAGCCCGCCTCAGGCAGGCGGGTTTTGCCCATGCCGAGCTGTGGTTCCAGTGCTTCAACTTTGGATCGCTGGTGGCGCTGAAATGATTGATTTTGGCAGGTTCTATCAGCAAATCGCCACTGGCCCGCTCGCCAGCTGGCTGGAAGTGTTACCCGCGCAGGTTGCGGCCTGGCAGCGGGAAAATCTGCACGGCCATTTTCGCAACTGGGAAAAGTCGATCGAGCATCTGCCCGCCCTGCAACCGCAGAAACTCGATTTGCTGCACAGCGTCAGCGCGCAGCAGGATGACTTAACCGATCGCCAGCGCGCCGGAATTGAGAAGCTGCTGCGTAATTTAATGCCGTGGCGCAAAGGACCTTATTCGCTCTACGGCACCGAGATCGATACCGAATGGCGTTCCGACTGGAAGTGGCAGCGCGTGTTGCCGCATATCTCGTCGCTGGCCGGACGGACGGTGCTGGATGTGGGCTGCGGCAGCGGTTATCACATGTGGCGCATGATCGGCGCCGGGGCGCATCTGGTGGTGGGTATCGATCCGATGCAGCTGTTCCTGTGTCAGTTCGAAGCGGTGCGTAAATTGCTGGGCGATGACCGCCGCGCGCATCTGCTGCCGCTCGGCATTGAGCAGCTGCCTGCGTTGCAGGCGTTTGATACCGTGTTTTCCATGGGCGTGTTATATCACCGCCGTTCGCCGCTGGATCATCTGTTGCAGTTGAAAAATCAGCTGGTCAGCGAAGGCGAGCTGGTGCTGGAAACGCTGGTGATCGAAGGTGATGAAAACGCGGTGCTGGTGCCGGGCGAACGCTACGCGCAGATGCGTAACGTCTACTTTATTCCGTCTGCCGCCGCGCTGAAAAGCTGGCTGGAGAAGTGTGGCTTTGTCGATGTCCGCATCGTCGATTACGCCATCACCTCGGTGGAAGAACAACGTCGTACCGACTGGATGACCAGCGAATCGCTGGCCGAGTTCCTCGATCCCAGCGACAGCAGCAAAACGGTTGAAGGTTATCCGGCCCCGCTGCGTGCGGTGCTGGTGGCACGCAAGCCGTAACTCTTAACGCCGCGACAGCGCCAGCTTCGCGGCGAAACCGATAAACACGCAACCCGTCAGACGATCCATCATTTTAATCACCCCTGGGCGACGCAGATGCTGCGCAAAATAATGACTGCCGCCAATTAACACCGCATTCCAGACTAAGCCAATCAGCATGTGGGTCAGCGCCATCAGCGTACACCACAGCGGCACCGAGGCGCCGGCCGGAATAAACTGCGGCAGGAAGGTGACGTAAAACACCCCGACCTTCGGATTCAGCATGTTGCCCAGCAACCCGCGCACGAAACAGGCGGAAAAGCGTTGTTCCTTCGTGGTAGTGAGTTGCCCTTCCAGCGCCTGAGTACGCGGATTCAGCAGCAGTTTCACGCCCAACCACAGCAAATAGGCCGCACCCACCCATTTCAGCAGGTTGTAAGCCATTTCCGAGGCCAGCAGCAGTGCGCCCAGCCCCAGTCCGACCATCACCCCCCATACCAGACAACCGAGCGTCACGCCAAGCGCCGTGGCCGAGGCGCGCTGCCAGCCCTGCGCCGCAGCGGTACGCAGCACCAGCGCGGTATCAAAACCAGGGGTTAAGGTAAGAAGGGTGATAGCAAACAGAAATGAAATCAGTAAGGTCATGGCGTGTTCCCTGAGAGTGCCTCATTCGCTGAGCGTTACATTGGCGTCTGGACGGTAGCAGCTCAATATAAGTTTGTGGCATTAATTTTTCAAATTGCTGTACTGATCAAATTTTAACCACCTATTTGTGTCAGAATGTTTCATGATTTCTAACCACAAGGAGTTATGGATATGAGTAGGTTCATTTTTTCTTCACCACGGAAATATGTACAGGGCGCGGGGATGCTGGATGAGCTAGGGGCACATCTCGCGGAGCTGGGAGATCAGGCGTTTCTGGTTGCCGATGATGTTGTCTGGCAACTGATTGGCAATCGGACTCAACTGGCATTAAACGCCGACTGCATTGAATTTAGACGCCAGAAGTTTAATGGCGAAGCCTCTGTTAATGAAATCGACCGACTGACACAGCTGGCTAAATCATTCGGCAGCAATGTCATTGTCGGCTTCGGCGGCGGTAAAACCCTGGATACGGTAAAAGCGGTGGCGGATGAGTTAAAACTCCCGGTTGTCACCGTCCCGACCATCGCTTCTACCGATGCGCCATGCAGCGCGTTATCGGTCATCTACACTGACCACGGCGTGTTTGAAAGCTATCGTTTCTACAGTAAAAACCCGGACCTGGTGCTGGTGGATACCGCTATCTGCGCCAGTGCACCCGCTCGTCTGTTCGCTTCCGGCATTGCTGATGGCCTTGCCACCTGGCTGGAAGCGCAGGCGGTGTTACGTTCCCATGCCAAATCGATGCTGCATGGCGATCCCACCATCGCCGGGACGGCTATTGCGCGCGCCTGTGAAGAGACACTGCTGACCTGGGGTTTTAGCGCCTACACCGCGGTAAGCGAAAAACGTGTCACCCCGGCGGTGGAAGCGGTGGTGGAGGCCAACACCCTGCTGTCCGGGCTGGGCTTTGAGAATGCCGGGCTGGCGGGAGCGCACGCCATTCACAACGGCTTTACGGCTATTGATGGCGATATCCACCATCTGACTCACGGTGAGAAAGTGGCGTACGGCACTCTGACGCAGATGGTGCTGGAGCAGCGCCCGGATGAAGAGATCGCCCGCTACATCCGTTTCTATCGTTCCATTAATATGCCGACCACGCTGAAGGAGCTGCATCTGGAGAAGGAAAGCTGGGACAATCTGGTGCGGATCGGTGCGCTGGCTAACAGCGAAGGCGATACGCTGAAGAACCTGAATCCGAATCTGTCGCCGGAAGATATCGCCAACGCCATTCTGGCGGTGGATGCGTTTAGCAAAACCGTAAATTAATATCAACCTACCCTGGCGGCGCAATAAAACGCGCCGCTATATTTTGCAGCGTTATTGTTCTGCCGTCGGCTTATCCCAGTACTGATATTTGTACGCGGAACTAAGATGGCGTTCGATGGTGCCTTTCTCAAACACCTCGGTTTCATGCAGATAACTCAGCGTGCAATTACCGACATCATCCCACAGCTGACATTCATCCACCGAACGGATAGTACTGACCGGCGTGCTTGCCGTGCCATTGAGGCGTAGCTCGCGCCACTGGTTATCGTAGGTGTAGGTATCTTTGCTGCGTGCGCTGGTGGCGCTGGTGACCAGCCCCTGCGGATTCCAGTGATAGTCGCTCACCCCGTTGGTCATCGCATCGCTGCCGCGCGCGACGCTTTTTTCCAGCCGTAAGTGTTTGTCGTAGCGGTAGGTGGTATCGGTAAAACCACTTTTGCCCATGCTGGTGAATTTATCGGAGGAGCTGATGATGTTGCCGCGCTCTCCCATTTGCCAGTTGATGGTGCCCTGTCGATTATCCACCACCACTTCTTTGCCTTCTTTCAACACTTTGACCAGATAAGCGTACTCGGCCACCCAGCCGCCCTGCACGCGCGCAATATGCTGCTCCATGCTCAGCACCACATTGCTTTCGCTTTTATCGTAGGTAATGTCTGCAATCATCAAATCGCCACAGGGATCAAACTGTCCCAGCACCCGTTTTTGCGAATCGACATCTTTGCCAAATTCACCGGCAATCACCTGCCGTACCGCCCCTTTCGCATTGCCTCCCAGCATAATCCAGTTGTTGCTATTGGTGATATTTTTGCTCAGCGGCGGGCAGCGGGTCGTGACGGCCAGCGCAGCGCCACTGAGGGGTAAAAGCAGCAGTAAAACGGCACAAGGGATGGATTTCATGATGGTTATCCGTGAATAGCCTTAACTTCAATGTAAGCATCTTTTTCCCTGATGCGCTATGGATGGGTGATCGACAGACAAAAGAATTTCAGCAAAAAAGGCGCACTGAGGATGGATGTCGTTCGCCTACGAACCTGAACGCCGCAATGCTGTAAATCTCGCCAGGCTCACAATCAACGAAACGGTCGCTAAGTATATTCAGGGGGCCATTGATGACGAAATTCACCAGTAAGGAAACTAACGATGCCAGCAGAACCTATCAAATTTAGCAACGCTATGGTTGTCAAAGTGCTGAACGGCGAAAAGTCGCAGACGCGGAGGAAGGTAAAGGGAGAGTTATTCAATCATCAGCGCCTGGAAGATCATCTAAATTCAGCCCGCAATCAACGGCTATTGCCAGGCTCAAACGCCATCCCCATCGACAATCTATTGAAACTCAACCGGTTTGGTCAGCCCGGCGATCGCCTGTGGGTGAGCGAGTGGATATACGTCGTTGAACATCGAACTGACGGTACCGCCATCGTGCATTATGAGGCTGACAATACCGAGAGTTGTGTGGTAACCCCTGCCGACCGGATCCCCCTTGAACCCTATGAATGCCACCAGCAAGCCTCCCGCATCCTGCTAAAGATTAACGATGTTCGCCTGGAGCCATTGCAGGCAATCAGTGAAGAAGATGCGAAAGCAGAAGGTGTGGTACCAACAGGCGGTAGAACCCATATCGCGGCTTTTAAGGATGCGTGGATATCTCTTTATTCAGAGGAGGACTGGGCGTCCAATCCGTGGGTGTGGGTCATTGATTTCGAGCAGGTAAAATCTAAATGATGTACGACCTGGACAGAGCCGGGATGCGTTATTAACGTAGCCCGATGAATAAAAAGAACCCCAGCAAGAAAGACTGGGGTTTGGTACTTGCAAACATCACGTCATGCTATCGGCGTGCTGCGCGGCAAAATTGGCGTGATTTCAGGCTACCCGGACGGTGCTTATCTGCAACATGCTTTTCATGGCTTCGACAACATCACCATCAACGCAGTAGCGACTGAATTCATCGGTTTCCGCTTCGGAACACATCGAAACCCCGGCTTTGCGGTAGCGCATGGGGGAAGCGACTAAGCGGCTGGCCGAGCTGTGAACCTCCTGGAGGCCACCATCCAGGAACTTCTGCAGGTTGCTCAGACGCACCCCTGCTCCGGCCATAATGATTGGACCGGTGCTTTGTGCATTTAGTTCCCGCAATAATGGAATTCCGGTTTCGGCGCTCTGCTGCTGGCCCGAGGTAAGAATGCGCGCAATGCCGAGGTCACTCAGCACATCAAGCGCGCGCTTGGGGCTGTGACACAAATCAAAGGCGCGATGGAACGTCACCGCCATGCCATCGCACAACGCCATAATCTGACGCATACGGACAGTATCCACATGCGCGTCTTCATCCAGCATACCGATCACCAGTCCGGGGAAACCCAGCTCGCGCATTAACGCCACATCCGATTTCATCACCTCGAACTCATGCGCGGTGTAACAAAAATCGCCGCCGCGCGGCCGGACAATGGGATGCACCGGTATGGTGATGTCACGTCGTGCTGCTTCCAGCACTCCCGCTGATGGCGTTAATCCGCCTTCACGTGGTGCGCTACACAGCTCCACACGATCGGCACCGGACAGCTGCGCAGTCATTGCACAGTCGATGCCGTAGCAGCATATTTCCAGTTTCGTCATACTTTTCTCCTTTCACATGACTTCTGGCTCGGGAAGATTGCTTAAGTTAGTCTGCTCATTGGAGACAGTTTACGTGGAAAACTTACTATGGCATTCAATTTTGACCAATGGATAGACCGGCGTCACAGCGATAGTTTGAAATGGCACAAATATGGTGATCAGGATGTACTGCCGTTGTGGGTTGCTGATACCGATTTTCGCTCGCCAGAATGCATAATCGAAGCGATAAAAAACCGCGTCGATCACGGTGTTTTTGGTTATGGCGACACACCCACTGGCTTGATTGATATTACGATTTCCCGCCTGGCGCAGCGCTACGGTTGGCAGATTCAACCGGAGTGGATTGTACTATTACCTGGCGTGGTGTGTGGCCTGAATCTTTCGGTCCGCGCATTTACGGACTCCACGCAAGGCACCATCGCTCCAGGACCGATTTATCCGCCGTTTCGCGCTGCCGCCAGACTGGCAAATCGCAGCCAAATCAACCTGCCGCTGCGTTTACAGCAGCAGCGCTGGCTTATGGATTTAGAGGCTGCCAGCGAACTGTTGCAGGGTAATGAA
Source organism: Pantoea sp. X-Soil-TKNS-1207 (assembly GCF_059730485.1). Lineage (NCBI taxonomy): Bacteria > Pseudomonadati > Pseudomonadota > Gammaproteobacteria > Enterobacterales > Erwiniaceae > Pantoea > Pantoea sp. X-Soil-TKNS-1207. The sequence goes on from NZ_AP035958.1 coordinate 2,513,144, forward strand.
CGTTTGCTGATGCTCTGCAACCCGCAAAATCCTGGCGGCACCGTATATCGCCGTGAAGAACTGCTGGCGCAGCTGGCTTTTGCGCAGCAGCATGACCTGATCGTCTGCTCCGACGAAATTCATTGTGATCTGATCCTCAGCCCCGGTGTGCAGCACCTGCCTTTTGCTGCGTTAAGTGAAGATGCCGCGCAACGCAGCATCACGCTGATCTCACCGTCGAAAACGTTCAACATCGCCGGACTCGGTGCATCGATGGCCATCATTCCCAACCCCGAGCTGCGTAAACGTTTTATAAAGACGCGCCAGGGAATTGTGCCCGGTGTGGACATTCTGGCACTGGTGGCCGCCGAAGCGGCCTGGCGTGAGGGGGATGCGTGGCTGGCGGCGCAGAACGACTATCTGCGCGCCAACCGTGACTGGCTGGTTGAGCAGGTCAACGCGCTGCCGTCGCTGAATATGGTTGCGCCTGAAGCCACCTACCTCGGCTGGATCGATGCCAGCAGTCTGGGGGTTGCCAGCCCGGCGCGCTATTTTGAAAAGCATGGGCTGGGCTTCTCACCCGGCGGTGATTTTGGTGATGACAACTTTGTCCGCTTCAACTTCGGCTGTACGCGCGCCACGCTGGAACAGGCGGTGGCGCGTCTGCAACAGGCCGTCGCCGCGCCGCGTTAATCCTGTTCGCTGGCGACGATCTCTTCCAGTCGCCACGGATGAAATTTGATGGTGGTTTGCCCATCCGTTACCGCCAGGGTCGGATTGGGCAGGCGCTCGTTCTCACCTTTTGGCGCGCTGGTCTTAAACGAAATACCCGGCTGCGTCAGGGCTTCATCGGCCAGCAACGCCATCGCGCGCATCCCCAGGCTTTCCGGCTCTCCGCGCAACACAATTTCCACATGCTCCCAGCCTTCGTGGCGATACAGTTTTTCACCCGGCCACGGCAGTTCAATCACGTCAACCTGCCAGCCTGCCAGTTGTATCGGCTGATGCAATTTGAACAGGCAGATCGGGCGCCCGTTGATCATTGCTTCAGAAAACTGGCTGCCAATTTGCAATAATCCCTGCTTCCAGCGCTCCGCCGTGGCGTATTGATGGCACCGCACCGCCAGGTGATCGGCCTCATGCTCGCTGAGTTGCAACCCTAAACGTTCAGCAAATTGCTGTAACGCCGCGTCGAATCGCAGTAAATCCTGTTCCAAATCCTTCAGTTCTGAAGGAAAAATCATCGTCATGCGTTAATTTCCTCGCTATTAGTTTAGATATTCTAATTAATGCAACATTCGGAAGACGTTAAATTTCTCTTGACAAAATAGTCGGAATCATCTGATTTAGTCGCAAAATAGCCGTAAAACCGTCCAAAACAGGCTTTTAATTCGGATTTATCGCCTTAGCAGGTCCAATGGTTACTTTATGAAAGTGGCTTAAACGCATGTTTAATATCACAATAATTAATACAATGAGATAACTCTTATTTCAGTTGCAAACAATTGCAGCCTGAAAGCCTTTCTTATAAATTTGTGGCTACACAAATAAAAGGAATGGCCCTATGTCTATGCTCATCGTTGTCGCGGTCCTGATTGCATTGATGGGATTTGCTATTTCCCGCCACTGGAAGGTACGTGAAGATAAAAGCGTTAAAAATCCTCGTCGCTTCACACGGCGCCGTTAATCGGCGCTGGACTTCCCGCTGCTTCTCAGTCCTATCCGATTGCTGACGCCCCCTAACATTTCACGTATACTTCCCCTCTTATTTTTTCCATCCCGCCAGCCCGAGCGCGCTTCTGCGGGATGACGACATTGGCTCGCGCATCAGCAGGCGGGCTATTTCAGCATATGAAGGTAACGCGGTGAATATTCAGACTCTTCTTTCCGACAAAGTCAGTCAGGCAATGATCGCGGCAGGCGCCCCTGCCGATTGCGAACCGCAGGTTCGTCAGTCTGCTAAGGTGCAATTTGGCGACTACCAGGCAAACGGTATCATGGCCGTGGCGAAAAAGCTCGGTCAGGCACCGCGTCAGCTGGCTGAGCTGGTGATCCAGCATCTTGATCTGCAAGGCATTGCCAGCAAAGTTGAAATCGCCGGTCCCGGCTTCATCAATATTTTCCTCGATCGCCAGTGGCTGGCGGCGCAGGCGGCACAGGCGCTGACATTACCGCGTCTCGGTGTCAGCAGCGTGACTCCGCAAACCGTGGTTATCGACTACTCGGCGCCTAACGTGGCGAAACAGATGCACGTCGGCCACGTACGTTCCACCATCATCGGTGATGCCGCGGTGCGTACGCTGGAGTTTCTCGGCCACAAGGTGATCCGGGCTAACCACGTCGGTGACTGGGGTACCCAGTTCGGTATGCTGATTGCGTTCCTTGAGAAGCAGCAGAACGAGCATCACGACGATATCGCCCTCGCCGACCTCGAAGCCTTCTACCGCGAAGCGAAACGCACCTACGACGAAGATGAAGCCTTCGCCGAGCGCGCACGTAGCTATGTGGTGAAACTACAGGGTGGCGATGAATATTGCCGCACCATGTGGAAGAAGCTGGTCGACATCACCATGAGCCAGAATCAGGAAATTTATGATCGCCTGAACGTCACCCTGACGCGCAAAGATGTGATGGGTGAAAGCCTGTACAACGACATGCTGCCAGGCATCGTGGCTGATCTGAAAGCCAAAGGTCTGGCGGTAACCAGCGAAGGCGCAACCGTGGTATTCCTTGATGAGTTTAAAAACAAGGAAGGCGAACCGATGGGCGTGATCGTGCAGAAAAAAGATGGTGCCTATCTCTACACCACCACCGATATCGCCTGTGCGAAATACCGTTACGAAACCCTTCATGCGGACCGCGTGCTGTACTACATCGACTCCCGTCAGCATCAGCACCTGCAACAGGCGTGGACCATCGTGCGTAAAGCTGGCTATGTGCCGGATAGCGTGCCGCTGGAACACCATGCGTTTGGTATGATGCTGGGCAAAGATGGCCGTCCGTTCAAAACCCGTAGCGGTGGCACCATCAAGCTGGCTGACCTGCTGGACGAAGCGGTAGAACGTGCGCTGGCGCTGGTGAGCGGCAAAAACCCGGAGATGACGAAGCAGGAGTTGCAGGATCTGGCGGAAGTCGTAGGCATTGGCGCGGTGAAATACGCCGACCTGTCAAAAAGCCGCACCACCGATTACATCTTCGACTGGGACAACATGCTGGCGTTCGAAGGCAACACCGCGCCTTATATGCAGTATGCCTACACCCGCGTGCTGTCGGTATTCCGCAAAGCCGGTATCGATGCCGACAGCCTGCAAGGCGAGATTGTGCTGACCGACGATCGTGAAGCCCTGCTGGCAACGCGTCTGTTGCAGTTCGAAGAAGTGATCACCCTGGTAGCGCGTGACGGTACGCCGCATGTGATGTGTGCCTACCTCTACGATCTGGCAGGCCTGTTCTCTGGCTTCTACGAACATTGCCCGATCCTCTCAGCGGAAGACGCGCAGACGCGCAACAGCCGCCTGCAACTGGCCGCGCTGACCGCGAAAACGCTGAAACAGGGTCTGGATACCCTCGGCATCAAAACCGTCGAGCGTATGTAAGCCATGCCTGACCGCCCATCCGCAGTGATGGGCGGTTAGCTAATATTGCATTAAAGAGCAGCCATCCTCAGCCGATACTGGTTTTCATCAATGGATGAATCTGAGGAGCAAAATGAAACGAATCCTGTTGGCCGCTCTCTTGTTAGGGACGGTGCCTGTGGCTTTTGGCGCTTCATTTGATTGCAATAAAGCCGCTGGCTTTACTGAGCTGACCATCTGCACCACCCCTTCACTCTCCACGTTAGATACTCAACTAAACACCCTTTACAACACCGCGCTACAGCAACAACCGCAAAATAAAACGCTGTTACGCAAATCACAACTTGCCTGGCTCAGGGACATAAGAAACAAAGCCACCACGATTCAGGATCTGGAAACCGCTTATCAGGGGCGCATCAGAGACCTTACGACCCTGACTGGCGGAAAGGCAGCGTCTTCGCCCGCAGCGCCCGTCCAGCCTGTGGCAACACCAGCGGCGGCACCCGCCAAATCCCCTCTTGAGATAAAAGCAGAATCGGGTGATGTCGCCGCACAAACTGAGTTAGGCATCAAACTGAGTGACGGCAATGCCCAACAGCAGCAAGCGGCGCTGGTCTGGCTGGAACCGGCAGCCAAAGCTGGCAATATCGCGGCGATATCGCGCCTGGGTTATCTGCTTACCTACGGGGAAGGCGTGGAGAAAAATATCCCCCGGGGAATTCAGCTTACGCAGCAGGCTGCAACAGCGAATAATGCTGAAGCGCAGATAAATCTCGGTTACAGCTACGGCAAAGGAATCGGGGTCACTCAGGATTTACAACAAGCGTTGTTGTGGTATGAGAAAGCGGGTCAAAATGGCAGCCCTCTGGCGGCAAGGAATATTCAGGCGATAAAATACCAGATTGCACAGCAGGAAAAATATCAGGATGGATTTACCGCAATTATTACTTGTGGCCCGGTGGCCAGCGGAAATTATGTCGATAACTGCTTCAATGATAGCGACTTAAAAATCACGCAAAACAGTATGACGACGCTTTATAATATGAACAGTGGTCATTATCCCAGCCAGGCTGGAGAATCCAAAAGTGATGGCCTGCATATTCTATTGACGAAGAGTTTCACGCTGTTTGCGCAAAATAGCATGGATAATGACATTCTCTCGGTGAAAATTGTCCGGAACAGCACCGGCGAAGTGGTTTATCAGGATCAGGCATCAAAATATGGCGTCATAAAAGTGCAGAATTAAACCGCGCTCGGTAAATACCGGCTTGCCAGTGAATAACTGGCAAGCATCCTGCGCTAAAGCGTGCCGTTACTGATAATTCACCATCACTTCACTGCTCACCACCCGCAAACCCGGCGGCATCGCACCTCGCCCGGTAAATCCAAACGCCAGATGCAGAGTTTCATCCGCTGCCACATGCGCCAGTCCACGCGTGGTGCCGCTTGCGCCATCCAGCAGCACGCAGCGCTGGCTGGCGCACAGGCGAACCACCAGCCCGGATGGCGCCGGGCGGCTGAGCTGATAGCGCCAGCTAACCTGCGAGATATACCCCTTCACCGGCGAACTGGCGCGCAGCGGCGGTGACGTAAGCCAGTTGTTGCGCGCACCCAGACTCGGCCCGCTGGCGCTGGCATGCCACGCGCCGTCGGCGGCGACCGCCCACAGCGGCAGCAACAGGAATAACCCCGGCCAGACGCGGCGCATCTTATTTGCCTCCGATGGTGGCGGTCATACGGATCTGACGGTTATCGGTCAGTTCCATATTGGACAACACCACCAGCTGCGGCAGGTTGCGACGCAGGAAACGCGCCAGCAGCGCACGCAGCGGATGGTTCACCAGCAGCACCGGCGGCGCACCCATCATCTCCTGACGTTGCAGGGCATCCTGTGCCTGATGCAACAGACGATCGGCAAGGCCCGGCTCCAGGCCGCCACCGCCCTGCAATGCCTGCAACAGCAGACGTTCCAGCGTGGCGTCAAGGCCAATCACCTGCACTTCCCCGTTGCCAGGGAACCACTGCTGGGTGATGGCGCGACCCAGCGCCACACGTACCACGCTGGTCAGCTCCTGGGCATCGGTCTGCACCGGCGCGTGTTCTGCCAGGGTTTCGATAATGGTGCGCATATCGCGAATCGACACGCGCTCGGTCAGTAGGTTCTGCAACACCTTATGCAGCGTGGTCAGGGTGATAACACCCGGCACCAGATCTTCGGTCAGCTTCGGCATTTCCTGGGTCACGCGATCCAGCAGCTGCTGCGCTTCCTGACGACCAAACAATTCGCTGGCGTACTGCCCGATCAGATGGTTGAGATGCGTCGCCACCACGGTACTGGCTTCCACCACGGTGAAGCCCTGAATCTGCGCCTGTTCTTTCAGCGCGCTATCGATCCAGATCGCCGCCAGGCCAAATGCCGGATCAACGGTCGCTTCACCAGGCAAGGTGCCCGCTGCGGTGCCAGGGTTGATCGCCATCCAGCGGCCCGGATAGGCATCTCCGCTGCCAATCTCCACCCCTTTCATCAGAATGCGGTAGCGCGCAGGCGGCAGTTCCATATTGTCGCGAATATGCACCACCGGCGGCAGGAAGCCGACGTCCTGCGCCACTTTTTTACGGATACTGCGGATACGTCCCAGCAACTCGCCATTTTGCAGGTGATCGACCATCGGAATCAGACGATATCCCACCTCCATCCCGAGACTGTCTTCCAGCTGCACGTCAGTCCAGGAGGCTTCGATCGTGGCAGGCGTATCCTGGCTTTTCACCAGGCTGGAGGTTTCCGTCTGTTTCTTCGGCTGCATCTCACGACCGCGCAGCCACCACGCCAGGCCGAGCAACGCGGCGGTGAACAGCAGAAAGACAAAGTTCGGCATCCCCGGCACCAGACCGAGCAGACCAATCACCCCGCCGCTCAGCATCAGCACGCGTGGGTTATTAAACAGCTGGCCCACCATCTGCTGACCAACGTCCTGATCGGTGCTGACGCGCGTCACGATGACACCGGCTGCGGTGGAGATAACCAGCGCCGGGATCTGCGCCACCAGGCCGTCACCGATGGTCAGCAGCGTATAGGTTTCCGCCGCATGACCGAGATCGAGACCGTGCTGCACCACGCCCACCAGCAGGCCGCCGATCACGTTGATCACCATGATCATGATGCCGGCGATGGCATCACCGCGCACAAACTTACTGGCGCCGTCCATTGAACCGTAAAAGTCAGCTTCCTGGGTCACTTCAGAACGGCGGCGTTTGGCTTCGTCTTCGCCAATCAAACCGGCGTTGAGGTCGGCGTCAATCGCCATCTGTTTACCGGGCATCCCGTCGAGCACAAAACGCGCGCCCACTTCCGCGATACGTCCGGCACCTTTGGTGATAACCATAAAGTTGATGATCACCAGGATGATGAACACCACGATACCAATGGCGAAGTTGCCGCCCACCAGGAAGTGACCGAAGGCTTCCACCACGCGTCCCGCTGCGTCCGCGCCGGTATGGCCGTCGAGCAGGATGATACGGGTAGAGGCCACGTTCAGCGCCAGACGCAGCAAGGTGGAGAACAGCAGAATGGTCGGGAATGCGGCAAATTCCAGCGTGCGCTGGGTGAACATCGCCACCAGCAGCACCATGATCGACAGGGCAATGTTGAAGGTAAACAGCAGGTCGAGGATAAATGCCGGCAACGGCAGCACCATCATCGACAGGATCATCATGATCAGCACCGGACCGGCCAGTACCTGCCATTGCGTGTCTTTAAAATTGCCCGGTAAACGCAGCTTTTCGGCCAGATTAGCCATCGTTTCTGTTCTCTCCTGGAATGTCCATCTCTGCCGGGACCGACAGGTTTTTTGGTTTCTTCGGTATCATGCCGCCTTCACGCTTCCAGCGTCGCAGCTGCCAGACCCACGCCAGCACTTCTGCCACCGCCGCATAAAGGGCGCCGGGAATAAACTGACCAATTTCGGTGTGCCGATAGAGCGCACGCGCCAGCGGCGGGGCTTCAAGAATCGGTACGCGGTGCTCTTTGCCCAGTTCGCGAATTCTCAGCGCCACATCGCCCGCCCCTTTGGCGATCACCTTGGGTGCGCTCATTTTCTTCTCGTTATATTGCAGTGCGACGGAGTAGTGCGTCGGGTTGGTGACGATCACATCGGCCTTCGGCACGTCAGCCATCATGCGGCGACGGGCCGCTGCGCGCATCGCCTGGCGAATACGTCCTTTGACGTGGGGATCGCCCTCCTGCTGTTTGAATTCATCGCGAATATCCTGGCGCGACATGCGTAACTTTTTATAAAAGCTATAGAGCTGCCAGAAAACGTCGAAGCCAACCATCGGGATCATGCCAAGCATGGTCAGCGCGCAGCAGACGGCGATCATGTTCATGCCGTGCTGCAACGCGTTCATCGGCGATTCGCTGATTAAACGCAGCATCTCCTGCCAGTGCGACCAGACGTACCAGCCAGCGACGGTTCCCACCAGCGACGCCTTCAGCACCGCTTTCAGTAACTCCGCCCAGGTCTGGCCGGAGAACATGCGTTTCAGACCACTCAGCGGATTGAGTTTGGTGAAATCCATCTTGATCGATTTGCCGCTGATCACCAGCCCGCCCAGCAGCATTGGAGCCGCAATCGCCACCAGCACCAATCCCGCCATCAGCGGCAGCAGCGCCATCACCGCCTGACCGATCAGGCTGCCGATATGTGCCACAATCACCTTGTCATCGGTGACCATGCCGTGGTCAAAACGGAACCCGCTGGCAACCATCGACGCCAGGCGTCGTGCCATGCTGGTACCGCCCATCCACAAAATCATGATGCCCGCCAGCAGCATCAGTAATGATGTCAGCTCGCGCGAACGCGGTATCTGCCCTTCCTCTCGTGCTTTTTCAAGTCGGTGGGGTGTGGGCGATTCTGTTTTGTCATCGTCGCTCTCTTCAGCCACGACATACCTCTGCTGGCAGGAATTCTGAGCATAGAATGCCAAAAGGCGGCGGGTCTAAAGCGTGGATTAAAGGGGGAAAACGTCAGTTTATTTAGCCATAAGTTAAATTGCCGCCGCCGGGCCGTGATGGCGACGGCGCGGGCTGTCGTGCCGCCGCGCTTATTACGGGCCTGTCGCCGGATAAGGCATAAAAAAAGGCGTCCTCCCACATGTCATTACACGGGGCCGGACGCCTTTATCCAAAGCACTCGTTCTGCCGTTGCTGGCAAAACAAATGCACAATGTCAGCAGAAATATTGCAAAGGCTGTGCCAGAACGTCGGATGGCTACATTTCAGACAGTTAGCCTATTTGCCTCGCCGGCCGCCGAAAAATGCGCACTGTGCTGACGCAAAATACGCACAATCTTTGTGCAATTAACCCACAAACGCTATCGCGCTGTTCTGCTGGTGAATAACCTCACGGAGTAAAAGGCTTAGCAAAAGCCATGCCGGAACCGCAGTTGCCGTTGGCTGAAAGCGCCGCGTTAATTCTGAAAATGAGAAAATTGTTTACTGACGCAATCTTTTTTTACCTGATAAAATAGATTAATCTTATTTACCATTTTTTCCGGGTGCCAACTGACGCCGAAAGCCGCTGCGCAGGCCCGCGGGGCGCTCAGCAGCAAATAAGTTAAATCGGCTTAACTATCCCCCGTCGCACGCTTTTTTTCTCACCTGATAACCCGGTGGTTTTGCCCGCTAGCACGGGATTTCCTGCGGTGCAATGGTTTGAATTCTCAAAAGTCTTAGGTAGACTGATCAGAGCACTATCTTTCTGTAATCTGACTGTTTTTTTGATGGCATTCTCGCTGCATAATCTGGCTGTCTGCATCCGTCTCCGGACGCGCAGGTCGGCGCATTATGCAGTTAATCTGATGAAATTTGAGGATCATGGTGAATAAGAGTCTTGTGCTAACGCTGCTGGCGGTGCTCACTCTGGCGGGTTGTAAAGCGCCACCGCCGCCAGTCACTGATGACACCCTGATAACCAGTGAAGTCAATGGGGTCAAACTGGTTCATCGTCATGCGGTGGCAGCACCTGGTGAATTCACACCGGTCAATGAGAGCTTCCGAGCTTTGTATGGCGCATCGATCATGACCACCCCCGACTACGGTGGCAAAGTGGTGCGTTATCTGGAAACGGGTAAAACCTTTGAAGTGCTGGGCCGGGTCGAACACAGCTGGCTGGCGATTGCTGATGAAGCCCAGGGTCAGCTGGTTGGCTACGTGCCGCCAAAAGCGGGCGTAGAGAGCAGCCGTTATGATGCCACCCTGCGTAGCGACCGCCCGCGTCCCCGCCGCAGCAAACAGGTCTGTGTTGATGTGGGGGGCGCCAGCAAGGCGTGCCGCACCAATGATACCGCGACCTGGATCTTAGACTAACCATGAAATCCGGCGCATATTGCCCGCAGATGCCTCACTCTCTGCGGGCAGAGGGTTCCACTATTGCCTGGAAGATCGAGATTTAATGACTCAGGAAGCGCTTGCCCGTGATGTTACCGTCACGGGCAATGATAACCTTTTATTAACTGCCGCAGCGCCAATCCTCAATGCCGTCGTTCAGATTCGGCAGGCCGCCACACATGACGACCCCGCTGGCCTGCGCCAGCTGCTGATTGAAGAAATCCGCCAGTTCGAACAACGTTGCAAACAAGCCGGTTTGCCTTTTGAGATGATCATCGGCGCGCGCTATTGCCTGTGCAGCTTGCTGGATGAAGCGGCGGCCCAAACCCCGTGGGGGACGCGCGGCGTCTGGTCCGGCAACGGTATGCTGGTCACCTTCCACAATGAAAGCTGGGGCGGCGAGAAAGTCTTCCAGCTGCTGTCGCGCATCTCGCAAAGCCCGCAACAACATCTGTGGTTGCTGGAAGTGATCCATTACTGCCTGCTGCTGGGCTATGAAGGCCGCTACCGTGGCAGCGACAGCGGTCGCGCCCAGTGCGAGGTCATTCGTAAGCGTCTGGCACAGCTGATCACTGAAACCCGCCCCGATAACGCCGCCGCGCTGGCGCGTCTGGTGGAAGTTCACCCGCTGGTCAGCACCTTATCGCGCCCGATGGTGCCGCTGTGGGCCTGCATCACGCTGGCCGCGCTGGTGGCTTGCCTGATCTACAGCGGCCTTAACTGGCGGCTGGGCAACGCGGCCGAACCGCTGCTGCGCGCCATCTATCAGACGCCGCTGCCACAAATCATGCCGGGACGCCGTCCGACATCGCCCCAGGCCCTGCTCGACCTGCATCAACGTCTTAATGATGTGATCGCCGCCGGACAGCTGGAGGTCAGCGATGGCGCGTTCGGCAGCAAGGTGATCATTCCTGCCGATAAGCTGTTTTCTGCGGATGGCACGGTGGTGAATCAGGTGGGTCGCGCGCTGCTGGCGCACGTTGCCAGTGCGATGAAATCGGTAAAAGGCACGGTGCTGGTGTCAGTCTACACCGACAATCGTGCGGTAGATGGCCGTTTCGCTTCCAGCTATGAGTTCTCTTTTGCCCGCGCCCGCGCCGTGACGCAGTTGCTTAATCCGCAGCTGGCCGAGGGGCACAGCGTTAAAGCCGAAGGCCGTGGCGACAGCAATCCGCTGCTGCCGAATGACAGCAATGAAAACCGCGCGCGTAATCGTCGGGTCGAGATCACGCTGTTTGCCGCACCGGAAACCCTTAGCAATCATCAGGGAGGCCAGTGATGCGCGCATCACTTCAGCATCTGTTAACCCACCGTCTGCTGTGGAGCTTTATCGGCGTCACCGCCCTGAGCTGCGTGCTGTGGATCCTCGGGCCGCTGTGGAGCTGGGGCGATACCCGCCCGCTGGAGCCGGTGTTGCCGCGTCAGCTGGTGGTGGGTTTGCTCTACCTGTGCTGGGTACTGTTCCAGTTTATCCCGACCCTGTGGCGTGCCTGGTTCAACAGCAAATTGCTGAACCGCTTGCAGGCGGTCAGCAGCGAAGAACTTTCCGACCGCCAGGCCACAGAAACGCTGCTGACCCAACGCTTTAACGAAGCAGCGCAGCGGCTAAAACGCAGCCAGTTTGGTCGCCGTCAGCGCCAGGGCTGGCTGGCGCGCTTTCAAAGCCACTACCTTTATCAACTTCCCTGGTACGTAATTATCGGTGCGCCAGGGGCCGGTAAAACCACCGCGCTGCTCAACGCCGGGCTGGAATTCCCGCTCACCGACAGCCTCGGCAAAGCGGCCGTCCGCGGCGTGGGCGGTACGCGCCATTGCGACTGGTGGTTCACCGACAGCGCGGTGCTGATCGACACCGCCGGACGTTACGCGCTACAGGAGAGCCAGCGCGCGCGCGACGCCAGCGAATGGCAGAACTTTATTCATCTGCTGAAACGCTATCGCACCCGCCAGCCGATTAACGGCGTGATTATGACCATCAGCGTGGCCGATCTGCTGACCGACTCAGCAGAAGCGCGTCACGCGCAGGCCAGCGCGTTGCGTCAGCGGATGGTCGAGCTGCATCAGCAAACCGGTATCCACTTCCCGGTGTATGTGATGGTGACCAAGACCGACCTGCTGAAAGGATTTATGAGTTTTTACGCCGCGCTGAATAAGCCGCAGCGCGATGCGGTGTGGGGATTCACCTTTCCATGGGAGCCGGGCAAACCGCATAAAGATGACTGGCACCGCAGCTTTAGCCAGCAATATCACCTGCTGGAGCAGCGCCTGCAACAACAGCTGGCCGGGGTGATGGCGCAGGACCGCGATTTGACGCAGCGCGCCGACAGCTTCCTGTTCCCGCAGGAGTTCAGTTCGCTGCGTCCGCTGCTTAACGAATATCTGGATGTGGTATTTTCCGGCCACCAGGATGCGGTTGCCTGGTCAGCGCGTGGCCTGTTTTTCACCAGCGGCACCCAGGAAGGGTTGCCGTTTGACCGCATCATGGGCGAGCTGAACCGCAAATTACAGCTACCGCAGGCCGGTCAGCACACCATCGCCGCCTGGGATAGCGTCAATCGCAGCAGCCCGATCCCCGGCACCAAAGGCCAGAGTTTCTTTATCCGCGACCTGCTCAGCGAGCTGGTATTTCGTGAAAGCGGACTGGCGGGCAGTAACCGCCACTGGGAGTACCGTAACCGCCTGTTCCACTGGATTGGTTACGGCGTACTGACGGGCGCGCTGCTGCTGCTCTCCTGTCTGTGGCTGACCAGCTACTTCCAGAATCAGCGTTACCTTGATCAGGTCGCCGCGCGCATCGCACCGATTACCCGGCAAAGCCAGCAGGTGATTCATCAGCCTGCGGATAATATTTTTGATCTGCTACCCTTCTTAAATAACCTGGTTAAATTGCCGTTGTCGGATCGCTTTTCCCTCGACAATCCGCCGCTTACCATGCGCGTCGGCTTGTATCGCGGCAATCAGGTCAGCGACGCAGCCTGGGTGCTTTATCAAAATGCCCTTAAGTCTTTATTGCTGCCGCGGGTGGCCCAGCAAATCACCAACTTGCTGCGCGATGACCCCGGCACCGATAACGAATACAGTCGCAACGCGCTGCGCGCCTATCAGATGCTGTATCAGCCCCGCAATTATGACGGCGAGTTTTTGCGCGGCTGGTTGATGCAAAATTTACAACGCACGCTGCCAGAGGATGTCAACGCGCGCGATCTGCAACAGCTGGACTGGCATCTCAGCCAGTTGCTGGATCAGCAGATTCAGTCTTCGCCTTATGCCCGTGACAATGCGCTGATGATGCGTAAGCTTGCGGAAAATCTGAAAAATGCTGGTCAGAGCGGCAATACGCTGACGCTCGCGCCGCTGAAGGCTGCACAGCGATTGACCGGACACAGTGAGTAATGGTGAGGTAACGATGGCGACACATACCGCCCCCGGCTGGTACGGCAAGTTGCCGACCACCGGTGATTTCCTGCGCCAGCGTCTCAGTGAGAATAGCGTGACGCCCTGGAGCCACTGGTTTCAACAGGGGTTGCTGCACTGGCATCAGCAGGAGAATGCCAGCACCCAGCATTTTTTGTCCGCGCCGGTGTGGAACTTCGTCTTACCGATTTCGCCGGTGCGTCAGCAGGTGCAGATGGGTTGCCTGCTGCCATCGTGCGATCGCGTTGGCCGCGCCTGGCCGTTGCTGGCGCTGCGCAGCTTTCCGCTGAGCCAGTGGCACGCATCGCAGCTGGCGATTTCCGGCGACTGGTTTCAGGAACTGGGTGTGACGCTATTGCGTGCGGTGCGTGAGGCGCAGACCGCAGACGAGCTGGAGGAGGCAATCCGGCAGATCTCACCGTTGCTGGTGCCGGAAAAACGCCGCTCGGACATCATGGACGTGATTGGTTTTGCCGATTTGCCCTGCACGCTGAGCTGGCGTGAAGTGGCGGATCGTTTTGATCCCCAGCAGCACATGAGCTACTGGTGGAGTAATCGCAGTGACGGTTTTGCTCATGCCACCCATAAACATAGTGGCCCACTCACCGCGCAACTTTTTTCATTATTGTTTAACCCGGCGTCGGGTGCGCAGCCGGGACGTAACGGTCTCTATCCGCCCATGTTCGAATAGACCGGGACGCTTGCCCTCTGAAAACGGGAAGACTCATGGAATTTACCATTGTGCAGTGCAATACGGATGTGCCCGCAAAAACGGTGGCCTTTAAGCCACCCGGCGGCACCATCGGCCGCAGCCAGGATAACGATCTGGTGCTGCCGGATGAATCGCGCGCCATTTCGCGCCTGCAGGCACTGGTACATCTGTCACCGGATGGCGACTGCCGTCTGACTAATCAGGGCAGCGTCACCTCGGTGGTGCTCAATGGCGTCGCTTTGCAGCGCGGTGCGCAGGTGCAACTGCAACACGGTGATGCGCTGAAAATTGGTGATTATGGGCTGGAAGTGCGCGATCCGGCGCGCACTCAGGCGCAGAAAGACGATCCGCTGGCCTTCTTTGCCGCCAGTGAGAACGACCCGCTCGGTATGCTGGACAGCATGGTTGCCGAGGTGATGCCAGAACCGGCGCCGTCACGTCACGAACGTCATAACGATGCCCGTCTGGCTATCGATCCGCAGGGCGATTCTTCTGCCCTGCCCGCGGTGTTGCCCGAAGTCGGTCAGGACAAGCTGATTGCCGCGCTGCTTGACGGCATGGGGCTGAACAATGGTCATCAGACGCCGATGAACGAGGAACAAATGCGTATCACCGGCCGGATGCTGAGCCTGTTCTCGCAAGGCACGGTAGCGCTGCTCTCCTCACGCTCGATTCTGAAACGCGGCGTCAAAGCCGATATGACGATGATCCTCAACGAGGCCAATAACCCGTTTAAAATCCTGCCGTCCGGCAAAACCGTATTGATGCAGATGTACCAGAGCCAGATGCCGGGCTTTATGCCGCCGGAAGCGGCAGTCCGGGATGCGCTGGTGGATTTACAAGCGCACCAACTGGGGATGATTGCCGGTATCCGCGCCATCATTGCGGCGATGCTGCAATCGTTCAACCCGCAGCGGCTGGAAGATCAGGCGCGCCAGGATGGCGTGATACCGAAAATGCCGTTCGCCAGCAGCCGGAAAGCGGCCCTGTGGGATCACTTTTCCCGCCATTATCAACGCACCGCCGGTGAGATCGAGGACGATTTTCATACGCTGTTCGGCGAAGCGTTTCTCCACGCCTACGATATGGAAGTCAACCAATATAAAGACTCGCAGACGCGGACCGAAGACGCATGAAGATGATGTTTGCCAGCCGCTGCCAGCAAGGTATGCGCGATGAAAATCAGGATCGCACCGGCGCAAAGCTGGACGACCGCAAAGCCTGTTTTTTAGTCTGCGATGGCGTTGCTGGCTTACCGGGGGGCGACCTGGCGGCGCAGCTGGTGCGTGACACCCTGTTGCAGGCCATACAACACAACGAAGCCTTCAATCCGGAAGTGACCCATGCGGCGATTGAGCATTGCCAGCAGGTGCTGCTGGAGGCGCAGGGAAAGAATCCGAATTTTTCCCGCATGAGCACCACGCTGGCAGCCCTGTTTATCGACCGGGAAAAACAGCTGGCCTGGTGGGCGCACGCAGGTGACAGCAGGGTTTATCACTTCCGTCATGGCGTGCTGAGTCAGGTAACGCGTGACCACAGCCTGGCCCAGCAATTACGTGAAGCTGGCTATGAAAATACCGGCATTAACAGTAATTTACTCTATAATGCGCTCGGTGTTGAACCGGCGCGTCCGGCCACTTTTAGCGATGTGATTGCGCTGGAGGATGGTGACGCGTTCCTTGTCTGTACCGATGGATTCTGGCTCAATCTGACCACCAACGAAATGGAACAGGCACTGCGCATGGTGAATGCCTGCGAAGAGTGGCTGGCATTGATGGAACAAGCCGTTAACCGCAGCGTGAAAAGCGACAATCTCAGTGCTCTGGCCATCTGGATTGGCGAACCGCAGGAAGCAACGCTGCTTTATTCCCAGGCTGATGCGGCACGTTTTCTGCCGTCACGTTATTGATCCCAAGGATTCATATGAAATTTTGGTTGCCGGGCTTAGCGACCCTGCTGCTGGCCCTGAATGCACAGGCTGAAGATTATCGGGTGGTCTATTCGCCGAGCCTCTCGCTGGAAGTGTATATCGATGACGTGGCAAGTAATGCGCCGAATGACTGGTGTAAAGAGACGCTGCCGCTGCGCATTGTCTCCGGCAAAAGCACCGATTCCGGCGTGCTGACCAGCTTTCTGCCGCGCGTGGGTACGCTGCTGGCGAATCAGTGCGGCACGCTGGATGTGATCCCGTGGCAGATGACCAACAAAGAGGGCAGCGTACTGGCGAACGGCAGCGCTACCAAAGTGCAAAACTGGCGACCGATTGTGCTCAACGATGCCACGGCCAGCGCCAGCAGCGCGACTGCCGCGCCGCTCGATTTATCGCGTCCAGCCGATAGCACGCCGCTCCAGCATTTTGCCCTGCCTGGCGGCTGCCACTTCCGTACCTGGTGGGATGATAAAGGCCAGTCGCTGTTTATCCCCGATAATCCGCAGCAGCATTGCTCGACGGAAGGCTGGCTGGAAGGCGCCAGTGAACTGAAATTGATGAGCGGCGGCCAGACAAGTTCGTTGCCGGTGAATTTTTACCAGGGGTATCCCATCGCCAACCTTAATCTGAGCGGCCCTGCGCTGAACGTGGTGGCGGTGAATAACCAGCGCATGATCGTGACGCGCCCGGATGCTGAAGATAGCTGGCTGGTGCTGCCATTTGACGCGCAGCAACACGTCTGGCACTTCACCGGCACGCTGCTGATCAAGATGGACAAGACCGCTGGACAGGATAACGATGCCGTTAAAAAGCGGGTTGAAACCTTACGTGGCGTTTGGTCGCCACAGTTTATGCCACAGCAAAAAGTGACTGTGTTACTGATTGACACCCTGCATGCGGATCTCGCCGATCCGGCTATCGGTGCCTGGCGTAACATTAATTAATTAGCGGTCGTCGCCCCTGTGATCCAATGACGGGGCGCTACAGGACGTGTTCAGAGAGTTCACTATGTCGGCAAACGAAAACCAAAAGGTACCCAACGCCCTGCCCGCGGGCTACCGGTTCAATGAGTTCGAAATCAAGGAAGTGATTGGCGGCGGCGGCTTTGGCATTGTCTATCGTGCCTGGGATCATCAGCTGGAACGCACCATCGCCATCAAAGAGTATATGCCGGTGTCGCTGGCGGTGCGTGCTGCCGACCTGTCGCTGGAGCTGCGCGGCGAACGTTTCCAGAAACTGTTCAACGCCGGGCGTAATAGCTTTATTCAGGAGGCCCGCCTGCTGGCGCGCTTTAACCATCCTGGCCTGCTGCATGTGCTGCGCTTCTGGGAAGAGAACGGCACCGCCTATATGGGCACGCTCTACTACAGTGGCATGACGCTGAAAGAGTGGCAGATGACCAGCCCGGAAAATATCAACGAGGCGTGGATCCGCCGTCTGCTGCCGCCCCTGTTTGGTGCCATCAATACCATCCATCAGGCGGGTTATCTGCATCGCGATATCTCGCTGGATAATATCCAGATTCAGGAAAATCAGTTGCCGGTGCTGCTTGATTTCGGCTCCGCACGCAAAGAGATTGGCAACCTCTCCGATGAAACCGAAATCATGCTGAAACCTGGCTTCGCCCCGATCGAGCAATACAGCGAAGAAGGCGAAGGCGAACAGGGCCCCTGGACCGACATCTATGCGCTTGGCGCGGTGCTGCACAGCCTGATTACCGGCCATGCGCCGCCGGTGTCGGTGGTGCGCTGCATCGAAGATAATTTCCAGCCGCTGGTTGAACGCAAACCTGAAGGTTTCTCGCTGCCGCTGCTTCATGCCATTGACTGCGCGCTGGCGATGAAGCCTGCTGACCGGCCGCAATCCATTGATGCATTTGCCTGCCTGATCGATTTGCCGGTAAGCGATGTGGAAGCACTGATGACCAGTTTCCCGGTCGTCAGCGAGACGCCAATGGAGGTGGAAGCGCCCGTTGTAGCGCCCGAACCGCAGGTGATGGCGGTCAACCATGCGGCAGCTGCCATCGAGCCGGTCACGTCGCGCAACGTACGCCGTTTATCGCCGGGCCTGCTGGCGGTGGCTGCGGTCGCCGTGCTGGCGGTGATCGTCGCGGTGTGGAAGGTCAATCACCGTAATACCGAGACGCCGGTGGTCGCGTCAGCGACTCCGGCGTCGGCGGAAGCCAGTAAACCGGCCACCAGCACGCCGATGCTGGCCACCATTTACCTGCGTTTGCAGAGCGGGGAAAATATCGTGCTGAATGGTAAAGCGCAGGACGTGAAACCCGCCAGCAGCGGCTATGCCTCGCTAAATCTGGCGGCGGGTCAGTATCGCATTGAGGTTCATAATGGCAGCCAGGTTCACAGTCAGTCACTGACCATTGATAAACCTGGCACCTGGCTGATTAATCCCGGAAATTAAGACGACAGGCGCGCTGTGCTTTGTTGCAGCGCCCTGACCTCACGGGCAAGCACGGTGAGGCCCTCTTCCTGCATACCGCGTCTGGCCAGTTCCTGCTCCAGCGAGAAAAGATATTGCGCGTTGGTGCCGAGCGGTCCGCTGGCCTGGGCAATCAGCGGGGCGATGGTGCCGGGGCAGGAGTCCGCTTCAAACAGCGGATGACGCGGGTCCATAATAAACACCAGCGCCGACACGCTGCGACCATCGTCCAGCTTCAGCTCACACCAGGTGGGCAGATAGCAGCCGGTGATCATCTCACGCTTCCACAGCAGTTCCAGCTCTTCATGCAGGCGCGCTTCCGGCAGACGAAACGCCAGCCCGCTGGTGGTCCCGCCCTCTTTCAATGCCAGCATCCGCCCCGGATGCGATGCGGTACCGCGCCCGGCAACCAGACGCAGACAGAAAGCACGGTGCCAGCCCTCAAGATACCCTGAGGCCACTTCTTCCGCTTCAAACACCGGGTTCCACATCAGCGAGCCGTAGCCGAAAATCCATACCGGACTTTGGTCAGGGCGACAGGCGAGCGTCGCAGCAAGCGAAGCAGCACGCTGTTCACAGCTCCACAGCAGCGCATCCTCAATATCACCAAATGATGTTTTACAATCCGCTTTTAATAAAAATTCCCGGGTTAGCAATGCGACCTCCTCAACTACCCTGACATCCTGTCGGTTTGGCTCCTCTGGAACTGATGACATGGCCTGTAGCAGGCAATTTGCCGCCTTTAATGAAGACATTAATCCATTTGTCACAATTTTTTCAAGGTTGATGCCGATCACAAAGGGTAAATTACCTGAAAATAGCATCGGCGGCCTGGCATGAAACTTGAGCAGAAGAGATGAAAACAGTGAAGCGGGTCAGAATGACCCGCGCAGAACAGATTAATGCTTGAGGTGCCACTTATCGTCGTCGCCCTTCTGGTACTCTTTTTTGACTGCCGCCCAGGCCACTTTGTGTGCCACTTCTTCACGCGAATCATCATCGCGACGATCTTCTTTATCGCGGTACTGATCCCAGGCGCTGTTGAACGCCTTCTGGTAGATGGCCTGCGCATGGGCGGGCAATACGTGACGCACGCTGTCAGGCAGTTCTCGTGTTGATGAATAAGGCATAGTTCCTCCCTTTCTGAAACACGTAATAAGTCTGGAACAGATGAACAAAAACGCAAACACCTACTTTTGACAGGTTAATACTGAAAACCCATCTCAACATGAATTATTACTAAGATATCCAGCTAAAAATGGCGATTATCAGCAAATTTAACTGATAAATACGAACCCTTAAGCCAATGAAAAATAGCCATAGAATTCAGATAACCCACAAATTCACTGAAATTTAATTGAAATCGTCATAAAGTAAAATCCCGTAAAGATGCAGCAGCAGGAGTGATGAAAAGTTACACTGCGCGTCGCTGTATAAGTCATTATATTTATCAGGCACTGATGGCCTGATTTTGTTCTTATTGCCGGAGAGGATGGTGAATGGCTACACAAGAGAAGACCCGACATACTGAGTATTCCCTGATTTTCCCGATTGCCGCGTTGGCAGTTCTGAGTTTTTTGGGTGGACAAACCGGCCTGCTGCCCATCATTGGCATCAACCTGCTGGCGCTGGTCGCCATCCTGAGCAGTGCGTTCAGCGTGGTGCGTCATGCGGACGTGCTGGCGCATCGTCTGGGTGAACCCTACGGTTCGCTGATACTCAGCCTGTCGGTGGTGATTCTGGAAGTCAGTCTGATTTCAGCGCTGATGGCCACCGGCGATGCCGCACCCGCCCTGATGCGCGACACGCTTTACTCAATCATTATGATTGTCACCTCAGGTCTGGTGGGGTTTGCGCTGCTGCTGGGCGGTCGCAAGTTCGCTACCCAATACCTCAATCTGGCCGGGGTGAAGCAGTATCTGATCGCCATTTTCCCGCTGGCGATACTGGTGCTGGTGTTTCCTAACGCGTTACCCGGCGGCAACTTCTCTACCGCTCAGGCGCTGCTGATTGCGGCGATTTCTGCTGCGATGTATGGCGTATTCCTGCTGATTCAGACCAAAACGCACCAAAGCCTGTTTGTTTATGAGCATGAAGATGAGAGCGATGATGGCGATCCGCATCATGGCAAACCGTCGGCGCACAGTTCTTTGTGGCACACCGCCTGGCTGCTTGTGCATCTGATTGCGGTGATCAGCGTGACCAAAATGAATGCCACCACGCTGGAGAGTTTGCTCACTGAGTTGAATGCGCCGCAGCAGTTCACCGGTTTCCTTGTGGCGTTGCTGATTCTGTCACCGGAAGGTCTGGGGGCGATTAAGGCGGTGCTGATGAATCAGGTGCAACGTGCGATGAACCTGTTTTTCGGCTCGGTGCTGGCGACCATCTCGCTGACGGTGCCTGCGGTGACGATTATCGCCACCCTCACCGGTCAGCAACTGGTCTTCGGTCTGGAACCACCGCATATGCTGATGATGAGCGCAGTGCTGATTCTGTGCCATATTTCGTTTTCCACCGGGCGCACCAATGTGCTCAACGGCGCGGCGCACCTGGCGCTGTTTGTCGGGTATCTGATGACGATTATGTTGTAAATCCCTGCGTTATTCGCCTGGTCGGTACTCATACCGACCAGGCAATAAAAAAGCGCCTTACGGCGCTTTTTTTTATCCCTCAGCAAATTAATTGCTGGTATCCAGCGCCGGGAAGCTTTTTACCAGATCATCAATCGCTTTCATCTGCACCAGGAACGGTTCCAGCTTGTCGAGCGGCAGCGCTGAAGGACCATCACACTTGGCGCTGTTCGGCTCCGGGTGCGCTTCGATAAACAAACCGGCGATACCTACCGCCATACCGGCGCGCGCCAGTTCTGCAACCTGAGCACGACGTCCGCCGGAGGCCGCACCAAACGGGTCACGGGTTTGCAGCGCATGGGTCACGTCAAAAATCACCGGGCTGTTGTTGGTGACGTTTTTCATCACGTTGAAGCCCAGCATATCCACAACCAGGTTGTCATAACCGAAGTTGCTGCCACGGTCACACAGGATCACCTGATCGTTGCCGCCTTCAGCAAATTTTTCCACGATGTTGCCCATCTGACCAGGGCTGACGAACTGCGGCTTCTTCACGTTGATCACCGCGCCGGTTTTCGCCATCGCTTCAACCAGGTCAGTCTGACGTGCGAGGAACGCCGGCAGCTGAATCACGTCAACCACATCCGCAACCGGCTGCGCCTGCTCCGGGGTGTGCACATCGGTAATGATTTTTACGCCAAAAGCCTGCTTCAGCTCCTGGAAAATCTTCATGCCCTCTTCCAGGCCTGGGCCACGGTAAGAGCGAATTGAAGAACGGTTAGCTTTATCAAAGGACGCCTTGAATACGTAAGGGATACCGAGTTTGTCGGTAACGGTTACGTAATGTTCGCAGATGCGCATGGCGAGGTCGCGGGACTCCAGCACGTTCATGCCGCCGAAGAGAACAAATGGCAGATCGTTTGCGACCTTGATATCGCCAATACTTACTACTTTCTGTGTCATGCCCTTTCCTTTTTCAGAGGTACGCTTAGTGCAGCGTGACCTGTTTTTGTTCAATTGCGTGGATCTGCACTTTAATCATTTCGCTCACCGGGTCTTCCGGACACTGTTCAACGAAGTAAGTAAGATCGTTAAGCGCGATATGTTCGCACTCCAGCTGAGCGTAAATTAAACCACGGTCGCGGATTTCATAGGGATCATCCGGATCGATTTGCAACAGCACCTGGCTGACATTCAGCGCCAGTTCCATCTTCTTCTCGTCCATCAGCGCCGCTTTCAGCGTATCGAGCATTTTGCGCATCACGCTGACGGTTTTCGCCTGATCGAGATCGTCCTGATAGAGCTTGGCGGTCGGACTGATATTGCCCTTCAGCCACACTTCCAGCGTATGGGTATCCAGGGTTTCGCCGTTGAACGGGTTGATCAGCCACATTTCGCCATCCAGCCAGTCGGCGCGCAGGATCAGCTGTGTCGGGAAAATCACCGGCATCAGCGGCAATTCCAGTTCTTCAGCGATATGCAGCAGGATCACGCCAAGCGACACGGCGGTCCCCTGGCGGCTTTTCAGCACCTTATCAATCCATAACGCATCCGACAGATTGTAAATGCCGCTGGCACCGCCAAAACCCCACTGGCGATAGAACAGCTCCAGCAGCTTCTCCAGTTGCAGATCGGCATTCGGTGTCGTGCTGACATAGGCACGCGCTTCATCAACCAGCGCGGCCAACTGTTGCTCAACGGATTGAGCAGAAAAATCATCGCGGATGGCGCAGGTGGCACCAATAACCGCTTCACTTAACGGTGTCTGACTGTAATCAAGTTGCTCTGGCGAGGTCATACTATCCCCAATAACGGCATTTTGGTCATCGCCAGTTTAATCACTACCAGCAACGCAACGACGGCGATCAGGCAGGCAATCCAGCGGGTACCCATCTTTCGCGGGCGACGACTTAATGCCACGGAACCTAAGGCGATGTAGATAATAACCCCTAACAGCTTCTCCGTCAGCCAGCTTCCTTGTGGTGTGAACGGGTAAAAGTGCGTAATCATGACCAACAGCACGCCGCTGAGCAGCAAAAAGGTGTCGTTGACGTGCGGCGCAATGCGCACCCAGCGGCGATTCAGCTGCGCGGAACCGGTGCATAACCAGTAAAAACGCACCAGAAACAGGCTGATGGTGATCAACACCGTGAGCAGGTGAAATTGTTTAATCAGCGGATACCAGGTAACCATCTTGCTTCCTTAATCAGAGAAATTGCCCAAGGGTGACGCGCGGATTACCGCCGTAATCCTCCACTGTTTGCACCGCCTGATAACCGTGCTGCGTCATCAACGCGCGCACCGCCTCGCCCTGCTGCCAGCCATGCTCCAGCAGCAGCCAGCCGCCAGAGACCAGCCAGCCGGGTGCGGTGCTGATAATCGCTCGCAGATCCGCCAGACCCGCATCGTCGGCCACCAGCGCGCTTAGCGGTTCAAAGCGTACATCGCCCTGCTGCAAATGTTCATCGGTGGCGTCAATATAAGGTGGATTACTGACAATCAGGTCTGCGCGTTGCGGGGGAAGTTCGTCGAACCAGTGGCTGAGAAAAAACTGCACGTTGGCGATATGCAGACGTTGTGCATTTTCCTGCGCCAGCGCCACGGCAGCGGCAATACGATCGCTGCCGATCACCTGACAATCAGGCCGCTCACTGGCCAGCGCCAGCGCGATGGCGCCGGTGCCGGTGCCTAAATCGAATAATGTTGCCGGCGTGGCAGGCAGATGGGCCAGCGCCTGCTCCACCAGCACTTCGGTGTCCGGGCGCGGGATTAGGGTCGCATCGCTGACGCGCAACGGCAGCGACCAGAACTCACGTTCGCCCACCAGATGGGCTACCGGCTCACCCTTTGCCCGTCGCGCCAGCAGCGCGTCCAACTGCTGTTGCTGAGCGTCGTCGAGCTGTGCATCGTCAAAGGCCACCAGCCAGCTGCGGGATTTGCCGGTGACAAACGCCAGCAAAATCTCCGCGTCGCGCTTCGGACTGTCGCCGCCACTCAGCGTGGCGACGGCGTGCTTCAGCCAGTGGCGAATCTCCATTAATCCTGTCCAGCCAGCGCAGCCAGCTGATCGGCCTGATATTCCTGCACAATCGGCTCAATCAGACTGTCCAGCTTGCCTTCCATGGTTTCATCCAGACGGTAAATCGTCAGGTTGATGCGGTGATCGGTGACACGCCCCTGCGGGAAGTTGTAGGTACGAATACGATCCGAACGGTCGCCGCTGCCCAGCAGGTTACGACGGGTGGAGGCTTCCGCTTCGTGACGTTTGGCCATTTCAGCCGCATGGATGCGCGCACCCAGCACCGCCAGCGCTTTGGCTTTGTTTTTATGCTGTGAACGCTCATCCTGACACTCAACCACGATGCCGGTTGGCAGGTGAGTAATACGGATGGCGGAATCGGTGGTGTTAACGTGCTGACCACCGGCACCTGAGGAGCGGAAGGTGTCAATTTTCAGGTCGCCAGGGTTGATATCCGGCAATTCGGCCTCCGGCAGTTCCGGCATCACGGCAACGGTACAGGCGGAGGTGTGAATACGCCCCTGTGATTCAGTTTCCGGTACACGCTGTACGCGGTGACCACCGGATTCGAACTTCAGACGACCATACGCGCCCTCGCCGTTGACGCGGGCGATGACTTCTTTATAGCCGCCGTGCTCGCCATCGTTACAGCTGACGATTTCCACCTGCCAGCGGCGCGCTTCGGCATAGCGGCTGTACATACGGAACAGGTCGCCCGCAAAAATGGCGGCTTCATCGCCACCGGTACCGGCACGGACTTCGACAAAGCAGGAGCGCTCATCATCCGGGTCTTTCGGCAGCAACAACACCTGGAGCTGCTGCTCCAGCACTTCGCGCTTTTCGCGCGACAGTTTCAGTTCTTCCTGCGCCATATCACGCATCTCAGGATCGTCGAGCAGCATCTCTGCCGTCTCAACATCTTCCTGTACCTGCTGCCATTCGCGGAAACAACGGGTGACGTCAGACAACTGCGCATATTCGCGCGAAAGTGCGCGGAAACGGTCCTGATCGGCAATCACGCCGGCATCGCCAAGCATCGCTTCCACTTCTTCGTGGCGTTCCTGGAGCGCTTCCAGCTTGGCAACAATAGAGGTCTTCATGTAATTGAGGGTATCCCGTAAAAGGTCGTGACAGCCTAATCGAGACCGAGGCTGTCACGTAAGATCTGCAGGCGTTCGCTGTCGCCATCGCGCGCGGCCTGCTGTAGTGATTTGGTTGGAGCGTGAATTAAACGGTTGGTCAGTTTGTGCGCCAGTTCCTGCAACACTTTTTCCGCGTCAGCACCCTGACGCAATGCGGCCAGAGCGCGTTCCTGCAATTCTGCACGCACGTCATCGGCCTGCGTACGGTACTCGCGAATGCTTTCGACCGCGCTTTGCGCGCGCAGCCAGGCCATAAATTCGCCACTTTCCTGCACCACGATACTTTCGGCCTGTACGGCAGCCGCTTTGCGCTGCGCCATATTCTGCTCGATGATCGCCTGCAGGTCATCCACGCTATACAAATAGGCGTTGGCAAGTTTACCCACTTCCGGCTCTACGTCACGCGGTACCGCAATATCCACCAGCAGCATAGGCTGGTTGCGGCGTGCTTTTAAGGCACGTTCCACCATCCCTTTACCAATAATCGGCAGCGGGCTGGCGGTGGAGGAGATAATAATGTCGGCATCGGCCAGGCGTGAATCAATATCCGCCAGACCAATGACTTCTGCGCCCACTTCATCCGCCAGCAACTGCGCGCGCTCACGCGTGCGGTTGGCGATCATCAGTTTCTGTACATGATGTTCACGCAGATGACGCGCCACCAGTTCGATGGTTTCGCCCGCGCCCACCAGCAACACATTGACGGTGCTGAGTGATTCGAAGATTTGACGCGCCAGCGAACAGGCGGCAAACGCCACGGAAACGGCGCTGGCACCGATTTCGGTTTCGGTACGCACGCGTTTCGCGACAGAGAAGGTTTTCTGGAACATGCGCTCCAGTTCACTGGATAACGCATGGCCGCGTTGCGAGTCGGCAAAGGCTTTTTTTACCTGGCCGAGGATCTGCGGTTCGCCCAGCACCAGGGAATCCAGTCCGCTGGCAACGCGCATCAGATGGCTGACGGCCGCGTTGTCCTGATGCCAGTAGAGGCTTTTGCGTACATCTTCTTCCCGCAGCTGGTGATAATCACATAACCAGCGCACCAGCTTCTCCTGCAAATCCACCTGTTGCTCTACGCTCAGGTAAAGTTCAGTGCGATTGCAGGTGGAAAGCACCACACCACTCTGCACCATCGGCTGGGACAGCAGGCTGCTAAGTGCCTGATCCAGCGTGTCCGGCGTGAACGATACACGTTCGCGCAGTGCAACAGGTGCGGTTTTATGGTTGATTCCGAGTGCGAGCAGCGTCATGGTGATTCGGGTTGGGATATCCCAATTATTGTCATGGTTTTGTGAGGGGCATTCTACAAGATGCCACAGATCAAGAAAAGCCATACAAAGGCTATGACTGTAATAAGATTAAACTGATCGTGCGCAATAATCGGTACATCAGCATTGACGGCTTAGATGCGGATGGTTAGCGTTACTGGTTACGAATTAAAAACGTGTCTGAGGAGATGACCACGTGATGCCTATGCCCCCGCGCAATTTGTTGCGCCTGTTACCCCTTGCCAGCGTACTGCTGGCTGCCTGTAGCGTGCATAAACCGCAGGGTCCGGGTCCAAGCACCACCGCACCACAGTGGCAACAACACCAACAGGCCGTGACGAAAGTCAGCCATTATGAAACTCGCGGCGCCTTCGCTTACATTTCTGATCGACAGAAAGTGTATGCTCGCTTTAACTGGCAGCAAACCGCCGCCGACCGCTACCGCCTGCTGCTGACCAACCCACTGGGCAGCACCGAATTGCAGCTCGATGCGCAAGGTTCCGTGGTACAAATCGTCGATAACAAAGGCAAACGCTACGTCAGCAACGATGCGGAGAAGATGATCTCGCAGCTGACCGGCATGGATATCCCGCTCAGCAACCTGCGCAAATGGATGATGGGTCTGCCTGGCGATGCCACCGACTACCAGCTGAATGACCAGTATCAGCTGCAAAGCGTAAACTACAGCCGTAACGGACAGCAGTGGAAAGTCACTATCTCTGATTACGACAATAAAGTAACGCCGCCGCTGCCAGCCAATCTGGAGCTGAACGAAGGCGGTCAGCGTATTAAACTGCGGATGGATAGCTGGACCGTACAATGATCACCACCTGGCCCGCGCCGGCGAAGCTGAATTTATTTCTCTACATTACCGGCCGTCGTTCTGACGGCTATCATAATCTGCAAACCCTGTTTCAGTTTCTGGATTATGGCGACACCTTAACCATCACCCCGGATAGCAGTGGCAACATCACCCTGCTGACCCCGCTGGCGGATGTGCCGGATGAAGAAAACCTGATTGTCCGGGCCGCGCGCGCCCTGATGCAGGCGGCGACAACCCGTGGCACCCTGCCTGCGCAGGCAGGTGCGCAGATTGCGCTGGAGAAGCGTCTGCCGATGGGCGGGGGGCTGGGTGGCGGTTCGTCAGATGCGGCGACGGTATTGGTGGCGCTGAATCATTTGTGGCAAACCCGGCTCAGCGTTGATGAGCTGGCGACCATTGGCGTACGACTTGGCGCGGATGTTCCGGTGTTTGTCCGGGGCCATGCCGCCTTCGCCGAAGGGGTGGGTGAAAAAATACAGCCCGCGCAACCGGCGGAAAAATGGTACCTGGTGGCACATCCTGGCGTAAGTATCGCCACCCCGATTATCTTTGGCGATCCTGAACTGACGCGGGATTCACCGAGTCGCTCACTTGATGAACTTATGCAGCGTCCTTTTCGCAATGATTGCGAGGCTGTGGCAAGAAAACGTTTTCGCGAGGTTGATGACCTTGTTTCCTGGCTGCTAGAATACGCGCCGTCGCGCCTGACTGGGACCGGAGCTTGCGTGTTTGCTGAATTTAACACCGAATCCGAGGCCAATCAGGTGCTGGAGCTTGCCCCGAAATGGATATGTGGATTTGTGGCGCGCGGGCTTAATATCTCGCCGTTGCAGCGTACCCTTTCCGGGATTTAAGCGTATGCGTGACAGTGTCACCCCTGTTCCAGGCACTGCACGCGACGCATCAACACACCTGTTTGAACAACGTTTTGCGGTATTCGCCGGTTATCGCAGCGTCGTTCATTTCTGGACGCAAAGCCTGAGGTTCTTCTCGTGCCTGATATGAAGCTATTTGCTGGTAACGCCACCCCGGAACTAGCACAACGTATTGCCAACCGCCTTTACACCAGCCTCGGTGACGCCGCTGTCGGGCGATTCAGCGATGGTGAAGTGAGTGTACAGATTAATGAAAATGTACGCGGTGGTGATATTTTCATCATCCAGTCCACCTGTGCCCCCACAAACGATAACCTGATGGAACTGGTTGTGATGGTCGACGCGCTGCGTCGGGCTTCTGCTGGTCGTATTACTGCTGTTATCCCCTACTTTGGCTATGCCCGTCAGGACCGCCGCGTGCGTTCTGCGCGTGTGCCGATCACCGCTAAAGTAGTCGCAGACTTTCTCTCCAGCGTCGGTGTTGACCGTGTTCTTACGGTTGACCTGCACGCCGAGCAGATCCAGGGCTTCTTTGATGTCCCGGTAGACAACGTGTTTGGCAGCCCAATTCTGCTGGAAGATATGCTGCAGATTGGTCTGGAAAACCCGATTGTGGTTTCCCCGGATATTGGTGGTGTGGTTCGCGCCCGTGCGATTGCCAAACTGCTGAACGACACCGACATGGCTATCATCGATAAACGTCGCCCGCGCGCCAACGTTTCTCAGGTGATGCACATCATCGGTGACGTCGCTGGCCGTGACTGTGTACTGGTCGACGATATGATCGACACCGGCGGTACGCTGTGCAAAGCGGCTGAAGCGCTGAAAGAGCGCGGCGCCAAGCGTGTATTCGCTTACGCCACGCACCCCATTTTCTCTGGCAACGCGGTGGAAAACCTGCGCAAATCGGTGATCGACCAGGTTATCGTTTGCGACACCATCCCGCTGTCTGAAGAAATGAAATCCCTGCCGAACGTGCGTACCCTGACGCTGTCCGGTATGCTGGCCGAAGCGATTCGTCGTATCAGCAACGAAGAATCCATCTCTGCCATGTTCGAACATTAATCGAACGGAACCGGGCCTCGCGCCCGGTTTTACTTTTTTCCGCCTCGCCGTAACTTTTTTCACCGATTAAGCCGCTTCTGCCACAGCCATTTCCGCGATATATTTCGCTAAAATTCACTATTCTCGCTGCCAATGACTTTTTTCAGCCAACACTGAAATCCGCACTTTAGCACTCCAATGAATAGTGGTATTTTTCACCACACTTTTTTTGAGAACTCCGACCACTATGGCTCTCGACATCTACACACTTTTTGTTTGTGAGCTTTATGTGCTGGGGTTTTTAAGCATCATTCTGGTCTTTGCCTGGATCGGCTCGCAGTACGATCGGGTGCTGGGCTTCACCACTCTGACCCTGACGCTCACCTTAGTGACGGTGTTTCTCAGCAGCCTGCGCGCCGCCGGGTTGCAATTCCTGCCGGTCGCGATGGGCAATGTGATGCTGATGCTGGCCTACGGCAATCTGCTCAATGCTTTCCGCGTGTTCTGCCACAAACCCACCGGACTGAGCTGGCTGGCGGGTGCCTTGCTGTGGTCGATTTTATGCCTCTTCCCCGCCTTCTATTACAGTATGCCGAAACGGGTGCTGGTGATTTGTTTGTTGTGCATCATTTACACCGCCGCGCTGATACGTCTGCTGTGGCATACCCGCGCCGCACTGACGGTGACTTTCTGGCCCGCGCAGATTCTGTTGTGGATCCATCTGCTGTTTCATGTGGCCCGGATTTTTCTTGATGATGCGGTCGCCTCGCCGGTACATGGTGCGATTGGCGGTACCCGTTTCTCGGTATATGTCATTCTCGAGTCGATCCTGTTTGTCATCGGACTGACCTTTACCATCCTGGCGATGGTGAATGAGCGCACGCAAATTGCCCACAAACTGGCTTCTTTGCGCGATCCGCTAACCAGCGTCTGGAACCGTCGCGCGTTGTTTGAACAGGCGGAAAAGATAGTGGCGAAAAGTGCCCGTCAGCATCAACCTTTCACCGCCGTGCTGTTTGACCTCGACCATTTTAAGAGCATCAATGACCGCTACGGGCACCAGCAGGGAGACCGGGTGTTAGTTGATTTTTGTCAGGTCGTACTCTCGTTGTTGCCCGCTGGGGGCCAGTTTGCCCGTCTGGGCGGCGAGGAGTTTGCCGCGATCCTGCCGGGCGATGGCGAGCAGGCGCAGCTCATCTGCGAAAGGATTCGCGTGGCAACGCAGTTGTCACAACCCGATGCGATCAGTTATACCGTGAGCATTGGCTTCGCCACATCCGGCGCGGAAGACCACCATTTTCCGGCCCTGATGGCGCTAGCCGATGAAGCGTTGTATCGCGCGAAGGCCAGTGGCCGTAACCGCACAGAACAGTATCTGACGCAGTTACAGCCCTTTAATCAGGCCACGCTGGTATAGCGTTATGAGTGATGCGTATTACGGCGGCAACGTTTATCGCCGTAGTGACGCAGCCAGAAGTAGCGATCTTCTACTTTTTCACGTCCGCTGACGCGCGCACCGACCAGCCACAGTAAAGCCCCAACGAAAATGCTGAACATGGCACCATGCGCAAGGAACTGCGGCAGGTTGAGCGAAGGTATCTGGTTGATGATTGAATAACCGACGCCGAGAACCATTGTGAGTAAGCCCAGACACATCAAACCGTTACCGATATAGCGTGAGTGATGACGTTTCATAGTTCACCTCCATCCTTATGAGCAAAGCCAAAAAACAGCACATAACGTTAACCTGCCATAAGCTTAGGCAATGACCAGCGGTTAAGATGCGTACAGGATCACACATCCTTCACAAACTCTGACAAAACTTTACCGCTTAGCTGATTGATTTCGATAGAAAATGATTAATCACCGGAAGTCATTATTCTCTGCCTGCGCCCTTTGTCATCTCTCCAGCCACGCAGTAAACTAACGCCCTTTCTGAAGCGAGACAGGATAATCATCGTGAGCAGCATTAAACTGATTGTGGGACTGGCGAATCCCGGTGCCGAATATGCCGCTACGCGTCATAACGCGGGCGCCTGGTATGTGGATCTGCTGGCGGAGCGTAACAATCAGTCTCTGAAAGACGAACCCAAATTCTTCGGTTACACCGCCCGACTGTCGCTTGCCGGTGAAGATGTGCGCCTGCTGGTGCCCACCACGTTTATGAACCTGAGCGGCAAAGCGGTGGCGGCGATGGCGACCTTTTATCGCATCACCCCGGAAGAGATTCTGGTGGCGCACGATGAGCTGGATCTGCCGCCGGGCGTGGCGAAATTCAAACAGGGCGGCGGCCATGGCGGCCATAACGGCCTGAAAGACATCATCAGTAAACTGGGTAACAACAATAATTTTCACCGTTTACGGGTGGGCATTGGCCATCCGGGCGATCGTAATAAAGTGACCGGCTTTGTGCTGGGCAAACCGCCCGCCAGTGAACAGAAACTGATTGATGACGCGATTGATGAAGCGGTGCGCTGCACCGAGCTGTGGCTGAAAGAAGACAAGATTAAGGCAATGAACCGTCTGCACGCGTTCAAAGCCGGTTAAGGCCAATTCCCGCGCCGCAGACCTGCAATTCTGTGTATAATGCGCGAAATTTTTTGAATCTGTCAGCGTTGCCAGCCAGCGCTGCACCCTCAGTGAGAAAGGTAATCAAGCCATGGGATTTAAATGCGGTATTGTGGGCCTGCCGAACGTCGGTAAATCCACCCTGTTCAACGCGCTGACCAAAGCGGGTATCGAAGCAGCCAACTTTCCGTTCTGCACCATCGAGCCAAACACCGGTGTGGTGCCGATGCCCGATCCGCGCCTTGATCAACTGAGCGATATCGTTAAGCCACAGCGTGTTGTGCCAACCACCATGGAATTCGTCGATATCGCCGGTCTGGTTGAAGGTGCGTCAAAAGGTGAAGGCCTCGGCAACAAATTCCTGACCAACATCCGCGAAACCGAAGCTATCGGCCATGTGGTGCGCTGCTTCGAGAATGAAAACATCATTCACGTTGCAGGCAAAGTTAACCCGGCGGAAGACATTGACGTTATCAATACCGAACTGGCGTTGTCGGATCTCGACACCTGCGAACGCGCCATTCAGCGTGTGCAGAAAAAAGCCAAAGGCGGCGACAAAGATGCCAAAGCCGAACTGGCTGCGCTGGAGAAATGCCTGCCGCACCTGTCAAACGCCGGCATGTTGCGTTCGCTGGATCTGGACGCTGACGAGAAAGCGGCAATCCGCTACCTCAGCTTCCTGACGCTGAAGCCAACCATGTATATCGCTAACGTCAACGAAGACGGTTTTGAAAACAACCCCTATCTCGACCAGGTTCGCGCCATCGCGGAAGCTGAAGGTTCGGTGGTGGTGCCAGTGTGTGCCGCAGTGGAATCGGATATTGCTGAGCTGGAAGATGATGAGCGCGCGGAATTTATGGCCGAAATGGGTCTGGAAGAGCCGGGCCTGAACCGTGTCATTCGCGCCGGTTACACCCTGCTGAACCTGCAAACTTACTTCACCGCCGGTGTGAAAGAAGTACGTGCCTGGACCATCCCGGTGGGTGCAACTGCACCGCAGGCAGCCGGTAAGATCCACACCGATTTCGAAAAAGGCTTTATCCGTGCGCAGACCATCGCGTTTGATGACTTTGTTGCTTACAAAGGCGAACAGGGTGCAAAAGAAGCCGGAAAAATGCGTTCAGAAGGTAAAGAGTACATTGTCAAAGATGGCGATGTAATGAACTTCCTGTTCAACGTCTGATTTATCTTCGTCAACAGGGTTCATCCCTGTTTGCTGTGTTTAAAAAATCCACGTCCCGGCGTGGATTTTTCTTTTCTGCCGCAGAATAAAATTATTCCCTTCTCCCTGAAAATCATCTCTGTCAATTATCTTCAACCCGCCTTTACTTATTAAATACATTCCAGGGAGCTTTCGCTGCCTGGCAAAGAACATTCTCTATTTTCTCCCTGGCCGCCTTGTTATACGTTAATAGCGAATTTAATTTCATGGTTTATCTTTCGACGAAAGTTAATTTATCTTCGCGAGAAGCGGTTAATTTACGTCTGGATTGTGATTTATTTTTAATAACACCAATAAACCTTACAAAACATTTAAAACTTTACACCGGAGAAGTATGAAACATCATTTATTAGCTTTTACCCTGGGAGCCACTTTAATTGGTAATGCTGCGGCCATTACGCCGGGCGGCATGGCATCATGGGATTGGTCAGTTGGTAACGAACAAAACATCACCAGCTTAACTTTTCCATTCACTATTAATGAAGCACCCGCAAAAGCCAGCTATTACTATGCTCAGCAATTTGGATTTACTGGCGCAGACTGGACTAAGTCTGGTTATATCGGACTTCAGCCACGCACCGCCGATCAATACATGGTCGTTTTCTCTTCTTTCTTTGCAGGAACTGAAATCGTGGATAGCGATCGCTGCCGTCTGGGCGCTGATGGCGGCCCTGGTGTCAGCTGCTCGACCATGTACCCGGTTAAAGTTGGTAAAAAATATCTGTTTGAAGTCCGTCGTGGCACTGGCGATTTGAACGTCTGGCAGGGTTTCGTCAAAGAAGAAGGTAGCAGTGTTGAGACGAAGATTGGCGCATGGCGGCTTCCGCCCGGTATGGCGACGCTGCGTCCCACCCAGAGCGGCTGGATCGAACATTATCTGGAGGTAGACAGTTGCTATATTACGCCACTGACGCAGATAACCGTCTCTCCGCCTTACGTCACCGCCACCAATAAACAAGGTACGCTATCCAGTCCCAAAGAGTATGGAAGGTGTGTGGGTAAATTTGGTTATCAGTATGAGTTTCTCGGTAAAGATTTAAAAACCACCGTGGGTCAGCGAATGGTTACCACCGATGCATACAGCTCCAGCCTGTTTGATGGCGAACTCCTCCCCGACAGTCTAATCACTATCGGCGTCTACGACAGTAAAAATCAGGAATTAGAAAAACACACGGTGACGGTAGGCAAAGACTACACCGGAAAATGGACCTGGCCGGCTTACAGCGCTGCACTATTTAACAACAATCTGAAGAAAGTTAAATTGGGTCTGTTAGATAAGAACACCGGGGAAATTAATGTCAAATCCGGCTCCTCATTTGAAAATCAGATTTATAAAAACCAGCTGGAGAATCTGAAAGTTATTACCACCATTGAAGACATGTGGATTAACGTTGATCCTTACAGTGATGAACTGTACGAGGGTAGTCTGGCCGCAGGTAGTTCAGTCATGATTAGCGTTGAAGATCAGTCGGGGAAATTGCTGGAGGATTATACCGTCGTGGTGCCTGACAGTGAGACCGATCGCTGGAAATGGTCAGGCTATACCGGCACAGAATTCAACAAGGTTCTGAAAAAGATCAAAATCGGTGAAAAAGATAAGAATAATGACATTACGATTATTCCAACCTCATCTTATCGAAATGCCATCTGGAAAAAGAACCCGGAGAATTTAAACGTCAGAGCGGAAATTTTCAGCGCGGCCGCAAACCCGTGGGTTAACCAGGACGATTTTGGTAACAAATTAGCCGCTGATTTAGCTTCAGGCAGCAGCGTCACCATAAAAGTGAAAAGCCAGCTCGGTATGCTACTGGAAGAACACACCGTCGAAATCCCGGACGGTCATCTGGATCGCTACATGTGGCCTCCCTTTGCTGCGACAGAATTCAACAGCATTCTGAAGCAGATTAGGATTGGTGAGAAAGAGACGGACGACAGCATCAAAGTTATTGCAGGATCACAATTTCGCAATCTGATCTGGAAAAAAGAGCGAGCCAATCTGATTGTCGAGGTGTCTATCAAACAGTAATTCACCGGTCTGGAGAGCGAATTGAACTACGTTGAAGAAATGCGCAGCCTTATTGGACATCGCCTGTTGCTGCTGGCAGGCGCGAACGTCATCATCACTGACGTAAAGTCCCGCATCCTGCTGCAACTGCGCAAGGACGGCAGCTGGGGATTACCCGGCGGGTTGCTGGAACCTGGCGAGTCGCTTGAACAAGCCGCGTTGCGGGAAGTGAAAGAGGAAACCAATCTGGATGTGCACCGGCTGCATCAGCTGGGCATCTTTTCGGGGCCTGAATTTACCTTCACCCTGAAAAATAACGATGAGATTAACGTAATCACCGCGCTTTATCGGGCTGAGGAGTGGTCAGGCGTCATGATCAATGACCCCAGTGAAAGCGACGATCTGACCTTCTTTCCGCCAGATGAATTGCCGGAGAACATGTCCGGGGAGTATCGGACGTATATCCGTTATTATCTGGCACAGCAACATTAAGCCCGTGCTGGCTCACAGTAAAAATCCACGCTTACGCGTGGATTTTTTTATCTGCGACTTACTTAATGCCCATCGCGTCCCGCAGGGTAAAGAACAGGTCGGTCTGATCGGTCAATCCCACCACATTGGCCGCACGGGGGCCGTAGGCCGCAATACGCAGCTGCGTGCCGGTATGTTCCTGCGAATCCTCTTCTGAGTTGCCGTAGCTGATGGTCATCACCGCGCCATCTTTGGTGTTGACGGCCTGCGTCAGCCCCGGCGCTTTGGTGCCATTTTCGATAATCTGGCTGCTGTGGGCGTGATCCGCCGTCACCACCACCAGGGTATCGCCATGCTCACGAGCAAATGCCAGCGCCTGCTGCACCGCTTCGTCGAGATCGACAGTTTCACCAATCTGTCCACAGGGATTGGCAGCATGATCCTGTTTGTCGATCGAGGCGCCCTCCACCTGCAGGAAGAAACCTTTGTCGTTTTTACTCAGCAGCTCGAGCGCTTTTTGCGTCATCTGTGCCAGCGTCGGGGTGCTTGCCGGACGATCTTTATTCACTTCACAGGTCACCACCGGCTTATCCAGATTGCCGTGGTAGCTGGCTTTGGGTCCCTGCCAGCGCACCGGCATGTTGCCATCAGCGAACAGGCCCAGCAGCGGTTGCTGCTGATCGGCCTGCTGAACGCCGTTCATACCCTCAAGGTTATCCACCCATTGATAGCCCAAGGCCTGCGCCTGTTCACGCAGCGTTTTTCCCTGATATTCCCCCGCCTTCGCCACTTCGCTAAAGGTTTTCGCCCCGCCGCCCAACGTGACGTCTGCACGGGTTTTCAGCAGCTGCTCGGTGATCGATCCTTTACCCCCCTGCTCCAGCGCGTTAGTCGGGCACAGCTCGCTGGTTTTTTCCGGGCCATAGCATTTACGTGAGGTCACATGGGCGATCAACGCCGCAGGCGTCGCGTCCTGCAATTCTGCGGTGGAAACGTTGCCGGTGGCCTTACCGGCGGCTTTAGCCAGCTCCAGCAGGGTTGTCTGATCTTTGCCATTGACGTCAACGCCAATCGCGCCATTGTAGGATTTGGTGCCCGTCGCCCAGGCAGTAGCGGACGCTGCCGAGTCCGTCACGTAGTTCGGCTTGTGGGTTTTCTTATCCAGCGAATAATGCGTGTACTGACCGGTCAGCGGCAGCGCATCAATGCCCGCAAAGAAGCCACCGGCGCCCCTTGCCTGATTACGCGCGGCGGTGATTTCCGCATCCCCCATGCCGTCGCCAATTAACAGGATCACGTTTTTCGCCGTGCTGTTGCTCAGAGAGGCTTTTAGCGCCTCAGTTTGATCGCCAGTAAGACGACGCGCGCCGCCGTGCTGGGTCAGGTCGCCGGTGGCGGCGCGGGAATAGCCGGAGTCATCTGCCACGGCCGGAGCCGCGAGCAAAGAAGCGAGGAGTGGCACTGTCATCAGAGGTATCTGTTTCATTTATAAGCATCCTTATTCACAAATATAACCAAATGTTTCCGCGGACAAGTCTGCGACAATCCCGTGACGCTTTTGTGACTGGCAAACATTATTTCGATGACAGAATCGCCAATACGGACAGGCTTAAAGCAATCCGCTCAGTGCTTAAGCGAATAGAAAAAAAGGAGAAAATAGAGCTTGACCCTTTTCGGCTAACTCCCTATAGTAGCGCCCCGTTGGCCCGCTGAGGTCAGCGAACAAAATGTGGTGAGGTGTCCGAGTGGCTGAAGGAGCACGCCTGGAAAGTGTGTATACGGCAACGTATCGGGGGTTCGAATCCCCCTCTCACCGCCATATTTTAGAGAAGAGCCTGAACGAAAGTTCAGGCTTTTTTCTTTGTCTTTTTGTCAGGATGACGGACTTAAAACGTTACCTGCCCGCGCTGCACTCTCGCCACGCATAAAAAAACCCGGCCTGAGCCGGGTTTTGCCTGAATTCAATCTCTCAATGGTTAACTGTAAGCATGCAGCGTGCGCTGACACAAGGCCGAACGGACGCAGTCGTCTTTGCCGAAACGGACAATGCCTATCATCTCGTCCTCTTCGAAGCGCGACAGCGCATCGCCGAGTCCCGATAGCACGCCACGCGGCAAATCACACTGGGTGATATCCCCGTTGACAATCACCGTCACGTTCTCGCCAAGGCGCGTCAGGAACATCTTCATCTGCGCGGCGGTGACGTTTTGCGCCTCATCCAGAATCACCACGGCATTTTCGAAGGTGCGTCCGCGCATATACGCGAAAGGCGCGATTTCGACTTTGCCGATTTCGGGACGCAGGCAGTATTGCATAAAGGAAGCGCCAAGACGTTTAACCAGAACGTCATAGACCGGCCGGAAATAAGGGGCGAATTTCTCGGAAATATCTCCGGGGAGGAATCCAAGATCTTCATCCGCCTGCAGAACCGGGCGCGTAACGATTATCCTGTCGATATCCTTATGTATCAGGGCCTCAGCCGCTTTGGCTGCGCTAATCCAGGTTTTCCCGCAGCCGGCTTCACCGGTGGCGAAAATAAGCTGTTTCGTTTCTATGGCATTAAGATAGTGCGCCTGAGCATCATTTCTGGCCTCAATCGGCGAGCGGTCGCGCAGATCACGCGCCATGCCAATTGAATCCAACCCACCCATCTGCACCAGCGAAGTGACCGATTCTTCTTCACGCTGACGATGACTGCGAGAGTCATTCCGAAGCACTCGTCTGGCTTCACGACGCGCTTTGATCACTGCTTTCTGTCTTCCCATAGTGGCACCTTACAGTTGGTTTCATTTATCGCTACAGGGATTGTCCTGATGCGATGACGTGAACGCTTTAGAGGTTTATGTGGCTTCCTTTAGAGCCGTTTCGAGCCATTGAGAAAAGTGTGCAACAACGCCAAAACGCTGTAGCGCACCGGTTTGATATTTGAGATTGAAAAAGAACGAATAGTGAAAAGTGAAGAGGAAACTTACGAGGGAAGAAAGCCCCCGCAGAGTACTGCGTGTATTGAAGGGTATTTACCTGTCCGTTGAAGGACCGAATCATGCGCGAACTCCAGTGACCTTAGCCACACATCTGACAACGCTTATGAATAAAGTGCATCATATTTGCGGTGGTTTGCAACACTAATTTTACCTGGCGGCTAACAA
Source organism: Pantoea sp. X-Soil-TKNS-1207 (assembly GCF_059730485.1). NCBI lineage: Bacteria > Pseudomonadati > Pseudomonadota > Gammaproteobacteria > Enterobacterales > Erwiniaceae > Pantoea > Pantoea sp. X-Soil-TKNS-1207. The sequence continues at coordinate 2,551,734 of NZ_AP035958.1, forward strand.
AAAGTAGCGACCCGCTACAAGCAGCCTGGGCCTTAAATTAAATTTATTAGCCTTATCAGTAAGATGGATAATTGAGGCCTGGCTAAACTTTTTAGGAACAATCGGAAACCGGGGCTGCCGGGCCATGCTGGGGAAAAACAGAAAGGAGAGCAGGCGCGCGTGCGATTAAGCGCCAACCGGCTGTGTATTTATTAATCAACCCGGTCTTGGCGGCGGCCCGCGATAATGGTTAGCCGCCGGGAAATGTTTTTTCGTGCAGCGCCAAAAAAAAAGCCCGCCTCATGAAACGAGACGGGCCGGGTTGCCTGACGTGTTTATTTCGTCAGGTATTCCGCTTCCGCGGCAGCAAAACGTTGTTGAGCCGCCTGAGAGGGTTCACGTCCCATCAGGCTGACCACCACAATTGCGATGCTGGCGAACAGGAAGCCCGGAATGATTTCATACAGATCCAGCCAGGCGTAATGTTTCCACACCAGCACGGTCAGCGCGCCGATGACCATACCGGCCAGCGCGCCGTTGCGCGTCATACGCTGCCAGCACACGCCGAACAGCACCACCGGACCAAAGGCCGCGCCAAAACCCGCCCAGGCATAACTCACCAGTCCCAGCACACGGTTTTCCGGATTCGACGCCAGCGCGATAGCAATCACGGCAATCAGCAGCACCATCAGACGCCCTACCCACACCAGCTCTTTCTGGCTGGCATTTTTACGCAGGAAGCCTTTGTAGAGATCTTCCGTCAGCGCGCTGGAGCACACCAGCAGCTGGCAGCTCAGGGTAGACATCACCGCCGCCAGAATGGCCGACAGCAGAATCCCGGCAATCCACGGATTAAACAGAATGCGAGCCAGCTCGATAAACACGCGCTCGCCATTCTGACTGACTCCAGCCGCCTGGTCCGGGTGATTCTGGAAGTAGGCAATACCAAAGAAGCCAACCGCCACCGCGCCCGCCAGGCACAGGATCATCCAGGTCATGCCGATTCGACGCGCGGTACGAATTGAGCGATGGGAGTCGGCAGCCATAAAGCGCGCCAGGATATGCGGCTGGCCGAAGTAGCCGAGACCCCAGCCCAGCAGCGAAATCACCGCCACAAAATTCAGGCCTTTCAGCATGTTGATGTTTTCGAGGCTCTTAGCCTCAATCACCGCCAGCGAGTCGGAAAGGCCGCCCACCGCCACGATAACAATCACTGCCGTCAGGATCAGCGCAAAAATCATCAGGCTGGCCTGAACCGTATCGGTCCAGCTCACCGCAAGGAACCCGCCCACCAGGGTATAAAGAATGGTGGCAGCAGCCCCTGCCCACAGTGCGGTTTCATAGCTCATCCCAAAGGTGCTTTCAAACAGACGGGCGCTGGCAACCACGCCCGAGGCGCAGTAAATGGTAAAGAAGATAAGGATAATGACCGCCGAGATAACGCGCAGGATTTTGCTGTTATCTTCAAAGCGGCTGGTAAAGAAGTCCGGCAGCGTCAGGGCGTTGTTGTGATGTTCCGTCTGCACCCGCAGACGTCCGGCAACGATTTTCCAGTTCAGCCAGGCGCCGATGGTCAGGCCGATGGCAATCCAGCTCTCGGAAATGCCTGACAGGAAAATGGCCCCAGGCAGGCCCATCAGCAGCCAGCCACTCATATCCGATGCCCCGGCAGACAGCGCAGTGACTACGCTCCCCAGACTGCGGCCACCGAGAATATAGTCGTCAAAGTTTTTAGTCGAACGCCAGGCGACAAATCCTATCGTCACCATCCCGAGGATATAAACCACAAAAGTCACCAACATCGGTGTACTTACACTCATTCTATCTCTCCATTTATTATTCGATTTCCTAAAGAAATCCTTTTCCTGACGCCACCGGAACGAGGCAGCATCAGAGCTTTACCGCAGCCGGGAAAGCGATTTCCGTTAAGGCGCGGTATCCTGCCGCAAAGCCGCGACGGGCACAATGCATTTAACACAGCAGCCACAGCAAGCTCACTCACCTTCGCCGACCGCATATCAATAGGTTGCGCCACCTCACACTTTTAGTTGCACCTGACTACTCACCCAACAAAATTAAGTCGTATCGGGTTGCAACGTTGGCGAGGTTTTTGCAGCAATATCCATGCCGCTTTTGCTGTAAACACCGTCAGACCGTTGATTTACGGACAACTGCGGCCACATTTAACATGGTTGCACAAAGTTGCAACATGAGTGATAGTGCTGCCACACAGAACATCAACCGACTCTTTTTGAGGAACAGGAAAGCATGGGAACCACCACCATGGGGGTAAAGCTGGATGAAGCCACCCGCGACCGTATTAAACTGGCGGCGCAGAAGATTGATCGCACGCCGCACTGGCTGATTAAGCAGGCGATTTTTAACTATCTGTCGCAGCTGGAAACGGGTGAATCGCTACCGGAAATCCCACTGCAACACAGCGATGCCGCCCAGGATGACAGCGCGCCAGAAGAGGCATTGCAGCCGTTCCTCGACTTCGCTGAACAGATCCTGCCGCAGTCGGTTACGCGCTCGGCCATCACCGCTGCCTGGCGTCGCCCGGAAACCGATGCCGTCCCCATGCTGCTGGAACAGGCGCGCCTCCCTGCCCCGCTGGCAGAGAAAACCCATCAGCTGGCTTACACCCTCGCTGATAAACTCCGGCACCAGAAAGGTGCAACCGGGCGCGCCGGGATGGTGCAAAGCCTGTTGCAGGAGTTCTCCCTCTCTTCGCAGGAAGGGGTTGCACTGATGTGTCTGGCGGAAGCGCTGCTGCGTATTCCCGACAAACCGACGCGTGACGCCCTGATCCGCGACAAAATCAGCAATGGCAACTGGCAATCACACCTTGGTCGCAGCCCGTCGATGTTCGTCAACGCTGCCACCTGGGGCTTGCTGTTCACCGGCCGCCTGGTCTCCACCCATAACGAAGCCAACCTGTCGCGCTCGCTGAACCGCATCATCGGCAAGAGCGGCGAACCCCTGATCCGTAAAGGGGTGGATATGGCGATGCGTCTGATGGGCGAACAGTTTGTTACCGGCGAAACCATCGCCGAAGCGCTGGCCAATGCGCGCAAACTGGAAGAGAAAGGCTTCCGCTACTCCTATGACATGCTGGGGGAAGCGGCGCTCACGGCCAGCGATGCCAAAGCCTACCTGGTCTCCTATCAGCAGGCGATCCACGCCATCGGCAAAGCGTCCAACGGTCGTGGCATTTATGAAGGTCCGGGCATCTCAATCAAACTGTCGGCGCTGCATCCGCGCTACAGCCGCGCACAATACGAGCGTGTGATGGAGGAGCTGTATCCGATCCTCAAATCCCTGACGCTGCTGGCGCGTTCGTACGATATCGGTATTAACATCGATGCCGAAGAAGCCGACCGCCTCGAACTGTCGCTCGACCTGCTGGAAAAACTCTGCTTTGAACCCGAGCTGGAAGGCTGGAACGGCATCGGCTTTGTGATTCAGGCTTACCAGAAGCGCTGCCCGTTTGTGATCGATTACCTGGTCGATCTGGCGCAACGCAGCCGCCGTCGTCTGATGATCCGCCTGGTGAAAGGGGCTTACTGGGACAGCGAAATCAAACGCGCACAGATGGACGGCCTGGAAGGCTATCCGGTTTACACCCGCAAGGTGTACACCGACATCTCCTATCTGGCCTGCGCCCGCAAACTGCTGGCGGTCCCTAATCTGATCTACCCGCAATTCGCCACCCACAACGCCCATACCCTGGCGGCGATTTATCAGCTGGCGGGCAATAACTACTATCCGGGTCAGTACGAGTTCCAGTGCCTGCACGGCATGGGCGAACCGCTGTATGAACAGGTGGTGGGGAAAGTGGCCGACGGCAAACTCAATCGTCCGTGCCGTATTTATGCCCCGGTGGGCACCCACGAAACTCTGCTGGCTTACCTGGTTCGCCGTCTGCTGGAAAACGGTGCCAACACCTCGTTTGTTAACCGCATTGCCGATACTTCGCTGCCGATTGATGAACTGGTGGCCGATCCGGTAGCGGCGGTGGAGAAGATTGGCGCGATCGAAGGCGCGGTTGGCCTGCCACACGCGAAAATCCCGCTGCCGCGCGAGCTGTATGGCGCCAAACGCGTCAACTCTGCCGGTCTGGATCTGGCCAACGAACACCGTCTGGCGTCACTCTCCAGCGCCCTGCTGAACAGCGCCAGCCAGCCGTGGCAGGCCCAGCCGCTGATTGAAGGCGAGCTGGGTGACGGCAGCAGCCGCCCGGTGCTCAACCCCTCCGCGCCTGCGGATGTGGTCGGCAGCGTGCGCGAAGCCAGCGAACAGGAAGTGTCACAGGCGCTGGATGCCGCGGTGAATGCCGGCCCGATCTGGTTTGCCACCCCGCCGCAGGAGCGCGCCGCCATTCTGGAACGCGCTGCGGAGATGATGGAAGGCCAGATGCAGCAGTTGATCGGCCTGCTGGTGCGTGAAGCCGGTAAAACCTACAACAACGCCATTTCCGAAGTGCGCGAAGCGGTCGACTTCCTTTATTACTACGCGGGCATGGTACGCGACGATTTCGACAACGAAACCCATCGTCCACTCGGCCCGGTCGTCTGTATCAGCCCGTGGAACTTCCCGCTGGCGATCTTCAGCGGCCAGATCGCCGCGGCACTGGCGGCGGGCAACAGCGTACTGGCAAAACCGGCGGAGCAAACGCCGCTGATCGCCGCACAGGCGGTACAGATTATGCTGGATGCCGGTGTCCCGGCGGGCGTGCTGCAACTGCTGCCGGGTCTCGGTGAAACCGTGGGCGCCCAGCTGACTGGCGATGAACGCGTGCGTGGCGTGATGTTTACCGGTTCAACCGCAGTGGCGACGCTGCTGCAACGTAACCTGGCCGGTCGTCTCGATCCGCAGGGGCGTCCAACGCCGCTGATCGCCGAAACCGGCGGCATGAATGCGATGATCGTCGATTCCTCGGCGCTGACCGAGCAGGTGGTGGTGGATATCGTCGCCTCGGCGTTCGATAGCGCGGGCCAGCGCTGCTCGGCGCTGCGTCTGCTGTGCGTGCAGGACGATGTCGCTGACCACACGCTGAAAATGCTGCGTGGCGCGATGGCTGAATGCCGCATGGGCAACCCGGAGCGTTTATCCACCGACGTCGGCCCGGTGATTGATGCCGAAGCCAAAGCCAATATCGAGCGCCATATTCAGGCGATGCGGAATAAAGGCCTTACCGTGTATCAGGCGGTGCAGGAAAATCCGCAGGACAGCAAAGAGTGGGCTTCCGGCACCTTTGTTAAGCCTACGCTGATTGAGCTGAACCAGGTGAGCGATCTGGATAAAGAGGTGTTTGGTCCGGTGCTGCACGTTGTGCGTTTTGCGCGTAATACGCTGCCGCAGCTGATCGACCAGATCAATGCTTCCGGCTACGGTCTGACGCTCGGCGTGCATACCCGTATCGACGAAACCATTGCCCAGGTGACCGCCGGGGCGAAGGTCGGCAACCTGTATGTAAACCGTAATATGGTGGGTGCAGTGGTGGGCGTGCAGCCGTTCGGCGGCGAAGGCCTGTCCGGCACCGGTCCGAAAGCCGGGGGGCCGCTGTATCTTTACCGCCTGCTGGCCAACCGACCGGATGGCGCACTGCGCACCACCTTTGATCGCCAGGATGCTGAGCGTCCGGTCGATGGCACCCTGCGCGCCAGCCTTCTGAGCGCTCATCAGGCGCTGCAACAATGGGCGCAGGATAAGCCTGAGCTGCTGGCGCTGACGCAACGTTATGACCAGCTGGCGCAGGCCGGTACGGTGCGTCTGTTGCCGGGTCCGACCGGTGAACGCAATACCTTCACCCTGCTGCCGCGTGAGCAGGTGCTGTGTATCGCCGACAACCAACAGGATGCCCTGACGCAGCTGGCGGCGGTGACCAGCGTCGGTAGCCAGGCGCTGTGGCAGGACGATGAACTGCATCGTTCGCTGCGCGCCGCCCTGCCTGCGCTGGTTCAGCAACGTATTACGCTGGCGAAAGATGTGCTGGCGGCAGAGTTCGATGCGGTGATCTACCACGGGGATGCCGATCAGCTGCGCAGCCTGTGCGAGCAGGTTGCCGCACGCGACGGTGCGATTGTTTCGGTGCAGGGCTTTGCCCGTGGAGAAACCAATCTGCTGCTGGAACGTCTGTTGATTGAGCGCTCGCTCAGCGTCAACACCGCCGCGGCAGGAGGAAATGCCAGCCTGATGACCATCGGCTGATAAAAGACCTGGGCGGCATTGCTGCCGCCCAGGTGATTTACGCTGCCGATTTACTTCGCTTCATCCCGATCAACGTCGGGAAGACAAACAACGACTGTCCCAGCCCGCGATTGGTCACCGACCACACCGCCACCGAACACAACGAACAGATACCGACGATGGCAATCGGGTAGAAACAGGCCCACAGCAGGGAGAACCACGTCTGTTCGAACAGATGATGACGCTGTGCAAACAGAATCGCCGACATGCCAAAGTATTCGATAAAAATACGGTGGATGACGTAGATCTGTAAGGTGTTGCGGCCTATCCAGTTGAGGTAGGTCATACGGAAATGCGCGTTGAGCCAGCGACAAACCGCGACGCTGCCCAGCACCGCAATCAGACACAGGAACAGGCTTTTATCCAGACCAATGATGACGTGAATACCGGCCATGGCCGCCAGCAGCGCCCAGGGCACGATGTTTTCACGCCGCCACTCGCTGAGACGCAACATCAGAGGACTCCAGAAGGTGCCCAGCAGGAAGAACAGGAAATATTGCGCCACACTCTGCGGCCCCCAGTAGGGAATAATCTTTTCCACCGCCAGATAATTCAGCACCACCGCCACTGCCAGTAATGCCAGCTTGTGCTGACGGAAAATTTTGGCACCCAGGAAATAAATCCCCAGTCCATACAGGTACCATGACGTACTCATGCCAAGGAACGTCAGCTTGAGGAATTCCAGCAGCGACCCGGCATAAGCTGCATTCAGATTATCCGAAATGCGTTGTCCGGTGATCTCGGAAGAAATACCGATAATTGACCACCACTGAATAAATCCCCACAAAATATAAAGATAAAACAGGTTGGTAATACGGCTGGTAAATACCTGCTTCCACGGACGATTCATAATCCCGTTGGTTGCCAGTAAACCCGACACAAAGAAAAACGCAGGCATACGTAATGGCGACAGTACCGTATTAAACTTCACCCATATTTCCGCCGGGATCCATCCCGCCGAGAGAAAGTGCAATGTGTTCTCAAATCCCGGTAATACCGTGTGGTAGAGCACCACTAAAAATATGCAGGCACCCTTAAGGGTGTTTACCCACAATATCTCTTCGCTCCTGGTGTTATTCATATGATTAACTCCCGCTGTGTAGGTCTGAACGCGAAATGTGAGGTAGACAAATAGGGAAATACATTTTTAGTTATTGGGGGGATTATCGGGCAGGAGGCGGGGGCTGACTGTAGCGAAAGTCCTAAAAGTTTTTTACTGGCCCTGATATAACAATGATTTACGTAGTGCTGCATTTCTTTACAAATAAGCAGGCTAATGATTTCTCGCGTTAATTTAATCACTAAAGGCAACATCAACACAGTTCAACGGCAAATAAATGCAGTAAATAATTAAGAACATTTTCTCCCAGGCCAACCATCTATTAATCAAGGCAGCATAGCGTCAGGATGATATGTGGCAAATGGATAAGCGGAAATATAACGGTTGTGCTAGCGAGATAAATAATTCGGGCCAGTTTAAACTGGCCCGGCAAATATCAGGGCAAGGATGCGGGCTTCACTTCTGCCTGGGGTTTACGCAGTAAACGTGGATAGAGAAATAGCATACGACCCGGCCCACGGTTGAGCAGCGTCCATACCAGCAGCGACACCGAGGTACAGAGCGCCACACCGATCACCGGCATCAGCAGCGCCCATGCCCAGCTAAAGGCGGCATGGTTAAACCAGCCATAGTGCAACGCCAGCGCCAGCGCGCTCAGGCCGAGCAACTCGATAAAGATGCGGTGCAACACATAGATCTGCAACGTGTTGCGTCCAATCCAGTTAAGCCACGCCATATTGAAACGTTCATTCAGGAAACGGCACAGCACGATGCCAAACACGATAGTCAGCAGGCTGTAGAACGGATTTTTATAGATGCCGCCCACATGGTGCGCCACGCCAATCAGCGCAATACCGGCCAGCAGCAGCCAGTGCTGGCGCTTCAGGCTGCTGATTTCAATCAGCGTCTGGCTGAAGAACACGCCGAGCAGGAAGTAGAGGTAATTCTGCGCCACGCTGGCCGGTCCCCAGCCGGGGATCAGACTGAACTGCGCCGCATAGTTAGCGACGATCGCCAGCAGCACCAGCGCGATCCGCTGGCGATGAAACAGTTTGGTAAACAGGAAAAAACCCGCCAGCGCATAGAGATACCACAGGCTGGTCATCGACAGCAGCAGCAGCTTTACAAACTCCAGCGGCGAGTCCGCATAGGCGGCGTTTTTGGCGCTGGATAAGCGATCGCCCATCAGATGGGTCGAGATGTAGTGAATGCTCAGCCACTGAATCACCCCCCACAGCAGATAGAGGTAGAGAATATTGCTGAACTTCTTCGTGAACACCTCTTTCCAGCTCTTTTTGCTGATCGCACTGGCGGCCAGCAGGCCGGAAACGAAGAAGAAAGCGGGCATACGTAACGGGGAGAGATAGGTATTGAAGATCACCCACCACGTACCGGGTACGATGCCGGCGGTCAGATAGCGCAGCGATGGGGCAAAGGTTGTGATGATTGAGTGGTGCAGTACCACCAGCAAAATGCAAGCGCCTTTCAGCGTGTTGATCCAGAGGACTTCTTTCCTGGCTGCCGTCATTGTTTAATCCTGATTGTGCCATGAATTTGTAAAGAATTATTTATATTTATAAATTTGTCTCAATGGGACGGACTCTGAAAAAATTCTCAGTCCAAATTCAGAATGACAGGTACAGGTATAAAGCGCTTTTTTTCAGCAAGTTATAAAAATCAGGGAATTATTTTTTCAGAAGAAACTGAGGGGGTAGCGGAGGGGAAATGATAAGCCAGCGCCACCTGTCAGCGGCGGCGCTGGTGCTTATTGATTAAGAAATTTATCAAGAAATTGCCGGGTGCGGGCATGTTGCGGATTGCTGAACAACGCCTTCGCCGCCCCCTGCTCCACGATACGCCCCTGATCCATAAAGATGGCGCGATCCGCAACGTCACGGGCAAAGCTCATCTCATGGGTGACGATCACCATGGTGCGTTTCTCTTCCGCCAGCGCGCGGATGGTGTTCAGCACCTCTCCCACCAGCTCCGGATCGAGCGCCGAGGTCGGTTCATCAAACAGAATCACCTGCGGCCGCATTGCCAGCGCCCGGGCGATGGCGACGCGCTGCTGCTGTCCACCGGACAGACGGCGTGGAAAGCTCTCTTCCTTGCCGTGCAGACCGACTTTATCCAGCAGCGAACGCGCGCGCGCAATGGCTTCGGCTTTCGGCTCACCTTTGACGATCACCGGACCTTCAATGATGTTTTCCAGCACCGAACGATGGGGAAACAGATTGAAGTTCTGAAACACGAAGCCGACCTGCTGACGCAGACGACGCACCTGCTCTTTCTGTTTGTTCATACCCAGCGACGCATCGATACTGATATCGCCGACGCGGATCGTGCCGCTGTTGGGCACTTCCAGCAGATTGATGCTGCGCAGCAAGGTGGTTTTACCCGACCCGCTCGGCCCGATAATCGCCACTACTTCGCCGGAGGCGACGTCGAGATCGATTCCGTGCAGCACCGTCTGACCGTGAAACTGCTTCACCAGCTGACGTACTTCTATCGCACTCATTTCGCCTCCCGATCCTGACGGTTAACCTGATCTTCCAGCCGGTTTTGCAAGGCTGAAAGCACGGTTGCCATCACCCAGTAAATCACCGAGGCCGCCAGATACATGGTGAACACCTCCAGCGTACGCGAGGTTATCAGCTGTGCCTGACGGAACAACTCCGGCACCTGAATGGTTGCGGCCAGCGACGTATCTTTTACCAGGCTGATAAAGCTGTTACCCAGCGGCGGCAGCGCGGTGCGGGCCGCCTGCGGCAGGATCACGCGGCGCAGCGTTTGCCACGGCGTCATACCGATACTGGCGGCCGCTTCCCACTGTCCACGTTCGATGGCGGCAATCGCGCCACGCAGGGATTCAGAGGCATAAGCCGCGGTGTTCAGCGACAGGCCAATCATCGCCGAAGGAATCGGGTCCAGCTCGATGCCAAACTGCGGCAGACCGTAGTAGATCATAAACAGCTGGGCGATAAGCGGCGTACCGCGAAAGATCGAGACATAACAACGCGCCAGCCAGTTGATCGGCCAGAAGTGCGACAGACGCATCAGTGCCAGCACAAAGCCAAGGATCAGGCCGAAGAACATCCCGCCGATACTCAGCTGCAACGTGAACAGCGCGCCTTTCAGTAAAAATGGTGCTGAATCCAGCACCAGTTTGAGACTTTCCTGCATTATTTAGTGACGTCCGCGCCGAACCATTTCTCAGAGAGTTTGCTCAGCGAGCCATCTTTCTGCATATCGGCGATGGCGGCATTAATCGCCTTCAGCAGATCGTCATTGCCTTTACGCAGCGCCACGCCTGACTCCAGACGGGAGAACGCCGGGCCAGCAACGGCCATGGTATCACCGGTTTTCTTCACCAGATCCAGTGCCGCGAGGCGGTCAACCAGGATGGCATCGAGGCGGCCAGAACGCAGATCCTGATACTTGGTCGGGTCATCATCATAGGTACGGATATCCACGCCTTTGACGTTGTCACGCAGCCACTGCTCGTAGTTGGAGCCGAGGCCGACACCCACTTTTTTGCCAGACAGGTCTTCCGGTTTGTTGATGCTGCCCGCGTTTTTCTTCAGCGTCAGCGCCTGCACGCCAGAAATGGTGTACGGGGTAGAGAAGTCATATTTCTTTTTACGCTCGTCGGAAATGGTGACCTGGTTGATCACCACATCGATGCGTTTGGAGTCCAGCGACGCCAGCATCCCGTCCCATTTGGTCGGCTTCAGGCTGGCTTTCACGCCGAGGTGCTGCGCCAGCTGCTGTGCGAATTCCACTTCAAACCCGGTCAGCTTGCCGCTTTCATCCTGGAAGCTGAACGGCGGATAGGTGCCCTCCAGCCCGACCAGCAGCGTGCCGCGATCTTTTACTTTTTGCAGCAGATTTTCTGCCGCGAAGGTTTTCACGTTAAAGCCGGCGACCAGCGCCACCGCCATCACTCCCATCACCAGCTGGCGACGAACCTGTGAGAAAGCCATATTTACCCCATTATTATTTGTAAGTTGTGTGTGTTGTGTGCGTTATTTCGCCGGGTCAGGCGAATAACGGCCGGATTATAAACTTTTTTTCGCCCGCGTCTCAGACCGAAGGATGATAAGCAAATAACGCCGGTGCACCACCGGTATGCACAAATAACAGCGGACCTTCGCGGCGGAAGCGATTCTGGCTGATACCGTCGATCAAACCCGCCATCGCCTTCCCGGTATAGACCGGGTCGAGCATAATGCCTTCCAGTCGGGCCAGCAGTTTCACCGCGTCCATGCCCTCTTCATTTGGCTCACCGTAGCGCGGGGCGAAATAGTCATCCCACAGGGTAATGGGCGCACGCGCCTGCACTTCCAGCTGCTGCGCCAGCGCGCTGCGAATGCGTTCCACCACTGGCAGCTGATCGGCCACTTTACGCGATACCGTCACGCCCACCAGCTCGCTGTCCGGCAGCAGCTGCTCAAGGCCAATGGCCAGACCGGCATGGGTGCCTGCGCTGCCGGACGCCACCACCACCGCAGCGAAATCCACGACCCCTTCGCTCTGATGGGCAATCTCCTGAGCGCACTCGACGTAGCCGAGCGCGCCAAGCGCATTCGACCCGCCAACCGGCACCACATAAGGACGGAAACCCTGCGCTTCCAGCAGCGTCGCCTGCTCTTCCAGCTGCGCTGTCGGATTGTGAAGCGCGTCAACCATCACTACCTCAACGTCCATCAGATCCAGCAACAGACGGTTGCCGTTGCTGAGGTAATTTTCCGCCGTGGTGCCAATCGGGTTTTCCAGCAGCGCGACACATTTCAGGCCGAGACGCGCCGCAACGGCAGCGGTCTGCCGCACATGGTTAGACTGGATAGCCCCAGCCGTCAGCAGCACATCCGCCCCTTCACGCAAGGCATCCGCCGCGAGGAATTCAAGTTTGCGTAGTTTGTTACCGCCGAGCGCCACCGGCGTGAAGTCATCACGTTTGATAAAAATATCACGACCAAGATAGTCAGAAAGACGTGGCAGATGTTCTAACGGCGTGGGTGCACCCAGCAGCTCAAGACGCGGGAACTGGTGCAGAAGATGTAAGGACAATGCAGCCTCCATTCGGGCAAAGTGCGATTATTCTTACAGTGTTGCAGAAGATGGGAAAAGGCGCACCCGGAAATCATTCCGAGCGGCCCTTGTTGCTGACGTCTTCGACAACAACAAGGGCAGGATCACACTCAGCTACGCTGCCAGCCTAAAAACTGGTCGTATTTGCGCAGTGCGATGCGGTAATTGTTATTACCGGCATCGGGTAAGTCGTTTTCCAGACATTCATGCCAGCTGTTGCCCCGTAAACGTTCAGCCGGGAAATTTTTTGCGCTAAGCATGTCGTCGAGACGACGTAACCGCACCACATATTCACGTATGGTGCTGTGACTCATCTCAGTCTGTTCAAAGAGGTATTGTTTGAACGCCATGATATCGAAGTAATTCGGATGAGTATTACAAAAAATATCGCTACAAAAGCGACACAATGCTGTCAATTCCGGCTGGAGTTTCATCCAGACCTGATCGTCAATCATTTGGTCCATGCGTGCGATGGCCTCTTTATTGATGATCTGGCCGCGAAATACTAACGCCATACGGTCAAGAACTTTGCCACAATGTGAACAATTGCTTTGGCTGTGCTTGTAGTCTTTAAGATAGCGACTTAAAGGTCTGGCTTTGGATTTGGCTCCCATTGCTGAGTCCCCGGTTTTATTATTTTTGGATCGCCAGGAACTGAGTCTGTCAGCGCGCTCCCGTTAATCGGGCACGCAGGCGTTTAATCGCCTGACTGTGCAGTTGACTGACGCGGGATTCGCCCACTTCCAGCACCGCGCCAATCTCCTTCAGGTTCAGTTCTTCCTGGTAGTACAGTGTCAGCACCAATTTTTCACGCTCAGGCAATGCCTCGATCGCTTCAATCACGCGCTCACGCAGATTCCCTTCCATAAGTTGATGAAGTGGGTTGGCTTCCTCATGCCCTTCCGTCACCAGCTCCGCACTGTCACCGTGCTCTTCCCGATACTCGTCGTAAGAGAAGAGTTGGCTGTTGTTGGTATCCAGCAGAATCTGCCGATACTCCTCCAGCGAAACATTCAGTTGATCAGCCACTTCCTGCTCGGTAGCCGCGCGCCCCATCGCTTGCTCTACCTGATGCATGGCACCGGCCACCTCGCGCGCATTACGACGCACGCTGCGAGGCGCCCAGTCGCGGCTGCGCAATTCGTCCAGCATTGCCCCCCGGATGCGCTGCACTGCGTAAGTGGTAAAGGCGGTGCCCTGGAGCGCGTCGTAGCGTTCCACGGCATTCAGTAAACCAATGCCACCTGCTTGCAGCAGATCGTCAAGTTCAACGCTGGCTGGCAAACGAACCTGCAAGCGCAGCGCTTCATGCCGCACCAGAGGAACGTAGCGCTGCCAGAGCGAATGTTTATCCATCACGCCATCGGCGGTATAGAGATCGTTCACGTTGACTACCCTGCGTTAATAAAGTTATCGGCATGATTATCCAATTCTGTAGGGTGTTTTGATTGGCAGAATAGGCAGGCAAAGCGCGTTTATTTCAATTTTGTAATGGATGGCGGCGTCAGCGACCGCCATCCTGGGAGGGATTAGCGCAGATTACGCAGACGCTGCCGCGTGCCGGGCGGCACGTTGTCCCACAGCGCACAGGTTTTTCCATCAAGCGCTTGATAAAAAGGGCTAATGTTCTCGTCACTTTCCAGCTGAGAATTAAACAGTACCCGGCCGGTTTCCGCGTCAATGCTTAACATTCGGTTGATAAAAAGCCGTTGTAAATCGCTGCGCAGGAACAAACCGTTATCCACGCTGTTATCGGCGAGGAAGCCTTCGTCATTTTCCTGGGTATCAATATGGCAGGCCTCCACCCACGGCCAGCTGTGGCGTTCAGTGAGCCGCGTACCGGTGATGACACAGGCGCCGTAGCGCGCTTTCACCGCCGCGTTGAACTCAGCCTGGCTGGCATGCTGGAACACCTTCGCTTTGACGCGACGCCCCACCTCAGTACCGGGCATCACCGCGTTGGGGACTTTATGCTGCGGCGTGCTCAGCACCACCAGGAACTGCACCTTGCGCGACAGCGGGAAGCAGGGGCACGCCTGGGGATCAAACAGCTGCCAGAACTCATCCTCTTCATTCTGGCGCATCAACACCAGCTTGAAGCCGCGACTCGCCAGCAGGTTCTGCGCCTCGGCGGAATGGGGATCGAGCATCGCATACACGCGCGTTTCCCCCACCACCTTCCAGCGGTTCTCCTTCTTTATTTCATCGGTGCGACGAAAATAGAGAAAAGCCTGCTGGTTCTTCAGATAGTGCTCAAAACGGCGCAGATAGTTTTTGCGTTCGTTATCGTCGGAGACAAACAGCAGATCCTCCAGCGGGCTATTAATTTCCGCCTGCGCAAACAGCGCGCGGATAATCAAATTGCGATAGCTGGTTGACGGGCTAAGCAACCCGCGTGCGGTAAGCTCTTTTTCGTCGGGATGCTGCTGCGCATAGCGCAACGCAATCTCTTCGAAGGTCAGTAGCTCACCGGGTAACAAGTCATAATTGAAGCGCATAGACACCCCAGAAAAAGGAAAAAATGATGCAAATTTCGAGTGATTCTGAAGGGTGTTATCGGCAGATCCGGAGGGTTCTGTAACAGGATGGTTACTTTTTTCTGGCAGGGAAACGCGGCGCGATCTCGCGCGCCGCCAGGCGAGAGATTACACCTGCTTCGGCAGCGAATCAGCCGGTCTGCTTTTAAAACGCGCGATGATGTCAGTGGCTAATTTTTCCACGTTATCATGACGTTCCGCGTCCGTCGGAGAAACACCGTGGGCGGCACGGAAATCAGCCCCCTGCATTTCAATCACCGCCTGAAGTGCAGAAAAGTTGGTATTTCTGACCCGTTGAAAGCCGGTGTTGGTCCTTCCCCAACGATCGAAGACCAGTAAAGTATCAGGACGTAGCGCCAGGAAAGGCTGATTCAGACGTTGCGATGGCGGCTCATGGGAGATACCGCCATCAGGATCGTAACGGGCAATAAAGTCACCGTCTTCATTCTCCTGAAAAATCGTGATGCCCTGCGAATGTGCCAGGTCGCTGTACAGCGCGTCTGCCGGAATAGCATCGATTTGCGTCTGTAAGGTCTGCTGGCGCACATTAAGTTTTTCGCGGTAGGTTTCGCCACCCGCCAGCGTTGCCACCAGCCGGTACCAGTCACCCTGGGGGCGGTAAGGTTCTTCCCCTTCGCCTCGCTCCGCGCTCATCTCCGCGGCAATAGTAACGATGCCCCGTAGCCCTTCACTGCCATACGGATGTGAAAAGAGTAAGTAGGCGAGCTGGTCGGTATTCAGGAGTCGCTTAGTGAACGCGGGCTGCGCATCTTCGATCAATCTGGCAATTTGCTTATCATTAAATTCACTGCCCAGAATCTGCTGACCGATCCTGCGCAGGGAATAGAGTAATAAAAAGTTGTCCGGTTCATTACTCTGCTCAGGATCAGGCAGGGCCTGAAATAACTTCTCAAGACTGTCATCGTTGAAGCCACTCATCCAGTCAATATCAACCTTGCCTTTTTTGGTAATCGCGGTGAATTGTTCATGACTATTGCAATATAACCCGATAATAGCGAGGCGCTCATGCGAAATAGCCAGGTTATCGATAAACTCGCGGCAGAGATATTCAATGCTGAATCCTTTATCGCCATAAGGCAGCCCAGCCAGATTCATCTGTGTCACCGGAAAACCTTCGCCGATGACCAGCGGGGCAATAACCATATCGCGCAAAAAACTTTTCATTCTGGCGTAACGTTCGCTGGTCAGATGCTGCTTAATACTTTTCTGGCAAAGAACGCCATCATAATATAATTCTCTCTGCTCAGCATTAATGACGCTTCGGGCCATAAAAAGAGGACTATGCTGCAAAACCTGCTCGAAGAGGATGTCACCGGGCAGGCGGTCCAGAAAGCGTATTTCAAACAACCGTTTGACCCGGTGCGCGATAACTTCATCAGGATCCAGGTTGCTTCTGTTTATCAGCTCAGCCAGATCGTCAGTATAGTTATAATAATCTACATTATAATCGTCTTCCTCTTCCCGATCGCTCCTGAGTCTCAACGCGTCAAAATCTATTTGATCATCATACGGGCTGATTTGCAGTAATATTTTATCAAACATATCTTTCATCAACCGGATCTGCTGTTGAACCGAATGTTCATTAATACGCCGGAAATTATCAGGCAGTTCGGGATCGTTGACGATATCCTGCAATTGGTCGTCTAATTCATCTAAACCCACCCCCAGCAATGCCAGATCCTGAATCAGCTTAGCGACGTCTGTCATTTCAACAAATTCAATAAATTGTTGTGGCGTCAAACCTGAACTCACCAAAATATTCACCAGATCATCATTGAGGACATTGATAAACGTCTTCAATGGGTCAATGCCATCCCTTTTTTTCAGCCTGACCTGTTCATGAAAGGCATAACTTTTCGCGGCACGCTGACAGGATTTCGCCTGCGCCTTTAAATGCCCGACCCGGTTCTTTTTTTCCGCTGGAGGAATCTCACTTGTTATGATGCTGTCTATGATTTCTCCGAGCCTTTCTTCATCATAGACGGATAAGAAATTATGCAGAATATTTTTGAAGTTTATCTCTTCTATGTTGGAAAGTGGCTGTGCAGCGGTGATTTTTCTGTCGATAAAACCGCTTAAATCACTGCACAAAGAGAGTGCAATCTTGCTGAGGACCGAATTTTTTACATGCGGGGCATTCTGCGAGAGAAAACGAACCATATGATCGAGGGATTTTTCATCCGAAAGATTGCCTCTTTCGGTACTGGTAGTGGCCAGCTGCGTTTCTCTTTTTCGGTTGCCACGGCTTTCTACATAACGCACCCCAGACTTTTTCGTCAGCGACGGTTTCTCTCTGGATAACGTCTGCTCTTTTGATTTATTTCTTAATAATTCACTTGCCCTTACCGCTGGCGGACCGCTTTCGATACGGATATTCCCGTCATGCTGCATACTATTTATTAACAACACCGGCGCGGGTCGATAAATATTCGTAACAGAAGCCAATGATAAATTCCCGCGCGCTGGTGCAATTGAGAGATTGCGGCTCCCACCTGAAGCGACAAGGGTTGGTATAGGGATGTTACGCGCGATCGCGGGGTTATTAGGTAATAACGACGGCGGCGTCATCGTTATTGGATTCGTGAGTGTATTGGATAATCGTAATGGGGCAGATAATCGGGTCGTGGTACCCGCTACGTTGCGGGTTGGCATCATGGTTCCGGCGGTCGCATCCACGCTATTATTCGGCATATATTTTTCCCTCTTAAATAACAGTAATCCATTAATCTTTGTGACGGGTTAAAAATAGGCCCCCGCCAGAGTACGGATGTAAATAACGGGGGCTGATGGTTTTATGGCGCGTGAAAATAATGTCAGGATGGCCGTGCTCGGGCGCGATAAAGCGCTAAAATCTCGCTGGCCAGGTTCTCCTGCGCCTGACGCTGCTCCACAATAGTGGATGCACGCAAACGTGTTTTATTAAGATTGGCCGTTTTCATCTCCGCGATGGCCTCAACTGCGGTAAAGCTGGTATCTTCGAAACGATCAAACTCCTCAATCTCTTCGCCTTCACAGGCACAAGGCACCAGGGCTTTTGGCCGGATCACCAGTAACGGCTGATCGAGAAATTCTACTGGCGGCGTCAAAGTCATCCCGCCGTCAGGATCAAAGTGCGCGATAAACTCACCCTGCTCAGTTTCCTGAATAATGATGGTGTTTTCATGTGCAGCCAGCAGGCTGTATAGCTCCGGGTTGGGAATTTTATTGATTTCTGCCTGTAAAACCTGACGGCGCACGGCGAGTTTGTCGCCGGATGATTTTTCATAAGCCAGCGTCTGTAGCAAATTCCGCCATTCAGCATAAGGGTGATAATCGCCTTCCTTCATCTCAAAATTTTTCGCGAGATAAATGACGCCGTTGCTAAGCAGAGCGCCTTGCGCATCCGTGATGGCATAAGGCTGGAGAAATAACAGATAAGCCATCTCGTCGATGGTGAAAACAACGCCAGCCAGATTTTTCATTGCATCGCTAATTAAGTTGCAAATCTGATTATCGTTAAAATCCGCGCCATAAATTGCTTCACCAATCACTTGCAGTGCATTTAATACTACAAACCGTGACAGTTCATTATCCCGCTCCCCATCCGGCAGCGCCTGAAATAACAATCCAAGGACATCATCACTCAGCCCCGCCATCCAGCCGACATCGAACTCTCCTTTCAGGGTGATTTCCGCCAGTTTCACATTGCCATAAATGGCATATGAACGCAGTCTCTCCAGTGATACGGCCGGGTTAGCGATAAACTCGCGATTAAGCATCTCAATGCTCAGCCCCTTGTCGCCAAAATTAAGCCCTTTCAGGTTCATATCTTCTATCGGATATCCTTCACCAATAACGAAAGGCGCTATGGTTAAATATTGCAAAAAGACCTCTACTCTTTCTGCCCGTCGATTATCAATGCAGTTTTTTACTTTCTCTTCGTTTAGCATATTCTTGTTGTACAGATTGGTTTGCTCGGCGTTAATCACACTTCTGTTCATAAATAGCGGGCTATGCCAGGCAGACTCGCGAAAAACGTTAAGCATTGCAACGCGGTCATATGCACGCATCTCCATTAGCCGCGTATTCCTGGCGATAATCACTTTATCGATATCAACGCCCTCCTGACCAGTTAAAGCGTCAGGATCGTCCATATAGTTATCACCGGCCTGGTTATCTTTAATTTCTCTATCGCTGATGATAAAAAACCCGTCAAAATCCAGCCTCCCGTCACAATAAGGTGTGATTTCCGACAATGATTCGTAAAAATATTCCTTTAAATTCCTGATTTGTCGCTGTACAGAGACTTCCCTGATTCGCGTAAGATGTTCGGGCAAGTCAGGATCGGCTAACGTTGCCTGCATAATATCGGGCCATATCTCTTCATTCGCTCCCAGCATCCCCATATTCTCAAGCAGACTAACGGCTTCGGTTGTCTCCAGGAACGCCGTATATTGCGGTTGGGTTATCGCTGCGTCCGTCAGCAGGGTAATAAGATCATGGTTAAGCGCATTAATAAAAAAATGGGTTAAATCAATCTCCGTGCTCTTTATTCCCCCGGCCTGCTGATAAAAAGCCTGACATTGTACGTCGTGCTGCGATCGTTCCGCCTGCGTGGTTAAGCTGCCTGACAGGCGCCGCTCTTCCAGGCGTGGCAGTTTAAACAACGGAATAATTTTTAGCGTGTTTTTTAACCTTACCTCATCATATTTTGCTAAATAATGATGAAGGATACCGTTGATCTTTTTATTATCCTCGTGGGAAAGTTCCCGAACGGATGTCAGTTTCCTGCCGATAAAACCGCGTAAGTCGTTGCGCAAACTTTGATTTATCTCGCTGACAATTTTTTCCTGAACACTGGGCCGGGTCAGCGTCAGCAATGGCATTTTTTCAGTAAAGACATCTGAAGATTTCCCGGCACGCTTAGTTCCACCAGGGACGCTTCTTATAGCCCCTCTGTTCACCGTTGCACTGGATTTTAATAAATCACTCTGCCCTGCCCCCGGATAAATCCCAGGTGATGAATGGTGAAAAGGCGTTGCGGTGACAAACCGCAGCGGGCGAATTGCACTAACCAATGAAGGTCTGACTGTGGGTGGATAAGAGGAAGATGGCGCGCTCAGGGATGTGATTTCGCGATGAGGGAATGAGGAGAGCGATGGCGCGGATAATCTCGGAATTGCAGCGGTATTGCTTAAATAAGCCACGGGCGGCACTGTTGTTGTAGTTAATGCTGATGGCCGGGTTGTTAATTGCAGCTGCCGGTTAAAAGAATTAGCATTAATTTGACTCAGATCTGACATAGGACATTCCTTATTCAATAATCATGTTCCATCATTTTTCTGGTATAGCGTGTGAAATCCCAGTACGCGGTTTTAACGCATGGCGCATCAGTCAGACGAGGGTAGTGAGAAAAATACGTCTGATGACTCTCCCTGCTGTGGATGAGTTCATCAACGCTTCACTGCTCTTTTTTACCTGAGTTGATTGTTTTCTTTCCTGATTTTTTCCTGACAAACCCTCAGCGTCACGCTGTTATCCCCCACATTGCCCCTCTTTTTAGCGGTTATTTGCGCCATTAACTGCCCTGCTTCACTCGTATGCTCAAGGCATGACTCTGCGCGCGCAGAGAACGAATGAGAAGAGAGCGAACTATGAAAGGAATTGTGCTGGCGGGCGGGACCGGGTCCCGATTGCATCCCGTGACCTGTGGCGTCTCCAAACAGCTGCTGCCGGTCTATGACAAACCGATGATCTACTATCCGCTTTCCGTGCTGATGCTGGCCGGTATTCAGGACATTCTGGTGATTACCACCCCGGAAGATCTGGCGGGTTTTCAACGCCTGCTCGGCGACGGCAGCCATTTCGGCGTCAATCTGCAATTCGCGGTGCAACCTTCGCCGGACGGCCTGGCACAAGCCTTTATCATCGGTGAATCCTTTATCGCCGGTGAACGCTGTGCGCTGGTGCTCGGCGATAACATCTTCTTCGGCCAGAGTTTCGGTAAAAAACTGGAAGAGGTAGTGGCGCGTCCGCACGGGGCCACGGTATTTGGTTATCAGGTGATGGACCCGGAACGGTTTGGCGTGGTGGAGTTTGATAAGCAGTTCCGCGCCCTGTCCATCGAAGAGAAGCCGCTGCAACCGAAATCTAATTATGCGGTGACCGGGCTTTATTTCTATGACCAGAATGTCTGCGCCATGGCGCGTGAGGTAAGACCCTCGCCGCGCGGCGAGCTGGAGATCACCACGCTAAATCAGATGTATCTTGACGATGGCCTGCTCAACGTCGAAGTGCTGGGACGTGGCTTTGCCTGGCTCGATACCGGCACCCATGAAAGTTTGCTGGAAGCCTCGCACTTTATTCACACCATTGAAAAGCGTCAGGGTTTCAAAATCGCCTGTCTGGAAGAGATTGCCTGGCGCAAAGGCTGGATTAGCGCGGACGACGTGATGTCGCGCGCCGGGTACCTGGGCAAAACGCAGTACGGTCAGTACCTCAAGATGCTGGTGGAGGAGTGATGGAAGTCATTGCAACCAAAATTGCGGATGTCAAAGTGATCAAGCCTGCGGTTTTTGGTGATGCGCGCGGTTTTTTCCTCGAAACATTCGAGAAGCGCCGCTACCAGCAGATGCTGAATATCGATCTCGATTTCGTGCAGGACAACCACTCACGCTCGGCGCGCCATGTGCTACGCGGACTGCATTTTCAGAAAACGCGTCCGCAGGGCAAGCTGGTACGGGTGGTGCGTGGCGAAGTGTTTGATGTGGCGGTCGATATCCGCCCCGATTCGCCTACCTTTGGTCAGTGGGAAGGCATTATCCTGTCGGAAGCCAATAAAACCCAGCTGTGGATCCCGCCGGGTCTGGCACATGGTTTTCTGGTGCTCTCCGAAGAAGCCGATTTTGAATACAAGTGTACCGACTATTATCAGCCGCAGGATGAAGCCTGCCTGCTGTGGAATGACCCGGACCTTGCCATTCAGTGGCCAATTGAAGTCCCCCAGCTTTCACCCAAAGACCAGCGTGGAATGACGCTGGCGGAGCTAACCTCATGCGTATTCTGTTGACCGGCGCTGCCGGGCAGTTAGGACGCTGCCTGCTGGACCGTTTTCCTGCCGACTGGCAGGTTTATCCCTATAGCTCGCAGGAACTGGATATCACCCAACGCGCCGCGCTGCGCGCCTGTGTCGCGCAATGCACCCCGGATGTGATTATCAATGCCGCCGCCTACACCGCGGTGGATGAAGCTGAATCCAACCCGCAGCGCGCCTTCGCCGTAAATGCCGATGGCCCGGCCCTGCTCGCCGAGGTGGCGCGTGAGTATCAGGCGCGGGTGATCCACGTCTCAACGGACTACGTCTTTGACGGCAGCAAAGCCACGCCGTGGCAGGAAGGCGATCCGCCCGCGCCGATCAACGTCTACGGACTGAGCAAGTTTGAAGGGGAAAAGCAGCTGATTCAGGAGCTGCCTAATGCGGTGATTGTGCGCACCGCCTGGCTTTTCAGCGAGTATGGCCGCAACTTCGTGCGTACCATGCTGACGCTGGGTCGCCAGCGTCAGCAGCTGAATGTGGTTGACGATCAGATTGGCAACCCAACCTATGCCGGTGATCTCGCCGCCCTGTTGATCCTGCTGGCGCAACAGCCGCAGATTAAAGGGGTGCTGCATTTTGCGGGCAACGAAACCGTCAGCTGGTGTGCGTTTGCCCAGGCGATTTTCCACACCGCCGCCGCGCAGGACGACGTCTACGCCAGCGTCAGTGTGAATCCGGTCAGCAGCGCCTCATGGCCTACGGCGGCGCCACGTCCGCGCAACGCCATGCTGCGCAGCCAGCGCTTACCCGCGCTGGGATATGCCCCCTCCAACTGGCGCGCCCGGCTGGTGGAGGTGATTCCGGCGTTGCTGGCGGAAGAAACCCAAAAACTGGCGAATTAAGCCAAAAAGCTCGTCTGTTTAACCCATCGTTCCTGCCCTGGCCTGAATAAAATAACTGCGTTTAATTTACTCAGGCTAAGGTTGGACGCCATGTCTTCACCCTCCCGGGCGCTGCTGCTTGATGCGGGATTCGCATCGCTGCCCTTTCTTGATGTGTTACGCCAGCATGGATACCGCACCGCGGTGTGCGGCAGCAAGACACAGGATCCCGGCCACCGCTTCGCCGATGACAGCAGCCCTGTTAACTACGGCGATGTGCAGCAGGTTATTGACCTGTGCCGCGCATGGGGCATCAGCGCCCTGCTTCCCGGCGTGACCGATGTTTCCTATCTTACCGGCGCGCGCGTCGCGGCTGAGCTGGGTTTCGCCGGATTCGATACTCCGGAGATCAGCGACACCCTGTTCCAAAAGGATCAGTTTCGCCACTGGGCGCAGCACCATCATTTCCCGGTCCCTGCGGCGGTCAGCCAGCTCGATCATAGCGATGCGCTGCCGTTACCGCTGATCGTGAAGCCGGTGGACGCCTACAGCGGCTTAGGTATTACCCATATCAGCCAGCGTGAACAGCTGAGCGCCGCTTTTCACGCGGCGCAGCAGGCATCGCGCAGCGGCGAAGCCTTGATCGAACAATTTATTGAAGGTTCGCTGCACAGCCATTCGGCGTTTGTGCGTAACGGCGCCATCGTCTGCGAGTTTTTTGTCGATGAATTCAGCACCGTCTATCCGTGGCAGGTAAACAGCAGCTCGCTGACCACGCAACTCAGCGACGTGATGCAGTCGCAGGTCAGCGATTGTCTGGCAACGCTGGTGTCGCAGCTGGGTCTGAGTGATGGCCTGCTGCACACCCAGTTTATGACCGATGGGCGCGATTTCTGGTTAATTGAACTGACCCGCCGCTGTCCGGGCGATCTGTATAGCCGCCTGATCAGCCTGTCAACCGGGGTGCCGTACTGCGACCATTTTGTCGCCCCTTTTATCGGCCTGAACGACCACTTTGACCAGCGTCGTCCGGCGCGTCAGCGCTTTATCGCCCGTCATACCGTCTCCGTCGCCGCGACCATGCGTTTCCCTGGGTTCCATTTTGCCAGCCTGCCCGCGCAGATTCTGGATGTCATTCCGCTGAAGCTGCCCGGCGACGCGCTGGAACCCGCCCCACGCGATCGCGCGGGCCTGGTGTTTGCCGAGTTCGACAATCTGACGACGCTGGCGAACCTGACCCCCAATCTTAATCAGTATCTCAATCCGCCGATGCAACAGGAGAGATCATCATGACTCAACCGCTCAACATTGCTTTTCTCGGGGGCGGCATCAATTCCGCCATCGGCCAGACGCATAAAATCGCCAGCCAGATGGATGGCGAGTTTCAGCTGGTAGCCGGTTGTTTCAGCCGCGATACGCAGATTAATCAGCAAACCGCGCAGGCATGGGGCATTGCGCCCGAACGCCTTTACGATCATTACGAAGCCTTACTGGCGGCGGAACATACGCGCCTGGATGCCGTGGTGATTTTGCTGCCGACGCCGCACCATCTGGATGTGATTGTGCGTTGCCTTGATTATGGTATCGCGGTGATTTGCGAAAAGGCGCTGGTGGAATCCGTGGCCAGCGCGCGGGTGGTGGACCTTGCTCTGCAACGAACCGGCGGCCAGCTGTTTGTCACCTATAACTACAGCGGTTATCCGATGGTGCGCGAGCTACGTCAGCGTATTGCCGATGGCGAACTGGGTAACGTCCAGCAGGTTCTGGTAGAGATGCCGCAGGAGGGTTTCAGCCGTCGCAATCCGGCCGGTGAGGTCGCACGGCCGCAAAGCTGGCGACAGAGCGACGGGGTGATCCCGACCGTGTCACTCGACCTCGGCGTACACGTTCATCAGCTGGTGGATTTTATCACCCAGCGCAAAGCCACCGATGTGTATGCGCTCAACAGCCACTTCACCACCCTGCCGAATATTATCGACACCGTGCACGCCGTGTCGCGCTATGAAGGCGGCCTGGTGTGTCAGTACTGGTACGGCAAAGCCGCGCTGGGCTATCGCAATGGGTTACGCATTCGGGTGATGGGCGATAAAGGGAGTGCCGAGTGGTTGCAGGTCGAGCCGGAGACGCTGAAGCTGTGTAACGTTCACGGCCAGGTAACGCTGATTGATCGTACCGACAACGCCAACCATATCGCCAGTCTGCCGCGCTACTGCCGCTTTAAAGCAGGCCATCCGGCCGGATTTATCGAAGCCTTTGCCAATTACTATGCTGACATCGCCCACAGCTTGCGCGGCGGCAGCAACGAATATAGCCAGGGTATTGAGACGGCGCTGAACGGACTGGAATTCCTTGAGCAGGCGCAGCGCAGCGCGACCTCACATCAGCCGGTCACGCTGTTCGGTCACAAAAGCCAGGCGGTCAACGCAGCGGCGATTGTCGCCGGATGATACCGCTCCCCCGTAATACGGGGGAGACATGCCACCCTCAGGCGGCCGCGATCTGGCTGGCCGCCAGCACAATATCAATGATGTGGGTCTGCTCAGCTTCGGTCAGCGTGGGGTGAATCGGCAGACACAGCACCTGTTGCGAGGTTTGCGTCGAGACCGGCAGATTATCAGGATGCGATGAGTCATAGCCTTTATACATCGGGAACTCGGAGATCAGCGGATAGAAGTAGCGACGGGCATAGATCCCGGCCTCTTTCATGCGCTGATAGAGCTGGTCGCGCGTCAGCGGGAACTGCTCCGCATGGATAAACAGCGGACAGTAGGCATAATTCCACTCGGTTTGATCATCCGCCTGCAACAGGGTTACGCCCGGCACCGATGACAGCGCCTCGCGGTAGCGTTGATAGATACGCTGGCGCACCGCAAACGCCGCATCCACATGTTTGAGCTGCAACATGCCGAACGCCGCCTGGAACTCACTCATCTTGCCGTTAATACCGGCCGCCACTACCGTGGTTTCATCGGCAAAGCCAAAGTTTTTCAGGTAATCGATACGGCGTTTAATTTTCTCATCCGGGCAGATAATCGCCCCGCCTTCAAAGGTGTTAAACACCTTGGTGGCGTGAAAACTCAGCACCGACAAATCACCGTGATTCAGGATGCTGACGCCCTCGCGTTTCACCGCAAAAGCATGGGCGGCGTCATAAATCACGCGCAGACCATAGGTATCGGCGATGCGCTGGATCGCGTCGGTATCACAGGGAATGCCGTAGCAGTGCACCGGCATAATGGCGCTGGTTTGCGGGGTGATAGCCGCCTCAATTTTCGCCGGGTCGAGGTTGCAGGTCGCCGGATCGATATCGACAAACACCGGCTTGATGCCGTTCCACAGCAGTGAATGCGAGGTCGCCACGAACGAGTAAGGCGTGGTAATCACTTCCCCGCCAACACGCAACGCCTGCAACGCCGTCATTAACGCCAGGGTGCCGTTCGAAAACAGGCAGATATGTTTAACCCCAAGATACTCCGCCAGCGCCGCTTCCAGCGCCTGATGGTAGGGGCCACCGTTGGTCAGGTATTTGCTCTGCCAGATATTCTCCAGATAGGGAATAAACTCCTCCAGCGGCGGCAGTAACGGGCTGGTAACCAGAATGTTTTTATTATCGTAATGCGGCGCGATCTTTTTCATTAAAACCCCCTGCGGGCGGTGTCATATTGCACGGTCAGGAAAAATGGATATCAGCCTGCTGCCAGAACGTTGCCAGCGTGGCGGCGTTGAGCTGATGCGCGGGCGCCAGCGGCGGCACAGCAGACCATTCCGGTTGCTGATGCAGATCGCGCAGACGGGTAATCCAGACATTTTCTTTGTTACGTACCGGTGTGGCGCAGCCGCGACGCGTCGATGAAACCGTGTCGCTGCATAGCGCCGGAATGCCCGCCGCCTGGTAATGCAGCAGAATTGAATCGTCCTGGTAGCGGTTTTCGTCGTTGTTGAGACGGAACAGCACGGCGAGATGGACCTGTAATCCCTGCAACTCATCGCCCGATACCGGACCCGCAGGATGGATTTCACTCACCGCGTCGAGCCAGCGGGCAGGCGCCTCACCACGCATGATCCAGTCGATAAAACCTGAGGTTTCACCGATCACGCGGGCAAAAAAGCGCACATCCGCCTCGCTCAACGCCTGGGTGTCGCATAACACGCGCAGCCGCGCCGCGCGTGGCACGCTGGGCATCGCCGTTTGCGGCAAGGCGACCAGCGATGGCAGCAGGTGGGCGGCTTGCTTCCGCTTTTGCAGCCACTGCTGTAATTCTTCGCTCCACACCAGCCAGCCACTCAGCCATTGCGTCTGTAACAGTTCCGCGTTCGCCTGTGGCGTGAAGGTGGCTTCCGGCAGGCAATAACTCTGACAACCGGTGAGGCTGACCAGCGACGCGATACGCTGCATTTGCCCCTGTGCCGCCTCCGCCGTAAAGATCAGGATGTCCGGTTGCAGGCGCGCCAGTGCCCACAGCGGTAACGCCTCATACGTGAGTAAGGCGATCTGCTGTTCCTGCGCCATCGCGTTGAGCAGCGCGAGCAACCGCGCGCCGTTCGCCTGGCTTTTGTCTCCCTGGACAAAGGCCACGCGAGGAATATTCCCTTCGCTGAAGGCGGCCCAGATTTGCTTCAGGCTTTCATCCACGCTAAAGGGTTCGCCATACAGCGAGTAACTGCGGTGATAACCGGGATCGCATAACAACTCGCGTCCCCAGCGTTGTTGCAGGATGGCGGCTGCCGCCGAGGCTCCGTTGAATCTGCGCGCTTCGCCATCCGTCGCTACCACGCTATGCGCGGTCCAGATGGCCGTGTGACCGGCCTGCGCGGCTTTCAGGGCAAAGTCGGTTTCCGCCATGGCGAGGTCACGAAAGTCTTCGTCCAGTCCACCCAACTGCTGCCAGCAGCGCTGACGAATTAACAGGCACTGCCCGTTCAGCAGTCGCGCCTGGCGATCGCTTTGCAGATAACCGCTGGCAGCCAGCGAATCCCAGCGTTGCCCCTCGCCAATATGGCCAGCCAGACCGCTATAACCCGCAATCAGGCCGGCAGAGAGAATGTGTTGTTCGGTATGAATCAGTTTCGGGCCGACCAGCGCCACCTCCGGACGCAGCGCGTGGTTCATCAGCGCCGCCAGCCAGTTATCCAGCAGAAAGATCAGCTGCGATTCAATAAAACACAGGAATTCGCCGCGTGCTTCGGCCGCCGCGCGATTACGCAGCGCCACCGGCTGCCAGTCGGATGGCAGATTAATTACCCGAATGCGGGCCGGATCGATGGTCGCCAGCCCGTCCAGCCAGGCATTAAGCGTGCTGTCATCATGCTGATGATTGATCACCAGCAGTTCGGTATTCGGCCAGTTGTTATGTTGCAGCAGGCTGGTGATGGCACGCTCCAGCATGGCCAGCGCGTTGTCCGCCAGCAGAATCAACGATACCTGCGGCAGCGCATCGTGGCCGTAAAGCACGCGCAATGGCAGCCCAGGCTGCGCGTCCACCAGCGCGGCCGGATAGCCCCGTTGATGCAGGCCATGCTCCAGCACGCGCGCGGCATCGGGGTTCTCGCCCGGCTGAGGCTGGGGAAGAATACAGAGTAGGTCCGGGTAGTGCCGAATAGCGGCGGCCCCGGCGCGCAGATAAATCTGCTGCATCAGGGCGAATTCCACCGCCTGCGGATAGTTGTACGCATCATCGAGTCCGCTGTGTAACGTGCTTCGCGCCAGCAAACAGCGTTGCAGATACAGCGCCGGTGACGCGCTGAACAGATCCCAGTCCCAGTTCGGTTTCAGGTGCGGCACCGGTTCGCCAGCGGCATTCAGCCACAGTTCATCGGCATACACCGCCTGTGCATCCGCGTGGCTGGCGAGGAAGTGAGCCAGCACCGGCCAGCTTTCCGCGCTGTAAAAACTGCCCGCCGGGATGCAGTGCAGCCAGTCAAATGACGACTGTGCGACAGCCGCTTTCAGCCAGTGCTGCCAGTCATCCACCGGGATCGCAACGGTATCGGACGGCAGGCCGCTGTCCCGATCGGTAATCACCGCCAGCTGGACGAACGCCGGGCGTTCTGCCAGCGTATCGAGGGTCAGCAGCAGGTGATCGGGTTGTTCAGCGTTGTCCCATACCGCGACCAGGATGCGTGGCGGGGTCGCCAGCGCCAGTCTGGAGCTGAGCGCAGGGGTTAACCGGCGATTAACCAGCCAGTTTTCCAGCCGCCCCTGCTGAAGTTTTTGCTGATGTTGACGCGCCTGCTGCTGAGAGATTTGTACCAGCACCTGCAACTGCTGCTGCGTCTGCTCACGGCGTGTCAGCAGCGTCTCACGCATTTTCCACAGCTCTTTGCGCATCGCCGCCAGCGTCGCCGCCTGATCATCCCAGCAGATGCCGACCGCACCGTTTTCCGCCAGAGTGGCTGCCGTCAGCGCATATTTCTCGTAGCCTGGCGCCGTCAGCGCCACCACCGGACTGCCGCACAAAATCGCCAGCAGCGCGGTACCGGAGGATTCAAAGGTGTAGAAGGTTCGCGCGGTTTTCAGCTTCGCCGCCAGCTGCGTCAGCGTGAGCGGATTTTGCATCGACAGGATCTCAATCCCCGGCGGTAAGGCGGAGAAATCCACCACCGATGCCGGTATACGGTTGAGATAGAGAAGATCGCAGGTTTTTTCCGGCTGGTCGTCCTGAAACAGATCCAGGTCATAAAACTCAATATTCAGGAAGCGCGGATTGGCGTGTTTACCGGCAAATTCCGGGCGAAACCAGAAGAACAGATCATCATGGGCGGCCTCTAACGCGTTGCCATTGAGTACCCCTTCCCGGTTGAGCATATAACGCACCACTACCGGCGCCTGGAGCGGGTTGCCGCTTACCACTTCCGGGTAAATGGCAATAAATAGGCCGCCACGCAGTCGGTATTCCCGTAGCTCCTGGCCGCTGACCATCGGGGTATTCCACGCCGGATTGACGGTGCAATTGACCATCCACGCCTGTCTGCCGCTTTCATTCAGCAGATGACACAACCGGTGCATAACCTGCACGCCAGCCGATGACTCGCGATAGTTTGGCGCGATGATGAAGTAGGGAAAGTTTTCGTCCTGAATGGTCGTCATAGTGGCTAGCGTCTGCTGATCCTGAGGTTGCCAGGCAAATTTTGCTTATAGTAGCCACGCGCTGCGGCAACCAATCCGCAAAACAAAGGGCAAAAAAGGGGTATTTCCCGTTCAGGCCAGCACCCGGTCAGGTGCTGGCCTGCCCGTCAGCCGCGCCAGGCTTTAAGCCAGTTATCAACATGGCTGCCGCTGAGCATCCACTCCGCGTGCACCTGTTTTTTCAGGGCCAGACCGTTTCTTTCGCTTTCATCCAGGTCACTGAGGTGCATACGGATAGCATCAACCCAGTCTTTGAAGCGGTTCTTCACCCGCGTCACATTCAGTTCCGTGTTGCGATAGCACTCCACATCGCTGCACACCACCGGAATGCCGCAGGCACCGTACTCCATCAAACGCAGATTGCTTTTACAGGCGTTAAAGATGTTCTCTTCCACCGGCGCCAGCGCCAGATCCAGATTGAGCGCCGCCAGCGCCGCAGGATAGAGACTGATGTCAACGCCAGCATGATGTTCATGGATGTAAGGACGCAGTTTGTGCGGGCACATCCCCATAAACACCCACTCCACTTCGCCGGACAACGCTTTCACCACATCCGCAATCATCTCCAGATCGCCCTGATGGCTGGATCCACCCGCCCAGCCGACACGGGGTTTACGCCCCTGACCGCGCAGGCTGTGCAGATTGCCCCACCAGTTGACCGGCAGTCGGTTCAGCACCACCTGAATATCCGGGTGGAACGCGGCCAGTGCCTCGGCCAGTGGCGGCGTGGAGACAACAAAACGGTCAAAATAGCTCAGGCTTTTGCGCAGATGCCCGGAAATCTCCTGACTGAAATTGACGCGGTTATAGTGCTTCATCGGCAGGTTCAGGATGTAGTCATCCAGTTCGAAGACTTTGAACATATCAGGCAGCTTACCCGCACGGGCGATCCATGTATGGAAAGCCGGCGCAAAGCGGCGCTGGATGATCAGACTGTCGGGGCGATACTGCACCACTTCGCTAAGATTGAGCAGCGACAGCGACGCATGACCCTGCGCTTTGCCTTCCATCTGCATGGCGTGCAGCGGTTGCATCATGCGGTAGTGACCACAACCTGAGGTATCGGAGTGATGCAGTAGCAGTTGTGGCAAGTCAGCACGCTTAACCGGCTGCCAGCTCGCTTCACTGTCGTTGCTGAGATCAAAATGGCGACTGCGCAGCGACAGATTGGTGTTATAAGCCGGGTCGCGGCCCACCAGCGGCTGCCAGCGCTGCAACAGCTTATCTTCTTCCTGCTGCTTAAGGCCGGCGGCCGATTTTAACGACACCCCGGCAAACGGGCTTTTGCGTTCGGCAGCACGCAGAATGCGGGCGTAAGGCGTCCAGACCGTTAAATAGCCCTGTTCACGGGCACGCAGGCACAAATCCACATCGCTATACAGCGTCTGCGCTTCATCGAAACCATTCAGCGCCGCGAACACCGCAAAGCGCACCAGCATAAAGTCGCCAGAAACCGCGCTGTAATTCTGGTCAAGATGCAGACGTCCCAGCGCGCTGGGGGCGTTGTCGTTGAGGCCACGCAGCACATCACCGACCACGCCGTTAACCCCTAGCACAAAGCCTGCATGGCGGACTTTGTTGTCGGCTGACAGCTGCTTACCGCCAACAATCGCCACTTCCGGGCGCTGGGCATGGTTGAGCAAATTATCCAGCCAGTCGCCATCCGTAACCGCCAGCTCGCTATGCAGGAACATCAGGTATTCGCCCTGCGCCTGCTCTGCCGCCAGATTGCCCATCGCTCCCTGATGCCACTCACCCGCAAAGCGCACCACACGAATACGCTGCGGGTCCACCGTGGCGATGGCGTCCAGCCAGTTGTCACGCTCCGCGCTGGGCTGGTTGTCCGCCACAATCAACAATTCGTAATGCTGATAGCGGGTTTTCTCCAGCAGCGTGGTGACGCAGGTAATCAACGCGGGCAGGCTCTGCCCGGCGAGGATCACGATGGAGACTTTCGGCTGGGCGGCGTGGTTGTAGCGCAGACGGTAGTTGTAGTAGCTGTCGATGGCGATTTCAGCATCGGCATAACCGCGATTCTGTAAGTGGCGCTGGATGATTTGCGCATCCATCGCAATGTCGCGTGCGCGCAGGTGTGCCGTCAGCAACGGTTCAGCCAGATGGCCGACCACATTCAGTCCCTGCGATTCGATCAATTTAACGATCAGATCCAGTTCAGCGGCCTGCGGATAACTGACGTCAAATCCCTCGGCCGCCAGCAGCAGTTCACGGCGGAATAGCCAGTGCTGCGCCATGGTTTTCGGCGAACTGAGCAGCATATCGAGGTTGAAGTCGGGGCGGAACGCCAGGCCAGCAGGCTCCTGGTTAATAAAGAAGTATTCATCGGCATACAGCGCCAGCACATCCGCGCGCGCGTGCAGTGTGGTGGAAAGCGCGATCAATCCAGAGGCATTGAAGCGGGTACCCGCCTCAACAAAGATAAACCAGCCAGCGTCCTGCTCATTGATCAACTGATTGATCACCGCCAGCCGGGTTTCTGCCTGCGCCGGGAACGCCAGCACACCTGCGGTGTTATCCGCCACGGCGCCCACCAGCAGCGGACGCAACGTCAGAAACGGTGAGGAAAACGCCTCGAGGGAAGCCAGCGTCTCGCCCAGTTGGGCGGCATTCTCCGGGGTGACATTGATCACCACCGCCAGGCAAACGCTTTGCGTCACCTCCGCGCTGAGTTGTTGCAGCGCCGCCTGATGTCTGGGCGCCAGCTTGCGCACCGCATTCCAGTGGTAAAGCGTATTGAGGCTGAGCGCGTGATGTTGCAGCTGCCGGAGATTTTGCTGCGTGACGGTAGCCGGTTGCGTCAGCGTGGTTACAGAGACCAGCTCAGAAGGCCCTCTGGCGCTGGTGTACCACGGCGCTTTACACAGCTGATGAATCAACTGTTCACGCGGCAGGCGATGATGCTCATCACCTTCGGTCTGGTGCGGCTGGGGATAAATATCCGATGCCCGCACCGAGCATAACGGCGTGGGAAACCAGACGACATCGCCCTGCGTCAGTAATTTACTGTACAACACCAGCGCAGCGATTTTTGGCTGCGCCTCACCCTCAATGCTGAACAGCGCGTGCGGATCCGGCATCAGCGCCAGCAGCCGATCGCGGCGTATCAGGGTGGCGCAAAGATCGCCCAGCAGGTTGTAGCTCAGCCGACACTGATAGCGCAGCAGGCCGGTGCCGCTGATCACCCCCGCCTGCGGCAGAATGGCCGCAGTGGAAAGGATATCCGGCAGCAGCTCACCAAGGGGATCGATGCGATTCCGTTTGGCGAGCGCCAGCACCGCCTGGGGTGCTGCCAGCAGTCCCGCAAGCAGCGTACTGACGCAGTCGCTGGCAAGAAGATCGCCGAAACTGAGGAGCTTGATATAGTCGCCCTGCGCCGCCTGGATGGCATCCGCAATCACCGTCGGATGATCGGCCGGAAAGGTCAGATGCCTGACCGGGTGGCCCGGCTGGTCGAGGTACGGCTGCAACAGCGCTGGAATAAAGGTTTTGCTGCTGAAGTCAGCGACCAGAATTTCGCAGTGGGGGTGATCCTGCGCCAGTGCGCTGTTCAGCACCTCTTCCAGCCAAACCGGGAACTGCGCCGTGATAATGATGCTGACAAGTGGAGAGTGGTTCATCAGAGGCCCTTTTCTGGCAATAGCTGCGTCGCTGGGTGTAGAGCACGCAGAAAGACGATTTTTCCTCATGGTAAGGGTTTGCGCCGCATTCAATTCGCCAAGCAGTGACAGGATTCTGGCGTTATTCAGGGCAAAAAAAACCCCGCCGAAGCGGGGTTGTCGATAAACAGTGTTAAGGCGATTAGCCTTGCAGCAGAGACAGAACCTGCTGCGGTACGGCGTTGGCTTTAGCCAGCACGGAGTTACCTGCCTGCTGGATAATCTGCGCTTTAGACATGTTTGACACTTCTGTCGCGTAGTCCGCATCCTGGATACGTGACTGCGCTTCCGACAGGTTAGTCGTGGTGTTGTTCAGGTTGGTGATGGCAGAATCCAGACGGTTCTGTACCGCACCCAGGCTTGAACGGTAGGTATCCACGCTTGCGATAGCTTTGTCCAGCAGAGCCAGTGGGTCAGCAGTCGCTGCACCAGAGAATTCTGCAGTCGCGGTGGTTGCACCGCTGGTGCTCAGCTCAACGCTGGCAACGCCGCTGGTCGGTTTAGTCGCGTCCTGGCTGTTAGTCAGTTCGCTCGCAGACACAGCATAGTTTTTGCCCTGTACGGTGGTGTAAGCAGTTACGGTACCGCCGCTGTCTGTACCCACTTTAACCAGCTGACCGCTCTGAGTTGCACCGCTGGTCGCCAGACCGTTAGCAGCATCACCATAAGAGACGTTAACGGTGTTCAGCTCAACTTTACCAGCATCTGCGCCTGAGTTGTCTACAGATACAGAGTAGTTATCGCTGCCAGACTGGACGACATACTGGCTGGTGCCAGAGATCTGGTGCAGAGACAGAGTGCTCTTATCCACGCCCAGTTTAGTTGCCACGTCAGACATATCCACGTCAGTCATCACGCCGGTGCCGGTATCAGCAACCTGAGAGATGGAATCAGTCACATCCAGGCTGTTTTTAG
Source organism: Pantoea sp. X-Soil-TKNS-1207 (assembly GCF_059730485.1). Lineage (NCBI taxonomy): Bacteria > Pseudomonadati > Pseudomonadota > Gammaproteobacteria > Enterobacterales > Erwiniaceae > Pantoea > Pantoea sp. X-Soil-TKNS-1207. The sequence goes on from NZ_AP035958.1 coordinate 2,586,285, forward strand.
CAACAGAGAAGCCGCTCAGACCCAGAGTTGAAGAGTCAATCTTCTGCAGGTTGATATCGATGGTTTCGCCATCGTTAGAACCAACCTGAATGCTCATTGCACCGTTTTTAGACAGCACGTTCACGCCGTTGAAGGTGGTCTGGCCAGACACACGGTCAATTTCGTCGAGACGTGATTTGATTTCGTCCTGGATTGAAGACAGGTCGGAATCGGAGTTGGTACCGTTCTGAGACTGAACAGTCAGTTCACGGATACGCTGTAAGTTGTTGTTGATTTCTGACAGTGCGCCTTCAGTAGTCTGCGCAGCAGAGATACCGTCGTTGGCGTTACGAGCAGCCTGAGTCAGGCCGTTGATGTTAGAAGTAAAGCGGTTGGCAATTGCCTGACCAGCAGCGTCATCTTTAGCGCTGTTGATACGAAGACCAGAAGACAGACGCTCAATAGAAGTAGACAGAGCAGACTGGTTCTTGTTGATGTTGTTCTGAGTGATCAGCGAGAGGCTGTTGGTATTAATGACTTGGGCCATGATAAATATTCCTGTTAATCAAGTCTTTCGGTTAAGGTGTGGGCTTCAACCCGCCGGCTTCAGCGCCGTCAAAGTTGTTATCGTCTGCCCTTAAACAACCTTTAGATTTTTTTTAGTACCAGGCAAAAATTTTTCTCTTCAGCCTGTCACGCTTATCTTTATCGCCCTGCCCGCTAACTTCTTTAGAGTCAATTGATCACTTTTCTAGCGCCAGAAATACCCTTCTCTATATGCGTTATTCGCTTTATTACCCGTAGGTAAATAATTTTAAACTTTCCCCATTCAACGCCGATAACCCCGGTATTCACTCTCCGTGTCGACATAGAAAGGAAACAACATGGCAAGTATATCTACCCTGGGTGTCGGTTCAGGCCTCGATTTAAGTAGCATTCTGGATAGTCTGGAAACTGCTGAGAAAGCGTCATTAACGCCGATCTCCAACCAGCAGAGTGCCTATACCGCAAAACTGAGCGCGTATGGCACCCTGAAAAGCGCCCTGACAACCTTCCAGACGGCGAACACCGCATTAAACAGCGCCGATCTCTTTACCGCCACCAGCGCAACCAGCAGCTCCACCGCTTTCAGTGCTACCACCTCCGGCACCACCGTCGCCGGTAACTACACCATCAGCGTCTCCCAGCTGGCGCAGGCGCAAACGCTGACATCCGCAACGCAAAGCAGCAACACCGCCACGCTGGGCGATAGCTCTGCCAGCAGCCGCACGCTGACCATTAAACTGGTGGATGGCAGCAGCAAAGACATTACCCTGACCAGCGATCAGACGTCGCTGACCGGGATGCGTGATGCTATCAACAGTGCCGATGCAGGCGTTACCGCCTCCATCATTAAAACTGGTGATAGCACCTACCGCCTGTCGCTGACCTCGAGCGAAACCGGCAGCGACAATGCCGTCAGCAGCATCAGCGTGACCGGTGATGACACTCTGCAAGGCATCCTCGGTTATGACTCAACCGCCAGCAGCAATGTGATGACCCAAAGCGTGGCCGCGCAGAACGCCAAGCTGACGGTCAATAACGTCGCGATTGAAAACAGCAGTAACGAAATCAGCGATGCGCTGGAAGGCATCACGCTGAAGCTGAACGACACCACCACCGGTAACGCCACGCTCAGCATCACCAAAGATAGTTCGAAAGCGAACACCGCGATTTCCAACTGGGTGGATGCTTACAACACCCTGCTGACGCAGTTCGATACGCTGACCAAATACACCGCGGTGGATGTGGGTTCTGATACTCAGGACTCCAGCAACGGCGCGCTGCTGGGTGATAGCACCCTGCGTACGATTCAGACCCAGCTGAAAAGTATGCTGACCAACGCACAAAGCTCCTCCACCTATAAAACGTTGGCGCAGATCGGTATCACCACCGACCCGACTTCCGGCCAGCTGGAACTGGACTCCGATAAACTTTCAACTGCCCTGACCAGCGATTCTGCTGGCGTGAAAGAGATGATCGTCGGTGACGGTACAACCACCGGCATCACCACCACCATCGCCACTAACCTGACCAGCTGGCTCTCTACCACCGGTATTGTGCAGGCGGCCACCGACGGCGTGAGCAAAACGCTCAATGACCTGACGACCCAGTACAACGATATGAGCACGCGTATCGACAACATGGTGGCACGCTACAAAACGCAGTTTACTCAGCTCGACGTTCTGATGAGTTCGCTGAACAGCACCAGCAGCTACCTGACGCAGCAGTTCGATTCGTCAAGCAGCAGCTCCAGCACCAGCAGCTCATCCTCATAAGGAGTGATCATGTATAGCGCAAACGGCACTCAAGCCTATGCCAAAATCGGCGTTGAAAGCGCCGTCATGAGCGCCAGCCAGCAACAGCTGGTGGTGATGCTCTTTGACGGCGCGCTCAGCGCGCTGGTCCGCGCCCGCCTGTTTTTGCAGGATGGCAATATGGAGGGCAAAGGTCTGTCGCTCTCCAAAGCGATCAACATTATCGAAAACGGACTCAAACAGGGTCTGGCAGAAGGCAGCGGTGATGAACTCACCGATAACCTGTTAGGACTGTACGCCTATATGGTACGCCGTCTGCTGCAAGCCAATCTGCGCAATGACGTGGAAGCCATCGAAGAAGTTGAAGGCCTTCTGCGTAACATTGCTGATGCCTGGAAAGAAGTCGCTCAACCTCAACACCTTCAGGACGCCGTTTAATGACTATCGCACCGCATCTGATCGCTATCTATCAACAGCTACTCGATCTCAGCCAGGGAATGCTGCGCCTAGCAGCAGAGGGCGAATGGGATGAATTGATCACCAGGGAAATGGATTACGTCAGTGCGGTGCAACAGCTGGCACGTTCGACGCAGGACGCCGCACCTTCGCAGCAAACCCAGGAGCAATTGCGCCCGGTATTACGCCATATCCTCGACAACGAGAGTGAAGTCAAACGTCTGTTGCAGGCCCGTATGGATGAACTGGCGCAGCTGGTCGGCCAATCATCACGCCAGAAATCGGTGATGAGCGCCTACGCCAAACAAGGCAGCGTATTAGTCCCGCGCGGATCGCTCTGAATCCAGCCCTCGCGTCGCGGCAGCGAAAAGAAATTTTCCTGCCGCTGCGTCTTTTTTGTCGCTTACTCCATACTTGATTGCACATCGTCCCCCCTCTGGAGTGCAATTCATGCCCAATCCCACGTTATTGCAGTTTTTCCATTGGTATTACCCGGATGGCGGCCAGCTGTGGCCGGAAGTGGCGGAAAAAGCCGCGTGGCTCGGTGAGCTGGGTATCACCATGGTGTGGCTGCCGCCCGCCTATAAAGGGGAGTCCGGCGGGTATTCGGTCGGTTATGACACTTACGATCTGTTCGATTTAGGCGAGTTCGATCAGAAAGAGAGCGTCGCCACCAAATATGGCGACAAGCAGCAACTGCTGGCGGCGGTTGATGCGCTGCGCAGTCACAACGTTGGCGTGCTGCTGGATGTGGTGCTGAACCACAAAATGGGCGCCGATGAGAAAGAGGTGGTGAAAATTAACCGCGTCAATCCGGATAACCGTGATGAGATCGCTGATGAAGTGGTGGACGCCGAGGCCTGGACGCGTTTCACCTTTCCGGCGCGCGCCGGTCAGTACTCGCAGTTTATCTGGGATTACAAATGCTTTAGCGGCGTGGATCACATCGAGAATCCCGATGAGAACGGGGTGTTTAAAATCATCAATGATTACACCGCCGAAGGCTGGAACGATCAGGTAGATAACGAGCTGGGCAACTTCGACTATCTGATGGGCGCCAATATCGACTTCCGCAATAATGCGGTGAGCGAGGAGCTGAAATACTGGGCGCGCTGGGTAATGGAACAGGTGCCCTGTAGCGGTTTCCGCCTTGATGCGGTGAAACACATTCCGGCATGGTTTTACAAAGCGTGGATTGACCATGTGCAGGCGGTGGCCCAGGAGCCGATGTTTATCGTGGCGGAATACTGGTCGCACGAGACCGATAAACTGCAACAGTATGTGCATCAGGTGGAAGGGAAAACCATGCTGTTCGATGCCCCGCTGCATATGAACTTCCACGAAGCGTCGAAAGCGGGCAATCAATACGACCTGAGCAAAATCTTCGATGATTCACTGGTGGTGGCCGATCCCTGGCATGCGGTCACCATCGTCGCCAACCACGATACCCAGCCGCTGCAATCGCTGGAAGCCCCGGTCGAACCCTGGTTTAAACCGCTGGCCTATGCGCTGATTCTGCTGCGTGAACAGGGGGTGCCGACGGTCTTTTACCCCGACCTGTTTGGCGCCAGCTATGAAGATGAGGGCGGTGACGGCGAGATGTACCAGATTGAGATGCCGGTGATCCCTGAGCTGCAACCCCTGATCCGCGCGCGTCAGCAGTATGCCTGGGGCGTACAGACCGACTATTTCGATCATCCCAACTGCGTCGCCTTCAGCCGCAGCGGCACCGAGGAGAATCCGGGTTGCGTGGTGATTATGTCGAATGGTGATGAGGGAGAAAAACAGGTGGCGATGGGAGCTGGCTACGGCGGCAAGCAGTGGCGCGATATACTTGGCCACCGTGAGGAGATTATTACGTCTGATGCCGACGGCAACGCCCAGTTCCGCTGCAATGCGGGCAGTGTCAGCCTGTGGGTGGTGACGGAGTAGCGGCACCCTCGCACTCTGCCGCTAACGGCGAGTGCGAGGGTAAATGATTACTCAGCGATCATCGTCGCCGGCTTCATAATCTCTGGCTCGATATTCTGAATCACCGTCTGTTTCTGATCGTCCGTCACCTGCGCCAGCGCCTTCTGGCACTCCACGGTCGGGCGATCCACTTTACGCATCCGCAAACCGTCATAGCGCAGTTCGCCATTTTCCAGTTTCAGCGGCATCACCCGTACCAGGCGCGTCACGTTAACCCACTGGTTATCCAGACGGGTCAGTTTGCCTGGCTTGGCAATCACGCGCTGCCACTGGCGGCAATCCAGCGTATCACCCTCCGGGCTGATAATCAGGCTGCCCAGCGCCTGATCGCTGATGAGCTTGCGCTGCGGGCCTACCGTTTGCCAGTTGCCCTGCAACTCGGCCGGTGCCGGGGTTTTCACTGCCGCTTCATAATTGTTGATTTGCGCACAACCGGTCAGCGCCAGCGCCGCCAGTACCATCCACTTTTTCATCTTCGGTCCCTACACTCGCTTCAATGGCGGCTACGTTATAATTTTTGCCATGCCTTCCGCAAGATATCTGCGTCATCGCGATTAAGTGTTGTCAGTCTGAGGAAAAGATTCAAGCCGGTTAGCGGCACGCCGATAACTACAGCTGGAGTGAAAAGGACCTGCGATAACAATAACAACGCCGACTACACACTCAACTTCGTTTCGGAGAACGCTGTTATGCGATTGACCCTTCACGCGCGTCTGGCATCCATTGTCGGACTGCTGTGTATTTTGTTAATTGTGGCCGCAGGCTGGGGAATTTTGGGACTTCGCGCCGCTGACCAACGGGCGCAAAACGCCTATCAGAATGAATTATTACCGCTGCAATACTCTTCCCGCCTGTACCGCATGGTGCAGGAACAATCCTCCACCCTGTTTGATGCCCTGCGCTACTGGACCGACGCCAGCGAAGTGGATAAACGGCTGGCGCGTATCGCGCAGTATGGCGATCGGATTGGCCAAGATCGTCACACCTGGCAGCAACTGACAGTCGATGCCCAGACCCGTCCCCTCAGCCAGGCCTTTATCAGCCATCTCGACAGCTGGCAAAAAGCCCTCAATGACGCCGGGGCACTGCTGAAAAGCGGCAACCCTTCTGCGGCGCTGGTGGTGATTGAAACCCGTCTGCACAGCGGCAGCCAGCTGCTCCGGCAGGATATTGATCATCTCGATGCGCTGATGCATCAACATGCCGAACATACCTGGCAGCAAAGCAACAGCGCCTATCAGCTGGCGCGCAACAGCCTGATTGTGGTGCTGCTTGCCGGTCTCAGCATCGCGCTGGCGGCGGGCTGGCTGCTCAACCGTTCGATCCGTCGTTCGATTGATCAGGCGTGCGAGCTGGCTGAAGCCATTGCCGCCGGTGAATTGAATCACCGCATCGGGAAAGTCTCGCGCGACGAAATGGGCGAGCTGATGCAGTCGTTGCTGCGGATGGATGTGCGTTTGTCAGAGATCGTACGTGAAGTGGGTTCCAGCGCCGGGGCGCTCAGCGATGCCGCGCGCCAGATGGCCGATGGCAACGATGACCTCTCCGAGCGCACCCATGCGCAGGCCAGTTCGCTGGAGCAGACCGCCGCCAGCATGGAGCAGATGACGGCCACGGTAAAACATAACGCCGATAACGCCGCGCAGGCCAATGAGCTGGCCAGTGATGTGCGCCACCAGGCAGAGCGCGGCAGCCAGGTGCTGCGCGATGCGGTCAGCGCGATGGAGGAGATCGAGTCGTCCAGCAAACGTATAGCCGACATCAACCGCGTGATTGATGAAATCGCCTTCCAGACCAACCTGCTGGCGCTCAACGCCGCCGTGGAAGCGGCGCGTGCCGGTGAACAGGGTCGCGGCTTTGCCGTGGTGGCCGCAGAAGTCCGCCAGCTGGCACAACGTTCTGCGGGCGCGGCCCAGGAGATCAAACAGCTGATCCAGGCCAGCGTCAGCAAAGTGGAGGCCGGTAGCGAGCTGGTGCAGCGCTCGGGCGCGATGCTGGATGACATCAATCAGGGCGTGGCGCGCATGGTCGCTATCGTGGGTGAGATCGCCGTCGCCAGCCGCCAGCAATCGAGCGGTATCGAGCAGGTGAATACGGCGGTGATCCAGATGGATGGCGCAACGCAGCAGAATGCTGCGCTGGTGCAGCAGGCCAGTGCCGCCAGCCAGACCGTTAGCCAGCACGCCGGGCTGCTGGTGGAGAAGATGTCATTCTTCCGCCTACAGGATGGCGGCCAGCCACTTCAGCCTTGAGGAGCTGCATAATGCGCAAATTACTCGCCCTGCTGGCCGCACTGCCGCTGCTGGCACCGGCCGCCACCACGCTGAATATCGCCACTATCGCCAACGGTGATATGACCATCATGCAGCAGCTCTCCAGCCAGTATGAGCAGCAGCATCCAGGCGTAAAGCTGCAATGGCATGTGATGGACGACGGCGCCCTGCGTCAGGCGGTGCTGTCGGCCATGAACAGCGGCCAGGCACAGTTTGATGTGATTACCGTCGGCACCTACGAAGCCCCTCTGTGGGGCGAGAAAGGCTGGCTGGCTCCGCTGAATAAGCTGCCCGCCGATTACGACAGCGACGATCTGCTAACCCCGGTGCGCAAAGCCCTGTCGTGGAAGCAAACGCTCTACGCCCTGCCCTTTTATGGCGAAAGCAGCATGACCTACTACCGCAAAGACCTGTTTGCGGAAAAAGGCCTCACCATGCCTGCCGAGCCAAACTGGAGCGATATCAAACGTTTCGCCGCCCAGCTGACTGACGTGCAAAAAGGCATCTACGGTCTGTGCCTGCGTGGCCAGCCGGGCTGGGGGGATAATGTGGCCTTGCTGACGACCATGGCCAACGCCCACGGCGCGCAGTGGTTCGATGCCAACTGGCAGCCAACCCTCAATTCAGCGCAGTGGCGTGAAACGCTGACTGACTACCTGGCGATGGTGAAACAGGATGGCCCGCCGGACACGGTGCAGAACAGTTTTGGGCAGATCCTGCGTCTCACCGCTCAGGGTAAATGCGCCATGTGGATCGACAGCACGGTTGCCGCCGGTTTGCTGGTCAATCCGCAGATTTCGCTGGTGGCGGATAAGCTGGCGTTTGCCCCGGCCCCCGGCGGCGTGACGCGTAACGGTTCACACTGGCTGTGGTCATGGGCGCTGGCGGTACCCGCCAATACGCCAAACCAGGATGCGGCGGTGCAGTTCATCAGCTGGGCAACCTCACGCCAGTATATCCAGCAGGTCGCGGATACCGTTGGCTGGGGGGCGGTACCTCCGGGCAGTCGTAACTCCACCTATCAGCAGGCCAGTTATCAACGTCTGGCGCCTTATGCTGCACAGGTGCGGGAAGCGATAGAAAGCGCCACGGTAGAACAGCCGACGCTCAACCCGGTGCCCTATCAGGGGGTGCAGTACGTCAGCATTCCGGGCTTTGATCAGATGGGGAATGCGGTCGGGCAGAATCTGGCCGACATGCTGAACGGTAAACTGACCCTCGACGAAACCCTGGCGAAGAATCAGCAGGACGTTACGCGTATTTATCAACAGCGGCATTGATTGGTCGGGGTTCCTGACAAGCCCGGCGGTGCAGGTTACACTAGCGCCCTGAGTTGACCCGCAGGAACCCCGAATGAAAACGCCAGAACAGTATTACGCCCAGGCACGCGAGATGTTTTTCGCCGCCCACCCTGATTTCCAGTCGGCACTGGATGAGCTGTCGGACAACGATGCGGAGCAGGCCGGCATGACGCTGACCGCCCTGCGTCAGTGGCACGCGGAACGCATCTATGCGGCTTTTTTACGTCAGAAGAATCTGGATGGTATGCTGTTTTCTATTCAGCTCGCCGAGCCGGACAAAGCGGTGGCAGCCGAGGCGATTGAAACCTATCTGAAATCCCATGCGACGGCGCTGGGCATGACCTGGGAAGAGTTTTGCATTAAGAACGAACTCTGAATTACGCGTAAGAAATCACGCGACTCTGGTTTAAAGTGGCATTACAGACACACCTCCAACCACTCAAAATGTTCAGGATAAAGTTGTACAACATTAAAAATGCTGTATAACTTAACCTACGACTTCGGTCGTAGATTGTCCTTGAACGAATGGTGCTGTTGCACCGCCTCTGGAGGTGTTGCTGGATTTCCACCTCCAGAGGTCTGTTTTTTTTCTTACTCTTCCCGCTCAATCGCTTTGACTTCCACGTAACGCGCCACCGCCAGCAGGCGATTGATATGCGTCAGCAACAGATCCACATCTGACTGTAAAAACTCCTCTGATGAATGGGATGCCGTGACGATCGCATCCTGTACCGTGTCGCTGATGGTCAGCGAGTTATCCTGTTTTGCCTGAATCAGCAGCGCGGCAACCAGCAGTGATTGCGCTTCTACCTGCGCCATCAGTTCCTTCGCTTCTACATCCATTTTTGCCATCTTGAGCAAAATATCGATTACCAGCTGTCGCATATTTATCCCCCGGAATATAAAAGTGCCCTATCGTGACGATGTTGAGTATTAATGCAAAATCCCTGTTGCGCTGTGAGCGCCAATAAAATTTTCAGCGAAGCGCACTCTGCCGCTTGATACTGTTTTTATTTACAGTAATATGACGCTCTGTTTGCTTAAAGGAATGCCCTGATGTTTGTGGAGCTGATTTACGACAAGCGCAACGTGGCGGGATTACCCGGTGCGCGTGAGATGATTTTGCAGGAACTGGAAAAACGCGTGCAGCGGGTGTTTCCGGAAATCGAGGTGCGGGTCAAGCCGATGGAACGCAATGCGATCGAGACCGACATGAGTAAAAACGAGAAAGCCACCCTGGCACGCATCATCGAAGAGATGTTCGATGAAGCCGATATGTGGCTGGTGGCCGACTGAGCCACCAGCGCCCACCGTACTTAGCTTTCCTGCTCGCTATGATTAATGGCGATTTCCAGATCCTGAATCGCCTGATCAATATCGTCCAGCAGTTTGCCCTGCTTATTGATCAATGCATCGAAACGCCCGGCATACTCTTTGTCTTTGTACTCACCGGCATCAAAGGCCAGCCAGTGACTGGAAAGGGTTTCGGTGTTGGTCTGCGCGTAGTGACGCATCTCTTTTAGCTGTGAGGTGACATCACGCAGGTAGTCAGTTTTGGTTTTGATTGCCTCTGAATCACTCATGCTATGTTCCTTTTCACGAATATTGCCAGTTAAAATAACGTCCGAGTGATTAAAGGTAGTAGAAAATAGCGAAGCCGCATTAGGAATAATCGGAACTGTTGCTGTCGTTGCCGATGGCTGCGCCGGATAAAAATAAAAAAGGGGCATCGCTGCCCCTGGTAATACGCGTCCGGCGGGTTACAGATATTTTCGTGCCAGCGCGACCAGTTCATCCTTCGCAGCGACACCCAGCTGTGCCACGCCGGTTTCGACAAAGCTCAGCGCCTGCGCAAAGTCTTTCACTCCCGCGGTGATATCCTGGGTGACGGCATCACTCGCCGTGGCGGTAGCTGGCTGTGCCGCAGGCGCCGCAACCGATGTCGCTGGCGTAGAAGCCGTCGTCGCTGACGCAATGCTGTTAGCAAAATCATCCGCTGGCGTGCTGGCTGTCGTCGGGGCGGCAGCATTGCTCGTTGCCGCCGTGTCAGCTGGCGCAACCGTCGCGCCAGGAGTGGTGGTGGTAGTTTGATCGATAATTGATTGATCGCTCATAATTTTCTCCTCTTTGGATAATAAAGACCGCAGACTGCCGAAGCTGGCTGCAATCCGTTCGGTAATGCTCATCGCCCACCTCCTTCACGCCGTGCGCCGGGTTGCCCATCGCTATTTACCTGCTGCTTTACCTTGTCGGCGGTTTTATTTGCCGTCCGGTCTGGCAGGCCATCAAGCTTTCTCTGCAACACCGTGACCTGGCTGGTCAGCTGATCCACCTTGGCTTCGCGCCGGTCAGCGATGGCGCGATACTCGCGCCGGATATCCTCAACCCGTCGATTGGCGCTGTTGCTGACATAAAGAAAAAGGATCGTCATCGCCACACACAGCAGTGACAGTCCCATCAGCAAACCGCCCAGCACCAGGTGGCGACGATGATTTTTCGCCGCAAACTCACTATTTATCTGAACCATCGCTACTCTCCCCCAGGGTGGCTATCAGTTGATTTACCTGGCTGCGAAACTTGTCGCTCTGATCGGCTTCAGTCATCGCCAGCAGAATGCCAAGCGCGTTTTTTATCAGCCGCAGGTCAGTCTCCAGCGATGAGATGCGGCGCAGGTTTCTGTCATGGCGGACGCGCAGATCATCATTCTCCTGGCGTAGCAGCGCATGGCTCTCTTTGAGCAGCATCACCTGCTCTTTGTAGCTGGTGATAATTTCCCCACCGGCACGGTTGCTGGTAACGATCGCAGCGATACCCGCCATTAAGGGTTTCCAGAACAATGCCGCCGCACCGCCACCGAGCAGCAGCGCACCGACGCTGGTGACCAAACTACTCTCCATGCCCCACCTCTCATCGCTGGCAAGCATTGCGGCCCGGAGTTCGTTACCCGCCCTTGCCATAACAGCGGCTAACGTCTCAAAATTTAAGTTTACTTTAATTAATGGATTTAAGTATACTTAAGTCAATCAATCGGGAGTTGTCAAGATGATGAAAAAAGAATCAGCAGGTGAGCGCATCCGCGCCAGACGTAAGCAGCTGCAACTGACACAACAGGCGCTGGCAAGCCGTATCGGCGTGTCACATGTGGCTGTATCACAATGGGAAAAGGAAGAAACGGTACCACGCGGCGAGAACCTGCTGCGGCTGGCTGAACTGCTGCAATGCACTGCCGCATGGATTATCGATGGTGACGGTGAAGTGTTCAGCGCCCCGGCGCGGATCAGCCAGCTGGCCACGGTGCCATTGATAAGCCTGACACAAGCGATCGACTGGCAGACGGAACAGCGACTGGCGCTGATCCAGCAGGCTCAGCGTTTTCTCTATACCGACGTGAAAGTCAGTGAGCAGGCGCTGGCTGTGGTACTGAGCGATAACGCCATGCTGCCGGATTATCGTCCGGGCGATGCATTGATATTCGATCCCGCCCTCGCCCCCCAGCCAGGAGATGTAGTATTGGCAGTGGCTGATGGACAGCCGCTGGTACGTATTTTCCGCCTGCTGGCGCAGCAGGACGACGAACAAATTTTCTCGTTACGGCCACTGAATAACGATTTTCCTGCATTACAAACGTCATCAAACAGGCTGGATATTATTGGAACTTTAACGGAAATGCGGCGTTATCGTGGCTAAATGCCTGTACGCAAAAAACCCGCACAGGGGCGGGTCAAGTAAGGCAAAAACTACGGCAAAAATTACAAGACGTCGGTCAGATGATCGACGACAACCCTTCCGTTTACATCGGTTTGTGTAATGCGGTAACTGACGTTATATGAACGCTGGATGCATAATTTATCAAACAGCGACACTCGACCTTTATGCTCGCCATTCACGCCAACGATATGCCATTCCGTAATATCTTCCTGACCGCGGTTATTGAGCTTTTGCATACCCTGTTCTACTAAGCGATCGCTATCATCAATCTTCAAATAATCACGCAACATTGTACTCACCTCCCGTTAACGAAGGTCACACTACGCTTTTTATTTGTCGTTTCAATCTAATATTTTTATCGATAGTCCTGTTACGACATGAAGCAGAAAGGATCCGACTTGACGAGGCAGATTCCCGCGATTCGACCTGATCAATGCCACAGACCGTCTTTCCCGATAAAATATTTACGCCCGCGACATTTCCCTGACGGCTCTGGTAATGTAATTTCCACAAAAACAATGCTGTGGAACCTGCCATGCTCTCAACCGTCCTTTATCGCAGCCACCTGTGTGACCACGTCCCGGTGAAAACGCTGGAAGATATGGTGGCAAAAGCCAACAAAAAGAATGAATTATCAGGCGTCACGGGTATTTTATTGTTCGACGGACTGCACTTTTTCCAGTTGCTGGAGGGACCGGAGGAAGCGGTTCACCACATTTACGAACGTATCTGTAAGGACGCACGCCATCAAAACCTCGTTGAATTGCTCTATGACTATGCCCCGTCGCGCCGTTTTGGCAACGCCGGTATGGAGCTGTTTGACCTGCGGGAGCATGATAAAGCCACCGTATTACAGGCCGTGCTGAATAAAGGAACATCCCGCTATCAGCTCACTTTTGAAGATCGGGCATTGCGCTTTTTGCGCACCTTTGTCGAAGCCAGAGAGAAAGAAAACTACTTTGAGATTCCCCCGGCCAATACCTGGGAATTTATCGCCGACGAGCAGGAAAATGTGGTGATTGATGTCATCCCTGATGCGGCGACATTGTGCCATTTTGCCTTCCAGCCAATTATCGATCCTTTCTCACGCGAGGTGCTGGCACTGGAGGCGCTGATTCGCAGTACCGAGGGGGAGTCGCCCCAGACCTTTTTTGCCCCCTATAACCGTGAACAGATTTACGAGGTCGATCTCAAATCCAAAAGTCAGGCGTTTAAGCTGGCACGGCAGTTCGCCATTCCTGGGCTGACGCTCTCGATTAATTTGCTCCCGATGTCATTAGTAATGGTGCCAAATGCCGTGGAATATCTGCTGACGGAGATTGCGGCCAATGGTCTGGTACCGGAACAGATTGTGGTGGAAGTGACTGAAGATGAAGCCATATCACGCGCAGAGGAATTTACCGCCGCCATTAAACAACTCAAGGCAGCAGGTATCAGCGTGGCGCTGGACGATTTTGGTGCAGGCTTCGCCGGTCTGTCGCTGCTGACAAAATTCCAGCCGGATAAAATTAAAATCGACCGCAACATCATTCAGGATGTGCATAAAAGTGGCCCTAAACAGGCGATCGTCCATGCCATTATTAAATGCTGTGCCTCGCTGGAGATCTCGGTGATTGCCGAAGGGGTGGAACAGCCCGAAGAGTGGATGTGGCTGGAAGCCGCGGGCATCAGTAAATTCCAGGGCTTCTTATTCGCCCGTCCGCAGCTGAATGGCATTCCCGCAGTGGCGTGGCCGGAGATAAAGTAACATCGGGCATTTGTAGCAAGGGTTGTTTCTCAACAGGTATGATTCCATTCATGCTATTTCTAAACGTCATACCTGCCGCTTTGGCCTGCCACGATTATGTGATGGGCCATAATGTTTAAATTGTTACCGCCAGTTTGCCGTTCTGCAATACCCTCTCCCCCGCACTGGCAAATTATCACCTTGTATTGATTAGTGATTCTTATAGTAATTTTTTGCCGGTTCAGCTCATCTCCCTCCTCAACTCAACGTTCATGAGATACCCCCTGGTTAATATTTGTACTGCCATCACTATTTAGTTAAATTTTCATCAGCAACGTCAGATTAATCCTATCTATTTACTTGATCTTTACTCAGATTTTGCCAAAATTTACTTCCAACTATGTGAACCCTCATAATAAGGCTACTTAATGTCTCAAAGCGACCCGTTAACAGCAGCGAGTGAAGTGCAGCAACGGACAGACACCATTCCGCGGGCTACAAAAAAAATCATTTTCGCAGATCAACTTAGAGCATTAGCATTTTTGAGTGTCGTTATTGTTCACTGGTTGGGTATTTACTCTTTTAACCCCGATTTCATTTCTATGGTTACCGGTGCACCCTCCGCAAAAATTGGAAACGGTGTAATTTATAATTTAATAGCGCCGCCCTTGCCCAATTTCAACTTTGGTCCTTTTGGTGTTGCTATATTTTTCATGATCAGCGGATTCGTCATCCCTTTTTCAATGAAAAATAAATCCAGTCCTGGCTATATACTTTCCAGATTCATCAGGATTTACCCAACATATATTGTCTGTGCGTTAATAATGTTTTTAGGTTACTCATTAAGTCATTATTATTGGGGAAGCCAGGGAAATATTACTACGCTCCAGTTTTTATCAAACATTAGTTTGACCGCATCGATTTTCAGCTACCCCAGTATTGACTTCGTCAACTGGACACTCTCAATCGAAGTTAAGTTTTATATTATCTGTTTTTTCCTTTATCGTTTCATCAGAAACGGCAACGCTTTACCTCCATTATTGTTAGCAGCTCTGATTTTCGCCGTTATATTTCTGACTCAGGGAGAACCAACTCCTCATCTGCAAGGTGAATTCTCTTTCGACGGCATCAAGATGGAAGGCGTATATTTGTGTTTCATGTTCTTAGGGCTTTTCTTTAATTTCCTTTATGAAAATAAAATCACAATTGTCACCTTCTTAATCGGAAACATTATTTTAGCCTTATGTTTCTTTTTCTCATGGAAGTATGGAATGCATGACAACTACTTCCCTTCAGTTATATGCAACTACTTATATGGATATGTTGTATTCGCTGTTGCCTATGTGTTGAGAAAGTTCTTCAGACCGTTTGGCCCTTTGAAGTTTTTGTCTAATATCAGCTACTCTTTTTATGCCTTACATTCCGTTATAGGCTATTGCATCATCAGGTTCCTTGAATATAAAGGAGTGAATTATCTTCTTGCGATTCTGATAGCATTTTTCGTTGTAATGATATTGTCAACACTGGTTTACCTGACAATAGAAAGAAAATGCATCTCAATAGGTAAGATGCTAAAATAACGCCCTATTGTATCGTTTGACTGTGATTTACTCAGAAAAAAAGGATTAAAAGTGCAGCCATCAAGATTAACGCATCAGCATAAATTATGGATAATTGTTATTGCGGCAATAGTAATCTATTGTTATCACTACCTAATCATCCCGGAAGCGCCAGGACATGATGCCGCACATATGGAAGGATGGTGGGGTTGGTACGATCAGGGTCAATACCTCAAAGCAGCTATAGCCTTTGGTGCAGGAGACTTTTCTCCCTCTAGCCACTATTATCCACCTCTTTATCCTTACATCGGCCATTTGTTTTATGGACTAATCCCCAGAGATCCCTTTTTCTTTATAGATGGGGCTGCTTTTGTTTTATTTTCATATGCCTTTATTAAAGCTTCCTCTAAATACATTGGCTTTCCCGTTGCTTTTATTGCATTTTATTTTTCAGTCGCATCCCATCACGAAATAATAAAACACTTCGTCATCCCCTGGACAACGACCATAACGGTAATCTCCTACTCCGTATGCCTGCTTGGGTTATCTAACCTGCAGAATAAATCCAGCCTCTCCAAAAAAGAACTAATTTCCTACCCTGCGCTGCTTTCTCTGGCAATGGCGCTGTTAGGCCTGGCGAGACCTATAGATGCTTTGTTGGCGGGTGTTTTCTTCCTTGCCTACTTAATTATGTTGTACGTCAGAATTGAAGATGTAGAGTTCAAGAAACGGGCGATAAAATTAATACCTACAGTAATAATTTTCATTATTGGCCCGGTTATCTCTATTGTTATATTTGCTTTATTCAACGAGAAGGTTTTCGGCACAATTCAGGGTGGGTATGTTAATTCTACTGCAACCAGCAGTGGTTACTTTATTACAGAGTTAATTCAGAAATCTGTTTCGCTTTTGTTTGATGCTGGCAGCCTGTTTGCCGTACCTGGAGAAGGCATTGTTGAGCATTATCCATGGATTGCGGTTTCAATTGCCGGAATGCTGTTATGCCTGTTTATCGGTGATGCCTTCCTACGTACATTGGCAATAGCACTTGTCATTCATTTCTGCCTTTATGCACCTTATGGTGACTTGCTGCCCGTTGGCGTGTGGCGCTATGGCAACATTCATTACTTCAAATGGGGCATTCCTTACCTGATGCTTTTCGCCCTGGTAGCCATTTACTGGTGCGTGCCAAAATTCAAATTTACTCAGCGCAAAAGCCTCTTCTGCCTGATCTATGTCGTAGTTGCATCGCTAGCGATTTTGAGCTTTTCGTTCAGCACGACCGAACATACGCAAGAGACAAAGCTGGAAGGTTCAACGCTTGAGATCCTTTATGACACGCCAGCGACTGTCAAATTTATCGACATCCCCGGCATTGCCGATAACTACATTGCCATTTACTTCGGTGAGCATAAGCTATGGAATGGTGATAAGGAATTAATGAAGATTCATGACTTCAGGCTTATCCCAACCTCTTATGGTGCCAGACTTTATTTCAATCGCCCCATACAGACCTCAGGCATAAAGCTGCAATTTGATCCTGCGATTACGTTCAGTAAACCGATCACTCAGGTCGAGTCTGCTTCCTATGGCTATCAACTGTCATTAGCGAAATTGAAATCGTCTATATTGCGTGGACATCATAACCAGAACTGATTAACGCACAGTGAGCCACTTAATCCGTGGCTCACTGCTGTTTTCAGCTCACTCGGGATGCTATGGCATTACTTTTCAGATGGGACAGGCAAACGCTGAGAGTCGGTAAGGATTAGAGACGCAGAGCCAGAAACGCAGTATTGATTCGGCGAACGTGCTCAACACAACGTCCACCGAACTTGTCCCACATATGCATCGCAGAAGAACAAAATTAATAAATAACCTTTAATAGCAATGAAATAATTGCCTACACCTGCATATTCATGATGTCCGTATACGCCGACACCAGCTTGTTCCTGACCTGAATCCCCATCTGCATAGAAACAGACGATTTCTGCAGATCGACCATCACATCGTTCAGTGCAACACCCGGTTTGCCCATCTCGAAATCCTGTGCCTGGCTGCGGGCGTTGTTCTGGGTTTCACTGATCTTATCCAGCGCTGCTTTCATCGTGGCGCCAAAATCCACCTGCTGCGTTGCGTCACTCTGGGTGCCGCTGGCCTGCAACGACGTCAGCTGAAGCTGTTGCAGAACACCATCAATTGCCTGAATCGACATGCCATTACCTCGTTGAAGATGATTCAATTTTTCACGATGGAAAAGTTAGCACACTGTCAATAAGACAAAGGCGCTAAATGACTGCAAAAACCCCGGCTTTTTCAGCCATCGAATTTCTCATTTCAGAAAATAATGCAAAGCATTGGAGTGGAATTTCATTTTTCACCGTATCAGGGAGTCAGTTTTGTCACCACAACACACCCGGTCAATTATGTCAGGCAGGAATCGGTCATGAATGCGAGTGCAGCCGCTACACAGGAAACAACAAAGAAAGGCTTCAGTGACCTTCTCGCCCGCCTGCGCGCCAATCCGCGAATTCCCTTAATTGTCGCAGCCGCTGCCGCTATCGCAGTGATTTTTGCGTTGGTGCTCTGGGCGAAAGCCCCCGACTATCGCGTCCTTTATAGCAACCTCTCTGATGAGGATGGCGGCGCGATTGTCACTCAGCTTACGCAAATGAACATTCCCTACCAGTTTGCCGAGAATGGCGGCGCGCTGATGGTGCCTGCCGATAAGGTGCATGAACTGCGCCTGCGTCTCGCCCAGCAGGGTCTGCCGAAAGGCGGCTCGGTAGGTTTTGAGCTGATGGATAAAGAGAAGTTCGGCATCAGCCAGTTCAGCGAGCAGGTCAACTACCAGCGTGCGCTGGAAGGTGAGCTAGCGCGTACTATCGAAACACTCGGCCCGGTAAAGAGCGCGCGCATCCATCTGGCGATGCCGAAACCGACGCTGTTTGTTCGTGAGCAGAAAGCCCCTTCGGCGTCGGTCACGCTGAACCTGCAACCTGGCCGTGCGCTGGATGAAGGCCAGATTCAGGCGGTGGTGCATATGGTCTCCAGCAGCGTACCTGGCCTGCCGCCGGGTAACGTCACGGTGGTGGATCAGGCTGGCCGTCTGCTGACCCGTTCCGACAGCGAAGGCCGTGACCTCAATGATGCCCAGCTGAAATTCACCTCCGATGTCGAGGCGCGTTATCAGCAGCGCATTGAAGCCATCCTGAATCCGATTGTTGGTCAGGGCAACGTTCACGCGCAGGTGACGGCGCAGCTGAACTTTGACCGCAGCGAACAGACAGATGAGAAATACCAGCCGAACGGTAGCCCGACCAACTCGGCAATTCGTTCACGTCAGACCAGCACCAGCGAGCAGAACGGCAGCCCGTATCCGGGTGGTGTGCCGGGTGCGCTGTCGAATCAGCCGGCACCGGCCAACACTGCGCCAGTTACCAATCCGCCGACCAATGGTCAGAATGCCAATGGTCAGAACAACGCGGCCAACGGTACGACAACCAGCACGGCGCAGAACAGCGGGCCGACCAACTCCCGTCGTGACGACACCGTCAACTACGAGCT
The DNA here is from genome assembly GCF_059730485.1 of Pantoea sp. X-Soil-TKNS-1207. Classification (NCBI taxonomy): domain Bacteria; kingdom Pseudomonadati; phylum Pseudomonadota; class Gammaproteobacteria; order Enterobacterales; family Erwiniaceae; genus Pantoea; species Pantoea sp. X-Soil-TKNS-1207. Next base: position 2,605,122 of record NZ_AP035958.1, read on the forward strand.
GGACCGCACCATTCGCCATACCCAAATGAACGTGGGTGAAGTGCAGCGCCTGTCGGTCGCGGTGGTAGTTAACTACCGCACGGACGACAAAGGTAAAGCGGTTGCGCTTAATGATCAGCAGCTTAAACAAATTGAAGACCTGACGCGTGAAGCGATGGGCTATTCGCAGCCGCGTGGCGACAGCATCAACGTCGTCAACTCACCGTTCAACATGACGGAACCGACCGGTGGCGACCTGCCCTTCTGGCAGCAGCAGGCGTTCTTTGATCAGCTGATGAATGCCGGTCGCTGGCTGCTGGTGGCGCTGGTTGCCTTCATCCTCTACCGCAAACTGGTACGTCCGCAGCTGATGCGTAAACGCGACCAGGAGAAAGCCGCTGCCGAAGCCGCAGCAGCCCGCGCCTCAGAGCAGGAAGAGGAAGAAGCCTACAGCGTGCAGCTCAGCAAAGATGAACTGGATCAGGAGCGTAAATCCAGCAACCGCATGAGTGCGGAAGTGATGAGCCAGCGCATCCGTGATATGTCTGAAAACGATCCACGCGTTGTTGCGCTGGTGATCCGTGAATGGATGAGTAACGAACTATGAGTCTGACCGGTACTGAAAAAAGCGCCATTCTGATGATGACCATTGGCGAGGATCGTGCGTCTGAGGTGTTCAAACACCTCAACCAGCGTGAAGTGCAGCATCTGAGTGCCGCGATGGCGAGCATGAAACAGATTTCGCACAAACAGCTGACCGAGGTGCTGCGTGAGTTTGAAATGAATGCCGAGCAGTTTGCGGCGCTCAGCCTCAACTCCAACGATTACCTGCGCACGGTACTGGTCAAAGCATTGGGCGAGGAGCGTGCCTCCAGCCTGCTGGAAGATATTCTCGAAACACGCGAGACCACCAGCGGGATGGAAACCCTCAACTTTATGGAACCGCAGGCGGCGGCCGATCTTATCCGCGACGAACACCCGCAGATTATCGCCACCATCCTGGTGCACCTCAAACGTGGTCAGGCGGCAGATATTCTGGCGCTGTTCGACGAACGTCTGCGCCACGATGTGATGCTGCGTATCGCCACCTTCGGTGGTGTACAGCCAGCGGCGCTGGCGGAACTGACCGAAGTGCTCAACAGCCTGCTGGATGGTACCAACCTCAAGCGCGCGAAGATGGGCGGCGTGAGAACCGCAGCAGAAATTATCAACCTGATGAAAACCCAGCAGGAAGAGGCGGTTATCGAAGCGGTACGCGACTTCGACGGCGAGCTGGCACAGAAGATCATCGACGAGATGTTCCTGTTCGAAAACCTGGTGGAAGTGGACGACCGCAGCATCCAGCGTCTGTTGCAGGAAGTGGAGTCCGAGCAGTTGCTGATCGCCCTGAAGGGTTCCGAACAGCCGCTGCGCGAGAAATTCCTCAAAAACATGTCCGCCCGTGCGGCAGACATCCTGCGCGACGACCTGGCCAACCGCGGCCCGGTACGTATGTCGGCGGTGGAGAACGAACAGAAAGCCATCCTGCTGGTGGTACGCCGCCTGGCAGAAGCCGGCGAGATGGTAATTGGTGGAGGCGAGGAAACCTATGTCTGATGCCTTTTCCGCCCGTCCGTGGCAACCCTGGCAGCCTGATGATTTAGGGCGTTTATTCGACCCTGAACCGGAACCGCTGCCGCTGGAATCGCTCAGCGACGAAGTGCTGAGCGCCGAAGACGAACAACAGCAGCAGCTGGAACGTCTGCAACAGCAGATGCGCAAAGACGCACAGACCCAGGGTTACAGCGAAGGCTATCAAAAGGGTCATGCCGAATCGCAGCAGCATGGTTATGACGCCGGTTTTCAGCAGGGTCTGGCGGATGCGCAGCAGCAGCAGGCGCCGTTGCAGGCACGTATGCAGCAGCTGGTCACCGAATTCCAGCACACGCTGGAATCGCTGGATAGCGTGATTGCCGCCCGTCTGATGCAGCTGGCGCTGGAAGCGGCGCGTACCGTGATCGGTCAGGCAACGACCGTCGACGGCAGCGCCCTGCTGCGCCAGATCCAGCAGCTGATTCAGCAGGAACCGATGTTCAGCGGCAAACCGCAGCTGCGCGTCCACCCGGATGATTTGCAGCGCATTGAGCAAACCCTAGGCCCGACGCTGGACCTGCATGGCTGGCGTCTGCTGGCCGACAGTTCGCTGCACCCTGGCGGCTGTAAGCTGAGCGCCGAAGATGGCGATCTCGATGCCAGCGTGGCGACGCGCTGGCAGGAACTGTGCCGTCTGGCGGCACCGGGAGTGTTCTGATGTCCACGCGTCTTAATCGCTGGCTGGGCGCACTTGACGCCTTTGAAGAACGTATTTCACAGGTGCAGACCGTGCGCCGCTATGGCCGTCTGACGCGTGCCACCGGCCTGGTGCTGGAAGCCACCGGTCTGCAACTGCCGCTTGGCGCCACCTGCGTCATTGAACGCCACGACGGCGTGAACATCACTGAAGTCGAGAGCGAAGTGGTCGGTTTTAACGGCCAGAAACTGTTTCTGATGCCACTGGAAGAAGTGGACGGCATTCTGCCGGGCGCCCGCGTCTACGCACGCATCACCGGCGATAACGCCCACAGCGGCAAACAGCTGCTGCTCGGCCCGCAGCTGCTTGGCCGCGTGCTTGACGGCGGCGGCAAGCCGCTTGATGGCCTGCCTGCACCGGAAACCGGCTATCGCGCGCCGCTGATCACTGCCCCGTTCAACCCATTGCAACGTACGCCGATCGAAGATGTGCTGGATACCGGCGTGCGTGCCATCAACGCCCTGCTCACCGTCGGACGCGGCCAGCGTATGGGCCTGTTCGCCGGTTCCGGCGTGGGGAAAAGCGTGCTGCTGGGCATGATGGCGCGCTACACCAAAGCTGACGTGATTGTGGTCGGTCTGATTGGTGAACGTGGCCGCGAAGTTAAAGAGTTTATTGAAAACATTCTTGGTGCCGAAGGGCGCGCCCGCTCGGTGGTCATTGCCGCACCGGCTGACGTCTCGCCGCTGCTGCGTATGCAGGGCGCCGCCTACGCCACCCGCATCGCCGAGGATTTCCGCGATCGCGGCCAGCATGTGCTGCTGATTATGGACTCCCTCACCCGCTACGCCATGGCGCAGCGTGAAATTGCGCTGGCGATCGGCGAGCCGCCGGCCACCAAAGGCTATCCGCCTTCGGTGTTCGCCAAGCTGCCCGCGCTGGTAGAGCGCGCCGGTAACGGCACCCACGGCGGCGGTTCGATCACCGCGTTTTATACCGTGCTGACCGAAGGTGACGATCAGCAGGACCCGATTGCCGACTCGGCGCGTGCCATTCTGGACGGCCATATTGTGCTGTCGCGCCGCCTGGCTGAAGCCGGTCACTACCCGGCGATTGATATTGAAGCCTCGATCAGCCGTGCCATGACGTCGCTGATCGATGAAAACCACTACGCACGCGTGCGCCAGTTTAAACAACTGCTCTCCAGCTTCCAGCGTAACCGCGATCTGGTGAGCGTCGGTGCTTATGCCGCAGGGAGCGATCCCATGCTGGACCGGGCGATTAAGCTCTATCCGCAGATGGAAGCCTTCCTGCAACAGGGGATTTTCGAACGCAGCGACTACGACGATGCCTGCCTGCATTTACAGGCGATGTTCGGATAACCTCGCTTAAAGGGGATTGCAATGAAAACGGCCAATGCTATTGATACATTGCGCGATCTGGCGGAGCAGGATCTGGAAAAAGCCGTCATTCATCTCGGCGATATGCGCCGCGGTCAGCAGGCGGCAGACGAGCAGCTGACCATGCTGCTCGATTACCAGGATGAGTATCGCAACAAACTCAATGCCGATATGTCCGGCGGCATCGCCAGCACCCGCTGGACCAACTACCACCAATTTATTCAGACGCTGGAAAAAGCCATTGAGCAGCACCGCAATCAGCTGCAACAGTGGAATCAGCGTCTCGATCAGGCGCTCAATAACTGGCGGGAAAAGCAGAAACGGCTGAATGCCTATCAAACGCTGATCACCCGCGCCGCCGAAAACGCATTACGACAAGAAAACCGTCTCGACCAGAAACGGATGGATGAATATGCCCAACGGGCCGCATTGAGGAAAGGCGAATGATTACGCTGCCAACACTCGCTTCGCAAACCCCAACGTCGGGAGAGGCGGACACTTCAGTTTCAACGGACATTCTGCACGGGGTAGAAACCCTGCCGCAGGACTTTGTTACCGCCCTGGGAAACCAGTTACTGACGCTGGCAAAACAACAGGGCACCAGCACGCAATCGGCTGATCTGTCAACAGAAAGCGATGAAAAATCCGGCAAAGGCGTCTCCCTGAGCACGCTGATGGCGGCACTGGACAAACCAGAGACCCTGAACGCACTTTTACAGCCGGAAAATATTAAAGCCGCGGGCAAATCAGCCGATGATAAGGATAAGAGTGAGGCAAGTTCGTTAAGTGCCAGCGACTTACAGAATGTTCAGGCGTTATTTGCCATGTTGCCGGCGGCGGTTGAAAACCGTACCACAACAGACGCCGCCAGCAGCGCGCTGACTGAGAACACCAGCGGCAGCAACGCCAGCCTGAATAGTGTGCTCAGTTCGCTGGTCAAAAGCCTGAAAGATGAATCGACCACGCCGGACGCGACTGCCGCGACGACGACGGCGGCAACAACGGCAACAGCGGCGACAACAACGAAGAAAACCAGCGATGTGGTGGATGCTTTAACGGCGCAAACCACCACCACGCAGAGCAGCAGTACCGACAGCACCAGCAGCACGGCGCTGACGCTGGATCAGAGTTTCCAGCAGGTGCTGAGTACGCTGAGTAAACCGGATGATAAGCGTAGCCTGAGCAGCACCAGCGATACGACGACACCGGTGACCAGCGCACCGCTGAGCAGTACCACGCAGCTGACCAGCAGCACCGCGTCGACCAGCACCACCCCGTCGACACCGATGCTCAATGCGCAGCTCGGCAGTTCCGAGTGGCAGCAGGCGCTGAGTCAGCAGATTGTGATGTTCAGCCGCAACGGCCAGCAGAGTGCTGAGTTGCGTCTGCACCCGGAGGATCTGGGTGCTATCCAGATCAGCCTGACCCTCGATAAGGATCAGGCACAGTTAAATATGGTTTCCAGCCACAGCCATGTGAGGGCCGCGCTGGAAGCGGCTCTCCCACAGCTGAAAACGGCGCTGGCGGAGAGCGGCATCAACCTGGGACAGAGTAATGTCAGCAGCGACGCCTCCGCACAGGGCCAGAATTATCAGGGCCAGCAGGAAGGTCGTCGTGATGGCCAGCACGGCAGCTTTACCCTCTCCCAGGACAGTGACAACGAGATAACGCCTATTGCCGTCCCGGCAGCCCTCCAGGCGCGCGCGACCGGCAACGGCGCTGTCGATATCTTTGCCTGACAGCGGCTAACGCTGAAGGTAAGCGTAAAACCCGCGTCTTTTCTTCCCATTGTTTGACTTAAGACGCGGGATAATCTGTCCAGGCGAGCCGAAAGGCTCGCCCATAATTCACAGGAAGTAACTGCAAACATGTCTGATAACGCGAAAGCTAAAGGCCGCAAACGTTCAATATTAATTCCGGTGTTACTGGTCGTAACGCTGGCCGCTTGCAGCGTGGCAGGCTATGCAGTCTGGCGAATGATGAATAAACACGAGGGCGACAAGCCGGAAGTGGCGAAAGTGGAGCCGCCGCCCGTCCCCGTATTTTTTGCAATGGATACTTTTACGGTTAACCTGGTCAATCCCGACAACGATCCTGACCGCGTGCTGTACGTTGGCTTTACGCTGCGTCTGCCGGATGAGGAAACCCGTCGTCGGCTGAATGACTACCTGCCGGAAGTGCGCAGCCGTTTGTTGCTGTTGCTTTCCCGCCAGAGCGCCAGCGCACTGGCGACCGAGCAAGGCAAACAGGCACTGGTTGATCAAATCAAACAAGTACTGTCGCCGCCGCTGGTAAAAGGTCAACCACCGCAGGTGGTCAGTGACGTGCTGTTTACCGCCTTCATTTTGAGGTGATTTAATGGGCGATAGCATTCTCTCCCAGGCTGAGATTGACGCGCTGCTCAATGGCGACAGTGACAGCGCGGAAGTAGAGAAGAGTTCCACCGGAGGCGATGGTGATATTCGCCCCTATGATCCCAATACCCAGCGTCGCGTCGTCCGCGAACGTCTGCAGGCGCTGGAGATCATCAATGAGCGTTTTGCCCGTCACTTTCGTATGGCGCTGTTTAACCTGTTGCGCCGCAGCCCGGATATCAGCGTCGGGGCGATCAAGATTCAGCCGTACCACGAGTTTGCCCGCAACCTGCCGGTGCCGACCAACCTGAACCTGATCCACCTGAAGCCGCTGCGCGGTACTGCGCTGGTGGTATTTTCGCCGAGTCTGGTGTTTATCGCCGTGGATAACCTGTTTGGTGGCGATGGCCGCTTTCCGACCAAGGTAGAAGGCCGCGAATTTACCCATACCGAACAGCGCGTTATCCGCCGTATGCTGAAGCTGGCGCTGGAAGGCTACAGCGATGCATGGAAAGCGATCTACCCGCTGGATGTGGAGTATGTCCGTTCCGAGATGCAGGTGAAGTTTACCAACATCACCACCTCGCCGAACGATATCGTGGTGAACACCCCGTTCCAGGTGGAAATCGGTAACCTGGTGGGTGAATTCAACATCTGTATTCCGTTTTCGATGATTGAGCCGCTGCGCGAGCTACTGGTCAATCCGCCACTGGAGAACTCGCGTCAGGAAGATAACCACTGGCGTGACAACCTGGTAAAACAGGTGCAGCACTCGGAGCTGGAGCTGATTGCCCACTTCGCGGATGTATCGCTGCGTCTGTCGCGTATTTTGCAACTGAAACCTGGTGACGTCCTGCCCATCGAGAAGCCGGATCGCATCATCGCACACGTAGATGGCGTACCGGTGCTGACCAGCCAGTACGGCACGATAAATGGCCAGTATGCACTGCGTGTCGAGCATCTGATTAACCCGATTTTGAATTCGCTGAATGAGGAACAGCCCAATGAGTGACAGCAAGAAACCGTCCGATGACGACATCTCCGCGGACGATCTGTGGGCTGCAGCAATGAATGAGCAGGCGTCAACCAGCGCGCCCGAGCCGAGTGAAGCGGTATTCAAGTCGCTCGACGGCACCGGTGCCAGCGGATCATTGCAGGACATCGATCTGATTATGGACATCCCGGTCAAACTGACCGTGGAACTGGGCCGCACCAAGATGACCATCAAAGAGCTGCTGCGTCTGACGCAGGGTTCCGTGGTGGCGCTGGATGGCCTCGCTGGGGAGCCGCTGGACATTCTGATCAACGGCTACCTGATAGCGCAAGGTGAAGTGGTGGTGGTAAACGACAAATATGGCGTGCGCATCACCGACATCATCACCCCGTCTGAACGTATGCGTCGTCTGAGCCGCTAAGCATGTTGAAGAACGCGCAAACGGTACAGCCTGCCGCCCACAGCGAACCGGTGGTTTCAACCGGCTCCGTGGTCGGTCAGGTGGGCAGCGTACTGGCGGTGATCGTGTTATTGATCCTCGCCTGTGGCTGGCTGGCACGCCGTCTCGGTTTTGCGCCGAAGGCGGTCAGCGGACAGGCGCTGAAAGTCAGCGCCAGCGTACAGGTTGGTCAGCGTGAGCGCGTGGTGATTGTCGATACCGCCGATGCCCGTCTGGTGCTCGGCGTGACGGCCCAACAGATTACCCATCTGCACAGCCTGCCGCCGGTCGCGCCGGAAGAACAGGCGGCGCCCCATGCTGCGCCGCAGGATTTTCGTCAGCTGTTACAGAATCTGGTTAAACGTCCCGGAAAACCCCAATGATGCGTCGATTGCTTCCCCTTCTGCCGCTGCTGTTGCTGGCACCGGTTGCCCATGCGCAACTGCCTGGTCTGGTAAGCCATCCGCTGGCGAATGGCGGCCAGAGTTGGTCGCTGCCGGTGCAGACACTGGTGTTTATCACCGCACTGACCTTTATTCCGGCGGTGTTGCTGATGATGACCAGCTTCACCCGCATCATTATTGTGTTTGGTTTGCTGCGTAACGCGCTCGGTACGCCGTCCGCCCCGCCGAACCAGGTACTGGTCGGTCTGGCGCTGTTCCTCACCTTTTTCATCATGGCGCCCACCTTCGACAAAATTTATTCCGATGCCTATCTGCCGTTCAGCCAGGACAAGATCAGCATGGATGTCGCCATTGATAAAGGCGCTCAGCCGCTGCGCGATTTTATGCTGCGACAGACGCGCGAAGCGGATTTAGCGCTGTTTGCCCGTCTCGCCAATACGCCGCCAATTGCAGGCCCGGAAGCGGTGCCGATGCGTATTTTGCTGCCGGCCTACGTAACCAGCGAGCTGAAAACCGCCTTCCAGATTGGTTTTACCGTGTTTATTCCTTTCCTGATCATCGACCTGGTAGTCGCCAGCGTACTGATGGCGCTGGGGATGATGATGGTGCCCCCTGCCACCATATCGTTGCCGTTCAAGCTGATGTTGTTCGTACTGGTCGATGGCTGGCAGCTGCTGGTGGGTTCACTGGCACAGAGTTTCTATTCCTGAGTGACGCAGGCCGCCACTTTCCTTAATACAGGAGCGCAACATGACACCGGAATCGGTAATGGTAATGGGACAGGAAGCGATGCGGATCGCGCTGATGATGGCTGCCCCGATGTTGCTGGTGGCGCTGGTCAGCGGTCTGATCATCAGCCTGTTGCAGGCCGCCACGCAGGTGAACGAACAAACGCTGTCGTTTATCCCTAAAATTCTGGCGGTGGCAGCGACCGCCGTGGTTGCGGGTCCGTGGATGCTGAATCTGATACTGGATTACATGCGCAACCTGTTTACTAACCTGCCTTATATCATCGGTTAATGATTAATTTCGACAGCAGTCAGCTGGTCCATTGGGTCAGCCAGTTTTTCTGGCCGATGGTGCGTTTGCTGGCGTTGTTCGCCAGCGCCCCGGTGCTGAGCGAAAAATCGATCTCCAACCGCGTGAAGATCGGGCTGGCGATACTGACCACCTGGCTGCTGATGCCGCTGCTGCCGCCGGTTGAAGTCACCCTGTTTACCGCCGCCGGTTTCTGGCTGCTGCTGCAACAAATTTTGATTGGCGTCGGCCTCGGCCTGGCTATGCAGTTCGCCTTTGGCGCGGTGCGCATGGCCGGTGAAATAATTGGTTTGCAGATGGGGCTATCATTCGCGACATTCTTTGATCCCGGCAGCCGTCTGAATATGCCCGTGCTGGCGCGTTTACTTGATATGCTGGCGATGCTGCTGTTTCTGACCTTCAATGGTCATCTGTGGTTGATTTCTATGCTGGCGGACAGTTTTCATACCATGCCGATCAGCGATCACCCGCTCAACGCCAATGCATTTATGTCGCTGGTGAAGGCGGGAGGATTAATTTTCCTTAATGGCATGATGTTAGCGCTGCCATTAATCGTTTTACTCCTCACGCTCAATATGGCCCTGGGTTTGTTAAACCGTGTTACACCACAGTTATCAGTTTTCGTCGTTGGCTTCCCAATTACCTTAACGGTGGGGATCCTTAGCATGGGTCTGATGATGCCCCTCCTTGCCCCCTTCTGTGAACATCTCTTCGGTGAAGTCTTTGATTTGCTCGCGCAGTTTATGTCAGAACTCTCCCGCGCGGGATGATTAACGATTCTGTAGCCGTTCTTAAACGATAGTTAAGCAATCAAAATCTATTTGTGCATTTTTCGAACCATATTTCTCAGAAATCAACTGAGGAAATTCTGATAAATGCGCATTTCTGGTGAAAATTATTCTTATTAAACCGCGCTTCGCGTATTTTAGTCAGACGAATCCTACGCTGCCTAAGCACGCGGATTCGTTGACAAAATGCCCAAAATGTTGTTTTTGAACAAAAAAAATTTAACAGCGATTTTTCTTGTCAGAATCCCTTTTTTACGGCATTGTCAACACTCGCTGAAACGTCACACTTTCGAAATTCAAATGTTTTTAAGATTTGTCCTATCAGATTTGTCTGTGACATGCGCGATAGTGACAGGGCTCTCAAAAACAGAGCGATTTAAACACTTAAGGCAATTTCCCGGCGATTCCCACTATCGCGGGAACAAGAGTGACGTTGAAGTAGCACAAAAAAAACTTCGCAGAACGAGTCAGGGAAGAATCATGATGGCGCACGGGGTTATGACGCCAGCCTGTAGAGCAGAATAAAAAAGTGTCTTTAGAAATCTCTCTCGTACCGCAAACACGTAATTCATCGTTGATTTAAACGGATAACAAAATTGGTGAGGGTCGCTAACATGCCAACGATTATTATGGATTCATGCAACTACACACGCCTGGGATTATCGGACTATATGTCCGCAAAGGGAGTTAAAAAGAAAAATATAACTTCCGTATCAGATATCGAGCAATTGCAACAAAGATGTGAGCAGCTGAAACCCGGTGTCGTTTTTATTAACGAAGAGTGTTTCATTCATGAATCCGATTCAAGCGATCGTATTCGCGGCGTTATTATGCAGCATCCTGACACCTTATTTTTTATTTTCATGGCGATCTCCAATATCCATTTTGAGGAATATCTCTACGTTCGTAAGAACCTGATTATTACGTCAAAATCGATAAAGACATCGACTCTGGACTCCTTACTTGGCACCTACCTGCAAAAGAAACTCAATGCAGCGCCACGTATTTCAGCAGGGCTGGACATTCACCCGCTGACATTAAGCCAGACTGAATCTAATATGCTGAAAATGTGGATGTCTGGTCATGACACCATTCAAATTTCAGACAAGATGCAAATCAAGGCAAAAACAGTTTCGTCACACAAAGGTAATATTAAGCGAAAAATAAAGACTCACAATAAACAGGTTATTTACCATGTGGTACGTCTGACCGATAATGTTACCTCCGGGATCTATGTCAACGTGCGATAATTTCCCGTGGTAAAAATAAGGGCCAGTCAGCAGATTGGCCCTTTTTCGTATTTGCCTATTTTGCGATGAAGATCCCACTTTGCTGGCTAATCCTTTCCTCTCTCATGCCGATGTAAGCTTCAGAACACCTACCTAACTGAGAGCAAGGATATGAAAACAGCATCGATTGATGAGCAACATAAGCTCAGCATCTGGCAGAACCTGCGCCTGATGCCTCTTTTCAGCATGATCTTTGGTGGCATTCTGCTGCTTTTTGCCCTGTGTATTGGTCTCGCCAGCTACTTTCTGATTCAAAGTAATAATTCACTCAATGACGCCACGGATGAAATCCAGGTCCGTATGGGAATTTCCAACAGCTCCAACCATCTGCGCACGGCGCGCCTGAACGTGATTCAGTCCGGAGCGGCAGCGCGTATTGGGGAAATGGATAGCTACCGAGCCGACCTGGCAACCAGCGAGCAACGTATTCAGCAGGCGCGCGCCGGTTTCAAACTCTATATGGATCGCAAAACGAAAACCGCCGAGGACCTGGCACTCGATGCTCCGCTGACCGAACGCTTCAATGCTTATATTGATAAAGGCCTGAAGCCGATGATTGAGTCAGCGAAACAGGGCAGCTTCGAAGGCATTATCGCGCAGGAAACTGACGTGACGCGCAAACTGGATGATGCGTATAACGATGTGTTGCTGAAAGCGATTAAGATCCGCACCCAACGCGCCGACGCCATCAACAACGAAGCCGCACAGAAGTCACGCATCGGCTTTATCGCCATGGCCTCAGCCTTTGCTGCCGCGCTGGTACTGGTGCTGATGACCTTTATGTTCCTGCGTCGCGTGGTGATCAATCCGCTGCGCCAGTCGGTGACCCGCATCGAACGTATCGCCCAGGGTGATTTGACCGCACCGCAACAAGCCTGGGGCCGCAGCGAAATTGGCAGCCTGCTGCATAACCTGCAACTGATGCAGGACTCCCTGGTGCGTACCGTAGGTGTGGTGCGCGAAGGTGCAGTGGCGATTTATCAGGGTTCCAGCGAAATCTCCGCCGGTAACACCGACCTCTCCTCCCGCACCGAGGAGCAGGCTTCCGCGCTGGAGCAGACCGCAGCCAGCATGGAACAGCTGACAGCCACCGTGAAGCAGAACGCTGAGAACGCCCACCACGCCAGCCAGCTGGCTGCCGACGCGTCAGGTAAAGCGCGCAGCGGCGGTGAACTGGTGAGCGGCGTGGTGAAAACCATGAACAACATTTCCGGCAGTTCGAAGAAAATTGCCGAGATCACCAACGTGATTAACAGCATCGCCTTCCAGACCAACATTCTGGCTCTGAACGCCGCTGTTGAAGCCGCGCGTGCCGGTGAGCAGGGCCGTGGCTTTGCCGTGGTCGCCAGCGAAGTACGCAACCTGGCGCAGCGCAGTGCACAGGCGGCGAAAGAGATCGACTCGCTGATTACCGAATCGGTTGATTTGATCAGCAACGGCTCGCATCAGGTGGGTGAAGCCGGTGCCACTATGGGTGAGATTGTCGAAGCGGTGCGCCGCGTGACCGATATTATGTCGGAAATTGCCGCGGCCTCTGATGAGCAGAGCCGTGGTATCCAGCAGGTGAGCCTGGCAGTGACGGAGATGGATAACGTTACCCAGCAGAACGCCTCGCTGGTAGAAGAAGCCTCCTCGGCGGCGGCATCGCTGGAAGACCAGGCGGGTAAACTGACACAGGCGGTGGCGGCGTTCCGCCTGAATGATGCACCGGGATTCGGGGCGCCAGCGCCAGCGGTCCAGCCTGTATTAAAAGCGCTGGCACCACGCCAGGCGCTGGCAACGGCGGGAAATGATAACTGGGAGACGTTTTAAGCAGTAATATCCGCCCCGTAACGGCGCGATAAATCGCGCCGTTACGGGTGATACTCCTTATTCTTCGGCATACGGCTCGACAAACACCCCTTCCGCATGATCGCTCTCGTTAAAGAACCAGATCCCCAGCGGATAATCTTCCAGCGCCACCAGATACATGACCCCTTCATTAAACGGCTCCACCGCCAGAATCGTTCCCAGACGGCGCGGGCCGCCATCTGTCTTTACCGTCACGCGGTCATTGACCTTCATCGATTGTTCTCCAGAAATAGTCCTGAGACACAGTGTAACGGAAGAAATGCGCGGCTGTGTGATCGCGATCAGCGTCGGGTGATTCCCCGCGCCGGGCTAAAGAAGCGTCCGCTAAGGGATTTTCGCTTTCTTAACGTTTAGTGGCGAGACTTTTGACGCGGCTGCCACGTAGAATTTTTAGTACTGCACCAACCCCAAAGGCGCAGTCAACCTAAAAGTAACAAGGATTTTTGCCCGCGCAGCGCGGGCTTTTTTTTGCCTGTCACCCACGCCCTGCCCATTCTTCCCTGCCGTCTATACTGTTTAAGAACCCTTTCGCCTTTCAGGAGACCTGATGATGGCAACAGCAAAAGAGTATAGCGATAACGTTCAGCGTGAAGTGAATATCGATGTCGAGGCGCTACTCAACGCAATCCAGGAAAAAACCTCAGGCGAGGTTAAAGAGTATATGGAAGCTGAGCACGCGCACCGCGTAAAGGTCAATGGTGAGTCCTATGACTCCTATACCGAGCTGGCGGAAGCCTTTGAACTGGATATTCGCGATTACACCATCACCGAGGTGAATCGCTGAAATCGATTTCAAAAAAATACCCGGCGGGATGGCCGGGTAAAGTTAAAGCGATAAATTCGTTACACCAGGAAAATCTCTAACACAGAGCCAGATTACGCCTTAGCCTGTATAAGACAAGTCCCATACCTGCGTGAGCTGCAACGGATCCCGCGCCCGCAGCGCCGGTTGTTACCGAAAACACCGCATGCCTGCTGTCTTTTTTCTGCGCACAGATTACGCATGCACAATTCTGCTATCGCTGCGTTTTAGGATTTATCCTGGCTGATCACACCGCTGTCATACGAAAAAAGTGTGATCACGATTACGCTATTATACTGATAATTCCTCACTTTACGGACGCCACAGGGTGTAAGGAGTGTGATGATGGTCAACCTTGACCAACCGTTATTGATTGTCACCGACCTGGATGGTTCGCTGCTGGACCATCACGATTATCGCTGGGATGCCGCCAGCGAATGGCTGGCGCGTCTGAAACAGCACCAGATCCCGCTGGTGATCTGTTCCAGTAAAACCGCCGCCGAAATTATTCCCCTGCAAAAGAAACTGGGTATCGCTGGCGCCCCTTTTATCGCCGAAAACGGCGCGCGCATTGCCTGGGGCGGAGAGCAAACACTCCCTGAAGGGCCGGGCCGCGACTACCTTGCGCTCTGTCAGCAGTTGAAAACCTTGCAATCCGCCTTTCGTTTCACCGGCTTTCACGATTTCAGTGATGCTGAGGTGGCGAAATTCACCGGCCTGACGCTCACTGAAGCCAGCCAGAGCCGCCAGCGCGACGCGTCGGAAGTGGTGCTGTGGCGCGATGATGCGGCACGGCTGGCGGCGTTCCGCGAGGCGCTGCAACCGCTGGGACTCGATCTGACCCAGGGCGGACGTTTCTGGCACGTAATGCCGCAGGGCAGCGGCAAAGGTGTCGCGCTGCAACGCCTGCAACACCATCTTGCACAGCAGGAAGGGCACAAACGCACCACTATCGGCCTGGGTGACGGACCCAATGATGCGCCGATGCTGGAACGCGTCGATTATGCCGTGGTGATAAAAGGCTTCAGTAAAACGCCGGTCATACTTAACCGCGAGGATGATCACAACGTCTACCACACCGCGCACGTTGGCCCGCAGGGCTGGCGCGAAGGCCTGGACTATTTTCTTGCCCAACCCGATTAACGGGCTGAACAGCTAACCAGAAGGATGAGGCGATGAGTGATTTTTACCAGAACGGAGTGATAACCAACTTTCATAATCTCACCCACCGCAGCGTTGAATCGCTGGAAAAAGAGATGGTGCGCTTTGCACGCAAACGCAAAATGGGGCTGATTTTACCGTCGCTGTTTTCCGAACTGGAAGGCCCGGCGCTGGATAATATCGTCAATGAGCTGGCGAAGGTGCCCTACCTCGATGAAATTGTCATTGGTCTCGATCGGGCCGACCGCGACCAGTTTCTGTTTGCCCGTGAGTTCTTCTCGCGCCTGCCGCAGCGTCATCGCATTTTGTGGAATGACGGACCGCGCCTGAAGGCGCTGGATGCGGAGCTGGATAAAGAGGGCTTATCGCCGAGCCAGCCGGGCAAAGGACGCAACGTGTGGTTCTGTACCGGTTACACGCTGGCGTCGGATCGCACCAGCTGCGTCGCGCTGCACGACTGCGACATCGTCACCTATGAGCGCGGTATGCTGGCGCGTCTGCTCTATCCGCTGGCCAACCCCTCGTTTCAGTATGAGTTCTGCAAAGGATTTTATGCGCGCGTGGCCGATGGCAAACTGAATGGCCGCGTCGGTCGCCTGCTGGTGGGGCCGCTGCTGCGCTCGCTGCAAAAAGTCTATGGACATTCGGAGTATCTGGATTACCTCGCCAGCTTCCGTTATCCGCTCTCAGGTGAGTTCGCCATGCGGACCCATGTGCTGAACGGCATCAAGATTCCCGGTGACTGGGGGCTGGAGATTGGCGTGCTGTCGGAGATTTATCGCAACTACACCACGCGCCAGAGCTGCCAGGTGGAGATCGCCGATAACTACGATCATAAACATCAGCCGCTGTCGGAAGAGGATGGCACCGGTGGGCTGAAACGCATGAGTAATGATATCGTCCAGTCGCTGCTGCGCAAGCTGGCGACCATGGGCGTGCCGCTGACCAGCGACTCATTCCGCGTCCTGAAGGCCACCTACTATCGCAATGCGCTGGATATGATGGAGATCTACAACCACGAAGCGACCATGAACGGTCTGAAGTTCGACCAGCACATCGAAGAGGCTGCGGTTGAGATGTTTACCCAGGCGATCCTCGATGCCGGCCAGGCGTTTATTGAGCGTCCGAACGATAAACCCTTTATCCCCAGCTGGAGCCGGGTGCAGTCGGCATTCCCGGATATTCTGCATCGTATCTATCAGGCCGTCGAAGAGGATAACGACGGCAAGGTCTAATCCTCACTGCATACGCGATTGCGTCCGCGGCTCTTCGCCAGGTAAAGGCGACTGTCGGCTTTGGCTTGCAGACTTTCCGCGGCGTAATCGCCCTGCTCCTCACTGCCGGACACCCCGGCCGATAGCGTGACGTGAAAGGTGGTGCTGGCGTTAACCAGGATGGTTTTCTCCGCCAGTCGCGCGCGGATACGTTCCGCCACCGCCCTCGCCTCCGCCAGCGTGGTTTCTGGCAGCACGATGCAGAACTCCTCACCGCCGATACGCCCGGCAATATCATAGTTACGCAGCGTATGGCTGATTATGCTGGCGACGTGGATCAACGCCTGATCGCCCGCATGGTGGCCCCAGCTATCATTGACGTTTTTAAAGTGATCGACATCCAGCTGAATGACGGAGAGCGGCAGCTCCTGCTGCTGACAGCGCACCGCCAGCGCAACGAACTGCTCAAAGAAGGCGCTGCGATTGAGTAAACGCGTCAGGCCATCATAATTGGCGCGCCAGCTCAGCTTCGCAGAGAGATCGTCCATCCGGCGCACCAGACGGAAAATCACCTGATGTGACACCAGCAACAGCAGCACAAACAGCAGCCACATACCGAGCAGGAACAGGGAAACACGTCCCGGCTCCTGTTGCATTCCCTGCTTCAGGCTCTGCACGTTAACGATATAAGCATCAACGTTGTTCAGTTTGCTCCAGCTGGCAAATTGCGTCCCAAGACGCAGAATGCCGCTGGGTTGCGTTTTCATCAGCGCTTCCAGCCGCTGTTTCTGCGCCTGCGGCAGCGGTTTTTCATCCGGCGCCTGTAGCCGCACCACTTCCTGCAAATTGCGGTCCAGCAGCAGCAGTTTGCCCGGCAAGCGGGTATGGCGGATTTTCTCCATCAGGTCACGAATACGTTGCTGCGAAAAGTCCATCGACAGCACGCCATACCAGTAACCCTGATTGATGATCGGTGCCGAGACGGTAAGCATCACACCTTCGTTAAACAATCCCTGATAGGCCGCCGTCCAGCGCAAACGCGCCTTGCTGTTGGGTTCGGGCTGCTGACTGCGGAAATAACCGCGTTGCACCATCGTGGCGTAACTGGTTTCCAGTTCCTGCGGGGTTTGCGGCGGGCGCGAGCTGATATAAAACCCGGCGCGCGAGATGTACCAGAAGCGCGTATGGAAATCCTGTTCGGGATCGCTGAACTGCAAAATAAAACTGAATTCCATCGCAGCGCAGAGTTCGTGAGAGATGCGCGCGGGATCGCGTTGCAACAGCGGCGCACCGGCCAGCCAGGCATCGCTCAGGCCGTTGATCGGCATACTGCGCGGGCTGTTGAGTTGCAGCTGCCACTGTGGCTGGCTACGCAACAGTTGAAAACGCTTCAGCGCTTCGCGGGCGTTATCGGAATCGAGTGGATGCGCCAGCGCATAGTTGAGCATTTTTTCGTAGTAAATCAGGCCATCGATACTTTCCTGAAATTCACTGTCGAGACTTTTCTGGATCTCCGCCAGTTGCGCACGCTGACGATCTTCGTAGTTAGCTTTTAATTCCAGCGCTTCACGTACCGTCAGCAGCGCGGAGAAAAGGAAGACCAGCAGAAAACAGAGATGAACACGCAAAAAAGGATTGCCCAACTGCCGGGAAAGTGGCGATTGTGCCATCAGCAACCATGCTCCGGAAAAAAGCGAATGAAAACAGTGTAGACAGCGGGGGAAAAATCGTACAGGCAGGGATCAAAGGAAGATCAAACAGTTTGAGCAATAACACGGGACGGTAAAAAACCGTCCCGGCGGCGGTTAGCTGGCCAGCTGTTGCGCGGCGGATAAGTGACAAAGCTCGTCACTGTGGAACGCCTCGCGACGCACGCTGTAGCCATCATACCAACGACACTCTACCATTCCGCTGGCATAGCCGGTCACCACCATCGTGGGTCCGCCCTGTTTGTGCTGAACTTCGTCACTGATCGCAAAGGTCATACGCGCCCTCCCTTCTCCCGTTGAATGAACTTCATCAGGTATAGCAGGTGGGGGAGGTTTTTGCCTATAAGAGTTTGTGATTACTACTGCAATTTAGGAATAAGCAGTTAAATGTGTTGAATATAAAAAAAGCGGATAAAAATTATTATCCGCTTTGAAACCGTTTTCCGGGTGGGGAAATCAGATTTTGCAACCTTCGCAGTCCGCTTCGTCGCCCAGATCGGCTGGCACTTCCTGCGCTTTTTCAGCAGCTTTCGCCTCAGCCTGTTCCAGCTGTGCATCGATATCAAATTCAAACATATCGTCGTTCATCATCGTTCTCCTGACCCGTGATTAAAAATTTCCAGCGCTTTATAGCGATTATCCACGCAGTTTGGCAATCAGATTCACCACTAATAGCACGATCGACCCAATGATAAAGCCGAGCACCAGATTGGCCCCGTTGCTCAGCAGCATGGAGGCGAGGCTGCTAAATCCGCTGCTGTATTCGGTGATGGCATGATGCAACGGCGTAATACCGTGCACCACAATGCCCCCACCGACCAGAAACATCGCCACCGTGCCGACCACCGAGAGAAACTTCATCAGTAGCGGCGCCGCAGCCAGCAACAACCCACCCACGGCCTGCGCCAGGGTAGAGGACTTCTCCCGCAGCCAGTAACCGAGATCGTCGATCTTCACAATCGCCGCGACGATGCCGTAGACGCCAACGGTGACCAGAATGGCAATCCCCGCCAGAATCAATACCTGGTTAAGTAATGGCGCCTCGGAAACAATCCCCAGCGTAATCGCCACAATCTCGGCTGAGAGGATAAAGTCGGTGCGCACCGCGCCTTTCACTTTATTCTTCTCGAATTCCAGCGGGTCCTGCTGCGCCAGCTGGTCGAGGCGCTGCTGACGCGCCTCCGGGCTTTTTTCGGCTTTATCGTGATTCAGGCTATGCAGCACCTTCTCCACGCCTTCGTAGCACAGGTACGCGCCGCCTATCATCAGCAACGGCGTAATCAGCCAGGGCGCAAAGGCGGAGATTAACAGCGCCAGCGGCACCAGAATCAGTTTGTTAATAAAAGAGCCTTTCGCGACGCTCCATACCACCGGTAATTCGCGATTGGCTTTCACACCCGTGACCTGTTGCGCATTGAGTGAAAGATCGTCACCCAGTACGCCTGCGGTCTTTTTTGCCGCTACTTTGCCCATCACAGAAATGTCGTCAAGCAAGGTAGCAATATCATCCAGAAGCGTCAGTAAGCTGGTTCCTGCCAAAATTATTATCCTTATTCCGGTTCGTGATCCTGACAACAGGGGCAACGCTCAACCGCCGTCACTGACATATCGGCGATGCCCGCACAATCCCACTCGACGCGTAACGGCTGTCCCGCCGCATCACCGGCGTGCAAATACTTGCTCACCGGGCTTTCTGTCATACCGCTTATCTCTTCAGTCGCCACCAGCGTATCGCCCAGATAGATGCGCGCTGTGGCACGGGTGTTGACCATCCGCTCGTCACGAAGTTGGTACAGGCGTTTGACCGTCAGTTTGATGCTGCTCATGGCTCTATTCCGCGTCCCAGAGAAAGGGGAGATCTAAACCGTTATGGCGCGTAAAAGCAACAATCCCCCTACTCGCCACGATAATGATGCAGACCGGTATGATCGATTTCGCCGCTGTGGCTGGCGGCCAGCAACCACTCTTCCAGCCGTTCAATCAGCGCGTCATCCTCCAGACGCATCTTGCCACGCAGCGCGCACTCCCAGACGATCAGCACCTTCCAGCCTCCCTCCTGCAACTGCTGCACATAACGTCGGTCACGTTCGACGTTGCTGTTAATTTTTCCGGTCCAGAATTCGGTGCGGGTCGCTGGCATTTTGAACAGATAACAATGATGCCGATGCCAGAAGCAGCCGTGGACAAAAATAATCGCCTGCTGAGCAGGTACGACAAAATCAGGACGACCCGCCAGCGCCTTATCCTGCACGCGATAAGTAAAGCCGCGGTCTTTCAATATCAACGCGATACGTTGTTCAATTGCAGTGTCCTGATTACGAATTGCGCGCATATTTTTGCTGCGCACATCGCGGGAATGGACGTCGGCCATAGCGTTTCCTTTTTCTTGTGGCTCCTTCAACTTTAGCGGTTTGGGGCAAAAGCGAAAGCCCCGCAGGCAACAGACACCATGGGTGCTGACCGCCCGCCCCGGCGACATAAGTCAGACGCGTGAGATTGCACACGATTCAATTAATCCTTTTGCAGGCTGCGTTTAACCGCAGCGGGTTTCCGCCCCGCTATCGCTCCGTCATTGAGTAAAAACCCTCTGCGATTTCTCTGTAAACACAGATTTTGCCGCGCACTTTTCCATCACAATTCATCCACTTTACCCGCAGCGAAATTTCCTGCTGCGGATTTAACTCAAGCCAACACCGGACCTTATCAACACATTAACAATCAAACACTTATAATAATCTGGCACGTCTGATTTCCTTTCCATTTTTGAGGAACCCGCCATGGTTAAAAAGAGTGACAGTGCCACCGCCGCCCTCTCCCGCAACGCGCTGCGGGTACAGGACAGTAACGGTAATAATCTTGATTTCGATAAAATCGTGCTGGAACTCGCCAGCCTTGAAGGGGGCGGCAGCCTGGTGCAGCTGGCTGATGTGGAGACGCTACGTAAAACCGAACCCGGCAGCCCTGGTGAGCTGGCTTCGGTACTGGAATACAGCAAAGGCACCAAAATGGGCGGCGGCCTGTTTGTCTACGATGCCACCGACACCCGCACCGCCGAAGATTATGGCCTGAACATCGTCACCTCCAAAGGGGCGCGCTGGAAACGGGTGTTGTTCGATTATAACGACGTGACGGTGCTGCATTTTGGCGCCGTGCCCGATGGCAGCACCGATTGCCTGGTTGCGGTACAGCGCATGTTTGCCTGGTCGCAGAAAAACTATCCCTCCACCGGCATCCGCTTTGGCGCGGGCAAATATCTGATCTCGAAATTCGATATTTCCGCCAATGAGGTTAATCGCTTTAAACTCTCCGGCGCTCAGGTCAACTTTGGCTATTTCCCCACCACCACCCTGGTTTCCGACCATAAAAACGATGAAGTGATGTTTAAAGTGAAAGCGCGCTACGTGGAAATCTCCGGCTTTGTCATCGAGGGGGAAAGTAAAACCACGGAGTTTCCTGCCGCCAACAGCAAAGGCTTTTTCAAAAATATTATTGTTGCCGGTCAGTTTTTGCGCGTCAGCAGCATGGAGTTTCGGTATTTAGGCGGCCGCGCCCTCGATATTGTTGATACGCTGGATTGCAAAATCGACCAGTGGTACGCACGTAATTGCCAGGACTCCTTAATTTACGCCAGCTGGTCGGATACCGAAAAAGGGGCATGGGACCATTCAACCGCGGTGGAACTCTCCAATTTCAATATTCAGTACAGCAGCCTGAAACCGGCTATCTATGCGCCGCGCTGCACGCAGTCAATCATTCATAATGGCTGGATTGAACACAGCGATGATCCCGGTGATCTTTCCAATGGTCAGTGGATTATTGAGGCCCTGAGTATTGAAGACTGCAAAGCGCCAATGAAAATGGCCTATTGCCGCACCATTACGTTTCAGAAAAATATTCAGGGCGGGAATGGTTTTGATTTTACGCCCACAGGCAAGGAGTGGCTGTCGGAATATGAACGCGGCACTATCGAAATAGATAATACCGGCACCATTATTAATGGCTCGCTGAATTACGACTATATCACCACGCAAAATCCGATGGATAACCGCAGCAATAATGAAAGCTGGTTTTGTGTCGGTGAAATTAAACTGAAGCAATCACAGCAGGCACATATGCGGGTGATTGGCAGCGCGCAATACAACAGCGTCGGCAGCACCCAGCTGGATTTCAGCGATCGAACTTCGGAAGGGGTGGCGCATATCTACTTTCAGATGGGAAATAGCCAGGTGGTCAGCACCTGGTATGGCGAAGGCTCCTCCCCGGTAGTGAAGGTACATATCGAAAAACTGGCGGGTGACGGCGAATGTCGGGTTTACATCAAGCTGGCGATTTATAGCGGTTTTTGCAAAGTGCTGCTTGATACCAACGCGGAAGATCGTCATCAGGCCGGTATTCATTTTCTCTTTCGCAAAGTCTTTAGCAAATGCGATGCCAGCAAATCCGCCGAGCTGGATAGCGCTGTGCAGACGCCGGTGGTATTTGAGCAGCACTGGACCGGAAATAACCGGGTCGGCTTCGGTTATAACAACGATGGCGAATTGTTAATGCGCGCCGCCCGAGGCACCTTAGCCGATTACAGCGACACCACGGAATTGCTGAAAGTCCGTATCAACGGCGCAGAGTACGCGCTGGAAGTGCGCAGGAAAAAGTAGCGGACGCTGGCGGGCACGACCCGCCAATTTCTTCAGGGCGTGATGAGTGATAGCATAGCCGCTTCACTGTTAAGGAAAAACGCATGCACGCCGAAGAAACCGCCGCGACTGCCTCACCCTCTCCGCTCACCGTTTCCGCGAATGACGATGCCGCTACCCTGCTGATGCAGGCGCTGTCGATCTATGCCGCACGCGATCTGGTCACCACACTCAGCAATGCCGGGGGGCGTGACTGGAGCGTGCCGCGCCTCAATCGCATTCGGGCAGGAAAAAATGCCGTTCCGCCGTTAAGCAGCGCGGAAATCGCCAGCCTGCAAGCGCTGTTGCCCACGCGGCCAGCCCATTACAACGCGCCGGCCTTCCAGTTTGTCGACCTGTTTGCCGGTATTGGCGGCATCCGTCGTGGTTTTGAACAGATCGGCGGCCAGTGCGTGTTCACCAGTGAATGGAACAAAGAAGCGGTACGCACCTATAAGGCGAATCATTATTGCGATCCCCAGGCCCATCGTTTTAACAGCGACATTCGCCAGGTGACGCAACCGGCGGGATTGAGCGATGAGCAGGCCATTTATCAGCATATTGATCAGACCATCCCGGATCATCAGGTGCTGCTGGCCGGTTTCCCCTGCCAGCCATTTTCGCTGGCGGGCGTCAGTAAAAAGAACGCGCTGGGCCGGGCGCACGGCTTTGAATGCGAAGCGCAGGGCACCCTGTTCTTTGATGTGGCACGTATTCTGGCGGCAAAAAAACCGCCCTTCTTTGTGCTGGAAAACGTCAAAAACCTGAAGAGTCATGACAAAGGCCGCACCTTCGCCATCATTATGGCCACGCTGGACGAACTGGGTTACGACGTGGCCGATGCCGATGAGGGCGGTCTGCCGGATGCCAAAATCGTCGATGCGCGCCATTTCCTGCCGCAGCATCGTGAACGCATCGTGCTGGTGGGTATCCGTCGTGATAGCGGCCTGAGCAACGCTTTCTCTCTGCGCGCCCTGTCTACGCTTTATCCGCAACAGGTGCCTGCGCTGAGCAGCCTGCTGGAACCCCAACCGGAGGCCAAATATACCCTGTCGCCGGTGCTGTGGAACTATCTCTATCAATATGCCAAAAAGCATAAAGCCAGGGGCAACGGCTTTGGCTTTGGCCTCAATGACCCGCGCAACCCGAAGATCTGCGTGCGCACCCTGTCGGCACGCTACTACAAAGATGGTTCGGAGATTCTTATCGATCGCGGCTGGGACAGCGCGCTGGGTGAGCAGGATTTCCAGCACCCCGATAATATGGCGCGACGCCCACGACGTTTAACGCCGCGCGAATGTGCGCGTCTGATGGGTTTTGAAGCGCCGGGTGAAACCCGGTTCCGCATTCCGGTCTCCGATACGCAAGCCTATAAGCAGTTTGGCAACTCGGTGGTGGTGCCAGTGTTTGCTGCCGTGGCGCAACTGCTGCGGCCACTGATTGAGCAATACCTGCAACGCACACAGTGAGTCTGTACCAAAATTTACTTTAGGGACGATATTTCTGCTGTTTTCCCTGGCCGTCGTCCCACTGTCACCAAACTGTCATCGCCCCTGCCAATACTGCTTTTTATTTTTTTGGGGGCGTTTGATGTCACTCCTTTCCGTTATCTCTCTGCCGGCGCGGCTGCGCGCCCGGTTTTCCCTGCGTATGCCACTGTGGCTCACCAGCCTGCGCAGCCAGTTCCTGCTATTTATTGCGCTGTTTTGCCTGCTGCAATCTGCCGGGGTGTGGTTGCTTAATCAGCATGTCAATCAGACACAAACGTCGCTGCAACAGGCCAGCCAACTCCGGGATAGACTGGCCCTGCTGGACAAGGCGCGTATTGAATTGCTCACTGCCAGTGATAACAGCCACGGGGCCGGTATTTATCTGATGCAGGATCAGCAAAGCGGTTCAGTGGACAGCTGGAAAAGCCTCGCCGCCGCGGCCCAGGATTCGCTCGACCAGGCGCAGCAGCTGTTTAGCCAATATCATGCCGCTGCCGACAGCCCACTGGCGCAGGGTTTTACCCTGCTGAAAGAAGGCTTGCAGGAGCAGCTGAAAGGCCTCGCCGCCAACGACATCAATGCCTTTTTTATGGTGCCGATGCAGGCGTTTCAACAGCAATTTAACGATGCCTGGTTTCATGAGATTGAGCAGGCCAACCACCAGCTGAGTGAGGTTAATCAAAGCACCCTCGGCACCCTGAAGCAGAGCCGTAACCTGTCACTGCTGGTCAGCGCGCTGCTGATGGCGTTGCTGGCGCTGGCTGCCAGCCTGCTGATGCGGGGTGTCCTGCTGCCGTTACGGCGCGCCAACGCGCAGCTGGCGCAAATCGCCACCGGTGATTTACTCGCCAGCGACGCCCCGCTGCGTCGTCAGTCACTGGAGACGCGCCAGCTGTTCCAGTCAATTGACACCATGCGTCAGGGCTTGCAGCAGATTGTCAGCGATATCAACACCGTGGCGACGAGCGTCGCCGCCGGTGCGGAGAAAATGCAGCAGCACAATGAGCTGGCGATGCAGCAGCATCAGACCCAAAACGCCAGTTTCCACCATCTGTCGCAGCGCCTGCACCGCGTGTCGGAAGAGGTGGAGAACGGCGCGCAATTCTCGCAGCAGGCCACCCAGGAAGCGCAATCGGCCGATGCCCTGATGCGCAACTGCGCGCGTGAAGTGGATAATATGGAAAACCAGATGCAGCAGATTGTCAGCGCCTCGGGCGATATCGCCGGAATTGTGGACATGCTGGATAGTCTCTCGTTGCAAACCCGATTGCTGGCGCTGAACGCGGCCATTGAATCGGCACATGCCGGGGTTTATGGCCGCAGCTTCTCGGTGGTGGCGAAAGAGATTGGCCTGCTGTCGCAGCAGAGCGGCCAGTCCACACGGCAAATCGATGGCCTGATTCAGACTACCCGTCAGCACGTCAATGACGGTTTCGACAAAGTGAAAAGCCTGGAAACGCTGTTCGCCCGGATAAGCCAGGCGGTATCGGGCGTGGTACAACAGCTGAATGATTTGCAGACCAATACCACGGCACAAAGCCGTCGCGTCAGTACCATCGCGCAGGAAGTGGTGGCGATGAGCGAACAGCTACAACAAAACGAAGCGATCAATGCTCAGCAGGTGCAGGCCGCAGCGCAGTTGCGCGCGCTTTCCGACCGGCTGGCGCAGCGCGCGCAGCAGTTTCGCGTTGAAGTGAAGGCGATATAAAAAAAACCCGTCAGTGACGGGTTTCTTATTATTTCTTTTTCTTGCCCTGCTTTTTCAGCAGTACTCGAATCTGTTTCAGTTCAGTAGCACTCAACTGTTCAGAGACGGCTTCTTCCGTATCCTGATTATCAATTGCTGACTGAGCCGGTGCCTGTAAGCTTGCCTCAAGACGATTAACAATCTCCTGACTCATGGAGATTTGGTTATCCAGAGCCAGCTGTTTGATATGTTCTTTCAGCGCAGGATCAATTTTGATGGTTAAATTAACGGTCTCGGTCATCGTGCTACTCCTTTTTGATTTTCATCAACGTAGCTTAAGTTGCCGAAAGTTAACAGGCTGTCATAAAAATTTAATATTAAACGTGTATAGGGCTGAAGTCCCTTAACACCGATTCATCAATGGCTGTCAGGTTACCCTGCAACTCCGCGCACAGCTTCGCCATGTAATGAACGAGGAAGTCAGCATTGTGTTCCGCCAGCTGACGACCCGCCTCGGTTTGCATGGTTTCCGGCAGGCGCAGCAGCTTCTTCTGGAAGTGGTCCAGCGTCCACTGCACATCGTTCAGCTCTCGCTCTTTACCCAGCGGGTCCTCGCTGTCAAACAGCGGCCGTCCCAGTGCGCCTGCGGTATAGAACACGCGCGCCAGGCCAATCGCTCCCAGCGATTCCAGCCGATCGGCATCCTGCACAATCTTCGCTTCCAGGGTGAGTGGCGCGATGCCAGCGCTGAAACTGTGCGCCTGCACCGCATGGGCTACGGCGTCTACGCGGTCGGCAGGAAAGTCCGGGAAGTCCTGTTGCAGGATGCGGCGCGTCTCTTCGGCGGCGTAGGTCGAGGCCAGATGACGTTCCGGGTGGTTCTTCGGCAGATTAACCACATCATGGAAATAGCAGGCGGTCAGCACCACCAGCGGATCGGCTTCACTTTGTTGCATCATGCGCGACGCACTCATCCAGACGCGACGCAGGTGGGCGATATCGTGAGCTTTATCTTCATGCAGCCAGTTCTGCTGCATCCAGTTTTCAAATCGGGGTTGCCAGCCAGTAAGCGACATCATGCTTCTCCTGTTATTGCTGTTATAAAAGCACCTGGGTGCTACTCCTGCGCACATCTTAGCGGCCCGGTGATGACACTTTCTTTACAACCCTCCTGCATAATCACGGTTAAAAAAATGCGATCCTGATCTTGTTATAGCGCTGTTAACAATGTTTTCCCAGAGCCGCGTGCGTTTTCGGTATTTCCTCATCTTCGTTTTAGTTAAACAACTCTGTTTAGCATCCATAATGTTTTTAAAGCATACGGAAATAGTGCGTAACGCGTTTATTCTGGTTAAACGCGCTACCAATAAATGATTTGGCTGGCCAATAACCTGCGACATATTCTGAAAGAGTTCCCATTCTGTCCGTTATAACGTACTGTATCTGGGAAAAATGCGATTCTGTTTTTCCTTCGAACCCAAACGAGCACGTTTTTTGCTTATAAGCCATTTTTTAAATCAAAAAATGACCGAAAAGCCTGACTATAAGGCGACAAATTATTAAGCAAATTGATTTAAACCCATTATGCTAATTCTGCACATCCGTGGATGCGGATGGTTAAGCAGGTTCTCCGGGTTCGTGACACAACAAGAGGTAAATCATGAAAGAACGGCCGATTCTTTTTTCCGAACAGCGGGTGCGCGCCCTGCTGGTTGGCCAGCAAACACAGACCCGGCGCATTATGAAAACTCAGGCTTTTGGTCCGGGTCAGGATCATCACGAAGGCGTGCACGCGTTTGACGTCAGCGCCAACCATCTGCACGGCTATAAGCTGATGTCGATGGCGGATATCAGTTATCACTGCCCGTACGGCAAAGCCGGCGATCGCCTGTGGGTGCGCGAAACCTGGCGTGGCCCGATCGTGCCCGAGGAGCAGCTGGCGGAGTACGAACGTGATCCGCTGCCGTACCGCAATCCGTCATTCTGCCAGTACCGCGCCGACAGCAATGAACTCGGCCAGCTGGATGAGAATTTGCAGGATGCCGAGCAATTTGGCTGGCAGACGGCGATCCATATGCCACGCTGGGCCAGCCGTATCGATCTGGAAATTACCTCGGTACGCGCCGAGAAGATTCAGGATATCAGCGAAGATGACATCATGGCGGAGGGCGTTCAGACCGATTCGCACTTCCTCAATAACTTCTTCACCATGAATATGAATTCTGAATCGCCGAAAGAGGCTTACCGCAAAGCCTGGCAGAAGCAATATGGTGCCACCAGCTGGGAAGTGAACCCGTGGGTCTGGGTGATTGCCTTCCAGCGTGTAGAGCGCGAAGGCTAACCCGCGCTTACCCTCTCCCGCTGCGGGGGAGGGTAAGGTAAAAGTCTCCCCCTCTCGCACCTTTGCAACTCCAGTCACAGACAAAACCTCCGCTAACAGGTTGAATAGACGGCTTTGGTTCCGCCCTGAAGAGTGAGTGATGCGATGTTCAAATGGCCGTGGCATGCGCAGGTAGAAGCTTCCGTTGCAGCGCTTCCGTGGCAACAGGCGCTGGCGCAACCCATCTTCTCGTTACTGGAAGAGAGTGAGCAAACCACCCTGATCGCCCTGGCACAGCGCTTTCTGCAACAGAAAAAGATCACCCCCCTCCAGGGACTCCAGCTTGATGAACTGCGCAGCGCGCGGCTGGCGCTGCTGTTTTGCCTGCCGGTACTAAAGCTCGGCCTCGAATGGCTCGACGGCTTCCATGAAATCCTTATCTATCCCGAACCCTTTAGCGTGGATGATCGCTGGGAAGATCACAGCGGCCTGGTGCATCAGGCGCCCGCCGTCCATGCCGGGCAGAGCTGGACGCAAGGCCCGGTGGTACTGAATGCGCTGGATATTCAGGACTCGTTCGACCTTTCCGGCTACAACCTGGTGATCCACGAAGTGGCGCACAAGCTGGATGCGCGCGGCAGCGGCTACACCAGTGGGATCCCGGCCATTGCGTTGCGCGATGTCGCCAGCTGGGAAAAAGATCTGCTGCACGCGATGGAAGAGATCGAAGCCGAAGTGGAACTGGTGGGCGAGCAAGCGGCTACCATCGACCCCTACGCGGCCAGCGATGCCGCCGAGTGTTTTGCGGTGCTCTCCGAGTATTTCTTTAGCGCGCCGGATCTGCTGGCAAACCGCTTTCCTGCCATGTATCGCCATCTGCAACAGTTCTATCGTCAGGACCCGCTGGTGCGTTTAACATCAGGAACTGTTTAAAGCGCGATCGCTTTGTATTAATGCTAGCCAGTTGAATACAAATGTGTTTTCAGCTGTTGACACATCCGGCAGCGCCCATTAATATGCGCGCCATCAACACCGATTCCTCTGTAGTTCAGTCGGTAGAACGGCGGACTGTTAATCCGTATGTCACTGGTTCGAGTCCAGTCAGAGGAGCCATATTCTTGTTTTCATGCATCCCTGCGAATCTTTCAATGATTCTGATTCAACGAGATAGCGTGAAAAACCTTCCCGATGCATTTTCAGTTTTCCCTCCGCATCGGGAAAAATGGGTGGTCTGATCTGGGGTCATTTCAGTTCGATTATGGAGTGACCACCCTATGTCTCTCAACGACACCAAAATCCGCAGTCTCAAACACTCTGATAAACCCTTTAAAGTCTCCGATTCTCACAGCTTATATCTTCTGGTTAATCCCGGCGGTTCGCGTCTGTGGTATCTGAAATACCGCATGAGTGGAAAATGGAAGCTTCTGCTCTGACCCAATCTTCAGGGTTCAAAAACAGCAATCACAATCCGGCCGCCTGCAAATCGCCCAGCGTCACCATCAACATCATCGGATCCATCGGCGAAGGCTCAAACCCCACCTTCAGATAAAACTCTCTGGCATTATCGGACAAGGCATGAACCAGCATTCCCCGGATACCAATAGTGTCAGAAACCTGGATCACTCTTAATCCGGCATCCCGCACCAGTGCCCGCCCGACACCCTGACCGTGTAATGATGTGTTCACCGCCAGACGGCCCAATACCACAACAGGAATTGGATCGGGCATATTGCGACGAAAGCGTCCGGGCGCGCTGCCTGCTATCACTGAGCTGGAGGCCAGCGAGTAATAAGCCAGCACCTTCAGGTCATCACAGCAAACGAATGTCCGGGATGCACCCGTAAGCTGATTTTTCATTGCCCGCTGTTTTAGCCAGTTGTCCATAGAATCCACGCCGCAACAAAATGATGAGAGATCATGTCCGGCATGGAGTGGCTCAGGGGCGGAAATCATTTTTCAGATTCCCAGGGTCCGGGGGTCTGCATAGTTTTACGCAACGCTGTATTCGGCGCGGGAGCCTGATCCAGCCGGGTCAGGAACTCCTGATAAGCTTCAGGATCTGCCAGGATAATCCCCTGCTCAATCAGGGCTTCCTCAGCGGCAGCACGGGCAGCTTCAAGAACAAAATCAGTGCGATTTTTCCCCTTTGCCTTTGCTGCACGATCAATAAGGTCGCGTTCGGCAGGCCTGATGCGTAAATTCAATGTTTCGCGCTTAACAGAAACGCTATATGTCGCTGGCATAATGTCATCCTCCGGCCTGCAATCTGAACAGTAATTATACAGAAAACGTAACGCTGATGTCATTACGATTTATCGGCGATGTCAGGAATCAGACCGAACGTTTGCAGGCTTTAGTCTCCGGATTAGTCCATCAGCAAAAATACCATCAACCCGTCACTCCTTACATCCTGACTGCCATCAGCCACCGTTCTGTTCAAGCAGTGCATGAGGAGCACCTTCCACCTGCAACGTCTCCTTTACGGAGGGGCGTTCGCCCACGCGCTCAAAGAAATCCTGCAGCGCGGGCAATTGAGCTAAATCTATCTCCAACCGTCGCGCCCTGTTCAGCATTGTATAAAGGTAGGCATCTGGTGCGCTGAAGTGCGCGCCGAGCAGATAACTCGATTTAGTCAGCCAGCGATGGACATAGTCCAGTCGGGGCAATACGTGGAGACGAGTCAGGGCCTGCCCCTGCGGCGTTTTCGATAGAAAGTTTGCCGCAACACCGCCATGCCTCTCTGGGGTGATGAAACTCTTATGTATTTCGGTCGCAATGAAGTTGAGCCATTCCAACGCATGATAGCGCTCACGTGTATCTGTCGGTGGTAATAGCCGACTCGGGGGCACCTGATCGACTATGAACTGCAAGATTACTGCGCATTCTGTCAGCACATTTCCATCGTCCAGCTTCAGGGCCGGCACATAAGCCCTCGGATTAACGGTTCGATAGTCCCCACCAGACCAGAAATGTGTAGCCAGATCAACCTTCTCCAGCGTGAAGTTCAGCCCGGCCTCTCTGAGCAGGATATGTGGTGCCTGTGAACTGGCACCGGCCGCATAGTAAAGTATCATCATTTAGAAAACCTCGCTTCGGCGGGGTTTTTGCTTTTTTACGCCCGCCCTGCCGCCACCATAAACATTTGAACACTCTCCTTACTCTTGCTCCCTGCCCTGTTTCTGATGCCATCCGCCGATAAACGCCCTTTTCACCGCCATTAAAGCGAAAAACCGGCCAAAAAGTCGCGGCGATAAACTGTGATCAACCTCCGGGTTACGGCCAATCCCCCACCCTTTCTGTGTTCATATGTTCAATAATGATTAAAATGTTCACGGCAGCGGATCATCTTCTGTTCCATCGCATCCCGCCAGACAGGCTTTTCCCCTTTAAGGAGGCAGTGAGAGTATGACGACGACCACGTTGTATCCTTCCGCGCATATTGCAGAGTTGTTTTTTCCCCTCGCCAATGATGAAACGGCGGTTTTACACGTCATTCGCGAAATCGCCGGGATCGGTTATTACCGCGGATTTGAAACCGGGGTGATCCATCAGCCTGAGATCGCCAGACATATCCGCGCGCTGGCTGAACAGCACGACTTAAAGGTTACGCAGTGGCTGACCTTCGAATTGCTGAAAGACAATCTCAACCTCAGCAGCCTGGACAGTGAACTGCGGGAAAAGTCTATCCGTCGCGCCTGTGAGCTGGTGCACCTCGCCGCGGCCTGTGGCACCAGCAAGCTGTCGTTAGTCAGCGGTGCCGATCCGGGTGATGCGCGCCGTGAAGAAGCGAAGAAGGGATTTGGTGAAGCGCTGGTACGCATAGGCGAAGTGGTTGCACAGTATGATTCTATGCTGTTGCAGGTGGAGCCTCTCGACCGTTTCGCCCACAAATGTCAGCTTATTGGCCCAACCGACGAGACGGTGGCGTGGATGATGGCGCTGCGGCCGGATTGCCCGAAACTCTATCTCGCCTGGGACAGCGCACACGTCGCATTAAACCAGGAAGATCTCACCGCCTCCCTGACGCTGGCCGCACCGCTTATTTCACAGCTGCATCTTGCTAACGCCATCCTTGACCCGCAGGCATCCGGCTATGGCGATTATCATATGAAGTTTGGCGAACCGGGTTTTCTCACTCCCTCCGTTGCCGCCCGGATCATCCGCACCGCCATTAACCTCCCGCTGCCACAGGAATGCGGCCCGATATCCCTCGCGGTTGAAATGCGGACCACCGCGCAGGATGACCTGTGGGATAACGAACGTCAGTGTCGTGAGTTTTTACAGACGGCGTGGCAGCAAGCTCTGCTGTAACGCATCAGGGGCCTTCAAGGCCCCTGCATAGTGACTATCACCTTGATGATATCGGTGTCAGCAACGCCTTGCCGCCATAAAATGCGGCGATATTGTCCATCACCAGATTCGCCATCGCGGCGCGGGTGGCACGGGTGGCACTGCCGATATGCGGCGTCACCACCACATCATCGCGATGCAGCAGCGCCGGTGGAATCTGCGGTTCGTTGGCGAACACATCCAGTCCCGCGCCACCAATCATGCCCAGATTGATCGCTTCAACCAACGCATCCTCATCCACCACGCTGCCGCGGGCGATATTGATTAAGATGCCATTCGGTCCCAGCGCCGCCAGCACCTCACGGTTAATAAGGTGGTGGCTCTCCCGGTCGGCACTCGCACACACCATCAGCACATCACTGTTGGCTGCCAGCGCAATCAGGTCGGGATACCAGGTCGCCTCGTGGCTTTCCACGGGGGATTTATTAAAACAGGCGATCTGCATATCAAAGCCTTTCGCCCTTTTGGCCACCGCCCGACCAATGCGCCCAAAGCCCACGATCCCCAACCGCCCGCCCGTCACTTTAGTGGCCTGCGGATAAGTCCCACTGCCCCAGCCACCCCGCTCAATAAACTTATGGGCGCCGTTAATGCGCCTCGCGACGTTAAGCATCAGGGCGATACCCAAATCCGCCACGTCATCGGTTAAAATCTCCGGCGTGTTAGTAACCTGAACCTGACGTTCCGCGGCGGCGTGAATATCCACGCCGTCGTAACCGACCCCAAATACGGCGATCAATTTTAATTGCGGCAACTGGTTAATTAACTCAGCGCTGACTTTCGACTCGCCGCTGGCTAATATCACCTGAACTTCCCCGGCAATGGCGCAAAATTCGGTTTCTGATAATTTATCGTATTCACATATCAGGTAGCTTTTCGCCAGCTCGTCTGCTAACACCTGTGGCACTTTATCCACGCGTAATATTACTGACATACCACGACCCTGCATTTATTCAAGATGTGTCCGAACCAGAAAACGGATGTTTTCTGAGGCCTTATTTCTGGAACGATAATTCCGCTGGCTTCACGGGCGTCTTATTAAAGTTAATGCACAGTGTCCCGAGGGTATAGCATCCGGCACAGACGGCGAAATAGACCAGCACGCTTTCATAGCTGCCCGTCACCTGCAAAATAACCCCCACCAGGATGGGTACCAGAATCCCGGCGCAGCTATTCGCCATATTCATTAATCCTCCCACCATGCCGACCCGATCTTTAGGCGCAAGAATCGCCGGGAAGCTCCAGTACAGGCTGCCGAACATCATAAAGAAAGCGGCAATCGCCAGCAGCGTAATCGCCAGTTCGGGATTAGTGACGGTTGATAACGCATACAGCACGCCCAGGCCCACGATGCCGGAGACGGAAAGCATACTTTTCAGCGCCACGTTATGCGTGACACCGCGTTTTACCAGGTAATCGACAAAGAAGCCGCTAAACAGGCACCCCAGAGTCCCCATGATAAAAATCAGGAACGTGGAGTTACCGATAGCCGCCAGTTTTAAGCCCTGCGCCTGCGCCAGATAGCTCGGTCCCCAGGTCAGCAATCCCCAGTACACCATGCCCCAGGAGGCACGGCCAATCATGATCGCCGCCATGGTAAACCAGCTCAGTCCCAGGCCTTTGGTTGGCGTATCATCAACCTTGCCGGTGACGCTATTGACGTTACCTGCGGTGATATAGGCCACCTCGCTGGCCTCCACGCGTGGATGGTCGGACGGGCGATCGCGCAGAATGCGCCAGGCCATAAAACCCAGCAACATGGTAAACAGACCCACGACGATAAAGGTGATGCGCCAGGAATCAAACATCACAATCAGATGCGCCACAATGATGCCGCCAATCGCGACCCCAAGCGGGCTACCTGAGTCCATCACCACCGCGCCGCGCCCTCTTTCTGACTGCGTCAGCCAGGTTGAGCTGAGTTTGGCGCCGCTGGGGGAAACCGGCGCTTCCATCGCGCCTAAGCCGATACGCGTCAGTATCATGCTGATACCGCCGCCCGCCAGACCGCACAGGGCCTGGAAGAAGCCCCAGCCGACCAGCGCGCCGGTGATAACCCTGCGCGGACCATAGCGATCCAGTAACCAGCCGCCTGGCACCTGCAACAGCGCATACGACCAAAAGAAACTGCTGAGAATCAGACCCTGAGTGGTTGGCGAAAGATTAAACTCCTCTTTTATAGACGGCATCCCGATCGATAATGCAATACGATCCATCAGGTTGACGGCTAATAAAAAGAACATGGTGGCAAAAATAACCCAGCGATAATGACCAGGTTTTTTATCTGGTGTTGAGGGAGTGAGGGTAGAGTCAGACATAATTAACCTTCAGTTTAATAATCGTTAGAAAAATAAAAGGCAATCGGTTAATGAATCGTTAGAACTCGTTGAACATCGGCAACAGGAATATATTTATCAGCAACACAAAAGCGTTTAATTATCCTGCCGGAGAGAATAAACGGCGCCCAGGCTGAATGGCCGCAGGCGCGTGATCTCATGATGCAGGCAAAGCGTAACCCAGCCACTTCTCCAGCATCTGGCGTGACTGAATCAACACCTCCAGACTGCGCAGCGGATCGACGGGCGCGTCGCCGCGTAGCGGATAACTGTCACGCTGACGGTGCATACGCAACGGAATCTCGAGGCTACAGGGAATGGCACGCGCCTCCAGCTGTTTTAGCATTGGCACATAATCCAGCTGCCCATGGCCGAATGGCGCAAAGTGAACTTCGCCATCACGCACCACCAGATCTTTCAGATGGCAATGCTGCGCACCCGGCAACATGCCTATCGCCTGCGCAATCGGGTCGACATCGGGGCACAGCGAAACGATATTCCCCGCATCCACATTAAACGCCACCGCCGGGCTGGCGATCGCCTCCAGCAAGGCAAAGCCATCGTCCGCCAGGCGAAATACGTCATAGTTGGGATCTCCGCCGTTCTCCAGGCAGATTACACAGCCATTCTCCTGCGCCAGCGGGGCGAGTTCGCGCAGATTCGCGATGATTTTGGCGCGATCGGCACTTCTGCCGACACAAATGTTGATCCACTTAGCGCCGATCATCCTGGCGAAACGGATACGGCGGCTGAATTGCACCACGGCATCGTCCGCTCCCATATTCATGGTCGCGCCCAGCGAGTGGGTGCGTAGCTGATGCTTTTCCAGCAAGTCGCAGATCTGCTGCGCATTCTCTTCCGCAAACAGCGCCGGAGGCATATCACCGACGTAGCCCTGGTTGTAAGCCAGTTCGACATAGCTAAAACCCGCTTTCTTTATGGTACTGAACGCGACATCCGTCTCCAGACCATCGAACATCGCGGTATTCACGCCAACCAGCAGCTTGTTCATACGGATTCCTTCCTGACATGGGAGCCAGCCGGGTGCAGCAGCGTGTCGTAATAATCGATACGCTCCACCTTCGGCCCGGAGCGCCCTGCTTCAAATTCGGCAGCAAGCCAGGTATCCACCAGCATCAACGCCAGCTCACTTCCCACCACGCGCGCGCCCAGCGTCATGATTTGCGCGTTATTACTTTTACGGGCGCGCTCCGCCGAGTAAGCATCATGGCATTGCGCGGCACGGACACCGGGAACCTTATTCGCCACAATCGCCATCCCAATGCCGGTCCCACAAAACAGCAACCCGCGTTCAAAGGTTCCCTCACTGATGGCCGAGGCCAGGTTAAAGGCGATGTCCGGATAGATCTGATCATTTCCGGCGACATCGTGGCTAAAGTCGACCACCTCAATATCTCGTTTCAGCAAATGCTCTTTCACCAGGTTTTTAAGTCCGGTCGCGGCATCATCCGCACCGATTGCGACTTTAAGCATATTTTTCACCTCATGGATGGCGGTAACAGATTGAACTGATGCTCAGTGATTGTTCATGTGATTGGCCAAGACTGGGATTCCGGGTGACTTCACTGAACAAAAGCTCAACCAATGTTCGTATGTAATAATGTTTAGCAAGAAATCACCCCCTTAAAAAGCGGATATTGTGCGAAAAGCGCCTTAATTCACCAAACCACGAGGACGATCACAAATCCACCGGGTGAACATTTGATTTGTTCAATTGATCTCATAAAGTTCATTTGTGATGGCTGTTGAGCGCCAGAAGATGGCGGCTGGGGTAATCAATGCAAATTATCTGGAGAACACCAAATGACCTGGATTTTTAACCGACCCTCAGACTTCGCGAAAGAGATGGTGGCAGGCTTTGTCAGCGCCAATGCCGCGCTGGTACGGCAGGTGCCGGGTGGCGTGGTACGCAACACGCAGAGTAAACCGGGCAGCGTGGCGATTGTCGTTGGCGGCGGGTCTGGACATTATCCGGCCTTCGCCGGTCTGGTCGGCCAGGGGCTGGCGCACGGCGCAGCCATGGGTAATCTTTTCGCCTCCCCCTCCGCTCAGCAAATCTGCTCCG
Organism: Pantoea sp. X-Soil-TKNS-1207; assembly: GCF_059730485.1. Classification (NCBI taxonomy): domain Bacteria; kingdom Pseudomonadati; phylum Pseudomonadota; class Gammaproteobacteria; order Enterobacterales; family Erwiniaceae; genus Pantoea; species Pantoea sp. X-Soil-TKNS-1207. Next base: position 2,641,752 of record NZ_AP035958.1, read on the forward strand.
TGGCGCGCGCCGCCAATAACGGGGGCGGCGTGCTGTTAATGTTCGGCAACTATGCCGGTGATGTGCTGCATTTCGGCCTGGCCTGCGAGCGCTTACGTGCCGAAGGCATCCCCTGCGAAACCTTTGCCATCACCGATGATATCTCCAGCGCGCCGTTGGCGGAAAAAGAGAAACGCCGCGGCGTCGCCGGGGATCTGGTGGTCTTTAAAGCCGCCGCCGCTGCTGCTGAACGCGGTGATTCGCTCGACGAGGTGCTGGCGATTTCCCGTCGCGCCAATGAACAAACCCGCTCGCTGGGACTGGCGTTTGGCGGCTGCACGTTTCCTGGCGCCGAGCACCCGTTATTCACCGTGCCGGAAGGCAAAATGGGCTTCGGCATGGGGATCCACGGCGAACCGGGTATCAGCGAGCTGAATATTGTCCCCTCGCACGAGCTGGCGGAAATGCTGACCCATACCCTGCTTGAGGAGCGGCCGCAGGCGATCCCCGCCACTCGCGGGGCGCGGCTGGGCGTGATTATAAACGGTCTCGGCTCGGTGAAATATGAAGAACTGTTCGTGTTCTGGCATGACGTGCAGCAACGGTTGCTGGAAGCCGAAGTGGTGATTGCGGATGTCCAGGTGGGCGAGTTTGTCACCAGCTTCAATATGGCCGGGATCTCGATGACCTTCGTCTGGTTTGATGAGGAACTGGAGGCGTTGTGGCTGGCTCCGGCCACCACCCCGGCCTTTAGCCGCGGTTCGGTTCTGCCGCACCTGCCACTCGATCCGTTGCAGCGCGAACAAAGTGGCGCGGTGCACATTCCGCAGGGCAGCCCGGCATCGCGCGACGTGGCGGTGAAGGTGATGGACATGATCATATCCGTGGCGGACACCGTTATTACTCATGCCGAAGAATTTGGTCGTATTGATGCCGTAGCCGGTGATGGCGACCACGGTATCGGCATGGAGCGCGGGGTGATCGCCGCACGCAGCGCGGCGCAGCACGCGCTGGACCAGGGCGCCGGCGCGGGAACCCTGTTGCAGCTGGCCGCAGATGCCTGGGCGGATGAAGCAGGCGGCACCTCCGGCGCCATCTGGGGGGTGATCCTGAATACGCTCGGTATCACCATCGGCAACCAGAACAAACCGGATGCCGTGCAGGTTGCGCAGGCGGTTGCCCAGGCTAACGCCGGGGTGATGCATTTTGGCAAAGCAAAGCCGGGCGATAAAACCCTGGTGGATGTGCTGCTGCCGTTCAGCCAGGCGCTCAGCGCCGCTGCGGATGAAGGGCTGTCTCTCGCCGAGGCGTGGCGTCGGGCGGAACCGGTGGCCCAGCGCAGTGCGCAGGAAACCGCGCAGCTGCTGCCGAAAATTGGCCGGGCACGCCCGCTGGCCGAACGCAGTCTCGGCACCCCCGATGCGGGCGCGGTATCGCTGGCGATGATTATCACCGCCGTCGGCAGCTGCATGACGTCGTCACCGGTCGCCGAACCGAGCCGGGAGCATATATGCCCGTGAAGATGATTATTGGCACCAGCCATAAAACCTATTTCGGCTACCAGCAAACCCAGCAGTGGTGCCAGCAGGTCGCGGATCTGTTGCGGCGGCAGCCGGAAACGCTGAGCGCGCAGTTGCAGCTGTTCACCTTTCCCGCCATGCCTGCGGTGTCAGCGGCGCTGCACCACTTCAACGGCACGGTGATGGCGACGGGGGCGCAGAATGTCTGTGCCGCCCCACCCGGCGCCTGGACCGGTGAGAGCAGCGCGGCGATGCTGGCCGAGATGGGTTGCCGTTACGTTGAACTCGGCCATGCCGAACGTCGCCGTCACTTTGGTGAAACCACCGCCATCATTAATCAGAAGATCGATATGGCGTTTGCGCATCACCTCACCCCGGTCATTTGTATTGGTGAGGAACAAAAGATGAGCGCCGAAGCGGCGGCGCAGGTTGCCATTGAGCAGGCAGAGGCGCTGCTGGCGCACCGTAAAGAGCAGCCGTTACCCGCTACGATCTTCGCCTGGGAACCGCAATGGGCCATCGGCGCGCCGCAACCCGCCAGTGATGATTACATCCGCGTGGTGTGCACGGCGTTGCGCCAGCATTTGCAGCAACATTATGGGACGCAATGCCAGGTGATCTACGGCGGAAGCGCTGGCCCCGGCCTGCTGAGCCGGTTGTGGCCCGACGTGGATGGCATTTTCCTCGGCCGTTTTGCCCACCAGCCGCAGGCGTTTGCCGCCATTCTGGAGGAAGCACAGAATCTGATCGGCGATAACGCCGCCCGTTAGTTGGGCAGTCCAACCGCCACGACGGGGCAGCCTCTCTGCCCCGCCGCGCCCGCTGCATTTGATGCCAAAATATTTCTGATATACTTCAGCAAATGTTCACCCCCTAAACATTGTTCTACTGCGTGGAGAAAGCAGCCGGATGGATAAATCGAACGCGTCCCAGGAATATGAGTTACTCACGGAGATTGCTGTTGCGTATTACTGTGATGAGGTGACGCAGGAGGAGATTGCCAACAAATTTGGTTTTTCCCGCATCAAAGTCGGCCGTCTGTTAAAACGCGCCAAAGAAGAAGGGATCGTTGAGATTAACGTGCGTTACCACCCGGTTTTCAGCACGCAGCTGGAAAAGCAGTTAATCGAGCGCTTTCCCATCAGCCGCGCGCTTATCGCGCTGGATCACAACGACGAAGAAGAGCAGCGTCGCCAGGTCGCCAATCTTGTCACCGGTCATCTCAATAATATGTTGAAAGACAACGTGGTGGTGGCAGTCGGACAGGGCCGCAATGTGGCCGCGCTGGCGGAGTTCTCGGGCACCATCCAGCCGCGCGATTGCCGCTTTATCTGTGGTATCGGCGGCACCCATCGTCCTGGCGACATCATCAACGCCGACCATATCAGCCGTCTGCTGGCGAAAAAGTTTGGCGGCAGCAGCGAATCGCTGTATGCCCCCGCCTATGTCGAAAATATGCAGCTAAAGGCGCTGTTGCAGCAAAACGGCACCATTAAGGAGACGCTCGACCGCGCGCGTAAGGCCGATGTGGCGCTGGTGGGCATTGGCGATATGAACGAAGAGAGCTATATGGTGAAGCTGGGCTGGTTTACGCCACAGGAGATCAACGATGCCAGTCTCAATCAGGGCGTGATTGGCGATATTGCCGGTTACGACTTTTTCAATTCGCGCGGCGAGCACGTCAACACCGTGATGGATAACCGCGTGATCGGCCTGAGCGTGGAAGAACTGCGCCAGATCCCCTGCGTGATTGCGATTGCGTCCGAAAATACCAAAGCGATGGCGATTATGGGGGCGTTGCGCACCGGTGCGATCGATATTATCGCCACCAGCGCCCGCAACATTCGTACCATCTTAAGCATGAGTCAGTAAGCACATAAAAAAACCCGCCGGGAAGCTAGCGGGTTTTGTCACAACGCGCACAGCTCATTCCAGTAGCTGTAACGCATCACCAGATGGAAGCGTTCATCTTTCATAGTAGCGATATACCGACGGGTGGAACTCAAGACCGTACAGCTGGCCGATCGGGATCAACAGCTCGAGATGGCGGGCAAAATCCACATCACTCTCCGGCTGCGTAGCCGACTGTGGCTGCACCAGGCCATTGAACCACTGCTGCAATAATTTTTTCATCGTCTGCTCTCAGGAAATGATTGACGCTGTCAGTAGAGCGCAAAGCGCGCCGTTACCAAAACAAGAAGTTCTGCACTCCATTGCCGGGATTTGCATATCACCTCACTCTTTCTCGCTGCGCGCATCAAGCGCATCACGTATGCCATCGCCGATAAAGTTAAAGCAGGTCACCGCCAGAGTGATGGCGATCCCCGGCACCAGCGCCAGCCAGGGGGCACGCATCAGATACTGCTGCGCGCCGTTCAGCATATTGCCCCAGCTGGGCAGCGGCGGCTGGATGCCATAGCCGAGGAAGCTGATATAGGCTTCCAGCAGAATGGCGCGCGCCACCGTCAGGGTCGCGGCGACGATAATCGGCCCGACCACATTCGGCAGCAGTTCGCGAAACATAATCCAGCGCCCGGACAGGCCCAGCATCCGTGCCGCCAGAATGTATTCGCGCTCGCGCAATGAACGCACCTCGGCCTCGACAATGCGCGCCACCTCCATCCAGCTGGTCACGGCGATAATCACGGTGATCATCGCGGGACTCGGCTTGATAAATGCCGCCAGCGCCAGCAGCAGAAACACGCTGGGAAAGGCGAGAAACGCATCCACGATCCGCATCAGCAGCGCACCGATGCGCCCACCGTAGTAACCGGCAACAATACCCACCAGCGTGCCGAGCATGATGCTGAGCAGCATGGCGAAGAAACCCACCAGCAGCGAAATACGTCCGGCCATCAGCAACCGCGCCAGCAGGTCGCGCCCCAGCGGATCGGTACCGAGCCAGTGCCAGCCGGTGAGCGGTGGCGCAAAGCGCGCACGCAGATCGATATGCAGGTCGTCAAACGGCAGCAGCGATGGCCCGAAGGCGCAGGCCAGCGCCATCAGGATAATCAGCAACAGGCTGGCGCAGGCCAGTTTATGCCGCAGAAAACGTTGCAGGGTGCGGTTGCGTACCCGCCGCACCGGAAGCGGCGGGGGCGTAATCACAGAAGATGCCATCTTGCCTCCTTAAGCGGGACGAATGCGCGGATCGACCAGCGCGGTGATCACATCCGCCAGCAGGTTGCCAATCAGCACCAGTATCGCTGAACACATCAGCAACCCCATAACCACCGGATAATCGCTGTAACCGAGGCTGTCGAGAAACAGACGCCCCATACCCGGCCAGGTAAAGACGGTTTCCGCCACCAGCGCCCCGCCGAGAATGGTCGGCAGCTGCATACCGGCGAGGGTAATCATCGGCAGCAGCGCATTACCCACCACATGCTTCAGCAGCACACGCCGTGGCGGCACGCCTTTGGCGCGGGCGGTTTTGACGAAGTCCTGATTGATCACCTCCAGCGTGGCGGTGCGCATATAACGGCTCCAGATCGCCACATCGACAAAGGTCAGCACCAGCACCGGCAGCACCAGATGGCGCAGCACATCCACCAGCGACCCATCGCCGACGGTGTACATATTGCCGGCCGGCAGCCATTGCAGCTTCAGGGCAAAGAAGTAAATCGCCACCAGCCCGAACCAGAAGGTGGGGATCGACAGCGCCACCATCGCACCGAGGGTCGCCATGCGATCAAACAGGCTGTCGCGTTTGATGGCGCTCTGGATGCCGATCCACACGCCGATGGCGATGGAGAACACCATCGAGGTGCACATCAGCAGCAGCGTGGCGGGCAGATGGGAAAAGATAATGCTGAGCACCGGCTGACCGTCACGATAGGAACGGCCCCAGTCGCCGCGCAGCAGGTGGCTGAGCCAGTCGAGATACTGCACCGGCAATGGCCGGTTCAGTCCCATCTGCGCCGCAATGCGCTGCATCGCTTCCTGGGTCATCCCCGGCGTTAAGGCGTATTGCGACAGCGGCCCGCCGGGCGCCAGATTCAGCGCGGCAAAACCGATGATCGACACCATGAAAAGTAAGATGATGCTTTGACCGCAACGCCGAAGCAGAAATGCGCCCATGGCTCTCCTCCCGCTCTGTGAATGGCTCGCTTATGCGACTCAGGCTTTCTTGTCCCAGTACCAGGTGTTGACGTTCCAGCTGTCGATACGCACGTTGATGTTGGGGGTGATATTTTCCGCCCCCTGTTTGTGGCCGCGCACGTTGGCGAAGCTGAACAGCGTCAGGAACGGCAAATCATTGCGCACCAGTTCCTGAATTTGCAGATAGGCCGCTTTGCGTTTTTCCGGCGCGAACTCAGCGCTGCCCTGCGCCAGCAGCTTATCCACCTCAGGATTTTTGTACTGGAACACGTTCTGCCCGGCCCCGCCCTGTGCCGGAATGGCGTCGGACCGCATATAGGTGGCGGTATCGGGATCGGAGCCGGTAAGGTAATTAAGGCCGACAATCGCGCTGTCGAATTTCGACAACATCCAGTAGTCCCCCCACATCACCGCAGGCGGCAGGTTGGCGATCTTCATTTCGACGCCAATCTCCTGGAAGCTCTGCTGCATAAACTGCTGCATCTGTTCACGCAGGTGGTTGCCTGCGGTGGTCGAATTGGTGAACGACAGCTGCACGCCATTCTTCTCACGAATCCCGCCCGCGCCCGGTTTCCAGCCCGCCTTATCCAGCAGCGCTTTGGCCTTGTCGAGGCTGAAGGCGTGTGCCGGTAAATCGGCGTTGAAAAAGGCTGACTGGCGCGGCATATAGGTTTCCGTCGGCTTTGGCAGGCCGTAGTACAACGCATCGATAATGGTTTGTTTATCAATTGCGTAGTACAACGCCTCCCGCACCGCCGCATCCTGAAACTGTGGCCGGGCCAGGTTAAAGGCGAAGTTCTCGATGGTAGCGCTCTGGAACACATCCACCACTTTGCCCGGCAGCTTTTTCGCCTCGTCGTAGTGATCGGCCGAAATCCATTGCAGCCCGGCGATGTCGATATCGCCTGAGACAAACTGGGTGTACATCACGTTGAGATCCGGGATGTATTTATAAATCAGCCGCTCCAGCTGCGGCCCGTTGCCGTAGTACGCCTTATTGGCGACCAGCTCGATATGATCGCCCGGCACGCGCTGCTGCCATTTGAACGGCCCGGTGCCCACCGGCGCGCTGTTAAAGGGCGCGGTGTTTTTATCCGTGACGTTTGCCAGCAGGTGCTTTGGCACAATAAAGGTGGCGGCGAGAATCGAGGTATAAGGCGAATAGGGTTTCTCCATCCGCCATGTGATTTCAGTGGGGGAGACGACGGTAATATCGCGTACCAGCTCATGGCCGGAGCGGCTCCAGCTGCGGAAATTGGGATCGACCAGCAGCTCAAGGGTGAATTTCACGTCTTCGGCGGTGAACGGCTGGCCATCATGCCACTTTACCCCGTCGCGCAGTTTGAGGTGAAAATGGAGGCCATCCGCTGAGATACCGCCGTTGCTCTGGGTCGGCACTTCAGTCGCCAGCGCCGGGGTAAAGTGGCCTTTATCATCAATGGCAAATAACGGATCGAACAGGCTGAAATGCAGGCCGTCATCCACCTCAATATGCGGCATCAACGGGTTAAACACCGTCGGTTCCTGCGAGAAGCCCACCACCATCTGTCCACCCTGACCGGCAGCCCCGCTCATCGCCGCGCGCGCCACTCCGCTGCCAAACAGTCCCGGCAGCGCCAGCGCTGCGGTGCCGGATGCCAGATAAACCAGTGCCTGCCGACGGGAAATTTTTGGCAGGGAATCTGCAAACTTATCGCTCATCGTTTTTCCTCAGGTGAACAGAAACACAACGCCGCACGGCGGCGACAACAGTCAGTAACCGGTCATGATTGCTATCTTCGAACCATCGCTGAAACGTGAAAAACGGAAGGCTTTCGGGTCCACCACCGGGGTGCGATTCAGCACCAGATCGGCGGTGAGACGCCCGGCAGCAGGGCCGATACCGAACCCGTGGCCGGAAAATCCGGTCGCCATCACCAGGCCGGGATAGCGCTCGATATGGGAGATCACCGGAATGGCGTCGGGCAGCACATCAATGCAGCCTGCCCAGCGCTGCGCCACCTGCAACCCGGCCAGCGCAGGCAGCTGCTGTTTCAGCTGCTCCAGCACCTTGTTGGTCAGCTTTTTCGACGGGGGCAGATCGAGCACGCGGCAGTATTCAAATGGGCTGGGTTCGTCGAGATGCCAGTGGCGTGGCATCCGCCACTCATCAAAGAAACGACCGGTCAGACGCAGACGCAGCGAACCCCATTCATGCCGCAGCGCAGGCAGGAAGCTGCGCGCATAGCGGAAGGTATCGGGCACGAAATCCACTTCGCTTTCATGACCGGAGGCGATGGTGTAGCCGCCATCCTGGCGTTTGCGGATAGCGAAATCGCGCGTCCAGAAAGCGGCTGCCGGCCCGCCCGCCAGCGGCTGGGTTCGTACCACGCTGTTCAGCACTTTCAGCTGCGGCAGATGCAGGCTAAACCGCTGCGCCAGCAGACCGGACCAGGCCCCGCCGGCCAGCACCACCGTTTGACAGGCGATCGCCCCGCGTTCCGTCACCACACCGGAAATACGCCCGCCGCTGGTTTCAATGCCGCGTACCGCGCATTCGGTGAGGATATGTGCGCCATGACGACGCGCGGCTTCAGCGATAGCCGGGGCGGCTTTTTGCGGCTCGGCGCGGCCATCATCCGGCGTATGCAGCGCGCCGACACCCTGCACTTTGTGGCCGGGAAACAGCCGTTCCACACCGGCGCGATCCAGCATCTCCGCGCGAAAGCCGGTCCCTTCCATGTGGCGTGACCAGCTTTGCAGCTCGCTGAATTCCCGCTCGGTCGCGCAGTTGAAGGTGATGCCCGCGCGCTGATAACCGATATCCGCCTGCACCCGCTGATCCAGCGTTTGCCAGATACGCAGCGCTTCGGCCATTAGCGGCACTTCGCGCGGATCGCGGCGCGCCAGACGCACCCAGCCCCAGTTGCGGCTCGACTGCTCATGCCCGATGCCGCCTTTTTCGCACAGCGCGACACTGACGCCCTGCTCGGCAATTTCCAGCGCGGTGGCGCAGCCAATAATGCCGCCGCCAATCACCACCACATCGACTTTTTCCGGTAATGTCACATCGCCATGCACGGGCACTACAAACGGACCTGGCATAATTATTCCCGCAGTTTGTTCACTGATATTTGCGCCTGATCTGAGGCGTCCCCTGAAATATCGCGACAACAGTTCACCGTGCGGGTGAAATTAATTTCTCACCCACGGTCATTTTCAGATTTTATTGATGCGTTACGGCGGTAAGACTTTTTTTAATAAACGAATGACGGTCTGTTTTTCTCGCGCCGTCAGCCGCTGAAAAAAACGATCTTCCTGCTGCTGGGTCAGCTCACGGACGCGCTGCGCCAGCGCCTGACCATGCGCGGTAAGAAACAGCGCCTGCGAGCGGTTGTCGCTGCGATCGGCTTCGCGCGTCAGCAGCTGTTGCTGCTCCATCTGGTCAAGCAGGCGCGCCATGGCGGAACGGTCGCGCTGGATCACATCGGCAATCACCGAAGGCCGAATGCCGGGGTGGCGATCCACCACCAGCAGCGTGCTGATTTTGCCGGTACCGCGCGCCACTTCGAGGCCAGCCAGCTGCTGGTCCAGGTCACGCGAGACGGCGATATTGATGCTGCGAATGTAAAAACTCAGCATGGTGCCGAGCGGTCCCAAATCCACGTCGGTGGCCTGTTGCGGAACGGCAGGTATCGCTGGCTTTGTCATTCTGCGCTCCACAAAACTGAAAAAAAGTCTTCTCAGAAGAAGGGATTAGGGCAGGTCAAACTTTAATCCAGTATTGGCGAGATAGTGGACAATGACAACGACTTTTGTCATAGCTTTTTCCAATTTCACTTAAGGTGTCACGCCCGCTTCCGCGTGTCCCGGAATGGCGCTCACCAGCTGCCGGGTATAGCGATGCTGCGGCGCGCGAAACACCACCTGCGGCGTGCCCTGCTCGACAATTTCGCCTTTAAACAGCACCGCAATACGGTCGCAAATCTGGCTGGCGACGCGCAGATCGTGGGTAATAAAAATCATCGCCACCTGCGTTTGCTGCTGAATGCTGCGCAGCAGTTCCAGCACCTGCGCCTGAATCGATACATCCAGCGCCGACACCGATTCATCCGCCACCAGCAGCACCGGATCGAACATCAGCGCCCGCGCAATGCCGATGCGCTGCCGCTGGCCGCCGGAGAACTCATGCGGGAAGCGCTGCCAGGCGCTGGCGTCCAGTCCCACCCGTTGCAGCAGCTGTTTAGCCTTGCTCTCGACCTCGCGCGGCGTCATACCGCCCAGCGCCAGCGGCCCGGCAGACAGGATGGTGCCGATGGTGTGGCGTGGATTGAGCGAGGCGAACGGGTCCTGAAAAATCATCTGGATATAGCGGCGCAGCGGGCGAAAATCGTTCTCTTTCATCGGCTGGATATCACGCCCGTCAAACAGGATTTCGCCGCTATCGGCCGCCAGCAGCTTGAGCAGCACCCGGCCGAGGGACGATTTACCGGAGCCGGATTCACCGACAATGCCCAACGTTTCACCTTTGCTCAGGCTGAAACTGACGTTGTTCAGCGCCTTCACCTCGCGACCGCGACTCAGCCAGCCGCCGTCGCTGCGGTAGGTTTTCACCAGATTCTTTACCTGCAACACCGTGGGCGTATCGCGCACCGCTTTCTCCCCGGCGTGCATACGTGGCACCGCGGCGATCAGTTTCTGTGAGTAGGGATGCTGCGGCGCGTTAAGCACCTGCCAGGCCGGGCCGGCCTCCACCATATTGCCCTTCTCCATCACGATTACCCGGTCGGCAATCTCTTCCACCACGCCAAAATCGTGGGTGATAAACATCACGCTCATCGCCTTACGCTGTTGCAGGCCGCGGATTAGGCGCAGGATTTGCGCCTGGGTGGTGACGTCGAGGGCGGTGGTGGGTTCATCGGCAATCAGGATATCGGGGTCGAGCGCCAGCGCCATAGCGATCATCACGCGCTGTCGCTGTCCCCCGGAGAGACGAAACGGATGCTGGTGCTGGATTTTTTCCGGCTCCGGCAGCCCGACCTCTTCCAGCAGCGCCAGCACCTTCTGCTGACGCGAGGCCGTGGTGCCGACGTTATGCGCCAGCATCACCTCGGCAATTTGTTCGCCAATGGTCATCAGCGGATTGAGCGCAGAGAGCGGGTCCTGAAAAATGATAGCGAGGGTTTTGCCCTGCAACTGACGCAGCTGCTCCGCGCTTTGCTGCAACAGGTTGCTGCCGCGCAGCAGGATCTCCCCGCCCTGCACGCGCAGCGCTTTCGGCAGCAGGCCCATGGCGGCATGGGCGGTGACGGATTTCCCCGAGCCGGATTCACCAATGATGCAGAGAATTTCGCCGGGCCAGAGATCAAAGCTGAGGTTTTCCACCGCATAGCGGCGGTCCATACCTGGCGGCAGCGCCACACAAAGCTGGCGCACGGAAAATAATGGGGCGATGGTGTCAGGCTTTTCCATATTGACGCTCCTGGTTGCACGGAAAAATAACTTTTTCAGTATCGAAGCCAGCGGTTAAATAACGGAATTGACCAGCAGGATGAATTTTATTTTTTACAATAAGAAGGGAAAATGGCACAGAACAGCGGCGGGGAAATAATAGGTTTTACTTATTAATCACATCTCCGTAACGGCGCGATTTATCGCACCGCTACGGTTCGGACTGACTTAGGGTGCTAAGTCAAAACGGGGATTACCCCCCGCTTTTCGCCACCATACGGCGGTAATTATTCAGCCATTTGCCGCTGGTGAGTCGCAGCCAGAAGCAGATGCCGCGCACCGTCCAGTCAAGGAACATCCCCAGCCACACGCCAATCACCCCCATGCCGAGCACAATACCCAGCAGATAACCGGCCACCACACGAGCGCCCCACATGCTGAACATTGAGACATACATGGTGTAACGCGCATCGCGTGCGCCTTTCAGCCCGGCGGGCAGCACCCAGGAGGCGGTCCAGATCGGCATAAAGGCGGCGTTCAGCCAGATAAGATGTTTGGTAACCGAGATCACCTCCGGATCGCGGGTGTAGAACTTCGCCAGCAACCCGGCCAGCGGCACGGTAATCGCCGCCAGGGTACAGAGGCCAATCATCGCCAGCCAGAACACATGCTTAATCTGCCGCTCCGCCTGCATCACCTGATTACGCCCGAGGCGCTTGCCGGTAATGATGGTGGATGCCGATCCCAGCGCGTTGCCGGGCAGGTTAATCAGCGTGGCAATCGAGAACGCGATAAAGTTACCGGCGATTTCGTTGGTGCCCATTCCGGCGACAAAAATCTGCGTCAGCAGCTTGCCGCCGTTAAATAACACCGATTCGATACTGGCAGGCACCCCGATGCTGAGCACCTCCATCAGGATGCCGTAGTTCCAGCGACGGAAGTAGCTCTGAATGGAGATCTTCAGCGCCGGGTTGATGCCGAGATAAAGCACGTAAATGGCCGCAATCGCGCCGATATAACGTGAGATAGTCAGTCCCAGCCCGGCACCGATAAAGCCCAGACCATGCCAGCCAAAACAGCCGTAAATCAGCACGGTACTGATCACGATATTGAGGATGTTCATCCCGCCGTTGATCAGCATCGGGATTTTGGTATTACCCGCCCCGCGTAGCGCGCCGCTGCCAATCAACGCAATCGCCGCCGCCGGATAGCTCCACGCCGAGGTTTGCAGGTAGCTGAGCGCCAGCTGTTTCACCTGCGGCTCGGCGCTGCCGGCAATCACATCGATAATCAGGTGGCCCCAGAACTCGATGGCGATCACCAGCACAAACGCCAGCACCGTCATCAAACCCAGCGACTGCCGCGTCGCAGCGCGCGCCCGCTTGCCGTTGCGTTTGGCAAGACTGAACGCCACCACCACCGTGGTGCCGAGATCGATAGCGGCAAAGAATGAGATGATCACCATGTTGAAGCTGTCAGCCAGGCCAACGCCCGCCATCGCTTCTTTCCCCAGCCAGCTCACGAGGAAGGTACTGAGGACGCCCATCAGCATCACACACAGGTTTTCGATAAAGATGGGCACGGCGAGGGGTGTAATTTCACGCCACAACAGCGTGCGATAAGAACGGCGCTTCGGATACCACGCCGTTTTTCTGATCGCCCGCATCACTGCTAAGCCAGGATTTTGCAAGGGAGTACCAAATCACTTTGGACAAAGAAGAAGAGTAATAATGATGATAGGCCACTAACAATTATGCAAAGTGTTTCCCGTCACCATTTAATCATTATTACAAACTTTTTGTCGTCAGCGCCGCAGCATCGACCGCCCCACCGAGATAAGCGCTGCGAACCTCGTCGTTATGCAGCAGCGCCTCGCCGCTGCCGCTCAGGCGGATTTCACCGTTGACCATCACATAACCGCGGTCTGCCAGTTGCAGCGCGTGGCGCGCATTCTGCTCCACCAGGAACAGCGTCATGCCCTGCTGCGTCAGCTCGCGCAGGATGGTGAAAATCTGCTTCACCACCAGCGGCGCAAGGCCGAGACTCGGTTCATCCAGCAGCAACAACGTTGGACGGCTCATCAGCGCGCGCGCAATCGCCAGCATCTGTTGTTCCCCGCCGGAAAGCGTCATCGCCCGCTGCTTACGCCGCTCCAGCAGCCGCGGGAACAGCTGATACATGCGATCTTTATCCTCACGCACAAAGCGTTCGCCAATGGCGATGGTGCCCATCAGCAGATTCTCTTCCACCGTCATATCCGGGAAAATGCGCCGCCCTTCCGGCGCCTGTGCGATGCCGCTGGCGGCGATAGCATGGGTTGACTGGCGGCTGATGGCCTTGCCGCGAAAGCGAATCTCCCCGGCGGCGATGCGCGGCTGGCTGAAAATCGACATCAGCAGCGTCGATTTCCCCGCGCCGTTGGCGCCAATCAGCGCCACGGTTTCCCCCTCATTCACCGCAAGCGAGACCTGCTTCAGCGCCTGCACCGGACCATAAAACACATCCACCTGTTCAAAGCTCAGCATCGGTTCAGCCATGGTCGTCCTCCTCTTCCGCGCCGAGATAGGCGGCAATCACCTTCGGGTCATGGCGAATCTGCTGTGGCGTACCCTGCGCAATCACATCGCCGTGATCGAGCACCACGATGTGGTCGGAGATACGCATCACCATCGGCATATCATGTTCGATTAACAGCACGCTGATGCGATGGTCGGCGCGCAGCCGGTGCAGGATCTGGCTCAGCGCTTCGGTCTCCACCGGATTAAGCCCGGCCGCCGGTTCATCGAGGCAGATCAGCTCCGGGCGGGTGCACATGGCGCGCGCAATCTCCAGCCGCCGCTGCTGACCGTAAGATAAGGTGCCCGCCAGCCGGTTGGCGCTGCTCACCAGATCGACGTTTTCCAGCCAGTAAAACGCCCGATCCAGCGCCCGGTTCTCCGCCTCGCGATAGCCCCGCGTATTCAGAATGCCCGCCAGCAACTGACGATTGACCTGCATATGCTGCGCCACCAGCAGGTTCTCAACCACCGACATCTCACGAAACAGGCGGATATTCTGGAAGGTGCGCGCCAGCCCGGCGCGGTTCACCAGATGCGCGCCGCCAAACATTTTGTACCAGACGCGCGAGCCAAGCCGCGCCGGGTGCAGCCAGTCCGTAGCGTGGATTTTCTGCCCCAGCACCTGAATCACGTCGGTGGATCGCTGATGGGCATTCAGGGTGATGCGTCCCCCCGTCGCGCGATAGAAGCCGGTTAAGCAGTTAAACACCGTGGTTTTGCCGGCGCCGTTGGGACCAATCAGCGAGGTGACTGAGCCGCGTTCCACCGCAAGGCTGACATCATTCAGCGCTTTGATGCCGCCAAAACGCATCATCAGGTTGTCCACCTGTAAAATCGCGTCACTCATGGCGCTCTCCTTTGCGTAACGGCACGCCGACACGCGCGGTGCGGACCAGGCCACGCGGTCGCCAGATCATCATCAGCACCATCAGCATCCCGAACAGCAGCACGCGGTATTCGGCGAAGCTGCGCAGCAGTTCCGGGGCGACGGTTAGCACAAAGGCCGCCAGCACCACCCCGAGGGTCGATCCCATGCCGCCAAGCACCACAATGGCGAGGATCAGCGCCGACTCAAAGAAGGTAAACGAGGTGGGATTGACGAAGCCCTGATAACTGGCGAAGAACACCCCGGCGATCCCGGCGGTAGAAGCGCCGAGCATAAACGCCGACAGCTTCACCAGTACGTGATTCAGCCCCATGGCGCGGCAGGCGATCTCATCTTCGCGCAGGGCTTCCCACGCACGGCCAATCGGCATACGCGTCAGGCGATGTTTGATAAACAACACCAGCAGCACTACCAGCACCAGCACCACGTAGATAAAGATGAACTTCATATTCGGGTTGTAATCGAGGTGGAAAAATTCGTTATAGGGGACCCCGCCCTCCTTCGCCCGGCGGCCAAACTCCAGCCCGAGAAAGGTGGGTGACGGCACCGACACCCCGTTTGGCCCGCCGGTAAACGCCAGCCAGTTATTCAGCACCAGGCGGATGATTTCGCCAAAGCCGAGGGTGACAATTGCCAGGTAGTCGCCGTGCATCCGCAGCACCGGAAAACCCAGCAGCGCCCCGGCAAAGGCCGCCATCAGCGCCGCCAGCGGCAACATGCTCCAGAACCCCAGGCCGAGATATTCATAACCGAGCGCCAGCCCGTAGGCGCCGATGGCGTAAAACGCCACATAACCGAGATCCAGCAATCCGGCGAGGCCCACCACGATGTTCAGCCCAAGGCCGAGCAGCACATAAATCAGCCCGAGTATCGCCACCGTCAGCAGGTATTTGCTGGTGAGAAACGGAAAGGCCAGCGCCACCACCAGCAACAGCGGCAGCACCCAGCGCATACGCGAACGGTAACCCGGCTCGCGCACGTAGACGCCATCATCCGCGCCCTCAAACTTACGTGCGAAACGCTGTCCGGCGGCGGATTGCAGAAACAGGCTGAGCAGCAGACGCCCGGCCATCACCACCCCGACCAGCAGCGCCACGCGCAGCGGCGACAGATGGAAACTGTAGCCATCCAGCACTACGCCGACGATAGGACCAAATACCACCAACGCCACCAGCCCGGCCATCACACAATCCAGCAGCGACTGGCGCACATCGATGCTTTGCGTCATTGCATTCATTTTGGCGTCCTCACACTTTGGCAACCAGCGGTCGTCCCAGCAGCCCCTGGGGTCGGAAGATCAAAATCACCACCAGCAGAGCAAAAGAGAACACGTCTTTGTAGTCGGAGTTCACCAGACCGGCGAACTGGGCTTCGGCAACCCCCAGCAGCAGGCCGCCGAGCATCGCCCCCGGCAGCGAACCGATGCCGCCCAGCACCGCGGCGGTAAAGGCTTTAATGCCGATAATAAAGCCGATGTAGAAATCAAAGGTGCCGTAGTTCATGGTCACCAGCACCCCGGCCAGCCCGGCCATCGCCGCGCCCATCATAAACACCAGCGAAATCACCCTATCGGTGTTAATACCGAGAATCGCCGCCATGCGCCGGTCCTGCTGCACCGCACGGCAAATGCGTCCAAGCCGGGTGTATTGAATGATCCAGGTGAGCAGCGCCATGCCACAGAAGGCGGCGATCAGGATAAACACCTTGGTCCAGGTGATTTGCACCACGCCGCCGTCAATCTCCATGCGCAGCACGCCGCTCATCAGTGTCGGGATGCCCTGTTGATTCGGTCCCTGGCTGATCTGAACGTAGTTCTGCAAAATCAGCGACATGCCAATCGCCGAAATCAGCGGGGCCAGTCGCGTGGAGTTGCGTAGCGGGCGATAGGCGATGCGTTCAATGGTCCAGCCGTAGATCGCCGTCACCACCACGGTAAACAGCAGGGTGCCGAAAATCAGCAGGGGAAAGGAGTGAATGCCGAAGAAGCTCAGCAGCGCCAGGGCGATGGCGCACAGATAGGCTGAGATCATATAGACCTCGCCGTGGGCGAAGTTGATCATACCGATAATGCCGTAAACCATGGTGTAGCCGATGGCAATCAGTCCGTAAACCGCGCCCAGCGTCAGGCCGTTCACCATCTGCTGGAGAAAGAAGGCGTCCATATGCAAGTCCCGTGCTTAAAGGGAGCGCAAACCTCGCGCCCAATCGCGAATGGCCCCGCGCGCGGCGGGGCCGCGTGTCAGCTTACAGCTGGTGGTATTTGCCTTTGTCGTCCCACTGATAGACGACGTAATCCGAGACTTTCAGATCGCCTTTCTGATCCCAGGCTTTTTTACCCATCACGGTATCGACGCTGTTGGCCTTCAGCCAGGCGCTGGCTTTGGCATTGTCTTTACCTGCGGCTTTGTAGGCAGCGGCCAGCGCCTGAATCGAGGCGTAGGCATACAGGGTGTAGCCTTCCGGCTCAAAACCACCGGCGCGGAATTTGGCGATCACCGCTTTGCCATCCGGGATCTGACGCGGGTCATTGCCGAAGGTCATGTAGACGCCTTTGGTGTACTGCGGGCCACCGGCCGCAGTCACCATATCTTCGGTGACGATACAGTCGCCGGAGAAGAAGGCGGCGTTCACGCCCTGTTCACGCATCTGACGCACCAGCGGACCCGCTTCCGGGTGGCAGCCGCCGAAGTAGACCACGTCCGGTTTGACCGATGCGATTTTGGTGACCAGCGCGTTGAAATCTTTCTCACCGCGCGACAGGCCCTCATACATCACCTCGTTGACGCCGCGTTTTTCCAGCGCCGCTTTGGTGGCATCCGCCAGCCCCTGGCCGTAGGTGTCTTTATCGTGGATCACCGCCACCCGTTTCGCCTTCAGTTTGTCGATGATGTAGTCGGCGGCAATCACCCCTTGCTGGTCATCCCGGCCGCACATGCGGAACAGGGTTTTCATGCCGCGCTCGGTGATTTGCGGGTTGGTGGAACCGGGGGTGATCGCCAGTACCCCGGCATCGTCATACACTTCGGATGCGGGCATGGTGGAGGAGGAGCAGAAGTGGCCGACCACCGCCATCACTTTGTCCTGGTCCACCAGACGGTTGGCGACCGCGACCGCCTGCTTGGGTTCACAGGCGTCATCCCCCTGCACCAGGATAATTTTCTCGCCATTTATGCCACCGGCCGCGTTGATATCATCCGCGGCCTGGCTCGCACCTTTCCAGTACTGTGCGCCATAAGTGGCGTTGGGGCCGGAGAACGGACCGGCGACGCCAATTTTAATGTCTGCCTGCGCATAAAATGCCGCACTCAGGCAACCTGCAATCACGACCTTTAATGGTAATTGTATGAATTTCAAAGACATGCTTTCAATCCTCAACGGGTCAGGAACGGAGCCATACCACGGCCTGGGAGAAATCAATTTCTGAAACTTAACGGAGTGCAGTGCGTGACCAGCAGGGCCACGGTTAACGATTAAGCAAAAACCTCGCCAAAGGTAAGCATTAGTGACAGGTTTTTGCGCGGGCATCGCGTAATGCGGAGTAACGCGGCTGCTGATCTTTAACCATAGCCAGCGTTTTGCGACGCACCAGCACCCTGATGGTGCAGAATGCGGTCGATCACAGATTCTTCATGGTGCTGAGGGGTTTAACCGCTATGCTATAGCCAAATCGGCCCATTTTCCTGAGGGAGCATGTATGAATACACAACGGAAAGGCATTAGCAGCCAGCAGGCGCTGGATGAACTGGAGCGTCTGTACGACAACGCGGTCGAAGCGTTGCGCACCGCGATTCGTGAGTTTACCGAACAGGGGCATCTGCCGGATGACGCGGCACGTAAGCAGGGCTTATTTGTTTACCCGGAACTGCGGCTGACCTGGGCCGGAGAAGGCCCACAGCAGAACCGCACTCGCGCCTGGGGCCGCTTTACCCATACCGGCAGCTACAGCACCACCATTACCCGTCCGGCACTGCTGCGCCACTATCTCAGCGAGCAGCTACAGATGATTGAGAAAGAGTACGAGGTGGTGATTGAGGTGGGCCCGTCCCAGCAGGAGATCCCCTATCCTTACGTGATTGATGGCTCCGATCTGTCGCTCGATCGTTCCATGAGCGCCAGCATTGCGCGCCACTTCCCGACGACCGAGCTGTCGCAGATCGGTGATGAAACCGCCGATGGCCTGTTCAACGCCGACGCGCTGTTTCCGCTGTCGCACTTCGACGCGCTGCGCACGGACTTCTCGCTGGCACGTCTGCGCCACTACACCGGCACCGCCGTCGAGCATTTCCAGCCGTTTGTGTTGTTTACCAACTACACCCGCTATGTGGATGAGTTTGTGCGCTGGGCAATTGAGCAGGTGCAGGACCCGAACACGCCGTACGACAGCCTCGCCTGCGCCGGTGACGTGGTAATCACTAAAGATACGCAGGACCCGACCGCAATGATGTCGGATCTGGCGTGGAAGAAGCACCAGATGCCCGCCTGGCATCTGACCTCACCGAATCGCCGGGGCATTACGCTGGTGAATATTGGTGTGGGTCCCTCCAACGCCAAAACCATCTGCGACCATCTGGCGGTGGTGCGCCCGCACGCCTGGCTGATGATTGGTCACTGCGGCGGCCTACGCGAAAGCCAGACCATTGGCGATTACGTGCTGGCCCATGCGTATCTGCGTGACGACCATGTACTGGACAGCGTACTGCCGCCGGATATCCCGATCCCCAGCATCGCCGAGGTGCAGCGCGCGCTGTACGACGCCACCAAAGCGGTAAGCGGTATGCCGGGCGAAGAAGTGAAGCAGCGTCTGCGCACCGGCACCGTAGTCACGACCGATGACCGCAACTGGGAGCTGCGTTACTCCGCCTCGGCGTTGCGCTTCAACCTAAGCCGCGCGGTAGCGGTGGATATGGAAAGCGCCACCATCGCGGCGCAGGGCTACCGTTTCCGCGTGCCGTACGGCACCCTGCTATGCGTGTCGGATAAGCCGTTGCACGGCGAGATTAAGCTGCCAGGACAGGCGAATCGCTTCTATGAAGGGGCGATATCGGAGCATTTACAGATTGGGATTTGTGCGGTGGAGTTGCTGCGGGCCGAGGGTGATAAGCTGCATTCCCGCAAGCTGCGTACCTTTAACGAACCGCCGTTCAGGTAAGGTTCGGTGCAGGTCGGCGTCTATGCCGACCTGGCTTCCCGGTGCGCATTAATGCGCACCCTACAACCTATCCCGAATATCAATGGCAACCACCGTAGGGTCGGCATTTATGCCGACCTGGCTTGCCGGTGCGCATCAATGCGCACCCTGCAACCTATCCCGGATATCAATGGCAACCACCGTAGGGTCGGCATTTATGCCGACCTGGCTTGCCGGTGCGCATCAATGCGCACCCTGCAACCTATCCCGAATATCAATGGCAACCGCCGTAGGGTCGGCATTTATGCCGACCTGGCTTGCCGGTGCGCATTAATGCGCACCCTGCAACCTATCCCGAATATCAATGGCAACCGCCGTAGGGTCGGCATTTATGCCGACCTGTTTACGCGCTCAACCAGCCCAGCTTAATCACAAACAGAATCGACATAATAATCAGCGCCGCATTCACCTCTTTGGTACGACCGCTCAGCAACTTCACCACCGTCCAGGTAATAAACCCAAACGCGATACCGTTAGCAATTGAGTAAGTCAGCGGCATGGTCAGCGCGGTCACGGTAACCGGCGCAGCGGTGGTGATATCTTTCCAGTCAATCTCCGCCAGGCCAGATGCCATCAGTACCGCCACAAACAGCAGCGCAGGCGCGGTGGCATAAACCGGTACGCTGCCCGCCAGCGGCGAGAAGAACAGGCTCAGCAGGAACAGAATCGCCACCACAATCGCGGTCAGACCGGTACGGCCACCGGCGCTGACGCCTGCCGCCGATTCCACGTAGCTGGTGGTGGTTGAGGTACCCAGCAGCGAACCAAACAGCGCAGCCGCACTGTCGGCGATCAGCGCACGGCCCATCTTCGGCACGTTGCCAAACTCGTCCGCCAGGCCCGCACGCTTGGTCACGCCCAGCAGGGTACCGGTGTTGTCGAACACGTCAACAAACAGGAAGGCGAAGATCACGCTCACCAGACCCACGTTAAAGGCACCGGCGATATCCAGATGCATAAAGGTCGGCGCGATAGACGGCGGTGCAGAGAACACGCCACCAAATGGCGTCAGGCCAATACCCATTGAAATAAAGGTCACGATCAGAATGCCGATCAGCACCGCACCGGTCACGCGACGCGCTTCCAGTACCACGATGATGACAAAGCCGAGCAGCGCCAGCAGCGGACCCGGTTTGGTCAGATCACCCAATCCCACCAGCGTCGCCGGGTTATCCACCACGATACCCGCGCCTTCCAGCGCGATCAGCGCAAGGAACAGGCCGATACCCGCGGCAATCCCGGCGCGCAGCGGCAACGGAATGCTGGCGATAATCCACTCACGGATTTTGAACACCGACAGCGCAAAGAAGATACAGGCCGACAGGAACACCGCGCCCAGCGCGATTTGCCAGGTGTAACCCATATGCAGCACGACGGTATAAGTAAAGAAGGCGTTGAGACCCATACCCGGTGCCAGCGCAATCGGGTAGTTGGCGATCAGGCCCATCAGCACGCAGCCAATCGCCGCCGCCAGACAGGTGGCAACGAAAACCGCGCCTTTATCCATGCCGGTCGCACCGAGGATGCTCGGGTTAACAAACAGAATGTATGCCATTGCCAGGAAGGTGGTAATGCCCGCGATAACTTCGGTGCGGACCGTTGTGTTGTGCGCTTTTAGCTTGAATAGTTTTTCTAACATCATCATCTCTCGTGATGGGGAGACGTCACTGACGTGCGTTCTCTTGCCAATGGGGTTTGCATGCGCGTTATTGTTGCGGGAAAAGGGCTGACGGCTGCATGCTCTGCCATCAATCCGGTGCTCTGGTTGGTATACAGACTCCCTTCCCCCCTGTCCTCATAGCAATTGCTATGCCATTACGCTACGCAATCGATTACGTTCTCAATCGCGCCGTAACCAGGAATATTCTGAACCAGAACGAGGCGCGATTATGGTGCATTGCACCGGGAGTGCGCAATCGTTTTCCCATTGGTCAGCTGCGCTGCAAAAAAAGATTGCGGTAACGCACGCTTTCACATTCTGCCTGGCGATGCTGCTCACGTTTCTGCTGCCTGATGTAGCAGGTAAAAACCGTCGGTATACACTCTCGTTTAACCCTTTCGTAACAAAAGAGGCAGCGAATGAAGCCCGCGATTCTGGTGGTGGATGACGATCGTGCCGTATGCGAACTACTGCACGATGTGTTGAGTGAACATGTGTTTACCGTATTCAGCTGCCATCAGGGCAAAGAGGCGCTGGCGCTGCTGGCGGCGCACCCGGAAATCTCGCTGGTGATGCTGGATATGATGCTACCCGACACCAACGGCCTGCTGGTGCTGCAACAGATGCAACGACAGCGTCCCGAGCTGCTGGTAATTATGCTCACCGGTATGGGATCGGAAGCGGATATGGTGGTCGGGCTGGAGATGGGGGCGGATGATTATATCGCCAAACCCTTTAATCCCCGCGTGGTGGTGGCCAGGGCGCGCGCGGCCCTGCGCCGTTGCGGACGGCTGGCACAACCGGAAAGCGCGCAGGATGATGGCTGGCAGTTTAACGGCTGGCGGCTGGATGAAGCGCGCTGCCAGCTGTTTAATCCGCAGCGCGAAAGCGTCCCCTTAACCCAGGGGGAATATGCCTTGCTGCGGGCGCTGGTGGGCCATGCGCGCAAAGTGCTGACGCGCGACCAGCTGCTGGAGCTGACCCACAGTGAAACCCTCGATGTCTTTGATCGCACCATTGATGTGCTGATCATGCGACTACGACGCAAAATAGAGATGAACCCGCACCAGCCGAGCCTGATCCGCACCATCCGCGGCCTCGGTTATGTCTTCTCCGCCGATGTGATGCGCCCGGCTTCAGCGGCGCACGTCACGCAAATCGCCTGATCCATCCAGCGCTGCATCTCGGTCAGTGGCCGGGTGCCGTCCAGCGCGTTAGCCGCATGAAGATTAAAACAGGCGCAGGTATGCGCCAGCTTTAGCGTCTCGCTCATGCTCCAGCCCTGATGGCTGGCATACAGCACCCCGGCACAGAAAGCATCGCCTGCACCAACGCTGCCAACAATCTCCTCCGCCGTCAGCTGCCATGCCGGTTGCCAGCCCCCCTCGCCGTTCACCTCCTGCCCCCACGCCCCCTCAGGCGCATGGATCACCACGCGCCGACGCACCCCCTGCTGCCCCAGCCAGGCGGCGGCCTGGGCAAAGGCAGCGGGCGCGGCGATGCCCTGCGCGGTGCGCAGACTGACGCCGGTCAGCGATTGCGCTTCCAGCTCGTTAATCACCAGATAGTCGAGCCAGCGCAGCGACGGCACCACCAGCGATCGGTACTCCCCGGCGCGCGACACCAGATCGAGCGAGGTCAGATAACCCCGCTGCTGCATCTGCGCCAGCAGCCGGGCGCCACGCGTGCCCCAGGTATCATCCGGCGCATCAAGGCAATCCAGCAGTAGCAAATACCCGAGATGAAAGATGCGATGCGAGGTGTTGATGGCGGCGAAATGCGGCAGGTCGAGCTGAGCATTGGCTCCGCGCGCATGAAAGAAGGTGCGCTGACCATCCGGGGTGGTCATCACCTGGGTCATGGCGGTATTGACGCTGCGGGTGCGCTGCACAAAGCGGCGGTCAATCTGATGCGCGTCCAGCAGCTGGACGATATAGTCGCCGTCGCTGTCTTCGCCGATCATCCCGGCGCCGGCCAGCGGCAGGTTAAGCTGCATCCGCGCGAGGGTGAACAACACGTTCAGCGCCGCGCCGCCGCTGCATTTTTCGCTGTGATGGATCTCCGCCAGCCAGCCCTGCTCCGGCCAGTGGCTGATGCGCTGCACATGATCCACCAGCATACTGCCTGCGGCCAGAATGCCGCTGCGGTCTGCCATCTCAGGCTCTCCCGGCGCTGCCGAACACCCGCATCTGCTGCGCGACCACATTGCTGATATCACGCTCCACCGCCATCAGCAGCTCGGCAAAGGCATCGTAACGCGCCTCACGCTGGGCGATCTGGCTCTCAATCGCGCCGAGCGCCGCCTGTGACATCCCGGTATAGAAATTGATTTTGTGGATACCGAGGCTGATGGCATGACGGAAATCCGCATCGCTGATGCCAGACCCGCCGTGCAGCACCAGTGGCACTTTGGCCGCATCGCGGATCGCCGCCAGCCGATCGAAATCGAGCTTCGGCTCGCCTTTGTATTTGCCGTGAGCGTTACCAATCGCCACCGCCAGACAATCAATGCCGGTGCTGCGTACAAAGTCCGCCGCCAGCTGCGGATCGGTGAATTTGTCGCTGTCGGCTTCGCCGAACAGCGCGCCGCCTTCATCGCCGCCCACCGCCCCCAGTTCGGCCTCCACCGAGACGCCCAGCGCGTGGCAAATTTTCACCACTTCCTGTGTCTGGCGGACGTTTTCGTCATAGCTGAGGGTCGAGCCATCGAACATCACCGAGGTAAAGCCAAGACGGATCGCCTGCATCACCGCCGCGAAATGCAGCCCGTGATCGAGGTTGAGCACCACCGGAATGTCGTGCAGCGCCGCTTCGGTGCGGATCGCCGCGATCAGATGATCGAGGCTGACATACTTAAAATGCACTTCAGCGATATTGATGATAAACGGCGATCGCTGCTGCTGCGCCGCATGAAACAGCGCGCGCAAAAAGTGGGTGTCGAGCACATTAAACGCGCCCAGCGCGTAACCGTTTTGTTGCGCATGGGTGAGGCCCTGCGCCAGTGAGATCAGTGCCATACAGGACTCCTTCAGGCCAGCCAGCGGGCGTATTCGTTACACAGCAGCCAGCGCGGATCTTCATCCTCATCAATTGGGTTGAAACGCGCCAGCGGGGTGAGAAACACGTTGTCATGTTCATCGTCGTTGGGCATGGAGACTTCACCCACCAGCACGTCGCCGTAGCCCTCTTCGCCCCAGAAGCTGTGCCAGATGCCCGGCATCAGGGTGACGCTTTCGCCCGGCGACAGCCGCAGCTGCGAACCGGCGGCGTGGGTCTGGCGGATGCCGTCGAGGGTGACCACCACCTCCGACTGCGCCAGCCGCTGCCCGTCGCGGTTATGCAGCGTGACGATCAGGTTGCCGCCGCCGCGATTGATGATGTCTTCCATCTTTTGCGGATGGTAATGCATCGGCGTCACCTGTCCGGCGCGCACATGCATGATCTTCTCCGCATAGGGTTTGCCCCATGGCTTGCCGCCGCGCGAACCGTTGCGCAGGGTAAACAGGGTTAAGCCGGTTTGCGCGAAATCTTCTGCGCCGAAGCTGGTGACATCCCAGCCGAGGCGCAGCGCCAGCAGCTCATCGGCGGCGGATTTATCCAGCGCGCGCCACTGGCTGAGGCCGTAGTCGGCCCAGGGCGGCAGGTGCACGTCCTGACGCATAAAGAATTCGCGGGTCAGTTGTAAAATGCTATTCACTTCCGAACGTTGCATCACTGCGTCTCCGGTCAGTGGAAAGTTGGGGCGGCCACTGCGGTGCCGCCCGCACGCGTTATTTCACCGTCCAGCCTTTGTAGCTGCCGACGTTGTTGCGATCGATCATCGTCACCGGGATCAACACCGGTTTATCCGGCGCGGGTTTGCCTTGCAGGATGTCATAACCAATCTCCACCGCTTTTGCCGCCATTACCTGCGGGTCCTGCGCCGGGGTGGCGACAAACAGCGAGCCTTTGCGCTTCAGCGCCTCTTCCCCGTCGGGGCTGCCATCGACGCCGACAATAAAGAATTCGCTGCGCTGCGCCTGTTTGGCGGCTAAGTCGGCACCGATAGCGGTGGGATCGTTAATCGCGAACACCGCATCGATTTTCGGATGCGCCGACAGCAGGCCCGTCATCACCTCCAGCCCGCCATCACGGCTGCCTTTGGCATTCTGGTTGTATGACAGCAGCTTGATATCCGGGTGAGTTTTCAGCTCGGTCATGCAGCCTTCCACGCGGTTCTGCACGGCGGAAACCGGCGGTCCGTTGATGATCACCACGTTGCCTTTGTCTTTCAGGCGGTCGGAGATGTATTTACAGGCCATCGCCCCGGCCTGGGTGTTATCGGAGGTGATAGTCGCGTTGGCACCTTCCGCCGCCACGTCCACCGCCACCACCACGATCCCGGCATCACGCGCGCGTTTAACGGCGGGCGCGATGCCTTTGGAGTCGGCGGCGTTAAGGATGATCATGTCGACTTTGGCGGCGATAAAGTTATCGATCTGCGCCACCTGCTGGCCGAGATCGTAACCGCTGGAGACCAGCGTTACCTTCACGTCATCGCCCGCCAGCTGGCGCGCTTTCAGCGCCGCACCTTTGGTGATCTGCACGAAGAACGGGTTGGCGAGATCGCCGACGGTGACACCAATGGATTTCAACTCTTTGGCCTGGACCAGCGGGGCACTCAGCAGCGTGGCCGCCAGCAGTCCGGTAATAATCGGATTAAAACGCATAGTCGATGTTCTCCTGCTTTTTATGTTGGTATTGCTTTGCGCGATAAATCGCGCGTTTTTTTGTTGTTCTCACCCCACGTGATGCCGGGTCCGATACTTATCGATCAACACCGCGATAATGATCACCCCGCCTTTGATCACCAGTTGCCAGAAGTACGACACCCCCATCAGCGTCATACCGTTGTTCAGCGTGGCGATAATCAGCGCACCGATCAGCGTGCCGGTAATGGTGCCGATGCCGCCGACAAAGCTGGTGCCGCCGAGGATCACCGCAGCAATCGCATCCAGCTCATAGCCCACGCCGAGGTTGCCGTTGGCGCTGTAGAGCCGTGAAGCCATCATCAGCCCGCCCAGCCCGGAGAGCAGCCCGCTCACCGCGTAGACAAACACCAGCACCGCGCCAACTTTGATGCCAGTCAGGCGGGCTGCCTGCACATTGCCGCCCACCGCGTAGATATGCACCCCGAGGGTGGTGCGGCGCAGAATGAACCAGCACAGCGCAATCACCGCAAAGGCAATCACAATCAGCCACGGCAGCGGGCCGAGATAGCCGTTGCCTATCCACTCAAAATTGATGTCGGAATTGATCACCGTGGTGCCGTCGGCCAGCAGATATGCCGCTCCGCGCAGCGCAGTGTAGGTGCCGAGGGTGACAATAAACGGCGGCAGTCCGGCCCAGGCTACAAGGATGCCGTTGAACAGCCCCATCAGCAGCCCGGCGCCGAGCGCCGCCGGAATAGTCAGGCTGGCGAAAGCCGGATCGAGCGACACCACCAGCGCCACCACGGCGGTGGTACCGAGCATCGAACCGACCGATAAATCAATGCCGCCGGTCAGAATGACAAAGGTCATCCCCGCCGCCAGCACGATGTTGATCGACGCCTGGCGGGTGATATTCAGCAAATTGGCTTCGGTAAAGAAATTGGGGGCGACAAAACCAAACACCGCGACGATCAGGATCAAAATCGGCAGGATGCCGACGGTTTGCAGCAGGTCGCTCATCAGCGCGCGTTTCAGCGTCGGGTTTTTGATACGGGTCGTTTCACTGGTCATCCGCGTCTCCTTAAGGCTGGACCGGCTGTGCACCGGTGGCCAGCGTCATAATGTTTTCCTGGCTGATATCGGCGCCGCTCAGCTCACCGGCGATGGTGCCTTCACGCATCACGTACACCCGATCGCTCATCCCCACCACCTCCGGCAGCTCGCTGGAGATCATCAGAATCGCCACCCCCTGCTGCGCCAGCTGGCTCATCATGCGGTAGATCTCGCTTTTGGCCCCGACATCAACGCCGCGCGTCGGTTCATCGAGGATCAGAATGCGCGGCGCAATCGCCACCCAGCGCGACACCAGCAACTTCTGCTGGTTACCGCCGGACAGGCCACCGGCACGCACCTGGGCGTGAGGCACACGAATGTTGAGGTTCTCAATCGCCTCGCTGGCAATTTTCTGGCCCTTGCGGCGATTGAGCAGGCCATAACTGGCATCCCGTTCCAGCGTCGCCATCACGATGTTTTCCTGCGCCGCCAGCTCAAGGAACAATCCCTGCTCTTTGCGGTTCTCGGTGAGAAAGCCAATGCCGTGGGCGATGGCTTCCCGTGGTGAGTGGATCTTCACCTCTTCACCATCAATCCAGATCTCCCCGCCATTCGGCGTATGCACGCCAAAAATCAGCTGCGCCAGTTCGCTGCGCCCGGCCCCGACCAGCCCCGCCAGCCCGACAATCTCCCCGGCGCGTACCGCGAGGCTGCTGGGATGCACTTTTTTGCCATCGGTGAGGTGATTGACGGCGAGGCGGATCGCGCCGAAGGTGATGCTGCGATCTTTGTTGAACAGGTCGCTGAGCGGTCGCCCGACCATCATGCGCACCAGTTCGCTGGCGTTAAGCTGATCGCGCGTCAGGCTGCCGACGTACTGCCCATCGCGCAGCACGCTGACGCGGTCGGACAGCTCATACACCTCCGCCATGCGGTGGCTGATATAGATGATCGCCATGCCTTCGCTGCGCAGGCGTTTGATCAGGGCAAACAGCTGTTCGGTTTCACGATTGGAGAGCGCGGCGGTGGGTTCATCCATCACCAGAATGCGGCTTTTGCGATGCAGCGCGCGGGCGATCTCCACCTGCTGCTGCTCGGCAATGCTGAGACGGCTGACCAGATCGGTGGCGCTGAACTGCGCGCCAAGGCGATTAATCACCTGCTGCGCCTCGTCCGCCATCTGACGACGCCTGACCAGCCCGCCACGGGTGATCTCGCTGCCGAGAAAGATGTTCTCCGCCACCGTCAGGTTGGGAGCCAGATTGATTTCCTGATAAATCAGGGTGATGCCCGCCGCCAGCGCCTCTTTCGGGCCTTTGATGGCGTAGGGTTTTCCGTCAATAAGAATCTCCCCGCTGCTGGCGGTGTACGCACCGGCCAGAATCTTCATCAGGGTGCTTTTTCCCGCGCCGTTCTCACCCATCAGCGCGTGCACTTCGCCAGGCCAGACCGTCAGATCGACCCCTTTCAGCGCATAGAAACTGCCAAAGCGCCGGGTGATTTCACGCATTTCCAGTATCGGTGTGGCGGCCATCGGTTCGCTCCTGCTGCAAATCCTGGAGCGAGTTAAGCAACGGCAGATAAATGGAAAATGTCAGCGGCCATTCATATTTGTCATAAAACGCCGCCGGGCCACTTTTATACTCGCGCTGAGTAAGGCCGGATGGAGGACGCAGCATGAGTCGGAGTCTGCACTGGCAGGTGGGCGCGCGCGGTCGCCTGCTGCTGTTTAATCTGCTGGTGGTGTGCGTCACCCTGGCGGTGGGTCTGGTGGCGATTAGCGGATTTCGCCACGCCGGTCACATTCAGGAGCAGGCGCAGGCGCAGACCCTGGCGGATATGAGCGGCAGCCTGGCGCTGGCGCGCGATACCGCCAACGTGGCAACCGCTGCGGTACGGCTGGCGCAGGTGGTGGGGGCGCTGGAGTATCAAAGCGAATCGGCGCGCCTGCAACAAACCCAGCAGGCGCTGCAACGCTCCCTCAATCAGCTGGCCCGCGCCCCGCTGGCGGCGCAACAGCCGGTGCTGTTGCAGCGTATCCGCGAGCGCAGCCAGATGCTGGAGCAGAGCATCAATCAGCTGCTGTTAAAAGGCCATGAACGTCATTTGCAACGTAACCTGATGCTGAGCGGCCTGTGGCAATCGCAGCTGCTGCTTAACCATATCGATAGTCTCGCGCTTCAGGCGCGCAACGCCCCTTCCCTTGCCCTGCGCCAGCAAACCGCGCGCCTGCTGACGGTGGCGATCCAGTCATCCACGCCGCAGGCGGCGGTGCAGCAGCTCAACACGCTGACCGGGCCGTGGTCCGCCGTGCCGCTGGCCGGGATACTGGGTGAGAAAGTGCAGCAGCTGCTGGCGACCGAACAGACGCTGCTGCCGGTGGCCGCACAGCTGGAGCAGAGCGACATCGCCATCGCCTACGCCACCTACCGCATCAAAGCGCTGGTGGCGATGCTGAATGGTGATATCACGCGCTATGTGCAGCTGGTGGCGCAGCAAAGCGACACCCGCAGCCAGGCCACCCATCAGGAGCTGGACTCCATCATCGGCTTTATTGGCCTGTTTATGCTGCTGGCGCTGCTGATCACCGGCTATGCCGGCTACTACATTTACCGCAACCTCGGCTCCAGCCTGACCGCCATCGCCCATGCCATGACGCAGCTGGCGCAGGGGGAAAAGAGCGTCAACGTGCCGGGGCTGGCGCGGCGCGATGAGCTGGGCGATCTGGCGCGCGCCTTTAACGTGTTTGCCCGTAATACCGCTTCGCTGGCGCACACCTCGCGGCTGCTGAAGGAGAAAAGTAATCAGCTGGAATCCACCTTCCTGGCAATGCGCGACGGCTTTGCCCTGTTCGACAACAGCGGCGAGCTGGTGGTGTGGAATGCGCAATATGCTGAGCTGCTCGGCATTGCGCCGCGCGAGCTGCATCGCGGCCTGCATTATCAGCAGCTGCTGCGACGGCATGGCATCGAGTTAAACGGGCTGGCTGAGGCGCAGGAAGTCCGGCTGGCGGATGGCCGCACGCTGGAGCTGCGTTTCAGCCCGGTGCCCCGCCGCGGCATGGTGAATACCGTGCTGGAACGCACCACGCGCAAAGCGCTGGAAGAAGCGCTGCTGCACAGCCAGAAGATGAAGGCGGTCGGACAGCTGACCGGCGGGCTGGCGCATGACTTCAATAATTTGCTGGCGGTGATTATCGGCAGCCTGGCGTTGACCGTCGATCAGCTGCCGCCCGGCACCCTCGCCAGCCGGATCGAGCGCGCACGCCAGGCCGCCGACCGTGCCGCCCAGCTGACCCAGCGGCTGCTGGCGTTCTCGCGTAAACAGGCACTCTACCCGCGCGCGGTGTCCGTGGTGGATCTGGTGGATAATTTGCAGGGATTGTTGCAGCACTCGCTGCTGCCGGGCCAGCAGCTGGTGGTGGATGCGCCGCGTCCCGGCTGGCCCGCGTGGATCGATGCCGGACAGCTGGAGAATGCGCTGCTGAATCTGGTGGTGAATGCGCGCGATGCCCTGGCGCAACAGAGCGGCGAAATCCGCCTGCGCATCTGGCACCAGCAGCGGGAGGACGGCGATCGCGTCGTCATTGAGGTGATTGACCACGGCTGTGGCATGTCCGCCGAGGTGCGGGATCAGGTGTTTGAACCCTTCTTCACCACCAAAGCGATCGGCAGCGGCAGCGGGCTGGGCCTGTCGATGGTTTACGGTTTTGTGCGGCAGTCCGGCGGGCAGATCGAACTCGATACGGCTCCCGGTCGGGGCACCACGGTGCGCCTGCTGCTGCCGCGCGCGCCGGAGGTGGCGCCAGCCGTCGCCATGCCGCTGCCGCCGGTGCTGAGCGACAGCGCGGATCGGCTGGTGCTGGTCCTCGACGACGAACCGGCGGTACGCCAGACGCTGTGCGAACATCTGCATCAGCTGGGTTATCTGACGCTGGAGTGCGGCGATGGCGAAAGCGCGCTGGCGCTGTTGCAGCAGACGCCGGATATCGAGCTATTAATCTGTGATTTGATGTTGCCAGGCAGCCTGAACGGCGCGGATGTGATCCGCCAGGCGCAGCAGCAGTGGCCGCAACTGGCCACGCTGTTGATCAGCGGACAGGATCTGCGCCAGACGCCGGTGATGCTGCCGCTGTGTGAGCGGCTGGCAAAACCCTGGCATCAGGCGCAGCTGGTGCAGGCGCTGGAGCGCGCCTGGCAGCGCAGTGAACGGCTTAGTCGCGCGCGGCAGGCTGCCACAGCGGCACCGCTTTCCCGGTGATATAGCGTTTACGCAGGCGGCTGGAGATCACATCCATCACCATCACCACCGCCGCGAGGATCACGGTAATGAACATCACCACATCCCAGTTCCACAGGCGCATGTTTTCGGCATACACCAGACCGACACCGCCTGCGCCGACAAAGCCCAGCACCGCCGCCGAACGGGTGTTGGATTCAATCTGATACAGGCTGAGGGCGAGGAACGTCGGGAACGATTGGGTGAAGATACCGAAGCGGTGCTTCTGCAAACTGTTGGCACCGACCGCCCCCAGACCGCGACTCGGCGAGCGTTCCACCGCTTCATGGCCTTCGGCATAGAGTTTGCCGAGCAGGCCGACATCCTGCATCACAATCGCCAGCACCCCGGCCAGTGGCCCCATCCCGACGGCACGCACAAAGATCAGACCCCAAATCGCCATATCGATTCCGCGCAGGATATCGAGCAGACGACGTATCAGCAGCGAAATCGGGCGCGTCAGCGGATCGTGCATCACGTTACGGGCGGCGAGGAAGGAGATCGGCAGCGCCAGCACGGTGGCGGTGAGCGTACCGACGAACACAATCGCCAGCGTGATGCCAATCTGCGACAGGTAGTAACCAAACGGCCAGTTGACGAAGTCCTGCCAGAAAAACATCCGTATAAAATAGCGTCCCAGCTGCTGGCAGCCGACCAGAAAGCGGCTCCATTCAATGCCGAAGAATTCGAAGAAAAACAGGTAATACAGCAGCACGGCCAGCGCCACCAGCGCGATACGGCGCAGATAGCGTTTTTGCGAGGCGAACAGCGCCGGGTGCTCCTGCTTCAGCCTGCTGACGTCCGGGGCTAAGGCGATCATGCGCGTTCTCCTTCCACTACGCGACGGCGCAGCCAGCCGGACAGCGTATCCAGCAGCGACACCACCACGATAATCAGCAACAGCGTGATGCTGACCTGATCGTAACGGTCCAGTTTAATGTTGGTCATCAGTTCCTGACCGATGCCGCCCGCGCCCACCAGCCCGAGAATGGTAGAGGAGCGGAAGTTGATCTCCAGACGCATAAAGCTGTAGGAGAGGAACGTCGGCTTCACCTGGGGCCAGAAGGCAAAACGCATACGCTGCAATTTGCTGGCGCCGCAGGCGGCAAGGCCGCGCACCGGTTTGTCCGAGGCGCTTTCAATCGCTTCGTAGAACAGCTTGGTCAGGCAGCCCACGGTGTGCAGCGCCAGCGCGAGAAAGCCGGGGATTGCCCCGATGCCGAACGCCATAACAAACATCACCGCCCATGCCAGTTCGGGCATGGTGCGCAGGAAGGCGACGCAGGCGCGGATAGCCATTCGCAGTCCGGTCGGCGTCTGGGTGTTGTCGGCGGCAAAAAACGCCAGCACCGCAGCGATACACACGCCAATCAGCGTCGAGGAAACGGCCAGTTGCAGGGTTTCCCAGATCAGCGGCAGCTGAATGTTGAGGCGATAGCCCCAGTACGCCAGCGAGCCTTCAGTTTTTACATCGGCAAACAGCACCGGCAGATGCAGCACCGGCATGGTTTCGCCAATGTAGTCAAAAAAGTGTGGCAGCGACTGCCAGACCGTGACCAGATTGAATTCCGCGACATTGCCTGCGGCGAGGTACAGCGCCACCAGCAGCAGCGACCACAGCAGCGTGTCGCGCTTTTGCTGACGGCGGATACGTTGGTAGTAGTGTTCGAAGTCGGTCAATGGGGGAGTCCTGTGGTTGGGGGAAGATGCGGATTTCGACAGGGGCGGCATAAATGCCGACCCCAGGCCGTAGGGTGCGCAGTTATGCGCACCGTTTCGATGTCAAACTAGCCGCGGCTGCCCTTCATCAGGTCGCGCTTCATATCAATAATGTTCTGATAATCCGCCACGGTCGCCGGGCCGATATGCTGCTCACCGCCCACGGCCTTCACAAAGCAACTGTGATCTTCTTTATCCAGTTTCTTAATGGTCGCCACCACTTTCTCTTTAAAGTCAGCAGGCAGGTTGTTGCTCACCAGGATTGGGCCGTTCGGGATCAGCGGCGATTTCCAGATGATGCGGATCTGTTTCATCAGGTCCGGGTGGTCCATACGGATCAGACGACCAAAGGCGCCTGAGGTGTAACCGGTGTTGTAATCACCCACCAGCGACGTCCAGGTGACGGCACCATCAAACTGACCATTCAGCACGCCGAGGATGTCCTGCTCGTGGCCGCCAGAGAAGGTAACGTTGGTGAAGAAACCTTTGTATTTGTCATCCACCGTACCGCCAAACTCTTTCTTGAAGGCCTGGTTCGGCATCAGGAAGCCAGAGGTGGAGTCCGGGTCAGCCATACCGAAAGATTTGCCTTTCAGATCGGTCAGCTTTTTGTACGGGCTGTCTGCCTTGACGATCACCACCGAGTGGTAACCTTTAGAACCGTCTTTGTCGTCAACCACGATGCCGACGATATCCACCGCTTTCGGGTTTTGCAGGTAGACCGACGCATAAGAGGCCGGAGACATGCTCAGCACCAGGTCAATCTTGTTACCCAGCAGACCCTGAATCACGCCAGAGTAGTCTGACGAGTTACGCAGCTGCGTATCCACGTTCAGCTCTTTGTCGAAGAAGGTTTTCACACACTGGTTGTCGCCAATCTGCTGGGTGGCGTTCTGACCGCCCAGAATCCCGAGGTTAAGCTGCTTTGGCGCATCCGCTGCGTTAACGCCAAAAGCCATCAGAGCGCCAGTCAGTAAAGCTAAAGAGGTCAGTTTCATTCGTGGTTATTCTCTTGCCGTGGAGTTAGTGGAGCTGGTTAATTTCGTCGCCGTACAGCTCGTGCAGCAGGCCGTCGGTCAACTGAGAAGGATGTCCGTCAAACAACACCTTGCCGCGCTGAATGCCAATCACGCGGGTACAGTAGGTTTTCACCAGTTCAATCGAGTGCAGGTTCACCATCACGCTGATGCCCTGCTCGCTGACCTGGCGCAGTACGTCCATGATGCGTTTGGTGTTTTTCGGATCGAGCGATGCAACCGGCTCATCGGCCAGCAGGATCTTCGGGTTCTGCATCAGCGCACGGCAAATCGCCACACGCTGCATCTGTCCACCGGAGAGGTTCTCGGCGCGTTGCAGCGCCTGCGGCAGCATGTTCATCCACTGCAACAGTTCGATGGCCTGCGCGCGGTCGCTTTCGGAAAACACTTTAAAAAACGATTTCAGCGTTGAGGTCTGGCTCAGACGGCCCAGCAGCACGTTGGTCAGCACATCAAGGCGCGGTACCAGGCAGAAATCCTGGAAGATCATGCCGCATTCGCTGCGCCACTCGCGCATCTGGCGGCTGTTAAGCGTCACCACATTGCGCTGTTCGGCGCCGAGGCTCAGGATCGCCCCTTCTGACGCACTGATGGTGCCGTTGAGCATATGTAACAATGTCGATTTGCCTGCGCCAGAGCGGCCAATCACCGCCACCAGTTCTCCCGCATGCAGATCGAAACTGACATCATCCAGCACCCGGTTTGCGCCGTATGCTTTACACAGTCCCTGCACCGATAGCACCTTGTTGCCCTGCTGGGTGTGCGGAACATAAGGATTGTCGACGACGGTCTTGAGTAATGCCTGTGCCATATTCCGCTCCGATTCATCTGAGGTGTTAATTGCCCGCTTATTACGGCCAAATGCGATGAACGTCTGATGACAGCCAAATGATCAAACAGTGACAGCGTGCGCTAAGCCAAACGTCAGCTGCTGACCGTCGTGCGGCACCTGAATATTTTCCGCTAACCGATTGTTGAGCAGCCAGTTATCCATCTCGTGGCTCAGGTGCACCAGCCACGTCTGACGCGGGGCCAGCTGGTCAATAATCTGCAACGCGCGCGTTACATCGTTGTGATTACGCACGCTGGCGCGCGGGGGATCGTTACAGTCGATAATCAGCTGATCGAGAGGCTGCCCGTGCAGATATTCCGCCGTCTCCGGCGGTAATCCGCAGGTGTCGCATAGCCAGGCGAAACGGGTTCCCTGCCAGTCGAACAGATAACCGTGCGTCAGTCGGGAATGCTGCAACGGCAGCGGAGTGACCTGCAACGCGCCAAAGCGGTGCGGCACAAAGGGCGTGAGCGGCGGGCGGAAATCGAGCAGACCGGGATGTTTAAACAGGTCATCGCAGCCCTTCTCATCCGGCGGCGCCCAGACCGGAATCGGCTCCCCTTTGCCCCAACGCAGGTTAAACAGGCCTGCGACATGATCCATATGGAAGTGGGTCAGCAGAATGCGGCTCAGTTCGCCAGGCTGAAAGCGCTGCGGCAGATCGTGCCAGCCCGCATCGAGCAGGATGCGCTCGCGGCCGGTGTCGAGCAACGCGCTGGTCGGGCCGCGCGCGCGACGGGGTTCCGCCCTGGCGCGTTGACAGGCCAGGCAGTCGCAGCCAAACAGCGGCGCAGCCTGCACGCCGCCGGTGCCGAGAAAAGTCAGTTTCATGGGGGATGCTCCAGTAGCTGGCGCAGCTGCCGCAACGTATCCGCCAGCGCACCGTCGTTGTTGAGCGGAAAACTGTGCGCGGGCAGCGGTTCTGCGGCGCGCGCCAGCCGTCGGGCGATCTCGCTTTCGCTTTCACGTCCACGCTGGCGCAGACGCGCAGCCAGCACCTCAGGCGACACCTGCAACACCAGCGGCAGCAGCTGGCTGCCGTAGCGCTGCTGCGCCACTGGCAGATGCAGCCGCGATCCGTTGACCAGCACGTTCAGGCCGCGCGCCAGCCAGTGGTCAATCTCTTCGCCCAGCCCGTAACAGAGGCCATGCGCCTGCCAGCTCAGGGCGAATAACCCGAGCGCCTCGCGTCGCCGGAATTCGGCCTCGCTCAGCGCCACATGGTTCTCGCCCCCGGCATCGGCCGGGCGCGTGATATAGCGATGGGCGATCACCAGTTGTGTCGGCGGCGCTTCGCGCAGCGCGTTGAGCAGGCTGTCTTTCCCCGAGCCGGAAGCCCCGGTCAGCCAGATCAGGCGCGCCATCAGAACACC
Source organism: Pantoea sp. X-Soil-TKNS-1207 (assembly GCF_059730485.1). Taxonomy (NCBI): domain Bacteria; kingdom Pseudomonadati; phylum Pseudomonadota; class Gammaproteobacteria; order Enterobacterales; family Erwiniaceae; genus Pantoea; species Pantoea sp. X-Soil-TKNS-1207. The sequence goes on from NZ_AP035958.1 coordinate 2,678,057, forward strand.
AGCCTGCCCTGCGACCAGACATGACGAATATGCGGATGGCCGTGGTCGGTATGCGCCAGCACCAGGTCGGCACGCAACCCTTCGGCGATGGTGCCGCGATCCTGCAAGCCGATGGCGCGCGCCGGGTTGCGCGTCACCAGCGCCATTGCCTGCGGCAGATCCAGCGTGTTGCGCTCATCCGCCACTAAACGGAACACCGCATCAAGCAGGCTGGCCGGGTAGTAATCGGAGGAGAGGATATCCAGCAGTCCGGCGCTGGCCAGCTCCCAGGCTGCCACGTTGCCGGAGTGCGATCCGCCGCGCACGATATTGGGCGCGCCCATCAGCACCTGCATCCCACAGGCACGCGAGGCCGCCGCCGCGTCCACCGTCGTCGGGAACTCGGCGATGGCGCTGCCGACGTCATGGGACTCGGCCACATGCGCCGCGGTGGCGTCATCATGGCTGGCAATCGGAATGCCGCGCGAACGACAGAGCGCGGCGATGGCGTTGCGGTTCGGCTGCGACCACTCGGCCGCCAGCGCCAGCTGTTCGCGCTCGAACTCATCCATCTGCTCATCGTTGAGCTGATATTTGCCCTGATAATAATCGCGGTACTTCTCCAGCGAGGCATACTGGCGCTGGCCCGGCGAATGGTCCATCAGCGAGACCAGCGACAACTCCGGCGTGCTGACCAGCGCCTCAAACAGCGGCAGCGTGGTGTAATGCGGCAGCTCGCAACGCAGATGAAGCTGGTGATCAACGCGGTTCACGCCCTTGCGGTTGCTGTCGCGAATGGCATCGATCATCTTGTTGAGGTTATCCAGACGGTGTCCGCCGTCGCGCACGTCGCCCACGCCAATCGCATCCAGCACCGTGGTGATGCCGCTGGCAACCATCAGTGCGTCGTGGCTGCTCATCGCCGAATGGGCAGGCCAGTCCACTTTCGGACGCGGGGTAAAGAATTTATCGAGGTTGTCGGTGTGCAGCTCCACCAGTCCCGGCAGCAGAAACGCGCCTTCGCCATCCAGCGCACCCGGCTGCTGGCTGCGGCTGTCGCTAAAGCTGGCGATACGGCCATCGCGAATTTCCAGCGATCCGGCCACCACTTCCTGTTCCAGCACCAGACGGACGTTATTGACGATCATGCTTCTGCTCCTGTGGTTACCGGCTGCATGACGTGCAGGCGATCGGCCACACGGGCGCGCACCGCTTCGTCATGAAAAATGCCAACGATGGCGGCGCCACGGGCGCGCGCCTGCTCAATCAGTTCCACCACCGCTGCGCTGTTGGCGCTATCGAGAGAGGCGGTGGGTTCATCCAGCAGCAGCACCGGATAGTCGGCGATAAAGCCGCGCGCGATATTGACGCGCTGCTGCTCCCCGCCGGAGAAGGTGGAAGGCGCCAGCGACCACAGCCGCTGCGGCACGTTGAGACGCGTCAGCAGCTCTTTGGCGCGCTTTTCGCAGAAGGCGCGTTCCACGCCGCGTTCCAGCAGCGGTTGCATCACGATTTCCAGCGTCGGCACGCGCGGGATCACGCGCAAAAACTGGCTGACCCAGCCGACGGTATCGCGACGAATGGCGAGGATCTGGCGCGCCGGGGCCTGCGCCATATCGATCCATTCGCCCGCATGTTGCAGCCAGATATGGCCGCTGTTGGCCTGATAGTTGCCGTACAGGGCGCGCAGCAGCGTCGATTTGCCGCTGCCGGAGCGACCGTGCAGCACCACGCATTCCCCGGCGTTGACCTCCAGGCTGGCGTCCTGCAATACCGGCAGCGCCACGCCGCTCTGGTTGTGCAGCACGAAGGTTTTGCACAGATTCTCTACGCGCAATAAAGGTTGCATGTTGATGTCCTGATGTTTTTGGCGGTCGCGATAAATGGCGACCCTACAAGGAACCCAAATGTCGGGTGCGCATTGCTGCGCACCGTATAAATGGACGCACCGGGTTAGCTCAGCACCGATGAAACCAGCAGCTGGGTATAGGGATGATGCGGATCGTCCAGCACCCGATCGGTGAGGCCGCTTTCCACTACCCTGCCCTGTTTCATCACCAGCAGGCGATGCGCCAGCAGACGCGCCACGCCGAGGTCGTGGGTGACGATCACCACCGCCAGATTGAGTTCGCGCACCAGCGTGCGCAGCAGGTCGAGCAGGCGCGCCTGCACCGACACATCCAGCCCGCCCGTCGGCTCATCCATAAACACCAGCGTCGGCTGCGTAACCAGGTTGCGGGCAATCTGCAAACGCTGCTGCATCCCACCGGAGAAGGTGGTGGGCAGATCGTCAATGCGTCCGGCCGGGATCTCCACGTCCTGCAACCAGCGCATCGCCTCGCTGCGGATGTCGCCGTAGTGGCGCTGCCCCACCGCCATCAGGCGTTCACCGATATTGCCGCCCGCCGTCACCTGCGGACGCAGGCCGTCAAGCGGATGCTGATGCACCACGCCCCACTCGGTACGCAGCAGGCGACGCCGATCGCTTTCGCTCAGCTGATAAAGATCCTGATTACGATAAAGAATGTTGCCCTGCTGCGGCGTTAAACGTGCCGAGAGGCTGCGCAGCAGCGTGGTTTTGCCGGAACCGGATTCGCCGACAATCCCCAGCACTTCGCCGGGATAAAGTTCAAAACTCACCTCTTCGAAGCCTTTGCCGGGTGCATAGAGGTGGGTGAGGTTATTGACCGCAAGCAGCGGTTGTTCACTGTGCATGCTGTTGTTCCTGCTGCTGGTGGCAAAAATCGGTATCGGAGCAGACAAACATGCGCGTACCGGCGTCATCCATCACCACTTCGTCGAGATAGCTGTGGCGCGAGCCGCACAGCGCACAGGGTTCATCCCATTGCTGCACGGTAAACGGGTGATCGTCGAAGTCGAGGCTTTCCACTTTGGTGTACGGCGGCAGCGCATAGATGCGTTTCTCACGCCCGGCGCCAAACAGTTGCAGCGCGGGCATCATATGCATCTTCGGGTTGTCGAATTTGGGGATCGGCGACGGGTCCATCACGTAGCGATCGTTGACCTTCACCGGATAGGCGTAGGTGGTGGCGATATGGCCGTAGCGGGCGATATCTTCATACAGCTTGACCTGCATGATGCCGTACTCTTCCAGCGCGTGCATGGTGCGGGTTTCGGTTTCACGCGGTTCGATAAAGCGCAGCGGTTCCGGGATCGGCACCTGGAAAATCAGGATCTGATCTTCCTCCAGCGGCGTTTCCGGGATGCGGTGACGCGTCTGGATCAGCGTGGCATCAAGGGTGCGTTCGGTGGTGGCCGCGCCGCTGACGCGCTGGAAGAAACGCCGAATCGAGACCGCGTTGGTGGTATCGTCCGCGCCCTGATCAATCACCTTCAGCACATCCTGATCGCCGATAATGCTGGCGGTGATCTGAATACCGCCGGTGCCCCAGCCGTAGGGCATCGGCATTTCGCGTCCGGCAAACGGCACCTGATAACCAGGGATCGCCACCGCTTTCAGGATGGCGCGGCGGATGGTGCGTTTGGTTTGCTCATCCAGATAACCGCTGTTATAGCCGCTCAGTTCACTCATCATTCTGCTCCTGATGCTGTTGGCGCAGCCGCTTGAGCAGCTCCAGCTCCGCCTGGAAATCGACGTAGTGTGGCAACTTCAGGTGCGAGACAAAGCCCGCCGCTTCGACGTTGTCGGCGTGCGCCAGCACAAACTCCTCGTCCTGCGCCGGGCTGGTGATACGTTCCTGGTATTCGCGGGTCTGCAACGCGCGATCCACCAGCGCCATCGCCATCGCCTTACGCTCGGCACGACCAAACACCAGGCCATAGCCACGGGTGAAGTGCGGCGCGCTGTCGCCCTGGGTGGTGAAGCCGTTCACCATTTCGCATTCGGTCAGCAGGATTTCGCCAATCTCAATCTCGAAACCCAGTTCTTCCGGGCAGATGGAGACGCTGAGATAGCCGGTACGGATTTCACCGGCGAATGGATGGTTGCGACCATAGCCGCGCTGGGTTGAGTAGCCGAGCGCCAGCAGAAAGCCTTCGTCGCCGCGCACCAGCTGTTGCAGGCGCGCCGCACGGGAGGCCGGAAAGGCTGGCGGTTCGCGGGTGATATCGCATGGCTCGCTGCCGTCGTCCTCTTCACGCGCCGCCAGCCCTTCTGCGGTCATCATGCTGAACATATGCGGACAATGCTGCGCCAGCGCCTGATCGTCACGCGGCGCCGTTGGGGTTTCGCCGTTCGCCAGCAGGGTAAAATCCAGCAGGCGGTGGCTGTAGTCATAAGTCGGGCCAAGCACCTGGCCGCCGGGCAGATCTTTATACACCGCCGAGATACGACGCTCGATGCGCATCGCGTCGGTGTCTAACGCCAGGCTGTCAGCGAGGCGCGGCAGCGTGGTGCGATAGGCGCGCAGCAGGAAAATGGCTTCCACCAGATCGCCGCTCGCCTGCTTAATCGCCAGCGCCGCCAGCTGGGGATCATAGATACCGCCTTCGGTCATCACGCGATCGACCGCCAGGCCCAGCTGTTGCGCCAGCTGGTCGCACGCAACTTCCGCCAGGGCGCGATCGCCGCGGCGCAGATCGGCCTGTAATTGATGGGCGCTGGCTATCGCCTTTTCGCCCCCTTTCACCGCCACGTACATCAGCACACCTCCACGTCAGTGGTCCGCGGCAGCGCCATCATCGCTTCACCGCAGGTAAAGATGAGATCGACGCCCTGCGGGAACGGATGCGGGCGTTCACGCAGATAATGCAGAATCGCTTCCGGCAGCTGCGGCGCAATGGCGCGCGTTTCACGCAGGCCAGGCCCCGACAAACGCAGCGTCAGGCCGCCGTTCAGGGACGGAACTTCCACAATCAGCGTGGTGCTTTTTTCCGGCGACAGGTTGTCACCGGCGGCAAACTGCGAGGGGTCCGGGTTGGCGCTGGCATGAGACAGGGCGAAGGGCGCATCGCGCTCGCTGACAATCGGCACGCCGGTATGGAAACGCAGGTTGCTGCGCAGGATTTCGTTATCCACTTTGCCATCCAGCCACAACGCGCTCTCCTGATCGACCAGCGTCAGCAACACCGCCGTAGCCGCCGGTGACAGATCGCCCCAGCCCTGGGCCAGCGGCAATGCCACCATCACACCCGGCTCGCTCATCGCTTTCAGAATGCGGCGGAAAGCGCGCTGCGCGTCGGCCACCGGATGGTTAAAACTTGCCAGTAATGTCATCAGTTATCTCCGCGAACCAGCGTAAAGAAATCCACTTTGGAGCTGGCGATTTCGCGCGCGCGCAGCTGACGCTGCTCTTCACGCAGGGCCGCCAGCGGGGCAATCACTTTTTCTTCAATCAGCGCCTGTGTTTCCGGCTGCTGTAGCAGGGCATCAATCAGCGCACAACGTTCGGCATGGGCTTTGTCGCGTCCCAGCACGTAGCTGAAGCCGAGCGTGCCGTCATGCAGCTTCACCACCGCACGCGTCACCGTGGCATCGCCCATTACAAAACGGTTGCCGCTGCCACCCATACGCGCCTGCAAACGGGTCAAACCCGTTTCGGCCGGACGTACGCGTTCAAAGCTCGGGTCAAGACGCAGCGGCTGCCAGTGGGCGGCCAGCACGCTGGCGTCGCTGTGGGCCAGCACCGAGAGCCAGTTCTGGCGGGCTGTTGGTTGTTTCATTGGTGCTCCAGGGTCAGTTCAATCATGTCGCCACGCGTCAGGCTGACGGAGTATTCCGCCACCTTACCGTCGCTGTTTTTATTCAGGGTGCGCACGCACAGCAGCGGCGATTGCAGGGCAATTTCCAGCTGCTTGCACTCTTTGGCCTGTGCGCGGCGGGTGCTGATACGGGTCTGAGCGCGGGTCAGTTGCAGCCCGATATGTTGTTGCAGATGATCATGCAGCGATCCGCTGTGGAACTGTTGCAGCGCGGGCCACCAGCTCAGGTCGGATAAATAGTGGTTAATCACGCATACCGGCACGCCGTTGACGCGGCGCAGGGTGCGCAGGTGGATGACGTTGTCGCCTTCGTGGATGCCCAGCGCACTGGCGACATCGCTGCTGGCCGGACGCAGCACCGCCAGCAGACGTTCGCTGGTGGGATGGCTGCCCTGCTCCAGCAGGTTCTGGCTGAAGCGCGCCTGGGCGTGCAGCGGATAATCGTAGGGGCGCATCAGCACCAGGATGCCGACGCCGTGGCGGCGTTGCAGCAGGCCCTTGTTGACCAGCTCGTCTACCGCGCGGCGCAGCGTATGTCGGTTGACTTCATAGTGCGCAGCCAGCTGTTGCTCGGAAGGCAGATAGTCACCGCAGCGATAACGCTCCTGCAATGCCTGCTCCAGCTGCGCGGCGACCGCCTGATAAACAGTGGTCGGATGTCTGGATATCTCCATCACGATCAATACCTCACTCGCTTAAGGTTGAGGAAACGCAGCAAGAGGCGCTGCGGGATGGCGACTACCTTGACGCAGGCAAATGACAAATCCGTGACGGCTCAGTGACGTGGCGATGAATTTGTTTTAAGGCGGACAATTGAGCGCAAAACGGCAGGTCATTTAATAAAAAATTTTTAACTGTCACTGTTGTGACGGTGTTCAAAAAAATACCGCTAATTTTCACAACATTAATACACCCCTTACGCCATGCAGCTTTCCTGACTTCTGCTAAGTTAAAACATGACCCTTCCCTGTTACGCGACCTTTATAATGATTAATGCAATCAAACTGTCCGACGGTTTTCGGCGCAATTTTGTGCGTGAAGTAATTTTGCCGTTAGTGGCGATTCTGGTACTGACCTTTGCTGGCGCGGGCGCGGGCCTGTTCTGGGGCACCCGGCTGACCAATAACGAAGCGCAGGATCAGCAGCAACGCATGATTCAGGCTTCTTTCGCTCAAAGCCTGACGGAGCATTTACGCCAGCTGCGCAGCCTGACCCGCTGGGCGCCGCTGGCCGAACAACTGGCCTTATCGCAACCCAATCAACACTGGCTGGATGAGAACGTCGGCAACTGGCTGTATGAAATGTTCGACCATGAACTGGTGCTGCTGCTGGATCGCAATAATCAGCTGGTGGAGGTGTGGCGTAACGGGCAACAGGTGGCGGATCGCCAGGTGGGACCGCATGTGCAGGCGATGCTGCATAGCACGCTGGTGCGGGCCAGCGATAATGTCAGCGCCCCGCTGGATCGTGCCGACTTTGTGCGCATTGGCGATCGCGCCGCCTCACTGGCGGTGGGCGATATCAGCGCGGATGCGAGTCAGACCGGGCGCTATCGCCTGGTGAGCGTGAAATTCCTTGATGATGGCTACCTGCACGGCCTGGCGAATCGCAGCCAGCTGCGCGAGCTGCATTTTTCCAGCGATTCACCGCAGTCCGGTCCCAATGCGCACTATCTGCTGAATACGGCCCAGGGAGACCCGGTGGGGTATATCAGCTGGCAGCCGGACCGTCCTGGGGCGCAGATGCTGCGCACCATCGGCCCCTCTACCCTGCTTTCGGTGATGATGATTACCCTGGTGTGTCTGTTTATGGTTCGGCGCATCTGGACCTCGTCGCTGAACCTGTCGCAGTTGCTGCTCCGGCTGGGGGCCAGCGAAGCCCAGGCGCAGCATCTGGCATTCCATGATGTGCTGACCGGTTTACCCAATCGCTCGCTGGTGGAAGATCGTCTCAACCAGGCGCTGGCGATGGCGGCGCGTTATGACCATCGCGTCGCGCTGCTGTTAATCGATCTCGATCGCTTTAAAAATATCAACGACACCTACGGCCATCACGCGGGCGATGATTTGATTATCGAGGTGGCGCACCGCCTGAACAGTCTGGTGCGCGCCAGCGATTCAGTGGGCCGCATTGGCGGCGACGAATTTATTATCGTGATGCCGGATGTGGAGAATATTGGTCAGGTGCAGGCGCTGGCGAAGCGCATCATCAGCAGCCTGAGCGAGCCTTATCTGTTGTTTGGCAGCGAAGTCTGGATCGGCACCAGCATCGGCCTGGCGCTGGCGCCGAAAGACGGGCTGGATCGTCAGGAGCTGATGCGCAAAGCGGATATCGCGCTGTATGAGGCCAAAAATGGCGGGCGCGGCCAGTATCGCCAGTTTGAACGGGCGATGGATGAGTCACTGCGCACCCGGCAGCAGATTGCGGCCGATCTGCGTCAGGCGCTGCTGCATTTTGATGGGCTGGCGGTGTGGTATCAGCCGCTGATGGAGATCAGCGGCCAGCGTGTGGTCGGACTTGAAGCGCTGCTGCGCTGGCACCACCCGACGCGCGGCGAAGTGTCGCCGGGCGAGTTTATCGCCATCGCCGAAGAGACCGGGTTGATTATCCCGCTTGGCGAATGGGTGTTGCGCGAAGCCTGTAAAACGTCGCTGCGGATGCCGCAGCTGATTGTTGCGGTCAACGTCTCGCCGGTGCAGTTCCGCGCCAGCGGCTTTGTCGATCGCATTATCGAGATCGTGCAATCAGAAGGTGCAGATCCACAACGCATGGAGCTGGAGATCACCGAAGGGGTGCTGATTGAGGACGAACACGAGGCGCGTAACAATATCATCGCGCTGCGCCACGCCGGTTTCCGCATCGCACTGGATGACTTCGGCACCGGCTATTCCAGCCTGAATTACCTCAGTTCCTTCCCGGTGGACAAGATCAAGATTGATCGCTCCTTTACTCAGTCGCTGGGTGTAGCGCAAAACTCCGCCGCGATTGTCGAATCGGTGGTGCGGCTGGGCCATGCCATGGGCCTGACCGTCACCGCCGAAGGGGTCGAAACCGAAGGCCAGATGAGCGCTCTGGCCGATGCGGGCTGCAATCAGTTGCAGGGATATCTGTTTAGCCAGGCAGTGCCGATCGAGGAGATTGAGCGAATGGTGTGAGGTCAGGTGCGCATCAATCCGTCTTCCCTATCGTGCGGTCATTAACACGGTGCGCATTAATGCGCACCCTACGGGGTGTAGGGTCGGCATTTATGCCGACCGTATAGAAAACCGCACGTAATATGGCGTGCATCAATGCGTCTTCCCTATCGTGCGGTCATTAACCCGGTGCGCATCAATGCGCACCCTACGGGATGTAGGGTCGGCATTTATGCCGACCATATAGAAAACCGCACGTAATATGGCGTGCATCAATGCGTCATCCCTATCGTGCGTTCATTAACCCGGTGCGCATTAATGCGCACCCTACGGGATGTAGGGTCGGCATTTATGCCGACCATATAGAAAACCGCACGTAATATGGCGTGCATCAATGCGTCTTCCCTATCGTGCGGTCATTAACACGGTGCGCATTAATGCGCACCCTACGGGGTGTAGGGTCGGCATTTATGCCGACCATATAGAAAACCGCACGTAATATGGCGTGCATCAATGCGTCTTCCCTATCGTGCGGTCATTAACACGGTGCGCATAAATGCGCACCCTACGGGGTGTAGGGTCGGCATTTATGCCGACCGTATAGAAAACCGCACGTAATATGGCGTGCATCAATGCGTCTTCCCTATCGTGCGGTCATTAACACGGCGCGCATTAATGCGCACCCTACGGGATGTAGGGTCGGCATTTATGCCGACCGTATAGAAAACCGCACGTAATATGGCGTGCATCAATGCGTCATCCCTATCGTGCGTTCATTAACCCGGTGCGCATTAATGCGCACCCTACGGGATGTAGGGTCGGCATTTATGCCGACCGGGTCAAAATCCACATGCAATATCCCGCAAAATTAAATATTTAACGGAATCTCTGTTCCGATAACCCCTTCCCACGCTCGACCTGCTGAAAACGCGCTATCACACTCGTGTGGGCAGGGAGGCACTGATGAAAAACCGCAAATATCCACGTCTGAAATATTATGACTACCGCAGGGCGGGCGCTTATTTTGTTACCCTCGTCTGCCATCAGCGCGCGCCGTTGTTTGGGCACATTGATTCAGGCCAGATGCTGCCAACGGCATTAGGTGAACTCGTCGGCCGTGAATGGCAGGAACTTCCCCGCAGGCACGCATCTCGGCTAAAGATTGATGCTTACATTCTGATGCCGAACCATCTGCATGGCATTCTCTGGCTGGAGGAGGCGGGTGCGCGTTCGCTCTGCGACATCATTAGCCTGTTCAAAGCGGGTGTGACGCGGCAGGCGCAGATAAAAATCTGGCAGCGCAGTTTTTATGATCGCGTGGTGCGCAATGAGCAGGACCTATTACAATTCCGCCAATATATTCAGCAGAATCCACTGCGCTGGGAGCTGGATAGGTTTCATATCTGCCAGGATTATCGGTGCGCATAAATGCGCACCGTGCATGGGCGGTTACGCAGGAAAATCCGTATCAATCGACGTCTGTTTCCACGCCTCGATTTGGGCCAGACGCTCCTTCAGTTTATTGGTCACGGCATCGTAGCCCCAGGCGCCCATAACCAGATGGCGCGGTGGGTTGGCGTGTTCGGTGATGGCGATCATCGCGGACGCCGCGCGTGCCGGATCGCCAGCCTGAGTACCGCTGTATTCCGAGGTGGCTTTCATCCGTGCGGCTGCGGTGTCGGCATATTCCGGCAGTTTGCTCGGCGTCTGGTGTAGCGAACGTCCGGCCCAGTCGGTGCGGAAGGGGCCAGGTTCGACGCAGGTCACACGAATACCCAGCGGTGCCGTTTCCAGCGCCAGCGAATCAGACCAGCCCTCCACCGCGTGTTTGCTGGCGGAGTAATAACCGGAGCTGGGGAAGCCAATAAAACCGGCCACCGAGGTGATGTTGATGACATGACCACGGCGCGCTTTGCGCATGGCTGGCAGGATGGCGCGCGTCAGGGCGAACAGACCAAAGACGTTGGCATCAAATTGCGCGCGGATCTCCTGCTCATCGCCCTCTTCGACCGAACTTTGATAGCCGTAACCGGCGTTATTCACCAGCACATCAACGCTGCCGAATTTCGCCAGCGCCTGTTGCACCGCCTGATCAATACTCGCCTGCTGCGTCACATCGAGCGCCACCGCCAGCGCGTTGCTGTGGCCTTCCACCAGATCCTGCACTTTCGCCGGGTCACGGGCGGTCACCACGGTATTGAAACCGCGCGCAATCGCCTGCTGCGCCAGTTCACGACCAAAGCCGGTTGAACAGCCGGAAATAAACCATACCGGATTTTTATCGGTTGCCATGCTGAGACTCTCCTGTAATCACAGACGCCCGCTGATGCTGCCATCGGGCAAAGAGTCTAAGCCTGGCAGGTGACGCGACCGGCGATTAGCGCTGCGTGCGCCACCGGTTTGTCACGCCGTCATTGCCGGATACCGTTGACGTAACTCACTGAATATCTGGCGCATCTGCGCATCCAGCCCCTGCTCTGCCGCCGTACCGGCCGCCACCGCGCTGAACACCTGCTGCTTAAGGAAATGACGCCAGCCCACCGGGGCGGCCGCCAGAAAGGCCGTCAGCAACTGGTAGCGTGCCGGGGTCCAGACAGCTTCAAACGCGTTACGCGCCGCGCCGTGGTCAAAATGCGCCGTCGCCTGCTGGCGCAGCTCACGGCGTAAATCCGCGGTGGCGACCTCATCAATCTCGCCATCGACAATAGCCACGCCATACTGGCTGCGCGCCGCCGCCGCGCTGACAAAACCGCAGCGCACATCCTGAAGTACCGCCTGCGCATCACGCTGCATCGGCAGACCGTAGCCCCCCGCCCCTGGCCCGCGAACCTCAACGATATCCCCCGGCTGACACCGGATCACATCGGTGTTGCCATGTTCGATCACCGTATCGCCGCGCCGGGTGCGGAAGTGCGACAGCCCCCCGGCTACGCCGCCCAAAACCCCGGCCGAGGCGAATACCGAGCGGTTGCGATTCCGCGCGGTGACCAGCGTATCCGGAGCGAAGATCTCAAAGGTCATCTCGGTGGCTAAGCCGCCGCGATAACGCCCGGCACCGGCGCTGTCTGCCGCCAGACCGTAACGATGGAAGTGGATCGGCACCTCGGCTTCGTTGATCTCTATGGGGGTGTTTTTCAGGAAGGCCGACAGGCCGCCGGAACCATCTGGCCCGTCGTGGCGCGGCGTGCCCCCGGCTCCGCCGCCCACCGGACCGAGCGACGCCACCACGCTGCGATTGGCGGCATCGCTGGTACGAATATTCATGATCGAGTTACCGCCCGGCGAGTTAGCCGGCAGTCGATCCGGCATCGCCAGCGAGAACACGCCAACGGTAGCGATCTGCGATAACGCACAGGTCAGCGAACGCATCCCCACCGCCGCCGGTGCTTCACAGTTCATCACCGTGCCCGGCGGCAGAATGGCGCGCGTAGGTCGCAGCGTTCCGGCGTTCAGCAGCAGATGACGATCCAGCGTCGCCAGCACATAGGTCACGCCCACCAGCGCCAGCGGATGACGTTCGCGCCCGCCGGTCGGCATATTCAGCGACGACGCCAGCTGCGGATCGCTGCCGGTGTAATCCAGCTCCAGCGTCTCGCCCTGCACGCGCAGGGTGATCGCCACCCGACACGGGAAACCGCCTTCGCCATCTTCATCGGCAAAGTCGGCATAGAAATATTCGCCATCGGGGATGGTGGCGATAATGCTGCGCGCCTGGCGCTCGGCGTAATCCAGTATCCCTTCAATGCCCTGCACAAAATCATCCACGCCAAAGCGGGCGATGATGTCGTGGATCTTGCGCTCGCCGATGTTGACCGAGGCGAGCTGCGCTTTGAAGTCTCCCCAGTTCTGATCCGGCACGCGCACGTTGAGGCGCATAATCCGCGCCACCTCTTCATTCAATTCACCGTTGCGCACGATTTTTAACGGCGGGATGCGGATACCTTCCTGCACGATATCGGTAAGGGAACGCGACAGCGAGGCGGGCACAGCGCCGCCGACGTCGGTGTTATGGATATGGCCGACGACAAAACAGACGATAGCGCCCTGATGGAACACCGGTTTCCAGATATGGATATCCGGCGAGTGCGTCGCCACGTTTCCGGCATAGGCGTCGTTGGTAATGCAGATGTCGCCTTCATCGTAGTGGTCGATCAACGCCAGCACCGGGCCGTAATCAATGCCGCTGTACCAGGGCGCGCCGAAACTGCGCGGCGACGCAAACGCCAGCCCATCCCGGCTGACGATCTGGCAGGAGAAATCTTCCGTCTCTTTGACAAAGGTGGAGTGCGCAGTGCGCATCAGGGTAAACGCCATCGCATCGGCGGCCGCCGCGCAGTAGTTGGCGAGAATTTGCAGGTTACGTCCGTCAATCGCCATCTCAGTGCGCCTCCACGGGGGTAATCAGTAAGTTGCCAAAGGTATCGACCCGCACCTGCATCTGTGGCGGCACGCAGGTGGTGCAGTCGTCCTGCGCGATGATCACCGGCCCGGCCAGCTGATGTCCGGCACCCAGGCTGGCACGCAGCACCACGTCCACCTGATGTTGCGCGCCGTCGATCCAGGCGCTGACCTGCTTCGCCACTACGACCGGCCCGCTGGAGGCAGCCAGACGATTCAGCGTCGGTTTCGGCGTGGGCGAGGCAATCACCAGCCGCAGGTTGATAATCTGCACCGGCGCGCTGGCATCGTAATGACCAAACAGCTGCTGATGCTGGCGGTCAAAGGCGTCATGCAGCGCCGTGACATTGGCCTGCGCCAGCCAGGCTTCATCCAGCGCCACTTCAATTTCAAACGACTGGCCGCGATAACGCATATCGGCGCTGTAGCTCAGGGTGAACGGCATATCGGCACCGTGCTGTTCACTCAGCCAGCCGCGCGCCCGCTGGCTCAGCGTCTGCGCTTCCGTCGCCAGCTTATCGGCTAACACGCTATCGAGATCGCTGTACAGGGTGCGGATAAAGTCGTTGCGGATATCGGCCACCAGCCCGCCCAGCGCCGAGAGTACGCCCGGCGTCGGGGGCACAATCACGCCGCGCATATTCAGCTCGCGCGCGAGGAAGCAGCCCATCATCGGACCGGCCCCGCCAAAGGCGAGGAACCAGAATTCACGCGGGTCGAGGCCAAAGCGCGACAGCAACCCGCTGGTATCGCTGTACATGCTGGAGATCGCCAGCTCAATGGCTGTTTCGGCCGTCTGTTCCACCGAAATATTGAGCGCATCAGCCAGCGGCTGCCAGGCGGCACGCGCGGCGGCGACATCCACCTGCACCGCGTTGTAGCCGAGATCGCCGTGACCGATCATGCCGCAGGCGGCAAAGGCATCGGTGGCGGTAGGCTGGGTGCCGCCACGCTGGAAGCACACCGGCCCCGGCAGCGAACCGGCGCTGTCTGGCCCCATATGCAGCACACCCTGATTATCGATCCATGCCAGCGAACCGCCGCCCTGCCCGACGGAGGTCACCGCCACCGACGGAATATAGATCGGGAAATCCCCGATGATCTCGCCGTTGCCCTGCGCCACCTGACCATCAATGATCACCGCCACATCGGCGCTGGTGCCGCCAATATCGAGGCTGAGGATTTTGTCAAAACCGCAGGCGCTGGCGAGGAAGCTGGCCCCGATAACGCCGGATGCGGTGCCCGACAGCACCATCTGCACGCATTCGCTTTTCGCCTGCTCCACCCCCATCACGCCGCCGTTGGATTTGGTGATACGTGGCGGCACCGTCACCCCCATGGTTTTCAGCGCGCGCTCAAAGGAGGAGAGATAATTGATTACCATCGGCTGCACATAGGCGTTGATGGTAGCGGTGATGGTGCGTTCGTATTCGCGGATGATGGGCCAGATATCGGCTGAACAGGAGGCCAGCAGCTCCGGCGCCTGTTCATTGATGATGGCTTTCACCGTCGCTTCATTGTGGCGATTGCGGTAGCTGTGCAGCAGCGCCACCACGATGCCCTGGCAACCGGCCGCACGGGCGGCGGCGATGGCGTCGAGCACGCTTTGCCGATCCACCTCATGCAGCACCGTGCCGTGACGGTCGGTACGCTCTTTGATGGCAAACACCCGGTCGCGGGAAATTAGCGGCGCTGGCCGGCGTGAGAACAGATCGTGAATATGCGGGATTTTCAGCCGCGCCAGCTCCAGCACATCGCAGAAACCGTCGGTGGCAAACAGCGCCAGCCTGACGCCGCGTCGCTGGATCACCGCGTTGATGCCCACCGTGGTGCCGTGGGTGAAGTAATCAATTTGCTGCGGCGCGATGCCATCGCGCTGCGCCAGCTGGGTCAGCCCGGTGAGAATTTCACTGCCGGGCTGATCCGGCCGCGACAACACTTTTAAGGTGTGGATCTGATTAGTCTGCTCATTCAGCACGGCGAAATCGGTAAAGGATCCGCCAATATCTACGCCAACGCGGTAACCCATGGTGTGTATCCGTTATCAGGCAGGAGGAAATTCCATCAGCTTGTGCGGGTCCTGCACCACGCGCCAGCCGAGGCGCTGGTACAGCTGATGGGCATCATTGGTAGAAAGCATCCAGCGGTGCACCGTTTGTAACTCCGGGTGCGCCCGCACGCAGGTCGCCAGCCAGCTGCCCAGCCCGTGCCCACGCCAGTTTTCGTCGATTATCACGTCACACAGCCAGCCAAAACGGGTGTAGTCCGTCACCAGCCGGGCGAAGCCAATTTGCTGCTGCTGATGATAGAGACCAAACGGCAGCGACCCGGCAATGGCGCGTTCCGTTTTGGCGCGCGGCTGACCTTTGGCCCAGTACGAACGTTCCGCCAGCTGGAAATGAATCCAGTCGAGATCGAGGCGCTGACGTTCGGTGGAGAGGGTGAACTCATCGCGCTGCCACTGCTGGTCAGGAATGGTTAAGGCAATCATGGCAACTCCTTGTAACGTGTTGAATTGAGTCTATAGGCGAGTGGTCAGACGGCGTGGCTGAAGCCACGGCCTGAACAGACAGGATAAAGGGAATTTTGCGCGGTGAAGAAATTTTATGCTGTGCTCGGCCAGGAGCGCATTAATGCGCTCCCTGCGTGTAGGGTCGGCATTGATGCCGACCGGGATTGGATGCCACATCGACAAGGAGCGCATTAATGCGCTCCCTGCGTGTAGGGTCGGCATTCATGCCAACCGGGGTTGAATGCCACATCGACAAGGAGCGCATTAATGCGCTCCCTACGCGTAGGGTCGGCATTGATGCCGACCGGGGTTGAATGCCACATCGACAAGGAGCGCATCAATGCGCTCCCTGCGTGTAGGGTCGGCATTGATGCCGACCGGGGTTGAATGCCACATCGACAAGGAGCGCATTAATGCGCTCCCTACGCGTAGGGTCGGCATTGATGCCGACCGGGGTTGAATGCCACATCGGCCAGGAGCGCATCAATGCGCTCCCTACACGTAGGGTCGGCATTGATGCCGACCGGGGTTGAATGCCACATCGACAAGGAGCGCATTAATGCGCTCCCTACGGCGTAGGGTCGGCATTAATGCCGACCGGGGTTGAATGCCACATCGGCCAGGAGCGCATAAATGCGCTCCCTACACGTAGGGTCGGCATTGATGCCGACCGGGATTGGATGCCACATCGACAAGGAGCGCATAAATGCGCTCCCTACAGCGTAGGGTCGGCATTGATGGTGACCGGGAGTGGATGCCGCATCGGCAAGGAGCGCATAAATGCGCTCCCTACGGCGTAGGGTCGGCATTGATGGTGACCGGGAGTGGATGCCGCATCGGCAAGGAGCGCATAAATGCGCTCCCTACAGCGTAGGGTCGGCATTGATGCCGACCGGGGTTGGATGCCACATCGGCCAGGAGCGCATCAATGCGCTCCCTGCGGCGTAGGGTCGGCATTGATGCCGACCGGGGTTGGATGCCACATCGGCCAGGAGCGCATCAATGCGCTCCCTGCGGCGTAGGGTCGGCATTGATGCCGACCGGGATTTCAGCTGCGCGTCAACCCAGAGCTACACCCCAAATTCTACCGAGTTCTGCTTCGCGATCAGCGACCTCAGCGGCACGCTGCTTTTCATAATCGGCGATTTAATCACGATATAACTGAAATATTTATCAATGCCGATTTGCGCATCGAGCATCTTCTCGATCACTTCCTGATAATGCTCAATGCTGCGGGTAATAAAGCGCAGCAGATAGTCATAACCGCCAGTGATCAGATGACACTCCATCAGCTCATCCACATCGCGCACCGCGTTTTCGAATTTAATAAAATCTTCGCGGCGATGGCCGGAGAGGGTGACTTCGGTAAATACCGTCACCGAGTCGGTAATTTTGGTGAGATTAATATGTGCTTCATAACCGGTGATAAAACCGGCCTGTTCCAGTCGTTTCACCCGTTGCAGGCAGGGGCTGGGTGAAAGACCTACGGCGTCGGCCAGATTGACGTTGCTGATACGGCCATCTTTTTGTAGTTGCACCAGGATGTTGATGTCGATGCGGTCGAGTTTCATTAAGCCGTTCATAGCACCCCTCATTGTTGACCAACCGTGCAGGTTATCCCGATGGTATATCACGCTTTAACGTGGCTGCGCCAGCACTGACGCACGCCACGATTTTCGGGAAGCCTGAGAATAATTCCAGCAATATCAATGAGGAAGCCGGATTTATCCGAGTCGGCCACTGGCTCGTGCCAGCGCGATATCAAAGATATGCAGCGCTTCTTCCAGTTGCGAATCAGTGGTGACCAGCGGGGCCAGGAAACGGATGGTGTTGCGGTGGATACCACATTTAATCAGCAGCAGGCCCTCCTGACAGGCGCAGTCGAGGATTTTCTGCGTCATCGCCGCATCAGGACGCTGGGTTTCGAAATCGATAATCTCGACCGCCTGCATAAAGCCCACGCCACGCACATCGCCGATGCAGGCATATTTTTCCGCCAGCTGTTGCAGATGCGCATTCAGCTTGTCACCCAGCTGATTACTGCGCGCCAGCAGGTTGTCATTTTCCAGCAGATCCAGCACCGCCAGCGCCGCCGCACAGCCCAGCGCGTTGCCGCCATAAGTGCCGCCGAGACCGCCCGGCAGCGGCGCATCCATAATCGCGGCTTTGCCCACGACGCCGGAGATCGGCAGGCCGCCACCCAGACTTTTCGCCACGGTGATCAGATCCGGCGTGATAGCCAGATGCTGGAAGGCAAACATCTTGCCGGTGCGACCAAAACCGGTCTGCACTTCATCACAAATCAACAGGATGCCGTGTTTCTCGGTGATGCGACGCAGCGCCTGCATAAAGCTGGCGCCCGCTGGCAGGAACCCGCCATCGCCCTGTACCGGCTCGATAATGATCGCCGCCACGCGCTCCGGCGCAATCTGCACCGCGAACAGCTGGTCGAGGGCTTTCAGACAATCCTCGTCGCTGACGCCGTGAAACGCATTCGGGAACGGCAGTCGGTACACCTCACCGGGGAACGGACCGAAATTCTGTTTGTAAGGCTGACTCATGCCGGTCAGCGTGCAGCCGAGCAGCGTACGGCCATGAAAGGCACCGTCGAAGGCGATAATGCCGGAACGCTGAGTATGGGCGCGGGCAATTTTCACCGCATTTTCTACCGCTTCCGCGCCGCTGGTGAAGAACACGCTTTTAAAGGGTTCACCCTCACCCACCAGTTGATTCAGCCGCTGCGCCAGTTCGATATAGCCCGGATAGGCCACCACCTGGAAACAGGCGTGCGATACCAGGCCCAGCTGTTTCGTCACCGCATTGACCACCGCCGGGTGGTTATGGCCGACGTTGAGCACGCCGATACCGCCGACGAAATCGAGGTAACGATTGCCCTCCACGTCCCACACTTCGCTGCCCTTAGCCCGCTCGATCACCAGCGGATGTGCGGTGACCACGCCACGCGGCACATGCTGCTCACGCGCGTCCAGTAACAGGCTGTTATCGGAATATGTTTGCTGTTCCGCCATGACATTCTGCATTTTTAACCCTCATCCACGTAACGTTCGGTTGGCTCAAGTATCGCAACCCGTTGGTTTCTCACGCTGCCGTAATTGCCGGGGCAGCGGCATTTCCTGTTAAAATCGCCTGGCTTTCAGCAGGGAAATTCTGCACGCAGCGCATGGCGGGCAATGGCCGTCAGCGCTTCAATGCCGTGCGGGATCAGTGCGTCGTTGAAATCAAAGGCGGAGTGATGCAGTGGCTGGCTCGGCGCGGAACCAATCCACAGGTAGGCTCCCCGGCAGGCCTGCAACATAAAGGCAAAATCTTCCGAGGTCAGCGCCGGTTGTCTGGCGAGCTGTGCCGTCATGCCCGCCTGCTGCACCGCCTCCAGCGCCAGCTGCGCTTCGGCTGCGCTGTTGAGGGTGGCCGGGTAGTAGCGCAGATAGCTGACGTCAGCGCTCAGGCCGTGGGCGGCGGTGACGTGCCGGGCCATCTCACGCAGACGGCTTTCGATGATGTCCTGCGCTGCCGGACTAAAGGTGCGCACCGTGCCGGTGATGCTGGCTTCCGCCGGGATCATATTGTGTGAGAAACCGCCCTGCATCCGCGTCACGCTCAGCAGCGCCGGTTCGCACGGGTCGAGCGCGCGCGCCACCAGGGTGTTAAGTGCCACCACCAGTTCGCTGGTCGCCAGCAGCGTATCGCGTGTCAGATGCGGCTGCGCCGCATGGCCGCCGCCGCCTTTAACGGTGATATCAAAACGATCCGCCGCCGCCATAATCGGTCCCGGACGGGTTTGCACCTCTCCCAGCGGCAGTTCCGGCCAGTTGTGCAGCGCGTAGACCGCATCGCACGGGAAACGGCTAAACAGGCCAGCGTCGATCATCGCTTTGGCACCCGCCAGCCCCTCTTCCGCAGGCTGGAAGATAAACACCAGCGTGCCGTCGAAATCCCCCTGCTGCGCCAGCACGGCGGCGGCACCCAGCAGCATCACCGTGTGTCCATCGTGGCCGCAGGCATGGCAGATGCCCTCGTGGGTACTTTTCCACGGCTGGCTGCCGTTATCCTGCATCGGCAACGCATCCATATCAGCGCGCAGGCCAATCACCCGCCTACCCGTGCCGCGCTTCAGCACCCCCACCACGCCGGTTTCTCCGATGCCGTGATGCACCTCAATCCCCAGCTCGGTCAGCCGCTGTGCCACGATAGCGCTGGTACGTTTTTCCTGATAACCCAGCTCGGGATGGGCGTGCAGATCCCGTCGCAGAGCGACTAATTGTTCCAGTTGCATCTCAGTATCCCCGGTTGCGATCGATAATGCCGACCATCGGTTCACCGCGCTGATAGCGGCGCAGGTTGTCGAGCAGCGCCGCCACGGCGCTGTCAGTTTGCGTCTGGCTGGCGATATGCGGCGTCAGCCAGATAGCCGGATGGTGCCAGAACGGGTGCCCGGCAGGCAGCGGTTCGGGATCGGTCACGTCGATCACCGCCGCGCTCAGCTGACCACTCGCCAGCGCCGCCAGCAGATGATCGTCGTTGAGTTGCGGCCCGCGCCCGGCCTGTACCAGCGCGGCACCGGCAGGCAGCCGGGCGAACAGATCGGCATTGAGCAGCCCGCGCGTGCTGTCAGTAAGCGGCAGCAGGCAGACCAGGATGTCGCTGTGCGCCAGAAAATCCGTCAGCTGATCGCTGCCATGCCAGCAGCGGACGCCTTCGATGTCACGCGGCGTGCGGCTCCAGCCCGCGCAGTCAAAACCGAGCGACGCCAGCTGCTTAAGCGCGGCCTGGCCGAGTTCGCCGAGGCCCATCACGCCAACGCGACGCTGGCTGGCGGTGTGAATTTTATGGGTTTGCCACTGCTGCGCGCGCTGCTGTTGCAGGTAGCGCGGCATATCGCGATGCAGCCCCAGCACCGCAAAAGTGACGTACTCCACCATGCCCTGCGTCAGGCCCGGTTCGATCATGCGCACCACCGGCAAATCCGGCGGCAGCGTGCTGAGATCGAACTGATCGGCTCCGGCACCCACCGACAGCAGCGCTTTCAGGTTAGGAAAGAGTGTGAGCAGATCGTCCGGCGGCTGCCAGGCAATCAGCAGCTCCACCTGCTGCGCATCGCCGATGTCCGGCCAGATATGCAGCTGAATATCCGGCGCATGTTGCGCCAGCCACTGCTGCCACTGCATCCCGCGTGCGGGTTCAGATTTATAGACGATATGCATCAGGCCATCGCCTGGGTCATCAGCCCGAACGCCTGCATGTCACCGGCCTGCGGTGACCACGGCGTTCCCCGCACCATGGTGGTGGGTGCATCAACCTGCGTCAGTCCCAGCGTTTCCAGCCACGCGGCCAGCGGCTGAGCGCCATCGGTGTCGATACGGACAAACTCGCCGCCCAGTCCCTGCATCAGGGCCGCGACCAGGGTTTGCGCCACTGGCAGGGTCTGCGCAATCACCGGACCAATCGACCAGCCGTGACCAAAACGGCGCAGGCTGGCAAAGCCGTGGACGCGCTGCTGTGCGTCCTGTAACACCACCATCTGGCTGTCAGCGATCAGGGTGCTGATCAAACGTGGACGCCACATGCCGTGCGCCTGATGATCCAGTTCGGTCAGCAGGTCGGCATCCGCTGGCGTCGCGTTGCGCAGCGTCATACCGGCAGGCAGGCTCACCGGCGGCACCGCCGCCAGCGAGCGCGTCTGATGCTGTTGAATATGGCCGGTGACGCTGAAGCCCAGTTTCATGTACAAGCCTTTGCCCATCTCAGTAGCATGGAGGCGCACGTTGTAATCCGGGAATTTTTCCAGCATCGCCAGCATCAGCTGCTTTCCAATGCCGCGTCCCTGAAACTGGTCGTTGACGATCACCAGCCCAATGGTGGCGGCCTGCTCACCCCAGCGCCAGCCGATGGCGCTGCCGAGGTATGCGCCGTGCTCTTCGGCCACCACCCCCTCGCCCAGTTTGATCGCCTGCGCCCAGTCTTCACGACGGTGCGGCCACTTCAGCTGCTGCGTCATGGCAAAGCCCTGTTCGATGTCGTCCGCCGTCATCGCGCGTAATGTGATACTCATGGTGCTCTCCTTACATCATGCCTGGCGCGTCAAGGCCGCTGCCATCAATTAAACGTGAATAACGATAGGGGGTGGGATCCACCACCGGCGTGCTGTCGGTGGCGAGATCGGCCGCCAGCCGCCCTGCACCCGGCCCAATACCGAAGCCGTGGGCGCTATAACCCGCCGACAGCACCAGGCCGGGCAGTTTTGCCACCGTCGAGATGACCGGGATCGCGTCCGGCGTGCTGTCGATCATGCCGCCCCAGGATTGCGCCAGCCGGATATTCGCCAGCGCCGGGTACTCTTTGCGCATTGCGGCCAGTCCGGCCTGCACCAGGCTGGCATCGGCCGCCGGGTCGAGAATGCGTATACGTTCGAACGGCGATGGGCGATCAAACGCCCAGCTGCCCAGCGCTTCCGGGCCGCTAAAGAACGGTTTCAGGCCGAGATTGAATGTCAGGTTTTTGCGGCGGCTTTTAAAGGTCGGGTAGAACTGGCGCGCGTAGCGGATACCCTGTGCGCCGGGTTCCAGGCGACCGCGGCCCGATACCGCAACGGTGTAGCTGCCATCCAGCTGCGGGCGACAGGCAAAGCCCGGCGTGTAAAGCGGCATGGAAATCGCCTGGGCAATCGGCTGGGTACGGAAGGCGGTGCCAATCACGTTGCCGAGCGGCAGGTCGATACCGTGGCGACGACAGAACATGGAGGTCCAGGCACCGGCGGCGCAGATCACACGGCTGGTTTTGATCAGACCGCGCTCGGTCCAAACGCCGCTCACCACCCCGGCGGCGATATCAAGACCGCGTACCGCGCACTGCTGAAACACCTGCGCACCGAGGCGCTGGGCGCCGATCACCAGCCCGGCCGAGGCCAGGCGCGGCTCCGCATGGCCATCGCTGGGTGACGACACGCCGCCCAGCCAGTCGGTGCTGCTGCCTGGGGTCATGGCTTTGGCCTGATCGGCGCTGAGCATATCGCTGCGTACGCCGTAGTGTTTTGCCATCCGCCCCCACTTCTCCCAGGCGGCAATGTCGGTTTCGTTGCGCGTGGCGTAGACCAGCCCGCTGCGGCGAAAACCGAGTTCTTCACCGGTTTCGGCGTTGAGTTCGCCCCAGCGCTGGAGGGCATAGATGATCAGCGGCAGTTCGCGTTCGTCACGATTCTGCTGACGGCACCAGCCCCAGTTACGGCTGGACTGCTCGGCACCGACCAGCCCTTTTTCCACCAGCACCACCTTCAAACCCTGTTTTGCCAGCTCCCAGGTGGCGGCAGAACCGGCGATACCAGCACCGATCACCACCACATCAGCGGCGTCGGGGAAATTGGCACTGTCCTGAACATAACGAATCGGCGCAGGCATAGCGTGACGACCTCATTTTAGTTGGGTTGGTAAGGGATACAGCGAGCATTATTCTGCCTTAAGCACTTCTTCGTGCTCATCCAGCCAGCCCTGACGCAATTCTGGCACTGCGCGTTTCAGGCGCTCGAAATACAATTCGCTGGTCGGCTTGTCGTAATCGGCGCGGGCAATCTGAGTCACGATCCGGCCACTTTTCATCACCACGATATCGTCGCAGACCGCGCGTACCGCGTGCATGTCATGGCTGATAAACAGCACCGATAACCCCAGCTCGCGCCGCAGTTCGCTGATCAAATCCAGCACCGCGGCGGCCACCACGGTATCCAGCGCCGAGGTCACTTCATCGCACAGAATCAGATCCGGCTCCGCCGCCAGCGCACGCGCCAGGTTAACGCGCTGCTTCTGCCCGCCGGAGAGCGCCCAGGGTCGCCGCCACAGCACGCTGCGCGGCAGTTTGACCAGGTCGAGCAGCTGATGCAGCCGCTGCTCGCGCGCCGCGCCGCTCAGGCCGTGGAACAACGCCAGCGGCCGCGACAAAATACGTTCAACGCTGTGCGCCGGGTTGAGCGCGGTGTCCGCCATCTGGAACACGTACTGGATACGGCGCAACTCGTTATCCGGGCGCTTATGCATATCGCCGTTGATGTAGTGACCGTTGAACAGCAGATGCCCCTGGCTCGGCGCATTCAGCCCGGCAATGGCGTGTGCCAGCGTGGTTTTACCGGAGCCGGATTCGCCGATGATGCCAATCGCCTGCCCCTTCCACAGCTTAAGGTTGATCTCTTCCAGGATGCGGATCTTCGGCTGGCCGTCGCTGCCGCGTGGACCATAACCGGCGCTGAGATCGCGCACCTCCAGCAGCGGCTGCATCTCCGCCGTGGCGCAGCTCCAGCTGCTCGGACGTTCATTCTGGCGCGCTGCGTCCATCAGCAGCTGGGTGTATTCCGCCTGCGGTGCGCCAATTAATCGTTCGGTGGTGCCGTATTCGGCCATTTTGCCCTGCAACAGCACCAGAATGCGGTCGGCCATTTGCGCCACCACCGCCAGATCGTGGCTGACGTAGACCGCCGTCACGCCACGCTGCGCCACCACGCGACGGAACGCCTTCAGCACCTCGACCTGGGTCGTGACATCCAGCGCAGTGGTCGGCTCATCGAGGATCACCACGTCCGGGTCGCCAATCAGCGCCATCGCCGTCATCAGGCGTTGCAGCTGGCCGCCAGAGACCTGATGCGGAAAACGGTCGCCGATGGTTTCCGGATTGGGCAGCGCCAGCTCGCGAAACAGCGCAATCGCCTTGGCTTTCGCCGCTTTGCGTTTCATGGTGCCGTGGATCACTACCGGCTCAATCACCTGATCGAGAATGCGCATCCCAGGGTTAAACGACGCCGCAGCGCTTTGCGCAATATAGGCCACTTTGTTGCCGCGAAATTCGCGCAGCTGAACCGGAGACAGGCTACGGACATCGGTGCCCGCCAGATGGATAATGCCATCCGCAATGCGGCAACCGGGACGCGCATACCCCATCAGCGCCATGGCGATGGTGGTTTTGCCGGAGCCGGATTCACCAATCAGCGCCAGCACTTCTCCCTTCTGCACGGTAAAGCGAATGTCGGAAACCAGATCGATCTCTTCACCTTTGTCGGTCTGCGCGGTGACGCGCAGGTTCTCGACGGTGATCACCGGCATCGCGGTGTGAGGTGTCACGTTCATGCTCCCTCCTTCGCCAGGGTTAGCGGACGCATCGCCTGGAGGCTGTCGATAAACAGGTTGGCGCCGATGGTCAGGCTGGCGATGGCGACCGCAGGCATCAGCACCGCAGGCGAGCCATCAAACAGCCCCTGGATGTTTTCGCGCACCAGCGTGCCCCAGTCGGCATACGGCGGTTGCACGCCCAGTCCGAGGAAACTCAGGCCGCTCAGCAGCAGCACAATGTAGACAAAGCGCAGGCCAAAGTCGGTGAGCATCGGGTGCACCATATTCGGCAGAATGTCGTGGATCGCCACATACCAGCGGCTTTCACCGCGCAAGCGCGAGGCACGCACGTAATCCATGCTGCGCAGGCTGCTCGCCATGGCGAAGGCGATACGAAACGCCCCCGGCCAGTAGGTAAATATCGCCGTCAGGATCAGCATCGGCAGCGAGGAACCGAATACCGCCACAATCATCAGCGACATCACCTTGCCCGGCAGCACCAGCAGCGCATCGTTGACGCGCCCCAGCAGCTCCTCCAGCCAGCGGCCGGTGACCGCAGCCAGCAGCGCCAGCAGGGTGCCGATCAGGCTGGCGCCGAGCGCCGCACCGAGCGCCAGGCCGATGGAGAACTTCGCGCCGTAGAGAATACGGCTGAGGATGTCGCGCCCGAGATAATCGGTGCCGAGCAGGTTGTCTGCGGTAAAGCCGCCCAGCAGCGGGCCGCCGCCGATATCTTCAACGTTGTGCGGTGCCAGTTGCGTACCAAACAACGCCATCAACACCCAGAAAAGCGAGATCAGCAGGCCGAAGCGGCCAGAGATCGATAGCGACTGAAAAAAACGCCAGGGAAGTAGCAAGCTATTCATCAGCTCCTCCATTTCGGGTTAAAGGCGATGGTCAGGATATCGGCCGCCAGCAGCAGTACCAGGTAGCTGGCGGCAAACAACATCACGCAGAATTGCACCACCGGCAGGTCGCGGTTGCTCACCGCATCCACCAGCGCGCTGGCAAGGCCGGGATAGCTGAAGATGGTTTCAATGATGATCACGCCGCCAAACAGGTACGACAGGCTGAGCGAGATGGAGTTGGCGATCGGTCCGACGGCATTGGGGAGCGCATGGCGCAGCACCGCGCGCAGCGGCGAGACCCCTTTCAGTCGCGCCATCTCCAGATAGGGGCTGTCGAGCTGGTTGATGATGGCGGCACGGGTCATGCGCGCCATCTGCGCCACCAGCACGCAGCACAGCGTCAGCACCGGCAGCGCGTAGGCTTTCAGGTAGCTGACCAGATCCATATTCGGGCTGCCGAACGACATCGCCGACACCCAGTGCAGCTTGACGGCAAAAATCAGCACCGCCACGGTCGCGACGAGAAATTCCGGCACCGCCACCGTCGCCATGGTGCTGACCACCAGAAAACGATCGAGCAGCGAACCCCGGTTCATCGCCGCCGTGATGCCAATCACCAGCGCCAGCGGCACGCAGATCAGCGTGGTGATCGCCGCCAGTTCGAAGGTGGCGGGAATGCGTTGCGCCACCAGCTGCGACACCGGCAGATGGCTGGCGAACGACATACCGAAATCACCGTGCAGCATCCCGCCCAGCCAGCTGAAATAGCGCGCCAGCAGCGGCTGATCCAGCCCCAGCTGCTGGCGTAACGCCGCCACCGTTTCCGGTGTGGCGTTTTGCCCCAGGATCATCTGCGCCGCATCACCGGGCAGCAGGCTGGTGATAAAGAACACCACCGCCGAGACGATAAGCAAAGTCAGGATGCCCGCGCCTGTGCGGCGGGCAATCAGGAACATCATGTATCGGTTCATCGGCGTACTCCTCTTGCGGTTAACGAATCAGGCAGACAGCCAGGCGAACTCGTGGAAGCGATAGCCCATCATCATGCCCGACGGCCACGGCTCCACCCCTTTCACCTTCTTGCTGTAACCGTCGGTGGAGCTGATAAAGGTGGGGATAATGGTGCCGCAGTGGTCGTAAATCAGGGTCTGCATATCGCCATACATCTGTTTGCGTTTCGCCTGATCGCGCTCGCCACGGGCCGCCACCACCAGTTGATCAAACTGATCGTTCTTCCAGCCAGATTCGTTATTGGCGGCGCTGGAGAGATAGAACTGTGAGAACAGCATATCCAGCGTCGGACGCGGGTTGATCGAGCCGTAGCCGACCGGGTCTTTGGTCCAGTGGGTTGACCAGTAGCCGTCGTAAGGAACGCGGCGCACCTTGAAGTTCACGCCACTATTCCGCGCCACCTGCTGAATCAGCTGGCCCCCTTCCACGGCGCCTTCGATGTTCGGCGTGGTGATGATCTCCACGTTAGCCCCGGCCATACCGGCTTTTTTGAAGTGGAATTTGGCTTTTTCCACATCCAGCGGACGCGGTTTGAGATCGGCGTTGTACAGCGGATGCCACGGCGGGACTGGCGTGTCGTTCGCCACGTCTCCATAGCCCTGCAACACGGTTTTCACCACCATTTCACGCGGTTGCAGGTACTTCATGCCCAGCACAAAGTCTTCGCTGCTGCCTGGCTTCACGTCGGTGCGCACAATCAGGTTGGTGTACATGCCGGATTTACTCTCCAGCACGCCGAAATCACTGGTGGCTTTGATACGTTTGCAATCTGCCGCGCTCAGGGTGGAGATGATGTGCAGATCGCCAGACATCAGGGCGTTGACGCGCGCCGCCTGGTCAGTCACGCCGAGCAGTTCCACTTCATCGAGATGCGGCAGGCCCGCTTTGAAATAGTTGGGGTTTTTGACGCCCACCGAACGTACGCCGGGGGTGAATTCTTTCAGTTTGAACGGTCCGGTGCCGATGCCTTTGCTGAAATCTTTGGTGCCGTCCTGCACGATCAGGAATGGCGCCGCCGCCAGCATAAAGGGAACGTCGAAATTGGGCT
Source organism: Pantoea sp. X-Soil-TKNS-1207 (assembly GCF_059730485.1). Taxonomy (NCBI): domain Bacteria; kingdom Pseudomonadati; phylum Pseudomonadota; class Gammaproteobacteria; order Enterobacterales; family Erwiniaceae; genus Pantoea; species Pantoea sp. X-Soil-TKNS-1207. The sequence continues at coordinate 2,705,776 of NZ_AP035958.1, forward strand.
GGCTCAGCACCAGCTGCACTTCGTTATCATTGACGGCGGTGAAGGTAGAAAATTGATCCGCCAGTTTGATGGCGTTAGATGCCACAGCAGGATCTTTGTGGCGGCTGAGGGAGTAGATCACGTCTTTCGCCGTCAGCGGTTTGCCATCGTGAAAAGTGACGCCTTTACGCAGTTTGATCTGCCAGGTGACGCCATCGCTGGAGGTGACCGACTCCGCCAGCGCCGGTTGCACCGCGAGGTTTTTGTCCAGCTCGGTCAGACCGCTGTAGACCATAAACTGACGGGTGTAGTCGCCGCTGTTGTTACCTTTGGCGGGATCGAGGGTATCGGTGGCCGAGGCGTTCGCCATTGCCGCACGCAGTTTACCGCCTTTGACCGGCGTTTCCGCCGCAAAACCCATTTCCGGAAAACCGATCAGACCGGTGCTCATCACTGCACCGGCGGACAACAACTTCATCAGGCTACGGCGCGACAGCGACCCTTCGGTCAGCGCGCGCGTCAGGGCCGGATTTACAGCGTCAGATTCTTTCTTGAATTTACTCATCTGCACACCCTCAATATGAAATGTTGTTTGTTTCGATAATCGTTGTTAACACCCTGCCCCTTCCGGCGGTGCGGATAAATCCGCACCCTGCGTCTTTTCGCAGGGTCGGCATTTACGCCGCCCGGAAGACGCACAGGTTTTACGATCAGGAGAGCCGGTCCTTAGCTTTGTAATACAAGCCCGCGAGGGGCAAAAACCACGGTTTCCCGTGGTAACCGGGCAACGCAGGCCATGACTCGCGCTGCCAGGGATTTTCATTGCGTTTTTCTGCCAGCACATCGGCCATCACTCGCCCCATCCAGGTTGACATCTGCGTGCCATGCCCGCTGTAGCCGAGGGAATAGAACACGCCGTCGTGCTCGCCAGCGTGGGGCAGCCGGTCGGCGGTCATATCGACCATGCCGCCCCAGCAGTAATCAATGCGCGCTTTGCCCAGCGGCGGGAACAGCGCGGTCATCGCCGCCCGTAATACCTCCCCGCTGCGGGTGTCTGAGGTTGGGTTGCTGACGGCAAAGCGGGCGCGACCACCAAACACCAGACGGCGGTCAGCGGTGGTACGGAAGTAGTTGCCGATATTCAGCGAGGTCACGTAGGTGCGATCGTTGGGCAGCACCTGACTTAACAGTTCATCGCCCAGCGGTTCGGTCACCACGATAAAGCTCCCCACCGGCACGATACGGCGCTGGAACCACGGGAAGGGTCCGGCGTTGGACACCCCGGTGGCCATCAGCACTTTGTCAGCCACAATCTCGCCTTTGGCGGTGGTGATGCGATGGCGATAGCCGTCGAGACGGGTTAAGCCGGTAACCGCGTGGTGCGGGAAAATCTTCGCTCCGCTGCGGGCGGCCGCTTCCGCGAGACCGACGCCGAATTTGCCCATATGCATCTGGCCGCCGCGTTTCTGCAACAGGCCGCCGTGGAAAGCATCACTACCCACTTCGCGACGGATCTCATCTTTGCTGAGCAGTTCAATGTCCGGGTCCACGGTGTCACGCATCAGTTGCCAGGCACTGCGCAGGCCAGGGAAGTGCGTCGCTTTGCTGGCAAGCTTCAGCTTGCCGCACAGACGGAAGTCGCAATCGATCTGTTCCTCACGCACCAGCTGCTCGACATAGCTCACCGCACTGTCGAACGCATGATAGAAGCGGCTGGCCTGCTCAAGCCCCTGGCTGGCAACCAGCGAGGCGAAGTTTTGCGACACCCCGGTGTTACAGTGGCCGCCATTACGCGCCGAGGCCTGGCTCATGATGTCGCCGCTTTCCAGCAGCACCACATCGATGCCGCTGCGCGCCAGGTTAAGGGCGGCCGAGACACCGGTAAAGCCACCGCCAATCACCACCACGCTGGCGGTAGCGGGCAGCGCACCCGTTGCTGCGCCACGAAATTGCGGTGCGGTGGCCTGCCAGAAAGATTCGAGTTTCATTGCGCTGCCCTCCGGGCTTAGAGTCCAACCACGGCGGGCAGACCGCCGATATCGTTAATCTCGGTGTAACCGTAAGCCGGGTTGCCGTGGTCATGGCCGCGATTCACCCACACTTTATGGCTGATCCCCATGTCGTGGCAGGTCATCAGGTCGTAGCGCAGGCTGGAGGAGACGTGCAGGATCTCGTCCGGGCGGCAGTCGAGTTTTTCCAGCATGTATTCAAAACCTTTCATCTGCGGTTTATAGGCGCCCACTTCTTCGGCGGTGATCGCCATATGGATCGGCGCACCGAGACGCGGAATATGGTGCGGCAGCAGGTTTTTCATCGAGTTGGAGAGCAGCACCAGCGGAAATTCCTGCGCCACTTTTGCCAGCCCGGCAGGCACATCGGGGTGCGGTCCCCAGGTGGCGCAGTCGGTGTAGATAAAATCACTGTCGGCTTTGTCCCACTGCACGCCCCATTTTTTGCAGGTGCGTTGCAGGGCGTGACTCACCACGTCGTAGTAGGGTTTCCACGCGCCCAGCACTTCGTCCATACGGTAACGGGCGAAATCGGTGGTGAACGCCAGCATCGCTTCCGGGGCGACGCGATCGTTGAAGCAGCGCTCTGCGGCACCGGCCATATCGAAGTTGATCAGGGTGCCGTAGCAATCAAAAGTGATGTATTTCGGTTTAAACAGAGCCATGACGTGACCTCGTGGTTATCTGATGCAGAAATTAAAAATCGATTAATACGCTTTTCTGGCGCTGACAGGCCTGAAACGCCTGACGGCCCAGATCCTTACCAATACCGGACCCCAGGAAACCGCCGGTGGGGATAATAAAATCGCCGGAGCGGCCGTAGCGGTTGATCCACACGGTGCCGGATTCAATCGCCCGCATCGCCCGCATGGCGCGCGGCAGGCTCAGGGTGTGCACCCCGGCGCACAAGCCATAGGTTTCATGGGCGGCCAGCTGAAGCCCTTCCTCTTCATCATCAAACTCCTGCACGGTGAGCACCGGACCGAAAATTTCCTGCTGCACGGCCGGGTTGTTCGGGGCGACGCCGCACAGCAGGGTTGGCTGCCAGAACCAGCCGGCGTCGGTATCCGCAAAACGTTCACCGCCCACCAGCACTTCAGCGCCTTCGGCTTTCGCTGCGGCGATCACCGCAGCCACTTTGTTGCCCTGGCGCTCGTCGATCAGCGGCGCATACCGGCTGTCATCCTGCCAGGTCACGCCCGGACGCGGCTGCTGGCACAGCGCCACCAGGCGATCCAGCAGCGGCTGCGCAATGCCGCGCTGCACAATCAGACGTGTTCCGGCCACGCAGGCCTGGCCGCCGTTGGCGGTGAAGCCGCGCAGAATACGCTGCGCCAGTACCTCGATATCACCCGCATCGTCGAACACCAGCTGCGGACTTTTGCCGCCCAGTTCGAGGGTGACCGGTTTCATCCCGTGCTGCGCCGCATCGCTCATGATGCGTGCGCCAGTGACGGTGGAACCGGTAAAGGAGACTTTGCGCACCAGCGGATGAGTAACCAGCGCACTGCCGGTCACCGCCCCGCTGCCCTGCACAATATTCAGAATGCCTGCCGGGAGTCCGGCCTGCACGGCCAGCTCGGCCATGCGCACGGTGGAGAACGGCGTCAGCTCGGATGGCTTCAGTACCACCGCGTTGCCTGCCGCCAGCGCCGGGCCGCATTTCCACGACGCCATCGACAGCGGAAAATTCCACGGCGTGATGGCGCCGATTACGCCGTAAGGTTCTGCGATCAGCATTCCGAGGCTGCTTTCGCGGGTGGGGAACAGATCGCCGCTGTATTTGTCGGCGCACTCGGCGTAGAAACGGATGGCTTCGGCGGTGAACGGAATTTCGTGCTGCACCACGTCGCTGATCGGACGGGTGGAGCCGAGGGCCTCCAGCTGCGCCAGCAGCAGGTCGCCTTCAATCAGGTCAGCCCAGCGGCGCAGCACTCTGCCACGCTCGCGCGGCGGGCAGCTGCGCCAGCCGCTGGTGGTGAGTGCCTGATGGGCGATGCTGACGGCACGATCGACATCCGCCGCAGTGGCTTCGCTCAGGCTGGCGTAGACTTTGCCATCAGACGGGCGCTTAACGTCAAAGTACGCGCCCTGCGTATGCTGGTGCTGACCATCAATATAATGTCCAGCCGGTAAGGAAACTTTTTCAGGGTCGAAACTTAACATGGAAAAATCCTTATTTGTTACACCCATCATTAGCGTGCTAATTAACATTTCACGCCACACTTATGTGTGCTGTTAATAAGCTAATGCAGAAAGTATGCCAGCCCGACAAAAAATAAAAATGCGTAAAAAACAGCGTTGAGAAATTTTCTGCCGTATTGGCGGGCGAAATTTTGCGGAATTGCCGAAGAAATAAACAGATGATTTACTTCACAAATTATGTGCATTCCTTTGGTGCACCTCGCATGAAACTTGCACTAAAACGGCGAATGTCGGGAAAAACATGATATGACGCACAAAATAAAAAACGCCCATTCCCGGAGGGAACAGGCGTTACGCTGGCTGAATGTTAATTTTTAATCAGAGGCTACCAATATGAAAAGTTTTCTGCTCCAGATACTCTTCAATTCCGTAACGTGATCCTTCACGGCCTAATCCGGATAATTTAATTCCGCCGAAAGGGGCAGCATCTAAAGAAATGGCACCGGTATTAAATCCGACCATGCCGAATTCCAGTGCTTCCGCTACCCGCCATGCGCGGCGAATATTTTCGCTGAAGAAATAAGCGCCCAGGCCATAAGGCGTATCATTGGCCATGGCAATCGCTTCGTCTTCGTCATCAAAAATAAACAGCGGCGCCACCGGTCCGAAGGTCTCTTCATGAGCAATGCGCATTTTGCTGGTGACATTGCCGAGCACCGTCGGTTGCACAAAGGTGCCGTTCGGCTGGCTGATGCCGCCTGTTAACAGGGTGGCCCCCTGAGTTAACGCATCATCAATATGGCTGTTGACCTTCTCCACCGCGCGGTCGTTGATCAGCGGGCCGATGGTGCTTTGCGCATCAAAACCATCGCCCACTTTCAGACCCGCAACCGCTTCCAGCAAGCGGGCGCTGAAGCGTGGATAGATGCCGCGCTGCACCAGGATACGGTTGGCGCAGACGCAGGTTTGTCCGGCGTTGCGGAATTTGCTCGCCATCACGCCAGCAATCGCAATCTCTAAATCGGCATCGTCAAACACGATGAGCGGCGCGTTACCGCCGAGTTCCAGGCTCAGACGTTTTATGCTGTCGGCACTCTGCTGCATCAGTAGCTGACCGACGCGCGTCGAACCGGTAAAGGAGATTTTGCGCACCGTACGGCTGGCGGTGAGCGTATTGCCGATGTCGGCAGGCAGGCCGGTCAGTACCTGGAGCACACCTCTGGGGAAACCCGCGCGTTCAGCCAGCACCGCCAGCGCCAGCGCCGACAACGGCGTCAGTTCGGAGGGTTTGACGATAATCGGGCATCCCGCGGCCAGCGCCGGAGCCACTTTACGGGTGATCATCGCAATCGGGAAGTTCCACGGGGTGATAGCCGCCGCGACGCCTACCGGCTGCTTCAGCACCAGAATGCGGCGGTCTTCGCTCGGGGCCGGAATGGTATCACCGTAAATACGACGCGCTTCTTCGGCGAACCACTTCACAAAGCTGGCGCCATACAGCACCTCGCCTTTGGCTTCCGCCAGCGGCTTGCCCTGCTCTGCGGTCATGATGATCGCCAGATCATCGGCGTTCTCAATGATCAGCTGATGCCACTTCTCCAGCAGCGCGGCACGGGTGGCGTTGGGGGTTTTGCCCCAGCTGGCGCGTACCGACTCGGCATAATCTATCGCCTGTTCGGTTTCGGCCGCACCCAATGCCGGAATGGTTGCCAGCACTTCGCGGGTGGACGGGTCGATGACCGGCAGCGTTTCGCCCGCCAGCGCATCCTGCCAGCGCCCGCCAAACAGCGCCTGCTGGCGCAGTAATTCCGCATCTTTCAATTGAATTCGCGACATGCTTTTCCCCTGTGTCTTGGTCATTTCACTGTAACGCGGCGGCACAGCGCAGGATGTTTTTCTGCGGCGGCGAAGTGACACAGGTACGCGTTTTGCGACGGGAAAAGAAATTTTATGCTGTGCGGCCCGGACGGGCCGCATACGGGAGATTAGATCTGGAAATCGATCGCCGGTTCGTCGCCGGTTTCGTAGGAGAGCGCCTGGCGTTTGATCTCTTCCAGCGACAGATTGGCGTTACAGAGTTCAAGGAACTGCCAGACATAGTTGCGTTGCAACTGGCCGCGCTTCAGCCCGAGCCACACGGTGTTGGCATCGAACAGATGGTGCGCATCGATTTTTACCAGGTCTTCACCGTCATAGATATCACAGGCCTGGTCCGCGAGAATGCCCACGCCGAGACCCAGTTCGACGTAGGTTTTCACCACATCGGAATCCTGCGCGCTGAGGACAATATCCGGCTTCAGCCCGGCCGCCTGGAAGGCACGATCGACGCGTGAACGTCCGGTGATGCCCTGACGATAGGTGATCAGCGGATAGCGGCTAAGCTGGCCGAGCGATACCGGTTCCGTCTGCAACAGTTCGTGATCGTGCGGCACCAGCAGCGAGTGGTGCCAGCTGAACCACGGGAAAGCGGCCAGGCTGCTGTTATTGACCAGCTGCTCACTGGCGATGCCGATATCGGCCTCGCCCGCCAGCAACATCGCCACAATCTCCTGCGGCGATCCCTGATTCAGTTCCAGTCGCACATTCGGATAGAGCTGACGAAACGCTTTAATCACTCGCGGCAGGCTGTAGCGCGCCTGGGTGTGGGTGGTGGCGATGGTCAGCACCCCGCTGGTTTCATTGGTAAACACATCCGCGAGGCGACGCACTTTACCCGCCTCATCGAGGATGCGTTCAGCAATTGTCAGCAGCGCTTTACCCGGTTCGGTCATGCCCAGCAGGCGTTTGCCACGGCGGATAAAGATTTCGACGCCCAGTTCATCTTCCAGATCGCGAATATGGCGACTGACCCCGGATTGCGAGGTAAAAAGCGTGTTGGCGACTTCTGTCAGGTTGAACTCGCAACGGGCTGCTTCACGTATAATTTTAAGTTGCTGGAAATTCACACCCTTTTCTCCTGGTTCCTGCCCCTGTTTCGTCCATGTTATGAAGTTGCTGTCAGTGCAACAAATAATAAAAAACGGTGTGTTATGCGTAATAGTAATAAGGGGATGATGGCGATGACGCGCGCAGGAGGATTGTTTTGGCAGCGATTTGCCGCTGTGGGGGCGGCGTTGATGCCGAGCAGCGTTGGATGCCGCATCGACAAGGAGCGCATTAATGCGCTCCCTACATGTAGGGTCGGCATTGATGCCGAGCGGGGTTGGATGCCGCATCGGCCTGGAGCGCATCAATGCGCTCCCTACGGCGTAGGGGCGGCATTGATGCCGACCGGGGTTGAATGCCGCATCGGCCAGGAGCGCATTAATGCGCTCCCTGCGTGTAGGGTCGGCATTGATGCCGACCGGGGTTGGATGCCGCATCGGCCAGGAGCGCATCAATGCGCTCCCTACGGCGTCGGGGCGGCATTGATGCCGACCGGGGTTGGATGCCGCATCGGCCAGGAGCGCATCAATGCGCTCCCTACGGCGTAGGGTCGGCATTGATGCCGAGCGGGGTTGGACGCCACATCGGCAAGGAGCGCATTGATGCGCTCCCTACGGCGTAGGGTCGGCATTGATGCCGAGCGGGGTTGGACGCCGCATCGGCAAGGAGCGCATTGATGCGCTCCCTACGGCGTAGGGTCGGCATTGATGCCGACCGGGGTTGGACGCCACATCGGCAAGGAGCGCATTGATGCGCTCCCTACGGCGTAGGGTCGGCATTGATGCCGAGCGGGGTTGGACGCCGCATCGGCAAGGAGCGCATTGATGCGCTCCCTACGGCGTAGGGTCGGCATTGATGCCGACCGGGGTTGAATGCCACATCGGCCAGGAGCGCATTAATGCGCTCCCTGCATGTAGGGGCGGCATTGATGCCGACCGGGGTTGGATGCCGCATCGGCCAGGAGCGCATTAATGCGCTCCCTACGTGTAGGGGCGTCGTTGATGCCGAGCGGGGTTGGATGCCGCATCGGCCAGGGGCGCATCAATGCGCTCCCTACGGCGTAGGGTCGGCATTGATGCCGAGCGGGGTTGAATGCCACATCGGCCAGGAGCGCATTAATGCGCTCCCTACGGCGTAGGGTCGGCATTGATGCCGACCGGGGTTGGATGCCGCATCGGCCTGGAGCGCATTAATGCGCTCCCTGCGTGTAGGGTCGGCATTGATGCCGACCGGGGTTGGATGCCGCATCGGCCAGGAGCGCATCAATGCGCTCCCTACGGCGTCGGGGCGGCATTAATGCCGACCGGAAGTAGCGGCGCGATTTATCGCGCAAAAAAGAGGGATGCGGCAAGGAAGGCTGGCGCTGAGGCGGGAAATGCAGAGGGCGCGGCCTGATCAGCCGCCCCCGGCCGCAATCAGCTCACCAGCATTAATTCGCGATCTTCCACCAGCGGCTTATTCAGCAGCGACAGCAGAATATTTTTCACCGCCTGCGCCGATGGCGACAGTGGCAGACGTGCGGAGACATTCAGCGACAGCGGCAGATTCAGCGAAGGGCTGTTAATGCGCGCCATCCAGGCATGGGTGGAACTGACCAGCGCACGCGCGGCAGATTCCGGCAACACCGTGACGCCCATACCGCTCGATACGGCCGCGGTCAGCGTGGAAATCGATTCAATCTCGCCGATAATGCGTGCGCTCAGGCGGCGCAGTGAGAAGGCTTCATCGACACGTTTGCGCACGGCGCTGTAGTCACGCGGCAGGAACAGGTTCATCTGCGCAACATCAGCCAAATCAACCGTCGCGCCCGGACAATCCGTAGCACCCACCAGATAGAGTTCTTCCTTCATCAGCGGGATGCTGTTGATACCGGCTGTTGGCGCACGGTCATACAGCACCGCCATATCCAGCTGGCCGTTCATCACTTTCTCGTTCAGTGAGGAGCCGCTGTTTTCATGCAGATACACCAGCACATCCGGATACTGCTCGCGCACGGTTTGCAGCAACGGCATGGTCAGCGACGAGGCCGCTGTACCCGGTGCCAGGCCAATCGATACCTGACCATTCAGCGCCTGTCCGGCGTTGATGACTGCCGTCTGCGCCTGCTCGCACTGACGCAGTATGGTGCGGGCATGGGCATAAAGAATCTTACCAGCCTCCGTCGGCGTTACGCCGCGCTTGGTGCGGATCAGCAACTGCTGATCGAGTTCATTTTCCAGCGTCGCCACCTGCTGGCTAAGCGCGGGCTGCGCAATATGCAACACTTCTGCTGCCTGGGTCAGGCTGCCGATATCGACGATTTTTACAAAGTACTTCAGTCGTCTTAAGTTCATTTTGCCTCCGTCACGGATCCCCGAATGCCAAAGATAATGGGTGGTCTTAGCCTGCTGGCTGGTGGGAATACTGGTTGCAATATGCAGGCCAGGTTTAGTCAGAGCGTGAAAAAGCTTTACCAGATTTTTCCTAACGACGCGGAAAATAAGCGTTTCTGATTACTCAGACAGAGTTAATAAGCGCAGGGCATGGCACAGATTGTTGAAAGATTGCGCGGAATGCACCGATATGGTGCAGAAAATGCGAGGCAGGTGTGCAAAAAAGTGATGACCCGAAGAGTCATTTTAGTGCAGTGAAAGGTGTCAGCGTGCGCAAAGGTGGGAAGAATCAGGAAGTTAAATGAAGGATATATGACAAAACCAATAGTAAAACTTATCTCACGTCCCAGTCAGGGGGGTGTAGCCAGGCGGTAAGTCCGCTCATCCCCGGCAGCATAGATCACTAGGTGGCCGGAGTGAGCGGGCTCAGCGCTGGAACACGATGGAGGACGCGTATCAGCGTTTTTTGCGGTTGCGATGCATATCGATGGATACCGCGGCCACAATGATGATGCCTTTGATAATGTCCTGCACGTAAGCGTCCACACCCACGAAGGTGAAGCCACTCTTAATCAGACCGAGGATCACCGCACCGATTAAGGTGCCGGTAATACGCCCCACACCACCCATCAGGCTGCTGCCACCGATAACCGCTGCGGCGATAGCATCGAGTTCATAGGCAAGGCCCATACTTGACTGGCCGCTGCTGACGCGGGCCGCCAGCACCACACCGGCAAGGCCAGAAAGCGCACCGGCGATGGTATAGACAATGATCAGGTATTTATTGACGTTGATGCCGGACACTTTGGCGGAGGTCATGTTGCCGCCAATCGCGTAGACATATTTGCCGTAGCGGGTGTGTTTCAGCGCAATGTGGAACAGGAAGGCCACCACCAGGAAGATAATCACCGGCATAGCGCCCTGGCCGATGGAGGTGAAGCCATCTGACAGGAAGCTGATCGGGTTACCCTGGGTGTAGTACTGCGCCAGACCGCGTGCCGACACCATCATACCGAGGGTGGCGATAAACGGTGGGATACCGGTTTTGGTGATCAACACGCCGTTGACCAGACCACACACCAGCCCTACCCCTACCCCGGCGACAATCGGCACCGCGGCAGGCAGGTTAACCAGCGACGGATACATCGGCGTCAGGCTGTCGGAGGTTTGCGCCAGACTGGCCGCGACCACCGCCGTCAGGGCGATGACAGAACCCGAGGAGAGGTCGATACCGGTGGTGATAATGACCTGAGTCACGCCCACCGCGATGATGCCGATAATCGCCACCTGCAACACAATCAGCACCAGGCGGTTGGTGTTCATCAGGAAGGATTGGTCACGCACATACCAACCCGCAATTTCAAAGATCAGGGCGATGCCCAACATCACCACGAAAATGCCGGTATCTTTCGGCATTTTATGGCGAAGATTGCTAAAGAATGACGTCTGTTCAGTTGCCTGGGGGGCCGTTACTTTAATGTTGCTCATAGGTGCCTCGCGCCTCACTCGGATGCCAACGACAAAATGGTTTCCTGGTCGGCTTCTTCTTTATTGAGGATGCCGGTTATACGTCCTGCGTGCATCACCATCACGCGGTCACTCATGCCGAGAATTTCCGGCAGTTCCGACGACACCATGATGATGGCGACGCCGCGGTTTGCCAGTTCGCTGATCAGACGATAGATTTCGGCTTTCGCACCCACGTCAATACCGCGCGTCGGTTCGTCAAGAATCAAAATCTTCGGCTGGGCCAGCAGCCAGCGGGCAATCAACACCTTCTGCTGGTTACCCCCGCTGAGGTTGTTGATGATTTGGTCCATGGTCGGGGTTTTGATGTTCAGCTTGCGGATCTGCTCCATGCAGTCCTGCGCCATTTTGATATGGCTGACAAAGCCGCTTTTGCCGATGTAATCCGGCATGTTGACGATGCTCATGTTCTCCAGCACCGACAGCACCAAAAACAGACCCGACTTTTTACGGTCTTCGGTCAGGAACGCCATGCCCTTCTCAATCGCCGTGGAGGGCGAATCGATTTTCACCGGCACGCCGTCGATCAGCACTTCACCGCTGTCGAAACTCTCCATCCCGAACAGGGTTTCCATCACTTCACTGCGCCCGGCACCGACCAGCCCGGCAACGCCTAGGATTTCGCCTTTGCGCAGCGTGAAGCTGATATCCTGGAAGCGGTCTTTGCAGGTCAGATTGCGGACCGTCAACACCTCGTCGCCAATGGCGTTGTTGAATTTCGGGAACAGCTGGGTCAGCTCACGTCCCACCATCTGGGTAATCAGCGACTGGCGGGTAAACTCGGTGGTGCTGTTGCTGCCCACCCAGGTGCCATCGCGGAAGATGCTGATTTCATCGGTAATCGAGAAAATCTCATCCATTTTGTGGCTGATATAGATGATGGCTTTGCCCTGCTCACGCAGATCACGAATGATGGTGAACAGGTGCGAAACTTCCGTCTCCGTCAGCGCGGAGGTCGGTTCGTCCATAATCACGATGTCTGAGTTCCACGACACCGCTTTGGCGATTTCCACCATCTGCTGGGCGGCGATGCTCAGCTCGCCCACCATACGATCCGCTTTCAGACGGATATTCAGTTTGTTCAGCAGTTGTTGCGTCTGCTGGTTAAGCTTGCCGTGATCGACAAAGCCGTATTTCATCGGTTCGCGACCGAGCCAGATGTTCTCGGCGACGGTCATGTAAGGCACCAGATTCAGTTCCTGGTGAATCATGGAAATCCCGGAACGCAGGGCGTCCATGGTGTCCTGAAACTGCACTGGCTCCCCTTTAATGCGAATGGTGCCCTTATCGGGACGATACATCCCGATAAGGCATTTCATTAAAGTGGATTTGCCTGCGCCATTTTCACCCATCAGGGCATGTACCGACCCCGGTTTTACTCGCAGTGAGACATTATCGAGTGCCTTCACTCCAGGGAAGAACTTGCTGATGCCTTCGGCTTCAAGCGCAAAAGCGTTCATACATCACCTCCGTACGGCTTTGTCGGGATCGGATTATTTTTGGTTCATACTGGTGAATTTGGTGTAGTTGTCTTTAGTAATCAGCTGGAACGGGATATCAACGATCTTCTGCACCTTCTCGCCGTTCACCAGTTTGATTGCTGTCTGTACCGCACCTTCACCCTGTCCTTTTGCGTCCTGGAACACGCTGGCAACCATTTTGCCGTTCTTAATCATCTGTAACGCGTCTGGCGTCCCATCCACCCCGGCGACCAGTACGTGGTTCGGGTTTTTGCCCAGTGCCTGCAAGGCACCGATAGCCATTTCGTCGTTGTTGGAGGCGATAGCCTGGATATCATCGCCAGCTGTCAGCCAGTTGCTAACCACATCCACCGCATCGTTACGGGTGAATTTCGCGGTTTGCTTCTGCACAACTTTAATGTTCGGGTATTTGGCGACCACAGCTTCAACGCCTTTGGTGCGCTCACGGGTGGATTCGTTTGCCAGGTCACCCAGCAGAATCGCGACGTTGCCTTTTTCACCCATGGCTTTCGCCAGCGCTTCCATTTGCAGACGGCCTGCCAGTTCTGAATCGGAGCCGACGAACGCCATTTTGTCGGTCAGCTCGCCGGAAGGTTTGCGGTTAACGAAGATCAGCGGGATGCCCGCTTTGGTGGCGGCGTCAATGACCGGTTTCACCGCATTGGTGTCCACCGGGTTGACGATGATGGCGTCAACGCCCTGGCCGATAAAGTTCTGTACCTGTTGCAGCTGCTGTGCAACGTCGCCTTTCGCGTCTTCGACCTGGCCTTTGATGTTGTCTTTCTGCATCTCTTTCTGCATTGAGGTACGCAGAATGGTCAGGAAGTTATCATCGAACAGCGCCATCGAGACACCAACCTGAAGATCTTTTGCCATAACAGCGGCAGGTAACATGCAGGCTAACAGGGAAGTCACTAACGCTTTTTTAATGTTCATAGGTAACCCTTTTTTATCGTTAACATGCGCAGATTTGCTGATACCACGAATGAAAAAATTCTTTTACATTCACTCAACGTCGCTGGCGTTTTTTATCTGGTTGTAGAGGTAAGGCTTCTGGTTTAACGTTATCGGCTAACAAAGACTCCTTTGTGCAACTTGTTACTTATCAACGATTTATTTTCAAAATGACGTTTCGGGTTTCAAAACTTATTTCGCCCGTGATGATAAGCAGTTCATTTATTTCATCTGTACGTCTTTTGAAATTTTCATCATAAAAGCACTGAAACGCTTGTTTTAAAATCGGCAAATAACAAAACTTTGACACGCCTCTAACATCTGCAGAGAATTGCGTTTAAAGTGAGATCTTGTTGGCAGTTTGAAATCTGATCATTCAAGGCAGAAAACCAGCAATCCGCTGCTTTTCCGCGCACTTAAACCAGAAGTGTGCAGGAGGGCTTTGACAACGGGGATCGGCATCGCTAATATGCGCCTCGTTCCAACGATTCCTCTGTAGTTCAGTCGGTAGAACGGCGGACTGTTAATCCGTATGTCACTGGTTCGAGTCCAGTCAGAGGAGCCAGATTTAGAGAAAGCAGATGTCTTCGGGCATCTGCTTTTTTGCTTTTACAAGCCTCTCATTCCCTTCTACATCCCTGATAAACATAAAGTTACAGTCCGAAAAACCTCGCAACCCAATGTTTGTAATGAAACGTCAAATTCCGGACGCTTTGCCACGAACCAAACGGTACAATAAGCGGGCATATTAACTTTTCCTATTGTACATAATGAACACAATCAGCTTTAAAATCAGTACGTTGTCCGCAGCTCTGCTGTGTGCACTGGTGATGCCTGCCGCACAGGCAACAGATTTCTTCCATCAGGATACAATGACCGGCGACTGGGACGGCGCGCGTAGCGAACTGGTGCAGCATGGCGTCAACTTAACGGGCGACTACGTTTCTGAAACAGCCGGTGTCCTGAACGGTGGTCAGTCTTATGGCACGCGTTATGCGCAGCAAATCCGTCTGGGTGCGACCTTTGATTTGAATCGACTGTTCGACGCGGAACATGCCGGTACCGTCCAACTCCTGATTAACGACCGTCGTGGACGCAGCACCTCTGCCGATCTGGTCGGCAACCGCTTGCCGATCCAGGAAGTGTATGGCGGCGAATATACCCGTCTGAGCGAATTCAGCTACGCCAATACCCTCTTCACCCCGCAGTTGCAGTACAAACTTGGCCTGATGGCGATGGGCAATGATTTTGGCGGCATGTCGATTCTGGGCAACTTTATGAACGCCGGATTCTGCGCGCACCCGTTGTCTTTGTCAGGTGGTAGCGGCTGGGGTAACTACCCGACGGCACACCTGGGCGGTGAGTTGAAATACAACTTCAATGACAGCTGGGCGCTGCAAACGGCGGTGTTTAATGTTAACCCGGAGCAAAACAGCGAATCGTCGCGCGCGTTCAAACCTTTCGCGCCTGGCACCACCGGTTATATCGTGCCGGTTGAGCTGATCTACAACTTCCACAGCGCGCTGCCGGGACAGTACAAGCTGGGTTACTACTACGACAGCTCCAACGTCGCGCGGATTGATCTGCCCGATCAGCGCGCTGATAAGCGCTGGGGCGCTTACCTATTGGCCGATCAGACCGTATGGCAATCCGCGACGCTGCGCAGCCAGAACCTGCACCTGTTTGGTCAGGCGACCACCACCGACGAAGCAACTTCCCCGTTCCGTCACTGGTATTCTGCTGGCCTGGTGCTGAATGGACCGTTCGAAGCACGTCCGAATGATGCCATCGCCATTGGCTATGGCCGTGCGGTGTACAATCAGCACAGCCGTGATAACGCGGTTAACAGCCTGCAAGCGAAAGGTGAGCTGGCGGAAGCCGAAATGGTAAACAGCCTGGATATTGGCGAGCAGCTGGTTGAAATGACTTATACCCTGCAAGCCACGCCGTGGCTTTCGGTGCGTCCAAGCGTGCAGTACATCAAAGAACCAGGGGCATTCTCTAATAAAGATATTAAAGATGCCTGGGTTGCTGGTGTGCAGGTAAAAGTGAAGTTTTGATAAACAACGCTCTCCACGCCAGACGTGGGGGGCGTATTCCTGGTCACAACATCCATTCGTAATAATCGGGACGCGTTTCAGCGTTGAGAGTTGATAGCACGCATCAGCTTTTCCGTCTCCGTGAAGACGGTTGTTTTTTCGGGATTGTAAGCGGAAGAAGAATGGATACAGGGGGAGAGATGGCGGTGCGCTGGTTATTGGGCGGTCAGAGTTGAGGGGAATAAGTATCGGGTTAAGCTCGTTGCTGGCTTTATTTTTTAAAGCTGGATAGGTTTGTAGTCGATGATGAAGGACATAAGATTTATTGTTTCAGAAACATTATCGGATTTCATGCTGGTAATATTTCCCATTTTCTATATCATTTCTTGATTCCAAATCAAAAGATTCTTCAACATATAGCCAACCAGCATCAGGTAATTCATTGCGCTTTTCCAGTAATGCATCAAAACCAGAAATAACAATCATTTAACACCTCATTTTCGGCATTTAGTTCCGCTACCCCATTTATTACACCCACCAGTACCATCAGGATGATAAATTTTATGGTAGCTTTTATGGTCATTGAAGTCGGCCAGTTGTAAGGAACCTGGGACATCACCGTGATGTCAGGTCATATCTTTAGGCGATGAACCTCTAAAGTTACCATTTCTTCATGGGCTGAACATGTTCAACCACACCAGGAAGTTTTGTTTGTAACTCACGCTTAAATTCAGGATTAGTGTGAAGTCGGTTATAAGCGGACTCGTTTTCACGGCTAAAATTCTCTTCATCCGTCATCGTATATTCACCAGATTCTAATGTATTCTCATGAAATATGATTATATTCCCCTAACCCACTCTGACCTTCACATTTATATAATCCAAGTGGATCTATCCCCTCCAGCGCATTCGGCGCCTATGTCTCACAAGCATCTTTGAAAAGAATAGTTGGTTCCTGAAACTTTTCACTTAGTGACAACACTGGTTTTTCAAGAGTAATTATGACGCCCCTTACCCAGTTATTTTTCCTGAAGGATATTTTTTATCCTTATGAATTCACATTACAACTTTTTTGCCGTTTTTTCATTAAACACATTATAACCCCAATGGCCATCTATCCAAAACTTTTACGCCACCTAACCGCCATGGGTGTTCAAAAAATTGACTTTCTGTTAAATGCTCACGCGCAAGGTTAGAGTACTATTACGTGACATGTTATATCCGTTACTCTATTTTATTCCCATCGACCCATAAGCCTTCTTTAGAAGAAGAACGCCCTCGCCTGATAAATGCACAACCAATAATTTTACTATTGTAGATAATGCAATCACCAGAAAATGAATCATTTTTCAAAGGAAATACTTTGACCATTTCATCCTCAGAATAGAGTGACAATCTTTTTATTAACTCACTTAACCCAAAAACATCACTTCCTGAACTAGAGTAATTTACTCTTCTTTTTTTAAACTTAATCAATAGTAACTTTACTCTTTCATCGTAAGGAGTACCGATTTGCAAACTATTAGACTTAATGATTTCATTTAATTTTATCGTCCACTCTCCATTGCCCTCAGTAATAATAGATCTCAGGTATTTTATATATTCCATGACTTCATACCTCATAAGCCATTAACAGTAGCACCTGTGCGCGTGCCTAATTGCAACATTTCGACTTCTCCCCAGTCATTAACATGCGTCCATCCCCATGACCACGATGCTCCCTGAGGAAGAGCGCCAACAGGAACGCTTAATCGTACTCCCCCTGGTCCATCTTTATTAGCATGACCCAGGGCCATTTCTTTATCTGCAGTCCACGATACAAATTGACTTTCTCCTGTTAATCCACCTTCCACATGCTGCTCAAGAGTCAAATCAGCGTGTGGATTTGCTGGTTTCACAATACATTTTCTGGCATTTTCTATTTCGGGATGTTTAGCGCTGACACCTCTATATAACTTTTTAGTTTCAGTACAGCTCAACCCCAGCGGATCTATCCACGTTAACGCATTCGGCGCATAAGAGTAAGGATTCAGCGCCCCGCCAGCCCTATCGGGTCCAGCTGCGTATACCGCCCGCTGCACGGGTCATAGTACCGAAAAGTGTATAGTGCAGACCGGTTTCACGGTCAAGGTACTGCCCCTGGAATCTCAGGTTCTGCGGCACATCCCAGTCTGCCGCCGCGTGCTCCCTTCGGCTCTCACCCCAGGCTTTGAACGCGTCCTGCCAGGCTGTGTCACCCCGGCTGTCCGTCACCCGATCCGGCAGCCCGTTGATCTCCGTATGATACCAGTACACCTCCGCGTGCTGCTGATGGCTGTCAATGCGTGCCAGCGGCGCTTAATTGTTTTTCGCGTAGACGTACTGTGCCGCCGCGAGAACCGCGGGAAGTGGCTGCGCGAGGTGGGATTTGAGACTGGCCAGCCGGTCACCGTCCGGGTGAAGGCAGGTTGTCTGATCCTGACGGCTGACTGCTAAAATAAAAAGCCGGAAAGATCATTAAGATCGGTTCCGGCTTAACATCAGGGATGTTTAATACCTAATTTTTCCTTTTCCCATTTTAATTCATCTTCACTTTTTATTCTAAGCTTTACTATTGAAACACCTAAAACCTTAGATTTTGATTCATCAAGATATAAATCGAACCCATACTTACTATCGGAACCACTTAAAATATAGATGTCCTTATCCATACTTTTATTAAGACTTTTTTTAAGCGACGAAAAGCCTATAATATCGCTTCCATTCTTTCTGACATTTTCGATGTGAATATCTATTTCCTCAATCGATCTATTTCTATCTTTTTTTGTTAAAAGTAAATTACCGACACCTTTAAAATCAATGTATTGTCGCAAAACCTTTGGTGCTAAAGAATCTAAAATTAATTGTTCACGGCTATGCTCTATCATGGCAAAAATACCTCTATATCTCCGCTTCGAGGCCCTCTAAGCAGGACTTCTTGCTCGTAGTATTTATCTGGTGACCATGCCCATGACCAACCAGCACCTTCTGGAGGAGCACCTGTCTTAACTCTCAAGATTACACCATCTTCCTTAGCAAATTTCCTGGCAATATCAGGATCTCTAGTCCATGACGTAAATGGGCTGTTCGCAGATAATTCACCCAAATTGTGCTCATCTTCAGAAATATTTGATTTGATATTACCGGGAGATACACGGCCTTTAAGAGCATTAACTTCATCTGGATGTCCGCGATGTATTCCACGATATAAATATTCACCTTCAACATGAGGTGGCAAGCGTTTAGTTGGTCTGGTGGCATTACAATTACTCAACCCCAGCGGATCTATCCACGTTAACGCATTCGGCGCATAAGCGTAAAGATTCAGCCCCCCGCCAGCCCTATCGGGTCATAGGGACGATTCCGGTGCCATCATACTTTTTAGCTGGGTTAACCTGCTGATGTCATTGCTTTTTCACGGACAGCTTTTCCCGTTTTCAGCAGGCTGTTAACACGCAGACCCCCGACGCGCACTTTGGCCCCGCGCACGCTACCGCCACGCCGTGACCTTCCCTGTCTGCACCCCCTCATACTACCAGCCAGGCTCAGTCCGGCAACCCGTGCACGGCGTGCAGCTTGCCACAACAACTAAGCGAGGTAGTTATCATGGCTGGACACGATGGTAAGCCAGAAGGGAAGATTTCCAAAACGGAACGGCGCTGCATTGTGGGCTACCGCCCAAACGGCGGTGACCGCAGCACCCCGCAGGTGAGCATCGCGGGCAAGTGGCTGCGGGAGGTCGGGTTTGAGACCGGCCAGCCGGTTACCGTCAGGATTGAGGCGGGTTGTCTGATCCTGACGGCAGGCAGCTAAAATAAAAAGCCGGAAGGATCGTTAAGATCGCTTCCGGCTTTTCATCAAAGGTAAGCTTTTATTCTTTTCTCTATATATTCAATAAAATTTTGTGCATACAGTTCATTTTTATTACCCAACTCAAGGTAGACTTGATTACCACCATCTGTTTTAAAAAAAAACTCCTCACCAAAATCTGTATTAGATAAAACGACCTTCCCTAATGACACATTATTTGAGGAGATAACATTTTGATAGGTGATATCGCCACCAACGGCCTCATCAAAAGGCACGCAATAAATACTATAGATCTCTTCACCACTAATTTCACCACCGCCATAGATATTTAAAAACCACTTATAATCATCTGGCAACTGAACACCTAAAGCTTTCTCGGTTTTCTGGATCCACTCCGCGGAAGGAGCATCTTCTGATGTTCCGAAGTTACAAACATCCTCATGATCATCAATCAATTTAATGAGTTCATTCCTGTTCATTGATATTCGCTCGCTCTGAAAGCCCAGTAATCTTCACGCCAGGCATTAAATACGGTTCTATTTATTCCTGAAGGAATCGTATTTGGATTAATATGAATAATTCCATGATTAACTTTATGGAATGTCTGACTCATTTCTGCAATTGGCCCATCCTGAGACTGAAGCATATGATGCAAGTTCACTGCTTTACCATCATATCCAACAGGAGCACGACCAGTTGCCATCCTTTCAATATTTGTCCCTTTGAATACTTTTCCTTTGTCACGCCAAGTTGTCATGAGATTTGGATCAAACAAGTCATCGCGTTGATAAACCTTATTACCTTTAAAATCAATAGGATTATCTTTCCAGAATTCTCTATCTGTTGAGCACTTGCTCAAACCCAGTGGGTCTATCCACATCAGTGGATTCGGCGCATACGCATACAGGTTAATCCCCCCCGCCAGCCCTATCGGGTCCAGCTGCGTATAACGCCCGCTGCACGGGTCATAGTACCGAAAAGTGTTATAGTGCAGACCGGTTTCACGGTCAAGGTACTGCCCCTGGAATCTCAGGTTCTGCGGCACATCCCAGTCTGCCGCCGCGTGCTCCCTTCGGCTCTCACCCCAGGCTTTGAACGCGCCCTGCCAGGCTGTGTCACCCCGGCTGTCCGTCACCCGATCCGGCAGCCCGTTGATCTCCGTATGATACCAGTACACCTCCGCGTGCTGCTGATGGCTGTCAATGCGTGCCAGCGGCGCATAACTGTTTTCCGCATAGACATACTGCACCGCCGCATCCGGTCTGCTGTCGCTGCGCTCACCTACCATCTGCATACCCGACCACGCGTACTGCGTCCGTTCGGGATGAAGGCGGTGACGCCGCCAGAGCCACTTTTCCGTGCGGCGGCCCAGCGCGTCGTAGCGGTATTCCGCTTTGGTGAACTCCGGGTCGCCCTCCATCAGCACCTGGCTGATGCGGTGTTCATCATCGTAACTGAAACGCTGGACGATGCCGCGATGGCTGTCGTGCCGTTCAGTCATACGGCCAAAGCCATCATATTCCCAGCGCACGCCATTCAGGCGCTTCAGCAGATTGTCCCACACCGGATGCAAATCCTCCGTGGTGCGGTTATCCGCCGCGTCATACCAGAAACGTTCTTCGCCGCCCGGTTCAATGCTGCGCGTCATTCTGCCCGCCGCATCGTAGCCCCATAGCGACTGACGATACTTCTCCGCCGGGCCGGACGGTGCGCCATCGGTGATCATCTGCCGGATGATCTGGTCGGCACGATCCCACTGGTAGCGGCGCTCCGACACCAGCCGCTGACGCAGATTATCCGTGCAGCGACGCTGCGTGATGCGACCGGCCATATCGTACTGCGTCGCCAGCGTCAGCTCCCCCAGGGTGCGCTGGGTTTCGCGGTGCAGCTTATCGCGCTCATAGCCCGCCAGCGGCAGCGTTTTTCCGCCAAGGGAGAGCTGCATCTCCAGCAGGTGTCCGGTGCCGTAGCGCAGGTACTGAACCTCGCGCCCGTCCGGGTAAGTAGTGGCGCTCAGGTTGCTGAGCGCGTCGTACTGATGACGATATTCCCCGGCGTGGTTCTCTTCGCTAACCAGCATCCCCAGCTGATTGCGCCGGAACACCACCACCTCCGCTGGCTCCGGCTCGCGCATGTCGATCATCGCCTGCCGCCATTGGTCGTAAGGATAACGATGGATCGCCGTGCTCAGCGCGTCGTAGCGATACTCGGTGCGGTGCCGGTCCGATTCCCGCGCCACCATCCGGCCAATGGCATCGTATTCATAATGCATCACCTGTGGTGCCAGCCTGCTGTCGCTGTCCGGGTGACGGACCAGCGTCGCCACCTGCTGCGCGGCGTTGTAGTGATATTCCGTGCTGCGCCCGGCGTAATCCTGCTGCTGCGTCAGCAGCCCGGCCGGGCTGTAGTCAAAACGCCACTGCTGGCCGTTGCCGTTGGTCAGCGTCACCAGCCGCCCGGCGCGGTTAAAGCCAAAACGCGTCACCTGCCCGGCCGGATCGATGACCTCAGTGACCTGACCACGCGCGTTGAGCGTGACCTTCTGCTCCAGCATCCCGTCGACGTTATGGCCACACAGCAGCCCGGCGTGGTTATAGTTGAACAGGGTTTCGCGCCCGTCGGCGCGCACGTAGGTTTTCAGGCGTCCCGCCGCACTCCAGACGTAGCCATCGGTGTTGCCCAGCGCATCGGTGGTGTGGGTAAGCCTGCCGCCTGCGTCATACTGGCGGCGCGACGGATAGCCCGAGCAATCCTCTTCACGGATAAGCTGCCCGCGCTCGTCCCACCAGAAGCGGTGGGTGTTGTCCAGCGCGTCGGTGCGGCAGATCAGGTCGCCCTGCCCGTTCCATGCAAAACGGGTGACGCCGCCCTGCGGATCGGTCAGCGCCACCACATCGCCTGCCAGGTTGTATTCGTACTGCCAGAGCGCGCCGTCCGGCAGCACCTCCTTCAGCGGCAGGGCATACAGCGGATGCCAGGTCGTCAGCGTGGTTCTGCCC
Organism: Pantoea sp. X-Soil-TKNS-1207; assembly: GCF_059730485.1. NCBI lineage: Bacteria > Pseudomonadati > Pseudomonadota > Gammaproteobacteria > Enterobacterales > Erwiniaceae > Pantoea > Pantoea sp. X-Soil-TKNS-1207. The sequence continues at coordinate 2,728,034 of NZ_AP035958.1, forward strand.
AGCGGGTCACGCGCCATCGTCAGATTGCCGCGCGCATCCCATGCGTATTCATGCCGCGCGCCGTCCGGCTGCACCAGCGCCAGCAGCTGTTCGCTATCCCCCACCCAGCTGAACTGCCAGTCGCCGCCGTGCACGTCGGTGTACGCCGTGATGCGCGACATCGCGTCCCAGTGGTGTTCGCTGGCTACGCCCTCGTCGCTGCTGACGCTGGCGCAACGTTGTTGTTCATCGGCATCAATGCGCCAGCTTTCCAGCAGCGCGTCCTGCCCGTCATGCACCTGGTAAGCCGTAACGCGCCAGTGACGCGGGTTCGCCGCCGGTCGCCACTGATAGTGCACCGTCAGCCCGGTGGCAAAGCCGTGCCACGCCAGCATGTCGCTCGCCCGGTCCCAGCCGTAGCGACGCGTGACGATGCCGTCTGCATCCGTCACCGCCGTCAGCTGACCGTGCTCATTAAAGGCATAGGAGACCAGCAGATGCCGCGCTCCGGCGTACACCTGGTACACCGCGCTCAGCCGCCCCGCCTGATACGTCAGCTCCACATCCAGCGCATCGTTATCGCCGGAGATGCGCACCAGCTGCCCCTGCGCGTTCCAGCTGAAATGCCGGACATTTTCATGGCGGTCATACATCCGGTGCATACGCCACTCACCCGGCCGGGTTGGGTCCGGCTCATACAGCTGGTGCTCCCCTTCGCCGGTGCGGATTACCATCGCCCCGTTCGGGCTGGAGAACAGCGTCATGCCATCCTCCTGAAAGTCGATCACATCCCCGGCGCTCACTTCCCCCATGCCCAGCTCGCGGCCGGTCATATCGCGGAACATCAGCTGATTACCCGCCAGACGATACAGCCGCGTTTCGAACGGCAGCATCCAGCCGGTTCCCAGCATCCCGGTCGCCAGATTGCGGCTATGGTAGATGCGCTGCCAGTGGAGCGGCATTCTGTCCGGCAGCACAAAATCGAGGTCCTCTTCCTGTGCGAGGATTTTCGCTCCGGTGGCGATATTCACCGGGAAAGCAGTCTGGCTGCTTTTGATTAATGCCTGCGCGGCGGCATCGGTGACGATGGTGCCGCCAATCGGGCAGACGATGTCTTTAGCCAGCTGGCGCAGCAGCAGGCGGCTGTAACCGAAGCGCCACAGCTGCGGCAAAATCCCCACCAGCGCGCCGCCAATCAGGTTGCCCGCCATATATGCCAGCATGTTTTTGCCGCTGTGAATGTCACGCACGGTGATCGTATCGCCGCCGATGCGCACTCGCGGGTTCTCGCTAAGTTTGATTTCCGCTTCGCAGGTGCTTTTGTCGCCGTTACGCGCGGCAGGCTGGTTATTGATCAGGACCTTTTTCGACCCCTGCGCAATAAAGTTGCTGCTGGTGACCATATGGCCTTTGGTGCAGGCCACGGTGTCCTGCGGCAGCGGCGAGGCATACGGACTGGCGCTGGCCACCACCGGCTGCGTCAGGCTGGTCCAGACGCTTTTGCCCCAGTCTTTGACGTCGTCCGTGGTGAGATGGCTGGCGTGCTCCGCCACCGCCGCCAGCGCGGCGCCGGGGTTCAGCGCCGTGCGCATCGCGGCCGCCACGCCGGTCAGCGCCAGCATTCCAACGGCCGCCCAGTCGATACCGGCATCTGCCGCAACCGGGGTGTTGAGATAGTCGCGATCGACACTCCCGGCTGCACGCGCCGCGTTTTTGCCCATGATATGGACGTTAGCGGAGCCGGTGAGAATAAGGGCATCGGGCGGTCCGGGGTCGATCAGGCTGTCGACAAATTTCGCCGCCGTATCGCCGGTTTCTTCCAGTTTGCCGCTGAAAATCAGCCCGGCAATCACCGCGCCGCCGATCAGCGCCCCAACGCCGGTACCCGCGGCGATCATCACGCCGGCGACAATCGCCCCTTCCACCAGCCCGCCGACAAAATCCGCCAGCGCCGAGCTGTGAACCAGCGGATCGGTAATCCGTGCTGCAAGATAGTCCGTCATCCTCAGGCCTCCGGTTGCAGACCTGCTTTCACTGATGTCCAGAATGCCTCGGCATCAGCGTCAAAGGGTGCCAGGCGGCTGAGGGTAAACGCCAGCAGATGATCGTCCATCCGGGTGACAGCGAGTTTTTCATGTACCAGCACATGCTGATTTTCGAAGCGCAGCGCCACTTCACGCCCGGGCGAACCGGCAATGTGGCTCTCCTCCACATCGCCTATCACCACCTTTTTCATGCTGCGTTTGATTTTCGCCAGTTGCTGGTTGAGGTAGTTTTCCTCTTCGCCGGGCTTGATGTCCCATGCGCGGGTAATGACCAGCGTCGCGCCTGTTTCCGGGAATTTTAAGACGTTAATGCTGTGGTCCTGATACGCGGCGGGCAGGTGGAGCACGCCTTCAGAAAGGGTAAAAGGTACGGTTTTCATGATTTATCATTCCCTTGATTGAAGGCTTTTTTTACCGCCGCCTGAATTTGCGCCGGGGTTGGCTCCACCGGTTGCGACGCGCCGGGCTGTTTGAGATTGAGATCCAGCGTGCCGCCGGTGTTGATTTCTCCGGCACCGGACGCCTCAATATTAAAATTCACGCACTGCAACGTGACCTGGCCGTTAGCACCCAGCTCCAGCACCGATTTACCCGCCACCAGCAGAATGCCGCTATCCGACGCCTGTACGATCGCCCCCTGCACCTGCTGGACAAATCCCCCGCCAATCACCTCAGAGTGCGACAGCTGGGTCGCCTGGGCGTGTGCCCCCGCGACGGAACCGGTGTAATCCTGGGTTACGCTCACGGTGCGGGAACCGCCGACGCTGTGGGTTTCGTCATTTTTGACGTTGGTATCCATATTCTTCTGCGCCTGGATCCACAGCTGCTCCTCACCGGCCTTATCCTCGAAGCGCAGCGCGTTGGCGGTATCGGTGGTGCCATCTTTGGTACGGCTGAGAAACCCCATCTGGGTCGCGGCGGCGGGCAGCGCCCACGGCGGCATACTCGCCTCGTTATAAACACGGCCAATAATCAGCGGGCGATCCGGGTCGCCGTTGATAAAGTCCACCACCACTTCGTCACCGACGCGCGGGATCTGCACGCCGCCAAATCCCTGACCGGCCCAGGCGCTGGAGACGCGTACCCAGCACGAGCTGGTGTCGTCGCCTTTTGCCAGCCGATCCCAGTGGAACTTCACCTTCACCCGGCCATAGCGATCGGTCCAGATCGACTCTCCCTGCGGCCCCACCACCTTCGCCGTTTGCGGGCCATGCGTCTTCGGCCAGGGGGTGACGGGCGGCGCGCGGAAAGTGATGGTTGCTGGCAACACGCTAAAGGTGATGTTGTGGGTGGTGGTGATATCGCCGCTGGCGTAGCTGTTCTCTTCGAAATCGTATTGCGCGCTGGTGGTCAGATATTTGCCGTTGTCGCTGAAGTGCGGCGCATTGAGCAGCGTAAACGTGTAGCCCGGCGCGATCCCGGTCGCCGTGCCGCTGCCGCTCACGCTGTGGTGCTCCACCTCCCACTCCTCCTGGCGGATGCGGGTATAAAACTCGCCGTGGCTGTGGTCCACAAAATGCCCCGGCCAGTCGTAGACGTCCACCGTGCCGGGAGTTGGTGCCACCGGGTTCTGCCGCGCCTGCAACATCCAGGCATTCGGCTTGCGGAAATCGTAGTCGTCGGTGCTGTACATCCCCGGCGTCACGCTCTCCGCCAGCGACCACTGGCTGATGCCCTCCTCCGTCACGCTGCCACCTGCCGGGGCAACGTGGTACGGAATGGTTTCGTAGCCGCTGAACGGCTGGTGCTGGTCCGCCGCGTCGCACAGCACCAGGGTGTGCCGGTCTGCTTCGTGGCGGAACCAGTAGTAAATCCCCTCCAGCTCCATCAGGCGGCTGATAAAGTCATAGCTGCTTTCCTGATACTGCACGCAGTAATCCCACACCCGGTAGCTGCTGCTGAGCCGCGTTTCCACGTTGACGTTGTACTCCTTCAGCAGCGTCTGCACGATTTGCGGAACCGTCTGGCTCTGGAAGATGCGCAGGTTGCGGTCGCGCTTCATCGGCCACAGATCGGGTTCGACCCGCAGGGCGTACACCGCGTAGCGCGTACCGTTCAGCTCCTCGCTGCGCACTGCCACACGGGTGATTTTACCGTTGATATAGCGCGGGCTGGTCAGGCTCTCGGTCGGCAGCGTAAAGGTGATCGCTTTGCCCAGCAGCGCATGGCGATCGATACGCGCGTCGGTGGAGAGCAGATCGGCCTCCAGCGTAAATGACTCCGAGAGGGCTTCACGTCCGTTGAGTTTCCAGAACAGCAGGCCCGCCATGGGGAGCTGGACGGTGATGCGTGAGAACATAAGGAAATCCCTGAATAAATTAACTGTGTGGGTCAAGCAGCCAGACACCTTCTGCGCCGATGGTCAGCGTTTGCTGGCGTGCGCCGTTCTGACCCCGGATGGAGAAGGTGTAGTTGCCGGGTGCCAGTTGCAGGGCGGCAAAACCGTTAGCCGCCGGGACCAGCGCCTGCTGTTTGCCATTGACCTGCACCTGCTCACCCGGTTGCAGCCGGATATACACCTGCGCGACCGGCGCGGGCGGCGGAGCCGGTTCCGCTGGCGCTGACGTTTGCGGTTGCTGCGCAGCCAGCGGTTTTTCTGCCGCTGCCGGAGCCGTCGTGTCAGCGGCCAGCGGCAGCGATTCAGGTGGCGGATTGGCATCCTGATCGCCACCGGCCACCAGCAGGCCAACGCACAGCCCCAGCAGCACGCCCGCCGCCACCAGTCCCGGCAGCGCGAAACGGTGACGCAGCAACGCTTTCACCGGCGATGGCGGCGCATCCTCCGCCACCTCTTCAACCGGCACCAGCATGGTGCCCGGACCGGCGATCGGCGGTTCCGCAGTCTGTTCCGGCAGCGCCATCAGTTCAGCGAAGGCATCGATGCTTTGCGGGCGATCTTCCGGCTTCAGCGCCAGCGCCCGATCCACCGCGCTCAGCAGTGCGACGGAGTAACCCGCCGGGCGGCGCTGCGTCAGCGGCAGGTAGTTATCTTCGATACTCCGCACCACGCTAACCGGCGGTGGCGCACCGGCGATCAGCGTATGCAGCACCGCGCCCAGTGCGTAGATATCCGTCCAGGCACCCTGCTCGCTTTCATCGTTGTCGCTGTATTGCTCAATCGGCGCGTAGCCCGGACGCAGCATGGTTTCGCTTTCGTCAGACAGGTTGCCGATGGTCATGCGTGCGGAACCGAAATCCAGCAGCACCGGCTCGCCACTGCTCTGGATCTGGATGTTATCCAGCGAGATATCCCGGTGCAGATAACCGGCGTCGTGAATGGTTTTAATCGCCCCGAACAGCGGCGGCAGCAGGCGGCGAATCCAGGCTTCATCGATCTGCTGCGGATGACGCTGGCGCAGGCTGGAAAGCGTGGTGCCGCTGTAGAACACCGTGCCCATATAGGCGGTGTCGTTTTGTACCCAGAAGCGCAGTACGTGCAGCAGGTTGGGATGGTTGAAGCGCGCCAGCAACCGCGCCTCCTGAATAAAGCTGTTCAGTCCGGCATGGAAGGTTTTGCTGAAGCGTTCGCTGCGCAGCACCAGATTCAACGCTTCGCTGCGCACCGCCAGTGAGGCAGGCATAAACTCTTTAATGGCGATGTCGCGTTCCAGCTGATGATCCCAGGCGCGATAAACAATGCCAAAGCCGCCGCCGCCGATGACTTCCTTAATTTCAAACTCATTGAAGCGGTAACCCAGCGGCAAGGCATTTGGGACATTGAGGTGATTATCGTGTTCCGACATAGACGAAAACTCTCTGATAACGAACGGCTTTAAACAGCAAACTGGCAGACAAACTCACCCTGCTCACAGCGCACCTGCACCCGGCGATAGCGTTCATCGCGGGCATGGGCGCTGAGCAGCATCTGGCTCATTTGCGGCAACAGGGTATTGGTGAGAATGGCATCGACCATCCGGCCACCGGATTCGACTTCGGTGCAGCGCTGCACGATCTGGCTGATGACCGAGGCATCTATCTCCGCCTCGATAGCGTGATTCTCCGCCAGACGACGGACGATGCGCGCCAGCTGCAAACGGACGATCTCCGCCAGCATCGCATCGCTCAGCGGGTAGTAAGGCACCACCAGCAGACGGCCGAGCAGCGCCGGGGGGAACACCTCCAGCAGCGGTTGGCGCAGCGCCGTGCTGAGGGTCTCCGGCTCAGGCATCAGCTCGGGATCGGCGCACAGCGCGCCGATCAGCTCAGTACCGACATTTGACGTCAGGATGATGAGGGTATTGCGGAAGTCGATATGGCGCCCTTCGCCATCCTCCATCCAGCCTTTATCAAACACCTGGAAGAACAACTCATGGACGTCCGGGTGCGCTTTTTCGATTTCATCCAGCAACACCACGCTGTAGGGACGGCGACGCACCGCTTCGGTCAGCACCCCGCCTTCACCGTAACCGACGTAGCCCGGCGGCGCGCCTTTCAGGGTGGAGACGGTGTGCGCTTCCTGGAATTCGCTCATATTGATGGTGATGATGTTCTGCTCGCCGCCGTAGAGCGACTCCGCCAGCGCCAGCGCGGTTTCGGTTTTCCCGACGCCAGACGGACCGCACAGCATAAATACGCCAACCGGTTTGTCCGGGTTATCCAGACGCGCGCGTGAGGTCTGCACGCGTCTGGCAATCAGATCCAGCCCATGACGCTGACCAATCACCCGCTGGTTGAGGGTATCGGCGAGGTTCAGCACCGCATCGATCTCATTTTTCACCATGCGGCCCAGCGGAATGCCGGTCCAGTCAGCCACCACCGCCGCCACCACGCTGGCATCCACGGCGGCGAACAGCAAAGGTTGCTCACCCTGTAAGGCGCGCAGCTGCTGTTGGATGGCATCCAGTTCGCTGCGCAACGCGCTCTCCCCTTCGCTGAGGCAACGCGCACGCAGGGCGATCAGCTGATCAACCAGCTGCCGCTCCTGCTGCCAGCGTGCGGAGAGCGCATCCCGGCGGCTGACCAGCTCAGCGCGCAGTGTCTCAATGTCCTGCTGGCGCTGTGTCGTATCCAGCCCGACGCTGGCCTCGCGTTGCGCGATCGCCGCTTCAATCTCCAGCGCGGCCAGCCGGTGCAGACAATCTTCCAGTGCCGCCGGTTGCGCGCCCTGACTGACTGCCACCCTGGCACAGGCGGTATCGAGCAGCGCCACCGCCTTGTCCGGCAGCTGGCGTGCCGGGATATAACGGTGCGACAGCTTCACCGCAGCGCTCACCGCTTCATCCAGCAGCAGCACCTGATGATGTTTTTCCAGCGCGCTGACGGTGCTGCGCAGCATCAGGATCGCTTTGGCTTCATCCGGCTCCTGCACCTGCACCGTCTGGAAACGACGCGTCAGCGCCGGATCTTTCTCGATATATTTTTTGTATTCCGCCCAGGTGGTGGCCCCGATGGTGCGCAGCTGGCCACGCGCCAGCGCCGGTTTCAGCAGGTTGGCGGCATCACCGGTTCCCTGCTGGCCGCCCGCGCCCACCAGCGTGTGGATCTCATCAATAAACAGCACCATCGGCGTCGGGCTGGCCTGGACTTCATTGATCAACGCCTGTAAACGCGCCTCAAATTCGCCCTTCATACCAGCACCGGCTTGCAGGATGCCGATATCCAGCAGCCACAGCTGCACATCGCGCAGTGGCGCAGGCACCTCTCCCGCGGCAATACGCAACGCCAGCCCTTCCACCACCGCCGTTTTGCCTACGCCCGCTTCACCGGTCAGCAGCGGGTTGTTCTGGCGGCGGCGCATCAGGATATCCACCATCTGGCGGATCTCGTCGTCGCGACCGGTGACGGGATCGATGCGTCCTGCACGCGCCCGCGCCGTCAGATCCTGCGCGTACTGCGCCAGCGCGCTGCTGCCCGCCGCCGCCGGAACGGCCTGCGCGCCGGGTTGCACCACCGCCTGCTGCGCTTCTTTGCTGTTGGCGAGAAGCGTGTCGAACTGCTCCAGCAGCACGTCAGCATTGATGCGCGCCAGCTGCGGCGAAATGCCTTTCAGCACGCTGGCGAGATTGAAGGTTTTCAGTATGCCGATCAGCAGATGGCCGCCGCGGATGCGGCTGGCGCCATACTTTAGCGAGGCGTAAACCCAGGCGCGTTCCACTGCGCTATCGATGTGTTCGGCGAGATCGGAAACCGCACTTGCGCCGCGTGGCAGACGGTCAAGCGCCGCGACGATATCCCGCGTCAGCGCGTTTTCATCCAGTGAAAAATGACTGATGACCTGCTGAAGATCACCATCCTGCTGCTGCATCAGCTGGTGCAGCCAGTGCACCAGCTCGACATAGGGATTGCCGCGCAGTTTGCAAAAGGCGGTGGCGCTTTCCAGCGAGGAAAATAACAGCGTGTCCAGTTTACCGAATAACACGGCTCGGCTGATTTCTGACATATCGGGTCTCTGTAATAGAAGAAGCAGCTATGGGACGGGAAAAGCGATTGGGCTACAGCGGAGCGGCCTCAACCTCATAGACAAAATCTTCGCGATCGATCGGCTGCGCGGGCTGCCCCAGCCAGCTGGTGTAGCCCAGACGGGCGCTGCCGCCTAAGGTCACGCCCTGCACCGCGCTGGCGGCGAGGATCAGGCTGAGTTCCCACGCCATTTCAATCCCAAGGTAGTGACGCACCCAGTCGCGCACTTCGCGCGCGCCCTGGCCGTCCGGCAGGAAATGCGCGTATTGTTCAGCGCTCAGCGGCCCAAAACGCAGGCGGAAGCGGTGCTGGACATCACGCACCACCACCCCAAGAAAGGCGGACTCTCCAAGGCGCGGCATACGTCGTCCGGCGCCGAGACGCGCCTGATCGCGGCTATCCAGCGTCAGCCACTGCGGCACGTTCTGTTCCAGCGCCACCGGCACGCCAAAGTAGTGGCGCAGAATACGCACCAGACCCTGCGCATCGTGTCCATGACGGCTGAGATGGCCCACCAGCATCAGTCGGGCGTGCAGGCTGAGCGAGCTGGCCTGCTGCTGAGCGGGCAGACCGATCCCGGCCAGACAGGCCAGATAGTCCTGAAAACGCCGGTCATCATGGCGATCCAGCGACGCGGTAGGCTGCGCATCTGCCCAGGCGCGATAGAACAACAGCGTGGCGCGATGGTGAAACAGGTCGGTAAAGGCCGAGAGGCTGTGGTCCTGATGATGGTCGATGCGATCACGCACATACTCGGTGAGGTGGATCGGCAGCGCGCCGTTGGGGCCAAACAGGCCAAAACTGTAGATGGCGATCTCATGGCGGTCGTCCTGCTCGCGCGTATTCACCTTTGCCACCGTGGCCGGGGCAAAGGCTAACGATGGCGTCTGGCCGATACGCACCGTTTCAAACTTCGGCAGAGGCGCACGGCCCAGCGCATAACGCTGGCCGCTTTGCGCATTGAGCCGACGCAGCAGCTGAAACAGATCGTACCGCCAGGGCGCGGCCATCACCCGCTGCCAGAAATCGTCCGGCAACCGGCTGGCGCGCGGCAGAGAAATGATCCGGGCGACGTCACTCATAGCAGCGCCTTTTTGCCCATGCGCGGCGGCCAGTAGCCGATTTCGCCGCGCTGCTGGCTGCTCAGGGTGAATTCGGTGAAGCTGTTCAGCGCCACCAGCCGCGAGAAGACGCGTTCCAGCACGCTGCCAAACAGCCACGGGCTGGCACCTGAGAACACCTGCTCATCCACCTCCAGCGCGATGCTCACGCCGCGCCCGAACACCACCGGCCCTGGCTCAGGCACGCGACGATGTACCGCTGTCAGCTGGCAGTGGCGGATACCTTCGATCTGCCGCGCGACCGGCGCTTCCGCCAGATTGGCGTACAGGCTCAGCAACTGGCGCAGCGCCTCCGCGCCCTCCCCGTCAGCGCTATCCATCAGGCTGAGATAGTTCATTTGCAGATGGCTAATCAGTCGCCATGACGCCAGCCCTTCGGCCAGCGCCGGACGCGGCGGCGTCGGCCCTTTGCACAGCGTCAGCTGGCTGACGGGAATCGAATCCGGCATCACGAAATTGCCCTGATCCTGTTGCAGCAGCATCAGCGGCAGATCGCGGCTGGTGCACATCACCTCCGCCGACAGGTAGCGCATCTCTTCGTGCCATGGCGTGTGGTGTTCATCCACCAGCGAGAGGAACACTTCGGAGCCGATATAACCGGTACGGGTGCCATAGCGCTGGGCATGTTCCGACAGGGTGCGCTGCTCGCGGCGCAGCGAGAAATAGGCACCGTAATCGCCATTGTCCGGGCTGAAGGTGCTCCAGAACGGACGGAAGACCTGCTCCTCACGGCGGCCCTCCACCGTGGCGAACAGCCGCTGCACCGAATGCACTTCGTAGTCCAGCGGACGGATGTTATCGACCACCAGATGATATTCGTGCTGGCTGTCGCTGACCTTCAGCCGTTCGGCGGTTTTCGGGAACAGATTAATCACCGGCGTACAGTGCAGCGCCAGATGGCTGCGATCGACCACGCTTTCCAGCCCGGCGTCGGCTTTATCCAGCAGGATGATGATGTCAAAGGCCTGCGCTGTGTCACAACGGCGCAGGAAGGCGGCCAGCTGGTGCAGACTGATAAACTGAAAACGCGCCGGGAAGGCAAAATATTCCTGCAACAGCCGATAACCATCGAAGTTGCGCAGATCGTCCGACAATAACGCCTGCTCAGGCGCAAAGCCTTCCTGTTGCAGGGCGTCATCGCTCAGAACCTGGCGCAGCGGCTGCGGCTCCACCGATTGCAGCAGCAGGCCCACGCGGTGCTCCATCAGCAGCTCCAGCAACCGGAGTGCCTCGATATCCGGCCCGCTGAGGTAGAGCAGCAGATCGTCCAGATTCAGCTGGCTGAGGGAGGTCAGCCCCTCGCACTCAATGCGCACCCGCAGCGCGCTGGTGGCACCGGGGCCACTTAGCTTCAGCTCGCCCAGCGGGATGTCCCCCGGTACGCCGCCAAGCTGCACGTCGCTGATGCGCAGTGGTTGCAGCATCACGTCATGCGCGGTGCTGTAGCTACAGGTGACGCCGGTTTTTTTCAGGCTCTGGCTCTCCATCATGGTGCCGCGCGGCACCAGAAAGCCGTTGCTGATATCCCCTTTGCGGCTGTCCGGCGTCAGCTGGGCGATCGCCATCGACGGCGTCGGCGCCAGATACCCCGGCGCAATCATCTCCAGCAGCCGCTGGGAAAAGCGCGGGAATTCGGCATCCATTTTCAGCTGCACGCGCGATGTGAGAAACGCGAAGCCTTCCATCAGCCGTTCAACGTAGGGATCGGCGATATCCATGCCGCGCATCCCCAGCCGCCCGGCCACCTTGGGGTAGCGTTCAGCAAATTCCGCGCCCATCTCGCGCAGGTAGGCGAGTTCGCGGTTGTAGTAGTCGAGCAGTTTACTGTCCATGCTTACCCCGCATCCTGTAGTTCGAAATGACCGCTCTCCAGATCGATCTGAGTGCGGAACAGAAACTCCAGCGGATATGGCACGCACCACAGGCGGCCTTTGATCTCAATTGACAGCACGTTGTGCAGGTCGAGCGCGGTCAGGTCGCTGACGCAGCGCACCTGCAACCCCTGCGGCAGGATGCGCGGTTCGAAGTGCAGAATGGCGTCGGTCATTTTGCGCTGGATATCCTGCCATTCGATATCGGACATATTCTGCCCGGCCAGCGGAGCGACGCCGAAATTCCACACCGAACGCTGCACCTCGCTAAACACGCTGAGATCCTGCTGGGCTTCGTTGTTGATGGTGTTAAACAGCCACTGCAAATCGCGCAGCACATGGCGACGCAGCGTACTTTGCGTCGCCAGCATACTGTTGGCTGGCTCGCTGCGTTTGTCCGGGGCGTTGTCGGTCAGACGATCCAGCAGCGATAACTGCATCCTGTCGCGGGCGGTCAGCGTGTCGCGGTTTTTACGCGCACGATAGCCGCCATGCAGCTGGGTATAGCCGTCAGGCTGCGCGCGGGGATCACGACTCATAAGACGGCCCGCTGTCGCTGAACGTCAGGCATTGCAGCGCCAGCAACGGATAGTCGGCGCTGTCGCTCAACCAGACTTTCTGGCCGTGGCCGATAAACTGGCTGTCAGCGCTGCCCAGCGGCTGCCATTCGGTAACGCTGGCGCGCAGCAGCGGTTCACTGGCGGTTGCCGTCAGGGGATAGCGCGCCGGGATCTGGCACACCTGCTCGCTGCCATCCACCAGCGCGACCCGCGTATGGCGCCAGACCAGGTCGGTGACGCTGGCCGGTGGCTGAAACTGCATCTCACGGATGGCGGCAAACGGCACCCAGTAATAGTGACCGTTAACGATGACTTCACACACCGGGCCAAAGCGGCTGTCGCCATCCATCAGCCAGGCAAAGTCCGCCTGCTGCGCCTGCTGTTCCAGCGTGCCGGGATTGGCCGCGGCCTGTTCCAGCGCCTGCTGACGCAGCGCTTCGCCGCGTGCTTCATCGCCCGCCACCTCGGCCTGCAACGCCGCCAGCAGCGTTTCGCACCACATCCAGGCGCTGCCCGGCAGCTGCGGCTGCGCCTCGCCACGCAGCATGGCGTCACGCTGTTGCTCACCGGCAATCGCCTGTTGCAGCAGCGTGACGGTCGGCTGTGCCTGCGGGGCTAACGCCAGCCAGGATTGCAGCTGGGTTTGCGCCCGGCTCCAGTTACCGGCCAGACACAGCAGCTGGACAAAGGCGGCACGTAAATCGGCATTGGTCGGACTGGCCTTGATCTGTGCGGTGATGCGGGTGAGATTGTCGGCCAGTGACGCGGAAGCCAGGCGTTGTTGTAACGAGTCCATGCAGGCTCCTGTTGCGTTAGTTAAGGGTGCGGTAAACGGCGGCGGCGGGATCTTTCAGTTCGGGATGCAGTTGATCAACCAGCTGCACTTTCAGCGGCGAGGCGCTGTTCAGCCACGGCGACCAGACCTTGCGCACCTCCTGCAAGCGGGCACGCAGCGCGCTTTCATCGCCCGCAGCGCTGGCGGCCATTTTTACCACCACCTGATCCGCTGCCTGCCAGCCGTTGAACTGCGGGCTGAACGGCAGCACCAGCCAGCTATCTGGCGATTTCTCATCGCTCAGCACCATGCGTTCACGGTTGACCGTGACAATGTTCAGCTCGCTGCTCGGCAGGCTGTGGTTCAGCCCGGCAACCGGGAAGCCTTGCAGGAAGGTGACAGCGACGGAGGTTGCCGCGCCGGAACCCATTTGCGTCAGGGTACTGCTGCCACTCAGCCAGCCATCCTGAGCGCAGCGTAAACCCTGTTTCGCCGGGACGAAGATGGCGCTGGACTGCGCCGGTTGCTGCCACCAGGTACGGAAGCGGCAACCCTCCAGCAGGCTGAACTGCTGCCACGGCGTGGTATCGGCGGGCGGCGAATTTAATTGCGGCGCGGCGGGTGCGGCGGCGGGTGCGACCGCAGGCGCGGGCGGCTGATCGATGACCGGCTTCCACGCCTCTGTCCGTGCGGCGATCCCCTGCGCCAGCCGGTTGCCCTGATCATCGTTCAGCTGCCAGTGCAGCTGCTGCAACGGCTTACACTGCGAGGCCATCAGCCCGGCCACGCGTGGCAGAAACCCCGCCAGCACCGCAGCATCTTTTTCACCTTTGGTAACAATGCGCAGATCCACACTCTTCTTACACCAGCTCGCCAGCTGATTATCTTTTACGTCATCAATCCAGATATCCAGTTTCTGTGCCGGGGACTGAACAATGCGGTAGTTCTCTGCAAAGGCGTGTGTACTCAGCAGCAGCGCAGCCAGACCCAGTAATCCATATTTCATGTTGGCGTTCTCAATCGCGAAGAGGGAAAAACTGCGCCGCGTCGGACAGCGAGTGCAGTAAGGTGGTGTCTTGTGGTGAACCAACCCACACGGCCAGCGCACTGAAGTTGTCCTGCTGACCGCTTTCCGGCTGGTCGTTTTTAATGATTTGCTGCATCAGCGTCAGCCACTCTTCCGGCGTGTTCACCATGTGCAGGGATTGCTGCATCTGTTCCAGCGTGACGCCATGCCAGAAACCATCGGTGCACAGCAGAAAGGCGTCACCGTCTTCCATCTCCACCACGTCGCTGTAGCTGGCATCGCGCTGCTCATCCCCCATGCCGAGGGCAAAATAGAGCAGATTGGTGTTGATGCCCTCGGTCTGGTGCCCGGCATCTTTCATCTGCTGCACCAGGCTGTGATCGGTGGTGACGTGGTAGAGATAACCACGGCGAAATAAGTAGAGGCGGCTGTCACCGGCGTGCGCCCAGTAGGCTAGCTTGTAATCACGGTCGATAAACAGGCTGACCAGCGTGGTGCCCATACGGCTGTGCTCGCTGCGGGTTTTCTGCTGCTGACGAATGGCGTAATTGGCGTGGTTGACGTAGTCACGGATCGCCTGCGCATTAAGATGCGCATCACCGTTAAAGGCACCCATCAGGCTGTTGCGGGCGATGTCGGCCGCCACATCGCCGCCGGGGAAACCCGCGACGCCGTCACACACCACAAAGCAGGCGGAACGCTGGCCGATGATCTCACCGGTTTGATCCTGATTGCTGGCGCGATCGCCCTGATTAGACGTGGAAGCAATAGTGATATTCATGTCTCATCCGTGTGGGTTTGTGAGTCTTTGTACTGATTAACTTCCATGTCGTAGGCGTGCAGAAAGGCTTCACCAAACAGGGTATGAAAGTCGTCTTCAATCTCTCCGGCGGTTTCGCCGTAGCGCTCAACAAAGTGTTCCCACAACGCCGCTTTACGGCTGCCTGGCAGGCCAAGACGCGAGACCGATCCCGCCTGACGGGCTTCCTCCTCCAGTTGATCCGGGTTAAAGGATTGCAGCATCGAGGCGATGATGGCGCGGATACCGGCAATCATCCCCAGCTGATGCGCCTGCAAATCGATTAACGCATCGCGCACCGCCTGACGGGGCGGCATAAAGCCGGGCATCCGGCTGCCGAACATCTGCATCAGCACGGTTTTGCCCGATGGCAACAGTTTGAAGGGGTTGTTGGCATCGTCGAGGATCACCGTCATATCCGCTTTCACCCCACGCTTCAGAATCGAACGCGACGAAAGCAGCGCCACCGTGCCCTGCGAGAACATACTGAGCATCTGGCCGAACTGACGCATCTGATCGCGATCGAACTGCGGTGTCGGCTGGAGATCCTGTAAACCCATGCCTTCCAGCAGCGCATCAAGCAATTCGCCTTTTAACGCGTCGCCACTGCTTTGCGCCGCGCCACCGCTTTGGCTGCTGGAAGCGACCGGATCAATGCGCAGCCGTCCTTTGGGGGTCGGTGACGGCGTGCGCTGCACGGCCTGCGGCGTCGGCAGCGTAATGCCGCCATACTCCAGCGGAGGCTGGCTGGTGGCTGGCTGGTCTGGCTCGTCTTCCTCGGGAAGCGCTGGCCCGGCAGTCGCTGCGGTTGCGGTCTCGTCAAATAACGGTGAGCGGCTCAGATCGGCCAGATCGACCTCAGGCGTCTGTGCGCCGGGTTTCGGTTCGGCTGGCGTCTCCGACGGCGGCGGTTCGCGCGGCGGGATCTCCGGCTGTGCCAGCGGGATGGCGCCCCCCATCATCAGACCGAGTGGATCGTCATGATGACGTGGGTCCGGTGTGTTCTGGCTGCCAAACAGGCTGAGCGGGTCCAGCTCCGGCGGTGTGGTTTCGCTATGCGGCGGCACGGGCGCGCCGTTCTGTCCTGGCAGCGTGCTCGGCGTCCGGTCGTCAAAGATGCTTTCCTGGGCGAACAGCGCGTCGTCATGATCAAACAGGCTGGTATTTTTCGGCTGCTGGCCGATATCCAGCGGCGCACTGCTCATCAGCTGCGCCAGCGGATCTTCCGGGTTGCGATCCACCGCCGCCGGTGCGGTTAACGGATGTGCTTCCGGCAGTTCGGGTGCAGGTTTGTTGCGCTTTGAAAGGTCGTCGGAGATGGAGAACTCTTTCGCCAGACTGTCCCAGATTTCACTCGGGATCGCCGCCGTGCTGCTGGCCGCAGCAACCGGCGCTTCAGCAACGATCGTGGTGGGTTTGGCCGTCAGCAGCGTCGGCTGCGTCGGCTGCGTCGGCTGCGTCGGCTGCGTCGGCTGCGTCGGCTGCGCGGCATGAGTCGCATGGATATCGTTAACCAGCAGCTGATAGTCATCAATACCAAGAATATCGCCATCCTGTAATTCCACCTGCCGTCCACGTTCCAGCGGAATATCGTTCAGCAGCACGCGCGTCACATTGCCGCGATTGGTCAGGCGGCATTCGCCATCCGCGGTAATATGCACAATCGCCTGCAAACGGGAAATGGTGCGATCATCATCGGGCAGCACCAGATTATTATCGACACCGCGACCAATGGTGCCGCCGGGGGGAAGGAAATCAAATAAGGTATGGGGCGGCTGGTGGCCGGGTTTAGTCGTTATTATCGTAAAGCGCATAACGGGTTCCTGCGGTTAGCGGTTCGTATTAGAGGAAGCGTTTTTATGACTGGTAGCGACGCGATTTATCGCGCTCTTTTCGGAGGATTGATTCGCTGTTTAAAGCCGCGCAATAAATCGCGCCGCTACGGAATGCGTGCATTTACAAGGTAAACAGCAATGAGATAGTCACAAGAAAAAAGAAAGTGGCCAGAAGAGATTTATTTACGCAAACGATGGCCCCAAATAAAAGGGCCAGTAACAAGAAACAACTTAGAAATGATTATTCATAAGGAATAGTTTTCAGCTGTTCCACACGTTCCAAATCGATTCTGGCGACACATTTATCTGTAAGCGTATCGTGAGTAATGGTTCCTTTCTCAGCCATAAAAGACTCAAGATTACATTGACCATCACGATACTTCAGCCAACCACGCTGAGAGTCTGTTAACATTGACGTGTAGCTTTGCAAATCTGCTGGTGAGGCGGAATACTCAGCATCGATTCTTTTCTTTGCATTTCCATATTCCTGATTCAATTGTTTCTCAGCGTCAGCTTTAGAGGATTTATAACAGGCATTGATTTCTGCGTCGCTGGTTGCGTTATTACAGTCATCTTTAGCGAATGCTGAAACCTGATACAAAGATGCGACCATCGCCAGGAGTACAATCTTTTTCATTTAGCTTATCCTTTTTGCTTGAGGTACTGAACGCGCTGGCGTCCTTTCTCATAAGATTGCATAACCGAACTTTTTGTATATAGGTGATCAGCTCGTTCACGTCATTGTGCATACCTGCTTTCATCGGGCTGGCTCCCTTCGTAAAGCCCTGATACACAAAATCGACCAACACATCTCTGATCGCCGGTTTAAGCTGATTCCATTCAACCGCATCATTAAAGGAGGATGTCCAGTTACGGTAATTATTCGCTGCACGCTGTATATAACCGGGATAGATCAACTCAAACAGATTTTTTGCATGGCATGACTGATTTCACCAATGGCATTTCTATTTTTATCGACAAATATCTTTGCCTGACCCCCTTTTAAACCGGATCCGGAGGCAATCATTCTTGCCTGGCTGTCAGGCACACCTACACTGGTAAGATCCTTATAGCTATCTGCTTCTTTCCTGCTGCCAATATCATATCCCTGACCGATAGTAACACCAGATAATGCAGTCGGTGGCCAGTGGATCATGCGGCTAAAAAATGCGCTGCCTTTAATATCGTTACCTTCCGCATCAAAAGTTACCTGGCCAAATTTAACTTTTAATACACCAGCGACATTTTCATATTTTTGCGGCTCAACGGGAACAACGGCCGGTGCCGGGGTTCAATTTCGTGAATCTTCAGCCGCTAAGGTGCGGAAAGTTTTACCGTTAACATCCACAACCCCATCGGGTTTTGCCATAAATTGCTTTTGCAGATGAAGGATATAATGGATTGTTTTCGGCCCACAAACCCCATTTTCACTCAATTTGGCTGAAAACTTCTTATTCAGCAGATTTTGAAAAATCTTAACATCCTGAGAATTATTAACACCCTGAATATCTACTGAATGATAAATTTTCATGAGCACATCCTTATCCTGATAAAAATTAAACCGGGAGACGCAAGGTGTCTCCCGGAGAGCTAATTAAGCCTCTTTATTTTCTTTAATATTCCATCCGGCACTGCTTTCTGCGCCTTTACCACCAGAAGAACTTTGCTCCCAGTATTGCTGTTTCACCTGCGCTGCCTGGAAGGAGTAAGTCACCCCCACGGTATCACCGTTATCAGAACCGGTGTACTGCACTGAAGTCACCAGTACATCTTCCAGGGTGATACGGGTGTATTCCACCTGCTGGCCGCCTGCCTTACACACGGATACTTCAACTTTCGTCAGATGTTTGCCGCTGGCACAGGCTTTTAAAATAGCCGTAGTGGATTTATCAATTAACGCATTAATTTGCAGATCGTTGAAATTCACTTTACCTGCACCGCCGCCACCACCCACAGCCATATTACCTGGCTGGGTTGCGCCCCAGGTAAAAGAGGTAATATCCGTCCAACCGGTGTGGTTTGAATCCTTGGACTCACCCGTCACACCATCAGCTTTTAAAAACATATCAATAGCCATAATTATCTTCTCTTGCTTGATTTACGTTCTGCTCTGATAAGCATCGTTATGGCAAACAGGAAAGCATGGGGCTGAATAAAACAGTCCATATTTTACCTCTGCCTCGGTTTCTGAATAGTTGCTACATGGTTATTCAGAGGGGTGCACGCCCTGACAGGCGTGCGTTATTCAGGAAGATTTCAACCATCAATTATCTTTCGACTTCAGTGACGGCAGTTTCGAGACCAGACGCAGTGAAACAGTCAGGCCTTCCAGCTGGTAGTGCGGACGCAGGAAGAATTTTGCCGCGTAGTAGCCCGGATTATCCTCCTGCTCCTCCACGTTCACTTCTGCCGCTGCCAGCGGTTTGCGTGATTTGGTTTCCTGTGACGAGTTGGCCGGGTCGCCGTCTACGTAGTTCATCACCCAATCATTCAGCCAGCGTTCCATCTCATCGCGCTCGCGGAAGGAACCGATTTTGTCGCGCACAATGCACTTCAGATAATGGGCAAAACGGCAGCAGGCAAACAGATACGGCAGGCGGGCCGCCAGACGCGCGTTGGCGGTGGCATCGGCGTCGTGGTATTCCGCCGGTTTCTGCAACGACTGCGCGCCAATAAAGGCGGCGAAGTCGGAGTTTTTACGGTGCACCAGCGGCATAAATCCGTTTTTCGCCAGTTCCGCTTCTCGACGATCGCTGATGGCAATCTCGGTCGGACATTTCATATCCACGCCGCCGTCATCGCTCGGGAAGGTATGGCATGGCAGATTTTCTACCGCCCCGCCCGATTCCACGCCCCGGATGGACGTACACCAGCCGTACTCTTTGAACGAACGGTTGATATTGGCCGCCATCGCATACGCGGCATTGCTCCAGGCGTAGTTGTTATGATCGGAACCGTCGGTCTGTTCTTCAAAATCATAACTGTCCACCGGATTGGTGCGGATACCGTAGGGCAGACGCGACAGGAAACGTGGCATCACCAGGCCGAGGTAACGCGCATCTTCCGATTCACGCAGGCTGCGCCAGGCGGCATATTCGGTGTTCTGGAAGATTTTGGTCAGATCGCGCGGATTCGCCAGTTCCTGCCAGGATTCCATCTGCATCACGCCCGGCGCGGCACCGGTGATAAACGGACAGTGCGCCGCCGCGCCGATGCGCGCCATTTCACCCAGCAGCTCCACATCCTGCGGACCGTGATCGAAGTAGTAATCCCCCACCAGGCAGCCAAACGGCTCGCCACCGAACTGGCCATATTCCTGCTCGTAAATCTTCTTAAACAGCGGGCTGCGATCCCAGCCAACCCCTTTGTAGCGCTTCAGGGTGCGGCCAAGTTCCTGTTTGGAGATGCTCATAAAACGGATTTTCAGCATCTCATCGGTTTCAGAGTTGTTCACCAGATAACTCAGGCCACGCCATGCGCTTTCCAGTTTCTGGAAGTCATCGTGATGAATAATCTGATTAACCTGCTGGGATAATTTCTCGTCAATTTCCGCAATCAGCGCCTGAATGGTGCGGTAGGAATCGTTGGAGACGGTCACGCTGTTTTCCAGCGCCTGTTGCGCCAGAGTTTTCACCGCGTTTTCCACCGCTGCGCGCGCCTGATCGTTCTTGGGACGAAACTCTTTGCTCAGCAGCGCGCTGAACTCATCCTGGCTAAAGCTGGCGCCGCCCGCCAGCTGTTGCTGTTCTGAACTCTGGCTCATTCCTGTTCCTCCTGGCCTTCGGTCGCGTCGGCCTGCTTCGGCAGATGGGTTAACGCCTGCAACAGCGTCGGATCATGCAGAATTTTGCCGATCAGTTCTTCCGCACCATTTTTGCCATCCATATAGGTCAGCAGATTGGCGAGCTGGATGCGCGCTTCCAGCAGTGTGTTCAGCGGCTCGACGTTGCGGGCAATCGCATCCGGCGAAAAGTCCTCCATGCTTTCAAACGTCAGATCGATATTGAGTTTGCCCTCGCCGCTCAGGGTGTTTTCCACCTGGAACGCCGCGCGCGGCTTCAGCGCCTTCATGCGCTCGTCGAAGTTATCAATATCGATCTCAAGAAATTTACGATCATCCACGGCAGCCTGCGGCTCCAGTGGCTTACCGGCAAGATCCGCCAGGACGCCCATCACAAACGGCAACTGAATTTTGCGTTCCGCGCCGTAGATCTCCACGTCATATTCGATCTGAACGCGGGGCGCGCGATTGCGGGCAATAAATTTCTGCCCACTGGATTTCATTGTGGCCATGGTTTTCTCCATAAATGATGCGCGGATAGAGGCGCGCAGGTCTCACTGCGTGATGATGAGGTGAACGCGGCGCTAGTCACGGCGTCCGAAGATGTTTTCCAGCTGATGTACGCCATCCGGCGCCAGGTCACGGATGATGTCCATAAAGTCGAGTTCGATCAGTCGCTGAACGCGGCCAATCAGTAACGGCGCCGGATGGCTGGGTTCATGCTGTGCGAAGTACTGCTTGACCTTTTCCAGCATCAGTTGCGCATCGGCGCGTGTGCCGAGCTGCGCACTGCGCCAGTCGGGGGCGCTGCGCACCGCTGCGGCAGGGGCGGCGTCATCACCCGACGCAGCGCTGTCGATGTCCGGTTGCAACGTACTCGTCTCGGCAGGCTGACTATGGCTGACCAGCAGCGCGACGCTTTTTTGTAATTGCGCCATATCGGGCACGGCGCTCTCACCCAGCCGTTCGGCCAGAATTTCCCGAATGGTTTGCAATCGTTGATGAATCTGCAACACCGCTTCGGCGGCGGGTTGTCCCTCCTGCGCCAGTTCATCCGTCAGACGCGTCAGGCCGCCGGGATAGTCAGCCACTTCAGTTTTGCTGCCGTCGCACAGCGCCGCCGCATCGCGCAGGGTGATGCCATCAGAGGCGTAGCGCAGCAGCCACGCCTGTCGTACCGCCGCCGTCAGCGACGAGTGATCGCTCAGCAGCGCCAGCGCATTGATGCGATAAAACGGATCTGATTCGCCCTGCTCCTCGAGACGCGGCCACAGCGGTTCCCAGTACAACAGCAGCGCCTGTTCAATCAGCTTTAGCCCCTCGGCATAGCCCGGCAGGCCGCCGAGATTGGCCCAGGCGTGGGTCAGCGCCAGCATCACGCGCAGATCCTTGCTGCGACCCAGCAGCTCGGTAGCCAGCTTTTCTACCTTGTTCCAGTCAGCCGGTTCCGCCGGGATGATGGTGTCGCCAAACTGCTGCTCGGCTTTACCGGCACAGGCCTGCTCCATCGCCTGGAAATCAGCGTGGTATTCCAGGTTATCGCCGCAGGGATCGTCATTACTGACTGGCGCCAGTAGCGCCTCAAGATTGATAGTCATGCGGTTTACGCCTCAGGATTCAAACATGGGGGGATAAAGTCCGTTTCGTCCGGGTTTTGCACCACCGGCGGGATCAAACAGCAGCGAAAACAGCTGGGCGGTAAAGTTGCCGCTATGCACATGGGTGTACAGCGGGAAACCGTCGCTCTGATTGGTCCACCAGAAACTGGTGTAAAACTGAGGATCGAAGCTGTCGGCAGGCAGCTGCCAGCTGAGGGTCGACACGCTGCCGCCGTCGCCGAGAATATCGAGAATGTCCGATGGCTCGCGCTCCTCCTGCTGCTGGGGCTGCGGAATGCTGAGCAGCGCCTGATCCAGCTGATCCGGCGTGCTGCCCCCCTGCACCACCCGCAGCAGGGTATTGCCCACCTGCTGATACCAGTCGCCGGAACGCGCCAGCAACGAAGGCGACCACTCCGCCGGGGTGAAGTGGCGTAGCGCGCACAGCGGATAGTGGCGTCCGACGCTGTCGCGCGAGGCGGTCAGGCTGCCCATCTGGATCAGCTGGCTGCCGAGCATCGGCGGCACGACAAAATTCCATACCGGTGCGCTGAGAAAGGTGCGCGACGGCGCCTTGTCCCCGTCTGCGCTGGTTTGCCAGTGGTGTAAACCCACCTGAAACCAGTTTGACCATTGCCGTAGCAGGGTGTCGGGAAAGCGTCGCTTAACAAAATCACCCGAATTAGGCAGTTTGCCGTACCAGCCGGGTGCTGCGTAATGCGTCATCGTAAGGCTCCGATTCAGGGGCAGCTAAAGCCGGGAAGCTGGAACGGATTGCGAATGCTGCCAGGCGTAAACGACAGCGTGACCTGATGGCCTTCAACGTTAAAGCTGGCCTCGCGCGTCAGGCCATCCGCCGCCGTCTGTCTGGCTCGGTCGAAAAAGCGATTCAATGCCCAGGGGCCGCTGGTGACCAGCGTTGAGGTGGTGCCGTTGGTTAAACCGAGCTGCATACGTACCTGGCTGGTGCCGCCGGGGCCGGGCCAGCTGACCATCTGCACCGCCTGCGGGCCGTGGCTGTAGCGCAGGATCTGACCGTCCACATCCAGCGTCAGGTTGAGGATATCGTTATCCATTTTTACCGTGCGCAGCGTCACGCGGAAGCCAGGCGTGGTCGCGCCATTGGCGAAGAAAGCATCACGAATTGACTGCGCCTGCTGGAACGGGCGCAGCAGCGCTTCACCACCCGGCAACGTTTTGCCATCAATGCCCGGCGTAAAGCGCCAGGCCGCATGGGTGGTATCCACTTTGCTGGCGAGATTAGCGCGGAAGAAGCTGTCCATCAGGCCGCTGCCGGGTGCGAACATGCGGGCCAGATCATCCGGCGTGACTTCGCTGCGGCCGCTGCGCACCAGCGGATAACGGCCCGCGATCGCCTGCTGGCAGAAGCTGCCCACCTCCATCTGGATACGCTTGCGGACGTTATCCATATCGCGACGCTGGGCATCACTGCTGGCGCCCACCGCCATGCTGGAGACCATATTCTGCAACGAACCCGGTAAGCGGCCCGCGCTGGCCTGCACGCGGCTGATGGCATCGCCCGAGGGCGGCGGCATCCCGCTGTTGGCCGCATCCTGCACCGCGGTGAGATAACGATAGAGATCATCAATCTGATGCAGGAAGTCGTCCACCGCCAGCACCTTGCTGCCCTGCTGCAACGGCTGCGCCAGCTCGATAATCGGGGCGAAGTGCGCCGCCACCACCTGCTCCGGTGCCGGATTGCTCTGGCCCTGCGCCGCACTGGCGCGCGGGGCGCTAAACAGCGCTTCCAGCGTGCGGGTGGCGCTGTTGCCGGAGGACGATGCCGGCTGCTGAGCCGTCTGCCCCTCCGTCTGTGGCCGGGTCAGCGTCAGCATTTTGCTCAGGTTGATCACCAGCTGGCGCAGCGGCGAATGGTTGCCGGAAAGCAGACGCGCGGTATTGATGCGCTGCGAGAGATCGGCGCTGTTGTTAAGCTGGATATCGCTGAGGAACTGCTCCCACTGACGAATGTAATCCTGCATATACAGCTGACGCACCGCCAGATCGGTCTGCTGGCTATTCTCCTGCTGCGGGGTTTCCCCCAGCACCCAGCTATCATCCTGATACAACGCCTGCGTCACCGGCGCGATCTGCTTATCGACGTGCTGCCAGTAGCCGTCCGGGGTAAACAGGCCAGAAACCCCGTCATTGACCGATTTGCCGCTTTTGCGCGAGAACACCAGTTCGCTCTGAGGACCGCCCAATGCCGCCAGCGTCACCGGTTGCAGTGCGCCATCACGTTGCAGCAGACGCTTCAGGCGTCCGTAAACGCGCTGTGATAGCGGCATCTGATTAATCAGCGCCTGCTCGCGCTTTACCAGCGCATCATCCTTCGCGTAAGGCGAGGACTGAATTTGCGTTTCCAGCAGCTGTTGCAGATGCCACGCCAGCTGTTTTACTTCTTCCTGGGTAACATTCTGCGGCAGCTCGCGCGTGATATTCAGCATCAGCCAGGCTTGCAGGAATTTGCCGTCATAATGCTTCGGCTGATACAGCATCTGATATGCCTTCAGCGCCTCATAGCTGTAGTCGGCATCGCTGCCGTTGTCATTGCGCAGCCAGCGGGTGATATTTTGCGCCACCTGCGGCAGCAGCAGCTGTTTCAACGCTTTGTTGTACAGCGTCTGGCTGGCATCGCTCACTTCAGTGCCGCGGTACAACCACATACGGCGCGTCAGCGGCGGATCCTGCAACGAAAAGTCTTTGCTTTCAGGCAGATGCAGCAAGGTGTTGAGATACGGCACCAGCGCAAACAGGTCGCCGGTGCCGTTGCGTTGTAGCTCGGCACCCATCTTTTCCACCTGCGGCGTTTTTGCTGCCATCTCCTGCAAATAGGCTTTGTTTTTGCTGTAGCTGGTCAGCCACAGCGCACCGGCAATCAGCACAATCACCAGCAGCGCCAGATAGCCGAACCACAGGCTGGCGCGATTGCGCAGCTCCCACCAGCGATTGCTGGCCGCCAGCCCGGACTCCTGAAACACCACGTCTTCCAGCACATCTTTCAGGAAGAAACTCTGTCCTTTGTTCTGCGGGATCGGCGCGTCTTTTGCCACCTGGTCCCAGCTGCCGGACTCCCCTTCACGCTGGCCTGGCAGATGCAGGGCGCGAGTCAGTTCGCCCATCACGCGGTCAAACGGCAGCCCTTCCTGGGTGCCGCTGGCAAAGTAGATACCGCGCGGTGAGAACTGGGTTTCGAAATCAGATCGGGCAAATAGCGTTTCGAGCGCATCCGCCAGCAACGGCCGGAGGGCGGCAAACTCCTGCGGAAAGAGATAACTTTCGGCGCGTGCCTGGGCATCGCTCTCCGCCAGCAGGGTGTCGGCCAGCCCGGCATCGAGACGCTGTTGCAGCAGGGAATACTCCTGCTGAAACTGGCTGCTGAATTCAAAATCGGCGGTGGACGCCTGCGCCCAGGGGAAGGTAAAGCCCCAGATCTGTTCGCGCTGCGCTTTATCCAGCCCGGCGAAGTAGCTGCGGAAGCCTTTAAGCAGGTCAGCTTTGGTCACCAGGACATACACCGGGAAGCGAATCCCGAGGCGATCGTGCAGCTCCATCAGCCGCTGACGCAGGGCCAGCGCCTGAGCGCGCAGATCCTCCGGCGTTTGCGTCAGCAGGTCCGCCACGCTCAGAGTGACGATGACGCCGTTGACCGGCTGGCGGCCACGGTATTTGCGCAGCAGCGCGAGGAAATGGTGCCATTCGCTGGCATCGCGCTCCTGCTGGCTCTCCTGGGTGGTGTAGCGTCCGGCGGTATCCAGCAGCACCGCTTCGTTGGTAAACCACCAGTCGCAGTCGCGTGTTCCGCCAATGCCGCGCAGCGCCGCCTTACCAAATTTGTCGGCCAGCGGAAATTGCAGGCCGGAGTTAACCAGCGCCGTGGTTTTACCGGCACCCGGCGCGCCGATGATCATGTACCACGGCAGTTGATAGAGATACTGACGGCTAAAACGTTGCGCCCAGAAAGGGGTTCCTTTGCCGTTGTGACGCTGGAAGTGCGCCTTTTTCAGCATATCTGTCGCTTCGGTAAAGCGACTCGCCAGCACCTGTTCCTCATTGGTGAGGCGTTTGCGATCCTGCGGCGGGGCATCCGGCTGCCCGGTTTCCAGGCTCGACATCAGCTTACGGTTGAGCCACAGGTTATACAGCCGCGGGATCGCCTGACTCAGCCCCCACACCAGATAGAGCAACGCGATGCTGATGGCGCGATTCTGTTCCGGCTCCAGCGGCCGGGAATCCACAATGGAAAACACCGGGCCAATCACCCAGATAATGAACGACAACGCGGTGATACCGACAAAGCCCCAGGCAAGGCGACTGGTCAGTAGCGCGAAAAGCATATTCAGCATGGATCAGTTCCCTCTCGCCAGGCCGTTGAGTTCAGCGTGCGTCGCATCCGGCGCCACCAGCAGCGTAATCTCCACGCGACGATTGCGCGCACGATTTGCGGCGCTGGTGTTCGGCACCAGCGGATTGCTTTCGCCGCGCCCTTCCGCTTTCACCCTGGTCGGCTGCGTCAGCTGCTGTTGCAGCAACGTTTGCACCGACTGGGCGCGCGCCAGAGAGAGTTCGTAATTCGACGCAAAACGCGCGCTGCGGATCGGCACGTTATCGGTGTAACCAATCACCAGGATCTTGCCGCTAACGTTGTTCATCGCCGCTGCAATCCGCTGGATCACCGTCTCATAGCGGCCGCGTACCGTCGTCGCCCCTGAAGTGAACAGCCCATCGCCTTTCAGCGTCACCACGCTTTGGTCGGCGTCGTCACGCACCGCGACCAGCCCGGCATCAATTTCCGGTTTGAGGAAGGTTTTCAGATTGAGCGCCGCAGGCGGTGGCGGTGCCGGGTTGCGGATGGCGATTTCCGGCAGCGTGGTCTGATAGATATTCGCCAGCACCGGCGTGGTGTAGTCGCCCAGACGCCAGTTGAGGATGATGTAGAACATGCAGATGCCCAGCCCGGCCACGGCAGCGCAGGCCCACAGCGGGATCATCGGACGCCAAAGTTTGCGCAGCACCGGTTGATCGGTGGGATGGATCGACAGCGCCGGGGCATAGCTGCCGCGCACCCCTTTGATCATCTGCAACAACCGCTGTTTGATGGTTTCCAGCTGCGAGCGGCCGTTATCCAGCACGCGGTAGCGCCCTTCAAAACCGAGCAGCAGGCAGAAATAGATCAGCTCCAGCAGCAGGATATGCTGACGTGGATTCTGCGACAGTTTCGCCAGCAGCTGGAAAAACTTCTCGCCGCCCCAGGTTTCGTTGTGGAACGTCACCAGCAGGCCGTTGCTGGTCCAGACGCCACGGCTGCCCCAGGGCGTCAGCGCCGCGGCCTCGTCCAGCGCGGTGCACAGGCAGTAACGCGCGCCAATAATCACTTCATAGCTAAGGCCGGATTGCTGGCAGCTCAGCTCAAAACGACGGATTTGATCGATCAGCTGCTGGCGCAGACGCGCCGGCTCGTCGTGGGAAACGGAATGTCGGATCTGTGGGATGGCGTTGATCAGCGGATTCGCCGCCGCCACCAGACTATTCTGGCGGCTGACGTCCTGCTGGATGGCTTCGCTATTCGGTTTCGGTTG
Organism: Pantoea sp. X-Soil-TKNS-1207; assembly: GCF_059730485.1. NCBI lineage: Bacteria > Pseudomonadati > Pseudomonadota > Gammaproteobacteria > Enterobacterales > Erwiniaceae > Pantoea > Pantoea sp. X-Soil-TKNS-1207. The sequence goes on from NZ_AP035958.1 coordinate 2,755,424, forward strand.
TGGCTGCATCATGCGTGCTCAGTTTTGATTATTCTGACTGACTGCGAATGGCCCAGAACTCCATATTCAGGCCAGGAAACTCACCGGCAAGGTGCAGCGCAAAGGCACCTGAGCGCTCCATCTCCTGCCACAGCTCGCTGTTCTTATCCAGTTCAAAGTAGCTGTACCCCGCATGCCACGGAATTTGTGGCGGCGCGCCCGGCATGGCCCGCAGCGCCAGACCCGGCAATTGCAGCTGCACCAGATCGCGGATTTTGCTGACGGGCGCGACCTTCATCTGCGCCGGGAAGTGGGTTTTCAATGCATCGGCTGGCACGCTGGCTTTCACCGCCAGCACAAAGCCAAATTCGCGCACCATGCTGCTGTCGGGCACGGTCGCGACATTCAGGCCATGTGAACGCTGAGTCAGCGGCAGCTGGATGGCGCTCTCCTCCATCACCTGCGACAGCCCCTGGCGCAGTTGCAGCGTGAGCCGGGTAAAGCAGCCATGCAGATCGTCATGGTCATACAGCGGCGCGGCATCTGGCGTGCGGGCCGGCGTCCAGGTACTCAGCTCCGCCGCCAGGCTCAGCCAGTGGCAGTAGAGCGATTCGGGATGGAGCAGCGGCAGATGCTGCAAATGGGCATGTAAACCGAGCTGGCGATTGAGCAGCGCCAGCAGCATAAAATCGACCATATCGGCGCTGTTAAAGCGGCCGGTGTTGGGCGCGCGCTGGCTGAGTTGCTGCACGCGCTGCTGCATCAGTCCGTGCAAATCGTTCATCATGCTTTGCAGCGCATGGCTGCCGGTCAGGGTGAGCATCGGCGGGATGTAATCATTGTCGAGGCGGATATGATTATCGCTGCGCTTTTCGACCACGCGCGCCACGCCCATTGCCGTCCATTCGGCGGTGAGATCCTGCTCCAGCATCAGGCGCAGGCGCAATTTGCCGAACTGCACCGTCGCTGCGCCGACCGCCAGCGCATTGTCATCCTCAACCTCGGTTTCCCAGGCGAGATAACGCGCCAGCGAGTCCGGTGAATCCTGAAAGGTCACCGCCTCGCGGCCATTACGTCGCGCCGGGATCGCCAGCACCACTTTTGTCCGATCGATATTGTCGGGCAGATCCAGTGGTGCGGGGCCGTGCTGTGCCTGGCTGAAGGCGAAAAAGGTGCCATCCGGCAGGCAGCCGCTGGCCGCGCTTAACGCCAGTTTGCCCTGACGCAGCAAGGCTTCATCAAACTCAACGTCAAAAAAACCCCAGCTGTACGCGCGCTGAGACTGGCCCCATTCGCGCAGGGTACTGTGCAGAAAGTTTTCCGACTGCTGGAAATGATGAGGGCGCAGGAACATGCCTTCCGTCCACACCACCTTTTCGGCTCTGTTCATATTCATCCTTTACTGCTTAACCGGGCGCAGGCCGTTGATATCAGCAATGATGCTGGCGTCTAACTCGCCGTCGTTGCTTTTCCAGAATTCCCAGAAAGCCCCGCTGTCACCCTCCGGGAAGGGCAGCGCCAGACGCCACACTTTGCCGTCGAGGGACTGATATTCCGCCATGATGCCGATATAGCGCGCTTCAGGCAGACTCTTGCCACTGAGGGTTTTGCTGAGTTGCCCTGGCCGCAGGAAGAACTGCTGGTTGTTCAGAAGCGCGCTGCCCAGCACTGCGGCAGGCTGGTTTTGCAGCGAGTAGAAATCAGCGGACATAAACTCCGCGTCCGAGGTAAGTAACATCACCCGCACCTTCAGGGGCGCACCCGCGTTGATCTGCGGGTGCGCCTGGAAATGCAGGTTGTAACGCGCCACGGATGTCTGGCCGCTACTACAGGCCGTCAGCGCCAGGGCCAGCAGCGGCAACAGCCACTGCCTTAGTCGGGATGCCATAACCTGTCCCTCCATCTCACCGCGTTAGTTGATGATCCAGGTACCGTTATTGCTGTTCTGGCAGGCTTTTCTGTCGCCATCGACCGGGACACAGGTCTTTTTCTTTGCGCTGGCGCGCACACGGCGCTTCGGCTGGTCCGCCTTCAGGGTCTGGTCATACAAATCGCTTTTCACCAGCGCCCGGAACGGAACATAGCCGGTTAACTGCGCAGGCTTCGGCGCGGCTGGCGGGGTTGCTTTCTGTTCACCCGTTTGTGGCGCGTCCGCAGGCTGTGTGTCGGCCTGCGGCGGTTCGCCCAGCGCCAGCCAGTTGTTCTCTACGCTGCCGAGCACGGTATAGGTTTCGCCGGTTTTCAGCGTGCTCACCACCTTGCCGCCGTAGTCCGGACGGGTCATCACCGAGGTCGGATAGAGCGCGCGATATTCTTCATTGATTGGGGTCAGCTGCGTCGGCGGCGTCACCGCATGGCGGTGGATCAGGGCGACGCCATCAACGGTACTGGTCACCAGCGTGTCATCAGTGATGGATGGCGGTGCCTGGCATCCCACGACCGCAAAGACAAACAGCAGACTTAACGCAGTACGAAGATTCACCATTTTCTTCATGTTTAGTTCCATTAATCCCTAAAAAATGGCCATTGGCCGGTTGTTGGCAATACAAATCACTGAATGCAGGCAATCGGCTGCCATTCAGGACCATTCTCAAAAAATTAACCACAACGTCCCCATGGCCTAAACCCGCCGAACGCCGTCAAAAATGATCAGTTCTAATTAAGTATTTCAGATGCAATAAAAGACACGGAAAACCAGGAGGGAATTTTTGCGAGGGCAGAAAACACATTCATTAAAGTGATCAATCTCTGCACCTCAAAACGGGTTTTGCAGTGTTCACAAGACTTTCTTATGTCATTCCTGGTCGTCAGACTGTCATGTTCAGCGAAAGTGATTTATCAGTATTTAATCAGGGTTTACTCATGCTCAGTTATACATACTGAGTGAATGTTGCGATTAATATGCATATAAATCAATACAATGAAAATGTTACGTAACATCATAGCTACCGCACGAGCCTGGTAGATCCCGCCCGAAAGCATAAAATTACATTCCGTATGATAACGTCGGAAAAGATTTACATAAGCCTGACTAAATATCAACGCGACCTTATCCTGGAAATATACATCAACAAAACTTAACAAATAAAATTACCGCAAATTCGATGCGCCATAGAACAAAAACATCAGAATGATCCCAAAAATTGATTTATTTCATAAGAAAATGACCATTTATCATGAATTTTCTTGCATAAAAAATTCATAAAATTTCATAAAAGCATGGCGCTGAATTTTGGCGGGTTAGGAGAAATGGCTAAAAATCTGAAGCGGCAGGTTAATTTACTTACAAAACACCAGGGAGAAGACATTTCATCCACTTAGGGCGCTATTTAATCGATTTTATTAAAATAAATACCCATAGAGATTGTGAAGAAAAAAGAATGATTCAGAATTTCGCCAGATGTAAGCGGGAAATCAGCGGCAATTCAGGGCAGGAATCGGCGCTGATAAGCACTATCAGCACCGTTGAGCAGGAAAATAATCGGGGGTAAAGCAGAGGAAGACGTCGCGGCCTGAGCTGCGGTTAATGTCGTTTATCAACTCGCGCAACCAGACGGTCACCGAGCCACTGAATGCCGCACACCAGGATGATCAATACCGCGATCACCGCCAGCATCACGTTGGTTTCAAACCGCTGATAACCATAGCGAATGGCCAAATCCCCTAAGCCACCGGCACCAATGGCGCCCGCCATCGCCGATGCGCCCACCAGCGCCACCAACGTGACCACAAACCCCGCCAGGATGCCCGGCAGCGCCTCAGGGATTAATACTTCCCACACGATACGTAATTTGCTGGCGCCCATGGCGCGCACGGCATCAATCAGCCCACGATCCACCTCGCGCAACGACACCTCTGCCACCCTGGCAAAATAGGGCGTGGCGGTGATGGAGAGCGGTACGATGGCGGCCCAGGTCCCCAGCGAGGTGCCCACCAGCAGACGGGTAAACGGGATCAGCGCCACCAGCAGGATGATAAAGGGCAGCGAACGAAAGCCATTAATAATCGCCCCCAGCACGCGGTTGATCAGCCGATGCTCGGCGATACCGCCCGCACTGGTCACCACCAGAATCAAGCCGAGCGGCAGACCAGCCAGCAGGGAAAACAGCCCGGAGACCAGCGTCATCAGCAGCGTTTCGCCAATGGCGTTAAGCAATAAATCAATCATGACTGGCGACATAGCCCATAAGCTCCACTTGCGCCTGCTGCTGTTGCAGCCAGCTGATTAAGGGTTGCTGCTGCGTCTGCGGCAGCGCAATAAAGAAACGCACCACGGCGTAGTGCTGAATATGATCCACGCCGCCCTGCAATAACCGGAACGCACCGGGCCACTGGCTGGCGAGGCGCGTCAGCAGATCGCCCTGCGCATCATCACCGGCAAAATTGACCCGATACACCGCCTCCCCTGCGGGTTCAGCCTGTAAACGCGCCGCCAGCGTCTCCGGCAGCTGTGGCAACAGGCCGCGTAATAAGGTTTGCGTCAGCGCGGTTTGCGGGTGGGCAAACACCTGCCACACCGGGCCGCTTTCCACGATTTCACCGGCATCAATCACCGCCACCCGATGAGCAATCGATTTGATCACCTCCATCTCATGGGTGATTAACAGAATGGTGATGCCAAGTTGCTGATTGAGTGACTTCAGCAGCGCCAGAATCGAACGGGTGGTTTCAGGATCGAGCGCCGATGTGGCTTCGTCGCACAGCAGCAGGGCTGGCCCGGCGGCCAGCGCGCGGGCGATGCCCACACGCTGTTTTTGCCCGCCGGAAAGCGCCGCCGGATAGCTATCCGCCTTATCCGCCAGCCCCACCAGTTGCAGCAATTCTGCGACGCGTTGCTGGCGCTGCGCTCTGGCGATACCCGCAATTTTTAGCGGCAGCGCCACGTTCTGCGCCACGGTTTTGGCGGCGAGTAAATTGAAGTGCTGGAACACCATCCCCACCCGGCTGCGTACCGACTGCAACGCTTTTTCCGACAGACCGCTAATCGCCCGCCCCTCGATCTCAATCACCCCTTCATCGGGTCGTTCCAGACCGTTAAGACAGCGGATCAGCGTCGATTTTCCGGCGCCGCTGCGGCCGATAATGCCGAGGATCTCGCCCTGATTCACCGTCAGTGAAACCTTGCGCAGCGCCTGCGTGGTGCCAAACCGGCGTGAAATCTCGCGCACGCTGACCACTTCGGGCGCGGGTTGGATGGCATGTGGCACCGCATCGCTGACCGCACGGCGGGATAATGAAATGTCGGAGGGAAGGAGTAGTGTCATCTTTCAACCTGCATCTGAGGTGAACTGCCCGGTTCACAGACCGGGAATCAGCGCAGTATACGCAGCGCGTTATTATCGCTTAATATCGATTTCAGGATTGTTCTGTACAAAATACATATAAGCGCACCAGCCCTCCGTCTGTACGTGAGATGCTGTGCTAACATCCAGGTTTTGCACCCTTTTATTGAGCACTATGTCGGATATAACCAAACGAAAAAATGACCCTGAAGGGCTAAAAAAACGCATCCTTGCAGGCGCGCTAAAAACCTTTGCCGAATTCGGGATGCAGGGAGCGAGGCTGGAGCAGATCGCCGAACACGCACAGACCACCAAACGCATGGTGGTGTACCACTTTGGTAATAAAGAGAAGTTATATATCGAAGTGCTGGAGCAGGTTTATCAGGCGATTCGTCAACACGAAACCGGACTCAACCTCGCCGCGATGGCCCCGGAGGAAGCGATGGTCAAACTGGTGGAAGCCAGCTTTGATTATCATGTGTCGCATCCCGATTTTATGCGCCTGGTGTGTACCGAAAACCTGCTGCGCGGCCGCTACATCACCCAATCGGAACGCATCAAAGCGCTGAATAAAAGCGCCCTCGATCTGCTCGATGATATTCTGGCGCGCGGTCAGCAGCAGGGCATTTTTATGACCGGCATCAGCACCATTGATGTGCACCGCCTGATCAGCAGCATTTGCGTGCATCATGTCTCGAACCGCTACACCTTTAACGCGCTGTTTAGCCCGGATAATAGTGAAGAGGAAAGTGTGCATCGCAACCGCCAGCTGGCAGTGACGGCCACGCTGCGCTATATCCGCACCACCCCTTAGTCTGCGCCCGTGCTGTGATGGTCTACGCTTTAGTAAGTCAATGGGACCGTCACAGACCTCAGACTAAGGAACGCCGTAGTGAAAGAATCCCCCCTTTATCCATTACGCCATACCGCCAACACCGATAAAACCAGCACCTTGTGGAACTGGGCGCAGAACGCCATTGTCGGCGAGCGTGCGCAGCTACAGCGGCCAGAGAATGAAGCCGAATTACAACATCTCCTGCGACACTCCCAGGGCAAAGTTCGCGTGCTGGGCAGCCGCCTGTCGCCGGGCCGGATGCTGAAAGTGGATGCGCAGGACCTCCTGCTGGATCTCAGCGCATTTCAGGGCGTGATCGCACAGGATGACGAGAGCGTCACCTTTGGCGCCGGCACTCAGCTGGAGCAGGTGTATGCCGCGCTGACAGAAAGGGATCGTATGCTGGCCTCGTCACCCGGTGTGATCGCCGTGCAGACGCTGGCTGGCGCGATGTCCACCGGCACCCATGGCCAGGGGCTGGACCAAAGCTCGCTGGCGGATGAAGCATTGCGCATCCGCATGGTGCTGGCCGATGGCAGCCTGCGCGAATTTAACCGTGGCGACCCCGATTTCCCGGCGGCCCAGGTGGCGCTCGGCGCGCTGGGTATCGTCACCGCCGTGACGCTGCGTACCCGCCCTTTCCGCCTGTTTACCTGCCATAAATTTGCCGTGTCGGCGGATAACCTCGAACAGGATTTACTCAGCTGGAATCAGCAATACGAGCTGAGCAAAGCCTGGTGGTTTGTTGATGACAACCTGATGCACGTCTGGAACGCCGAACAGGCCAGCAGCGAAGATCAGCGCGATTATTACGCCAACCAGCGTGAGGTGATTGAACATGGCGACGAGACGGACAGCAGCCTGAACGACACCATCGATCAGACGCTGGCGCAGATGCATCGCGATACGCAGATTCACGGCAAAGGCGGCAAACAATTCCGCACCGTGACGCGCTTTCGCGATTTCACCGATATCAGCGGCGACATTTACCAGCTGTTTTGTCGTGGTATCGCCGTGCCGCAAATCAATGTGGAGATCGGCGTGCCGCTGGAGAAAACGCCGCAGATCATCAGCAAAATCAAGGCGTGGTATGCGGAAAATCATCCGCATATGCATTATCCCATTATTCTGCGCTGCACCGGGCCTTCGTCTGCCTGGCTTAGCCCGGCGTACCAGCAGCCCACCTGCTTCTTCGGTTTTGTGGTCTATTACGCCGATGACGGTTCGCTGTCGCAGGATGGCCTGCATTTTCTCACCGAGGTGGAGAAACTGCTGGTGGCCGAAGGGGGACGTCCGCACTGGGGCAAATATTATGATGTCCAGCGCTATTGCTGGCGTGATATCTATCCGCAGTGGGACGCCTTTCGCGCCGTGCGTCAGCAGCTCGATCCGCAGCGCCGTTTCAGCAACGACTATGTTACCGCCCTTTTCGATTAAGCCTGACGAGAGGAAAGTATGTTTGCCTGGGTCACTTTATTAACACAACCTGATTATCTGGTGGGGGTAAAAGCCCTGCACCGTTCTCTGAAAAAAAGCGAAACCCAGTGGCCGCTGGTGGTGATGGTGACTGACGCCATTGACCTGGCGACGCGTGAAGCGTTGCAGGCCGATGGCTGTGTGATCCATCCCGTAGCGCCGCTGGCACCACGCGCCGATCTGGATCAGCATTACGCCTCGGCGCAGTTTGGCGAAGTGTGGAGCAAGCTGCGCGCCTGGGAACTCACCGGCTGTGAACGCGTGGTATTCCTCGACGCGGATATGCTGGTGCTGCGCAATATGGATGAACTGTTCACCCTGGATCTCGGTGATTATGCCCTCGCCGCCTGCCACGCCTGTCGCTGCAACCCGAATAAGATTGCCAGTTATCCGGCCAGCTGGCAGCCGGAGAATTGTCATTACACCTGGCAGGAACGCGATCAACCTGCGCCAGCCACCCTGGATCGCTATCTTAATGGCGGCTTTCTGGTGCTGAAGCCGGATATGGCGGTGTTTCAGCAATTGCAGGACAAAGTGGCATCGATTGATGACCTGCGCCGTTACCCCTTCTCCGAGCAGGATCTGCTCAATGAAGTGTTTGCCGAACGCTGGCTGCCGCTGCCGTATATCTACAATGCGCTGAAAACCTTACCGTTTCAGCATTCGGCGATGTGGCGCGAGGATGAGGTGAAGAATCTGCATTACATTCTGGCAAAACCGTGGAAGCGCGATTTGCATCAACCGGAAAGCGAGCGGGACCGCTATTACGCGCTGGATAAGCTGTGGTGGCAGATGGCGGAGGAGTAGCGCGGGGGTGCCAGGTTAGTACCAGGTCGATATCAGGTCGGCATAAATGCCGACCCTACACCCGTAGGGTGCGCATTTGTGCGCACCTGGCCTGACAACACTTACACCGACATCCAGCGACGTTCCACCGCGGACACCGCTACCGCTTCCAGCACCTTCTGCACCTGCAAACCTTCGGCGAAATCCGGCCACATGCGGTCGCCTGCGGCGATGCCGTTAATCAGATCGCGGATCTCCACGGTTTTCTGATCGTTGAAACCAATGCCGTGACCAGCGGAAACGCAGAAGTTAGCGTAATCCGGGTGCGCCGGTCCGGTCAGAATGGTTTTGAAGCCCTGACGGCCAGCGGGTTCATCGTGGATATACAGCTCCAGCTCCGCCATACGCTCCTGGGTATAACGCAGCGAACCTTTGGTACCGGTGACCACGTAGGTCAGCCCCATTTTGCTGCCACAGGCGATACGTGAGGTTTCAAACACGCCGTGCGCGCCGTTTTTAAAACGCAGCAGTGCACTGGCCTGATCTTCGTTTTCCACCGGCAGCAGACGGGTCGGATCTTTCGGGTCCGGGCGCTGCTTAATGACCGTCATCATGTCGCCGCTGACTTCCTCAATATCCCCCACCAGGTAGTGCGCCATATTGACGATATGCGCGGCGAGGTCGCCCAGCGCGCCAAGACCGGCCAGGGCCTGCTGACAGTGCCAGTCCAGCGGGGTTTCCGGCTTCGCCAGATAATCCTCGTTATGGGTGCCGTAGAAATGCACCACCTCGCCAATTTCACCACGGGCGATGATTTCACGCGCCAGCTGGCTGGTGGGGTTTTTCATATAGTTGAAGCCCACCAGAGTTTTGACGCCCGCCTGTTCAGCGGCTTTGACCATCTCTTCGGCATCGGCAACGGAAAGCGACAGCGGTTTTTCTGAGTAGACATGTTTGCCGTTGCGGATTGCTTCCAGCGCCATCTCTTTATGCAGGAAGTTCGGGGCGCAGATATCGACCACATCGATATTGGGATCGCGAACCAGCTCACGCCAGTCGCCAGTGGAACGCGCGAAACCAAAGGTTGCCGCCTGCTTCGCTGCCAGCTCCGGGTTTACCTCCGCCAGCATTTCACGCACGATTTCGCCCTTCAGGGCAAAAACCGTCGGAGCCTGCGCGTAAGCAATTGCATGACAACGACCAATGTAACCACTGCCAATCATACCGATTCTGACTTTGTTCATACCGCACATCCTGGGTTCACGTAAGAAGTGATCTGGAATATAAATTTCACCCTACGTCTCCACAACGGCCAAATGAAATAACTGTGATCATACATGCGAGGTATCTTGCAAAAACGACAAAACTGAATGTAATTTTTCATGGGTTTAGTGACGACAATCACAACATGACATCGTTCTGGCCTGCCATTTGCTGATGAGATGGCGTACACGTTTCATTTCCTGGCCATCAGGCAGTCATGATTTTTATACGCGCCAAAGCACTACTGATGCTTTATTCAGCAGTCAGAAAGATTTGTGAAAAAGGGCTTTGACAAGCCGCAGCCCGCTCGTTACTATGCGCCCCGTTCCAACAATTCCTCTGTAGTTCAGTCGGTAGAACGGCGGACTGTTAATCCGTATGTCACTGGTTCGAGTCCAGTCAGAGGAGCCAGATTCGAAAAAGAGCAGCCTGCAAAGGCTGCTTTTTTTTTGCCTGCGCGCGGCGCCTGCTGGCAGCCACGGCGTGAGTTAAGCAGTACCCGCCAGAGTAAAAAAAAGGGAGGCTCGTAAGCCTCCCAATTAATGCGCGATAACTTGCGCCGCTACGGCGATTAACGCCAGCCCAGCTCCGGGGCCACATGGGTCAGAATCGCTTCCATGACATGGGCACAGTAATCAACGCCCAGCTGATTCGGGATGGTCAGCAGCAGGGTGTCGGCTTCCGCAATCGCTTCATCCTGCGCCAGCTGTTTGATCAACGCTTCCGGCTCGGCGGCATAGCTGCGACCGAAGATGGCGCGGGTTTTCTCGTCGAGGAAACCAACGGAATCCTGCTCCTGGCCGCTGCGACCGAAATAGGCGCGGTCAATATCATTTGTCAGCGCAAAGATGCTGCGGCTGACTGAGACACGCGGCGTGCGCTGATGTCCGGCTGCCTGCCAGGCTTCGCGGTAGGCACGAATCTGTTTGGCCTGCTGGATGTGGAACGGCTCACCGGTTTCATCATCTTTCAGCGTCGAGCTTTGCAGATTCATGCCCTGCTGTGCTGCCCAGACGGCAGTGGCATTCGAACCTGAACCCCACCAGATACGCTCACGCAGCCCTTCGGAGAACGGCTCCAGACGCAGCAGTCCCGGCGGGTTCGGGAACATCGGCTGGGGATTCGGTTTCGCAAATCCTTCACCGCGCAGCACTTCAAGAAACTCTTCGGTATGACGACGTCCCATATCGGCATCGCTCTCGCCCTCTTTCGGCGCATAGCCAAAGTAGCGATAGCCTTCAATCACCTGCTCCGGTGAACCGCGGCTGATACCCAGTTGCAAACGACCGTTGGAGATCAGGTCTGCCGCACCGGCATCTTCCGCCATGTACATCGGGTTTTCGTAGCGCATATCAATCACGCCGGTACCAATCTCGATGCTTTTGGTACGCGCACCCACCGCCGCCAGCAGCGGGAACGGAGAACTCAGCTGACGGGCAAAGTGATGGACGCGGTAGTAAGCCCCATCGGCACCCAGTTCTTCCGCGGCGACCGCCAGATCGATGGACTGCAACAGCACGTCCTGTGCGGAACGGGTGGCAGACTGCGATGATGGCGTCCAGTGACCGAATGATAAAAAGCCAATCTTTTTCATGGAAATATTCTCCTCGCGGGCGGGGTGCGCTCCGGCGTAATAAATCAGTTTTCGATGGGGAAAGGTTACGTCAGCCAGGCCCGTACTGATAGCCAATTGTTTTAAACCGCATCATCAAGATTTTCGACATAAGTAAGAAAATTAAGGTCTTTGTCTTTTTTGCGGCTTTGCCGCATCGTCTGGCAATTCGCTCTCCACGCCGCAGGACAACGCCGCCATCATGACTCAAGGTTCTTCCGCCTATATCAGCGCGCAACAGCGTGAACAGGTCCATCAGCTGGCGCGCAGCTGGCTGTGGCGCAGCGAGTTGCCCACCTGGCTGCTGATACTGGCGGTCTATGCGGGCTGGTTCGCCACGCTGATTTACGGGCAACGCCTCGGTCTGCTGCCTGTCACCCTGCTGATGATCGTCTTCACCACCTGGTATATGTCGTTGCAGCATGAGCTGATTCATGGCCACCCCACGCGCTGGCCGCGCCTGAACCAACTGTTTGGCACCCTGCCGCTGGCGGTGTGGTATCCCTATGGGCTGTATCGCGATTCGCACCTGGCGCACCATCGCAACCATACGCTGACCGATCCGCATGACGACCCGGAAAGTTATTACCTGACGCCTGAGCATTGGGCGCGCCTCCAGCCGTGGCAGCGTCAGGTGATCCACCTGCGCAACACCTTTCCCGGCCGTCTGCTGCTGGGGCCGCTGCTGGATATTCTCGCCACGCTGCGTTCCATGCTGCTGGCCTTCCGCCAGCGCGACGGCCGCGCCTGTGCCATGTGGATCATTCACCTCAGTCTGCTGGCCGGATTGTTTTACTGGCTGGCACAGCGGGGCTACTCCCCGTGGTGGTTTGTGCTGGCGGTGAGTTATCCGGCGCTGGCGCTGACCAAAATCCGCTCCTTTTATGAGCATCGGGCCGAAGAGGATGCGCTGGCGCGCTCGGTCAATAATGAAGCGGCGCTGGCGTGGCGCCTGCTGTTCCTTAACCTCAACTATCATTCAGTACATCACGATCTGCCAGGGCTGCCCTGGTATGGCCTGCGCCGGGTGTACCTGCTGAACCGCGATGATTACTTCCAGCGCAATCAGGGATTCCGCGTAGCGGGTTATGGCAAGTGGCTGCGGCAATTCTGGGCCAGACCGGTGGCGGTCAACGCCCATCCGGGACGACAACAGGATACACAGAATGAGTAAACGGCTGTCCTTACCGATGTACGATATCGATCACGCCAGCACCGTAGCGCTGACTGCGGCGCTGGCGCAGCTGCTGGCGGCGCGCGGCGTCCGGGCCGACGTCGAGTGGCACAGCGACCTGCTGCCGCACTGGCGCGATAAGGCGTTGCTGCTGAGTCAGACCTGCGGCTATCCGCTGGTGAAGCAGCTGCCGACGGTGCAGCTGGTCGGCGCGTTTCAGTCCCGTGCGCCGGGCTGTGAAGGACTGCGCTATCGCAGCTGGCTGGTGGTGCGCGATGAAGATGGCGCGCTGACGCTGGGCGATTTTCGCAACCGGCGCGCGGTGTGCAACAGCGACGATTCGCACTCCGGCTATAACGCGCTGCGTTATGTGGTGGCCCCGCTGGCCCGCGAGGGACGCTTCTTTGCCGCTACCCGCTTCAGCGGCAGCCATCGCCAGTCGCTGGCGGCGCTGCGTGCCGGTCAGGCGGATATCGCCGCCATCGACTGCATTAGCTGGGCGCTGGTGCAGCGCTATGCTCCGCAGGAGCTGGCCGGCCTGACGATCATCGGTGAGACGCCGCTGTGCGCCGCGCTGCCGCTGATCACCGCCGCCGACACCGCTCCCGCCACGCTGGCGCAACTACGCGCTGCGCTGACGCAGCTGGTGCAGGATGAGGAATACCAGGAATTATGTGAGGCCAGCCTGATTGGCGGTTTCGCCACCCCGGATCGCGCCTTTTATGCGGAGGTGTTGCAGTGGGAAGCACAGGCCGCCGCGCTGGGCGTGACGGCGCTGTAAATAAGGCGGCCGGGTGGCCGCCTGAGGTTTAATGACGTGAAGCGATAATCGCGTCGGCCACATTTTTCGGCGCTTCGGCGTAGTGGCTGAACTCCATGCTGTAGGTCGCACGCCCCTGCGACATCGAACGCAGCGTGGTGGAGTAACCAAACATCTCCGCCAGCGGCACTTCGGCGCGAATAATGCGCGCCCCAAAGCGTTCATCCATGCCCTGCAACGTTCCGCGACGGGATGACAGATCACCCATGACGTTACCGGCGTACTCCTCCGGCGTTTCCACTTCCACCTGCATCACCGGTTCGAGGATCACCGGATCGGCCTGTTTCGCCGCCGCCTTGAAGCCGAAAATCGCCGCCATGCGGAACGCCATTTCGGACGAATCGACATCATGGTACGAACCGAACGTCAGCGTGGCTTTCACATCCACCACCGGATAACCCGCCAGCACGCCGCTGTTCAGCGCTTCGCGAATGCCCTTCTCCACCGAAGGAATAAACTCGCGCGGCACCACGCCGCCTTTGGTGGCATCTTCAAAGGCGAAACCGGCACCGGCTTTTTGCGGCTCCAGCGTCAGCACCACATGGCCATACTGGCCTTTACCGCCCGACTGGCGCACAAACTTCCCTTCCACGTCGCGCACCGTTTTACGGATGGTTTCGCGGTAGGTAACCTGCGGTCGGCCAATATTGGCTTCAACGCCGAATTCACGTTTCATGCGATCGACGATGATCTCCAGATGCAGCTCGCCCATGCCGGAAATAATGGTCTGCCCCGACTCTTCATCGGTGTGCAGACGGAACGACGGGTCTTCCGCCGCCAGCCGCTGCAACGCCAGCCCCATTTTTTCCTGATCGCTCTTGGTTTTCGGCTCAATGGAGAGCGAAATGACCGGTTCCGGGAACTCCATGCGTTCCAGCGTGATCACCGCGTTGGGATCGCACAGGGTTTCGCCGGTGGTGACCTCTTTCAGCCCGACACAGGCGGCGATATCGCCCGCCCGGATCTCTTCGATCTCGATACGGTCATTGGCCTGCATCTGCACGATGCGTCCGATACGCTCTTTGCGTCCTTTCACCGCGTTCCACACGCTGTCGCCCTTGCGCAGCACGCCGGAATAGACGCGCACAAAGGTGAGCTGACCGACATAGGGATCGCTCATCAGCTTGAACGCCAGCGCCGAGAAGGGTTCGTCATCGTCGGCATGGCGTTCGGCATGTTCACCGCGCTCATCCACACCGGCGACCGGCGGCACATCCACCGGCGAAGGCATCAGCTCGATCACCGCATCCAGCATCCGTTGCACGCCTTTATTCTTAAAGGCGCTGCCGCACAGCATCGGCTGGATCTGGTTCAGCAGCGTGCGCTGACGCAGACCGGCAATCACCTGTTCTTCGCTCAGGTCGCCCTGTTCCAGCCAGATATCCATCAGGGCATCGCTGGCTTCGGCGGCGGCGGCCACCATGTTTTCCCGCCACTCGGCGGCCAGCGCCTGTAATTCGTCGGGGATCGGTGCGTAGCTAAAGGTCATGCCCTGGGTGGCATCGTCCCAGTAGATGGCGCGCATTTTGATCAAATCGACCACGCCGGTGAAATGCTCCTCCGCGCCAATCGGGATCACAATCGGCACCGGATTGGCATGAAGGCGATCTTTCATCATCTGCACCACGCGGAAGAAATCGGCGCCCTGACGGTCCATTTTATTGACGAAAGCGATGCGCGGTACGTGGTATTTGTTGGCCTGACGCCAGACGGTTTCCGACTGCGGCTGTACCCCGCCGACGGCGTCATACACCATCACGGCACCATCCAGCACGCGCATCGAGCGCTCCACCTCGATGGTAAAATCGACGTGTCCGGGGGTATCAATGATGTTGATACGGTGCGGCGCGAAGCTGCCATCCATACCTGGCCAGAAGCAGCTCACCGCAGCCGAGGTAATGGTGATACCACGCTCCTGCTCCTGTGCCATCCAGTCGGTGGTTGCCGCGCCATCGTGCACTTCACCCAGCTTATGGCTCATCCCGGTGTAAAACAGAATGCGCTCGGTGGTGGTGGTTTTACCGGCATCGATGTGCGCGGAAATGCCGATATTGCGATAACGTTCGATGGGTAGCGGTCGGGGCATGATGCGTCCTTAGTCGATTCGACTGAAAAAAAGCGGGCACCATTGCCCGCCGGTGCCGACAAGCTTAGACCCATTGTACGAATAAATACGAACAGTTTGAGCTATTTTTCACCAGCCCTGGTTACAGCTTTAAGCATTTGTCGACTGGAAACCGCTGTCACTGCGTTTTAAGGTAGGGGTTTCATTCTCAACGGGAAACACAACCATGCGCATTCTGGTAGTCGGCGCCGGCGCAACCGGCGGGTATTTCGGTGCGCGTCTGGCGCAGGCAGGACGTGATGTGACTTTTCTGGTGCGCGAGCGCCGTTTTCAGCAGTTGAAAAACCACGGCCTGGTGCTGAAAACCCCCGGCGGCACCGAAACGCTGCAACCGCAGCTGGCGCAGGCCGGTACCCTGAACGGCACTTATGATCTGATTATTCTGACGGTGAAAAGTTTTGGTCTGGCGCAGGCGATGGACGATATCGCCCCTGCCGTCGGCCCGGACACTCTGATCATGCCGATTCTCAATGGGATGCGGCATATCGACACGCTGCGCAGCCGCTTCGGTGACCAGGTGATCGGCGGCCTGTGTAAAATCAACGCCACGCTGGGCGAGAACGGTGAAGTGGTGCAGATGACGCCGCTGCATATGATTTATTACGGGGCGCTGGACGGCAACAACGATGCCCGCCTGCAACGCGTCGACGAAACGCTGCGCGCCGCGCAGGTTAATACCATCTTCGCCGATAACATCCTCAGCGAGCTGTGGGAAAAGTGGCTGCTGCTGAGCACCCTCGGCGCCGTCTGCTGTCTGGGGCGCGGCAATACCCAGCAGATTCTCACCTCCCAGGGCGGCGAGGCTCTGCTGCGCGGCATCTTTGGTGAAGTGCTGACGGTGATCAGCGCCGAAGGCTATCAGGAGCGCCCGGCGGTAACGGCGAAGATCTACGAATCGCTGAATAACCCCGCCACGCCGATGACCTCATCGATGTACCGCGATCTGACCCAGGGCTATGATATCGAGGCCGATCAGGTCATCGGTGACCTGCTGGTACGCGGCGCGCGCAACGGCCTGGTCACCCCGCTGCTGAACGCGGTTTACGTGAATTTGCAGGTCTATATGAAAAACCGTTAACCGCTCCCCCCTGGCGGCGCGGGTTAGCGCGCCGTTACGGTATGTGCATCTGATCAATTATGCATACGCGACTGGACACCCGGCAGACGCATCAGCCGTTGCCATCCCTCTTCAACCGCTTCCGGCACATCAACATGACCAAAGAACCCTTTGCCACGCGGCCCGTAACCGTTTTCATCGTCGCGCAGCCGCTGCACTTCACCCATCAGCAGCGACAGAAAACGCTCCACTGACCACAGTCCCTGCGGCGGCGCGCCGATAATGCGCAGCATCCCGGAATCCATCATCACCTGCGGTACAAAGACCGGCCAGCTGATAAATTCCGGTGCATCCGTACGTTCGCGCCACTGCCAGCGGAAGGTCTCCCAGGTGCGGCGCTGCATCAGGGGGTCCTGGACCAGAATCACCCGCTGCGGCTGCCACTGATCGGCATCCAGCAATTGCTGGCTGAACGCGGCATTTTCCCCACAGTTGCGTGATTGATCTTCCAGCAGCAACTGATCGTCCGGCAGCGCCGCAAAAAGACGCGCAATGTCGCCCAGCATTGCTGCCTCGCTTTTGCCCGCGGTATCAATCTGCCGATACAGCGGATGCGCCGCCATCATCTGTGCCAGTAAAGGGGTCGAATGGCCGATGCCGCCACTGATTAATAGGGGCAAATGATATTTTTTGCTCAGTGCGATCACGCCTTCGATATTCGGCAGCACCGCGTGTCCGGCAAGGATCGCCAGGTCAGCCTCCAGCGTGCCCTCGTGCGGCATATGATCCAGCGCCAGCCACTCCGCCAGCGTGTTGATGTCGTGAAGGTGTTCATGATTGAGCTGCATATGCTTCTCCTTAGGTTATCACTGGCAGTCTACTGGCTTAAGACCACGACGACAGGGAAAAATTTGCTACACTCGCAGCTTAATCTTCAGGAGAGATCAATGACTTCGCGCTCCGTAACCCTCGATGATGTCGCCCAGCTGGCGGGGGTTTCCTATCAGACCGTCTCCCGCGTGCTTAACCGTTCCGTACAGGTTTCACCGCGTACCCGCGCCAAAGTGGAAGCGGCAATGCACCAGCTTAACTACGTGCCGAACCGGGTGGCGCAGCAGCTGGCGGGCAAAGCAACGCGCACGCTGGGGCTGGCCACCAGCGATCTGGCGTTGATGGCACCGGCGCAGATCGCCTCGGCCATTCAGCAGCGCGCGGCAGCACTCGGCTACCATCTGGTGATTGCCATGGCGGGCGGCAGCGCGCAGGACACGGTGAATGAACTGCTGGCGCAGCGCGTGGATGCGTTGCTGATTAATCTGCCGCTGGATGCCGCCCAGGCGGCGCAGATTCAGCAGCAGTGCGGCGCCAAACCGGCGCTGTTTCTCGATGTTGAGCGCAGCGCAGAGGTGGCGCAATGCCAGTATCTGAGCGAGTCCGGCGCGCGTCAGGCGGTGGATCATCTGGTGGCGCTCGGACATCGCCAGATTGGCGTGCTGAATGGCCCGGCGAGTTCCGCATCGGCGCGCGCGCGTTTTCAGGCCTGGCAACAGGCGCTGGCGGCGCATCAGCTGGAAGCCTGGTGCGTGCTGGAGGGGGACTGGAGCGCAGCTTCGGGGTATCAGGCCTTGCTGACCCAACTGCCGCACGCCCTGCCCCAGGCGCTGCTGGTGGCGAACGACCAGATGGCGCTTGGGGCGATGCGCGCCCTGCATCAGCATGGCGTCCGTATTCCTGGCGAGATGTCGCTGATTGGCTATGACGATACGGCAGAAAGCGCGTGGTATCAGCCGCCGTTAACCACGGTACGACAGGATTTGCAGCAGCTGGGCGCGGTGAGCGTCGATCGTTTACTGGCGCAGCTGGACGGCATCAGCGCGGAGGCCCCGACGCTGGAGACCACGCTGGTGTTGCGTGAAACCACTGCCGCGCCGCTGGCGGAGAGTCTGGATGTCGCCGACGTGGCGCGTCAGTTGCAACAGCTGGCGAGACGTTTGGTGCGTTAACGTCGACAGGATTGGCATAGAAGGTGCCAACCTTGAGAAGGTCGGCATAAATGCCGACCCTACGGATTCGTTGCAATATCACTGACGTAGGGTGCGCATTGCGAAGGTCGGCATAAAAGTTGCTGGCATTGAGAAGGTCGGCATAAATGCCGACCCTACGGATTCATTGCAATATCACTGACGTAGGGTGCGCATTGCGAAGGTCGGCATAGACGGTGCCGGCATTGAGAAGGTCGGCATAAATGCCGACCCTACGGATTCGTTGCAATATCACTGGCGTAGGGTGCGCATTGATGCGCACCAGGCTGCGGGTCACTGCGTATTATTGCGGTTTTGGTTCGCCCATCGCTTTGAGCTTTTTGGACAGCTCGCGACGTTCTTTGGAGAGGTCAGCGTTTTTGATGATGTACTCATCGACGCGATCTTCATAATCGACGCGCATACTGGCGATAATTTCCTGAATCGCCTCAACGCTCATGCCCGGCTTAATGTATTCGCTCAGGTTATCCAGCAGCAACACACGTTTCTGGTTATCACGGATTTTCTTCTCGTTGTCCGTAATTTCGCGCTGCAGTTTGTTTTTACGACGAAACATACGCACAAACTCCAGTACGTCCTGAAATGATTGCTTGGCATTTTCCATGTTGGCACCTTTCTTTGGGCCTGCCTGAGCAGGCGGAATAGTCATAACCTTCAGCTTAGCGGCTTGCCAGCCTTGTAAGCAATTTTCACAGCTAAAATCGGACTGGCACTTATCTTAGCGCAAAGAAAGCGTGATTCACATTAAGTCATTGCCGGGGAAAACTATTTACGCAACGCCAGACGCACCAGGTCGGTCATACGCTCCAGCTGACGTGCCTGTTCGAGGCTCAGCCAGACGTAACCGTAAATCGCCGTGGTCTCCAGCCGCCCGCTGCCGCTGGCGATCAGCTGCTCCAGCTCCTGCATAATGTTCTCCAGCTCGTGGCTGTTGGCCGCTACCTGCTCCGTTTCCCCCTTCAGCATCAACGCCGCCAGGGCATTCAGGGTGTTTTCGGTCATTTTCTGGGTACGGCGCAGCGTCGCCGCATTGAGCAGCAGCAGATGGCTTTCGCGCGATGCCCACCAGGCATCAATCTGCATCTGCATTGTGTTAACCATATTACGGTTGATGGTCTGAATCGCTTCAAACACCGATTTTGGAATACGCGTCTCTTTGCTGGCCGGTTCCAGGAGCGAGCGCATCTTGATCACGCTGGTGAGCAGTTTCTGGAACGGTTTATTCAGCCGTGGTTTATCCACCAGGTTGGGAGAAAACCCGGTGTGATGAATTTTCGCCATATTGATAAAGGCATCGGACAGCTGGATACGCCAGTGGGTGTAGGCGCGTTGCGCCCAGATAGCGCTGCACAGCAACGCCATTAGCGATCCCAGTATCACATCGCCGCCGCGCCATAACGCCACGGTGAAATCCCCCGCCGGTGCGCCCACCACCACGCTTAGGGTGATACCAATCAACAGCGCCATATAAGGATGTTTACCGAGGGTGAGATAACCACACACCACCATCACCACAAAGCACCACACCAGCATCACCGGCAGCGAGATCAGCTCCAGCTTGAGGGCGATCAGCCCCGAGAGCGACCCGGCAAAAGTGCCGCCAATACGCTGTACCGCGCGCGGAAACACGTTGCCCCAGGTGGAGATCGGTCCCATTACCACCACCAGCGTAATCAGCGGCCAGGTGCCCTCCGGGATACCGGTCAGACGCACAAACAGAAAACACAGCACGAAAGATATCGCGATGCGCACGCCGTGTACGGCGCGGTAATGGCGGTAAAACCAGAACTCGATGGGTGAAATGGGCTTATCAGCGCGTAACATGATTATCCGGGAACGGGAAATATTGCGCGCTATGTTAGCTGGCAAAGGACGATTACTTAACACCCAGCGCGCGATTTACCTGACTTTTTGACTACTTCTTACAAAATTCAACATGCGCGCTACATCCATTTTTCTCAACAGAAACATGGATGTAACGCAATAAGCTTTTTTCAGCGGGGCCGCACCGGGATATACATATCCAGCCGCCAGTTGCCGCTTTGCGATCCGTCGGAAAGGTAATGTTCGAAACAGGGGCGATCGTCAATCTGCCACTCGGTGTGGGTCTGCAACTGGTCAAAAAGTCCGCGCCAGGCAGCGAAGAAATCGTTATTGAGCACGTCGAGGCGCGCGTGGAAGTAGCGGCCGCCGGACAAGGTGCCCTGCTGAATATCATCGCCTGCGGGCAGCACGAAATCGTCCGGGACGCTGAGCACCGTTTCCACGCCCAGCTCTTCAGGCGGGCGCTCCTGCGGATTACCATAGTAGATGGCCAGCCACTCCCCTTCGAGGCCGTGGCGGGCCACCCAGGCTTTCAGTTGCCCGAAACCCTGGGGCACCGTCTGCTGCCACGGACCGGTCAGATGATAGCCGACCCAGTGTTGCGCCGGGCGCTGAATGACGGACGTTTGCATGGTTCACCTCGGTATCAGCGGTAAAGAGCCACTGTGCCACAGCCGCCGCCGGACGGCGACGCTGCTGATGCCGAAGTTAGCGACGGATTACAGTTTTTGCTTCAGGTAATCTTCAATGCGCGTCACGATGCCCGCCGTTTCCACCGCGTTCAGGGTGTAGAGCGGGTAGCTCGCCAGCTGTTGATCTTTGTCCATCACCTGGATTTCACCAATCTGCTCATTGGCTTTCAGCGGCGCTTCCAGCTCTTTGCGATTGATAACGTATTTGGCTTTGACGTTCTGCACCTCGGTGCGCGGCAGCGACAGGTAGATATCCTGCGTGGTGCCAACGTCGACCTGATGCGGATTGCCGTACCAGACGTTTTCGGTGCCGATTTTCTTACCGCCGTGGAACAGCTGCACGGTGTCGAAGTTATTCTGGCCCCAGATCAGCAGCTTACGCGCCTGTTCTTCACGCCCTTTCGCGCTTTTCCCGCCCATAATCACCGCAATCAGGCGATGACGACCCACAATATTTGAGGCGATGATATTGAAACCGGCGGTTTCGGTGTGGCCGGTTTTCAGGCCATCAACGTGCAGATTGTTATCCCACAGCAGACCGTTACGGTTGTTCTGGGTGATGCCATTCCAGGTGAGGGTTTTCTCGCTGTACATGGCGTAGAAATCGGGTTCGCCGCTGATGATGGCGCGTGACAGCACCGCGAGGTCGCGCGCGGTGGTGTGCTGGCCCGGCGCATCGAGACCGTGGACGGTTTCGAAGTGGGTGTGCGTCAGACCGAGCTTCTGCACATAACTGTTCATCATGGTGACGAAGTTGTCCTGGCTGCCCGCGACGTAATCGGCCAGCGCCACGCAGGCGTCGTTGCCGGAATCGATGATCACGCCACGGCTCAGATCACGCACCGTCACTTTGTCGCCCGGCTTGAGGAACATCAGCGAAGATCCTTTAAATACCGGGTTGCCCGCAGCCCAGGCATCTTTGCCGACGGTGACCACATCGTCACGGCTGATTTTGTGCTGATCGATAGCGCGATCGACCACATAGCCCGTCATCAGCTTGGTCAGACTGGCTGGGTTGCGCTCCTCGTCGGGATTACCGGAGGTAAGAATCTGACCGGTAGCCGCATCCATCAGGACCCAGGAAGCCGCATCAATCGCCGGTGGCGTCAGGGGAAATGGCATGCTGTCGTCAGCCTGCGCCAGCGATGCCCACATAATCATTCCAGAAACAGTAACCAGCAGACGCCTTTTCAACACTTCTTCCTCAAAAAATGAATTTACCGCCGCACTTTGTACGGCAAATGGCTTTAACAGGTTTGAATAAATTGAAAAAAAGTATGAACTGAGGACAAATACTGCGCGCTGGCGCGCAGACCCGCGGAGGAAGGTTGTACTGCGCCAGCCGGACGACTATTCTGTGCGTTGATTTTCCACTGCCAGGATAACGCCGTGCCCGCCTCCGAGTTCACCTTTCTGTTTCACGATTACGAGACCTTCGGCAAGAGTCCGTCGCTCGACCGTCCGGCCCAGTTTGCCGGGCTGCGTACCGATAAAGATTTCAATGCCATAGGTGAACCGCAGGTGTTTTATTGCCAGCCCGCGGATGATTATCTGCCGCAGCCGGAAGCGGTGATGATCACCGGTATCACCCCGCAGATGGCGCAGACGCGCGGCGTGCCGGAAGCGGCGTTTGCCGAACGCATCCACGGCCTGTTTAGCGAGCCACAGACCTGCGTGGTGGGTTACAACAATGTGCGTTTCGATGACGAAGTGACTCGCAACATTTTTTATCGCAATTTCTTCGATCCTTACGGCTGGAGCTGGCAAAACGGCAACTCGCGCTGGGATTTGCTTGACGTGATGCGCGCCTGCTATGCGCTGCGCCCGGAAGGGATTGTCTGGCCGGAAAACGACGATGGCTTTCCCAGCTTCAGACTGGAGCATCTGACCAAAGCCAATGGCGTAGCGCACGAACAGGCGCACGATGCCATGTCGGACGTCTATGCCACGCTTGCGATGGCGAAGCTGGTGAAGGAGAAGCAGCCGAAGCTGTTTGAGTTCCTGTTTACCCATCGTAATAAACAGAAGCTGATGACGCTGATCGATATTCCGCAGATGAAGCCGCTGGTGCACGTCTCTGGCATGTTCGGCGCGGCGCGCGGCAATACCAGCTGGATTGTGCCGCTGGCGTGGCACCCGGAGAACCGCAACGCGCTAATCGTGGTGGATCTGGCCGGTGATATGACGCCGCTGCTGGAACTGTCGCCGGATGAACTGCGCGAACGGCTCTACACCCGCCATAGCGAGCTGGGCGCACATGCGGCGGTGCCGATCAAACTGGTGCATATCAATAAATGCCCGGTGCTGGCCCCCGCCAATACGCTGCGCCCGGAAGATGCCGGGCGGCTGAATATTGATCGTCAGCACTGCCTGGATAACCTCGCGCTGCTGCGTCAGCAAACCGAGGTACGTGAGAAAGTGGTCGCGCTGTTTGCCGACGCCGAGCCGTTTACTCCGTCGGACGACGTTGATGCGCAGCTGTATGACGGTTTCTTTAGCGATGCCGATCGTGCGGCAATGAATATTGTGCGCCAGACGCCTGCGCAGAATTTACCGGCGCTGGACCTGACGTTTGATGATAAACGCATCGCGAAGCTGTTGTTCCGCTATCGCGCGCGCAATTTCCCCGGCACGCTGGATGATGCGGAGCAGCAGCGCTGGTTGCAGCATCGTCGTGAAGCGTTACATGCGGAGCGCGTTCAGGCGTTTCTGCTGGAGCTGGAGTCGCTGGCGAGCTTACATGAAGACAATGCCGAGAAGATGGGGCTGCTGAAGGCGCTGTATCTGTATGCGCAGGAACTGGTCTCGTAGCCGCCGTAAAGAAACCAATGTCGGGCAAGGTCGGCACAAATGCCGCCCTTGCCCCCGAATGTTACAGTACGGCCCACAGCAGCCAGGTGAGCGCAAAACCGCTCAGACCCATCAGCGTCGTCAGTACCGTCCAGGTCTTCAGACCATCCGCTACCGACAGCCCCAGATAACGCGTCACCACCCAGAACCCCGCATCGTTAACGTGTGACAATCCCAGACCGCCGAAACAGGCCGCCAGCGTGACCAGCACGCGCTGCATATCCGTAACATCCCCTACCGCCTGACTCAGCAGGCCGCTGGTGGTCAGGATAGCTACCGTGGCGGAACCCTGCGAAGCACGCAGCGCCAGCGACAGAATAAACGCGGCAGGCACTAACGGCAGGTGCAGCGTCTCCAGCGTCACCGCCAGCGCTTTACCCACGCCGGATTCCACCAGCACTTTACCGAATGCCCCACCGGCACCCGCCACCAGAATGACGCTGGCCGAGCTGGGAATGGCGCGACCCGTCAGTTCTTCCAGTTTGTCTTTGCTCCAGCCGCGACGTAAGCCCAGCAGCCACGCCGCCAGCGCCAGCGCAATCAGCAGCGCAATCGGCGGGGTACCGATCACCGTCATCACCGAACGCAGCGTGCTGCCTTCCGCCAGCAGGGTATGCGACAGCGTCCCCAGCACGATCAACACAATCGGTACGACAATCAGTCCGGCGATGGTCAGGGCGCCCGGCGGTGAGGCTTCTCTGCTGGTGCCTTCAGGTTTCGCCAGTTGCAGCTGCTCCAGTACCTCCACCGACAGATGGTACTGGCGACGGTTCATCAGTTTTGCCACGAAGTAGCCCACGATCCCCACCGGAATGGCGATCAGGATCCCCAGCAGCATCAGCCAGCCCATATCGGTATGCAGAATACCTGCGGCAGCGGCGGCGCCCGGATGGGTCGGCAACGCGACGTGCACCGTCAGCATTACCCCGGCCATCGGCAGACCAAACTTCAGCGGCGACACCCGCGCCACCTTGGTAAAGCCGTAAATCAGCGGGATCACGATGATAAAGCCCACTTCAAAAAACACCGGAATACCGAGGATAAACGCCGCCATGGTCAGCGCCGCGACGGTACGTTTGATGCCCAGCGATTTACTGAAGCGTTGTGCCAGCGATTCGGCACCGCCAGAGGCTTCAATGACCGCGCCGAGCATCGCTCCCAGCACGATAATTATGGTGATACTTCCCAGCAGGCCACCCATACCGCTGACAATGGTCGTCATGATTTTATCGGTCGGAATGCCGGTAGCAATCGCGACCAGCAGGCTGACGATCAGCAGCGCAACAAACGGATGCACTTTGGCTTTAATCACCAGCAGCAGCAAGATCACGATGCTGGCGACGGCAATGGCTAACAACAACGCGGTTGACATGATAATCCTCTGATTTAATTAGTATAGTTTGGGTACAGTTTCTCTGGTATTGGCAAATACAGGTGATAAAAACCCCGCGCAGGGCGCCAGGCGTCCTGTGTGGGGGGGTGTAACGTTAAGGGTTATTGCGCGTAAGGTGCGAACCAGCCAAGGCCCGCTTCGGTGGTGGTGCGCGGGAAATATTCGCAGCCGATCCAGCCGTCGTAACCGATCTCGTCCAGCAGGCTGAACAGCCACGGATAGTTGATTTCACCTTCATCCGGCTCGTGGCGATGCGGCGCCGAGGCGATCTGGATATGACGATAACGACCGGCATATTCACGGATCAGGTGGCTCAGGTTGCCATCCACCAGCTGCGCATGGAACAGATCCAGCTGGGTGAAGACATTGGGCCGATCGATGCGTTCCATCATCGCCAGCGTCTGGTACTGGCTGGCGTAGAGATAGTTCGGTTTGGTCACCGGATTGAGCGCTTCCAGCAGCAGACGAATGCCGTGCGGTGCGAAACGTTCGGCCGCGTAATGCATATTGCTGACAAAAGTGGCTTCATAAGCCGCACGATCGGCCCCAGCCGGGACAGTGGCGGCCATCACATGCACCTGCGGACAGTTCAGCGCCAGCGCATATTCCAGCGCGCGATCGATATCGGCATGAGCCTCAGCTTCACGCCCCGGAATGGCCGATACGCCCCACTCGCCCGCCGCGACATTGCCCGCTGCGGTGTTAAACAGCACCAGCGCCAGCTGATGTTTCTCCAGCTCGGCCTTCAGCACCTCGGCGGGATAGTCGTACGGAAACAGAAATTCCACCGCACGGAAACCCGCCTTAGCGGCTGCGCCAAAACGTTCCAGAAAGGGAACTTCGTTGAATTGGGTGGATAAATTAGCAGCAAACTTTGGCATCAGTAGTTCCTCAACTCAGCCACTTCATCATCGTTCAGATAACGAATGGCTCGATCGCCCAGGGTAAACATCAGGCGCGCCGTTTCTTCCAGTTCTTCGGTATTATCCGCCGCTTCGCGCAGTGATTTACCCACCACCACCGGCCCGTGGTTCGCCAGCAGGAAGGCACGATAGCGCGACGCCAGCTGTGCCAGATCATCCGCCAGACGTTGATCGCCCGGCTTGTAATACGGCACCACCGGCACATCGCCGACGCGCATGACCACATAGGGGGTAAACGGACGGATGCAATTTTCCTGGTCCAGCCCCTGTAAGCAGGAGAGCGCCGTCAGGTAATGGCTGTGCAGATGGACCACCGCTTTGCATTGCGGATTGTTGAGATAGAGTGCGCGGTGAAAGGCGATCTCTTTCGACGGCTTATCACCGGAGATCCATTCACCCTGCAAGGTCACTTTCGACAGGCGATCGGCCTGCAATTCGCCAAGACAGGAACCAGTTGGCGTGGCCAGCAGATTGCCGTCTTCCAGCAGCAACGACAGGTTGCCAGCGGAACCGGTGGCATAACCACGCTGAAAAAACGAGGCGCCAAGTTGCACCATCTCCAGGCGGGCTTGTTGTTCGGTCATGCTGAAAACTCCGTTTGTGCGCGGGCAAAAAATTGTTCATCGCCAAAGTTGCCCGATTTCAGGGCCAGCGATAGCGGCTGATGGATATCACGCACCCAGGGTACGCCTGGAGAAATGGTCGGCCCGATATGGAATGCCGTGACGCCGAGGCTTTGCGCCACCACGCCTGAGGTTTCCCCACCGGCGACGATAAAGCGCTGCCAGCCGCGTGCTTTCAGCTCACGCGTTACGGCGGCGAACAGCTGCTCCACCGCTTCGCTGCTGCGGGCGGCACCGTACTGCTGCTGAATCGCCTGCAACTGCTGCGCATCGGCGGTGGCGTACAGTAACGGGGCCAGCGCCTGCTGGCTGTTGTCGGCCACCCAGTCGCACAGCTGCTGGGCATAACCGGCCACATCTTCCAGACAACGTTCCACCTGTACTTCAAAAGAGGGGGCGAGCTGACGGTAGGCATTGACCTGGCGATTGGTCATCTGCGAACAGGAACCGGAGATCACCACCGCGCGTTCGCCCTGCGGACGGCCAGCCTGTTCCGCTTCAGTCGCGTCCTGCTGCGCCGTCGCCCAGGCGCGGGCAATCCCGATCGCCAGCCCGGAACCGCCGGTCACCAGACGCATCGCCTTCAGCGCCTCGCCCTGCGTCAGCAGATGCTGCTCGTGCAGCGCGTCCAGTACCACATAGTTGATGCCCTGCGCTTTCAGCGTGTCCAGCTGAGCGCGCACCGCATCCGCGCCCCGATCGAGCAGGCTGGCGTTGATCACCGCGGCCTGCCCCTGCGCCTGACGCGTCATCAGACGCACCAGATTGCTGTCGGTCATCGGCGTAACCGGATGATGGCGCATACCCGATTCCGACAGCAGCTGGTCGGCCACAAACAGGTAGCCCTGATACACGGTGCGACCATTGATCGGCAGCGACGGCGAAATCACCGTCTGGCTTTCGCCCAGCGCTGCCAGCAACGCATCGGTAACCGGGCCGATATTGCCTTCAGCGGTGCTGTCGAAGGTGGAGCAATATTTGAAGTAGAAACGATCGCAGCCCTGCTGTTGCAGCCAGCGCAGCGCCGCCAGCGACTGATCAATCGCCTGCTGTGGCGGGCAGGAGCGCGACTTCAGGCTGATGACAATCGCCTGCGCGCTCAGGTCATCGTGGCTCTCCGGTACGCCGTTGAACTGAATGGTCGGCAGACCGTTCTGCACCAGAAAGCTGGCGATATCGGTGGCGCCGGTAAAGTCGTCGGCAATCACGCCTAAACGCATGGTTACTTCTCCTTTGCCTGCGGCAGGGTGATGCCGCTGAAAATTTTGATCACCGCGCTGTCATCTTCACGCCCGTAACCGGCGTTGCTGGCTTCGGTGAACATGTTGAGCGCGGTGGAGGCCAGCGGCAGCGGGAAATGCAGCGATTTGGCGGTGTCGGCCACCAGGTTGAGATCTTTGACGAAGATATCAACCGCCGATTTCGGCGAATAATCGCCGTCCACTACGTGGCGCATACGGTTTTCAAACATCCATGAATTGCCCGCCGCGTTGGTCACCACGTCATACATGGTCTCCAGCGGGATACCGGCACGCGCGGCCAGCGCCATGGCTTCCGCACCGACGGCGATATGTACGCCCGCCAGCAGCTGGTGCACGATTTTCACCGTCGAACCGAGGCCGATTTCGCTGCCTACGCGATAGACTTTGGCCGCGACCGCGTCCAGTACCGGTTGCAGGCGCGCAAAAGCTTCATCGCTACCGGAGGCCATCACGGTCATATCACCGGTCGCCGCTTTCGCCGCACCGCCGGAGACCGGCGCATCCAGCATCACCAGCTGATGCTGCGCCAGTTGCTGCTCGATAAACTGGGCGTCCTGCGCCGAAATGGTGGAAGAGACCATCACCACGGTGCCCGGCTTGAGCTGCGCCGCCAGGCCGGTTTCGCCAAACAGAATGGCTTTCACCTGCGCCGCGTTGACCACCAGCAGCAGGACGGCATCCAGCTCCGGCGCGAAGGCGGCAGCGGAGGTTTGTGCGTCGCGCGCACCGGCCTGACGCAGGGTCTCCAGCGCCTGTGGATTGAGATCGACACCCCAGGTATTCAGCCCAGCGCGAATACAGGATTGCGCCGCGCCCATGCCCATGGAACCCAGGCCAACTACACAGATATTATTGACGGTTGCTGACACAGCGAACCTCCGTTGTTAATTTAAGTGATTATTTGTTCGTTGCTGTTAATTCTGCCGCAGACCCCGGCGAATAAATGTGCGGCGCATCACATAAATTAACTTATGAGTACCGTCCATAACAGGGATTCACACCAGGGTAAATGCGCTCCATCGCCTGTTATCGGGGCATTTCTGCTGATATTCTGCAAAGATAATTTGTACTGCGCGCTGTGAAGCGATGCTCTACAATGTTAAAAAATGGTAATTTCGGGGAGACTGATGTGATTCCGGTTGAACGTCATCAACAGATTTTAGCGCTGGTTGCCGAGCGCGGTGTGGTGAGTATTGCCGAGCTGACCGAACGGCTGGGGGTGTCTCATATGACTATCCGCCGTGATGTGCAGAAGCTTGAGGAGCAAGGCGCGGTGCTGTCGGTGTCAGGCGGCGTGCGTTCTGCCGATCGGCTGGCGGCGGAACCGTCGCATCAGGTAAAGACCGGCATGTACAGCAGCGAAAAGATGGCGATTGGACAGCTGGCAGCGCGTCACATTCCGCGTAACAGCTGCATCTATCTGGATGCCGGCACCACCACGCTGGCGCTGGCGCGTGAGCTGGTTGAGCGCGAGGATTTGCAGGTGGTAACCAATGATTTTGTTATCGCGCGTCTGCTGATGGAGAGCAGCGGCTGCAAACTGATTCACATTGGCGGCAGCGTCTGTCGCGAAAATCGCTCCAGCGTCGGTGAAGCGGCCGCGCGCAGCTTGCGTCATCTGGCGATTGATATCGCCTTTATCTCCTCCTCCTGCTGGGGACCGCGCGGGTTGTTCACACCGGACGAGGACAAGGTGCCGGTAAAACAGGCAGCGAGCGACGTAAGCAGTAAGCGCGTGCTGCTGAGCGATAGTTCGAAGTACAACAAGATTGCGACCTGGCTGGCGTTGCCGCTGGATCGTTTCGATACCCTGATTACCGATAGCGAGCTGAGTAAAGCCGCGCGTGAGGTGCTGAGTATGGGGAGCTGGGAGTTGCAGATTGCCGAGTAAAACCTGATGCGGCAGGGTCGCCATCAATGGCGACCCTGGGTTGTAGGGTGCGGAATGATCCGCACCGTGCGTTCTTTAAATCTTAAACTTCTTCGCTGTACTGCGGCACCGGATTACGGAAGGTGCGCGTCACAAACGCCAGGTAAATAATACCCACCGCGGCCCAGACCAGACCCAATACCATTGAGGTCTCTTCCAGGTTGATCCACAACGCGCCTACCGTCAGAGCGCCGAGTACCGGCAGCACCAGATAGTGGAAGTGGTCTTTCAGCGTCTTGTTGCGCTTCTCGCGGATCCAGAACTGAGCAATCACCGACAGGTTCACAAAAGTGAACGCCACCAGCGCACCGAAGTTAATCAGCGCGGTTGCCGTCACCAGGTCGAAGTTGATCGCCAGCAGCGCGATGGCACCTACCAGCAGCACGTTCAGCGACGGGGTACGCCACTTCGGATGAACAAAACCGAAGAAACGCTCCGGGAACACGCCATCACGTCCCATCACATACATCAGACGAGAAACGCCTGCATGTGCCGCCATACCGGATGCCAGCACCGTAACCACCGAGAAGATCAGGATGCCAAACTGCAACGCCGGCCCCGCGACAAACAGCATGATTTCTGGCTGTGAGGAGTCCGGATTCTGGAAGCGTGAAATATCCGGGAAGTACAGTTGCAGGAAGTAAGACACCGCAATAAAGATCACACCGCCAATCAGCGCGGTAAGGAAAATCGCGCGCGGGATGGTGCGTTCGGCGTTTTTCGTCTCTTCCGACAGCGAACTGATGCCATCAAAGCCGAGGAACGAGAAGCACAGAATGGTCGCGCCGGTAATCATCGGCACCACATGCGCATCCTGTGACCAGAACGGTTTGGTGCTGGTCAGCGTACCGGCTCCGACACCGTGCGCCACACCGTAGATCACCATGCCGGTAATCCCGATCATCACCACCACCTGCAACACCACAATCAGGCTGTTGAAGTTAGCGACGGTTTTGATGCCACGCAGGTTGGAGAGCGTCATAAAGCCCACCAGCAACACCACAAAGATCCACGACGGAATCCCCGGCACCAGTGTTTCGAAATAGCTTTTCGCCAGCAGGATGTTAATCATCGGCATGAACAGGTAGTCCAGCAGCGATGACCAGCCCACCATAAAGCCGACGTGCGGACTGATGGCCTTCTGTGCATAGGTATAAGCGGAGCCCGCAGATGGGAAGCGGCGTACCAGCTTACCGTAGCTAATAGCAGTGAACAGAATGGCGATCAGCGCGAACGCATACGCAGTGGCGACGTGGCCGTCGGTCAGACCCGATACGATGCCGAAGGTATCAAACAGGGTCATCGGCTGCATATAAGCCAGGCCCATCATGACAACCGGAATCAGCGTCAGGGATTTTTTCAGATGTGCGCGCTGTGGTGCGGCGGAGGTATTAAGCGACATTGTTCAGCCCCCCTACAGCAACAACCTGACTGGGTTGTACCACAGGGAAACTGCGCAAATTGCGACAGGAGGTGGGTTGATAAGCATTTGCGCTAACCGCAGCGCCGTAGTCATCACGAAAGCGAGTACCAGCTTGCGCCGGTGCAGTTGTAAACAGCCCCATCTTTGTATCCTCAAAATCTCACGCACAACGCGTGTTAACAGTATCTATCTATCCGGATGCGTGTCCGGCCTCGGTTTAATTAGCAAAGGAATTACACTGCAAAAAAATAACCGACGCGATAAGCGTCGGCTATGTTTGAATTTTGCAGGGCGCATATTTTGCCTTAATTGACGGCGCCAACACAAGATGTTGCAACAAATCTTCATGCTAATCAGGCATTCTTCAGCA
This sequence comes from Pantoea sp. X-Soil-TKNS-1207, assembly GCF_059730485.1. Lineage (NCBI taxonomy): Bacteria > Pseudomonadati > Pseudomonadota > Gammaproteobacteria > Enterobacterales > Erwiniaceae > Pantoea > Pantoea sp. X-Soil-TKNS-1207. The sequence goes on from NZ_AP035958.1 coordinate 2,787,165, forward strand.
TCCAGTCAATCTCCGTGGCGGTGATCAGCCGTTCAAACTGCATCAATTCATACTGTTTGCAGCTGTGCCACACGCCGCTGAAGCGCTCGCCGAGCAGCTTTTGCAGCGGATAGCTGTTCTCAAATTCGTACAGCGCATCGCTCTGACGAATCGGCAGCGCCAGCCCTTCCGCTTCATGGCCGTTGCCTTTCACCGGGTGCGGCAGCGGCAGCTGATTGTCCAGCCCGTGCATAATACCGGCAAGAATGGTTGACACCACCAGATACGGATTTGCATCCGCCCCGGCAACCCGATATTCCACGCGATGGTTATCCATATCGCCGCAGGGAATACGCAGCGCCACGGTGCGATTGTTGTGGCCCCAGGAGGCTTGCAACGGCACAAAGGCATCCGGCAGGAAGCGGCGGTAAGCGTTGACGTTCGGCGCCAGCAACGCCATCGAGGCGGGCATCAAATCAATCATTCCCGCCAGCGCGCGCTTCAGCAGCGGTGAATCGCTGCCGTCGTCGAGAGCGAAAGCGTTGTGATCGGCGGCATCCAGCATACTGATATGCACATGCATACCGCTACCCGCGTACTCCTCATAGGGTTTCGCCATAAAGGTGGCCGTCATGCCGTGATTTTCCGCTACCTGGCGCACCAGACGTTTCAGCTGAATGGCGTGATCGCAGGCTTTTAATACGTCGCGGGTATGGTGCAGGTTGATCTCGAACTGACCCGGCGAGGCTTCCGCCAGCGCGCCATCCGCCGGAATGCCCTGCTGTTTCGCCAGATCGTCGATATCACGCAGCACATCAGCAAAGTGATCCAGATTGTCCACCGAGTAGACCTGGCTTTGCATATTGCGCTCATCGCTACCCGGCGCACACGGCGGCTGGATGTAGCCTTCCGCATCGCGCTTTTTATCCACCAGATAGAACTCCAGCTCTACCGCTACCACCGGAAACAATCCTCGGTTACGCAGCTGTTGCCACAGCTGATTGAGGACATTGCGGGGTTCAACGTCAAAGGGAGTGCCATCTTGGTTGCACATCGTCAGCAGCAGCTGAGCAACACGTTGGGGATCGGCCGCGGAGGGCATTAAAGAATCGGGAACAGGAAAGCAGATGTTATCTGGCTCGCCGAGCGCCTGTCCCAGTCCGGCCTCTTCGACGGTGTTACCCAGAATATCCATGGCGAAAACCGAAGCCGGGAAGTAGCACCCTTTTTCCAGCTTTGCCAGTGCTGAGACGGGAATCCGCTTACCGCGAAATACCCCATTCAGATCGTTCAGAAGAATATCGACATACTGCGTTTCAGGATGGCGTTCCAGCCAGGTTTTCACCTCCAGCTGGAACGCGCTGGTTCGCTTCTCTTCACTATGTCGCGTGAAGTCTTCCACTTCCACGAGGTTCGTCATGATCCCACCCGCCCTTTACCGTTTATCAGGTTCGCGCAATGCTCAAAATAACAGCCACCCTTCTAACATAGCTCCATCGCAAAAAGTGTGCAAATGTAACAAATCTGTTTGAAGATTAGCCAGGCGATTGCTAGATTGACATTATATTGCACACTTTTACGTCAGGTGCGCTTTATCGGCGAAAATATTGAACAGCGGCGCGGAGACGTAATGGGCATTATTTTTGACAAACCCTTGATTGGCGTAGTGATGTGCCAGAACCACATCGGCAGCCATCCAGGCCAGACCGTTCATAACAAGTATCTCGATGCCATCGTGCTCGCCGGTGGTCTGCCCCTGCCTTTGCCGCATCAACTGATGCAGGCCCCTCATCTATTAGAAAACAGTATGACGCTGCTGGATGGCATTTTGCTGACCGGCAGCCCGAGCAACATCGAACCCTGGCATTATGGCGAGGCAGGCGTGGAGCCTTATGCCGATCCGGCGCGCGATCGTCTCGCCTTCGGCCTGATTACCCACGCTATTGGTAAAAAGATGCCGATATTCGGCATTTGTCGGGGTTTACAGGAGCTGGTGGTCGCCAACGGCGGTGCGTTGCACCGTCAGCTGCATCTGACACGGCAGTTCCATGAGCATCGCGAAGATGATTCTCTGCCGCTGGAGCAACAGTATGCCCCGGTCCATCCGGTCACGCCGGAGGCCGGGGGCCTGCTGAGTCAGTTGCTCGGCAGCACGGATGACTTTGCGGTGAATTCGCTGCACCAACAGGGGATCCGTGAACCTGGCCCGCAATTGCGCATCGAGGCGCGCGCAGCCGATGGTCTGATTGAAGCGGTGAGTTTGCGTCAGCACCCGTTTGCCCTGGCTGTCCAGTGGCACCCGGAGTGGCATTCGACCGACGATCCGGTATCGCGCCGGTTGTTCGAGGCTTTTATTCACGCCGCCGTTTGTTATCACAAGGAAAAACGACCATGAACGACGCCACTCTGGCGCCCGGACGACGCTTATCGCAAATCCGCCAGGAGTTGGGACTCTCTCAGCGCCGTGTCGCTGAGTTATCAGGTTTAACCCACAGCGCCATCAGCACCATCGAGCAGGACAAAGTCAGCCCGGCGGTGAGTACCCTGCAAAAACTGCTGAAGGTGTATGGTCTGTCGCTGTCGGAATTTTTCTCAGAACCCAAGCAGGACAACACGCCGCGAGTGATTATTCGCCCTGACGACCGGGTGGAAATCGGCAGCCTTGGCGTGTCGTTGCAGTTAATTGATAACGGAGCGCCGCAGCGGTCGCTGGCAATGCTGCTGGAAAACTATGCGCCCGGTGCCAGCACCGGCGAAAAGCTACGTCATCCCGGTGAAGAGACCGGCACGGTGCTGGAAGGCGAAATCACGCTGGTGGTGAACGGGCAGAGTTTTCATCTGTACGCCGGAGAAAGCTACGTGATCGACACCGGTTTACCGCACAGTTTTACCAATACCTCCGATCAACCCTGTCGGATTGTCAGTGCTCATTCACCGGCAAATTTCTGAGGCCACGCGCATTAAGGAGGTTGTGATGCAACATGTGGGAAGTTATTACGCTGCGACAGTGAACGCGCACGAGCCATGGCCAGGATTACAGGACAGCATTCAGTGCGACGTCTGCATTATTGGTGGCGGCTTTACCGGGTTGTCATCGGCGCTGTTCCTGACCGAAGCCGGTTACGATGTGGTGGTGCTGGAGGCGGCGAAAATTGGCTTTGGCGCCAGCGGTCGCAACGGCGGCCAGGTGGTGAACTCCTACAGCCGTGACGTGGATGTCATTGAGCAGCGTTACGGCAAAGACACCGCCAGTATGCTGGGCAGCATGATGTTCGAAGGGGCGGATATTATCCGCGATCGCATCGATCGTTATGCCATTGCCTGTGATTATCGTCCTGGCGGCATCTTCGCCGCGCTGAACAATCGCCAGATGGGCCATTTACGCAGCCAGAAAGCCAGCTGGGAACGCTATGGCAACCGGGGATTGGAATTGCTGGATGAGCGCGGTATCCGGCGTGAAGTGGCCACCGATCGCTACGTCGGCGGGCTGCTGGATAAGCGCGGCGGGCACCTGCATCCGCTCAATCTGGCGCTGGGTGAAGCAGAGGCGATTCGCCGTCATGGCGGGCGCATCTATGAGCAGACGGCGGCGTTAAAAGTTGAATACGGCACGCCCAATCGGGTTAAAACCGCGCAGGGCGATGTCAGCGCGACCTTTGTGATTTTTGCCGGCAATGCCTACCTGCCCTCGCAGCTGGAACCGCGCCTGAGCCGCAAAAGTATGCCCTGTGGTTCGCAAATTGTGACCACCGAGCCGCTGAGCCGCGACACGGCACTCGGCCTGCTGCCGAACAATCACTGCGTGGAAGATTGTAATTATCTGCTGGATTATTTCCGCCTGACCGCTGATAACCGCCTGCTGTACGGCGGCGGCGTAGTGTATGGCGCGCGCGAGCCGGAAGATATTGAGGCGCTGATCCGACCGAAGCTGCTGCGGACTTTCCCGCAGCTGCGCGATGTGAAGCTAAGTTATCGCTGGAGCGGCAATTTCCTGCTGACGCTGTCGCGGATGCCGCAGTTCGGCCAGCTGGAGAAGAACGTTTACTTTATGCAGGGCGATAGCGGCCACGGCGTCACCTGTACCCATCTGTCCGGCAAACTGATTGCCGAAGTGCTGCGCGGTCAGGCGGAACGGTTCGATGCCTTTGCGAAATTGCCACACCTGCCGTTTCCGGGCGGACGACGGTTTAAGGTGCCACTGACGGCCATGGGCGCGGCCTGGTATGCGTTGCGCGACAGGTTGGGAGTGTAGATCGAGGGTCGCCATCTATGGCGACCCTGGGATTATTCTAACGGCATTTTCATCGGATCGTCGTAGCTGTATTCAAATCCCAGCTCATTACAAATTCGTGCGCCATCAATCACTTTGCCCGCATCGCGCTGCGCTTCAGCGTTAAACTGCGGCGGCGTTAAGCCCAGCTGGCGGGTTACGCTGGGATAAAAGCTGTCGCGCGTCGGATGTTTCGGCGCGCACAGGTTATAAACACGCCCGCCTTTCGGCGTCTGCAACAGCAGCACAATGGCGTCGACCACATCATCCAGATGCACCAGGTTCACCACATGCGACCCCTCGCTAAGATCGGTTTTCCCGGCGAGGAAGCGTCCCGGATGGCGATTCGGCCCCACCAGCCCGGCGAGGCGCACAATATCCACGCTGGTGCCCGGCAGATCGTGCAGCCAGTTTTCCAGCGCCATCAGCGTCTTGCCGGCTACCGTTTCCGGCCGCAACGGGGTGTGCTCTTTCATCACGCCCGGTCCGGCACCGTACACCGAGGTGGAACTGGTGAAGATAATGCGCGGCACTTTATACACCAGCGCGGTATCCACCACGTTCTGCACCGCCTGCATATAGTCTTCACCGCCCTGCACCGTGCGGCTGGCGGGCAAGGTCACCACCAGCGCATCCACCGACATCAGCGTCGCCAGATCGTCCGCTTCACACTCCAGTTCCGGCGTCAGCACCAGCTGGCACGCCTCAATACCACAGCGACGTGCCGCGTCCACGCCGTCCGGCGACGTTTTGCTGCCGGTCACCTGCCAGCCGCGTGCCGTTAGCGCCATCGCCAGCGGCATACCCAGCCATCCCAGCCCCACAATCGCGACCTTTTTCATATCGACTCCTGGCTTTGCTGCTCAAAGACACTTCATCTTAGTGCTGTCGTCGGTGTCAAACCAGCGCAAACTGTTTCGGGGAATTCCGGAAAACCGGGTTAAAAAAAGTCTTGCCAGCCGCCGTTATCTTCGTTAGGTTAATCAGCACGCAAATGAATACCCATTCAGCAACGGAATTTTTTATGACACGCGTTCAGTTCAACCACCATCATCACCATCATCCTGACTAGTCTTTCAGGCGATGAGTGCTGGAAGACGTTTAGGATCTTCCAGTGGTGCGAACGCAAAGAAAGCCCCCGGAAGATCATCTTCCGGGGGTTTTTTTATGGGCTGACGCAACCCAACTGAGTTCAGACAGGATTGAATAAGAGGACAGGAACCATGTTAGATAACACCCGTTTACGCATAGCTATGCAGAAATCTGGCCGTTTAAGCGATGAATCACGCGAATTACTGGCCCGCTGCGGCATTAAAATTAACCTTCAGCAGCAGCGTCTGATTGCGTTTGCGGAGAACATGCCTATCGACATCCTGCGCGTGCGCGATGACGATATCCCTGGCCTGGTGATGGATGGCGTGGTGGATCTCGGTATTGTCGGCGAAAACGTGCTGGAAGAAGAGTTGCTGACACGCCGCTCTCAGGGCGAAGACCCGCGTTACTTCACGCTGCGTCGCCTCGATTTCGGCGGTTGCCGTCTGTCGCTGGCGATGCCGGTGGATGCTGAGTACACCGGTCCACAGTGCCTCGACAAATCCCGTATCGCCACCTCCTATCCTCACCTGCTGAAAAAGTACCTCGATAAACAAGGCGTGGCGTTTAAATCCTGTCTGCTCAATGGTTCCGTTGAAGTGGCACCGCGTGCCGGTCTGGCCGATGCCATCTGTGATCTGGTCTCCACCGGCGCCACGCTGGAAGCCAACGGCCTGCGTGAAGTTGAAGTGATTTACCGCTCCAAAGCGGTGCTGATCCAGCGCGACGGCGAACTGCCAGGTGCCAAGCAGGAGCTGGTCGACAAACTGATGATGCGTATTCAGGGCGTGATCAAAGCGCGTGAGTCCAAGTACATCATGCTGCACGCGCCAAGCGAGCGTCTGGAAGAAGTGATTGCCCTGCTGCCAGGCGCAGAGCGCCCAACCGTGCTGCCGCTGGCCGGTGAAGTGAGCCGTGTGGCGATGCACATGGTGAGCAGCGAAACGCTGTTCTGGGAAACCATGGAAAAACTGAAATCCCTGGGTGCCAGCTCAATTCTGGTGCTGCCAATCGAAAAAATGCTGGAGTGACAGAATGAGCACCCTGATGACACCCATTGACTGGCAGCAGTGCAGCACTGAACAGCAGCAGGCGTTGCTGATGCGCCCGGCGATCTCCGCCTCCGACAGCATCAGCCAGGTAGTGCGCGATGTGCTGGTGCAGGTAAAAGAACGCGGCGATGACGCGCTGCGCGAATTCAGCGCGCGTTTCGATAACGCGCAGGTGGAAAACCTGCGCGTAACCGCAGAACAGATGCAGGCCGCCAGCGACCGTCTTAGCGATACGCTGAAGCAGGCGATGGCCGTGGCGGTTGGTAATATCGAAACCTTCCACAACGCGCAGATTCTGGCGACGGTGGATGTGGAGACCCAGCCGGGCGTGCGCTGCCAGCAGATCACCCGTCCGGTGCAATCGGTTGGCCTGTACATTCCGGGCGGCTCTGCGCCGCTGTTCTCAACGGTACTGATGCTGGCAACCCCGGCGCGTATCGCCGGATGCGGCCGCGTGGTGTTGTGTTCGCCACCGCCGATTGCTGACGAAATTCTCTATGCCGCGCAGCTGTGCGGCGTCAAAGAAGTGTTCCAGGTGGGCGGTGCGCAGGCGATTGCCGCCCTCGCCTTCGGTACCGCCACCGTACCGAAAGTGGACAAGATTTTTGGCCCAGGCAACGCTTATGTTACTGAGGCGAAACGTCAGGTGAGTCAGCGTCTGGACGGTGCCGCCATTGATATGCCTGCCGGTCCGTCAGAAGTGCTGGTGATTGCCGATGCAGGCGCGACCCCGGCTTTCGTCGCCTCTGATTTGCTGTCGCAGGCGGAGCACGGCCCCGATTCTCAGGTGATTCTGCTGACCCCGTCGCTGACGCTGGCTAACGGCGTGGCGGAAGCGGTTGAGCAGCAGCTGGCCCAGCTGCCGCGCGCCGCCACCGCGCGTCAGGCGCTGGAGAGCAGCCGCCTGATTGTGGCGCGCGATCTGGCGCAGTGCGTCGCCATCTCTAACCAGTACGGCCCGGAGCACCTGATTATCCAGACCCGTCAGCCGCGCGAGCTGGTGGATGCCATCACCAGCGCCGGTTCGGTGTTTCTCGGCGACTGGTCGCCGGAGTCCGCGGGCGATTACGCCTCTGGCACCAACCATGTGCTGCCGACCTATGGCTACACCGCCACCTGTTCCAGCCTCGGACTGGCGGATTTTCAGAAGCGTATGACGGTGCAGGAACTGACGCCGCAGGGTTTCCTTAACCTGGCGGCCACCATCGAGACCCTGGCGGCCGCTGAACAGCTGGAAGCCCACAAAAATGCCGTTACCCTGCGAGTTGCAGCCCTGAAGGAGCAAGCATGAGCCTGAATGTTGAAGATCTGGCCCGCGCCAATGTGCGCGCGCTGACGCCGTATCAATCAGCCCGTCGTCTGGGTGGCAATGGTGATGTGTGGCTGAACGCCAATGAATTCCCGCTGCCAGTGCCGTTTGAGCTGTCGCAGCAGACGCTGAACCGCTACCCGGAATGCCAGCCAAAACTGGTGATTGAGCGTTATGCCGGCTACGCGGGCGTCACTCCGGAGCAGGTGCTGGTCAGCCGTGGTGCCGATGAAGGTATCGAACTGGTGATGCGCGCCTTCTGCGAGCCGGGCAAAGATGCGATCCTGTTCTGCCCGCCAACCTATGGCATGTATAGCGTCAGCGCCGAAACCATCGGCATTGAATATCGCACCGTTCCGGCGCTGGAGAACTGGCAGCTCAACCTGCCTGCGATTGCCGACCAGCTCGACGGCGTGAAAGTGGTTTATATGTGCAGCCCGAACAACCCGACGGGCAACCTGATTAACCCGGATGATATCCGCGCCCTGCTGGCGATGACCGCCGGTAAAGCGCTGGTGGTGGCCGATGAAGCCTATATCGAGTTCTGCCCGCAGGCGACGCTGGCAGGCTGGCTGAAGGATTATCCGCATCTGGTGATCCTGCGCACCCTGTCGAAAGCCTTTGCGCTGGCAGGCCTGCGCTGCGGTTTTACCCTGGCGAATAAGCCGGTGATCGACCTGCTGCTGAAAGTGATTGCCCCCTACCCGCTCGCGACGCCGGTAGCCGATGTGGCAGCCCAGGCGCTGAGCGACCAGGGTCTGGCGCTGATGCGTGAGCACGCATTGCAGCTGAATGACAATCGTAGCTGGCTGCTTGAGCAGCTGCCGAAAATCAGCTGTGCGGAAGAGGTGTTCCCGAGCGAAACCAACTACATTCTGGTGCGCTTCACCGATTCGCCGAAAGTATTTAAAACCTTGTGGGATGAAGGCATTATCCTGCGCGACCAGAATAAAAACCCCGGCCTGGCGGGATGCCTGCGCATCTCCATCGGCACCCGTGAAGAGTGCGAGCGCCTGATCGCCGCACTGCAAGCCTTACCAGTGGAGCAAGCATGAGTCAGAAGACCCTTTTTATCGACCGCGATGGCACCATCATCTCTGAACCGCCAACGGATTTTCAGGTGGACCGCATGGAAAAGCTGGCCTTTGAGCCAAACGCGATCCCTGCCCTGCTGGCGCTGCAAAGCGCTGGTTTCCAGCTGGTGATGATCACCAATCAGGATGGCCTGGGTACCGACAGCTTTCCGCAGGCCGATTTTGACGGGCCGCACAACCTGATGATGCAGATCCTGACGTCGCAGGGCATTCGCTTCAGTGACATCCTGATCTGCCCGCACAAGCCGGAAGACAATTGCGACTGCCGCAAGCCGAAAACCAAAATGGTTGAAGCCTGGCTGGCAGAAGGCACGCTCGACGTGGCCAACAGCTACGTGATTGGCGACCGTCTCACCGATATCCAGCTGGCGCAGAATATGGGCATCCAGGGCATCCGCTACGGCGCGGAAGGGGAAGACTGGAACGCCATTCAGCAGCGTCTGACCAAACGCGACCGCTACGCGCTGGTGAATCGCAACACCAAAGAGACGCAGATTAAGGTTGAAGTGTGGCTGGATCGTGAAGGCGGCAGCAAGATTAACACCGGCGTCGGCTTCTTTGATCATATGCTGGACCAGATCGCGGTGCACGGCGGCTTCCGCATGAACATCGACGTAAAAGGCGATCTCTATATTGACGATCACCACACCGTTGAAGACACCGGCCTGGCGCTGGGCGAAGCGCTGCTGAAAGCGCTGGGCGACAAACGCGGCATCGGCCGTTTCGGCTTTGTGTTGCCGATGGATGAGTGCCTGGCGCGCTGTGCGCTGGATATCTCCGGCCGTCCGCACCTCGAATACAAAGCGGAATTCAGCTATCAGCGCGTGGGCGATCTCAGTACCGAGATGGTCGAACACTTCTTCCGTTCACTGTCCTACGCGATGATGAGCACGCTGCACCTGAAAACCAAAGGTCGCAACGACCATCACCGCGTGGAAAGTCTGTTCAAAGCCTTCGGCCGTACGCTGCGTCAGGCGATCCGCGTTGACGGCAACACCCTGCCGAGTTCGAAAGGAGTGCTGTGATGAACGTGGTGATTCTCGACACCGGTTGCGCCAACCTGTCGTCGGTTAAGTGGGCGGTGGAACGCCTCGGCTACACCCCGGAGGTGAGCCGCGATCCTGACGTGGTCCTGCGCGCCGACAAACTGTTCCTGCCCGGTGTCGGCACCGCGCAGGCGGCGATGAACCAGTTGCAGGAACGCGACCTGATTGAGCTGATAAAAGCCTGTACTCAGCCGGTGCTGGGCATTTGCCTCGGTATGCAGCTGCTGGGACGCGGCAGCGACGAGAATGGCGGCGTCGCAACGCTCGGCATTATCGACCAGCCGGTGTCGCTGATGGATACCCAGGGCCTGCCGCTGCCGCATATGGGCTGGAACCAGATCACTTCGCAGGCCGGGAATCACCTGTTCCGCGGCATCGACGACGGCAGCTATTTCTACTTCGTGCACAGCTACGCCATGCCGGTCAACGCCAATACCATCGCCCAGTGCGACTATGGTCAACCGTTCACCGCCGCGCTGCAAAAAGATAACTTCTTCGGCGTGCAGTTCCACCCGGAGCGTTCTGGCAAAGCGGGCGCGCAGCTGCTGAAAAATTTCCTGGAGATGTAATGATTATTCCGGCTTTAGATTTAATCGACGGCAAAGTGGTGCGTCTGCATCAGGGCGATTATGGCCAGCAGCGTGACTATGGCAGCGATCCGCTGCCGCGTTTGCAGGATTACGAACGCCAGGGCGCGCAGGTGCTGCATCTGGTGGATTTGACCGGCGCGAAAGATCCGGCCAAACGTCAGATCCCGCTGTTGCAGACCCTGCTGGCTGGCGTGAAAGTGCCGGTGCAGGTGGGTGGCGGTATCCGCAACCGTGACGACGTCGCGGCACTGCTGGCCGCCGGTGCCAGTCGCGTGGTGGTGGGTTCCACCGCGGTGAAGCAACCGGAAGAGGTGAAAAGCTGGTTCCGCGAGTTTGGCGCGGATGCCATCGTGCTGGCGCTGGATGTGCGTATCGATGCGGATAACCGCAAAGAGGTGGCGATCAGCGGCTGGCAGGAAGCGGCAGGCGTGACGCTGGAAGACGTGATTGGCTGGTATCAGCCGGTGGGGCTGAAACACGTACTGTGCACCGATATTTCGCGCGACGGCACCCTGAGCGGTTCCAACGTGGCGCTGTATCAGGAAGTCTCTGCGGCATTCCCGGACATCGCGTTCCAGTCCTCCGGCGGCATCGGTTCGCTGGATGACATCGCCGCCCTGCGCGGCAGCGGTGCGCAGGGCGTGATTGTTGGTCGCGCGCTGCTGGAGGATAAATTCACGGTTTCGGAGGCGATTGCATGCTGGCAAAACGGATAATTCCCTGTCTCGACGTTCGTGATGGACAGGTGGTGAAAGGGGTTCAGTTCCGCAATCACGAAATCATCGGTGATATCGTGCCGCTGGCGCAACGCTATGCGCAGGAAGGCGCCGATGAGCTGGTGTTCTACGATATCACCGCCTCTTCCGATGGCCGCGTGGTAGATAAAAGCTGGGTTTCGCGCGTGGCGGAAGTGATCGACATCCCCTTCTGCGTGGCGGGCGGCATCCGCAGCGAAGCAGATGCGGCGCGTATTCTGGAGTTCGGTGCAGATAAAATCTCCATCAACTCCCCGGCGCTGGCCGATCCCACGCTGATTACCCGTCTGGCGGATCGCTTTGGCGTGCAATGTATCGTCGTGGGTATCGATACCTGGTTCGACGAAGCGACCGGCAAATATCACGTTAATCAGTACACTGGCGATGAATCCCGTACCCGTGTGACCCAATGGGAAACGCTCGACTGGGTGCAGGAAGTGCAGAAGCTGGGTGCAGGCGAGATCGTGCTGAATATGATGAACCAGGACGGCGTGCGTAATGGCTACGACCTGGTGCAGCTGAAGAAAGTACGTGATGTCTGCAAGGTGCCGTTGATTGCCTCCGGCGGAGCAGGCACCATGGCACACTTCCTCGAAGCCTTTGAGCAGGCCAATGTTGATGGCGCGCTGGCGGCTTCGGTGTTTCATAAACAGATTATTAATATCGGTGAGCTGAAAAGCTTCCTGATTGACAACGGTGTGGAGATTCGCGCGTGTTAACTGCAGAACAACTGGCCCGTCTGGATTGGGTCAAAACCGCGGGCATGATGCCCGTTATCGTCCAGCACAGCGTCTCTGGCGAAGTGCTGATGCACGGTTATATGAATGAGGAAGCATTGCAGAAAACCCTCGCGGACGGCAATGTCACCTTCTTCTCTCGCACCAAAAACCGTCTGTGGACCAAGGGCGAAACATCGGGCCACTTTCTGCAAGTGGTGAGCATTACCCCGGATTGCGACAACGATACGCTGCTGGTGCTGGCGAATCCCATCGGCCCCACCTGCCATCTCGGCACCTCAAGCTGCTTCTCGCCAGCGGCCCCGGACTGGACCTTCCTCTATCAGCTGGAGCAGCTGCTGGCGGAACGCAAACATGCCGACCCGGCCAGTTCCTACACCGCCAAACTGTACGCCAGCGGCACCAAGCGCATCGCGCAGAAAGTGGGTGAAGAAGGCGTAGAGACCGCGCTGGCGGCAACGGTGAATGATCGTTTTGAACTGACTAACGAAGCCTCCGATTTGATCTACCATCTGCTGGTGCTGTTGCAGGATCAGGATCTCGACCTGAGCACCATCATCAACAACCTGCGCGCGCGCCATAAATAACGGATTGCGCCTGATGCTGCTCAGAATCGGCTTTGATAGCGAATTTTGAGCAGCATACTTCTCAGTTGGTTATCAGGAGCCGGCTCTATGAGCACCCATGAAAAACTCCTTGCCCTGCTCAACCAGCATCAGGCGCGCTACCGTCTGATGTCGCACGCGGCCACCGGCAAGTGTGAAGCGGTGGCGGCGATTCGCGGTACCGACGTTGGCCAGGGAGCGAAAGCGCTGGTGTGCCACGTTAAAGGCAATGGCATTAAACAGCATGTGCTGGCAGTGCTGCCTGCCGATCAGCAGGCGGATTTAAGCAAAGTCGCGCAAGCCGTTGGTGGTCGTCGTGCGTCACTCGCCAGTCCGGCGGAGGTGGATGCGCTGACCGGTTGCGTATTCGGCGCCATTCCGCCATTCAGTTTTCATCCCGACTTGCTGCTGGTAGTCGATCCGATGCTGTTTGAGCGCTATGACGAAATTGCTTTCAACGCCGGAATGCTGGAGCAATCGGTGGTGCTAAACATCGAAGATTACAAAACGCTGCATAATGGTAACGTGATGAAAATAATCCAGTAATTGCCATGACGCGCTGGCGGCGGTACTCTGCGTGGTTCCACATCACGACAAAGAAGACCGATTTTTATGGCAAGTTCACGTTTTACTACCCGGCTGCGTCAGACGCTGGCGCTGGCTGTGCTGGCAGGTTGCGCGTTTGGCGCACAGGCGAAAATTGACCAGGTTCGTTTCGCCGTTGACCCGACCTATCCTCCTTTCGAATCCAAAACGCCGCAGGGCAAGCTGGTCGGTTTTGATATCGATCTCGGCAACGCGCTGTGCGAACAGATGAAAACCAAATGTGTGTGGGTGGAAAGCCAGTTCGACGGCATGATCCCGGCACTGAAGGCACGTAAATTCGATGCCATTCTTTCGGATATGGGCATTACCGAAGAACGTCTGAAGCAGATCGACTTCTCCGTCCCCATGTACGACACCCATACACAGTTGATCGCGCGTAAAGGCTCTGGCCTGCTGCCCACTGCGGAGTCGCTGAAAGGCAAAACCGTGGGTGTGGAACAAGGCACCGTGCAGGAACGTTACGCCCGCGCCAAATGGCAGCCGAATGGCGTAAACGTGGTTCCTTATGGCGATCAGGCGCAGGTGGAAAGTGACCTGGTGGCCGGCCGTCTGGACGCGGTGTTCACCGATGCAGCCCAGGCCGCAAATGGCTTCCTGAAGCAGGCGCAGGGTAAAGATTTCGAGCTGGCTGGCCCAATCGTGCAGGACCCGATTATCGGTCCTGGCACCGCCATCGGTCTGCGTAAAGGGGATACCGAGCTGAAAACCGCACTCGATGATGCCTTCAACGAAATCAGAAAGAACGGCACCTTCGACAAGATTCAAAAGAAATACTTCGCGACAGATATCTCCATTCAGCAGTAAATCCGGGGCGGCTTTTGCCGCCCTTCTTTACAATCGCACTATAATAATTGCCAATCGGATAACTCTCGCCGCAGAGCTTCAGCACGCGCTTCGGCAGACAACAGGACATCATCAACCCCATGCAACAACAACATCATCCTCTGTTAAGCGCATCTCTTGGCACACAGCGCGAAATCTTCAGCTTCCACTTCAGCGGCGATGGGCATCAACGTGTGTATATTCAGGCGGCGCTTCATGGTGATGAACTGCCGGGCATGGCCGTGGCGTGGTATCTGAAGCAGAAACTGCTGGAGCTGGAATCCGCCAGGCAACTGAAAGCCTCGTTTACGCTGGTACCGGTCGCCAATCCGCTGGCGCTGGGGCAACACTGGCACGGTACACATCTGGGGCGCTTCCATACTCTCTCCGGCCAGGACTTTAACCGACGCTTTCCGGCGCTGGGTAATACACTCGCTGAGCAACTGGCAGGGTCTCTGACCCAGAGTGAATACGAGAACAAGCGGCTGATTCGCGATGCGATTGATCGCCACTATCGTGGGGTGATTGCCGCGACTGAACTGGAATCGCAGCGTTTCACCCTGATGCGCCTCGCCAGCCAGGCCGATTTGATGATTGACCTGCACTGTGACTGGGATGCCCTGCCGCATCTCTACACCACGCCGCACGCATGGCCCGATATCGAACCACTGGCGCGCTGGCTGGGTAGTGAAGTGCAGCTGCTGGCGCAGGTCTCCGGTGGCGAACCTTTCGATGAAGCCTGCTGCGAGCCGTGGATGACGCTGGCCGAACGTTTCGGCGATGAATATCCGATGCCGCGCGGTCTATTGCCGGTAACCCTGGAACTGCGTGGCGTGGCTGATGTTTCGCCGGAGCAGGCCGAAAAAGATGCGGATGCGATTATCAATGCGTTGATTGAAGGGGGTTATATCGCGGGAGAAGTGGGTGAATCCCCTGCCCTGATCAATCCGGCGACGCAGCTGGCGGGATGCGAATATATTTTTGCACCGCACTCGGGGCTGATTCTTCATCGTCGTAAGGTTGGAGAACGGGTGAAAGCCGGTGAAGTGGTGGCGGAGATTGTTGATCCCGTTACGGACCAGGTGACACCGCTGATGGCCGAATTTGGCGGCGTGCTGTATGCAAGGCATCTGATGAAGTTCGCAACAGCCGGAATGCTGGTGGTGAGACTTGCGGGGGAGAATGCGGGAAGAAGTGGGGAGTTGCTGGTGGGTTAACTCTTCCCACCATTTTGCGCCTGTCAGAGAAAAGTGCCATCTATTGATGATAGTTGGCACTTGCATTATTTAATTTTCCAATGAATAAATAGCCGGTTTAAAGCCAAAATCATGGAACCAGGCATAACCCTCTTCGACGATTGATAAACTTACTACCTTTGCCGTGCCCTCTGCATCAGGGATCTCAATATTAAATGTTTGACTGTTGCCATCATCCAGATAAACCTCAACAGGAAATTCTAAACGTGTACTCCACTGTTTCACATTGTCTGAATCAGTTGGCTTGGCAAACTGCCATGATAAATTGATCGGATGATTAGGTGATCCGGTAAATAGCGGCCAGGCTGAATGATTTATCAGCGTCACATTCAAAACAAGCTTTCCATTTACCTTATCTGCATGGTTAATATTTAACGAGACCTTGTTAAACTCATGAGCGGGAAAAACAACAGCGTTAGGGTCACAACTTTTCAGTCCCTGAGCTGAAGAGTTATCTTTAGCTTTAAGTAACCAGATATCTTTTAGTCCCTGCAAGTCTGCATATCCTGCTGGATATAGACCATACTTGCCAGCAATACGATCACACGCCGCTCTGAATGTATCGAAATCATTAATAAATACCTGATCACGGCCTTTTTCTTTCACCAGCCCAACGATTTTCATCTGAATTTCAGGAGATGAGTGAAGGAATTTAGATGCAGCATGGCCTTCGTAATAATCAAGTGTGCCTGTTGCGAGGTAATTCCAGATGATCTTATTTTTATCAATCCAGGCAGGCAAGTGCGTATAAGGGACAAAGTTCTTAACGGTAGATAAAAGAAATATGGATAATACTGCGACAAAAGCAACCGGAAGATATGTTTTTTTCAGAACTTTTTTACATGATAACTGGAAAGCTAATGTACCAATAATCATAAATGAAACTGGCACAAGATAATAATTATTATTCACTGCATGAATTGAGAAGAAAGCCAGATTGATAAAAATCATAACAATCGAAATGAGAGCCACAGCAAGCAAAATCTTATCTTTCTTCCTCCTGGCAACCCAGAGTGTGAATAGAGAGAGGATGATACATGTGCACAAACTTAGTGAGCTATATATATCGGAAAAATAGAAAGCTAATGCCTTAGGAACGTTATGTATATCTACTGCCTGGTCATGACTACTATAAGTAGAGTTGAGCAGCCCACCGGTATTCACCCACGAATAATATGAATAGGGTATTATTCCTGTCAGAAAAAAACATAAAGCCCACACACTGCTATTTTTGAAGAAATTCTTTATTTCAAACCTGAATATATTCCATGAAAATATAATCAGAAAAGACATTATTACAGAAAAAATATTTGCCACTCTGACATTAAACAAAATGCCACAAAGCAGCCCTGATGCTATCAAATAGAACCATTTTTTATTTTCAGCAAGAAGCGCTCTGTTATTAATAAAACAAAGAAGCGGCATTAATAAGATTGTTAAGACAATGGATTGACTATCGTAAGTTCTGGATGAATCCAAATAATAATAGAAAAGAAAAATAAAACATACCAGACTGATAACTGGTAAGGTCTCTGATTCCATATTTTTGATGGAAATCATAAATACTAATGATGCGAGAAAAACACCAATAATTAAGATATAAGGTTGAGATTTGTCTTTGGGAAAAAAAGACATAATCATTCCAGTGCCGATGGGGTATTGAAGAATTACTTTATCGGAACTCGCCACATAATGGTGACAATGAGGAGCAACCAACTCATCCCAATCGTCAGAACTTAATCCTGCGCCTTTTGCGGTCTCGAATAAAAATCGTATCTGATTTTGATTTAAAGATGAATCAAAGCCACCAATAAATCCATTTTGGCGGATCAGCTCAGCCTGTCGTAAATAACCATAGTTATCACAACCATAAGCTACTACATCTTTTTGTTTATAATTAGCATGAAAAGCTGTGCATAGAATTATCAACAGAAAAATGAGCTTTATGAAATAACCCTTGCCACCTTGAATTGTCATTATTACTTTCCATTAAGTCATTTATAAATAAAAATCTTTGAATTAATATAATTAAAAACCATTCCAGCTAAACTCCCTATAGCGACACCGAATAAGGGAAAATGTAAGATAAAATCTGAAGACTTCACCGATATAAAAAATGCGATATAGTTTACAATGCCACCTACAACCATTACGCCGATATACCTTAAAAACTCATGATGTAGTTTTATATCTTCTTTTGTATCTGAAAATGTAAATTTCCGGTTGAAAATCCAGGTGACGAAAACTGCACAGACAAAAGAGACTGCTTTTGCCACATATATTCCTGATAGATCTTTTGCAAGGTAAAAAACACCTGCATCAACGACAAATCCTATCCCCCCGACGAGACCAAATTTGAAAAAAGTCGTTAAATGTGAATTAGAAAGAATTGTTTTTTGCATATGATGACCTGGAATATTTTTTATAATAAGACACTTTATTTAAGAACCATAATTAATGGCTTCACTCCGTTAATATCCAGCCATCCAATGCCTTCCTGGACTGGCAGAATATCTATCTTTCCACCAGGCAGTTCTGATGCGGGGATATTAATAACTAAATTTCGAGATGAGTGACCAACCATATAAGGCAGAGGGACTCTTTTAAAATCCTGCTTCAATACCGAACCCTCATCGTTTAGAATCCTGACGCCTAAATTAAGAGGATATATGCTTCCTTCGCCAATTATTTCGTCACTGTTATTTTCAACCTCAATGGAAAAAATCCATTCTTTTTCATTCGAGGTTAAAAGCGGATCGCTTTTTTTATTTATTTTAATTTGATCGTTAGTCAACGGTACTAATCCAAATGGTTTGCTCACATCAGGCAAAAACCACTTTTTCATATTAAGATCAAGACGGCATATATCATTTTGTAGATTATGTTTATTAACATAATTGTACACTCTGGAGATATATGTAGATTCTGGATAAGAAGAAAAATCCCAGTCAGGCGGATTAAATGTGGAAAAGCCGTTTATCGTTCTTACTCTAAAGTATTCTGCAATAAATAACGCATCAACATTGTGAGGGTATAATGATATGATGTTCGATGATATATTCTTTGGATATATTTCATGCTGTTTCCCAGTAACATAAAATACTTTGCATCCAGCAGGAGGAGTGGGTATTTCCTGTATACCCTTAAGATAAGAGACCCTATTTAAATCGGCGGGATTAAATAAATTAACTTGTTCAAAAATCAAAAATAAAAGCAACACCGATACAGATAATTGATATTTCTTTATATTTAGCAATGACAGGAAAATTACAATTCCCAGTGTTAAAGGGAAAATAAGGAAAAGCCCAAAGCGAGATACGACACGCACGCCTTTGGCACCAGGCACGTATCTCCATACATACTCCCATAATGACCAACCATCTACTTTAATCATCATGGAAATACAAATGAAGAATGTAAGTAAGAATGCTAATGGGAATCTGAACTTTTCATCCCGTTTAATATAAAAAAACATTGTCAGAGTAGACAACAGTGCAACGATCCATATCCCAGGGGGGAACCCAGTGCTAAGTTCAGTACCCCGATCTATTGCAGGACCCATAGCATCGAATAAAACATTACTTAATGATCCATAAAGTAAACTTTCAGATCCAGGATCAATTAAATTATACCAGCCCGGCATATAATGCATTACAGCATCCAATGACTGGCCATGTGTCTCTTTTAGCTTGGGTAAATAAACGATAAGAAACGGTATTATTGTAATGAAAAATGTGAGGGCTGGTAATAATAGGACAAGCCAGTTTAGTGAAATATTCTTAACAGAATACTTAGATGACTTATTAGTGAAAAGAAGAAGTGTGATGAAGATAAAAACAGCGCAAAATAGAAGGTAATACCACGCCATGTAAAATGATGTCAATAGCCAGGCTGATAACAGACATGACGAGACACACCCATAGAATGCAGTTTCCTTCCACTCTGATTTAATTAACATTCCCTTTAAATAGGAGAATAATAGAAGCGTTAACAAAGGTGCAAATGCGACACTGAAGAGTTGCGCGTGTCGTGCTTGTATAACCAGACTATTACTCAACGTGAATATTATTGCGCCCGCGAGAGCGCAATAATAATTCAATTTCATTTTTCTGCATAGAACGAAAAATGACAAAAAACCAATAATCTTCAGAGATACATTCAACAATTCTGAGGAGATAAGGATATCAAAACCCATTACGCGAAAAATTGAAAATATCACCCCATAAAGAAAATATCCATCATTGTATCCCAGGGTGTTTTCATAAGGAAAAAAATAAGCGACTTCTTTCCAGTTCGAAACCCCAGAAAAAACGTTATACCAATGCTCAAGAATACTTGCCTCAATTATTGCATCGAATCGGTTTCCTAAAACCAGTTCGAAACCCGTAGCAAATTGCTTATGGAATTCGAATCCTACG
Organism: Pantoea sp. X-Soil-TKNS-1207; assembly: GCF_059730485.1. Lineage (NCBI taxonomy): Bacteria > Pseudomonadati > Pseudomonadota > Gammaproteobacteria > Enterobacterales > Erwiniaceae > Pantoea > Pantoea sp. X-Soil-TKNS-1207. The sequence continues at coordinate 2,806,796 of NZ_AP035958.1, forward strand.
ACAAAAAGTATTGAAGCAATTAATAAAAGGGTTCTTCTAATAGTAAGCATTGATAATTGCTGTCCTAGTTGCCGATAATTTTAGGAATTGACAAATAAGCCAGCCTTTTCATTTCTCTTCTGCCGATCGTAACACTTTCAAGAATCAGACCTGCAGTAAATGATATACCAGCCAAAAGGAAAAGACCTGTTGATAACAGTGCAGTTGGCAGGCGAGGAACTAATCCGCTAGTCACATAGGTTTCTGCGAGCGGAATCGCCAGCACGATACTAATTATCGAAAACAGTAACCCTAATAACCCATAGAAAAAAAGCGGCCTTTCAGAAGAATAAAGTTTAATGATTGTTTTAAGAATTCTCAATCCATCTTTATAAGTGCTCAGTTTACTATCGGAGCCTTCCATTCTCGAAAAATAAGGGATTTTGACCTCGCCATATGGCATACGAAGTTCAAGAGCATGAACGGTCAGTTCTGTTTCAGTTTCAAATCCCTTTGCCATTGCAGGAAAAGATTTTACATATCTGCGTGAAAAAACCCGATACCCTGATAACATATCGGTAAACGAGCCGCCAAAAATACTCTTCACGCAGCCAGTTAATAGTTTATTCCCAAATGTGTGTCCCGCACGGTAGGCTTCTTTTTCTGTATGTACGCGAGCACCAACAACCATATCAAGACCGTTATCAATGAGTTCATTGATTAATGTTCGACAGTTGGAAACATCGTAGGTAGCATCACCATCAACCATAATATAAATGTCCGCCTCAACATCAGCAAACATTCTTCGCACAACATTACCTTTGCCTTTATTATTGACTCTCACAACTCTGGCACCCGCTTCCTTTGCACGCAGAGCAGTGTTATCGGTCGATTTATTATCAAAGACATATATTTTTGCTTCAGGCAAATAAGTCTCAAAATCTGATATTACTTTTGATATTGAAACTTCTTCATTATAACAAGGAATAATGACAGCAATGTCACACTCGTTATGATTATCCATTATTGATAATTTCCTTTGCTTTAGATTCTAATTGGAGAACCATGATAAATATAAGATGGGAATTGAAAAATTTACTGTGTAAAACCACTTTTCATAACATAAAAAAACCCGGCTACCGCCGGGTTTTCATCTTTATTCTAACCATTCAGTATGGAATACACCATCTTTATCAATGCGCTTATAGGTATGCGCACCGAAGTAGTCACGCTGAGCCTGAATCAGGTTCGCTGGCAGAACTTCTGAGCGATAGCTGTCGTAGTAAGCAATTGCCGCAGAGAAGGTCGGGGTCGGAATACCGTTTTGAACAGCATATGCCACTACATCGCGCAGCGCCTGCTGATACTCATCGGCGATATTCTTGAAGTACGGCGCCAGCAGCAGGTTAGCAATGTTAGCGTTTTCTGCGTAAGCATCAGTAATTTTCTGCAGGAACTGAGCACGGATGATACAACCAGCACGGAAGATTTTTGCAATCTCACCGTAATGCAGATCCCAGTTGTACTGTTCAGACGCCGCACGCAGCTGAGAGAAGCCCTGCGCATAAGAAACGATTTTGCCCAGGTACAGAGCGCGACGTACTTTCTCTACGAATTCGGCTTTATCACCAGTGAACGCTTTCGCCTGCGGGCCGCTCAGAACTTTTGACGCCGCCACACGCTGAGACTTCAGAGAAGAGAGGTAACGCGCAAACACAGATTCGGTGATCAGAGACAGCGGCTCACCGAGATCCAGCGAGCTCTGGCTGGTCCATTTACCGGTGCCTTTGTTTGCTGCTTCATCCAGAATCATATCAACCAGGTATTTACCGTCTTCATCTTTCTTAGTGAAGATATCTTTGGTGATGTCGATCAGATAGCTGCTCAGCTCACCGTTGTTCCAGTCGGTGAAGGTTTTCGCCAGCTCTTCGTTGGTCAGGCCAAGCGCGCCTTTCAGCAGTGCGTAAGCTTCTGCAATCAGCTGCATATCGCCGTATTCGATGCCGTTGTGAACCATCTTCACATAGTGACCTGCACCGTCCGGACCGATATAGGTCACACAGGCTTCGCCATCTTCGGCGCGTGCAGCGATTTTATCCAGAATCGGTGCAACCAGTTCGTAGGCTTCTTTCTGGCCACCAGGCATGATTGAAGGGCCTTTCAGCGCGCCCTCTTCACCGCCGGAAACACCGGTACCGATGAAGTTGAAGCCCTGCTCAGACAATTCTTTATTACGACGGATGGTGTCTTTGTAGAAGGTGTTACCGCCATCGATCAGAATATCGCCTTTATCCAAATGCGGCGTCAGAGAAGCGATAGTCTTATCGGTTGCTTCACCCGCCTGAACCATCAGCAGGATACGACGCGGTTTTTCCAGCGAGTCAACGAATTCTTCAATGGTGTAGTAAGGCGCGAGCTTCTTGCCCTGGTTCTCAGCGATGACTTCATCAGTCTTCTCACGCGAACGGTTGAAGATAGAAACAGTGTAACCGCGGCTCTCGATGTTAAGAGCCAGGTTGCGGCCCATAACCGCCATACCTACAACGCCGATCTGTTGCTTGGACATTACATACTCCTGTCTGTGGTCTCGCATGGTGTTACCAGTAACACCATTCAATAAGTGACCGATATGTTAACTCAGGATAGCCGATTAGAGGTAATGATTGGTGCGATAGTCCGATGAATTTATCTGAAAAAAAATCACACATTTAACAAGGATTTATAGAGCCTTGAGTAACTTTCAATCATCTTGTCTGCGGTAAAAAGTGCTTCAAAGCGTTTGAATGCAGCCTGTCCATAGCTTTTAGCCTGTGCGGGATTGTGCCAAATACAATCCATCGCCTGGCGCAGGGCTTGAGGGTTTGAAGGGGGAACCACTAACCCGGTCAGTTTATCAATATTGATATAGGTTGTTCCGGTACCAATTTCACTTGAGATTAATGGTTTTGAATACAGCGCCCCTTCCAGCAGAGAGATACCAAATGCTTCAGAACGCAGATGGGAAGGAAATACCAGGCTGGTGCAGAGCTGGAGAAGTGCAGACTTGTCACTATCGCCAAGCGCGCCAGGGAAATGAATATTATCCACACCTAAACGCTGTGCCTGAGCTTTCAGCTCCGCCTCTATTGGCCCTGCCCCTACTACGACAATCGGATAGTGACTGTTCTGGGCTGCTTCAATCAGGATATGCAGCCCTTTGTAATAGCGGAATGTGCCGATAAATAGAAAGAAGCCCTCTGGAAATTGTGCCCGCCACTTTTCCAGCACGCTGGGATCATTATTTTGGTAAAAACGCTGATCAAGTCCGTAAGGAATGACTTCAACCTTATCTTTGAAATGCTGTAATACCGGGCTGCTCTCCACATAATTCGGGGAGGCCGCAACAATACGATCCACACTGGAAAGGAAACGGTTCATCAGTGGTGAGTAGAGCCGTAACAACGCCTTCTGTTTGACGATGTCTGAGTGATAACTCACCACGGACGGTTTTTTGATACCCGCAGCAAAATGCATGAAATCCATAAAAGGATAGGGGAAATGGTAATGAATAACATCAGCCTGCTGCGCTAATAGCTTGAATTCTTTAACCGCGGAAAGCGAAAAAGGGGTAGAAGCGAATTCACAGAGTGTCTTTACCCGATAAATTGAGTGATGATCTAATGTGGTGATTTTTTTCTCAAAACTGGGGCTATGGGTAAAAATTGTTGATTCGATATTCTGTTTAAGCCCCCCCTCTGAGAGCTGATAAATAACCTGCTCTATACCACCAAAAGTGTCGGGATAATAGGTCTTATAGCAGTGAAGAACTTTAATCATATAAATTTAGCAACCTGTTCATAGGCCTCTATTGTCTTATCTGCGCAATGTGACCATGAAAAATTTCGGGCGCGAGTCAGCCCCGAATAAATCATCCTCTCTTTCTGAGAGGCATCGTTTATCATCATTTGAATATATTTCGTCAAAGTCTCATCATCTTCAGGGTCGTGCATCAAAGCAGAATCACCAACAACTTCAGGCAACGATGTCGCGTTTGAACAGATTACCGGCGTACCTGAAGCCATCGCTTCAAGCACTGGCAGGCCGAACCCTTCATAGATTGAAGGAAATACAAAACTGGTGGCTGCGCTAAAGAGAACAGGCAGGTTTTTTCCGGGTACGAAGCCAAGATATTTTAACCAACCCTCGCGCTCACCTTTATGAAACAGGCGAAATAACTCTTCGTTTTCCCAACCTTTATAGCCACTGATTACCAGTGGATAAGATTGTTTGTCGTTGAGAGAAAGGCGATCATAGGCTCTCAGCAGAGTAAGGATATTTTTTCTCGGTTCTATTGTGCCAGTATACAGAAAAAAACGGCGCCACTTCAGCCGGTATTCATCCAGAACAGACTGCACTTCCTTTTCATCGCGCGGATGAAATTGCTCATTGCATGCCAGAGGTGCCACCATTATTTTTTCATCTTGCAGACCGAAAAATTCGATTAACTCTTTTTTTGTATAATGGGAGTCGGTCAGCAGCATGGTCGCGCGCGCCACCGTATTTCTGAGTTCTTTCTGCATCAAATGCACGCGCCCGGCCGGATGAAACTGCGGCCAGTGGAAAACGGACAAATCGTGAAATGTTGCGACCGTATGCTTAATACCAGGCGGCAAATAGTAATTGGGGCTATGAAAAATATGTCCTTTAAATTTCCTTAATACCATCGATTTCATGACAGGAAATGTCAGCCGATAGATTTCACTTACCGTTTTACTTTTTTGCAATTTCCGTTTGAAAGTCTGGACAGACTGCGCCGATTCACTGGCAATTGCCAGTGAATCGCGCACTTTAGTACCATGAAGATAAGTTAATGCAACCTTGTCTTCTCTGCGCTGAAGTTCTTTTGCAAGCTCAAAGGCGTAACGCCCAATACCTGTTAAAGGATATTTAATGCAGTCCGTTGAAAAGATGACGTCTAGTTTTTTGCTTCCAGCATCCATTTCAGCGTTTCTCTCAGTGGTACTTTTTGCAAGGTATTGCCTGTCAGAGTGTTCAACAGGGTAATATCCCCGCAAAGTTCTTTGATTTCATTGGCCCTGACAAACTGTGGATTCACTTCAATGATGATTTTATGGCCGGTTAACTCCTCGCAGAGATTGATAACCTGACGCAATGAATACATCTCACCTGAGGCCACATTGACAACCTGTCCGAATACAGATGACTGTAACAGTGCAGCATAGCTTTTAGTCAGAAAACGGACATCTGAGAAGTCACGCCATACATCGATATTACCTAACTCAATGACGCTTTTACGTTCACGGAAATGTTTAACTATTTTGGGGATGAGGAAATTTTCCGCCTGCCCCACTCCCGTATAATTAAAAGGTCTGGCAATAATGATTGGCAGTTTATCCTGAAAGAGTTTAGCCATATATTCCATGGCCAACTTACTGACAGCATAGTCATTGGCCGGATTAACCGGGCTATGCTCATTCAACTTTCCTGGCGTAGTATTGCCATAAACATTGGCACTACTGGCAATAAGTACCGCCTCCGGCTTTTTGCTTAAATCAGCCAAAACCTGAAGCAAATTGCGGGTGCCACACAGATTAACATCATAGAACGCCTTCGGATCTGCATGGCCGACAAAAGCAATCGCCGCAAGATGTACAATAACATCAGGCGCAACTTGCTCTACCGCATACTTAACCTGTGCAGCATCCGTCAGATCAACCTGAAAATAGTTTTCGGACCCCTGATCTGGAGTCGAGCCAAGGCCATAAACCTCATATCCGGCAGCGGAGAGTTCCGCTGCCATATAATGGCCGGTAAAGCCCTTGATACCAGTGATCAGTGCTTTTTTGCCATTTGTCATCTTAGAAAGAGAATCCTTGTTTGTTACGACGGAGATCTTCTTCAACCATCATAGCGCACAGTTCTTCCAGGGTCGTTTTGGGTTCCCAGCCGAGAATGTTTTTCGCGCGCTCAGGATTACCAATCAGCAGTTCAACTTCCGCAGGACGATAGAATTTCGGATTGACCTTAACCACGACTTTATTTGTCGCAACATCAATCGCAACTTCCTGCTCGTCTTTACCTTCAAAGCGCAGTTCAATTCCGACGGCTTTGAATGCCATGGAAACGAAGTCGCGTACTGTTTCGGTACGGTTGGTTGCCAGAACAAAAGTATCTGGCTCGTCGGCCTGCAGCATTAACCACATACCTTCAACATACTCTTTAGCAAAGCCCCAATCGCGTTTCGCATCAAGGTTGCCCAGTTCAAGCACATCCAGCTTACCGAGTTTGATTTTAGCGACGGAGTCAGTAATTTTGCGGGTAACAAATTCCTGACCACGTAATGGCGACTCGTGGTTAAATAAAATACCGCTGGATGCAAAGATATCGTAGCTTTCGCGATAGTTGATGGTCATCCAGTGCGCATAGAGTTTCGCAACACCGTACGGGCTACGTGGGTAGAAAGGTGTATCTTCTTTCTGCGGAATAGCCTGGACCTTGCCAAACATTTCTGAAGTTGAAGCCTGATAGAAGCGAATTTTCGGGTTAACGATACGGATGGCTTCTAACAGATTAACAGGACCGATGCCGGTAATTTCGGCCGTAGTTAATGGCTGGTCAAAAGAAACACCGACAAAGCTCTGGGCAGCCAGGTTATAGACTTCCGTGGCCTTACTTTCTTGCAGTAATCTAATGCTGGAAGATAAGTCGGTAAGGTCGTATTCAACAAGGTGCAATTGTGGATGATTTTTAATGCCTAACTCGTCAATTCGCCAAAAATTAACAGAACTGGTGCGACGATATGTACCGTATACCGTATATCCCTTGTTAATCAGCAACTCAGCCAGATATGCACCATCTTGTCCGGTAATACCGGTAATCACCGCAGATTTCATTTCATCATTCCTTATTTACTATTTAGCTTCAATAAAAGGAAGCTTTTCAATTAATTGTGACGCACTTTGCTCCCAGGTCAACCATGGGATGCTTGCTGATTGCGGCACAGCATTGCTTTTACTTAACTCTAACCATTCAAGCACTGCCTTTTCTATATCTTCAGCATCATTCCCCTGAAAATATAGTGCGTGCTCTCCTGCTACCTCACGAAGTACAGGAATATCTCGTGTAATGATAGGAAGTCCATATTGCGCGGCCTCGATCAGCGGCAAACCAAAACCTTCTGCATAAGAGGCAACTATCAATGCCTGCGCAGCTCCATAAAGCTCCGCTAAAAATTCATCACTTACACCCTGTAGCCAGAAAAATTGCGAATTGTTGCGGTTATGAATTGACATAGCCTCGCATAACTCTTCAACATGCCAACCCTTCTTACCCACAAAAACTAATGCACAATCAATATCATTTTCCCAAAGTTTATTAAAAGCTTCAAGAACTTGCTTGTGGCCTTTGCGTGGTTCGATTGTACTCACCATCAGGAAAACTGGACGCTTACTCAATTCATCAAGGATAAAATCGGCGTTTTCCGGACGACCTTTTGAAGGAACGCTACCCTTGAGGTCTGCACCGAGATGAAAATATTCAACCTTGATATGTTGATTGACAGGGAAAACATCCTCCCTTTCCTTCAAATAAAGTTCTACTTCATTCTTAACGGCCGCAGAAATGCATATAAGCCCATCGCTGTTATTAGCCAGTGATTTAATCCAGGGCTGGAAAGCTGCCCGAACACCCGCATCAGTCCAGTTGGGATACAGCAAAGGAATCAAATCATAAACAACATAATATATTAAAGCGCCACTACGTCTAAAAATATCTAGCTGTGTGTTTAAATAAGGAAAAAGATGGGCTGTTAGATCCAATCCTAAAAAAATATCGTCTTTTTTAATTAAAGCAACTTCATCAATGCCAAATTTTGTTCCATAGTTTTCATCAAGATAAGCATTGGCATACTTGAACAAACCATCCATTTCACAGTAAACAGCTCGTATTTCATATCCTTTTACAGTGCTGTTCATCAGACATGAAAGAATACTGCGCACGACGCGTTGTATTCCGGTTCTGGCATCATGTTGAACTAACACCGAAATATCAACCAAAAGCTGTTTCTTATGTGTCAAAAATCCATTTCTTGCCATTGCCCATGCAGTTCCCAGATTATCCACATCAGCTAAACCCTGTGCAGATACTTCATTCAGCTTGTTGATGGCCTGAGAAAGCAATTCAGATGAGGCAATTAGGGTATGCTTCCCTTCCGAAAGACTCGATTCAAAAGCAGAAATTGCTCTTTGCGCACATTTGTCCCAGGAAAAAATCGTCGCCTGCCGTTTGGCATTTTCTTTCAATTTATGATGAAAATCACCATCAACCAACGCTTTACAAATTAAAGCCGACATTTCACCAACATCATGCGGGTTAAACATGGAGCCATCCCACCCCATGACCTCAGGCAAACTTGACGTATTTGAGGCAATTGTAGCTGCGCCACAGCTCATCGCTTCGAGCGGAGGTAAACCGAAACCCTCATGAATCGATGGGAAAACAAAAAGCTTACATAAGTTATATAGCGCAACAAGATCACTATCTGGAATAAATCCAGTATAAATAATATCTTTCTCAGATAAGCCATACTGAGATGCAATCGCTGAAAGGCGTTCCAGATCATGTGGTTTAATTTGACAGGCTAACACCAGCACATGTGTTTCTTTTACTTCATCCGGTAAAAGACTATATGCCTTAATCAGAGCCTCAATATTTTTCCGAGGCTCAACAATGCCAATTGTCATCACAAAATCCCGCTCAACCCCATAGTTAAGCAGTATGTTTTGTTTTTCTACATCGCTGATATCAATAATCTTGAAATGATCATCTATCGCAGATGAAATATTAGTGATTTTTTCAAGTGGTACTACAAGATTTTCCTGAACTTCTCGTGCTGCTGATTCTGATATTGCTAATAAGCCATCAGCCATTTCCAACTCGCGAAGTTTGTTTATATAAAACTTCTTTAACTCTGGATCAGCAAGATAGACTTCCTGATTTAATAATGGAATCAAATCATAAACAATCGAGAAGACTTTTGCACCATGTGGATAATCTGTTATGGATACAACAAAATCATCATAAAAGCCTTCACTAAAATTCATATTACATACTATATCAGGCCTAATGTTAGCAATTGCATAATCTCGACATATTTTAGCTGCGCTATTTCTGTTCCTGTTAGCTGAGTCTATCCATGCAACGGGTCCTTGTGCAGAAAAAATATAAAACGACTCCTGGGGAATTAAGTTTTTGAATTCATCCTTGACCCTGTTAATAGTATCAACGGGATACATACCGTTAAGTAACAAGGTGATTTTATTATCAGGAGAATTTCGAATTATTGCTTTGGCCAGAGATAGCGTATAACGCCCAATACCACGAAAGCGACTTTCCGACTGGCAGCTTTGCATGTCAAGTAGTATGTGCAATTTTTTCTCCTTGAATAATTTCATTAAATTTTATTTTTTTAATTTTGAATATATATCCCAAACCACTGGGGGAAGATTCTGTTCTTTATTGTGTTTGTTCAATGTTTCGTTCTGTACCTGCTGGTCAACTATATTCACAGCATGTACTAAAGGAAAGCATTTCTGATATATCCGAATGCTGACATTATAGAGACCCAGGAATCGAAGAGCCTTGATAACTCTCGACTTCAATACGGGCCGTTTTTGAATATATTTCGCCGTATTTTTTAATGAATATTTTACTAACTTTTTCCCTGTTTGAGCTATTGGCTGTTTAGCTACCATTTTCACAGGGCGTCCAATAGCTCTCCACCATGCAGTCATTTTCCATGACCGACTTTGTTCGATGGCTTCAATATAACGATATAATCGCGCATTATCTTGTTGCAATTGCTCAATAAGTGCCTGGGCTTTTTCATATTCCGATGAAACATCGCCGAATATTTCCGGCGAGCCTGCATTGGATAATTGCTTTAATGTAATGCTATTAATTTCTTTATTAATTGAATGCACTGTCTCAATCTGTTGTTGCATTGAATTGAGTTTCTGCTCAAGGCCACGATTGAATTTCTCAATGCTGGCTTTAGTATTATATATTTTCATCTCAAGCTGCAATTCAATATTGTCTGCTAACGCCTTATAGCCTTCGCTTAATAAATTAACCTTATCGCTAATGGATGCATTAGCTTCTTCGAGTTGTCGTATCCTCAGGTTTAAACTTGCATTAGCCTGATTGTCAGCCCTGGTTAATCTTTTCTGACTATCCTCTAATAAAACATCAAACTTATGAATAAAAGCCTGATGCTGCATCACAACTTTCTCCTGAGATCCAATCCACTTTTCTACACCTGAAATTTCGTTCTCAGGTGAAACTAATTGGGTCCGGGTGTTGAACAAATCAAGTAATAGTTTGAAGGTCCATAATTCTGCAGGCTTTTTCCAGAATGCATAAATCCAGTTAGAATAGGGGGTAGGGAGTTGGAAGGGACTCACTGCCGCCGGCCTGAATATTCCCCCGGTGATAGAGTCAGGTATGATCATTTCATTGACTAATATCACGAATGATTGAAATATATTCTCAGGCCATACACAATCTTTTTTTGACGATGAAATAGACCCAAAATCAATAATATTGAGTTTATTATCATGATCGACCATTATATTCCAGGTTCTAATATCATCATGATATAGCCCGTTTTCTTCAAGAATAACGAGTTGTTCAAGAAGTTGTATAATGATTCCATCAACATCAAATGGTTCTTTTTCGTTTAAAATATCAAACAATAACCTTCCTGGTAAGCGATCCATCACTAACCAGCCCTCTTCGTAATTGCTCCCACTTAATATCATTTTGGGAATATTCATTCCCTCAGGAGGATTATTTAGAAAAGCAGTTTCTTGTTCAAGCTCTAAAAGGCTTCTTTCCTTTTCATAAGAAGAAAGCTCGCCATTCACTGTCGAAAACTGGTAAAATTTGCAAACTATTTTATCACTAAAATAATATCTTCTGCTACCGTCGTGAATACTGTTTGCAGTTTCGTAAGGCCGTTGTGTCCACTTATCGTACTCATAACAGCAATCATCGAATATTATGTGATTGTTGCTTATTACATACATTGGACGATTTATGTGTGAAAGATGAGTATCAAATCTCGCTATCAGACGATAAAAGCCACACTGCTCGATTAATTCACGCGGATCGAGAGGCTGTGATGGTCCCCAATATAAAGGTTCTTCCTGACGAGCCAACTCCAGGATGACGGCACGTACGCAATTCGTAAGCTTCAAAAGCCAATTTTGTACTTTATGCAGCCCGTGCTCATGAACAATATGATGAAAAACGCTTAGTCCAATAACAAGATCATAACTGTCGGGTTCTAATTGATCGATAAACTCTTCAATCCTGCCAACAGAAAATTTAACACTTAAATTCTTATTTTCTTCAGCGAGAAAATTACATAGATTGACGTTTTCCTGTAAAAAATCTATGCCTTGTACATTGGCACCAAGATTTGCCAAACTCATGCTAAAAAAACCTTGAGCACAACCCAGGTCTAACACTCGTAATGGACGACCTAACTTTTTTTCAAGAGTACGATAGATGTTAATGATCTTTTCAAGGCGCACATTTCCGTCACGAGACGCTTGTTTATCCCAGTTGGGATGTCCATAAATTGTTTGATATATTTCAGGGAGTGCAGAAACCAGTTGTTCCAATGTTTTTTTCATATGTATTACAAACCTTATTTATAATTCTCAAAGTCAGATTTGAGATCAACGACGCCCCAAAAAGTCATATGTTTTTTAATATGTATAATTATAGAATCGTAGCGTCGATCCAAAGGGCTCATTTCAGTTAGCGGGTCGCCTGAGGAGATCCCAAATGAAATCAGATAGTCACCCTGATTCAAATTTAGTGGAAAACTAAACTTGAATATATGAACTTCACCTTTTCGAGGTTGGATTTGACTCATTCCTTTCGAAGACAAGAATGAATTTGTTCCATAGAGAAAAAGGCCATCCAACGTTTTAATTAATATACCTGGCACCACATTATCAAAATCGTTTTCAAAATGAACCTTGAAGAGGAAATTAGTCATCGTATTACTTTCGATACTAGATGGGTAATCCTCTCCCTCTATTGATATAGCGTAATCGATTATTTTGGCCCCACCCACTCCCCAGCGATATTCCTCTTGTCGATAACCGCTACGAGTGTGAAAAACATCTTCTTCTCTTCCATGAGTTGCATTATCTGCTGCCAGAATAAATGTTTCTGCCGTTGGAATGAACTTTGAGTCTGACTTTCCAAAAAGCTCATCCATATATCGGTTTGTGACATCACGGGAAAGACCATCTAGCTCAATTTCACCATTTTTCAGGAAAATCGCCCTATCACAATGCCGCACTATATCTCCCGCACTGTGCGACACTAATAACAAAGTTGTACCTTGTTCTTTAAATTTGGCGATGCGTGCGTAGCATTTTGCCTGAAAACGTGAGTCCCCGACAGAAAGTGCTTCATCGACGATAAGAATATCTGGGCGTGAACATGTCGCAACTGCAAATGCGAGACGCATCTGCATCCCGCTTGAATAGATTCTTACAGGCTGATCAATGTATTCACCAATATCAGCAAAACTCTCTATCTCAGGCATTAATTGATTTATTTCGGATTTTGAAAATCCCATCATCAAACCGGACATAAACACATTCTGCCTGCCAGTAAAATCAGGATGGAATCCCATTCCTAATTCCAGCAATGCAGCAACACGTCCATTCGTGTGGATTGTTCCTTGCGTCGGTTGTGTCGTGCCCGTTAACAACTTTAACAACGTGCTTTTCCCGGCCCCATTAACACCAACAATCCCAACAGATTCTCCGGCTGCTATTTCGAATGAAATATCTTTCAGGACCCATTTCTTGTTGTGTCGAATGCTTTCACCCGGCATCATTTTTTCAATGATGCGATCCCATTTTGACGGGTAAAATTTATAGGCTTTCGAAACACCTGATACTGAAATACTAGTAGTCATAATTCATCCACAATATCTGAAGCATGTTTTCTAAACATTTTCCATCCAAGGAGGAATAGGATTACACCTATAATGGCCACTGGTAAAAGACTTATCCAGTCTGGTTCTTTTTGATATAAAAAGATGTTGTGATAGCTCTGAATGATCAACGCCATGGGATTATAATTAAGCGCGCCACGAGCCCATTCAGGCAAAGTATTGGTAACATACACGATAGGCGTAAACCAAAACCAGAACTGAAGCAATATAGTTATAAACTGACTCACATCCCTGACGAATACATTCATCACACCGAGAATAATGCCCAAGCCCGTCGTAAATACCATTTGCACTATCAGAACAGGAAAGATATACAAAAATGTATATAAAGGAAAATTACCAGTAACAATAAGAAAGACAATGAAAATTGAGAAAATAATTGCAAAGTTTATTGCTGCCGATAATACCACAATCAGAGGCAGGCAAACTCGTGGGAAATTTAGCTTTTTGAGCACATTGGAATTATTAAGAAAAACATTAACAAGTCCATTTAAGGTTTCGGAGAACAATCCCCATGTCAGAACACCAGAACATAGATAAATGCTATAGGCATAGGGTGATGACATATCAGATAGCCTGGCGCGCATAAGTTCTGAGAACACCAGTGTATAAACCGCAATCATTGCCATTGGCTGTAAAACCAGCCATAAGGCACCGAGAAAACTACTTTGATAACGTGATTGAAAATCTCGCTTCACGCTGTTAAATATAAAACCACGATAGCGACTTATACCACTAGCTATGCCATGTAACATTATTTACTCACCATTCAAATGTTGCAGGATTTCATCTACCTTTTCTGCCAATAACGCACTGTCACTTCGTGACTCAACATTCAGCCGTACTAAAGGCTCGGTATTGGAACTGCGTAAGTTAAAACGCCACTGTTTGAATTCAAAACTCACACCGTCTGTAGTATCAACTACGCTATCTTCTGTTTTATACTGAGCTTTGATATGTTCAATTCTGGCTGCAGCATTATTTATCTTAGAATTAATCTCACCACTACAAGGGAATGCCGCCATTCTCTCCGCAACCTGCTTTGAGAGAGATTCATTTTTGCTCGCCAGTAATTCCGCTACCAGCAGCCACGGAATCATTCCACTGTCGCAATAGGCGAAATCACGGAAATAGTGGTGTGCGCTCATTTCACCGCCATATACCGCATCTTCTTCACGCATACGCTCTTTAATGAAGGCATGACCCGTTTTTGACATCACTGGAATACCCCCTGCGCGAGTCACCACATCAATGGTGTTCCAGGTCAGGCGTGGGTCATGAATGATTTTTGCACCCGGCTCTTTCTTCAGGAACGCCTCAGCCAGCAGTCCGACGATATAATAGCCTTCGATAAATTCAGCGTTTTCATCAAACAGGAAGCAACGGTCAAAATCGCCATCAAAAGCGATCCCCATATCCGCTTTATGCTCACGCACAGCATCTGAAGTATCTTTGCGACATTCTGGCAGTAATGGATTAGGAATTCCGTTAGGGAAATTACCGTCTGCCTGATGATGAACTTTAATAAAGCTTACTGGCGCATTCGCTTGCTGGAAGCGTTTTTCAATTTCATCGATAACATGACCAGCGGCGCCATTACCGGAGTTAATCACCAGCTTCATCGGTCGCTTGAAGTTCGTCAGATCGATGTAACCCAGCAAATGGTCGACATAGGCATCAAGCACTGAAATTTGTTTGTAGCTACCGCGTTTTGCCTGATTAACCGGCGCGAACGCGTTGGCTTCCGCCAGACGTTGAACATCACGCAGACCGGTATCGCCGCTAATCGGGCGCGCGCCCTCACGCACCAGCTTCATACCGTTGTAGTTCATTGGGTTATGACTGGCTGTTACTTCAATGCCACCATCAATCCCCAGATGAAAAGTCGCAAAGTAAATCTCTTCGGTGCCGCTCATACCGATATCCAGCACATCGGTGCCGGAATCCATCAGCCCTTTTGCCAACGCCATTTTCAGCGCTTCACTGGTCAGGCGAACATCTCCACCGACCACAATAGTTTTTGGCTTGAGAAATTCGCCATAAGCGCGGCCAATGCGGTACGCAATATCTTCATTCAGCTCTTTGCCCAACTCACCACGGATGTCATAGGCTTTAAAACAGGTCAATGCTTCCATTATCTTCCAGGGTCCTTATTTACGGGCAAATTGCTCTTTGATCAGAATCAGGTCGTCATCACCCAGATAGGATCCAGACTGGATTTCCAGCAATTCCAGTGGGATTTTTCCAGGATTTTCAAGCGTGTGTTGGTGACCAATCGGAATAAAGGTTGACTGGTTTTCAGTGAGCAGCAGCGTTTTATCCTGAATGGTAACCTTGGCGGTGCCCGAAAGGATGACCCAGTGCTCGGTGCGGTGATAGTGCATTTGTAGCTCGAAAGATTCGCCAGGCTTCACCGTAATGCGATTTACGTTAAAGCGTCCGGTGTTAACCACCAGATCGCAACGCCCCCACGGCCAGTAGGTTTCGCGATGGCGACGATATTCGCTGCGGCATTCCCCTTTCAGGAATTCAACCACGCGTTTAACATCCTGTACCTGATCTTTACGTGCCACCAGCACAGCGTCTTTCGTATTCACAATAACCAGGTTTTCTACGCCAATCGCTGCCACCAGCTGATCTTCACTGTTGATATAGCAGTTTTTGGTGTTGTGCAGGAAAGTGTCGCCTTTCAGTGAGTTACCGGCGGCATCTTTTTCATTCACTTCCCAAAGCGCAGACCAGGAGCCGACATCACTCCAGCCAGCATCCAGCGGCACAACCACCGCAGCATCAGTCTGTTCCATTACTGCGTAATCGACTGATTCATCCGGGCAGGCGATAAAGTCGTCTTTATCGATACTAATAAAATCATTGCCTTCCTGGACATTTGCCATTGCACGGCGGCAGGCTTCCAGAATATCCGGGCGGTATTTTTCCAGTTCCTGCAGATAGCGTTTAGCGCGGAACATAAACATGCCGCTATTCCAGTAATATTCGCCGGAAGCCAGGTAATCCTGGGCAGTTTTCAGGTTGGGTTTTTCGACAAAACGCTGCACGCTAAACGGTGCATCGTCAGCACCCGATAACTGTTTGCCACGATGGATATAGCCATATCCGGTTTCAGGCCCGGTGGGCACAATACCAAAGGTGACCAGATGTCCCTGTTTCGCATACCTGGTTGCCGTGGCAATCGCCTGATGGAAAGCCGCACGGTTTTCAATCACATGATCGGCAGCCAATACCAGCAATACCGGGTCGTCCCCCTGCTCAATCGCGTTGATTGCTGCCAGTGCAATCGCTGGGGCGGTATTACGTCCGACCGGCTCCAGGATGATGTTATGAGAGAGTTTTTTTATTTGACGGAGCTGTTCGGCAACGAGAAAACGGTGTTCTTCGTTACAAATGACCAGAGGGGCGCGCGCTTCTATTCCCGCCAGACGATTAACGGTTTCCTGCAACATCGAGTGCTGTCCATGCAAGCTGATGAACTGCTTTGGATAGAGTTCGCGTGAAAGTGGCCACAAACGGCTGCCGGTTCCTCCGGCCATGATTACGGGAAGTAACATTCCACAACCTCTAATATGTCTTATTAAAATGCTATAACATTTATGAGCGGGTTATTTTTTCAGCAAAAATATAAAAAACAGCCACGCTACCGCCCTTGGTTTGCAGCAACCAATATGCTGTATAACAAGCGAATTTTCTATCTTCACCGCGAATTATCGCGGTGGTCAATTTTACAACAATCACCGTCAAAGTCTGAGACTGTCGCAAATAATACAATTTGTGCTACTGAATTAACATGGTTATTGTCTGATGTATTCAGTCATACCATTAATGTTTACTTACGCGATTGAATTAATTGCAACTCTTTGACGACAAACGTCTCACAGCTTAGCTCTGAATAACAAACTTTGCCTTGCGTGATCGCAAAACGTAAGAATAATTTTTTTAGAAGCGAATTCTACCGCTAAGTTCGCCCAGGAATATTCCTGATCTGAACTAACCCTGACGTGTATAAAAAAACAACAAAATGGAGCGGTGATTTTATTTAGATATAAAAAAACCCGGCCATTGCCGGGTTTTTCATCAACGCTCAGACTGCTAACTGTCAGTTAAACCCGTTCGGGTTCTTACTTTGCCAGTTCCAGGTATCGCGCATCATCTCGTCGATGCCGCGGGTGACTCGCCAGTCCAGCTCGGTGTTTGCCAGTGACGCATCCGCCCAGAACGCGGGCAGGTCACCCTCGCGACGCGGTTTGAATTCAAACGGAATCTGCTTACCGGAGGCTTTCTCAAATGCCTTGATCATCTCCAGCACGGAGAAACCTTTGCCGCCGCCGAGGTTATAGGCTTTGTAGCCGGTCACTTTTGGCAGATGGTCCAGCGCTTTCAGATGGCCTTCAGCCAGGTCAACCACATGGATGTAATCACGCTGGCAGGTACCATCCGGCGTAGCGTAGTCATCACCAAACACGCCCAGTTTGTCGAGTCGGCCAATGGCGACCTGCGCGATATACGGCAGCAGGTTGTTAGGGATGCCCGCAGGATCTTCACCAATCTCGCCGGACTCATGCGCGCCCACCGGGTTGAAGTAACGCAGCGCAATGGCGTTGAAGTTGCTATCGGCTTTGGCGAAGTCGCGCATCACCAGCTCAATCATCAGCTTGGAAGTGCCGTATGGGCTGGTGGTGCCGCCAATCGGCGTGGTTTCCACGTAAGGAACCGGCGCATCAGCGCCGTAGACGGTGGCAGAAGAACTAAAGATAAAGTTCCAGACGCCCGCAGCGCGCATCTCTTCCAGCAGCACCACGGTGCCCGCGACATTGTTGTCGTAGTATTCCAGCGGCATACGGGTGGATTCACCCACCGCTTTCAGCGCTGCGAAGTGAATGACGGCTGAGATATTGTTAGCTGCAAACAGGTCGCGCAGGCAGGCACGATCGCGGACGTCGCCTTCGACAAACACCGCTTTTTTGCCCGCCAGTTTTTCCACGCGATTGATGGCTTCGCGCGAAGCATTACAGAGGTTATCCAGGACCACAACGTCGTCGCCGCGCTGCAACAGCGCCAGCACCGTATGGGAGCCGATATACCCTGCTCCGCCCGTTACCAAAATAGCCATGCGTACTCCTTTCAGCCGCGCAAAGGCGCGGCACACAATGAGAAAAGGTTATTTCGCCAGGATGTTCTGAATGGCTGCGCGGAAGTCACGTCCCTGGCTATTGTTGCGCAGGCCGTAAGAAACGAATGCCTGCATATAGCCAAGTTTACGCCCACAGTCGAAGCTGGTACCAGTGAGCAGCGTCGCATCGACAGGTTTTTTCTTGCCGAGCGCGGCAATGGCGTCGGTCAGCTGGATACGGCCCCAGGCACCCGGTTCCGTACGTTCCAGTTCAGCCCAGATGTCGGCAGAAAGCACGTAGCGACCCACGGCGGCCAGGTCAGACCCCAGCGTATTGGCTTCTTCCGGCTTTTCAACAAAGTTGGTGATGGTGCTGACGTCGCCTGGGTTATCCAGCGCTTCTTCGGTGGTGATCACCGAGTATTCGGACAGGTCGGCACCTTTCATATGTTGTGCCAGCACCTGGCTGCGACCGGTTTCTTCAAAACGCGCTACCATCGCGGCAAGGTTATAACGCAGATGGTCAGCGGTAGAGTCGTCCAGCAGCACGTCTGGCAGCACGACCACAAACGGGTTGTCGCCAATCATCGGACGGGCGCAAAGCACCGAGTGGCCAAGACCCAGCGGGTTGGCCTGACGCACGTTCATGATGGTCACGCCCGGCGGACAAATTGATTGCACTTCGCTCAGCAGCTGACGTTTTACGCGTGCTTCAAGCAGCGCTTCTAGCTCGTAAGTGGTATCGAAGTGGTTTTCCACTGCATTTTTGGAAGCATGGGTGACCAGCACAATCTCCTTGATGCCTGCAGCCACGCACTCATCGACGATATATTGGATCATCGGTTTGTCGACGACAGGCAGCATCTCTTTCGGAATGGCCTTCGTCGCAGGGAGCATATGCATACCGAGACCCGCTACCGGGATTACAGCTTTAAGCTTGGTCATATTTATTCCATTTCATGAAGTGAATACGTGGGTCGATTATGCAGGATCGGCCGGAACAGCAAGTATAATCTTTATCTGAAAAACCGGCACTAACTCTCTGTCACAACATCAAAAATTGCTTTTTTGACTCCCCACCGTTACGCCAGTTGACGGGAAAATCACAGCGTTAACCTACTGTAAAACAGCGGAAGGGATTGAGGTAAGTGAGATCTGACAAGACCACGCATTTTCAGACTATTTTGCGTAAGCAGCGACGCGATAAATCGCGCCGCTATGTGAAAGACCGTGATAATCAGAGCCAGCCTTCAAACCATTCCGGCATCACGAATAGATTGAAATGATTGACCAGCAGCATCAGGCCGACAAACACCACCGACACCGATACCCACTGACGGGCATACGGCATAAAGCGAATGCCAATCACCGGTTTGATAAAGAATGGATGGGCAAATGCCGAGATCAGCACCTGCGAAATGGACAGCGTCAGCGCCACATAGATCACGTTCGGCCAGATATAGGTGGTTGCCAGCACCACCACCACCACCAGGCTGGCGACGATATTCCAGTAGAACTCGACGTTGGTACGCCCGTTCGCCTGCGAAATCGCCCCGGTCAGGCCGCCCATCGGACGCAACATGCCAAACAGCAGCATCAGCGGGATCAGATGGTAAACCTGCTCATGCGCTGCGCCATACAGCACGCGCACAATCACCGGCGACAAAATACCAATCGCCAGATACATCACGCTGCTGAACAACATGATGACGAAGGTGCCGCGCAGGAACAGTTTCTTCAGCTGCTCCGGATCGTGCTGCTTCTCGGCAAAGCGTGGCAGCGCCAGACGGTTAATCACCGGTGAGACCAGTTTCAGCGGTTGCAGAATCAGTTCTTTCGCCAGCGAGTAGATCCCCAGCATATCCGCACCCATCACTTTACCGACAATCAGCGCATCGGCCTGGGTACGCAGCTGATTGATGGTCTGCGATCCCAGCTGATAGATGCCATAGCGCACCGCAGCAACAAAGGTGGGACCATCAAACTCCCAGGTCGGACGCCATGATTTCTCGCCAAAGTAGATCATGCAGAGAATGCGGGTGAAGGCGTTGATAAACAGACCGAGGATCGCCGCCGCAACCGTCAGCGAGGTGAAATAGAGCATCGCCACGGTACACAGGAAGGCAAACAGCTTGGTCGCCATCTCAATCTTCGCCAGCGTCACCATGCGTTTCGATTTCACATAGTGGGCCTGATACTGAGAAAGATGCCCCAGCACGAGGAAGTTCAGGCTGGTCAGCATGATCAGCGCGGTCAGTTCCGGCAGATGATAGAACCAGGCTACCGGCCAGGCGATCATCAGCATGATCAACCCGGTACAGAAGCTGAGCGAGACGTTCACCCAGTAGATGGTGCTCTGCTGGCGGCGCGAAATATCCTGACGATGCACGATATAGCTGCTCATGCCCATATCCTGCAACACCGTCGCCACCGCCAGAATGGCGTTGATAATCGCCAGTAAACCCAACTCATGCGCTTCCAGCTTACGCGCCAGCACGCTGAGCTGTAATACCTGCAACACTGCGGCAAAGCAGGTGCTGCCAAACAGCCAGATGGCCTGTGACTTTAATCCGCTCACACCATGCGCTCCAGAATTTTTGCCAGCTCGCCATAGGCGATGTGCTGATTGAACTCGGTTTCCACTTTGTGACGCGCGGCGGCGACCACCGGCGCAACGTCCACATCCCCGCGTGACAGACGCAACAAGGTTTGCGCCAGCTCCTCGGGATCGTTCTCAGAAACCAGCCAGCCGCTGACGTTGTTCTGAATCAGCTCAGGAATGCCGCTGTGGAACGTCGAGACCACGGGCAGCCCCACCGCCATCGCTTCCATCAGCGCCACCGGAATGCCCTCCATATCGCCATCCGCGGCGGTTTTTGAAGGCAGCAGGAAGATGTCCGCTTCGCTCAGCGCCTGGCGAATCTCTTCCTGAGGTTTAAAGCCCGGCATACTGACGTACTCTTCCAGACCGGCGCGTACAATGTGTTCGCGCATCATGCCGTCCTGTTCACCGTTACCGATAATGGTGAACTGGAACTGGCCGCCCTGGTTGCGCAGGATCTCACTGGCTTTGACCGCCACATCTAACCCTTTTTTCTCGGTAAGGCGCGCCACCGAGACGATGCGCAGCGGGGAATGGAAGGCCTGACGCGGTCGGAAATGAAACTTCTCCGGCTCAATACCCATACGCGTGACATGCACCTTTTCCGGCGGGCAGCCCATCTCAATCAGCTTGCTCTCCCACAAGTGGCTGATGGGCAGCATCAGCTCGCTCTGCCGGAACAGGTTGATGTAGTCAAGTTTGTGCTCTTCCAGAATATGGCGACGCGAAATATCGGCCCCGTGGAACACCGTGGCCTGCTTGCCTTTCAGCACGCCCAGTTCGCGCAGTTTATTCGCCAGCGCACCGGCATAGCCAAAGTGCACCAGAAACACATCTGCGCTGAAGGTTTGCTTCGCATTGGCGACAATCGCCGGCAGCAGCAGTTTGCTGGCCTGTGCGCCATAGCGGCGCACGTTGAGGGATTTCAGCAGTGAAGGTTTGGCGATTTTCGGCAGCATCAACCCGATACGCTGGGTGAGCTTGTCGAGGTTCGATACCTTCTCTTCCGGCAGCAGATAGTGCGTTTTTGCTGCCAGATTGTAGTCATCAAACGCGGCATGACGGTTAATCATGTCGCCCGGAAACACAGAGATAACCTCCACGTCGTAGCCGGCATCGATGAAATGCGTTACCTGATTGAGGACAAACGTCTCAGAGGCAACCGGAAAACGCATGGTGAAAAAGGTCAGCTTCATCACTTCACCCTAAGACGTTGAGAATTTCTTCAGTGATTCGGTTGCCAATCTCACGCTCCTGCGCCACCGCCGCGTCAACTTTCTGTTTCACGTTGTCGTAGTCGGCCAGCACCGTCTGCACTTTGTCGATGAGCGAGCCATCCATCAGGCTTTTCACATCGGTCGCCATCTGCGGCAGGCCAAGCTGGTTCATTACGCCCAGTGACTTGTGCTCGTAGTTGATGGCGACGGCAGGCGTGCCGAAATTCATCGAGATAATGGCGGAATGCAGGCGGGTGCCAATCGTCAGATGGCAGTGGCTTAACAGAATGCCGAGTTCGAGGTCGTTAAACTCGTCCATGATCACATGGTAATGCTCGGGGTGATCCACGCGATCGCGCAGCTGAAGCGCCACCATCCGGTCATCTTTGGCGTAGCTGTCGATACCGGTACAGGTCGAGAAGGCCACCACCTGATAGCCGTCAGCGATCATCGCATTGATCACCCGGCCAAACGCCGCCTCGTACTCTTGCTGGGTGACACCGAGACGTTTGTCGAACGGGGCCAGCTCACGCACGGTGATCGCGATGGTTTTGCGGGCGCTGATGATGTTTTTCCAGTGCAGCAGGTTGTGGCTCGGATTTTCCACCTCGCGCGCCTTCACCAGAAACGCGGTGTCCACGCCCTTCTTCACTTTGCTGGTGGTCACGCCATCCTGCTTGAGACGGTCATGGCTGACCTCTTCACGCAGCACCAGGCTATCAACGCGGTCAAACACGAAGTTTGCCAGCGCATTGACGCGTGGATTTTCAAACGGTCCCACCGAATGCCCAATCATATGCAGCGGTTTTTTCGCCATCAGCGCGCACAGCGCGTGATCAAACTGAGTCACGCCGTAGAGATCGACGAAGAACGAGCCGCCGACCTGAATAATCGCATCATAGGGTGCCAGGCTTTTGGTGAACTCGGCCAGATGCGGCGGGACCGAGAACGATTTGTACAAGCCGCCTTTGCCCAGATGCGCCATCATGATATCCGGCATCAGACGGTTGGCGACTTTACGCTTTACGCTGCCCACCAGCCCTTTTGCCGATTTGCTGTTATGCAGAAACAGGGAATCCTGCTGAATATCCTGTTGGAGTAAGTACCCAGAGCTGGTTGGATAACGACTGATAACGTCGATATCCAGATCACCACGTACGGACTTCAGTGAATCGATCAGTCCACGTAAAATCGCGCCATCCCCACGATTTCCACAGGTATGGTTACCCACCAATAAAATTTTCATAACAACTCCAGATAAATTTTTGTAATTCTACAAGCCGCCATTTTCCCGAACTGGCAAAGTGAACTCTGTGTAAAAAGAACTGCAATAGAGGCGAAACGCCTGGAAAAGACCCGCTCCCTTTATCCCGGCCGCTCTCCTGATCGCGGCCGGTCTGCTGATTAATGCGTTACGATTTCACGGCAAAATACGGCAGCGCACAGGCCTCCCCGTTGATCACCACCGAGACATAACCTTTGGGTTCACGCGTATCGACCTGCTCCGGTTTCAACATGCGCGACGCCATCAGCAGGTCTCCCTGCTCGTTACCGCCAATCCCGGCTTTGCCGTTGTGCAGGCTAAAGCGCTGCGGTGCCTGTTGGCTGCCGCTGGCCGGACTGCCCTGCGTCATGGTGGCATCAACGCGGGCGCAGCGACCGGCGAGGAAGCGATCTTTGGCGGTGCTTTTGATCAGCACGGCCGTGGTCGGCGTCCAGCCCGCCAGCTTGACGAACACTTTGGTGTCGGTGTCGGTACGCGGCTCAATGCGCACATCCACCACCGGCGCGCTTCCCTCCGCCGACCAGCTGGCTTCCGCTTTGTTCTTCTTACGTTGCAGATGGATTACCGCCCGCCCGCCGGTGCCTTTGCCGTCAATCAGGTTCATCAGCGGCTGATCGTCCGTGCCGTTGCTGAACTGCGACTGACCAAACACCTCGATCTCCCAGCTATCGCCAACGGCAGGTGAGAAGAAGTTGCCCAGCTCAAACCAGGTTTCCTGGTTGGTGTTGTTGGTCAGGCGGAAACGCGAGGTGATGTAGTTGTATTTCAGGCTGCCATCAATGGCGACGCCGTAGGACTCGACCCGCGTCGAACCCATTTCCCAGATATTCAGCCAGCGCTCGCCTTCCAGCGAGTTGTCGATCCAGCTACCGGCCTGCAAATTGGTCTGGCGCATATTCAGACGCGAGTTGTGGGCAATCAGCGGGTTTTTACAATCTTCCAGGCTCAGCGCATCGATAATCCACTGGCCGTTAGAGATATCACCCGGATGTTCGGTGTGCTCGATCCAGCCGTTATGAATAATCGACTGGCTGCAACGCGGCAGATTCAGCACCATGCCGCCTTTACAGTGCTGCGCATTGAAGTTGGAGAGTTCAATCGCGGTGCTGTGGTCCCAGCTTCCCGCCTTCTGACCGGACCAGCTGGCTTTGATCACATCGCCGGTACAGGCGTTGGCGTACCACTGGTCGATTTTGCAATCCAGCGTATCCAGCAGGCTTAGCGAAACGCCGCCCACCTGGTTAAAGCGCAGACAGGCGCCGCGGAAGAACTGGCCGCCTGGGCAGGTGTTGCGGAACAAGCCCTGCTTATTGGGACTTTTATCGGTGTTACCGTTAAAAATCAGGTTGGAGATTTCGGTCCAGCGCGCATTCACCTGGAACAGGAATTCGGAACGCCCATCCGATACCAGCGTGGTCGCCGGGAAATAGCCAAAGTTGACCATCGCGCCGGAGATGCGGAAAAAGCGCTGCTGCTCGTCACCAAAATCACACCCGGAGACAAAGAAAGTGCCCGCCGGGAACTGCACGCAGATCGGCTGGTTGGCCTGTTGCGACCAGTGATACATCGCTTTAATCGCCGGTGCGGCATCGGTTTTGCCGTCGGCGATGGCGCCGAAATCGAACAGCGACAGGCGGTTAAAGTCCTCCACCACGCGACGCCAGTAGAAGCCGTTGCCGCTGAAGATCACGCCGTTATCATCGTTACCGTTACCAAACGCGCCGACGAATTCGCCCCCCCCCACTTCCAGCCCTTCGTGCCAGCTTTTCAGCTTGATTTTGGCACCAGCAAACAGCGGGCGGGTTTTACGCAACTCCTCCACCGAGGGAATCTCGCCAATCAGCTGATAACCGTTCGGCTGCGCCAGACGCTGGCTAAAGTTGCTTTGATTCGGACGGCTGACATCATCAATGGAAAACAGGGTGTTGCCGCTGTTATCTTCCACCGTCATTGAATGTGATGGATCGGCGATTAACGCCGCATTATCGTGAATAAACTGCGCAAAGTTGCCCTTATTCAGCGCAATCGGCTGGCTGATTTGTGACAACTTGCCGCTGGCGTCGCGCAGATAAACCGGGATCTGGTTGCCCGTTTTGCTGGCATCGCTACCGGCTTTACCAATCCACAATTTGCCCTCGAAGTTCTGCCAGAACTGCGGCGGCATGGTGTACACATTTTCCGGGGTGAGAATCGGCACATCCCCTTTCGGCACGCTGGACGGGTCTACCGCTTTCAGCGTGGGCTGGCCACTTTTTGCTGCGTAGCTGGAAAACGCACTCACCGAGAGCGCGGCAACAATGGAGGAGGCTGCGGTCTGCAAGACTTCTCTTCTTTTCATGCATCAAATCCCGTGGTCATTGGGGCCGCTAAGCGGCCATAAGTGTGTCCCCGGAGGCTTTAAGGCTATACAAGCGCCAGCCAGCTTTGTTTGATCTCGTTGCCGTCAAACTTCAGCGCGGTTTCTTTGGTTTTTTCGCTCATGGCGTAGAACAGGCCATCGTCGCTGGCGAGCTGATCCATGCGTGCCAGGAAAGTACCTTTGTCATTCATCGGCACCAGGAAGCCATCCTCACCGTGGTTGATGATCTCCTGCGGCCCGGTCGGGCAGTCATACGCCACCACCGGCAGCGACCAGGATTTGGCTTCCAGCAGCACCAGCGGCAGCCCTTCATAGCGCGAAGTCATCAGCGCCATGTCGCTTTCGCGGTAGTAATCATTGATATTGCTGACTTTGCCGACAAAATTAACGCTGTCGGTGATGCCTAGGGCCGCAGCCTGATCGTGCAGCTGCTGGCGCAGTTCGCCGTCACCGGCAATCACCAGTTTCCACTCCGGGTGGGTTTTGCTGAAGTCGGCCCAGATATCCAGCAGCAGATCGAAGCCTTTCTGGTTATCGAGTCGTCCCACCGCCAGCGCCTGACGGCTCCGCGCGTTGCGCTGGAACGCTTTGTACACCACCGGGTTGGGGATCTGCTGGCTGCGAATATGCCAGCGGCTGAATACCTGATGATCTTTGTCGGTCAGCACAATCACCTGGTCATAGAAGCGCAGCAGCAGCCACTTCAGCAGTTTGATCGGCTTGCTGAACGAGTTAATGGCGATATGTTCGCAGGCATAGGCTTTGAAGCGCTTCTTCTTCAGGGACATCATGTTCCAGAAGGCAAACATCACGCTCAGGCGGCCCATGCTGATCAGAAACACGCTGTCGAAACCTTCCTGCTGGATGCGAGCCACCGCGCTTTTAATCGGGTTGCTGTGGCCGGCGAAGCTGACGATCTGTTTTACATGGGCGAAGGGATAGAAGGTTTTACCGCTGCCTTCCAGCGAGTAAATGGTGACGTCATGCTGCTCGCCGAGGCACTCCGACATAAAGTTGCAGATGTTTTCCGTACCCGCGTACGAATAGGCATCTTTAATCACCAGTACGATTTTTTTCATGAAACGCTTTCCACCTCAAAATGGGTCAAAACATCCATTACGCCGGATATCAACGATGTTTCAGGGTGAAAAGCACACCGTTCACCATATACCAGCCGTAATAGTAATAGATTTTTAACGGATTGTTTTTATAGATAATTCTTAATAATTCGAGGTGCCATTTTGCCGCTTTGTTTTTGTTACGAGACAGCGAATCGCCCAGTTCGTAATAGTTAACCAGCGTCTTCTGAATTACCCTGGCTTGCTTGTAGCGGAGGAACAGCTCGTAGAGGAACAGGAAATCTTCATGGCCTTTACGCTGGAAGAAGATGCCCTGAGGAGGACGGCGAAAACAGACGGAGGAGAAGCAGACGCGATACTGCTTCTTCACGAAGTTTTCCTGTTGCAGATAGGGTTTGTTGTAGTTGATATCGTGGTCAGCGCTTTTGGTTTTGTAGTGGTAATGGGTGATAACGAAATCGTCGCCCGCCGCGATGGCAGCGGCCTGCTCCGCCAGTTTCTCCGGCAGCCACTCATCATCGCTGTCGAGAAAGGCGATGATCTCTTCCCGTGCAGCGCGCAGACCGACGTTACGCGTTTCCGCCGCACCCAGATTCATGTCGTTATCCAGAATGGTGATGCGCGCGTCCTGGCAGTGCTCACGCACGAATTGTAGGGAGTCGTCGGTCGATTTGTCGTTGATCAGGTAGATATGCCAGTCGGTGTAGGTCTGATTGATCACCGACTGCACGGCGCGCAGCACTGTCTGACGCGCGTTATACATCGGCATCACAATACCGATGGTGCCAATAGGATTTTTCATCTGAATACCCAGGATAGGAGATGACAGGAACCAAAAAATTGCCCCCGATACGGGAGCAAGTGAAGTCGAAATAAAAGGTGAAATCAGGACACGGCCCGGCTGCCTGAGAAGCGGGACTTCACCTTATCCAGCAGGCGACTCATAAAGTACGCCTGGTTATCCTTGTTGGTGAGGAAGAAGTAGCGCGCGAAACTGACGCTGGCCAGCAGCGAGTTTCCATCCATTTTGTAGCGTAGCGGCAGCTTGAACGCTTTGTAGGTATGGATATCGCGCGCGGTCAGATAAGGTTTCATGGTGTCGAGCCAGAAGAAGGAGTATTTCACTGACTCCCCTTTGTGTTTCGAGCCGAATTTGGTCACCAGATGGTAGGTAGCCAGCGGCTTATCAATCATGACAAATTGATAGCCCATGCGATCGGCGCGGATGCAGAAGTCATAATCCTGATGGCGGATATAGCGTGCGTCGAACTGAATCTGTTCGGCATCGGCACGCTTCAGCACGATGGTGCTGGTCTGAATAAAGCCATAACAGCCAAACAGATACTCCGCCACGGTTTCGTTTTTGCCCGGCGGCTGCATCGGCATCACTTTCAGGAAGCTGCCGTCCTGATGGATATTGACCTGGCTGAAGATGACATAACGGGATTTGCCCTGTGCCTCAAGGCTGGCGATGGTGCGGGTGACTTCCAGCAATTTGTCCGGATGCCACTCATCATCGGCATCGAGGAAACTGATGAAATCGCCGCTGGCGAGTTCAATACCCTTGTTGCGCGCGCCGGCACCGTTGAGTTTCACCTCAGACAGTTCCAGTTTGATGTCCAGATCCTGATAGCGATCGCTGCGCACCACCTGCGCGAGATCGGCCGCATCGGCCGATTTGTCATCAACGATAATGACTTCAAAATTGCGATAACTTTGCGCATTGACGCAATCCAGCGTCGTTACAATCGACTTCGACGCGTTATAGGCGGGAATTACAA
The DNA here is from genome assembly GCF_059730485.1 of Pantoea sp. X-Soil-TKNS-1207. Classification (NCBI taxonomy): domain Bacteria; kingdom Pseudomonadati; phylum Pseudomonadota; class Gammaproteobacteria; order Enterobacterales; family Erwiniaceae; genus Pantoea; species Pantoea sp. X-Soil-TKNS-1207. The sequence continues at coordinate 2,835,265 of NZ_AP035958.1, forward strand.
TTGAGAAGCGGATGTCCTGCATTGCCAGCACCTCTTAAACAGCTGTTCCAGATTCAACGGTATAACGAACAGGCTCCTGACAGGAATCGGCTTTCGTCTGAAAAATCATGCCGTTAGCTCCATTATTCAGTGAGTCAATGTTAACCATGATGGTCCTAAGTGTGTGCTGTGTGTCTGTGTCGGTCTGTGCAAAAAGCACGATAAAAAGGGGGCGGATAAACCGCCCCTGAAATGTGTGACTTAGCTTTTGGACTTGGTCTCTTTGCCGTATTCGTAGTTGTAGTAGTCGTAGCCATAACCATAGGCATTTGACGCTTTACGTACCACGGCGTTGAGGATGACGCCTTTAATCTCGATACCGTTCTGCGCGAAGCGTCGGTAGCTGACATCCAGCTCTTTGGTGGTGTTGGTTTCGAAACGCGCCACCATCAGCGAGGTGCCTGCCAGCTTACCGATAATGGAGGCATCGGTGACGGCCAGAATCGGCGGGGTATCAATCAGTACCAGGTCATAGTTTTTGCTTGCCCAATCCAGCAGCTCGCTCATGCGACGATGCATCAGCAGCTCAGACGGGTTCGGCGGCACCTGACCACGCGGCATAAAATCAAAGCCATACACGCCTTTCTGAATCATCGCCGGGGAGAATTCGCTCTTACCGGACAATACGTTAGACAGGCCAACTTTGTTTTCCGCACCCAGCAGTTCATGGGTATAGCCACGACGCATATCACCATCGATGAACAGCACGCGCTGACCCGCTTTCGATACCAGCGTTGCCAGGTTGGCACAGATAAAGGTTTTACCAATACCCGGACTGGCGCCGGTGATCATCAGGATGTTGTTCTTCGCTTCCATCATCGCGAAGTGCAGGCTGGTACGCAGGCTACGAATCGCTTCGATGGAGAGGTCAGTCGGGTTACCCAGCGCCAGCAGCGTATTGTGCGGGTCGCTTTTCTCTTTGTGACCACGACGCGCCAGCGCTTCGGTGTCCTTTTTACGCTGCCAGTCAGACAGCGGCACGCTGGCATAGACGTTCATGCCCAGTTCTTCCAGCTGCTCCGGGTTTTCGATGCCGTGGTGGAACACCGCTTTCAGCAGCACCAGACCCACGGACAACATCAGACCCAGAATCAGGCTGGCGGCGATGATCAGCAGTTTCTTCGGTGCCACTGGCGAGGTTGCGGTCTCGGCCTGGTCGATGATACGGACATCGCCCACGGTACTGGCTTTACTGATACCCAGCTCCTGCTGACGATTCAGCAGCTGCATGTAGATCTCCTGCCCTGCCTGCACATCACGCGTCAGACGCAGAATCTCCTGCTGGGTTTGCGGCATCTGCGCAATTTTCTTGTTCAGATTCGCCTGCTCATCTTCCAGCGTTTTACGTTTTTCCAGCAGCGCACGGTAGGTCGGGTGATCTTTGGTGTAAAGCTGCGACACTTCAGCTTCGCGGAAGGTCAGCTCGTTCAGCTGGCTCTGCACGCTGACGGCGGAATCCAGCGCGGATTTCGCTTCCAGTGACATATCTACTGACTCGTTCTCGCGACGGAAGGTGTTCAGCTTGTCTTCCGCTTCGTCGAGACCGGTACGCACTTGCGGCAGCTGATTGCGCAGGAACTCAAGGCTTTTCTCAGCCTGCTCCGACTTGCGCTCCACGTTCTGCAACAGATAGTTATTCACGATCTGATTCAGCACGCGGCTGGCCTGCTCCTGATCTTCGTCCTGGTATTCCAGACCCAGTACGCCGGTGTCTTTACCTTTGTCCGCTACGGTCAGGTTGCCAAGTACCGATTTGATCGCTTGCAGGTCAGTCAGTTTGGTGACGCTGAAGCTGGTGCCCTGATCCGCTTCAATGCCACTTACCAGCATTGAGACGTCGCCATGCTGCTCCAGCTGACCGACGCGGCCTTTAAACAGTTCGTCACCATCTTTGCTGACGGTGTAGGTCTGCGGGCCGGTCACTTCCAGCTCAACGGTGCGCTTGTCAATCGAACTCGGAATTTCCAGGCGCGAGATGGCGATTTGTGCCGGTTTGGTTCCCATCAGACGCGACAGGCCTTTACCGATAATCGGGAAATAGTTCTGCTGCACCACGGTATCGAGGCTGAGGTCGTTGACCGTTTTGCCGATGACCATGCGCGATTCAAGGATCTGAATCTCGGTGTCAGAGGCCGGCGTTGACGGCAGCATTTCCTGCAAGTCATTCAGTACCGAGTTGGTATTCTTCTGCTCGACCTGAACCATCGCATCCGCGCTAAAGATCGGCGTGGCAAACAGTGTGTAGAGGGTTGCCACCAACATGAAGAAGGCGGTGACGGCAACAATGATCCAGCGATGATCAATAAGTTGTCCCACAAGATGCGCCAGATCCCATCCATTCGAATCCTCTTTTGGCGCTGTCATAACCTTGTTTTTTATATTCATGGATAATCCCAACTATCGGCTTAGTACGTTGACCCATTTCTGGGTAGCGTTTTCCAGTAACCCGTAAACCTCTTCAAAGGCCTCACGGCTTTTTTTGTACGGATCCGCTATTTCCTGTTGGTTGAGCCAGTGCCCAAGCAGCATGGTTTTCCCGCGAGCGGCTGGATCGATGCGATTCACCTGCTCAACGTGGCGCTTCTCCATCACCAGAATCAGGTCGTAGTTACGGCACATGTCAGCCGTTAACTGCTGAGCATGATGGCCGTCCAGCGACAGGCCGTGGTTGGCGGCCACATCGCTGGCGGTCTGATCTGCCGGAGAGCCACGCAGAGCGCCCAGCCCTGCGGAAGCAACCCGGGTTTGAGGCAGAGCGCGTTTGAACAGACGCTCCCCGGTTGGGGAGCGGCAAATGTTGCCGACGCAGACGACTAACACGGACGTAATCATGGAGAAACCTTAGTTATCCCATGTATGGAAACGGAGTGCCGCGGAGCTTGCATCGTCGATACCGACAATGGTTGGCAGCAGCGCAGAAATCACGCGGTTCCAGCGGGTGAGCGGGGTGGAGGTGACATACACAATATCGTACGGCTCCAGTTGGAATTCGGTGCCCATCACCATGGACGCCGCATCTTTGGTATTCAGCTGATAGATGTTGGCAATCTTGGTGCGGTTGGCGCCACGAATCGGACGGATGACGAACACGCCGGTAGCATCTGACGTGGTCTGATCCATGCCCTGAGCATTGCCCAGTGCTTCGGCCAGCGTCATGCCGCTACGATCCATTTTCAGCGTGGTCTGCTGTTTCACTTCACCCATCACGAAGATTTTCAGGTCATCGTTACGCGGCACGTAAAGAATATCGCCCGGATACAGCAGATGGTTCTGGCTGAGGTCGCCGTTCTGCATCAGTGCCTGCAACGAAATGCGTTGCTCCTGGCCATTATGCGTCAGCACCACGTTGCGCCAGTCGGCATCCGCCGTCAGGCCGCCTGCGGCGTTGACCGCGTCCAGTACCGTAAGCGGTACGTTGGTGATGGCCTGCTGGCCCGAAGTGGTGACTGAACCACTGATATAGGTTTTTTGCGAGCGGAAGGCCGCGACGTTGACATCCACCTGCGGGCTTTCGATGTACTGCGCCAGACGACGCGCGATTTCGGCACGGATTTCGGTGACGGTACGGCCAGCCACGCGCACTTTGCCGATATACGGATAGAAGATGGTGCCGTCGGCCTGCACCCAGTTACCGGTGTCGCTGGCGCTGCGGTACTGACCTGCCGGGGTGGTTAACTCAGGGTGATCCCACACGGTCACGTTCAGCACGTCGCCAATGCCCACACGATATTCATAGCTCTGAATTTCGTTCTGCAACATTGGGTTAGCCTGCGCTACCAGCGGCTTCGGACGCATCTGCTCAACCAGACGCGGCGTTAAAGGAAAGACGTTGACGTATTTATCGATGTCAAAGTTACTGTCCTGCTGCTCGATGACATCTTTTCCGCTAGTGGAAAGGCGCTGACCTGGTTCGATCGTGCACCCGGAGAGAATAATGGCGGATACCATTAACGGTATCATTTTAATTTTCATTGTAATCATCTGGATCTTCGCTATCAGTAAATGATTGATAGTGGCGAAAACGCCGCTGTGTAAGCGTCCTACAAAATTAAAGCCGACGGGTTAAACACTGAAACTGTGGGTCATTATCATTTGCTCCCTATGTTTTATGTTGTCACCGTGCCCTCAGGACGACATGAATTAAAGTGAGTTATTAACTGGTCAGGTAATAACCCGCTTTACGCAGGCTCGATAATGGCAGTTATCAGGCAAGACACTCCCAACACCGGCAGTTCTCAGGCGGATGAGGTTATTTCCTCACCCTGCCCTCGCTGTCTATCAATAGGCGCCGTCGCGTTTCAGCACCACGCCAATCGTCTTGAACAGAATCGCGATGTCATTCCACAGCGACCAGTTCTTGACGTACCACGAATCGAAATAAACGCGTGTTTCATAGTCAACGTCGTTACGACCGCTGACCTGCCACAGTCCCGTCATGCCTGGTTTCGCCATCAGGTAATAATCGACATCACCGGCATAACGGCATAGCTCATCTTCAATCACCGGGCGCGGCCCCACCAGGCTCATATCGCCACGTACCACGTTCCACAGTTGCGGCAGCTCATCCAGACTGGTTTTACGGATGAAATGGCCGACTTTGGTAATACGCGGGTCGTTCTTCAGTTTGAAATCTTTGTCCCACTCGGCGCGCGCCACCGGATCGGTGCGCAGCACCTCTTCCAGCACTTCTTTGGAATTGATCACCATCGAGCGGAACTTGAGGCATTTGAATTTGCGGCCATTCAGACCTACACGCTCATGGCCGTAAATCGGATTGCCGCCGTCACGTCCAACAAGGAAACCCAGCACCAGCAGGGCTGGCGACAGCGCAATGATGATGCTCAGCGCGCCGACGATATCGAACACCCGCTTCAGGAAACGCGAGGTGCGTTTCGCCAGGTTGTTGTTCACACGCAGAATCATCACTTCATGGCTGAAGATATAGGCCATATCTGTGCCGTAGAGCGGCACGCCACGCAGCGTGGGGATCACGGAAACCGAGCGGCAGTTGTGCATTGCCAGAGTCTTCAGCCAGTTATCACGATGCTGGCTCTGCTCAAACTCAACCGCGACGATAAACTGGGTTTCATTGTGGGTCAGCTGCCACAGCTCCTGCTCGTTGCGCAGCACCGGAACACCGGAGATGCTGGCCTGCGGGCAGCTGCCGTCAACGTCAAAAAAGGCAATAACATCAAAACCCATTACCTCTTCGCTTTGCAGCGCCTGCCAGGCTTCCTGCGCATTTTTGCTGCTGCCGATGATAATGGTCTGTTTTTTCCACATGCCAAAATGGTTCAGCACGCGTTTTGAAATGGCGCGAGCCAGCGGAATCAGCATTAATGCCAGCAGCCAGGTCAGCACCCAAACAAAACGCGACATCTGCCACTGCGACAGTGCGGTAATTGACAAATCGATGACAGAGAAAATAAGAATGGTACGAAAGATCTCTTTCAGCTCGAACCAGAATGGCTTGCGGTAGGTGAAATGTCGCAGGCGCACCCAGAACCAGCCAACGCAAATAATCGACAAACAGATGTGTGTGGCGATTTTTAAATGAAGGTCTTTTTCAGAAATATCTGCCAATGGAGAATTAGTGAGCGAATTAATCAGCGCCAGAGCAATAAACAACGCTGCGTTGAAACAAATTAAATCCGAGCACGCCAGTAAAATTTTAGTGAGAAGACTTTTATAGGTAAATTCGTTATCGCGCATATTTAACTCTTTATTTTATTTCCCTAATCCTTAACGCCTCAAGCCTGTGTAATAAATGAGCGATATTGAAACTGTCACGGAAGAGGCAATTTGCAGGGAAAATCGCCGGCGTTTATGCCAATTCCCTTACTGGTTATGCAAGAAAATTGTGATAAATACCAACAGATTAGTCCGACTTCCTTCGTCAAGCCTGCTGACCCTATTCCTGGAGAGGAAAGCACTTCGGACACGCTACCGCCCTTGGCTGTCGCTGCCAATACCGCTTTACTCATCCTATTTCCTGCCTGCGTTTACCGGCTTTGCCATGACAATAACTGGCCTTAACCCGGTCACGATCACAATTCTCGACATTAAGAAGCTAAACAGCACGCTATTAACAACATAAGCGCAGACATTTACTAACACGTTGCTATACTAGTTATTACTGGCTTGTTTACAAGTAGGCCCCGTCTTCCCTGCACTATTTTAGGAAAAAGACTACCAGCCATTAGTATTGGTGCCAGCCCTTTCAGGCCTTTCCCACGCAAAATTCAGAATAATTCGATACTCACCTTCTGAGCACGTCGCATTAAAAATGTACGTTGCCGCGCAGTGAAAACAATTAATAGCCTCGATCTCAGATGCATGTTGTTTATCCATACATTCAACTTATCGTCTGGAAATCGTGATTAGGAATATTCTCTATTTCCACGGCCAACCAGGGAAATAGGCGATACGGGAGGTATTTGTACCCAGGGGCGTGATTAACTATCATAAGACTAAGCTCATTTTCAGACATTCAGGTGATGAAAGCATGTTGGAGTGGATCGCTGATCCCTCGCTCTGGGTCGGATTAGTCACGCTAATCGTTCTTGAGCTGGTGCTGGGCATTGATAACCTGGTTTTCATTGCCATTCTGGTCGAAAAATTACCGCCGACGGTGCGCGATCGCGCCCGCGTGATTGGCCTGCTGCTGGCGCTGGTGTCGCGTCTGCTGCTGCTGGCCTCGCTTTCCTGGCTGGTCACCCTGACACAACCGCTGTTTACCCTGTGGCAACATAGCTTTAGCGCACGCGATTTGCTGCTGTTCGCCGGGGGCGTTTTTCTGCTATTCAAAGCCACCACCGAACTGAACAGTCGGCTGGAAGGCAGCGATGATGAGGACGGTCAAACTAATAACGGTGCTAAATTCTGGCCAGTGGTGGCCCAAATCGTGGTGCTGGATGCCATCTTCTCGCTGGATGCCGTGATCACCGCCGTTGGTATGGTTAATCAATTGCCGGTGATGATGACGGCGGTGACGGTCGCGATTCTGCTGATGCTGCTGGCGAGTAAACCTTTAACACGCTTCGTTAATGGCCACCCCACCATCGTTATTCTGTGTCTCAGTTTTCTGCTGATGATTGGTTTTAGTCTGGTGGCGGAAGGTCTCGGTTTTATTATCCCCAAAGGTTATCTGTACGCGGCGATTGGTTTCTCGATCCTGATTGAGATGTTCAACCAGCTGGCGCTGTTTAATCGCCGCCGTTTTCTCTCCGCCGATCGCCCGTTACGCCAGCGCACCGCTGAAGCCGTATTGCGTATTTTACGCGGCGAGGCGCAGCGTGCCGAACTGGATGCCGATACCGCCTCGCTGCTGAGCGACAGCGAGGAAGGCGCGCTGTTTAACCGCCAGGAACGCCGTATGATCGCGCGTGTGCTGGGCCTGGGGCAACGGCAGATCAGCAGCATCATGACCTCGCGCCATGATGTCGAACATATCGATCTGAGCGAAGACCCGGCTGCCATTATGGCGAAGCTCGATGCCAATCAGCACACCCGTATTCTGATCACCGAAAAAAGTAATGAACCGCTCGGCGTGGTGCATGTGATTGATTTGCTGCATCAGTCACTTCATGCCAAATCCCTCGATTTACGCTCGCTTATCCGTCAGCCGCTGATCTTTCCCGAGCGAGTCACGCTGTTGCAGGCGCTGGAGCAGTTTCGCCAGGCGCGCACCCATTTTGCTTTCGTCGTGGATGAATTTGGCTCGGTAGAAGGCGTGGTCACGCTGAGCGATGTGATGGAAACCATCGCCGGTAATCTGCCGAATGAAGGAGAAGAGATTGATGCCCGTTACGATATTCAGCCTGGTCCGCAGGGCGGCTGGATCGCCAATGGCCATATGCCGCTGGAAGATTTGGCGGTGTATGTCCGCCTGCCGCTCGACGAAAAGCGCAGTTACCATACGCTGGCCGGTTTGCTGATGGATAGCCTGCAACACGTACCGCAGGAAGGCGAGGAGTTACGGGTGGGCAATTATTTATTGCGTACCCTACAGGTGGAAAATCATCGCGTGCAGAAGGTAGAGATTGTGCCACTGGCATCAGAAAACGGGTGAGTCAGGTCGCCAGAAATGGCGACCTGAGAGGGAATTACGGCTTCTGCTTAGAGGACTGCTGTCGATCCAGCCACTGATCCAGACGGCTTTTCGCTTCGCTCTGCAACTGCTGACGCAGCACCTGATCCACCGGCAATGAATATTGCAGATTTTCCCACTTGCCATACATCCGCAGCGGGATCGTCTGGTCATTCAGGGCCGCGGACAGCCGGTCATCGCCTTTCCAGCCACGCAGCATCATATTAATGGTGACATCCAGCTGCCGATTCACCAGATTGACATTGCCCTGGCTCTGCACCGCCAGATGATCGTTGCCACCCTCCAGATCAGGTAACGCAATGACGCCCTTGTCCAGACTGATGCGGCCGCTCAGCTGCTGAATGCTCTGATCGTCACCCTCATCGTTGGTCACGCGATTGCTGACACGCGCCACCGCACGACGCACCATCTGCGGCAGATTAATCTGCGCCAGTTGCAGGTTATTTGCCGTCAGTTCCGCACTGCCCTGCCAGTTTTGTTTCGCATCGTCCACGCTCAGGCCGCTGCCATTCAAATCGCCTTTCAGCGATACCGTTCCCTGCAACGATTCCGGCAGTTCAAAGGCTTTCAGCAGCGGTGCAATCGCCACCTGTGTCAGTTCAGGCTGTAATGTCACCGTGGTAACTGGCTCGCGGATATCCACCGAGCCAGGAATAGAGAATTCGCCATCACCCAGTTTGCCCTTTAGCTGGCTCAGGGTCATCAACCCTTCCTGATTGCTGGCCGCGAGTTGCAGATTGCTCAGCGTCAGCCCGCGCCACACCGCTTTGTCCGCGCTGAGATTAAGTGACAGGTCCATCATATTCAGCGGCGAATCGCTGTTATCGCGCTGACGTGGTTCAGCGATAACCGGGGTACGTATCACGCTGGCATGTTGCGTCGCACTACCGTTGCTGTCGCCAGCCGGTGCGCTCGCCATCAGGCTATCGAGATTCAGTGCCGTGGCATGGAGCTTCAGGTCGAGCTGCTGCGGCAGGCTGATACGCCCTGTTGCGCTGCCATCCAGCTGACTATCATTGGCGCTCAGCTGCATTTTGCTCAGCTGGAACTGCTGCTGGTCGCTGTTCCATGCCCCCGCGCCACTCAGGGTACCTTTGATGCCCTGCGGCGGCAGATTGGCGCCGTCCAGCGTGTAATCCAGCGCATCAATCTGCCCGTTCAGGCGATGCGGATACTGGGCAGCATCCAGCTCACCTTTCAGGTTTACGGCAAGATTGCGCTGATTACGCGAAATGCGGGTGCTGAGGTCGATACTGGCTTGTTTGCTGCTATCCTGGCTCAGGCTGAGGTTGAGATCGCGGAAGTTATACTCATCGCCGCCCTGCTGCTGCCAAATCAGCAGGCTATCCGACAGACGCAGTTTACCGATATCAAACGACCAGCCGTTGTTGTTGCCGGAAGCGGGTTCTGCATCACCAGGCCCGACCGGCGCGCCGCCAGGCTTCTGCGCATCGCTGTCTGGCGTGACGCGGATGATCGCATTTTTCAGCATCACCTGGCTGACGCTGAGCTGATGCGAAAGCAACGGCCAGAGATTGACGTCGAGACGCATATTTTCCGCCGTCACCACCGGCTGGCTGGCACCCGGTGCGGTCAGGCTCATTCGCCCGGCCAGAATGCTCAGCTGCGGCCACACATGCCATCGCAGGTCACCATTGACCTGAAGCCGATAACCACTGCGTTGTTCCACCTGCTGTACCATATAGGTACGAAAGTCGTTGGGATTCACCAGCAACACCAGTGCGGTCATTCCCGCTACGACCACCACTAACAGGATGGCCAGCGTGGTTATCACTCTTCTCATTACATCCCCAATCTACGTCGATCAATCTTTGTCGATACGGCTGGCGTCAGCACCCTGCTGACCGCGGTATTTCGCGTCTTCACGACGGTTATACGGGCGAGCAGCCGGACCGGAAAGCGGCTCAAAGCTCAGCGCGCCAATCAACATGCCGGGGCGCAGCGCCAGCGGCAGTTTCCCGGAGTTGTAGAACTCCAGCACGATACGTCCCTGCCAGCCTGGATCGATACGGTGCGCGGTGACGTGCACCATCAAACCGAGGCGGGCCAGCGATGAGCGACCATCCAGCCAGCCCACCAAATCATCCGGCAGCGTCACCGACTCCAGCGTCACCGCCAGCGCCAGTTCACCCGGATGCAGGAAGAACGCTTCGCCTTCCGGCAGCACGATTTCATCGCTCATCACGCGATCCAGCGCGGCACTCACCTCGTGTTTTGGACCACTTAAATCGATAAAGGGCGCGGTGTGGCCGCTAAAGGTGCGGAACTGATTGCCAAGGCGCACATCGACCGTGGCACCATTAATTCGCTCAACCGGCGGGCGTGGCGAAATTGCCAGTTTGCCGCTATCCAGCCAGGCTTCAATATCGCGATCGCATAATCTCATCGCTGTGACTCCATGATTTAAGTGTAGCGAAGGGCTGCCATTGTTTGACAACCAAAGCCGCGCACGTCCATCCGGACGCGGTTATTCAAAGAACTGATTAATCTTGGCCTTGAGGATATCAATGGCGATGCGGTTTTTCCCGCCGCGCGGCACAATAATGTCGGCATACTGCTTGGAAGGCTCGATAAATTGCAGAAACATCGGACGTACTGTCTTCTGGTACTGGCTCATCACCGAATCCATTGAACGGCCGCGCTCGTTAACATCACGCTTCATACGGCGCATCAGGCAGATATCCAGCGGGGTATCGACGAAGATCGAGAAATTCATCTCCTGACGCAGACGCGCATCAGTGAGCAGCAAAATCCCCTCCAGAATAATCACCTTCTTCGGTTTCAGGTGGATACTCTCCGTGGTGCGGGTATGCTCAACATAGCTATAGACCGGCAGATTAATGTCCTGCCCTGCCTTCAGCGCCTGCAAATGCTGCAACAGCAGGTCATGATCCATTGCGCTGGGGTGGTCATAGTTGGTTTTTACCCTCTCTTCCATGGTGAGGTGGCTCTGATCTTTATAGTAGGCATCCTCGGGGATCACACCGATATGCTCGTCACCGACCTGGTCACGGATTTCACGATAGAGCGTGCTGGCAATAAGACTTTTTCCGGATGCGGATGCACCTGCGATGCCAACGATCACGCACTGATGAGACTTGTCAGTCATACTTTTTTAAGACCTGATAACTGGAGCCTGTCAAAGCAAACGCCTCGACGGGCCGATAATGAGAGGGTTTAGTTGGCGGCAATTATAGGTATTTCACCGGTTTGATGCCAGAGAAATGCGGTCAGCGGCTTTTCAGAATATCCCCTTTTGCAGCAAGCCGCATAATAGATACACTGTTCACCTGCCAACGCTGCGCGCAGTGTTGAGCCTGCCTGAACGTAAGCCCGCAAGGAGAAGTATGAGCTGGAAAACCCTGACCTATTTCGGTGACAGTATGTTGCTGATCCCCACAGCGGTGATTATCGCTCTGGTGTTGCCGTGGAAAAGCGACGACCGCCGTACCGTCTGGTATTGGCTGCTGGCGTTTGGCCTCGCCGGTTTGCTGGTCAGCATTTCGAAAATCCTGTTCCTCGGCTTTGGCATTGGCAGCGCCAGATTTAACTTCACCGGATTTAGCGGCCACAGCGCCATGTCCGCCACGCTCTGGCCGGTGATGATGTGGTTGGTTTCCGGCCGCTGGTCCGGCTTCTGGCGTGCCTTCACTATCGCTATCGGCTATCTGATCCCGCTGATGGTTGGCCTCTCGCGTCTGGTTATCCACGCGCATTCACTGAGCGAAGTGCTGGCTGGCCTGCTGTTAGGATTCACCCTGAGTAGCGCTTTCCTGCTCAGCCAGCGCGATACCGCATTGAAAGGGTTTAGCCTGCTGCAAATGGGCGTCGCCTTTCTGGTGCCGCTGTTGCTGATGAGCCACGGGCGTGTTGCCACGACCCAGCAATTTCTTGAACGCTTCTCCGCTAACATCGCCGGGCTGGAAAAACCCTTTACCCGCGCTGACCTGTTTCGCCAATAATTTTGCCCGCCCTTTGTTAACAAAGGGCCAGCCAATACATTGAATAACGGCCTAAAGTGAATTCGCGGCAGACATATTTGCCAGATGTGCTAGAGTGCCAATTAGAGAATGACTGGCGCATTTTTCATCATGTAACGAATGCGCGCTGCTGGATTCGTGCATGACCCTCGAAATATTGACCTCGCAGGATGGCGCAAAGAAACATTGGTTACATGCCCTGTATCTGGGGGTAATCGCGTTTCTGCTGACGCTGTTTTGTCTGGAACTGATCATTGTCAGCGGACGTATCTCCCCTCTGTGGTACTCCACCGCGCTGATGACCATTGTGGTGTTCCGTGCCAGGGGACAGCATGTTCCGCTGCTGCTGTTTGGCTGTCTGGTTGGCACCGCGCTGGCTAACCTGCTGGTGATTGGCCCGGCACTCAGCAATATTAAATTTGCCTTATTAAACGTGTTGCAGGCGCTGATGGGCGGCATGATGTTGCGCGCCCTGCTCGATCGCCGCGCCCCGCTCAATTCCCTGCTCGACTGGGCGCGTTATGTGATCAGCGCAGGCATTATTGCCCCGCTGGTTGGCGGCGTGCTGGCATTATGGATGCTGCAAGTCAGTGGCAAAGCCTCGCTGCCTTTCTTCTCCACCTGGGTGATTTCTGAAGTCATCGGTATGCTGGCGTTAGGTCCGGTGCTGCTGCTGTGGCCGTTACGGATGCAGGAAAACCCGGTGGCGCGCCATCGCGGTCTGGAGACCATCGTTACCCTGGCGGCTACCCTGCTCGCCAGCTATTTCTCACTGCGCTACCTGCCGTGGCCGTTCACCTTTATCGTGGTGATCCTGTTCTGGTGCGCGGTGCGCCTGCCGAAATTCGAGGCTTTCTTACTTTTCCTGCTGAACTCCAGTTTTATTTCGCTGCTGCTGGCCTTCAATCTGATCAACCTCGGCAATGACGATCGTACCCTCGGCCAGGCCAGTACCTGGCTGCCATTCCTGCTGGTGCTGATCCCCAGCCATATGATGGCGCTGGTGATGGATGCGTTCCAGCGTGAGAAAAACCATATCAGCGAGAGCGAAACCCGCTTCCGTAACGCCATGGATTATTCCGCGATTGGTATGGCGCTGGTATCACCGCAGGGTGCCTGGTTGCAGGTGAATCAGTCGCTGTGCCGTACCCTGGGGTTCCCGGCGGACGAGCTGAAAAAACTCACCTTTCAGCAGATTACCCACCCCGACGATCTGGATGCCGATCTCCAGCAGGTGAAGCGATTGTTGTCGGGCGAGATCCTGACCTACACCCTTGAGAAGCGCTACTTCCGCAAAGATGGCGAAATCGTCTGGGCGCGTCTGACGGTCTCGATGGTGCGCGATGCCCAGCAGCAGCCGCACTACTTTATTTCACAAATTATCGATATTTCCGAGCTGAAGCAGAGCGAGCAGGTCAATCGTCGTCTGATGGAACGTATCACGCTGGCAAATGAGGCGGGCGGCATCGGCGTGTGGGAGTGGAACCTGCTGAGTGGCGAGCTGATGTGGGACAAACGGATGTATGAGCTTTACGGTCTGGCGCCCCATGAAGTACCGACTTACGATCTGTGGCTGCAACGCGTCCATCCGTCCGAGCAGGAGTATGCCGCGCTGACCATTCAACGCGCCATTGAGCGCCGCAGCGCGTTTCATATGGAGTACCGCATCGATCTTCCCGGCGTAACGCGCTATGTCCGCACCGAGGCCAATCGTATTCTCAGCCAGGATGGACAGATCGAACGTATGCTCGGCATCAGCCAGGACATTACCCATCTGCGCGCCCTGAACGACGCCCTGTTCCAGGAAAAAGAGCGTATGGCGATCACCCTCGACTCCATCGGTGAGGCGGTGATCAGCACCAGCGATGATATGCACATCACCTTTATGAACCCGGTGGCCGAGAAGATGACTGGCTGGACGCAGGCGGCAGCGACCGGCTTACCTATTTCCGAGTTACTGAATATCACGCGCGGCCCGAACGGGCCACGCATCGAAAACCTGCTGCTGTGCCAGTTACCCAGCGAAAAAACCACCCCGGACCTGGAAGAGGATCTGGTGCTGCATACGCCAGACGGCGGCGTGTTTGAAATCCACTACAGCATCACCCCGCTGAAGACCCTGACCGGTGAAAACATTGGCGCGGTGATGGTCATTCAGGACGTCAGCGAATCGCGCCAGATGATGAAACGTCTGAGCTACAGCGCGTCACACGATATGCTGACGCGCCTGCCGAACCGTCTCAGCTTCGAACAGCAGCTGAAGCGGCTGCTGAGCGATGCCGCAGTAAACCAACATCAGCACGTACTGGTATTTATCGACCTCGATAAATTTAAATCCGTCAACGATACCGCAGGCCACGCTGCCGGAGATGCGCTGCTGCGCGAACTGGGCGAACTGATGCAGCACCATATGCGCAGCAGCGATTTCCTTGCCCGGCTTGGCGGGGACGAATTTGGTCTGCTGTTGCCAAACTGCGATGTGGATCAGATACGCGAAGTGGTACAGCGGCTGGTCAGCGCGGTGAATGAATATCGCTTTACCTGGCTGGATAGCGTCTATCAGGTTGGCGCCAGCGCCGGTGTGACGCAGATTGATGAACACAACTGCATCAGCAACCTGGTGTTGTCACAGGCGGATGTCGCCTGTTATAGCGCCAAACACGCCGGACGCGGCCAGTATCGTGTCTATCAGGAAGTGCAGATGTAATCTGCCTTGCCTGCCCGCGTCAGCTGCGCTAAAGTCGCCCCCTTTTTTCAGGCATGGGGGAAAATGATGTTTATCGGATTCGATTATGGCACCGCCAACTGTTCCATCGCGGTGAGCGATCAGGGCACACCACGGCTGCTGACACTGGAAAACGGCCAGCGCCTGCTTCCCTCCATGATTTGCGCGCCAACGCGCGAAGCCATCAGTGAATGGCTGTATCGTCACCATCAGGTACCCACCCCGGACAGTGAAGGCCAGGCGTTGCTGCAACGCGCGCTGCGCTATAACCGCGAAGAGGATATCGACGTCACCGCCGGTAGCGTGCAGTTTGGTCTGACCGCGCTGCAAAACTATATGGTCGATCCCGAAGAGGTGTGGTTCGTAAAATCACCGAAATCCTTTCTCGGCGCCAGCGGCCTGAAACCCCAGCAAATCGCGCTGTTTGAAGACCTGGTGTGCGCCATGATGCTGCACATCCGTCAGCAGGGCGAAAGCCAGCTGGATCAGCCGATTGAACAGGCCGTGATTGGCCGTCCGATCAACTTCCAGGGGCTGGGCGGTGATGAAGCGAATGATCAGGCGCAGGGCATTCTGCTGCGTGCGGCAAAGCGCGCCGGTTTCCGCGATGTCGAATTTCAGTTCGAGCCGGTCGCCGCCGGTCTGGATTTCGAAGCCACGCTAAGCAAAGAGACGCGCGTGCTGGTGGTGGACATCGGCGGCGGCACCACCGACTGCTCGATGCTGTTGATGGGACCGGAGTGGCGCAACCAAGCCGATCGTCGCGACAGTCTGCTCGGCCACAGCGGTTGCCGCGTCGGCGGTAACGATCTGGATATCATGCTGGCGTTCAAAACCCTGATGCCGCTGCTCGGACTAGGCGGCAATACGCAGAAAGGCATCGCCCTGCCTGCCCTGCCGTGGTGGAACGCAGTGGCGGTCAACGATGTTCCGGCACAGAGCGAGTTCTACTCGGCCGCCTGCGGCAAGCTGCTGCGCGACCTGATCCGCGATGCTCAGGACCCCGATAAAGTGGCTTACCTGTTGAAAGTGTGGCAGCAGAAGCTGAGCTATCGCCTGGTGCGCGCGGCGGAAGAGAGCAAAATCGCCCTTTCCGGGCAACCGACCACCTCGGCCTCGCTGGCGTTTATCAAAGCGGAATTGCAGGCAGACACCAGCGCGGCGCAGCTGGAAGAGGCGATTAACCAGCCGCTGGAGCGCATTCTCGAGCAGGTTCATCTGGCGCTGGCAACCTGTGCGACTAAACCGGAAGTGATCTACCTGACTGGCGGCAGCGCCCGCTCGCCGATATTGCGCGCGGCACTGCAACAGGCGTTGCCGGAGACCCCGATTGCCAGTGGCGATGATTTTGGCTCGGTAACTGCCGGTCTGGCGCGCTGGGCCGAAGTGATGTTCGGCTAACCAAATATCACCTCTGCTGCGGCGCATCTATCGCGCGGGTTTTAACGGTGGTCATGTCATAAAAAAGGCGTCCCGCAGGACGCCTTATCAGCAAGCCATTAATCAGAAATTAATATTTGCCGCAATACCGCCAATAAACGCATCTTTCACTTCGCTTACCGCACCCGGTGCTGCAACATATTGCAGGTTCGGACGCAGTTGCAGCCATTTGGTCAGCTGAGCGTTGTAATAGATTTCATAGTTGTACTCTGAACCATCCTGAATCGGCAGATAGAGCGGGCTGTTGTAGTCCGTTTGTCCGTTGTCCGCATTCTGCTGGCGTAATGCATTGGTATAAGAGCTGTTGACGTGAATACGTGCGGCACCAATACCAATTTCGTCGGCAGGACGCGCATCAAACGGACCTTTCCAGGTAAAGCTGATGGACTGATAATTGTCCGTTTTCGAGGTTTTGTGGTCGTTCTGCACCGCCTGAACGGTCACACCGAGACCACGGCTGGCATCGCCGCCCTGCGCAGTCAACTGTTGCTGCAACAGCACATAACCACCGTAGGCATGGGCCTGGTCCTGATAGGCGCCATTGCTATAGCTGCTATAGACATCGCCATCAACGGACGAGTAGTAATAGCCGATACGGTAATTACCCGGCAGCTTGTCCGGACCGAACGTCGGTTTCCAGCCCAGTTCTACCGGGACCATGTTGCCGATAGAATTGCTGGTATCAAGGCGGAAGCCGTTGCCGGTATCGTAGTTTTTCGGGTTGTCGTTATAGATACCCACCTGGAAGAACACTTCCGGTGTGATGTTGAACTTGATGCGGCCGCCCCACTGGGAAATCGGCCAGTTGTACCAGCGGTCGCCACGCCAGTTACCTGCCTGGCCGCTACCAAACGCCAGGTTCTGGAACTTGCTGTCGAAGTTATCGAAATCTTCACCAACGGTGACACGACCGGCTTTGATATCGACCACATCATCAAACAGTCCCTGACGTAACCAGAACTGGGTTAAACGCGTGGTCTGTCCACGTCCATACACTTCCTGCACCGAGGAGAGCATACCGCTACGTGGGTCTCCCACCTGATCGGAAATGTTCTGACCGTTACGGTCGGTGATGGTCATCTGGAATTCTGCACCCTGCCAGTTCAGCAGTTTTTCCAGGTCTAAATTGACCCCAAACGCCCATTGGTCGCTGTAGCGCATTGAGGTGTTGGTATCATATCCGCCTCCAAGGTTAGAGGCGCTTTCCATGGTGTAGTTAACATCAAATTTAACGCCGTCATTCTCCAGCTGAGTTCGGTAACCGCCCCAGTCGCCGAACATGTAAGGTGAGTCGTAGCTGAATGCATCGGCTGCCACGGCAGATGCGCTCAGCAGAGCAAACATGATAGTTCCCGCGGCCAGACGGCCAGGGAGGCGCTGCACTGCTTCTTTTCTGTTCATGATGATTATTCTTTTGTGAGTTACTGGGAAGATCGTGCAGAGAATAGTTCTGAGGCAGGGCGGGATTTTGCAAATATGTGCGCAAAGTTCCGTGGAGTTACAGTTATATAACGCAATTGTGACAGCGATCTATGAATGAATATCTTTTGTCGAAAATGGCATTTTTTGACTGGAAAAAATGCCGAAACAAGCTGGGACGCTGAGCGTCCCATCAGACTTTAGGCCACGCTGGCGCGCGATAATTCTTCAATCTCCTGCTTACTCAACGTCAGCTGAGTCGCTTTCACCAGTTCATCAATCTGTTGCAGCGAGGTCGCACTGACAATCGGTGCGGTGATACTCGGCCGCGCAATCTGCCAGGCCAGCGCTACCTGCGTTGGCGACGCATCGTGTGAATCCGCCACATCATCCAGCGCTTCCAGAATACGTAAACCAAGCGGATTGAGATATTTATCCACCACGCCCTGCCCGCGTTTGCTTTTGCTGGCATCTGCCGCTTTGCGGTACTTGCCGCTAAGGAAGCCGCTGGCCAGTGAGTAGTAGTTAATGACCCCCAGACCATGCTCAACCGCAACCTGCTCCAGACCTTTTTCATAGCCCTGACGATCGTACAGGTTGTATTCGGGTTGCAGCGTTTCATAGCGCGCCAGACCCTGTTGTTCGCTGATTTTCAGGGCTTCCTGCAAACGCTCCGCGCTGTAGTTGGAAGCACCGATGGCGCGCACTTTGCCTTCTTTGATCAGTGAATCAAAGGCTGCCAGGCTGTCAGCCAGCGGCGTATCCTGATCGTCGCGGTGCGCCTGGTACAGATCGATATAGTCGGTTTGCAGACGGCGCAGCGAATCTTCTACCGCCTGACGAATATATTGTGGCTTCAGCCCGGTTTTCTCTGGCGACAGCTCCATGCCCACTTTGGTGGCAAGAATGATGTTGTCGCGTTTACCGCTTTTTTTCAGCCATTTACCGATGATAGTTTCCGATTCACCGCCTTCGTTGCCTGGCGCCCAGCGCGAATAGACATCGGCCGTGTCGATAAACCACAGCCCCTTCTCCACCAGTGCATCCAGCAGGGAAAAGGAGGTCTTCTCATCGACGGTCCAGCCAAAGACGTTACCGCCGAAGGTGAGAAGCGGAACAGCAATACCGGTGTCGCCTAGCTGGCGGGTTGGTTGTTGACTCATTTATTTCTCCTTAATAGAAACGAGACGGATCAGCTATTTATCTTAGCAAAGGAAAAATCCCCGCTTATGCGGATTCCTGCCAGAATAATTACAGAATATGAATACTTAGCATCAGCCGGACGATATTCTTATTTCCTTCAATTTTCGCCCATGCCAGGCGACTACAATTCTTCGTTTGCGCACCGGCCGGTTGGGTCGCGCAGTTTGGGAAAACGAATCCGCTGGAGAGCATATAAATTCATGAACACCCGACATCCTTTGTTGAAGAAAAGTCTCATCACCCTGGCGATCGTTGCCGTGCTGGCTGCCGGTTATTACTGGTGGCAACATCCGACGCAACCGGATCAACAACCGCAGGCCGAGGGCCAGCGCCATCACGGCAAAGGTGGCGCAGGCGGGGAAAATCGCCGCCCGCTGGCGCCGGTTCAGGCCGCGACCGCGGAATTACAGAGCGTGCCGCACTATCTGAGCGGGCTGGGCACCGTCACCGCCGCCAACACGGTCACCGTCCGCAGTCGCGTAGATGGTCAGTTAATGGCGCTGCATTTCAGCGAAGGACAGCAGGTAGCCGCTGGCGCGCTGCTGGCCGAAATCGATCCCCGTCCCTATCAGGTGGCGTTGACTCAGGCAGAAGGACAACTGGCGAAAGACCAGGCCACGCTGACCAACGCACGCCGTGATTTAGCGCGCTATGAAAAACTGGCGAAAACCTCGCTGGTCTCGCAGCAGGAACTGGATACGCAACGTTCGCTGGTGAGTGAAACCCTCGGCACCATCAAGGCGGATGAAGGTAACCTCGCCAGCGCGCAGCTTAACCTGACCTACAGCCGCATCACCGCGCCGGTTTCCGGTCGTGTCGGTTTGAAACAGGTCGACGTTGGCAACTACATCACCTCCGGCGATACCAATGGGCTGGTGGTGATCACCCAAACGCACCCGATTGACGTGATATTCAGCGTGGCTGAAAACAACATCAGCCAGATCCTCAAGGCACAGAAAAGCGGCCAGCCGCTGGTGGTCGACGCCTGGGATCGCAGCAATACCACGCTGCTCACCTCCGGTGCGTTGCTGAGTATTGATAACCAGATTGATGTCACCACCGGCACCATCAAGATGAAGGCGCGCTTCAGCAACGAGGATGACACGTTATTCCCCAACCAGTTTGTTAATGCGCGGCTGAAAGTTGATACCTTGCAGGATGCGGTGGTGATCCCGACGGCCGCGTTGCAGATGAGCAACGAAGGGCATTTTGTCTGGGTGGTGAACAGCGAGAACAAGGTGAGTAAAAAACGCGTCACCGCCGGTTTGCAGGATAGCCAGAAAGTGGTGATCAGCGCCGGGCTGGAAGCGGGCGAACGCGTGGTCACCGACGGTCTGGATCGTCTGACCGAGGGCGCAAAAGTGGAGATTGTCGCCCCGCAAAGCAGCGCCCCGCACAGTAGCCGCGCCACACAACCGGCACGCGGAGATCGTCAATAATGCAGGTGATGCCCCCCGACAACAATGGCGGACCCTCTCGCCTGTTTATTCTGCGGCCGGTGGCGACCACGTTGTTGATGATCGCCATCCTGCTGGCCGGTATTCTTGGCTACCGTTTCCTGCCGGTATCGGCGCTGCCGGAAGTGGATTATCCCACCATTCAGGTCGTTACGCTTTATCCCGGTGCCAGCCCGGATGTGGTCACCTCGTCGATTACCGCCCCGCTGGAGCGCCAGTTTGGCCAGATGTCCGGCCTGAAACAGATGGCATCGCAAAGCTCCGGCGGTGCTTCGGTCATCACCCTGCAATTTCAGCTAACGCTGTCGCTGGATGTGGCCGAGCAGGAAGTGCAGGCGGCGATCAACTCCGCCACCAACCTGCTGCCCAGCGATCTGCCCAATCCACCGGTGTACAGCAAAGTTAACCCGGCAGACCCGCCGATTATGACCCTCGCCGTCACCACCACCAGTATGCCGCTGACCCAGGTGCAGGATATGGTGGAAACGCGCGTGGCGCAGAAAATTTCCCAGGTCTCCGGTGTCGGTCTGGTCACCCTTTCCGGCGGGCAACGCCCGGCGGTGCGGGTGCAGATGAACGCGCAGGCGCTGGCGGGGCTAGGGCTGACCAGCGAAACGGTGCGCACCGCCATCAGCAATGCCAACGTTAACTCCGCGAAAGGCAGCCTCGACGGCCCGACGCGCTCGATTACCCTGTCGGCCAACGACCAGATGACCTCCGCCGAGGATTATCGCAAGCTGATTATCAGCTATAACAACGGCGCGCCGGTGCGTTTAGGCGATGTCGCCACCATTGAACAGGGGGCGGAAAACAGCTGGCTGGGCGCCTGGGCCAACCGCCAGCAGGCGATTGTGCTTAACGTACAGCGTCAGCCTGGTGCCAACATCATTGCCACCGCCGACAATATCCGCGCGCTGCTGCCGGCGCTGACCGCTGCGTTACCCAAATCAGTTGAAGTGAAGATGCTCACCGACCGCACCACCAACATTCGCGCCTCGGTGGCGGATACCCAGCATGAGCTGATGCTGGCGATTGGTCTGGTGGTGATGATTATCTATCTGTTCCTGCGCAACGTCCCGGCCACTCTGATTCCAGCCGTCGCGGTGCCGTTGTCGCTGGTCGGCACCTTCGCCGCGATGTATTTCCTCGGCTTCTCCATCAACAACCTGACGCTGATGGCGCTGACCATCGCCACCGGTTTCGTGGTGGATGACGCCATCGTGGTGATTGAGAACATCTCGCGCTATCTGGAGAAAGGGGAAAAACCGCTTACCGCAGCGCTGAAAGGGGCTGGCGAGATCGGCTTTACCATTATCTCCCTCACCTTTTCGCTGATCGCGGTCCTGATCCCGCTGCTGTTTATGGGCGATGTGATCGGCCGCCTGTTCCGCGAGTTTGCTGTCACCCTGGCGGTGGCGATCCTGATTTCCGCGGTGGTGTCGTTAACGCTGACGCCGATGATGTGCGCGCGTATGCTCAGCGTTGAATCGCTGCGCAAACAGAACCGCTTTTCGCGCGCCAGTGAAGCGATGTTTGATCGGGTGATTGCCGGTTACGGTCGCTGGCTGACGCGGGTGCTGCAACATCCGTGGTTAACGCTGTCAGTCGCCATCGGCACCCTGCTCCTCACCGTGCTGTTGTGGATCGTCATTCCGAAAGGCTTCTTCCCGCAGCAGGATAACGGCATTATTCAGGGCACTTTGCAGGCCCCGCAGTCGGTGTCGTACGCCAGCATGGCGCAGCGTACCCGCGATGTGGCATCGATTGTGATGAAAGATCCGGCGGTGCAAAGCCTCACCTCATTCGTCGGCGTTGATGGCACCAATGCCGCTCTGAACAGCGCGCGGTTGCAAATCAACCTGAAACCGCTGGCCGAACGCGATGATCGTATCCCGGCGGTGCAGAAACGCTTGCAGGATGCGGTGGCGAAGGTGCCGGGCGTGTCGTTATGGCTCCAGCCGGTACAGGATCTCACCATCGATACCCAGGCCAGCCGTACCCCTTATCAGTTCACGCTGCAATCGGGTTCGCTGGAATCGCTCAGCACCTGGGTGCCCGCGCTGCTAAATCAGCTTGCTACCCTGCCCCAGCTGCGTGATGTCAGCAGCGACTGGCAGGATCAGGGGCTGGAAGCCTTTATTCGCGTCGATCGCGACAGCGCCAGCCGCCTCGGCATCACCATGGCCGATGTTGATAACGCGTTATATAACGCCTTCGGCCAGCGCCTGATCTCCACCATCTACACCCAGGCCAATCAATATCGCGTGGTGCTGGGGCAGGACAGCGACGCCACGCCGGGTCTCGCCAGCCTTGACGGCATTCGCCTCACCAGCAGCGCTGGCGCCAGCATTCCGCTTAGCGCCTTTGCGCAGGTTGAAGAACGTCACGCCGCGCTAAGCATTAACCATCTGGATCAGTTCCCTTCAGCCACCTTCTCGTTCAACGTGGCCGACGGCTATTCGCTCGGCGATGCGGTAAAAGCCATCAGCGCAGCGGAAGATCAGCTGGGAATGCCGACCGAACTGATGACCCAGTTCCAGGGCAGCACGCTGGCCTTTGAAGCAGCGCTGACCAGCACCATATGGCTGATCGTTGCGGCGGTGGTGGCGATGTATATCGTGCTCGGCGTGCTGTATGAAAGCTTTATTCATCCGATTACCATCCTGTCAACGCTGCCCACCGCTGGCGTGGGTGCGCTGCTGGCGCTGATGCTGACCGGTAACGAGCTGGATATCATCGCCATTATCGGCATCATCCTGCTGATTGGTATCGTGAAGAAAAACGCCATCATGATGATCGACTTTGCGCTGGCCGCCGAACGTGAACAGGGTATGGCGCCGCGTGACGCGATTTATCAGGCCTGCCTGCTGCGTTTCCGTCCGATTCTGATGACCACGCTGGCGGCGCTGCTGGGTGCGCTGCCGCTGATGCTCAGTACCGGCGTTGGCGCGGAGCTGCGCCATCCACTCGGCATCGCCATGGTGGGCGGTCTGATCCTCAGCCAGATCCTGACGCTGTTCACTACGCCAGTGATCTACCTGCTGTTTGATCGCCTGGCGCACGCCACGCGTCGCCGCTTCCGCCGTTCGGAGGCGCAGTCGTGAAATTCTTTGCGCTGTTTATCCACCGGCCGGTCGCCACCACGCTGCTGACGCTGGCGATTGCGCTGGCGGGTATTCTTGGCTTCCGCCTGTTGCCGGTAGCGCCGCTGCCGCAGGTGGATTTCCCGGTGATCGTGATTTCCGCCTCGCTACCGGGCGCCTCGCCGGAAACCATGGCGTCGTCGGTCGCCACGCCGCTAGAGCGTTCGCTCGGACGTATCGCCGGGGTGAGCGAGATGACCTCCACCAGCTCGCTGGGCAGTACGCGCATCATTCTGGTGTTTGATTTTGACCGCGACATCAACGGGGCCGCGCGCGATGTGCAGGCGGCCATCAACGCCGCGCAAAGCCTGCTGCCCACCGGGATGCCGAGCCGCCCGACCTATCGCAAAGCTAACCCTTCCGATGCGCCGATCATGATTCTGACGCTGACGTCGGACATTTATAATCCCGGTCAGCTGTATGATTACGCCTCAACTCAGCTGGCGCAAAAGCTGTCGCAGATTGATGGTGTGGGTGATGTGACGGTCGGCGGCAGTTCGTTACCGGCAGTGCGCGTCGAACTGAATCCGCAGGCGCTGTTTAACCAGGGCGTCTCGCTGGATGCGGTGCGTACCGCGATTGCCAACGCCAACCAGCGCCGCCCGCAGGGCGCGATTGACGATAAACAGCAGCGCTGGCAGCTGCGCACCAATGATGAACTGCAAACCGCCAGCGATTATCAGCCGCTGGTGGTGCATTACAACAATGGCGCGGCGGTGCGGCTGCGCGACGTCGCCGAGGTGCATGATTCAGTACAGGACGTGCGCAACGCCGGGATGACCAACGGTAAACCGGCGGTGCTGCTGGTGATCCGCAAGTCACCGGATGCCAACGTCATCGACACTGTCGATCGCATCCGCGCCGAACTGCCGGAGCTGCATGAGGTGATCCCGGCGGCTATCGATTTGCAGGTCGCGCAGGATCGCTCCCCGACCATCCGCGCTTCGCTACAGGAGGTGGAGCAGTCGCTGGTGATCGCCGTGGCGCTGGTGATTCTGGTGGTGTTTGTCTTCCTGCGCGACGGTCGCGCCACGCTGATCCCCGCAGCGGCGGTGCCGGTATCGCTGATTGGTACCTTCGCCGCCATGTATCTGTGCGGCTTTAGCCTGAATAACCTGTCGCTGATGGCGCTGACCATCGCCACGGGCTTTGTCGTCGACGACGCTATCGTGGTGCTGGAGAACATTGCGCGTCACGTTGAGGCCGGGATGAAACCGTTACAGGCGGCACTGCGCGGCGTGCGCGAGGTGGGCTTTACCGTGCTGTCGATGAGCCTGTCGCTGATTGCGGTCTTCCTGCCGCTGCTGATGCTCGGCGGCATTATTGGCCGTTTCTTCTCCGAATTCGCCATTACGCTGTCGGTGGCGATCCTGATTTCGCTGTTTGTCTCCATCACCCTGACGCCGATGATGTGCGCGTACCTGCTGAAACCCCATGCGCCGCGCGCGCAACCCCGTCTGCGCGGAACAGGACGTCTGCTGATGGCGGTGCAGAACGGCTATGCGCGTTCGCTCGGCTGGGTACTGGATCATGCGCGTTGGGTCATTCTGGTGCTGCTCGCCACCGTCGGGCTGACCATCTGGCTGTTTATCTCGATCCCCAAAACCTTTATGCCGGAGCAGGATACCGGGCGACTGACCGGCTCAATCTCCGCCGATCAGAGCATCTCCTTCCAGGCGATGCGCGGCAAGTTGCAGGATTTTATGAACATCATCAAGGCCGATCCGGCGGTGGATAACGTCACCGGCTTTACCGGCGGCTCGCGCACCAACAGCGGTTCGATGTTTATCTCGCTCAAGCCGTTGTCGGAGCGCAGCGAAAGCGCCCAGCAGGTGATTGCCCGCCTGCGCGTCAAGCTGGCGAAAGAGCCGGGAGCTAACCTCTATCTCAACGCGGTGCAGGATATTCGTATCGGCGGTCGGGAATCGAATGCCAGCTACCAGTACAGCCTGCTGTCGGACAACCTTGCCGATTTGCGTACCTGGGAGCCACAGATTCGCCAGGCCTTCTCTGACCTGCCGGAGCTGGCTGACGTCAACTCCGATCAACAGGACAAAGGCAGCGAAATGGCGCTGATCTATGATCGGGCCAGCATGGCGCGGCTGGGCATTGACGTGTCCGATGCCAACGCCTTGCTGAATAATGCTTTCGGTCAGCGTCAGATTTCGACCATTTATCAGCCGCTTAATCAGTACAAAGTGGTGATGGAAGTCGATCCGCGTTATACCCAGGACATCAGTTCGCTGGATCAGATGTTTGTGATCAATAGCGACGGCAAAGCCATCCCGCTGAACTGGTTTGCCCGCTGGCAGCCCGCCAACGCGCCGCTGTCGGTCAATCATCAGGGATTATCAGCCGCGTCCACCATTTCGTTTAACCTGCCGGAAGGCGTGTCGCTGTCGCAGGCGTCTGATGCGGTCGACCGCACTATGACCGCGCTGGGCGTGCCGACCAGCGTGCGCGGCAGCTTTGCCGGTACCGCGCAGGTGTTCCAGCAATCGCAATCCAGCCAGCTGTACCTGATTCTGGCGGCGATTGCGGCGGTGTATATCGTGCTGGGTATTCTGTATGAGAGCTACGTGCATCCGCTGACGATCCTCTCCACCCTGCCCTCGGCGGGCGTCGGCGCGCTGCTGGCACTGGAGCTGTTTAATACCCCCTTCAGCCTGATTGCGCTGATCGGTATTTTGCTGCTGATTGGCATCGTGAAGAAAAACGCGATTATGATGGTCGACTTTGCGCTGGAGGCGGAGCGTAACGGCAACCTGACGGCGCGCGAAGCGATATTCCAGGCCTGCCAGCTGCGTTTTCGCCCGATTATGATGACCACGCTGGCGGCGCTGTTTGGCGCGTTGCCGCTGGTGCTGACCAGTGGCGACGGTGCCGAACTGCGTCAGCCGCTGGGTATCACCATCGCCGGTGGCCTGGTGATGAGCCAGCTGCTGACGCTCTACACCACCCCGGTGGTGTATCTGATGATGGATAAGCTGCGGCGCAGGAAGCGTCCGGCTCTGATCAATATTCAGGAGAATTAACGGGATGAAGAAACCATGACCACTCAGAACGCGACGGTTCGCTGGCAACTGTGGATTGTCGCTTTTGGCTTTTTTATGCAGTCGCTGGATACCACCATCGTTAACACCGCCCTGCCTTCGATGGCGCACGACCTGAATGTCAGCCCGCTCCATATGCATTCGGTGATTGTTTCTTACGTGCTGACAGTGGCCGTTACCCTGCCGATGAGCGGCTGGCTGGCGGATCGCTTTGGCGTCCGCAATATCTTCTTTACCGCTATCATCCTGTTCAGTATCGGCTCGGTCCTGTGCGCCTTCTCCACTTCGCTGGATCAGCTGGTTATGTCGCGGGTATTACAGGGCGTCGGTGGGGCGATGATGGTGCCGGTCGGGCGTCTGACGGTGATGAAGATTGTGCCGCGGGAACAATATATGTCGGCGATGACCTTTGTCACCCTGCCCGGCCAGGTTGGCCCGCTGCTCGGCCCGGCACTGGGCGGTATCCTGGTGCAATACGCCAGCTGGCACTGGATTTTCCTGATCAATATTCCGGTCGGCATCGTCGGCGCGATCGCCACCCTGGCTATCATGCCCAATTACACCATGCAGACCCGGCGCTTTGACTTCCTCGGTTTTGCCCTGCTGGCCGTTGGCATGGCGACCCTGACGCTGGCGCTGGATGGGCAGCGCAGTACCGGCGGCTCGGCGCTGTTGCTCGGCGCGTTGATTATGATCGGCGTGCTCTCGCTGTTGCTCTATTTAATGCATGGCCGCAACAACGACAACGCGCTGTTTAGCCTGAAATTATTCGATAACCGTATCTATGCCATTGGCCTGCTAGGCAGTTTTACCGGACGTATCGGCAGCGGGATGCTGCCGTTTATGACGCCGATTTTCCTCCAGGTGGGTCTGGGCTTCAGCCCGTTTCACGCCGGGCTGATGATGATCCCCATGGTGCTTGGCAATATGGGGATCAAACGCGTGGTGGTCCGCATCGTCAATATGTTTGGCTATCGCAACGCGCTGGTAGGCGGCACCATGGCGCTGGCGCTGGTGGTACTGCTGTTCCCGGCGGTGGCACTGCTCGGCTGGACCTGGCTGCTGCCGGTGGTGCTGCTGTTGCAGGGCATGGTCAACGCCATTCGCTTCTCCTCCATGAATACCCTGACGCTCAAAGAGTTGCCGGATGAGCTGGCATCGAGCGGCAACAGTTTGCTGTCGATGATTATGCAATTGTCGATGAGTATCGGCGTCACCGTCGCCGGTCTGCTGCTGGGCGCTTTCGGTCATGGCGCGATCACCAACAGCGAAGCAACCCATCAGATCTTTATCTACACCTACCTCTGTATGGCCGTGGTGATTGTCCTGCCTGCGCTGGTGTTCTGGCGTGTGCCAAAAGAAGTGAGCAAAAACGTCGATCTGCGACGCAGGAGAAATGAAGGATGAAGCGGCCGATCAAACTGGGTATCGGTGCCAAGCTGTTTATGGCCATTTTCTCCACCTGCATGTTGGTGATCATTACCATGCATTGGGGGGTGCGGCTGAGCTTTGAACACGGTTTTGTTGATTACATCAAAAAAGGCAACGAACAGCGTTTAACGCTGCTGAGCGATGCGCTGGCCGATCAATACGAACAGCACGGCAACTGGGATTTTCTGCGCAATAATGACCGGCTGGTTTTTACCATCCTGCGTTCGCTGGAGCAGAACCCTGGCAGCAATAATCAACTGCCGCCGCACGGCTGGCGCACCCAGTTCTGGATTATCGACCAGCAATACAAAGTGCTGTCCGGGCCGCGTTCGCCGGTGCCGCCAGAAGGTACGCGCCGTGATATCACCACCAGCACCGGCAAGGTTGTCGGCTGGGTGATCGGCTCACCGGCAGAGCGCCTGACGCGCAGTACTGATATTAATTTTGACCAGCAGCAACGCCGCACCAGCTGGATGATTGTGGCACTCACCGCGCTGCTGGCGGCACTGGTCACCTGGCTGATGGCGCGCGGTTTTCTGGCGCCGGTGAAACGGTTGGTGGATGGCACCCATCACCTGGCGGCGGGTGATTTCGCCTCCCGCGTCGAGGTAGGCAGCAGTGACGAGCTGGGACAGCTGGCACGGGACTTCAACCTGCTGGCGAGTTCGCTGGAGAAAAACGAAAGCAATCGCCGCGCCTTTATGGCCGATATCTCTCACGAACTGCGCACGCCGCTGGCGATTTTACGCGGCGAGCTGGAAGCGATGCAGGATGGCGTGCGGAAGCTGACGCCGGAAGCCATCACCTCGCTGCAAACCGAAGTGGTGGTGCTGACCAAGCTGGTTGAAGATTTGCACCAGCTGTCGCTGTCCGATGCCGGCGCCCTCGCCTACCGCAAACAGGCGGTGGATCTGGTGCAGCTGCTGGAAGTGGTGGCGGGCAGTTTTGCCGAACGCTATCGCAGCCGCCAGCTGTCGTTGCAGATGTCGCTGCCAGCCCACGCGCCGGGCTTTGGCGATCCCGATCGTCTGATGCAACTGTTCACCAATCTGCTGGAAAACAGCCTGCGCTACACCGATGCCGGTGGTCAGGTACGTGTGACGATGAAAAACAGTGGCGACGACTGGCAACTTTTCTTTGCTGATAGCGCCCCTGGCGTCGATCCGGCCCATCAGGCGCAGTTATTTGAACGTTTTTTCCGGGCCGAAAGCTCGCGCAATCGCGCCAGCGGCGGCTCGGGCCTGGGTCTGGCCATCTGCAAAAATATTGCGGAAGCGCATGGCGGTAGCATTAGTGCAGATCTGTCTGATTTAGGTGGCCTGCAAATCACGCTAAACTTGCCTTATGTTCCCCACTAAGCGCAGCCTATGAGCACGGAAAAGCACGACCCTTTAATCCTTGTTGTTGAAGACGAGCCAAAACTGGCGCAGCTGATGATTGATTATCTGCAGGCGTCAAATTATCGCACCCATCACATTGCCGATGGCGCTGAGGTGCTGAGCTATGTACAACAGTCGCCGCCGGATTTGATGCTGCTTGATTTGATGCTGCCCGGCCGCGATGGCTTAACCCTGTGCCGCGAAATCCGTCGTTTCTCCGATCTGCCGATCATTATGGTGACGGCACGTACCGAAGAGATCGATCGTCTGCTGGGACTGGAAATTGGCGCCGACGATTATATCTGTAAGCCCTTCAGTCCGCGTGAAGTGGTCGCACGCGTCAAAACTATTCTGCGTCGGGTAAAACGTTCGCCGGAAGAGGCGCAGCAGGCGTCCCATCTGCTGATTGACGAAAGCCGCTTTCAGGCCAGCTGGCGTGAACAGCAGCTGGAACTGACCCCTGCCGAGTTCCGACTGCTGAAAACCCTCGCCCTCGAACCCGGCAAAGTGTTTTCACGCGAACAGCTGCTTAACCATCTCTACGACGATTACCGCGTAGTGACAGATCGCACCATCGACAGCCACATTAAAAACCTGCGCCGCAAGCTGGAAAGTCTCGACGCCGAGCAGCCATTTATCCGCGCAGTGTATGGCATGGGGTATCGCTGGGAAGCCGATGTCTGCCGCTTACTGTAGCAAGTCACGCCTTACCTTGATCCAGGTCAATTTACTTGTTCGCGGCCCTGCCTAAAATTCCCCACCTTTTGCAGGGCCGTCCGACGCGGCCGCTGCACCTGCCAGCGCCGCTGGCATGCTGACCTGACATCAGATGAGATCCCATGTTTAAACCTGAACTGCTTTCTCCAGCGGGAACGCTGAAGAATATGCGCTATGCCTTTGCCTATGGTGCCGACGCGGTGTATGCCGGTCAGCCGCGCTACAGCCTGCGCGTACGTAATAACGAATTCACCCACGAAAACCTGGCAAAAGGCATCGATGAAGCCCATGCCCTCGGCAAGAAATTCTATGTGGTGGTAAACATCGCGCCGCATAACGCCAAGCTGAAAACCTTTATCCGCGATCTGACGCCGGTGGTGGCAATGCAGCCGGATGCGCTGATCATGTCCGATCCCGGCCTGATAATGCTGGTACGTGAGGCCTTTCCCGCGATGCCAATTCATCTCTCCGTGCAGGCCAATGCGGTCAACTGGGCGACGGTGAAGTTCTGGCAGCAGATGGGGTTAACACGCGTCATTCTGTCGCGCGAGCTGTCGCTGGAAGAGATTGGCGAAATTCGCCAGCAGGTGCCCGCGATGGAAATCGAAATCTTCGTGCATGGCGCGCTGTGCATGGCCTATTCCGGCCGCTGCCTGCTCTCCGGTTATCTGAACAAACGCGACCCGAATCAGGGGAC
Source organism: Pantoea sp. X-Soil-TKNS-1207 (assembly GCF_059730485.1). Classification (NCBI taxonomy): domain Bacteria; kingdom Pseudomonadati; phylum Pseudomonadota; class Gammaproteobacteria; order Enterobacterales; family Erwiniaceae; genus Pantoea; species Pantoea sp. X-Soil-TKNS-1207. Next base: position 2,866,079 of record NZ_AP035958.1, read on the forward strand.
CTGCACCAATGCCTGTCGCTGGGAGTACAAGGTGGAGGAAGGTCAGCAGGATGACGTGGGCAATATCGTCGGTTTCCATCAGCCGGTGGTGGTGCAGGATAGCGCGCCAACGCTGGGACTCGGCACCCCAACCGACCGCGTCTTCCTGCTGGAAGAGAAGATGAAACCGGGCGAAACCATGAGCGCCTTCGAGGATGAACACGGCACCTACATTATGAACTCGAAAGATCTGCGCGCCGTGGCGCACGTTGAACGTTTAAGTCAGATGGGTGTGCATTCGCTGAAGATCGAAGGTCGTACCAAATCATTTTATTACTGCGCCCGTACCGCGCAGGTCTATCGTCGCGCTATCGATGATGCCGCCGCCGGTAAACCTTTTGATCCGGCACTGCTGGAAACGCTCGAAGGTCTGGCGCACCGCGGCTATACCGAAGGCTTTTTGCGTCGTCATACCCATGACAGCTACCAGAATTATCAGCAGGGCTACTCGGTATCGGAGCGCCAGCAGTTCGTCGGCGAATTTACCGGTGAACGCCGTGGCGACTGGGCGCAGGTGGCGGTGAAAAATAAGTTTATGCGCGGCGATCAGCTGGAGATTATGACGCCCAACGGCAATCTCAACTGCACGCTGGACGCCATGCAGAATGACAAAGGGGTGGCGGTAGAAGTCGCGCCGGGCGATGGTCATCGCGTCTGGCTGCCGGTGCCGCAACATGTCGACCTGACATTTGGTCTGCTGCTGCGTAATTTTACCGATGGCAACAGCACGCGCGACCCACACGCCAAAGACCGCACATAATGAAAAGAAATGGGTGAAGTTAGAACAGGATCACAGACCGCCGTTTCACCCTGGCTTAAACTCCCGCCTGCTGCTAACGAGTAAGAACAAACAGCAGGTAGTACCAGGAACCACCTCATTCACCCGCCCGGCTCCCCCGTGCGGGTTTTCTTTTTTTCGTCGCCCGCCGATAAAGTTCCCACCCCAGCTATGCTATAACCAGTTTTCTGTCTGAAGCCTCAAGGAATGGATTATGCAAAACCAAGCGCTTACGTTATTGATCCTCAATGGCAAAGGGGCCGGGAATGAGGATTTACGCGCCGCCGTGGAGAAACTGCGTGACGAAGGCGTGAATCTGGCGGTTCGCGTGACCTGGGAAAAAGGCGACGGCGACCGTTATGTGCAGGAGGCCGTCAGGTTGCAGGCGGAGACGGTGGTAGCTGGCGGTGGTGACGGCACCATCAACGAGATCGCCACGGCGCTTGCTGCGCTACCCGAGGCACAGCGACCCGCGCTGGGCATTTTACCGCTCGGCACCGCCAATGATTTTGCCACCAGCGTGGGCATTCCTGTGGAGATGGAACCGGCGTTGCGTCTGGCGGTACTGGGTAAAGCCACCGCTATCGATCTGGCGCGGGTGAATGGCGATCGCTACTTTATCAACATGGCGACCGGCGGTTTTGGTACGCGCATCACTACCGAGACGCCGGAAAAGCTGAAATCGGCGCTGGGCGGGGTTTCTTATTTTATTCATGGCCTGATGCGGGTTGATGCGCTGAAGCCAGACCGCTGCGAAATCAATGGGCCTGGCTTTGACTGGCAGGGCGATGCGCTGGTGATTGGCATCGGCAACGGGCGTCAGGCGGGCGGCGGTCAGAAATTGTGCCCGGATGCGCTGATCAACGATGGGCAGCTTAATCTGAGCATCGTAACCGCTCAGGAGTTGTTACCCACGCTGCTGCATTCGCTGACGCGCGATGATGAGAATCCGAATATCGTTTCGGCGCAGTTGCAGTCGCTAAGCATTCATTCTCCCCATCAGATGACGTTTAACCTCGATGGCGAACCCCTTACCGGCAGTGAGTTTCGCATCGAGGTAATGCCCGGCGCGCTGAGTTGTCGCCTGCCGCCGCAGTGCCCGCTGCTGGCATAGTGCCTGCCAGGTCGGCATTAATGCCGACCCTACAACCTAGGGTGCGCATTGATGCGCACCTGGATACCGTCATCAATCCCGCCCCCACAACGTAGGGTGCGCATTTATGCGCACCTGAATACGTCATCAATCCTGCGCCCTGGATAAATGCCCGCCAAATCGCATCACCGCGTGTGACCCTCTTCACAACTCCGCAACGCGGACTTGTATGGTAGTATTAGTGCGCGTATTTTTTCATCATTGATTTCCCGTTAATGCCTGCCACCCCGCACAGGATGGCGTCGGGCAAGGAGCAAATGATGAAAAGTGTCGTGATTGAGCAACCAGGTGAACTGGTACTGGCGGACCGTCCGCTGCCGCAACCCGCTGCCGGTGAAGTCCGCGTTAAAGTGCAGTTCGCCAGCATCTGTGGTTCCGATGTGCATATCTGGCACGGCCACAACCCCTTCGCCAAATATCCACGCGTCATCGGTCATGAATTCTTTGGCCTGATTGATGCCGTCGGCGCGGGCGTCGATACCCGTCGTATCGGCGAGCGCGTGGCGGTCGATCCGGTGGTCAGCTGCGGTCACTGCTATCCCTGCTCCATCGGGCGTCCCAACGTCTGCAAAGAATTGCAGGTGATTGGTGTGCACCGCGATGGTGGCTTCAGCGAGTTTGCGGTAGCACCGGCTAAAAACGCTTTCCGTCTGCCGGAAACCATTCCCGATAAACTGGCCAGCATGGTGGAACCCTTCACCATCGCCGCCAATATCACCGCCTTCCTCAAACCTCAGCCGCAGGATGTGGCGCTGATTTACGGCGCCGGCCCAATGGGGTTGACCGCGATTCAGGTGCTGAAAGGCGTGTACGGCGTTGAGCAGGTACTGGTGGTGGACCGCCTGCCAGAACGCCTGGCGCTGGCGCAACAAAACGGTGCTGACCGCGTATTTAATAACAGCGAAATCCCGCTGGCCGCGCAGCTGGAAGGCGTGCAGCCAACGCTGATTATCGATGCCGCCTGTCATCCCACCATTCTGGCGGAAGCCGCTGCCCTCGCCTCCCCGGCGGGTCGAATTGGCCTGCTTGGCTTCTCCGGCGAACCCTGCAGCATCACGCAGCAGAGCCTGACCAGCAAAGAGCTGTCGCTATTCACTTCCCGCCTCAACAGCAACCGTTTCCCGCAGGTGATTGAGTGGATGGAAAAAGGCCAAATCCAGCCGGAGAAACTGGTGACGCACTACTTCCCGCTGGCGGAGATTGAGCGCGCAATGACGCTGTTCGAAAAAGACCCGCGTACCTGCTGCAAAGTGATTCTGCACATGGGTTGAGTTAATCTTCACACCAGGTGTCCTTCTGCCGGTACGTACCCACCGGCAGCAATACAATAAATAAGATGTCGGAGTTCCTATGATTAAGAACCTGCGCTGGACCCTCGTACTGCTGTTGTTTCTGGTTTATATGATCAATTACCTCGATCGTGTTGCCCTGTCCCTGACCGTACCGCTGGTGGAAAAAGATTTGATGATCAACGCCGAGCAGTTCGGCATGATTTTCGGCAGTTTCTTCTTCGGCTATGCGTTGTTTAACTTTATCGGCGGCCTCGCCACCGACAAATTCGGCCCGACCATTGTACTCGGTACGGCGGTGGGCATGTGGTCGCTGTTCTGCGGCATGACCGCGCTGGCGACCGGCTTCTGGTCGATGATGATCCTGCGCGTGCTGTTCGGCATGGCGGAAGGCCCGATCTGCGCCTCGGCCAACAAGGCCATCAACGGCTGGTTCCCGAAGAAACAGGCAGCTACCGCTATGGGTCTGCTGAGTGCCGGTTCCCCACTGGGCGGCGCGGTCGCCGGACCGATTATCGGTTATCTGGCGCTGTCATTCGGCTGGCGTCCGGCGTTCGTCGCTATCTGCCTCATCGGCCTGGTATGGATGGCGATCTGGTTCTTTATCGCGGCGGATAACCCGGCCAAAAGCAAACGCGTGACGCCGGAAGAACACGCGCTGGTGGATCAACTGAAAGCCGAACAGCCGGGCGAAGAAGCCGATCTGGCCGGTGCCGCGCATGGCATGGGTTACTATCTGCGTCAGCCGATTATCCTGGTCACCGCCTTCGCCTTCTTCTGCTACAACTACATTTTGTTCTTCTTCCTGAGCTGGTTCCCGGCATATCTGGTGCAGGCGCATGGTCTGGATATCAAAGCCATGAGTATCACCACCATGATCCCGTGGATTGTCGGTTTCGTTGGCCTGGCGCTCGGCGGCTGGATCTCCGATAAAATCTTCAACATCACCGGTAAGTTACTGTTGTCGCGTAAAATTGTGCTGGTGGTCTCACTGCTGGCCGCGGCAATTTGTGTCGCGCTGGCAGGTACGATAAAAGAGGTCAACTCGGCGGTGATCATGATGTCGATCTCCATCTTCTTCCTCTACATCACTGGCGCCATTTACTGGGCAATCATTCAGGACGTGGTGCACAAAAGCCGTGTCGGCAGCATCAGCGGCTTTATTCATCTGGTGGGCAGCCTGTCAGGCATCATTGGTCCGATTGTCACTGGCTTTATCGTGCAGCACACCGGCAAGTTCGATAGCGCCTTTGTGCTGGCGGGTGTGGTAGCCGGGGTTGGCGCGCTGCTGGTGCTGTTTGTTATCCGCAGCCCGAAAGCCAATAGCAAACCGGTTTCTGCGTAAAAGATTGACCATTACGGGGCGCTTAGCGCCCCGTTTGCTAAAAGGAATGACTATGTTAGAGATTGACCGCCTTCCCGCCGACGTACAGCGTCCCCGGTACGATCGCAGCAGGCTAAAAACCCGTATGGTACACATCGGGTTTGGTGCGTTTCACCGCGCCCATCAGGCGCTGGCAACGGACAAACTGGCCGCCGACGGCAGCGACTGGGGTTACTGCGAAGTGAACCTGAATAGCGGCGCACTGATCGACGCATTACGTCAGCAGGATTTACTCTACACCCTGACCGAAATGGCCGATGACAGCCTGCATACGCGGGTGATTGGCGTAGTCACTGCCGCGCTGCACGGCAAAAGCGATGGTATTGAGGCGGTGATTGAGGCGATGAGCCAGCCGGACGTGGCGATTGTATCGATGACCGTCACCGAAAAAGGCTACTGCCACCTGCCCGCCAGCGGCAATCTCAATACGGATCATCCCGATATCGTGCACGATCTGGCGCAGCCGCAGGCACCGCGCTCACTGCCGGGGCTGATTCTGGCGGCGATTATCCGTCGTCGTGAACGTGATCTGCCGCCGTTTAGCGTGATGTCTTGCGACAATATGCCGGAGAACGGTCACGTCACGCGTAACGTGATTGTCCAGCTGGCGGAGCGTCATGGCAGCGAGCTGGCGGCCTGGATCAAAACCCATGTAACCTTCCCCTCAACCATGGTGGATCGCATCGTACCGGCAATGACCGATGCGGCGTTCGCTACCCTCGCCGCGCGCCTTGGCAGCCGCGATCCGGTGGCGGTCGAGGCGGAACCCTTTTTCCAGTGGGTGATTGAAGACAACTTTGTCCGTGGTCGTCCGGCCTGGGAAAACGCCGGGGCCGAACTGGTCAGCGACGTGCTGCCGTTCGAAGAGATGAAGCTGCGTATGCTGAATGGCAGTCACTCGTTCCTGGCGTATCTGGGCTTTTTGGCCGGATACGAACATATCAGCGATTGCATGGCCGATCGCCATTTCCGCAGCGCCGCCCGCGCGCTAATGATGACCGATCAGGCGCCAACATTGCGCACCCAGGGCGTTGATCTGGCGGCCTATGCCGACTCCCTGATCGCCCGTTACGAAAACCGCGCCATCAGGCATCGCACCTATCAGATCGCCACTGACGGCACGCAAAAGCTGCCGCAGCGTTGGCTTGACAGCGTGCGCTGGCACCTGCGCAATGGGTCATCCTGCGATTTCCTGTTGCTGGGCGTGGCGGGTTGGATGCGTTATGTCAGCGGCGTCGATGAACACGGCCAGCCGATTGAGATTCGCGATCCGTTAAAAGATCAACTGGCGCAGATTGTGGCGAACAGCGAAGAGGGTGCGCCGCGTGTGCGGGCGTTGCTGGGGCTGAAAACGGTGTTCGGCGACGATCTACTGCAAAATGCTGACTTCGTGGCACGCGTCACCACCTTCTATCAGCAGCTGTGTGACGAAGGCGCGCGCGCCACGGTGCACGCCCTCGCCCGTCAGGGCTGATGGCCTGCAACAAACTTGTAGCGCAGATGCAGCGTGCTGATTAGACTGAACCTTTATACCCTGACGCATTCGGGTTGTAGCATGGCGCGCCGCCAGCGCAGCTGCAATCTGAAGCCATGAAGGGGATTCCATCGCGCTGGCGAATGCCAGCCGTAATACGGATATTGCTGCATGTCGATTGCCTATACCATTACCACCAGCGAACCCGTAAATCAGCAGATTTACCGCTACCTGCGCCGGGATATTGTTACCTGCGCCATTCATCCTGGCTCGCTGCTGTCGGAAAAAGAGGTTTCTGCACGCTTTAACGTCTCACGTCAGCCGGTGCGCGAAGCCTTTATTAAGCTGGCGGAAGCCGGGCTGGTACAGGTATTGCCGCAACGCGGCACTTTTGTGCGCAAGATCTCCGCCCAGCGCGTTGCCGATGGTCGTTTTATCCGTGAAGCGGTGGAAATTGCCGTCGTACGCCGTGCGGCGCAGGAGATCACCCCGGTTGGGCTGATGGCGCTGGAGCATAATTTGCAGCTGCAACGCTTAGCGGCCGAGCGTCATGACAGCCAGGCATTTCTGGCACTCGACGACGAATTCCACCGTCTGATTGCGGAAAGCATTAACTGCCTGCTGGCGTGGGAAACGGTGGAGAACATCAAGGCCACTATGGACCGCGTACGTTTTCTCACCCTGAGCGAAGTCTCCCCACCTGAGAATCTGATTCAGCAGCATGAAGAGATTTATCACGCATTGAAAGTGCATGACGTCGAGGCTGCGGAATCGGCGATGCGGCGCCATTTGCAGGAAATGATCCTGACTATAACGCCGATCGCAGAGCGGAATAGCGAATGGTTTGAGACGCCCTGACGTCGGGGGCGTACTGATGCCCTCACCCGGCCCTCTCCCGCAAGACGGGAGAGGGTTAGGGGGAATTACGCTATCGTCACATCTTTCGCCAGATAGACATCCTGCACCGCATTAATCAGCGCCACGCCCTCTTTCAGCGACTTCTTAAACGCCTTACGGCCCAGAATCAGCCCCATGCCGCCTGCGCGCTTGTTAATTACCGCCGTACGCACCGATTCAGCCACATCTGTCGCGCCTGCTGACGCACCGCCGGAGTTAATCAACCCGGCGCGCCCCATATAGCAATTCGCCAGTTGATAACGCACCAGGTCAATCGGATTTTCCGTGGTCAGCTTGCTGTAGACGCGTTCATCGGTATGACCGAAATTCACTGCGGTGTAGCCGCCGTTATTCTCCGCCATCTTCTGCTTAACGATATCCGCACCAATGGTGGCGGCGAGGTGGTTCGCCTGGCCGGTCAAATCGGCGCTGGCGTGGTAATCCACCCCGTCTTTCTTAAAGTCATTGTTGCGCAGGTAGGCCCACAGCACCGTCACCATACCCAGCTCATGGGCGCGTTCAAACGCGGCGGAGATCTCCTCAATCTGGCGACGTGACTGCTCTGAACCGAAATAGATGGTGGCACCGACCGCAATCGCGCCCATATTGAACGCCTGTTCAACGCTGGCGTAGAGCGTCTGGTCGTACTGCGTGGGATAGCTCAGCGTCTCGTTATGGTTCAGTTTCACCATAAACGGAATTTTGTGTGCGTAGCGGCGCGCCACCGAAGCCAGTACGCCGTAGGTTGAGGCCACGCAGTTGCAGCCCGCTTCAATCGCCAGCTCAACAATGTTTTTCGGATCGAAGTAGTGTGGGTTGGCCGCAAAGGAAGCGCCCGCTGAGTGCTCCACGCCCTGATCGACCGGCAGAATCGACAAATAACCGGTCCCTGCCAGCCGGCCGGTGTTGTAGAGGGTTTGCATATTACGTAAAACCACAGGAGAACGATTGTTGTCGGTCATTACGCGATCAACATAATCCGCGCCCGGTAAATAAAGGCTTTCCGCTGGAATGGTCATGCAGCGATGTTGAAGAAGGCTGTCCGCCTCTTTGCCCAATAACTGAACGATGTCCGTCATGTTAACTCCTGATTAATGGCTGGATTGGAGCCGACACCTGTCGACTCACCCCCAACAGCCTGGACCGAAACCCGCCAGGCTGGCAAATTGCTGACTCCATTTTTCAGACGGATTCGCAGGAAAAAATTGGCAATCCGCGGCGTCCTACCACCAGCGATGAAAATGGTGCACCGGGCCGATGCCTTTCCCTACCTCAAGAGAATCGGCGTGCAGCAACGCCTGTTGCAGCCAGGCTTTGGCCTCCGCCACCGTTGCTGCCCAGTCCTCGTGGCGCGGACGCAGCGCGGCCAGCGCCGCCGAGAGCGTACAACCGGTGCCGTGGGTATGACGGGTGTTTACGCGCGCCGCGGTAAAACGCTGACGTCCGCTGCGGGTGATCAGCCAGTCCGGGCTTTCCGCATCACTCAGATGTCCTCCCTTCATTAGTACCGCTTCACAGCCGAGGTCCAGCAGCGCATCGCCCTGCATCAACATGGTTTTCTCATCCTGCGCCATGCTGCGGCCTAACAACGCGGCAGCCTCCGGCAGATTCGGCGTGATCAGTGAAACCTGGGGCAACAGCAACTCACGAATGCTGGCGACCGCATCCGGCGACAGCAGCGGATCGCCGCTTTTGGCGAGCATCACCGTGTCCAGCACCACGAACGGCAGGCTGGCACGCTTCAGCTTATCGGCCACCACCTCCACCACGGCGGTTTCCGCCAGCATCCCGATTTTGGCACTGTCGATGCGCACATCGTCCAGCACCGAATCCAGTTGCGCGCCAACAAAATCCGGTTCGATGCGATAGACCGACTGCACGCCGCAGGTATTCTGCGCCACCAGCGCGGTGATCACGCTGGTGCCGTAGGCGCTGAGCGCTGAAAACGTTTTGAGGTCGGCCTGAATACCCGCGCCGCCGCTGGGGTCGGTACCGGCAATGGTGAGTGCGTTGATACGTTTCATAGCGCCTCCTCCAGTGTCCAAAGCCCATCAAGGAAAGCGGCGACAAAGCTGCCCGGCCCCTGCGCCTGCTGCGCGGCGCGTTCACCCGCCAGCGACATCACGCGGCAGGCAGCGGCCACATGTTGCAGGCGGTCGCCCGGCAGGCTGGTAAACGCCGCTACCACCGCAGACAGCGCACAGCCGGTACCCACAACCCGTGTCATCAGCGGGCTGCCTCCGGGGATCGCGAAGGTGCGCGAGCCGTCGGTGACGTAATCCACCTCGCCGGTCACCGCCACGATGCTGTGATAGTCACGCGCCAGCTGCTGCGCCGCGCTGAGCGCCGCATCCGCCTGATGCAGGCTGTCGACGCCGCGCCCGCCCGCGGCCTGGTTCGCCAGCGCAAGAATTTCCGAGGCGTTGCCGCGAATGGCTGCGGGTTGCTGACTCAGCAGATGCTGACAGAATTCGGTGCGCAGCGTGAGTGCGCCCACCGCCACCGGATCGAGCGTCCAGGGCGTAGCGGCGTTATTGGCGGCCAGCACGGCAGCCTGCATCGCGTCCCGGCGATCGCGGGTCAGCGTCCCTACGTTGATCAAAAGAGCATCGGCAAAGCCACTGAACTGCGCGGCTTCGTCAGCGTCGATGACCATCGCCGGTGAGGCGCGCAGCGCCAGCAGCACATTGGCGGTAAAGGTTTGCACGACGTCATTGGTCATGCAGTGGACCAGCGGTGCGTCCTGACGGAGTCGTTGCAGAGAGTGCGCGAGCTGCGCGGGGGGAAGAAGGTCAGGCTGTTTCATAAGGCTCCCAACCGGCGATCAAGAAGGCGAATGCGGTCAGGCATCTGACTTCCCTACGCTGGCATTATCCAGTTCAGGTCAACGGGTGTATCTCAGCCTTTTCCTTGCGGAAAGCGGCACCCCGAGTCGTGAGTAACGTTCATTACATCCCGCCAGCATACGGGAAGTCGCGCCAGCCAGGCAATAAAAAAACCCCGTAAAACGGGGTTAGTTAGGTGTGTCTTACCTGAAAGTCATTTGCGCAGATATTGCTTAACTTTTTCCGTGCCATTCCCTACGTTTGCCACTGCGGTGCGAAGTTCTGATGCGGTTACTTCCAGGGTCTTAGTCCAGTATTCGACCTCCCAGGTTTCACTAAGACTAATAAAGCGCGTGTCTTCCGGTTGTCTTCTCTTTAAATCATCAGCCATTTTGCAGCTCCTGAGGTTAATGTTGAAAACATGACGATCGCCAACTTACCTGCTCGCTTTAGCAAAGGAAGTTAGCGGTTTGTTCCTGCATTACGTCCCCCCCTTCAGACCTGGAGCCAGCATCGCGCTGGCTCCAGGCAAAAATCCTAGACAATATACGCACCCAGATCAAGGTGCAGTCATTGAACTTAAGTATAGTAATCGAGCATTTTGACTCTTCTGTGCTGGCCTGATCACCGCCACCTTTGTCTGAATGATACGCGTAAACCTATGCCTTCCCACAAACTGGTTACAAACTCAACATTCACGTAACTATATGATGAAGAAAGATTAAAATCCTTATTTTGCGTGTCGTGTCATAAATTGTAATAAACGTCATTGATAATTCGCGCCGCGAAAAATAGCATCACGCCACTGGTTACATTAAGTAACAGTTACGGAAAATAATCGTCACTAAGGGAATTATCACGGAGGATTCACCATGCGCAGGATTATTCGCACGCCGCTCTCTGCGGCCATTGCCACCACCCTCTTCGCCACAACCTTCATCCCCGCTACGCCAGCTCTGGCACAAGGTTTCATTGATGACTCCTCGCTTAACGGCGCACTCTATTACTGGCAACGCCAGCGCGATCGCAAAGAGATGGACCCGCAGGAAGGTAAGTACGGCCAGTACGACGCCAACCTGCACCACGCCTCTGCCAATGCCAGCCTCGATTTTTCGTCTGGCTATCTGGCGAATTTCATCGGTCTCGATCTCGCCGCTTATGGAGCCCTGGAGCTGACCAACGGTGGCCCGGCGGCACCGAACGAAATTGGCTTCAGCAATGCACGCACCCGCTGGGATGAGCAGTGGACTGGCGATAAAAATGGCGCCAGCCTGTATAAAGCCGCACTAAAAACCCAATGGCAGGACTACTGGTTGCGCGCAGGTTATCTGCAACCGACCGGCCAGACGCTACTGGCATCGCACTGGGGCTTCCTGCCGGGCACCTATCGTGGCGTGGAAACCGGTGCCGCCTTTGATTTTAACGATGCCGGCGCCCTCTCCTTCTCATGGATGTGGACGGATCAGTACAAAGCGCCCTGGTATCAGCATATGTACAACTTCCGCAAAGCCGATGGCGTGACCGATATCCCATGGCTGCAATCGTTCGGTGCGAAATACGACTTTAAGAACCATCTGGTGCTGGAAGGCGCGTATGGCCAGGCGGCGAATTATATGGACCAGTACTTCGCCAAAGCCTCGTGGCAGTTGCCGCTGGCAGGCCAACCGCTGCGCACCAGCTATCAATTCTACGGCGCGCAGGATCGTGAACGCGGCGGTGCCAGCAGCGTCAACGATGTCTACGACGGGTTAGCCTGGTTGCAGGCCATGACGTTTGGCTACACCCTCGGCGCTTTTGATTTCCGCCTCGAAGGTACCTGGGTTAAAGCCGAAGGCAATCAGGGCTTTTTCCTGCAACGCATGACGCCGCCTTATGCCAGCTCGAACGGTCGCCTGGATGTATGGTGGGATTCACGTTCCGACTGGAACGCCAATGGCGAGAAAGCGCTATTTGCGGGGGTGATGGTTGATCTCGCCAACTGGCAATTGCCCGGCTGGCAGGCTGGCGGGTCCTACGCTTACGGCTGGGATGCGAAACCCTCGACCAATCCCCTCTATAACCAGCAGCAACGCCTGACAGAATCCGCCTGGAGCCTCGACCTGGTGTATACGCTGCAGGAAGGCCGCGCCAAAGACACCATGTTCAAACTGCATTACACCCAATATGACAACCACAGCAATCTGCCCAGTTTCAGCGGTGGTTACGGCAATATTTTCCAGGACGAGAAAGACATTAAATTTATGGTCATCGCCCCCTTTACCCTGTTCTGACCCTCAGCTGGCAGGTGCCAGTTCAAGTCATCCGTGCATAAGGATCACAGCATGAAAAAGTTACAATTAAGTCTTCTGGCGCTTAGCGTGATGGGCCTGAGTGCCTGCACCTCGGTGCCGCAAAGTCAGCAGGAGGTGGTCGATCAAATCAGCCAGTTTGGCGTGCAATACCAGGTTACCGATAATCAGGCCGCCAGCCACGGTGTGGACTGCGCCAGTCTGGGCGCAGACTGGGCATCGTGCAATCGGGCCACCATCCGTCTGACCAATAACGGCCCGGCCATCACCAGCAAAAACTGGGCGATTTATATGAGCAACGTGCACGAAACCCTGCGCGTGGATAACGACCAGTTTAAGATGACGCACATCGTCGGCGATTTAACCCGCCTGGAACCCACCGACAAATTCACCGGTTTCGCCGCTGGCGCAACGGTCGAGATCCCCATCGTCAATGAATACTGGCAGCTGTTTATTACCGATGTGATGCCGCGCTGGTACGTTACCGCCGAAGGCGCATCACCGAAAATTATCAGTAGCACCGACACAGAAAATTTAACGGACTTCGTCCAGCCTTTTGGCGATCAGTGGAAACGTACCGCTGACGACAAAAACGTGCTGATGCAGCCAGTCAGCCGCTTCGACAAAAATGCCGATATTCGTTTGCTGCCTGCTGCCGGGTTACGCGGACAAATCACTCCAACGCCGCGCACGGTGAAAATCCATGCGGCGGATGTCGATCTGAGTCAGGGCGTGGCCCTGCATCTTGATGTGCTGGCGTCGGACCAGGCTGATGCAGTGCGGCAACGCGCTGCCCTGCTGGGTATTCAGCCGAACCCACGCGGTTATCGCATCTCAACCCGTGTTACCTCCGGCGGATTCAAAGGTGAGGAAGAGGTATCCGGTGCGTATCAGTTGCGTATTACGCCGCGCGGCACCGATATCATCGGCTATGACTCGGCTGGCGTGTTCTATGGTCTGATGTCGTTGCTGTCGCTGGTGCCTGCCGAAGGGCAACCGATCATCGCGACGCTGGACGCAAAGGATGCGCCACGTTTTGCCTATCGCGGCGCTTTCCTCGATGTCGCACGCAACTTCCATAGCAAGCAAGCGGTGCTCAGGATGCTGGACCAGATGGCTGCCTGGAAGATGAACAAATTCCACTTTCACCTGAGCGATGATGAAGGCTGGCGTCTTGAAATCCCTGGTCTGCCGGAGTTGACCGAGATAGGCAGCAAACGCTGCCATGACCTGAGTGAACAGCAGTGCCTGGTGCCGCAGCTGGGTTCCGGCCCCTTCAGTGATAACAATGGCAGCGGATATTTCAGCCGCGCCGACTACATCGAGATCGTAAAATACGCCCAGGCGCGCAACATTGAAGTGATCCCGGAAATTGATATGCCCGCCCACGCGCGCGCGGCCGTTATCTCGATGGAAGCGCGTTATCAGAACCTGATGAAAGCCGGGAAAGCAGATGCGGCCAGCGAATTCCGTCTGGTGGACCCGACCGATACATCCAACACCACTTCGGTGCAGCTGTACGATCGCACCAGCTATCTCAATCCCTGCCTCGACTCCTCGCAGCGCTTTGTTGACAAGGTGATCGGCGAAGTTCAGCGCATGCATCGCGAAGCGGGTCAGCCGCTGAGCACCTGGCACTTCGGCGGGGATGAAGCGAAGAACATCCGCCTTGGCGCAGGCTATACCGACCTGAAAAAACCGGAAGCAGGCAAAGGCCTACTTGATCAAAGCAGGCAGGACAAGCCGTGGGCCAAATCGCAGGTTTGCCTGGCTCTGGTGAAATCCGGGCAGGTGCAGGATCTTGAGCATCTGCCAAGTCACTTCGCGCTGGAGGTCAGCCAGCTGGTCAAAGCGCATGGCATACCGGTGATGCAGGCGTGGCAGGATGGACTGAAAGACGCCGCCAATGCCCATGCTTTCGCTACCTCGCGCGTCCGCGTCAACTTCTGGGACACCCTCTACTGGGGCGGCTTTGCCAGCGCCAGCGACTGGACGCAAAAAGATTACGACGTGGTGATCTCCAACCCCGATTACGTCTACATGGACTTCCCGTATGAGGTCAATCCGCTGGAGCGCGGTTATTACTGGGGCACACGCTTCAATGACGAGCGCAAGATGTTCGGCTTCGCTCCCGATAACCTGCCGCAAAATGCTGAGACCTCGGTTGACCGCGACGGTAAGTCCTTCGAAGCCACCTCAGACAATCCCTGGCGTGGGGCCTATGGTCTGTCTGCTCAACTGTGGAGCGAAACCGTACGCACCGATGAGCAGATGGATTACATGATCTTCCCGCGTCTGTTGTCAGTGGCTGAACGTAGCTGGCATCGCGCCAGCTGGGAGCTGGATTATCAACAGGGCCGCAGCTACAAAGGCGGCGAAACCTTTCACGTCGACCAGACGCAGCTCACCCGTGACTGGCAACGCTTTGCCAATCTGCTAGGCCAGCGTGAACTGGGCAAGCTGGATAAAGCAGGTATCCACTACCGTCTGCCGGTACCGGGTGCGCGCGTGGTGGCAGGCAAGCTGGAAATGAATGTCGCTCTGCCCGGCCTGCCACTTCAGTACAGCCTGGATAATGGCAACAGCTGGCAGGACTACCACCCGCAGGTGCAGCCGATAATCGGCATTAGCGATAAGGTGATGGTGCGCAGTATCAGCCCGGATGGTAAGCGCATGAGTCGTGCCGAAAGCCTGTAAAACTGAAAAATTGCGCTGGATCAGTTTTGGTCGGAAAGAGTCCTGGAAGACATATCTAATCCAACGCAAATACGTGGTTATATATTGGATATATTAAAAAGGAGGTTAAACAACTTAATTACTTATCAAGGCTATTGTCGTTATAGAAATAAGACAGGGTAAATCAAAATATTTTGCGCGCTGGCATTATTTCCCGCGCGCCTTTTTATTAAAAAAGAATAATTAATGCCAAATTGCGACCGACATCACTGTAGCTTGATTAATATCAAGCCCTGAACGGGCAAAAAACGGCCTAATTTCGTTCCGGACTTGAAGGGTATAAATAAACCATTTCCGGCAGACACAATGAAATTAAAATTATTCAGCTTTATTCCGCACGCACATAAATGGCACAACATTACGATTTCGCGTAAAGGCGCGATTTCTCCCTCCGGCCGACATTACCCCTCCACGCATGTTCATGCGCATTGCAAAGGATGTGGTGAGCGCATCCATCGGATTTATTACCGCGATATTAGTGATGCTGAAGCGCGTCGCTGGTTGGGTTAACGGGTCTGATATCGCCGGACCCCAGATTGCAGGCAGGTTCTGACATGATACCCTGCCAGCACTGGCTTCCTGCCATTGCCACTGCTATGGCCGATTTGCTAAATACATTGAGTCACCCGATTTACCTCTCAACTCCGCTTATTCGTTTTATTCTTCCTGGCTGTCTGACGCGGATGCACAGGGGGCGGCATTAAAATGATCAGGCAAAAAAAAGCCCCGCAACATAAATTGCGGGGCTGCTGCGTGGCTATCGCATAAAAACTTATTCAGCCGGTTTGGTGCGGATCAGATAATCAAAGGCGCTCAGTGAGGCTTTCGCGCCTTCACCGCTGGCAATGATGATCTGCTTGTACGGCACCGTGGTGCAGTCGCCCGCTGCGAACACGCCTTTCAGGCTGGTTTCGCATTTGGCATCAATAATAATTTCACCCATACGGTTGCGCTCAACCGCGCCTTCCAGCCAGGTGGTGTTCGGCAGCAGGCCGATCTGCACGAAGATACCGCTCAGCGCGATTTCGTGGCTGGTCTGGTTGGTACGGTCAATATAGGCGAGGCCGGTCACTTTGCTGCCGTCGCCTTTCACTTCGGTGGTCTGTGCGTTCAGGATCACATCGACGTTTTTCAGGCTGCGCAGTTTGTCCTGTAGTACTTTGTCGGCACGCATTTCGCTGGCAAATTCCAGCAGCGTCACATGTTCAACGAGACCCGCAAGGTCAATAGCCGCTTCCACACCCGAGTTGCCGCCACCGATCACCGCAGTACGTTTGCCTTTAAACAGCGGGCCATCACAGTGCGGGCAGTAAGTTACGCCTTTGGTGCGATAGGCTTCTTCGCCCGGCACACCCATGTTACGCCAGCGCGCGCCGGTCGCCAGGATGATGCTGCGTGATTTCAGCACTGCGCCAGAGGCAGTTTCAATCGCGTGCAGACCACCCTCTTTAGCGGCGGGGATCAGCTTGATTGCGCTCTGGGTATCGATAACATCAACATCGTAATCATCTACGTGTGCGCGCAGTGAACCGGCCAGCTTCGCGCCTTCAGTTTTCGGTACGGAGATGTAGTTTTCGATATCAACGGTGTCGAGCACCTGGCCGCCAAAACGCTCGCCCATCAGGCCGGTACGGATACCTTTACGCGCCGAGTAAATCGCTGCTGCTGCGCCTGCCGGGCCGCTGCCGATGATCAGCACTTCATAGGCATCACGTTTGTTCAGTTCTTCCGCCGCACGTTTATCTGCGTTGGTGTCCACTTTGCCGACGATTTCCGCCAGGCTCATGCGCCCCTGACCGAACTCTTTACCGTTGAGGTAAACCGCCGGCACGCCCATCACGTTGCGTTCGGTAATTTCGTTCTGGAACATGCCACCGTCAATCGCGGTGTGGCTCACACCCGGATTGAGGATCGCCATCAGGTTCAGTGCCTGCACTACGTCCGGGCAGTTGTGGCATGACAGGGAATAATAGGTTTCGAAATGGAACTCACCTTCCAGCGACGCGACCTGATCCAGCAGGCTCTGCGCTTCTTTTGAAGGGTGTCCACCGGTCTGCAACAGTGCCAGCACCAGTGACGTAAATTCGTGGCCCATCGGCGAACCAGCAAAACGCGGGCCGCTATGGCTGCCGGGATTGGTAATCAGGAAAGAGGGTTTACGTACCGGACGATCGTTCTCTTCACGGAAGCTGACTTTATCAGACAGGCTCGCGATATCTGCCAACAGGGTCCGAATCTCTGTGGATTTGGCGCCATCATCCAGTGTGGCAATTAACTCAACCGGTTTCGTTAATTTCTCAAGGTATGCCTTGAGTTGGGTTTTTAAATTGGTGTCGAGCATAGTGAGTTCCTGTTGCTGGTGAAGAAAATCGGGTGCCGTAGCACCCGATTAGAGAAAGATCGAAGGGCTGCGGGTGACTTAGATTTTGCCAACCAGGTCCAGTGACGGAGCCAGAGTCGCGTCGCCTTCTTTCCATTTAGCCGGGCAAACTTCACCTGGGTGAGAAGCAACATACTGAGCCGCTTTCACTTTACGCAGCAGGTCAGATGCGTCACGACCAATGCCTTCAGCAGTGATTTCGATCGCCTGGATAACGCCTTCCGGGTCAACGATGAACGTACCGCGATCTGCCAGACCTTCAGCTTCACGCATGATTTCGAAGTTACGGGTCAGAGCGCCAGTCGGGTCGCCGATCATCGCGTATTTGATTTTCGCGATGGTTTCAGAAGAACCGTGCCAGGCTTTGTGGGTAAAGTGGGTGTCGGTCGAAACAGAGTAGATATCTACGCCCAGTTTCTGGAATTCTTCGTGATGATCAGCCACGTCGCCCAGTTCGGTCGGGCAAACAAACGTGAAGTCAGCTGGGTAGAAGAAGAAAACACTCCATTTACCCTCAACGTCTTTCTCGGTTACGTCGATAAATTCGCCGTTTTTGAAAGCTGCGTTTTTGAACGGTTTAATTTTGGTATTAATGATAGACATCGGGTGACCTCCGTTAAAAGATGTGATGCAGGTTACATAATTTTCGGGCCAACATCTAATATGCAGCCGTTATCAATCAGATAAACAAAAGCTATCAAACGCGACAACGCCCGATTTATGCGGCCTGCCGCGGCATTCTACACAGAAACCACCTTGATTTAACGTGGTTTATCTTTTTGCGGCAGAACTGCTACTTTTGACTAATCCGCCTGCTGGAGTTCATCTGTGTATATTCGACTATTTGAGGAAGCTGACCGCCCTTTTCTGCGCACGCTGTTTCTCGCCGCCCGTCGAACCAACTGGACCTGGATCGACAGCGATGACTGGCAGCTGGAAGATTTCGATCGGGTGATCATTGGCGAAACGGTACTGGTGGCGGAGATTGAAGGCCATCGCGCCGGATTCGCGGGAGTGCTGGACAACGACAACTTCCTGCATAGCCTGTACGTCGCCCCGGATTTTCAGGGCCAGGGCGTAGGGAGTGCGTTGCTGGAAGCGGTGCAGGCGCGCTTCACCTCCACCGGGGCGTTGAAGTGCCTGCTACAAAATCAGCCTGCGCAAACCTTTTATCTGAAACATGGCTGGCAAAAAGTGGCGCAGGGCGAGAGCGATCAGGGGAAATATCTGCTGATGCATTATCCGCTGGCAACCCGCGCCAGCGGATAGTCAGCCGATCAGACCGCGCGGAAGGCGATATCGGCGGGGATCACTTCACCCTGCCAGTAAAGCTGCGCCGCAACACGACCGGCCAGCTGGCGATACAGGGCAGTGAATTCGCTGTCGGGACGGCGGATAACCGTCGGCTCGCCATCATCAAGATCTTCGCGCAGATTAATGTGCAGCGGCAGCTGAGCCAGCAGACGGGTGTTGTAATCCTGCGCCAGTTGCTGCGCGCCGCCGGTGCCGAAAATCGGCTCATGATGGCCGCATTCGCTACAGATATGGATGCTCATATTTTCCACCACGCCGAGCACCGGCACGCTGACTTTCTCGAACATCACAATACCTTTGCGCGCATCAATCAGCGCAATATCCTGCGGCGTGGTGACCACCAGCGCGCCGGTAACCGGAACGTTTTGCGCCAGCGTCAGCTGGATATCGCCGGTGCCTGGCGGCATGTCGAGCACCAGATAATCCAGATCCGGCCACAGGGTTTCATTCAGCAACTGCATCAGCGCTTTGCTGGCCATTGGTCCGCGCCATACCATCGCGTTATCGTCGGTCACCAGATAACCGATGGAGTTGGTTGCCAGTCCGTGCGCCATAATCGGCGCCATATGGGTGCCGTCCGGCGACGTAGGCCGCTGGTTTTCCGTGCCGAGCATATTGGGCACCGACGGGCCATAGATATCCGCATCGAGGATGCCGACGCGCGCCCCTTCCGCCGCCAGCGCCAGCGCCATATTCACCGCGGTGCTGGATTTGCCGACGCCCCCTTTGCCGGAACTGACGGCAATGATGTTTTTCACCCCGGTGGTGCCCGGATGATTTTTCACCCGCTTCAGGGTGGCGATATCGTGGCGCAGCCGCCAGTCAATGGCGCGGGTCTGGGTCAGACGCAGTAATTCGGCGCTGGTTTGCGCTTTCATTTCTTCAAACGCACTCGCCCAGGCGAAAGGCATCACCAGCTCGATATGCAGTTTGTCATCCAGCAACGCCACATGGCGCAGGGCTTTCAGTGTCGTGAGATTGTGTTTCAGTGTCGGGTGTTCAAAGCCACTCAGCACGCCCATCACCACGGCGCGCAGGGCTTCAGGTGAATGCTGTTCCCGGGATTGTAGGGTCATCCCCGCTCCTTACTTTTTTTCTGTCGCTAAATGTCAGCGGTGTAACATCAATAATATCAGATAGGGGCTAAAAGTGACGGCGCTGTCCGGTTGTGTTTACGCCAGAGAGTGCTTCGGTTAACATCTTAAGCCCGATTTTTCATTTATAGAAAGCTACGCAAACTATGACTCAAGTCGCTAAAAAAATTCTGGTAACGTGCGCGCTGCCTTACGCGAACGGTTCAATCCATCTCGGCCACATGCTCGAGCATATCCAGGCAGACATTTGGGTGCGTTACCAGCGAATGCGTGGCAATCAGGTTTACTTCATCTGCGCCGATGACGCGCATGGCACGCCGATCATGCTGAAAGCCCAGCAGCTCGGCATTGCGCCAGAGCAGATGATTGCTGAGATGAAGCAGGAGCACGAAACTGACTTCGCAGGCTTCGACATCAGCTATGACAACTATCACTCGACGCACGGCGACGAAAACCGCCAGCTGTCGGAGCTGATTTATGGCCGTCTGAAAGAGAACGGCTTTATCAAAAATCGCACCATTTCGCAGCTGTACGATCCGGAAAAAGGCATGTTTCTGCCGGACCGTTTCGTCAAAGGTACCTGCCCGAAATGCAAATCGCCGGATCAGTATGGCGACAACTGTGAAGTGTGCGGCGCGACCTACAGCCCGACCGAGTTGATTGAGCCGAAATCCGTGGTTTCTGGTGCGACGCCGGTGATGCGTGATTCCGAGCACTTCTTCTTTGATCTGCCCTCCTTTAGCGCCATGTTGCAGGCGTGGACCCGTTCTGGCGCATTGCAGGAGCAGGTGGCGAACAAGATGCAGGAGTGGTTCGAATCTGGCCTGCAGCAGTGGGACATCTCCCGTGATGCGCCCTATTTTGGCTTCGAAATTCCTGACGCGCCGGGTAAATATTTCTACGTCTGGCTGGATGCGCCGATTGGCTACATGGGGTCATTCAAAAACCTGTGTGACAAGCGCGGCAACATCGATTTCGACGAGTTCTGGAAGAAGGATTCCACTACCGAGCTGTATCACTTTATCGGTAAAGACATCGTCTATTTCCACAGCCTGTTCTGGCCGGCCATGCTGGAAGGCAGCCAGTTCCGTAAACCGACCAACCTGTTTGTTCACGGTTATGTGACGGTCAACGGTGCGAAGATGTCAAAATCACGCGGCACCTTTATCAAGGCCAGCACCTGGTTACAGCATCTCGATGCAGACAGCCTGCGCTATTACTACGCGGCGAAACTGTCATCACGTATCGACGATATCGACCTCAACCTGGAAGATTTCGTGCAGCGCGTAAATGCTGACATCGTTAACAAAGTGGTGAACCTGGCGTCACGCAACGCAGGCTTCCTGACCAAACGCTTTGGCGGCAAGCTTTCGGCTGAGCTGGCCGATCCGGCGCTGTATAAAACCTTTACCGATGCGTCTGAGAAGATTGGTGAAGCCTGGGCCAGCCGTGAATATAACCGTGCAATCCGCGAGATCATGGCGCTGGCGGACCTCGCCAACCGTTATGTCGATGAGCAGGCACCCTGGGTGGTGGCGAAAGAGGAAGGCCGTGACGCCGACCTGCAAGCCATCTGCTCCATGGGTATTAACCTGTTCCGCGTGCTGATGACCTGGCTGAAACCGGTGCTGCCATCGCTGAGCGCGCGTGCTGAAGCCTTCCTGCAAAGCGAACTGAGCTGGGATGCCATTCAGCAGCCGCTGCTGGATCACAACGTGGCCCCGTTCAAAGCGCTGTATGGCCGTATTGAAATGACCAAAGTTGATGCGCTGGTTGAGGCATCGAAAGAAGATGCGGCGGTGGCTAACAAGCCTGCTGCTACCGGCCCGCTGGCCGATGCGCCAATTGGCGAGACCATCACTATTGATGATTTTGCCAAAGTCGATATGCGTGTCGCGCTGATTGAGAAAGCGGAACTCGTAGAGGGTTCGGACAAGCTGCTGCGTCTGGAGCTGGATCTGGGCGGCGAGAAGCGCCAGATTTTCTCCGGCATTCGTGCGGCTTACCCGGATCCGTCGGTACTGGTCGGCAAAATGACCATTATTGTGGCTAACCTGGCACCGCGTAAGATGCGTTTCGGGGTATCGGAAGGCATGGTGCTGTCAGCCGGACCGGGCGGGAAAGACCTGTTTGTTCTGTCCGTGGATAGCGGTGCTCAGCCGGGAATGCCGGTTAAGTAAGGTATCGCGGCCGCCCTCTCCCGCCTGCGGGAGAGGGCCAGCTACGCAGTCATCCTTAACTGCTGATAAATCGCCTCCATCACCGCATCAAACGCCATAAACACCGGATGATTCCAGAAACGGATCACCCGCCATCCCGCTCAATAATCAACAGACGTTCAATGCAGGCGAAATCAACCCTGTAACGCCCAACCGGATGCTGGCGACGAAACCTATATCCACACAAATGGCGATTGCGTAAAAAATGCCATAACCGCAGTTCGGCCTCCGGCATTTTCTGACGCCGCTCTCGCGGGGTTAGCGTTGTTCCTTTCTTCGTGACCTCCTTATCCAGCGCCGCCAACCTATCCATTTTTATCGCCGTTGTCAGAATGCGTTGCATAAGCTGGAATCCAGCCCGCAATGTGATCTCTGGCACGCTAAGCGCTTAATGCGTATGATGAAGCCCTATGAAAACAGGAGCCTGTCATGCTCACCGTGCTATCTGTCTGCTGGCGCTATTTTCGTGCCTTTGTCATCATTTATGCCGCACTTTATGCCGGGATTGGCATTGCTGCTCTGCTTCCTATCACCATTCCTGGTAGCATCATCGGAATGCTGCTGCTGTTTACCCTGCTGGCGCTGCAAATCCTGCCGGTGCACTGGGTTAAACCCGGCTGCCATTTATTTATCCGCTATATGGCGCTGCTGTTTGTACCGATAAGCGTGGGGGTGATGAGTTATACCGACATCCTCACCGCCCAGTTCGGTCCGATTGTCGTCTCCTGCCTGATCAGCACCTTCCTGGTGCTGGTGATCGTCGGCCTGAGCGCCGAACGTATGCAACGCCCGAACACGCTGAAGGAGCCAGAGGATGAGTGATATCTGGTGGTCATTGCCGCTCACGTTGCTGGCCTATTTTCTGGCGCGCAGGCTGGCGGCAAAAATCAATATCTCGATCATTAATCCGCTGCTGGTCGCGATGGCAATCGTCATCCCGATTTTGCTGCTGACGCATATGCCCTACGCCCGCTACTTCGCTGGCAGCGCCGTGCTGAATCAGTTCCTGCAACCGGCGGTGGTGGCGCTGGCGCTGCCGCTGTATGAGCAGATGCATCAGATCCGCGCTCGCTGGAAAACCATTATCAGCGTCTGTTTTATTGGCAGCATGACGGCGATGATTTCCGGCACCGCCATTGCCTTATGGCTGGGAGCGACGCCAGAGATCGCCGCCACCATTATGCCAAAATCCGTCACCACCCCGATTGCGATGGCGGTTTCCGGTTCACTGCACGGCATTCCCGCCATCAGCGCCATTTGCGTGCTGATCGCCGGGGTGCTCGGCGCGGTGTTCGGTCATATGCTGCTGAACCTGATGGGGGTGAAAAGCAAGGCGTCACGCGGGCTGGCGATAGGCAACGCCTCACACGCACTCGGCACCGCGCGCGCCGCAGAGATAGACTATCAGGAAGGGGCGTTCAGCTCTCTGGCGCTGGTGATTTGCGGCATCATTACTTCGCTGCTGGCCCCTTTTTTGTTCCCGCTCCTGATGCACTGGCTGGGGTAAAACTTGCGAGAGATCTCGCAAAGTTGAAACAAGCAAGAAAGCTTGCATTGTCAGGGCGATACAGATCACATATAACCCTTCAGGCGGCGCGCCGCCGCTGACGAGTTTACGAGGTCCATCATGCATCCAAGATTCACCACTGCTTTCTCTGCCCTGCCGATCAATCTGCAACAGGCGCTGCAACCGCTGCTCGCCAGCGCCGATTTTCATGGCGTGTTACTGGCCAGTGAAGTGACGCAGTTACAGCAGGCAACCGGCCTGGATGCCGATGCGCTGGCACTGGCGTTGCTGCCGATTGCCGCCTCCTGCGCGGTGGCCACGGTTTCAAACTTCAATGTGGGAGCGATTGCACGCGGCGTCAGCGGCAACTGGTATTTCGGCGCCAATATGGAGTTTCAGGGCGCGCCCCTGCAACAAACGGTACATGCTGAGCAGAGCGCCATCACCCACGCGTGGCTGCGCGGTGAAGAACAACTCGACGCCATCACCGTCAACTACACGCCATGCGGCCACTGCCGCCAGTTTATGAACGAGCTGAACAGCGGCACCGCCATCCGTATCAGCCTGCCCGGCCGAGCCATCAGCACGCTGGGTGATTATCTGCCAGATGCCTTCGGCCCGGCGGATTTGAATATCAGCGAACGCCTGCTTACCCCGATTGATCACGGTTTTGTTTTACAGGGCGACACCCTGCAACAGGCGGCGATTGAAGCCGCGAACCAAAGCCATGCGCCCTACAGCCAGAGCTACAGCGGTGTGGCGCTGCGTAGCCGTAGCGGGCAGATTTTTAGCGGACGTTATGCGGAAAACGCGGCATTCAATCCCAGCCTGCCACCGTTGCAGGCGGCGTTGATTCTGATGAATATGCACAACGAGCCGCTGGACAGCGTGCAGCAGGCGGCGCTGGCCGAGTGTCGTTCCGGCACGCTCAGCCAGCTGGATGCCACCCGCGCCACCCTGACAACGCTGGGATGTCGCGACCTGGCCGTAGTGGATTTGTCAGCCATCGCAGTTAAGTGATCCTTTCACCGCTTTTGTGACCTTTTATTAACAAACGCTGTACATCTGCAGGAAATTTCATAGGATCGGGCGCCAGAAATCACTTCACAATAAGAAAGGCTGGCGTTACCTTTCCCGGCGACACGCCAGAAAACACTGCAACCGGAGCAAACACTGCATGGAACTCGAGTACGAAAGTAAACGTCCGCTGTATATCCCTTACGCGGGTCCGATCCTGCTGGAATTTCCGCTGTTGAACAAAGGCAGCGCCTTCTCCCTCGAAGAACGTAACGAATTCAATCTCAATGGCCTGCTACCCGAAGCCGTAGAGTCCATTGAAGAACAAGCCGAGCGCGCATGGCGTCAGTTCCAGGATTTCAAAAACAATAACGACAAGCACGTCTATCTGCGTAATATCCAGGACACCAACGAAACCCTGTTCTACCGCCTGCTCGACAATCATCTGGAAGAGATGATGCCGATTATCTATACCCCTACCGTCGGCGCGGCCTGTGAACACTTCTCAGAAATTTATCGTCGTGCGCGCGGCGTGTTTATCTCCTATAACAACCGCGATCGCATCGAAGACATGTTGCAGAACGCCACCAAGCAGAATGTGAAGGTGATTGTGGTCACCGATGGCGAACGTATTCTCGGCCTTGGCGACCTCGGCATCGGCGGTATGGGCATCCCGATCGGCAAACTGTCGCTGTATACCGCCTGTGGCGGCATCAGCCCGGCCTACACCCTGCCGGTGGTGCTGGATGTCGGCACCAACAATCAGCAGTTGCTGAACGATCCGCTGTATATGGGCTGGCGTCACCCACGTATTTCCGGTGAAGAGTACGAATCCTTCGTTAACGAATTTATCCAGGCCGTTAAGCGCCGCTGGCCGAACGTGCTGTTGCAGTTTGAAGATTTTGCGCAGAAGAACGCCATGCCGCTGCTGGAGCGTTATCGCGATGAAATCTGCTGCTTTAACGATGATATCCAGGGCACCGCGGCGGTGACCGTCGGTACGCTGATTGCCGCCAGCCGCGCTGCGGGTAGTCGCCTGTGTGAGCAAAAAGTGGTGTTCCTCGGTGCCGGCTCCGCCGGTTGTGGTATCGCCGAACAGATTATCGCGCAGATGAAATCGGAAGGTCTTAGCGATGACGAAGCGCGCGCCCGCGTGCTGATGGTGGACCGTTTTGGCCTGCTGACCGACAAACTGCCGAACCTGCTCGATTTCCAGAGCCGTCTGGTGCAGAAGAGTGACAACCTGAAAAGCTGGGATACCACTTCCGATTCGATTTCCCTGCTCGACGTGGTACGCAACGCGAAACCGGATATCATGATCGGCGTGTCTGGTCAGCCAGGCCTGTTCACCGAAGAGATCATCCGTGAGATGCATAAGCACTGCAAACGTCCGATTGTGATGCCACTGTCGAACCCAACCTCACGCGTTGAAGCCACGCCGGCGGATATCATCGCCTGGACCGATGGCGCCGCGCTGGTTGCCACCGGCAGCCCGTTTGCACCGGTGAACTGGAAAGGTAAAACCTACCCGATTGCCCAGTGCAACAACTCTTATATCTTCCCAGGTATTGGTTTAGGGGTTATCGCCGCAGGTGCAACCCGCGTCACCGATTCGATGCTGATGACCGCCAGCCGCGCACTGGCTGATTGTTCACCGCTAGTGAATGACGGCGAAGGCCCGGTACTGCCGGAGATTAAAGACATTCAGGGCGTGTCCAAAGTGATCGCCATGGAAGTGGGTAAAGCCGCGCAGCTGGCGGGTGTTGCCGTAGTGACCTCGGAAGATGTGCTGTCGAAAGCCGTGAATAACAACTTCTGGCTGCCGCAGTATCGTCATTACCGTCGTACCTCCATCTGATGTCACCTCCCTGCCGGGTCTTTGCAGGCCCGGCAATGCTTAAAAAAACGCCAGCCAACCGGCGTTAACTTGCTTCCCGCAGGCACCTCAAGTAGCCTTGATCCATTCCGATTTCCGCCAACCGAGTGCCTGCGCGCATGATTAAACGCGTTTTCTTTGGTCTGCTTTTCATCATCTTATTGGTGGTGGCGACCGCACTTGGCCTCGACCGCTGGATAAGCTGGAAAACCGCTCCCTTTATCTACGAAGATGTCGCCTCGCTGCCGCATCGCCAGGTTGGCGTGGTGCTGGGCACCGCCAAATATTATCGTACCGGCGTGATCAATCAGTATTACCTGTACCGTATTCAGGGCGCGCTTAACGCCTACAACAGCGGCAAGGTGAACTATCTGCTGCTGAGTGGCGATAATGCGCTGCAAAGTTATAACGAGCCGATGACCATGCGTCGCGATCTGATCAAAGCTGGCGTCGATCCGGCGGACATCGTGCTGGATTATGCGGGTTTCCGCACGCTGGATTCGATTGTGCGCACCCGCAAAGTCTTCGATACCAATGATTTCATTATCATCACCCAGCGTTTCCACTGCGAACGCGCGCTGTATATCGCTCAGCATCTGGGGATTCAGGCGCAGTGCTATGCGGTGCCGTCACCCAAAAATATGCTGACGGTGCGTCTGCGTGAGGTGGGCGCTCGCTTAGGGGCGCTGGCGGATCTCTATCTGATGAAACGCGAACCGCGCTTTTTAGGCCCGCTGGTGCCGATTCCTGCGGTGCATGAAGTGCCGGAAGATGCGCAGAGCTATCCAGCCGTAACGCCGGAGCAGCTGCTGGAAATGGAACAAAAGCTAAACAAATAACGAGGATTCGTAGCGGCGCAATTTATCGCGCATGTCTTTCTGGTGCATAAAAGCAAAAGGCGCGCGATAAATCACGCCGCTACAGGTGAAAAGAAAAGGGCCGCTATAGAGCGGCCCTTGTTCGTACTCAGTAATATTATTTCTTACGCGCGTATTTCAGTGAGTCCAGCGCTACGGCGAAGATGATGATGCCGCCCTTGATGATGTACTGCCAGTAAGGGTTGACGCCGATATAGGTCAGACCGTAGTTGATCACCGTAAAGATGATTACACCGGTTACCACACCCGCTACCGTACCCACGCCACCGGCGAAAGAGACGCCGCCGACCACACAGGCTGCAATCGCATCCAGCTCGTACATAAAGCCAAGGTTGTTGGTGGCACTGCCGATACGGCCCGCTTCCAGCATCCCGCCGAAGGCATAGAACACGCCGGACAGCGCATAAACCAGAATCAGGTTCAGCGGCACGTTGACACCTGAAACCTTCGCCGCTTCCGGGTTACCGCCGATTGCGAAGATGTTTTTACCGAAACGGGTTTTGTTCCACAGGACCCACACGAATGCGATCGCGATAATGGCGTAGAACGTGATGTACGACAGCTTGAAATCGCCAAAGCGGAAGAAGCCCTGCGCAAAGGTCGAGAAGCCCGGATCAAAACCGGCAATCGGTGATGCACCGACAAAGTCGTAGTACAGCGAGTTGATGCCGTAAACGATAATCATGGTGCCCAGGGTGGTGATAAAAGGCGTCACTTTGAGATAAGCGATGATCAGGCCGTTGACCAGACCGATGATGCCGCCAATCACACACACAGTCAGGATCACCAGCGGAATCGGCACGGTTTCCAGATGCGGGAACACCTTGTTGGCGTTGTCCATGGCCTGCAACAAGGTTGCCGCCACTACCGCCGCCAGACCAACCTGACGACCCGCCGACAGGTCAGTACCCTGGGTAACGATCAGCCCGGCGACGCCCAGCGCGATAATAATACGCACCGACGATTGGGTCAGAATATTACTCAGGTTCATTAAACTTAAAAATGTCGGATCCTGGAAAATAATAATAGCCAGCAGTACCAACAGGACAACGTAAATGCCGCCCTCTTTTAACCAGGTTAGCGCATTCTTTTTAGTAGTCGCTTTCATGTTAAAGCCCTTGCTTCATTAAAGGTGTAATGACGCTAAACGCAGGATTTCATTCTGCGAGGTCGTTTTGGTATCAACAATGCCCGCTACCTGTCCATTACTCATCACCAGAATGCGATCGGTAATGCCCAACAGTTCCGGCATTTCAGAAGAAATAATAATGATGCCCTTTTCTTTTTTCGCCAGCTCAGCGATCAGCTGGTAAATTTCGAACTTCGCGCCCACGTCAATACCACGCGTGGGTTCATCAAGCATCAGAATTTCCGGCTGAGTTAATAACCAGCGACCAATAATCACTTTTTGCTGGTTACCACCAGACAGCGATCCGATCTGGGTTTGATGTCCCGGCGTTTTTACCCGCATGGAATCAATCACCCATTGGGTATCGCTTTTCATGCGTTTATTGTCCAGCAAACCCATATTGTTTTTATACTTTCTGATGTTGGAAATAAGCGAGTTAAATCCAATATCAAGGTAAGCATAAATACCAGTGGAGCGACGTTCTTCCGTTACCAGGGCAAAGCCGTGGTTAATCGCTTCGTTGGCGCTGTGGTTGTTAATCGTTTTGCCGTGCAGCTTAATGGTGCCGCCCGATTTTTCGCGAATACCAAACAGGGTCTCCACGATATCAGTACGTTTGGCCCCCACCAGCCCGGCAATACCCAGAATTTCACCTTTATGCAGATCGAATGAAATATCGCGAATCGACGGCTGGCGCAGTGACGTCAAATGACGGACTTCCAGAATCACTTCGCCGGGTACGTTAATTTTGTCCGGGAAGCGCTGGTTCAGCGAACGGCCAACCATCATGGCGATGATCTTATCCATATCCAGCCCTTCCAGCGGCTGGGTGGCAATCCATTGTCCGTCACGCAGAATGGTGATTTCATCGCACAGCTGGAAAATCTCTTCCATCTTATGCGAGATATAGACAATGCCGCAGCCACGATCTTTTAACTTACGGATAATGGTAAAAAGATGATTAACTTCTTTTTCCGTCAGCGATGAAGTTGGCTCATCCATAATAACGATTTTGGCGTCATAGGAGAAAGCCTTGGCAATTTCAATCATCTGCATTTGCGATACAGAAAGATTGGCCACTTTGTCGCGTGGATCAATATCAATATCCAGTTCTTCAAAGATCGCTTTGGTATCGCGATACATTTTATCCTGATCGACAAAGACACCTTTGCGTGGATAACGGCCAAGCCACATGTTATCCATCACGCTGCGTTGCAATACCAGATTTAATTCCTGGTGCACCATCGATACGCCATTTTCCAGCGCTTCTTTGGAGCTTTTGTAATCAATTTCTTCACCCTGAAACAGGATGCTCCCCGTATCCTTTTTATAAATCCCAAACAGACATTTTAATAAAGTGGATTTACCGGCGCCGTTTTCACCCATTAATGCGTGAACCGAGTGTGGCCGCACTTTTAAATTCACATTATCTAAGGCTTTAACCCCTGGAAATGATTTCGAGACATTCGTCATCTCCAGCAGATATTCACGCTGTGTGGTCGGATTATCACTGGCCATAATTTACCTGGCTAAAAAAAGCGTTGGTCAGATGCAATCAGGCGCGGCACCAGGCCGCGCCCGGGACGGATTACTTCACGAACTGAGACAGATTATCTTTATCTACCGGTACATAAGGAACGCGGACGATCTTATCAACCATCTTGAAGCTGGTACCGTCGGTGGCGGGTTTACCGTCAGCCAGGTTTTTCGCCATATCCAGGGTCGCTTTCGCCTGGTTTTCTGCGTCGTTCAGTACAGTACCGGCCAGCGCGCCAGATTTGATCAGCGCCAGAGCTTCCGGCAGGGCGTCAACGCCGAACACCGGGATGGAACTCATGTTGTGCGCTTTCAGCGCTTCAACCGCACCCATCGCCATCGCATCGTTGTTGGCAATCACTACTTCAATTTTCTTCGAGTTCGGGCCGGACAACCAGGCATCCATCTTGTCTTTTGCCTGAGCGGTGTCCCACATCGCGGTATCCATCGCTAACTGCTGCGTTTTGATACCGTCTTTGTTCAGGGTATCGATCACGTACTTGGTACGGGCTTCAGCATCCGGGTGACCCGGCTCGCCTTTCAGCAGCACGTATTGAATAACGCCATCTTTGTTCAGATCCCAGGCCGGGGTCGCTTTCCAGTGCTTCTCAATCAGCTGGCCCTGGATAACGCCGGACTCTTTAGAGTCGGTCCCTACGTAGTAGGCTTTGTCATAGCTGGCCAGCACTTTGGCGTTCGGCTCTTTGTTGAAGAACACCACCGGCACATCATTGGCTTTTGCTTTATCAATCACCACTGCCGCAGCAGCTGGGTCTACCAGGTTGATCGCCAGCGCTTTCACGCCTTTGGCCATCAGCACGTCAATCTGATCGTTCTGCTTGGACTGGTCGTTCTGCGAGTCATTCATCAGCAGCTGCACGCCACCCACTTTCTTACCTTCGCTCTCAATGTCCTTACGCACCATGGACATAAAGTTGTCGTCATATTTGTAAATGGTGACGCCAATGCGGGTATCGGCGGCGTGAGCCGTCGCACCAAACATCATGCTGGCAACCAGTGCTGTGAGCGTGAAAACCTTCTTATTCATGGTATCTCCGGTTTTTTTATGCAGGGTATTTCATCGCGCCGTGCTGCTCTGCGGCAGACAACGCAGTCGGTTGAAACTCTCTGATGGGGCGGACGCATTTCGCAAAGCCGAACCACCACCGCTATCCTGACTTCCCTGTGCGTAACCGCTTCCTGAAGAATGTTGTGAACCATTTCAATCGGCTGCTGAAACCAAACCAGGGAAGGAAAACCCGGCGTTACATAATGTTTCAGTCCGGTAAGACGCTGCCATCATAGTGACCGTCATGTTAATTAACTGTGAATACAATCACAGATTGAAAACGGTTACACAGCACCATCGCCTGAATTAGTGACAGACTCCACATTTTGCCGCTGGGCCACCGAATGGCGGCGTACCAGCGTCGGCATAAAGCAATGCGTGGCATGCAGATCCAGCTCACCGGCCGCCCCTTTCAGCGCCAGCTCAGTTGCCAGTTTAGCCATAGAAACAATGGGATAACGCACGGTGGTTAATTGCGGGTCGGTATAACGTGAGATGGGAATGTCATCAAAGCCGATGACGGAAAAGTGTTGCGGCACCTGAATGCCATTGTCTTTCAATGCGGTCAACGCACCGGCCGCCATGCCGTCGTTGTAGGAGAAGACCGCGGTCAAATGCTGGTTACGTCCCAGCAGCTCCACCATCGCCGCTTCCCCGCCCTGCATATCAGGCTCCGCCTGGGCAACCCAGCTCTCTGGCGGGCGAATCCCCTGCTCTGCCAGCGCCTGCAACCAGCCTTCGCGCCGCTGCGCCACATCTTCAATCGGATGGCTGGAGCTGAGAAAACCAATGCGTTGATGGCCCTGCTGTAACAGCATACGCGTTGCCACCAGCGCGCCTGTCACATTATCAAGACAGACGCAGCGATGCTCGTAACCGGAAATTGTCCTGTTTATCAGCACCATGCCGGGAACCTGTTCAAGAAATTGCGCCAGTTCCGCGTCTGAAAGCGTTTTCGCGTGCACCACCAGCGCGTTGCAGCGCTGGCGGATTAACACCTCAATCGCATGACGTTCTTTCTCTTCCTGATGCCAGGAATTGCTGATCAGTACATGTTTATGCATACGCTGGGCGACGGTATCCACCGATTTTACCAGCGCACCAAAAAAGGGGTCGGAGACATCCATGACCACCACGCCGATGGTATCGCTCACCTGTGTCGCCAGCGCCTGCGCGTTGGCATTGGGCCGGTAGCCCAGGGTTTCCACCGCCTGGAGCACGGCTTCGCGGGTATCCGGTGTAACGGCACTGCTGTTATTGAGCACACGCGAGACGGTGGCCACCGACACGCCGGCCTGACGGGCGACATCACGAATCGTTATCATGCAGCTGTTCCACAGAGGAGAAAATGCGCCTGAAGCGCGTAACGGCGCTATTCTGTCAGGGCCTCGGGGGATGCAGCGTGAATTACGTCACACGGATGAAAACGGTTACATACAATTATGCAACCTTTGTGATGGCCGTCATTATCTTGATGCGGTGGAATTGCGGGATTTTCCGGCGGCAAGCGCCGTCAGTTTACGCCAGAGCCACTCCAGCGGTCCCTGCGGAAATACCCGCAGCCAGAGTACGG
Source organism: Pantoea sp. X-Soil-TKNS-1207 (assembly GCF_059730485.1). NCBI lineage: Bacteria > Pseudomonadati > Pseudomonadota > Gammaproteobacteria > Enterobacterales > Erwiniaceae > Pantoea > Pantoea sp. X-Soil-TKNS-1207. The sequence goes on from NZ_AP035958.1 coordinate 2,898,534, forward strand.
AAAACAGGATATTAACCAGCCAGATAGCGGGAACGAAAGCCAGCAGATGCAGGCGATCAAACTTCATAAACAGATCGAAACGATAGAATAGCGTGGTGCAAATCAGCGTCTGTAACAGGTAGTTGCTCAACGCCATGCGGCCGACGCATTGAATGGCAAAGCTGATGCGCGTGCGGGCGATTTGCGGCCAGAAGCCGAGGCAGAGTGCGGCATAGCCGAGGCTGATAAACGGGCTGGCAATGTCGCGCGGCAGTTGCAGGTAAAATCCGCTCCAGCGAAACTCCCAGCCCACCAGCCACTGCGCGACAATACCGGGAATGGCGATCAGCCAGCCGAGGGTCAGCAGCAGCGCCGCCGCCCGTCGATAGTGCTGCACGCTGAACTGCCCGGTCAGCCAGCCACTGCGTATCAGCGCCGCGCCAATCAGCATCAGACCTGCCAGCTGCCAGCCATACTGCGAGGCCAGCGCCATCAGGCTGGAAGAGAGATGATCGAGGCGATTTTGCACCGTCTCCCAGCCACCGAGCAGTTTCCAGTAGCGTTCATATTGCACATCTGCTGCGCCCGGCAGCCAGGAGCGGCTCGGCTCAGGCGTGGAGATGCTGCCAAACACCAGCAGTACGCCACATCCCACCAGATACAGCAGCACGCCGGTGTGCAACAGGGCGCGGTCTGACGGCACTTCGCGCAGCATACGCCAGACAATCAGTCCGATCAGACCGTAATCCAGCAGGATATCCCCTTCCCAGAAAAACACCGCATGGATGAAACCGAGCAGCACCAGCAGCGATAAGCGCGCCTGGATCCAGCGCCCGCCACGGGGGATCTGCATATGCAACCCGGCACCAAACAGCAGGGCAAACAGGGTGAGGAATTTGAGCTGAGCCAGCCCGTCCATGATCGCCCACGTCCAGGCATCGGAAGTTGAGGCGTCGCCCTGCCAGGCTGGATTGAGGTAAGCCGCCGACGGCAAAGCAAAACCGACAATGTTTAACAGCAGAATGCCGAGAATGGCGCAACCACGAATGAAATCCAGCGCGAGATAGCGTTGCATCGGGTGTCCTGAGGAAAAATGAATACGGGCGGCAGTGCCGCCCAAAATGACTTAGCTGTGACGCACCGCGCGCAGGAACTCCTGGCGGGTATTCTGGCTGGATTTGAACAGACCACCGAGCGAGGTTGTCGTGGTGGCGCTGGTCGCATCTTTCACGCCACGCGCTTTCACACAGTAATGCACCGCATCAATCGACACCGCCACATTGTTGGTGCCGAGCAGGGTTTGCAGCGCCACCAGCACCTGCTGGGTCAGACGCTCCTGCACCTGCGGACGCTGGGCAAAGAACTGCACGATACGGTTGATTTTCGACAGGCCAATCACTTTATCTTTCGGAATGTAAGCCACGGTGGCTTTACCATCGATAATGACAAAGTGATGTTCGCAGGTGCTGGTCAGCGTGATATCACGCACCGTGACCATCTCATCCACCTTCATCTTGTTTTCGATAACGGTGATTTTCGGGAAATTGGCGTAGTCGAGGCCTGAGAAAATTTCATCTACATACATCTTGGCGATGCGATGAGGCGTTTCCATCAGGCTGTCATCTTCCAGGTCGAGATTCAGCAGCTGCATGATTTCGGTCATGTGGCTGGCGATCTGGCGTTTGCGGGTTTCATCGTCCATGTCGCGCACCGGGGCGCGTAACGGCGTTTCCAGGCCACGCGCCATCAGCGCTTCATGAACCAGGGCGGCTTCCTGACTTAAGGTGCTCATCGTACTCTTCTCCGGCAGGTGATGCGCCCGCAGGTCATCGCCTGCGGGGGAAATTCTGAGCGCGTATTGTGAAACACTCCGCGCCCTTAATCCAGCAATCAATCTGATTGGAGATGAAAGCTTTTCATGGTGCCGCGCGGCGCATCACCAGCGCACCGGCCAGCAGTAAACCGGCTCCGGCCACCCATAGCGCGGGTTCCAGCTGGTGCCACAGCAGCGAGGAGATCCACGACAGCAGCGGCCCGCCCAACTGGCCGACGGCATAGCCGGTGGTCAGCAGCCCGGCCAGATAGCGCGTGTGCTGCGGCGCCAGTTCACGGCCATACTGCAACGCCAGCTGCACCACGCACAGAAAGCCGCCGCCGATCAGCGCGGCGCCAATCATCAGGCCATTCAATCCTGGCATCACGATGGCGGCAATCACCCCCAGCGCCTGCGCCCACAGCACCAGCGCCAGACGGAAATGGCTGCTGCCCCAGCGACGGGTAAGAATGCCCAGCACGATACCTATCACCGCCGCGCCGCCAAATACCGGCCAGACAAACTGCGCAAAGGCGCTGGCCGGGAAGCGCGCTGCCGCCATTTGCGACAGGAAGGTGGCGGGCAGGATATAACCGAATCCGGCGAGGCTATAGCTCAGCACCAGCCGTTTCAGGTTGCCATCCAGCACCAGCGGAGCGGGAGCCTGATCGGGCCGATGCAGCTGCCCGGTTCGCGGCAGAAAGCGGGCAATCGCCACAATCAGCAGCAGCGCCAGCAGACCATAAGCGCCCCACGCCAGCGCTGCGCTGGCCCCGGTGGTGTGCAGCAGCACCGCCAGCATCCCGCTGAGGAAAATTCCGGTGCCCGGCCCGGCAAACACCGCCGCCGACAAGCCCGGACGCCCATGATGCAGCAGCTGCTCATTACTCCACGCGGCAATCAGCACCATCGCCCAGCCGCTGGCGCAGCCAATCAGGAAGCGAACCAGGCCATGTAACCACGGACCGCTGATACAGGCGGAGAGCAGCGTCAGCAGCACTGCGCCCCACACGCCCAGTTGCAGGCGCCACTCTACATGCTTACGCGCGCGCATCGCATCAAAGGAGCCGCACAGATAGCCGAGGTAGTTAAGCGCCGCCACCAGACTGGCGCTGGTTAACGTCAGCTGATGATCCTGAATCATCAACGGCACCTGCGGCGTGAAAGCAAATCGCCCAATCCCCATAGCAACCACTAAACTTAAGAACGCGCTGAGCGCGACACGAAACGCCATAACCAACCCCTGAGATTGTTTTATCACTTGCCTCAATCATGCGTGAAGTTTAAACTCACGAAAAGTGAATAATATTAACCAAGTTGTTTACGAGAAGAGAATATGGATTTAGTCCAGTTACGAATGTTCTGTTCTGTGGCCGAAACCGGCTCGCTGGTTCGCGCGGCGGAACAACTGCACCGGGTGCCCTCGAACCTCACCACTCGCCTGCGTCAGCTGGAAGAAGAGTTGGGTGTGGATCTGTTTATCCGCGAGAAGCAGCGCATACGCCTGTCGCCGATGGGGCATAACTTCCTCAATTACGCCCAGCGTATTCTGGCCCTGAGCGATGAAGCGCTGAGTATGGCACGCGCCGGTGAACCTGGGGGCAATTTTGCGCTGGGTTCGATGGAAAGCACCGCAGCGACGCGTCTGCCCGGCCTGCTGGCGGCTTATCATCAGCGTTTTCCTGCGGTTGCGCTGTCGCTGATCACCGGCACATCGGGTGAAGTGATCGATAAAGTACGCGAAGGCACGCTGGCGGCGGCGCTGGTCGATGGACCGGTATCCCATGATGATTTAAACGGCTGTATCGCCTTTCGCGAACAGATGGTGCTGATCACCAGCCTCGATCACAAACCGATTAACAACGCGCGCGATGCCCAGGGCGATACCCTGTTTGCGTTTCGCAACAGTTGCTCCTATCGCGTCAAACTTGAATCCTGGTATCGCGACAGCCACACCGCGCCGGATAGCGTGATGGAGATTCAGTCCTATCACGCGATGATGGCCTGTGTGGCTGGCGGCGCCGGCGTGGCGATGATCCCTGAGTCGGTGCTGAGCCAGATGCCGGGGCGCGCACGGGTGCAGGAACACGCGTTGCCACCCGCGTATCGCGACACCGCGACCTGGCTGATGTGGCGACGCGATGCGTTCACCCCCAACGTGGAAGCGTTGAAGTATTTGATTATTGAACAATTTGACGACCGGCCGCTCAATGATGAGTTGATGCATCCATTACATGCTGCCGAGTAATTTTACCCGTTATCACGACCATCGGGCCACCCGGTCCGTATCTCTACAGGAAGAGGAATTGCATGAACATGATCAAAACCCGTGCCGCCGTTGCCTGGGCAGCTGGCGAACCACTGAAAATCGAAGAAGTGGATCTGATGCCACCGCAAAAGGGCGAAGTGCTGGTGCGCATCGTGGCGACCGGCGTATGCCATACCGATGCTTACACCCTGTCGGGTAAAGATCCGGAAGGCGTGTTCCCGGCGATTCTTGGTCATGAAGGCGGCGGCGTGGTGGAAGCGGTCGGCGAAGGCGTGACCAGCGTCGCGGTCGGCGACCATGTGATTCCGTTGTACACCCCGGAATGTGGCAAATGTAAATTCTGTCTGTCAGGCAAAACCAACCTGTGCCAGGCGATCCGCGCCACGCAGGGCAAAGGGCTGATGCCGGATGGCACCACGCGCTTCTTTAAAGACGGCCAGCCGATTTTCCACTATATGGGCACCTCCACATTCTCGGAGTACACCGTAGTCCCGGAAATTTCACTGGCGAAGATCAGTAAAGAAGCGCCGCTGGAAGAAGTCTGCCTGCTGGGTTGCGGCGTCACCACCGGTATGGGCGCGGTCATGAACACCGCCAAAGTGAAAGAAGGCGATACCGTCGCGATCTTTGGTCTCGGCGGCATTGGCCTGTCCGCGATTATCGGTGCGAAAATGGCGAAGGCCGGTCGCATTATCGGTATCGACATCAACACCAGCAAATTCGATCTGGCCCGCAAGCTGGGTGCCACCGATCTGATTAACCCGAAAGATTATGAGAAGCCAATCCAGGAAGTCATCGTCGAGCTGACTGACGGCGGCGTGGATTATTCCTTCGAATGTATCGGCAACGTCAATGTGATGCGTTCCGCGCTGGAGTGCTGCCACAAAGGCTGGGGCGAGTCGGTGATTATCGGCGTTGCGGGTGCCGGGGAAGAGATTTCTACCCGTCCGTTCCAGCTGGTGACCGGTCGCGTGTGGCGTGGTTCCGCGTTTGGCGGCGTAAAAGGCCGTTCACAGCTGCCGGGCATCGTGCAGGATTACCTCGACGGTAAATTTGCCCTTAATGACTTCATCACCCATACCATGCCGCTGGAAGAGATCAACGACGCCTTTGAGTTGATGCATGAAGGGAAATCCATCCGTTCCGTGGTGCATTTCAACAAATAAGCAGGAGGCGTTATGGCATCCACTCTGGAATTGCTGGAAGAACATCGCATCTTTGGCGGCTGGCAGCAGCGCTGGCGCCATGATTCGGCGGTGCTGAACTGCCCGATGACCTTCAGCATTTTTCTGCCACCGCCACAGGATGACACGCCGCCGCCGGTGGTGTGGTTCCTTGCCGGGCTGACCTGTAGCGACGAGAACTTCACCACCAAAGCGGGCGCACAGCGCGTGGCGGCGGAGCTGGGTCTGGTGCTGATTATGCCGGATACCAGTCCGCGCGGTGCGGGCGTGGCGAACGACAGCGGCTACGATCTGGGTCAGGGAGCGGGATTCTATCTCAACGCCACCCAGCAACCCTGGGCGGCGCATTATCGCATGTTCGATTACCTCAGCGAGGAGCTACCGGCGCTGGTTGCCGATAACTTTAAGCTGAGCGATCGTCAGTCGGTGATGGGGCATTCGATGGGCGGCCACGGCGCGTTGCTGCTGGCACTGCGCCTCGGCGGTCGATTTGCTTCGGCGTCGGCCTTTGCGCCTATCGTCAATCCGACGGAAGTGCCGTGGGGACAGAAGGCGTTCAGCGCCTATCTGGGTGACGATCGTGCCGCCTGGCAGGCCTGGGATAGCTGCCTGCTGATGCGTGAGGTGGAACATCGCCTGCCGATCCTGATCGATCAGGGCGACAGCGATCAGTTCCTCGCCGACCAGCTACGCCCGGAACGGCTGGAAGAAGTGGCGCGTGAACAAGGTTTTCCGCTGGAGCTACGTATTCAGCCGGGCTACGACCACAGCTACTTCTTTATCGCCAGCTTTGTTGAAGACCATCTGCGTTTTCACGCGAAGCATTTGCTGGTTTGATTAAAGGACCTGGTGCGCATCAATGCGCACCCTACGCCTGCTGGCTCGGCATTTATTGATGTCCTAATGACCTGGTGCGCTTTAATGCGCACCCTACATCCGTAGGGTCGGCATTTATGCCGACCAGGTCATTCCACGGTTAAACAATTGATTCGGCTACCAGCCCATCAATCATCACCTGCGGCATACCGCGCGAACAACATTCGATACGACCACGCACACCGTAAACCTGCGCCAGCGTCTCCGGGGTAATCACCTGTACCGGCTCTCCGTCGGCCAGCAGCGTACCGTTCTTCAGCATCAACGCATGGTCAGCATGACGCAGCGCGATGTTGATATCATGCACCACCACCACGGTCACGATATTGCGCAGCTGAGTTTCGCGCCGCACCAGATCCATCACATGGAACTGGTAGTTAAGATCCAGCGCGCTCAGCGGTTCATCCAGCAGCAGCAGTTCCGGGCGACGGATCAACGACTGCGCCAGCCCCACCAACTGTTTTTGTCCGCCGGAAAGCTGATCAAGATAACGCATCGCCAGATGGGCAATGCCGAGCTGCTCCAGCAGATGCATGATCTCGGTCTCGCTGGCCGCGCTGTGCAAGCCGCCCGAGGCGCGCTGCGCCACGATGATCGACTCCAGCACATGCAGATGCACCCCGGCAGGCAGGGTTTGCGGCAGATACACCACGCGCTGCGCACGGCGGGCAAACGGCTGGCTCATCAGCTCCTCGCCGTTCAGCCACAGCTCGCCCTGCCCTTTGCTCAGCCCGGCCAGCGCGCGCAGCAGCGTCGATTTACCGCAGCCGTTCGGTCCGAGCAGCACGGTGATCTTGCCGCGCGGCAACTGCGGCACGTTAAGATCTTCAATAACTTTGCGCTTTGGGTAGCCCGCGTAAAAGTGGCTGAGATGTAATCCCTGATCCATCACACATTCCCCCGGTGACGCAGAATAATACTGAGGAAGAACGGCACCCCCACCAGCGAGGTGACGATCCCGACCGGAATAATCACGCCGGGGATCAGGTTTTTCGATGCCACTGACGCCAGCGACAGCACCAGCGCGCCGGTCAGCGCACTGGCTGGCAGGTAGTAGCGATGATCTTCACCAAAGATCATGCGGGAGATATGCGGTGCGACCAGGCCGATAAATCCAATCGGCCCGACAAAGGCCACCGCCAGCGCCGAGAGAATACTGATGCGCAGCAGCGTGGCGAGGCGCAAACGGCGTACGTCGATACCAAAACTGATGGCACGATCTTCGCCCAGACGCAGCGCCGTCAGCTTCCAGCTGCTCAGCATCGAGAACGGCAGCAGAATGGCGAACGCGGCGGTCAGCACGCCGAGCTTTTCCCACGAGGCACGCGCCAGGCTGCCCATGGTCCAGAACACCAGCCCCTGCAAGGTATCTTCGCTGGCGATAAACTGCATCATCGATACCAGCGCATTAAAGGTGAACACCAGCGCGATACCAAACAACACCACGCCCGAGGTGGAGACGCGCGTCCAGCGCGTGATGCCATCCAGCATCAGCGCCGCAAACAGCGCGAAGATAAAGGCGTTAGCCGAGATAAACCACTGATCCGGCACGCCGGGAATACCGATTCCCAGAATGATCGCCAGCGCGGCGCCAAAGGCCGCCGCAGAAGAGACGCCAAGGGTGAAAGGGCTGGCCAGCGGGTTGTTGAGGATGGTTTGCATCTCCGCACCGGCCAGACCGAGCGAGAAGCCCACCACCACCGCCATCAGCGCATACGGCAGGCGGATATCCCAGACGATCACCCGCGTGCCCGCATCAACGCTGTCGGGCTGCATCAGGGTCTGCCACAGGGTATGCAGAGATAGCCCGGCCGGGCCGAGCGTGAAATCGAGAATTACCGATGCCAGTATCGCCAGCACCAGCACGCCAATCAGCAACATACGCTGACGCAGCACCTGGCGATAGCGCGTCATGGTATCGATATCGTTGCCGTTTTCCGCCACCAGCGCGGCTTCCGTGATACGCATTGATTTACCTGTTTCTAGTCGCAATCATAACGGCTGCCACAATAGAGCAGATGATAATAATTATCAATTCTCGCGCTGTAACAAAGTGGCAAAAACGATGCAACCATTGACGGCAAAGTCACCCTTCTCACTTTTGCCATCTCGGCTTTTTGTTTGGTTTGGCTTTTTTAACCGGTATAGAACTTTTCGGTCTTTTCAGCGGGGGCTTACCCTCGATCTTACGTTGCATATTTTCCCGCCACCATGCCACATCTTTAAAGTCATATTCGGCACCATATGGCAAAGCAAGCTGCGTTCCCTGGGGAATATCTTTAACCGAGACGTAAATAATTAAATTCTTATGCGCCACGCTGGAAACCACATTTTCTTCCAGCTGGACACCCACCGGTAGGTCAGAGGAATTAACCAGACATAACCAGTTCCCGCCATCGACCGGGCTAAGATTATAATCATCATTGGTGTCAAACAGATAAGATTGCACTCTGATATGATCTTCCAGAGTGCCACCTTTTGCGACGCCCTGCTGATAGAGCTGCATATCCGTCAGTTTCTCGCCGCGATAAAAACCGATAACTTCATTGGCTTTAATATCGACTTTCGCATATACCCCCCAGCCTGACTGCGCGTTGTAGTCTAATGTCAGCAGTCTTTCGATACGCTCGCCGACTAATTGCTCATTTGCCAGCATCTCTCTGACCGTCTTTGTCATACGCGCCACGATTTCTTTTCTGATTCTCAGCGGTTGTTTTCTCTCAATAAGTTTTCGCGTCTCGGACTCCCTGATGATTGATTCTTCCATTTTATGGGTGATGCCAATCTCAACTTCATTTATCTGCTCAGCAACCGTCTTACCGTTGTTTCCTTCGATTATGCCTTCGGATTCTAATGTCTTACTGACATTGGGTTCACCGTCCGCCCAGATAATCGGGCCATAATTATTCAATTTGGGAAAAACCGGCGGACGGCTATCCAGACGTTGTAATTTCACGTTGGGTAAAAGATTGACCCGATCAATATCAATATTCGGGCTGGCGCCGACTTCAGGATGCTCTGCCGCTCTGATGGTTGCCGGACTTACGCGCTTAATTTTCAGGCTGGGATTGTATTGCTCCACTTTCTGCACAAAATCCCTGATATGGAAACGGTGGGTATACGCCCAGAATGTCACATCCGAGTAATCAATGGCTTTATCTGACTTGTGTTGCAGATAATTATGGACGTCAACATCATCTGCATTGTTGATCTCATTAAATTCCTGCTCATTAACCTGATGCCCCTCAAGCGTCAGCTCGCCAGTTTCCGCATCAATAAAGCGCTGTAATTCTAATTCAGAGTGGCGGTCAATAAATCCATTGATATCGAATCGCCGTTTTTTGCCTGCTTTTTCTGTCGCAAACTGTTGTAGCTTTTGTTTTATATTTTGCCATTGCAGCCGTCGTACCGGATCGTCCGCCCCACCCGGCAGTGAAATCAACTCACCATTGGCATCAATCACTTTCCCGGTCGCTTTGAAACCGCCATTGCCAATATAGCGATAGGTATTTCTGCCGTTCTGCGCGCCTGCGCTGTCACTGCTGACGACCCGCTCGTACGCCACCGTCCGTGTACGATCACGTTCAATCACATAGACCTTCTGATAATGCCCGTTCAGCTGTTCGGCTCGGGGCAGCTTGCTCTCGCGCGTCAGGTACTCAGCGGGGGTCAGCATTCGCAGCTGGCCGTTTTCTGTTGTAAACACCTCATCAGAACCCGGCACTTCATAATATTCGCCATTGCGCGCCACCGCCTTGTGGCCTGTGCGGATACCCGCTTCATCGGTCAGGCGCACATATTGCCAGCCGGTGCGCGGGTCCTGATACAGATTCGAAGGCGCCTCTTCACCCGCCTGCGGTTGCAGGAAGGCGCTCAGGTCAGCTTCCTCTTTGCTCATCAGACGCAGTTCGCCGCTGACGCTGAGATAGAATTCCGGCTTAGCGTCCGTGATTTCTCCAGGCATCTTCCATGCATATAAATCCCCGCGACGCGTCAGCTGCACCGGATAATCGGGCTGACCCGCCACCGCCTCGGCATTGTGCAACCACGCCGTTCCCGTGAGTTTATGCCGGTACAGGTTGCGATAAACGGGGTCAGGTGTCTGTTCCAGCTTCTCTTCAATGAAAGCCTTTTCAAGCAGCTGCAACCCAGGAAGAATATCTTTTCTTTTCATTCCGTTATAAATACCCCTGCCACTCACGGTAGGGATTTTCATATTTGCCCGCATGATAACCACGGTGGCCATCAAGGGGGCGGCTTCTTCCCGCGAAATCGGCTCATCATTCAAAATTTTGGCTATTCCAGTCAGAATCCCCTGCATCAGGGTGGTGGTCAGGTAATAGCCAACATTAGAAGAGAAACCGGAATTCCAGGCAAAATCCAACAATGAAGTGACTGCGGTGCTGACCTCATTATCTTCCTGCCAGCCGTTGTTATCGATGGCCTGCAACACTTTCCTGCGCGAGGTCACATCGCCCATCGCGTCCCGATAAAGTTCATAGACGCTACGTAAAGGGCTGCTCAGCGCCAGGCCTAAAAATTTGAAGACCATCGCCGCCTTTTGCCTGCGCGACCTGTTATCGAGCGTCAACGGCGACCGGATGGCATTCACATCCTGCTCAGAGGCGTGCACGGCGTAGAAACCGGTTTCGCCGCCAAAACCCGCGGAAAGATGCCAGTCAACCGGAACCGGCGGGCGGACTCCCGTCGCATCCGTCATCGCTGGCAGCGTGACGTAACCGGCGATGGTAGGGACATTTTCTTCATATGGGATAATGACGTTGCCATAGCGAAAACCGTGGGCGGAAGGGATGCCGCTGGCGGTGGTGATGCCGAATAGCCCGGTCGGCACCACAAACGCCATAAAGGAGGCACGGTTAGCATCGGTGGGTTTCATCGTCCAGCCCGTGGGGGTGTTTGCCACCTCAATCGGCTGGAGATTGAGTTCATCAAAGCGCCTTCTTGCCGCAGCCGGGTCGCTATCTCCGCGAACCAGATAATCGATGGACGGGACTGGAATAAAATATTGCCCCTTTTCCCCCTCCCTGACCGGGAAGGGTTTGCCATTGATCTGACACCACATGTTGTTTCCCTGCCCGCGGATCAGCCCGTCGCCGCCTAACGTGATCGACCCCTTCATCGGCCCGCGGGCAACATAAAATTGCGCGAGAAATTGCAGCAGCTGCGGGTCTTGTGGGGCGACGCTGAACCTGGCGGGCTTTCCCGGCGCCACCGGGACCCTGACCAGCTCCACCGGGTCTACGCCCGGCCCGGTCATCGCGAAAGGTAGCGTTTTGCCGACCCGGAACGGTTGTCGGGTAACGTTGTAAACCTTACTGCCCGCCGCGCCGGGGGTTTTGATGTTGTAACAGGCGCTGCGTTGATCTGCCCGCAGCGGCGTGCTCTGCGTGCCGTTTAACGGGATCGCCCGCAGGGCATAATCATCAAGATTCAGCTCGCCGTGATGATCAAAGGCGATGGAGCCGTTGGGGTGCTGGGTAAAGGTAAAAGGATCAAAAAGAATCTCAGGTTGCGCCAGCGCGGCGGTGGTGCTTTCCGTCTCATCGGTATAGCCCTGCGCCCGCCAGGCGGCCTCCATTTCTTTTATGATCTGGTCAGCGTCGGGGACATCGCTCAGGGTGGTTTCTGCCGCGACGCCGCGCGTGAGGTAGCGGAGTAGTGTATCTGACAGGATTTTATCCGCCGCCATCACTTTCGACACCAGCCATGACAGGGGGGTTTCTGGCGCAGGCAGGCGATGATCAGCGGCTATTTTCCCCAGCGGGATGGCATCCGCCGGGAGTGGGTCCGCAGGCGATGCCGATCGCATCATGGCCTGCGTATCCTGGCGGGCGGTGGATGGCAGCACCGCCATGCGATCGCCAGGCTCCAGCAGATTATTGATGATCTTCATCCCGCCCGGCACTGCGGAATCCACCCCGATAAACAGCAGTGGCTCACGATCTGCCGTCACCTGAGTCTCAAAATAGTGGTTGCCCTGCGCATCCACGCCAAAATGGGTGCTGGCTGAACCGCCGCCGGGATAGCTTTCGGCGGCCGTTCCGTTCTGTGGCTGCGCCTGGGGCACACACTGTGGGATATCGTTGTGCGTCGCCGATCGGATAAATGACCTACTGCTGCCAGCCGCGACCACCACCGCCTTCGCCACCGCATTCCCTCCCCCGCCAGTGGTGGGGGCATTCAGTACCGCCCCTTTTAGCCCGGTGTAGCCATGCACATAAAACTCCGGGTCCGGGAAACCCACCTCTTTCGTCGCGGATGGCATAAATTGGGGGGGCGCAGCGGCGGCCTCAGGCATGTCACTTCCCTGCCGCTCTGCCGGTTCCGCGGGCGGAAGCGGCGCAGGATCAGCGGCTCGAACCGCCAGGCACTGCTCCGGTGTTTTTCCGGCAAAGAGCGGCGCCAGCAGATTGGTGTGGCTGGAAACCTGCTGCGCCAGCGTGGCAGACAGCAAATGCGTCAGGCCAGCGGTACCTGGCACCAGGTCGAGCAGCCAGGCCCGGCAGGCGGCGCGAAAGGCGTTTTCATCAGGATTCGCGGCAATGGCCGCGGGACGGATCATCGCCAGCAGGCTGGATAGCACTTCTTCATCAACCTCAAGGTGTAGCGGCAGATCCTTAGCGCTCGTCCGCGCAATGGCGCCGCAGGTAGCACTATAGCGGGCGAAAAATTCTGCCAGACGGACGTTAAATTTATCGCCCGGCGCGCTGACCGGCTTAAGCAATTTTCCCAGCAGCCCCTGCGCCTGATCGTTGTTAAGACAGTTGAGCGCGACAGGGATAACCAGATAATCCGCAATGTCGTCTGCGGTCGGGACACCGACCAGCCAGTCAGCCCAGTGACGCACTTTTTCGCGAAAAGCGGGCAGCGGAGGAACGCAGGCGCGCAGGCAGGTAATGGCGGTGTTAAGCGTCTGCGCGCTCCCCTCGCCCAGTTTGGCGGAGAGCTGGCTGGAACCCAGCACGATGATGGCGCCGACATTGTCAGCCCGCCGGAGTGCGCGGATCAGCAAACTTTTCGCGCGTTCCACTGGCAACGGGTTAGCTGAATGATGGCCACTTATTTTTTCAACACTCATGTGAAATTTCCCTATGCCCGCGTTGATACGGAAAAATGTGCGCAAATAATGACCGCAACAAAAACATGCCAGGAATAGCAGAAAGTAAATATTTCACTGATAAATCAATGAATTCATGAGAATCAGAGCGGGCGTAGTAGCCGTTGAGGGACGTGCAGCGGGGAGGAAAAAGGGAGAAAACGGGCATGGCTGCCCGTTTCCTGCTGTGGCTATTACTCTTTAAACGTCGGGAATTCCATTTCGCTGTATTTCACGAAGCGTGTGCCGCGTGCCAGCTTGTAACCCCACCAAATCACCAGGAACAGCGGGATACCGATGTAGGTAGCCGCAACGCCGTACCAGTCGATGCGATCCTGAAGGAACGCCTGATAATTCTGGCCAAGGGTGATGATCAGACACAGCACAAAGGCAAAGATCGGTCCGACCGGGAAGAAACCTGAGCGATACGGTAAATCCGCCAGATCGCGGCCCTGCGCCACATAGCCGCGACGGAAGCGGTAATGGCTGATGGCAATGCCGAGCCAGGCGATAAAGCCGGTCATCCCTGAGGTATTCAGCAGCCACAGATAGACATCCTGGTTGCCAAATTTCGAGGTCAGGAAGCACAGCCCGGCCACCACGGTGGTGGCGATCAGCGCGTTACGCGGTACGCCGCCCGCCGACAGTTTGGCAAAAATACGCGGGGCTTTGCCTTCCTGCGCCAGATTAAACAGCATACGGGTGGAGGCGTACATGCCGGAGTTACCGGCTGACAGCACCGCCGTCAGGATCACCGCGTTCATTACCGCCGCCGCCGACAGCAGACCGGCATTCTGGAACACCAGGGTGAACGGGCTGACGCTGATATCTTTAATATCGTTGTGCAGCAGCTTCGGATCGGTATACGGCAAAATCAGGCTGATAATCAGGATGGCGAAGATATAGAACAGCAGGATACGCCAGAACACCTGGCGCACCGCGCGCGGAATGTTCTTCGCCGGATCTTCCGATTCACCGGCTGCGATGCCGATCAGCTCGGTGCCCTGGAACGAGAAGCCGACAATCATCGCCACGCCTATCATGGCGGCAAAGCCCCCGGCAAAGGGCGCATCGCCCACCGTCCAGTTATGCCAGCCCGCGTGGTCTGCACCGCGCATAATGCCCACAATCATCAGCACGCCAACGATGATAAAGATGATCACGGTGGCGACTTTGATCAGCGAGAACCAGTATTCCGCTTCGCCGAAGCCTTTAACCGAGATGTAGTTCAGCAGGAACATCAGGCACAGGAACAATGCGCTCCAGATCCAGCCTGGCGCGTCCGGGAACCAGTAACTCATCACCAGCTGCGAGGCGACGAGATCGACAGCGATGGTCACCGCCCAGTTGTACCAGTAGTTCCAGCCGAGGGCGAAGCCGAAGCCTTCCTCAACATATTTAGCGCCGTAGGTGGCGAAGGAGCCGGATACCGGCATAAACGCCGCCAGTTCACCGAGGCTGGTCATCAGGAAGTACACCATCAGACCGATCAGCGCATAGGAGAGCAGCGCGCCGCCAGGGCCTGCCTGAGAGATGGTGGCACCAGAAGCGACAAAAAGGCCGGTCCCGATCGATCCGCCGATGGCGATCATCGTCAGGTGACGCGCCTTTAACTCGCGTCGTAACGCAGGTTGTTGTGTTGTATTTGAGTCGTTATGCATGTGTAAACGCTACGTCGGGTAAAAATGAGGCGCGATTGTAGCAGCTCACCCTGCTCTGTATAGCATTCACCACCTGTTATTAGTTACCTTCATAATCGTTAGCAAATTATTAGCATCGCCATGCCAGGATTATTCGCGACAGTAGGTAAGGAAGCGATTGAGCGCTTTGGACAGATGCTTCTGACGGTGATGGATACGGTACAGGGTGCGCGTCAGACGCGGCAGCGGCACCGCAACCTCCACCAGCGTTCCCGCTTCCAGCAGATCGGCGATCACCCGCCGCGACAGACAGCTGATCCCCATACCGTGGCGCACCGCATGTTTGATCGCTTCCGAGTTGCCCAGCTCCATGCCAAGCTGAAACTGCGGCAGATGCGACAGCAGCAGATAATCGACGATTTCACGCGTACCGGAACCGCGCTCACGCAGGATCCAGGGCGCGGCGGCTAACGACGCCAGCGTGACCGGCTGTTGCAGGATGGCGGCATCCGGCGCGGCGAACACCACCAGCTCATCCTCCAGCCAGGGTTCGCTGATCAGCTCCGGTACATGGCATGGCCCTTCAATCAGGCCGATATCCACGCGGAAATCCGCTACCGCATTGATAACATCCTGGCTATTGCCGACGCTCAGCTCCAGCGGCAGCGCAGGGAAATCACGCCGATAAGCGGCGATCATTCCCGGCAGCAGGTAATTGCCGATGGTCGAACTGGCATACAGGCGGATAGCACCATTATCTTCTTTAAACAGCTGCTGGATTTCCCCGGCCTGCTCCAGCAACCCCACCGCGCGCGGGTAGAGCAAACGACCATGCTCGTTCAGCACCAGTCGTTTGCCCACGCGGTCAAACAGTTGTACCCCAAGCTGGCTTTCGAGATCGGCCAGCGCGGCGCTCACCGCCGACTGCGACAGCGCCAGCACCTGTGACGCCTGGGTGGTGGAACCACTTTTCAGCACTTCGGTAAAGACTTCGATCTGACGCAGCGTAATGTGCATGCGTCCTCCTCACATTGCGGATCGCTAAAAACGACTTATCACTTATTCTGGTTAATTATAAATATATTATCAATTTCACTTTTAAGCCAGCGACGGGCACGCTAGAGCCAGACTTAAGGAGATAGATATGGCCGAGATAAGCGTTAGCAAAACCCCGTTTCCCTTTCACCACTGGCTACCCGGCCTGTTGCTGACTGCGGCCATTGCCGCTTGCGCTGCGTTGCTGGCGCAACAGCCGTGGCTGGCGGGCGCTGGCTTTGGCGCACTAACGCTGGCCATTATATTGGGAATTTTGCTGGGGAATAGCCTTTATCCCCGACTGGCAACCCAGTGCGACGGCGGCGTGCTGCTGGCGAAACAGCGCCTGTTGCGCCTCGGCATCGTGCTGTATGGCTTTCGCATTACCGTGCAACAAATTGCCGATGTCGGCCTGAGCGGCGTAGTGATTGATGTGCTGGTGCTGAGTTCGACCTTCCTGCTGACCTGTTTTATCGGTATCCGTTTGCTGAAAATGGATCGTGAAACCGTGTGGCTAATCGGTGCGGGCAGCAGCATCTGCGGCGCGGCGGCGGTACTGGCAACTGAACCCGTGGTCAAAGCCGCACCGTCGAAAGTGGCGGTAGCGGTGGCAACCGTGGTGCTGTACGGCACCGTGGGGATTGTGTTGTATCCGTTGATCCGAACGCTGCTGCCGCAGGTCAGCGAGGCGCACTTCGGCGTGTTTACCGGTTCCACCCTGCATGAAGTGGCGCAGGTCGTGGCGGCAGGCCATGCCATCAGCGCCGACACGGAAAACAACGCGGTCATCGCCAAAATGCTGCGCGTCATGATGCTGGCGCCTTTCCTGCTGGTGCTGGGCAGCTGGCTCAAACGTCAGCGCAGCCATAGCGCCACCCGGACGCAGCCGGTCAGCTTCCCCTGGTTCGCGCTGCTGTTTATTGGGGTGGCGCTGTTTAACTCACTGCATCTGCTGCCCGCCAGCGTGGTCGGCGGGCTGAATCAGCTGGCGAATTTGTTACTGGCGATGGCGATGGCGGCACTGGGTCTGACCACCCGTTTCAGCGCCCTGAAGCAGGCAGGCATTAAACCGCTGCTGCTGGGATTGGTGATGTTTATCTGGCTGATGGCCGGTGGCGGCGCACTGAATGTGCTGGTGCAACATTTCATGGCGTAGCCGCATCCGTTATGATGGGCGTTTTGTAACAACCCCAGCCCATTCAGGAGAGCGGCATGAAATATATCGGCGCACACGTCAGTGCAGCAGGCGGCGTAGACCAGGCAGTGATCCGTGCCCATGAACTGGAAGCAACCGCCTTCGCGCTGTTCACCAAAAATCAGCGCCAGTGGCGTGCCGCACCCCTCTCCGGTGAGGTGATTGACGCGTTCAAAACCGCCTGTGAGACCTATAAATTCACCCCCGGCCAGATTTTGCCGCACGACAGTTACCTGATTAACCTCGGCCATCCGGTGATGGATGCGCTGGAGAAATCCCGTGATGCGTTTATTGATGAAATGCAGCGTGCCGAACAACTTGGCCTGACACTGCTGAATTTCCATCCCGGCAGCCATTTGCAGCAAATTGAGGAGGAGGCCTGCCTGAAACGCATCGCCGAATCGATCAATATCGCGCTGGATAAAACGCACAACGTCACCGCCGTGATTGAAAACACCGCCGGTCAGGGCAGCAACCTCGGCTTCCGCTTTGAGCATCTCGCCACCATCATTGCCCATGTGGAAGATAAATCGCGCGTTGGCGTGTGTATCGATACCTGTCACGCGTTTGCTGGCGGTTACGATCTGCGGAGCGAAGAAGCCTGCGTTGACACCTTTAACGAGTTTGAACGCATCGTTGGTTTTCAGTATCTGCGCGGTATGCATCTGAATGACGCGAAGAGTACGCTGGGCAGCCGCGTTGACCGTCACCATAGCCTCGGTGAAGGCAATATCGGCAAGACCGTGTTTAGCTGGCTGATGAAAGATGCGCGTTTTGATGGCATCCCGATGATTCTCGAGACCATCAACCCGGATATCTGGAAAGACGAGATTGCGTGGCTGAAGTCGGAACAGCAGGGATAAAAAAAGGGGCGACCTCAGGAGTCGCCCCTTTGTTATGCCTGATGCTGGACTGAAATCAGGCTGCTTTCGCCAGTTCTTCTTCCGGGCGTTTCAGGATAGCGTAGCCGAGGCCCGCCACCGCCGTACCGATGATGATAGAAATCAGGTAACCCAGCACCGGGGTAATCGCACCCGGAATCAGCAGCACGAACAGACCACCATGCGGAGCCATCAGTTTGGCACCAATCGCCATCGAGATCGCACCGGTTACGGCGCCGCCGATGATACAGCACGGCAGTACACGCATCGGGTCACGGGCTGCAAACGGGATGGCGCCTTCAGAGATAAAGCACAGTCCCAGCACCAGCGCCGCCTTGCCACCTTCCTGCTGACCTTTGTTGAACTTGCGGCGAGCAACGAGAGTCGCCAGACCCATCGCCAGCGGTGGCACCATACCGGCCGCCATAATGGCCGCCATCGGCGCGTAGGTCTGTGAACTCAGCAGACCGACACCAAACGCATAAGCCACTTTGTTCACCGGACCGCCCATATCGGTACACATCATACCGCCGAGGATCGCACCCAGCAGCACCGCGTTCGCTGTGCCCATGTTCGCCAGCCAGTGAGTCAGGCCGCTCATGATGCCCGCCACCGGTTTGCCTACCACGTAAATCATCAGCAGGCCGGTAATCAGACTCGCAACCAGCGGAATGATCAGTATCGGCTTCAACGCCTCCATACTTTGCGGCAGCTTCACTTTGCTGCTGAGCATCTTCGCGGCGTAACCGGCAATAAAACCGGCGATGATACCGCCAAGGAAACCGGCGTTAATGCTGGTGGCGATCATACCGCCAATCAGACCTGGGGTCAGACCCGGACGGTCGGCGATGGAGAAGGCAATAAAGCCCGCCAGCACCGGCACCATCAGGGCGAACGCACTGCCGCCGCCAATCTGCATCAGCGCCGCAGGCAGCGTGCCCGGCTCTTTAAACGCGGTAATGCCGAAGGCGAAGGAGAGCGCGATGCTCAGACCACCGGCCACCACCATTGGCAGCATGTAGGAGACGCCGGTCAGCAGGTGACGATAGGCACCGGCTTTCTCCTGCTTCTCTTCCTGGCCGCCAGAGGCGCGAGCGCCGCTCGGCTGGTAGGTTTTGGCTTCCGCCTGGGCTTTATCCAGCTCCTGCGCGGTTTTCTTCAGCGCCAGGCTGGTTGAAGTGCGATACATCGGTTTACCGGCAAACTTCGCCAGATCAACATCGATGTCCGCCGCGACGATCACCAGATCGGCTGCCGCCACTTCTTCCGGGGTGATGGCGTTGCCGGCACCCACAGAACCGCGGGTTTCGACTTTCACCCACCAGCCACGTTTTTTGGCTTCAGCGTCAATGGCTTCGGCAGCCATAAAGGTATGCGCCACGCCGGTCGGACAGGCGGTCACCGCGACAATACGCTTCTGCCCGCTGCTCTGGGCCGCAGCCGGTGCAGCAACGGCGGCAACCTGCACCGTCTGAGCATTGGCTTTCGCCTGATTGATCGTCGCGACCGGATCGCGCAGCAGCTGCTGCACATCAACCAGCGCCAGAGATTTGCCTGCCAGCTGGGCATCGCTCGGGGCATTGTGCCCCGCTACCAGCACCAGATCGGCGTCAGCCGCGTTATCGGTAAGGGTAAGACCAGCCTGCGCTGCCACAGCACGCAGGCTTTCCATCGCTAAATGACCTGAGGCGAGGCCCAGGGAAGAATCTTTAATCAGCAGCGTTTTCATTATACCTCTCCTGCTGTTAGTTAACGGGTTGTAAGTCAACGCGCGCCATCATCGCGGCCAACTGGGTACGATCGGTAACCCCGACGTTGCTCTGGCTGACGGCCATAGCCGCCACTGCCGTTGCAAGGCGCAGGGTGTGTTCACTGGACTCACGCATCAGCAGACCGTAAATCAATCCGCCAACCATCGAATCCCCTGCCCCTACGGTGCTGACTACTTCACACGCAGGAGGTTTGGCAATCCATTCGCCTGAAGCATTCACCCACAGCGCCCCTTCTGCTCCGAGTGAAATCACTACGTGGGCAATGCCCTGCTCGCGCAGCTGATGCGCGGCGTCAATCACTTCCTGCAACGTTGGCAGCTTACGGCCCGCCCAAATCTCCAGCTCGCGGCGATTGGGTTTGACCAGCCAGGGCGCCGCTTTCAGCCCCGCCACCAGCGCTTCACGGCTGCTGTCGAAAATAATGCATGGACATTGGGCACGCAGATCGCTCATCCACTGCGTGAAGGCTTCCGGTGCGACGCCAGCCGGCAGACTGCCGCTGACACACACCATGTCGAACTGACCGAGCCAGGTGAGGGAATCAGCGGTGAAGCGTTCCCAGTCCTGCGCGGTGACGTCGAAGCCAGAGAAATTCAGGTCGGTGACGTCGCCATCTTTCTCGGTCAGTTTGACGTTGATACGGGTACGGCCCTGCACCACCTGAAAACGGTTGGCGATGCCCAGCTCGCTGAACAGCTGCTGAAAGCCATCCTGGTTCTCTTTACCGAGGAAACCGCCCACGGTGACATCAATGCCTAAGTCCTTCAGAACCTTGGCGACGTTGATACCTTTGCCTGCGGCATGCAGACCGGTGGTTTTGACCAGGTTGACTTCCCCGCGCTCGATCTCTGGCGTAAAGCCGACCAGATCGTACGCCGGGTTCAGGGTGATTGTGGCTACGCGACGACTCATGCTACCCCCTCGCCGAGACCGCTATTGATGGCCTCTTCAATGGCATTCAGTGCCTGCTGCGCATCTTCGCCGCTGGCGGTAAAGCGCAGGCGATGGCCTTTCTTCACGCCAAGCGCGACGACTTTCATCAGGCTGCGACCGTTCGCCGGTTTACCGCTGCCGTCGAGGTTGGTGACGGTGATATCGCTGTTGAACTGTTTGATGACGCTGACCAGCGCGGTGCCCGGACGCGCATGAAGACCGTGCTCGTTGCGGATGGTGTATTCAGCGGTCAGCACGTCAGCCTGCTCATCCACTTCGCTGGTCAGCAGCGCGAGGATACCGGCAGCGTCGGCTTTCAGCAGACGTTCAGCTTTGTTGCTGTGCAGCAGATTGCTGAGATAGCCCAGCACTTCCAGCGGACGTTCGTCGCTGGCCGCTACCGTTACCAGCAGCGCGACGCTTTCACCTGCGTGGTCAAAGGCGCTAGCCGCACGGCTCACCGCCACGGCGCTGTTCAAGTTGCCGGTGGCGCTGTCGCTCAGCCAGATGCCCTGGCCGAGGCTCAGCGGCGTGTTCGACACCACGTTCGCCACAAAGCTGGCATCGACGGCGCCTGCCGCCTGCAAACGACCGGCGTTCAGCGCCTGCAACATCATCAGATCGCTGGCGGCCACATCAACGGCAATCAGCGAGGTATCAAATTTGAATTCCGCCGCCTGTTTTTCGCCCATCAGCAGCGCGCGCAGATCTTCCGCTGAGGCGGTTTTCAGCTGCTCAGCAATGCTGTCATCGCTGAGGACGTGCGTGAGCTGACGCAGCAGCGCGAGGTGTTCGTCAGATTTCGCGGCGATACCGATAGCCACATACGCCGTCTGACCGTCGCCCCAATCCACACCCTGCGGGAACTGATAAACCTGCACGCCGGTTTTCAGCACCAGGTCGCGGGTATCGGTGGTGCCATGCGGAATGGCGATCCCATTGCCGAGGAAAGTGGTGGTTTGCTGTTCGCGCGCCAGCATGCCGTTAACGTAGCCTTCAGCCACATTGCCCGCTGCGGTTAACGCCGCTGCAACCTGACGGATGGCCTCTTCTTTGTTTTGTGCATTCGCACCGGTATGGATGGCCTGAACTTCGAGCTGGAACATATCTCTCCTCGCTTGCTGAATTGAATCGTTTCAGCTTGATGGCGAAAAAATACGCTGTACGACATCGGCTTAGCCGCGACGACAACGCTGAAACGTTTCAGGGAATATGGTACAGCAGCGTCAGGCAGGCAAGAAAATGCGTAAACGGCGTAGCAGATTTTTGACGTTACGCACACTTCAGATCGGATTTAGGATTTTTTCCAGACGCAGAGCTGACGTTTTTGCTGTAACGCCAGCACGACTTAAGACAAATATTTCAGCAAAACATCAGCAACCGATTATGGCGCGGTGTCAGCTTCCAGTTTCAGCAGGTAAATCAACGCGGCGGCACGGCTGTTGCCGCACATGTCAGCACTGGGTTGCAGCCCCGCGCATACCGCCGGACGCAACGGCGAGCCAAAGATTTTGCAGCGCTGCTGCGCATCAAGCTGAATACAGGGGGTGTTCGCCGGTTTGCCCTCAGGCATACCAGGAATGGGGGAAGAGATGGAGGGGGCTGTGCAACAGGCACCGCACTGGTCACGACACAACATCGCAGGCTCCTCCTGCTGCGGGATTTCGCCGCGACAATAGCAGTCTGCCCGCAGGAATGCCATGCTACTTAAATAATATTTGCGCTGCCCGTCTTGCCTGTTTTTATCGGCGCGAGTAACGTGGCGCGCATCAATTCTATCTGAGCGAGTAACACGACAATGCCAAAGGCAAACGAAATCAAAAAAGGGATGGCTGTCACCTGGAACGGCAAACTGTTGCTGGTGAAAGACATCGATATTCAAAGCCCCAGCGCACGCGGCGCATCCACCCTGTACAAAATGCGTTTCACCGACGTACGCACCGGGATGAAGGTGGAAGAACGCTTTAAAGGCGATGACATCCTCGAAGCGATCTCTCTCAGCCGTCGTTTCGTCTCCTTCTCTTATATAGATGGCGATGAATACGTATTTATGGATGACGAAGATTACACCCCGTACACCTTCAAAAAAGATCAGATCGAAGACGAGCTGCTGTTCATTCCTGAAGGCGGTATGCCGGGTATGCAGGTGCTGACGATGGATGGCCAGCTGCTGGCGCTGGAACTGCCGCAAACGGTGGATCTGGATATTGTTGACACCTCACCGGGCATTAAAGGGGCGTCCGCCAGCGCACGTACCAAACCGGCAGGCATGAGCACCGGTTTAGTGGTGCAGGTGCCGGAATATCTCAGCAATGGCGATCGTATCCGCATTCATATTGCTGAACGTCGTTATATGGGACGCGCTGACTAAGCACGCTTCACTGTCCGGCCCACGGCAATTGTTATACTATAACAACCTGCTGTGCGCGCCGGATCGACCTCTCCGCCGCGCGTTGTTCTCTTTATTATCAGGAGCATGATTGTGACGCGGGTAAACCTTATCACTGGATTTCTCGGCAGCGGCAAAACCACTACCCTGCTGCATCTGTTAGCCAGTAAGCCTGCCGGTGAAAACTGGGCGGTGCTGGTGAATGAGTTTGGCGAAATTGGCATTGATGGCGCGCTGCTCGCCGATCGTGGTGCCACGCTGAAAGAGATCCCAGGGGGCTGCATGTGCTGCGTTAACGGTCTGCCGTTGCAGGTTGGCCTGAATATGCTGCTGAAACAGACCAAACCCGACCGCCTGTTGATCGAACCCACCGGCCTTGGCCATCCGAAACAGCTGCTGGCGATGCTGCGCGCGGCGGTGTATCAGCCGTGGATACAGGTCGATGCGACCCTGACGCTGCTCGATCCCCACCATCTGGCGGATGCACGTATCGCCAGCAATGAAAACTTCCGCGATCAGCTCACTGCGGCGGATATCGTGATTGCCACTAAACGCGATCGCTGGAATGAGGACGATCGTCAGCTGTTGGCGGAATGGCGAGCGCAACATCTTGGCGAGCGCCAGTGGGCAGAAGTGGCCTGGGGCCAGGTCGATCCCGCGTTACTCAGCCAGCCGGGCTTGGCGGATCGTGCGGTACCGGATGCCCGGCATCATCACGCTGAATCACGTCCACAGGGACTGGCGGCGCTAAAACTTGATGGTCAGGCGCGCTGGCGGCGTGCGGTAAATGAAGGCCAGGGCTATGTATCCTGCGGCTGGATTTTTGATGGCGATACGGTGTTCGATACCATCGGCATCCTAGAGTGGGCGCGGCTTGCGCCGGTGGATCGCGTCAAGGGTGTGCTGCGTACCCCCGACGGTTTAGTCAATATTAATCGTCAGGGTGAGGACCTGTTTATTGAAACGCGTCCCACCACGCCGCCGGATAGTCGTATCGAATTGATCCATCATCAGCCGGTGGACTGGAACAGTTTGCAGTCCGGCTTGTTGAAGTTTCGTTTAAAATAGGTGCGGTAGGTTCTGCCGTTATTTTTCTTTTCCGGGTTTAACTATGCGCGTTTCTCGTCTGATCACCATCCTGCTGCTGAATCTGCTGGGTGTGGTGATTTTCTTTTCCTGGTATCTGCCGCCCGATCATGGCTTCTGGTTCGGCCTCGACAAAGCTATTTTCTTTGGCTTCAACGATCAGATGGTGGTGCACCACGGCTTTGCTCTGCTGGTGGCGATCACCAACTTCCGCGGCTTTGACGTGGTTTCACTGCTGGCGATGGGTTTACTTTATCTGTGGTTCTGGCGTCGCGAAACGCCGCAGGGCCGCCGCCGTATGCTGGCGATTGGTGTGACCATGCTGCTGACCGCCGTCATCCTGAATCAGCTGGGCCATTTGCTGCCGGTGAAACACGCCAGCCCGACCCTGTTCTTTGAACATGTCCATCGCGTCAGCGAACTGACCGGCATTCCGGCAAAAGATGCATCAAGCGACAGTTTCCCTGGCGACCACGGCATGATGCTGATTATTTTCGCCTGCTTTATGTGGCGCTATTTTGGCTTCCGCCCGTTCCTGGTGGGGCTGGTGATTGTGGTGCTGTTCGGTCTGCCGCGCGTCATGGCCGGTGCGCACTGGTTTACCGATATCGCCGTCGGCTCGCTCTCCGTGGTGCTGGTGGGCCTGAGCTGGTGGTTATTAACCCCGGCAAGCGACAAACTGGTTAACTGGTTATATCGCTCGCTGCCTGGCAAACATAAGCCACAGCAGTAATTGTTTAGCGCGAGTGATCAAAGATAAAAATAGCGATCGCTCGCGCTTAATGGAACCTTAAATAGATTATTAGCAAGCTAATCAGTTTCTGTGAAAAGAAAAGATTATGATGAAAATGGCAGGACAATAGCCTTTTTCCTAAGCTGTCCAGTCGGAACCCTCTTAAAATCGGCCTTAACGCCAGAATTAGCGCCTGATCCCCCCCCTATTTCCCTGTTTAAACACTGCCAGTTGTCGATAAAGTAGCCGTTGTGTTACAGATTGATTTCGCATCAAAAAAACCTATAAAAATTTATATAAAAGCACTCGCCACGCGGTCTGTAATCGGTTAACCTCAAACGCAATTGGTAAGTGTGCAGCATAAAATTCGGTTCCAGAGGCAACAAAAATGTGTGCATTAACACATTTTAGTAATTAAGGAATTGTCTTAGCGCGTCGCTCTTATTAATCTCAACCCGTTTTGTAATCTGGCTGGCGACATTTTGTCGTAAGGATTTCGAAGGAAAACACCCATAATGGTCAAGTCTCAACCAATACTGAGATACCTCAGGCGGATAATTCCCGCAGTAGCTTTAGCAGCACTCTTATCGGCATGTAGTAGTACCCATAACGGACAGAACGCGAATAACGAGAAACATGAAGTTAACAACCAGAATGGTTTTTTACTTCAGGCGTCTCAGGATGAATTCGAACAGATGGTGCGGAACGTGGATATCAAATCCCGCATCATGGAACAGTACGATGACTGGAAAGGCGTGCGTTACCGCTTAGGCGGCGAAACCAAGCGCGGCATCGATTGTTCTGCTTTTGTTCAGCGCACCTTTCGCGAGCAGTTTGGGTTAGAGCTTCCGCGTTCAACCTATGAGCAGGAAGACACCGGTAAACAGGTTTCACGCACCAAACTGCGTCCGGGTGATTTAGTGCTGTTCCGCGCCGGTTCCACCGGTCGCCATGTCGGCATCTATCTGGGCAATGATAATTTTGTCCACGCGTCCACCAGCAGTGGTGTGATGATTTCCAGCTTAAACGAGAGTTACTGGAAAGCGCGTTACCGTGAAGCACGACGTGTTTTAGGGCGAAATCCGAGCTAATCAATACCCTTTGAAGATCCTCTCAGCCAGAGAATCAGAAAACGCTGCCCCGGCAGCGTTTTTTTTCGTCTGTCGGTTTTTCTCCTAAGCTAAATTCATAAAAAGTAATTGAGAATCAAAAATATAACGAGACTTTTCTCGCGCTCTCGTTATATTCTCGTTTACTCACTTACCCTAACTAATTCAGGTTGAACCAGGGTGATAAACGCAGCAGCAACCTGAATGATGACGGGAAAACACCAGAAAGCAGTAGTGCGCAGTTAACATAATAAAATGGCAAGACAAGGGGAATTCACTCCATGCCACTGTCGGGGACGTTAAAACGTCATGCAGCCTATTCGCGCCGAATCGCCTGGAGCAGCGTGATTGTCGGTGCCGTGTTCTTTCTGTTGTTTGTCATTGTCCTGTTGACACTGACCTGGCAAAAAAGAGTACAGCAGCATGAACTGTTACTGACGCACAGTCGGGACGATTTACAACAGGTGATGACGACCCTGGTGGATACCCTTTATCCGCTCCAGCAATATACCCAGCTGGAGTGCAACAGCGTTGGCCGGGAACTCACCTCACGCGCCGCTTTTGCCGGTAACATTCGCGCCATTCTGCTGGTGCGCGACGGCAACGCCTATTGTTCTTCCGCCACCGGTTCCTTCCTGTTGCCGGTGGGTGATATTTCTCCTGAGTCTGAACTGGAACGCGACCGCGACCTGCGCCTGCTGGAAGGCACGCCGTTGCAACCCACCAAACCGGCCGTGGCGCTGTGGCTGAAAAATCCCGGTAAAGCTGAAACCGGCATTCTCACCACCATGAATCTCAGCCTTACCCCTTATCAGCTGCTGGCCTCCTATCACCCGGAGATCACTGGCATGGCGCTGATTGTCGGTAACCGGGCCTTATTAAGCGGTACCAATCAGGTGGTGCGCACCCGCGATTTGCCACCGGCACTGGCAACCACCACGCTCAACAACGGTATGATGCAGTTTGTGGTTTTCGGCTCCACACTCGCGCTGCGTGACTATCATCTGATTTTGCTCAGCGGCATTCTGTTCTCTCTGATGGTGGGCGGTGCCTGCTGGCTACTGCTGACCCTGCATCAGCACCCCGGCAAAGAGATTATGCAGGGCATCAAGCGTGGTCAGTTCCATGTGGAATATCAGCCGCTGGTGACCGCACATGACGGCCAACCCTATGGCGTGGAGGCCCTGCTACGCTGGACCCACCCCACCGAAGGAATGATCCCGCCCGATGCCTTTATCAACTACGCCGAAGCACAGAACCTGATTATCCCCCTTACCCGCCACCTGTTCTCGCTGGTGGCGCGTGATGCCCACGCAATGTGCGATCAGCTGCCACGCGGCACCCGCATGGGGCTGAATCTCTCGCCGCTGCACCTGGCCTCCGACAGTTTTCGCCGTGATGTGCAGAACTGGATCGCCGCAATGCCCGCCAACCACTTCAATTACGTGTTTGAAATTACTGAACGCACCATGGTGACGGAAAAAAATGCCGGTGAAATCTTTGCCTGGCTGCATGATAACAACATCAAAATTGCCATTGATGATTTTGGTACCGGGCACAGCGCGTTGATCTATCTGGAAAAATATCCCTTCGATTATCTGAAAATTGACCGCGGCTTTGTGCAAAGCATCGGCACCGAAACCGTCACCTCGCCGGTACTCGATGCCGTGCTGCTGCTGGCGAAGAAGCTGAACCTGAAAACCGTCGCCGAAGGGGTGGAAACCGGTGATCAGGCCGCCTGGCTGATTAACCGGGGCGTCACGCATTTGCAGGGCTACCTGTTCAGCCGCCCGCTAAAGCCAGAGAATCTGGTGAATTATTATCAACAGCAGCTGGCTGCCTCCGCTTAACGTCACGCAAACTTAATGAAACTGCTACCATAAGGTGCGGATAACGAAAGGAGAGCGTCCCTCTTATGCTGCTTCGTTTAGTCACAGCGTTGCTTATTGGCTGTGCAATGTCGCCATTGCATGCGGAAACCATCAACGAAAGCTATGCCTTTGCCAAACTGGGCGAGCCGAAATATGCGGTGGATTTCACCCATTACGATTATGCCAACCCGGCAGCCCCAAAAGGCGGCAGGATGACGCTGGCGGTGATCGGCACCTACGATAACTTCAACCGTTTTGCGTCACGCGGCAACCCCGGTGCAGCAACTAACACGCTGTATGACGGCCTGTTTACCACCTCTGACGACGAGCCAGCCAGTTACTATCCCCTGATTGCCGAATCGGCGCGCTATCCCAGCGATTATCACTGGATGGAAGTCTCGATTAACCCGCACGCGCAGTTTCAGGATGGCACGCCCATCACCGCGCAGGATGTCGCCTTCACCTTCCAGAAATTTATGACCGAAGGCGTACCACAGTTCCGCGTGGCGTTTCGTGGCGTGCAGGTCAGCGCGCTGAATCGCCTGACGGTGCGTATCGATATGCCCAGGCCGGATAAGGATTTGGTACTGAGTTGGCTGACGTTGCCGGTTCTGCCGCAAAAATTCTGGCAGGACAAAAAGTTTAACGAACCGCTTGGCTATCCGCCGCTGTCCAGCGGGCCTTACCGCATCACCGCCTATAAACCCGGCCAGTTTATTCAGTATGGTCGGGTAAAAAATTACTGGGCCGCTAACCTGCCGGTCAATCGCGGGCGCTTCAATTTCGACGTCATCCGTTATGACTATTACCTCGACGACAACGTGGCGTTTGAGGCATTCAAAGCCGGTGCTTTCGATTTACGTGAAGAAGGTTCCGCGAAGAAATGGGCGACGCAATATCGCGGCCGCAATTTCGACAGCCACGCCATCGTCAAAACGGAAACCCCGAACGATGTCTCCACCGACACGCAATGGCTGGCCTTCAACAATGAGAAACCGCTGTTTGCCGATCGCCGGGTGCGCCAGGCGCTAAGCCTCGCCTTTGATTTCGAATGGATGAACAAGGCGCTGTTTTATAACGCCTATAAGCGCAGCAGCAGCTATTTCCAGAACACCGTCTATGCCGCGCAGGGATATCCGGATGCCGCGCAGCTGATTTTACTGGCGCCGTACAAAGCCCAGCTGCCGCCGGAAGTATTTAATAATGCCTATGCCCCGCCCCACTCCGATGGCAGCGGATTCGATCGCGCCAACCTGTTGCAGGCGATGAGCCTGTTAAAAGCGGCGGGCTGGCAGATTAAAAACCAGCAGCTGGTGAATGACAAAACCGGCCAGCCATTCCGCTTTGAATTGTTAATGCGCAGTGGCACCAACAATGACTGGGCTTTGCCGTTCCAGCACAGCCTGGCGCGGCTGGGCATTCAGGTCTCGCTGCGTGAAGTCGATAGTTCGCAATATCTGCGGCGCCTGCGTCAGGGGGATTACGACATGATCCCGTCGCTTTATTACGCGATGCCGTGGCCATCTACCGATATGCAGTACACCTGGCAGTCGCAGTTTATCGAGTCATCGTGGAACACCGCGCGGGTGAAGGATCCTATCGTCGATCACTTTGTGCAGCAGATTGTCGCGCATCAGGGCGATCAACAGGCGCTGTTGCCGCTCGGTCAGGCGCTGGATCGCATCCTGCTGTGGAACGCCTATATGATTCCGATGTGGTATAACGCCGCGCAGCGCCTGGCCTACTGGGACAAGTTTTCCCATCCAGAGATCAAGCCCGCCTTTGCCACCGGGCTGGAAAACTGGTGGTACGATGTCAACAAAGCCGCGCGTTTGCCGGCGGCCCGACGCTGAGGAGTGTGGTTTGGGTGCTTATTTCCTGCGCAGATTACTGCTGATCATTCCCACGCTGTGGGCCATTATCACGCTCAACTTCTTTATCGTGCAGATTGCCCCCGGTGGTCCGGTGGATCAGGCGCTGGCGAATATTCAGTTCGGCCACAGCACCGGCATTCCCGGCACCAGCGATAGCGGCGGCGCACGCGGCGGCCTGAATCACGATAATCCCGGTGATAGCCAGTATCGCGGCGCGCGGGGACTCGATCCGGAAGTGATTGCCGAAATTAAAAAGCGCTACGGTTTTGATAAACCGCTGTGGCAACGTTACGTCGACATGCTGTGGAACTACGCACGCTTCGATTTTGGCGACAGCCTGTTTCGCAGCGCCTCGGTGCTCCAGCTGATTAAGGAGAGCCTGCCGGTATCCGTCAGCCTCGGGCTGTGGAGCACCCTGATTATCTACCTGGTGTCGATCCCGCTGGGCATTAAAAAAGCGGTGCGCAACGGCAGCGCGTTCGATATCTGGAGCAGCAGCTTTATCATCATCGGTTACTCGATCCCGGCGTTTCTGTTCGGCGTGATGCTGATTGTGTTGTTTGCCGGGGGCAGCTACCTCGACTGGTTCCCGCTGCGTGG
The DNA here is from genome assembly GCF_059730485.1 of Pantoea sp. X-Soil-TKNS-1207. Lineage (NCBI taxonomy): Bacteria > Pseudomonadati > Pseudomonadota > Gammaproteobacteria > Enterobacterales > Erwiniaceae > Pantoea > Pantoea sp. X-Soil-TKNS-1207. The sequence goes on from NZ_AP035958.1 coordinate 2,928,890, forward strand.
TCTCACCTCACCGCAGTTCGACCAGCTGCCGTGGTACGGCAAAATCACCGATTATCTCTGGCATATCACGCTGCCGGTACTGGCAACGGTGATTGGCGGTTTCGCCACCCTGACGATGCTGACGAAAAACTCATTTCTCGATGAGATCCGTAAACAATATGTGGTCACCGCCCGCGCCAAGGGTCTGGATGAAAAACGCATTCTCTACGGTCACGTCTTTCGCAACGCCATGCTGCTGGTGATCGCGGGCTTCCCGGCCACCTTTATCAGCATGTTCTTCACCAGTTCGGTGCTGATTGAGGTGATGTTCTCGCTTAACGGCCTTGGTCTGCTGGGCTACGACGCCACCATTCAGCGCGATTACCCGGTGATGTTTGGCACGCTGTACATTTTTACGCTGATTGGCCTGCTGATGAATATTCTCAGCGATTTGACCTACACCCTGGTCGATCCGCGCATTGATTTCGAGGGTCGCTGATGCGCTTGTCTCCGTTAAACCAGCAGCGCTGGCAGCGCTTTCGTCACAACCGTCGTGGTTACTGGTCGTTGTGGATTTTTCTGGTGATTTTCCTGCTGTCGCTGGGGGCCGAGTTGCTGGCCAACGACAAGCCGCTGCTGGTGCATTATCAGCAGCGCTGGTATATGCCGCTGCTGTTTAACTACAGCGAAAGCGATTACGGCGGCGATTTCTCAACCCCGGCGGATTATCAGGACCCGTGGCTGAAACAGCGTATCGATCAGCAGGGCTGGGCCATCTGGGCGCCAATTCGCTTTAGCGACAGCACCATCAATTTTGCCACCAACGTCCCCTTCCCTTCGCCCCCTTCGGCGCAGAACTGGCTGGGTACGGATGCTAATGGCGGGGATGTGCTGGCCCGGCTGCTGTACGGTACGCGTATTTCGCTGCTGTTCGGCCTGTTGCTGACGCTGTTCTCCAGCGTGATCGGCATTGTGGTGGGCGCAGTACAGGGCTACTTCGGCGGGCGCGTTGATCTGGTCGGCCAGCGCCTGATTGAAGTGTGGTCCGGGATGCCGTCGTTGTTTCTGTTGATCCTGCTCTCCAGCGTGATTCAGCCCGGTTTCTGGTGGCTGCTGCTGGTGACGGTGGTGTTTGGCTGGATGAGTCTGGTGAGCGTGGTGCGCGCGGAGTTTCTGCGTACCCGCAATTTTGACTACATCCGCGCGGCGCGCGCCCTTGGCGTCAGCGACAGCCGCATCATGCTGCGCCATATGCTGCCGAATGCCATGGTCGCCACGCTAACTTTCCTGCCGTTTATCCTGTGCGGATCGATCACTACCCTGACCTCGCTCGATTTCCTTGGCTTTGGTCTGCCGGTTGGCTCGCCCTCGCTCGGTGAGCTGCTGTTGCAGGGTAAAAATAATTTGCAGGCGCCCTGGCTGGTGCTGTCGGGCTTTTTTGCGCTGGCGATTTTGTTGTCGCTGCTGATTTTTATTGGTGAGGCGGTGCGTGACGCCTACGACCCAAGCCGGGGGAGCTGAATGAGTAACTTACTGACCGTCAATCATCTCGCCGTCGCCTTCCGGCAACGCACCGTGGTGGAAGACATTTCGCTGCGGGTCGACGCCGGTGAAACCCTGGCGCTGGTGGGTGAATCCGGCTCCGGCAAAAGCGTTACCGCGCTGTCGATTATGCGCCTGCTGCCACAGCCGCCGGTGAGCTATCCGCAGGGCGAGATTCTGTTTAATGGTCAGAATCTGTTGCAGGCCAGCGAGCGTACCCTGCGGGGGCTGCGCGGCAACCAGATGGCGATGATTTTTCAGGAGCCAATGGTGTCGCTCAATCCGCTGCATAGCGTGGAAAAGCAGCTGTATGAAGTGTTGTCGCTGCACCGCGGCATGAGACGTGAAGCGGCGCGTGCGGAGATCCTCAGCTGCCTCGATCGCGTGGGCATTCGCCAGGCGGCAACGCGTTTGCAGGATTTTCCGCACCAGCTCTCCGGTGGTGAACGCCAGCGCGTGATGATCGCCATGGCGCTGCTGACTCAGCCTAAGCTGTTGATTGCCGATGAACCCACCACCGCGCTTGACGTCACGGTGCAGGCGCAGATCCTGCAACTGCTGCGCGAGCTGCAACGCGAGCTGAATATGGGGATGTTGTTTATCACCCATAACCTCAATATCGTGCGTCAGCTGGCCCATAACGTCACTGTGATGCGCAATGGTCGTGAAGTGGAACATAACCGCAGTGCCAGCCTGTTCAGTCAGCCTCAGCATCCTTACACCCGCGAACTGCTGGCCGCCGAGCCAGATGGCCGCCCCGCTCCGATCAGCGACAGCGCGCCGCTATTGCAGGTGAAAAATTTACAGGTGGGCTTTCCGATTCGACGCGGCCTGCTGAAACGCACCGTTGCCGAGAAGATGGCGGTGCAGGATCTGAGCTTCTCCCTGCGGCGCGGCGAAAGCCTCGGGCTGGTGGGAGAATCCGGCTCCGGTAAAAGCACGACCGGGCTGGCGCTACTGCGTTTGATCGCCGCACGCGGTGAAATCTGGTTCGACGGTCAACCGCTGCATCAGCTGTCAGCGAAGCAATTGCTGCCGCTGCGGGAAAAAATTCAGGTGGTGTTCCAGGATCCAAACTCGTCTCTCAATCCACGCATGACGGTGCAGCAGATCATTGCGGAAGGTCTGGCAGTACATCGTCCCACGCTGAGCGCCACAGAGCAGGAGGCGAAAGTGATCGCGGTGATGCAGGAAGTGGGACTGGATGCGGAGAGTCGATCACGCTATCCGGCGGAATTTTCCGGAGGCCAGCGTCAGCGTATCGCAATTGCGCGCGCGCTGATCCTCGAACCGCAATTGATGGTGCTGGATGAACCCACTTCCTCGCTGGATCGTTCGGTGCAGAAACAGATCCTCAATCTGCTGCGTCGCCTGCAACAGCAACATCAGCTGGCGTATCTGTTTATCAGTCATGATTTGCAGGTGGTGCGCGCCCTGTGCCACCAGCTGATTGTGCTGCGTCAGGGGGAAGTGGTGGAACAGGGTGAATGCGATACGCTGTTCAATGCGCCCACCCAGGCGTACACCCGCCAGCTGCTGGCTTCGGCCCAGGGTGAAAGCCTGATTTAGCGGCCGTCAAAGGTCTCGGCGATCGCCACACCCTGATTCTTCAGACAGCAGTTGGTGGCGCTTTCGTCGCCGCGCTGGATCAGCAAACAAGGCTGCCCCTCGCACTGCGCAATTTTGCACTCAACCTGAATCTGCGCCAGCGTGTCCTGCAACTGGCGCAAAATTTCCATAGCCGGGTGACCATCGTGGCTCAGCAGCCGCAGCGCGACCAGATCCTGGTCATTTTCAGCATCGGCAGTTTCCTGCCGTTCAATTTCACCAGCATGGTCAGGTGACCAGCGATAGTGTTGCGGCAGGCGATGCACAACGGAAAGTTGCAGCATAGATACGTAATCCCCAGAGACGTTAACTTCATTCACGACGAATGGCGCACGCTGTGAATCCCTTTTCCTGGCTAACTCAGAATACGGACGTCAAGGTTTGCCTTCTCGTTTTAAGCACAAAAGATGTAGCAGATTTATTTTTTGCGAGGATGCTCGCATTTGTCGCTATATTTACCGTGTTCAGCGGTAGTTAACAATCATTTTAGACGCAATATCGTTACTTTTTTACTTATTAATTTTCACAATATAGAAACATCAAGATCCGCAAATGATTCAGGTGTGGGGATTAGGGGGAATTTGGTGCGGATAAGTGCCTGGTCGGCATTAATGCCGACCCTACAAAATTAACAGCCAGATCAATATGGTAGGGCCGCCATTTATGGCGACCAGACGAAGCAGACACGATACCCGCAGGGCCGCCATTTATGGCGATTAGACGAATCAGACATGATACCCGTAGGGTCGCCATTTATGGCGACCAGGGTGAAGCAGGCACGATACCCGTAGGGTCGCCATTTATGGCGACCAGGGCAAATCAGACGTGATTATGACGCGGTCTTGAGGCGTAACTAAACAACACAATTGAAACCGTGGCACACAATGCAATGGTTGCCACCATCGGCCAGGCGCTGTTAACACTAATCAGCGACAGCAATGCCCCTACCAGCGCACCGACGCCAAACCGCAACGTACCGGCCAGCGATGACGCCGTGCCAGCCATATGCGGGAACTCATCCAGAATCACCGCCATCGCGTTGGACGAGACCGTGGAAACGCAGCCAATAAACATCGCCACCCCAAACACCAGCGGCAGAAAACCAAGATTGAGCGCGCTCACCACCAGCAGCCAGATGCCCATCGCGAACTGAATCACCAGGCCAATACGGAACATCGCCAGCGGACCAAAGCGGCGCACCGCGCGGCTGTTAATCAACGTCATCACAAACAGGAACACCACGTTGAGGCCGAAGTAGTAACCAAAATTCTGCGGCGAAACGTGATTAATCTCGATGTAAACGAAAGGACCGGCGTTGAGAAAGGTGAACAGACCGGCAAAGGAAAAACCACTTGCCAGCATATAACTGAAGGCGCGTTTATGACGCACCAGCGCGACAAAATTACCCAGCGTAGTGCGCAGATGAAAGCGCTGTCGCTGCTCGGGTTTAAGCGTCTCACGGATCTGCGTGACCACCAGCACCGTGGTGACGATCGCCGCGATCGCCAGCGTCCAGAAGATGGCGTGCCAGCTCCATAACAGCAGCAGCCAGCCACCGATAATCGGGGCCATCAGCGGCGCAATGGTGGTGATCAGCATGACGAACGACATCATGCGCGAGAAGTCCTCTTTCGAGTAGCTGTCGCGCATCAGGGCGTTAATCACCACGCTGGCCGCCGCCGCCGACAGGCCGTGCAGAAAACGCATGAAGATCAGTTGATCGATCGACTGCGACAGCGCACAGGCCGCTGCCGCACAGGCGAAGATCAGCGTACCAAGGGCAATCACCGGTTTACGGCCGTAGCTGTCAGCCAGCGGGCCATACACCAGCTGACCAATAGCAAAACCGAGAATGTAGAGGTTGAGCGTCATCTGCACGCTGCCGGACGAAACGGCAAACTCACGCGCGATTTGCGGCATCGCGGGCAGATACATATCGATGGAGAGCGGCATCAGCATGGCCAGCAATCCGAGAATAACCACTAAGCCAACCGGTGAATTCTTTTCCTTTGGCACCACAATCTCCCGCTATTTCTGCTGTTTTAATTCTTCAGGTAAGCCAATGCTGGCGACTTCTTCTGCTGTCAGCTCACGGTATTCGCCTTCCGCGAGGTCTGCATCAAGGGCAATCTCACCGATACGTTCGCGATGCAGGCTAACCACATGATTGCCCGCTGCGGCGAACATGCGTTTCACCTGGTGATAACGTCCTTCACTGATCGTCAGCAGCGCTTCCTGCGGGCCAACGATTTCCAGCGTAGCCGGTTTGGTCAGATCTTTTTCACCGTGCAGCTGCACCCCGGCGGCAAAGGTTTCCACCAGCGCCGCATCAATTGGCGCTTCCACGCCCACTCGATAGGTTTTTTCACAGTGATGACGCGGTGAGGTAATACGGTGCGACCACTGGCCGTCATCGGTCAGCAGCACCAGGCCGGTAGTATCGATATCCAGACGTCCCGCTGCGTGCAGCTTCCACGCCATAGGTTCTTCGATAAAGAACAGAATGGTTGGATGATCGGGATCGTCGGTGGAGCAGACATAGCCCTGCGGCTTGTTCAGCATGAAGTAACGCGGGCCGTGCTGCTGCACCAGCGGATTGCCGTCGTAGGCTACTTCGTCATCCGGCAGCACTTTGTAAGAGGTATCGCGCACCACTTCACCGTTGATGGTGATTTTCTTCGCGCGGATTTCACGTGCAGAGATGGCACGGCTGATTTCCAGTTGCTGAGATATGAATTTGTCGAGTCGCATGAATTCGCTTTGCCTGTTACTGCGGAGGGAAACTGAAACGGTGTTTTTATCCGTTGAAAAAGTGCGGGCAGTATAGCCTGAACCATCGGCGGCTAACAGAGCCTATCCTGCGTTTCAGGCGCTTTCATGGCATAATGCGCGCCCGTTCCAGAAAAAAGTTTTGTCCGATGTCTTTCACGCTGCGTCCCTATCAACAAGAAGCGGTCGATGCCACCGTTGCGCATTTTCGCCGACATGCCACGCCCGCGGTGATTGTTCTGCCCACCGGCGCGGGAAAAAGTCTGGTGATTGCCGAACTGGCCCGGCTGGCGCGCGGGCGGGTGCTGGTGCTGGCCCATGTGAAAGAACTGGTGGAACAGAACCACAGCAAATATCAGGCTTACGGCCTCGAAGCGGATATCTTCGCCGCCGGCTTACAACGCAAACAGAGCGAACGCAAAGTGGTGTTTGGCAGCGTACAGTCAGTGGCGCGCAATCTCGATCGCTTTGACAGCGCCTTTTCACTGGTGATCGTCGATGAATGCCATCGCATCAGCGACAACAGCGAGAGCCAGTATCAACAGCTGTTCGCCCATCTGCGGCAGCATAATCCACAGCTGCGTCTGCTCGGGCTGACCGCCACCCCGTTCCGCCTCGGCAAAGGCTGGATCTATCAGTTTCATTATCACGGCATGGTGCGCGGTGACCAGCACGCGTTATTCCGCGATTGTATTTATGAACTGCCGTTACGCTATATGATCAAACACGGCTTTCTGGTGCCGCCGGAACGGCTGGATATGCCGGTGGTGCAATACGATTTCAGCCGTCTGATCCCGCAGAACAACGGCCTGTTTAGCGAAGCCGATCTCAATCGCGAGCTAAAGCAGCAGCAACGCGTTACGCCGCATATCATCCAGCAGATTATTGAATTCGCGGAAGAACGGCGCGGCGTGATGATTTTTGCCGCCACCGTCGAACATGCCCGTGAGGTGCTGGCCCTGTTGCCGCCGGACAGTGCGCTGGTTTCGGCAGAAACGGCGGCAAAAGAGCGCGACCGGTTGATTCACGCCTTCAAAGCGCAGCAGCTGAAATTCCTGGTTAACGTCGCGGTGCTGACCACCGGTTTCGACGCCCCGCATGTGGATCTGATCGCCATCCTGCGCCCCACGGAATCCGTCAGCCTGTATCAGCAAATTGTCGGGCGCGGTCTGCGCCTCGCCCCCGGTAAAACCGACTGTCTGATCCTCGATTATGCCGGTAATCCACACGATCTTTTCACCCCGGAAGTGGGCGCGCCTAAAGGTGCCAGCGACAATCAGCCGGTGCAGGTGTTTTGTCCGGCCTGCGGCTTCGCCAATACTTTCTGGGGCAAAACCACCGCCGACGGCCATGTGATCGAACATTTTGGCCGCCGCTGCCAGGGCGTGCTGGAAGATGACGATGGCCTGCGCGAGCAGTGCGACTACCGTTTTCGTTTCAAAAGCTGCCCGGATTGTGGGGCAGAAAACGATATCGCCGCACGCCGTTGCCACCAGTGCGACAAGGTGCTGGTGGACCCTGACGATATGCTGAAAGCCGCGCTGAAGCTGAAAGATGCCCGCGTGCTGCGCTGCGGCGGCATGACGCTGGCCCACGGGCGTGATGAGAAAGGCGAATGGCTGAAAGCCACCTATTACGATGAAGATGGTCTGGACGTCAGCGAACGTTTTCGTCTGCACACGCCCGCTCAGCGCAAGGCGTTCGAACAGCTGTTTATGCGGCCGCACCAGCGCGCGCCCGGCGTGCCTTTAGGATGGCAGACCGCCGCTGATGTGATCGCGTTGCAGCCCCTGTTACGTCACCCCGATTTTGTCGTGGCGCGCGCCAAAGGACATTTCTGGCAGGTACGCGAGAAGGTGTTTGATTATCAGGGCCGTTTTCGCCGTGCCAATGAGCTGCGTTAGTCCACGGAATCATTTGCCCGCAGCGGGTATAGCGGCTATAATGCTGCCCGCTTTTGCATTCGCAATGGCGTTTGAATAATCGTTCTGTTGCTGGGTCGCCTGTAACAGGAATCAACGAAGAGACATTAAGATGTTCACTATCAACGCAGAAGTACGTAAAGAGCAGGGTAAGGGTGCGAGCCGCCGCCTGCGCCACGCTAACAAGTTCCCGGCCATCATCTATGGCGGAACTGAAGCACCGGTTTCTATCGAACTGGATCACGATTCAGTAATGAACCAACAGGCTAAAGAAGGCTTCTACACTGAAGTTCTGACTCTGGTTGTTGACGGTAAAGAAACCAAAGTAAAAGTTCAGGCTGTTCAGCGTCACCCGTTCAAGCCAAAACTGCACCACATCGACTTCGTTCGCGCTTAATCGCCTGACGAGTTGAAAAAAAACGCCGCATCTGCGGCGTTTTTTTATGGGCAAAAATCAGTTGCCGCCGGTGCGACGTTGCAGCTGATCGCGCAGATTGGGCGGCGTGCCCTTGATGGTCAGCGTGTCGGTTGCCGGGTCCCAGAAGATACGTTCGCCCAGCAGCATGGCATCGAAATTCAGGGTTAAGCCACCGCCGCTGCCGGTAAATTTGGTCAGCTGACGCAGCGTGCTGCGGTCGGCCGGAAAATGCTCTTCCAGCTCGTAGCCCTGCTCCTGAGTAAATGCCTGAAAAGTCTTCTCGCCGAGCGGCGGCAGTTCGCTGGAGAGATCTTCCAGCGCAATCTCCTCACCGGCCTGCAACTGATCGTTGCAGTAGCTGTAAACCTGCTGACGGTAATTCTGACGCTCGTTTTTATCCAGGCTGGATTCGGCGCAGTAATCATCCACCGCCTGGAGCAAACCCCGGTTCTGCGCTTTGGTATCCAGACCTACGCTGGCGCCGAGGAAATCCATAAAGAAGTCGGCGACTTTGCGCCCTACCCGTCCACGCAGGAACGTCAGATAGCGGGTCGATTCCGGGTTGGTTTCCCACTCGGTGAGATCAATACGCGCCACGATATCGGCATGGTTGATGTCGAGGTAATGGGTGCTGCTGATATCCAGCTGTTCATTGACGCGCATACTCGACTGGCTATTCAGCACCGCCACCAGCAGGTACTCCACCGCCAGATAGCGATAATGGATGAACAGCACGATGCCGCCTTCAGCAAACGGGTATTTGCCCAGCTCATCACGCAGACGACCGGTTGCCGCACGGCTGAAGGCCAGAAAGTCATCTTCCCCTTTGCGGCAATTACGCAACGCCGCCGCCAGTTCGCTCTCTTCATTGAACAACCCGTAGGCCTTGCTCTTGGCGCTGTACACCCGATGTAACTCTTCCGCCATCTCTTCAACCGCCTTAGTTGCAGGCAGCAGGGTGTCGCGCAGCACCAGTTCAAGCTGGTTTTCATCGCGTTTGATTAACTGATGCAGGGCAATCTGGTCGATATCCAGACTCATGGTAGACTCTCCTTTAGGCTGAGGCGCGTATTCAAACACCGCCCGCCGCGGCTTTCAACTCCATGCACAACATGAACGTTCTGCTTTCGATAAAATTGCGGAAAAAATCGCGTCGTTACGGTACTATACCGCCTTTTGATACTTGAATTAGTCGACGATATGCCACAATCATCCCGTTACAGTGACCAACGCGTGGAGCAGCTCCTCGCGCAACTGGCGCAAGTTCTTGAGAAAGACAAAGCGCCAACCGACCTTTCCCTGATGGTACTGGGAAATATGGTAACCAATTTGATCAACACCAGTGTGTCTCCGGCGCAGCGCCGAAGCCTGGCACGATCCTTTGCCGATGCGTTGCAAGCGTCGGTTCGCGATGATAACGCCCATTAATTTGCAGACCTGACCTCATAATATGGTAACCAACCGGCAGCGCTACCGTGAAAAAGTCTCCCAGATGATCAGCTGGGGGCACTGGTTTGCCCTGTTTAATATTATCTTCGCGTTAATTTTAGGCAGCCGCTACCTGTTGGTGGCCGACTGGCCCGCGTCGCTGGCCGGTCGTGTCTATGCCTACACCAGCTGGATTGGTCATTTTAGCTTCCTGGTGTTCGCCGGTTATCTGCTGATTCTCTTCCCGCTCACCTTTGTGGTGATGTCGCAACGGTTACTGCGAGTCCTGTCGGCGATCATCGCCACCGCCGGGCTGACGCTGATTATTGTCGATAGCGCGGTGTTCAACCGTTTCCACCTGCACCTGAATCCGGTGGTGTGGGAGCTGGTGATCAACCCCGATCAGAGCGAAATGGCTCGCGACTGGCAGCTGATGTTTATCAGCGTGCCGGTGATTTTCCTGGTGGAGATGCTGTTCGCCACCTGGAGCTGGCAGAAGCTACGCAGCCTGAACCGGCGTTCGTTCGGTAAACCGCTGGCGGCGCTGTTTATCTGCGCCTTCTTCGCCAGCCATCTGCTCTACATCTGGGCCGATGCCAATTTCTATCGCCCGATTACTATGCAGCGCGCCAACCTGCCGCTCTCCTATCCGATGACCGCACGACGTTTCCTTGAGCGTCACGGCCTGCTGGATGCGCAGGAGTATCAACGCCGTCTGGTGCAGCAGGGTGACCCGGAAGCCTTGTCGGTGCAATATCCGCTGAGCGACATCACCTTCCGCGACGGCGGCTCACGCCATAATCTGCTGGTGCTGACGGTGGAGGGCCTCAACAACGCCACGGTGGCGAAAGCCCTGCCGTCGCTTGATCAGTTTGCCAGCGAAAACGTGCGCTTTACGCAGCATTACAGTGCCGGTAACCAACCGGAAAAAGGGTTGTTTGGCCTGTTCTACGGTATCTCGTCCAGTTATATGGATGGCGTACTGTCCGCGCGTATGCCATCGGCACTGCTGAGCGCCCTGAACAGCCAGGGTTATCAGTTCGGTCTGTTCTCCTCGGATGGCTTTAATCAGCCGTTGTACCGGCAGGCGTTACTGGCGGATTACTCCCTGCCCTCAATGGACAGCCAGCCCAATAGCGCGACGGTCACACAGTGGCAGAACTGGCTGAATGGCCAGAAAGACAACAACGCGCCGTGGTTCTCATGGATAGCGCTGAACGGCGTAACCGTGACCGGTGACAGCGCCAAAGCGCAACAGCGCAGCTATCTGCGTCAGGCGCCCGGTGTTGACGCGCAAATTGCCGCGGTGCTGCAAACGCTGCAACAGCGTGATTTGCTGAAAAATACCGTCGTGGTGATCACCGCCCAGCGCGCCGTTCCGCTCGATGGCGGCGACGATAATCCGGGTAATCGCGCCACATTGCAGGTACCGCTGGTGGTGCACTGGCCGAATACGCCAGCCCAGACCATCGATCGTCTGACCGACCAGCAGGATGTGATGACCACGCTGATGCAGCGTCTGCTGCATGTGCGTACCAATGCGGGAAGTTATTCGCAGGGTGAAGATCTGTTTGCCGCCCAGCGCAGCCACGATTGGGTAGCGAGCAGCGAAGATGGCAGGCTGGTAGTGACCACGCCGCAGGTGACGCTGGTGCTGAACAACAACGGCAGCTATCGCGCCTATGATGCGCAGGGCAAACCGATTCGCGACCATAAGCCGCAGCTGGCGTTGCTGTTGCAGGTGCTGACGGAAGAGAAGCGTTTCATCGCAAACTGATTAATTATGAGGCAGTTAAATCCCGTGCATCTTGCAATCGCGCGCGGAAACGTTACTATATGCCTCCACGTTCGGCACGTAGCGCAGCCTGGTAGCGCACTGTCATGGGGTGTCAGGGGTCGGAGGTTCAAATCCTCTCGTGCCGACCAAAATTCCCAATAAAAAAGCAGCCTTTTGGCTGCTTTTTTGTTTTAGCGCGTCAAACCGCGCTGTGCCAGCCACTCATCACGGGTGATTTCCCAGTTGCCAGCCAGCATCTCGCCGCCGACAAAGGCTTTGCTGTAGGTGGCGATAAGCCGCATTCCGCTGCGTTCAGAGATGCGTTTTGATGCCTGATTATCCATCGCTTTCGGTACGCGTAAACGTGGCTGGTTGAGCGTCATAAACCAGAAATCCGTCACCCGATTGCTGGCTTCACTCATCAAACCCTGCCCCTGCCACTCCGGCACCAGCCAGAAACCGCGGTTATCTTCTTCACCGGCCCGCAGGGAGATCAGACCAATCAATTGCTCAGGCGCCGAGCGATGACGCAGACTCCAGTGCCAGGCCTGTTCGGCCGCCATCGCCGGTAACGCGATATCATTAATATAATGGCTGGCACCGTCCGGTGGGTACGGCCAGGGCACCAGGTTAGTCAGATGACGCACAATTTCCCAGTGCGGAAATATCTGCTGTACCTGTTCAGCATCGTGGCTTTGCAAAGGTTCGAGAATCAAACGTGACGTTTCAAATCGCGGGACTGTCATATCAACCTCCTGTTGCGTAACCGCTTAAGAAATATCAGATCATCGCCATAATTAACATTATTTTCACCAAACATTCAGTAAGTTACCGTACGCAACCAATTCTGCTGGCGATCACATTTTTGCCGAATTGTGACAGCAATTCATCTAACTGAAACAAAAATGTCACACACTTACCCTACCCTTAAGTCTCCTGTTTTTCGATGGAAAACCGTTATGGTCATCAAAGCAAAAAACCTGCAGGATGCTGAAGAACTCCTGCACTCTGGTATCAATAAAGTCGAGCTGGCTTACGATATCGGCAGCGACGATTTCTTCCGCCTCGCATCCCGCTGGTGCGATCGCGGTGCCCGCATCAGTAAAGGTCATCAGCACTTTGTCGTCTCCATCAAGAGTTTTGCCATTCCCCCTAATGATTAAAAACGGTAAGCGCTAAGCTTGCCCTCTCGCCGGCTGACTGATTTAATGCCCTTTTCCGTCAGCCGTGATAACTATGTTTACGCCTGCATCGCCGCTCACTCTCCCCGCATCCCCCTTTTTCACCGCTGCTGGCTTCACGCCCGGTTCGCCCCTGTTCGCCTGGTGTCAGTTTGATAAACAGCACTGGCAGGCTGATTTGTCTCAGCGCTGGCAATTGCCGCTGCCGCAGGCCCTGGAAAATGCCGTGCCCAAACGTAAATCCGAGCATCTGGCGAGCCGCTGGCTGGCGCGCGAAGTGATGGGGCAACTTGGTGTGAATGATTTTCTGTTGCTCAACGCGGCAGATCGCTCCCCCTGCTGGCCTGCCGGTGTGCAGGCGTCGCTATCGCATAGCCAGGATATGGCGGTGATTGCCGCCACGCGCACGCCGCTATGTCTGGGTGTCGATGTGGAGCACATCATGGCCGCTGAAACGGCGCTGGAGACGGCGGAGATGCTGATGAACTCACGCGAGCGCGCGCTGCTGCGCCAGCTGCCGCTGCCATTCGCACAGGCCGCGACGCTGCTGTTTTCGCTGAAGGAGAGTTTGTATAAAGCCTTGTGGCCGCAGTTGCGTCAGCCAATGGAGTTTTTGCAGGGGGAAGTGATCGCTATCCACCCCGACAGCGGGACTGCGCAGCTGCGCTTAAGCGAAGATTTTGGCGCAGGCTATAATCAGCACCTTATTTTATCCGCGCGTTTTCACTGTGAAGGTCAGCGGGTAGTTACGCTGGTCGCGCACCCTTTTCCCGGACAATAAAAAACCGGCTCAGAAATAACCAGAGCCGGTGGACAACACAAGACGACAGAAAGTGTTCCAGGGAGGCAGAAACCGGAGTATCTGCTGGATTAAACCTTACCTGGTCATCGCCTTTCTGCCCAATAACCCTTTTCGCTAAGCTTTGCCAGCTGACGTTAATGGCCGGTGTCGGTGCGTTTTACCGCATCCAGCGTCGCCATTTCGCGCTCGCTGCCAGTCAGTTCGCTCAGCTTACCGTCACGCATTTCCAGCAGACGATCGGCGTGAATAAAGTAGTGATCATCATGACTGATGGCGAACACGGTTTTACCCGACGCCTGCAACCACGGCAGCAGCTCGCGATAGAAGATACGGCGGAAGTGCGGATCCTGATCCGCCGCCCATTCGTCGAGCAGCAGAATGTCGCGCTCCTCAGCCGCCGCCAGCAGCAGCGCCAGACGCTTGCTCTGCCCTTTCGATAACTGAAGATTCAGCACCTTGTTGCCTTCCAGCTTCAGCTTGTCCTGCATCTTCAGACGTTCCAGCCACTGCTGCACCAGCCCTGGATTGGCAGGCTTACCGGCGCGGCTAATCAGCCGATCAAACAGATGGACATCGGTGAACACGGCGGAGAAATGCTGGCGATAAGCATCAAGGTTATGCCAGTCGACGGCTTTGCCATCCAGCAGCAGCGTGCCGGATTGCGGCTGATAGAGGCCCGTCAGCAGCATCGCCAGCGTTGATTTACCGCTGCCATTGCCGCCAATGAGAAATACCAGCTCGCCGCGACGCAACGTCAGGTTGATCGGCCCGACCTCGAAGCCATGCTCGCCATAATGGAAACAGACATCGCGCAGTTCGAGGGTTTGCCAGTCACTGACTGCGGGCAGCGTTTTGAAATCGGCTTCATACGGCGCCAGATCGAAGGTATTCAGCTTGCGAAACGCCACCTGGGCGCTAAGCAGTGTGGGCAACGCCCCTACCGCCGCCAGTAACGGGGTGCGCAGGAACAGCAGCGTCAGCGAGTAGGTTGCCGCCACGGCAGTGTTGGCCCAGCCAAGACCATTCGCCATCCAGAACACGATGCCAATGGCACCCAGCATCATGATATTTGACCAGTTCACCGCGCTCAGGTGGAAGGTGTCGGCGCGCACAATATGGTGGCGGTAGCTGCTGGCATTTTCCTGATAGACGTTGTGATAAATCTGCTGTGCGCGTTCACGGTTCAGCTGTAGCTCTTTACGCCCTTCAATAATGGTTTGATAGTCGCGATACAGGTCATCTTCCACTTCACGCAGTTTCGCCATATGCCGGTAGACGCGCGACACCAGCAGCCAGCCGCCAATCAGCGTCACCACCAGCCACAGCGAGGTCACCAGCAGCATTTTGGGTGACAGCCACGCCATATACAACGCGGAACCCAGGGTGATAATGATGCCCTGAATCAGCTCCGGCAGACGGACAAAAGCGATGGTAATGGCGCGAATGTCGCTGGTCAGGCCCGCCAGCAGCTGGGCGTTGCCAATCTGTTCGATGCGTTCAATGCGGGTATCGAGAATACGTTTGATAAATTCACCGCGCAGACGCCAGACAAACTGGTGACCGAGCAGCGTCAGCGCCAGCTGTGAACCCAGCGTCACCGCCATCAGCAAAAACAGCTGCATCAGAAAAGCCGGCAGCACGCCCGCCGAGGAGTTGAACGCCACGATCAGCTCATTATTGATATAGGCAATCATGCCAATGCCGAGCGCGGCGCTAAGTAAGGTAAGAAGGATGACGCCAATAAAAGGCCAGCGGTACTGGCGATAAACAACCTGAAGCAATGCCATCAAAAGGATCCAGCGGTAAACAAAGCAGCCTGCAGTTTAATGGCGCATCGGATGATAGCAAGAACAATTCTCATCCACCCCGCCCTTAATGGGCGCGGCGGAAAGTCAGGTTGTAGCGAAAGGCGCCAGCCTGCGGATGCACACCGGGTTTGAGCGGTAAAATCCCGTGATAACGCAGGCGCGACGGCCCGCCCCACACCACGATATCGCCATGTTCCAGCAGCACGCGCTGCGTGGCATCTCCGCGCTCGAAGCCGCCGAACTGAAACACCGCAGGCAGACCGAGCGAGACGGAAACGATCGGCTGTCGCAAATCCTTCTCGTCTTTATCCTGATGCAGCGTCAGTTTTGCACCCGGCTCATAACGGTTAATCAGACAGGCATCCGGGTTGAAAGCGCTAAACCCGGCTTCCAGCGCCGTCTGCTGCGCCAGCTCGCGGAACAGGGGCGGCATTGGCGGCCATTTGTGGCCGCTGTGGTTGTCCTGCTCGGTATATTGGTAGCCGCGCGAGTCGCTCGACCAGCCTAAATCGCCGCAGTTGGTCATGGCGACCGACATGCGGTGTCCACCCGGAGTGATGCGATGGGCGAATGGGTTTTGCGCGGCGATGGCGGCAATCTCCGCCAGCAACGCATCTGCCTGCTCGCGGGCGCGGCGACGCAAAATCACCGCCCCTTCCGCCAGCGGTTCCTGCCACGGCGCTTCATCACTAAACAGATCCAGCATCTGCGCCTCCGTAATTAGTTATCGTCCTGCGAAATCAGGAATGGTTTAAACTGCGGCGACATCCAGTGGCTGAAGCCGTCGCCCTGTTTGCTGATCAGATACACCGCCAGATGCTCCTTCAGCGCCAGCGCTTTAGCCCGTTCTGTACCCAGCACCATCAGCCCGGTATCCCAGCCATCCGCTTCCAGCGCGGTGGTGGCGATCACCGTCGCCGACACCAGTTTATGTTCGATAGGCCGTCCGGTGGCCGGATCGATGACGTGGGAAATCCGTTTGCCATCCAGTTCATAATAGTTGCGATAGCTGCCGGAGGTACTGATTCCGTGGCCCTGCAAATCCACCCGCGCTTCCACGGCATTTTCCCGGTCAGTCGGTTTCTGGATCGCCACCCGCCACGGCTGATTTTGCGCGTTCAGACCGCGACTGAGCACCGCCCCCCCCACGGAGACCAGATAATCGGTGATGCCCTGCTGCTCCATCAGGCGCGCCAGATGATCGGTGGCGTAACCTTCCCCCATGGTGGAGAGGTCAACATACAGGCCCGGCAGATCTTTTTGCAGCCATTGCCCCTCTGCCGCCTGAATTACCCGCAGATGCTGCAAGCCGGTAAGCGCTTTCGCTGCGTCGATTTGCGCCTGCGTCGGCGTTTGCGTGGGTTGCTTTGCGGGGCCAAATCCCCACAGATTGACCAGCGGGCCGACGGTGATATCCATTGCGCCAGCGGTTTTATTGCCGATGCGTAAAGCTGTAGTGACGATATCCGCCATATCAGCGCTGATCGGCTGCGGTGTCGTGCCCTGATACTGATTGAAGCGCGACAGCACCGAATCGCTTTTCCAGGTAGATAGCTCGCCATCATCGCGGTCGAGCTGCTGCTGGATCGCCTGCTGCAACGCCTCTTTACGTTGCGCATCTACCCCTGCCAGGCTCACGCGCCACACCGTGCCCATGGTTTTGCCTTCCAGCACCAGGCTTTGCCGACTGGCGTTTTGATCGCAGCCGCTCAGCCCCACGATCAGCAGGCCGGACAGCAGAATATTCTGATAACGCATCTTTTCCTCATCTGTAACGCTTTAAGTAAGCCTGTTACAAAGCATAACTCGCTTGTAAATCAGGCTAAAGCTGCTTGAAGTTGGCTGAAGGCTGGCACAGGATAACCCGTTCCTGCACAACCGCGAATACGGGAGCGTCAGATGATTTATATGATTCTTGTTGTGGCCGCTGGCCTGTTTTTCTACGGTAGCCTGAGATGCTGGCAACACTATCGCCAACGTCATCTCCGCCATTCTCATCCACGCGGACGTTAAATTCCTGCACCAGAAAAATCCACGTTGCACCGCTTCAGCGCTGGCGCAGTGTAACAAAGCCAGGGCAAAGCGCGTGGCGCTGAGAGCGGTGTTGTGGCATGAATTCTGCAATGTTTAAGCTGAGTTGAATATCAGTGAGGCAGCAGAATGGAAAAGTTAAAAACCGCAGGTGAAAAATGGCAGCAGTGGCTGAGCTTCTCAGCCTTTACGCTGGCGGGTGTTGCACTTGAAGGCAGCGTACCACCCGCTCAGCCCCAGCTACAGCAGGCGCCAAAAGCAAAAAAATGGCGCGGGCTGCAATAGTTATAACCCTAATTCACTCAGGCCCGGATGATCGTCCGGGCGTGTTCCCAAAGGCCAGTGGAACAGGCGTTGTTCCGCAGCGATCGGCAGATCGTTGATGCAGGCGTAACGGGCGATCATCAGTCCATCCGCGCCAAAGTGCCAGTTCTCGTTGCCGTAGCTGCGAAACCAGTTCCCGCTATCATCACGCCATTCATAGGCAAAGCGCACCGCCAGCCTGTCGTTATTCCATGCCCAGAGTTCTTTGATCAGGCGATACTCCAGCTCCTTCGCCCATTTGCGTTGCAGAAACGCCTCGACGTCGGCACGTCCATTGACAAATTCGCTGCGATTACGCCAGCGCGTATCTTCACTGTACACCTGCGCCACGCGCCGGGCATCGCGGCTATTCCAGGCATCTTCCGCCATACGGACTTTCTGCACAGCGCTTTGTTCATCAAACGGGGGGATCAGCATGGTTTTCTCCTGAATATGTAGACAGGTCTGTCTACTTGATTCATCCTGCCGTATGTAGACAATTCTGTCTACTCTATTTTTCTGGTGACGCTATGTTAGCTCCTTTGCCTTTCGATCCTCAGGCCGCCGCACGCGACCGTATTCTGAACACCGCTCAGCGGCTGTTTTATCAGCATGGCATCCGCGCCACCGGTATTGACAAGGTGATTGCGGAAGCAGGCGTCACCAAGGTGACCTTCTATCGCCACTTTCCGGCCAAAAACGCCCTGATTCTTGCCTTTCTGCAACAACGCCATCAGCGCTGGATGACGGCTTTTGCGACAGCGCTGGCGCAGCAGCCCGCGGTGGTGGATGCCCTTCCCGCAGCGCTGCTGAGCTGGTTTAGTGAAACGGATTTCCGCGGCTGCGCCTTTATTAATAGCGCGGCGGAACTGAGCGATACGCTGCCGGAAGCCAGTACGCTGATCCGCCAACACAAACGGGATATGGCCGCCGCTATCGCGGAAAAACTCACCGCGGCGCAGCAGGAAAAAATCAGTCAGATTGTGTTGCTGGTTGAAGGAGCGATTGTGCAGGTGCAGTTAGGCGAGGAGCGGCAGGCGATTATTGATGCGCTGCATAGCGCGTTGCAGACGTTGCTAAAAACCGAAGCGTGACCGTCAGGCCACGCTCCGGAACACATCTTAGAACTGGTAAACCAGACCCAGCGCCACGATGTCGTCGGTATTGATACCGGAAGCCTGGGTGAAGTTGTTGTCGTCCAGCAGGTTGATTTGGTAATCAACATAGGTCGACATGTTTTTGTTGAAGTAGTAAGTCGCGCCTACGTCGATGTATTTTTTCAGGTTCTGGTCGCCCCAGTTCTGCACGTTACCGCGTGAAGAGATGAAGGCCAGAGACGGACGCAGACCGAAGTCGAACTGGTACTGCGCAACCATTTCCCAGTTATCTGCGGTATCGGCATAACCGAATGCAGAGCTGTCGCTGGAACCGAAGCGGGTTGCGTTGATTGAGCGGGTGTACATCGCTGCCAGGTAGATGTTGTTGGCATCGTATTTCAGACCGCCGGTGTAGGCTTCTGCTTTATTACCACGACCCAGGATACCAGGGTAATCACCGTTCTGCGAGTTGGTGCGGTCAGACGACATCATCGCTGCACCGATACCGAAACCGGAACCGATATCATAGGTGGTGCTCAGACCGAAGCCGTCACCGTTCTCACCCAGCACATCACGGCCAGAAGAGGATTCAGTCGGGTTATCGTTTTTGCCCTGGTACTGGACAGCAAAGTTCCAGCCATCAACCAGGCCAAAGAAGTTGTTGTTACGATAAGTCGCCAGACCGTTGCTGCGCTGGAACATAAACTGGTCAGCGCCGTAGGTATCGCCACCGAACTCAGGCAGGACGTCAGTCCATGAACCGATGTCATACAGCACGCCATAGTTACGACCGTAGTCGAATGAACCGGCATCACCGAATTTCAGACCTGCGAAGCCCACACGCGTGTAGCTGTTCGCGGTACCCTGGGATTCAGCGGTGTTCAGAGCCGCCTGGTATTCCCACTGACCATAACCGGTCAGCTGGTCGGTCACCTGAGTTTCACCTTTGAAACCAAAACGCAGGTAAGACTGGTCACCGTCATCGCCAGAGTTGTCGGAGAAATAGTGCAGGCCGTCAACCTTGCCGAACAGATCTAATTTGTTGCCATCTTTATTGTAAATTTCAGCTGCGTTTGCAGCACCTGCAACGAGGAGCGCAGGAATCATCAGGGAGAGAACACGACGTTTCATTTTATTACCCTCTGTAATGTGCCTTATTTATGCCACTGCTAACTGAACGATTAAAAATTCAGCCGGCATGTCATTGTTATTTTATGTGGCGCAATAATCTATCACGAAAATGATACTAAATTTCCGAAAGTGTTTCATTGTATTTAATAAATATTTCAGGATATGAACAGAGGGGAACTAATAATCAGCACGCATCGGTAAAAAATATAGCACATATTGATAAACTGATTTTAAATCGTTCAAATTCATCATGTTACATTCAACAACTCTTCCGCACTGAATGATAAAACTTCTCAGCCATCAGAGAATACAATTACTCCCGCTATCATCATTTATTTCATTATTACCTTCATTCACCCCGAATGAGATGTTTACCCTAAATTCCCGCCGGACATGATTGTCCGGCATTTTTTTTGCCTGCGTTTTATTGCCCTTCATTGCCTTCAGTAAAGTTAATTGACTGGGTATAATTAAGCCAGTAGCTGAATCACATTATTTGTCTATTTCCGCACATTTTGTTCAATAACAAGACAGAAATTAACCATGTTAATTTCCGCCCGCAACAAAGAACAATGCAATTATTTGCGGATCGTAATATTCACGCTTCCACATTGCTTCTGCGGCTTTATTCAGCAGGTTACGCAGATACACCCTCACATAATTCCGGCCGTTTTTAGTTTCAATATTGTCGTATCGGAGAAAAGCGCACGCCTGACTTCAGCAGTTAATAGCTGCATTTCTGCGCATATATCAGCGCGAAACTTTCCTTCAGGGCCGACGGTTTTTCTTTTACCGCGTGATCAATATCACGTATTTTATCCCATCGCTGCGCAGCCTTTTAAGCTAACCTATTGAATGCACTTTAAATATTTGAGTTAAGTCACCTATTTCCCGCTGCATCCCGCCAGGAAAGTTCTGGAAAAAAAATGCAGTGGCTGAAAAGTCGGTAAAATGCCCTTTTTCGCTCCCTCATGGCACGGAATGGGCCTTTTAAAACCCTGCGGCCTCTGCTGCTGGCGTGGCTTGATGCTAAAATCGCCCTTTTAACGAGAAAGATAAAAACCTCATGACAGCACTGGATGCCGCACCACAACCGCGAGACGCTCGCCTTCTGCACTGGTCAACCCGTACCGTGTTTTTGGTCAATGGTCTCGGCATGTCAGCCTGGGCGCCGCTGGTGCCGTTTGCTCGCGATCGTCTGCAATTATCCGGCAGCATGTTGGGCGCCCTGCTGTTGTGTCTGGGAATTGGGTCGCTGGCTGCCATGCCGATCACCGGCAAACTGGTGGCGCGCTTTGGCTGCCGTCGCGTGATGCTCTGTTCCACCGTGCTGGTACTGGCGATGCTGCCGCTGCTGGCGACGCTCAGCCACACCTTATTAATGGCGCTGGCGTTGATGCTGTTTGGCGCCGGGCTGGGCACGCTGGACGTGGCGATGAATTATCAGGCGGTGGAGGTGGAAAAAGCCGCCCGCCGTCCGATGATGTCCGGCTTTCATGCCTTCTTTAGCCTGGGGGGCATTCTGGGCGCCGGTACGGTGAGCCTGCTGCTGAGCGCCGGTTTGTCGCCGCTCGCGGCCGTTGGCGTGGTTATGGCGGTGATGGTGTTGCTGCTGTTACGCAGCCAGCCAGGCATGATGACCGCGCGTTTGCATCAGCCCGATCAACCCTGGCTGGTACGCCCGCGCGGCTGGGTCGCCTTTCTCGGCCTGCTGTGCTTTATCCTGTTTCTCGCCGAAGGCGCGGTGCTCGACTGGGGTGCGTTGCTGCTGCTGCAAAGTCCGGTTATGCCCGTCACCTGGGCCGGACTCGGTTATGCGGTATTCTCCGTGGCGATGACCCTCGGACGTTTCACCGGCGATAAGACCATTCAGCGCTTTGGGCGTTATCCGGTGATGCTCGGTGGTGCGCTGGCGGCAGCGGCCGGTATGACGCTGGCCGTGATGATCCCCTGGCCGCTGGTGGCGTTGCTGGCGTTTCTGCTGGTGGGCTTTGGTCTGGCGAATACGGTGCCGATGTTGTTCAATGCGGCTGGAAATCAACACGATATGCCGTCAAATCTGGCGATTTCCGCCATGACAACCTTAGGCTATGCAGGTATCCTTTCCGGTCCGGCTTTAATCGGTTTGATATCCCAGTGGATCAGCCTGAGCGGAGCATTTCTGCTTATCGCTTTGCTGCTGCTGGCCGTGGCTGCCAGTGCCCGACTGGTTGCGCGATAATTTCAGGTGCCTGAGACGCTATGCTGCCTTACAAATTTCCTCTGACATCCGGCAATGTGACCCGCTTTTTTGTGGTGTTCAACCTGGTGCTGTTCCTGGCGCTGGGTGCGATGATCCACAACAGCGTCAATGCCTGGGTGACAGAAAAGCGCTACGCCATGACCGATCTGGCGCGTGCGGTGCAAAAACGCATCGATGCTTATCGTTTTGCCACCTGGCAGATTTATGAAAACCTGGCCACCAGTGCAGCAGGCTCCACCCCGAACAGCAGCTTGCAGGAAACCCGCCTGCGTCCGGATGTCTATTATCTGGAAAAAACCCGTCGTAAAACCGAAGCGCTGATTTTTGGCTCTCACGACAGCAGCACGCTGGACATGACCATGCGCATGTCAAACTACCTCGATACGCTGTGGGGCGCGGAAAATCCAACCTGGTCGATGTACTTCCTTAATGGTCAGGACAACAGCCTGATCATGATCTCCACCCTGCCGCTGAAAGATATGGCGACGCGTTATAAAGAGAGCGCGATTAATTCGCTGGTGGACAGCCGCCGCGCCGAGATGTTGCAGCAGGCCAATGCGCTGGACGAGCGCGAAAGTTTTTCACCGCTGCGCCACTTTGCCTGGCAGAACGATCATTACTTCACCCTGCGCACCACCTTTAATCAGCCGGGCCATCTGGCGACGGTGGTGGCCTTCGATTTGCCGGTGAACGATCTGATCCCGCGCAGTATGCCGCTGGAGAACTTCCAGCTGCGTCAGGACGCCACGCAATCCAGCACCAGCAGCGATGATGAATCCAGCGAAAATACCCATGTTTCGCTGGTCAATCCGAACCTGGAAATTGCCGCCTCGCTGCCCAGCACCTCGCTACAGCTGGTGTACCGCGTGCCGCTGACCAGCCTGGCGATTGATACCCTGCATAATCTGCTGTGGCCGTTGCTGATAAACCTGGTGCTGTTCCTGCTGTCGATTGCCGGCATTACCCTGCTGCGCCAGCAGTCGCTGCGTCCGAATGAGAACCAGAGCGCGGAACTGGATTCCCTGCGTATGCTGAATGAAGAGATCGTCGCCAGTCTGCCGGTCGGCCTGCTGGTGTACGATTTCGCCACCAACCGCACGCTGCTGAGCAACAAGATTGCCGAGCACCTGCTGCCGCATCTCAACCTGCAAAAGATCATCAATATGTCCGATCAGCATCAGGGCGTGTTGCAGGCCACCATCAACAACGAGGTGTATGAGATCCGCCACGCGCGCAGCGTGCTGTCGCCGCATACCCAGCTGTTTATGATGCGCGATCAGGACCGTGAACTGCTGGTCAATAAAAAGCTGCAAAAAGCCCAGCAGGTGCTGGATCGTAATCACCAGATGCGCCAGCAGCTGATGCATAACCTCGGCCACGCCCTGCACCGCCCGCTGGAAAGCATGGTGGCGCAGCTGGTGCAGCTCAGCCAGCGCGATGACGACGAAGAGGTGCTCGACCTGCTCGACGAGAGCCAGGGGCTGGCGCGGCTGGTGGATGACATCGTGCTGCTCAACCGTCTGGAAGCGCATGACTGGTCACCGGATGCTCACGTATTTAATTTGCAGGAGCTGCTGGACGAGATCGCGCTGGAAAGCCTGCCGTTGCTGCGCCGCAAGGGGTTAATGCTGGTGGTGAATAATCACCTCGCCAATGACGAAATTCGCTTTGGCGATCGCCGCGCGCTGCGCAAGGTGCTGACCACCCTGATGCATTACGCGTTGACCACCACGCAATGGGGCAAAATTACCCTCGATGTCAAAGCCAGCGAAGGCAAAGCCGATCGCGTACTGGTGCAGCTGGTGGATACCGGCTCTGGCCTGACGGTCGACGAACTGGCGAATGTCGATTTCCCGTTCCTCGGCGACACCACCCAGGACCGCTTTGGTCAGGCCTCCGGCATGGCCTTTTTCCTGTGCAAACAGCTGTGTAAACAGATGGGCGGCACGCTGGAGATCGTGGCGAAACCCGATATTGGCACCCGCTACAATATTCAGCTGCCGTTAGCGCTGGAACAGCAGACGGAGCAGGAAGAGAAGCTGCTGGAAGGCGTCAGCGTGCTGGTGGATATCGCGATGGAAGATGTGCATAAAATTGTTTGCCGCCACCTGGAGAACTGGGGGGCGAAATGCCTGACCTCTGACGAGCGTTTGTCAGGGCAGGAACATGATGTGCTGGTAACTGACGACCCTGCCCGACTGAACGGCTGGGCGTTGTTGCTGGCCGGTGACGAAATGGGTCATCATGCGCTTAACGATCAGCAATTCCGCGTTAACTTTAACCTCAGCAATGCGCTGCTCGATGCGCTGCTGGCACTGATCGAGAAGCAACTGGCCCATGATTTAATGGAGGAGAGTAGCGAAGATGAGGCTGCCACCCCGCTGTTAAGCGGAGGCTATTTTCAGCTGTTTACCGAGACAGTACCGCCTGATGTCAAGAGACTGTATACTGAGGCGGCGGAGAAGGATTACCCCTCGCTTGCTCAGACAGCACACCGCCTGAAAGGCGTATTTGCCATGCTAAATCTGGTTCCAGGTAAACAGCTTTGTGAAGAGTTAGAACAGCACATTAAAGTATGTGACGATTTAACCATTAAAAATACCACCAGTGATATTGACACTTATGTCAATCAACTGCTGCAGCAAGGTAACCCATAAGATGAATAACCTGAATGTAATTATTGCCGATGACCATCCAATTGTTCTGTTTGGTATCCGTAAGTCTCTGGAACAGATTGAATGGGTCAACGTTGTAGGTGAGTTCGAAGACTCAACAGCACTGATTAATAGCCTGTCCAAACTGGATGCCAATGTTCTGATCACCGATCTCTCCATGCCAGGTGAGAAGTATGGCGACGGCATTACCCTGATCAAATACATCAAACGCCACTATCCGGATCTCTCGATTATCGTTCTGACCATGAACAATAACCCGGCGATCCTGAGTGCGGTACTGGATCTGGATATCGAAGGGATCGTGCTGAAACAAGGCGCGCCGACCGACCTGCCTAAAGCGCTGGCGGCCCTGCAAAAAGGCAAGAAATATACGCCGGAAAGCGTGGCCAAGCTGCTGGAGAAAATCAGTGCGGGCGGTTACGGTGACAAACGTCTGTCACCGAAAGAGAGTGAAGTGCTGCGTCTGTTCGCTGAAGGTTTCCTGGTTACTGAAATCGCCAAGAAACTGAACCGCAGTATTAAAACCATCAGTAGCCAGAAGAAATCAGCGATGATGAAACTGGGCGTCGATAACGATATCGCGCTGCTGAACTATCTCTCTTCTGTTAGCGCTACCCAGGTAGAGAAAGAGTAATCCCTGACAGGCGGTGCCCGGCACCGCCTGTTGCTGCACTACCCTTCCCGACGTCCTTTCCTCACCCGCTCCGCATACAGCGCCAGCGTGGTTTTCAGTACATCCAGCGTCACCGGTTTTGACAGGCAATTATCCATGCCCGCTTCCATACAGCGTTGCTTCTCTTCCGCCAGCGCATTGGCCGTCACCCCGATCACCGGGAACGCATGTCCCAGCTGGCGCAGACGCTGCGTCAGGCGATAACCGTCCATATTCGGCATGTTAACGTCGCTAAGGACGATGTCGATATGGTTGCGGCTGATAACATTCAGCGCATCGACGCCATCCTGAGCAGTTTTCACCTGATACCCGAGCGTCCCGAGCTGCTCCGACAACAGCATACGGTTGATGGGATGGTCATCGACAATCAATATCATGATGTCTTCATAGCTGGCTTCCTGCGCCAGCTGCTCCGGCAGCGCCAGCGGCGTACTGGTTTCGCTGTCGATGGCGATGCGATAGATGCGGCCAAGCAGTACCGGTAAGTCATGCAGGGTGGCGCTGCTGTGCACCCACTGTCCCGGCGCACTCTCCTGCGGCATATCGATATGATCACCGCTGATGTGAATATGCGCCCGCACGCTTTGCTGCGGCGCTTCATGGTGATCGCTGATAATCACATCGTCGCTGCCCGCCTGCCCCTGATAACGCGCCACCTGCATCCCCTGCTCCAGCAGCAGGCGTAACAGGAAGCTGGCGAGATAATCATTACGCAGGTCGAGCCAGATGGCTTTCTCCTGCAAACCATCCAGCAATGGCGGCGCGGCCTGCTGCCCGGCGTAGATCGGGATACGCACCACAAACTGGCTGCCCATACCCGGTTCAGAATCCACCTCGATATCGCCATCCATCATGTTGATCAGCTTTTCACAGATCGCCAGGCCGAGGCCGGTGCCCTGGAAGTTACGCTGCACCCCCGACCCCACCTGGAAGAACGGGTCAAACAAACGGGTGACTTCTTTCGCCGGAATACCGACGCCGGTATCCCGCACGCGGAACGCCAGATAGCCCTCTTTCACATAGGCATGAAGGATGATGCAGCCGGCATGGGTGAATTTGATGGCGTTATTCAGCAGGTTGGAGATCACCTGTTGCAGACGCAGCGGATCGCCATCCAGCACCACTGGCACATCATTTTCGATAAGCACGTACAGTGCCAGGCGCTTGCGCACCACCAGCGATAAATAGTTGGCGACAATATGGTTGACCACTTCGCGCGGCGAGAACGGGCGTGGTTCGATTTTCAGCTGCTCAGACTCAATTTTCGAGAAATCGAGGATATCGCTGATGATTTTCAGCAGCAGGCTGGAGGAGTTGTTCATCGCCGTGACCAGCGAATCCACCCCTTTCGGCAGCGCTTTGGTCTGCAACAGATCGAGGTTGCCGATAATGCCGTACAGCGGCGTTCGCAGTTCATGGCTGACGGTGGCAAGGAACATCGATTTCGACGCACTCGCCTGCTCTGCCGCCTGCGCCATCTCCTGCAACGACTGCTCCATTCGCACGCGCGCTGAGACATCCACCAGCACGCAAATCGCCACGTTTTCATTACGATAGCGCGAATGCACAAAGCTGATTTGCAGGTTGGTGTTGCTGCCGGTCAGCACATCAACAAAATTCACCTGCTGGCCGCCGATGATCTCATTCAGGCGCTGGCGGTCTTCCTGCGTCAGTAGCGTCAGATAGTTGTGCGCCAGTTCATTGCTGAGAATATTGGTGCCATCGCTGGTGCGCAGAATACAGATGCCAACCGGTGCCGAGGCGACGATTTTACGGTTGAACTGCTCATGTTCTTCCAGCCGATGGGCGTTATCTTCCGCTGGCAGGAACATGCGCCGTTCGAAGATCCATGCCAGAGTAAACAGCAGCAGCGCGCTGAGGATATTCAGCAGCAGGGCGTTAATCAGCATCAGTTTCAGCTGATCCACCAGCACGTCGGTAGAGAGTGACCAGACCACGTTAAGATCGGACGGCGGCAACGGCTTTTTCAGCACCAGCTGGCGATAACCGTCAAGGTAGCCGAACCAGGTTTTGTCATCCGGCAGATCGTCGAGTGAGTAGCCTGGGCCGCCACGGCGCGAAGTCAGCAGCGGACGGTAGTTTTCATCAGTGATGGTCGCCACCAGCGGCAAGCCGCCTGGCTGAATAAACTCATCCAGACGGATATTTTGTTCAACCCCCAGCAGCGCCTGCAACTTGTTCGCCACGTAGACCGGCATCACCATATAGAAACTGCCGACCCCCGGCTGGGTACTTGGGGTGATCCAGTACATCGGGTTGCGTCGTTCTTCTTCATTGCTGTTGCGATAATGCAGCACGCGCTCGCGCAGCGCTTTCAGGCTGCGTTCACGATCCACCGTATTGCTGCCGATGGCAAAATCGGCCAGGCACTGATTTTCCCCGCCGATAAAGAACACCCGATTCAGTTCATAGGCCGAAGCGAAGTTACTTTTCCAGTAGTTGATGTAATAACTCAGCGAATCGAGCGAATTGCGCCAGGTGCTGCTCATCGAAGTGCAGTCACCGTCGGAAAACAGCGGGGTAAATTGCGGCAGGGTGCCTTTGCCGGTAGGCATACCGTTGAGTACATCCAGGCCACTGGCGCTGCTGGTGAGACGATTTTCGGTGATGTATTTCAGCTCGCGCATTACATCCGCCGAATGGCGCACATACCATTCCGCCTGACCGTAGTTGGTGGCGAACTCCTGGCGAACCGCGTTCTCTTTCTCGTGCAGCACGTTGATGATGTAGAAGGTGGTCAGCAACGCACCCAGCGACCAGAGCAGCAGCGCCAGCGCGCGAAACAAATAGCGCGAGATGCGGAGCGTAGTGCGAAAGGAGACGAGATATTTCAAAAGCGGCTCACTACGGCAAGAAGTTATCGGGATGTTGAAGATTGCACATACACTAGCTTTATCGATGCTAAAAAGCCAGACAGCGCGCCTGCTTAGGCGAAAACTCAGATAAAGAAACGGCAGGTCGGTTGCCCTGACCTGCCGTGATTAATCACCGTGGCGGATTACTCTTCTTCGTCCGCTTCCGGTGCGTCGTCATCGCTGTCCACTTCTGGCGCGATGTCGTCTTCGCCTTCAGCCACGCTACCGTCGATGGCGTCGAGTTCTTCCTCTTCCACCGGCTCAGCAACGCGTTGCAGACCAACCACGTTTTCATCGTCCGCAGTACGGATCAGAATCACGCCCTGGGTGTTACGACCCACCACGCTGACTTCCGACACGCGAGTACGCACCAGCGTACCGGCATCGGTGATCATCATGATCTGATCGCTATCGACCACCTGCACCGCACCGACGACCGGTCCGTTGCGCTCGGTGACCTTAATGGAGATCACACCCTGCGTCGCACGGGATTTGGTCGGGTATTCGCTGTTGGCGGTACGTTTACCGTAGCCGTTCTGCGTCACGGTGAGGATGGCACCATCTTCACGCGGCACAATCAACGAGACCACGCGATCGCCCTGCGCCAGTTTGATGCCGCGAACACCGGATGCGGTACGGCCCATTGCGCGCACCGCGCTCTCGGCAAAGCGCACCACTTTACCCGCCGCCGAGAACAGCATGGCTTCATCGCTACCGTTGGTCAGCGCGACGCCAATCAGCTCGTCGTCATCGCGCAGGTTAAGCGCGATGATGCCAGCGCTACGCGGACGACTGAACTCCTGCAACGCGGTTTTCTTCACGGTACCGCTGGCGGTAGCCATAAAGATGTTGAAGCCTTCGGTGTACTCACGTACCGGCAGAATGGCGGTGATACGTTCGTTGGCTTCC
Source organism: Pantoea sp. X-Soil-TKNS-1207 (assembly GCF_059730485.1). Classification (NCBI taxonomy): domain Bacteria; kingdom Pseudomonadati; phylum Pseudomonadota; class Gammaproteobacteria; order Enterobacterales; family Erwiniaceae; genus Pantoea; species Pantoea sp. X-Soil-TKNS-1207. The sequence continues at coordinate 2,958,061 of NZ_AP035958.1, forward strand.
AGCGGCAGCAGGTTGACGATCGGACGACCACGCGCACCACGGCTGGCTTCCGGCAGCTGGTAGACTTTCATCCAGTAGAGACGGCCACGGCTGGAGAAGCACAGAATCGTGTCGTGGGTGTTGGCCACCAGCAGACGATCGATAAAGTCTTCTTCTTTAATACGTGCCGCGGATTTGCCTTTCCCGCCACGACGCTGGGCTTCATAGTCGCTCAGCGGCTGATACTTCACATAACCCTGATGCGACAGCGTTACCACCACATCTTCCTGATTGATCAGGTCTTCGATGTTGATATCGGCGCTGTTCGCGGTAATTTCCGTACGGCGATCGTCACCGAACTGGTCACGCATCAGTTCCAGCTCTTCACGGATCACTTCCATCAAACGCTCAGCGCTTTGCAGGATGTGGATCAGTTCAGCAATCTGGTCGAGCAGTTCTTTGTATTCGTCGAGCAGTTTTTCGTGCTCAAGGCCGGTCAGTTTCTGCAAACGCAAATCGAGGATGGCCTGCGCCTGCTGCTCGGTCAGGTAGTATTGACCGTCGCGGATACCGAACTGCGCTTCCAGCCATTCCGGACGCGCGGCGTCATCACCGGCACGCTCCAGCATCGCGGCGACGTTACCCAGCTCCCACGACTGCGCGATCAACCCGCTTTTCGCTTCCGCCGGGGTTGGCGCACGACGAATCAGCTCGATAATTGGGTCGATGTTCGCCAGCGCAATCGCCAGACCTTCAAGGATATGCGCGCGATCGCGTGCTTTGCGCAGTTCGAAAATGGTACGACGCGTCACCACTTCACGACGATGGCGAACGAAGGCTTCCAGAATCTCCTTCAGCGCCATAATCTTCGGCTGGCCCTGATGCAGCGCCACCATGTTGATACCGAAGGAGACCTGCAACTGCGTCAGCGAATAGAGGTTATTGAGCACCACTTCGCCCACGGCATCGCGTTTGATCTCAATCACGATGCGCATACCGTCTTTGTCAGACTCATCGCGCAGAGCGCTGATGCCTTCGACACGCTTCTCTTTCACCAGCTCGGCGATCTTTTCGATCAGGCGCGCTTTGTTCACCTGATACGGCAGCTCGTGAATGATGATGGTTTCACGGCCGGTTTTGGCGTCGGCTTCCACCTCGCCACGGGCGCGGATATAGATCTTGCCGCGACCGGTGCGATAGGCTTCTTCAATGCCACGGCGGCCATTGATGATGGCGGCAGTCGGGAAATCCGGCCCTGGGATGTGTTCCATCAGCCCTTCAATGCTGATGTTTTCATCATCAATGTAAGCCAGGCAGCCGTTAATCACTTCACGCAGGTTATGCGGTGGAATGTTGGTTGCCATACCCACGGCGATACCGGATGAACCGTTTACCAGCAGGTTAGGAATTTTGGTCGGCAGAACTTCAGGGATCTGTTCGGTACCGTCATAGTTCGGAACGAAATCGACGGTCTCTTTTTCCAGGTCGGCTAACAGATCGTGGGCGATTTTCGACATACGCACTTCGGTGTAACGCATCGCTGCGGCGGAGTCGCCGTCGATGGAGCCGAAGTTGCCTTGTCCGTCCACCAGCATATAACGCAGGGAAAAAGGCTGGGCCATACGGACGATGGTGTCGTATACGGCGGAATCACCATGGGGGTGATATTTACCGATAACGTCACCGACCACACGGGCGGATTTTTTATAGGGTTTGTTCCAGTCGTTACCCAGTTCGCTCATGGCAAAAAGCACACGGCGGTGCACTGGCTTCAGGCCATCACGTACATCGGGTAAGGCTCGGCCAACGATGACCGACATGGCGTAATCGAGATATGAGTTCTTCAACTCTTCTTCGATATTGACCGGTGTAATTTCTCTCGCAAGGTCGCTCATGGAGCCGCTATCCCTCTACATAATCCCGGATTTCAAAGGTGCGAAAGTATATCACATCGCTTACATGGGGTGAATGTTAAGCGCGGTTTAATACGGCTTTTCCTTCGTCGTGAGAGGTGCGCGGGTCGCGCTTAAGCGTTTATACTGAGGCCACATTTTGTCAGGAGTCATGATTCAATGAATGAACAACCGCAGGAAAGCCGCCAGAACGTCGATCACGCTGAAATTGCCAAGTTTGAGGCAGTCGCATCGCGCTGGTGGGATTTAGAGGGTGAATTTAAGCCATTACACCGCATCAACCCCCTGCGTCTTGGCTGGATTGCCCAGCACAGCAACGGTTTGTTTGGTAAGAAAGTGCTGGATGTTGGCTGCGGCGGCGGCATTCTGGCGGAAAGCATGGCGCGCGAAGGCGCGAACGTTACCGGATTAGATATGGGCGCGGAGCCGCTGGAAGTGGCGCGCCTTCATGCGCTGGAAAGTGGTATCAGCGTCGATTACGTGCAGCAGACGGTGGAAGATCACGCTGCCAGCCACGCCGGTCAATATGATGTCGTCACCTGTATGGAGATGCTGGAGCACGTTCCCGATCCGCGCTCGGTGGTGCTGGCGTGCGCGCAGCTGGTGAAACCCGGCGGTGAGGTGTTCTTCTCCACCATCAACCGCAACCCGAAGGCCTGGCTGCTGGCGGTCTTTGGTGCCGAATACGTCATGCGTATGGTGCCGCGCGGCACCCACGACGTGAAGAAATTTATCCGTCCGGCGGAATTGCTCAACTGGGTGGACGAAACCCCGCTGCGTGAGCAGGGAATGATTGGCCTGCACTACAATCCGCTGACCAATCAGTTCCGCCTCGGCCGCGGCGTGGATGTGAACTATATGGTGCATACCCACCGTCAGGCGTAACCCGTGCAGGGGAGGCATTGATGCCTCCCTCATCAATGCGCGGCGCTATTCCGGAAATACGCCGTTAAACACCGTTTTCTTTCTTGGCCCGGTCATCAGCGCCTCCAGCGCGTCGACACAGGCGAGATAGTGCGGTGTTTTTTTATGGGCCAGCACCGCGGCTTCATCCGCGTAGGCTTCATAGATAAAAAAACGCGTCGGCACCTCGCGGTCCTGCAAGACATCGAAGCGCAGATTACCTGGCTCCTGCACCGCGCCTAAATGATTGGCCTTAAATACCCGCAGAAATTCGTCGATACAGTCAGACTTTACATTGATTTCCACCAGCGTGACTTCCATCCGCTCTCTCCTTAAAAATCGTAGTTGTCGATGTTGTCTTTGGTAAACACCACGCGTTCCGGCAGCAGCACGATGCCGTTCCCTTTGGCTTCGTAATTGTAGCCCTGCACGCTATTGCTGGAGACGGTGACTTTACCCACGTCAGGCACCTGTAAGCTGTCGCCAGGATTGAGATCGCCCTTCAGCAGCTGACTGGCCACCGCAATCGAAATCCGCCCCTGCTTCACCACGTCCCACAGGCCAAACTGCTGCACCGTGCCGCGTTTAACGTAGGGCCGCATCACGTTGGGCGTGCTGAAGCCAACAATCGCAACATTCTTACGGCCAAGGTTTTCTGCGGCCTGAGCCGCCGCCGGCAACGCGTTGGCATCCGGAGCGATAATCGCATCCAGATCCGTCCAGGATTTCAGTATCCCTTCTGCGGTCTGCAACGATTTGGTGGCATCGTTATAGCCATACTGGGTGGTGACAATTTCCCAGTTGGGATGATCTTTGGCGATTTTCGCTTTCGCTTCTTTCACCCATTGGTTCTGGTCAGTCACCGTCGGACTGGAATAGAAGAACGCCACCTTCGCTTTGTCCTTTTTCACCTGGCTGGCCGCCATGTCCACCAGCATACCGCCCAGCTGCGTCGGAGTGCCCTGGTTGATATAAATCGAGCGGCATTCCGGTTTGGTGTCCGAATCCCAGGTCAGCACCTTAACCCCGCGCTGCATCGCACGCTTCAGCGCCGGGCAGAGTCCGTCCGGTGAGACGGCAGCCACCACAATGGCGTTGTAACCCTGGTTGACGAAGTTATTGATCATCTGCACCTGGCCGGAAACGCTTGGCTCAGTCGGGCCGTCATAAGTCACATCCACGCCGAGCGCTTTGCCCGCATCGGTCGCCCCTTTGCCGCCGCTGGTGAAGTAACCCACGCCCACCAGCTTAGGGATAAAGGCGATACGTTCGGCGGCCTGCGCGCTCAGACTGACGCCGAGCGCGCAACACAGCGCCAGAGATAACCTCTGCATTTTCATAATTTTACTCCTGGTAAGATGCGGGACGTCGCATGAGTCGCGCACGCAAGCGCCGGCTAAGCTGGCGCACAATGCCTGGATTCAGGCTCCAGGAGCGACCGATCACCGCAAGGATCAGCAGCGCGCCCGATAGCGCATTACTGACCTGACTCGACACTCCCACCATTTGTAACCCCTGCTGCAAAAAGCCGATCAGCAGCGTCGCCAGCGCGGTGCCCAGCACCGAACCCGCCCCGCCGTAGATATTTGCGCCCCCCAGCACCACGGCGGTGATGGCGGGCATCAGCAGCGGCGCGCCGAGATCGGCACGCGCCGACCCGAAATAGGCGCTCATCACCGCCGCCGCGATCGCCGAAGCCAGTCCGACCAGGCTATAGAGCAGCAGCAGCGTACGGTTCACCGGCAGCGCGCCGTAGCGCGCCGCACGCAAATTTTGCCCAAGCAGGAATACGTAGCGCCCGGTGCGGGTGCGGTGCATCAGCAGCCAGAACAGCAGGCAGAGCAGCATAAACAGCAGCAGCGGCATAGGGATGCCGAGGGGCGTGAGGTTGGCTAAGTCGGTGAAGGCGGAGGGGAAGTTGCCAATCCCTTCAAAACCGGTGGCTCCGGCCAGCCCCGACAGCAGCAGCGCGCCGCCGCCGTACAGATACAGGGTGCCAAGGGTGATCACCAGCGGGTTTACCCCGGTCCAGAGGATCAGCGCGCCATTAAGTAATCCGCACAGGCTGCCCAACAGCAGCGTGCACAGCAAGGCGACCGGCAACGACCACTGGCTTTGCAGCATAATGCCCAATGCGATGGCGCATAAACCGGTCACCGCCGCAAACGAGATATCAATGCCCCCGGCAACGATCACCAGCGTCAGCGGCAAGGCCACAATGCCGACGGTGATAAAATCGCTGGTGCTGAACAACAAGGTATCGATATTCAGCATCCGCGGATTAGCCCAGCCAAACAGCAGGATCTCCAGCACCAGCAGCAACGCCAGCGCCCCTTCCCAGTTCAGATAACCTTTCATTCGGTGGCTCCCCGGCGCGAAGCGGACGGCGGTTCAGCGCGTGTTTTTTTTCGCGCCGCTGGCGTTAAAAAACGCGCATATTTCTGGCGATGTAAGCGCCGCGTCAGCGCCTGGCGTAAGCGGCCATCAATCACCAGCACCGCCAGCAGCACCAGCCCGGAGATAAAATCGTTCCACCATGCTGGCAGTCGCAACAGCACCAGCACGCTGTCGATTTGGGTTAAGAACCACGCGCCCAGCACCGCGCCCAACAGGGTGCCGGAACCGCCCAGCAGGCTGACGCCGCCCAGCACGCAGGCGGCAATCGCTTTCATCTCCATGCCTGTACCGGTCTGATTCGGCACAAAGCCGATTTGCGCGGCAAATACGATGCCAGCCAGCGCTGCCAGCGCGCCATTGGCGGTAAAGGCCAGCAAACGCACCTGATGCACCGGCACCCCCAGCTGGCGCGCGCCTTGCAGATTGTCGCCGGTGGCGTAAAAGTTGCGTCCGGCGGCGGTACGCGCGAGGAACAGCATCATCGCCACGCCCAGCAGCAGAATCATCATGCCCAGTGGCGACAGGCCGCCGATCGCCGGTGCCGCGAGGCTCTTGAGTTGTTCCGGTAGCCCCTCAATCCATTTACCGCCGGTCAGCAGCAGCATCAGGCCGCGATACAATCCGAGGGTGCCAAGGGTGGCGACAATCGCCGGGATACGCAGTCCGGCCACCAGCACGCCGTTAAATAGCCCGGCTAACATACCGGCGGCCAGCGTCGCCCCACAGGCAACGGGCAGCGATAGCCCCTGATTAAGCAGCACGCCAAGCACCGCGGCACAGAGTCCCATCGTAGAACCGCAGGAGACGTCGATATTGCGCGTCAGCAGCACCAGCGTCGCGCCCATCGCCAGCAGGATGGCGATCTGCGCGCTGCCAAAAATCATCCCCACCAGTTGCAGGCTGGCGCTCTGGCGATCCAGCAGCCACGGCAGCAGAAACAGCACCACAATCGCCAGCAGCGTGCTCAGCTCGCGGTGGGTTTGCAGGTATCTCAGCATCAATGTTCTCCTGCCGCCTGAGCACTACGCCCCCAGGCCATATGGATGATATTTTCGACATTCACCGCCGCCTGGGCTAACTCGCCCACCAGCTCGCCGTGATGCATCACCACCACGCGATCCGCCAGCTGCGCGATTTCATCCAGGTCTGAGGAGATGATGATCAACCCCACCTGCTGCGCCACGACCGAGCGCAGCAGGTGATAAATATCGGCACGCGCGCCCACATCCACGCCACGCGTAGGCTCATCGACGATCAACACTTTTGGCAGCGCTTCGAGGCAATTCGCCAGCAGCAGTTTTTGCTGATTCCCCCCGGAGAGCGTACGGGCCAGCTGGTTGCTGTGGCTGAATTTAATGCCGAGCGCGCGCTGGTAACGCGTCAGCACCGCCCGCTCCTGCTGCGGTCGCAGCCACCAGCTACGCCGTTGCAGGGTTAACGCGGTAACGTTCCACGCCAGCGGAGCGTCGGGATAGAGGCCGGAGCTTTGCCGATCTTCCGGCAGATAGACCAGCCCCGCCCGCAGACGATCCGCTGTCGGGAGCGCCAGCAGCGACTGATGCTGCAAACGCGCGCTGCCGCTGCTGGCGGGGCGTAAGCCGTATAGCGTCTCGGCCAGTTCGGTACGTCCTGCGCCAACAATCCCTGCCAGCCCAAGGATCTCCCCGGCCTTTACCTGCAACGAAATCTGGCGAAAGCCTTCGCCGCTCAGCGCATCAACCTGCAATACGATCTCGCCCTGGCGCGTCGCTGACGTGGCGCCGGCCTGTAACCACAGCTGCTGTTCTGCACTCAGCGGCGGTGGCGGCTCCTGCGGCAGCATTGCCGCCACCAGGGCATCATCATCGTAGCGGGCGATGCTGCCATGCAGCACCACGCAGCCGTCGCGCATCACGCTGACCTGATGCGCCAGCGCACGCATTTCCGGCAACTTATGGGAAATAAACACCACGCCGACGCCCTTCCCGGCCAGCTGGCGTATCAGCAGAAACAGCCGCTCGGTTTCCACCGGCGTTAATGAGGCGGTGGGTTCGTCAAAAATCACCACCCGCGCATCGCGCATCAGGCCGCGCAGGATCTCAACCTGCTGCTGATCAGCGACCGCCAGGGTGCCCGCCAGCGCGTCCAGCGGCAGCGTGCTGCCCATTTGCGTCAGCAGGGTCTGTAATTTGTGGTTATCCGCCTGCGCGCGCGTCAGGCGAAACAGGATATTTTCCCGTACCGTCAGGCTGGGAAACAGCAGCGGCTCCTGCGGCACCAGGTAGATGCCGCACTGGTGCGCTTTGGCAGGCGTCATCAGGGTCAGCGGCTGTCCGGCAAGGGCGATGGTGCCGCTATCCGGTTGTTCGATACCGGCGATGATTTTCATCAGCGTCGATTTGCCCGCCCCGTTGCCACCGAGCAGCGCGTGGATCTGCCCGGCACGCAGCTGAAAATCGATACCGCGCAACACCGGCACCCCGGAGAAGGCTTTACTGATGCCGGTGATCTGCAACAGCACGCTGGGCTGCCCGTTAATCTGTTCCTGCGCCATCGCCGCTCCCGTTACGAACAAATGATTTTTTAAATACATTATGTTCACAATCCTGGTAAAGCTTTTACGATAAAACTCTCGCAGCGGTCACAGATTGTTCTTTCGCGCCTTTGCGGCGTATGATTGCGGATGACTTGTTGTGCGAACTGCCAGCAAGGTCACATTTTCTTTAACACCCAAAACGAACAATTGATCTAACTTTTATAAAGTGTTCATTATGAAAAACGATCTTAACCCGGCAACGGGCCTCACTGTGGACAACAGTATGGGCGAAGAAGAACTGCTGGCGCGCACCGCCTGGTTCTATTACCACGACGGCCTGACGCAGAACGAAATCGGCGAGCGGCTGGGGCTGACGCGCCTGAAAGTGTCACGTCTGCTGGAGAAAGGACGTCAGTCCGGCGTGATTCGCGTACAGATTAATTCGCGCTATGAGGGCTGTCTGACGCTGGAACATGCGCTGCTCGAACATTTCCCGCTGAAACAGGTGCGGGTACTGCCGCAGCTGGCGGGTGCCAGCCTCAGCCAGCGGCTGGGAGTGGGCGCGGCGCAGATGCTGATGTCGGTGCTTCAGCCGCAGCAGCTGCTGGCGGTGGGATTTGGCGCCACCACCATGAATACCCTGCAACATCTGAGCGGCTTTATCGCCTCGCAGCAGATTCGGATGGTGACGCTCTCCGGCGGTGTCGGCCCGTATATGACCGGCATCGGCCAGCTCGACCCGGCGTGCGCTATCAGCATTATCCCCGCGCCGCTGCGCGCTTCCAGTGCCAGCGTGGCGCAGATCCTGCGCCAGGAGCGCAGCGTGCAAGATGTGATGCTGGCGGCCTGTGCCGCCGATGTGGCGGTTGTCGGCATCGGCGCGCTGAATCAGAAACAGCAGGCCACCATTTTGCGCTCAGGTTATATCAGCGAAGGCGAGCAGCTGATGTATGCACGTAAAGGCGCCGTCGGCGACATCCTTGGCTATTTTATGTGCGCAGACGGGCAGCTTGCCGCCGCCATGCCGATCCATGATGAACTGATTGCCGTCAGCCCCGGCGAACTGGCAATTATCCCCACCGTGGTCGGTGTTGCGGGGGGAACCGAGAAAGCCGAGGCGATTGTTGCAGCGCTGAAAGGCGCGCGTATTAATGCCCTGGTGACGGAAGAGGAAACGGCCCGCGTGATGCTGGCTTTATTGTAGTCGCCTGAGCGGTGGGATCGGTCCGATCAGGTTTTCCGTTGGAGAAGCAGAGATGACACTATCCCACGCCCCGCATTTAATGGCGCTCGACGCCGGCACCGGCAGCATTCGCGCGGTGATTTTTAATCAGCAAGGCCAGCAGGTGGCGGTGGCACAGGCGGAATGGCAGCACCTCGCCCTGCCCGATGTGCCCGGCTCGATGGAGTTTGATCTGACAAAGAACTGGCAGCTGGCCTGCCAGTGCATCCGTCAGGTGTTGCAGCAGGCGCAGCTGCCCGCCAGCGCGATACGCGGCGTGGCCTGTTGTTCGATGCGTGAAGGCATCGTGTTGTATAACAAAGCCGGTGAGGCTATCTGGGCCTGCGCCAACGTCGACGCCCGCGCCAGCCGCGAAGTCAGCGAACTGAAAGAGATCCATCACGGCGCGTTTGAACGCGAAATTTATCAATGCTCGGGGCAAACCCTGGCGCTCGGGGCGATGCCGCGTTTGCTGTGGCTGGCGCATCATCGGCCCGATATTTATCGTCAGGCCGCTACCCTGACGATGATCAGTGACTGGCTGGCGAAATGCCTCAGCGGCGAGCTGGCCGTCGATCCTTCCAACGCGGGCACCACCGGGCTGCTCGATCTCAGCACCCGCAACTGGCGACCCGATCTGCTGGAGATGGCGGGTTTGCGCGGCGATATGCTGTCGCCCGTGGCGGAGACGGGTACGCTGCTGGGGCACGTCACCGCCAGTGCGGCTGAGGCCAGCGGGCTGCTGCAAGGGACGGTGGTGGCGATGGGCGGCGGCGATGTGCAACTGGGCACGCTGGGACTCGGGGTGGTCAACGCCGGGGAAACCGCAGTGCTGGGCGGCACCTTCTGGCAGCAGGTGGTGAACCTGCCGCAGCCGCAGGTCGATCCGGCGATGAACATTCGCGTCAATCCGCATGTGATCCCCGGCATGGCACAGGCGGAAGCCATCAGCTTTTTTACCGGCCTGACCATGCGCTGGTTCCGCGATGCGTTTTGCAGCGAGGAAAAACTGCTGGCGCAGCGGCTGGGGGTTGATTGCTACAGCCTGCTGGAAGAGATGGCCGCGCGCGTTCCGGCTGGCGCCTGGGGCGTGATGCCGGTGTTCTCCGATGCGATGCATTTCAGCAAGTGGTATCACGCCGCGCCCTCCTTTATTAACCTCTCCATCGATCCCGAACGTTGTAATAAGCAGACGCTGTTCCGCGCGCTGGAGGAGAATGCCGCCATCGTCTCCGCCTGCAACCTCGACCAGGTTGCCGCCTTTTCCGGCGTCCGTGCGCCGCATCTGGTGTTTGCCGGGGGCGGTGCGAAGGGAAAACTGTGGAGCCAGATTCTGAGTGATGTCACCGGCCTGCCGGTGAAGGTGCCGCAGGTGAAAGAAGCGACCGCGCTGGGTTGTGCGATTGCGGCTGGCGTGGGTGCCGGGCTGTACACCAGCCTGGCCGATACCGGCCGTGATTTGGTGCGCTGGGAGCGGGAGTTTCAGCCCGATGCTGAACATCATGCGCTTTATCAACAACAGAAAACGGTCTGGCAGCAAGTCTATGCCGATCAGCTGACGCTGGTGGATAGCGGGCTGACCACCTCGATGTGGAAAGCGCCGGGCTTATAAATTGCGTTTGCCGGGTCGGCTGACATGCCGATCCGGCGTCTTAACGGCCTGGCGTCATAAAAAATTCATAACGAATCCCGGATAAATCCGGATGGGCCTGGCCTGGTCCGCCATTTTTTCACCAGAAATTTGGCTTGCCGGAGAGGATTGAATAAGAAATACGCGCTCGATCAACTTCTGAAAAAAATCTCCATTCTGGTTGACACGAGGTGGAGCCTTATAAGACAAGGCCTAAGAAATTTCGCAAAAATTACAACCCCCGGAAACATCATTTTTTCCTCTTGTTAACCCGCAGTAAAATACTAAAATATGCCTCCATATTGTTATGGTTTTTCCCCTCACCCCCAAGATGTAGTGTTTATCCACAACATTATTCACAATGAATATGCTGTGTATAAACCGGGATTTCTTTTAATTTTTGGATACTCACGCAAAGGTAAAAACGCGACATGAACCAAAGTCTGCTCGTTACTAAACGCGATGGCCGCCAGGAGCGCATTGATCTCGACAAAATTCACCGTGTACTGGACTGGGCTGCCGAAGGGCTGAACAACGTCTCAGTTTCACAGGTTGAACTGCGTTCTCACATCCAGTTCTATGATGGCATCAGAACCTCTGATATCCATGAGACCATCATCAAGGCCGCTGCAGACCTCATCTCTCGCGATGCCCCGGATTACCAGTACCTCGCTGCGCGTCTGGCGATTTTCCATCTGCGTAAAAAAGCCTACGGTCAGTTCGAACCCCCTAAGCTGTACGACCAGGTTACGCGCATGGTCGATATGGGCAAATACGATCGCCATCTGCTGGAAGACTACAGCAAAGAAGAGTTCGAGCAGATGGACGGCTTTATTGACCACTGGCGCGATATGAACTTCTCCTATGCGGCGGTGAAGCAGCTGGAAGGCAAATATCTGGCGCAAAACCGCGTCACCGGCGAAATCTACGAAAGCGCGCAGTTCCTGTACATTCTGGTCGCCGCCTGCCTGTTCTCCGGCTATCCGCGTGATACCCGTATGGATTACGTTAAGCGTTTCTATGATGCGGTCTCCACCTTCAAGATCTCGCTGCCGACGCCGATCATGTCTGGCGTGCGTACCCCGACCCGTCAGTTCAGCTCCTGCGTACTGATCGAGTGCGGCGACAGCCTGGATTCCATCAACGCCACCTCCAGCGCCATCGTGAAATACGTTTCCCAGCGCGCCGGTATCGGTATTAACGCCGGTCGCATCCGCGCACTGGGCAGCCCGATCCGTGGCGGTGAAGCCTTCCATACCGGCTGTATCCCGTTCTACAAACATTTCCAGACGGCGGTGAAGTCCTGTTCCCAGGGCGGCGTGCGTGGCGGTGCAGCCACCCTGTTCTACCCGATGTGGCATCTGGAAGTGGAAAGCCTGCTGGTGTTGAAAAACAACCGTGGCGTGGAAGGCAACCGCGTGCGTCATATGGACTACGGCGTGCAGCTTAACAAGCTGATGTATCAACGCCTGCTGAAAGGTGAAGATATCACCCTGTTCAGCCCGTCTGACGTGCCAGGCCTGTACGACGCGTTCTTCGCCAATCAGGACGAATTTGAACGTCTGTACACCAAATACGAACAGGACGACAGCATCCGCAAACAGCGTGTTAAAGCGGTCGATCTGTTCTCGCTGATGATGCAGGAACGCGCCTCAACCGGCCGTATCTACATCCAGAACGTTGACCACTGCAACACCCACAGCCCGTTTGATCCGGCTATCGCGCCGGTGCGCCAGTCTAACCTGTGCCTGGAAATCGCGCTGCCGACCAAGCCGCTGGAAGACGTCAACGACGAAAACGGTGAAATCGCCCTGTGTACGCTCTCCGCGTTCAACCTCGGTGCGATCGACAGCCTCGACGATCTGGAAGAGCTGGCGATTCTGGCAGTGCGCGCCCTTGATGCGCTGCTCGACTATCAGGATTACCCGATCCCGGCCGCTCAGCGCGGTGCTATGGGTCGTCGTACCCTGGGTATTGGCGTGATCAACTTCGCTTACTACCTGGCGAAAAACGGCGTACGTTACTCCGATGGCAGCGCCAACAATCTGACGCACAAAACCTTTGAAGCCATCCAGTATTACCTGCTGAAGGCCTCAAACGAGCTGGCGAAAGAGCAAGGCGCCTGCCCGTGGTTCAACGAAACCACCTATGCAGCGGGCATTCTGCCTATCGATACCTATAAAAAGGATCTCGATACCATCTGCAACGAAGCGCTGCACCTCGACTGGGAAGCGCTGCGTGAGTCGATTAAAACGCACGGCCTGCGTAACTCGACGCTGTCTGCCCTGATGCCGTCTGAGACCTCTTCGCAGATCTCCAACGCCACCAACGGTATTGAGCCGCCGCGCGGTCACATCAGCATCAAAGCCTCGAAAGACGGCATTCTGCGTCAGGTGGTGCCGGAGTATGAGCGTCTGAAAGATCAGTACGAACTGCTGTGGGAAATGCCGTCGAACGATGGTTACCTGCAACTGGTTGGCGTGATGCAGAAGTTTATCGACCAGGCGATTTCGTCGAACACCAACTACGATCCGAGCCGCTTTGCTAACGGTAAAGTACCGATGAAGCAGCTGCTGAAAGACCTGCTGACCGCTTACAAGTTTGGCGTGAAAACCCTGTACTACCAAAACACCCGTGACGGTGCTGAGGATGCGCAGGACGATCTGGCGCCGTCCATTCAGGACGACGGCTGCGAAAGCGGCGCTTGTAAGATTTAATTAAAGGGTGGAGCCGCGGCTCCGCCCTCCGGTTTTCGGGGTCGACAGCTGTCGGCCCGTTCACATTTGGACATCCCTATGGCTTACACCACATTCTCGCAAACCAAGAATGACCAGCTGAAAGAGCCGATGTTTTTCGGCCAGTCGGTTAACGTTGCCCGTTTCGACCAGCAGAAATATGACATCTTCGAAAAGCTGATCGAGAAGCAGCTCTCCTTCTTCTGGCGTCCGGAAGAAGTGGACGTTTCCCGCGATCGCATCGACTATCAGGCGCTGCCGGAACACGAAAAACACATTTTTATCAGCAACCTGAAGTATCAGACGCTGCTGGATTCCATCCAGGGCCGTAGCCCGAACGTGGCGCTGCTGCCGCTGATTTCGATCCCGGAACTGGAAACCTGGATTGAAACCTGGGCGTTCTCCGAGACCATCCACTCGCGTTCTTATACCCACATCATCCGCAACATCGTTAACGATCCGTCGCTGGTGTTTGATGATATCGTCACCAATGAGCAGATCCTCGCGCGTGCGCAGGATATCTCTAAGTACTACGACGATCTGATCGAGATGACCAACTACTGGCATCTGCTGGGTGAAGGTACCCACCAGGTGGCGGGTAAAAGCGTCACCGTATCGCTGCGCGCGCTGAAAAAGCAGCTGTATATCTGCCTGATGAGCGTGAATGCGCTGGAAGCCATCCGCTTCTACGTCAGCTTCGCCTGCTCATTTGCCTTCGCCGAGCGCGAGCTGATGGAAGGGAATGCCAAGATTATCCGTCTGATCGCCCGTGACGAAGCGCTGCACCTGACCGGGACGCAGCATATGCTGAACCTGATGCGTACCGGTGAAGACGATCCGGAGATGAAAGAGATCGCCGCAGAATGCCGCGACGAATGCTACGACCTGTTTAAGAAAGCAGCCGAGCAGGAAAAAGAGTGGGCGGAGTATCTGTTCAGCGGCGGTTCGATGATTGGCCTGAATAAAGACATTCTGTGCCAGTACATTGAGTACATCACCAACATCCGTATGCAGGCGGTTGGTCTCGATCTGCCCTTCCAGACGCGTTCGAACCCGATTCCGTGGATCAACAGCTGGCTGGTCTCTGACAACGTGCAGGTGGCGCCGCAGGAAGTTGAAGTCAGCTCGTACCTGGTGGGTCAGATTGACTCTGAAGTGGGCGAAGACGACTTTAACGATTTCCAGCTGTAAGGATGAGTCGTTCCGTCGTGATTCTGCGCAGCTCCGGCACCCGGCTGGAGTGCGCAGAAGATCATCCCAATCTGCTGACGACGCTGGAAGCGCATAATGTGTGCGTTGAGTTTCAGTGCCGTGAAGGCTATTGCGGCTCCTGCCGGATGCGCCTGCTGAAGGGTGAAGTGCAGTACGCCGAGACGCCGCTGGCGTTTATTCAGCAGGGCGAGTTTTTGCCCTGCTGCTGTAAAGCCAAAGGCGAGATTGAGATCGAGCTGTAATGACCAGGTCGGCATCAATGCCGACCCTACATTCGATGGCGCGTATTCATTGCGCCAGGTCGGCATCAGATAATTGTAGGGTGCGCATTTATGCGCACCTGGTAACCGCTAAATCTTCACCGTCTCCAGCACATCAACCCAGCCGTGCCCGGTGCTGACTTCGCTGCCGTGCAGCCAGCGGCGCAGCATATTCATCGCCATCATCGCCACCACCTTCTGCCGCGTTTCCACGTTATGACGCCCGTGCGTAAACTTCACGCGCTGGCCCCAGCTGGCTTCCGGCGTATGCAGCGCCACCGACACTTCGCCGTCATCGAGATGACCAACAGACAATGCCAGGGCGCTTCCCTGCTGTGCCGCCAGGGCGCGGGTACGTCCGACCTGGCTCTCAAGATCTTCAGACTGCGCCGGCAAAATTTCGGCGGCGCTCAGCGGAACCCCGGCTGACGCCAGCTGCCAGTGCAGTAAACCGGCGGTGTAACGCTCGCTGGTCGCCAGACGCAACCCCCGTTCGGTTAACTGACGCGCCAGCAGACCTGGCAGCCCTTCGGTGCCCTCGAAGATGGTACATTCCGCCAGTTGCAGCCTGACCTGCTGCCACACCTGCTCCATCGCCACACGCTGGCTGGCTGGCCCGGTCAGTTTGATTTCAATAATCGGCATTGAGGAGCGATAACCCATCACCACGCCGTCGGGCAGCGGTAACGGCTCCAGCTCCGCCGCCAGATCGCTTTCGCCACGACCAAAGGTGGTCAGACGCAGGCACAGCGGCGGCTCCGGCAGTTCAAAGCGCGCCTTGAGGCGCGGCAGAATCTCCTGTTCCACCATCACCTTAAATTCCGACGGTACGCCGGGGGTGAAGAAGATCCAGCAGCGATTGAGTTGCAGCGCAAAGCCACAGGCGGTGCCCACCGGGTTATCGATCAATTCGGCATTTGCCGGGATTTCGGCCTGCTTGCGGTTGCCCGGCGCCATCACCCGTCCGCGGCTGGCAAACCAGGCTTCCATTTTCTCCAGCCACGCCTGTTGCAGCACCAGGCCGGTGCCGCTGGCTGTGGCGGCCGCCTGAGCGCTAAGGTCGTCGCTGGTTGGCCCAAGGCCACCATTCACAATCAGCACGTCGGCGACCTGGCTGCGGCTTTGCAGCGCCTCCACCAGCGAGGTCATGGCATCGCCCACCGTGCTGCGGCTGGTCATCGGCAGCCCATGCTGGAACAGCACATCGGCCAGCCAGGCGGCGTTGGTATCGACAATCTGTCCATGCAACACTTCATCGCCCGTTGAGAGCATTTCAACTCGTATCACGTTTTATTCTCCTTATCCCTGTCGCCTTACTGTAGGAAGTGCGTGACAGAAACACAATCGCCGTGGATGCGGAAGCGGAGGATTTCAGGCGGAGAGAGAGGCGGGAAAGGATGGGCGCGAGAGGTTCGCGCCCGGTAAACCATTAACGGCGAGCCAGCAACAGGCCGACAAACAGGCCGGCAGCCGCGCCGATACCTATCCCCTGCCAGGGTTTTTCATGCACATAATCATCGGCGCGGTAAGCGGCTTTTTTCGCCCGATAATAGTAGCTGTCAGAGGCCTGACTGACGCGTGATTTCACATCTTCCAGCGCCTGCTCGGCTTTGCTTTTCAGTTCAATGTATTTCTGATCGGCCGGATCGCCTGACGAACGCAACACTTCTTCCAGCGTTTCGGTCAGCAAGGCCAGATCGTCATCAAGGCGGGTTTCAAATTGATCTGTAGATGACACTATGCAGTTCCTCCATGTATTTAACTTACCTGTGGGTTAACTATAGTCACTAAACGCCGGTTAGGGGCGCGCAGCGGCCAGGAATCCCCCGAGTTTTACCGGCAAAGCGCAAAGTTATGCCATCTGAGCGGGGCAGCGCTGAAATCTGCTTCGTTTCTTTGATTAATCTGATAAATTTTCTTCGGACTGAATTTTTCAACTCCAAGGCTGTCGTAACCCCCTGTAGCCTGACGCTATCAGGTCTGAAAGGCGTGCATCATGCACGACAGTCACATTAAACCCGAGCAGCTAAGGATTAGATTTCTGGCATGAATCGTAGAAAGTTTATGAAAGCGTCAATGGCCCTCTCCGCCCTGAGCGGTGTGACGGGCTTGTCCACGCTGTTTGCACAGTCCGCCTGGGCAGAGGATGGCATCGCAGACGGTACCGCGGTTCGCTTCGATTTCGATGCATTGAAAAAGAAAGCCGCCGCACTGGCAAAACAGCCCTGGGGCGGCGCACCAGGTCCGCTGCCTGACACCCTGGCCAATCTGACCCCGCAGGCCTATAACGAAATTCAGTACGACGCCAATCACTCGCTGTGGAACAACATCCCGAATCGCGAACTGGACGTGCAATTTTTCCACGTCGGTATGGGCTTCAAACGCCGTATCCGTATGTTCTCCGTGGATGCCGACAGCCGTGAAGCGCGTGAAATTCACTTCCGCCCCGAATTGTTCAACTACAATAACGCCAACGTTGATACCAAACAGCTGGTCGGCAAAACCGATCTCGGTTTTGCCGGTTTCCGCGCGTTTAAAAAACCGGAACTGGCGCGCCGCGATATCGTTTCTTTCCTTGGCGCGAGCTACTTCCGCGCGGTAGATGATACCTACCAGTATGGCCTTTCGGCGCGCGGCGTGGCGGTTAATACCTTCAGCAACGGCCATGAAGAGTTTCCGGACTTCACCGCCTTCTGGTTTGAAACCCCGAAAGCCGAAGACACCACTTTTGTGGTCTACGCCCTGCTGGATGGCGCCAGCGTCACCGGCGCGTACAAATTCACCATCCACTGTGAAGCGGAACGCGTGGTGATGGAGGTGGAAAACCACCTGTTCGCCCGTAACGAGATCCGTCAGTTGGGTATCGCCCCGATGACCAGTATGTTCAGCTGCGGCACCAACGAGCGCCGGATGTGCAATACCTATCATCCGCAGATCCACGACTCCGATCGTCTGGCGATGTGGACCGGTAACGGTGAATGGATTGCCCGCCCGCTGAACAACCCGCAGCGTCTGCAATTTAATGCCTATCAGGATGAAAACCCGCGCGGTTTCGGCCTGTTGCAGCTGAATCATGACTTTAAAGATTATCAGGATGTGATTGGCTGGTATGACAAACGCCCGAGCCTGTGGGTGGAGCCAATTGGCAAATGGGGTAAAGGGGCCATCAACCTGATGGAGATCCCGACCACCGGCGAAACGCTGGATAACGTGGTCTGCTTCTGGCAGCCCGCCACGCCGGTAAAAGCCGGTAGCGAGTTCAGCTTCCAGTACAAACTTTACTGGAGCAGCCTGCCGCCGGTACGTAGCGGTCTGGCGCGTGTTGATGCCACCCGCACCGGCATTGGCGGCTTCCCGGAAGGCTGGGCGCCAGGCGAACACTTCCCGGAACAATGGAGCCGTCGCTTTGCGATTGATTTCGTGGGTGGCGATCTGAAGGCCGCTGCGCCGAAGGGTATCGAGCCGGTGATCACCGTATCAGCCGGTACCATCAAACAGGTCGAGATTCTGTTTGTCGAGCCGCTGAATGGCTACCGCATTCTGTTTGACTGGTACCCCAACAGCGACTCCACCAAACCGGTGGATATGCGTCTGTTCCTGCGTACCAAAGACGAAACCCTGAGCGAAACCTGGCTGTATCAGTACTTCCCGCCGCCGCCGGACCAGCGTAAATACGTTGACGATCGGCAGATGACGCCGGGTTAATTAATCACGGCGAGACGATTCTCGCCGTTTTTTTTTGCCCTGACCGGGTCGTTGCAGCAACGCAAAACCGGTAAAGAACGCGCACAGCAGCGCCGCCAGCCAGGGTAATCCGTGTAAGGTCAGCGACATCGCCGCCCCGCCCAATGCCGGTCCAGCCACCGCCCCCAGCCCCCACGCCACCGACAATGCGGCATAGGCGCCCGCTAATTCCGTCCCCTGAAAACGCTGCCCAATCAGGGTGATGATCACCGTGTAGATGCCGACAAACACCCCACCCCAGCAGAACAACAGCACCCGCGCCAGCCACAGCGATTGCAGCGCCAGCGGCCATACCAGCGCGCCGAGGGTCGATAACGCCGCCAGCACCACCACCAGATGATGGCGATCAACGCGATCGGCCAGCCAGCCGATCGGCAGCTGCCAGACAATCGCGCCCACCATCAGAAGGGTAATCAGCGAGGTGGCCTGCGCTTCTGACCAGCCAAGATTGATGGCGTAAATCGCCAGCAGATTCATCCCGGCGGCTTCCAGCGCCGCATTGAGGAGGGTCGCCGCCAGCGCCAGCGGCAATAACCGCAGCCAGCGTGACAGCCTGCGCGGCTCGCTGGCGTCGGCGCTGAGACGCAGCGCACCCGAGCCGCACAGGGTGATCGCTGCCAGCAGCGCGAACAGCGCGCCGGTGATAAACGCCCCGCCCCCGCTGCCCTGTAACGTCAGAATAAACGGCCCCAGCGCAAATCCCAGCGACAGCATCGCGGTGTAAGTCGCCAGCATCTTTGCCCGATTACGATCTTCACTTTGCTGGTTGAGCCAGGTTTCGGTGACCACCAGAATCACTTCAGTCGCCATTCCCAGCAGCAGGCGCAGGATAAAGCTGCTCCACAGCGGCAGCAGCGGAAACGCGGCAAGCAACAGCGCCGCCATTATCAGCGCGCCGATAAGCAGGATTTTCGCTGAAAAGCGGCGGCACAGCGCAGGCAGCCACGGCGCGATAAGTAACACGCCAACCGCGTGCATCGCCGCATTGATGCCGATCTGCGCCTCGCTGTAACCAGCGGCCGCCAGGCGCAGCGCAATCAGCGGCGCGCTTAAACCGTAGGTCAGGCCAAAAATGGAAACGGCCAGCAGCACCACTGCGCGGTTGCGTGTCATTTGATGATGCTGCGCGAAGGGGCGCGTTTCTGCTGCCACAGGGCATAACGCAGCCGCACGCCCTGCCACAAGCGTGCCAGCCAAAAGGTGCTGGGTTGCGGCTCAATCACGCGTTTCAGCAGGCGGACATAATCCAGTACCAGTCCGGGCGTCCAGGTCATCTCTTCCGCCCGGCCGCGCACCACCCCTAATAACCAGAAATTGGGATCGCTGAATAATTTCAGCCCGGCGTAGGGTTGCTGCGCCAGGATGCCCTCAAGTGCCACATCTAAGGCCTGAATCACCGCCGATGAACAGTTGCGCGCCGTCAGATTGTAGGTGCTGTCGGCGCTGTAGCTGCGCCAGTAATTTTGCAGCGCTTGCTGGTTGTAATGCGGGAAGCGGATCTGCTGATCCGGCGCGCACCAGTCGGCAATTTCAGTCGCCAGCGAAGGCAGAAAACGCCCCGCCACATCATTGTGCTCGCCCGCGCGCAGCACGGCGCGGAAGTTGCTGCTGTCGCGGTCAATTTCGTCGCGTGGATAATGGCTGATATACAGATCGTCACCCGCCTCTATCGCCGCATGGCCGGTTGAGACCACGCCATTGTGATCCACCGCGGCAATATAGCGACCCACCAGCCGGTAACGCTCGCGCAGCCCGCCGGAACCCAGTGGCGTCCAGATATAGACCGTCAACGGCAGCGACGGCGCATGGGCGGGAAACGGCGGATGCGCGTAGCGGCTGCTGTGCCATTGCCGCAATCCTCCCGCCCGGAACAGCGGCAGTGTGGTCACGGTGCTGTTGTCGGTGAGCAAATGCGCCTGTCGCGCCATCTGCAACAGGGTGGTGCCAATGCTGAGCAGCAGCAAGGCGAAGCATAATGGCACGGCGATATGGTGGTGAAACGGCCAGTCACTGAGGATCAGAATGCTGATAAACCACTCCATCACCCCGGTGAGGCACTGCTTACGCCAGCGCACCCCGCGCAGCACGATGGCTGCGACAAAGCGGAACAGGCCATCGATCAGAAAAGCGATGCCAAACAGCACGGCGGAGACATCGTTGTTATCTTGCGGAATATTGAGGATCAGAAAGCCGACGAAGAAAAATCCCAGCGCTTTCAGCACAGTCAGCCCGGCGATGCGCATCTCCCTGAGCAGCGCCAGCGCCAGCTGCACCACCCCTTCGATAATGAACAGGATGGCGAGCATATCCAGCGGCACAGAAAGCAAACCATCGCTGCCGATGTCATAGAGGATCAGGGCGGAGAGCAGCAGCAGAGCCGCGCCTCCGCAAGCCAGCCAATACCAGCGCCTGCGCAGCACCTGAGCGCCGGTAAGCAGGAAGATCAACTTGATCACAGGACCTCTGCGCTTTGCTCCAAACACTGCTTAAAAATTAGCAACCGGCGGCAGGATTGTCAGATTACGGGCAAAAAAAATCAGGCCCGAAGGCCTGATTTATCTGTATCCATGCTGCTTACATCAGCGGCTGGGCCATTTGCACCAGGGTGATGAGCGGCTGCGGATAGACACCGAGCAGCAGCACCAGAATGGCGGAAATCAGCACTACCACACCGCCTGCGGTAAACGCCCAGTTGGCTGGGGTATCGCGGGTGTGCAGCTCAGGCGGGCTGAGGTACAGACTGACGGTGACGCGCAGATAGTAGTACAGACCGATGGCGCTACCCGCCACCACTGCGCCCGTCAGCCACCACAGGTGGGCGTGCACACCGGACGCGATCACGTAGAACTTACCAATAAAGCCCAGCGTCATCGGGATACCCGCCAGTGACAACATCATGATGGTCATTACCGCCGACAGAATCGGACGGTGCCAGAACAGACCACGATAGGAGTACAGGGTATCGGCATCAGGACCCCGGTACGGGCTGGACATCAGGCTGACCACGCCGAACGCGCCCAGGCTGCTGAACAGGTAACCCGCCAGGTAGACCCCGGTGGTTTCCAGCGACAGCTGATGGGTTTTCACCGTAATCAACGCCACCAGCAGATAACCAAGGTGCGCGATGGAGGAGTAACCCAGCAGACGTTTGATGTTGCTCTGCGAAATCGCCATCAGGTTACCGAACAGGATGGAGACGAAGGCAATCACGCCCAGCACGGTACGTACCGCTTCGCTATCGGTCACCGGCGCGTACATAAACAGACGCATGATGACCGCGAAGATGGCGATTTTGCTGGCGGTAGCGAGGAAGGTCGATACCGGCGCAGGCGCGCCCTGGTAAACATCCGGCGTCCACAGATGGAACGGCACCAGCGACAGTTTGAAGCCGAGGCCGATAATCATCATGCCAAGGCCCACCAACAGCAGTGGCTGCTGAATCATGCTGTCATTCAGGCTTTTGCCCAGCTGGATAAAGCTCAGGCTGCCGGAGTCAGCATAAATCAGCGCGATACCAAACAGCAGGAACGATGACGCCGCCGCCGACAGGATGGTGTATTTCAGTGCCGCTTCCAGCGAACGTTTCTGGCGGAAGGCGTAACCAATCAGACCAAACAGCGGCAGGGACAGCAGTTCAATACCGATAAACAGCGATGCCAGATGGTTAGCGCTGGCCAGCACGATCCCACCCAATGCAGCAATCAGCACCAGCAGATAGAACTCATCTTTGTTGTCCGGAAAACCGGCCAGCCACGGATAAGCAAAGGTGCAGGTCGCCAGACTCGCCAGCATCACCAGCCCGGTATAAAAGGTTGAGTAACCATCAGAGCGCAGCAGCGGCGTGACATCCATCGCCCCCAGGTGGCCGACAAACCACAGGGAAAGCAGCGCCAGGTTAAGTCCAATGACCGTCAGCGTGGCATTAACAAAGTGGTTGCGTCGCCAGGCAATGGACAGCATCACAACCACCACCGTCAATCCGACGATCAACAGTGGCAGTAACGCGATCAATTGTTGAGGAGTTATTGTCATGGCGAATTACGGCCTTGTAGTTGAAATTGAAGCGGTAAACCACTGCTGAATATTGCTCATTGCAGCATGGGAGGTGTCGAGGATCGGCTGAGGATAAACACCCAGCAGCACCAGCAGCACCACCAAAACCATGATCATAATGAACTCACGCGGTGACATCCCTGGCAACGGTGCCTGCGATTTCGCTTCACCGTAGTAAGCCCGTTGCATCATGATGAGTGAGTACACCGACGCGAACACCAGACCAAAAGTCGCAATCACAATGATGACCGGCACCACCTGGAAGCTGCCGGTGAGAATCATAAATTCTCCGGCAAAGTTACCGGTGCCCGGCATCCCCAGATTCGCCACCGCAAAGAACAGCGACAGACCCGGAATCCATTTGATACGTGACCACAAACCCCCCATCTGACGCATGTCACGGGTATGCAGACGTTCATACAGCTGGCCGCACAGGATGAAGAGTGCCGCGGCGGACAGGCCGTGGGCAATCATCTGAATGACCGCGCCCTGGAACGCCAGCTGGCTGCCGGTGTAGATAGCAATCAGCACGAAGCCCATATGTGAAATGGAGGTGTAGGCAATCAGGCGTTTGATATCGGTTTGGGCGAACGCCATCCAGGCACCGTAGAAGATACCGATAATGCCCAGCCACATGGCGATTGGCGCGAACTCAGCCGAAGCATGGGGGAACAGCGGCAGGCTGAAGCGCAGCAGACCATAGGCCGCGGTTTTCAGCAGGATCCCGGCGAGGTCAACGGAACCTGCGGTCGGTGCCTGACTGTGCGCGTCCGGCAACCAGCCATGCAACGGCACTACCGGCATTTTCACCGCGAAGGCGATGAAGAAGCCCAGCATCAGCAGATATTCCACGGTATGGGACATCGGCGTTTTCAGCAGTTCTTCATAGCTGAATGTCCAGACCCCGGTGGCGTTGTAGTGCACGAACACCAGCGCCAGGATGGCAATCAGCATCACCAGACCTGAAGCCTGGGTATAAATAAAGAACTTGGTCGCCGCGGTAATACGGGTTTTACCGTCCGACGCTTTGTGACCCCAGAGCGCGATGAGGAAGTACATCGGCACCAGCATCAGTTCCCAGAAGAAGAAGAACAGGAACATATCGATGGAGAGGAACACGCCAATCACGCCACCGAGGATCCACATCAGGTTGAGGTGGAAAAAGCCCTGATACTTCTCGATTTCATTCCAGGAGCAGAGCACCGCCATCAGACCGAGCAGACCGGTCAGCACCACCATCAGCAGTGACAGACCGTCAATCGCCAGATGGAAATTGATGCCGAAGCGCGGTATCCAGGCTAACGAGAAGCTCGATTGCCACTGCGGCATTCCCGCTGCCTGCGTTAATGAATAGCCTCCCTGCAACCACAGCTGCAGCGAAAGCGCCAGCGTCAGCCCCATGGTGATCAGGGCTATCCAGCGCGGCACTTTCGCGCCAAGGCGCTCAGCCAGCCAGCACAACAAGCCACCGACGAAGGGGATTATAATTAGCCAAGGTAATAACACGGCGTACTTCCCTTTTTGCTGCCTGACTTCAGGCAATTTTTAGACATTCTTTATTGGAGTGAGCCACGCTCACCCCGCTCATCACTCTTTAGACCACCAGCATCAGCGCCAGCACCACCACGGCACCGACACTCATGGACGCCACGTACCAGCGCAGATAACCGTTTTCGCTGACCACCAGGCCTTTGTTGCCAATGCGCGAAATCAGGGCTGGCAGGTTCATCAGCGAATTCAGCGGATCACGATGCAGCAGCCAGGCGATACCGAGGTACGGCTTAACGAACACTTTGTCGTACAGCCAGTCGAAGCCCCAGGCCGCGAACCACCAGGTACCGAAGAAACGACCCGGTGCGCTGTTAGCAACGCTGGTCACCAGCTGACGTTTGCCCAGCCACAGCGCGGCGGCGATCAGGATGCCGACGATGGCAACCACGCCAGAGGTGATTTCAAGCGCCGTTTTGCCGCCTTCGCCAAACTCGTTCTGCGGCAGTACGCCCGCCAGCGGTGGCGTAATCAGCGCACCGACGAAGGTCGACAGCACCAGCAGCACAATCAGCGGCAGATGATGAGTAATGCCTTTACCGGCATGTGCATGAATTTTCTCTTCACCGTGGAACACGATGAAAATCATGCGGAAGGTATAGATAGAGGTCAGGAACGCCCCTACCAGACCGGCGACCATCAGATTGATGTGTCCATTCGCCAGCGCGCCGAACAGGATGGCATCTTTACTGTAGAAGCCTGCGGTAATCAGCGGCAGCGCAGCCAGCGCGGCGCCACCGACCAGGAAGCAGACATACACCAGCGGGATGCTCTTACGCAGACCACCCATTTTGAAGATGTTTTGCTCGTGGTGGCAGGCCAGAATCACCGAACCGGATGAGAGGAACAGCAGCGCTTTGAAGAACGCATGGGTCATCAGGTGGAAAATCGCCGCATCCCACGCCTGAACACCGAGCGCCAGGAACATGTAGCCGATCTGACTCATGGTGGAGTAAGCCAGCACACGTTTGATGTCGGTCTGCACCAGCGCGGCGAAGCCCGCCAGCACCAGGGTAATGGCACCAACGATGCCTACCAGATGCAGCACTTCCGGCGTCAGCAGGAACAGGCCGTGGGTACGGGCGATCAGATAGACACCCGCGGTCACCATGGTGGCGGCGTGGATCAGCGCTGAAACCGGCGTCGGACCGGCCATCGCATCCGCCAGCCACGTCTGCAACGGCAGCTGAGCCGATTTACCAACCGCGCCACCCAGCAGCATCAGGGTTGCCCATTGCAGCATATGGTTGTCGGCGGTGAAGTGCGCCGGCGCCAGTTCCACCAGCTCGCGGAAGTTCAGCGTGCCGAGTTCGTTGTAGAGAATGAACAGCGCGAAAGCGAGGAACACATCACCCACACGGGTAATGATAAACGCTTTCATCGCCGCTTTGCCGTTCTCCGGGTTGCTGAAGTAGAAACCGATCAGCAGGTATGAACACAGCCCCACCCCTTCCCAGCCGAGATACATCAGCATCAGGTTATCGGCCAGCACCAGAACCACCATGCTGGCGATAAACAGGTTGGTGTAAGCGAAGAAGCGTGAGTAGCCCTCTTCACCGCGCATGTACCAGGAGGCGAACATGTGGATGAAGAAACCCACGCCCGTGACTACCGAAAGCATGGTCAGCGACAGGCCATCCAGCACCAGGTTGACCTTGATGTCGAAGTTGCCGACGTGCATCCAGGTCCATAACGCCTGGGTAAACGGCTGCTGTCCCTGGCTGAAGAAGTCAACGCCAACATAGATAGTGGTCAGGGCCGCCAGACCGACTGAACCCATGCCCACTGCGGCTGACAGGTTCTCCGACCAGCGACCACGGGAAAATGCCAACAGCACAAAGCCAATCAGCGGAAATAAAACGGTTAAGTAGAGAAGATTCATCCGCGCATCTCGCTCACAGTGTCAATGTTCAGCGTCTGACGACGACGATAGAGCTGGAGCAGCAGCGCCAGACCGATACTCGCTTCCGCCGCCGCGAGGCTGATCGCCAGGATATACATCACCTGGCCGTCCGCTTGTCCCCAGTAGCTGCCTGCCACCACCAGCGCCAGCGCTGCGGCGTTGATCATGATCTCCAGACCAATCAGCATAAACAGCAGGTTACGGCGCAGTACCAGTGAGGTCAGGCCAAGAACAAACAGCACAGCAGCCAGAATCAGGCCGTGTTGTAACGGGATCATGCGTGCTCCTCCTTATTCGCTTGCGTCTCAGCCGGGCGATTGCTTAACACCTCGCCCTGACGCTCCTCACGTCCGATATGGAAGGCCACCACCAGGCCAGCCAGCAGCAGCATTGACGCCAGCTCCACCGCCAGAACATAGGGACCAAACAGGCTGATACCCACCGCTTTAGCGTCGATAACCGTGCCATCGATACCCTGATCGTGCGCGGTGCTGATGGCATAAATCATCACCACCAGCAGCAGCAGGGAAACGATGCCAGGACCAATCCACAGCGACGGCTTCAGCCACTCGCGTTCCTGATCCTGCTGAGATTTACCCAGGTTCAGCATCATCACCACGAACACGAACAGCACCATAATGGCGCCAGCGTAGACGATGATTTCCAGCGCACCGGCAAAGTAGGCGCCCATCGAGAAGAACACGCCAGCAATCGACAGCAGCGAAACAATCAGGTACAGCAGCGCATGTACCGGATTGGTGTGAGTGATAACGCGTAGCGTCGTCAGCACCGCCACCAGTCCGCAAAGATAAAACGCAAATTCCATACCTGGCTCCTTAAGGTAACAGGCCTTTGACGTCGATAGGTTTGGCTTCGTTTTCCGCGTCGCCTTTACCCTTGCCGTCAATTGCCATACCCGCCATGCGGTAGAAGTTGTACTCCGGATATTTACCCGGACCGGAGATCAACAGATCCTGTTTTTCGTACACCAGATCCTGACGCTTAAACTCACCCAGTTCGAAATCCGGGGTCAGCTGGATAGCGGTAGTCGGACAGGCTTCTTCGCACAGGCCACAGAAAATGCAGCGTGAAAAGTTGATGCGGAAGAATTCCGGATACCAGCGACCATCCTTCGTCTCGGCTTTTTGCAGCGAAATACAGCCGACAGGACAGGCTACCGCACACAGGTTACAGGCAACGCAGCGCTCCTCGCCGTCCGGATCGCGCGTCAGCACGATGCGGCCACGGTAGCGCGGCGGCAGATACACCGGTTCTTCCGGGTACATCTGGGTTTCGCGTTTGGCGAAGGCATGCATGCCTATCATCCAGATACTGCGCACTGTCGTGCCGAAGCCAACGACAATATCTTTTAAAGTCATCTCAAAACCCCTTACTGCGCGGTGTACAGAATCACTGCCGCAGTCGCCAGCAGGTTCAACAGCGTCAACGGCAGACACACTTTCCAGCCGAACGACAGCACCTGGTCATAGCGTGGACGCGGAAGCGCAGCACGAATCAGAATAAACATCGTCATGAAAAACGCGGTTTTAATGGCGAACCAGATAAACGGCGGCAGGAATGGACCCTGCCAGCCACCGAAGAACAGCGTGACAATCAGCGCTGATACGGTGGTGATCGCCACGTATTCACCCACGAAGAACAGACCGAATTTCATACCGGCATATTCGATGTGGTAACCATCGGCCAGCTCCTGCTCCGCTTCCGGCTGGTCAAACGGGTGACGGTGACACACCGCGACGCCCGCGATACAGAAAGTGATGAAGCCGAAGAACTGCGGAATGATGTTCCACAGGTGCGCCTGACTTTCGACGATGGCATTCAGGTTGAATGAACCCGCCTGCGCCACCACGCCCATCAGCGACAGGCCGAGGAACACTTCGTAGCTCAGGGTCTGTGCCGAAGCACGCATCGCACCGAGCAGCGAGTATTTGTTGTTACTCGACCAGCCCGCGAACAGCACCGCATACACCGCCAGACCGGCCATCATCAGGAAGAACAGCAGACCGATATTCAGGTCTGTCACCATCCAGGTCGGAGAAACCGGCACGATAGCGAAGGCCAGCAGCAGTGAAACAAATGCAATCACCGGTGCCAGGGTAAAGATGAAGCGGTCGGTAAAGGGCGGAACCCAGTCCTCTTTAAAGAACATTTTGATCATGTCCGCTGCTAATTGCAGCGAACCGCCCCAACCCACGCGGTTTGGTCCGTAACGGTTCTGCCAGAGGCCGAGCAGACGGCGCTCGGCAAAACTCATAAAGGCACCGCAGGCCACCACCACCAGCAGGATGACGATGGCTTTGACGATGCTAATCAGGATCTCAATAACGTCCGGTGTCAGCCAGCTCATTGCGCCGCCTCCTGCAGTTTGTCAATTTGCGCACCTGAGAGGAACGGCGGCACACCCGGCATACCGAGCGGCAGACCGATCTGACCGGCCTGCAACGAGGCAGAGAAGCGCACCGGCAGATGCAGGGTTTCACCGGCACACACCAGCTCAACGGCAGCACCGTTATTCACGCCCAGTTTCTCGGCATCGGCGGGGTTAATCACCAGCGTCGCTGGCGCCATACGCTTCTGGAACACCGGCGAGCGCTGGGTCATCTCCTCACTACCGAACAGCTGATAGTAAGGGGCGACGCGCCACTGGCTGCCGCCGACGAAGCTGTCAGGGATGGTGCTAAACCACGGCAGCGAACCGTCAACGGCTTCAAACAGACGCACGCCCGGATCGCCATTGCGCAGCTTGCCGCCCACTTCGGCCTGGAACTTGTTCCATGCCTGCGGGGAGTTCCAGCCTGGCGCCCAGGCAAACGGAATCTGCGAACGCGCTGCGCCCGGCTGGTTGTTACCTTCCATCGAGAAGGCGAACATGGTGTCCTGATCCTGCGGCTGACGCGGTTCGTGCACGCTGATATTGGCGCGCGCAGCGGTACGGCCGCTGGCACGATGCGGAGAACGCGCCAGTTTCTGTCCACGGATACGGAAGCTGGCGTCTGGCGCCGCGTCTTTGATCCCTTTCAGCTGCGGGAGTGCCGCAACCACGGCATCGATCACATGGTCCAGTTGGGTCCAGTCGATGTGACGGCTTTCGACGGTGCTGTGCAGCGAATGCAGCCAGCGCCAGCTCTCCAGCATCACAATGCTGTTGTCGTAGTAAGCCGGATCGAACACCTGGAAGAAACGCTGTGCGCGGCCTTCGTGGTTGATCGAGGTGCCGTCGCTTTCGGCAAAGCTGGCGGTGGAGAACACCAGATTGGCTTTTTCCAGCGTGGCCGTGCGTTGATGGTCAACGACGATCACGTTAGCGGCTTTGGCCAGCGCAGCATCTACGGTCGCTTTCGGCGCATGACGGTAGAGGTCGTTTTCCATTACCACCAGCGTATCGGCGTCGCCGTTGCTCAGCTGCTCCAGCGCGCTATCCAGCGATGCGCCGCCCATCAGGCCAAGGCCGATGCTGTTGGCGGCGGAAGCCAGCAGCGTGATGCCGACATCGGCACCGCGCGCTTTCAGCGCTTTGGCAACGTTGGCGGCCGCTGCAATCATCTCCGTGCTACCTGAGTGGGTACCGGAGATAATCAGCGGTTTCTTCGCCCCTGCCAGCGCCTGGACAACCACGTCCAGTTTGCCATTCAGGCTGCTGTCAAAGTTGCTGACGGCGGGTGCGGTTTCGTCCAGCGCATTGGCGATGGCAAAACCGAGACGCGCCTGGTCTTCCACCGGCGCGCGGTAGCTCCATGCGGCGATATCATCCAGACGGGTTTCATCAACGTTCGTCACGAACAGCGGATGTTTGGCGTGCTGACCGATATTGAGGATCGCCGCAATCTGCCAGTCGGCCACTTTCTGCGCCGCCGCCATTTCACGCGCTTTGCCTTTCACGGCCTGACGCACCGAGAGTGCCACACGGGCGCCGACCTGGGTCAGATCTTCACCCAGTACCAGCACCGCATCGTAGCTTTCGATTTCACGCAGTGACGGAGTGTAGATGCCGCCTTCGCGCAGCACCTGCAACATCAGCTCAAGACGCGCCTGCTCACCTGCGGGCATACCGGTGGAGAAGTTTTCTGCGCCAACCAGTTCGCGCAGCGCAAAGTTGCTTTCAATGCTGGCGCGCGGCGAGCCGATACCGATCACTTTTTTCGCCTGACGTAACACGTCGGCGGCGGCGTTTACCGCCTGCTCGGCATTCAGCGTGACCCAGTCATTACCGCGCAGTTGCACCGGATGGTGCGGACGATCTTTGCGGTTGACGTAGCCGTAGCCAAAGCGGCCACGGTCACACAGGAAATAGTGGTTCACCGTGCCGTTGTAACGGTTTTCGATACGACGCAGTTCGCCATAACGCTCGCCGGGGCTGGTGTTACAGCCGACGCTGCATTGCTGGCAGATGCTCGGAGCAAACTGCATGTCCCATTTACGGTTGTAACGCTCGGAGTGCGTTTTATCGGTAAATACGCCGGTCGGACAGATTTCGACCAGGTTACCGGAGAATTCGCTTTCCAGCGTGCCATCTTCCGGGCGACCGAAATAGACGTTGTCATGCGCGCCGTAAACACCGAGGTCTTTACCGTCTGCGTAATCTTTGTAGTAACGCACGCAACGGTAACAGGCGATGCAACGGTTCATCTCATGAGAAATGAACGGACCGAGATCCTGGTTCTGGTGAGTACGTTTGGTGAAGCGATAGCGACGGAAGCTGTGGCCCGTCATTACCGTCATATCCTGAAGGTGACAGTTACCGCCCTCTTCACACACCGGACAGTCGTGCGGGTGGTTGGTCATCAGCCATTCCACCACGCTTTCGCGAAACTCTTTCGCTTCGCCATCGTCGATGGAGATAAAGGTGCCGTCAGAGGCCGGTGTCATGCAGGACATAACAAGGCGACCGCGGGTATCTTCGGCATTCTGGAATTGCTTCACCGCACACTGGCGGCAGGCACCCACGCTTCCCAGCGCCGGATGCCAGCAAAAATAAGGAATATCAAGCCCCAGGGAGAGACAAGCCTGTAGCAGGTTGTCCGACCCATTCACTTCATACTCTTTACCGTCTACATGGATTGTAGCCATAGTGAATATGCTTCCGTAAGGCCCGTCCTGGGACGAGCGTTAAACATCTCTTTCTTCCCCGGCGCGATACTCTCGCCCCTGAGGTAATCCGTGTTACGGCGGTTGATTACCAGCGCGCTTTCAGCAGGTTCGGCTGGATACCGCCGATGGCACGGGTATTGCCAAACACCTGCGGCGCAATGCCAGCTTCAAACTCTTCACGGAAATATTTAATGGCGCTTTGCAGTGGCTCGACCGCACCTGGCGCATGCGCACAGAAGGTTTTACCTGGGCCAAGCTGGCGGCAAAGCTGTTGCAGGGTTTCGATATCACCCGGCTGACCTTGCTTTTGCTCCAGCGCGCGCAGGATCTTCACGCTCCACGGCAGACCATCGCGGCACGGCGTACACCAGCCGCAGGATTCGCGGGCGAAGAACTCTTCCAGATTGCGCACCAGCGACACCATGTTGATCTCATGGTCAACCGCCATCGCCAGCGCCGTACCCAGACGACTGCCGGCTTTACCAATGCTGGCAAACTCCATCGGCAGGTCGAGGTGTTGATCGGTCAGGAAGTCAGTACCTGCGCCGCCAGGCTGCCAGGCTTTGAATTTCAGGCCATCGCGCATACCACCAGCGTAATCTTCCAGAATTTCACGCGCGGTGATGCCAAACGGCAGCTCCCAGACGCCTGGATTTTTCACGCGGCCGGAGAAGCCCATCATCTTGGTGCCGGTATCGTCACTTTTAGAGATGTTCTTGTACCAGTCCACGCCGTTCAGGAAGATGGCCGGAACGTTCGACAGGGTTTCCACGTTGTTCACACAGGTCGGTTTGCCCCATACACCGGCACTGGCCGGGAACGGAGGCTTGGAGCGCGGGTTAGCGCGGCGTCCTTCCAGTGAGTTGATCAGCGCGGTCTCTTCACCACAGATATAGCGCCCGGCTCCGGTATGCACGATCAGTTCGAAATCAAACCCGGTGCCGAGAATGTTTTTACCGAGGAAACCGGCTTCCGTTGCTTCGGCAATCGCGCGGCGCAGATGCACTGCGGCTTCGATGTACTCGCCACGCAGGAAGATATAGCCACGGTAGGCTTTCAGCGCAAAGGCGCTGATCAGCATACCTTCCACCAGCTGATGCGGCAGTTGCTCCATCAGCAGACGGTCTTTATAGGTGCCCGGCTCCATTTCATCCGCGTTACACAGCAGGTAACGGATGTTCATGGATTCGTCTTTCGGCATCAGGCTCCACTTCAGGCCGGTGTTAAAGCCTGCACCGCCACGCCCTTTCAGACCGGAGTCTTTCACGGCCGCAACGATTTCGTCCTGGCTCATGCCTTTCAGCGCTTTCTCAGCACCGACGTAACCGTTTTTACTGCGATACTCATCGATCCATACCGGCTGCTTGTCGTCACGCAGACGCCAGGTCAGTGGATGGGTTTCGGCAGTACGAATGATCTGTTTGATGGTCATTGATACTGCTCCAGTAAAGTGGCGATACCTTCCGGCGTCAGATGAACGTGCGTGTCTTCATCCACCATCATGGTCGGGCCTTTATCGCAGTTACCCAGGCAGCAGGTCGGCAGCAGCGTAAAGCGGCCATCCGGCGTGGTCTGGCCCGGTTTGATATGCAGATTTTGCTCCAGCGCGGCCTGAATCCCCTGATAACCGGTGATATGGCACACCACGCTGTCGCAATAGCGAATCACATGACGCCCTACCGGCTGGCGATAGATCTGGCTGTAGAAGGTCGCAACGCCTTCAACGTCGCTGGCCGGAATACCGAGTACGTCAGCAATGGCGTTGATGGCGCCATCAGGCACCCAGCCACGCTGCTTCTGCACGATCTTCAGCGCTTCAATAGAAGCCGCACGCGCATCTTCGTAATGGTGTTTTTCGTGCTCGATTGCGTGGTGCTCGGCCTCGCTCAGCACAAAGACCTCATTCGGGTCGATCGTTTGGATGGCAATTTTTTGATCGTGCATAATTAGCGGTCCACGTCTGACATAACAAAATCGATACTACCGAGGTATACGATCAGGTCGGATACCAGACTGCCACGGATCACCGAGGGGATCTGTTGCAGATGCGGGAAGCTCGGCGTGCGCACGCGGGTGCGGTAGCTCATGGTGCTGCCATCGCTGGTCAGGTAGTAACTGTTGATCCCTTTGGTCGCCTCGATCATCTGGAAAGATTCGTTAGCGGGCATCACCGGACCCCAGGAAACCTGTAGGAAGTGGGTGATCAGGGTTTCGATGTGTTGCAGCGTGCGCTCTTTTGGTGGTGGCGTGGTCAGCGGATGATCCGCTTTGAACGGCCCTTCCGGCATGTTCTTCAGGCACTGCTCCAGAATGCGCAGCGACTGCCACATCTCTTCCATTTTCAGCTGCACGCGGGTGTAAGCATCGCTGATGCCCGCGCCGACCGGCACTTCAAAATCGAAATGCTCGTAACCTGAATACGGGCGCCATTTACGCACGTCAAAATCCAGACCGGTGGCACGCAGACCCGCACCGGTGGTGCCCCACGCCAGCGCTTCGTCCATGTTGTATGCGGCAACGCCCTGCGAACGGCCCATCAGCACGGTGTTGCGCAGTGCCGCTTTGTCGTACTCTTTCAGGCGTTTTGGCATCCAGTCGAGGAATTCGCGCAGCAGACGTTCCCAGCCTTTCGGCAGGTCGTGCGCCACACCGCCAATGCGGAACCACGCCGGGTGCATACGGAAACCGGTGATGGCTTCCACCACGTCGTAGATTTTCTGACGGTCGGTAAAGGCAAAGAACACCGGCGTCATCGCGCCGACGTCCTGAATAAAGGTGGAGATGTACAGCAGATGGCTGTTGATGCGGAACAGTTCCGACAGCATCACGCGAATCACATTGACGCGATCCGGCACGGTGATACCCGCCAGTTTTTCCACCGCCAGCACGTACGGCATCTCATTGACGCAGCCACCGAGGTACTCGATACGGTCGGTGTACGGAATGTAGCTGTGCCAGGACTGACGTTCGCCCATCTTCTCGGCACCGCGATGGTGATAACCCACATCCGGTACGCAATCGACGATCTCTTCACCATCCAGCTGCAAAATGATGCGGAATGCACCGTGCGCTGACGGGTGGTTTGGGCCGAGGTTGAGGAACATAAAGTCCTCGTTGGTGGTGCTGCGCTTCATGCCCCAGTCTTCCGGCTTGAAGGTCAGCGACTCCATTTCGAGGTCTTCTTTTTGTTTGGTCAGCGTGAAGGGATCAAACTCGGTCGCACGCGCCGGATAATCCTTGCGCAGCGGATGCCCTTCCCACGTCTGCGGCATCATAATGCGCGTCAGATGCGGGTGACCATCAAAGGTCATGCCAAACATTTCCCAGGTTTCGCGCTCATACCAGTTGGCGTTGGCGAAGATTTTGGTGATGGTTGGCACATGCATATCGTTTTCAGACAAAGCGACCTTGAGCATGATGTCGCGATTGCGTTCAATTGATAGCAGATGATAGAAAACGGAGAAATCCGCGGCAGGTAATCCCGCGCGGTTGGTGCGTAAGCGCTCATCCATGCCATGCAAATCATACAGCATGACGTACGGCTTCGGCAGCTTGCGCAGGAACTCAATAATTTCCAGCAGTTGTTCACGCTTCACCCATACCACCGGAATGCCGGTGCGGGTAGCCTGAACGGTAAAGGCGTCTGGCCCAAAACGGTTACGCAGCTCGCCGATCACCGGGTCGTCCAGGTGGTCGCGGGTTTGCCATGCAGGCTGAGCGAGATCTTGCGTGGTTAAATCTGTCATACGTTACTCACCATTCCGGCCTGTTATCAGGCACTCAAAAGAAGGCGTCAGGATGGCGGCACACATTAAATTGTGGTGTTCTGCTGCTGCCGTGGCTCCATCCGTGTACGGGTAGCTTAAACTTCGTCTGGCGTTCTCAGGTTGGTAACGGCAATACGGTCACCGCGTTTTCTTTCGCGTTCTGACTGCATATTGGCGCGGTAAACGCCCTGATCGCCGACGACCCACGAAAGCGGGCGACGCTCCTTGCCGATGGATTCGCGTAACAGCAGCAGTGCCTGCATGTAGGCTTCCGGACGCGGCGGGCAGCCTGGGATGTACACATCAACCGGCAGGAATTTATCCACGCCCTGTACCACGGAGTAGATGTCGTACATGCCGCCAGAGTTGGCGCAGGCACCCATTGAGATCACCCATTTCGGTTCCAGCATCTGGTCATATAAACGCTGAATAACCGGGGCCATTTTGGTAAACGGCGTACCGGCGATCACCATGAAGTCAGCCTGACGCGGAGAGGCACGCATAACTTCCGCACCAAAACGCGCCACGTCATGCACCGCAGTGAATGACGTGGTCATCTCCACGTAGCAACAGGAAAGACCGAAGTTATACGGCCAGAGAGAGTTTTTACGACCCCAGTTCACCATGTCGTGCAGGGCATGTTCGAGTTTGCCCATGTAGACGCTACGGTGAACGTGCTGCTCCAGAGGATCGGCGACAATCTCCTGTTTTTGCAGCGGATAACGATCGTTATCGCCCCCGTTCGGGTCTACGCGTGTCAGCGTGTAGTCCATCTTATTGCCTCGCTTTTACTGCTTTTGAGGGTTGGTGTGACTGTGGCTGACCGGGCTTGATTTGACCACCACGCGACGACGCGCAGGTGCCCAATCCAGCGCACCGATGCGAACCAGATAAACCAGGCCTGCCAGGAGCACCAAAATGAAAATTGCGGCTTCGACAAAGCCAACCCAGCCGCTTTCGCGGATAGAAGTCGACCATGCGTATAAAAAGAGGGCTTCGACGTCGAAAATTACGAAGAACATCGCAACCAGATAGAATTTTGCAGAGAGGCGAATATGGGTATCACCGACCGAATCGATGCCCGATTCGAACGGGGTGTTTTTGTAGCGTGCGCGTGCACGTCCACCTAACAACCAGCCACCGGTCAACATAAAGACGCAGAGGCCGAACGCGATAACGATAAATACAATAAAGGCCCAGTGATGGGCAATCACTTCAGTGGTTGTCGACATACTCTTTGCTTACTCATCAAAAGTGGCGATGGCATCCTGCACTGTCGCAGCAAACACACCACATCGATTCAAGGGAAGGATAAAAAACCTTATAAACTATGCTGTCATTATCAATTAAGCAGCACTTTTACAGGGGTTTTTACTCCTTTCTATAACCTTTTGTCAACTTTGACAAAAGTATCCAATCATTAATTTACATCTGTAGCATATTATTAACATACAAGGTCCATCATGCCAGCTAAATCGCTTCAGTTTGTGAGGTTAATTTTAGTGTAGCGGGTATTCACATGCATGGATCGTGCATTTAACAATCATATTTTGACAGGTATTAACCGGATTTCCTTGTCCTTTTCATGGCTATTTTTTTGATCCAGGACACATAACAACGCTTTTTGCTGTAAAAAAAGCCAATGACCTTACTCAGACGCCCAGGAAGAGAGGGCACGAAATGACAAAACCGTTCCAGTTAAGATGAAAATGAAACGCATTTCATTTTTTATAGCGGTGGGAAATTGTTCGGAGCTAAATGGTGGCAAAAAAACCAGGTTAAATTGCCATAAAAAAAGCCTTAGCGGGAATTATCCACGCTAAGGCTTATTTATATGTGTTTTAACAATTGGCCGGTATTCTATTTGAGAAAGATTACCAGCACAGATTGTGACTACTCTTCGTCATCCAGCAGCAGAGTCCCATCCGGATTCGCACTCAGATTGTACGGATCGTTGGTTGACTGCATGGCATTGAAGATTGCCAGCGCCAGCTCGTTATCGCTGTCCGGGTTGCGGCACAGCAGATACTGCGTATCCGGCAACACCGGCAAACCTTCCGCCGCACCCATAACGCGCAGTTCCGGGCTCATCATTTCCACCGGACGCGCAGTGACGCCAAGTCCGGCTTTAACGGCGGCACGCACCGCAGCCAGCGTGGAGGCCACATACGAGATGCGCCACGGAATGCCAGCTTCATTGAGATGATCAATCGCCATATCACGGTACGGGCTTGGCTCATCCAGCAACACCAGTGGAATCGCTTCACCGCGCTGGAAGATGTAGTCGGCTGCGCAGTACCACAAGGTCGGCGACGTGCGCAGTACCTGATGGGTGAAGTTACCCGGACTGGAAGTGGTAACCACCAAATCCACTTCACCCTGATTCAGCATTTCCATCATGAATGGATTGCGCTTCACTCGCACATCA
This sequence comes from Pantoea sp. X-Soil-TKNS-1207, assembly GCF_059730485.1. NCBI lineage: Bacteria > Pseudomonadati > Pseudomonadota > Gammaproteobacteria > Enterobacterales > Erwiniaceae > Pantoea > Pantoea sp. X-Soil-TKNS-1207. The sequence continues at coordinate 2,995,379 of NZ_AP035958.1, forward strand.
ATCGCCAGCTTCGGATAGACCGACGTCACGCGATTGAGCAGGAATGGCAGAATGGTGTCTGAGGTGTCATCAGAAGCGCCAATGGTCAGCACGCCCTGAATATTGCTGTACATCAGAGAGGTACAAGCTTCGTCGTTAAAACGAAGGATCTTTCTGGCGTAGCCCAGCAGTTGTATGCCATGCTCCGTCAGCAATTTATTACGTCCATGTCTGGCAAACAGCTCTTTACCTACCAATTGTTCCAGACGCTGCATCTGCTGGCTTACTGCTGATTGCGTTCTGCACACGGCCGCAGCGGCAGCTGCAAAAGTGTTAAGGTCAGCAACGGCGACGAAAGTTCTCAGCAGATCGAGGTCGAGATTCAGTATCGGACGATTTGCATTAGTCATGTTTTTTCTTCACTTATAAGATTTTTTACAAACTACTACCCTGGTGTATTACCTTGCTTATCATAGGGATAAGAGGTAATGGTGCTTAATGACAGTCCTGTGTGGAGACTGTCATGAAAAAACCGTTTAAGGCGGATGCCAGCGATCACGTCACTCTGAAAACAGAGCAGCGGCGTCACGAAGACAGAACAATTCCTGGGCCGAAGGCGTAAGTCGCACAATTGCAGGAAGCTGTGTAGTCGTCTTGTTTCCCGCGAAAAAGCCCTGCGGGTCAAAAAAGTGATAACTGTATGTTATGCTGATGCGAAGAGGTAAAGTGCATCAAATAATAAATTATACTTAATCATTTTTGCGCCAAAAATGGAAATGTTTTTATTGGAATCGCTGTAATTTTTGACCAAAAGCCATTTCCCGCACATCCTGCCACAACCCTGCTCATTTTTTAAGCCCCCCAGGTTCCTAAACTTGATATCGATAGCTTAAGTTTCAGTGCAAATGCTATTTAACGACGATAGCCCGTGCCGCACCACCCCTGCCCTGTCCCTGGTTACGCCTGCTGAAAGTGAATGAGAATCGAGTACAGTTTCTGACGCCAGTCTGGGCTGTACCCGTAATGATTATTTATTCGGCATCTGACAAATATTCTTTAACTATTTCATTAAGTCGCTAATGTCCCGTGACGGCAGTTGTGAATAAAAATTTTCTTAATCCGCCTTTTTGTACCTGGATTGGGGAGTTTACAGTCCCCCCGATTCAACTCAGCATGAAATATCATCCATGATAACTTTACTGGATTATTCATCCAGATTAATCAGTAGAAAATGTCTTTTCACCCAGCGCCAGCCTAAAAAATTGCCAAACGCGCCAAAACCTGCCGTTACCCTTCTTTTGTTACGGGGAGAGGAGTAAATTGGGCGGGTTTGTTTTTTGAGGCAGGTTAATGGACTCTGCCCGTTAAGGCGGTAGCGATGAATTTTCAAATTGATAAATCCGGTAAGCTGGATAATGTCTGCTATGACATCCGTGGCCCGGTACTGAAAGAGGCAAAACGCCTCGAAGAAGAAGGCAACAAAGTTCTCAAACTCAATATTGGCAACCCTGCCCCGTTTGGTTTTGAAGCCCCCGATGAAATTCTGGTTGATGTGATCCGCAACCTGCCCAGCGCACAAGGTTATTGTGACTCCAAAGGTCTCTACTCCGCGCGCAAAGCGATCATGCAGCATTATCAGGCGCGCGAGATGCGCGACATGACGGTTGAAGATATCTATATCGGCAACGGTGTTTCAGAGCTGATTGTTCAGGCCATGCAGGCGTTACTGAACAGCGGCGATGAGATGCTGGTGCCCGCACCGGATTATCCGTTGTGGACTGCCGCCGTTTCCCTTTCCAGCGGTAAAGCGGTGCATTATCTGTGCGATGAATCCTCAGACTGGTTCCCGGATCTGGACGACATCCGCAGCAAAATCACCCCGCGCACGCGCGGCATCGTCATCATCAACCCGAACAACCCGACCGGGGCGGTGTACAGCAAAGAGTTGCTGCTGGAAATTGTTGAGATTGCCCGTCAGCATAACCTGATCATCTTTGCTGATGAGATTTACGACAAGATTCTGTACGACGAGTCCCAGCATCATTCGATTGCGGCGCTGGCGCCGGATCTGTTAACCGTCACTTTTAATGGTCTGTCCAAAACCTATCGCGTTGCCGGTTTCCGTCAGGGCTGGATGGTGCTGAACGGTCCGAAAAAGCACGCCAAAGGTTACATTGAAGGGCTGGAGATGCTGGCTTCGATGCGTCTGTGCGCGAACGTCCCGGCGCAGCACGCAATCCAGACCGCGCTGGGTGGCTATCAAAGCATCAGTGAATTTATCGTGCCGGGTGGCCGCCTGTATGAACAACGCCAGCGCGCATGGGAATTGATCAATGACATTCCTGGCGTCAGCTGCGTGAAGCCGCAGGGCGCGCTGTATATGTTCCCGCGAATCGATGCGAAGAAATTCAACCTGTTCGACGATCAGAAGATGGTGCTCGATTTCCTGTTGCAGGAAAAAGTGCTGCTGGTTCAGGGTACCGCCTTTAACTGGCCGTGGCCGGATCATGTGCGCATCGTTACCCTGCCGCGCGTCGATGACCTGGAAATGGCCATCACCAAGTTTGGTCGCTTCCTGCAAGGGTATCGCCAGTAACTGCACGCGCGTATAATCGCTGTTTTCGGGGAGGGTTCGCCCTCCCCGCCGTGCGAACAGGAGCCGTCCATGACCCGTAGCCACTTTTTCGCCCATCTCTCCCGCCTCAAACTGATTAACCGCTGGCCGCTGATGCGCAACGTGCGCACTGAAAACGTCTCTGAACACAGCCTTCAGGTGGCGATGGTTGCCCATGCGCTGGCGATCATTAAGAACAAAAAATTCAACGGCAATCTGAATGCCGAGCGTATTGCCATGCTGGCGCTGTATCACGATGCGAGCGAAGCGCTGACCGGTGATTTACCGACGCCGGTGAAGTATTACAACGCGCAGATTGCCCATGAATACAAGAAGATTGAGAAGATCGCGCAGCACAAGCTGATCGAGATGCTGCCGCCAGAATTGCAGGATGCATGGCGTCCATTGCTGGATGAACATCTGCACGGCGAAGACGAACAGGCGGTGGTGAAGCAGGCCGACGCCCTGTGCGCGTACGTAAAATGCCTTGAAGAGTTGTCGGCGGGGAATAATGAATTCCTGCTGGCGAAAGCGCGACTGGAAAAAACCCTCGCGCAACGCCGTTCGCCGGAGATGGATTACTTTGTTGAGGTGTTCATTCCCAGCTTCAGTCTGTCGCTGGATGAGATTTCCCAGGATACGCCGTTGTAACAAACGAGGCTATATCCCGGGTCCTCCTGTAGGGGCGGAAATGGCTCAATCTTTCAGCGATAGAGTAAAACCGCCGCGGCCATCACGGGTAATCACCAGCGCTTCCAGCGTGGTGAGACGGAAAGTCACGTCGCCCAGGCGCGGCGTATCTTCCGGCGCGTTAATCGCAATCACCGCGCTACCGGCATTGAGACCTGCCAGCACGCCTGCGGGCGCATCCTCCACCACCACACAGTCGCTGGCGGCAAGCCCCAGCTTCTCCGCGCCCAGCAGATAGGCATCCGGCTCGGGCTTGCCCCGTTGCACATTCTCCGCGGTAATAAACGCGGCAGGCGCAGGCAGTCCTGCGGCTTTGTGACGCGCATGTGCTACCGGGACCGAACCCGAGGTCACAATCGCCCACGGAATCTGCAACTCGTCGAGCGTCGCCAGCAGCGCTTTAGCGCCAGGCAAAGCACGCACGCCGTCAGTATCTTCCGCCTCCGTGCGTTCCAGGCGGGTAAACTCCGCCTGGATCATCTCCTCGCTCTGTCCCGCCAGAAAATGGCGCAGCGAGGTAATCGCCTGTTTGCCATGAATGAAGCCCAGGATCTCTGCCGCCGTAAAACCATGGCGTTCACCCCATTGAGTCCACGCGCGCTCTACAGCAGGCAGTGAATCCACCAGCGTGCCATCTAAATCAAACAGAAAACCCCTGTACGTCACACGTTGCTCCTTCTTCAGGCATTGAGGATCTGCGCGATCTCGTTCGCGCTTAAATGATACTGACGCGGGCAAGTGTGCCACACCGCCAGCATCCGTTGGTATTTTTCCCACATCGGCGTTTGCGCATTGAAGCCGTGGGTGCCGGAATCAAACTGGGTGTAGCGCCCTTCGGTATTGACCATAAAGCGGACATAGCCGAGATAACGCGCTTCGGTGGCGGCATCAAAGCCGAGAAACGCCAGGCGGCGTTCTTCAATCGAGGCAGGATCTTTGAGGTTGGACCAGGAGACATGCAGCGCGTGGTGCATCTCCATAATGTCGATTAAGGTGCGGCAGGTCGCTTCACTCAGCTCACCAAACTCTTTGTCCAGTTCGCGCAGTTGCAGGCCATAGCCACGTTCAATGATGGTCTGATAGCGACGATAACGCTCGGCGTTATCCGGTTCCAGCATCGCCATCATTTTGTATTGATTCGACAGGATGAGTCGCTGTGCGTGCGTCATTTCCATGATGTTCTCCAGGGTCGTTACGACCGTCTAAATTTAAACCAATGGAGAAATGATTGCACAAGGGAGGTGATGCGGGTATGCCCGCACCACTTTTCTTTGATTTGAACCGGGATAATGCGCAAATTCTGTGGCAGCGGAAAGCCTCTGGAGATCAAAGATCGTCGAGGAAAGTGCGATCCAGCTGCTTAAACGCGCGCTTCAGCACATCGGCCAGTGCCTGGTAAGTCGGCTTGCCTTCAACCGGAGCAATCGCCTGTCCGGCTTCTTCCAGTTTGGCGCGTACTTCGTGGAACCATTGCAGTAAGGTTGGCGGCAACGGCGTTACCGAGCGTTTACCCAGCCACCACAGGCCCTGCATTGGCAGGCTACAGGCAAACAGCGCGGTAGCCACCGCCGGCCCCAGCTGTCCTCCGAGCGCGATTTGCCAGCTAAGGGTAAAGATCGCCAGAGGCGGCATAAAGCGAATGGAAAAACGGGTCACCGTCGCCACGCGATTTTCGGGAAACACCGGCGCCAGGCGTTTATCGGCTGGCCAGGTCTTCATATAGTGCTGGCCGCGCTGAAATAAGCCGAACCAGCCGGTATTACCTGTATCATTCGCCATGGTAGACCTCAACTATTACTACAACATTTAAAAAAATTTGATAACTACACAACTTTACGTGACATTCTTCAAAAGTTTTTGTCTTTAAAGGTCACAGTCGGTATTCTGACGCCGTTTTAGCAACATTACCGGAAGCTTCTGCTCAATTAAAGCGCGTTACACAGACATGTTTCGCTAAGCAAATTTCAAAAATTTGCGTAAAATTACTTAAATTTTTTGCGGACCGTTCTCTTTTTGACTACCGCATGATGTTAATCATTAATCTACCAGCATTCATGGGCTACGCTGTTAGTCTGATTGCGTTATTTTTAGCCACTATTTAACAAAATAGGTACTTCCATGTCGACGAAGTTAGTTCTGGTTCTGAACTGCGGCAGCTCCTCTCTCAAGTTTGCCATCCTCAACCCCGCCAGTGGCGACGAATATCTTTCCGGTCTGGCTGAATGCTTCCACCTGCCGGAAGCGCGCATCAAATGGAAACTGGACGGTAGCAAACAGGAAGCCCCTCTGGGTGCAGGTGCGGCGCACAGCGAAGCCCTCAACTTCATTGTTAAAACTATTCTGGCACAAAAACCAGAGCTTTCGGCACAAATCGCTGCAATCGGCCATCGCATCGTGCATGGCGGCGAGCAGCTGACCAAATCCGTGATCATCGACGAAGCCGTGATCCAGGGCATCAAAGATGCGTCTTCATTTGCTCCGCTGCACAACCCGGCGCATCTGATCGGTATCGACGAAGCGATGAAAAACTTCCCACATCTGTCAGATAAAAATGTGGCGGTTTTTGACACAGCATTCCATCAGACAATGCCGGAAGAGTCTTATCTCTACGCCCTGCCGTACAAACTGTATAAAGAACACGGCGTACGTCGCTATGGCGCGCACGGTACCAGCCACTACTATGTGACGCAGGAAGCCGCCAAAATGCTGGGTAAACCGGTGAGCGAGCTGAACGTGATCACCTGCCACCTCGGCAACGGCGGTTCCGTTTCTGCCATCCGTAACGGCGTGTGCGTGGATACCTCAATGGGTCTGACGCCGCTGGAAGGTCTGGTCATGGGCACCCGCAGCGGCGACATCGATCCGGCCATCGTTTTCTTCCTGCACGACACCCTCGGCATGAGCGTTGACGCCATCAACAAACTGCTGACCAAAGAGTCCGGCCTGCTGGGTCTGACCGAAGTCACCAGCGACTGCCGTTACGTGGAAGATAACTACGCGACGAAAGAAGACGCCAAACGCGCGATGGACGTGTTCTGCCACCGTCTGGCCAAGTACATCGGCAGCTACACCTCACTGATGGAAGGCCGTCTGGATGCCGTAGTGTTCACCGGCGGTATCGGTGAGAATGCGGCGATGGTGCGTGAGCTGTCGTTGCAAAAACTCGGCCTGCTGGGCTTCGAAGTGGATCACGAACGCAACCTGGCGGCGCGTTTCGGTAAATCCGGCTTTATCAACAAAGAAGGAACCCGCCCGGCGGTGGTTATCCCCACCAACGAAGAGTTGGTCATCGCCCAGGACGCTGCGCGTCTCACCGCGTAAAATGTTTCTCTCCGTCAGCTCAGGCTGACGGAGTTGTTTTGAGATCCTGCCACACCAGAGAGGTTCTACTGTGTCACGTACAATTATGCTTATTCCTACCGGCACCAGCGTCGGTCTGACCAGCGTCAGCCTTGGCGTGATCCGTGCGATGGAGCGCAAAGGCGTGCGCCTGAGCGTATTCAAACCCATCGCGCAGCCGCGTACCGGTGGCGATACCCCTGACCAGACCACCACCATCATTCGTAAGAACTCCACGATCCCGGCAGCTGAACCGCTGCTGATGTCCCGTGTTGAGTCACTGCTGGGTTCTAACCAGCAGGACGTACTGATGGAAGAGATCATCGCCCGCTACCACGAAAACACCAAAGACGCTGAAGTGGTGCTGGTTGAAGGTCTGGTGCCGACACGCAAACATCAGTTTGCTTCCGCCCTGAACTATGAAATCGCCAAAACCCTCAACGCGGAAATCGTGTTTGTCACGGCGCTGGGCAACGATTCTCCGGCCCAGCTGAAAGAACGTATCGAACTGACGCAAAGCAGCTTCGGCGGCAGCAAAAACAAAAACATCACCGGCGTGATCATCAACAAACTGAATGCCCCGGTGGATGAACAGGGCCGCACGCGCCCGGATTTGTCAGAGATCTTTGACGACTCCTCCAAAGCGAATATCGCCAACATCGATCCGAAGCTGCTGTTTGCCAACAGCCCGCTGCCGGTGCTGGGCTGCGTACCCTGGAGCTTCGACCTGATCGCCACCCGCGCGATTGATATGTGTCGCCACCTGAACGCCGACATCATCAACGAAGGGGATATCCAGACCCGCCGGGTTAAATCCGTCACCTTCTGTGCGCGCAGCATTCCGCATATGCTGGAGCACTTCCGCCCGGGTTCACTGCTGGTAACCTCGGCAGACCGCCCGGACGTGCTGCTGGCCGCCTGCCTCGCCGCGATGAACGGCGTGGAAATCGGCGCCATCCTGCTGACCGGTGGCTATCAGATTGACGAGCGTATTGGCCGTCTGTGTGAACGCGCGTTCCAGACCGGCCTGCCGGTCTTTATGGTGAAAACCAACACCTGGCAGACCTCGCTCAGCCTGCAAAGCTTCAACCTTGAAGTGCCGTCAGACGATACCCAGCGCATCGAAAAAGTGCAGGAGTACGTTGCCAGCTACATCAACAACGACTGGATTGAATCGCTCACCGCCACCTCCGAGCGCAGCCGTCGTCTGTCGCCGCCAGCCTTCCGTTATCAGCTCACCGAGCTGGCGCGCAAAGCGGGCAAACGCATCGTGCTGCCGGAAGGCGACGAGCCGCGTACCGTAAAAGCGGCAGCCATCTGTGCCGAACGCGGCATCGCGACCTGCGTACTGCTGGGCAACCCGGACGAGATCCAGCGCGTTGCGGCGGCGCAGGGCGTCGAACTGGGCAAAGGTATCGAGATTGTCGATCCGGAAGTGGTGCGTGAGAACTACGTACCGCGCCTGGTCGAGATGCGTAAGAGCAAAGGCATGACCGAAGTGGTTGCGCAGGAGCAGCTGGAAGACAACGTGGTGCTCGGCACCATGATGCTGGAAAGAGGCGAAGTCGACGGCCTGGTCTCTGGCGCAGTGCACACCACCGCCAACACCATCCGTCCGCCGTTGCAGCTGATCAAAACCGCGCCGAACAGCTCGCTGGTTTCGTCGGTGTTCTTTATGCTGCTGCCGGAGCAGGTGCTGGTGTATGGCGACTGCGCCATCAACCCGGACCCGAACCCGGAACAGCTGGCCGAAATCGCCATCCAGTCCGCAGATTCTGCTAAAGCCTTCGGTATCGATCCGCGCGTTGCGATGATCTCCTACTCCACCGGTAACTCCGGTGCCGGTAGCGACGTTGAGAAAGTGCGTGAAGCGACACGTATCGCCCAGGAAAAACGCCCGGATCTGGTGATCGACGGTCCGTTGCAGTATGACGCCGCCATCATGGAAGACGTGGCAAAATCGAAAGCGCCGAACTCGCAGGTTGCAGGCCGCGCCACCGTGTTTATCTTCCCGGACCTGAACACCGGCAACACCACTTACAAAGCGGTGCAACGTTCAGCCGACCTGATCTCCATCGGGCCGATGTTGCAGGGTATGCGTAAGCCGGTGAACGACCTGTCACGCGGTGCGCTGGTAGATGATATCGTCTACACCATCGCCCTGACGGCGATTCAGTCGCAGCAGGCTGAAGGCTGATTCCGGTCTTTAAACGCGTTTAAGGCGTCCTGCGGGACGCCTTTTTTATGCCTTGCCAAAAATCCGCGCCCTGGCGCAGGGTCGGCAGTTATGCCGACCAGGAAACCCCGGATTTATCGCGCAATGCCCGGTCGGTGCAATGGGTTTATTGCAACATCACATCCAGCGCGCGCAGATGCTGCGGCTGCCACGACAGCGTCACCTGGGCGCCCGGCTGCCAGCGTTTATCCATCTTCGACGGCGACAGCTTCACCATAAAGTTCTCCTGTCCTGCCACGCTGGTCAGCATACGTACATGGTCGCCGAGGTAGATAAACTGCTGGATCTGCGCCTGCACAATTTGATCGCCCTGCTCCGGCGCGTTGACGTTAACGCGCTCCGGCCGAATGCTGAGCTGGATCTTTTTACCCGGCGAACTGGGACGAACTTTCAGCGCTGCCAGCTCGGTGCCGTCGTCCAGCTTCACCTGATAAAAATCGCCGTTCTGGGCCACCTGGGTCCCGAGTAAGCTATTGTTTTCACCGATAAACTGCGCAACAAACGCATTCTCCGGCTGCTCGTAAAGTTTGTCGGGGCTATCCATCTGCTGGATCATGCCATCGTTAAACACCGCCACCCGATTGGACATGGTCATGGCTTCGCTTTGATCGTGCGTCACATAAACGATAGTCAGCCCCAGCATATCGTGTAACTGCTTGATCTCCATCTGCATATGTTCGCGCAGCTGCTTATCCAGCGCGCCGAGTGGCTCATCCATCAACACCAGTTTCGGCTCAAACACCAGCGCACGCGCCAGGGCCACGCGTTGCTGTTGCCCGCCGGACATTTGCGCCGGATAACGATCCGCCAGCGAGGTGAGTTTGATCATATCCAGCACGCGAGCGACGCGTGATTTGATATCCGCTTTGTTCATGCGGCGGATCGACAGCGGAAACGCAAGATTTTCCGCCACCGTCATGTGGGGGAACAGCGCGTAGTTCTGGAACACCATGCCGATATCACGCTGGTGCGGCGGCAGCGTATGCAGCGGTTTATCACGCAGTAAAATCTCGCCGTCGGTGGGCGTTTCGAATCCCGCCAGCATCATCAGACTGGTGGTTTTGCCGGAGCCGGAGGGACCCAGCAGCGTGAGAAATTCGCCCTCCTCCACGTCAAGATTGAGGTTACGCACCACCAGCTTGTCGCCGTCGTAACTCTTTTTTATGTTCCTGAAACTAACGAAATTTCTCATGACGTTCTCTCGTAAAGCGTGAAGGAAAAATAACTCCGGCACAATTCATGCATGAACAGGGTCAACATGCGCTTGCTGGCGGCTCTTTTTTTAGCACTACCACAACGCATTTCAGGAACACAAGCGAAATTTGACAATTTCAAAACAAAATCAGCAGGCGATGAAAATCGCAGGCTATTGATTTTTATTGTATTTTAAAAAGTGATGTTAATGAATTGTTAGCATTAGGCCGATTGCACTGATTACGTGCCCTGCACCGTGACAGGGCGCCGCATGGATTAAAGCGTGACGGGAAAGGTTTTGAGGTGATGTTGCAGGCGCTGCAAAATCGGCGCAAAGGCAGTGGCCATCTGCGCTTCGTCCACGCAGGCATAGCCGAGCAGCAACCCGCGCCGCAGCGTGCCGCGCTGGTAGTACGAGGAGAGGGGCCGGGTCAGGACGCCGTTTTGCTCCAGCTCGGCGCTGAAGGCGACATCGTCGATGCTCTCCGGCAGACCGAGGATCAGGTGCAGCCCGGCGTTGCTGTTGTGCACCACCCAGGACGCGCCAAGGGTCTCGGTAATCAGCGCCACCAGCGCCGCGCGACGGCGGCTGTAAATCTGACGCATCCGGCGGACGTGCGCCGCGTAATGCCCTTCACGAATAAATTCCGCCAGCGTCAGCTGCACCAGACCGTACCCGCCGCGATACAGCTCGGAATGGGCCATTTTCATGCGCGCCGCCAGCGGCTTCGGCACCACCATGTAACTCAGGCGAATCCCCGGATAGAGCGTCTTGCTGAAGGTGCCGAGATAAATCACCGGCGCATCCGGCGACAGTCCCTGCAACGCCGGAATCGGGCTGCCGGCAAAGCGAAACTCACCGTCGTAATCATCCTCCACCACCCAGCTGCCGGTACTTTTGGCGCGGTTTAATAACTCGTGACGGCGTTGCAGGCTCATCACCGCCCCAAGCGGATACTGGTGCGATGGGGTGACGCAAATCAGCCGCGGCGCCGCGCGGTCGCTCTGCTCCGGCGGCAGCACCAGCCCCTGATCGTCCACTTCGGTCGGGATCAGCTCGATGCCATTGACCGCCAGCACATTGCGGATGCCCCAGTAGCCTGGCTCCTCCACCAGCGCGCTGTCGCCCGGATCGCACAGCATTTTCGCCAGCAAATCGAGCGACTGGTGGGTACCCGCCGTCACCAGCACCTGCTCGGCGGTGCAGTTGACCGAGCGGATCACCCGCAGATACTCGGCCAGCGCCTGTTGCAGCTCGACGCAGCCGCCGTGGTTGGCATAGCTGAGAGATTCCACCGGCAGACGGCGGCTGATGCGCAGCTGGATTTTGCGCCAAATGTCGTGCGGCATATGGCTGACATCCGGTACGCCGGGCATAAACGCCCCCCACTGAAACGCGCCGGCGCCGCTCTGCGACAGCAGCCGGGTGCCGCGTCGCGACAGGCGGATGGTGTTCATCCCGCGCGCACGCGGCGCCGTCTGGACAGGAGCCACTTCCGGGCTTTCCTCCGGCAACACCAGGCTGACGAAGGTACCACTTCCGGTACGCGTCTCCAGGTAGCCTTCCGACTGCAATTTTTCGTAGGCCGCCAGCACGGTATTGCGCGACACCGACAGCTCGCGCGCCAGGTCACGGCTGGCGGGCAGCCGCACGCCGGTGGCAATGGCCCCTTCCTGAATCGCACCCTGCAAAACGTCATACAGGCGCTTCGCCAACGGGCCGCCGGAAAGCTGATTTAAACGCTGAAACAGCAGGTCACCCAGTAAGCTGCGCAAAATTGGTACCTCAAAATAAAAAAAACTGGCTCTGGATTATAAAACCCTGAAAACGCTAAAAAGCAAGCAGGGCAATTTTCCGGCGTGAAGTCAGTCGGCGAATCACATGATGAGGTTGAGCTATGAGTAACAGCGAATTACAGGCACGTCGTTTAAACGCCACCCCTCGTGGCGTCGGTGTGATGTGCGATTTCTATGCCGTGAAAGCGGAAAACGCCACGCTCTGGGATCATCAGGGCCGTGAATATACCGATTTCAGCGCAGGCATCGCGGTGCTGAACACCGGCCACCGCCATCCGAAGGTGATGGCGGCGGTGAAACAGCAGCTGGATTGCTTCACCCACACCGCGTTCCAGATTATCCCTTACGAGAACTACATCAGCCTGGCGGAGCGCCTTAACGAGCGCGTACCGGTTGCCGGTCCGGCTAAAACCACGTTTTTCTCCACCGGCGCCGAAGCGGTAGAAAACGCGGTGAAAATTGCCCGCGCCGCCACCGGACGTCCGGGCATCATCGCCTTCACCGGCGCGTTTCATGGCCGCACCCATATGACCATGACGCTGACCGGCAAAGTGACGCCGTATAAAACCGGTTTCGGCCCGTTCGCCAGTTCGGTGTTCCACGCCCGCTATCCCAACGCGCTGTATGGTCACAGCGTTGAGGCGGCCCTGGAGAGCATTGAGGCGATTTTCCGCTGCGATATCAGCCCGCAGCAGGTGGCGGCGATCATTTTTGAGCCGATTCAGGGTGAAGGCGGTTTCAACGTCGCGCCGCCGGAATTCGTCAGCGCGCTGCGTAAACTGTGCGATCAGCACGGCATTCTGCTGATTGCCGATGAGATCCAGAGCGGCTTCGCCCGCACCGGCAAGCTGTTCGCCAGCGAATACTACGACGTAAAACCTGATCTGATCACTATGGCGAAAAGCCTGGCAGGCGGGATGCCGCTGTCGGCAGTCGCCGGTCGCGCTGAGGTGATGGATGCCCCGCAGCCGGGCGGCCTGGGCGGCACCTACGCCGGTAGCCCGCCAGCGATTGCGGCCGCGCACGCGGTGCTCGACGTCATCGAGGAAGAACAACTGTGCCAGCGCGCCAGCCAGCTCGGCGGCCGGTTAATTGAAACCTTGCAGAGCGCGGGCTGCCGCGCGCTGGCGGAAGTTCGCGGGCGTGGTTCGATGATCGCCGCCGAGTTTAACGATGCCAGCGGCAAGCCGTCGGCGGATATCGCCCGCGCCATCCAGCAACAGGCGCTGGCGCAGGGGTTGATTCTGCTGACCTGCGGCGTGCACGGCAACGTCATCCGCTTCCTTTACCCGCTCACCATTCCGGACGCGCAGTTCAACAGCGCATTGCAACTGCTGACCGGCATTCTGGCAAAACACTAAGTCTCTCCCCCGGTGCGCGACGTCGTTCCCGTCACGCACCGGTACCTGGCATAAAAGCTGCATTGCAAACAATACGCAGGTTCGCCTGCACATCAATAATAATTCAGGAGTTGTGGGATGGTTAAAAAGTTAGCTGTACTCATTTTCGCTGCCGTAGCATTGCAGGCACAGGCAGAAACCCTGACTGTGATCTCTTTTGGCGGCACCAACAAGGACGCCCAGGACAAAGCATTCTATAAACCGTTTACCGCCGCCGGGAAAGGCACCATCGACGCGGGCGAATATAACGGCGAGATGGCGCGTATCCGTGCCATGGTAGAAACCAAACAGGTCGGCTGGGATGTTGTCGAGCTGGAAACCCCGGAACTGCTGCGCGGCTGCGAAGAAGGCCTGTTCGAGACCCTCAACTGGAACAAGCTGGGTAAAACCAGTGACTTTATTCCTGGCAGCGTAAGCGAATGCGGCGCCGGGATTTTTGTCTGGTCCACCGTGCTGACCTACGATGCCGACAAACTGAAAACCGCCCCTACCAGCTGGGCCGATTTCTGGGATGTGCAGAAATTCCCTGGCAAACGCGCGCTGCGTAAGAGCGCGAAATATACCCTCGAAATCGCGCTGATGGCCGATGGCGTGAAGCGCGAAGATGTCTACAAAGTGCTGGCAACCCCGGCTGGTGTCGATCGCGCCTTTAAAAAGCTCGACCAGCTGAAACCAAATATTCAGTGGTGGGAATCCGGCGCTCAGCCGCTGCAATGGCTGGTATCCGGCGATGTAGTGATGGCCTCCGCCTATAACGGCCGCGTCGGCACTGCGCAGGCGGAAGGCCACAACTTCAAAATCGTCTGGGATGGCGGCCTGTATGACCTGGATAACTGGGCCATCGTCAAAGGGTCGAAACACAAGGATCTGGCCGAGCAGTTTATTGCCTTCGCTAACCAGCCGGAAAACCAGAAAGTCTATGCCGAAAATATCCCTTACGGCCCGACCAACATCAAAGCCGGCAAGCTGCTGGCGCCTGAGCGCTTAGCTCAGCTGCCAACCTCGCCGGACAACCTGGCGAAATCGGTACAGGTGGATGCCAATTTCTGGCTGGAGCACGGCGAAGAACTGGAACAGCGCTTTAACAGCTGGGCCGCCAAATAATGTAGGGGCGGCATTTATGCCGACCAGGGTGAGTCCGTTCGGTGCGCATCAATGCGCACCCTACAAAAATCTGTAATCGCGGCCATCAGGCCGCAGGAGTCCTGCCATGAGCCAAAATCCCGTTCTGGATCCCCCAGCACAATCGGTGCGTACCTCGCGCGTCCCGACCCTGCGCCAGCGTCTGCAACGCAGCGAGCTGGCCAGAACCCGGCGTTCGCTGCTGCTGATTGCACCCTTGCTGGTGTTCGTGGTGGTCTGCTTTTTATTTCCTATCGGTTCGATCCTCAGCCAAAGCCTCAATAACCCGGAACTGCCGGAGGCGCTGCCGCAAACCAGCAAAGCGTTGCAGCAGTGGCCGGGCAAAGCGTTGCCGGACGAACGGGTATATGAATTGCTGGTGAAAGAGTTAATCGCCGCCCGCGACCAGGGACAAATCGCCAGCGTGGCCAAACGCCTCAGCTATGAAGATGCCAGCTACCGTCGCCTGATCCTTGCCGTCCCGCGTCTGGCCCCGGCCGATGGCGTGGAGGTGAAAAATACCCTGATTGCCAAACAACCGCTGTGGGGCGATATCACCACCTGGCGCACGCTGCAACGCGCATCGAAGCCGCTGACCAGCCTTTACCTGCTGTCGGTGTTTGACCGCAAAGTGGATATCCAGAGCGGCGCCATCGTCAGCCAGCCTGCCGATCAGGCGCTGTACGTCAACGTGCTGCTGCGCACCCTGTGGATGGCGACGGTGGTGACGCTGCTGTGCGTCGGCATCGGCTATCCCCTCGCTTACTGGCTGGCAAAACAGCCTTCCGGCCGCGCCAATCTGCTGATGATCATGGTGCTGCTGCCGTTCTGGACCTCGTTGATTGTGCGCACCGCCAGCTGGATCGTGCTGCTGCAATCGGGGGGGCTGATCAACCGTGCGCTGCTCGGCATCGGCCTGATTGATCATCCGCTGACGCTGGTGTTCAACCGCGTTGGCGTCTATATCTCGATGACCCACATCCTGCTGCCGTTTATCGTGCTGCCGCTGTATGCGGTGATGAAAGGCATTTCGCCGAGCTATATGCGGGCGGCGATCTCCCTCGGCGCACATCCGTTTCTCGCCTTCTGGCGCATCTATGTCCCGCAAACCTTCGCCGGGATCACCGCCGGGGCGCTGCTGGTATTTATGATGGCGATTGGCTATTACGTCACCCCGGCGCTGCTCGGCGGCCCGGACGATCAGATGGTGAGCTACTTTGTGGCCTTCTTTACTAACAGCACCATGAACTGGGGCATGGCCGCCGCGCTCGGCAGCCAGCTGCTGATTATCGTGATGCTGCTGTATATCGTTTATGTTCGGGTAACCCGTACCCCCGCAGCTGCGGCGGCGCGTTAAGGAGCGATGAAGATGAGACAACAAGGTTCTACCCTGCTGCGCCTGTGGGGCGCACTCTTCAACTTCTATGGTGCGGCGGTGCTGCTGTTTTTAATCCTGCCGGTGCTGGTGATTGTGCCGCTGTCGTTTAACGCCAGCTCGTTCCTCAGCTACCCGCTGAGCGGCTTTTCGCTGCGCTGGTATCAAACCTTCTTTCATTCGCAGGAGTGGCTGGGCGCGCTCGGCAACAGCCTGCTGATTGCACCGCTGGCGACGCTGCTCGCCACGGTGCTCGGCGTGCTGGCCTCAATGGGTCTGGTGCGCGGTGAGTTTCGAGGCAAGGGCATCGTGATGGCGATCATTATCTCGCCGATGGTGGCGCCGGTGGTGATCATCGCCGTGGGGATGTTTTTCTTCTTTGCCCGTCTGTCGCTGCTGAACAGCTATCTCGGCCTGGTGCTGGCGCATACCCTGCTCGGCGTGCCGTTTGTGGTGATTACCGTGGTGGCGGTCCTGAAAAGTTACGACACTAACCTGTCGCGCGCTGCCGCCAGTCTCGGTGCGTCGCCGCTGCTGACTTTCCGCAAAATCACCTTGCCGCTGATTGCGCCAGGGGTGTTTTCGGGCGCGCTGTTTGCCTTTGCCGCCTCATTTGATGAAGTGGTGGTGACGCTGTTCCTCGCCAGCCCGAGCCAGCGCACCCTGCCGATTCAGATGTTCGCCGGTATCCGCGAGAACCTCGATCCGACGATTGCGGCCGCGGCCACGCTGATGATTGCCGCATCGCTGGTGCTGTTGATTGTGATGGAGATCCTGCGGCGGCGGGGTGAGCGTATGCGTCAGTCGCATCCCGCCCATTAACGCAAAAGGCGCCGCAAGCGGCGCCTTTTTTTAGGCTTCGCTCTGCTTTCTGCGCTGCGCTTCGCTATTGCGACTCAGCCACAGCGACAGGGCTTTCAGTGAATCATCGGTGAATTCGTCACAGCGGGCGGTGATCTCTTCCGGCGTCATCCAGAACACCTCATCCACCTCCTCCTCCTGCATGGCAAAAGGACCGTGATAGACGCAGCTGAACAGTCCGCCCCAGACGCGGCAATGTTCATCTTCGAAGTAGAATTTGCCGTGCTCAGCAAAGGGCACATCGGCGATACCCAGTTCTTCTTCCGCTTCACGACGTGCTGATTCCAGCAGATCTTCACCGGTCTGCACCACGCCACCGGCGGTGGCATCGAGTTTGCCGGGCATGAAGTCTTTGATTTCAGTACGACGCTGCACCAGAATTTTGCCCATGCCGTCATGCACCACAATATAAGTGGCGCGATGACGCAAACACTGTGCACGCATCTGTGCACGGCTGGCCTGCGCAATCACTTCATTCTCTTCGCTAACGATATCTACCCATTCAATACCGTCATCTGCAGGTTGATCCACCATCCGTAACCCTTTTCTGTTAGGCGTGCCGGGCACGCGCCTGTTTACTGTTCTTTATTAGAGTGTGCGGTAAGGTAAAGTGTTCTTTTCCCCATCGCAAGCGTTGATCGTGCTTAGCGTTGCCTGCCCGATTCTGCCAGCCACAGCTGCACCGAAGCACGCTGCCACTGGAATTCGGCGTAGTGCTGTAACTTCACCGGCAATGCGTCGCCGTGCAGCGCCAGACGATTAATCATCACCGCCAGATCGGTATCGGCGAGCGACCATTCCCCAAACAGATTTTGTTGCCCATCCGGCAACAGGCGCTGCACGGCGGCGATCAGCTTCTGTGCCGCCTGTTCTCCTGCCGGACTCAAGGGCGCGAAACGTTCACCGGCAAACAACACCTCGGTGGGACGCTCCTGGCGGATTGCCATCAGATCGCTGCGCAGCCAGGCCTGAATCTCGCGCGCATGGGCGCGTTTTTCGCGATCGCGCGGATAGAGGCGTTCATATTCCGGCGCCGGAAAACGCTCCTCGAGATATTCGGCAATCGCCGATGATTCATTCAGGATCAGATCGTCAATTTGCAGCATCGGCACCCGGCAGGTGAGCGACAGCGCACGATACTCGTCATCCCATTGCGCATTGCGCGATAAATCAACGCGTTTCAGGGTAAAGGGGATGCCCTTCTCGGTCAGCGCTACGTAGACCGACATGGCATAAGGGCTAAAGAAAGAAGCATCGGACCACAACGTCATGTTCGGGTAATTCATCGGCTGCCTCGGATGTGCGTCAGGTGTGCTTCATGTTTACCGATTTTTATTTATGAAGGCAATGCCAGGCAGGTCGGATCTGCGTGCGGTACGACCAGCGCAGACTACGGTTTTTTCATCGTAAGCGTCGCCGCGGTCACGTCAGCCGGGCGCTTCTCTTCTATGCTGAAACTGAGCACATAACAAGGCATAAGGAGGCTCAACATGCATCTGCTTATTACCGGCGGCACCGGATTAATTGGCCGCCATCTGATCCCGCGCCTGCTGCAACTCGGTCATCAGGTCAGCGTGGTGACGCGGGATGTGGCAGCGGCACGCGAAAAGCTCGACCCGCGCGTCGCCTGCTGGTCCGGCCTGGCGCAGCAGCAGGATCTCAACGGCGTGGATGGCGTCATTAACCTCGCTGGCGAACCCATTGCCGACAAGCGCTGGACCGCCGAACAAAAACAATTACTGTGCGAAAGCCGCTGGCAGATTACCGAACGGCTGGTATCGCTGATCAATGCCAGCAGCCAGCCGCCACAGTTTTTGATCTCCGGTTCCGCCACCGGTTTCTATGGCGATACCGGCGATCTGGTGCTGACCGAAGACGATCCCGGCCATGAAGAGTTCACCCATACGTTATGCGCGCGCTGGGAACAGCTGGCACTGGCGGCGCAAAGCGATCGTACCCGGGTCTGCCTGCTGCGCACCGGCGTAGTGCTGGCGAAAGAAGGAGGTGCGCTGGCGAAGATGAAGCTGCCGTTCAAACTTGGCGTTGGTGGCCCGATTGGCAGCGGCAAACAATATCTGCCGTGGATCCATATTGATGACCTGGTGAACGCCATCTGGTGGCTGATTGATAACAGCGCGCTCCAGGGACCGTTCAATCTGGTGTCGCCGTACGCGGTACGCAATGAACAGTTTGCCGCCACCCTCGGCCATGTGATGCACCGTCCGGCGTTTATGCGCACCCCCGCCAGCGCCATCAAACTGATGATGGGCGAATCCGCGGTGCTGGTGCTTGGCGGTCAGCATGTGCTGCCGAAACGGCTGGAGGAGTCCGGTTTTGGCTTTCGCTGGTATGACCTGGAGGAAGCCCTACAGGATACCGCAGCCTAACGACGGGGAGCCGGCTGGCTCCCCGCTTTTTTAGCTGCGTTGCTGCGCCACGCGCGATTTCACCGCGGCTGGTGCATGGGTATGACCCGGCTGCGGCACCCGGATAATAAAGGTCAGCACACCGGCAAACAGATACAACCCGGTGTAGGCCCACACCACGCCGACAATATCGAAGAACGGCAACAGCACCGAGGCAATGGCAGGCGCGACAAAGTTGCTCAGCCCGGCCGACAGGTTGTAGATCGATACCGCCGCCCCTTTATGCTGCGGCTCCAGCGTCGGGAACACTGCCGTCATCGGCACAAAGGCGGCGACAAAAATCCCCAGCAGCACCGCCGGAATCAGCGCGACCCAGAAGTTATGCCCGGCATACAGCGGCAGGTAGTAAAACGCCAGGCTGGAGATCGCCATACCAAGACAGCCGAACCAGCGCACCTGACGGATCCAGCCCAGCTTCTCGCCGGTAATGCCCCAGAAGATGTTGGTGAAGATGGTGACAAAGAAGAACACCGCCCAGATTTGCAGCCACTCCGAGATGGTAAAGCCCAGGCGATCGACAAACAGCAACGGCATGATAATGGCGAAGCCGAACAGCGACAGCGTGTTGATAATGCGGATCAGGCAGGCATAAAACACATGCTGATTGGTGAACAGGATGGTGACGGCGCGCGACATCTCAGTCATTTTATCGCGCAGCGGCAGATGCACCCGCGAACGGTCCACCGGCACATTGCGCAGGCTAAAGAACGCCAGCACCCCGCCGCACGCCACCCAGCCGATGGCCAGCCACAGCGTACCGGTTTCACCCAGCATCGGGATGGTCAGGCTCGGCAGGTAGCTGCCGATCACGCCAATCCCCACCGAATACATCGCCCAGAACCAGCCGGTGGCCGCCGCCAGTTTTTCACGCGGCAGCACCTGCACCAGCATCATCATGAACGAGTAGATAAACAGCGGATAGGCCAGGCCGCGGATACCGTAGAACAGCACCATCAGCGGATAGTTACGCATCCCCAGGCCAAGCGACATAAACAGCGTGTGCATCACTATCCACAACACAAAACCGATTAGCATCGCGCGCTGCGGGGTGATCAACTCCGCCACCACCCCGGATGCCCAGGCCGCCAGCGCCGCCGCCAGGCCATAAAAGGTAAACACCACCGCCGACTGCGCCGGTGAGAAGCCCATATCGGTGATATGGCGCGAGAGAAACGCCATTTCGAAGCCGTCGCCCGCCATAAAAATGGCGATGGCGAGGAAGCCCCAGAACATTTTTTTCGGCAAGCCAAACCAGTATTCGTTCGATTGCATCACCTGTATCCTTCTGTTCGGTTAGTCAGGCAGCAGCGCACGGATCTGCTGCTGTTGGGCATAGAGTTCGCGGAACAGGCGCAGCCGCTGTTGCAGCAGTGCCCCCCGCGCGGCATCCGGCTGGTAACGCGCCTGCACCGGCGGTTTCAGGCACACCTGCGCTTCATCGCCGCCTGCGGCCAGCCACGCCAGACGTGCCGCCCCGAGCGCGCCAGCTGCACTGGCCGGATGGGTGACAATCGGCAGATCCAGCACATCGGCGATCAGCTGCGCCCACAGCGTGCTGCGCGCACCGCCCCCGGTCAGACTGCATTCGCGGATCTGCCGACGCGCATCGCCCAGCACCGCCATACCATCCGCCAGCCCAAACGCCACCCCTTCAATCACCGCGTACCCCAGCAACGCCCGCGGCGTTTCGTGGCGCAGCTGGAAGAAGGCGCCGGACGCCTGCGGATCGTTGTGCGGCGTACGTTCGCCGGACAGATAAGGCAGAAACAGCGGCGCGCGACGCAGCTGGTCTGGCGTGAGCTGCGCCATCTCCTCCATCAGCTGCGCCTCGCTGACCGACAACAGATTGCACAGCCAGCGCAGGCAGCTGGCGGCGCTCAGCATCACGCTCATCTGATGCCAGCGGCCCGGCAGCGCATGACAAAAGGCGTGCACGCCAGATTGCGGATCGGCCTGTAGCCGGTCGCCGACGACAAAAATCACCCCGGAGGTACCGAGGGAGATAAAGGCGTCGCCCGGATTCACCGCGCCAACCCCCACCGCCGAGGCGGCATTGTCACCGCCACCGCCCGCCACGATGACCGACGCCGATAAGCCCCAGCGGCTTGCCAGCGGCGGCGACAGGCGGGCGCTGATGGCGCTGCCTTCCACCAGCGCTGGCATATTGGCGCGCGTCAGACCGCAGCTCGCCAGCAGCGCATCTGACCAGTCACGCTGCGCCACATCGAGCCACAGGGTGCCCGCCGCATCGGAAGGTTCGCTGACAAAGCGCCTGGTCAGACGCCAGCGCAGGTAATCCTTCGGCAGCAGCACTTTATCGATGCGGCGGAAGATGTCCGGTTCATGCTCGGCCACCCAGCGCAATTTGGGCGCGGTGAAACCGGGCATGATCATATTGGCGGCGACAGTCATCATCTGCGGATGCTGGCGGCGCAGCGCGTCACACTGCGCCGCGCTGCGGGTGTCATTCCACAGGATGCAGGGACGCAGCACCTCGCCCTGCGCATCCAGCAGCACCGCGCCATGCATCTGGCCAGACAGACCAATGGCGCGAATTGCGCTCCAGGCGTCAGGTTGCTGCTGACGTAACGCCGCCACCACCTGTTCACACGCCTGCCACCAGTGCTGCGGCTCCTGCTCCGCCCAGTGCGGATGCGGGCGCTGCACGCTCAGCGTGGCGTGCTCTGAGGCGACGATATCGCCCTGTTGATTGATGATCAGCGCCTTCAGCTCTGAGGTGCCAATATCGATACCGAGATACATGTCGCGCTCCTTACACCGTGGTCAGCTGCTGTTCGGGCTGGCGCAGCCAGCGTTGTAGCGCTGCCACGCTCTGCTTCATCAGCGCGTGGAATGCGCCATCCTGTGCCAGCTCGCCAAACAACGCGCTGTCGCTGACATAAACGTGCAGCGGATCGGCGCTGGCAAACTGCTGGCGCAGGCTCTGAACCTGCAACACGCCATCCTGATAGGGATAAGGCAGATCGTTATTCGCCCAGCGTTGCAGGAACAGGAAGAACAAGGCGGGCAGCACCGCGGTGGCGTGCGGCGTGACGCCACGCTGATAACATTCGCGCAGGGTTGGGGTGACCATGCCGGGGATTTTTGACAGGCCATCAGCACCGACGCGCTGGTTGGTGTCTTTGATGTAGGGATTGCTAAAGCGCGCCAGCACCACATCCCGATAATCGGCAAGGTCGAGCGGACTGGGCGACAGCGACGGGATCACATCCTGGGTGACGTAGTCGTACGCCAGCTGATAAATGGCGGGCTGGCGTGTGCTGTCGTCAATGTAGTTGTGGCCGGTCAGTGTCCCTGCCCAGGCAATGGCGGCATGGGTGGCGTTGAGGATGCGGATTTTCGCCTCTTCCCACGGCAGCACCGACGCCACCAGCTCCACCCCCACCTGTTCCAGCGCCGGACGCCCGGCAATAAAGTCATCCTCAATCACCCACTGAATAAAGGATTCCGCCATAACCGGCACCGCGTCCTCTTTACCGGTGGCGGCTTTGACCCGTTCTGCCACCTCCGGCGTCGGGCGTGGCGTGATGCGATCCACCATGGTGTTCGGCGAGGTGGTGTTGTCACGGACCCAGCGGGCCAGCGCCTCATCCCCTTTGGCGGCGAGGAAGGCGAGGAAACCGTGGCGGAAGCGTTCTCCGTTATGGCGCAGGTTGTCGCAGTTGAGCAAGGTTACTGGCGCCCCGCCCTGCGCGATGCGCTGGGCCAGGATACGCGCCAGCGCGCCGTACAGGGTGCGGATATCTCCTTGCAGATCCGCCCGGATATCGCTCTGGCTGAGGTCCAGCTCATGTTCCGGCGTCAGGTAATAACCGGCTTCAGTCACGGTGAAGCCAATGACGCGGGTGTCCGCCTGCGCCCCCTGGGCCACCAGCGCGCTGATGTCGCTGTCCCACGGCAGAATTTTGCGCAGCGAGGTGATGGTTTCGTACTGCCGCTCCCCCTCCGGCGTGACCGTTTCCAGCACATATTCGCCGTTCTGCGCCGCCAGCTGCGTCAGCAGCGGTACCGCATCATTGCGGATGTTGCCAAGGGCGATGCTCCAGCTGTCGTCGCCCTGCTCGCGCAGTTTATGCAGATACCACGCCTGATGCGCCCGATGAAAAGATCCTGCTCCGATATGCATCCACACCGATTTATTGCTCATAGTCGCCTCGAATTAAACATTTGCCACAAGTGAGGGCATTTGCCCGATTGCGTGTAGCATAGTCGTCGGCTTAGCGATCATTCTGCGAACCTCATCACAATTAATACTTTTGCCCATAATTAGGGCTTTTGCTCAATTAACACCTGAGCCACGACACGCGCTAAACTGGCGCATCAGCTACTACGGAATGCCGCGATGAACAGAGAAGAGAAAAAACAGGAACTGGCGGCCCGTGCGGCCTGGATGTATTACGTGGCCGGGGTGACGCAGCAGGAGATTGCGCGCGCCCTGGGTTTATCGCGTCAGGTGGCGCAGCGGCTGGTCTCCAGCGCGCGTGAGATGGGGATGGTCAGCGTGAAGATCGACCATCCGGTGACGCACTGCCTGCATCTGGCGCGTGAGGTGCAGGAGAAGTTCGGGCTGGAGCTGTGCCGTGTGGTGCCCTCGGCGGGCCTGGATGATGAGGCGATTCAGCAGATGCTGGCGGTGGCCGGCGCCGAGGTGATGGCGCAATTTATCAGCGAAGAAACTCCGCAGGTGTTCGGCATTGGCTCCGGGAAGACGCTGCGTTCAATGATCGATACCCTGCCGTGGGTCGAGCGACCGCAGCATCAGTGTGTCTCGATGATTGGCGCGATTGCGCGTGACGACTCCGGTACCCGCTATGATGTGCCGCTGAAGATGGCGGAGAAGATGCAGGGTAAATATTTCTTTATCCCGGCGCCGCTGTACGCCGATACGCCGCAGGATAAAGCCATGTGGTGTCAGCATCAGGTATATCAGCGCGTGACCCAGCGTGCCTTACAGGCTGATGTGGCGTTTGTCGGCATTGGCGAAGTGGAGCCGGGCTGTCCGCTGAACGCCGAGGGATTTATCACCGACGCCCAGGTGGCGGCGCTGAATGCCCGCGGCGTGGTGGGTGAAATGCTGGGCCATTTCTTTAATCAGCAGGGCCAGCGCGTGCTGGGCGAAACCGACGAGCTGCTGACCAGCGTGCTGCTTGAGAGCCAGACGCAACGGCGGATTATTGGTTTTGCCGGCAGCGAGCGCAAATATCCGGCGATCCGCGCGGCATTACATGGCGGCTGGGTGCGTGGATTAGTCACCGACGAAGATACGGCATTGAAGTTGTTGCGGGAATAGCGGGGGCAGTCCGGGCCGCCCCTGATGGCGGCCCGGACGCGATATTATTTCAGTGAACCTTTGAGGAACTGCTGCAAACGCGGGCTTTTCGGATTGCCGAACAGCTCATCCGGCGCGCCCTGCTCCTCGATTTTGCCCTGATGCAGGAAAATCACATGGCTGGAAACGTGACGGGCGAACTCCATCTCGTGGGTCACCACCACCATGGTTTTGCCCTCTTCCGCCAGCTTCTGCATGATGCGCAGCACTTCACCCACCAGCTCAGGATCGAGCGCGGAGGTCGGTTCGTCGAACAGCAGCACTTCCGGTTCCATCGCCAGCGCACGGGCGATTGAGACACGTTGCTGCTGGCCGCCGGACAGATGCACCGGGTATTTGGCGCGTGCGCGCTCATCGATGCCGACTTTGTCGAGGTATCTGATGGCGCGATCGCGCGCTTCCGCTTTGCTCAGGCCCAGCACCTGAATCGGCGCTTCCATCACGTTCTCCAGCACCGTCATGTGGCTCCACAGGTTGAAGTGCTGGAACACCATGGTGAGACGGGTGCGCAGCGAGCGCAGCTGCTCTTTGTTGGAGACCTTCAGCTGACCATCGGTGTCGCGCACCAGGTTAATCTGCTCATTGTTCACCGCGATGGTGCCTTCGCTCGGTTTTTCGAGGAAGTTAATGCAACGTAAAAAGGTACTTTTCCCGGAACCGGACGAGCCAATGATACTGATAACGTCACCCGCATCAGCCTGTAATGACACACCTTTCAGAACTTCATGTTCACCGTAACGCTTATGCAGTTCGGTAACGCTTAATTTGTTTTCAGCCATAGTGATACTCAATGCGACGAAGAGGGTTTCACGTGTGCCAGCCAGCGGCTTTCCGCTTTGCGGAACAGGCTAATCAGCACGTAAGAAATAATCAGGTACAACACCGCAGCCAGGCCGAACGCGGTAAAGGGCTGATAGGTCGCGGAGTTGATATCACGCGCGATTTTCAGCAGGTCCGGCACCGTGGCGGTAAACGCCAGCGCGGTGGAGTGCAGCATCAGGATCACTTCATTACTGTAGGCGGGCAGCGCGGTGCGCAACGCCGACGGCAGAATGATGCAACGATACAACTTAAAGGTGGAGAAACCGTAGGCACGCGCCGCCTCAATTTCGCCGTGCGGCACAGCGCGAATGGCCCCGGCGAAGATTTCAGTGGTGTAGGCGCAGGTATTCAGGGTAAACGCCAGCAGGGTACAGTTGAGACCGCTGCGGAAGAAGGCGTTCAGCAGCTCCGATCCTTTCACCACTTCCAGCGTGTACATGCCGGAGTAGAACACCAGCAACTGAACATACAACGGCGTGCCGCGGAAGATGTAGGTAAACAGCCACACCGGCGTGGAGACGAAACGATTGGGCGATACGCGGGCAATCGCCAGCAGCACCGCGAGGCAGCCGCCAATCGCCACCGAAATAATCAACAGCCACAGGGTGATGGCGACGCCGGTAAAACGGTAACCATCGGTCCAGAGCAGGGATTTCCAATACTCGTGAATAATATCGATCATAACTCTGCCCTTTTCACACCTACTGAGTAGCGGCGTTCAAGCCACCACAACACGCCGTTCGACAGCGTGGTAAACACCAGATAAATCACGCCGGCAACAACCGCGAAGTAGAACGGCTGCCAGGTACTTTTGCCTGCCAGCTGCGTGGCTTTCACCACATCTTCCAGGCCAAGCAGCGAAACCAGCGCCGTCGCCTTCAGGATAACCTGCCAGTTGTTGCCGATGCCCGGCAGCGCAAAACGCATCATCGCCGGAAACAGAATGCGGCGGAAAATTTGCGATCCGGTAAAACCGAAGGCGGTCGCCGCTTCAATCTGCCCTTTCGGCACCGCGAGGAAGGCGCCACGGAAGGTTTCGGTGAAGTAGGCACCGTAGATAAAGCCCAGCGTGATGATACCGGCCACCATCGGGTCGATATCGAACTGCGCCATGCCCAGCGCATCGGTCAGGGAGTTCAGGGCGATCTGCAAACCGTAGAAAATCAGCAGCATCAGCACCAGATCCGGCACGCCACGGATCAGCGTGGTGTAGCCTTCAAACAGCATCGCCAGCGGGCGATTGCGGGAAAGTTTGGCGCCAGCGCCAATTAAGCCAAGCACGACCGCGAGCACCACGGAACTGAGTGCCAGCTCCAGCGTGACCAGGGTGCCTTTAAGAATGACGTCAGAATAGCCATACAACATGAATTAGATCCTGTCGTGGAGAAATTAACGAAGCACTGCCCGCACAGGGCGGGCAGCCTATTAGACAGGACAATTAGTCACCGTACACATTGAAATCAAAGTATTTCTTCGCAATTTTATCGTAAGTACCGTCTTTGCGCATCGCCTCAAACGCTTTGTCGATGGCCGCTTTCAGGTCCGAATCTTCTTTACGCAGGCCCATACCGGTACCGACGCCAAAGATTTTGTCATCTTTCACTGACGGACCAGCAAAGGCGTAGTTTTTGCCTACCGGTTGTTTCAGGAAGCCTTCACTCGCCTGAACTTCGTCCTGGAAGGCAGCATCGATACGACCCGCATTCAGATCCTGATACACCAGGTCCTGGTTAGCATACGGGGTTACGGTTACACCCTGCGGACGCCAGTATTGGTTGGCGTAAGTTTCCTGCGTGGTGCCCTGCAACAGGCCGATGTTTTTGCCTTTCAGCGATTCGATAGTTGGCTGAAGCGTGGAGCCTTTCGGCGCAACCAGGCGGGCGTTGGCGGCGTAGAGTTTATCAGAGAAAGCAATCTCTTCCTGACGTTTCTCGGTAATCGAGAGTGAAGAGATGATGGCATCGATCTTCTTCGCTTTCAGCGACGGGATCAGCGCATCGAAATCGCTTTCTACGTAGGTACATTTGGTTTTAATGCGTTTGCAGATCTCGTTAGCCAGATCGATGTCAAAACCCACTAACTGTCCTTGCGCGTTTTTCGATTCAAACGGCGGGTAAGTCGGGTCGGTCCCGATGCGTACGGTATGCGGTACCGCCGCGAACACACTCGCGGCGCTGGACATTGCCAGCATCAGAGAAAGAGCCAGAACTCGCTTTTTCATAGGTAACCCTCAAGTGAAGTGCTTTTTGTTATGTAGTACGTGATGTGTTTGCGCTGTTTAATGTGCATGTTTCATGCCAGTTGTGCAAATTGGCGAAACCCTGTACAGGCGCACTAAATACTGCGTCCGCCAGGGGCGCAAGCACTTAGTTTGTGAGGGAAATATAACAGCGGAGTGAGCAGGAAAAAGCGACATTGTTAACTTTTGGTGCATGAAATGCACGAAGAGTGATCGTGCGCGCGATTCTGCACCACATTTGTGCACGCTTGCACCATTATGCACCCTGCCAGCGAGCAAACAGATCCTGCGGCAGCTCAATATCGAACTGATCGACGACGCGGTTCACCGTTTGATCCACCAGTTCCGCGATAGTTTGTGGACGATGATAAAACGCCGGGACCGGCGGCATAATCACCGCACCGAGTTCTGCTGCGGTGGTCATCATGCGCAGATGCCCGACGTGTAGCGGCGTTTCACGCACGCACAGCACCAGTTTACGCTGCTCTTTCAGCACCACATCGGCGGCACGCGTCAGCAGGCTATCACTGTAGCTGTGCACAATGCCGGAGAGGGTTTTCATCGAACAGGGCAAAATCGCCATACCGAGGGTTTTGAACGAACCGGAAGAGATGCTGGCGGCAATATCGCGCACGTCATGCACCACATCGGCCAGCGCCTGCACGTCGCGCAGGTTGAAATCGGTTTCCAGCGCCAGCGTCTGGCGCGCTGCCAGGCTCATCACCAGATGGGTTTCAATCTCCGCCAGCGGTTGCAGCACTTCAAGCAGGCGCACGCCGTAGATGGCGCCGCTCGCGCCGGAGATACCAATAATGAGTCGTTTCATAGTGATTTTGCTATGCAGGTAAAGCGTTAATCATAACCTGCTGCGTGAAAGGATGACAAACTGAGGCGATAAGTGTGGAAAAAAGGCAACCGCCGCAGCGATTGCCTTTTATTATGAGGAGCAATCCACAAAATTATTCGGCATCAAAAGTGATGTCAAAAGTACTGGTTCCGGCACGAACACCATTGAACAGCGGATAGAGTTTATAGAGGGTCTTATCGTTATTTGCCGTATGGCCAGCCGCCATTTTTACGCGACCAACAATCATCCCGTTAACATCCGTACCCGGATAAGCATCAATCACCAGCTGGCTGTCGTAACCATTGGCCTCTTTCAGACTGAAGCCTTGTAGTTTTCGCAGCTGATTGCCATATTTATCGACTACTTCCAGAGCGAATTGTGCATCTTTTGTTGAGCCAGGCTGGCCCGACACAAACGTCCCGCTTCTTGCAATAACAGAGTTCGGCTTAATCATTGCTGAGTCCACATCTGGGCTATAGACCACAGTTAATTTATTCGATGCTAACTCACCAACGTAAGATGTCAGAATAAAGGTTCCCGCCTGCCCGGTATTAAGCAGTGTCCCATTTGCTATACCATTTTTGCTGGTTTTACCATTATTGCTTAAGGACCAGTTGCTACCGTCTTCGTCAGCAAACCTGACTGCAATGCCTTCCATCGGATTGCCATACTGATCAGTGACTTTCGCAGCATAGGTTGAGTTATTACCGGCGATAAGTTTTACGCTTATCAGTTCCAATTCTATTTTTGCAGGCACCGCGACTTCAGCTTGCTGAGCCTTCAGCGTCAGCTGCTGCTGTCCCAGTTGGGTGCTGCCATGATAAAGCGTCAGGGTCACCACACCGGCTACGTTTCCCGCCGTCACATCCGCCAGATAACGCCCTGGGGCATCTTCCCTGAACTGTCCAACCGTGACACCCGCTTCCGCGCTTCGCAGCATACTCTGCATGGTCGCGTCCAGACGCAGGCTGTTTGCTTCGCCACTCAACGGGTTACCATCTTTGTCTTTCAGCTCTACCGCCACTTCTGCTTTTCCACTGCCATCCGCAATCAGCTCACCGGTACTCAGGTTGACAGTGGTCTTTCCGGCGTCAGGCTGCCCAGGCTGTCCCGGTTCTTCCGGCTGTCCCGGCTCGTCCGGCTGCTGTGGTTCTTCAGGTGGCAACGGCTCATCAGGCAGAAGCTGTTTTTCTACCGTGATCTGCACCTGTGCACTCGGAGAAGCCTTGCCTTTGGTGTCATACGCCACGGCACTGAGGGTATAGAGGTTGCTGGCGCCCTCCTGATAAGCCGGCAGTACCAGCTGAGAATTCGCGCCCGTACCGATAATTTTGCCACCCGCAGCGACCAGCATCGCATCATCCCAGACGATCCTGCCCAGACCATGCTTCGCCCAGACGCTCACGCCGAGCGACTGCGTGGAACCTTCGATACCCTCCACCTGATGTGCCAGAGAGAAGGTGATGACGGTCTGCTCACGGTAATCCATCACGATCTGGTTATTACGCGAAACCAGTTCATAGCGGGAACCGGCCAGGCTGCGCTGGTCGGCCACGGCATCCGACGACAGGTGCCAGTCAAGTGAACGCCCGAAGTTCCAGTTCAGGTTCAGGCCAACGGTGTTATCTGAACCGCTCTGCATACTTTTGCGATGGCCCGCGTCAATTGAAACCAGCGGTACCGGTGTCCAGTTGGCGCCCAGCGTTACGGCAGAAGGATTCTTCTGCTGGCTGCTGCGGCTCATTAACGCCACGTTATCGCCATAATATTGTTCATATTTGACCTTGCCGCCTAACTGCGGGTAGATCGGCAGCCAGCTGGCCAGTTCGATATCCCAGCCATTAGCCGGGCGTTCGTCATAGTCGGCCAGCAGTTTAGATTCATGCCAGCCGTTCAGGCGGTAATAACCATTCGCCGCCAGTCGCAGTGCTTCGGTCCAGATTTCGGCCCCCACACCAACGCGGCGGTTGTTGCCGGTGAAATCGTTATCATAAAAGGCGTTGTTGCCCAGCATCCAGCCATCAGCAAAATAACGCACGCCCAGACCAAAATTGCCGGTGGTACGATCGTCAGCGCGACGGCCTCCCAGCTGGCTGAAGACTAACAGATCGCGACTGTCCCAGAAGGGCACCAGCACATCCGCGGCATAGCTGTAGTTAGCGAAGTTTTCGTCCGCGCCAATGGCAACGCGCGAAGATCCGCCAAAACCATTTAGCCAGGCTTCAGCCTGCTGGCCTGCCTGAGAAGTGAGCTGGCTTTGACTGAACTGACGTGCATCGGTGGTCTTATCGTTTACTTTGGCGTCCGCCTGCCGATCCGCCTGGCGTGCTTTCTTAACCGGCTGAGTGGTTTTTGCCTTGGGCTGAGCGGCGGGTTTCACAACCGGCAGCCAGATCGTCTCCCCAGTGGAAGCCGCGAGGAAAGTGGCTTTATCATTGAACGCGAAAGAGTTGATTTCCCATAAGTGATCGAGCGACAGGTTGTTCTGACGGGCAATATCCGCCACACGCTCACCCGGCTTTAATATCAGGGTCTGTACATTCAATTTCTGTGAGCTGTCAATGCTCGCGTGGGCAATATCTGACATAACCAATGATGCAAGCGGAAGCTGCAAAATCATTGCAGTATAAATAGCGGAGAACTTAAATTTCTTAAATCTCATTTTCTAATCACCCCAGTGAATTAAAAGACGCGGCTAAAAAAATGCACAGAACAGGACCCGCACTTGCTCCATGTTTTTCGCCCGCCATTTTCAATTCACTGTCAGAAAAACAGGTAATGAGATTGTTCGTAATTCTTCAGCCTCAGCAAATCCACTGCCCTGCCTTTATTTATTCAGATACATCTGTTCTGATATCAGGCCGCCTGACGCGCTGAAGGTTAGCTATAAAAGGCATGACAACCAGCCTGAAATCAGGAGATTTAAATGAATTATTAAATAATCAAAATAGGATTTAACAAAAAAACAAAAAGAACGTCATTTTTGGTTGATATAAAATCGATAACACATTGAATGTAAATTCAGACGGCATTCATTTAACTGACTTAACTTTGTCAGCTTTATAATAAAATTTAATCTGAGAGCAGTTGTAGCAAAGAAGGGAATAAACGATGAGACGAGAGAGATGCCCGCTTTTAATCATGCATTAAAAGCGGGCGGCAGAACTTAACCTTCGTTATGCAATTCCAGACCTTCCACTTCGGTCTGACGCGCGATGGCTTTCGCGTCGTCATTACGCAGCGACTGGAGATAGTCGAGATAACGCTGGTCAACGTCTTTGGTGACGTAAATACCGTTGAAGACAGAACATTCGAACTGGGCGATATCCGGGTTCTCTTCGCGAACCGCTTCGATCAGGTCATCCAGATCCTGGAAAATCAGCGCGTCGGCTTTGATCAGCTGGCGAATCTCTTCCACTTCACGCCCGTGAGCGATCAGCTCGGTGGCGCTTGGCATGTCGATGCCGTACACATTCGGGAAACGAATTTCCGGCGCAGCAGAAGCCAGATAAACGCGTTTTGCGCCCGCTTCACGGGCCATCTCGATAATCTGCTCCGAGGTCGTGCCACGTACGATGGAGTCATCCACCAGCAGCACGTTTTTGCCACGGAATTCGGCACGGTTAGCGTTCAGCTTACGGCGAACCGCGCTGCGGCGCAGATGCTGACCCGGCATGATAAAAGTACGGCCAACGTAGCGGTTCTTCACAAAGCCCTGACGATAGGGTTTATCGAGAATTCGCGCAATTTCCAGCGCCACATCGGTGGAGGTTTCAGGAATCGGGATCACGACGTCGATATCCAGATCTTCCCACTCGCGTGAGATCTTTTCGCCCAGCTTGGTGCCCATACGGACGCGTGCGCTGTAGACGGAGATCTTATCGAGGAACGAGTCAGGACGAGCAAAGTAAACGTACTCGAACAGGCACGGATTGCTTTTCGGGTTCTCGGCGCACTGGCGCGTCGACAGCTGGCCTTTTTCGGTGATGTACACCGCTTCACCCGGCGCGACGTCACGGATAAATTCAAAGCCCAGCGTATCCAGCGCCACGCTCTCGGACGCCACCATATACTCGGTGCGGCCATCAGCAATCTGACGTTTGCCCAGCACCAGCGGACGGATACCGTTCGGGTCGCGGAACGCCACCATGCCATGACCGATAATCATCGAAACCACCGCGTAAGCGCCACGCACCTGCTGGTGCACTGCGGCTACTGCGGCAAAAATGTTGTCTGCTTCCAGCGGGTAGTGCTGAAAACGGTCCAGCTCCTGCGCAAAGATGTTGAGCAGAATTTCGGAATCTGAGGTGGTGTTAACGTGACGGCGACCCACTTCGAACAGCTGTTTACGCAGCTCGTGCGCGTTGGTCAGATTACCGTTATGCGCCAGCGTAATGCCGTAAGGTGAGTTCACATAGAATGGTTGCGCTTCAGAGGCGCTGGAGCTGCCTGCTGTCGGGTAGCGTACGTGGCCAATCCCGATGTTGCCCTGCAAACGCTGCATGTGGCGTGCTTCGAAGACGTCGCTCACCAGACCATTGGCTTTGCGCAGGCGAAAGCAGTTAAGCGCATCGATGGTACAAATGCCGGCGGCATCCTGCCCGCGGTGCTGCAGCACCGTTAACGCGTCATAGATCGACTGGTTTACTGGCATAAAACCGGTGATACCAACAATACCGCACATGTTGTCATTTCCTCATTAGCCGCACTCCCGGTGGCGTCACCGGGGTATAAAACTCGACGTGCTTTTCAGATAGTCGAAGAACCATCTGATGATGTAACTGAACTGGGGAATGAGTTGGGACTGCTGCCAGTCCGGGCTTTTCGAGAAGCCGGTGAATGTATCAAGGAAGAACAGCATGGCGGAAACAATCAGCACGCCACGCAACGCCCCGAAACAGACCCCCAACACCCTGTCGGTTCCCGACAGGCCGGTCTTTTCAACCAGCGAGCCGATCACATAGTTCACGATGGCACCCACAATCAGGGTGGCAACGAATAACACCGCGATGGCGATGCCGTTGCGAACCAGTTCGTCGTCAAAACCTGTAAACCAGACTGCAAGGTAGGCGTAGTAGTGACTGGCGACAAAAAACGCACATCCCCAGGTAACGAGAGATAAGGCTTCCCGGACAAACCCACGAATCAGGCTGACCAGTGCCGAAAAACTAACTACCGCAATAATGACGTAATCAATCCAGATCATGAACTCTTCCAGCGCCAGCGCGATTGCACCCCTGCATCCAGTTCGGGGCGCATTCTAACAGAAAAAGAAAACGTTTGCGTAGGGTTTTCCGGTTCTGCATCCATAAAAAGGGCGATGAAAAAAACTTTCCTCGCCCCCAGCCATCTCAGCAACATAACCCGCTGAAATAAAATAATTTTTTGTTATCTTCCTGATGAAAAGCCACGCCTTTTTCTGCTATTGGCGCGGCTTATCAATGGTTTAACGCGTGCTATACGGCTTCACCACTCCACCGAGGCCGGAAAGGCTTTTCAGCTCACCGACGGCGGCCTGCATCTTCGCTTTCGAGGCGTCCGGGCCGACATAGATGCGGGTAATCTGTCCCTGTACCGGCGTGGACGGCACGGTAAAGGCGCGATAACCCGACAGACGCAGCTGCGCGACGATCTCATTCACCTTCGCCGCGTTTTTCAGCGCGCCGAGCTGCACCACATAGGCCTGGCCTTTTGGCGCTTCCTCTTCGTTCTGCTGCGGCGTTTCCACCGGCTTCGGCTGCTCAACCTGCTTCGGCTGCTCAACCTGCTTCGGCTGCTCCACCGGCTTCGGTTCTGCCGGTTTCGGCTTCGGTTTGGGTTGTTCGATCGGTTTCGGCTTCGGCGTCTGTACCGGCGCGGTTTGATGCACCGGTGGCGGCGTCACCACCGCCGGT
The DNA here is from genome assembly GCF_059730485.1 of Pantoea sp. X-Soil-TKNS-1207. Classification (NCBI taxonomy): domain Bacteria; kingdom Pseudomonadati; phylum Pseudomonadota; class Gammaproteobacteria; order Enterobacterales; family Erwiniaceae; genus Pantoea; species Pantoea sp. X-Soil-TKNS-1207. The sequence continues at coordinate 3,029,564 of NZ_AP035958.1, forward strand.
TCGCTGTTATGCGTCGGCTGGGTTGTGCCGTTCTCCACCGGGCTGGTGGTTTTGCTGTTGGTTTCGCTCTGCGCTGCGCCCGCCCCTTCCGGCGGCTGGGCCGGCAGCGACTGCGTCACCGGCGGCACCATCTCGCTGTCCTGCTGGTCGTCCGGTTTCGGCACCAGCGGAATCGCAGCGAACTCCTCTTTATAGTGCTTTTTCTTACCGTCCAGCAGACCGGGCAATACGATGACGCCAACCGCCACCAGAATCACCGTGCCGACCAAACGGTTCTGAAACTTACTTGCCACTGCCGTTCTCCGCTGCCATCGATTCCATTACCTGTGCCACGGTGTGGAAAGAACCACACACCAGAATCACATCCTCGGGCTGAGCCTGCTGGCGCGCCGCCTGCCAGGCAGCATCGACGCTCGCAAACGCCTCGCCGCTCGCCAGATGGGCGATCAGCTGCTCCGCTGTCGCACCGCGCGGCCCTTCAAGCGGGGCGCAGTACCAGCGATCTACCTGCGGCGCCAGCGCCGCCAGCGTGCCAGCGATATCTTTATCATGCAGCATACCAGCCACTGCATGAACCTTGCCCGTCCGCGGCAACTCCGCCAGACGTGAAGCCAGATAATAAGCGGCATGGGGATTATGCGCCACATCGAGGATCACACGCGGTGATTCACTGACCGTCTGAAAACGCCCCGGCAAAATGGCCAGCGGCAGATGCTGACGAATAATCGCTTCGCTGACCTGCAACCCTGAGGCGCGCAACGCGACCAGGGCGGTCGCGGCATTGGGCAACGGCACCTGCGGCAACGGCAGATCGCGCAGTTCACCCTGCGCATCCTGCAATGACCAGCTATCGCCGTGCTGCTGCCACTGCCAGTCGCGGTTACGCTGCATCAACAGCGCGCCCTTCTCCGCCGCCACGTCGGCAATGGTATGCGGCATGTCAGGTTCGCCCACTACCGCCGGTTTGTCGCCACGGAAGACACCGGCTTTTTCGCGGCCAATGCTTTCACGATCCGGTCCCAGCCAGTCGGTGTGATCGAGCGCAATGCTGGTGATCACCGCCACATCGGCGTCGACGATATTGGTGGCATCCAGCCGTCCGCCGAGGCCGACTTCGAGGATCACCACGTCAAGCCCGGCCTGACGGAACAGATTAAAGGCAGATAAGGTGCCGAACTCGAAGTAGGTCAGCGAGGTGTCGCCGCGCCCGGCTTCAATGGCGGCAAAGCTGGCGCTGTGCTGCGCTTCATCCAGTTCGGCACCCTGAATACGCACCCGCTCGGTGTAGCGCACCAGATGCGGCGAGCTGTAGACGCCCACGCGATAACCGGCGGCCATCAGCAGGGTTTCCAGCGTACGGCAGGTGGTGCCTTTGCCATTGGTCCCGGCAACGGTGAAGACAAACGGGGCAGGTTTTAGCAGGTCAAGGCGTGCGGCGACGCGGTGAATACGATCCAGACCCAGTTCGATGGTCTGAGAGTGCAGGTGTTCAAGATAATGAAGCCACGTGGCCAAAGGCGACGTGGCTTGAGGAAGGTGAAGAGTGTCCATGTGTCCCGTTAACTTTTACGGTGCATTGGTGAAAAGGCGCATTGCTGCGCCTTTCCGTTGCCTGTCAGGCCTCATTGCTCTCCGGCTCAGCCGCAGTGTCCGGCTGATCACCATCCTGCAGCGGCGCTGGCAGGTTCATCATTTTCGCCAGCAGGCTTGCCAGCTTAAAGCGCATTTCCGGGCGACGGATGATCATGTCGATCGCGCCTTTTTCAATCAGGAATTCACTGCGCTGGAAGCCCGGCGGCAGTTTTTCGCGTACGGTCTGTTCGATAACACGCGGACCGGCAAAGCCGATCAACGCCTTCGGTTCCGCCACGTTAAGATCGCCCAGCATCGCGAAGCTGGCAGAGACGCCACCCATGGTCGGGTCAGTCAGTACCGAAATATACGGCAGACCGCGTTCCTGCATTTTCGCCAGCGCTGCGCTGGTTTTCGCCATCTGCATCAGCGACATCAGCGCTTCCTGCATACGCGCACCGCCACTGGCGGAGAAGCAGATCATCGGGCAGTTGTCTTCCAGCGCCTGCTCAACCGCACGCACGAAACGTGCGCCAACCACAGAACCCATTGAGCCGCCCATAAAGGAGAACTCAAAGGCGGCAGCTACGATCGGCATACCGTGCAGCTGGCCTTTCATGACGATCAGGGCATCTTTCTCGTCGGTCTCTTTCTGAGCCGCAGCCAGACGATCTTTGTACTTTTTCGAGTCACGGAACTTCAGCAGATCCTTCGGTTCCAGCTCGCTGCCCAGTTCTACCAGCGATCCTTCATCCAGCATGCTATGCAGGCGCTCACGGGCGTGCATGCGCATGTGGTGGTCGCACTTCGGGCAGACCTCAAGATTACGCTCCAGCTCGGCGCGGTACAGCACCTGGCCACAGCTGTCGCACTTGGTCCAGACCCCTTCCGGGATGTTGGCGCGGCGCGTCGGCGTAATATTGCTTTTATTAAGTATGCGTTCAATCCAGCTCATTGATGACCTTTCTGTTTAAATCTGACCTGGTCCAGTCTTCTCATTGCTGCTGAAATCGCCTTCAGCAGGCCGTAAATGTCGCTCATTAAACCACAACCGGTTCTCGCTGTGGATAAAAATCTGGTTACGGGCTTACCGGGACTTCTGCTGGCGCGCCTGACGACGATGACGCCAGACCTCAATCACCCCTGGCAGCACCGACACCACAATAATGGCGACGATCAGCAGTTTCAGGTTCTCCTGCACCACCGGCAAATCCCCAAACAGGTAGCCAGCGTAGGAGAACAGCAACACCCACAGCAGCGCGCCCGCAACGTTAAAGAGCGCGAAGTGGCGATAAGACATATGTCCCATCCCTGCCACAAAGGGGGCAAAGGTTCGCACGATTGGTACAAAGCGCGCAAGTATAATGGTTTTGCCGCCGTGACGATCGTAGAACGCGTGCGTCTTGTCCAGGTAGCTGCGACGGAAAATCTTCGAGTCAGGCTTGCTGAACAGCCGCTCACCGAACACCCGGCCAATAGTATAGTTGACGGCATCGCCGAGAATCGCGGCAATCACCATCAGCGCGACCATCAGATGCACATTAAGGTCATTGCCGGGCAGCGCCGCCAGCGCACCGGCAACAAACAGCAGCGAATCGCCCGGCAGGAAAGGCGTTACCACCAGACCGGTTTCACAGAACAGAATCAGGAACAGAATGGCGTAAATCCAGATGCCGTACTGCGCCACCAGCTCGGCCAAATGCACATCAATATGCAGAATAAAATCGACAATAAAGTGGATGAACTCCATACAACTCCCCTACATCCTTCGATTAACGGTTAATCCGCGAGGAACAATGGTCCCAACGCAGGCTGAGGTAACGCAAAGTGGGATGGATAATCCACCGCCACCAGATACAAACCCTCGGCTCTGGCCGTCGCTGCTGCCAGGGTACGATCTTTGGCTGCCAGCAACGTCGCCATCCACTCTTCCGGCTGATTGCCGCAGCCGATCTCCATCAGACTGCCGACGATATTGCGCACCATATGGTGCACAAAAGCATTGGCCTTAATATCCACGATCACGTACGGCCCCTGACGCGTGACGTTCAGATGCATCACGTTGCGCCACGGCGTGCGTGACTGGCACTGCACCGCGCGAAACGAGGTGAAATCGTTTTCGCCCAGCAAACATTGTCCGGCACGCTGCATCTTTTCCACATCCAGCGGATGGTAGAAATGGGTGACGCCGCTCCCCAGAATCGCCGGACGCAACCGCTGGTTATAAATCACATAACGATAGCGACGCGCCGTAGCGCTGAAGCGGGCATGAAACTCATCCGGCACCGCTTTGACCCAGCGCACCGCGATATCCGGCGGCAGATTGGCATTGACGCCCAGCGTCCAGGCGCCGTCGGCGCGCTGGGAGGTGGTGTCGAAATGCACCACCTGTCCGGTGCCGTGCACCCCGGCATCGGTGCGTCCGGCGCAGAACACGCTGACCTGATGGTTGGCCACCTTCGACAGCGCTTTTTCCAGCTTTTCCTGCACGCTGCGCACTTCCTGCTGCCGCTGCCAGCCGTAATAGCGGCTGCCGTCATACTCAATGCCCAACGCCAGCTTATGCGTGTTTTCTTCAGACAACATTAATACAGATACTCCTGCACCAGCCTCTCGGCGGTTTTCACCGCCATCAGCGCGCCGCCGAAACGAATGTTGTCGGCCACCGACCAGAACTGCAACAGCTCGGGGATGCCGTAATCGTTGCGCACGCAGCCGACGCTCAGCTCACCGTTGCCGGAGGCATCCGCGACCTGCGTCGGGTAATCGTCTTCATCGCTCAGGCGGATATCATCGGCACGCGCCAGTTCGTCACGCGCTTCTTCGGCCGACAGCGGACGCAGGTTTTCCAGATGGACGATCTGCGCATTGCCGTAGAACACCGGCGCCTGCACGCTACTCACCGCAATCGGTAAACCTTCGTCCTGCAACACTTTACGCACCTGATCCACCAGGCAGCGTTCGCTCGCGACGCTGCCGCTGCTGTCCACCTGCTGCGGCAGCAGGTTAAACGCCAGCTGACGGCCATAGTAGTGGTCATCTGCCGGTACGCCGTTCAGCAGACGGGCGCTCTCGCCCGCCAGCGCATCCACCGCTTTCTTGCCGTGGCTGGAGACAGAGATCAGGTTGGTGACCTGCAAACGTCCAAGACCGGCGGCGTCAACCAGCGGTTTGATGGCGCTCAGCAGCTGGCTGACCAGGCTGTCGGCCACGGTGATGATGTTGCGATTGCGGTAATCCGCCAGTACCTGGGGATTCACATCCGGTACCACCAGCGGCACATCCGGCTCCAACGCAAACAGGTCGCTGCTGTCGATCACCAGGCAACCCTGGCTGGCAGCCTCTTCGGCATAACGCGCAGACGCATCGCGTCCGGCGGTGAAGAACGCCAGCTGCGCCTGTGACCAGTCGAACTCCGCCGCGTCCTGCACCTGCACGGTGCGACCCTCAAAGCGCTTATTCTCCCCGGCACTGTTCTCGCTCGCCAGCAGATATAACTCACCAACCGGGAACTGGCGTTCCGCCAGCAATTCCAGTACAGCGTTCCCTACTGCGCCTGTCGCGCCCAGTAGCGCAATATTCCAGCCGTCAGACATGTTGGTTTACTCCAGACAATGACATAAAAACAGAAGGCGGTGACATTCACCGCCCGTTAATTCAGACAAATCAGGCGTTACCTGCTCAGGCATTATCCGCCTGGAGACTGGCGCGAAAGCCCAGCTGATTCAGCATCGCCGCCGCATCGGCATCATCGCAAATCACCTGCAACGACGACCATTCGCGGCGTTCTTCATATTGCTTACGCAGGCGATCGAACTCGCCCGGCTGCGCGGCCACTTTACGCAGCGGCGCATCATCGCGGCGCACATCATACACCAGGTGCACCAGACGTTTCAGCGTAGGTTGATCCAGCTTGCCATGCAGCGTGATGGTGCCAAATTCCGGCGCGGGCAGCAGGCTTTCCAGCGGCACCTGTTGCGGCTGGCCGAGGAACGCGCACCAGGCTTCAAACACCTGGGTGGTGCCGCGCGCTTTACCTTCCAGCGTGTAACCGGCGATATGCGCGGTGGCGATATCGACGTTATCCAGCAGCTCCAGCGACAGCTCCGGTTCCGGCTCCCACACATCCAGTACCACGCTCAGATCCTGACGCATCTTCAGCACCGCAAGCAGCGCGGCGTTATCCACCACCGGGCCACGGCACGCGTTGATCAGAATGGTGTTGGGTTGCAGCGCCATCAGCAGCGCGGCATCCGCCAGATGCCAGCTTTTATAAGGGCCGTCTTTAAACAGCGGGGTGTGGAAGGTGAGGATATCGGCCTGCGCCACCAGCGTGTCCAGCGAGTGGAACGCTTCCGCATCGCCGCGATCGGCGCGCGGCGGATCGCACAGCAGGGTTTTCACGCCCCATGCCTGCAAACGTTTTTGCAGACGGCCGCCGACATTACCCACGCCGACGATACCCACGGTGCGATCGCGCAGGTCAAAGCCGTCACGCTCCGCCAGCAGCAGCAGCGAGGAGAAGACATACTCCACCACCGCGATGGCGTTGCAGCCCGGTGCCGCGGAGAAGGCGATACCCGCCTCCGCCAGCGAGGCTTCATCGATATGGTCGGTGCCCGCCGTGGCGGTACCGACAAATTTCACCGGCGTACCGGCCAGCAGCGCGGCATTCACTTTAGTCACCGAACGCACCATCAGTCCGCTGGCATCGGCCAGTTCCGCTTCCGGCAATGGACGTCCCGGCACCGCCAGCACCTCGCCGGTGCGGCTAAAGAGTTCACGGGCGTACGGCATATTTTCATCGACGAGAATTTTCACCACGGCTGTCCTGTCTGCTAACGATTGAAAGGGGCATATTCTGGCACAAAGCCGTTGATTAACCTAACCGGCTGCGATAGCGATCCGGCGTCGTGCCCGCCTGCTGCTGAAACATCACAATCAGCGCCGAAGCGGAGCTATAGCCCAGATCATGGGCGATGGCCTGTACGCTCATCCCCTGCTCCAGCAGGGCGATAGCGCGCAGAAAGCGTAAGCGCTGGCGCCACTCGCTGAACGACATATTCAGTTGCTGCTGGCAGCGCCGCGCCAGCGTACGCTCGGTGGTGAACACGCGTTTAGCCCATTGTGCCAGCGTGGTGTTATCACCGGGATGCGCCTGCAAGGCATACAGAATTGGCGCGAGAAATTTGTCATCAGAGGTGGGAAGATAGCTTTTGTGTGGCGGCGCAAGGCGGAGCCGGTCACATAACACCTCGCAAAGACGCCAGTCCGCCACACTTTGCGGCTGCTCAAGCTCCTGACGGGCAAACTCGTCCATAATGGCATGAACGATAGCATCCACATTCAGCAGGCAGGCCTGCGGCGGCATCCCGTCACACAAATCCGCGGCGAGGTTAAAGGTACGAAACTGCGCCTGACGATGGTTATAGCTGCTGTGGAAATGGCCGGGAGGGATCCAGATCGGCATATCGGCCGGGGTCAGCAGACGCTCGCCCTCCACCTCCATCTCCAGCACATGGCTTTTGACAAAGATCACCTGCCCCCAGTCGTGGGCGTGCGGCAGGTATTCGGTTTTGGCATTGGCCTGTTCAAAACGCATGAAATAGCGCAGCAGCGGCGCATCGATCGGCGGCTGATACTCAACCTGTAGATTCATTCTGTCCGGTCATTAATGATTTTTGTCCGATTTTAATTATCTGTTCCAAACCGGTCAAACGTAAACTGTTCGCGTTTATTTTCAGGAGCCGTACGATGAATTTTCTTTTTCCGCTGGTGGCGGTGCTGATCTGGTCGATCAACACCATCGTGAGCAAACTCTCCGCCGCGAGTATCGATCCTGCCGCCATCTCGTTTTATCGCTGGATTCTGGCGCTGGCGGTACTGACGCCGTTTGCGCTGCCAGGGGTGTGGCGTCATCGCCAGCAGATTGTGGCCAGCAGCGGACGTTTGCTGGTCCTCGGCCTGCTTGGCATGGTGCTGTATCAAAGCCTCGCCTACTACGCGGCGCACAGCGTGTCGGCGGTGATGATGGGGATTCTCGGCGCCACCATTCCGCTGCTGACCATTCTGCTCAGCCTGGTGGTGTTGCGTCTGGCGCCGACGCGCGGCATTTTGATTGGCGGGCTGCTGTCATTTGCGGGCCTGGTCTGGCTGGTGAGCGAGGGCAATCCGGCGCAGCTGCTGGACCAGCGCCTCGGCAATGGCGAACTGATGATGCTGGCCGCTTCAACCTCGTACGCGCTGTATGGCGTGCTGACCAAACGCTGGGCGATTCCGCTGCCAACGTGGCAGAGCCTGTATGTGCAGATTTTCTTTGGCGTACTGTTGCTGCTGCCGGGCTTTCTGCGCACGCCGGACGTGTCGCTTAATGCGCACAATATCCCGCTGGTGCTGTTTGCCGGGCTGTTTGCCTCGATCGTTGCGCCGTTCCTGTGGATCCTTGGCGTGCAGCGTCTCGGCGCCAGTACCACCAGCATCTTTATGAATTTTGTCCCGGTGTTTACCGCCATCGTCGCGGTGCTGTTCCTGCATGAACAGCTGCACGGCTATCACTGGATTGGCGGCGGAATGACGCTGCTGGGGGTGATTCTGGCGCAGCGACTGAAAACACCGTTGCGTCGCCCCCGCGCTGCGGCGCCCCCCATCGGCGAAAGCTGAGGCAGGCCAGAGCAAAATAATTTTCAGTGGATGCCGGTTCTCCCTGCTGCCCCCGTGGATTTCCTGGGGGCTTTTGCTATCATATGGCCTCGTTTTTCCGGCGCACCCGGATCTGACCCGTTTCTAAAGGATTCCGCCATGCAACCTGTTAGCGGTCCCGGTGTGCCCGCGGGCGATCGTTCCCCTCTCACCAATACAACTGGCCCTGCCCGCCCCGGCGGATCGGCTGGCGATCAACCGTTATCCCCGGCCCAGCGCACCACGCTGGAACGCCTGATTGTCCGCATTATGTCGCTCAGCACCCTGAAAGCCCCGGAACTCTGGGCTGGCGTGCGTCATGAAGTGGGGGTGAAAAACGATGCTGAACTGCAATCACGTCACTTTCCCGCCGCCGAGCAGCATCTCAATAGCCGCCTGACCCAGGTGCAGGACAGCCACGCCACGCGTCAGCTGTTGCAGCAGCTGCTGGAAAAACTGCCGCAGGGCAACAACCGCCAGGCGGTGAGCGATTTTATTCGCCAGCAGTTTAATCAGACGGTGCTGAGCGCGCTGTCGCCCGACCAGCTGCGTCAGGTGCTGACCATGTTGCAGAACGGTCAGATGGCGATCCCCCAGCCGCAGCAGACGCGCGTCAGCGATCGCACCCTGCTCCCGGCCGAGCATCAGGCGCTGAATCAGCAGGTGACTCGCCTGGCCGCCAGCACCGGTGAATCGCCGGTGAAACTGCTGACCGAGGTGCTGAAGCTGGTGAATCTGAAGAGTGGCGACCCAATCCCTTCGCGCCATTTCCCGCTGCTGACGCAATATTTACAGGCGCGGCAGACGCTGAGCCAGCACAGCGCGCCGACGCTGCAAATGCTGGAAAGCTCGCTGAAGCAGCCGCTGACCAGCAACGAACAGCGCCTGCTGGAGGATTACAGCGAGCAGCGTTTCCAGGCCACGCCGCAAACGGTGCTGACCCCGGCGCAAACTCAGGACTTGCTCAATCTGTTGTTCAGCCGTCGCGCCGAGAAAAACGTCGAGCAGCCGCTGGCCGCCAGCCAGCAGCGTCCGCAGCCGATCTGGGCGCCAATTTTCAACCAGCTGCCTGCCCCGCTGGCGCAGCGCCCGGCGCTGACGCTCAGCCTTGCGCTGCTGGTGTTTATTTTCCTGCTGTGGATTTTCCTCTAATCAGCAGCCGCATTGCGCCGCAGGGGCCGCTACCGGCCAGTCGCCTGCGGCGCTGCCCCACGCCATGGGATGGCCGTCGCGCTTCCAGAAATCCAGCCCGCCAATCAGCTCCTTGACCTGAAAACCTAACGCTGCCAGTTTCAGCGCCGCTTTGGTCGAGCCATTGCAGCCGATGCCGTCGCAATAGGTGATATAGACCTTTTGCCGATCCAGCTGTGCGGTGGAGGCGGCGTTCATGGTGCGATGCGGAAAGGAGATAGCGCCACAAATATGCCCGGCCTGATACGCCTCGTCGGCGCGCGCATCGATCACCACAATCGCATCCACGCCCTGAGCCAGATCCTCGGCTAAATCCCAGGCATCGGTGTAATACGCCAGTTTATGTTGCAGATAGGCCAGGCTATCGGGCGCGCTGGCTGGGGGAAAGGCTAATACCGCTGACATCGCATTCTCCTGTTGTGATTTTCCCTCAGTGTACGGCAAAGTGGTCTCCATTCTGATACCACTTTTCATCAGGGAATAAGACCACAATGACGCCCTCTCCTCTTCTGACCCTGTTCAGCCACCACAGCCAGGGTGGCCTGCGCGAGCGGCTGTGCGGCACCCTGCGTCAGGCCATCGCCAGCGGGCATCTGCATTTTGGTCAAAAGGTGCCCTCCAGCCGCCAGCTGGCAGGGGATCTGGGCCTCTCCAGGGTAACGGTGGAAGCGGCCTATGCGCAGCTGGAAAGTGAAGGTTATCTGCAACGTCGCGGCGGGCGAGGCACTTTTGTCGCCATCGCCATGCCGCTGCGCGTGGCGGCTGCCAGTCCGCGCGGCGCGCTGCGCTTTTCCACGCGCGGCAGCCAGGTACTGGCGACGGGAGGCTGTCAGGATCCGCCATTTCCCCACGCATTCGCCGCCGGTTCGCCGGAATTACGCGCTTTTCCCCACACCCTCTGGCGACGCATCAGCGCCAGCGTGCAGCGCTCGCTCGGCAGCAGCGTGATGGGTTATGGCGATCCCTGCGGTTATGCGCCGCTGCGCCAGGCGGTGGCGGATTATCTGGCGCTGTCGCGCGGTGTGCGCTGCGAGGCCGGGCAGGTGCTGATCCTCACCAGTTCCCAGCAGGCGCTTCAGCTGCTGGCGCTGATGTTTCTCGACAGTGGCGACGATGTCTGGCTGGAGGAGCCGGGCTATGCTGGCGCGCGTAATGCTTTTCTCGCCGCTGGCGCCAACTGCCGCGCCATGCCGCTGGATGAATCTGGCGCGGTGCCGCTCAGCGGCAGCGCAAAACTGGTGTATCTCACCCCTTCCCACCACTACCCGACCGGCACGCCAATGAGCCTCGCACGACGTTTACAGTGGCTGGCGTGGGCGCGGCAGCAGGATAGCTGGCTGATTGAGGACGATTACGACAGCGAGTTTCACTATGACGAACGCCCGATGCCAGCGCTACAGGGGCTGGAGGCCGATAGCCGCGTTATCAGTCTCGGCACCTTCTCGAAAACGCTGTTTCCCTCGCTGCGCCTTGCCTGGATGGTGGTGCCGCCCGCGCTGGTCGATGCGCTGGGCCGTGCACGCAGCGTACTGGACGGGCATAGCGCGCTGTTGCCGCAGGCGATCACCGCCGAATTTCTTCAGCAGGGCCATTTTGCCAGCCATCTGCGTCTGATGCGCCAGCTGTACCACAGCCGTCGTGATGTCCTGCTGCAACAGCTGAACACGCGATTTGCCCACTGGCTGGCCCCGTTCCCGGCGGCAGGCGGTTTACAACTGACGGTGCGATTATTACAAGGGGAAGAGGCGGCGCTGACCGCGCAGGGGCGTGAGCTGGGATTACAGCTGCCGCGTCTGTCGCCGTTATATACCGGACAGACGCCGCAGCCAGGCTGGATTTTGGGTTTCGCCGCGCTGACGCCCGGCGAAATTGTCGCAGCCTGCGATAAGCTGGCTAAGCTGCGCTGACGTGACGGGCAAAACGCCAGGTCACCAGGATGCCAAGCGCTGCGCAGCAGGCACCGGCCACGTACACCGAACCGTAACCCAATGCTGTTGCCAGCAGGCCGGTGAGCGGGCCGCTGGCCCCATAGGCGATATCCTGGAACGCGGAGAAGCCGCCCAGCGCGGTGCCGCGTATCTGCGGCGAGACGCGTTTGATCACCTCCACGCCGAGCGCCGGGAAAATCAACGAACAGCCGCAGCCGGTCAGCGCCGCACCGATCAGCGCGACCCAGCCCTGTCCGGCCAGCGCCAGCAGCAGCAGACCGGCGGCTTCCACCAGCAGCGAGACCATAGCCACGCGCACGCCGCCGTGACGATCCGGCAAACCGCCGAAGAACACGCGCACCAGCACGAAGGCACAGCCAAAAGCGGTTAAGGCAAAACCGGCATTGCCCCACTGCTCCGCCGCGAAGTACAGCGAGGTAAAGGTGCCGATCACCGCAAAGCCGGTGCCCTGCAACGCCAGCGCCAGCCCCGGCTGGAAAATGGTTTTGATAACGCTAAACAGCGAGGGACGTTCCCCGCCCACCACCGGCACCGCGGAGATCCAGCTGTTAAGCGCCAGCGCCAGCAGCGGCAGCAGCAGGGCCACACCGCCGAGTGCGGCAAATCCACCGTGTTGATGGATCAGCAGGCCGAGCGGCGCGCCGGCAGCCAGCGATCCATAAATCGCCATGCCGTTCCACGACATCACCAGGCCGGAACGTTTGCTGCCCACCAGCCCCATGCCCCAGGTGAGGTTGCCGGTCAGCAGCAGGCTTTCACCAAATCCAAGCAGCAGACGCCCCACCGCCAGCAAGCCAAACTTCGCCCAGGGAGAGACCGGCAAAAGCGCCGCCGCCAGATAAGCCACGCCCACCAGCGCAATCGCCATCATGCCGTGCTGGGTCGTGAGTTTGGCGCCGTGCTGATCGGCGCGTCGTCCGGCAAAGCTCCGCGTCAGCAGGGTGGCAAAGAACTGAATCCCCACCGCCACGCCCACCATCACGTTGTTCATGCCCAGCTCCTGGTGGACATACAACGGGATCACCGGCAGCGCCAGGCCCGCCGTGAGGTAGGTGAGAAACACGGCAAAGGATGTGCAGGCTAAGGGAAATACAGATTGCGTCTGCGCGCTTGCAGCCGTAGTCATAATCGACGTAACTCCTTGTTCTAAGACGTACCTTGCAGGCAAAAACCAGACACACGCAACTCTGCTGGGATTAACAGCAATGGGCGCGAGGATCTTCGTGAACGTTTACGTATGTAGAGATGAGGGAAATGATTGTGGCAAGCGAGGCGCGGAATGTCAAAACAACAAGGGCCGGATTAACCGGCCCTGGAGAAATCGCTGGTCCTGAATCAGGACGGGTACTTACGCATCGTCAGAGTGGCGTTGGTACCGCCGAAGCCGAAGCTGTTTGACATCACGGTGGTCAGCGCTTTTTCGGTCGGTTTGGTCACGATGTTCATGCCCTGTGCCGCCGCGTCTGCTTCTTCAATGTTGATGCTCGGAGCAATAAAGCTGTGTTCCAGCATCAGCAGGGTGTAGATCGCTTCCTGCACGCCCGCCGCACCCAGGGAGTGGCCGGTCATGGCTTTAGTTGCAGAGATGTACGGGGTGTTGTCACCGAACACTTCACGAATCGCACCCAGTTCTTTCACATCGCCAACCGGCGTAGAGGTACCGTGGGTGTTGAGATAGTCGATCGGTGCATCCAGACCCTGCATCGCCATCTTCATACAACGCACTGCGCCTTCGCCTGACGGTGCTACCATGTCAGCGCCATCTGAAGTCGCGCCGTAGCCGACGATTTCAGCGTAAATATGTGCGCCACGCGCCAGAGCATGTTCCAGCTCCTCAACCACCACCATACCGCCGCCGCCAGCGATGACGAAGCCATCACGGTTCGCGTCATAAGTACGGGAGGCTTTTTCCGGCGTTTCGTTGTATTTGGTGGAAAGTGCGCCCATTGCGTCGAACTCACAGGCCATTTCCCAGCTCAGCTCTTCACCGCCGCCAGCAAAGACGATGTCCTGTTTGCCCAGCTGAATCTGCTCAACCGCGTTACCGATGCAGTGTGCAGAGGTGGCGCAGGCGGAGCTGATGGAGTAGTTCACGCCGTGGATTTTGAACGGCGTCGCCAGACAGGCAGACACACCGGAACCCATCGCTTTGGTCACCACATAGGGACCGACCGCTTTCAGGCCGCGTGGGCTGCGCATCGCATCCGCACCGAAAACCTGATAACGCGGGGAACCACCGCCAGAACCGGCAATCAAACCTACGCGCGGGTTGTTCTGATACTGTTCGTCGCTCAGGCCAGCGTCTTTAATCGCTTCAGCCATTGAGAGATAAGCGTAGATAGAGGCATCACTCATGAAACGCACGATTTTGCGATCGATAAGCCCGGTGGTATCCAGTTTTACGTTACCCCACACGTGGCTACGCATCCCGGCTTCTTTCATCTCTTCGGAGAAAGTAATACCAGAACGGCCTTCACGCAGAGATGCCAGCACCTCTTGCTGGTTGTTACCAATGCTGGAAACGATACCCAGGCCAGTAATCACTGCACGTTTCATCAAATAGTCCTCTTCCACTTCTTTTGGATTGACGTGCACTCTAGCTTACAGTTGTAAGCTGAACAAGTCCGATCAGCCATTTCCTTTTGTAAATTTGCGTCATGTGACGGCTCTCGCTAAAATCACGCCACTGCCTGAAAAATGAGCCTTTCCCTTGAAGTTATCCCCCGTTGAACACGCAAAACTGAACTGGAATGAACAGGGTACACCTGTATCCCAAACATTCGACGACGTCTATTTCTCCAACGACAATGGTCTGGAGGAGACGCGTTATGTGTTCCTCGATGGCAACCAGATTCTGCAACGTTTTCCTGCGCACGATCGCGACCTGTTTATCGTGGCGGAAAGCGGTTTTGGCACCGGTCTGAACTTTCTCACCCTGTGGCAGGCCTTTGACCGTTTCCGCGCCCAACAGCCGGACGCGCGCCTGCAACGCCTGCACTTTATCAGCTGTGAAAAATTCCCCCTGACGCAACAGGATCTGGTAGCCGCGCACGCCCACTGGCCGGAACTGCGCCCGTGGGCCGAACAGCTGCAACAGCAGTGGCCTGCCGCATTGCCGGGCTGCCAGCGCCTGCTGTTTGGCGCAGGCGAGGTGACACTCGACCTGTGGTTAGGGGATATTAACGCGCTAATTGATACCTTTGATGACAGTCTGCATCGTCAGGTGGATGCCTGGTTTCTTGATGGTTTCGCCCCGGCGAAAAATCCGGAAATGTGGACGCCGGGCCTGTTCGCGGCGATGGCGCGCATGGCGCGCCCGCATGGCACGCTGGCGACCTTCACCTCTGCCGGTTTTGTACGTCGCGGTTTGCAGGAGGCCGGTTTTACCCTCAGCAAACGCAAAGGCTTTGGTCACAAACGTGAAATGCTGGTCGGCGTGTTAAATGATGCCGCCCCCCTGCCCCCGACCCAACCCTGGTATGCACGGCCCGCAGCCCGCAACCCGGAAGTCGCGCTGATTGGCGGCGGTGTCGCCAGTGCGGTGTTGGCGCTGGCGTTATTACGTCGCGGCTGGCGCGTGACCTTATATTGCGCCGATGCCGCGCCAGCGCTGGGGGCTTCCGGCAATCGACAGGGGGCGCTTTATCCGCTGCTGAATCAGCACGATCCGGCGCTGGCGCGCTTTTTCCCGGCCGCCTTTAGCTTTGCCCGTCGCCTGTACGACGCGCTGCCGGTCGCCTTTGAGCATGACTGGAGCGGCGTATTGCAGCTGGGCTGGGATAGCAAAAGCGCCGACAAAATCGCGCAGATGCTCACCATGGCGCTGCCGCACGACATCGCTTACGGCGTGGATACTTCCGGGGCAGAAGCGCTGGCAGGCGTTGAGCTGGGCATGGGCGGGATTTATTATCCGCGCGGTGGCTGGCTGTCGCCGTCGGAGCTGACCAGCAATCTGCTGGAGTATGCGCAGACGAAGGGCTTACGCCTCCACTGGCTGCATCGCGTTAACCAACTGACGCCGCAGGAGAATGGCTGGACGCTGCATTTTGCCAGCCAGCCGCCGGTGCAGCATCAGCAGGTGGTGCTGGCTAATGGCCATGCGCTGCTGGATATCGCCCAAAGCCAGGCGCTGCCGGTCTACGCGGTGTCGGGTCAGGTCAGCCATGTGCCGACCAACCCTGCGCTGGGCGCCTTGCGCAGCGTGCTGTGCTACGACGGCTATCTCACCCCGGTCAGCCCGAATTATGCCACCCACTGCATCGGCGCCAGCTACCATCGCGGCGATACCGCTACTGACTGGCGCGCCGACGATCAGCAGGAAAATCGTCAGCGGCTGATTGCCTGTCTGCCCGACTGCAACTGGCCGCCGCAGGTGGATATCAGCGACAATGAAGCACGCGTCGGCGTACGCTGCGCCACCCGCGACCATCTGCCGATGGCAGGTAGCGTACCGGATTACGCCGCCACCCTGACGCAATACGCCACGCTGGCGGAACAGCGCGCGCAGGGCGAGGACGTGGCGGAAGCGCCGCACTATCCGGGATTGTTTGTGCTCGGGGCGCTGGGTTCACGGGGATTGTGCAGCGCACCGCTGGCGGCCGAAGTGCTGGCGGCACAGATGAGCGGCGAACCACAGCCGCTGGATGCGGCCACGCTGGCGGCGCTGAATCCTAATCGCTACTGGATCAGAAAGTTACTGAAGGGAAAAAAAGCCGGACGTTGAGCGTGCGGGGCGCAGGATCGCCCCGACAGATCAGGCGGACTGGCGCGCCTGGGTGAACAGATTGTCCCACATGCCAATCACCAGCGCCTGGTCGCGCGGCGAGAGTTCACCGGCGGCGATGGCTCTTTGCAGGCTGTTGGTCACATGAATCTGCAACGCTTCCGGGGTGTGCTCACCGGTAAGTTCGATCTCGGCTACCGCCAGCGTCAGATGTCCCCGCAGATAACCGCCGGCAAACAGCTCGTCGTCACTGGCGTGATCCACCATATCGTCAATCAGCGCCAGAATGCGTGCCTCAAATTCTACGATCATCGTTATCCTCTAATTAAACCCGCGCGCTAAATCGCGCCGCTACAATATGATGTTGGTCACAAATCTTCCGGCCAGGGGAAGTGTGCCGCCGTCAGCGCTGGCGTGCCGTAATACTCCCCTAATGCCTGAATAAAACGCGCCGGGCGCGCCGGAATGCCTTGTTCAAGGTAAGTCATGACCTGGGCATGGACCTTGCGCTGAAACGCAATGCGATCTGGCTCACAATCCCCGTCGAGATTGTCACAACTTACATTGAAGGGAAAGCCTGCCGCCATACAAAACAGCCACTCCAGCGCCTGCGGCTTAATCTCCACCGACTCAAACTGGTTTTGCGTCTGCGCATCGCGCCCGTCCGGGCAGTACCAGTAACCAAAATCCACCAGCTTACGTCGCGCCTCACCGGCGATGCACCAGTGCGAAATTTCATGCAGCGCGCTGGCGTAAAAACCGTGCGCGAACACCACGCGATGCCACGGGGAAGTGTCATCTGCCGGAAGATAAATGGGTTCATCATCGCCTTTAATTAGACGCGTCTGAAAGTCGTGCTGGAAGCAGCTATCGAACAGCGTAATCAGCTGTTCGTAATGGTGTGTTGTGCTCATGATGTCATTGTTCTGTTGAAAACCGGCGTTATTGTCGCATCGGCTGTCGCTATTGACGAGTGTTTGATCACAGGGTGGCCATCCATGCCAGCAGCGCGCTGCCGTGGCTGTCCCATAACAGTTTGGCGCTCATGACCGCTGAGACCGTAACCACCATCGGGCGGATCAGTTTCTGACCCCGGCTCAGCACCAGACGCGCACCGAGCCGCGCGCCGCAAAACGCCCCGAGCAGCATAATCAACCCGGTGCCCCACACCACTTTGCCGCCAAACATAAAGAACAGCAGGCTGCCAAAGTTGGAGGTGAAGTTGAGGATTTTGGCGTGGGCAGTGGCTTTGGCCAGGTTAAAGCCACATAAGGTAACGAACGCCAGCGCGTAGAACGAACCGGCGCCGGGGCCAAAGAAGCCATCGTAAAAACCGACGCAGCCGCCACCGACCAGCGCATACGCCAGACCGTGCAGACGCTGCGCGCGGTCCTGCTCGCCAATACGCGGCATCAGCAGGAACCACAGCCCGATGCTGATCAGCAGCAGCGGCAGCACCTGGCGCAATACATCGGCCTTGATATGCTGAATCAATACCGCGCCACCGATCGCGCCAATAAAGGTCATGGCGATATTCAGCCGCTGCGCACGCAGGTTAATTACCCCACGCCGCACAAAGTACAGGCTGGCGGAGAAGGAGCCGCCCACCGATTGCAGTTTATTGGTGGCTAACGCCTGCGCCGGCGAGAGACCGGCCGCCAGCAGCGACGGCAGGGTAAGCAAACCACCGCCACCGGCGATGGAATCGATAAAAGCAGCCAGAACCGAGACACCAAACAACACTACCAGCACCAAAGGGCTGGCAACGAACCATTCCATGGAAATTCCTAGAGTAAATGTTTATCCAGCAACGCCTGACATGAGGGTGGCAACGGCGGCGGCGTTTTTTTTCACCGGCGGCGTGCTGCCCGGCTGCTTCGGCAGGAACCAGCTGTCCAGCTCCGCGCCACAGCCATCGCCCGGCGGCGGCGGTGCCTGATCCTGACACTCCAGGCTACCCGGCGGGCAGCGCAGGCGCACATGCATATGCGCGCGATGGGCAAACCACGGTCGGACTTTGTTCAGCCAGGCGCGATCGCTACCGGCATCGGCACAAAGCTGCTTTTTAATCGCCGGATTGACGAAGATACGCGTCACGTCGTCATCTTTCGCCGCCAGTTTGATCAGGCTGTCGATCTGCGGCTGCCAGTGGCGTGCCACCACCTGTTTGCCATCGGGGGTGACCAGGTCGAGCGGCTGCGGTTGCAGCAACTGCTGCGCCGTCCAGCGGCTTTGCGGCAGTTGCAGCCAGATATCCACATCCAGCCCGGTTTGATGGCTGGCGTGACCACTGCTGAAACGCCCACCGGCGGCCATGCCCATATCGCCAATCAGCACCTGCCCCAGTTGCAACTGATGCACCTGGGTGCTGAGGCGCTGAATAAAGGCGATCAGATCAGGATGGCCGTAGTAACGACGCTGATCCTGACGCATCACCTGATAGTCTGGGGAATTGAGCGGCAACGACTGCGCGCCGACAATACAGCCGTTGGCAAAGCTGCCAATCGACTGCGGTGCGCCGCTAATCGGTTGATGAATTTGCTGCCACGGCGTGGCAGCCATCGCTGCCGCACTGCACAGCAGCGCGGCAAGGGTCAGCAGCAGACGACGCATTGGCTTACCAGCGCGGAACGGTGGAGTGAACGTCGGCGCACTGCGCACGCTGACGCAGCAGGTGATCCATCAGCACAATCGCCATCATCGCTTCGGCAATCGGCACCGCACGGATACCGACGCAGGGATCGTGGCGACCTTTGGTGATCATCTCAACTTCTTCGCCGTCGCGGGTGATGGTTTTGCCCGGCACGGTGATGCTGGAGGTGGGTTTCATCGCCAGGTTGGCGCTGATGGTCTGGCCGCTGCTGATGCCCCCCAGAATGCCGCCCGCATGATTGCTCTGGAAACCGTTGGCGCGGATCTCATCACGATGCTGGCTGCCGCGCTGGTTAATCACCGCGAAGCCGTCGCCAATTTCTACGCCCTTCACCGCGTTGATGCTCATCAGCGCATGGGCAAGATCGGCATCCAGACGATCAAACACCGGCTCACCCAGTCCCGGCGGCACGTTTTCGGCCATCACCGTGACTTTGGCGCCGATGGAGTCGCCCTCTTTTTTCAGCGCGCGCATCAGTTCATCCAGCGCTTCCAGCTTGTCTGCATCCGGGCAGAAGAACGGGTTATCTTCAACGATGCTCCAGTCCTTCAGCTCGCACTCCACGTCACCAATCTGCGCCAGATAACCACGTACCTGGATGCCGTGCTTCATTTGCAGATACTTTTTCGCAATGGCACCCGCCGCAACGCGCATCGCGGTTTCACGCGCCGACGAACGACCGCCGCCGCGATAATCACGCATGCCATATTTTTGTTCGTAGGTGTAATCCGCATGGCCGGGACGGAACAGGTCTTTAATCGCGCTGTAATCCTGTGAACGCTGGTCGGTGTTCTCAATCAGCAGACCAATTGACGTGCCGGTGGTAACGCCTTCAAACACGCCAGACAAAATTTTCACCTGATCCGGTTCGCGGCGCTGGGTGGTATAGCGCGAGGTTCCCGGACGGCGGCGATCGAGATCGTGCTGAATGTCCGCTTCGGTCAGTGGGATGCCCGGCGGCACACCATCAACAATGCAGCCCAGCGCAATGCCGTGCGACTCGCCAAAGGTGGTTACTCGAAAAAATTGTCCGATGCTGTTTCCGGCCATGTTGATTCCTTGTTGCGATGTTCGTTTTTAGTCTTTGTAGAAAGAGAAATGATGCTGCGCGTCAACAATCTGCTGACGGGTCAGCATAAATACGCCGTCGCCGCCGTTGTCAAACTCCAGCCAGGTAAAGGGCACATCGGGATACTGCGCGATCATATGCACCATGCTGTTACCCACTTCGCAGATCAGCACGCCCTGCTCGCTGAGATAATCCGGCGCGCAGGCCAGAATGCGGCGCACCAGCTTCAGGCCATCGCTGCCTGCGGCCAGGCCCAGTTCCGGCTCGTGGCGATATTCACCCGGCAGGTCATCCATATCTTCGGCATCAACGTACGGCGGGTTGGTGACGATCAGATCATATTTTACCTGCGGCAAACCACGGAACAGATCGGCGCGGATCGGCGTGACGTGGTTGAGCAAACCGTGTTCTTCAATGTTGCGTTCGGCGACGGCCAGCGCATCGGTAGAGATATCCACCGCATCCACTTCGGCTTCCGGGAAGGCGTAGGCAGTGGCGATAGCGATACAGCCGCTGCCGGTACACATATCCAGAATGTGGGTCGGATAGTCAGCGATCAGCCCGGCGAAGCGGTTTTCGATCAGCTCACCAATCGGTGAACGCGGTACCAGCACGCGCTCATCAACATAAAATTCGTGACCGCAGAACCAGGCTTTGTTGGTGAGGTAGGCCACCGGAATGCGCTCGTTCACGCGGCGAATCACGCGCTCAACGATGCGATGGCGCTCGCTGGCGGTGAGGCGCGCATGGCGCATATCTTCCGGGATATCCAGCGGCAGCCAGAGGGTGGGCAGGACCAGTTGTACCGCTTCGTCCCAGGGGTTATCTGTGCCGTGACCGTACCAAATACCGGCCGCTGAGAAACGGCTGACGGCCCAGCGCAGCATATCCTGAATGGTGTGCAGTTCATTAACTGCCTCATCGACGAAAATTTTGTCCACGTAGCCCTCCAGCAGGCCATAAAATCAATCGGCCGATAGTTTGCCACGAAGCCGGGCAGAATTCAGCGCGGTAAGGCGAAAAAGCTGACATTTGTTAACGCTTACGGGTAAGGTATGGCATCGGGATCCCCCGCCATTTCTGATGATATTTGTTGAGACATGAGTAAGAAGACGCCGCTTAGCCAGGACGATCAGGCGCTGTTCCGCCAGTTAATGACTGGGACGCGTAAGCTGAAACAGGACACCATCGTGCATAAACCGGTGGTGAAAACGCGGGAAGTACCGCTGAAAAGGCTGCTTTCCGAACAGGCCGACAATAGCCATTATTTTTCCGACGAGTTTCAGCCGTTGCTGCAAAGCGACGGGCCGGTACGCTATGTGCGCGCTGATGTCAGCCACTATGAGCTGAAAAAACTGCGGCGCGGCGACTACACGCCAGAAATTTTCCTCGACTTACACGGTTTAACCCAACAGCAGGCCAAGCAGGAGCTGGGCGCGCTGATTGCCGCCTGCCGCCGCGAGCATCTGTTTTGCGCCAGCGTGATGACCGGGCACGGTAAACACATCCTCAAGCAGCAAACGCCGCTGTGGCTGGCACAACATCCGTGGGTGATGGCATTTCATCAGGCACCAAAATTGTTCGGCGGCGATGCCGCGTTGCTGGTGCTGATTGAGGTCGAGGAGTGGCAACCGCCGGAGCTGCCTTAAGGGATGGGGCCGCGCAGGCGGCCCACAGAGGGATTTACATCGCTTTGGCCAGTTTTGACGGGCTGACCTGCCACTCCAGCTTGCCTTCGCAGGTCGCCGGATCGAAATTGACGCAGGCAATCGCGGAGGTGGCGAACATCGGCGGCGCTTCCTGCGGGCAGAGTTCAGAAACCAGATAACCCACCAGCGGCAGATGCGAAATCACCAACGCCGATTTCACGCCTTCATTCGCCAGCGTCTGCAGATAGCAGGCCACCAGCCCCGGATCGCCGCCTGGCGTCAGCTCTGGCAATACATCTTCCCCTTCGGGCAGAGTCAGGGCTTCGCGTACCGTCGCGAGGGTCTGACAGGCTCGGAGATAAGGGCTTACCAGCACCCGTTCGATATCCAGCGCCTGGCCGTTAAGCCAGCTCGCCATCTGGCGTGATTCGTCACATCCGCAAAGCGTAAGTGGTCTGACTGAATCACTTGCTGCTTCCAGAGCCGCATCGCCATGACGCATGATAAAAACTTGCATAAAGCACCGCTGTTGTTTGTCGATATCGTCCGGTACCACAGCACCAGACGCTTCATTCTGCGAATGAACGCTGTGTTTTACCGCAATGGCTTCAGTATAGTCAACCGGTTGTTTATTAAATAAGCATATCTCAGAATGGTGCCGCGCAGGCCGTTTGCCGGCACCCTTTCTAACCCGCTGAATCTGTACGCCTATTCACATTTGTGCAGAA
Source organism: Pantoea sp. X-Soil-TKNS-1207 (assembly GCF_059730485.1). Lineage (NCBI taxonomy): Bacteria > Pseudomonadati > Pseudomonadota > Gammaproteobacteria > Enterobacterales > Erwiniaceae > Pantoea > Pantoea sp. X-Soil-TKNS-1207. Next base: position 3,051,776 of record NZ_AP035958.1, read on the forward strand.
GTGTAAAAATTCGTTTGCTGTTGTGCCGCTGTCATCAGCGCGTCACAGGGGGCAAAACGGTCGCCGTGCTGCCGCATTAAGGTGTTTAATGTATTGACCATATCACTGGCCCCGCGCTGATCCATATAGCGGAACGGCCCCCCCAGAAATGGCGGGAAACCCATGCCAAATACCGCTGCGATATCGCCGTCACGGGCGCTGCGAATGACGCCTTCATCCAGACAGCGCGCCGCCTCGTTGAGCATCATCATCACGCAACGCGTGGCTATCTGCGCTTCACTCTGCTTCGCCAGCGGTTTGATACCCAGCAGGCTGTAAATCGTGGCATCGGCCCGGCGCCGGGTTGGCCAGCGTGTCTGCCGATATAAATAGAAGCCTCTGCCGTTTTTACGCCCTTTACGATCGTCAGCGAGAATAGCGCTCACCGCCTCGGGGGCGCTAAAGCGATCGCCATACGCCTGCAACAGAATCGGACTGATCTTGCTGCCGACGTCGATCCCCACTTCATCCAGCAGCTGCAACGGCCCCACCGGGAAGCCAAACTTCACCAGCGCCTGGTCAATATGTTCAATCGGCTCACCTTCCAGCAAACATCGCATCGCTTCATTTATATAGGGCGCGAGAATACGGTTGACGTAGAAACCGGGACGGTCAGCCACCACCACCGCCGTTTTACCCAGTCCACGCGCCAGCTGCACCGTGGTCGCCAGCGTCTCCTCTGAGGTGCCACCGTGCGGAATCACCTCCACCAGCGGCATTTTGTCTACCGGGCTGAAAAAATGCAGGCCAATCACGTTTTCCGGGCGCTGCGCATGGGCGGCAATGTCGCCAATCGGCAGCGAGGAGGTGTTGGAAGCAAAAATGGTATGCGGCTGGCAGTGGTCCTCAATCTCCGCCACCATCTGCTGCTTCAGCGCCAGATCTTCGAACACCGCCTCGATCACCAGATCGCGCCGGGCGAAACCCTGATAATCCTGGGTGCCGCTGATCAACGCCATCTGCTGCTGGCGCTGTGCCGCATTGATCTGGCGACGCTTCAGCCGCTGGCTAAGCCGATCCCAGTTGTACTGCAAGGCATGGTTGATGCCGCTCAGATTGATGTCGCGGATACGCACCGGCAACCCGGCGTTCAGCGCGGTGACGCTGGCGATGCCGCCGCCCATCAGGCCGCCGCCGAGCACGCCGATATGCTGAAGGTCACGCGGTGCCGCAGCGGCAACCGCCTCCTTCTTCATTGCGGTGGAGGCAAAGAACAGGCTACGCAGCGCGGCTGATTCGCGGGTCATCGCCAGCTGACCAAAAGCGCGTGCTTCAGCTTCGTGGCCGGCATTGCTGCCCTGCTCCAGCCCGATTCTCACGACCTGTAAGATACGATCGGCCGCCGGATAGTTACCGTGAGTTTTGCTGTTGGTCTGGCGCTGCGCCAGCGCAAACAACACCTGCCGGGCAAGCGGCCCCTGCAACAGGCGGTCACGACGCGACAGCGGACGCCGCGTTTTTTTCCCTTTCAGCACCCGTTCAATAGCGGTTTGCAGCAGGATGGCCTGCGGCACCGCATCATCCACGATACCCAGCTTCAGCGCCTGTTTTGCCCGCAGCTGTTTCCCCGTCAGGATCAGCGGCAGCGCCTGCTGCACGCCAATCAGCCGCGGCAGGCGTTGGGTGCCGCCGGAGCCAGGCAGTAACCCGAGCTGGACTTCCGGCAGGCCAAGGCGGGTTTTCTCATCCAGCGAGCAGATGCGCGCATTGCACGCCAGAGCCAGCTCCAGTCCGCCGCCAAGGCAGGCGCCGTGGATCGCCGCCACCACCGGAAAAGGCAGCGCGGCAATCGTTGCCATCACTTCCTGCCCCTGACGCGCCAGCGCTTCGGCCTCTTCCGCCGTGTGGCAGCGATCAATCATGCTGATATCCGCCCCGGCGATAAAGTTGTCACGTTTGCCGGAAATCAAGATCAGCCCTGCCAGCTGGGGATCGCGTCGTGCTTCAGCCAGCACCGCCATTATCTGTGGCACAAACTCGGCTTTCAGGGTATTCATCTTCTCGCCCGGCACATCGATGGTTATCACGCCGATGTGGTCCAGGCGCATTTGCAGGTGAAATGCGGAATCGCTCATTATTCGGCCTCCAGTACCATCGCTGTCCCTAATCCGCCCGCCGCACAGGCGGTAACCAGGCCCAGCCCGCCGCCGCGCCGCCGCAGTTCCCGCAACGTCTGAGTGATCATGCGCGCGCCGGTGGCGGCAAAAGGATGACCATAGGCAATCGATCCGCCGAGCACGTTAAAACGTTCTTCATTAACTTCGCCCAGCGCATGTGGCCGATTCAGCACCTCGCGCGCAAAGCGCTCATCACTGAACATTTTCAGATTCGCCAGTGTTTGTGCCGCGAAGGCTTCATGCATATCGATCAGGGTTAAATCAGCGAGACTCACGCCAGCGCGCTCCAGCGCCAGCGGCGAGGCGTACGCCGGTCCCAGCAACATATCCTGCCAGACATCAATGGCGCTGAAGGCGTAGCTGCGCAGATAGCCGAGCGGCGTAATGCCCAGCTCGCGGGCGCGCCCTTCGCGCATCAGAATCACCGCCGCCGCGCCATCGGTGAGCGGCGTGCTGTTTGCCGCCGTCACCGTACCGTGGCGACGATCAAACGCCGGACGCAGCCGTTCATAGTCGGCGGCGCTGGCATTGAAGCGCACGTTGTTGTCCTGCTCGATTGGGGCTTTCCACGGCGGCACAAAGGCCGGCATCACCTCCTGCGCCAGCCGACCGGATTCCCAGGCACGCGCGGCACGCTGATGTGAACGCAGCGCGAGCGCATCCTGCTGCTCACGGGTGATGCCGTGGGTTTTCGCCATCTGCTCCGCCGTGTCGCCCATGCGCAGGCCGGTGGAGTATTCCGCCACCGCCGGTGGCACCGGCAGCAAATCACGCGGACGCAGGCGACGTAAAATTTGCAGCTTCTGGCTGAAGCGACGCGCTTTGTTGAGATCGACCAGCGCCCGCGCCAGGGTTTTACTGACGCCTATCGGCAGCACCGAGGATGAGTCGGCCCCACCGGCGATCCCGGCATCGATGCTGCCCGCCATCAGGCTCTCCGCCACATTCGCCACCGCCTGAAAGCTGGTGGCGCAGGCGCGACTGACGCTGTAGGCGTCGGTATGCACGCTCAGCCCACTGCTCAGCACAATTTCGCGGGCGATGTTGGGCGCTTCCGGCATCTGTACCACCTGGCCGAACACCAGCTGGTCGATAACCTCCACCGGCAGTTCACTGCGCGCCATCAATTCGCTCACCACCATGCGGCCCAGCTCCAGCGCCGGAATGCCATGAAAATCAGTCGCCTGGCGGGCAAAAGGGGTACGTAAACCGTGGGTTATGGCGATGCGTTCGCCCTGACGCGTCAGCAGCGGCTGCGCTTTGCTCATTGCCTGTCACCTGTGATGTTTGACCTGGGCGTCATTGCCAAAGAGGTCTGACCTGATCATCAGTGTTAACCAGGAGCGTGTAAGTCGCCAATATGCAGAGGGAAAAAGTGCGAGGAGAAACACGAAATTGAAAAACGCTGCCGGAACCGGGTCCGGCAGCTGGGGGAATTAACGCAGTCCGAGCTGGAAGATCATCGTCTCCGCCTGGCAGGCGAAGTTGAAGTCGATAGTCAGGCGCACGCCTGCCGCGTCATCTTCAAAGCGCGAACGGATATCGCAGGGTTCAGATTCCACCTCACGCGCCTTCTCAGTCAGATGCGCCAGCATCGCCTCTGCCGCATGACGATCGGCGAACAGCCCGGACCAGCTGGCGGTGCAATCGGTGTTATCCATGACGGTGCCAACATCAACGCAGCAGCAGGCTGCGGTCTCGGTGGCACTGCAGTTTTTAATGGCATCAGTCATTGTCTTCTCCTGATGATAAAACGGACCAATAAGGATTTTTTTCTGCCACAAAGTGTACGCCTGATGCATAACCGCCGCCACGCTCAACCTGCTAAGTGACGAATATCACGTAAAAAATTGATCCAAAACAAATTGGACTCGCTATGCTGGAGGAGAACTGCAACAATTTTGTTAAGCAGATCTGATTTTATCGATCAAATTGGAAATATTTTAAAAACATTATTGCAACAAATACACAGGTCGGACCTATACTCGTCGCACTGGTCTGATATGTGCTTTTATCGTCAGTCCCTACAATCCGCCGTCCCTTGTTACGCCATGTAACAACGTTTAATAATAATTCTGATGAGGTTGTGGTCATGAACCATAAGAACCTGTTTGCAAAGTCAGCTGTGGCAGCTGCAGTGGCGCTCGTTTCTTCTCATGTTTACGCAGCGGGCTTTCAACTTAATGAATTTTCAGCAATAGGCCTCGGCCGCGCCTATTCCGGCGAAGGCGCAATGGGTGATACCGCCGCCTCGGCCAGCCGCAACCCGGCAACCATGGCATTAATGGATCGCCCTGAATTCTCTATTGGCGCGGTTTATATTGACCCCGACGTAAATATTAGCGGTCAGAGTCCGACTGGTAATAGTCTGGACGCCAAAAACATCGCGCCGAATCAGTGGATACCTAATATCCATTACGTGCACCCTATTAACGATCAGTGGTGGGTGGGCGCCTCGGTCACCTCAAACTACGGTCTGGCGACCGAGTTTAACGACGATTACACCGCAGGCGGTTACGGCGGCAAAACCGATCTGCAAACCGGCAACTTTAACCTCAGCACGGCCTATCGCCTGAATGAACACTTCAGCTTCGGCGTGGGTTTTGATGCGGTATATGCCAAAGCGAAAATCGAGCGTTATGCCGGTGAATCTGGCGCAGCGCTCGGCATTCCGGCTGATACCCAGGTGGCTCGTCTGAAGGGCAATGAATGGGGCTACGGCTGGAACGCCGGTATCCTGTATGAAGTGGACAAAAACAACCGCTTCGGCTTTACCTATCGTTCCGAAGTGAAGATTGATTTCGACGGCGAGTATAAGAGCAACCTGCCGACCTCGATTAACCCGATCAACCAGGCGCTGGGCTTAGGCCTGCCGTATGGCACCAGCGGTTCGACCATCCCAGGTTCGCTGACGCTGAATCTGCCGGAGATGTGGGAAGTGTCGGGCTGGCATAAAGTGGCGCCGCAGTGGGCCGTGCACTATAGCCTGACCTACACCAGCTGGAGCCAGTTCCAGGAGCTGAAAGCCACCAACAATGGTCAGACCCTGTTCTATAAAGATGAAGGCTTCCACGACGCCTACCGTATCGCGCTGGGTACCACCTATTTCTATGACGATCACTGGACCTTCCGTACCGGTATCGCCTTTGACGATAGCCCGGTTCCGGCCGACAAGCGCTCGATCTCCATCCCGGATCAGGATCGTCTGTGGATCAGCGCCGGTGCTTCGTATGCGTTTAACGAGGATGCCTCCGTCGACCTGGGTATTTCGTATATGCACGGCCAGAACGTGACGATTAAAGAAGGTAATTACACCTTTAATTCCGAAGGTAAAGCGCTGCTGTACGGTGCGAACTTTAACTACAAGTTCTGATGCAGAGCCGCGGCGGGCATACATGCCAGCCGGGTCACAGGAACAAAAAAGGCGGCTTATTCAGCCGCCTTTTCTTTTATTTATTGCGCATCGATATCGTTGAGATCGCCCTGAATCGCTTTGGCGTTCGGGTTCTCTTCCGGCTTCAGCTTGCCGCCATTGGCGATAAAGTCATGTCGCTGGAAGTAGGCATTACGAATAAACGCATACGGGTCCTGCTGCTGACGCAGAATGGCGTCGGAATCGAGTAGCTGGGCGCGGGTTTCCACCCCTTCCAGCGTCCATTTACCGATCGACATCGGCCATGTCAGCCAGCTCAGCACCGGATAGAGCGTATCGACATAATCGCCGCCATCTTCACGGATGGTAAAGCTGCCGTAGGCCGGTAGTTCAATATACGGACCATAACCCACGCCATAGCGCCCCAGCGTGCTACCAAAGCGGTGCGGCTGTTCGCTCGCCAGCTCCGGATTGGCCTTGCTGGCGACATCGATAAAGCCGCCCAGGCCTAAGGTCGTATTCAGGAAGAAGCGCGTAAAGTGGATCATCGCCCGACGCGGTTCCCCTGTCAGGAAGGCGTTGACCATACCCGCCGGTTCATCGAGGTTTCCGAGAAAATTGCTTAGCCCGGTACGCGCAGGCACCGGCACGTAGTCGCGCCAGGCCACCGCTACCGGACGCACCACATAAGGATCCAGCACGTTGTAGTTGAAGTTAAACATCGTGCGGTTAAAGCTCTCGAACGGATCGCTGCGCTGCGCAGGTTCGTCAGTGTCGGCCGGTTTGGAACTGGCACATCCCACCAGCAGAACACTGGCCAGCGCCAGACCGGTCAGGCGGTAATTCATTCTTATCTCCCTGTGCGGAAAAAGGGGTTATCGCTCAGGGCTGCTGTTGATTAATTTCTACAGCCAGTTGCTGATGACCGTCCCAGGGGGTAACCGCACTTAAGCCAAACCAGTCGCCAGACTGCGGATTGGCACTGCCATCGCGCGAAATACGCACCCGAACCTGCACCTGATGCTGCGCCGACAATAAACGGTCAGGCATCATGGCGTTGCTGTCATCCAGCGTGAGCGATAATGGGAAGTGGCTCAGCGGTAAACGCTTCACAGCCACAGGCACCGGTGATACACCGTCAGACACAGAAATATACATCACTCCGCCTTGCGGTAACATTTTTTCTGCCTGCGGATCTAAACTCACCGTCAGTGCCAGACGGCTATTTTGCTGCCCCGCGTCAGTTTTCGCTTGTTCAATGCTGCGTTCTACCATCGCAATACGCTGATCGCCGGCCGGTAACAATGTCAGCATCACCTGCCAGGCGCCAATCGCCTCGTCGTATTGCTGCTGTTCAAAGGCGTTAAACGCCAGCAAACTCAGGGTACGTACGTTGGCGTGGTCCCGCTTCAGCAGGTCATGCAGCAATACGCTGGCCTGACGATTATCCTGCGGATCGCTGGAGCGCGTCAGCACCTCGGCATAGTCCTGCTGCAATTCCAGATTATTCGGAGCCAGCTGCAACGCGCGCTGAAATGCCTGGCTGGCATCGCTGGCATTATTCAGCACCATGCCGAGACGGCCGAGCATGGTCCAGTCATTCAGGTTTTGCGGGTCCGATTGCAGCGAGCTACGCAGCCCCAGTTGCAGACGCGCCAGTTCTTCCATCGTCAGCGGTTTGGCCTGCGGGTCCATTACGCGCGCGCGCAGGGCCGGATACTCCTGCTGCACCGAGGTCCAGGCCGCCAGTTGCGCCAGACCGCCGGTTTTCAGATACATGCCCAGCGAGATCACCACCAGCAATCCGACGCCTGGCAGCAGGATCCAGCGGCTGCTTTGATGGCTGCGCGCGTCACCATCCTGTTGCGGCACATCGGTCAGCAGAGTTTGCTGTAGCTCACGCACCATCTCCGGCCGCTCCGCCACGACGCCTTCCTCTTCATCACGCTCCAGCTCACGCAGGCGCTGCTGATAGAAGTCGGTGTTCAGTCGGTCGCGGTCGCCGTTGCTGGCCGTACGCTGACGCCAGCCTGCACTAAGAAATAGCGCACAAGCGGCCGCCAGTAAAATAATCAGGGTAATCCAGAATCCAGTCATTACGGCTTCCCGTCACGCTTCAGAATCGCCGCAAGGCGCTGTTGTTCGTTTTCATCCAGTTCGCTACGCGTTTTACGCTGGCGACTGCGCAGGATAATAATCAGGGCGCCCAGCACCACAAACAGCGCCGGGCCAACCCATAAAATCAGGGTTGATGGCGTTACCGGCGGTTCATAGGTGACGAAGTTGCCATAACGCGCCACCATATAATCGATGATTTGCTGTCGGCTCTCGCCCTGCTTCATCAGCTCATACACTTTGAGGCGCATATCTGCGGCAATCATCGCGTTAGAGTCGGCAATGCTGTTGTTCTGACATTTCGGGCAGCGCAGCGAACCGGTCAGGTCGCGGTACTGCTCCTCCTGCTTAACCGAATCAAACTGGTAAGTATCAATGGCTGCCCACAGGCTGGTGCTCAGCAGCACGCCCGCAAGCAACAGAAGCAGCCGTTTCACGCGCCCGCCTCCTTGCTGTATTTATCCCACAGCGGTTTCACTTCCTGCTGCCAGACACGTTCGTTCAGATCCCCGGCGTGGCGATAGCGGATGATGCCTTTGCCATCAATCAGGAAGGTTTCCGGCGCGCCATAGACGCCGAGGTCAAGGCCAAGCATACCGTCGCCATCATACAGGCTGAGCGCGTAGGGATTGCCCAGCGTGTTCAGCCAGGTCACCGCTTTGGTGCGATCGTCTTTATAGTTCAGTCCCACCACGCGAATGCCTTTCTCCGCCAGGGAGTTGAGGTATTGATGTTCGGCGCGACAGGTCGGACACCAGGTGGCCCAGACGTTGAGCAGAATCGGTTTGCCGTCGTTCAGCACCTGTTGATCGTAAATCTTGCCGGGTTTATCCAGCGCTTCCAGTTTGAACACCGGCACCGGTTTACCAATCAGCGCCGATTCCAGCAGCGTGGGATCGTCGCCATTAGCGTTGCGTGACAGCTGCCACAGCAGCGCCGCCGCCAGCAGCAGAAACAGCACCAGCGGGATAAAAAGGATCTTCTTATTCATGCCTGCTCCTCCCGTTGCGCTTTTTTGCGCGAACGATAACGCGGATCGAGCAGACACAGCACGCCACCCACCGCCATAAACACGCCACCGAACCAAATCCAGCGCACGAAAGGTTTGTAGTAAATACGCACCGCCCAGGAACCGTCATCCAGCTCCTCGCCCAGCGCCGCATAGAGATCGCGGGTAAAGCCGCCGCTGATCGCCGCTTCGGTCATCATGGTGCGCGCTGCGGTGTAGAAACGTTTTTCGGCGTGCAACACCGCTTCCTGTTTGCCGTCGCGGGTCACATCGATGATGGCCACCCCGCCGCTGTAGTTCGGCCCTTGCAGGTTGTGAACGTCGCGGAAGATAAAGTGATAATTATGGATATCAACGTTATCGCCCGACTTCATGCGCACATCACGCTCCACGCTGTACTGCGTGCTGAAGGCGATACCAATCACCGTCACCGCCACGCCAAGATGGCCCAGCACCATGCCCCAGTGGCTGCGCGTCAGATGACGCAGGCCGGTAAAGAAGGTGTGCCGATGGGTCGCGCGCTCGTGCAGTTCCATCAGCGTCAGGATGATCACCCAGATCGACATCAGCAGCCCAATCACCGTCATCGCTTCAATACGATCCTGCAACAGCCACGGCAGGGCGATGGAGAGCAGCAGCGTCACCAGCAGCGCGATGCCAAGACGTTTCCACAGTTTCTGCGGTTCATCACGGCGCCAGCGCACCAGCGGCCCAATTCCCAGCATCAGCGCAAAGGGCGCCATCAGCCAGGTAAACATGGTGTTGAAGAAGGGTTCACCGACGGAGATGCTGCCGAGGCCCAGTTGCTTATGCACCAGCGGCAGCAGCGTACCCAGCAGCACCACCAGCATGGCGGCGATCAGCAACACGTTGTTCCCCAGCAGGAAGGATTCGCGCGACCAGGCTTCATTCTGCACCCGACTCCGCACCTGACCGCCTTTGATCGCATACAGCAGCAGCGAGCTGCCAATCACAATCACCAGGAAGGCGAGGATAAACATGCCACGCGCCGGATCCGAGGCGAACGAGTGTACCGATACCAGCACCCCGGAGCGCACCAGGAAGGTGCCGAGCAGACTGAGCGAGAAGGCGGTGATTGCCAGCAGGACCGTCCAGGATTTAAAGCTGCCGCGTTTTTCCGTCACCGCCAGCGAGTGCATCAGCGCGGTGCCCGCCAGCCACGGCATAAAGGAGGCGTTTTCCACCGGGTCCCAGAACCACCAGCCGCCCCAGCCCAGCTCGTAATAAGCCCAGGCAGAACCGAGCACGATGCCAATGGTCAGGAACACCCAGGCCGCGGTGGTCCACGGACGTGACCAGCGCGCCCACGCGGTATCGAGACGACCCGCCATCAGCGAGGCGATGGCGAAGGCAAAAGCGACCGAGAAGCCCACGTATCCCATATAGAGTAGCGGTGGATGGAAGATCAGGCCGATATCCTGCAACATCGGGTTGAGGTCGCTACCGTCAATCGGGAAGTTCGGCAAGGTACGGGTAAAGGGGTTGGAGGTCAGGGTGATAAACAGCAGAAAGCCGAGGTTAATCATCCCCATCACCGCCAGCACGCGCGCCAGCGCATCCTGCGGCATCCCGCGACTGAAAATCGCCACCGCCAGCGTCCAGCTGCTGAGCAGCAGCACCCACAACAGCAACGAACCTTCGTGCGCACCCCAGGTGGCAGCGATGCGGTAATACACCGGCAGCATGGTGTTGGAGTTGGTGGCGACATAAGCCACGGTGAAATCGTTAACGATAAACGCGTGCACCAGCACCAGGAACGCCGCGGCGATACAGGCGAACATCCCCCAGGTGAGCGGACGCGCCAGCGCCATCAGTCGGGCATCCTGACGGACGGCGCCCCATAGCGGATAAACACTTAACAGCAGCGCCAGTCCCAGCGCCAGGCAGAGCAAAAAGCTGCCAATTTCTGGCATCATGATTGGGCACCAGCCTGCTGATATGTTGCCGCAGGTCCATTGTGGTTTTTCTTCATCGCGTCCTGAATTTCCGGCGGCGTGTATTTTTCATCGTGCTTCGCCAGCACTTCTTTGGCGTTTACCAGGTTGCCATCCTCCAGCACTCCCTGCGCCACAACCCCCTGCCCTTCACGGAACAGATCCGGCAGGATGCCTTCGTAGCTGACGCTCACCACGCCATTGGCGTCATACAGTTTGAACGACACTGCCAGGGTTTTCGGATCGCGCTTGACGCTGCCCGGCATCACCATGCCGCCGACGCGCAAACGCTGGCCTGGCTCGGGCTTCTGATGTTCTTCGCCTTTGCCATACAGGATTTCACTCGGGGTGTAGAACAGGTCGATGTTGGAACGCAGCGCGTACATCACCAGCGATGTGGCAAGGCCTAAGCCCACCAGAATCGCCACCACCATATACAGGCGGTTACGACGACGGATATTCACACAGATTCTCCTGCCGCTTCACTGGCGGCTTTTTTCGATTTGGCCGCACGGATGCGGCGCTCCCTGGATTGACGCTGGCGAATCTCAGCCAGCAAACGGCGGCGAAACAGCACGGTGTGCAGTACCAGGCCGAATAACGGAATCAAGGTGAGGATAACGGCGAGCCAGACATAAAAGGCATAACCGCCCATGGCAAAGAAATCCTGCCAGGAGGAAAATGCAGGGGTCATGATTTGCGCCCTCCCTGTGCCATTTCAACCGCCCACGGGCGATGGCGTTCAGAGAACAGGATCAGGTTACGCAGACGCATCAGCGTCAGCGTGGCGAATACCAGCAGATAGCCGAGTATGGACCAGCGCAGCGGCGTACGCATACTTGGCGCAATCGCCTGTTGCAGAATGCCTGACGATCCCTGATGTAATGTGTTCCACCATTGCACCGAGAAGTGAATGATCGGCAGGTTAACCACGCCCACCAGAATCAAAATCCCGGCAGCGCGACCGGCGGTACGACGATCGTCAAAGGCGTGGTACAGCGCGATAACGCCCATATAAAGGAACAGCAGCACCAGCTCGGAGGTCAGACGCGCGTCCCAAATCCACCAGGTTCCCCACATCGGTTTGCCCCAGGCGGAACCGGTGACCAGCGCAATAAAGGTAAACACCGCCCCCACCGGAGCCATCGCGGCCGAGACCAGGTCAGCCATCTTCATCTGCCACACCAGGCCGATAAATGCGGCAATCGCCATCGAAGCATACACGCCCATCGACCACATCGCTGCCGGTACATGGATGTACATGATGCGATAACTGTTGCCCTGCTGATAATCGGCTGGCGCAAAACCAAAGCCCCACACCCATCCTAATAGCAGGGTGGCAACGCCCAGTACCGCGAACCAGGGGATTAAGCGGCTACAAAGCCGATACAGCCGTTCAGGCTTTGCCCACTGGTGTAACCATTTCCACATTTGCATAGCTCACAATATAAGAAGAGGGATTCCGGCATCTCTGTGGATGCACGCGTTAATGCAGACTGATACGCAGCGCCGCAGCCGTAGCAAACGGGGACAGCGTGGCGCTTACTGCCAGCATGGCGCCAAGAATCGCCAGATAACCGCCAATTGGCAGGCCCTGTCCGGCGGCATCAATCGCTGCGCTGGCAAAAATCAACACCGGTATCGCCAGCGGCAGTACCAGCAAACTCAGTAACACCCCGCCGCGACGCAGTCCGACGGTCAATCCGGTGCCAATCGCCCCAAGAAAACTCAGGGTCGGCGTGCCCAGCAGCAGGGTTAACGCCATGGCGCGCCATCCGGCAAAATCGAGCGACAGCAGCAGAGCCGCCAGCGGCGACAGCAAAATCAGCGGCAGGCCGGTAATCAGCCAGTGAGCAATCACTTTGCCCAGAACCGTGACCGGCAGCGGTGTAGGCAATAATAAAAGTTGTTCCAGCGAGCCGTCGAGAAAGTCATCACGGAACAGCCGTTCCAGCGCCAGCAACGAGGCCAGCAAGGCGGCCACCCAGGCGACGCCGGGGGCAATACGCGCCAGCTGCTGTGGCTCCGGGCCAATGCCCAGCGGAAACAACGTGATAACAATCAGGAAAAACCACAGCGGGTTAATGACTTCCGCGCCGCTGCGGAAAGCAATTTTCAGCTCACGCTGAATCACACGCCCCAGCATTATGCCCACTCCGACGTCAGACGGATTTTACGCACGCGTGCCGCGTTATCCGGCAAATCCTGATGGGTGGTCAGAATCACCGCCCCGCCGTTATCAGCATGATGGGTAAAGCGCGCCATTAATTTTTCTACCCCGGCTTTATCGATAGCGGTCAGCGGCTCATCCAGAATCCACAGCGTTGCCGGGCTAAGCCATAGCCGCGCCAGCGCCACGCGCCGCTGCTGTCCGGCTGAGAGTTGCGCCACCGGCACCTCTTCGTAACCCAGCAGATCCACCTGTTCCAGCGCGTCGAAAATCGCCTGACCGTGGCTGTCGCCGTGCCAGAAATGCAGGTTTTCCAGCGGTGAGAGTACCGATTTCACGCCAGGATGATGGCCAAGATAAAGCAGGTTTTGATGCCATGTTTCCCGCTGCTGACGAATCGGCTGCGCCTGCCACAGCACCTCGCCCTCTTCCGGCCGGCTCAGACCCGCCAGCAGACGCAGCAACGAGGTTTTACCTGCACCGTTCGGCCCTTCAATTTGCACGATATCGCCTGCCTGTACACGAAAGCTCAGCCCATGAAACAGGGAACGCTCATCGCGAACGCAAGAGAGATTAATGACTTCGAGCATAGAAGAGGGAATCACTGCAATGAAATAAGGCCGCGATAATACCACAACGAATCTGTGGGCCGAAGTCTGTGAGCACCGTCACACCTCCCCCGAACGGGGTAATCGGGCGGTTCAGATCAACAAATTGCTCAAAAAACCACCTCGGTTAAAATTTTGTTACGCTTAATTTTAATCGAGGTAACAATTTACGCTTGCTTAAAACGGCTACGCTTATTACGCATTGGCACTATCACCGGAGGGAAACATGAAGCAGTCACCATCAGTTTCACAGGATCACAACGACGTCGACAGCGAAGAAAAAGATCAGGGCACTGAGATTGAGGTGGATGAAGATGCCCTGCCCTCACGCGCGGCAGCGATTCACGAAGAGATCCGCCAGGACGGAGAAAAAGAGCTGGAGCGGGATGGCATGGCGCTGCTGTGGTCCGCCATTGCCGCCGGTCTGTCTATGGGCGCATCGCTAATGGCCAAAGGGATTTTTCAGGTGCATCTGGCAGGCGTGCCAGGGGCATTTTTGCTGGAAAATCTGGGGTATACCTTTGGATTTGTCATCGTAATTATGGCGCGCCAGCAGCTGTTCACCGAAAACACCGTTACCGCCGTATTGCCGGTGATGCACAAACCCACGCCGGGTAATGTGCTGCTGTTGCTGCGTCTGTGGGGCGTGGTGCTGGCAGGCAATTTGATCGGCACCGCACTGGGCGCACTGGCGTTTAACCATATGCCCATTTTCGACGATGCGACGCGTCAGGCGTTTACCGTCATCAGTGAAAAAGTGATGGCGAATACGCCGGGTGAGATGTTTGCCAATGCGGTCATCTCAGGCTGGATTATCGCGACCATGGTGTGGATGTTCCCCTATGCCGGGGCGGCAAAGATCGTGGTGATCGTCATGATGACCTGGCTGGTGGCGCTCGGCGATTTGGCGCATATCGTGGTCGGCTCAGTGGAAGTGCTGTATCTGGTGTTTGACGGCCGTATTGCATGGCATGAGTTTTTCTGGCCATTTGCGCTGCCAACGCTGCTCGGAAATATCACCGGCGGCACGCTGATTTTTGCCTTAATCAGCCACGCTCAGATTCGTAACGATATGAGTGAAGCCGCCAAAGCAAAAGCGCGCGCTGAGCAAAAGCGGAAGAAAAGATGAGAAATCGCGCTAATTTGTTGAGATATTGAGCAAACGCGAAACACGAGGTTAAATTCGCGCTGGCGGTACGCTATACTGCGCGCCGACGTTCCCTTAGTTAAATGGATATAACGAGCCCCTCCTAAGGGCTAGTTGCAGGTTCGATTCCTGCAGGGAACGCCAGGCAAACCAGAACCCGTCTCTGCCGACACGCCCTCCGCCCCCCGATAAGCCTCTATTTGTAGCAGTCCTCAGTGGCCTGCGGCAGAATGCGTATCATTCGATTGAGAACCCCCCTTCCCAGACCAGCAATGACCTTTTGGCCATGTCATCACATCAGCCACTCGTCCTGCCTGCACCCGGGATTTAGTTGGCACCAGACACAATGAATTCCCGCGAACATTGTTGCTTCACCATTAATCTTTTCGCGCTTATTACCTGGTCATAAACCTTTTCCTGTCATGATAATTTTATGATAATCATCTTATTTAAATTAAAATCACCCTCTCAATTCTTAATAAAAAAAAGAGATATCTTACGCAATTCCCTTATCAATCCCATAAAAGAAAGAAAGGCAACAAAGCACCAAACTAATCTCTATGCATCAATGGCTTATATAGACCCCACCGGTATTGGTTAACATCTAATAATTCTGGTGTTGCAATTTTTTAACAAAGACACTTTAATAATTAGCATGAAAGCCGCATATAAAACATTCGCATCCTTTTTCTTTCATGAAATCTCATCATGATATTTCTTGTACACCCTTCTCCTGGTCTCTTGATCACCGGCTGTCAAACTGACAGGATCTGTTTTTAATTACCAATACCATTTGAATGATGAAGACACTGACACGCTACGCTTTTGTAGGAGTATTAAATACCGTCTTACACTGGGGCGTTTTCACTGGTTTATATATGACAGGTTACCAACAATCATTAGCAAATTTTTCAGCCTTCTGTATTGCTGTGACTTTTTCATTCTTTGCTAACGCTAAATGGACATTCAGCTCTGAAGCCACAACCATCAGATATATAATTTATGTTCTCTTTATGGGTACGCTTGCCGCTGCCGTTGGTAATTACGCCGACGCAAAAAAACTCTATCCATTAATTACCCTCACATTCTTTTCCGTGGTCAGTTTTGTATGCGGATTTATTTATTCACGATATATTGTGTTCCGGGATGAGAAATGAAAATATCTCTTATCGTTCCTGTATATAACGAGGAAGATGCACTACCGCTCTTTTACGACACGGTAAGAAACTTTGCTGCCTTCGAGAGTGATGATGTTGAAATCGTGTTCGTTAACGATGGCAGCACTGATCAGACTCAGGCGTTGCTTCAGGAAATAGAAGCAAGTGACACGCTGGTGCAACACATATGTTTTACAAGAAACTTCGGAAAGGAGTCTGCGCTATTTGCGGGTCTTGAGGCTTCGACAGGTGATGTCATTATTCCTGTCGATGTTGACCTCCAGGACCCTATTGAGGTCATTCCACAGCTCATTGAGAAATGGAAAGGGGGTGCGGATGTCGTTCTGGCGAAAAGAGCCGACAGGTCATGTGATGGACGGCTTAAGCGTAAAACAGCCGAATGGTTTTATCGCCTGCACAATAAAATAAGCAACACGAAAATTGAAGAGAATGTTGGCGATTTCCGACTGATGTCTCGGGAAATCGTTGAGAATATCAAGCATCTTCCCGAGCGAAATCTCTTCATGAAAGGAATACTTAGCTGGGTTGGTGGCCGCGTTGAAATAATAGAATATACCCGCGCTGAGCGAGTTGCTGGTAAAAGCAAATTTAATGGCTGGAAGCTTTGGAATCTTGCTCTTGAAGGAATCACCTCATTTTCAACGTTCCCGCTCAGAGTGTGGACATATATTGGTTTATTGGTGGCAGGATTATCCTTTCTCCATGGCGCATATATGATTTTCGATACATTCTTCTTCGGAAATCCTGTGCGTGGCTACCCGTCAATACTTGTTTCCATCCTATTCCTTGGTGGAGTACAACTTATAGGAATCGGCGTGCTGGGGGAGTATATCGGCAGGATTTATATTGAGACCAAATCCAGACCCAGGTATATAAGAAAGAAATAACCAGACTAAGCCATACATCGGATGATTGAAATTTAATCGGAACAAAAATGAGACTACTTAAAAGATCAAATGTTTATCTTGCTTTAGTTATTACTTTTTCATTTTACTTATGCCTGATGATGGCTAAGATGTATTTTAAACTCGATCCCGACACCATCAATTCATCACTTATGTGGATGCAATTGGATGAAAAAGGGATTTCATCCTTCTGGGATTGGAAGCCAACGACGGATAACTGGTATCTTTCAGTCTATCCTATTCACTTCTTAGTCTTTTACATTTTCAACGGCAGTTCCATAGCCGTCCTTGAGGTTTTGTCAGCCATCCAGCTATTGCTGTGTGCTTTTTTTTCATATTTAATTGCAAAAAAGATTACGAATAACAGCTATTCACTGATATTGATTCCATTCCTGTCATTTTTGCCGGCCCTTTGCTTTAAAATTGGCTTTGTTTCTCACCTTTTTTCACACAACCTGACTAACTTGTATGGTCTGATATCCATTTACCTATGTCTGACCATTGAAAACAAAAAGACCGCATCACTTATAATCTCAGCACTGAGCCTGATTGCAGGCATATCTGATCCCTGGTATATCGCCGCATATACGTTACCTTTCCTTTTTTATTTTATATACCTTGATTATACCGAAAGAAAAAACAAATGGATTCCAACCATCACCGTTTCGGTATCTTTGCTAATATATTTTAGCCATATCATTCATCGTGCACTACATCTCCCCGTTGAAAAATTTAAAATTGCCA
Organism: Pantoea sp. X-Soil-TKNS-1207; assembly: GCF_059730485.1. Lineage (NCBI taxonomy): Bacteria > Pseudomonadati > Pseudomonadota > Gammaproteobacteria > Enterobacterales > Erwiniaceae > Pantoea > Pantoea sp. X-Soil-TKNS-1207. The sequence continues at coordinate 3,069,136 of NZ_AP035958.1, forward strand.
GCCATGAGATGATTTTATCGAATATTTACTGGTACCTGAAGGGATTAGGAGGGTTGCTGAATCTTTTCGTCATACCCGGCAACATCACCTTTATCCTGTCAGCCATGCTGATAATATTACTTATTGCCTCCGTAACTTATCTCCTCCTGAAAAACGATTTAACAGCAGTGGCAATTATCTTCAGTCTGAGTGCTCTGGGGATCTCCAGTGCCTTCATCATTGGCCTGCCAGAAAAAATGGAATATTCCATGCGTTTTCTGACTAATCTGGTGTATATAGCGCCAATTCTTTGTATTGTTGGAATTTCATTAGCAAAAAAATTTAGATTCATTTTCCTCATCGTACTGGCCTCAATAACAGCATCATCAATCCCATCACATTATGCTGCCAAAGAAGATAATTTAGTTAACTCAAGTAAAGAACAATTATCATTTTTGCAAAATAATGACTTAAATTATGGCTTTGGGTCATATTGGTCTGGTAATGCTAATGTCATCCGCTGGCTTTCCGGAAATTCGGTCGTAATTAATCCTGTTATTATTAATAACACAAGTGGATTGATAGACTGGAAGGTTATTCATGCCCAGTCATTTAGAAGCCAGCTATTCCCTGAGAAACGGAAGACATTCATCATGATTTCATCTGATGGTGAATCCTGTGCCAATATTGATATTTGTATCCATGGGATAAAAAAACAATTCGGGCAGCCGGACACCATTCTTACGCGAAATAATGAATATTATTACATATATAATAATGGTATCAGCCGTTAGTTGTTTTTTACCCCTGCTGCTGCCCACGCCACGCCGAGGGCGTTGCGCCATGCAACTGGCGGAAGCGGTTACTGAAGTGGCTGGAGGAGTGGAAGCCGCAGCGCAACGCGATTTCTGTCAGTGGAAGCGCGGTGTGCTTCAGCAGCGTCAGCGCTTCGTCCATGCGACGGCGCATCACATATTGATGCGGGGCCACGCCGGTGCTGGTGCGGAACATCCGGGCGAAATGAAACTCGCTTAATGCGGCTTCGCCCGCCAGCTGCGCCAGGGTTAACGGTTGATCGAGATGGGCATCGATATAAGCCAGAATGCGACGTAAGACAACCGGTGCCAGCCCGCCCCGCACCTGCGGTGCCTGCCACTGAACATCGCTGTAGTGTTGTAGCAGATGCGTCATTAACAGGGTGGATGCGCTGCTGAGCATCAGCTGATTGGCAGGCTGCTGCCAGTCGGTACTGAGCAGGAAATGGCGGTACAGCTGGGTAATGCGGTCGTCATCTGCGAACACTTTCTCATGCAGGTTGAGGCGCGCCGGGCTGCGATCCCAGATCTCTTCCGCCATCTGACGCAGATGGTGATCGGTGCAATAAAGATGCACGAACGACAGGTCAGCGCGGATATCCCATACCGATTCCATGCCGGAGGGCATCAGACAGAAACGATCCGGGCCGCCGCCGTTGCGCCAGCCGTGCTGGGTTTTATGCCAGGTTTCATAGCCGTCGGCGGTATACAGGCTGAGGGTATGGTGGTCGCTGAGGTTAGTGACGCGATCGCCGCTGTTAAACCAGGCCGCCAGCTTGATGCCGCTGTTTAGCTGCACGCTGTCACGCAGTTGCGCTTTGTGCCGCTGAAGCATGTTAAAAGTCTGGTAGTCAGGCATAGTCAGGATCGCTCTCTCTTCAATAGCCGACAGTTTACGGATTCACGCAGACAGAAAACAGATCACATCGGGACACCGCCGTAAAAAGCGCAAGATTTTGCAATTCCTCCGCAAGGTGATGCAAGCCAGCAACCGCTCACGGCGGCACACTCGCCACAAATTTGTTGTGGAGAGTACAAAATGAACCTGATGTTGTATCTGGCCGTGGTCTTAATCTGGGGGACGACCTGGATTGCGATCTTTTTGCAGCAGGAAGCGGCCAATACCCCGGTGCTGGTAGCAGTATTCTGGCGTTTTTTTCTCGCCTCACTGGTGATGCTGGTGGTGCTGAAACTGTTCCGCCGTCTGCGTCGGCTGGATGCTCAGGATCACCTGTTCTGCATCCTGCAAGGTTGCTGCGTGTTCGGCTTCAATTTCGTCTGCTTTTATCATGCGGCAGCGTGGATCAGCAGCGGCCTGGAGTCGGTCATCTTCTCAATGGCCGTATTGTACAATGCCCTGAATAGCTGGATTTTCTTCCGCCAGCGTCCCTCATTCCGCCTGCTGCCCGCCGCGATTCTCGGATTAGGCGGCATTGTCGCGCTATTCTGGGGCGATATCCGTGCCGCACACCCAGCGCCGCAACTGTTGTGGGGCGTAGGATTAAGCGCGCTTGGGACGCTGGGCTTCTCCTTCGGCAATATGATTTCGACCCGTCACCAGCGGCGTCAACGTGATGTGCTGACCACCAACAGCTATGCCATGCTGTACGGCGCCGTGATGATGGCATTGCTGGCGTTGCTGAATGGCGATTCACTGGCACCGGCGCTTAACCTGCAATGGCTCGGCGCGATGAGCTATCTGGCGATTTTTGGCTCGGTGCTGGGATTTGGTGCCTACTTCACCCTCGTCGGACGCATTGGCGCCAGTCAGGCCGCCTACAGCACCCTGCTGTTTCCGCTGGTTGCGCTGACCTTATCAACGGTTTATGAAGGCTATCAATGGCATAGCAACGCGATTGTCGGACTGGTGATGATTCTGGCGGGAAATATGGTGATGTTTGTTCGCTGGCCGACGGCGAAACGTCTGCGCCTGGCCTGAGACACGAGAGCGGGCATTGCGCCCGCTCCGTACGTCCTCTTAGCGCCAGCCCTGCACGCCGATATTGAGCTGGTGAGGTTGATTGATCGCTTTTCTGGCGATCCAGTAAAGCAATATTCGCTCATCGTCTCTGTCGCGATCGGCCATGGCCAGTAGTTTCAACGACAGTGTGGATTTATTCACTGGTTGATGCTCATCGCTTAACTCGATCACCGCCTGACCGATGATGCAGCAGACTTCATCCTCACTGGACGCGGATTCATATGCTCGGTCTTTCATATTTCCTCCTGATTAGTGAGCTTTAAGCCTGGCAAAACTTTTGAGTTTTGCTGGCAAAGCTGCGCCATTGATACGCCTGGTTACATATGCTCACATGAAGCAACCCATTCGTACTCTATGACATGCTTTTCACGCCATTCCTGCCCGCCAATGTCATTCATACCCGTTTCGCTGCATTTCATTCCATCCCCATAGCCTCTCACGCCCTTTCCCGCCACGCGCACGCGTGGGGGATTTATCATCGCCACAGTTTCCGAATTCCCGGATGGGAGAGAAAAAAATGAAAACCACCACACAAAGTTATCAACGTATCCGCTGGCTCACCCTCGCCGGCACCATTTTGACCCAGTTTGCGCTGGGTTCGGTCTACACCTGGAGTCTGTTCAATGGTCAGCTGGCGCACAAACTCGATGCTCCTATCAGTCAGGTGGCTTTCTCCTTTGGTTTGCTGAGTCTCGGACTGGCGATTGCCTCGTCACTGGCGGGCAAATTACAGGAGCGTTTTGGTGTGCGTAACGTCACCATCGGCGCTGGCGTGCTGATGGCAATCGGCTTCTGGTTAACCGCTCATGCCGACAACCTGATGATGCTGTACCTCAGCGCAGGCGTGCTGGTGGGCCTGGCCGATGGCGCGGGTTATCTGATGACGCTGTCTAACTGCGTGAAGTGGTTCCCGGAACGCAAAGGGGTGATCTCCGCCTGTGCGATTGGTGCCTACGGTCTCGGCAGCCTCGGTTTTAAATTTATCTGCGGTGCGCTGCTCAGTATGCAGGGTCTGGAAAACACCTTTATGATCTGGGGTGTGCTGGCGATGACCATGATTATCCTCGGTGCGCTGCTGATGCGTGATGCTCCGGTTCGGCAGAGCAACAGCAGCACAACGCAGCAGAGCAAAGATTACACCCTGGCGCAGTCGGTACGTTTGCCGCAGTACTGGATGCTGGCACTGATGTTCCTGACTGCCTGCATGAGCGGCCTGTATGTTATTGGTGTCGCGAAGGATATTGGCGAAGGCCTGGTCCATCTCAGCACGCAAACCGCGGCTAACGCGGTGACGGTAATTGCCATCGCCAACCTGAGTGGTCGTCTGGTGCTGGGTGTGCTGTCTGATAAAATGGCGCGCATTCGCGTGATTTCGCTGGCGCAGGTGGTGTCGCTGGCCGGGATGAGCATCCTGCTGTTCACCCATATGAATGAATCAACCTTCTTTATCTCCCTGGCCTGTGTGGCCTTCAGCTTTGGCGGCACCATCACCGTGTTCCCGTCGCTGGTGAGTGATTTCTTCGGCCTGAACAACCTGACCAAAAACTATGGCCTGATTTATCTCGGCTTCGGTATTGGTAGCGTGCTGGGTTCTCTGGTGGCGTCGGTATTCGGCGGCTTTACCATCACCTTCAGCCTGATTATGACGTTGCTGGTCATTTCCCTGTTCCTCTCCCTCAGCATCCGCCTGCCGCAGCGCCAGAATGTGCAGGAACCGGTGCTGCATCGCAGCTAACGTTCTGACCGATGCCGTGCCTGCGCACGGCATCGTGTTATCTAACCTTTAAATAACGGTTCAGCCATCCCCGCCACATCCACTTCTACGGCAAAAATATCCCCCGACTGCGGATAGCGCGCCAGCTCCTCTGCGGTACGATGTTCACGCGATGAGGTGATATACAGGGTTTGCAGATCGGCACCGCCGAAAGCCACCATCGTCGGCCAGCGTACCGGCAGCGCGATCTCATCAACGATCTCCGCCGTGACGGGATCGATACGCACCACGCGGCCACCATCAAACAGGGCTGACCAGTAGAACCCCTCGCTATCCACCGCCGCACCATCCGGTAAGCCGCCGCTGGCCTCAAACTGACGAAAACGCGCGCGCTGGCCGGGTTCTCCGCTGTTCACGTCGAGCGGGTAACGATAGAGCACCTCATTTGGCGTATCGCTGTGATACATCCAGCGGCGGTCCGGGGAAAATGCCAGCCCGTTGGAGATTTTGATATCCTGCGCCATTACCCGCAGCGCGCCATCAGGCGTTACGCGGCACAGTAGCCCGCCATTTTTATCCTGCGGCTCCCACAGGCTGCCGCACCAGAAGTTGCCCCAGGGATCGACACGGCCATCGTTAAAACGACTTTTTGTCGCAATACCGGGATTATCCGCCAGCTTACGTTGGGGTTTCCCCTGCTGATCCAGTAGCCAGATGCCACTGCGCAACGCTGCGATTACACCGCCCTGCTCGCGAAGCCCAATGCATCCCACCTCTTCCGGCTGGGGAAAGGTGTCCAACTCGCCAGTGGCGGGATCGAAACGATGAATGGCGGGTGCCAGGATATCCACGCACCACAGCACCTGTTCGCGGGTTGACCATAGCGGGCACTCAGCCAGCTCCGCCTGCAAGGCCAGTACATTTCTTACTTCACGCGCCATGATTTTCTCCTTATTAATCTCTGATTACTCTAGCCTGATTTTTAACTGAGAACAGATATTATTTCGGCTTGCTTTTCGGAGTATTCGGGTTATTATCATCAGGTATTCAGCTTATTCCGATTGGTTTATATTCCTTCCCGCTCATCATCACGCCTGATTGAAATATTCAGAAATAGATCCAGAAATAACTCTACATTGGCTGCATCTTCACTCCACTTTTCCGTCGTAATCTGACTTCATTGGAAAAGAGGAGGACTCTCCATGAAAAAAATGATTAAAATCGCGTCTGTGGTCGCCATTATGACAATGTTGAGCGGCTGTATTATTGACCACGGACATCGTGGTGGACCGGACTGGGGACACGGGCACGGCGGCGGTGGCTGGCATCACGGTCCAGGTCGCCACTGGTAATTGGGCAAAGCTCACACAGCAAATAATAAGAAATAAAAAGGGCGGGAAATATCCCGCCCTATTTTTTTAACTTTTCACCGCGTAATTACATTGGTACCAGGCAGTCTTTAATCCTGGAATATGGCTATCTTCCGCAGGCAGTGATTCAACTTTGTCAAATCCTCGCTGGCTGCAATAGTTTGCCAAATCCACTTCCATCGCATCTTTGTTTAATTTCTGCGGATCGTAACGGTACTGCACGGTATTTGAGCTGGTATCTTCATCAACGCGCTCAAATCCCCCGGGATGGCTGACACTACAACCTGCCAGCATAAAAAGCGCCGCGGCGCCAAATAACCAATTTTTCATTTTGATGCCCTCTCAGTCGCCGCAGTGTAAAAGGCGGCGCTGCGTCCTGCTATAGGAATAAGACGCGAAAAAACCGGACAAGTCTAAGTTTTTACCAATCGGATTGATAAAATCAAACGGCTATCCTTATCACACCAGCAATGGCATGATGCCCGCAGACAACACGATGTCGGCACCACACCAGGTGATACAACGATAAGAAATATACTGAAGTGACCTTGATGCCCGCGCTGAGCGGGCTTTTTTTTGCCCGCTATCCGGTCAGGCTGACCATTTTACGCAGGAGATTGGCGGCTTGTTTGTCAGGCAATGCGAGAATGCCGCTGTAGAGATCAATCGACATCGAACACATCGCCGAACGATCTACCGCGGTATCGGCAGGCATATTGAGCTGTTGCAGGCGATCGCCCCATTTGCCGTACAGGGTTTCCACCACTTTTTGCAAATCACGCTGCGCCGCCTGGTTATCCAGCGGCAGATCGTTGCCGGTGCTTTGCGACAGCAGTTTATCCAGCGCCTGAGCATCCCGCTGATTCAGCTCCGGCGAAAGCACCTGTTGCAAATTGACACCGCCAATCACCTGCGGGTACAGAAAGCGGAAGCAGCTTTGCGGGTCGACCTGTTGCAGCGCCTGCATCTCCTGCACCGACACGGCAATGTAATTGAGGATTGCCGCATCACTGGCGCGCACCAGGCGCTGATTCACCAAATCCAGCAGCCAGCCGCGCATTTCACCCAGCGCTTCATCTGGCGGTACGCCCGCCAGCCGCTTGTGCAACAATTCGCGATTGAGCAGTTGCCACAGCGCCGGTTCCTGGGTTTTCAGCAGACGATAGCCTGGTGCGAGGCTGAGCTGATTCGCCACGTCAGCCGCCAGCGCCTGCCTCTCCTGGCGCGGATGCAGCCAGCTAAACCATAAAAGATTCGCCAGCAACACAGGTAACAGAAACAACACCACGCCCTGCCAGAGGCGTAAACCGGTGGTGCGCAGCAGTAAAATGATAATCAACGCCAGCAGCACAAAGGCTGCGAGCGTAATGGGGAAAAGCGAGAGCATGGAACGGTTATTAATCCTTGCGAACGTCAATCAGAACCGGGCAGTTAGCACGTTCAATCACGGCAGCGCTGACCGAGCCTTTCAGCAGGCGGTTAAAGGGTGAAAGATGACGGCGCCCCATAATGATCATGCTGGCATGTACCGCTGCCGACTGCGCGACGATGGTCTCTGCCGCTTCACCGGCCAGAATCATGCCTTTGGCCGCCACGCCAGCACGCAATATCGGCGCAAGCGCATGTCGTACCACCATTTCCGCGGTGTTTTGCTCATCCTTTGCCACCACAAAATCATCCGGATCTTCACCCGCATCGATTTCAATCGGCTGGCTACAGGAGGAGTACGCGGGATCGACACAGCACAGCACCACGACCTGCGCCTGATGCGCCAGTGCCTGTTCAATAGTAAGCGCGATCACTTTTTCGGCTACCGGGGAGTTATCAATGGCCATCAACAAGGTTTTCATCAGTGGTTATCCTTCAACAACGGTCAATTTGCCAATTTCGCGGATTAGCGACTCTTTACACTTCAGGATTTCCTCACAATAGCGCGCTTCATGTTTACGAAAACGCGCTGTAGGCACCAGCAGTGAGATAGAGAAGCGACCAAACAGGGTATCGATAGCCACCGCCATGGTGGAGATGCCTTCCAGCGTCTCACCACGGTCGTAGGAAAAGCCGGTTTTACGCACCTCGCTAATCAGCTCCAGCAGCTGCGGCAGCGTTTTCACCGTCATTTCGGTCAGCTCCTGATAGGCTTCGCCAACCATCACCCGCACATCTTCATCACTCTCCAGCGCCAGCAGGGCGCGGCCGCCGGAGGTGCTATACAGTGGCAGGTTCAACCCCATACGCGGCACCACGCGCAACTCGCGTGACGCGACCACGTAATGGACGATCGCCAGCTGCGTACCGCTGGCGCGCGCCAGCGACACCGTTTCATTCGTATCGGCGGAAAGTCGTTCGAGAAAAGGGCGCACCACTTCAACGGCGTCGCTATGCACGCTGGAGATCAGCTTCAGCAACCCCGGACCGAGGCGTAAACCGCCCGCCCCGCTGCTTCGCACCAGCTGGGCGCTATCCAGCGCGGCGACAATGCGTTGCACCGTGGAGCGCGGTAAATCCACCGCCTGAGCAATCTCCCCCAGGCTCATACCGCCGGGGTGTTCACCCAATGCATTAAGAATTTTTGCCGCACGGGCAATGACCTGAATGCCGCCCGTTTTTTCATCCTCACGGCAGGAGGGAAGTTCACCCATAGTACGATCCTTTGTGGCCTGCCCTACTTTAGCGCGATTAACCGCATTTTTACACCCTGTATCACATTGCAATACAACATACCGGGATGTAATATGCCTTGCTGTATCACATCGCAATACACTGCATCAACAAAACGAGAAACCTGCTATGAACGCCCAGCCCGCAGCGGCCCCGGCACCTCATCCGTTCACCCTGCGTCTGGCGCTGGGTCTGGTGGGTGTGCTGATTGCCGCACTGACCGCCGGTTTAAACGATCGCGTCACCGACATTGCGCTGGCAGATATCCGTGCAGCCATCGGCATCAGTTACGATCAGGGTAGCTGGATTATCTCCGCTTATCAGGCCGCCGAAGTGGCCGCTATGATGATCGCCCCGTGGTTCGCCGTAACCTTTTCGTTGCGCCGCTTTGCCCTGACCGTCTCCGCTGGTTTTATGATCACCGGCATCCTGTTGCCGCTGCTGCCTAATCCCACGCTGTTTATTACCCTGCGCGTCATTCAGGGGCTATTTGGCGGTGCGCTGCCGCCGCTGCTGATGACGGTGGCGCTGCGTTTTCTGCCGCCGCCGATCAAACTCTATGGCCTGGGCGCGTATGCCCTGACAGCGACCTTCGGCCCCAATGTCGCCGCCTCGCTGGCCGCCTTCTGGACCGATGACGTCAGCTGGATGTTCGTATTCTGGCAGGTGGTCCCCTTTATGGTGATCGCCATGTTGCTGATTGGCTGGGGCCTGCCGCAGGACCCGGTGCGCTTCGATCGTTTCCAGCAGATGGATCTGTTTGGCATGTTGACCGGCTGTAGCGGCATGGCCATGCTGCTGCTGGCGCTGACCCAGGGCGAGCGGCTGGATTGGCTCAGTTCACCGCTGATCGTCGCGCTATTATTCAGCGCAGCGGCATTGCTGATTGTGTTCTTTATTAATGAATGGTTTCACCCGCTGCCGCTGTTCAAGTTACAGATGCTGCAACGACGCAATCTGGCGCACGGTTTGCTGGTGCTGGCGGGAGTCCTGATTCTGTCGCTGTCCGGCTCCGCCCTGCCCTCGGCCTACTTCGCACAGATCGAAGGCTTCCGCACCCTGCAATTCGCGCCGCTGGCGCTGGCGGTGGGTCTGCCGCAGCTGCTGATCGCGCCGCTGATTGCCGCGCTGCTGAATATCCGCTGGATCGATTGTCGCTGGATGCTGACGGCCGGTGTCGCGCTGCTGGTGACCTCCTGCCTGCTCGGTATGCAGATCACCACCGACTGGGGGCGGCAAAATTTCTGGCTGATTCAAATTTTGCAGGCCTTTGGTCAACCGATGGTGATCCTGCCGGTACTGATGAGCGCCACCAGCGTGGTTGCCCCGCCGGAAGGCCCGTTTGCTTCGGCCATGTTCAATACCGTGCGCGGTTTCTCCAGCGTGGCCGCCAGCACCCTGGTGGAGTGGTTTATCAGCCATCGTGAACAGTTTCATTCCAATGTGCTGGTAGGCAATGCCGCCAGCCGTTCCTGGCTGATGACTGCGCAAAGCAGCGCTCAGGCCAGCAGCAGTTTTCCTTTATTACCGGATGGCAGCGCCAGCAGCAGCGAATACCTGAGCGGTTTCGCCAGCCTGCTGAAGCAGCAGGCGATGGTACTGAGCCTGAGCGACGCCTATATGATGCTGATGGGTTTTGCCGCGCTGTTGCTGTTGCTCACCGTCTGGCTGCCAAAACGCGTCTGGCCGCCACAAACCCTGATTCAACCTGTTACAAACACGTCGAGATAAATGATATGCGTGCTTTTGCTATGAAAAGAACGGTGCTGCTGAGCGCTTTATTGCTGTTGTTGCTGGTGATGGCTTTTTTTGTCTGGTCGGCGATGACCGGCAACGACCATCGTACTGATGATGCTTACATCAATGCGGATTACACCCTGGTGGCACCGAAAGTGTCCGGTTATATCGCCAGCGTCAACGTGCAGGACAACCAGCGCGTGCAGGCGGGTGAACTGCTGGCAACGCTGGACGATCGCGATTACCGCGTAGCGCTGGAAACCGCGCAGGCCAATTTGCAGGTCAGCCAGGCTAAACGTCTCAGCAGCCAGGCGCAGCTTGAGCAGCAACAATCCGCTATCGATCAGGCCAAAGCGACGCTGGCGGCCAACCAGGCTTCGGCGCAGTATGCCGGTCAGAGCGCGGCCCGCTACGACAGCCTGTACAAAAGCGGCACCATCGCCGCAGACGAACAGCAAAAAGCCTCATCAACGCAGCGCTCAGCGGCAGCGACCGTACGTCAGAGCGAAGCGGCGCTGGCAGCGGCGGTGAAGGAAGTCGGCGTGTTGCAGGCGGCATTGCGTCAGTCCGAAGCGGACGTCACCGCAGCGCAGGCCAGCGTCGATCAGGCGCAGCTGAATCTCTCCTACACGCGGATTGTCGCGCCGGTTGATGGCATGGTGGGGCAGCGTTCGGTGCGCCTCGGCGCTTATGTCACCGCAGGCACCCGCCTGCTGGCGGTGGTACCGTTGCAGCAAACCTATGTCACTGCTAACTATCTGGAAACGCAGCTGACGGATGTGCATCAGGGACAGAAAGTGACGATCGCGGTAGATGCCCTGCCCGGCAAGCGCTTTACCGGTCGCGTAGACAGTATCGCACCCGCCACCGGGGCGACCTTTTCCGCCATCTCACCCGATAACGCCACAGGCAACTACACTAAAGTGGTTCAGCGTTTGCCGGTCAAAATCGTGCTGGATCCGAACCAACCCGATCTGGCGCAATTACGTGTCGGTATGTCGGCGATCCCGGAGATTGAGGTGCGGTGAAAATGTGAGCTATATCTCAGGTCGGACCTATTTATTTTCGGATCGATTACGCGTAAATTAGCGCTCGATCCTGTTCTGAGTTCGCTCTGAACGACCTGAGAAGAAAGCGTGCAGCGGTTATGAACTTCACCTTTCTCTTATTCTGTCGCGTTACGCTGGCCTGGGATCGCCATCATCGTAACCGCTCAGAGGAGTTGTTTTGTGAAATACGCTTTGATGGGAATCTCTTTTTTCCTGTTAATCTGGGTCGGCACCTTCGTGCTGATGCTCTAGAGCCGCCAGGAGGGGCGACGACCCTGTCGCCCCACTCACTCGCTTAATCCTGTTCTTCTTCCAGTGTCTTCACGGTTCCCGGCAGAATGCCATCGGCACGGAACATCGCTTTAATCCCGCGCACCGCCTGACGAATACGATCGCTGTTCTCAATCAGCGCGAAACGTACGTGGGTATCGCCATAGTCACCAAAGCCAATGCCCGGTGAAACGCATACCTTCGCGTCCTGCAACAGACGTTTGGCAAACTCCAGCGAACCGAGATGAGCATAGTGATCGGGGATCTTCGCCCAGACGTACATCGACGCCTTCGGCATCTCAACCATCCAGCCCGCCTCATGCAGCCCTTTCACCAGCACATCGCGACGACGTTTATATTGCTCGGCGATATCGCGCACGCATTGCTGATCGCCTTCCAGCGCCGCAATAGCCGCCACCTGCAACGGTGTAAAGGTGCCGTAATCGTGATAACTCTTGATACGCGCCAGCGCCGACACCAGTTCTTTGTTGCCGACCATAAAACCAATACGCCAGCCCGCCATGTTGTAGCTTTTGGACAGCGTGAAAAACTCCACCGCCACATCGCGTGCGCCCGGCACCTGCATAATTGACGGGGCTTTCCAGCCATCATAAACAATGTCGGCATAGGCCAGATCGTGGATCACCAGCACGTTGTACTGCTTCGCCAGCGCAATCACGCGTTCGAAGAAATCCAGCTCGACGCACTGCGCGGTCGGGTTCGACGGAAAACCGAGGATCATCATCTTCGGTTTCGGGTAGCTTTCGCGGATCGCGCGTTCCAGCTCGTTGAAGAAATCGACGCCCGCCACCAGCGGCACAGAACGTACCTGCGCACCGGCAATCACCGCGCCGTAGATATGAATCGGGTAGCTGGGATTGGGCACCAGCACGGTATCACCGTGGTCGAGGGTAGCCAGCATCAGATGCGCCAGCCCCTCTTTCGAGCCGATGGTGACAATGGCTTCGGATTCCGGATCGATATCCACCTGATAGCGATCGGCGTACCAGCGCGAAATGGCGCGACGCAGACGCGGAATGCCTTTGGAGGTGGAGTAGCCGTGGGTATCCTCGCGCTGTGCCACCTGGCACAGTTTTTCCACGATATGCGGTGGCGTGGGGCCATCCGGGTTCCCCATCGAAAAATCGATGATATCTTCGCCGCGCCGACGCGCAGCCATCTTCAATTCAGCGGTGATGTTAAAAACATACGGGGGAAGGCGATCGATACGGGAAAAACGACGGGGTGTGCTGTTATCAGCCATGATGTCCTCTGGAGTACGTAAGCGCCCGGACCGTCCGAGCGACGTGGGTCACTGCTGTGACCGAACCAAGAACATAACGTGGCAATAACAGGATTGTCGAGAGCGGAAGATAATTTTTTATTTTTACGGATTCAGACGACCGAACACCCAATCGCTTACCCATTGGCCGTTTAACAGATAATTATCCCGTAGCGTCCCCTCCAGCACGAAATCATTCTTCTCCAGAATGCGTCTCGACGGCCAATTCCCCTCCACCACCAGCGCTTTCAGCTTATGAAATTCGGCGTGGAGCAAAAAGGCGCACAGCGCGGCCAGCGCCTCGCTGCCGTATCCCTGGCCGGTAAAGCGATGCAGCATCATGTAACCCACTTCGGCCTGGCGATAAGGTTCCCATTCCGGGGTGCAGCCAAACAACCCGATGGCCTCACCGGTCTCGCGCAGCCGCGCCACCAGGCACAGCATGTGAAAGCTGCTGACCTGCCAGGGGGCAAGCCGCTCGGTAAAGCGTTGACGGATATCGTCCTCGTCGGGGATTTCACTCACCCAGGTCATGGTGGCGGCATCTTCGTGAACCGCTTTGAAAATCTGCCAGTCTTCCGGTTGTAACCGGTTCAGGGTTAAACGAGCTGTGACTAATTGCATGGCTGCGCTCCGCAAAAAGGCTTACGGCAACATAACAAACCGGGCCAGGGACAACCAGTCTGTCTGTAGGGAAAAGGTAATCCTCTTTTTACTACTCAACTTTTCCCCTTTTTGTATTTTCCCCGGCAAAAATTGATCCTGGCCATGAGAATCATCTGATGCCTGTCGGGACGCTGGCGGATCGCGATCACATTTTTTATCATAGCCTCACCCCCTGGTTGTAGACGAGATGCCCGTGCCTTCTCACTTTGACATGCTGCTGGCGGTATTTGACCGCGCCGCACTGATGCTGATTTGCCTGTTCTTTCTGACCCGCACGCGCGCGTTTCGCCAGCTGCTCCAGAAAGATGAGCCTTCGCGTCAGGAAAAAGTGGTGGTGACAGCGATTTTCTCGCTGTTTGCCCTGTTCAGTACCTGGTCTGGCATTGATGTTGATGGCTCGCTGCTGAACGTCCGCGTGATTGCCGTGATGTCAGGCGGCATTTTGTTTGGCCCCTGGGTCGGCATCGCCACCGGCGTGATTGCTGGCCTTCACCGTTTTCTGATTGATATTCATGGCGTTACCGCCGTTCCCTGTCTGATCACCAGCATCATCGCCGGCATCGTCTCGGGCGCGATTAATCGCCGGGTCAGCAAGGAGCAGCGCTGGCGCGCCGGCATCCTCGGCGGCATGTTGTGTGAATCCCTGACCATGCTGCTGATTGTGCTGTGGGCCAGACCGATGTCGCTCGGCCTGGCGATTGTCTCTGAGATCGCGCTGCCGATGATTCTTGGCGCATCAAGTATCGGTTTGATTGTGCTGCTGGTGCAGAGCGTGGAGGGGGAAAAAGAGGCGATTGCCGCGCGTCAGGCCAAGCTGGCGCTGGAGATTGCCAACAAAACGCTGCCACTGTTCCGCCAGGTCAACAGCCATTCGCTGCGCCAGGTGTGCGATATCATCCGCACCGATATCCATGCCGATGCGGTGGCGATCACCAATACCAAACAGATTCAGGCTTATGTCGGCTACGGCGAGCATAACTATCAGAACGGCGACGATGGCATCAGCCCCACCACCGCCCAGGCGATCACCAGCGGCAAAATCATCATCAAGAATAATGATGAGGCGCATCGCACCAAAGATATCCACTCGATGCTGGTTATTCCCCTTTGGGAAAAAGGGGAAGTCACCGGTACGCTAAAAATCTATTATCGCCGCGCGCATCGCATCACCGGATCGCTAAAAGAGATGGCGGTCGGGCTGTCGCAAATCATCTCGACCCAGCTCGAAGTCTCCCGCGCTGAGCAATTACGCGAGATGGCGAATAAGGCGGAACTACGCGCGCTGCAAAGCAAGATCAACCCGCATTTTCTGTTTAACGCGCTGAACGCCATCTCCTCTTCGATCCGCATGAATCCCGATACCGCCCGTCAGCTGGTGATTAACCTGTCGCGCTACCTGCGCTACAACCTGGAGCTGAATGATGACGAGCCAATCGATATCAAGAAAGAGCTGTGGCAGGTGAAGGATTACATCGCGATTGAGCAGGCGCGCTTTGGTGACAAGCTGTCGATGATTTATGACATCGATGAAGATCTGCATTTCACGCTGCCCAGCCTGCTGATTCAGCCGCTGGTGGAGAATGCCATCGTGCACGGTATTCAGCCCTGCCGCGGCAAAGGGGTGGTAACGCTCAGCGTGAAAGATTTGGGCGATCGGGTGCGGGTGGCGGTGCGCGATACCGGCGCGGGGATCAGCGATGATGTGATGGCGCGCGTGGCGCGTGACGATATGCCCGGCAATAAAATCGGCCTGCTCAACGTCCATCATCGGGTAAAACTGCTCTCCGGCCAGGGGTTGACCATTGTACGCCATCATCCCGGCACCGAAATTTCCTTTACCCTCAGCAAAAATGGCCACCGGTTATCGGCACCGCTTGCCAGCGTTACGGAAACCTCAACGTGAAAGCCATTATTGTCGAAGATGAGTTCCTGGCGCAGCAAGAGCTGAGCTGGATGATTCAGCATCATAGCCAGATCAGCATTGAAGCCTGCTTTGATGACGGACTGGAAGTGCTGAAGTATCTGCAAAGCCATCGTGTTGATGTGATTTTCCTCGACATCAATATTCCGTCGCTGGATGGGATGCTGCTGGCGCAAAACATCAATCAGTTCGCACATAAGCCATTGATTGTGTTTATCACCGCGTGGAAAGAACATGCGGTTGAAGCCTTCGAGCTGGAAGCCTTTGATTACATCCTTAAGCCGTATCACGAGTCCCGCATCATCACCATGCTCAACAAGCTGGAAGCCAGCTGGCAGCAGCAGCAATCACCGGCCAGCAACCCGCAGGCAAACACGCAGCAAACGGTGAATCTGGTGAAAGATGAACGCATTATCGTCACCGATATCAACGATATCTATTATGTGGAAGCGCACGAGAAGCTGACGTTTGTCTACACGCGGCGCGAAGCTTATGTGATGTCGATGACCATCAGTGAATTTTGCAGCCGCCTGCCGGAAACGGCGTTCTTCCGCTGCCACCGTTCGTATTGCGTCAACCTGAGCAAGATTCGCGAAATCGAACCCTGGTTCAACAATACCTATCTGGTGAAATTACGCGATCTGGATGCGCAGGTGCCGGTGAGTCGTAGCAAGGTGAAAGCCTTTCGGCAGTTGATGCGGTTATAAGGCGAACGGCGCGTATGGCCGTTCACCCGCTATAGATTACAGCACGCGGCCCAGCGTCTGACGCAGATGCGCCCCCGCACCCAGCAGCCCCGGTTGATCGTGAGTGATCATAAACACCGGAATATCCACCAGATAGTCGCGGAAGCGACCTTTATCTTCAAACGCCGCGCGGAAACCTGAGGCTTTAAAGAAGTCGAGGAAACGCGGCACGATGCCACCGGCGATATAGACGCCGCCAAAGGTGCCAAGGTTCAGCGCCAGGTTGCCGCCAAAGCGCCCCATGATGACGCAGAACAGCGACAGCGCGCGACGGCAGTCAGTGCAGCTGTCCTTCAGCGCGCGCTCGGTAACATCCTTCGGTTTGAGATTTTCCGGCTCACGCTGATCCGATTTCACAATGGCGCGGTACAGATTTACCAGCCCGGACCCCGACAGCACGCGTTCGGCCGACACATGGCCCAGCTCCGCACGCAGCACTTCAAGGATCTCGCCCTCTTCTTCGCTGTTTGGCGCGAAATCAACGTGGCCGCCCTCACCTGGCAGACTCACCCAGCGTTGATCGACATGCACCAGATGGCTGACGCCAAGGCCGGTGCCCGCGCCGTAGATGGCAATCGGTTTGTCTTTAACTGGCGCTTTGCCGCCGAACTGCAACACATCCGCGTCTGATAACATCGGGATCGCCATCGACACCGCCGTGAAATCATTGATGATTTCAAGATGGGCAAAGCCGAGGCTCTCTTTCATCTGTTTGGTGGAGAAGGCCCAGTCATGGTTGGTCATTTCGACCCAGTCGTCGGTGATCGGGCAGGCGATAGCGATGCAGCCATCTTTGATATCCTGCTTCTGCTCATCCAGATAGTGACGAATCACCGCTTCAAGATTGTCATAGTCTGATGTTGAGAATGTTTTGGCCTGGGAGATGGCACCGGTTTCCACCTCACACAGGGCGAGACGGGCATTGGTGCCGCCCACATCGCCGACCAGGGCGTATTTTGTCATTCTTCTGCTGCTCCGCTTGGGTCATAAACAATTGCAGGACACTATAAAAGCCTGCCAATAAAACAACAACGCCCATCAGTGCGTCAGATGGGCGTAATCACTCAGGTGCGACCACATCCTGACATGCGTCAGGCTGGCTGCACAGCGGCAACTGTCCGAAACTCAGCCGCCATTGCGCTGATGCAGCGCGGCCGTAACCTTACGCAGCAGCGGTGGCAGATCATCTTTATCCAGCACCACTTCCACCAGCGACAGACGCGTGCTGTCTGCCAGTTGCGCCATGACGTCGGTCAGCTGCACCGTTTCACTCACGCGCCAGCTTTGCGCCTCACCCGCCAGGCTCAGCGCCTGCGGCAAGGCGGTCCAGTTCCATTGCGCGATATCGTTGTAACGCTGCTGCGCGCCATGAATCGCACGTTCGACGGTATAGCCTTCATTATTCAGCAGAAAAATGATCGGTTGCTGCCCGTCGCGCTGCATGGAACCCAGTTCCTGAATGGTTAACTGCGCCGAACCGTCGCCAATGATCAGGATCACCCGTCGATGCGGCTGCGCCGTTTGCGCACCAAAGGCGGCAGGTAAAGTATAGCCAATGGAACCCCAGAGCGGTTGCACCAGCAGCTGCGCGCCCTGCGGCAGGCGCAGGGCGGCGGCGCCAAAGGCGGCAGTGCCTTGATCGGCCAGGATAATATCACCGGGCAACAGGAAGTGCTGCATTGCCTGCCAGAAGGCGTGCTGACTGATTAGCCCGTAATCAAACTGCTCGTTTTCACCGCCATCAGTCTCCCCCAACGCCCACTGCGCGCCATAGCGGCGGAACAACGGCTCCAGCGCGCTGAGCGCCTGCGCCATGCTCAGCGGGGCAAAGGTTTCCCCGCCCACCACCGCATGGAACGGTTGCAGGTCGATCAGTTTGGCGGCGGGCAGCTGCTGGGTAAAACCGGCGGTTAAGGTATCGGTGAAACGCACCCCGACGCAGATCGTCACATCGGTATCTTCAATCGCGGCCCGTACCGCAGGGGTGCTGCCCTCCGCGGCATAGGTGCCGACAAACCCAGGCTGCTGCTCATCCAGTACCCCTTTCCCCATCAGCAGGGTGGCGGAGGGAATGGCGCGCAGCTGGCGCAGGGCGGCCAGCCGGGATTGCAGCTGCCAGCGTGAAGCGAGGAAATCAGCCAGCAACGCCACACGTTGTGCCGATGCCAGCAGGCGTTCGGCGGCGGCGGCAAACCCGTCGGCCACGGTCGGTGCTGCCGCGCAGGTTTTTTCCGGCAGCTGAACCTCCGCCTGCGCCACATCCACCGCCAGCAACAAATAGCCCGGCCGATGCTGATGCAGCGCCTCAGCAATAACGCGATCGATCTCCTGCACCGCATTCGCCGCCGTCAGCACCGCACTGGCCACACTGACCTCCTCCGCCATGCGGCTGAAATGGCGGAAATCGCCATCGCCCAGCGAATGATGCACACAATCGCCCTGCTGCTGCACCTGGCTGGCCGGAGCGCCCACGATGTGGATCACCGGCACGTACTCGGCGTAGCTACCGGCAATACCATTAATGGCGCTGAGTTCGCCCACGCCAAAGGTGGTCAGCAACGCCGCTGCGCCAGTGCAGCGCCCATAGCCATCGGCGGCGTAGGCGGCATTCAGTTCATTGGCACAGCCCACCCAGGCAATATCGGGATGGGCGATGACGCTGTCGAGAAATTGCAGATTGTAATCACCCGGTACGCCAAACAGATGGCGGATACCCGCTTCGTGTAAACGCATCAACAAATAATCGCCAACCTTAAGGGTTTTCATCAGCCGCATCCTTCTTAAGAGTTATCGTAGAAAGTATTGCCAATGTGGCTGAATTGGCGAGATTTTCATCATGAGCGAACGGCCAGGTCTGGCAAGCAATCGTTACGACGACAGAAAATTCTGTAAGTTGCGATCGCCCCCGCGTTTACGCTCAGTGTAAACGCATACACTGCTATGCTGATGACACTTTCTCCCCCTTTGAGACAGGAACGCTGCATGACTGCTTTTCCCCATCCCGAACGTTACCAACAGATGCAATATCGCCGTAGCGGCCACAGTGGCCTGAAGCTGCCCGCCATTTCACTCGGCTTATGGCATAACTTTGGTGACAGCACCCGCGTGGATAACAGCCGGACGCTGCTGCGTCACGCCTTTGATCGCGGTATCACCCATTTTGACCTTGCCAATAACTATGGGCCGCCGCCGGGATCGGCTGAAGAGAATTTCGGTCGCATTCTGCGTGAGGACTTTCGCGGCTACCGTGATGAGCTGGTGATCTCCACCAAGGCCGGTTACACCATGTGGGACGGCCCCTATGGCGACTGGGGTTCACGCAAGTATCTGATTTCCAGCCTGGACCAGAGCCTGAAACGTATGGGACTGGAGTACGTGGATATTTTTTATCACCATCGCCCGGATCCGGAAACGCCGCTGGAAGAGACCATGCGCGCGCTGGATCAGGTGGTGCGTCAGGGCAAAGCGCTGTACGCGGCCATTTCCAACTATCCGGCAGAGAAAGCCGCCGAGGCGATTGCCATCCTGCGCGATCTCGGCACCCCGTGCCTGATCCATCAGCCACGTTATTCCATGTTTGAGCGCGCGCCGGAACAGGGTTTACTGGATGTACTCGGCGATAACGGCGTCGGCTGTATTGCCTTCTCGCCGCTGGCGGGCGGCGTGCTGACCGATCGTTATTTACAGGGCATTCCCGAAGATTCCAGGGTAGCCAGCGGCAGCAAATTCCTGCGGGAAGATCAGCTGACGCAGGAGAAAATGGAGAAAGTGCGCGGCCTGCACGCCATTGCGCAGCAGCGCGGTCAGAAGCTGGCGCAGATGGCGCTGAGCTGGGTACTGCGCGACAGCCGCGTCACCTCGGTATTAATTGGCGCCAGCAAAACCGCGCAAATTGATGACGCGGTGGACATGCTGAGCCAGCCAGCGCTGAGTCCGGAAGAACGCCAGGCCATCGAATCTATTTTAGTGTAACCGCTTACCCGCCCGGTATTCGCCGGGCTTCTTCCGCCGCAGAAAATTCCCATAGCAGAATTTCCTTAGCGTTTTAGGACGACTTCTTAAAGATTTGCTGGTCCGATGTGGCAAACTAGCGCAACGGTAGCAGTCCATAAGCTGCCGATGAGGAGAAGTTATGAAACGTGGAATTTTGTTTGCCGCTTTGCTGGCAACGCTGTCACCCCTGACCATACACACAGCCCAGGCCAGCAGTGCCACTGTTAACCTGGCACCAGGCGTTACCCTGCATTTAGGCGATCGCGATCGTCGTGGTTACTACTGGGACGGCGGACACTGGCGCGAACCACGCTGGTGGCACGATCGCTACCAATATAACGACCGCCGCTGGTGGCGCCATGAAGAGTGGCGACGTCATCAGGCGTGGATGCGTGAGCAGGAGCGTCGTCGCCATGAACGCTGGCGCTACGAGCATCGCCACGATCACCACGGGCATCATCACCACCATTGATGAACGCCACGCAAAAAAAAGCACCGATCGCGTCGGTGCTTTCTTTTTTACCCGGTTTTGTCAGCGATGGCGTTTATAACCCAAGCGCCTGACCCACCAGCAGATAGATATTCAGCGCCACGACCAGCGCCACAATCACCCAGCCGATAGTCTGCATCAGGCGCGAGTTAACCATCTCGTCACCCATCAGCTCGCGGTTGCCGGTAAATGCCAGCAGCGGCACCAGCGCCAGCGCGATACCAAAGCTCAACAGCACCTGGCTGAATACCAGGATACGTGTCGGATCCCAGCCCGCCCAGATCACGATAAAAGAGGGCAGCATGGTAATGGTACGGCGCAGCCACAGCGGAATGTGGAAGCGGATAAAGCCCTGCATCACAACCTGACCGGCCAACGTCCCCACCACGGTGGATGAGAGGCCTGCCGCCACCAGACTCAAACCAAACACCGTCGCAGCCGCATGGCCGAGCAGCGGTTGCAGCGTCAGATACGCCTGATCGAGATCGGCGATACCGGAATGGCCGCTAAAGTGAAACGCCGCGGCGGCGGTAGCCATCATCGCCAGGTTAACGAAGCCCGCAATGGTCATGGCGATCGCCACATCCAGTTTGGTGGAGGAGTAACGCTGTCCTTTGGTGCCCTGATTACCGTATTGCGTCAGCGCCGAGTGCAGATAAATCACATGCGGCATAATGGTGGCACCCAGCACACCGGCTGCGAGGAACACCGCATCGGCAGTCGGCAGCGACGGCAGCGCCATGCCGGTAACCAGTTCACTGACTTTTGGCTGCGAGAAAAACAGCTCGACAATATACGCCGCCGCGACAAACAGCAGCAGGCCTCCAATCACCAGCTCCAGCGGTTTTTGTCCACGATTTTGCAGCATCAGAATCAGGAAGGTCGCCACACCGGTCAGCACTGCGCCCTGTAATAGCGAGATGCCGAGCAACAGCTTAAAACCGAGGGCGGCACCAATGAATTCGGCCAGATCGGTGGCCATAGCGATAATTTCGGCCTGTACCCAGTAGAACCAGACGGCCGGACGTGGGAAGCGATCGCGGATATGTTCCGCCAGGTTTTTACCGGTAGCAATGCCTAACTTGGCGGACATCAGCTGGATCAGCATCGCCATAATATTCGCCCAGACAACGACCCACAGCAGCTTGTAACCGTAGGCGGCACCCGCCTGAATATTGGTGGCGAAGTTACCGGGATCGATATAACCGATGGCCGCGATGAAGGCCGGTCCCAGCAACGCAAGTTTAATCTTTCTGGCTCCGCGAGCGGCGCGCTCGGCGGTGCGGCTCTCTGACATAGTGTTGGACCCTGTCTTAACGCTTGTTTACCCGCACAGGTTACGAGGCATTCAAGGCAAGTGAAATATGGTTATAGTTATCGCTTTAATAGATGGTGCTATAAAGTATAGCCTTTGCTATATCTTGCGGTAAAGCCAGGTCTTGCCAAAAGTTTGTGCAACAGAATTCACTCTACCCCTGGGCTATTTTATAGACAATCATTTTGTGGTTATTTTTCTTGTGACAGTCATGTTAAAAGATTGTGATTGGTGAGACTAATCCGAGAAATATGTCGATAGCGAATACTTATAATGTGGTTTTGATCTCGTTTTTAAGTAACGCGTTACATAGAATACGCAACAAAATACAACCCTCCTCAAATTTGGAGCCGACATGTCCCATGTTTTGCAATTTCTTTTAGCATTGGTGGTGGTAGCCGTACTGGCCTTGCTGGTCAGTCACGATCGTAAAAGCATCCGTATCCGCTATATCGTTCAGCTTCTGGTGATTGAAGTTCTGCTTGCCTGGTTCTTCCTGAACTCAGAAGCAGGCCTCGGCTTTGTAAAAGGATTTGCTGGCCTGTTTGACCATCTGCTGAAGTATGCGGCAGAAGGTACCAATTTCGTCTTCGGCAACATGAATGATAAAGGCCTCGCCTTCTTCTTCCTGAATGTACTCTGCCCGATTGTGTTTATCTCTGCGCTGATCGGTATTCTGCAACATTTCCGTATCCTGCCGTGGGTGATTCGTGGCATCGGTACCGTGCTGTCAAAAATCAATGGCATGGGCAAACTGGAATCCTTTAACGCCGTTAGCTCTCTGATTCTGGGACAGTCAGAAAACTTTATCGCCTATAAGGATATCCTCGGCAAAATGTCGCAGCGTCGCATGTACACCATGGCGGCTACCGCGATGTCGACCGTGTCCATGTCCATCGTTGGCGCTTACATGACCATGCTGCAACCGAAATATGTGGTCGCGGCGCTGGTGCTGAACATGTTCAGTACCTTTATCGTGCTGTCGCTGATCAACCCTTACCGCGTTGATAGCGAAGAAGATTTGCAGTTGCAGGATCTGCACAAAGGTCAGAGCTTCTTCGAAATGCTGGGTGAATATATCCTCGCCGGTTTCCGCGTCGCGATCATCGTTGCCGCTATGCTGATCGGTTTTATCGCCCTGATTTCTGGCCTGAACGCGCTGTTTGACCTGATCTTTGGTATCAGCTTCCAGGGCGTGCTGGGCTATGTCTTCTACCCGTTTGCCTGGGTGATGGGCGTGCCAGCGCACGAAGCGTTGCAGGTTGGCAGCATCATGGCGACCAAACTGGTTTCTAACGAATTCGTTGCGATGATGGATCTGCAAAAAATTGCCGGTCAGCTGTCGCCGCATTCGGAAGGGATCCTGTCGGTGTTCCTCGTTTCCTTCGCCAACTTCTCCTCAATCGGGATTGTGGCAGGCGCCATTAAAGGCCTGAACGAAGAACAGGGCAACGTGGTTTCCCGCTTCGGCCTGAAGCTGCTGTACGGTTCTACCCTGGTGAGCGTGCTGTCAGCCGCGATTGCCGGTCTGGTACTGGCCTTCTGATGGTCAGGGCGAGCTGCGGCTCGCCCTTCTCTTCTTAATTATGCCTATCCGTTATATCTCATTTTTTCTGCCCTCTCGCCCCACCCCGCCCTGCTTCACCGCCCTGCGCAAAACCTTTGCACAATATTGAATTTCCGTTGCCACCGCCTGCGCCCGTAGCTTTTCTCCATAACGTCACATCTGGAGAACAGCATGAGCATTCAATTTCTTGGCATGATCGGCCACCGTCTCGCTTCCGAGATCATTCCGGCCAGCGGCCCATTATTCGATAAAGATTACATCGCCCGTTTCGCCCGCGCCCACGAAGAGGCCGGGTTTGACCGCATCCTGGTGGGCTACTGGTCCGATCAACCTGACGGCTTTCTGGTTACCGCCCACGCCGCCGCGCACACCCGCACCCTGAAATTCCTGCTGGCGCACCGGCCTGGCTTTGTGGCGCCCACGCTGGCGGCTCGCAAACTCGCATCACTCGATCATCTGACCGATGGCCGCCTGGCGGTGCATATCATCAGCGGCGGCAGCGACAGCGAGCAGCGTCGCGACGGCGATTTCCTCAATAAAACCGAACGCTATGCGCGCACCGATGAATTTCTGACGGTGCTGAAGCAGAGCCTCGAATCCACGCAGCCTTACGATCATCACGGCCATTTTTACCAGTCCGAGCAGGCATTCTCTGCCATTAAGCCGGTGCAGAAAAAGTTGCCGATCTATTTCGGGGGGTCATCAGCGGAGGCAATCGAGGTGGCCGCACGCCATGCCGATGTGTTCGCGTTATGGGGCGAACCGCTGAAAGGGGCAGAAGAAACCGTACGTAGCGTGCGGGCCGCCGCCGCGCAACAGGGGCGGGAGATCGACTTCAATATCTCCTTCCGTCCGATCCTCGGTAAAACCGAGAAAGAAGCCTGGGAGCGCGCGGAATATATTCGTGCCACGGCGGAAAAACAGCTGGCGGAAACCGGCTACACCTTTGGCCTGCCGAAGCCGCAAAGCGTCGGCGCGCAACGGCTGCTGGCCGCCGCGAATGAAGGGGATCGCCTGGATAAGGTGCTGTGGACCGGCGTCGCCAAACTGGTGCAGGGCGGCTACAACTCCACCGCGCTGGTAGGGACGCCGGAACAGGTGTCCGACGCCCTGCTCGACTACTATCGCCTCGGCATTCACAACGTACTGATTCGCGGCTTCGATCCGCTCAATGATGCGGTGGAATATGGGCGCGAACTGATCCCGCTGACGCGGGAAAAAGTGGCAGCGCTTGATGCCACCGAGAAAAGGAGCGCCTGATGCGCCTGGCTGCCCTCTTTGCCGGACTCACCCTGGCGTTAACGCTGCATCCGTTGTTTGCGGCGGAGAAGGTCACTCTGCGACTTGGCGATGTGAAAGGTGACCGTTTTGCCGCGCTGAAAGCCTCTGGCGAGCTGAACAACCTGCCCTACGACCTCAAGCTCACCGCCTTTGACTCCGGCGCGCCGGTACAGGAGGCGCTGAACGCCGGTGCGCTGGATGTCGGCTTTACCGGCGATCTGCCGTTCCTGTTTGTCTATGCCGCTGGCGCGCCGGTAAAAGCGGTGGGTGCCTGGCAGAACAACCCGGACAGCATCGCGCTGTTAACCCGCCCCAATGCCGGGGTTCACAGCCTGCGGGATCTGAAAGGTAAGCAGATTGCGGTGAATCGGGGTGGCTGGGGTCATTACCTGCTTCTCGGCCTGCTGGAGCGCGCGGGCCTGAAACCCAGCGATGTGACTTTTCGCTTCCTTGGCCCGGTGGATGGCCGCGCCGCCTTAACCTCCGGTGCCGTAGCGGCCTGGGCGCCGTGGGAACCCTATATCGCCACCTCGACGGCGGTGGATGGCACGGTGCGCGTCCCCGACGGGGGCGGCAAAGGCATTATGTCTGGCTACTCCTATGCGCTGGCGCGCGATGAAGCGCTGAACGACCCGGAAAAACGCAAAGCGATTGCTGATTTGCTGGTGCGTTTAGCCAAAGCGCAGATCTGGGCGCAGCACCATCCCGAGGAGTTCGCCCGCGTGCTGGGTCAGACCCTGAATATGCCAACCAGCATTACCGCCAGCTGGATTGCCGATGCCGGTATTCGTCCGCTGGTGTTTGATAGCCGCCTGATTGGCACGCTGCAAAAATCAGCCGACTTCTTCCATCGCTATCAGGTGCTGCCCAAACCGGTGGATGTCAGCAAAGCCTTTGATTTCAGTCTGGCGGCCGGTGCTAACCAGGTGGCGAAAAATGCCGGAGAGGATAAATCATGAGTGATTATCAGCATCATCGTTTACGCACCTTTGTTGCCAGTCTGGCGCAGCTGCTTGACAGCCAGCCGGATGAACAAACCATTCTGCAACGCGGCAGCGCGTGGCTGGGCGAGTTAATCCGCCATGATGACTGGCTGGATGAGGCCTTTACCCAGCCGCATCCGCAGCATTATCAACAATATTTGCTGTATGCCGACGCGCACCAGCGCTTTTCGGTGGTGAGTTTTGTCTGGGGACCGGGTCAGCAGACGCCGATTCACGATCATCGCGTCTGGGGATTGATCGGGATGCTGCGCGGCGCAGAAATTTCGCAATCCTGGCAGCCGGGACCGCAGGGGTTACAACCGGAGGGCCAGCCGGTGCGGCTGGAACCCGGCAGCGTGGAAGCCGTATCGCCGACGGTGGGCGACATCCATCGCGTCAGCAATGCATTCGACGATCGCGTCTCGATCAGCATCCACGTCTATGGCGCCAATATCGGCGCGGTGCAGCGTGCGGTGTATCGCGAAGATGGCAGCGAAAAGGTGTTTATCTCCGGCTACAGCAACCGCTATCTACCAAACATTTGGGATCTTTCACATGACTAAACCGGTTTTCCCGTTGCGCCAGACGGCCGACATTCTAAGCGCGCTGCGTCAGCAGCAGGAAGTGGCGTTGATCGACGTGCGCGATGAGGCGCTGTATGCCAGCGGCCATCCGCTGTTTGCGGTGAATATTCCCTTATCCAAACTGGAGCTGGAGCTGCTGGATCGTAATCCGCGGCGCGACACCGCCATCACCCTGTACGACAACGGCACCGCACTGGCGCAGACGGCGGCCGAACGCATTGCCGCGCTTGGCTACACCGACGTAGCGCTACTGGCGGGGGATCTCTCGGGCTGGCAGGCGGCCGGTGGCGAGCTGTTTATCGATGTCAATTCACCGAGCAAAGCCTTTGGCGAGCTGGTGGAGCATCATAACCACACGCCGTCGCTGTCAGCTGATGAAGTGTATGCGCTGCTGCGCGAGGATGCCGATGTGGTGGTGCTGGATGCACGCCGCTTTGATGAGTACCAGACCATGAGCATCCCGCACGCCACCAGCGTGCCGGGCGGGGAACTGGTGCTGCGGGTACGCGATCTCGCCCCTTCGCCGGAAACCACGGTGATCGTCAACTGTGCAGGCCGTACGCGCAGCATTATCGGCACCCAGTCGCTGGTGAATGCCGGGGTTCGCAACCCGGTGTTTGCACTGCGCAATGGCACCATCGGCTGGACGCTGGCCGGGCATCAGCTGGATAAAGGCCAGGATCGTCGGTACGGCGCGGCGAGTGAAACCGCGCAACGTCAGGCGGCCGCGAAAGCCCGTGAACTGGCGGATCGTGCCGGTGCAGAGCGCGTTTCCCTCGCCACGTTGCAAAGCTGGCAGCAGCAACCGCGTACGACCTATTTATTCGATGTGCGCGATGCGGAAGAGTACGCTGCCGGCCATGTGCCGGGCAGCCGGCATGTGCCAGGTGGGCAGCTGGTGCAGGAAACCGATCACTACGCCAGCGTGCGCGGTGCGCGCATCGTGCTGATTGATAACGATGGCGTGCGCGCCAATATGGCCGCCTCCTGGCTGGCGCAGCTCGGCTGGCAGGTGGCGGTGCTGGAGGGATTGCAGGCGCAGGATTTCAGCGCCAGCGGCAACTGGCAGGCACAGGTGCCAGCGGTGGCGGCGCCCGAGCTGGTCACGCCGCAGCAGCTTGCCAGCTGGCTGGAGGAGGGACAAACCCAGGTGCTGGATTTCACCACCCGCGCCAATCATCTCAACAGCCATATTCCCGGCGCCGCCTGGCTGTTGCGCTCAACCCTGCAACAACAGGGCAAAGCCCTGCTGCCCGAAGCACGCCGTTATGTGCTGACCTGCGGCAGCAGTCTGCTGGCGGGTTATGCGGTGGAACAGGTCGCTGCGCTGAGCGGCAAACCGGTTTATGTGCTGGCGGGCGGCAATGCAGCCTGGCGTGCCGCAGGATTGCCAACGGAACAGGGTGAGCAGCATCTGCTGTCGCCAGCGATCGATCGCTATCGCCGTCCTTATGAAGGCACCGATATCGAACCGGCGGTGATGCAGGCTTATCTGGACTGGGAATATGGTCTGGTGGCGCAGCTGGATCGCGACGGCACGCACGGTTTCCGCGTGCTGCCGCCGCAGGCGGTCGCTGTCTGAATGACAACGACCTGATGCAGGTTGACCCTGTCGCAGGGTCAGCCTGATTTATTTAATTTCAGTGACAAAGTTTTCGCGGCTGCGGCGGACTTTCTTCAGATTGACCAGCCAGTCACCTTCCGTAGCACGGTAGCCCAGCGGCAGGATAATCACGCTGCGTAATCCCTTTGATTTCAGGTCGAGGATCTCATCCACCGCTGCCGGGTCAAACCCTTCCATCGGCGTCGCATCCACTTCTTCAAAGGCGGCGGCAATCAGGGCACTGCCCAGACCGATATATGCCTGACGCGCAGCAGCATGGTAATTCGCCTCGGTTCCGCGCTCGCCAACGATGCCCAGCAGCATCTGACGGTAATTCTCCCAGCCCTCGTTACGGAAGCCACGGACCTCATTGGTCAGATCGAACATCATATTCACGCGCTCTGCGGTGATGTCGTCCCAGGCCGCAAACACCAGCAGGTGCGAACAATCCGTCACCTGTGCCTGATCCCAGGCCACAGCACGAATTTTGGCGCGAATCTCATCATTGGTGATGACCATCAGCTCAAAAGGCTGCAAGCCGCTGGTGGTTGGCGTCAGACGTACGGCTTCGATAATGCGTTCCAGTTTCTCTTCTGGCACAACTTTGCTGGCATCAAATTTCTTAGTCGCGTAGCGCCAGGCAAGCCTTTCATTAACAGTCGTCAAAATCTCTTCCTTATGGTCGGGGAGGAAGCAGGCACCGTTATCGGCCATCCGGCAACGATTACCTGCAAAGCGGTTGAAATCTTATCAGCACCCTTTCCTTTCGCTTAAAGCAGAATGAGCTATGCCGCAGGCTTTCCATCTCCGGGGAAATCATATTGTGTCTGTTTAATGATCCTGCGCCCGTCCGCGATTAACGTACCCGTGACCGCCATTATCGTGCGTAGGGGGGCATCTGGGGCGCATTCCGCTGCGGTGCCGGGGGCATCATGACAAAAAAATCCATCAGAGACGGATGGGCGTATCAGTTTATTCAGGGGATTGTGGCGCGTTAAAACAGGAAGACGTTCAAAGAATGAATGTGACAGGAAACAGATGATTGGTGGAGATAAGCGGGATCGAACCGCTGACCTCTTGCATGCCATGCAAGCGCTCTCCCAGCTGAGCTATACCCCCACATCTGGAATCATTTTTTCAGTACCAAACCCCTGGGAAGAAGTTTGGTGGAGCTAAGCGGGATCGAACCGCTGACCTCTTGCATGCCATGCAAGCGCTCTCCCAGCTGAGCTATAGCCCCGTACCGAAAAAACCGCCGAGTAATCTCGACGGACGGCATAATATGAAACCCATTCCTGGGTGTCAACGTCAAATTTCCGTTCTGTGTTCAATCGCTGAAAAAGGCGGCAAACCCGCGTCATGCTGGCTTTTTTTTCAGCGTCCTGGCGGCATTTTCTGACATTGCTTATGCATTTCCTCATTGTTCTGCGGCAGAAAATGTCACACGACGGGTTAACCACGCGTTAACAGATGTCGTGAGGACGCTTGTTTTTTGTTAATAGCCGGTGTAAAACTTCGCACGCTAATTAACCGATCAACGACCCGAAATTGCACGCTTTTGATCGGCCAGCATTCACCCGCTTTAGTTACTAATAAGAAATGTGAGTTTATGTCGCTGCATACACCTAAAGAGATCGCCCAACTGGCGATTCAGTCTGGCGTGGTTAAAAGCCGGGCATCTGTTTCAACCTTATTGATCCTCGGCTTTATGGCGGGTGCGTTTATCGCTACCGGCTTTCTGCTTGATCTCCATGTGATTAACCAACTGCCTGCCGAATGGGGTTCCTTCGGTGCGCTGCTGGGAGCTGCCGTGTTCCCGGTGGGCCTGATTCTGACGGTGCTGGCGGGCGGCGAGCTGCTGACCGGCAACATGATGGTCATGCCCGTCGCCTGGTTCGCGCGCCGTATCAGCGGTTTCAGCGTGCTGCGCAACTGGTTTTGGGTCACCCTCGCTAACTTTATCGGCAGCCTCGCCGTGGCCTGGTTCTTTGGTCATATGCTCGGTATGACGGAAGGCGACTACCTGAAGAAAACCGTGGCAATCGCTACTGCCAAGGTACATGCCGATTTCCTGCATGCCTTTATCTCCGGCATTGGTTGCAACTGGCTGGTCTGTCTGGCGGTGTGGCTAGCGTTCGCCAGTAAAGATGTGGTGGGCAAGATCCTCGGCATGTGGTTCCCGGTAATGGCTTTTGTGGCCATCGGATTCCAGCACGTAGTGGCGAACATGTTTATCGTACCCGCAGCCATTTTTGCCGGCCAGCTAAGCTGGGCGGAGTATCTGCCGAATTTTGTCGCGGTATTTTTGGGGAATGGTGTCGGCGGTGCTATTTTTGTCGGTCTGACCTACTTTATCGCCTTCCGCCCGGCACCCGAAGCGGCGACCGACGCATCCTAATCGATTGATGCCTTTCGGATTAATTGGAAGGCATTTTCATTCGTGATTACTTTTTCCTGTTAAGTTTTGTTGTAAGATGTACCGCTAATGTATTTAACAGGGAAAGCGTCGTGAAAAAGGAATGGCTAACACCCGAAGAACTCGCGCTGGAAACGGGCTACAGTCGACAAACCGTCAATAAATGGATCAAACGCGAAAACTGGACAACCACGCCAAAACCGGG
Source organism: Pantoea sp. X-Soil-TKNS-1207 (assembly GCF_059730485.1). NCBI lineage: Bacteria > Pseudomonadati > Pseudomonadota > Gammaproteobacteria > Enterobacterales > Erwiniaceae > Pantoea > Pantoea sp. X-Soil-TKNS-1207. Next base: position 3,099,764 of record NZ_AP035958.1, read on the forward strand.
TGTGCAGGGCGGTAAGGCACGGCTGATCCATATTGATGAACGCGTTAAAAGCTTTATCCAATCCACCCGCCATGCGAATGAACCGGCAGCTAATTACGGTGCTCAGCAAAATACGTTACCTGCGTTATTAATAAATTCTATCCAGCAAATGACCGTTGCCGAACAGGAGCAACTGGTGGCACTGCTGTTGCGCGAAGGGATCAAAGGCATCTTGTTACGCCTCGGCATTCAGGACAAATAAAAAAGCCGGGAGCAGCTGCTTCCGGCTTTTTTTATGCATAACGTCAATTACGCCTGCGCTTCACGCTCTGCAATAAAGGCCAGCGCTTTTTCGATACGTGCGACGCTGCGGCTGCGACCAATCGCCTGCACCGTTACATCCAGCGCGGGTGACTGCCCGGCACCGGTCACCGCCACGCGCAGCGGCATACCGACTTTACCCATACCGAGTTCCAGCTCATCGGCCGCGCCCTGAATGGCATGATGCACATTCTCCGCCGTCCAGTCGCTGTCGCTGATGGCGGCCAGCTTGTCACGCACCACTTCCAGCGGCTGACGCGCCACCGGACGTAGGTGTTTCTTCGCCGCATCCGCATCAAAGTCAGCAAAGTCTTCATAGAAGTAGCGGCAGGAAGCCGCGATTTCCACCAGCGTTTTGCAACGCTCGCCCAGCAGCGTCACCAGCTTCGCCAGTTCCGGGCCGGTGCGGGTATCAATTTTCTGCTGTTCGATGTGCCATTGCAGGTGCGTTGCCACATATTCCGGCGGCAGCGTATTAATGTAGTGATGGTTCAGCCATTGCAGTTTTTCGGTGTTGAAGGCGCTGGCTGACTTGCTTACCGCATCGAGGGTAAACAACTCGGTCATCTCCGCCACGCTGAAAATCTCCTGATCGCCGTGCGACCAGCCCAAACGGACCAGATAGTTGAGCAGCGCTTCCGGCAGATAGCCGTCATCACGGTACTGCATCACCCCTACCGCACCATGACGTTTAGAAAGCTTTTTACCGTCATCGCCAAGGATCATCGACACATGGGCGTAGGTCGGGACTTCTGCGCCAATCGCTTTCAGGATGTTGATCTGACGCGGGGTGTTGTTGATATGGTCTTCGCCACGAATTACGTGAGTGATCCCCATATCCCAGTCATCCACCACCACACAGAAGTTGTAGGTGGGTGAACCGTCAGTACGACGAATGATCAGGTCATCCAGTTCCTGATTGCTGAATTCAATCGGACCACGAATCTGGTCGTCAAAAATCACCGAACCATCCTGCGGGTTGCGGAAACGCACCACGCAAGGTTCGTCTGCGGCATGATGTTCATGGCTGTCACGGCAATGACCGTCGTAACGCGGTTTCTCACCTTTCGCCATCTGATCTTCACGCAACGCTTCCAGACGTTCTTTCGAGCAGTAACATTTATAGGCGGTGCCGGCTTCCAGCATTTCGTCAATCACCGCGTTGTAGCGATCAAAGCGTTTGGTCTGGTAGTACGGGCCTTCATTCCAGTCGAGGCTCAGCCAGTTCATGCCATCCATAATGGCTTCGATGGCTTCCGGTGTGGATCGCTCCAGATCGGTATCTTCGATACGCAGAACAAATTCGCCCTTGTTATGACGAGCATAAAGCCAGGAGTAAAGAGCAGTACGAGCACCGCCCACATGCAGGTAGCCAGTGGGGCTGGGTGCGAAGCGAGTTTTGATTTTCATTCAGCATTGCCTTAAATGCGCGGGTTCATTGTCTGGATGACAAAAAACAGGTTAACGCGAAAAACAGTGCGCATATTCTAGCAGCTGGCAATGATTCCTCAATGATTGTCGCGGCGGGGGAGCCGATAGATAGTGGTTTTTCTGCTAATAAAACCAGCACATTGGCTAAAAGCGCTTCAGGATGTTTAATTTTAAAGCGAACGCACATTTATGTTTTAAAAACCGTTGACTCACTTCGAAGGATCCCTATAATGCGACTCCACACAGCGGGGGTGATTAGCTCAGTTGGTAGAGCATCTCCCTTACAAGGAGGGGGTCGGCGGTTCGAACCCGTCATCACCCACCACTCTTAAGGTGGCCCGCAGTGAGCAAGAGATAAGATATGGGTGATTAGCTCAGTTGGTAGAGCATCTCCCTTACAAGGAGGGGGTCGGCGGTTCGAGCCCGTCATCACCCACCATATCTTAGTCAGATGACACTCTTGTTAAGCAGTACCGAAGTGGGTGATTAGCTCAGTTGGTAGAGCATCTCCCTTACAAGGAGGGGGTCGGCGGTTCGAGCCCGTCATCACCCACCACTTCGGGTCGTTAGCTCAGTTGGTAGAGCAGTTGACTTTTAATCAATTGGTCGCAGGTTCGAATCCTGCACGACCCACCAATGTAGAAAGGCGCCCTAAAGGCGCCTTTTTGCTATGCGTTAAAAAGTGCAGGATGAGAACCTGCGCAGGTTCGACTGAATCGCCGGGAGCGATTCAGGCTGATGCGCCAGCATCACCCGCAGGGCGAGGCCCCGGACGGGCCGAGGCATATCCTGCACGACCCACCAATGTAGAAAGGCGCCCTAAAGGCGCCTTTTTGCTATGCGCATTTTCCTGCCGTACCCTTTTCACAACCTTAACACTCTGGCCTCTCAAGCCTTTTTCTCCCCTTGCCGATAACGACTGTGAACTATTGCAAGGAGAAAACTATGTCTACCATTTCCAGTGTGTCCAGCAGCATCAGCAGCGCAAGCAGCGGTGGCGGTTCAACATCTCAAATCGCCAGCCTGAATAAACAAATCCAAAGCCTCACCAAACAAATCAAAGATCTGTCCAGCGATGATTCACTTACGGATGAACAAAAATCTGAAGAGGAGCAGATGCTGCAATCACAGATTCAGATGATTGAAGCGCAGATCGCGCAAATTGAGCAGCAGCAGGCCGAGAAAGCGCAACAGCAGCAAAAGCAGGAAACCACCACAGCGGCGAAAGCCGATGGTATCAACCGTCCGACCGATCAGAACCAAATCGACGTATACGTTTAAAACGCCGGCTTCAGTGAGCGTTGTTGCGTCAGCAGGGTTGCCTGCTGACGTACTTCCTGCCAGATCGCTTCCGCTGCGGGTGTCAGGGAACGGTTTCTGCGTTTAATCAGTATCAGACTGCGGTTAATTTCCGGATAGAGCCGCCGCACCATCAGTTTCCGCCCGGAGGGCAACGGCAACGCCAGCGCCGGTAAGATACTGATGCCGATCCCCGCTTCAACCATCGGATAGAGCGTGGCCGGGTGACCAATCTCCTGTACCACATTCACCCCGACGCCCTGCTGTTGCAGAGCCGCATCAATCAATACGCGACTTCCCGATGCATAATCCTGCAAAACCATGGTGCGACCGGTCAGCATCGTCCACTGCGGCTGGGCCACCTGCGCCAGAACATCATCTTCGCGGCACAGCAACAAAAAAGGTTCATCCATAATCGGCTGGTAATCGAAATCGTTGTCGCTCAGCGGCCCGATGATCAGGCCGAAATCCACCTCAGCGTTGCGCACGCTTTGCAGCACCCATTGCTGAGCGCGATCGTGCAAAATCACCCGGATATCGGGATAGCGCTGCTGGCTGCTGGCCAGACATTGCGGCATCAGATGGGCCGAAGGCGTTTGACTGGCCGCCACCCGCACCGTGCCGCTGCGCTGTTCACCATAGCTGCGCACATCCAGCACCGTGGTGTTCAGCTCTTCCAGCAGACGTTCCAGCCGCGACGCCAGCTGCTGCCCGGCTTCGGTCAGCATCACTTCACGGGTGGTACGATCCAGTAGCCGCACCCCCATTTCCGCCTCCAGCTCTTTGATGCTGTGGCTCACCGCCGACTGACTTAGCCCAATCACCTGCCCGGCCTGGCTGAAGCTGCCATACTTTGCTACAGCAACAAAGGTGCGTAGCTGACGTAAGCTGTAATTCATCGATATTACTCATAGATTGATGCAATAAATCAATTTTATTTCTAAACCCAGCTGGCGCACAATCAGCAACATCAATTTTTTAATTAACCGGATTGTAACAATGGGATTTTTACGACTCGACCCGATGATGGTCAAACTCATCATCACCGTGCTGCTGGCCAGCTTCCTCCCGGCCAAAGGCGGGTTTGTCGATTTCTTCGAATGGCTCACCACCGCCGCCATCGCCCTGCTGTTCTTTATGCATGGCGCCAAGTTGTCGCGCGAGAAAATCATCGCCGGTAGCAGCCACTGGAAACTGCATCTGTGGATCATGTGCAGTACCTTTGTGCTGTTCCCGATTCTCGGCCTGCTGCTGGTGTGGTGGCATCCGGTCAATGTCAGCACCGAAATCTATACCGGCTTTCTTTATCTGTGCATCCTGCCGGCGACCGTACAGTCGGCGATTGCCTTTACCTCAATGGCGGGCGGCAACGTGGCCGCTGCGGTTTGTAGCGCCTCGGCATCCAGCCTGCTCGGGGTATTTATCTCCCCGCTGCTGGTCAATCTGGTGATGAATGTACACAGCGATGCGCCGAGCAATGGCCTGGAGCAGATTGGTAAAATCATGCTGCAACTGCTGGTGCCGTTTGTTCTCGGCCACATTTCACGACGCTGGATCGGTGGCTGGGTGGAGAAACATCGCAGCCTGATTGGTAAAACCGACCAGACATCAATTCTGCTGGTTGTCTACTCCGCCTTCAGCGAAGCGGTGGTCAACGGTATCTGGCATCGCGTGGGTGTGGATACCCTGCTGTGGATTCTGGCGGGCAGCATTCTGCTGTTGATGGTAGCCCTGGCGATTAATCTCGGCGCTTCACGCCTGTTTGGTTTCAAACGTGCCGATGAAATCGTGGTGTTATTCTGCGGTTCGAAAAAGAGCCTGGCGAATGGGGTGCCGATGGCGAATATCCTGTTCCCGGCCAGCGCCGTGGGGATTATCGTGTTGCCGCTGATGATCTTCCACCAGGTACAGTTGATGGTCTGTTCGTTCATCGCTCAACGCTATAAAGCCAGTAATGAGAAACGTCTGGCGGAGCAGGCGCAACAACCGGCGGAAGCGCAGAAGTCCTGACGTCAGGGCTGTAACGATAATAAGGCACGCGGCCCGCGTGCCTTTTTTTATGTGTTAACGTGTTAATTAATAATTTCCGCAGCGTCTGAAAAATCATTTTCATATTAATTTCATAAAACCCTCATTCTGTTCTCCCACGAGAAGAAACGCCCCCCATGTATAATCCGTCTGCTTATAGAAAATAAAACAGCTATATCCGCCATTATCAAACAAGGAGTAAATATGTTACCAGCCATAGGACAAGGCAATCTAAGCCCGGCGGGCGCCGTAGCCTCAACGTCAAATCCAGACCCGGAGAATCAATTACCTTCCGGAATCGAACACCTCAGCAATAGAACGGAGAGCATTCAAAGCAATGAACAAAGCAAACTTTCCGCTGTTGCTAATGTTCAGGTTGAAGGAAAACTAACGCAAGAGACCTTCACCCTATTTGTACGGACGCTCATTATTGAATTCACAGCCTATAAATATATGGCTGAGAAATATATCCCGCTATTATTAGCACCCGCTGAGGTTGGTCAGTGCCATGCCTCCAGTCCGATGATAGTGGGAGATTCCGACGGCAGCGTGGCACGAATCATCGCTGCTGGCATCGTAGCCGGAAAAATAGAAATTACCCAGCAAGGGGTAATGTTACTGGCAGAGGTTCTTAACTATGAAGTTGCTGCAATTAAAAGCGGATGGCTGACTGATTACCAGGGCAATATTGATGTACAACAGAAACTCGAGGCGTTAACTCAACATCTCAGCTATCACCAATCAGATCGCCCGCTTATTTTTCTTGGTGATATCGTTCATGATCGATTCTCAAACAATAAAGATATTACCAGGGAAGTGACGGAGAATCTCCGCAATGTGGGTGCTGAATTCGTTATTGGTAACCATGATAGCGCAAGATTTTATATGGCTGGTGCCCTTTCTGACTGTGATGGCGGAACTTATGCTAAAAACTCATGGGCAAAAGCTGAAAATCCGGCTGAATATGACAGATGGAAAGAACACGAAAACAAGGTTTATAAGGCCGTGTACTTTGACAAAAATAGCAATACGCTCTGCATTCATAACGGCATAGCCGAATATCATGATCAGGAAACGGGTGAAGCAGGATTAATTACGGCTTTTGGCCCGTTAAAAATGCCAAAAGATAGCGACTCACTTATCGCCGCCATTGAAAAACAATATGAGGATTACAAAACATCAGAAGCCAGACCCAGCAGCGAAACGGAATGTCGTATAACAGAAAAAAAATATATTAATAAGCAAACAGGCGCAAAATTTCAGGCAGGAATGACTGATTTCCGACCTTCCGATGACGAGATCTCTCGGGTTGCGGCAAGGTTCGAAATAACAATTATCCATGGGCACAATGGTTATACATTTAAACCTAAAGTTTCTAAACTCACTCATGCACCGGTAATAAATCTCAATTCCCGCAGTATTGGCTATGGCGTCTCAAATGAAAACTCATTAAGGGCTACGGGGATGCTACCCGCGGCGGTTTTCATGGGTCGGTGATAACGTAACGCTCTCCCTAAGCGACGGCCCGCAAATGCGGGCCGCTATGTTATTCACTGCGCTTAAGGGGTTTAACTAAACCTTGCAGACCTTCAATTTTAATCGCCAGCGTTAACTGCATCAGTTCACCGAGCTTCCCGGCCGGGAACTCCCCACCGCGCGCGAACCACAGCAGGTACTCTTCCGGCAGGTCGATCAGCATCCTGCCTTTGTATTTGCCGAACGGCATCGGCGTGTTGGCGATCTCAATCAGCTGCTGCTTTTCCATATCAGGCTCCGAGCAGGCGAATCATCTCTGCTTCATCAATCACCGCAATGCCCAGTTCCTGCGCTTTCGCCAGCTTGGATCCGGCGGCCTCACCGGCAATCAGCAAATCGGTTTTCTTCGACACACTGCCGCTGACTTTAGCGCCCAGCGCCGTCAGTCGGGCTTTCGCATCATCACGGTTCATCTGCGACAGCGAACCCGTCAGCACCACGGTTTTCCCGGCGAACGGACTGTCGATCTCTTCGGCATTGACCACCTCGACCTGCGGCCAGTGCACGCCCATCTCTTCCGTCAGCTCGCGAATCACCTCGCGGTTGCTCTCTTCATCCATAAAGTTACGCACATGGCTGGCGACGACCTTGCCGACATCCTGCACCGCAATCAACGCATCAAGATCGGCATCCATCACTTTTTGCAGCTCGCCGAAATGATTGGCAAGGTTAGCCGCGGTGGCTTCACCCACTTCGCGGATCCCCAGCGCATAGAGGAAGCGGGCCAGCGTGGTGAATTTCGCTTTCTCCAGCGCATCGACCACGTTCTGAGCCGATTTCGGACCCATGCGGTCCAGCCCGGTGAGTTTACCGGCGGTGAGACGGAACAAATCAGCAGGGGTTTTGACGTACTCTTTCTCCACCAGCTGATCGATAATTTTGTCACCCATGCCGTCCACGTCCATCGCGCGGCGTGACACGAAGTGCTTGAGTGCCTCTTTACGCTGCGCACCGCAAATCAGCCCGCCGGTGCAGCGCGTCACCGCTTCGCCCTCAACGCGCTCCACATCGGAACCGCACACCGGACAGTGGGCCGGGAACACAATCTCGCGCGTATCTTCAGGACGTTCTGATTCCACCACGTTAACCACCTGCGGGATCACGTCACCCGCGCGGCGAATCACCACTTTGTCACCAATGCGCAGCCCGAGACGGGCGATCTCATCGGCGTTGTGCAGCGTGGCGTTGCTCACCATCACCCCGGCGACCTGCACCGGCTCCAGACGGGCTACGGGCGTGATCGCACCGGTACGACCGACCTGAAACTCCACATCGCGCACCACGGTCATCTGCTCCTGCGCCGGGAATTTAAACGCTACCGCCCAGCGTGGGGCGCGGGCGACAAAGCCCAGTTGCTCCTGCAACGCCTGCGAATCAACCTTGATCACCACGCCATCGATATCGAAACCCAGCGATGGGCGGTCCTGCTCGACCTGACGATAAAACGCCAGCACCTCATCGGCGTTGTTCGCCAGGCGAATGCGGTCGGTAACCGGCAATCCCCAGGCCTTAAATTGTTGCAGGCGCTGCCAGTGGCTGGCAGGCATTTCGCCCCCTTCCAGCAGGCCCAGGCCGTAGCAGAAAAAGGTGAGCGGGCGCTTCGCGGTGATGCGCGGATCGAGCTGGCGCAGTGAACCTGCCGCGGCATTACGCGGGTTAGCAAAAACTTTGGCGCCGGTGCGACGCGCTTCATCATTGAGCTTTTCAAAGCCGCTTTCGGTCATAAACACTTCGCCGCGCACTTCGACGCGTGCCGGGATGTTGTCACCGTGCAGACGTAAAGGAATGGCGCGGATGGTGCGTACGTTAGCGGTGATGTTCTCCCCGGTAGTGCCGTCACCGCGCGTGGCGGCGCGGACCAGCAGGCCATCTTCATACAGCAGACTTACCGCCAGGCCATCCAGTTTGAGTTCGCAGCAATACACGAGGTCGTCGCTGCTTTTCAGACGATCCTGAACGCGTTTGTTGAAGGCAAGGAAACCGGCTTCATCGAAGGTGTTATCCAGCGACAGCATCGGCACTTCATGCCGCACCTGGTCAAAGGCAGCCAGCGGCGCGGCACCGACGCGTTGGGTTGGTGAGTCCGGCGTGATCAGCTCCGGGTGCGCGCTTTCCAGCTCGCGCAGCTGCGCCATTAATCGGTCATATTCTGCATCCGGAATTTCCGGCGTATCCATCACATGGTAGAGATGTTCGTGGTGACGTAACGTGGTGTGCAGCGCGATGATCTGCTCCTGAACCGATTTCATAATGCCTCATATGATGAAAAACCCCCGACAGGCGGGGGTTAAGGATAGAGATGTTTGATGCTTATGCAGATTATCAGCCGATAACCTCACGAATGCGTGATTTATAGGTTTCCAGCTTCTGCGGCGTCATCATGCGACGCTCATCATCCAGCACCACACCACCGACATCATCCGCGATACGCTGCGCGGATTGCAGCATCAACTTGAAGTTCTGATTCGCATCACCGTACGACGGCACCATCATAAAGATGGAAACGCCCGGCGTGGTGAAATCACCCATTTCGTCAGGGTTAAACGAACCGGGTTTAACCATGTTCGCCAGGCTGAACAGCACCGGGCCGCTGCCTGCCGGACTAAGATGACGATGGAAAATATTCATTTCACCGAACTGGAAGCCCGCCTGCAGAATCCCCTGCAACAGCGCTTCGCCGTTCAGCGCGCCGCCAGCATGGGCAGCAACGTGTAACACCAGCACCGCTTCTTTTTTACTGCCAGCAGGCTGCTGCGACGGTTTTTCTTCATGATGCGCAATCGGCGCTTCTTCCGGCAGTTCAGGCTGTTCTGCTGCTTCGAACTCCGGCGCTGGCTGCGTCGCACCTAACGGGTCCTGATCCAGCAATGGATCGGCCTGAATCGGTTGCGGCTGCGGCACAGGTCTGGCAGCCGGGGGGACCGGCTGCTGCGGTTGCTGGCGCACTTCCGGCTCCGCATCAAACAGCGGATCGCGCGACGGCGTCGCGTCATGACGCGGTGCAGGCTGACGAACAGGCTCTGGCGCACGCGGCGCGCTGGCAGGCTTTTCAGCATACCCGCTAAAGTCCGGTTCATCGTGCGCATCGTGATCGCGACGAACCCGAACTTCGCCGACGCCTTCATCATCGTCGCTCAGCAGATCATCATCCGCTTCTTCGCGTTGTTTCAGACGTTTGTGCGGGCGATCGCGAAACACGGAAGAGCGCTCTTTACGGCTGGTCCACAGTCCGTGAAGTAGCAGCGCTATTATGGCGATCGCGCCAACAACGATTAATATCAGACGCAAATCCTGCATCATTGTATTCTCTGTTGTTCCAATACCTTGCCACCACGGCAAACTTTATCCTCTAACTGTATTTGCCCTGCTACACAAGTGCAAGTCTGTGCAGTATTTTCTGACAAATTAGATAGCTGCCCCACGCTTTTTTGCTGTTTTTTCGTGCAAAGCGCCCCTGTTGCCGATAAAAAGCCAGGTTATGATGTTGGCGCCCGCATACAAAGGAGAAAGGCTCGTTATGCCCGCTGAGAATGAAGTCTCAACATTAAATGGTGTTCATTACTTTACCGAAGGATGGAAGCTGATACGTTTGCCCGGCATTCGCCGCTACGTCATTATTCCATTGCTGGTCAATATCCTGCTGCTGGGCGGTGCCTTTATCTGGCTGTTTAAACGGCTTGGACAGTGGATTCCGCAGTTGATGGCGCATATCCCCGACTGGCTGCAATGGCTTAGCTACCTGTTGTGGCCGCTGTCAGTGATCTCGATTGTGCTGGTGTTCAGTTACTTTTTCTCCACCATCGCCAACTGGATTGCCGCTCCCTTTTGCGGCCTGCTGGCGGAGCAGCTGGAGGGAAGACTGACCGGCAAACCGCTGCCCGATAGCGGCTGGATCGCCATGTTTAAAGATGTTCCCCGCATCATGAAACGTGAAATGCAGAAGCTGGGCTACTATTTGCCGCGTGCGCTGGGTTTGCTGGTCCTTTATTTCATCCCCGGCTTTGGGCAGACGGTGGCTCCGGTGTTATGGTTTTTATTCAGCGCCTGGATGCTGTCGGTGCAGTATTGCGATTATCCGTTTGATAACCACAGAGTCAGTTTTCAGCAGATGCGCAACGCGTTACGCCAGCATAAAACCGACAATTTGCAGTTCGGTGCGCTGGTGAGCCTGTTTACCATGATTCCGATTCTGAATCTGGCGATCATGCCGGTGGCGGTGTGCGGTGCCACTGCCATGTGGGTAGATCGCTATCGTCAGCAACATGCCCGTCATTAACCCATCAAAAAGCCTTATGCATTTTTGCACGGGGCTTATGGTTGTGGGCTATATAGATATGCGATTTCTTTCCTTCCGCGTACGGGCAGAACGGGTATGCTCTGAGGGTTCCCAATATTTCATACAGTTAAGGACAGGCTATGAGTAAGATCTATGAAGACAACTCTCTGACAATTGGTCATACGCCGCTGGTTCGACTGAACCGCATCGGTAACGGCCGCATTCTGGCGAAGGTCGAATCGCGCAATCCGAGCTTCAGCGTCAAATGCCGTATCGGTGCCAATATGATTTGGGACGCAGAAAAACGCGGCATCCTGAAAGAAGGCGTAGAACTGGTTGAGCCAACCAGCGGTAACACCGGCATCGCCCTCGCCTATGTGGCAGCGGCGCGTGGCTACAAACTGACGCTGACCATGCCAGACACCATGTCAATCGAACGTCGTAAGCTGCTGAAAGCGCTGGGCGCCAATCTGGTGCTGACCGAAGGTGCGAAAGGCATGAAAGGCGCTATCGCCAAAGCGGAAGAGATTGTCGCCAGCAACCCGGACAAATTTGTGTTGTTGCAGCAGTTCAGCAACCCGGCCAACCCGGAAATTCACGAAAAAACCACCGGCCCGGAAATCTGGGAAGACACCGATGGCGAAGTGGATGTGTTTATTGCCGGTGTCGGTACTGGCGGTACGCTGACCGGTGTAAGCCGTTACATCAAGAACACCAAAGGTAAGAAAGATCTGATTTCTGTGGCGGTAGAGCCGACAGATTCCCCGGTTATCGCCCAGGCGCTGGCTGGCGAAGAAATTAAGCCAGGCCCGCACAAAATCCAGGGCATCGGCGCAGGCTTTATCCCAGGCAACCTTGACCTGAAGCTGATTGACCGTGTGGTGGCGATCACCAACGACGAAGCCATCAGCACGGCGCGTAAACTGATGGAAGAAGAAGGCATTCTGGCCGGTATCTCTTCTGGCGCTGCGGTCGCTGCCGCCCTGAAATTGCAGGAAGACGAGGCCTTCGCGAATAAGAACATCGTGGTGATCCTGCCCTCTTCCGGCGAGCGCTATCTGAGCACCGCGCTGTTTGCCGACCTGTTCACAGAAAAAGAACTTCAGCCGTGATACCAAAAGTGTGAAATCGGCGAAAAAAGCACCCGAATGGGTGCTTTTTTGTGGGTCAGATCTCACTTTTATCACCAGGCAGATTGCTTTCAGTGACGAGGGTCTGGTATTTAAGCTCCCAATTATTTCGGTGCCTGAAATTAATCGGGCTTTGAAGTGGATCAAGCTGAATCGATTTACTGATTTGGCGAAACGGCGAATCACGGCATACTAAGCAGATGGAGCGATCATCCCTGCTTTGATCCTTCACCTGGAATGACGCTCTCATTCATGCGTATTTTTGGTCAGCGTGATGCCATACCAGCGCACCTACACAGGCTAAAGTTACGGCTCCAGGCTAGACTTTAGATCCATAACACCAAACCTGATAAAGTTGGGGAAATAGAATGTTCCAGCAAGAAGTTACCATTACCGCACCTAACGGCCTCCACACTCGTCCTGCAGCTCAGTTCGTTAAAGAAGCCAAGGCTTTCCAGTCTGAAATCACTGTGACCTCCAATGGCAAATCCGCCAGCGCGAAAAGCCTGTTCAAACTGCAGACTTTGGGTCTGACTCAGGGTACGGTTGTTACGCTGTCTGCCGAAGGTGAAGATGAGCAGCAAGCGGTTGAGCACCTGGTGAAACTGATGGCTGAGCTGGAGTAATCCGCTCAGTTTGTAACTAAACCGACTCCTTTGCCCCATTGAGTGCAAACATCTTGATCGCGGACAATCTGTCCGCGTTATTGCTTCCGTAGAGTACTGGTCCGCGACAATGGCAATGCATCGGGTCAACGAGCCATCGTGATTAAAAGGTAGGGTTATGATTTCAGGCATTTTAGCATCACCGGGTATCGCTTTCGGCAAAGCACTGCTGCTGAAGGAAGATGAGATCGTCATCAACCGTAAAAAGATTTCTGACGATCAGGTTGAGCAGGAAGTACAGCGCTTCCTCGATGGGCGTAGTAAAGCTGCCATCCAGCTCGAAGCCATCAAAGTCAAAGCCGGTGAAACCTTCGGTGAAGAAAAAGCGGCGATCTTTGAAGGTCATATCATGCTGCTCGAAGACGAAGAGCTGGAGCAGGAAATCATCGACCTGATCAAAAAAGATCACGCGACTGCTGACGCTGCTGCCCACTCTGTCATTGACGGCCAGGCAAAAGCGCTGGAAGAACTGGACGACGAATACCTGAAAGAGCGTGCGGCTGACGTGCGTGACATCGGTAAGCGCCTGTTGCAGAACATCCTCGGTCTGCACATCGTCGACCTGAGCGCTATCGCTGACGAATCTATTCTGGTGGCAAAAGATCTGACGCCGTCAGAAACCGCACAGCTGAACCTGAAAAAGGTGCTGGGCTTTATCACCGATCTCGGCGGCCGTACGTCTCACACCTCCATCATGGCGCGTTCCCTTGAGCTGCCTGCGATTGTCGGCACCGGTAACGTGACTACCACCATCAAAAATGGTGATTTCCTGATTCTGGATGGCGTAAACAACAGCGTTTACATCAACCCGACACCGGACGTACTGGAGGAGCTGAAAGCCATCCAGACGCAATATCTGTCAGAAAAACACGAACTGGCGAAACTGAAAGATCTGCCGGCTATCACGCTGGATGGTCATCAGGTTGAAGTGTGCGCCAACATCGGTACCGTGCGCGACGTCGCAGGTGCTGAGCGCAACGGTGCTGAAGGCGTGGGCCTGTATCGTACCGAGTTCCTGTTTATGGACCGCGACTCGCTGCCGACCGAAGAAGAACAGTTCCAGGCTTACAAAGCTGTGGCTGAAGCGATGGGTTCTCAGGCGGTTATCGTTCGTACTATGGACATCGGCGGCGACAAAGACCTGCCGTACATGAACCTGCCGAAAGAAGAGAACCCGTTCCTCGGCTGGCGTGCGATTCGTATCGCCATGGACCGCAAAGAGATTCTGCACGCTCAGCTGCGCGCGATTCTGCGTGCTTCGTCGTTCGGTAAACTGCGTATCATGTTCCCGATGATCATTTCCGTAGAGGAAGTTCGTTTCCTGAAAGCGGAACTGGAAATGCTGAAAGCGCAGCTGCGTGAAGAAGGCAAAGCCTTTGATGAGACCATTGAAATGGGCATCATGGTGGAAACGCCAGCTTCTGCGGTCATCGCACGCCATCTGGCGAAAGAAGTCGACTTCTTTAGTATTGGGACAAACGATCTGACGCAGTATACTCTGGCGGTCGATCGTGGTAATGATTTGATTTCTCACCTCTATAACCCAATGTCGCCTTCTGTTCTGGGCCTCATTAAGCAAGTGATCGACGCATCACATGCCGAAGGGAAATGGACCGGCATGTGTGGTGAGCTGGCTGGTGATGAACGTGCTACACTACTGTTACTGGGAATGGGGCTGGACGAATTCAGCATGAGTGCCATTTCAATCCCGAGCATCAAGAAAATTATTCGTAATACCAATTTTGAAGATGCGAAGGCATTGGCGGAGCAGGCTCTGGCTCAACCCACAGCAGACGATTTGATGAACCTGGTTAATAAGTTCATCAAAGAAAAAACACTCTGCTGATACGCGAGACGCTGGCCCCAAATTACTGCTTAGGAGAAGATCATGGGTTTGTTTTCTAAACTTTTTGGCGACAAAACAGAGAGCGCATCTGGGACTATTGAAATTGTAGCGCCTCTGTCAGGCGAAATCGTGAATATTGAAGACGTACCAGATGTGGTATTCGCAGAGAAAATTGTTGGCGACGGTATCGCGATCAAACCGACTGGCAACAAAATGGTTGCACCGGTTGATGGCACCATCGGCAAAATCTTCGAAACCAACCACGCATTTTCAATCGAGTCTGACAACGGCATCGAGCTGTTTGTCCACTTTGGTATCGACACGGTTGAACTGAAAGGTGAAGGCTTCAAACGCATCGCTGAAGAAGGCCAGAAAGTGAAAAAAGGCGATGTGGTGATCGAGTTTGATCTGCCGCTGCTGGAAGAGAAAGCAAAATCCACGCTGACGCCGGTCGTGATCTCTAACATGGATGAGATCAAAGACCTGATCAAACTCTCTGGTCCGGTAACCGTGGGCGAGACCCCGGTGATTCGCATCAAGAAATAATCCGCAGTCTGGATTGCAAAACAAATCATGCCGGAACGCTTAGCGTTCCGGCTTTTTTTATGCCTGTAAATGATGTTTTTGCTTTCTATCCAAAGGATCAAGGCAAAGCGCCGGGAGCCGACTGAGTCGCATAAAAACCCGAATCCCTGAGAGATTACGGATGCAGTCAGGACTGCGAATTCGCTCAGCCGATCATTTCACGCCATACCGATCAACACGTTACAAGGGCGCCCATCAGGACGCCATGCGCATTACTCGGCATTCACCCCCATTGAAAAGGGTTTGGAGAAGTCCAGATACTCGCCATTATCCGCTTTAACATGTTTAAGATCGGCGTTTTTAACGAAGCCGGTAAAGGTCGCGGTACGTTGATAGGAAAGATTGTCCCAGTCGGAGAGCCTCACTGAGGTACCGGGTGCGGCCTGTACATAGATATTCTGACCTTTAATCCATGCAGGTAAATCATAAGTCACTCTTTCTCCGGCTGGTAAGCAAAACTGTAGCGCACTGGATGTGCTGATGATGCAACCTAATGGTTTCTGGCTATTGTCCACCCGCATCGAGAAAGGTTTAGAAAAGTCCAGATACTCCCCATTGTCAGCTTTAACATGTTTGAGTTTTTCATTCACAACGGTGCCAACAAAGGTGGCAGTGCGCGAATAGGAAAGATGATCCCAGTCAGAAAGTGTCACCGAAATTCCGGGATCGGCCTGAACATAGATATTATGTCCTTTAATCCAGTCGGGTAATACCAACGATTTTTGACCGGCAGAGAGGCAATATTGTCCACCAGCGTCGATATTGTAAATACACCCTGAATTATTCAGCCCCAGCAAACTAACAGACCAATTCTGACGCGGAGAACCATCACACTGGCGTAAGGCAATGTTCTGATTGAACCCTGTGTCTGTCAGGCACATATCGGTTTTGTATTTTTTAATTTGCCCGCTCTTACTAATATCCCAGTAAAAATTTGGACTGGTGTGATTGCAGGTTTGCAGTTTTATCTCACCCAGATCGGGTTCGGCAGAGGCGATACAGTAATTATTGCGGGTTTCTAAACTGCGCCCTTTCGTATAAACCCAGCCACCTTCCGGCTGGTTAAGGCAATATTGCATCGTCAGGCTGGCCCCATCATTAAAACCGCTGGCGACGATACAACCATTTTCTGCTTCCGATCCCAGTGCGCCGCGTAATGAAGTCCCGATCCCATTCTCCTGAATAGCACCTGAAGCTTGCGCATCTATTTTTGAAAAGTTTTTGCAGTCTTCACTGACGGCTGTTGAGCTAATATAAGAAGGATAGGCGTTACCAGATAAGGTACCTGTCGGGAAGGGTAAAAAAGCGGAACTATAGGGTTGACCGGTACAGGTCGAGCGGTCATTGTTCCATTCAAAATACTCGGTCCATCCTGCCATACCTGAGGATGAGATTTTAGTTGTACTGGTTTTAATGCTGCCGAGAACAAACTCGTTGGTGGTGCCATCGGGTTCCGTCGTCGTCACATTGACGGTGAACCAGCCTCCGCCACTGTGCGCCAGATGGAACTTATAATTACCGCCTTCACGCCAGATGTATTTCATACGACAACTGTAACCTGACTGGCCTTCTGTGAATGCCAGGCAATAGCTACCTGCACTTCCTACTTTGGCTTCTGTCGCATTCCAGATCGAAAACAAAAAGGTTCTGCTATTGAAATTTCCTTCATCGCTTTGCATCCCGGTGTAGCCATATTCATTAGAACCATCAAAATTAAACTGATTCGACCAAAACATATTTGATGTACTGCCAGGATCTTTAATCACGTTGATCGCAAAATCGACAGCATCAAAAGCCCCTGGATCATTATTAAACTGATAATAAGCCGTAGAACCTGGTGTGTGACCAGCGGAAAATGTGGTTGCAGAATAAAACAGTAAAGCATGGCATGATGATGTTAAAATTTTTTTAAACATAAAAAGTCCCTTTATAAAAAACAATGACTTAACGAATGGCCATCGAAATTATAATGGAACGTGTGCTCAGATAGGTCTCAACAAATCATGCTTCATAAAAATCTCAGGCCGGAAGCCTGATTTTCAGAAGTACTTTTCTTTATCATCATCCAGCAATTTATTTATAACCAGGAAAAAATTAAGACATATTTATCAGATATAAGAAGTCATACCAGGATCGATAAAATCATTAAACCCGAGAGATTATCAGCCTTATGTTATGGACATAAAATAACGTAAACAGACAATAAAACTCAGCAGGCTGAAACGAAGAAACAAAAGTCGCGCAGGGTAAAGCAGGAGTACGAAAACCTGAAATATTATCAGGGCGTAACGTCTGAGAAAATATTTTTAAGGGGGGAATTACGCAGAATTATTTACAGGCTATCTCGAAAAAACCAGTCAGTCGCGAAACTGACTGGCATGACTACTGGCGGAACCGATTTTTGTCAGTCGGCTTTAACTTAAGCGTCCTGTTTCCAACGCGGCAGCCTGAGCGTCAGCTCCAGCCCGCCTTCGGGACGATTTACCGCCTGGACTTCACCATGATGCGCCAGCACCACCTTACGCACGATCGAAAGCCCTAAGCCGTAGCCTTTCCCCATCACCGGTGAATTCACCCGTACGAAAGGGTCGAAGATGCTGGAGAGCTTCTGATCATCCACGCCCGGCCCCTGATCGCGTACCCGGATGGCCAGCCACTGGTTTTCCGCCTGCAAACGCACCTGAATATACTGCCCCTTGTGGGAGAAACGCAGCGCATTGCGCAACACATTCTCCACACCGCGGCGAATCAGTTCCGCATTGCCGCGTACCGTGTAATCCGCGTTCTCATCCACCTGGAAATCGACTTTCACCCCAGGGATCTGCGCTTCATAACGCACATCCGTCACCACCGCATGTACCAGACCGGTCAGGTCGAAATACTGTTCATCCGGCATACTTTCGTGCTCAGCGCGTGACAGGGTCAGCAACTCACCAATCATCTTGTCCAGACGGCGTGCTTCTTCATCGATGCGACTCAGTGAAGATTCAACGCTTTCCGGCGTCTGACGCGCCAGCCCGGTAGCCAGCTGCAAACGCGCCAGCGGTGAACGCAGCTCGTGCGAGATGTCATGCAGCAACTCCTCGCGCGCTTTTACCAGCGTATCCAGGCGCTCCACCATGGCATCAAAATCCTGCGCCACGCTGGAAAGCTCATCATGACGTTTACGCATCACCGGATAGAGACGCACGCTCAGGTCGCCGCTGCTCACCCTGGCAAAACCCTCACGCAACTGCTGCATCGGCCGCGTCAGGTTCCACGCCAGCAACAGGCTGAACAACAGCCCCAGCGCACCGGCGAAGGTAAACATTGGCTCGGGGATATTCAGAATGCGGCGCGGACCACCGCCGCCCATCGAGCTGTCTTCACGCAGACCTTTAACGTCATAGCGCAACTCATACTCTTTGCCGTCGGCCCCTTTCACCCAGCGCACAATCACATTCGGGAACTCACCATGGAACGGTTCATTCAAACTTTCCGGTGGCGCATGTTGTTCAGAAGCGGGTTTAACGTGCTGGATCACCGAAAAAAACTGACGATCGTTCGGTTCCCAGCCAGCCATCATATCTTCGAGCGAACCCGGACCACCGCGCTCCAGCACCGACACCGCCGAGGCCATTTGCAGGTTAACGATACGGCGAATCGCCATAATCTCCGGCGGTTCATGATGCTTGCCGGAGAGAGTAAAGCCGAGCCACAGCAGCTGGCTGATAATGACAAAAACTATCCAGAAGCCCAGCAGGATCTTCCAGAACATCCGGCCACGGTAGCTATGTTTCATCTAATGCGATAACCGATGCTGCGCACAGTTTCAATATTGACGCTGTCGGCAGTCAGCGCCGCCAGCTTCTGGCGAATATTGCTGATATGCACGTCAACGCTGCGGTCGTAGGCTTCACGCGGACGGCCCAACCCTTTTTCCGACAGCTCGTCTTTGGAGACCACACGATCCGGCGCGCGCATCAGCAGGTCCAGCAAATTGAATTCTGAAGCGGTCAGGTCAAAGGCTTTGCCCTGCCATTCGGTAATGCGGGTGGCGGGATTGAGGCAGAGATCGCCCCAGCGCAGCACTTCTTTTTTGTCTGGCAGCGGGGTCTGATCTTCAAAACGACGCAGTACGGCACGCAGACGGGCGACCAGCTCGCGCGGGTAACACGGTTTCGGCACATAATCGTCCGCGCCCATCTCCAGACCGATCACGCGATCGATATTGTCGCCTTTGGCGGTCAGCATAATGACCGGCAGACGGCTGTTCTGCCGTACCTGACGCAGCACGTCAATGCCGCTCATATCAGGCAGCATGATATCGAGGATCATAGCGGTATAATTGCCGGATAGCGCGCCTTCAACTCCGGCGCTTCCGGTCAAAACCAGTTGTGCATCAAAGCCTTCCGCAATCAGGTATTGGCTCAGCATAGTGCCAAGCTCTAAATCGTCATCAACAAGCAGAATTTTCATCTTTATCTCTCGTACAAAATTGCCGCTATTTTGTCCTGAGTTCGTCCTGAACGCAGCCGGTTTTACTCGATCCTTACAAGGTGACTATGTCGCGGCGTGATTTATCGCGTGAATTTATATCGCAGAAAAACAGCGCGATGAATCGCGCCGCTACGAAGTCGTGCCAGAAGAGAGTTTAGTGGAAAACACCGGTGGAGAGATAACGGTCGCCGCGATCGCAAATAATCGCCACCACCACGCTGCCCGGCTGAGCCGCCGCAACGCGCAATGCTCCGGCTACCGCGCCGCCAGAACTGACACCACAGAAAATACCTTCGCGTCGTGCCAGTGCACGCATGGTCTCTTCCGCTTCCTGCTGCGCCATATCCATCACCTCATCCACCAGATCGGGGCGGAAAATGCCGGGCAGATAGGCGCTCGGCCAGCGACGGATACCGGGAATGCTGCTGCCTTCCTGCGGTTGCAGGCCAATAATTTTCACCGCTGGCGCGTGTTCACGCAGAAAACGCCCGACGCCGGTGATGGTGCCGGTGGTGCCCATGCTGGAGACAAAATGGGTCATTCGTTGCTGGCTCTGCTGCCAGATTTCCGGCCCCGTGGTGAGATAGTGGCCGAGCGGGTTATCCGGGTTGTTGAACTGATCCAGCACCCTGCCCTCCCCCCGCGTCGCCATCTCCTGAGCTAAATCACGCGCCCCTTCCATCCCCTGCTCACGCGTCACCAGCACCAGTTCGGCCCCGTAGGCGCGCATCGCATCCTGCCGTTCCTGGCTCATATTTTCCGGCATCAGCAGGCGCAGACGATAGCCTTTCATCGCAGCGATCATCGCCAGCGCGATGCCGGTGTTGCCGCTGGTGGCTTCAATCAGGGTATCGCCCGGTTTGATGTCGCCACGCAGCTCAGCCTGATGGATCATCGACCAGGCCGCACGATCTTTTACCGAACCCGCCGGATTGTTGCCTTCCAGTTTTAACCAGATCTCGCTGCCGTTGTCAGGCGTCAGGCGCTGCAACTTAATCAACGGCGTATTGCCGATGGTATTTTCCAGTGTGGTCACGGTCAGATTCCCGGCGAAAGAGGGGCAAAGAAATCGGGCGGGAAAATCCCGCCCGAAGGAGTGTCAAAAATATCAGGCGCTCTCGGCAAAGGCAACCGGGCGCAGCGGCGTCGTCCCCTGGTAAAGTCGTGCCTGTTGCAGGCCAACAAACAGACGTTCGCCGCGAATCGGCGCGGTATGCTCACCATCAAACGTCAGGGTGAAGGGTTCGCTCTGCCAGCCGCTTGGCTGCACCACCAGCTGCCAGAAGTGACCACGCGGGCTGACTTCCAGCACCTGCACCGGCAGCGGCGTTTCGAGGCTGCTCTGGCGCGAAACATCAATTTCCCACGGGCGCAGGAACAGTTCGACCGCACCCTGGTGGGCTGGCGTATAACCCAGCGGCCAGCGATGGGCGGCGACATGGAATTGTGAGCCATGCACTTCGCCATCAAAACGGTTCACTTCACCGAGGAACTCCAGCACAAAGCGGGTGGCGGGATCGCGCCATACGTCGTCCGGCGTACCCACCTGCTCGATATTGCCCTGGCTCATCACCACCACGCGATCCGCGACTTCCATCGCTTCTTCCTGATCGTGGGTAACAAATACGCTGGTGAATTTCAGTTCTTCATGCAGCTGACGCAGCCAGCGACGCAGCTCTTTACGCACCTGCGCATCGAGCGCGCCGAACGGTTCGTCCAGCAATAAAATTTGCGGTTCCACTGCCAGCGCACGCGCCAGCGCGACACGCTGTTTCTGGCCGCCCGACAGCTGCGCCGGGAAGCGGTTCGCCAGATGCGCCAGTTGCACCATCTCCAGCAGACGGGTCACGCGCTGTTTGATCTCGGCGGTGGAAGGACGCTCACGGCGCGGCAGCACCGTCAGACCAAACGCGATGTTGTCGAACACCGTCATATGGCGGAACAGCGCGTAATGCTGGAACACAAAGCCCACCTGGCGATCGCGCGCATGAATGCGGCTGACGTCTTTACCGTGGAAATGGATCTGCCCGCTGTTCTGATGCTCAAGCCCGGCGATAATACGCAGCAGCGTGGTTTTGCCGGAGCCGGACGGTCCCAGCAATGCCACCATCTGACCGGAAGAAATATCCAGAGAGATATCGTTCAGCACCGGGGTACGGCCAAACGCTTTGTTAATCTGTTTAATCTCAATGCTCATGATTTTCCTCCAGTTGACGTTTCTGCTGATGCTCTAATCGCCACTGCAGCACGCTTTTCAGAAACAGTGTCACTATCGCCATCAGGGTCAGCAGCGCAGCGGCGGTAAACGCGCCTACGGTGTTGTAGTCCTGATGGAGTAATTCAACCTGAAGCGGCAAGGTATAGGTTTCGCCGCGAATCGATCCCGATACCACCGAGACCGCGCCAAACTCGCCGATAGTACGGGCGTTGGTCAGTACCACGCCGTACAACAACGCCCAGCGAATGTTCGGCAGCGTGACGCGGCGGAACATCTGCCAGCCGGATGCGCCTAACAGCACCGCGGCTTCATCTTCGTTACTGCCCTGGCTCAGCATCACCGGCACCAGCTCACGCACCACAAACGGACAGGTGACGAAGACGGTAGCCAGCACCATGCCCGGCCAGGCGAACATAATCTGGATATTGTGCGCGTCGAGCCAGCCACCGGCCGGACCGTTGATGCCCCAGAACAGCAGGTACATCAGGCCAGCGACTACCGGCGACACCGCAAACGGGATATCGAACAGGGTCAGCAGCAGCTGACGGCCAGGGAAGTTAAAACGGGTCACCAGCCATGCCAGCAGCGTGCCAAACACCAGGTTCACCGGTACGGTGATCAGCGCCACCATCACGGTCAGCCAGATGGCATGAAGCATGTCGCTGTCTTTCAGATTGCTGATGGCTGCACCCAATCCCTGATTGAGCGCTTCCCAGAAGATCGACACCATCGGCACCACCAGCAACAGGATGGAGACCAGCGCGCCGATACCAATCAGCAGCCATTTGCTCCAGTTGATCGGTGAGCGATCGGCACGATTGATTTGTGAAATCTCTGCCATTAGTGGCCTCCGAGACGACGGCCAAAGCGGCTTTGCAGGGTGTTGATGGCGAACAGCAGCAGCAGCGAGGCGGCCAGAATCACCGAGGCGATGGCGCTGGCGGCCGGGTAGTCAAACTCCTGCAAACGCACGAAAATCATCAGTGAGGTCACTTCAGTTTTCCACGCGATGTTGCCGGCGATAAAAATCACCGCGCCAAATTCACCGAGGCTACGGGTGAACGACAGCGCCGTTCCCGCCAGCAGCGCTGGCGCCACTTCCGGCAGCACCACACGACGGAAGCTCTGCCACGGCGTCGCGCCCAGCGTTTCTGCCGCTTCTTCGTATTCCGGCCCTAACTCTTCCAGCACCGGTTGCACGGTACGCACCACAAACGGGATGCTGGTAAAGGCCATCGCCACTGCGATACCGAGCCAGGTGTAAGAAACTTTGATGTCATAATGCGCCAGCCACTGACCATACCAGCCGTTGACCGAGAACAACCCGGCCAGCGTCAGACCGGCTACGGCGGTCGGCAGGGCAAAAGGTAAATCCATCAGCCCATCGAGCAGCGTACGGCCCGGAAAGCGATAACGGGTCAGGATCCACGCCATCAGCATCCCGAACACCGCATTGAAAATTGATGCCACGCCAGCCGACAGCAGCGTGACTTTGTAGGCGGCGATCAGCTGCGGGCTGGTAATCACTGCCCAATACTGCGCCAGCGTCATTTTCGACAGCTGCATCAGCAGCGCGCTGATCGGCAGCAGCAGAATCAGGCAGGTAAACAGCAGGCTGGTGCCGAGGCTGAGACCGAATCCGGGCAGTACCCGTTTTTGTGTTAAAGCAAACATCAACCGCGCCCCGCTGCCAGCAGTTTGTCCAGCTCACCGCCGCTGGAAAAATGGGTTTTCATCACGTTATCCCAGCCGCCAAACGCCTCGTCGACGTTGAACAGCGCAGTCTGCGGGAAGCGGCCCTGCTGCTCCGCCATCAGCTGCGGGTTATTTACGCGATAGTAAAAGCTGGTGATAATTTTCTGCGCTTCCGGGCTGTAGAGATAATTCAGGTAGGCTTTCGCCGCATCGGCGGTGCCGTTGTGCTCAACGTTTTTGTCTACCCAGGCAACCGGGAACTCGGCGAGGATATTGGTCTTCGGCACAATCACTTCGTAATCGTCTTTGCCGTACTGGTTACGGATGTTGTTCACTTCTGACTCAAAGCTAATCAGCACATCACCCAGCCCGCGTTCGGCAAACGTGGTGGTCGCACCGCGGCCGCCGGTATCAAACACTTCAACGTTCTTCAGAAATTTGGTCATGTAGGCTTCGGTTTTCGCCTGATCTTTGCCATCCGTCTTATCTGTCGCGCCCCAGGCGGCCAGATAGGTATAACGACCGTTGCCGGAGGTTTTTGGATTCGGGAAGATTAGCTTCACATCATCACGCGCCAGATCGGCCCAGTCGTGAATATGTTTCGGATTACCTTTGCGCACCAGAAACGCCATGGTGGAGTAAAACGGCGAGCTGTTGTTCGGCAGACGGGTTTGCCAGTCCGCCGGGATGAGCTGGCCTTTGTCATGCAGCACCTGCACATCGGTTACCTGGTTGTAGGTCACCACATCGGCGCGTAATCCTTGCAGGATCGCCAGTGCCTGTTTCGATGAACCGGCATGAGATTGTTTGATGGTCAGCTTGTCACCGGGATGGCTGGCATCCCACTGTTTTTCAAAAGGCGCATTGAGGGCGACGAACAGCTCGCGCGAGACGTCATACGAGCTGTTGAGCAGCTCGGTCGCCTGCGCCGCACCCGCCATTGCCAGCGCAAGCGCGATACCGCCAACCAACTTTTTGCAAATGGGAAGTGTCATGCTGCACCTGGATATTTGAAGTCACGGCTGATGCCATCAGATGTTGTCAGTGTATTTATAACTCAGGGCAAACCAGTAACGGTTTTATATATCGTTTGCTGATTTCAAAGTCTAAAAAGGCATAAGACGCCGGGGAAGGTTATGCATCAGACGGGATAAAAACCGGACGGCGCAACGGCCGTCCGCGGGCGATTACAGCGCCTGCAACGCGTCAAGCGACGGGGCAAAGTAGTAGCTGCCGGTCACCGGTTTGGTAAAGCGCAGCATGGCGTCCATCTTGCCGTCGCGCTCGCCAAACATACTCAGCAGCTGCTGTTCAATATTATACAGGCGATGGCAGTAGGCGATAAAAAACAGGCCATGCGTGCCGCTGGCGGTGCCGTAGGGCAGGCTCTGACGCAGGATCTTCAGCCCTTTCCCCTCTTCTTTCAGATCGACACGGCTGAGGTGCGAGGTCGCCGGACGCTGATCGCCAGGCAACTCTTCGTTATCTTGTTTGGTGCGGCCAATCACCGCCTCCTGCTTCTCCACCGCCATACGGTTCCACAGCTTGAGATTGTGCTCCCAGCGCTGCGTGAAGACGTAGCTGCCACCGGCGTCCGGGCCGTCAGCGATAATCGCCACCTGCTGGCGTTGCTCGCCCTGCGGGTTTTCGGTGCCATCGACAAAGCCAGAGAGATCGCGTTCTTCCACCCAGCGGAAACCCTGGGTTTCTTCTTCTATCGTTACCGCATCGGCAAAGGCCACCAGCGCCGCCTGCGCCAGCGAGAAATTGACGTCATGGCGCAGCGACTGGATATGGATCAGCAGATCACGCTGAGTGGCGGGCGCAATGCCTTTGCCCAGCGCGCTAAAGGCCTTCAGCTCCGGGGCGCTGTCTGCGCCCTGCAAGTCACGCCACAGCGCATCGCCAAAGGCGATTACCGCACCGAGTCCGGCATCCGGGAATTTTTGTTGCAGCGCATCGAGATGTTGCAGGAAGGTTTTGCTGCCCAGGCGCAGCGCATCAAGATCGCCCGTGACACGGGCTTCCAGCCAAATGGCGAAACGGCGGTGTTCCAGCAGGATCCCGCTCTGAAATTGAGACATCGAAATGCTCTCCGGCAATGGGGGGATAAACGGTGTTTTTTTCGCCCGTATCATACCGGAAAGCCGCGGTGATAGCCCGTATCACCGCAACTTTTTAGTGGATTAGCGTTGCCAGACGATCTTGCTGATTTTCCAGTTTTTCAGCGTGTCGTCAGACGGCATCAGCCCCTCAGGACCATGCCATTCGCCGCTGTAGATGTAGGCGATGTGCTGGCTGTTCGGCGCACGGCATTCGACATCACGGCTGTCGAGACCTGGCACCATTTTGCAGTTATCAAAGGCTTTGCTGAATCTGGCGCTGAACAGGTCGCCGATTTTGCTGCCATCGGCACTTTTCGCGCCAGTATCCAGCACTTCAATGCGTTCAACGCTGCTCTGTCCGTTGATCACCAGTTTGACCTGGCCGTCATCCAGCGCCTGCCAGAACTCCACCACCTGGCCGTTCTGGGTGCGCATCCCCTGACGCAGGGTGTAATCACCGTTCAGCGCTTTATCGATGGCGCTCTGCGTCATGGCGGTGGCGCTGGACAGCCCGGCCACGCCCTGCTCGCTCACGGTAAGCGCACCCCCAAACCAGTTCATCGGATTGAGTGCCGACCAGTGATAGCTGAGGGGGTTGTACCAGTGGCTTTCTGCCGCCGGGGTGGATGCACCGGAACTGGCGCAGCCTGCCAACACCAGAGCCGACGCCAGCAGCGCGGGACGAACAACTTTCATGAAAACTCCTTGATATTCTTTGCCGGTTGGCGTGCCTGTTGGAGTCGCAAAGCGGCAAAAAGTTTATTCGGGATGCTGATGTTCAGGTAAAAAACAGTCGCGCAGGCGTCGATGGGTTTGCAGCCAGTAGAGCGCCAGCAGGTCAAACAGCGCCAGCAGCAGCGGGAACGGCGAGTCGGGCATCTCGCCTTGCAACAGGCTGTAGCCCTGCCACAGCAGGTTAATCAGCACCGAGAGGCTCAGCACCTGACGCCAGCTTTGCCACAGACGCGGCCAGCGCAGACGGTAGCCGGTGAGCAGCAGGCCGATTGCCGAGGGAATGCCAAGGGCGAGGCCCAGCCAGAAACTTTGTCGATCGGGATAGAACAACGCCAGCAGATCGTTGCCCTGCTGACGTGACGCACCGGCCATCACCAGCAGCAGCCAGGTACGCGCCTGTAACAACAGAATCAGCCAGAAAAGAAATGGCAGCCGCAGCTGCCCTTTCGCATCGTACTCTTCTGGCGGGTATTTCAATGTCATCGATGATTAATACTCGCGGTCTTCGATTAAACGCTTGCCCAGCAACAGCGAATCCACCGGCTCGTAATCGAGCTTTTCATAGAAGGCCACCACCTGATCGTTCTCTTCACGCACCATCAGATGGATTTTCGGACAGCCGCGCGCAATCAGTTTCTTTTCGAGGCGATTCATCAACGCATTGGCGAAACCGCGGCCCTGATAATCAGGATGGACCGCCAGGTAGTAAGCCGCTCCCCGATGGCCGTCGTAGCCACCCATCAGAGTACCGACCACTTCACCGCCAACTTCAGCCACCAGAAACAGCTCCGGGTCATGGTTCATTTTGCGTTCAATGTCCAGCTCCGGGTCGTTCCACGGGCGTAACAGATCGCAACGCTCCCAGAGCGTGATCACTTCTTCAAAATCTTCCTGGCGGAAAGAGCGGATTTCCATTGGCGTTACCCTATAGTTAGGCACAATTCGCTGATTATCACGCATTCTTTGCCAGGCAGCTACCCTCGCACCCCACAGCGGCGGAAAAAAGCGACGAAATTCCTGTTAGCGACCTGAAATACAAAGTAAAGCCCTGAAATGGTTACGGGGTCGCTCCGGGATGAATGTTACGATATAACACTTTGCAGGTTTACCTGTCAGGGATTCATTGATGAAAAAGATTTCGCTGCTTAAACGCTTAACCAATCGCCGTCAGCTGCTGCTATCCGGGCTGGCACTGGCAGTGCTGTCACCACGCATGGTGATGGCGAAAGAAGAAAACGCCGATTTGCGCGTCAGCACGCGCCATAGCAAACCGGCTCCCCCGGCCAACAACGGCAAACGCATTGTGATGATCGACCCCGGCCATGGCGGTATCGATTCGGGTGCCGTGGGCGAACAGGGGTCGGAAGAGAAGCACATCGTGCTGGATATCGCTAACAACGTGCGTCAGCTGTTGCAGAATCATCCGCGCGTTGAAGTGCGTCTGACCCGTGACACGGACTACTTTATCCCGCTGTATCAGCGCGTTGAAATCGCCCACCAGCACGGTGCGAACCTGTTTATGTCGATTCACGCCGATGGCTATACCAGCCCCGATGCCAACGGTGCGTCGGTGTTTGCCCTGTCAAATCGCGGAGCAAGCAGCGCCATGGCGCGCTATATGTCGCAGAAAGAGAACGATGCGGACAAAGTGGGCGGCGCGGAAGTGGCGCAGAAAGATCAGTATCTGAACCAGATCCTGTTCGATCTGGTGCAGACCGATACCATTCGCAACAGCCTGACGCTTGGCAAACACGTACTGGATCAGATTCGCCCGGTGCACCATCTGCACAGCCAGCACACCGAACAGGCGGCGTTTGCGGTACTGAAATCGCCGTCGATTCCGTCGGTACTGGTGGAAACCTCGTTTATCACCAATCCCCACGAAGAACAGCTGCTCGGCACCCAGGCGTTCCGCCACAAGATCGCCAGCGCCATTGCGGATGGCATCGTCAATTATTTTGATGAGTATGATCGTCAGCGGGCTTAACGCTATAATCGCGGCAAATTTTCGCAGCGAGTAAATCATGAGCAAACCCGATATTTCCCGCGTCCGCGCTTTTTTGCTGGCGTTGCAGGATGACATTTGCGCCCAGCTGGCGGCGGAAGATGGCGCAGCCGAATTTGCTGAAGACAGCTGGCAGCGCCCCGGCGGCGGCGGCGGACGCAGCCGCGTGCTGCGTAACGGCGCGGTGTTTGAGCAGGCCGGCGTCAATTTCTCCCACGTCCACGGCGACCAGATGCCCGCCTCGGCAACCGCGCACCGCCCGGAGCTGGCGGGTCGCAGCTTTGAGGCCATGGGTGTGTCACTGGTGATCCATCCGAACAACCCCTATGTGCCGACCAGCCACGCCAACGTGCGTTTCTTTATCGCTGAGAAGCCCGGCGCCGACCCGGTCTGGTGGTTTGGCGGCGGTTTCGATCTCACGCCCTACTACGGTTTTGAGGAAGATGCGCTGCACTGGCATCAGACCGCCTTTGATCTGTGCCAGCCGTTTGGCGAGGATGTCTATCCGCGCTTTAAAAAGTGGTGTGATGATTACTTCTACCTGAAGCATCGTGACGAACAGCGCGGTATCGGCGGTCTGTTCTTTGACGATCTCAACACCCCCGATTTTGACTACTGCTTTGATTTTACCCAGGCGGTCGGCAACGGTTTCCTGCAAGCCTATCGCCCGATTGTAGCGCAGCGTAAGGCGCTGCCGTGGGGCGAGCGTGAGCGCCAGTTCCAGCTGTATCGTCGTGGTCGTTATGTGGAGTTCAATCTGGTGTGGGATCGCGGAACGCTGTTCGGCCTGCAAACCGGCGGCCGCACCGAGTCGATCCTGATGTCGATGCCACCGCTGGTGCGCTGGGAATATGATTATCAGCCGGATGAGGATTCCGCAGAAGCCGCGCTGTATCGCGATTTCCTGCCGGTGAAGGATTGGCTGAAACGGGGATCGCATTAAGCCAGCTGCGGCGGATGAACGGTGCGTATCAATACGCACCGTTCATAACACAGGATCGGCATTGATGCCGACCTGGCCGATTAACCACCCGCTACCTACAACGGCTCGGTCTGCGCCTCCACCACCGCCAGCGCCACCATATTCACGATGCGTCGCACCGAGGCGATGCGCGTCAGCACATGCACCGGCTTGCTGATGCCCATCAGCACCGGCCCCACCGTTACCCCTTCTGAACAAGAGACGCGCAGCAGGTTATAGCTGATGCGTGCCGCTTCCACATTCGGCATGATCAACAGATTCGCGGTGCCTTTCAGCGGGCTGTCCGGCATCAGCTCACGCCGAATGCTCTCCACCAGCGCCGCATCGCCATGCATCTCACCGTCAATCTCCAGATCCGGCGCACGTTGCTGAATCAGCGCCAGCGCCTCACGCATTTTACGCGCGCCCGGCGCGTTTGAGGTGCCAAAGCTGGAGTGCGACAGCAGCGCCACGCGCGGTTCGATACCAAAGCGCCGTACCGTTTCCGCCGCCAGCAGCGTGATATCCGCCAGCTGCTGCGGCGTCGGATCCTCGTTGACGTAGGTGTCGGCGATAAAGGTATTGCCGCTCGGCAGCAGCAGCGCATTCATCGCTCCTGCCACCCGCACATCGGGGCGGAAACCGAAGACCTTCTCAATCACCTCGTAATGTTCGTGGTAATCGCCCACCGTGCCGCAGATCATCGCGTCCGCCTCGCCACGATGTACCATAATGGCCCCGATTAAGGTGGGGTTGCCGATCACCGCCCGCTGCGCCATCTCCGGCGTGACGCCGCGCCGCTTCATCAGCTGATAATACTCGTTCCAGTAGGCTTTAAAGCGCGGGTCAGACTCATTGTTTACCACTTCAAAATCCTTGCCTGCCTCGATTTTCAGCCCCTGCTTTTGCAAACGCATCGCGATCACATTCGGGCGACCAATCAGGATCGGCTTCGCCAGGCCGAGCGAGACCAGCTCCTGCGTGGCGTGCAGCACCCGCACCTCCTCCCCTTCCGCCAGCACCACGCGCTGCGGCGCTTTGCGCGCCTGCGAGAAGATCGGCTTCATAAACAGGTTGGTTTTATAGACAAACTCGGTGAGCTTCTCGCGATAGGCATCGAAATCTGCAATCGGTCGGGTGGCCACGCCGGATTCCATTGCCGCTTTCGCAACCGCCGGGGCAATTTGTACGATCAGACGCGGATCGAAGGGTTTGGGGATCAGATACTCCGGGCCAAAGCTCAGGTCCTGATCGTCATAGGCCGAGGCCACCACATCGCTCTGCTCGGCCTGCGCCAGGTTAGCAATGGCATGGACCGCCGCCAGCTTCATCTCTTCATTTATGGCGGTGGCGCCCACATCCAGCGCGCCGCGGAAGATAAACGGGAAACACAGCACGTTGTTGACCTGGTTGGGGAAATCAGAGCGCCCGGTACAGATAATCGCGTCCGGCCGCACCGCTTTCGCCAGCGGCGGCATAATCTCCGGTTCCGGGTTAGCCAGCGCCAGAATCAGCGGGTCCGGCGCCATCTGCTGCACCATCTCCGGCGTCAGCACCTGCGGTCCCGAGCAGCCGAGGAAAATATCCGCCCCGGCAATCACCTGCTCCAGCGTGCGTTTCCCGTTATCCTCGACGGCATAGGCCGCTTTGGTTTCCGCCATATCGGCGTCGCGCCCGCGCCAGATCACCCCTTTCGAATCGCACACCACGATGTTGTGTTTCTGCATCCCGAGCGCCACCAGCAGATTCAGGCAGGCAATCGCGGAGGCCCCCGCGCCTGACACTACCAGCCGCACATCGGAGATGGCTTTTTTGACAATCTGCAACCCGTTGAGCACCGCTGCGGTGCAGATAATCGCGGTACCATGCTGATCGTCGTGGAACACCGGGATCTTCATGCGCTCGCGCAGCCGCTTTTCAATATAGAAACACTCCGGCGCTTTGATATCTTCCAGGTTGATGCCGCCGAACGTCGGCTCCAGCGCCGCAATCACCTCAATCAGTTTGTCCGGGTCCAGCTCATCGATTTCGATATCAAACACATCGATACCGGCGAACTTCTTAAACAGCACGCCCTTGCCTTCCATCACCGGCTTACCGGCCAGCGCCCCGATATTGCCCAGGCCGAGTACCGCAGTGCCGTTGGAGATCACCGCCACCAGATTGCCGCGCGCGGTGTATTTGTGCGCCGCGAGCGGGTCCGCAGCAATTTCCAGACAGGGGGCCGCCACGCCGGGCGAATAGGCCAATGCCAGATCGCGCTGGGTCGCCAGCGGTTTGGTGGGTGATACCTGGATTTTTCCGGGGGTGGGATACTGATGAAAATCGAGCGCGCTTTGCTTTAGTTGATCGTCCATTGGGCATCCTGTTGCGCCGGTGAATGAGCGTCCAGTATAGAAATCAACGGCGCAAAAGAGGGTGAAGGCGCTCAAAGAACGAGCGGCTTACAAGGGCACAGATTGCCACAGCCGGAGCAACAGCTCCGTCACAGGCTGCTATGCTTAGGAGTGGCAAAACGCGCAGCCCGGCCCCTTTATTACAACCGCGCGCCGTGGGCCTCCCGGCTGCACTATCAGAGAAAACGCATTTTCTTAGCCTGACGTCTGTAGCAATGTGTTGGACCGGTACCCACCAGGAAATGGCGCAACAAGGCCATGGCTGCCTGAGGTTTGCTATTTGCCCTAATTATTGCTAATCAAGGAGTTAAGCGATGAACCAGCTAGATGCATTGAAACAGTTCACCACCGTGGTGGCGGACAGTGGCGATATCGAATCGATTCGCAACTACCACCCGGAAGACGCCACCACCAACCCCTCGTTAATCCTCAAAGCCGCCGGACTCGACGCCTACAAACACCTGATTGATGACGCCATCGACTACGCCAAAAAACAGGGCGGCAGCAAAGAAACCCAGATCATCAACGCCAGCGACAAAGTGGCGATCAACCTCGGTATGGAAATTCTGAAAAGCGTACCGGGCCGTGTTTCGACCGAAGTGGATGCGCGCCTCTCTTTCGATCGTGGCATGTGTGTTACCAAAGCTGAAAAACTGGTACGTCTGTACGAAGAACACGGGATCGAACGTTCACGCATTCTGATCAAACTGGCTTCCACCTGGGAAGGCATCCGCGCCGCCGAGGAGCTGGAAAAGAACGGCATCAACTGTAACCTGACGCTGCTGTTCTCCTTCGCCCAGGCCCGCGCCTGCGCCGAAGCCGGCGTGTTCCTGATTTCGCCGTTTGTCGGCCGTATTTATGACTGGTACAACAGCCGCAAGCCGATCGACCCCTATTCAGCGGATGAAGATCCTGGCGTGAAATCGGTACGTCGCATTTACGACTACTACAAAAAGCATCGCTACAGCACCGTCATCATGGGCGCCAGCTTCCGTAAAGTGGAACAGATTCTGGCGCTGGCCGGTTGTGACCGTCTGACCATTTCACCTAACCTGCTGGAAGAGCTGGCGAACAGCGATGCACCGGTGGAGCGTAAGCTGGAGCCGTCTACCGAAGGATTCCACCAGCCTGCCTCGCTGTCCGAAGCGGAGTTCCGCTGGGAGCATAATCAGGACCCGATGGCAGTGGAAAAACTGTCCGACGGTATCCGTCAGTTTGCTGTTGACCAGCAAAAACTGGAGGACGTGCTGGCCGCTCGCCTCTAGTTGCTAACACTTCATCATGCCGGACGGGCGTCTTGCCCGTCCTTTAGTGCCAATCACAAGGGAGAACCCTATGTCTTCACGCAGAGAGTTGGCTAACGCGATTCGTGCCCTGAGCATGGACGCCGTACAAAAAGCAAATTCCGGCCACCCAGGCGCGCCGATGGGAATGGCAGATATCGCCGAAGTGCTGTGGCGCGATTTCCTGAAACACAATCCATCCAATCCGGCGTGGGCCGACCGTGACCGGTTTATCCTTTCCAATGGTCATGCCTCGATGCTGCTGTACAGCCTGCTGCATCTCACCGGTTATGATCTGCCTATGGAAGAGTTGAAGAACTTCCGCCAGCTGCATTCGAAAACCCCCGGACACCCGGAAATTGGCTATACCCCAGGCGTGGAAACCACCACCGGCCCGCTCGGCCAGGGGCTGGCGAATGCGGTAGGGATGGCGATCTCCGAACGGACGCTGGCGGCGCAGTTTAACCAGCCCGGCCACGAGATTGTTGACCATTACACCTACGTGTTTATGGGCGATGGCTGTCTGATGGAGGGGATTTCCCATGAAGTCAGTTCACTGGCGGGCACCCTTGGACTTGGCAAGCTGATTGGTTTCTACGATCACAACGGCATCTCAATTGATGGTGAAACCGAAGGCTGGTTCACCGACGATACGCACAAACGTTTCGAAGCCTATAACTGGCACGTCATCGGCGATATCGACGGCCACGATGCGGATGCGGTGGCGCGCGCCATCAAAGAAGCGCAGAGCGTCACCGATAAACCTACGCTGATTATGTGTCGTACCATCATCGGCTTCGGCTCGCCGAATAAAGCGGGTAAAGAGGAGTCGCACGGCGCGGCGCTGGGCGAAGCGGAAGTGGCGCTGGCGCGTAAGCAGCTTGGCTGGAACTACCCGCCGTTTGAGATCCCCAAAGAGATTTATCAGCAGTGGGATGCCAAAGAAGCCGGTGCGGCGCATGAGAAAGCCTGGGATGAAAAAATGGCGGCCTATCAGTCCGCTCACCCGGAACTGGCAAAAGAATTTAAACGTCGCATGAGCGGTGCGATGCCCGATAACTGGGAAAGCGACGTGCAGGCGTTTGTTGCGCAGTTGCAGGCCAATCCGCAGAAAATCGCCAGCCGTAAGGCCTCGCAAAATACCCTCGAAGTGTTCGGTAAGCTGCTGCCGGAATTCCTCGGCGGCTCTGCGGATCTCGCTCCCAGCAACCTCACTATCTGGTCCGGCTCCAAATCGATCAAAGAGGATATTGCCGGCAACTACATTCACTACGGGGTGCGCGAGTTCGGCATGACGGCGATTGGCAACGGCATCGCCCATCACGGTGGTTTTTTGCCGTATACCGCCACCTTCCTGATGTTTGTCGAGTACGCGCGCAATGCGGCACGTATGGCGGCGCTGATGAAAGCGCGTCAGGTGCTGGTCTATACCCATGACTCAATTGGGCTGGGCGAAGATGGCCCGACGCATCAGCCGGTGGAGCAGCTCGCCAGCCTGCGTCTGACGCCGAATATGAGCGTATGGCGTCCGTGCGATCAGGTGGAAACCGCCGTGGCGTGGAAAGCCGCCGTGGAGCGCCATCACGGTCCGACCGCGCT
Organism: Pantoea sp. X-Soil-TKNS-1207; assembly: GCF_059730485.1. NCBI lineage: Bacteria > Pseudomonadati > Pseudomonadota > Gammaproteobacteria > Enterobacterales > Erwiniaceae > Pantoea > Pantoea sp. X-Soil-TKNS-1207. The sequence goes on from NZ_AP035958.1 coordinate 3,134,336, forward strand.
GATTCTGTCGCGTCAGAACCTGCTGCAACCGGAGCGCAGTCAGGCTCAGGTGGCAGACATCGCCCGTGGCGGTTATGTCTTGCAGGATTGCGCTGGCACGCCGGAAGCGATCATTATCGCCACCGGTTCCGAAATTGAGATCGCGCTGGGCGCGGCGGAGAAGCTGGGCGCCAGCGGCCATCAAATCCGCGTAGTATCGCTGCCCTCGACCGATGTGTTTGATAAGCAGGATGCGGCTTATCGTGAGTCGGTGCTGCCTTCGGGCGTCAAAGCGCGCGTGGCGGTGGAAGCCGGGATTGCGGATTACTGGTTCAAATATGTCGGTCTCGATGGCGCGATTGTCGGGATGACCACCTTTGGTGAATCCGCGCCAGCAGGCAAGCTGTTCCCGGAATTTGGCTTTACGGTGGAAAATATCGTCAGCCATACCGAAGCATTACTCAAGCCTCACTAATCGATTCGGCCCTGCGTCAACCGGCGCATGGGCCGTTTTTGATCACAGCCTGATACAGAAAAAAATCTGCCCTGCCCCCTTCACGCCCCGCGGAAACTGATTACTATAGACTTTCCTCCGAATATTCTGACGGACGCTTTCCCGTTGAAAAAACGTACCCCCTATATCCTGGCATTAATGGTTTCACTGCTTCCGTTAAAAAGCATGGCCCAGGTGACACCGGACCCGCTGCTGGCTTCACAAATTGTTGATCGTTATGCCGAGCATATCTTCTACGGCAGTGGCGCAGTCGGCATGGCGCTGGTGGCGATTGATGGCAACCAGCGCGTATTTGCCAGCTTTGGCGAGACCCGTCCCGGCAGCAACGTGCGGCCGCAGCAGGATTCGCTGATCCGCATCGCCTCGCTGAGCAAGCTGATGACCAGCGAAGTGATGGTCAAGATGGCGGAGCGCGGCGTGATTCGTCTCGACGATCCGCTCAGCAAATACGCCCCGCCGGGCGCGCGGGTGCCGAGCTATAACGGCCAACCGATTCGCCTGATTAATCTGTCGACCCATACCAGCGGCCTGCCGCGCGAGCAGCCGGGTGGTAAGCCGCATCGCCCGGTATTCAACTGGCCGACACGCAGCGACCGCTGGCAGTGGCTGTCACGCGCGTCCCTCAAAGTGGCGCCGGGCACCGACGCCGCCTATTCCAACCTCGGCTTTGATCTGCTGAGCGATGCGCTGGCGCAGGCGGCGGGGAAACCCTATCCGGCGCTGTTCCAGCAGTTGATCACCCGCCCGCTGGGGATGAAGGACACCACCTTTACCCCGTCGCCGGATCAGTGTGAACGCCTGATGATTGCCGAAAAAGGCGCCAGCCCCTGTAATAACACCCTGGCAGCAACGGGCAGCGGCGGCGTCTATTCCACGCCGGATGATATGGGCCGCTGGATGCAGCAGTTCCTTAATTCGTCCGTCAATAAACGCACCCCGCAGATCGACCGGCTGCAAACGCTGATCTATCGCCGTGACCAGCTGAATAAAGTGGAAGGCATGGATGTACCTGGCCGTGCCGATGCGCTGGGCATGGGCTGGGTCTATATGGGACCGAAAAACGGCCATCCGGGGATTATTCAGAAAACCGGCGGCGGCGGTGGCTTTATTACCTATATGGCAATGGTGCCGCAGCAAAACGTTGGTGTGTTTGTTGTCGTCACCCGTTCACCGCTGACGCGCTTCACGCCAATGAGCGATGGCGTCAACGATATGCTGGCCGAGCTGGTGGGGAATCAGAACGGTTCACCAATGATGGTGCAGGCCATTCGCTAACGCGATTGGGGTGCGGTATGCGACTGGCTGACCCACAGGGTTGGCCAGTCGTCACTGCTGTGCCAGGCATCGCAGGTTTTCTCTTCCGCATATTCCGCCAGCACGAACTCGTTACCATCAAACTGCCAGCGCGTGGCAACACCGCAATCCCCTAAGCCCCGACCTTTGCTGAAGGTGTACAGGAAACCGCTGCTGGCATCGTACTCGGCATTCACTAAATCCAGTTGATCATCATTGCGCGACGGCGGCGTAAACGGCAGCGTCAGGGTCAGTCCCCGCGCGACATAGGGCTGGGTGCGTGTCACTTCAAAGGCCAGATCGATGACGTTGTAAGCACCGGTTTCGCAGCTGATCAGTAGCAGCGCTTTGCTGTCGGTGAGCGGCGCCACGCTGACTTCACGCCGCATCGGATCGAGCGAACAGCCGTCGGTATTGATGCGCCAGGTGCCGTAATCAATCAGTCCGCTGGTTTCATCGCGCGTCAGTGCAGCGGGCTGCGGTAGTGGCTCTGGCAATTGCGGCAATACGGGCTGCGGCGGCACATCCCATACCACGCGGTCGCCGCGTTTAACCCAGGCGCTCATGCCATTCACCCTGCCCTGCACATCATCCATCTGCAACAACGCGGCTTTCATGCCGTGCAGCGAGATTGCGGCTTTCGCCTGATACGTCAGCTGGAGGGTATCGGCGTCCAGCGTCTGGGCCAGAAACTCATCAATGGCGATAGCATTGCTGGTGGCGAGATGGTGCGGTTCCACGCTCCAGTGTTTGAGATCGGGGTTGAGACGGCGTTGGTCGAGCAACAGATTGTCTTTCAGCGGACCGCCCGGTAATTCGCCGCTGTACCCGCTGCCGTAGTCAATTCGCAGCAACGGGCGATCGTTCACGCCTGCATGGCGTGAAAGGGTCATAACCAGTCCGTTATCGCCGGGGAAACTGCGTGCCACGCAAAAGGCCGCATTGTTACAGGTCAGCTGCCAGTCGGAAAATGACTTTTGCAGTGGTTCTGCCTGAACACCCGCCACAAACAGAAAAGGCAACAAAAGCAGCGATTTCATCCAATACGACATGAAAAAAAACGATCCCCAAATTCTTAGAGAGAGAATGATAGCGCAACGGCAGCGCTGACAGCGGACCTAATCTGTGAGCTGGCCCGAAAAGCGGTACTAACTGCCGAAAAAGACGTCGCTTTGGAGCGATCTGTGCGGATGACACGAGGGGGTATCATCCGTGTCGATGGAATTGTGCTCAATCGGATTTATCGCACAATTAACCCTCCCGCAGGAAATAGCGCCTTTCGACTGAGGATTTAATGCCGATGAATTATCCAGAATATCCACATTCGTCACACAACGGGTATTTTTGATTATGTTAACCTCAACCCGCGTAATGACTTATTACGTTCTGACCTCTATTTAATCCTGAATCACCGTTAATGAAGAAAATCCACACGTAAAGGCGGATCTTCCGTGGAAGAACGTTTTGATCTGTTGGCTGGGAAATATCGCCAACGTAATGCTATCTCATCAGGGAATATGATGAATTATGATGTCAACCAACTCAATTTCTCCATCAATCAGTGCGCCCATCATTACAGCCCCGAAAATTAGCACCCCAATTGCTTCACAAATAAATTGCCTGCAAAACCCCTCGCCACCGCAATACCTGGCCAGCCAGTCGGTGCCGGCTATGGGGGTAATCACAGGGCCAAAACCATTAATTTCTTATCCTGCCACCGTTACCGTTAATACAATAAAATCCAAAGGATTCCAGTCGCGCCGCCCAATCTATACCGAGAACCATGGCAGCCAAAACATATCCCGATTCATGGAATTCAAAGGCTATATTGATACACTCCCTGCCACATCTGAATATCTCATTCAGTCACAACACCCTCATCTTAAAACCATCGCGAACAAATGTATTAAAATCGTCAAAATGAAAGAGGATTTAACAGACAAAGTCAGGAATAACGCCAGGTCGGCTTGCAATGACAATAAAAAAATCCTGAATGAATTAGTAAAAAAAACCAACAGCACAGAAATAAAAAACTTCCTCAATACACTATTTGCAATTGCAAGCTTCAAATCTGATTACGTATTAAAACAGCTGTATTCGATGAAGTCACAGATTGATAAATACGATCCAGAAATCAGAGATTATCGACATCTGTGGTATTTTATCTCTACAAATGAAAATATTAAGGAATTTTTAACTCGCCATGATCTATGGGATAGCATCCAGGATGAGATAAAGGCGATAGCATTTAACGGCTATGAGCCTTTGGCTTCGTTTTCAGAACCCCAAAAGATCCTGTTCAGAAAATTCGAGATGCTTTTCTCTCCGGTAGACTGGCAACTTACCATGGCGTTACGTGAAACAAATGTCTACGGAACCGTTGTCGAAGCCATTGATTCACTCGGCAATAATGAACTATTGAAAGAATTTTTATGTTCCACACCTTTTGGTGAAACATTATGGCGGCAACTCAATAATTACCCACTGATTTTAAAGCTGGAGAAATTTCATAGCGATTTGAAATCGCTCGAGGGAGAATTAAAAATAAGCATAGAGAAACTCGCCAACCAGAAAAGAAAATCCATCTTTACGCGTTTACGCAATCTCTTATTATTTAAGACACCAGGTAACATTAAAAAGATAAATAATTCATTAAGACATCAACGTACCTTTGGTGAAGAGCACGTTCTATTGCAGGACCCATTTTTCAACGCGCTGGATATAATTATAAACGGGGGCGTACACAACTCATTCGCATCGCTCTGGCAAGAAGACACTGCATTACAGAACTCGATTGCCTCGGTACTTGAACTGGGGCCGATTGCGAATAAGATAAAGCCGAAGATTTTTGATAATTACCATCGTTATTACGATGCGCTTTGTGTCGCCTCTGCCCTCGATGTTTCTCGTTTAATTTCTGATAATATAAAAGATAATCATAAATTATATCATGCAATGAGGAATTATTTTCCATATCCACGTTTGGTCGATAAAATTCAGCTGCCAGACAAAGATGCGCAAGGTGAAGAGATAATCCCAGGTTTAATGCTGGCTGCCATTAACCTGCTCCCTCTTAAATTAAATGAAGATATGCTGGCGGAAGTACTTAAAACTCTAAGAGATGATAACAACGCCAAAACGGCGGAATATTCCAGGAGTAGTATCGAAACCTGTTATTATGAAAAAATTGAGCATAGTCTTATAAACAAACTCAACAAGGAAAAACTGGTAAGAATTTATCAGCATGGCATTTCTTTTGACCAAAACCTGGTTAATAAACTGAAAATAACAAAATTACAACTCAAAAAACTGGACGCTATATCATTGGATTTCTTATTAGCAGGCGGAAAGTTCTCCCATCCACAACTGAAATTTCCACGTTTCCGCATTGCCATAGCCACAATCCTCAACCTATTGCCGGAAAAACTAGCCAGCGACCTTAAAAACATATCACTATCACCCGAACGCTTTTCCCAATATAACACGATAGATACGGATAATATTCTTAATAATCAGCAAGTATGTATAATGGATCACTTTAATATTTTAAATCATCAGCTTGATAAAATATTAGATGAAACCATTGATGCCTTTGGCCACATTAGCACAATGATCAATTTATTATCATGGAGTAATATCGCCGATGAGAAAAAGGCCTGGAATTTAAACTCTCTGGATAATGCATTGCGAAACAAGCCCTTTGATAACAACATAAGAACAGATATAAAAAACTATATTGAAATTATCTTATCAACAGAAGAAATAGCCAAAGCTATTGATGACAATGAACTAATGATGGCGAATGAACTGAAAGAAATACAGGATTTCTTTTCTTCATTTCCTGCCTGTAACATTGACGATTTTTATGGCAGCGCCAGCGAGATGGGTATCGTTCTGGATGAGGAAATCAAGAACGAAATAAATGATAAACTGAGTGACTCCATCTTCCAGCCTCTGCGCAATGAAGATCGCATTCGAGTTATTTTGTCAAATATAACCAACCACTTACTCACTGCCTCGCGCGTTTTAGAATTACCCGAAAACACTATTGCAGGACAACCGCATGAATTTTTGAATGCATTCACCACTGACTTAATGAATCGGATAAGGAGTTTGATCGCCGATACGGTTGAGTCCGCAACTTCACCTTTCCGCCCGCAAGATCCGGAGGAAGACATAGTAAGGCTGGCGCTTTGCAAAGTAGTTAACGAGCCAGATCGTATTGGTGATATTTTAAAAGAATATGTAAAAAAGAAAAATGCAAAAGAAAAACGTTTAAATCCAGATGCTTTAACGCATGATGAATTTTTACATTTGCAACAAGGATTATTTTACCTGCTCGATCATGGCAGTGATGATATCCAGCATGACATCCGGAGTTTATTGATCACTCAGAAGCTGGATAGAGACAATAAAATCAAGAAAAACATGATGTATATAAATAAAACTTATTCAACCCTAAAAGGACTACGGAAGAATGATGCATTAGACAACCCTGACAAAATATACAATGAAATAATGCGATCGATAGAAGAAAAAGGCCTTCCTTCCCGAATAAAGGTCGTTGATGAATTTCTGGGGGATTCTAAATTAAGTAAGATTATTGCAACTGAAGAAGAATACCTGGGTAATACTAACGCCAGAAACGCCAAAGATTTCATTAAATCATTTGATAGCATGCATGGCATTTCAGACTCAATTCTCTTCTATATTGTTCTACTTGATGAATATATGGAGAGCGCGAAAGAGCATCGTGATATCGAAAGAGAACAGGAGATCAAAAAGCTGATTTTAGAACAGAGCGCCGCTGATGCGTTAACCATGTTTTGTATTGGCCGAAGTTTTGGGTTTTTCGATATTCATGAATATGATATGGCTGTCAAAAGATCAACCTGTGAATTTAATGATGCGTTAAATGATGATATAAAAGCTTTCGATCGGGAAATAAGGGATTTTTTTAACAGGCAATTAACCAGCGAGTCTGATTTCTTTTTGCAATCACTCACGTTTATGGCTAATTATTACATTGAAATGAGCAAGCCTTATTTTATTAGTTATAACACCAAAGCGTCAGATACTCATCAATCCGTGATTAAAATCGTTAATGGTGACAGCGTCGAAACCAAATTCGTTCAGGAGTCTAATTCTGGTGTAAAAACAATCCAGACAAAGCTTTTCGAGATCCTGGGTAAAGATGGAAATATAGACTACGACAAGCTGGAGAAAGTTATCCAGGGTTCCAACCCGCACTTCAGAATGAAAAATGAAAGGATCGTTATCCAGGAAGGTTTCGAAAAAGTCACGCTCCCGGCAGATGGCTCAGAAAAAGATAAAAAGAAAGAAAAGGTAGTCGCCACAATTGAAAAAAATCATATCGTTGAAACCGAAATCAATCTGGCGTTTAAAGCTGGCAGTTATATGCACAAAGCCAGTAGCAGTAACCCTGAGTTTGTAAAAAATGGTGTGCCGATGTACTTTCCCCCTACCATGACAACCTATTCTGAGCCTGAAACACATCGTATTCAGGCACCGGTTATCAGCGCTGCGGCTCGGGAAAAAATTAATGAAGCAAGAAACATTTATCTTCCGCGCAATGAATATTCATATCCCTTTCAGGATAAGCCATCAACAAGCAAGGGGTCAGAATTAGTAAGCGTGGCGAGTTTTCATAGAACAAGAAATTTAGAAAACATTGTGAGTCCGTTTACCGAAAATCGTGACATTTACCATCACAATTTCCGCCCTTCGATTAAGCCTCTGCATGATGACATATTTTCTGTCGCAGCTAAAACCATGAATAAACAGATTCTTGTGTTAGATAATAAAAACCGTTTGCATTTTTTCCTTCGCCACGGACAGATTAATTGTACTGGCAAACCTCTCGTACCGTTAACGTCCAGTATCAACGAGGGTGAAATAGCTCAACTGCTGGGGCCAGATATTCTGGAAGAGGTCAGAAGAGGCAATGCACTGCTTGTAAAACAAGATAATCAGGGAGTCTATAATGGCGTGGGGGTTCAACTACTGGGTTCCGGGGGATATAAATCGGAGATTATTCCGCGACCGGCCGAACTCCGTAATAGCCTCGATAACTATCAGAAAGTATATTTACCCCCAGCGCCATTAACTACAGCGACAAACGTGTTTCAACCCGTAGCAAGTGCATCTCACTTTGCCATATCACGCGATGCCAGATTAGCCACCAATGCCAGTGACTTTGCCCTGCGGAAAAAAGCGTTATCACTGCTGAAAAACAATGATACCGAAGAAAGCAATGCTCCTGAATCTACTAACACCCATTTAAACTCACTATTATAATCGTTCAAAGGATATGAATATGTTTAACCATCCAGCTGGCAGGAATAGTGTGATACAAAACTTAAGTCTTCACTCGCAGCAAATCACACAAAATACCCTCCCTGCAATGCAAGTGCATAATAGTTTCAAGCGTCCGGGAAGTTTCCAGATGCCAAACTTCCCCCCTATGATTGCTTCAACATCGGGTCTGCAACTGAGTCACCAATCTCTTAAAAAGCCTGGATTGCGTTCTGACATACCGTTAAAGCTGACAAAGAGAAATATTATGCAATCTGAGCCGATGATAAAACGCCATCATTTTCAAAGTCTGCCCACTCAGAGGGAAAGTCATATGCGGGCCGATATGAAATTCGCCACATCTTCAGGCCAACAGGTAACTGAATTACTGTGTCAGCAGGCGAAAAATACTTTCAAGGGGAAAGGAACGGTCTACGTCAGACCGAAGTCTAACGTTATCGATTTACCTTCATTGTTCGCTGCGCATAACCAACAGCAAGTTAAAGAGAATACCGTACAAAAAATACGCACCCCCGGCAGCTGGAATAACTTTGCCATGGATATCGCTGTGCATGGTATGGCAGATTGCTTAGATATTCAGTTGCATATCATTGATGAGGTGGAAGCAAGCGACTCGTTTATTCATCATATTGCTGGCAGCACAATAAACAGGGAGAATTCAATTATTTTACTGAGAACCAGAACGGGTAATATTATGCATTATGATTTAATTGATGATAAAAACCATGTGCTGAGTGTTGAGGCTGATGGCGAGTGCTTCTTTCGCGCTATCGCACTACACCGGACGGGAGATCAAAATAATTACCAACAGTTTCGCGCCGCTGCTGCCAGTCATATTGAAAATCACTGGGAAAATTACCGTGATTTTATTTCTACGGACCGCGGAAATATTATTCCGAAACATGAACAGCCGGATTATTATGACAAAAATGTCAGATTTAAGACGCTGTGGGATTCATTAGCAAAACGCGCTGATGAAAAAAGTAAATTCTGGAAAGAGCTGCATAAAAGCGTAACAGTCGCTAAGCAGGAAAATTCTCAGAATGCGTACCGGGATTCGATTGCTTTAGATTAAACCTTTAAATCAACGAAAGCAGGGCAGCAGTCCTGCTTTCGTTACAGCCATCAGGCTTTCAGCCAGCCCGCCACCTGTGCATGAAGCAGCAGCATAATCGTTTTGCCATCGCAGATACGGCCACTTTTCACCATGGCCAGCGCTTCCGGGTATGGCAGCTCCAGCACAGCAATATCTTCATCGTCTACGCCGCCGCCATCATTAGCACGCTGCGATTCGCTGTATTCCGCCGCAAAAAAATGCACAATTTCTGTTACGCCGCCCGGCGACATATAGGCTTGCCAAAGTTTTTCCACTTTGCCCACCTGATAACCGGTTTCCTCCATCGCCTCTTTGCGGATGCAATCTTCCGGTGTGTCGTCATCCAGCAGTCCGGCGCAGGTCTCAATCAGTTCACCGCTTGGGTTGCCATTGATATAGGTGGCGATGCGGAACTGACGTATCAGCACCACGCTGTTTTTTTCACGATTGTAGAGCAGGATGGTGGCACCGTTGCCGCGATTGTAGACTTCGCGCTTATGACGGACAACTTCGCCGTTATTGCGGGTGAGTTCGTAGGTGAAGTTGCGCAGTACAAACCAGTTTTCTGACAGCAACTTATCTTTAATGATGTTGATCTTTAACGACATGACCACTCCACTGCAATTTTGAGGGAGCCTGAAATCATAGGCCGAAGTGGCAGGGAAAACTATCTGAATTATTGAGACAGGTCGCCATTAATGGCGAACCTGTGGAGATGGCGGGGAAACGTGGTCGCCATTAATGGCGACCCTACAGGGATGGAGGAGATTCCGGTCGCCATCAACGGCCCTGCGCCGTAGGGTGCGCATTGATGCGCACCGGGAAACGATTAAAACCCGTTCTTTTCCTCTTTCATATCCGGCAGATGGTGCGCGATGCCTTTATGACAATCGATGCAGGTTTGCCCATCCTGCACCGCTTTGGCATGCATCTTCGCCGCCACCGTCTTCTGCGCGGTGAAATCCATATAGTCAAAGTTGTGGCAGTTACGGCAGGCCTGAGAATTGTTGTTCTTCATCCTGCGCCATTCGTTTTGCGCCAGCTCCAGCCGCTTCTCTTCAAACTTTTCTGGCGTATCAACAATGCCGAAAATCTTGGCGTAAACTTCTTTACTCGCTTCCAGCTTACGCCACATCTTCGGTCCCCACTCATGCGGCACATGGCAATCCGGGCAGGTGGCGCGTACGCCGCTACGGTTGTTGTAATGCACCGTCTGCATATATTCCTGATAAACGTTATTCCGCATTTCATGGCAACCAATGCAGAACTGTTCGCGGTTGGTCATCTCCAGGCCGGTATTAAATCCCCCCCAGAAAATGATGCCCCCAGCGAAACCAATCAGCAGCAAAGTGCCGATCGCCAGACGGCTCGGTCGCCGCCACCAGCGCCAGATGCGCAGAATCCTCTGTTTCATTGACCGAAGCCCTCAGCCGGACGGAAGGTATTTTCCACCACCGGTTTCGCATCGGTCTGCGGCACATGGCATTGCAGGCAGAAGTAGCGACGCGGCGAAACCGTGCTGCTCACCAGACCATCGCGGTCGGTAAAGTGCGTCGGGCTGACGCGCGGCGCGCCGGTGGTGAGATAGCTTTGGGTGCCGTGGCATTGCAGGCAGCGGTTCACGTTTTTCGTCACCTGATAGCCATCCACGCTATGCGGGATCACCGGCGGCTGATTCACGTAATTCAGCGGCTTGCGGCCCTGCTCTTTGGGCTGATGAATGGTGCCCTGCTGCGTGGCCGTCACCTCGGGTGACTGCGTGAGGTCCACGCCGTTGTTGGCCCAGACCGTGCCGCCCAGCATCAGGGCGGCGAAGGTAAATAGTGTGATGAGGGATTTCATGACATCCTTCCTTAGATTTTCACCAGCTTAACGGCACATTTTTTGTAATCGGTCTGCTTCGACAGCGGATCGGTCGCATCCAGCGTGATGTTGTTGACCAGCACCCCGGCATCAAAAAACGGTGTAAAGACCAGACCCTGCGGCGGCTGATTGCGGCCACGGGTTTCAACGGTGGCGGTCGCTTCACCGCGACGCGACACCACCCGCACCTTCTCGCCACGCCGCAGACCGCGCGCTTTGGCGTCCAGCGGATGGATATACAACAGCGCCTGCGGCACCGCGCGGTGCAGCTCCGGCACTCGGCGTGTCATGGTGCCGGTGTGCCAGTGCTCCAGCACGCGTCCGGTGCAGAACCACAAATCGTATTCCGCATCCGGCGATTCGGCGGCAGGCTCGTACGGCAGCGCGAAAATCGTCGCTTTACCGTCAGGCTTACCGTAGAAACGCACGCCCTCGCCCGCTTTGACGTAGCTGTCGTAGCCCTCGCGATAACGCCAGCGCGTCTCTTTGCCCTCCACCACCGGCCAGCGCAAACCGCGTGCCTTATGGTAGGCATCGAACGGCGCCAGGTCGTGGCCGTGGCCGCGGCCAAAACTGGCGTACTCTTCAAACAGGCCTTTTTGCAGATAGAAGCCGAAGGCGCGCGCTTCGTCATTCAGCTGATCGTCCGCCACTGCGCTCAGCGGGAACTGGTTAACCTGGCCATTGGCGAACAACACGTCGTACAGGGTTTTGTCACGCAGCTCCGGCTGCTGGGCGATCAACGCTTCCGGCCATACCTCGTCCACGCGGAAGCGTTTTGCGAAGTTAACCAGCTGCCAGAGATCGGATTTGGCTTCGCCCGGCGCAGTCACCTGCTGATGCCAGAACTGGGTGCGGCGTTCGGCGTTGCCGTACGCCCCTTCTTTTTCCACCCACATGGCGGTGGGCAGAATCAGGTCGGCCGAAAGCGCGCTGACGGTCGGATACGGGTCCGATACCACAACAAAGTTGCGCTCATCGCGCCAGCCCGGCATACGTTCCTGGGTGAGGTTCGGCCCGGCCTGCATATTGTTGTTGCACATCGACCAGTAGGCGTTGATCTTGCCATCCTTCAGCGCGCGATCCTGCGCTACCGCGTGATAACCCACTTTGGCCGGGATGGTGCCCGCCGGCAGTTTCCACAGCTTTTCTGCCAGCGCGCGATGTTTGTCGTTGGTCACCACCATGTCAGCAGGCAGGCGGTGGGAAAAAGTGCCCACTTCACGCGCCGTGCCGCAGGCGGAGGGTTGACCGGTGAGGGAGAACGGACCGGTGCCGGGACGGGAAATCTTGCCGGTCAGCAGGTGCAGGTTGTAGCACAGGTTATTAGCCCACACGCCGCGCGTATGCTGGTTAAAGCCCATGGTCCAGTAAGACACCACTTTGATCGCCGGATCGGCATACAACTCGGCCAGCGCCACCAGCTGATCTTTCTCAACGCCGGACATGGCGCTGGTTTTTTCCAGCGTATAGTCGGCGACGAAAGCCGCATACTCCTCAAAGCTGATCGGCGTGGAGGCATCGCTGTCGGGATTTTTCGCAGAGGCCTGACGCGGATCGGTCGGACGCAGGCCATAACCAATATCGGTTGCGCCACGGCGCAGCGTGACGTGGTTTTGCAGGAAGGTTTTATCCACCTTGCCGTTCTGAATGATGTAGTTGGCGATAAAGTTGAGGATCACCAGATCGCTCTGCGGCGTAAACACCATGCCGTTATCGGCCAGCTCAAAGCTGCGGTGGCGATAGGTCGACAGCACCGCCACTTTGACGTTGTCATTGCTGAGGCGCCGCGCCGTCAGACGCGACCAGAGAATCGGGTGCATCTCGGCCATGTTTGACCCCCACAACACGAAGGCATCGGCCTGCTCGATATCGTCGTAGCAGCCCATCGGTTCGTCCATGCCGAAGGTGCGCATAAAGCCAACCACTGCGGAAGCCATGCAGTGACGGGCATTCGGGTCGAGGTTATTGCTGCGGAAACCCGCTTTCATCAATTTCGATGCCGCATAGCCTTCCCACAGCGTCCACTGGCCGGAGCCGAACATGCCGATGGCTTCCGGCCCTTTGTCCTTCAGCACCGCCTTGAACTTTTCTTCCATAATGTCGAACGCCTGATCCCAGCTGATCGGCGTGAATTCACCGTTCTTATCAAAACGGCCATCGGTCATACGCAGCAGCGGCTGGGTCAGGCGATCCTTGCCGTACATGATTTTTGGCAGAAAGTAACCTTTGATACAGTTCAGCCCGCGGTTCACTTCTGCCTGCGGATCTCCCTGCGACGCCACCACCCGGCCATCCTGGGTTCCGACCAGCACGCCACAGCCGGTGCCGCAAAAACGACACGGCGCTTTTTCCCAGCGGATCGGCGCTCCCAGCGCGCTGGCTGCTTGGGTGACGGTGGGGATGGTCAGGCCTGCCGCCGTCGCGGCGGCGGCCGCCGCATTGGCTTTCATAAAATCACGACGACTCAGTTTCATGATGCTTCCTTACTGGGTTCTTCAAATTCGTCCTGCTGGTGATACACCAGCGATACCGCCAGCACGCCGGGGATATTGCGTGTGGCTTCGATGTTGCTGAGTAGCGTGGCGCTGTCGGCCGCACCGAGCGTTACCGCCAGCGTGCCGCGCGCCGCGTCCTGTGCGGCAATATCGCTATCGGCAAGGCTGAGCAGCGCCTCGGTAACGCCTGTCAGCGCTGCGGGCCGCGCCTGAATCACCAGGCCGCAAATGTGCCAGCTGTTATTCGGTGTCATGATGTAATCCTGTGGCTGAAACCGGGCAAGGCGCGATGCACGCGCCACAGCCGGTGCAGTGCTGAGGCGCAATTTCGGGTTGTGCAATGCCGCGGGCGGTGAGACGAAAGCGAATCGCCTGCTGCGCGCAACTCTCCTGGCAACTGCGGCAATCGACGCCCTGCAAGGTGATGCAACCCCCGCTGATACGGATACGCTGCCGCCACGGCGGGTGTTCACGCGGGAGAAACAGCGGTTGCGGACAGGCATCGGCGCAGGCGGCGCAGAAGGTGCATTCACCGAGCTGAAAATCGAGCTGCGGTGGCGCCCCGGCCGTAAGGCGTACAATCTGCGTTTCGCAGGCCGCCACGCAGCGACCACAGGCGTCACACCCTGGCTGATGACGCCACCACGGCAGGGCGAAGGTCTCCACAACAGCCTTGCGCTGCCCGGTAAAGAATTCGCGTCGTGACAGCGCCATCGCAGCACCTTAATTCGGGTTAGAAAAAGATTGTGCGTAAAATAACCCGACAATAAGGAGGGCTATATCACCCGAAAGGCGTAAATCCCGCGTCAGGATCAAGTGATAAGCAAATGGGGGTAAGACGCTTCTGATGGCGGATAGAAAGCGCTGTTTTGGCGGGGGCAAAAAACAAAAGGCCGTCATCGCTGACGGCCTCTTTTTTCACAACATCAGGCTGCGTTAGCCGCGTTGTGCATCATCCTCAACGTGATGATGGTCATGCTCTTTCAGCGCTTCTTCGTGTACGCGCTTACGCACGCCGAACCAACCCAGCACCAGGATCACCGCAATCAACGGAATGGAGGCAATGGTGTAAGTCCCGTTCGGGTAGTCGAACGCCATCAATACCAGCACGCTAACCAGGAACAGCAGCGTCAGCCATGATGTGACCGGCGCCCACGGCAGCTTAAAGCTGACATCTTCCGCTTTGCCTTCTTTGATCGCTTTGCGCAGACGCATCTGACACACCACGATAAAGCCCCACGAGGTGATGATGCCCAGCGAGGCGACGTTCAGCACGATCTCAAACACCTGCGACGGCACGTAGTAGTTCAGCACCACGCCCACCACATATACCGCGATGGTGACCAGGATGCCGGCGAACGGCACCTGCTGGTTGCTCATCTTCGACATGAACTTCGGCGCAGAACCGCCCATCGACATTGAGCGCAGAATACGCCCCGTCGAGTACAGACCTGAGTTCAGGCTGGAGAGCGCCGCGCTCAGCACTACGATGTTCATTATGCTGCCGACATAAGGCACGCCAAGTTTGGTGAAGAAGGTGACGAACGGGCTCTGCCCGGCCTGATAGGCGTTCCACGGCAGCAGCAGTACCAGCAGTACCACGGAACCGACATAGAACAGGCCGATACGCCAGATGACGCTGTTGATCGCTTTCGGCAGCATGGTTTTCGGGTCTTTACACTCCCCGGCCGCGGTGCCAACCAGCTCGATCGAGGCGAAGGCAAATACCACGCCCTGCACCAGCACCAGCGCGGGCAGCAGGCCATGCGGGAACAGGCCGCCGTTATCGGTTATCAGGTGGAAGCCGGTGGTGTTGCCGTCCAGCGGCTTACCGCTGCCAAGGAACACCACGCCAACCACGAGGAAAATCACAATCGCCAGCACCTTAATCAGCGCAAACCAGAACTCCATCTCGGCGAACCACTTCACGCCGATCATGTTCATGGTGCCGACAATCGCCAGCGCGCCAAGGGCAAACACCCACTGCGGTACATCGCCAAACGCACCCCAGTAATGCATATAGAGCGCAACGGCCGTGATATCAACGATACCGGTCATCGCCCAGTTAACGAAGTACATCCAGCCCGCGACGTATGACGCTTTTTCACCAAGGAATTCACGCGCATAAGAGACAAAGCTGCCGCTGGAAGGACGATGTAATACCAGCTCGCCCAACGCACGGAGAATGAAGAAAGAGAAGATACCGCACACCAGATAGACCAGCGCCAGTGCCGGACCTGCCATCTGCAGGCGCGCGCCTGCGCCTAAAAACAGGCCGGTACCGATAGCACCGCCGATGGCGATCATTTGAACCTGACGGTTACCCATAGCTTTGTGGTAACCGGTGTCGTGGGAATTAAGCCAGCGTCGTTTCGCAGCGTTTTGTTCCGCTGCGGTTTTTGTAGTAGGTTTCATAGCTTTCCTGTTTGTCCTGACCATCAATCACCGCATAGCCAATCGTTTGCGCAGACGGTGCGAAATGGGGTAATCGCCCGGAATCCGGCGGCGGAACGAGGCCGCGCAGCGAACCGGGAAATTACGGCGATGAATCCTACCCGTTCTGCGAGAATGAAGCAAAATATACCGCCAGTCTGCACGGTATGATTTGCAATAATCCGTTGCGGTGCACAAAAAAACCGGCCAGAGGATCTGGCCGGTGAAGGTCGCTACAGGAAGAAAAAACTACGAAGGGTATTAGCGGTAAATCTCTGCGGTGCCGCTCCACAGGCTGGAATCGCCCGGATTTTGTACGCCAATGACGCGATAATGGCTGGCCCCCATCGCCTCCGCTTTCTGAGACAGCTGGCGGGTGGCGTCATCCAGCGAACCGCTTACGCCGCTGACGGATACGCTACCGATACTTTGTCTGTTTTGCGCCTGTTCCGCAGTGAGCGGCGTGGCCGCCAGCGTGCTAAAACTGAAGGTGGCTAGCAGTGCACCAGCCAGAACGGCATAACGTGTCTTCATGGGATGCTCCTGTTGTCTTCCGGGTGATTGATGTCTTACGCAGATAAGTATTAGCCAGCTAATGAAAATCAGGCCTGGTCGGCGGTAAAGCTGTTTAATATTTCGCCAGCGGTATCAGATTCATCCAGGGAAACGTAAAGAGAGGTTAGTTTTTGTACGAAAGGTAACCTAATGTGGCGGATGCCGCTCGCCGATGCGTCAGCGCTGCTTTATAATCCCGCGCTCTTAACAAGGTTTTTTACCGTGATAGTTAAACGCCCCGTAACCCGTACCATTGCCCGCGCGCTAAGCGCCATCGTGCTGCTTTCGCTGCTGACCTCCGGGCTGGCGCTGATGACGCTCTCCAGCAGTTTGCGGGATGCCGAAGCGGTCAATATCGCCGGGTCGCTGCGTATGCAGGTTTACCGCCTCGCCTGGGACAGTACCCGCGATCCGCAACAGCTGGCGTACCATGGCCTGCTTTATCAGCAAACGCTGGATTCCCCGGCGTTAAGCGATCTCGATCGCCCGTGGGTGCCGATTGAAGTCCGTAATCGCTATCGCTACCTGCGTGACAGCTGGCCGGATTTGCAACATCGTCTGCAACCGACACGCGTAGAAATTTATCAGCAGCAGGTGGCGAGCTACGTCAGCGAAATCAATCGCTTTGTGCTGGAAGTGCAGCATTACGCCGAACTGAAAATGCATCTGGTGGTCGCCAGCAGCCTGTTTGGTTTTCTGGCGATTGTCGGGCTGGCGCTGTGGACCATTCGTTTTATCCGCCGCAACGTGGTAGGGCCGCTCAATTCTCTGGTCACCGCCAGCCAGTACGTCGAACAAACCCGATTTAGCTTTCCGCCGCTGCCGGTAATGCAGCCTACTGAACTTGGCGTGCTGGCGCAGGCCTTTACCGCGATGGCCTCGCGCCTGCAATCCCATTACCGCCTGCTGGAAGATGCGGTCGAGGAGAAGACGGAAAATCTGACCCAGGCCAACCGTATGCTGTCGTTGCTGTATGAAAGCTCGCAATTGCTGACCAGCAGCTCGCTCAATCCCGAGGTTTTTCAGGGCCTGCTGGAGCAGCTGCGACAGCGCGAAGGTTTTAGCGCGGTGGTGCTGGAAAGCGAAAACCAGACATTTCAGACCGGCTGCATCGATGATATCCAACCCTGGCAGCGGCTGGCGTTGCAGCAGGAAGAACAGCTGCTCGGCGAGTTGCGCTGGCAGTCGCCGCGCCCCGCCTCGTCGGAAGAACTGATGCAAAGCCTTGCCAATATGCTGGCCCGCGCGCTGTGGATCTGGCAGTCGCAGAAGCAGTATCAGCAAATGCTGCTGATTGAGGAGCGCGCCACCATTGCCCGCGAACTGCACGATTCGCTGGCGCAGTCGCTCTCTTTTTTACGTATTCAGCTCACGTTGCTGCGTCGCACCGTAGACGCCAGCCAGCCGCAGGCGCAAAGTATTATCAGCGAGTTTGATCGCGCGCTGGCCGAGGCTTATCAGCAACTGCGCGAGCTGCTGACCACCTTCCGCCTGACCATCGAACAGGCCGATCTGGTGGCCGCGATGCAGGCGATGATTGTGCCGTTGCAGGAGCAATCGCAGGCGGCCATCCAGTTTGATTATCAACCCGGACTGCAAAGCCTTGATGCGCAGCAGCAGGTCCATGTGTTGCAGATTGCGCGCGAGGCGTTGTTGAATGCGATTCGCCACGCTGGCGCGCAACAGATTCGCATCTGCTATCAGCGTGTTGCTGATGAAGACCATCTGCTGATCATCGAAGACGATGGCAGCGGCATCCGCAGTGTTGAAGAACCGCCCGGCCACTATGGTCTGACGATCATGGCAGAACGCGCCGCGCGCCTGTCTGGCACGCTGCTGATAACCCCGCAGGAACGTGGCACGCGCGTCACTTTGCGTTTCCCGCCGCGCCCGGCGCACCTGCTGGAATAACGCAATATCCTAATCAATGGACTGTTTACTGGAGAGAATATGGACCAGCCAACCCTGACAATCATGATAGTGGATGACCACCCACTGATGCGCCGCGGCATCCGCCAGCTGCTGGCGCTTGAGCCGCAGCTGCATGTGGTCGCCGAAGCCAATAATGGTACTGAAGCGCTGGCCGAGGCCCGCCGCCTGGCGCCGGATGTCATCCTGCTCGATCTCAATATGAAAGGGATGTCCGGGCTGGATACGCTGAAGGCCTTGCGCAATGAGGGGATCGCCGCGCGCATTCTGGTGCTGACGGTGTCGGACGCGCGCAACGATGTCTATGCGATGATCGATGCCGGTGCCGACGGCTATTTACTCAAGGACAGCGAGCCGGAGCTGCTGCTGCAACAGATTTTGCTGTGCGCCAAAGGTGAAAACGTTTTCAGCGCAACGGTAGCCGACTACCTTGCCTTTCGCCCGCAGAGCGCCAATCCATTCCGCCAGCTCACCGAACGTGAACTGGATGTGTTGCAGGAAGTGGCGCGTGGGTTGTCGAATAAAGAGATTGCTGCCACCCTGCATATCTCGGAAGAAACCGTGAAAGTTCATATCCGTAATCTGCTGCGTAAGCTTGAGGTACGTTCACGCGTGGCCGCCACCGTGCTGTGGCTGGAACACCGTAACGTCTAGCACATCACATCATACCGTCGGGACATTTACACTTTCTCCATAATTTCTCCACGATTCTCTAATTTGCGCCGCGTAGAGTAAGCTACGGCAGGAGATGTCCCGAGATAGCGTTTCCACTCCGCCAGCGTGAAACCGCGATGGGTTCACGCTTCTGATAATAAAAGTAAAAAATACGCAGCTGAGGAGTGTCGGTTCCATGTCGAATTTTTTTATCGACCGCCCCATTTTTGCCTGGGTTCTGGCGATTCTACTTTGCTTATGCGGCACACTGGCGATCATCTCGCTGCCGATTGAGCAATATCCCGACCTCGCGCCGCCTAACGTGCGCATCACCGCCAACTACCCCGGTGCCTCAGCGGAAACGCTGGAAAACACCGTCACCCAGGTTATCGAACAGAATATGACGGGCCTCGATAACCTGATGTATATGTCCTCCAACAGCAGCAACACCGGTCAGGCACAAATCACCCTCACCTTCACCGCTGGCACCGACCCGGACGAAGCACGCCAGCAGGTGCAGAATCAGCTACAAACTGCCCTGCGGCAATTGCCCGCAGCGGTACAGTCACAGGGCGTAACGGTTAATAAAACCGGTGACAGCAACATTTTGATGATTGCGTTTGTCTCTACCGACGGAAGTATGGACAAACAGGATATTTCAGATTATGTCGCCAGTAACATTGAGGATCCGCTCAGCCGTATCGATGGTGTGGGTGAAGTCGATGCCTACGGTTCGCAATATTCCATGCGTATCTGGCTCGATCCGAACAAACTGAACGCTTACGCGCTGACCACCGATGATGTGGTGACCGCCATTGAATCGCAGAACGCGCAGGTGGCTGTCGGCCAGTTGGGCGGATTACCTTCGGTGGAGAAGCAGTCGCTCAATGCCACGGTCAACGCCCAGTCGATGCTGCAAACCCCGGAACAGTTCAAAGCCATTACGCTGAAAACGAATCCCGATGGTTCCGTGGTGACGGTGGGTGATGTCGCGGATGTGACGATGGGTGCCGAGAAATACGACTATCTCAGCCGCTACAATGGCCAGGCCGCGTCGGGCCTTGGTATCAAGCTGGCCTCCGGCGCCAACGAAATGAACACCGACAAACTGGTGCGCGCCCGCGTTGCCGAGTTGTCGCAATACTTCCCGCACGGTCTGGAAGCGAAAATCGCCTACGAAACCACCCCCTTCGTCAAAGCGTCTATCACCGATGTGGTGAAAACGCTGCTCGAAGCGATCCTGCTGGTGTTCCTGGTGATGTATCTGTTTATGCAGAACTTCCGGGCGACGCTGATCCCGACCATCGCGGTGCCGGTGGTGCTGCTCGGTACTTTTGCGGTGTTGTATGCCTGCGGCTACAGCATCAATACCCTCACCATGTTTGCTACCGTGCTGGCGATTGGTCTGCTGGTGGATGACGCCATCGTGGTGGTGGAAAACGTCGAACGTCTGATGAGTGAGGAGGGACTCTCGCCGCGCGCCGCCACACGTAAATCGATGGGACAGATTCAGGGTGCGCTGGTCGGCATCGCGCTGGTACTTTCGGCGGTATTTGTGCCCATGGCCTTTTTCGGCGGTACCGTCGGCGCGATTTACCGCCAGTTCTCCATTACCATCGTCTCCGCAATGATACTGTCGGTGCTGGTGGCGTTGATCCTCACGCCTGCGCTCTGCGCCACGCTGCTTAAGCCGCTGGAGCAAGGCCAGCATCATGGCCGTCGCGGCTTTTTTGGCTGGTTTAACCGCCATTTCAACGCCAACGCGGAGCGCTATGAACGTGGCGTCGCGCGTATTCTGGTCAATAGCGGCCGCTGGATGCTGCTCTATCTGGCGATTATTGGCGTGATGGCGTTTATGTTTATCCACCTGCCAACCTCGTTCCTGCCGCAGGAGGATCGCGGCGTCTTCCTGACGCAGGTGCAGCTCCCGGCCGGTTCCACATTGCAGCAAACCTCGAATGTGGTGGCTAAGGTGGAAAAATATTATATGACGGCCGAGAAAGATAATGTGCTGTCGGTGTTTTCCACCATCGGTGCTGGTCCTGGCGGTAACGGTCAGAACGTGGCGCGTATGTTTATCCGCCTGAAGGCCTGGGAGGATCGTCCGGGAGCCGATCGTACCTCCTTTGCCATCATCGACCGCGCCACTAAGGCCTTCCGTAAAATCAGAGAAGCCAACGTTATCGCCAGCAGCCCGCCTGCGATTACCGGTCTTGGCAGCTCCTCCGGTTTTGACCTCGAATTGCAGGACCATGGCGGGATTGGTCATACGTCATTGATGGCAATGCGCGATAAATTACTGGACGAAGCGGCGCACGATCCGGCGTTATCACGCGTCCGTCATAACGGTCTGGACGATAGCCCGCAGTTGCAGATTGACGTTGACCAGCGCAAAGCGCAGGCGCTGGGGGTTTCGATGGATACCATCAATGACACCCTGACCACGGCCTGGGGTTCAACCTATGTGAATGACTTTATCGACCGGGGGCGCATCAAGAAAGTTTATGTGCAGGCCGCGCCGGAATTCCGCATGTTGCCAGGCGACATCAACAAATGGTTTGTGCGCAACAGCAGCGGCACCATGGTGCCTTTCTCGGCCTTCGCCACCAGCCGCTGGGAAGTGGGTTCGCCACGACTGGAGCGTTATAACGGCTACTCTTCGCTGGAGATCGTTGGTGAAGCGGCGAACGGCGTCAGTAGCGGTACGGCTATGGATGCGATGGAAAAACTGGTCAGCCAGCTGCCTTTGGGCATCGGCTTCCAGTGGACCGGTGCCTCGTATCAGGAACGTCTCTCCGGCTCGCAGGCGCCAGCGTTATATGCCATCTCGCTGCTGGTGGTGTTCCTGAGTCTGGCGGCATTGTATGAGAGCTGGTCGATTCCGTTCTCGGTGATGCTGGTGGTACCGCTCGGCGTGGTGGGTGCGCTGCTCGCCACCTGGCTGCGCGGGCTGGAAAACGATGTTTATTTCCAGGTGGGCTTACTGACGGTCATTGGCCTGTCGGCCAAGAACGCCATCCTGATCGTGGAGTTCGCTAACGAGATCAACAGCAAAGGCCGTGAGCTGATCGATGCCACGCTGGAAGCTTCCCGCCAGCGTCTGCGCCCGATCCTGATGACGTCGCTGGCGTTTATCTTCGGCGTGTTGCCGATGGCCATCAGCGCGGGTGCCGGTTCCGGCAGCCAGCACGCCGTCGGTACTGGCGTGATGGGGGGAATGATCTCCGCCACCGTGCTGGCCATCTTCTTTGTTCCGCTGTTCTTTGTGCTGGTGCGTCGTCGCTTCCCGCTGAAAGAGAAGCCACACGATTAACCGTTAAGGTAAAAAAAGGCAGCCGGGTTAGTGGCTGCCTTTTTTATTTGCTTTGGTAAGAATCACAGCAAGTTGGGGATTGCCCTGCTTTTCCTTCTGCGTGCTACTTGCGTAACATCGCGTCAATGAATTCTTTCCAATTCCCCAGTTCGGTGTCGACCATAATACCCTCTCTTATTGTGCTGGCGATTTTACGCCGTTTTTTTCTGCAGGTGAATACGCTTCCACCTGTTATCACTATCGGCAAAAGAGGGAAAAAGCATCAATTTGTTTAAATTGCGTACTGACGCACACTTCAGCAACCCGTTAACGAAACAAGGAAAAAGTGCCAAAGGTGACGCGTAGCACATTTTACCGCTTAGGATAAATCTGATCATGCTTATGATGCGGCGGGCAATTATTCCGAACGTTAATGAAACCGTTTACTGGTACTAAAGGCGGAGAGGAAGAGGCAGGAAAAGCAACTTCCGGGGAGGCTCCCCCGGAAGTCAGGTGGGACAATCAGAAACGGTCGAGATTCATCACTTTGGTCCAGGCGGCCACAAAGTCATGCACGAACTTCGCCTGGCCGTCGCTGCTGGCGTAGACTTCCGCCAGCGCGCGCAGGATGGCGTTTGAACCGAACACCAGGTCAGCACGGGTGGCGCTGAACTTAACCTCGCCGCTGCTGCGGTCGCGTCCTTCGTACAGCCCTTGCGCCTGATCGACGGCTTTCCATTCGTGGCGCATATCGAGCAGATTGACGAAGAAGTCATTGCTCAGTACGCCCACCCGGTCGGTAAACACGCCGTGTTCGCTGCCATCAAAGTTGGCACCCAGCACGCGCAGTCCTCCCACCAGCACGGTCATTTCCGGGGCGGTTAAGGTCAGCTGTTGCGCTTTGTCGATCAGCTGCGTCTCTGCCGTCTGCGTGGTGCCCGGACGCTGATAGTTGCGGAAACCGTCATAACCCGGCTCCAGCAAGGCAAACGCCTCGGCATCGGTCTGCTCCTGAATGGCATCCACGCGTCCCGCCCTGAACGGCACATTAACCGCTACATTGGCAGCCCGCGCAGCCTGTTCAACGCCCACCACGCCTGCCAGCACAATCACATCGGCCAGCGAGGCTTTGCCCGACGCCTGTTGAATCGCCTGCAACTTCGCCAGTGGCGACAGCACGCTGGCATTCACATCCCAGCCATTCTGCGGCACGAGCGCCAGACGGGCGCCGTTGGCACCGCCACGTTTGTCACCGCCACGGAAGGTTGATGCCGAAGCCCAGGCCACCGAAACCAGCTCGCCTGGCGTCAGGCCAGCATCGGCAATCGCCGCTTTCAGGTTTTCGATATCGGCGGCGGTCGGGTTGTGCGACGGTGCTGGCAACGGGTCCTGCCAGATCAGGGCTTCTTTCGGCACTTCCGGCCCTAAGTAGCGGGCAATCGGCCCCATATCGCGGTGGGTCAGCTTGAACCACGCGCGGGCAAAGGCTTCATTAAACGCCTGCGGATTGTTGAGGAAACGACGCGAGATTTTCTCGAATTCCGGGTCAAAACGCAGCGTCAGGTCAGTCACCAGCATGGTGGGTTTGCGTTTTTTCGCCGGGTCGAACGGGTCAGGAATGATTTCCGCGGCATCAACCGCTTCGTACTGGATCGCGCCTGCCGGGCTATGGGTTTTCACCCACTCATATTTGAACAGGTTCTCGAAGAAGTAGTTGCTCCACTGGGTTGGCGTTTGCGACCACACCACTTCCAGTCCGGAGGTGATGGCATCTGCGCCGACGCCGCTGTTGTAGCTGCTTTGCCAGCCGAAGCCCTGCGCCTCCAGCCCCGCGGCTTCCGGTTCTGCGCCCACATGGCTGGCAGCACCGGCACCGTGGGTTTTACCCAGCGTATGACCACCGGCAATCAGCGCGACGGTTTCTTCATCGTCCATACCCATATTGCCAAAGGTGGCACGGATGGCCGGTGCGGCAGAAGCCGGATCGCCGCTGGCGTTCGGACCTTCCGGGTTGACGTAAATCAGCCCCATTTCGGTCGCGGAGAGCGGATTTTTCGCCAGCGCTTCAGGATGGCGATGCGCCAGCCAGGTTTTCTCGTCGCCCCAGTTCACATCCTGATCCGGTTCCCAGACATCTTCACGTCCGGCGCCAAAACCAAAGGTGCGGAAACCGGCATTTTCCAGCGCGACGTTACCGGCGAGGATATAGAGATCCGCCCAGGAAATTTTCTGACCATATTTCTGTTTGACTGGCCACAGCAGGCGGCGGGCCTTATCCAGGCTGACGTTGTCCGGCCAGGAGTTAAGCGGAGAAAAACGCTGCTGACCGCGACCGGAACCACCACGACCATCGGTCATACGGTAGGTTCCCGCGCTGTGCCAGGCCATACGAATGAACAGGCCAGCATAGCTGCCCCAGTCGGCTGGCCACCAGGGTTGCGAGTCGGTAAGCAGCGCTTTCAGATCGGTTTTCAGGGCATAGTAGTCGAGCTGGCTGAACGCTTCGCGATAGTTGAAGTTTTCACCGAGGGGATTCGAACGATTGGAGTGCTGATTCAGTAAATCCACGCGCAGGTGGTTAGGCCACCAGTCGCGGTTATTGGTACCGCCACCCGCCGCCGGTAATACCGCTTCCTGATGAAAAGGGCATTTGGCTGGGGTTGTTTCGTTTGAATTGCTCATGTTGCTCTCCGCTTTTTTAATTTGCGACTAGATTAAAACACCTCAATTGATAGGTAATACTCGTTTAGATCAAACGATTTGATAGTTATTATCTTTTCATCGGGTCAGGCAACGCGGGATCGCCCTAAATGCTGCTATTAACCCCGCTGGCAACCTTGTTACAATTCCCGCCCGGCCTGGTATCTGTGCTCTGACCGGGCAGCGGCTGACCACGCAATCCATCTTTACGCTAAAAGAGTAGCCAAATACTATGTTCCAGCTCTACGGCATTAAAAATTGTGACACCATTAAAAAAGCCCGCCGATATTTAGAGGATTCCGGCATTGCTTATCGCTTCCATGATTACCGCGTAGATGGCGTGGATGACGCGTTGTTGCAATCGTTTATCGATCGACTGGGTTACGAGCCGCTGCTCAATACGCGCGGTACCACCTGGCGCAAGTTGCCGGAAGCGGAACGCGCAGCGGTGCAGGATGCCGACAGCGCCAAAGCCATCATGCTGGCTCAGCCTGCGGTGATTAAGCGTCCGGTATTAGCGGCAGCGAATGGTGACCTGCTGGTCGGCTTTAATGAATCCCTTTATCACGCGTTTATCCAGGAGAAGTCATAACATGTTCTGTCCGGTTATTGAGCTGGCTCAGCAGCTGATTCGCCGCCCTTCCCTCAGCCCGGATGATGCGGGTTGTCAGGCGCTGCTGATTGCCCGACTGGAGGCCATTGGCTTCAGCGTAGAGCCGATGAACATTGGCGACACGCAGAACTTCTGGGCAACGCGCGGCCAGGGCGAAACCCTGGCGTTTGCTGGTCACACCGACGTGGTGCCGCCGGGCGATGCCAACCGCTGGATCAACCCGCCGTTCGAACCCACGATTCGCGATGGCATGTTGTTTGGTCGTGGCGCCGCGGATATGAAAGGCTCGCTGGCGGCGATGGTAGTGGCGGCGGAACGCTTTGTTGCAGCGCATCCCAGCCATAAGGGTCGCCTGGCGTTTCTCATCACCTCCGACGAAGAAGCCAGCGCCGCCAACGGGACGGTAAAAGTGGTGGAGCGCCTGATGGCGCGGAATGAACGTCTGGATTACTGCCTGGTTGGCGAACCGTCCAGCACCGAAGTGGTGGGAGATGTGGTGAAAAATGGTCGTCGCGGTTCAATCACCGCGAACCTGACCATTCACGGCGTGCAGGGCCATGTCGCCTATCCGCACCTCGCCGATAACCCGGTGCACCGCGCAATGCCAGCCTTAAATGAGCTGGTGGCGACCGAGTGGGATCAGGGCAATGAATACTTCCCCCCGACCAGTATGCAGATTGCCAACGTGCAGGCGGGTACCGGCAGCAACAACGTTATTCCCGGCGAATTTTTCGTGCAGTTCAATTTCCGCTTTAGCACCGAGCTGACCGACCAGATGATTCGCGAGCGCGTCGCTGCGCTGCTGGATCGCCATCAGTTGCGCTACACCCTGGAGTGGAAACTTTCCGGCCAGCCGTTCCTCACCTCACGCGGTAAACTGGTGGATGCCGTGGTAAATGCTGTGGCGCACTATAATGAAATCAAGCCGCAACTGCTGACCACGGGCGGCACCTCCGACGGACGCTTTATTGCCCGCATGGGGGCGCAGGTGGTGGAACTGGGTCCGGTGAATGCCACCATTCATAAAATCAATGAATGCGTGAAGGCGTCAGATTTGCAGATGCTGAGTCGCATGTATCAGCGCATTATGGAACAGCTGATCGCCTGACAGCACGCATAAGGAGCAGGCAATGGAATGGTTGAAAGAGTATTGGTGGGTCCTTGTGATCGTTCTGATGGTGGGAGTTCTGATGAACGTCTACAAAGATCTGAAGCGTATCGATCACAAAAAATTTATGGCCAACAAGCCGGATTTGCCGCCGCATCGCGACTTTAATGATAAGTGGGATGATGACGACAACTGGCCGAAGAAAAAATAATTTCTGCGGCCGTCTGCCTCTGCCCGGTGCGCATAAATGCGCACCCTACACGTAGGGTCGCCATTTATGGCGACCGTTTTGCTACGCGCACCCTGCAATGTTTACACCATCATCACCACATCATCATCGCCCGGTTTGGCACCGCTGAGCGCTTCGTCGAAATAGCGGCGCGGCACGGTATAACGCAGATGATTGAGCGCCAGCTGCATACCGCGATCGTCAATCGCATGAGGCAGATCCTCAACGATATCCAGCGTCACATCCCCACCCAGCGCGGTTAAACGTTGCGCCGCTTCTTCGGCGTGATGCATCGGGATCTGATCGTCATACTCGCCGTGAATCAGATGGATGGTGGTGCGGGTGCTGGCGCGCTCCGGCAGCGTCACGTAGCGCCCGCTAAATGCCACCACTCGCCCGGCCAGATCCGGCTGCGCTTTCACCCCTTCCAGCACCATGGTGCTGCCCTGCGAGAACCCCACCAGCGCCGTGGCATCCGGTCGTACCCCGCTTTGCTGCTGCCAGTGACGCACTGATTCAACAAACTCCGGCAGCGCCGCATTAACGCCCTGCTGTTCGGAGCGATCGTGCGCCGGAATTTCGGCGAACCATTTACGGCCCTGAGGAACGTTGCCCGGCAACGGGGCGCCAACCGCCACCACCTGCGCTTCCGGGAAGGCTTTCGCGAACCAGCTGCCAATTTGCGCCATTGAGTCTGGATTATCGTTCACCCCGTGGTACAGCAGAAACAGCTGAGCGGGATCGGTGTCTGGTTGTTGAACAATCACATAATGTAGTGCCATAAGATCCTCCTGCCATCACTATACGCCGCTGCTGACGCAGTGATATTGGGAAAATTTGAACGAGATAATGGATTTATTGCAACGAAGCAGGCTGTTCATCGAATTGACTTAGCGCCTCAGCAACCTCGCTGCGCAGCTGCGCAATCAGCGCTTTACGCCCGCTGATCCCGGCCTGTTGCGCCACCTGGTTCAGCGGTTGTTTTTGTCTAAGTATGGCGTACAGCAGCGGCAGCGACAGTTCCGGCTGTCGCACCAGCCGTTGCAGGGCAGGCAGACTCGCCTCATACGGGCGCTGCGCCCAGGCGAAACCGGCCAGCAGCGCCAGGTCATCGAGGTTGAGGTGTTGAGCGTCCTCATTCGCCAGCGGCATATCCAGATCGATGATCTGTTGCAGCCACGGCCAGTCACGAGCCAGCCGCTGCGCCGCCCGCTGCTGCAACGCTTCTGCCGCAGGCGTCAACGCCAGCATCGCCATTGCCGCGTAACAACCGCTGCTGGCTTCCCGCTGCGAACCGATGCGTACCAGGGTGAAGCCGCAACGCTGCCAGAAACGCCACAGCGTCCCGGTATAGCCAAAACTGACCGAGAGATAATCGCAGCCCTCCGACTGCTGGCGCGCGGCGGCCACCAGCGCCGAGCCTGTGCCGCGCTGACGCTGTGCCGCCATCACCGCGATGCGGCTGATGCGTCGCGAACGCAGCGTCGCGGCTTGCGGGAAGCCCGCATGGGCCGCCAGCGATTGCGCCACCAGATTGCCGCGTGGACGGCGTTCGCCCGCCCACACCGACCACGCCAGATCCTCATCCAGCCCGCCCTCATCCACCAGCCACAATGCGCCCTGCACCCGGTCCGGCGTACCGGCCAGCCAGAAATGCATACCCGGCGCATCCATCATGCGCCGTAAATCGAGCGGCGAAGTTCGATAGTGGGCGCTGGCTAACAGGCGATAACCTGCCGCCAGCGCCTCTGGATGCTGCGCGGGCGAGGCGGCAAATAAGCTGATCTCCGACGCTGCCGCCGTCTCCTGCGCATCCTCAAACAGCAAGGCGTGGCTCAGCCAGCTTTCCAGCGGGTCCTGCGGCGACCAGCGCAGCGGTTCATCCAGTGCGAAGTGATGCACTTCAGGCAGGCTGGCGCAGAAGCGCAGCATAAAACCGCGTCCGGTGCCTTCATAACCCTGCACCGTGGTGGTCAGCAACACGCGCGGAAAACGCGCCACCAGCTGTGACAACAGCGGCGCGGGAATGGCCGCTGCCTCATCAATAATCAGCCATTGCGCATCAGGAGGCGTAGCGAGCGCCAGCAGCGCGTCCGGGGCGATAAACCGAAAATGTTCTCCGGCAAAGTTTGCCAGCACTGCTGTGGAAACTTTGGCCGGTGCGGTCACCAGGCAGTGACGATTTTGCTGTGCCAGCATCCCGGCCAGCGCCGACTTACCGCGCCCGCGCGCCGCAGTGATCACCGCCACCCCGGCGGGCATGGTCAGCAGCTGTTGCAGGATCGCCTGTTGCTGCTGAGGCGCCTGGCAGTGCCAGTCGGGCAGCGTGAGGGTTGCCGGTTCACGGGCCGGATGGTGTTCACGCAGCAGCAGGATGCTGGCATCGTTCAGCATCAGCTGTTGCAGTCGGCGGGTAAACCAGGGCGTGGCGATCGGTTGCGCGACATCCGCCCAGCGCAGGCTATCGACATCTGGCCGGGCGGCCCAGTCATGCCAGGGTGGCGTGAGTAATAACAGCCAGCTGCCCGCTTTGAGCGTGCCCGCCAGCGCGGCAAAGGCTTCGGCATGAAAGCCGGCGCGCGCATCGAAAATCGCATGATGGAATTCGCGTCCCAGCAGGGTACGCAGCGCCGCTGGGGCACAGGAGTGAGGGGACAGATCGGTCGCATCGCTGAGGGTCAGCCAGTCTCCCGGCAAGGTTGCGCGCCATGCAGTCGCCTGCTGACGCGCCCAGTCACTGCCGCCGCTGATCACCGCCAGACGGCGGATGCCTGCCCGCTGCATCGCCGCGCTGATATCAGGCAGATTCATCCGTTAGCGGCGAAGGTGTTGCATTGCCCTGGGTTACCGCTGTCGAAACCGCGTTTGAACCAGGTGTAACGCTGCTGTGAGGTGCCGTGGGTAAAGCTATCCGGCACCACCCGTCCCTGGCTTTTCTGTTGCAGGCGGTCATCGCCAATCGCTTGCGCGGCATTCAGCGCCTGCTGCAAATCCCCCACTTCGAGGATGTTTTGCTGCTGCATATAGTAGCCCCAGACACCGGCAAAGCAGTCTGCCTGCAACTCCATCTTCACCGAAAGCTGATTGATCTGCGTCTGGCTGGCGCCCTGCTGCATCTGGCGCACCTTAGGTTCAATACCCAGCAGTTTCTGCACATGATGGCCCACTTCATGGGCGATGACATAGCCCTGGGCAAAATCACCGCCCGCGCCAAGTTTGGTTTTCATCTCATCGTAAAACGACAGATCGATATACACGGTTTGATCCGTTGGGCAGTAGAACGGTCCCATCACCGACTGACCGGTACCGCAACGGGTTTGGGTAACCCCGCGATACATCACCAGCTTCGGCGGCACATATTGTTTGCCCATCTGCTGGAATAGCTTGTCCCAGGTATCTTCGGTGGTGGCAAGGATCACTTTAGTGAATTTCGCCGCTTCATCCTGGGCAGGCGTCACATGGCGCTGCTGCTGCGTGGTCGACGTCAGGCTGCTGTTGCCTTCCAGCAAGGCTGTCAGGTCATATCCGTAATAACCGGCGACGGCCACGATGATCAACAGAATGATGCCGCCTTTACCGCGCGGCAGGCGAATTTGCCGTCCGCCGCCATAGCCTGGCGATTGATCGCGTCGATCTTCCACATTGTCGCTTTCGCGACGCCCTTGCCAGCGCATGGCCTGCTCCTGTTTTCTTCATTATCGGCTTTGCATGATTTTAGTTGGCGGCAGGGGGAAGTACCAGCGTTGCGGTGCAGGGGTGAGAGAGCAGGTCGCCATAAATGGCGGCGGGGGCATGTATCAAAACGGTCGCCATAAATGGCGACCCTACAGCAGTTGTAGGGTCGGGATTCATCCCGACCGTGCCAATAATTGCACGAAACAAGATGACGGGATTCATCCCGACCATGCTAATTACGGCAAATTAGTCGAGTTTCACACCCAGACGGTGCGCCACTTCTTCGTACGCTTCGATCAGGCCACCCAGGCTCTGACGGAAACGGTCTTTGTCCATTTTGTCCATGGTCTCTTTGTCCCACAGACGTGCGCCGTCTGGCGAAAACTCATCGCCCAGCACCACTTCACCTTTGAACAGGCCAAACTCCAGCTTGAAGTCCACCAGGATCAGACCGGCGTCATCAAACATTTTGCTCAGCACGTCGTTGGCTTTGTAGGTCAGCTCGCGCATACGCGCCAGATTCTCTTTACTCACCCAGCCAAAGGTTTCGCAGTAAGATTCGTTGACCATTGGGTCGTGTTTGGCGTCATCTTTCAGGAAGAGATCAAACAGCGGTGGATTGAGCAGCATACCCTCTTCCACGCCCAGACGTTTTACCAGTGATCCTGCCGCACGGTTGCGCACCACGCACTCCACCGGCACCATCTCCAGCTTTTTCACCAGCGCTTCGTTATCCGACAGCAGCGCTTCCATCTGGGTCGGAATGCCCGCTTCCTGCAATTTGGTCATGATGAAATGGTTGAACTTGTTGTTCACCATCCCTTTGCGATCAAACTGCTCGATTCGTGCACCGTCTCCTGCTGACGTATCGTTGCGGAATTCAAGTACCAGCAGATCCGGATTGTCGGTGCTGTATACGGTTTTCGCTTTACCGCGATACAACTCAGCTCGCTTTTGCATCTTGTTAACTCCAAACATGAAAGAACCCGTATTCGCAGCGGTTGTCCGCTGCGGCGCTGGTAATACGCAATCGTTTACCTCGCCGGGCGCTATTATGCCAAAAACTCAAAAAAAAGGCCGGATATTCTCCGGCCTGAGGCAATTTATTTGTTCAGTGCGCCCTGCATCACCGCCACCAGCGCATCATTCTGCGACTGGGTCAGCACATGACCTTTAGGATCAATGAACTGCAGACTGCTGCGGTTGTCGAGATCGCCGACCTGCAATTTGTAATCGCCGTTCGGTAAGCCCGGATCTTTCGCACCGATATCATCCCACGCGCCGCTGCCCGGCTGCTTGTAGGTGACGTTCAGGCTACCCTGCGAGCGGTTGCTGTCGGTCACTTCCATGCCTGCGCGTTTCAGCGCAGCTGGCAGACGCTGCCAGGTCAGGTTAAACGGCGAGCGCAGAATCAACAGCGGCAGACCGGTATCATCGGCACCACTCTGCACCGCAATCTGGCCTACGCCACGACCAGCGGCCGCATCCTGCGCAGCGCTATCGATCTTATCCAGACCGGTACTGATGTCGTTCAGCATCTGCGCGGTATAACGCTGGATTTGCACCGGCGCGGTTACGGTTTTGCCCTGCTGTTGCAGTTCCAGCAGACGTACCGTCAGCACCTGTTGGTAGCTCTGGTTCTGCACGCTGATCTGGTAACGACCACGGTACTGGTTGTCTTCATCCGCACGGTTCCACTGCACCCAATCCGTGGTCAGCTGCTGGGCAGCATCGTCACGCTGGGCAATCGGGAATTTGTACGACTGCGCCACGTTAACCACCTGAGACCAGATGGAACCACGGCTGCTTTCGATCGCCAGCACGCCGGTATTACCGGTGAACTGCGCGCGCGTACCGTTCATCAGTGCCAGCGGCTGGGCTGGCGGACGGATATCCAGCTCTTTGCCGACTGCGCCTTTAGCGACTGTGTGCGGTACATCATAATCACCATTCTGCAAAGGCAGAATCATGCCCGCCGGGGCTTTTAAATCATGCAGTTCAGGCGCCTGCAGGTAAGATTCATCACCGCTGACCTGGCGCTTATAACGCTGATCGCTGGAACAAGCTGACAGCAGCACCAGGGTGGAAAGGCCCACCACCGTTGCCAGCGTCGAGCGCTTAACTGAATAACTCATTGATTCTCCCTAATTATCGCAGACCCGCTTTGATCAGTGCCTGCGCCGTTTTAGCCTGACCAGCTTCGGTCAGCGGCGTCATTGGCAAACGCAGCGTGTCATCCGCGATTAATCCTAGCTGTTTCGCGGCCCATTTCACCGGGATAGGATTCGGTTCACAGAAAAGCGTCTGGTGCAGGTGCATCAGACGCTGATTCAGGCGACGCGCTTCGGCGAAGTTGCCCTGCTGCGCCAGTGCGCATAGTTCAACCATTTCACGTGCCGCAATGTTGGCCGTGACCGAAATAACGCCTTTGCCGCCCAGTTGCATGAAGTCAAGCGCAGTGCCGTCATCGCCACTCACCAGGATGAATTCATCATCAACCAGCTCTTGGATCTGACTAACACGAGATAAGTTCCCGGTTGCCTCTTTGATTCCGATAATATTTTTGATTTCGGCCAGACGGGCAACGGTTTCCGGCAGCATGTCGCAACCAGTACGTGAAGGTACGTTGTAGAGCATCTGCGGCAGATCGGTGCTTTCCGCAATCGCTTTAAAGTGCTGGAACAGTCCTTCCTGAGTCGGACGGTTGTAGTAAGGCGTCACCGTCAGGCAGCCGACTACGCCGGTGCCGGTAAAGCGTTTAGTGAGAGAAATCCCCTCAGCGGTGGCGTTAGCGCCGGTTCCGGCAATCACCGGAATGCGGCCATCGGCCAGTTCGAGGGTCATCATCACCACTTCGCCATGTTCTTCATGGCTAAGGGTGGCAGATTCGCCGGTGGTGCCAACAGAAACAATCGCCGCGGTGCCGCTGGCGACATGATAATCAATCAGTTTTTTCAAACTCGCGCGGCAGACATTGCCTTTGTCATTCATTGGCGTAACGAGCGCAACAATACTTCCGGTGAACATGGGCGATCCCCTCGACAAACAAGTGCTTCATGGTACGTTTTACGTTGAGGGAAAAGCAAGCGAGCCAAGCCATTCCGGCGCTTGTCAGCAGTTTTTTTTATGTTTACCTTATGGTTATTAGCGAACACACAGGAAATGCCATTTTGTCGCAGCCACAGCCTCACCATCTGGTGATCACCGCATTGGGCGTTGATCGTCCGGGTATCGTGAATACCATCACCCGCCATGTCAGCAGCTGCGGCTGCAATATTGAAGACAGCCGTCTGGCGATGCTCGGTGACGAATTCACCTTTATTATGCTGCTCTCCGGAAGCTGGAATGCCATTACCCTGATTGAATCCACCCTGCCGATGAAAGGCGCAGAGCTGGAATTGCTGATTGTGATGAAGCGCACCAACGCGCGCGCCACACCGCCGATGCCCGCCACCGTCTGGGTACAGGTTGAAGTGCCGGACTCACCGCATATCATTGAACGCTTTACAGATTTATTCGATAAACATCAGATGAATATCGCCGAGCTGGTGTCCCGCATTCAACCGGCGCAGGCTGGCGTACCGCCCACGCTGTATATTCAGATGACCGCGCACAGCCCGGCCAGTGCGGAAGGTGCCAGCATCGAACCGGCGTTTAATCAGCTGTGCCGGGAACTGCATGCGCAGGGTACCATTCGTTTGTATAGCGTCCCGGATGATGTCACCAGCGTCTCCTGAGGGCACTGATCCGACTTCCGGGTTATTTCGCCACACACTCTGCCTTTTTGGGTAAACAGTGTGCTGAAATAACCCTGAAGGTAAACTCCACCTGGCACTTTTGGCCCTGATGGTGTATTACCCACAGCATGAAGAAAAAAATGGAGAGTTGTGATGAATCCACTGAAAGCCGGTGACACCGCACCGAAATTTAGCTTGCCCGATCAGGATGGCGAACAAGTAAATTTGGCCGACTTCCAGGGACAGCGCGTTCTGGTCTATTTCTATCCGAAAGCCATGACGCCGGGCTGCACCGTACAGGCCTGCGGCCTGCGCGACAACATGGATGAATTGAAAAAAGTGGGCGTGGAAGTGCTGGGCATCAGCACTGACAAGTCTGAAAAGCTATCGCGCTTTGCTGAAAAAGAGCTGCTGAACTTTACGCTGCTGTCTGATGAAGATCATCAGGTCTGCGAACAGTTTGGCGTCTGGGGTGAAAAATCCTTTATGGGTAAAACCTATGACGGCATTCACCGCATCAGCTTCCTGATTGATGGTAACGGCAAGGTGGAGAAGGTGTTCGACGACTTCAAAACGTCTAACCACCACGACATCGTGCTGGATTATCTGCAATCTGCCTGATAGTGACGGGTGCGCACTGCGCGCCCGTTATTCGCGTTAACCAATCAGCGTCTCTTCCGGCCAGGCGTGCACCACCGCTTTGATCAGGGTCGCCAGCGGAATCGCGAAGAATACGCCCCAGAAGCCCCACAACCCGCCGAAAATCACCACCGATAAGATAATCACCAGCGGATGCAGATTGACCGCTTCCGAGAACAGAATCGGCACCAGCACGTTGCCATCCAGCCCCTGAACCACCAGATAAACGATAAACATGGTCCAGAAATCGCTGCCCAGTCCCCACTGGAACATTCCCACGCCAATCACCGGGATAGTCACCAGCATCGCGCCGATGTAGGGGATCAGCACCGAGATACCCACCAGCACCGCCAGCAGCAATGCGTAGTTAAGGCCGAGCAGCAGAAACGCCAGCCAGCTCACCACGCCCACCGCCACCATCTCCAGCACTTTGCCGCGAATGTAGTTGGTGATTTGCTGATTCATCTCCTGCCACACCACGCCCGCCAGCCCGCGATTGCGCGGCAGCACGCGACGCACGGCATTAAGCATCTGCTCTTTGTCCTTCAGCAGGAAGAACACCATCAGCGGCACCAGCACCAGATAGATCATCAGCGTCATCAGGCCGACCAGCGACGCCAGCGAATACTTCACCAGCGACTCACCCAATCCGGTCAGACGGCTGCGCAGGTTCTCAACGATGATATCGATGATACCGGCATCCACCAGCGCCGGATAACGACGCGGCAGCCCGGCGGCATACAGATAAAGTTTGTTGAGCATATTGGGCAGGTCGCGGGTGAGGTTGATGCCCTGCTGCCACGCCACCGGCGCGACAATCAGCACCATCACCAGCAGGATACCGGCGAACAGCACCAGCACGATGCTGGTTGCCCAGGTGCGGCCGCACCCGGCGCGTTGCAGACGCACCGTCGGCCACTCCAGCAGGTAAGCCAGCACCACCGCAACCAGCAGCGGGGCCAGCAGGCCGCTAAAGAAGAAGAGGATGCAGAACGCCGCCAGCAGGATAGCCACCAGGCCAATTGCCTGCGGATCGCTAAAGCGACGTCTGTACCATTGAATGAGTAAAGCCAGCATACCTTTCCTTCCCTGAGGTCAAACGGGATGACGATTGTACTGAATTTCCCGCTGATGAACAGGGCAGGTTTAGCGTGTGATGCTGCTGACCAGGGCATCCTGCCCGACAATCATCACGCAGTTGCGCCCGGCATTTTTTGCCTGATACAGCGCAGCATCCGCCTGCTTCAGCGCCAGTTCCTGCGCACCGTTGTCCGGCAGCCAGCAGGCGATACCCACCGAGATGGTGATATTCCCCACCGTCTCAATCCTGCCTTCGGCAATGCTTATGCGGACCCGCTCGGCAATGACGCGCGCTTCTTCAGCAGAGGTGGCCGGCAGCAGCATCAGAAACTCTTCGCCGCCGTTACGGCACACCACGTCAGTCTGCCGCGCGCTGCTGCTCAGGGTTTTCGCCACCTGTTTGATCACCTCGTCACCAATGTCGTGACCGAAGTTATCGTTGACCCGTTTAAAGTGATCGATATCCAGCGCCAGCACCGCAAACGGCTGCCGCATGGCGAGGAAATAATCCAGCACCGCGCTGAGGCCGCGCCGGTTAAGCAGATTGGTCATCGGATCGGTCTGCACTTCAGATTTCAGTCGACCGATTTTGTCCTGCACCAGGCCGATGCCGGTCAGCATCGCGCGTTTGACCTGCGCCGCTTCAAAGTACCAGGCACGGATGCCGCCAATCTCGCCGGACACGCTTTGGGTATCCATCTGGCTGGCTTTACGCGCCAGCTGCCACAGCGGCAGGGCAATCAGGCGAGACAGAATCACCGCCACCAGCAAGGTTAACAGCGCAAACGGCACCGAGTTTTTCAGCACTTTCAACAGCAGCCCGGAGAGCGGCGCCAGAGTGACGTCGGTGGGTTTTAGCGCCACCACCATCCAGCCGGTGGTCGGCACAATGGCGTAACCGGCCAGTTTGTCGGTGCCCTCTTCCGTTACCTGCAACGAACCGTTTTTCCGATCCTCACGCTGGCGATCGCTGATAATGCCCGGCACGCTTTTACCAATCAGCTGGCTATTCTGGTGATACAGCACCTGATTGTTGCGATCCAGCACGTAGACATGGGTGCCATCACGATAAAATTGCTCGCCCAGCAGCGCATTCAGAATGCTTTTCTTTTTCAGATAGATGGTGCCGCCGACATAGCCAAGGTAGCGTCCCTGACTGCTCCAGATCGGCCAGGAGACAAACACAATCAGGTTATTGGCGGCGGAAATGGTGGGTTTACTCACCATCGGCTGACGTTGCGCCAGCGCTTCGCGTGAGGCCTGGCTGGTAAGCTGCATCCCTTTCAGCATCAGCGATTCCGGCGAAATGGCTTTGACGATGCCTTCGCTGTCTACCACGGCCACCGAGTTAAAGCTGCTGGTCTGCTCGCGCAGGCGATTCACTTCCTGCTGCGCCAGATCGTTGTTGTCAAAATCTTTGCCCAGCTGAGTTGCGCTGTAGTGCAGCTGCGATTGAGCCAGCTGAAAAAAGACTTCGGTGGTGGCCGCCAGTTTAGTGGCGTAGGCGCGATTGGCTTCGAGCGTGCTCTCGATCAGGACCATACGTTGTACGCGCCATGTGGCGTACAGGGCGTTGGCAAGCGTGATAACAATACTGGTGATCGCCAGCAGCGTGATCAGCGTGCGCAGATCGGTTTTTGGCCGCATACGCATTAACATAGCGTGGCCGCCATGAAGGTTCTGTTCATAATTCGTGTGCCTGACAATATTGTTATAGTTGGACGTACTTACCCTGGTGAGGTAACAGCAGATTGTACACCCACAACCCAATTTGAGCACGAAGCAACCTGTCGGCACACGTAAAGTTTTGCGTTTATCTGGCGCTAATTTAATCAATCAACCCATTAGCATCATAAAAAGGAAACGGACCTGGATAATCGCCAATCGCGCACAGATGGGTGGTCATCCCCTGCTGCGGATGCCAGCGGTGCAGCAGAAAACCGGGCGGCTCCAGCACAAAATTGGCTGGTCCATTTTCAGACAAATCAAAGGCGACCTGATGCGATACGCCCGGCGCGGTGCAGGCCAGGGTACCGGCGAATCGCGTCTGAATGGTACGATGCAGATGGCCGCTGAGTACGCGTTCCACCTGCGGATGCTGGCGAATCACCGCCGCCAGCGCGTGCGGATTGCGCAGCGGCTGCTTATCCATATGGCCGATGCCGGTGATAAACGGCGGATGGTGCAGCAGCACCAGCGTCGGCAGGTGCGGCGCGTGATGCAGCTGTTCATCCAGCCACGCCAGCTGCGCTTCATCGACATATCCCCACGGCTGATGCGGCACGCTGGAATCGAGCGCCAGCAGCTGCAAGCCCCTGATGTGGGTCTGCCAGTGCAGGGTTTCACCGCGTTGCAGATAGGCGTGATCCGGGAACGCAGCGCGCAGCGCCTGGCGATCGTCATGGTTGCCCGGCATCAGCAGATACGGCAGCTGCAAATGCGTCAACGCCTGGCGCAGGGTTTGATACTCCTCCGCCAGACCAAAATCGACCAGATCGCCGGTGATCACCACCACATCGGGCCGTGG
The DNA here is from genome assembly GCF_059730485.1 of Pantoea sp. X-Soil-TKNS-1207. Taxonomy (NCBI): domain Bacteria; kingdom Pseudomonadati; phylum Pseudomonadota; class Gammaproteobacteria; order Enterobacterales; family Erwiniaceae; genus Pantoea; species Pantoea sp. X-Soil-TKNS-1207. The sequence continues at coordinate 3,173,086 of NZ_AP035958.1, forward strand.
TTGCAGCCGGTTCAGCGTCGCAATCACCCGCAGCAACGCCGCCTGGGTATCCACTTTTTTATATGACAGGCGACCCTGCGCCTTGATATGTAAATCGCTGATTTGCGCAATCAGCGTCATTGCTTCAGACAATCTTTATTCCTCAGGAAGCAGAAAATTGTAGGGCGGCGTCCTGCGCCAGCGACCAGCTCACCGGTTGTCCGGCGTGCCAGGCTTCACGCGCATGGCGATCCACCTGAATTGGAGCCGCAAGGCCGATATCAATCATCAGCCGCTGCGACGCGCCGAGAAAGGTGCTGGCGACGATAAAACCCTGACGCGAATAGCGGCTGTCGCTGGCGAGCAGCACATCTTCCGGGCGGCAAAAACGGTGCGGATTTCCGCGCTCATCGACATCAACACAGTTAATCGCCCCGACAAAATCGGCGACAAACTTTGACGCCGGATGCTGGTAAATACGCTGTGGCGTATCGATTTGCACCAGACGCCCCTGTTCCATCACCGCGATACGATCGCCAAGCGCCATCGCTTCCTGCTGATCGTGGGTGACGTAGACTGCGGTGATCGCCAGCTGCTTAAGCAGCGCGCCAATCTCCAGCCGCAGGCGATCACGCAGGCGCGCATCGAGCGCCGCCAGCGGTTCGTCGAACAGCAGCACTTTAGGACGCGCCGCCAGCGCACGGGCCAGTGCCACTCGCTGCTTTTGCCCACCGGAAAGTTTGTCGATGCTGCGCTGCGCCAGCGCGGTGAGGTCCACCAGCGCCAGCATCTCGCGCACCCGCGCTTCTCGCTCGGCACGCGGTACGCCCTGCACTTTCAGGCCGTAGGCGACGTTGTCCGCCACGTTAAGATTGGGGAACAGCGCGTAGTTCTGGAACACCATCCCGACGTTACGTTTCTCAATCGGCAGATCGGTGACGTTGCGTCCGTCGAACCACACTTCGCCCCCGGCATCACAGCGTTCGAGGCCGCTGATAATGCGCAGCGTGGTGGTTTTCCCGCAGCCGGAGGGACCCAGCAGCACCAGGGTCTCTCCGGCATTCACCGTCAGTTCCAGCGGATGCAACGCCAGATGGTGATGAAAGCGACGCGAGCAGTTGTGAAGCTGAACGGTTACGGCAGCGTTGTTCATGCCGGCTCCTTGTTTTGGCGCGCAACCGCGCGGTTGAGCCACTGATTGACGGCGTTAAGCAGCAGCAACAGCGGCAAAATCATCAGGATAAAAATCAGGGTGTAGGCCGATCCCACTTCCAGCCGCATCGAGGCATAGCTATCGGCCAACCCCACCGGCAGGGTTTTGGTCAGCGGCGTGTGCAGCATCCAGGTGATATTGAATTCACCCACCGACAGGGTGATGACCATAAAGGCACCGGCCAGAATGCCGTTGCGGCAGTTGGGCACCACCACGGTAAAGAAACGCTGCCAGAAGCCAGCACCGAGGCTGGCGGAGGCCTCTTCCAGGCGTGGCATATCCACCGCCTGCATCACCGCCAGCACCGGCCGCATCATAAACGGCAGGGTAAACAGTACGTGACCGATCAGGATAAACAGCCAGCTGTCGCGCAGGGCGGAGAACTGGCCATATAACAGAATGATGCCAAGCGCCGTCGCCAGGCCGGGCAGCGCCACCGGCAGCATCAGACACTCTTCAATCCGCGCCGCCCAACGTCCCGGCGCTTTCAGCAAGCCCCAGGCAGCCGGTACGCCAATCACCAGCGTCACCAGCAGGCAGCACAGCGCAATCAGCAGCGACAGCCAGAAGGTAGCGGCGTACATCTGCCACACCTGCTCTACCCACTTCAGCGTCAGACCGCTGCGCAGGCCGATAAAATAGTTGTTGGTCACGCCCGCCAGCATCGACAGCACCACCGGCACGATCATAAACAGCGCGGTTAACGTGGTGACCAACAGTTGCAGGGTAAAGAGTCCACGACGTGTCATGCCGCCTCCTGATTCGCACGCTGCGCCAGACGGCGTGTCAGCGCCAGCGCCAGCCAGGCCACGCCGCCCATCACCACTGACAGCGCAGCGGCGGTCGCGAAGTTGGCGTAGTTGGTAAACTCGCCATAAATAGTCAGCGGCAGCACCGCCAAATCAGTGCCGAGGGTAAACGCGGTGCCAAACGCCCCCATGCTGGTGGCAAAACATAAAGCGCCGGTGGAGAGCAGCGCCGGTTGCAGACCGGGGACAATCACATCCCAGATGATGCGCCACTGGCTGGCCCCGAGCGAACGGGCCGCTTCTTCCAGCGAACGGTCGAGCTTTTCACTCGCCGCCACCAGCGTGACGATGGCGCGTGGCAGCGAAAAATAGAGATAGCCGATAAACAGCCCGATAAGCGAATAGGCCAGCGTCCAGCGCTGATGCACCAGGCTCATACTGATCTGCGCCAGTAAGCCCTGCCGCCCCGCCAGCATCACCACCAGGAAACCCACCACCACGCCAGGAAAGGCCAGCGGAAAGGTCAGCAACGCCAGCAAAGTGCCGCGACCGGCAAAACGCTGACGCGCAAGAAAACAACCGACAATGGCGGCGATCACCAGCGTTGCCAGCGTCACCGCCAGCGACAGCAGCACGGTATTGCCCAGGCTCAGCAGATATTGCGGCTGACTGATCACCGTCCAGTAACCGCTGTGCTGCGTGGTGCGGTCCGCCTGCATACCGATTTGCAGCAACCGGGCAAACGGCAGCAACCAGAAAGCACAAAAGAACAGCAGCGCGGGCAGCGTCAGCCACAGCCAGCGGCTGCCGGGCCGCTTACGCGTCTGGCGGCGCGTGGCCGCCAGGGTGTCAGACATCGACATTAATGGATCTCACTCAGATAACGGGCGGAGAAACCTTTCTGCGCATCCGCCATCTGTTGGTAATCAACGGTGCGCGCACGGGCGTAATCGCTGTCCGGCAGGAAGTATTTTTTCGCCTCCGGCGACATAGCGGCGGTACGCACCGGACGCAGGAAGGCGTTGGCCCAGATCGCCTGCCCTTTGTCCGACAGCACGTAATCAATCACTTTTTTGCCGTTGGCTTCATGCGGCGCGTTCTTCACCAGGCTGATGACATACGGCACCGTCACCGTGCCCTCCTGCGGGATAACAAAGGCGACGTTGGCATGGTCTTTATATTTGGCGCGATAGGCGTTGAAGTCGTAGTCGAGCAGAATCGGGATCTCGCCGGAAATCAGACGCGCGTAAGCAGTCTGCTTCGGCACAATCGGCTGATTCGCCTGCAATTTTTTGAACCAGTTCAGGCCCGGCGTGAAGTCGTGCAGATTGCCGCCCATCGCCTGGTTGACTGCCACCGCCGCCACGTAGCCGACAAAAGCGCTGGCCGGGTCGAGATAGCCGATCATGCCTTTATATTCCGGCTTCAGCAGGTCATTCCAGGAGTGCGGAATCGGCGCGCCGCCCAGTGCATCAACGTTCACCATAAAGCCCATGGTGCCGGAGTGCAGCGCCACCCATTTACCGTTCGGGTCTTTCATTCCGGCCGGGATCTCATCCCAGTGCTGCGGTTTATAGCTGGCGATGACCCCGGCGCTGTCCGCCTGGATGCCAAAACTGACGCCGTAATAAACCACATCTGCCACCGGATTGCCCTGCTCCGCCACCAGCTGCGCCAGCGCCTGACCGGAGTTTTTGTTGTCCTGCGGCACCTGAATGCCGGTGTCTTTGGCGATGGCCTTAAGCTGGGTGCCCCAGTCGGCCCACTCCGGCGGACAGTTGTAACAGATGGCGTTATCCGCCGCCTGTGTCAGTCCGCTAATCAGCGAACCCACAGTCAGGGCTATCGCCCCGGCAATAATTTTTACTTTTTTATGGAGTTTCATGATGGTTCCCTGGTGGTGGCTTGAAACGAAGAATGCGGTGCAGCCACGCTTTCGCCCGGCCGCAGTCGATGCGCCAGCACACGGGTACCGCGGCTGGCCTGTTGTAAAAGCATATCGATGGCGCAGGCACCCAGCAGATCGCCAGGCTGAGCCACGCTCGCCAGTGACGGGGCGATTTGTTCACCGATATCGGTGCCATCAAAGCCCATCACCGAAAGCTGCTGCGGGATACGCACCCCGGCACGATGCGCCGCGCCAATCAGGCTGATCGCCAGCAAATCGTTGGTGCAAATCACCGCAGTCAGCGCCGATGCGCCCTGCAACTGTGGTCGCAGCAAGGCAAAGTCAGAATGGGTATGGCTGGGCATTTCAATAACCGGCAGCGCGGCCTGCTGCATGGCGTCGCAGTAGCCTTGATAACGCAGGCGGGCGCGATCGGATTGCAGCATCGGCCCGGCAATCATGCCGATGTGTCGATGCCCGAGTTGCAGCAGATAATCAGTGGCTTCACGCATGGCCTGGCGGTTATCCACGCACACCGCAGGCCAGTCGCTGTGCTGCGGCACGTTATGCGCCAGCACAAAGGGCATCTGCGCTGCGGCCAGGGTATTAAGTACTGCGCTGTTATCCGCATCGGCCACCGTCAGCACCAGACCGGCGACGCGCTGGCGCAGCATATGTTCGACAATCGCCGCTTCGCGCTCCGGCTGGTAATCGCTGGTGGCGACCAGCAGGCCAAAACCGGCGTGGCGCGCCTGACGCTCCATCGCCTGAAGCTGACGTGAGAAAATCGGGTTGAGTAAGGAAGGCAGCAGCACGCCCAGGGTCGTCGAGCTTTGCGTACGCAGCTGGCGCGCAATATGGTTTGGGCGAAAACCGAGTTGCTCCGAGGCCGCCAGCACCTTCGTTAAGGTATCCGGCCGCAGCAGATGGGGATCAGAGAAGGCACGGGCCGCCGTCGCGCGCGAGACGCCAGCCAGCTTTGCCACACTCAGTAAATCGGACATGTTCGCCTCGTTGGTTGCTAATGAGATCGATCTCATTGGCGCTTAACTTAACGGCGAACTGTGACAGCCACATCGCGGCCAGATGACAACAGGATGACAGCAGCGCGAACTGCTGTCGGCAGGGAATTACAGCATCAGGAAGGCATAGCCTTCGTTTTGCAGGGTGGCGACGGTGGTGCCGCTGGAGAGCGTATGGGTGACCATCGGATCGATCCATTCACGTTCCAGCTGATGAAACGCCACCGACTGATCGCAGATGGAGACCTTCACCCCGGCCTTTTCCAGTTCTCCGATCAGCTTCAGATTAGGGTTATCCACGCCGTAGGCCTTGCGGAACTGCTCATTATTCAGCGCGGCAGGCACCGCATCGCTATTAATCGAGACGACGAATTTCAGCTGATCGAGCGGCACACCCGCGGCGTAATAGAGGTTAGTCACGCGCGCCACGCGCTCCAGCCCGAGGTTCGGTTGCCGGATATCGCCTTCGCTGCGGTTAATCTGAAACACGATTTTATTGCTCAGGCCCGGCGTGCTGGCCGGGTTGTAAGCCGGGGTGTTCACAAAATGGATCTTGCCGTAGCCGTCGATAGCCGGGGTGCTCCAGAAATCGGCCGGTTCAGTTTTCTTATCCGCAAACCTGTCGCTGACTTTATCGACAAGATCGGGAAGCTGGAGCACGTTGCCGCCAACAAAACCGGCCAGTGCCGCAACAACAATATATGTAGCTGGACGCATCTCACCTCTCCTCAACTATCACCAGAATGCCTGTTACATTTGCAGCCACGCATAGCCCTGATTTTCCAGCGTCGACACCGTGGTCGGGCTGGAAAGCGCATGGATGACCGATTTGTCGATCCAGTCATTGGGATAGTGATGGAACGCCACTGACTGATCGCACACCGAGACCTTCACCCCCTGCTGATTCAGCTCAGCAATCAACGGCAGATTGGGGTTGTCTGTGCCGTAAAATTTTTTGAAATGCGCGTTATCCAGCATCGCCGGGGTCGCATCCCCGGTGACGGAGACCACAAAGTGCAGCTGGTCAGCCGGGATGCCTGAGGCGATATACAGATTAACCACCCGCGCGACGCGCTCCAGCCCAAGGTTAGGCCGGGCAATATCCCCTTCATTTTTCGTCAGCTGAAACACAATCTTGTTGCTCAGCCCGGCGACCGGCTTGAACGCGGCATCCGCTTCGTAGTGAATTTTGCCGTAGCCCTCAATGCCTGGCGTGCTCCAGAAGCCTTCAGGGTCACTCGGCGGTGAAGAAAAATGGCTGGCAACGCGCTGATAAAGGTCGTCGCTTTTGCTGACCACCGCACCGACAAAACCACCCAAAATCGCAATCAGGGCATACGAGACAACAGAACGCATAGGAACTCTCCGGGGATGCACTGCGCTTAAATTCACAGTCCGTTTGAATAAAGTCCTTTATCTATACCACAGCGGAAGGAGGGCAAAAGCCGTGGGATTTCAGGGTGCATGGCGTTTTAATTGCAGAAAAAATAATTAGGCAGGCTAATTGAATAACAGCGTTGATGGAGGCCAGCGCGGGAGTTGAAAAATGGCTGGACAGAAGTTTACCGCCGCAGCGAAGTTGTCATGACAATTTTCAGCGTTAAAATATGACCATCCTATTTTGCAGTGCGCTGCTTAACGTTGTGAGTCACGATAAAATGCGTCAATGGATAAAACGGGCCAGTTCCGCTTCTGCGGCGTTATTTTTCAGAGTAAACCTGGAAAAGTTCATGCCAACATCAATTATTTTGAGTAACTTTACCTATCTTTAATTTCAGCCCGGCAAAAATCGTCGATGCAGGAGACCTTTGCCTTATTCAAAATTTTGCTGTTTTGCCCACCGGCGTCCGGCAACATTTTGCATTTATCCCCAGTGCCTGCCCGCTTGCTTGTCCTGTCAGTGTGGTTAAGATAAAGAGCCTGCATTGATGGAAAATATGCAGAACATTTGCACCACCTACCTGTCCAATTTCAGGTCACTTTCTACAGGATCATGGCATGTTTAACCGGTTGAAGAAATCAGTGCTGGCGGCCCTCATTCCTGCGCTGCTTCTCACGCCTGCGCTAAGCGTCAGGGCTGACGTGAGCGATGATTCCCTGCCCGATATGGGCACCACGGCGGGTGCGACGCTTTCCATTAATCAGGAACTGCAAATTGGCGATTTTTATGTGCGCCAGCTGCGTGCCAGCGCTCCGCTGATTAACGATCCCTTGCTGAATCAATACATCAACCAGCTCGGGCAGCGTCTGGTGGCTCATGCCAATTCCGTGCGCACCCCGTTTCATTTCTACCTGATTCAGAATGACGAGCTAAACGCCTTTGCCTTCTTCGGCGGCAACGTGGTGTTGCACTCCTCGCTGTTTCGCTTTACCGATAATGAAAGCCAGCTGGCGTCGGTGATGGCGCACGAAATCTCCCACGTCACTCAGCGCCATCTGGCGCGCGCGATGGAAGAACAGAAACGCAATGCTCCGCTTACCTGGGTGGGTGCGCTGGGTTCGATTCTGCTGGCGATTGCCAATCCACAGGCCGGTATGGCCGGACTGATGGGCACCCTCGCCGGGACGCAGCAGGGGATGATCAGTTTTACCCAAAGCAATGAACAGGAAGCCGACCGCATCGGCATTCAGGTGTTGCAGCGCGCCGGGTTTGATCCGCAGGCGATGCCCAATTTCCTGCAAAAGCTGGCGGATCAGAGCCGCTTCTCATCCAAGCCGCCGGAAATTCTGCTGACCCACCCGTTGCCCGATAGCCGTCTGGCCGATGCGCGCAACCGCGCTAACCAGATGCGTCCGGTGGTGGTGCAGTCATCCCAGGATTACTACATGGCGAAGGTTCGCTCGCTCGGCATGTATGCCACCGGCCAGAATCAACTGACCGATGATCTGCTGGATCAATTCGCCAAAGGCAACACCCGCGAGCAGCAGGCATCGCAGTACGGTAAAGCGGTGCAGTTTTTACAGGCGAAAAGTTTTGCTAACGCGAAAAAAATCATCGCGCCCCTGCTGGCGAAACAGCCGGATAACGTCTGGTTTCTCGATATCATGACCGACATCGATATTGGCCTGAATCAGCCGCAACAGGCCATCACGCTGCTGAGCAGCGCCAAAGGCAGTAGCAGCAACCCGGTGATTCAGCTCAACCTGGCGAACGCCTACGTGGAAGCCAAACAACCCGCCAATGCCAGCCGGGTTCTCTATCGTTATACCTTCTCGCATCCGGATGATCCGAACGGCTGGGATTTGCTGGCGCAGGCATCGGCGGCGCAGGGGCTGCGTGATGAGGAGCTGTCGGCACGCGCGGAAGGCCTGGCGCTGAACGGCCAGATGGATCAGGCGATCACCACGCTGAGCAGCGCCAGCGCCCAGGTGCCGCTCGGCAGCCTGAAACAGGCGCGTTATGATGCGCGCATCGATCAATTCCGTGAACTGCAAAAACGCTTCCGTCAGTATCAAAAAGGATCTTAATCATGGTGACCATTTATCATAATCCCCGTTGCAGCAAGAGTCGCGCAACCCTGGCGCTGCTGCAACAGCAGGGAGTGCAGCCGGACGTGGTGCTGTATCTGGAGACACCGCCTGACGTGGCGACGCTGAAAACGCTACTGAAACAGCTCGGCATGAGCAGCGCGCGTGAACTGATGCGGCGGAAAGAGGAGCTGTATAAAACGCTGGATTTAGCCAACCCGGCGCTGACCGAGGCCGCGTTATTACAGGCGATGGTCGACAATCCCAAACTGATCGAACGTCCGATTGTGATTAATGGGCAACAGGCGCGGCTGGGCCGCCCGCCGGAAGCGGTGCTGGAGATTGTTTAAAGCCCCAGCGCTTCCTTGACGAACGGAATGGTGAGTTTGCGTTGCGCGCTGATCGAGGCGCGATCGAGCCGATCCAGCGTATCAAACAGGGTCCGCATCTCACGGTCGAGGCGTTTCAGCAGGAAGCGCCCGACATCTTCCGGCAGCTCAAAACCGCGCAGGCCGGCACGCAGCTGCATCGCCTGCAATTTGTCTTCATCCGACAGCGGTTGTAAGCGGTAGATCTGGCCCCAGTCGAGGCGCGACGCCAGATCCGGCAGTCCCAGATTCAGTTGCCGCGGCGGACGATCGCCGGTGATCAGCAGGCGGGTTTTGCCGATTTCCAGAATGCGGTTGTAGAGATCAAAGATCGCCATCTCCCACTCCGCCTCTCCGGCAATGCATTCAATATTATCGATGCACACCAGCGCCAGATGCTCCATGCCTTCCAGCACTTCCGGCACGAACCAGGTACGTTTATCCAGCGGCACATAGCCCACGGCTTCACCGCGCGCCGACATCTCGGCGCAGGCCGCGTGCAGCAGATGGCTGCGGCCGCCGCCTTCGCGTGACCAGAAATAAAGATAGCTGCCGTGTTGCTGGACCAGCGCGCCCTGTAGCGCGGCTAAAAGGGACGGATTTTCCCCCGGCCAGAAACTGGCGAAGGTTTCGTCATCAGGTAAGTAAAGTGGCAATGAAAGCTGTGCCGGCGTGTTCAGAAGCACCTCAGCGTATGAACGGGCAGAAAACCGGGCAAGTCTATCACGATCCTTGCCGGAGATGAACCGGGCTTCCCTGCCCGGCTAACGCGCTTAGGATTCGCGTTGCTCTTCGGCATCCAGCACCACTTCTTCCGGCCGTAACAGGCTGATTACGCGGAAGATCAGGCTGAGCGCCACACCGACGATGGTCGCCAGCGCCATGCCTTTCAGCTCGGCGGCGCCGATATGCACTTTGGCGCCGCTGACGCCGATGATCAGGATCACCGAGGTGAGGATCAGATTCTGCGCTTTGTTGTAATCCACTTTAGATTCAATCAGTACGCGGATACCCGAGGCGCCAATCACGCCGTACAGCAGCAGCGACACGCCGCCCATCACCGGCACCGGGATCGCCTGAATGGCCGCGGCCAGCTTGCCGACGCAGGAGAGCAGGATCGCCAGAATCGCCGCACCGCCAATCACCCAGGTGCTGTAGACGCGGGTAATCGCCATCACGCCGATGTTCTCGCCGTAGGTGGTGTTCGGCGTGGAGCCGAAGAATCCGGAGATCATGGTCGAGAGGCCGTTAGCGAACATCGAGCGATGCAGGCCCGGATCGCGGATCAGATCTTTCTTGACGATATTCGCCGTCACCACCAGGTGACCAACGTGCTCGGCGATCACCACCAGCGCCGCTGGCAGGATGGTCAGCATCGCCGCCCATTCGAAGCGCGGGGTGTAGAAAGTCGGCAGCGCGAACCACGGGGCATTGACCACCGAGCTCCAGTTGACGATACCCATAAAGGAAGAGAGCGCGTAGCCCACCAGTACGCCGATCAGAATCGGGATAATGGCGAAGAAACCGCGGAACAGTACCGAACCGAACACGGTAACGCCCAGCGTGACCATAGAAATAAAGATGGTGGTGCTATCCGGTGAGGTGCCGTCAGCCGGCAGCAGACCCGCCATATTGGCTGCCACACCCGCCAGCTCCAGACCGATCACCGCCACAATCGCGCCCATCGCCGCAGGCGGGAACATCACGTCCAGCCAGCCGGTACCGGCTTTTTTCACAATCAGCGCCACAACGCAGAACAGAAAACCGCAGAGGATAAAGCCACCCAGCGCCACTTCATAACCGAGCGGCAGCAGCAATAACACCGGCGAAATAAAAGCAAAGCTCGAGCCGAGATAGGCCGGGATTTTGCCTTTACAGATAAACAGATACAGCAGGGTGCCGACGCCGTTAAACAGCAGCACCGTGGCCGGGTTGATATGGAACAGAATCGGTACCAGTACGGTGGCACCAAACATCGCGAACAGATGCTGCAAGCTGAGTGGAATGGTTTTGAGCAGCGGCGGTCGTTCGTTAACGCCGATGGCGCGACGAGTCATCATTTATCCCCTTGAGTTGTGTTGTGCTTTTTTGCCAAAAAAAAGCCGACTCTCTGGCCGGCTGCTTTATTTATTTTGTTCCGAAAATCTTATCGCCGGCATCGCCGAGGCCAGGAATAATGTATCCCTTCTCGTTCAGCCCTTTGTCGATGGATGCGGTGTACAGCTCAACGTCCGGATGCGCTTTCTCCAGGGCGGCAATGCCTTCCGGCGCTGCCACCAGCACCAGCACCTTGATACTGGTGCAACCGGCTTTTTTCAGCAGGTCGATGGTGGCGATCATGGAACCGCCGGTCGCCAGCATCGGATCAACCACCAGCGCCATGCGTTCTTCAATGTTCGAGACCAGCTTCTGGAAGTACGGTACCGGCTCCAGCGTCTCTTCATCACGATAGACGCCCACCACGCTGATGCGCGCGCTCGGGACGTGCTCCAGCACCCCTTCCATCATGCCGAGACCGGCACGCAGAATCGGCACCACGGTAATTTTTTTACCTTTGATTTGTTCGATTTCTACCGGGCCATTCCAGCCTTCGATAGTGACGCGTTCGGTTGCCAGGTCGGCCGTGGCTTCATAAGTCAGCAGACTTCCCACTTCCGAGGCCAGCTCGCGGAACCGCTTGGTGCTGACATCATGCTCACGCATCAGACCCAGTTTATGTTTGACCAGCGGGTGTTTGACTTCCACGATCTTCATGAGTGTTCTCCCGGAATTGAGTTGAGCGAAAAAAAAATCGCGGGATTATACCGCCTTTTTTCCGCTGCGCCATATGTCATTGGTCAATACAACGCGCTGCTGGCGCTGAGATTAAGGATTGGCTAAAAACCGGTACTGTGCAAAGGCGGCGTGAGATGGGACTCGCAAACGTTTGCCTGCGCTGGTAGAATTGCGGCGCTTTATTTTAACCACCAACCGCAACTCGCGTGGGGATTCCGCAGTGACCGACAAGACCTCTCTCAGCTACAAAGACGCCGGTGTTGATATTGATGCTGGTAACGCTCTGGTTGACCGCATTAAAGGCGTAGTGAAAAAGACCCGCCGCCCGGAAGTTATGGGTGGACTGGGCGGCTTTGGCGCGCTTTGTGCGCTGCCGCAGAAATACCGCGAGCCAGTGCTGGTCTCCGGCACCGACGGCGTCGGCACCAAGCTGCGTCTGGCGATGGATCTTAAGCGCCACGACAGCATCGGCATCGACCTGGTAGCGATGTGCGTGAACGATCTGGTGGTACAAGGCGCGGAGCCGCTGTTCTTCCTCGATTACTACGCCACCGGCAAACTGGATGTGGAAACCGCTTCTGCGGTGATCACCGGTATCGCCGAAGGTTGTCTGCAATCCGGTTGTGCGCTGGTGGGCGGTGAAACCGCTGAGATGCCAGGCATGTACCACGGCGAAGATTACGACGTGGCCGGTTTCTGCGTTGGCGTGGTGGAAAAATCAGAGATCATTGACGGTTCGAAAGTGCAGGATGGCGACGTGCTGATCGCGCTGGGTTCCAGCGGCCCGCACTCGAACGGTTACTCACTGGTGCGTAAGATCCTCGAAGTGAGCCAGACCAACCCGGAAAGCAAACAGCTGGAAGGCAAATCGCTCGCCGATCATCTGCTGGCGCCGACCCGTATCTACGTGAAAAACATCCTCAGCCTGATTGAACAGGTTGATGTACACGCCATTGCTCACCTCACCGGTGGCGGTTTCTGGGAAAACATTCCGCGCGTACTGCCGGATAACACTCAGGCCGTTCTGGAAGAGAGCAGCTGGCAGTGGCCAGCGGTGTTCAACTGGCTGCAACAGGCCGGTAACGTCAGCCGTCACGAAATGTACCGCACCTTCAACTGTGGCGTGGGCATGGTGATTGCGCTGAGCGCAGCGGAAGCAGACAAAGCGGTACAGCTGATGACTGACGCAGGCGAGCAGGCGTGGAAAATCGGTGTGATTAAAGCGTCTGACTCTGATGAGCGTGTGGTCATCAATCCATGAAAAAACTGGTTGTACTGATCTCCGGCAACGGCAGCAATCTTCAGTCCATCCTTGACGCCTGCGCAAGCGGGCGTATTAACGGCAGCGTCGCTGCCGTTTTCAGTAATAAGGCGGCTGCGCTGGGCTTAGCCCGTGCGCAGGAAGCCGGTGTGCCAGCCCATGCGCTGGCCGCCAGCGAATTTGCCGACCGTGAAGCCTTTGATCGCCAGCTGATGCAGGAGATTGATGCTTACGCGCCGGATCTGGTGGTGCTGGCGGGTTATATGCGCATTCTCAGCAGTGCGTTTGTCGCCCATTATCACGATCGCCTGGTCAACATCCACCCTTCCCTGCTGCCGAAATATCCCGGCCTGCATACCCATCGTCAGGCGCTGCAAAACGGCGACCAGGAGCACGGCACCTCGGTGCATTTTGTGACCGACGAGCTGGATGGCGGTCCGATTGTGTTGCAGGCGCGCGTCCCGGTGTTTTCTGACGACACCGAAGAGGACGTCACCGCCCGCGTGCAACATCAGGAACATGCGATTTATCCGCTGGTGATTAGCTGGTTTGTTGAAGGTCGTTTGCAGATGCGTGCAGGCGCTGCCTGGCTGGATGGTCAGCCGCTGCCGCCGCAGGGCTATGCGCACGATTGATTGAATTCTGGCAGGATTCGTAGCAGCGCGGTTTTTAAAACGGTGCGCATTTATGCGCACCGGACCAATTTAGCCAAATCTCCCGGTAATATACTCTTCCGTCCGCCGCGCCTTCGGCGAGGTAAAGATGCGATCCGTCTCATCAAATTCTACCAGCTGCCCGTTATGCATAAACGCGGTGTAATCTGACACGCGCGCCGCCTGCTGCATGTTGTGGGTCACCAGCACCAGCGTAAAATGCTGCTTTAGCGTGGTCATCAACTCTTCAATCACCAGCGTCGAGATCGGGTCCAGCGCCGAGGTCGGCTCATCCAGCAGCAACACTTCCGGCTCAATGGCGATGGCGCGCGCAATCACCAGCCGCTGCTGCTGGCCGGTGGAGAGCGTCAGGGCATTTTGTCCCAGCTGATCTTTCACCTCGCTCCACAAAGCGGCAGCGCGCAAAGCGCGTTCGCAGGCTTCATTCAACACCCGACGATCGCGTACGCCCTGCAAGCGCAGGCCGTAGACCACGTTTTCATAGATCGATTTGGGAAACGGGTTCGGGCGCTGAAATACCATGCCAATGCGGCGACGTAGCGCCGCCAGATCCTGCCCCGGATGCATAATCGCGTGATCGCCCAACAGGATCTCGCCTTCCACCCGGCAGCGATCGATCACATCGTTCATGCGATTAAAGCAGCGCAGCAGCGTCGATTTGCCGCAGCCGGACGGGCCGATCAGCGCCGTGATGCGATTTTTCGGCACCTGAAAAACAATGTTGTTCAGCGCCTGGCGTTCGCCATACCACAGCGAAAGCTGATTAACCTGGAGGGCGATGTCGTAATCGGGCGTCATGTGTAAAACCTTTTAGTGCGTCATTAGCCGGTAACGCTCGCGCAGGCGATGGCGCAGGGCCATCGCCAGCAGGTTGAGCGACAGGATGATCACCACCAGCAACAAGGCGGTGGCGTAAACCAGCGGTCGATCAGCGTCGATATTCGGGCTTTGAAACGCCAGATCGTAAATCTGAAAACCGAGGTGCATAAATTTGCGGTCAAGATGCAGGTAAGGGAACACCGCATCAACGGGCAGCTCCGGCACCATTTTCACCACCCCGACCAGCATCAGCGGCGCGGTTTCGCCGGCGGCACGCGCCACCGCCAGAATCAGGCCAGTGAGCATTGCCGGTACCGCCAGCGGCAGCACCACGCGCCACAGGGTTTCCGCCTGAGTCGCCCCCAGCGCCAGCGACCCCTGGCGCAGACTGTCCGGGATGCGTGACAACCCTTCCTCGGTGGCGACAATCACCACCGGCAGCGTCAACAGCGCCAGCGTCAGCGCCGCCCACAGCAAGCCCGGCGTGCCGAACGTGGGATTGGGCAAGGCGCGGGCGTAAAATAGCTGGTCGATGGTGCCGCCAATCAGCCAGACAAAAAAGCCGAGGCCAAAAACGCCATAGACAATCGATGGCACGCCAGCCAGATTCACCACCGCGATGCGTACCAGTCGGGTCAGCGCGTTGCGTCCGGCATATTCATGCAGCCACAGCGCGGCGATCACGCCCAGCGGCATCACGATCACCGACATCAGCAACACCATCAACACCGTGCCAAAAATCGCCGGGAATGCGCCGCTTTCGCTCTGCCCCGCCGCCGGAGAATCGCTGACAAACTGCCAGACCTGGCTGAAGAAATGATGCAGTTTCTGGCCGAGGCTCATGTTATTTGGATACCAGGCGGCGACAATCTGCGCCAGCGGAATCAGATGATCCTGCCCCTCCACATCGCGCAGCACCAGCGTATCGCGGCGGCTTTCACTTTGCAGCTGCGCCAGCTGCGTCCCCAGCGCGCTAAAGCGGCGTTGCAGGGCGGCGCTGTTGGCATCAAATTCCGACTGGCGCCGCAGACTGAACTGCCCGTTACGCTGCTGTTCTTCCGCCTGCTGCTCCAGGCTTTCCAGCTGCGCATTCAGCCGCGCCATCTCGATACGGCGGATCTGGCTGGCCTGGCGCAGCTGGTCATGCACCTGCGCCAGCCGCTGATGCAGCAGCGCATCGCGATCGCGCGCCGTCAGCACCTCATTGTCTTCACGCAGCTCGATAAACCAGCCATAGGCGTTGCCGCCGCTGCGACGTTGCAGCACCATCACATCCTTTGGCTGACGGGTTTTTGCCTGCGTCAGGCTATCGATAACGCGAAAATCAGGCGGCGCAAAGTCGCGGTTGCCGGTTTTCACTACATAACGCCAGCCGCTGCCATGCGGTTCACGGCGCAGGGTTTCGCCCAGCACCATCACCGGCTGGCCGTCGGGCGGCTGAAACTGATATTGATCGACCGCCTGCGGCCAGAAAGCGCGTATCCCCTGCCATGCCAGCAGGCCAATCAGCAGGGTAAATGCCAGCAAACAGACGGCAACGGCACCGGCGGTCAGCCAGCGCCAGCGATCATTTTGGCGCATTGCGTTCATCCCTGTCCCTCATGCTGGCTGTAACGCTGGCGCAGGCGCTGACGGATAACCTCCGCCACCGTGTTAATTACCAGGGTAAAAATCAGCAGGATCAGCGCGCTCAGGAACAAAATACGATAGTGGGCGCTGCCCGCCGCGGCTTCCGGCATCTCAATAGCGATATTGGCTGACAGCGCACGCAATCCGGCGAACAACCCGCCTTCGCTTACCGGCGTGTTGCCGGTTGCCATCAGTACGATCATGGTTTCGCCCAACGCACGACCAAAGCCAATCATCAGGGCGGCGAAGATACCCGCCGAGGCGCCGGGCAGCACCACGCGCGTCAGGGTTTGCCACGGCGTGGCCCCTAGCGCCAGCGAACCCTGGCCGAGGGATACCGGCACGCTGAACAACGCGTCTTCGGATAAGGTAAAAATCAGCGGCACCAGCGCGAAACCCATCGCCAGCGCGGCCACCAGCAGGTTGCGCTGTTCGTAATGGGCGAGGCGTTCGCCCATATCCGGCCAGCAATGGGTTGGCAGCCACAGCGTCAGCAGCGTGACCACCAGCAGAATCGGCAACAGCAGCAGCACCTCATAGCCCGGCTGACGCCAGCGCACCGGCAGACGCGGGCTGAGCAGCCCGCACAGCAGCAGCGTGGCCGCCAGCACCAGCGGCAGCAGCAATACGCCAATCAACGCGTTGCTGATATGCGGCGCCAGCCATACCCCGGCAATCAACCCGATGACCACGCTCGGCAGCGCCCCCATCATCTCAATCCCCGGTTTCACCCAGCGACGCAGGCCTGGCGTCATAAACCAGGCGGTGTACATCGCCGCCGCCAGCGCCAGCGGCGTGGCGAACAGCAGCGCCAGGCTGGCAGCTTTCAGCGTGCCGATCACCATCGGCATCAGGCTGAACTTGGCCTGATAGCTGTCGCCCGCGGCAGTGGATTGCCAGACCCAGTCCGGCCGCGGATAGTTTTCATACCAGATTTTCTGCCACAGATTGCGCCAGCTGACATCCGGCCAGGGCGCGTCGAGGTGCAGGCGCTGCCACTCTCCGGCGCGCTCAACCACCAGCGTGTCGCCACCCGGGGAGAATGCCGCCGCCTGAATGCCGGGAGCGAGTTTACGCGTGGCGATCGGTCCCGGCTGCTTACTGGCGAACAGGCTGATCTCGCCCTGCGCATTGGCGGTGGCGAACACCCGGCGATTGGGTTCGGTCACCAGCAGCGTCGCTGCCGCACTGGCGGTAAAGGTGTGGATCTCCTGCAAACGCGGCCCCTGCGCACCGGTGATGGCAAACCACTGGCTGACGCCGCGCGCATCCTGAATCAGCAGCGTGCGTCCTCCCGCCAGCAAATGCAGGCTGTGCGGACGCTGAGTCAGGGTTTGTGTTTCCCGCAACTGCGCGCCGTCGGCGCTGATTTGCCAGACGCGCAGCAGACGACCTTCGCTGGTATACAGCAGGCCGCCGTCGGGGGAGAGTAACAAGTGATCGGCGTGCTGCTGCGATAACGCTATCTGGCGGACAGTGCGGGACTTATCCAGCGTCAGCAGGATAATACCGGCTGCGGTTTGCGCGGCAATGCGCCATTGATTGTCGCCAGCGGTCGCCAGCGCCATCTGCGACACCGCGCCCTGGGGAAGATGCAGCGGGCGATCGCCGAGCGGAAAACGCCATTCGCCGCTGCCGTTGCTGATGATCGGCTGCATCAGCAGCAGATCCCCCTGCATATTCAGCAGCAGGCTGGTGTGGTCGGCGCTCTGCACCACCGCATCCGGTTTGCCGTTGAGCGCCAGCGCGGGTTCCGCGGGCTGCCCATCCAGCGGAATAAAGCGGGCTTCGTTCCGGCTGACGCGCCAGCCGAGATTGCCATCGCTACCCAGCGCCAGCACCGGTGCCTTGTCCCACAGCTGCTGACTGGCAACCACCTGCATACCTGGCGTGCTGAAAAGCGGCAGCACCACCCAGATCAACCAGAAAAATAGCAGTAACATCAGCACCAGAATCCCCACGCCGCAGGCGGTGACAACGCGCTTTACCCACCGGTCAATGGCGCGGCGGCGGCGATCGCTAAAATGGACGGGAATTCTTGTTATGCTCATGCAGATAAGGGCTACTTGCGAAAATAAAGCGCTATGTTGCCCGTAGCTGGTTGATAAGACAACCGTTGGCGTTGGACAAGCCTGCCATACTCTCGCCATAATGGTGACGGACACTGAGCGAAACAGCGCAAAAGCGCCTTTCGCCGGACACCTCGTCCAGCAACAGCATCACGGAGTCAGAATGGGTCAGGATAAGCTGTATATAGAAAAAGAATTAAGCTGGTTATCGTTCAACGAACGCGTGTTACAGGAAGCAGCGGACAAAAGTAATCCGCTCATTGAGCGTATGCGCTTCCTCGGCATCTATTCGAACAACCTTGATGAGTTCTATAAAGTTCGCTTTGCCGATTTAAAACGCCGCATTCTGATTGGTGAAGAACAGGGTTCTGCCAGCTTACCGCGCCATTTGCTGAAGAAAATCCAGCTGCGGGTACTGAAATCCGATCAGGAATTTGATGCCCTGTATAACGATTTGCTGCTGGAGATGGCGCGTAATCAGATCTTCCTGATCAACGAACGTCAGTTGTCGCCCAATCAGCAGGTATGGCTGCGCTACTACTTTAAGCATCAGCTGCGCCAGCACATCACCCCAATCCTGCTCAATCACGACACCGATTTAATTGAATTTCTGAAAGACGATTACACCTATCTGGCGGTGGAGATTATCCGCGGGGATGACAAGCGTTATGCGCTGCTGGAGATCCCGTCGGATAAAGTGCCGCGTTTTGTCAATCTGCCGGCAGAATCCCCGCGCCGTCGCAAGCCGATGATTCTGCTGGACAATATTCTGCGTTATTGCCTCGACGACATCTTTAAAGGCTTCTTTGATTACGATGCGCTGAATGCCTACTCGATGAAGATGACGCGCGATGCCGAGTACGATCTGGTTACCGAGATGGAATCGAGCCTGCTGGAACTGATGTCCTCCAGCCTGAAACAGCGTCTCAATGCCGAGCCAGTGCGCTTTGTTTACCAGCGTGATATGCCCGATACCATGGTGGAGCTGCTGCGCCATAAACTCTCCATCTCCAACTACGATTCGGTGGTGCCGGGCGGCCGTTATCACAACTTCAAAGATTTCATCGGTTTCCCGAACGTCGGCAAAAGCAACCTGGTTAATCGCCCGCTGCCGCAGATCCGCCACGGCGGCTTTGAGGGCTTCCGTAACGGCTTTGATGCGATTCGTAATCGGGACGTGCTGCTTTATTACCCGTACCACACCTTTGAACACGTACTGGAGCTGCTGCGTCAGGCGTCGTTTGACCCGAACGTGCTGGCGATCAAAATCAACATTTACCGCGTGGCGAAGAACTCCCGCATCATTGATGCGATGATTCACGCCGCCTATAACGGTAAGAAAGTGACGGTGGTGGTAGAGTTGCAGGCGCGCTTCGATGAAGAAGCCAACATCCACTGGGCGAAACGTCTGACCGAAGCGGGCGTGCACGTTATCTTCTCTGCGCCAGGTCTGAAAATTCACGCCAAACTGTTCCTGATTTCCCGCCGTGAAGGTTCGGAGATTGTGCGCTACGCGCATATCGGTACCGGAAACTTTAACGAGAAGACCGCGCGCATTTATACTGACTATTCATTGCTGACCGCAGATGCGCGAATCACCAACGAAGTGCGTCGGGTGTTTAACTTTATTGAGAACCCCTATCGCCCGGTGAGTTTCGACCATCTTATGGTGTCGCCGCAAAACTCGCGCAGTATGCTTTATCAGTTGATTGATAAAGAGATTGCCAACGCACAGCAGGGAATTCCAGCGGGCATTACGCTGAAAATCAACAACCTGGTGGATAACGGTCTGGTCGATCGGTTGTACACTGCGTCATCGGCGGGGGTAAAAGTGAATCTGCTGGTGCGCGGCATGTGCTCGCTGATCCCGGATTTACCTGGCATCAGCGAAAATATTCGCGTGATTAGCATCGTTGACCGCTACCTTGAACATGACCGCGTCTATATTTTCGAAAACGGCGGCGATCATAAAGTGTTCCTCTCCTCTGCGGACTGGATGACACGCAATATCGATTACCGTATTGAAGTGGCAGTGTCGATTCTGGATCCGCGGCTGAAACAGCGCATCCTGGATATCATCGCCATCCTGTTTAGCGATACGGTGAAAGCCCGCATCGTAGACAAAGAGCTGAGTAACCGTTATGTGCCGCGCGGCAACCGCAAGAAAGTGCGTTCGCAGCTGGCGATCTACGATTACATCAAGAAACTGGAACAACCTGAATAATTCCTATGCCAATTTCCCATAAGAGTACGCCTAAGCCTCAGGAGTTTGCGGCCATCGACCTTGGCTCCAACAGTTTCCACATGGTCATTGCCCGTGTGGTAGATGGCGCGATGCAGGTGCTGGGGCGACTCAAGCAGCGTGTGCATCTGGCCGATGGGCTGGATGCCAGAAATTGCCTGAGCGAAGAGGCAATCCAGCGCGGGCTGAGCTGCCTGGCGCTGTTTGCCGAGCGCTTACAGGGGTTCAGCCCGGCGAATGTCACTATCGTCGGGACCCATACGCTGCGTCAGGCGATCAACGCGGAAGAGTTTTTGCAACGCGCGGCGGATGTCATCCCCTACCCGATTGAAGTGATATCCGGGAATGAGGAAGCGCGTCTGATCTTTATGGGCGTGGAACATACTCAGCCAGAGAAAGGCCGCAAGCTGGTGATCGACATTGGCGGCGGTTCGACGGAACTGGTGATCGGCGAGGATTTCGAACCACAACTGGTGGAAAGCCGCCGGATGGGTTGCGTCAGCTTCGCCCAGCTCTATTTCCCGAAAGGCGAAATCTCGCCGGAGAACTTCCGTCGTGCGCGTCTGGCGGCGGCACAAAAGCTGGAAACCCTGGCATGGCAGTATCGTCTGCACGGCTGGCAATATGCGCTGGGGGCGTCCGGCACCATCAAAGCCGCCTGTGAAGTGCTGCTGGCGATGGGTGAGAAAGAGAAGCTGATTACCCCGGAGCGACTGGACCAGCTTTACAGCGAAGTGATTAAGCATAAATCTTTCGCCGCATTAAGCCTGCCGGGTCTGTCTGAGGAGCGCAAGGCGGTGTTTGTGCCTGGCCTGGCGATTCTTTGCGGCGTATTTGATGCGCTGGCGATTCGCGAGCTGCGCCTGTCTGACGGCGCGCTGCGTGAAGGCGTGCTGTACGAAATGGAAGGCCGTTTCCGCCATCAGGATATCCGCAGTCGCACGGCGCAAAGCCTGGCGAATCACTACGCCATCGACAACGATCAGGCACGCCGCGTGCTGGAAACCACCGAGCAGCTGTATCTGCAATGGCGCGATCAGAATCCGAAGCTGGCAAATCCGCAGCTGGCGGCGCTGCTGAAATGGGCGGCGACGCTGCACGAAGTCGGGTTGACCATCAACCACAGCGGGATGCAGCGCCACTCCGCCTATATCCTGCAAAACACCAACATGCCGGGTTTTAATCAGGATCAACAGATGCTGCTGGCGATGCTGGTACGCTTCCACCGTAAGGCGGTGAAGGTGGATGAGATGCCACGCTTTACCTTGTTTAAGAAGAAGCAATTCCTGCCGCTGGTCTTCCTGCTGCGTCTCGGCACCCTGCTGAATAATCAACGCCAGGCCACCACGCGCCCGGATGCGCTGAAGCTGAGCACCGATGACGGCCACTGGACGCTGACCTTCCCGACTGGCTACTTCAGCCAGAATACGCTGGTGCAGCTGGATCTGGAGCGCGAGCAAAGCTACTGGAACGAAGTGACCGGCTGGAATCTGATTTTGCAAGAGGAGTAAACGCGGGCTGAGCGCCCGTGCAAATCAATGATGACCGATCGTCCTGATAATTATTTCGCGGAAAAATATGGCCTGACGCCACCGCATTCGGAAGTGCTGGAAGCGCTGCCCAAACTCACGCCCGGTAAGGCGCTGGATTTGGGCTGTGGGCAGGGCCGCAACAGCCTGTTCCTCAATCAGCACGGGTTTGATGTCACCGGCTGGGACAGCAACCCGCAGAGTCTGGCGCGTCTTCAGCAGATTATCGCTGAGGAGCAGTTGCAAAATATTCGCGCGGAAGCCTGCGACCTGAACCAGGTGCGTTTTAACGGCGATTACCAGCTGGTGCTCTCGACGGTGGTGATGATGTTTCTGCAACCGCAGACCATCCCACAGTTGATAGCCGATATGCAGGCCAGCACGCTGAAATATGGCTATAACCTGATCGTCGCGGCAATGCATACCGACGATTATCCTAACCCGCTCAATTTCCCGTTCACCTTCCAGTCCGGCGAGTTAAGCAACTACTATCGCAACTGGCATATCGTGAAATATAACGAGCATGTCGGTGAGCTGCATCGCCGCGATGAGCATGGCCAGCGCATTCGCTGCCGCTTCGCCACGCTGCTGGCACAAAAAGCCAGTTACTAAGCCAGGCCGCTACGGCGGCCGCTTTAACCTTTTCTGCTCATTTTTCACACAGCGATTGATTTAACGATCTAAGTATGACTAAATGTTGCAACCGCCCGACAGGGTATCAACAGGAACCACCCCGCGTGAATAACGCTTTCCCCGCACGAAGACGTCCCAAAACCGGCAGTATGACGCGCATTGTTTTGCTGATCAGTTTCTTTATTTTGGTTGGTCGTCTGATTTTCACCATTCCTGGTGCCATTGAGCATCATCAGCAAAAGAAAACCGTCCCTGAGCCGGTGACACAAAGCACTGACGATACGCGTTAAGGAATTTGCGGATCGCGGCTTCTTCAACATTATCCGTTGCGATAATGCTACTTGTTACGGCCTGTTTACCCGTAACCCGCTACACTTCGACCTGACATTTACAGACACAAGGGACGCGTTATGTCTGCTTTGCATGCGCAACAACTGACTGAAACCCGCCATCGCATTCTCAACCTGCTGCTCTCTCAACACGATCTGGTGGATGTTCTGCTGGATAAATCGGTTGATCTGTCAGCCAGTGAGCTGAAGGAGATTAACGGCTGGCGTCAGCAGCTGGAGAGCGATCTGCAAATGCTCCATGCGGCGGATTTGGCCGATATCCTCGAAGCGCTTCCGCAGGAGGAGCGCCAGGCGCTGTGGCGTTTAGTCCCCTGTGAACAACGCGGCCGGGTGCTGGTTGAAGCCTCGGAAACCGTCTGGGCCAGCCTTACCGAAGGGATGAGCGATCGCGAGATTCTGCGCGCCATCCAGCCACTGGATGTTGACGACCAGGCCTATCTGGCACGCTATCTGCCACGCGATCTCACCGGCCGACTGTTAACCACGCTGGATCCCAGCCAGCGCGCGCATGTGCTCAGCGTGGTGGATTTCGACCGCGATCGCGTGGGCCGCATCATGGATTTCAATATCCTGACGGTCCGCGCCGATGTCACGCTGGCGACGGTACAACGCTTTCTGCGTCAGCGTAAAACCATGCCGGACGGCACCGACAAGTTGTTTATCACCGATAAAAGCAATCAATTGCTGGGCGAGCTGCCGCTCACCACTATTCTGCTCAATCCCCCCGAGGCGCGGGTAGAGGCAGTAATGAATGCCAGGCCCACCACTTTCCAGCTCAACGATAAAGCCGAAGACGCCGCAGGCGCCTTTGAGCGTTATAACCTGATTTCTGCCGCCGTTACCGACGCCAAAGGTAAGCTGATTGGCCGCGTGATCGTTGAAGACGTGATTGACCTCGTCAACGAAGAGAATGAGAGCAACATCCGTAAAATGGGCGGCATCAGCCAGGAAGAGGATGTGTTCGCGCCGGTTCGCAAAGCGGTGAGCAAGCGCTGGACATGGCTGGCGATCAACCTGTGCACCGCGTTTGTCGCCTCGCGCGTTATCGGCCTGTTTGAAGAGACCATTTCGCAGCTGGTGGCGCTCGCCACCCTGATGCCGATTGTCGCCGGGATCGGCGGCAATACCGGCAATCAAACCATTACCATGATTGTGCGCGCGCTGGCCCTGCATCAGGTTGAACCGGGCAACTTTTCGTTTCTGATCCTGCGTGAACTCGGCGTCGCCCTGCTCAATGGCGTGTTCTGGGGCGGCATTATGGGCGGTGTGACCTGGATGATGTACGACAACCTGGCGCTCGGCGGCGTGATGATGCTGGCGATGGTGCTAAATCTGTTGCTGGCCGCGCTGATGGGCGTGCTGATCCCGCTGGTCATGACCAAACTGAAGCGCGATCCCGCCGTCGGCTCCAGCGTGCTGATTACCGCCATTACCGATACCGGCGGTTTTTTTATCTTTCTCGGACTCGCCACGCTGTTTTTGCTGCATCATTAACTTTCGCATAACCTGAGTCTGGCCGCTAAAATCAGCCGATACCATTAATCGAACGGGAGCAGTGGAATGTTTAACGTGGATGATTTCGTGCAGTCGAAAACCGGTGGTCCAAAGATGTTAGTGCTGCGGGTAGAAGGCGATACCCTGTGGTGCGCGCGCGTGGATGATGCTGCAAAGAAAGAGATTCAGGTAAAGGCTGACAGCGTCAATCTTTACCACGAAGACGGTGACTTCGGCGTGTGCTGATAGCCTCGCCGGGTGCTTAACCCGGCGGATTATCCTGTTGCAGATTGTCGCTGCCCAGGCCGCCAATAAACGGCAGCCGCAGCCGCAGCGGCGAAAAACTCAGCCCCATACTCAGGCCCAGCACGTTCAGTTCAAATCCCTCTTCCGCCCCCAGGGTGACACCCGCCACGCCGAGGATCGACACCTGAATCCCCCGCCCTGACGGTGGCAAGCCGATCGGACGCCACAACGGACGATAATCTTTGCCCAGCGCGTTCGCCGGTAAATCCAGTTTCAGCGCTGGCACTTCACGACCAATATGAGCGAGGAAGGTGTTGCTGTTTGGCCCAGGCCAGGCGTGATAGGTCTCAGGCCACGGGTAGGATTTAATTGCCGCTTCAATCTGCGGAATCATCGCCTGCGCTTCCGCTCCGCGATGATCGACCAGCAACCTTGGCCGTGCGCCGTACCAGTAACCATCCGGCAGATTCGCGTTGTGCCGCACCTTGTCGCCGCTGCCCCAGCTGATCACCTCGTAGCGGTGATAATGCGTTTCGCCAGCGCGTTTAAAGATGATCCACGGATGCACCGCCACCGCGCCCTTCCAGCCGTAAGTCGGTGCGGCATACACCTGCACAATGGCTTCGGCGGCATAGCGCTGCGGATCCGGTGCAATACCCGCGGAATCACGTCGTGCCGACCACCAGCCGCCGCTTTCGTTGCTTAGCTCGCCGTTGCGTGTGGCCTGCGCCAGACTGGCACACAGCGACAGCAGGATGATGGCAACCACAAACAGGGAAAATGCCTTAAAGGTGAGCATAGCGATATCCGAAGAGAGCGTGGCAGGATGCTGAATTCTTGTTCAGAAATTGCATCCTCTGGCATTCGCGGTCTGAAGTCAATGCATCGCGCGTGCCACGCCTGCCAGACAGCGCTACGTTTTCGGGGTCAGCTTTAAGAAACGCATCATGCAGGGCCGCCGCTCGGAGGTAAAAAGCAGACGATTGTCATCAGTCATATCGCGCAGTTCTGGCAGATGGCTGGTTGCACGGTCGATACGTTCAACCCTTTCGATGCTAAAGAGCGGGTCCGCATTGCGCAGCAACGCGCTATATTTGGTCAGAAAATCATCCACCCAGTTATGAACTTCGATAATGATGGTGCAGTGTTTAAGTTTTTCTAAGAAAGCGGCGCTCAGCAATTCAAATTCAAATCCTTCGATATCGATTAATACCAGCGCACGCTGCAACTCTGCCGCTGATAATGACGCCAGGCTTTGTTCATTCGCTTCACCCAGGATTTGCACACTGCCCGGCGCGTGATTGCGTTGCCAGTTCGCCAGAATCGTTTCCCGGCCTTTTTCTGACTGCTCAAAACAGATGCAGCGTTTAATTTTTTTCGATACCAGCATCCCGATGGCGTAATAACCATCCGCAGCGCCAATATCGATAAAATGAGAAAAGTGATCTTCGGGCAGCGCGTCAATGTAGTCCAGCAACTCCTTTTCATACAGCCCAAGACACTGAGAACCTAAATCGAGTTTGCCCCACCAGGTTTCCCGATTTAAACGCATCCCGTTAAACGGACCATATTTCACCCGGCCATCGACCGAATCAAACACCTCCAGAGAGATTCTCTCCTGCCTTTCACGCACCGTCTCTTGTTGCCACAAGGCACGCTGTTCGGCGGTGGCCTGTTCCGCTCTGGCGATCATCGGTGCGAAATAGTGTTTTTCCGCCGCGATAAGTTCTTCAATATTCATTTCACTCTCCAGATAAGCCGGGGCCGTTATTCACACGCCAGTTTCTGCTGTTCACGCGCAACTTCATCCCAGAAGGTGCTAAACAGATAACCCACCCCAACCTCTTCAAATTTCACACCCGACGCTTTTAATAATCGATTCAGTTCAGGCAAATGATAATAAGGAATGCCGGGCATAATGTGATGTTCACAATGGTAATTCATATTGGAATATAAAAACGCCAGCCACATCGGCAGCTTTATGGTGCGGGAATGCCCTAATGGCCCGATATCTTTTTGTTCTTCAAGACCAAGATGTTGCGCCTGCGCCAGCATACGATTAGGCAGCTGACAGGAAAACTGCGCGATAAACCAGGCCAGCACCACCACCGCGCTTTGCGTAGCGAGATAAATCGCCAGATAAATAATCATATTCAGCGCAATCACTTCGATGGCGGCCCGCTGAATATTCGCTCTGATCGTAGCAAACGACGCCGGAATAATACCCACGGCATTTTTAATGGTATAAGTCACCTTACGCCACATAAAGGTGTAATCGAAAAGGGCATAGCGAATAATATTTGCCCGGCTCCAGTTCTGAAAACTGTGCCCTTCCTCATCATCATCACTGAAGGTTTTACTGTGATGGCGCATATGGCTGGCTTCGAAAAATGCCCGATTATTGAATGTCACCGCCGCGGAAAAGCGAAACAATAACTGGTTGGCGCGCTTTGAGGAAAATACGCGTTTGTGAAACAGCTCATGGGCATAACCGGCATAACCCCAGAAGCTATGGACAAAACCGAGCAGCAAAATAGTCAAAACCAGCAACAGAAAATGCTGCTGCGTTTTGAATAACAAAAATATCAGGAACAACTCAATTGCAAGGCGCAGGGCGACATGAGCAGTGGCGATCCAGTTATTGGTCGCTGACAACGCCCGCAGAGTGCTTTTATCAATCACGTCGGTAATGCGCATGGTTTTCTCCGCTTAAAATCCCACAAAGGAAAATGCGCACAACGAGTTTTTCACATGGAATATTTTAAGATCATCGCGGGTATGCAGATAGTCTGTGACATCACTGTGAATACCGGACGCATAATCATGCCAGATCACCACGCCTTTGCTGACGGCCTGCAAAGCGTTTTCCGTGTCGCTTTTAATAATATCGAAGGCGTGTCCGCCATCGACAAACACATAATCCAGTTCGCCGAATGTCTGGAGGAAATTAACCTGGGTGGAGTCTTTTTTGATCAGGTGAACTCTGGCGCGCTGCTCGGTGGTTAAATTTTCCAGATACACGGCGCCTTCAATCGATTGCGTGTGACGCAGGAAATCATCGTTCACATCGCCATCGGTTAAGATCTTGTCGCTGTCGAACTGGGTTTCCAGGCAGGCATCATCGGGCAAATCGAGCGAATAGAGAGTGGCCGTGCTGTTCATCGCCAGCACCGTGGTGGAATAGCCGAGGTAAGTACCCACTTCGAGCAGCTTTTTCGGCAGGGTGATTTTCAGCAGGCTCAGCAGGACAATCTGATCCACCAGCGTAATGCTGCCAATTTCTACCGGCGGGAAAAGCGTGGAGATTTTCTCATCATCGGAACAGGCGTTTTTCAGGTTTAGCAGATCTTTTAACTTTATCTCGTTGATACCGCTGCTGTAACCGGACAAAAAATCAATAACTGAACTGTTCACACCCCTCTCCTTTCACCTTAGGTCATCATCCTGCGCACCAGGATTCAGCCGCGTCTGGCTGGCATCGAGGGACAGAAGCACATTTTCGCTATATTAACGTTGCGACGGGAGAGACCGTGGGGTAAATAGCCGCCTGTTTTGGGGACAATTCAGGTGATTGGCGAGGATCAGAAAAAGTGGCAGGGAAAGGCGCGGAGCATCTGAAGCGAGAGCAGCAAGCCACACCGGGTGGCTTGCTGAAGGGGACTGACTTATTCCCACTCAATCGTCGCTGGCGGCTTACCAGAGATATCGTAAACCACGCGGGAAATGCCGTTCACTTCGTTGATGATGCGGTTGGACACGCGGCCGAGGAAATCGTACGGCAGGTGCGCCCAATGCGCGGTCATAAAGTCGATGGTTTCCACCGCACGCAGCGAAACTACCCAGTCATATTTACGGCCATCGCCCATCACGCCCACTGAACGCACTGGCAGGAATACGGTGAACGCCTGGCTGACTTTGTTGTAGAGATCCGCTTTATGCAGTTCTTCGATGAAGATGGCATCCGCACGACGCAGCAGGTCGCAGTACTCTTTCTTCACTTCGCCCAGCACGCGAACACCCAGGCCCGGACCCGGGAACGGGTGACGGTAGAGCATAGCGTACGGCAGACCGAGTTCCAGACCGATTTTGCGCACTTCGTCTTTGAACAGCTCTTTCAGCGGTTCCACCAGACCCAGCTTCATCTCTTTCGGCAGACCGCCCACGTTGTGGTGCGACTTGATCACATGCGCTTTGCCGGTGGCAGAGGCCGCTGATTCGATCACGTCCGGGTAGATGGTGCCCTGTGCCAGCCATTTAACGTCGGTCAGCTTGCTTGCTTCTTCGTCGAACACTTCAACGAATACGCGGCCGATGATTTTACGTTTCGCTTCCGGATCGTTTTCACCAGCCAGCGCGTCAAGGAAGCGCCCTTCTGCCGCCACATGGACGATGTTCAGACCGAAGTGGTCACCAAACATCTCCAGCACCTGATCCGCTTCGTTAAGACGCAGCAGGCCGTTATCGACGAATACGCAGGTCAGACTGTCGCCAATCGCACGGTGCAGCAGCATTGCGGTCACGGAGGAGTCCACGCCGCCCGACAGGCCGAGGATCACTTTGTCGTTGCCAACCTGCACGCGGATACGCTCAATCGCGTCTTCGATGATTTTCGCCGGGGTCCACAGCGCTTCACAGCCGCAGATATCACGCACAAAGCGCTCCAGCATACGCAGACCCTGACGGGTGTGAGTCACTTCCGGGTGGAACTGCACGCCGTAGAAACGCTTCTCTTCGTTCGCCATGATGGCAAACGGACAGGTTTCGGTGCTGGCAACGGTAACGAAGTCAGACGGGATCGCCGTCACTTTGTCGCCGTGGCTCATCCACACGTCCAGCAGCGGTTTGCCCGCGTCGCTGATGGCATCTTCGATGTCACGAACCAGCGCGCTCGGGGTTTTCACTTCAACCTGCGCGTAACCAAACTCACGCTCAGTCGAACCTTCAACCTTACCACCCAGCTGCATAGCCATGGTCTGCATACCGTAGCACACGCCCAGCACCGGCACGCCAGCGTTGAAGACGTATTCCGGCGCACGCGGGCTGTTCAGCTCAGTGGTGCTTTCCGGACCGCCAGAAAGGATGATGCCGTTCGGGTTGAACTGACGAATTTGCTCTTCGGTGACATCCCACGCCCAGAGTTCGCAGTAGACGCCCAGCTCACGCACGCGGCGCGCGACCAGTTGCGTATACTGAGAACCAAAATCGAGGATCAAAATGCGATGTTTATGAATATTTTCAGTCGTCATTGCGGCGTTTCCATGGGATGGACTTAATAATAAAAGCGCCCGGCTTAAGCCGGGCGGTAAATCTTACGGGATTATGAACCCATGCGGTAGTTCGGCGACTCTTTCGTGATGGTCACGTCATGCACATGGCTTTCAGAGATACCCGCGCCGCTGATGCGCACAAACTCCGCTTTGGTACGCAGTTCGTCGATGGTGCCGCAACCGGTCAGACCCATACAGGAGCGCAGGCCGCCCATCTGCTGGTGTACGATCTCTTTCAGACGGCCTTTGTAGGCAACGCGACCTTCGATACCTTCCGGTACCAGTTTGTCAGCGGCGTTATCGCTCTGGAAGTAACGGTCTGAGGAGCCTTTAGACATCGCGCCCAGTGAACCCATACCACGGTAGGATTTGAACGAACGGCCCTGATACAGCTCGATTTCGCCCGGAGATTCTTCCGTACCCGCCAGCATCGAACCCACCATCACCGCCGCCGCACCGGCTGCGATCGCTTTCGCGATGTCGCCAGAGAAACGGATACCGCCATCAGCGATAACCGGAATGCCGGTGCCTTCCAGCGCTTCAACCGCGTCGGACACGGCGGTGATCTGCGGAACGCCCACGCCAGTGACGATACGGGTCGTACAGATGGAGCCAGGGCCGATACCCACTTTAACCGCGCTCACACCCGCCTCTGCCAGCGCCAGGGCGCCAGCACCGGTAGCAACGTTGCCGCCGATGATTTCGAGGTCAGGGTATTTAGCACGGGTTTCACGGATACGCTGCAACACGCCTTCAGAGTGACCGTGAGAGGAGTCGATCAGCAGAACGTCAACGCCAGCGGCCACCAGCGCATCTACGCGCTCTTCGTTGCCCGCACCGGCACCTACCGCAGCACCGACGCGCAGACGACCCTGTGCATCTTTACAGGCGTTAGGTTTACGTTCCGCTTTCTGGAAATCTTTAACGGTGATCATGCCGAGCAGATGGAAGCTGTCGTCCACCACCAGCGCTTTCTCAACGCGTTTTTCGTGCATTTTCTGCAGAACCACGTCGCGCGCTTCGCCTTCTTTCACCGTAACCAGACGCTCTTTCGGCGTCATCACCGCAGAGACCGGCTGGCTCAGATCGGTAACGAAACGCACGTCACGACCGGTGATGATGCCCACCAGCTCGTTATCCGCGTTGACTACCGGGTAACCGGCAAAGCCGTTACGCTCGGTCAGGGCTTTGACATCTGCCAGCGGCGAGGTTGGCAGCACGGTTTGCGGATCGGTAACGACGCCACTTTCATGTTTCTTCACCTTGCGAACTTCTTCCGCCTGGCGCTCGATCGACATGTTTTTGTGGATAAAGCCCAGACCGCCTTCCTGTGCCAGGGCAATCGCCAGACCAGCTTCGGTCACGGTGTCCATAGCAGCGGAGAGCATAGGGATGTTCAGACGAATGTTTTTCGTCAGTTGAGTGCTGAGATCGGCCGTGTTAGGCAGAACGGTAGAATGAGCAGGAACGAGCAGAACGTCGTCGAATGTGAGTGCTTCTTTAGCGATTCTTAGCATGGCAATATCTCAACCTGGGGGTGAATGAGAACAGATAAAATATTGCCGCGGCATTATACAGGCCGAAATCGGTTGCCTCCAGTGTTTTTTCAGAAAAAGTCTTGATCCTCTGGTTCAGCCATGTAGTATCGGTTGATTAACCCTCTGATTTAATATTTGATCTCCATCACATGTCGCTGCCACCAACCGCCAATATTTTTACCGTTAGCCGCCTGAATACCACGGTGCGCCAACTGCTGGAAAATGAAATGGGCCTGGTCTGGCTCAGCGCGGAGATCTCCAACTTCACGCAACCGGCTTCCGGCCACTGGTACTTCACGCTGAAGGATGATGGCGCGCAGGTACGCTGTGCCATGTTCCGCAACAGCAACCGTCGCGTCGCGTTTCGTCCGCAGCATGGTCAGCAGGTTTTGGTGCGTGCCAGCATCACCCTGTACGAACCGCGCGGCGACTATCAGCTGATTATCGAAAGTATGCATCCGGCGGGCGAAGGCCTGCTGCAACAGCAGTTTGAGCAGCTGAAAACACGGCTGGCGGCGGAAGGCCTGTTTGACGCGCAATTCAAGCAGCCGTTGCCGGACCCGGCGCGTCAGGTTGGTGTAATCACCTCAGCCACCGGTGCCGCGCTGCACGACGTGCTGCGCGTGCTCCATCGTCGCGACCCTTCGCTGCCGGTGGTGATCTATCCCACGGCGGTACAGGGCGTGGATGCCCCGGCGGCGATTGTGCGCGCCATCGAGCTGGCAAACCAGCGTGACGAATGCGACGTGCTGATTGTCGGCCGTGGCGGCGGTTCGTTAGAGGATTTGTGGAGCTTCAACGATGAGCGCGTGGCGCGCGCCATTTTTGCCAGCCGCCTGCCGATTGTCAGCGCCGTGGGGCATGAAACCGATGTCACCATCGCCGATTTTGTTGCCGACCTGCGTGCGCCCACCCCCTCCGCCGCCGCTGAACTGGTCAGCCGGAATCAGCTGGAGCTGCTGCGGCGTTTGCAGTCTCAGCAGCAACGGCTGGAAATGGCGATGGATTACTATCTGGCGCAGCAGCAACGCGTTTTCACCCGTATTCAGCACCGCCTGCAACAGCAGCACCCACAGCTGCGTCTGGCGCGTCAGCAGACCGCTCTGCTGCAATTACAGCGTCGGCTGGGTGATGCACTGGATCAGCGGATGCGCGCCGCCAGTCGCCAGCAGGAGCGTCTGGTGCAGCGTTTAAACGCACAGCAGCCACAGCAACGCATTCTGCGTGCGCAGCAGCAGCTGGAACGCTGGAACTATCGCCTGCAACAAGGCATGGAAAAGCAGCTCAATCAGCATCGTCAACGTTTTGGCACCCTGGCGGCCCAGCTGGAGGGCGTCAGCCCGCTGGCGACCCTGGCACGCGGCTTTAGCGTGACTACCGATACCACCGGCCATGTGGTGAAGAAAATGGCGCAGCTGAGCAAAGGCGATGTGCTGCGTACCCGGCTGGATGATGGCTGGGTGGAGAGTGAGGTCACGGCGCTCAAGCCGCAAAAAACCGCCGCCCGCAAGACGCGCACATAATCACCCCGGCCTGGCCGGCATCAATGCCGACCCTATGTTTATCGGGTCGGGTGCGAATTCATTCTCAACGCAATCGAACTATACTTTTTGGCACAGTCATTATTCGCCAGGGAGTCTGGTATGTCTTTTAACGTGATCCCTCCTTACATCCTGCGCAATATCATCGCCAACGGTTCTGGCCCGCAGCAGGACTATGCCCGTCGTACCCTCACCCACGTTCAGCACCTGATGGCTGAACATAACCACAGCGCGCCACCCGCGACCACCTCAACCCCAGGCCAGGTGGTGCGCGCCATTTACGATGCCGAACATACGCAAAATCTGCCGGGAACGCTGATCCGCACGGAAGGCCAGCCCGACAATGGTGACGTGGCCGCCGAAGAAGCCTGGAACTACCTCGGCATCACCTACGATTTTTACTGGCAGGTCTACAAACGCAATTCGCTGGATAACAAAGGACTGAAGCTGGACGGCAGCGTGCACTATGGCCAGGAGTACCAGAACGCCTTCTGGAACGGTCAGCAGATGGTGTTTGGCGACGGCGATGGCGAGATTTTCAATCGCTTTACTATCGCCATTGATGTCGTGGCGCATGAGCTAACCCACGGCGTGACGGAGAGCGAAGCCGGGCTGGTTTACTTCGCCCAATCCGGGGCGCTGAATGAGTCGATATCCGATGTATTTGGTTCGCTGGTGAAGCAATTTAACCGCCAGCAGACCGCAGATCAGGCTGACTGGATTATCGGCGAAGGCTTGCTGGCTGCCGGGATCAAGGGCAAAGGATTGCGATCGATGTCCGCCCCTGGCACCGCCTACGACGATCCGATGCTCGGCAAAGATCCACAGCCTGCCGATATGGCACATTACATCGATACCCGCGACGATAACGGCGGCGTGCATCTCAACTCCGGCATTCCCAACCGGGCGTTTTACCTCGCTGCCAAAGCGCTGGGCGGCTTTGCCTGGGAGCTGGCGGGTCAGGCATGGTATGACACGCTGTGTGACAAGACGCTGCCGCAGGATGCCGATTTCAGCACCTTTGCCCGCTTTACCGTGCAGCACGCCAGCAAACGCTTTAACCGTTCGGTGGCGGATGCGATCGCGTCCGCGTGGCAGCAGGTAGGTGTGACGTGAACATCCCCGAACTGACCGATGACGCGATTATCGAACTGGCGCGCGAAGGCGGTCTGGCATTTATTCCCCGGCTGCAAACGCAACGGCGTTTCACGCTGGCGCAGTTGCCTGCACCGCAGAAGCAGCGGGTGTGTGAAGTGCTGGAACAGGCGATGCCGTTGGGGGAACCGGAAGATCAGGCGCCGAATATCGGTCGAGGCGATCAACGCTATTTTCGCATTCAAATCAGCTATGCCACCCACCATGAGGCCGGGACGATCGTCATCCTGATCCCCGAGCAGGTGGCCCCACCCGCGCTGGAAGCCCTGTGGCGTGACGGCGAACAGGCATAAAAAAAGGACCGGCGATGTCGGTCCTTTTTTCGTTTAACCGGCCAGCAGGCACTGGCCGTTGTTGTGATCGTTACGGCAGCGCGTACGCAATCACATAATCACCACGATCCGGAGACTGACGCGCACCGCCTGCGGAGATCAGGATGTACTGTTTGCCAGTTTTCGGAGAAACGTAGCTGATTGGGCCACCCTGGCTACCCACTGGCAGACGGGCTTTCCATACTTCTTTACCGCTTGAGCTGTCGAACGCACGCAGGTAGTAATCCTGAGTACCGGCGAAGAACACCAGGCCGCCCTGCGTCGCCAAAGAACCACCCAGCGTCGGCATACCAATTGGCATCTGCGCGTGCATCTTAATACCGAACGGACCGGTATCCTGCACTGTACCTACCGGCACCTGCCAGACAATCTTACGGGTCTTCATATCAATCGCGGACATGGTACCGAACGGCGGAGCCTGGCACGGAATACCCAGCGGTGACATAAAGCGGTTTTTGTTTACTGCGTACGGCGTGCCTTTCAGCGGTACCGCACCCATACCGGTGTTGACCGATTCGCCACCGTTGCTGGCTGCCGCTTTGGTGGTGTCCTGCGGAACCATCTGCACCCACAGGCCCAGACGCATATCGTTGACGAACATGTACTGGTTGTTCGGGTCAAACGAGATGCTGCCCCAGTTCATACCACCCAGTGAACCTGGGAAGCTGAGGGAGACATCGGTATCCGGCACGGTGAACAGGCCGTTGTAACGCATTGATTTGAAGCTGATACGACATACCAGCTGGTCAAACGGCGTCGCGCCCCACATGTCAGACTCTTTCAGGGTCTGGTTGCCGATATTCGGCATTTCAACCGAGTGCGGCTGGGTCAGGGTGTACTGCTCGTTCGGGATGTGGCCCTGCGGCATCGGCTGCTCTTCAACCTTAGTCAAAGGCTTGCCGGTCAGGCGATCCAGCACCCAAATCATGCCGGTTTTAGCACCGATGACGACCGCCGGTTTGGTGGTGCCATCCTTCATCGGGAAGTCTACCAGGCTCGGCTGCATCGGCAGGTCGAAGTCCCACAGATCGTTATGCACGGTCTGATAAACCCACTTCTCT
Organism: Pantoea sp. X-Soil-TKNS-1207; assembly: GCF_059730485.1. Taxonomy (NCBI): domain Bacteria; kingdom Pseudomonadati; phylum Pseudomonadota; class Gammaproteobacteria; order Enterobacterales; family Erwiniaceae; genus Pantoea; species Pantoea sp. X-Soil-TKNS-1207. The sequence goes on from NZ_AP035958.1 coordinate 3,208,388, forward strand.
TTACCGGTGGTGGCATCCAGCGCCAGTACGGCTGCGCCGTATTTGTGATCCAGACGGGTACGGTTCGCACCCCACAGGTCAACAGACGGGCTACCCATCGGCAGGAACACGGTGTTCATTGCCGGATCGTAGGACATCGGCGCCCAGGAGTTCGGGGTACTACGGGTGTAGTCTTTGCCCGGCATCAGTACCGCATTCGGGTCCACGCTGCCTGGGTCAAACGCCCAGCGCATCTGGCCAGTGATAACGTCGAAACCACGCAGCACGCCGCCAGGCATGTCGGTCTGTACGTTATCCGCAACACGACCACCCACCACGACGGTGGTGCCCGCCATCGCCGGTGCCGACGTCAGCTGATACTGCGGGTCCGGCGCTTTGCCGAGGCCTGCTTTCAGATCAACTTCGCCGTGGTTGCCGAAGTTGTCGCAAAGTTCACCGTTGTCGGCGTTGATAGCAATCAGACGCGCATCGATGGTGTTCATCAGGAGACGACGCTGACAGGTGTCACCAGCGGCCAGCGTTACCGGTGTTACCGGCGTGGAGCCAGGCTGAGACGGCTGAGTCAGCGGTTTGGTTGCGTCAAAATACGCCAGACCACGGCAGCGGTTCCACACCTGAGACTGGGCGTTGATTTCACGTTTCCAGATCTGCTTGCCGGTATCCGCCGCAACGGCGATCACGTTGTTATGCGGTGTACACAGGTAGAGAGTGTTGCCAACCTGCAGCGGGGTTTCCTGATCTTCCGCACCGTTGCCGCCAGGGCTGATCGGAATGTCGCCGGTGTGGAACGTCCAGGCCACTTTCAGGTCTTTAACGTTATCACGGGTGATCTGATCCAGTGCTACGAAGCGGTTACCGCCTGGGGTGTTGCCGTAGTTGTCCCAGTCTTTCTGCTGCTTCGCTTTATCCACCGGAATCAGCGGCAGCTCTTTACCTTCAAAGGCCACGGTCGGGTGCGGCTGGAACATCTGAACAAACGCCGCCACCATACCCACGGCAATCACCGCAGAGAGCGCATAAGAGACTTTAGCCAGTGAGCTTTTGCCTTCTGCCTTACGCAGTGCTGGCCAGGTCAGGAAGGCCAGCAGCATCAGACCGGCAGGCACCATCAGACGCGAAATCAGGGGCCAGAAATCCCAGCCTGCATCAGCCAGCGCCCAAATCAGCGTACCGACGAATACCAGGATAAACAGCGTGACGGCTGAGGATTTACGACGGAAGAATTGGATCGCTGACAGCAACATCACGATACCGGCGATGAGGAAGTACCAGCTGCCGCCAAGGGAGACCAGCTTACCGCCGCCGATCGCGAAGAACAGGCCAACGGCCAACAGGACCAGTCCGAACAATACAGACCAGATGCTCAACCCTTTGCAGGGGCGAGCGGAATTTTCTGCCATAACACAAACTCTCCTGAAAAAATAAAGCGTTGGTGCCGGGCATTGGGTGTCGCCCAGTCACAGATATCCTGCTGCGCCTGTAGCAGGAATCGTTTCGTTTACGTCTTTATTTTAGAACTATTGGTACGGGTGCAATGCCCGTGTTGCAGTGCCTGTGAGGAAGGACACAGCGAAACGCTGCCAGACTCACCACAAGGCGGCAGAATTGTACCACCTGGTACGTTAAGAAGTGAATATGCATAACGCAGGAGTTACTGGCTAATAGCATTTTTGCTACAAATCCAGTCGTAACTTATTAAAAATTATGAAAGCGGAAATGGGTTTTTTGGGGTGACTGGCGTAGCGGCCGTGTGGAACCGCCGCAGCGCGGGTGCTGTGGTTCGCCTATGACGGGAAGATGCAGGGCTATGACTGCACGTTTTTATCGCGCAAGGTCAGCGAAGGAGATCAAAACCGCGCGATAAATCGCGTCGCTACAAGGGGGACGCGTTTGCCACATCCGGTATAAACTCCACACGCTTTTTCGAAATCAGGCCATCGCCCTGCTGACAGAAATAATCCACCACACCGCAGGCTTTCAGCACCTGTAACGGCTGGTGACAGGTCGGGCATAAGGCAATTTGCGCGTAATGGCTGCCGCAGTTTGGGCAGTCGAAGCCGTCAGCGTTGTGAGTGAGTGGTTGCTGACAGGACGGACATTCGGCGTTCATGATTTCTCCTGCGCCACCGGGTCGATGGCAAAAAAAATGAGGGCCGCAATGGCCCTCATCCTGTTAACGCTTGTTCTTTTTCAGATGCGAAATCAGACGTTTACGTTTACGCTGCTGCGTCGGTGTCAGCAGGTTACGTTTACCCGCAAACGGGTTATCGCCTTCTTTAAACTGAATACGAATCGGCGTACCCATCACGTTCAGCGAACGGCGGAAGTAGTTCATCAGATAACGTTTGTATGAATCCGGCAGATCCTTCACCTGATTACCGTGGATCACCACAATCGGCGGGTTGTAACCACCGGCGTGCGCATATTTCAGCTTCACGCGACGACCACGTACCAACGGTGGCTGATGATCTTCGGCCGCCATATTCATGATGCGCGTCAGCATCGAGGTGTTCACACGTTTGGTGGAACAGTCGTAGGCTTCCGTCACCGATTCAAACAGGTTGCCTACACCGCTGCCGTGCAGCGCGGAGATGAAGTGCACACGCGCGAAGTCGATAAAGCCGAGACGGAAATCCAGCGTCTCTTTCACTTCATCTTTGATCTCCTGCGTCAGTCCATCCCACTTGTTGACCACGATCACCAGCGAACGACCGCTATTGAGGATAAAGCCTAACAGCGACAGATCCTGGTCGGAGATACCGGCACGGGCATCAATCACCAGCATCACCACGTTAGCGTCTTCAATCGCCTGCAACGTTTTGATCACCGAGAATTTCTCCACGGTGTCGGTGATTTTGCCACGCTTACGTACCCCGGCGGTGTCGATCAGAATATATTCACGATCGTCGCGCTCCATCGGGATGTAGATGCTGTCACGCGTGGTGCCAGGCATGTCGTACACCACCACGCGGTCTTCACCGAGGATACGGTTAGTGAGCGTTGACTTACCAACGTTAGGACGTCCAACAATCGCCAGTTTGATCGGCAGGCCGGTTGGATCGAACTCCTCTTCTTCCTCGCCTTCCAGCGCTTCGCCGTTTTCTTCAGCCGCTAACGCCGCCCAGTAGGCTTCGTTTTCGTCTTCCTCGGTGACTTCCTGCGGGTCGATCTCTTCCATCCACGGCAGCAGCGCGGTTTCCAGCAGGGTCGTTACCCCACGGCCGTGCGACGCAGCAATGGCATGGATCTCACCCAGACCGAGCGAGTAGAAGTCCAGCACCGCCGCTTCCGGATCGAGACCGTCGGTTTTATTCGCCACCAGGAAAGTCGCTTTTTGACGCGAACGCAGGTGATTGGCGATCTGCTGATCGGCTGGCATCACGCCCGCACGGGCATCCACCATGAACAGCACCACATCCGCTTCTTCAATCGCCAGCAGCGACTGCTCCGCCATGCGGTTTTCCACACCTTCTTCGGTGCCATCAATACCGCCGGTATCGATAACAATAAATTCGCGCCCTTCCACTTCGGCGCGACCATATTTGCGATCGCGAGTCAGTCCAGGAAAATCCGCTACCAGCGCATCACGAGTGCGCGTTAAACGGTTAAACAGCGTAGATTTTCCCACATTGGGACGCCCAACCAGCGCGACCACAGGTACCATAACACTTGCCTCAGTTTTTAAAATTGAATCGCCCGAATGGCGTGATTATAACGACATTTGCCGGAAGGCGTCAGGCTGAAGGCGCTAAGGATACCATGCCTGACTAAAAACGAAACGGCCCCTGACGAATCAGGAGCCGTTGCAGCAACGGGCTTCGCAGCCCGTAAAGCTGAACCATTAACGCGTAATGGCGTAAACCTCACCGCCTTTCGCCTGGATCAGCAGCTTGTCGCCCGCGACGACCGGTTCGGTCTGGAAGCCGGAGCTGTCAAGTTTCTGCTGTGCCACAAAGCGGCCATCCAGCGTGTTGATCCAGTGAACATAGCCTTCGCTATCGCCGACGACCAGGTAGCCATCGAACAGCACCGGCGAAGTCAGGTTGCGATGCAGCAACTCGCTTTGACGCCAGATAGCAACACCGCCGTCAGCATTCAGCGCATCAACGCGGTCATCCTGATCGACCAGATAAATACGACCGCCATCGACGATCAGATTTTTCACGCCGCCAATTTCGCGTTTCCACAGAATCTGACCAGAACGCAGTTCCAGAGCGGTCAGGTTGCCGTTGTAGGCCAGCGCGTAAACCACACCATTCACCACCACCGGCGTGGTATCGACGTCATTCAGACGATCGATCTCCGTTGCACCGCTCGGCTGCGAAATACGCTGCTGCCAGATGATCTGGCCCTGGTTCATGATCACCGCGCTGACGCGACCATTGTCGCCGCCGACGATCGCGCCGCCAAAGGCAACGGTCGGGGCCGATTCACCGCGCAGGGACAGCGCCGGCATATCGAGGTTGACGCTCCATTTAGACGCGCCGCTGTTCTGATCCAGACCCTGCAACATGCCGTTGCTGGTGTGAATCAGTACCAGGCCATCGCTCACCACCGGACGCGACAACGCTTCACCGGCCACTTTGGTCTGCCAGGCGATGCTGCCATCGCTGGTGTTCAGCGCATAAACCTGACCACGCTCGCTGCCGATAAAGATGCGGTCGCCGTTAACGGTGACGCCGCCAGACAGCAGTGCGGAGATGTTTTTCGAGAAGAAGCCGGTCTTCTCAGAGAGGTCCACTTTCCATTTTTCTTTACCGTTGCTGGCATCCAGGGCTTTTACCACGCCAAAACGGTCAGCCGCATAGACGACGCCGTCCTGCCAGGCCGGATGCAGATTCGAGTAGAAGTCACCTACGCCATCACCCACGGATGTGCTCCACGCGGTCTGCGGCGTAAACTGGTTTTCTACCTTCGGCAGCGGGGCCATTTTCACTACATCTTCTTCGCCGCTGAACAGCGAGCAACCGCTGAGCAGAGTGACTGAAATCAGCCCTGGCAGCAGGTATTTACGTAATTCCATGTGCGCTCTCTTGACTGGCTTAACTTAAGTTATTCATCTTCATCTGCAGCATTTGCTTCAGTGCCGGGGAGGCTTGCGACTCCGCACCTTTGCTCCAGGCATCACGCGCGCCCTGCTTGTCGCCTTTGCTCAGCAGTGCTTCACCACGAATGTCCGCTACGATAGCTGTCCAGCCATCACCCTTAACATTGTTGAGGGTAGAAAGTGCGGCATCGGCCTGATTTTGTTGCAGTTGAATGCGTGCCAGACGCAGGTTAATCACCGCCTGCAGGTTGGCATCTTTGGTGTCTTTCAGCCCGCTTTGCAGCAGAGCGATAGCTTTATCCAGCTGATTGGTATCAACGTACTGTTTCGCCAGATCCAGTGACGCCAGCGCACCATAGGTGTTGTTGTTTTCACCGGCAAAACTGGCCACGGCTTCCAGCGTCTGCGGCTTATCGGCCTGCATCGCACTGGTCAGCTGCTGATACTGCGCTGAGGCAGCTTTGTCAGCACCGGTTTCATGGCTGGCCCACCAGCGCCAACCGCCCAGTGCCGCGATACCGATGACAACGCCTACCGCCAGTGCTTTGCCATTGTTGGCAATAAAGCGGCGCAGCGCATCAACCTGTTCGTTTTCGTTGCTGTAAACTTCCACGCAATCCCTCTCTTTAAAATGGCTGTTGCGATGTCACGCTTACTGCAACAGCGTGCGCAACGTCGCGGCGGCTTCACTCTGGGCCAGCGTCTGCTGATCACCGGTACGCAGGTCTTTAATCACCACCTGACCGGTTTTCACTTCATCTTCGCCCAGCACCAGCGCAATGCGCGCGCCCCACTTGTCTGCACGGGCAAACTGCTTCTTGAAGTTGCCGCCGCCGAAGTTGGTCATCAGCTTCAGTTGCGGTTCAGCATCACGCAGTTTTTCCGCCAGCTGCATCGCGGCGGACTGAACGCCCTGCCCCGAAGCGATAACATAGACATCAACAATGCGCGTCGGTTCAAATTCCGGATTGACGGCCTGCACCAGCAGCACCAGACGCTCCATACCCATCGCAAAACCGACCGCCGGGGTTGCACGTCCACCCAGCTGTTCAACCAGACCATCGTAACGACCACCGCCGCAGACGGTGCCCTGTGAGCCGAGTGCGCTGGTCACCCACTCAAACACGGTACGGTTGTAGTAATCGAGGCCACGCACCAGACGCTGATTGATGCGGTACTTAATGCCCGCGTCGTCCAGCAGGGCACACAAGCCGCTGAAGTGCGCACGCGAGTCTTCATCGAGGAAGTCGCCGAGGGTGGGGGCATCATTCAGCAGCTGCTGCACATCGGCATTTTTGCTATCCAGCACGCGCAACGGATTGGTGTACATGCGGCGTTTACAATCTTCGTCCAGCACCTCTTTATGCTGTTCAAGGAAGGCAACCAGCGCATCGCGGTAGTTCGCACGCGCTTCCAGCGAACCGATAGAGTTGAGTTCCAGCTGGACGTGATCGGCGATGCCCAGCGCTTTCCACCAGCGCGCGGTCATCATGATCAGCTCAGCGTCAACGTCCGGTCCCTGCAAGCCAAAGACTTCGGCGCCCATCTGGTGGAACTGGCGATAACGACCTTTCTGCGGACGCTCGTAACGGAACATCGGTCCCATGTACCACAGACGCTGCTCCTGGTTGTAGAGCAGACCATGTTCGATACCGGCGCGCACGCAGCCCGCAGTGCCTTCCGGACGCAGCGTCAGGCTTTCGCCATTGCGATCCTCGAAGGTGTACATCTCTTTTTCAACCACGTCGGTGACTTCACCAATCGCGCGGCTGAACAGCGGGGTCTGCTCAACGATCGGCAGGCGGATTTCACTGTAACCATAGCTGGCCAGCACCTGCTTGAGCGTGCCTTCGATACGTTGCCAGATCGCGGTATCCGCAGGCAGGTAATCGTTCATCCCGCGAATCGCTTGAATATTCTTCGCCACGTTAGAATCTCTTAAGACAAAAAAACCTGTCCGGCATCATACCTTATGAGGATGAAACCGCACAGGTTCAATCACAAACTGGCGCGCATCGACGGCGCGCCTTCCCTTATTTTTCCAGCTGCTGCACGTTGATGCGGCGGCTTTCATCCAGCATTGAGGCTTTGGCGCGAATACGCGCTTCCAGCTGGTCGATCATGTCATGGTTATCGAGACGATCGCGCTGACGCACGCCATCTTCGTAGAAACCGCTTTTCTTGTTGCCGCCGGTGACGCCCAGCGTCGAGACCGTGGCTTCGCCCGGTCCGTTCACCACACAACCAATGATGGAGATATCCATCGGCGTGATGATGTCTTCCAGACGTTCTTCCAGCGCGTTCACCGTGCCGATTACGTCAAACTCCTGACGTGAGCAGGTCGGGCAGGCGATAAAGTTGATGCCGCGCGAACGAATGCGCAGGGATTTGAGGATGTCGTAACCGACTTTAACCTCTTCAACCGGGTCAGCCGCCAGCGAAATACGCAGCGTATCGCCGATCCCTTCTGACAGCAGCAAACCCAAACCAATGGCGGATTTCACTGCGCCCGCGCGAGCGCCGCCCGCTTCGGTGATACCGAGATGCAGCGGCTGATCGATGGCTTTCGCCAGCAGACGATAGGATTCAACGGCAAGGAACACGTCAGAGGCTTTGACGCTGACTTTGAACTGATCAAAGTTGAGACGATCGAGGTGATCCACATGGCGCATGGCCGATTCCAGCAGCGCCTGCGGCGTTGGCTCGCCATACTTTTCCTGCAGATCTTTTTCCAGCGAACCGGCGTTAACGCCGATGCGGATCGGGATATTGTATTCGCGCGCGCAATCCACCACCTGGCGGATACGTTCGTTATTGCCGATGTTGCCGGGGTTAATACGCAGGCAATCAACGCCATACTCAGCGACTTTCAGCGCAATACGGTAGTCAAAGTGAATATCCGCGACCAGCGGCACATTGACGCGTTGCTTAATCAGTTTAAAGGCTTCTGCCGCATCCATGGTCGGCACCGACACGCGGACGATATCGACACCCACGCGCTCCAGCGCTTTGATCTGATTGACCGTAGCTTCAACATCCGTGGTGCGGGTGTTGGTCATAGACTGAACGGCAATAGGCGCACCGTCGCCGACTGGCACCTTGCCGACGTAAATCCGCGTTGATTTGCGACGGATAATGGGTGCTTCGTTATGCATATTCTCTCTCCACAATTACCCGAAAAGCGAGACGCGCGTTATTGCGCGCCCACCGTCAGACGAGCAACCTGGTTATTACGGATAAAACGACTTAAATCAACGGGCTGATTCTGATATTGCACCTCTACAGCGGATGGCGCACCAATTTTCAGATGATACGGAGCCTTACCAGACAGGCTGAGCTTACCACCGCTACGTTGCAATCCGCTGAACAGCTTTTTGCCGGAAGCATCGGTCACTTCCAGCCAGCAGTCGGCTTTAAAGTTCATCACCAGCGCATTAGCATCGCTGGCCGCCTGGCTCACGCCTGCGCTACCGGTAGGCAGCTGGCCAGCAACGCTGTTGGCCGGCGCTGGCGAGGTCGGCGCCGGCGGCGCGGTATCAACCGGAGCCTGGCTCGGAGCGACCACGGCGTTGTTGTCGCTGCTCTGCGCCGCTGGTGCGCTGCCGTTTGCCGCAGGGGCATTGCTGGCAGCGGCCGGGGCGCTGGTATCATTGTTCGGCGTGGCTACCGCACCGGCGCCGTTATCAATCGGCGTACCGGCGGCGCTGTCGGCAGCAGCGGAATTATCGCTGCCGCTGTTGTCGCCCAGCGGAATTGACTGGCTGTTGTCACCATTATTGCTGCCGTTCTGGTCAGCCATGGAGACCAGGTCTTCCTGAGAGGCTTTATGGTTCTGCCACCACCAGGCACCGGTCAGACCGATCACGACAAAAATCACCAGCCAGGTGAAGATCATCAACCAGCCATCGCGTTTCTTGCGGCGTTTACCCAACGAGAAGCTCTGCATCGGCTCGATTTTAGCCGCGCGTACCGGTGCCTGCTTCGCCATCATCGGCAGCAGATCGTCTTCCGGCACATGCACCAGTCGTGCATAGGATCGAATGTAACCGCGCAGGAAAGTTGAGGCTAAATCAGCAGGCGACTTGTCCTCTTCAATATCGCGTACGGTCGAAAGTTTCAGGCACAGGCGTTCAGCGACGTTTTGCTGGGTCAGCCCCATCTGCTCACGGGCCAGACGCAGGCGTTCACCTGTGGAATGTACTGCAGATTTCTCTTGAGTGGCTTCAGTATTCATTAGCTAAATAACGCTGGTACTGTATCGATTGTGGAAAACTTCGCGCCAACCGGTCGCCATAACGTGTAACGTCAGCAGCGTTTCCCTGTTGCGCGGCGAAACGTATCTGTAACCATAAACTGTCTGCGCTGGCAGGCAGCCGGTGGTAATAAACCGCTAAGAGCAACGAAACCTTGCTCCAGGCTTGCTGGTCAAATTGCCTTTCCGCTTCCTCAAGCAGTTGCTTACCCTGCTCCGGGGCGTTATCGAGCGCGTTGATCAATTGCGTGCGCGCGGCGGCATAATCTTCAGCTTGCAGGTAACAATAGCCCGAAAACAGCAATGCATCCTGACGGGCATCGGGTTCCTGCGCATCAACCGCCAGCTTAAACTGTTGATGCGCTTCGCCATACTGCCTTAAACCGCAAAGAAACGCACCGTAATTGTTAGCGACGTAACCGTTGGCCGGAGCCAGTTGCTGCGCGCGCTGGTAGTACCAACGCGTTTGCGCAATATTCTGTTGCGCCTGGGCCACGCGTGCAAGCGCCAGCGGGACACGATAATCCTTCGGTGCAGCCTGTTGTGCCCGCAGCAAATTACGCTGCGCGGACGGAAAATCTTTCGCCGCCAGATAGTGTAATCCCAGTTGCAGACGAATATCTGCCGCCCCCTGGCGCGCTGGCTGACTGACACAACCGGTTACAACAAAGCCAGCCAGCACTACTCCGGGTAATCCTTTACGCATCGTCTCTTCTCCCTGAATCCTTCAGGCGGCAGAGACTGACACGAGTCACGCCCGGTGAACATCACCAGGCGCTGGCTTTCAGAGCGCCTTCACAGAGATCGGCTCACCCGCCATTTTTTTACGCATGGTACGTTTGGTACGATCAATAACATCACCGGCCAGCTGACCACAGGCGGCGTCGATATCATCACCACGCGTTTTACGTACGATGGTGGTAAAACCATACTCCATCAGCACTTTAGAGAAGCGATCGACACGGCTGTTGGAGCTGCGGCCATAAGGCGCGCCCGGGAAGGGGTTCCACGGAATCAGGTTGATTTTGCACGGCGTGTCTTTAAGCAACTCGGCCAGCTGATGCGCGTCATCGGTGCTGTCATTGACGTGGTCCAGCAGCACGTACTCAATGGTAACGCGCCCCTGGTTCGCGTTCGACTTCGACAGGTAGCGTTTCACCGCCCCGAGGAAGGTTTCGATATTGTATTTCTTGTTGATCGGCACGATGTCATCGCGCAGCTTGTCATTCGGCGCATGAAGCGAGATCGCCAATGCGACGTCAATCATATCGCCCAGCTTGTCGAGCGCCGGAACGACGCCCGACGTTGACAGCGTGACGCGACGTTTTGACAGACCAAAGCCGAAGTCATCCAGCATGATCTCCATCGCCGGGACGACGTTGTTCAGGTTAAGCAGCGGCTCGCCCATGCCCATCATCACCACGTTGGTGATCGGACGCTGGCCGGTGACTTTAGCAGCGCCGATGATTTTGGCGGCGCGCCATACCTGGCCGATAATTTCAGAGACGCGCAGGTTGCGGTTAAAGCCCTGCTGCGCCGTCGAACAGAATTTGCATTCCAGTGCACACCCCACCTGGGACGAGACGCACAGCGTGGCGCGGTCATCTTCCGGGATATACACGGTCTCCACCAGTTGATCGCCAACGCGAATCGCCCACTTGATGGTGCCATCGCTGGAGCGTTTCTCTTCCGCCACTTCCGGCGCGCGAATTTCAGCTAACTGCATCAGCTTGCCGCGCAGCACTTTGTTGATATCGGTCATCTGCTCGAAATCATCGCAGCAGTAGTGATACATCCACTTCATCACCTGATCGGCGCGAAACGGCTTTTCACCAAGCGAAAGAAAGAATTCACGCATCTGCTGACGGTTCAGATCCAGCAGGTTAATTTTTTCGTTTTTCGGGGAGACAACCACGGGGGAAGCGGACGACGGCGTCACAATCTGTTCGGACATAATGTTCTCTGGCCTCGTTGTTACACGTTATGGCTCTGGTTAAGAATAGGAAAAAAACAGCGCCCTCGCTGAGCGAGGCTCAACAAGGGCGCATAATTGTACTACATCTGCGGCATGATGCCAGGGGGAACCCTTTTACACCCGGTGAAAAGGTGTAAATGTTCCGCCAACGTTCACCTTAGCGGGTGCGCGGGCAGACTTCGTTCTCAGCGAAGAAGTACGCGATTTCACGGGCAGCAGATTCGGCAGAGTCTGAACCGTGAGTGGCGTTTTCGGTGAAGCTGTCAGCGTAGTCAGCACGCAGAGTACCAGCCAGTGCGTTATCCGGGTTGGTTGCACCCATCAGGTCACGGTGACGCTGAACGGCGTTTTCGCCTTCCAGCACAGAAACCACAACCGGACCAGAGGTCATGAATTCAACCAGACCATCGAAGAACGGACGACCTTTGTGCTCCGCGTAAAAGCCTTCAGCCTGCTCTTTGGTCAGGTGCAGCATTTTTGCGCCAACGATTTTGAAGCCCGCGCTTTCAAAACGGTTGTAGATAGCACCAATCACGTTCTTAGCGACGGCGTTTGGTTTAACGATTGAGAAAGTACGTTCGATTGCCATGTTGACCTCTATTTAGCATCCTGAAGAAACCGGGAACCGGCCCGGTAAGAAAACGCGCCGATTATAGGGACATCGTCGGGCGTTGCCTATTGGCGATCGTAGGAATTATTGAAAATAATTGATTTCTGTCGGGGCAGACACGCAAAAAATATGCAATAGCCCACGCAACACCGTAACTTTCTCCTTAGTTGCCCTTGAGATGGCTTGCACATTCCCGGACACTGAGTTTTTCCCGATGATGAGAAGAGGTTGCTATGACAGCTCCCCTGTTTGTGTCCGCTGACTGGTTAAAAGAACATTGCACCGAGGAAACCTTGCAGGTGCTGGATGCCCGTATGCTCCCCCCCGGCCAGGAAGCCGTGCGTGATATCCAGGCGGAGTATCTGGCGGGCCATCTGCCCGACGCCCCTTTCTTTAATATCGAAGCGCTGTCCGATCACACCAGCCCTTACCCGCATATGATGCCGCGCGCCGAAGCCTTTGCCGTGGCGATGCGTGAGTTGGGCGTCAGCAAAGATAAACATCTGGTGGTGTATGACGAAGGCAACCTGTTCTCCGCGCCGCGCGCCTGGTGGATGCTGCGTGCCTTTGGTTGTACCCGTGTTTCGATTCTGGCGGATGGCCTGGCGGGCTGGAAAGCCGCCGGTTATGCGCTGGCGACCGGGCCGGTCAGTCTGCCGGAAGGGGAGTTCGAAGCGGAGTATGACAGCGCGCAGGTCAGACGCCTGACCGATGTGCTGCTGATCAGCCATGAAGGCGGCGAGCAGATTGTCGATGCCCGCGCGGCCAACCGTTTTAATGCCGAGGTGGATGAACCCCGTCCAGGCTTGCTGCGTGGGCATATCCCCAACAGCCTCAACGTGCCGTGGAACAATCTGGTGGTGAATGGTGCCCTGAAACCCGAGGCGGAACTGCGTGCGGAGTTTGATAAAGCGGGCCTGAAACTGGACCAGCCGATCATTGCCAGCTGTGGGTCCGGTGTAACGGCGGTGGTGGTGATTCTGGCACTGACCGCGCTCGGGGTGCGCAATGTCACGCTGTACGATGGCTCCTGGGGCGAATGGGGCAGCCGCGACGATTTGCCGATCGAAAAATAAGGGTATCGACCAGGTCGCCATAAATGGCGACCCTACAGTTTTTCAGGGTCAGATAATGCGCTGGCTGCCTTTGAAGTCACGCAGGAAACTGCCCCAGCGACGTTCGTAAAACGGCGTGATGTGGGCGGTGAAGAAATGGCTGACGCCATGCTCGCCGCTCACCACTTCACAAAGATCAATCGGCGCATCCTCGGTGAGCGTATCGGTCGCCACGCTACCCGCCGCCTGAATAATCTCTTCAATATCGCTATCCGCCTCGATGCCAATCAGCAGATTCGGCTCTTCGTCAGCCTGCTCGCGAATGCTGGCAACATAGGCGCGACGCACCTGTTTGTATTTAGCAAACAGCTGGGTCAGTGAATCGATCATCTGCGCGGGCGGTTCAGCCACTTTAGACAGCAGCAACGCATGGCCGCCCTCCAGCACCGTTTGCTGGCTGAGCGCACTGCCCTCTTCTCCCAGCAGATGCGCAATCTCACCGGGTGAAAACTCTTTCCCAGCCGGTAATTTCGGGTTGAGAAACAGCGTTTCCCCCAGCGTCATTTCAAACAGCGTACGCACCGGCAAACGCAGGTAAGGCTGTTCATCCTTGATCGCTTCGCTCATCGCCTGTTCAGAGGTGAAAAACGGGATGACGCTGCCGCCCTCCTCCTTTTCCCAATGCAGCAGATCGACAGGCGTGGTGGCATCAAACTGTTGCGCGCTGCTCTCGCCCGGTACCCAGACATCCGCTTCCAGCAACAGTTGAAAAAACTCCGGACGGTGCGCAGGCTCAGTGGCGGCCAGCTTCAGCACCTCTTCAAGACGGTTACTCATGATTGGTTTTTCCAAAAAAAAAGACGGCAGGTTTGCGCCTGCCGTCTGCGGGATTATTTCAGTAACAGATTTGCGATGGTGCGCACACCAAGGCCGGTTGCGCCTGCGGACCACTGATCCACCGCGCTTTTACGGTAGGTTGCCGAGCAGTCGATATGCAGCCAGCCCTGCTGGTACTTGCTGACGAAATGCGACAGGAACGCTGCTGCGCTGCTGGCGCCCGCTGCGTGTGCCGGGCTGGCGATGTTATTCAGATCGGCAAAATTCGACGGCAGATGGCTGCGGTGGAACTCCGCCAGCGGCAAACGCCAGAAGGCTTCGTTTTCACCGGCCGCGCTGCCCAGCAGCGATTGCGCCAGCACGTCGTCAAAGGTAAACAGCGCATGGTAATCGTTGCCGAGTGCGGTTTTTGCCGCGCCGGTCAGCGTTGCCGCATCAATCAGCAGCTCAGGATTCTGCTCGCTGGCATCGATCAGGCCATCCGCCAGCACCAGACGCCCTTCCGCATCGGTGTTCATCACTTCAACGGTTTTACCGTTGCGGTAGCGAATGATATCGCCGAGACGGAATGCATTGCCGCTGACCATGTTGTCGGCACAGCACAGATACAGCTTCACGCGCTTATTCAGACCGCGGGAAATCGCCAGCGCCAGCGCGCCGGTCAGCGTGGCCGCGCCACCCATATCGGACTTCATGGAATCCATAAAGCTGCTCTGCTTCAGGCTGTAACCGCCGGTATCAAAGGTGATGCCTTTGCCGACCAGACAGGCATAAACCGGGGTGGTATCCGTGCCGCCAGGATTGTAATCCAGCGCCAGCAGCACCGGGGCGCGGCTCGAACCACGGCCCACGGTATGAATGCCGAGGTAGCCCTGCTCGCGCAGATCGTCACCTTTGGTGATGCGATAGCTCACCGCATCGCCGCCAACGTCAGCGATCAAATCGATCGCGCTGTGCGCCAGCTGTTCCGGGCTAAGATCTTCCGCCGGTAAGTTGATGGTATCGCGCACCCAGTCAACGATCTTCAGACGGCGATCGAACTCGTTTTGCTCGCTGTCGCTGAGGGCGGGCCAGTCAACCTGACGCTGCCCTTTCGGGCCGCGATAGCCCTGCCAGAATGCCCAGCATTTCTCCAGATCCCAGCCTTCGCCGCTTAAGGCAACGTGGCGAATGCCCTGACCATCAAGTTTGCGCGCGGCGCGCTGAATGCTCATCAGCGTATCCGCGCCGGTGAGGTGAACGGTCATGCCACTGTCATTGCTGCTCAGCAACGCTTTTTCACCCCAGCGCGCATCGGCGGCCTGAGAGCTGAGCGTAATTGTCATCGGTTGTGTTGTCATCGCGTGGCTCCGTATGCATGAGTTATCACATTCCGCCACACCGGCGGAATGGTACTGTTTAACAAAGATTTAGCGTGGATTTGCCGCAGGCATCAGCGCCCGCAAACGGGTTACCGCTTTGTTGACCAGCTCGATGGCGAAATCAATTTCCTCGTCGGTGGTGAAGCGTCCGAGCGAAAAACGCAGCGAGCTGTGTGCCAGCTCCGGTTCAACGCCCATGGCGCGCAGCACATACGAGGGTTCGATACTGGCCGAGGTACAGGCTGAACCGGACGACAGCGCCAGATCTTTCAGCGCCATAATCAGCGATTCACCTTCAACGTGGGCAAAACTGATATTGAGGATATTCGGCGCGCCCTGGGTCAGCGAGCCGTTGAGCTTCACATCGCTCAGCGCGCTGATGCCCTGCCACAGACGCTGACGCAGCGCGGCAAGGCGCGCCATTTCGCTGCTCATCTCTTCACGCGCGATGCGATAGGCTTCGCCCATGCCGACAATCTGGTGCACGGGCAAGGTCCCGGAACGCATACCGCGTTCGTGGCCGCCGCCGTGCATTTGCGCGTCAATCTGCAAACGCGGTTTGCGCCGCACCCACAAAGCGCCAATGCCTTTCGGGCCGTAGATTTTGTGCGCCGAGAAGGACATCAGATCCACCGGTAAGGTGCTGACATCCAGCGGCAATTTGCCGACGCTCTGCGTGGCATCAACGTGGAACAGAATGTCGCGTGCACGGCACAAGGCACCGAGAGCGGCAATATCCTGCACCACGCCGGTTTCATTGTTGACGTGCATCAGCGAGACCAGCACGGTGTCATCGCGCAATGCCGCCTGCAACATCTCCGGCGTGACGATGCCATCATGACCGGGTTGCAAATAAGTGACGTCAAAGCCTTCGCGCTCCAGCTGCTGGCAGCTATCGAGCACCGCTTTGTGTTCGGTCTGGCTGGTGATGATGTGTTTGCCGCGCGCCTGATGTGACTGGGCCGCGCCTTTGATGGCTAAGTTATCGGCTTCGGTTGCGCCAGAGGTAAAGACGATTTCACGCGGATCGGCGTTGACCAGTTCGGCAACCTGATTACGTGCCACGTCAACGGCTTCTTCAGCCTGCCAGCCAAAACGGTGAGAACGGGAAGCGGGGTTACCGAAAGTGCCATCCAGGGTGAGAAACTGCATCATTCTGGCGGCGACACGCGGATCCGCTGGCGTGGTGGCCGCGTAATCCAGGTAGATCGGTAATTTCATTGCGCTAAAGCTCCGTATAAAAAATCATACGTCTTTATAGCATGATTCGGCCTCGCCTGCGTTAACAGGAAAGGCCGAAGGAGAGCGGATCAGGCACGCAGGTTAACGTTGATGGTTTCCTGCACGCGGTGGTTCTGGAAGCGACGATTATCGATGGCATTTTGACGGTCGGCCACATCAAGAATCTCCTGATTGTTGACCAGTTCCGCCAGGGTGATGTTGTTGAGGAATTCGCTGATGCGTTCGCTCAGATCACGCCACAGGACGTGAGTCAGGCAACGCTCGCCGCCCTGGCAGCCTTCTTTGCCCTGGCATTTGGTGGCATCAACGGATTCGTCAACCGCGGTGATAACCGCGCCCACAGCAATCGCGCCAGAGTCTTTACCTAACAGATAACCGCCGCCCGGACCACGAACGCTGGCAACCAGACCGTGCTTACGCAGACGCGAGAATAACTGCTCCAGATAGGAGAGCGAAATGCCCTGACGCTCAGAAATGTCAGCCAGCGGTACCGGCCCCTCATGCGAATGCAGGGCAACGTCCAGCATAGCGGTAACGGCATAACGTCCTTTGGATGTCAGTCTCATAGCATACAACCTCGTAAGCGTCCGTCGGGTATCGGCGGGTATCTGATTAATGAGCGCTAGTCTGACATTCCTGAGTAAATCGGTCAACTATTTAACCGACTAATTTACTCAACTATTTAACTGAGTGTTTTACTCAACTATCACCCTCACTACCTTTGCGCTTTTCGAACGACGCCAGCATTCCGCGCAGGATATTCAGCTCATCGCGTTCCGGGCGCGCACGGGTATAGAGGCGGCGCAGCTTGCTCATCACCTGCCCCGGATTGCCTTCACGGATAAAGCCGCTGTTAAGCATCATCTGTTCCATATGCAGATAGAAACGCTCCAGATCGTCCACCAGCGGATAGGGAGACTCTTCGAACTGCGGCTGCGGTGTGGCTTTTTGCTGGGCATCCAGCCACGCCATACGCACTTCATAAGCGATGATCTGAACTGCCATCGCCAGGTTGAGCGAGCTGTATTCCGGGTTCGCCTGGATCGCGACGTGATAGTGGCACTTTTGCAGTTCTTCGTTGGTCAGGCCAACGCGCTCGCGACCAAATACCAGCGCCACCGGCGCCTGCTGGCCCTCTTCCACGCTTTTGATGCCGCATTCGCGCGAATCCAGCATCGGCCACGGCAGCGAGCGTGAACGCGCACTGGTACCGACCACCAGACTGCACCCGGCAATCGCCTCATCCATCGTGTCGACAATCTGCGCGTTGCCAATGACATCGCTGGCACCCGCTGCCAGCGAAATCGCCTGGGAATCCGGCTTCACCAGCGGATTGACCAGATAAAGGTTGCTTAAACCCATGGTTTTCATAGCACGGGCCACGGAGCCCATGTTGCCGGTGTGGGAGGTTTCCACCAGTACAATTCGGATATTTTGCAGCATAATAGAAGAAGGTAAGAAAATGATGGTGCGATCCTAACATAAAACAGGACATTTACCGAATGCGCTGCTATACTCCGCGCCGTTTTCCCTGTTCTTTAACATCCAGCGAGAGATACCGATGCATCCGATGCTCAACATCGCCGTGCGCGCTGCGCGCAAGGCCGGAAATTTAATTGCAAAAAATTATGAAACCCCGGACGCTGTCGAAGCCAGCCAGAAAGGCAGCAACGATTTCGTCACCAATGTTGACCGCGACGCAGAACGTCTGATTGTCGAAGTGATTCGCAAGTCCTACCCGCAACACACCATCATCACCGAAGAAAGCGGTGAACTGGCGGGTGACGATCAGGACATTCAATGGGTAATCGATCCGCTGGATGGCACCACCAACTTTATCAAACGTCTTCCCCACTTCTCCGTATCTATCGCTGTGCGCATTAAAGGCCGCACCGAAGTTGCTGTGGTTTACGATCCAATGCGCAACGAACTGTTCACCGCTGTCCGCGGCCAGGGCACGCAGCTGAACGGCTACCGCCTGCGCGGCAGCACGGCTCGCGATCTGGATGGCACCATTCTGGCGACCGGCTTCCCGTTCAAACTGAAACAGCACGCCCAGACCTACATCAACGTGGTTGGCAAGCTGTTCACCCAATGCGCCGACTTCCGTCGCACCGGTTCTGCTGCGCTCGACCTGGCTTATGTGGCTGCGGGTCGCGTTGATGGCTACTTCGAAATCGGCCTGAAGCCGTGGGATTTCGCCGCCGGTGAACTGCTGGTGCGCGAAGCGGGCGGTCTGGTCACCGACTTTACTGGCGGCCATGGTTACATGACCTCCGGCAATATCGTCGCCGGTAACCCGCGCGTAGTTAAAGCGCTGCTGTCTAACATGCGCGACGAACTGAGCGAAGCGCTGAAGCGTTAATCGCATGGGGTGCGCATTCCTGCGCACCCTACCGCTGCCAGTTATGGCGACCTAAAACGGTCGTAATCCGCTGCTCATCATCGGCTGAGCGCTCTGCCACAGCACCACGCCCGCCACCACTAAAATCACGCTGCCCAGCAACGCCAGCAATGGCATCATGACTTTCGCGCCCTGCGCGGCCGGACTGGCACTGCCAAGTTTCTCCGCCAGTTTGCGTGAACGCTGCACCAGCAGGCCCATCGCCGACACCGTCACCGCCGTGCCCATCGCCATCGCCACCGCCGAGGCCACTCCCCAGAGATAAACGTCAATCACCCTGGCAAACAACAACATCATAATGGCGCCGGAACAGGGTCGCAGTCCCATCGAGAACACCACCAGCGCCTGCGTTTTACCACTGACCGCCCGCTCCATCTGCGCTGCACTCGGCAGATGCGCATGGCCGCAACCGCAGTTTTCATCATGCTGATGATGCGGCCGGATGGCGTGAATCTGCATAGCGCGCGCAGGTTGCAGCGCAGCCAGCAACGACCGCAGCGCTCGCCAGCCAACCCAGACACCCAGCGCCATCACCAGCAGATAACTGCCCTTCTCCAGCCAGTAACTGCCCAGATGCATCTGGCGTGATGAGGTTTGCAACACCACCAGCATCAGGGTGACCAGCCCGATCGCCACGCCCCCCTGCAACAGCGCCGCCAGCAGCGTCAGCTTCATACTGGTTTTCAGACGCGCCGGATGGGTGGCAAGAAAGGTGCTGATCACCACTTTGCCGTGCCCTGGGCCGAGCGCATGCAGCACGCCATAAGCGAGGCTGAACAACATCAGCGTCACCCCAGCCTGATGCGGCTGCTCAGCCACCTGTTGCAGCAACTGCGTCATCTCGCGATTCAGCACCTTTTGCCAGAGCACGCTTTGCAGCAAAATCTGCGGCCAGTACATCCACAGCAAACCGCCAGCCAGCAACAGCAGCAGCGCCAGCAGCCACAGCGGCCACAAACCACGGGAACGGGAGGGGAACGAAATCAATGACATGTCAGGGTTACCGTCTGAGCAAACTGCTGCCCGAGGTCCATATCCTCCGGCGGCGCATCGGCTTTATCGAGTGACAGCGCATATTGTTTCAGCGAGTCGTCCGGCTTCGGCGTATGTAAATCCAGCTGACAGCGCGTTTTCAGCGCGTCCGGCATGGTGAGCGCCTGGGGATTATCGTAATACATATCAACGAAATAGCTTGGGTCGAAGGTAAGAATGCGGTACTGGCTGGCGCTCAGGGACTGCGGCTCACCGAAGGGAAGAATAAATTCCAGCACCGCCTTGTTGCCATTGCGCGACAGCTGGTATTCCTTCGGCAGATTAAGGAATTTGACCCGATTTTTCCCCTGCCACACCTCGGTAAAATAGTGTTGCCCCAGCACATTCGCCATCACCTGCGCCGCGAGCTTTTTCCATACCACGCTGCCCGGCTCCGCTTTACCCGCGTCATACAACAGGTCGGCGGAGGTAATTTCATCCATGGTCCATACCATTTTTAATCCGGTCAGCTGGTCGTTATCGGTGATCAACTGCGTTTTCATATCAATAAAGCTATGCGGGTGTGACCAGGCCACCGCGCTGAATAGCAGCGTCAGGGTAAAAAGCGTGATTTTCATAATGTTATAAAGTAACAATTAAAAGGTGCAGATTCCAGTGGTCCAGAAAAACTGTGACCCGCTTTAAAGCTCTGAGTAAAAGTCACGACAAAGTGCAGGGTTAACGCGCGGAGTTGACTATTCTTAGCTCAAAAATGACCTGCTGGAATAAACATTGATGAGTTCTGCAACCTCCTCTGCACCACTCTTCAGCCGTTCCCAACGTCGTTGCCATCTGCTACTGCTGCTATTTCTGCCCGCTCCCGCGCTGACGCTTGAAAAGCTCTGCCAGTTAAATGGCGTGGACCCTGTTGTCGCCCGACAGGATATCGCGGATGTCAGTGATGAGATACAGCGTTATCATCAACTGGAACTACACCAGATGGTAGATGGCAGTTTTCGCGTACATGGAACGGAACTGGACAGGCGTTTATGCCTGCTCCACTGGCTGCGACGCGCTTTGCGTTTGTCGCAGGATTTTGTCTGCGAACATTTTGCCCCGGTGCTGCGCCAGCGCCTGAAGGTGCTGAAAATCGAGAAGGCGTTGTGGGATGAAACCAATTTACAGGCGCTGATCCAGCATTGCAGTCTGCGACTGAACCGCAGCTTCACTCCGCGCGATCGGTTGTTTTTGCAGATCTTTATGAAATACGCGCTGTGCCAGCGCCAGACAGCGCTATTTAACGAGGCTCAGCGCGCCTGGCTGGCGAATAAGGCGGAACGCGAAGCCGCCGACGATGTGATCCATCACTGGCAGAAACGCTGTCACCTGACGCCAGACCCCAGTGAAACTGATTTCTGGACGCTGCTGTTTAGTCTGATCCACGCCCCGGACGGCAACCAGCTGCATCATCCGCAGGCACGCATCCTGATGCAGGCGGTTGAAGACCTGATCATCCGCTTTGAAAAGCTGGCGCTGATGCGCATCAGCAACCAGCATGAACTGAAGCAGCAGCTGTTCACCCATCTGGCGCAGGCGCTGGACCGCAGCCATTTTGCCATTGGTATAGATAACAGCGTCGCGCTGGACGTAGCCCGGCTCTATCCGCGTCTGCTGCGCACCACTGCCGCCGCGCTGGATGATTTTGCCGCAAAGTTTTCCACCCGGTTTACGGCCGAAGAGATCAGCCTGGTAGCGGTGTTATTTGGCGCCTGGCTGATGCAGGAAGGCGCGTTGCAGGAGAAGCAGGTGCTGTTGCTGACGGGCGAAGATGCAGAACTGGAACAACAGCTGGAGCAGCATATCCGCGAAATGACGCTGCTGCCGATTAATATCACCTATCAGGATATGCTGCATTTTCAGCAGGATGGCGCACCGCGGGATATTGCGCTGGTGATCTCCCCTTACGCCACCTCGCTGCCGCTGTTTTCACCGCCATTAATTCATGCGGAGCTGCCGTTGAGCGAATATCAGCAGCTCCGTATTCGTCAGTTACTGGAGTCTTAAGCGGCGCGCGGGCGTAAGAACAGCGCCGGTAACGCCACCAGCGCCATCACCCAGAACAGATGTCCCTGCAAATGGGTGAACAGTACGCCGCAAATCATGGTCATCACCGCAATGCCGCCGCCCATCGCCAATGCCGAATAAAGCGATTGCAGGCGAATCACCTCTGCGCCTTTGCGTGCGGCAATAAAGCGCATCGCCGCCAGATGGCAGACGGTAAAGCTACCGCAGTGCAGGATCTGCGCCACGATCAGCAGCGGCAACGCGGTGCTGGCGCCGAGCAAGGTCCAGCGCACCAGCGCACAGACGCAGGAGAGCAGCAGCAGGTCGCGCGCGGTCCAGCGACGAAACAGGCGATTACTTAAGGCGAACACCACGATTTCCGCCACCACGCCCAGCGACCAGAGATAACCGACAATGGTGGCGGAGTAACCCGCTTCCTGCCACCAGATCGCACTAAAGCTGTAATACGCGGCATGGGCGCCCTGCATCAGGGTCACGCATAACATAAAGCGCCAGACCGCATTTTCGCGCAGCAGGTCACGCCAGGCAGACCAGCCGCCCCCCGCCCCCTGACGGGTATCGCCCTGCGGATGGGTGCCCGGCGGCAGCATCATGCCGGAGAGCATCGACACTAAACCGATGGATAGCAGCAGCAGGATCGCCTGCGATGAGAAGGCGCTGACCAGCATTCCCGTCAGTGCGGAGCTGATCACAAATGCCAGCGACCCCCATAAACGCACCGGGCCATAAACCAGGCCAATTTGTTGCGTCCAGGTGGCGGCCAGCGCATCGCTTAGCGGCACCAGGGGTGAGAAAAACAGGTTGAAGCCGATCATCACTAACAGCAGCCACAGCCACTGACCGCCAAGCCAGAAACCCAGCGCGAACAGGCAGGTCATCAGCGCCAGCAGGCGTAGCGCGCGAATTAACTGGGAGGGATTTTTCACCTGCGAGGCAATCAGCAGGCTGCCGACAAAGCGCGCTACCATGCCGCACCCGAGCATCAAACCAATTTTTTCTGCATCCAGCCCAAGACCTTTGAGCCACACGCTCCAGAATGGCAAATAAATGCCGTAGCAGAAGAAGTAAGTGAAGTAGCTGAGTCCCAGCCACTTTGCCGATCCGATGGTCATACAAACTCCGCGGGGTAATCGTTAGCTTATTATTAATTTTGCGCGGTACTTTGTCAGAGCCTGCGGGAAAAGGGAATCATGGATGTGGGGAATTGTGTTATTGAACCACAAGTACAGGTTGCCGGTTAGCGGCCCCCATCGACACTGAGGACTTGCCCCGTGACCCAGTTGGCCCAGTCCGATGCAAAATAGAGCACCGCGTGAGCAATATCCCCGGCAACGCCAAGGCGTTTGAGTGCGATATTGTCGATCAGTCGTTGCTGCCCTGCACTGCCCATCGCATCCCACTGTTTCTCGGTCGAAGGATTGCTGCGAATAAAGCCCGGAGCAACGTTATTGACGGTAATATTCCATGCCCCCAGCTCGTGCGCCAGCTGACGGGTGAGACCAATTTGTCCCGCCTTGGCGCTGGCATAAGCCTGAATACCCGTCAGGCTGACATCCAGTCCCGCCCGGCTGGAGATATTCACGATGCGGCCAAAATGTCGCGCTTTCATTCCCGCGACGGCCGCCTGCGACATCAAAAACGCGCCGTTCAGGTTAACATCGACAATCGCCTGCCACTGAGCGAAGGTCACGGTTTCGAGTGGCTGCCCATACTGCCCAACCACGCCACCCGCGTTATTAACCAGCGTATCCACGCTGAGCTGACGTGCTGCGAGATCGCTAAACAGCACGTTAACCGCTTCGGGTGAGCTGATATCCAGCGTATACGCCAAAGCGCCCGCGCCGCACAGCACCGCGGTCTCTTCAACCGGTTGCTGCTGAATGTCACAGGCGATGACGCGCGCCCCGCGTTCGGCGAACGCCAGGCAAATAGCGCGACCAAATCCCTGCGCCGCCCCGGTGACCAGTACCGTACGTTGCGAAAAATCAAAAGAGTTGGGCATGATGGGTTTCCATCTGGTTATAACGCGTCGATAACGTCGCGAATCTCCGCCAGCGCCGTGTGCCAGATGGCCAGCATTTCTTCGTCGGCACGCTGATAGTAGCCGCCGTAATTGCCATCCCCGAGATAAGCCCGGGCGCGCGTCGGGTCCATTTTGCGCAATGCCACCAGATCAACCATCGCCTTCTGCTGTTCCGGCTGGGCCACACCGGGCAAACGCGTCCACGGGAAGTTTTCCATCCACGAGGCGTGTGACGCGACGGGATCAATGGACATGACCTTTTCCCAGGTTTTCGGCGCATTCCACCAGTTGTGCAGCTGTACCGTTACCCCCGGATTGTTCACCATCCATTCGCTGATGATGTTCTGAGCTGGTGCGTTACCCCCGTGGCCGTTGATAAACAGCATCCGCCGAAATCCCTGCCGTTTCAGGTTATTAAGGATATCGTTGAGCAAACCGATATAGGTTTGCATACTCAGACTGATCGTGCCGGGATAATCACTAAAGGCAGGCGTCATGCCAAAAGGCATGACGGGAAAGACAGGAATTCCATAAGGCTCAGCGGCCTCTGATGCCACCTTCTCCGCCAGAATCGAGTCCACTGACAGGCTGAGCAGCGCATGCTGCTCAGTGCTGCCAAGCGGGACAATGACCCGGTCGTCAGTGGTCAAATAGTGTTCTAACTGTTGCCAGTTCATCTCACTGATTTTCATTGCGTTCCCCGGTGTTGGACGCATCCAGGATGCCCTGTTGCAGCTGCGGTACCACTACCCGCTGAATCTCACCTGCATCAGGAACATGCCTGTATTCAAAAGAAATTTGTTTCTCACCCAGCTGAGCGACGAGCTCCTGAGCGCCAGTGGCATAAACCAGCGCATCGGTCTCTGTTAATAATTCACTCAACCGGGGGTCATCACTGTGCACCACGGTGACCTGGGTAACATGCGGCGCAAAACGCGCGACGCCATGCGTCATCAATGCCGTGAACTCTGGAAAAATTGACACCACCAGCGTGCGGGTCAGCGGCTCCAGCGAGGCCAATGCACGGCGGGTGGCTTCGGATGGAATAAAGCTGATATTCACCAAGGGTAGCCCCGGAAAAAGCTGGCTCACTTCACGCCGACGATGAGCAAAAGTCAGCAGCATATCGGCACTGGCAACCCGCTGGCGCAGCAACTCATCATGTTTCAGATCGGTCAGCGTCGTCGCCTCAACGTCGGCGATTTCGCCCAGCGTTTCCGCGATGCAATGGGCATAATCCCGTGCGGCATCAGTGAAATTGCCAATAAAAACAACGTTTTTCTTCTTTAGCTGACGCTGCCTTTCACTGAAGCGGCTGCTAACCAGCGCGCCCAGTTCCAGCGCATTTAACCCCATCAGCATCCCGCAGTTGATCAGAGCATCAAGGTGCTGATGCAACTGATGGAGAGCGTTGTCTGGCGCGTTCAATAGCATCGATGCATCAGCAATAAAAGTGCCAGCACCAGGCTTGCTGAACACCAGCTCCGCCGCTTTTAACTCGCGATAAACCTGTGCCACCGTCATTGGCGCAACACCGATCATCTCAGCCATTTCTCTCACTGAGGGAAGCTGCTCACCAGGCTTAAGCGCGCCGAAGGTGATCGCGTATTCAATAATCCCGCGCAACTGCGCCCCCAGTGGGATTGAAGATTCTCGGTCGAGGTGGAATTCCATAACTGCCCTGGTCACTGTACTAGCTTATTAATACAATTATGCTGTTTTTTCCGCCAGTGCAAGTCATTAAGCAAAAAATAGTGATTAAATAACCAATTGTTATAACCCTGCTTTCTTTTTTTGCATTTTTTTTGCACTGATTATTGACAGTTTGTGAGCAATACATCAATTATCGTACCAGCCAACTAGAACACAATCATCACCGCCATTTTTGCAGGCTCCGCTTCCTCACGTTTTCGGGTGGCATCCAGGACCCTGACAAACACTTTTTCTGACTTACAAACAGAGGGGCAAGGTAATGAAAGTTATGCCAAAATTAACGTTAGTCGCCTTACTGGCTGCGGGTGCATTTCATGCCCTCACAGCACAGGCAGCAGAGGTAGTACAGCGCGGCGGAACCCTGATTTATGGCCGCTACGCCGACAGTAATTTCCTCGAACCGATCCTGAACGAAAGCAATAACGATATCTGGATACTTTCCAACCTCTACGACACCCTGCTGTTGCCAACCAACGATGGCAAAGGGATCAAACCCGGCCTGGCAACCGCCTGGAAGCTGGCAGACGATGGAAAAAGCGTTACCCTGACGCTGCGCCCTGACACCAAATTCTCTGATGGTTCGCCGATCACTGCCGAAGATGTGAAATGGTCGCTTGAGCGTGCTGCGAAACCGGGCAATGGCGTCTGGCAATTCCTGGTCAGCGCCATCGAAAACGTCACCATCAGCGATCCTCATACCGTCGTGGTCCACCTTTCGCATACCGATCCTGCCATCCTCACCGCCCTGACCGTCTTCAATACCGCGATCATGCCGGAGAAGTTGTTTGAAGCCGAACCGGGAGCCACCGACCACGACAAGGCGGCGGCCTTTGCCGAGCATCCTGTGGGTTCCGGTCCCTTTATCCTCAAGTCGTGGCAACATAACTCCACCATGACGCTGGTACGCAACCCGTACTATTGGGCCAAAGGGACGGATGGCAAAGCGCTGCCCTACCTCGACAGCATCAAGTTTGAAATCATCCCTGACGATGCCACGCGCATTCTGAAACTACAGTCTGGTGAGCTGGATGGCGCAGAGTTTATCCCTTATTCACGCGTCAAAGAGTTGCAGGGCAACGCGGCCCTGAATATGAAGCTGTTCCCCTCCACCCGTGTCGAAGTGGCCAGTGTCAACGCCCGTCCGGAGATTGACGGCAAACCGAACCCGCTGGCCAATGCAAAAGTTCGCGCCGCGCTTAACTACGCCACCGACAAAGACGGCATTATCCAGTTAGTGACCTTTGGTCTCGGTAAGCCGATGACCTCATTTATGTCGACCTCTACGCCGCTCAACTCCGGCACCAAACCACTGTGGCCGGTGGATGTTGAAAAAGCGCAGACGCTGATGAAGGAAGCGGGCTATCCCGATGGCTTCAGCACCAGCATGAATATCCTCGCGGGTAACGAAGACAGCCTGAGCATCGCCACCAGCCTGCAACAAATGTGGTCGCAGATTGGCGTGAAGTTGACCATCAACCAGATGGATAACGCCACACTCAACGCCAACTACCGCAAAGGTAATTTCAGCACCCGCCTCGGCCCCTGGACCGATGATATCGCCGATCCAAACGAGATAACGTCGTACTACGCCTACTCGAAAAACATCCAGGCGCTACACTCAGGCTGGAAAAGTGATGAGCTGGACAAGCTGTTCGAGACGTCGCAACAGGAAACCAATCCGGCAAAACGCGCCGACCAGTACCGGCAAATCCAGGATATTTACAACAGCACCGGCCCGACCATCCCGCTGTATGAAAGCTCTTACCCGGTAGCGTTGAAGAAAAGTGTCGAAGGATTTGTGCAGATTCCGCTGGGTAATAACATCTTCACCGAAACCTGGCTGAAAAAGTAATTCGTCATTCATATCCAGATTAATGCTGCTGTCGTCACCTGAACGACAGTAGCATTACGCTCGATTCGGGAGTCCGCGTTGACTGAATTAAGTTATATCTGCAAGCGCATCCTGCTCATCATCCCGACGCTGGTAGTGATTCTGGTGGTGACTTTCACCATCGTGCGTCTGCTGCCCGGCGATCCGGCCAGCGCGATGATTGGCGACCGCGCCACCGACGCCGACGTGACGCGCATCAATAAGGAGCTGGGACTGAGCCAGCCGCTGCCGATACAGTTTGTCTATTTTGTGCGCCAGGTGGTCAGTGGCAACCTCGGCAACTCCTATGCGATGCACGCGCCTGTGACCGCGGTGATCGCCGAGCGTTTGCCAGTCACCCTGCTGCTGACCGGCATGGCAGCGCTGTTTTCGGTGATCATGGCGATCCCGCTGGCCTTTATCTCCGCACTCAAACGTAACAGCGCCACCGATATCACCATTCGCGGCGCATCACAGGTCACGCTGTCGATGCCCTCCTTTTACATCGGTCTGGTGCTGCTGACCATTTTTGCCGCTCAGCTGCATTGGTTCCCGGTTGGCGGATATGGCGACAGTTGGGGGCAACGCATTTATCACCTGTTTCTTCCGGCGATGACGCTGGCAGTCAGTATCACTTCGGTGCTGATCGGCAGTCTGCGCAACTCGATTATCGCGGTGCTCGATGCGGAATACGTCACTTTCGCCCGCGCCAAAGGACTGAGTAGCCGTGTCGTGTTGCTGCGCCACGTACTACGTAACTCACTGATTCCCATGTTAAGTCTGTTTGCGCTGAATATCGGCACCACTATCGGCAGCGCGGTGATCACCGAAACCGTGTTTGCCGTGCCTGGCATCGCCCGGCTGATGGTCGACAGCATCTTCAGCCGCGACTACCCGATGATTCAGGGTCTGGTGATTGTGCTGTCGGTGCTGGTCTCGCTAATTTTCCTGCTCACCGACATCGTACAGGTGATGATTGATCCGAGGAGAGCGCGATGAGCGAACTGATTGCCCAGCGATCCCTCACGCGGAGATGGCGCAGACATCTGCCGTGGCCATCGCTACTGGGGTGCAGCATCCTGCTACTCAGCCTGCTGATGGCCTTTTTTCCGCACCTGATTGCCACCGCTGATCCGCTGAAATTTGACTATCGCGCAATCCTCAAAGGGCCGAGCCTGCAACACGTTTTTGGCACCGATAATTTTGGCCGCGATATCTTCTCACGCGTGGTATTCGCCTACCGTATCGACCTGCAAATCGCCTTCTTCACCACCTTATTTCCGATGGTGTTCGGTACGCTGGTCGGGTTGCTGGTCGGCTATTTCGGCGGTGTGGCGGAGATGCTGTTCCAGCGGGTGGTTGATGCCGTGGTGACCTTTCCACTGCTGGTGCTGGTGATCGCCATCGTTGCCATTCTTGGCCCTGGCCTCAGCAGCATGTATATCGCCGTCGGTATTATTTACTGGGTGTTCTACGCCAAACTGATTGCCGGTGAAGTGAGTATTCAAAAGCGGCTGGAGTATGTTGCTGCGGGTAAGGTCATGGGTTACAGCACCGCGCGCATCATCTTTCGCCACGTACTGCCGAACGTGATCACCACCACGCTGGTGTACTGGATGACGGATATGGCGCTGGCGATCCTGCTCGGATCCAGTCTCGGCTATCTCGGCCTCGGCGCCCAGCCCCCGACCGCCGAATGGGGCGTACTTATCGCCTCCGGTAAAAACTTTATGGACACCGCATGGTGGATAACCATTTTTCCTGGCATTGCCATCGTGGTTACCGGGCTGGGATTCAGTCTGTCCGGCGACCTGCTGGCCGACTGGCTGCGCCCTGGCAGCCGTTAGCAACAGATGAGAGCGAATTATGCCCAGTGAGACATCCCCTTTGCTGGAGGTGAGTCAGCTTAATACCCTGATTCACACTTCACGCGGCAGCCTGCGCGCGATTCAGGAAGTGAGCTTTAGCCTGCAATCCGGCGAAATCCTCGGGTTAGTCGGTGAATCCGGCTCCGGAAAAAGCGTCACGCTACGCTCGCTACTACGCCTGATGCCGCCAAATGCCGAGGTTTCCGGCTCAGTCAGATGGCGGGGACGTGAGACGTCAACCCTGAAACCGGCCGAGCTGCGCACCATTCGCGGCGGCGAAATCGCCATGATTTTTCAGGAACCGATGATTGCCCTCAATCCGGTGTTAACCGTCTGGCGACAGATAGAGGAAAGCCTGTCCGCGCATACCGATTTGAACCGCCGGCAGCGCCGTCAGCGAGCCATTGAACTGTTAACTCAGGTGGGTATCCCCGCGCCGGAGCTGCGCCTCGACGATTATCCGCACCAGTTCTCTGGCGGTATGCGTCAGCGCGTGATGATTGCCATCGCGCTGGCGGGCAGCCCACGTCTGCTGCTGGCTGACGAACCCACCACCGCGCTGGACGTCACTATTCAGGAGCAGATCCTCAAGTTGCTGTTCAGCCTGCGTGACCAGCTCGACATGGGGATTATCTTTGTCACTCACGATCTCGGCGTAGTTGCCCAGCTGTGTGATCGTGTGGCGGTGATGTATGCGGGACGCATCGTCGAAACGGCCCCCGTTGAAGAGATTTTCAGCCAGCCCCGCCATCCTTACACCCAGGGGCTGATCGCCTCAGTGCCGCAAAGTGGCGGCGAACGCAAACCGCTGCTGTCGATTGAGGGCACACCGCCTTCGCTGCTCGATCTGCCGCAGGGGTGCAGTTTTAACCCACGCTGCCGCTATAAAACCGACCTTTGTCTCAGTCAGGTGCCCGCGCTGGAGACCCTGAATGCGGCGCATCAGGTTGCCTGCCATCATCACGCCAGCCTTAAACTGTCGGAGGGCGTTTAAATGAGTGAAATGACGCTCCCGATTGTCAGCGTTGAAGAAGCCATTGTGCACTTCCCGGTCACGCAATCGATCCTCGACAAAATCCAGGGCAAGCCACGTCAGTTTGTTCAGGCGCTGAATGGCGTCCGACTGGAGCTAATGCCGGGAGAAACGCTGGGCGTGGTGGGTGAATCTGGCTGCGGCAAGTCGACGCTGGCCCGCGCGATGGTCGGCCTGCTGCCAACTAACGAAGGCAAAATCTATTTCAATGGCCGGGATATCGCCACCCTGCGCGGCAAAGAGCGACGCAGCTTTAACCGCCAGGTGCAGATGATTTTTCAGGATCCGTACAGTTCACTGAACCCGCGGATGACCGTCGGACAAATGCTGACCGAGGCGCTGTCGGTACACAAGATGTGCCTGAAAGAGGCGATTCCGGCACGTATCCGTGAGTTGATGGCGCTGGTGCGACTGCCGCTCGATGCCATCGACAAACTTCCCCATGAGTTTTCCGGCGGCCAGCGTCAGCGGATTGGTATCAGCCGTGCTCTGGCGGTGGAGCCAACGGTGCTGATTGCTGATGAACTGGTTTCAGCGCTGGATGTTTCTGTGCAGGCGCAGGTGGTTAACCTGCTGCTGGATTTACAGCAGAAGCTCAACCTGACGGTGCTGTTCGTCGCTCATGACCTGCGGCTGGTCAGGCATATTTCGCACCGTGTGGCAGTGATGTATCTCGGTGAGGTGGTGGAAATTACCGACACTGAAACGCTGTTTAACCGGCCGCTGCATCCTTATACCCAGGCTTTGCTGCGCGCGGCACCGAGCATGGACCCAGCCGATCGTGGCAGAAACGTCAGCCTGACTGGCGAATTACCCAGCCCGCTGTCTCCCCCTGCCGGTTGTCGGTTCCATACCCGCTGCCCCTATGTGACCGATCGCTGCCGCACCGAGCGGCCTGTTCTTGCGGTGAAATCGCATGGCCAGCGCGTAGCCTGCCATCTGGTGCCAGTTGAATCACGGCAATAAAAAAGGATGGCTTTGGGGCAATCATAGTGCGTCCTGCATTCGCATCTGGAGTTACGCCTAAGCGGTAGCTAATGTGACCAGCGTACTTATTCCAGATAACGATAATGAGCCCCTGACCGGAAAGAATATAGATTCAAGCGATTGGGTCAGGCAGCAGGGACAGATCGCTATGAGGAAGCTGGGTATCTCCTGATTGGCAGGACGGGAGACACCCAAACTGATTTATCTCCTTACCACCACGGAATTGTATCAATCAACAAACCATTTATTGAGGTTCGCGCCATAGTGGAAAGAGTTCAGGAAAACCCTCAATACATAATGGAGGGCCGGCATCATGATACCCCCATCGCCTGAAATGGGAACGAGTGCTAAACCTTGTACACTCCAGATAACAAGGGAATTTATCATTATCGGCCATAGCGTGTAATGTGTTGAATAAATCAGTCAGTACACCTCCTCCACGAAACAAACGCTTTATGGCAATAAGAGGGATGTAGTAATGAGGAGGTGTTTGGGGATGGTAATGCTCCAGGCCCTGTGTATATACAGCTGCTATTGAATAGTAAGAACCACATACTTCTCGTATGTGATTATCAATTATGGAAAAATCCTCCTCACTCTTACCCAAAGCTTCGGGCCTAAAATAGACCAAAACCCCCACATTGTTTTCAGCAAGCAGAACACCGCCACGTTTTATGGCTAGTTCAAGGTAAATGCGAAAGTAATTACGCAACATATCGATACGTTCTTCCGGCTCACTAAACAAAGCTTCATGTACAGGATCGTTATAAAACTCCTCAGCCAGAAGATCACATACCTCATCCAGCTCTGATTCCTTAGCGTGCCTACAGTTCATTGTTAAATCCTTTTATTTCCACCCAAAAAAAATAATGAGTAAACTTAAACAATTCCATTCAAAACACAAACACCAAGCGACATCTGCTAAATTATCCCCTGAGGTGATATCACAAGCAACACCACTATTTTTGATCTTATGCAGCACATTGTTTTTATTATTTTTTATTTCAATAAATTACGCATAAAAGGCATGGGATACATTTGTTAAAAAATCAGAAAAATATCATATCAATATAATAGATTACATTTATTTCATTGATGGAGAGGAAACAACATTGAGTTCAATTCCTAAGCTAATGGCATGTTTTGCATTTTTTACGCCCATTTTTTTGACAATATGTCCCATGTGGAACTTGATTGTACTAACGGAAAGACTCAGGATACTGGCCACTTCAGAATAAGTTTTCCCCTTACTACACCAGTAAAGTATTTCAGCCTCACGGGAAGAGAGCACATTCTCATCAGTTTTATTTTCTTCCCTGTAGACATCGAGTAACATTTCGTGGATGTAAATCAATACTCCCTGAAGCTCATCTGTATGTTTATTGATAATATCATCAACTTCAGCCGTCAAAAATTTATCTATGTAAAACAGAAGCATTGCCAGGTTGTTATTATGGTCATGAAGAACAAAAGCGTGACCGCGTGTAATATTGTGGCTTTTTATCTTTTCAAAAATTCGCTTCACTGTCCACATGGAGTTAATCTTCAGGTTTTCATCCCAGGAGAAAGAGGAAAATCTATTTAACGCATTAATAATAACGGGATCGACGTTTTGATATTTATTACTAAGATAGTTATCAGCTATCTCATCAGGAAAATCGCTGATAAATATCATCTCATCCATGTTCTTTTTATTCATCACCAAATATATATAGTTCACCTTCACATACTTTTCCAGGCGCTTTTCCAGGCACTCTTTTATATATTTGTTTTTTCCGCATTTGAAAAGAAACCTTTTCTCATTTTTTAATTTCCTCGTCCGCTAATGCGAAGAAAGCTACTGACGTTTTAAGGGTAATTTCAGACTTTGTAATATCAAACATATAGCATCAAACTTCCGACTAAAAAGTCAACACCAAATATAGGATATATTACATGAGGATGGATGGTCGGGTTATGAGGAAATTTTCGAACTGGTACGAAAACTCTGACCAGAAACCAAAGCTTACACGTAACGAAAATTTAGGTTTGCTCAGATTTGCAGATAAAGATGAGTATAAAAAAAACTTGATAAGCTGAGGAGAAAGTCAGCTGCCAATGTTCTTAAGTTAAGCTCCGAGACAAATTGATAATATCGCAGCTGGCTGAGTAAGTTCCATAAAAAAGGGCTCATGATGAACATGAGCCCTTCTACTTTAGTGTACTTAAACGCTATCAGGCATAAACCGGCAGACGTGCGCAGATATCCAGCACTTTCTGTTTGGTGCGCTCGATGGTCGCTTCGTCGTTGATGTTGTCCAGCACATCCGCAATCCAGCCAGCCAGTTCACGAACGTCGGCTTCTTTGAAACCACGACGGGTGACAGCCGGAGTACCGATACGGATACCGGAGGTCACGAACGGGCTTTTCGGATCGTTCGGTACGCTGTTTTTGTTGACGGTGATGTTGGCACGGCCCAGCGCGGCATCCGCTTCTTTACCGGTCAGGTTTTTGCTCACCAGGTCAATCAGGAACAGGTGGTTGTAAGTACCGCCAGAAACGATGTTGTAGCCGCGCTCAAGCAGCACTTCCACCATCGCTTTCGCGTTTTTAGCAACCTGCTGCTGGTACGATTTGAACTCTGGCTCCATCGCTTCTTTGAACGCTACCGCTTTACCGGCAATCACATGCATCAGCGGGCCGCCCTGACCGCCAGGGAATACCGCGGAGTTCAGTTTTTTGTACAGCTCTTCGTCACCGTTTTTCGCCAGGATCAGGCCGCCACGCGGACCCGCCAGGGTTTTGTGGGTGGTCGAGGTCACGATATGCGCATGAGGAACCGGGTTCGGATAGACGTCAGCGGCGATCAGGCCGGCAACGTGTGCCATATCAACGAACAGCCACGCGCCAACGCTGTCAGCGATTTCGCGCATTTTGGCCCAGTCACACACACCTGAGTAAGCGGAGAAACCACCAACGATCATTTTCGGCTTGTGGGTTTTCGCCAGCTCAGCCAGTTCGTTGTAGTCAATTTTACCGGTTTCATCGATGCCGTACGGCACCACGTTATACAGCTTACCGGACAGGTTAACCGGTGAACCGTGGGTCAGGTGACCACCGTGCGCCAGGTTCATGCCCAGAATGGTGTCGCCCGGCTGCAGCAGCGCGGTGTAAACAGCGAAGTTCGCCTGAGAACCGGAGTGCGGCTGCACGTTGGCGTAATCTGCGCCGAACAGGGCTTTAGCGCGATCGATCGCCAGCTGTTCAACGATATCAACGTATTCACATCCGCCGTAGTAGCGTTTGCCCGGATACCCTTCCGCGTATTTGTTGGTGAGCTGTGAACCTTGCGCCTGCATAACGCGTGGGCTGGTGTAGTTTTCAGAAGCAATCAGTTCAATGTGCTCTTCCTGACGCACTTTCTCTTGCTCCATCGCCTGCCACAACTCGGCATCATAATCGGCAATGTTCATATCACGCTTTAACATCCGCATCTCCTGACTCAGCAACTTTTTTAACGGCAGTTTAAGCCCCGCTAAGGGGCGAAGGCCCACAGTGTAAACCGTTTTGTCAGGTGACGGTAGCAGCAATCCCCTCTTTTTACGCAAACGATTGGCATGGCGCTGGAACGGGTTTTTTACGCATTTTTGCAACGCAGAGAATCACGATATTTCCTCAGGATGATGCGGAAAAAATTTCAGGTTTGCGAGCCAGGCTCCATCTGAAATCCGATATCCCTGAGCATTCAGGGTGATTTACAACCGTTGCGCTTCGATAATAAGATGCATTTAAAATACATTTTTTAAAATGCAATGAGGGTCTCACCATGCTCGATGCGCAAACCATCGCCACCATCAAATCTACCCTGCCCGCTATCGCCCAACTTGGCCCGCAGCTCACCGGTCATTTTTATCAGCGTATGCTGACGCGGCACCCGGAACTGAAAGATGTGTTCAACATGAACAATCAGCGCAGTGGCGGCCAGCGTGAAGCCTTGTTCAACGCCATCTGCGCCTATGGCAGCAACCTGGAGAACCTTGACGTGCTGCTGCCAGCGGTGGAAAAAATCGCCCAGAAGCATGTCAGCCTGAATATTCAGCCGGAGCAATACGCCATTGTGGGTGAAAACCTGCTGGCGAGCATCGAGGAGCTGCTGAATCCGGGCGACGCGGTGTTGCAGGCCTGGGGTAAGGCCTATGGCGTGCTGGCGGAGGTGTTTATTCAGCGTGAAGAGACGATTTATCGCCAGTCTGAGGCAAAAACCGGCGGCTGGCGCGGCGCGCGTGATTTCCGCATTCGCGCCATTGATGCACAAAGTTGCGTGATTAAAAGTTTCGAGCTGGAACCGGTGGATGGTGAAGCGGTAGCCGATTTTCTGCCCGGCCAGTACCTGGCGATCAGCCTGCGGCCGGATAGCGCGGGACATCTGCAACATCGTCAGTATTCCCTGACCCATCAACCCAATGGCCAGCGCTATCGCATTGCGGTGAAACGAGAAGATAAAGGCGCCGTATCCGGCTGGTTGCATGACGAGGCTCAGGTGGGCGATGTGGTGCAGTGCGCAGTACCGGCGGGTGATTTCTATTTGCAGGTGGCGCCACAGACCCCCGTGACGCTGATTTCTGCCGGTGTTGGCCAGACGCCAATGCTGGCGATGCTGGCCGCGCTGGCCGCAGACCCGCATCCGGCGGCGGTGAACTGGCTACATGCAGCTGAGAGTGGCAGCCAGCACGCCTTCGCCGATGAAGTCAAAACGCTGGGCGCGCGCCTGCCGGACTTCAGCAGCCATATCTGGTATCGCCAGCCCTCCGCTGACGACAACGGGCGTTACGATAGCCAGGGCTTGATGGATTTAGCCAGCGTCTCCGCCGCCCTGAGTCATCCCGATCGCCAGTTCTGGATCTGTGGTCCGCTGCCGTTTATGCAGTTTGTCGCGCGTCAGTTACTGGATGCCGGCGTTGACGCCGCGCGCATCCACTACGAAGTCTTCGGCCCGCATAAGGTGCTGTAAAAGAAAAAGCCCGCAGCGCGGAGCGTTGCGGGCCTTTTATCAATCTCAAAGCGCGATTAAATCGCCTCTTCGTCCTCTTCGCCGGTACGGATACGTACCACGCGCGCTACGTCGAATACGAAGATCTTACCGTCGCCAATTTTACCGGTCTGCGCGGTTTTCATGATGGTCTCAACGCAGGTATCAACGATATCGTCGCCCACCACCATTTCGATTTTCACTTTCGGCAGAAAGTCGACCATGTACTCGGCACCGCGATACAGTTCGGTATGACCTTTCTGGCGACCAAACCCTTTCACTTCGCTAACCGTCATCCCGGTGATGCCAACTTCCGCTAACGCTTCACGTACGTCATCGAGCTTAAATGGTTTGATAATTGCATCGATCTTTTTCATGTCAGATCCTTTTTTCACTCCCTCCGTGGCCGGACGGGTAACAGATAGTATAAGTGTTCCTGCCGCTGCCGCTGGCTCAGAGCCATCGGTGGCGGCAAAACAGGACGATCTCCTGCTTTCCGGGCGTACGCTGCGGCAGAAAGCTACTCTTTAAAATCGCTGGCGTCCAGTTCATGGCGCGACAGCAGCTTATAAAACTCAGTACGGTTGCGTCCAGCCAGACGCGCGGCATTGGTGACATTTCCTTTCGTCATCTGCAACAGTTTGCGCAGATAATTCAGCTCGAACTGGTTGCGCGCTTCCACAAAGGTCGGCAGCGCGGTGTTTTCACCTGCCAGCGCCTGTTCCACCAGCGCGTCGCCGATCACCGGCGAGGTGCTTAACGCCACGCACTGTTCAATCACGTTCACCAACTGGCGCACATTACCTGGCCAGCTGGCACCCACCAACCGCTTCATCGCATCGACCGAGAAACTGCGCACAAAAGGTTTATGGCGATCCGCCGACTGACGCAACAGATGGTTCGCCAGCAGCGGAATATCTTCGGCACGTTCGTGCAGCGCTGGGATCTTCAGGTTCACCACGTTGAGGCGATAGTAGAGATCTTCACGGAAACTCTTTTTCTCCATCGCTTTCGGCAAGTCGCGATGGGTGGCCGAAATGATGCGCACATTGATGCTGACATCATGGTTGCTGCCAAGCGGGCGCACTTTGCGCTCCTGCAACACGCGCAGCAGCTTCACCTGCAACGCCTGCGGCATATCGCCAATTTCGTCGAGGAACAGCGTGCCGTCTTCTGCCGCCTGGAACAGCCCTTCGCGTGAACTCACCGCGCCGGTAAACGCCCCTTTGGCGTGGCCGAACAGCTCCGATTCCAGCAACTGTTCCGGCAGCGCGCCGCAGTTGATGGCGATAAAAGGCTTGCTGGCGCGCGGGCTGGCGGCATGGATCGCCTGCGCCAGCACCTCTTTACCGGTACCGCTCTGGCCATTAATCAAAATGCTGACGTCAGATTGCGCCACCATATGCGCCTGCTCCAGCAGCCGCAGCATCAGCGGGTTACGCGTGACGATAGATTCACGCCAGCCGTCATCGCTGGCGGGCGCACGCTGGGCCAGCGCTTCATCAATGGCTTTGTACAGCGCATCGCGATCCACCGGTTTGGTGAGAAAACTGAACACGCCCTGCTGGGTGGCGGAGACCGCTTCCGGGATCGATCCATGCGCGGTGAGGATGATCACCGGCAGGCCGGCATGGCGCTTCTGTACTTCGCTAAACAGCGCCAGGCCGTCCATCTCATCCATACGCAGGTCGCTGATCACCAGATCGACCTTCTCTTTTTGCAGATGGCGTAACGCCTCCGGCCCGCTGGCCGCGGTCGCCACCTGATAGCCTTCGCTGCTGAGGCGCATACCGAGCAGCTTAAGCAAACCTGGGTCGTCATCCACCAGTAATAATCGTGCGGCCTGTTTCATCAGGGCTGTTCCTCATTCGCGGTCCCGCTGGCGCTGTGCGAGTTATCGCTGCTGTCCGGCGCTTTGCGCGTGGAGAGCTGGCGTTCGATATCGGTCAGACGCTCCAGCTTGTGTTGGGTATCATCCAGCGAATTGCGCAGGGTACGTTGCTGCTGACGCAGGCTATCCAGCTCGGTATCGCTGCTTTGCTGGAGTCGCGCATAACGCCCGCGCGCATCGCTCAGTTCCAGCTGCGCAGCCTGATTGCTACGCCACAGTTGAATCAGCGGACGCACCCCGGCCGGGAACACCGTGCCGTAGCTATCCAGCACGTCGATATACTGGCGACGCTCCTGGGGGGTGACATTGCCGTTCGCCAGCAAAATGGCCTGCTTGTAGGCGCGCGTCCAGCCCTGTACCGGCCAGCGACGTGCTTCCGCTCTGGCTTCCGCCGGCGAGAGACGCTCAGCGCAATCAATGGCGCGCAGCCAGTACAATGGATTGCTCATCGCAGCCGGGTATTCGATTTGCCAGACATTGCCGCAGTCGGTCGCCAGATAGTCCGGCAGGCGTACCTGTGGCTCCGGCAACGTCGCGTCATCGTGCAGCGCGTCGTCCGGGGCGGGGGCATGACACCCCGTCAGCCCGAATGCCAGCAGACCGCAGACGAAAAATGTGTTGAGGGATAATTTCATTGATCAGGCATTCCCGGCGGTGGTAGTCAAAATGATACGAAAACAGACATCCGCATCCTTGCGTGTCACCAACTGCAAATCACCCTGCATCCTGCGCAGGCAATCTTTGGCGATGCTCAACCCCAGCCCGCTGCCTTTAACCGGCCCTTTGCGTTGCTGGCTGCCCTGATAAAAAGGCTCAAAAATCATCGCCTGTTCTTCAGCCGGAATCGGTGTGCCGGTGTTTGCCACCTCGATCCATACCTCGTTGCCTTTCTGCTGGCTCTGCAACCAGATGTTACCGGATTCGCTGCCGTAGTTCACGGCGTTCGAATACAGGTTATCGATCACCCGTTGCAGTAAGGTCGCTTCCGCCAGGCATTGATTTACCTGAAGATCGACATGGGTGTTCATTTGCCGCGCATGGGCAGGCAGCGAGTGCGACTTCACCACCGTCTCCACGATGCTATCCAGAGCCACTGGCGCCAGCGCCAGTGGGCCATCAGCCAGTTTGCGGTTGTAATCCAGCAGCTGTTCAATCAGGCGTTGCAGATGGCGGCTGCTGGTATCAAGAATCGCCACCACTTCCTGCTGCTCGCTATTGAGCGGCCCGGCAACCTGGTCGGCCAGCAGTTCGGTGCCTTCGCGCAGGCTGGCGAGTGGCGTTTTCAGTTCATGGGAAAGATGACGTAAAAACTCGTGGCGCTGCGCTTCCAGCCAGCTCAGACGCTCGCTCAGCCAGACAATGCGCTGCCCGAGCGAACGGATCTCACGCGGACCGCGAAAGCTGACGCTATTGCCCAGCGCTTTGCCCTCGCCCAGCCGGTTGATCATACGTTCAACACGCTTGACCGGTCCGATAATCATGCCGGTGAACAGCAGCACCAGCGCCAGACTGATCAGGAACAATATCAGCGCCTGCCAGCCAAAAAACTGGCCGCGATCGGCAATTTCACGCTGCAACTGTAAACCGCGCGAAAACACCACTTCACGCGTCGCCTGCACCATCTGCGCATTGGAATCCGAAAAACGTTCCAGCGCGTCAGCCGCCTGCGCCACCGGATTCCCGTTGGCGCATTGCAGGGTTTCCAGCTGCGGCAGCGTCGCGGCTAAGATTTTGAATGAGGGTAATTCCGGCAGGCTGGCCGCGTGGGTGCTAAGCATCTGACCGTAGCGCACCC
Organism: Pantoea sp. X-Soil-TKNS-1207; assembly: GCF_059730485.1. NCBI lineage: Bacteria > Pseudomonadati > Pseudomonadota > Gammaproteobacteria > Enterobacterales > Erwiniaceae > Pantoea > Pantoea sp. X-Soil-TKNS-1207. Next base: position 3,248,417 of record NZ_AP035958.1, read on the forward strand.
GTTGCGTCTGATACAGATTTGCCAGCGTGACATCGCCCAGCACGCAATACTGGCGATAGCTGCGCTCCAGCTCGAGGGCGGTACGCGCCATCGCTTCGCTGCGGCGCACATCGGTAAAGGTGTTGCGATTGGTATCCGCCGCCTGATTGCTCAGCGCCGACAGGCTTTCCCACGCCTGCCACGCCAGTACCAGCAGCGGCAACAGCACCAGCAGGAACGCCATCAGCACCAGCTGACGCAGCGATCGGGGAAATAAACGCCATCTCTTCACAACCGGATTTCCTTAAAATTTTATTGCAGGAATGCTAGCGGAGTCTGAAAGCGGAAGAAAGTGCAGAAAAGAAAACGGCAGGCGCTTTGCCTGCCGTTTAACGCGACGCTGATGGCATCGCGCGGGAATAAGGTGGTGCCTAACTCAACGTTACGTCCGATGCTTGATAACGTTGCAAAGCAAGCGATTATCGGTTGGGTGGACGGCAGGCACCGTTTGGTGCGTCATTCAGTTTTTATGAGCTCAACCGCAATGCGGGGCAATCATAAGCAGGAGAATGAGCAACGTAATTAGTATAGCAAGTATCGTGCCAAAAATAAAATAGTGTGATTTATCAGATAAATGCCAGATGAGGAAGGTTGCCGCGGCGAAAATTTACCGTCCGGTCTGGAAAAAGTGTCGCTGATTAGCAACGCGATCAGGCAGCAAAAAATCCCTTCAGCAATTTCAATGGGTTAAATGTCACCTTTTGACGACAGAGGGGATAGCCCTATGTCGCTGTTTTCCGACAGTTGGGTAAATTGCGTACATTAAAAAGGTCGGCATAAATGCCGACCCTACTTAAAAGCAGATCTACCTTTGTGGGCATTAAAAAGGTCGGTATAAATGCCGACCCTACTTAAAAGCAGATCTACCTTTGCGGGCATTAAAAAGGTCGGCATAAATGCCGACCCTACATAAAAACAGATCTACCTTTGCGGGCATTAAAAAGGTCGGCATAAATGCCGACCCTACATAAAGGCAGCTTTATCAATAACCTAGGGTGCGTATTGATACGCACCCGCCGATAATGATTAACCCAGCTGTTTGCGCGCGTTACGGAAGATACGCATCCACGGGCTATCCTCGCCCCACTCTGCCGGGTGCCAGGAGTTGCTGACGGTGCGGAATACACGCTCCGGGTGCGGCATCATAATGGTGACGCGACCGCTTTCGTTCGTTACCGCGGTGATGCCGTTCGGTGAACCATTCGGGTTCGCCGGGTAGTTCTCGGTCACCTTGCCGAAGTTATCGACAAAGCGCAGCGCCACCAGACCTTTGCTTTCCAGCGCGGCCAGATGCGCGCCATCGCGCACTTCAACGAAACCTTCACCGTGCGATACCGCGATTGGCATCCGCGAACCGGCCATACCGTCCAGCAGCAGCGACGGGCTGGCAGCCACTTCGACCAGGCTGAAACGCGCTTCAAAACGTTCTGACTGGTTACGTACGAAGCGTGGCCACAGCTCGCTGCCCGGCACCAGCTCACGCAGGTTGGACATCATCTGGCAGCCGTTGCACACGCCCAGCGCCAGGGTCTGCGGACGATGGAAGAAGTTTTCGAACTCATCGCGCACGCGGCCATTGAACAGAATCGATTTCGCCCAGCCTTCGCCGGCGCCCAGCACGTCACCGTAGGAGAAGCCGCCACAGGCAACCAGCGCGTGGAACTCTTCCAGACCGCGACGACCGGCCAGCAGGTCGCTCATATGTACGTCAACAGCGGTAAAGCCAGCGCGATGGAACGCCGCCGCCATTTCAACGTGGGAGTTGACGCCCTGCTCACGCAGCACGGCCACGCGTGGACGCGCACCGGTCGCAATCATCGGCGCAGCCACGTCTTCTTGCGGTTTGAAGGTCAGATGCACGTTGAGACCAGGATCGTTGTCGTCTTTCTTCGCTTCATGTTCCTGATCGGCGCAGGCCGGGTTGTCACGCAGACGCTGCATCTGCCAGGTGGTCTCTGCCCACCAGGTACGCAGCGTGGTGCGGCTTTCGCTATATACCGCGTGCTCGCCGGAATGAATCACAAAGCGATCGCCCGGCAGCGCCTGGCCAATCACATGTACGTTGCCAGTCAGGCCGTGATCGGCAAAGGTCTTCAGCACCGCGTCACGATCGGCGGCATTGATCTGAATCACCGCGCCCAGTTCTTCGGTAAACAGCGCAGCCAGCGTATCGCTGCCCAGCGCCGCGATATCCACGTCGATGCCGCAGTGGCCGGTGAACGCCATCTCTGCCAGCGTAACCAGCAGGCCGCCGTCGGAGCGGTCGTGGTAGGCCAGCAGTTTCTGCTCAGCCACCAGCGCCTGGATGGCGTTGAAGAAGCCTGCCAGCTGGGCGGCGTCGCGTACGTCGGCCGGTTTGTCGCCGAGCTGACGATAAACCTGCGACAGCGCGGTCGCGCCGAGGGTATTCGCGCCGTTGCCGAGATCCACCAGCAGCAGCAGGTTATCCTGATCGGCCTGCAACTGCGGCGTCACGGTGCGACGCACATCTTCTACGCGGGCAAACGCGGTGATGACCAGCGACAGCGGTGCCGTCATCTCGCGTTGCTCGTTGCCATGCTGCCAGCGGGTTTTCATCGACATCGAGTCTTTACCCACCGGAATGGTGATGCCCAGCGCCGGACAAAGTTCTTCGCCCACCGCTTTCACCGCTTCATACAGACCGGCATCTTCACCAGGGTGACCCGCCGCAGCCATCCAGTTCGCCGACAGCTTCACGCGCTTCAGCGAACCAATCGCCGTCGCCGCGAGGTTAGTCAATGCTTCACCCACCGCCAGACGACCGGAGGCCGCGAAGTCGAGCAGCGCGACCGGGGCGCGTTCGCCGAGGGCGAAGGCTTCACCGTAGTAGCTGTCGAGGCTGGCGGTGGTCACCGCGCAGTTGGCTACCGGGATCTGCCACGGTCCCACCATCTGGTCACGGGCGACCATGCCAGTCACCGAACGGTCGCCGATGGTCACGAGGAAAGTTTTCTCAGCCACGGTCGGCAGATGCAGCACGCGATTGACCGCGTCGACCAGGGTAATGCCGTCGCGCTGCAATGCTTCGCCTTTCGCCTGCTGACGGACAACGTCGCGCGTCATCTTCGGCGTTTTGCCCAGCAGCACGTCGAGCGGCATATCGATCGGTTTGTTGTCGAAATGCGTGTCGTCGAGGCTCAGGTGGAGTTCTTCGGTGGCTTCACCGATCACCGCATAAGGTGCGCGCTCGCGCTTACACAGCTCGTCAAACAGCGCCAGTTTCTCCGGGGCCACCGCCAGTACGTAACGTTCCTGAGATTCGTTACACCACACTTCCAGCGGGCTCATGCCTGGCTCATCGCTCAGCACATCGCGCAGATTGAAACGGCCACCACGGTCGCCGTCGCTCACCAGCTCCGGCATCGCGTTGGACAGACCGCCCGCGCCGACGTCATGAATAAACAGAATCGGGTTGGCCGTACCCAGCTGCCAGCAGCGGTCGATCACTTCCTGGCAACGACGTTCCATTTCCGGGTTGTCGCGCTGCACCGAAGCGAAGTCGAGGTCGGCATCAGACTGGCCAGACGCCATCGACGAAGCAGCACCGCCGCCCAGACCGATATTCATCGCCGGGCCACCCAGCACGATCAGCTTAGCGCCAACTACAATTTCGCCTTTCTGCACATGATCGGCACGGATGTTACCGATGCCGCCAGCCAGCATGATCGGCTTGTGATAGCCGCGCAGTTCTTCGCCGTTGTGGCTGTTAACGCGTTCTTCATAGGTACGGAAGTAGCCGTTCAGAGCCGGACGACCAAATTCGTTGTTAAACGCTGCGCCGCCCAGTGGGCCTTCGGTCATGATGTCCAGCGCGGTGACGATGCGGTCAGGCTTGCCGAAGTTCTCTTCCCACGGCTGTTCAAAACCAGGAATACGCAGGTTGGAGACCGAAAAGCCGACCAGGCCAGCTTTCGGCTTCGCGCCACGGCCGGTTGCGCCTTCGTCACGGATTTCGCCACCGGAACCGGTCGCAGCACCCGGCCACGGTGAAATCGCCGTCGGGTGGTTGTGGGTTTCCACCTTCATCAGGATATGGGCTTCTTCCTGATGGAAATCGTATTCGCCTTTTTCCGCATCGGCGTAGTAACGGCCGACTTCAGAACCTTCCATCACCGCCGCGTTGTCTTTATAGGCAGACAGCACGTAATCCGGCGTTTGTTCGAAGGTGTTTTTGATCATTTTAAACAGCGACTTCGGCTGTTTTTCGCCGTCGATAATCCAGTCGGCGTTGAAAATTTTGTGACGGCAGTGCTCAGAGTTCGCCTGCGCGAACATATAGAGTTCAATGTCGTTCGGGTTGCGGCCCAGTTTGCTGAAGGCGTCCAGCAGGTAGTCGATTTCGTCATCGGCCAGCGCCAGGCCCAGCGTGGTGTTGGCCTGCTCCAGCGCCTGACGGCCACCGCCCAGCACATCAATGCTTTTGAGCGGCTGCGGTTCATGGTGAGCGAACAGCTGCTGCGCATCGTTGAGATCGACAAACACCGTTTCCATCATGCGGTCGTGCAGCAGGCTGGCGAGAGTTTGCCACTGCGCTTCGGTCAGCTGCGGTGCCTGCACGTAGAACGCCATACCGCGTTCCAGACGACGTACCTGCGGCAGATCGCAGTTGTGAGCGATGTCGGTCGCTTTGGAAGACCAGGGCGAAATGGTGCCGGGGCGCGGCGTCACCAGCAACAGACGCCCTTGTGGCGCATGTTCGGCGAGAGACGGACCGTATTTCAGCAGACGTTGCAGGCGGGCTTTTTCGTCCGCGCTCAGCGGCGCGCTGACATCGGCAAAATGGACGTACTCGGCGTAAATATCACTCACCGGCAGATGAGCGTCCTGAAAGCGGGTCAGCAGTTTGTTTACACGAAATGCCGACAGGGCGGGCGAACCACGCAGAATTTCCATCATTAAAGATCTCTCGTCTTCGAAGCGCCGGGCGACGCTTCATTGGGCGCAACAGGGAAAACGGGGCGTATTATAGAGAAACAGCACCGGTTACGAAACCGTTTGCGCAGAATTTATGACTCACCGGATTTGCCTGAAATTTGCGCAAATCTTGCTATAAAAGTTGCTCCGACTCGCTTTGTTGCGCAAAATGCCCTTCGCTCTGGGAGTTCAAAGAAGATCAATACTGCCTTTTAAAGACAGAGGCCTTAGAGCCAGCGAGAGACAACTATTTGAAACGCCTGAAAATAAACTATCTGTTTATCGGTCTGATCACCGTGCTACTTGCGCTGGCACTGTGGCCGTCGATCCCCTGGTACGGGGGTGGCAAAGACGCGATATCGCAGATCAAATCACGGGGAGTGCTGCGCATCAGTACCGTTAGCTCCCCGCTGACTTACTACACCATCAATAATGCACCAGTCGGTATGGATTACGAGCTGGCAAAGCGCTTCGCCGATTATCTTGGCGTCAAACTTCAGGTGACGGTACGCCCGAACCTGAGCGACCTGTTTGACGATCTCGATGATGGTAAAGCAGATTTGCTGGCTGCGGGCCTGATTTACAATAACGATCGCATCGCCCGTTACCAGACCGGACCGAGCTACTACTCGGTGTCGCAACAGCTGGTGTACCGCATTGATAAGCCTCGGCCGAAAAACCTTGGCGATCTGAAAGGCCGCCTGATTGTGCAGTCCGGATCGGCGTACCTGTCAACTTTACGTTCCGCTAAAGCTGACCGCTATCCCGATCTCGACTGGTCCATTGCTACCGATCTGGGGCAAAAAGCGCTGCTGGAAGCGGTAGCGGATGGCAAACTGGATTACACCGTCGGTGATTCTGTCACTATTGGTTTGTTACAGCGTATCCATCCCCAGCTGGCGGTCGCCTTTGATATTACCGACGAAGAACCGGTCACCTGGTATCTGCCGCGTAATGAAGAAGATGACAGCCTGAATGCGGCTATGCTCGACTTCTACAGCCAGATGGGTGAAGAAGGCGCGATGGCGCGGCTGGAGGAGAAGTATCTCGGCCACGTCGGCACCTTCGATTATGTCGATACCCGTACTTTCCTGCGCGCCATCGACAGCACGCTGCCGGATATCAAGCCGCTGTTTGAAAAGTATGCCAGCAGCATCGACTGGCGTTTGCTGGCGGCGATCTCCTATCAGGAGTCACACTGGAATCCGCAGGCGACGTCGCCAACCGGCGTGCGCGGCATGATGATGCTGACGCGTAATACCGCCGATAGCCTCGACGTGAATGACCGTCTCGACCCTGAGCAGAGCATCCGTGGCGGTAGCGAGTATCTGCAACGCATGATGGAAAAAGTCCCCGCCACTATCCCGGACGATGAACGGATCTGGTTTGCGCTGGCGGCTTACAACATGGGGTACGCCCATATGCTGGATGCGCGCAAGCTCACCGCCAAACAGGGCGGCAATCCGGATAGCTGGGCCGATGTGAAACTGCGACTGCCGATGCTGAGTCAGAAGCGTTATTACGCCCAGACCACTTACGGCTTTGCCCGCGGGCATGAGGCATATAACTACGTCGAGAATATCCGTAAGTATCAGATAAGCCTGGTGGGTTATTTGCAGGAGCAGGAGAAGCGGCTGGCACAGCAGTCAGCGCTGGAAGCCGAACTGGGCGCCGGTTACCCGGCAGTCGAACCGAAAATTGCGATGAATTAACCTTCGCCGCGCTGCGCCTGACGCAGCGCTTTCTTTTGTTCGCGGCGCATACGGAAAAAATCGCTCAGCATCGCCGCGCACTCCCCGGCCAGCACGCCAGATTCAATCTGGATTTGATGGTTCATGCCCGGATGACCAATCACATCCAGCAACGATCCGGCCGCGCCGGTCTTTTCATCCTTCGCGCCATATACCAGACGGGTAATCCGGCTGTGTACCATCGCACCGGAACACATCACACAGGGTTCCAGCGTGACATACAGGGTGGTATCGAGCAGGCGATAGTTCTCCAACACTTTACCGCCCTGGCGCAGCGCCATGATTTCGGCATGAGCCGTGGGATCATGCTGACCAATCGGCCGGTTCCAGCCTTCGCCAATCACCGTATCGCCCTGCACCAGCACTGCGCCGACCGGCACTTCACCCTGCTCCCACGCGATACGCGCAAGACGCAATGCGTGACGCATCCAGTATTCATCAGTTTGTGGGTTCACCGGGCAACTCCTGCGGGCAACAAAGGCGGCGCATTATAGCGAAATCGAGATGTTATTCCAGCTGCTGTAGGTCGCCACGCGGCGTGACGCGCCAGCGATGCTGACAAAAGAACAATAATGGATTGTCCTGCTTGCTGTCGCTGTAGCCGCTGTAGAGCTGGAGCGGCGTGCCGATTTTCTCCTCCAGCTGCGCCACTTTCTCATGACCGAGACAGCGCATCGCCAGCACGCGCCCGCCGCGACCGGGTTTCATCTGGCTGGCGATCAGCTGCACGCGCGGCAGAAAAGCTGAATCGAAATAGACCTGTTCCACCAGTGACTGCGGTGAACCGGTTATCAGCCAGACATCCGCATCATCGCTGCTGAGATAATCCGTCAGCCGCTGCTGTACCACCGGAAACGCGGTGACGCGCTGGCGGAACCAGCGGGCAAAATCGGCTTCGCGTTGCCGCAGACGTTCTTCGCTGTGACCAAAGGTGATGGCCCACAGCAGCAGGCTCATTGGCCAGCGCGCAGCACGGCCCTTAATCAGCATTCCCACGCCAATCACCGGCAGCAACGGCACCACCAGCAGCAGGTTCAGCGGCTGGCGCTTCAGCAAATAACGCATAAAGGTGCCAAACATATCCTGTTGATGCAGTGTGCCGTCGAGATCGAAAAACACCACGCGTCGTTGTGTACCCTTAGTCAAACCACCCTCCTTTATGTTGCCTGCTCTACAGTGTAGCCAGCATCAGCATCCTGGGCGAAAGCCGTCATTTTTAATTCCAATGACTACAATGCCAGCTGAATAGTTTATTCTTATTGTCGGCAGGCTGTCATGCGAGATCCCCTGCCATTGAGATCGGGTTAATCATGCATTTCGTACTACTCAGAAAGATGGATTAAGGATCGGACATGAGTTCATTGCTGCGAATTCGTCAGCTCTATCCGCGCCTGGCGCTTAATGAGCGTCGGCTGGCGGATTTTTTGTTGTCGCAGCCGGACCGGGCGCGGCATCTGAGTTCGCAAAAACTGGCGGAAGAATCAGGTGTCAGCCAGTCCAGCGTGGTCAAATTTGCCCAGAAGCTGGGCTACAAGGGATTTCCGGCATTAAAACTGGCGCTCAGCGAGTCGCTGGCAGACAGGGATGCGATTACCGTGCATAACCATATCCTTAGCGATGATCCGCTGAAAGTCGTGGGAGAAAAGCTGCTGGCGGAGAAAATCTCGGCGATTCGCGCCACGCTGGATATCAATAGCGAAGAGATGCTGCTGGAGACGTTGCAGTTGCTGAAAAATGCTAACCGCATTCTGCTGGTCGGCATTGGTGCATCGGGTCTGGTAGCGAAAGATTTTTCGTGGAAGCTGATGAAGATCGGTATCAACGCGGTTGCCGAGCAGGATATGCATGCGCTGCTGGCCAGCGTTCAGGCGATGGCGCCGGGCGACGTGCTGCTGGCCATCTCCTATACCGGCGAGCGCCGCGAGATCAATCTGGCCGCGCAGGAAGCGGCGCAGACCGGTGCGGATGTGCTGGCGTTTACCGGGTTCACCCCCAACACCCTGCAACAGTGCGCGACCCATTGCCTGTACACCGTCGCCGAGGAGCAAAGCACGCGCAGTGCCGCGATCTCCTCCACCAGCGCACAGCTGGCGCTCACCGACCTGCTCTTTATGGCGTTGGTACAGAACGATCCGGAACGCGCTTCCAGCCATATCCGCCACAGTGAAGCGTTGGTGAAAAAGCTGACCTGAATCAGCCAGAACGAAAAAGGCCGCTAAGCGGCCTTTCTATTTATTTCGATCGGGTTTGGCAGCACGGCACGCTTCGCGGCTATCACGCTGTAAATCCACCAGACAGGATTCACACAGCGTCGGATCGCTGGCCCAGAGTCGCTGCCACCAGTATTGATGCTTGCCACAACTTTCGCAGCATCGGCTACCGCGGAAAAGTTTCATTTTGCTGCTCGTGGATTTAACCAACGCCACCACCATAACGGACGCCAATATTTTCTGATTTTCGGTGCAGTTGTTGGACGGCGATTAAAACTTTTCACTTTAACCCAGCCAAAGTTTAGAAACATACGACTGTGACCAAACTCTTTACCAAAAAAAATACACGCATTCTTTTTACGCTGATCGATCGGTGTGTTAACAATAAGATCGCGCACTAAACTATGGTAACTTTTTTTGCGGTCGAGGTCACGTTCATAACACCATACGCTCGCTGGTATATAACCTTGCCACAAACCCTGATACTTCTGGTATTTAACGAATCGATAATCTTTAGCACCATAATTGCCACAATATTCCTCGCCATAACCGTAACAACGCAGGAAACGGGCGCGCCTCATAAAAAAAGATTAGCGTGACCTTTATATAACCTGCCATCCGCCCGCTTAGGACGCAGTTTGAAGAGATGTCGCCCCGGATTAGCGCAATCAGCCAGATGCTGTAACGTGGCGGCGGGGAAGCTGCGGTCAGGGTCCGACATCAGAATCTTGTCCGATTTGGCAAAAGTTACCCCAAGGTTACGCGCGCCATCCTGATTCCACATAATATCTGTGGCAATACGCAACCCGGTTAAATTTAAATGCAACGCGGGTATGTCCCAGGCAATCAGTGAACAGTCATCCACAATAATAAACGCGCTCCACTCTAATCATTGCGTCAGATAAGTTTCATACTGCTTTAGTCACGATACGACGGAATCAATGGATTCCTGATTGCAGTAAAAGTGCGTGATATAACTCAAATCAATATACGATTTGTCGTCAGAGTAGCGGTTATTAATGAGCTTATCTATTTTATTCATTGCAGACGGAATCAGCGTTCATCGATGTGAAGCAAAGGCTAACGCAGAATATCGGCCGTCCTAATATTGGATAGCCTGAAAAATTGTTGCTATTGCCGACTGGCATTTAATTAAAGGACTTCACAAATTACTTATGAAGTTTAAATGAAAAGATTGCCGCAGCGCACCTTGCGCTAGCGCAAACGTCATGCAGAAAAAGCGGCGGCTCGCGACTGAATTATGATAAGGTGCGCGCCATTGTTGACCGCCCCTTACCCAGATACTGAACGGACCATGGCTTTACTGATCACCCAGCGCTGCATCAATTGTGACATGTGCGAACCTGAATGCCCCAATCAGGCCATCAGCTTAGGCGATGCGATCTATGAAATTGATGCTGAACGCTGCACCGAATGTGTCGGCCATTATGATGTGCCAACCTGTCTGAGCGTGTGCCCGATCGACAACACCATTATTCCTGATCCACAGCACCCCGAAACTCGCGAAGCGCTGTGGGAGAAATTTGTGGTGCTGCACCACTAACTTTCGATAATCACCGTCGCGCAGGCGTAGTGGCGCTCATCGGCCAGCGTGACATGCACATGCTGCACGCCAAGCTGACTGGCGATGTCCGCCGCATTCAGAAAGAAACGTAACCCCGGTTTACCCAGCGCATCGTTGTAGACTTCAAACTGATTGAACGCCAGCCCACCGCGAATGCCGGTGCCAAAGGCTTTTGCCGCCGCTTCTTTCACGGCAAAACGCTTCGCCAGAAAACGCACCGGCTGCTGGTGCGTCTGATATTGCTGCCACTCGGCTTCGCTCAGTACACGACGCGCCAGACGATCGCCGGATCGCTCAATCACACCCGCGATACGTTCAATCTCAACGATATCGGTGCCCAGCCCGAGAATCGCCATTAGCGACGCGCTTCCCGCATCAGCTGCTTCATCTCTTTAACCGCATCAGCCAACCCGCTCATCACCGCGCGACCAATAATTGCGTGACCGATATTCAGCTCGTGCATTTCCGGCAGGGCCGCGATCGGCAACACGTTGTGGTAAGTCAGACCGTGGCCCGCATTCACTTTCAGACCCAGGCTGGCGGCAAAGGTCGCGGCGGTACGAATACGCGCCAGCTCAGCATCACGTTCCAGGCCTTCAGGTGCTTCCGCGTAAGCGCCGGTGTGAATTTCAATGTAAGGCGCACCGCTGGCAACAGCGGCTTCAATCTGACGGTGGTCAGCATCGATAAACAGCGAGACCAGAATACCCGCTTCGCTCAGCTGCCTTACCGCCGCATTGATTTTGTCCTGCTGACCGGCAACATCGAGGCCACCTTCGGTAGTCACTTCCTGACGTTTTTCCGGCACCAGGCAACAGAAATGCGGTTTGATATCGCAGGCGATGCCAACCATCTCATCGGTGACCGCCATTTCCAGGTTCATACGCGTCTGGATGGTGTCACGCAGGATGCGTACGTCGCGGTCGGTAATATGGCGACGATCTTCGCGCAGGTGGACGGTGATACCGTCCGCGCCGGCCTGCTCAGAAATAAACGCGGCCTGCACCGGATCGGGATAATGGGTGCCACGCGCGTTACGTACGGTGGCGATGTGGTCAATATTGACCCCTAACAGCAACTCAGCCATGACAATCCTTAACTATGTTTAGTGTGTTAGCAGTGTACCGCGCTGAAACGCACTGGCGGTACAACCGGCATCATTCATTGGCCGCATCCGGCTTCTTTTTAGGGACAAACTGGCGAAACAGCTCCTGACTCTTAAGCGGTTTCCCCCCCAGATAGGGCTTCAGCGCCATACGGGTAAAGCGCTTGGCGGCGCGCAAACTGTCGGCATCCGGGAAATCGCGTTCCCACAATGCGCGCAGCTGACGGCCCGTAAAGCTGCGCTGGTTCACCACCAGGCTGGCAATAAAGCCTTTCTCTTCGCGATAACTGTAGGTCATGCCGTCAGCCACTTCTTCGCCGCTGCCTGCGCAATGCAGGAAATCGACACCGTAACCGAGATGGCCGAGCAGCGCCAGTTCAAAACGGCGCAGCGCCGGTTCAGGCGTCCCGCTGGCGGCGGCCAGTGACTGGATACAATTCAGGTAATCGAAGAAGAGATCGGAGAAAGGAATTTCCTGCTCCAGCACGCGTGACAGCAGTTCATTAACGTACAGGCCGCAGTACAGCGTGGTGCCACTGAGGGGCAGCGCCAGCGATACCGCTTCGGCATTGCGCAGCGTTTTGACTTCGCCGCGCCCGCCCCAGCGCACCAGCAGGGGCGTGAAAGGTTGCAGAGCGCCTTTGAGTTGCGATCGGCGCGAACGCGCACCTTTGGCAAGGACGCGGACGCGTCCTTCGCTTTCGCTAAAGAGGTCGAGCAGCAGGCTGGTTTCGCTGTAGGGGCGACTATGCAGCACAAAGGCGCGTTGCCAGCCTTCCATCGATTAGAGGTCGTCTACATAACCCAGACTGCGCAGCGCACGTTCGTCGTCCGCCCAGCCAGATTTCACCTTAACCCACAGTTCGAGGTGTACTTTGGCCTCAAACATCTCTTCCATATCTTTACGCGCTTCAATCCCGATGGTTTTGATTTTGGCACCCTTGTTGCCAATCACCATCTTCTTCTGTCCATCGCGCTCGACCAGAATCAGGCCGCTGATGTCGTAACCGCCGCGTTCGTTGGTCTCGAACTTCTCGATCTCAACGGTGACGGAATACGGCAGCTCGGCACCGAGGAAACGCATCAGTTTTTCACGGATGATTTCCGACGCCATAAAACGCTGCGAGCGGTCAGTGATGTACTCTTCCGGGAAGTGGTGCTCCGCCTGCGGCAGACGTTTACGCACGATCGCTGCAATGGTATCGACGTTTTTGCCGAATTCCGCCGAGATCGGTACGATTTCAACGAAGTTCATCTGCTGGCTGAGGAATTGCAGATGCGGCAGCAGGATGCTTTTATCCTGGATGTTGTCGATTTTGTTAATCGCCAGCACCACCGGCACTTTGCCGTCGCGCAGCTTGTTCAGCACCATTTCGTCATCAGGCGTCCAGCGCGTGCCATCAACCACGAAAATGACCAATTCAACATCACCGATAGAACTGCTGGCGGCACGGTTCATCAGGCGGTTAATCGCCCGCTTCTCTTCCATGTGCAGACCGGGGGTATCCACGTAGATGGCCTGATAAGCGCCTTCAGTGTGGATGCCCATGATGCGGTGACGCGTGGTTTGCGGCTTGCGCGAGGTGATCGACACCTTCTGCCCCAGCAACTGGTTCAGTAAGGTGGATTTGCCGACGTTAGGTCGGCCGACAATCGCGACAAAGCCGCAATAAGTTTCGTGTTCGCTCATTCGAGTCCTGAGTTAATCGGCATCGGTCAGGATGCCGGGATATTGCTATTCGAGGCCGAGTTTAATCAGCGCTTGTTCGGCGGCGGCCTGTTCTGCTTTACGGCGGCTGGAGCCAACGCCCACCACCGGTTCAGCCATGCCACTCACCTGACAGTGAATGGTAAATTCCTGATCGTGGGCTTCGCCACGCACCTGCACCACCAGATATGACGGCAGCGGCAGATGACGTCCCTGCAAAAATTCCTGCAGGCGCGTTTTCGGATCTTTTTGTTTATCGCCCGGACTGATTTGTTCCAGTCGCGTTTGATACCAGTCGAGTATCAGCTTTTCGACGTTCTGAATATTGCTGTCGAGGAAGATGCCGCCAATCAGCGCTTCCACGGTATCAGCAAGAATCGATTCGCGACGGAAACCGCCGCTTTTCAGTTCACCCGGCCCGAGGCGTAAACACTCGCCGAGGTCGAATTCACGCGCCATTTCTGCCAGCGTGTTACCGCGCACCAGCGTGGCACGCATACGACTCATATCGCCTTCATCCACACGCGGAAAGCGGTGATAAAGCGCGTTGGCAATGACATAGCTGAGAATTGAATCGCCGAGAAATTCAAGACGCTCGTTATGTTTACTGCTGGCGCTGCGGTGAGTCAGAGCCTGTTGCAGTAGTTCCGGATGAGTAAAAGTGTAGCCCAGTTTGCGCTGAAGCTTGTTAATGAGGATGGGGTTCATGCGATTCCAGTTCTTCTGTGCGTCTGTCACTCTGCATACGAAACAGGGCTGAGCTTCCAACACGTTCCGTTTCGTGTGCAGTGGCCCCCCGCAGGGAGCCAACCGTTTTGCCCGCTATGCGCGGGCCTGTAATTAGTGGATACCGCCAATGCGACTTAAGCGCACGCCGGTTGGCCACTGTCCTTCCTGTTTCTCAAAGCTCATCCAGATAGCGACCGCTTTACCAACCAGATTCTTCTCCGGGACAAAGCCCCAGTAGCGACTGTCGGCGCTGTTATCACGGTTATCACCCATCATGAAATACTGTCCCTGAGGCACAATCCAGCTCGACTGCGGCTGGCCCGGCTGCTGATAGTACATGCTTGCCTGGCTTTGCGCTTCATTTACCAGCAGGATGTCATGGGTTACGTTGCCGAGAGTCTCTTTACGCGCCCCGAGACGCAGGCCACCGCGCATGGTTTCACCCTGCGGCACCTGGAAGAAACCGTTGCCGGTTTCATTGCCATCAAAACCACTGAAGGTCTGGATAAAGCTGCTTGGCTCAATACTGGTATAGGTGATCGGCAGCGCGGTGTCGCATTTACCGCTCGCGCAACCCGGATTTACCGTCAGGGTTTTGCTGTACGGATCGTAAACCACTTTATCGCCCGGCAGACCAATGACGCGCTTGATGTAATCCATGCTTGGATCTTTCGGGTATTTGAATACCGCGATATCACCGCGCTGCGGATGGCCGGTCGGAATCAGCGTGGTTTGCGTGATCGGATCTTTAATGCCGTAGGCAAACTTCTCCACGAGGATAAAGTCGCCAATCAGCAACGTCGGCATCATCGAGCCAGACGGGATCTGGAACGGCTCGTAGACGAAAGAACGTACGATAAATACCACCGCCAGTACCGGGAACACCGACGCAGCGGTTTCCACCCAGCCCGGTTGTGCCGATACTTTCGCCAGCGTTTTACTGTCCAGCGTATTGCCTGCCTGCGCCTGTGCCGCAACCTGCTTCGCACGACGCGCCGGAGCCCATTTGAAACGATCGATACACCAGATAACACCCGTTACCAGAGTCGCGATCGCCAGAATCAGGGCGAACATATTAGCCATTAAGGTTCCTTATTTGCTGTCTTTGCCGACATGCAGAATGGCAAGGAATGCTTCCTGCGGCAGCTCAACGTTGCCGACCTGCTTCATTCGCTTCTTACCGTCTTTCTGCTTCTGCAACAGTTTCTTCTTACGGCTGACGTCACCGCCATAGCATTTCGCCAGGACGTTTTTACGCAGCTGCTTCACTGTTGAGCGAGCGATAATGTGGTTGCCAATTGCCGCCTGAATCGCGATATCGAACTGCTGGCGAGGGATGAGCTCTTTCATCTTCTCAACCAGATCACGGCCACGATACTGCGAGTTCTCACGGTGAGTAATCAGCGCCAGCGCATCGACACGTTCTGAGTTAATCAGTACGTCGACACGCACCATGTCAGAGGCCTGGAAACGTTTGAAGTTGTAATCCAGCGAAGCATAGCCGCGCGACGTCGATTTCAGACGGTCGAAGAAGTCGAGAACCACTTCTGCCATCGGGATTTCGTAAGTCAGCGCAACCTGATTGCCGTGGTAAACCATATTTGTCTGAACACCACGCTTCTCGATACACAGCGTAATGACGTTGCCGAGATACTCCTGCGGCAGCAGCATATGACACTCAGCGATCGGTTCACGCAGTTCTTCAATATTATTCAGAGGCGGCAGCTTAGACGGGCTGTCGACATACACCACTTCGCCATCTGTGGTTTCCACTTCGTACACCACGGTTGGTGCAGTGGTGATCAGATCGAGATCGTATTCACGCTCCAGACGTTCCTGGATGATCTCCATATGCAGCAGGCCGAGGAAGCCACAGCGGAAGCCGAAGCCCAGCGCGGTGGAGCTTTCCGGCTCGTAGAACAGCGATGCATCGTTCAGGCTCAATTTGCCGAGCGCATCACGGAAGGCTTCGTAATCATCAGAGCTGACCGGGAACAGACCGGCATAAACCTGTGGCTTCACTTTTTTGAAGCCTGGCAGCGCTTTGTCAGCCGGGTTGCGTTGCAGCGTCAGGGTATCGCCCACTGGCGCACCGAGGATGTCTTTGATCGCACACACCAGCCAGCCTACTTCGCCGCAGTTCAGCTCGGTACGGTCTACCTGTTTCGGGGTGAAAATGCCCAGACGGTCAGCGTTGTAGGTCTGACCGGTACTGATCACTTTAACTTTGTCGCCTTTGCGCAGCGTACCGTTCTTGATACGAATCAGTGACACTACGCCGAGATAGTTATCGAACCATGAGTCGATGATCAGCGCCTGCAATGGGGCTTCCGGATCGCCTTCCGGCGGCGGAATGTCACGCACCAGACGCTCCAGTACATCCGGCACACCAACGCCGGTTTTCGCTGAACAGCGCACGGCATCAGCCGCGTCGATACCCACGATATCTTCAATCTCTTCCGCTACGCGCTCCGGATCAGCCGCAGGCAGGTCGATCTTGTTCAGTACCGGTACCACTTCCAGATCCATTTCCATTGCTGTGTAGCAGTTCGCCAGCGTCTGTGCTTCTACGCCCTGCCCTGCATCGACCACCAGCAACGCCCCTTCACAGGCCGCCAGAGAGCGGGACACTTCATAGGAGAAATCTACGTGTCCGGGGGTATCGATAAAATTGAGCTGGTAAGTTTCACCGTTCAGCGCTTTGTAATCGAGCGTTACACTCTGCGCTTTAATGGTAATGCCGCGTTCACGTTCCAGATCCATCGAATCCAGAACCTGTGCCGCCATCTCACGATCGCTCAGGCCACCACAAATTTGGATCAAACGGTCAGAGAGCGTCGATTTGCCGTGGTCAATGTGAGCGATGATGGAGAAATTTCGTATGTGCTTCATTTATATGAATATCTTCACGTAGAATATCAGTTGAATACTTGAGCACAGACACATTCAGGAAATCGAGCTTTACCTGGAACCCTGTCGGCCTCATTAATGACGACGCATATTACACTGTTAACGCCGCGCGTTAAAGAATGGAACTGTGGGGAATCGCAACTGATTTCAGCAGTTAAGGGCGGATAAAAAGGCCGCGATAGACGCGGCCCTGGCGAGAATCAAACTTCGCTTTCAACCCGTATGGCATCTGGCGGCAATGCAACATTGAGGATCACCGGCTGAAACGCCTCGCGTTCGCCGAACAGGCTTGAAACCCCTTTCGCCACGATAAAGCCGCCTACGCCGCCCAACAGCGCACCGCAGGCAGAGGCGAGATCGCTGTGAAACAGCATCTGAAACAAGCCAGCCACCAGGAACAGGCCAAACAGCGGCGTCATATAAACCAGCAGCGCAGAACCGAGCAAACTGCTTTCACGGATACCGAGTTCGATGCGCTGACCTGGCTGTAACGGCTCTTTGCTGGCGATTTGCATCACATGGGCATCTTTCGGCCCCAGCTTATTCAGCATATGACTGCCGCAGCCTTTACGCGCCGAGCAACTGTTACAGGAGGTTTTCGCTTCGGTGTGAAGCGTTGCGACACCTTCTTTCCATGCCACCACGGTGGCCCATTCTCTCATCATTTTGCTGGTCCCGAATCAACGCTGTCCGCAATACGTTTTGCTGTGGCCGGTGGAACTTCACCCACCACGGTAATTTCGTAATTATTGCGCACTTCGGTCTGCACCGTACGACGCCCAGTGCGCAATGTCTGCGTCACGCTGCTTTTATCGGCGGGCGTCACGTTAATTGCGAAACTGAACAACCCGTCGCTATACAGACGCGATTCGACGGTTTTGTTCATCGCCGGGATATCACGACGGCTTTGCGAAATCAGCGTCATCCCCTCCGGTACCCAGGCTGGCTGCCAGCTGAGCTGCACTTTATCGCCCGCCGGCAGTGACAATGTCGGCGGCAGATTGGCTTTCTCCAGCCCCTGCATCAGGTTACGTACACCTTCATCCACGGCAAAACTGATGACGCGGAACTGCTCCAGCGTTTCTCCGTCGCGATCCAGCAGATCGATACGTAACGGGAGTTTGGTATCCACGTCCAGCCACACCACATAGCCGTAGCGCGTGCCATCCCGCGAGACGATACGCACCACTTCGCACATTTGGTCGGCAATACGTGAACGCCCTACCGGAATAAAATCATAGGCGCTGTTCAGACGGGAGAAATCGGCAAACATCAGCGGTGGCAGTGCATCGACAATATGGTTGCCAGGCAGAGAGAAGGGATCAAGACCAGGTTCGAAGTAGCTGATATCGTTGCCGCGCTGAATCACCTCGCGACGCGGGCCGTCCATCTGCAACAGCTGAGCGAAGATACGGTTGTCGATCACCGCATGGCGATAACGCAGGGATTCAATGCCAAGACGCGAGACATTGATATAAGCAAATTCGTAATTGAGGGACTGACTTGCCTGCTCCATCTGCTGTAACAACGCCCCGGACGCAGAGGTCTGCGCCGGGGCGGTAGATGTATAAAGCAGGCTGCCTGCCAGCAGGCTAACGGCACACCAAAGCTGCTTCATTACTGCTGCTGAATTCCTAACGACTGATTTCCGGGAACATTAGCCTGCGCCTGTTGCGGATCGTTCTTCTCAAACTGAACCTGATCGGCATGCAGACGACGTTGCAGTTCATAATCCTGCAGCATGGCGTTAATGCGGCGACGCTGCTCCTGCACCTGCTGATTCGAACTATTGGTATCGAACGCATCAGAAGGCACACCCAGACTGACCGGTGAAGCTTTGCCCATCATCGGCAGCGTATTGAACACTGGCGAATCGGACGATTCAGTCGCGCTGCTGCCCGCAGGCTGATTGTAGTGTTGCACACCGACAATCACCGCCAGCGAGACACAAGCCGCGACGCCGACCTGCGCCAGTTGCGCAGTCCAGCTGCCTGACTTGCGCCAGAACGGCATTTTCTTCCAGCGCACCGGTTCAGGCTGTGCTTCCGGAATCAGCGAAGTCACGTTACGCACCGGCTCGTTTTCGATGGCCGCAGCCACGCGCGCGGAGATATCAAAATGCAGCACTTCACCCACATCGCCCCGCAGGGTGTCGCGGATCAGATGGTAGCTTTCCCAGCTTTTTTGCAGATTTGCATCCCTGGATAACGACGACAGCAACTCGTTATCTAAAGTTTCACCATCCATTAAAGCGGAAAGTTTTTCTTTCTGCATGCTTTGGTACCCTTCCAGTAGCCGTTATCACTGACGTTGGATAAGCGGTTGAACTTTATTATCAATAGCCTCTCGTGCTCGGAAGATACGCGAACGTACCGTACCGACCGGGCAGTCCATGATGGCGGCAATCTCTTCGTAACTTAATCCATCCAGTTCTCTGAGGGTAATTGCCATACGTAAATCCTCAGGGAGTGCCTCAATGGTACGAAAGACAATTTGTTTCAGTTCGTCAGACAACATTAAGTTCTCAGGGTTCGAAATTTCTTTCAATGCGCCCGCACTTTCGAAGTTTTCCGCATCAATTGCATCAACATCGCTGGATGGCGGGCGGCGTCCCTGAGCCACCAGATAATTTTTTGCTGTATTAACCGCGATGCGGTACAGCCATGTGTAAAAGGCGCTGTCGCCACGGAACGATTCCAGTGCGCGATACGCTTTAATAAACGACTCCTGTACCACATCCGGCACATCGCCCGATGGGACATAGCGTGAAACCAGGCTCGCCACTTTATGCTGGTATCGAATCACCAGTAAATTGAATGACTTTTGATCTCCCTTCTGAACCCGTTCAACGAGAACCTGATCCGTTAACTGCTCGCTCATCCGAGGTAATGTCTCCCCAAACTCTTTTTTAACGCGTAAATGAACTGCCAGCACATCTCATAGTTCTGAGCAAGCATGCGCTTAGAGTCATATCCTGGCCTGAAGTTCATTACGACCTGATAAAATTACGTATCGGAACCACGACACTTTTGTTGTTGATTGTCTTTCAGTGTAGCGACTTGCCGCGCTGGCGGCGTCATATCCGGCACCGATAATCGCTGGCAGAGTAACCTATGACGCCATGATTTTCATCTTTATTACCTTAAATTTCAGTATGTTTTGTATAAAAAACGCGTTAATCCTATTTTCGGACATAACTTACTGAAATCACGTTGTTATCACTCTTTAGCGCATAATTTTGCGCCGATACCTGTTCAAAATACTTCACAGCACCGGCATCCGGGCTTATGCTCAGGGGACCTTTTGTTTAGTAAATTAAACACCATGACCCCTTTATCCGATTATCAGTGTGATGTACTTATCGTCGGCAGTGGCGCGGCGGGCTTATCGCTGGCGCTGCGTCTGGCGCCGCATTATCAGGTGACGGTCCTGAGTAAAGCGCAGGTAAATGAAGGCTCTACCCTGTATGCGCAGGGTGGCATTGCCGCGGTGTTTGATGAAACCGACAGCATTGAGTCGCACGTAGAAGATACGTTAATTGCCGGGGCCGGCTTGTGCGATCGTGCCACGGTCAGTTTTATCGCCAGCAACGCACGCGATTGCGTGCAGTGGCTGATTGATAACGGGGTCGCTTTCGACAAAGAGCCGCAGAGCGGTGGCGAAGCGCGCTACCATTTAACCCGCGAAGGCGGCCATAGCCACCGACGTATTCTGCACAGCGCCGACGCCACCGGCCGCGCGGTTGAAACCACGCTGGTCAGTCAGGCGCTGAGCCATCCCAACATCCGCATTCTCGAACGCACCAATGCCGTTGACCTGATTCTTTCCGATAAAATTGGCCTGTCCGGCCCGCGTCGCGTCGTTGGCGCGTGGATCTGGAACCGTAATCGCGAGCAGGTCGAAACCTGTCGGGCGCGGGCGGTGATTCTGGCCACTGGCGGTGCCGCCAAGGTGTATCAATACACCACCAACCCGGATGTCGCGTCAGGAGATGGCATCGCCATGGCATGGCGTGCTGGCTGCCGCGTGGCAAATCTGGAGTTCAATCAATTCCACCCGACCTGCCTGTTTCATCCGCAGGCACAAAATTTCCTGCTGACCGAAGCGCTGCGCGGCGAAGGCGCCTGGCTGCTGCGCCCGGACGGCACGCGCTTTATGCCGGACTTTGATGAACGTGCCGAACTGGCGCCGCGCGATATCGTAGCCCGCGCCATCGACCATGAGATGAAACGCCTCGGCGTTGATTGCATGTACCTTGATATCAGTCATCAGCCGGAAAGTTTTATTCGCGCCCACTTCCCGATGATCTATGAAAAGCTGCTGACCTTTGGCCTGGATCTGACCAAAGAACCGATTCCGATTGTTCCCGCCGCGCATTACACCTGCGGCGGTGTGATGGTCAATCAGCAGGGGCGTACCGATGTTGAAGGTCTGTATGCCATTGGTGAAGTGAGCTATACCGGGCTGCACGGCGCCAACCGCATGGCCTCAAACTCGCTGCTTGAGTGTCTGGTTTACGGCTGGTCAGCCGCAGAGGATATCATTCGCCGCCTGCCCGCTATCGAACAGGTCGAGCATCTGCCCGCCTGGGACGAAAGCCGTGTTGATGATGCCGATGAGCGGGTGGTGATTCAGCATAACTGGCATGAACTGCGGTTATTTATGTGGGATTACATGGGCATTGTGCGCACCACCAAGCGACTGGAACGCGCGTTGCGCCGTATCAACCTGCTACAGCAGGAGATTGATGAATATTACGCGCATTTCCGCCTGTCCAACAATTTGCTGGAGCTGCGTAACCTGGTTCAGGTGGCGGAACTGATGGTGCGCTGCGCGCTGGAACGTAAAGAGAGCCGCGGGCTGCATTACACGACGGATTATCCCGATCTGTTGCCGGAAGCGGTGCCAACGGTGCTGGCACCCTCGCACTACATGAACAGATAGAAATCACGCGTCAGGCTGCACCAGTCTTCCGAATATTGGGTGCTTTCATCGCGTATCGCCAGACGCTCCATCAGTTGCTCACCCGGCGAGGGCGAGAAGCCGAGCAGCACCCGGTGGGGCGGCCGATGCGCGTATTCGGCAACATCATAGCGAAAGCGCAGATGCCAGCCATCCTGCTGTGCCAGATCGATCAGGCTTTGACCGAGTGTTTCGGGCAGCACCACGCAAAAAAATCCCTCTTCTTCTATTAGCTGGGCTGCACAACGCAGCAGCGTTTGATGGTCGAGCGTGTCGGTGTAACGTGCGGTCGCGCGTTGCGGTGTCGCGCAATCCACGCCGGGAGCAAAATAAGGCGGATTACTGACGATCAGGGAATAACGTTGCTCGCAGGCGTCAGCCCATGTGGAAATATCGGCCTGATGGACCCTGACCCGTGACGGCCAGGGCGAAGCCTGCACATTCTCCGTGGCCTGCTGCGCGGCGTCGGCATCAAGCTCAACGGCATCAATCTGCACCTCATCCGGGGTGCGCTGGGCCATCATTAAAGCAATCAGTCCACTGCCGGTGCCAATATCCAGCACGCGTCGTACGCCAGCCACCGGAGCCCATGCGCCCAGTAAAATACCGTCGGTGCCGACTTTCATCGCACAGCGATCGTGGGCAACAAAAAAGCGCTTAAAGGTGAAACCATTCTTTTGTAACTGAGGCCGCTGATGCGGCGTCGTTTCTGTCATTCTCTGCAATCACTCAACAAATCCTGCCCAATGGCAGTGCTTCAGTGTAACGTGGCACGACAGGGAAAACATCCCTCGGCCTGGCAACATCGGCACACAAACAGATGAAGATTATGTTTGTTCTGTCTATAATCAGCGCCCCAAACTGAGGTAGACCATGACCGTAACCACATTCTCCGAACTCGAACTCGACGAAAGCCTGCTGGATGCCCTGCAGGAAAAAGGCTTCACGCGCCCAACCGCCATCCAGGCTGAGGCCATTCCTCCCGCGCTGGAGGGCCGTGACGTACTGGGTTCGGCACCAACCGGAACGGGGAAAACCGCAGCTTATTTGCTGCCGGCTTTGCAGCACCTGATCGATTTTCCGCGTAAAAAATCAGGCCCGCCGCGCATTTTAATTTTAACGCCTACGCGTGAACTGGCGATGCAGGTTGCCGACCACGCGCGTGAACTGGCGAAACATACCCATCTGGATATCGCCACCATTACCGGCGGTGTCGCGTACATGAACCACGCCGAAGTGTTCAGCGAAAATCAGGACGTCGTGGTCGCCACCACCGGTCGTCTGTTGCAGTACATCAAAGAAGAAAACTTTGATTGCCGCGCGGTTGAAACGCTGATCCTCGATGAAGCTGACCGTATGCTGGACATGGGGTTTGCGCAGGATATCGAAACTATCGCGGGCGAAACTCGCTGGCGTAAACAGACGATGCTGTTCTCTGCCACGCTGGAAGGCGACAGCATTAAAGATTTTGCCGAGCGTCTGCTGAACGATCCGGTGTCTGTCGATTCCGATCCGAGCCAGCGCGAGCGTAAGAAAATTCAGCAGTGGTACTACCGTGCCGACAACCTCGAACACAAAACCAGGCTGCTGGTCCATCTGCTGAAGCAGCCGGAAATGACGCGTTCAATTGTGTTTGTGCGCAAACGTGAGCGTCTGCATGAGCTGGTCAGCTGGCTGCATGAAGCGGGTATTCATTGCAGCTATCTCGAAGGCGAAATGGTGCAGGCCAAACGTACTGAAGCGCTGAAGCGTCTGAATGAAGGCCGCGTCAATGTGCTGGTAGCGACAGACGTCGCGGCGCGTGGTATCGATATCGACGATGTCAGCCATGTGATCAACTTCGACATGCCGCGCACCGCCGATACCTATTTGCACCGTATTGGCCGTACCGCCCGTGCCGGTCGTAAAGGCACCGCGCTGTCATTAGTTGAAGCTCATGACCACGTATTGCTGGGCAAAATCAGCCGTTACGTTAATGAGCCGCTGAAATCTCGCGTCATCGATGAACTTCGTCCGGAAACCCGTGCTCCAAGCGCGAAGGTGACCGGAAAACCGTCGAAAAAAGTGCTTGCGAAGCGTAAAGAGGACAAAGAGAAAGAAGCCGAGAAACCGCGCGTGAAAAAACGTCATCGCGATACTAAAAACATCGGTAAACGCCGCAAACCAAGCAGCTCCGGTACACCGGATCAAAGTGCGGAATAAATCAGCACGCTGAAGAAGAAATCGCCTCAAATGAGGCGATTTTTTTATGTCTGGCTGCCGGAAATACGCCTTTCAACCCCTTTTTTGTGCAAAGCGAACAAAGCCCTGATCAGCACTCACCGATTAAACGTAAAAAGGCCGCGCCAATAAACACCGGCGCGGCCTGAGCAACTGCGTATCTTTTCGTCAGCGCAGCAGAAAACCCGGCTTACAGGCTTTCGGTAAAAGTACGGGTGATCACATCACGCTGCTGTTCCGGGGTCAGCGAGTTAAAGCGCACCGCATAACCGGAAACGCGAATAGTCAGCTGCGGGTAGTTTTCCGGATGCTTTACCGCATCTTCCAGCGTTTCGCGACGCAGCACGTTAACGTTCAGGTGCTGACCACCTTCGATACGGACCAGCGGTTTTTCCTCCAGCGGAATTTCGCGATAAGCAATGTCGCCCAGATCGCGGGTAGCAACCACCTGATCTTCTGCGAAACCACCTTTGGCGCACAGGCAGCGCGCTTCATTTTTTTCTGTGTCCAGCAGCCAGAAAGAGTTCAGCAGCTGCGGATTATTGGTTTTAGTAATTTGAATACCGGTAATCATACAAGGCCTCCAGGGCTTGGCGCTGCCGCAGGCGAACAGCGCGGTTCATCGAAACTTTTTTGATGCTCTGGTATATCACCCCAGCAAACCAGTCGTTTTGACCTGTATCAATTTCACCCAATGAGGCACAACCACATAAAAACTAATAACTTGATTTATAACAAGTTTTAATTTTAAATTTTTCTGCAATTTCTCAAATTATTTTGACCTTCTGCTGCCCGCCAGGACGCGTTAAGCTAGGCGCACTTTTTTTGGCAGGGAGTCAATGATGGCTGAGAAGCTGACCTGGCACGATGTGCTGGCTGAAGAGAAAGAGAAACCTTACTTCGTGGAGACCTTGAAAGCGGTCGCCAGCGAACGCGCGGCGGGAATGACGGTTTATCCGCCGCAGAAAGATGTATTTAACGCATTTCGTCTGACCGAGTTAGGCGATATCAAGGTGGTGATATTAGGTCAGGATCCTTACCACGGTCCGAATCAGGCTCATGGGCTGGCCTTCTCGGTGCTGCCTGGCGTCGCCATTCCGCCCTCCCTGCTGAATATGTACAAAGAGCTGGAGCAGGATATCCCCGGTTTCGTGCGGCCGCAGCATGGTTTTCTGGAGAGCTGGGCAACTCAGGGGGTGATGTTGCTGAACACCGTTCTGACGGTTGAAGCGGGCAAAGCGCATTCACATGCGCGTTTTGGCTGGGAAACCTTCACCGACAACGTGATCAGCGCCATTAACCAGCATCGTGAAGGGGTGATTTTTCTGCTGTGGGGTTCTCACGCGCAGAAAAAAGGCAGCATTATCGATCCTCAGCGCCATCATGTATTGAAGGCACCGCACCCTTCCCCGCTCTCTGCCCATCGTGGCTTCTTTGGCAGCAAGCATTTTTCGCAGGCCAATGCCTTACTGAGCCAGGCGGGCAAGACGCCAATCGACTGGACGCCAGTGCTTCCCTGAAACACAAACGGCCGCATCAGCGGCCGTCTGTTGGGGCAGGCTTAATCAGCCTTTGGCTTTAGCCACCGCCACCATCGCCGGACGCAGTAAGCGACCGTTGAGGGTATAACCACGCTGCATCACCATCAGTACGTGATTAGGCGCAACATCTTCTGATTCCATCATCGACATCGCCTGATGCACATCCGGGTTGAACGGCACGTTGGTCTCACCCACCACTTCCACGCCGAATTTACGCACCGCACCCAGCAACGACTTCAGCGTCAGCTCGATGCCTTCAATCATCGAGGCCAGTTCAGCGTTCTCTTTATCCGCCACTTCCAGCGCACGTTCCAGGCTATCGATCACCGGCAGCAGTTCGTTGGCGAATTTTTCCAGCGCAAATTTGTGCGCCTTTTCCACATCCATCTCAGTACGGCGACGGATGTTTTCGATTTCCGCCTGCGCACGCAGCTGCGCTTCACGCACACCAGATTGCGACTGGGCTAATTCGGCCTCCAGTTGCGCGATGCGTTCATCACGCGGATCCACCTCAGTTGCCGTCTCTGCGTCCACGTGCTGTTGATCCTGTTGAATTTCGTCTGAGACTTGCTCGTTAGGGGTGTTCTGTTCTTTACTACTCATGAATTTCTCCGCGTTTTGCACATTCATCTCGCTGGTTCGCATATTATGGGGATCAGTTTGACGGTTTCAAGGGAACCCATCACATTGCCTGGCCGTTTTGGCTTATGAGGAACACCCGCTAAATGAACAAACACTTTAACTGCATTGGGATTGTCGGTCATCCACGCCATCCTACTGCGTTAACCACCCATGAAATGCTCTGGCGCTGGCTGACGGCAAAAGGCTATGAAGTGATTGTCGAGCAGCAGATTGCGCGCGAACTTTCACTGAAAGATGTGCAGACCGGCACCCTGGCGGAGATTGGCCAGCGCGCTGATTTGGCGGTGGTGGTCGGCGGCGACGGGAATATGCTGGGTGCCGCGCGCGTACTGTCGCGTTATGACATCAAGGTGATTGGCATCAACCGCGGCAATCTGGGATTTCTGACCGATCTCGACCCGGATAATGCCCAACAGCAGCTGGACGACGTACTGCGGGGCGATTATTTCATCGAAAGCCGTTTTTTACTGGAAGCGCAGGTGTGCAAAGAAGATTGCTCGCCGCGTATTGGCAGCGCCATCAATGAAGTGGTTCTGCATCCAGGGAAAGTGGCGCATATGATTGAATTTGAAGTCTATATTGATGAGGTTTTTGCTTTTTCCCAGCGCTCAGATGGCCTGATTATTTCGACCCCCACCGGTTCCACGGCCTATTCGCTTTCCGCTGGCGGCCCGATACTGACTCCATCGCTGGAAGCCATTGCGCTGGTGCCGATGTTTCCGCACACCCTGTCTGCGCGGCCGCTGGTGATCAACAGCAGCAGCACCATTCGTCTGCGCTTTTCCTCACTGCGTAGCGACCTGGAGATCAGCTGCGATAGCCAGATCGCCCTGCCGATTCAGGAAGGGGAAGATGTGTTGATTCGCCGTAGCGCCAATCATCTCAATCTGATTCATCCAAAAAATTATAATTATTTTAATACGTTAAGCTCAAAACTCGGCTGGTCAAAAAAATTGTTCTGAAAATCACCGCTCACCACTTTACTGGATAAAAAACCAGTTTATACTGTATGAAAAACCATATCTGTTTTTCTATACAGGTGAATGTATGCTGGCACAACTGACCATCAGTAATTTTGCTATCGTTCGTGAACTGGAGATCGACTTTCATCGCGGCATGACAGCGATCACGGGTGAAACCGGCGCAGGTAAATCCATTGCCATCGACGCACTTGGCTTATGCCTCGGTGGCCGTGCTGAAGCAGATATGGTGCGTCAGGGCGCCAGCCGCGCGGATATCTGCGCTCGTTTCCAGTTAAAAGCCTCGCCTTCTGCTCAGCGCTGGCTGCTGGAAAATCAGCTGGACGATGGCAATGAATGTTTGCTGCGCCGCGTCATCAGCGCCGATGGCCGTTCCCGCGGTTTTATTAACGGCACGTCCGTTCCCCTTTCTCAGCTACGTGAGCTGGGCCAGCTGCTGATCCAGATTCACGGCCAGCACGCCCATCAGTTATTGCTCAAGCCTGACCATCAAAAACATCTGCTGGATGCTTACGCCGCGCATGATGATTTGCTGATTCAGATGCGCAGTCATTACCAGCGCTGGCACCAAAGCTGCCGCGCGCTAGCCCAGCATCAGCAGCTGTCACAGGAGCGAGAAGCGCGCCGTGAGCTGCTGCAATACCAGTTGAAAGAACTGAATGAATTCACGCCTCAGCCTGGTGAATTCGAGCAGATCGATGAAGAATATAAGCGCCTGGCCAACAGCGGCCAACTGCTCTCTACCAGCCAGCAGGCATTGCAGATTCTGGCGGATAGTGAAGACACAAACATGCAAAGTCTGTTGTATAGCGCTCGCCAGATGCTGAGCGAACTGGTGGAGCTGGACGATAAAGTTGGCGGCGTATTCAATCTGCTGGAAGAAGCGGCGATTCAGTTGAGTGAAGCCAGTGACGAGCTACGTCACTATTGCGATCGTCTCGATCTCGACCCCAACCGTCTGCATGAACTGGAGCAACGTCTGTCCCGCCAGATTGCGCTGGCACGTAAACACCACGTTGCGCCAGAAGCCCTGCCGGTGCTGTATCAGCAGCTCCTGGATGAGGCAGAACAACTCTCACAGCAGGAAAGCGATCAGGAGACGTTACAGGCTGCGGTGGGTATTCATCATCAGGAAGCCCTGGCAAGCGCTGAGCTGTTGCATCAGCAACGTGAACAGGCTGCCGCTGAGCTGACCCGCTTAATCACCCAAAGTATGCGTACGCTGGCGATGCCGCATGGGGAATTTGCCATTGCGATGGAGCTCAACCCGGATCAACTGACTGCCGACGGCGCCAGCCGCATTGATTTCCGCGTCACCACAAACCCCGGCCAGCCGCTGCAACCGCTGGGGAAAGTGGCCTCTGGTGGTGAGCTGTCACGTATCGCTCTGGCGATCCAGGTGATCACCGCGCAGAAAATGGAAACCCCGGCGATGATCTTCGATGAAGTGGATGTCGGTATCAGTGGCCCGACGGCCGCCGTGGTTGGCCAGATGCTACGTCAGTTGGGTGAATCGACGCAGGTGATGTGCGTAACGCATCTGCCACAGGTTGCCGGTTGTGGCCATCAGCATTTCTTCGTCAGCAAAGAGACCGATGGCGCAATGACAGAAACCCACATGCAGCCGCTGGACAAGCGCGCGCGTCTGCAGGAACTGGCGCGTTTGCTGGGGGGCAGCGAAGTCACACGCAACACGCTGGCAAACGCCAAAGAACTTTTAGCAGCCTGATACCGCACTTTTTTCTGGCTCAGTGGTCATATGCTTGCTCTGTAAAGGTTCCCAATAGCGAAAAGGTCTATTATCATCGGCAGCTTATGTCGCCAGAGTAATAAAGCCTGCCGCAGGCAGAGTTCAGAATTTGATGGCAAAAAAACAGCCTGATGAAAAGGCGTTTGGCCCCAGAAAAGGAATGTATAGATGCGCTGTAAAATGCTGACTGCCGCGGCAGTGGTAATGTTGATGATGACCGCCGGATGTTCCACCCTTGAGCGTGTTGTGTACCGTCCTGATATCAATCAGGGGAACTATCTGGTCGCCAACGATGTGGCTAAAATTCACACTGGCATGACACAGCAGCAGGTTGCTTACACTCTCGGCACCCCGATGATGCATGATCCCTTTGGCAGCAATGTCTGGTATTACATCTTCCGCGAAGAACCAGGCCATGAAGGCGTAAGACAGCAGACCCTGACACTGACTTTCGACAGCAACGGCGTACTGACCAACATCGACAACAAACCGCGTCTCTCTGGCAACGAAGGCTAAGTGACACGCAACAAAAAAGGCGCCTGAGCGCCTTTTTTGGTTTCTGCGGTTTGCTATTTCTTCTCAGCAGAGCGTTCTGCACGCTGACGTCGCAACTCTTTGGGATCGGCAATCAGCGGACGATAAATCTCCACGCGATCGCCATCCTGCAACGTATCGTCCAGTTTTACCGGGCGACTATACACACCGACTTTATTGCTTTTCAGATCGATATCTTTGCGCAGCGACAGCAGTCCTGACGCCTTAATCGCCTCTTCTACCGTCGCGCCTTCTTCCAGCGTTACCGTCCGCAGATACTGTTTTTCCGGCAGAGCGTAGACCACTTCAACCGTCATATCAGGCACGATAAACCTCTTTGGCGCGCTGGGTAAACGCCTGCACCATATTATTGGCGAGCTCTTTAAAGATGCGACCAAACGCCATTTCGACCAGCATATTGGTGAACTCGAAATCCAGACTCAGTTCAACTTTGCAGGCATCCTCACCCAGAGAGGTAAAGTGCCAGCCGCCAGTCAGCTTGCGAAACGGACCATCAACCAGCTGCATCAGGATGCTTTGGTTACTGGTCAAGGTATTACGCGTGGTGAAGGTCTTGCTGATACCTGCCTTCGAGACATCAACGGCAGCCGTCATCTGATTTCCGCTGTTTTCCAGCACCCGACTGCCGGTGCAGCCAGGAAGAAACTGAGGATAGGCATCAACATCATTCACAAGCTGGTACATCTGCTCAGCGCTGTAGGGGACCAGCGCTGAACGACTTATCTGGGCCATAATGGTTCCTGTTCATCACAAAACCGTTAAATAATATCATTTTCGTCCCCCAAACAAAAATTCACCGGTTTGCCAGCTGTGCTAAAATAACGTGTTTTTTATCGCCCCGCAGGACAGGGGATGCGTCCACAGACTGAGTGATGTAGACTACGCCGCACTATGACAAAGAAAAAAGCTAACAAACCCGGTTCAGCCACTATTGCCCTCAACAAACGCGCTCGCCATGAATACTTCATTGAAGAAGAGTTCGAAGCGGGTCTGTCGTTACAGGGATGGGAAGTCAAATCTCTTCGCGCCGGTAAAGCCAACATCAGCGATAGCTACATTTTGCTGCGCGATGGCGAAGCCTACCTTTTTGGTTCAACCTTTCAGCCGCTGGCTGTGGCGTCTTCTCACGTGGTCTGCGATCCAACCCGCAACCGCAAGCTGCTGCTGAAACAGCGTGAGCTGGATTCGCTGTTCGGCCGGGTTAACCGCGAAGGTTATACCGTGGTGGCGTTGTCGATGTACTGGAAAAACGCCTGGGCCAAACTGAAAATTGGCGTCGCACGCGGTAAGAGAGAGCACGACAAGCGCGATGATATTAAAGAACGCGAATGGAAGCTGGATAAAGCGCGCATCATGAAAAATTCCAACCGCTAAGGGCTGGAATTTACAGTTTTTTTTGTTATAATAGAAAGTTCCTGGGGCTGATTCTGGATTCGACGGGATTGTGAACCCTTAGGTGCATGCCGAGGTGCGGTAGGCCTCGATAAAAAACCGCAAAAAAATAGTTGCAAATGACAACGACTACGCTTTAGCAGCTTAATAACCTGCTTCGAGCCCTCTCTCCCTAGCCTCCGCTCTTAGGACGGGGATCAAGAGAGGTCAAACCCAAAAGAGATCGCGTGGACGCCCTGCCTGGGGTTGAAGCGTTAAATCCAATCAGGCTAGTTTGTTAGTGGCGTGTCCATCCGCAGCTGACAGGCGAATGTAAAGATTGGACTAAGCATGTAGTGCCGACGGTGTAGTAATTTCGGACGCGGGTTCAACTCCCGCCAGCTCCACCAAAATTCTTTCGCGGCGATACCAGAATCGTCCGCTGAAGTCCTGAAAGCCCGCATGGCGTAAGCCCTGCGGGCTTTTTTGTGCCTGCCATTTTTCCAGCGCTTTGGCTGGGACAGTGATCGACCTCTGATTTCCCCCATCGCTAAGAAAAACGCATTGATCAACCGCTGGTCCTGATGAATATTTAAGCGGCCGGTGCAGGGTGCGCCGGGATAAGGAGATACTCAATGGGCTATTACCTCTTGAAAAAAAGCACAAAAACCGTGCAGAGTCAGAAATATTATTTCGTCTTAAAGGCGAGCAATGGTGAAACCATTGCCACCAGCGAAATGTATTCATCAAAGCAGGCCGCGCAGACAGGGATTAGATCGGTTCAACAGAATGGCAGTACTACGGATATCCGTGATCAGACTTAACACTGCAACATCACTGAAGGGCTGTTTCAGCCCTTTTTTAACATTGTGCCGCCACATCAAGACGATACCCCACCTAACCTGATTGATTAAATTGCAGTTTATTCCTAAGGCAGGATTGTGCTGACCGTGCCATGCTTAATCAGACTGATAACTTAAATGACATTCAAAGAGGGAATTATGAAAAAAACAATCATGGCACTGTCTGCCCTTCTGCTGGCTTCGCCGGTATTTGCCGCGACCACTCACGCAACTGACGATACCGTAGCCAATGCACAGGCTGGCGCGAATACCGCCAAAGAGAAACTGCATCAGGCGCAGGATCAGGGTGCAGAGCTGAAGCTCAAATCCCAGCACGCCGCGGAAGGTAAAAGTGGCAGCCTGAGCAGCAAAGCGAGCGAAGGCACGCAAAAGGCCTGGCACAAAACCAAAGAAGGCACTGAGAAAGGTGTAGATGCCACCAAAGAAGGCGCCCAGAAAGGCTGGAATAAAACCAAAGAAGGTGCCAGCGATCTGAAGAAGAAAGTCACTGAATAAGTAGCGTCTTAGATAAACTCCGGGGCCGCTAATGCGGCCTTTTCTCTGCATTGCCCCCAATTTTTGCTTCCTGGCTACATAGCATTTACACTTCCCTTTTCCGCCATCAACGATAAATCGCGCTTATGTCTGACACCTTTATCCGCCAACCTCTCCCCCTGCCGAATGGCCACAATAAAGTGCTGCTGCACTCCTGCTGCGCGCCCTGTTCGGGTGAGGTGATGGAAGCGATGTTGGCCTCCGGTATCGACTACACCATTTTCTTCTACAATCCGAACATCCACCCGCTGAAAGAGTACGAACTGCGTAAAGAGGAAAATATCCGCTTTGCCGAACAGTTCGGTGTGCCTTTTGTTGATGCCGATTATGACAAAGATAACTGGTTCGAACGCGCGCGGGGCATGGAGTGGGAACCGGAACGCGGTGTCCGTTGCACCATGTGTTTCGATATGCGTTTCGAGCGCACGGCGCTGTATGCCCACGAACACGGGTTCCCGGTGATCACCAGTTCGCTGGGGATTTCGCGCTGGAAGGATATGAAGCAAATCAACGATTGCGGCGTCCGTGCCGCAGCGCATTATCCCGACATGCTGTACTGGGAATTTAACTGGCGCAAAGGCGGCGGTTCAGCACGCATGATTGAAATCAGCAAACGCGAGCGTTTCTATCAGCAGGAATATTGCGGCTGCATCTATTCGCTACGCGATTCCAACCGCCATCGCGTTGCCAGTGGTCGTGAACGCATTGAAATTGGCGTGCAGTATTACCAGCCAGACGAATAACCCGCCAGGCTAACCAAAAAAAAAGCAGCGTTTCACGCAGAAACGCTGCTTTTAAGTACATGGTCATCACCCACGCATTAGCGCACCAGCACGGTTAACAGTATCAACGCCACCATGATGATCAGCATGTGCCACACCACTTTATCCAGTTTGCGCATTTCGCCTCCCTGGCTTTAGAACCACTGACCAAAACGTTTGATGTAGAGGGTTTTCATGCCCTGCGCCACCAGGCAGTAGCCGAGCAGCGTTGCCACCAGCCACGGGAAATACGCCCACGGCAACGGCACCAGACCCACCATAGTACCGAGTGGTGAGAACGGCAGCAGAATCCCCGCCACCATTACGCAACCCGTCGCCAGCAGTACCGGCAGCGCAGCGCGACTCTGAATAAACGGAATCTTTTGCGTACGCAGCATATGCACCACCAGCGTCTGCGACAACAATCCTTCCACAAACCAGCCGGACTGAAACAGCGACTGCATCGCCGGTGAGTTGGCGGCAAACACGTACCACATCAGCGCAAAGGTAGTGATGTCGAACAGGGAGGATGTCGGCCCGATCCACAGCATAAAACGCTTGATATTACGCGCATCCCATTTGCGGGGTTTGCGCAGGAATTCGCGATCCATTTTGTCCCACGGCAGCGCCAGCTGTGAGACGTCATACATCAGATTCTGAATCAACAGATGAATCGCCAGCATCGGCAGGAACGGAATAAAAGCGCTCGCCACCAGCACGGAGAACACGTTGCCAAAGTTAGAGCTGGCGGTCATGTTCAGGTATTTAATGATATTGCCGAAGGTCTCACGGCCTTTCATCACCCCCGCTTCCAGCACCATCAGATCTTTTTCCAGCAGGATGATGTCAGATGACTCTTTAGCGATATCTGCCGCGCTATCGACCGAAATGCCGACATCCGCATCGCGCAGGGCCGGGGCATCGTTGATGCCATCACCAAGGAAACCCACCGTATGTCCCTGCTGTTGCAGCGCGCGCAGGATGCGTGATTTCTGCAACGGCGTCAGTTTGGCGAACACCGCGTTTTCAGCCGCAACCACCGACAGATGATCATCGCTCATCGCCGCAATATCATCGCCCGTAATGATAGCGCCGCAATCGATGCCAACCTGCTGGCAGATGCGGGCCGTCACCACCGGATTATCACCGGTCAGCACTTTGACGCTGACGCCGTTGTCACGCAGCGCAGTGATGGCTTTTGCGGCACTCTCCTTCGGCGGATCGAGGAAGGTCAGCAGGCCTTCCACCGTCAGCCCCTGCTCATCCGCCACGCTCAGCGCATGCTGTAAACCCGGTTCAGGCAGCACGCGGCTGGCCACCAGCAACACGCGGAAGCCCTGTTGGTTATACTCATGCGCCAGCGCCAGCAGTTCTGCGCGACGGGTTTCATTCAGCGGCTGGATCAGCTTGCCTTCACGCTCCGCCGTGGCAATGCTCAGCATCTCCTCCACCGCACCTTTGCAGATCAACAGCTGCTGACCGAGGCGACGATCCCCCACTACCACTGACACGCGACGACGGACAAAATCAAATGGCAGCTCATCCACTTTGCTGTAGTAATCCGCCACTGCGCTGCTGACGCGGTTTTCACCGTAGCGCAAAATGGCGCGATCCATCAGGTTGGGGGTGCTGCTTTGATAGTGGCTGTTGAGCCAGCTCAGCATCAGTACGCGTGAGTTTTCCACGCCAGCACAATCAAGATGATGCTCCAGGATGATGTTGTCCTGAGTCAGGGTGCCGGTTTTGTCGGTGCACAGGATATCCATCGCGCCGAGGTTCTGGATCGCGTTCAGGCGTTTGACGATCACTTTGCGGCGCGACATGGCGATCGCCCCTTTCGCCAGGTTAGAACTGACGATCATCGGCAGCATTTCCGGCGTCAGGCCCACCGCCACCGCCAGCGCGAACAGGCTGGCATCCAGCCAGTCGCCTTTCGTCAGGCCGTTAATCAGCAGCACCACCGGCACCATCACCAGCATAAAGCGGATCAGCAGCCAGCTGACGCTATTCACGCCACGGTCAAAGGCGGTTTGCGTACGGTTGCCGACAATGGATTTCGCCAGGCTGCCGAAATAGGTCTCTTCGCCTGTCGCCACCACCACCGCTTTGGCGCTGCCGCTGGAGACGTTCGTGCCCATCAGGCAGACGCTGCCCAGCTCCAGCAGAGACGCGCCCTGCTCGCTGGCGCCGCTGCTTTTGCTCGCCACATTGCCGGTGACATCATATTTCTCCACCGGCAGAGATTCGCCGGTGAGGATCGCCTGGCTGATAAACAGATCGCGCGAGTCGAGCAGGCGTACATCGGCTGGCACCAGATCGCCCGCCGAGAGGAAGATGATGTCACCGGGAACCAGCGTGGCGATGTCCACTTCCTGTTTGCGTGCAGGATGCTGAGGTGATTCGCGACGCAGCACCGTCGCGGTGGTACGTACCATCGATTTCAGCGCCTGCGCGGCTTTATTGGTCCGGAACTCCTGCCAGAAGCGCAGCAAACCGCTGAGCGTTACCATCGTCACAATGATGATGACACCGGTCAGGTCGGTCTCGTCGCCGCGGCGGAACGGCATCCAGTAATCGGTGAAGAAACTGACCAGCGCCAGCACCATCAGGACATAGATAAACGGATTGTTGAACGCCTGAAACAGCTGCACCAGCGCCGGTGGCGCTTTATCGTGTTGCACCTGATTACGGCCATACACCGCCAGACGCGCTTCGGCTTCATCGACGTTCAGGCCCTGACCATCGCTGTGCACGCGCGCCAGGGTTTCACTGGCGGTGAAAGCGGCTTCTTCTTCAATCAGATAGCGTGGCGTTTTCTGGCGCTGCGGACGCACGATGTTCAGCACGCTTTTTTCTTTATTGAGTTTCATGTCAGTCATCGTGACACTCCTCTTTTTTACGGCAATAAATATCCCTGCATGTCGGACATGCATTATTGGGGGAATAGAATTAACGGCTAGGCGTTATTTAAATAAAAACAACCTGTCGGGAATATCCATATCACCTCCCGGAAATAAAGAATAATTAGCCCGCTCGCCGAATTAGCAAGTGTGAATAAAAAAACTGTCGATACACGCGTGTCAGCTCAGCAAAAAGCCGCCATGCGCGCAGGGGATATCAGCACACTGAAGATCAGTGTGCGCACCGAGGTGGAGGGAAAAGTGCGTGTAAAATCATGTGCATGACATTAGTCCCCGAGCGTCAGCCCGTACAAAATTCAAAACCTGGGAACAATCGTCAGAAAAGAGAGAGGATTGCTGCCCGCCGAGTCCGGCAAGCAGCGACAAAAGAATTCGTGCGTCAGCTTGCCTTGTGTTGCATTAAATAAGGGTGACTGTCCAACTGAATTCTCCTGTGTGAAGTTGCCGTCATTATATTCCTGGCCGTTAGGTTGTAAAGTTAATTGTTCCCCTATCGATTTCCGTTTAAATTCCGTTGCGGATTGCCTGTCTGAACGCGCCTGCGAGCTGCTACCAGGGGCGGAAATAGTGTTAAGTTTTTGCAAATCCATTAACTGACTTATAACCATACGGTTATGGTTAGAACTTAAAAGCATATAGATAGCCGATAATTGACTATTCTTCATTACAACGCTTTCGTAAACTCGCGTTACTTTTTTTAAGGCAAGGAAATAACATGAAAAAAATCATCCCGTCCCTGCTGGCGTTGTCGATGGTAGCCGCATTCTCCGTTCAGGCTGCCACACCGAAAGACACGCTGGTTATTGCGCAATCCACGGACGATGCCGATAGCTTCGATCCCGCTCAGGGCTTTGAACTGACGACGGTACAGGCATTCACCAATATCTATCAGCGTCTGGTCCAATCCGATCCACAAAATCCGACCGACCTGAAGCCAACGCTGGCCACCTCCTGGCAGCCGGGCAGTGACAACCGCAGCCTGACCTTTGAACTGCGTAAAGATGCCAAATTCGCCAGCGGCAATGCGCTGCGCCCGGAAGATGTGATCTTCTCGCTGGGCCGCGTCGTGAAACTGAACCTCGATCCCTCCTTTATCCTGACCCAGCTGGGCTGGAACAAAGACAACGTTGATAGCTTCCTGAAGAAAGTCGACGATAACCACGTACAAATCAGCTGGAGCGCCAACGTCAGCCCGGCCTACGTACTGAGCCTGCTCTCCGCGCCGGTCTCCTCCATCGTTGATGAGAAAACCGCGCAGGCCAACGCCAAAGGCGGCGATTTTGGTCACGCATGGCTGGCAACCAACTCCGCAGGCAGCGGCCCGTATCAGATCCGCAAAGTGGTGCTGCATGAAGTGGTGCTGCTGACCGCCAACCCGACGTCACCGGCTGGCGCGCCCAAGCTGAAAAACATCCTGATCAAAAACGTCCCGGAACCGGCTGCCCGTCGTCTGCTGCTGGAACAGGGCGATGTGGATATCGCACGTAACCTCGGGGCCGACCAGATTGCCGCGCTGAAAGGCAAGGCCGGGGTGAAAACCGAAGCGATTCCGATGGCCTCACTTTATTACATCCAGTTCAACGTCGGCGCCAACCCGGTGCTGAAGAACCCGGCGCTGTGGGAAGCGGCACGCTACCTGTTCGACTATAAAGGGATCGCCAACGACCTGCTGAAAGGCCAGTTCGAAGTGCATCAGACCTTCCTGCCGAAAGGCTTCCTCGGCGCGCTGAACGATACCCCGTACAGCTACGATCCGGAAAAAGCCAAAGCAATCCTGAAGAAAGCCGGTCTGACCAACGTCACCTTCACCCTCTCCACCAGCAACCAGCCGCCGTATCTCGACATCGCCCAGGCGTTGCAGGGCAGCTTCGCCAAAGGCGGCGTGAAAGTTGAAGTGCAGCCGGGCCTCAGCTCTGAAGTGTCCACCAAAGTCAAAGCGCATCAGTATCAGGCCACGCTGAATGCCTGGGGCGCTGACTATTTCGACCCTAACACCAACGCCGCGTCCTTTGCCTACAACCCGGAAGATGGCAGCAAAACCATCGCTTACCGTTCCGACTGGCATATCCCGGAGCTGAGCAAGCAGACACTGGCCGCCACCGCCGAAAGCGACAGCAACAAGCGCGTTGCGTTGTATCAGGCGATGCAGCGCGAAGTGCTGAAAAACTCGCCATACGTCATCGGCTTGCAGGCGCGTAACCTGATTGCGCTGCGCGACAACCTGAAAGGCTATGTGCAGGGCATTAACCCGGACATGGTGTATTACTCACAGGTCAGCAAGTAATGGCGGCGTCAGCCCCACAGGCCGGGTTCGCCCGGCCACTCTGGCAACGCACCAGCCGACTGCTCACCAGCCTGTTATCGCTGCTGGTGACGCTGGTCGGCCTGCTGGCTTTCACCTTTATGCTTTCCCATCTGTCGCCGGTCGATCCGGTGCAGCAGATCGCTGGCGATCACGCCAGTGAAGCCACCTATGCGCAGGTCCGTCACGATCTCGGCCTTGATCAACCGGTGCTGGTACAGTTCTGGCGTTATATCAGCCACCTGGCGCACGGCGACCTCGGGCTGTCTCATCTGACCAATCAGCCGGTCAGCGCCGATCTGATGCGCACCTTCCCGGCCACCATTGAGCTGGCGACCTGTGCGATGATCTTTGCTGCGGTGTTCGGCGTGGCGCTGGCGCTGCTGGCGGCGTGGAAGCCGGGCGGCATCATCGATAACGTGGCGCGTTTTATTTCGCTGCTCGGCTATTCGGTGCCGGTATTCTGGCTCGGCCTGCTGGGTCTGCTGCTGTTTTATGCCGTGCTGCACTGGTCCGCCGGGCCGGGCCAGCTGGACGATATCTGGATCTATACCCTGGAGCCGAAAACCGGCTTTGTACTGATTGATAGCTGGCTGTCGGGCGATCCTGAAATGTTCCGCAATGCCATCGCCCATATCTGGCTGCCCATGGTGATTCTCGGCATGTTGGCCATGGCAGGCATCACCCGTCTGCTGCGCGCCGCCCTGCTGGAGGAGAGCAGTAAAGAGTATGTGATTCTGGCGCGCGCCAAAGGCGCAGGCCGCACGCGCATTCTGCTCCGCCATATCTTCCCCAACGTGCTGGGCACGCTGATTACCGTTATCGCCCTCTCCTATGCCACGCTGCTGGAAGGCTCAGTGCTGACGGAAACCGTTTTTGCCTGGCCGGGTGTCGGTCGATACATGACCAACGCCCTGTTCTCCGCCGATGTCCCGGCTATTCTCGGCGCCACCCTGCTGATTGGCAGCTGCTTTATCCTGCTCAACGCCGTGGCCGACGCCCTAACCTGGTTAACCGATCCGAGAACCCGATGACCCAACAACTTTCTGAACTGGAAACGCTGCGCCCACGCCGCAGCCGTCGCCGTGTCACTTCACTCAGCATTGGCCTGACGCTGGTGGTGATCCTGGTAGCGCTGGCGCTGTTCGCGCCGCTACTGGCCCCTTTCGATCCTAATGCGCAAACCATCGGGCAGCGTCTGCTGCCGCCATCGGCGCTGCACTGGTTTGGCACCGATGGCTTTGGCCGTGACCTGCTGTCACGCGTGATTTATGGCACCCGTCCGACGCTGATGCTGGTGGGACTGATTCTGGTGCTGACCATCCCGGTTGGCCTGCTGGTGGGGATCACCGCCGGTTACGTCGGTGGCTGGACCGAACGCGTGCTGATGCGTATTACCGATATCTTTCTCTCGCTGCCGAATCTGGTGATCGCGCTGGCGTTTGTCGCCATGCTTGGCCCCGGCCTGATGAACGGCGCGCTGGCGCTGGCGCTGACCAGCTGGCCACCGTTTGCCCGCCAGGCACGCGCCGAGACCCTGGCGCTGCGCCGCAGTGATTATCTCGCCGCTGCACGTATGCAGGGCATTACCGGCCTGCGTCTGATGTTTGGCCATATTCTGCCGCTGTGCCTGCCAACCGCCGTGGTGCGCGCGGCGCTAAGCCTGGGCGGCATCATTCTTTCCGCTGCCGGTCTCGGCTTCCTCGGCATGGGGGTACAGCCCCCCACTGCGGAATGGGGTTCGATGGTGGCGGAAGGCAGCAAAGTGATTTTCGACCAATGGTGGGTTGCCGCCGCGCCTGGCGCCGCGATTCTGTTCGCCAGCCTGGCGTTTAATCTGGCAGGCGATGGCCTGCGTGACCAACTGGATACCCGCCATGCAAAATGATCTGTTAATTGATGCGCAGGGTCTGAGGATCCACAGCGACAACGCCGTGCTGGTGGATGACATCCATTTTCAGCTGGGACGCGAACGCGTGGCGCTGGTGGGTGAATCCGGCTCCGGTAAGTCCCTTACCGCCCGCACGCTGATGGGCCTGCTGTCGCCGTCACTGCATTTGCAGGCCGATCGTTTGCAGGTGGTCGGTCAGGATGCGTTGCAGATGCATGAGCGCGACTGGAGCCGGTTACGCGGCAGCAAAGTGGCGATGGTGATGCAGGACCCGAAATACGCCCTCAACCCGTCGCGCACCATTGGCTGGCAGGTGGAGGAGCCGCTGGTGCTGCACCATCGCCTGAGCCGTGCCGAGCGCAAAGAAAAAGTGTGTGAGATGCTGGATGCGGTGGGCCTGCCGGACCCGCGTCAGCTTATGAAACGCTATCCGCACCAACTCTCCGGCGGCATGGGACAGCGCGTGATGCTGGCGATTGCGCTGATCACCGATCCTGAGCTGCTGATCGCGGATGAGCCGACCTCGGCGCTGGATCATGCGATGCGCGATCAGGTGCTGGCGCTGATCCGTCGTCTGGTGGAGCAGCGCAACATGGGTCTGCTGCTGATCAGCCACGATCTGCAACAGGTGTCCGAGCACTGCGAACGGGTGATGGTGATGTATAAAGGTCGTCTGCTGGATACGCTACCCGCTGCGGAACTGTCCAGCGCCCGCCATCCCTATACCCGCACGCTGTGGGCCTGCCGCCCGAGTAAAGCCACGCACGGTGAAGTTCTGCCGGTGCTGGATCGTGCCGCACTGGAGCAGGCCAATGATTGAGTTATCTAACCTGAGCGTGTCGCACAAGCTGGGCTACGAACTACGCACCGTGGTGCATGACGTGAACCTGAACGTGACGGCAGGCGAATGTTTTGGCCTGGTGGGGCCGTCTGGCTGCGGGAAATCGTCGCTATTATGGGTAATGGCAGGACTCAATCCGCACTGGTCCGGCGCCATGACGCTGGCCGATACCGTCGTACAGCCCGGCAAGCCGTTTACCGGCCAGCTGCGCCGTGATGTGCAGATGGTATTTCAGGATCCGTACGCCTCGCTGCATCCCCGTCATCGCCTGCGCCGTACCCTCGCCGAGCCGCTGAAGATGCTGAAGCGCGATAACATCGACGATCGCATCAACGAGGGTTTCCGCCATGTGGGCCTCGATGTGGCACTGGCGGATCGCTACCCGCATCAGCTGTCTGGCGGGCAACGTCAGCGCGTCGCCATCGTGCGCGCCCTGCTGCTGCAACCGAAGATCCTGCTGCTGGATGAGCCAACCTCGGCGCTGGATATGTCAGTGCAGGCAGAGATCCTCAACCTGCTGAATGAACTGAAGCGCAATGACGGATTGACGATGGTGCTGGTGAGCCACGATCCCGACGTCATCGATCATATGTGCGATCGCGCGGTGCGTATGGCGCAGGGAAGGATTGTGGAACAGTGGTAGGTAGGTGCGCATTTATGCGCACCGGGTTAAAAATCGCCAGGTCGGCGCATCAGGTTGTTAATGCGCCATCGTCTGCAAGGTTTCGCTGCGAATCGACTCGGTAATCTCCGCCTTCAGCGCCATAAACTCCGGTGACGTTTTGATGGTGTAGTCACGACCGCTGTTGAAATCCACCGCCACTTCCTGCTTGATGCGCCCTGGTCGGGCGCTAAAGATCGCCACTTTATTCGCCATAAAGATCGCTTCATCGATATCATGGGTCACGAACAGCACCGTCTTGCGCGACTGTTCCCACACCGACAGCAGCAGCTCCTGCATCATCACGCGTGTCTGGTTATCCAGCGCGCCGAAGGGTTCATCCATCAGCAGCACTTTGGGATCGTTAGCCAGCGCCCGCGCGATTGCGGTGCGCTGCTGCATCCCCCCTGACAGCTGGCGCGGATAGTGCCCGGCAAAGCCGCGCAACCCCACCTGCTGGATATAATAATCGCTGCGCTCTTTCTGCTGCGCCGCGCTTAAGCCCCGCTCACGCAGGCCAAAGCGGATATTCTCTTCCACCGTCAGCCACGGAAACAGCGTGTAGCTCTGGAACACCATGCCGCGATCGGCACCCGGTCCATCGACCGGTTGCCCATCCAGCCAGATTTCACCGCGGGTTGGGCTATCCAGCCCGGCGATAATGCGCAGCAGCGTCGATTTGCCGCAGCCTGATGGCCCGAGAATGGTGATGAAATCATTCTCCTCCACCTGATAATGAATCGGCTGCAATGCCTGAGTTTGTTCGCCTTTCGGCCCGGTAAAGATGCGCTCTACGCCACGCACGTTCAGCTTGCTGTGCTTCATCCCAGGTTACTCCATGCAAACAAGCGCCGGTTGGCGACTTTGAACAGATAATCGGACACCAGCCCGATACAGCCAATCACGATGATGCCAAAGATGATTTGCCCGGTGTTCAGCAGCGCCTGGCTATCAACGATCATATGGCCGATACCGCTTTCCGAGCCAATCAGCTCGGCAACAATGACGTAGGTCCATGCCCAGCCCAGCACCAGCCGCAGCAGCTCCGCAATGCCCGGCGCCGCACCGGGGATCAGCACCCGGCGCACAATCGAACGGTTGCTACAGCCGAGCGTATACGCCGCTTCCACCAGATCGCGGCGCGCGCTGCTGACGGTGACCGCCACCATCAGCACGATTTGAAAGAAGGAGCCGATAAAGATGACGAGGATCTTCTGCATCTCACCAATACCGGCCCACAGGATCAGCAGCGGCACAAAGGCCGAAGCGGGCAGATAGCGGCAGAAGGAGACGAAGGGTTCGAGAAAGGCTTCCCACATTTTGTACGCGCCCATCATGATGCCGAGCGGCACGCCAATCACCGCCGCCAGCAGGAATCCGGCCAGCACGCGCATCACCGTCATGCCGATATCCAGCGAAAAGTTATATTCGGTGAACAGCGACACTCCCTGCTGCAACATGGTGATCGGATCGGCGAGGAAAGTCGGCGATACCATGCCGCTGAAGGTCACCAGCGTCCACACCGCGACGAACAGCACGAAGAACGCGATGCCGAGGGCGATACGCAGCCGGGTTGAGATCGCTTTTAACGGCACCATCAGCGGATTGTGCCAGCGACGCTGGGCATCAGGCAGCGCCGCGGGCGGCGTTACGGGTTGGCTTTTACTCATCTCCATCTCCTGTCTCCCCGCTTACTGCACGAAGCTGGCGTCGTAGAGGCTTTTCACATCCGGCATTTTCTTGATCACGCCTGCG
Source organism: Pantoea sp. X-Soil-TKNS-1207 (assembly GCF_059730485.1). Taxonomy (NCBI): domain Bacteria; kingdom Pseudomonadati; phylum Pseudomonadota; class Gammaproteobacteria; order Enterobacterales; family Erwiniaceae; genus Pantoea; species Pantoea sp. X-Soil-TKNS-1207. Next base: position 3,291,939 of record NZ_AP035958.1, read on the forward strand.
CGCAACAACAGTTTGCCTGCTTCATCGCTGAAGGTTTCGATCTCACCGCCAAAGAATTTTTTGTTCTCTTCCGGGCCAGCCCAGCGCAGATAGCTGGCGGATTCGGCAAACTCTTTGCCGGTAGATTTCACCGCTGCGCCCATGATTTCGTTCGACTTATCCGGCTGCTGTTTGATCATCTCCAGCGCATCGTAGTAACTCGCCACCAGCGCTTTTGCCGCCTGCGGATGCTCTTTCAGGAAGGTCGGGGTGCAGCCGAGGGTGTCCATCACCATCGGGTAATCCAGCGTGGTGGCGATGATTTTGCCGGCTTTCGGCTGGTTACGGATCACGGACAGATAAGGTTCATAGGTCACGGCGGCATCGTTTTGTCCGGCAGCGAATGACTGTGCCGCCGCCTGCGGCGCCATGGTCGCCAGGTGGACGTCTTTCATCGTCAGGCCGTTTTTATCCAGCATCCACGCCAGCAGGAAGTAAGGTGAGGTGCCAGGCGCATCGACGGCGACGGTTTTGCCTTTCAGATCCTTGATGCTGGTGATATCGCTGCGCGTTGCCAGGCCATCAGCCCCGTAAGATTTATCCAGCTGGACGATCTGTTTGATCGGCACACCGGCGGCATTCCACGAGATATAGGTTTCCACCGTGGTCGCGGCGCACTGGATGGTGCCAGAGGCAACCGCCAGGTGGCGGCTGCTTTGCGGGATCATTTTTACATCGACATCAAGACCGTGCTTTTTGAAGATACCGGCTTTATCAGCCAGCGTCAGCGGAGCAAATCCGGTCCAGCCGGAGATACCGATCGCCACTTTGGTGTCCGCGGCCTGCGCGCCGAGCGCGGCACCCAATACGACGGCTACGGTTAACGCACGAACTGCATATTGCACTGGCTTACCCATCTTCCACTCCTGTCAAAAGTAATGAAAAACAACAGTTGTATAGGCTTATCTATACAAGCAAAGCAATGGCTGTGCCAGGAAGCAAATTGAGTCTGTGCGGCGGCGCACAATGATGATCCGAAAATGCGTTGCACCGCCAGCGCGCATAAACCGCGTCTGAATCGCCATGCTGGTGCAAAGACAGCCCCATTGCACTGGCGCTATACTCCCCCGCATCTTAGTTGAAGAAGGAATGCCGTATGACGGTGAAATTACGTCCGCTGGAGCGGGAAGATCTGCACTTTGTTCATCAGTTAGACAATAACGCCAGCGTGATGCGTTACTGGTTCGAGGAGCCGTATGAGGCGTTTGTCGAACTTTCTGACCTGTACAACAAACATATCCACGATCAAACCGAACGCCGCTTTGTGGTCGAGCATGACGGGCAGAAAGCCGGGCTGGTGGAGCTGGTCGAGATTAATCACGTACATCGCCGCGCTGAGTTCCAGATCATTATCGATCCCGCGCATCAGGGCAAAGGACTGGCCAGCCAGGCGGTAAAGTTAGCCATGGATTACGGCTTTTCGGTGCTGAATCTCTACAAGCTCTATCTGATTGTCGATCAGGAGAATGAAAAGGCGATCCACATCTACAAAAAGCTGGGCTTTGAGGTGGAGGGGGTGCTGAAGCATGAATTCTTTATTAATGGCGAGTACCGCAACACCATCCGCATGTGCATTTTCCAGCAGCAATATCTGGCGCAGCATAGAACGCCAGGGACGATGGTGAAACCGACCGCGCAGTGATGCGTATTTTTGATCCGGTCGGGATAAATCCCGACCCTACGTAGGGTCGCCATTAATGGCGACCGTGGCGACCAAAAACTTAACCGCGCGCGCCCACCGGGTCGAGGAAAGGTTTAGGATTCGCGGGCTTCAGGTCATACATGCCGCCATAGAAGGGATCGACCAGCAGCCAGCCGGGGAAACCCAGCAGCGGAATATTGCCCAGCAGATACCACAGATTAGCACTGGCCTCGACAGGCATCGTCACCGGCACATAGCCCGGCTTCTCCAGCATCACCTGATAATGTTTCTTGCCGAAATAGCGGCCGGTGGATTTGGCCAGTTCAACCGTTTTTGGCGTAAAGCCCTGCGCCACTGCGTGACCGGTCTCATCCTGCACGGTAAAACGCGCGCCCTGCGGCACGGAGTCAATTCTTACCGGTTGCGTTTCGGTGCCAACAATAGTCGCACAGCCGCTCAGCAGCAGCGCGCAGGCGGGAAGGAGATGTCGCAGGTTCATAACAGGTCCGCTTCAGGGTCAGAAGGAACAGTTTAAACTGCCCTTCTTCCCTTTTCACTCGCCTCAATCGCGCTATCACTGGCGCTTTTCAGCGCTTTATTGCGGTTGACAACAGGCGGCAATCGCCGCGATATCCTGCGGCGTGGTGCGACAGCAGCCGCCAATCAGGCGCGCGCCCGCGTTTTGCCACTCGGGAAATTTGTCATGCAGGGTGCAACCCGACGGAGCTGAATGCCAGGTTTTGCTGGTGGCATCGTACTGCTCGCCCGAGTTGGGATAGACCAGCAGCGGTTTATCGCACAACGCCTGCAAGGCACGCAGCGCCGGGGTTACGCTCTCCAGCGCCACACAGTTGATGCCGACCGCCACCACCTGCGGTGCCGCATTGACCAGCGCGGCCACCGCGCTCAGCGGCGTGCCATCGCTGATATGCTCCGCATCACGCAGCGTGAAGGAGAACCAGGCGCTGCTGTCCGGGAATTCCGCCAGCAGGCTGACCAGCGCCTGCGCTTCGGCAAACGACGGCAGCGTTTCACACGCCAGCAGATCGACACCCGCTTCCAGCAACGCTGCCACGCGCGGACGATGGAATGCCTTCATCTCCGCTTCCGGCAAGGCGTAGTCACCACGGTATTCCGCACCATTGGCAAGAAACGCGCCGTACGGGCCGACGGAACCGGCCACCAGCAGCGGTGCGTTGCCAGAGGATGCCGCGCGGTAATCATCGCGAGCACGCTGCGCCAGCACGACGCTTTGTTTAATCAGCGCACAGGCCGCCGCCTCATCCAGCCCGCGCTGGGCAAAGCCCTGCGGCGTGGCCTGGTAGCTGGCGGTAATGGCGCAATGGGCGCCGGCGGCAAAATAGTCGTAGTGCACCTGATAGATCAGCTCGGGGTTTTCCATCAGCACTTTCGCCGACCAGAGCGCATCCGCAAGATTGCAGCCACGCGCTTCCAGTTCGGTTGCCAGCGCGCCGTCCAGAATCAGGGTATCGGTTTGAGATAGCGCCTGCGCTACCTGGTTACGCCACATCGTTGGCCTCCTCAGCCTGTAAAGATGTCTTACGTCGTTGCGTGACATGGTATGCGGCATAGCAGAAGAGAACAAACGGAATCCCGCACCACAGCGCAATCCGCTGTGAAGGATCGAAGGCCAGTCCAACGCAGGCCAGCAGGCACAGCAGGAAGCCGAGGATCGGCGTCAGCGGATAGAGCGGCGCACGGTAAATCAGATCCTTCAGCGCCCCGCCCTGCTGCAAATGGCGACGGCGGAACATAAAGTGTGACGCGCAGATACTCAGCCACACCGCCACCACCGCAAAACCAGAGATCGCCGACAGCGCAACGAACACCGTATCCGGCGCCACCACGCTGGAGAACAGCGCCAGCAGGCCGCCAGCCATGCTGATGGTGATCGCCAGCCACGGAATGCCGCGACGATTCACCCGGGCAAAGCAGCGCGGCAGGGTGTTTTCATTGGCCAGCGACCACAGCATACGTCCCGAGGCGTAAAGCCCGGAATTGGCCGCCGACAGAATCGCGGTGAGGATCACGAAGTTAAATATATCCGCCGCCCAGGGAATGCCGATCTTCTCGAACACCAGCACAAACGGACTTTTGACGATGCCAGCCTGATCCATCGGGATCAGCGCCGCCAGCACCAGTACGGTGCCGATAAAGAAAATGATCAGGCGGGCCACCGTGGTCCGGATCGCCAGCGGCAGCGCTTTTTGCGGCTGTTCGGTTTCACCGGCGGCGATGCCGATCAGTTCAGTGCCCGAGAAGGCAAAATTGACCGCCACCATGGTCATCAGGATCGGCAGGGTGCCATGCGGCAGCCAGCCCGAGGCGGTAAGGTTATGGAAACCGGGCGCCGCGCTGCCGTCTTTCATCGGGATAAAACCAAACATCGCCGCGGCACCGAGAAGGATAAAGGCCACAATGGTGATCACTTTAATGATCGAGAACCAGAACTCCCCTTCGGCAAAGAAGCGCGTCGAGACGATATTCAGCAGATAGATGGCGATACAGAACACCAGGCACCAGATCCACACCGGAATGGTCGGGAACCAGTACTGCATGCAAAACCCGGCGGCGGTGAGGCTGGAGCCAAGAGCCACGGTCCAGGTGAGCCAGTACAGCCAGGCGACGGTGTAGCCGGTGGCGGGACTGAGGTAGCGCGCGGCATAGACGTGAAACGCACCGGTTTCCGGCATCGCCACCGCCAGTTCACCCAGACAGACCATCACCAGCCAGACCACCAGCGCACCGATCAGGTAAGCCAGCAGCGTCCCCGCTGCGCCAGTGGTGGAGATGATGTAGCCGGTGTTAAAGAACAGGCCGGTGCCGATGACGCCACCCAGCGACAACATCACCAGATGCCGCACTTTCATGGTGCGCTTAAAATTTTCCTGCGGAGGGTTTTGCTCGGTTTGCATTCTTTTTATCCATATGGACGTCTAAACATCTACATGGACAAAGGGTTATACGCGCCAGCCGCACGAAATGCAACGTGGTAAAAGGTAAGGATTTTGTCTGGGAGGGTGGCCCCGTGCAGACGGGGCGCCGTATCAGCCGCCAAACACGCCTTGTAAATAGCGTTCCAGCGCAATGCGCGAGCTAAAGCCGTGCGGGATGCCGTAATGCTGCTGCGTATCGCCCGCCAGATAGAGAGGAAATTGCGTGTAGTGATCGCAGGTTTTCATTTCTGATGCGGGTTCAGCAAAGCTCAGGCTTTTCTCTTTCAGCGTGGGGTGAATAATCAGTGCCGTGCGCCCCATACGCGCTTCACGGTTGACGTAGACATAGTTGTCGCCACGGCGATAACCATAGATTTTGGGCGTGAGGGTATCCATTTCGAACCCTGCTTTTTCCAGTACGCGCGCTACCTCATCCGGTCGTAAATACATGCTTGCTCCTCTCTTCTCTAGCCTCGCAACCTTACAACAGCCGAGCCTGGCAAGGCATTCGGAATTTTCCATAAAGCCAGGGGAAAACCTGCGTTTGATGACGACTCGTCTACACTAAGTATTACTTTTTAATGCAAAGGGAGCGAAAAATGTTTAATCGAACCAGCAAAAACGATGACATTGATATTAATCAGGACGTGAACGAACTCGCCGATTCGCTGGAGGCGTTACTGAAATCTTATGGTAGCGAAGCTAAAGATGAAGTGGACAGCGCGCGCAGCAAAGCGCAGTCGCTGCTGAAACAGACCCGCGCCAAACTGAACGGCAACAACCGGGTTAGCCAGGCTGCGCGCGACGCCAGCTATCAGGTGGATGCCTATGTGCATGATAAACCCTGGTACGGTGTCGGCATTGGTGCCGCCGTTGGCCTGGTGCTGGGAGCGCTGCTGACTTCACGCCGCTAACCGCCATGCTGTTGCACAGAGCCTCGCACAATGCGGGGCTTTTTTGTGCCTGTCGGTGTATGAATTTCAACCACAATTTGCCTTATGTTCCCCACCCTCGCCTTTACAAAAAAAATTTTCCGGCCGCAAAGGCGCATGATCTCTGGCCTTAGGCATTATCTGAAGATTAAAATCAGAAAACCCTATATCTGGTGGGCTTGACCATCACAACCACTACATCTAGTATTCACAGCATCAACTCGCTACCAGATGTCAGCAAGGATGAGGCTCGCGGCAAAAGGATTTTTTGCTTCGTATCTCGCATCCTGAATGAAACAAGAGGGAAATACGAATCATGCGCATTATTATTTACACCAAAAACAACTGTGTCCAGTGCAACGCAACAAAAAATGCCATGGACCGTAATGGCATCGATTACCAGCTGATTAACCTCGATTCACAGCCTGAAGCTATCGACAACCTGAAATCGCTCGGCTATCGCCAGGTCCCTGTGGTGATGGCAAACGACGATCACTGGAGTGGCTTCCGTCCCGATAAAATCGCCAGCCTGCGCCAGCTCGCTGCTATCGGGGGATAAGGCCATGTTTCCACTGGTATATTTTTCCAGCCAGTCGGAAAACACGCACCGATTCATCACACGTCTGGGCCTGCCTGCACGACGGATACCCGTCGATGAAACGCAGCGCCTGCATATCGACCAGCCCTACATTCTGGTGGTGCCAAGCTACGGCGGCGGCAGTGCCAGGGGGGCGGTGCCCAGACAGGTGATCCAATTCCTCAATGATGAAGCTAACCGACGCGGTATCCGCGGGGTGATTGCTGCCGGTAACCGCAACTTTGGTGCAGGGTTTTGCCTGGCAGGCGACATCATTGCGCAGAAATGTCAGGTTCCCTATCTCTACCGCTTTGAGTTGATGGGAACCCCCGACGATATCGCTAATGTAAAAGCGGGAGTGACCCAATTTTGGCAACGACAGACACCCTCAACGGCGCAGGACTTGATTACCACGCGTTAAACGCGATGCTCAACCTGTATGACGCCGACGGCCATATCCAGTTCGACAAAGATCACGAAGCCACGCGCCAGTTCTTCCTGCAACACGTACAACCCAATACCGTTGCTTTCGCCACTGCGGCGGAGCGTCTGCGCTATCTGGTGGCCGAAGGTTACTATGAGGCCGACGTACTGAATCAGTACGACTTTGCCTTCCTGTGCCAGCTGCATGATGAAGCCGACGCCTGGGGTTTTCGTTTTCATACCTTCCTCGGCGCGTGGAAGTTCTACACCAGTTACACGCTGAAAACCTTCGACGGCAAACGCTACCTGGAAACCTTCGAGCAGCGCGCCTGCATGGTGGCGCTGACGCTGGCTCGCGGCAATGAAGCGCTGGCACGCGAGCTGCTGGCCGAAATGCTGAGCGGCCGCTTCCAGCCGGCAACGCCCACCTTCCTTAACTGCGGTAAGCAGCAGCGCGGCGAGCTGGTCTCCTGCTTCCTGCTGCGTATCGAAGACAATATGGAATCAATTGGTCGCGCAGTGAACTCGGCGTTGCAGCTCTCCAAACGCGGCGGCGGCGTGGCCTTCCTGCTGTCGAACCTGCGTGAATCCGGCGCACCGATTAAGCGTATCGAAAACCAGTCCTCCGGCGTGATCCCGGTGATGAAGATGCTGGAAGATGCGTTTTCCTACGCGAACCAGCTGGGCGCGCGTCAGGGCGCGGGTGCGGTGTGGCTGAATGCTCACCATCCGGATATCCTGCGTTTCCTCGATACCAAACGTGAGAACGCCGACGAGAAAATTCGTATCAAAACGCTGTCGCTTGGCGTGGTGATCCCGGACGTGACCTTCCGCCTGGCGAAAGAGAATCGCGAGATGGCGCTGTTCTCGCCTTACGATGTGGAACGCATCTACGGCAAGGCTTTTGGTGATATCAGCATCAGCGAGCATTACGAAGAGATGCTGGCCGACGATCGTATCCGTAAAACCTTTATTCAGCCACGCGACTTCTTCCAGACGCTGGCGGAGATCCAGTTCGAATCCGGCTATCCCTACATCATGTATGAGGACAGCGTTAACCGCAGCAACCCGATTGCCGGTCGCATCAATATGAGCAACCTGTGTTCGGAGATTTTGCAGGTCAACAGCGCCAGCGAGTTCCATGACGATCTCAGCTATCGCCGCGTTGGCAAAGATATCTCCTGTAACCTCGGCTCGCTCAACATCGCTCACGCCATGGATTCGCGCAATCTGGCGCAAACCGTGGAAGTGGCGGTCCGCGCGCTGACCGCCGTATCGGATATGAGCGAAATCAATTCGGTGCCGTCCGTGGCGGAAGGAAACCGCCGTTCACATGCGGTCGGCCTCGGTCAGATGAACCTGCACGGCTATCTGGCGCGTGAAGGCATGGCGTATGGATCAGAAGAAGCGCTGGATTTCACCAATATCTATTTCTACTGCGTGACTTATCACGCGGTGCGCACCTCCAGCCTGCTGGCGCAGGAACGGCAGCAGAGCTTTGATGGCTTTGCCCAGTCAACTTATGCCAGCGGCCACTATTTCGACAAGTACACCGAACGTGCCTGGCTGCCGCGAACCGCGCGCGTGGCGCAACTGTTTGCCGATGCCGGCATTGCACTGCCGACCCAGGCCGACTGGCAGGCGCTGCGTGCTGCGGTGATGGCGCATGGTCTGTATAACCAGAACCTGCAAGCCATTCCGCCGACCGGTTCGATCTCATACATCAACCACGCTACCTCGAGTATCCACCCGATCGTGTCGCGGATTGAGATCCGTAAAGAGGGCAAAACCGGCCGCGTCTACTACCCGGCACCGTTTATGACCAACGACAATCTGGACTTCTACCAGGATGCTTACCAGATTGGCCCGGAAGCGATTATTGATACCTACGCCGAAGCGACCCAGCACGTCGATCAGGGTTTGTCGCTGACGCTGTTCTTCCGCGATGACGTCACCACGCGTGATATCAACAAAGCCCAGATTTACGCGTGGAAAAAAGGCATCAAGACGCTTTATTACATTCGACTGCGCCAGATGGCGCTTCAAGGCACTGAGGTGCAGGGCTGCGTTTCCTGCGCCCTGTGATGAGAACTATGCGACTAAATCAAATACAAGCGATTAACTGGAACCGCATTCAGGACGAGAAAGATCTTGAAGTGTGGAACCGCCTGACCAGCAACTTCTGGCTGCCGGAAAAAGTGCCGCTGTCCAATGACCTGCCCGCATGGCAGACGCTGGATAAGCAGCAGCAACAGCTGACCATTCGCGTGTTTACCGGTCTGACGCTGCTCGACACCATTCAGAACGTGATCGGTGCGCCGGGGCTGATGGAAGATGCTCTCACGCCGCATGAAGAAGCGGTGCTGTCGAACATCAGCTTTATGGAAGCGGTGCACGCCCGCTCCTACAGCTCAATTTTCTCCACCCTGTGCAACACGGCGGACGTCGATGCCGCCTACCGCTGGAGTGAAGAGAATGACGCGCTGCAAAACAAAGCCAAAATCGTACTGGAACATTACCGTGCTGAGGACCCGCTGAAGAAGAAAATTGCCAGCGTGTTCCTCGAATCGTTCCTGTTCTATTCCGGCTTCTGGCTGCCGATGTACTGGTCGAGCCGTGGCAAGCTGACCAACACCGCCGACCTGATTCGTTTGATTATTCGCGATGAAGCGGTACACGGCTATTACATTGGTTATAAGTATCAGAAAGCACTGGAAAATGTTGACGATGCGCGCCGCGAAGAGTTGCAGCAATTTGCCATCGAACTGCTGCTGGCGCTGTATGAAAACGAGGTGGTTTACACCGAAGCCTTATATGCCGATGTTGGCTGGGCTGAAGAGGTGAAAACCTTCCTGCACTACAACGCCAACAAAGCGCTGATGAACCTCGGTTACGAAGCCCTGTTCCCGGCCGAACTGACCACGGTGAATCCGGCCATTCTGTCGGCGCTGTCGCCGAATGCGGACGAAAACCACGATTTCTTCTCCGGTTCTGGCTCCTCCTATGTGATGGGCAAAGCCGTCGAAACCGAAGACGAAGACTGGAACTTTTAATCCCTTCATATCGGGCTGGTCTCAGCCCGATATTTCCCTCTGCTGCTGATGCTTATTTCCCCGTTATTTGCCGTCTGAGGCATCATCCTGTTGTCATTTTATCGTCATCATAATGACCCTTATATGGCAAATTAAAGCGTGAATTATCGCCTTTCAGCCAAATATTCCTGCCGAAACGGCATAAATTCAGCAGGAAATTAAGAAAAAATTGATCCACGCTCATCCCTTGTGAGCACTGGAATTTCGCGTCATTTCGTTCCGCATCGCCCGCCAAATATCGCCCGCAAGGGTTGTCAGATATTCTCATTATGTTACGGTATAGGCCGCTTAATTTTAATCAGGGCCACAACAAGAAATAGCGAAACATCAATTAACCAGGAATTTAATTACTGCATGGCAATTAAACTCGAAGTAAAGAATTTATATAAGATATTTGGCGATCACCCGGAAAGGGCATTTAAACATATTGAAAACGGCGAGAATAAAGAGGCAATTCTGGCAAAGACCGGTCTCTCTCTCGGCGTAAAAGATGCCAGTCTGGCCATTGAAGAAGGCGAGATATTCGTCATCATGGGGCTTTCAGGTTCAGGTAAGTCCACCATGGTTCGCCTTCTCAATCGTCTGATAGAGCCGACGCGCGGCCAGGTGATTATTGATGGTGTCGATATTGCCAAAATATCGGATGCCGAACTGCGTGAAGTTCGCAGAAATAAGATCAGCATGGTATTCCAGTCATTTGCTCTGATGCCCCATATGACGGTATTAAATAATACCGCCTTCGGCATGGAATTAGCTGGCGTGGCGTTGCAGGAGCGACAGGAAAAAGCGCTGGAAGCTTTGCGCCAGGTGGGACTGGAAAATTATGCGCACGCTTACCCGGATGAGTTGTCGGGCGGGATGCGTCAGCGCGTCGGATTAGCACGCGCTCTGGCGATCAATCCGGATATTTTGCTGATGGATGAGGCCTTCTCGGCACTCGATCCGCTTATTCGTACCGAAATGCAGGATGAGCTGGTGAAATTACAGGCCAGACATCAGCGTACCATCGTATTTATTTCCCACGATCTCGATGAAGCGATGCGTATTGGCGATCGCATTGCCATTATGCAGGGCGGTGAAGTGGTTCAGGTCGGCACCCCGGATGAAATTCTGAATAATCCGGCCAACGATTATGTCCGTACCTTCTTCCGCGGCGTCGATATCAGCCACGTCTTTAGTGCCAAAGATATTGCGCGGCGCAGCGCCGGTGCGCTGATTCGTAAAGCCGCCGGTCTGGGTCCGCGCTCAGCCATTAAGCTGTTGCAGGAGGAAGATCGCGATTTTGGCTACGTGCTGGAAAAACAGAAATTTATTGGCGTGGTTTCAACCGATTCGCTGAAAGCAGCGCTGGCCGCAGGTGAAGGGCTGGACAGCGCGCTGCTCGAGATACCGGCGGTTCCTGCGGATACCTCACTGAATGATCTGCTGTCTCATGTGGCACAAGCGCCCTGCGCGGTGCCGGTGGTCGGCGAGGAGAATCAGTATGTCGGTATCATTTCGAAAAGCACGCTGCTGCGCGCTTTAGATCGTGAAGGAGCACAGTCATGAGTGAACAAAACAGCAATCCGTGGGATAGCGCCAGCCAGGCGGCCACGCCCGATACCAGCGCAGCGGCCAGCAGCAGCGATCCCTGGTCAACCGGCAGCAGCGCGCCGGCCAGCAGCGGCGGCCACGAGGCGGCCAGCAGCGCGGCCGGAAACAGTGACTGGCTGAGCAGCGCCCCCGCGCCGCAGCCGGAACATTTCAACATCATGGACCCGTTCCATAAAACCATGATCCCGCTGGACAGCTGGGTGACGGAAGGCATCGATTGGGTAGTAAACCACTTCCGTCCGGTGTTCCAGGGCATTCGCGTGCCGGTGGATTATATCCTCAGCGCCTTCCAGCAACTGCTGCTGGGTATGCCTGCGCCGATCGCGATCCTGGTGTTCGCCCTGATTGCCTGGCAGATCGCCAGCCCGGCGATGGGCATCGCCACGCTGATTTCGCTGGTGCTGATTGGCGCGATTGGTGCCTGGTCGCAGGCGATGGTGACGCTGGCGCTGGTGCTCACTGCCCTGCTGTTCTGCATCATTATTGGTTTGCCACTTGGCATCTGGCTGGCGCGCAGTGAACGTGCGGCACGCGTGGTGCGACCGCTGCTGGATGCAATGCAAACCACGCCGGCCTTCGTCTATCTGGTGCCGATTGTGATGTTGTTCGGTATCGGTAACGTACCCGGCGTGGTGGTGACCATTATCTTTGCCCTGCCACCGATTGTGCGTCTGACCATTCTGGGCATTAAGCAGGTCCCCGCGGATTTGATCGAAGCCAGCGAATCCTTTGGCGCCAGCCCGCGCCAGATGCTGTTCAAAGTGCAGCTGCCGCTGGCGATGCCGACCATTATGGCCGGGGTTAACCAGACGCTGATGCTGGCACTGTCGATGGTGGTGATCGCCTCGATGATCGCTGTCGGCGGTCTGGGCCAGATGGTACTGCGCGGTATCGGTCGCCTCGATATGGGCCTCGCCACCGTGGGCGGCGTCGGTATCGTGATTCTCGCCATCATTCTGGATCGTCTGACGCAGTCTGTCGGTCGTGACAGCCGCAGCCGTGGCAATCGCCACTGGTACAGCACCGGCCCTATCGGCCTGCTGATGCGCCCTTTCAGTAAAAAGCCATAATTCATTTGGGCGGCTCCTCTGTGGCCGCCCGTCTCCGACGCAACACGTAAAATAAGGAATGACTATGCGCAAGACAGCTCTATTCGCCGCCGTCCTGACGACGTTCGCCGTGACGCACGTGTCCGCCGCCGACCTGCCAGGTAAAGGCATTACCGTTAAGCCGGTGCAAAGCACCATCTCCGAAGAGACGTTTCAGACGCTGCTGGTGAGCCGCGCGCTGGAGAAACTCGGTTATACCGTCGATAAGCCCAGCGAAGTGGACTACAACGTCGGCTACACCTCGATTGCCGCAGGCGATGCGACCTTCACCGCCGTGAACTGGCAGCCGCTGCACGATGACATGTATAAAGCCGCCGGTGGCGACCAGAAGTTCTACCGTGAAGGCACCTATGTTAACGGCGCTGCCCAGGGTTATCTGATCGACAAAAAGACCGCCGACAAATATCACATCACCAATATTGAACAGCTGAAAGACCCGAAGCTGGCGAAGCTGTTTGATACCAACGGCGACGGCAAAGCCGATCTGACCGGTTGTACGCCGGGCTGGGGCTGTGAAGCGGTGATTAACCACCAGATTGAGGCGTATGGCCTGAGTAAGAGTGTGGAACATAACCAGGGTAACTACTCCGCGATGATCGCCGATACCATCACCCGCTTTAAGCAGGGCAAACCGGTTCTGTACTACACCTGGACACCGTACTGGGTGAGTGATGTGCTGAAGCCGGGTAAAGATGTGGTCTGGTTGCAGGTGCCGTTCTCGTCACTGCCGGGCGAGCAGAAGAATGTGGATACCAAACTGGCCAATGGCGCCAACTATGGCTTCCCGGTGAACACCATGCATATCGTGGCCAATAAAGCCTGGGCCGAGAAAAACCCGGCGGCGGCGAAGCTGTTCTCAGAGATGAAGCTGCCGATTGGCGACATCAATGCGCAGAACGCAGCGATGCACAGCGGCCAGTCTTCGGAAGATGATATCAACCGCCACGTCGACGGCTGGATCAAAGGCCATCAGGCCGAGTTCGATAAGTGGGTGCAGGACGCACAGGCGGCGGCGAAGTAATCCTTCACCCTTTGCCAGGAGCGCATCAATGCGCTCCCTACACCTTAAGGTCGGCATTGATGCCGACCTGGTCACTTTCAGACCCGGCCTTATCGATTCGGACGTTATAACGCACTGGTACGTCCTGTTAATTAACACAACAATGAAATAGTTTTTTGGGTTACTATTACCCAATTATGATTATATACCTGCTCGCCTCGTTATGAATGCTCCCCACCGGGGTCTCAGTTCTGCCCTGGTTGCACTGATGTCAGTCGCGACCGGTCTTGCTGTCGCCAGCAACTACTATGTTCAGCCGCTGCTGGATACCATCGCCCATCAGTTTTCTCTCTCCGTCAGCCTTGCCGGTTTTATCGTTACCACCGCTCAGCTCGGGTATGCCTGCGGCCTGCTGCTGCTGGTGCCGCTGGGCGATATGCTCGAACGCCGCGGCCTGATTGTGTCGATGAGCCTGCTGGCGGCCGGTGGCATGATGATCACCGCCCTCTCCTCTTCCCTGTCGCTGATGCTGCTGGGTACGGTGGTCACCGGGCTGTTTTCTGTGGTGGCGCAGATTCTGGTGCCGCTCGCGGCGACTCTGGCTGCACCGGAGAAGCGCGGCAAAGTGGTTGGCACGGTGATGAGCGGTTTGTTACTGGGCATTCTGCTTGCGCGTACCGCCGCCGGATTGCTGGCGCAACTCGGTGGCTGGCGCTGCGTGTACTGGACTGCCAGCGTGCTAATGATTCTGATGGCGCTGGCGCTGTGGCGCTTTCTACCGCGCTATAAACAAAACGTCCCGCTTAACTACCCGCAGCTGCTGCGCTCCATTTTCAGCCTGTATGCCGGCAATCGGGTGATCCGCACCCGCGCCATTACCGGCTGCCTCAGCTTCGCCAACTTCAGCATGTTGTGGACGTCGATGGCCTTTCTGCTCTCCTCGCCACCCTATGGCTTTAGTGAAGGGGAGATTGGCCTGCTCGGTTTGGTGGGGGCCGCGGGTGCGCTGGCGGCTCGTCAGGCTGGCGGGCTGGCAGATAAAGGTAAGGCCAAACTGACCACCAGCGTCGGGCTACTGCTGATGCTGCTCGCCTGGGCGATCACGGCGCTGGGCGCACATTATCTGCTGGCGCTCGTCATCGGTATTTTGCTGCTCGATTTAGCCGTCCAGGCGGTGCATATCACCAACCAAAGTGTGATCTATCGCCACAAACCGGAGGCACGCAATCGCCTCAATGCCGGTTATATGACCAGCTATTTTATCGGCGGCGCGCTGGGTTCGATCATCTCAGCGAACGCATTTCATCATGCGGGCTGGTACGGCGTTTGTGGGGCCGGCGTGCTGTTCACCGCGATTAACCTGTTGATTTGGTGGCGTAATGCGCGTTTTGAAAGTGTTTAGAAAACGTAAAGACCAGGCCAAAACCGTGAGCAATACTGTTCATCAATGATTAGGTTTGTTATGGTTAGTCGGAGAGTTATTCACCAAGGTTATTTTTTCTCGCGAAATTATTCAACTGTAAAAAGATTTCGCGAGGCGAATTGATAGCTTCCGCTGCCAGCGTAAAAAGGCAGCCGGAACGGGCAACCTGCCCAGGGTCAGGGATTGACCTGGAATCGCCAGATGCTGACAGTGTGATCGTGCGAACAATCACTGGCGGAAAAGATGACTACGCTTTATCTGTCACCATCATTACTATACCAGTTGCAACTAGTGAGGTTTTTTTAGAATGGAAAGTTCGTTTACTCCCATTGAGCAGATGCTAAACATCCGTGCTACTCGCCACAAAGATTTTCCATTGCAGGAGATTATCCTGACGCGTCTGTGCATGCACATGCAGGGAAAACTGCTGGATAATCGCAACAAAATGTTGAAGGCGCAGGGAATTAACGAAACCTTATTCATGGCGCTGATCACCCTCGACGCGCAGGAAAACCAGAGTATCCAGCCGTCAGAACTGAGTTCCGCGCTGGGTTCTTCCCGCACTAACGCCACGCGTATTGCCGATGAACTGGAAAAACGTGGCTGGATTGAACGTCGCGAGAGCGATAACGATCGCCGCTGCCTGCATCTGCATCTGACCGAGAAAGGCAACGAGTTCCTGCGCCAGCTGCTGCCGCCGCAGCACCAGAGCCTGCAATATCTGTGGTCATCCCTCTCCTCTGACGAGCAGGGGCAGCTGGAAGCCATCACGCGTAAGTTGCTTAACCGCCTCGACAAAATGGACGAAGAACAACTCATCGCCTCTCTGTCACGCTAATAGCAAGAAGTGCGACACAATCACCTGTCGAAACCGATATTTTAGTCCCCTTTTATCCGGCCAGCGTCTCAAGCGCTGGCTTTTTTCGACTCGGGAATCCGTGTTGATGGATGAACACACCCCGAAAAAATGGAAAACGTGGAGAACGACATGAGTGCGACAGCGGAAGCTCAAAGCCCGCAACAGCCAGCGAATAACAAGAAGAAGCGCAAAGGTGCGCTGATCCTGCTGGCGATCGTGTTTGTAATAATTGGCATTGCATATCTGGCTTACTGGTTCCTGGTGCTGCGTCACTTCCAGGAAACCGATGATGCTTATGTCTCCGGTAACCAGGTGCAGGTGATGGCCCAGGTTTCCGGCAGCGTAAACAAAGTCTGGTTCGATGATACTGACTTCGTGAAAAAAGGGGATGTACTGGTCTCGCTCGATAAGACCGATGCTGAGCAGGCATTCGAGAAAGCGCAAACCGCCCTGGCCACCAGCGTACGCCAGACGCATCAGTTGATGATCAATGGCAAGCAGTACCAGGCCAGCATCAAATTGCAGCAAACCGCGCTGGATCAGGCCGAAGAGGACCTGAAACGCCGCGAGCCGCTGGGCGCCTCTAACCTGATCGGCCGTGAAGAGTTGCAGCACGCGCGTGATGCGGTGGCCACGGCCAAAGCACAGCTTGATGTAGCGATGCAGCAGTACAACGCCAATCAGGCCATGATCCTCAATACGTCGCTGGAAAATCAGCCCGCCGTAAAACAGGCCGCCGCAGAACTGCGTGATGCCTGGCTGGCGCTGCAACGTACTGACATTCGCAGCCCGATGGATGGTTATATTTCACGCCGTAGCGTGCAGGTGGGTTCACAAATCTCCACCAGCACCCCGCTGCTGGCGGTCGTCCCTGCGACTAACCTGTGGGTCGATGCGAACTTCAAAGAAACGCAGTTGGCGGAAGTACGCATTGGTCAGCCTGCCACGGTAGTGAGCGATATCTACGGCGATGATGTGGAGTATCACGGCAAAGTGGTCGGTCTGGATATGGGTACCGGCAGTGCCTTCTCGCTGCTGCCTGCCCAGAACGCCACCGGTAACTGGATCAAAGTGGTTCAGCGCCTGCCGGTGCGTGTCGAACTGGATGCGAAAGAAGTCGCGCAACACCCGCTGCGTATCGGTCTCTCGACGCTGGTAAAAGTGGATACCACCAATAAAGATGGCGCGTCACTGGCCAGCAGCGTACGTGCACAGGCCGCTTATGAAAGCAACGCGCTGGCAATCGACCTCGCGCCGGTTAACCAGATGATCACTGACATCGTTCGTGCCAACGCCGGTTAATAACGCGGGAGGCTGTTATGGCACAAAAACCGCTTGAAGGCGCGCCGTTAGTTCTGATGACCATCGCCCTGTCGCTGGCGACGTTCATGCAGGTACTCGACTCGACGATTGCTAACGTGGCGATCCCTACCATCGCCGGTAACCTCGGTGCCTCGAACTCGCAGGGCACCTGGGTGATTACCTCATTCGGGGTGGCAAACGCCATCTCGATCCCGATCACCGGCTGGCTGGCGAAGCGCGTCGGTGAGGTGAAACTCTTTACCTGGGCGACCATTCTGTTCGCCATCGCCTCCTGGGCGTGTGGTATGTCAGAAAGTCTGTCGATGCTGATTTTCTTCCGTATCATCCAGGGCGTAGTGGCCGGGCCGCTGATTCCGCTGTCGCAGAGTCTGCTGCTGAACAACTATCCCCCGGCGAAGCGCAGCGTTGCGCTGTCGTTATGGGCGATGACGGTGATCGTGGCGCCAATCTGCGGGCCGATTCTCGGCGGCTGGATCAGCGACAACTATCACTGGGGCTGGATCTTCTTCATCAACGTGCCGATTGGCGTGGTGGTGGTGATGCTGACGCTGCAAACCCTGCGTGGCCGTGAAACGCCCACCGCCATTCGTCCGATTGATATGGTCGGTCTGGTGCTGCTGGTGGTCGGTATTGGCTGCCTGCAGGTGATGCTGGACCGGGGCAAAGAGCTGGACTGGTTCAGCTCCACTGAAATCATTGTGCTGACCGTGGTCGCCGTCGTAGCCCTGGCGGTGCTACTGGTGTGGGAACTGACGGATGAGCATCCGATCGTCGATCTTTCGCTGTTTAAATCGCGAAACTTCACCATCGGGTGCCTGTCGATCAGTCTCGCCTATATGCTCTACTTCGGCTCGATTGTGTTGTTGCCGCAGCTGTTGCAGGAAGTGTACGGCTACACCGCAACCTGGGCCGGGCTGGCGTCCGCGCCGGTGGGGATCATTCCGGTGATTCTGTCGCCGATTATTGGTCGTTTCGCCCATAAGCTGGATATGCGCCGTCTGGTGACCTTCAGCTTTATTATGTATGCGGTGTGTTTCTACTGGCGTGCGTATACCTTTGAGCCGGGGATGAACTTTGGTGCTTCGGCATGGCCGCAGTTTATTCAGGGCTTCGCGGTGGCGTGCTTCTTTATGCCGCTGACCACCATTACGCTGTCGGGATTACCGCCGGAGCGCATGGCGGCCGCGTCCAGTTTGTCGAACTTTGTGCGAACGCTGGCGGGGTCTATCGGTACGTCGATCACCACGACCATGTGGACCGATCGTGAATCGATGCACCACAGCTATTTGTCGGAGTCGGTAAACCCGTTCAACGTCAATTCGCAGCAGACCTACGATCAGCTGGAAAGCATCGGCATGACGCATCAACAGGCATCCGCGTACATCGCGCAGCAGATTACCAATCAGGGTCTGATTATCTCAGCCAATGAGATTTTCTGGGCGTCAGCCGGGGTGTTTATCATTCTGCTGGTATTGATTTGGTTCGCACGTCCGCCGTTTGGTGCGGGCGGTGGCGGCGGTGGTGCACACTAAGCCAGAAAGCAAAACGGGCCATTATGGCCCGTTTTTTTTTATGCGTTCTGTCGCCACCATTCGGCAAGCAGGATGCCGGTTGCGACCGACACGTTAAGACTTTCTACGTTGCCGGTGCCGCCAATCGACAGGCTCATATCCCCCTGCTGGAAGGCGCTATCGGACAGACCTTCGCGCTCCTGACCCAGCACCAGCACCATTTTGGCCGGCAGCTCAGCTTTCGCCAGCGGCGTGCCTTCATGGCTTGAGGTGGTCACGATGGTGTAACCCGCTTTGCGGAACGCTTCCAGACCGGCAGCAAAACTTTCGCCGCTGATCGCCTGGACGTGCTCGGCCCCGCCTTCTGCGGTACGTACCGCCGCGCCTGACTCCAGCAGCGACGCATCATTGACCAGCAGACCTTTCACGCCAAAATGCGCACAGCTACGCATAATGCCGCCAAGGTTATGCGGGTTGCTGACATCTTCCAGCGCCAGCACGCAATCTTTCGCTTCGGCCTGGCTTAACCATTCAGAAACCGCCATACCCATGCGCTTTTTGATAATGAAGCAGACGCCGCCGTGATGTTCGGTACCGGAGGCTTTAGCCAGCTCGGCATCGTCGACGACGTGATAGGCTTTTCGGTTAGCGGCCAGCCAGCGCAATGTTTCGCGGAAGCGCGGCGTGACGCTCTGCACAAACCAGGCGCGTACGATGCTTTCCGGGCGGCTGAGGAACAACGCCTGACAGGCATTTTCCCCGTAAACGCGCGTCTCTTCCTGACGCTGACGGCGGATCTGCTCCGGGTCGATCACGGGCTTACTGATACCCGCCTCATCGGCCGGGGCATCTTCAACCACTGGCGGGCGGGAAACGGTACGCCACGGTGAGTCTTCATAGCCGCGCGATTGGCGATTGTCGTTTTCACGATCGTTGCGACGACCCGCGTTGCGGCCGCCTTCTTCATTATTACGTCCGGTACGCGGACCTGAACGACGATTATCGTCCTGATTACGTTCAGTGCGCGGACCCGAGCGACGATTATCGTCCTGACTGCGTTCAGTACGTGGGCCTGAACGACGATTATCTTCCTGATTACGCTCAGTGCGTGGGCCTGAACGACGATTATCTTCCTGGCGCGCAGCAGGACGGCCGCCTTTGCCGGTACGGGGATTCGGAGCACGCGAGCCATTTTGGCCCTCATCCTCGCCACGTACATACATCACTTTTACCTTGCCGCTTTTGCCTTTAAATTCGTCGTTCATCTGTTCCTCCAGCATTGAGAGCGCGAAGATTACCTGATGTGTCGGCGCTTAGCTATCAACTATTGAACCTATTGGGTAATCCAGATTGAGCATAGCATTCAACCCTTTCATAATGCTTAGCAATCGTAAATTTACAGGTCCGGTCTGAGGTAACTATGAATACGGTATGTGCCTCCTGTCAGGCAACCAATCGCGTGCCCGAAGCACGCATTGCCGACGGAGCCAAATGTGGCCGCTGCGGCGGCGAACTGTTCAGCGGTGAAGTGGTGAACGCAACTACCGCGACGCTGGATAAATTGTTGCAGGACGATCTGCCCGTAGTGGTGGATTTCTGGGCGCCGTGGTGCGGCCCCTGCGTGAACTTCGCGCCAGTGTTCAAAGATGTCGCCGATGAACGCCGGGGTAAAGTGCGCTTTATAAAGGTCAACACCGAAGCCGAACCGGCACTCAGTTCGCGCTTCCGCATTCGCAGCATTCCCACCATCATGCTGTTTAAGGATGGCAAAATGGTCGATATGCTAAGCGGTGCGATGCCCAAAGCGCCATTTAACGAATGGCTCGACGAATCGCTCTGATGCTCCCGCAGGCCAGCCCCGTGCTGGCCTTATTACCTTTCTGCGCCATTTCCATTACAATTGCATTTTTTCTGCCCGCCTGAGTGTTATGTCTGAAAATGCCGTTCTGCGTTTGCGTGCGCAACGTCTTGCCCGCGCCACGCGCCCGTTCCTTGCTCGCGGTAATCGCGTCATGCGCTGTCAGGGCTGCCTGCTGCCGCATCGGCACTGCGTCTGCGCCTCGTTACAGCCACAGACCGCCCGCAGCCGCTTCTGCCTGGTGATGTTTGATACCGAGCCGATGAAGCCCAGCAACACCGGACGGCTAATCGCCGATATTCTGCCGGATACGCTGGCGTTTGGCTGGTCACGCACCGAGCCGGATGACGCGCTATTGCAGGCGGTGCAGATGAGTGATTATCAGCCGCTGGTGGTGTTTCCGGCCTCCTATGCCGATCCCGGTCGTACCGTCCTGACCGAGCCGCCGCAAACCGGCAAGCCGCCACTATTTATTATGCTCGATGGCACCTGGACCGAAGCGCGCAAGATGTTCCGCAAAAGCCCGTGGCTGGACGCTTTTCCGGTGATGTCGCTAAATGTCACCACCCCCTCGCGCTATACGCTGCGCGAAGCCCACGGTGAAGGCCAGCACTGCACCGCCGAAGTGGCCGCCGCGCTGCTGGAACAGGCCGGGGATAGCGCCGCGGCCACCGCTCTGCAACAGCATTTCACGCAGTTCCGTCAGGCTTATCTGGCCGGAAAACCGCATCATCCTGCCCACGCGATCAATGAAGACCTTTAAATAACGAGATCCTCAGCCTGCGATCGGCGAATCGGCAAGTGACGCAAAAAGCGTTTACAATCACCGCAATCACGATGTCAGGAGTGCACGATGAGCCAACGCGGACTGGAAGCGCTGTTACGACCTAAATCAATTGCGGTGATTGGTGCCTCGGTGAAACCGGGGCGTGCCGGTTACTTTATGATGCGTAACCTGCTGGCAGGCGGTTTTAGCGGTCCGGTTTTGCCGGTGACGCCGAAATACAAAGCGGTAAGCGGCGTGCTCGCCTGGCCGGATATCGCCAGCCTGCCCTTCGCCCCCGATCTCGCGGTGATCTGTACCCACGCGAAACGCAACCTTGAGCTGCTGCAACAGCTGGGGGAGAAAGGCTGCAAAGCCTGCATTATCCTCTCCGCGCCCGCCAGCCAGCTGGAGGAACTCAAAGCCTGCGCCAGTCAGTGGCAAATTCGCCTGCTCGGCCCCAACAGCCTGGGATTGCTTGCGCCCTGGCAGGGATTGAATGCCAGCTTTTCTCCGGTGCCCATCGCTAAAGGGCGCATTGCCTTTATTTCACAATCGGCGGCGGTATCGAACACCATTCTCGACTGGGCGCAGCAGCGCAATCTGGGATTTTCCTGGTTTATCGCGCTGGGCGATAGCCTTGATATTGACGTTGACGATCTGCTCGATTTTCTCGCGCGCGACGGCAAAACCAGCGCCATCCTGCTGTATCTGGAACATCTCAGCGACGCGCGTCGTTTTGTCTCCGCATCGCGCAGCGCCTCGCGCAATAAACCGATTCTGGTGATCAAAAGCGGGCGCAGCCATCAGGCGCAGGCGATGATTGGCACCCATAGCGGGCTGGATGCCGCCTGGGATGCGGCTATTCAGCGTGCCGGTCTGCTGCGCGTGCAGGATACTCATGAACTGTTTTCCGCGGTCGAATCGCTCAGCCATATGCGCCCGCTGCGCGGCGATCGGCTGATGATCATCAGCAACGGCGCAGCCCCGGCGGCGCTGGCGCTGGATGAGCTGTATGCCCGCAACGGCAAGCTGGCGACGCTGAGTGACGAAACCTTGCAGGCGCTGGCGGCGTTGCTGCCGGAAGGGGTCGGACGCGGCAATCCGCTCGACCTGAAAGATGACGCGACGCCCGAGCGTTACGTGGCCTGCATCGGGAAGCTGCTGGATAGCCATGAGCTGGATGCGTTGATGATCATTCACGCCCCGAGCGCCGTATCGCCCGCCAGTGATACCGCCGAGCAGATTATTGCGGCGGTGGCGCGCCATCCGCGTGGTAAGCAGGTGACCCTGCTGACCAACTGGTGTGGCGAATTCTCCTCGCAGGCGGCGCGGCGCGCCTTCACCCAGGCTGGCATTCCTACCTGGCGCACGCCGGAAGGTACGGTGACGGCGTTTATGCATCAGGTGGAATATCGCCGTAACCAGAAGCAGCTGCGTGAAACCCCGGCGCTGCCGCTGTGGCTGACGCAGAATAGCGCCCAGGCGCATCGGCTGATTCAACAGGCGCTGGATCAGGGCATCACCACACTGGATACCCACGAAGTACAACCGGTGTTGCAGGCTTACGGACTGGCAACGCTGCCCACCTGGATTGCCGCCGATAGCGGCGAAGCGGCCAGTATTGCCGGGCAGATTGGTTTTCCGGTGGCGCTTAAGCTGCGTTCGCCGGATATTCCCCATAAGTCGGAAGTTCAGGGCGTGATGCTTTACCTGCGCAGCGCTGCCGAAGTCGAACAGGCTGCCGAGGCGATTTTCGATCGTGTACGACAAACCCATCCGCAGGCGCGTATTGATGGTCTGCTGGTACAGAGTATGGCCAACCGCGCTGGCGCGCAGGAGCTGCGGGTGGTGGTTGAGCAGGACCCGCTGTTTGGACCGATTATTTTGCTCGGTGAAGGCGGTGTGGAGTGGCAGCCGGATAAACAGGCCGCCGTCGCGCTGCCGCCACTGAATATGACGCTGGCGCGTTATCTGGTGATCCAGGCGATGAAGAGTGGCAAAGTGCGCAGCCGCAGTGCGCTACGGCCGCTGAATATCCCTGCCCTCAGCCAGTTGCTGGTGCAGGTATCGAACCTGGTGGTGGATTGCCCGGAGATCCAGCGCCTCGATATTCATCCGCTGCTGGCTGCGGGCGAAGAGTTCACCCTGCTGGATGTCACGCTCCAGCTGGCCCCTTTCCAGGGCGATAACGAAGCCCGGCTGGCAATCCGCCCCTATCCTCATCATCTGGAGGAGCAGGTCGAGCTGAAAGATGGCCAGCACTGTCTGTTCCGGCCAATCCTGCCAGAAGATGAGCCGCTGCTGCGTGATTTCATCGCCCAGGTCACCAAAGAAGATCTCTACTATCGTTACTTCAGTGAGATCAATGAGTTCACCCATGAAGATTTGGCGAATATGACGCAGATTGATTATGACCGCGAAATGGCGATTGTCGCGGTGCGTCGGCAGGCCGATCGCGATGAGATCATCGGCGTAACCCGCGCCATTTCTGATGCCGACAACATCGATGCCGAGTTTTCGGTGCTGGTGCGTTCGGACCTGAAGGGGCTGGGCATGGGCAGGCGTTTGCTGGAGAAGATGATTCGCTATACCCGCGATCATGGTCTGCAACAATTGAACGGTATCACCATGCCGCACAATACCGGCATGATTACCCTCGCGCGGAAGCTTAACTTTCGCGTTAATATTCAACTGGATGACGGAATTGTCAGCCTCAATTTACCGTTAAATGATCTCATCGACTAACCTTGTAGAGAAAGGTAAAAATCCCCCCTGGTGGGCCGGTTGATGTTATCATTTAGCGTTAGGATCATGATTTGATGGCAAAAGGCCATGCGATGAACAGAGAAGAAGTGCACCGTGATGTTGTCTAAATTTAAACGCAATAAACACCAACAACACCTCGCACAGCTGCCTAAACTGTCACAATCCGTGTCGGATGTGACCACGCTCTACTCGCCCGCTGAGTTCCGTGAAACCCTGCTGACGAAAATTGCTGCTGCAGAAAAACGTATCTGCATCGCTGCCCTGTATCTGGAAAACGATGATGGCGGGCGCGGCGTGATGCAGGCGTTGTATGCTGCGCGTCAGGCTCGGCCTGAACTGGATATCAGCATCCTGGTGGACTGGCATCGTGCCCAGCGTGGTCGTATCGGCGCTGCACGCGGCGTCACCAATGCCGACTGGTATTGCGAGATGGCGACACAGCATCCTGATATCGCGATTCCGGTCTATGGCATCCCGGTGAATACCCGTGAAGCGCTGGGCGTACTGCATCTGAAAGGCTTCATCATTGATGACACGCTGCTGTACAGCGGTGCCAGCCTCAATGATGTCTATCTGCATCAGCATGATAAATACCGTTATGACCGCTACCAGCTGATTCGCAACCCGCAGCTGGCCGATACCATGTATCAGTGGATCTGCGAAAACCTAAAGCAATCTGATGCGGTGAACCGTCTTGATCAGTCCGAGCGCCCTTCCAGCCCGGAAATCAAAAATGAAACCCGTCAGTTCCGCCAGGATCTGCGTGGCTTCAACTATCAGTTCACCGGCAACGCGGGCAATGAAACGCTGACCGTCACGCCGCTGGTCGGGCTGGGCAAACGCAGCCTGCTGAACAAAACCATCTTCCATTTGATGCCCTGTGCTGAGCGCAAGCTCACCCTGTGCACGCCTTATTTCAACCTACCCGCGATCCTGGTACGCAATCTGATCCATTTGCTGCGTCAGGGCAAAGAGGTGGAGATCATCATCGGCGATAAGACCGCCAACGATTTCTATATCCCACCGGAACAGCCGTTTAAGATCATCGGAGCCTTGCCTTATCTCTATGAGATCAACCTGCGCCGTTTCCTCAGCCGTCTGCAATATTACGTCAATAACGGCCAGCTGACGGTGCGCCTGTGGAAAGATGGCGAGAACAGCTATCACCTTAAAGGCATCTGGGTGGATGACGAATGGATGATGATCACCGGCAACAACCTCAATCCGCGCGCCTGGCGACTCGATCTGGAGAATGCCGTGCTGATCCACGATCCGCTGAATCAGCTGGCCGATCAACGCGACAAGGAACTGGCGCTGATCCGGACCCATACCACCGTGGTGCAGCATTTCCGCGAGCTGGAGAGCATTGCCGATTATCCGGCAAAAGTGCGTAAACTGATTCGTCGTCTGCGCCGTATCCGTATCGATCGCTTAATCAGCCGCCTGTTGTGATGCCTGATGCGTGTGCTTATCCTCTGCCTGGCTGTGCTTTGTAGTGGATGTGCACACGTCGCGCAGGACAACTGGACCGGAAAAGATAAAGCCGAGCATTTCTTTGGCTCCGCAGCACTGGCCGCCGCAGGCAGCGAATTTGCGCAGCGTCAGCATTATGGCCGCGCGCAAAGCACCCAATTCGGTTTGATGTTCTCACTCAGCTTTGGCGTCGGCAAAGAGTGGTTTGACAGCCGCCCCGCGGGGAGCGGCTGGAGCTGGAAAGATCTCAGCTGGGATGTGGCGGGTGCCGCCGCCGGGGCAACGCTGTGGAACCTGAGCCAGTAATCACAGCGCGATCCCTTTCCCTTTGCGGTGCAGCACCAGCGAAACCAGAAACGCCAGGGCGCCCATCGCCGACACATACCAGAAGAAACTGGTCTCAATGCCCTCTTTTTTCAGCAGCAGCGCCACATATTCGGCTGAACCACCAAAAATCGCATTCGCTAGCGCATAAGAAAGCCCCACGCCTAGCGCACGCACCTCGGGCGGGAACATCTCTGCCTTCAGAATGCCGCTGATGGCGGTATAGAAGCTGGTAATCAATAACGCCAGCATCACCAACAGAAACGCCAGCCAGCCGCTTTGCACGTTCTGTAGCAGCATCAGAATCGGCACGGTACAGATGGCCGCCCCCGCGCCGAAAATCATCATCGAAGCGCGACGACCAATTTTATCGGATAACGCTCCGATAACGGGCTGAATCAACATAAACACCAGCAGCGCTCCCGTCATCAGGCCACTTGCCGTGCGGGCATCCATCCCGGCGGTATTCACCAGGTATTTTTGCATATAGGTGGTGAAGGTATAAAAGCTTAGCGAGCCACCCGCAGTGAATCCCAGCACCATCAGAAAGGCGCGCGAGTGATTGCGTAGCAAACCCAGGATGCTGCCTGCATCACGATGTTCACGGTGTTTTTTCTCTGACGTCTCATTAAGTGAGCGACGTAACCAGAGCGCGACTACCGCCAGTACGGCTCCGAGGAAGAATGGGATGCGCCAGCCCCAGCTGTGCAGCTGCTCATCGCTGAGGATCTGTTGCAAAACCACCACGGTAAGTACCGCCAGCAGCTGACCGCCGATCAGGGTCACGTACTGAAATGAGGCATAGAAGCCTTTACGTCCTTCCAGTGCCACTTCACTCATATAGGTGGCGCTGGTACCGTATTCTCCCCCCACCGAAAGCCCCTGAAACATACGGGCCAGCAGCAGAATCGTCGGTGCCGCAATGCCAATTTCACCGTATCCTGGCAGGCAGGCAATCACCAGCGAGCCGAGGCACATCATACATACGGAGATCAGCATGGAGCTTTTGCGTCCGTGACGGTCAGCAATATAGCCGAATAACCAGCCGCCAATCGGGCGCATCAAAAAACCAGCCGCAAATACCCCGGCGGTTTGCAGTAATTGTGTCGTGGTGTCGCCCGCGGGGAAAAAGACGTGGGCAAAATAGAGTGAGAAGAAGGAGTAAACGTAGAAGTCGAACCATTCAACCAGATTGCCGGAGGATGCGCCAACAATCGCCCAGATGCGTTGTTTACTGACGGATGCCGTTTCCGACTGTACTACTTTTTGTTGTAGAGAGTCTGTCATGCTTACCTCTTTTCCATGCGAATAATAAACGCCAAAAGATTCAGTAAAGCATGTGTGGGTCCGTTAGATGGGCTGGACTACATTTTGTGTGAGGAAATGTGACAAAGAAGGAGTTTTACAATGAAATCCGGAGTCGGTTGCTACGCGATTTACCCGATCTTTTCAGGTATTTCACGCTAAATCTACGCGAGAAATCATGCCGCGCAGTTTTTACCGACGTAAAAAAGCCCTGAACTTGCGTTCAGGGCTTTTCCACTTAATTGATGCCTGGCAGTTCCCTACTCTCGCATGGGGAGACCCCACACTACCATCGGCGCTACGGCGTTTCACTTCTGAGTTCGGCATGGGGTCAGGTGGGACCACCGCGCTACAGCCGCCAGGCAAATTCTGTTATCCGCACCGCCCTCTCAGGCCATGCGAACCAATCCGTTTGAACTAAGCTGAAAATTCTCTGGTCTCTCAACCAAAACGCCTCTGGCGTTGTAAGGTTAAGCCTCACGGGTCATTAGTACCGGTTAGCTCAATGCATCGCTGCACTTACACATCCGGCCTATCAACGTCGTCGTCTTCAACGTCCCTTCAGGACTCTCAAGGAGTCAGGGAGAACTCATCTCGGGGCAAGTTTCGTGCTTAGATGCTTTCAGCACTTATCTCTTCCGCACTTAGCTACCGGGCAATGCCATTGGCATGACAACCCGAACACCAGTGGTGCGTTCACTCCGGTCCTCTCGTACTAGGAGCAACCCCCCTCAATTCTCCAGCGCCCACGGCAGATAGGGACCGAACTGTCTCACGACGTTCTAAACCCAGCTCGCGTACCACTTTAAACGGCGAACAGCCGTACCCTTGGGACCTACTTCAGCCCCAGGATGTGATGAGCCGACATCGAGGTGCCAAACACCGCCGTCGATATGAACTCTTGGGCGGTATCAGCCTGTTATCCCCGGAGTACCTTTTATCCGTTGAGCGATGGCCCTTCCATTCAGAACCACCGGATCACTATGA
This sequence comes from Pantoea sp. X-Soil-TKNS-1207, assembly GCF_059730485.1. Lineage (NCBI taxonomy): Bacteria > Pseudomonadati > Pseudomonadota > Gammaproteobacteria > Enterobacterales > Erwiniaceae > Pantoea > Pantoea sp. X-Soil-TKNS-1207. Next base: position 3,319,898 of record NZ_AP035958.1, read on the forward strand.
CCTGCTTTCGCACCTGCTCGAGCCGTCACTCTCGCAGTCAAGCTGGCTTATGCCATTGCACTAACCTCCTGATGTCCGACCAGGATTAGCCAACCTTCGTGCTCCTCCGTTACGCTTTGGGAGGAGACCGCCCCAGTCAAACTACCCACCAGACACTGTCCGCAGCCCGGATTACGGGCCTACGTTAGAACATCAAACATTAAAGGGTGGTATTTCAAGGTTGGCTCCACGCAGACTGGCGTCCACGCTTCAAAGCCTCCCACCTATCCTACACATCAAGGCTCAATGTTCAGTGTCAAGCTATAGTAAAGGTTCACGGGGTCTTTCCGTCTTGCCGCGGGTACACTGCATCTTCACAGCGATTTCAATTTCACTGAGTCTCGGGTGGAGACAGCCTGGCCATCATTACGCCATTCGTGCAGGTCGGAACTTACCCGACAAGGAATTTCGCTACCTTAGGACCGTTATAGTTACGGCCGCCGTTTACCGGGGCTTCGATCAAGAGCTTCTCCTTGCGGATAACCCCATCAATTAACCTTCCGGCACCGGGCAGGCGTCACACCGTATACGTCCACTTTCGTGTTTGCACAGTGCTGTGTTTTTAATAAACAGTTGCAGCCAGCTGGTATCTTCGACTGGCTTCAGCTCCGGGAGCAAGTCCCTTCACCTACGCGCCAGCGTGCCTTCTCCCGAAGTTACGGCACCATTTTGCCTAGTTCCTTCACCCGAGTTCTCTCAAGCGCCTTGGTATTCTCTACCTGACCACCTGTGTCGGTTTGGGGTACGATTTCGTGTTACCTGGAGCTTAGAGGCTTTTCCTGGAAGCAGGGCATCAGTTACTTCACCACCGTAGTGGCTCGTCATCACGCCTCAGCGTTAAAGTGCACCGGATTTGCCTGGAGCACACGCCTACACGCTTAAACCGGGACAACCGTCGCCCGGATAACCTAGCCTTCTCCGTCCCCCCTTCGCAGTAACACCAAGTGCAGGAATATTAACCTGCTTCCCATCGACTACGCTTTTCAGCCTCGCCTTAGGGGTCGACTCACCCTGCCCCGATTAACGTTGGACAGGAACCCTTGGTCTTCCGGCGAGCGGGCTTTTCACCCGCTTTATCGTTACTTATGTCAGCATTCGCACTTCTGATACCTCCAGCAGACCTCACAGTCCACCTTCGACGGCTTACAGAACGCTCCCCTACCCAACAACACATAGTGTCGCTGCCGCAGCTTCGGTGCATGGTTTAGCCCCGTTACATCTTCCGCGCAGGCCGACTCGACCAGTGAGCTATTACGCTTTCTTTAAATGATGGCTGCTTCTAAGCCAACATCCTGGCTGTCTGTGCCTTCCCACATCGTTTCCCACTTAACCATGACTTTGGGACCTTAGCTGGCGGTCTGGGTTGTTTCCCTCTTCACGACGGACGTTAGCACCCGCCGTGTGTCTCCCGTGATAACATTCTCCGGTATTCGCAGTTTGCATCGGGTTGGTAAGCCGGGATGGCCCCCTAGCCGAAACAGTGCTCTACCCCCGGAGATGAGTTCACGAGGCGCTACCTAAATAGCTTTCGGGGAGAACCAGCTATCTCCCGGTTTGATTGGCCTTTCACCCCCAGCCACAAGTCATCCGCTAATTTTTCAACATTAGTCGGTTCGGTCCTCCAGTTAGTGTTACCCAACCTTCAACCTGCCCATGGCTAGATCACCGGGTTTCGGGTCTATACCCTGCAACTTAACGCCCAATTAAGACTCGGTTTCCCTGCGGCTCCCCTATACGGTTAACCTTGCTACAGAATATAAGTCGCTGACCCATTATACAAAAGGTACGCAGTCACCTAACAAGTAGGCTCCCACTGCTTGTACGTACACGGTTTCAGGTTCTGTTTCACTCCCCTCGCCGGGGTTCTTTTCGCCTTTCCCTCACGGTACTGGTTCACTATCGGTCAGTCAGGAGTATTTAGCCTTGGAGGATGGTCCCCCCATATTCAGACAGGATACCACGTGTCCCGCCCTACTCATCGAACTCACAGTAAGTGCATTTTTGTGTACGGGAGTATCACCCTGTACCCTGCGACTTTCCAGACGCTTCCACTAATGCACAAACTGATTCAGGTTCTGGGCTGTTCCCCGTTCGCTCGCCGCTACTGGGGGAATCTCGGTTGATTTCTTTTCCTCGGGGTACTTAGATGTTTCAGTTCCCCCGGTTCGCCTCGTTAACCTATGTATTCAGTTAACGATGATGCACTGAGTGCACCGGGTTTCCCCATTCGGACATCGCCGGCTATAGCGGTTCATATCACCTTACCGGCGCTTTACGCAGATTAGCACGTCCTTCATCGCCTCTGACTGCCAGGGCATCCACCGTGTACGCTTAGTCGCTTAACCTCACAACCCACAGACGTTTTGCAACGCATGCAGACTGCAAGCATTTGAGAGACTCGAACGCGCCGTGCTGTATTCCTTATTACGGAGGAATACGACTGCGCGTCGTTTCAAATTTTCAGCTTGTTCCGGATTGTTAAAGAGCAAATACTTCGCAGCACACCGTTTCCGGTACGCTCTGAAGTATTGAAGAACTGTAATGGTGGAGCTAAGCGGGATCGAACCGCTGACCTCCTGCGTGCAAGGCAGGCGCTCTCCCAGCTGAGCTATAGCCCCATACAGTTACTGCAGAGACCACTGCTACCACTCAACCGAGTTGCTATTCTTCAGACAAATAAAGAATGCAATCTCTTCCCAGCCGGCACATGCGGACAGGACGTTTACATCGGTAAACGACCGCGCATAACGCAGCGTGAGGAGAAATTTGGTAGGCCTGAGTGGACTTGAACCACCGACCTCACCCTTATCAGGGGTGCGCTCTAACCACCTGAGCTACAAGCCTGCAGAGGTTCTTCTGCTCGTTACTTTTCTATCAGACAATCTGTGTGAGCACTTCGGAGGAAGGTATCTTCAGGTAAGGAGGTGATCCAACCGCAGGTTCCCCTACGGTTACCTTGTTACGACTTCACCCCAGTCATGAATCACAAAGTGGTAAGCGCCCTCCCGAAGGTTAAGCTACCTACTTCTTTTGCAACCCACTCCCATGGTGTGACGGGCGGTGTGTACAAGGCCCGGGAACGTATTCACCGTAGCATTCTGATCTACGATTACTAGCGATTCCGACTTCACGGAGTCGAGTTGCAGACTCCGATCCGGACTACGACGCACTTTATGAGGTCCGCTTGCTCTCGCGAGGTCGCTTCTCTTTGTATGCGCCATTGTAGCACGTGTGTAGCCCTGGCCGTAAGGGCCATGATGACTTGACGTCATCCCCACCTTCCTCCGGTTTATCACCGGCAGTCTCCTTTGAGTTCCCGACCGAATCGCTGGCAACAAAGGATAAGGGTTGCGCTCGTTGCGGGACTTAACCCAACATTTCACAACACGAGCTGACGACAGCCATGCAGCACCTGTCTCACGGTTCCCGAAGGCACTAAGGCATCTCTGCCGAATTCCGTGGATGTCAAGGCCAGGTAAGGTTCTTCGCGTTGCATCGAATTAAACCACATGCTCCACCGCTTGTGCGGGCCCCCGTCAATTCATTTGAGTTTTAACCTTGCGGCCGTACTCCCCAGGCGGTCGACTTAACGCGTTAGCTCCGGAAGCCACTCCTCAAGGGAACAACCTCCAAGTCGACATCGTTTACGGCGTGGACTACCAGGGTATCTAATCCTGTTTGCTCCCCACGCTTTCGCACCTGAGCGTCAGTCTTTGTCCAGGGGGCCGCCTTCGCCACCGGTATTCCTCCAGATCTCTACGCATTTCACCGCTACACCTGGAATTCTACCCCCCTCTACAAGACTCTAGCCTGCCAGTTTCGAATGCAGTTCCCAGGTTAAGCCCGGGGATTTCACATCCGACTTGACAGACCGCCTGCGTGCGCTTTACGCCCAGTAATTCCGATTAACGCTTGCACCCTCCGTATTACCGCGGCTGCTGGCACGGAGTTAGCCGGTGCTTCTTCTGCGGGTAACGTCAATTGCGACGGTTATTAACCGTCACACCTTCCTCCCCGCTGAAAGTACTTTACAACCCGAAGGCCTTCTTCATACACGCGGCATGGCTGCATCAGGCTTGCGCCCATTGTGCAATATTCCCCACTGCTGCCTCCCGTAGGAGTCTGGACCGTGTCTCAGTTCCAGTGTGGCTGGTCATCCTCTCAGACCAGCTAGGGATCGTCGCCTAGGTGAGCCGTTACCCCACCTACTAGCTAATCCCATCTGGGTTCATCCGATGGTGTGAGGCCCGAAGGTCCCCCACTTTGGTCTTGCGACGTTATGCGGTATTAGCTACCGTTTCCAGTAGTTATCCCCCTCCATCGGGCAGATCCCCAGACATTACTCACCCGTCCGCCACTCGTCACCCAAGGAGCAAGCTCCTCTGTGCTACCGTTCGACTTGCATGTGTTAGGCCTGCCGCCAGCGTTCAATCTGAGCCATGATCAAACTCTTCAATTTAAGTTTGATGCTCAAAGAATTAAACTTCGTAATGAATTACGTGTTCACTCTTGAGACTTGATATTTTTTAAGTCCGTAGACTTTTGATATCAATCCTGCGAGTGCCCACACAGATTGTCTGATAAATTGTTAAAGAGCAGTGCGACCAGTGCTTTACGCTGCTGTCGCGAGGTGGCGTATATTACGCTTTCCTCCTTCAGAGTCAATCACTTTTTTCAGCGATTTTCTCTGGCGGGATGAATCACTTCGTCCCTCGCTGACCGTCTGCGTTGCCGCTTTCCCGTGTCAGTGGAGGCGCATTATAGGGCGTGAATTCTCGCTGACAAGCGCTAATTTAAACTTTTTGCGCGACCGCTCACTTTCCAGGCAAAGCGTTGCAAATAGCAGCAAATCTCTGTGCAACAGGCATAAAAAACGGGCCAGAAGGCCCGTAATGATCAGAAAATTACTGATGAGCAGCAATCACGCCGTCGTTCACATCCATCTCAATCGTTTTACCCGGGACTAACGCACCCGACAGAATCTGCTGCGCCAGCGGGTTTTCAATTTGCTGCTGGATGGCGCGTTTCAATGGCCGCGCACCATAAACCGGGTCGTAACCATTTTCGCCCAGCAACCTGATTGCCGCATCCGAGATGTGCAGCTGGTAGCCACGCTCCTCAAGACGCTGATACAACCGCTGCAACTGAATCTGCGCAATAGAAGCAATGTGTTTTTCACCCAGCGGATGGAAGACCACCACTTCATCGATACGGTTGATAAACTCCGGACGGAAATGATGTCCAACAACCGACATCACCAGATCCTTCATCTCAGGGTAATCCAGCGCACCAAAGCGCTCCTGAATCAGATCTGAGCCGAGGTTGGAGGTCATGATCACCACGGTATTGCGGAAATCGACCGTACGCCCCTGGCCATCGGTTAAACGACCATCATCCAGTACCTGCAACAGAATGTTGAACACATCCGGGTGTGCTTTCTCCACCTCATCCAGCAAAATCACCGAATAAGGACGGCGACGTACCGCTTCGGTCAGATAGCCACCTTCTTCATAGCCGACATATCCCGGAGGCGCACCCACCAGACGCGATACCGAATGTTTCTCCATAAACTCGGACATATCGATACGCACCATGGCATCGTCACTGTCGAACAGGAAATTCGCCAGCGCTTTACACAACTCGGTTTTACCGACACCGGTTGGCCCCAGGAACAGGAAGGAACCAATCGGCCGGTTAGGATCGGACAATCCGGCACGGCTACGGCGAATCGCGTTCGATACCGCTTCCACTGCCTCATCCTGGCCAATCACGCGCGCATGCAGTTCCTGCTCCATACGCAGTAACTTATCGCGCTCCCCTTCCATCATGCGCGCCACCGGAATACCGGTCCAGCGAGCCAGAACATCGGCAATCTCAACATCCGTTACGCGGTTGCGTAACAGTTTCATCGTCTTGCCTTCAGACTGCGTGGCCGCCGCGAGTTGTTTTTCCAGCGCCGGGATTTTGCCGTACTGCAACTCCGACATCTGTCCCAGGTCGCCAACACGACGCGCCTGCTCCAGAGACAATCGCGCCTGCTCCAGTTCAGCCTTGATGTTCTGCGTCCCGGTTAATGACGCTTTTTCTGCTTTCCACTCTTCATCCAGCTCGGCGTATTCACGCTCTTTCTGGTCGAGTTCGCTTTCCAGCATCTCCAGACGTTTGATACTGGCATCATCAGACTCTTTCTTCAGCGCCTGCTGTTCCAGCTTGAGCTGAATGATACGGCGGTCCAGACGATCTAACGGTTCCGGCTTGGAGTCGATCTGCAGACGAATGCTGGATGCCGCCTCATCAATCAGGTCGATGGCTTTATCCGGCAACTGGCGGTCCGCAATATAACGATGCGACAACGTTGCTGCTGCCACAATGGCCGGATCGGTGATCTGCACATGATGGTGCAGTTCATAACGTTCTTTCAGGCCACGCAAAATGGCGATGGTGTCTTCAACGCTCGGTTCAGCCACGAAAACTTTCTGGAAGCGACGTTCCAGCGCGGCATCTTTTTCAATGTACTGGCGATATTCGTCAAGCGTAGTGGCACCAACGCAGTGAAGTTCACCGCGCGCCAGCGCCGGTTTCAGCATATTGCCGGCGTCCATTGCGCCTTCCGCTTTACCGGCACCGACCATGGTGTGAAGCTCATCAATAAACAGAATGACATTGCCTTCCTGCTTCGCCAGATCGTTCAGCACCCCTTTCAGGCGCTCCTCGAACTCACCGCGATATTTCGCCCCCGCCACCAGCGCGCCCATATCCAGCGCCAGCACCCGACGGCCTTTCAGCCCTTCCGGAACTTCGCCATTAATGATGCGCTGCGCCAGGCCTTCAACAATCGCCGTTTTACCGACGCCCGGTTCACCAATCAGTACCGGGTTGTTTTTGGTACGACGTTGCAGCACCTGGATGGTACGACGAATCTCTTCGTCACGGCCGATCACCGGATCGAGTTTGCCGAGTTCGGCACGCTCCGTCAGATCGATGGTGTATTTTTTTAATGCCTGACGCTGATCTTCAGCACCCTGGTCGTTCACGTTCTCCCCTCCCCGCAATTGCTCGATGGCCTTAGCGAGTTTTTCCGAAGTTGCGCCAGCCGATTTAAGTAAATCAGCCAGCGAGCCGCGTGAATCGAGGGCCGCCAGAACAAATAATTCAGATGAAATAAAATTGTCGCCGCGCTTTTGCGCCAGCTTGTCGCACAGGTTGAGCGCACGCACCAAATCGGCGGACGGTTGCACGTCGCCATCGGTGCCTTCAACTTGTGGTAGTCGGTTGATAGCCTGTTCAATGCTGGTACGCAGCCCAGCTACATCGGCGCCCGCCGCACTGAGCAACGGACGCACCGATCCGCCTTCCTGATTGAGCAGCGCGCTCATCACATGAAGAGGTTCAATGAATTGATTATCGTGTCCCAGAGCAAGGGACTGTGCATCGGCCAGGGCCAGCTGGAATTTATTGGTAAGACGATCCAGACGCATGTTTCCTCCCATTACAGGTCAAAATGCTACTGGAGATTAAATGAGGTCATCCCTCAAATTTTCAAGGTTAATGACCTGAGTCGTGAGCAAAAAATACGCTAACTGGATCGTCTTGTGGCGTAAGGTTATCTCAGCCAAATCAAAGTTGCCATACGCCCGGTGATTCGTTCGCGTCGGAAGGAGAAAAAATCGTCGCTTTCATGCCAGGTGCAACGCAGCTCACCGCTGATGGATTGGACGCCTGCCGCCTGCAAACGCTGACGTGCCAGCAGCCAGATATCGGCAAAATATTTATCCGCGGCGGGGCGAAATGCGTCATCAGCACGGGGATCATGCGCCATAAACGCCGAACGCACTTCTGCGCCGACTTCAAAGGCTTGCGGGCCAATGGCCGGTCCCAGCCAGGCGTGGATCTGCTGCGGCGGACAGTGAAACTTTGCCAGCGTCTGCTCCAGCACGCCGTTGCACAAGCCGCGCCAGCCAGCATGGGCCGCCGCCACTTCGCTGCCATCATTGGCGCAGAACAGCACCGGCAAACAATCTGCCGTCATCACGGCGCAAACCACGCCAGCCTCGCTGGTGATCGCAGCATCCGCATCAGGAAGTGTTTGGCTGCCGGGCAGGCGCACCACCTCCTGACCGTGAATCTGATTGAGCCATTGCGGCATCGCCGGCAGTTGCGCCTGTTCGACCAACTGCTGACGATTGCGGCTCACATGTTCTGCACTGTCGCCAACATGGCTGCCCAGATTGAGTGAGTTCCAGGGCGCCAGACTGACGCCCCCGTGACGCGTGGTTGAACATGCCCGAACGCGAGCCGGTGCTGGCCAGTTCGGGATGATCAGATCACTCATAGCCAATCCAGCTGATCGCGGAACAGATGCGTATCAGCTTTCAGCGCGTCAATCAGATCGACCATGTCCTGCGGCAGCGGCGCGTGCCACTCCATTTCAATCCCGGTGATCGGATGATAGAGACGCAGCATGGTGGCATGTAGCGCCTGGCGATCAAAACCACGCAGGGTGGCAATGAATTCGTCAGATGCCCCTTTCGGCGGACGCGGACGGCCACCGTAAAGCGGATCGCCCACCAGCGGATGGTTAATGTGGGACATGTGAACACGGATCTGATGCGTACGCCCGGTTTCGAGACGCAGACGCAGACGGGTGTGCGCACGGAAATGTTCCATGATGCGATAGTGCGTCACCGCCGGTTTACCCATCGGGTGCACCGCCATGTGCGTACGTTTGGTGGAGTGACGCGCCATCGGCTCGTCAACCGTACCGCCCGCCGTCATGGTCCCAATCGCGACCGCTTCATACTCACGGGTGATTTCACGCATTTGCAGCGTCTCCACCAGATGTGTTTGCGCCGGAACGGTTTTCGCGACCACCATCAGACCGGTGGTGTCTTTGTCCAGACGATGGACAATCCCCGCGCGCGGCACATCGGCAATCGCCGGATAGTGATAAAGCAGCGCGTTAAGCACGGTACCATCCGGATTGCCTGCTCCCGGATGCACCACAAAGTCACGCGGTTTGTTAATGACAAGAATATCATCGTCTTCGTAAACGATATTCAGGGGGATGTTTTGCGCTTCCCAGCGTTGTTCTTCTTCGATTTCAGCGCTGATCGACACCTGCTCGCCGCCCAGAACCTTCTCTTTCGGTTTGTCGATGACGGTGCCATTGACGCTGACGCGACGCTCAAGGATCCATTCTTTTATGCGAGAACGTGAATAATCAGGGAACAATTCTGCCAAAGTCTGATCTAAGCGTTGTCCAAGCTGTGCTTCGGACACCGTTGCGGTGAGTTGAACTTGTTGTGCCATATACAGCTTCTTCGTTAACGTTGGGTTTTCACGGCGATGCCGTTTAATATAATGTGCTATCGTACCTGGTCATTACCGGGAGCTAAACGGACAGCTTCCGCCATAACACTTTGAGGATAATCATTTCGTCATGACGCGTATGAAACATTTGGTGGCTGCTGCCACACTGAGCCTGGCACTGGTGGGATGTTCCGGCTCAAAGGACACCGTACCAGACAGCCCGCCATCTGAGATTTACGCCACAGCTCAGCAAAAGCTGCAGGACGGTAACTTTAAAGCGGCGATTAAGCAACTGGAAGCGCTGGATAACCGTTATCCGTTCGGACCTTATTCTCAGCAGGTACAGCTGGATTTGATCTACGCGTATTACAAAAATGCCGATCTGCCGCTGGCGCAAGCCGCTATCGCACGCTTTATGCGTCTGAATCCGACCCATCCGAACATCGACTATGTCATTTACATGAAAGGCCTGACGGATATGGCGCTGGATGATTCTGCACTGCAGGGCTTCTTCGGTATCGATCGTTCCGATCGCGATCCGACTCATGCCCGTGATGCGTTTCGTGACTTTTCACAGTTGCTGCGCAGCTATCCGAACAGCCAGTATGCCGCTGATGCGCAGAAACGTCTGGTCTTCCTGAAAGAGCGCCTGGCGAAGTATGAACTTTCAGTGGCGCAATTCTATACCAAGCGCGGTGCTTATGTCGCTGTCGTTAACCGTGTAGAAGGCATGATGAAGGATTATCCGGATGCAGAAGCCACGCATGAAGCTCTGCCGCTGATGGAAAATGCCTATCGCCAACTGCAGCTGACCGCAGAAGCCGACAAAGTGGCAAAAATCATCGCTGCTAATAACGCCTGATTTCCACGCAATAAAAAAGCAGCCTTCACTGGCTGCTTTTTTTTGGCGAAAAATCAGGCTAAAAAAAGATTTTCCACCTCAGTTATCTCGTCAATCTTGCCCCGTTCGCCCCGCCGCTTCAAGCTTTTTCCGCCACTTTCCCGGCCTTTCTCACAATTCGCTGGCATTGACAAAAAGTGACATTTTTACGTGATCTTGATCACACATTTTCCCGCTTTCCGCGGTATGCTGGACCTACCCAGACGGAAATGACAGAGAGGTTTGAATGATGATTCTGAACATTACCAGTAAACAAATGGAAATCACTGCGGCTATCCGCAACCATGTCGAAGACCGTCTCGCCAAGCTGGAAAAATGGCAAGCCCATCTGATAAATCCACACATTGTGTTATCGAAAGAGCCGAAAGAATTTGTGGCTGATGCCACGATTAACACGCCGAACGGCACGCTGGTTGCCAGCGCGAAACACGATGATATGTACACTGCAATCAATGATTTGATTGCCAAGCTCGAGCGACAGCTAAATAAAGCACAGCACAAACCTGAAGCACGTCGCGCGACCAGTAGTGTGAAGGATTTTACCCCGGCAGGATAAACCTCCATTTTCTCAGCAACGCGCCTGCGGGCGCGTTTTTTATTGACAGCCTTAAATCAGTGCGGTTAATCTCGGGTCACTTTAATTTCGGAAACGACCATGAAACATCTGCCGTTCTTCTTCGCATTCTTTTTTACCTTCCCCTGATTGGGAGGCGATTCGTCATGTGAAAATGAATGCGAAGACGAACAACAAAGCCTCCCAACCGGGAGGCTTTTTTATTGGACAGCTTACAGGTGAGACCTATGAATTCCGAGAATCCACTGCTGGCATTACGCGATAAGATCAGCGCCGTTGATGAGAAGCTGCTGATGTTGCTGGCCGAGCGCCGCACGCTGGCGGTTGAAGTTGCCCAGGCGAAACTGGCGACCCATCGCCCGATCCGCGATGTCGAACGCGAACGCGCCCTGCTGGAAAACCTGATTTCGCTGGGGAAAAAACACCAGCTTGATGCTCATTACATCACACGCCTGTTCCAGCTGGTGATTGAAGATTCCGTCCTGACACAGCAGGCATTGCTGCAAAAGAACCTTAACCATCCTCACGCCCATGCGCCGCGCATTGCGTTTCTCGGTCCGAAAGGCTCCTATTCCCACCTTGCTGCCCGCAAATACGCCACGCGCCATTTTGATTCAATGGTGGAAATAGGTTGCCTGAAATTCCAGGACATCATTCAGCAGGTGGAAGGCGGCCAGGCCGACTATGCGGTGATGCCGATTGAGAACACCTCATCTGGCTCGATCAATGACGTTTACGACCTGCTGCAACAAACCACGCTGTCGATTGTGGGTGAACTGGTTATCCCGATCGAACATTGCGTGTTAGTCAACGGTAAAACGGATTTACAGCAGATTGAAACCGTCTACAGCCATCCACAGCCGTTCCAGCAGTGCAGCCAGTTCATCAATCGATTCCCGCAATGGAAAATTGAATACACCGAAAGCACCGCGGCGGCGATGGAAAAAGTTGCCGCGATGAATTCCCCCAAAGTGGCGGCGCTGGGTAGCGAAGCGGGTGGTGAGTTGTATCAGTTGCAGGTGCTGGAGCGTGACCTGGCGAACCAGCAGCAAAACCATACGCGTTTTATCGTCCTGGCACGCAAAGCGATCGATGTCTCCGACCAGGTACCGGCAAAAACCACCCTGATTATGGCGACCGGACAACAGGCGGGTGCGCTGGTCGAAGCGCTGCTGGTATTGCGTCAGCACAACCTGATCATGAGCAAGCTGGAATCACGTCCGATTAACGGCAATCCGTGGGAAGAGATGTTTTATATTGATGTGCAAGGCAATCTGCAATCGGAAAGTATGCAACGAGCGCTGGAAGAGTTGCGCGCCCTGACCCGCTCACTCAAGGTGCTGGGATGTTATCCCGGTGAAAATGTGGTGCCGGTGGAGCCGCGCATCTAAGCAAAAAGGCATCCTCACGGATGCCTTTTTCTTTTATTGTCGGCTGTCATTCGCCGAGCGCAACATGCTGCGGCTTTCCACCAGGAAGCGTTTTGCGTAGTCGCCGAACCAATGTTCAACGCGCTCAAAGCTCTGAATAAATGCCTGCTTGTCACCATGTTCCAGCAGCTTAATCGCCTCACCAAAGCGCTGATAATAACGTTTGATCAGCGCGATGTTGCTTTCGGAAGACATAATGATGTCAGCGTACAGCTGCGGATCCTGCGCAAACAGCCTGCCGACCATGGCCAGTTCCAGCCGGTAAATCGGTGATGACAACGCCAGCAGCTGATCCAGATTGACGTTCTCTTCAGCCAGGTGCAGACCATAGGCAAAGGTCGCAAAGTGACGCAACGCCTGGATAAACGCCATGTTCTGGTCGTGCTCGACGGCGCTGATACGATGCAGACGCGCGCCCCAGACCTGAATCTGTTCAAGGAACCATTGGTAGGCTTCCGGCTGACGCCCGTCGCACCACACCACCACCTGTTTTGCCAGGCTGCCGCTGTCCGGACCAAACATCGGATGCAGACCAAGTACCGGGCCGCTATGCGCCGCCAGCATTGCCTGCAACGGACGGTTTTTCACTGATGCCAGATCGACCAGAATGCAATCTTCCGGCAGCGTTGGCAGCTGCGCGATAATCTGTTCCGTAAGATGAATCGGCACGCTGATGATAACCATACCGGCATCTTGCAGCAGCTCAGCAGATTGCTCCCAGTCACCTTTGTCCAGAATGCGAACCTGATAACCTGACAGGGTGAGCATCTTTTCAAACAGACGTCCCATCTGACCCCGTCCGCCGACAATCACCACCGGTCGCAGTGTCGGGCATAAGGTTTTAAAACCTTTGTCGTTTTCACTGGTGTAGGATTCACGCATCAGACGGCGCAGTACGTCTTCAATTAAATCGGGTGGTACGCCAAGCGCCTCAGCTTCCTGGCGGCGCGAAGCCAGCATACTCGCTTCGCGCTCAGGCACATAAATCGGCAAGCCATAACGGCTTTTTACTTCACCCACTTCAGCTACCAGCTCAAGCCGCTTAGCCAGCAGCCCGAGCAGAGCTTTATCTACTTCATCGATTTGATCGCGTAGCGCGGTCAGTTCAGCCACCATGACTCATTACACCTCGTGTGACAGACGCGCCGACAGCACTCCCTGCAGATCCTGATGGATTTCGCGCAGCAAGGTTTCGGTGGTGTCCCAGTTGATGCAGGCATCCGTTACGGACACACCGTATTTCATCTCACTACGCGGCTGTTCAGAAGACTGGTTGCCTTCATGAATGTGGCTTTCCAGCATCAGGCCAATAATGGAACGGTTTCCATCTTTAATCTGGGCAATAGCCGATTCGGCTACACCGGGCTGACGGCGATAGTCTTTGTTAGAATTGCCATGGCTGCAATCTATCATTAAGGCTGGGCGCAGTCCCGCTTTCAGCATCTCTTTTTCACACTGCGCGACATCTTCCGGGCCGTAGTTTGGCGCTTTACCGCCACGCAGAATGACATGGCCATCCGGGTTACCCTGGGTTTGCAGCAGGCAAACCTGTCCGGCCTGATTGATACCCACAAAACGATGCGGCATAGCAGCGGCACGCATGGCGTTGATCGCCGTGCCCAGGCTGCCGTCGGTGCCGTTTTTAAAGCCAACCGGCATGGAGAGGCCTGACGCCATTTCACGGTGGGTCTGCGATTCAGTGGTTCGCGCGCCAATGGCCGACCAGCTGAACAGGTCACCAAGGTATTGCGGGCTATTCGGATCGAGCGCCTCAGTAGCCAGCGGCAGTCCCATTTCCACCAGGTTCACCAGCAGCTGACGCGCAATGTGCAGCCCGGCTTCCATATCAAACGAGTTATCCATATAGGGATCGTTGATCAACCCTTTCCAGCCAACGGTGGTACGGGGTTTCTCAAAATAGACACGCATAACGATGTACAGCTGATCCTTCAACTGTTCAGAAAGGGTTTTCAAATGACGGGCGTATTCAAGTGCAGCTTCGGTATCGTGGATTGAACAGGGACCGCACACCACCAGCAGGCGCGGATCGCGGCCAGCAATGATGTCGGAGATTGTCTGTCGGGAAGCCGCGATTTGCGCCTCCTGAGCAGCGCTGAGCGGAAACTTCGCTTTCAGCTCTCCGGGGGTAATCAAAATTTGTTCATCGGCGATGTGCACATTGTTCAGCGCGTCTTTTTGCATGATTGCGATCCTTTTTACTCGTTTATGCGTATTGGGATCCTCACTGAGGATGACGCTCACTTTATCATAAGTCGTAAATGATGCAATCCATTGATGTACACTTTTATTACCACCATGAAAAACACGGTTAGGAAATAAATAATAATTTATTAAAATACAAAACATTAAGTTAAAATATGACAAACTGGACCCCAGGGTGGTTGTAAATATATATTTACATCAGCCAGGGAAACTTTGCCGGGACTTTTTACCATTCAGTCGCTAACATTCTGATATAAGTGACTTTTCAGGATCATTATTATGCCTGTTTCCTCTATAAAGCTGCGCCCCTACCATTTGCAGGATGCTGCCGCCTTTACGCAAGCCGTGAACGAATCCCTTGCCAGTCTGCAACCCTGGATGGCGTGGGCGCATGATGACTATCGCGTCGATGAAGCTGTCAGCTGGATTAATTTTACCCACATCCAGCGCAGCATGGGTGAAGCGGAAGAATTCGCCATCGTGGATGAAAACGATCGGTTACTTGGCGGAGCGGGAATTCGCTTTAGCCAACAGCCGGGCGAGTTCAGCGCGTTAGGCTATTGGGTTCGCAGCGATGCACAGCGTCAGGGCGTGGCGTCGCGGGCGGTGGCACAACTGACTGAACTGGGCTTTCAATCACCCGGGGTGAAGGTACTGGAGATTCTGGCGGCGGCCGATAATGTTGCCAGCCGCGCGGTGGCAGAACGCAGCGGGTTTAGCTTTGTCGATTATCGCTACGGATTGATCGTTCTGGAAAGCGGCCCGGTGAATACCGCCATCTACCATTTAAAGCGCGGATAAAAAAAGGGGCTGGCAGATGCCAACCCCTTGTTTGCTATTAACTTTGAGATGTCGCTTACGCGAGCTCTTAGTTAAGACGCTCTTTGATACGAGCAGACTTACCAGTACGCTCACGCAGGTAGTACAGTTTGGCTTGACGCACAGCACCACGACGTTTAACAGCGATGCTGTCAATTACCGGAGAGTGAGTCTGGAAGACACGCTCAACGCCTTCGCCGTTAGAAATCTTGCGAACAGTGAATGCAGAGTGCAGACCGCGGTTACGAATAGCGATAACCACGCCCTCGAATGCCTGCAGACGTTTTTTAGAACCTTCAACGACCCATACTTTCACTTCCACGGTATCACCCGGACGGAAGGAAGGTACGTCCTGTTTCATCTGCTCTTGTTCAATTTGCTTGATAATGTTGCTCATAATTAAATCTCTTATCCTGGGTAAACTGATAGTCAGGGAAGAATTACTCTTCCGCCTCATCGTTTTGTTGCTGCTGATGTTCACGCTGGAACTCAGTAAGCAACCTTGCTTGCTCTTCAGTCAGAGCCAGGTTTTCCAGAAGTTCAGGTCTTCTCAGCCAGGTACGGCCTAGCGACTGTTTCAGGCGCCAGCGGCGAATATCGGCATGGTTACCAGACAGTAATACTGCCGGAACATCCATCCCTTCTAACACTTCAGGTCGGGTATAGTGCGGGCAATCCAGCAAACCATCCGAGAAAGAATCCTCATCGGCTGACGCCTGTTTCCCCAGAACGCCAGGTATAAACCGGGCGACAGAGTCAATCAACGTCATGGCTGGCAGCTCACCGCCACTGAGTACGTAATCCCCGATTGACCATTCTTCATCAATTTCGGTATGGATGACGCGCTCATCTATCCCTTCGTAGCGACCACAAACCAGAATCAACTTCTGATGTGTCGCCAGTTCGCAAACGCCCTGTTGGTCAAGTTTGCGTCCCTGAGGTGAAAGATAAATCACCTTAGCACCTTCTCCCGCCGCTGCTTTCGCTGCGTGGATGGCGTCCCGTAAGGGTTGCACCATCATCAGCATTCCCGGTCCGCCGCCGTAAGGACGATCGTCCACGGTACGGTGCCGGTCGTGCGTGAAGTCACGAGGACTCCAGCTCTCAATGCTGAGCAGGCCATTTTTTACTGCCCGGCCAGTTACCCCGTAATCGGTAATAGCGCGAAACATCTCTGGAAACAGGCTAATAACACCAATCCACATCGCGTTCGCCGTTGCGTTACCGGTTTGTCCGGAGATCAAAAACCAGGATCCCAATCTACTTCAATAGTGCCAGTAGTGAGATCGACTTTCTTGATAACCTGTTCATCAAGAAACGGTATTAACCGCTCCTGTGCACCGAATGCATCTTTCAGGTTTGCCTTTACGACGAGAACGTCGTTCGAACCGGTTTCCATCAAATCAATGACTTTGCCCATTTCGTAGCCTTCGAGGTTTACTACTTTGCAACCCATCAGGTCTTTCCAGTAGTAATCGCCCTCTTCCAGCGCCGGCAGTTGCGCGGAGTCAACCGTAATTTCGCAATTGGTTAACTGTGCCGCAGCATCCCGATCGTCAATGCCTTTGACTTTGATGATCAGGTCCTGATTGTGGTGCTTCCAGCCTTCCAGTTCGACCAGCTGCCATTGACCGGCATGCTGAATAAACCACGGCTGATAGTCGAAGATACTTTCGGCTTCTTCGGTGGAAGAAAACACTTTGAGCCAGCCCCGAATGCCGTAAGCGGCACCCATTTTCCCCAGTACCACTGAGTTAACGGGAGGCTGTGCGGCAGGTTTTCTGCTCATGCTCACCACCGTGACAGATTAAGCTGCTTTTTTTGCTTCTTTGATCAGCGCGTTAACGCGATCAGAAAGCGTTGCGCCCTGGCCAACCCAGTGCTCAATACGGTCCAGATCCAGACGCAGACCTTCAGCCTGACCTGCAGCGATCGGGTTGAAGAAACCTACGCGCTCGATGAAACGACCGTTACGAGCATTGCGGCTGTCAGTAACGACGACCTGATAGAACGGACGCTTTTTAGCGCCGTGACGTGCCAAACGAATGGTTACCATAACATCCTCATTAGTTAATAAAACAACCGGGCCCCATCGAGGAACGGGGCCCGGGTGCAATATAAAAAGCCCGAAAATTTTACTCATTTTGGCGCAAAAAGCAACCTGAGTGTCTCACCTTTCCGGCTTTTTTGCGGGTCGCCTTAGCGGCCCGGGAATCCAGGCGGCATCATGCCTTTCATACTACGCATCATTTTCGCCATGCCGCCCTTCTTCATTTTCTTCATCATGCGCTGCATATCATCGAACTGCTTCAGCAGTCGGTTAACATCCTGCACCTGCATACCAGAACCCACAGCGATACGACGCTTACGGGATCCTTTAATTATTTCCGGCTTCTCGCGCTCTTTACGCGTCATCGAGTTGATGATGGCTTCCATGCGCACCAGCAATTTATCGTCCATCTGCGATTTCACGTTATCCGGCAGCTGGCCCATGCCCGGCAGTTTGCCCATCAGGCTCGCCATGCCGCCCATGTTGCGCATCTGCTTCAGCTGCTCAAGGAAGTCGTTGAGATCAAAGCCATCGCCGGTTTTCAGCTTCTTCGCCAGCTTTTCCGCCTGCTCGCGGTCAACCTTGCTTTCGATATCTTCGATCAGCGACAGCACATCGCCCATACCAAGGATGCGCGATGCGATACGGTCCGGATAGAACGGTTCCAGCGCTTCGGTCTTTTCGCCGACACCCATGAACTTGATAGGTTTGCCGGTAATATGACGAATCGACAGCGCCGCACCGCCGCGCGCATCACCGTCGACCTTGGTCAGAATCACACCGGTCAGCGGCAGCGCTTCGTTAAACGCTTTCGCGGTGTTGGCGGCATCCTGACCGGTCATGGCATCGACCACAAACAGGGTTTCTACCGGATTAATCGCGGCGTGAACCTGTTTGATTTCGTCCATCATCGCTTCATCAACGTGCAGACGACCGGCGGTATCCACCAGCAGCACGTCATAGAATTGCAGACGGGCTTCTTTCAGCGCGTTGTTAACGATATCGACCGGTTTCTGGCTCAGGTCAGACGGACAGAAATCAACGCCAACCTGCTGCGCCAGCGTTTCCAGCTGTTTAATCGCCGCCGGGCGATAAACGTCCGCAGAAACCACCAGCACTTTTTTCTTGTGCTTCTCACGCAGGAACTTACCCAGCTTAGCGACGCTGGTGGTTTTACCAGCACCTTGCAGGCCCGCCATCAGCACCACGGCCGGTGGCTGCGCCGCGAGGTTGAGTGCATTGTTTTCTGCACCCATCGCTTCAACCAGTTCATTACGAACGATTTTGATAAATTCCTGACCTGGGGTCAGGCTTTTGTTCACATCGTGACCAACCGCGCGCTCTTTTACCCGGTTGATAAATTCACGAACAACTGGCAGCGCGACATCCGCTTCCAGCAGCGCCATGCGCACTTCGCGCAGCGTGTCTTTGATGTTGTCTTCGGTCAGCCTTCCGCGGCCGCTGATGTTGCGCAGGGTTTGCGACAAACGATCGGTTAAATTATCAAACATGCTCTCTCACTTAGAAACATAGCGAGGCCGCCAGGGCGACACAATGCGGCGGATTATAACACGAAGCCAGGCCGATCTCTGCAATTGCCCTTCAGATCGTTTGGAGCCTGATGCGGCAAACGCTATACTGCTTTTTTCCTTATCTGACCGACACCTGACAGGATCTATGTTCGTTTTCGCGATCGTGGCGCTGTTCGCCTACTCAATCAGCCTTGCATTGATCATTCCCAGCCTGCTGAAACGCAATGGTGGCTGGCGACGTCTTGCCGTGCTTTCCGCCTGTGTGGCGCTGATCGCCCACGCGGTTGCATTGCAACAGCGTATTTTTGCCGTCGATAACGGTCAAAATCTCAGCCTGCTGAACATCGGCTCGCTGGTTAGCCTGCTTATTTGCGCGATTATGACTATCGTCGCGTCGCGCAATCGTGGCTGGCTGCTGCTGCCTATCGTTTACAGCTTTGCGCTGATTAACCTGGCATTTGCCACTTTTGTTCCCAATGCCTTTATTACGCATCTGGAAACCACACCGGGCATGATGATTCACATCGGCCTGTCGCTGTTCGCTTATGCCACCCTGATTATTGCCGCCTTGTATGCGCTGCAACTGGCGTGGATTGACTATCAGCTGAAAAATAAAAAACTGGCGTTTACCCAGGATATGCCGCCACTGCTCAGCATTGAGCGCAAAATGTTTCACATTACTCAGGTTGGCGTCGTGCTGCTGACGCTGGTGCTGTGCACCGGTCTGTTCTATATGCACAATCTGTTCAGCGCCGAGAATGTGGACAAAGCGGTGCTCTCCATCATTGCCTGGTTCGTCTATATCGTGCTGCTCTGGGGACACTACCACGAGGGCTGGCGCGGTCGTCGCGTAGTCTGGTTCAACTGTAGCGGTGCTTTGCTGCTTACCATGGCCTACTTCGGTAGCCGTGTGTTACAGCACCTGCTCACTCAATCGTCTCACTAAAGGAATTCCTGCGTTGGAACATGTTTCAACCACCACGCTGATCGTCACTCTGGTCATCATGGTACTGGTCTCGGCTTATTTCTCCGGCTCAGAGACCGGCATGATGACACTCAATCGCTACAAACTGCGTCATCAGGCTAAAAACGGGCACCGCAGTGCGCGCCGCGTCGAAAAATTGCTGCGTCGCCCGGATCGTCTCATCAGCCTGGTGCTCATCGGTAATAACCTGGTGAATATCCTGGCATCCGCGCTGGGCACCATTGTCGGTATGCGTTTATACGGCGACGCCGGCGTGGCAATCGCCACCGGTATCCTGACCTTTGTGGTGCTGGTATTTGCCGAAGTCCTGCCCAAAACCATCGCCGCGCTGTACCCGGAAAAAGTCGCCTATCCCAGCAGCTTTCTGCTCACGCCGCTGCAATATGTGATGCTGCCGCTGGTATGGTTTCTGAATACCATCACGCGCATTCTGATGCGTATGATTGGCATCAAAACCGATGGCTCCATTAACTCAGCCCTGAGCAAAGAAGAGCTGCGCACCATCGTGTATGAGTCACGCAGCCTGATGTCACGCCGTAATCAGGACATGCTGCTGTCTGTGCTGGATCTGGAAAAGGTCGGCGTTGATGACATCATGGTGCCGCGTAACGAAATTGTCGGCATCAATATCAATGACGACTGGAAATCGGTGGTTCGTCAGCTTAGCCACTCGCCGCATGGCCGCATTGTGCTGTTCCGTGATTCGCTGGATGACAGCGTCGGGATGCTGCGCGTACGCGAAGCCTGGCGCATGATGACCGAGAAAAAAGAGTTCAACAAAGAGACGCTATTGCGTGCCGCCGATGAGATCTACTACGTACCGGAAGGCACCCCGCTGAACGTGCAGCTGGTGAAATTTCAGCGCAATAAGAAAAAAGTGGGGCTGGTGGTCGATGAGTATGGCGATATTAAAGGGCTGGTGACGATCGAAGACATCCTTGAGGAGATCGTTGGTGATTTCACTACCTCAATGTCACCAACCCTGGCTGAAGAAGTGATGCCGCAGAATGACGGGTCGGTGCTGATTGAAGGCGGCGCAAATGTGCGCGAAATCAACAAGGCCTTCAACTGGTCATTGCCGGAAGAGGAAGCCCGCACCATCAACGGTATGCTGCTGGAAGTGCTGGAAGAGATTCCGCAGGTCGATACCCGGGTACGCGTCGGTAAATACGATATCGATATCCTCGATGTGCAGGACAACATGGTGAAGCAGGTGCGCATAACCCCGCATACGCCGCTGAAATCCTCCATCGGATCCTGAACGACAGCATAAAAAAATGCCGCGATAATCGCGGCATTTTTCTTTCAGCATCACAGCAACTAGATATGCAGTTCCTGCAGCTTTTCTTTCGGCAGTTTCAGATCGTCGTTGTAGTTAACACCGATCTCGTGCGCCAGCACGTTGCGCGCGATCTGCTGCGCTTCATCCAGCGAGTGCAGCTTGTAGCTACCACATTGATACTCGTTCAGTTCCGGGATCTGGTTCTGATCTTTAACTTTCAGAACGTCTTCCATCGCCCCTTTCCACGCTTGCGCCACACGTTGTTCGTCCGGGGTGCCAATCAGGCTCATGTAAAAACCGGTACGGCAGCCCATCGGCGAAATATCAACGATTTCCACGCCTGAGCCATTAAGGTGATTACGCATAAATCCGGCGAAAAGGTGCTCCAGCGTGTGAATGCCACGCTCGGTCAGGATTTCCTTGTTCGGCCGACAGAAGCGCAGGTCAAACACGGTGATGGTATCGCCATGAGGAGTTTTCATGGTTTTAGCTACGCGCACTGCGGGCGCCGCCATGATGGTATGATCTACAGTAAAACTATCCAGCAGTGGCATATTGTCACCTCCTGTTTGAGAATTTTTTTTAAAACGATGAAACTTTTCTGTTCGCCCAACGTCTTAATATATGAAAGACGCGCATTTGTTATCATCATCCCTGACAACAGAGATGTTAATTCGGCCACAGTGATGTGGCCTTTTCTTTTTTATCCTTCCCGGCTGGCGAGATAGCTTTCGAAATCCAGCGTATCGCCTTGTTCCAGCTTCTCTTGCGCCATGACCGACTCCTGCGCCTGACGGGTAAAATCATCCTCGCTCAAAACCTCAAGCGGTTCTTCGCACAGCAGATGACGATACTGTTCAGCCAGCGCCACACCAGTTCCGGTTAAGCCATTTTCCTTCATAGCATGAAGGATGCGCGCCGAATAGGTTAGCTCAGGATCATCAAACGATGCCACCAGTTGATCGCAAACCTGTTGATATTGCGTGCTGCCATGGTTGCTGTCGAGCACTTCAGCCACGCGATGCAGGTCGGCAAACAATGCCTTACCAACCTCAACCAGCGTATGCTGCGTTTCACTGCATCCCACGGCAATCATCTGACCCGGCTTACGTCCTTCCAGCACCACGCGATTCCAGTTTTTACGGCTGCACAGCAACTCATCGGCGCTCATCTCAGGCGCATCTGCCAGCGTACACCAGATCAGGAACAAGTCGAGGAAACGGACCTGGTTGGCATCTACGCCAATCGCTGAGAACGGGTTGATGTCCAGCGAGCGAACTTCAATATATTCAATGCCACCGCGCTGCAACGCATCAGAAGGCGCTTCTCCCGAACGCGTCACACGCTTCGGACGAATCGGCGCATACAGCTCGTTCTCAATTTGCAGCACGTTGGTATTCAGTTGCAGCCAGTTGCCATCGGCATCTTTGGTGCCCATCGCCGCATACTCTTCAGACGGCGTTTTAATCGCGGCTTTCAGCGCGGCCACGTAACCTTCCAGCGAGTTGAAGGTAATTCCCAGCCCGCTTTGCGATTTGTTGGTATAGCCGAGATCGCTCAGACGCAGCGACGTGGCATACGGCAGCCACAATGTTCCCTGTTCGTTGCTTTCAAACGGCAGCGCGCTCTCACGTCCCTTCAGGAACGACGAACAGATTGCCGGCGAGGCACCAAACAGATAAGGGATCACCCAGCCAAAGCGATAGTAGTTGCGAATCAGGCGCAGATAACCCGCAGAAATGGTCTCTTTACCGCTTTCCGCGTCTTTAACATCCGCCCACTCCTGCCAGAACGTCAACGGCAGGGAGAAGTTGTAATGAATGCCCGAGATGGTCTGCATCAGCGCGCCGTAGCGATTTTTCAGCCCTTCGCGATACAGGGTTTTCATTTTGCCGATGTTGGAGCTGCCGTATTGCGCCAGCTCGATATTATCCGCATCGTCAATAATGCACGGCATACTAAACGGCCACATGCGCTCCTGACCCAGCTCACGCGCTACGTGACGATGGATATCGCGCAGGAAACTGAGCATGTGATCGATATTCTGATCAACAGGCGTGATGAACTCCAGCAGCGTTTCGGCGAAATCGGTAGTAATCCAATCATGCTTCAGCGCTGAACCCAGAGACTCAGGATGCCCGGTCGTTGCCAGGTGACCATCCGGCTTGACGCGCAATGTTTCGCGTTCAATGCCACGGCCGATACCCTTCAACGCGTCGGGATGCGCTTCCAGCCAGGAAAGCGCTTTTGATACGTCCGGGATCACATTAACCTCCCGCTGTGCGAATAATTTATTTTTGTTCAGCATAATGTTAACCGTAGCCTCGAATCTGTGCGAATCAATGCCACCATTGCAAACCTTGTAAGGTGGCCGTCGCGATAACGATGTAACGTAGTGTTTTACCGATGGCGAGAAACAGCAGCGCCGGAAGCCAGGCAACGCGCAACCAGCCTGCGACGACGCAAAGCAGATCGCCCACTACCGGCAGCCAGCTAAACAACAGAGCTGCGGGTCCCAATCGGTGTAACCACGTCATTGCTGTGTTATGCCATCGCCCCTGCCCTTTTGGCGGCATCAGGCGACCAAGAAGAATGTTCGTCAGGCCACCCAGCGTGTTTCCCACTGATGCAGCCAATAGCAACCCATAGACCGACCCCTTTTGGGCGATCAACAAGGCAACCAGCACCGCTTCTGAGCTTCCCGGAAGGAGGGTGGCACTCAGAAAGCTACTGCTGAATAACGAGCCATAAGTCAGAAATTCACTCACAGTAAACGGACATCAACCACATCCATGCCCGCTGCTTTAGCCGCCTGCACGCCAAAGTCAGCATCCTCGAATACCACACAACGAGCAGGCGCTACGCCCATCAATTCGGCGCAACGCAGAAAGGTATCGGGTTGCGGTTTATGGCGCTGCACATCATCGGCGCCAACGACTGCGGTAAAGAGATGATAAACACCCAGCTGCTTCAACAGGGCCTCCGCCAGACTGTGTTGGCTGCCGGTGCCCACTGCCATTGGACGGCGTCCGTGGTAAGCCTTTACCACCTCCATCAGCGGCAAGGGACGCACGCCATCCAGCAACATCGCTTTGAAGGCTTCGGTCTTTTCCGCCGCCAGCAGATGAGGATCGTGCGTCGCGTTGTTCTCTTTGATTATGAATTGCGCCAGTTGCCAGGTCGGCGCACCGTTGAAGCTCACCATTTTTTCGTCATCCATGGTGAATCCATAGCGGCTGAGTATCTGATGCCAGGCTTTTCGATGTGTCGGCTCAGAATCGAGGATAGTGCCGTCCATATCGAAAATCAGGGCGTCATATTGGTCGTACATTGTCACTCCGGACGTCCAGCAAATGTGCCATTACTTTAGCGTAATGCGCTCAGGTTGTCGCCAGGTGTGCTTAACAGCAAATGCTTTGAAAGCATTAGCAATTTTGGTTTTAGGAAAAAGGTCAGAGCGCGGTGCCGTGCATAAATGGCGGTTAATTCAGTGCTTTTTTTACAACGGAGACGTTATCAGGAAGAAGAGAGCGAAGTGATGGTGCATCCAGGAGGATTCGAACCTCCGACCGCTCGGTTCGTAGCCGAGTACTCTATCCAGCTGAGCTATGGATGCATTGGGGTACAGCGAGTCAAACAATTCGGGGATGTGATAAAGAATGGTGCATCCAGGAGGATTCGAACCTCCGACCGCTCGGTTCGTAGCCGAGTACTCTATCCAGCTGAGCTATGGATGCATTGAGAGATTTTCTTGCAATGGACTAACTGAAACCAACCTGGGAATGTTACGAAGAATGGTGCATCCAGGAGGATTCGAACCTCCGACCGCTCGGTTCGTAGCCGAGTACTCTATCCAGCTGAGCTATGGATGCATTTTGAAAATTCTTGTACAACGCAGGGTGCTAACAACTCACCATGAAAGGAACTGCTCGTTCACTCTTTACTTCGTCATTTCCGATGGTGCATCCAGGAGGATTCGAACCTCCGACCGCTCGGTTCGTAGCCGAGTACTCTATCCAGCTGAGCTATGGATGCATCGGAAAATGGCGGTGAGGCGGGGATTCGAACCCCGGATGCAGCTTTTGACCGCATACTCCCTTAGCAGGGGAGCGCCTTCAGCCTCTCGGCCACCTCACCTTACGCGTTCTTACGAACCGTGCTTCTGAACTTTGTTTCCGCTCATCGGCACTGCGTGGCGCACATATTACTTTCCCGCACTTATAAGTCAAACAATTTTTCCCACTACAGGTTCGTTTGCACAAATGACAGACAATCCGCGCAATATGCCGACAAAAAGAGTGATTAATCAACAGCGAAAGCTGGATACAGATAACAAAATGGGAAATAAAAAAATGCAGGGGGAAGGTAAATCTGGAGGGAGAAAGCGGTAGCGCCTCGCATCATAGCGAGGCGCTGAATCCGTTAGTAACTCGTAGGCTGAGCTTTTTCGGCCTGAATGCGCTGATAGATCTCTTCGCGATGCACCGAAACTTCTTTAGGCGCATTGACGCCAATACGGACCTGGTTACCTTTAACTCCCAGCACCGTTACAGTCACCTCATCGCCAATCATGAGGGTTTCACCAACTCGACGAGTTAGAATAAGCATTCTTTGCTCCTTGAAAGATTAAAAGAGTCGGGCCTGTTCGGGTTCCCGGCCATATCCATCATATAACGCTGAACAATGTCTATGACAAATACACCATTGTGGTTTGCCACGCCAATACATTCTGCTGATAGTTAGTTTAGCCGAAATACACTGCCTCAACCTGACTTTGTCATTACCGGGTGCACATCGCGTTAAAAAGCGCCGGAACAACTGTCTCGGCGCTCTCCACGATGCTTAGTTTTATTTCGTTACAGTCGATTGCTAACCCAGCCGTGCACACTCGCCAGTGCACCTGCCAGAGCCTGCGGATTAGTACCACCGGCTTGTGCCATATCCGGGCGACCACCGCCTTTGCCACCCACCTGCGCAGCCAGTTCGCCGACCAGTTCACCCGCTTTTACGCGGTCGGTCAGATCTTTGGTCACGCCGGCAATCAGCGAAACTTTGCCTTCCGCTACCGTTGCCAGCACGATAATGGCAGACCCAAGCTGATTTTTCAGGTCATCCATCATGGTACGCAGCATCTTCGGCTCGACGTTGCTCAGTTCGCTTACCAGCAGTTTGGTGCCTTTCACCTCAACAGCTTTGCTGCTGAGTGAAGCACTTTCCTGTGCTGCCTGCTGGTCGCGCAGTTGCTGTAATTCTTTTTCCAGCGCGCGTACGTGGTCCACCAGTCCGCGAACTTTTTCGTTCAGGTTGCTGCTGTTGGCTTTCACCAGCTGCGCGAGATCATGCAGCTGATGGCTCTGCGCGTTAACCTGCGCCAGCGCACCTTCACCCGTAACGGCTTCGATACGACGGACGCCCGCCGCAGTCCCTGACTCAGACAGAATACGGAACAGGCCGATATCACCGGTGCGCGCGGCATGTGTGCCACCACAAAGCTCGGTAGAGAAATCACCCATGCTCAGTACGCGAACACGTTGATCGTATTTCTCGCCAAACAGCGCCATTGCGCCCTTCGCTTTGGCCGCTTCGAGATCCATGACATTGGTCTCAACCGCCAGGTTACGACGAATCTGCGCGTTGACGATATCCTCAACCTGACGGATTTCCTGCGGCTTCATGGCTTCAAAATGGGAGAAGTCGAAACGCAGGTACTTGTCGTTTACCAGCGAGCCTTTCTGCGCCACATGCTCACCGAGCACCTGACGCAACGCTGCATGCAGCAGGTGTGTCGCTGAGTGGTTCAGACGGATACGCGCGCGGCGTTCTTCATCAACCTGCGCACTCAGGCGATCGCCAACACGCAGCTGGCCGTTAGTCAGCTTACCGATATGACCAATCGCCTGGCCATACTTCTGTGTGTCCTGCACGCTAAATTCAGCATTGTTCCCAGCCAGTACGCCGGTATCGCCGACCTGACCACCCGATTCACCGTAGAACGGGGTTTCATCCAGCACCACCACCGCGTCCTGACCGGCACTCACCTGCTCAACCTGCTGGCCGTCGACAAACAGCGCCTGTACGGTAGAGGTCAGCGCCAGCTGGTCGTAACCTTTAAACGCAGAAGCAGAATCAATGCGGATAACGTTGTTGTAATCGGCACCAAATCCACTGGCTTCACGCGCACGCTGGCGTTGCTGCTCCATCGCCACTTCAAATCCAGCTTCATCAATCTTCAGATTACGCTCACGGCATACGTCAGCGGTCAGATCCACCGGGAAGCCGAAAGTATCGTAAAGACGGAAAACGGTTTCACCATCGAGCGTATCGCCCTGCAGTTTCGCCAGTTCTTCATCCAGCAGCGCCAGACCACGCTCCAGCGTTTTGGCAAACTGTTCTTCTTCGGCTTTCAGGACGTTCTCGACCTGAACCTGCTGACGTTGCAGATCTTCGCCTGCCGGTCCCATCACGGCAATCAGCGGGGCGACCAGCTTATAGAAGAATGCGTCTTTCGCGCCCAGCATATTGCCGTGACGTACCGCGCGACGAATGATGCGGCGCAACACATAACCACGGTTTTCGTTCGAGGGGATCACGCCATCAGCAATCAGGAAGGCGCAGGAGCGGATGTGGTCAGCGATAACGCGCAGCGATTTGTTGCTGAGGTCATCAGTTGCGCCGGTCACTTCGGCAACAGACTTAATCAGTTTGGCGAACAGATCGATTTCATAGTTGGAGTTAACGTGTTGCAGCACCGCGGCGATACGCTCCAGTCCCATACCGGTATCCACTGAAGGCTTCGGCAGCGGCTGCATAGTCCCGTCGGCCTGACGGTTGAACTGCATGAAAACGATGTTCCAGATTTCAATGTAACGGTCACCATCTTCTTCCGGGCTGCCCGGCGGGCCCCCCCAGATGTGATCGCCATGATCGAAGAAGATTTCGCTGCACGGGCCGCACGGACCGGTATCACCCATCTGCCAGAAGTTATCTGATGCGTAGGCACTACCTTTGTTGTCGCCGATACGAATAATACGCTCGCGCGGCACGCCAATATCGTTGGCCCAGATATCGTAGGCTTCATCGTCAGTTTCATAGACGGTAACCCAGAGACGTTCTTTCGGCAGCTTAAACCACTGCTCACCCGTCAGCAGTTCCCAGGCATAGGCAATCGCGTCTTTTTTGAAGTAGTCGCCAAAGCTGAAGTTGCCCAGCATTTCAAAGAAGGTGTGGTGACGCGCGGTGTAGCCCACGTTTTCGAGGTCGTTGTGCTTGCCACCGGCACGTACGCAACGCTGCGCCGTGGTCGCACGCGAGTAATCGCGCTTATCCTGACCGAGGAAAACGTCTTTAAACTGGTTCATCCCGGCGTTGGTAAACAGCAGCGTCGGGTCGTTGTTCGGTACGAGGGAGCTGCTGGTTACAACCTGATGTCCCTTGCTATGGAAAAAGTCGAGAAACGCTTGACGGATCTCAGCAGTGCTCTTGCTCATAAATTTCCTGGAATCACGCTAACGAACGTTCCCTTTCGTCTGGCACGCCGCATCCGCCCGGCCGCCCCTGACTGAGGAACAAAAAGTGGGAATAAGATAAATTTTCTTCAGTGGGAAGTAAAATCCCATCGCCTTTCAGTCATCAAAATTTCTGAAAATGGCCTGAATATCTTCCATCAGAAAGCCTTTTGTCATCAGAAAACGCAGGACTTTGCTCTTTCCGGCCCAGTCCTGCGGCAGCGGGTCGCCAAATTTGCGTCCCGCCAGTTCGGCCGCGCAATGGACCCAGTTGACCTCGGTATCAAACAACGCCTGATCGATTTCATCGCGGCCGATCCCTTTTTGTTGCAGCTCCATCCGGATACGTTGCGGGCCATAGCCTTTACGGCTGCGGCTAACTATAAAGCGTTCCGTGAAGCGTTGATCGTCCAGCCAGCCACTCTGCTGACACCAGTCAGCCACTTGATCCAGCAGTTCTTCCGGGATCGGTTCTGCCTTTTCCTGCTGCTGCATCCAGGCTGCCCGCTGGGAGGAAAGTTGCAATTTGCGTTTGAGTTCTTCGCGGCTGTGATCGCGCTGTGACAGGATACGCATGGCACGATCCAGTAAGCGTGAAAATGTTGGCGCGGGTGTCGGAGATGATGACATATGACCTACCTTGTTCAGACAGTGGCGCAGGGTAAAGCAAGAAAACAAAGAGGGAAAGTGCTGGCGGGGGGAAAACAAAACGGGAGCAGAGCGCTCCCGTTGAGGTATCAGAAATCTTCGTTAGTTTCGCTGGCTTCTTCGTAGTCGCCTGCGGAAACCTCCGCAGCACCGGCACTCGCACCCGCACCGGCCGTTGCGCCGGTCAGCAGCATGTCACGCAGCTTCTGATCGATTTCGTTGGCAATGGCCGGATTCTCTTTCAGGAAGTTGGTCGAGTTGGCTTTACCCTGACCAATCTTGTCGCCGTTGTAGCTGTACCAGGCACCCGCCTTCTCAACCAGCTTGTGTTTCACGCCCAGGTCAACCAGTTCACCGAAGGTGTTGATGCCTTCGCCGTACATGATCTGGAACTCAGCCTGCTTGAAAGGCGCCGCAATTTTGTTCTTCACCACTTTGACGCGGGTTTCGCTGCCCACCACTTCGTCGCCCTCTTTGATAGCGCCGATGCGGCGAATATCGAGACGTACGGAAGCGTAGAATTTCAGCGCGTTACCACCGGTGGTGGTTTCCGGGTTACCGAACATCACACCAATCTTCATACGAATCTGGTTGATGAAAATCAGCAGCGTATTGGACTGCTTCAGGTTACCCGCCAGCTTACGCATCGCCTGGCTCATCATACGTGCTGCCAGACCCATGTGAGAGTCGCCGATCTCGCCTTCAATTTCTGCTTTCGGCGTCAGTGCTGCCACGGAGTCAACGATGATGACGTCAACCGCACCAGAACGCGCCAGAGCATCACAGATTTCCAGCGCCTGCTCACCGGTATCCGGCTGCGAACACAGCAGGTTATCAATGTCGACGCCCAGTTTTTTGGCGTATACCGGGTCCAGCGCGTGCTCGGCATCGATAAAGGCACAGGTTTTGCCTTTGCGCTGTGCAGCGGCAATCACCTGCAGGGTCAGCGTGGTTTTACCCGAGGATTCCGGGCCATAAATCTCAACGATACGGCCCATTGGCAGGCCGCCAGCGCCCAGCGCGATATCCAGGGAAAGTGAGCCGGTGGAGATGGTTTCAACATCCATCGAGCGGTCTTCACCCAGGCGCATGATGGAGCCTTTACCAAATTGTTTCTCAATCTGGCCCAGCGCGGCAGCTAAAGCCTTCTGTTTGTTTTCGTCAATCGCCATTTCCACTCCTAATCATGCCGGGTAAGCGGACATCTCAGTATGCCTGCTCGCGTTCTGTTGCCGGTAATTATACTGTACAGTCATACAGTATCAAGTTTAATTTGTCAGAAATTCATCATGCAGCGTCTGGAGCGCCCAGGCCACGGACTGACGCCGCACTGCATCGCGGTCGCCATCAAAACGCTGGCGGTATGCCACGACGCGCCCTTGCGGTCCGGCAAAGCCAAACCAGACGGTGCCCACCGGTTTCTCCGGGGTTCCGCCATCCGGGCCGGCAATGCCGCTGACTGCAATCGCATACTGTGCTGCTGCGGCCTGGCAGGCACCTGCCGCCATCTCACGTACGGTTTGTTCACTAACCGCTCCAAACTGCGCCAGCGTGCTGTCCTGCACGCCCACCATCTGCTGCTTGGCCTCGTTGCTGTATGTCACGAAGCTGCGTTCAAACCAGACGGAACTGCCGCTGATATCGGTAAACACTTTCGCAATCCAGCCGCCGGTGCAGGACTCCGCAGCGGTAATGGTAGCCTTGCGCTGTTTTAGCTGCTCGCCAATACGACGACTCAACTGTTGTAACTGTTCATCGTTCATCGCCTTCTCCTTGTATGGCGCTCACGTTAACAGGAAATGGTGCGGTGGAGGACCCTTTTCAACCCCACTCCCCCGCCTTCTGTCGCGTTTTGCGTGCGGGATTCCACCGGCTTTAGCGGGTTTTCATCGCCACCATAAAAAGACGCGGGAAGGCTAGCAAAACCTGGCCATCCGCCCGGGCTGGATACGCCGGGATCAACGCCTGATGATATTGCTGTAAAAAAGCCTGCTGCTGGCTTTCATCCAATCCGGCGAGGAAAGGACGCAGCCCTGTGGCGCGCAGCCAGGTAATGATTGCCTGCGCATCGGCCATGCGGTGGTAATAGGTGGTGCGCCAGATATCAACCTCGCAACCCGCCTCGCTCAGCAGGTCATAATATTGCCCGGCGGTGAGTAAGCGCTTACGATCGGCAGCCTGAGGGGAGATATGCGCCTGCCAGCGCTCGTCGGCTGCCACCTCGCGCATCAGGCGATGTGAAGGCTCATCAAGGTTATCGGGCATCTGCATCGCCAGCGAGCCACCGATAGCAAGCTGGCTCACCAGATGTGGCAACAGCTGGTGGTGGTCACTCAGCCATTGCAGTGAGGCATTGGCGTAAATCACCTGCTGCGGCTGTTCGGCCTGCCAGTGGCGGATATCTGCCTGCTCAAAGCGGCAATCCGGCAAACGTTCACGCGCCTGAACCAGCATCGCTTCTGAACTGTCGATACCGCAGACTGTCGCCTCAGGCCAGGCCTCGGCCAGCAGTTCGGTGCTGTTGCCCGGCCCGCAGCCTAAATCGGTGGCGTAACGCACTTCCGGGGTCGCAATCCGCGCCAGCAGCTCACGCGCCGGGCGGGTCCTTTCCGATTCAAACTGCCGATATAGCTGTGGATTCCAGTCTTGCATTGACACACTCCTGTCTGATCCGAAGAACCACACACTACCCGCTTTTACTGTTTTCAGGGGAGGAAAAGTGCGGTACTTCACCTTTTTGATACCCGATGGCTGGTCAGTTTGCGTATTGGTCATTAAGTTAAAACGACGTTTCATTTTTTATGCTAAGGAGTTTGTTATGGCTGCACAACCCGCACTTTCTGGCGTCTGGTGTCCATCAGTAACCCCTTTTGATAACCGCGGCGAGGTCGATATTGACGCGCTGGGTCGTCATTTTGACCGGCTCAATCATTCTGGCATTGATACGCTGCTATTGATGGGTAGCATCGGTGAGTTCGCGTCGCTCACCCAACAGGAACGGCTGCGGTTAATGCGCGAAGCACGCCAGCTCTCCCCTCTGACGATGGTTGCCAACGTTTCCAGTACCTGCGTGCCTGATATGCTGCAACTGGCTGAAGCCGCATGGCAGCACGGTTTTGACGCGGTGATGGTGCTGCCGCCTTACTATTATGGCCAGACGCAGCAACAGTTGCTGAGCTACTTCAAAGCGCTGGATAAGCAGCTGGGGGGTAAGTGGTTTGCCTACAATTTCCCGGCGCGTACCGGCTGCGATTTAACCCCCGCGCTGGTGGCGGAGCTGGCGGCAGAATTACCGAATTTTATCGGCATCAAAGACACTGTTGATTGCCTGTCGCACAACCGCGCGCTGATCGAAGAAACACGTAAAGTGCGCACTGATTTTGCGGTGCTGTCCGGCTATGACGAATATCTGTTGCCGAATTTACTGGCAGGCGGTGCGGGAGTGATTTCCGGACTAAACAACATTGTGCCGGAATTATTTGCCCAGGCGATGCAGGCATGGCGCGCGGGCGATTTACCGCAGTTAACAGCGATTCAGCAACGTATCGGCAAGCTGATGGCGATCTATACGCTGGGTGACGACTTTGTCACCACCATCAAAACCGCCGTCGCCCGCCGTTATGAATCGATGAACAGCCGTTCGCGTAATTACGGCGGTGAATTAACTGCCGCGCAGTGTGAAGCGATTGACCAGCTGCTGGGATAAATAAGCAACGCGGACGGCGCAATGCCGTCCGGTAATCAGTTCTTTTTCACAAATTCAGATTTGAGTTTCATCGGGCCAAAACCATCAATTTTACAATCGATGTTGTGATCGCCTTCGACCAGGCGAATGCTTTTAACTTTGGTGCCGATTTTCAGGGTTGAGGAGCTGCCTTTTACCTTCAGATCTTTGATAACGGTGACGCTATCGCCATCTGCCAGCTGGTTGCCGTTCGCATCACGGACCTGTAGGCCGTCAGAGGACAAATCATCAGCCGCAGGCGACCAGATATGCCCGCAGGATGGGCAGTTCAGCTTCTCGCCATCCTGCCAGGTGTAATCAGCATGGCATTCAGGACAGGCAGGTAAGGTATTCATAAACACTCCTCAGAGATCGGCTCACGGCGAAGATGGCGCCGCAAAAGGGGCGCTATCTTATCTCCTTACACTTAGTAAGGACAGCGTTAAAACATCGCGCCCTGACGCGCTTTGCTGACCGCCTCGCCCAGCTGCCACACCGCCATCGCGTAATGGGTACTGTGATTGTAGCGAGTGATGACGTAGAAATTGGGCAGTCCGTACCAGTATTGATAACTGGTGCCAAGATCGAGACGCAGCAGGCTGGCCTGATTGTTGCCGTCCAGCGAACCTTGTGGCGTCAGGCCACTGGCCATCAACGTGCTTACCGGATAAAGGGTTTTGAAACCATTTTCCAGCGCCGGAGCTTGTCCGCTGGCCGGTACCGCGACCGACTCGCCGGAACGCCAGCCGTGTGCTTTGAAGTAATTGGCTACGCTGCCGATAGCATCGACCGGATCCCACAGGTTGATGTGTCCGTCACCATTGAAATCGACCGCATACTGCTTATAGGAAGAGGGCATAAACTGACCGTAGCCCATTGCCCCGGCAAAGGAACCGCGCAGATCGAGCGGATCATCCTGCTCGGTGCGCGCCATCAGCAGGAAGGTTTCCAGCTCGCTACTGAAGTAGGCCGCACGACGCGGATAGCTGAACGACAGCGTCGCCAGCGCATCCAGCAACCGGGTTTTCCCCATCACCCTGCCCCAGCGAGTCTCAACGCCAATGATGCCAACAATAATTTCCGGCGGCACACCGTACACCTGTTGGGCGCGTTGCAGCGCATCCTGGTATTGATTCCAGAAAGCCACACCGTTTTGCACGTTATCCGGGGTGATAAATTTATTGCGATAGCGAATCCAGGCGCCGTTCGGTCCGGTCGGTGGAGTGTAGCTTGGTGCCTGTTGATCCATCAGACGCAACACATAATCGAGCCGCTTCGCCTGTCCAATCACGTTATGCAGCTGCTGGCGATCAAAACCGTGCTTCGCCACCATCTGGTCAATAAACTGTTCAGCCGCGGGATTATCCGCAAAATCGCCAAACATCGGCTGCATCGCGTGCGATGAGTCCAGTAAAAAACCACCCTGAGGTGCCTGAACGACGGCGGGTTGCTGGGATGTTTCAGGCTTACTGCTGCAGGCAGCAAGCAGAGTAATAAGCGGGAGAAGGGCAACCTTAAAACGCATTGGATTTCCATAAGCCAGGTGAAACCAGAGCCAACATGTTAATCGTTCAGCTAAATGACTTACAGGGCAATATCTTAAATTTACGTCAGTTATCACCGTCGCGACGCTTTCTGACAAAATTTGCGACCCGCTTCCACAGTTTATCATTTGTCTGTTTTTTCTTTTTTTCCCGGCGCGGCGATTTGCTATGGTCGGCAACCAGAAAGAATGGCTGGCGGATGAAGGAGAGGCAGCAAAAATGGTAACATCCCTCCTTTCGTTATCGCCCCATCTGAATAACGACATTTTCCCCTGCGGCGATACCGCATGGCAGGCAATCAAAGAGTAAATGCAAAGTGAGAAAGAGATGAAAGGAGCAGAGCAAATGGACTTCAGCGCCCATACGCCAATGATGCAGCAATACCTGCGCCTCAAGGCCGATCATCCTGACATTCTGCTGTTTTATCGCATGGGTGATTTTTATGAGCTGTTTTACGACGATGCAAAACGTGCTTCGCAGCTGCTGGAAATCTCACTGACCAAACGGGGCGCCTCCGCCGGTGAACCCATTCCGATGGCGGGTGTGCCTTACCATGCGGTGGAAGGTTATCTGGCAAAACTGGTTCAGTTAGGCGAGTCGGTGGCGATTTGCGAGCAAATTGGCGACCCGGCGCTCAGCAAAGGCCCGGTTGAACGTAAAGTGGTGCGTATTGTTACGCCAGGCACCATCAGCGATGAAGCGCTGTTGCAGGAGCGCCAGGATAACCTGCTGGCCGCGATTTTCCAGAGCCAGCGCGGCTTTGGCTATGCCACTCTCGATATCAGTTCCGGTCGTTTTCGTCTGAGCGAACCCGGCGACCAGGAAACCATGGCCGCCGAGTTGCAACGTACTAACCCGGCGGAATTGCTCTACCCGGAAGATTTTCAGGCCATGGCGCTCATTGACCAGCGCCGTGGGCTGCGTCGCCGCCCGCTGTGGGAATATGAAATCGATACCGCCCGCCAGCAGCTGAACCTGCAATTCGGCACGCGCGATCTTAACGGTTTTGGCGTCGAGCAGGCGCATCTGGCGCTGCGTGCGGCGGGTTGTCTGCTGCAATACGTCAAAGATACCCAGCGCACGTCCCTGCCCCATATTCGTTCACTCAGCATGGAGCGCCAGCAGGATAGCGTGATTATGGATGCCGCCACGCGCCGCAATCTGGAAATCACGCAAAACCTGGCCGGCGGCATTGAAAACACCCTCGCCGCGGTGCTGGATAAAACCGTTACGCCGATGGGCAGCCGTATGCTGAAACGCTGGCTGCATATGCCGCTGCGTGATGTCACGACCATCGCACGCCGCCAGCAATCCATCGCGGAGTTGCAGGCGCACAGCGAAGAGCTGCAACCGGTTCTGCGCCAGATTGGCGATCTGGAACGTATCCTCGCCCGCCTGGCGTTGCGTACCGCCCGCCCGCGCGACCTCGCGCGGATGCGACACGCTTTCCAGCAATTGCCAGAACTGCATACCTTGCTGGCACAAGCGGAAGCACCGCAGCTGGTTCAGCTGCGCACCCAGATGGGCGATTTCAGCGACCTGCGTGAATTGCTGGAAAACGCCATCATCGAATCGCCCCCGGTGCTGGTACGCGACGGCGGCGTGATCGCGCCCGGTTATAACGCCGAACTGGATGAGTGGCGCGCCCTGGCCGATGGCGCCAGCGATTATCTCGATCGTCTGGAAATCCGCGAACGGGAAAAACTGGGGCTGGACACGCTAAAAGTCGGCTTCAATGCGGTACATGGTTACTACATTCAGGTTAGCCGTGGTCAGAGCCATCTGGTGCCGATCAACTATGTACGCCGCCAGACGCTGAAGAATGCCGAACGCTATATCATTCCAGAGCTGAAAGAGTACGAAGACAAGGTGCTGACCTCGAAAGGGAAAGCGCTGGCGCTGGAAAAGGGGCTGTATGACGAGTTGTTCGATCGCCTTTTGCCGCACCTCGAAGCCCTGCAATTAAGCGCTGCGGCGCTGGCCGAACTGGATGTGCTGAGCAACCTGGCGGAGCGCGCCTGGACGCTCAACTACTGTCGTCCGGTGCTACAGGATAAAGCGGGTATCCGCATTATCGGCGGCCGCCATCCGGTGGTGGAGCAGGTACTGAAAGAACCCTTTATCGCCAACCCGCTGACCCTGTCACCCCAGCGACGTATGTTGATCATTACTGGTCCCAACATGGGCGGTAAAAGTACCTATATGCGTCAAACGGCGTTGATCGCGTTGATGGCATGGATCGGCAGTTTTGTTCCCGCTGAGGAAACGGTTATTGGTCCTATCGACCGCATCTTTACCCGCGTTGGGGCCGCAGACGACCTGGCATCAGGACGCTCAACCTTTATGGTAGAGATGACGGAGACCGCCAATATTCTGCATAACGCCACCGAGAACAGCCTGGTGTTGATGGATGAAATTGGACGTGGCACCTCAACCTACGATGGTCTGTCGCTGGCCTGGGCCTGTGCCGAGAGTCTCGCCAATCGCATCAAAGCAATGACGCTGTTCGCTACCCACTATTTCGAGCTGACTACCCTGCCGGAAAAAATGGAAGGCGTCGTCAACGTTCATCTCGATGCCGTGGAACATGGCGACACCATCGCGTTTATGCACAGCGTGCAGGATGGCGCGGCCAGCAAAAGTTACGGACTTGCCGTAGCGGCGCTGGCGGGCGTACCGAAAGAGGTGATCAAGCGCGCGCGGCATAAGCTGAAGGAGCTGGAAACCCTGTCTGGCAGTACCGCAGGTTCGACGGTGGAAGGATCGCAGCTGCCGCTGCTGGTGGCAGAAACGTCGCCTGCGGTTGAAGCGCTGGAAGCGCTGGACCCGGATAGCCTGACACCCCGCCAGGCGCTGGAGTGGATCTATCGTCTCAAGACGCTGGTGTAGCCATCATCCTGAATAGCAGGCATAAAAAAACGGTGACCAGATGGTCACCGTTTTTGTTGGCAATTGCGCGTTATTCACGAAAAAGTGCTTCGATATTCAGGCCCTGAGTCTGCAAAATTTCACGCAGACGACGCAGACCTTCTACCTGAATCTGACGAACACGCTCACGGGTCAAACCGATTTCGCGGCCCACATCTTCAAGGGTTGCCGCTTCATAGCCCAACAGGCCGAAACGACGCGCCAGCACTTCACGCTGCTTGGCATTCAGTTCAAACAACCACTTAACGATGCTTTGTTTCATATCATCGTCCTGCGTGGTGTCTTCCGGGCCGTTATCTTTTTCATCGGCCAGGATATCCAGCAGCGCTTTTTCGGAATCACCACCGAGTGGTGTGTCAACCGAGGTAATGCGCTCGTTGAGACGCAGCATACGGCTTACATCATCAACCGGCTTGTCCAGCTGCTCGGCAATCTCTTCAGCACTCGGCTCATGATCGAGCTTGTGTGAGAGTTCACGCGCGGTACGCAGATAGACATTTAACTCTTTAACAATATGGATTGGCAGACGAATGGTACGGGTTTGGTTCATGATCGCCCGTTCAATGGTCTGTCGAATCCACCAGGTGGCGTATGTTGAAAAGCGGAACCCGCGTTCCGGGTCAAACTTCTCAACGGCGCGAATCAGGCCAAGATTACCCTCTTCAATCAGATCCAGCAGTGCCAGACCACGATTGCTGTAACGACGGGCAATTTTCACCACCAGGCGTAAGTTACTTTCTATCATTCGGCGGCGAGATGGAATGTCGCCTCGTAATGCACGACGGGCAAAGAACACCTCTTCTTCCGCCGTTAACAATGGAGAATAACCAATCTCTCCGAGGTAGAGCTGCGTCGCGTCCAAAACGCGTTGCGTCGCACCCTGTGACAACAACTCTTCTTCAGCTACTTCGTTATCACCAGGTTCGTTCTCAACGAGAGCCTTCTCATCAAAAACCTCAGCTCCGTTCTCCTCGAATTCCGCGTCTTCGTGTAACTCGTTAACTTTCAGCGTATTCTGGCTCATAAGCGGCTCCTACCCGTGATCCAAGGGCAGAACACCAGGGTTCTGCCGGATTATCGCTGCGGCAAATAACGCAACGGATTTACGGATTTCCCCTTGTAACGAATTTCAAAATGCAATCTTACTGAACTGGTTCCGGTGCTACCCATAGTAGCGATCTTCTGCCCCGCCTTAACTTCCTGTTGTTCCCGGACCAGCATTGTATCGTTATGGGCGTAGGCACTCAGGTAGTCATCATTGTGTTTGATGATGATTAAATTACCGTACCCGCGGAGCGCGTTGCCTGCGTATACCACTCGTCCCGAAGCAGTGGCGACAACAGGTTGTCCACGCGAACCGGCGATATCGATCCCTTTGTTTCCGCCTTCCGCAGCGGAGAAGTTATCGATGATCTTCCCATCGGTCGGCCAACGCCAGCTTCCAACTGGTGTTGTGCTGTTCGTAGTGCTGCTGACCGTGGGCGGTACAGTAACCGGAGCTGTGGTCATTGCCACATTATTTGCCCCTTTCGACGGCAACAATTTGCTGCCTGAAGAATTACCCGAATCATCAGAATACGTAATAACAGGTTGCTGTGCAACCGGGGTCGATTTAATTTGCGAAGAACCCGGTGTGACAGGCACGCCGCCCTGGGTTGCATCGGCTGCCGTGATGGCATTGCCGCCAGTAATTGACTGGCCTGAACCGTTACCCACCTGCAGCGTCTGACCGGCGCTCAGGCCATAGGGCGCCGCGATGTTGTTACGTTGCGCGAGGTCGCGATAATCGTTGCCGGTAATCCACGCAATATAGAACAGGGTGTCGCCGCGTTTGACGGTGTAGGTCTCCCCGCCGTAGCTTCCTTTCGGAATATTCCCATAATTGCGGTTGTACACGATGCGACCATTTTCAGTCGTCACATTATTATTGCCACTTAACATTCCACCGGAGGGCGGTGCTGAAGGTGTTCCGCCGCTTAACATTCCGCCGTGAGGCATTGCTGGTACGCCGCCGCCTGAAGTGTCGTTCATGCCGCTGTTGCCACCATTACCGCCAATCTGGCTAATGGGGGCCTGTGAATTGTCGCTGGAGCTACTACAGCCCGCCAGCCCAAAACCAACCAGTGTCAGTGCCGCCAAACGGCGTAATTGAAATACTGTGCTTCCCATGCTCATTGATCCCCCGAGATGGCAATCCTGAATATAACTGTGTGACTGCGATAACCGCGTTATACACTGCGTGGTGCGTCGAAAACGGCCTTTCGCATTGATTAACAAGGATAGTAACAATATCAACTGTGCCGTGCTATGTAACAGTTGTGAAGAATTGCGAAGCGCCTCAGGCCAGATCGCCCTGCACCAAAGGTACAAAGCGGACCGGCTCGATGATCTCTTCAATCATCTCATTCCCCTGACGGCGCAGACGTTTCAACACCTGTTGATCTTCGCCCACCGGCAGCACCATTCTGCCGCCGTCGCGCAATTGTGCTATCAGCGCAGTCGGAATTTCCGGAGGCGCCGCCGTGACGATAATGGCGTCGAAAGGACCGCGTGCGGCCCAGCCCTGCCAGCCATCGCCGTGACGCGTGGAGACATTATGCAGGTCGAGCTGCTTCAGCCGGCGTTTCGCCTGCCACTGCAACCCTTTGATACGTTCTACGGAATAAACGTGATCAACCAGATGCGCCAGAATGGCGGTCTGATAGCCGGAACCGGTGCCAATTTCCAGCACGCTCGCGTCGGCATTGAGTTCCAGCAACGCGGTCATGCGCGCCACCATATAGGGCTGTGAAATGGTCTGCCCGCTGCCAATCGGCAACGCAACATTGTCCCAGGCCTTATGTTCGAAGGCTTCGTCGATAAAACGCTCACGCGGCACATCGGCGATGGCTTTCAGCAGATGTTCATCATGGATGCCCTGCGCGCGCAGCTGCGCCAGCAAGGTTTCGACACGCCGGTTCACCATGCCAAATCAACCTCCGCTTGGGTCAGCCATTCACTCAGCACCGTTTGCGCCGCCGGAGCGGTCAGGTCGACATGTAACGCGGTAATGGAGACGTAGCCCGCATCCACCGCAGCAAAATCCGTATCCGGGCCAGCATCCAGCTTTTCGCCTGGCGGTCCGATCCAGTACAGGGTGTTGCCGCGTGGATCCTGCTGGCAGATCACCTGATCGGCCGGATGACGGCTGCCACAGCGCGTCAC
The DNA here is from genome assembly GCF_059730485.1 of Pantoea sp. X-Soil-TKNS-1207. Lineage (NCBI taxonomy): Bacteria > Pseudomonadati > Pseudomonadota > Gammaproteobacteria > Enterobacterales > Erwiniaceae > Pantoea > Pantoea sp. X-Soil-TKNS-1207. Next base: position 3,360,595 of record NZ_AP035958.1, read on the forward strand.
GCGGAAACCTTTAATGTCCGACAGGGGCAAATCAGGCACGTTGATATTGAGGATGCGACCGGTGCGCAGCGGTTCACGGGTCAGCGCCCGCAGCAGCGCGCAGGTGACGGCAGCGGCCGTGTCGTAGTGCTGATGACCATTGAGGGATACCGCCAGCGCCGGTAATCCGAGATGACGTCCCTCCATCGCGGCCGCGACGGTGCCGGAGTAGATCACATCGTCGCCGAGATTTGGCCCGGCATTGATGCCGGACACCACGATATCCGGACGCGGCTGCATCAGCGCATTCACCCCGAGGAACACGCAGTCGGTCGGAGTGCCCATCTGCACGGCAATGTCGCCATTGTCATGGGTAAAGGTACGAAGCGGGGTTTCCAGCGTCAGCGAGTTTGACGCACCGCTGCGATTGCGATCCGGTGCCACCACCTGCACATCAGCAAACTGGCGCAGCGCGCGCGCCAGCGTCTGAATGCCGGGAGCATGAATTCCGTCGTCATTACTCAGCAATATCCGCATCGTTACCTTCTTGTTGGAGAAGCTCACGCACGACGCTGGTAGCAAAACTGCCTGCGGGCAGCCAGAACGCCATCTCCAGCGTCACATCATCCCACCAGCTCCAGCGCAGATCTTTGGGCACCACGCGCATGGCGCGGCGTGCCGCATCAACGCGCTCACGCTCAAGCAGTGTAATCAATTCTGTCGCGCCTGCCAGGCTCTGCTGTTCAAATTCAAGCGCTTCCGCCTGGGTGCCCCAGCCACCACGCCCGGCCAGCGGCGCGGTAATCCGCAGCGCATCCTGATCCACGCGTTGTTGCAGCTCAGCCAGTTCTTCCGGCTGCGCCACGAACCAGCTGCCGCGGCCGGTCAGTTGCAGCGCATCGCCATTGATCACCGCATCCAGGCTGCCGTCACGCTGTAAACGGGCGCTGGTCACCTGATTAAACAGATGGCTGCGGGTGGCCGACAGCAGTAACCCTTTTTTGTTACGATCGCGGGGACGGAATTTATCCTGCGCCCACTGCTGGGCCTGCGTCAGATTATTACCATCGCGGCCAAAACGCTGCTCGCCAAAATAGTTCGGCACACCGCTTTTCTGAATTTTCTGTAACCGCTGTTCCACTTCTGCCTTGTCTGAGATCTGGCGGACCACCAGACGAAAGGCATTGCCCGCCAGCGCCCCGGTGCGCAATTTACGCTTGTGGCGCACAGCTTCGAGAATTTCCACCCCTTCCAGCTGAAAGCCGGAAAGGTCCGGCATGGCGTTGCCCGGCAGGCGGAAACAGAGCGTTTGCTCGGTCACCGCATGGCGATCTTTCATCCCGGCATAGCTCAGATCACGCTGATGCACGCCGAGAAATTTCGCCAGCGCTTCCGCCACAAAGCGTGTGTTGCAGCCGATTTTACGGATGCGCACCAGCAGCTGCTCGCCTTCGCCGTCATAGGGATAACCGAGATCCTCAATCACGACAAAATCTTCCGGGTTGGCTTTGATGACGCCGGTCGCGCGCGGCGCTCCGTACAGATACAGCAAATCACTCATGCCGGGTCTGCCTTAATCAGCAACGCCACTGCTTCACAGGCGATGCCTTCGCCACGCCCGGTAAAACCGAGTTTTTCGGTAGTGGTGGCTTTCACGTTGACCTCGTCCATATGGCAGCCGAGATCCTCAGCGATATTCACCCGCATCTGCGGGACGTGCGGCAGCATTTTCGGCGCCTGAGCGATGATGGTGACATCCACGTTGCCAATCCGGTAACCCTTCTGCTGAATGCGGCGCCAGGCTTCACGCAGCAGGCCACGGCTGTCGGCGCCTTTATAGGCCGGATCGGTATCGGGAAACAGTTTGCCGATATCGCCCATCGCCACCGCGCCGAGCAGCGCGTCAGTCAGCGCATGTAGCGCCACATCACCGTCGGAATGGGCAATAAAACCGTGTTCGAAGGGAATACGCACCCCGCCAATCACCAGAGGACCTTCGCCCCCGAAGGCGTGAACGTCGAAACCGTGACCGATACGCATCATGCGCTCTCCTTTAACTGTATCTGGGTAAGATAGAAGGCCGCCAGTGCCAGGTCTTCTGGCCGCGTCACCTTAATGTTATCACTGCGGCCGCTCACCAGTTCGGGATGATAGCCGCAGTATTCCAGCGCCGAGGCTTCATCGGTAATGGTGGCACCCTCGTTGAGGGCGCGTGTCAGGCAGGCGGTCAGCAGTGCGTGCGGGAAAAATTGTGGCGTCAGCGCGTGCCATAAATCCTCGCGCTCCACGGTGTGGGCAATGGCGGCTTTGCCCGGTTCAGCGCGCTTCATGGTGTCGCGCACCGGCGCCGCCAGAATCGCGCCAACCTTGCTATGCTCGCGCACCGCCAGCAGACGCGATAAATCATCAGGATGCAGACACGGCCGCGCCGCATCGTGCACCAGTACCCATTCCCCCTGCTTCACCGCCTGGAGTCCCGCCAGCACCGATTCGGCGCGGGTATCACCGCCCGTCACGCGCACCACGCGGGGATCCTGCGCCAGCGGCAGCGTATCGAACCAGCCGTCGTCCGGGCCAATAGCGACAATCACCTGTTTTACGGCAGGATGCGCCAGCAGGCGTGCGACGCTGTGTTCAAGAAGGGTGAATTGACCGATGGTCAGATACTGTTTCGGACAGGCAGCCTGCATACGGCTGCCAATACCGGCAGCGGGCACTACGGCGATCACATCCGCAGGGAAAGAGAGGTTGTTCATGGTTTATCGTTGTTGATTTTGCGCAGCTTGTTGCGCGTTACGTTTGTTCTGGTCCGGCACCAGACGATAGAAGGTTTCACCGGGCTTGATCATGCCCAGTTCATTGCGCGCGCGTTCCTCGATAGCTTCAGAACCGCCGTTGAGATCGTCAATTTCGGCGAACAGCTGATCGTTACGCGCTTTGAGTTTGGCGTTATTCGCCTGTTGTGACGCGACGTCATCATTAACGCGCGTATAATCATGAATCCCGTTCTTACCCAGCCACAACGAATATTGAAGCCAGCCGAGCAGCACGAGAAGCAGTAACGTCAGTTTTCCCATCCCCGCCCCCTGAAAAACGGCTCAATCATCCCATAACTTCGCGCCGGACTCCACTCCAGCAGAGAAAATGCCGCGCGCTGACGATTGTCTGTACAAATAATGACGAGGCTTGCGAAAAAATCAGCAGGTAAACTTTTGTAACCTGCCGACGCGTTTGCACATCAGGCACGGCTTACCAGCCGGAGAGAAATGAGAAGAGTAACCAGAAAAGGCATACCACCATAATCGCCGTGACAATCCCGCTCCAGAACAGATGACCACGCAGCATCAGGCTGAGGACAATGCCAATCAGCACCGACACCGGCAGCAGCGCGAGGAAAAACGGCCAGGTGTAGAGGAAGAAAAACAACGTATTGGAGCCGTAGAGCAGAAACGGAATTGCCAGCGCGCACCAGTACGAGAGAAAACCAATCACACCACCCGGTAGCGACGAGCGTGGCTCATCCTGGGGGCGTTCATCTTTGCGTGCCAGCATAGGGGTTACGTTCTGCATAGAGTTCCTGTTGACGCTAAGCGCGGCAAACCATGATGATTTGCCGCTGTCTATTCAGGATCTGATGATATCGCGGTGGCGCAGCAGGTCTAACAATTGGGCGGTCAGTTTTGTAACCAATTGTTCACCATTAAGGTGGATTTCCGGGGCTTCTGGCGCCTCATAAACGCTGTCGATACCGGTGAAATTACGCAGCTCTCCGGCACGGGCTTTTTTGTACAATCCTTTCGGATCGCGCGCTTCACACACCGCCAGCGGCGTGTCGACGAAGACCTCAACAAACTGCCCTTCCGCCAGCAGGTCGCGCACCATCTGACGTTCGGCACGATGCGGCGAAATGAACGCGGTGAGCACCACCAGACCGGCATCCACCATCAGCTTCGCCACTTCCCCGACGCGGCGAATATTTTCCTTACGATCGTCATCGCTGAAGCCGAGGTCACGGCACAGGCCGTGACGCACATTGTCACCATCCAGCAGATAGGTACTGACGCCGAGCCGATGCAGCGCCTGCTCCAGCGCGCCGGCCACCGTTGATTTGCCCGAGCCGGACAGCCCGGTAAACCACAGCACCACGCCCTGATGGCCGTGCTGCTGCTCACGTTCTGCGCGCGTTACCGGATGATCGTGCCACACCACGTTTTCATCGTGTTGCGCCATTACTGACCACCCAGCAGGTCGCGTGCATTCCAGTGCGGGAAGTGGCGGCGAACCAGCGCATTCAGCTCCAGCTCGAATTGGCTGAACTGACCCGCCTGAGCTGGGTTTGCGCTTTGCGGTTCTTCAATCATGCCCGCGCCAACGGTCACGTTGCTCAGACGATCGATAAAGATCAAACCGCCGGTAACCGGGTTCTGGCGATACTTGTCCAGCACCATCGGCTCATCGAAGGTCACTTCAACCAGGCCGATACCGTTGAGCGGCAGGCTGTCAGCGCTGCGTTTCTCCAGCGTGTTGATCTCTACCTGATGGATAACTTTTTCAATGCGACCACGCGCCTTCTTGCCCGCAATCTTCACATCGTAGCTCTGGCCGGGTTGCAGCGGCTGCTCAGCCATCCACACCACGTTAACGGTGGCGGATTGTACCGATTTCAGCTCCGCTGCCGCGTCCACCAGCAAATCACCACGGCTGATGTCGATTTCGTCTTTCAGCACCAGGGTGATCGCTTCACCGGCAGCAGCTTGTTGCAAATCGCCATCAAAAGTAACGATGCGCGCGATGGTCGATTCCACGCCTGACGGCAGCACTTTGACGCGCTGCCCCACCTGCACCACGCCGGATGCCAGCGTACCGGCATAGCCGCGGAAATCGAGGTTCGGACGGTTGACATACTGCACCGGGAAACGCATCGGCTGATGGTCAACTACGCGGTTTAGCTCCACGGTTTCCAGCACGTCCAGCAGCGTCGGGCCGCTGTACCACGGCATGGTCACGCTCGGTGTCGCTACGTTATCCCCTTCCAGCGCCGACATCGGCACAAAGCGAATATCGAGGTCTTCCGGCAGCTGTCCGGCAAAATCGAGGTAATCCTGTTTGATCTGCTCAAACACGTCCTGTTTGTACTCCACCAGGTCCATCTTGTTGATGGCAACCACCAGATGCTTGATGCCCAGCAGCGTCGCGATAAAGCTGTGGCGACGGGTCTGATCCAGCACGCCTTTGCGCGCGTCAATCAGCAGGATCGCCAGGTCGCAGGTTGAGGCGCCGGTCGCCATATTGCGCGTGTACTGCTCGTGTCCTGGGGTATCCGCGATAATGAATTTGCGCTTCTCGGTGGAGAAGTAGCGATACGCCACGTCAATGGTGATGCCCTGCTCACGCTCCGCCTGCAAGCCATCCACCAGCAACGCCAGATCGAGTTTCTCGCCCTGGGTGCCGTGACGTTTGCTGTCGTTGTGCAGCGATGACAGCTGGTCTTCATAAATCTGACGGGTATCGTGCAGCAGACGGCCAATCAGCGTGCTTTTGCCATCATCGACGCTGCCGCAGGTGAGGAAACGCAGCAGGCTTTTATGCTGTTGCGCGGTCAGCCAGGCTTCCACGCCGCCCTGATCGGCAATCTGTTGTGCAATAACGGTATTCATCTGCGTCTCCTTAGAAATAACCCTGACGTTTCTTCAGTTCCATCGAACCGGCCTGGTCGCGGTCAATCACACGGCCCTGGCGTTCGCTGGTAGTGGAGACCAGCATCTCTTCAATAATTTCCGGCAGCGTTTGCGCTTCCGATTCCACCGCGCCGGTCAGCGGCCAGCAGCCGAGGGTACGGAAACGCACCATGCGCTGTTTGATCACTTCGCCCGGTTGCAGGTTGATACGGTCATCATCCACCATCATCAACATGCCATCACGCTCCAGCACCGGACGCGGTGCAGCCAGATACAGCGGCACAATCTCGATGTTTTCCAGGAAGATGTACTGCCAGATATCCAGCTCGGTCCAGTTCGACAACGGGAACACACGAATGCTTTCGCCTTTGTTGATCTGGCCGTTGTAGTTGTGCCACAGCTCCGGGCGCTGATTTTTCGGGTCCCAGCGGTGGAAACGATCGCGGAACGAGTAGATACGTTCTTTCGCGCGCGACTTCTCTTCATCACGACGTGCGCCACCGAACGCGGCATCAAAGCCGTATTTGTTCAGCGCCTGCTTCAACCCTTCGGTTTTCATGATGTCGGTATGTTTGGCGCTGCCGTGGACAAACGGGTTGATGCCCATCGCCACGCCTTCCGGGTTACGGTGCACCAGCAGCTCGGCACCCATCGCTTTGACGGTGCGATCGCGGAACTCATACATTTCGCGGAACTTCCAGCCGGTATCAACGTGCAGCAGCGGAAATGGCAGCGTGCCCGGATAGAAGGCTTTGCGCGCCAGATGCAGCATCACCGAGGAGTCTTTACCGATGGAGTACATCATCACCGGATTACTAAACTCGGCCGCCACCTCGCGGATGATATGGATACTCTCTGCCTCCAGCTGGCGCAGATGAGTGAGTCGGTTTTGGTCCATAATTTTTCCTCAAGCCAAATTGACAACGGCGGACTCGCGAGTCCCCTGCTGTGCCGAATGTTGAAACCAGGCCAGTTGCCCGTGCAAATTCACTACCTCGCCAATCACCAGCAGGGCTGGCGTTGGCGCGGCGGCGGCCAGCGTCTCCAGTTGATCTAAGGTGCCGGTCAGCACCTGTTGATCCTGACGCGTGCCGCGTCCAATCACCGCAACCGGCGTGGCCGGATCGCGCCCATGTTCGATCAGTCCGGCAGCGATTTCCGCCGCCTTCACCGTGCCCATGTAAATCGCCAGCGTCTGACGCGCACGCGCCAGCGACGGCCAGTCGATACCGTTGCTATCCGCCCGGCACTGGCCGGTGATAAACAGTACGCTCTGCGCATGGTCACGGTGGGTTAATGGGATGCCCGCATACGCGGTTGCGCCTGCGGCGGCGGTGATGCCTGGCACCACCTGAAACGGAATACCGGCCGCTTTCGCCGCCTGTAACTCTTCGCCGCCACGGCCAAAAATAAAGGGGTCGCCGCCTTTCAGACGCACGACGCGTTTTCCTTCCAGCGCCAGTTTCACCAGCAGCTGATTGGTCTCTTCCTGCGGCACCGAATGGGCGCCCGCGCGTTTACCGACGCAGATGCGGTCGGCATCGCGACGCACCAGTTCCAGCACCTCATCGCTCACCAGATGGTCATACAGCACCACATCGGCCAGCTGCATCACCTGCAAGCCACGCAGCGTCAGTAAGCCGCTGTCGCCGGGACCCGCGCCCACCAGGGTAATTTCGCCCTGATTGTCGCTGTCGTTCTCCAGCTCGCGATCGAGGGTACGGCGCGCTTCGTTGACATTCCCCGCCGCCATCTGGCTGGCGAACAGGCCATTAAAGGCGCGCTCCCAGAAACGGCGACGTTCAGACATCTGCTGGTAACGCTGCTTCACCTTATCGCGCCACTGTCCGGCGACTTCGGCCATCTGACCGAGGTTAGCTGGCAGCAGCGCTTCAATTTTTTCCCGCAGCAGACGCGCCAGTACCGGCGCGGTGCCACTGGAGGAGATCGCCACCACCAGCGGGGAGCGATCAACAATCGACGGGAAGATAAAACTGCATTTCGGCTGGTCGTCCACCACGTTCACCAGCTTGTGGCGCGCGTTAGCGGCCGCAAAGACCTGGCTGTTGAGCGTGTTATCATCCGTGGCGGCAATGACCAGGAACACGCCATCCAGCTGTGTCGGATCGAAGGTCCGTGCAATCCACTCAATCGCCGCGATCTCATGCAGCGCCTGCAACTCATGGCCAAGCTCGCGCGCCGCCACCAACACGCGCGCACCGGCGCGCCGCAGCAGTTCAATCTTGCGCGCAGCGATGTCGCCACCGCCGACAACCAGCACCGGACGGTTTTTGAGATCGGCAAAAAGAGGCAGATAATCCACGTTAACCTTGTCAGTTTTACAATAAGTTAACGCGACTATACGTCCCTGCCTTCTGGCAGATGAAATTACGAATTGGAATGAGTAGTTACCGAATGGAATAACGCGCCAGGATTGCTGATAACATTTTGTGCTTAGCAAATGATATTGCTGGCGTTTCGGAGCAAATCAAATTGTGTAATGCCGGTCACAGTTTCATACTGAAGCGTATTTTTTTTAGCACGATGGGATGTCAGAAAAGGACCACGTTATGTTTGCCACCCTCCGCCGCACCCTGCTGGCAGCACTGATTGCGGGCGGCTTTCCTCTTTTCGCTCAGGCCGCGGACAGCGTACCCGGGCAGTTTGCTGAACAGCAATTGCGTCATATCGCCACCTATTTTCCTGGCCGCATGAGCGGCAGCCCGGCCGAGCTGATGACGGCGGATTATCTGCGTCAGCAGTTCAGCCAACTCGGTTATCAGAGCAATACCCGTCAGTTTAATACCGGCTATAACTGGCGCGAGAAACAGGGCCAGATGCGCTGGCATAAAGTGACCGCCACCTCGGTGATTGCGGCGCGCGCAGGCAGCGTGCCGCAGGAGATCCTGATTGTGGCGCATCTGGATACCTGGACGCCGCTCAGCAGCCGTGAAACCGACAACAACCTTGGCGGCCTGCGTTTGCAGGGCGCGGATGACAATGCCTCCGGCCTCGGCGTAATGCTGGAGCTGGCCCAGCAGCTGAGCCAGACGCCGCTGCATTATGGTATGCGCTTTGTCGCGCTGAGCGCCGGTGAGACCGGGCTGCACGGCATGGACGATTATCTGAAGCGCATGAGCGCCAAAGAGAAGAAAAACACCCTGCTGGTGATCGACCTCAACAGCCTGATCGTCGGCGATCATCTTTACTTCAACAGCGGCATCAATACGCCGTCGGCGGTGCGTAAGCAGACCAGTGCACGCGCGTTGCAGCTGGCGCACCATTACGGCATTGCGGCCCTCAGCCATGCGCTGACCACGCACGATTATCCCGGCGTGAATCCGTTCGATCAGGCGGGCATTCCGCTGCTGGACGTCACCGCTGGCAACTGGACGCTGGGCAATAAAGATGGTCAGCAGCAGCGCGTCCGCAGTCGCCACTTCCCGGACGGCAGCGTGCGTCATCAAACCGCCCGCGATAATCTGGGCTATCTCGATCACTGGCTGCCTGGACGCATCACCCAACGTACGCACGAAAGCGTGAAAATTCTGTTGCCGTTGCTCACTGAGCTGGCGAATCCGACAACATAAGGACCTGATATGTACGTGGTATATCTGAATTATTTCCGCCCGGTGGAAGAAGTCGAAGCGCTGCTCAAGCCCCATATCGAATGGCTGGATCGCTATTTCGCCAGCGGCGCGTTTATTGCGGCAGGACGTAAGGACCCGCGCACCGGCGGCATGGTGCTGGCAAAAGAGATGGACCGGGCGGCGCTGGATGCCATTCTGGCGGAAGACCCGTTTGTCGCGGTGGCGAATTATGAGGTGACGAAGGTGAATGTGACGCGTGCCAGTGAGGATTTTGCAGCGCTGGTCGGGATGTGATGAGAGGAGCGCATCAATGCGCTCCCCCACGGTGCAGGGTCGGCATTTATGCCGACCTGATGAATATCTTAACCTTCGTGCAGACCGCACTCGCGCTTCAGGCCAAAGAAGCGCGTCTCTTCTTCCGCCATCCCCGGTTCCCACTTTTTGGTGGTATGGGTATCACCCACCGACAGATAACCTTCATCCCATAACGGATGATATTTCAGGCCATGCTGTTTCAGGTACTGATGCACCTGGCGGTTGTCCCAGTCAATGATCGGCAGCACCTTAAACACGCCACGCTGAACCGCCAGCACCGGCAAATGCGCACGGCTACCGGACTGATCGCGGCGCAGACCGGCAAACCAGGTTTGCGCGCCCAGGGTTTCCAGCGCGCGGTTCATCGGTTCCACTTTATTGATCTGGTTATACTGCTCAATCCCTTCCACGCCCTGCTCCCACAGCTTGCCGTAGCGCGCTTCCTGCCAGGCTGGCGAGGTCTCCGCACGGAACACCTGCAGGTTGAGACTGAGCTGATCCGTCAGCTCATCAATAAAGCGGTAGGTTTCCGGGAACAGATAACCGGTGTCAGTCAGGATCACCGGAATATCCGGTTTTTGCTGCGTGACCATATGCAGCAACACCGCCGCCTGAATGCCAAAACTGGATGAGAGCACAAAGGCCCCCGGCAATTGTTCCAGCGCCCAGCCGAGGCGATCTTCTGCCGATTGCTTTTCCAGCTGCGCGTTGGCTTCTGCCAGCGCCATGACACGATCAATTTTCGGTAAATCATTCAGTGCTGCGAGATCGAGTACCGTCATACTGCCTCCGGGTCCCAAAAATCACGGGCGGGATCAACCACTGGCTTCACGATGCCCGCGCGAATCACGAAGTCGCCAAAACCTTCTTCACCCTGACGTTCTTTCGCCCAGCGTCCCACCAGCTCATCGATGCTGGCCAGGATTTCCCCTTCCGTGATGTTTTCACGATACATGCGCGGAATACGGGTGCCGATGCGGTTGCCGCCAATATGCAGGTTGTAACGGCCTGGCGCTTTACCCACCAGACCGATTTCGGCCAGCATGGCACGGCCGCAGCCATTGGGACAACCGGTAACGCGTAGCACTATGTGCTCCTGACCGACATCATGCGCGTGCATGATCTCTTCCACTTTGGTGACGAACGACGGCAGGAAGCGCTCGGCTTCGGCCATCGCCAGCGGACAGGTCGGGAACGACACACAGGCCATTGAGTTTTCACGCTGCGCCGTCACCTGCTCCATCAAACCGTGTTCACGGGCGATGGCTTCGATTTGCGCTTTTTGTTTCTCCGGCACGCCCGCCACAATCAGGTTCTGGTTGGCGGTGAGGCGGAAATCGCCCTGATGCACTTTGGCGATTTCGGCGATGCCGCGCTTCAGCGGACGGCCTGGATAATCCAGCAGACGGCCGTTTTCGATAAACAGCGTCAGGTGCCATTTCTTATCAATGCCTTTGATCCAGCCAATGCGGTCGCCACGGGTGGTGAACTCGTAGGGGCGCGTCGGGCCAAAGGTGATACCGGCACGTTTTTCCACTTCAGCCTTGAAGGTTTCCACGCCAACACGCTCCAGCGTGTATTTGGTTTTGGCGTTTTTGCGATCGGTACGGTTGCCCCAGTCACGCTGGGTGGTGACCACAGCCGCCGCCACATCGAGGATCTTCTCTACCGGCAGGAAGCCAAACTCACTGGCGGTGCGCGCGTAGGTGGCTTTGTTGCCGTGATCGATCGACAGTCCGCCGCCCACCAGCAGGTTAAAGCCGATCAGCTTGCCTTTCTCGGCAATCGCGATGAAGTTGAGATCGTTCGCGTGCAGATCCACATCGTTATGCGGCGGGATCACTACCGTGGTTTTAAACTTACGCGGCAGGTAGGTCTCGCCGAGGATCGGCTCCTCGTCAGTAGTGGCAACTTTTTCCTGATCCCACCAGATCTCGGCGTAGGCACGGGTCTTCGGCAGCAGGTGCTCCGACAGCTTTTTCGCCCACTCGTAGGCTTCCTGATGCAGCGCCGATTCCACCGGGTTTGAGGTGCACAGCACGTTACGGTTAACGTCGTTGGCGGTAGCCAACGCGTCGAGACCGACTTCGTGCAGCATCTGGTGCGTCGGTTTGACGTTCTTCTTCAGAATGCCGTGAAACTGGAACGTCTGACGGTTAGTAATACGAATGCTGCCGTAAATGGTTTTATCCGTGGCGAACTTATCAATCGCCAGCCACTGGGTTGGCGTGATGATGCCGCCCGGCAGACGGCAGCGCAGCATCATGGCATGGCGCGGTTCGAGTTTCTGCGCCGCACGCTCAGCGCGGATATCGCGGTCATCCTGCTGGTACATGCCGTGGAAACGGATCAGCAGGAAGTTATCGCCGTTAAAGCCGCCGGTCAGTCCATCGTCGAGATCCTCAAGGATGGTGCCGCGCAGATAGTTGCTCTGCTTTTTCAGACGCTCAGCGTCAACAAGTTTGCCTTCAACGACCAGCGGTCCAGGGTGTTTTTCACTCATTAGTAAACGTCTCGCTGATAACGGCGCTCAATGCGCAGCTCACTTAAAAACTCGTCAGCCGTTTCACGATCCATTCCACCGTGCTCGGCCACCACATCCAGTAATGCCTGCTCAACGTCTTTCGCCATACGATTGGCGTCGCCGCAGACGTAAAGGTGGGCGCCTTCGGCAATCCAGCGCCACACTTCCGCGCCTTTGGCACGGATTTTATCTTGTACGTAAATCTTCTCAGCCTGATCGCGTGACCACGCCAGATCGATGTTGGTCAGCAGGCCGTCTTTGACATATTTCTGCCACTCAACCTGATAAAGGAAATCATCGGTGAAGTGCGGATTACCGAAGAATAGCCAGTTTTTGCCGGAGGCACCGTCGTTATCACGCTGCTGCATAAAGGCACGGAACGGCGCAATGCCGGTGCCCGGACCGATCATGATGACCGGCGTTTCCGGGTTGGCCGGCAGACGGAAGTTGTCGTTATGTTCGATAAACACGCGAATATCGTCATCTTCAGCCAGACGATCCGCCAGCCAGGTGGAGGCGCCGCCGCCACGCACACGCCCTTCGATGTCGTAACGCACGGCACCGACGGTGATATGCACCTCGGTTTCGTTCTCGGCCTGAGATGAGGCGATGGAGTAGAGACGCGGCGTCAGCGGACGCAGCAGGCTGGTCAGCTGTTCTGCATTCAGTTCAGTCGGAGCCTGGCGCACCATGTCGACAATCGGCAGGCTCTGCGCGTAGTGTTGCAACTTCGGCTTATCACCCACCAGCGCCAGCAGCGCATCATTGCGCGCCAGAGCGGCATATTGCTCGACGATCTGCGGCGTGTTTACCGTCAGCTCGAAATAGCGTTGCAGCGCATCGGAGAGCGCCAGGGTTTCACCGTGGACAACCACCGTCTCATCGCCCTTCAGCCACAGCAGCTCCAGCAGCTCCTGCACCAGCGCCGGGTCGTTCTCAAACCACACGCCCAGCGCATCGCCCGGCTGGTAACGCAACCCGGAATCGCCCAGATCGATTTCGATATGGCGCACATCTTTATCCGAGTCGCGCCCGGTGATCTTCTGATTAACGGCAAAGCTGGCAGTCAGCGGCGCTTCTTTGCTGTAGGGGCTGCTGTGCACTTCGTTGACGCTGCCCGCAGCGGTGACCGCGGCTAAGGCAGGCGTTTCACTCGGCACGCGCGCTTTCAGAATGTCAGTTATCTGCTTACGCCAGGCGCTGGCCTGCTCTGCGTATTCAACGTCAGCATCGACGCGATCCAGCAGACGCTCTGCGCCCAGCTCCGCCAGACGACCATCGAAGTCCTTACCGGCTTTGCTGAAGAATTCATAAGACGTATCGCCGAGGCCAAATACGGCAAAGGCCGCGCCTTTCAGCTCAGGGGCTTTTTTCGACATCAGGAATTTATGCAGCGCCACCGCTTCTTCAGGCGGCTCGCCTTCGCCCTGGGTGGAGGTCACCACCACCAGCAGCTTTTCCTGACCAATTTGCTTGAATTTGTAGTCACCGGCGTTAACCAGGTTCACGCTCAGTTTGGCGGCCAGCAGGTCATCGCGCAGCTGTTCCGCGAGACGGCGCGCATTGCCGGTTTGCGATGCCGAGATCAGCAGGATGGTCGGCACATCGGCCTGCACCGGTGCAGGGGCAGCCACGGCGCCCGGCGTCTGGTTGACCATGCCCCAGAAATAACCCGAAAGCCATGCCATTTGGGTGGTAGAGAAATCGGTAGTCGCCGCCTGTAAGCGCGCGAGTTGCTCCGGGTTTAGCGGAAGCAGTGAACCTGGGGGTGCCTGAGTCGTCATCGCGTTAAAAATTCCAGTATCAGAAGTCCGGACCGTAAAGTGGCGGAAGAGTGAGTAGGTTACCGGCCCGTATATTAACGATTAAATAAACCTTCGACATAATAAATAACCAAAATGACTAAGTGGTTTTTCGGGTAATCCTAACCAGCAAAAGTGGTAAATAAAGCGATGGTTATTCAACAGGTTAATTTATCGCCGACAGCGGCTGAGTGCGGAAAATGCCCTGTTCATCCGTAACGGGTGCTAAAAATCTGCATTTCAGGTAGACTTCAGCGGTTTTTATGTTGAGAGCTATTATGTCTACCACGCTGTTTAAAGAATTCCAGTTTGAAGCGGCTCACCGCTTACCTCATGTGCCTGAAGGGCATAAATGCGGTCGTCTGCACGGCCATTCCTTTCTGGTGCGACTGGAAATTACCGGTGAAGTGGATGCTTATACCGGATGGGTGATGGATTTCGCCGAACTGAAAGCGGCATTCAAGCCGATCTACGATCGCCTCGATCATTACTATCTGAATGACATTCCCGGTCTGGAGAATCCGACCAGCGAAGTGCTGGCAAAATGGATTTGGGATGAAATGAAGCCGGTTCTGCCGGAGCTGAGTGCGGTGATGATCAAAGAAACCTGCACCGCAGGCTGCGTCTACCGCGGCTAATGACTGCTTTCCCGGGCTGCCGCTGTGCAGCCTGAGTTTCCTGCCATACGCTTCTTTACATTGATTTCATCTCGCTGTCATCTGCGCCCACCAGGCTGTTGTCTCCTTCATTAAAGATCAAGAGAATCAACAATGAACCTGGTAAAACGCCTTTCCCTGATTGCTGTTTTTATTTCCGCCTCTGCCGCCGTTCAGGCGCAAAACGTGCTCGATTTTCCGCAACCGAAAAACGTACCGGATGAGTTCTATGCCGTGACGGAGATTCCGGCGGGCGGCATCATCAAGTATGAAACCGACGCGAAAACCGGCTTTATCGTCGCCGACCGTTTTCAGTCGATGCCGGTCGCGTATCCGGCCAACTACGGTTCACTGACCCAATCGCTGGGCGGCGATGGCGATCCGCTGGACGTCATTTTCTACAGCCGCGCACCGTTGCAGCCGGGCACCTTAATTAAGCTGCGTCCGATTGGCGTGCTGAAGATGATTGATGGCGGCGAAGTCGACGATAAGATCGTCGCGGTGCCCGCCAGTAAGATCGATCCCACCTATGATGGCATCAATACAATGAGCGACCTGCCGAAGATGGAGCAGGAGCGTTTGCAGGCGTTTTTCCGCGTCTACAAACAATTGCCGGATGGTCGTAAGAGTGTGGAGCTGAAGGGTTTCCAGGATGCCGCTGCGGCGAAAACGGAAATCAAACAGGCGTTTGAGGCATACCAGGCGAAGCAGTAATCCCGGTGCGCATAAATGCGCACCCGACAAAACCATGGCTGCCATGTGTAGGGTCGTCATTTATGGCGACCGATTCGCGCCTCAGAAACAGCTCCCGCATCAGGCGATATTGAGATACTTATGCGTCTGCATCGACAGCCGCCAGTTGCGGGCAATGCAGGTTTCGATGCAGAGTTTGGTCGCCGCATCACCACGGCTGATCGGCTGCAACGCCACAATACGTTTTTTCTCGTCGTGCAGCCCCGCCAGCAAGGCATCCAGCGCTTCAACATCACGCATACGCGCCACCGGGTGTTTGATCTCATCCGCGCGCTGCAACGCCTGTGGCAGCACATCATAGCCGCCACGCATATTCACTTTGGGCGACACCGTGACCCAGGTGGCCTCAGAGCAGCGAATTTCATGGGTGCCGCTGGTCTCAATCTGGCAGGCAAACCCTGCCGCTTCCAGTGCGTCCGTCAGCGGACGGAGATCGTAAATGGCCGGTTCACCGCCTGTGATCACCACATGACGCGCAGTCCAGCCCTGACGATGGATACTGTCAATCAGCATCGCAGCATCGGCGTTGCCCCAGGCATCGCTTTCGACCGTTTTAACCAGAATGTCGCCGAGTGAGGTTTCCCGATCTGCCAGCTTTTCCCAGGTATGTTTGGTATCACACCAGCTACAGCCGACCGGACATCCCTGCAAGCGGATGAACAGCGCCGGAACGCCTGTGTAAAAACCTTCGCCCTGCAGCGTCTGGAACATTTCGTTAATCGGGTAGTACATTTTTTGCTCACTTTACTCATTCAAGGCGCAGATTATGGCAGATCTGCTACCCGTAACAACAGCGGCTTTACGCCAAAAATGCGAAAGCCCCGCACGAAGCGGGGCTTTAATCAGGCGATGCCACCAGACAGTGGCATCAGCAGGCGATTACGCCTGGCCTTTAACTTCTTTCAGACCATTGAACGGCGCTTTGGCACCCAGCGCTTCTTCGATACGAATCAGCTGATTGTATTTAGCAACGCGGTCAGAACGGCTCATTGAACCGGTTTTGATCTGGCCAGCTGCAGTACCTACCGCCAGGTCAGCGATGGTTGCATCTTCGGTTTCACCTGAACGGTGAGAGATCACCGCGGTGTAGCCTGCGTCTTTCGCCATCTTGATCGCTGCCAGAGTTTCGGTCAGAGAACCGATCTGGTTGAATTTGATCAGGATGGAGTTAGCGATACCTTTATCGATACCTTCTTTCAGGATCTTGGTGTTGGTCACGAACAGGTCGTCGCCCACCAGCTGAATTTTGTCGCCCAGTACTTTGGTCTGGTAAGCGAAGCCCGCCCAGTCAGACTCGTCCAGACCGTCTTCGATAGAGACGATCGGGTACTGTTTGGTCAGGTCTTCCAGGAAGTGCGTGAACTCTTCTGAGGTGAATGCTTTGTTGCCTTCACCCGCCAGCACGTATTTGCCGTCTTTGTAGAATTCAGAAGCCGCACAGTCCATCGCCAGGGTGATGTCTTTGCCCAGCTCGTAGCCTGCCGCTTTTACCGCTTCAGCGATAACAGCCAGCGCTTCGGCGTTAGAACCCAGGTTAGGCGC
Organism: Pantoea sp. X-Soil-TKNS-1207; assembly: GCF_059730485.1. Taxonomy (NCBI): domain Bacteria; kingdom Pseudomonadati; phylum Pseudomonadota; class Gammaproteobacteria; order Enterobacterales; family Erwiniaceae; genus Pantoea; species Pantoea sp. X-Soil-TKNS-1207. The sequence continues at coordinate 3,377,434 of NZ_AP035958.1, forward strand.
GTAGCCACCTTCGTCACCCACCGCAGTGTTCATGCCTTTGGCTTTCAGCACTTTTGCCAGGTGATGGAAAACTTCAGAACCCATACGAATGGCTTCTTTTACTGTTTTCGCGCCAACCGGCTGAATCATGAATTCCTGGATGTCGACGTTGTTGTCAGCGTGCTCACCACCGTTGATGATGTTCATCATTGGCAGCGGCATGGAGAATTTGCCTGGGGTGCCGTTCAGTTCAGCGATGTGCTCATACAGCGGCTGACCTTTAGAAGCAGCAGCAGCTTTAGCCGCAGCCAGGGAAACGGCCAGAATGGCGTTTGCACCGAAGTTGGATTTGTTCTCAGTACCGTCCAGCTCGATCATGATCTTATCGATGTTCGCCTGGTCTTTGGCATCTTTGCCTTTTACCGCGTCAGCGATCGGACCGTTAACCGCCGCAACCGCTTTGGTCACGCCTTTGCCCAGGAAACGAGATTTGTCACCGTCACGCAGCTCCAGCGCTTCGCGAGAACCGGTTGATGCACCTGATGGCGCAGCAGCCAGACCAACGAAACCACCTTCCAGATGCACTTCTGCTTCTACAGTCGGGTTGCCACGGGAGTCGATAATTTCGCGACCGATGACTTTTACGATTTTGGACATTCGATTTTCCTCAGTACAAGTTAGTCAATCCTAAGACAAACAACGCGCGAAAAGTTCGCGCGCTGCTCGTGAAACTTACTTCGCTAACCGCTTCTGGTACTCCTGCGCGGCTTTTACAAAGCCAGCGAACAACGGATGACCATCACGCGGGGTCGACGTGAATTCCGGGTGGAACTGACAGGCCACAAACCACGGATGGTTTGGAATCTCAATGATTTCGACCAGTTGATCGTCACCGGAACGGCCCGCAATAAGCAGACCCGCCGCTTCAATCTGCTTCAACAGCATATTGTTTACTTCATAACGGTGGCGGTGACGTTCAGTGATCACGTCTGAGCCGTACAGCTGGCGTACTTTGCTTTCCGGCGTAAGCTGGCACTGCTGGCTACCCAGGCGCATGGTGCCGCCCAAATCGCTCTGCTCGCTACGCACTTCGACGTTGCCTTCTTCATCACGCCATTCGGTGATCAGCGCAACCACCGGGTACTTACAGTCTGGCACAAATTCAGTTGAGTTGGCGCCAGCCATTCCCGCCACGTTGCGGGCAAATTCCATCAGCGCAACCTGCATTCCCAGGCAAATGCCGAGGTAAGGCACGTTGTTTTCACGCGCATATTGCGCGGTCATCAGTTTGCCTTCCACGCCACGGTAGCCAAAGCCACCAGGAATCAGGATAGCATCCAGATCTTTCAGTAATTCGACACCACGGGTTTCAACATCCTGCGAGTCGATCAGCTTGATGTTCACCGTCACGCGGTTTTTCAGGCCGCCGTGTTTCAGCGCTTCAATCACGGATTTGTAAGCATCCGGCAGTTCGACATATTTGCCGACCATACCGATGGTCACTTCGCCGCCTGGATTCGCTTCTTCGTAAATCACCTGCTCCCACTCGGCCAGATTGGCTTCCGGGGCGTTCAGGTTGAAACGTTTGCAGATGTAGTCATCCAGACCCTGCGATTTCAGCAGGCCAGGGATCTTGTAAATGGAGTCCACATCTTTCAGTGAAATCACCGCTTTTTCCGGTACGTTACAGAACAGCGCGATTTTGGCGCGTTCGTTGGCCGGGACGGCGCGGTCTGAACGGCAGATCAACACATCAGGCTGAATGCCGATGGAAAGCAGTTCTTTAACCGAGTGCTGCGTCGGCTTGGTTTTCACTTCGCCTGCGGCAGCCATGTAAGGCACCAGCGTCAGGTGCATGTACATGGTATGTTCACGACCCACATCGACCGCCATCTGACGGATCGCTTCGAGGAACGGCAGTGATTCGATATCACCCACGGTTCCGCCGATCTCCACCAGAACAACGTCGTGGCCTTCGCCACCTTCGATGATGCGTTCTTTAATGGCATTGGTGATGTGCGGGATAACCTGAATCGTCGCACCCAGATAGTCACCGCGACGCTCTTTGCGCAGTACTTCTGAGTAGATACGACCGGTAGTAAAGTTGTTGCGGCGCGACATTTTGGTGCGGATGAAGCGCTCGTAGTGACCTAAATCCAGATCGGTTTCGGCCCCGTCGTCGGTGACGAAAACTTCACCGTGCTGAGTTGGGCTCATGGTACCTGGGTCCACGTTGATATACGGGTCCAGTTTCATGATGGTCACATTCAGACCACGTGCTTCAAGGATGGCTGCGAGGGAGGCTGCGGCAATGCCTTTCCCCAGAGAGGATACGACCCCGCCGGTCACAAAAATATAGTTCGTTGTCATGCTGAACCTGAGAGTTTAGGTTTAAAGACGATGGAATAACCAGGACGGGAAAACAGTATACCTGAAGTCGTTACCTGCCACAATTGATGAATCACCACCATCTCCCTCACGCAGTGCTGCCGGTAACATAGCGGATAGCCCGTGAGGAAATGTTGACGTACGTCACAAAGTTGCCGCAAGGCTGAATCGAGTAAGCTCAAGCGGCTATTTTATGCGCAGCGATGGAATAATCGCCAGATGACGGGCCAGCACCTTAGTCTTTGTTCTCGCTGACTTTCACCTGCTGCCAGGCCTCTTCCATCTGATCCAGCGTGGCATCGGTCATCGCCAGCCCCTGCGCGGCGATCAATCCTTCCACCTGACGAAAACGGCGTTCGAATTTGTCGTTGGCCTTTTGCAGCGCCACTTCCGCCTTGCTGCCCAGATGGCGAGATAAATTGACGGTGGCGAACAACAAATCACCGATTTCCTCTTCCAGCTTGTCGCTGTCGATTACCGCCTGCTGCGCTTCGTGCATCACTTCGTCAATCTCTTCATGCACTTTGTCCAGCACCGGGCCAAGACTATTCCAGTCAAACCCGACATGGCTGCAACGTTTCTGGATTTTATGCGCGCGCATCAGCGCAGGCAGCGCTTTGGGAATATCATCCAGCGCCGAATGCTGGGCTTTTTCCGCCCGTTCGTGATGTTTGATCGCTTCCCAGTTCTTCACCACCTGCTCAGCATCCCCGGCCTGCACATCTCCGAAGATATGCGGGTGACGGCGTTCGAGTTTGTCGCTGATGGCGTTGCAGATGTCATCAAAGTTGAAGCGTTGCTGCTCGCTGGCCATCTGGGCATAAAACACCACCTGGAACAGCAGATCGCCCAGCTCGCCACGCAGATCGTCGAAATCTTCACGCTGAATGGCGTCGATCACTTCATAGGTTTCTTCCAGCGTGTAAGGCGCGATAGACGCGAACGTTTGCTGACGATCCCACGGGCATCCTCGCTGCGGATCGCGCAGGGTTTGCATAATGGAGAGCAGACGTTGGATAGATGTCATTGGCAGGTCCTTTGGGGAATAACGATTTGAAGCGGCGCGGTTAATCGCGCGGGGTTACCGGCGACGTACACGGAATTGCGCGATAAATCGCGCCGCTAAGGTTGGTGCATACTACATCAATGCAAACGGCGCGCGTCGATAATATCCGGCACCTGATTCAGTCTGGCCAGCACGCGGCCCAGCACCTGCTGGTTATAAATCTCGATATCCATATCGATGGTCGCCAGCTGCTTTCTGGTATCGCTGCGGCTGGAGACGCCGAGCACGTTGACCTTCTCATTCGCCAGAATGGTGGTGATGTCACGCAGCAATCCGCTGCGGTCGTTGGCGGTGACGCGCACGACCAGCGAATAACCGCTGGAATAACTTTCGCCCCATACCGCATCGACAATACGTTCCGGTGCGTGGGAAATCAGTTCCGCCAGTTGGTCACAATCGGCGCGGTGAATCGAGATGCCCCGCCCCTGGGTGATAAAGCCGACGATATCGTCGCCAGGAATCGGCTGGCAGCAGCGCGCAATGTGGTGCAGCAGATTGCCGACCCCCTCCACCACCACGCGTCCGCTCTCTTTACGCGCCGACGCTGGGGTATGGGATTTCTGCGTCAGCTGACGCAGCGCCTCGCGATCTTCTTCTTCTGCGCTCGGTTTATTCAGTTTGCCTTGTAGGAAGTTGACCATCTGATTGAGACGAATATCGCCGCCGCCAATCGCCGCCAGCAGTTCTTCCAGCGAGGTAACGTTATAGCGAGGCAGCAACAGCTTCTCGGCTTCGCGCAGGCTAATATCCAGCTGGCCTAATTCGTTATCCAGAATCTGGCGACCGGCAATGATGTTCTTATCGCGGTCCTGCTTGCGGAACCAGTTGTGAATCTTCGAACGTCCGCGGCTGGTGGTGATATAGCCGAGGTTAGGGTTCAGCCAGTCGCGGCTCGGGTTCGGCTGCTTCTGGGTGATCACCTCAACCTGGTCGCCCATCTGCAACTGGTAGGTGAACGGCACGATGCGCCCGCCAATCTTGGCGCCGATGCAGCGGTGACCAATATCGCTGTGGATGTGATAGGCGAAGTCGAGCGGCGTTGAACCGGCAGGCAGATCAACCACATCCCCTTTCGGCGTAAACACATAGACGCGATCGTCGAACACCTGGCTGCGCACTTCTTCCAGCATTTCGCCGGAGTCGGCCATCTCTTCCTGCCAGGTAATCAGCTTACGCAGCCAGGCAATGCGTTCTTCATGACCCGCCGCGCCGCGTGCGCTGCTGCTGGTCGGGCCTTCTTTGTATTTCCAGTGCGCCGCCACGCCCAGCTCTGCATCTTCATGCATCTGGCGGGTACGGATCTGAATTTCTACCGTCTTGCCCTGTGGCCCGAGCACCACGGTGTGAATCGACTGATAACCGTTGGGTTTTGGGTTGGCGACATAATCGTCAAACTCGCTCGGCAGGTGGCGATACAGCGTGTGCACCGTACCCAGCGCGCCGTAGCAGTCCTGCAAACGCTCCGCCACGATGCGCACCGCGCGCACATCGAACAGCTCATCGAACGCCAGCGACTTCTTCTGCATCTTGCGCCAGATGCTGTAGATGTGTTTCGGACGGCCATAGACTTCGGCACGCACGCCCTCTTTCTGCATCTCTTTGCGCAGGTTATCAACGAAGTTATCGATATATTGTTCGCGATCAATACGGCGTTCGTGCAGCAGTTTGGCGATACGCTTGTATTCATCGGGATGGAGGTAGCGGAAGCAGTAATCTTCCAGCTCCCATTTGAGCTGGCCGATACCGAGGCGGTTCGCCAGCGGTGCGTAGATATTGGTGCTTTCTTTGGCGGCCAGTACGCGCTCATCTTCCGGCGCGTCCTTCATTTCACGCAGGTGAGCGATACGCTCCGCCAGCTTGATGACTACGCAGCGGAAATCTTCCACCATCGCCAGCAGCATCCGGCGGACGTTATCCACCTGCTCTGAGGCCATCGAATCATTGTGGATCGCTTTCAGCTGACGGATCGCATCCATATCGCGCACGCCATGCACCAGCGACACGATACCTTTACCGACAGTTTGCTCCAGCTCCTCTTCGCTGACTACATCCGCATTCGCCAGCGGGAAGATCAGCGCCGCGCGCAGGCTGTCGATATCCATACTGAGCATGGAGAGGATCTCCACCATCTCAATACCGCGCCACAGCAGCAGAGCCTGATCAGGATGGTCGTGCGTTTCGGCTTCACAGTAGCGCCAGGTGTCAGCCAGACGCTGACAGGATTGCGGATTGGCAATGCCTAAACTGGCGATCCACTGGTCGAGGGCAAATTCCCCAGCCGTATTTAAATGCGCACTTCTAACCGCAACCATATCCTCTCCTGCCACAGCGACTTGCGCGTCGCTTATGTTTTGCTGAACAGCACCATGGATTCGAGATGACTGGTATGTGGGAACATATCCAGCATCGCGACCCTTTCCAAATGGTAGCCCGCTGACAGTAATGTCTGACTGTCGCGTGCAAGTGTCGTAGGGTTACAGGAAACATAGACCACGCGTTCCGGCGCAAGTTTAACAATATGCGACATCACGCCTGCCGCCCCGGCGCGCGCCGGGTCCAGTAACACCTTATTAAATCCCTGCGCGGCCCACGATTGCCGCGCCACATCTTCCTCCAGGTTGTGCTGGAAAAAGTGGACATTTTTAAGATTATTCAGGTCTGCATTATACGCTGCCTGCCGTACTAAAGCTGCAACACCCTCCACACCAACGGCATTTTGTACGAATTTTCCTACAGGAAGCGTGAAGTTTCCCATGCCGCAAAACAGATCCAGCACCCGGTCTTCGGGTTGCAGGTCGAGCCAGTCGATGGCTTTCGCCACCATTTGCTGATTCACCTGGTCGTTCACCTGGATAAAATCCTGCGGGCTGAAGCTGAGTTGCAGCTGGAACGACTGATAAAACGGCGTTTTATCGCTCAGAGCCGTCAAAGTGTCGCTGCCGTCGGCGAGGAACAGCATCAAATCATGCTCATGCGAAAAACGTTCCAGTTTTGCGTAATCCTCCCCGGACAATGCATCAAGATGGCGCAACACCATCAGCGGGCCGTTATCCGCCAGCACCAGTTCAACATGCCCCAGACGCTTCGCCGCTTTCAATTCGCTGAGGCAGTGGTGCAACGGCAGCAGCAACGCTTCAAGGTCGGGCGCCAGAATGGGGCATTGCGTCATCTCCACCAGATCGTTGCTGGCCGCTTTGCGAAAACCCATCTGCAAACGCTGCTGTTTCGGTTGCCACTGCAAGCCTAAACGCGCACGACGACGATAGCCCCAGCTCTGGCCGCTAATGATCTCATCAACCCGCACCGGCAATGGCGCGTCGCGGCTGAGCATCCGTCCGAGCGCTTTGGCTTTACTCTGCTCCTGCAACGCCACGGAGACATGCTGTTGCTGGCATCCGCCGCAAACGCCAAAGTGCGGACAGCGCGGCTTAACCCGCTCCGCGCTGGGATTGGCAATGCGCGTCGCCTTCGCCCGCGTGAACTGGCGCTTATCTTCCAGCACGGTGACGTCGGCCTGTTCGCCGGGCAGCGCACCGCTAACGAACATCGCTTTGCCATTATGACGCGCAACACCCTGTCCAAAGGGATCAAGGTCTTCAATGGTGACGGTAATGCGCTGCTTTGTCGTCACACGCTGTTTTGCGGAGTAAAATTGCGCCATAGTGTTGTGAATTCTCTATTCTGATTGGGTTGTGCAGCGATAACTCGCCATTTGCACAGGGATAAACTTGCCAGGAGTCGTATGACCAAATACAGCCTGCGGGCGCGCATGATGATTTTAATACTGGCGCCAACGCTTATGATTGGCCTGTTGCTCAGCACTTTCTTCGTGGTCCACCGCTATAACGAGTTGCAGCATCAGGTGCGCGATGCGGGTGCGAATATTATCGAACCGCTGGCGGTCTCCGCTGAATATGGCATGACGTGGCACAACCGCGATGCGATTCGCGAACTGGTCAGCCTGCTGCATCGTCGGCATTCCGATATTGTCCGTGCGATTACGGTTTTCGACAACAATAATCACATCTACGTCACCTCGAATAGCAACCAGAACCTCAGCCTGCTGCAAAAGGAAGATATCTCCACGCTGGAGGATGGCGTCTCGGTGGAGCGCCGCGACAACCTGATGGTGCTGCGCACCCCAATCGTCGCGGAACGCTACTCGGTGGATGAACTGCCGGGGGAAGATGCCAAACCGGCGGGCAATCCGCTGGGTTACGTGGCGATTGAGCTGGATCTGCAATCCGTGCGGCTGGAGCAGTACAAAGAGGTATTTGTCGCCACCCTGCTGCTGCTGTTCTGCCTGTGCATCGCCATGCTGTTTGCCTATCGTCTGATGCGTGACGTCACCGGTCCGATTCGCAATATGGTCTCCACCGTGGACCGTATCCGCCGCGGCCAGCTCGATAGCCGTGTGGAAGGTTACATGCTGGGCGAGCTGAGCATTCTGAAGAACGGCATCAACGCGATGGCGATGTCGCTGACCGCCTACCATGAAGAGATGCAGCAGAATATCGACCAGGCGACCTACGATCTGCGTGAAACGCTGGAGCAGCTGGAGATCCAGAACGTGGAGCTGGATCTGGCGAAGAAGCGCGCCCAGGAAGCGGCGCGCATCAAATCCGAGTTCCTCGCCAATATGTCGCACGAGCTGCGTACGCCGCTGAACGGCGTAATTGGCTTTACCCGCCAGATGCTGAAAACCGGGCTGAGCACCAACCAGCGCGACTATATGAGCACCATCGAACGTTCCGCGGCCAACCTGCTGAGCATCATCAATGACGTGCTCGACTTCTCCAAGCTGGAAGCGGGCAAACTGGTGCTGGAGTCGATTCCGTTTCCGCTGCGCGCCACGCTGGATGAAACGCTGGTGCTGCTGGCTCCGTCGGCGCATGAGAAAGGTCTGGAGATTACCGTCTGTCTGGAGAAACGCGTGCCGGACAACGTCATCGGCGATCCGCTGCGCCTGCAACAGATCCTGATTAACCTGATCGGCAATGCCATCAAATTTACCGAGCAGGGCCATATCGATCTGCGCGTGGAAATGCGCAATATCAACGCCACCCGCGTGGGCCTGGAAATTCAGGTGCATGACACCGGGATTGGCATCTCCGAACAGCAGCAAACCCAGCTGTTCCAGGCATTTCGTCAGGCAGATGCCAGCATTTCACGCCGCCATGGCGGCACCGGGCTGGGGCTGGTGATTACTCAGAAGCTGGTGGGTGAGATGGGGGGAGAAATTGCCTTCCACAGCCGTCATGGTCAGGGCTCCACCTTTTGGGTGCATATCCATCTCGATCTCAATCCGAATGCGCCCCCCCTGCCGCGCGCGCTGGACGATTTGCGCCAGTCGCAGCTGGCCTATGTCGAACCCCATCCGGCGGTAGCGAAAGCGGTGCTGGAGATGCTGAGCGGCACGCCGTTGCAGGTCCATCATGTCGATAGCCTGCAAGCGCTGGGAGATGAACACTACCCGCTGTTGCTGATGGGGCTGCCGGTAGCGGGCCATGAAACCCCGTGTCTGTCAGATGAGATGATCGCCCGGTTGCTGAGCCGTGCCGATTCGGTGCTGCTGGCGCTGCCCAGCGAAATGATGCTCCATGCCGATGAGCTGCGCGCCCGCGGCATTGCCGGTTGTCTGGCGAAACCGGTGTCGCTGACGCGACTGTTGCCGATGCTGCTCGATTTTCACAGCCGCCAGCGCGAGGCCCTGCCGCGCGGCGCACGCCAGCCGCTGACGGTGATGGCCGTCGATGACAATCCGGCGAACCTGAAGCTGATCGGCGCGCTGCTGGAGGAACAGGTTGAACATATCATTCTGTGCGACAACGCGGAGCAGGCCATTCGCCAGGCGCGTTTGCATCAGCTGGATGTGATCCTGATGGATATTCAGATGCCGGAGATTGACGGTATCCGCGCCAGCGAAATTATCCGTGGCCTGCCGTTACATGCGGCCACGCCGATTGTGGCGGTCACCGCCCATGCGCTGGATGGCGAACGTGAACAGTTGATCAATGCCGGGATGAACGACTATCTGGCGAAGCCGATTGATGAGGACAAACTCAATCAATTGCTGCAACGTTACACGCCGAGCCGCGTGGCGTCCGGCCCGCCGACGCCAAACGTCGCGCCGTCGCTCGACTGGGTGCTGGCGTTACGTCAGGCGGCGAATAAGGAAGATCTGGCGCGCGATCTGTTGCAGATGCTGCTGGATTTCCTGCCCGAGGTGACAGCACGCGTGAACGCCTGCATGGAGAGTAATGATGTCACCGGCCTGCGCGAGATTATTCATAAGCTGCACGGCAGCGCCAGCTACAGCGGCGTGCCGCGCCTGAAGGAGTTGTGTCAGCAGCTGGAGAAGAGTTTGCATCAGGAAAGCGATATCGCCGCGCTGGAGCCGGAGCTGCTGGAGCTGAGCGATGAAATGGAGAATGTGGCGCGTGAGGCGCGTGAGGTGTTACAGACAACGTAGGGTGCGCATAAATGCGCACCTTATTGATATTACGTTATTTTTCATCAAGGTCGGCATCACTGCCGACCCTACAGGTGTTGCCCGGCTTTGAGCGTCGCGGCCACATTCCTCGCCGTCAGGCGCACGTTCTGCGCGGCATTCTCCAGCGCTTCCTCCAGCGAGCAGACAGTGAACAGCACGCTGAACACCGCATCCAGCCCATGCTCATGAACCACGCCGACATCCGCCGTCAGGCTGCCGGCAATGCCAATCACCGGCTTGTTAAACTGCTTCGCCACCTGCGCCACGCCAATCGGCACTTTGCCGTTGATGGTCTGGCTATCGATGCGCCCCTCCCCGGTAATCACCAGATCGGCATCTTTAACCTGCTCCGCTAAACCCAGCGCTTCGGTGACAATCTCAATGCCGCGTCGCAGCTCCGCCTGACAAAACGCATGTAGCGCCGCGCCCATGCCGCCCGCCGCGCCGCCGCCCGCGATATGCAGCACATCAATATCCAGATCGCGGTGAATAATGTCGGCATAGTGCGCCAGCGCCTGATCCAGCTGCTGCACCCGTTCCGGCGTCGCCCCTTTCTGCGGGCCAAAAATCGCGGAGGCCCCCTCTTCACCGGTAAGGGGATTGCTGACATCACAGGCCACTTCAAAACGACACTGCCTGATGCGCGCATCTAAAGCATCGATCTCAATCCGCGCCAGCTGCGGTAACGCACCGCCGCCGTAAGCAATCTCATTGCCCTGTCGATCCAGCAAACGTGCGCCAAGCGCCTGCATCATGCCGGAGCCGCCGTCATTGGTGGCGCTGCCGCCAATACCGATGATGATATGGTCAACGCCCTGATCCAGCGCGTGTTTAATCAGCTCGCCGGTACCATAGGAGGTGGTGATTAGCGGGTCGCGTCGCGCGGCGGGCACCCGTTCAAGACCACTGGCGGCGGCCATCTCAATAAAGGCGGTGCGCGTGTCACCTGACAAACCGTAAAACGCATCAACAGGCTCTCCCAGCGGTCCGGTGACCGTCAGCCTGACAATGCTTCCCTGCGTTGCCGCCACCATCGCTTCTACCGTGCCTTCACCACCGTCGGCGACCGGTATTTTCACGTAGTCGGCTTCAGGGAAGATGTCGCGGAATCCCGCTTCAATCGCTGAAGCCACCTCCAGGGCGGATAAACTCTCTTTATATGAATCCGGTGCGATAACGATTTTCATAGGCAATCCGAGCGCGGTTGATGACGGAGATCCGTCCAGCTAAGGCAACCTGGCCGTCCGGCATCTTCAGATACCGGACGCGCGAGCTACCGGGTAATCTCAACTTTCGCTAACTTCTCATAATAGCAGGCCAGCGCGCTGTGGTCGGCGGTGCCCAGACCGTCTACCTTCAGCGCCTGCATCATCTCCATCACCGCAGCGGTGAGCGGCAGATGCGCGCCAATCCCATGCGAGGTATCCAGCGCATTCGCCAGATCTTTGATATGCAGATCGATGCGGAAGCCCGGCTTGAAGTTACGATCCAGCACCATCGGCGCTTTGGCATCCAGCACCGTGCTGCCCGCCAGACCGCCGCGAATCGCCTGATACACCAGCTCCGGATTCACCCCGGCTTTGGTCGCCAGCGACAGCGCTTCCGACATCGCCGCAATGTTCAGCGCCACAATCACCTGGTTCGCCAGCTTGGTGACGTTGCCCGCGCCGATCTCACCGGTGTGCACCACCGAACCCGCCATCGCTTTCATGATGTCGTAGCAGTGATCGAACACCGCTTTATCGCCGCCCACCATCACCGACAGCGTGCCTTCAATCGCTTTCGGCTCGCCGCCGCTAACCGGCGCATCGAGCATTTTGATGCCTTTTTCCGCCAGCGCATCATGCACTTCACGGCTGGCCAGCGGAGCGATGGAACTCATGTCGATAACGATCAGGCCCGGTTTCGCGCCATCAATGATGCCGTTCTCACCCAGACACACCTCTTTCACCTGCGGCGAGTTCGGCACCATGGTGATCACCACGTCAACCTGCTGCGCCACCTCTTTGGCGGTTTTCGCCACCGTGGCGCCCAGCTCCACCAGCTCCGCTTCGTTAACCGCGTTGTTGTCACGCACCACCAGCGAATATCCGGCTTTCACCAGGTTTTTACACATCGGTTTGCCCATGATACCCAGGCCGATAAATCCAATTTTCATTGCGTTGCCCCTTGGTCTGTCACTGCTTAAATTTGTCACACAGCGCCTGTGTGGCGTGGCGGAAAACACCCAGATCGCTGCCGACGGCAACAAAGCTGGCTCCCCATTCCAGATAACGACGCGCATCGGCTTCCACCGGAGCCAGAATGCCGCTCGGCTTACCTGCCGCTTTGGCGCGCTCAAAAATATGTTTGATAACTTTCAGCACTTCGGGATGGGCTGGCTGACCGAGATAACCCAGCGCTGCCGACAGATCGCCCGGTCCGACAAAGATGCCGTCGACACCCGCAACCGCTGCGATGGCGTCAATGTTGTCGACCGCCTGCTGGGTTTCGATTTGCACCAGCACGGTGATGTTGTCGTTGATGGTGGCGTTGTAATCCGGCAGCGTGCCGTACATGTTGCTGCGGTGCGAAACCGACACGCCGCGAATACCGGCAGACGGGTAACGGGTGGAGGCCACCGCGCGTTCCGCCTCTGCGGCGGTTTCCACAAACGGAACCAGGAAGTTGTAGAAACCAATATCCAGCAGGCGCTTAATAATGATCGGTTCATTGCATGGCGGGCGCACCACCGGCGCGCTGTGGCTGCCTTTCAGCGCCATCAGTTGCGGGATAAAGGTGGTGATATCGTTCGGCGCGTGCTCACCATCCAGCACCAGCCAGTCAAAACCGGCCAGGCCCAGCACTTCGGTGGTGATCGGATTGGCCAGTGCGCACCAGCTACCAATCAGGGTCTCCCCTGCCAGCAAACGGCGACGAAAAGCATTCGGCCAGGCTGCATTGCTCATTGTGTTCACTCCTGTAGAAAAAGTTAGCGCACCAGGCACGGACGTTTGTTATCAAAGGTCCAGTTCGGCACAAGGAATTGCATCGCCTGAGCGTCATCGCGCGCGCCCAGCCCGTGTTTCTGATACAGCGCATTGGCCTGCATCACCTGATCCATATCCAGCTCAACACCCAGTCCCGGTTTCTGCGGCACCTGCACCATGCCGCCTTTAATTTGCAGCGGTTCTCTGGTCAGGCGCTGATTGCCTTCCTGCCAAATCCAGTGGGTATCGATGGCGGTAATGGCGCCCGGCGCAGCGGCGGCCACATGGGTGAACATCGCCAGGGAGATGTCAAAATGGTTGTTGGAGTGGGAACCCCAGGTGAGGCCGAAGTCGTGGCACATCTGCGCCACGCGCACTGAACCCTGCATGGTCCAGAAGTGGGGATCGGCCAGCGGAATGTCCACCGACTGCAACGACAGGGTATGGCCCATCTGACGCCAGTCGGTGGCGATCATATTGGTGGCGGTAGGCATACCGGTGGCGCGGCGGAATTCCGCCATCACTTCGCGGCCGGAGTAGCCCTGCTCCGCCCCGCAGGGATCTTCCGCATAGGCCAGCACGCCTTTCAGCTGCTTACCGAGCAGGATCGCCTCATTCAGCGACCAGGCCCCGTTGGGATCGAGGGTGATACGGGCCTGCGGGAAACGCTTCGCCAGCGCCGTTACCGCCTCGGCCTCTTCTCCGCCGCGCAGCACGCCGCCTTTCAGTTTGAAATCATTGAAGCCATATTTTTCATAGGCCGCTTCCGCCAGACGCACCACGGTTTCCGGCGTCAGCGCCTCTTCATGGCGCAGACGATACCAGTCGCATTTCTCATCCGGCTGACTCTGGTACGGCAGCGCGGTTTTCCTGCGGTCGCCGACGTAGAACAGATAACCGAGCATTTCGACGCGATCGCGTTGCTGTCCATCGCCCAGCAGCGACGCCACATTGACGCCCAGATGCTGGCCCAGCAGGTCGAGCAGCGCTGCTTCAATGCCAGTGACCACATGGATGGTCGTGCGCAGGTCAAACGTCTGCGCGCCGCGCCCGCTGGAATCACGATCGGCAAAGGTGCTGCGTACCAGGTTAAGAATGTTTTTGTATTCGCCGACCGTTTTCTGCACCACCAGCGCCGCCGCGTCTTCCAGCGTCTGGCGAATCTTCTCGCCGCCCGGAATCTCGCCAACGCCGGTATGGCCGGCATTGTCCCTGATGATGACGATATTACGGGTGAAGAAAGGCGCATGTGCCCCGCTCAGGTTGAGCAACATGCTGTCGTAACCGGCCACCGGAATGACCTGCATTGACGTGATTTTCGGTGTCTGACTCATTTCCTGCTCCTTATGCTTTGCTGCGACCGAAGGCCGGACGCTTACGGTCGAACGACCAACCGGGAACCAGATACTGCATTGCCGCGGCGTCATTACGCGCGCCAGCCGGCAGGGATTGATACAGCGCATTGGCCTGATGCAGACGATCCCAGTCCAGCTCAATGCCGAGGCCAGGCTTGTCCGGCACGGCGATTTTGCCGTTGCGGATTTGCAGCGGTTCTTTGGTCAGGCGCTGATCGCCCTCCTGCCAGATCCAGTGGGTATCAATGGCGGTCGGTTTACCCGGTGCCGCCGCCCCCACATGGGTGAACATCGCCAGCGAAATGTCGAAGTGGTTGTTGGAGTGACAGCCCCAGGTCAGGCCCCAGTCGTCACAGAGTTGCGCCACACGTACCGCGCCGCTCAGCGTCCAGAAATGTGGATCGGCGAGCGGAATATCGACGGCGTTGAGCATCACCGCATGGTTCATCTCGCGCCAGTTGGTGGCAATCATATTGGTGGCGACCGGCAACCCGGTGGCGCGGCGAAACTCCGCCATCACTTCACGCCCGGAGTAGCCCTGTTCGGCGCCGCAGGGATCTTCGGCGTAACTCAGCACGTCACCCATGCCTTTACACAGGCCTATCGCCTCATCGAGCAGCCAGGCGCCGTTGGGATCGACGGTGATGCGCGCATCCGGGAAGCGTTTTTTCAGCGCTACCGCCGCATCAATCTCCTGTTCGCCCGGCAGCACGCCGCCCTTCAGTTTGAAATCTTTGAAGCCGTATTTGTCCTGCGCCGCTTCCGCCAGGCGTACCACGGCCTCCGGCGTCAGCGCCTGCTGGTGGCGCAGGTGATACCAGTCGTGATCGGCCCCTTCGCCGCTCAGATACGGCAAATCGGTTTTACGCCGGTCGCCGATATAAAACAGATAACCGAGTACCCTCACCTCATCGCGCTGCTGGCCAGGACCGAGCAGTTCCGCCACCGGCACGCCAAGGCACTGGCCGAGCAGATCGAGCAGCGCCGCCTCCAGCGCCGCCACCGCATTGACGCGCAGCTCAAAGGTCCAGGCCCCTTTACCGAAGGTATCGAAATCCGCCGTCTGGTTCCCTTTGTGCACCTGCTGCACCAGACGGTTCATGCGCGCCACCTGCTGGCCTTTTACCTGCGGAATGGCCTCCACCAGCGTCTGATAGATGATTTCGCCGCCCGGCGCCTCTCCGACCCCAGTGTGCCCGGCGCTGTCTGTCAGCACCACGATATTGCGGGTGAAGCAGGCGCTGTGCGCGCCACCGATGTTGAGCAACATGCTGTCGTAACCGGCAACCGGAATCACCTGCATATCAGTAATCACCGGCGTACTTTGCGTATTCATGCTCTGTCCTTATGCCAGATGTTTCAGTTCGATACGTTTGATATCCCCGGCGATAACCAGGAAGCTGAAGGCGGCGACGAAAGCGTGGATACCGACAAAGACCAGCGCGCCAGCAAAAGATCCGGTGGTAGCGATGATGTAGCCAATGGCAATCGGCGTCACAATGCCGGAGAAGTTACCGAACATATTGAACAGCCCGCCGCTCAGGCCACTGATCTCTTTCGGCGCGGTATCGGCCATCACCGCCCAGCCGAGCGCGCCAATGCCTTTACCAAAGAACGCCAGCGCCATCACGAACACCACCACCCATTCGGTATCGACGTAGTTACACATCACCATGCTGATGGACATCAACATGCCGAGCACAATCGGCGTTTTACGCGCGATATTCAGCGAGCCGGTCTTACGCATCAGGTAATCGGAAATCACCCCGCCCAATACGCCGCCGAGGAAACCGCACACCGCCGGAATCGACGCGACAAAACCCGCTTTCAGAATCGACATGCCGCGCGCCTGCACCAGATAGACCGGGAACCAGGTGATAAAAAAGTAGGTTAAGGCGTTAACACAATACTGGCCGAGGTAGATACCAAGCATCATGCGCGAGGAAAGCAGCTGTCTGATTTGAAAGAATTTCTCGTTCCAGCTGACTTTGCGCTCGGACTTTTTGGCATCCATATTGATCAGCGCGCCACCCTGCTCCATATACTCCAGTTCGGCTTTGTTAACGCCGGGATGGTCATTGGGATCGTGGATCACTTTGCGCCAGATAAAGCTGAGAATGATGCCGAGTCCGCCCATAAACCAGAATACGTGCGCCCAGCCTACTGCCGACGTCAGCCAGCCCATGATCGGGGCGAAAATCACCGTGGCGAAGTACTGCGCTGAGTTAAAGATAGCGACGGCGGTGCCACGCTCCTGCGCTGGAAACCAGGCCGCAACAATGCGGCTGTTGCCAGGGAAAGAGGGCGCTTCCGCCAGCCCCACCAGGAAACGCAGCATAAACAGCGAGGCGATAATGCCGAAGCCGCTGAACAGGTCAACGAAGCCTTGCAGGAAGGTAAACAGTGACCAGGTGAAGATGCTCCAGAAGTAAACGCGTTTCGAACCGAAGCGGTCGAGCAGCCAGCCGCCTGGGATTTGGCCGATAACATAAGCCCATGAGAACGCAGAGAAGATATATCCCAGCCCGACCGAATCCAGGCCGATATCCTTAGACATGGCGGAGCCGGCAATTGAAATCGTTGCACGGTCACCATAGTTGAATGAGGTGACGATAAATAACATCACCACAATCCAGTAACGGGCGTTGGTGCGTTTTTGCACCGCTTCCGCTGTCTGGCTAAAACTATTCATGATGCACTCCTGAAATATAGCGGGCGCTACATTCACTCTGACTGCATACACATCGCGTTGGGTATCAGAATGATGTTGGGTTAAACACGGCGATTTTTTATTGGCAATACGATGATGCGTCGTGACGAATAACCTAACGTCGGATAACGAGAGTCAGTATAGGAACAGCCAGAAGGCGAGACACTGGGAGAAAGCCCGAGGATTTATCGCCATCAGCAGGCATTTTATGGCATCTGCACATAACGCTGCGGCGTGGCTCACGGAACGGGGAAATAGCGTACCGGCCTGGCTAATAAACCGGCAGCTTTATAGCGCTTTGTGAGTTCCTTCACTTGTATTTGGAAAAACGACCCAAACCAGCACGATAAAACCGTCTAAAGCCAGTCAGTTGCACAATGTGCTGCGCAATACCCCTGCATATACTAAGGCTGGCAAAAATGATGACGTGACGGAAGCAATCAATGACACCGCGCTGCCATGTACAGCGCGACGAAATGGAAGGTGAGCAATGAACCGACCTCTGAGCGAGAAGCCGCTGTATATCAAGGTCCACCCGGACGACAATGTCGCCATTGTGGTCAACAACCAGGGACTGCCGGCCGGCACCCAATTCGCTGATGGCCTGCAACTGACGGAACATGTGCCGCAGGGCCATAAAGTGGCGCTGTCGGCGATCCCCGAACAGGGCGCGATAGTGCGCTATGGCGAAGTGATCGGCTATGCCCTGCGCGCCATTGCCCAGGGCAGCTGGATTGAAGAGTCGCTGGTGGCGCTGCCCGAAGCGCCCCCGCTGGCCAGCCTGCCGCTGGCGAATAACGTGCCGCCCGATCTGCCGCCGCTGGCGGGATATACCTTCGAAGGCTATCGCAATGCCGATGGCAGCGTCGGCACACGCAACCTGCTCGGCATCACCACCAGCGTCCACTGCGTGGCGGGCGTGGTGGATTATGTGGTGCAGATTATCGAGCGCGACCTGCTGCCGCGTTATCCCAACGTCGATGGCGTGGTGGCGCTGAATCATCTTTACGGCTGCGGCGTGGCAATCAATGCACCTGCGGCGGTCGTACCGATTCGCACCATCCATAATCTGGCGCTCAACCCCAACTTTGGCGGTGAAGTGATGATCGTCAGCCTTGGCTGTGAAAAGCTCCAGCCAGAGCGCCTGTTGACCGGTACACCCGATGTACAGGCGATTTCGCTCGACGATAACGACATTGTGCGTTTGCAGGATGAACGCCTGGTGGGCTTTGGCGCGATGGTGGATGAGATTTTGCAGGTCGCCGAGCGCCATCTGCGTCGGCTCAATCAGCGCCAGCGCGAAACCTGTCCGGCTTCTGAGCTGGTCGTGGGGATGCAGTGCGGCGGCAGCGATGCCTTCTCCGGCGTGACCGCCAACCCGGCGGTGGGCTTTGCCTCGGATCTGCTGGTGCGCTGCGGTGCCACGGTGATGTTCTCCGAAGTCACCGAAGTGCGCGACGCCATTCATCTGCTGACGCCACGGGTGGTTGACGAAGCGGTGGGCAAACGTCTGCTGGAGGAGATGGCGTGGTATGACAACTATCTCAGCCTCGGGCAAACTGACCGCAGCGCCAACCCTTCGCCCGGTAATAAAAAAGGCGGTCTGGCGAATGTGGTGGAGAAGGCGCTGGGGTCCATCGCCAAATCCGGTCGCAGTCCGATTGTTGAAGTTCTGTCGCCCGGTCAGCGCCCCACCCGACGCGGGTTAATTTATGCCGCGACGCCAGCCAGCGATTTTGTCTGCGGCACGCAACAGATGGCATCGGGCATTACGTTGCAGGTATTTACCACCGGACGCGGCACCCCTTATGGTCTGGCGGCGATTCCGGTGATCAAGATGGCTACCCGTAGCGCCCTGGCCGAACGCTGGCATGATTTGATGGATATTAATGCCGGAACGATTGCCACCGGAGAAGAAAGTATCGAACAGGTTGGCTGGCGGTTGTTTGAGTTGATTCTGGAGATTGCCAGCGGGCGGAAGCAAACGTGGTCCGATCGCTGGGGGATTCGCAATCAGCTGGCGGTGTTTAATCCGGCGCCAGTGACCTGACGGCGGTGATAACCCGGTGCGCAGGGATGCGCACCCTGCTCGGTATAGGGTCGGCATTGATGCCGACCTTATCAATTACAATGACTTACCCCAGCTCTCGACCCACGGTGTGGTCACGGATTCCGGCTCCGGATCTTCCGTCGCATCGACCGTTAATACCTCGCCCACACGTTTGGCGCTCTGCTCCTGCAACAAGGCATCGAAGGTCTTACCCGCGCCGCAGAAGTTGTCGTAGCTGCTGTCGCCCAGCGCAATCACGCCGTAGCGTAATTCAGGCTGGTAGCCGAGCTGATCTTTTACCGCGTGGTAAAGCCCGGCGATGCTGTCGGGAAAATCACCCTGCCCGGTGGTGGAGGTGATAACCAGCACCACATCCTGTTGATAATCCTGCCACTGCGCCAGCGACGGGTCTTCAAATACCTTGACGTCATGGCCCTGAGCCTGCAACACCGGTTCTGCTTCTTCCGCCACCAGCAACGCATTGCCGTAAACCGTACCTACAAAAATGCCAATCTTTGCCATCATGCCGCTCCTTATTCTGTTGGCTTATCCTGGACTGCCTCGTCGGCAAACTCAACCCTGGGAACATCAGGGATCTGCGCCTGCCAGCCGAACTGTTGCAGCATCTGCTGCCAGACACGATCCAGCCCGGCGCGGATCACCAGCGGCTCACCCGTTACCGGATGATTCAGGCTCAGCGCGCTGGCATGGAGCATCAGACGATCGAGACCAAAATTCGTCGCCGCGCCACGATTCTGGCGCAGATCGCCGTGGGTCGTGTCGCCGATCATCGGGTGACGCAGATGGGCCATATGACGACGTAATTGATGTTTGCGCCCGGTGCGGGGTTGCATCTCAACCAGGCTATAGCGCGAGGTGGCATAACGGCCAATCGCCACCGGCATCTCGACGTGAGCCAGCACCTGATAATCGGTTACCGCCGGTTGCGGGCCGCGCGGTTCGGTGGCGAATTTATCGGCGATTTTATCGAGTTCTTCCACCAGCGGATAATCGAGCGTGCCGCTTTCGGTCAGCCAGCCACGCAGCACCGCATGGTAGGTTTTGCGGATTTGATGCTGCTCGAATTGCTGTGCCAGCAGACGGCCAACCTCACTCGATAGCCCCATCAGCAACACGCCGGACGTCGGGCGATCCAGTCGGTGGGCGGTAAAGACGTGCTGACCAATCTGGTCACGCACCGTTTGCATCACCACCACTTTTTCTTTGCGATCGAGCCAGCTGCGGTGCACCAGCCACCCTGCCGGTTTATTCACGGCAACCAGCCATTCGTCCTGGTAAATAATGTCCAGCATCAGGCGGAGGGTTCCGTAAATAAGGCATCAAGCTGGCTTAGCGTCAGCAACAGCATCGGATGGCCGGGCGTGGTGGGCGGCAGCGCCATTTCATAATAATGCGCAATCGCGAAGTTCTGCGGCAGCGGCGCATCGGCAGCAATCAACGCCTGCATACGGGGGATCAGCACCCACTGCAACCATTCGAGCGGAGCAAGCGAATCAAGGCAAAAGGGTTGCGTGCTGGCTAAAGCTGCCGCATCAGGGGATTGCGTCTGCCAGTGGTCGTGTTCGCGCATCACCGCTTCGACCTGCTGCAACCGCTGCAAAATTAGTTGTTGCGACGACATGCGCCACCTCCGGAGAAAAATCGGGCGGCAAGCATATCACTTGTCGGGCAATGCTCAAAAAGCGCATAAAAAAAGGGAGCACTGTAATTACAGTGCTCCCGGTTCGTTTGCAGCATTCCCGCCACCGCAGTGCTCCCTGCTCATCCATGACAACTTTTCCTGTGCTTTCCATCGCTTGTCATCATGACGTTGGTCCTTAGCATCCTGGCCCGCCACATCCCACGTGGCTCTCATTCTCCATCCTGGAGGTGTCCCTGACTCAATCCTGAGTGTCCTGCTTCATCCTGAAACCTTCCCTGTGCCGTAAGCTCCGTTACGTTCCTGCCATCCTGGCTGATGTTCTCCTGAACATCTCTTTATCCGTAGCTTCCTGCCAGCGGTGACCATTCTGGCAGAAACTATCGCGTTCACAAGGTACTAAAAGCCGTTACATCAGTCAGTTATGGCCTGAGTTTAGGACTGATGCTATAAACTCATGATTCACAATATTTTTACATGCCGGACTTCCGTAAGTCTTCAGAACAATTTGCCGATCTCTCACACGCCATGTGAGATATCTCTTACACAAATGTGAGCTGAAGTCTGCAAATCACTCACTAACCGGTTGTAAGTTATTAAGAAACATCTGAATTTCTGGGGATAATACTTCCCGCTTTTTACTACCAGGATGCTCAAGAATCACTTCACCGGTAAGATTACATAAGGAAATGACATCCTGCTCGGAATCGGTGGTGGCGATAAATAAGGTCGGGCTTTGCTTCAGCCGACGTTTCATCACCAGATGACCGATTAAATTCTGCTGCAAACGCGTAAAATCCTCTTCACTCCACACCTGCAACAACGTAATGCCCTGCTGCTGAAAACGGGCTGCCATATCGCCCGCAAACTGCGTGGTGTAAAACGCGGTAATTTCGGGCCTGAGTTCAATCTCCAGCCCCTGCTCAATCGCAGCCAGCGACGCAGGTAAGGTAAAGGGTTGCGGCTGCCACAGGATACGGTCATCTAACGTGGTCTGGATGCAGGGCGAAGGAATGCCAAACAGCTCGCTGCTCGCAGGTAAATGGCCGGTGCTCTGTCGCCATTCGGCACAATAACGGTCGGTAAAATCGCGCAGAGCATCTACGGTTTGCTGCATCATTCATCTTCTCGCTTCTGATGGGTTACACTTAGCCACTTTGATGGATTTTAGTGGTAACCGTTATGTCTACTGAACAACAGGATCAGGCGTTAAGCGGCCTGACCTTAGGTAAACCCACGGCCTATGTCGAGCATTACGACAACTCGCTGCTGCAGGCGGTGCCGCGCAGTCTGAATCGCGAGCCGCTGGGGTTGTTTCCCGATAACCTGCCTTTTCATGGCGCAGATATCTGGACGCTGTACGAACTCTCCTGGCTCAACAGCAAAGGTGTGCCGCAGGTGGCGGTTGGCGAAGTGGTGCTGAACGCCGCGAGCCGCAATCTTATCGAGTCAAAGAGCTTTAAGCTCTATCTTAACAGTTTTAATCAGACGGTTTTCGCCGACTGGGGTGACGTGCGCCAGACGCTGGAGCGCGATCTCAGCGCCTGTGCCGAGGGTGAAGTCAGTGTGGCGTTATTTCGTCTCAGCGAAATCGAAGGCCAGCCGATTGGTCATTTCAGCGGCGACCTGATTGACGAGCAGGATATCGAAATCCGTGATTACGCGTTTAACGCCGAGCACCTCGCGCAGGCCGCCGGTCATGAGATGGTTGAAGAAACGCTGGTCAGCCATGTGCTGAAATCCAACTGTCTGATCACCCATCAGCCAGACTGGGGTTCCGTGATGATTCGCTATAAAGGCCCACGCATTGATCGGGAAGCCCTGTTGCGATATCTGGTCTCTTTCCGCCAGCACAATGAGTTCCACGAGCAGTGCGTTGAGCGAATTTTCAATGATATCCAACGCTTTTGCCAGCCAGAAGCCTTAACCGTGTATGCCCGCTACACCCGACGCGGCGGTCTGGATATCAACCCGTGGCGCAGCAACGTGCCTTTCTCTCCAGGGTTTTCCCGCCTGGTCCGCCAGTAACAGATTGCGAGACGCCTCGCAGGCCGCAGCATGGATGCGCGGTTCCACTTGAGCATTCACTGCAGACAAGGCTACTCTGTCAAAGGCGCGGGCGGAAACCGTGCGCGACCAGGGATATTCGTCACTGTGCTCAGACAGTTAGCAGCACAGCGTCATCAGTCACGCGCTTGCGTGTAAAGGAGTTCTCTTGATTACTCACATTAGCCCTCTTGGCTCCATGGATCTGCTTTCCCAGCTGGAAGTCGATATGCTGAAGCAAACCGCCAGCAGCGACCTGTACCAGCTGTTTCGCAACTGTTCACTCGCGGTGCTCAATTCAGGTAGTCAGACCGACAGTAGTCATGAACTGCTTTCCCGCTTTCAGAGCTTTGATATCAACGTGTTGCGCCGCGAACGTGGCGTGAAACTTGAACTGATTAACCCGCCGGAAGACGCCTTTGTCGATGGGCGCATTATTCGCTCGTTGCAGGCCAACCTGTTTGCCGTACTGCGCGACATCCTGTTTGTTAACGGTCAGCTCTCTGCTGCCGAACGTTTTCAGGATCTGGATGCCGAGGATTCCGCGCAAATCACTAATCTGGTCTTTTCGATCCTGCGCAACGCCCGCGCGCTGCACGTCGGCGAATATCCGAATACCGTGGTGTGCTGGGGCGGCCACTCCATCAACGCCGTGGAATACCAATACTGCCGTAACGTCGGGACGCAGCTGGGTCTGCGTGAGCTGAACATCTGTACCGGTTGTGGACCGGGAGTGATGGAAGCCCCGATGAAGGGGGCAGCCGTCGGACACGCGCAGCAGCGCTATCGTGACAGCCGCTTTATTGGCCTGACTGAACCGTCCATCATTGCCGCCGAGCCGCCGAATCCACTGGTGAATGAATTGATCATCATGCCGGATATCGAAAAGCGCCTCGAAGCCTTTGTGCGTATCGCCCACGGTATCATTATTTTCCCTGGCGGCGTCGGTACCGCTGAAGAGTTGTTGTATCTGCTCGGCATTCTGATGAACCCGCATAACAGCGATCAGGTGTTGCCGCTGATCCTGACCGGGCCAAAGGAAAGCGCAGACTATTTCCGCGTTCTGGATGATTTTATTGTCAGCACGCTGGGCGAGGATGCACGCAAACACTACAAAATCATCATTGATGATGCTGCCGAAGTCGCACGTCTGATGAGGAAAGCGATGCCGCAGGTGAAAGAATATCGTCGTGAAACTGGCGATGCCTACAGCTTTAACTGGTCGATTCGTATTGTGCCGGACCTGCAACTGCCGTTCCTGCCCACACACGAAAACATGGCTAACCTGAATCTGTACACCAACCAGCCAGCGGAAAAACTGGCCGCGGATTTGCGTCGTGCCTTCTCTGGCATTGTCGCGGGCAACGTGAAAGAAGTGGGTATTCGCGAAATCCGCGAGAAGGGTCCGTATAAGCTGCACGGCGATCCGGACATTATGCATCGCATGGATGAACTGCTACAGGGCTTTGTGGCCCAGCACCGCATGAAGCTGCCGGGCACCGCATACATCCCCTGCTACGAAATCATCAAATAACTCAGGAAGGCAGCCTGCGGGCTGCCGCTATCATCATGTCTTTTCATCTTCTTATTGTTGATGCCCTGAACCTGATCCGTCGTTTGCATGCCGTTCAGGGCACGCCGTGCCGCGACGCCTGTGTTGCTGCACTCCATCAACTGCTGGGCCATACCCGCCCGACCCATGCGGTGGCGGTGTTTGATAGCGCCACACGTCAGCCCGGCTGGCGTCATCAGTTACTGCCGGACTATAAAGCCGGTCGCCCACCGATGCCCGACGATTTGCAGCAGGAAATGCCCGCCATCCAGCAGGCGTTTCAGGCGGCAGGCGTGAATTGCTGGATTGCCGATCAGGATGAAGCCGACGATCTGGCTGCCACGCTGGCGGTAAAAATGGCGGATGCCGGGCATCAGGCAACCATTGTCTCCACCGACAAAGGTTACTGCCAGCTGCTGGCGCCCAATATCCAGATTCGTGATTATTTCCAGAAACGCTGGCTGGATATGCCGTTTATTGAACAGGAGTTTGGCGTAGCGCCTGCGCAGCTCGTGGATTACTGGGGATTGTGCGGCATCAGCAGCAGCAAAATTCCGGGCGTCGCGGGCATCGGGCCGAAAAGTGCGCGGGAACTGCTGTTGCAGTTTGGCTCACTGGAAGCGATTTATCAGCAGTGGGATCAGGTGCCGCCGAAGTGGCAGGGGAAATTGCAGGCGAATCGGCAAATGGCGGAAATATGTCGTCAGGTTGCCACGCTGAAGCAGGATTTAACGTTACAGGGGAATCTGAACACGCTGAGATATAAGCCCTGAGCGCCTGCCCAGCCATCCAGCAAAGTTAACCAGGCGCGCGACTAACGCGCCTGCAATACCAACGTTGAAGGAGGATTTAGCGCTCGTCGCGACGACCACCTACCGCGGCCCAGATACGGCGCACATGCACGGTGATCTCTTCACGATCGTGATACAGCTGACGTGCCTGAATCTGCGCATTAATGCCGTGCTCTTTCAGGGTGGCATCGATCATCGCCAGATTCTGCGTCACTTCTTCATAGCGCTTTTTCATCGGCAGCTTAAGGTTGAAAATCGCTTCCCGACACCAGCCATTCACCAGCCATTCGCTCATCAGGCTGGCTACGCGCACCGGTTTCTCCACCATGTCGCAAACCACCCAACTGATGTTGCTACGCGGTGGACGGAATCTGAAGCCATCTTCACGGCAGTGCGTCACCTGGCCGGTATCCATCAGGCTCGGCGCCATCGGGCCGTTATCCACCGCATAAACCATCATGCTGCGTTTCACCAGCTGATAGGTCCAGCCGCCGGGACAGGCGCCGAGATCCACAGCCCACATTCCGCTGCCCAGGCGTTCATCCCATTCATCCGCCGGGATAAAGACGTGAAACGCCTCTTCCAGCTTCAGGGTGGAGCGGCTTGGCGCATCTGACGGGAATTTCAGACGCGGAATGCCCATATAGAACGGGGAATTATTCTGCGGCAACGAATAGCCGACATAACAGGTGCCCGGCGCGATAAAGAACACATGCACCACCGGACGTTTCGGGCTTTCGTAATTCAGCAGAATCCCGCTTTCACGCAGGCTGGCACGCAGTGGCACGGTAAACTTACGGCAGAATTTAGTCAGCTCTTTGGCTTCGTTAGTATCCGGCACTTCAACACGCAGTTCGCCGCCCTTCTCCACCACACCGGTCAGCATACCGGCAATCGGTGAGATACGATCTTCCGACGGCAGGTCGCGCAGCAGTTCACCCACCACCACCATCTGGCGGGCAAAAATCAGCTCCGCAAACGGCAGCTGGCTGATCAGCTTCTCCGCATCTTCCTGCTGATAGCATTCAAACAACACATAGCCCGCGTCGTCTTTCACGCGCGGGAAACCGTAGATTTCACGCTCTGCGGCTTTAGCACTGATCTCTGCCGCACACTCTTTCTCAAATCCCGGACGGCAATAGAGTAAAACTTTATTCATGGCGATCTGCCTTTCGTTTCAGACGCAGTGCGCCAATCAACATCAAGAACCAGCCAATCAGGAAGCCGAAGCCGCCGACTGGCGTGACAAAAACCCAAAACTTCAGATGCGACAGCGCCAGACAATAAAGGCTGCCACTGAACAACACCGTTCCCAGCGCCAGCGCGGCGCTGCTCCAGTAAAACCAGATATTGGCGCGGCGCAGCATGGCTGACGCGAGGCCAATAATCGCCAGCGTATGGTATGCCTGATACTCAAGGCCGGTATGAATCCACGCCATCTCGGCCGGGCCGAGAGATTTGCTCAGCACATGAGCACCAAAAGCACCAAAGGCCACCAGCGTGAAGCCGCTGATGGCCGCAAATATAAACATGGCACGACTGGACATCTAACAATCCTCAAGGTGAATACGCACGTCACTGTGCAACAATCAACGCGTTAGTGATCGTAACGAAAACGAAATTTTTCTTGTTCGCTTGCGGCTTTGGCCAGGATCCACTGTCGAAAGGCGGCTATTTTACCCAGTTCTGCCTGGCTGTCATGACAAACCAAATAAAAAGCATTTTTACTGACCAGTACGTCATTAAAAGGACAGACCAGACGACCAGCCTCGATTTCGCTCTGCGCCATCACATTATTAGCCAGCGCAACGCCCTGGCCGTGGATCGCCGCCTGCAACACCATGGCGCTGTGGCTGAAAATCGGACCCTGCTGCACGTTAATGTGCTGCAAGCCTAGCTGACGAGTGTAGGATTGCCAGTCACGCCGCGAGGCATCATGTAGCAGCGTAAAGTGCCCCAAATCAGCCTGTGATTTCAGCGGATGGTCGCCGGTTAACAGCAACGGTGAACAGACGGGCAATAAATATTCGGCGTAGAGTTTTTCCACCCGCAGCCCCGGCCAGTTGCCACGACCATAGAAAATCGCCACATCGACATCATCCGCCAGTTTCTCTTCATCACGGTCGACCGCCTGGATACGCACATCGATGCCCGGATAAGCTGTATTAAAGCTGGAAAGGCGCGGCACCAGCCACTGAATGGCGAAGCTCGGCAGCAGACTGACGGTGAGTGCGCCTTTGGCGCTGCGTGCCTGCAATTTGCGTGTAGCGTCGTTGAGCGCGGAGAAAATCTCCTTAATATCCAGATAGTAGCTTTGTCCTTCTTCCGTCAGCAAAAGCGAACGATTCCTCCGGCGAAAGAGCTTAAGACCGAGAAAATCTTCCAGAGATTTAATCTGATGGCTGACAGCTGCCTGGGTAACAAACAGTTCTTCAGCGGCTTTGGTGAAGCTCAGATGACGCGCAGCGGCATCAAAGACGCGTAAAGCATTCAGCGGGGGAAGGCGTTTTGACATGGTTTTCCGTATCCGGATCTACAGAGCAATACTGCAACTTATAAAAAGTCGTCACGTATTAGTTTTTTTAATCCGAGACATTATAAATTGTCCGTTGAGGAAGCTCCAGCAAATACCTATAGTTGCCGCACTTCCTAAGCCGGAACGAAAAGTTTTCTGAAATGTGCGCTAGTTCGCAGACTTTTGGGGAGCTTTTGGCTTGTGGTCGTGATGTTGTGTTTGCATTTTGATCTGACGATTGCAGATCAAGCTTTTAATTCCTGTAGATTTACCCTGTCTGTCCATAGTGATTTTAAATAGCACCGCAATTTGCGGTGCTTTTTTTTATCTTTCGCTTACTGCCCCATCTCAACCATCTCTTTGACATCCGAGCGGTTAATCTGCTGCATGTTGCCATTGGCATCTTTATAGCTGATCATACCGGTATCATCGTCAACTTTAGGTTTGCCAGCAGCAACAATCGTGCGGCCATCATTGGTATGCATCACATAATTGCTTGAACAGGCAGCCAGGGTAAAGGCCATGGTACACACGGCCAGCACTGCGGCGAGTTTTTTCATCTTCTATCTCCTTGCAGATTGATTGCATCAAACCACCCGCGGACGCTGACCAGAGGCAGCTGAAAAAAGTGAAATCGACTGGTAAAGGTCGATTCATAATGCGGGTTTTGGTTTAAACCTTGCATTAATTAGCATAACGCGCTTTTCCAGCTTTGCCAGGCAATTGACCGGCTTTCAGTCTGGTCCTAAATTCATCACAACAGGCCGGGTATGACCATTTTTACTCCTACCGCTTTCCGCCAGCAGTTTCCTGCGCTGGCCGATGCCGGTGTCTATCTCGACAGCGCCGCCACCGCCCTGAAGCCGCTGGCGGTGATTGAAGCCACGCAGCAGTTCTATTCGCTCAGCGCCGGTACTGTGCATCGCAGCCAGTTTGCCGCCGCCCGCGCGCTGACTGAGCAGTACGAGCAGGCACGCGGCCTGGTGGCGCGCTGGCTGAATGCTGCGGACGACCGACAGATTGTCTGGACGCGCGGCACCACCGAAGCCATCAATCTGGTGGCGCACAGCTGGCTGGCCCCGCGTTTACAGGCGGGGGATGAGATCCTGGTCAGCGAGGCGGAACATCATGCCAACCTGGTGCCCTGGCTGATGGTGGCAGAGGCCACAGGCGCGAAAGTGGTGAAATGGCCGCTGGGCGCCGATCGCCTGCCCGATATCCAGCTGCTGCCAGGCTTACTCAACCCACGCACCCGGCTGCTGGCGATCGGCCAAATGTCGAATGTCACGGGCGGTTGCCCGGATCTGGCGCAGGCCATTCAGCTGGCACATGCGGTGGGCGCCAAAGTGATGGTCGATGGCGCGCAGGGCGTGGTGCATTGCGCCCCGGATGTACAGGCGCAGGATATCGATTTTTACGCGTTCTCCGGCCATAAATTATATGGCCCCATGGGCATCGGCGTGTTGTATGGCAAAGCTGAGCTGCTGGAAGCTATGTCACCCTGGCAGGGGGGCGGCAAAATGCTGACGCAGGTGGATTTCAGCGGTTTCACGCCGCAGCCGGTGCCGTGGCGATTTGAAGCTGGCACGCCGAACGTGGCGGGGGTAATTGGTCTGAGCGCCGCGCTCCAGTGGCTTAGCCAGCATCACGCAGAAAAGATGGAGATGTGGAGCCAGCAGCTGGCCAGCCTGGCGGAAGAACAGCTGAGCGAGCTACCCGGCTTTCGCAGTTTTCGCTGCGGCAACAGCAGCCTGCTGGCGTTTGATATGGCCGGTATCCACCACAGTGATATCGTCACGCTGCTGGCGGAGCATGGCATCGCGCTGCGCGCCGGTCAGCATTGCGCGCAGCCGCTGATGGCGGCATTGGGCGTCACTGGCACGCTGCGTGTCTCCTTCGCCCCCTATAATAACCTGCAGGACGTGGACGCGCTGGTGCGCGCCATGCACAGCGCCGTGGATTTACTGAGTGAGTAACGCTATGAGCACACCCCTTCTCGCCCCTCACCCGTTTGGCGACCTGATCACTGAAGCCAGCCTGACGGAAAAGTTTGCCCATTTTCATCAGTGGGAAGATCGTTATCGCCAGCTGATCCAGCTGAGCCGTCAACTGCCAGCGTTAGCCGAGGATCTGAAAACTGCGGAGATCGAGCTGAGCGGCTGTGAAAACCGCGTCTGGCTGAGCAGCCAGCTACAAAACAACGGCACGCTGCATTTCTATGGCGACAGTGAAGGACGTATCGTGCGCGGTCTGCTGGCGGTGCTGCTCACCGCTGTAGAAGGGAAAACGCCAGCGGCCCTGCTGCAACAGGACCCACTGGCGTTATTTGATACGCTTGGGCTGCGCGCGCAGCTCAGTGCCTCACGCAGCAGCGGTTTGCAGGCGCTGGCGGACGCGGTTCAACGCGCCGCACGTCAGCACGCTTAAGCCGCCTGACGCGTCGCGCGGGCGAGAAACTTTTTCAGCGCGTGCGACACGGCGATAAAGCCAAAGGTCGCAGTCACCATGGTGGCTGCGCCAAAACCCGCCGCGCAATCCATCCGTTTCGGGCCTTCTGCGGTACTGCGTGAGGCACAGACGCTGCCATCCGGTTGCGGATAAACCAGTGCCTCGGTGGAAAACACGCAGTCGATGCCCAGTTTTCCTTTACTGTTTTTCTTCACGCCGAAATCACTTTTCAGGCGCTCGCGCAATTTCGCTGCCAGCGGATCCTGAATGGTTTTGGCCAGATCGCTGACCTGGATCTGCGTCGGATCGATCTGTCCACCCGCGCCACCGGTGGTGATCAATGGAATCTTGTTACGACGACACCAGGCAATCAGCGCCGCTTTTGGCCGCACGCTATCAATCGCGTCGATCACATAATCGAAGCCGACCGGCAACAGCTCGGCGGTATTCTCCGGCGTGATGAAATCATCAATGCAGATCACGGTGCATTCCGGGTTGATGGCACGGATACGTTCGGCCATCACCTCGGTTTTCGCCTGCCCCACTTTGCCCTGCAACGCGTGAATTTGTCGGTTGGTGTTGGTGATACAGACATCGTCCATATCGATCAGGGTAATTTTTCCAATGCCGGTGCGCGCCAGCGCTTCAGCAGCCCAGGAGCCGACACCACCAATGCCAATCACACAAAAATGGGCGTCAGCAAAACGCTGTAACGCATCCTGCCCATACAGACGCGCCGTGCCGCCAAAGCGTTGCCGCCAGGCGTCGCTAACCACTGTCATAACAAACCTTATTGGTCGTGCGGGCCGCGTGGCCCGCAGAGAAGAATCAGTTAGAACCTAACAACATCGAACCATTATTGCCGTTTTGCGGATTGCTGAACAGCGGCTGACCGGCTCCCGGTGCGGATTTCAGCACCCAGACGCGGCCATAATGGTTGTAGAAACCGGCCAGATGCGCGGCATCGGGACCCACACCCTGATAGATGTCGAAATGCTGGCCTTTAATCGCGCCACCAACATCCAGCGCCACCATCAGGCGCATTTCATATTTACCGTTAAACTTGCCCTTCTCATTCAGCTGCGGCACTTCCGCCAGCAGCGCCGTTCCGGCGGGAATCAGCGATCTGTCGGATGCTACCGAGGCTTTGGCAATCAGCGGCACCGCGCTGGCACCCCGTACCGGCACATACTCCTCCGGTTTAAAGAATACGAAGGATTGGTTAGTTTCCAGCAGCGCGCGGACTTCCTGGGTCGAATGTTCCTGCGCCCACTGACGAATCGCCTGCATCGACATATCTTCACGCTTCACTTCACCACGGTCGATCAGTTCTTTACCGATGCTGTGGTATGCCCAGCCGTTTTTACCGCCGTAGCCGAAGAAACGCAGTGGCCGGCCATCGCCAAAATCAACGTAGCCGCTACCCTGGACGTCCATCATAAAGTTGTCGATTAACGAGTTGCTGTACGCAATAACATAGCGGTCATCGAGACCGCCGCTATAGATAGAAGCGCGGCTCGGTAATTTCTGCCCACTTCGGCGCGGTGGCATCCGGTAAATCGGGTACTGGAATTCACCCTGACGGGTATAACGCGCTTCGACAACCGGCGTGTAGTAGCCGGTGAACTGCACGTTGCCGTAATTATCGGTGCCTTCCATCTGATACGCATTAAGGCCGAACTGGCGCAGCTGACGGGTATCCCCGCCGGAGATCAGCCAGTTCTCAATGGCGCTGTAGGTACCGGTGTTACGGCCATACAGCGCGCCAGACGCCGACTGAATCTGGCGAACCTGATCGCCGAAGTCCTTACCATTGACCGGACGCCCTTTGGCATTCGGCTGGTTTACCAGCCCCAGCGGCTGATCCAGTTTGCCGTCAATATATTGCTGACCACGGTCGGTGGGCTTGGAACTACAACCCGCCAGAAGCGCGAGAAATGCGCCAGTAAGTGCATACTTCACACGATTTGCTTTCATGACCTTCTCTTTTTATCGATTGTTTGCACGGCGACGATAGCAAAGGGACAGACAGAATGAAATCCACTACCGAGCGCTGCGATCATATCTGTACATAAAATAACCGTAGCGTGGTTTTGTTCACCAACTGGCTGTAAATTTTGTGCTTTCTGTCAAAAAGAGGTTGCATCACAGCGCGCGCAGAGTATAGTGCGCATCCACGGACGCGGGGTGGAGCAGCCTGGTAGCTCGTCGGGCTCATAACCCGAAGGTCGTCGGTTCAAATCCGGCCCCCGCAACCAACTCTTCTTCCGTGAAGAGAGACAACGTGAAAAGTCGCACAGCGGCATCGGACGCGGGGTGGAGCAGCCTGGTAGCTCGTCGGGCTCATAACCCGAAGGTCGTCGGTTCAAATCCGGCCCCCGCAACCAACTCTTCTTTAGTGAAGAGCGAAAATGTGAAAAGTCGCACAGCGACAGACGGACGCGGGGTGGAGCAGCCTGGTAGCTCGTCGGGCTCATAACCCGAAGGTCGTCGGTTCAAATCCGGCCCCCGCAACCAATACAATAAACACCTTAACGGGTGTTTTTTTGTTTCTGGCGTCCGGCACTGGGCGGCCTCCCTGCCGCCATCCCTTAGCGATGCGCCAGCACCGCCCCCTTCTCAACATACGCCTTGATGCCATGCAGAATGGCTTCCGCCACCTGATGCTGATAGCGCGGCGTGCGCAGCTTGCGTTCTTCTTCCACATTACTGATAAACGCCGTCTCGACCAGAATCGACGGGATATCCGGCGCTTTCAGCACCGCAAAACCCGCCTGATCCACCGTACGTTTATGCAGATGATTGATGCGCCCCATACGCGACAGCACCTCTTTGCCAAACTTCAGGCTGTCGTGAATGGTCTGGCGCTGCACCATGTCAAACATGGTGTGGTCGAGATAGCGGTCGCCGCTCATGCTGACGCCGCCAATCAAATCCGACTCATTCTGGGTTTGCGCCAGAAAACGTGCCGCCGCCGAGGTTGCACCGCTGGTGGATAACGCGAACACCGAAGAACCGCGCGCGGCCCGGCTGGTAAAGGCATCGGCGTGAATCGACACGAACAAATCCGCGCGCTGCTTGCGGGCTTTCGCCACCCGTACCCGCAGCGGAATAAACACATCCTCGTTGCGCGTCATATAGGCTTTCATATTGGGTTCTTTGTCGATCAGCGCCTTCAGATAACGCCCCATCTTCAGCACGATATCTTTTTCGCGGGTTTTAAGTTTGCCGTGCGCGCCCGGATCTTCCCCGCCGTGCCCCGGATCGATCATGATAATAATCGGTCGATCGCGCCCGGCTTTACCCGGCAACGGGGCCTGCGCAGGCTGATCGCGATCCAGTTCGCCCTGATTGTAATCCTGGAGTAACGCCAGTAGCGGATCCTCTTCCGGCTGCTGCTGGCTGGGATAGAGATCCACCACCAGCCGGTGTTTGATGCCTGCCACCGGTGCTAAGGTGAAGGTACGGGGGGCGACGCTGCGCTTCAGCTCCAGCACGATACGTACCGTGTTGGGATCAAACTGGCCGACGCGCGCGGTTTTGATATAGGGATCGTCAACGCGCACCAGTTTATCGACACCTTTCAGTACCGGATTGATATGCAGATTTTTGATGTCGATGACCAGGCGATCGGGGTTGCTCAGGGTGAATTGCTTATATTGCAGCGGAACCGTAGATTCCAGCGTAACGCGCGAGTAGGTCGATGATGGCCAGATACGTACGGCAACGATATGGTGGCTGGCCGCCAGCCCGCTGCGGCTCACGCTCAGCAGCCATAAAGCGCCAGCGCCCTGTAACAATCGTCGTCGTGAAAAATAGGGATTTACTTCGGACATGCCGCTCCAGCTACTGTGTAATGTCTAAAATATCGCCAGTTAAGTAAAAGAAGATGAAAACTTTAGCCACTCCCTGGTGCCTTTTCACTTCGGAAAAGCCAGATAATGCAGTCTGTTAGCGCAGCTTGCATCAGGAAAATCGTAAAGTAACGTCAGGTCCGAGGCTTGCATTACGGCGCAATAAAGAATAAAAATACAAAAATTTCGAATAACCATTCACAGAGGGTTTGCCGTGAAGGAACGTAGTACTGAACTGGTTCAGGGTTTTCGCCATACCGTTCCCTATATAAATGCCCACCGTGGCAAGACCTTTGTCATCATGCTGGGTGGCGAGGCCATCGAGCATGACAACTTCTCCAGCATCGTTAACGATATCGGCCTGTTGCATAGTCTCGGCATACGCCTGGTGGTGGTTTACGGCGCCCGCCCGCAGATTGATGCCAGCATGGCGCAGCAGCAGCTGGAACCGATTTATCACAAACACACGCGCGTCACCGATGCCCAATCGCTGGAGCTGGTGAAGCAGGCGGCGGGTCGTCTGCAACTGGATATCACCGCGCGTCTGTCGATGAGCCTGAACAACACCCCGTTGCAGGGTGCGCATATTAATGTGGTGAGCGGCAACTTTATTATTGCCCAGCCGCTCGGCGTGGATGACGGTGTGGATTACTGCCACAGCGGACGTATCCGTCGTATTGACGAAGAAGCCATCCATCGTCAGCTGGATAATGGCGCGATCGTGCTGCTCGGCCCGGTTGCGGTTTCCGTTACTGGCGAGAGCTTCAACCTGACGTCAGAAGAAGTGGCTACCCAGCTGGCAATCAAACTCAAAGCGGAAAAAATGATTGGTTTCTGCTCCGAACAGGGTGTGACCAATCGCGACGGCGATATCATCTCCGAGCTGTTCCCCAACGATGCGCAGGCGCGTATCGACGAAATGGAAAGCGAAGGTGATTTTCTCTCCGGCACCGTACGTTTCCTGCGTGGTGCGGTGAAAGCCTGCCGCAGCGGCGTGCGTCGCAGCCATTTGATCAGCTATCAGGAAGATGGCGCGCTGTTGCAGGAGCTGTTCTCGCGTGACGGTATCGGTACGCAGATTGTTATGGAGTCCGCCGAGCAGATTCGTCGCGCCACCATCAACGATCTTGGCGGCATTCTGGAGCTGATTCGCCCGCTGGAACAGCAGGGGATCCTGGTACGCCGCTCACGAGAGCAGCTGGAGATGGAGATCGATAAATTCACCATTATCGAACGCGATAACCTGACCATTGCCTGTGCGGCGCTCTATCCATTCCCGGAAGAGCAGATTGGCGAAATGGCTTGCGTGGCGGTACATCCGGATTATCGCAGCTCGTCGCGGGGCGAAGCGCTGTTGCAGCGCGTCGCATTGCAGGCGCGGCAGATGGGTCTGAAAAAGCTGTTCGTGCTGACCACGCGCAGCATTCACTGGTTCCAGGAGCGCGGCTTTACGCCAGTGGATATTGAGTCGCTGCCGGAAAGCAAGAAGAAGATGTATAACTATCAGCGCCGTTCGAAGGTGTTGATGGCGGATTTGCGTTAGTTCGCAGCCAGGTCGCCATCAATGGCGGCCCTGCGCGTCTGATCTTTATCTCATTTCTGTAGGGTCGGCATTTATGCCGACCTGTTCAATGTCTCACCCTGCCCCAACCTTTCTAACAACCCACTTCTGCGCTGAGTGCGTAGCTGCACCGCGCGGCGAAACACGCTGTCATCGCTATATACCGTCAGCTGGCTGCGGGCGCGGGTAATAGCGGTATAAATCAGCTCGCGCGTCAGCACCGGCAAAAACTGCGCGGGCAGTACCAGCGCGGTGTGATCGAATTCCGACCCCTGGGATTTATGCACCGTCATCGCCCAGGCAGTATCGTGTGCCGGTAACCGGCTCGGCTGTACCGCTTTGATGGTGCCATCCGGCAGCGGGAAAAACACCTTGAGCAGGCCTTCCTCGTCCCACAACGTAATGCCAATGTCGCCATTAAACAGCCCGAGCGCACTGTCGTTGCGGGTCACCATCACCGGTCGCCCCTGATACCAGCGGCTACCGCCGGTTGGGCGCCGGAGAAGCTGTAGCTGCATCAGTTTCTGTTCAATACGCTGATTCAGTCCCTGAACGCCAAACGGCCCTTCGCGCAGCGCGCAGAGCAGCTGATAACGCCCAAAAGCATTAATAATTGCAGCGGGTTCGGCCCGCTCAGCGATCAGCCGCAGATAGGGGCGATAACCCTCAGCAACCTGGCTCAGCATCGCCTGATAGGCATCAACATCATTCAGGGGCTGACGGGAGATATCGCTAAAGCCCGCGCCGAACGCCTTCTCAACTGCCGCCGCATCGCCGTGATTAACGGCAGTCGCCAGCTGACCGATTCCGGATTGCGCATCGAAGCGATAACTTTTACGCAGCAGACAAATGGCATCACGCACCAGCGGCGCAGCGGCATCCTCCCTGCCCGGCACGTCACAGCCGGTTAGCGCGCTCAGCTGTGCCGCGCGTGACGGGCTGTAACCGGCCTCGGCGCAGCGGCAGATATCGCCCAGCACCGCGCCCGCTTCCACGGACGCCAGCTGATCGCGATCGCCGAGAAAGATCACCCGCGCCTGCGGTGGCAGCGCGGCGATCAGATTAGCCATCATGCTGAGGTCAACCATCGAGGCTTCATCCACCACCAGCACATCCAGATGCAGCAGATTGCCGGCGTGATAACGCAGACGCTGAGTTTCCGGCTGCGCCCCGAGCAGGCGGTGCAGGGTCGTTGCTTCAGCGGGAAAGCATTGCCGTTCGTCGTCGCTGACCGCAAGCTGGCGCAGCGCCTTACCGAGTGATTCGGTCAGGCGCGCTGCGGCCTTCCCGGTGGGCGCCGCCAGCTGGATACGCAGCGCGCCATCGCTGAGACGAATCAGCGCCGCCAGCAGTTTCGCCACCGTGGTGGTTTTGCCGGTGCCGGGACCGCCGGAAATCACCGCCGTTTTCTGGGTCAGCGCCACGGCAGCGGCGATCTTCTGCCAGTCTTCCGGCTGCGTGCCAAACAGCTGGTCCAGCACCTCGCGTACCCTCGCCGGTGCGAACTGTTGCGGTGCCGAACCAGCCTGAAAGAAACGCGCCACCTGGCCTTCGTTCTGCCACAAACGGTGCAGATAAAGCCGCTGCTGAGCCAGCACGATGGGCGTGGCTTGCGCGTTATCGTTCAGCGCAGGCCAGTCGTGAAACACCGCCAGCCAGTCCTGTGGTTCGCCTGCCGCCTGCCAGATGGCCTCAGCCAGCTCGGGATGGCGGCCGTTAAACAGCCCCTCGCGGGTCAGCTGGGTTAACGGCAGGCAGACATGCCCCTCGCCCGCTTCCGCGCTGAGGCAAGCCGCAGCCAGTAAACGTGCGGGCTGGCTGTCATCGGCCAGCAGGCGGGCGAACTGAATATCCAGCGGACGCAGCAGGTGCAGCTCCATCGCCTGGGTCAGCAACGTCGTCATGCTGCTCATGATGTCACGTCCTCCCCGCGAAACAGGCTGTCCAGCTGGTCAATAAATTCAATTGATGGACGGGTGTGGAACACCCCGTTATCCGGCGAGCTGCCATCCATACCGCGTAAAAACAGATAGAACACCCCGCCGAAATGCTGTTGGTAGTCGTAATCCGCCAGACGATGGCGCAGATAACGGTGCAGCGCCAGACTGTACAGCTGATACTGCAAATCGTAGCGGTGGTCGATCATCGCCTGGGCCATCGCCTGTGGCGTATAGGCGGTGTGGCTGTCACCCAGCCAGTTGGATTTGTAATCCAGCAGATAATATTTGCCCTGCCAGCGAAATACTAAATCGATAAAACCTTTCAACATACCCTGCACCTGACGGAAATCGAGTGCCGGTGCCGCCTGTGACAGCACATCGTGTTGCCGCAGCAGCGCATCCAGCGCATCAGGCCGCAGCAGGCCATCAATCGGCAGGTAAAACGCCATCTCCACCAGCCGATCCTGGGGCTGAATCCCCGCCAGATGAATGCCCTGTGCGTTGAGTGGCGTACTCACCACTCTGGCAATCCAGTCACTCAGCATCGGCTGCCAGTGCAGTGGGTAGCCATTTTGTTGCAGATGCTGTTCCAGCACTTCCCCGCCAGGCGGTTGGGTGAAATCCAGCGATTCAAACAGTTCGTGCAGGAAGGTGCCGGGTGCCGCGCCGCGCGGGAAATGGTGTGGCGTCAGTGCGGATAGTTGCGGCTCGCCCTGCTCTTCACCGGCGGCCTCCACATCAAACCCCGGCATTACGTCCAGCAAACGGCTGCTGCCGTGTTGTTGCAGGCCGGAATAGCTGGTGACGCGCCAGGGATCGGCCAGCGCCCGCGTCACTTCGCGCGCACTCAGAGCAAGGTCGCTGGCGGCCTGAGACTGCCAGCGCGTGGCGACAGAGGCCCCGGCCAGCACCACGTCAGTGCCCTCGCCGTTCATCTCAGCCAGCAGCGTTGCCAGTTGCCCGGCGCTGGCAGGTTCGCCGCGCTGGAGCAGAAAACCCAGCGCGCTTTTATGCAGATCGCTGGCGCCCTCTTTCTTGCGGGTGCCGCGGAACAACGGAGCAACGCCGACGCTACAGTGATAAATAGAGCGAGTCAGCGCCACATACAGCAGGCGCAGATCCTCCGCCAGCCTTTCCTGCTCCGCCAGTTCCAGGCTCGCCTCATCATTTTGTAAATCGAGCACTGCCGTGAAGTTTTCGCGGTCGTGATACAGCGCGGTATCGGCTTCACGAAAACCGGCAGCAAACGGCAGCCATACCAGCGGATATTGCAGCCCTTTCGACTTATGGATGGTGACGATTTGCACCAGATGGCGATCGCTCTCCAGGCGCAGTTGCTGGCTGGCAGACTGGCTATCCGGGCGGGCAATTTGCTGCGCCAGATAGCGCACCAGCGCATGTGGACTGTCGAGCTGAGATGCCGCTTCCTGCATCAGTTCGCCAAGGTGCAGCAGATCGGTCAGACGACGTTCGCCGTTTTCCGAGGCCAGCAGGTTTTCCGCCAGATGACGCTCCAGCATCATTTCGCGCAGCATCGGCAGAACGCCGCGCTGCTGCCAGATCTGCTGCCAGCGGGCAAAGGTATCAACCAGTTGATCCCAGCCGCGCGCATCCTGATCGAGCGCATCGAGCTGGGCGGCATCAAAGGCAAACAGCGAC
Source organism: Pantoea sp. X-Soil-TKNS-1207 (assembly GCF_059730485.1). Lineage (NCBI taxonomy): Bacteria > Pseudomonadati > Pseudomonadota > Gammaproteobacteria > Enterobacterales > Erwiniaceae > Pantoea > Pantoea sp. X-Soil-TKNS-1207. Next base: position 3,416,470 of record NZ_AP035958.1, read on the forward strand.
GTTGCCAGCGCCGTGCGCAGCATCCGCTCCTGCTCCGGCGCCAGAACCGCCTGCAATAGCCACAGCAGCTCGCGCGCTTCCGGCGTGGTATAGACGCTGTCGCGGTTCGACAGGTACACCGACGGGATCGCCAGCTGGTTGAGCGCTTCACGGATAAGATTGGCTTCATTGCGGCTACGCACCAGCACGGTGATATCCGATGCCTGCACCGGGCGCAACGCCGCCGCTTTCCCCAGCAGGGCGCGTTGTTCCTGCCCTGCCTGCAACCAGTTGCTGATATCTGCCGCGCACTGCTGCGCCATCAGCTGCTGATAATCTCCCACGCTGCACCCTTCACCGGGTTGCAGCCAGAAGCGCAGTGCGGCCTGCGGTTGCTGATCAAGATTCAGGGTTAACGCCTGGTTCGGCGGGGCAAATTTCACCGGCAGAAACGGAATGTCGGCAAACAGGAAAGGGGCCGCAAGGCGGGAAAAAAGACGGTTTACGCTCTCGACCATCGGCGGTGACGAGCGCCAATTGGTGTCGAGCGTGTAGTGGGCGCTGACATCGTTACGCGCGCGGATATAGGTAAAAATATCGGCGCCGCGAAAAGCGTAGATCGCCTGTTTGGGATCGCCAATCAGCAGCAACGCGTGCGCCGGTTGCCTGACGTAAAGCGTGCTGAAAATACGGTATTGCAGCGGATCGGTATCCTGAAACTCATCAATCAGCGCCACCGGATAACGCTGGCGGATCGCCTGCGCCAGCTGCGGGCCACCTGGTTGTTGCAGCGCTTCATCCAGCCGACTCAGCAGATCATCAAACCCCAGCAACGCATGCAGCCGTTTCTCCTTGCGCACGGCGCTGCGAACTTCAGTCAACGCCCGGGCAATCACCAAATCACGCAGGGAAATCGGCTGAGCCAGGAAGTGGTCGATAGCGGCAAACAGCGCATGATGCGGAGCCTCCCCTTTTTTGGTCTTGTCGAACAGGACCTGCTGTCCAAAGCGAACCAGCTCCGGCGGCACCTGATAATCACGCGTCTCACTTTGCGCCCACAGCGAAATTTTGCTGACCCACAGCGGCAGGTTTTTACTGCTGTAGCTGCGTTTATCAACCCCGGACTCGCTAATCAGACGGGTAATCTCTTCGCCCACCGCCGCCCAGCGTGCTTTGATGTCGGCAATGCGCGCCAGGTTTTGCGCATGACGCGCCGCCAGCGTTTCATCCGCCGCCGGGGGTGACTGCAACGTCGGGGATTCACCCTGTAACCAGGGTTTCAGGGTGGACAGCAGCTGCTCCGGGCCACTCCACTCGGCAACAATGGCACGCGCCACATCCAGCGTCAGGGGATAACAATGGCGTCGCCAGAAATCGGCAGTGGCCTGTTTCAGCAACAGCTGTTCATCTTCAATCAGCTGCTGTTCAAACAACATGCCGGATTCGAACGCGTTCAGGTTGAGCATACGCTGGCAGAAACCGTGAATGGTGAAGATCGCCGCTTCATCCATCTGCCGTTCTGCCGCCAGCAACAGCGAGGCGGCATCCGCGGGTTGCGGCATTTCCGTCAGCAGCTGCGCCAGCATCGGATTGCTACTGCTACCACGAATACATGCCAGCCGCAGTTCGTGAATGTTTGCGCGGATGCGCCCGCGCAGCTCGGCGGTGGCGGCCTCGGTAAAGGTCACCACCAGGATCTCCTCCACCGAGAGCGGCCGCGTATAAGCCCGCTCCCCACCCAGCCCCAGCAACAAACGGAGGTACAGCAGGCCGATGGTGAAGGTTTTACCGGTCCCTGCTGAGGCCTCAATCAGCCGTTCACCGCGTAACGGCAGCGTCAGCGGATTGAGCGATTCAGGCTGCTGACTCATTTGCCGTCACTCTTCACCGGCAGCGACTGCTGCAACTGCGATACTTCCTGCCAGGTAGTCCAGCCCGGCAGCTGCGCATAATCATCTTTCACGGCGCCATCGTGGCTGCCGCCGATCTGCGAAATCATCGCCATGCCCTGCTGCGCCAGCACCGCCTGATGGAAGAAATCCGCCAGGCCAGTCGGCGTCAGCTGCTGAAGCTGCGCAATCACTTTCTCACGCGTATCAAAGGCAAAATTCTGGCGGTTGAAGTCGCGCTCGTAGCGATTGGCTTCCTCATCCAGCGTTTGCGGACGCTGCTTCAGGTCATTGATCATTGCCTGTTGATACTGCGCGAACTCATCCGGCTTCATGCTGCGCAGGCGCTGTTCAGCCTGCGGATAAAAGGCCTGGAAGCGCTGCCACAGGAATGCGGGCTGTTTGCTGTTACTCTGCAACAGGAAGCCGATGCCCCACTGGCGGCCAACAGGCATCTGGAAGGCAAACACCGCATAGCCCAGTTGTTCCACCGTACGCAGCTGGTTGTAGAACCACGGCTGCACGATTTGGCTCAGCATCGAGCTGTTGGCCATGCTCTGATATTCGCTATAGCCGGTTGGCACATAGAGCGCACCCAGCGCTGAATCGGTGCTGCTGCCCGCCTTCTGCAAATTGGCTTTCAACGGCTTATCTATCGCCACGTAGTTGCTGTGCCAGTAGCCATGACCGTCACTTTGCAGCTGCTGCTTCAGATCTTCACCCAGTTGCTTAACCCGGTCGGCAGGCAGATTTCCGACCACCATCATTTCCGGCGTACTGTGGTGAATCAGCGCATCACGGTAGTCCATCACCTGTTTCAGGGTGATGTCTTTCACCAGTTTGCGACGGGCTTCGCGCTGGGTATACGGCAGCTGCGACAGCATCTGCATCGGCTGAATCGCCAGCTCAAAGGCTTTGCCTTTGTCCGCCGATTCCAGCTGGTCGAGATACCAGGACTTGGCCTGTTCCAGCTGCTGATCCGTTGGCGTGAAGGTGGCATAACCTTCCACCAGCTTTTTCAGCAGTTCCGGCAGACGTTGGGTAAAGCCGCTGGCATTAAACACCAGGCCATCATCTTCACCGGTGGAGAAGCTGATCCCCCCCACCGAGGCCTGCGAGTTCAGCTGATCCAGCGCCAGGCTGGAAAGGTAGTCATTCAGACCAAACAGCACCTGATTCTGCGCATCGCTGATGGCGGCTTTGTTGCGTAACGCCAGGGTAATCGCCGCTTTCGGCTCACTGGTGTAGAACTGGCTCGGCATCCAGAAGATACGCATACTGTCACCCGTGGTAAGCGCTACCGGGTGGGTATAGGTTTTGCCATCGGACGGCATGATGGTGAAATCCGACGGGATGTAAGGGTTAAGGGTCGGCAGTGACAGCTGGATGCTGCCTGCGCGCTGCTGCCAGTCACTGAACTGCGCCGCGCTGATTTTATCGACCTGATAAGGCGCATTAACAAAGTACGCCTCCTTGTTGTGCGGCTCCTGCGGGCTGATGTACCAGATACGCGCATTTTGCGGCGTCATCTCCGCCAGACGCGCCTTGATAGCGGCCGGATCATAATCATCGGCCAGATACGGGGCATCCAGCGCATGGTCGACCGGTACGCGCAGCATGGTATCGACCAGCCATTCGATGTAATCCATATCGCGGGTTATCGACGGATAGCGGAAATCCAGCGCCAGCACATGGGAGACTTCATCGAAATAGCCTTTGTCGATACCTTTGTCGCGCAGCATATCGAGATAGCTGAATATCGCCGCCACCACTTCATCACGCTGTGCCAGACCTTTGTCCGTCAGTGAAACGGTAATGGCAAACACACCGCTGGTGCGCTCGGTCATTGGATCAGCACCGGCGTTAACACCGTCCGCCAGTCCCTGCCGTTGCAGCCAGTCATTGAGGGTGTTTTTGCTGCGATTGCCCAGCAGATAGCTGATCAGAGTGTCCGTTTTGCTGCGGAAGCGATCGCTGTTGTTCGCGATGCGGAATTCAATTTTCAGCTGCTTGCGCGGCTGAGCAGGCACGTAATGAATGATGATGCCTTTCTGCGCGTCGGTGACCACCGGCACGGTAATGTCCGGCACGCTGGCCTGATGATTTTCCACGCGGCCAAAGGTTTGGGCGGCAATATCTGCCATCTCCGGCAGCGGCTTGTTGCTGTAAATCACCGCCTTCATCAGGTTGGCCGAGTAGTGGCTATGGTAAAAATCGAGCAGCGCCTGGTGCAGCTGGCTGCCGGGTTTATCCCGCAGCGTGTCGAGATTTCCGCCGGAATAACGCGAACCGGGATGTTGCGGGTTGAGGGTTTCAGCCCCAACCTGTGCCATACGTAAACCGTCACGCGAGCGCGCCATAGTCAGTTCCGCATTCACGGCATGACGTTCACGATCGGCATTCACCGGATCGAGCAACGGCTCGGCAATGGCATCCGCCAGACGATCGACCGCCGGTTGCAGCGCGTCATTCTCCACTTCGAGGTAGAAGGCAGTGCGGTAAGACGCGGTGCTGGCATTATGGCTGCCACCGTGTTTTTTCAGGAATTCGGCAAGGTTATCCGGCTGTGGATAGCGTTTCGATCCCATCAGCACCATATGTTCGAGATAGTGCGCCAGCCCCAGCTGCTGATCAGGATCATCAAGCGATCCAATCGGTAATGTCAGCGCCGCCAGTGATTTAGGCGCGGCGGGATCGGAGACCAGCAAGACGGTCATACCGTTTGCCAGCGTTATCGCCTGGTAGGCGCGTGGATCGTGATCGCTCTTACGAATGGTTTCATTGACTGGCTGCCAGCCACGTTGTTCATCAGCAACGGCACTCAGTGCCGTGATGCTCAGCAGCAGCGCCGCTATCCAGCGTGCGTAAATCCGCATTTAAACCCCTTACGTTACCCTTTACCGCTGGCTGTGCACCCGGCGGTCAAAAAAAACTTTTTTATTGTGGTGAGGACGACATCCTGTAACACCGTCACCCGATTGCTATTCATCATCGTGATGCGCAAGACGTACCGGCAAATACCAGCGTCGTGCAGCATCAGTGATTGCTTCTACCGCCGCGTCATCAAGCACGCGGCTCAGGCGCTGCAGGTAAGGATCGCTGCCCTCGCCCTCCAGCTGAAAACCACCCTGCCAGGCCTGTAACAGCCGACTGCGGGCTTTATTCTGTGTTGCTTCGTCATCAAGTAACTGACGGGTTTTCGCATCGAAACTGGCTTCCAGCCAGGCGCCGCCGGATTTATTCAGCAACATCAGCGGCTGCGCTAATCCGGCCTGATACCCGTCCATATACGCCTGCAACAGACTCAGAGCCTGTTCACGCGCCACCGCCGCAAAACGCCAGCGGCTCTGTTTGCGACCATACATGCGGCTCTCACCGCTGCCACCCAGCGCGCAATAAACCAGATGTTCCAGCCACAACAGCAGACCATCGTTCATATTCAACACACCGGGACGCCAGCGCAGCAGTCCATCAGCTTGCACCTGAGTCAGCCAGCCGGTCAACTGCACATCCCCGAGGGGGAGATCCACTTCCCAGCTTTCTGCGGCCAGGCGCTGACCGCTCACTTCCGCAGCAACGTCCTGCATCTCTTCGGTCTGGCTTTGCCAGAAAAGTTCCCCAAATGCGCCATAAGGTAAATTCCCTGCCGCGCGATGGCGTGCATATAACTGCGCCGGATCGTCACCCGCCACCAGGGTATTCAGCAATTGCGCGTTGATTTGATAGCGTTCCAGGCTGTCTGGCGCGAATGGCTCGCTGTCCGGCAATTCGCTCTCTTCCATCCAGAATGCAACGCCCAGCCGTTGCTGGAACCAGGCGCGTACCGGATGACGCCAGAAACGCAGCAGTTGCTCCAGTGACACCGTGGTTTGCGGCGTCGCGGCCAGCGGCTGGACAAAATCGGGCTGCGCCTCGCCACGACCGGCGGCAGCTGGCAACCATTCCGCCGCAAAACTCTGACCATAACGATTCGGCTGGAAGTTTTCCGCAGCAAACGGCATACGGCTGTGCAGCGTCTGTAAATGTTCCCGCACCCGCTGCTCGCTGAGATCCGGCTCGCAGGCTTCGTCGCCCGGCAGACAGAAGCTCTGGCCAAGATAATCGACCAGCTCCGTTACCAGCACCGACGGGTAGCGTTCGGTATTGTCCTGAATGGCGCGCCCGATGTAGCTGATATACAGCTGCTGCTGCGCGGAGATTAACGCTTCAAGAAACAGATAGCGGTCATCGTCACGGCGGCTGCGATCGCCTTTACGCATTTGCTGCTGCATCAGGTCGAAGCCAAGCGGCGCCAGGGTGCGCGGATAAACGCCGTCGTTCATGCCGAGCAGGCACACCACTTTGAAAGGAATCGAGCGCATTGGCATCAGCGTACAGAAGTTGACCGGCCCGGCGAGAAAACGCTGGCTGATGCGTTGCTGATCAAGGCGTGAGCGCAGTTCATCGCGCAGCAACGTTACCGGAATGGGCTGCGCATAGGCAGCCTGCATCCCCTGCTCAATAATCTGTTTCCACTGCGTTTCCACCAGCAGCAGTGCCGCCTCGCTTTCGCTATCGCCGCTGAAGAAGCTGTCAATCAGTTCACGGCATAACGGCAGCCAGTCACTCAGGGGGCGTTCCTGCGCCAGCCGCGTGCGCCAGGCCTCCAGCCTTGCAAGCAGCTCCGCCAGATGCCCCGCCAGTTCGGCAATCAAACCGGTGGATTCGTCATAAGGCAGAATGCCCTGCCAGTCGCCATTCTGGCTTTCCAGCGCATAGCCCAGCAACATGCGTTGCAGGCCGAAACGCCAGGTATGCTGCCCGGTAACCGGTAACGCCAGCGCTTCCACACTGGCATCGTCCAGCCCCCAGCGAATGCCGGATTCCATCACCCAACGACGCAGCAGGCGTAAGCCGCTCTCGTCCACCGAGAAACGCTGCGCCAGCGCCGGGACTTCCAGCAACGCCAGCACCTCTTCAGAAGCAAAGCGACTCTCCGGCAGGCTGAGTAAGCTGAGCAGTGCCAGAATCGCCGGATGTGCCTGGCTGGCCCGGCGATCCGAAATGGCGAAAGGTAAATAGCGGGGGGCCGGTGCGCTGGCGAATACCGCCTGGATAAAGGGGGCGTAGCTGTCGATATCCGCCACCATTACGATGATATCGCGCGGTTTAAGCTGGGGATCGGCTTCCATCAGCGCCAGCAAATGATCCTGCAACACCTCCACTTCGCGCTGCGCGCTGTGGCAAACCTGAATGGTCAGCGACCGGTCCTGCGGGTCCAGCGGACGTTTGTCCTGGCTGCCAGCCAGCTCGCCCGCGTTGACGCCGATGACCGCTTTATCATCCAGATTCAGCAAATCCGCCTGCAGGGCATGGAGCAGATTATCGGGCGGCATCTCGACAAAGGCATCAATATCGTTGGCGGCGGCGTCCATCTGACTGAGCAGAAACAGGTTGTCGCGCCCCAGTTTGCCCCAGGACGCCAGCAGCGGATTGGTGAGCTGCTGTTCCCCTGCCGCATTAAACAGCGCCGGGGCCGCAGCGGGGTCGCGGAACAGCGCCTGCTGCTCATCCGAATGCAGGCGACGGCGCTGGCGGCTTTGCAATTTAGCCAGAAACGCATAATCCTGGATGTCGCCCCAGTAATGACGGCAGGGATTGGTGAACAGCAGATGAATATCAATGTGGCGGCCCAGCGCTTCCAGTGCCTGTAAATAGACCGGCGGCAGCGCGGAAATACCGCAGATAAAGACGCGTGGCGGCAGACCCGGCGGCGGGCTGCTTGCCTGTTCCAGCGTCTGGATGAAGCGTGCATAGAGATTGGCGCGGTGCCACAGTGGCTGACCAAGGCTGGCGGTAAAGCTCACCAGATCGCACCACAATGCCGCCTGCCACTGCTGCGATTCGGCTAAGCCTTCGATCAGTTCGCCACGTTCCCAGCTGTTCAGCCAGTCAGCGCGATAGACCAGATATTGGTCAAACAGGTCAGCCACGCGGGCGCTGAGCTGGTAAAGTTTGCGTTTATCGTCGTCGTCATGCAGGTAATGACGCAGCGACTGAAAGGCGTCCTGCTCCAGCAGCGCAGGCAGGCGATGCATCAGTTTCCAGCTCATGCTGGCTTTGGTAAAGGCGCTCTCCTGCGGAATATCCGGCAGCACCTGCACAAACATGTTCCAGATAAAGGTGGCGGGCAGCGGAAAGTCGATGTTCGCCGCAATACCAAAGCTGTGCGCCAGTTCCATCTGTAGCCATTGCGCCATACCGGGGCTTTGTACCAGCACCTGCTCAGCAGCGAGCGGGTCGGCAAGGGGTTGGCTTTCAATCAGAATTCCTGCCAGATTTTTTAACAGGTCAAGCTGATTGGAGTGGTAAACCCGGAACATGGAGTCTCCTGTGTGAAAGAAAAACTGCGCAGCCTGGTCACTCTACCCTGTATCGACGGGGATGCCTACCGTAAGGGCAGATTCACGGCGATGAACAGTTCAGTCGTGCCAGCGAGGCTTGCCGCTGCTGCGGTCCTCTAACCGTTACGCGTTCCAGTATGCAGCCGCCCGGCAACGTTTGCTGCTGACGATCGATCTGCCAGCCGGGCGCATCACGCCCCAGCACTGCCTGCCCGGCAACCAGCCACGCCTGACGTTGCTGCCATTGCTGGCTAAAACCCAGCGCTAGCGCCCGGTGATAGTGCAGCAGCGCGTTGAGGCTCATCGCCAGCAGCAACATCGCCACCAGGGTTTCCGTCAGGCTGAACCCCTGTTGTCTGGCACAGCGTGGCATTTGCCAGCGGACAGTAATCAATCCAGCCGTGAGCCTGCGCCGTGGCCTGATGGCCGCGCAGCGAGACCCAGCGATACAACGCCAGCGCACGCCCCACACCGCTTCCCTGCAATAACCCATGGTCATCCTCCATGCGCAGCAGACAACTTTGCCACTGCTCAGCCGTCCATAACTGACATTGCCAGCCTTGCACCTGCGGCCAGCTTTGAGTCGCGCCCCATTGCAATGCCCCCTGTGCCAGCCAGAAATCCTGTTGATGATGTTGTTCATCCGCCACCAGCACCATGCTTTGAGCCAGCTGGGTACGGGTGACATGCAATGTTAGCCCGCCCATCAGCAACACCAGCACCACCATGCCGAGCGAACTGTTGCCTGCCTGTTTCACAGGTTTTCTCCGACCACCCAGTTCTCCAGCGCCACTGACTGACCGCCCGCCTGTCCCGTCAGTTGCAGGCGCAGACGCTCCCCCTGACGCTCAACATTAAATTGCACCACGCTGAGAAAACCGGGATCGGTCAGGCGCTCCCAGCCGCTGCTGCTGCATTCATCCACGCCACGCTGCATCTCAATCTGCCCATTGCTGAGCCGATAGCCATATAAATCGCTGTCGCTATGACCGACGCCTTCCCAGCGGCCATTGCTGTTTTCATCCCAGCGCAGCAGCATGCAGCTGCCATTCGCGTTGAGGGTGAGTGCCGCGCCGCTGCACTCCCCGTGGCAGTAGCCCGCACGTCGCAGCGCTTTTTGCAGCGTCTGCATAATCTGCTGAAGCTCCTGTTGCAGCTGGACCCGCTGTTGCAGGCGCAGATTTTCTGCCAGCAGCAGTGGCAAAAAACGCCCCACGCTGAGCATCAGCACTGCTCCCACGGCCATCGCAATCAGCATTTCCAACAGGCTGAAGCCCGCCTGTTTCATTCGCATCCTTTCTCCCCCATCAGGCAGGCACGAATGCGTGCACGCGCCGAGATGATCACCCGCCAGCGCCCGGCGTTGTTTTCAATGTCGATACTGCCTGCCCGCGCCACATCCCGACGTCCGTAAAAACCGGGTTCGCCAGTCATTCCCACCAACCGTACGCCGTCATAGGGCGGCACAAATACCCAGCGTGACGTCGCCTGACACCCTGCCGCCGGACGCGTTCCACTGCCCAGGCAGCCCGCCTCACCCGCTTGCAGCCATAGGGTGGTGTCGGCATTGTGCCAGCTGGCATAGGCGCGCAGCCGCAGTAAATAACCGTGCAATTGCAGCACGCTGTCCCGCAGTTGCTGGTGCTGCTGCCAGCGCTGCCAGCCCTGTAAAGTGCCGAGGCTGAGTACGCCCGCAATTACCATCACCAGCAGCAGTTCCGGCAGAGTGAATCCGTGTTCGTCGTTTCTGTTCATGGCCGCCAGACTGCGCCGATGCAGGTCCGGTCACAAGGCGGAGAAATGGATGCTGGAAAGGGTTACGCAGGAAAAGTGGCGAAGTCGGTAAGCGGGTACAGAATGTTGCGAGGCACATAACAAAAAAGCCCTGCACAGGCAGGGCTTTTAATTGCAGGGCAGAGGTTTACACCGCAACAGGCGCTTTGATGGCCGGATGCGGATCGTAACCTTCAATTTCGAAATCTTCGAACTGGTAGTCAAAGATCGAAGCCGGTTTACGTTTGATAATCAGCTTCGGCAGCGGACGCGGCTCACGCGTCAGTTGCAGCCGTGCCTGTTCCAGATGGTTGCTGTACAAATGGGTATCACCACCGGTCCAGACAAAATCGCCCACCTCAAGATCGCACTGCTGCGCCACCATATGCACCAGCAGCGCATAGCTGGCGATATTGAACGGCAGGCCGAGGAAGATATCGCACGAACGCTGGTACAGCTGGCATGAGAGCTTACCGTTCGCCACGTAGAACTGGAAGAACGCGTGGCAAGGCGCCAGCGCCATCTGATCCAGTTCACCCACGTTCCACGCCGATACAATGATGCGGCGCGAATCCGGGTCGCGTTTCAGCTGCTCGATGACGCGGGAAATCTGGTCGATCTCTTCACCACTGGCGCTGCCCCAGCTGCGCCACTGTTTGCCGTACACCGGGCCGAGATCGCCGTTTTCATCCGCCCACTCGTCCCAGATAGTGACCTTGTTGTCTTTCAGATAGCCGATGTTGGTTTCACCTTTCAGGAACCACAGCAGCTCATGAACGATGGAGCGTAAGTGGCACTTCTTGGTGGTAACCAGCGGAAAACCGTCCTGCAAATTGAAACGCATCTGGTGGCCAAAAATGGAGAGCGTGCCGGTGCCGGTACGGTCAGCCTTTTCTGCGCCTGCATTCAGCACATGTTGCATCAGGTCCAGATACTGTTTCATTTTACCTCTCGGGGTTGTTGCTGCGGGCGACGACGATACGCCCAGATCATCATAATCACGCCTGCCAGAATCATTGGGGTAGAGAGAATCTGTCCCATGCTGATGCCGCCGTCGAACAGGCCCAGCTGCGCATCCGGCTGACGGAAGAATTCAACGATGATACGGAACGCGCCGTAGCCAATCAGGAACAGGCCAGAGACGCTGCCCATCGGACGCGGCTTGCGAATAAACAGGTTGAGAATGATGAACAGCACCACACCTTCCAGCATCAGCTCATACAGCTGCGACGGGTGACGCGGCAACACGCCATAGGTGTTCAGCAGCGACTGATACTGCGGATTATTGGCTGCCAGCGCCACGTCTTCGCTGCGCGAACCGGGGAACAGCATGGCAAATTTGAAGTCCGGCGCGACGCGGCCCCACAGTTCGCCATTGATAAAGTTGCCGAGACGGCCAGCACCCAGACCAAACGGGATCAGCGGCGCAATAAAATCAGACACCTGGAAGAAAGTGCGTTTGGTACGACGGGCAAACACCAGCATCACCACAATCACACCGATCAGACCGCCGTGGAACGACATACCGCCATCCCAGACTTTAAACAGATACAGCGGGTTTTCGAGGAATAACGGCAGGTTGTAGAACAACACATAGCCAATACGGCCACCGAGGAACACGCCGAGGAAACCTGCATACAGCAGATTTTCCACTTCCTCTTTTTTCCAGCCGCTGCCGGGCTTATTGGCGCGACGCACCGCCAGCCACATAGCAAATATAAAGCCCACCAGATACATCAAACCGTACCAGTGGAGCGAAATCGGCCCGATGGAGAAAATCACCGGATCGAATTGGGGAAAAGCGATATAGCCGTTAGTCATCTTTCACCATGGAATTTTCTGCCCTGAAAACGGGTGTGGCCATTGGGCAATACAATAAAGGCTGCGCATGATAGCACAGCAAGATTTCACAAATGCCGCAGAAATGTAAACCTTCCTGCGGCGTCCTGCCGCGGTACGGCATCGCCTACCGTCCGCCGCGAATCAGGCCGCCAAGGCCGCGTCGTTCCATAAACGCCGAGACCTGGTGGCGCACTTCTGAGGCGGTGTGTGCCGCTAAGCCCTGCTCGCTCAGCTTCTGCGTCTCCTCTTTATCCAGATGACGCAGCAGATATTTCACGCGCGGGATGTTTTTCCCGTTCATGCTGAGGTGGTGATAACCCAGCCCCACCAGCAACGCGACACACATCGGATCGCCGGCCATTTCACCACACAGGCACAGCTCAAGCCTGGCCTTTTGCGCTTCCTGCGCAATAGTTTGCAACGCGCGCAACATCGCCGGATGCAGCGGATCGTAGAGATTCGCCACGCGTGTATTGTTGCGATCCACCGCCAGCAGATACTGGGTGAGATCGTTGGTGCCAACAGAGACAAAATCGACGCGATCCGCCAGATGCGGGATCAGAAACAGCATCGACGGCACTTCGATCATCACGCCAATCCGCGGCTTCGGAATCACGTAGCCAATCATCTCCTCCACTTCCCGACCGGCACGATCGATCAGGCGACGCGCATCGTCGATCTCGTCGATATGGCTGATCATCGGCAGCAGAATACTCAGATTGCCAGACGCGGCGTTGGCACGCAGCATGGCGCGCACCTGCACCAGAAAGATCTCCGGCTGGTCGAGCGTCAGACGGATACCGCGCCAGCCGAGGCATGGATTCTCTTCGCTGATTGGCATATACGGCAGCTGCTTATCCGCGCCGATATCCAGCGTGCGCAGCGTCACCGGCTTGTTGTGGAACAGCTGCAACATGCCCTGATACTGCGCCACCTGTTCCTCTTCCGACGGGAAGCCGCTTTGCAGCATAAAAGGAATTTCGGTGCGGTACAGGCCAATGCCATCCACCCAGCTGTCGAGCGCCTGCTCATGTTCGGGGCTGAGACCGGCATTCAGCATCACCTGCACCCGTTCGCCGCTTTTCAGCTCGCCGGGTTGCTCAACCACATCTTCGGCCATTTTGCTCAGCGCGTTTTCTTCGCTGATCAGCCGCTGATACTCCTGCACCAGCACCGGTTCGGGATCGATCAGCAACTCGCCGCGGTAGCCATCGACGATCAGCAAACGCTTGTTAAGCTGGGCAGGCAGAATATCCGCGCCCATCACCGTCGGAATGCCCATCGCACGCGTCAGGATCGCCGCGTGTGAGTTAGCGGCGCCGTCGCGTACCACGACGCCCGCCAGCCGCTCCTGCGGCAGTTCCGCCAGCGTGGTGGCGGTCAGCTCATCGGCCACCAGAACGAAGCGTTCCGGCCAGGCGTTGGTGCCCACCAGACTGTCGTCGAGATGAAATAACAGACGCTGGCCCAGCACGCGCAGATCGCCAGCGCGCTCGCGCAGATATTGATCCTGCAAACTGGCAAACTGGTCGGCGAACTTTTCGATCACCGTTTTGACTGCCCATTCCGCCACCGATCCGCGCTCGATCTCAGCAAACAGATCTTTTTTCAGCCGGGCATCCGTCAGCAGGTGTGAATAGAGATCGAAGATCGCCGCGCTCTCTTTCTGCACGCTGGCGGTAAAGCGTTTGCTGAAGCGACGAAATTCATTGGCAGCTTCGCCCATGGCGACAGCCAGACGATCGCGCTCACGTTGTATATCCAGCGTTGAGGCGGCGGAAACCTGATCGAGCAACGGCTGGGTTTCATCCACCCAACCCGGTGCCACCGCCACGCCAGGCGCAGCGGCAATAGCTTTGACCCGTGACTGACGGAACTGACCGAATAGCTGACCAAGCTGCGATTGCGACAGCAACGCCGCCATCTGCGTGGCCAGCGTCACCAGGAAAGATTCTTCGCTTTCGTCGAACTGACGATGTTCCCGCTGCTGCACCACCAGCACGCCAAGCAGCTGGCGACGGCTGATAATCGGCACGCCGAGGAAGGAGCGATAACGCTCTTCTTTAACGGAAGGAATATATTTGAAGCTGGGATGGCTCTGCGCGTCGGCGAGGTTGATCGGTTCCGCCAGACGCCCTACGAGGCCGACAATGCCCTCGTCAAACGCCAGCGTTACCGTGCGGCCGCGCGGCTTTTTCAGCCCGCGCGTTGCCATCAGGTAATAGCAACGGCGGTCATGATCAGCGAGATAGACCGAGCAAACCTCGGTCTCCATCGCAAGGCATATCTCGTTTACAAGAAGGTCGAGTGCTTCATTCAGACGCGGTGCACTCGCCACTTTTTCAACTATTTCGCGCAACTGAGTGAGCATAAAGGGCGTGGCCTATCCTCTTTTACGTCGATGGGCTGCGGCATTGCGCGGCCCCGCACTCTCCTGCATAGACATCACCACGCCAGCGAATTCCTTCATTACGCGGCGGTAAACGTCACGCTTGAAGGAGACAACCTGACGCACCGGATACCAGAAGCTGACCCAGCGCCAGCCGTCAAACTCTGGCGTGCTGCTGTGTTGCACATTGATATCCGCGTCACTACACATCAACTGCAGAAGAAACCACTTTTGTTTCTGGCCGATACATACCGGCTTCGTGTCCCAACGCACCAAACGTTTTGGCAATTTGTAACGTAACCAGTTACGGGTTGAAGCAAGTATTCGAACATCTTTGCGGTGTAAACCCACTTCTTCAAACAGTTCGCGATACATCGCCTGTTCTGCGGTTTCACCGGGATTGATGCCTCCCTGAGGAAATTGCCAGGAGTGCTGTCCAAAGCGCCTGGCCCATAACACTTGTCCTTGCCTGTTACAGATTACGATACCAACATTCGGGCGGTAGCCATCATCATCGATCACCGGACTACCTCAAAGCTAAATTTGAATAGCCTGATTGTTTCACACTACTTACAGGCGGTAAACCACTGGATATAAGGGGAGATGACAGAATAATTACAGGATAACTCACAGAGTTTAGCCAGGTTATAAACAGGGAAGCCGATTTCAGGGCAATTTTATTCACCTTTTCTGTGGATAGCTTTGTGCAGAACACGGGAATTAATTGAATAACCGCTTCGGAAAACTCTTATCCAGCCAGTACCAGACAATAATAAAAATCAATAATTTCATACAAATAAAAGATAATTACTCAGATTTTCACCCAAAAATATTGGCTTTGCATCCCCTTGCCTTAGCGTGCTGGTTAAAGATCAACCGACGTTGTTTTTATCCACAGAGAATGCCCTAAACCTGGTCAGAAATGGGAAAAAAAGCCAGCAAATCGCTAAAGTCAAGGCTGTAAATGGAAACAGGGGTCGCCGGAAGTGGGGGTTATCCCAGCTTTCTGTGGATAACCCGGTCGAAGATCCTGTTTATTGTCGATAACAAACCGGGATAACCATCGCCTGCCTCGCCAGGCGGTGAATGGCAGCAAATAAAAAAGCACGCTGAATCATGCTATTATCAGCGTTATTCCCGGCAGCGAATTGTGGACAACCGCCACCGCTGGCTGCTGGTCATCCTTTAATCAATATGAGTTATGCCATGCACGTCCCAGCCCCATTGCCCACGCCACCGCAAAACGAAGCGGAATTACTGCAACGCGCCCAGCAGCTGGCTGGACAGACGTTTGCGGCGCTGGCGGCCCAGCTCGGGCTGCCGATGCCCGCCAATCTGAAACGCGATAAAGGCTGGGTGGGAATGTTGCTGGAGCTGCATCTCGGTGCCAGCGCTGGCAGTAAGGCGGAGCAGGATTTTGCCCATCTCGGCATCGAGTTGAAAACCATCCCGGTCGATGCGGCGGGAAAACCGCTGGAAACCACGTTTGTCTGCGTGGCACCGCTCACCGGCAATAGCGGCGTCACCTGGCAGACCAGCCATGTGCGGCACAAGCTGACGCGCGTATTATGGATTCCGGTTGAAGGCGATCGTGCGCTGCCGCTGGCTGAACGCCGCGTGGGCGCGCCTTTGCTGTGGCATCCGAGCGCAGAAGAGGAGCAGCAGCTGCGCCAGGATTGGGAAGAACTGATGGATATGATTGTGCTCGGTCAGGTGGAGCGCATCACCGCCCGTCACGGCGCCTGGTTGCAGATCCGCCCGAAAGCCGCCAACAGCAAAGCGCTGACCGAAGCCATCGGCGAGCACGGGGAGCCTATAATGACTTTGCCGCGTGGCTTCTATTTGAAAAAGAGCTTCACCGGACCTCTCCTGGCGCGCCATTTTTTGCTGTAGCCGCGCGATTTATCGCACCGTTACGGGAAGCTGGAATATGATGTGTATAATGGCCGTTTAACTTTCGTTTAGGATTGAATGTAAACATGTTTGACTGGATTGCTGACCCCAATGCCTGGCTGGCGCTGGGGACATTAACCATTCTGGAAGTGGTTCTGGGTATAGATAATATTATTTTCCTGTCGCTGGTGGTCGCTAAACTTCCCAAACATCAACAAAATAGCGCCCGTCGTCTGGGGCTGCTGGCCGCGATGGCGATGCGTCTGGCGTTGCTGGCCTCGATAGCCTGGGTGGTGCGTTTAACGCATCCACTGTTCTCGATCATGGATCACGCCTTCTCCGCGCGTGATTTGATTCTGCTGTTTGGTGGCCTGTTCCTGCTGTGGAAATCGAGCATGGAAATCCATGAAACCATCGAAGGTGGCGAAGAGGAGCATAAAACCAACGTCCATTCGTTTCTCGGCGCGATCGTGCAAATCATGCTGCTCGACATCATCTTCAGCCTGGATTCGGTGATTACCGCCGTCGGCCTGTCTGACCATCTGATTATCATGATGATGGCGGTGGTGATTGCCGTGCTGATGATGATGTTTGCCGCACGCGCCATCGGCGAGTTTGTTGATCGCCATCCATCGGTAAAAATGCTGGCGCTGGCCTTTCTGATTCTGGTCGGCTTTACCCTGATTCTGGAGAGTTTTGGCGTCCATGTACCAAAAGGTTACATTTATTTTGCCATGTTCTTCTCCATGGCGGTGGAGTGCCTGAACCTGATGCGCCGCAGGAAAAGCGCGCACTGAGAAAGTCAAGGGCGGGCGCTGCTCGCCCCCTGATTTTAAGAATCTTGCGATTAACCCGAACACCAAAACCATTTATTACTACACTTTTGCTGTTGAAGTTGTGTGAGGGAGTGGCGAATGAAAGGGTTGGTAAGCGCAGTGGGGTTGATGCTGGCGGCGTTGGTGTTGAGCGGTTGCAGCAGTGATTACGTGATGGCGACCAAAGATGGACGTATGCTCATGACGGAAGGAAAGCCGTCGATTGATAAAGAAACCGGCCTGGTGCAATACACCGATGAACAGGGCCATGTAATGCAGATCAATGGTGACGAGGTTTCCACCATCATTGAGCGTTAAGTGCCAAATTTTATCGCCTGCGTGATTTTTTCCCGCTGTGCAGGCGATTTCCCGAACTTTCCCCCCTTCCTTCCGCGCCGTTTCACGCGCTATAGTCCCACATGACACAACATTCCATTCCATAATGAAAAAAGGAAGCCGGCAATGCACTATCACCGTATCCCCCATAGCACGCTGGAAGTGAGTCAGCTGGGATTGGGCACCATGACGTTTGGTGAGCAGAACAGCGAAGCCGACGCCCATGCGCAACTGGATTATGCTGTAAACCAGGGCATTAACCTGATTGATACCGCTGAAATGTACCCGGTGCCGCCGCGCCCGGAAACCCAGGGGTTAACCGAACAGTATATTGGCAGCTGGCTGAAGAAGCGTGGCAGCCGCGACAAGATCATCCTGGCGAGCAAAGTGGCTGGCCCGGTACGTGGTGCTGATGCGTCGATTCGTCCGAACCAGGCGCTGGACCGCAAAAATATCCGCGAAGCGCTGGAAGCCAGCCTGAAGCGTCTGAACACCGACTATCTCGACCTGTATCAGCTGCACTGGCCGCAGCGCCAGACCAACTATTTTGGCAAGCTGGGCTATCAATACAGCGAATCCACCGCGGCGGTAACGCTGCTGGAGACGCTGGAAGCGCTGACCGAGCAGGTACGCGCGGGCAAGATTCGCTATATCGGCGTATCCAATGAAACCGCGTGGGGCGTGATGCGTTATCTGCAACTGGCGGAGAAACATGAGCTGCCGCGCATCGTGACGATTCAGAACCCGTACAGCCTGCTGAACCGCAGCTTTGAGGTCGGTCTGGCGGAGATCAGCCAGCATGAAGGCGTGGAGCTGCTGGCTTATTCCAGCCTGGCGTTCGGCACCTTGAGCGGCAAATACCTGAACGGCGCGAAACCCGCCGGTGCGCGCAATACGCTGTTCAGCCGCTTTACCCGCTACAGCGGCGACCAGTCGCAGCAGGCGGTTGCTGCCTACGTTGAACTGGCGAAGAAGCACAATCTCGATCCGTCGCAGATGGCGCTGGCATACGTACGACAGCAGCCGTTCGTTGCCAGCACCCTGCTGGGCGCGACCACCATGGAACAGCTGAAGATTAATGTGGAGAGTTTTAATCTGACGTTGAATGCGGATGTGCTGGAAGGCATTGAGGCGATTCACCGCCAGTTTACTTATCCGGCACCGTAACGCACACAGTAGCGGCGCGGTCATTTGTAGCGGCGCGATTTATCGCGCGCCTTTAATGTCCCCGACCAAAAGACGCGCGATAAATCGCGCCGCTACGATTACTAACGTCGTCCTTTCCACCATAAAACCGCAATCGCCACGGCAAAGATCGCGCCGAAGCCCACGCCGGTAGCCACGGCCGGTGCACCCAGCTTAATCGCCAGCGTATACAGCCCCAGCATCAGCAGCATCGCGGTGTTTTCGCCGAGGTTCTGCACCGCAATCGCGTTACCGGAACCAACGGTTTCCCTGCCCCGCTCCTGCAACAGCGCATTCAGCGGGACGACAAAGAAACCGCCCAGCGCGCCAATCAGCATCAGAATCAGGTAGGCATTCAGCAAACTGTGCTGCAACGCGAACACCACTACCATCACGCCGATCAGCACCCCGGCAGGCATACAGCGGCGTACCGTTTGCAGCGTCACCAGTTTTGCCGCCGCCGCCGCGCCAATCACGATACCTATCGCCACCATGGCATTCAGCGTGGTCGGGGTTTTGTTATCACTGATCCCCAGCGCCACCGGCACCCACAGCACCAGCAGAAAACGCAGCGTCACCCCTGCGCCCCAGAACAGGCTGGTGCCGAGCAGTGAGAAGCGGGTTTCGCCGTTGCGCCACAGCAACACGCTGGCAGCAATAAAGCTGCGCAGCATGGCGCCAAAGTGCCAGCTCTGGCCGGGACGCGCCGCCAGCAGGCGCGGGATAAACAGGTTCGCGACCACCGCCAGCGCGTAAGTAAGTGCACACACTGCCAGCGCGGCCAGCAGGTTCCAGTCCGCGAGAATCCCCCCCGCCACCGAACCGAGCAGAATGGCGGCGATGGTCGATCCCTCCATCAGCCCGTTTGCCTTCACTAACTTCTCGCCACGGGTGATTTCGCCAAGGATGCCATACTTCGCGGGCGAGTAAGCCGCAGCCCCCACTCCAACCAGCGTGTAGCCGAGGAACGGGTTAAAGCCGAAGCAGATAATCAGCGCGCCAAGCAGCTTGAGACTGTTGGCGAACATCATTACGCGACCTTTGGCAAAGCTGTCGGCCATCTGCCCGACAAAAGGGGCCAGCAGGATGTAAGTGGCCACAAACAACATTTGCAGGATCGGCTGGCTCCAGTCGGGGTAGAACTGATTTTTCAGCACCGCCAGCGTGGCGAACAACAGTGCGTTGTCGCCAAACGCCGAGAGAAACTGCGCCACAATCACCGCCAGCATATTACGCGACATCAGGGGTGCATCCGGGTTGGCTGCCTGGCTCATGCCGGTTCCTCTTCTGCCTGTTTTTTCAGGCTGACATAGTCAGGTTTGCCGCTGCCGAGCATCGGCAACTGTTGCAGCACGCGGATATCGCGCGGCACCGCCAGCTCGCTCACGCCCAGCTCGCGCGCGGCGTCGACCAGTTGCGCGCGGCTAAGCGCGCTGTCGGTGGTAAACAGCACCAGCGCTTCGCCCCGGTTGCTATCCGGGCGCAGCGATGCCGCATGTTGTTTCTGCGGCGAGGCTTTCAGCGCGATCTGCTCGACACTCTCCAGTGACACCATCTCACCGGCAATTTTGGCAAAGCGTTTAGCGCGCCCCTGAATCTGGCAGAAACCGCCGTCATCAAAGCTGACGATATCGCCCGTGTCGTACCAGCCTGGCTCCATCTCCCCTTCGCCGTTATCCGCCACCGGAGGTTCCAGCACGCCAGGATTCTCCACGCGCAGATAGCCGTTCATGATGTTGGGACCACGCAGTTGCAGGCGACCGCCGTGTTCAATACCCGGCACCGAAATCAGGCGCGAATCCATCCCCGGCAGAATGCGGCCCACGGTATGCGACCTCGCGGCCATCGGCACGTTGATCGCCACCACCGGCGCACATTCGGTCACACCGTAACCCTCAAGGATACGGATACCGTATTTTTCTATGTAAGCCTGACGCGTGCCTTCCTGCAATTTCTCCGCCCCCGCTACCACGTAGCGCAGTCGGGCAAAATCGTACGGGCTGGCAAAGCGCGCATAGTTGCCAAGGAAGGTGGAGGTGCCAAACAGCACGGTGCAGTTCCGGTCATACACCAGCTCCGGCACCACGCGATAGTGTAGCGGGCTGGGATAGAGGAACACCTGCGCGCCGGTCAGCAGCGGCGTAAACAGGCCCACGGTAAGGCCGAAGGCATGAAACAGCGGCAGCGCCGACATAAAACGGTCGCGCGGGGTGAAATCAGCCACGGTACGAATCTGTTCAACGTTCGCCAGCAGGCTTTTATGCGAATGCACCACCCCTTTAGGATTGCCTTCCGAGCCGGAGGTAAACAGCACCATCGCGGCATCTTCCGGTTTCTGCGCCACCTGCGCGCGACGCGGCAACAGCAGATGGGTGAGGATCCACAGCTTATCCCGCGTGGTCACGGTATCGCGCAGATCTTCGAGGAAGATCCACTGCACCTCGGTCAGCCCCTGCGGCAGATGCCACAGATTGCCTTTTTCGAGGAACTGTCGTGAGGTGAACACGGTTTTCACCTGCGATGCGGTCAGCGCCGCGCGCATACCGTTGACCCCGGCGGTGTAGTTCAGCATGGCCGGAATACGCCCGCGCAGCGATGCGCCAAGAATCGCCGCCGCCGTCACGGTGGCGTTTGGCAGCAGCAGGCCGACGTATTCCCCCTGCTGGCTGTAGCGTTCCAGAATGCGCCCGACGCCAAGCGCTTTTTTCAGCAGCCCGGTATAGCTGTCGGTTTTAAAGTTGATGTCTTCGATGCAGGGCTTAAACAGGCCGTAGCGGGTACGTGCATTCAGGAACGCCTCAAACAGTGTCTCACGCGGACGCACCGCCATACGCGCTTCCATCATCACATGATGTAAGTGCTCGCCAGCCAGAATGCGGCGATCGCGCGCGCGTTTGGCTTCCGGCATCGGGATAAAGGTGGCAGGCAATAAACTGAGGGTGATACGCGGGAACAGGCGACGTTTAAACACCCCGGCGAGGCGGCCAAACGGGGTATATTCCGCGCCTTCAATCCGCATCGGCACCACGGTCGCCCCCGATTTCGCCGCGACAAACCCGGCCCCGCTGTAGATCTTCATCAGCGAGCCGGTCACGGTGATCCGCCCTTCCGGGAAGATCACCACCGGGCGGCCTTCGTTGATCAGACGCACCAGATGTTTGATCGACATCGGTTTGGTGGGATCGAGCGGCACGAAGTCGATAAGCGGCTTCAGAATTCGCATAAACCATTGATCGCTGATCGACGAGTAGACGGCGAACACCGGTTTAATCGGCAGGAATAACGCTACCAGCACCCCATCCAGAAATGACATATGGTTAGGGGTGATAAGCACTTTGGATTTGTGCAGCGCCGTCAGGTCACCGCGCAGCTCCACGCGCCACAGCAGGCGGCAGAGGAAACGCAAACAGGTGAATAACATGCCAGCTCCTTAGCAGTCATGAAAAATGGCCCCTACGATGCAGGATTCGGGGATTTTCGACAAGTAAGAATATGGCGTTATTGAGAAGCCGTGCGGGGGTTTGACCAGGTGCGTATAAATACGCACCCTACGGCCCGTAGGGCCAGCATTTATGCCGACCGTATCAGCAGCCGTGCGGGGGTTTGGCCAGGTGCGTATAAATACGCACCCTACAGCCCGTAGGGTCGGCATTTATGCCGACCGTATTAATGACCGCACGTTTTGCATGACGGCATTTATGCCGACCCTATCAGCAGCCGTACGGGGTTTGACCAGGGGCGTATAAATACGCACCCTACGGCTTCATCTCACCCTGCCAGCCGCCGCCGAGCGCGGCGATCAACTCGACGCTGCTAACCCATTGGGTGCCCTGCAACGACAATAAACTCTGCTGCTCGCTCAGGCTGGTATTTTCGGTGGTGGCGACGTCGAGATAATCGATCATCCCGGCCTCGTACTGATTACGCGTCACCCGTGCCGATTCCTGCGCGGCGCTGGTCGCCAGCTGCTGCGAGACGATCTCGCCTTGCAGGGTGTTCAGCTCCACCAGGTAATCTTCCACTTCCTGCATCCCGGTCAGCACCGCCTGGCGATAGGTGGCGACGCTGGCATCGTAGGACGCCCGTGCCTGCTCAACCTTCGCTGAAGTCGCACCAAAATCGAGCAGCGTACCGCTCAGCTCCGGCCCCAGCGACCAGACGCGGTTTGGCAGCGAGAACAGGTTATGGAACGTCGACGAACTGACGCCGCCGCTGGCGCTTAGCGTCAGGTCCGGATAGTAACCGGCAATCGCCACGCCCACCGCCGCATTGGCGGCAGCCACGTTACGTTCGGCATAGGCGATATCCGGGCGGCGTTGCAGCAGCTGCGACGGCAGGCTGTGCGGGATGGCGGGCAGCGTGGCATCCAGTTTCGCCACCGGCAGTGAGAAGTCCGCCGGCGCACGGCCCAGCAGCAAGGCAATCGCGTGCTCCAGCTGGGCGCGCTGCCATTGGTAATCCTGCGCGGAGGCGCGAGCGCTCTCCAGCTGCATCTGGGCCTGCGCCAGGGTGGCGCGCGATTCACTGCCCGCCTGATATTTGTTCTGGATCACCGTCAGATAACGCTGGTAGGCATCGACGCTACGCTGGTACAGGGCGATTTTTTCGTCCATAACGCGCAGCTGGAAATAATCCTGCGCCAGTTCCGACTGCGCGCTCAGGGTGATATTCGCCAGCTCGGCGGCACTGGCCTGGGCGCTGGCTTTGTTCTCTTCCAGCGTGCGGCGCAGTTTGCCCCACAGGTCCAGCTCCCAGCTGGCGCTCAGCTCAGCCTGATGGCTGTTGCTGACGGTACGCTGACTGGCACCGGTGGTGGTGGTGTGGCTGCCGCTGCGCGTGCTGCTGGCGTCATAATCGACGGACGGAAACAGCTCGGCGCGTGACTGCCCCGCCAGCGCCTGGGCCTCGCGATATTGCGCCGCATAGGTCGCCACGTTCTGGTTGGAGATGCTGACCTGGCGCAGCAGGCTGTCGAGCGTGGCATCGTGGTACACGGCCCACCATTCGCCCTTGTTCTGATCATCCTGCGGCGTGGCCTGGGTCCAGCCTTTTGCCTCTTTAAACTGAGTCGGCATTGCCATCGTCGGGCGCTGATAATCAGGGCCAACGGTACAGCCTGCCAGCAGCAGCGCCATAAAGATCGGGGTAATTCGTAACGACATTTTCATGAATCAGGATTCCGCATGACGCAACCGCCGCCACTGACGTTTGGTGGCGCGGCTCAGACGATCGAGCCAGAGATAAACAACCGGCGTGGTAAATAAAGTGAGTAGCTGGCTCAGCGCCAGGCCACCGGCAATCGCCAGCCCAAGCGGGCTGCGCAAATCGGCATCGCCGCCGCTGCCCAGCGCCAGCGGCAGTGCGCCGAAGAAGGCGGCCAGCGTGGTCATCATGATCGGACGGAAGCGCATCAGACAGGCCTGAGTGATCGCCTGCTGCGGCGACATCCCCTGGTTGCGTTCAGCGTGGATGGCAAAGTCGATCATCATAATGGCGTTCTTTTTCACGATACCAATCAACAGGATAATGCCGATCAGCGCGATCACCGTTAGCTGGGTATTGGTCAGCAGCAGCAGCAGCAACGCGCCGACGCCCGCCGATGGCAGCGTGGAAAGAATGGTCAGCGGGTGGATATAGCTTTCATACAGCACGCCCAGCACGATATACACCGCCGCCAGCGCCGCCAGAATCAGCCACGGCATGGTGGCGGTCAGCTGGGTAAAGGCGGCAGCGGTACCGGCAAAACCGGCCTGAATATTGGACGGCAGCCCGAGCTTCGCCATCGCCTGTTTGATCAGCGCCTGCGCCTGCTCCAGCGACACGCCATCATTCAGGTTAAAGGCGATGGTGCTGGTGGCCGACTGGCCCTGATGCGCCACCGACAACGGCGCGTTGCCGCCCTTAAAGGTGGCAAATGCGGAGAGCGGTACGCGATCGCCGCTGTCATTGACGACAAACAACTCTTTCAGGATCGCCGGGTCGCGGGTGTAGCTATCCTGCAACGACATCACTACGTGATACTGATTCAGCGTGTGGTAGAGCGTGGCGATCTGGCGCTGGCTGAAGGCGTTGTTCAGCATGGTGTCGATCATCTGCACGTTGACGCCCAGCATCTTCGCCCGATCGCGATCGATGTTGATCACCACTTCCTGGCCGCCGGTTTGTGAGTCGGAATCGACGCTGTTGAGCTGCGGGATCGCCGCCAGCGCGGCCTGTACTTTCGGCGTCCAGATGCGCAGCACGTCAAGATCGTCGGCCTGCAAACTGTATTGATAGGTAGCGTTGGCGCTGCGTCCGCCAATACGCAGATCCTGCGCCGCCATCAGGAACATCTGTCCCCCCGCGATATGGCTGGTTTTCATGCTCAGACGGTTAGCCACTTCGGTGGCGGTGGCGCTGCGCTGATCAAAATCCTTCAGACGCACAAAGAAGTTGGCGGAGTTACGCGCGCCAAACATGCCGCTGCCCATCGATGACATCACGGTTTCCACCGCCGGATCGGACTGGATGATTTTGGTGAACTGCAACATCTTCGGCTTCATCGCCTGGAAGGAGATGTTCTGATCGGCGCGCAGCGCGCCCATCAGCAGGCCGGTGTCCTGGTTGGGGAAGAAGCCCTTCTGCACCACCGAGTAAAGGAACAGGTTCAGCAACACGGTAAGCAGCAGGCTTAGCATGGTGATTTTCTGGTGCGCCATCACCCACGCCAGACCTCGTGCGTAAGCCGCCAGCAGCGCGTTGAGCTGGTTCTCAATAAACTGATACAGCGGATGCGGGCGTTTGGTGACTTTCGGTTTTGGCTTCAGCAGGCGCGCGCAGAGCATCGGCGTCAGGCTGAGCGAGACAAACATCGAAATCAGCAGCGAGATGGTCAGCGTGACGGCAAATTCGCGGAACAGACGCCCGACAATGCTGCCCATCAGCAGGATAGGGATAAACACCGCCACCAGCGACATGGTCATCGACAGCACGGTAAAACTCACTTCCTGTGCGCCGCGCAGGGCGGCACGTAAGGGACTGAGGCCCTCTTCGATATGGCGCGTAATGTTTTCCAGCACCACAATCGCATCATCGACCACAAAGCCAGTGGCGATAATCAGCGCCATCAGCGACAGGTTATCCAGGCTGTAGCCGAGCAGATACATCACCGCACAGGTGCCAATCAGCGACACCGGCAGCGCCAGCGCCGGGATCACCACCGCCTGCACATTGCGCAGGAAGATAAACACCACCGCAATCACCAGCATAGTGGCAATCAGCAGCGTCTCTTCGGTGTCATACAGCGATTCACGCACCGTCGGTGAACGGTCCACCACCACCTTCAGCTGGGTATCGGCAGGCAGGTTTTTCTCCAGCTCCGGCAGCTGCGCTTTGACCGCGTCAATGGTGTCGAGCATGTTGGCGCCCGCCTGGCGGGTGATACCAATCATCACCGAAGGCGTGGCATTGAGGAAACCGGCCTGATACTTATCTTCGATGGAGTCATATACGGTGGCGACATCGTGCAACCGCACCGCTTTGCCGTTGCTGTAGCTGACGATCAGGTCGCGATACTGCGCCGCTTTATCCAGCTGGCCGTTGCTGTCCACCACCCACGACTGGCTGCTGCCCTGCAACATCCCCTTCGGCAGATTGGTGGTGCTGTTGGCTACGGCGGTGCGCACCGTATCCAGCGCAATGCCGTACTGGGTCAGCTTTTGCGGTTGCAGGTCGATACGTACCGCTGGCAGCGCGCTGCCCATCAGCGACACTTCACCCACCCCTTTCACCTGCCCCATCGCCTGTTCGATTTTGCTTTCCGCCAGGTCGTACAATTCACCCGGCGTGCGGGTAGCGGAAACCAGCGCCAGCATCACAATCGGCGCATCGGACGGGTTGGCTTTGCGGTAGGTCGGTAACGATTCCATCGAACTCGGCAGCAGGCTGCGGGCGGCGTTAATCGCCGCCTGCACATCGCGCGCCGCGCCGTTGATATCGCGATCAAGTTCAAACTGCAAAATGATGGTGCTGGAACCCTGCGAGCTGCTCGACGTCATCTCGGTGATCCCGGCGATCTGACCGAGCGAACGCTCCAGCGGCGTGGCAACCGTCGCCGCCATGGTTTCCGGGCTGGCCCCCGCGAGGCTGGCGCTGACCATGATGGTGGGGAAATCCACCTGCGGCAGCGGAGCCACCGGCAACAGCCGGTAGCCGAGGGTGCCGAGCAGCATAATCGCCAGCGTCAGCAACAGGGTGGTGACCGGGCGGAAGATAAACAGCCGCGTCATATTCATTGCTGGCCCCGTGCCTGCTGCTGTCTGCGCTGCACGAAACGTTTACCGCGTTGCGCCCAGCCATCAAACCACAGATAGATCACCGGGGTGGAGAACAGCGTCAGCACCTGGCTGAAGATCAGGCCGCCGACAATCACCAGCCCCAGCGGCTGACGCAGTTCCGCGCCAGAGCCGGAAGCCAGCATCAGCGGCAGCGCCCCCAGCAGCGCCGCCATGGTGGTCATCAGAATCGGGCGGAAACGCAGCAGACAGGCCTGGTGAATCGCATCACGCGGACTCATATGCTGCTTGTTCTCCGCTTCCAGCGCGAAGTCGATCATCATAATCGCGTTCTTCTTCACGATGCCGATCAACAGGATCACGCCAATCAGCGCGATCAGGCTGAACTCAGTGCCCGCCAGCAGCAGCGTCAGCAACGCGCCTACCGCCGCCGAGGGCAGCGTGGAGAGAATCGTCACCGGATGGATAAAACTTTCGTACAGAATGCCCAGCACCACATACATGGTGACCAGCGCCGCCAGAATCAGCCACAGGGTGTTGCCGGTGGCGCTCTGGAACGCCGAGGTCTCGCCCTGATAGCGCAGGGTAATACTCGACGGCAGATTCAGCTGCTGCGTCACCTCGGCAATCGCCTTCTGCCCATCCTCCAGCGAATACCCGCTGTTGAGGTTGAACGACACCATTACCGCCGGGAACTGGTTCAGACGCATATGCATCAGTGAACCGGTGCGCTGGTGAATGGTGGCAATCGAGGTCAGCTTCACCATCCCGGTGGTGCTGGTGGAGGTGGTAGTACTGGACGATGTCGAGGAACTGCTGCCCGATGAGCTGGTGCTGCTGGTGCCGGAACTGCTGCTGGACGAGGTGCTGCTGTTATCGTCGCTGGTGCTGCTGGTTGACGGTTGCAGATAGACATCATCGAACGACGCTGGCGATTGCTGGTAAGTCGGCGCCACTTCCAGCACCACGCGATACTGGTTTGCCTGGGTAAAGATGGTGGAGACCAGACGCTGACCGAAGCTGTTGTACAGCGCGGTATCGACGTCCGAGGCGGTAATGCCGTAGCGCGCCGCTTTGTCGCGATTCAGCTCGACGTACGCTACGCGCCCCTGATCCTGCAAATTGCTTACCACGCCATTAAATTCCGGGCGTTTCTGCAAGGCGGCCACCATCTGCGGCGTCCATTTCACCAGGTTTTCACTGTCGGCATCGTCGAGGGTGAACTGATACTGGCTCGGCGTGACCTGATCGTTCACCGTCAGATCCTGCGCCGGTTGCAGGTAGAGCTGAATCCCCGCCACCTGGCTGGCCGCCTGTTGCAGCTGCTTAATCACCACACCGGCTTTATCGTCGCGTTCATCAAACGACTTGAGGTTGATCTGGATACGTCCGCTGTTCAGGCTGGTGTTGGTGCCGTCGATGCCGATGGTGGAGGACAAACTGTCCACCGATGGGTTTTGCAGGATCACCTTCGCCAGCGCCTGCTGACGTTTCGCCATCTCGGCAAAAGAGACATCCTGCGAAGCGACCGTCACCCCCTGAATCAGCCCGGTATCCTGGGTCGGGAAGAAACCTTTCGGGATCATGATATACAGCAGCGCCGTGAGCACGAAGGTCGCCAGCGCCACCAGCAGCGTCAGCTTCTGGTGGTTCAGCACGACGGTCAGCATGCGATCGTAGCCGCGGATCAGCTTGTCAAAGAACTCGCCACCCTTCCGTGAAAAGCGCGACTGTTTTTCCGGCGGAATATGCTGCAACAGATAGGCGCATAGCATCGGAGTCAGCGTCAGCGACACCAGCATCGACACCAGAATCGACACCGCGAGGGTGATGGCGAACTCACGGAACAAGCGCCCCACCACATCACCCATAAACAGCAGCGGGATCAGCACCGCAATCAGCGAGAAGGTCAGCGAGATGATGGTGAAGCCAATCTGCTGCGAGCCTTTCAGCGCCGCCTGCATCGGCGTCTCGCCCTCTTCCAGCCGCCGCGAGATATTCTCCACCACCACAATCGCATCATCGATAACGAAGCCGGTGGCGATGGTCAGCGCCATCAGCGACAGATTGTTAAGGCTGAAATCCGCCAGATACATCACGCCAAAGGTACCAATCAGCGACAGCGGCACCGCCACGCTGGGGATCAGCGTCGCCGCCACGTTGCGCAGAAACAGGAAGGTCACCATTACCACCAGCGCCACCGACAGCATCAGTTCAAACTGAACATCGCTGATGGAGGCGCGGATGGTTTGCGTGCGGTCCGAGAGAATGCTCATCTTCACGCCATCGGGCAACGCGGCCTGCAAGGTTGGCAGCTTCGCTTTGATGTCGTCCACCACCTGAATCACGTTGGCGCCCGGCTGGCGCTGCACGCTAATCACAATCGCCGGGCTGTTATTAGCCCACGCCGACTGGAAGCTGTTTTCCGGTCCCTGTTCGATATGGGCGATATCTTTCAGACGCAGCGCGGCCCCGTTCTGGTAGGTCAGGATCAGGTTGCCGTACTCATCGGCGGTGCGCAGCTGGTCGTTGGAATCGATGGTGACCGAGTGGAATTTACCGTCGAAGCCCCCTTTGGAACCATTGACGTTGCTGTTGCTGATAAGGGTATTAACGTCTTCCAGCGTCAGGTTATGCGCCGCCAGCGCCTTCGGGTCCATCTGGACGCGGATGGCCGGTTGATGTCCCCCTGCCAGCGTCACCATACCGACACCGGAGATCTGCGACAGCTTCAGCGCCACGCGGGTATTCACCAGATCCTGCACTTCGGTCAGCGGCAGGTTATCGGAGCTGGCCGCCAGGGTGATCACCGCGCTATCCGCCGGGTTGACCTTTTTGTAGGTTGGCGGATTAGGCAGATCGCTCGGCAGCAGGTTGTTGGCGGCGTTGATCGCCGCCTGCACTTCCTGCTCGGCCACGTCCAGCGACAGATCGAGGCTGAACTTCAGGGTAATGATTGAGGAGCCGCCGGAGCTGGTGGAGGTCATCTGGCTGAGGCCCGCCATCTGCCCAAGCTGCC
Organism: Pantoea sp. X-Soil-TKNS-1207; assembly: GCF_059730485.1. Lineage (NCBI taxonomy): Bacteria > Pseudomonadati > Pseudomonadota > Gammaproteobacteria > Enterobacterales > Erwiniaceae > Pantoea > Pantoea sp. X-Soil-TKNS-1207. The sequence goes on from NZ_AP035958.1 coordinate 3,446,246, forward strand.
GCTCCAGCGGAGAGGTGACTGACGATGCCATCACGTCCGGGCTGGCGCCAGGATAGAGCGTGGTGACCTGGATGGTCGGGTAATCCACCTCCGGCAGCGCCGAGGTGGAGAGGAATTTATAAGCGAAGATCCCGGCGATCAGCACGCCCACCATCAACAGGATGGTAGCGACCGGCCGCTGGATAAACAGGCGTGACGGGTTCATTTGGCCTCGGTGGTCGCAGTCGGTTTGCTCTCATCGGCCAGCGCCACTTTACTGCCGTCGGTCAGGCGATCGATGCCTTCCGTTACCAGGCGATCGCCCGGTTCAACCCCTTTCAGGATCGCCTGCTGGTCCTCGCCAAACGCCGGACCGGCGCTCACCGCTTTACGCGTCACGGTGTTGTCTTTGTTGATCAGGAAAACAAAGCTGCCGTCGCTGCTCAGCTGCAACGCCTGCGAGGGGATCACCGTCGCGTTTTTCAGCGTGTCGGTTTGCAGACGCAGGTTGACGAACTGGTTAGCAAACAGCGATTCATCCTCGTTGGGGAAGCTGGCTTTCAGTTCGATGGTGCCGGTGCTGGTGTCGATCTGGTTGCTGATAAATTTCACATCGCCCTGCGCCAGCACCGTCGTGTTGTCCTGATCCAACGCGGTGGCGGGCAGGCTCTGGCCGTTATGCAGCGCTTTGGTCAGCTGCGGGATGTTGCTCTGCGGCACGCTGAAGGTTACCGCTGCCGGTTGCATCTGCGTCACCACCACAATACCGGTGGTATCGGTGGTCTGGATCATATTGCCAGGATCGACCAGACGCAGACCGACGCGGCCGCTGACTGGGGAAGTGATACGGGCGTATTCGATATCCAGTTTGGCGGTGGCGATCTGCGCTTCATCCGCCGCTACCGCGCCGCGATACTGGCCGACGGTGGCGGTTTGCGTGTCGAGATCCTGGCGTGCCAGTGAATCCTGAGCATACAGTTTCTGGTAACGCGTCAACGTCAGTTGTGCACTTTTCAGCAATGCCTGGTTTTGCGCAAGATCGCCCTGATATTGCGCCAGCGTGGCCTGATAGGTGCGTGGATCGATCTGCGCCAGCAGCTGGCCGGCAGTGACTTTCTGCCCTTCGGTGAAGTAGACCTTGTCCAGCTGGCCCGCCACACGGCTGGTGACGGTAACGCTGGCATTCGGGATCACCGTGCCAAGCGCATTAAGATACACCGGCACATCGGCGGTACTGGCGACGCCGCTGTGCACCAGGGTCGCGCCGCCCATCATCATTGCCATGCCCGGACGACCACCGCCCGCGCCGCGCTGACCACCGCGCCCGCCATGCTCACCATGCGCGCCGCCTGGCGGCATTCCACCTGGTGCACCATGGCCCCCGACCACACGCCAGATCACGCCAGCAACGATTAACAGCACAACTAACAGGAGTAGCCATTTCAGCCAGCGAGAGAAAGCGGAGCGGGGAGCTTTGGTTATCATCGAATTCTTCAAGTCATCAGAGAAAAGGAAAATCCCCTGAAGAACAGGGGATTATTTCAAAGGTAAATCATTACTGCGCGTATTATCTGCTGAAGTCCGTGGCTTTTTCCATGCGCAAACCGTAAGGGTTTCGTTAAGAAAATCAGGATTTCCAGCCTCCGCCAAGCGCCTTATACAGCGTAATTTTCTGGCTTAACTGGCCCAGATGCGCGCTGATCAGGGACTGCTGCGCGGTGTAAAGCGAACGTTGGGCAACTAACACATTGAGATAATTATCAACGCCCTGTTTAAACCGCAATTCAGAATAGTCGTAGTCGCGTTGATTAGCACCTACCTCTTTTTGCAGGGCCGTCATTTGATCCTGCCAGGTATCCTGACCGGCCAGCGCATCATTCACCTCTTTAAACCCGGTCTGGATGGCTTTTTCATAATTGGCGACCTCAATGCGTTTCTCGATATGCGCGATGTTGAGGTTGGCTTCGTTTTTACCGCCGTCAAAAATGGGCAGGTTAATCGAAGGCACAAACGACCAGGCACCGGTGCCGCCACTCAGCAGGTTGCCGAGGGAGCTACTGGTGGAGCCGCCCGACGCCGTCAGCGTAATGCTTGGGAAGAAGGCGGCGCGTGCGGCACCAATATTGGCGTTCGCCGCTTTCAGCGTGTGCTCAGCCGCCATAATGTCCGGACGACGCGTCAGCAGATCCGACGGCAGGCCCGCAGGCGTCGCCGGGAATTCCCAGTTCGCGTTGAGGGTGGCATGTGACAGCAGCGACACCGGTAAATCGGTGCCGACCAGCAGGCGCAGCGCATCCACATCCTGACGCACCTGACGGGTATAGCTGGCCACATCCGCTTCGGCGGCACGTACCGTACTTTCCGCTTCGGCCAGATCCTGCTCGCTGCTCACCCCGCCGTCATAGCTCATTTTGGTCAGGCGGTACGAATCCTGCTGGCTCTGGGCGGTGTTCTGCGCAAGGTGCAGCAGGTCGTTATCTGAACACAAGGTCAGCCAGGCGGTCGCCACTTCAGAAATCAGCGAGATACGCGTCGCGCGCTCGGTGGCTTCCGTCGACAGATAGGTTTCCTGCGCCTCATCACGCAGGCTGCGCAGACGGCCAAAGAAATCCAGCTCCCATGAAGTAACACCCAGACCGGCGTTCAGCTCATGGTAAGTCACCGGCCCGGTGCTCTGGGTGTTGTACAGATTTCCCGGTTCATGGGCTGACGTCTGGCTGGCGGTGGCATCAATCGACGGCATCAGCGCGGCACGCTGTACCGTCACATCATTTCGCGCCTGCTCGACATCGAGGGCCGCGACGCGCAGGTCGCGGTTATTCTCGAGTGACAGCGTGATCAGGTTGCGCATATTGGCGTCGGTAAAGAAGTTCTGCCACGGCAGATCCGCCACGTTGCCCACCGGGGTGGGCTGATCGTAACGTGCATCCACCGGCATCGTCGGACGCTGATAGTGCGGCTCCATGGTACATCCGGTCAGGCCAAGGGCCGCCGCCAGCGGCAGCAGCGCCCAGTTGAAGGTTTTAGTCATCATGCTGCACCCCCTCTGCGGATGCTTTTTTCTTGCGAGCAAAGAACTGCGACACCACCACGTAGAACATCGGCACAAAGAAGATGGCGAGGAAAGTCGCGGTAATCATCCCGCCGGCCACCGCCGTACCGATGGAGTGCTGACTACCGGCACCCGCACCGTTGGAGATGGTGAGCGGCAGCACGCCGAGGATAAAGGCCATTGAGGTCATGATGATGGGGCGGATACGCAGTCGCGCTGCCTCCACCGCCGCTTCCACCAGGCTCTTGCCTTCGCGCTCGTGCAGCTCCTTGGCAAATTCAACAATCAGGATGGCGTTCTTCGCCGCCAGCCCGACGGTGGTTAATAGCCCGACCTGGAAGAACACATCGTTCTGCAATCCGCGCAGCAGCACCGCACTGATGGTACCCAGTACCCCAAGCGGAACCACGAGGATCACCGAGAATGGAATCGACCAGCTTTCATACAACGCCGCCAGACACAGGAACACCACCAGAATCGAGATGGCATACAGCTGCGTGGTCTGGTTGCCGGAAGCCTGTTCTTCATAGGAGATGCCGTACCACTGCACGCGGAAGCCTTGTGGCAACTTCTTCGCCAGCTGCTCTATCGCCTGCATCGCCTCACCGGTACTTTTACCCGGCGCAGGTGAACCGAGCACCTCTTCCGACGTCAGTCCGTTAAAACGCTCGAAGTGCGGCGAACCGTAGACCCATTTACCGGAGGCAAAGGCCGAGAACGGAACCATGGTGCCGGATGAGTTACGGAAGTACCATTTGTTGAGGTCAGACGGGGTCACGCGGGAATCCGCTTTACCCATCAGGTACACCTCTTTTACACGGCCGTTATACATAAACTGGTCGATGTAGCTGGAACCCCAGGCAACGGACAGGGTGTTGTTGATGTCGGTCATGCTCAGGCCGAGGGCGCTGGCTTTCTCGTCATTAATCTCCAGCTGATACTGCGGCTCATCTTCCAGGCCGTTCATGCGTACCTGCGCCAGACGCGGGTCTTTGTTCGCCAGATCAATCAACTGGTGGGTGGCATCCATCATCTGCTGATGGGTATGGCCGCCGGTATCCTGTAAGTAGAGGTCGAAACCGGTGGCGTTACCCAGCTCCATCACCGCTGGCGGCACCATGGCGAAGATTTTGGCGTTCTTGTAATTGGCGAAGTGCGCCATTATGCGGTTCGCCAAATCCTGCACGCTCTGACCGCTATGGGTACGCTCGCCCCAATCTTTCAGACGGACGAACGCCATGGCGTTACTCTGCCCACGACCGGCGAAGTTAAAGCCCGCCACGCCAAAGGTGGTGGTCACCACTGACGCTTCGTTTTTCTGCAAATAGGCATTGAGATCGTTGATCACCTGCTGAGTGCGCTGCGACGAGGCATTCACCGGCAGGGTCATCTGTACCATCATCAGGCCCTGGTCTTCGCTCGGCAGGAAGGTGGTCGGCACCCGGGTAAACAGGAAGCCGGTGACACCAACGATCACCAGATACACCACCATAAACAGGCCACGACGGGAGATCACTTTGCTGACACCGCGGGTGTAGTGCATCGCGCCGCTGTCGAACTTGCGGTTAAACCAACCGGCAAAGCCCGTGGTTTTGTGCTCCGCCGAACTGGCTTTCAGCAGGGTGGCGCAGAGTGCCGGAGTGAAGACCAGCGCCATAATCACCGACAGCGCCATCGCCGAAACAATGGTGATGGAGAACTGACGGTAGATAACCCCGGTCGAACCGGCGAAGAACGCCATCGGCAGCAGTACCGCCGACAGAACCAGCGCGATACCAAACAACGCGCCCTGGATTTGCTGCATCGATTTAATGGTGGCGGTTTTGGGATCGAGCCGTTCTTCGTGCATCACACGCTCGACGTTCTCCACCACCACGATGGCATCATCCACCAATAGCCCTATCGCCAGCACCATCCCGAACATTGTCAGGGTGTTGATGCTGTAACCAAAGGCCGCGAGGATACCAAAGGTGCCCAGCAGAACCACGGGAACCACCAGGGTGGTGATCATGGTCGCGCGCAGGTTTTGCAGGAAGATCAGCATCACGAAGAACACCAGCACCACCGCTTCAATCAGCGTTTTCACCACTTCTTCGATAGAAGCGCTGACCACCGGTGAGGTGTCGTAGGGATAGGTGACTTCAACGTTATCCGGCAGCGATTCTTTCAAATCGGCGATGGTCTGACGCACCGCTTTCGCGGTATTCAGCTCATTCGCACCGGTCGCCAGACGCAGCGCGATACCGGCCGCCGGTTTGCCGTTCAGGGTGGCGTCGATGCCGTAGGTTTGCGGACCCAGAGCGACCGAAGCCACATCTTTCAGGCGCACCTGCGAACCATCGCTGTTCACTTTCAGCAGCACATTCTCGAACTGTTTCACGGTGGTGAAACGGGTTTTACCGAGGACGGTTGCCTGCGTTTTCGCGCCCTGAATGGTCGGCAGACCGCCGAGAGAACCGGAGGAAACCTGCACGTTCTGGTTATCGATGGCGGTACTGACATCGCTCGGCATCAGGTTGTATTTATACAACTTGGCCGGATCGAGCCAGATACGCATCGCATATTCAGAACCCAGCACCATAAAGTCGCCGACGCCCGGAGTACGAGAGATCGGGTCTTCCAGCTTGGACACCAGCATATCCGCCAGGTCGCCGTTGGTCAGCTTGCCGTCTTTCGAGATCAGGCCGACCACCATCATGAAGTTTTTCTGGTATTTGCGGATGCGAATACCTTGCTGCGTCACGTCGGTCGGTAACTGCGACTCCGCCAGAGAAACACGGTCCTGCACCTGTACCTGTGCAATGTCCGGGTTAATCCCCTGGTTAAAGGTGGCGATGATCTGGGCGCTACCGTCGGAGGCGCTGCTGGATTCCAGGTAGCGCAGACCGTCGAGGCCGTTAAGTTGCTGCTCAATCACCTGCACCACGGTGTTCTGGGTGGTTTCCGCACTGGCGCCCGGATAGGTTACTGAGATGGAGACTGCCGGTGGCGAGATGTCGGGATATTGGTTTACCGGCAGTTTGAGCGTAGCAATCGCCCCCACCAGCATCACGATAATCGCGATCACCCACGCAAATATCGGGCGTTCAATAAAAAACTTAGACATTACGCCCCCTTATTGTGCCGCGGCATCAGTCATGGAGAGGCTGACGGCATTGGCTGACGGCGTGTCATTGGTGTCCGCAGCGGTGGTCGTCACTTTGACGCCGCTACGCACGCTTTGCAGGTTATTCACCACCACTTTTTCGCCTTCTTTCAGGCCCGCAGTGACCAGCCACTCCCCTTTGATCATCTCGCCGGTGCTGATGCTGCGCTGCTCAATGGTGCTGTCACTTTTCACCACGTAGACATAAGGCTGGCCTTTGGTGTCATGCATGATGGATTCCTGTGGAACCAGAATGCCCTGCTGCTGGATGCCCTGCGGGAAGCTGGCATGAACATACATACCCGGCAGCAGTTCGCTGTGCGAGTTCGGGAATACGGCACGCAGCACCACAGTGCCGGTGGCGGTATCGACGTTCACTTCAGAGAACGCCAGCTTGCCCTCCCCGTTATATTTGCTGCCATCTTCCAGCGTCAAACCAACGGCGGCGGTGTTATCCCCGACTTTCTCGATTTTGCCCTCAGCCAGAGCGCGACGCAGACGCAGCAGGTCGGTGGACGACTGACTCACATCAACAAAGATCGGATCGAGCTGAGTAATGGTGGCGAGGAAGTCGGTTTGCCCACTGGTCACCAGGGCACCGGCAGTGTAGATCGAACGGCTGATATGACCGGAGATCGGCGCTTTCACCAGCGTATAGTCGAGGTTCACTTTGGCGGTTTCGACATCGGCTTTGGCTTCGCGCTCGGCCGCTACCGCGTCATCATAGGTTTGCTGACTGATGGCATGGGCGGCAGCGAGCGGCTGGTAACGCTTCGCCAGCATGGCGTCGTTTTGCCAGGTCGCCATTGCTTTATCGTAAGCGGCTTTATAGGACGCCGGGTCGATTTGATACAACGGCTGCCCCTCTTTTACTTCACCCCCTTCGGTGAAAAGTATTTTCTGGATGACACCGCTCACCTGCGGGCGAACCTGAGCGGTTCTTACCGCGGTGGTACGGCCAGGCAATTGCGTTACCAGCGTAACGGGTTCGGTTTTCAGGGTAACAACGCCGACTTGCGGCGTCGCAGACGCGGCGGGTGTAGCTCCGCCCTGATCACAGGCTGCCAGTAAAAAAACGACGCTGGCAGAAAGAAGTTTCAGGCGCATAGTTTTTCTCAACAAGATGGATAAAGTAATGAGAATGATTACTCTCAAGGAAAGTCATTGTAGGCAGGTGGCAAGGTCACAGCTGTTAAGGTTGCGTAAAACATATTTTCGAAACGAAAATGGTAAACCTTTCGTGCGATAAATCGCTGTGTTTTTTAGCTTTTAACGGGTTTTCAGGCATTCATATTTCTTATAACGCGATAAATCGCGCCGCTACGGAATCTGCAATCTTTAGCGCCACTGCTAAACCTTGCTCCCAAATGTAGCGGCGCGAGTTATCGCGCGTTTCTGACCGGCTTATCCTTTCGGCTCAATTCCCCGGCGGCGCAACTCGCGCCGCGCCAGATCCTTTAGCCAGCAGGATAATGTCACGTTGTCGTCATCGGTCAGTGTGCGTAGCTGGTCATGCAATTCCGGATGAATGCGTAGCTGAAATGCCGCCGAGCGGCCCTCGCCTTTCGGCGTTCTGTCTTTGAGTTTTGGCATAGAGTTATCGACTCAACGGATGGCAAAAAATACGCCCCTTACCTGCGCTACCAACACAGTAAGGGGCTGGCGAACCTCGATGGAATGCGTCATCGCAGTACGTTGTGCAATACGTTACACGACGAGATATTTTTTTGTTGCCGGGGGAACGTTAAGAGATAGATAAGAGGTGTGAACGAGTTAGCAAAGCTTTAACAAGGGATTTGACTTTGTATCGCAGAAAAAAAACCCACGCATCCGCGTGGGTTGGTGCAACTGAACAGGGTGAATACCTGACCGAATTCGGTCCCGGTATCGCTGCTTGCGCAGCTGATCTTCACACCAATCAATACCTCTGGGACTTTCATCCTCGCATCAATGGTGTGCTGACGACAGCCGGAAAACGCAACGGAATTCGGGGAAATGCAACGAGGTGTGAAAAGTCCGACACCTCGTTTACATCCTGATTTTATTGAGATTTATCTGAAGCTGGTTTGCTGTAGATGGCATCCGGCGCGATATTCATTTGCTTCAGCACCGGCCCCATAATGTTGCCGAAAATGGGGGCCGCCACCGAACCACCAAAGTGGTCACCTGCCGTGGGATGGTTGATCATCACCACCAGCGCCACCTCCGGATGGCTGGCCGGGGCAATGCCTGCGGTGTAGTTGACGTAACCGCCATCGTACTTACCGCTGCTGCCCATCTTCTCTGCGGTACCGGTTTTGGTCGCCAGACGATAGCCCGGCACCGCCGCTTTCAACCCGGTGCCGCCGGGTAACACGTCGCTCTCCAGCATATGCACCACGGTTTTCACCGTCTCAGGATCGGCCACCTGTTTACCCAGCACCGGCGGCGTCACCTTGGTGATCGACAGCGGACGATAGATGCCGTAGGAACCCAGGGTGGCGTATTCACGCGCGATTTGCAGCGGCGTCACGCGCAGGCCGTAGCCAAAGGCGAAGGTGGCGCGTTCGATATCCGCCCAGCGGTCACGGTGCAGCGGGAAGTAACCGACGCTTTCGCCGGTCAGCCCCAGACCGGTAGGTTTACCAAGGCCAAACGCCTGATAAGTATTGACCAGCGCTTCGGCAGGCATCGCCAGCGCGATATGGGACACGCCGATGTCGCTCGATTTCTGCAAAATGCCGGTCATGGTCAGACGCGGCCAGTGGCCCACGTCGCGAATCAGGTGGCCGTTAACCGTGTACGGCGAGGTATCGATAACCGAATCAGGACGTACCAGATGGCGCTCCAGCCCCTCCAGCACCACCAGCGGTTTTACCGTGGAACCGGGTTCGTAGCTGTCGTTAATCGCCACGTTACGCATCTGCGCCGGAGTCGCGCCATCGTAGTTGTTCGGGTTGAACGAGGGATACGAAGCCATCGCCAGAATTTCGCCGGTGTCGATTTTCACCAGCACCGCCGCGCCGGAGTCGGCTTTGTTCAGCAGCACGCCGTCGCGCAATTTACTATACAGCGTGTATTGATCGAATTTGTCGATGCTGAGCTGCACCGTGGGGGGCTGTTGCGGCGGTTCGTAATCAATCATCGCGATAATGTTGCCATCGCCATCCTGACGGTAAACCTCTTTGCCCTCTTCCCCCTGCAACAGACGATCGAAGCCTTTTTCCAGGCCGTTCAGGCCGATGTTATCCGCCCCGACAATGCCGATCAGCGGCGCGGCGGCTTCACTCATCGGATAAAAACGGCTGTCGTCATACACCGAGCTGATGCCCTTAAGGCGCAACGCGGCGATATCTTTGGCAATGCTCAGCTCAATCTTGCGGCCCAGATAGAGGAAGCGTTTCTTTGGATTGGCAACAATCTGCTGCGCCAGCTGGTCCGGGCGCATATTCAGCGCATTGGCGAGATAGGCCCATTTGGCGCTGGTAAAATCGGGATTGGCTTCCAGCACGCGCATCGGGTCGGCGATGATATCGCGTGACGGCACGCTAAGCGCCAGCGCTTCGCCATCGCGGTCCAGCAGGGTGCCGCGGTTGGTCGGCAGCGTGACGGTACGCAGCGAACGCTGATCCGCTTCATGTTCCAGCATCGGGTGGTTAATCAGTTGCAGATCGCCAACGCGTGCCAGCAGCAGTCCCAAACAACCGAGCACGCCTAAACAGATCAGGCGAAAACGGAACGGATTAAATGAGGCTTTGATCTGGTCTTTTCCCAGAAGTTTTTTTATTCGGGGCATAGCATTACCGCTGCAATCAATTAAATAAAACGAGGCATATCGCAGCAGTTATAAAGAAAGGCGAGGCGGGATAACAGGAAAACTGTGTTTCAGTTCGTTAGCGTGAGCCGCAGGCAAAAAAAACCTGCGCATCTGCGCAGGTTGGTGTAATCAAGAAAACTTTTTGATGTTCACCCATCAATACCTCTGGGACCCTGACTGTAGCAAGGCGCCGAGACGGGATTCCATCTCTCAAACGCAACAGTTACCAGCAAAATGTAACCAGCGATGAGATTCTTACCGGATTGTGCAAACCTCATGTTTTTTGATTTCCACCAGGCAACTCATGGCGTTTGGCCCCTGGGTTAACGACGAGGTGCCGATGTCCAGCGTCAGTACATTCGGGTTCCCGGCGCGGTCGTACGGCTGCCAGGCGCGGCCAAAGCCAGGGTCAAACCACGCACCGGTGGAGATGATCACCACGCCCGGCGTCAGCCCCTCGGTGATACGCACCCCGGCCAGCATCCGGCCACGCGCATTGCTGACGTCTATCTCGTCGCCATCGGCAATCGCGCGCGCGGCAGCATCCTGTGGATGCATATAGAGGGTTTCACGCCCGGCCGTTTTATTGGCCTGAACCCTGGGAGTGGCATCCAGCTGGCTGTGCAGGCGATCCGACGGCTGAATGGAGATCATATGCAGCGGGAACTGCTTGCTGAGCGGCGCGCCCAGCCACTCCTGCGGCTCGCGCCACTCGGGATGACCGGCGAAATCGTCCAGCTGGTAATCGGCGATGGTCTGGCAAAACAGCTCGATCTTGCCGCTGGCGGTCTGGATCGGATGGGCGAGCGGGTTGGCACGGAAATCATCCATAAACACGTAAGGCGCGCCCCCTTCCGGGATCTCGACAAAACCACGCTGCCAGAACTCGCCGAACTCCGGGAAATAGATCCCTTTGCGCGCATGTGCCACGGCGCACTGCTGGTAAAGATGCTCAATCCACTGCATCTCGTTGCGCCCTTCGGTGAAGACGTCACGGTAGCCAAGGCGGTCGGCGAGATCGGCAAAGATATCGAAATCATTGCGCGCCTGATGCTGCGGTTTGATCGCCTGATGCATCGCCAGCACGAAGCGGTCACGCGAGGAACCGCCGATATCGTTGCGTTCCAGCGTGGTGGTGGCGGGCAATACGATATCCGCCATCTGCGCCGCCGGTGTCCAGACGATATCCTGCACCACTACGGTATCCGGCCGCTGCCAGCCTTCCACCAGCCGGTTCAGTTGCTGATGGTGATGGAACGGGTTGCCGCCCGCCCAGTGCACCAGATGGATATCCGGATAGTGCAGCGTTTCCCCCTGGAAGCGGTACGGCTGGCCGGGATTAAGCAGCATATCGCTGATACGCGCCACCGGAATCGACAGACCCGACGGATTGGGGCCGGTACCCATCAGCGGCGCTGGCCCTTCCTGACGCGGGTTGCCAACGCTGTTCATTGAACCGTGGCCAAAGGAGAACCCGCCGCCCGGCAGGCCAGGCTGGCCCAACATCGACGACAGCGCAATCATCATCCAGTACGGCTGCTCGCCGCGATGGGCGCGCTGCACCGAGTAAGAACAGGTGATAAAGCTGCGTTTGCCGCTCAGCTGCTGCGCCAGCAGCGCAATGCGCGCGGCGGGAATGCCGGTGATATGGCTGGCCCACGCCGGCGTTTTGGCTATACCGTCGCTTTCCCCCAGCAGATAAGCACGCAGCTGCGGCCAGCCGGTGCAGTGGCTGGCGAGAAACGCCTCATCCACCGCCTGACGACGGGTAATTTCATAGCCAAGCGCCAGCATCAGCGCCACGTCGGTGTTGGGACGGATCGGGATCCACTCGGCATTGACGAACGCCGGGCAGTCATCGCGCATCGGGCTGATGTTGATGACTGGCGTGCCTTTGGCGGCTAATTGCTCCAGCGCCGGTTTCAGGCTGTGCTGCCCGGCACCGCCGGAGGCCACCTGGGAATTTTTCAGCGCCAGGCCGCCAAAGGCGATAAAGATCTCGGCGTGTTCAACCACATCCGGCCAGTCGGTGACGCGGCCGGTCAGCGGCATATAGGTGCCGATCACATAAGGTAAAAAGAATTGCGCCGCGCCCCAGCTGTAGTTGCCCTGCTGATCCACCCCGCCGCCGCCGGTGAAGTAGAAACGGCGGATCAGGGTACGCGCATGGTTAACGCGCCCGGCCGAGGACCAGCCATACGAGCCGTTAAAGATCCCCGACGCACCGTAACGATCGCGAACACGACGATTCTCTTCCGCCACCAGATCCAGCGCGGTATCCCAGTCCACCGCGACAAAATCTTCGCGGCCACGCAGCGTACGATCGCTGTTCTCACGCGATTTCAGCCATGAGCGGCGCACCATCGGCTGGCGAATACGCTTATCCGAATACACCAGTTCGGGAATGGTATTCAGCATCGGCGAGGGATCGGTATCGGCGAAGAAGGGTTCGCAGCCAATCAGACGGTCATTTTCCGTCACGGCGGTAAAAGCGCCCCAGTGCGCCAGGTGCGGCACGCGTGTTTTCATGATTTGGTCCGGCAGGCAGGTGAAGTTTTATCTGGCAGCATACCATGAGGGGGATTGCGGGCTAAAGCCTGGCTGCGACCGCCTGATTTTCCGCACTTTTGCGACGGCGCTGGCATTCTGCCGGGTTGCGACGGGGGGTGATTTCCGTAACACTGGGGGGATGTGTAAACGTTTTCCCGGAAGCAGGCTAACGCATGGCTACCATTAAGGATGTTGCCAGAATGGCTGGGGTATCGGTCGCGACCGTATCCCGTGTAATTAATAATTCACCTAAAGCCAGCGAGAGCTCACGTCTCGCCGTCACCCAGGCAATGGAGCAGTTGCAGTATCACCCCAACGCCAACGCACGCGCGCTGGCACAGCAATCCACCGAAACCCTCGGCCTGGTGGTTGGCGATGTCTCCGACCCGTTTTTTGGCGCGATGGTCAAAGCGGTGGATGAAGTGGCAGGCCAGACCGGCAACTTTTTGCTGATTGGTAACGGTTACCACAATGAGCAAAAAGAGCGGCAGGCCATCGAGCAATTGATGCGCCATCGCTGCGCGGCGCTGGTGGTACACGCCAAGAAAATACCGGACGACGATCTGGAAGTGCTGATGAAGCAGGTACCCGGCATGGTGCTGCTTAACCGGCTGCTGAAAGGGTTCGAATCACGCTGTATCGCGCTGGATGACCGCTACGGCGCCTGGCTGGCGACGCGCCATCTGATCCAGCAGGGCCACACGCAAATCGCTTTTATCTGTTCCACCCACACCATTTCCGACGCCGAAGATCGCCTGCAAGGCTATTACGATGCGCTGAAGGAGCACGGCCTGCCCAGCAATGACCGGCTGGTCGCCTGGGGCGAACCGGATGAAGTGGGCGGTGAACAGGCGATGACCGAGCTGCTCGGGCGCGGCAGGCAGTTTACCGCCGTAGCCTGTTATAACGATTCGATGGCGGCAGGCGCGCTGGCGGTGCTGAGCGACAACGGCATTCGCGTGCCGGAAGAGATGTCGCTGATCGGTTTCGATGATGTGCTGGTCTCGCGCTACGTCCGTCCGCGTCTGACCACGGTGCGCTACCCGATTGTCACCATGGCGCAACAGGCCGCTCAGCTGGCGTTATCCCTTGCCAATGGCACGCCGATGCCGGAAGTCACCAATATGTTTAGCCCCACGCTGGTGCGTCGTCATTCGGTCAGCGGACCAGGTTAAAACTTATCGCGATCATCGTGGGCGATGCTAATCGCCCTGGGTGTTCATCAACGAAATGAAATGCCCCTGTTAAAAATAATGTTAAACCTCATTAACTGATCTGCCGATAACTAGCGGGTACTTTTCTGGCCCCGCCAGCAAGGATTGACAGAACACTAAGGAGGAACAATGAGCATTTCCAGACGTCTGCTTTTGGCCCTGGGTTTTATCACCGCAGTTATCGTCGCTCAGGGGACACTGGCTATCGCCTTTATCACCGGCTTCCAGGATCGCTTCGAGAACGTGCAAAGCCGTGCCATTCCATCGATAAAACTTCTCAGCGATCTCACTGACCGCAGCCAGCAGCTTTACCTCTCCCTATACCAATATCAAAACAATGCGTTACCCGCTGTCGCAGCGCGCATTTCGCAGCAGATCGCGGACATTCAGGATCGACAAAACGCATACCAGCAGGACCATATTGCCAGCGATCGGGACGGCAACATGGCGCAGCAGGCTCATCAGCAGATTCAGGTGATTAGCGATGGGCTGCCCGCGTTTCTCGCTGCGGCCAAAGCCCATACGCCCTCCACGCTGGAGAGCGCCGAGGGTATTGGCGGGGCCATTCAGACGCTGATTGCGGATTATCGCCAGCAGATGGCGCTGAACATGGCGATTGGCGATCAGCTACGGGATACCAACCGCACCATCTTTTATTTTGTTCGCTGGGCGACCGTGGCGGGCATTACCGTGGCGGTGCTGCTGATTGGGGTGTTTGCTTTGCTCACCATCAGGCAAATCCGCCGCAGCCTGAATAATATCGCCACCATCATGGCGCAGGCGACGGAGAATCTGGATCTCACCGTGGCGGCGGATGAGAGCCGTCGCGATGAAGTCAGCCGCATGGCCGGTTCCTTTAACAAACTGATGCGTCATATTTCTCAGGCGCTGACGGCGGTGCACACCGCAGCAGGATCGGTAAGCAGCGCCTCGACGCAGATTGCGGCGGGTAATGAGGATCTCTCCTCGCGCACCGAGCAGCAGGCCGCCTCGCTGGAGCAGACCGCCGCGAGCATGACCGAGCTGAGCGAAACCGTGCGCCAGACCGCCGATCACACCCGTGATGCCACCCGCCTGGCGAACAATGCCAGCGCGCTTTCGCAGCAGAGCACCGCATCGCTGAACACCATGATGGGCACCATGAACGATATCCATCTGAGCGCCCTGAAGGTTAAAGATATTACCGGGCTGATTGAGGGAATTGCCTTCCAGACCAATATCCTGGCGTTAAACGCGGCGGTGGAAGCGGCGCGCGCCGGGGAGCACGGTAAAGGGTTTGCGGTGGTGGCTGGCGAAGTGCGCAACCTTTCCCATCGTTCAACGACGGCCGCGCGTGAAATTAAAACCCTGATCGACGCCTCGGCCAGCCTGATTGAATCCGGCGCCCAGCAGGCGGCGAAGGTGGGTGAAAGTATGCAGTCGGTGAATGACGCGATTGTGCAGGTCAGCAGCCTGGTGAGTGAAATCTCCACTGCGGCGGCGGAGCAAAGCCAGGGGATCAGTCAGGTGCATCGCGCCATCGATCAGATGGATGATGTGACGCAGCAGAACGCGTCGCTGGTGGAGCAGGCTTCTGCGGCATCGCAATCCTTGCAGGAACAGGCACAACAGATGTCGCAGATGGTCGGCGCATTTCGTTTGCACCGCAGCGCGTAACTGTTTTTTCCGGTTTGGTGCGTTTGTTGAGACGGTGCGTATTAATACGCACCCTACGACACAGGGTTCGATACCGACACAGGGTCGGCATTGATGCCGACCAGGTCAATCACCGCAGAAACCGCGAATAAACCTTCACCCTGGTGGTGGGATACTCCAGCGCTTCGCAGGCGTACTGCCAGCCGAAGCGCTCGTAATAGCCACCAAAGGTCGACCACAGCCACAGCCGGTCATAGCCCCGCTGTCGCGCATAGTCGATCACATGCTGTTGCAGCGCCTCGCTGATGCCGCGTCCACGGGCGTTTTCATCGACATACAGCGCCGCCAGCCACGGATACAAATCCTGGCGGCTGATCAAATCACAACGCCAGAAACCGGCCGTACCCAGCGCCCTACCCTGTTCAACGGCGACAAAAGTGATGGGGAAATCCGCGCCATTCAGGCTACTGGCGATAATGCTGGCGGTAAAGTCGCGCGGGTTATCGCCATCAAATGCCCGCCACAGCCAGTCGGTCAGCTGTGCGGCAAACTGCGGCACCTCGTGCAGCGGCAGGATCTCCATGACCTCAATTTCCCCGAAAAATCAGCGACGATTCAGACCGATAATGCAGGTGCGCATCAATGCGCACCCTACAGGTTACAACTCCAGCGCCAGCAGCTCCTGGATGGTCTGAGCGCGACGGATTTCACGGGCTTTGCCATTCTCAAACAGCACTTCCGGGATCAGCGGACGGCTGTTGTAGTTCGACGACATCGACGCGCCATAGGCACCGGTATCGTGGAACACCAGATAATCGCCGATCTGCGCCGCAGGCAGCGCGCGGGTTTCCACTTTGCCACCTTCAAGCTGGGTGAAGACGTCACCGGATTCGCATAGCGGACCGGCCACCACGCTCTCCACCGTCTGGCTTTCATCCACGGCGCGGCCATCGGCGGGCAGCAGCGAAATATGGTGGTAGCTGCCGTACATGGCCGGACGCATCAGGTCGCTGAAACCGGCATCCACCAGCACAAAGTGACGGCTGCCCATCGCTTTCACCGCACGCACCTGCGAAACCAGCACGCCGGACTCCGCCACCAGGAAACGACCCGGTTCGATCTCCAGTTTCACCGCATGGCCCAGATGCGCGGCGATACGTTCACGCGCGCCGTTCCACAGGCCATAGTAGTGATCGGTATCGATGGCTTCTTCGCCAAAACGATACGGGATCGATAATCCGCCACCGGCTGAAATCGCTGCAAGGTCCTGACCAAAAGCCACCACCTGATCGACCATCGCGTCGCACACCTGTTGCAGGTGGCCATAATCAACGCCGGAACCGATATGCATATGCAGGCCAACCAGACGCAGGCCATGCTGCTGAATCGCCGCCAGCGCCAGCGGCAGATCGCTGTGCCAGATACCGTGCTTGCTGTTCTCGCCGCCGGTGTTGGTTTTCTGGCTATGACCGTGGCCAAAGCCAGGGTTGATGCGCAGCCATACCGCATGACCGGCGGACACCGCGCCAAGCTGATGCAGCATATCCACCGAACCGGCGTTGACCGGCACCTTCAGTTCCGCGATACGCGCCAGCGTCGGTTGATCGAGAACGTCGGCGGTAAACACGATATCTTCGCCGCCCGGCTGATAACCGGCGGCCAGCGCACGCTCGATCTCACCCAGCGACACCGAATCAACCTTCACCCCCGCCGCACGCATCAGGCGCAGAATATGAATATTGGAGCAGGCTTTCTGAGCGAAACGCACCACGTCGAACTGACTCAGCTGCGCGATACGCTGCTGGATGACGCTGGCATCATACGCCCAGAACGGGCCGGAATAGCGCTGCGCCAGCGGCAGCAGATTGGCCGCAGTAAGCGCCGTGGTGGTGTTATTCAGTGGACGAGGCATGACAATTCTCCTGTGACGTTACCGCTATTTAGCCACAGCCCTTCCATGCAGAAAAATATCTGTTTTAGCAGCAGCTATGCAAATATGATATGGATTGATCGGAGGGTACGATGGCAAAAATTAACTGGCGACATATCGAAATTTTCCACGCGGTGATGACCAGCGGCAACCTGACGCAGGCGGCGACGCTGCTGCATACTTCGCAGCCCACCGTCAGCCGTGAACTGGCGCGGCTGGAGCAGCAGCTCGGTCTGCAATTGTTCGAACGGGTGCGCGGTCGTCTGCAACCCACGGTGCAGGGGCTGCGCTTATTTGAAGAGGTGCAACGCTCGTGGTACGGGCTGGATCGCATCATGGATGCCGCCGAAGGGCTGCGCCAGTTCCGCCAGGGGGAGCTGTCCATCGCCTGTCTGCCGGTGTTTTCCCAGTCGCTGCTGCCGCCGCTGTGCCAGCCATTTTTGCAGCGCTATCCGCAGGTCAGCATCAACATCATTCCGCAGGAGTCGCCGCTGCTGGAGGAGTGGCTGTCGGCGCAGCGCTACGATCTCGGCCTGACGGAAACCCAGCACGCACCGGCGGGCACGGAGCGCATGGCACTGCTGACCTGTGATGAAGTGTGCGTGCTGCCGCCGCAGCATCCGCTGTGCCAGCGCGCGGTGCTGACGCCACAGGATTTCCACGGCGAAAATTATGTCAGCCTGTCGCGCAGCGATAGCTATCGCCAGCTGCTGGATTCGCTGTTTCATGAGCAGGGCGTGGAGCGGCGGCTGGTGCTGGAGACGCACAGCGCGGCGTCAGTGTGCGCCATGGTGCGCGCGGGGGTGGGGGTATCGATCGTGAACCCGCTGACGGCGCTGGATTACGCCGACAGCGGTGTGGTGATGCGCCGATTCAGTATTGCGGTGCCGTTTACCGTCAGTCTGGTGCGGCCGCAACATCGACCGGCCTCTGCGCTGGTGGATCACTTCTGCGACCATCTGCAACAACAGGTCGCCGCGTTCCCCCAGCGCATTGCCGAGCGGCTGGCTTAAGCGCGTACCGCTTCGCCCTGCCCGCCCGATTTACGGAAGGTGATCAGGCAGACAATCAGACCGATGACCGCCAGCGCGGCCGCCGCAACCGGCACCGACGTCAGGCCATAGCCTTTGTCGATCACCGCGCCGCCAACCCAGGCCCCGAGCGCATTGCCGACGTTAAACGCGGAAATATTCAGGGTGGACACCAGATTCGGCGCGTCTTTACCGTGGCGTACCACGTTAATTTGCAGCCCCGGCACGGTGGCAAAGGTCGCCATCGCCCACAGGAATAGCGTCACTTCCGCCAGCCACAGCGCATGGCTGGTCCAGCTGAATAACAACGAGAGCACCGCAATCAGCGAGAAGCTGAGGATCAGGCTGAAGGAGACTTTCCAGTCCGCCAGCTTGCCGCCCAGAATATTCCCCACCGTCAGGCCCGCGCCAATCAGGAACAGCGTCCAGCTGACGCCGCGATCGCTGATGCCGGTGATCTGCAACAGCAGCGGTGCGATGTAGCTGAACAGGGCGAACATGGCGGCAGCGAAGAACACCGTCATCAGCAGCGACAGCCACAGCTTGCCGTTGGCCAGCGCGCTCACTTCGCTCGCCAGATGTACCGGCTTCTCTTCTTTGTTGGTCGGCAGGCTGATAATCAGGGCGATAAAGGCCAGGATGCCGATAATCGCCACGCCCCAGAAGGTGGCGCGCCAGCCAAACATCTGACCGAACCAGGTGCCCAGCGGCACGCCCAGCACGTTAGCCAGCGTCAGACCGGTGAACATCAGGGCGACCGCCGATGCCTGACGGCTCGGCGCCACCAGGCTGGCAGCCACCACCGAACCGATACCGAAGAAGGCACCGTGGCACAGCGCGGTGACGATACGCGCCAGCATCAGCAGATCGTAGCTGTAGGCGAGCGCACACAAGACGTTGCCGATGATAAAGATGCTCATCAGCAGAACCAGGGTGCGCTTACGCGGCAGTCTGGCGGTCAGCAGCGCCATAATCGGCGCACCGATGGCGACGCCCAGCGCATAACCGCTGATCAGCCATCCCGCAGAAGGAATCGACACCTGTAAATCACCCGCCACTTCCGGCAGCAATCCCATGATGACAAATTCCGTGGTGCCGATGGCGAACGCACTCAGCGCCAGCGCCAGCAATGCAACAGGCATAACACACTCTCCCAATAACGATAATTTTGCAGGGGACCACTCCACGAACGCAGAACGGTTACAGCGGACGCTTATTAATTTTTGATCTGCGTCACACTACGTATTTAAGCATAGCCACTCTCCCCGATACACCCCGCCTGCCGCAAGGATATTTTGCTGCCACCGCAATAATCGTTCACATTTTCTAATGGTACTTTCCACTAAGGTCTCGTCCCATTCTTTAAACACCCCCGTTTTTTCGCGCTACGCTTGTAGGCATATGTGATCGTCATCGCGCTTTCGTGGTGCATCAATCAGTAAAGGAAATTTCTGCATTGCCGATACCCCAAATGGATTGCCTGGTGATGTGTTGTCATTCTTCAGATGGGGAAAGCGTATGCGATGGCTCATGGCCCTGACTGTCTGCTGCCTGAGCGGCTGTTCGGTCGGACATTACGAGTACAGTAAAGAAGCCGAAAAACGGGTCGATATGACCATCACCGGCATACCCACGGTGTTGGGTGTCGGTGCGCTGGGTACCACCATTCCTCTCACGCCTGAGTACAGCCTGACGGCGGCGCATGTGGCGAAATATTCGTTGTATCGGGTGAAGGCCTGGCACCCTGAGTGCGACCTCGCGGTGGTGTACCATAAAAACACCGAGGCCGACCTGCCTCCTCATTTCCGCAACAGCCATATTGGCGACAACGTTAATCTCTACGGTTACAGCTTTATTTCCGCCATGCCGGTGACATCAAGCGGCAAAAACCTGATTAACACCACGCTGGCGAATGACTGGAACAAAGCCGATTGTGTGGTGGTCGCCGCCAATGCGGGCGTGGTGAAGGGGATGTCCGGCGGCGCGGTGTACAACGCCAGCGACGATACGCTGGCCGGGGTGATTATTGGTTACAGCAGCCGTATCAACGATAACAAGAGCGGCAAGACGTTGTATAAGGATGTGGCGCTGTATGTGCCGTATTCACGTTTTCAGATGTGGCTGGATGGGGTGATGAAATCGTAGCGCAGTGCGGCCATATTGACGGTCGCCATCAATGGCGACCCTACCCATAACACGATGTAGGGTGCGTATTTATACGCACCTGGGCGATAACACCACGTAGGGTGCGCATTTATGCGCACCTGGATAATCGCGGATCCAATCAGGCCGGCACCCAAGGCCCCTGCAAACTGACCTGCGGGAAGCCGCCGGTCAGGATACGCAGCTCGGCATCGCGTGGCGTGTTATCACCCTGCCCCTGAATGCTGACGATATCCTGCGGACAGGCGGAGAACGCCACGAAGCAATCCATCTCGGCGCGCAGCACAATATAGTCACCCGGCCTGGTCACCACCGGCAGTGTCTTCAGCGTGATGCCGTCCGGCTGTACCTGAATATTCATAAAGATATTGAAAGAGGCGAGATTGCCGTGCGGCAGCTGTACCCCCAGCTCCGCCAGACCTTCATGCAGATTGTCGTGGCAGTTGCGGTGCGGTTCGGTGCAACCCAGCAGCTCATAACGGCGCGCATCACAGGCGGCCATAAAGGTGTCGTGCACCCCTGGTGAGGTATCCGCCACCAGCGTCAGAATCGGATGGCGCTGGCTGGTAATAAAGCTATCCCCCACTTTTGGATTAAGACGCTGATTCCAGACGCGCGTCGCCTCCATACACATATATTCGCTCACGTCCTCCGCGTTATAAGCCCAGCAATCCACCACCTGCGTACCGTGCAGGTTAATCACCTGCACCGCTTCGCCCTTGTTGAGGCGCACCGCTTTGCCGTAGCGTGCCGGGATAGTGAGGGTTTCACGATGCTGAAATTCAGCCGACATAATGTTCTCCAGATTAATGCTGCATACCGCGGCGATAGCGCGTCATGCGGGATTCAAGACAGCGCGCCAGCCAGTCGATCAGGCTGTTCAGCAGCCAGTAGCAGAGCGCTACCGTCAGGTAGATCTCCAGCGGCGCGTAGGTATCAGAAATCGCCTGTTTGGCGGCGTACATAAACTCCTGCACCGAGACAATCGACAGCAGCGCAGAGTCTTTAATCAAACCAATGGTCAGTCCGACCAGCGGCGACAGCATTTGCGGCAGCGTCTGCGGCAGCACCACATCGCGCAGCTGCTCGCTGCGGCTGAGGCCCAGCACCCGACACGCTTCCCACTGACCTTTCGGCAACGCGGCAATCGCCGCCCGGATCACCTGCGCGATATAGGGCGCGTAATAGAGCGTCAGCGCCAGCACGCCCACCACCGGCGACGACAGCGTGATGTCATATTCCGGCAGCACGAAATAGAGCAGGTAAATCACCACCAGCAGCGGCAACGCGAGGGTTAAACCGCTGTAAAGATTGAGGATGCGCAGCCAGAACGGCGGAGCACGCATCAGCATGGCGGCCATCAGCGCGCCCCACAGCAGGGAACAAAGCGCCGCCACCGCGCACAGTTGCAGCGTGGCGACCATGCCGTCCCCCAGCGACGGCAGCGAGGTAATAATTGCCTGCCAATCCATTATGCCAGCCTCCGTTTCGCTTCCAGCCGACGCGCCGCGCTAATCAGCGGCAGCGCAATCAGCAGATAACCTGCCGCCACCAGCAGCAGCACCTGAGTCGCGTCGTAGGTGCGGGCGATAACAATCTGTCCGGCGTAGGTCAGCTCGGTCAGCGCCACCACCGAGGCCAGCGGCGTGGTTTTCAGCAGGATGGTGAACTCATTGACCAGCATCGGCAGGCTGGCGCGCATTACCTGAGGATTGATGACATACCACCAGGTCAGCGCGCGGCTTAACCCCAGCGTACGTGCCGCTTCCAGCTGACCGCGCGTCACCAGACTGCGGTTAACGCGCAGGATTTCCGCCACATACGCACCACTGTTCAGACCAATCGCCACCACAGCTGCAAGCATCGGCTGACCACCCAGCCCGAGACGCGGCAGAGTAAAAAACACCACAAACAGCTGAACAATGGCCGGGGTGCCGCGCATCAGGCTAACGTAGAGACGCCCGATGGCGCGCCAGATCCAGGCCCGGCGCAGTTGCAGGAAACAGCCGAGCTGTCCCATCACTACGCTCACCAATGACGCCAGCACCGTCAGCACCAGGGTCATCAGCAGGCCGTGCGCCAGTTCCGGCAGCGCGGCCACTACCTGTTGATCCAGCCCCATCGCTTACTCCGCGTTAAAAATCCGTCAGGTTTTCCGCCACCGCCAACTGCAACGGCGCGGGCTGATCGTTGCCCTCAATGCCGGTGTTGCAGGCGGAGACGATGAACTGCGTGTCCATCACCACGCGGCAGGTAATACTGTCGCCGACTTTGGTCAGGTTGGTTTCCGGCAGGATGTCGCCGGCACGCGTCAATTTAACGTGCATAAACAGGTTGATAGGGTCTGGCAGCTTGGGCACCGTCATGCCAAGACGCGCCAGTTCGTCGCTCACCGCTTCGATGCAACCCTGGCCGCCATAGCCCCGCTCCGCGAGAAACGCGGTAGTCGAACCGGGCAGCAGCAGGTCATGACGTTTTACGCTGTCTTTGCCCAGCACCATCATCGGACGACGGCGGTTGTTGACCAGACGCATCCCCGATCCCAGCAGATAGCTGTTGCTGAACACGCGGGTATGGTGCACCGACAGCCATACCGCCGGGTCCTGCAAACTGAAACCAAACAGTGACGCTACCGCCCCCTCGCCCAGCGCCGTGATGCGCAGCAGCTGACCGCGCAACACGCGAATCGACGCGACGCTCCCGGCCGCCACGGTGACCGGCGCGGCCAGCAGGCGATCGGCAGTTTCAGCAAAATTTTCACGCATTAACAGCATGGGGCATCTCCTCTGCGTGATAGTGGTCGCTGACGCGAATATCGATGGGTGTTACCTGCAAACCGTTACCAGGAATGATGTCCTGCGGGCAGGACGACACCGAGCAAATCAGGTCGCACAGGGCTTCAAAGGTGATGCTGTCGCCCGCCTTACTGTTCGGATCGGTGACTTCCATGCGGCCATCGGCGGTTACCGGGCCGTTCTGGAACAGGTTAAATGGCTCCGGCAGGGTGAAATAGGTCACACCAAAATCTTTCATCCCTTCCAGCAGGTTATCAACGCAGTTGCGATGCCCTTCCACGCCGAAATCTACGCTGAAACGGGTGCGATCGCAGGCCGGTACGTTGGCATCATGGATACCGATGCTGTCGGCGATGATGCGCAGCAGCGGACGGTTTTCACTCGACCAGAGCGCATCGCCCGGTTTGAAGAACAACGAACGCAGATGCTGGCGGGTGTGCACCGGCGACAGCTTTTCGTTCAGGTTGTCGGCATTGACCGCGACGAAATCCGCGGCCTGCTGCCCTTCACTATCGATAACGGTAATAAATTGCCCTTTGCGCACACGGAAGGTTTTGCCGTGGCCCGCAGCAACCGTCAGGCTTGACTGACACATAGTTACTCCTGAGGAATGAAATCGCTGGCCGGTACGGTGAAGGTGGTGCCGAGGTACTGCTGTTGCAGTTTGCTCAGCTCGCCATCTTTCTGCATCGCCAGAATATGGTCGCTCAGGGCCTTGTTCAGGCTGCCGTCTTCTTTACGCGTTGCCCAGCCCATCCACTGTGACGGACCGACTTCGCCGACCTGTGCCACTTTGCTCGGGTACTTTTTCACCACCGGCGCCAGCACCGAGATATCGTCGTAGACGAAATCGGCACGTTTGGTCATCAGCGTGCTGACAGTCTGATCAAGTGAATCCACGCTGATGATGGTGATCGGTTTTTTCCCGTCTTTTTTCAGCTGCTCGTTAAAGCCTTTCAGCAGCTGCTCCGGCACGCTGGCGGTTTTCACTGCACCGCGCAGACCCGACAGGCTCTCCGGGCTAAGGGTTTTCCCTTTGAAGGTTTTGACGTCACCTTCACGCACCAGCACGCCGTTCACGGTTTTGCTGTACGGCACGGTGAACAGCACTTTTTTCGCGCGTTCGGCGGTGACGTTGAGAGAGGAGCCTTCGGCGTTGAAGGAGCCGGAAATCAGGCCCGGCAAAATGCCGCTGAAGGCGGTTTTCTGAAACTCCAGTTTCACTCCGAGATCTTTGGCGAAGGATTGCATGATCGCCACGCTGTAGCCGGTGATCGCGCCGCTGTCGTCGGTGTATTCATAAGGCGGAAAAGTGGGGTCGATGCCGACGGTGATTTTGCCGCTGCTTTTGATGTCAGCCAGCGTGTCGGCTTGCGCCTGCGCCAGCGTACCAACAGACAAAAGTGCGGCAATTAGCCATGCTGTTTTTTTCATTATGGTGTTTCCCTGGTGTTGGTGAAATGTCTTTTTCTACTGAGCATATTTTGTGCCAGCTTTTTCACACCCGGCTTGAGTCAGTAGGTCACCTCACCACTTTTTTCAGCATAATCATTGAGAAACGATTGTTTCTTTATTTTTAGATTTAATTTCTATGATTTCATTCACGGTGAAACGCGGGAAGTACGCGGCGTGGGCATTGCACCAAAATGGTGAAATGGCTGGCGCAAAATGCGCCAGCACGGCGCATTATTCGAGTTCGTCGAGGGACTGGTGCAGCGCTTCGATCTGCGCCAGGTAATCATTGCTGGCTTTGCCCATCTGGCGGGCCACCAGCGAGCAAAGCAGATTGCAGACGCCCGAGAGCGCGACGGTGCTGTCAAAAATCAGGCTGCTGTCGGTGTGGCAACGCACCACCCACTGCGCGTGGCGCGCCGGTTTACCGGACAGCACATCGGCAAGATAGAGCATCGGCACCTGATGCTCCGCCAGCGCGTTCATCGCCGCATCCAGCGCCGGCATACGACGACGCAGGCCAACGCAGATCGCCACATCCTGTTCGCCAAGCGAGGCCAGATGTTCCGCCAGCGAGTCGCCGGGGCGCGGCAGCAGCCGCACATCGGGATGCACATGCAGCAGATCGCGATAGATCAGCTGCGCAATGGTCTGGCTGTGACGCCAGCCCATCACCACCACGCGTCGCGAGCGGGCGATGGCAGCAACGGCTTGCTGCAACTGGGCGCTGTCCAGCGTCCGGTAGCTGTTCACCAGGTTGGCGATCTCTTTTTCCAGATGCTGCTGCATGATGCTGTCGAGCGGTGAAGCGCTGGGCGCAGGTTGCAGATAGAGTGGCGATCCGCTGCTCTGCATCTCGCGCGCCTGACGGCGGGCGGCTTCGTAGCTTTCATAGCCGAGATGGCGAAAAAAACGGGTGGTGGTGGCTTTGGAAACCCCGGCGCTTTGCGCCAGTTCGGTGGCGGTATTCATCGCCAGCTGCCCTGGCGCAGCCAGCAGTACGTCAGCCAGCCGCTGCTCGTGGCTGGAGAGTTGATCCCAGTGCTGACGAATCCGGCCTTCTAGCGATGCCGCTTTTGCACTCATGGCGATTCCCTGAAAATAAAAAAACCATCCTGCATAGAGCGTGCCGGGTTGTCATCTGGATTTTTATGGGGAAATAAAAAAGGTCGGCATAAATGCCGACCTTTTGCTGCCGTAATGGCGCGATTATTTACCTGACGGACGCAGCGCCGGGAACAGAATCACATCGCGGATGGTATGGCTGTTGGTAAACAGCATCACCATACGGTCGATACCGATGCCCAGACCCGCAGTTGGCGGCAGGCCGTGTTCCAGCGCGGTAACGTAATCTTCGTCGTAGAACATCGCTTCGTCATCGCCCGCATCTTTGGCATTCACCTGTTGCAGGAAACGCTCCGCCTGATCTTCTGCATCGTTCAGCTCGGAGAAGCCGTTGCCGATTTCACGACCGCCGATGAAGAATTCAAAGCGATCGGTGATTTCCGGGTTCTCGTCATTACGACGCGCCAGCGGCGACACTTCAGCCGGGTATTCGGTGATGAAGGTCGGCTGAATCAGATGCGCTTCGGCGGTCTCTTCGAAGATCTCCGTGACCACACGGCCCAGACCCCAGCTCTTCTCCACTTTGATGTGCAGAGATTTGGCGATCGCGACCGCTTTGTCGAAGTCATCCAGATCCGCCAGATCGGTTTCCGGGCGGTATTTCTTGATCGCTTCACGCATGGTGAGTTTTTCGAACGGCTTGCCGAAGTCGAAGGTGTTGTCACCGTACGGCACTTCGGTGGTGCCGAGCACATCCTGCGCCAGGGTACGGAACAGGCTTTCGGTCAGCTCGATCAGATCTTTGTAATCCGCATACGCCATATAGAGTTCCATCATGGTGAACTCTGGGTTATGACGCGGCGAAATTCCTTCGTTACGGAAGTTACGGTTGATCTCGAATACGCGATCAAAACCGCCCACCACCAGACGCTTCAGATACAGCTCCGGCGCAATACGCAGGTACATATCGATGTCCAGCGCATTGTGATGGGTGATAAACGGACGCGCTGACGCACCGCCTGGGATCACCTGCATCATCGGGGTTTCCACTTCCATAAAGTCGCGACCGACCATGAACTGGCGAATGCCGGCCATGATTTTGGAACGCACCAGGAAGGTGTGACGGGATTCGTCGTTGGCGATCAGATCCAGATAACGCTGACGATAACGGGTTTCCTGATCGGCCAGGCCGTGGAATTTGTCCGGCAGCGGGCGCAGAGCTTTGGTCAGCAGACGCAGCTCGGTACAGTGGATCGACAGCTCGCCGGTTTTGGTTTTGAACAGCTTACCGCGTGCGCCGAGGATATCGCCAAGGTCCCACTTCTTGAACTGTTCGTTGTAGATGCCTTCTGCCAGGTCATCACGCGCCACATACAGCTGAATGCGGCCGCCAACGTCCTGCAAGGTGACGAACGAGGCTTTGCCCATGATACGGCGGGTCATCATACGACCGGCCACGCTCACCTCAACGCCGAGGTCTTCCAGCTCTTCGTTGCTTTTCTCGTCATAGCTGGCGTGCAGCTTATCGGAGGTGGTGTCACGGCGGAAATCGTTAGGAAACGCCACGCCAGTTTCACGCAGCGCGCTGAGTTTTTCGCGACGCGTTTTCAGTTCGTTATTTAACTCAAGTGCGGCGTCAGCGCTCTGCGGTTGTTGTTCAGACATGTCGGTTCCTTATAGCCCTGCTTTTAAACTTGCTTCAATAAAACGATCAAGATCGCCATCCAACACCGCCTGGGTGTTGCGGGTCTCTACCCCGGTACGCAGATCTTTGATGCGCGAATCGTCCAGAACGTAAGAACGGATCTGGCTGCCCCAGCCGATGTCAGATTTGTTATCTTCCGCCGCCTGCTTCTCAGCATTTTTCTTCTGCATCTCAAGCTCATACAGCTTCGCTTTCATCTGCTTCATGGCCTGATCTTTGTTCTTATGCTGCGAACGGTCGTTCTGACACTGGGTCACCGTACCGGTTGGAATATGGGTGATACGCACCGCCGATTCCGTACGGTTAACGTGCTGGCCACCCGCGCCCGAAGCACGGTAAACGTCAATACGCAGATCCGCCGGGTTGATTTCGATATCAATATCGTCATCCACTTCCGGGTAGATAAAGGCTGAACTGAAGGAAGTATGACGGCGGCCGCCGGAGTCAAACGGGCTTTTACGCACCAGGCGATGGACGCCGGTTTCGGTACGCAACCAGCCGAAAGCATAGTCGCCAGAGACGCGAATGGTGGCGGATTTCAGACCGGCCACTTCACCTTCTGACTCTTCGATAATTTCAGTTTTGAAGCCTTTGGCTTCTGCCCAGCGCAGGTACATGCGCATCAGCATACTGGCCCAGTCCTGGGCTTCGGTGCCGCCGGAACCGGCTTGCAGGTCGATATAGCAATCGGCGCTGTCATATTCGCCGGAGAACATACGGCGGAATTCCAGCTCGCCCAGCTTGGTTTCCAGCACGTCGAGTTCGGCAATGGCTTCATTGAAGGTCTCTTCGTCGTCGGCTTCAACCGCCAACTCCAGCAGACCCTGTACATCTTCCAGGCCCTGATGCATCTGGTTCAGGGTATCGACGATGGCTTCTAACGACGAACGCTCTTTACCCAGCGCTTGCGCACGCTCAGGTTCGTTCCAGACGTCAGGTTGTTCCAGCTCGGCGTTTACTTCTTCGAGGCGTTCTTTCTTGGCATCGTAGTCAAAGATACCCCCTAAGAACGTCGCTGCGCTCGCTGAGGTCCTGAATACGATTTTTGACCGGATTGATTTCAAACATGGCTTTTCAGTCTTTTTTGACGATTCGGTGAGAGGAGGAAAATCTAACGCGCTAGTCTAACCGAAAGCGCGTCTGGTTTGTATCCCCGTCATACTTCGGGCTGCTGGTGCGTTGGTTACGCGCGTTCTCCCCGGTCACTTACCTGGGTAAGCGGCCGGGGATGCCTTCACTTGCCGCCTTCCTGCAACCCGCATGATTTAAGCCTGCGGCCACAGATGGTCGATAATCAGCTGTACCGAACGGTTGCCGCGATACTCGTTGATGTCCAGCTTGTAGGCCAGTTGAACCTGACGCACGCTGCTGTCTGGCCACAATGTAGTATCGACGTTAAAAGCGATCCCATCCAGCAGCGGGCCACCGCCCACCGGCTCGACCATCACCTTCAGATGACGTTCGCCCACCAGGCGTTGTTGCAGCAGTTTAAAGCGCCCGTCAAACACCGGCTCAGGAAACGCCTGGCCCCAGGGGCCGGCTTCACGCAGCAGTTCGGCGGTTTGCAGCGAGAACTCCTGCGCGCGCAACTCGCCATCTGACCAGATCACGCCCTGCAACGCTTCGCCATCCAGCCATTCGTCAATCAGCGTGGCAAAGCGCTGACGAAACTCGTCGTAACGCGCCTCTTCCAGCGACAGTCCGGCGGCCATGGCGTGACCGCCGAATTTGATCATCAGGCCGGGAAACAGGGTGTCGAGTCGTTCCAGCGCATCGCGCAGATGCAAACCCGCAATCGAGCGACCAGACCCTTTCAGCGTGCCGTCACCCGCCGGTGCAAAGGCGATCACCGGACGGTGAAAACGTTCTTTCAGGCGCGAGGCCAGAATGCCGACCACGCCCTGGTGCCATTCGGGATGATAAAACGCCAGCCCGAGCGGCAGGTCGGTGTTCTGACGCTCCAGCGCCTCGCACAACGCCAGCGCTTCGCTTTTCATGCCCTGCTCGATCTCTTTGCGCGTCTGATTCAGCGCATCCAGCTCGTTCGCCAGCATACGCGCCTCGCTGATCTCTTCGGTGAGCAGCAGCGCGACCCCGACCGACATATCATCAAGGCGTCCGGCGGCGTTAAGACGCGGGCCGATCGCAAAACCAAGGTCGCTCGCCACCAGCTGACGCGCATCGCGATTGGCGATCTCCAGCAAGGCGCGAATACCCGCACGGCATTTCCCGGCACGGATACGGCTCAGCCCCTGCCACACCAGAATGCGGTTATTGGCATCGAGCGGCACCACGTCCGCGACGGTGCCCAGCGCCACCAGATCGAGTAACTCCGCCAGATTGGGTTCGCTGCGCCCCTCGCTGAACCAGTTTTGCGTGCGCAGATGCGCGCGCAGCGCCAGCATCAGGTAAAAGGCAACGCCCACCCCGGCCAGCGCGCGCGATGGGAAGTCGCTGTCGCTCAGATTCGGGTTAACAATGGCTTCAGCGGCGGGCAGCGTTTCGCCAGGCAGATGGTGATCGGTGACCAGCACCGGAATGCCGTGCTGATGCGCGGTATCAACCCCCGCGTGCGACGAGATGCCGTTATCGACGGTGAGGATCATCTCGGCACCGCGCGCGCGCGCCTGCTCCACCACTTCCGGGCTGAGACCGTAGCCATCTTCGAAACGGTTTGGCACCAGGTAATCGATATTGCCGCCGAGGCTGCGCAGCGCCAGCACCGTCAGCGCGGTACTGGTGGCGCCATCGGCATCAAAATCGCCAACCACCACGATGCGACGACCTTCGCGCAGCATCTGGTGCAGCAGGGTGACGGCGGCCTCAATACCGCCCAGCGTTTGCCAGGGGAGCAGGTGCTTAGCACCTCGTTCGAGTTCCGCAGCATCACTAACGCCACGTTGCAGATAGAGCCGACGCAGCAGCGGCGGCAGTTCAGCAGGCAAGGTATCGTCGGCATGAACTTCACGCCGACGCAGTTCAACAGAATGGATCACTGTGGATTAACCGCCACTTTTCTGGCCGTCGAGCACCTGCTTCAGCTCCTGCGGTCCCTGATAGCCAGGGATCATCATGCCGCTGTCGGTAAGGATGGCTGGCGTGCCCTGAATACCAAACAGGATGCCGAGTTTGTAATGCTGGTCGAGATCGATTTTGCAGGTGGCCGGCGCATCCATCTGCGGCGCGTTGCCTTTCATCGCTTCATCAAAGGCTTTGTTGCGATCGGCGCTGCACCAGATGGCCTTCATCGCTTTTTCCACCTGACCGTGCAGACCTTCACGCGGGAACGCCAGATAACGAACGGTGATGCCCAGCGCGTTGTAGTCAGCCATCTGCTCATGCAGTTTGCGGCAGTAACCACAGGTGATATCGGTGAACACCGTGATGACGTGCTGCTCCTTCGGCGCTTTGTACACAATCATCTGCGGTTCCAGCGCGGCGACTTTTTTCTCCAGCAGCTGGTTGGTGACGTTGACCGGTTGCGCGCCGCTGACATCGTACAACGGCCCCTGAATCATATGCTTGCCATCTTCGGTGACGTAGAGCACGCCACTTTCGGTCAGCACGGTTTTAATTCCCGGCAACGGTGATGGCTGGATTTCCGTCTGCTGGAGACCGAGTTTTTTCAGCGCTTGCTGGATGGCGCTGTCATCGGCATGAACCAGCCCGGAAAAAGTGCTGACCAGCAGAGCCAGCATCGTTAACTGTTTTTTCATCTCAAATCCTTGTTGCCGCGCGTCAGGCACGCGGATGATGCTGTTGATGTAACTGTCGCAGTCGCTCGGTGGCGACGTGCGTGTAAATCTGGGTGGTGGAGAGGTCGCTGTGACCCAGCAACATCTGTACGACGCGCAAATCGGCACCATGGTTCAATAGATGTGTCGCAAATGCATGGCGCAACACATGGGGCGACAATTTTTCGCTATCGATACCGGCCAGGATGGCGTAATGCTTGATGCGATGCCAGAACGTCTGGCGCGTCATCTGCTGCGCACGGTTGCTGGGGAACATCACATCCAGCGTTTGCCCGTTAAGCAGCCACGGACGACCATGCTCCATATACTGTTCAAGCCAGTAAATCGCTTCTTCACCTAAAGGCACAAGGCGTTCTTTGTTACCTTTTCCGATCACCCGCACCACACCCTGACGCAGGCTGACGTCGCTCAGGGTGAGGCCAACCAGTTCCGATACGCGCAGACCCGTGGCGTAGAGCAGCTCGAGCATCGCTTTGTCGCGCAGCTCAAGCGGAATTTCAATGGACGGGGCCTGCAACAGGCGTTCCACCTGGCTTTCGCTGAGGTCTTTCGGCAGACGCTGCGGCAATTTCGGGGCGGAAAGCAGTGCGCTGGGATCGTCGCTGCGCAGTTTTTCGCGATACAGATATTGAAACAACCGGCGCATGGCACTCAGGGTACGCGCAGAACTGGTGGCTTTATAGCCGCCCTCAACGCGCTCTGCCAGAAACTGCTGCAAATCGAGGGCTTCCAGCGTCAGCAAGGTGCGCTGATGGTGGTGCAGCCAGCCGGTAAGGGTTTGCAGATCCTGCCGATAAGACGCGAGGGTATTTTGCGCCAGGTTACGCTCAATCCAGAGCGTATCCAGAAACTGTTCGATCAGATCGCTGTCTTCCACTCTCTCCCTCCAGCTCGTGAGAAATCGTGCTCATTATGCCTGAAAAGCGCCTGCTTCTGGTACAATTGCGCCAGAGTCAGTTTCAGTCAGAGCATTAATTGCATGAATATCGGCCTGTTTTACGGTTCAAGTACTTGTTACACCGAAATGACCGCGGAGAAAATTCGCGATTTTATTGGTGAAGAATTAGTCACCCTGCACAACGTGAAAGATGACGATCCGTCGCTGATGGAGCAGTACGATTTGCTGATCCTCGGCATTCCCACCTGGGATTTTGGCGAGTTACAGGAAGACTGGGAAGCGATTTGGCCGCAAATCCCGACGCTCAACCTGCGCGGAAAAATCGTGGCGCTGTACGGCATGGGCGACATGATTGGCTACGGCGAATGGTTCCTCGATGCGCTGGGTATGCTGCATGAACTGCTGCAACCGATGGGCGTGCAGTTCGTCGGCTACTGGCCGCTGGAAGGCTACGAGTTTACCAGCCCGAAACCGCTCACCGCCGACGGCAGCCAGTTTGTCGGCCTGGCGCTTGACGACGTGAACCAGTTCGAGCTGAGTGATGAGCGTGTCGAACAGTGGTGCGAACAGATCCTGACGGAGACCGCTGCCCTGCTTTGAAGCCGCGTTTAGCCATCACGCGAGAAGCAGCAGGCGCGCAGCGCGCGCCATGCACCGGGCGGCATATTGTCATGCATCAACCACAGCCGCCTGCGCACGCCCTGCTCATTGCGCAGGTCCAGCAGCACACCAATCGGCAACCAGCCTGGTGCGCGCGCATTGCGCCAGCAAGCGTTATCCAGTCGCCAGTTACCCTGTTGATCCAGCGCCAGCAGTCCGTTGCGCTGATGCAGCTGCCGCTGGTTGCGCCAGCCTTCCACCAGCAGCAGGAATAACAGCGGAACTTTGCCCCATCCCCAGCCTTCTGGCCAGCCGAGGCCCAGCAGCAGCACGCAGCACAACATCAGCATCAGCGCCTGCAACATATGGGCGCTGCGCGACGGGCGCAGATTACATTGCCACCGGACCGCGTTCACGGTTGCGCTGCTGGATCAGTCTGACCATGCGTTTGAACTCGGGATTGGCCGGTTCGCCATGATTCATCATCCAGTTGAACAAATCAGGGTCGTCGCTTTTCAGCAGCGCGATAAACACCTGCTTGTCGGCATCGGTCAGCGAATCATACTCATATTTGAAGAACGGCATGATAGCGATGTCCAGTTCCAGCATGCCACGACGGCAAGCCCAGTGGACGCGGGATTTGTCATGAATATCCATGTGTCTTTTTCCATGGCTGCAAACAGAGGCGCTCAGTGTACCTGCTTTTTTTTGTCGCTGCAGGCACCGCTTAGATTGCTGAGCATCATCGCGCAAAACCCTTTCACACAATGCAGGGTTATCACGCGATTTGTGCGCCCGATTCGGTAAACAGGTTGCAAAGCCGCACTGCTCTTTTAACATTGGAAACAGTGTCTTCGGATGAAACCATAAATCAGGATAAACCCATGCCCATTTTTACCCTTCCACCACGTCAGCCCACTGCGGCGTCACGCCTGCCTTTAACCCTGATGTCACTCGACGAGTGGGCGCTGGTTGCGGTGCAGGGCAAAGACAGCACCTCGTATCTGCAAGGCCAGCTGACGCTGGATGTCGCCGCGCTTGAAGCAAACCAGCATCGCCCGGCGGCGCACTGCGACGCCAAAGGAAAAATGTGGAGTAACCTGCGCCTGTTCCATCGCGGCGAAGGTTATGCCTATCTGGTGCGTCGCAATTTGCGAGACACCCAGCTGACTGAGCTGAAGAAATATGCGGTGTTCGCCAAAGTGACCATCGCAGCCGATGATGATGCGGTGCTGCTGGGCGTGGCGGGTTTCCAGGCGCGTACCGCCCTCGCAAGCCAGTTCCCGACCCTGCCGGATGCGGAGACGCCAGTGGTGCAGCATGATGGCAGCACCCTGCTGTGGTTTGCCCAACCGGCAGAACGTTTCCTGCTGGTCACCACGCTGGCGCAGGCAGAAACGCTGAAAGAGAAGCTCACCGGCGAAGCGCAATTCAATGACAGCACCCAATGGCTGGCGCTGGATATCGAAGCCGGGATTCCGGTGATCGACAGTGCCACCAGCGCGCAGCTGCTGCCGCAGGCCACTAACCTTCAGGCGCTGGACGCCATCAGTTTCAAAAAGGGCTGCTATACCGGCCAGGAGATGGTCGCACGCGCCAAATTCCGCGGGGCCAACAAACGCGCACTCTACTGGCTGGCGGGCAATGCCAGCCATCTGCCGCAGACGGCTGGTTCGGTGGAGTTGCAAATAGGCGACAAATGGCGACGTACCGGCACGGTATTAAGCGCGGTGCAGCTGGATGACGGTGCGGTATGGGTACAGGTGGTGATGAATAACGATCTGGAACCGGACAGCGTGCTGCGGGTGGAAGGCGATGAAGGCGGTAAGCTGAGCATTCAGCCGCTGCCGTACTCACTGGAAGATTAATATTCATCTATTCCGTAGCGGCGCGGTTTAGCGCGCCGCTACGAGTTCCCGCAGTTTTTACATCACGTAGAAGTAAATGGCGCAGAAGTGGCAAACGCTGCCACCCAGCACAAAGGCATGCCAGATTGCGTGGTTATACGGGATACGGCGCGCCACATAGAAAATGACCCCCAGCGAGTAGACCACCCCACCGGCTGCCAGCAGCCAGACGCCGCCCGCCGATAGTTTCGTCGCCAGCTGATAAATCACCACCAGTGATAACCAGCCCATGCTGAGGTAAGTCACCAGCGACAACACTTTGAAGCGATGCGCGATGGTGAGTTTAAAGATGATACCGGCGAGTGCCAGGCTCCAGATCACCACCATCAGGCCATGCGCCAGCGACGATTTCAGCCCCACCAGCAGGAAAGGCGTATAAGTCCCGGCAATCAAAAGATAGATGGCGCAGTGGTCAAATTTCTTCAGCCAGTATTTGGCTTTCTGGTGAGGAATCGCGTGATAAAGGGTGGAGGCAAGAAACAGCAGGATCATGCTGCCGCCATACAGGCTGTAACTGGTGATTGCGGTGACATCCGCTCGCATTTCAACGGCTTGCGTCAGCAACAATACCAAACCAACGATGCCAAACAGGCAGCCCAATCCGTGGCTGATGCTGTTAGCGATCTCCTCTGCCAGTGAATAGCCCTGGGCGATAAGACGGTTCTGTACCATAGGAGTGCATCCTGAAAAACAAAGAAACTGGCTGTACTTTTTCTGTGCACCAGAGTAACGAAGATTAATTTCAGTGTACACATGTACGCTTAAATTAAACTGTGAATCGGTGTTACAACCTGACTTAGGGCAAACTGCCGATGGCTGATGCCAGCCTGCTGATTATCAAAGCGCGGGAAAGTGTCAGGAAGATGACGGCCAGGTCGTGATAAATGACGATCCTGCATGGTTCAGCGGTGCAAGGTCGTCATAAATGACGACCCTACAGGGAGCGGCGTTGCATGGTCGTCATAAATGACGACCCTACAGGGTTCGGCGGTGCAAGGTCGTCATAAATGACGACCCTACAGGGAGCGGCGTTGCATGGTCGTCATAAATGACGCCCCTACAGGGATCGGCGCTGTAGGGGCGCCATTTATGGCGACCATGCCAAAACCGCACAGGCCCGACGGCGCTAGCGCCCACCCGCCGCATCAATAAAAGTGCCGGTGATGTAGGAAGCGGCATCGCTTGCCAGCCAGACGATGGCCTCAGCAATTTCCTGCGGCTGGCCGCCGCGGCCCATCGGGATGGCGCTCGCCACCCGATCCACTCTGCCCGGCTC
Source organism: Pantoea sp. X-Soil-TKNS-1207 (assembly GCF_059730485.1). Taxonomy (NCBI): domain Bacteria; kingdom Pseudomonadati; phylum Pseudomonadota; class Gammaproteobacteria; order Enterobacterales; family Erwiniaceae; genus Pantoea; species Pantoea sp. X-Soil-TKNS-1207. The sequence continues at coordinate 3,482,194 of NZ_AP035958.1, forward strand.
ACCGCCGTCGGCGTGCATCTCCGTGTAGATAAATCCCGGACGGACGCCATTTACACGAATCCCCTGCGCGGCAACCTCCAGCGACAGCCCTTTGGTCAGCGTATCCATCGCACCTTTTGACGCAGCGTAATCAACATACTCGCCGGGCGCCCCGAGACGGGCGGCTGCGGACGATACATTGATAATGGAGCCACCCTGGCCGCCATGATGGGTACCCATGCGTTTTATCGCTTCGCGGCAGCACAGAAAGGTGCCGGTGACATTGGTTGCGAACACGCGTTGAATTCGTTCGGCATCCAGGTCTTCGACCCGACACTGCTGAAACAGAATGCCCGCATTGTTCACCAGCACCTTAAGCCGCCCCTCCAGCCTATCCAGCTGCTGAAACATCTCCAGCACCTGCGCTTCATCACCAATATCGGCCTGCACTGCCAGCGCGCTGCCGCCCTGCGCTTCAATCTCGGCCACAACCTGAAGCGCTTCATCGGCACGCTGACGGTAATTCACCGCCACGGAGTAGCCCGCTTTTGCCAGTAACAATGCAGTGGCGCGGCCAATCCCCCGGCTGCCGCCCGTCACTAAAGCCAGTTCCATATTACCTCCATAAAAAAGGCCGGTTTCCCGGCCTTTGCTTAGATGGTCATCAGTGTAGATTACGCATACTCACTCATGGGAACGCAGCTACAGAAAAGATTACGATCGCCAAATACATCATCCAGACGTTTTACCGTCGGCCAGTATTTGTTGGCGCTGCCGGCCGGGAACACCGCCAGCTCGCGGCTGTACGGATGCGTCCACTCGCCAACAATTTCCATCTGGGTATGCGGAGAATTCACCAGCGGGTTGTCTTCGACTGACCATTCGCCATCAGCAACGCGATCGATCTCCATGCGGATTGCCAGCATGGCATCGATAAAGCGATCCAGCTCAATTTTGCTCTCGGACTCTGTCGGCTCCACCATCAGCGTACCGGCTACCGGGAACGACATGGTTGGCGCGTGGAAACCGTAGTCAATCAGACGCTTAGCGATATCCAGCTCGCTGATACCGGTTTGCTCTTTCAACGGACGAATATCCAGAATACATTCGTGCGCCACACGACCATCGCGGCCGGCATACAGAATCGGGTAGGCCGACTGCAAACGGCTGGCGATGTAGTTCGCATTAAGAATCGCCACCGAGCTGGCCTGTTTCAGACCTTCAGCCCCCATCATACGGATGTACATCCAGCTGATCGGCAGGATTGAGGCGCTACCGAAAGGCGCAGCCGAAACCGCGCCCTGCTGGGTCAGCACGCCATCAATCTGCACCACGCTGTGACCCGGCACAAACGGCGCCAGATGCGCTTTCACGCCGATCGGCCCCATACCCGGACCGCCACCGCCGTGTGGAATGCAGAAGGTTTTATGCAGGTTAAGGTGCGATACGTCCGCGCCGATGTAGCCTGGCGTGGTGATCCCGACCTGGGCGTTCATGTTGGCGCCGTCCAGATACACCTGGCCGCCGTACTGATGCACGATCTGACACACTTCACGGATGGTTTCTTCGTACACGCCGTGGGTGGACGGATAGGTCACCATGATGCAGGAGAGTTTATCGCCCGACTGCGCGGCTTTCTCACGCAGATCGCCGAGATCGATGTTGCCCTGTTTATCACAGGCCACCACCACCACTGACATCCCGGCCATCTGCGCCGATGCCGGGTTGGTGCCGTGGGCAGAGCTGGGGATCAGACAGATATGACGATCGCCTTCGTTACGGCTTTCGTGGTAGCGACGGATCGCCAGCAGACCCGCGTACTCGCCCTGCGCGCCGGAGTTCGGCTGCATACACAACGCGTCATAACCGGTGAGCTGCACCAGCCACTGCGACAGCTGGCCAATCATTTGCAGATAACCGGAAGCCTGCTCTGCCGGGCAGAACGGATGCATCTCGGCAAATTCCGGCCAGGTAATCGGGATCATTTCTGCGGCGGCGTTCAGTTTCATGGTGCAGGAACCCAGCGGGATCATCGCCTGATTCAGCGCCAGATCCTTTTTCTCCAGACTGTGCATATAACGCATCATCTCAGTTTCGCTGTGATGACGGTTGAACACCGGATGTTGCAGAATCGCGTCCTGACGCAGCTGGCCCGCCGGGATGGCGCTGTTTTCCGCCGCAACCGCAGCATCCAGCACCTCAATATCCTGGCCATGCGCGTCGCCCAGCAGGATCGCGAGCAGCGCCTGCACATCTTCACGACGGGTGGTTTCATCAAGGGTGATACCCACGGCGTTATGAATATCGCTACGCAGGTTGACGCCAAAACTCAGCGCACGATTGAGGACCGCCGCTTTATCCGCCACTTCTACGCACAGGGTATCGAACCAGCTGTTGTGACGCAGTTTCACACCGCCATTTTTCAGACCGGCCGCCAGAATGCTGGTCAGACGGTGAATACGGGAGGCAATGCGCTTCAGGCCGACCGGTCCGTGATAGACGGCGTAAAAACCGGCGATATTCGCCAGCAGCACCTGTGAAGTACAGATGTTGGAGTTGGCTTTCTCACGACGGATATGCTGCTCGCGGGTCTGCATCGCCATGCGCAGCGCGGTGTTGCCTGCGGCATCGCGCGAGACGCCGATAATACGGCCCGGCATCGAACGCTTGTGTTCGTCGCGGCTGGCGAAGAATGCCGCGTGTGGACCGCCGTAGCCCATCGGTACGCCGAAGCGTTGCGCGGAGCCAAACACGATGTCGGCACCCTGCTTACCCGGCGCTTCCAGCTGCACCAGCGCCATAAAGTCGGCAGCCACGCTGACCACCACTTTGCGGCTTTTCAGCTCGGCAATCAGGGAGCGATAATCATGCACCTCACCGGTGGTGCCCGCCTGTTGCAGCAGCACACCAAACAGGTCGTCATGGTCGAGCGCTTTTTCTGCGCAGTCGATAATCAGTTCAAAACCAAAGGTTTCCGCACGGGTACGCACCACATCCAGCGTCTGCGGGTGGATGTCGTCGGCGATAAAGAATTTGCTGGCATTTTTTAGCTTGCTGACGCGCTTAGCCATCGCCATCGCTTCGGCGGCGGCGGTGGCTTCATCCAGCAGGGAGGCCGAGGCGATATCGAGGCCGGTAAGATCCAGCGTCAGGGTCTGGAAGTTGAGCAGCGCTTCCAGACGGCCCTGCGACACTTCCGGCTGATACGGCGTATAAGCGGTGTACCAGCCTGGGTTTTCCAGCATGTTACGCAGGATCACCGGCGGCGTAATCACCGCGGTGTAACCCATACCAATCCAGGATTTGTAACGCTGGTTCTGACTGGCAATCGCTTTCAGCTCCGCCAGCGCCTGCTGCTCGGTAGCGGCATCGCCGACGGCGGGCGGGCCAGGCAGCTGGATGTCGGCAGGCACAATCGAACCGATCAGCGATTCCAGTGAGCTGGCACCAATCGCTTCCAGCATGGTGGCCTGTTGCTCCGGCGTAGGACCGATATGGCGCTCAATGAAGGCACCGGTATGTTCAAGCTGGCTGAGAGTCTGAGTCATTAGCAGTAAATCCTGAATCGGGCTGGGCATTAATACGGGCAAAAAAGAAGGTGCCGCACCGCGACACCTTCAGTTACTGGCGCTTATTCGTCGATGGCGGCTTTGTACGCATCGGCATCCAGCAGCGAGTCCAGTTCTGACTCATCGCTGGCTTTGATTTTGAACAACCAACCGTCGCTGTAAGGATCGCTGTTAACCAGCTCCGGTGCATCGCCCAGTTCCTCGTTCACAGCCACGATTTCACCGCTGATTGGTGCGTAGATGTCAGACGCGGCTTTCACCGATTCCGCCACCGCGCAGTCGTCACCGGCGGCAAAGGTCGCGCCCACGTCTGGCAGGTCAACAAACACCATGTCACCCAACAGTTCCTGGGCGTGTTCGGTAATCCCTACGGTGTAGGTGCCGTCGGCTTCTTTACGCACCCACTCATGGCTTTCTTTGTACTTCAATTCGTTTGGTACATTGCTCATCGCCAAATCTCCTGAAAAAAGTTACTGAGCGACCGGCTTACCGGCGCGAACAAAAATTGGTTTGGTGACCTTCACCGGCATTTCGCGGTTGCGGATTTCCACAATCGCCTGCTCGCCAATGCCCGCTGGCACACGCGCCAGCGCAATGCTGTAACCCAGCGTCGGAGAGAAAGAACCACTGGTAATAATACCCTGCTGCGGCTGACCCTGTTCATCGGTGAAACGTACCGGCAAACCGTTACGCAGCACGCCTTTTTCGGTCATGATCAGGCCAACCAGTTTTTCTGTACCTTCGGCACGCTGGGCTTCCAGCACGGTACGACCCATAAAATCACGGTCGCCCGGCTCCCAGGCAATAGTCCAGCCCATGTTGGCCGCCAGCGGCGAAACGCCTTCGTCCATCTCCTGACCGTAGAGGTTCATACCCGCTTCCAGACGCAGCGTGTCACGCGCGCCAAGGCCCGCCGGTTTGACGCCCGCAGCCAGCAGACGCTGCCAGAAATCAGCAGCCTCATCCGACGGCAGGGCAATTTCGTAACCCGCTTCGCCGGTATACCCGGTGGTCGCGATAAACAGGTCATCCGCCTGCACGCCGAAGAACGGCTTCATGCCGGCCACCGCGTCACGTTGTGCCGCGCTGAACAATGACTGCGCTTTTTGCTGGGCATTGGGACCCTGCACCGCAATCAGCGCCAGATCGTCACGCTCGGTCAACGTCACGCCATAGGCCTGGGCGTGCTCGCCGATCCACGCCAGGTCTTTTTCGCGCGTGGCGGAGTTCACCACCAGACGGAAAAAGTCCTCGGTCATAAAGTAAACAATCAAATCGTCAATGACGCCACCGGAGGCATTCAACATCCCGGTGTAGAGCGCTTTGCCCGGCTGGGTGAGTTTGGCGACATCGTTCGCCAGCAAATAGCGCAGGAATTCGCGGGTGCGGGCGCCGCGCAGGTCGACAATGGTCATGTGGGAAACATCAAACATACCGGCATCGTTGCGCACTGCGTGATGCTCGTCCATTTGCGAGCCGTAATGCAGCGGCATCATCCAGCCGTGAAAGTCCACCATGCGGGCGCCGCAGGCCTGATGCTGTTCGAATAGAGGCGTTTGCTGAGTCATAACCATCCTGTAGAAAACAAGTGAGCGTGACGCGCCTGCGTCGCCAGTTGCGGCGGACGCAAACGTTCTCTTTTCGCTGACGTTACCACCGAATGTGGCAATTAACCATAAGGAAAACGAGGGCGAAATCCATGACGTCTTCAGCGAAGCGCCGCACAGAATGCAGGATAATCCACTGCATTTATGTGATTAAATACGCACAAAATACAATAGACTGACTTTGATACAGCAAAATAATGGATTCCACATCCATGAATGGGTAAATGACACCGCATAAAAATCGCTTTGGCATGAGAAAATATAATGCGAATTCGGGCGTAAAATTAGAATAAATCAAACGAGGCGCAAAAAAGGTGCGCGCCTGCATCAGGTTGGTGCAAAGAAAGAAAAGACGCGATTTGGCAGGAAAATATGACGTTCGTCACTGACTCAGGCCAGGTCGGCACCAATGCCGACCCTACGGGAGGATAGAGGGTGCGAATTCATTCGCACCACTGATTAAGGGAGGCTTAGCGCAACCAGACGGGCATGTCGTTCAGCCCCATCGCCTGCTTCAGCATCATCGGTTTGACGCCGGGTAAGGTATCCGCCAGCTTCAGCCCGACATCACGCAGCAGCTTTTTCGCCGGATTGCTGCCGGAGAAAAGTTCGCGGAAGCCCTGCATCCCCGCCAGCATCAGCGCGGCGCTGTGCTTACGGCTGCGCTCATACCGACGCAGATAGAGATGCTGGCCGATATCTTTACCCTCGGCGTGCAGGCGGCGGATTTCACCGATCAACTCGGCAGCATCCATAAAACCAAGGTTAACGCCCTGCCCGGCCAGTGGATGAATGGTATGGGCGGCGTCGCCGACCAGCGCCAGCCGGTGCGCGGCAAAGTTACGCGCATAGCGCGCCATCAGCGGGAAGGTTTTGCGTTCGCTCTCCGCATGGCACAGGCCGAGACGCATATCAAAAGCCACCGACAGCTGCTGATTGAACACCGCTTCCGGCATCGCCTGCAAACGGCTGGCTTCCTGCGGCGACAGCGACCAGACGATGGAACTCAGATGCGGGTCCTGCATCGGCAAAAACGCCAGGATGCCATCGCCGTGGAACACCTGGCGCGCCACCGCATCGTGCGGCAGATCGGTGCGGATATTGGCCACCAGCGCATGGTGATCGTAATCCCAAAAGGTGATTGGGATATCGGCTTTGTCACGCAGCCAGGAGTTGGCGCCGTCAGCGGCGATCAGCAGCCGCGCGCTCATCATGCTGCCGTCCTGCAAGGTAATAAAGGCTTCGTTATCGCCAAACGCCACCTGCTGCAACTGCGCCGGGGCAAACAGCGTGATATCACTGCACTGGCTGGCGCGTTGCCACAGCGCGCTGTGGATCACCGGGTTCTCAATGATATGACCGAGGTGCGCCAGGCCCTGCTGCTCATCATCAAAACTGATGCTGCCAAAGCTATCCTGGTCCCACACTTCCATGCCGTGATAAGCACTGGCACGCAGAGCCAGAATCGTTGACCAGACATCCAGCTTTTGCAGCAGACGTTCGCTGGCTGCATTGATGGCCGACACGCGGATCGATGGCGCGGCAGCCGGATCAAACTGTGGCTCTGCGCTCTTTTCCAGCACTGCTACGCGTAATCCGCTGCCTTGCAGTCCGCAGGCGACGGCCAGTCCGACCATGCCACCGCCAGCGATAGCCACATCAAAAGTTTGCATTGCTGCCCCTTAATTATGCTTAACGTTTCACCCAGCCGAGCGTACGCGCGGCAAGGGGGTTTCGCAGCCATGGCAGATGGTCCATTGCCACCAGCCCAAGATTTCGTCCTGCCACCAGCGGGGCATAACGGTTGGCGAACATCCGCACTAACCCATCGGTGACGCCAATGGTGGCGGCACGATCCGGCTGACGTCGTGCGGCAAAGTGCTGAAGCACCCCATAACTGCCGGGGTCCTGCTGCTGACGCCATGCGCTGGCCAGCGTTTCCGCCAGCGACATCACGTCGCGCAGGCCAAGGTTAAAACCCTGTCCGGCGATGGGATGCAGCGTTTGCGCCGCGTTGCCAACCAGCGCCAGACGATGCGACACCTGACGTTCGGCGGTTTGCAACGCCAGCGGGTAAATTTCGCGCTGGCCGGTATGGGTAAAACGTCCCAGCCGCCAGCCAAATGCCTGTTGCAGCTCGCGCAGGAAGGTGGCGTCATCCCACTGCTTCAGGGTCTCCTGCACCGCCAGCGGATGGCACCATACCAGCGACATGCGGTTCTCCGACATCGGCAGCAGCGCCAGCGGGCCGTGCTCGGTAAAACGTTCGAACGCACGGCCCTGATGCGGCAACTGCGTGGTGACGTTGGCAATCACCGCCACCTGCTGATAATCCTCACGCTGCCAGCTGATGCCGCACGAGGCCGCCAGCGGAGAGCGGGAACCGTCTGCCGCCACCAGCAAGGCGCCGTCCAGCTGCTCGCCGCTGTCCAGCGTCACCTGCACGCTATCAATGCTGCGTGACACCGCCGTGACATGCGCCGGGCAACGCAATTGTACCCCCGGCGCGCTTTTCAGGCGCTGAAACAGGCGCTTGCCCACGTCGAACAGCTCAACCACCTGGCCCAGCGACGGTAACTGATAATCCGCCGCCTGCATCGAAACAAACCCGGTGTGCCCGCGGTCGGAGACGTGAACATGGGTAATCGGCGTGGCGCAATCCTGCAAAGAACGCCACAGATCGATCTCCGCCAGCTGCTGGCAGGTGCCCGCCGCCAGCGCGATGGCGCGTCCATCATAACCCGGATGGGCGCGGCTCGCCGGTTCGCTGCGTTCAATCAGGGTTACTGGCAGCGCACCCTGCGTCAGATGAGAGATGGCCAGCGCCAGTGTGGCGCCGGTCATGCCGCCGCCTGCAATCAGAATGCTCATGCCTGCCGCGCCGCTGCCATTAAGGCTTCAATTGCGTCAGCATCTTTCACCACGCTGTCGGTCAGATTCTCGTTGCCGTCAGCGGTGATGACGATGTCATCTTCGATACGAATGCCGATACCGCGATATTGCGCCGGGACCTTCGCATCCGGCGCGATATACAGACCGGGTTCGATGGTCAGCACCATGCCCGGCTCCAGAATACGGTCGCGGCTTGGGGTGCCGTAGTGGCCCACGTCGTGCACATCCAGACCCAGCCAGTGGCTCAGCCCGTGCATAAAGAACTGACGGTGCGCCTGCCCGGCAATCAACGCATCCACTTCCCCTTCCATCACGCCCAGATCCACCAGACCCGTTACCATGATGCGCACCACTTCGTCATTCACGTCATGGATGCTGATACCGGGACGGAACAGCGACAGCGCTTTGTATAATGACGCCAGCACGATGTCGTAAATGGCGCGTTGCGGGGCGCTGAATTTGCCATTCACCGGGAAGGTGCGGGTGATGTCACCCGCATAGCCGTGGAATTCACAACCTGCGTCAATCAGCACCAAATCGCCATCACGCATTTCACACTCGTTTTCGGTGTAATGCAGAATGCAGCCGTTTTCGCCGGCGCCAACGATGGTGTTGTAGGAGGGGAAACGCGCGCCGTGGCGATTGAATTCGTGGTGGATTTCGCCTTCCAGCTGATACTCAAACATGCCCGGACGGCAGGCCTGCATCGCGCGGGTATGCGCCAGCGCGCTGATTTCACCGGCACGGCGCAGGATGGCGATCTCTTCCGGCCCTTTGAACAGGCGCATGTCATGCACCCACGGACGCCAGTCGGTGACGGTTGCGGGCGCGCTCAGATTCTGGCGGAAGCCACGACGCAGTTTATCCAGCGCGCCAAACACCAGTTTATCGGCTTCGGCATACTCGCCCTGGGCGTGATAGACCACATCCAGCCCGTTCAGCAACTGATGCAGCTGCTCGCCGATGTCATCCCACGGCAACGCGCGATCCACGCCGAGCTTCGCCGGTGCCGCATCCTGGCCGAGCCGACGGCCAAACCAGATTTCAGCGGTGAGGTCGCGCACGCGGTTGAACAGCACGCTGTGGTTGTGCTTGTCATCGCTTTTAATCAGCACCAGCAGCGCCTGCGGCTCGTTAAAACCGGTGAAATACCAGAAGTCGCTGTTCTGGCGGAAGGGATATTCGCTGTCGTTGCTGCGCGTCACTTCCGGCGCGGCAAAGATCAAGGCGGCACTACCGGGCGCCATACGGGCAATCAGCGCCTGACGACGTTGCTGGAAGGTTTCCAGTGTAATCATGTTTGCACTCCCTGTTGAAAAGCGGGCACGGTAGTACCCGGAATGACGCGCTTAGTGTAGCGTAGGCTTCTTCACTTCAGGTGCCGTTGGTGACTGCGATCGATTGAAGGTTTCGTGGCACAGCAACGCGGCGACGCGCACATACTCAATCACCTCTTCGAGAGATTGCTCAAGTTCTTCCTGATCTTCCGATTCGTCGTAGCCGAGCTGGGCGATGGTGCGCAGGTCATCAATCGCTTCACCGGTCTCGCCCGTGACTTTGTCCAGCTTCGGCTGAGTCACGCCCAGTCCAAGCAGGAAATGGTTGACCCAACCCGCCAGCGCGTCGGCGCGATCAAACACCGTAATGTCATCATCGTCCGGTAGCATCAGTTGAAACAGGAAGCCTTCTTCATCCAGCGTGTTCGCCAGGCCTTCATGTAACGCCTGTAACGGCTGAGAAAGACTTTGCGAAAAAGCCATACCTTCATTGGTGAGATCGTGCACCAGCGTCTTCCAGCTGTTATCCTGGTTGCCGCCGCACAGGATGCCGCAAATCAGTCCGTGCATTTCGGCGGGTGTCATTCCCACGCCCTGCTGGGAAAGCGCCGCTGCCAGCGCGTTGTAAGTGGGCGTTGCGTTCTGTAAAGACATAAGCTTTGGTCGTCGTTGGCAGAATAAGTTCGTGTTATGCTACCACCAGGTGCCTCAGGGTTTCCAGAAAAGGGGTTGTAACTTATCACGCAGGTCTATATAGTTGCGCACCTCCCAAGCCATTGACAGCTAAGGGAGATGCGGGCGAAGTAATCAGTCAGGAAGGTGGCATGTCTGCACAACCAGTAGATATTCAAATTTTTGGACGTTCATTGAGAGTGAATTGTCCGCCTGAACAGCAAGATGCGCTGATGGCGGCAGCTGAGGACCTCAATCAACGGTTGCAAGATTTAAAAGTTCGCACTAGAGTCACAAATACAGAGCAACTGGTGTTCATCGCCGCGTTAAACATCTGCCACGAGCTGGCGCAAGAAAAAGGTAAGACGCGCGACTATGCAAGCAATATGGAACAGCGTATCCGTATGTTGCAGCAGACCATTGAACAAGCTTTAGTTGAGCAAGGTCGCATAACCGATCGCCAGGGTCCAAAGTTCGAATAACACTTCATGGTTATCGTGATACAGTAACGGTGAAGTAAATTTTCTCTGAGATGTTTGCATGCGGGCCAGTCCCCTGAGCCGATATTTCAATACCACAGAATGTGGCGCTCCGTAATTTGTGAGCATGCTCGGTTCGTCCGAGAAGCCTGATAGTTACGACGACACATTCACCTTGAACCAAGGGTTCAAGGGTTACAGCCTGCGGCGGCATCTCGGAGATCTCCTCTTAGTTCCACATCTGTTATCCCCCGGTACGCATGATATAGTGGCTGGCAACAGCCGACTTTGCCGGGGATATCATGTCTGAACCCTCACTACGCGACCGACAAGACATTCGTCAACACGTACGTCATTTGCGCCGCAATCTCACGGCAGAACAACAGGAACTGGCAGCCGATCAGCTGGCTGAACACGCGATCAATTTTGCGCCTGTTGCCAACGCCGAACGCATCGCTCTGTTTCTGTCGGTGGATGGCGAACTGAATACCCGCCCGCTGATCGCCAAACTCTGGCAGCAGAAAAAACAGGTTTACCTGCCGGTACTGCACCCGTTTGCCCCCGGTCATCTGTTGTTTCTGCGTTATACGCCTGACACGCCCCTCAGCCCGAATAAATTACGCATTCCTGAACCACCGCTGGATATCACCCAGCTGGCGACGCTCGATCAGTTGGACGTGGTGATGGTGCCGCTGGTGGCGTTTGACCATAGCGGTCAGCGGTTGGGCATGGGAGGTGGTTTTTACGATCGCACGCTGCAAAACTGGCGACAGCATGGTTTTCTGCCGGTGGGCGTGGCGCATGATTGCCAGCGCGTCGAAACACTGCCGGTGGCGGCGTGGGATGTGCCTTTACCTGCGGTGTTAACCCCGTCAAAGTTATGGCAGTGGTAAAGAGGTTTTTGCGCGATAAATCGCGCCGCTACGATATCTGCACGAATCTGTAGCGGCGCGATTCATCGCGCGGTTTTAAATCAGTACAGCAAACGTGCGCGCATGGTGCCCGGAATCGCCTTCATCAGTTGCAGCGCTTTATCTGCCACATCCTGTTCCGCATCGATATCGATAACCACATAACCCATCAGCGGAGACGTTTGCAGATACTGGGCGGCGATGTTGATGCCCTGCTCAGCAAAAATCTGGTTGATGGCGGTCAGCACGCCCGGACGGTTTTCGTGGATGTGCAGCAGACGGCTGGCGCTGGCGGCATGCATCGGCAGAGACACTTCCGGGAAGTTGACCGCAGACAGCGTTGAACCGTTGTCGGAGTACTTCGCCAGCTTGCCAGACACTTCCAGGCCGATGTTCTCCTGCGCTTCCTGAGTAGAACCACCGATATGCGGCGTCAGGATCACGTTATCGAATTCACACAGCGGTGAGTTAAACGGATCGGTGTTGGTCGCCGGTTCAACCGGGAAAACGTCAATCGCCGCGCCCGCCAGATGTTTATTCGACAGCGCATCGCACAGCGCCGGAATATCGATGACCGTACCGCGTGCGGCGTTAATCAGCAGCGCGCCCGGCTTCATCATCGCCAGTTCATCGGCACCGATCATGTTCTGCGTGGACGGGGTTTCCGGCACATGCAGGCTGACCACATCGCTCATATTCAGCAGATCGGAGAGATGGCGCACCTGAGTAGCGTTACCCAGCGGCAGCTTGTTCTCGATATCGTAGAAGAACACATGCATCCCGAGGCTCTCCGCCAGCACGCCCAGCTGCATACCGATGTGGCCGTAACCGATGATGCCGAGCTTTTTGCCGCGCGCTTCATAAGAACCGGCCGCAATTTTGTTCCAGATACCGCGATGCGCTTTGGCGTTCGCTTCCGGGATGCCGCGCAGCATCAGCAGCATTTCGCCAATCACCAGCTCGGCAACCGAACGGGTGTTGGAGAACGGTGCGTTGAACACCGGCACACCGCGCTTCGCCGCTGCGTTCAGATCAACCTGGTTAGTACCGATACAGAAGCAACCTACCGCGACCAGCTTCTCGGCCGCAGCGAAAATCTCTTCGGTCAGTTGGGTACGGGAACGGATACCAATGAAGTGTGCGTCGCGGACGGAGGACTTCAGCGTCTCCGCATCCAGCGCACCTTTGTGGAATTCGATGTTGGTGTAACCTGCCGCGCGCAGATTATCCAGCGCACTCTGATGGACACCTTCCACCAGCAGGAACTTAATCTTGTCTTTTTCCAGCGATACCTTTGCCATTTCCCGACCCTATTCAGAATTCAATGAGGGCTGCCATAAGCCAGCCTTCTGTCAAAATATCAAAAAATTCGTTTGCAGCAATACAATCGATTGCCTCCCCCCCAGCACGCGTCAGCGTAATGGCAGCACATTGCCGTACAAAATCGGGGGATGCGCAGAGAGCGAAGAATGAACCTGCTGCTGATGACGCATTTGTGACATAAGTCACCAAATTTCAGCATACGAAGAAAAGATGTTTTGCGTATGGAAATAACCGGCGCAAAAAATGCGCCGGACAGATCATTTTTTGATGGTTTTCACACCGTCGGCGGTGCCGATCAGCGCAATATCGGCGCCGCGTGCCGCAAACAGGCCCACGGTAACCACGCCCGGCAGCGCATTAATGGCTTTTTCCAGCGCAATCGGGTCGAGGATACGCAGATTATGCACGTCGAGAATAATGTTGCCGTTATCGGTCAGCACGTTCTGACGATACTCCGGCAGGCCGCCCAGCTTCACCAGCTCACGCGCCACATAGGAACGCGCCATAGGAATCACTTCTACCGGCAGCGGGAAGTGGCCCAGCACATCCACTTCCTTGGACGCATCGGCAATGCAGATAAATTTTTCGGCCACGGCAGAGACAATCTTCTCACGCGTCAGTGCGGCACCGCCGCCCTTGATCATCTGCATCTGCGGGTTGATCTCATCAGCGCCATCAACGTAAACCGAGAGCGAATCCACTTCATTGAGATCAAAGACGTGAATACCGAGGGCTTTCAGCTTCTGCGTCGAAGCTTCTGAGCTGGAGACGGCACCCTCGATTTGATTCTTAATCGAGCCTAGGGCGTCAATAAAATGCGCGGCGGTTGAACCGGTGCCAACGCCAACAATGGTGCCCGGCTGCACATATTGCAGTGCTGCCCAACCTACCGCTTTTTTCAGTTCATCCTGGGTCATGGTATGTTTAAAACCTGTGCGACAACGAGGTGCGCGTAGTATAAAGCAAGGCGGCGCAAAAAAGCGCGGCTGTTAAAGGCTTTGTAACTCAGCCCACAAAAACCGCCAGACACCACCTTTTGTTTTTTTGTGGCATAGTAACCTCCACCCTGAACGAGAGAGAACAATAATGAAACGCCCGGATTATCGAACGCTTCAGGCGCTGGATGCTGTGATTCGTGAACGCGGCTTTGAGCGCGCGGCACAAAAACTCTGTATTACGCAATCGGCGGTCTCGCAGCGTATTAAACAGCTGGAAAATTTATTCGGTCAGCCGCTGCTGGTGCGCACCGTCCCGCCACGCCCGACGGAACAGGGGCAGAAGCTGCTGGCGTTGCTGCATCAGGTAGAGCTGCTGGAAGAAGAGTGGCTGGGTGATGAGAATGGCGGCACTACGCCGCTGCTGCTGTCGCTGGCGGTGAACGCCGACAGTCTGGCCACCTGGTTGCTGCCGGCGCTGAAAGATGTGCTGGCTGATTCGCCGGTACGCCTCAATATTCAGGTCGAAGACGAAACCCGTACCCAGGAGCGTTTACGCCGTGGTGAAGTGGTGGGTGCCGTGAGTATCCAGCCGCAGCCGCTGCCGAGCTGCCTGGTGGATCAGTTGGGGGCGCTCGATTATCTGTTCGTCGCCTCTTCTGAATTTGCCGATCGCTACTTCCCCAACGGGGTAACGCGTTCCGCGCTGCTAAAAGCCCCGGCGATTGCCTTTGACCATCTTGATGATATGCACCAGGCGTTTCTGCAACAGAACTTCGACCTGTCGCCGGGCAGCGTGCCCTGCCATATCGTTAACTCGTCGGAAGCCTTTGTGCAGCTGGCCCGTCAGGGTTCCACCTGCTGTATGATCCCGCATTTGCAGATTGAGCGTGAACTGGCGACGGGTGAGTTAGTCGATTTGACGCCTGGCCTGTATCAGCGCCGGATGCTGTACTGGCACCGCTTTGCGCCGGAAAGCCGCCTGATGCGCCGTGTCACCGATGCGCTGATTGCCCACGGGCATCGCGTGTTGCGCCAGGACGATCTGGCCGCATAAACAACAAGGGGCGCCGCAGCGCCCCTTTTCATTACGGTGTATTCGGTTTGATATCGAATACCACATCCACCTGGTCATCAAAGTGAATGCTCTGCTGCTCATAGGTTTGCTGAGCCGAGGTATCCGCTTCCGCCGCCGCTGCTTTATACATACGCGCCATCGGCATCGGTTGGTAATTGGCAACGTGATAACGGATGCTGTACACCGGCCCCAGCTTCGCGTTAAAACCTTCCGCCAGCGCGCTGGCCTGCTGTGTCGCGTTGGCAATCGCCGCTTTACGCGCCTGATCCTTATAGGTTTCCGGATGGGCAACCCCCAGATCCACTGAGCGGATTTCGTTCAGACCGGATTTCAGCGCGCCATCCAGCAGTTCATTCAGCTTCTCCAGCTGACGTAAAGTCACCTGTACCTGACGCACCGCACGATAGCCCTTCAGCACCGATTTACCCTCTTTGGTGTAATCGTACTCCGGCTGAGTGCTCAGGTTGGCCGCATCGATATCTTTCTTTTCGATGCCATTTTTCTGTAGGAAATCAAAGTATTGTGCCACGCGATTGTCGGCCTGCTTTTTCGCATCCGCCGCGTCTTTCGACGAAACATTCACCACAATCGAGAGCGTTGCGATATCCGGACGGGCTTCCACGCTGGCCTGTCCTGATGTGACAACATGGGGTCCGTTCGGCAGCTCATCCGCCAGAACCATACCTGGCAGTGCGCCTGCGCTCATTACGGCGGCGAGCGCCAGTGCTTTCAGTTTCACGAAAGTCCTCCTTGAAGATTCAATTCTGAGGCCGCCACTATGGCGAAGCCCGTCACACATTACCATGCGTGATGTTCTGAGTTTTGATTCCGCTAAAAGTTCGTGCACTCTGCTGTTTTATCGTCTCCGCGATCACAAAATTATCGTTCAAAATTCGCTGAATTTCTGTACAGATGTTTCTATAAAAGAAACACTCTGACCTCCGGGAGAGTTTCACGATGACAGAGCAGCCAATGACCCAATCCGCCACGGGCGTCCGCGCCGGACGAACACGCTTTCTGATGCTTGGTCTGGTGTTTATCAACATCATTATCAATTACATGGACCGCACCAATCTCTCAGTGGCCGCCACCGGTATCGCGGGTGAGCTGCATTTCACGCCGCTGGAGATGGGGCTGATCTTCTCCGCCTTTGGCTGGATCTATGCCGCTTTACAGATCCCCGGCGGATTTCTGATCGATCGTCTCGGCGCACGGCTGGTGTATGGTGTCGGCCTGTTTGCCTGGTCGCTGGTGACCACGCTGCACGCCTTCGCGGGCAGTTTTCTGGCCTTGTTTGGCCTGCGCCTCGGCGTGGGTGCCTTTGAAGCCCCGGTGATGCCCGCCAATAATCGGGTGATTTCCAGCTGGTTCCCGGAGCAGGAGCGCGCCAGCGCCATCGGTATTTACTCTTCCGCGCAGTTCGTCGGTCTCGCCTGTATGACCCCGCTGCTATTCCATGTGCAGGATGCCTTTGGCTGGCGTGGTTTGTTTCTGATTACCGGCGTGGCCGGCATGATTTGGGCGCTGGTGTGGTACTGCCTGTACCGTGAACCAACCGAGCACACAGGCGTTTCGGATGCGGAGCTGGCGTATCTGCGCAGCCATGGCGCATTAACGGAAAGCCGCCACCACCACCCGACGCCGCGCGCTGGCTGGCGCGATCTGGCGCAGATGTTCCGCAGCCGAAAACTGGTCGGCATCTACATCGGCCAGTTCACCATCTCCGCCACCTTCTGGTTCTTCCTTACCTGGTTCCCGACCTATCTGGTGGAGTATCGCCATATGGGCTTTATCAGGAGCGGCTACGTGGCGGCGGTGCCCAACTTTGCTGCCTTCTGCGGCGTATTGCTGGCGGGATTCGCCTCCGACCGGATGATGCGGCGCGGCGTCTCGCCAAGCGTGGCGCGAAAGCTGCCGGTGATCCTCGGCCTGTTTCTGACGCTGTTTATCCTTGGCGCCAATTACACCGATGACGCCAGCCTGATCATCCTGTTTATGTCTGTCGCATTCTTTGGCAACGGACTGGCGACCATTACCTGGGTGTTTGTCACGGCGCTGGCGCCGCGCCATTTGATTGGCCTCGCCGGTGGCGTGTTCAACTTCACCGGCGCGCTGTCATCCATTGTGGTGCCGATTGCCATCGGCGCGTTAATCGATGGCGATAACTTCGCCCCGGCACTGGCGTTTATCGCCGTGCTGGCCGCCATCGGTATCGTCAGTTATCTGTTTATCGTCGGGAAAATTGATCATGTCAGCGCGCGCTGATCAGCCGCTGAGCCAGCGACTGCAACTGCACCAGCCGCTGGCTGAGATGCGCCTCATCCGACTGCCAGATTTTAGCGAAGGCGAGCGCCGCCCGGTTGTTGTTGATCGGAATGGCCATGCTGACCTCACCGTCGTCGCGATGCCAGGTGAGAAAATCATGCTGCCGCTTGCGTGCCAGCAGCGGCGCCAGCTGCGCCCATTGTTCGTCACTGAAGCGCGGCCGCAGCACCTCATCGCTTTCTACCGCCAGCAGCGAAACGCCGATCACCGACTGCCAGGCAGGCAACATATGGAACCCCGCCAGCGCCTGGCTGGCGCTGGTGCGTTCACCCGGTTCCGAGTGCCAGATGTAGATCACCTGGTCCTCCCACAGCACGCCGAGCGCCACCACGATATCGCGCGGCGCGTGCGCCTCGAGCTGCGGCAGCGCCTGCGCAAACAGCGACGAGCCGCGTATCGCCTGCGCCGCCAGCGCATGCACGCCCGGACCAGGCAGATAGCGGCGATGCTCATCCTGCATCGTCAGGCCAATCGAGGCCATGGTCATCAACAGGCGGTTTACGCGCGTGCTGTTCATCCCCATCTGGCGCGCCAGCTCGCGGCAGCCAACGGCTTTGCCACTGGAGACCAGATATTGCAGGCAGCGAATCCCGTCAATCAGGCTTTGATTGGGTTGAGAAGACATAAGTCACCCTGTGGCGGTCCAAAAATCAATCTTAGCGTCAGAAATACAGGAATGAAATGATGCAAATTTTCTCCTCTCAGGATGCCCGCCAGTTTCCCCGACAGCAGTTGCAGGCCGATGTGCTGATTGCCGGCGGCGGCCTGGCCGGGGTGTGTGCCGCCCTGGCGGCTGCGCGCGAAGGTTTGCAGGTGGTGCTGATTCAGGATCGCCCGGTGCTGGGCGGCAATGCCTCCAGCGAAGTCAGGCTGTGGGCCAATGGCGCCACCTCGCACATGGGCAACAATAATCGCTGGGCGCGCGAAGGCGGCATTATGGGCGAGATCATGGAGGAGAATCTGTGGCGTAACAAAGAAGGCAACCCGGTGCTGTTCGATATGCTGCTGCTGGATCGGGTCCAGGCGCAGTCCGGCCTGACCCTGCTGCTGAATACCACGGTGACGGAGATCGAAAAATCGGGCCGCCAGTTGCAGGCGGTGCACGCCTTCAACGCCATCAACCAGACGGCTTACCATGTCAGCGCCGATCAGTTTATCGATGCCAGCGGCGACGGCGTGCTCGGTTATCTGGCGGGGGCCGCGCATCGCGTGGGGGCCGAATCGGTGGAGGAGTTCGGCGAGAAGATGGCCCCCGGCGAACATTTCGGCCACAAACTCGGACACTCAATCTACTTCTACACCAAACGCACCACCCAGCCGGTACGCTTCGTTCCCCCCAGCTTCGCCCTGAAGGATATTCAGGCGATACCGCGCTACAAACGCCTGACTTCGGAGCTGAACGGCTGCGATCTCTGGTGGCTGGAATGGGGTGGACGGCTGGATACCGTGCATGAAAGCGAAACCATCAAATGGGAACTGTGGAAAATCGTCTGGGGGGTGTGGGATTACATCAAAAACTCCGGCGAATTTCCCGATGCGGAGAATCTGACGATTGAGTGGGTCGGCCTGGTCCCCGGTAAGCGCGAGAGCCGCCGCTTTGTCGGCGATACGCTGCTGTGCCAGCAGGATATTGTGGAGCAACGGGATCATTACGATGCGGTGGCCTATGGCGGCTGGTCGATTGATTTGCACCCCGCCGACGGCGTCTATAGCGAGCAGGATGGCTGTCGCCAGTTCCACAGCAAAGGCACCTACACCATCCCGTTTCGCGCGCTTTACAGCCAGTCGCTGGATAATCTGCTGCTTACCGGACGCCTGATCTCCGCCACTCATATGGCTTTCGGCAGCGCCCGCGTGATGTGTACCTGCGGGGTTCTGGGTGAAGTGGCGGGACGCGCGGCGGCGATATGTCAGCAGCAGCACCTCACCCCGGCCGAGCTGGCGTCGCCTGCACGCGTGGGCGAATTGCAGCAACGGTTGCTGCGTCAGGGGGCGTATATCCCGCGCCAGCAGCTGGCACATCCGGCTGAGGTGGCAACCGTCAGCGTCAGCAGCACCCTCCAGCTTAGCGCCCTGCCCGCCGACGGCGGCTGGCAGCCGCTGCAATCACGCTGTGCGCTGCTGTTACCGCTGAAAGCCGGGGAAAGCCTGCCAGCCCTGACCATCACGCTACGTGCGGCCCACCGGCAGACGCTGCGGGTATCGCTGCTAACCAGCGAGCACCCGGCGAATACCTGCGGCGATCGCCATCTGGCCAGCCAGACGCTGACGGTGCACCAGCAGGGAGAATACCGGCTGGATTTTGCCTGGCGCGCCGACTGTGATCGCTACCTGTTTATTGCTTTCGAAGAGAATCCGGCGATTGAGGTGGCGCTGACGCGTCAGCGCCTGCCGGGGGTGATGATGGTATTCAACAGCCTGAATCCGCGCGTGGCGAAGCGTACGCGCCAGATTAATGACGGCGACTACGGCGTCGATGAGTTTGATTTCTGGCTACCGCGCCGCGCACCTCAGCAGATCCTGTTCGCATTTGCCCTGGCGACGCCGCTACAGCTGTGGCATCGCGACTATCTGCTGAACGGGAAGCTGCGCCCGGAGAGTCATACCAACTGCTGGGTACCGGCGCTGGACGACGCCTCGCCAGTCGTCTGCTGGCAATGGACAACGCCGCAGCAGGCCAGTCAGTTAACCCTGTTGTTCGACAACGATTTTGACCATGCGATGGAGACGGTGCAGATGGGCCATGCGCAGGCGGTGACGCCGCATTGCACCACCCATTATCGCCTGTGGCTGGATGACATGTTGCTGGCAGAGGTGCGGGATAACCATCATTCACTCTGCCATCATCACGTACCGCCCGGCGTGGCTTTCCGTCAGATTCGTCTGGCGTTGCTCGCCAGTGCAGGCGCCGTGCCTGCCCTGTACGGTCTGCATTTGCATCACCAGGCGGCAATGCCCTGAAGCGCCAGCTGGCAGGCAATCACCCACATCACGCTGCCCACCAGCAGGTTAATCACGCGCTGCGCCCGCACGGTGCGCAGCCGCGGCGATAGCCACGCCGCCAGCAGCGCCAGACCAAAGAACCAGATAATCGAGGCGCTGACGCTGCCCAACGCGAACCAGCGCCGCGCGGCTTCTGAAGGCAGCTGCCCGCCCAGGCTGCCGAGCACCACGAAGGTATCGATATAGACGTGAGGATTAAGCCAGGTGACCGCCAGCATGGTGGCGATAATGCGCCAGCGTCCCTGTTTCATCACCGCCTCGGACGCCAGTGATATGTCGCCCTTAAACGCCTGACGCAGTGCTCCCCAGCCGTACCACGTCAGAAACGCTACGCCGGTCCAGGTGATCAGCATCAGCAGCACGGGTGACTGGTTGAGCAAGGCGCTGCCGCCAAATACGCCGCCACAAATCAGCACCACATCACTGAGGGTGCAAAGCCCTGCGGTCATCAGATGGTAGTGGCGTTTGATGCCCTGATTCATAACGAAGGCGTTCTGCGGCCCCAGCGGCAGAATAAGCGCTGCACCCATGGCAAGCCCTTGTAAATAAACAGATAACACGAGAGTTTTCCTGAAATATATGACGATATCGGGCAGTATAATCAGGCGATGGTATTAGAGGAAATGGAAAGAATTAATCGAGTATTAGATAAAATGATAATAGCTATCTCGTAGTGACGCGAGCAATCGCGCCACTACGGAAAGATGTGGCTTATTCGCTGCGCTCGGCGACCGCAGGCGCGTTTTTCACCTGATGCAGATGCACATCCATCTGCGGATAAGGGATGCCGATACCCTGCGCGTCCAGCGTGCGTTTGAAGTTCTTCAGCAGATCCCAGTAGACGTTTTGCAGGTCGCCGCTTTTGCTCCAGCAGCGCACCACGAAGTTGAGCGAAGAGGCCGCCAGTTCGTTCAGGCCAATCTGAATGCCCATCTCTTTCAGTACGCGCTCATCCGCTTCCACCACTTCCTGCAACAGCGCGATCACCTGATCCACATCCGCGTCATAGGCCACGCCAACGATAAATTCGTTGCGGCGAATCGGTTCACGGGAATAGTTAATGATGTTACCGGCAATGATCTTACCATTTGGCACCACCACGATTTTGCCATCGGCGCTTTTCATCGTGGTTGAGAAGATCTGCACGTTCTGCACCGTACCCATCACGCCGCCCAGATCAACAAATTCACCGGTACGGAACGGACGGAAGGTCACCAGCAGCACGCCAGCCGCAAGGTTGGAGAGCGAACCCTGCAATGCCAGACCAACGGCCAGACCGGCGGCACCCAGCACCGCGATCACCGAAGCCGTCTGTACACCAACGCGCCCCAGCGCGGCAATGACCGTAAAGGCGATAATGCCGTAGCGCACCAGCGCCGAAAGAAAGTCTGCCACGGTCGCATCGATATGACGCGCCACCAGCACCCGATTTATGGTTTTAGAAATGATGCGTGCAATCAGCATCCCGACAATCAGGATGGCAATCGCCGCCACAATATTTACCGCATAGCTCAGGATCAGTTCCTGATTGCGTACCAGCCATCCGCCAGCGTTGTTGATGCCATCAACGACATTTAAATCATCCATTTGTCAGCCCTGTTGTTGAGTTTCCCGCAGGAAAGAATCAAAACTGCCAGATTGAATCCGACACTCCCGTGTACAAGGTTAAACAATAATGGGGGTGAGCGCCAAAGATGGTCTGAATTAACTGAATTTTCCGAAAGGAATGCATAAAAAAAGGCCCTTTCGGGCCTTTTTTGTACTGTGAGTGAAAATTACAGTACGTCGATGGCGTTCAGCTCTTTGAAAGCCTGTTCCAGGCGAACCACCATGGAAGCCTGCGCAGAACGCAGCCATACACGCGGATCGTAGTATTTCTTGTTCGGGCTATCTACGCCATTCGGGTTGCCCAGCTGGCCTTGCAGATAGTCTTCGTTCTTTTTGTAGTACTGCAGAATACCGTCCCAGGTCGCCCATTGGGTGTCGGTATCGATGTTCATCTTGATCACGCCGTAGCTGATAGATTCTTCGATTTCCGCCGCAGAAGAACCGGAACCACCGTGGAACACGAAGTCCAGCGCGTTGTGCGGCAGACCGTGTTTTTCGCTGACGTATTTCTGCGAATCACGCAGAATGGTCGGGGTCAGTTTTACGTTACCCGGTTTGTACACGCCGTGTACGTTACCGAAGGATGCCGCAATGGTGAAACGCGGGCTGATTTTGCTCAGCTCGGTGTAAGCGTAATCCACGTCTTCCGGCTGGGTGTACAGGGCAGAAGCGTCCATGTGGCTGTTGTCCACGCCATCTTCTTCACCACCGGTGCAACCCAGTTCGATTTCCAGCGTCATGCCCAGTTTCGCCATGCGCGTCAGGTATTTGCTGGAGATTTCGATGTTTTCATGCAGTGACTCTTCAGACAGGTCAATCATGTGCGAAGAGAACAGCGGCTTACCGGTTTTGGCGAAGTGCGCTTCACCCGCGTCCAGCAGACCGTCGATCCACGGCAGCAGTTTTTTCGCGCAGTGGTCGGTGTGCAGGATAACCGGCACGCCATACAATTCAGCCATCAGATGCACATGATGCGCACCGGCGATAGCACCGGCAATTGCCGCGCCCTGCGGTTTGTCGGTTTTGTAACCTTTACCGGCGATGAAGGCAGCACCACCATTGGAGAACTGAACGATGACCGGCGCTTTCACTTTCGCTGCCGCTTCCAGTACTGCGTTGATGGAATCTGTGCCGACGCAGTTTACTGCTGGCAGGGCGAATTTGTTCTCTTTCGCCACTTTGAAGATTTTCTGAACGTCGTCACCAGTGACAACGCCGGGTTTTACGAAATCAAAAATTTTAGACATGGTTGTGTCCTGTTTCGTTTACCGTTCATCCCCGAATCGTGGGGATTGCGATTTGATTGCCCCATAACCGTCGAGGCAAGCCTTCAGACGACGCCGAAGCGCCGCCCCCAAATGATTACTGCTTAGCGCGTTCTTCCAGCATGGCTACTGCCGGCAGTTTTTTGCCTTCCACGAACTCGAGGAATGCGCCGCCGCCGGTAGAGATGTAGGAGATCTTGTCTTCGATACCGAACAGATCAATCGCCGCCAGGGTGTCACCACCGCCTGCTACGGAGAACGCTTCGCTATCGGCGATCGCGTTAGCGATGATTTCGGTGCCTTTGCGGAAGTTCGGGAATTCAAACACGCCAACCGGGCCGTTCCACAGGATGGTTTTTGCGTCTTTCAGCAGTTTCGCCATCGCCAGTGCGGTTTCGTCACCGAAGTCCATAATTTCTTCGTTATCCGCTACTTCGGAAACCTTTTTCACGGTTGCCGGGGCAGTTTCAGAGAATTCTGTGCCCACGCGGGAATCGGTTGGCACCGGGATGCCGTACTGGTCACGCAGACCTTTCGCCGCTTCAACAAAGTCCGGCTCGTACAGAGACTTACCAACATTGTTGTCGATGGCCACGAAGGTGTTGGCGATACCGCCACCGACGATAACGGTGTCAGCGATTTTCACCAGCGACTGCAATACATCGAATTTGGTGGAGACTTTAGAACCGCCAACCACAGCAACCAGCGGACGCTGCGGATTGCTCATCACTTTGCCCAGCGCTTCCAGCTCAGCAGACAGCAGCGGGCCGGCACAGGCGATCGGTGCAAATTTGCCCACGCCGTGGGTTGACGCCTGCGCGCGGTGCGCAGTACCGAAAGCATCCATCACGAAAACGTCGCACAGCGCGGCATATTTCTTCGACAGGCCTTCTTCGTCTTTCTTCTCGCCTTTGTTGAAACGCACGTTTTCCAGTACCACCAGCTCGCCCGCACCGACTTCAACGCCGTCGAGGTAATCTTTTGCCAGGGTAACGGTGGTGCCGTTCAGTTTGTCTTTCAGGTAGTTAACAACCGGTAACAGGGAGAACTCTTCGTTGTATTCACCTTCGGTCGGACGACCCAGGTGAGAGGTAACCATCACTTTCGCGCCCTGTTTCAACGCCGCTTCGATGGTGGGCAGAGAAGCACGGATACGTGCATCAGACGTCACTTTCCCTTCTTTCACTGGAACGTTGAGATCGGCACGGATCAGAACACGTTTACCAGCAAGATCCAGATCGGTCATCTTAATTACAGACATGGTGAACCCTCTCGTTGATTCTCATAAGTTTTGCCAGACGCAGACCGCGTCTTACCTGAAACCGCTTGCGGCCATTGCTAACGTTGTATCAAGCATTCGGTTAGCAAAGCCCCATTCGTTGTCACACCAAACCAGGGTTTTGATCAGGTGGTGACCACTGACCCGCGTTTGCGTGCCGTCCACTATGGCACTGTGCGGATCATGGTTAAAATCGACTGAGACTAACGGTAATTCCGTATAGTCAACTATACCACGAAATGCCCCTTCTGACGCGTTTTGCAGCAACGCGTTGACCTCACATGCCTTCACCGCCTGACGCACCGAAACGCTCAAATCAATGGCTGTCACGTTGATAGTTGGCACACGCACCGCGATGGCTTCGAAGCGATCGTTAAATTTCGGAAAAATGCGCGTTATGCCCGCCGCCAGACGCGTATCCACCGGAATGATCGATTGGCTGGCCGCACGGGTGCGACGCAGGTCGCTGTGATACGCGTCGATCACCTGTTGATCATGCATCGCCGAGTGGATCGTGGTCACCGTGCCCGACTCAATGCCAAAGGCGTCATCCAGCAACTTGATCACCGGAATAATGCAGTTGGTGGTGCAGGATGCGTTGGAGACAATGCGGTCAGTTTGTTTAAGAGCCTGTTCGTTCACGCCGAACACTACGGTGGCATCCAGATCGTTACCGCCCGGATGCGAGAACAACACTTTCTTCGCGCCTGCCTGCAAATGGGCTTCGCCATCGGCACGGCTGCCATAAACACCGGTACAGTCCAGTACGATGTCGACATTCAGTTCCTGCCACGGCAGGGTATCGATATCGGCCTGATGCAGGATGCGGATGGTATCGTCACCGACAAACAGCAGGTCACGCTCCTGACGCACATCAAAGGCAAAACGGCCATGGCTGGTATCGTACTTCAGCAAATGCGCCATACCGACGGCTTCCGCCAGTTCGTTGATGGCGACCACGGTGATTTCAGCCCTGCGGCCGGTTTCATACAACGCACGCAGTACATTACGCCCGATACGACCAAAACCATTTATAGCTACGCGAACGGTCATCTCTACCTTCAACAACACCGAAAAAACGTGCCGATAGCCTGAGCGTTTCACACCGTTTTGTACAGGGAATTCTTGCCTGACGCCGCTGGCAGAAGGCTGTCGCATCGCTACAACTGAAACGGTTCAGCTAGAATAAAGCAAGGAAGGAATAACAGGAATGATTGCGATCAACTGCGCTGCTGATTATTGGATCTGCGTCACAAAATAAGCCATTTTAAGATTATTACTGGAGGAATAATTGGGTGATATTTGCACGAATTCGTCATGGCGCGTTTTGTCGCGCAATTCCGCGCGCGGTGTCGGAAAAGCTCGCGCGATAAATCGCATCGCGGCGGGAAGCAAAACAGGCGGCCCGCAGGCCGCCCGCAGGTCTTACAGAATCGACTTAGCGGTAGCAACAACGTTCGCTACGGTGAAGCCGAACTCTTCAAACAGTTTCTCCGCCGGAGCAGATTCGCCGAAGCTGGTCATGCCGACGATGGCACCGTTCAGACCGGTGTACTTGAACCAGTAATCAGCGATACCGGCTTCGATGGCGACGCGCGCAGCGACGGCTTTCGGCAGCACGGATTCGCGGTAAGCGGCATCCTGCTTGTCAAAGGCGTCGGTAGACGGCATAGACACCACGCGCACCTTGCGGCCTTCGGTGGTCAGCTGGTCGTAAGCAGCAACCGCCAGTTCCACTTCTGAACCGGTGGCGATCAGGATCAGTTCCGGCTGACCGGCGCAATCCTTCAGCACATAACCACCACGGGCTACGTTGGCCAGCTGCTCAGCAGTACGATCCTGCTGTGCCAGGTTCTGACGGGAGAAGATCAGCGCGCTCGGGCCATCTTTACGCTCGATAGCATATTTCCACGCCACCGCAGATTCTACCTGGTCACACGGACGCCACAGACTCATGTTCGGGGTAGTACGCAGGCTCGCCATCTGCTCAACCGGCTGATGCGTCGGGCCATCTTCGCCCAGACCGATGGAGTCATGGGTGTAGACCATGATCTGACGGATCTTCATCAGTGCCGCCATACGCGCCGCGTTACGGGCATATTCAACGAACATCAGGAAGGTGGCGGTGTACGGCAGGAAGCCGCCATGCAGCGCGATACCGTTGGCAATCGCGGTCATACCGAATTCGCGCACGCCGTAATGGATGTAGTTACCGGCCGCGTCTTCGTTGATAGGCTTAGAACCAGACCACATGGTGAGGTTGCTCGGCGCCAGGTCAGCAGAACCGCCAAGGTATTCCGGCAGGATTTTACCGAACGCTTCGAGGGTGTTTTGCGACGCTTTGCGGCTGGCGATTTTCGCCGGGTTAGCCTGCAACTGCTCAATGAATTTCTGCGACTCGGTTTCCCAGTTGGCTGGCAGTTCGTTGTTGGTACGGCGTTTGAACTCGGCAGCCAGTTCCGGGTGCGCAGCAGCGTAAGCGGCGAATTTCTCGTTCCATGCCGCTTCTTTGGCCTGGCCTGCTTCTTTCGCATCCCACTCAGCATAGATTTCTGACGGGATCACGAACGGCGCGTATTCCCAGCCCAGCTGCTTGCGGGTCAGCGCTACTTCGTCGTCGCCCAGCGGCGCACCGTGTGAATCGTGGGTACCGGCTTTGTTCGGTGAACCGAAACCGATAACGGTTTTGCACATCAGCAGAGACGGTTTGTCAGAAACGGCTTTGGCTTCTTCAACCGCTTTTTTGATCGCGTCAGCGTCGTGACCGTCAACGCCGCGCACGACGTGCCAGCCATAGGCTTCAAAGCGTTTTGCGGTGTCGTCGGTGAACCAGCCGTCAACGTGGCCGTCGATAGAGATGCCGTTGTCATCATAGAAGGCAACCAGTTTGCCCAGCTTCAGGGTACCGGCGATGGAGCAAACCTCGTGCGAGATCCCTTCCATCATGCAGCCGTCGCCCATGAACACGTAGGTGTTGTGGTCAACGATGTCGTGGCCCGGACGGTTAAACTGTGCCGCCAGGGTGCGTTCAGCAATGGCGAAACCGACGGCGTTTGCAATGCCCTGACCCAGCGGACCGGTGGTGGTTTCAACGCCTGCCGTGTAGCCGTATTCCGGGTGACCTGGAGTTTTGGAGTGCAGCTGACGGAAGTTTTGCAGCTCGCCCATCGGCAGATCGTAGCCGGTGAGGTGCAGCAGGCTGTAAATCAGCATTGAACCGTGACCGTTAGAAAGGACAAAGCGGTCGCGCCCGGCCCATTGCGGGTTAGTCGGGTTGTGGTTCAGGAAGTCGCGCCACAGAACTTCGGCGATGTCCGCCATGCCCATCGGGGCACCCGGATGTCCCGATTTGGCTTTCTGTACTGCATCCATACTTAACGCGCGAATGGCGTTGGCAAGCTCTTTACGAGAGGGCATTTTCTACTCCAGGTCGGATTAATACTTCGCCGCTCCTAACTTATTGTAATTAATCAGCTATCAGGCGAAGCAAGGAAAAAGTCGCACATCAATGTACATGAAAATCGGGGCAAAAGTACATGCTACGGGGTGCTAAATCTGATGGGATGCGGTTGCAATTTAGCTGCTGTCTGCTAGCAGGCAGAGCAGTTACTGGCTGTAAACAATATGTATAAACACCGTTGCACAAACGCATAGCGGCGCGATTTATCGCGCTATTCCGTAGCCAAACCGGAAAAAACGCGCGATAAATCACGCCGCTACAGGATTGCGCCGCCTCAGCGCTTAAACAGCTGATCCACCATCGACCCCAAATCCAGCTGGTTATCATGCAAAGTTTGCTCATCCAGCTGGCCCTGCGGTGACATCTTGTCAATCAGCTGCGGCAACAGCGCGGCCAGCGTGCCGGACGCGCCCGGCACATCGGTGCCGAGCTTATCCGCCAGCGACTGCAACTCAGGCTGACCAAACACCGACTGAATATCGCCACTGTCCACCGGCTGGTTGTTGCCGGTGCCAATCCACGAACCCAGTACCTCGCCTAATCCACCCTGCTGGAACTTGTGCAGCAGCGCTTCGATGCCGCCCTGCTCCTGCACCCAGCTCCAGATAGCATGTAGCTGGCCCAGCTGGCTACCCTGCCCTTCACCGCCGCTTAGCGATCCGACTAAATCATCCAGTAAGCCCATCATGACCTCCGAAGATTAATTGACCGCTTGTAAGTTTAGCCACAAGCACGCTGTTTAACCTACGGAACCATAAATGTGACTGGCGGATAAAACCTGGCAATATCTGATTACGGAACACAGAAAGATTATTGCAATCTAAGTAGGGTAACGTATGTCTCAGGGTCAGACTGGAACCGTTTATGCTACTTACATTTATTATCGTCCTTGCCATCGTCGTCATTGTCTTTGCGTACTGCGTGATACGCTCAGCCGCAAAAGATGTTGATAACGATTACTAATCTCACCTGCTCACCGAATCAGACGCCTCTTCTATTTCATTAGCCCTTATTTGCCGCCTGCACGTGCAGCATATCCAGCGCCAGTGTCGCAGCGGCCAGCGAAGTCAGGTCGGCGTGATCGTAGCCGGGCGCCACTTCTACCAAATCCATCCCCACAATGTTCATGCCTTGCAGACCACGAATCAATTTAGTGGCTTTGTCGGTAGTCAGACCGCCAATGACGGGTGTACCCGTACCAGGAGCATGTGCCGGATCGAGGCAGTCGATATCAAAGGTCAGATACACGGGCAGATCGCCAACGGTGCGCTTCACTTCTGCCAGGATGTCATCGACGCTGCGATCGTTAACCTGTGCCGCATCCAGCACGTTAAAGCCAAGGCTCTTATCAAATTCAGTGCGGATACCGATCTGCACCGAATGATTTGGATCGATCAGACCTTCTTTCGGCGCAGTGAAGAACATGGTGCCGTGATCAAAGGTCGGGCCGTTGGAATAGGTGTCGGTATGGGCATCGAAATGCACCAGCGCCATTTTGCCGAAGTGCTTCGCATGAGCGCGCAGCAGCGGCAGCGTGACATAGTGGTCGCCGCCGAAGGTCAGCATACGTTTACCGTTTGCCAGCAGTTTCTCGGCATGCGCCTGCAATTTATCCGACAGATCCTGAGAATCGCCAAAGGCATAAACCAGGTCGCCGCAATCCACCACGTTCAGACGCTGACGCAGATCGAAATCCCACGGCCAGCGACAGCCTTCCCACGCGAGGTTAGTGGAGATCTGACGAATCGCACCCGGCCCTAAACGGCTGCCAGGACGGCCCGAGGTCGCCGCATCGAAAGGTACGCCGGTAATCACCCACTCGGCGTCGCTGTCGTATGGCTGGAAGTTAACCGGGAAACGCATGAAACCGAAGGCGTTCGAAACCAGGGAGTTATCGTATTGATTGCCCAGGGTGTTATACATAAATCGTCCTCTATATATCCGTGGTGCGGGTCATGCCCGCATGACCTTAAGTTATAGGTGAAATATGACCAGATAAAAAAATCCCCTCCGCGTCGTTAAACCCGACGAGGAAGGGATTTGATGTTATGGCGTATCTGGCGCGATTATCGCGAAGAATTAACGGGCCTGCAATCGACGCTTATGTGACAGCAGCCAGAGATAACATCCCACTTCATTCCCCGATCTGCCGCACAACTTCCCCGGTAAGGATTGCGATCGATTTTCTGCTCACGAGACAGACAAAAACCCGTGCAATAACATGTAAAATAATCAACAAATCATGAAGTTAAATCAATCAGGCAATAGCCCGCCATACGATAGGCCTGACAAATTGTTAAAAGTTGATTAATAGATGAAAACGTTTAGGAAAATTCTGACACGCTCTGTAACTTACTGACCACAATATGACAAAAATTTTACAGAGTTTTAGGGCAATGGCATCTGCCATTAATTAGTTTCATAGAGTAATCACCTCAGTGAAAGAAACAGGGATGCCTCTTTCACGTATTCATCAGATTCCATTATCTGACTTTGCGTAATCCCGCTGAGATTTTCAGCATGCCCCGATGTCTGCAAAAAATAACCTCGCCCTTATATCGTCCGTATTTCCCCTAGCGCATTGGTTGCTGTTAAGCCAGGGGCGGTAGCATTTAAAAAATCCCCCCAGAATGATGATGAGTTTTAAAATGGCAAGAAGTGGATTTGAAGTTCAGCAGGCTGCCATTAAGGCACTGTTTTTAAGAGAAATACGCACAAGGTTTGGCAAATTTCGACTGGGATACTTCTGGGCGATTCTGGAGCCTTCAGCGCATTTATTGGTGTTACTTGGTATCTTCGGTTTTATTATGCACCGCACCATGCCTGACATTTCCTTTCCGGTCTTTCTGCTAAACGGCATTATTCCTTACTTTATATTCAGTAATATTAGTAACCGTTCAGTAGGGGCAATTGAAGCGAACCAGGGGTTGTTCAACTATCGCCCTGTAAAACCTATCGACACCATTATTGCCCGCGCCCTGCTTGAGACGGTGATTTACGTCGCTGTCTATATCCTGCTGATGCTGATTGTGTGGATGGCAGGCGAATACTTCGCCATAACCAATCTTCTGCAACTGGTCTGCACCTGGACATTGCTGGTGCTATTTTCCTGCGGCATCGGCCTGATTTTTATGGTGGTGGGGAAAACCTTTGCGGAGACGCAGAAGTTTCTGCCTATCCTGCTTAAACCGCTTTATTTTATTTCCTGCATCATGTTCCCTCTGCATACGATTCCCAAAGATTACTGGCCGTATTTGCTATGGAATCCGATTGTTCATGCGGTGGAGTTAAGCCGCGAAGCGGTAATGCCCGGCTACATCAGCGAAGGCGTTAGCCTGCAATATCTGGCGTTCTGCACGCTGGCGACCCTGTTCGTCGGTCTCGCGCTGTACCGTACCCGTGAGGAGGCGATGCTGACATCATGATAAAGATAGAAAACCTCACGAAGTCCTACCGCACCCCTGCCGGTCGCCATTATGTATTTAAAGATCTCAGTGTGGAGCTACCCACCGGCAAAAGTGTCGCCCTGGTAGGACGCAACGGCGCGGGTAAATCGACGCTGTTGCGTATGATTGGCGGGATTGACCGACCTGATAGCGGCCGCATTATTACCAATAAAACCATCTCATGGCCGGTAGGGCTTTCCGGGGGTTTCCAGGGAAGTCTTACGGGGCGGGAAAATGTGAAATTTGTCTCGCGCCTGTACGCAACTAAAGAAGAACTCAAAGACAAAGTCGCATTTGTGGAAGAGTTTGCCGAGTTAGGTAAATACTTCGACATGCCAATTAAAACCTATTCATCAGGCATGAAATCGCGGCTCGGGTTTGGTCTGAGTATGGCGTTTAAGTTCGATTATTATCTGGTGGATGAAGTCACAGCGGTTGGGGATGCGAGGTTTAAAAGGAAATGTGCTGATTTGTTTAAATCAAAACATGAAGAATCTAGCTTTCTGATGGTGTCGCATAGTTTGAATTCGTTGAAAGAGTTTTGTGATGCCGCGTTATATATAGGGAAAGATAACTCTCTGAATTACTACAATTGTGTTAATGAAGCTCTTGAGAGATATCATCACGACAATCTGAATGGATAGTAAACGGTGTCTTCAATGCTAACAGCCATCATTCCAATAGATTTAAAGCGCAGGCCAAAAGACCTTATAAGAAAAGCTATCTCATTAGCAGAGAACGCTCAGGAAAATAATGTAAAAACTATATTTGGCCATAATGATAGACAGACAAAACATGATAAAGAACTTATAAGCCAGATAGAAAAAATCCCCTCAGCCCGAATAGAATCTCAAATAGGCATCTCTGAAGAAATAAACTCATCACTATTGAGAAACATTGCATTTAGTAAAGTTGACTCAGAATATATCATTCTTCTCGATGCAGATATAAATCCCGACTTTGAGTTATTTAAAAAGTACAAAAAGAAAATACAGAGAGAAGAAAAACCATTCTACATCCTGCCCTGTCTATACTTAACAAAATATGGCTCAAAACTACTTACGGAAAAGAACAAATCAAAATCAGAAATAATAAAAAGATACTTTTCTTTTTCCAGGAAAGAGTTCCTTCATTTAGCAAGCCCTTCATCAATTACCATCCTTAAATCTACGGACTACCAGATTTTAAATGGTTTTGACACTACTTATCAGGGACATGGATATGAAGACTTTGATTTTCTGGTTAGATTAAGTGAATTATATTTCTCTTCAGAAAAGACATCTGATTTTTTAATTGATAAACCTGCACGATCACCGCTTTTTGCTGTTGGGTTTCGGAGATATTTAGGAGAGCTCTGCATAGAAAGCTTACTTGCAAAAGACTTAGCATTTCACTTATATCATGACAAGGATAGCAATGAAACCTATTATAAATCGAGAAAAGACAACTATCAAAAATTTGCATCTTCGCACCGGCATAAAGTCACTAATAATCAAATAACCGATGCGACATTGATAACTTCATTTGTCCATAGTTGTCAGGAAAATGATTTGAGTGTTCATGAATATTCTATACTCTTTGAAAATAAACCTGGACATGTCGATCGCTACGACACGTTGAAAAGAAAAATACATTTTCTTTTTAAGAATTAACATCTTTAGGCTTTAAAATGAATAAGAAAAAAATCAAGAAATTAATCAACAACCCAAAACAATTTTTCCATGACTCGAAGTTTTTTAAAAAAATATCAACAGCAGAAAGCAAGAATAACAAAGAAAAAAATAGCCTGGGGTTTATTATCCTGAATGATAACCCCTCTCACTTTTTTGAAACAATAAACAGCATAACAAACTCAAGCAAAGCACATAGAAAAAACATCAGAACCATTCAAATTGATGGCGCTAATTCAGAAAAA
Organism: Pantoea sp. X-Soil-TKNS-1207; assembly: GCF_059730485.1. Lineage (NCBI taxonomy): Bacteria > Pseudomonadati > Pseudomonadota > Gammaproteobacteria > Enterobacterales > Erwiniaceae > Pantoea > Pantoea sp. X-Soil-TKNS-1207. The sequence continues at coordinate 3,515,217 of NZ_AP035958.1, forward strand.
AACATCATTAATTTAATACAAGAAATGGCTAGAGAATTAAAATGTGATTACATTAAGGTTATGCATGCCGGAGATCTTGTAAACGCTGGATTTATCCAACGGTTTTCTACTGAGTTAAATCTACAAGAAGAACATGAGATCATTGCACATACTTACAGTCATAATTTAAACCAATCACAGCCAGATGCATTTTTAACACATAACAAAGCACGCTTAAGCAAAAGTAAAAAAACAGAGAAGGATTTTATTTTTCCTTACTTTGGAAGCGTTATCGTAAAGTCTGAAATCCTGAACAATCTTAATGAGTTCATATATAGCAAAAATTTTCACATCAATACCGTCAATCTCTTAAGTATTATAGAAAAAGAAGGTGGGAATTTAAGAATTTTTTGGGACGACAAACTAATCTCGTCAAATATTGAGGGTTTAAGAATTGAAAGCAGATTACAGGAATTAGTAAAAAACCCAACAGATATAATTAGTTTTTTAACACATGTCGATGCAAAACTCTCTGGTAATTCTAACCATGTACAATTGAAGCGTTCGACTCTTTCTTTCATTCATGGAATAGTTACAGTTCTACTAAAAAACAAAAAATCAGACGAGCTATTGAACGATCATGAAAAAAATAGCGTACTTACATTACTCACATCAATCATTTCAAATATTGGAACTGATGTTCTAAACAACTTTTCCTCATCCAATTATAATCACGTACATAAAATAGGTTATCTAAATATTCTGAAAGAAGCAGTACCAGGAGACTTATGCTATGTAGAAGATGTACAAGATGAAGAAAAACTGATTAAGTTTAAAATAGCCACGAGTGTTGATTATATTCCTTCTGTTATATTAAATGATAAGGAGGCTACACCAATTTCTATAAAAATAAAACCGCTAACACTTTTCTCCCATGAGCTTTCATATGAAATATTTATTTGGGTTGATTATCAATCGCATCAGAAACCAATACGTTTAATCAGTAAGTCCGGCATTGATTTCATCGTTAATGGAAAAAGAAGGAAAACCTGCAAGGCCGGAGAATTAATTAAATCTTTTAAAAACAAAAAGTCTATTTCCCCCACATTACCATTTAAAGCAAAGATATTACGTTACCTTTCCACACGCCCAATAATAAAAAAGAAATTCTCTGACGCTTGGGTATTTATTGATAACGAACTTAGGGCGGATGATAATGCCGAACACTTTTACAGATATGTTTCATCACAACATAAATCTGAAAAATGCTTCTTTTTAATTGATAAAAAATCAAAAGACTGGGATCGATTAAGAAAGGATGGCGTAAAATTAATTAGATTTGGTGGATTTTGGCATAGAGTGGCCCTTATTAATGCTAAATATCTTTTATCATCCCATGCTAATCCTGCCATCGTCAATTTCCTGCCGAAAAAACACTTTAGTGACATCATGAATTTTAAGTTTGTTTTTTTACAGCATGGAATTACTAAAGATGACCAATCAGAATGGCTAAATAGCCGTAAGATTGATTGCCTGGTTACCGCTGGTGTTGACGAATATAATGACATAGCTGGTAGAGGTCGTTACAGATTTACAAGTAAAGAGGTTGTTTTAACTGGTTTCCCAAGATATGACAATCTATATACTCAAGAGAAGAAATGTAAAAAAATTCTCATCATGCCAACCTGGAGAAAAAGTCTTTCAGGAGAATTGATAAAAAAATCCAGTAAACGCATCAAAAATGAAAACTTTGCCGACTCTGCATTTGCTAATATGTGGGGAGGATTCTTACGGTCTAAAGATCTTGAATTACTAGTTAAAAGCTTCGGATATACAATTGAATTTTACCCACACCCAAATTTAATCGATTACATCGAAGATCTTAACATCCCTGAATACATAGGCATCGGGGATATAACTACATATAGCATCCAGGATGTTTTTAGAAAATCTGACATTTTAATTACTGATTATTCATCAGTAGCCTTTGATATTGCATACATGAAGAAACCGATCATATATTTTCATTTCGATATTGAAACATTCTTTTCTGAACATTCATATTCGAAAGGATATTTTGATTATAACACTCATGGTTTTGGACCCGTTTGCGAAAGTATTGATGATCTCATCAAAAACCTGAACTATTTAATAAAAAACGAATGCGAAATCTCTATTATATATAAAGAAAGGATCGATAGTTTTTTCCCTTACCAGGATAGGAATAACTCATCTCGTCTTTACCATCACATATCAGAACTCAACAATAACGGCCCAGATTCATTAACATTAATTGAAAAACTCGAAAATTTAGTAAAACACTACGAAATCCAGTCCGCATGTGATTTTCTTAAAACCTATCGTTCAAATATAGCTTCAGTTCCGTCAGCGCTTTACATTAGAGCCAGCCAGACATTATCAATTCTTTACTTCTGGTGTGCCGCCAATGGCCTTAATGATGATAAACAGATAATTAATTCAGTTATGAAAGAAATAGATAATCCAAGTAGCAATATCGATTTTCATAACTATATTGATGCTATTTTTTCCAACATAAACACTATGACATCAAGTAATGATGACTCAGTTTTCCAAAAGACTTATTTTGAGAGCACCCTCACTTCGGTGGAGGAAAATGAAAATGCTAAAAACATAACAAAGGGCATCATCTCTCATCCCATTATAAACATTATCAATATGATGGAGGATTTTAAAAGTGATAAATATAACGAAGTTATTGATAAAGCCAACGAAATTATTGGTGAATACTCTCTTTATAAATCAAGAAATATATCATTAATCATTCTCACGTCTCTAATCAGAACACAAAACATAGATGAGGCAATTCTATGGCTCAACAAGATAGAATTTAATCTTTATTTAACAGAAAAAGAATTTCTTTTGCTGGAATTATCAAAGGCTGCATCGCCTGATAATATTTATAATTTATCGATTCAATGCCTGTATCCAGAGTCGTCAACTAACAACGCAGCGATAGAATCATTCTTTAAATTTTGCAATACAGTAAGCAAAAATCAACTCCTTGATTTACCGATACAGGAAGTTGAATCTGAGCATTGTTTGTTTCGTTATCTTGATTATCTTTATAGCGCTAAAGATTTTTCAGATTTTTTACATGCTCTGGACAATAACAAAAACAAATATGATTACCTCAATCATGCTGATAGAGCAGAAAAATTTTTAAAATCCGTCATGGAAATTGATGGTACAGAAAGATTCATAAAAGAGTTAAATTCATTATTTAACCCGGAAAACTTCTCTGAAAAATTAACTCATATTATTTTAAACACAAAAGTCATCGACCATAAAAATGCGTGTTCCATTATTAAAAAAGTTCTACATCATGATTGTAATTTGCTAGAAAGCATTGATATTTATAAGCTTGCACTAAATTTTCATAAAAATGCACGGCCATCATTAGCTAAAGAAATCTCTGCGCAGTATGTCATTTCTCTACATGAAAAACACTATAGCTCTCCTGAAAACTGGCTAGCTAAAAATGACTACAAAACGCTAATGAATGCGATTAGCGAGCTGAATGACGTTGCTCATGAGTTGAATAGATTATCAGTTCAGCATTGATAAAGGATAAATTTATGGATCGATCTAAAAGCCTTAATGCATTATTAGCATTTCTTTTTATACTCACATATTCCTGTTCATCATTAGCTCAGGACTTAATGACTATAAAAAGCGGGAACAATATCCAGGGACTATCATCTCCATCACCCGGTTCTTTTTACACTTTAGAACATGATAAAAACTCAGATGCAGTTTCAATATATATTAATGCCAAAAATTACCGTCAGCTTGTTTTAAAATCAACAGATATTGGGCATCAGGGTTTTGACGTTAAATTAAATAAAGAACAGTCTATTTCTTTTATCGCAACAAGTTCTAAAAAGAGCAATGAAGCACTATTTTTTGTCTTTGATGGCAAAGGTAATTTTATGGAGAAAAAAGTCAATTTCTTTTCTGATTTTCCTTTCAAAAGTAATGACACAATGCCATCATTCTCACCTGACGGTAAAACACTGGTGGTAAGAGGGCGTTTGGATTACAGAAGCATGATCTTTAAAACTTATAATTTCAAAGACATTGAAAATAAAATTAAAGATAGTAAAAGCTCAACACTGGATCTATCGACAGATTATCATCACAAATGGAATCTTCCTCCATCCACACTATCAGACGATGAAGGAAAGTTACGTCCTTTGCAGGCAATATCTAGTGATAACGACCGCATTTACTTACTCTTTGGCGATGCAGAACTAAACCAAAAATCAATTATCACATATTCTTTTGATGGGAAAATGATAACCACAGACTCTAAAGTTGAAGTTGGCAAAGAGCATTGCAATAATTTCCCTCGCAAGTGTTTTTATGAACCAGAGGGAATAGCAACACTAGAAAATAACAAACTTGCAATCCTTTTTAATATTGGACTAGGTATAAAAAAAGAAAATTTTATAGTAATTTATAACAAGGAATAGCGTTTCTTTTCTCATTTCACTAAGGTCGATTTTTATGATTGTTCATGCATTTGAGAATGCATGATATCTCCTTAAGATTTTGCATTACTTCTTTCGATACTACTAATGCCGAATTCATTAAACATACACCTCGAGAATTAAGGCTAAAAGGAGATGATAGAAATCGCATCTTTCTTAAAGATGGTAAGTTTCCAGATGGCTTGACTCTTATATTCACTGAAAAAGCGAGTGATTGTTCTGTATTCATTGACAGTGACATTACCATTAATTCATCTAAAATATAATTAAAAAAGCACTGTATTTTATCTTGGTAAGGAAAGTAATCTTAATAACATTAACGCTGTTATTTTGGGTGAAAGAGATTTTATTGCAGTTGGAGAAGCGGTTTCAGTAACCGCGTAAAATACCTGGAGCACAGGATTCAACTCTGGCAAAAAAAACAATGGGTTAATTATCGGTGACCATTGTTTAATTGCTTCCGAAGTCGTGATTAGACCTGCTGATGGCCATCTTGTCATAGATGTTGAAACAAATGAACAGAAGGATATTTCCCACACCCCAATTATCATCGAATCGTATTGCTGGATTGCTCAACGTGCTGCAATACTGAAGAACGTTAGAATTGGTGCCTGTTCTATTTTTTCGTTTTCGGCCGTAGTCACAAAATCCTGTGAAAGGTTCAGCGTTGTGTCAGGTATTCCAGGGAAAGCCGCATCTTTGCATGGAAAAATGTGGCTACGCGGCAGAGGCAAAGAGGCAAAGAGAATTCAGGAAATGTATAAAGTTCGATTTTATGGTATTGAGTAAACACGTTAGATTAACACTCAGATGTTTTATGCGTTGAGATACCACCTCTTTCTTGTGCAGCATTAGATAAAAAAAGATTATTTATTTTTATCTTCGTATAGTAAACAGCATTAATCTGCGTATTTTCCAGCAAGTAGGTTCTGTATTTCTTAAACAACTTCATATCTGGCTTAAAATCCGCCGTCCAGAACTGGTTCAGGTGCCCTTGATACGTCAATCCTTTGATGTCATAGAGGGCATTCCCCATCACCTTTAATGGCTTGTTATGAATTAGCGCTGAAATCCCCGCCGTACTGTTAATCGTAATGGCAGATTTGGCATGAGTCAGCAGTTCAGGCATCGGCAAGTCATGCACGTAAATCACGCGATTCTTCACCCCGTACTCTTTACTCAGCTTATTGATCAGCGGCCCATATAAACGATGCCCGCGATCCATGGGATGGTGCTTGATCACCAGGAATTCATTACGCGGCGCTTTCTTCGCAAATGAGTAGATCACATCGTTAATATAGTCGCGTACATCTTCATAAGGGCTGTGATTGCGGATCTGGCTATCGTTGTAAACCTGCAAGATCGCGAGAAAATAGCGCTGATCCAGGCTGGTTTGCAGATGCGACAATACGTTGCGCTGACGCCAGCCATACCACTGCTTTCGCCAGTAAGCCCGGACCCAGCACTGTGCCTCGTACCAGGGCGAGAATGATTTATGATGGCGATATTGATGGAACTCATGACGATAACGCCAGCCAACCAGGTAATACCAGGTGGCATGAGCGATACGCTTCATTGAGGAAGGTTTTAAATTTTCCACCTTCATTTGCGGCATTTCAGGTAAGCGACGATAAAACTCGGCATCGCGAGGTAATGATGAGAAGGCATTTACACCGCCCTCTTCAACCGTAATGAAATGGGGGCGCAAATAGCCCTCTTCAAAAGCAAGGAAGCGGATACCTTTTGCCTGCGCCCAGCGTTTAGCCGCCTGATGTAAAGGCCGACAGTCGCCAAAACACAAAATAGTATCGAAGTCATACTCTTTATGGGTTTCACGCAACCAGCCAGGGAATTCTTTGGGTGTTTTGAGATAAGGCAGATATTTACGCTGGCGACAGTAAAAACGATCCCCACCGTTAAATATTACATTAACAGCCTCACGTTCCAGCGACTCCAGCCACTCCGCTATATCATTGAAAAAAGGTCCCATCGGCCCCTGTAACAATAAATACTTTTTCCCAGATAAAAGCATTTTTAAGGCGTTACTGTGCATAACCAACCTGCAGGATTGTTGTTAAATTTAACCCGGTATTCCTAACCGAATCTCACTTTTAAAAACATGGTCATCTTGCGGTAATGGCGAATTATCCATCCCGCTTTCTTTTTATTGATTAACATCTTTCCGCGCGGTGCCTGAATGAGCAGCTCCGCGGCTTCTTCTGCGCTAATAGCGTCAAGTCGCAAGGGGTGGATATAGGTCGGATACGCAATCAAAGCCTGATAAATCAGATCGTTCAGACCCAATTTACGGCTGCGACGAGCGCAAACATGCTCATCCTGCGTCAACCCCCACCCGGCATAAAATGGCAATCCGTAACAGAAAACCTGTTTGCCATGTAATAACGCTTCGAACCCCGATAGCGATGTCATGGTGTGCAGCTCATCGGCCATCTGAATACACTGAATCACGTCCGCATCCAGCGCCTGGAAATTGGCCAGCTCAGCAATCTCTTGCGCGGGAATATGTCCCTTACGATTACCCACCAGCACATCGGGATGCGGCTTATAAATAATAAAAGCCTCGGGATTGCGTTCACGCACCCGACGTAATAACGCCAGGTTGGTATTAATGGAACGCGTGCCGGTCTCAATCGAAGCATCATCTTCGACCTGACCCGGAACCAGCAGCACGCGTTTACCCTGAGATTCCGCAGGTAAACTAAAATCCGCGCCGAGGTTATATTTGCTGAGTTTACTTTCCACCAGCCGCGTATGCAGTTTTTCAGCGCGCTGTTGTTGTGCCATCGTCAGCGCGCTGTGATTCAGCATCACTTCTAAATCACTGGCGCGTGTCGCGTCGTAATAAATCCCGCGTTTATCCAGCACCAGTGAAAGCGGCGGCAGCAAATCAGAACCCAGTCCGGAGGAGCGTAAGAACCCATCCTCCATACGCCACATCGGTAGTTGCCGTTCGCGGACTTTATCCTGCCAGCGATGCTCACCGCGTATACCCCATACCACACAGGCCGTCGCGGCGCGGCAGCGTCGGGAGAAAGTTAACTGGTTAGCGTTGGTATGCAAAAACGGTTTGAGGATGGTTGATTTCCACAAGGTTAAGCCCGGCGCCCACAGGTGCCCGCTGCGCTGCTGCTGATGACGGCGCTGTAACTGCATCCAGTTAAGCACATCAAACAGTGTTGCCGGTGCGCCCGTCAGCGGGTGGATATAGCGGCTGTAACGTAAATAGGCGGCGGCGAATAACTCGTGCAGCGTGGCGGCGCCCCGACGCGCTGCAAGCTGCTGTGCCTGCGGATGGCGGTCATCGGTTAATCCCCATCCCGCATACCACGGCTGACCAAAACAGGTCACCGGCTTACCGGCCATCAGGGCTTCAAAACCGTATTGCGAGGTCATCACATAAACGCGGGAAACATGCCGCAGCAGTGACTGCGGGCTAACGTTATCCGCCATCAGATGGACACGGGGCGAGGATTTTAACTGGTGGAAATAACCGGCTTTTTTCCCCTCAAGCACATCCGGATGGACCTTCACCCAAATGATGGCTGACGGATTTTCATTGATCGCCGTTTCCAGCATCGCGGCAAAATCATCAGGTCCGGCATTGCCAAACGTCACCGACATATCACCAAAGGTCTGGTCGATCACCAGCACTAAATTGCTGGCGAGACTTTCACCGGCAACAAACGCCGGCGCCTGGTTATATTTCGACAGATCTTCCGTCACGATGGTCTGCATGGCTTCCTGCGCTTCAGCCTGCAACGCCTGATTGGCGGCGCGATCCTGAATCAATCGCTCCAGCGTGCTGGGCTGGCTGGCATCGTAATAGATCCCCTCTTCGTCCAGCACCATTGAAAGCGGCGGCGCGCCGTTAACGCCCAGATCCAGCGAGCGGATAAAACCGTCTTCGAGGCGCAGCACGGGTTTCCCTGCAAGCTGAGCCAGCTCCACCGGCTTGCGAGCGCTGGGACGATGTCCCCAGACCGCAACGGCATCCATCTCTTCCGGGATCGGTCGCACGCTGGACAGCTTCTGGCACGGCTGTGCCAGAAAATTTTCCAGATGCGGTATACGCCAGATGCCTGAAGAGAAAACCCCAATCATGTCACGCTATCCTTAAATCGACAGAATCACTTTCGCACCCACCGCCAGCTGGTACAGGATGGTGGAAATGCCACGGGTAACTTCAATGTTCTTCGACTCATACTTCGGCAACACCATCAGCTCGTCGCCTGGGTTGAGCGTATCGACATCCTCAGCGTTCTCAGCGGCACCGTTCTGGCGAATCACCACGATTTTGGCGTTACCCGACTTCTGCGTCAGACCGCCACACTTCTCGATGTACTCTTTGGGACTCATGCCCTTCTCCCAACTCACTGCGTTAGGGAACAGCACTTCTCCATGCACCATCACCAGCGACGTCTTCTGAGGAATGTTGATCACGTCGCCATCTTCCAGCAGCAGTGAATCCAGGTTCTTCTCGTTGAGGATCACCTCACCTTTTGGCACCACGGTGCGCGCTTTGGCCACAAAGCGGCTAATCAGCTGCGCTTCCTGCATACGCAGGCTGGCTTCCTCTTTGGTTGAGGACTGTGCGGAGAGCGAGGCTTCTTCCAGTTTTTGCAAAGAGAGATCCAGCATCTCTTTCTGACGCTGTGCCACCGAAGGACGATAGAGCTGGATAGCGTCGAGCTGGGACATACTGTTCGGCCGGATTTTTGCCAGCACGGCACGCATACTGGCACCGTACGGCAGCACCATGGCATGTTCACCGGAGTGCGCCCCTTCCACCCGAACCTGAATGGTACCGGCGTAGCGGTCAGTGCTGACAATCAGGGTATCGCCATCCTGCAACATGCGGCCAGACGCAGCGCTAATCGGGTAGTACTCGCTGCGCTTTGCCAGCCCCTGCTGGCGGATAATGGTGATATTGGTCGCGCCCGGTTTCGCCCGCGCCCAGTTCAGTGCTTCGGTTACCGGAATGCTGCTATCACGAAATTCAAAGTCATAGCTATTGAACACATCGCCCTGCACGCTGAAGGTGTGCTGACGCGGCCCCACCACGATGGTGTCGCCATCGGCGAACTGCGAAAGCCCCAGCTTACCGTTGAGCAGGAAATCATACAGATTGATGCTGGAGCGCACGCGGTTGCCGCGCTTCACCACAATATCCACGTAGCTGCCGCGATCGGGATCGACGCCCCCGGCTTTAATCAGGTAGTTGAGCAGCGAATCCGAAGTCACGCCGCCATACAAACCAGGGCTGCGCACAAAACCGGTGACGAACACTTTTACCGGCTGCGCCTGCAACAGCGAGGCATAAACGTTGACGTTAGCCTGGTAAACCTGCTTCACCTTCGAGGTGACCAGCGCATTCAGCTGGCTGTTGCTAACGCCGGCGACCGTTACCGGCCCCACATTCGGCAGGAAGATATTGCCTTTCGGGTCGACCTGGAGCGTTCCATCAAAGGTGAATGCGCCCCACAGGCGAACCTGGATGCTGTCACCCGGATTGAGGATATAGCCGGGGTTGAAACCCACCGTGGCGCCACTGTCGGCGCTGGCGCCATTAAACAGCTGTGCGCCAAACATGCGGCTCATCGCAACCGGCGGTGCGGGCGGCGGCGTGTCGTCAAATCCCCCGCTGTTTTGCGCCTGGGTCTGCTGGCCCGTCAGGAAAGCAGGCAGCGGCGCCGCGCCAGTCAGGTTCGGATCGGCATTGATATCAACGGCCGCGCTGGCCTGCGCGGCTTGCCATGCCGCAATCAGTAACAGTGACTTCAGTAATTTCATGACAAACTCATTCAGCGACAGCATTAATCTCGGTGATCTTCAATCACGGCCAGCAGCAATTTCAGGGTGCCGAACAGCAGGCTACACACCAGCAACCAGCAGACGATCAAATAGGGATAATTGGGGAAAGTGGATTCCTGCGGCTGCTGCGGCGAGCTGATCACCGACAACACTTTCAACTTACGCAACGCTTCCACGCGCGTTTTCTCAATCGAGGTCAGCGCCAGTTTGTAGATGTCGGTATCGAAAGCCACTTTGGCTTTGATCTCATCAAAGTCCACCGCCATACGGTTCAGCTTGTGGCCCTGAGGAGCCGTGATTTTGCTTTTCTCATCATCGATCTGCGCCTGTAATGACTGAATGGCGTTACGCGCACTCACCACTTGTGGCGCATCGTCGCGCAGATAGGTCAGCAGGTTGCGCAGGTCAGCTTCCATCTGGATCTTCTGACCCACCAGCGTGTTCACCAGCGTGCTGGCAGCCATCGCCGTCGCTTCCGGATCGAGTACATTGTTCTGGTTCTGATAAGCCAGCAGCTCCGCTTTGCTGCCATCCAGGCGCGTACGCGCTTTTTGCATTTCAGTTTCAGCAAAGGTCAGTTGGTCGCGGGCAATACGATGAGATAACTCATTGATAAAATGCTCCGACTCCTTCAGCACCGCCTGGTTAAAACGCAGGGCGAACTCCGGGCTAAAGCCCTGGGTCTGAATATCCAGCAGGCCGGTTTTATCGTCGTAAGCCACAGTGATACGGCTGCGGTAATAAGCCAGAAAGCGCTCGGCGGTTTCGTCTTTACCCAGATGATTGAAGAAATCCAGCCCGCTATGGCTGAAGGCTTCATGGAAATTCAATTGCTTATCGAGTACCGCCAGCATATCCGGCGAGTTGATGTACTCCTTGAGATAGAGCGCATCTTCCGCAGAACTGGGATTGGATGCGCCCAGCAGCAAACCCACGTTCAGGCTGCTGCCATTGATATCATCGGAGCGTTTAATGGCGACTTTGGATTCGCTCATGTAGCGCGGCTGGCTAAAAATCACCAGATAGATCAGCAGCAACGCCATCGGCAGAACGATAATAATTTTGTAAAGATGCTGCTGTAGGGTAGATAAGGAAAATCCCGCAAACCCTTTGCGCAGCGCTGATCCGGTTGACTTCAGTTTCTCAATTAGCATGGAGCAATCATCATTTCTTCAATATGCCGGTGCGTAAATTCACGACCAGCACACTTATCAAAATCGTCTTGTTATATCGGCCAGTTAACAGGTGATATGGCCGTCGGATGTATTCTGCTTAGTTTCAGGCAATAGCTATCCCACGCTGCGATGCTGGCGTTATCGGGTGGCTAAAATTTACGATCATTCCTTCCATGAAGGTGTAGGGTGCAATTACGATGAATTCTATCGTTAAGTGAAACTGGAGAATTTCCGCGTCGGTTGGGATTTACTTTGCCCATTAATATTTTTTTTCGGGCAAAAAAATAGCGTCCCTCGACAGACAGGTTGGTTATATTTATCCAGTTTCTGATTAGCACTGCGCGTTTAAACCAGGCGCAAATGTCCGAAAATCGAATGCGCGATCTATGTAACACAGTGTAAAGATTGGTACAAGAACTTTAAGAAAATTCTTAAGTTGTTTCGCAGATAGTGTGGCGTCTTAACCGGTTAAATCATTGCTTATAACTTACCCATCCAAAAAACACCTGATTATTCATATGTTTTAACTCAAATTTCCCTCATTTAACGCCAGCCGGTTTTTTTCGCGGGTTATCACCAATAAATTGATCAAAATACCACCAACCGCAATAAGTGTAGTGTTATTAAAATAGGCATTTTTCTGACAGCCCATTTAGCAGATTAATTTATCCCGGCCTTTAAATTAATAACGCCCGGCAATTAACCGCAAAAGCCACTTTAACAAAATTAATAAAACCACCCAGTGTTCGCATGGCGATAAAATTCGTTCAGCGGGGAGAGTTGCAGGCGGGCAGAAAGGAAAAAATATCGGACTTAATGAGACAGCAGCGCTGCATCCCAGCGCTGCTGAATAATGATGTTAACGTTCGCGCATCGCCTCTTTGGCGCGGTTAAACGGTTTGATCAGATAATCCATCACCGTCTTCTCGCCGGTTTTGATATCCACCGTTGAGACCATGCCCGGACTTATCATAAAACGACGTCCGGCCTTGTTTTGCACGTAATCGGTATGGGTGCGGATATAGACGCGATAGTAGTAAATCTCCGGTTTGACCTCGTCCTGAATGGTATCCGGCGAAATGCTTTCCACCACGCCATCCAGCCCGCCATAAATGGCGTAGTCATAGGCGGAGATCTTCACCAGCGCCTTCTGGCCTGGATGGATAAAGGCGATATCACGCGGCGACAGGCGCGCTTCAATCAGCAGATGCCCATCCATTGGCACGATATTCATCAACTCGCCATTTGGCGGAATCACCCCACCCACCGTCGTCACCTTGATATCCTTCACCACACCGCGCATCGGCGAACGAATCGTCAGGCGACTTACCGTATCCTCACGTCCCCTCACCGTCTGCAACAGGCTATCGGCTTCCGCCGTGGCTTTGGCTAAATCCTCACGCGCCGAAACATAATATTGCGAACGCACATCGGTCATTTTCAGCTCAAGGTCGGACTTATCACGTTGCAGGCGCAGCACCTCGACGCTACTGGCCGCGCCGGTTTTTGCCAGCCGCTCGGTGATCGCCAGCTCACGGTTAGCCAGGTTAAGCGATTGCTGAATCTGCCCAGTGGAATCTTTCAACTGCGCGCGGCGGGTTTTGTAGAGACGGGTTTCTGATGCCATCAAATCGGGAAACTTATTCAGCTCCGCCGGGAAGGCCAGCGGCAGATCGTTGACCTCCGCATTGAGGCGCGCGCTGGCCGCCAGCGCCGCCCGGTAGCGTGCGGCACTCTCGCCAACGCTGGATTCGGAGCGAGTCGGATCGAGTTTCGCCACGATCTGTCCGGCCTGCACCTGATCGCCCTCGTGCACATACAGTTCCGACAGAATCCCACCCTCCAGCGATTGCAGCACCTGATCGTGAGAGCTGGGGATCACTTTGCCGGTCCCGGTCGAAACCTCATCCAGCATCCCGAACCAGGCCCAGACGCAGGCCGCCATCAATAAAAAGAAGCTGATAACAATCAGGCGTACCGCGCCGGAATAGTGCGTCTCCGAATGCAGATCGCCCGCCAGATCGTCGGAGCTGTCTCCCTCCGCCGCCACCAGCCGTAGTTTTGCCGTTAACTGTCTCATGCATTCCCCTCCGGACGCTGATTGGTAACGCGCGGCGGTGGCAGAGCGCTCTCTTTCGGGCTGTCCATAACCAGCTGCCCCTCTTTCAGCACCAGGATGCGATCCACCAGCGCGAGGATCGCCGCCCGGTGCGTCGCCACGATCAGGGTACGGCCATTCAGCCACTGACCCAGTCGCTCGATAAACTCTTTTTCGGTGTGATCATCAAGCGACGCGGTGGGTTCATCCAGCAGCACGATATTGGGATCGCGCAGCAGCATACGGGCCAGCAGCACCGACTGGCGCTGACCGCCGGACAAGCCAACGCCCCCTTCCATCACCGGATGGTCGAGGCCAAGCGGCAAACGGTGGATAAAATCGGCGCCGCCGCTGACCACCAGCGCGGCAAAAATAGCGTCATCACTGGCGTGCGCGGCACCCATGGTAAGGTTCTCACGCAGCGTGCCGTGGAACAGACGTGCGTTCTGCGTCATCAGGCCCACGTTGCGTCGCACATCCGCCAGATCGATATGCGGCAGGCTGAGGTTATCCAGCAGCAGCTCGCCGCCGATTAACTCCACGCCGCCCGCCATCGCCTGCAACATGGTCGATTTACCCGCCCCGTTACGCCCCAGCACCGCAATCCGTTCGCCCTGCCGGATGGTCAGACGGTTGATGCGCAGTGCTACGGTGAGGGTGTCGGAATAATAACGGAACATCGCTTCGTTGAACTGGTAGTTACCAAACAGCACCGGGCAATGAATACGGGTTTCATCGGTGCTGTTTTCCACCGGCAGCGCCATCAGGCCATCAAGACTGGTTTTCGCCGCTTTAACCTGCTGCCAGCGTGCCAGCACGCCGCACAGGGTCGCCATGGGTGCAATCATGCGCGATGACAGCAGCGAAGCCGCCACGATAGAACCGGTGGTGATATCGCCGTTGATCACCATCGGCGCACCGATGACGATCACCGTGGCATAGACCAGTCCCTGAATGGTAACGCCCCAGCTGATCAGCGCATGCATCGCCTTGCGGGTCTCGACGCCCGACTGGGCGGTGATACGGATATAGCTGTTCCACTGTTGCAGGAAGCGGTCTTCCGCCTGCATCAGTTTGATATCCTCCAGCCCCTGCACGCTCTCCACCAGCACCGCATTGCGCAAGGTGGATTCTTTCAACGCCTGCTGCGCCAGCTTCGCCAGTTTTTTCTGCATAAACAGGCCAGGCAGCACCATCATCACCACCGCCACCGGGGCGATCCACGCCAGCTGCGGCGCGATAATCCCCATCACCAGCAGGAACAACAGGAAAAACGGCATATCGACAATCGCCGTCACGGTGGTGGAGGTGACCATTTCCCGGATCGCCTCCAGCTCACGCAGCTGCGAGATAAAGGTCCCGGTGGAGCGCGGCACCGCGCTGTTGCGCAGGCGCAGCGCATGACCAAACACCCGGTCCGATACGCGCATATCGGCCCGTTTACCCAGCAGATCGGTGACGTGATCGCGCCCGACGCGCAGGATATAGGTGAACACTACCGAGATAATCACCCCGATATAGAGCACGTACAGAGTGGGATAGGACTGCGCCGGAATGACCCGGTCATACACCTGCATCGAGAAGATGATGCCGACCAGCGCCAGCAGGTTAATCAGGAAAGAGCCGAGCATCACATAACCGTAAGGGTGCAGATCCTTCAGCACCAGTTTACGCAGCCAGTCCGGCTTCATCGCCTCCAGATAGCGATCGACACGGCTATCTTTGGCGGGCGCCAGCGGACGGAACGCCGCCGCCACCTCGATATCCGGCAGCAGCGCGTTGAGTGAAATCGGCGTGGGCTGTTCATCACCGGCAAAGTGCACCCGCACTTCGTCTGCGCCATCGAACGAGGTAATCACCCCCACCTGACCATCCGACAATTCGATAGCCAGCGGCAGACGCCAGTTGGTCACCGGCCATTTATCGTCTTCATAAATTTGCAGCGATAAACCGGCCTGCCGTGCCAGGTGGCGCAGCGCTTTGTCGCGCGTCTGCTTACCCTGCCACTCGCTGGAGGCCATGATCATGCCCGGTGAACAGGGCAAGCGATAATGGGTGGCAATCAGGATGATCGCCGTAGCCCATCCGTGTAAAGGTACTCCGCCCTCAGCCTGATCGGGTTTTCCGCCAGGGGCGTCTGGAATCTGCATTTGCGTCATGGCTGGATCTCCACGGACTGGATCCGCTGGTTATTCAGGCCAAACGCAGACCGCATATGCCCGGTGCTGTAGAGGCAATCGAGCTGCAGTGAGCGTAACTGGCTGATGGTTTGCTGAAGCGTAAAACGCGTCTGGAACACTTCCTGCTCGGCGTTCAGAACGTCAAGCAGCGGTCGGGTTCCGAGTTGCAGGTACTGGTCCTGGTAAAGCTGCTGAGTTTTCTCACTCAGCTGTTGCTGTCGTCCGAGAATGTTGAGGCTGAGGGAGAGGCTTTGCGACTCGTTCTGCGATTCGCTCAGCTGCTGGCGCGCCTTTAAACGCGCCGAGTTCATCGCCGCATTGGCTGCGCCGAGCTGATGCGCGGCCGCATTGCGGGTGGCGCTCATCCCGCCGCCCTGGTAGAGCGGCATCTCCACTTTGATAAACGCAGAATACTGGGTGCGATCCAGCGTTTCACTGCCGGAATAGTGGTCGTTGAGATAGTGCGTGACTTCCGGTTCGAGTGAGATGGTAGGCAACATCTGCGCGTTGGCGTTATCCAGCTTGGCCTGCGCCTGATTGGCCGCCGCCCAGGCAGCGAGCACCGCCGGAATCAGCCGATCGTCCGCCTGGGACGACTGACAGGAGTTGGTGAGCTTAGCGGGAAAATTATCGCTGACATTTTTCACCACCGGCCAGCCGAGATAGGTCGCCAGGGTGGCACGCCAGCGATCAAGGTTAGCCTGATACTGCGTCAGCGTGGTTCGCGCGCCTTCAATACGCGCATCGGTTTGTGTGGCATCGGAAAGGGACGCCGCACCTTCGTCATTACGCTGCCGGGCCAAATCGCCAATCTTATTCAGCGCATCCAGCTGCTGCTGGGCGATTTTCACCAGTTGCTGATAGCCCTGAACCTCGATAAGAGCCGCTGCCGTGTCGTGCGCCACGGTATCGATGCTGACCAGCACGTTAGCCTGCTCCTGCGCCACCCCCGCTTCGGCGGAACGCACGGAACTGCTGACCTTGCCAAAGTCATACAACATCTGGGAAACCGACAACACAAAAGAGGGACTGTAGCCCTTTTCCGTATAGGTATTGGTATAGCCGTTATTCATACCGGCACTGATTTGTGGATAGTATTTTGCTTTCGCCACATCAACCTGATCCGCCTGCTCCAGCAGTTTGCCCACGGCTTCGGCAATGTCCGGGTGCCACTGAATCGCCCGTTGTACCGCCTGATTGATGGTCAGCGTGTCGGGCACTCTGGCCAGCGCAGGTGCGGCGACTTCGCCGGTTAATGAGGGTAGATCCTGCTGTTGTGCCAGACCCTTAGCGGTAATCTGGCCGGCTGCGGTTAACGCGTCATCGGCAGCCATAAGTTGTGAATTGTAGAAAAAAACGATGCCAGCACAGAAAACGCTGAGCTTAGAGGAACGGCGAAAGTGTGTGCTTGATTGCATCAGGTCCATCGATAGTCCACCCGTCATTTAGTGAAATGGGCACATCCTGTGCCCGTAAGTGCCTCCCTGCCATCCGTTACAGCAGTTACGCTGTGTGCGTTTGGTGCGGTTGTTGCAACAGCTCCTCAAGTGATGCGTTGACGCCTTCCAGGGTCACCAACTGGGTACTGCTGTACGCCGTTCCGGTGCCATCACGGTCAATCGAAAGCACGGTATTGCCATCAGCAGTATGGTCCACTTTCACAAAGTCATTAATGTTGCTGGTGGCGTCATTCCAGCCAATCAGCAGGTTACTGACGTCAATCTTGTCGCCATTGGCGACGGAGAAATCGGTCCAGGTATCGTGCCCGTTACCCCCGGTGGCATCTGCGCTGTTCAGCAAGTGATAAACCAGCGTATCTGTTCCGGCACCGGAGGTGATGGTGTCGTCATAGGCGCTACTGGTGAGCGAATCAGACCCCGTCGTTCCGGTGATGGTTGGGTGCAACTCAATGGTGAAAGAGTTGCTGGTGATGGTGCCGTCGGTTCCCGCCAGGGTGTAGCTAAACACCTCCTGATGCGTGATGTTCTGCACATTCACATCCGCACTCAGGGTATAGGTGTAAGTGCCGTTGGCGGCAATGCTCAGGGTACCGTAATCACCCGCGACCTCGGTGCTGCCGCTGCTGTGCACGGTGGTGCTGGCCCCCTCCTCGTTGGTGATGGTCAGCGTACCGGTGTGGCTGGTACTGCCGTCAGCGTAGATGCTGCCGGTGACGCTATGATCACTGTCAGTGGTGGTGGCCGCTTCCGCGAACAGGCTGTTGGTGGACAACAACGACGCCGTGGTGGTGCCATGCGTCAGATCGACCGTCAGCGTGGCTGTGGTCACAATGCCGTGGGCATCCGTCACCGAATAGCTGAAGGAGTCGGTCGCAGGCAGTGCGCCCGCATCCAGCCCGGCCTTCAGCGTATAGGTGTAGTTCCCGTGAGCATCGACCGTCAGCGTGCCGTAGGCATCGGTGATGGAGGTAGTGCCGGTGCTGGCGATGGTATGCCCTGCAACCAGCGTCACCGCCGTACCCGCCGGCACCACTCCTGAGGCCGAACTGGTGTCGTTAGCCAGCAGGTTACCGGTGACGGTCGCCGCCACCGTCGCCGCGATAGTAGTGACATCCGACGTGGTGGTGATGGTGGTGGATGGCAGCAGACCTACGCCGTTACTGGTTGTCAGTACCACCGCATAAGACCCGGTCCCCAGGTTGCTGTAGGTTACGTTCGCACCGGTCTGCGTCAGCAGCGACAACAGCGTGGTGGCGATATAGTTCGGCGTACTGGATACCACCTTCCAGGTGCCATCTGACTGCTGTTGATAGAGCGACAGCGTGTAGTTAGCGACCAGTGAAAGCAGGCTGGTTTCCGAACCGTGTAACGTTACCGTGCGCGTATCACCGGCACCGACGTTAAAGATGTAGGCATTGTTGCTGGAGAGCACACCCACACCCAATACCGATCCAAGGTTGACGCTTAACAACGCCGCACTGGTGGTCATGCTGCTGTTGGCGTTGGTGACGGTGCCCGTGGTGGTGGTGTAGTTCAGTGTCGTCACATCATTCACTGCCACGACATTGATCGCACCCAGCACCGTCGCGGTCGGTGAGACGTTACCTGCGGCATCCGTCAGCGATACAGACAGCGTAGCGCCGGTGGTTTGTGCCGTGGTCAGGCTGACGGAGAAGCTGCCGTTGCTGGCGACGGTACCGGTGCCGATGGTGTTACCACCCGCATCTTTCACCGTCACCGTGTCACCCGCTTCACCCGTACCGGTCAGCGTCGTACCGGCATCATTGACCGCCAGACCCGTTGCCGCCGTCGGTGCCACGGTATCGACAATCACCGTGGCAGAGGTTGTCGCACTGACGTTACCCGCCGTATCCGTCACCGTCACGCTTAACGGATGGCTACCGTTAGCGAGGGTGGCGGTGGTGTAACTCCAGGTACCGCCGCTGCCTACCGTGACAGAAGCCAGTAAGGTGGCGCCGTCGTAGATAGAAACCACGCTGCCCGCTTCTGCCGTACCACTCAGCACTGGCGTGGTGTCTCTGGTCGATCCACCGCTTGGTACTGTGACGTTCGGCGTTACCGAGTCGTTGGTGATCACCAGCGTTGACGCGGTCGGTGCCACGGTATCCACGGTGAGCGTCACCGAGGCGTTCGGGCTGACGTTGCCCGCCACGTCCGTCGCGGTAACGTTCAGGGTGTGCAGGCCGTTGCTCAGCGTCGAGGTGATAAAGGTCCATGCCCCGTTGCTGCCCGCCGTGGCGGTGCCAAGGAAGGTGGCGCCATCGTAAACGCTGATTCTCGCGCCCGCTTCCGCCGTGCCGCTCAACAGCGGCGTGCTGTCGTTGGTGATGCCGTTGTTGGCAATCGCCACCGGCGTGCTGCCGTTGTTGTTGCTGGCCGCCAGACCGACCACCGCCGCTGGCGCGACGGTGTCGATGATCACGCTGGCGGAGGTGGTGGCGCTGACGTTACCCGCCGTATCCGTCACCGTGACGCTCAGCGGATGGGTACCGTTGGTCAGCGTGGCGGTGGTGAAGCTCCAGGTGCCGCCTGCGCCCACCGTCAGCGTGCCCAGCATTGCGCTGCCGTCGTAGATAGTGACTTTGCTGCCCACTTCAGCGGTGCCGCTCAGCACCGGCGTGCTGTCGTTGGTGGAGCCGCCGTTCGGCACAATCACACCGGCCGCATCATTGGTGATCACCAGCGTGGACGCCACTGGCGCAACGGTATCCACCGTGATGGAGACCGTAGCTGACGATGGGCTGACGTTACCGGCCGCATCTGTCACCTTAACGCTGAGTGGATGGGTACCATCACTCAGGGCGTTGGTGGTGAAGGTCCAGGCGCCGCCTGTGCCCGCCGTAACGGAACCCAGCGCGGTGGAACCATCGTAGATGGTGACCACGGCACCCGCTTCCGCCGTACCACTCAGGGTTGGCGTGTTGTCATCGGTTACCGCGCCGTTAGCCAGCGCCCCCTGCGTCGCACCGACGTTGTCGCTCACCGTGAGATTGGTCACCGTAGCCGGGGCTGCGGTATCCACGGTGAGCGTCACCGAGGCGTTCGGGCTGACGTTGCCCGCCGCGTCCGTCGCGGTAACGTTCAGGGTGTGCAGGCCGTCCGTCAGCGTGGTGCTGGTGAAGGTCCAGGCCCCGTTGCTGCCCGCCGTCACGGTACCGAGCAGCGTGCTGCCGTCATAAATGCTGACTTTGCTGCCCGCTTCCGCCGTACCGCTCAGCGCCGGGGTGTTGTCGTTGGTCGAACCGCCGTTGGCAATCGCCACCGGCGTGCTGCCGTTGTTGTTGCTGGCCGCCAGACCGGCTACTGCCGCTGGCGCCACGGTATCAACAATCACCGTAGCCGCCGTGGTGCCGCTGACGTTACCGGCCGCATCGGTCACCGTCACGCTCAGCGGATGCGATCCGTTGGTCAGCGTGGCGGTGGTGAAGCTCCAGGTGCCGCCTGCGCCCACCGTCAGCGTGCCCAGCACCGCACTGCCGTCGTAGATGGTAACTTTGCTGCCCACTTCGGCGCTGCCGCTCAGCACCGGCGTGCTGTCGTTGGTGGAACCACCGTTCGGTACCGTCACGTTTGGCGTGGCGTTATCGTTGGTGATCACCAGCGTCGACGCGGCAGGTGCCATGGTATCCACCGTGATGGAGACCGTAGCTGACGATGGGCTGACGTTACCGGCCGCATCTTTCACCGTCACGCTCAGCGGATGGGTGCCGTTGCTCAGGGCGTTGGTGGTGAAGGTCCATGCGCCGCCTGTGCCCGCCGTAACGGAACCCAGCGCGGTGGAGCCATCGTAGATGGTGACCACGGCGCCCGCTTCCGCCGTACCGCTCAGGGTTGGCGTGTTGTCATCGGTTACCGCACCGTTAGCCAGCGCGCCCTGAATCGTCCCCACATTGTCGCTCACCGTCAGATCGACGACGGTAGCAGGAATGCCGGTATCCACGGTCAGCGTCACCGAGGCGTTCGGGCTGACGTTGCCCGCCGCGTCCGTCGCGGTGACGTTCAGGGTATGCAGGCCGTCCGTCAGCGTGGTGCTGGTGAAGGTCCAGGCGCCGTTGCTGCCCGCCGTCACGGTGCCAAGCAGCGTGCTGCCGTCATAAATGCTGACTTTGCTGCCCGCTTCCGCCGTACCGCTCAGCGCCGGGGTGTTGTCGTTGGTCGAACCGCCGTTGGCAATCGCCACCGGCGTGCTGCCGTTGTTGTTGCTGGCCGCCAGACCGGCTACCGCCGCTGGCGCCACGGTATCAACAATCACCGTGGCCGCCGTGGTGCCGCTGACGTTACCGGCCGCATCGGTCACCGTCACGCTCAGCGGATGCGATCCGTTGGTCAGCGTGGCGGTGGTGAAGCTCCAGGTACCGCCTGCGCCCACCGTCAGCGTGCCCAGCACCGCGCTGCCGTCGTAGATGGTGACTTTGCTGCCCACTTCGGCGCTGCCGCTCAGCACCGGCGTGCTGTCGTTGGTGGAGCCACCGTTCGGTACCGTCACGTTTGGCGTGGCGTTATCGTTGGTGATCACCAGCGTCGACGCCGCAGGTGCCATGGTATCCACCGTGATGGCGACCGTGGCCGAGGCCGGGCTGACGTTACCGGCGGCATCTTTCACCGTCACGCTCAGCGGATGAGTCCCTTCGCTCAGGGCGTTGGTGGTGAAGGTCCAGGCGCCGCCTGTGCCCGCCGTAACGGAACCCAGCACCGTGGTGCCATCGTAAATGGTCACCACCGCGCCCGCTTCCGCCGTACCGCTCAGGGTTGGCGTGTTGTCATCGGTTGCCGCGCCGTTAGCCAGCGCGCCCTGAATCGTCCCCACGTTGTCACTTACCGTGAGATCCGTAACCGCCGCAGGGACGCCGGTATCCACGGTCAGCGTCACCGAGGCGTTCGGGCTGACGTTGCCCGCCGCGTCCGTTGCGGTGACGTTCAGGGTATGCAGGCCGTCCGTCAGCGTGGTGCTGGTGAAGGTCCAGGCGCCGGTGCTGCCCGCCGTCACGGTGCCCAGCAGCGTGCTGCCGTCATAAATGCTGACTTTGCTGCCCGCTTCCGCCGTACCGCTCAGCGCCGGGGTGTTGTCGTTGGTCGAACCGCCGTTGGCAATCGCCACCGGCGTGCTGCCGTTGTTGTTGCTGGCCGCCAGACCGGCTACTGCCGCTGGCGCCACGGTATCAACAATCACCGTAGCCGCCGTGGTGCCGCTGACGTTACCGGCCGCATCAGTCACCGTCACGCTCAGCGGATGCGATCCGTTGGTCAGCGTGGCGGTGGTGAAGCTCCAGGTGCCGCCTGCGCCCACCGTCAGCGTGCCCAGCACCGCGCTGCCGTCGTAGATGGTGACTTTGCTGCCCACTTCGGCGCTGCCGCTCAGCACCGGCGTGCTGTCGTTGGTGGAGCCACCGTTCGGTACCGTCACGTTTGGCGTGGCGTTATCGTTGGTGATCACCAGCGTCGACGCGGCTGGTGCATGAGTGTCTACCGTGAAGGTCACGGCGGCGGAGTTAGTACTGCTGTTCCCGGCGGCATCGGTGGCCGTGACGCTCAGCGTATGACTACCGTTGCTCAGGGTTGGGGTGTTGTAGCTCCAGCTTCCCGTCGCGCTGGCGGTGGTGGAACCGACTACGGTGCTACCGTCGTAGATGGTGATCACCGCATTGGCTTCGGCAGTCCCGGTCAGCAGTGGCGTACTGTCGTTGGTCGCACTGCCATTGGCAATCTCAACCGGCGTGCCGCTGCTGTCGTTGTTGACCACCAGGTCAGTCACCACCGGCGGAGCCACGGTATCAACGATAATGTTGATGGTGGCAGAGGTGGCGCCAGGATTACCTTCGCCATCAAGGGTGGTGACAAAGAGCGCATGTGGACCCTCGCTCAGAGCGGGATCTGGTGTATAGGTCCACTGCCCATCCGTACCCACGAGGATATTGGTCAGCACTGTGCTGCCATCGTGGACGGTAATGATGTCGCCCTCCGCAGCCATACCGCTCAGCACCGGGGTACTGTCGCGGGTATTCGCGCCGTCAGTCAGCTGCACCAGCGTGCTGCCGCTATCGTCGATGATCTCCAGCGTACTGGTGGCGGGCGGCTGGTCTGCGGCGACATTGATAATAAACGCTGGCGAGGCGGCGCTGACGTTACCCGCAGGATCCGTGACGGTAACGGTGACGCTGTGGGAACCGTTACTCAACGCCGCGGTAGTGAAGCTCCAGGTACCATTGGCGGCGGTAACCGTACCCAGCAACGTGGTGCCATCATAGATGGAAACCACATCGCCGGTGTCGGCACTGCCGCTCAGGGTTGGCGTGTTGTCATCGGTAGATTCGCCACTGATCAACGGACCGGTGCTGGTGCCCACATCGTCAGTCACCACCAGGTCGTCAACAACAGCTGGCGGAACGGTGTCGATCGTGACGGTATATTCAGCGGACAGCGCACTGGTGTTACCCGCCGCATCGCTGACAGAGACCGTGTAGTGGTAAGTCGCATCGGTCAGGGCGCTGGTTTCATAACGCCATGTACCGTTCGTCGCCACCGTCGCCGTACCGATCAGCGTTCCATCCTGGAACACATTGATGGTGTCACCCGCTGTCGCGGTGCCACGCAACACCGGCGTGGTGTCGTTGGTGGAGCCAGCATTGGCCACCAGCACCGGTATGGCCGCGTCGTTGTTGTAGATAGCGAAGTTGCCGACCGGGTCCGGCACCACGGTGTTAACCGTGAAGCTGACTGAGGAGGTCGCACTGACGTTACCCGCTTCATCCGTAACGGTGATATTCAGCGTGTGGGCCGCATTCGACAAGGTCGAGGTGGTGTAGCTCCAGTTACCGTCGCCATCGGTCGTCACCGTTGACAGCAGGAGCGTGCCATCATAGATGCTCACCGTGCTGTTCGCTTCTGCGGTACCACTCAGCACCGGCGTGCTGTCGTTAGTGGTGCTGCCATTGGCGATAGTCACTGCCGGGTCGCCGTTGTCGTTTTGCACCAGCAGATTACTGACCGGCTGCGGCGCAGTGGCATCGACATTCACGATAATGGTCGTAGACGTCGCACTGACGTTGCCCGCCGCATCCGTGGCCGTCACGGTTAACGTATGGCTGCCGTCCGTCAGGGTCGGTGAACTAAAGCTCCAGTCACCGGACGCATTGGCGGTCGTCGAGCCAATCACCTGGGTGCCATCATAAATGGTGATCAGACTTAAGCCTTCGGTCGTACCCGTCAGCAACGGCGTGTTGTCGTTGGTGATGGAGCCACTCGGCAGTTCAACCGGGGTTGTGCCGTTGTCATTGCTGACCACCAGGGTCGACACTTCAGGTGCCGCGGTATCCACGGTGAAGGTGATCGGCGCAGAGGCGCTACTGGTGTTGCCAGCTGCGTCCGTGACCGTCGCCGTCAGGGTATGCTGGGAATCGCCCAGGTTTGGCGAGCTGAAGCTCCACTGACCATTCGCGCCAACCGCCGTGCTGCCCAGTACCGTCGTGCCATCGAGAATGGTGACGACGGTGCCGGGTGCCGCACTGCCGGTGAGGAATGGCGTGCTGTCATTGGTGATGCCGCCATCGGCGATGGCAACCGGCGTCGCGCCGTTGTCATTGCTGACGGTGATATCGATCGGTGCGTCCGGTACGACGGTCTCCACCACCACGCTGATGCTGGCCGGATCGCTGACGTTCCCTGCCGCATCCGTCACGGTGACATTGAAGGTGTGGGTGCCATCCGCCAGCGCGGTTGAGGTATACGTCCAGGTTCCGCTATCCCCCACCGTCACGGTGCCAAGGAAACCGTTCTCATCAGAGATGCTGATGGTGCTGCCAATCTCTGCTGAACCGCTCAGTACCGGCGTGGTGTCATTGGTCAGCCCACCATTCGGAATCGTGACCGGCTGCGTACCGCCGTCGTTGGTCAGCGTGAGATCGGCCACTGCCGCTGGTGGAACGGTATCAATGGTGACGGCGATCGGCGTACTGGCAGGGCCGATGTTGCCCGCCGCATCGGTGACGGTGACGCTCAGACTGTGCGGGCCATCCGTCAGCGTTGGCGCGGTGAAGCTCCAGTTGCCGTCCGGATCCGCCGTCGTCGTACCCAGCACGGTGTTGCCATCAAAGATGGTGACGATGCTGTTCTCTTCGGCGGTGCCACTCAGTGTCGGCGTGTTGTCGCTTGTGCTGCCACCTGCGGCAATCGCTGTATCGGTCTGGTCATTGGTGAGTTGCAGGTTGTCCGCCACCGCTGGCGCTGTGGTGTCAACCGTGATGATGACCGGCGTCGAGTTGGCGCTGATATTACCCGCCGCATCGCCAACCGCCACGCTCAGGACATGATCGCCCGCGCCAAGGGTCGGGGTGGTATAGCTCCAGTTGCCATCCGCACCCACCGCGGTCGAACCCAGCTGGTTGTTGCCATCATAGACGTAAACAATGCTGCCCGCTTCCGCCGTACCGGTCAGCTCCGGCGTAGCGTCGTTGGTCAATCCCCCGTCCGCAACCGGCACCAGGGTGCCGCCTTCGTTATTGTTAACGGTTAAATCATCAACCACCGCCGGGGCTGTGGTATCGACGTCGATATTGACCGCCACCGAGGCCGGGCCGAGGTTGCCTGCGGCATCGGTCACCGTGATGGTCAATGCATGGTTGCCATCATCCAGCGTTGGCGTCGTAAAGCTCCAGTTGCCGTCGCCATCGGTGGTCACACTGCCAATCTCGTTCGTGCCATCGTAGATGGTAACCAGGCTATTGGCTTCGGTGGTGCCGCTCAGCGCCGGGGTGCTGTCATTGGTGAGGCCGCCGTTAGCCACCGGGACTTCCGGGGTAACGTTGTTGTTGTTCACCACGAAATCAGCCGCCGCCGGTGCCGTGGTATCGACGGTCAGCGACACGGCATTACTGCCCGGACTGACGTTGCCCGCCGCATCCGTCGCCGTCACCATCAGCAGGTGAGAGCCATCGGTCAGCGCATCGGTGGTGAAGCTCCAGCTGCCGGTAGTTGCATCGGCCTGAACCGAACCAATCTCCGTGTTGCCATCGAAAATGGTGATCAGGCTGCCCGCTTCTGCCGTGCCACTCAGCACCGGAGTGCTGTCATTGGTCAGGCCATTCAGGGTGTCGCCATCTCCGTTTTCCGCCGTCAGGTTCACAACCGCCGCTGGCGCGGTGGTATCAACGGTGAAGAGGATCGCGTCAGAGGCGGCGCCAACGTTACCCGCTGGATCGGTCACCGTGGTGGTCAGGCTATGGTCGCCCTCGTCAAGCGTTGGCGAGTTGAAGCTCCAGCTGCCGTCACTACCGACCGTTGCGGTGCCCAGCACAATCTCGTTATCAAGAACGGTCACCGTGCTGCCCGGCTCAGCGGTACCACTCAACACCGGCGTGGTGTCGTTGGTGAAGCCGCCATCGGTAATCGGCACCAGGGTGCTGCCTTCGTTGTTGTTGAGCTGCACATTCTCAGCCGCATCCGGTGGCGTGAGATCGACGTTAAAGGCGATCGGATCCGATGCCGGGCCAGTGTTACCTGCCGGATCGGTCACGGTGGCGGTCAGGCTGTGATCGCCTGCCAGCAGCGCTGGCGTGGTGTAGCTCCAGTTGCCATCACTATCCACTGTTGCGGTACCCAGCACGGTCTCGCCGTCAGAAACGGTGACGGTGCTGCCCGGCTCGGCGCTGCCGCTCAACACCGGCGTGGTGTCGTTGGTCGCGCCGCCTGCGGCAATCGGTACCGGGGTGCCGCTTGCGTCATTGCTCAGTTGCAGGCCGGTTGGCGCTGTTGGCGCCTGGGTATCAATAGTAAAAGTGAACGGATCGGAGGCGGCGCTGGTATTGCCCGCCGCATCGGTCACCGTCGCAGTCAGGCTGTGATCGCCCTCGCTCAGCGTCGGTGTGGTGAAGCTCCAGTTGCCATCGCCATCCACCACGGCCGTACCCAGCACCGTCGCGCCGTCAGAGACGGTAACGGTGCTGCCCACATCGGCGGTCCCGCTCAGCACCGGCGTGACGTCGTTGGTCGCGCCGCCTGCGGCAATCGCCACTGGCGTGCCGCTCTCATCATTGCTGAGCGCCACATTGTCGACCACAGCCGGTGGCGTGGTATCCACGCTGAAGGTGAGCGCGTCGGAGGCATCACCGGTGTTACCTGCCGGATCGGTCACGGTGGTTGTCAGGCTGTGATCGCCCGGATCCAGCGCTGGCGTAGTGAAGGTCCAGCTGCCGTCAGTGCCGACCGTCGCCGTACCCAGCACGTTGGTGCCATCAAGGACGGTGACAGTGCTGCCCGGCTCAGCGCTGCCGCTCAACACCGGTGTGGTGTCGTTGGTCACGCCGCCGGGGGCAATCGGTACTGGCGTA
The DNA here is from genome assembly GCF_059730485.1 of Pantoea sp. X-Soil-TKNS-1207. Lineage (NCBI taxonomy): Bacteria > Pseudomonadati > Pseudomonadota > Gammaproteobacteria > Enterobacterales > Erwiniaceae > Pantoea > Pantoea sp. X-Soil-TKNS-1207. The sequence continues at coordinate 3,542,816 of NZ_AP035958.1, forward strand.
CCGCTGGTATCATTGCTGAGTTGCAGATCCCCAGCCACGGCTGGCGCTGTCGTATCGACGCTGAAGGCGATCGCCGAAGATGGCGGGCTGGAGTTGCCTGCCGGATCGGTGAGGGTGGCGGTCAGGCTGTGATCGCCCTCGTCCAGCGTTGGTGTGGTGTAGCTCCAGTTGCCGTCATTACCAACAATCGTCGTACCCAACACCGTGGTGCCGTCAGAAACGGTGACGGTGCTGCCCGCTTCGCCCGTACCGCTCAGGGTTGGCGTGGTGTCGTTGGTGGCGCCACCGGCAGCAATCGGCACAGGCGTGCTGCCTTCGTCATTGCTGAGTGCCACATCGGCCGGAATGGCCGGTGCGGTGGTATCGATGGTGACCGCAACCGGATCGGACGCCGCGCTGGTGTTGCCTGCCGGATCGGTGACGGTGGCGGTCAGGCTGTGATCGCCGACCGACAAGGCTGGCGTGGTGTAGCTCCAGCTGCCGTCGGTGCCGACCGTCGCCGTACCCAGTACGGTGTCGCCGTCAGAAACGGTCACGGTGCTGCCTGGCTCCGCGCTGCCGCTCAACACCGGTGTGGTGTCGTTGGTCGCGCCGCCTGCGGCAATCGGTACCGGGGTGCCGCTTTGGTCGTTACTGAGTTGCAGACCGGTGGCCACCGCCGGCGGCGTGGTATCCACGCTGACAGCGATCGGCGCAGTGGCCGCGCTGGTGTTGCCCGCCGGGTCGGTGACGGTGGCGGTCAGGCTGTGATCGCCATCGTCCAGGGTCGGTGTGGTGTAGCTCCAGCTGCCATCAGTACCTGCCGTCGTCGAACCCAGCACGGTCTCGCCGTCAGAAACGGTGACGGTGCTGCCCGGCTCGGCGGTCCCGCTCAACACCGGCGTGGTGTCGTTGGTCGCGCCGCCTGCGGTAATCGGCACCGGTGTGCCGCTGGTATCATTGCTGAGCTGCACGTTGCCAGCCGCAGCCGGTGGCGTGGTATCCACGCTGACGGCGACCGGCGCAGATGGCTGGCTGGTGTTACCCGCCGGATCGGTAACGGTGGTGGTCAGGCTATGATCGCCATCGGTCAGGGCCGGTGTGGTATAGCTCCAGTTACCGTCGCCATCTGTCGTCGTGGTACCCAGCACGGTCGTGCCGTCAGAGACGGTCACGGTGCTGCCCGGCTCCGCAGTACCACTTAACACCGGAGTGTTGTCATTGGTGGCGCTGCCCGGTGCGATCGGCACTGGCGTACCACCATCGTCGTTGCTGAGCTGTACCCCGCCTGCCGCTTCCGGTGCCACAGTATCAATGATGATGGTCAGAGTGGCGGAGTCAGTCACGTTGCCATTGTTGTCGGTGATGGTGGCATGGAAGTCATGTGAACCATCGGCCAGCGTGGCCGGTGTGAAGGTCCATTGACCGTCCGTACCCGCCGTTACGCTGCCCAGCACCGCATCACCGTCATACAGGGTGATCAGATTGCTGGCACCAGCCAGACCGCTCAGCACTGGCGTGCTGTCGTGGGTGCTGGCACCGTCGGCCAGCGGCACCAGGGTGGTGCCGCTATCGTCAGTCACCTCCAGTGAACTGGTGGCAGGCGGTAACCCGGCTTCGACGGTAACGTTAAACGCGTTGGTGGCCGGGCTGACGTTGCCCGCCGCATCGGTCACGGTGACGGTCAGGCTATGGCTGCCATTACTTAGCGCCGCCGTGGTGAAGCTCCAGTTACCGTCGGTGCCCACGCTGGCGGTACCCAGCAGCAGAGTGCCGTCATACACGCTAACCACCGTACCGGCTTCCGCCTGGCCACTCAGGGTTGGCGTGTTGTCATCGGAGAAGCCACCGGAAGTCAGCGGCCCCTGGCTGTCGCCCACGTTGTCCGTCACTACCAGCCCGGTCGCTGCGGCTGGCGGCGTGGTGTCAACGGTGAAGGTAACTGGCGTCGAGGTTGAACTGGTGTTGCCTGCCGCATCGGTGACGGTGGTGGTCAGACTGTGACTGCCATCGCTCAGCGCAGGAGTGGTATAGCTCCAGCTGCCATTGGTACCCACCGTCGCGGTGCCCAGCACCGTGGTGCCATCGGTAATGGTCACGGTGCTGCCCGGTTCGGCGGTGCCGCTCAGGACCGGGGAGCTGTCGTTAGTGGCGCCGCCCGCAGCAATCGGCACAACGGTACTGCCATCGTTATTGCTGAGCTGCAAATCCCCTGCGGCATCGGGTGCCACGGTATCGACGGTGAAGGTGAAGGTGCCGAACTCGGTTATGGTGCCGTTGCTGGTAGTGATGGTGCCATGGATGCTATGAACACCGTCAGCCAGCAGACCCAACCTGAAGACCCACTGGCCATTGCTGTCGGCAGTGACGCTACCCAGCAGCGTCGTGTCGTCATACAGGGTGATCAGATCGTTGGCCCCGGAAACACCGGTCAGCACTGGCGTGTTGTCGTTGGTGCTACCGCCGTTGGTGAGCGGATCCAGCGTGTTGCCGTTATCGTCGGTCACCTGCAACGGCTGAGTCGCTGGCGGGAAGCCTGCATCAATGGTCAGATCAAAGGCTGGCGTTGCCGTACTGACGTTGCCTGCTGGATCGGTTACCGTCACCGTCAGGCTATGGTTGCCGTTGGTCAGCGTTGGCGTGGTGAAACTCCAGTTGCCATTCACGTCGGTAATCGCGTTACCCAACAGCGTGGTGCCGTCATAAACGTTGATCATGCTGTTCGGTTCTGCCTGGCCGCTCAGCGTTGGCGTGCTGTCATCGGTGGTGGCAGGGGAAGTCAGCTCACCCTGGCTGGCACCGACGTTATCCGTCACCACCAGACCGCTCGCCGCCGCAGGTGGCGTGGTGTCGACGGTGAAGGTAAGCGGATCCGACGCCGGGCTGGTGTTACCGGCTGCATCGGTGACGGTGGTGGTCAGGCTGTGCTGGCCATCACCCAGGGCAGGCGTAGTGAAACTCCAGCTGCCGTTGCTGCCGACCACCGCCGTGCCCAGCACGGTGCTGCCGTCGGAGATGGTTACCGTGGACCCCGGTTCAGCGCTGCCGCTTAATACCGGCGTCGGGTCATTGGTCGCACTGCCCGCCGCAATCGGCAATACGGTGCTGCCGTCGTCGTTACTCAGATGGACATCACCCGCCGTTTCCGGCGCCACGGTATCGATAATGATGGTGATGGTCGCGGAGTTGGTAACGTTGCCGTTAACGTCGGTAATGGTGCCATGGAATACATGCGAACCATCCGCCAGCGCGCCCATGGCAAATACCCACTGACCGTCACTGCCCGCAACGACGCTGCCCAGCAGGGTATCGCCATCGTACAGGGTGATCAGATCGTTGGCACCGGCAAGGCCGCTCAGCACCGGAGTGGTATCCTGGGTGCTGCTACCGTCGGGCAGCTGCACCGGCGTGGTGCCGCTATCGTCGAGCACTTCCAGCGACGTGGTGGCTGGTGGCAGACCTGCGGCGACGTTCACGTCAAAGGCCGGTGTCGCCGGGCTGACGTTGCCTGCGGCATCGGTCACGGTGACAGTCAGGCTGTGGCTGCCATTGCTCAGCTCGGGGGTGGTGAAGCTCCAGTTGCCATCCGCGCCGACAGAGGCGGTGCCCAGCAGGGTCTGACCGTCATAGACGCTGATGATGGAATTCGGTTCTGCCTGACCGCTCAGGGTCGGCGTATTGTCATCGGTGGTGCCGCCGGAGGTCAGTGGCCCCTGGCTGCCGCCTGCATCATCGCTGACCACCAGCCCGGTTGCTTCTGCCGGAGCCACGGTATCGACGGTGAAGGAGATCGGATCGGACGCCGCGCTGGTGTTACTGGCAGCATCGGTTACGGTCACCGTCAGGCTGTGCTGTCCATCACCCAGTGCGGGAGTGGTAAAGCTCCAGGTGCCATTGGCGCCTACGGTGGCGGTGCCCAACAGGGTGCTGCCATCGTAGATACTGACGGTGGTTCCCGCTTCTGCGGTGCCGGTTAACGTAGGGGTGTTGTCATTGGTGCTGGCGCCTGCCGCAATCGTCGTGGGCGTGGCGCCGTTATCATTGGTGAGGACCAGGCCGGTCGCTACGGTGGGAGGTGTGGTATCAGTACCACCGCCGCCAGTACCACCGCCATTATCGCCGCCGCCCGTGCCGCCGCCATTGTCGCCGCCGCCCGTGCCACCCCCCGTGCCGCCACCGGTGCCACCGCCATTATCGCCGCCGCCGGTGCCGCCGCCATTATCCGTGGTGCCGCCGCCAGAACTGCTGCCTGCGCTGGAACCGGCAAACATCGCGGCAATCCCCGCCAGAGCAGCGCCACCCAGACCAAAGGCAGCAATCGCGCCGTCATGGGTGGTGTTTTCCGCCAGCAGGCCATCCGTGCTGTCGATGGAAACGTACTGGAATCCATCCTCACCGGGGTTTTCTACCCACCACAGTGCGCCATGATCATCCTGCAGAACCAGATCGCTTTCGCCATTCGGGCCATAAAAATCATGAATAACAAGAACATCACCCGACTTCGTTGTAACTACGAGGTCATTACCTTTGCGTGTGTAGGATTTAATATCTGATTGATTAAGATTGAGTTTAACTAAACTCGGAGAAGTTAACGTTACTTCGCTGCCACTTAATTGCGAAGCAATCGTGCCTCCTTTAGGCGTAACTGAGATGTTATTCATGTTCTCTATATCCCACCGAGGTTATTAGTATCCATAAAAACGCCCGGCATCAGCCGATACCGGTATCATCTGCGAATAACGTTCGTGTTATTCACTTCCTCTCTTTGTCGACCTCATACAAACTGGTGATGAAATCGAACTGAGCCTTACTGAGACGCCATCCTGGTGATGGGAACGTTTTATTTCTAAAAATTACAACGGGGAAAATATCGTTTTTGTCTATTGGAAGGGCGCGAACTACATGAAATTCCTTAAACCCTTTTTTTGACATATCTGTTTTCCGGAGAGGCTGAGTGAACCCGAACCACCCCATGATTTGTTAATCAAATCATTGAGATAAATAGCATCCCAATGGTATCCCTGCATGCCGCATATTGCTTTATTTGCCAGCAGTTCAACTTGACGTTGATTTTCAACACCTTCAACAATTACGCCATTGCATAACTCGTTGAGATGGCCTAACAGAATGTCAAATATGTGACTTTCGCCATATTGCCAAAAAAAAGCTTTATCAATCTTGACGCATTCAAATATTCCGCTACCCATCATGGTGAGGTTGGAATAACCTGGACCGAAATCATCCAGCCATAAAGGGGCGATTTTTGCCAACCCCTTCAGGATTAACAAATCTGCCCGGGTAAAACGGGCAATGAAAAAGGCCGATATTTCGAAGCGGAAAAAAGATAACAGTTCCAGTTTTTGCTGAGTTTTCGCATCGGCAAAAATGCTGGCAACGATATCCCGATTAATGTTCACGCTGATAATCTGCTGAAAGCCTTTCTTATAGAGACGCTCCAGTTGATCAATCTGCGCGAGGAATAAGTGCCATTTCTCTTCTGCCGGCAACTGACTGAAAAAGCGCGCTTCTCTGGCCGGATTTCGCTCATGCTTAATATCAGCGTCGTCGCTAAAACGCGTCAGCAATTCCCAGGCGATCAGGTTTCCGGATAAATCATAAACCGGCTCCAGTATAAAAATGTACTGCTGTTGATCGCTCATTGACCGCCCTTTTGCCACGATCTGACCCACAAAAAATGTCAGAATTTCTCATGTTAAAAGCAAGGGAAACATTGGTAAAACTTAACTCGTTAACTGAATCCTAACGTATAAATTACAGCATGAGAAATAGGTTAAGCCAAGCCATTCACTCATACCAATAGGCAACACAAATCGATAACCTTGATAAATCATATTTCACTTTACTAAAAGTTCAGAAAAATCCTGGAAAAAATTTTGTTTTTGCTCGACTTGACAGTAAGAAAAACAATGAACACGTTGATTTAAATCATTAAAAATATAATGCGGATTTAATATGGGATTTTTTCCATGGCAGAGACGTGATCTGGGCGATGATTCGGCATTTCCAAAAGATGCCAGAAAAATATAGTGACTCTAAGTTATTATTTCACTCATAATGTTCAAATATTGATAATGCATGCAAAAGTCAACATTACAGCCACACTGCTCATTGCGTAACAATGTCCATACTATGTTGAAGGTTAACGAAATAATGCAAGGGAAAGCCGCTTCGCTTTTTTAATTAAATTAACAAGATAGCCATTCACCCTTTAATTCATTTTCTTCTATAAGTGAAGGGCGTTATTATCACGGTGATCGAGATCGCAAAATCAATAAAAGAATTTACAGCAGAAAAAAATAATAACGGGGAAGAAGAACCGGGCCACGAATGTGACCCGGTGAGCAGACGATTAGTTATTCGTCTTCAAGGTAGGTGTAACCGTACAGACCGCTTTCAAACTCTTCGAGGAACTGCGCACGCAGCTCCTCATCGATGTCCGTCTGCTTGACCTGATCGCGGAATAGCGTCATCAGTTCATCCGGGTTCAGCTGCACATACTGCAACATATCCGCCACGGTATCGCCTTCATCCGACAGCTGCACTTCCACGCTGCCGTCCGGGAAGGCAAACACATCAACCGCTTCCGTATCGCCAAACAGGTTATGCATGTTGCCGAGGATTTCCTGATACGCACCCACCATAAAGAAGCCAAGCATCGGCGGGTTGTCGATATCGTATTCCGGCATCGGCATGGTGGTGGCAATCCCGTCACCGTCCACGTAGTGATCGATGGTGCCATCGGAATCACAGGTGATGTCGAGCAGCACCGCACGACGCTGCGGCATTTTGTTCAGCCCTTCCAGCGGCAGCACCGGGAACAGCTGATCGATACCCCAGGCATCCGGCATCGACTGGAACAGCGAGAAGTTGACGTAAATCTTGTCCGCCATACGTTCCTGCAACTCGTCGATAATCGGGCGGTGCGCACGATTGCTCGGATCGAGATGCTGCTGGATGTAATGACAGATGCTGAGATACAGCTGCTCGGCCCAGGCGCGCTGGCGCAGATCATAGGTACCGGACGAATAGCCGGTGTGGATGTCGAACAGATCCATCTGGCTGTCGTGCAGCCATTCACGCAGCGAACGGCGTACGCTCGGTTCGTGCATCTCCTGCCAGGTATCCCACATGCTCTGGATCGGGCGGGGCGCATCAACGTCCGGGGCTTCCGGGTTGCTGAATTCGTTGCGCTCTACCCCAATGATGTTGGACACCAGCACGGTATGGTGCGCGGTGACCGCACGGCCGGATTCGGTGATCACCGTCGGATGCTCCAGACCGTGTTCATCGCAGGCATCGCCAATCGCCCAAATCACGTTGTTGGCGTATTCGTTCAGGCCGTAGTTGACCGAGCAATCAGACTGCGAGCGCGTACCTTCATAGTCCACACCCAGACCACCGCCAACATCGAAGCATTTGATGTTAACGCCGAGTTTCGCCAGCTCTACGTAGAAACGCGCCGATTCACGCACGCCAGTGGCGATATCGCGAATATTGGCCATCTGCGAGCCGAGATGGAAATGCAGCAGTTGCAGGCTGTCGATCCGACCGGCGTTGCGCATGATCTCAACCAGCTGCAAAACCTGCGATGCCGCCAGGCCGAACTTGGATTTTTCACCACCGCTCGACTGCCATTTACCGGACCCCTGCGACGCCAGGCGTGCACGGATACCCAGACGCGGCACCACGTTCAGACGCTCGGCCTCTTCCAGCACCAGGCGTACCTCGGTCATCTTCTCAAGAACCAGATAGACCTTGTGACCCAGTTTTTCGCCAATCAGCGCCAGACGAATGTATTCACGATCTTTGTAGCCGTTACACACGATTACCGTGCGCGTCTTACCGGCGTGGGCCAGGACCGCCATCAGCTCTGCTTTAGAACCGGCTTCCAGCCCCAGCGGTTCGCCGGAATTGACCAGTGATTCGATAACGCGTTTGTGCTGGTTAACCTTGATCGGATAAACCAGGAAGTAGTCGCCTTTATAGCCGTAGGATTCGCGGGCGCGCTTAAAGGCGCCGTTAATCGAACGCAGGCGATGCTGCAAAATCTGCGGGAAGCAGAACAACGCAGGCAGACGCTGGCCGTCAGCTTCGCGCTCTTTCACCAGCTTCGCGAGATCGACGCGCACTTCCGGCATGTCCGGATCCGGGCACACGCTGATGTGGCCTAATTCGTTCACGTCATAGTAGTTATTGCCCCACCAGGCAATATTGTAGGTGCGCAGCATTCTGCTCGCTTCCTGGTCGTTCATCGCCACCTCCTGCATGGAGCGGAGTACACCCTGTTCGCCTGCTGACGAACCCTTGATATTCTTCATGTCGTCAGACATCGCGAACCTCAATTTTCCGTTGAAATATGAAACAGTTGCCGGGTCTTGTCGTTGTAACGCCGGGAAAAAAGTGTCCCATCCTGCTTGCTGCCCCTCTGCGGATCCTGACATTAAGTGTAAAACACCGGGCCGGAGTACGTGCAGCCGGGCCAGAAATAGCCTGATTTTTCCATCGCCACAAGGCTATGAAAAACATCAACAGGGTTAGGGGAAACAGCTTAGCCGGCGCTCGTGTCGGGATAATTACCGCAACGAACAAAACTTCGACTGGAGAGAAAAACAGAAGTGGAAACGGGAAGGATTGCCAGCGCGCACGTTGAGCGCAGTGAACCGCAAAGAGAGAAAAATTGGTTCATTACTTATATCACCTCCAACGCATGCGATTAGCACGCGAGAAACGGCCTGGGTGAAGTGCAACGCACGGCGGCGTTATCCTCTTGGGCTGTGGTCGACAGCAGCCGCGTGTTATACAGCCTGACGGGTAAAATTGCAAAATCTTTGTCGGGTAACTGCGTTGTCTGTCAGGAAAATTTGCCACTTCTTCTGGTGCGTAAAATGCGGAAACTGAAAAAGCGCTGGCAATTCGTTCATTGAGTAACCTAAAATGGACGTCCAGATGGTAATCCATCTAAACTGGTTAACATCCAGGCTGTGTTGGCGCTGTGCGCATTCACTTCCTACTGCTCGCGGCTTTGCCTGAAGGGGCGTCGAGTTAAGGCCTGGCCTCGCTTACGCTATGCAGTCGAATTCAAACCATTTGTAAGGTAAAGAACAGAATGGCTAAACACCTTTTTACGTCTGAGTCCGTATCAGAAGGACATCCTGATAAAATCGCTGACCAAATTTCTGACGCCGTGCTGGACGCCATCCTTGAACAGGATCCGAAAGCCCGTGTGGCCTGCGAAACTTACGTGAAAACCGGTATGGTGCTGGTTGGCGGTGAAATTACCACCAGTGCCTGGGTTGATATCGAAGAGATCACCCGAAATACCGTCCGTGAAATTGGCTATGTTCATTCCGATATGGGCTTCGATGCCAACTCCTGCGCAGTTCTGAGCGCCATCGGTAAACAGTCTCCGGACATCAACCAGGGCGTTGACCGCACCGATCCGCTGGAACAAGGCGCCGGTGACCAGGGTCTGATGTTCGGCTACGCCACCAACGAAACTGACGTGCTGATGCCGGCACCGGTGACCTACGCGCACCGTCTGGTACAGCGTCAGGCTGAAGTGCGTAAAAACGGCACCCTGCCGTGGCTGCGCCCGGATGCTAAAAGCCAGATCACTTTCCAGTACGATGGCGGCAAAATTGTCGGCATCGACGCCGTGGTGCTGTCAACTCAGCATGCGGAAGATATCTCCCAGGCTGACCTGCGTGAAGCGGTGATGGAAGAGATCATCAAGCCGGTTCTGCCGACTGAGTGGATCAACGCCAGCACCAAATACCACATCAACCCGACTGGCCGTTTCGTTATCGGTGGCCCGATGGGCGACTGCGGTCTGACCGGTCGTAAAATCATCGTTGATACCTACGGCGGCATGGCGCGTCACGGTGGCGGTGCATTCTCAGGTAAAGATCCTTCCAAGGTTGACCGTTCCGCTGCCTACGCTGCTCGCTACGTTGCCAAAAACATCGTTGCTGCTGGCCTGGCTGACCGTTGTGAGATTCAGGTTTCTTACGCTATCGGCGTAGCAGAACCGACCTCGATCATGGTGGAAACCTTCGGTACCGAAAAAGTTGCCACCGAGCAGCTGACGCTGCTGGTCCGTGAGTTCTTCGACCTGCGTCCATACGGCCTGATTCAGATGATGGATCTGCTGCAACCGATCTACAAAGAGACCGCTGCTTACGGTCACTTTGGTCGCGAGCACTTCCCGTGGGAAAAAACCGACAAAGCGGCGCAACTGCGCGAAGCTGCCGGTCTGTAATTCTCCCCGCAGATCAAACCCGCCGCTGACGGCGGGTTTTTTTTTGCCATTTTATGTCCCCCCGCTTTTTCCGCCGCTGTCTACACTTTTGACACCCTGCTTACAACAAAATGTTAACGATTACATTTTGAAACGCTTTATATATCTGTAATTTAGGAATTTATCAGCGTAGTCATTGCGGTAAAAATGCGTTATTTTCAGCGTCGTCTGATAGCCGATATTTAGAATGATGTCAGAAACTTAACGGGTGCTATACCTTACTGGTTACAGAACCATTTCGGGCGGAAAATGCTGAATTACAGGGTTTCAGCGTGTGTAACCGATTACATTCGTGTGATCGCTCTCACTTTTTCCCGTGAGCAGGTTCCTTAACATTGATAAAAACAATGATGGATAAATTTGGAGGCAATATGCCTGGCAATACTAAAAAAAGCAGAACCTCAAATAAGGTGATGACCTTATTTGTCTGCTTTCTCGCGGCTCTGGCCGGCCTGCTGTTCGGTCTGGATATCGGTGTTATCGCTGGTGCCCTGCCCTTCATCGCAAAAGACTTTAACGTTACCCCGCATCAGCAGGAGTGGATTGTTAGCTCGATGATGTTTGGTGCGGCCGTCGGTGCCATTGGTAGCGGCTGGATGTCTTCACATCTGGGTCGTAAAAAGAGCCTGATGGCTGGCGCCATCCTGTTCGTAATCGGTTCTCTGTGGTCAGCCTTCTCGCCGAACCCGGAAATGCTGATTGTCGCGCGTGTGGTTCTCGGCCTGGCCGTGGGTGTCGCGTCTTACACCGCACCGCTGTACCTGTCTGAAATCGCTCCGGAAAAAATTCGTGGCAGTATGATTTCGCTCTACCAGCTGATGATCACCATCGGGATTCTGGCAGCTTACCTGTCTGATACCGCGTTCAGTGACGCTGGCGCATGGCGCTGGATGCTGGGCGTTATCACCATTCCGGCGGTTTTGCTGTTGGTTGGTGTGGTGTTCCTGCCCAACAGCCCGCGCTGGCTGGCCGCGAAAGGTAACTTCCGCGATGCGCAGCGCGTCCTGGATCGTCTGCGTGATACCAGCGAGCAGGCCAAACGCGAGCTGGATGAAATCCGCGAAAGTCTGAAGATCAAGCAATCGGGCTGGGAACTGTTCCAGAGCAACAGCAACTTCCGCCGCGCGGTGTTCCTTGGCGTGCTGTTGCAGGTGATGCAGCAGTTCACCGGCATGAACGTCATTATGTATTACGCGCCGAAAATCTTTGAAATCGCTGGCTTCGCCAACACCACGCAGCAAATGTGGGGAACGGTGATTGTTGGTCTGGTCAACGTGCTGGCTACCTTTATTGCTATCGGCCTGGTCGATCGCTGGGGTCGTAAACCGACGCTGGTGCTGGGCTTCCTGGTAATGGCTGCCGGTATGGGCATTCTCGGTACCATGCTGCACATCGGCATTCACTCGGCAGGTGCGCAGTACTTCGCCGTTGCCATGCTGCTGATGTTTATCGTTGGCTTTGCGATGAGCGCCGGTCCGCTGATTTGGGTACTGTGTTCTGAAATTCAGCCGCTGAAAGGCCGCGACTTCGGTATCACTGTCTCCACTGCGACCAACTGGATTGCCAACATGATCGTGGGTGCAACCTTCCTGACCATGCTGAACTCGCTGGGCAACGCGCCGACCTTCTGGGTCTACGCCGCTCTGAACGTGTTCTTTATCCTGCTGACGGTGGTGCTGATTCCGGAGACCAAAAACGTCTCGCTGGAGCACATCGAACGCAACCTGCTGTCAGGTAAAAAACTGCGCGAAATCGGCCAGCAGTAATCCGCAGATAACATGATCTGCTTGAATTAACGGGTCGATCAGCAAAAAAACCGTAGTCCCTGAGGGATTACGGTTTTTTTTTGCCCCTGATTCAGGCGATTGCTGGCGTTCTGAATACCGGTAGTGAAAACCTTAAGATAAATATCCTGCTGAAATCCCGGTTTAATGATTGCCGGACAAAGTCATTTTATTTTAAATTTTAATAACAAAGCACAATAAAAATCACCTGACATTAAATTTTCATTTTTTTATATTTTTTATAACACCAGAGAAACACATAATGAACCTATACCCTTTAATCGTTAAGGTATTGCCTTTATTTCCCGACCTCACACCTATAAACAATACTCACAACAATCAAAGCCTGGCGATCAGGAACTCCAGCGACGGGATAACAAGCAATACCTCCCATTATATTCCCCAGCGCGCCCTGTTAAATCCACAGATTAATAAATTTATGACTACGCTGGAGCGTGCCCAACAGCTTTATGGCCAATCACCTGAGAATCAGGCAAAAAATAAAAGAGATCTATCAGATAAAAATATCATCAGACAGATATACGCGAAGGGTATGAATGAAATAAGGAATCATTACCCGGAGGTCTACAAAACCATTAAAAAAACCGTCAAACAGTTAGATGCCATGTTCGAGACGCTCTCATCTGAATTCGACAGCCAGACCGGGCAGGCTGCGCTCGGCAAGACCATAAAGAACTTCTTTGGCGAGCTGCCGGCAACAGAGCTGATAAAATTAGAAAACCATATCAGAGAGGCAGTAACCAAATTCCCGATGTCTTTACATCTGCTGATGGGTGTCTACGCCAAAAATATTGCCATAGCCGATTTGGACGACAATGTGGTAGCAGCCATGGAATACAACACACTCTATCTGCGACCAGATTTTGCTAAACAATCTTATCAAAATAAAACGTCGGTCCATGAAGTGCTTCATGAAAAAACAATGGGGTTTGATGATAATTTCAACCCAATTGGCCCCGATAGCGCACCTAAACACAGTGCCAAAAAAGTAAGAAAACTGATGGCGTGTAAAAACCATCCTCAGTTTGCGCGTAAAGTTTTCAACAGCATTATTACGCCCCTGCTGCATACGCAATTACAACTCGCTTCAGGGAAAACAGGTCAGGCCCTGATGGACTGGTATTGTCATGACGCACAATTACCGACCAGGTTAAGAAACATAATGAATGATGCAAATATGATGACGGACGTATTATTCCACTTTTTTGATCGGATAAAGGATTTAAAAGAAAAGGAGTTATTGCGCTTAATTGAAATAGCTTAATTTTTGCGCTTCCCGCAGCGGTTGAGTTCGGCGGCGCAACGTTTTATGCTGCCTGCCATGAAAACACCTCGCCTGCCCATCGCTGTGCAACAAGCCGTTATGCGTTCTCTGCGCCAGTTCCTGCAACTGGCGAACGCGCGGCTGGAATGCAGTTACCCTGAACCCAAACTGGTTTATCAACAGCGCGGTACCGCGGCAGGTACCGCCTGGCTGGAACGCTGGGAAATCCGCCTCAATCCGGTGTTATTACAGGAAAATCAGCAGGCTTTTATCGATGAGGTGGTGCCCCACGAACTGGCGCATCTGCTGGTGTGGAAAAAATTTGGTCGCGTTGCCCCGCATGGCAAAGAGTGGAAGTGGATGATGGAAGAGGTGCTGGGCGTTCCCGCGCGCCGTACCCACCAGTTTGAGATCGACTCGGTGCGCAGCCGCACCTTTCCCTACCGCTGCCGTTGCCAGCAACATCAGCTCACCGTTCGCCGCCACAATCGCGTACTGCGGGGTGAAAGCGAGTATCGCTGCGTGCATTGCGGCACCCTGCTGCAACCCGGTGAATTTACAACGAGTTAGTCCGTGAATCTGATTTCGCCACCGACCGCATTCTGCTAACCTGCCGCCCTTTTTCCGCACCAGGTTAATTTTTGGAATATGTCTCGCAAAATTATCTTCGCCCTCTCCTTGTTAGTCGTCCCGCTCAGCGCCTGGAGCCTGAGTTTCAATAACTATCATCAGAATAACTTCCAGCAGGCTAAAGCGTACGCGGCCTGGATTAATGCCGACGCCCCCGGCAGTTTCTATTGCGGCTGTAAAATTACCTGGCACGGTAAAAAAGGCGAACCGGATCTCAGCAGCTGTGGCTATAACGTGCGTAAAAACGCCAATCGCGCCGCACGTATCGAGTGGGAACATGTGATGCCTGCCTGGGAGTTCGGTCATCAACGTCAGTGCTGGCAAAACGGCGGCCGCAAGAATTGCAGCAAAGATGCTGACTATCGCCGTATTGAAAGCGATCTGCATAATCTGCAACCGGCCATTGGCGAAGTGAACGGCGACCGCGGTAACTTCGCCTATAGCCAGTGGAACGGCGGCGATCAGCCTTACGGCCAGTGCAGCATGAAGATCGATTTCAAACAGAAGCTGGCTGAACCACCGGCGCGCGCACGCGGCGCCATAGCCCGGACCTACTTCTATATGCGCGACCAGTACCAGCTGCGTCTGTCACGTCAGCAGACCCAGTTATTTACCGCCTGGGATAAGCAATATCCGGTCACGCCGTGGGAGTGCGAACGCGACCGCCGCATCGCAAAAGTACAGGGCAATCATAATCCTTATGTGCTTCAGGCTTGCCAGCGCTAAAACCGCTACCCTACACTAGCTGTTTTCCGATTGGGCCGTGTCCGGGACACGGCATAACGCTGGCAGGAACCGCATGCGCATACCTCGCATTTTTCACCCCGAACCCCTCGCTGTGGACGCTGAAATCTTCCTTGATGAAGACGCAGCTAACCACGTCGGACGCGTGCTGCGCATGAGCAGCGGTCAGCGGCTTGAGCTGTTTGATGGCAGTAATCTGACTTTTGCTGCCGAAATCACCCAGGCTGATAAAAAGCGTGTACAAGTAAGAGTCCTTGCAAGCGAGGCGGATGACCGTGAATCGCCGCTGCACCTGCATCTCGGTCAGGTGATGTCACGCGGCGAAAAGATGGAATTCACCATCCAGAAATCGATCGAACTTGGCGTCAATGTGATTACGCCCTTGTTTTCTGAACGCTGCGGCGTAAAGCTGGATGCCGAGCGTCTGGCAAAGAAAATTCAGCAATGGCAGAAAATCGCGATTGCCGCCTGTGAGCAGTGCGGCCGCAATCGCGTGCCAGAGATCCGCGAAGCGATGACGCTGGAAGCCTGGTGCAGCGAAGCGGATGAGGGACTAAAACTTAATCTGCATCCTCGCGCCAGCCACAGCATCAACACGCTGCCGCAGCCGGTGGATCGCATCCGCCTGCTGATTGGCCCGGAAGGCGGCCTGTCGGCAGAGGAGATTGCTATGACGGCGCAGCATGGTTTCACCGATATTCTGTTGGGGCCACGCGTATTGCGTACCGAAACCACCGCACTCACCGCCATCACGGCACTTCAGGTGAGGTTTGGCGACCTCGGTTAAGGGATACTTTCGGGTTGTAATAAGACGCGCGCGTTACAACGGCGTCCAGACTGAACAGCGCCTGCGCTGTCCACACGGAACGGGGTGGCTGATTCCCCCTTTGAGGAGAGAATAATGATTAAGCTTGGCATCGTTATGGACCCAATTTCGTCCATCAACATTAAAAAAGACACCAGCTTCGCCATGTTGCTGGAAGCACAGCGCCGTGGTTACGAAATTCACTACATGGAGATGGGCGATCTCTCCCTGCGCGGCGGCATCACCTATGCCCGCACCCGTCTGCTCAGCGTCGAACAGAATTACGACAAATGGTACGAATTTGGCAGCGAGCAGGAGATTAAACTGGCCGATCTCAATGTGGTGCTGATGCGCAAAGATCCGCCGTTCGATACCGAGTTTATCTACGCGACCTACCTGCTGGAGCGCGCAGAAGAACAAGGCACTCTGATCGTTAACAAACCGCAGAGCCTGCGTGACTGTAACGAAAAGCTCTACACCGCCTGGTTTGCTGATTTAACCCCGGATACGCTGGTGACGCGCAGCAAAGAAAAACTGCGCGCCTTCTGGCAGGAACACGGTGACGTGATCCTGAAACCGCTGGATGGCATGGGTGGCGCCTCGATCTTCCGCGTGAAGCAGGACGATCCGAACTTCGGCGTGATCACCGAAACCCTGACCAACCACGGTCAGAACTTCTGCATGGCGCAGAATTACCTGCCAGCCATCAAAGAGGGTGACAAACGCGTGCTGGTCGTAGATGGTGAACCGGTACCTTACTGCCTGGCGCGTATTCCGCAGGGGGGAGAAACCCGTGGCAACCTCGCCGCCGGTGGCCGTGGCGAAGCGCGTCCGCTGAGCGACAGCGATTGGGAGATTGCGCGCCGCGTTGGCCCAACGCTGAAAGCCAAAGGGCTGATTTTTGTCGGTCTCGACATCATCGGTGATAAACTGACGGAAGTGAACGTTACCAGCCCGACCTGCGTGCGTGAAATTGAAGCCGCTTTCCCAATCTCCATTACCGGTATGTTGATGGATGCGATTGAGAAACGTCTGGGCTAAGGATGCCTTCGGAGCCTGCGCTCCGTGAACCACCCAATACCGGTATTGCTGCGGCAATGCCGGTTATTTTTGGTATACGAGTGAGAATGAATTTACAGCATCATTTTTTGATTGCGATGCCATCCCTACAGGATCCCTTCTTCAAACGCTCGGTGGTCTACATTTGCGAGCATAACGAAGATGGCGCCATGGGCTTAATTATCAATAAGCCGATGGATAATCTGACGGTCGAAGGCATCCTTAAAAAACTTAAAATCAGCCCATCAGAACGCGATCCAGCCATCAAGCTGGATAAACCGGTATTCGCTGGCGGCCCGCTTGCGGAGGACCGCGGCTTCATTCTGCATTCGGCTCAGCACATCTACTCCTCCAGTATCCGCATTTCCGATACCACCGTGATCACCACCTCAAGGGATGTGCTGGAAGCCATTGGCGGCGCCGCACAGCCGGAACATGTGCTGGTGGCGCTGGGTTACTGCGCGTGGGAAAAAGATCAGCTGGAGAATGAGTTGCTGGAAAATGCCTGGCTCACCACGCCGGCCTCCAGCAATATTCTGTTCCAGACGCCTATCGCCGAACGCTGGCGTGAAGCCGCCAAATGCCTGGGCATCGATATTCATAATATGACCAGCGATGCAGGACACGCCTGATGACCAGTGAAACTCTGCTGGGCTTTGATTTCGGCACCAAAAGCATCGGCGTTGCCGTCGGGCAGCAGCTGACAGGCACCGCGCGCGCGCTGAGCGCCTTAAAAGCGCAGGATGGCACGCCAGACTGGAACCAGATCGAACGCCTGCTAAAAGAGTGGCAGCCCGATTACGTCGTGGTTGGCCTGCCACTGAATATGGACGGCAGCGAACAGGAGCTGACGACGCGCGCACGTAAGTTTGCCAATCGCCTGCATGGCCGTTTTGGCGTGCGTGTCGAATTACAGGATGAGCGCCTCAGCACTGTGGAAGCCCGCGCCGACCTGTTCGAACGCGGCGGCTATCGCGCGCTGCAAAAAGGCGCCGTTGATTCGCAATCGGCGGTGATCATCCTTGAAGACTGGTTCGATACCCACTGATCCCTCAGATTAACCCCGCCTGCCGCCGCGCCTGCTCGCTCTGGGCGAAGGTTTGCATCCCGGCCTGAGCGCCGGTTTGCAGCACGCCCGGCAGCTGATGCATTTTGCCTTCGCGGATCAGATTGGCGACCGCAGGCGTGCCCATCAGCACTTCAAACACCCCGATGCGTCCGCCACCTTTCGCTGGCACCAGCCGCTGCGCCAGCACCGCTTTCAGGCTACCCGCCAGCTGGCTGCGCACCAGGTTCTTCTCCTCAGCGGGAAACACATCCACCAGCCGGTCCACGGCCTGCGTCGCGCCACGCGTGTGCAGCGTCGCCAGCACCAGATGTCCGGTTTCGGCTGCGGTTAAGGCGAGGCGGATGGTTTCGCTATCGCGCAGTTCACCGAGCAGGATCACGTCCGGGTCTTCGCGCAGCGCCGCTTTCAGGCCATAGCTGAACGAGGCGCAGTGAGTCCCCACCTCGCGCTGCTGGATCAGCGAGCGCAGGCTGTGATGCACAAATTCAATCGGATCTTCCAGCGTCAGAATATGGCGCGCCTGCTGGCGATTCAGGCGATCGACCAGCGCCGCCAGCGTGGTGGATTTACCGCTGCCGGTCGCGCCGGTGATCAGAATCAATCCCTCTTCCAGCAGCAAAAGTTGCTCCACCACCGGCGGCAGGTGCAGGCTCTCCAGCGCCGGGGCATGGCTGGCGATCAGCCGCAAAGCCAGCGATAACCCATGCCGTTGCAGAAACAGATTGGCGCGCAGCCGTACCCCGCTGGCGAGGGTGAGGGCAAAATCAATATGTCCGCCGGCTTCCAGCGCAGCCTGCTGGAGCTTGTCCAGCCACTGCGCCATAAAGGTTTCCAGCCAGGCCGCTGGCAGCTCCGTCTGGTCAGGGATCGGCTCCAGCACGCCCTGCCGTCGCCAGTGCGGCAAATGTCCGCTGCAAAGGTGCAGATCGGCGGCGTTATGCTTTACACTAAGGGCCACAACTTCATCCAAATCCATAGAACTTCTCCTGACTATGACTTCCATTGAGCACAACCTACAGCAAGTGCGCGAGCGTATCGCCGCTGCCGCCGCGCGTTGCGGGCGCGCGCCAGAAGAAATTACCCTGCTTGCGGTAAGTAAAACCAAACCTGCGAGCGCGGTCGCAGAAGCGATTGATGCCGGGCAGCGCGCGTTCGGCGAAAATTACGTGCAGGAAGGGGTTGAAAAAGTCACCGCGCTGGCCGCACATCCAGATCTGCAATGGCACTTCATTGGACCGTTGCAGTCGAATAAAAGCCGTCTGGTGGCGGAGCATTTCGCCTGGTGTCACACCGTGGATCGGCTGCGTATTGCGCAACGTCTTAACGACCAGCGTCCGACGCATCTGCCGCCGCTTAATGTGTTGATTCAGGTAAATATCAGTGACGAGAACAGCAAATCTGGCATCATGCTGGAGGCGTTACCGGCGCTGGCGCAGGAAATTTCCGCGCTGCCGCAGCTGCGCCTGCGCGGCCTGATGGCGATTCCGGCACCCGAGCAGGATTACGATCGTCAGCTGGCGGTTTGTCAGCAAATGGCCGCCGCATTTCATGCCCTGCAACAGGAATACCCTGACGTCGATACGCTTTCTCTGGGAATGAGCGACGACATGGAAGCGGCCATCGCCGCTGGCAGCACCATGGTGCGAATTGGCACCGCTGTATTTGGCGCGCGGGATTATGCGCGTACTTCACAACAATAATTGAGGAACCTCATGTTAACACTGACGTTTTTAGTCAAAACGCTGATCGACCTGTACGTGATGGTATTGCTGCTGCGCATCTGGATGCAGTGGTCGCGCTGCGATTTTTATAATCCGCTGTCGCAGTTTGTCGTGAAGATTACCCAGCCAATCGTCAAACCGCTG
The DNA here is from genome assembly GCF_059730485.1 of Pantoea sp. X-Soil-TKNS-1207. Classification (NCBI taxonomy): domain Bacteria; kingdom Pseudomonadati; phylum Pseudomonadota; class Gammaproteobacteria; order Enterobacterales; family Erwiniaceae; genus Pantoea; species Pantoea sp. X-Soil-TKNS-1207. Next base: position 3,562,354 of record NZ_AP035958.1, read on the forward strand.
CGTCGCATTTTGCCAGCGCTGGGACCGATTGATACCGCCTCGCTGCTGCTGGCGTTTGTGCTGACCACGCTGAAGTATCCGATACTGCTGCTGATTCAGGTTGGCGTGTTCTCGGTGGACCCGACCAACCTGCTGGTCGGTCTGCTGTCGCTGGTGAAGTCTGCCGGTTATCTGGTGTTCTGGGTGATCATCATCCGTTCGCTGATGAGCTGGATCAGCCAGGGCCGTGGACCGATTGATTACGTATTGATTCAACTGACCGAACCGCTGATGGCGCCGATTCGTCGTATTCTGCCCGCGATGGGCGGCATCGATTTTTCTGCCATGATTGTGATTCTGGTGCTGTATGCGCTGAATTTCCTCGGCATGGACCTGTTCCCTGGTCTCTGGTATTTGCTGTAATTCGTTAATCTGGAACTGTTATGCAAAAAGTTGTTCTCGCCACCGGCAATCCGGGCAAAGTTCGTGAACTGGCCGACCTGCTGGCGGACTTTGGCCTCGATATCGTGGCGCAAACCGAACTGGGCGTGGAGTCAGCGGAAGAAACCGGTCTGACTTTTATCGAAAACGCCATCCTCAAAGCGCGTCATGCGGCTCAGATCACCGGCCTGCCTGCGATTGCTGACGACTCTGGTCTGGCAGTGGATGCGCTGGGCGGCGCGCCGGGCATCTACTCGGCGCGTTACGCCGGTCTGGATGCCAGCGATCAGCAAAACCTGGAAAAGCTGCTGGTCGCGCTGGAAGCTGTGCCTGATGGTCAACGTCAGGCGCAGTTCCACTGCGTGCTGGTCTACGTTCGCCACGCTGCCGATCCGACGCCGCTGGTGTTCCACGGCAGCTGGGCGGGTGAAATCACCCGTGCAGCCGCGGGTCAGGGTGGCTTTGGCTACGATCCGATCTTCTATGTGCCCGAACTGGGCAAAACGGCAGCTGAGCTGAGCAAAGACGAAAAGCGCGCCGTCTCTCACCGTGGAAAAGCATTGACGCTGCTGCTGGATGCGATGCGCGATGCCTGATTTACCACCGTTAAGCCTGTACATCCACATTCCGTGGTGTGTGCAGAAGTGTCCGTACTGTGATTTCAACTCCCACGCGCTGAAAGGCGAGGTGCCGCACATCGAGTATGTGCAGCACCTGCTGAACGATCTCGAGCAGGATTTGCCGCTCGCCAGTGGCCGTGAGGTTCGCACCATTTTTATCGGTGGCGGCACGCCCAGCCTGCTGAGCAGCAATGCGATGCAGATGTTGATGGATGGCGTGCGTGCGCGCCTGCCCCTTGCGGCTGACGCTGAAATCACCATGGAAGCCAATCCCGGTACGGTGGAAGCCGATCGCTTTAGCGGCTACCAGAAGGCCGGGATTAACCGCATTTCCATTGGGGTGCAGAGTTTCAGTCCCCAGAAGCTGGAGCGCCTGGGACGCATCCACGGCCCGGAAGAAGCGAAGCGGGCCGCGCATCTGGCTGCCGGTCTCGGCTTGCGCAGCTTTAACCTCGATTTGATGCATGGCCTGCCGGATCAGTCGCTGGAGGAGGCGCTCGACGACCTGCGCCAGGCGATTGCGCTCAATCCGCCGCATCTGTCGTGGTATCAGCTGACCATTGAACCGAACACGCTATTTGGTTCACGTCCGCCGGTGCTGCCGGATGATGACGCGCTGTGGGATATCTTCGAACAAGGCCATCAGCTGCTGACGGCGGCAGGTTATCAGCAATATGAAACCTCGGCCTATGCGAAGCCCGGCTACCGTTGCGAGCATAACCTTAACTACTGGCGCTTTGGTGATTACCTCGGCATTGGCTGTGGCGCCCACGGCAAGCTGACGCAGCCCGATGGCCGCATTGTCCGCACCGTGAAAACCCGCCATCCGCGTGGTTTTATGAAGGGAAATTACCTCGATAAGCAGCATGAAGTCGCCGAGGCAGATAAGCCATTCGAGTTCTTTATGAACCGCTTTCGTCTGCTGGAAGCGGCTCCGCGTGCCGATTTCCGCCGCTATACCGGGATGGATGAGGTGGTTATCCGTCCGCAGATTGATGCGGCGATCGCGGCCGGTTATGTGGTTGAAACGGATGAGCACTGGCAGATCAGTGAGAAAGGGAAGCTGTTCCTGAATTCGCTGCTGGAGCTGTTCTTAGCGGAAGAGTAATCGCCGTTGCGGGTCGGCAGACATGCCGACCTTACGTTCGCTTGTAGGGTGCGAATTTATTCGCACCCTCGCAATCAGTTTCGCTCCGTATTTTGTCTCAGCTGAAGCAGGTGGGTGTTAATCAACGCCACGTTAACTTCACAGGGTGTCCCATCATCAAGATACACCGTCTCATTAATCTCCAGAACGGCATCATTAGCATTGAGATTCAAGAGATTAAGCTGTTCCTGATCCGTCAGGTTTATCGCGTTTAAATGCTGGTCCCTGCGCTGCACTTTCTTACCGGTGATCTGCTCAATGTAGGAATATTTCGAGATCTCAAGCTTGCTGAATTCCATGCTGCTGAACATATTAACCGGCAAATGAATATGCTCCAGCGCCACCGGAATATCATCAAAACACATCAGACGCACGATTTTATACACCTGATCGCTGTTCTTGATGCGTAAAGCCTGCGCCATATCGGGCGTCGGGACTTTCATGATACTGACGGTAATCACTTTTCTGATCCCTTTGTAGCCCTTTTTCTGCGCCTGATAATCAAACGGGGATAGCGCATGGAAACGCCCGGAATGGTTACTTTTGCCAATCGAGCCAACAAACAGGCCCGACCCCTTCACCCGGTAAATTCGCTGCTGTTCCATCAGAATTCGGGTTGCTTCGCGCACAGTGGCGCGTGTAATGCCGATGTTTTTCGCAATCGCAATTTCAGTGTCGAGTTTATCTCCGGGCAGAAGCCCCTCTTCTTTAATTTTGCGGAGGATGTAATCGACAACCTCTTTCTGCTTCTCAGTAATGCCATCGACCATCAACGTTGTTCCCGATAAGAGTAGGCTCCGGCTTCAGTGAGCCATGAGTGCACATGTATGCCTGAGTTTATTTTCTGAGTACCAGCCTGAGCACATGAGGATGTGATCCAGTTAACGAATTTGCACTCAATCTCAGGGTGTCCAGCCAGATTTCAATCCTACATATTGTATCTATACACGTCCATGTGCATTATCAAGATGACTAGACACATTAAACATGTCTAGACTTAATTACAAATTCAAATGATATGATTATAAATATAATCAATATCAACAGCATAAAAACAAAATCATCAGTGATTACGCGTAAAAACCAGGTGCAGTAACAATCAGACCAACGCCAAATGACTGGACACCTTTACCGCAAAGATGGCCGTAAATGTCCGGGTTACTGTAGAACACAGAGCAAAAGCGAGAGCCGTTATGGTCAACAGAGAGTTAGCAAACGCGATTCGATTTCTCAGCATTGATGCGATCCAGAAGGCCAATTCGGGACATCCAGGAGCGCCGATGGGGATGGCAGACATTGCTGAAGTGGTGTGGCGTCGTCACCTGCGTCACAACCCGAAGAACCCGAAATGGTTCAACCGCGATCGCTATGTTCAGTCCAATGGGCATGGTTCGATGTTGCTGTATTCCCTGCTCCACCTGACGGGTTACGATCTGAGCATTGCCGACCTTCAGCAATTTCGTCAGCTGCATTCGCGCACCCCAGGCCATCCTGAATATGGTTACACCCCTGGGGTCGAGACCACCACCGGCCCGCTTGGTCAGGGTGTCGCTAACGCTGTCGGGATGGCGATTGCCGAAAAAGCCCTTGCCGCGCAATTCAACAAACCCGGCTTTGCCCTGGTCGATCACTATACCTGGTTGTTTTTAGGCGATGGCTGCCTGATGGAAGGCATTTCCCACGAAGCCTGTGGCCTCGCCGGAACGCTGCAACTCGGCAAACTGATCGCCGTGTGGGATGACAACGGCATTTCTATCGATGGTCACGTAGCAGGATGGTTCTCCGAAGATACAGCTGCACGCTTCCGCGCCTATGGCTGGCATGTGATTGAAGGTGTTGATGGCCATGATGCGGCGGCGGTCGATGCCGCGGTACGTGAAGCGAAAGCCGTGACTGACAAGCCAAGTCTGTTATGTTGCAAAACCATCATCGGCTTCGGTTCACCAAATAAAGCCAACAGCCATGATTGCCACGGTTCGGCGCTCGGCAGCGATGAAGTTGCATTAGTTCGCGAGGCATTAAACTGGCCCTATGCCCCTTTTGAAATCCCGGCTTCTCTCTACCAGGCATGGGACGCAACGGCGCAGGGGGCAGAAAATCAGGCCGCATGGGACCACCTGTTTGCATCTTATCAGCAAGCATGGCCTGAACTGGCGCATGAATTTAGCCGCCGGATGCAGGGTGAATTACCCGAAAACTGGGCGCAGGATATGGACAGCTACATCGCCGGGTTACAGGCGGCTCCTTCCAGCCTTGCCACCCGCCAGGTGAGTCAAAAATGCCTGAACCACTTCTCAGGCCTGCTGCCAGAATTGCTGGGTGGCTCGGCTGACCTCTCACCGTCGAATCTGACCAGACAACAGACTTCTGTCGATTTCAGTGCGGCCAACCCGGCAGGAAATTATATCTCCTACGGCGTTCGCGAGTTTGGTATGTCAGCCATTATGAATGGGCTGGCATTGCATGGCGGCTTTATTCCTTATGGCGGTACTTTCCTGATGTTTATGGAGTACGCGCGCAACGCGGTGCGCATGGCGGCGCTGATGAAGATTCGTTCGGTATTCGTCTATAGCCACGACACCATTGGCCTCGGAGAAGATGGCCCCACTCACCAACCGGTTGAACAGCTCGCCGCGCTCCGGCTAACCCCAAATATGGAAACCTGGCGTGGCTGTGATCAGGTGGAAGTGGCGATGGCCTGGCGCCAGGCGATTGAACGTAAAGATGGGCCAACCGCGCTGATCCTGACCAGACAGCCGCTGCCACAGCAGCCGCGTTCCGCTGTGCAACTGGCTGATATTGCACGCGGAGGTTATGTCCTCAGTGATTGCGCCGGGACGCCGGAAATCGTGCTGATCTCGTCCGGTTCGGAAATAGAGCTGGTCGTTGGCGCGGCTGGCGTGCTGCAACAGGAAGGCCACAAAGTTCGCGTAGTTTCTATTCCCTGCACCGAACGTTTTGATAAGCAGGATGAGCAATATAAAGAATCAGTGTTGCCGAAAGAAGTTCGCAAGCGTCTGGCGGTAGAAGCCAGCATTGAAGGGTTCTGGCAGCGCTATACCGGTCTGGATGGGAAAGTCATTGGTATGAAATCATTTGGTGAGTCGGCTCCGGCAAATGTCCTGTTCAAACATTTTGGCTTTACCCAGGAAAATGTACTGGAAGCAGCCCGTAGCTTACTTCAATGATTTCTGACACCCACGTTATGCAGGAAATAAATATGTCAAATCTGTCCAAATGGCTGAGTGATGAGAAAATTCAGTACCTCGAAAATGTCGCCGACTGGAAAGAGGCTATTCAGGTTGCCGGACGCCCGCTGCAAAAAGAGGGTGCCATTTCTCAGCACTACATTGATGCGATAATTCAGCAAAAAGAAGATATCGGTCCCTATTTTGTTATCGCTCCGCGCATCGCGATGCCACACGCTCGCCCTGAACAGGGCGCAAATAAACTGGGATTGTCGATCGTTAAACTCGGCAATCCGATTAATTTTGATGCTGACGAAAATGATCCGGTTGACGCGATTTTTATGTTCTCAGCCCCGGACAGTAATAGTCATATTGAAATGATTTCTCAGCTGGCAGAAGTGCTTTCAGATGATGACACCATGAGTCGCTTCTTTAACGCACGCAGTCAGGAAGAACTTAGCGCCATTTTATTGGCAAACAACACAGTTAATTAAAAGAACGCGAACAGAATAGCAACCAGGAGATGTGATATGAAAATTATGGCGGTTTGTGGCTCAGGCCTGGGAAGCAGCTTCATGATGGAAATGAACATTAAAAAAGTTCTGAAAAAAATCGAAGTTGTTGCCGATGTTGAACACTCAGACTTAGGTTCGGTAACACCTGATGTCGCCGATATATTTGTCATGGCAAAAGATATCGCCTACAGCGCGAACCTTCCTGCCGAAAAGGTCATTATTATTAATAACATTATTGACCTCAAAGAAGTTGAGCAAAAGATTAGCGAATATTTTAACAAAAGCTAACTCAACTTGTTGAAACAGAACTCTTGCCGCTGAGGTTAACATGTTTATTCAGAACCTTTTATTGGTCGTTGTCGACGTGCTAAAAGTCCCCTCTATCCTGGTTGGATTAGTGGCGTTATTCGGGCTTGTCGCACAAAAAAAACCGTTTCCTGATGTTGTCAAAGGCACCGTAAAAACCATTCTTGGTTTTTTAGTGCTGGCTGGTGGTGCAACGGTGCTGGTGGGTTCGTTAAGCCCGCTGGGAGATATTTTCAAACATGCCTTTAATGTTCAGGGAATTATTCCCAACAATGAGGCAATGGTATCTATCGCGCTGGATAAATATGGTGCGCCGACGACGTTGATCATGGCCTTTGGTATGGTGGCTAATATCGTCGTTGCCCGCTTCACCCGACTGAAATATATCTACCTCTCCGGTCATGTTACCTTCTATATGGCCTGTATGGTGGCAATTATTCTGTCGGTAGCCGGTTTTGAAGGTGTGCAACTTATTTATACCGGTTCACTGGCTCTGGGCATGATGATGGCATTTTTCCCGGCACTGGCTCAGCCACATATGCGGAAAATTGTGGGCCACGACCAGGTAGCGTTAGCCCATACCGGGACGGTAGGTTATGTTCTGTCCGGCTGGATTGGTTCATTAGTCGGGAAAGGGTCAAAATCGACCGAAGAGATGAACATGCCAAAAAACCTGAGTTTTTGCGTGACAGCACCATCTCAATTTCCCTGACCATGATGATTATCTACTTTATTTTGTCAGTTTCGGCAGGCAGCGAATATGTAGAAAGCCAGTTTAGTCATGGTCAAAACTACCTGGTATATTCCTTCGTGCAGGCAATTACCTTTGCAGCAGGTGTCTTTATTATCCTGCAAGGTGTACGTCTGATTCTGGCGGAGATTGTCCCGGCGTTTACCGGCTTTTCAGAAAAACTGGTGCCAAATGCCAGACCAGCCCTCGACTGCCCGATTGTTTTCCCTTATGCGCCAAACGCGGTACTGGTTGGCTTTATTTCCAGCTTTATCGGCGGCCTGGTCGGGTTATTTATTCTCGGCCAGCTCAAGTGGGTATTAATTTTACCGGGCGTGGTACCACACTTCTTCTGTGGGGCCACCGCAGGTGTCTTTGGTAATGCGACTGGCGGTAAGCGTGGTGCCATGCTGGGCGCGTTTGCTCATGGCGTGTTAATTACCTTCCTGCCTGTGGCGCTGTTACCGGTGCTGGGCGCACTGGGCTTAACCAATACAACCTTCTCGGATACTGACTTTGGCGTGGCGGGGATTATCCTCGGCAATATGGCGCGCTTTATGGACAAAGGCACCATCACGATGGCAATCACCGGGATTTTTGCTCTGCTGGTTATCTATAACTTCGCGACGGGCAATAAGGCTGTAGCCGAAGAGGCGAACAACGAGTAAAAGATTAAGGGGCTGATATCAGCCCCTTTAATTTAATTCTTGAGTCCCTGCACCAGGCTTTTACGCTGCCCTTCCAGATCCGTCACGCGATTACACACCTCATGACCAAAGTTCTGGAAATCCTGCTCCTGTTTGTTCCATTCGGTTTGAATCGATTGCTGTAAACCACCGAGATTGCCCATCAGCGCCTGCAACGGGTTGCCGCCGTTACCAGCCTGCTTGCTGCCCATCTCGTTCAGACTATCCTGCAGGATGCCGCCCATGGTGCTCTGCACCAGTTTTTCGCCCTCGGCATGAACCTGGTCAATCGCCTGATGATGGAAGGTCAGGCCGTCGCTGCGGTGTTCGATAATGCGGTTCATCTGCTGCTTCAGCTGACCATCCAGCGTGCTGAGACGATTACGCACGTTGCTGTTCGGACCGAGCTTTTCAACAATTACCTTATCCAGCGCGATACGGCTACGTTCCAGACGGCTGCTGGCACCCTGATCGATCCAGGGTAAATCGCGACGCAAGGCGTTCTGGTAGTCGATCGCTTTCTGACGGGTGGCGTTATCAACGTTCACTCGCTGGCCGTTAAACTGCACATCACCCTGCGGCGAGATCTCAAGATTGCCGTTCGCGCCCACGACCTGCACGCTTTGCGGTTTAATGATCACATCATCCTGTGGCTTAACGCTGCATTCATAAGCAGCCTGAGCCTGGGTCGCCGCCAGCAGCAGCGCAGCGATAAGAACCTTACGAATCATGAAATCTCCTGCGTTTGTATTCCCCTGGGATCTGCGGCCGTCAACCAGGTCGGCATAAATGCCGACCCTACGCGTAGGGTGGCCATTAATGGCCACCGTCAGGCCGGTGCGGCCCTTAACCAGGTCGGCATAAATGCCGACCCTGCGCGTAGGGTGGCCATTAATGGCCACCGTCAGGCCGGAGCGGTCATAAAACCGGTTGGCATGAATGCCCACCATCAACGCCGCAGCACTGTTCCTTAGTCCCACCAAACATCAAAGAGTTCAGTCACCTGAATATCGGCCAGCTGGCGGTTCTCCAGCCATTTGCGCACCAGCTCGCGGTGCTCATCGGTGCACTTGCCGGTCTGCTGTAAACAGACCAATCCTTCCCACACCAGATAGCCGCTGCCATCGTAGGCCAGACCGTTCGGATCAATCACCTCGTTGATAAACTGATCCAGCGTCTGATCAATCTGCTCCTCGCTGGTGCCTTCGGCGAAACGCCAGGCCACCGAGAAACCCAATTCCTGAAACTCATCAATATGCAATTTTTTACGTAAACGACGGCTGCGCTGTGTGGCCATTATTTCACCCTCTCAAACATCAGATCCCAAACGCCATGGCCCAGTCGCTGCCCGCGTTGCTCAAATTTAGTTAACGGACGCGTATCCGGACGCGGCACGTAATCATGACTTTCTGACTGGTTATGATAACCATCGATGCTGCTCATCACTTCCAGCATATGGTGTGCATACGCTTCCCAGTCGGTTGCCATATGGAACACGCCACCCAGCTTCAGCTTACGCATCACCAGCTCGGCAAAGGGTACCTGGACAATACGACGTTTGTTGTGGCGCACTTTATGCCACGGGTCCGGGAAGAACAGCTGCACCATACGCAGCGAATTATCCGGGATCATCTTCTCCAGCACTTCAACCGCGTCGTGACACATCACGCGCAGGTTTTCCACGCCAGCTTCTTTCGCCGAGCCAAGGCAAGCGCCAACGCCCGGAGCATGTACCTCAATGCCGAGGAAGTTTTGATGCGGGTTATTGCTCGCCATCGTCACCAGCGATGCCCCCATACCAAAACCGATCTCCAGCACCACTGGCGCATCACGCCCGAACAGCGTGGTCAAATCCAGCGGAACCTGTTGAAATTCAACGCCCATCTCCGGCCAGTATTGATCGAGCGCCAATTGCTGTCCTTTAGTTAACCGCCCCTGGCGGCGCACAAAACTGCGGATCCGGCGCAATGGCCGCCCGTTCTCATCAAATTCTGGGGTGATGACGTCATTAATCATGTCAAAGCCTGCTGATTAGCCTGTTCAGGGAAACGCGCATTATGCAAAGTTCAATAGCAGAAGCAAGCCTTTGCAATCTTCCGGTTTACACCCTGATGTCTCTGTGCTGGAATTCCTGCCTGAGTGTAGAGTAACCACGGAAAATTTCCTTCTTATGATGCAAGCGCCGCAGTTCGCGCAACAGGTGCTGGAGTGGTATCAGCGCTTCGGCCGCAAAACCCTGCCATGGCAGCAGGAAAAAACGCCTTACAAGGTATGGCTGTCCGAGGTGATGCTTCAGCAGACCCAGGTCGCCACCGTCATTCCCTATTTTGAACGCTTTATGGCGCGCTTCCCCACGGTGGCCGATCTGGCGGCCGGACCGCTGGATGAGGTGTTGCACCTGTGGACCGGCCTCGGCTATTACGCCCGTGCGCGTAATCTGCATAAAGCGGCAAAGCAGATGGTGGATAAGCACGGCGGCGAGTTCCCGCGTAATTTCGATGACGTCGCGGCGCTGCCCGGCGTTGGTCGTTCCACCGCGGGGGCGATTCTGTCGCTCTCGCTCGGCCTGCATTTCCCGATCCTCGATGGCAACGTAAAACGCGTGCTGGCGCGCTGCTATGCGGTTGCTGGCTGGCCGGGCAAAAAAGAGGTCGAGAAACGTTTGTGGCAGCTGAGCGAAGAGGTCACGCCTGCGCAGGGCGTCAGCCACTTTAACCAGGCGATGATGGATCTCGGCGCGTTAGTCTGTACCCGCTCCCGTCCGAAATGCGAAATCTGCCCGTTAAGCAGCGGCTGCATCGCCTATGCCAACGGCAGCTGGGCCAGCTATCCGGGGAAAAAACCCAAACAGACGCTGCCAGAGCGCAGCGGCTGGTTCCTGATGATGCAGCATGGCGATGAGGTATGGCTGGAGCAGCGTCCGCCGGTTGGCCTGTGGGGCGGTCTGTTCTGCTTCCCGCAATTCACCACCGAGCAGGCGATGACCGACTGGCTGGCCGAGCGCGGTATTCACGCGAAACCGCAGCAGCTCACCGCCTTTCGTCACACCTTCAGCCATTTCCATCTGGATATTGTGCCTATGTGGCTGGCATGGCCTTCGTCCGGGGCGCTGATGGATGAAGCGGGCGGTCTCTGGTATAACTTAGCGCAACCACCGTCAGTGGGTCTGGCTGCGCCGGTCGAGCGCCTGCTGCATGAACTGCGACATCCCCAGCAACTGGCACTGCATACGCGCGTGTCCGAAGAGGAAGAGTAATGAGCCGCACCATTTTTTGTACTTATCTGCAACGCGACGCTGAAGGCCAGGACTTTCAGCTCTATCCTGGCGAGCTGGGTAAGCGCATCTACAACGAAATCTCCAAAGAAGCCTGGCAGCAATGGATGGCCAAACAGACCATGTTGATCAACGAGAAAAAGCTCAACATGATGAATCCGGGAGATCGCAAAGTGCTGGAAAAGGAGATGGTGAATTTCCTGTTTGAAGGCAAAGATGTGCACATTGAAGGTTACACACCGCCGGAAAAATAAACTTTGCGGGCCTCCCGTTGAGGCCCTTTTCAGGTCAGGCACGTATTAACAATGAATAAAAAATTGATAGCCTTGCTGGCGATCGCGCCGCTTTTGGTTTCCTGCTCCGGACACAAACAAACGCAGTATCACGAAGAGTGGGTTAAGGACACCAACGGTTTCGACATTCTGATGGGCCAGTTCGCCCACAACATTGAAAATATCTGGGGAATCAATGAGGTTCTGATCGCCGGACCGAAAGACTACGTCAAATATAGCGACAACTATTACACCCGCAGCCACATCAACTTCGATAGCGGTAGCATTACCATTGAGACCATTTCCGGCACCGATCCGATGGCCAGCCTGCGTCAGGCGATTATCACCACGCTGCTGATTGGCGACGATCCCGGTAATGTCGACCTCTACTCCGATGCCAACGATATTCAGATCAGTAAAGAACCGCTGCTGTACGGCCAGGTGCTGGACAACACCGGCCAGCCGATTCGGTGGCAGGGTCGCGCCGGTACCTTTGCTGACTACCTGATTCAGAACAAGCTGCAAAAGCGCACGTCCGGTCTGCATGTTATCTGGTCTGTCACCATTCCGATGGTGCCGAACCACCTCGACAAGCGTGCGCATAAGTATCTGCCGATGGTCCGTAAAGCCGCCGAAGAGTATGGCGTGGATGCGTCACTGATTCTGGCGATTATGCAGATTGAATCGAGCTTCAACCCCTATGCGGTCAGCAACTCGGATGCATTGGGTCTGATGCAGGTGGTGCAACACACCGCGGGTGTCGATGTGTTCCGTATGAAGGGCAAATGGGGCCAGCCGAGCCGCAGCTATCTGCTTGATCCGGCGAATAACATTGATGCGGGCACTGCGTATCTGTCGCTGTTGCAGAACAGCTATCTGGGCGGAATTCAGGACCCTGTATCACGGCGTTATGCGGTGATTACCGCGTATAACGGTGGCGCAGGCAGCGTATTGCGCGTGTTCTCCAGCGATAAGGATCGCGCGTTTGCGACCATTAACAACATGTCGCCGGGTCAGGTTTATCAGACGCTGACCAACAGCCACCCATCGGCGGAATCACGTCGTTATCTGTACAAGGTGAGCAACGCGCAGCGAAGTTATCATCGGTATTAAGAGCTGTAACCCTCATCCCGGCCTTCTCCCGCAAGCGGGAGAAGGAGAGGGTGCGATTTGCACGGTCTGTTCCCTCTCCCGCCAGCGGGAGAGGGCAACCGCCACACCCATCACACCATCATATTCGCCACCAGGTGCTTACGCCCGCGGTCATCCTCTTCGGTGTAAACGCCCTGCAACTCTGGCGAAAAGCCCGGCAGCAGATTAATCCCCTCTTCCAGCGCGAGGAAATAGCGCTGCACCGCGCCGCCCCACACTTCCCCCGGCACGACGCACAGCACGCCCGGCGGATAAGGTAACGCGCCTTCGGCCGCGATACGCCCTTCGGCCTTCGCAATCGGCACCAGCTCTACGTCCCCGCGAATATACGCCTGATGCGCGTCCTGCGGGTTCACCTGCACCGGCGGGAAGCAGTCGGCGCGGAACATCGCCTTCTGCAAATCTTTCACGCCATAGCTGACGTAGAGATCATGCATTTCCTGGCACAGACGACGCAGGGTATAGCCCTGATAACGCGCCATATTTTTACGATAAACGCTCGGCAGCACCTCAGCCAGCAGCGCATCTTCTTTCACATGCTGTTCGAACTGCTCCAGCATCGCTACCAGATGCGCCATCTTTTCCGGGCTTTCCGCTGGCGTCAGCAGGAACAGAATCGAGTTGAGGTCGCATTTCTCCGGCACGATGCCGTTCTCACGCAGGTAGTTCGCCAGAATGGTCGCCGGAATGCCGAATTCGCTGTACTCGCCGCTCGCGGCATCAATGCCCGGCGTGGTCAGCAGCAGCTTGCACGGGTCCACCAGATATTGCTCGCTGGCGTAACCGGCAAAACCGTGCCACTTCGCTCCAGGTTCAAAGCTGAAGTAGGCCGGATCGGCGGCGATGGCTGCCGTTTCCGCCGACTGCCACGGCTTGCCGTGCACCTGTTCCGGCAGGAAGGGCTGAATCATCTCGCAGCGTTCGAGGATCGCTTTACGCGCATCAATGCCCAGCGTGACGCACTCGTGCCACATGCTGCGACCGGCTTCGCCCTGGTGCATACGGGCGTTGATATCCAGCGCCGCAAATAATGGGTAAAACGGGCTGGTGGAGGCATGAAGCATAAAGGCGTTGTTCAGACGCTTGTGCGGGCAAAAGCGTTTCTGGCCGCGAATATGGTTATCTTTCTTGTGGATCTGCGACGTCTGCGAGAATCCGGCCAGCTGCTTATGCACCGACTGAGTAACAAAAATCCCCGGATCGTTTTCGTTCAGCTCCAGCGTCAGCGGCGAGCAGCCTTCCATCAGCGGGATAAACTGTTCGTAGCCCAGCCAGGCAGAATCAAACAGGATGTAGTCACACAGATGACCGATGCGATCCACCACCTGACGGGCGTTGTACACCGTGCCATCGTAGGTGCCGAGCTGGATGATCGCCAGACGGAACGGACGCTGATCTTTAGCGCGTTTCGGCGCCACTTTCTTCACCTGTTCGCGCAGATAATCTTCGTCGAAGCAATGCGCATCAATACCGCCGATAAAGCCGAACGGGTTGCGCGCGGCCTCCAGATACACCGGCGTTGCCCCCGCCTGAATCAGCGCGCCATGATGGTTGGATTTATGATTGTTGCGGTCAAACAGCACCAGGTCGCCACGCGTCAGCAGCGCGTTGGTCACCACTTTGTTGGCGCTCGAAGTGCCGTTCAGCACGAAATAGGTTTTGTCGGCATTGAATACTTTCGCCGCGTATTTCTGCGCGTCTTTGGCCGAACCTTCGTGGATCAGCAGGTCGCCCAGCTTGACGTCCGCGTTGCACATATCGGAACGAAATACGTTCTCGCCGTAGAATTCATAAAACTGACGGCCTGCCGGATGCTTGCGGAAGAACGCGCCGCCCTGATGCCCCGGACAGGCAAAGGTGCTGTTCTGCATATCGACATAGCGCATCAGGGTGTCGAAGAATGGCGGCAGCAGCGTGGCTTCATAAGCCTGCGCGGCCTCTTCCAGCCGCTCCCACTCTTCCGGCGCGCCGTTGATTTCGCCGGTCACACCCGGCAGTTGCAACACCTCTTCATCAAAGGCGTTGGCAACAAATACCGGCAGGTTAAAGCCGGTATGGCGCAACAGCGCCAGCACGCCACTACGCGTATCCGCCAGTGAGACGACAACAGCCGCCACATCGGTAAAGTCAGTATTGTCCAGCGTCACCACGTCGCGCATGGTGTTCAGGCTCAGGTTAGGCGCTACAGCAGCGCTGGCAGCAATTTTCAGTGGTGTCATAACACAAATCCCCAGAGGTCAAGGATGAGTGGGTGCCAGTGGCACAGCAATGAGGAAGATTCCCCGGCGAATAACGTCAGGCGGACGCGAGCAAAAGTGGATACAGCCGCAACCGATAGACATCAGTAAAGCCAGATCGCGTCTGTCTTTACTCATGTCCAACAGCGAGCGTCAGGCTTGCCTCACCGCATGGTGAGCGAGGAATGCGAACAACAGATGACGGAGGAACGCTTTCGGCAAAGCGTACGGAAACAAGTGCAGATGCGCATTGTACCGACCATGGCGGCGTCCTCAGAGGTAAAGGGGGTTGATAACCGGCGCAATAATGTCATTTTTTTTTGCCGGAACAACCCGCCACCGGCAATTTCTACTCACAGCCGTGAGTTGATAACCTATTGATAAAAAATATCTTTTATCAAACGATAAAATCAAAAATGCTTAAATATCCGCACCTTATGCAAAATTATGCAAGATGCGGATATTGATAACAAAGCATTACAGCCAATGCTGCGCGCGGATTTTTTCCCCATCGCTAAAGCGGCTAAAGCGAAACGGCTGCGCATCCACTGATGGCGTGCTGTTCAGCACCAAATCCGCCATCAGCTGCCCTGCCCCCGGCGCGATACCAAAACCGTGGCCGGAAAAGCCGGTAGCCAGATATAACCCGGCCACCTGGTCGATGGCGGAGATCACCGGAATCGCATCCGGCATGGTGTCGATCAGTCCACCCCAGCTCTGCGCCACCGGCAGATCGCGCAGCGGCGGCAACAGCTCCGCCAGGCTTTGGCGCATCCGCTGCACCAGCGCCGGATCGATCAACGGATCGAGCACGCGCACCACTTCATAAATCGATCGTTTATCTGCCTGGCCCGGTTTCCAGTACAGCGCTTCTTCAACAAAGCGCCTGCCAAGGCGCAGTTGCAGCGATTTGCGCTCCACCCGGAACGCTGGCATAAAACGGGGACTGAAGCGCAGCGAATCGAGTGTGATATCGGCGGTGTTGGTGGCCGAGCTGGCAACCGTCAGACCGCCGTCGAGCCGCTTACGCAGCGCCACGCTGCCAAAACTGGCGCAGACGCCGGGATCGAAATCCAGCGGGCGGGTACGCAGCACCGTCGACAGCACCTTCAGCTGCGGCAGCGTTACGCCTAATCCCTGTAACAGCAGGCGCGACCAGGCCCCACCCGCCACCACCACCTGCTGACAGCGAATCGTGCCATGTTCAGTGACCACTTCACTGACCCGGCCATTGGTACGCTCGATGGTGCGCACCGCGGAGTGCTGTTGCAGATTCAGCCCCTGCTCCATCGCGGCGGCAACCATCGCCGGTGCCGCCCGCTGCGGCTCGGCCCGCCCATCCAGCGCGGTATACAAACCACCAGGATAGCTGGCCTGTATGTCCGGCAGATGCTGGCGCAGCTGCTGCGGCGTCAGCATTTCGCTGTGAATGCCGTAGTGCTGCGCTTCGCTCACCCAGCGCTGATGGCGTTCCCGCTGCTGCTCGGTACGCGAGGCATAAACAATGCCATTGCGACGAAAGCCCGTTTCGCGGTTGAGCCGCGTATTCATCCCCTCCCACAGCTGCATACTGAGGTTAATCAACGGCAGCTCGCGCAGATCGCGTCCGGTGCGGCGACACCAGCCCCAGTTGCGGCTCGACTGCTCCGCCGCCACCGTACCCTTCTCCAGCAGGACGGTGCGCACACCGCGCTGCACCAGCGACAACGCGGTCGCCACGCCGATAATCCCGCCGCCAATCACCACCACATCAGCGGTGGCAGGAAACGTCTCAGAAGAGGGAACTGCATCAACGCTGGGACCCATGGTTTATTTCCTCGTCAGCTCAACGGACATCAATAGTTGTCTTCCACCGTCCAGTTAACCGGGATTTCGGCGATGCTGGTGGTGGTGGGCAGTTCCAGCACGGTGCGGATCAGATGCGCGAGATCTTCCGGCTGGGTCATTTTTTCGGCAGGCACTTCGGTGAGCGCCGTACCCATATCGGTAGCGACAAATCCGGGGCAGATGGCGGTGCAGCGGATGCCATCGGCATCGCCGATTTTGCGCAACCCGTGCGCCAGCGCCAGCGCGGCATACTTGCTCATGGCGTAGAGGCTGGAGCGCTCCGCTTTAACGCGTTTGCCGGAAAGCGACACCAGCATCACGATGCGTCCGGCACCGCTGGCCTGCAAATGCGGCCACGTCAGACGGCTCAGACGCATTGGCGATTTCACGTTAACGTCAAAGGTGCGATCGAATTCATCGTCGGTCGCTTCGAGAATGGAGAGCGGCAGCATCATGCCCGCGTTATGCACCACGGCATCGATACGACCGAATTTCCCGATGGTGGCAGCGACCCACGCCTGTTCGGTGGCGGCATCAAAGGCATCGAAGCGGCACACCAGCTGGTTTTCGTGGTCAGCGATGACAACGTCTTCCGGCGTGCGGCAACCAAGGCTGACTGCCCAGCCATTCGCCAGCAGATTGGCAGCGATGGCTGCCCCGATACCGCGACTGGCACCGCTGATCAGCGCGACTTTACGTGTTGATTTGCTCATGGAATCCTCTGATTGAATAACCGATTGCCCGCACAATTTACAACGACGCCCGTAACCGCGTATCCAGCGGGCTGATCAGTGGCGCTATCGCCGCCACCTCCTCCTTCAGCAGCGCCACATAACGCTGCTGCACCTCGGGATTGAGGCGCGGCGACAGAAACGTCAGCCCCAGCGATCCCACCACGCCCGCGCCGGACACATAAATCGGCACCGCGATGCCGGCGATCCCCGGAATCAACTCGCCCGGATCGATGGCAAATCCCTGCTGCTGCGTCTGCGCCAGCTTGCACTGGAGCGCCTCTGGCGTTAGCTGCGGCCAGCCGTCGAGCCGTGCCTGGTTACGCGCCATAATCTCCTGCTGCTGCTCCGGTTCCAGAAACGCCAGAATCGCCAGGCTACCCGGCCCAAGGCCCAGCGGCACCGCGCCGCCCACCGAGCCGGTCAGCGTCTGCATCTGATATTCGCTGTCGTAGCGATCGATACACACTGAATCATCGCGATCGCGCGCCATCAGCATCGCCGTTTCACCGGTCTGCTGTCGCAGCCGCTCCAGCGCAGGCTGGAACTGACGACGTAACCCCGGCCCGCGCGCCGCTTTGGCCCCGAACACCAGCAATTTGGTGCCCAGCCGGTAACATTTGTCGCTCTGCACCTTCTGCAACAGCTGGTGTTCCACCAGCGAATTGAGAATGCGATGGCAGGTGACTTTATTCAGGCCAGAAAGCTCGCACAGCGTTTTCAGCGTCGCCCCTTCACTTCCCGCGTCCGCCACCAGATCGAGCAACATCACTGCACGATCGAGTAACTGAACCCCATTTTTTCCGCCATTTTCGCTCATCGGCCTCACCGCCAAAGTTCCACATTGTGAAACTTTAAATCATAAGATTTCAGTATATGGTTTTTTGTTGACTAATTTTCTAGCAGATTTCATATTCGGTTGACAAGTGAGCAGCACGATTCAACAAAAAAAGCCGCCCACGTAATAAAACTTACAACACCTGCAGATTCATCCCGACAGAGGAAATATCTATGAAAAACCATCGCATGCGTATTCTGGCTGCCTCGATGTTGCTGTTGGCCGCACCGCAAATCACCCACGCGGACACCCTGTCCGATATCAAAGCCCGCGGCGTGTTGACGGTCGGGGTGAAGAATGACTACCCGCCCTACGGCTTTATGGACAACAACGGCAACACCGTTGGTTTTGAGATCAGTCTGGCGCGCTTTATCGCCAACGAGCTGCTCGGTTCACCCGACAAAATCAAACTGGTGCCGGTGAACGCTTCCAACCGTATGCAATTCCTCAACTCCGGGCAGATCGACATGATCATGGCGACGCTGGGCGTCACGCCGGAACGTGCCAAACAGATCGACTTTACCGAGGAGTATGTCTCTGCCGCCGGTCCATCGATCCTGGCGCGCAAAGAGGCGAAATTTACCCAGTGGGAGCAGCTGAAAGGCCAGAAAATCTGCGGCATTCAGGGTTCCTACTTCAACAAAACCGTCACGCAAAACTACGGCCTGCAACTGGTGAACTTCACCGCGCTGCCGGAAGCCTACCGTGCATTGCAGGACAACCGCTGCGTAGCGATGGTGTTTGATGACATGTCGTTGCAGAACAAGCTGAAAGAGCCGGGCTGGAGCGATTACAAAATCGCCGTCAAACCTTATGAGTTCACGCCGATGGCCGGTGGCCTGCGCAAAGGGGATGATGCGTTCCGCGCAGCCGTCAACAAGGCTATCGTCAAAGCCGAGGGCCAGGACAAGCTGATTGGCTGGGAAAAAGAGTTTTCGATGCCGCCATCGCCGTACATCGTGAAACGTGCTGAAGCGGCGCGCGCAGCGGCGCAGTAAGCCGCCAGGAGCGTAACATGTTCGGACTCGATTTCTCCTGGCTACTCGACCCCACGTATCAGCAGTGGCTGCTACAGGGCGTATTGCAGACGCTGGAACTGGCAGCGCTCGCGTCGGCGTTCGCCATTGTTATCGGCCTGCTGGGCGCGTTCGGCCTGACGTTTCGTCTCGCGTGGCTGGACGCCAGTATCGAGCTGTTCGTCGAGCTGTTCCGCAACACGCCGCCGCTGCTGCAAATGTTGTTCTTCTATTTCACCCTGACGCAGATTGGTTTTACCACTGAAGACCCGGTGACCGGCTTACAGGTGCCGCTGATTAGCGCCTTTATGTCGGCCACGGTGTCGCTCAGCCTGTTTGGCGGCGCGTTGTGCATCGAAGCCTTTCGTTCCGGTTTTGATGCGGTGCCAAAAGCCACGCTGGAAGCGGCGCGCTCGCTCGGCTATACGCGCTGGGGATTGTTCCGCCACGTACAGGTACCGATTGCCGCGCGCATCTGCCTGCCGCCGCTGACTAACGTGCTGACCAACCTGTTCAAAACCACCTCGCAGGCTTCGGTGATCACCGTCCCGGAACTGATGTATGCCGCCGGACAGATCTATAACGACACCTTCCGTACCCTGGAGGTGATGCTGCTGATTCTGGTGATCTACGTGGTGCTGGTCAGCCTGGTGGTATGGCTGATCGGCCGGGTGCAGCGCGCCCTGGCGTATCCCGGTTATGGAGCCTGAGCCATGAACGACATTCTCTATCTGAAACGTAAAAAGCAGACGCGCCACGCCTTTTTGTTTATTGGCCTGCTGATGCTGCTGTTCAGCATGGTGACCGATCGCGGCGGGGAGTGGTATCAGGTGTGGCAAAAGCTGCCGCTGCTGCTCACCGGCTCAATGCACGGCTGGCCGCTGAACGGCGGCTTTATTCTCAATATCTTTATCGGCATCGCCAGCATGGCGATTGCGACGGTGCTCGGCTTATTTCTCGGCCTGATGATGCTGGCAAAACGCCGCTGGCTCAGCCTGCCGGCGCGGGCGGTGATGAATTTTCTGCGCAATGCCCCCTGGCTGGTGCTGCTGTTCTCAATGCTCTATCTGCTGCCGTACCGCGTCGAGCTATTTGGCGTGCAGTTCACGCTGTCGCCGCTGTTTAAAGCGATTGTCGGCCTGAGCCTGCCCACCGCCGCCAACTTTGCCGAGGTGATTCGCGGCGCGGTGAACTCAGTGCACAGCGGCCAGTGGGAATCGGCGCGTTCGCTCGGTTACAGCCCGTGGCAAATCTATCGCATCGTCATTCTGCCGCAGGCGCTGCGCCGCATTATCCCTGGCTGGATGAACCTGTATGCGCTGCTGGCGATCTCCACCGCGCTGGCGACCGTCACCGGCGTGCAGGAAGTGGTGACGCTGCTGCGCACCACGCTGGCGACCGAAAGCGAAGGGGCGCTGGTCTATTTCTACGTCGCGGTGCTGCTGATGTTCTTCTGCTATTGCTACCCGATTGCCCTGCTGGCGCGTCGGCTGGAAAACCATACCAAAGGGGACGCCCTATGATCGATCGCGCAACCTCCCTGATCGAGCTGGACAATATTCACAAATCCTTCGGCAACACCGAGGTGCTGAAAGGCATCTCGCTGGAGGTTACCAAAGGCGAAGCGGTGTGCATTATCGGGCCATCCGGCTCTGGCAAATCCACCATTCTGCGCTGCATCAACGGCCTGCTGCCGATTGACGACGGTTTTATCCGCGTCGGCCAGCATCGGGTACATGAGATCCACAGTGAAAAAGCGATGCGCCCGCTGCGCCATCAGGTGGCGATGGTGTTCCAGCAGTACAACCTGTTTCCGCATCGCACGGTGCTCGACAACGTCATGATGGCGCCGATGCAGGTGCTGAAGCATGAGCGCGCGGCGGTGCATGAACGGGCGCTGCGCCTGCTGAAAAAGGTGCGGCTGGAAGGTAAAGAGGGGCGCTATCCGGGGGAGCTTTCGGGCGGCCAGCAGCAACGCGTCGCCATTGCCCGCGCGCTGGCGATGCAACCGGAGATCATCCTGTTCGATGAAGTGACCGCCGCGCTCGACCCGGAAACGGTGAAAGAGGTGCTGAACACCATTCGCGAGCTGGTGGATGACGGCCTCACCTGCCTGCTGGTAACGCATGAGATGCGCTTCGCACGCGAGGTATCGCACCGGGTTTGCTTTACCGATAAAGGCAAAATTGTGGAGATGGCGCCTCCGGCGCAGCTCTTTGATGATCCGCAGGATGCGCGCACGCGCGAGTTCCTCGGTCAGGTGTTGTAACGGAGCTATGAGACATCATGTCTGATCAGGCAATTTTTACTGAAGATTTCAAAACCACGCCGTACTGGTGGGAAGCGGCGCCGCCGGAAACCTGCCGTGAAGCGCTCCCGGCGGAGGCGGAGATTGTGATTGTCGGCTCTGGTTTTGCGGGCCTGAACGCGGCGGTTGAGCTGGTGCGTCATGGCAAACAGGTGGTGGTGCTGGAGGCGAACGAACTCGGCAGCGGCGGCAGCACCCGCACCGGCGGCATGATCAGCAGCGGGCAAAAGCTGGTGGTGGGCGGCGCGATCAAAGGCATCGCCCCGGAACTGTTCCAGCGCATGATTGCCGACTCCATCGCCTCTTTTGCGTTTATTCAACAGCTGGTGCGTGAGGAGCAGCTGGACGCGGATCTGTTTATCGGCGGGCGCTATTTCGGCGCGCATACCCATAAGCAGCTGGCTGGCCTGTATCAGATGGGCGACATCCTGCATCGCGTTACCGGCGTTACGGTGCATAAGATCGATCGCCAAAACCAGGCACCGATTATCGGCTCCGAGTTCTATCACGGCGGCATTCTGGTGGACGAATACGGCGGCGTGCATCCGGGGAAATACAACCGCGCGCTGCGCGATCTGGCACGCAAACTGGGCGCGCAGCTGTTTTCCCATGCGCGTGTCACCGGGGTGGAAGAGGCTGACGGCGGCAAGGTGATTTTTACCGAACGCGGCACGGTGCGGGCGCGTCAGGTGATCTTCCTGACCAACGGCTATACCGACGCGCAGGCGGCGCCGAATCTGGCGAAGCGTATTGTGCCGGTGAAGAGTTATCAGATTGCCACTGAACCGCTGCCGCCAGAGTTGATGGCGAAACTGATCCCCGGCGGCCGCATGATCACCGACAGCCGCCGCGATCTGATCTATACCCGCCCGTCACCGGACGGCACGCGCCTGCTGTTTGGATCGCGACCGGGGATTATGGATTGCGACGATAAAACCGCGGCGATCCGCATTCGTCAGCGTATGCTGGCCATCTGGCCGGAACTGGCGCCGTATCGCATCAGCCATGCGTGGAGTGGTTATGTCGGCATGACGTGGGATAAAACCGCTTACGCCGGTGAGATGGATAATGCGCGCTTTGCCGTTGGCTGCAACGGCAACGGCGTGGCGCTGATGAGCTGGCTCGGCTACCGTGCGGCGCAGAAGCTGCTGGGCACCGAGGCGCGTCCGCTGTCGTTTGAACGTAATACCTTCAAACCGATTCCGCTGTACGGCGGCAAACCGTGGTTTTTACCGCTGGTGACCGGATGGTATCGCTTCAGAGATGCGGTGGACAAAGCGAGGGATTAAATCCGATCGGCATAAATGCCGGCATCCTGTTTCGTGCGTCCATTGATACGGTCGGCATAAATGCCGACCCTACGATGTCCGCTTGATCTAACCCTCTGGAAGCCCACAGATTCGGGGAGTACCATGGCTGCACTTTCTCAACCAGCCGGAGGCTGCATGTTCAAGGCATTGGTCATTGATAACGACGAACAGGGATATCGTACGTCCCTGAAAGATCTGGAAGAAAAACAACTGCCGGATCAGGATGTCACCCTCGAAGTTAGCTACTCCACCCTTAACTACAAAGACGCACTCGCCATCTGCAATAAAGGCCCGATCGTACGCCAGTTCCCGATGGTGCCGGGTATCGATTTTGTGGGTCGTGTTATTAGCAGCCGTCACCCGGCCTGGCAGCAGGACGATGTCGCGCTGCTGACCGGTTGGGGCGTCGGTGAAAAATACTGGGGCGGACTGGCGCAGAAGGCCAGCGTCTCCGGCGACTGGCTGGTAAAAGTCCCGACAGCGCTTAGCCCGCTGCAAACGATGGCGCTCGGCACTGCCGGTTTCACCGCGATGCTGTGCGTGATGGCGCTGGAAAAACAGGGCATTACGCCGCAGCACGGCCCGGTGCTGGTGACGGGCGCCAGCGGTGGCGTTGGCAGCTTTAGCGTCAGCCTGCTGGCACGTCTGGGGTATGAAGTGGTGGCCTCCAGCGGTCGCGCCAGCGATAGCGACTACCTGATCAACACCCTCGGCGCCGCTGCGGTGATCGACCGCAACGAGCTGAGTCAGCCGGGCAAACCGCTGGCGAAAGAGCGCTGGGCCGCCGCTATCGACAGCGTTGGCAGCCATACGCTAAGCAACGTGCTGGCCGGGATTAAACGTGATGGCGTGGTTGCCGCCTGTGGCATGGCGCAGGGACTGGATCTTCCCACCAGCGTCGCCCCCTTTATTCTGCGCGGCGTGATTCTGGCGGGTGTGGATAGCGTGATGTGCCCTCAACCGCTGCGTCAGCAGGCGTGGCAGCGTCTGGCGGAACTGGTGGATGGCGAGCAGTTGCAAAAACTGACCCGCGTCATCCCGTTGAGCGCAGCGCGCGAAGGTGCGGAGCAACTGTTAGCAGGTGAAGTGCGCGGTCGTTTGATTGTGGATTGTCGTTAATAGCAGCCCAAAAACGCGCGATAAATCGCGTCGCTACCCACCATACACACCCGTAGCGGCGCGATTTATCGCGCTGATTTATTCAGGCCCGCAGCTGAATCTGCGGCCTGCCCTGCGTCACCTGGCGCACCACGTCCAGCTCTGCCTGATACCAGCGCGTCAGCGTCTGTTCCGTCATCACTTCATCAGGCGTACCCTGCGCCACCAGCGCGCCCTGATGCAGCAGCAGAATACGATCCGACCACAGCGACGCCAGATTGAGATCGTGCAACACGGTGCAGACGCTAAAGCGGCCATTGCGGGTTAAGCGATGCAGCAGACGCAGGCTGTGCTGCTGCCAGAACAGATCCAGTGCCGAAGTAGGTTCATCCAGGAACAACCAGCCACGCGGTCCATCCTCATGCCACAGCTGCGCCAGCACGCGCGCCAGCTGTACGCGCTGCTGTTCACCGCCAGATAGCGAACGGTAGTCTCGCCGTGCCAGCGCCAGGCTGCCGGTGAGATGCATGACTTCCTCGATCACCGCTTTCGCGCCCTGCGTCGGCCAGGGCGCACGCCCCATCGCCACCACCTCTTCGGCGGGCAGCGGGAAGGTCATGCTGTTTTGCTGGCGCATCACCGCGCGACGCTGCGCCAGCGGTTCACGCGGCCAGTCCGCCAGCGGACGATCCCCCAGCCAGCACTCGCCGCTATCCGGGGTGAGAAAACCGGTCAGCAGGCGCAGCAGCGTTGACTTACCGGCGCCGTTCGGGCCGATCAGCGCCACCATTTCGCCCGACTCCAGCGTCACGGAAACATTATCAATCAGCGCCCGTGCGCCATGGCTAAAACGCAGACCCCGCGCCTGCATACGATCACTCATTCATCCCCCTCTGCTGGCGTAAAATCAGCCAGAGAAACCACGGGCCGCCAATCAGGCTGGTTAACAGCCCCACCGGCATTTCCGCCGGGATCACCACCGTGCGTGCCAGCGTATCCGCCAGCAGTAGCAGGATCGCTCCGGCCAGCGCCGATCCCGGTAGCATCCAGCGATGATCGCTGCCGAGGCAGAAACGCATCACATGCGGCACCACCAGCCCCACAAAACCGATAACACCGCTTACCGACACCGCAGTGCCAACCAGCAATGCGCTCAGCACCAGCAGCTGACGCTGGGTGCGCTTCACATCAATCCCCATGTAATGCGCATCTTCCTCGCCGAGTTGCAGCAAATTCAGACGGCGCGCACGGGTTTGAATGGCGATTAATGCCGGCAGGATCAACAGAGCGCAGACCGTCAGACTCGGCCACTGCGCCGAACTCAGACTCCCCATGCCCCACAACGCCAGCTGACGCAGCTGTTGATCGTTGCTGATCCACGACAGCACGCCCACCACCGCGCCGCACAGCGCATTGATGGCGATCCCCACCAGCAGCAGGCGCGACAGATTGCCCATCGCCAGCCGACTGAAGCTAAAGATCAGCAGCGTGACCACCAGGCTGCCAATAAAGGCGGCCACCATCGGCAGCCACAGGGCGAGGAGCGGCGGCAGAGCCAGCGGCACGATAATAGCTAGCGCCACCGCCAGACCGGCACCGCTGCTGATGCCGAGCAGGCCCGGATCGGCCAGCGGGTTACGGAATAACCCCTGCATCACCGCCCCGGACACCGCCAGCGCCATACCGAGCAACACCGCCAGCAACACGCGCGGCAGGCGGATATTCAGCCAGATCTGCCACACCATATCGCTAAGCGGCGCATGCCATAAGGTGCGGATGGAGAGCGGCATCGCGCCGAAATTTGCCGCCATCACCATACAAATCACCATGCTGATGGCCATCAGGCCCAGCCAGCGCATCACTGCCACGCTAGTCATGTTTGGCTGCGGCTTCGGCTGCACGACGCAGCTTGACGATGGCATCCGGCGTATCGAGACCGAAGCTCAATAACGCCATCTCATCCACCACCAGCAGCGCGTGATGCTGACCGGCAGGCGTCAGCGCCAGACCCGGCAGCGACCACACTTTCTCTTCGCCCCCCAGGGTGCGCAGGCCATCATCACCAACCACCACCAGGTCCGGCGCCGCAGCGACCACGCCCTCCTGCGACAGCGGCTGATAATGCGGCACCGCCGCCATGGCATTCACCAGACCCGCACTGCGGATCGCGCCGTCAGCACCGGTTTGCGTACCGGCCGCCAGCGTGTTCATGCCGCTGTGCGCCATGATATACAGCACCTTCACCGGCAGCGGTTGCTTCGGCAGCTGTGCCAGCTGCTTCTGCACTTTCTCCGTCAGCGTTTTGGCTTCCTGCTCGCGATGCAGCGCTTTGCCGATGGTGGCGATTTTTTCCGGGATGGCGTCGAGGCTGTTTTTGCCGGTGACATCCACCACTTTCACCCCCGCTTTTTCCACCTGTTGCAGCACCAGCGACGGTTTCGCCAGTTCGCTGGTCAGCACCAGCGTTGGCCGCATCGCCAGAATGCCTTCGGCATTGAGCTGGCGCATGTAGCCAATGTTCGGCAGTTTGGTGACCTGCGCCGGTTGCAGGCTGGTGCTGTCGCGCGCCACCAGATCCTGCTGGGCATCCAGCGCGTAGACGATTTGCGTCACATCGCCGCCAATGGAAACCACGCGTTCTGCCGCCAGCGTCGGCAGCGCCAGCGCCGTCATTAACAACAGAGTCAGACGTTTCATGCGGCGGCTCCAGTGCTGCTCAGCAGCGCCAGCTGCTCACGCCAGCGTGTCTGCTCCGGCGTGCCTTCGCTGCGCTGGCCGTAAAGCTGCGCGATCTGCGTGCCATCGGCGGCGAACAGTTCGAGGCTGGTTACAAAGCCATCGCCGCTCGGCTTGCGCGTCACCCAGCTTTCGCTGATGTGATCCGCCATCAGATGCAGCGTGAAGTGGGGATTGAAGATGTTGATCCAGTTGTCCATCGGCATCAGTTTTTCCACCGCACCGGTGAAAATCTGCGTACAACCGCGGTTGCCGATAAAGATCATGATTTCGTTGCCATCCTGCTGCGCCTGATGCAGCAGCTGCGCCAGTGAGTCGTTGCTCACCTGCCAGGCGAGATCGTCAGCTACGGCGCGGAATGCCTGCTGGCGGGAAATATTATGGCGTTTCAGCAGGCCGAAGAACTGGTGCACATCGGTCATGGCGCGCCATTCGGCTTCCACTTTGCTGGCGTCAACCGTCTCGCTATGCTGCGGGCTGCTTACCGGTTGGCGCTCCAGCACCGCGCTGGCCGGGGCGACGTATGCTGCGATTAACGCGTCCCACGCGGCCATGTCGCTGTTTTCGGTGGTGTAGATTTTCAGTACCGCGTCGCCGTGACGATCGAAAATCTGAATGCTTTGACGTTCGCCGCGCGCGGTCATTTCACGCAGGAAGAAGGCGCTGTGCCACTGCTGCGGGAACAGACGCTGATCCAGCGCGCGCGGGTTGAGAATCAGACCGGCATGTTCGCCGAGATGCAGGTTTTCATATTTGCCCACCTGCTCGTGCACCGCGTATTCATTACGGGTGATGCTTTTGGTTTCACCCACCGCTTCCAGTGATGCCAGCAGCGCCGGGAAATCGCTTTTCAGCGCCTGAGCATCATGGCCAACGCGCGCTTCACACAGCTGCGCTTCGCCAATCCCCATCAGGGCGGCCAGATCGCGGGCGTATTTTTTCGGATGTTCGCCTTTCAGGGCCAGATAGTGTTCGTAACTTTGGTTCATTGCGCATGCTCCCGTGAAAATGCCCTGCGTTACCGCAGGGCGAAGTTAATGATTAAAAGTCGACGTTAACACCCAACTGGAAGGTGCGGCCCGGCATCACAGCCAGCTGTGAATCATAGTAGTTCTGATCGGTCTTGCTGGTGGTGGATTCCAGATCGCGGCTGCTGAGGTAGTCCCAGTATTTGCGGTCAGTCAGGTTGTAGATACCGCCGCTGATCTTCACGTTTTTCGTTACGCGATAGTAGGCCGTCAGATCAACCAGCGCATAGCCTGGAATGTTCTGGTAGTAGGTATTGCTGGTGGTACCAATCGAACCGCCAGTGTTGGTGTAGGTCTGGCGCTGGGTGTAGGTGGCGCGCTTACCGTGGATAAAGGTGCCGGTGATCGCGGCACCGTAGCGCTGATCCGGATCGTCATAGGCCACACCGGTGATCAGACGCATCGGCGGTACGCTCTCCATCGGTACGTATTTGTCGCCCAGATAGCTGGACTTAGACGCACCCTGCGCATAACCAAACGCCAGACGCGCGCTCAGGCCATCAACCTCAGGCACCCAGGTACCGATATTGAATTTGCTGCCGAATTCAGCACCGTAGATATAGGCTTTATCACGGTTCTCGGCACGGTAGGCGATATCGATATTATCCGGGATGTTAGTAAAGACGTCCGGATTGGCACTACGGCTGTAGCGGGTATAGTCGATAAAGTTTTTGTAGCTGTTATAGAAAGTTGCCGCTGAGAAGGTGATGCCTTCAACCGCTTCGCCTTTCAGACCGAACTCAAAGTTGTTGCTGGTTTCGGTTTTCAGGTCGGTATTGCCCAACAGCGCATACTGCGAACCGTAAGCTGAAGCATAGTTAGAGGACAGGTTCCATGAACCATACAGCTGGCTTGGATTAGGGAACTGCGCGCCACGCTTATATTGCAGATAAGCCATTACCTTCGGCGTCAGGTTGTACTGGAAGGCGATGGACGGCAGGATCTGGCCATCGCTGAAGCTCTTGTTGTAGAGCGTCGAAACGTCACCCGTGCTGAGATCAGCATCCCCGCCCGCCAGAGTAGAAAGATTTTGTGGTTTGGTATTCTGATAGGCGAAACGTACCCCCGGAACCACCGAGAAGGTGTGGCCGTTCAGATCCCAACTCATGGTATCTTCGGCATAGGCACCGAAGGCCCAGGAGCGGCTGTTCGCTTCCGGTGGGGTGATATCGTTATACGACGTCTGTACCGGATCAAGACGGTATGGACGCTCGGTTTTCGCAATGCTGGCGTTCATCCCATAGCTGAAGTTGTTAAACAGCCAGCTTTTCTCACCTTTGGTCTCAAAGCCGTAGGTTTTGGTGTCGTAATCCGAGTAGATATTATGCGCTTCGACCGCACCCGCAGCCGGGGCCGCCGTATTATCATGCGCCTGGGTTTGCTGGTAATAAATGCTGGTCTCAAGGCTATCCACCAGCAGGTTATTGTCCGGTGTCCAGAGATCTTTCAGTGACCCGCTCCAGCGACGCGTCTGGCTGCTCTGATCGGCGCGACCATAAATGGTGGTGGTGCCAGAACCCCAGTAGTCGAAGTTGGTGTGGTTGGTTTTCTGGTAATAATCCAGCGTGGCGCTGAACTGATGCTCGCTGTTGGGTTGCCAGATGCCGGTGGCAGCGACCGCGTCGGAGTGCCAGTTCGCCGGATAGGCATCAATGGTGCCGCTGTTGTTACGGGTTTCCTGACCGTCACGACGGCTGATCACCACGATACCGCGCAGGGTTTCATCACCTGCCGCCGCCGTGATGCCATTGTGCCAGCTGCGGTTAGATGAGTCGTAATCGCTCTGGTAACCGAAATAGGTATGTTTGGTGGGTGACAGGTAGTCATCCGGGGATTTTGGCTTGAAGGAGACAGAGCCGCCGAGCGCCAGGTTCTTGTTGGAGACATCGGTCGCCCCTTCGACGATACCGACAGATCCATACATATAAGGATCGATATAGTCGCGGCCAATGCCGAAGGTGTTGGAACCGGCACGGCCCACGGAACTGCGTCCGGTTGCGTAAGGCTGTTCAATACCGTCTACGTCGATGGAGACGCGGTTATCTTCCAGACCACGGATGTTATAGCCGGTGTAACCGCCACGATCCCCGGTATAGCCACTCTTACCGGTGTTGCTGCCACCTGCGGCACCCGGCGCGCTAACCAGCGGCTGATAACGCATAATTGAACCGAAATCGTTGCCGCCTTCTTTCTGCAACTCTGCGGCGGAAAGCGTGGTGCGGCTACCCGCAGATAGCGGCAGTTTCGGCGCAGTTACCGTCATTACCGGTTCATTTGTTGTGGTTTTTTTGCTGGAAAGAGTCAGATCCTGATTATCGCTGGTGGCGGCATAGCCACAGGCAGCATGGATCGCTGACGCCAGCACAGCCGTTTTGAACAGGCGCTGTTTAGTAAATCCCTGAAAAATTGAGGACATAGACGCGAAATACCTAATTGATTGTTAGTATTCGCTCACTTGCTTGCTATCAGTAAGACACGGTTTTTGTAGAGAAAACCGTAAAAAGTTACAGACTTTTTTTATGTTGTAAATGAATTCGTCAGGAATGTAATGCAAGTGGTAATCGTTATCAATAACATTTACATTAAGATGTATCTTAGACCGCACATTTTGTTAACCACAGTTAACTTGTTGGTAATCAATCAATTAAAAAGAGCGATGAAATGACGCAAAAACCCGCGGTGAACATTCACTACTGCACGCAATGTAACTGGCTGCTGCGTTCTGCCTGGATGGCGCAGGAGTTGCTGCACACCTTTGCTGACGATCTGGCCTCGGTGACGTTACAACCCGGCACCGGCGGCGTGTTTGAGATTACCATTGATGGCAAAGTGATTTGGGAACGGAAACAGGAAGGCGGTTTCCCGGATGCCGCGGCGCTCAAGCAGCGGGTGCGGGATTTCTGTTTCCCGGATCGCGAGCTGGGGCATGTGGATAAAAAGAAACCGGCGGGGAATTGATTTCAGCGACCGGGTCTGGACACCGCATCGGCATGGAGCGCATTAATGCGCTCCCTACATGTAGGGTCGGCATTGATGCCGACCGGGTCTGGGCGCCGCATCGGCATGGAGCGCATTAATGCGCTCCCTACATGTAGGGTCGGCATTGATGCCGACCGGGATTGGACGCCGCATCGGCAAGGAGCGCATTAATGCGCTCCCTACATGTAGGGTCGGCATTGATGCCGACCGGGTCTGGACGCCGCATCGGCCAGGAGCGCATTAATGCGCTCCCTACATGTAGGGTTGGCATTGATGCCGACCGGGTCTGGACGCCGCATCGGCATGGAGCGCATTAATGCGCTCCCTACATGTAGGGTCGGCATTAATGCCGACCGGGATTGGACGCCGCATCGGCAAGGAGCGCATTAATGCGCTCCCTACGACGTAGGGTCGGCATTGATGCCGACCGGGATTGGACGCCGCATCGGCATGGAGCGCATTAATGCGCTCCTTACATGTAGGGTCGGCATTGATGCCGATCGGGTCTGGACGCCGCATCGGCAAGGAGCGCATTAATGCGCTCCCTACATGTAGGGTCGGCATTGATGCCGACCGGGATTGGACGCCGCATCGGCAAGGAGCGCATTAATGCGCTCCCTATGAGGTAGGGTTGGCATTGATGCCGACCGGGATTGGACGCCGCATCGGCATGGAGCGCATTAATGCGCTCCCTACGGCGTAGGGTCGGCATTGATGCCGACCGGGCCATGCCGACCAGGTCCAAATCACACATCCTCGGCCTCATGGGCCAGCGGCCACAGCAGGCGGTCTTGCGCGGTGCTCAGCGTAACAATCGCCGGATGATAAATGGCGAAAGGATCGGCCAGCGGACAGACGATATATTTGCCCTGCGGGCTGGGCGAAAACTCGGAACGGGGCAGAAAAGCAGCGCCATCGAAACCGCTCTCCATCATCTCCAGAATCAGCTTGGGTTCGGATACCTTAATACTGATATTCACCTGACTCAGGCTGCTGAATAACTTATTACGCAGCACTTCATAAGTCCCCTCGCCGCCAATGCGGTGCAGCAGAATCAGCGGAAGGCCGCTGAGATCGGCAAACTCCAGCGCTTTTCCCGCCAGCATCGCGCTGTAGTGCGATGAGATAACCGCAATAGTATCAATCGGTTCCAGCTCACGGATAAACCATTGCTGACGGTCGCTGGGGGTTTGCATCAGCGCGATATCGAGGCTGTGATCCAGCAGCATCGCTTCCAGATGGCTGGAATCAGACACCACCACGTTGATATCCCAGTCGGGACGGTTGCGGTAGTAATCCATCAAAATGGTGTTGAAATAACGCAGGTAAAGGTAGGAAATTCCGATATTCACCCGACGCTGTTTGCGCGTGGCGATGGTAATGGTCTGGCGCTTCAGTCGGTTGACCTGGCTTAAAATGTCGCACGCCTGACGATAAAGAAAACTGCCGGCTTCCGTCAGCACCATACGGCGCGGTGTGCGGGTAAACAACGGCGAGCCAATTTCCTCTTCCAGCTCCTGCAGGCGCTTACCCAGCGGCGGTTGTGCGATGTTCAATAGCTTCGCGGCTTTACTGATGGAGCCCTGTTCCGCTATCGTGCAAAAGTAATGCAATCGTTTGAGATCCATGATGCCTCCGCGCTTATCCTGCGCTTACTCTAGCATGGCTAACCACGATACAACCGCGGCTGTTGTGCTGCTTACTGAATATACATCGACCACAGATGGCTTATCGGCATCACCAGCACCAGCGCTGGCAGCATATTTGCCAC
The DNA here is from genome assembly GCF_059730485.1 of Pantoea sp. X-Soil-TKNS-1207. Classification (NCBI taxonomy): domain Bacteria; kingdom Pseudomonadati; phylum Pseudomonadota; class Gammaproteobacteria; order Enterobacterales; family Erwiniaceae; genus Pantoea; species Pantoea sp. X-Soil-TKNS-1207. Next base: position 3,594,543 of record NZ_AP035958.1, read on the forward strand.
CGGGAAAGATTTAATTCCGGCGATACGGAAACCGGCGGCCAGCATGACAAAACCACCCGCTGCGGTAAAGTCACTCATCATGGTCGGCGTGGTGTGAGGCATAATCAATACTGCGGCCGTCGCCAGCGCCAGCTGGATCAGCAGCTGCGGTACTGCAATCACTGCCACGGCATAACCGAGAAGTGTGGCAAAAATCGCGGCGGTGAAAACATCCATAATCGATTTCACCAGCAGGATGTTAGGATCGTGCGTCATCCCTTCGGTCATCGCGCCGATGATGCCGGTGCCGCTGGCACAAAACAGTACCAGGATCGCGACATATTTCTCGGTAAAAGCCGCGCCCGTCAGGCCGGTTTCAGTTTGTTCGCTCTGAAAACGTCCCACCAGCCCTTTCGCCAGATTACCGAGGCGGCCAATTTTTTCTTCCAGAAACACCAGTTCACCAATGGCCGCGCCGAGGATCAGCGCCAGAATCACTGCCGGTAAACTGTGGATTTTACCAATCAACACAATCCCGAGGCCCATCGACGACAGGCCGAAGGTCATTGGCAGTGCCACGCGCAACCTTTCCGGCACTTTGGTGCCGAGAAAAGCGCCCAACAGCCCACCCACCAGCACGGCACTGCCGTTGACAAAGGGTCCCACTAGCATAATTTACTCCTTAAGCTTCATTATGTTTTTCACCCCAGCGCTTCAGGTTGCCGACATCGAGATCAAACAAATCGAGGGCGCGCGACACGCTGTGATGCACCATCTCATCCACGGTTTGTGGCTTCTGGTAAAAGGCCGGAACTGGCGGATAAACAATGCCGCCCATTTCGGTAACTGCCGCCATGTTACGTACGTGCACCAGATTGAGCGGCGTCTCACGTACCATCAACACCAGACGACGCCGCTCTTTCAGGATTACATCCGCTGCACGGGTCAGCAGATTGCCGGTCAGTCCATGCGCGATGGATGCCAGCGAGTTCATTGAGCAGGGCGCAATTAGCATACCGAGGGTCTTGAACGAGCCGCTGGAGATCGATGCGCCGAGATTGCTGATACTGTGCACCTCGTCGGCCAAATCGGTGACCTCCTGTCGCTGCCATTCGGTTTCCATTGAGCGCGTGACTTCCGCCCCTTTGGTCACCACCAGATGTACCTCAATATCCTGATCGCGCAGCAATTGCAGCGCCTTCATGCCGTACTGGAAACCGGACGCGCCGCTAATGCCGACGATAATGCGCCTTCTGCTCACTACAACCTCACTTACTCAAAATCGGGAAGGAAACGTTTAACATCCACTTCTTTGAACTTCGAACGTTCGAAGTGGGCTTTCAAATGCCACGGAACGGTGCAGTCAAAGATGGTTTTGGTGGTCATACCCTGCTGGGTAATGCTGGCGCTGTAAGCCGGATCCTGCGACGGATCGAGCGGGTGGCAGCGCACGCCAGGGATGGTGGCGATATCGACGTCGCCCTGGAAACGGGTCTGCATGGCCCACAGGATGTCATCGGTGTCGAACACATCCACATCGTCATCCACCAGGATTACGTGTTTCAGTTCAGAGAAAGCAGCAAAGGCGATCAACGCAGCCTGACGCTGGCGACCTTCATCAACCGGAGATGATTTTTTAAACTGAATCACCGCCAGCAGTTTGCCGCCGCCAGATGTGTGGGCATTCACGTTCAGCACACGACCCGGCATTGCGCGATCCAGCATATCGAGGATACTGGCTTCAGTCGGGATACCAGCCATGCTGACGTGTTCGCCGCTTGGGCCAAGGGTGGTTTGCAGAATCGGGTGTTTACGGTGAGTGACCGCTTTCACCTTAATGACCGGCAGCGCATCTTTCGCTTCCCCGGTGTAGCCAGGGAATTCCGGCATTGCTTTCCCGGTGTTGGTGTTCTGGTCTTCACGCACACGCACGTTCGGCAGCAGTTCGCCTTCAATCACAATCTCAGCGTGAGCGATGGCTTTTTCATTGATGCTGACGCAAGGGGTCAGTTCAACGGCCTGGCCGCGCAGCGCACCGGCAATGCTCAGTTCGTTAAAGCCCAGCGGAGTTGTCGGCGGTTCGAAGCAGGCAGCGATTTCAATCGCCGGATCGACACCGATGCTGATGGAGATCGGCAGCGGCTTGCCAGCTTTCTCCGCTTTTTCACGGAAGGCATCAATATGACGGCCCGGCGTCAGCCACATCGACAGTTCGTCGCGGCTTTGAATACACAGGCGGTGAATGGTGATGTCGGATTCGTGCGTTTCCGGGTCAGAGGCGTAGCACATACCCATGGTGAAGTAAGGACCCGCATCTTCTTCGGTGTTGGTCGGCGCTGGCAGTAAGGTGCGCAGGTCGAAATTCGGGTCTTCAGCGTAGTGCACCACTTCCTGACACAGTGGTTTTTCGCTGGTCACTACCGGTGCGATGGCGTGATGAACTGAATCTTTCAGCAGGAAGCCGAGTTTTTCCGGCTCACAATTCAGCAGGTGGCCAACGCGTTCGCGGGTTGACATCAATCCGGTGACAACGCGTACATCGGGAAAACCTTTCACCTTGTTGAACATCATCGCCGGGCCTTTGCGCGTTGGACGTTCACAGGTACCGCCCGCGCCGACATAACGATAAACGCCGGAGAGTTCCGCGTGCGGGTCCACTTCGGTGTCAGTGCTGACGAATTCGCCTTTCAGGTTTTGTAACAGAGTGATTGCCGAACGCAGGTCGTGCACCGGCTGTTTTTTTGTTTCAGACATATTCTTCTCCCTTAACGCTTCAGAGTGAATGCGATGGGAGAAAAGTAGCGCTGAATAATGGTGAAAAAAACTACCGTTTATATTTATCAGCCAAACCTTTTTGGTTTAGCTGAAATTATTTATACAACTTTGAATTCAATTGTTTAATTTAAATATACAAGGTTGTAACAATAATGGGGGTTAAAATTGATTTAGATCAACTCTTTGCGATTTTACCGGCGGCTTCATTCAGTGCGGCGATCACAATTTTAATTGTTTCATCAGAAATATTTTCCTGAGAAAGTCGATCATTAAGAGTGAATTTAATGTTGTGAATGGCCTGCTCGACCGACGGAATACTGCGGTTATTCACCAGAATGGCTAACGAGGTTAAACGCGCAATGATGGTATCGACATTTTCGCGGTTTTCCGCCAGCAGCGCACGGCCGCCGTCGTTAAGCGCGTAGGCTTTACGCGACTCCTGAGCATCCACCACGCGAATGGCGTCCATCTCTTCCAGCAGCGTCAGATTGGGATAGATAATACCGGGACTGGGGGAGTATTCCCCTTTGGAGAGTTCTTCAACCGATTTGATCAGCTCATAACCGTGCGCGGCGCTCTGCGCAAGAAAATGTAGCATTAACAGGCGGATATCACTGGCATCAAGCATACGTTCACGGCGCTTCTTTCGCGCCCCCGCACACGCGGCACGCTGTGCGTGGTCGCCATGCCATGGAAAATCCCGATGCTGTTTCATTGCCTGCCTGGAGGGTCGATTAAGGGAGATTGATAGTAGTCTGCCGCCTGGCAAAATTCAACACAGGCGGCGGCTGGCGGGCAAGAGTCGGTTATTTCTGATGCCAGTAGGCCACGGCGCGTACAAAATCCGTATCCGCACCACGGCGCTGGGTGAAGTAATCGCTCAGCATTTTCACCGTTTCCCCTTCACCGGTCAGCCAGATGAAATATTCATCTGCTGGCAGCGAGATCTTATCCAGCTTCGCAATCAGCGGGCCGAGGTTATCGCTTTGCATGGTGCCGCTACCGAGCCAGCTGACGTTGACACCCGTAACCTCGCCGAGATAATCGCGGCCGGTGGCTTCATCGGCAAACGCCAGCAGATGCACATCCTGCGCGTCAATCTCCGCCAGACGACGTTTCACGGCGGGCAGGCCGGTCTCGTCACACACCAGAATCTGACAGGCGTAATCGGCTGGCGCGATAAACGAGCCGCGCGGACCGCCCATCGCCAGCTGATCGCCCGGCTGCGCCTGATCGGCCCAGCTGCTGGCCACGCCGCCTTCATGAATAAAGAAATCCAGCGTCAGTGAATCTTCGCCATTGAATTCCAGCGGCGTGTAGTCGCGCGCCGCCGGACGAATGCCGTTTGGCCAGACGATGCCTTCATCGGTCATTTTTGGCAGCACCAGCGTGCTACCCGCTTCCGGGAAGAAAACCTTGATGTGGTCATCGTAGGATGGCGAGTTAAAACCCGCCAGATCGCTGCCGGTAAAGACAACGCGCCAGAACTGCCCGGCGATACGTGTTTTGCTCGCCACGGTGATGTGGCGGAAGCGTACGTCATTCCGCACGCGCTGTGGCGCGCGCGGATTACCCGTAGGGGTCTGTTTTCGCAAGTTATATCTCCCTGCGGGGATCAGCTCAGCATGATGCCGCCGTCCACCGCGATTTGTTGTCCGGTAATAAAGTCATTTTGCATCAGAAAAAGATAGGCGCTGGCAAGCTCTTCGATTTCAGCGGTGCGGCCCAGCGGAATGATCCCCGCAAAGTGCTGGCGGGTTTGCTCCACCTGCTCTGCCGCCTGCTGCCGCCAGAACGGCGTCACCGTCCAGGTCGGCGCCACGCAGTTGACGCGCGCTTTCGGCGCCAGCTCAGCCGCCAGCCCCTGTGCCAGTGACACAATGCCCTGATTGCCGACATAGCTGGCGCAGGCCTGCTGCGCACGGCCGCCGGTACCGGCGGTAAAGGTCAGGGAACCGCCCTGACGCACTTTTTCCGCCGCCAGTTTGCCAATCAGCACATTGGTGAGAAATTTCGAGTAAATCACTTTTTCAATCAGCGCCATATCGGCGGTAAGGAAGCCGCCGCCCATCGCATCACCCACCATCGAGACCAGATGATCAAAGGCATCGAGGCGCTGAAATGCGGTACGCAGCGCGTCATGATCGTGCGCATCCACGTTAAGCGTAGCAACCTGTGGCGCGCCCTGCTCGCTAAGCGCCGCCTGTGCCTGTTCGAGGCGTTCGGCATTGCGTCCCAGCAGCGTCAACCGCGCACCCTGGGCTGCCGCCAGCTGCGCTACCTGAAAACCGATGCCGGAGCTGCCGCCAATCACAACCAGATGTTTATCCTGCAATGATGCCATCGTCTGATCCTCAGAATGTCGCCAGCGCTTCGGCAGCCAGTTCGGCCACCAGCGAATCGTTCGCCCCGTGCGCGCCGCTCACGCCGACCGCACCAATCACTTCACCATGCAGCCACAGCGGAATGCCGCCTTCCAGCGGTGTCACGCCAGGCGTGGCGAGAAAACTCGGGCTGCCGCTGTTGATGAAACTTTCGAACTCCTTCGACGGAGCGCGCAGCAAGGCTGCGGTACGCGCTTTACCCTGCGCCACGCTTGGGCTGATGCCAATCGCCGCGTCGCTGCGGTCCAGGCTGACCAGCTCACCGGCGCGATCAACAACCGCCACGCTGATATGCCAGCCATGTTTAGTCGCAGCAGCCAGTGCCGCCGTAATAACGGTGCGCGCCGCCGCCAGCGAAATCGAGTGATAACTTTGGGCCAGCACTGCGCTGGTTGATTCAGGTTTTTGTTCCATGATTTTGCCTCGCGTCAGGCGTCAGAAGCCTGCGCATGAATCAAATATGAAAGCGAAACTCATTCTCATCTGACGCGGCCAGAATAGTTATGATATATCTTAAGCGCAATGCCGAAAAATGCTATTCGTGACGAGATGAAACATTCATTTACATCCGTTATGAAAAGTCTGTCGTCTGCCCGGCAGAAGACGAACCGGCAGGCGGCATATTTATCTTTATACTTAAGACGTTACCTTTGTTGACAAGGAATTATCATGGCTCGATGGCTATTTCGTTTGCTGGCTGGCGTATTAACGCCGCTGCTTTGTTCTCTTTTTTGGTTATCCGCGGCGCAGGCAGCCGACCTGCCGGTGGTAAAACCGGCAGTCAGTTGCGACAGTCTGCAAAAGTTCGATCTGACGACCATTGGCGGTAAAGGGAGCGCGGTGACCAGCGCCACTCTGACCACCATCAACAACACCGAATGGTGCAAAGTGGAAGGCACGCTGGCACCCCAAATTGGTTTCCGCCTGTTGCTGCCAACGCAAAGCTGGAACCAGCGCTTTATGCAGCTGGGCTGCGGCGGGTTGTGCGGCACCATCAACCTGCAACCCGGTGCGGCTGCGGGCTGCGCCCCGCTTAACAGCAACGGTTTTGCCGTTGCCGCCACCGATATGGGGCATAAAGAATCCGAGCAGGACTGGGGCAACGATCCGCAAAAGCGGCAGGATTTCGCCTGGCGTGGTCAGCATCTGACTGCCGTCGCCGCCAAAGCGCTGATCGCCGCGTTTTATCAGCAGCGGGCGACGTGGTCATACTTTAACGGTTGTTCCGACGGCGGGCGCGAAGCCCTGATGGAAGCCCAGCGTTTCCCGCATGACTTCAACGGCATCATCGCCGGTGCGGCGGCGATGAACTTCCAGGTGCAGAACGCCATGTACCATGCCTGGCAGGTGGTAAGTAATCGCGACAGCGACGGTAAAGCGCTGATCCTGGCGAAGGATTTACCGCTGATCCACCAGGCGGTGCTGGCGCAGTGCGACGCGCTGGACGGGCAAAAAGATGGGCTGATCGCCGCGCCGGAAGCCTGTCATCCCAACCTGAATGTGCTGGCCTGCAAAGCCGGTCAGACGGAAAACTGCCTGAGCAACGCTCAGCTTGGCGCGCTGCGTAAACTGTACGACGGTCCGCGTGACAGCAAGACCGGCCAGCGCCTGATCGTCGCCGGACCGCAATACGGTTCCGAACTGGCATGGGAAGGGGTATTTATCCCGCAACAGGCCGATCAGCCGGTCATGAGCCAGATGATCTCCCTCTCCTCGCTGCGCTACGTTAACTTTAAGGTGAATCCGTCGCCGGACTTTGCCCTGAAAGATGTGAAGTTCGATGAAGCGACCTTCAAAAAGCTCAGCGAGTTACATCCGTTTTATGATGCCACCAACCCGGATCTGCACGCGTTCGCGCGGGCCGGCGGCAAGCTGATTATCTGGCACGGCTGGGCCGATCCGCATATTTCTCCGCTCAACTCCATCGCTTATCACAACGCGCTGGGTAAAGAGATGGGCAACACCAGCCGCGAAACCTTTGAGCGCCTGTACCTGCTGCCCGGCGTCTATCACTGCTCCCGAGGTGAAGGCCCGAGCCTGGTGGATTTCCTGACGCCGATGATGAACTGGGTAGAGCATGGCAGCGCGCCGGATGCGATTGTCACCCATCAGGCTTCACCGCAGCAGCACAACAGTTTTGGTCAGCCGACCGGAACGGGTGCGAAGCCGTCAGCGACGCCGCAGCGCAGCGATATGCAGCTGGAGCAGATCCCCGCGGATGCCGCCTCGCGTCCAATCTATCCTTATCCGCAATACGCGGTGTGGAACGGTAAAGGTGATGAGAAACAGGCAGCCAATTACGTGCGTAAAACGCTGCCGGTGATCCACAGCCAGTACGCCTGGGCGGGTGCAGCCTTTTACCAGCCTTATCACTTCGTGAAGTAACCTTTGTGCCGGAACGGTGACGTTCCGGCATTCTCTGTCCTGCCTCCTCCTTAAACCGTAATTCTCCCGCTTTTCGCCGCAAGCCATCTTCATGGTGACATCCATGCGATTGTCATGACTTTCCCTTTTTATTAGCAAGTGCTATAAATTATAGCAATTGCTATATTAGTTTGTTTTTTGTTCACCTCAGGAGATAACGGCCATGATAAAAATTACCCTGCTGCTGCTCGGTCTGCTGGCCTCCACCAGCACGCTGGCGGCGGAGAAGTTTAAAGTGATCACCACCTTTACGGTGATTGCCGATATGGCGCAGAACGTAGCTGGCGATGCCGCTGATGTCAGTTCGATCACCAAAGCCGGGGCGGAGATCCATGAATACCAGCCTACGCCCGGCGATATTAAGCGCGCACAAGGGGCGCAGCTGATCCTCGTTAACGGTCTGAATCTGGAGCGCTGGTTTAAACGCTTTTATCAGCACCTGAAAGGGGTGCCGGAAGTGGTGGTGTCGCAGGGCATCGTCCCCATCGGTATTTCCGCCGGACCTTATGATGGCAAACCCAATCCCCACGCCTGGATGTCACCAGATAACGCGCTGATTTATGTCGATAATATTCGCGATGCATTGATGAAATACGATCCGCAGAATGCCGCCATTTATCAGCGCAACGCCACCGCGTACAAACAAAACATCACTGCGACCCTTGAGCCGCTCCGCCAGCAGGTCGCCACCCTTCCCCCCGAACAGCGCTGGCTGGTCTCCAGCGAAGGGGCATTTTCCTATCTGGCGCGCGATCTTGGGCTGAAAGAGCTGTATCTGTGGCCGATCAACGCCGATCAGCAGGGAACGCCGCAGCAGGTGCGAAGCGTGATCGATCGCGTGCGCCAGCAGAAGATCCCGGCGGTCTTTAGCGAAAGCACCGTCTCCGATAAACCCGCCCGCCAGGTGGCGCGCGAAACCGGCGCCCACTACGGCGGCGTGCTGTACGTCGATTCGCTGAGCAACGCCGATGGCCCGGTGCCGACCTACCTCGATTTGCTTAAGGTCACCACCGGCACGCTGGTACAGGGCATCAAAGATGGCATGAAGGGGTAGATGATGAATCAGCCGATAGCCATTGGCGTCAGCGACGTCACCGTCAGTTACCGTAACGGCCATACCGCCCTGCGCAACGCCAGTTTTGACCTGCCCGCGGGTTCCATCGCCGCGCTGGTGGGGGTGAATGGCTCGGGGAAATCCACCCTGTTTAAAGCGGTGATGGGGTTTGTCCGGCTGGCGCGCGGCGACATTCATATCCTCAGCCTGCCAACCGCGCAGGCGCTGCGGCGCAATCTGGTGGCTTATGTCCCGCAGGCCGAAGAGGTGGACTGGTCATTTCCGGTGCTGGTGGAGGATGTGGTGATGATGGGACGCTACGGTCATATGGGGATGCTGCGTATCGCCAGCGCCGGGGACGAGGCGATCGTCAGCGCCGCACTGGCGCGCGTCGATATGCTGGCGTATCGCCATCGGCAGATTGGTGAGCTTTCCGGCGGGCAGAAAAAGCGGGTATTTCTGGCGCGCGCCATCGCTCAGCAGGGACAGGTGATCCTGCTGGATGAGCCTTTCACCGGCGTGGATATCAGCACGGAAGGCAAGATCATCAGCCTGCTGCGCGAATTACGCGACGAAGGCAAAACCATGCTGGTTTCGACCCATAATCTCGGCGCGGTCACTGAATTCTGTGATTTTACGGTGCTGGTTAAAGGCACGGTACTGGCAAGCGGACCAACAGCCACCACCTTTACCGAAGAGAATCTGGCGCGCGCCTTCAGTGGCGAACTGCGTCCGGCGCCGGACCCACGTCTGATGACGGTTGGCTGGCAGGCGGATCGCGGAGAAGCCGGATGATGGAAACCTTACTCGCCCCCTTCGGCTACCAGTATATGCTCAACGCCATGTGGGTCTCGGCAATGGTGGGCGGGCTGTGCGCCTTTCTCTCCTGCTATCTGATGCTGAAAGGCTGGTCACTGATAGGCGACGCGCTGTCGCACGCCATTGTTCCCGGCGTGGCGGGGGCGTATATGCTCGGCCTGCCGTTCGCGCTCGGCGCGTTCCTCTCCGGCGGCCTGGCGGCGGGCAGCATGTTGTTTCTCACCCAACGCACCCGGCTGAAGGAAGATGTGATTATCGGTCTGATCTTCTCCTCCTTTTTCGGTATCGGGCTGTTTATGGTGTCGCTCAATCCGGCAGCGGTGAATATCCAGACCATCGTGCTGGGCAATATTCTCGCCATCGCCCCGGCGGACATTATCCAGCTAACGCTGATTGGTGCGGTCTCGATTATCGTGCTGTTTTTCAAATGGAAAGATCTGCTGGTGACCTTCTTTGATGAGAACCACGCGCGCGCCATTGGTTTGCAGCCCGCCCGGCTGAAAGTGTTGTTCTTTACTTTACTGGCGCTCTCTACCGTGGCGGCGTTGCAGACCGTCGGCGCCTTTCTGGTGATTTGCCTGGTGGTGACGCCTGGCGCCACTGCGTGGCTGCTCACCGATCGCTTTCCGCGCCTGCTGCTGATTGCCGTCGCCATTGGCAGCATCACCAGCTTTGTCGGCGCCTGGGCCAGTTACTTCCTTGATGGCGCAACCGGCGGCATTATCGTGGTGGCGCAGACGCTGCTGTTTTTGCTGGCCTTTGTCTTCGCGCCAACTCACGGCGTGCTGGCGAGTCGCCGCCGTATGCGCCGCGCCGTGGAGGATCAACCATGCTGACGCTGCTGCTGGAACCGTTGCAGTTTGCTTTTATGAACCAGGCGCTGCTGATTGCGGCGATTGTCGCCCTGCCCTGCGCGCTGCTGTCGGTGTTTCTGGTGCTGAAAGGCTGGGCGCTGATGGGCGATGCGATGAGCCACGCGGTCTTCCCCGGCGTGGTGCTGGCGTGGATGCTGGGATTGCCGCTGGCGCTGGGTGCTTTCGTCGCCGGGCTGTTTTGCGCGCTGGCCAGCGGCTATCTGAAAGACAACAGCCGTATCAAGCAGGATACGGTGATGGGCATTGTGTTTTCCGGCATGTTTGCCGCCGGGCTGATTATGTATATCGCCAGCGAGCCGGAGGTCCATCTCGATCACATCCTGTTCGGCGATATGCTGGGCATCAATGACGACGATATCGTACAAACTGGCAGCATGGCTGCGGCGATCGTGCTGGTATTGGCGGTGAAATGGCGGGACTTGTTACTTTACTGCTTTGATGCGCAGCAGGCGAAGGCCAGTGGCTTACGCACCGGATGGCTGCATTATGGTTTGCTGTGTATGGTGGCGCTGACCATCGTGGCAACCATGAAGGCGGTCGGCATTATTTTGTCGGTATCGCTGCTGATCGCCCCCGGTGCCATTGCCCTGCTGCTGACGCGACGCTTTGCCCATGCGCTGCTCGTCGCCGCGCTGGTGGCGGTGGCGGTGGCGTTGAGTGGCGTCTATCTGTCGTTCTTTCTCGACAGCGCCCCGGCACCGACCATCGTGGTGCTGTTCGCGCTGGTATTTGTCGTCGCGTTTATACGTGCGGGTGTGCAGGCGCGTCGGGCAGAACGTCAGACGCTGCGGGCAGATTATCAGTGACGGTTATTTTTGCAGGGAAGCGTGGTGACCACACTCCATCATGCCAGAGTCATCCTGCGGGATCGGGTTGTCGCCCACGATCTCATGCTGCTGACAGGTCTGGTGCGGGTGCAGGCCAGCGGGTGGTGCAAAAGGTTCGGCTAGCTGGGCGCTGGCAAAGCCAGAAAACGCCACAAGCGCTGTCACGAGGAACAACGGTAGAAGTCGCATAATTTTTCGTTCTCTTTAGTGGTCCGGAGTGGACCTTGAATGCAGGTGATTATCCAGCCTGATTCGGGGGCGTCAGGGTTTTACGCGGGGGATCAGGTTTCAGTAGAGAATTTTACGCCGGTTTAACGAAGTAATTTATAAAATCGTGCGGTTTATCACAGACTACCGCACGATTTATGCATTATCCGGCAGTAACCGGAATGAAGAAGGTGCCGTGCAGGCGATCCGGGGTGCTGTTTTTCAGATCGAGACGCAGCAAATCCTTGCCCTGACGACGGGCGACGCCAAGCGCAGGCAGATGGATGTAATACATATCGGCGGTAAAGGCGTTGATCTCTTCCGGCGTGCCCTGCCAGTCAATCTCCGCATACAGGCCGCTCTCGCCGGTCCAGTTCACCACGTTGCGCGGCAACACGTCGCCATGCTGGCTTTCCAGCGCCTGGAACAGGCTGATGTGCTGCTGCTCCGCCGACGCCACGCCGGGGCTGAACTGAAATCCCAGCCAGCCTTTGCTGACATGCTGTCCGGCAAAAGCGACAAAGTCGCGCGCGTGCTGCGCCACCACATCACCATGATGATGGATGTATTCACCGAAACGGCACTCCCACTCAATCACCTCGCCGCACAGTTGCAGTTCCGGTTTCTCAGTCAGACGGACATCCACCCATCGATGCTGCGTGGAGATACGGCTGTGGAAATCTTTCAGTTGCAGCTCCGGGATGCGGCGGAACGCGCCTGGCGTCAGTGAGAAATGGTTTTTGAACACGCGGGTAAAGTTTTGCTGGTTATCAAAACCAAAGCGTACGGCGATATCAATCAAAGGCATACGCGTCAGGCGCAGCGCCATCGCTGACATGGTCAGACGACGCTTGCGGGTGTAAGACGCCAGCGTTTGCCCGGTCATTTCTTTGAACATGCGTTGCATGTGCCATTTGGAATAACCGGATTTCAGGCTAATCAGATCGATGTTGAGATCGTCGGTCAGGTTCGCTTCAATCCAGTCCACCAGATCGTTGATGTACTGTTTTTTCAGATTCAGGCTGAGCATTTTCTGTAGTGATCGAAAGGAAATGGGAGACGCAGGATTTGCGTTATTGGTCACATAAATATAACAAAAACGTATTACGAATGTAAGGAAGGGTAAAGAAAGCGTAACGGGAAAAGCATTAATTGCTTAGTCAGCTAATTTTAACGCTGGAAATGAATGAACAGAAATGAGCGGGTTATTGGCCCGGTGCGCACAAATGCGCACCCTAGAGGCGTGGGTCGCGATTAATAGCGACCGGGCCAATAACCACATCAACTTAATGCGTACGCATACCTGCTGCCGTCATCATCATACGAAACAGCGATGCCACCACACCGAGTGCCAGCACGCTTGCGCCATAGATGATCACCAGCCACATCACGCGCTTCCACAGAGGCGCTTTGGTTTCAGTGTGGTTATTCATACTGCTGACCTCGGTTTGCATATCAGTGATATCCTTCGTCGGCTTTGATTTTTCCGCGGAACACGTAGTAACTCCAGAAGGTGTAAACCAGAATTACCGGAATAATCAGCAGTCCACCGACCAGCATAAAGGCCTGGCTAATCGCCGGCGATGCTGCCTGCCAGATGGTGATGGATGGCGGAATGATATACGGCCATACGCTGATACCAAGACCGGAAAAGCCGAGGAAAATCAACGCCAGCGTCAGCAGGAACGGCGAATAATGCGCTTCGCGTTTGATGGCACGCATAATGCCCCACGCGCACAGCAGCACCAGCACCGGAACCGGCAGGAACCAGAACAGGTTCGGACGGGTGAACCAGCGTTGCGCAATCGCTTCATGGCTGAACGGCGTCCACAGGCTGATAATGCCCACAATCACCAGCAGCGCAATCACCAGCGGCGTCGCCAGCGCTGACATCTTACGATGCAGTTGATGCTCGGTTTTCATGATAAGCCAGGTACAGCCGAGCAGCGCATACGCCACCACCAGGCCGATACCGCAGAACAGCGGGAACGGCGCCAGCCAGTCCATCGCGCCACCCGCAAAGGTACGACCGTGCACCGGGAAGCCATTGATGATGGCACCGACCGATACGCCCTGGCTGAAGGTCGCCAGGATCGAACCACCGATAAACGCCTTATCCCAGAACGGACGGTGCGATTCAGTCGCTTTGAAGCGGAACTCAAACGCCACACCACGGAAGATCAGGCCAATCAGCATCGCCGTCAGCGGGATGGAGAGTGCATCGGCAATCACCGAGTAGGCCAGCGGGAACGCGCCGTACAGCGCCGCACCACCGAGAATCAACCAGGTTTCGTTGCCATCCCATACCGGCGCGACGGTGTTAACCATCATGTCGCGCTCAACGGCATCTTTGTTGAAAGGGAACAGCAGGCCGATACCGAGATCAAAGCCATCCATCACGATGTACATCAGAATGGAGAAGACGATGATCGCAAACCAGATAATTGAGAAGTCGATCATGAGTGGCTACCTTCCTGATGATTAACGGCAGACAGCGGACGCGCCGGTGTGTTGCTCTGACCCGGACCGCCAGGCGTCACATCATGACCTTCGCCCATCTTCGGACCCTGCTTAATCAGACGCATCATGTAGACATAACCCACGCCAAACACCGAGCAGTACACCACGACGAACGCCAGCAGGCTGATGCTCATATGCAGATCGCCATGCGCCGATACCGCATCAATGGTGCGTTGCACGCCATACACCACCCACGGCTGACGGCCAATTTCAGTGGTGAACCAGCCTGCCAGAATCGCCAGCAGACCCGACGGTCCCATCAGCAGCGCGAACCACAGGAACGGACGCGACTCATACAGGCGACCTTTGAAACGCAGCCACAGGCTGACCACACCCAGGGTGATCATCAGCAGGCCCAGCGCCACCATCACGCGGAACGACCAGAAAATCACGGTGGAGTTCGGACGATCTTCTTTCGGGAACGACTTCAGCGCCGGAACCTGTTTATGCAGGCTGTGGGTCAAAATCAGGCTGCCGAGGTAAGGGATTTCCAGTGCGTATTTGGTACGCTCCTGCTCCATATCGGGGATACCGAACAGGATCAGCGGCGTCGCTTCGCCCGGCGGGTTTTCCCAGTGACCTTCAATCGCAGCAATTTTCGCGGGCTGGTGCTCAAGGGTATTGAGACCGTGCGCGTCACCGATCATCGCCTGAATCGGCGATACGATCAGCGCCATCCACAGCGCCATTGAGAACATCTTACGAATCGCTGCGTTGTCATTGCCTTTCAGCAGATGCCATGCCGCCGACGAGCCAACAAAGAAGGCGCTGGCGAGGAAGGCGCCGGTCGACATATGTAGCAAGCGGAACGGGAACGACGGGTTGAAGATGATTTTCAGCCAGTCCTGCGGCACCACAATACCGTTCTGGATGATGTAACCCTGCGGGGTATGCATCCAGCTGTTGGACGCCAGAATCCAGAAGGTCGAGATGATGGTGCCAAGCGCCACCATGCAGGTTGCAAAGAAATGCAGACCCGGTCCGACACGGTTCCAGCCGAACAGCATCACGCCAAGGAAACCGGCTTCAAGGAAGAAGGCGGTCAGTACTTCATAAGTCAGCAGCGGACCGGTGATGGCGCCCGCAAACTGCGAGAAGCCGCTCCAGTTGGTGCCGAATTGATACGCCATCACCAGGCCAGATACCACACCCATGCCGAAGTTGACGGCAAAGACTTTGGACCAGAAATGGTAGAGATCGCGATAGGTCTCATTACGGGATTTCAGCCACATACCTTCGAGCACCGCCAGGAAGCTGGCGAGACCGATGGTGATGGCCGGAAAGATGATATGAAAGGAGACAGTAAACGCGAACTGTATCCTTGCCAGGTGAAAGGCATCTAATCCAAACATTGCTTACCTCTTTGCCACATATTGCACCAGATTTTTACTTATAATTAACAAACAAGCCGCCACGAATTTATTTTCGCGACAGTCGAAGAGATAGCGCACCACTTTAAAAGGAAGCGGCGCGAACAAAAATAAACAGTGAGGGTCGGAAAAACTATAACAGTATTTTTTGATTTCGATCATTGTTTTTGACGGAAACTATCTCTTTAAAATCACCACGTTAAGGTTAAACACCCTCATTTATTGTGACAATAATGTTATTGTTTTCAGTGCCCTGCTTCGCAACAAAATAGTTAACTTATTAATTTCCATATTATTTAACTTAAGGCGTGCAACGTTAAATTCCGTACAGGACGCAATCAGCTGTAAATATTTTAATACGCTTTAAATATGACAAAGATGTTAATTAACGGATAATTAAAATAAGCTGAATAGATATATTTCTGCTAATTCCCGGTGACGTAATGTTATTAACCGTCTGCGGCATGGGATTTGCCAGCAGGTCCGGGGTGTGGTTTGGTATAGCGGCAATACCATCTGGTCAATCAGCGAAGGAGAGGTTATGACACGTCTTACCGCAAAGGATTTTCCTCAGGAACTGCTCGAACTTTACGACTATTACGCCCATGGCAGAATCAGCAAACGCGAGTTCATTACCCTGGCGGCGAAGTTCACCATCGCCGGCATGACCGGTGCCACGCTGTTAAGCGCTATGAGCCCGAACTACGCGCTGGCGCAGCAGGTTGAATTCACCGATCCCGCTATCAACCCCGAATACATCCACTATCCGTCACCGCAGGGTCACGGCGAGGTACGCGGCTATCTGGTGCGTCCGGCCAAAACCAGCGGCAAAGTGCCTGCGGTGGTGGTCGTGCATGAGAATCGTGGGCTGAACCCCTACATTGAAGACGTGGCGCGCCGCGTCGCGAAAGCCGGTTATATCGCGCTGGCGCCGGATGGCCTTAGCTCGGTGGGCGGCTATCCCGGTAACGATGAGGAAGGCCGCGTGATGCAGGCGAAGATCGATCCGGTCAAACTGATGAATGACTTCTTTGCGGCGGTGGATTTCCTGATGCATCACGAAGCGGGTACCGGCAAAGTCGGCATCACCGGCTTTTGTTATGGCGGTGGCGTTGCCAACGCAGCGGCCGTGGCTTTTCCTGAGCTGGCCTGTGCGGTGCCGTTTTATGGTCGTCAGCCGAAGGCGGAAGATGTGCCGCGTATCCAGGCCCCGCTGCTGCTGCATTACGCGGGGCTGGACAAAGGCATTGATGAGGGCTGGCCAGCCTATGAAGCGGCACTTAAGGCCAATCACAAAGTTTATGAGGCCTATATTTACCCCGGCGTGAATCACGGTTTCCATAATGATTCGACGCCGCGTTATGACAAAGCGGCGGCCGAACTGGCGTGGAGCCGGACATTGGGCTGGTTTGAGAAATATTTACACTGAGGTGGTGCGCATAAATGCGCACCCTACATCATTGATATCAAATCATATTACAGGGTCGGCATTGATGCCGACCTGACCAATAACCGCAGGTGACATCACGCCGATTCACGGACTTCCAGAATGCGGTGCAGGTTACTCTCCAGCCAGTCAGCCAGGCCAACCACCTGCCCTTCCACTTCGCGTCCCAGTTCGGTAAGACGGTACTCCACACGGGGCGGCACCACGTCATAAGCGATACGCACCACGAAACCATCCTCCTCCATATAACGCAGCGTTTGCGCCAGCATCCGTTCGCTAATGCCACCGATTCTGCGTCGCAGCTCGCTGAAACGCAGGGTCTCCTCACGCAGAGCCAGCAATACCAGCACGCTCCAGCGGCTGGTTATACGCTTCAGTACATCGCGTGAAGGACAATTAACATTGAGCAATTCACCGCGACTAAATTTATCACTCAGGTTTTCAGACATTTAACGTGCTCCGGCCAAACTAACAAATCTGTAAGTACTTACTAAAAGTTAGTTTATCCCCTAAGCTGATTCCATACCAGCTCAAACTGAAGGAGAACATCATGATTGCAATTACAGGTGCCACCGGCCAACTCGGTCGTCTGGTGATTAACGAATTACTGAAAAAAGTTCCGGCCAGTGAAGTGATTGCGGCGGTACGTTCGCCGGAAAAAGCGGCAGATTTGCAGGCGCTGGGCGTCACAGTGCGCGCTGCTGATTATAGCCAGCCGGAAACGCTGCAAAGCGCCTTCGCCGGCGTTGATAAGCTGCTGCTGATCTCTTCCAGCGAAGTGGGCCAGCGCGTAGCGCAGCATAAAGCGGTGATTGACGCTGCCAAAGCGGCGGGCGTGGGTTTAATCGCTTACACCAGCCTGCTGCATGCGGATACCTCTGCGCTCGGCCTTGGCGTGGAGCACCGCGCGACCGAAGCAGACCTGAAAGCGTCTGGCGTCCCGTTCGTGCTGCTGCGTAACGGCTGGTACACCGAAAACTATGCCGCGAGCATTCCTCCGGCGCTGGCGCATCACGCGTTTATTGGCTCCGTAGGCGACGGCCGTATCGCGTCGGCAGCGCGTGCGGATTACGCCGCAGCGGCCGCTGAAGTGATCAGCCGCGACGGTCAGGCAGGCAAAATCTACGAACTGGCCGGTGACGACAACTATTCCCTGGCCGAATTCGCGGCGGAGATCGCTAAGCAATCCGGCGAGAAAGTGGATTACGTCAATCTGCCGCAGGCCGAATTCGCTGCTGCACTGAAAGGTGCCGGTTTGCCTGACGGCCTGGCTGATATGCTGGCGGATTCTGATGCCGCAGCAGCCAAAGGCGGCCTGTTCGACGACAGCAAAACCCTGAGCCAGCTGATTGGGCGTCCGACCACGCCATATGCAGCGGTGATTGCGGCAGCTCTGGCGAAGTAACAGCCGCTGCGTTTGCCATTAAATGATCAATTTTTTTCGCCATTTGCCGTCGGCATCTGGCGAATTTCTTATTTACAGATAATTCTGTGCGCTTATTTATAGCTTCATCTGAAATGCCGCTTTCATTTCCTGAAATATATGACGTTGTAATCGCTGATAAATCGCCAAAATAGCCGATCAATCGACATGATTTATTACGTTCATAGATATTTCGCATTGTTGTCTCAGGGGTTGAGGGATCTATAATTTGGTCTTTGTGCAACCGGGACTTTTCAGGAGGCCGCTATTAATACTAACCAACAGCAAAATAACGCTTTTGAGGAAAAACGCGCTGATGCTGAACTGGAGTATCAATACGATCCTCACGAGTTAATACTTGAAGGTATGGAGGATTCGGAGCCGGAGCCAGAGCTGATTGAAGGCCTGCCCGCACCGGATGCGTTAACCCCTGCCGATCGTTATCTGGAACTTTTTGAGCATGTGCAGATGTCACGTATTTTTGCCGACAGTAAAACCTTTCCGGACTGCGCGCCAAAATATGATCCGCTGGATATTTTAATCCGCTATCGCCGACGTAAACGTTCGCCCGATTTCGATCTCGCAGAATTCGTGCATGATCATTTTTATCTGCCACAGAGCAATGACAATTTTTATGTTTCTAATCCGGATAAAACCCTGACGGAACATATTGATGAGCTGTGGCCGGTACTCACTAAAATGCCGCAGCAACATATGCCGCATTCGTCGCTGCTGCCGCTGCCGAAACCCTATGTGGTGCCGGGCGGACGCTTCGGGGAAACCTACTACTGGGATTCCTACTTCACCATGCTTGGCCTGGCGGAGAGCGGGCGTGACGACCTGCTGCGCGATATGGCGGACAACTTCGCCTGGCTGATCGACAACTACGGTCATGTGCCTAACGGCAACCGTACCTATTATCTCAGCCGTTCGCAGCCGCCGGTGTTTGCGCTGATGGTGGAACTGTTTGAAGAAGATGGTATTCGCGGCGCGAAACGTTATCTCGAGCAGCTGATGAAGGAGTATCAGTTCTGGATGGACGGTGCCGGTTCGCTGATGCCCGATCAGGCCTATCGCCACGTAGTGCGTATGCCTGACGGATCGCTGCTGAACCGCTACTGGGATGACCGTGATACGCCGCGTGATGAATCCTGGATCGAGGACGTGGAAACCGCCAGCAAATCGCGCCGTCCGGCCAGCGAGGTCTACCGCGATCTGCGTGCCGGTGCCGCATCCGGCTGGGATTATTCGTCACGCTGGCTGCGTGACCCGCATCGTCTGGCGAGCATTCGCACCACCCAGTTTATTCCTGTGGATTTGAACGCGTTTCTCTACAAGCTGGAACTGATGATTTCCACGCTGTCGCACGCCAAGGGCGAGGAGCTGACCGCGCTGGCATGGCAGAAAAAGGCCGAAGCGCGCAAACGCGCGATTCACCGTTATCTGTGGGATAAAACCGCGGGTGTTTATCGCGATTACGACTGGCGCCGTCAGCGTTTCGGCGCTTTTACCGCAGCCGCGGTGGTGCCGCTGTTCCTCGGTTTAGCAACCCCGGAGCAGGCGCATTTGCAGGCGGTCGCGCTGCGTCAGTTGCTGCTGACGCAAGGCGGGCTGGTGACCTCGATGGTGGAAAGCGGCGAGCAGTGGGACAAACCCAATGGCTGGGCGCCGTTGCAGTGGATGGCGATTGTCGGGCTGAATCACTACGGCGAAGAGACGCTGGCGACGGAAATCGCGGTGAACTGGCTGACCACGGTGAAGAACTTCTACACGCTGCACCATAAGCTGGTGGAGAAGTACGACATCAGCGGCGAGCGCGCCCGTCCGGGTGGCGGGGGTGAATATCCGTTGCAGGATGGTTTTGGCTGGACCAACGGCGTGACACGCCGTCTGATGGCGATGTACGGACATTTGCTGGCGGATTAACGCAGACCAGGTGCGCCATTTATGCGCACCCTGGCCTGTAGGGTCGGCATTCGTGCCGACCTCGGTTTAATGGCTCTGCAAAAACGCCAGCAAATCGGCGTTCAGCTGCGCCTGATGCGTCACCGCAAAACCGTGCGGAGCGTTTTCGTAAACCTTCAGCTCAGATCCTTTCACCATCTCATGCACCAGCTTGCCGGTAGCTTCGAACGGGACGATCTGGTCGTTGCTGCCGTGGATCACCAGCACAGGCACATCCACTTTCGCGATATCCGCCCGGAAATCGGTCTCGGAGAATGCCGTCACACAATCCAGCGTCCCTTTCAGCGAGGCCAGCAGCGCGATATTCAGCGTCTGGGTCATTACCCCATCGGAAACCGTTTGTCCGGCATTGGTGCCATAGAAAGGCACGGCAAAATCTTTAATAAATTGCGCACGATCCTGGCGCAATCCCGCCTGAATGCCGTCAAATACCGCTTTTTCGACCCCTTGCGGATGGTCGCTGGTTTTCCCGAAAATCGGCGTTACCGCGCCCAGCAGCACCAGCCCTTTCACTTTCGCCGTGCCGTAGCGGCCAATATAGCGCGACACATCACCGCCACCCATGGAGAAGCCCACCAGCGTGACGTCGCTGAGTTGCAGATGCTCAATCAGGCCGTGAATATCATCCGCAAAGGTATCGTAGTCATATCCTTCCCACGGCTGATCGGAGCGACCAAAACCGCGACGGTCAAAGGCAATCACCCGATAACCGCGTTCCGCCAGGAAATTCATCTGGCTATCCCACATGTCAGCATCCAGCGGCCAGCCGTGGCTGAACAGTACCGGTTGACCTTTGCCCCAGTCTTTGAAGTAGAGGTTTACGCCGTCTTTAGTCTTGAAAGTGCTCATGTTTTTTCTCCGAAGGATGATTGATGTTGTGTCTCGCTAATCAAACTACCCCGCCATGCCGGAAAAACCTAAAGCAGAGATTTTGACGACTTGTTCAAACTTTTTTGTCATGCAAACCTGTCAAAAAAGCCTGGACAAGTTGGCCGATTTTTTCCGCTATCAAGCCGCTGCCGGGCTTCGTAAGGTGCATACATCGCATACTTATCGGAGATGAATTATGAGCCAGCACCCACCCGCAGCCGCACGCAGCAGTGCCTTTTCCCCGTTCGCTTATGGGCTGTTTGCCCTGATCTGGACCGCCTCAGTGTTAGGCAACACCGGCAGCTTCATTCGTGATGTCGCCAGCGCCTGGCTGGTGACCGGCTTGTCCGATAACCCGGCCGCCGTAGCGCTGATGCAAACCGCCGCCACCCTGCCGGTATTTTTACTGGCGCTGCCTGCCGGGGTGCTGTCCGATATCGTTGACCGCCGCCGTCTGCTGATTGCGGTACAGATATTAATGGCAAGCGTCAGCGGCACCCTGCTGGTGCTGTCGCATAACAACTGGCTGACCACCGAATGGCTGATCGGCCTGACCTTTGTCGGCGGTATCGGCGCCGCGCTGTTTGGCCCGGCGTGGCAGGCCATCGTGCCGGAACTGGTGCCGCGTCATGAACTGAAAAACGCCGTGGCGCTTAACTCGCTCGGCATCAATATCGCCCGCGCCATCGGCCCGGCTACCGGCGGTTTGCTGCTGGCAAGTTTTGGCGCGATGGCGGCCTACGGCGCGGATGTGACGAGTTATTTCTTTGTGGTTGCCGCGCTGCTGATCTGGAAACGCCCGGCGAAAGCCAAAACTGAGTTGAACGAACACTTCTTTGGTGCCTTCCGTGCCGGACTGCGTTATGTGCGCGCCAGCCGCGATCTGCACCGCGTGCTGCTGCGTGCCGCCTGCTACTTCGCCTTCGCCAGTGCCATCTGGGCGCTGCTGCCGCTGGTGGCGCGTAATATGCTGCACGGCAGCGCCGGATTTTACGGTCTGCTGCTTGGCGCGGTGGGTGCCGGGGCGATTGCGGGTGCGCTGCTGTTGCCGCGTCTGCGTCTGCTGATGGGCAATGACGGCCTGCTGCTGCTCTCTGCGGTGCTCAGCGCCGTGGTGATGCTGGCGCTGGCGCTGAGCCCGGCGCAGTGGCTGGCGCTGCTGCTGATGGTGATTCTGGGCGTCGGCTGGATTATCGCGCTGACCACCCTGAACGGCGTGGCGCAGGCGGTACTGCCGGATTGGGTGCGCGGTCGCGGTCTGGCGGTGTATCTGATGGTATTCAACGGGACGCTGGCGGGCGGCAGCCTGCTGTGGGGTCTGGTTGCGCAGCATATCGGTCTGGGAAATGCCCTGCTGCTGGCGGGCGGCGCGTTGCTGATAAGCGCGCTGCTGCTGAAACGCCTGGTGCTGCCTGCCGGAGAAGCCGATCTGCAACCGGCGCAGCACTGGGCCGCACCGGCCGTGAGCGGCGACGTGAACGCCCATCGCGGCCCGGTAATGATTCAGGTGCGCTATCAGGTGCCGCAGGAAGATCGCGCCGCATTCAAACGCGCGATGCGTAAACTGGCCGCCGCCCGCCGCCGCGATGGCGCTTATGCCTGGGGACTGATGGAGCAGAGTGACGATCCCACCGCGTTGCTGGAGTGGTTCCTGGTGGAATCCTGGCAGGAGCACCTGCGCCAGCATCAGCGCGTATCGCGTGCCGATGTGGCGCTACAGCAGGCGGTGCTGGAGTATCATCAGGGTGACCAACCGCCGCAGGTCAGCCACCATATCTCGATCTGAAATTACGCTGGCTGATAGATATCGTGCAGGCCTGGCAGCGTGAGTAAGCGCTCACGCCACCAGGTCGCGGCATTGCCGCTGGCGCTTTCGTTCCACGCCAGATAAGCCAGGTCGCGTCGGCATTCGCTATCGAGCTGGCGCTCCACCAGCGCCCCGCTCTGCAAATGGGGATCGGCCAGATAGCGTGGCAGGTAGCCACACCCCAGCCCGGCGAGCTGCGCCTGCAACTTCGACGGGAAATCATGCACGCTCAGGGTCTTCTGCTCATCCAGCACGCGCAAATCCACGCCCGCGCCGTGACGCGATGAATCATGCACCGTCACCGCCCGATACTGGCGAATCTGCTCGCGCAGCAGCGGTTCCGGCGCCTGGGCCAGCGGATGGTCGGGCGATACCGCAAAGACATACTCCAGCCAGCCAAGCGGCTGACAACCAATCTCTTTGCGCGTTGCCGGTTCCTGCACCGCGCCAAATACGATATCCGCCTCGCCGTAATGCAGCGCTTCCCAGCAGCCCGCCAGCACGTCATGGCGGAACTGGAGCTGCGTGTGCGAATGCTGCTGATAAAATTCGTCAATCAGCGGCGTCAGCAGGCTGAAGGGCACCGACGCATCGACGCTGATCACCAGCTGGCTCTCCCAGCCGCTCTCAACGTAGCGCGCCTGCTGCTCGAGTTCGTTTACCGCGCGCAGCAGCGTGCGGCCTTTTTCCAGCATCAGACGCCCGGTCGGCGTGAAGGTGGCGCGATGACCGGAGCGATCCAGCAGCGTGATTTTCAGATCGCTCTCCATCTTCTGCACCGTATAGCTCAGTGCCGACGCGGTTTTAAACAGCCGTGCCGCCGCTGCCGCAAAGGTGCCGTGACGATCCAGCGCATCAAGAATCAGCAGCGCCTCCAGGTTTAAACGCATTCCTTCCCCCCTCCCCAAAATTTGTTGAACAACAACCCAAAAACAATCCGTTATCAATAAACGCTCTCATTTCGTATTTTTTTCCTCAACGACGCAAGCACTTTCACCCGCGAGACGCACCGAGGAATCGAACATGAACAACCCGCAGCAGGCACACCATGTCACGCTGGTGATCACCCACAGCATCCAGCCCGAAAAGCAGGCCGATTACGAACAGTGGCTTGAAACCATCATGCCGCAGGCCGCCAGTTTTCCCGGCCATCTGGGGGTGAATGTGTTGCGTCCGGTGCATGGCGACAACGCCTACACCGTGCTGATTCGCTTTAGCGGCCTGGATGAACTCTACGCCTGGCTGAAATCGGACGCGCGCCAGTCGCTGGTTAAAGCGCTGCCCGCCATGCTGGCGCAGCCGGAGCATATTGAAGTGCGTCCTGGCGCCGCCTTCTGGTTTACCCCGGCGCAAAAAGGCCAGACCCCGCCCGCGAAATGGAAGCAATACTTACTGACGCTGGGGGTGATTTTCCCCTCAACCAACCTGGTCCCGTGGTTCTGGAATGCCGTGCTGCCCGCCAGCCACGGCACGCTGTGGGGCCATTTACTGAACGATGCCAGCGTCGTTGCTCTGGTGGTTTTCCTGTGGATGCCCCTGCTGACGCGTGTTTTAAAACAGTGGCTTATTGGCCGCAAAGCTTAATCTGACAGGAGAAAGAACATGACGACGGCTTCACTGATTTTGACCAACGGCAAATTCCACACCGTTGACCGCGCCAACCCGCTGGCCACCGCCGTGGCGATTAAAGACGGTAAATTCCTCGCCGTGGGTAGCGAAGCAGACGTAATGCGCTTTGCCGATGCCGCGACCACCCTCATCGATGCCAAAGGCCATACCGGCATTCCCGGCCTGAACGATTCGCACCTGCACCTGATTCGCGGCGGGCTGAACTACAACCTGGAACTGCGCTGGGAAGGCGTGCCGTCGCTGGCCGATGCGCTGCGTATGCTGCGCGAGCAGGCGCTGCGTACCCCGTCACCGCAGTGGGTACGCGTGGTGGGAGGCTGGACGGAATTCCAGTTTGCCGAGCGTCGGATGCCGACGCTGGATGAAATCAACGCGGCCGCGCCGGATACCCCGATTTTCATTCTTCATTTGTACGATCGCGCGCTGCTGAATCGCGCGGCGCTGAAGGTGGTTGGCTATACCAAAGACACGCCAAACCCGCCGGGCGGCGAGATCCAGCGCGACAGCAACGGCAATCCGACCGGGATGCTGATTGCCCGCCCCAACGCCATGCTGCTGTACGCCACGCTGGCGAAAGGCCCCAAACTGCCGCTGGAGCAGCAGGTCAATTCAACCCGTCAGTTTATGCGCGAGCTGAATCGCCTCGGCCTGACCAGCGCCATCGATGCGGGTGGCGGTTTCCAGAACTATCCCGATGATTACGATGTGATTTCTGAGCTGCACGCCAAAAAACAGCTGACGGTGCGCATCGCCTATAACCTGTTTACCCAGCGTCCGGGTCATGAACTGGAAGATTTTGAGAAGTGGACCGATATGCTGAAGCCGGGCCAGGGCACCAACTTCCTGCGTCACAACGGCGCCGGGGAAATGCTGGTGTTCTCGGCAGCCGATTTCGAAGATTTCCTCGAACCGCGCCCGGACCTGGCGCCCGGCATGGAAGATGAGCTGGAGCGCGTGGTGCGCCATCTGGTGGAGCATCGCTGGCCGTTCCGCCTGCACGCCACCTACAACGAATCCATCAGCCGGATGCTGGATGTGTTCGAGAAAGTGAACCGCGACATCCCGTTTAACGGCCTGCACTGGTTCTTCGATCACGCGGAAACCATCACTGAAGCCAATATCGAACGCGTGAAGGCGCTGGGTGGCGGCATTGCGGTGCAGCATCGTATGGCGTTCCAGGGCGAGTATTTTGTCGATCGCTACGGCAGTCAGGCCGCGAAACAGACGCCGCCGGTAGCGCGTATGCTCGATGCCGGTGTGCCGGTCGGACTGGGCACCGATGCCACCCGCGTGGCCAGCTATAACCCGTGGACGGCGCTCTACTGGCTGGTCTCTGGCCGTACCGTGGGCGGGATGCAGCTGTATGACGATAACGCACGCATCGACCGCGAAACCGCGCTGATGCTGTGGACCAAAGGCAGCGCCTGGTTCTCCAGCGAGCAAAGCGCCAAGGGCGAAATTAAAGTCGGCCAGCTGGCGGATCTGGTGCTGCTGTCGAAAGATTTCTTCAGCGTGCCGGAAGAGGAGATTAAAGGGATTGAATCCGTGCTGACGGTCGTCGATGGCGAGGTGGTCTACGCGGCAGGCAGCTTTACCCCGCTGGCACCGCCGCCGGTACCGGTGTTGCCAGAGTGGTCGCCGGTGGTGACGGTGCCGGGCCATTATCGCAGCGCCCCGCCACAGGCGACGGGTCGTGCGGCGATGATGCCGAAGGTGCACCAGTGCAGCGGTCCGTGCGGCGTGCACAGCCATGCGCATGATGTGGCGCGCCAGTCGTCAGTGCCGGTGTCCGATAACAATGCTTTCTGGGGTGCGCTCGGCTGCTCGTGCTTTGCGTTCTGATATGCGGAGCGGCGCGCTCAATCGCGTCGCTATCGGTGAAGTGCGGAGGGTGATTAAGGCACCAATCCAAATCCCTGCTTACCATTCCTCTTCACGTTGTACATGGCTTCGTCGGCGCGCATAAGCGCCGCGTTGAAGTCATCACGATCCTGCACCTGCGCGATACCAATCGATGCGCCAATCTGCGCATGGCCGTTATCGAGTTCGAACGGCGTGAGCGCCGCATCGAGCACCGCCTGCGCCATAATTCGCACTTTGGGAAAGTCGATAAGAAACGGCATCAGCAGCACAAACTCATCGCCGCCGATACGGCCAATCACGACCGTCGGCGGCACCAGGTTGCGTATCCGCTGGCTGAGCTGAATCAGCACTTCATCGCCGCTGCGATGGCCGAGCGTATCATTGACGTGTTTAAAGTTATCGAGGTCGATAAAGGCGACGCACAGCGGCCCCTGCTTTTTCATCTGGCTGTACTGGCCGAGCAGCGCATGGCGGTTGGTGAGACCGGTAAGCGGATCGTGATTCGCCAGCGTCGCGAGCTGCGCCTCGTATTGCTTCTCTTTGGTCATGTCGATGTGTGTGCCGGTGACTTTCAGCGGGTTGCCCTGCTCGTCCCATTCGGTGACGCGGCCGCGGTCCAGCACCCAGGTAATCTTGCCGTTTTTGGCGAGCATCCGATGCAGCGCTTCGTAATACGGGGCGCGCCCTTCGATATGATCGTAAAACGCTTTCAACACTTCATCCGCATCGTCGGGGTGCAGATGTTCGCGCCACACCTCGAACTTTGCATTCAGCTCTTTCGGCTGAAAGCCCAGCATCGCGCCCCAGCGCCGGTTAAAGATCACCAGCTTGCCGCTGGGGATGTCCAGCTGCCACAGGCATAACCCGGTGCCATCCAGCGCAGCGCTCAGCTTATTGCGGGCGTCATGAGCTATACGCTTCAAACGCGCATTATGTTTTTTCAGGTTCTGAATCTGCTGGTGGAGCGCTTCGTCAGACATGGTCTACGGGGGGAGAGAAAATAAGTGTTATTTTGCCTGCAAGGAATTATCTGTAAATGATTCAAGTGAAAAGGCGATGAGCCGCGGTGAAACGCCGCTTTGGCAGATGTTATGGCGTGGTTAATTGTGATTAACAGCAAAGCCAACTGGTTTTTACAATTTATGGCAGTGGAAAGCGTATTCGCCGCTGCTGGTCGGGCTTGTTTTTCTGGCCGTAGTGGTTTAACGCAGGCTCCACGGCGGCGATTCAGCGGATAAATTGGGTTCTGTGATGCGGATCAAGGGTTAATCACTGCACGGCGCTGTCAACATGAATACTAGAATGGTAGCTTATCAGTTATCACAGACACACGATGACGGTGGATGACATTATGCAGCTGACAATGCGTTGGTTTGGTCCGAAAGAAGATAAAGTTTCGCTGGAATATATACGCCAGGTACCGGGTGTACGTGGCATCGTCGGCGCGCTGTACGATGTGCCAGTGGGTGACACCTGGCCGAAAGATAAGATTAAAGCGCTGGTGGATCAGGCACATGCCGCGGGTCTGACTGTTGAAGTGATCGAAAGCGTCAACATTCATGACGATATCAAAATCGGTCTGCCAAGCCGCGATGGCTATATCGAGAATTATAAGCAGAGCATCCGCAACCTGGCCGAAGTCGGCGTGAAGGTGATCTGCTACAACTTCATGCCGGTATTTGACTGGATGAAGACCGAGATGAACTACGTGCTGCCGGATGGCTCCATCACCATGGCATTCGAGAAGAAAGGCATCGATAAGAGCCTGGATGACGTGGTCAAAGAGGTGCTGGAAAGCTCCAACGGCTTCGTGCTGCCGGGCTGGGAACCTGAGCGTCTGGCAAAAGTGCAGGAGCTGTTTGCCAAATACGATGGGGTTGATGATGCTAAGCTGCGCGAAAACCTGGCGTATTTCCTCAAAGCCGTGATCCCGGTGTGCGAAGAGGTGGGCGTCAAAATGGCGATTCACCCGGACGATCCGCCGTACTCCATTTTCGGCCTGCCACGCGTGGTGAAAAACCGCGACGATCTCGACTGGATCTGCAACGTGGTCGACTCGGAAGCCAACTGTATTACTCTGTGCACCGGCTCTATTGCCGAAGATCCGCAGAACGACGTGTATGCGATTCTGGCTGAGTTCTCACGCCGCAAACGTATCCCGTTTGCCCATGTGCGTAATATCAAAATCATCCAGGACAAAGATTTCTACGAATGCGCGCACCCCACCGAGTATGGCTCGCTGGATATGTACCAGGTACTGAAAGCGATGTACGACAACGGGTTCGATGGCTATATCCGCTCTGATCACGGTCGCTTTATCTGGGGCGAAACCGGCCGTCCGGGTTATGGCTTATACGATCGCGCGCTGGGCACCACCTATCTGCTGGGGCTGTGGGAAGCGCTGAGTAAGCGTTAAGGCGACAGGCAGGTCGGCATAAATGCCGTCATCCTGTTTCGTGCGGTAATTGGCCTGGTCGGCATAAATGCCGACCCTACGTTTGTGGTAGGTGTAGGGTCGGCATTTATGCCGACCTTCGCACAGCTACGCACCCAACGCCTCCACCTGCTCAATTGCCGCCCACAACGTGGCGGGCGTCAACGTCACCGGCAAATAATGAATCGACTCCACCGGGCGCAACGTATGCTGGATCACGCGTTCCACCTGGTCGCGCTGATGAATATCCACATCCAGCTGCGCCAGGGTGGTTGGTAAATCAAAACGCTTATACGCGGCAATCAGCTGGCGGGTGACATCGTGCTGGCCAAGCAGCGCGCTCTGCACCAGAATGCCGTACGCCACTTTGGTGCCATGCAGGAAACGCGCGGTTTGTGGCAGCGTCGTCAATCCGTTGTGTACCGCATGAGCCGCCGCAATACGCGTATAGCGCTCGCCAAGCCCGCCAACCATGCCCCCTCCGGCAATAATCGCGTCCACCACGTCACGAAACGCCAGCGTAAGCTGTTGCGCTCGCTGGTCGCTGAGCGCCGCTTCACTGCTGGCCAGCAGCACATCACGCAGCGTTTTTGCCACATCCAGCCCGAGGCGTACGGTGAGTGGCAGGGTCTCCGGCTGCGGTGCCAGCACCACCGCCTCATACCATTTCGCCAGGGTATCGCCGATGCCCGCCTGCAAATAGCGCGCCGGTGCCTGCAAAATGATTTCCGGTTCCAGCAGCAGCAGATGGTTCGCCTGCGGGAAGATTTCAAAATGCAGCGCTTCGCCCGCCGCGTTATACCAGACGGAGAGCGGCGTCCAGGCCGCGCAGGTCGCCGCAATGGTCGGAATCGTCACCACCGGCAATGCCAGCCGGTGCGCCAGCGCTTTGGCGCTATCCAGCACCGTACCGCCGCCAACGCCAATCACCACCTGACGGTCATCCCCCGCCAGCGTCGCCAGTCGCGCCACCTCATGCTCGCTGCAATGGCCGCCGAAGATAGCCACTTTCGCGCCTGGCAGCGTTAACCAGGGTGCCAGCCACTGCTGTGCCGCCGCCAGCGCCTGACGCCCGCCTACCCAGATGGCGTGGCGCAGCTGTTCTTCGCTGTAGTAATCCGCCAGCCGGGCAATCGCCCCAGGGTGGGCGTAGTAGTTGGCCGGACCCGGCACAACCTGAATGTGATGCTCGCTCATAATGACATTCCCCGCAGAAATAATGCGTTATGGTTATCCGCGCCCGTCGGCAAAGCTAATGATTTATCTGACTTTGCTTATGCCTTTTCCTTGATTGCCAACCTGGTGCGGAGGATGAAAAATCCGCACAGACCGCCCGCCAGACACAATAAAAAATCGGCGGCGCGCCACCTGCCATTCATCCATCTTTATATTCGGGGAAATTGCATGAAAACTTTGGCCGTCACGCTATTCACGCTGGGCCTGCTCAGCAGCGCCGTCAGCGCCGCCTCCACGCTGGCACCACTGCCCGCCGCGCTGGCAAACCATCATGGACCGATCCGCATTGCGGTAATCCGCAACCTGGGTTCCGACGATAACACCACCCAGTTTGTCGCCGGAGCAATCCAGCAGGGCAAGCAGCTGGGCTTTAAGGTCAGCACCTTCTTAAGCCAGGGCGACGATGCGCGCTTCCAGGACTTCGTTAATCAGGCCATCAGCCAGAAATATGACGGCATTATTTTGTCGCAGGGCCGCGCGCCCTACTCAACCGAGCTGGTGAAGCGTATTCACGACAGCGGCATTGCGCTGTCGGTGTTCGATACCGCCGTGGATAAGGTGCCCGCAGGCGTGACGGTGACGCAGCAGGACGATGCCTCACTGACGCAGCAGTCGCTGCAACCGCTAATTCACGACTTCAACGGTAAAGCCAATATTATCAAGCTGTGGGTGGCGGGCTTCCCGCCGATGGAGCGCCGTCAGGCGGCCTGGGAACAGATTCAAAAAGCCAACCCCGGCATTCACGAACTGGAATCGGTCGGTGCGGTTTCCACCGACGTACAGGGCGATACCGCCAACAAAGTCGGCGCGCTGCTGGCGAAATACCCGAAAGGCAAAATCGATGCTATCTGGGGAACCTGGGATGCCTTTAGCCAGGGCGCCTATAAAGCGTTGCAGGAAAACGGGCGCACCGAGATCAAACTCTACAGCATCGATATCTCCAACCAGGATTTACAGCTGATGCGCGCCAGCAACAGCCCGTGGAAGCTGAGCGTGGCGGTCGATCCCAAACTGATTGGCGCCGTCAATGTGCGTCTGATCGCCTATAAGCTGGCCGGTGAAACCACCCCAGCCAGCTATGACTTCCAGGCCGCCGCCATTCCGCAGGCGCTGGTCACCGGCCAGCCCGGTGCCGCCAACGTGGCCGCGTTGCAGAAAGTGATCCCCGGCTGGGGCCAGAGCGATGATTTTATCGCGCCCTGGTTCGCCACCCTCGCCGCCAAAGCGCAGTGAGGCCAGCCATGACCACTTCTCTCCCCACCCCGGAATACAGCCGCAATATGCGGCTGATTGGTCACAGCGATCAGGGCGGCCGCCCGGATGGCGTGCAGGTGATGGTGCATCGCGGCTTTGCCTATGTCGGCCATATGGTGTCGCAGGGCTTTAGAGTGATCGACGTGCGTGATGCGCGCCAGCCGAAAACCGTCAACTACGTCGCCGCCCCGCCTGGCACCTGGAATGTACATTTGCAGGCGCATGATGATCTGCTGCTGGTGATCAACGCACGCGACCTGTTCGCTGATGCGCGTTTCGCTGACGAGAAGGTGTATTACACCCGCGCCGTCGGCCACACCACCGCCGATATCCAGGAAAAAAGCTGGCAATCCGGGCTGCGGATTTTTGATATCTCCTCCCCGGCGCAGCCACGGGAAATCAGCTTCCTGGCGCTCGACGGCATTGGCATCCATCGTATCTGGTATGTCGGTGGCCGCTGGGCCTATGTCTCAGCGCTGATCGACGGCTTTAGCGATTACATTCTGCTGACCCTCGATTTAGCCGATCCGCAGCGCCCCAGCGTGGTTGGTCGCTGGTGGCTGCCCGGTATGCACACCGCCGCGGGTGAAACGCCGGACTGGCCGGAAGGGAAACGTTATGCGCTGCACCACGCGATTATCAGCGGCGATACCGCCTATGGCTGCTGGCGCGATGGCGGCCTGACCCTGCTGGATGTCAGCGATCGCGCGGCACCGCAATTGATCAGCCACCGCAACTGGAGTCCGCCGTTTGGCGGCGGCACCCACACCGCACTGCCGCTGCCATCACGCGATCTGCTGGTGGTGCTGGATGAGGCGGTGCTGGATAACCAGCAGGATGGCGAGAAGCTGATCTGGCTGTTTGATATCCGTGAGCCGGCCAATCCGGTCAGCATCGCCACGTTCCCGCAGCCGGACGAGCGCGATTACGTGGCAAAAGGCGCGCATTTCGGCCCGCATAATCTGCATGAAAACCGCCCCGGCAGTTTTGTCAGCGACACGCTGATTTTTGCCACTTACCAGAACGCCGGTGTTCGCGCTTACGACATCTCCAATCCGTATCAGCCGAAAGAAACCGGCGCGTTAGTGCCCGCCGCGCCAGCGCGCATGATGGATACACGCCCGGATCGCCCGCAGGTGATCCAGAGCTGTGATGTGTTTGTTGATGCGCAGGGCATGATCTTCAGCACCGATTACAACGGCGGGCTGTCGATTATTGAGTACCTGGGGTAGCGCGTCACACTTGCCTGATTCGCCGCCGATATATACAGTTAGACTGTACATATCGGAGGAAGCATGTCAGAAACCAATAAACAGGCTGTGCGGCGTTTTAATTTTGCGGTGATTGCGGGCGGAGACCGTGCGGCATTTGACCAGCTGGTGGCAACGACTTTTATTAATCGCTCCGCGCCGCCGGACGCCGCCAACGATCGGGAAAGCCTGTGGCGCACCTTTGATCAGCTGCTGCGCCCGGCGTTCTCTGCGCTGACCGTCACCATTGATGAACAGGTCGCCGAACGCGATTGGGTGACGACCCGTAAACGCATCAGCGGCGTGCACAGCGGCACGCTGCTGGGGATTGCCCCCACCGGTTTGGCCGTGACCATTGAGGTGATCGATATGGTGCGTCTGGAAAAGGGTCAATACGTGGAACACTGGGGCATGAATACGCTGACCAACGTCATCGCCCACCTGAAACAAGCCAGCGCGCAGCCCTAAAGCAGCTTACGCAGCGCCTCCAGCCCTTTTTGCAGGTCGCGCTGCGCCGTTTCATCCAGCTTTGCGCTAATTTCGTCGGCAATCCAGCTGGCGCGCTGCGTCCTGGCGGCGGCCAGTTGCTGGCTGGCGGCATCACTGAGCGCCAGTCGCTGCGCGCGCGAATCCCGCGGGCTTTTCTGGCGTAAAACGCTGCCCTGTTGTTCCAGCTCATTAATCACCAGACGCATACTCTGATGCTTCACGCCACGCAGGCGCGCCAGCTCGGCAATCGAGAGTGGGCCGTGGGTTTCCAGCAGTTCCAGGGTTTCGTGTTGTGAATTGCGCACCGTGTCGGTGGCAACGCGCACCTGACGGACAAACGTGCTGACCACCTGGCGGAGGTCTTCGGCGAGGGTAAGCGTTGTGCCCAAAGGAGTATCCTGGTTGTGGTGTTTGGCTGGGAATACGGTAAAGCATGGGCGGGGATTTTACAAAGCGGTGCCGATATCTGATCAGGTCGGCATCAATGCCGACCCTACGCGGCATCAATACCGAGCTGTAGGGTGCGTATTTATACGCACCTGGCCAATGCGATATCAACTCCGCACGCGTAGCCTCGCCTCGATCTTATCGGCGATTTTGGTGACCACGTAGGCAATCACCATATAAAACACCACCGCAATCAGGAAGGCTTCCAGATAGTAGAAGTTCAGTGCGGCAGTCAGCTGCGCCTGGGCGAAGATATCCACCACTTCGATGGCAAAAGCCAACGACAGCGCTTTCATAATCACCATAAAGGCATTCGCCAAATCCGGGATCGCCGCCACGATAATCTGCGGAAACATCACCCTGCGGAACAGCTGGCCACTGGTGTAGCCCAGCGACTGCGCGGCATCAGACTGGCCGGTATCGAACGAGTTCAGCGCCCCTTTCCACACCTCGGCCTGAAACGCCGCAACACAGGCGCTGAGCGCAACAATAATGATCACCCAGTTCGGAAGTGAGTGGGCATTCACTTCAATGCCAAACACGGTAGCAACGAAATGCAGCGCAGGCGGCAGGCCGTAATACGCCAGGAAAATCACCACCACCATCGGCACGCCTTTAAAGGCGATTTTGTACGCTAGCACCAGCTGACGCAGCACCGGCAGGCGCTTATGTTCCACGAAGGCAAACAGGCCGCCAGTCAGGGTGGAACAGATAAAAATGGTGATCGCCATCGCCAGCGTGACCGGCACCGCGTCCAGAATGCTCCAGAAATCCGGCAGCAAAACCTCAATATCAAACATAATCGGCTTTCTCTCTCTGTCAGACGCTGGCGGTGAACTTCACCTGGCTGGCCGCGGTTTTCGAGTTGTACTTTGCGTGACGCACTTCGAAGAAACGGACAATCAGCCAGGTAATCAGGCACAGCAGCGAATAGAGCACGGCCAGCACCAGATAGGTACCGAACTGATACTGGTTATAGTCGCGTTCCATAATCAGATGCGCAGTCGCCATTACATCCGCCGCGCCGATGTACATCACCAGCGCCACGTTGTGGATCAGGTAGATAAGCGCGTTGCCGTAGCCCGGCAGCGCGATGTGTACCGCCTGAGGGCCGACGATGCGCAGCATTTTCTGGCGGAAGCTATAACCCATGCTGTCGGCCGCATCATGCTGGCCGCGTTCCACTGCCAGAAACGCCGGACGCATCACTTCCGAAAGATAACCGCCGTGGTACAGGCTTAGCCCGACCATGGACGCGACGGTGGCGGACATAAAATCCCCCACGCCGAATGACTCCAGCACCAGCGGCAGGCCATAAAAGGCCACGAACAGTTGCAGCACCACCGGCACACTGCGCGCGTAGGAGACGTAGAGATCGGCCAGCTGGCTGATCACCGCGATACGGCGCACACGGAACGTCGTCGCGATCAGCGCCAGGATAAACCCGGCAACGATCGCGACCAACATAATGGCGAGCGTTAACGGCAAAGCCGACAGTAGCTCGGGAATCATGGTCGAGAGATTCACTGTGAAAGACTCCTGAAAAAATGTCAGTGAGGCGGCGCGAATGAGTTCGCACCCTACAGAAAGGCGCAGGGTCGGCATTCATGCCGACCGCCCGATACACCAGGGTTTCAGGTGAACCGTTATTTCATGTAGGTGACGATGTTTTCACCGAACCACTTCTGCGACAGCTTGCTGAGCGTGCCGTCAGCTTTCAGTTCTTTCAGCGCCTCATTCACATCATCATTCAGCTTTTTGTTTTCGTCTGAACGGTGAATCAGGATGTAGGTGTTGTTGATGGACACCGGCTCGCTGGCTTTGATCGCCAGCTTCTGGTTGTCGATAACGGTTTGCTCACCGAGGTTGGATGGCAGGATCAGCGCATCATATTTCCCGCCCTGCACTTCTTTCAGACGGTCCGGGTAAGGCACACCGGCGCTGGAGGCTTTGATCTCGACTTTGTCGTTCGGGTTTTCCTGCTGCCACTGCATAACAAACTTATACACGCCGCCACCGGCGGTGACTGGCACGATGTTCTTGCCCACCAGATCCTTCATGCCGTTGATATTGCTATCTTTGCGGCTGTAGATCTTCATCAGGCTGGCGCCAATGGGGTTATCCGGGATCAGGAACTGTTTGCTGCGTGCGGGTGCCTTATAGTAGCCCCCGGTCGCCATATCATATTTTCCGGTCGCCAGGCCCGTTTCCTGGGCGATATCCGCAGCCCCTTCCATGACAAATTTGTACTGCGGCAGTTTGGCGTTAATGGCTTTCAGCACATCCGGCTCATAGCCCTGCGGCTCGACGCCAATCGCGCCCCATGACAGCGGCTTGGATTCCGCAGCAGTGGCAATTTTGATGGTACGGACCGATTCCGCATAGCTGGCACCGGCACTGAGTAATGCGATGGTCACGATACCCGGCATCGCCAGGCGACGTAATGTTGTTTTGATTGCAGGCATGTCTTTGATTCCTGTAATTATTAGAGTACGCGTTCTGAATTGAGGAACTGTGCAAGGCGCGGCAGGCTCGGGTTGTCAAAAATCTCTGTCGGGCTACCCTGTGCCGCGACAACACCCTGATCCATAAACACAATGCGGTTAGAGATACTTTTGGCAAACTGCATTTCGTGGGTCACCAGCAGCGATGTAATGCCGGACGACGTCACGTCTTTAATCACCTTCAGCACTTCCCCCACCAGCTCGGGATCAAGCGAAGAAGTCGGTTCATCAAACAGCATCACATCCGGGCGCAGCGCCAGTGCACGCGCAATGCCGGTACGTTGCAGCTGACCACCGGAAAGCTGCGACGGGTAATGATCCTGTTTCGCGGCGAGGCCTACCCGCTCCAGCTCCTGCTCAGCGATGGCGCGCGCTTCCTGTTTAGTTTTACGTTGCACCACCATCAGCGGGTCCATCACGTTTTCAATCACCGTCATGTTTTTGAACACGTTGAACTGCTGAAACACCATCGCGGTCCGCAGACGGATGGCCTGAATCGCGGCTTTGTCCGGTGACTGGTAATCCATACTGATCTGGTCAAACGTAATGCTGCCGGAGGCGGGTTTTGCCAGGTAATTAATGCAGCGCAGCAGCGTGGTTTTACCGGTGCCGCTCGGACCGATAATCGAAACCACATCACCACGCTTCACCGAGAGATCGACCCCTTTCAGAATCGGCGCGCTCCCGTAAGACAGCTTAATATCTTTGAGTTCAAGCATTTGTGTTCATGTCCTTGCGGGTGAAAGACGGTTATTTCTCAATGCTGGCGTGGCCGAGCACATGCATCAGACGGTTGGCCCAGCCAAAAATGGCGATGGCGTGGATCAGGTCGATGATTTCGTTGTCATCCATGCCCTGAGCGCGCAACGCGGCCACATCTTCCGGCGTGGCTTCGGATGGCGTCACCGACAGGCGGCGGGCAAAGCGATAGATAGCGGCATCACGCGGGCCGAGGGTGTCGGCCTTGTCGAAGTACAGCGCGCTCACCACCGCTTCGCTTTCGGTCAGCTGGGCATGGCGTCGGGCGTGCACCACCGCACAATATTTGCAGCCATTGACGATCGATGCGCCCAGTGCGCCCAGCTCGCGGTCGGCGCGATTCAGCCCGCCATCCACATACATAATGGCGTTGAACAGCAGGGTACGCGCGGTGTAACTCTCCGGATCATGCGCCAGCGTGCGCACGTAATCGGAGATCTTCTTGTTCGATGGCGTCACCTTCATCGCGTCGAGCTGCGCTGGCGTCGCGGCGGCAACGTCAACCGGCGTGATATACGGATGCCAGTGCAATGGTTTGAGGCTGACTAACGGAATCATACGGACCTCATCAAACGTAAGCCGGACACCACGCGGGTCTGGAAGTTAACAAAGGCGATCAGCTCAGACAGCGCGACAATTTGCGGGTTGTTCAGCCCGGCCTGCTCCAGCAGGCGGATATGGCTGGCATCCGCGTCAAACGGCGTTTTAGTGACGCGATCGGTATGACGGGCCAGCGTCGCCAGCGGTTCGGCTAAATCCGTCTCACCGCGGGCCAGCGCCAGCAGCGCGGCAGACGGCGTCAGTTGCGCCAGCTGGGCGGCGTAGTCGGCCAGCAGATGCGCATCGCCATTCAGTAACGCCATGCGATGCGCCAGCGCCACACGTAAATCGGCAGCCAGACCCTGGTCGTCCTGCGGGGCCAGCACCGACTGGCGGCACTGCTCTGCTCCATCGACAAACTCCGGGCGAAAACGGCGCGCACGATACAGCTCATCCTCTGGTGTCAGTCCGGCGGACTGATCAATGGCGTCGATCACAACGCTTTCTCCTGTTTGAGTAAGGGTGTGGAATCCACCCATTCATCGCCCTGTAATTCAGGGGTGTCAAAAGCCATCAGGTTGTCGAAGTGGGTCTCAACATCCTCGGCAAACAGCGACGCCGCAATGCCACGCACCAGACGATCGGCACCGGCGCTAACCGCCGGAATATCGCCAGATACTTTGCCGTGCGTCAGCATCGCCGCATCGTTAAAACAGTGGATATGCGCCAGCATCGGACAGCTGCCCGGCTCACGTTCGCGAAATTCGAAGGCCGGACCGAGGTCGGGCGCATCCAGCATATTGCTGCGCGGCGCGCCCATTGCGGCCTGGTAGCGACCGTCAGCCCAGCTGCGGATAAAGGGCGCAATCGCGGCAAACTCCGGGCGCCCGTTGAAGTCGTTGCTGAAGCCGGTGGCGGCAATCAGGTAGTCGTAACGCAGCGCGCCTTGGGTGGTGTCAATCAGCAGGCCATCCGGCTGCTGGCTTACGGCGTCAATCGCGCAATCAAGGAAGAAGCGGGCATTGCTATGGCGTGAAACGCGCAGCGTGGAGGAGCGCGGCGGCGGCGTTTGGGTAGTCGCGGTGTAATCGACAAATTTCCATTTCCACGCATCCGGCAGTTGATGCATACCGTGCACCACGCCCTGGCTGCCGATGCCGGTCATTTTGTTGATACGCGGCATGGCCTTGCGGCGAATCAGCAGGTCCACGGCAGCGGCCCCATTTTCCAGCGCGGTGGCGGCGTTATCCATCGAGGACGCCCCGGCACCAATCACTGCCACGCGTTTGCCCTGTAGCGCCGCGAAATCAATATCGTCGGCGGAGTGCGCCCAGAATTTGCGGTCGATGCCCTGCAAAAAGTCCGGTACGGCAAAACCGCCGAGGCCCGAACGCCCGGTTGCCAGCACCAGACGGCGGGTGTAGACGCGGCCGGTTTCTGCGCCGCTCAGATCGAGCGCAATAAGTTCACCTTCTGCGGCAATCGCCGTAATACGCACGTTGTTATGTACCGGCAGATTCAGCGCCTTGCGATACCAGATCAGGTACTCCATCCACTGATTTTTCGGGATTTTGTCCAGTTCCTGCCAGGCCTCTTTCCCCCACTGGGCGGTAAACCAGGCGCGAAACGTCAGCTGCGGCAGGCCGAGGGATGGGCCATGCAGGCTTTTCGGCGAACGCAGCGTTTCCATGCGGGCAAAGGTCACCCACGGCCCTTCCAGACCGGCGGGGGCCGCATCATAGGCCACCACGTTATTGATGCCGGTGAGCAGTAATTTTGCCGTCGCCGCCAGCCCGCACATGCCGCCGCCAATCACCACCACATCACGCACTGGCGCGCCGTTATGGGTACGCGCAGGCACCCAGGCTTTGGCGGGCAGTTCGAGGAATTCGAGATCTTGCTGAAGCTGCGCTTCGAGCGCCAGAAGACCGCTGGACTGTGCTTGCGTCATGATGTTTTTCCCCGGAGCAGGCGCAAACCCGCCGCAGCGGGTCTGAATAAGGTGCTTTTCTATTATCTGTATAACGCATAGTTAATGATTAACTATCAACTAAACGCATAGTAATGACTAAGGTTTCGCATAATCCCTCTGGCCCGAAAAGGTGTCAAGCAACATGCTCACTTCATAACCAATGGATTTCTTATATCTTAAGCAGGAAAAGTTCTAAGCAGGGAAGGAAAGGATGACGTCGGGGAGTTTAGTCCTGATTAATCAGTCGCATAATGCGTGGGTGTTCGCTGGCGGCTAATCGCTGAAAACCCGGCAGGAGGGTCTGCGCCGCCTGCTCCAGCGCATCGACCAGCGCCTGCGTCGCCGCCGATAACTGACGACCCTGCGGCGTGATGACGCCAAAGAAATAGGGAATATCTTCCTGCAACGGTCGGATCGCCACCCCGGCCAGCGGCATCCCCCAGGCGGTAACAGGTTCAAGGATCGCCACCCCCAGTCCGGCTCGCACGCAGGCGAGAATATTGGCGGAGGAGTTGGTTTCGATGGTTTCGTGCGGCGGCACCCGGGTTTTTTTCAGCGCTTTTTCGAAGCGGCCGCGCAGGCGCAGCGGACTCCAGGGGGCAATCAGGCGGCGCCCGGCAAGGCTGCTCAGCGTCAGTTCCGCCTCTTCCGCCAGCGGATCGTCCTGTGGCAGCGCCACCACACAACGCGACTGGCCTATCCAGTGCAGCTCCACGGCGTGATGCTCCAGCGGCAGGCTGCACAGACCGAGATCGGCCTCAGCGGTGATGACCGCATGGGCCGTCTGCTCTGCGGACTCACTGATAATTTGTACTTTATTTTGCAGATTCAGGCGCGCCAGCGCCTGCGGCAGTAAGCCAGCGGCCAGCGCGGGGGTGGCGGCGATACTCAGCGGACGCTGCTGCTGCTGACCAATCTCCTGCGCGCGCAGACGGATCTGCTGCAATGATAGCAGCGCTTTCTGCACGTACTGATGCAGTTGCAGCGCCTCTTCGGAAGGATGAATACGCGGCCCGTTGCGGATAAACAGCGGATAACCGAGCGATTGTTCCAGTTCCTGAATCAGACGCGATACCGCTGGCTGCGAGCGATTCAGCGCTTTGGCGGCGGCCGTAACGCTACCGGCAGAAATCACCGCGGCGAAGGCTTCCAGCTGACGTAAATCCAGGTCATGTAACATGGTCATCTCACGCTATTTCCTAAGGCATTGATCATTCGCAACAATCGTGCGGGAAAACACCTCATCATAGAGAGAGTCGACCGAATACGCTACTGGCAAAGACCGCGCGCTGCTGGCTATGGCGCGGTAATCACCACGGCGACACGGCGGTTCTGGGCGCGCCCCTGCGCGGTGTTATTGCCTGCCACCGGATACTGCATACCCAGTCCACGGGTTTCAATATTGCTGCGGGGTAACGCCGCGCCTGTCGCCCACTGCGCCGCCACCGCGTTAGCCCTTTTCAGCGATAGCTGTTCGTTGTAGCTGGCGGTGCCGTAGTTATCGGTATGGCCGTCGATGCGCAGATGTTCAATCCCGGTCGCGGCGAGATTGGTGGCCATGCGGTTGATGGTGGTTTTGCTTTGCGGCGTCAGGTCTGATTCATTCACACCAAACAGAATTTTGTCTGAGATCCCCAGACCCCAGCCTTCCGCATTCTGGCTAAAGCCCTCTTTACGCATCGCCGCGATTTGTTCATCGCTGAAGGTTCTTTTTGACTGGCAACCGACGCAAGCCATGACGCATAAAAAAAGGAAAATTTTCGTTTTCATTTCGTAACCTTCGTAATGCCTTTGTTTTTGTACATATGCATATCCGCACGCTCAAGAATGGAAGTCACCGAATCGCCGTGCTGCGACCAGGCATAACCTATAGTCACCGAGGTGCTGATATTCAGGCCCTCTGAAATCGCAATCTTTTGCGCGATGCTTGAGCTGATCATATTGGTAAGCTGCTGCAACTCCTGATGGGTGGTCATGCTGGTGATCAGCATGGCGAACTCATCGCCGCCGAGGCGGGCCACCAGATCGTTTTCATCCACCAGTTCTGACAGCCTGGCGCCGATGGTTTTCAGCACTTCATCACCCGCCGCATGACCCCAGGTATCGTTGATGCTTTTGAAGCGATCGCCATCGAGAAACAGCAGCACAAAGTTTTCCTGCGCCAGTTGCTGATCCAGCAGCTTATTCAGTTTGCTGATAAAGGCCGCGCGGTTTGCCAGCCCGGTCAGGGGATCTTTCAGCGCTTTGGCAGCCAGCGACTTATTATCCCGCAGCAGGGAAGTCTTTAAGGTCTGCATTTCCGCCAGCAGCGAATTGAGGTCCTCGGAAAACAGCTGAAACTCTTTGGTGGAGCTGTCGGTAATACGCAGGGAGAAATCGCCGGAGCGAATAACGTAATGGATGGTACTGGTGATATTTCTGAATGACGCGAGGATGCCGCGATGCAATAACTCGCTCACCAGAAAAGAGACGATAAATACGAACACCATGCTACAGGTTAAAATAATCAGAGAATATTCAATAAAATCCGTGACATTGGTGACGGTACCCGACAGGGTCAGCGTACCGACTTTGGCATCGTCATGGGTGACATCAATACTCAGCGGTTTCGCGTAGATCCAGTTACGCAACATCTGCTGGAAGCGGCTGTTGTCGTCCTGATTTCCCTGCCAGTCCACTAATATGGTTTGCTCCGACGTCACCAGTTTCGCGGTGGAAAACATGCCTTCGCCACCCAACAGCATGACTTTTTTCTTCGCATCATAGCTGTCTTCAAAAACGGTGGCCGCCGTCAGGCTGGTACTGAGCGTGGTGGCAATCAGTTCCAGATTGCGTTTTTCATAGCTTTTAATAAACAGCATGGAAGTGGAAAAAAGTAATAACCAGCACAGCAGCAAAATAACCGCCGCATTAATGGTGCCGATTTTACGTAATTTATGCCGAATCGATGATTTTTCTGTTTTTATTTTTTCGAATTTCATCCTACTGGCTTCCTTTACGCGACAGCAATAACACGTCCGGATTGACTCTCACGCCACTTCTGGCGAGAGAGTCGAGATTTACTGAAAATACTGTCTTATCTGGGTGAAAAATCAGGCAAAACGCTGCACCAAGGGTACATTGCGGATTGTTTTCAGCCAGCGCCAGCACCGGACGGTGACTGACTTTTTCCAGCAGCCCGGACTGCTGCTCTGGTGATTGATTAACAAAATAAATGGCGTCACATTGCTGGGTTTGCAGCTCCTGCTCGCTGGCGAGATACACCACGCTAAACGCCGTATCAGCCGCTGGCTGACCGGTGGTAGCAGGCAGCGAGAAATGGCGCGCCGACGGCAACACGCAGAGCTGCGGCGGGTGCTTTAAACCCGGCCAGTAAGTAAAACTGATGATCCCACTGACAATGCGATTGGCTGCGTCGTCTCGATCCGCTGCGCGCAGCGGGGCAGCCATAAACAGGAACATGAGGGAAAACGCGATGGCGAGCATCCTGAGCACGGCAAAGGCGAATAAAAAAGAGTTTACGCCGCTCAGGATGTTGAGCTTTTCTACTTTCAGTAACATACGTCCATCCCGGAAGATTAAGGGCCAAATTTTATCATCATCGTGAAAATATGAGTAGCCTGCTTACATCTCCCCGCACCTATTACCGCAGAGTCTTTGTAAAATGCACAAATTGTGGAGATGAGCGCAGTACCTGATAACACAAATCAATGGATCTAAAAAATAAGACAAAACCCTATTTATCATCCGGTTAAACATTAAAAACCCATCCATTTTATAATAAAGCCGTCTGTTTCCATCACCCTCACCTCCCTGCTGATGGTCAGTCTGCTTTTGTTGCCAGTAAAAAATAAAAAGCCACGACTTTGGCGCGAAATTAATTCTGACATTTAAAAAGGCAAGGCAAAACAAGGCCTATCCGCTGATTAAACGAAGCCGTAATAAAAATCGCCCAAAACTCATTACGCAAAGTAAATAATTATCAACTATAGATTTGATTCATTAAAAAATTCCCCGCTATTTAAACCACATGTCTCAATACATGGAGGGTGTATGGCTACGCCTGAAGGTAAGAAAGTTGGATTAGTCCCCGTGACGTTAATGGTGGCAGGAAATATTATGGGCTCCGGGGTTTTTCTGTTGCCCGCCAGCCTGGCCAATACCGGTGGTATCGCCATTTACGGCTGGCTGGTGACGATTATCGGCGCGCTGTCGCTGTCCATTGTCTATGCCAAGATGTCCTCGCTCGATCCCAGTCCGGGTGGCTCTTATGCCTATGCCCGTCGCGCCTTTGGTCCCTTTTTAGGTTACCAGACTAACATGCTCTACTGGCTGGCGTGCTGGATAGGTAATATCGCGATGGTGGTGATAGGTGTTGGATATTTAAGTTATTTCATTCCGGCATTAAATAATCCGCTCATCCTGACCTTTACCTGTATTGCGGTGCTGTGGCTGTTTGTCATTTTAAATATTATCGGCCCGCAGATGATCACCAAAGTGCAGGCCGTCGCCACCGTGCTGGCGCTCTTTCCCATCCTGGCGGTGGCTATTTTTGGCTGGTTCTGGTTTAGCGGCGCCACCTATATGAGCGCGTGGAATGTCAGCGGCCAGGGCACTTTCGGCGCGATCCAAAGCACCTTAAGCGTCACCCTGTGGTCGTTTATCGGCGTTGAGAGCGCCTCAGTAGCGGCGGCGGTGGTGGAGAATCCGAAACGTAATGTGCCCATCGCCACCCTCGGCGGCGTACTGATTTCCGCCGTCTGCTACGTGCTCTCCACTACCGCCATCATGGGCATGATACCGAACGCCGATCTGCGGCTGTCCGCGTCTCCCTTTGGCGATGCCGCGCGTATGGCGCTGGGGAATACCGCCGGGGCGGTGGTGACCTTCTGTGCCGCCGCCGGATGTCTGGGATCCTTAGGTGGCTGGACGCTGCTCGCCAGCCAGACCGCCAAAGCAGCCGCTGATGATGGGCTGTTTCCTCCCATCTTTGGCAAAATCAGTAAAAATGGCGTGCCGGTAGCCGGACTGATTATTCTCGGCATCCTGATGACCGTCTTCCAGCTCACCACCATCTCACCCAATGCCACCGCGCAATTCGCCCTGGTGTCGTCGGTATCGGTGATTTTCACCCTGGTTCCTTATCTCTACACCTGCGCCGCGCTGCTGCTGGTGGGGCATGGCCATCTGGGCAACCGGCGTCGCACCTTTGCCTTTGTCACCCTCATCGCCTTCCTCTACTGCATCTGGGCCGTGGTCGGTTCTGGCGCGCAGGAAGTGATGTGGTCATTCGTCGCCATCATGGTCATTACCGCGATGTACACCATTAACTACAACCGTCGCCACAAAAATCCCTACCCCCTTGATGCCCAGCCGCAGGAAGACTAACTGAGGAGCGAAAGATGTTAGATATGAGTCCGCATAAGAAGCGCACCGTACTGGTGGTCGATGACAGTATCCTTGCGCCAAATACCACCGGTGGGCGCGCCGTGCTGGAGCTGATCGAGGCACTTGAAGAGAACAATCTGGCGGTGATTGGCTGCGCCAGTTTTACCGATGCCATCTCCACCATCATGTCTGATTCTTCGGTGTGCTGTGCGTTTGTCGACTGGACCTTAGGCAAAAATGATGACGATAGCCACCGCGAAGCCTTTGCCCTGTTGCAG
The DNA here is from genome assembly GCF_059730485.1 of Pantoea sp. X-Soil-TKNS-1207. NCBI lineage: Bacteria > Pseudomonadati > Pseudomonadota > Gammaproteobacteria > Enterobacterales > Erwiniaceae > Pantoea > Pantoea sp. X-Soil-TKNS-1207. The sequence goes on from NZ_AP035958.1 coordinate 3,639,332, forward strand.
GCCATCCGCTACCGCAATCGCGAAGTGCCGGTGTTATTAATGGCCGAGCACTCCTGCATCGATTCGCTCAACCTCGACGTGCTGCAACTGGTGAATGAATTTGTCTGGATGCTGGAAGACACCGCCGAATTTATTGCCGCCCGCGCGCTGACGCTGATCGATCGCTATTTCGACCGTTTACTGCCGCCCTTCACCAAAGCGCTGTTTAATTACACCCAGCATTCGCCAGAATATTCATGGGCGGCGCCCGGCCATCAGGGCGGCATTGCCTTTACCAAAACCGCCGTGGGCCGCGAATTCTATGACTATTTCGGCGAGAATCTGTTTCGCACCGATACCGGCATCGAGCGCGGTTCGCTGGGTTCGCTGCTGGATCACTCCGGGCCGATAAAGGACTCCGAAACCTATGCGGCGCGTATCTTTGGCTCACATCAAAGCTACTCGGTGCTGAACGGCACCTCCGGCTCGAACCGCGCCATCATGGCGGCAGTGATCGGCGAGAAAGAATTCGCCCTGTGCGACCGCAACTGCCACAAATCGATTGAACAGGGATTGGTGATGACCGGTGCGATCCCGGTGTTTTTTGTCCCGACGCGTAACCGCTTTGGCATTATTGGTCCGATCCCGCGGCGGCAGTTCACACCGGCCTCTATCAACGAAAAGATCAAAAACCATCCGTTCGCCGCCCTGGCCGTGCAGCAAAAGCCGGTGTATGCGGTGGTCACCAACTGCACCTATGACGGGATGTGTTACCACGCCAGCGAAGCCGAGGCGCTGCTGGCGGAGAGCGTTGACCAGATTCATTTTGACGAAGCCTGGTATGCCTATGCGCGTTTCAATCCGTTCTATAAAGATCGCTTTGCCATGCGCGGCGATCCGGCCGATCACGATCCTGCCGGGCCAACGGTTTTCGCCACCCACTCCACGCATAAGCTGCTGGCGGCGTTGTCGCAGGCATCGTGGATCCATGTGCGTAACGGTAAAAAGCCGGTCGAGCACTCGCGCTTTAACGAATCCTATATGTTGCAGGCCACCACCTCGCCGCTGTACGCCATCATCGCTGCCAATGAAGTCGGCGCAGCGATGATGGATGGCAAACAGGGGGAAACCTTAACTCAGGAAGTGATTAACGAAGCGGTTGATTTCCGCCTCGCTCTGGCAAAAGTCAACGCCACCTATAAGTCGCGCGGCGAATGGTTTTTCGCCCCCTGGAACGCGACCGAAATTACCGATGCCGCCAGTGGTAAACGCGTGCCCTTTGTTGATGCCTCACGTCAGCAGCTGATCTCCGATCCCGCTTGCTGGGTTTTAAAACCCGGCGAAGCCTGGCATGGCTTTGGCGATCTGGAAGAGGAGTGGTGCCTGCTCGATCCGATCAAAGCCGGGATTTTGTGCCCCGGCATGGGCGATGATGGCGAGATGCTGGAGAGCGGCATCCCGGCCGCCATGCTGACCGCTTTTCTCAGCCAGCACGGCATTGTTCCCTCGCGCACCACCGATTTTATGGTGCTGTGCCTGTTCTCGGTTGGGGTGACCAAGGGCAAATGGGGCACCCTGATTAACGTGCTGCTGGAGTTCAAGCAGCATTATGATGCCAACACCCCGCTGGTCAGCTGTCTGCCGGATCTGGTGACGGGCCATGAAAGTCGTTACGGCAAAATGGGGCTGAAGGATATCTGCAACGAGATGTTCGCTTATATGCGCACCAGCCAGATGGATCGCCTGCAATCCGAAGCCTTTGGTCAGCTGCCGCAGCCGGTGACGCTGCCGCGCGAGGCGTTTCAGAAACATATGGCGGGCCATTGTGAACAGTTGCCGCTAAGCCAGCTGGCCGGTCGCACCTCGGCGGTGGGGGTGATTCCGTACCCGCCAGGGATTCCGATTGTGATGCCGGGAGAAAGTTTTGGCGACGCTGACGGCCCCTGGCTGAGCTATATCCGCAGCATTGCTGAATGGGGTGAACGCTTTCCCGGCTTTGAAAAAGAGCTGGAGGGAGCGGAGATGAAAGAGGGAGGCTATCACATCTGGGTATTGGCGCCGTAACCAACGGCGACGGCCTGACCGATGCGACGATCGGGCCGTCATCCCTGCCAGCGCCCGGCGTTTTCCCCATCATCGCCGTCCCCCATTCACCTTCAGAAACATACTCGTTGTTGCTGTCCGCTACACATAAGGCCACGATTAACCTGGTTTTTATCCAGCGGGTTAGTCACGCGTGTTGTCTGAGCGCCTGGCCGCATTCGCATGTTGATTGCAGTTGCAGATCGTCAGATCGGACGTTACGCAGGGATTTGGCAAGGCGAAAACATGACTGAACAAATCGAAGGCGTTGCAAATAAATACAGTAATAACATGGCGTTGGCGTTACTGGTGGCCGTCACCTTTTTTATGGAGAATCTCGACTCGACCGTTATCGCCACCGCTATCCCGCAAATGGCGCGCGACTTCCTGGTCAGTCCGGTGTCATTAAATATTGGCGTCAGCGCCTATCTGCTGGCCGTCGCGGTGGGCATTCCTTCCAGCGGCTGGCTGGCGGAACGGTTCGGTGCCAGAACGGTGTTTGCCTCGGCTATTCTGCTGTTTACCCTCGCCTCGGTGCTGTGCGGGCTGAGCGACAATCTCGGCCTGTTTACCCTGAGCCGCGTGCTGCAAGGCCTCGGCGGGGCTTTGATGGTGCCGGTGGGCAGGATGGTAGTGCTGCGCGTGACAGAGAAAAAAGACATGGTGAAGACCATCGCCTTTATCACCTGGCCGGGGTTGATCGCCCCGGTGTTAGGGCCGCCGCTCGGCGGGTTAATCGTCACCTATGGGCACTGGCCGTGGATTTTCTGGCTCAACATTCCATTAGGCATCGCGGCGTTGATCGCCACCGCCTACCTGGTGCCGCATTTTAAACAGGATCAGCCGCGACCCTTTGATTTGCGCGGTTTTCTGCTCACCGCGACCGCCTGTACCGCATTAATCATCGCGCTGGAAACCCTCGGCCATATGCTGATGAACATCGGCCTGCCGCTGTTGCTGGTCGGTCTGATATGCAGCTGGCTGAGCTACCGCCACAGCCTTAAGCATCCGCATCCGCTGCTGCCGTTCGGCACCCTGGCGATTGCCACCTTCCGCAACGCCGCGGGCGGCGGTTCTTTATTTCGCGCCTCCATTAATGCCGTGCCCTTTCTGCTGCCGCTGCTGTTTCAGTTAGGTTTTGGCTGGAGCGCCGCGCAGGCTGGCATGATGGTGTTATGGGTGTTTGCCGGGAATCTGGCGATGAAGCCCGCGACCACCTGGCTGATGAAGCGCTGGGGATTCCGGCGGGTGATGCTGGTTAACGGCGTCATCAGCCTGTTCGCCATGCTGGGATGTGTGCTGTTAAGCCCCTCCCTAGGCTACTTCGCCATTGCGGCGATTCTGTTTATTGGCGGCCTGTCGCGTTCGTTGCAGTTCAGCTGCTACAACAGCCTCGGTTTTGCCGATGTGCCGCAGCAAAAAATGAGCGATGCCTCGATTATTTTCAGCATCTTTTTCCAGTTCAGCATGAGCGCCGGTATCGCGCTGGCGGCGCTGTTCCTGCGTGCTTCAATGCTGTGGCATCAGCACGACACCATGCAACAGAGCGATATTCATGTGGCATTTATCGGCGTCTCCGTGATGGTGTTGTTGTCCCTGCTGGATGTGCTGCGGCTGGAGAAAAATGCCGGGGAACAGGTGCTGGTTAAACATTGATGCGGTAAGAAATTTCACTGAATCCCTCGCGATAAAAAGCAGAACGGGCGGCTCCCTGATTGGGGCTGCCCGTTTTTATTTTGGTCAGAAATAATGGCGATTCACGTTAATAACACGCACTCAATAAATAAAATAATTCGGAAACCAATAGCCGTTTATTAATAAGACATTTCTGAGAAGACCGAATTTCTCCCAAAAAAAAGCCACCTTGTTTTTCAGCGAAAAAATATATATCGCAAGCGGCGGCATTGCTTTCCTGAAAATAAGTGCTAGAAATTAAATGGCTCTGATCAATCTTGCCTCTGAGCACTCGAATAATCACCCAGATAAGGATATAAGATGAAATATTTCGGTTTGATATTAGCCCTGCCCCTGTTGTTTTCCGCTTCTTCTTTCGCCGCCAAAATGGTTAACCCGGATGAGGTCAAATCTGGCGGATACCAGAGTATTGGAAACGTTTCCGTTACACAAAAAGGCACCCCAAACATTGGCCATCGCGCCTTCTCAGAAGCAGCCAACAAAAAATGTCGTGAAAGTGGACAAATAAAAGCAAGCCATTGTTTTTACCGCATTGTTGATAATGTCGGCGATGAATCCAACCATAAAGATATTGGTCTGGAAGTTTATAAAAAATAGTTTTTATCAAAATGATGCCCTGCCAGATGGCAACCTCTTGCAGGGCGCAAACTATATAAATCGGGTTGTTGTTTTATTTTGTAATTTTCGTAACTAAGCCTGCACAGCGGCTTTCTGGTGATGATGTTAATTATCAGTCAGATACTCGCGCACCCTGAGGGATCAGTCATGCGAAATCTGTTTTTTTTAGTTCTTTTGTGCGACCTCACCGGTTGCTCAGTCGGGGAACCGTCTCCGGCAGCTAATATATCAACATCAGCTGAACCTCTGGATGAACAAACCTGTATGGATGATCTTAGCGATCCCAATAGCGGCTGTGCTCATTCGGTCGATCCGCAATTCGATTAGCGGAAGAACTGTCTGGTGCCCACTCCCCCTGACGTCCGGGAAGTGGTCTGAATGGTCATCAGGATGGCGATTGAGAACGGCGCGATGAGAAAAGTGACTTTCACGGGATTGTTATTAGTGGTGCTGGTGGCCCTGCTGGCGATGTACTGGCTTTTTTTCCGTCAACCGGCCATTGAAAAAACCACATCGTCCCCCGCAACACCGGTCACCGCAGTTGCGGTCAAAGCGGAAGATGTTCCGGTATTTATCGATGCGTTAGGCACCGTCACCCCTACCCGCACCGTTACGCTGATGCCGCAAATTGCCGGTATTCTTGATCAGGTTGACTTCAAAGAAGGCCAGCATGTCACCCAGGGCCAGCTTATCGCCCATATTGATTCGCGCCAGATTGAAGCCGAACTGAATGCGGCGCAAGGCACCCTGCTGCGCGATCAGGCATTGCTGGCTAATGATCGTGTGAATCTGCGTCGCTACCAGCAGGCCATCAAAGCCGGCGCACTGACCCAGCAAACGCTGGATACCCAGCTTGCCACGGTAAAAGGCGATGAAGGGACGGTGCAGCTCGATACCGGCAACGTGCAGAATCTGCAAGTCCAGCTGAGCTACTGTTCCATCCGTTCTCCGGTGGATGGCGTTATCGGCCTGCGTCTGGTGGACCCCGGTAACTACATCACCACCACCAGCACCACCGGGATTGCGGTGATCACCCAACTGGAGCCAGCCACCGTGCTGTACGCGGTGCCGGAAGATGATCTAAGCCAAATCAGCGAGGCGACGGCACGCGGCACCGTCCCGGTGCTGGCTTATGATCGTACCAGCCAGAAGCTGCTCAGCCAGGGCAGCCTGATTGCGGTTGATAATCAGGTTGATACCAGCACCGGCACCCTCCGCGTGAAGGCCGAGTTCCCGCATAGCGGCCATGCGCTGTTTCCCAATCAGTTTGTCAACGTACGGATGCAGGCCGACACGTTGAAACAGGTGCCGGTTATCCCCACCGCAGCCATCCAGCACGGCAGCAAAGGCGAATTTATCTTTGTGGTGGGCGCAGATAATAAGGTTGAACTGCGCAATGTCAGCGTTGGCCCGGTCAGCGGCACAAATACGGCGATTCTTAACGGCGGCGTGAAAACCGGTGAAAATGTGGTGACGGATGGCGCAGATAAACTGGACAACGGCGCGCGGGTCCATGTGGTGTCGCAATAGCAAGGGGTATCCATGAACGTCTCTCGCCCCTTTATTGAACGCCCGATCGCGACCGCGCTGCTGATGATTGCGCTGCTGCTGGCCGGATTGATCGGTTACCGTTTGCTGCCCGTCTCGGCGCTGCCGGATGTGGATTATCCGACCATTCAGGTGTTTACCCAGTATCCCGGCGCCAGCCCTGAGGTGGTCAGCTCCTCGATTACCGCGCCGCTCGAGGTACAACTCGGGGAGATGGCCGGCCTTAAGACCATGAACTCCACCAGCTCGAACGGCGTTTCGGTGATCACGCTGGAGTTTGATTTGGCGTTATCGCTGGATGTGGCGGAACAGGAGGTACAGGCGGCGATTAATGCTTCGGCGAGCTACTTACCCACTAACCTGCCCTATCCTCCGGTTTACAGCAAAGTTAACCCTGCCGATGCTCCGGTGCTGACCCTCTCCCTGACCTCCGATGTCCTGCCCCTGACGCGTATTGAAGATCTGGCCGATACCCGCCTGGCGCAGAAAATCTCGCAGATCTCCGGCGTCGGTCTGGTCACCATCGGCGGCGGACAGCGCCCGGCAGTTCGTGTCGATGTCAATATGGCGGCGCTGAACGCGCTGGGTATCTCTATCGACACCGTACGTACCAACCTCGGCAACGCCAATGTTAACCAGGCGAAAGGCAATCTCAGCGGACCGTTTGAAGCCTACTCCATCGGCGCGAACGATCAGTTGCAGTCCGCTGCGGATTATCAGGACATCATCATCGCCTATAAAGCGGGTGCAGCGGTCCGGCTGGCAGATATCGCCCATGTGGTTGATGCCGCTGAAAATAAATATCAGGCGGCATGGACCAACGCCACACCGGCCATCGTGCTGAATATCCAGCGCCAGCCCGGTGCCAACGTGATCGAGGTGGTGGATCGGGTGAAAACTCTGTTGCCGCAGCTGCGCGCCAGCCTGCCCGGCACCATCAAAGTCGATATCCTTACCGACCGCACCCAAACCATCCGCGCCTCGGTTACCGATGTGGAATATGAACTGGCGGTGGCGATTGCGCTGGTGATCATGGTGATCTTTGTTTTTCTGCGCAAACTGGCGGCGACGGTGATCCCGGCGATCACGGTGCCACTGTCGCTGATCGGGACACTGGCTATCGCCTGGAGCCTCGGCTTCTCGCTCAACAACCTGACGCTGATGGCGCTGACTGTCGCCACCGGTTTTCTCGTCGATGATGCCATCGTGATGATTGAAAACATCACCCGCTATATCGAAGGGGGCGATACCCCGCTGGATGCCGCCCTGAAGGGGGCAAAACAGATCGGGTTTACCATTATTTCGCTCTCCGTCTCGTTGATTGCGGTGATGATCCCGCTGCTGTTTATGGGGGATGTCGTTGGCCGTCTGTTCCGCGAATTCGCCCTGACGCTGGCGATTGCCATCGTGGTGTCGGCAGTGGTCTCCCTGACGCTGACGCCAATGATGTGCTCACAAATGTTTAAGACCCATGAAGAGAATCGGCGCGCGGATTTCTTCGATCATATCAATCAGCGTTATGTGCAAAGCCTCGGCTGGGTGCTGCGCCATCGTGGATTGATTCTGTTGTCGGTGGCGCTGACGGCGGTGCTGACTTTTGTGGTGCTGGCGCTGATGCCGAAAGGTTTTTTCCCGGAGCAGGATACCGGGTTACTGGAAGGGGTTGCACAGGCTGCGCCCGATATCTCCTTCCCCGCAATGGCCCGGAAACAGCAGACGCTGGTGGAGGAAATATTAAAAGACCCGGCGGTGGCCAGCCTGTCGTCGTTTGTCGGTATCAACCAGACCAACCCGACGCTGAACCAGGGAACGGTGCTGATCAATCTGCGTGATAAAAGCGCGCGAGACAGCAGCAGCGCGGTGATACGTCGCCTGTCCAATGCCACCGCCAACCTGGCGGGAATGCGTCTGTACCTGCATCCGGTGCAGGATCTGACGCTGGATGACAGCATCTCCTCCACCAGCTATCGCGTGGGATTACAGGCCACCGATCCGGCGCTGCTGACGCAATGGACCGGCAAACTGCTGGCGGCAATGAAGCAAGACCCGGCGTTCGCCGATGTGCAGAGCCAGGCGTTGCTACAGGGCAATCAGGTGCAGTTAACCTTCGACCGGGCCACCGCATCGCGGCTTGGCGTCACGCCACAGGCGATTGATGATGTGCTTTATGATGCCTTTGGTCAGCGCCAGATCTCCACCATCTACACCCATCTCAATCAATATCATGTGGTGGTTCAGGCGGATAAGGACGATGACAACCTGTCGGGCCTGCTGTCCGGGTTGTATGTCGCCACGGCGTCCTGCGGCGTCACGCCACTGGCGACCCTGGCAACCATGACGGTGATCCCCGCGCCCCTGACGGTGAATCGCCAGGGACAGTTCCCCTATGCCGATGTGTCTTTCAATCTGGCGCCGGGCTATACCCTCGGCACCGCGCTGTCACATCTGGACGCTATCCGGCAGCAGATTGCCGTGCCCGCCGCCGTAGAGGTCTCGCTGGAAGGGGCCGCGGCCACGTTCCAGTCCTCGCTGACCAACCAGGCCTTCCTGGTGCTGGCCGCGATTGTCGTGGTGTATCTGATGCTCGGCATCCTGTACGAAAGCGTTATCCATCCGGTGACCATTCTTTCCACCCTGCCTTCCGCAGCGCTTGGCGCGCTGCTGGCGCTGGTGATCACCGGCACCCAGTTCGACATCATCGGCCTGATTGGCATCGTGTTGCTGATTGGTATCGTGATGAAGAACGCCATCATGATGATTGACTTCGCCCTTGAACTGGAGCGTAACCAGGGCCTGCCGCCGGTGGAGGCCATCGCCAAAGCCGCCGAACTGCGTTTCCGCCCGATCCTGATGACCACCCTCGCCTCGATGTTTGGCGCCGTGCCGCTGGCGTTCGGCACCGGGATGGGATCGGAGCTGCGCCATCCGCTGGGCATCGCCATTATCGGCGGACTGGTGGTGAGCCAGCTGCTGACGCTGTTTTCCACTCCGGTGATGTACCTGGCGATGCACAGCCTGGGTGACGCGGTCAGCCGCTGGCGCGCAAGGTCGGCAGCATGAACCTGTCTGAACCCTTTATCCGGCGGCCGATTGCCACTTCGCTGCTCGCCGTGGGCCTGGCACTGGCGGGCATACTGGCGTTCAAACTGCTGCCGGTCGCCCCGTTACCAGAGGTGGACTTCCCCACCATCAGCGTCACCGCCACCCTGCCGGGGGCCGATCCCACCACCGTCGCCACCTCGGTCGCGACGCCGCTGGAGCGCCAGTTTGGTCAGATCGCCGGCATCACGCAGATGACCTCGGTCAGTTCGCTCGGCGCGGCGCGCATCGTGATGCAGTTCGATCTCAACCGCGATATTGATGGCGCCGCCCGCGATGTTCAGGCGGCGATTAACGCTGCCCGCACCAACCTGCCAGCCAATCTCGAAGGCAACCCGACCTACCGTAAAGTGAACCCGGCAGATGCCCCGATCCTGATCCTTAGCCTGACGTCGGATGCAGCGACGCGCGGACAGCTTTACGATGCCGCCTCAACCGTGTTGCAGCAAAAGCTGCTACAAACCGCTGGCGTGGGTGATGTGACCGTCGGCGGCGGCGCGTTGCCAGCCATCCGTATCGAGCTGAATCCCAACCGGGTGAACCATTATGGCATCAGCCTGGAACAGATCCGCGCGGTGATTGCCAATGCTAACGTCAATCTGCCAAAGGGGAGCTATCAGGCGGGCCAGACCGGTTTTACCCTCGGTGCCAACGACATGCTGTACCAGCAGACGGACTACGGCCCGCTGGTGGTGCGGCAGACTGCCGGGCAGGTGGTGCACATCGCCGATCTCGGCTATGTCCGTCAGGATGTGGAGAATCTGGAGAACTACGGCTTGTCCAATGGGCGGCCCGCGGTGCTGCTGATCGTCTACAAACAGCCGGGTGCCAACGTGATTGATACCGTGAATAACGTCAAAGCCGCGCTGCCCTTTTTATCGGCTTCCATCTCTCCGACCATCCGGCTCAACATTCTGATGGATCGCACCACCACCATCCGCGCCTCGCTGCTTGAAGTCGAGATTACCCTGTTGATCTCGGTGCTGCTGGTCACCCTGGTGACGTTTGCTTTCTTCCGCAACTGGCGCACCACGCTGGTACCCGCCATTGTGGTGCCGCTGTCGCTGCTCGGTACCTTTGGGGTGATGTATCTGCTGGGCTTTAGCCTCAATAACCTGTCGCTGATGGCGCTGACCATCTCCACCGGCTTTGTGGTGGATGATGCGATTGTGGTGGTGGAGAACATCATGCGTCATCTGGAACGCGGCACCCCGCCAGTGCAGGCAGCGCTTGAAGGGGCGCGTGAAGTGGGGTTCACCGTGCTGACCATCAGCGTATCGCTGGTGGCGGTGTTTATCCCGCTGTTGCTGATGGGCGGCATCGTCGGACGCCTGTTCCGCGAATTTTCCGTCTCGCTGTCGGTGGCGATTATGATGTCGATGCTGATCTCGCTCACGGTGACACCCATGCTGGCCAGCCTCACGCTCCGCGCCAGCCAACAGCATCAGGCATCGGACGACGCCTGGCCAGACTCGCGCTTCCATCGTTTCTACCGCCATACCCTCGGCTGGGTACTGCGTCATCCGGTACTGATGGGCATGGTCACCCTGCTGGTGCTGCTGCTTAACCTGGTGCTGTATATCGTTATCCCGAAAGGATTTTTTCCGCAGGAAGATACCGGCAGGCTGATTGGTCGGGTGCAGGCATCACAAAGTATTTCCTATTTCGCCATGCAGCATAAATTTCTCGAAATCAATCAACGGGTGTTGAAAAACCCCAACGTGGCCTCGGTGGGGAGCTTTATCGGTGGCTCGAACGCCATCAACAGCGGTTTCATGTTTGTCACCCTGAAACCGCTGGGTGAGCGCAAAGCCACGGCCGACGAGGTCATTGCGCAGCTGCGCCACGCGCTGGGCAGCATTCCGGGAGCCAGGCTTTATCTGCAATCAGCCCAGGATATTACCGTTGGTGGACGACAGAGCGGCGCGCAGTATCAATACACGCTAACGGCGGATGACCAGAGCGAACTGGATGAATGGGTGCCAAAGGTGGTGGCCGCCATGCATACCCTGCCCATTTTGCAGGACATCAATACCGATCAGCAGGATAACAGTATGCAGGTGACGGTGAATGTCGATCGCGATAGCGCATCACGGCTGGGGGTGCCTTTCGCCTCTATCGATCAGGCGCTGTATGATGCTTTCGGCCAGCGGCAGGTTTCCACCCTCTATAAATCCACCAACCAATATCATGTGGTGATGGAGCTGGCGCCAGAATACTGGGCGGATCCGGCAGCATTGACCGGGATTTATGTTCCCGCTGGCGTGCCGGAGACCAGCGAAGGCAGCCCCACCGCCGCTACCGTCACGCCTTCCTCCACGGCGCAGACCAGCGGCAATACCTTAGTGCCCCTTGCCGCCATGGCGCGCTTTACCCTCGATAAAACCGCCATTTCGATTAACCATCAGAATGTCTTTCCGGCAATCACCGCCTCGTTCAACCTGGCGCCGGGCGCGTCGATCGGCCAGGCCACCCAGCAGGTGGAGACTGCGGTGGCGCAACTGCGGATGCCAGCCAGTATCCAGGGGCATTTCTCGGGAACGGCGCAGGTATTCCAGCAATCGGTCGCCAGCGAGCCTCTGCTGGTACTGGCGGCGCTGGTATCGGTGTATATCGTGCTGGGGATCCTGTATGAAAACCTGATGCATCCGCTGACCATTATCTCCACCCTGCCTTCGGCGGGTGTGGGGGCGCTGATTGCCTTGCTGATCACCGATACACAGCTGTCGATCATTGCGCTGGTCGGGGTGATCCTGCTGATCGGTATCGTGAAGAAGAACGCCATCATTATGATCGACTTTGCCGTCACCGAGCAGCGGGTACATCAGCGCAGCGCCGGAGAGGCAATTATGCGCGCCTGTATGATCCGCTTCCGCCCGATCATGATGACCACCTGCGCAGCCATTCTGGGGGCATTGCCGCTGGTGCTGGGGTCAGGTTATGGCTCTGAGTTTCGCCAACCGTTGGGGATTTCCATTATTGGCGGGCTGATATTTAGCCAGATGCTCACCCTGTATACCACGCCGGTGATTTATCTGTGGCTGGATCGCGCCGGGCAGCGTTTGCGCAGGCAATCCATTGATTAACATCCGCCATCGCACGCGGCAATGGCGGATATTTTTCATCACGCGCCTGTCAGCCAATCATGGCAACAAACTCGCTGACCGAGGTTGTGGTTGATAAGCGTTCGACCAGGCTTTCATCGTCCAGCAGGTTGGCAAGGCCAGACAGGATAGCCAGATGTTCATTCTCTTTCGCCGCCACCACGACCACCAGGAAGGCAACGTGCCCACGGTCCCAGCTGACGCCGTCGGGAAACTGCAACAAATGATACCCGCTGTTATTCACCAGCTGGCTGTCACGCCGGTTGATGTGCGGCATGGTGACGCCAGCGCCAATCCAGGTTGATAACTCTTTCTCGCGCGCGACCAGGGCGTTAAGGAAGCCAGACGCCACACATCCCCGTGCTATCAACGCATCCGATGCCAGTTTCAGTGCCTCTTCACGATTTTTCGCCTGACAGTTTAGCGAAACCTCGTTCTCCGTTATTTTCATGATGTTTGCTCCTTTGGCTCATCAGGCTGCGGATTCTGTAGCCGTTATTGCCTGAATTTTCTCTCAATTTCTTCCAGCGAAAGCCCGCGCGTTTCAGGAAGGTATTTGAACAACAGCACCAGCATAACAACGTTACAGATGGCGAAGACGCCAAATGTGGCACCGCCTCCCCAGGCATTTAGCATGATAGGAAACAGCGACTGGATGATGAAATCAAAACCAAACAGCCCAAAGACGGCGATCCCCATCCCCAGACCGCGAATACGCAGCGGGAAAATTTCTGAAAGCATCAGCCAGAATACCGGGGCAATCCATCCCTGCATAAAGACCAGGAACAGGGACATCAGACCAAGAATGATGTAGCTGGCACCGGCAAAGTTGCCCTGCAACATGCTGACGCCGTTTTTCACTTCCGTGTGGAAGCACATTTTAAACGCCAGACCAATCATGACCAGTACCAGGGTGACACCAATCTGCCCGCTCAGGAACATTTTGCGCCGCGGCATTTTTCCTATGATTGCCATCCCGAGAATGGTGGCAAGTATTGAAATCAACCCGTTAGCCACTGCCGCTGTGACCGCCGCGGCATCGCCAAGTCCGGTGGATTTGAGGACGGTAGGCGCGTAATACATGATGGTGTTCACGCCGGTGACACGCGTAGCCAGTACGATCATCAGGCCAATCAGAATGAGCTGGATAACCCATTTCTTGCTGAGTTCCTTGCGCAGGTTGAGATGGTGAGAATCCAGCGCAATGATGTTGCGGATATCCTGGATTTCTTTGTCAATCTCTTCCGGTTTACGCACGCCTGACAATACATGGCGCGCCTTTTTCTCTTCGCCGCGTTGCAGGAAAAAGCGGGGAGATTCCGGCATCATCATCATGCCGAACCATAACAACACCCCGGGTATGGCGGGAATGGCCAGCATAATTCGCCAGCTGTGGCTCAGCTCCGGGTAGGCATTCACAATGCCTGCATTCACCGAATAGGCCAGAAATTGCCCGGTCACAATCATCAGTTCATTGACGGTGACCAGCCGTTCTCGCTGGTTGGCCGGGGCAAGCTCGGCGATGTACACCGGGACCGTAACGGAGGCGCAGCCCACGGCAAGACCCAGAATAAAACGCGCAACCAGCATTGAGGTAATATCCCAGGCCAGCGAGGTTGCCAGGGCGCCAAAGATGAAAATCAGGGCGACCCATAACAGGTTTTTTCGTCTGCCCTGGCGATCTGACAGCATTCCACCGAACAGCGAACCAAACGCGGCACCGAATAACAGCGACGATGTGATGATCCCCTCCGACGAAGGGCTTAAGCCCAGGTCGTGGGTCATGAATAACAGCGCACCGGAAATAACGCCTGTGTCATAGCCAAAACACAGGCCACCAATGGTGGAAACCAGGGTAATGCGCTTTATATTCGGACTGGTCGTTATACCTTGTGCGACAGTTTTCTGCCGCGTCAGTTGTTCTTCCATCATGTTGTTCTCATCCTGGTAATCAGAAATTACTGGCAAAAAAGCGCGCTCTGCAATCGGCGCCCCGCGTGCCAGCGGATAGGTGACGGTTATGCTCCAACCGGATTTGCGATATTTGTTTTATTATTAACCATCAATGAAATTTACATTCCAATACCAGAAATTGCTTTAACGCCTGTCGTAATTAAGAGGTGTGAAGCCATTCACAAACTCCTCTCAGCTGCTAAAAATTGAATTATCAAAATAGCGATTTTATCCCAATGAAAAATAATCAATTTTAGCATCACCCCGACTCAGACTGGTCATTTCAGAAAAAATTCCGAAACATCCACAAAACCAGAGTGAAACTTAATATTAACATTAAAAATTATAGGGTCTGGAAACCGCATTATTGATAGTAACCAACAAAAAACCTTACAAATCATATCAATATGCCACAGCAACTTTTAGCACAGCCGAAAAGTGTTACATACATAACAAAATAAAAATTTCATTAAGCAGACGTATTGAAATGGCGTGTCTAATTGCGTAGTTTCATTTTAACGCGAGTTAACGTCAGGAAGCGGCCAGGTTCGACAGAATTCCCGACTATTAAAAGTTGCTGTCTTTAACGGTGCGAATCGCACCAAATTAAACATGTAGAGGTTAATAATGCTAAAAGTTGCGTTGTTAGGTGCCGGGCGTATTGCTCACGTTCATGCGCGTCATATTGCAAACCACCCGGATACGACGCTTTATTCGGTTTCTGATATCTCGGCGGAAGCAGCGAATTCGCTGGCCGGGAAATACGCAGCCCGGGTACTGAGTGCCGATGCCGCCATTGCTGACCCTGAGGTTGATGTCGTGCTGGTTGCCACGTCCACCGATACGCACGCTAACTTCTCTCTGCAGGCCGCACGCGCTGGCAAAGCGATTTTCTGCGAGAAGCCAATTGACCTGAATATCGATCGCGTCAAAGCCTGCGTCGCAGAAATCAAGGCGATTGGCGTGCCATTTATGATTGGCTTTAACCGTCGTTTTGACCCTAATCATGCCCATCTGAATCGCGCGCTACGCGCCGGTGAAATTGGTGAGCTGGAACATTTGCAGATCAGCTCACGCGATCCCTCTCCTCTGCCGGATGACTATCTGCTGGTGTCGGGTGGCATGTTCCGCGATATGACCATCCATGACTTCGACATGGCCCGTTTCCAGCTGGGTGAAGAACCGGTGTCCGTTTCCGCAATTGCTTCCGCGCTGGTCAGCCCTACGGTGAAAGAAGCCGGTGATGTGGATACTGCGGTGATTACGCTGCAAACGGCATCGGGGAAAATTGCGGTGATCAATAACAGCCGCCGTTCCGGTTATGGCTACGATCAGCGTATTGAAGCGCACGGCCAGAAAGGGTGTCTGTCGGTGCACAACGTCCCGACCACCACGCTGGTGAAAATCACCGAAGAAGGCGGTGCACAGGCGCAAAAACCGCTGCATTTCTTCCTCGAACGCTATCAGGAAGCCTTCAGCGAACAGTGGAAAGCCTTTGTGGCTGCATTGAAGGAAAACCGTCCGGTACCGACCAATGCCGATGACGGTCTCAAAGCGCTGCTGTTAGCCGAAGCTGCCGTGGAATCGTTCAAAACACAAAAAGTCGTTCAGATTCAGTTATAAGGGGTGCAGCATGAAAATTGGATTAGTCTCTGATAGCCTCGCGCACCTGTCTACTGATGAGGTGATCAAAACCGCCGGTGAACTGAAGCTCGATTGCGTGGAGTTCGCCACGGGTAACTGGTCAACAGCGCCGCATCTGGATCTCGACAAACTGCTGGCGAGTCCTTCTGCCCGGACAACCTTGCTGAGTAAGTTGCAGGATCAGGGTCTGACGCTCTCCGCCCTGAATGCGAACGGCAACCCCATGCATCCAGGCGAAACCGGCGCCATTCATTCGCAATGTCTCTACAAGACGCTGGAGCTGGCCAACCTTCTCGGCGTAGAAAACGTTATCACCATGTCCGGTTTACCGGGTGCGCCTGGCGATAAATTCCCTAACTGGATCGTGACGTCATGGCCGCCAGAGACGCAGGTTATTTTGCAGCATCAGTGGGAAGTCGCGCAGCGTTACTGGACTGAAACAGCCCAGGCCGCGCGGGATAACGGCGTGCGTATCTGCATAGAGCTGCACGGCCAGCAACTCGCCTACAACCTGCCGACGTTTATGCAGCTGCGTGAAATTACCGGTGATGTTGTCGGTCTCAATTTCGACCCAAGCCACATCATGTGGATGGGCGGCGATCCGCTGGCCTTCATCCGTCAGGCGGGCAGTATGATTTATCATGTGCACGCCAAGGATACGTTTATTGATCAGGTTAACCGCGCCACGGCAACCGCGCTGGATAACCGTCCGATGACGATGAGCCGCGAGCGTAGCTGGTCCTATGTGACACTGGGATATGGCCAGACGGAGCCGTGGTGGAATGCGTTCTGCTACACGCTCGCCCATTTCGCCAGCCCGGATCTGACGCTGAGTATTGAGCACGAAGATATGAACCTTTCGCGTATGGAAGGGGTGATTAAATCAGTCAATCTGCTGAAACGCACCGCAACCATTGAGAAATCGGACTACGTGCTGCCCGCCATCTGAGGTGAACACACTGGCTTATGGCCAGTGTGTCTTTTGGCTATCCCGTCAGACTCTGCGAACCTTCCATCCACAGATTTTTATATTGCGTGGGTGGAATACCCACCACCATTTTAAAAACCCGATGGAAGTTGTTAACGCTTTCATAGCCCACCTGCGTGGCAATCGCCGCGATATCAAGTTCGGTGCTCAACAGGAGCGATTGCGCTT
Organism: Pantoea sp. X-Soil-TKNS-1207; assembly: GCF_059730485.1. Classification (NCBI taxonomy): domain Bacteria; kingdom Pseudomonadati; phylum Pseudomonadota; class Gammaproteobacteria; order Enterobacterales; family Erwiniaceae; genus Pantoea; species Pantoea sp. X-Soil-TKNS-1207. Next base: position 3,656,210 of record NZ_AP035958.1, read on the forward strand.
CTCCTACGCGTCGGCGAATGATGTACTGTTTTGGCGTAAAGCCTGAGTAGCGTTTGAAAACATGGATCAGATAAAAACGGGTGATACCGAGCTGGCTGGTCATGTCTTCCAGGTTCATCGCCTCTTTATAGTTTTCATCGAGGAATTCTTTGATCGAAAGCCCGAGCGATTTCTCGGTTTTCTTCAGTTCCTCGTGCCTGAGCAGGCAGCTATTGCGGCACATCACAATCAACGCATTCAGCAGATGCCAGGTGACGACACCATAGTGATGTTCATCGCGAAATACCTGCGAACACATCGCTTCAAACACGCCAAAGATATTTTGCGCATTCTGCCCGGTGGCGATAACCGCACTCTGGTCGCGCGAGATAAGGTGGTTAACCGGCAGCCCTTCCAGATTCAGGCCACTGATGCCACAACTGTAAATAAGGGAATCACTGCTGACGTGTGGACGTTCATCATGGACCACATCCTGATTGAAAATCAGAATGTCGCCTTCCTGTGCAAGATATTGCCTGCCGCCAATCAGATACTGGCCGCTGCCTTTGGCAATAAACATGATCTCCAGCCGGTCATCATGTTTATGCATCACACGCGGGATGGCCGATTCTTCTCCCTGCGTCCGGCAGACAAAAAGCAGCTTAGGTCGGCTGTCACCTGAAAAATCGGGATATTCAGTAACACTGTCCTGGCAAGGGTAAAGCATGACAACCTCACGACGGTTTTTTATCTACTGTAATGCAAATGGCCCGCTCATGGCGGGCCAGACATTCATTTTTTTGCTTCGGCGCTCGAAAATTGCTGAACGTTATCCGGGGTGATGGTTTTATAAGGAATCCAGACGTAAGGATCCACCTTCTCATTATTTAATAACGCCTTAGTGACTTTAACCGAGCCGGTTGCCTGGCCCCGCGCATCCTGGAAAATCGTCAGCGTCAGATGCCCATCCTGCACAAACTTCACCCCGTCCGGGGTGCCATCGATACCGGCAACCAGTACATTGCCTTTTTTAGCCTGGTTCAGCGCCATAATTGCGCCAATCGCCATTTCGTCGTTATTAGCGGCGATCGCATCAATCGGGGTGCCGTTCAGGAGCCAGCTCGACACGACATCTACCGCCTCGTTACGCTGCCACTTCGCGGTCTGCTTCTCCACCACCTTCATATTTTTGTATTTGGCAATCACGGCCTCAGTGGCGCGGGTACGTTCGCGGGCTTCCTCGTTCGAAAGCGCGCCCATCAGGATGGCAACATTCCCTTTGTAATTCATTTTCTTCGCCAGCGCTTCCATCTCCATTTCCCCACCGAGGGCGGAGTCTGATCCTACGTAGGCCATCCGGGGAGGCAGCTTCACTTCGGGCTTACGATTGACGAACACCAGCGGAATACCGGCTTGTTTGGCCGCGTTCATCATCGGCAATACACCCTGGGTATCGACAGGATTCAGGATGATGGCGTCAACGCCCTGATTAATAAAGTCGTCTACCTGCTGAACCTGGAGTGCGACATCCCCTTTGGCATCAACAAACTGGCCATCGAGATGTTCGTTTTTAAGTTCAGTCTCCATCTGGTTTTTCAGAATTGAAATAAAGTTGAGATCAAAATTTGCGAGCGCGACACCCACTTTCATCTCTTTAGCCTGAGCACTAAAGATAGACGCCGCAGTTATCGCTGCGATGACGATTCGGCTGGTCTTCATATTGTCACCTGTAGGTTGAGGTCATTATTTTAGTAAGGTGGTATTGGTCGATTGCCTGCGCATATCTTTAAGGCAATAACGTTATTCTCACAGAAAGGAAAAAAGTGACAAGGCTGGAAATTGCTCGAAAAATCAAATTAACACATTGAATTAAAATGCTTTATTTAAATGTGAATTATCAGAGCTATCAAATATTGCTTTTCGAGTGACTACGGTCACAATGTCTGAGCGTGATCTTACGGCGGGATTTTCGGGTAATTTACTTTGTGATTATACCCCGAAAAATTAAGTAGCCAGCGGAATATATAATAGAATGATTTTTAATTAATAATTAAAAAAAGAAAATGAAATGTGAGTGTAATTTTATAATGTCAATTTTTATCGGGTCTGAAACCTGCTGCGAATGCGACCTCTCAGGCGACTAAAAATTTCTTGCGCAGAAAAGCAAAAACCCAGCCATAGGCTGGGTTTTCTGAATTTTGGTGCCCGAACCCGGAATCGAACCAGGGACACGGGGATTTTCAATCCCCTGCTCTACCGACTGAGCTATTCGGGCAACGGGGCGCATTAAACCCTAACCAGCCCGCACCGTCAAACGCTTTTGCGCCGAAATGGCGCTGACTGACGCCTTTTGCAGCAACCCGCAGACCGGGTGATAAAAAATTGTGCGCCAGCGACGTTTTTAGTGGTGAATTTTTGACCACGCCTGCCGATAACCGTCCTGATACCATACCAATAATAAGGTTCACCATGTTCACCACGATTACATCAGGAATACTGTCGCGCCTTGCGTGGCAGAAGCGTAGTCATCGCTCGGCGACGCTGAATTCGCTACAGGATGCTATCGCCATGATTGAGTTCACGCCGGAAGGTCGCATCCTCACCGCCAACGATCTCTTTCTTGAGCGTATGGGTTACACGCTCTCCGAAATCGTCGGCCAGCATCACAGCCTGTTCTGTACCAGCGATCTGGTGCAGTCTGCGCAATATCGTGATTTCTGGCGACGACTGAATCGCGGCGAAGGCTTCAGCGATAAGTTTCTGCGCGTGGCAAAAAACAGCCGCCCCATCTGGCTGGAAGCCAATTATGTGCCGGTGCAGGATCGCAATGGGCGGGTGATTAAAATCATCAAACTGGCGACCGATATCACCGCCCGCATCGTCGATGCCCAGGAGCAACGCGCCATGACCACCGCCATTGAGCGATCGATGGCGGTAATCGCCTTTGACCTGAAGGGCACGGTGCTGAAAGCCAATGCTAACTTCCTAAAAACCATGGGTTATCACGCCGATGAGATCATCGGTTGTCATCACAGCCAGTTCTGCACGCCGGAACTGCGCAACAGCCCCGAATATCGCCAGTTCTGGCAGAAACTGAATCGCGGCGAGTTTATCGCCGGCCAGTTCGAGCGTGTGAACAAACAGGGCCAGACCGTCTGGCTGCGCGCCACCTATAACCCGGTATTTAACGATAACGGCGAGCTGTATAAGGTGGTGAAGTTCGCCACCGACGTCACCGCTCAGGTTGAGAAGAACCAGCAGGAGAGCAAAGCGGCGCAGCAGGCGTATCAAACCGCGTTGCAGACCAGCGAAAACACCCGCCTCGGCGCGACGGTGATCGCCAATAGCGTGCAAACCATGCATGACCTCGCAGGCGAGCTGCAAGGCATCTCAGGTGATATCAATAACCTGAGTGATTCCTCCGATCGCATCGGTTCTATCGTCGAAAGCATCCGCCGAATCGCCGATCAAACCAACCTGCTGGCGCTCAACGCCGCAGTGGAAGCCGCGCGCGCTGGCACTCATGGCCGCAGCTTTGCCGTGGTCGCAAACGAGGTGCGTACGCTGGCAGCCAATATCAATCGCGCCACCACTGAAATTGAAAATCGGGTGCAGCAAAACCATTTGCTGGCGGAAAAAGCGTTGCAGGGGATCGAATCGAACCTGAAACGCGCCGATCAGGGGGTGGGACTGGCACAGCAAGCCGGTGAGGTCATCGCCGAAATTCGCGACAGCGCCAATGATGTGGTAAACGCCATCAGCCACGTCACTGAGGCATTGAAAAAAGAGTAATTATTCGGCGCCGCACCGCTATGACATAAAAATGTCACAGCGGTGCAGTACCCTAGGATTAATCTTAAATCATGCCAGATTACCGTTATGCAGTTGCCCGATTTACGCGCAGGTCTTGTCGCACTGTCGAGCCGTTACCGAGCACGTTCGCTCTGCATCGCGGTGCCCTTCGTCAGCCCTGCCAGTGATAACCTCGCCGTGATGGCGTTGTTTACTGAACACAAAGATCTTATTGGTCTGCCGGTGGTTGAAGACGGCAAACCCTTCGGCATGATCAACCGCCATATCTTCCTGTCGCAAATGACGCGTCCGTTCTTTCGCGAACTCTATGACCGCAAAAGCTGCATCGCCTTTATGGATAAGCATCCGCTGGTGATCGACGCGGAAACTCCGCTCGACCAGGTGGCGCAGCAGGTGGTGGCAAGCGGTGATAAATCCATAACCGACGGCTTTATTGTCACCGAGGCGGGCAACTATAGCGGCATTGGTCTGGGCATCGACCTGATTCGTACCGTGTCCGATTTGCAGGCGCAGCAACATCAGCAGATTTTACAAAGCATCGATTACGCCCGCGTGATTCAGGACGCGATGCTCGACCGCTCCACCCAGCAAATGGCGGTGCAACTGCACGACTGGTGCCTGCACTGGCAACCGCGCGACGGCGTGGGTGGGGATTACTACGCATTTCATCAGGATGAACAGGGCTGGCTGGCGCTGATCGCCGATTGCACCGGCCACGGCATTCCTGGCGCGTTTATGACGGTGATTGTGCAGTCGGCGCTGGAAAACGCGCTGCAACAAAACCGCCGCTCGCCGTCGGAGCTGTTGCAGGCGCTGAATCGTCATATCAAACAGACCCTCGGCCAGCTCAGCGCGTCGCAGCAAACCTCTCACTCTAACGATGGCTGCGATGCCATTGCCCTGCGGCTCGATACGCAGCAGCACCAGCTCAGCTGGGCGAGCGCGCGTATGCATGCCTTGCTGCAACCCGCCGCTGACGACGTCACCACGCTGACCGCCGATCGTGTCGGCGTCGGCTATACCGATACGCCGCTCGACTATGTCTGGAGTGAACATCAGCGCACGCTGCACCCCGGCGATCTGCTGCTGGTGATGACCGATGGCGTGACCGATCAGCCCGGCGGCGAGCGGCAGATTATGTTTGGTAAAAAACGCATTCAGGCGCTCGTCAGCCGCTATCAGACGCTGCCGATGAGCGAGCTTTCCCTGGCGTTTCAGCAGGATTTTCTCCACTGGCAAGGCAACCAGCCGCGACGCGATGACGTCACCTGGTTTGGCTTCCGTTATTAACAGAGCCGTAAAGATGATGAATCACGGGACGCACCTGAATGCGCCACTCAGCCATGTGCCACCCGAGCATGTGGCGCTGCACTACACCGGCTTTTTTTCGCCGCAGAACATCACGGCGATGGGCGAGGTGATCAAAGTTTTTCTCGAAAACCAGCAGGCCCCGGTGAAAGTTCGCCGCCGCCTGTTTTCCAGCTTTGTTGAAATCGTGCAGAACATTCTGCGTTATTCGCAGGACAGCCGCGCGCTCAGCCACGACGAGCAGGATTTTCGCTTTGGCACCGTCTGCCTGCGCGTGGACGGCGACAACTACGTGCTGGAGAGCAGCAATCTGGTCGATCAGGCAGCCTGCGACCAGCTGCGCTACTGGCTCGATATGCTGCGCGCCATGAGCAATGAAGAGATTAAGCAGGCGTACCGCGTCGGCCTGCGCAGCGAAAGCCCTGCCACCAGCAAAGGGGCGAATATTGGATTATTAACGCTGGCACGGGATGTCAGCGAACCGCTGGAGTATGAACTGCGTCCGCTGGAAACCAGCGACTTCGCGACGTTTTGGCTTAAAGCCACTATTCACCAGGATTGATTCTGTGATGCAAACCCTTGTTATCGCTGCCACTGACAGCACCCCTGACGTGCAATTCAACTTTGCCGATCGCCACTTTTCCCTGCGCGGCGAATCCTGGCCGGAAAATGCCGCGGCCTTTTATCGTCCGCTGCTGGATGCGCTGGAGAGCTGGCAGCCAGATGACCAGCGCCCGCTGACGGTGGACATCGCCCTGCGCTACTTCAACAGCTCCAGCACCAAGATGCTGTTCAGCCTGTTCGATCTGTTTAACCAGCTGGCGCAGAATGGTCAGTCCGTCGCGCTTAACTGGTTTTATGACGCGGAAGATGATGTGTCCGAGGAGTTTGGTCAGGAGCTGGCGCTCGACTTCACCGCGTTACAGGTGCAGTTGCAGGCGGAAATGGCCTCATGATCGACCTTAATGAGCTGTTCCGCGAAGAGAGCGAGGTACTGAATCGCACCCAGGATGTGGCGGCGCAGACTTCACTCAGCGCTGAGGATTATCGCGATGCGTTGCTGATGCTTAACCGCCACTACCAGCGGCTGATGCGCGAAACCTATCGCCTGATTTCGCGCAGCGACCGCGCCGAGCGCGAGCTGAACCGCGTCAATGAACAGCTCAACCGGCTGGCGCAGGAGCTGGAGTACAAAGCCAGCCACGACCCGCTGACGGCGGTGTGGAACCGCAGCGCTATTATCCAGCGCATTACCCATACGCTGATCGACGGCCCGGCGGCGCTGATCATCCTCGATATCGATCACTTCAAAAAGATCAACGACGAATTTGGTCATCCGGTGGGCGATAAAGTGATTTGTGAGCTGGTGTCGCGCGTGCAGGCGCACTGCCCGCCAGAGGCCAGCATCGGCCGGATTGGCGGTGAAGAGTTTACCGTACTGCTGCCACATTTTCGGCTGTCGGACGCGGTGATTGTGGCGGGTGCCGTTCACGCTTCGCTGAATGCCTCGCCGATGGCGGTGCTGCCGGGCCAGCTGGTCACCGCCAGCCTCGGCGTCAGCTACGGCAAACCCGGCTCAGATTTCGAGACCCTGTACAACAACGCCGACGCCGCCCTGTATGACGCCAAAAACCACGGCCGTAACCGGGTGTTTTTTCGTTAGCCCCTTCTGATTGCCACCGAAATCATCCAGTCAGACAAATGAATCTCTGCCCCGCCCAGAGATTCATCATATTGTTTAAAAATAATTCAAAAGATTAAATTTCATTAAATTAATATTGCGGCTTTTTTGCGCACTATTTCCCCCTGCGCGCCAGCCTGTCTCAACCTGTTATTGCCTACTGATTAATCTTATTGAAAAAACAGACTATTTTCAGCCACACGGGTTGCCGTTATTAGCAGAGATCGCCCTGACTTATGACAAATCCACATCATCACATCATTAATTTTTCCAGATATGGTGGGACGTACTTACATGCAGCAGGTGTCATGGTAACAATTTAGGACTTTTCTTAAATGGAGTTAACCCGATGAAATCTGCAAAACAATTATTTCTCTTATCAGTTTTTGCTCCTCTGCTGTTAAGCGGTTGCCAGAATAATGCCGATAGCTACGCCGCCAACGTCTATGACACCACCCAGCTGAACAACAAGCAGGAAACCAAAACCGTCAATATCATTTCGATCCTGCCCGCCAAAGTCGCCGTAGATAACACGCAGAATAAGCAGGCGGCGCAAACCTTTGGTGCGGTGCTGGGCGTAGTGGCCGGTGGGGTTGTTGGTCACAATGTCGGTTCACGTTCCGCGCTGGGCACCACCGCTGGTGCGGTTGGCGGCGGCGCGCTGGGTGCGGCTGCGGGTTCTATGGTGAAGGACAAAGTGCTGGTTGATGGCGTCTCACTGACCTACCGGGAAGGCACCAAAGTCTATACCTCGACCCAGGTGGGACGCTCCTGTGAATTCACCTCGGGGCTAGCGGTGGTGATCTCCACCAAAGACAACGAAACCCGTATTCAGCCAAACACCTCCTGCCCGGTTAAAGCCTAAGGAGCGCCTGGTGAAACGTTGCATTGCAATTTGCTCGCTGGTGGCGATGACCTTAAGCGTTACGCTCCACGCTGAAGCGGCCTCACTACAGGACCAACTGGCGGCGGTGGCGGCGGCGGAAAATGCGGGTAAAGCGGAAGAACACGCGCAGCAGGATGCCCGTCAGGCCCGTTTAGACGCCGAAGCGCGAGCTGAACGCGCACGCGAGGCGAAGATAGCGGCAGCCAGCGCTGAGCGTCAGCGTCAGAAAAACGCGGCGGCCGCCGCCGAGAAAGCGCGTCAGGTGGCCGAATATCAGTCTGACAAAAAGCGCGATCAGGGTTACGAGGATGAACTGCGCCAGCTGGAGCTGGAGCAGCGCAAACTGGCGCTGAAACGTGAGGCCGCTCGCGTGGCGCGCGAAGATGAATATATCGATCAGGATCTGAAATCCCGTGCGGCACACACCGATGTGGTGCAGTCCGAAGCCGATGCGGCACGCAACCTGTCTCAGGGTGGACGTGACCTGATGCAGAGCGAAGGCCAGGCGCGGGTTAAAAAAGCCAGCGGCTGGTTTAACTGAATCTTTGGGGGCGATAGCCCCCTTAGTTTTTCGCGGGTGCCTCTGGCGGCAGCTCTGGCGCAGGCGGCGGCAGGAAGATATGGTCGAGAATATTACGCATCACCGGCGCAGCGGTTATCCCTTCATTGCCGCCGTTCTCCAGAATCAGCGCCACCGCCACTTTCGGGTCGTTAAAGGGCGCAAAGGCGGTGTAGAAGATATGGTCACGCAGGCGAGTCGGGATCATCTTCGCGTTGTAAGTCTGGTTCTGCTTCAGACTAAACACCTGTGACGTACCACTTTTCGCCGCGATGCCGTAAGGCGCGGTGTGAAAATATTTGTAGCCGGTGCCGTTCGGCGCATTCGCCATACCAAACATCGCATGACGCACCAGCGACCAGTACGGTGATTTGGCATCGCCAATCTGCGGCTGCGGATCTTTCGGCTTATAGGGTTCCTGCCAGGTGCCGCGCTGGGCTTTCTCCAGCAGGTGCGGGTTAATCACCCGACCGTTGTTGATCAGCGCCACCAGCGCTTTCACCATCTGAATCGGCGTGGCGATCCAGTAGCCCTGGCCAATCCCCACCGATACCGTATCCCCCTGATACCAGCCACGTTTATGGACTTTCAGCTTCCATTCGCGGCTCGGCAGCAGCCCGGCGTACTCTTCGTTCAGATCGATGCCGGTCGGTCTGCCGTACCCGAACTGGCTCAGCATATGGTGGATACGGTCGATACCCATCAAAAACGCCACCTGATAGAAGAAGGTATCCGCAGACTCCTCAATGGCGCGCGTCACATCCAGCATACCGTGACCGCTCTTTTTCCAGTCGCGGTATTTACGATCGGTGCCCGGCAGCGTCCAGGTCGGCGCACCGAAGAAGGTGGTTTGTGGCGTGATCACGCCGGTCAGCAGCGCCGACATCGCCATATAAGGTTTCACCGTCGAAGCCGGTGGATACAGCCCCTGGGTGACGCGGTTAATCAGCGGCAGGTTTTTATCCTGCAACAGGGTTTTATACGCCTGATAACCGATGCCTTTGACGAACGGGTTGGGGTCATAGCTCGGGCTGGAGACCATCGCCAGTACGCCGCCGTCGTGCGGATCTTCAATCAGCACCGCCGCGCGCTGCCCCACCAGCTGGCTTTCCACATATTGTTGCAGGTGCAGATCAAGGGTCAGATAGATGTTCTTCCCGGCCACCGGCGGCACCTCTTTCAGCACCCGCACGATACGGCCGTGGTTATCCACCTCAACTTCCTGATAGCCGGTTTTGCCGTGCAGCAACGATTCGTAATAGCCCTCGATGCCCTGCTTACCGATGTTATGGTCGGCAGCGTAGTTCTCCGACACGCCCTCTTCGTTCAGGCGTTTGTAGTCGTTATCGTTGATTTTCGAGACGTAGCCGATGACATGCGCCAGATCGGCCCCATAGGGATACTGGCGGTCTTCATAGGTGTCGATGCTGACGCCGGTAAAGCGGAACTGGTTGACTGAAAAGCGCGCCACCTGCTCGTCGGTCAGCTCTTCCTTCAGCACCACCGGCTTGTAGCGGCTGTTCTGCTTGAGATTACGCCAGAAGGTGTCGATCTCTTCCGGGGTTAAATCGACGATTGGCGTTAGCGCGGCGATGGTCGCCTTCATGTCGTCGATTTTATACGGCGTCAGCAGGATGTCGTACCAGGTGACATTGCGCACCAGCGGAATGCCGTTGCGATCGTAGATCAGCCCACGCGTCGGCGCGATGGGGATCATCTTGATGTCGTTTTCGTTGGATCGCGTCTGGTAATAGCCATGCTGCTCGACCTGAATGCGGTAGAGGTTAACCGCGAGAATGATGAAACAGATCAACACCAGGGCAAACGCCACAATGGCGCGGCGGACAAACAGTTTCTCTTCGGCTTCGAAATTACGGAAATTCATCAGGGGGGCTTAGTCTCTTCGTTATCCCGCTAATGATAGGGAGAGATGGCGTCAGAGCCAGCAGGAAGATGCACAAGCCTGGGTAAAAGTGTGTCAGATGTTTAATGAGAGGGGGATTTCTTCAATTTGGTCTCTGCTGCAAGCGGGGGAAGGTGCGTGCTGTTACCCCGATCGATTCCCTCTCCCGCCTGCGGGAGAGGGTTAGGGTGGGAGAATTAATCGCCCAGCAGCACCGACTCCAGCGCGATCTTAATCATATCGTTGAAGGTGGTCTGGCGTTCGGCGGCGGTGGTCTGCTCGTGGGTACGGATATGATCCGACACGGTACAGATCGCCAGCGCTTTGGCGCCAAATTCTGCGGCCACGCCGTAGATCCCAGCCGCTTCCATCTCCACACCGAGGATGCCGTATTTTTCCATCACATCGAACATCTGCGGGTCCGGGGTGTAGAACAGGTCAGCGGAGAAGATATTGCCGACGCGCGCATCAACGCCGAGCGCTTTCGCCGCATCAACCGCGTTACGCACCATGTCGAAATCCGCAATCGCTGCGAAGTCGTGATCCTTGAAACGCATACGGTTCACTTTGGAATCGGTGCAGGCACCCATACCAATCACCACATCACGCAGTTTCACGTCAGCACGCACCGCGCCGCAGGAACCGACACGGATGATTTTCTTCACGCCGAAATCGGTGATCAGTTCTTTGGTGTAAATCGAGCAGGATGGGATGCCCATACCGTGGCCCATCACCGAAATTTTGCGTCCTTTGTAGGTGCCGGTGTAGCCCAACATGCCGCGCACGTTGTTCACTTCAACCGCATTTTCGAGGAAGGTCTCTGCAATGTGCTTCGCACGCAGCGGATCGCCCGGCATCAGCACCACGTCCGCGAAATCACCCATTTCTGCATTAATATGAGGCGTTGCCATCGTTATTTTCCTTATTAAAAATTGGGCGCTGTTTTACAGCATGCTTTTGCCGTAGTCCATGCTGGACAGGCCAAAATAGTGCGCGATTGTCTGGCCGATATCAGCAAAGGTATCGCGATAGCCGAGCGATCCCGGTTTCACCTTCGGTCCGTAGATCAGAATCGGAATGTGCTCGCGCGTATGTTCGGTGCCTTGCCAGCTTGGGTCACAACCGTGGTCGGCGGTGAGGATCAGAATATCATCCTCTTTTACCAGCGCCATCAGTTCCGGCAGACGACGATCGAACAGCTCCAGCCCACCGGCGTAACCGGCGATATCGCGACGATGGCCCCAGGTGGAGTCGAAATCGACGAAGTTGGTGAACACAATCGACTGGTCCGGCGCCTGCTTCATCTGTGCGATGGTGGCGTCGAACAACTCATTAAGGCCAGTGGCTTTCACTTTTTGCGTGATGCCCTGCTGGGCGTAGATATCGGCGATTTTACCCACCGAAATCACTTCACCGCCCTTCTCGTCCACCAGCTTTTTCAGCATGGTTGCGGAAGGCGGCTCGACAGCCAAATCGTGACGATTGCCCGTGCGCTGGAAATGACCGGCTTTATCGCCAACAAACGGACGCGCAATCACGCGGCCAATGTTGTAGCCACCTTCGGTCAGTTCTTCACGCGCGATTTCGCACAACTGGTACAGGCGATCGAGGCCAAAGGTCTCTTCGTGGCAGGCAATCTGGAACACCGAGTCCGCCGAGGTATAGAAAATCGGCTTGCCGGTTTTCATATGCTCTTCGCCCAGTTGGTCGAGAATTACCGTACCGGAGGAGTGGCAGTTGCCGAGGTAGCCGGGCAGTTCGGCACGCTGTACCAGTTTATCCAGCAGTTCCTGCGGGAAGCTGTTCTCTTTGTCGGAGAAATAGCCCCAGTCAAACAGCACCGGCACACCGGCAATTTCCCAGTGGCCCGACGGCGTATCTTTGCCCGAGGAAAGTTCGCTGGCGTAAGCGTAAGCGCCGATGATCTCCGCACTGGCATCCAGTCCCGGCGGGAAACGCCCGGTGGACAGCTCGGCGGCTTTACCCAGTCCAAGTGCGGTGAGGTTGGGCAAGTGCAGCGGCCCTTCGCGGCCTTCATTGGCCCGGCCTTCGAAGCACGCTTCAGCGATATGGCCGAGCGTATCCGATCCTTCATCACCGAACTTAGCGGCGTCTTTGCTGGAGCCGATCCCAAAGGAGTCGAGAACCATAATAAAAGCACGTTTCATGCAAGTCTCCTGCGCAATTGCGCGATGACAAGTCAAAAAAAAGCGATCAGATCAGTATACCCGAATGGCTGCGTCGAAGCACGAAGCGGCGCAACTATTGGCTGATACGGCGATACACCACCGGCGTTTCGGCGGGTGCCGTGTCGCTCAGGGCGATAGCGGCTTTCACCGCGGCAGCGGCCTGTTGCCACTGCGCTTCAGAGGCGGCATGGATCACCGCCAGCGGCCGCTGCGCATCGGCGCGGGTGCCGAGGGGAATCACCTCGCTGAAGCCGACGCTGTAATCAATGCTGTCGCTGGCACGCTGACGACCGCCACCCAGCGCCACCACCGCCATCCCGAGGGCGCGCGTGTCCATGGCGCTGACGATGCCGGGCGCATCGGCGTATACCGCTTTGCTCAGCATCGGCGCGGGCAGATAGCGGTCCATACGTTCGATAAAATCCACCGGGCCTTTTTGCGCCGCCACCATGCGGCCAAACACCTCGGCCGCCTGACCGTTATTCAGCACCATGCGCAGTTTTTGCCGCGCTTCGTCTTCGTTCGCCGCCAGTTTGCCGGAGATCAGCATTTCGCTGCACAGCGCCATCGTGACCTCCAGCAGACGCGGATTGCGCACCTCGCCGGTCAGGAACTGCACCGCTTCGCGCACTTCCAGCGCGTTACCGGCGCTGGAGGCCAGCACCTGGTTCATATCGGTCAGCAGCGCGGTGGTTTTGCAGCCTGCGCCATTGGCGACGCCGACGATCGCCTGCGCCAGATTTTCTGAATCCCCGAAGGTTGGCATAAAGGCGCCGCTGCCGACTTTAACGTCCATCACCAGCGCATCCAGCCCTTCCGCCAGCTTTTTCGCCAGGATCGAGGCGGTGATCAACGGGATCGAATCAACGGTGGCGGTGATATCGCGCGTGGCATAGAAACGTTTGTCGGCCGGGGCCAGCGAGTTGGTCTGGCCGATGATCGCCACGCCGGTTTCTTTGATGATCTGACGGAAACGATCGTCGCTCGGGAAGATATCAAAACCGGGGATCGCTTCCAGCTTATCCAGCGTGCCGCCGGTATGGCCGAGACCGCGCCCGGAGATCATCGGGATATAACCGCCGCACGCCGCCACCATCGGGCCGAGCATCAGCGAGGTGACATCACCCACGCCGCCGGTGGAGTGTTTATCAACAATCGGCCCATTCAGGTTGAGCGATTGCCAGTTCAGTACCGTGCCGGAATCGCGCATCGCCATGGTCAGCGCCACACGTTCCGCCAGCGTCATATCGTGAAAGTAGATGGTCATCGCCAGTGCGGCGATTTGGCCTTCTGAGACGCTGTTATCACGTACGCCATTAATAAAGAAGCGGATCTCCGCTTCACTCAGTTCGTGGCCATCGCGTTTTTTTCGAATAATTTCTTGTGGCAGGAACAAGGTCGCCTCCCCTGGTATGCATGACCCGCGTAGCAGCGCGTTACCTCACGCCGCTACGCATGGCAGAATCAGTAACCCGCTTTACTCGCAGTGGTGGCGTGGCCCAGCGTGTTCAGCAGGCTTGCCAGCAAGCTGGAGGCACCAAAGCGGAAATGGCGCGCATCGGCCCAGCCCTGTCCCAGAATATCGTCGGCCAGTTGCAGATAATGCGCTGCGTCAGCCGCGCTGCGCACGCCGCCAGCCGGTTTAAAGCCAACCTGCGCCTGTACGCCTTTGTCGCGGATCACGCTCAGCATGATGGCGGCGGTTTCCGGCGTGGCATTGACCGGCACCTTACCGGTTGAGGTTTTGATGAAATCGGCACCGGCATCGATAGCGATCTCAGAGGCGGCGCGGATCAACGCCGGATCTTTCAGCTCACCGCTTTCAATGATCACCTTCAGCAGCACATCAGATGCGGCGCAGGCATCTTTACAGGCTTTCACCAGATCGAAGCCGATCTGACGATTGCCCGCCAGCAGCGCACGGTAAGGGAACACCACGTCAACCTCATCGGCACCGTAGGCAATCGCCGCACGGGTTTCTGCCAGCGCGATCGCCAGGTCATCGTTGCCATGCGGGAAGTTCGTCACGGTGGCGATGCGGATTTCCGGCGTGCCCTGCTCGCGCAGCGCTTTGCGCGCTACCGGGATGAAACGCGGATAGATACAGATGGCGGCGGTGTTACCGGCGGGCGTTTTCGCCTGACGGCACAACGCAATGACCTTCTCGTCGGTGTCGTCATCATTCAGCGTGGTTAAGTCCATCAGTTGCAGCGCGCGCTGCGCCGCAGCGGTGAAATCAGTCATGGTGCTCTCCAAAAGTCAGACTGACGGCGTATGTCCGCCAGAGAATGTGATAATTCTAACAATTTTCGCGACAGTTAATTCGATCACTCGTCACAAGAAAAAAGAATGATGTGCAAATAATACATTTATTTAGTGATAAATATCACAAAATGACGCCATTAATGCTGGTCAGGGCAAAAAATGACGCTGTGATTATTATCACATTATCAGGGGAAATATGCTGCTGTTGCTCTATAAATGTAGTCAATTCATACCCGGTTACGGGCAGAATCAGATGGGTCAGGCAGGAAGATTAAAGACGCGCAGGCTGTTTTGCCACAGCGCCTCAGCGATCGCATCAGGCGTTTCGCGCCGCAGCTGGCACAGCACATCAAATACCAGACGCGCACGCTCCGGGCGGTTCGGCTCACCCTGAAAACCGTTAAGCGGCATATCGGGAGCATCCGTTTCCAGCAGCAACGCATCAAGGGGCAGTGCGGCGATGGTGTTGCGGGTTTTGCTGGCGCGTTCGTAGGTGATGGTGCCGCCTACGCCAATGGCATAGCCGAGTTGAATAAAACGCTGCGCCTGTTGCTGGCTGCCGGCAAAGCCATGCACCACGCCCCGGCGCGGCAGATCGTGGCGACGCAGATGCAGCGCCAGTTGATCGTGGGTGCGGCGTGAGTGGAGGATCACCGGCAGATCGTATTTTTTCGCCAGCTTCAGCTGGCCATCAAGCAACCGGGTTTGTTTCGCGAACTGCGGATCGTCCATATAGAGATCGAGGCCGATCTCCCCCACCGCCACCCGTCTGGCATCCGGCTGACGCAGCCACGCTTCCAGTTGATCAAGATGCGCATCCTGATGCACAGCGATCTGGATCGGATGCAGGCCCAGCGCGGCATACAACGCCGGATGTTGTTGCGCCAGCTGGCTGACCTGCGCGAAGCGGCTGGCATCGACGCACGGCACGATAATACGCGCTACCCCCGCCTGCGCAGCACGCGCGATACTGGCTTCCGCCTCGGTCACAAACGGCGGGAAGTCGAAATGGCAGTGGGTATCGATAAATCTCATGCCAGCGAACCTGCATCATAATCGGCGTCATTACCGGCAATCGGTGGGGTGATGACCTCACGATTGTCCGGCGCATTCGCCACCGCTGCGGGCGGCGTGACGGTAGTATGCCGCACAAACGGCTCGGCATCACTCAGCCACTGGCCGAGGGTGGCGAGGAAATAGCGACCGCAGCGGCGGCCCAGATGATAATCCTGGTTCAGTGACGCCACACGGCTGCCGAGCGCGTTGCTGGCCAGCGGTTTCGGCGGAAAGATTTCAATAATGCGCAGGTCGCCCGGCGGCTGCTCAATGAATTGCTGAATGTCGCGGTAGCTCTCTTCATGCTGATGCAGGATGTTGATCATCGGCTGCAACGCGCTGTCGCTCAGCCAGCGCTCCATACGCTTGATCCACTTGGGGGTGTAGGACATTTGAGACGGCACGGTGCGGATCACCACCACGGTGTCGGCGCCGCGCCGCGCCGCTTCCCGTACCGGAATGGCATCGCTGATGCCGCCATCGAGGTAGCTGATGCCGTCCATCTCAACGCCGCTGCGATAGAAACCCGGTATCGCGCTGGAGGCTTTAATGATGTCGAGCCAGTTGCTGCTGGTCGGGTTGAAATAATGCGCGCTGTAATCGTCGCTGCGGCAGGCGCACATATAAAACTCGTTGCCTTTGGCAAACAACCCTTCGGCAGTGCTCATCGCCAGCGGAAACTCCTGACGGGTGATATCCACCAGCCAGTCGAGATCGATTAAATGGCCGCCACGCACAAAACGTACCGGATCAAAGAAAAGTTTACTGGTGGTGTAACGGGTGATCACGCGCCGGGCATAGCCGGGTTGCGCGCAGACAAAGGCTGAAAGATTTTGCGCCCCGGCCGAGGTGCCGAGCATCAGATGAAAAGGGTTGAAGCCTGCGCGCTGAAACTCATCCAGCACACCCGCGGTGAAGATACCGCGCTGTCCGCCGCCTTCACAGACTAAGGCAATTTTGTGCGATTTGAATGGCGTGAGTGCCAGGGGTTCGATAGTTCCGAGCGTTACGGGGATGCGAATACCCAAGATGTGTCCCTCAGCGGTTTTTTCTCTGAGGGTGCTGCAGCGCCACCGCCCGCAACCCGGAGAACCAGTCATTATTATGCCCTGACTGGTCTCCGCTTCAGGCTACTGCCGGTTAAGCGATAGATGCCGGATGGTCAGGGTCGTTTACGCCCGGTAAACAGGCTGATGAGGAACAGAATAATACCGACAATAAAGACAATTTTAGCTGCCCATGCTGCCGTACCCGCCAGACCACCAAATCCTAATGCTGCGGCAATCAGAGCGATCACCAGAAAGATAATACCCCAACGAAACATAAGCCTCTCCTTTACCATAGTGAAAATCGAACTGCTTATTTCATCCCAGTGTGGGTGTGCAGATTGATGTTGTTATTGCGATGCAGCCTCGGCCTGAGGCCGCAACGCCCACGTTAAGATTTAACCTTGAGGTCATTCTTCACGCTTTTCACGCCTTCAATGGCTTTCGCGATTTTCTCTGCACGTTCTGACTGTGCCTGATTCGCGACAGTACCGGACAACTGCACCACGCCATCAGTGGTTTCCACTTTCACGTCGCGCGATGGCACAATGTCGTCCGCTAAAAGTTTAGCTTTTATTTCACTGGTGGTTGCCGCATCACCGGCATAGCCTTTCAGTGAACTGGTTTTGCTGTCTCGTACGTGCAGTTTGTCACTGACGGATTTCACCCCTTCCACTTTCTGCACCACGGCTACGGCTTTTTCCGCCTGGTCCTGCGAGGTCACAAAACCACTTAGCGTCACCACGCCCTGATGCGTTGCTACTGAGATGTCCGTGCTTTTTATCGCTTCATCATCCACCAGCGCAGCTTTTGCTTTGGCGGTGACGCCGCTGTCATCCATAAACCCACCGACTTTTTTCATAGAACTATCGATTTTCGACCCTGTGCTGTCGGCGGTTGCCTGTGCTCTCTGGGTCACAGATTCGTCGGCCAGCGCCGCGCCACTCATCAGGGCCGTACCGGCCAGGGCGGCAATCAGGGTTTTGGCAATCTTAGTCTTATTCATCGATATCATCCTTCTATCAGTTAACACCTGCGCAACCGCGCAGTGCCAGCAACAAACGGCGTTGCTGCATTGATGGACGTAATGAAACCGGCTGGTCTCTTTTCTCGTCCGACAGGATAATCATAGACGGGATTGACGGTATTGCCGCTTTTTGTGGTTGATATCTCGCCAAAAAGCGTTGAATGCAGCGTTTTTAAGAGGAGTCTGGAAGGGAGAAACAGGGCCAGCGAAAATCACTGACCCTGGATAAAACGGCGAAATTAATGCTCGCGCGTTTTACGGAACGTCACATCAGGATAGCGTTCCTGCGTGATGTTGAGGTTAACCATGGTCGGAGCGATATAGGTGAGGTTGTCACCGCCATCCAGCGCGAGGTTGATCTCGTTTTTGCGTTGAAATTCATCGAATTTCTTCACGTCATTGCACTCAACCCAGCGCGCGGTCGATACGTTGACGGATTCGTAAATCGCCTCAACGTTATATTCGCTTTTCAGGCGCGCCACCACGACGTCAAACTGCAACACACCCACCGCGCCAACGATCAGATCATTGTTATGCACCGGACGGAATACCTGCACCGCGCCCTCTTCCGACAGCTGCACCAATCCTTTCAGCAATTGCTTCTGCTTCAGCGGATCGCGCAGGCGAATACGACGGAACAGCTCAGGGGCGAAGTTCGGAATACCGGTGAACTTCATGTTCTCGCCCTGGGTGAAGGTGTCGCCAATCTGAATGGTGCCGTGGTTATGCAGACCAATGATGTCACCCGGAAAGGCTTCTTCAACGTGCGAACGGTCGCCCGCCATAAAGGTCAGCGCGTCTGAGATCACCACATCTTTGCCGATGCGCACCTGACGCAGCTTCATGCCTTTCTCATATTTACCGGACACCACGCGCATAAAGGCCACGCGGTCACGGTGTTTCGGGTCCATATTGGCCTGAATCTTAAACACGAAGCCGCTGAACTTCTCTTCACTGGCTTCGACGGTACGGGTGTCGCTCTTACGCGGCATCGGGGCTGGCGCCCAGGATACCAGGCCATCGAGCATATGATCGACGCCAAAGTTGCCCAGCGCGGTGCCGAAGAATACCGGGGTGATTTCGCCACTCAGGAACAGTTCCTGGTCGAATTCATTCGAGGCACCCTGCACCAGTTCCAGCTCATCACGCAGCTGCTGCGCCAGATCTTCACCGACGGCTTTGTCGAGGTCCGGGTTAGCCAGTCCTTTAACGATACGCACTTCCTGAATGGTGTGCCCCTGGCCTGTCTGGTACAGGTAGGTTTCATCGTTGTAGAGGTGATATACGCCTTTGAATAGCTTGCCGCAGCCGATCGGCCAGGTGATGGGCGCGCAGGCGATCTTCAGCTCGTTCTCGACTTCATCCAGCAGCTCCATCGGATCGCGGATATCACGGTCAAGTTTGTTCATAAAGGTGATGATCGGCGTGTCACGCAGACGGGTGACTTCCATCAGCTTACGGGTACGATCTTCAACACCTTTAGCGGCATCGATCACCATCAGACAGCAGTCCACCGCCGTCAGGGTACGGTAGGTATCTTCCGAGAAGTCTTCGTGCCCTGGGGTGTCCAGCAGGTTGACCAGGCTGTCACGATAGGGGAACTGCATCACGGAGGTGGTGATGGAGATACCGCGCTGTTTCTCCATTTCCATCCAGTCGGATTTGGCATGTTGGTTAGAGCCACGGCCCTTTACCGTACCGGCGGTTTGGATCGCCTGTCCGAACAGCAGAACTTTCTCGGTGATAGTGGTTTTACCGGCGTCCGGGTGCGAGATAATCGCGAAGGTACGGCGGCGCGCCACCTCTTGTAAAAAGGGAGCATTAGACATGAGTGAATTCTTCTCAAAGGGCAACGCACGAGCCGCGCGCTGCGAATAAATCAGGGTGGCCGGGAGCAACTCCGGCGGATAAACGGCGCCAGCGGTGATGCAGGGGCATCAAATCGCGGCAGGATGTGCGCGTTCTACATTGGCGGCAGTTCCGTTTATCCAGTCAGCATTAAGGCGGCATAGCATACAATATTTCGGCGAGGTGGGGAAATTGGTGCGGTCATTAACCAGGTCGGCGTCAATGCCGACCCTACGATG
Organism: Pantoea sp. X-Soil-TKNS-1207; assembly: GCF_059730485.1. Taxonomy (NCBI): domain Bacteria; kingdom Pseudomonadati; phylum Pseudomonadota; class Gammaproteobacteria; order Enterobacterales; family Erwiniaceae; genus Pantoea; species Pantoea sp. X-Soil-TKNS-1207. Next base: position 3,676,009 of record NZ_AP035958.1, read on the forward strand.
TAGAGAGCGCATTTATGCGCTCCGTCGCAAACGCTGATTTGGCCTAGCCCAACACCCGCTTAACTGCGGCTTTGAAAATATTCACCCCAATCTCCAGCGAGCTAAGTTCGAAACGCATATCCGGGTGATGCAGCCCCGGAACCAGGTTGGTACCCAGCCCCCAGAAGCCCGCTTTCACCGTGGGGCATTTCACCGGGTAATAGAAGAAATCCTCGCTGCCCGGCGTGGTTTTCGCGGCCAGCAGCCCTGCTTCGCCCAGCACATCGGCAATCGCCGCGCTGATCACCGCAGTGGCTTCATCGTGGATCTCGGCCGCAGGCATCTCTTTCAGCACCACCACTTCAGCGCTGGCGCCGAGTGCAGCGGCGCTGTTGATCACCGCCTGGGTGACCTTCTCCTTCAGTACGTCCATCGGCGCGTTTTCCTGCGAACGCAGATCCCACACCACGCGCGCCACGTCCGGCACCGAATTGGTTACACCGGCATCGCACAGAAAACGGGTGGCTTTCACGCTCCAGTTCAGCCCCGGCGACAGGTGAATGCTGTTCACCGCCTGCACCGCCTGAACGGCGGCATCCAGCGCATTGACGCCAAGATGCGGACGCGCCGCATGGGCCGGCACCCCTTTGATGGTGGCCTCCAGCGTGCTACAGGCGGAGTAAATCACCGCCGGGGTCGCCTGACCCACATGACACTCCTCCAGCGGACGTACGTGGAAGCCGAGGATCATCTCTACATCCGCCATCGCGCCGCCTTCAATCATCGCCAGCGCCCCCGCCCCCAGTTCTTCCGCAGGCTGGAACAGCAGCTTCAGGCGGCCTTTTTTGATCGCGCCCTCTTTCAGCAGCTCCTGCGCCGCCGTCAGCACCACCGACGAGTGACCATCATGGCCGCAGGTGTGGCGCGCGCAAGGCACGCCATCAATCACATGCCCCAGCGCGTCCATATCGGCGCGCAGCGCCAGCACCGGGCCTGGCACGCCGCTGTCGATTTCCGCCACGATACCGGTGGTGTTGTTGATGCCACGGGTCACCTTGATCCCCGCCTGCTCCAGCTGGTCAGCAATGTAGGCCGAGGTTCTGAACTCCTGAAAACCCAGTTCCGGGATTTCATGCAGAAAATGGTAATGCTCTAAAACGTTGGACACCGGTTAGCTCCTAAACAAAAAAACGCATCACAAACATGGCGATCACGGCGTTGATGACGCTGGTCAGCATCAACAGCGGCCAGTATTTTTTCGGTACATCGGCCACGCCCAGCAGGCGGCCCATGTACTGCAACTGCGCTCCCATCAGGAAAATTGCCGGGGCGAGGATGGCGATATCGCTGCCGTTCAGCACCCCTTTGGTCAGCAGGCTGACGGCCACCCCCACGCCCGCCGACGACGACAGCCAGGCGGTGAGCAGCACGGTAATGGCTTCGCCCGGCAGGCCAAACAGCCCCATCACCGGGGCGAACACATGCCCGAGAAATTGCATAATGCCGAGCAGGTTCAGCACTTCCGCCAGCACATACGCCATCACCACATTGGGCATCAGGTTGTGAATAGCAATATGGAAGCCTTTGCGCGCGCCGACAATAAAAATATCGAACGGATTATTATTAACCCGACCCTGAGCGTTATTTGACATCGCTAAAATCCTTTTTATACACCGTGTTTAACATGAAACGGACAAAGGCCGCACCGACGAATTTAAGAACAAACATTAATACCAGCGGAATAATGATCGGTACGCTCATCGAAGCAAACAACGCCGAACCGATGGCAAAATAGTTATTGATCAAACCGGCACCGGAATATTGCCAGGCGCTCATCACCACCACATCTCTTTTGCTGATTTGCTGCTGGTCATACATCTCTTTGGTTAACGCGGCACCGGCATCGGTGCTTTGCAAATCGGTAATCAACGCCAGACCACTGCGTCCCGGCAAGCCCATCAGCGGTTTCAGCAGCGGCGTCAGCAGCGTATGCGCCGCGCGAATCGCGCCGTAATGGGTAAAGATTTCCAGTACGCCCAGCGCCAGCATCACCGTCGGGGCCAGCGAGAGCGCGAACAGGAACCCCGCTTTGGCACTCAGGCCGCCGGAGCCGAGAAAGGTGTTGCTCGACTCTTTCATGGTGCCGAAGCTGCCGCCCAGCGTGGTGAAATCGAAGGCGCCGAGCCAGCTGAAGCCGTCGACTTTATACAGCAGACCAGAGAAAAACAGGATCGCCAGTATCAGCGCAATATAGTTGCCAATGCTGGCGGTCGCTGTTGTGGATGTCGCGGTGATTTTTTGTTCAGACATAAACCCTCCTGCTGGCGATATTTTTTAACCAGGCAAGTTGCAATATATGGAACTAAGTTCTAAGCAGGATTTATGCCAGCTGGCATTTTCTTTAATTGCGAAACGGCTAATTTTGTTCAGTAACAATTAAAGTGGCGAAATATCCCTCCTTCTGCGTAACGAAATTAACTTTCTCCGCCATACTTACCCGGATTTATATTTTCAACAGGTAATCAGATCGCTGAAAATAAAATCACCTGCCCCGATATTGCACAGTCGCAACGCACCATAACAGTGCATGTCCGGTGGGTGAAAAGAGGACTAAAATGAGAATCGGTCGCATTCAAAAACCTGAATAATTCCATTTATAATCAATAAGATAAATTCAACTTTTTTGCGAAAATCACTTCCCAAAAAAGTATAGATTGATGCATAATTCGCCGCACTCACCTGAATATTAAAAAAGGAATCGGCCATGTTAACTGCTGAAATGACCGCACGTCTGAATGACCAACTGAATCTGGAATTCTTCTCTGCCAACCTCTACCTGCAAATGAGCGCCTGGTGCAGCGACAAAGGCTTTGAAGGCGCAGCCTCCTTCCTGAAAATGCATTCACGCGAAGAGATGGAACATATGCAGCGCCTGTTCGATTATCTGAGCGACACCGGTGCGCTGCCGGTGCTGGGCAGCATCGCGGCGCCGCCGATCAGCTGGAACTCACTGGCTGAGCTGTTCGAAGAAACGCTGAAGCACGAGAAGCTGATCACCAGCAAAATCAACGAGCTGGCGCACTCAGCCATGACCACGCAGGACTACTCAACCTTCAACTTCCTGCAATGGTATGTTTCTGAGCAGCATGAAGAAGAGAAACTGTTCAAAACCGTGCTGGATAAACTGGCGCTGGTAGGCAACAAAGGCGAAGGCCTGTTCCTGATCGACAAAGATCTGGGCCGCATGAACGCCGAAAGCCACGGCGCATAAGCCGCAACGGCCCACCTCGCGTGGGCCGTTTTGTTTTATCCCCTCTGACGACCGCCCGTTCCCCACAGACCTGCATCCTGAAGCAGTGACGGCGATTTTCGCGCGCGCTTAGCGGCTGAAGCGATCGCTTTTCACCCCGTTAATCCACAGTTCGCGTGTCTCTCCCGGCGGCAGCTGCACGCTGATGTCACGCCAGGCCGGCTGGTAATCTCCGCGCGTTGTCAGCGTCAGATCGAGGCGCGTATCGCTGCCGCTCAGCGTCCATGTGGTCCATAATGCGTGGCCTGCGCGCCAGCCGTGGCTTTCCCCGTCGTCATCAAACAACTCGCCGTGGCTGCGGGCTTCGCCCGGTGCGGGCCATAGCTGTAGCTCGCGCACGCTATCCTGCTGCGCATCGGTGGCGGTTTCACAACGCCCCAGCGGAATCGCCGCACCAGCACGCACCAGCAGCGGCAGACGATCCAGCGGCGCAGCCAGCGTGATGGTCTGGCCGCCCTGATACCACTGTCCGCTGTGCCAGTCGTACCAGCCGTGCGGGTTGCGCGGCAGATAAACCTCGCGCTGACGCGCCCCCGGCTCCACCACGCTCGCCACCAGCAAATCCCGCCCCAGCATAAAGTCGTCATTTTCCTGCCAGGTTACGCTATCTTCCTCATGATCGAGGAAAGTGGGGCGCAACATTGGCTCATCATCAGCGCTGGCCTGCCACAGCAGCGTGTAGAGATAAGGCAGCAGACGGTAGCGCAGGCGCATGGCGTCGCGGACCAGCGGCGTCACCGCCGGGTACATCCAGGGTTCGTTGACGGTGCGATCGTCATTCCACGAATGGATGGTGAAGCGCGGATGCATCACGCCGTTCTGCACCCAGCGTACCAGCAGCTCGGCGTCTGGCTTGTCCCCGGAAAAGCCGCCGACGTCATGACCAACGTTAAACAGCCCGGACAGGCTCATGCCCAGCCCCATGCGGATGTTGTAGCGCAACGTCTGCCAGCTGGTACGGTTATCGCCGCTCCAGGTTTGCACGTAACGCTGCATCCCGGCGCAGCCGGAACGGGAGATCAGATACGGACGCTTATCCGGCGCGAAACGCTGCTGGGCCTCCAGCGACGCGCGCATCATCAGCAGCGGCATCACCGGGCGGATATGTTTGATGGCAATCGGCTGACCAAAACCGTGGCAGCGCGCTTCGCCATCCCACACTTCATATTCGTTGTTGTCGTTCCAGGTGGCGTCAATGCCCTTTTCCAGCAGCTGGCGCGTGACATTCTCCTGCCACCAGCGCACCGCATCCGGGTGGGTAAAATCGAGGTGCGAACCTTCGTCATCCCAGAATACCGAGCGCTCCGGCTGATCCTGCTCTGAATCACGGATAAACAACCCGCGCTCCGCCACTTCGCCATAGCGCGGATGGTCCTGAAGCAGGCAGGGCTTGATATTGGCCGCCAGCTTAATGCCCGCCTGATGAAAGGCGGCGCTCATGCTTTCCGGCGACGGCACTTTGTCGTAGTTCCAGTTGAACACATAGCGCTTGTTGTTGATCGAGGTATAGCCGGAGGAGAGCTGGAAGGAGTCGCAGGGGATCTGATGTTCACGGCATAAACGGATAAACGACAGCAGCTGCTGCTGCGCATCCGGCGCATCGGTGTAATGCATGGTGGAGCCGCTGTAGCCAAGGCTCCATTTCGGCTGAAAAAGAGTACGGCCGGTGAGGCGCACAAAGGCTTTGGTGACATCCAGCACCTTCGGTCCCAACAGCAGGTAATAATCGAGGTCGCCCGCTTCGGCGCGATAGCGGCGGTACGGCAGATGGTAGTTATCCAGCTCGTTACCAAAATCGAGCCAGCTGCTGCTCAGATTGTCGTAAAACAGGCCGAAGCTGACGCCGGCGCGCTGGGTGATAGAGAACGGAATATGTTTGTACAACGGGTCGGTGCTGGCGGCGTTGTAGCCCATCGCATCAAGGTTACGCATCTCAAAACGGCGACCAGCACGATTGAGATCGCCGGTTTTTTCCCCCAAGCCATACACGCGATCGTCCGCCAGACGACGCTGATAATGCTCCACCCCATCACCGTGGGCATTCAGCAGATAAGCGCCGGTACGGCGATCCTCCGCCAGCGGCTGCCACTGCTGCCCGTCAAAATAGTCCCAGCTTAGCCACAGCGGCTGATGCACCGTGACGCGCAGCACGCTGCTGCCAAGACGCAGGCCCGATGCCAGTTGCTCCAGCTGATAAGGCGGCAGGCTGAAGCCCGCCAGCGATTCCCGATCGCGCCCCTCCCACGGCACATCCTCCTGCGGCGCAATGCTCCAGGTGCGGTTCAGCGCCAGCTGCCCCTCGCGCTTCAGCAGCACGCGCATCAGCCCGTCTTCCAGCACCATAATGCACAGCCGATGACGTTGCTCGACAAGCAGTTCAATGCCCTGCGCGGTCTGCTGCAACAGCGTCCAGTTTTTCAAAGTTTTCATGGTGTTCGTCCTTACGAATTCGCTTTACGACGTTCGGCAATAAACATCAGCAGAAAAATCGCGCCGATCAGGTCAAAAAAGCCCATAGCGATAAATAACGGGTTAAAGCCGAGGGTGTCGGCGGTGACGCCGATAATCAGGGAGAAGATAAAGCTGGCGATCCAGGCGCAGGAGCCACGCATCCCGTTGACCGTCGCCATTTGCTGGCGGTCAAAACGCTCCACCACTAACGCGCTGAGCATGCAGGAGATCACCTGATGGCCAAAGCCGCCGACGGCAATCAACGCAATCGCCAGATACGGATCTTTCACCAGCGTCATCAGCGCCAGCGCCAGCATCAGGAACGCGCCGGTGATCGAGCTGGCGACAATCGAGTTCACCCGCGTCAGACCGAACCAGCGGACATACAGGCGCGTCAGATAGCCGCTGGCGATGCTGCCGAGATCGGCGGCGAGGAAGGGCAGCCAGGCAAACATCACGATATGTTTCAGATCCATGCCGCGTTCGTTGGCGAGATACAGCGGCACCCAGAAACTCAGCACCGCCCAGGCCGGTTCCGCCAGAAAAGCCGGGATGGCGATGCCGTAGAATTTTTTCTGTTTCCCGATGACTTTCAGCGCGCTAAAGAACGGCAGCTTTGCCCCGCGGGTTTCGTTGTCCTGAATAATAAAGGCGCGCTCGTCATCACTGAGACGCGGATGGCTTTCCGGGCCGTGGTAACCCCACCACCATAAACCTACCCACAGCAGGCCAAGGCCGCCGCACAGCAGAAACGCCCCCTGCCAGCCAAAACTGATATGGGCGATATAGATAATTGGCGGAGCCAGCATCGCGCCAACAGAGAACCCTACCCCGGCCCATCCGGCGGCAACCGGTCGCTCTTTTTTCGGGAACCAGTCGCCAATCGCTTTGGCATTGGCGGGCGTGGCGGCCGCTTCCGACGCGCCCATCACAAAACGCAACAGCGCCAGCTGTAGCCAGCTACCGGCCCCGGCGTGCAGCAGGCAGGTGATGGACCACACCAGCGCGCAAATCAGGAAGCCCATCTTCAGGCCGATGACATCAATCAGCCAGCCGCACAGCGGCTGGAACAGGGTGTAAGCCAGCTGGAAGGCGGCCACCACCCAGGAGTAGTGTTCGGTACTCATATGCAGGCTGTTTTTCAGCTCGGGGGCGAGAATGCCCAGCGAGTTACGCGTGATGTAATTCACCGTCACGCCCAGCAAAAACAGCGCCAGCATCCACCAGCGTAAATGCCGCACCGCACGCTGCGTGCGTGACGCGGCCAGCGGTTTTGAACTTGATTCCACGCTCATCGTTTACTCCTGTCAGGGTGCGGGAGCACCTTCCTTCACATCGCCCAGGGCGTACTACGTGAACCCACCCCGACGTTAAAAAAGCCTGAAACGTGGCACCAGCCACTTTTTTGCAACTTTTTTCATGGCAGAGTCGTTTTTTTGTCGTTTATGCCAAATTTTCCAGAACGGATGCGATTCAGCTACTGATGAAAAATTTTTCATTTGGCGATTTGAAGGCGATCACAGAATGAAGCAAAAGCTCAAAGTGAGTGAAATTGCGGCGCTAAGCGGCGTCTCCATCAGTACCGTTTCACGCGTGCTGGCGGGTAAAGCCAACACCCGACCAGCCACCCGCGACAAGGTGCTGGCGGTGGCACAGCAGCAAGGGGTGCTGGATAACCTGCATCAGGGGCGTTTGCTGCTCAATCAATTGATGGTGTTTGCCCCACCGCGCGCTTTCGACGTCCGCAGCGACATTTTTTACTACAAGGTGATTCAGGGCATCAGTCAGGCGCTGAGCAGCCATGAAGTGCGGCTACGTTTTTGCCCGCTGGCGGAGGTGGAGAGCGATGCGGCGCTGTTTCAGGAGAAGATGCAGCAGGCCGATGCGGCGCTGCTGGTCGGTATTGATGATGGTTATATCCACCAGCTGGCGGCAGACCTCGGCAAGCCCTGCGTGCTGATTAATGCGCTGGATCGCAGTATGCGGCTGTCATCGGTGTCGCCGCATCACCAGCTGATTGGCGAATGCTCCGCGCGTTACCTGTTTGATCAGGGGCATCGCGACATTCTGACGCTGCACTGCCTGCGCCGTCACACCATGGAGCTGCGCTTACAGGGGGTCCGTGATGCGTGGCAGGCAATGAATCTGACGTTCGATCCGGCCCGTCATTTGTTGCCGCTGGAGAGTTTTGCTGCCAGCGAAACGACGCAGCGTCTCGCTGAATTTTTGCAGCACTGCCCGGCGGCGCAGCGGCCGACCGCAATTCTGGCGGGGGGTGATTTTATTGCAGCCGGGGCGGTGGCCGCCTTACAGCAGGCCGGACTGCGCGTGCCCCAGGATGTGTCGGTGATGAGTATGGATGGCTTTAATCTGGCCGCGATTCACGATATTCCGCTGACATCGCTCCAGGTGCCGCGCGATGAGCTGGGCGAAGCGGCGGTACGGCTGTTGCAGCAGCTGCGGTTGCACCCGTCATCGCCACCGGGCAGCCTGTTGCTGCACGGTAAACTGGTGGTACGCGATTCGGTGCGCCGCATCCGCAGCAATCAAAGCCATGCGCCGGTGCAGCAGCACGGTTTGTATGATTAAACCCGGTGCGCATAAATGCGCACCCTACATCGCAGGGTCGGCATTTATGCCGACCTGGTTCATAACCGCACGCTTTGTATGATTAAACCCGGTGCGCATAAATGCGCACCCTACATCGCAGGGTCGGCATTTATGCCGACCTGCTTCATAACCGCACGCTTTGTATGATTAAACCCGGTGCGCATAAATGCGCACCCAACATCGCAGGGTCGGCATTTATGCCGACCGGGTTCATAACAGCACGGTTTGTATGATTAAACCCGGTGCGCATAAATGCGCACCCTACACCGCAGGGTCGGCATTTATGCCGACCTGCTTCATAACCGCACGGTTTGTATGATTAAGCCCGGTGCGCATAAATGCGCACCCTACATCGCAGGGTCGGCATTTATGCCGACCGGGTTCATAACCGCACGCTTTGTATGATTAAACCCGGTGCGCATAAATGCGCACCCTACACCGCAGGGTCGGCATTTATGCCGACCTGCTTCATAACCGCACGGTTTGTATGATTAAACCCGGTGCGCATAAATGCGCACCCTACACCGCAGGGTCGGCATTTATGCCGACCGGGTTATAACCGCACGGTTTGTATGATTAAACCCGGTGCGCATAAATGCGCACCCTACACCGTAGGGTCGGCATTTATGCCGACCGGGTTAATATGCTGCTTACACCAGCGTCTTCAGACGCAGCTCCGACGGCTGCGGGCGGCCGAAGAGATAGCCCTGGAACAGGGTACAACCCTCTTCGCGCAGCTTCGCGAACTGCTCGCTGCTCTCCACGCCTTCCGCCGTGATCTGGATATCGAGACTGCGGCTCATGCCGGTGATGGCGCGGATAATCGCCAGCGCCTCGCGGCTGTCGCCCATATCGTTGATAAACGACTTGTCGATTTTGATCTTGTCGAACGGGAAGGAACGCAGATAGCTAAGGGATGAATAGCCGGTACCGAAATCATCCAGCGCAATCTGCACCCCCAGCGCCTTCAGGCTTTGCAGGATGCGGATATTGCCGAGGGTATCGTCCAGCAGCACCGATTCGGTGATCTCCACTTCAAGACGGTGCGGCGCCAGTCCGGACTCTTGCAGCGCGCTTTCCACCACCGACACCAGCGAGCTGTTCTTGAACTGCAACGGCGACAGGTTGACCGAGACCGATTGCTCCCCTTCCCAGCTCGCCGCTTCGCGACAGGCTTCATACAGGGCGTAGGCACCCAGCAGGTGGATCAGCCCGGTCTCTTCGGCGATCGGGATAAAATCATTTGGCATGATCAGCCCTTTGATCGGGTGATGCCAGCGCATCAGCGCTTCGTAGCCAATGATCCCTTTGTCGTTGCCATCGGTGATCGGCTGATAATACAACTTCAGCTGACGGCCGCTGATGGCATCACGCAGATCGTTTTCGATCACCCGACGACTGCGCGCCAGGTCATCCATCTCCAGCGTGAAGTGCTCATAGCGGTTGCGGCCATTGCGCTTGGCTTCGTACAACGCCATATCGGCGCAACGCAGCATATGTTCCGGGGTGTTGACAGCCTGTGAGCTGAGTGCGATACCGACGCTCAGCCCCACCGAAAGGTTGTGCCCTTCCACATTCACCGGCGGACGAATCGCCTCGATCAGGCGCTGCGCCACCACCGCCGCTTCGTCTGGGTTACGGATATTCGGCAGCACGATGGCAAACTCATCCCCGCCGATACGCGCCAGGGTGTCATGGTCGCGCAGCACATTGCGCAGACGCTTCGCCACCGAACGCAGCAGTTCATCACCGATCTGATGGCCCAGCGCGTCGTTAACGTTTTTGAAGTTATCCAGATCGAGACACAGCGTCGCGGTGATCTGCGTGCTCTGATTATCGACGCGCAACGCTTCACTCAGTTTCTGGCGGAACAGGATACGGTTGGGCAGGCTGGTGAGGTTGTCGTGATGCGCCATATGATGGATACGCGCATCCACCTCACGCTGGTCGGTAACGTCTTCGACAATCAGCATGACAAAGTTCTGACGCAGATCCTTGCCCGCGATGGTGGTGGCGCGGGTATGCAGAATGCGCTCGCCGCTGGCGGTGAGCAGCAGCTGTTCGCGGGTATGAATACCTTCGCTGCGCAGCGCGATATCCGCCAGGCTGTTGAAATAATCGCTCAGCTCCGCCGACATGCATTCGTGCGGGCGTTTATGCATGATCAACATCTTATTGATGCCAAACAGCTGCTCGGCTTTGTCGTTGACCATCAGGATCTCGCGGCTGATGGCATCTTCGACAATCACGCAGGATGGGATATGGGTGATGATGGTATCGAGGAATTTCGACAGCTCAGACGCTTTGGCGCTCTGCGCTTCGGCCAAATCCCGTGCGCGCAGCAGTTGCTGTTCATGTTCACGACGTTCGGTGATATCGCGGGTAATTTTGGCGAACCCAATCAGGCGGCCTTCCTCATTGTGGATGGCATCAATCACTACATGCGCCCAGAAGGCAGAACCGTCTTTGCGATAGCGCCAGCCCTCATCCTCAAAACGACCGGTTTTCAGCGCAATACCGAGATTGGCATCCGGCGCGCGAGCCTGTCGTTCCTGAGAACCGTAAAACACCGAAAAATGCTGGCCGACAATCTCAGCGGCGCGATAGCCTTTGGCACGCTGAGCGCCCGCATTCCAGTTCACCACTATGCCCTGCACATCCAGCATGTAAATGGCGTAATCCCTGACGCCTTCCACCAGCAGGCGGAAGGTTTTTTCCTGCTCGCGCTGCGCGCGTATCATCACCTGCTGCTCGGTGCAGTCGCGGGTAATTTTGGCGTAGCCGATCAGCTTACCGGCGTCATCGCGAATCGCATCAATGATCACATGCGCCCAGAAGGCGCTGCCATCTTTGCGGTAGCGCCAGCCTTCATCTTCGAAGCGACCGGTTTTAAACGCGATGCTAAGGTTCTTTTCCGGCGTGTGATTCAGGCGATCCTGGGCGCTGTAGAAGCGGGAGAAGTGCTGGCCGACGATCTCCTCGGCGACGTAACCTTTGGCGCGTTGCGCACCGGCATTCCAGTTTTCGACGTTGCCGTCGAGGTCCAGCATATAGATGGCGTAATCAGTGACGCCCTCCACCAGCAGGCGAAAGCGCTCTTCCTGCTCGCGCTGTTTCCGTTGCTGCTCCTGCTGTTGCGTGCAGTCGCGGGTAATTTTGGCGAATCCCAGCAGTTCGCCATACTGATCGCGGATGGTGTCGATAATCACATGCGCCCAGAAGGCGCTGCCATCTTTCCGGTAACGCCAGCCTTCGGTTTCATAGCGCCCGTTGGCGTTCGCGCTGGCTAAACCGCGCTGCGGAACACCGTTTTTACGATCTTCCTCGCTAAAGAACAGCGCGAAATTCCTGCCAACAATTTCTTCAGATGTGTAGCCTTTCGCGCGTTGCGCCCCGGCGTTCCAGCTCGCCACGGTGCCATCCGGCTTGAGCATGTAGATGGCGTAATCAAGCACGCTCTCCACAAGCAACCGGTACATGACGTCAGAATTATTATCCATTGTTATTTGCCTATTTCTGGCCTGGTGTCGCCTGGTTTCCCAGGAAAATTCTTAATTACTCTGCAGACTTAATAGCAAATACGCAGCGTTGACAAGCGCTATCGGCCCACAGGCAAAAGTTGGTAGTTTGGTTATCGGCAATGGCGAGAAATTGTTCAGCGGGATACTCAATTAATTATGCTGCGTTGACGGTGTTCCAGCGGGAAACGCGGGCTATCCTGGTGACATGCGAGGGGAATCTGTAGCTGCCAGCAGAGCGGCGTCAGGCTGGCGAGGCGTTCACACTGCGACGGCGCGACAAAAGCAGGGATTACCCGCTGCGCGGCGGTTTTACTGATCAGCCACAGCTGATCGTCCAGCGGCGGATGGACATTCCACGGCAGCCAGCGCGCCTGGCGCGCGGCGAGCAACCCGGCGGCGCGCGTGCCGGGCGCGACGTGGCTGCTGAAAATCAGCTGGAAACCCGGCTGCTGGCTCAGCTGCGCCGCCAGCCCGCTATCGGCCACCGCATCGGCAGCGACAATGACGCTCTGCGGCAGCCAGTGCTGCGGCTGCGGTTGCTTCAGCAGACGCAACAGCGCCAGAGCCGCGCTGGCAGGTAGCTTATCCAGCGCCAGCAGTTGCGTCACTTCGCTGCGGATCTGCGGACACAGCTGCACGATTAAACCTCGCGCCACCAGTTGCAGCGCCACTTCCGGCCCCCGGCCATGGGTCGGGACCGCCACCACCGCGCCGGGTGCCGCCGCCTCGGCCAACGCATCCATCTGCTCGCTGAGACGCTGCGTCCGATCGCCATAGGAGGCATCGGTAATCAGCAACTGCGCTCGCGGCGGACAGTCGAACGGCAGCAGCAGGGATTCACGGCTCCAGTCGCCCATATAGGTGATGCCGCCCGCCACCGGCAGATGCAGCCATACCGAACCGGGGGAATGGCCGCTGCGGCCGGTAAACAGATTGAGCGGGCCGATGGCGATCTGGCCGCGCAACGGCAGCAGACGCCGGGCATGCATCGGCACCGGCGCATCCGGCAGTTGCAGCCAGGTGGTTTCGGTGGCGTACACCAGCGGCGAACCGATGCGTGCCCAGCAATCCAGCGAGGCGGCATGATCGCCATGGGAATGGGTCAGGCACAGCGCATCCACCTGTCCAATCGCGGCGATATCCGGGCGAACGCCGGGCTGCGGACCGGCACCTAAATCCCACAGCAGCCGATAGCCATCAATCTCCAGCAAAAACGCCGCCGGCAGTTTGCCGCCGACGCCGCTAATCGCGGTTACGCCTGCCACGGTAATACCCCCTGCGGCAGTCGCCGCGTCAGCCGGGTGGCCACTGCCATCAGCAGGCATACCACCACGATCATCAGACAACCGACCGCCGCGGCCAGCGACGCCGAACCGCCTTCATCGAGAAAGACGATGGTGGGGCCGATGGTCTGGGTTTGTGACGTGACCAGCAGCACCGAAACCTGGATTTCATTCAGCGCCGTCAGGAATACCAGCACCGCTCCGGCCAGCGCCGAGGGTGCCGCCAGCGGCAGCAGAATATCGCGCATCCGGCGCAGGAATCCGGCCCCGCACAGACGCGCCGCTTCATCCAGCGCCGGTTCCAGCTGGGCGAACCCCGCCAGCGTCGGGCGCAGCACCAGCGCGAGGAAGTTCGCCAGATAGGCGGCGAGGATGATCCACACCGTGCCATACAGCGAGACGTCAATCAGCGGCAGCGGGCGCAGGAAGAACAGCAGCGCCGCAACGCCGGTGACGATGCCCGGCAGCGCGTAAGTCAGTTCGCTCGCCAGCCACAGGCCGCGCACCAGCCGCGTACGGCGCCAGCTGAGAAAATAGGCCAGGAACAGCGCCATCAGCGTCAGCACCAGCGCGCTCAGGGTGGTGAGGCCGAGGCTGGTCATAAAGGCATTGCGCACCGCCGGATAGCCCCACAGCGCGGCACGGAAGTTCTCCAGCGTCAGGGTCTGCCAGGTCAGCGCCTGGCCGTAACCGTGGGTCAGCGCGGTGATCAGCAGCGCACTGACCGGTAACAGCAGGGTCAGGCCCATCCACAGCCACGCCAGCCCCTCAACCGCGCGGCGCGCACGGCCCAGCGGCTGCTGCCACAGGCGCGGCGCGCCGCTGACGCGCACATCATGCCGTCCGCCGAGCCAGGCGCTGAGGCCCATGCCCGCGAGGGTAATCGCGGCAATCAGTAACGCATACACGGCGGTATTCGGCAGCGCGCCGGGACCAATGCCGTTCAGCTGCTGGTACACCAGGGTGATCAGAGTCGGCACCCGCGCCGGAATGCCGAGCATCGCCTGAATGCCGAAGTTGCCTGCGGCGGCGACAAAGGTCAGCGCCGCACCGGCAAAAATCGCCGGGCGCGCTAACGGCAAAATGATGGTGAACAGCACGCGCCAGCGCGAGGCGCCGCTGACCTGCGCCGCTTCCACCAGGTCGGCGGGTAAACGCCGCAGCCCGGCACGCACGGTGAGGAACACCAGCGGCGCGTTGTGCATACCGAGCAGCAGCACAATGCCGCTGAGGGAGTAGAGCGGCTGCTCGCCGGGGGCAAACCACGGCAGGCCCAGCCAGGCAAACAGCAGCGCCAGCGGGCTGGAGGGCGCTAACGCCTGCAACCACGCTAACGCCGTCACCTGCGGCGGGATCATCAGCGGCAGGATAAAGGCAAACACCCAGGCGGTTTTGGCGCGCAGATTGGTCAGCGCCACCAGCCAGGCAGCCAGGGTGCCGAGCAACAGGGAGAGGGCCGTCGAGCTAAAGGCAATCAGCAGCGTATTGCCGGTGGCGATCAACACCCTTTCGCTCGCCAGCAGACGCAGCAGACGCGCCATATCCGGCACGCCCTGTGGAGCCACCGCCGTCCATACCAGCCGCAGCAGCGGTGCCACCGACAGTGACGCAATCAGCAGCACCATCAGCGCCAGAATGACCCCTTCGCTGCGCAGCCGCCAGCGTTGACCGCCGCGCGCCACGCTTCGCCATTCGTTGCTCAGCACGCTCATTGTCAGCCGCCAAACAGCTGGGTGAACTGATCGCGCACCTCAGCATCCTCGTCGATGGCTTTCGCCACATCCGGCGTCAGCAGCTTGATCTGGTTGATCGGCGTAAAGCCCGCCGGTGCCGACACGCGATCGTCCACCGGACGGTTGCCCTGCTCCACCACCAGTTTCTGGCCCTGCTCCGACAGCATAAAGTTGACGAAGGCTTTGGCCGCAGGCAGGTTGTGCACCGTCTTCATGATCGCCACCGGCTCGGTGACGTAAGAGACGCCCTCTTTCGGATAGACCAGATCGACCGGCGATCCTTTTTTCTTCGCGAGGATCACATCGGCATCGGTGATCACGCCATATTTATCCAGCCCGCTGGCCACCGCTTTCAGCGCCGGGCCATTGCCGCCCTGCGGCGCGACGCCAATGGCCGCCAGTTTTTTGTAGAAGTCCCAGCCGATATCCGGCGTGTTGATGTCGGTATGCAGCTTATACAGCGCCGCGCCGGAGTAGAGCGGGCTGGGCATGGCGATCTGGCCTTTATTGGCGTCCACCGCCAGCGCGTTCCAGCTGTCGATCGGTTTGGCATGTTGGGTGTTATAAGCGATCACCGTGGAGATGATTTTGGTGCCAAAGAAGGTTTTGTCTTTGTCATAGAAGGAGGCATTGATATGGCTGACTGGCGCATCCTGGTAGCTGTAGAGCTGGTTTTCTTTCTTCAGCGCGCCAAGGTTGATGGCATCAGCAATCAGCAGCACGTCCGGCTTCGCCTGGCCGCTCATCATCTCGGTGCGCAGCACGTTCATCAGCTGAGTGGTGCCGTTACGCGTCCACTCCACCTCAATATTCGGGTAAGCGGCTTTAAACGCATCAATGGTTTGCTGCGCGATTTCCGGCGCTTGCGAGGTGTAGACCACCAGCTTGCCTGACGGGGTTGCGTCAGCCTGGCTGGCGGCAGAAAGCAGTAATCCACTGGTGAACAACACAACTTTTAACGAGGTGCGCATAGCCTTTTCCATGAGTCAGGTGATTGTTATGAAGGAAGAATCCAGCCGTCGCGCACTGCCACACCCACGGTGGCATCGGCAACGGGTATCGGGCCATCTGCCAGCATCAGCGTCAGGCCGCACTCGGGCGCGTCCAGCGGCATCAGGTTGAGCTGATGGTGGCCGCCACGATAAATCACGCGCTGCACGCGCGCGGCAAACTGCGCTTCACCCGGCAGGGCGAGGCGAAAATCAGCCGCATGAAAACTGGCTTTGCCATAAGGCTGAGGCGACTGCTGGCGGGCGCACCGCAGGACGACGCGCAGGCCGCACAGCGTGGCGTACGCCCGACCATCGCCGAGAGGTTCGATATCGCGCACCGGCAGCACTTTGCCATCATCAATAAAAGTGGCCACCATCTCGTTCGCCGGTTCGCGCCACAGGGTTTGCGGCGTGGCGAACTGCATCACGCGGCCGCCATCCATCACCACGATGCGATCGGCCAGCGCCATCGCTTCGTGCTGGTCGTGGGTGATATACAGCAGGGTGGCATGGCTATGACGATGGAAGCGGCGGAACTCCTCTTCCATGGTGGCGCGCAGATGCACATCGAGGTTGGCGAGCGGTTCATCCAGCAGCACCAGCGACGGTTGCGCCACCAGACAACGCGCCAGCGCCACGCGCTGACGCTGACCACCGGAGAGATCAGCCGGACGGCGCGCGGCAAATGGCTCCAGCCCGACCAGCGCCAGCGCCTGCTGCGTGCGGCGCTCACGCTCGCTGCGTGCCACGCCGTTGACTTTCAGGCTGTATGCCACGTTCTCCGCCACCGTCATATGCGGCCACAGGGCGTAGCTCTGGAATACCACGCCGAGCTGACGCTCCTCGGGCGGCAGATGCAGGCCGGGCGCGGCAAAGCAGCGCTCACCGACATGGATCTCACCGGCGTCGGCGGTTTCAAAGCCCGCCAGCAGACGTAACAGGGTGGTTTTGCCGCAGCCGGAGGGGCCAAGTACGGCGATAAATTCTCCCTGCGCAATATGCAGGGAGATGTCATGCAGGACCGGCTGTGCAGCGAAGGATTTGCACAGTCCGCGAAGGGTAATTGCCGCCATCGATTCTGGCCTTTATCTGACTGTCCGGCCAAGACCCTACCACACACATGATGACAGCGTCGTGACACCGGACTTAGCTTTGCACGCCAGCGTCCGCCAGATGCATGGCGATATAGCGCTCGTAGCGCGCGGCTTTGACGCGCGTCAGATCGACCAGCACCAGGCCATCAATACAGTGGTTGAAATCGGGATCGCTACCAAAATCAATAAACTGTACCCCGCCCGGTTCGCACAGCTCGGAATATTGTTTGTACAGCGTGGGAATGGCGGTGCCGAGGTTGCCCAGCAGATGCTTCAGGCGGCGTAAATCTTCCTGATAGTTATCGCCGGTAAACTGCGCCAGCACTTCCGGCAGCGAGGCCGGATAGGGACGGCGCGAGGTCGCCAGCGGCAGTTCGGTGGGGAAATAGAGGCGATAAAACGCCACCAGCAGATCGCGCGCCGCCAGCGGCATACCGCCGGAGATCGAGACCGGGCCGAACAGATAGCGGGTTTCCGGGTAGCGGGCGAGGTAAGCCCCAATCCCCATCCACAGGTAATCCAGTCCGCGTTTGCCCCAGTAAGCTGGCTGAATAAAGCTGCGTCCCAGCTCCAGCCCCTGACGGATAATCGGCAGCATACGTTCGTCGTAATGGAACAGGCTGTCGCTGTAGATGCCTTCAAGGCCGCGTCGCTCCAGCTGCTCGGCGCCGGGGATAAAACGGTAGGCACCGACAATCTCCAGCTGCGCGTCATCCCACAGGATCAGGTGATAGTAATCATCATCGTACTTATCCAGGTCGCGCCGTTTGCCGCTGCCTTCGCCCACCGCGCGGAAGGCGATTTCACGCAGGCGGCCCAGCTCACGCAGCAGCGGCACCCAGCTGGCGCCGTTGCGGCGCCACAGGTAGATCTGCTTACCATCCGGCAGCGTGCCGAGTCGTTCACTCTCCAGCAGCGCTTTTTTCAGCTCGGCGCGATCTTCCGGACGGGCAATCGCCGCCTCCGTCTGAAACAGGCCGCGTCGTCCCTGGCCGATACGATACAGGTGCTTACGCAGCCGCTTCGCCAGCTCTTTGCCCGGCGTGTGACCGTCGTGCCAGTGGGCAAAGGGGATCTGCTCGCCGATATGCAGTTTGATGCGTGACCCGCGCTGGCGGAACATTTCGCGCACCAGCATCAACAGTGCCAGCGGCGGCGCGATATTGGCGGCGGCATAAAACGCCGTGCTGTTGCGCCCCTCAACGTGGACCGGCACCAGCGGCGCACGGGCGCGCGCGGCAAGGCGCAGGAAACTGTGATGCCAGCGCCGGTCGCGTACCCCGCGGCTGGTGAGCCGTGACACTTCCCCGGCCGGGAAGATGATCAGGGCGCCCTGATTGTCGAGGTGCTGCTGCATCCGCGTCAGCTGTTCCCGGCTGGTGCGGTTGCCCATGTTGTCCACCGGCAGCATCAGGCTGTTAAGCGGCTCCAGCATCATCAACATGCGGTTGGCGACGATTTTCACGTCGCGGCGCACCTGCGAAACCGCCGCCAGCAGCGCCAGGCCATCCAGCGCGCCCAGCGGGTGGTTGGCGACAATCACGACCGGGCCGTGGGTGGGGATCTGCTCCAGATCGCGTTCGCTGAGATCGCATCGCACGTCGAGGTGTTCCAGCACCTGCTCCACCATATCCACCCCTTGCAGGTGGCGATAGCGCGCGGCAAATTGCTGAAATTCGTTTTCCCGCAGCGCCCATTTCAGCAGACGTTTCTGCCAGCCTGCGGGGTGGTGTTGTGGCCAGTAAGTATTGAGAACCTGTTCAACAGAAAACATTTTTTCACCTTCTTATGTGCGGCGGTTTATGGCCCGAAGGTAAAACGCGTTGTTTTCAGATTTATGACGTAAGGATGCGGTTTAAAAGATGCGCAATAAATTGCGCCGCTACGGGCCGAAGCGTTGAATGTAGCGGCACGATTTATCGTTATCGCGCGGGTGTGCGGGAAATTACAATTTCAACGGCGGCAGCTGCGAGAACACGCTTAACAACCCTTTGCTCCACAACTGGCGAATCTGCGAAAAATAGGGATGCTGGTCGGTGATGTGGTACTGCTCGTTGTCGCTAAAACTGTCGCTGTGATAGATCATCACATCAAGCGGCAGCCCCACCGAAATGTTACTCGCCAGGGTGGAGTCCATTGAGATCAGCGCGCACTGCATCGCCTGGCTGAGCGGAGTTTCATAACGCAGCACGCGGTCAATAATCGGCTTGCCATATTTGCTTTCGCCAATCTGGAAATAGGGCGTATCGACGCTGGCTTCAATAAAATTGCCCTGCGGATAGATCTGGAACAGCCGCGGTTCTTCACCGCGGATCTGGCCGCCGAGCAGCAGCGTGCCGCCAAACTCTTCACCATCGCGCTTAATCACGTCGCGCAGCATCTCCCCCACCAGCAGCGCAATGTCGTACAGCGACCGTCCGTTAAGAAGATTGGGCTGATCGCTGTCGTCACAGCCACGCCGCAGCAGGCTCATCACGCTTTGCGTCGTGGCGAGGTTGCCAGCGCTTTGCAGCACCAGCGTGCGTTCATCATCCACCTGAAACACATGCAGCTTACGAAACGACGAAATATGGTCGACACCCGCATTGGTGCGAGAGTCGGAAACAAAAATCATCCCTGATGATAAACGCATTGCCACACAATAAGTCATAGTCACGCCTGCAAAGAGAATTACTACTGCGAATGCACCTGGTGCACCGCGGCCACCGCCAGCATATCTTCACCCCCGCCGCCCAGACGCATACCGCGCACCGGACAGGCATCGAGATAATCCACACCCACCGCCAGCCTTAAATGCTGCCGGGTACTGCGCGTGTTGTTGGTGATATCAAAGCTGTGCCAACTGCCATCCACCCAGGCCTCAACCCAGGCATGAGTGGCAACGTGTTCGACATTGTCAGTATAGAGATAACCGCTGACATAACGCGCCGGAATCCCCAGACTGCGACAGCAGGCAAGAAATACGTGGCTGTGATCCTGGCAAACGCCAGAGCCGGCGGCAAATACTTTCGCAGCGGTATCACTCACCTCGGTGCTGCCGGGTTGATAAGGCATTTTCAGCAGCAGTTCGCCCATCAGTTTTTCCAGGCTGACAAGCGGCGCTTCCGGCCGCCAGTAGCGCTGAGCGAAATCACGGATGGCGCCATCCGGCAGAGTCAGCGGCGTGGCGCGCAGGAAAATCAGCGGCGACAGGCTGCAATCGGGATCGGCGGCCATTTCGCCATCATCCAGGATCTCCACCACGCCGCGCGCGGCAATTTCCAGCATCTGGTGCGGCGTATCCAGCGTCAGCACATGCATCACGTTGCCGTAAGCGTCGACGGTGCGCGTGGCCTCGCACGGCAGCGCCAGCTCCCATGACAGAATTTGCTGATGCACCGAGTTTTGCGGCGTCAGGCGCAGATACTGGGTGCTGAGTTTCACCTGATGTTCATAGGCGTACCAGGTTTTGTGCTCAATGTTCAGTCTCATTTCGCCTCCAGATAGGTGTGATTGATGCTCTCGGCCAGTGCGTTGATGTTTTCCAGGAAGTGATTCAGCCAGTTGTCCAGACCATCGCGCGTCAGGCTTTCCCAGGTGCTGAAACGCATTTCGGCCAGCAGCACGGTGCTCAGATAGCGCGGACGATCTTCGCCGCTGCTGCCGATCTGCTCCAGCTGGGTGGCGATCTCTTCAATGCAGGAGTGCAGCGATCGCGGACTTTCGCTGCGCAGCACCAGCATCTCGTTGACCAGATCCGGCATCAGCTGCTGTTTGAAAATGGCGTTGTACGCCTCGCGCGCCGACACCGCGCGCAGCAGGGTGTCGAGGCAATAATATTCACGCACCGAATCGGGATGCTGCTCCAGCAGCAGCTGGTTCACGCTCAGCAGACGCGCGGTGCCATCAGCGCGCTCCATCAGGGTACCGAGACGAATAAAGCTCATGGCGTCGCCGCGCAGCAGCGTGCCAAACATAGCGCCGCGAAACAGGTGCGAACGCTCTTTTACCCAGTCAAAAAAGCTGTCGGCGTTGGCGCTGCTGATGCCCGCCCGCCGCATTTTGCGGATCTCAATCCAGGTGGAGTTGATGCTCTCCCATACCTCCGAAGACAAACTGCCGCGCACCGCGTGGGCGTTGTTCCACGCCGACTGCCAGCAGCTGTAGATGCTGCTGGGGTTGCGTTCATCAAGGGCGAAAAAGTTGAACAGCTGCGACATGGTGAAACGCCCGTTGAGGGTTTCAAACAGCTGACGCGTGCCGGTGAGGTTGAGCGGCAATAGCAGCTCATCGCCGTGGCTGTTGCGCACCGGCATCAGCGATAGCCGGTTGGTCACATCCAACACCCTGGCGAGTTGTTCCGCGCGCTCCAGATAACGCGCCATCCAATAGAGGCCACTGGCCGTGCGGCTTAGCATGATGCGTCATCCTCCAGAACCCAGGTGTCCTTAGTGCCGCCGCCCTGCGACGAATTCACCACCAGCGAGCCTTCGGTCAGCGCGACGCGGGTTAAGCCGCCCGGCACCAGACGAATATCCGCTCCGCACAGGGCAAATGGCCGCAGGTCGATATGGCGCGGCGCCAGGCCGTTATCGATAAAGGTTGGACAGGTGGAGAGCGACAGCGTGTCCTGCGCGATGTAATTATCGGGGCGCGCCTGCAACCGCGCGCGGAAATCGTTCAGCTCCTGCTGGCTTGCCACCGGGCCAATCAACATGCCGTAGCCGCCCGCCCCGTGTACCTCCTTCACCACCATCTTGTGCAGATTGGCCAGCACGTAGGAGAGATCTTTCGGTTTACGGCACTGCCAGGTGGGGACGTTGTTGAGGATCGGTTCTTCGTCGAGGTAGAAGCGGATCATGTCCGGCACATAGGGGTAGATCGATTTGTCATCGGCCACCCCGGTGCCGATGGCATTCGCCAGCACCACGTTGCCGGCACGATAGACCGACAACAACCCCGGAACGCCCAGCATGGAATCCGGGCGGAACGCCAGCGGATCGAGGAAGGCATCGTCCACGCGACGATAGATCACATCGATCTTGCACGGCCCGGCGGTGGTGCGCATCATCACCGCGCCATCTTTGACGAACAGATCGGCGCTTTCCACCAGCTCCACCCCCATCTGCTGGGCGAGAAAGCTGTGTTCGAAATAGGCGCTGTTGAAACGTCCTGGCGTCAGTACCACCACCACCGGATCGTTAACCGGCGAGCTTTCGCGCAGCGTCTGCAACAGATGCGAGGGATAACGCTCCACCGGCGCCACATGCTGCTCGGCAAACAGCTCCGGGTAGAGGCGCATCATCATCTTGCGGTTCTCCAGCATGTAGGAGACGCCGGACGGGGTGCGCAGGTTATCTTCCAGCACGTAGTACTCGCCATCGTTGTTGCGCACCATATCCACGCCGACGATATGCGCGTAGATATTACGATGCAGATCAACGCCCTGCATACAGGGTTGATACTGGTCGTTGACCAGCACCTGCTCGGCCGGAATGATGCCCGCCTTCAGGATGTGCTGTTGATGATAGATATCGTGCAGGAAGGCGTTGAGGGCTTGCACCCGCTGGCGGATGCCGCGATCGAGCATGGCCCATTCACTGGCAGGAATAATACGCGGCACGCTGTCGAACGGAATCAGGCGCTCGGCGCCGCTGTCGTCGCCGTAGACGTTGAAGGTGATGCCCACACGATGAAACAAAAGTTCCGCTTCTTCGCGTTTACGCGCCACTGCCTCTTTGTCCGCCGCTTGCAACCATTCCCAGTAGTGCTGATAGTGAGCGCGGTACTGGCCGTCGCTCAACAACATCTCATCATAGAAGTGTGATGCTATCTGGTAGCTTTCTTTCATGATTTACCCGGCGCTTGTCAGAGGACCTGATTCCACTGCTGCACAAACTGTGCCAGGGGCGTGCGTCCTGTGTCGCACGCGCACCTTATCAGTGGCTTAGTGCCGGATTGTTGCGAAATTGCACCTTACTGGTGCATCAGCTGCGCAATGGGTATCCAGATTTCCGTCATTGCTCCCTCACCGCCGGTGAAAGGGTCGCGCTGTGGTATGGGTACGCGCTGAATCTGCGTCTGTGAGCTTCTCAGGAAGCGAGGTTCATCACGCAACGTTTCCGGCGATATCCCTTCAGGATAGGCGCCAACGGTGAAGAAATCCTCACTGGCATGGATCTGTTTATGGCCGACCCCGGCCGGGATCAGCACCGCATCCCCTTCACGCAGCGTTACCATACGGCCGCTGTCGCCGCCAAACAGCACTTCTGCCCAGCCCGCGCCGACGCCCAGTATTTCATGCGTGTTCGGGTGGTAATGGGTGTAGGGGAAGATCGGGTAACGCCACGCAGCGGGCCAGCCGTTGCGGGTAAAGGTGGCTTCAAACCAGGCGGCGGTTTCCTGGTGCTGCTCGTCATCCTCATCGTAATCCGGCGCGATGCCCGGCCAGATGATCAGCGGCAACGGATTGTTCGGCACCCCGCCAGACGGGGCGGATAACATTAAATGCTGCGGATTACTGGAGGCCCCTGCGGCAAAGGTGCCAGCGGCGAAAGACATCAGTAACAGCAGGCTGGAAGTGGAAGCAGTCATACTCTTTCTCCGGTTAGCCACGTTACTTAAGTGTGGCAAAGCCGGGTGGCATTGCAATGTGCGCCCGCCAACAAAATTCACATAAAATTATGATTTTTCTAACTAAAGCCAAATTAATGATTAACACATTTAACATTTTGGGCGGTCTGAATTTGTCGCGTTGGTCAGCGGGGGCAACTGTTATAAAAATTCTGCGGTGATCTGTCTCTGCCGCCCTTCTCTGTTACGTGGTTTACTGGCAGGCAGTGAAAGAGAGGTGAACCATGAACGCCATAAAACAAATCCTGCTTGATGAAATCGCCACGCTGAATCGTGAAGAACGCCGCGACAATTTGCCGCGCTTTAGCTTTTCCTTTCTGAAAAACCATCCGGGGCTGTGGGCCGCAATGTACCTGTGCTACGCGCTGTGCGTGGCGCTGATTTTCTCCACTGAGATGCTCGGCTGGCCAGCGTTCTGGTTTGCGACCGTGTTTGTGCTGGTGATGAGTTTTCTGATGCTGCTGGATATCAATCCGAAGTACCGTTTTGAGGATATCGATGCGCTGGATCTGCGCGTTTGTTACAACGGTGAGTGGTATTACATTCAGCCGGTGTCGCCACAGGGCATCACCAAAATTCTGGATAACCCCGGTACACCGGATCGCGTGCGCAGCGGCATTAATCGTCTGATGCAGCAGAAAGGTGAAGTGGATTTTTACGATGTTTATTATCTGACCTGGGGCCATCAGCAGGCAGCGCAGGTTTAGGTGCGGTTTTTGACCAGGTCGGCATTAATGCCGACCCTACGGTGCGATTGTAGGATCGGTATTTATACCAACCGGAAGCAAGGCTAATTCGCTGATTAATCTGCCTAACGTCTCCACCGCCGCCTCAGCGCGGGCATCCCACGGCCATGCCGTATTGAAGCGGAAGCAGTGGCGGAAATCCTCGCTGCTGGAAAATAATTGCCCCGGCGCAATGCTGATCCCCTGCTGCAACGCCTGATGATACAGCTGCGTGGTATTGATGCCGACTGGCAAAGCCACCCACAAAAAGTAGCCGCCGGGCGTATCGCTGATGCTGGCCTCGGCTGGCAGTACCCGGCGCAGCGCGGCACGCGCCAGTTGTTTCCGCTTGGCCAGCGTCTGCCGCAGCCGCTTCAGATGGCTGTCGTAGCTGCGGGTCGAGAGGAAATCGGCCAGCGCCAGCTGCATCGGGGCGCTGGTGGAGAGCGTACTCATAAGCTGGATGCGCTGGACGCGCTGCGCATGTCTCCCCGCCGCCACCCAGCCGATGCGGAAACCCGCCACGAGGTTTTTCGAGAAGCTGCCGCAGTGCAGCACATCCCCGGTGCGATCAAAGGCTTTGGCTGGCAGCGGTTTTTCGTCGCCGATCCACAGTTCGCTATACACATCGTCTTCAATCAGCGCCACGCCATAGCGCGCCAGCAGCGCCACCAGCTGCTCTTTGCGCGCATGGCTAAGGGTAAAGCCGAGCGGATTTTGTCGATTGGTCATCAGCCAACAGGCTTTCACCGGCCAGCGTTGCAGCGCCTGCTCCAGTTCGTCGAAATCAATCCCCTGCTCCACATCGCTGGCAACGGCGATGGCATTCAGTTTCAGACGTTCAATCGCCTGTAAGGCGCCGTAGAAGGAGGGGTTTTCGATCACCACCCAGTCGCCGGGTTCGGTGACCGCCTGCAAGCTAAGGTTGAGCGCTTCCATCGCGCCGTTGGTAATCACGATATCATCTGGCGAGATGGTGATGCCCTGCTGCGCATAGCGCTGGGCGAGGATCTTGCGCAGTTCGGCATTGCCAGGCGGCAGATTGTTCAGCGCATCGGTCGGTTTCAGGTTGTGGGAAACTTTCACCAGCGAGCGCATCAGCTGCCGCTGCGGGAACAGCTCCGGGTCAGGAAAGGCGGAGCCGAACGGCATAATGGCCGGATCGCGCGTGGCCTGTAGCACATCAAAAACGAAGCTGTTGGTATCGGTTTGTTCCGGGCGTTTGACGGTTTGCGTTGCCAGGCGCGGACGCGCAGCGGCGGCACGCGGAGCGATGTAGTAACCCGATTGCGGTTTCGACAGGAGCCAGCCCTGGCTTTCCAGCACTTCGTAGGCGTGCATCACCGTCATCAGGCTCAGGCCGGATTGATCGGCCTGCTGGCGCAGCGACGGCAGTTTTTCACCCGGTTGCCAGATATTGGCTTCAATTTGTGCGCGCAGTTGATCGACCAGCTGCTGATATTTCGCCACCGCAAGCTCCATGCCTAAAGTTAGATGCGGAAACCCGTAGGGTCGGCATTTATGCCGACCAGGTCAAGCACCGCACGCTATCGATGACGCCATTTATGCCAGCCAGGCCCGGCACCGCGACTTATTTTGCCGCGACTTCGGTTTCATTCGCCGCCCCAACAAACTCCGGCAGCTCACCAATGCGCTCCGGCGGCACCGGTTTGCCCAGCAGATATCCCTGCAAGGTATTACATCCCAGCCCGGTGAGAAACGCCTGCTGCTCCTCAGTTTCGACCCCTTCCGCCACCACTTTTAGGTCCAGCGACTGGGCCAGCGCCACAATCGCCGAAACGATGGTGGCGTCTTCCGATTTCGCCTGCAATTCGTTGACAAACGCACGATCGATTTTCAACTCGCTGGCCGGTAACCGCTTGAGATACAGCAGGCTGGAGTAGCCGGTGCCGAAGTCATCAATCGAGGCTTTCACCCCCATATTGGTCAGCTCGGTCAGGATACGCACACTCTCTTCCGGGTCGCGCATCGCCGTGGTTTCCGTCACCTCCAGCGTAAGCAACTCCGCCGGAATCTGATGCTGCGCCAGCGCCTGGGTGACGGTTTCCACCAGGTTGCTCTGCTCGAACTGTAAAGCCGACAGGTTCACCGCCACCGACCAGTGAGGATGCCCCTGCAAATGCCAGCTGTGCAGCTGGCGGCAGGCTTCATCGATGACCCAGTTGCCGATGTTGACGATCATGCCGGTCTTCTCGGCGATCGGCAGAAATTTATCCGGCGCCAGCAGGCCGCGAACCGGGTGCTGCCAGCGCAGCAGAGCCTCGAAACCAATGATCGGCCCGCTTGGCGCGCAATATTTCGGTTGATAGAACAGGCGCAGTTCGTGGTTATCCAGCGCCTGCCACAAATCGTTATTCAGCTGAAGCTGGGTTTGCGCCAGGGTGTTCATTGAGGGCTGGAAGAAGTTGTAGCCGTTACGCCCGTTATTCTTGGTGTGGTACATCGCGGCGTCAGCGTTAAACATCAGTTCGCGCTCATCCTGACCATCGCCCGGATAGACGGCGATACCAATACTCAGCGACACCACCAGCTCATAACGCGAGATGCTGAACGGACGATCTATCGCCTTCACCAGCGCATCGGCCACCGCCGCCGCATCGTTGGGGTCGTCAATCTCAATCAGCAGTACAAACTCGTCGCCGCCCATGCGCGCCAGCGTGTAGTGGCCTTTCATCTCGCCGGTCATGCGCTCGGTGACGCCAATCAGCAGGTTGTCGCCTACGTGATGACCGAAGGCGTCGTTGACCGCTTTGAAACCGTCCAGATCCATAAACATCAGCGCGAACTGCGATTTCTCACGGTCGGCTTTGTTGATGGCCTGGTCGAGACGGTCTTCCAGCAGAATACGGTTCGGCAGGCGTGTCAGGTTGTCATGCAGCGCCAGCTGAGCCAGCTCGCGGTTGGCCTCCGCCAGCGAGCGCGCCAGAATGGAGGTCCGCGCCTGCATACGCGCATCCAGCATCGAGACCAGCAAGGTGATGCCAAGAATCGCCAGCGTCACCACCGTGACCAGCATCGCCAGCCAGTTGCTGTTGACGCCGATATGGGTGGCCGCGCTGTGCATCGGGAAGTTGGCCGCCGCCATGCCGGTATAGTGCATACCGGCGATAGCGCAGCCCATCACCACCGACGCGCCGAGGCGCAGCAGGGTGACGCGTCCGGTGCCTTCGCGCAGATTGAACGCC
This sequence comes from Pantoea sp. X-Soil-TKNS-1207, assembly GCF_059730485.1. Taxonomy (NCBI): domain Bacteria; kingdom Pseudomonadati; phylum Pseudomonadota; class Gammaproteobacteria; order Enterobacterales; family Erwiniaceae; genus Pantoea; species Pantoea sp. X-Soil-TKNS-1207. The sequence goes on from NZ_AP035958.1 coordinate 3,703,525, forward strand.
AGCCATAACGCAGCACCGGAGGCCGCCATCGCGATCACCACCGAAGCGGCTACCCAATAGACATTCCATGTGATGCCCGGCTCAAACATCAGCGCCGCCATGCCGGTATAGTGCATCGCCACCACGCCAGTGCCCATTACCAGCGCGCCGCCGCACAGTCGCGGCCACGGCAGCTCGCCTGAGCACACCAGCCACAAAGCGAAGATCGACGCCAGCACGGCAATCACCATCGATCCCGCCGTCAGCAGCGGGTCGTAGCTCATCACCATATCGAGGCTCATCGACAACATGCCGATAAAGTGCATCGCCCAGATGCCGACACCCATTGCAAAGCCGCCGCCCATCAGCCATACCAGCGCTGTTTTGCCAGTAGACGTTGCCACGCGCCCCGCCATATCAAGGGCGGTAAACGAGGCCAGCATTGCCACCAGAACGGAGACAATGACGGTAAACCAATCGTACGAAGTCACTAACATAGTGATTACCTAAATCTGAGCTGACTAAGCAGCCCTGGTGGTGTTAACGAAAAATAAAAATGCGAAATATTATTGTATTAATTATCGGCAGTCAGGCCGCCGTATTTGGTCTTTGAACGATGAAAGCTTACGATTCAGAAAATCAAAAATACTCGTCAGGCCCCGGCCAGCGGTGCCACATTGTCAGGAAAATTAAGCGGTGAGTTGGCCGCATGGGTAAATTCGCCGATGCGATCGGCCGGTGTCGGTTTGCCCAGCAGGTAGCCCTGTAGCGTATCGAAGCCCAGCCCGGTTAATAAGCGCTGCTGTTCCTCGGTTTCTACCCCTTCTGCCACCATGCGCAAATTCAGGCTTTGCGCCAGGGTGATCATAGCGCTGACCACGGTGGCATCTTCGCTGTCGGCACGCAGGCTATTGATGAAGGTGCGATCAATCTTCAGCTCGCTGGCCTCCAGATGTTTCAGATGCAGCAGGTTAGCGTAACCAATGCCGAAGTTATCAATCGCCACCCTGGCGCCCAGCTGGTGCAGCTCGGCGATGCGCTGCTGACTGAATTGCGGATCGCGCATGGCGATGGTCTCGGTGATCTCCAGCATCAGCGACCCTTCCGGCAACCCATGCTGGCGTAAAATTGCACCGACGCTTTCGATCAGATCGCGCTGGTGAAATTGCAGTGCCGACAGGTTAACCGAGACGCTCCAGTTGCTGTGTCCTTCGTTATGCCACTGACGCAGCTGACGGCAGGCTTCGTTGATCACCCAATTTCCCAGCGCGATGATCTGTCCGGTTTTCTCGGCTCGCGGCAGAAACAGATCCGGCATCAGTAACCCGCGTCGCGGATGCTGCCAGCGCAGCAAGGCTTCAAAGCCCATCAGCAAGGTGCCGCCGGCGCGAAATTTCGGCTGGTAGAACAGACGCATCTCCTGGAACTCCAGCGCGTTCCACAAATCATTCGCCAGCGCCAGCTGGTGCTGCGCCACCGTGCTCATCGCCGGTTCAAACAGGCACCAGCCATTACGCCCGTTGTGTTTGGTGTGATACATCGCCGAATCGGCGTTGAACATCATCTCCTGCTTGCTGCGACCGTGCAGCGGGAAGATAACAATGCCGACGCTAAGCGAAACGCGCAGCGAATACCGATCCAGTTCAAAAGGGGCATCGATGGTGGTGACCAGCCGCTGCGCCAGCGTCGCCGCCTGCAAACCATCGCAGTTCGGGGTCATCAATACAAATTCATCGCCCCCCAGCCGCGCCAGCACTGCCTCTTCCCGCAGCTGATTGCTCAGACGCCTCGACACGGCGATAAGTAAGCGGTCACCAACGTGATGTCCCCAGGTATCGTTGACGGCTTTAAAGCCATCAAGATCCATAAACATCAGCGCGAAAGTTTGGTCGTTGAGGGTGGCGTGTTTAATGGCGGCATCCAGTTGCTGATCCAGCAGCACCCGGTTGGGTAAGGTGGTGAGGTTGTCGTGCATCGCCAGCTGACGCAGTTCGTTGTTGGCATGTTTCAGTTTGGCGGCCAGCCTGGCTGCGCGCAGCTGCGCATCCAGCATCGAGATCAGCAGCGTGACGCCAAGAATACTCAGGGTGATGATGGTGACCCACACCGCCAGCCCCTGGTCGCTCATGCCATGCTCCATCATACTGCTGGTGTTATTGAACTGTGCAGCGGCCATGCCGATGTAGTGCATTCCGGCAACCGCAACCCCCATCACCAGCGCCGCGCAGCTGCGCATGATCAGCAGCGCATCGCCGCGACGCAGATGAAACGCCAGCCACAGCGCCACGCCAGATGCCGCATAAGCAATCAATACCGAGAAGGCCACCAGCCTGAAGTTCCACTGGATGGCGGGATCGATCATCAGCGCATTCATGCCGATATAGTGCATCGCCACGATTCCACTGCCGAGGATCAGGGTGCCGCGTAGCAGACGGCGCAACGTCAGATGGCTGCCACGCACCACCTGGGCGAAGGCAAAGATGGCGCCAAGAATGGAGACCGCCAAAGACAGCGACGTCAGGAGAATATCGTACCGCATGGTCATCGGCAGCATCATCGCCAGCATCCCGATGAAATGCATCGCCCAGACGCCAATGCCCATCGCTGTACCACCGGCAATCAGCCAAAAACGGGCCAGGCAGCCACGGGATACCGCGACGCGTCCGGCGGTATCCAGCGCTGTAAACGAGGCGATAAAAGCAACGATTAATGAAACCGTCACCAGAACGCTATCCCAGGAAACCAGCAACATGAGCGCTCCTCACTAACCCGCTAGCGAGCAGGTGCTGAATCGTCAAACAGCAACAAAGATTAAAAAACATGCATTAAGGTCTGTTATTTCTTAGCAATGCGATTCAGCCACTAACCGTACCAGTATTAACTGGGACTAGCGCACGGGCATTTTTTATTTTCATCATCTATCGCTGAGCTGGGATTCGTTATTTTGTCTGATTAATGTATGAACATAACACTGAACCCTGCTGCGCGGTAGTAGCAGCAATAACTCCTTGTTTAGTTTTTTTAATGTCCCGTTACCCCTTGCTATCACTGCATTATCGGCGAATCGCGGGAATTGATTAGGGAAAAATCTCCCGGTGACCTCACAGGCTTCGCTTTGCTGAACTATAGTAAAGAAAACTGATATAAATCATTTCCCTGCCTTCCAGGAATATTCTTAGCCGGCAAGGGCGTTCGTTGTGTCGCCAGAGCAGGCACCTTGTTAATTTTCGGTTTATTTCATAAAGACATCATCAGGTGAAAAAGCACTGACCTCCAATAATCAGTAAGGAATGATTATGAAACTCAAGCTTTTTCTTTTGGCCGCCAGCCTGGGTGCCACAATCCCGCCGTATGCTGCTTTCGCCGCCACCACAACGGGAACCATAAATGCGACACTCACCCTGACAACCGGTTGTCTGGTGAATGGTCAATCCGCCACTACTGGCGTTAACTTTGGTACGTTAAACTTCGGTAGCAGCGCCGCCACCTTTGATACCCTGAATGCCACCCTGGTGGGGGCTTCCGGCAACGGTATCTATGTGCGCTGCACCACCGGCCAGACCTATAACGTCCAGGTGAGCAGCAGCAATGCCGCACCCGCGACCATTTACGGTACGGTCTCCGGCCAGCCGCGTTACCTGATCCTCGGATCCAACAATACTCAGGGTATTGCCTATACGCTTTATAGCGACGCCGCCTTCACCACCGCCATCGCCAATAACACCAATATCGCCGCCAGCGGCACCACAGACCCGACCCTGGGCACCAACTATGCCATTTATGGTCGCGTGGTCGGCGGCGGTTTTAACCCACTGATCCCGGCAGGCACTTACACCGATACGATTAACGTTGCCGTGAATTACTGAGACGCGCGTTGCAGTTAAACAGGGTGGCCGTGGTGCATCAATGGACGCGCATTTCCGGCGGCCTGGCCCTGCTGATAGGGAGTGTCAATGCCTGGGGGTTGCCAACGGCAACCTTTCAGGTCTCCGCCTCAGTGGTGGCAGGCTGTGTAATCTCCGGTACCAATACCGGCGTTTTTGGCACGCTCGATTTTGGCTCCCAGTCTGGCCTTGCCAGCGGCAGCCTCAGTACCAGCTATGTCCAGAACTCCGCCATCACGCTGGCCTGTACCCCAGGCACCACCGTCAGCATGTCAATCAACGGCGGCAGCAACTACACCACCACCCGCAACCTTGTGCTGGCCAGCTATGGCAACACCATCGCCTACCGCCTGTATACCAATGCCGCCCATACCACGGCGATCCCGGTGAATTCAGCAGTGGCGCTCAGCTACAGCAACGCCAACAACATCACTCTACCCATTTACGGCTTGCTCCAACTGCCCGGCCCAACGCGCGCCGGGGTTTATACCGACACCTTAACCGTCACCCTGAGTTGGTGATGGCGCAACGAAGAAGGAAAGACCGATGACAAAACTGCGCGCCCTGCTCCTGCTGTGGCTTCTGCCGTTCAGCTTCCTGAGCCATGCGGCCAATTCGCTGATGATTTGGCCGATTGATCCCGCCATCAACCCTGATGAAAAAGCCAGCGAGCTGTGGCTGGAGAACCGCGGGAATGCCACCACCCTGATGCAGGTGCGTATTTTTACCTGGCAGCAGGTGAATCAGCGCGAGCAGTACCAGACCCAGACGCAGATCCTTGCCAGCCCGCCACTGGTCCGTATTGAACCAGGGCAGAAGCAGCTGGTGCGCTTAATCAAGCAGACGCCGCCAGGCGCCGGTCAGGAGTTGGCGTATCGCGTGGTGCTGGACGAGATCCCCACGCCGCGCACGCCGGGTGAAAATCAGGCCGGGCTGACCTTCCAGATGCGCTATTCCGTGCCGCTGTTCGTCTACGGCAGCGGTCTGACCGAAGACAGCGCCAAACCGGAACTCAGCTGGCAGGTAGAAAACAGCGAGGGCCGACACTGGCTGCAACTCACCAATCGCGGCGACGGCCATGCGCGTCTGAGCAATGTCACTATCGGCGGACGCAAAATGGGTGATGGCCTGTTCGGTTATGTGCTGGCAAACAGCAGCAATCGCTGGCCGCTGAACGGCAGGGTCAGTGGAGAGCTGGAGGCCGACATAAATAAAGGCCACTGGCGTAGCGCAGCCGTGCGCTGATGCGATTTTCGCCGCACCCCTGTGCGCTGGCAGTGACCAGCGTAATGTGCTGGTCAGTCCCCTTAATAAGCAGCGCGGAGACCTTCTCCGAGCTGCCGCCCCCGCCTGCGCTGCAAAGCAATGCATCAGGACAGCAGTACATGCTGGAGCTGGTGGTCAATGAGGGCGAACAGGGCAATATCGTGCCGGTCGAACAGAAGAATGGCGAATTCTGGCTGCGGCGCGGCGATCTGGAACGCGCCGGTATCCCGGCGGACAAATTGCAGGGACAGCAGATTGATGTGAACCAGCTGAACGGCGTAAAGGTGGAGTATGACAACCAGCGTCAGCGCCTGTTGCTGACGGTGCCGCCCGCCTGGCTGCCGGGCCAGGTGATTGGTCAGGCCCATAATGGCCCGCGCTATCCCGGCCAAACCAGCACCGGCGCGCTGCTCAACTATGACTTCTACGCCACCCGCACCGACAACAGCGGTACACGGCTCGCCACCTGGAATGAGCTGCGTTTGTTTGGCAGCGCCGGACAATTCTCCAGTAACGGCGTGTGGCAGCAGCAGCTGGAAGGCAGCACGCCGCAGCAGGATGACGGTTATATCCGTTACGATACCTGGTGGAGCAACGAGAACGAGAACGCCATTCTCAGCTGGCGCGCCGGAGATTTAATCACCGATTCCCTCTCCTGGACCAACAGCGTCCGTCTCGGCGGGGTGCAGATTGGTCGCGATTTCAGTGTCCGCCCGGATCTGGTCACCTATCCGTTACCCCAATTTTCCGGCCAGGCGGCAGTACCCTCCACGGTGGATCTGTTTATCAACGGCTACCGCTCCAGCCAGGCCAACGTGCAGCCCGGTCCCTGGTCGCTGACCAATGTCCCCTTTGTCAACGGCGCCGGCGATGCGGTGATCACCACCACCGATGCGGTGGGGCGTCAGGTCACGACCACGCTGCCCTTTTATGTCTCCAGCAATTTGCTGAAAGAAGGTCTGTCCGACTACTCCTTCTCCGCCGGGGCGGTACGCGAAAACTATGGCATCAAAAACTTCGACTACGGCGCCGCTGCCGCCAGCGGATCGTACCGTTACGGCTTAACCAACTGGCTGACGCTGGAAACCCACGCCGAAGGCAGCGATAACGTGGCGATGGGCGGCGCGGGCGGCCAGCTAAAGCTCGGAAGCTGGGGGGTGGTGAACGGCGCATTGGCGCAGAGCCAGATGAACGGCAAACCCGGCACGCAGTACAGCTGGGGTTATCAGTACAACAACAGCTGGCTCAGCCTCGGCACCCAGCATACGTTGCGCACCGTCGACTTTGGCAACCTGGCGCTGATGGGCAACCGTAGCGACTCGAACGATACCACCTACTCGCTGTCGCGCCGCAGCGCGCAATATACCGCCAGCGTGTCGATGAACCAGTACGGCAGCCTTGGGCTGGCCTACCTCGATATCGCCAGCGGCGACGGTGAACGCACGCGGCTGTGGAACCTGTCGTGGAGTAAAAACCTGTGGGGCAACAGCAGCCTGTATATCTCCGCCAGTCGCGATCAGCAACAGCGGGAGTGGAGCGGCGCGATTTCACTGGTGATCCCGTTTGGCGAGCAGGGCAGCGCGTCAATCAGCATGGAGCGCGATCAGCAAGGGGAAAACAACCAGCGGCTGTATCTGTCACGCGCCATGCCGAGCGACGGCGGCATCTCCTGGGATGCCTCCTGGGCCAATCAGGGCGGCGATAGCGGCGATTACCGTCAGGGCAGCCTGCGCTATCGCAACAACAAAGTGGATACCTCGGCAGGTTTCTATGGCGATAGCGATAACACCACCCAATGGGCTGATTTCACCGGGGCGCTGGTGTTGATGGACGATCGTCTGTTCGTCGCCAATCAGATCAACGACGCCTTTGTGCTGGTGAAAACCAATTACCCGGACGTGAATGTGCGTTACGAAAACCAGTCGATGGGACGTACCGATAAAGAGGGGTATCTGCTGGTACCATCCATCAGTAGCTATTATCCGGCGAAGTACGACATCGATACGCTGGATCTGCCTGCCGACATGACCTCGCCGCGCGTTGAGCAACGTTTTGCCGTGAAGCGTCAGAGTGGCTATCTGCTGAATTTCCCGGTGGAGAAGCTGCGCTCGGCCAGCGTTATTTTGCATGACAGCAACGGCCAGCCGCTCCCGGTGTCCAGCCAGGTGCTGCGCGCCGGTCAGGCAACCGAATACGTCGGCTGGGATGGTATCACCTGGATGGAGAATCTGACTGCCAGCAATCCGATTCAGGTCACCACGCCGGACGGTCGCAGCTGCCGCACCGAACTCGATATCCCCAGCGGCCAGCCACAGGCGCTGAAAACCTATGGCCCCCTCACCTGCGCATTGCCACCGCCACCCGCCGGTGCCGCATTGCCGAATACTGACAACTCCACCGCAGGCATCACACCATGAAGAAGATCCTGATTGTACTGACGCTGTTACTGCTGCCCGGTCTGGCGCGCGCCGCCTGTACGCTACCCAGTTCAACCGCCAGTTTCGGCCCGGTGACGACTTTCGTCATCAATTCCACGGTAAGTACCACCTCGACCAACGCCAACGTCAACTGTGGCTCTGGCACTGCGCTGTCGCTGCTGTCAGGTAACGTGATTACCTTCCAGCTGGCCAACGCCACCAACGTCAGCGGTACACGCGGCACCATGAAAGTCAGCGGCAGCAGCAGCACCGATAACATTCCGGTACGCCTGTGTATGGATAGCGCCTGCGGTACGGAACTCACCGTTGGCGGTTCGACCTACACCTTCTCGCAGGCCGTGCTGGTGAACCTGGCCGGACTGCTCGGCAGCCTGAACTTTGCCTTGCCGGTTTATCTGCAAACCGTCGCCGGACAAACGGTGGCGGCGGGCACTTATACGGTGACGCTTAACGTCTATGTCACCTATAACATCTGTACCAGCGTCAGCCTGCTGGGGCTTTGCCTGACGCCGCAAACCGGTACCGGCACCATCCCAATCACCGTTTCCGTGGTGGTATCGAATGACTGCACCACCATCACCGCCCCGAATATCAGTTTTGGCAGCGCACCGCTGGTCGGCAGTTTTTCCACCGTGCAGCAGACCATCAACGTGGTATGCAGCAAAGGCAGCACCTATACCGTGGGGCTGAGCAATGGCAGCTACGCCGCCAACAGCGTGCGCAATATGGCCAGCGGCACCAACCGGCTGAGTTATGACATCTACAAGGGAACCACCACGACCACGCGCTGGGGACCGACCGGCACCGATCGCTGGGGCAGCGCCACCTCCACCACGCTCAGCACCGATGGGTTGACGCGCGGTTATACCTATACGGCGCAGATTCTGACATCGCAGAATACCCCGGCGGCAGGGAATTACACGGACAGCGTGGTGGTGGATTTATCGTTTTGAGGCGGGGGGAACCGGTCGGCAGCAGGGCCGACCGGGTCAGGCATTTACATCGAGGCATTCACCGGCGCGCCGCTGTGGCGCGACCGATACTGCTTCACCATGCGACCAATCAGCAGCGTACCAATCAAACCGCACACCGCAGCAAATGACAGCCACACGCCTGGCATCGCTTTATCGCCGGTGGCGTGGATCATATAGCTGGAAATCGCCGGGGTGAAACCGCCAAACAGCGCCGTCGCCAGGCTGTAGGCCAGCGAGAAACCGGAGGCGCGCACTTCCGCAGGCATAATTTCCGCCAGATATACCACCATCGCACCGTTGTAGCTGGCATAGAGGAACGACAGCCACAGCTCGGCGATCAGCAGGTTGCTGAAGGTCGGTGAACCCACCAGCCAGTGCAGCACCGGCCAGGCGGTGAGAATCATCAGAATGGTGAAGAAAATCAGCAGCGGACGACGGCCGATGCGGTCCGATAGCGCCCCCATCACCGGCAGCCAGAACAGGTTGGAAATACCGACAAACAGCGTCACCAGGAAGCTCTGCTTATCGGTCATCATCAACACCGTTTTACCGAAGGTCGGGGTGAAGGCGGTGATCATATAGAACATCACCGTGGTGGTGACGACCATCAGCATCCCGGCCAGCACCAGCGCCCAGTTTTGTCCCACCGAACGCATAATCTGCCGCATACTCGGATGGTGTTTACGCTGGCTGAAGGCCTCGGTCTCTTCCAGCATCCGACGAATCCAGAACAGGAACGGCACAATCAGACAGCCGATAACGAACGGAATACGCCAGCCCCAGTCGGTAACCGCGTCTTTTTCCAGCAAATGGTTCAGGCCGAGACCCAGCAGCGCGGCAAAGATCACCGCCACCTGTTGGCTGCCTGACTGCCAGCTGACATAGAAGCCTTTACGCCCTTTCGGCGCGACCTCCGCCAGATATACCGACACCCCGCCCAGCTCAACGCCCGCCGAGAAGCCCTGCAACAGGCGGCCCAGCAGGATAAGCACCGGCGCCGCCGCACCGAGCGTGGCGTAACCCGGCACCAGCGCAATGGTCAGCGTACCCATCGCCATCAGGCCCAGCGTCAGCAGCAGCCCTTTACGACGACCGTGATGGTCGATATAGGCACCCAGCACAATAGCGCCCAGTGGACGCATCAGGAAGCCCGCCCCGAAGGTCATCAGCGTCAGCATCAATGAGGCAAAGGGGTCATCACCGGGGAAAAAGGTTTTCGCGATCGCGGTAGCGTAATAACCAAAGACCATGAAATCGTACATTTCAAGGAAATTACCGCTGGTTACGCTAAAGATGGTTTTGGCACCGCTTTGCGATGGCTTTTGTAAAGATGGACTTGTGCTCATATTGTCTTCCATGGGTTTTTTATCCTCTTTTAGCCTGCCAGCCGCCAATTGAATGTGATCCACTTCACCATTGCAGTTTACAAAGGTGTGACTATACGTAACCGAAAATTAACAATGCAAATCCACAGGATAATTGACCTGTTCACGCGTCTATTCGCATTTTTAAATATTTTGTTAACTTTGCCGCTTCACTACTTTAGCTGCAAATTCAGCCATTCACGCAGAAAGATGTTTCCGGCCTCGACAGCGCCCCTCAATGTTCTAGCCTTTGAAAAGTGTGAAAAAACAGCCAAGGAGGAACCATGAGTCACCAAGACAAAATGAAAAATCCCCGTACGCAATATTTTCACGGTGAGTATCCGGTGCAGCGCCAACCCGCGCCCGGACTCCAGGCGGACATGCGTCCGGTGCCGGATTGTGGTGAAACCAGCTATCGCGGCAGTGGGCGTTTAGCGGGACGTAAGGCGCTGGTGACCGGCGCAGATTCCGGCATCGGGCGCGCTGCCGCCATTGCCTATGCACGGGAAGGGGCCGATGTGGCGCTCTCTTACCTGCCGGAGGAGCAGCGTGATGCCGATGAGGTGGCAGCGCTGATCCGTGAAGCCGGACGTAAAGCGATCATGCTGCCGGGCGATATCAGCGACGAAGCCTTTAGTAAGCAGCTGGTGGCGCTGGCTCGTGAGCATCTTGGCGGGCTGGATATTCTGGCGCTGGTGGCCGGTAAACAGGTGGCGGTGGAGGATATCGCCGATCTCAGCAGCGAGCAGTTACGCAAAACCTTCGAGACCAACGTGTTCGCGCTGTTCTGGATTACTCAGGCGGCCATTCCGCATATGCCGCCGGGCAGCACCATTATCACCACCTCGTCGATTCAGGCATATCAGCCGAGCGCCCATCTGCTCGATTATGCCTCGACCAAAGCGGCGATTCTCAATTATACCCGCGGGCTGGCGAAGCAGATCGCCCCTAGAGGCATTCGCGTAAACTGCGTGGCGCCGGGTCCAATCTGGACCGCGCTCCAGGTGGCGGGCGGTCAGCTGCCGGAGAAACTGCCGGAATTTGGCGAACAAACGCCGCTCGGCCGGGCCGGGCAGCCTGCGGAACTGGCGGGCGTGTATGTTTATCTGGCGTCGCCGGAATCGAGCTATGTCACGGCAGAGGTGCATGGCGTGACCGGCGGCAACCATTTGGGTTGATTCCCCTCAGCAAACAAAAAGGGCGCCTTAGCGGCGCCCTTGTCAGATTCGGTGAGATTATTTCTTCACCGTCTCCATTCCCATCAGTCCAATCTTGAGATAACCGGCTTCGCGTAGCTGGTCCATCACTGACATCAGGGTTTCATAACTTACCGACTTATCTGCCTGGAAGAAGATAGTGGTGTCTTTGTTGCCTTCGGTCTGCGCAGTCAGCGCATTCACCAGCGTCTCTTTGCTCACCGGATCATTACCGATGAAGACCTGATTATCTTCCTTAATTGACAGATAAACGGGTTTTTCCGGACGCGGCTGCGGCGCACTGGTAGACGCTGGCAGGTTGACGCGGACATCTACAGTGGCCAACGGCGCGGCCACCATAAAGATGATCAGCAGAACCAGCATGACGTCGATAAACGGCGTCACGTTGATTTCATGCATTTCGCCATCGTTTTCCATGTCGTCGTTCAAACGCATCGCCATGGTAATTACCCTACGCGCAGTTTCTGAGCGGTAGCCGCACGAGCCACTTCGTTGTTCACTTTACCCAGATCGAGATCGCGGCTCTGCAACAGCAGTACCTGTGCGGCCACATCGCCCAGCGAGGCTTTGTAGCTGGCGATCATACGGGCAAACACGTTGTAGATGACAACGGCAGGGATAGCAGCCACCAGACCAATGGCGGTAGCCAGCAGCGCTTCAGCGATACCCGGCGCAACCACGGCAAGGTTGGTGGTTTGCGTCTGAGCGATGCCGATAAAGCTGTTCATGATGCCCCATACGGTACCGAACAGGCCGATAAACGGCGCGACCGAACCGATGGTAGCGAGGAAGCCATTGCCGCGACCTGCGTGACGGCTGAATGCCGCAACACGACGCTCAAGGCGGAAACTGGTACGTTCTTTAATGCCGTCGGTGTCTTCTGCACCCGCGGAAAGCTCCAGCTCATTCTGCGCATCGTTCAGCAGCACGAGGCTGTGGCTGTTGCCTTTGAAGCTGGTGGCGGTACGTGAGGCGTCGTCTAACGAACGCGCTTCGCCTAGCGCGACATGCTCACGCTTCAGGCGACGTTTCGCTGAACTCAACTCAGCATATTTGCCAAAGAAGATTGCCCAGGTAACAACGGAGGCCAGCAACAGGCCAATCATTACCACCTTTACCACGATATCGGCATGATGATACATGCCCCAAACGGAGAGGTCCGTTTGCATCAAATCACTGGCTACCACGCTGCGTCTCCAACTTCAATTGCACAGTTCACGATCGAGCGCGGATCATAACAAATTATAAGTGCGAATTGATAGTAGTTCTCATTACTATTTACAAACGAAAGGTGCGCTTTTTCTCCACAAATTTTGCTGCTTCTGTATCCAGCGAGGAAGGTTTTTAACCATTTTCCGGGTGAGCAGACGTTTTCCTCGTCACCGCCAGGCGACGCCGGCTTATTCCAGGGTGGAACTCTGATATTCCGCAATCAGGGTCAACTCGCAGGCTGGATTCGTGGTAACGTGGTTGCTTTGTGAAATGCGGCAGGAAAGGCAGTGATGGCAACGAAAAAAATAGACACCACGCTGGTCAGCGCGGGACGCAGCAAACGTTACACCCAAGGCTCAGTGAACAGCGTTATTCAGCGCGCCTCATCGCTGGTTTTCGATACCGTAGCCGATAAAAAACGCGCCACCGCCGGACGGGCGAAAGGCGAATTGTTCTACGGTCGTCGCGGTACGCTGACGCACTTCTCCCTCCAGGACGCGATGACGGAACTGGAAGGCGGCGCCGGATGCGTTCTTTATCCTTGTGGTGCCGCAGCGGTTGCTAACGCCATCCTCTCTTTCGTTGCAGCGGGCGATCATATCCTGGTAAGCGGCGCGGTCTATGAACCGACGCAGGATTTTTGCACCAAAATCCTGAGCAAACTTCAGGTTACCACCACCTTTTTTGATCACTGCATCGGTAGTGAAATCAGCGCGCTGGTTCAGCCCAACACCCGCGTGGTGTTTCTCGAATCCCCTGCGTCCATCACCATGGAAGTGCAGGACATCCCGGCTATCGTCGCTGCGGTGCGCTCAGTAGCGCCGGACGCCATTATCATGATCGATAATACCTGGGCGGCGGGCGTGTTGTTTAACGCTCTGGAGCATGGCGTCGATATTTCGATTCAGGCTGGCACCAAATATCTGATTGGTCACAGCGATGCGATGATTGGCACCGCCGTCGCCAATGCGCGCTGCTGGGATCAGCTGCGTGAGAACTCCTATCTGATGGGCCAGATGGTCGATGCCGACACCGCGTATATGGCGAGTCGCGGCCTGCGTACCCTGGGCACCCGTCTGCGTCAGCATGAAGAGAGCGGATTGCAGGTGGCGGAATGGCTGGCGGCGCGACCGGAAGTGGCGCGCGTAAATCATCCGGCGCTGGCACAGTGCAAAGGCCATGAATTCTGGCAGCGCGATTTCAACGGCAGCAGCGGTCTGTTCTCGTTTATTTTGCATGAGAAGCTGAGCAGCGAGCAGCTGGCGATTTATCTCGATGGTTTTCACCACTTCAGCATGGCTTACTCCTGGGGTGGCTATGAGTCGCTGATTTTGGCTAACCAGCCGGAAGAACTGGCTGCAATTCGCCCGGCGGGGGGTGTCGATTTCACCGGCACGCTGGTGCGGGTACATATTGGTCTGGAACACGTTGATGACCTGCTTGATGACCTGAAAGCCGGGTTTGAGCGCCTGAAGCAGTAAAATTTTCAACCTAAGCTCAACAGGCCGGAACTGCGTGGCAGAGATCAACATCTGCTGCTACGCAGACCGTTAAAATGAAATCCTTGTGACTTGATGGAATAGCAGATGGGTGTTTTACATGAGATTGTCCACGCGCTCTGGCACCAGGATTTTGCCGCGCTGGCTAATCCGGATGTGGTGTGGATTGTTTACGGCGTGATGTTTCTGACGCTGTTTCTGGAAAATGGTTTGTTGCCAGCCTCATTTCTGCCCGGTGACAGCCTGTTGTTACTGGCCGGCGCCATGGTGGCCAAAGGCGTGATGGATTTTATCCCGACCATGGTGATCCTGACCACCGCCGCCAGCCTCGGCTGCTGGCTGAGTTATCTGCAAGGACGCTGGCTGGGCAATACCAGAATTGTCAAAAGCTGGCTGATGCATCTGCCAGCTCAGTATCATCAGCGCGCCTGGCAACTGTTTAATCGTCATGGCCTGATGGCCTTGCTGGTGGGGCGTTTTCTGGCATTCGTACGTACCCTGCTGCCCACCATGGCGGGCATTTCGGGTTTGCAGAATGGCCGCTTTCAGCTGTTCAACTGGTTAAGCGGCTGGCTGTGGGTCTGCATCGTAGTGGCATTCGGCTATGGCATCAGCCAGGTGCCGTTTATCAAGCGCCATGAAGATCAGGTGATGGCGATTCTGATGCTGCTGCCGGTGGTGCTGTTGTTTGTCGGCCTGGCCGGCAGCATTCTGGTTATCTGGAAAAAACGACGCCTGAAGGCGTCATAGCAGCTGCGCGGCGTCAGCGGGTGATTCGAACACCGTCTGGCGCACGCGGCTCGCCTCCTCTCCCGGCGTCACGCCGAAATAGCGTTTAAATTCCCGCGAGAACTGCGACGGGCTTTCATAGCCGACACGCACCGCTGCCGCACTGGCTTTCATGCCATCCTGCAACATCAACAGACGCGCCTGATGCAGCCGATAGCGTTTCAGATATTGCAACGGCGAGGTTTGCGTCACTGCTTTGAAGTTGTGATGGAAGGCCGACACGCTCATGTTCACCTCCGCCGCCAGCGTCTCCACGCTGAGGTTTTCACAGAAATGACTTTCGATACGACGCAGCGCTCTGGCAATCTGACTGAACTGGGTCTGGCGGCTAATCAGCGACAGCAGCGCGCCGCCGCACGGCCCGGTCAGCACGTAGTAGATAATTTCCCGCACGATTTGCGGCCCCAGCACGCGCGCATCGCGCGGCTTGCGCATCACATCCAGCAGGCGCTCAGCGGCACACAGCATCTCTTCGCTGAGAAAGGCGGAATGAATGCCCGAGGTCTGCGGCTGCGGCTGAAACTCTTCGTCATCGCCAATCTCCATCAGCAGATCCTGCAAGCTGGCATTGTCGACGCTCAGGCACATCCCCGCCAGCGGCGCCTCTGGCGTGGCCTCGGTTTCACACTCCACCGGCAGCGGCACGGTGAGCATCAGGTATTTGGTGGCATCGTAATGAAATACCGTGCTGCCGAGATAACCGGTTTTGCGCCCCTGAAACAGAATGACAATGCCGGGCTGATACATCATCGGTGTGCGTGGCAGCGGCTCATCGGCATAGATCAGCTTCACGTTCTCCAGCTGGCAGAAAGGCTGACCGCCTGGCTTCATCAGCGCAATGACCTGCTGGGCCAGCTGGTGGCAAAGGGTGTCATGGGGCATGGCATATTCTCACGCAGCAAAAAAGTCAGTGTGCCGCACCGGGGGCGAAAGCTCCAGATCGCTGGAGAATCAGGCAAGATTTTGGCAGAAACAGACAGCACAAAAGCGCCGCAGAGTTGCCACAATGATCCCGGGGATAAGGTTTGTTGTCTAGACTTAACCTCAGTGTTTCCGGTGAGTCACTGCGACAGATAAGGAGCAACTATGGCAGACCAACCACTGATTAAACTGCACGATGGCAATATGATGCCGCAGCTCGGACTGGGTGTCTGGCAGGCGAGTATCGAAGACGCACGCAAAGCGGTATTAAAAGCGCTGGAGGTCGGTTATCGCTCCATTGATACCGCCGCCGCCTACAAAAATGAGGAAGCGATTGGTCAGGCGTTGCAGGAAACGGATGTGGCGCGCAAAGAGATTTTTGTCACCACCAAGCTATGGAATGACGATCAGAAGAACGCGCAGCAAGCGCTGGAAACCAGCCTGGAAAAACTCAAGCTGGACCAGGTGGATCTGTATCTGATGCACTGGCCCTGCCCCTCTAAAGATCTTTATGTCAGCGCCTGGCAGCAGATGATTGAGCTGCAAAAACAGGGCTTAACCAAAAGCATCGGCGTATGTAATTTCAATGAAGCGCACCTGAAACGCCTGATGGACGAAACCGGCGTATCGCCGGTGGTGAATCAGATCGAGCTGCATCCGATGTTGCAGCAACGCACGCTTCATGCATGGAACGCGATGCATCAGATCCAGACCGAGTCCTGGAGTCCGCTGGCGCAAGGCGGTAAAGGGGTGTTTGATCAGGAGATCATCCGCGAACTGGCGAAGAAATACGGCAAAACAGCCGCGCAGATCGTCATTCGCTGGCATCTGGATAGCGGACTGGTGGTGATTCCGAAGTCAGTGACCCCGGCGCGTATTGAAGAGAATTTTGCGGTATTCGATTTCCGGCTGGAAAAAACGGAGATCAGTGAGATCGCGAAGCTCGATAGCGGCCATCGCCTGGGGCCGGACCCGGAGAATTTTAACGGTTAGGTGAAGTACGCGTGGTTGCCCGCCCCCCGGCCCTCTCCCGCCAGCGGCAGAGGATGAGGGTGCGGGCAAAATCCTCTGACAAAAATAATTTTCATTTTTCTGCATCCGTTTGACGGACTGAAACGTATATCGCTATGTGGGCGCAATTAAGCCTGACACCCCTTCCGATTACGAGGAAAGTGAAAATGAAAACATCCCTGCCCTGTCTGATTTTTTCCGCTCTGGTTTTCTCCGCAGCTTCTCAGGCTGCCATGATGGATAACAGTGTGATGGTGGGTGGCGCAGCCATGTATCCATCGAAAAACATCGTACAAAATGCCATGAATTCGAAAGATCACACCACCCTGGTCGCCGCCGTTAAAGCTGCGGGGTTAGTGGATACTCTCCAAAGCAAAGGCCCCTTTACTGTCTTTGCGCCCACCAATGCCGCCTTCGCTAAACTGCCTGAAGGCACGGTGGATAACCTGCTAAAACCCGAAAACAAAGCCAAACTGACCAGCGTGCTGACCTACCACGTCGTGGCCGGTAAATATGACATGATGGCTCTGGAGAAAAAAATCCAGGCTGGACACGGCAAAGCTGAACTGAAAACCGTCAATGGTGAAACCCTGTGGCTGATGAATAATGGCCCGCACAATATCCAGATCAAAGATATGCAAGGGGATATTGCCAATATCAGTACCTACGACGTGAATCAAAGCAATGGCGTAATAAATGTCATTGATACCGTACTGATGCCCTGATTCGTTATCTATACTGGGGGCAGCTACATGATGTGGCTGTCCCCAGTCAGGTAACCTCATGCCAACAAAAGAAAATGATGCACAAGACCTGCTACTTCAGCTGATTGCGCAGGGTGATGTTCATGCATTGTCGATGCTGTATCAGCAAATGTCGCCCTGGCTATTCGCCATTATTTTGCGTCTGGTACGGCGACGCGATTGGGCAGAAGAGGTGTTGCAGGATGCATTTATTCAGGTATGGCAATCAGCCGCCAGCTATGACCCGTCAGTCAGTGCGGTAAAAACCTGGATCAGCCAGATCGCCCGCCATCGTGCTATCGACTATCTGCGCAAGCGCGAACATCAAAACTGCTCAACTGACGACATCAGCGAAGCTGAACAGGCCTTTCAGGCACCGTTCGAAGACAACGAAACCGGTGAGAAAGAGGCGCGTCGCTTGCAGCATTGCCTGCAACATCTGCCCGTCGAGCAGCGGCAAAGCATCGCGCTGGCCTATTATCGCGGCCTTTCTCAGCAGGAAATCGCCCTGGCCTTAGACACCCCAACCGGCACGATTAAAAGCTGGATTCGACGTGCCTTAGCCCATCTCAAAGAGTGTGTCGGCTTATGAACGCTAAACACGACGATCTGGCGGCGGCAGAATATGTGCTGGGCACCCTGGATAAGGTGCAGAGGGAAGCACTGGAAGCGCGTATGCAGCATGATCCGGCATTAAAACGCGAGGTTGCATACTGGCAGCGGGCGTTGGGTTTTGTGGATCTTGCCACGCCGGGTGACGTTCCGCCTGAGCGAGTATGGCAGCGAATTATCGCGCGATTGCCAGTGAAAAAGCGCACGCTACCAATAGCGTTCACCCACCTGACGGGCTGGCTGATTGCCGCCATGCTGGGCTGCATACTGGTATTTAATTATCTGCAACGCCCTGTGACAACGCAGATAAATCCGCCGGTGGCCGTGCTAAATGCGGCGGATGGGAAAAGCCAGTTTGTGGTATTTGCAGACCGCGACCGGAAGACGATTTCCGTCGCCGCACTTAATGTCAGCGTGCCTGATGATCATAGTTTGCAGTTATGGGCGATTAACGGTGCCAGCGCACCGCTGTCGCTGGGGCTGCTGCGGCAGGATGTGGATAACCCGGTACCGATCCCAGCGACTGTCGCGCTGGAGGGCCTCACCCTGGCGGTGAGCCTTGAGCCGAAAGGGGGATCGAAGCTGGCCGGGCCTTCCGGGCCGGTATTGTATAGCGGCGTGCTACGGAATTTATGAAGGATCCCTCTCCCGCTTGCAGGAGAGGGAAGCATCACATCGTCGGATTAACCAGTAGCTGCCCCGCCGTGCCGCGATCCGCCATTTCCAGCGTCTGGCTGTAATAGACAAACGGGAAGTGATCTGACGAACTCTGCGGGAAACTCACCAGCAACTCCACATCGCCATCCACCCACACGGTATCTTTCCAGCCACGATCTTCGCCCATCGGCTGTGCGCCATTGACGCTTTTCACCAGGAACATCACGCCCTGAATATGCAATGCCTGCGGGCGATCCGCATGGAGGATCCAGCGTTCAAAGGTGCCCTGCTGAACCGTGGTGTCGATGCGTCCCATATTCCACATCGCGCCGTTAATGCCCGGCATACTATCGCCGATGCGGAATTCACGGGTACGCACCGCCACGCCATCGAGGATCTGATCGGCCAGCAGACGCATCGGCAGATTGTCGGTAACCAGCGGCAGCAGGCCCGTCGGACGCAACGACAGCACCAGCGTATTGGCAAGGATCGCCGACGGCTCAAACAGGCCGCGCAGACGATCCATAATGCTTGCGGCCGTACCGGCGGTGATCGACACCTCATCGCCCTGCGACATATCCACCAGCACTTCGCGACGTTCCCCCGGCGCCAGCGACAGCCGCTGCACCGCGACCGGCGCGGGTAAAAAGCCCTGATCGCTGGCGATAACCGTGAAAGGACGATTATCAGAGAAGGTCAGATCGAAACGTCGTGAGTTGGACGCATTAAGCAACCGCAGGCGCACCCAGCCACGCGACACTTCCACATACGGGTTTTGCACGCCATTCACCAGCAGGGTATCGCCGAGGAAGCCGCCATCCTGCGGTGGGTCATACACCGGCGTGGCAAAGTTATCGAGACGCTTGTCCTGAATCACCAGCGGGAAATCATCCACACCGTAATGTTTCGGCAGCGGCAGCGCCTTGCTGATGTCGTCTTCAATCAGCCACATGCCCGCCAGGCCGTTATAAACGTGCGGAGCCATACGGTTGGGGGTATTGGCGTGATACCACAGGGTCGCCGCCCCCTGCCGAATCGGCAGCACCGGCGCCCAGTCCACGCCTGCGGACATCATACGCGGCGCGCCACCCATCAGGGCGCCCGGCACCTGCAAGCCGCTGACGGTCATCGCCACCGGTTCGTTAAGGCGGTTGCTGTAAATCAGCTTCACATCGTCGCCGCTGTAGACACGCACCGTCGGGCCAAGATACATGCCGTTGATGCCCCACACCGGGACTTTGTTGCTGTTACCGTTGAATGACCAGTGGCTGCGTTGCAGCGTAAGAAATAACGGCTGGCCACGGCGTGATTCAATCAGCGGCGGTACAGGAAGCGGCGTGTCGCCGATGGGCGCGGAGGCGGCACGCGCGGCATAAGGCATTGCGCTGGTGGCTAATGCGACACCGGCAGAAAGCTGAATAAACTGACGTCTGCTGCAAGACATAAAACTTCAGACCTTTTGAGCGTGGCGTGAGGGCGCCGTCCATTTTTTTCTAATGACTATTGCTGTGCTGCGCCCGGAGCCGGGCGACTGCTTTCGGGGCAGATTGCCTGCCCCGTGAGACCGGTCAGATTTTACCGTTTTTTTCGCGCTCGGCGACTTCGGCGTTCAATTCTTCCAGCTTAGCCGACATTAATTCGCGACAGTGGGTCGCCAGCTTACGCACGGAGCTGTTGGCAAACTGGGCGGTATCCACTGGCGGCAACATCTCGACAATCACCAGGCCGTTCTTCAGACGGTTAAGTTTGATTTTGTCATGGGTGTTGGAGACCACCACCGGGATGATCGGCACTCCTGCTGCCACGGCGGCATGAAACGCACCGGTTTTAAATGGCAGCAGGCCACGTCCGCGACTGCGCGTCCCTTCCGGGAACATCCAGAACGAGATGCGCTTCTTTTTAAACTGATCGACCAGCTCACCAATGGTGCCGTGCGCTTTGGCGCGGTTATCACGATCAATCAGCAGGTTACCCGCCAGCCAGTAAAGCTGACCAAAAAACGGGATCCACAGCAGGCTTTTTTTGCCGACGGTGACCGTGGTCGGCTGCACAATATTGGCCGCGGTGATCATATCGTAGTTGTTCTGGTGGTTAGCGATGTAAATCGCGTTGCCGTACTGCTCCGCATCCGCCGGTTTACGTAGCTCCACCTTCACGCCAAACACCGTCGATAAACGGCCAAACATATGGCCAAAGGTGGCCACATGGCGCGGATTACGCGGTGAAAACAGGCACCAGATACTGCCAAACACACAGACCAGAATCGAATAAATAACAACAAAAATAGCCCGTAAAATTAGTAACATAGCTTCCTCAATAGTGGCATACCCTTGCCTGCTTTGTTATTTGCAGGGTTACTCTTCACTCTCACCGCTTTTACGCGTTGGGGCATCCAGCTCAACACGGTCAATACGTTGCAGGCCACGCGGCAGCAGGGTGCCACGACGACCACGATCGGCGCGGAACTTCTGCAACTCTTCGCTGCGCAGCACCAGCTTACGCTTGCCGACATGCAGCGTAATGGCGCTGCCCGGCGGCAGAATCAGCAGCCATACCAGCTTGTCGCTGCCCGCCGCCGCTTCCGCTGACGGAATCGAGATGATCTTATTGCCCTTGCCTTTCGACATTTGCGGCAGCTCGCCCACCGGGAACATCAGCATACGTCCGGCCTGGGTAATCGCCAGCAGCATGTCATCTTCGTGATTCACCGCCATCGGCGTCATCACTCTGGCGTTCTCCGGCAGCGTCAACAGCGCCTTACCGGAACGGTTGCGCGACACCAAATCGGCAAAGGTACAGATAAAGCCATAACCGGCATCAGACGCCATCAGCAGTCGCTGCTCGTCCGGCTCCATCAGCACCTGCTCCATCACCGCACCCGGCGGTGGCGTCAGTTTGCCAGTCAGCGGCTCGCCCTGGCCGCGCGCCGACGGCAGCGAGGTGGGATCGAGGGTATAGCTGCGACCGGTGGAATCGATAAACGCCACCGGCTGATTGCTCTTACCGCGTGCGGCGGCCAGATAGTTGTCGCCCGCTTTGTAGCTGAGACCCGATGGATCGATATCGTGACCTTTGGCGCTGCGCACCCAGCCCATCTGCGACAGCACGATGGTGACCGGCTCAGCGCTGATCAGCTCGTTTTCGCTCAGCGCTTTGGCTTCTTCGCGCTCGCGCAGCGGCGAACGGCGATCGTCGCCGTAGGTCTGGCTATCAGCCTGCAGTTCTTTCTTCAGCAGATTGTTCATCTTGCGTTCTGAGGCAAGGATCGCCTGAATCTGATCGCGTTCTTTTTCCAGATCGCTCTGCTCACCGCGGATTTTCATCTCTTCCAGTTTGGCGAGGTGACGCAGTTTCAGTTCCAGAATCGCTTCGGCCTGGGTTTCGCTAATCTCAAAACGCGACATCAGCACCGGCTTCGGTTCGTCCTCGGTACGGATGATGTGGATCACTTCATCGATATTGAGGAACGCGACCAGCAAACCTTCCAGGATATGCAGGCGACGCAGCACGCGCTCTAAACGATAGTTCAAACGACGCGTAACGGTATCGCGACGGAACACCAGCCATTCCGAGAGGATTTCCAGCAGGTTTTTCACCGCCGGACGGTTATCCAGCCCGATCATGTTGAGGTTAACGCGATAGCTTTTTTCCAGGTCGGTGGTGGCAAACAGGTGGTTCATCACCTGATCCAGATCGACACGGTTGGAGCGCGGCACGATCACCAGACGGGTCGGGTTTTCGTGATCGGACTCGTCACGCAGATCCTCCACCATCGGCAGCTTTTTATTGCGCATCTGCGCCGCAATCTGCTCCAGCACGCGCGCACCCGATACCTGATGCGGCAGAGCGGTGATCACCACTTCGCCATCTTCTTTTTTCCATACCGCACGCTGGCGGATGGAACCACGACCGTTCTGGTAAATCTTACGGATTTCATCGCGCGGGGTGATGATTTCGGCTTCGGTCGGGAAATCCGGCCCGTGCACGATATCCAGCAGCTCATCCAGCGTGGTGTTCGGTTTCTCAATCAGGGTGATGGCCGCCTGCGCCACTTCACGCAGGTTGTGCGGCGGAATATCGGTGGCCATCCCCACGGCGATACCGGTGGTGCCGTTCAGCAGGATGTTCGGCAGACGCGCCGGTAACATTTTCGGTTCCTGCATGGTGCCGTCAAAGTTCGGGGTGTAATCCACCGTCCCCTGCCCCAGCTCGCCCAGCAGAATTTCGGCATATTTCGACAGGCGCGATTCGGTATAACGCATCGCCGCAAAGGATTTCGGATCATCCGGCGCACCCCAGTTGCCCTGCCCGTCCACCAGCGGATAACGGTAGGAGAACGGCTGCGCCATCAATACCATCGCTTCATAGCAGGCGCTGTCGCCGTGCGGATGGTATTTACCCAGCACGTCACCTACGGTACGCGCTGATTTCTTAAATTTGGCGCTGGCGTTAAGACCCAGCTCGGACATCGCATACACGATACGGCGCTGCACCGGCTTGAGGCCATCGCCGATATACGGCAGCGCGCGGTCCATGATCACGTACATCGAATAGTTCAGGTACGCGTTTTCAGTAAATTTGTGCAGGGCAAGACGCTCTGCACCATCCTGCGTCAATTCGCTCATTAAGCTTGCATCCTCACTTCGTGCCCACGGCGGCGGGACATCCGGCGGTCGTTTGGCGAGGATAGTACCTTATTCGCGTGGCTTAGTCACAGGGGAAGCCATCACCGACTTCAGGAATATTCACGCGCAAATTAACGCGAAGAGCGCTGAAAAAATAAAATAGAATGAGATCAGGATCACAATGAATATTCCCGATATTTTGTGAGCATGATCTCAATTAATTTTCAGATAAACCCTTTCGTATTAATCCTGTCCAGCACAAAGGACAACATTTAGTATTGTTGCTTTCTGTTTCCTTTCCTAAATTCATACCCCATAAGACAGCTATTTTTTGCGCTCCTGATTTCTGGCATTTAAAAAATAAAAAACAACGTGGCTGGACACTGTTTTGCCAAAATAAAGGGTGACCGAATGCAAATACTAACTTCACGACAACACCGATTAGTGAAATTGCTGCTGCAACAGGCGGCACCGCAGCCGCTAAAGCAGCTGGCGCAGCAACTCGGCGTGTCGGAAAAAACCATCTACCGCGATCTGCAATGGCTGGAAACCTGGCTGAGCAACTGGGCGATGGCGCTGGAGAAAACCCCAGGACGCGGCGTGCGCCTGCGTGTTGATGATATGCAGCAGCGCCTGCAACTGGAGCAGCAGCTGAACGGCGATGACAACAGCGATGCACTGAGCCACAACAGCCGCCGGGTAAAAATTGCCTCCCAGCTGCTGAGCGACGCGCCGCGTGAAACCTCGATCAGCAAATTGTCGGAACGTTACTTTATCAGCCATGCCTCGATCGTGAATGACCTGAAGGTGATTGAAGAGTGGCTGCAACCGCTGGGATTAACGCTGGCGCGCGGGCCGGGCGGCACCCACATTGAAGGCAATGAACAGGCGCTGCGTCAGGCGATGGTGTCGCTGATTAATGATGTGATGCAGCAGAATGTGGCGGGCACGCCGCTGTTGCCGCGGCTGGACCCCGGCAGCCAGCAGGCGCTGGTGCACTATTTCGGCGACGAGGATGTGGCCTTTGTGCAGGCGCTGTTGCAGCAGATGGAGCAGCAGCTGAGCTATCCGCTGGGGGATGCCTGGTATCTCAATCTGTGCACCCATATTTTAATCATGATGCACCGCATGGCGCAGGGCAACGTGCTGGCATTGCAGACCACGCTGACGGCGCAGGACCTGGATAAACGCATTCTGACTATCGCCCAGCAAATGGTCAGCCAGATTGAAACGCGCATGGGCTGTGCATTACCGGCGGATGAAGTGGGCTTTATTTATCAATATATCGTCTCGTCCGGGATTGTGGTGGAAGAACGCGGCGATCATGCGCCGCTACATAATCAATTTTCCACTGCTGAATCAGTAAAAATAACCTGTGAATTAATCGATCAATTTTCGCTAATTATTCAACAGGACTTATCTCAGGACCGTTTATTATTTGATGGCTTGCTGGTGCATATTAAGCCGTTATTAAATCGTCTTAAATATCACATCCATATTCGTAATCCGCTGCTGGAGGATATTCAGCAGGAAATGAAAGAAATATTTTCCCTCACGCAACAGGCGATGCAGTTCACCGCGCGTGCTTACGATCTTTCGCCAGTGGCGGATGACGAAATTGGCTATCTCTGCGTCCATTTTCAGGCCGCGCTGGAGCGACAAATTGCCCACAAACGCATTCTGGTGGTGTGCTCCAGTGGCGTCGGCACCTCGCACCTGTTGAAAAGCCGGATTCTGCGCGCTTTCCCGGACTGGGAAATCGCCGGTGTGGTATCGGCCAGCAATCACGCGGCGTTTTGCCAGCGCGAAGTGGTGGATTTGGTGATTACCACCATTCACCTCGATGCCGGTGCCATTCCCAGCGTGTATGTCAGTGCATTTTTTAACGATGACGATATCCGGCGGGTTACCGACGCCATGATTGGCAGCCAGCTGCCGCACCGGGCGAACTGCGCCCTGGCTGAACATTAATTGAATGAGGTCTGACTGATGGATATTTCCCGCATTCTGACGCCGCGTCGCGTCAATCTGGCGCTGACCGCCACCAGCAAAGAAGAAGTGATCCAGCAACTCACCGATCTGCTGTATCAGGACGGCGCCATCAGCGATCGCGAAGCCTTTATTGAAGATGTCTGGCTGCGTGAAGCGGAAGGCTCCACCGGCTTTGAAAACCATATCGCCATTCCGCACGGTAAATCGTCGGCCGTGCGGCAAACCACTTTAGCCATTGGCCGAACCCAACAGGATATTCCCTGGGAGACGCTTGATGGCAGCCAGGTGCGCTGCATCATCCTGTTCGCGGTACGGCTGGAGGATCAGAACACCACCCATATTCGCCTGTTGTCGCAGGTGGCCAGCGCGCTGGCCGATGATGAGGTGATAGCCCAACTGCTGGCGGAGAACGACCCCGGCAATATCATCCGGCTGTTTAGTCAGTACGCCGAAACCGACCTCTGTTAACCCTACTCTTCCGAGGTGACACATGAACATCGTCTGTGTAGCGGCCTGCACGGCAGGCATCGCGCATACCTATATTGCGCGCGAAAAACTGATTAAGGGCGCCCATGCGCTGGGCCACACCATCCATGTGGAAACCCAGGGCACCATCGGCACCGAAACCGCGCTGACGCGTGAGGATATCGAGGCAGCCGATGTGGTGATCCTCGCTGTTGACGTGAAGATCAACGGTGAGGAGCGCTTCCACGATAAACGCATCGTGCGGGTGAAAACCGAAGTGGTGATCAAGTCACCGGTGAAATTCCTCGAAAAAGTGGCGGATTCACTGGCGCGTGCCTGAGGAGATCCATCATGAGTGATCATAAACGTCAGTACGGCGAGGAGATCAAAGGCCATCTGCTCACCGGCATTTCCTGGATGATCCCGCTGATCGTCGCGGCCGGCATCTGTATCGCACTCGGCCAGGTGCTGGGCGGCCCGGACGTCGGTAAACACACCGGCACCATCGCCTGGATGCTGAATCAGATCGGCGGCTGGGGCATGGGGTTGATCGTGCCGCTGATCAGCGCGGCGATCGCTTACTCGATTGCCGATCGTCCTGGCTTCGCGCCCGGTTTGATCGTCGGCTTTATTTGCGGCCAGATCGGCACCGGCTTTATCGGCGGCATTCTCGGCGGTTTCCTCGTCGGTTATACCGTGCTGCTGCTGCGTCGCGCCATCAAGCTACCGCAGTCGATGCAGGGGCTGATGCCGATCATGGTGCTACCGCTGCTCAGCACCATCATCGCCGGGCTGCTGATGATGACCTTTATCGGCCAGCCCATCGTCTGGCTGCAAAAGACGCTGATTCATCTGCTGGAGTCGATGCAGGGCGGTTCGAAATTTGTTATGGGCGCGATTCTCGGTGCGATGGCGACCTTCGACTTCGGCGGCCCCATCAATAAAACCATGTCGCTGTTCGCTGACGGCATGTTGGTTGATGGCATCTACGGCCCGGAAGCGGTGAAGTTTGTCGGCTCGATGATCCCCCCGTTCGGCATCACCCTGTCGTTCCTGCTGACGCGCCATAAGTACACCAAAGCAGAGAAAGAGGCGCTGAAAGCCGCCTTCCCGATGGGCATCTGCATGATTACCGAAGGGGTGATCCCGATTGCTGCGCGCGACCTGCTGCGCGTGGTCGCCAGCTGTGTGGTGGCGTCGGCGATTGCTGGCGGGCTGATTATGGTGTGGGGCGTGGAAGCACCGGTGCCGCATGGCGGCATGTTCGTGGTGCCGTTGTTCACCAAACCCTGGCTGTTCTGTCTGGCGCTGGGCATCGGCACCGCAGTGTGCGGCGTGATGCTGTCGCTGATGAAGAAAACCGTCACCCAGGCGGATGAAGAGTTCGACGACGTGGAGGCCCCCGGCGTCCGCGATGAAGAGATCAAATTCACCCTGGAATAAGGAGCCACTATGTTTGCCTCGATGACCCGCCTGATTCAGGCCGCTGCGCAACAGCAGTATGCGGTGCTGGCAATTAACTGCTTCAACCTTGAAACCGCGCGGGCCGCGATTCAGGCCGCCGAACAACAGCGCGCGCCGCTGATCCTGAATGTTTATCAGGGTCACAGCGGGCATTTCTCTCCGGAGATTGCGGTGCCGCTGGTGCGCGCACTGGCGGAAAACGCCACGGTGCCGATTGCGCTGGCGCTGGATCACGGCAAAGCCTTCCCGCTGATTGGTCAGGCATTTCGCGCCGGTTTTACCGGCCTGATGATCGATGCCTCGTCCGAGCCGCTGGCGGAGAACATTCGCCAGACCGCACAGGTGGTGAAGATGGCGCACACCGCCGGGGTTTGCGTCGAGGGCGAGCTGGGACATATCGCCGACGCGCCCACCTACGCACTGGCGGATGCCGCCGTGAAGATGACGCAGGTGGCGGATGTGCTGCCGTTTGTCGAACAAACCCGCATCGATTTGCTGGCGGTGTCGGTGGGAACCGCGCATGGGCTTTATCCGGCGGGCGTGCAGCCGAAGATTGATTTTCAGCGTTTGCAGGCGCTGCACGCGGTGTCGCCGCTGCCGCTGGCGTTGCATGGCGGCTCGGGCACGCCCGCCGAAGACCTGCGGCGCGTCAGCCAGTATGGCGTCGCCAAGATTAACGTCGGCGCGGCAGTGTTTGAGGCCGGTAAGAACGCCTTGCAGCAGGCATTGAAACAGCATCCACATGCCGAGCTGGCGGATCTGCTCGGGCTGATGGAATCTGCCTGCCGCGAAGTGGTGGCCGAGTATCTGAGCTGGTCGGGATCGGCGAATCGGGTTTGATCCGCGCGGCCTGCGGCACGGGCGGCATTAGTCCCGCGCGGTCTTCGGCACGGTCGGCATTAGTCCCGTGCGGCCTTCGGCACGGTCGGCATAAATGCCGACCCTACACCTGTAGGGTGCGCATTTATGCGCACCGTATCAATGGCCGCATCTGGCCAAACATTACGTAACTCCCTGGTTGACTCAATCACCCGGACGACCTTCGGTCGCCCTGACTAAACATCACCGTAAGGAAAATCTAACATGTTGATTTCAATGAAAGAGATATTGGCACCCACCCGTGAAAACCGTTATGCGATTGGCGCATTTAACGTGGCGGATAGCTGTTTTATTCGCGCGGTGGTGGAAGAAGCCGAGGCCACCCAAACGCCAGCGATCATCTCCATCCACCCCAGCGAACTGGAGTTCGTCACCGATGAATTCTTTGGTTATGTGCGGGAACGCACGCTGAAAAGCAAAGTCCCGTTTACCCTGCATCTCGACCACGGCGCGTCCATTGCGCAGGTGCTGCGCGCTATCCAGTGCGGCTTCACCTCGGTGATGATTGATGGCTCCCTGCTGCCCTATGAAGAGAACGTGGCGCTGACGCAGGAGGTGGTGAAACTGGCCCATGCGGTGGGCGTGTCGGTGGAGGGCGAGCTGGGCACCATCGGTGATACCGGCACCACGGTGGAAGGCGGCGTCAGCAAGGTGATCTACACCGAACCGGCGCAGGCTGAGGACTTTGTGCAGCGTACCGGCGTCGATACCCTGGCAGTGGCCATTGGCACCGCGCACGGCATCTACCCGAAGAATATGAAGCCAGAGCTACAGATGCATATCCTCAGGGATATCTCGCAGCGCCTGACCATTCCGCTGGTGCTGCATGGCGGCTCCGCCAACCCGGATGCAGAGATTGCTGAAGCAGTGACGCTCGGCGTCGGCAAAATCAATATCTCCAGCGACATGAAATTCGCCTACTTCCAGAAAGTGCGTGAGATTCTGGCGCGTGAAACCTGGTGGGACCCGAATGTCATCTACCCGGATGCCATCGCTGCCGCTAAAGAGGTGATTCGCTACAAAATGAACCTGTTTGGCGGGCTGGGCAAAGCCAGTTTGTATCGTTAATTGCACAATGCCGTTAAGCGTAGCGGCGCGATAAATTGCGCCGCTACGACTCCTGGCAGTGTGGTTATTTCATCACGCCCAGCCACTGCCCGGCGATACGCGCATAGTCGCCGGTGGCGGTGCTGAGATGCAGCCACTGATCGACATACATCTTCCAGCTCATATCATCACGCGGGATCATATAGGCCTTCTCCCCGTACTGCATCGGCTTATCCGGGTTGAGCGCGCACAGCTGCGGGTAGTGCTGCTGCTGGAACAGGGCTTCGGACGCATCCGTAATCATCACATCGGCTTTGTTATCCACCAGTTGCTGGAAAATGGTGACGTTATCGTGGAACAGGATCAGTGAAGCATCGGGCAGATGGCTGTGCACAAAGGCTTCATTGGTGCCGCCCGCCGGTTCAATGACCCGCACCTGCTTCTGGTTAATCTGCGCCACGGTTTGATATTTGTCTTTGTCGGCGCAGCGCACCAGCGGGATTTTGCCATCCACACCCAGCGGCTCGGCGAACCAGGCGATCTGCTGACGTTTCAGCGTCACCGACACGCCACCCAGCGCGATATCACAATGCTTCGCCACAAAATCATCGCTCAGGGTTTTCCAGGTGGTGGGTACCCACTGCACTTTGGCACCCAGGCTCTCCGCCAGCGCTTGCGCCATGCTGATATCCAACCCTTCATACTGCCCGTCGCTGCGCAGGTAGCTATAGGGTTTGTAATCACCGGTGGTGCAGACGTTGAGAGTTTTGCTTTCACGTACCTGATCGAGGTGGGATTGCGCCTGTGCGACGCCGCTGACCAGAAGTAACGCACTGAATAATATTGTTTTCATTTTTCTTCTCTGTATGGTGTTTGCGCCCGGATTGTTTCACACGCTGAGCCATTGTTGCGTTAAAAGCAAAAGTCTTGTGATCTATCACGCATTTTTCTCACTCCGTCGCGCGCGTAGAGTGAGCATAAATTTTTTATACGGAGCGCATGCAGCATGAGCAAAATTTTGATAATCGACGGTGGCAAAACCTTCGCCCATTCCAAAGGTGAGCTGAACCATACGCTAACCGAAGTCGCGGTCAGCCAGTTGCGCGATTTGGGTCATGATGTCAGCGTCACTGTCGCCGACAGCGACTATGTAGTTGCCGATGAAGTGCAAAAATATCTCGACAGCGACGTGGTGATTTATCAGATGCCCGGCTGGTGGATGGGTGAACCCTGGACGGTGAAGAAGTATATCGATGAAGTATTCACCGAAGGTCACGGCGCGCTCTATGCCAGCGACGGCCGCACCCGTTCAGACGCCGGCAAAAAATACGGTTCCGGCGGCCTGATTCAGGGCAAGAAATATATGCTGTCGCTGACCTGGAATGCGCCGCTGGAAGCCTTTACCGACCCTGAGCAGTTCTTTGAAGGCGTTGGTGTCGATGGGCTGTATCTGCATTTCCACAAAGCCAATCAGTTCCTCGGTATGGAAGGGTTGCCGACCTTTATTTGTAACGATGTGATTAAACAACCGGACGTACCGCGCGATATTGAACGTTATCGGACTCATCTCAGCCAGATCTTTGCTTAACTGAAAGCACAACGGTGAAAGAGGACATCCCATGCTGACTGTAGTTGCTGAAATTTGTATTAAACCAGGACGCCGTGCCGCGGTGCTGGAGGCGATTAATAAACTGATCCCTACGGTGCTGGAGGAGGAGGGTTGCCATCAATACGACGCGCTGGTTGATCATCAGGCGCAGGTGCCGTGGAAACACAATTCACCGGATTCGATCTTTATGCTGGAGCAGTGGGATTCGCTGCGTCATCTGGAGCAGCATCAGCAGATGCCGCATATGGATGCGCACCGCGCCACCATTAAAGATGACGTGGTGGATGTCAAAATTCTGGTGCTGGAAGCGACAGCGCGCTGAGTTTTTGTAAGGTCGCGATTTATCGCGACCTTAAAACATGCCCTTCTCTTCGATCTTTTCCCGCAAAAAATCCAGAAAACAGCTAATACGCGAGGCCAGCGATTGATTGCGGTAATACACGGCATGAATCGGCAGGCGTATTTCACGCGTCTCCGCTTCCAGCACCTGCACCAGCCGCCCGCTGGCACGATCCTCGCGGCTGACGAAATCCGACAGGCGCACAATGCCCTGACCCGCCAGCGCCAGCTGACGCAGCGTTTCGCCGCTTGAGGCGGACAGCGTTGGTTTGACGCGCATAAACTCCCCTTCCTCCTGCCATACCGGCCAGATGTTATGCGCTTCCAGCTGGGTAAAGCCCAGCAGCTGGTGATCCTGCAAACTGGCGACGCTGGTCGGCGTTCCCTGTTTCGCCAGATAAGCGGGACTCGCCAGCAGGCGGATGGCGCTGCTGCCCAGCACCCTGGCGCGCAGCGAGGAGTCGCGCAGTTCGCCAACGCGGATGGCGATGTCGGTTTGCTGCTCCAGCAGGTCAATCAGGATATCGTCGGTATTCAGTTCCAGCTGGATTTGCGGGAAGCGCTGACGAAACTCGTCCACCAGCGGCACGATGACATGCAGCATAAAAGGGGTGGCGGCGTTGACGCGTAAGCGTCCGGCAGGAATATCGCGGCGCTGGGCGATCTGCTCCTCGGCCAGCTCCACCGAGGCAAGGATTTGCCGGGCGTGTTCGAGGAAAATCTGTCCCTCTTCGGTCAGCGCCAGTCGGCGGGTGGTGCGGTGCAGCAGCGTGGTGGCGAGTTTGCTTTCAAGGCGGCTAAGTGCCCGACTGATGCCGGAACTGGTTTGATCCAGCTGCTCGGCAGCGCTGGTGATCGAACCGGTATCCACCACCGTCACCCAGGCGCGTAACTCTTCCAGCGTGATTTTCACTCTTTCTTTCCCGATAAAAAAGGGCGCCGCAGCGCCCTGATTTCTTAAACTTCGATGTCGGCTAGATCGCCTTTTTCCTGCAACCAGTTGCGGCGGTCTTCAGAGCGTTTCTTCGCCAGCAACATATCCATGACGCGCAGCGTTTGCTCCACATCGTCAT
This sequence comes from Pantoea sp. X-Soil-TKNS-1207, assembly GCF_059730485.1. NCBI lineage: Bacteria > Pseudomonadati > Pseudomonadota > Gammaproteobacteria > Enterobacterales > Erwiniaceae > Pantoea > Pantoea sp. X-Soil-TKNS-1207. The sequence goes on from NZ_AP035958.1 coordinate 3,735,584, forward strand.
CGCTGACGGTAAGCTGCACCAGGCGACGGGTGTTGGGATCGAGCGTGGTTTCGCGCAGCTGGAGCGGGTTCATCTCACCCAGCCCTTTAAAGCGCTGCACGTTCGGCTTGCCTTTCTTACGCTTCAGCTGCTCCAGCACGCCCTCTTTCTCGTCTTCATCCAGCGCGTAATACACTTCTTTGCCAAGATCGATACGATAGAGCGGTGGCATCGCCACATAAACGTGGCCATTTTTCACCAGCGAGCGGAAGTGCTTCACAAACAGCGCGCACAGCAGGGTGGCGATGTGCAGACCATCGGAGTCCGCATCCGCAAGGATACACACCTTGCCATAGCGTAGCTGGCTGAGATCTTCGCTGTCGGGATCGATACCGATCGCTACCGAGATATCGTGCACTTCCTGTGAGGCCAGCACTTCATCGGACGATACTTCCCAGGTATTCAGGATCTTACCTTTTAGCGGCATGATCGCCTGAAATTCACGATCGCGCGCCTGTTTGGCCGATCCGCCTGCGGAGTCACCCTCCACCAGGAACAGTTCGGTTTTATTCAGATCCTGCGCGGTGCAGTCCGCCAGTTTACCCGGCAGCGCCGGTCCGCTGGTGAGCTTTTTACGCACCACTTTTTTCGCCGCACGCATACGGCGCTGGGCGCTGGAGATCGCCAGTTCCGCCAGTTGCTCTGCGGCCTGTACGTTCTGGTTCAGCCACAGGCTGAAGGCATCTTTCACCACCGCCGACACAAAGGCTGCGCACTGACGTGATGACAGGCGCTCTTTGGTCTGGCCGGCAAATTGCGGATCCTGCATTTTCACCGACAGCACATAGGCGCAGCGATCCCAGATATCTTCCGCCGAGAGTTTTACCCCACGCGGCAGGATATTGCGGAATTCGCAGAATTCGCGCATCGCGTCCAGCAGCCCCTGACGTAAGCCGTTAACGTGCGTGCCGCCCTGCATGGTCGGGATCAGGTTGACGTAACTTTCCGTCAGCAGCTCGCCGCCTTCCGGCAGCCACAGCAGCGCCCAGTCAACCGCTTCCACATCACCGGCAAAGCTGCCAACAAAGGGTTTTTCCGGCAGCGTCGGCAGGCCATTGATCGCTTCGCACAGATAGTCGGTCAGACCATCTTCGTAGCACCAGCGCTGCTCGGTGTTGTTCAGTTGATCTTTGAAGACGATTTCCACACCCGGGCAGAGTACCGCTTTGGCTTTCAGCAGGTGCGACAGGCGGGAAACCGAGAAACGCGGGCTGTCGAAGAAACTTTCGTCCGGCCAGAAATGCACACGGGTGCCGGTGTTGCGTTTCGCTACCGTACCGGTGACCTTAAGATCCTGCACCTTCTCGCCGTTCTCAAAGGCGATGTCATAGACTTCGCCATTGCGACGTACCGTGACTTCGACGCGCTTCGACAGGGCGTTAACCACCGATATCCCCACGCCATGCAGGCCGCCGGAGAACTGGTAGTTTTTATTGGAGAATTTACCGCCCGCATGGAGACGGCAAAGGATCAGCTCAACCGCCGGCACACCCTCTTCCGGGTGGATATCTACCGGCATACCACGGCCGTCATCAATGACTTCCAGTGACTGGTCGGCGTGCAGAATCACCTCAACCCGTTTGGCGTGACCGGCCAGCGCTTCATCGACGCTGTTATCGATCACTTCCTGGCCCAGATGGTTAGGCCGCGTGGTGTCGGTGTACATGCCGGGACGACGACGTACAGGTTCAAGGCCGGTCAGGACCTCAATGGCATCGGCATTATAGCTTGATTGGCTCATCGTAACTGTCTGATTAGCAATATGAAAATTGGCACACTTCGCAGTCGTCAGGGGTGGTTCAGCCCAAGAAAATCAACAATCTGCGTGAAATGGCGTTCGAATCCGATGTAAGCATGGTTGCCGCCCTCTTCAACCGTTTGACGGCATGCGCTGTAATAATCCAGCGCCTGACGGTAGTCGAGCACTTCATCGCCAGTCTGTTGCAGCAGCCAGATTAGATCGGGTGCTTCAAGAGGGTCAATCTGCATTACTTTCAGATCGTAAATGTGGCGTGACTCTAACACATATTGCTGACCGGTGTAGGGATTCCGGTTCTCTCCGAGATAATCCACCAGCAGTTCAAAGGGCCGTACGGCAGGATTTACCACCACCGCGGGCAGCATAAAACATTGCGACAGCCAGGTGGCAAAATAACCCCCGAGTGACGAACCGACGAAACCCAGTGGTTCCCCCGCACGCTGCAACACCAGTTCTTCGAGCAACATGGCGGCTTCCGCAGGAAAGGCGGGCAGCTGCGGCACAATCACCTCAACGGCGGGATGATGTTGTTGCAGCCACTGCTGAAGCTGCGTGGCTTTGGCCGATTGCGGCGAGCTGTTAAATCCGTGCAGATAAATCAGCGCCGCCATCGTTTAATAACCCTCGGAATCAAGATCAGGTCGGAACGCGTCGCTTTGCAGACGGTTCACTTCAGTTTGCAGCTCGCCGTCCGGTTTCAGGGTAAACCAACGCCAGCCCGGTGCCACGGTATCAATGGTGAAGCTGGTGCAGTGCGGTTTGAACTGCACGCAGGTGGAGGGCGTCGCCAGTACGCGGCGGCCATGCCAGTCGAGATCCAGTTCCTGATGAATATGACCACACACCAGGTTGCGCGCGCGTGGGAAGTTTTGCAGCACCGCTTCCAGCTGGTGCGGATTACGCAGGCTGTGTTGATCCAGCCAGGTGCAGCCTGAGGCCAGCGGATGATGGTGCAGCAGCACCAGCGTGTGACGCTCCGGGAACTTTGCCAGGGTTTTTTCCAGCCATTCCAGCTGATACTCGCTCAGCATCCCGTGCGGAACGCCAAATACCTGGCTGTCGAGCAGCACCAATTGCCAGTGCTCACCCAGCAGCGCATGTTTATCCGCCGCAATGCCGGCATCGGCCAGGGTATTGACCATCGCAGGCTGAAAATCGTGATTACCCGGCAGCCAGACGCAGGGTTTAGGCAAGCGCCCAATGCCTTCAACGAAATGCTGATAAGCTTCGACCGAATGGTCCTGAGCAAGGTCGCCCGTGGCGATAATCAGGTCGTAGTCGCGCTGCTGCGCTGAGATGGCGTCCAGCACCGCATCAAAGCTCGACCAGGTATTCACCCCAAGCAGCGATTGATGTTTTCCTGCAAAAAGATGGGTATCCGTGATTTGTAAAATCCTGATATCGGCCCCACTCGCCGCAGGAAGAGTTAGCAGGCTATCCAAAGCGTTTCCTTAATCTCCACGCCGTTGCGCGCATTATACGCTATCAGCAGACCGGCAGTGCCACAGCACCGTGCGCCAGGCAGTAGCGTAACCAATCCGCAAGGAACTGGTTTATCTGATGTTTTTCATCGCGCTGATGCAGTTTTTTATTAGGATAATCATAGCGCGCTTTAAAACGATAGATCTGCTGAGTGGAACACACTTCAGCGACCATCGCATCATGGTAGAGCCGTACCGACATCGACGGCAGGCTCCAGTAACTCACCGCGGGCGCTACCTGACGGACTTCCACCAGCGTAGTGTAACGCGTTGATTCCTCGATGGTCAGCTGATAACTGGCGCCATTCACCTGATAAGTCACCGAAGCCCCTGCTTCGTCGCTTCGCGGCAGCAGGCGGCGCAACTGGGCGAAATTGGTTTCGCACAGACGCATCATTTCGGGAAAGTCAGGGGTATAGCGCTGTTTCATATTGGCTTCCACTCTTCTCGTAGTTTCTCATGGTGCAACGCCAGCCATTGCAGGGCGATGACAGATGCTGCGTTATCAATAATCCCCTCTTCCACCCAGCGATAAGCCTGTTCGCGGCTCACCACATGGACAAGAATATCCTCATTCTCTTCCTCCAGCCCGTGATTTCCCTCTGCCTGGCTGGCATCCACTTCGCCCACCATCACCGACAAACGTTCTGACGTTCCGCCGGGGCTGGCTAAGTAATTCACTATCGGTTGCACGCGACCAACCTTGAGACCCGCCTCTTCCACCGCTTCACGGCGCGCCACCTGCTCTGGCGTTTCACCGGGTTCAATGATCCCCGCCACCATTTCCAGCAGCCAGGGCGTTGGGCTGGAATCAAACGCAGGAATGCGGATCTGTTCGATCAGCACCACTTCATCACGCAGGGGATCATAGGGTAGCAGTACGGCAGCATGGCCGCGCTCAAAAACTTCGCGTTGCACTTCACGGCTCATTTCGCCATTAAAACGACGATGGCGGAAACGATAGCTGACAATAGAAAAAAAACCGTCATAACGTGTTTCGCGTGCAATAATTTCTACATCGTTTTTTGTGAAAGTCACAGGGGATTTTTTTTCATCCGCCATCTTGTGGCTCCTTATGCAGGTTGGGATGGAGCGAAGAAAAGCCAACCCTTCTGCTCCGTCTGAGTGGTTCTTTCTGAATTATTTACGTAAATTAGGGGAAGAAGGCACGTTCAGCCAACTTATCAGTCGCGCCGTCTCTGCTAGAATCGGCGATTATTTTTTTGGCTTACCTGCAGCGCTACCAGTGCAATTTGCTGCAACAAAAGGAATGCAAATGAAAAAACTGCTCCCACTTTTTATTGGATTGAGCCTGGGCGGTTTCAGCCTTGCCAGCCAGGCAGAGAACCTGCTGCAGGTCTATCAACAGGCGCGCCTGAGTAACCCCACTCTGCGTTCTGCTGCAGCCGATCGCGATGCTGCTTTTGAGAAAATTAACGAAGCCCGCAGCCCGTTATTGCCGCAGTTAGGTCTGGGTGCAGATTATACTTATAACAACGGTTACCGCGACAACAGCGGTCTCCATTCCAACACGACCAGCGGATCACTGCAATTAACCCAAACGATTTTCGATATGTCGAAATGGCGTGCGCTGACGTTGCAGGAAAAAACCGCCGGTATTCAGGATGTCACCTATCAGGTCGCCCAACAGGATCTGATTCTGAATACAGCAACAGCCTACTTCAATGTATTGAATGCCATTGATACGCTGTCATACACCGAAGCACAGAAACAGTCGATCTACCGCGAACTGGATCAGACCACCCAGCGCTTTAACGTTGGCCTGGTTGCCATTACCGATGTGCAGAACGCCCGCGCCCAGTACGACAGCGTACTGGCGAGCGAAGTGACCGCGCGCAACAACCTCGACAACATGGTTGAAACGCTGCGTCAGATCACCGGGATGGATTATCTGTCGCTGGCGTCGCTGAATATCGATCGTTTCAAAACCACTCGCCCGGATGCCGTGACTACGCTGCTGAAAGAAGCGGAAAGCCGCAACCTGAGCCTGCTGTCTGCGCGTCTGAACCAGGATCTGGCGCGTGAGCAGATTCGTTCAGCGGAAACCGGCCATATGCCAACGCTGGATCTGACCGCTTCGACGGGTCTGTCGAACAGCAAATACGGCGGCAGCCGCGCTAACCAAAGCTCCAGCACCACAGATTCCATCACCGGTTCTAACCAGGTGGGCCTGAGCTTCTCCCTGCCGCTGTACAGCGGTGGTGCGGTAACTTCGCAGGTGAAACAGGCGCAATACAGCTTTGTCAGCGCCAGCGAGCAGCTGGAAAGCGCGCATCGCAGCGCGATTCAGACCGTGCGCTCCTCGTTCAACAACGTGAACGCGTCCATTAGTAGTATCGATGCCTACAAACAGGCTGTTGTGTCAGCGCAGAGTTCACTCGATGCGTCAGAAGCCGGTTATCAGGTGGGAACGCGTACCATTGTTGATGTGCTGGATGCGACCACGACCCTGTACAACGCCAAGCAGCAGCTGGCCAACGCGCGTTACAGCTACATGATCAACCAGCTCAATATCAAATATGCGCTGGGTACGTTGAATGAACAGGATCTGCAACTGCTGAACGGTCAGTTAGGTAAAGAGACCGCCACGTCGCCAGAAACAGTCGCACCGGAAAACACCCAGCAAGCCAGCCGTGTGGATAACGGTCCGAAAGTGACTTCAGCGTCAGCCGCCGCCAAAGCGCGTCCGGCAGCCGCCCACAGCAGCGGTAATCCTTTCAGTAACTAAGAAGTCGATTTGGGGCCGCTTGCGGCCCCTTTCTTATGCAAAGCTGTTTAGTGTATAGCTAAGTAAAGATCCCCTCGCCATCCGGCTTGTCGCTTCAATTTCCACCACTCATCCCCTATCCTATGCGTTACTTTTGGGCACAGGATGAAACTAAATGAAACGGACTAAAAACATTCGTCATGCCGCATTTCGTAAAAGCTGGCAGGCACGCCATTTGACGCCAGTGGCACTCGCGGTGACCGCGGTGTTTATGCTGGCGGGCTGCGAACAAAGCGATGAAACAGTGTCGCTTTATCAGAATGCGGATGACTGCGCGAAAGCCAATCCGAGCCAGAGCGCGCAATGTACCACCGCGTATAACAACGCGCTGAAAGAAGCGGAACGCACTGCACCAAAATACAAAACGCGGGAAGATTGCGTGGCGGAATTTGGTGAAAACCAATGCCAGCAAGCGCCAGCGCAGGCGGGCACCAATGCCGAGGCACAGCAGAGCGGCAGCTTCTGGATGCCGCTGATGGCCGGCTACATGATGGGCCGCATGATGGGCGGTGGCGCGGGCTTTGCGCAGCAGCCGCTGTTCTCGCCAAAAACTCCGAACAGCCCGGCTAACGGCCAGTTTGTTGATGCCTCCGGTAAGAACTATGGTTCGGCCACATCCGGGCGTACCATGAATGTGCCAAAAACCGCAATGGCACCGAAACCGGCCACCACCTCCACCATCACCCGTGGCGGCTTTGGTGAAACGGTGGCGAAGCAAAATACCATGCAGCGCAGCAGTGTCGGCAGCACCGGCAGCCGCTCGCTGGGAGGCTAAGCAGCACCATGCAACGTATTGCCATCACCGAACGCCCGGACTGGCGCGCAAAGGCCACCGAGTTTGGTTTTCAGTTTCATACCATGCACGGCGAACCCTACTGGAGTGAAGAGGCTTACTACCAGTTCACGCTGGCCCAGGTTGAGCAACTGGAAAACACCACCGCAGAGCTGCATCAGATGTGTTTGCAGGTGGTGGAGAAAGTCGTGAACAGCGAAGCGCTGCTCACCCGCTTCTGTATTCCAAAGCATACCTGGGATTTTGTGCGTGACTCCTGGCGGTCGCGCCAGCCATCACTCTATTCACGCCTCGACCTGGCCTGGGATGGCAAAGGGGATGCAAAGCTGCTGGAAAACAACGCCGACACGCCGACCTCACTGTATGAAGCGGCATTTTTCCAATGGATTTGGCTGGAAGATCAGCTTAATGCGGGCAACCTGCCCCAGGGCAGCGATCAGTTTAATAGCCTGCAGGAAAAACTGATTGAGCGTTTTGCCGCGCTGCATCAGCAGCAGGGCTTTAATCTGCTGCACTTCGCCTGCTGTCGTGATACCGAAGAGGATCGCGGCACCGTGCAATATTTGCAGGATTGCGCGACGGAAGCCGGGCTGCCCAGCGAATTTCTCTACATCGACGAAATCGGTCTGGGTGAAAAAGGTCAGTTTACCGATGTCCAGGATCAGGTGATCAGCAACCTGTTCAAGCTGTATCCGTGGGAATTTATGCTGCGGGAAGTGTTCTCCACCAAACTGGCCGATGCCGGGGTGCGCTGGCTGGAACCGGCATGGAAAAGCATCATCTCCAATAAAGCGCTGCTGCCGTTGCTGTGGGAGATGTTCCCGAATCACCCCAATCTGCTGCCTGCGTACTTTGCCGATGCGGCAAATGTGCCGCAGATGGACAAATACGTGGTGAAACCGCTGTTTTCGCGTGAAGGTGCCAATATCCGCATCATCGAAAACGGCGAGGAAATCGCACGCGTTGATGGGCCGTATGGCGAAGAAGGCATGATTGTTCAGCAGTTCTATCAACTGCCGAAATTCGGTGACAGCTATACCCTGATTGGCAGCTGGCTGATTGACGATCAACCCGCTGGTATCGGCATTCGCGAAGATCGCGCGCTGATCACTCAGGATCTGTCACGCTTCTATCCGCATACCTTTATAGAATAAAACCGTAGCGGCGCGGTTTATCGCGTCGCTACGGAATATGCCTTGTTTATCCCACCTGCACCGACAGCATACTGATAGCGCCCATCTCCATCCCTTCCACCGGAATAGAAATCGACTCATTTTCTGCTCGTGCGCCCAGTACATACAGCAACGGCAGATAATGATCCGGCGTTGGGTTGGATAGCTTCGCGCCTTCGTGTTGCAGATAATTCACCAGAGGATGTGCATCGACCTCACCCTGGAAATCGAGGTTATCCAGTACATATTGGTTAAAGCTCTCGGCCCAGGGATAGGCTTCTGTCGCGCCTTGCCAGCGCAGCATCCGCAGGTTGTGCACCACGTTGCCGCTGGCAACAATCATCACGCCGTTGTCACGCAGCGCCGCCAGCTTACGCCCCAGCTCAAAATGCCAGGCTGCGGGTTTGGTGCCATCGACGCTCAGCTGCACCACCGGGATATCCGCGTCAGGATACATTTTGACCAGTACGCCCCATGAACCGTGATCAAATCCCCACTCCTGATCGAGATGGACCATCACCGGTGTCAGCAGATCGGCCACTTCCTGCGCCAGCTCAGGTGAGCCTGGGGCCGGATAACGCACATCAAACAGCGCCTGCGGGAAGCCGCCAAAGTCGTGAATGGTGCGCGGATTATTCATTGCCGTCACCGCCGTACCACGCGTATACCAGTGCGCCGATACCGCCAGGATAGCGCGAGGGCGCGGCAAGGTCGCACCCAGCTGCTGCCAGGCCTGGGTATAGCGGTTATCTTCCAGTACGTTCATCGGGCTGCCGTGACCAAGAAACAGGGCGGGCATACGGGTATGGCTCATGATTAATCCTCTGGCAAAAGTGTCGCTTTAATAACCGCTAAGATACGCCGTTTCGCCGCAGGATTAACGCTGATAAGCATGATGATCTTCATCAGGGAATTTGAATGAGTTTTACGCGCTGTACCCTGATTAAATCCTGATTTTTTCCCTGAGTAACAGGCAAAAAAAAAGCCGGATAATTATCCGGCCTCACTCTTGTGCAGAATCTGTTTAGCTTGCCTGACGCGTTTCGCGCTGACGGCGATAAGCCACCAGGTCTTCGATCGTCACCACCGGCATATCATGCTGTTTAGCAAATACGATCGCTTCCGGCGCATGTGCCATGCTGCCGTCATCGTTGGTCAGTTCACACAGCACGCCCATAGGTTTGAAACCGGCCAGCGTCACCAGATCGATGGTGGCTTCAGTATGGCCACCGCGTGCCAGCACGCCGCCTTCACGGGCGCGCAACGGGAACACATGCCCCGGGCGACTCAGGTCACTTGGCTTGGCGTTATCAGCAATGGCAGTACGAATGGTGGTGATGCGGTCTTTGGCAGAAACGCCGGTGGTCACACCCTGCGCCGCTTCGATGGTCACGGTAAAACCGGTGCCGAAGGAGCTGGTGTTGTTCTCCACCATCATCGGCAGATCGAGCTGCTGACGGCGTTCTTCAGTCAGGCAGAGGCAGACAATGCCGCTACCGTGGCGAATGGTCAGCGCCATTTGCTCAACCGTCATGGTTTCGGCGGCAAAGATCATGTCGCCTTCGTTTTCACGATTTTCATCGTCCAGCACCATCACACCGCGGCCGTTGCGCAGTGCATCGAGGGCGCGTTCTACACGCTGTTCCGGCGTGCCAAATTCAGAAAGTAGCGTCTGATTCATGGTAAAAAACCTTGTTTAGAATATGAGTTACCAGAATCAGGGCGAGCTTAGGAGTGCGTTAAAAACACATGGCAATAGACGTGACTCGGGCGCAGCCCGGTTGATGTCGTTACCCTCTCCCATCCGGACTTTAACCGTCGGCCCCGGAATTACACCGGGTCTGCTGACCTTTCACTTTGCAGTGAAAGCGCTCGCGGGCTTTCAGACGAAGCTGATTTACCGCCGGTGGGGAATTTCGCCCCGCCCTGAGAATAAGCGAATTCACTATAACGCCAAACATCAGGTCGGGCAATCAACAAAAGAGCAAATGCTTTTGCAATTCCTGCGCTGCAGATTTCAGGTTTAACCTTTTCGTTTCTGGCATTACACTTAATGCTTATTAAGACCGAACACGCGCTGTCATCGGCCCCGTAACCAGGAAATAATCATGATCGACACGAAAAAAATTGAACAACTGGCTCGCCAGGTGCATGAAGCCATGCCGAAAGGTATTCGCGAATTTGGCGACGATGTCGAAAAGAAAATTCGTCAGGTTTTGCAGGCGCAGTTAACCCGCATGGATCTGGTTAATCGTGAAGAGTTTGATGTGCAGACGCAGGTACTGCTGCGCACCCGTGAGAAACTGGCCGCGCTGGAACAACGTCTGGCCCAGCTGGAAAGCCGTAGCGCGCCCGTCGTCGCCGACGTGGTTAAGACTGAAGAAAGCAAATAATGAATGCATGAAAAACGGGAGCCTGAGGCTCCCGTTTTGTGGTGCAGCTTAGTGGCTGCGAATGGTTTTGATGATATTGGTGGTTGAAATACCATCCTCAAAGTTGAGCACCCGCACGTCGCCGCCGTTGGCCCACACTTCTTTACTCCCGGCGATATCTTCCGGTTTGTAGTCACCGCCTTTCACCAGCAGGTCCGGCAGCACGTCGGCGATCAGACGTTGTGGCGTATCTTCTTCAAATGACACCACCCAATCCACCGCTTCCAGCGCACCCAGTACGATCATGCGGTTTTCCAGGGGGTTGACCGGACGCGTCTCACCTTTCAGGCGTTTGGTTGAGGCATCGCTATTCACCGCCACAATCAGACGATCGCCCAGCTTGCGCGCATTGGCGAGGTAGGAGACATGGCCCGCGTGCAGAATGTCGAACACGCCGTTGGTCATCACCACTTTCTCACCGCGCTGGCGCGCCATGGCAACCGCCGCTTTCAGCTGCTCCTCGTCCATCACGCCAAAACCGCTATCCGGGCGGGCGTGAATGGCATTTTCCAGCTCAACCGGGCTAACCGTTGAGGTACCCAGTTTGCCGACCACCACACCTGCCGCAGCATTGGCGAGGAAGCAGGCTTCTTCAAGGCTGTCACCCGCTGCCAGCACGGCTGCCAGCACGCCGATGACCGTGTCACCGGCACCGGTCACGTCATACACTTCCTGCGCCTGGGTCGGCAGATGCAGCGGCTCTTTACCCGGTTGCAGCAGCGTCATCCCGTTCTCTGAACGGGTCACCAGCAGCGCAGAGAGATCGTAATCCGCCACCAGCTGCATACCGCGGCTGACAATCTCTTCTTCGTTTTTGCATTTACCGACCACCGCTTCAAACTCAGACAGGTTCGGTGTCAGCAGAGTGGCGCCGCGGTAGCGGGCAAAATCGGTGCCTTTCGGGTCGATCAGCACCGGCACGTTGGCTTCACGCGCCAGCTGAATCATGGTCTGCACGCTGTTCAGCGCACCTTTGGCATAGTCAGACAGCACCAGAGCACCGGCCTGCGCCAGCGACTGACGCAGACGCTGATGAATCGGCTCCGGGTCAACCTGTTCAAAGCCTTCTTCAAAATCAAGACGGATCAGCTGCTGATTGCGCGACAGTACGCGCAGTTTGGTAATGGTCGGGTGGCTTTTCACCGCCACAAAATCGCAGTCCACTTTCACCTGCTGCAAGGTGCTGCTCAGCACGCGCGCCGCATCATCTTCGCCGGTCAGACCAATCAGGCGAGAGGCCGCACCCAGTGCTGCAATGTTCATCGCGACGTTAGCCGCGCCGCCTGGACGCTCCTCCACGGTATCCACTTTCACCACCGGCACCGGTGCTTCAGGAGAGATACGGCTGGTAGGGCCATACCAGTAGCGGTCCAACATCACGTCACCGACAACCAGCACAGCGGCCTGGTTAAATGCGGGCAGTGTAACTTTCATTCCAGAGACTCCAGACTGCGATAAAAATAATGCGCGGATAATAGCACAGAAGGCTTACTGTTCCGCGCTGTCAGATTCGGCCACACCCAGCCAGTGCAGCCAGCTTGCCTGCACCGTCGCGCGCTCTGCCGCGAAGGCTTCCGGCTCCACATGGCCGGGCAACTCCTGCAACGCCAGATGATGCAATGCATCGCGCAGCGTGACATAAGCGTGCGTCAGCGCTCGCGCTTCGTCGTCCGGCATAATGTCGTGCTGCGCCATCAGCTCAAAAATACGTACGTTATCAGACCAGCGCGTCAGGGCAGGCTGCCGGGCGGCGTAGCCTAAGACAAGATATTGGGCGATGAATTCAATATCGGTGATACCACCTTCATCGGTCTTAATTTCCCAGCGTCCTTTGTGTTTGTTGCTGAGATGGGCGCGCATTTTTTCGCGCATCTCACGCACCTCTTTGCGCAGCGTGTCGGCATCGCGAGGCAGGCAGAGGATGCCGCGTCGAATCTGGTTAAATTGCTCGCACAGCGCCGCTTCACCAAACACGATGCGCGCACGCACCAGCGCCTGATGTTCCCAGGTCCAGGCTTCGGTGCGCTGATAATCATCAAACGCGGCAAAGGTACTGACCAGCATCCCGGCCGCGCCGGAGGGGCGCAGGCGGGCATCCACTTCATACAAAATGCCAGAGGAGGTGCGGGTGCTGAACAGATGCATCACGCGCTGGGCCAGGCGCAGATAGAACTGACGCCCATCAATCGCGCGTTCGCCATCGGTGACGGCGTCATCCGGACAATCGTGCAGGAAAACCAGGTCGAGGTCGGAGCTGTAACCCAGCTCCCAGCCGCCCAGCTTGCCGTAGCCGACCACCGCAAAGCCGCGTTCGCTGTCATTGCTCAGATGCGACGGACGGCCATAGCGCTGCACCATCATATTCCACGCCTGCTGCACCACCGATTCGATAATCGCTTCCGCCAGCCAGGTTAAGTGATCGCTCACTTTCATCACCGGCAGCGTTTCAGCGATGTCAGCGGCAGCGATACGCAGATGCTGGGCCTGCTTAAACTGGCGCAGCGCTTCCAGCTGCTGTTCTTCATCATCGGTGGGGATACGCATCAGATACTGACGCAGTTCATCGCGATAGGCATCGGTGGCGGTAGGTTGATACAGCGTAGCCGGATCGAGCAGTTCATCCAGCAGCAGCGGATAACGCGCCAGCTGGCTGGCGATCATCGGCGACGCGGCGCACAGACGAATCAAATGGCGCAGCGCGCCGTGATATTCGGTCAGCAGCTCCAGATAGGTGCTGCGCGTCAGCACGCCCAGCAGCAGCGGCGTCAGTCGATTGAGGAGCACCGCCGCATCCGGGCGTGGGCACACTTCACTCAGCAAACGCGGCATCAGTTGATCGAGCGCCTGGCGCCCGCGCGGGCCAATGGTGCGACGGCCCACATCCAGCCGGAAGACGTTCAGCGCCTCGTATAACGCGCGCCGCTGCGCGTCATCCAGCTGCGGCACCAGCGGCGCCAGCTCGCTCTCTTCAAGCGTGTCCTGCCACAGCACCGCGAACTCCGCCAGTTCACGCTGATCGTCGATATCCGGCGTATCGTCGCCAATCAGTTCATCGAAAATGGTACGAACGCCCGCCATATGCTGGTCGAGCTGCGCGAGAAGCGCGGACCAATCTGCTGCACCCATGCCCCAGGCTAAACGCTGACGATCCAGCTCATTTTCCGGCAGCGTCTGGGTCTGCTCATCATTCAGGCTTTGCAGCAGATTTTCCAGCCGACGCAGAAACAGATAGGCGGCGCGTAAATGATCGACCTGCGGCGACGTCAGCAGACCCAATTCGCCAATGGCTGACAGGGTTGGTAACAGGGAACGCAACTGAAGTGAGCGCTCACGTCCGCCGCGTATCAGCTGGAACACCTGCACAATAAATTCCGTTTCGCGGATGCCGCCTGCGCCCAGTTTGATGTTGTCTTTCAGACCCCGGCGGCGCACTTCACGCGCGATCATACCTTTCATATTTCGCAGCGACTGAATAACGCTGAAATCGATATAGCGGCGATAAACGAAGGGGCGCAGCATCTGCTGCAATTCCTGGCTCCAGCGTCCCTGATCGTCGCCCATCAGGCGCGCTTTCACCATCGCATAGCGCTCCCAGTCGCGCCCCTGCTCCTGGTAGTAATCTTCCAGCGCGGCAAAGCTCAGCACCAGCGGGCCGCTGTCGCCAAACGGACGCAGACGCATATCCACGCGATAGACAAAGCCATCCACCGTCGGTTGATCGAGCACCTTGATCAGGCGCTGCCCCATACGGGTAAAGAACTGGGCGTTATCCAGCTCGCGGCGACCACCACGCGTGACGCCGTTTTCCGGCCAGGCAAAAATCAGATCGATATCGGAGGAGAAATTGAGTTCGCAGCCGCCGAGTTTTCCCATGCCGAGAATCAGCATCGGCTGGGCTTCACCGGCTTCATTGCAGGGGGTGCCAAAATCGCGGCAGCAATCCTGCCAGACCCAGTCACGCGCAGCGGCAATCAGGGTTTCCGCCAGCACGCTCAGCTGTTGCAGACTTTGTTCGGTGCTCGCCTGGTGCAGGCATTGCATCCAGGCGATACGCACCAGCATATGACGGCGAAACAGGCGCAGCTCGCGCATCAGGCTGGTTTCGCCATCCACGCTTTGCAGCACGTCGCTTAGCCAGCCAGCATACTGTTGCCATTCATCAGGTTGGGGAGGTTGTTGTTGCAGCTGCTGCCACCACGCCGGGTGCTGTTGCAGGTTGTCGACAATAAAGTCACTGAAGGCGAGCGCCCCTGCCTGCTCTGGCGTGAGTGCTTCTGGCGACAGCTGGAGTTTCTCCACCGCCTGGGTCAGCTGCGCCTGCATCAGCGCCGATAACGGTAACAACATCTTCCCTCCCTGATTCTGTTTTTACATTGCGTTAGCGCTTCGCGCCGCTGCTAAGCCAGAATGGCGCCTGTTTAACCGCCTGATTCACCAGCGTATTCAGGCCGCGATCCTGCTGAATATAAATGGCATGTTGCAACGTCTGCCAGCCCGACAGCCAGTTGTTCACTTCCTCTGCCTGGTAAGCCCCCGCCAGCAGATGTACCGCCAGCAGCTGACGATTCAGACGCGTAGCTTTGTCCTGAAACTCATTAAACAGCTGCACATCCACAAAGGTTTCTTTCAAATCGGCGTTAATGCGGCTCAGCATAATGTCGCTAAAGCGTTTGAATGAACCCTGCAATTTGCTTTTACTCTTGTCATCCAGCCAGCTTTGCCATTGTGCCTCAACCAGCCAGTGAGTAAGTGCTAACTGGGCTTCTACGGAAGCGAGTGAAAAACTGAGGCTCTGCGCGTCCTGCTCGCTGCCCGCCAGCGACTCTTCCAGACGCGTCAGCTTGTGGCGCAGATCGCTGCTGGCCTTACGCGGCACCAGCGCGCCAAACAGCGAGAAGGCCTGGCGCAGGATTTCCAGCGCTTCCTGCACGGACGCCTTAGCTGAGGTGTTACCGCGCAGCCACACTTCTTCATGATATTGCCAGTGGCTCAGACCGGCGGATAAGGCGTTACTCATGCCCTGCTCCACCGTCGCCTTCGCCGGGATCTTCAGCAGTGGCAGGTTACGTAATGGACGCGGCGGATTGCCCTGCGCCAGCTGATAACCGCGCGCGGCTTTGCTCAGGCTGCCGAGACGCAATCCCCCGATGGCGATCAGTTTTTCCGCAAAATGCAGCAGGTCAGAACGTTGTCCCTGCTTTAACTCCAGTTCAACTTCGTACAGCGGCTCGCTGAGTTCACCCGCCGCCACTGCGCCGCGGTCAAACGCCACTTCTATTTCGCTGTCGGCAAACTGCACCAGCCACATCTCGCGCTGGAAATGGGTGCTGAACAGCGGTTCCAGCCGCTGTTGCAGCGCCGCCACATCCGTACCCTGCGGCCAGATTTCCGCAGGCAGTAAACTGATGTCCAGTTCCGGGGCGGTGAGATCAACGTTGTATTCCGGGCGCTGATGCAGCCCGCCCACCGTTTTTCCGGACGCTTTGAGCGTCATTTCATAGCGCTGGTCAACACCACGGATGCGCAGGCCCATATCCCAGCGGCGGAGCTGATTATCATCCGTCTCAAAATAGATGTTGGTCAGCTCACGCGCCGCAACATGCTGATGGGGCCATTCCGCCAGGGTTGTGGCCAGTTTTTCGGCTGCTTCGGGCGTGGCAATGAACTTTAATTCGATTTCGATGGTCATAATTTTTTATTGAATACGCTGCTGGCACTTAAGAAGTTAATCTGGCGAAGAGTAATGCACGGAAAGCGCGCTGTCTCGGCTTTCTTTTGCTTTTACGACCCTTTTCGCACCAGATAGAGACCAGGATAGTTCTCATTCAGATTTATGGGAAGCGTCTCCAGACTGTGCCGGTAATTTTACGCCATTTTGAAAAATCGATATCGAATGAAAAAAATCACTCTTGCTGCCCTTTCTTTGCTGGCTTTCAGCGCCATCGCTCCAGCTCATGCTGATGAAAAGCGTTACATCTCCGATGAATTATCCACCTGGGTACGCAGTGGTCCCGGCGATCAATTTCGCCTCGTGGGCAAACTGAATGCCGGGGAGGAAGTACAGTTGTTGCAGACCAACAACGATACCCAGTACGGCCAGATCAAAGATTCGCAGGGCCGTACCACCTGGATTCCGCTCTCGCAGCTGAGCGCCGATCCCAGCCTGCGCACCCGCGTGCCGCAGCTGGAGCAACAGGTGAAAGATCTCACCGATAAACTGCAAAACATCGACAACAGCTGGAACCAGCGTACCTCGGAAATGCAGAACAAAGTCGCCAACAGCGACGGCACCATCAACGGCCTGAAAGACGAAAATCAGAAGCTGAAAAACGAGCTGATTGTCGCGCAGAAAAAAGTCAGTGCCGCCAACGTTCAGCTGGATGACAAACAGCGCACCATCATCATGCAGTGGTTTATGTATGGCGGCGGCGTGCTCGGCGTCGGTCTACTGCTCGGCCTGTTGCTGCCGCACATGGTGCCGCGCCGCAAGCAGAAAGATCGCTGGATGAATTAAGCGCATCATTGCTCTTTTTTTCGAGGGGATCGTAAGATGCCCCTTTTGGCATGTCCGAATTTTGGTCAAACTGTGCAACAATAAATAAACATGCGTGCCTGACACGCAAGGGTAGTTGGCCTCTGGAGTAGTTGAGTGAAGACGTTTCTGGTCGGCGGCGCGGTGCGTGATGCGTTGTTGCGTTTGCCGGTAAAAGATAGAGATTGGGTGGTGGTTGGCGCCACGCCTGATGCGATGCTGGCGCAGGGTTTTCAGCAAGTCGGCCGGGATTTTCCGGTTTTTTTGCATCCACAAAGCCGTGAAGAGTATGCGCTGGCGCGTACCGAGCGGAAAAGCGGCAACGGTTATACCGGGTTTGTCACCTGGTTCGCGCCGGATGTCACGCTGGAGCAGGACCTGCAACGCCGCGATCTGACCATCAACGCCATCGCCCAGGCGGACAATGGCGAGTTGATCGATCCTTACGCCGGACAACGCGATCTGGCGAATCGCATCCTGCGCCATGTTTCCGCTGCCTTTAATGAAGATCCCCTGCGCGTACTGCGCGTGGCGCGTTTTGCTGCCCGCTTCGCTCACCTCAATTTTCGTATTGCCGATGAAACCCTGGCGCTGATGCGTGACATGGCTGCCAGCGGCGAACTGGCGCATCTCACGCCGGAACGGGTGTGGAAAGAGACGGAGAAAGCGCTGCTGACGCGCAATCCTCAGGTTTATTTCCAGACATTGCGTGACTGTGGCGCGTTGCAGGTGCTGTTCCCGGAGCTGGATAATCTGTTTGGCATTCCCGCCCCGATTAAATGGCACCCGGAGATCGATACCGGCATTCATGCGCTGATGACGCTGTCGATGGCCGCCGCGCTGTCCGATCAGCTGGACGTGCGTTTCGCGACCCTGTTCCACGATGTCGGCAAAGCCCTGACGCCTGCGGAGAAGTGGCCGAGCCATCATGGTCATGGCCTGGCGGGTGTACCGCTGGTCGCTGCCATATGCGAGCGGCTGCGCGTGCCGAATACAGTGCGTGACCTCGCCCTTATCGTCACCGAGTTTCACGATATGGTGCATACCATCGAGCGTCAGTCAGCGGAGGCGCTGGTGGCGTTGTTTGACCGCATCGATGCCTGGCGCAAACCCCAGCGCGTGGAACAGATGGCGCTGACCAGCGAAGCCGATGCGCGCGGGCGTGCCGGGCTGGAGAGCATGGCCTATCCGCAGGGCGATTATCTGCGTAAAGCCTTTACCCTGGCGCAGAACGTGCCCACCAAAGCCGTAGTGGAAGCAGGATTCAAAGGGGCGGAAGTGCGGGAAGAATTAACGCGTCGTCGTATTGCGGCAGTACAGGAAGGATTGATTAACGCGCGGCCAGCCTGACTGGCCGCGCATCGCATTAGGTGAACAGCATGTACACCACGCCCGCGATGATAAAGCGGTAGATGGCGAATGAGACAAAGGAGATGCGTTTAATCAGTTCCAGGAAGACTTTGATCGCAATCATCGCCACCACAAAGGCGGTGACAAAACCGACGGTGAACATCGGCAGATCCGCCATCGTCAGGAAGCTCATGCTTTTGTAGAGATCCAGCACCGTGGCACCCAACATCATCGGCACCGCCAGAATGAACGAGAACTCCGACGCCGCATAGCGGCTCACGCCCATCAGCATACCGCCTGAGATGGTCGAACCCGAGCGGGAGAAACCTGGCCACAGCGCCAGACACTGGAAGCAGCCAATCATAAACGCCTGACGATAGCTGATATCGTCAATGCCCACCGCCTTCGGCTGTTTCGGTTTGAGAACTTCCGCCGCCAGCAGCAGCACACCACCGACCACCAGCGCATACATCACGTTGATCGGGGTAAACAGGGTTTTAATCTTATCGTGCAGCACCAAGCCCACTACGACCGCAGGCGCCATACCCAGCAGGATATGGATCAGGGTCAGGTGGCCTTTGCCCGTACCTTCGTGTTTGACTTCACCAAAGTGAATGCCGATTAAGCCAAAGAGTCGACGCCAGAACATCACCACAACGGCAAGAATGGAACCCAGCTGAATCACCACTTCAAAGGTTTCGGCGGTTTCACCCTCAAAGCCTAACAGGTGGCCGACAATAATCATGTGGCCAGTGGACGAGACCGGTAAGAATTCGGTCAGGCCTTCCACTATCCCCAGGATTGCAGCTACCCAAAGCTGATGAATATCTGCCATCAAAATTTTCCTCTATCCGTTTTAAACAGTAAAAAGGCGGTCGAACAAGCCTACCGCCTTAAATTATGCCTGTGCCAGTCTGAAGGAAACCTTAAGGTTTCCGGCAACTAAGCCGCACTAAGCGCAACGGCCCCATCTGAGACACACCATAATTTGGTTTGGTTTCATTGTGATGGCAATCACATCGGATTTATTTAGGAATAGTCCCGCGCTCAATTCGCACGCCAACCGTCGCTGCCTGGGCTACAGCCCCCGGTTTGCCTACACGAATGCGTACGCCGGGCGTTTTAAAACGGTTCATCAACAGATCCGCGATTTCTTCAGCTACCCTTTCTACCAGAGCAAAACGCTGACCGTGGAGATGATTTAATATTGCATCCGTTACATCGGCATAGCTGAGGCAATCATTAACATCGTCGCTGACGGCGGCCTGGCGGTTATCCCACGCCATTTCGACATCGAGCACCAGCTTCTGCTGAATGCCCTGTTCCCAGTCGTAAACGCCAATGGTGGTGAACACGGTGAGTTGCTCGATAAATACGATATCCATGATGTAGTCTCTGTTTTTGGCTAAGCCGGATACCACTTCCGGCGGATTATGCGTATTATCCACGCTTACCGAGAACAAAACGACCCTAAAGGAACGGTACGGAACTATGAGTGCTATCGCGCTTGGTATGATTATTTTCGCGTATCTTTGCGGCTCAATTTCCAGTGCGATACTGGTTTGTAAACTCGCTGGCCTGCCCGATCCGCGCACCCAGGGTTCAGGTAACCCCGGCGCCACCAACGTTCTGCGCATCGGGGGTAAAGCCGCTGCTGCCGCGGTCCTGATCTTCGATATCGCTAAAGGGATGCTGCCGGTCTGGATTGCCTACCTGCTGCATGTGGCGCCGCTCTATCTCGGCCTGACGGCGATTGCCGCCTGCCTCGGCCACATCTATCCGGTGTTCTTTCGCTTTCGCGGCGGTAAAGGGGTAGCAACGGCGTTTGGCGCCATCGCCCCGATTGGCTGGGATCTGACCGGACTGGTCACCGGCACCTGGCTGCTGACGGTGCTGCTGAGCGGCTACTCATCGCTGGGCGCGATTGTCAGCGCCTTAATCGCCCCTTTCTATGTCTGGTGGTTTAAACCACAGTTTACTTTCCCGGTGTCGATGCTTTCCTGCCTGATTCTGCTGCGTCATCACGACAACATTCAGCGCCTGTGGCGCGGCCAGGAAAATAAAATCTGGAAGCGGAAAAAAAAGAAGAAATAAAAAAACCGGCGCGAAGCCGGTTTTTTTCTGTCAGATGGCGGGCAATTCAGCCAGTGGCCAGCGAGGCCGGACGCTGACGCCCAGCTCGCCGCGCGTACCGCCTTTCAGCCGCACCATCCCCGCGTAAGCAATCATCGCACCGTTGTCGGTACAGAATTCCGGGCGGGCGTAGAACACCTCGCCACCACGCGCCTGCATCATCTGCGCCATACGCTCGCGCAGCGTACGGTTGGCGCTCACGCCACCGGCAATCACCAGACGCTTAAACCCGGTTTGCTCCAGCGCGCGCTTACATTTGATCATCAGCGTATCCACCACCGCATCTTCGAACGCACGGGCGATGTCGGCGCGTGCCTGCTCGTCACCGGCATGTTCACGGATGGTATTGGCAGCAAAGGTTTTCAGGCCGGAGAAGCTGAAATCCAGCCCCGGACGATCGGTCATCGGACGCGGGAAGGTGAAACGACCCGGCGTGCCCTGCTGCGCCATACGCGACAGCATCGGTCCGCCCGGATAATCGAGACCCAGTAACTTGGCGGTTTTATCGAAGGCTTCGCCTGCGGCATCATCTATCGATTCGCCCAGCAGCGTATATTCGCCAATGCCGGTTACGCTGATCAGCTGAGTGTGACCGCCGGAGACCAGCAACGCCACAAACGGGAATTCCGGCGGATTGTCTTCCAGCATCGGCGCCAGCAGATGGCCTTCCATATGATGCACCGGCACCGCCGGCACATTCCAGGCGAACGCCAGCGCGCGACCAATGGTGGCGCCAACCAGCAGCGCGCCGACTAAACCCGGCCCGGCGGTATACGCCACCGCATCAATCTGCTGCGGCTGCAATCCAGCCTGTTTTAACGCCGCCTGAATCAGCGGCACCGTTTTACGCACATGATCGCGCGATGCCAGTTCCGGCACCACGCCGCCGTAATCGGCATGCAACTTTACCTGGCTATATAATTGATTCGCCAGCAGACCGGACGCATCGTCATAGATCGCGATGCCGGTTTCATCGCAGGACGTTTCAATACCCAGAACTCGCATAGCTTTAGCACCCTCTTCTTGCGGCGCGCAGTGTACCACAGGCAATTCGCCCGTCGGGCAACTTTGGCCTCGAAAAAGTGTTTTTCCGTCGCACAAAGAGTGCGCTATACTCCACGGCCTGAAAAAAACCGGCAGCCGCAATGGCAAACGCAAACGCCCCTGTTGGTTTCAAATTGTCCATGGTGCTTTACAAGCCAGCCGCGGTTGGAGTAAAATGCTGCACCATTTTGAAATGTGCTGGCGCCGCAGCCAGCAGCAAAACCGAATTTTATCGAGGTGAGAGTTACATGCCGGTAATTAAAGTACGTGAAAACGAGCCGTTCGACGTAGCACTGCGTCGCTTCAAGCGTTCCTGCGAGAAAGCAGGCGTTCTGGCTGAAGTTCGTCGTCGTGAGTTCTATGAAAAACCGACCACAGAACGTAAGCGCGCTAAAGCGTCTGCAGTTAAGCGTCACGCCAAGAAACTGGCTCGCGAAAACGCACGCCGCACTCGTCTGTACTAATTTCTTTCGGAGGTTCGCCTCCGCCGCGTGATAAACGCAGACAGAGTCAAGTAAGAGGCCGTGCTTTCCGAAAGGAAGCGCGGCTTGTTGCCGTTTATGAGCTGAAAAACCGGGGCTTATGGCTGGACGAATTCCACGCGTATTTATCAATGATTTACTTGCCCGCACGGACATCGTGGATCTTATCGATGCCCGCGTTAAGCTGAAAAAGCAGGGTAAGAATTATCATGCGTGCTGCCCTTTCCATAACGAGAAAACCCCCTCTTTCACCGTAAACGGTGATAAGCAGTTTTATCACTGCTTCGGCTGTGGCGCCCACGGCAATGCCATCGACTTCCTGATGAATTTCGATCGTCTGGAATTTGTCGAAAGCATTGAAGAACTGGCAACCCAGCACGGCCTTGAAGTGCCTTACGAAGCGGGTAATGGCCCCAGCCAGATGGAACGCCATCAGCGCCAAAGCCTTTATCAGCTGTTAGAAGGTCTCAACACCTTTTATCAGCAGAGTCTGCGTCAGCCGCAGGCGCAGCCCGCTCAGCAATATCTCGCCACGCGTGGACTCAGCCAGGAAGTGATTGATCACTTCGCCATTGGCTTTGCCCCGCCGGGCTGGGATAACGCGCTGAAGCGCTTTGGTCAGCAGAAAGACGATCGTGAATCGCTGATGGAAGCGGGCATGTTGGTCAGCAATGACAAGGGCCGCACTTACGATCGCTTCCGCGACCGCGTGATGTTTCCGATTCGCGATAAACGCGGCCGGGTGATTGGTTTTGGTGGTCGTGTGCTGGGCAACGATACGCCGAAGTACCTGAACTCACCGGAAACGCCGATATTCCATAAAGGCCGCCAGCTGTACGGCCTTTACGAAGCACAGAAGAACCATCCGCAACCGGCGCGCCTGCTGGTGGTGGAAGGTTATATGGATGTGGTGGCACTGGCGCAGTTCGGCATCGATTATGCCGTGGCTTCGCTGGGAACTTCGACCACCGCCGAGCATATCCAGTTGCTGTTTCGCTCGACCGAGAATGTGATTTGCTGTTACGACGGCGACCGCGCCGGTCGTGAAGCCGCCTGGCGTGCGCTCGAAACCGCATTGCCTTACATGAATGACGGTCGTCAGCTACGCTTTATGTTTTTGCCTGATGGCGAGGACCCGGACACGCTGGTGCGCAAAGAAGGCAAAGCGGCGTTTGAAGCGCGGATGGAGCAGGCGATGCCGCTCTCCACGTTTCTGTTCGATAGCCTGCTGCCGCAGGTCGATCTGAGCACCCGCGACGGTAAAGCCCGGCTGAGTACGCTGGCGCTGCCGTTGATTAGCCAGATCCCCGGCGAGACCCTGCGCATTTATATGCGTCAGGAATTAGGTAATAAACTCGGCATTCTTGACGATAACCAGTTAGAGAAGCTTTTGCCGAAGCAGGCTGACAGCGGAGCCGCCCCCATCGCGCCGCCGTTAAAGCGTACGACTATGCGCGTGCTGGTCGCATTACTGGTGCAAAACCCGCAGTTTGCCACCATGGTGCCTGCGCTTGATGGTCTTGAGCAGTCAAAAATGGCGGGTTTGCCGCTGTTTGTGGAGTTAGTCAGTCGTTGCACGGAGAATCCTGGCCTGACGACCGGACAGCTACTAGAGTTATATCGCGGGACAAATTTTAGCCAGACCCTTGAAACACTGGCCACCTGGAACCACATGATAGTGGATGAAGAGGCCGAAGAGGTCTTCCAGGATTCGCTGGCGAGTCTTTACGATTCTGCTCTCGAGCAGCGACTCGAAGCGCTTATCGCGCGTGACCGTACTCAGGGTTTAAGTGCCGCCGAACGCCGCGAATTCTGGGCGCTGAGCCAGGCACTGGCAAAGAAATAACAGTTTAAACGGCTCTGGTTACCGACATCGATAAAATGGCAGGTAACCGGGGCTGACAGCATTAGCAGCGCCAGGTGAGTAAGCCGGGCCTGTAAAAAGAATCTAAGCGGCTTAAGTGCCGAATATCAGAGGGCAAAAGCCCTGGCCGCGACGAAGGCAGCGGCAAAAACACAACGCCTTTACTGTTATTGTTGGCTCGCTGCCGACCGACACCAATCTAATTAACAGAAGTGTGGATACCGTCTTATGGAGCAAAACCCGCAGTCACAGCTTAAGCTACTTGTCACCCGTGGTAAGGAGCAGGGCTATCTGACCTATGCTGAGGTCAATGACCATCTGCCGGAAGATATCGTCGACTCCGATCAGATCGAAGACATCATCCAGATGATTAACGATATGGGTATTCAGGTGGTGGAAGAAGCCCCTGATGCCGATGATCTGATGCTGAATGAAAACAGTGCCGATACTGACGAAGATGCCGCGGAAGCCGCCGCTCAGGTGTTATCCAGCGTTGAATCTGAAATTGGCCGTACCACCGACCCGGTGCGCATGTATATGCGCGAAATGGGTACCGTTGAGCTGCTGACGCGTGAAGGCGAAATCGACATCGCCAAGCGTATCGAAGACGGCATCAACCAGGTTCAGTGCTCCGTTGCAGAATATCCGGAAGCGATCACCTATCTGCTCGATCAGTACGATCGCGTTGAAGCGGGCGAATCACGCCTGTCCGATCTGATCACCGGCTTTGTCGATCCGAACGCCGAAGAAGATCTGGCACCGACCGCCACCCACGTAGGTTCTGAGCTGTCTGAAGAAGACCGCGACGACGACGAGGATGAAGACGAAGAGAGCGATGACGACAGTTCTGATGACGATAACTCTATCGACCCGGAACTGGCGCGCGAGAAATTCGTTGAGCTGCGCACCCAGTACGAAACCACCCGTACGGTAATCAAAGCCAAGGGCCGCAGCCACGCAGACGCGGTGACCGAAATTCAGAATCTTTCTGAAGTATTCAAACAGTTCCGCCTGGTACCGAAGCAGTTCGATTACCTGGTGAACAACATGCGTGAAATGATGGAGCGCGTCCGTACCCAGGAACGCATCATCATGAAGCTGTGTGTTGAGCTGTGCAAAATGCCGAAGAAAAACTTCATCACCCTGTTCACCGGTAATGAAACCAGTGAAAGCTGGTTCAAAGCCGCGCTGGCGATGAACAAGCCGTGGTCAGAAAAACTGCTGGAAGTGCAGGATGACGTGATGCGTTGCCTGCAAAAACTGACGCAGATTGAAGAAGAAACCGGCCTGACCATCGAGCAGGTTAAGGATATCAACCGTCGCATGTCTATCGGCGAAGCCAAAGCGCGTCGTGCGAAGAAAGAGATGGTGGAAGCGAACTTACGTCTGGTGATTTCAATCGCGAAGAAATACACCAACCGTGGTCTGCAATTCCTCGACCTGATTCAGGAAGGTAACATCGGCCTGATGAAAGCGGTTGATAAGTTTGAATACCGTCGTGGTTATAAGTTCTCAACTTACGCCACCTGGTGGATCCGTCAGGCTATCACCCGTTCTATCGCCGACCAGGCGCGTACCATCCGTATTCCGGTGCATATGATTGAGACCATCAACAAGCTCAACCGTATTTCGCGCCAGATGCTACAGGAGATGGGTCGCGAGCCGACGCCGGAAGAACTGGCTGAGCGTATGCTGATGCCGGAAGATAAAATCCGCAAAGTGCTGAAAATCGCTAAAGAGCCGATCTCTATGGAGACGCCGATTGGTGATGATGAAGATTCGCATCTGGGCGATTTTATCGAAGACACCACGCTGGAACTGCCGCTGGACTCCGCCACCTCAGAAAGCCTGCGTTCTGCAACGCATGACGTACTGGCTGGCCTGACTGCGCGTGAAGCGAAAGTGCTGCGTATGCGTTTCGGTATCGATATGAATACCGACCACACGCTGGAAGAGGTAGGCAAACAGTTCGACGTAACGCGTGAGCGTATCCGTCAGATTGAAGCCAAGGCGCTGCGTAAGCTGCGTCACCCGAGCCGTTCCGAAGTGCTGCGTAGCTTCCTCGACGACTAATCGGTCTGAGATCAAAAAACCCCGGCATGCCGGGGTTTTTTATTGCCTTCAAAACGGCGTCAGGCCTTTCTCCTGCATCATTTTGCGCGCCTTATCACTTTGCAGATACTTCACAAACTGCGCGGCATCCTGCTGCTGCTGCGAACTGCGGGTGATCACCGCACCGTACAGGGTATCCTGCTGCACCGCCGGAGGGATCAGCCCAACGATGGTAATCCCCTTCACCGCGTTTAATTCGCTATTCTGCTGAAAGCCCAGCTCCGCTTTGCCCTGCGCCACCGCTTCACCCACCGGCGTGGCCGGAATCACCGTCACCTTAGCGGCAGTTTTCGGCCCCAGCGCCAGTTTTTTCAGCATCTCGCTCTGGATGTAACGGCCGCTGGCGCTGTCCGACACCGCAATACTCGACGATTCCGTCAGCACCTGTTTGAACTTCGCCACGGTGCTGATATCGGGCGGCGTCATGCCCTGCTTCACCGCCATCGCGATATACGAATGCGCCAGCACCTGATGGCTGGCGCTATCCACCCACTTGTCTTTCTCTAACGATTTGATGGCGTAATCGACCATCACCAGCACGTCCGCATTATCATGACGCTTCAGGCGATTCGGGATGGCCTGCGGCGTGTCGCCCATCGAGGGAGCCGCTTCCAGCTGGATGGTGTTGCCGGTTTGCTGCTGATAATCCTGCTTCAGAGCATCAATCACCGGATACATACCGCCGGAACTGAACACCCGTAAGTTTGCCGCCTGCGCGCCGCTGTGCAATGCCAGCAACAGCATGGTGAGCACAATCCTGCTTTTCATCTCCCTGCTCCTTTTTTGCCATAAACCCCTCGGTTTAGACCGGTATCAGGAGATGAACAACATTATGACTGCGGTTAGCGGACTGATCTCACACGCTTTTCTGTAACCATTCATGAAGCTGGCGATAGGACGCGGCCATTTCTTCCAGCGAAGCACGATTTAATCCGCTTGGATTTGGCAGCACCCAGAGACGGGTATCGCCGAGGGTTTGCGGCTGCTCGCCCCAGTCAACCTTACGCTGGCGAAAGGCGCGCTGGAAGGCATCTTTGCCCAGCACCGCCAGCGCACGCGGCTGATAATTCAACACTTTTTCCTGCAGGCGGCTGCCACCATCGCGCAATTCATCGCCCGCCAGTTCCGTAGCCTGCACCGTGGGACGCTCCACCAGCATGGTGATGCCGCAACCGGTCTCCAGCAGGCGCTGCTCCTGCTCAGGTTTGAGCTGCTCACGGGTAAACCCGGCCAGATGGATCACCTTCCAGAAGCGATTGCCCGGATGCGCGAAATGAAAGCCGGTGTGGGCGGAGGACTGGCCGGGATTGATGCCGCAGAACAGCACCTGCAAATGCGGCGCGATAATATCGCGAATGTTGTGATCGCTCATGCCTGCGCCAGCCCGGCGCGTTGCTTCAGCGACTGGCGACTGATCGCCAGGATACGGCTCGCCTCGTCATCATCCGGGCAGGCGCGCGCCAGCGCCACGGCTCCGACCATCTCCGCCAGCATACTGGCCGCCAGCATATCGGGCTGGGGCTGACCCAGTTGCTGCAACGGCTGAACCAGCCGCTGACATACCGCTTCACGCCGCTGCGCAAACAGCGTACGTGCCTCCAGCGGCAGATGGGCCATTTCGCTGACCAGTGCCGGCAGCGGGCACCCTTCCCCCGGGGTGGCGCGATGGGTATCCGAAAGGTAGGTATCGATAAGCAGACTCAGACGTTGCGCCGGATCGTCAATCTGCACGATCGCGGCAAATCGCTGCGCAGAGTCAGCAAACATCTGCGCAATCACCGCCTGAACCAGCGCTTCGCGTGACTCAAAATGTGCGTAGAAACCACCGTGCGTTAAGCCAACACGCTTCATCAACGCCGCCACGCCAATGCTTTCCGTGCCGCACTCACGCATCACTTTGGCCGCTTCATCCAGAATACGCTGGCGCGTACGCGCTTTGTGACTCAGCTTTTCCATTTTCTGCTCCTTCCCCCTTCATCATTTACGACTATCATAATAATTATTACGACCATCATATTCCAGCTTGACGATAAATATGATGGTTGTCATATTAAACTCATCAATATGATAACCATCATTCAGAGGAAGCGAACATGTCATCATCTCAACTGGCTTTGATCACCGGCGCATCAAGCGGTATTGGCGCGACCTATGCACAACGGCTGGCCGCACGCGGCTATAACCTGATTCTGGTCGCGCGGGATGTCGCCCGCCTGGAAGCGCTGGCGCAGACCCTGCGCGATTCGGCAGGCGTGGAGGTCAGCGTGTTACCGGCAGACCTCACCAAAGCACAGGATGTGCAGCGTATCGAGCAGGAGCTGCGTGATAACCCGAACATCACCCTACTGCTGAACAATGCGGGGATGAGTGTGGAAGGTGAATTCGTCGATGCCAATATCGACCGTATTCAAACCATGCTGACGTTAAATATCGTGACCCCGACCCAGCTGGCCCACACCGCCGCTCAGGTGTTTCGCGCCCGGGGCAACGGTACCATTGTCAATATCGCGTCCGTACTGGCGCTGATGCATGAACGCTTCAACGGCGCGTACGATGCCACTAAATCCTTTGTCCTGACGCTGACACGCGCCATGCAGCGCGAGCTGGTTGATAGCGGCGTCCGCGTGCAGGCGGTGCTGCCTGGCGCCACCCGTACCGAGATATTTGATCGTTCCGGCACCCCGCTGAGCCAAATCCCGGCGGAGATGCTGATGGAGGTGGGGGATCTGGTTGATGCCGCGCTAAGCGGACTCGACGCCGGTGAGCAGGTCACCATTCCGGCGCTGGAACACATCGACCTGTGGCACGACTTCGATAACGCACGCGTGGCGTTGCAGCCATACCTGTCGGTGAATAAACCGGCATCACGTTATCAGAAAGCGTAATGACAACCGGAGACAGGGCTTTCCTGCCTTGTCTCAGATTCGTCTGCGGATTAGCGCTTTTTTGCAGCAACGGATGTGGGATCTGGGAAATTTCTCATGGATATCAAGGAGTCAGGCATTGCTTTAAATTTCAGCAACCAGCTATCAATGGCTGGATCGCCCTGGCGAGATACTTTATAATCCCCGCTCCGCTGGCCCCTTAGCTCAGTGGTTAGAGCAGGCGACTCATAATCGCTTGGTCGCTGGTTCAAACCCAGCAGGGGCCACCAAATTTAGCGAAAAAATTCACACAGTTAAGCCACCTCTCACGGTGGCTTTTTTGTTTCACTCTCTGCGTCTTATCCCGCTTTCAGCCCGTAGAGAAACCAGGCCAAACACTACTCCTCCAGCCGCATCCCGCGAATCACAATGCGGATGCGTTTTTTGATATGTTCGGTACGCAGCAACCTCTCCTGGGCGTCAACGATTCTGCGGTGCGGCACCAGCGCGCCAAACACAATATCCATCAGCATCCCGGCGCAAACCTCTACATCGCCCGGCAGCTGGGTTTCTTCCAGCCACGCCATCAGCATCTCGCGCGAGCGCACCGCCTTGCTTTGGTAGAGATAGTCCGAAAGCTCCGGGAACAGAATCGATTCGCGCGTCATCAGGCGCAGGATCGCTTCACGCTCCAGCGCCTCCTCCTCACTGATATCGAGACGGAAGATACGAAACAGACACTCCTCAACCGGGCATTGCTCGTCTTTGGGTCTCGGCAGATCGAGCAACAAATGCCGATGTTCGTGAATAACCGCAGCAAATAGCGCCGTTTTATCGCTAAATAACTGATACAGCGTGCGTTTGGAAACTTTCGCCCGACGCGCGACTTCGGCGGTGCTGGTGTTGGCAAAGCCTAACTCGACAAAGGCGCTACAGGCGCTGTCGATAATCATCTGACGTCGGGTGGCGTCATCCTCGGTCTTTGGCCGCCCGCGGCGAGCCGGTAACGGTTTACTGGGGCTATTCATACACGAAACTGTCTTCCATTTATAACCTGTCTCAAATATGGTACTTGAAGCGTACCATAAATTGATACACCCTATATACCGGCTTACTCTTCTAATAACCTACCGGGAAACACGCCATGATAATCGAACAACCAAACAAAGCCCCTTCGCCAATCCGTGATGCGCAGATTTTGCGAGTGATTGAGGAGATGAACGCTAACCGCAAGCGCCCCGATGCCAGCGCCTTTGCCGGTTCCGGCGCGCCCGATGCCGAGCTGTTTGCCGATTATGGCTTCTCCATCCATCCCGAGCAGGGCGACCTGATCTACCTGCTGTGCCGCGCCATGCGAGCGACGCGGGTGGTGGATTTCGCCACATCGGTCGGCATGTCGGCCCTCTATTTTGCTGCTGCGATGCGCGACAACGGCGGTGGCGAGGTGATCGGCGCAGAACTGGTGGCCGCCAAAGCACAGACGGCGCAGCGCAATCTGGCTGCCGCCGGGCTGGATAGCTATGTCGATATCCGTATCGGCGACGCGCGTGAAACGCTAAAAGACGTTGGCGGGCCGGTCGATTTCGTGCTGATTGATGGCTGGCCGCTGTCTGACGGGCCGACGCTGGCGCGCCAGGTGATTGAAATCATGGCGCCGCAGCTGCGTGTGGGCGGTTACGTGCTGAATGACAATGCCGAACCCGACTTCCTCGCTTATATCCGCGACCCGGCTAACGGTTTTATCTCCGTCAGCCTGCCGATCAAACGCGGTACTGAACTGGCGCTGAAAATCAGCTAATGACGAAGCCAGCATGTCCCATTAAAAATGCAGGATAAACCATCATGATGAAGACCCGACGTGAATTCCTCTGCCTCGCAGTCGGTGCCGGTCTCGCCGTCAAATTCTCCGCTCCGGCCTTCGCCGCAGACACTACCGCCCCTGTCGCCACCGCGATTACCCAGGTGTCTGGTGATGGCATCCGGGTCATCGCGCTGGCGCTGAAATACCCGCAGGTGATTGATGGCGCACGGCTGGCGCCCCGTGATTTTAGCGTGGCAGACCGCACCATTACCCAGGTGTTTACCAGCCATACGGCCGATCCCGCCGGACGTGCCGCCAGCGGCGAGTATGTCATTATCGCGTTATCACCGCAGGACCCGCAGGCGACGCTGGCGGAAAAACTGCCGCCAGCCCCAGGGGCGAAATCGCCTGCCCAGGGCGGCCCCGGCAAAGCAGGCGATATCCCGACCTATGACACGGTTTACCGTAAAGCCAGCCTGACCTGGCGTCAGGTGGAGGAAATTTCTCGCTACGATGGTAAGCCGCTGCCAGCCGAAACCGCCACGCACACCAGCCAGCAGGTGAAAAACCTGATCGTTGATGAATTTAAGCAGCTCGAGTTTCATGACCCGAAAACCGGACGCAGCCTGAAATACAACTTATTCATCCCCGCAAATTACAGCGCCGACCGTGCCTGGCCGCTGGTGCTTTTTATGCACGATGCCGGGGCCACCAGCGATGTGACCAGAACCACGTTATATCAGGGGCTGGGCGCGGTGTGCTGGGCATCTCCGGCCGATCAGGCGCAGCGCCCCTGCTTTGTGCTGGCACCGCAGTACGAGGAAATCATTGCCGACGATGATGCGAAAACCTCCAGCATGATGGAGACCACCATCAACCTCATCAATCATCTTGCGCAGCAATATCATATCGATAGCCAGCGTCGTTACACCACCGGACAGTCCGGCGGCTGCATGATGTCGATCGCCATGAACATCCGCTATCCGGATTTTTTTGCCGCTTCCTTTCTGGTGGCCGGGCAATGGGATGCCTCGCTGGTCAGCCCGCTGGCGCAACAAAAGCTGTGGATTATCGTCGCGGAAGATGATGACAAAGCCTGGCCCGGCCAGAACGCCATTGTCGCCCGGCTGGAAAAAGCCGGCGCCAGGGTGACGCGCGCGCAATGGGATGGCACATGGAATGCACAGCAGTTCCGCACCGCCTTTGACCAGGTTGATGCCCATCACACCCGCATCAACTACATCACCCTGCGTAAAGGCACCGTCATTCCGGCAGGTGAATCGACGCAGGGCGCGTCCGGCCATCGCAACACCTGGCGCATCGCCTACACCATTGAACCGGTGCGCGAGTGGATCTTCCGCCAGCATCGATAAGGCTATCCGAGCCGTGTTATCTTAGCCATTCGCTTAACCGCAACCGGACAAATAACAATGGCAAAGCAGCGCGTAGGTATCATTTTTGGCGGGAAATCGGCCGAACATGAGGTGTCATTACAATCAGCAAAAAACATCCTTGAGGCCATCGATACCAGCAAATTCGATGTGGTGTTACTCGGCATCGACAAACAGGGTGAATGGCATCTGAATGATGCGTCCGGTTTTTTGCTGAACGCAGAGAACCCGGCGCTGATTGCGTTGAATCGTTCCGGCGAGAATGTGGCGCTGGTGCCGGGCCAGGCGTCGCAGCAGCTGATCACCCGCCACGATGCCCATCCGCTGTCGCAGGTGGATGTGATTTTCCCGATTGTACACGGCACGCTGGGCGAGGATGGCTCGCTTCAGGGCTTGCTGCGTATGGCCAACCTGCCGTTCGTCGGCTCCGGCGTGCTCGGCTCGGCGGTGAGCATGGATAAAGATTTCACCAAGCGCCTGCTGCGCGATGCCGGGCTGAAGGTCGCGCCGTGGATCAGCGTGACGCAGGCACAGCGCGCGCAGCTGGATACCGGGGCGGTAATTGCCCGTTTCGGCCTGCCGCTGTTTATCAAACCGGCCAACCAGGGCTCCTCGGTGGGCGTCAGCAAAGTGAACCGCCCGGAGGAGCTGGCCGCCGCGCTTGACCTCGCCTTCACCTTTGACCGCAAGGTGTTGATTGAACAAGGCATTAAAGGCCGTGAAATCGAATGTGCGGTGCTGGGCAATGATGCCCCGGTCGCCAGCCCGTGCGGTGAAGTGGTGGTACACGATGAATTTTACTCGTATGACACCAAATACATCAGCGAGAACGGCGCTCAGGTGGTGGTGCCCGCCGCCATCAGCGCCGGGGCCAGCGAAGCGATCCGTGACGTAGCGTTGCAGGCATTCCAGGCGCTGGAGTGCAGCGGCATGGCGCGCGTGGATGTGTTCCTGACGGAAAGCGGGGAGATTATCGTCAATGAAGTCAACACCTTGCCTGGCTTCACCAACATCAGCATGTATCCGAAGCTCTGGCAGGCGGCCGGTCTGGACTACAGCACGCTGATTAC
Source organism: Pantoea sp. X-Soil-TKNS-1207 (assembly GCF_059730485.1). Lineage (NCBI taxonomy): Bacteria > Pseudomonadati > Pseudomonadota > Gammaproteobacteria > Enterobacterales > Erwiniaceae > Pantoea > Pantoea sp. X-Soil-TKNS-1207. The sequence goes on from NZ_AP035958.1 coordinate 3,768,691, forward strand.
CCGTCTGATTGAACTGGCGCAGGAGCGCCATCAGCAAAGCAGCGCGCTGAAAAGCAGCGTCTAGGCCTTATGCCACGTCATGCACCAGCGAACGCGGCTCATTGGCGGGCGACGTCTGGTTGCGACCGTTACGCTTTGACAGATAAAGGTTTTTGTCAGCCGCCGAAATCAGGCGGTTGACCACCCCCTGCCACTCACGGTCATGAGTCGCGCAACCGCGCGCCAGTCCGAGGCTGGCGGTGACGGTCACGGTATTCCCCTGGATCCAGAATTTCTCTTTCACCATCGCCTGACGAATCGCTTCGGCCAGCTGATAAAGCTGGCTGTGGTTATAGTCAAACACCACCACCACAAACTCTTCCCCGCCAAAACGACACACCAGCCCGCGATTATTCACCACATCCTGAATACGACGCGCAATCTCCTCCAGCACGCCATCCCCGGCATCATGGCCGAAGTTGTCGTTAATGGCTTTGAAATAGTCGACATCCAGCATCACCACGCCCGCTTCACGCTGCGGCGAAAAGGGTTCCTGACGCAGATTTTCATACAATCCCGAACGCGACAGCAGCTGGGTGAGGAAATCGAAATTGGCGCGCAGCGACAGGCGCTGATTGAGCTGGCGGATGGCATCCATACTCACCGCCACCAGCAGCGGGCTGATGGTGATAGTGGCAACGCCGAGGCGCACCGAGGTGAGATGGCTAATCGGCAGCAGGGCATCATCCCCCTGGATGTTCATCACGCCGTGGGACACCAGGATGATCTCGGTGATGCCGGTCAGCAGCAGCACCAGGCTGGTAATCGGGATCGGCAGCACAATCGCACACCAGATCAGCGCCGGCACCGGGAAGGTCAGACTCCCCGCGCCACCGATCATCGCCCCCATCGTGAGCGACAGCGCCACGCCAATCAGCGGCAGCAGTTTGCCGGGCTGTAATAATGAGCGCCACGGCTCGGAACGTAGCGGGCGCGCCAGCAAAAACGGCAGCAGCATCAGCGAGGTAGAGAATTGCTCGCTAAACCAGTCGCCCCAGGCGGTGACAAAGCGCGCATTGAAATCCACCTCCTGCGCCCAGGCCCCCCAGGTGGCGCAGGCCAGCGCGCCGAGCAGGCAGGCCGGGAAGATACGCATGGTGTTGATCACCTGGCTGTTTGCCGAAGGCGGCAGCAGATGCTTAATCAACATGCTCACCGTCACGAGGATAAACAGAATATTGGCAAAGTTGAGGGTGACCGCAGGCAACGCCCAGCCTGAGAAGACCGTGTCGTTAAACACCATCGCGATAAAACACACCGCATAACTGGAGATGTTATGCAGGTAAGGGTTGCGCACCATCAATCCGGCGATCAACGCATTAACCGGCCAAAAGAGCGACAGCTCCTGCGGCACGCGTAAATGGCTGCCGATGAAGCAGAAAAATAGCGTGATGAGGAACAGCGAGAGAGTATTCTTTTTTAAATTATTCTCTGCAAACAGCTTAACGCGCATACGTCTGAACCCTGTAACCTGGAAAAGTCGCTGCCATACGCCGAAGGGCATCAGCAGGCATTAAACCCGAAAAAAAGGCAATCTGATTCGTTAATTAAGCCAGTGTTCATCATTCAACTCTGCGGCTGAAAAGCGCCCATCGCAGCGTGATGGTAAAACAGAAGCTCAGCAGGACGGAGAAAAGCGCGACAATTATGCCTTGGAAATAAAAAAATCGGATATCCGAGATATCCGATTTTTAAGCAAAAACGCAGATTTCAGTGGCTAACGGATTGCTATTTTACCGCGACCGGCCATTGGCTGAGGCGAATGCCGCGTTTATCGGCGTTTTCGCCAAAATCCTGTAGCACCGCTTTGACGTCCGGATCGAGGTATTCCGCATTATCGTGCTCGACAATCACCACGCTGTTTTCCGGGATTTCCGCCAGCAAGCCCTGCAATTTCGGGTTATGCATAAAGGTCAGATTCTGCTGGAAGCGCAACACATAATGATCGTCATAACGCGTCAGTTGCAGCGCGTTACGATGGCTTTTGTAGATGCTGTAGAGAATCTGGGTGGCGATACCGATACCAATCCCCGCCAGCATCCCAAAAATAAGGATGCCGCCGATGGTGGCGAGGAACGGGACATATTGCTGCGCTCCCATGCGTATCTGTTCAACGAACAGGCGCGGCGTCGCCAGTTTATAACCGGTATACAGCAGCACCGCCGCCAGGCTGGCGAGTGGGATCGCATTCAGCAACTCGCTAAACCACAGGCCGCAAACCAGCAGCAGCACGCCGTGCAGCAGAATCGAAACCTTACTTTGCGCGCCGACGCTGACGTTAACTGAGCTGCGTACAATCACCGCGGTGATCGGCATCGCCCCCAGCAGACCGGCGGTGAGGTTGCCCACGCCCTGAGCAAACATCTCCTTATTCGGCGAGGGCGCCGGATGCTGCGGGCGCAGTTTTTTCAGCGCTTCCTGGCTTAGCAGCGTCTCCAGGCTGGCCACCAGCGCCAGCGTCACCGCCACCACCCACACCGACGGATTCTGCCATGCCAGCCAGTCCGGGGTTTCCAGTTCAGCAGAAAGCTGAGACAGGTTGTCAAACGCCGGTAAGGTGATGCGCGGCAGACCTTGCGCCAGCGTCGGAAACAGCCGATCGCCAAACACCGTCGCCATACAGCCCACCAGCACCGCCACCAGCGGGCCGGGCACCCAGCTCAGCACCCTGACCGACTTAACCAGCGGCGTGGTCCACAGCCACAGGATCACCAGCCCGACCCCGGCCACCAGCATAGCGGAAGTGGAAAAACTGAAGTCGCCGTTGACCAGCGAGATCAGCTCCGCATCGCCGGCAGCCCCCAGCGCGACCGGAATTTGCTGGATAATCAGTAAAATACCAATCGCTGCCAGCATACCTTTGATCACGCTACCCGGTACCAGCGAGATAAAACGCCCGGCGCGCAGTAACCCGAACAGACACTGCAACAGCCCGGCGAGCATCAGCGCCGTGAGAAAGGCGGAGAAGCTGCCGAGCGACGCAATGGAAGCCACCACAATGGTGACCAGCCCGGCCGCCGGTCCACTCACCGCGAAGCGCGACGGACTGAGCGAGGTAACCAGCAATCCGCCAATCACCCCGGTCAACAGACCGGCAAACGGCGGCAAACCACTGGCCTGGGCAATGCCGAGACACAGCGGCAGCGCCACCAGAAACACCACCAGACCGGCCGGAATATCCTGCCGCAGGGTATTCAGATTCATGGTATCGATTCCTCTGCTGATTGCTGGATTAACTCTTTCAGATGGCCGGATTGCAGGTCATACACGCAACCAAAGACATCCAGTTCCTGTCCGGCCTGCCACGCCAGTCGCACCGGCTCGCTGACGACCAGTTGGGCAAACTGGGCAATCACGTTGGCCTCCACCAGACGATTGAGCTTGCTGCCCTCCTCTTCCTGCTGATCGGCGGCCCGATACGCCGCTAGCCCCTCAGCCAGGCCGCTGCGCAGCGCAGCGATACGCCGCGCCAGCGCCGAATCTTCCTGCGCCAGCGGGCTTTGCGGCAGCCCCAGCGCCGCCTGTACCCCGCCGCAACCGTAATGGCCGCACAGCACAATGCGCTGCACGCCGAGATAAAAAATCGCGTACTGCAACACGCTCATCAGGTTGTCGTCATCGGGCACCACCATATTGGCGATATTGCGATGGACAAAAAGCTCGCCGGGGTGCGCCCCGGTCAGCACTTCAGCCGGAACGCGGCTGTCGGAGCAGCCAATCCATAAAGAATGCGGTTTTTGCTGATGAAGATATTTTTCAAAGTAGTGCGGATTACGCTGGCGGCGCTGTAATGCCCAACTGCGATTTTTCGCTAATAAGGGTTTAAGTGTCGTCACAATTATCTTCTCTCTACGTCAGGGAATTTCGCATTCAGGCAAATAACGCCATGAATAAAACAAGACTCAGGCAGGAAAGCGGAGCTTCCTCACAGAAAATGGTTATAGACGCTTAAGAGTAGTTATGCAGCAGATTATTTCCAGCGCCTTCATAATGCGTCTGGATGTAAATTAAGTTTCAGGTTTTGTTAGCGGAAGGTAAGGTTTTGCAAGGCAGGACGATCATGTTACGCCAGATGATACATCTATAAATCATCATGTTAACTGCACGACAAAATCATGCGCTTTAAATGCAATGACAAAAAAATACACACATCATTGATGCGACTATTTTTATATCCCGGCAAATTAATACCATATACCAGGAAACATCTGAATTATAAAATTTATGATTAGCAGATTTCACTGCTTAATAAGCAAAAGTGCCGGATATCACGCCATAAACACCCGGAGATTGAGGCAAGAGATCAGGAAAATAATAAGGAGAATAATAGTCCCGAAGAAAAGTAAATATTCGCGCAGCGGTGCAGCCAGAATAAGCGCCCGCACAGGCAGGCGCTTTTTTTCCTGACGAATTATTTACCGTTCCACGCGCGCAGTCGCGCTTCACGTACCTGCAACTGCTGCTCCGGCGTCAGCTTGTTGTAGTTTTCCGCCATGCCGCTTTCCCAGTCACCGTATAGCGGATTCGGCAGCACGATGAACTGCGTACCGAAGTGCTGATGGTTGAGACTGACGAAGGCCTGACGCTGCGCGTTGCCCTGATGCCAGGTCGCGCCGCCGAAATCATTCAGGTTGTCACCGGCGTACAGCACCACGTTGTAGCCTTCTGCTTTGATGGCATCGAAACGCGCCTGTTTATTGGAGCTTCCGGTGCTGAGACGTACCGTCTTGTCATTCACGCCGCTAAAACCGAGCTTCTTCAGATTATCCACCGTGGCGGCATAGTCTTTCTGGTCACGGTTGGAGACGTAGAACATGGTGCCGCCGTGGCTGTTAACGTAGTTGGCAAACTCCACCGCTCCCGGCACCGCCAGCGCCTGACGCGCCTGCGTCCAGGCCGACCAGGTTTTGCCGCTGAACGGCTGACCGTTTTTCGCCTGCCACGCGCTGTAGGCGCTGTTATCGATCATGGTTTCATCAAGATCGACAATCACCGCTTTGGGTTTACCCGCCAGCGATGGTGCCTGATCAAACGCCATCCGCGCGCTATTGAACGCCTGCCAGCTCAGGGCCTGATATTCACCCGATTGCTGGAACCAGTTTACCGCCAGCACCGATTGCTGGCCGAGCTGAGCCTGCGCCTGCTGTTTCGACGGTTGCGCACAGCCGGTCAGCGTCAGCGCCATCAGGCCGGATACCGCCAGCCAGGTGGTTTTTTTCATCATTTCGTCCTTAAGTGATTACGGTCAGTTTGTGTAAGGCTTTAAAAATGTAGCAGTTAACGTAAGCTGTGTGCCATCGGCACGATAAAGGAGATACTTATGGCTCACCCCGAACATCAGACACCCCGCTCTGCCCTGCTGGACGCGCTGAGCTGGCTTGAGTATGCCTTTCAACCAGCGGGAGTGCCGGCCCCCGCCGAAGCCGCCTATGGGCATCAGCGCCATAGCGCTACCGTGGTGATGGCGGGTGACAACCTGCCGCCAAAAAGCTGCGAATCAGATGGGGTGATTGGCGAGCACGGGCGCCCGGTGGCGGTATACACCGCAGATTGCCTGCCGGTGCTGTTCGCCGATAGCCTTCAGCACAAGGTCGCGGCGGTACATGCCGGGCTGAAAGGCACGCTGGCCGGGGTGCTGAACAGCGCCATTGATGGTCTGCTGGCACTCGGCGCGCGTCCCGACACGCTGCACGTCGCCATCGGCCCGGCGATTGGGCCATGCTGCTACGAACTCGGGGCGGATTTAGTCTCCCAGATGCAGGCGCAGCCCGGTTTACCGCCGCTGCGCTGGTCCGCGGCGCAGCCGCAAAACCCCCAGGCGATTCGGCCGCAGGCGCGTGCGCAGCAACAGGGGATCTGGTTTGATCTGCCGCATCTGGCGCGCGCTTTGCTGCAACAGCGCGGTATCCCGGCAGCACAGATTGAGGTGGTTGAGGTTTGTACCTACTGCATGGCCGAAGTCGGTTCCAGCTACCGCTACAACACCCATTTCGCCAGCGGCTATAAGTCGCGCTTTTCGTGGATCCGCGGCCGCGACTGAATGGTTTCACCGATAAATATCTGATAATTAAGATCGACGCTGGCGGCATGGAACGCCGGATCGGCGATCCTTTTCAGCAGCAGTTCCGCCGCCTGAAAGCCGATGGCATAGCGCGGGGTGATCACGCTGGCGAGGCTGGGATACATCTCGCGGCTGATGTCGAGACCATGAAAGCCGGTGATGGCGATCTCACCCGGCACCGCGATCCCGCGGCGCTGACACCACAGCAGCGCGCCAAGCGAGAGATCGTCATTGGTACAGAAAATCGCGTCCAGCTCGGGGTGCAGACGCAGCGCCTGTTCCAGCATGGTCGCGCCCAGCTGCTGCGACGAAATGGTGCGCGGATTGATACGCGCCGCGCGCAGTCCCTGCTCCAGCATCGCTTTGCGAAAGCCCTGAAAGCGAAACTCATCGCGCCGATCATCCTGCGAACCTAAATAGACGATGCAACGTCGCCCCTGCTCCAGCAGCGTGCGCGTCATATCATAGCCCGCGTTAAAGTTGTTGAAACCCACCTGCATATCCAGACAGGGTCCCTGGGTATCCATCACCTCAACGATCGGGATCTTCGCGGCGCGCAGATATTTCACCGTACGCAACGTATGCTGCTTCTCGCTGAGGATGATGCCGTCGATATTCCACGACAGCAGATTGATCACCTGCTCCTCTTCGCTGCGCGCATCGTAGTTGTAGTTGGCAATCAGGGTTTGATAGTGGCCCTGCCGGGTGGCGCTTTCGATGCCGCTCAGCAGATCGGCAAAGATCTGGTTTTTGAATGAAGGGATCAGAACGCCCAGCGTAAAACTTCTGGCCTGTGCCTGCATTCCCGCTACGCGGCCGGGTACGTAGTTGAGTTCTTCCATGATGCGCGCGATACGATCGCCGGTGCTGCTGGCGACTTTATCCGGGGTGCGCAGGTAGCGGCTGACGGTCATTTTGGTGACGCCCGCCAGCTCGGCAATATCCTGTAAAGAGACGCGTTGGGTAGTCACATTGGCGGTCCTGACGCGGCTTCACGTCCCTGTGAAGCCGGATCGATTAGTGGATCAGCGCATTGAGGATCAGCACGCCCGCAAGGCCCAGGATCGAGATCAGCGTTTCCATGACCGTCCAGGTTTTTAATGTCTCCACCACGCTGAGGTTGAAGTAGCCTTTGAACAGCCAGAAGCCCGGATCGTTAACGTGTGAAGCGATCACACTGCCCGATCCCACCGCCAGCACCATCAGCGCCGGATCGGCGTGGGTGACGGCAATGATCGGCGTTACGATACCGGCGGTAGTGATGGCCGCCACCGTCGCGGAACCCAGCGCGACACGCAGCATCGCCGCCACCGTCCAGCACATCAGCAACGGCGACAGCGAGGAGCCTTTCATCATATCGGCGATATAGTTACCCACGCCGCTGTCCACCAGCACCTGCTTGAACGCGCCGCCACCGGCGATGATAAACACGATCATGGCGATGGCGGCGATGGACGCACCACACATATCCATCACCTCTTCCATCTTGCGTCCGTTGCGCAGGCCCAGGGTGAAGACCGCAATGACCACCGCGATAAACAGCGCCACCGCCGGATTACCGATAAATTCAAAGAACTGGCGCAGCGGATTCTCTTTCGGCGTGGTCAGCTCAAACACCGCCGCAATCGCCATCAGCACCACCGGGATCACCGCCGCGAAGATACTGATGCCAAAGCCTGGCATCTCCTCTTCGCTGAAGATTTTCGGGTTATACAGCCCTTCCGGCGGCGATTTTTCGAAACTTTTGAGGAATTTAGAGAACACTGGACCGGCGATAATCACCGTCGGAATGGTGATGATCATGCCGTACAGCAGCGTGGTGCCGAGGTTGGCGCCGAAAATGGTGGCAATGGCGGTCGGCCCCGGATGCGGCGGCAGGAAGCAGTGCGTTACCGACAGTGCAGCCACCATCGGCACGCCGACATACAACAGCGGCAACCCGGCGGCGGCAACGATGGTGAACACCAGCGGCAGCAGCAGCACAAAGCCCACTTCATAGAACATCGCCAGACCGACGATCAGGCCGGTGACCACCAGCGCCCATTGCAGCCGTTTTTTACCGAACGCGGCAATCAGCGTGGTCGCCACGCGTTGCGCCGCGCCGGTGTCTGACACCAGACGGCCGAGCATGGCGCCAAAGCCAAGGATCATCGCCAGCCCGCCCAGGGTGGAACCGATCCCTTTCTGGATGGAGGCCATGACATTAAGTGGGGTCATCCCTTCGGCAATCCCCACCACGGCGGAGACGAAAACCAGGGCGATAAAGCCGTTGACCTTGAAAACGATCATCAGCACCAGCAGGAGAACTACGCCCATTACAATGATGGTTATTGGCATTTTTTATTATCCTAAAGAGTACAGAGGGTCAGTAAGGTGTAGGCGCAGCCCGAAGAATGCGCCACCTGACTCACACCGCCACGCGCATACCACCATCGACAAACAACAAATGGCCATTAACAAAATCGGAGGCTTTCGAGGAGAGGAACACCGCAGCGCCAATCAGCTCCTCCGGCTTGCCCCAGCGCGCCGCCGGGGTGCGTTTGGTGAGCCAGCCGGTAAATGCCGGATCATCCGCCAGCGCCTGGGTCATCTCGGTGACGAAATAGCCGGGAGCGATCGCATTCACCTGAATGTTGTGGCGCGCCAGCTCAACGCACATCCCCCGCGTCAGCATGGTCACCGCGCCTTTGGAGGCGGCATAAGGCGTGATGGTGTCGCGGCCTAATTCGCTCTGCATCGAACCAATGTTGATGATTTTGCCCCGCTGGCGATCCACCATCTTTTTCGCCACGGTTTGCGATACCAGGAACACCGCCGTCTGGTTAACCGCAATCACGTCATTCCAGTCCTGCTCCGGGAATTCGAGGAACGGACGACGACGCTGAATACCGGCGTTGTTCACCAGCACATCAATCGCGCCCCACTCGGCTTCGATTTCATCCACCGCCTGCTGCACCTGTGCCGACTGGGTGACATCGAAGGCTTTGGACTGGGCGCGCAGCCCCAGATCGCGCAGCCTTGCGGCGGCCTGCTCGGCGCCTGCCGGCGTGGTGGCGTTGACGATCACTTCCGCACCGGCTTCCGCCAGGCCCTGCGCCAGCAGGAAACCAATGCCGCGCGCCGAACCGGTGATCAGAACGCGTTTACCTTCGAGGGAAAAAAGCTGACTCATGGGATCTCCTTAAAATGTTAACTGGACTTTCGCGGCACGGGTTTTATCGCCCGCAAATTGCAGCGCGGCATCAATGTCCTGCCAGCCATAAGCGCCGCTAAATAACGGCAGCGGCTTGACGATGCCCTGCGCCAGCCACTCGACGGCGGTATTGAATTCGTGGGTAAAACGGAAGGAGCCGACCAGGTTAATCTCTTTGGCAATCAACTGCATAATCGGGAACGACGGGATAGCGCCGCCCATGCCGACCTGCACCAGCGTGCCTTTGGCGCACACCACATCGAGGCAGCGTTGCAGCGAGGACGGATGGCCGGAGGCTTCAAACGCCACGTCGAAATAGCCTTTGTCGGCCAGGTAAGGCGTGAAGTCGCCGTCGGCGGCGTGGATCACCCCGGTGGCGCCCATCTGCTGCGCCATCGCCAGCGAACGCTCGCTGATATCGCTGCACACAATCGAGGCTGCGCCACGCGCTTTGGCGGCGGCGGCAATCAGGCAGCCAATCGGGCCAACGCCGGAGATAAACACATGTTTACCGGTGAGATCGCCCGCCTGATGGGTGGCGTGAATGCACACCGCCAGCGGCTCGGCAAACACCATCACGCTTTCATCGGCATCCTGCGGAAACGGCACGCACTGCGCGCTATCCACCACTTTGTATTGCGTGAAACCGCCATCGACATGCGGTACATACATGGCGCTGCCGAAGAAACGCATGGAGACGCATTGGTTCTCCTGCTCGCGCTGGCAATATTTGCACTCGCCGCACGGCTTCGACGGGTTAACCGCCACCTTCTGATCGGCTTTCAGACGCGGATCATCGCTCTCCACCACATAACCGATCACCTCATGGCCGAGGATCATCGGCATTTTGACTTCATAAGTGCCGACTTTACCCTCCTGGTAATAGTGCAGATCCGAACCGCAAATGCCGCCGCGCGTGATGCGTACCAGCGTGCCTTTGCCGTTCCATTCCACCTGCTGCTGCGCCACGCTGACTTGTTTTTTTCCGGTGATCACGCAGGACTGCGTTTCGATATTCATAACGTCCCCATTCAGTGTTGTTGCAATGGGGGCCATAAGACCGGGTTACGTCGTTTCAAACTGTGATGGAGATCACTCAAAAACATGTTACGAAAAGGGTGTTACGCATAACGTGATACCGGCGGTCTGTTACCCTCAACCCACGCTTTTTTGACGTTTCTCACACCCTGAACGCATCCCTCTTCCTTCCCGTCCAATACCCGCTAAAGTTAACTCATCCGACCACTTAATTGATGAGTGATTATGCGCGAGTACCCTTCCCTGTTCGCCCCACTGGATTTAGGCTTCACGCAACTTAAAAACCGCTTCCTGATGGGTTCGATGCATACCGGCCTTGAAGAACATGCCGATGGCGCTGAGCGGCTGGCGGCCTTCTATGCCGAACGCGCCCGTGAAGGGGTGGCGCTGATTGTCACCGGCGGCATCGCGCCAAACCCACAGGGGGTGGTCGCCCAGGGCGGTGCGATTCTCAATCAGACAAGCCAGTGCGGCTGGCATCAAAAGATTACCGATGCGGTACACGCGGCTGGCGGCAAAATTGCCCTGCAAATCCTTCATGCGGGGCGTTACAGCTATCAGCGCAATCTGGTCGCTCCCTCGCCGTTGCAGGCGCCCATCAACCCGTTTATGCCGCAGGCGCTGAGCGAAGCCGATATCCTGCGCACCATCGCCGACTTCGCCAACTGCGCCCGGCTGGCGCAGCAGGCCGGTTACGACGGGGTGGAGATCATGGGATCGGAGGGGTATCTGATTAACCAGTTTCTGGTGGCGCATACCAACCAGCGCGACGACGCCTGGGGCGGCGATGTGGCGCGACGTCAGCGTTTTGCGCTGGCGATAACGCGTGCGGTACGTGAAGCCGTGGGCAACGCGTTCATCATTATCTTCCGTATTTCGATGCTTGACCTGGTGCACAACGGCAGCACGCTGGCGGAGACGCTGGAGCTGGCGGAAGGGCTGGAGCAGTGCGGCGTCACGCTGTTTAACAGCGGCATTGGCTGGCATGAGGCGCGTATTCCGACCATCGCCACCTGCGTGCCGCGCGCCGGATTTGCCTGGGTAACGAAGCATCTGCGCGAACGGGTGTCGGTGCCGGTAATTGCCACCAACCGCATCAACCATCCGGCGGTGGCCGAAGCGTTACTGGATGAGGGAATTGCCGATATGGTGTCGATGGCGCGGCCTTTTCTCGCCGATGCCGCGTTCGTCAGCAAAGCCCGCGCCGGCGAACAGGACGCGATCAATACCTGCATCGCCTGCAACCAGGCGTGTCTCGACCAGATTTTTGTCGGCAAAGTGACCTCCTGCCTGGTGAACCCGCGCGCCTGCCACGAAACGCTGATGCCGGTCACCGCCGCGCGCCAGCCGAAACGGCTGGCGGTGGTGGGCGCAGGTCCGGCGGGTATGGCGTTCGCCTTGCAGGCAGCGCAGCGCGGCCATCAGGTCACGCTTTACGAGGCCGAAGCGCAGATTGGCGGGCAGTTTAATATCGCCCGCCAGATCCCCGGCAAAGAGGAGTTCAGCGAAACGCTGCGCTATTTCCGCCATCAGTTGCAGGCGGCGGGCGTCATCATCCATACCCAATGTCGCGTCACGGCCGACCAGCTGGACAGCGCCGACGAAGTGATTGTCGCCACCGGCATTGCTCCGCGCCAGCTGGCCCTTCCCGGCATCGATCATCCCTGCGTTTTAAGCTATCTCGATGTACTGCGCGATAAAAAGCCGGTGGGTAAACGCGTGGCGATTATTGGCGCGGGCGGCATCGGTTTCGATACTGCCGAATTCCTGCTGCATCAGGCCGGACATCACGAGGATTTCTACCAAAGCTGGGGCATTGATCACGCGTTACATGCGCGCGGCGGCATCATCCCGCCACGACCGCTGCCCGCCGACCGACAGATCTGGTTGCTGCAACGCAAAACCGGCAAGCCCGGTGCCGGGCTGGCGAAAACCACCGGCTGGATCCATCGTGCCAGCCTACAGGCGCACGGCGTAAAAATGTGGGGCGATGTGGAATATCTGAAGATTGATGGCGAGGGGCTGCACCTGCGTCACCAGGGCGAAAGGGTCACGCTGGCGGTGGATAACGTGGTGATCTGCGCCGGTCAGGAGCCGCTGCGCGAACTGGCTGACCAGCTCGCGGCGCGCGGTAAAACGGTGCGGGTGATCGGCGGCGCCGATGTGGCGCAGGAGCTGGATGCCCGCCGCGCCATTGCGCAGGCCACCGAGCTGGCGCTCAGCCTGTGATTAACGCAGTTTGACTGAACGCAGCACCACAAACTTCGCATTCGACGCCACCAGCGTGCAGTTGCCGAACAACTTTTTCATCTTGTGGTGATAATCGAGGTGGCGGTTGCCAACAATGCGCAACTCGCCGCCATATTGCAGGCAGCGTTTGGCATCACGCAGCATCTGCCACGCCAGGTGGTCAGTCACCGCATGTTGCTGATGGAACGGCGGATTGCACAGTACCGCGTGCAGGCGATCGGACGGGAAACCGCTCAGCGCATTGTTCACGCGGAACTGGCAGCGCGCCAAATCCTGCGGCCGGTTCACTTCTACGTTCAGACGGCTCGACGCCACCGCCATATAAGATTCGTCAAAGAACAGCACCTCGGCCTGCGGGTTCTGCTCCAGCGCCACCAGGCCCACCACTCCATTACCGCAGCCGAGATCGAGAATCTCCCCTTCCACATCATGCGGCAGATGTTGCAGGAAAAAGCGTGCGCCGATATCCAGCGAGCTGCGGGAAAATACGTTGGCGTGGTTGTGGATCTGATAATCGGTATCGTCGAGCGGCCAGACGGTGGTCGGCGGCTGGTCTGCCAGCGTCGGCGCGGTGTAGCGGCTGTAAATCAGGCGCGCTTTTTTCCACGCCAGCGAGGTTTTGCTCTCGCCAAGAATGCGTTCGAAGAGTTGCAGCGTGGAGCTATGAATATCTTTGGCTTTCGCCGCCGCCAGAATCAGGGTGTCCGGCGTGACCACAGCGCGCAGCGCACGCAGCTGATGCTCCAGCAGCGCCAGGGCTTTAGGGATTTTGATCATTACCACCGCCGGAGCCGACGGCAGTTCAGCCAGGCTATCGAGAAACTGCACCTGATCTTCATCCAGCTGGTTAAGGTGCAGATTCTGTCGTGCCGCCTGCTGGCTCAGCCAGGAATCGCTGACATGCCAGACCTGACGCGGGTTCAGCCCGCAGGTCAGCGCGCCAAAGCTGTCGTTAAACACCAGCACCGGACCGTCCGGCAGCGCCTGCTGCAACAGATATTCATCTGCCGCATCCCACGCCTGCAACGGGCTTTCTTCACGCATCGGTGGAAAGCGGTGCAGCGTCAGGGTGCGATCGGTCAGTTCAAATTGGCTCATGGAATCTCCGGCGTGGTACACTTTGCGCGATTTTCGCCCTAAAAAGGGGGCGCAGTATACTGTCTTTCGCCGGGAATCCCAATGTCATTAATCTATCTGCAGGGCTACCCTGAACATCTCCTCGCCCAGGTACAGACGCTGATTGATCAGCAACGTCTGGGCGCTTTTTTGCAACAACGCTATCCCGACACCCATGACGTGGTCAGCGACAAAGCGCTGTACGACTACACTCAGGCGCTGAAAAACCGCTATATGCGCAGCGCGCCGCCGATAAGCAAAGTTATCTGGGACAATAAAATCAAGGTGATGAAGCACGCCCTTGGCCTGCATACCGCCATCTCCCGCGTGCAGGGAGGGAACCTGAAAGCCAAAGCGGAGATCCGCATCTCCACCTTTTTCCGCCCCGCCCCGGAAGCCTTTCTGCGCATGATCGTGGTGCACGAGCTGGCGCATCTGAAAGAAAAAGATCACAACAAGGCCTTCTATCAGCTGTGCTGCCATATGGAGCCGGATTACCACCAGCTGGAGTTCGACACGCGGCTGTGGATGACCGACCAGGCGCTGCGCGGCAACGCCGCTTAAAGAAACTCCTGCGCTTTCTGAATCAGGCTGGTTTTCGTCAGCGCGCCAAGGAAGTGACGTTCCTGCGGGTTGTTCAGTACCGGCAGGCGTTCCAGCGTCACACGAGCAAACGCCTCCCAGCCTTCACGCATACTCTGGTTCTGATAAATGCACGGGAAGTTGTCGTCCATCACCGTGCTCACCGGCGATTGCAGGGTGATTTCCTGCGACAACACCTTGCGTGAGATATCGTGAATCGACACTACGCCCAGAAACTGGCCGCTGGCGTTAATGACATACACATAACGCTCGCGCTTCAGCGAGCTGACAGCCAGCGCCTGGCCGACGGATTCATCCGGTTGCAGGGCGGCGCCGGGGATGATCAACTCATCCACCCGCATATTGTCGAAATCGTATTTGGCCTCGGAGCGGCTGAGATGCCCGCTCACCACCGGATAGGTGCTGGCAGATTGCAGGCGATACACCAGCATCGACGCCAGTACCGAGGCGATCATCAGCGGGAACAGCAGGCTGCTATTGAGCGTCATCTCCAGCACCATCAGCATCGCCATCAGCGGCGCCTGGCTGACCGCCGCCAGCACCGCCGCCATACCGACCGCCGCGTACAGCAACGTATCGCCCACCGGCAGATGCAGCGCCGCACCGATACCGGCCAGCAGCGCGCCGAGCAAAGCGCCAATCAATAACGACGGGGTAAACAAGCCGCCAACCGCATTCGAACCCACCGACAAAGTGGTCGCCAGCGTTTTCAGGATCAATAACGCCAGCAGACCGCCCAGCAGGTAATTACCATCGATGATTTTAACGATCACTTCATAGCCGTTACCCAGAATATCGGTGGAGATCAGCGCCAGAAAGCCCACCGCCAGTCCGCCTGCGCCCAGCCTTAGCGGCAGCGAACGCACATGGCCGAACAGCGCTTTGCTGCGCGCGATCAGCTTGATCAGCAACCAACCGGCCAGCCCGGATGCCAGCCCAATGACCACCGTCATCAGCAGGCTGGTGATATCCATCTGGAAGCTCACATTCGCCAACGGATAGAGCGCGTTGCGAAAACCCAGCGACCACATGGTCATCACCGCTACCGCCGAGGCGATAACCAGCGGGATGAGCCGCTGCAACGCAGAGATGCCAAAGGCAATCTCCGCGACAAAAATCGCCGACGCGAGCGGCGCGTGATACACCGACGACAGCCCGGCGGCCGCAGCCATCGCCACAATATCGCTGTTACGCAGGCCGAGAGATTTCGGCAACCAGCGGCCAATGATGCTGCCGCACAGCGCCGACAGCTGCACCATCGGCCCCTCTTTACCAATCGACGCGCCGCTGCCGATACTGGCAATCGACGACAGGGCGCGAAACAGCGAGGTTTTGGTCGGCACCGCATCCAGCCGGGCGTTGATCACCTCCAGGTAATCGGTTTTCATCGTCTCCTGCTTTTCAATGGCGACGGCATAGCGTAAAAACCAGCCCGCCAGCAGACCACCGGCCCCCACCAGCAACGGCCAGAAAATCCACGGCCAGACGTGCATCGCCACGGTGATTTCATTGTCACTGTTGAACAGCAGATGGTTGATCAGATCGATGATCGCGCGGAAACCGAGCGTCACCAGTGAGGCCGCGCAACCGACCGGGATGGCAATCAGCAAGGTAGTCCAGTTCAGTGCATGTTTACTTCCACTCACCCGCGCGTCCTCTTCAGTCCGGGATAAAAATCATAGCAGCATCATCATATTGGAATGCGGATCTCAGGATCAAATTTCGCCTGCGTTAGCTGATTACGTCATCGGGTCAGCGTGCTAATCTGCCTCTTTATCCTTGCAGGAGAGACCGCTCGTGATTCGCTTCGCCATTGTGGGAACCAACTGGATCACCCGCCAGTTTATCGACGCCGCGCATGAAAGCGGCAAAATGAAACTGAGCGCCATCTATTCACGTCAGCAGCAGCAGGCAGAGGAGTTCGCGAAGGATTACCCCTGCAAGCTGACCTTCACCTCACTCGAAGCGATGGCCGCCAGCGATGCCATCGACGCAGTGTATATCGCCAGCCCCAACGCGCTGCACTGCGCGCAGGCGCTGCTGTTTATGTCGCACGGCAAACATGTGATCTGTGAAAAACCGCTGTGCTCCAACCTGCGTGAAGCCGAAACGATGATCGCCTGCGCGCGTGAAAACAACGTGGTGCTGTTCGAAGCCTTTAAAACCGCCAGCCTGCCCACCTTTTTGCAGCTGCAAAAAGCGCTGCCGCAGGTGGGCAAACTGCGCAAAGTGCTGCTTAACTACTGCCAGTATTCATCGCGCTACCAGCGCTATCTTGATGGCGAGAACCCCAACACCTTCAATCCGCGCTGGTCCAATGGCTCGATTATGGATATCGGTTATTACTGTGTTGCGGCAGCGGTGACATTGTGGGGCGAGCCGCAGCAGGTGAAAGCACAGGCTTCGCTGCTGGCAAGCGGCGTGGATGCACACGGCGTGGTGGTGCTGGGCTACGGCGATTTCGATGTGACGATTTTGCACGCCAAAGTCAGCGATTCTCTGATTCCGAGCGAGATCCAGGGCGAAGCGGGTTCGCTGGTGATTGAGAAAATCTCCGAATGTCAGCAGCTGCGCTTTACCCCTCGCGGCGGCGAAAGCCAGAATCTAACGCAGCCGCAGCATATCAATACCATGCTGTATGAAGCCGAAACCTTTGCCCAACTGGTGAGCAAAGGCGAAGTGGACCATCCGGGTTTGCAGACATCGCGTATTACCGCGGCGCTACTGACGGAAATCCGTCGCCAGACCGGGGTGGTGTTCCCGGCGGATAACACCGTCATTGCCGTAAGTTGATCGCGCTTATGTGCAGCGGCGCGATTTATCGTGCCGCTACGGAATATGCCTTTCCCCTGGCTGGTTGTGTAAATATTTCCAAATATTTCCAACTTCTCATTGCTTCTTACGTTTGCGGCACGTAACTTACCCCACGCAAAGGGGAGTAACTTATAAGCTGATTGGTCGTCATTACGATGCACAGGCTGCATCCGGTCATCAGGCAACCTGGAATCCATTCTGAGTTGTAAGTGAGACCTTGCCGGAAGGCGAGGTTTGCTTATGACAAAAAAGCGGCTGACGTCTTCTGACTTCGGCCTTTTTTATTTTCAGGACAGGATACGATTATGCAAACTGTAGGTACGCCACTGCTGTGGGGCAGTTTTGCCGTTGTTGTGCTCATTATGCTGGCAATCGATCTCCTTCTTCAGGGACGACGCGGCGCACAAACAATGTCATTAAAACAGGCAGCGATCTGGTCGCTGGTCTGGGTTTCCGTTTCTTTGCTGTTCAGCGCCGCCTTCTGGTGGTATCTCAACGGCAGCGTCGGGCGCGAAGTCGCTACCGCGCAAACCCTCGCTTTCCTCACCGGTTATATTCTGGAAAAAGCGCTGGCCGTCGATAACGTCTTCGTCTGGCTGATGCTGTTTAGCTACTTTGCCATCCCGGCCAGCCTGCAACGTCGCGTGCTGGTCTATGGCGTGCTGGGCGCGATTGTGCTGCGTACCCTGATGATCTTCGGCGGCAGCTGGCTGGTCACGCAGTTCAGCTGGATTCTGTATATCTTCGGCGCGTTCCTGCTGTTCACCGGCCTGAAAATGGCGCTGGCGAAAGAGGATGGCGACGACGCGGTCGGCGATAAGCCGCTGGTGCGCTGGCTGCGTAAACATCTGCGGATGACCGACAGCCTGGAAGGCGAGAAATTCTTCACGCGTAAAAATGGCGTGCTGTTCGCCACGCCGCTGCTGCTGGTACTGATCATGGTGGAGCTGAGCGATGTGATCTTCGCGGTTGACAGCATCCCGGCGATCTTCGCCGTCACCACCGATCCCTTTATCGTGCTGACGTCCAACCTGTTCGCCATCCTCGGTCTGCGCGCCATGTATTTCCTGCTGGCGAATGTGGCAGAACGCTTCTCAATGCTGAAATACGGTCTGGCGATTGTGCTGGTCTTTATCGGTATCAAGATGCTGATCGTCGAGTTCTACCATATTCCGGTGGGGATCTCGCTGGCGGTGGTTGGGGTGATTCTCGGCGGTACGCTACTGATAAACGCCTGGGTTAACCACAGAAACGACCAGAAGAACATCTCACCATAATCTGCTGCGGGGGCGTTAATCGCCCCTGCTTTGTTTTGCCACAATCCCCTCTCGCCTTTCTTACTCCTGTCACACTTCTCATCATCAGCAGATCAAAAATCTGACCTGTCCCTCACTGGCAGAATTATCTCTTTCTTCACGGGATGTTTTACTTATACTCCGCCGGTTAAACTGTTGCCGCGTAGTGGCACTGCGCAGCAAATTCATTACCGCCATATAAAAAAGATCGTGATATGCAAACAAACATCGTTAGACGACTGGGTACGCTGTTCGGCGGCAGCCTGGTAAAACAAATCATGCTGGGTCTGGTTGCTGGTGTGGCACTGGCCTGGTTCTCGCGCGATGCCGCGCTGGCTGTTGGCCTGTTGGGTGAACTGTTCGTCCGCGCCCTGAAAGCGGTTGCACCGCTGCTGGTACTGGTGCTGGTGATCTCCTCGATTGCCAACCATCAGCAGGGGCAGAAAACCAATATCCGCCCGATTATCATGCTTTATCTGCTGAGCACCTTCTTCGCCGCCGTGGTGGCGGTAATTTTCAGTCACCTGTTCCCGCAAACCTTGTCGATGAACGTCGGCAAAACCGAGATCACCCCACCTTCCGGCATCGCGGAAGTGTTGCACGGCCTGCTGATGAGCATGGTATC
This sequence comes from Pantoea sp. X-Soil-TKNS-1207, assembly GCF_059730485.1. Taxonomy (NCBI): domain Bacteria; kingdom Pseudomonadati; phylum Pseudomonadota; class Gammaproteobacteria; order Enterobacterales; family Erwiniaceae; genus Pantoea; species Pantoea sp. X-Soil-TKNS-1207. The sequence continues at coordinate 3,787,725 of NZ_AP035958.1, forward strand.
CAACCCGATTGATGCGCTGATGAACGCCAACTACATCGGCATTCTGGTGTGGGCGCTGGGACTGGGACTGGCTTTCCGCCACGCCAGTCCAACCAGCAAAGCGTTCCTTAATGATGCCTCGAACGCCGCGACCTGGGTGGTACGCTGCGTGATCCGCTGCGCGCCGCTGGGGATTTTCGGCCTGGTGGCGTCCATTCTCGCCTCGACCGGTTTCGATGCACTGTGGGAATACGCCAGCCTGCTGTCGCTGCTGCTCGGCTGCATGCTGCTGATGGCGCTGGTGGTGAATCCGCTGCTGGTGTTCAACAAAATCCGCCGCAATCCCTATCCGCTGGTATTTACCTGTATGCGTGAAAGTGGCGTCACCGCTTTCTTTACCCGCAGTTCGGCGGCCAATATTCCGGTGAATATGGCGCTGGCAAAACGTCTGGGCCTGGATGAAGACACCTATTCGGTCTCGATTCCGCTGGGTGCCACCATCAGCATGGCGGGCGCATCCATCACCATCACCGTGCTGACGCTGGCGGCGGTGCATACCCTGGGGATTTCTGTCGATGTACCGACGGCAATTCTGCTGAGTCTGGTGGCGTCGCTGTGCGCCTGCGGTGCGTCTGGCGTGGCGGGTGGATCGCTGCTGCTGATCCCGGTGGCCTGCAATATGTTTGGCATCCCCAACGACCTGGCAATGCAGGTGGTGGCAGTCGGGTTTATTATTGGCGTGTTGCAGGACTCGGCCGAGACCGCGCTGAACTCCTCCACCGATATCCTGTTTACTGCGGCGGTGTGTCAGGCCGAAGCGGAGCGTGAAACGCGTACTGCGTGATAGCCCGGTCGGCATAAATGCCGTCATCCCGTTCCTTCGCGATCATCGATCCGGTCGGCATAAATGCCGACCCTACATTGTAGGGAGCGCATTGATGCGCTCCTGACCGATGCCCACACGGGATGATTTACAGCGTTACCCCGCTTTTAAAAATCGCTAACTCGCGGAAATCATTGGCTTCATTGCGTGCCGGTTGGCCATTGGCAATCGCGACGATCATATCGACAAAATCCGCCAGCATCGCCTCCATGCTCATACCTTCAATCAGCCGTCCGGCGTTGAAATCAATCCAGTGCGGCTTCTTCTCCGCCAGCTGCGTATTGGTGGCAATCTTCACCGTCGGCACAAAGCCGCCGTAGGGCGTACCGCGCCCGGTGGTGAACAGCACCATATGACAGCCCGCGCCTGCCAGCGCGCTGGTTGCCACCGCATCGTTGCCCGGCGCGCTCAGCAGATTGAGGCCAGCGGTTTTCAGGCGCTCACCATATTTCAGTACATCCACCACCTGGCTCTGCCCGGCTTTTTGCGTACAGCCGAGGGATTTCTCCTCCAGCGTGGTGATGCCGCCCGCTTTGTTTCCCGGCGACGGGTTCTCATAAATCGGTTGCTGGTGATCGATAAAGTAACGCTTGAAGTCGTTGATCATCGCCACAGTTTTGTCGAAGGTGGCTTCATCACGGCAGCGGCTCATCAGAATGCGTTCGGCACCAAACATCTCCGGAACTTCAGTCAGCACCGTGGTGCCGCCGTTGGCAATCATCTGATCGGAAAAGCAGCCGAGCATCGGGTTGGCGGTGATACCGGAAAAGCCGTCAGAGCCGCCGCACTCCAGACCAAACTTCAGCTCGCTGAGCTTGCCGGGCTGACGCCGATCGTGGCGCATTACGTTGTACAACGCGTGCAGCCGCTCAAGCCCGGCCTCCACTTCGTCATCCTGCTGCTGGCATACCATAAACTGCACGCGGTCGCTTTCGAACGCCCCGAGGGTATCGCGGAACACATCAACCTGATTGTTCTCGCAGCCAAGGCCAATCACCAGCACCGCGCCGGCATTCGGGTGGCGCACCATATTTTGCAGCATGGTGCGGGTGTTCTCGTGATCCTGACCGAGCTGCGAACAGCCAAACGGATGGCTGAACAGATGTACGCCATCGATACCGGCGGCATCATCGGTCTCTTTGAGGAAACGTTGCAGGATTTGACGCGCAATACCGTTCACGCAGCCGACGGTAGGCAGGATCCACAACTCGTTGCGGATCCCCACCTCACCGCTGGCGCGGCGATAAATCTGCACCTCGCGATCGCCCGCCTGCGGCGGCACCTCGATAAAATCAGGCTGGTAATCATATTCATCAAGATCGCTCAGGTTGGTACGTGCGTTCTGTGAATGAATGATTTCACCGGCGGCGATGGGCTGGGTGGCGTGCGCAATCGGTAATCCGTACTTGATCACCAGCGCATCGGTCGCCAGCGGATACAGGGCGAACTTGTGGCCGCGCCCGACCGCCTGTTGCAGCGTCACCGGTTCATTATTTACCACAACCTGGGTGTTGGCTGCCAAATCGCGCAACGCCACAGCGACGTTATCGCGTGAATGTATTCTTATCGCATCTTGCATAGCGTTATCTCAGTTGTGTCAGCGCCGTTCGCATCCCGTGAACGATGATGTTTTGCAGGTGTTGGCTTATCGCAGCCACCAGTCCGGGTTGCTGGGTTAAATCTTCGCCCCAGTGGCTGGCATCGCTCAGAACCGCGTGTACCAGTTGTTCCGGGGATTGCTGGTCGGCCATTACCGCTGGCCATAGCCCGGCATAGCGTTGCAGCCAGTGCGCATCGTCCTGTAACGGCCAGCTTTTATCGCCCTGCTGACCGCGATAAAACGCCAGCAGCGCGGCAAAGGCGAAAGTCAGACGTGGCGGCCAGCTGCCCTGGGCCTGCTGCGCCTGCAACAACTGCGGCAGCAGACGGGTGCGGAACTTGGTCATACCGTTAAGCGCGATGGAGAGCAGCGCATGGCGAATAAAGGGATTACGGAAGCGGCGCTGCACCGCATCGGCAAAGGCGTGCAGCTCCGCAGGCGGCAGGTTGAGCGTTGGGATCACCTCTTCACGCAACAAGGCCTCGACAAAGCCTGCAATCTGCGCATCGTCCATCGCCTCACCCACGCTCTCCAGTCCGGCCTGAAACGCCACCGGCACCATCGCGGTGTGCGCGCCATTCAGGATCGCCACCTTCTGCGCTTTATAAGGCGTGATGTCAGCCACCTGTTTCACTTCCGGGGCCAGCGCCGCCAGTTGCAGTTCCTGCGCCAGCGCATCCGGCCCCTGAATCACGAACTGGTAATACACCTCGCCCGCCACCAGAAAGCGATCTTCGAAGCCGAGCCTGGCCGCGATCTCGTCGCTATCTGCCGGGAAGCCGGTGACAATGCGATCCACCAGCGTGTTGTAAAAGGCGCAGTGCTGCTGCACCCAGCGCGCAAATTCCGGCGGCAGCTGCCAGTGATCGGCGTAGCGCAGCACCAGTTCGCGCAGCGTATCGCCGTTGTAATCAATCAACTCGCAGGGGACGATTAACCAGCCCTTATCGGCCGCGCCGGCAAAGTGGCGGAAACGCGCCCACAACAGCTGCGTCAGCTTGCCGGGGAAGGAGGACGCAGGCGCATCCTCAAGGCGATCCTGTTCGACGAAGGCAATGCCCGCTTCGGTGGTATTGGAGAAGACAAAACGCATCTGCGGCGCGTGCGCCAGCGCGAGGAAGGCGTCAAACTGCTGGTACGGCTGAATTTCCCGGTTAAGACTGCGGATCAGGCGGGTTTCACTGACCTGCTCCCCCGCCGTGTTCAGTCCGCGAATCAGCGTGGTATACAATCCATCCTGCTGATTCAGCGAATCTTTTACTTCCCTGTTGCGCGGCCGCACCACCACCACACCCGCATCGGTGCCCTGATGTTCATTCAGCCAGTCGAGCTGCCAGTCGATAAAGGCACGCAGAAAATTGCCTTCGCCGAACTGAATCACCCGCTCGGTATAGCGGGCGCCGGGAAAATCGTGACGGTTAAGCCGCTGCATCATCAGGCTCCTAACTCAATGCCGAAGTAATCACGCGCATTGTTGAAGCAGATATTTTCAACCATCTGGCCCAGCAACGCCTCGTCCGCCGGGGCTTCACCGCGTTCCACCCAGTTGCCGATCATCTGGCACAGCAGGCGGCGGAAATATTCGTGACGGGTGTAAGAGAGGAAGCTGCGGCTGTCGGTCAACATGCCGACAAAGCGGCTGAGCAGGCCAATCTGCGCCAGCTGAGTCATCTGACGCTGCATACCATCCAGCTGATCGTTGAACCACCACGCCGAACCAAACTGCATTTTGCCTGGCTCTCCTTCGCCCTGAAAATTACCGGCCATGGTTGCCAGCACTTCGTTGTCGCGCGGGTTGAGGCAGTAAAGAATGGTTTTCGGCAGCGCGTTCTGACGGTTCTGCGCATCCAGCAGACGGGCCAGCGGGATCGCCAGCGGCGCGTCGTTGATGGAGTCGAAACCGGTATCCGGGCCGAGCAGCTCAAAATGGTGACGGTTAGCGTTGCGCAGCGCACCAATGTGATATTGCTGCGCCCAGCCGCGGCGGGCGTATTCAGTGCCCAGCCATACCAGCACCGCCGTTTTGAACTGCGCGATCTCTTCGCTGGACGGTGCGCCGCCCTGTAAACGACGCGCCAGAATGCCGTCGAGCGTGGCGTCATCGGCTTCGGCGTAGACCACCACATCCAGCGCATGGTCAGAAATCTTACAACCGTGGGCAGCAAAGTGGTCGAGGCGGTTGCTCAGCGCGCGGCGCAGATCGTCAAAGCGCTGAACGCTGACATCGGCCACCTGCTCCAGCCGCTGAATCCACGGCAGGAAGGTGTCGAGTTCAATATTGAACGCTTTGTCGGGGCGCCAGCTCGGCAGCACTTTGACGTTGAAGCTGCCATCCTGCGCCAGCGCGCGGTGATGCTGCAAATCGTCGAGCGGATCGTCGGTGGTGCCGACCATTTTCACCTTCATCTGCTGCATGATGCCGCGCGCGGTAAAGGCGTCCTGGGCCAGTAGTTCGTTGCAGCTGTCCCAGATGCGATCTGCGGTCTGCTCCGACAGCAATACATCGCTGATGCCAAATGGGCGGCGCAGTTCAAGGTGCGTCCAGTGATACAGCGGGTTACCAATGGTGTGCGGCACGGTGCGCGCCCAGGCGTTAAATTTTTCACGGTCGCTGGCGTTGCCGGTGCACAGGGCTTCCGGCACGCCGTTCGCGCGCATCGCTCGCCACTTGTAGTGATCGCCTTTCAGCCAGATGTCATAGAGGTTGGTAAAGCGATAATTTTCGGCAATCTGCTGCGGCGGCAGGTGGCAGTGATAGTCGAAAATCGGTTGGTCTTTGGCGTAGTCATGATAGAGACGACGCGCAAACTCGCTCTCCAGTAAAAAATCCTCACTCATAAAACGCGGCATACCTGCTTCCTCATTTTTGTAGCCAGTGGGCTAATGACTCAAAGTTATCATACCAATTTCACCAAACGGCAAAATTCTTTGCGATGCATCTCACATTAATGACAGCTTTTTAGTGTGGATATGGACAAAAAAGTCACATCTTTGCCGCTAAATGGCTGTTATTACGTTGTATAACAGTATCACACACAGCTTTAAGGGGTTTTGTGATGGCTCTCAACTTTTAAAGTTGTATAACAAGTTAACCTCTCGCCTCATTGATGCCACACCGATGGCTCAGGCAAGGAAATAAAGGCGGCTCGGTGAGCGCCGGCGGGCGTGAAGAGAGCCGTATCACGTTAGTCCCGCTCCAGATAACAACAGCGGCAGCGCCGCAACGACAAACTGGAAGAGGTTAAGATGCGTAAGATTAAAGGGCTACGCTGGTACATGATTGGACTGGTGACCATGGGCACCGTGCTCGGTTACCTGACGCGTAACACTATTGCGGTAGCAGCGCCCACGCTGGCTATCCAGCTGCACATCACTACTCAGCAGTACTCATATATCGTCGCGGCCTATTCCGCGTGCTACACCGTGATGCAGCCGGTCGCCGGTTATGTGCTGGATATGCTTGGCACCAAAGTGGGCTACGCCGTGTTTGCCGTGATGTGGGCGATCTTCTGTGCCGCCACCGCGCTGGCCGGTAGCTGGGGCGGATTTGCCCTCGCACGAGGTGCGGTGGGTGCTGCGGAAGCGGCGATGATCCCGGCCGGACTGAAAGCCAGCAGCGAATGGTTCCCGGCCAAAGAACGTTCGGTGGCAGTGGGTTATTTTAACGTCGGCTCGTCCATTGGTGGGATGCTGGCACCGCCGCTGGTGGTGTGGGCTATCGTCGCGCATAGCTGGCAGATGGCGTTTATCATCACCGGCGTGCTGAGCATGATCTGGGCGCTGTGCTGGCTGGTGTTTTATAAACACCCGAAACAGCAGACCAAACTGAGCGAAGAGGAACGCCACTACATCATTGCAGGCCAGGAAGTGCAGCATCAGACCGGCAACAACAGCAAAATGTCAGTCGGCCAGATTCTGCGTAACCGCCAGTTCTGGGGCATTGCGCTGCCGCGCTTTCTCGCTGAACCCGCCTGGGGCACCTTCAATGCCTGGATCCCGCTGTTTATGTTTAAGGTCTATGGCTTCAATCTGAAGGAGATTGCGCTGTTTGCCTGGATGCCAATGCTGTTCGCTGATTTCGGCTGCATCATTGGTGGTTATCTGCCGATGCTGTTCCAGCGCTGGTTTGGCGTCAATCTGATCGTCTCGCGCAAACTGGTGGTGACCATGGGCGCGGTGCTGATGATTGGTCCTGGCACCATCGGCCTGTTTACCAGCCCGTATGTGGCGATTGGTCTGCTGTGCATCGGCGGCTTTGCCCATCAGGCATTGTCTGGTGCGCTGATTACCCTGTCGTCGGACGTGTTTGGTCGTAATGAAGTCGCCACCGCCAACGGCCTGACCGGCATGGCCGCCTGGACAGCCAGCACCCTGTTTGCGCTGGTAGTGGGTGCGCTGGCGGATACCCTCGGCTTTAGCCCGCTGTTCGCGGCGCTGGCGGTGTTTGACCTGATCGGCGCGGTGGTGATCTGGACAGTACTGAAAAACAAACCCGTGTCCGAAATGGACAGCGCCGCCCCGGTGCAGGCAGCAGCCATCCGCAGCTAATCTCTTCGGGCTGGTGTGCGCCAGCCCATTTCTTCCGCCCGGCTGAAGTGGTATAACAACTCTACTTTTTGTAGCACAGCGGAACCGCGCCATGGAACTGACCGAATCCCGTCGCCTTTATCAACAACTGGCCAGCGAGCTGAAAGGCCGTATCGAAGCCGGTGAATACCCGGTGGGCGATAAACTGCCTGCCGAGCGTTTAATCGCCGAGGAGATGCAGGTGAGTCGCACTGTGGTGCGCGAAGCGATCATCATGCTGGAAGTGGAAGGCTACGTGGAAGTGCGCAAAGGGTCCGGCATTCATGTGGTAGCCAGCCAGCAGCAAAACCGCATCGTCACCTCCAGTCAGCTGGAATTCGCCAGCTTCGGCCCGTTTGAACTGTTGCAGGCACGCCAGCTGATTGAGAGCAATGTGGCGGAGTTTGCCGCCACCCAGGTGACGCGTCAGGACATTATGGCGCTGATGGCGATTCAGGAAAAAGCGCGCCAGGAAGACCATTTCCGCGACTCCGAATGGGATATGCAGTTCCATGTGCGGATTGCCCAGTCTACGCAAAACAGCGCTTTAGCCGCCATTGTGGAGAAGATGTGGCTGCATCGCCTGCACAATCCCTACTGGCTGAAACTGCACGAACATATTGATCAGCGCAATATCCTTAGCTGGTGCGACGATCACGATCAGATCCTCAAAGCCCTCATCCGCAAAGATCCCGCCGCCAGTAAACTGGCGATGTGGCAGCATCTGGAAAATACTAAGCAGATGCTATTTAACGCCACCGCAGACGATTTTGAATTCAATGTCGATCGTTACATGTTTGCTGAGAACCCGGTTATCCTGCCGGAAGGTACTGACAATTCTCGTTAATTCGCTGCATTTCCAGGCGAGAAAGTCAGTTAATCTGCAATAGTGTCAGCTCATGTAAAGCTCCTTTTGACCAGCTGCGTCAAAAGGTAAAACTCCTCTGCTGCGGGTACTTTCCACTGTCTCAAATCTATGATTTTTGTTACAGTTATCGCCCTTTTCTTACCCTTTGCGACAGGGGTTTAAAAAGTCGCTGATTTAACGATCAATTCTGGATGGATCCGGAAAACCCGGCCCAGCTGTGCTCCTAAAACGCATAACTCAACCGCCAGCTTGCGCTCCAACCCTACGGGCTAGTTTAACAATGATGTTCAGGAACGATTAATGGATATTCTGCAGGCATTGCTGCATGCCTTATGGCAGCAAGACTATGAAACACTCTCCGATCCGACGCTGGTGTGGGCCATTTATGGCGTGCTGTTCATGATTTTATTCCTTGAGAACGGTCTGCTGCCCGCGGCTTTCCTGCCTGGCGACAGTTTGCTGATTCTGGTTGGCGTACTGATCGCGAAAGGCACCATGAACTTTCCGCTGACGATTCTGGTGCTGACTTCCGGCGCCAGCCTCGGATGCTGGGTGAGCTACATTCAGGGCCGCTGGCTGGGAAATACGCCCACGGTACAAAAATGGCTCTCACATCTGCCCGCGCAATATCATCAGCGCGCGCATAGCCTGTTCCATCGCCACGGCCTCTCCGCCCTGTTGATTGGTCGCTTTATTGCGTTTGTACGTACCCTGCTGCCCACCATTGCCGGGCTGTCCGGCCTCAGCAACGCGCGTTTTCAGTTTTTTAACTGGATAAGCGGACTGCTGTGGGTGGTGATTCTGACTGTGCTGGGCTTCGCGCTCGGTAAAACCCCGATTTTCCGTCGTTACGAAGATGAACTGATGTTCTGTCTGATGCTGCTGCCGCTGGTGCTGCTGGTGGTAGGCTTAGTCGGCTCGCTGGTGGTGCTATGGCGCAAGCGCCAGTCTGGTCAGAACGGGAAATCACAGTAATGAAAAACCTGATTCCCCGCCGCCTGCTGCCGTGGCTGTTAGGCGGAGCGCTGGTGCTGCTGGCCATCAGCCTCGCTCCTACGCTGTTGCGTCATGAAACCGTAGTGAAGATTCGCGTCGCCCACAGCGGTATGCCGCTGCCGGATGGTTTCACCCTTTATCAGCAACTTTCCGCACAGGGTGTGCGTATCAAAAGCATCACGCCATCGGGCGATGCGCTGGTGATTCACTTCGAGAACGAAGAACAAAGCCTGGCGGCACAGAAAGTGCTGCGCCGCCTGCTGCCACAGGGCTTTGTGGTTGCCGCCGGTCATCAGGCATCCCAGCAAAGCCCGGACGCTGACCATCCAACTTACAGTTAAGTCACGTTGCCTGACGGCCTGTCAGGCAACCGCTTATCCTCGCTATCCCCTCGTCTTCTTTGAATTTTTTCATCCGCTGTCTATTCTTAAAGGTAGCGTGAGCACAAGACAAGCTGGGATGCCTCTCCTGCCCGGTTTGCGGCAGGTCATCCACAAAGGAAGGTATTAACCTGATGAAACGTCAATTACTCCTGGGTGCTGTTCTTTTCTCCCTCTCCGGCTCCTTACTGGCAGCAGAGTCACTGTGCCAGCAAAAGGAGCAGGATATTCAGCGCGAAATCGGTATGGCCAGGCAACATGATAACCAGCGCCGCGTTACCGGGCTGGAACGCGCGCTGACCGAAGTCCGCGCCAGCTGTACCGATGAGAAACTGAAAGCCGCCCACCGCGAACGCATCGAGGCACAGAAGCACAAGGTTGCCGAGCGTGAGCATGAGCTGAAAGAGGAGCGTCAGGACGGTGACAAAGAGAAGATTGCAAAACGCGAACGTAAGCTGGAAGAGGCACAGCATGAGCTGAAGCAGCTCGAAGCTGAACCCTATTAACTGGACTTAACGATTAAGAAGGAAGTTTTCATGTCTAAAGACACAACATCAGAACATTTGCGTGCGGAACTGAAAAACCTGGCGGATACCCTGGAAGAGGTGCTGAGCAGCTCTACCGAAAAATCGAAAACCGAGCTGGACAAACTGCGCCAGAAAGCGCGTGTGGCGCTGGACAATTCACGCGAACGTCTGGGCGATTCTGGCGAACGCCTGGCGCAATCAACCCGCGAAGCAGCCCATAAGGCCGATGATTATGTGCGCGAAAATCCGTGGCACGGTGTCGGGATTGGCGCGGCAGTGGGTGTGATCATCGGCATTCTGATCTCACGGCGTTAATGATGAGTGACAGTCAGCAAAGCCACGGCCCAGGCCACGGGGTCATCAACATAGGTCAACGTATTGTTACCACGCTGGTCGGTATGGTTGAGACGCGCGTCCGGCTGGCAGTGGTGGAACTGGAGGAGGAAAAAGCCAACCTGATTCAGATGCTGTTGATGGTGGGCCTGACCATGCTGTTTACCGCTTTTGGTTTAATGAGCCTGATGGTGCTGATTATCTGGGCGGTAGATGCGCAATACCGGCTGATGGCGATTGCCATTACCACGGCCGTCCTGTTCCTGCTGGCGTTGATTTTTGGCGTATGGACGCTGCGTAAATCACGCCAGTCCACCTTACTGCGCCACACGCGTAAAGAGCTGGATACCGATCGCAAACTGCTGGAGGATCACCATTCATGAGTCGCCGTGAGCGCGAAGCACGCATTCACGAACTGCTAAATCAGGTGCAGCAGCAACGGCTGGATCTGAGTGCGGCACGTCGTGACTGGTTGCAAGGCACCGCGCACTACGATCGTGGCTGGCTCACCTTCCTTAGTCTGCGACGCTATCTGGCGATTGGCAGCAGTGCGCTGGCCATCTGGTCAATTCGCAGTCCGAATCGGATGCTGCGCTGGGCAAAACGCGGTTTTGGCCTGTGGAGCACCTGGCGCATGATCAAATCAGCGATGCCGCCGCGCTAACCCGTTCTGCAACCGGACCTTTTTTCAGGTCCGGTTTTTCCTTCATCAGAATTCCTGAATAACATCGACAGATTATCTCGCTTACAACCATTTCATCTCGCGACTATCATCTCCAGCTATCAGCCCAATGAATTGTCACACGCGGTTCAGCGGGATTAGTTCCCTGCAGGCCAATGACCTGCAACAAAAAACCTGTTGGAGTAGATGATGAAAAAATTCGAAGATTCTGGCCTGTTGCTGGCACGCGTTCTGATGACCATTCTGTTTATCACTGCGGGCTGGGGCAAACTCACCGGTTATGCAGGCACCGCGCAGTACATGCAATCGATGGGCGTGCCGGGCTTCCTGCTGCCACTGGTTATCCTGCTCGAACTGGGCGGCGGTCTGGCGATTCTGTTTGGTTTCCTGACCCGTTTCACCGCGCTGTTCACAGCTGGCTTCACCATCCTGACCGCGTTCCTGTTCCACAGCAACTTCGCGGAAGGCGTTAACCAGCTGATGTTTATGAAGAACCTGTCAATCTCCGGTGGCTTCCTGGTGCTGGGTCTGGTTGGTCCGGGTGCTTACAGCATCGACCGTCTGCTTCGTCAGCGTTTCCAGCCGGCGACCGCACGCTAAGCACACAAGTGGCTTACCGCAGCATATACTGAAAAGGGGCGAGGATTTTCCTCGCCCCATTTTTTTATGGAGGGCTTATGGGACAACTGATTGACGGTGTCTGGCATGACACCTGGTACGATACGAAGTCAACCGGTGGCCGCTTCAAACGCTCCGAAGCGGTGTGGCGCAATTGGGTGACCGCCGATGGCAGCGCTGGACCTGACGGTAAAGCCGGTTTTGCCGCCGAGCGCGACCGCTATCATTTATACGTTTCTCTCGCCTGTCCGTGGGCGCATCGTACCCTGCTGATGCGCGAGCTGAAGGGGCTACAGCAGATGATTTCCGTCTCGGTGGTGCATCCGCTGATGCTGGAAAACGGCTGGACCTTCGACGACGATTTCCCCGACGCCACCGGCGATTCGCTTTACCAGAACGAGTATCTGTATCAACTCTATCTGCACGCCGATCCGCACTACAGCGGACGTGTCACCGTGCCGGTACTGTGGGATAAACATCAGCACACCATCGTCAGCAACGAGTCCGCCGATATCATCCGTATGCTGAACAGCGCTTTTGATGCCCAGGGCGCGCGCGCCGGCGATTACTATCCTGAAGCCCTGCGTGGAAAGATTGATGAGCTGAACGGCTGGATTTACGACACGGTGAACAACGGCGTGTACAAATCTGGCTTCGCCACGTCGCAAGCGGCTTACGATGAATCGGTTACGGCGTTATTCCACTCTCTGGCGCGTCTGGAGCAGATTCTCGGTCAGCATCGTTATCTTACCGGCGACCAGTTAACCGAAGCCGATTTGCGGCTGTGGACCACGCTGGTGCGGTTTGATCCGGTGTATGTCACCCACTTCAAATGCGATCGTCATCGTATTAGCGATTATCGCAATCTGAGTGGTTTTCTGCGCGATATCTACCAGATGCCAGGCATCGCCGACACCGTGAATCTGCCGCATATTCGTCATCATTATTATTGCAGCCATAAGACGATTAACCCGAGCGGCGTGATTTCGCTGGGGCCAGCGTTTGACTGGGATGAGCCGCACGGGCGGGGTTAAGTTGCGAGCACGCTGACACCCTCACCCTCTCCCATAAGCGGGAGAGGGAACTGACCGTGCAAAGTAAGCGTGCAGCCAGCACCGTCTGGTTAATTTCGCCTCTCCCTGTAATTTAAGCGTCCACTTATTCCGGTTAGGTGGACACCTGATGACTGATTCTAAATCTCTGACACGCCAGCGCTACACGCCCGAATTTAAGCTGCGGCTGGTTCACATGGCGCTTAAAACCCTTGAGGAAAACGGCAGCGTTGCCGCCCTGGCGCGACAGCATAATGTTAACGACAACCTCCTCTTTAAATGGATGCGCCTCTGGAAAAATGAGGGCCGCGTCGCTAAGCCCCGGGGGCGTAAAATAAAAACGCCAGCATTGCCCGCGCTGGTACCGGTTCAGATAGTGCATCCTTTACCCGCTCAGATACCGCTGCCTGACACCACCGCAGACTGCATTATCCGGCTCCCGGGCGGGGAAATATCGCTCCATAACCCCACTCCGGAGCAACTCAGCGCGATGCTGGCGGCCATCATGCGCGGAGGACGTCCGTGATAAACCTGCCATCCGGCACAAAAATCTGGCTGGTTGCGGGCATCACCGACATGCGCAACGGCTTTAACGGCCTGGGCGCAAAGATCCAGACCACCCTCAGAGATGACCCGATGTCCGGTCACGTCTTTATCTTCCGTGGGCGCAGAGGGAGCCAGGTCAAACTGCTCTGGTCCACCGGTGACGGTCTGTGCCTGCTGACCAAAAGGCTGGAGCGTGGTCGCTTCGCCTGGCCGTCGGCCCGCGACGGCAAAGTGTTCCTCACACCCGCTCAACTGGCCATGCTGCTGGAAGGCATCGACTGGCGGCAGCCAAAGCGCCTGCTGTCGCCCCTCACGCTGCTGTAATCCTGGTCACCTCGCGGGCAACCTGGTAGCATGCCCGCCATGAACAAATCTCTTCCCGACGACATCGCCCTTCTCAAACAGCGCCTGGCTGAACAGGAGGCGCTGAACCGCCTCCTGCAGGCAAGGCTGGATGAGCGCGAGCGCGAAGTTGACTACCTGCAGGCGCAACTGGATAAGCTGCGCCGCATGAACTTTGGCAGCCGCTCTGAAAAGGTGGCGAAGCGCATCGCGCAGATAGAAGCCCGGCTCACCGCCATGCAGAAAGACAGCGACGAGCGCACCGGTCGCGTGGACGACCCGCCGGTGCCACGACCGTTGCGGCAGACCCGCACGCGCAAACCGTTCCCTGAATCCCTGCCGCGCGATGAAAAACGTCTCACTCCGCCGGGATCCTGCTGTCCGGACTGCGGCGGCGTGCTGTCGTACCTGGGCGAAGACGTTGCAGAGCAGCTGGAGCTGATGCGCAGCGCGTTCCGTGTTATCCGCACGGTGCGGGAAAAACACGCCTGTAAAAAATGCGACCGCATCGTGCAGGCACCCGCGCCGTCGCGCCCCATCGAGCGCGGCATCGCCGGGCCGGGTCTGCTGGCGCGGGTGCTGACGTCAAAGTATGCGGAGCACACGCCGCTGAACCGGCAGTCGGAGATATACGAGCGTCAGGGCGTAACGCTCAGCCGTTCGCTGCTGTCCGGCTGGGTAGACGCGTGCTGCCAGCTGCTGTCACCGCTGGATGAAGCCCTGCAGCGCTACGTGCTGACGGACGGCAAGCTGCACGCCGATGATACGCCGGTCCCGGTGCTGCTGCCGGGCAATGGCAAAACGAAAACGGGCCGGCTGTGGACCTACGTGCGTGATGACCGCAACGCAGGCTCGGCGATGGCGCCGGCGGTGTGGTTCGCGTACTCGCCGGACCGCAAAAGGATGCACCCGCAGTCGCACCTTGCGGGGTTCAGCGGTGTGCTGCAGGCGGACGCGTACGCCGGGTTCAACGAGCTGTATCGCGAAGGCCATATAAAGGAAGCGGCGTGCTGGGCGCACGCGCGGCGTAAAATCCACGACGTTCACGTCCGGACGCCATCTGACACCACGACTGAAGCGCTGCGCCGTATCGGGGAACTGTACGCTGTTGAAGCCGGTATCCGGGGCAAAAGCGCATCGGAGCGTCTGGCCGTGCGGCAGGAAAAAACGGTGCCGCTGCTGACTGCGCTGGAAGGATGGCTGCGGGAGAAGCAGAAAACGCTGTCACGACACTCGGAACTGTCGAAGGCGTTCGCTTACGCGCTCAATCAGTGGGATGCGCTGAAATACTACGCGAGCGACGGCTGGTCGGAGGCTGACAACAATATCGCGGAAAACGCGCTACGGACGGTGAGCCTGGGGCGGAAAAATTACCTGTTCTTCGGGTCAGACCACGGCGGCGATCGTGGCGCGCAGTTGTACGGGTTAATCGGAAGCTGCCGGTTAAACGGCATCGATCCTGAATGTTATCTTCGCCATGTGCTGTCGGTGATAGCCGACTGGCCGGTCAACCGCGTTGGTGAGTTACTGCCGTGGCGCGTCACCCTGCCCGGGGCATAATCTCCGGGTCATCCTGTCAATACGGTTCTCGCTGTACGCTTACCGTGCAAAAATCATCAACTACACATCTCCTTCTCCCACTTGCGGGAGAAGGCCGTGATGAGGGCAACAACGCACATAAAACAAAAAACCCGCCGAAGCGGGTTTTTTGCGTAAAAAGTCCAAGCTGGCCGGTAAGTCAGGAAAGAATCCCAATACATCTGGCATCCAAGACGCTGATGTTAATCATGTATCTCATTTGGTGCCGCATAGAGACAAACCACTGCAACTGCTACCTCGCTACAACCCATTAGTTCAGTGATATCAGCCACCTCTTTTTAATTTTTTTAACCGATTATTTATATTTAATTGATCGTTTTTCTCGATTAATAATCTCGTACAGTTAAACAAAAAAATGGACTGCCCAGCGGAGTAGGCGAGGAAAATCTTACAAGCCTTATTGAACTGTATCTCGTAGAATACAATAAAACTAATTGGATGGTAGGAATACAATCCATTTAAATTATTTGAAAATATATTTATCAGGATCACTACCACCCTGCCTTTCTGCTGTTGATGCGAGTCTTAGCTAAAGCTCATTATACTTCTTCGCTGAACCAAAGCAGGCTTCTACTGGATATTTCTTATCGTTGATTTCGAGTTTTTTATAAGCGGCTTCAAGGATATTGATGTCTAATTTGTTCGATAACTGGAGAAGGTACAACAAAACGTCAGCCACTTCTTGTTCGGCCTGCGTCGACTGTTTGGGGTTAAGATTCTTACTCTCATCCTCAGTAAGCCATTGGAAAATTTCGTTTAACTCTCCAGTTTCAACAGACAATGCTATCGAAAGATTCTTTGGCGAATGGAATTTATCCCAGTTTCTAACCTGGGCAAAGTCAGTTAGTCTTTTCTGTAAATCTTCAAGGCTTTTGCTTTTCATAAATGCCCTTCAGATCATCGAGTGTTAACCATGGGCGTCTTCTATGCAGCATACGGTGGCAATTTGCACAGACAATCGCAAGATCACAAAGAGCAGTTTGTTCGTTTTTTTCTCGGAGACTAAGAGGGTTTTTGTGATGACACTCAGCAAAACCACGACCTAATTTACCGTATACTCCCTCGAAATCCATTGAGCAAATTTCACACTCAAGTTTGCCGGTTTCATTAAGCACTTGCTCTTTCTTCTGCTTAACAATTTTTGGATCTCGTTCCCGGGACTGATGCAATCTCATGATAGGCTTACCTTCATACCCAGATGCTTCTAAAGATGATTCTTCATCAGTTTGTTCATCTACATTACAGGTAATATCTGTCAGCAGCTCTATCGAATTGGCCCTGGTAATCGAACCCTGTGTACAGGCGGAATAACGCACTGCTTCAACGAACGCTTCATTGAAGAATTCAGTACCAAAAAAGATGTCCTCACCATAATCCTGCACAATTTCGAAGTCGAAGCGGTATGGATAATCATCATCAGGCCATACTTCAGTCGAGGAGTTATAAAAACCCTTTGTAACCTGTCCAATTATGATCTTCTGTACCAACCCCCGAAAATTATGCAGTTGCTCTTTTCCTACCCGTGAGAAGCCCGGAGGTGGTGCTCCTTCAGCTTTTAACCAAGAGATGGAGTAAACAAAGGCAACCAGATCACCTGTTTTTATGCTCCGAACAGTTTCCTTCTTTGACTCCTTTACTCCCCAGACTCCCTGATTCATACCAATTGGGAAATTAATCTTCGAATGTGGTTTATCGGATATGTACACTGCCCAAATCACGTTGTAGCCCTATGATATCATGATGTTTTCCTATCATATAATTACAGTGATTATTAATACACTTAAAATCATTAGCTGAGCATTCATTCTTCGCACGGCCGCCATCACTGTGGTGGTCAGGTTAAGAACATTGATTCGAGTTCATTAAGGTATGAGCATCTTCTAATGGTAAGCTGGTTGAGAGTTCACCCCACAGTTAGCGCTGAGGTTGCTCCTCCTCATACGATTGGCGATAAAATCGGGTTAATAGGGCGTGCCAAAGGTTGATAGATATCTTCATGTATAGCCCTCAGAAATTTTTCTTATGCGTGATAGTGCCCGGCGGAGTCGAACCCGGTCAGGCATTGGATGGTAAGCATTTCATCGTTCTTATGATTTCCGCAAATTGTTGTCGCGTCATCCTTTCAAGCCTGAGCATTGAGATGTGAGGCGCGAGACGAGCAATCATTGCCCGACAACGGCGAGGACTATCAGTCCCTAAAGAGCAGCGGAAAAACTGGCGATCAGACAGGCGAAAATAGACATAGTAAATGTCGTTTCGGCGGAGTTTTTGGGGAATGTAACAACCGTTGGTGTATCCCATTCTGTATCCCATTTTGCTTCTGAGCACCTGAGATACACCAACGTATTGTTTTTAAAGAAGTCGAAACTGACCGATAAGCCGGGTTCTGTCGTGGACAGTCATTCATCTAGGCCAGCAATCGCTCACTGGCTCAAGCAGCCTACCCGGGTTCAGTACGGGCCGTACCTTGTGAACCCCTATTTGGCCTTGCTCCGGGTGGAGTTTACCGTGCCACGAACTGTTGCCAGCCGCGCGGTGCGCTCTTACCGCACCCTTTCACCCTTACCTGATCCCATTACTGGGCCATCGGCGGTTTGCTCTCTGTTGCACTGGTCGTAGGCTTGCGCCCCCCAGGCGTTACCTGGCACCCTGCCCTATGGAGCCCGGACTTTCCTCCCCTCTGCCCGTCTCCCTCCGAAAAGGGACGACGACAAAGCGGCGACTGTCTGGTCAGCTTCGGCGCGGGATAATAGGCGATCCGCCGTCGTTTGTCACGCCTCTTGCTGATCGAGTGCGTAGCGATACAGCGCGTTTTTCTTCACACCGTGGATTTCCGCCGTCAGCGCCGCGGCTTTCTTCAACGGCAGCTCCTGCTGGAGCAGCGCCAGGGTGCGCAGGGCATCCGCAGGCAGCGCCTCTTCATCGGCCTTATGACCTTCAACCACCAGCACCATCTCACCTTTGCGACGGTTCTCATCCTCCTGCACCCACGCCAGCAGCTCCGCCACCGGTGCGCCATGCAGCGATTCCCAGGTCTTGGTTATTTCACGCGCCAGCACCACGTAACGATCCGCGCCCAGCTCCGTCACCATATCCTGCAAACTGTCGAGTAAGCGATGGGTGGATTCGTAGAAGATCAGGGTGCGTGGCTCCTGCGCTACGGCGCGCAGCGCATCGCAGCGCGCTTTCGTTTTGGCGGGCAGAAACCCTTCGTAACAGAAACGATCTGACGGTAATCCCGCTGCGCTTAATGCTGTAATCGCCGCGCAGGCGCCCGGCAACGGCACCACGCGGACCCCAGCTTCACGGCAACGACGCACCAGATGGTAACCGGGATCGTTGATTAACGGCGTACCCGCATCGGAGACCAGCGCGATGCTCTGGCCCTCCTGCAATTTAGCCAGCAGCACCTCGGCTTTCTGCTGCTCGTTGTGGTCGTGAAGTGCGAACAGTCGCGCATTGATGGCGAAATGTTGTAGCAACAGCCCGGTATGACGTGTATCTTCCGCTGCGACCAGATCGACGCTCGAAAGCACCGTTAACGCTCGCTGCGTAATATCACCCAGGTTACCGATCGGGGTAGGAACGATATAGAGCGTGCTGGCAGAAATCTCTGCCCGATCGAGTTGTTTCATTGTTTCATCCGAATTGCCGATTTAATATTGAGCATCTTGAAAAAAACATCACTGGATACAGTATGCTTCCTTCAAAAGTCGTACGTCATAAAGCAGGACGCTTGGTACCTGTTCTTCTTGCTGGACTGATTTTAGCCGCCTGTAGTGGTCATGGACCGCAGCAAACCTCCAACGTCAATATTCAAGGCCCTGCTACTGGCCGGTCTGACTATTATCTGCAACAGGTGCAGCAAAGCAGCGATGATAGCAAGACCGACTGGCAATTACTTGCCATCCGTGCCCTGTTGAAGGAAGGAAAGTATCCACAGGCCAACGACCAGATCAACCAATTGCCGCAGCAGCTGTCGAATGTGCAGCAGCAGGAGCTGCAATTGCTGCGTGCGCAGATGCAGATTGGTCAGCAGGATTTCAATGGCGCCCAGCAACTGCTGAGCCAGCTGAAAACCGATGGCATGTCGCAGGATCAGCAGGCTCGCTACTACGGCCTGCAAATCGCCGCCGCGCAGAATCGTCCTTCTCTGGCGCTGCTTCGCGCCTATATCGCGCAGGAGCCGCTGTTGCAGGGTGCCGATCACCAGAGCAATATCGACGCCACCTGGCAGGCGCTGACGCAGATGACCAAAGACCAGCTGAACAGCCTGGTGATCAATGCGGATGAAAACACCCTACAGGGCTGGCTCGACCTGCTGAATACCTGGCACACCAACAGCCAGGATCCAGAGATGCTGAAAGCGGCGATCAAAGACTGGCAGACGCGCTATCCGCTCAACCCCGGCGCGAAAACGCTGCCGACGGCACTGAGCCAGGTGCAGAACTTCAGTAAAGCCTCCACCAGCACGATCGCGCTGTTGCTGCCGCTGAATGGTCAGGCGCAGATCTTCGCCAATGCGATTCAGAAAGGCTTCAACGATGCGAAAAACGGCGTATTAACCGCCCCGGCCGCACCGCAGCCAACAACGGCCGCGCCTGCCAGTGGCGATGCCGTCGCTCAGCAAGCGCAGCCTTCTGCGCAGCAGCAACCGGCCACCCCGGATGCCAACGCGAACGCCGTGGTTAGCCCGGCCGCCGCCGCCGTCACGCCAGACCAAAGCGCACAACCACAGCAGCCAGCCGCTGCTCCGGCTCCAGCGCCGACAGCAACCGCCGGTGACAGCAACGCGCAGGTTAAAGTTTACGACACCAGCAGCCAGCCCATTCAGCAGGTGATGCAGCAGGCGCAGCAGGATGGCGCCACCATTGTGGTCGGTCCGCTGCTGAAGAGTGACGTAGAAACGGTGGCCAACAGCCAGACGGCGCTGAATGTGCTGGCGCTCAACGAGCCGGAACAGATCCAGAACCGTCCGAATATTTGTTATTTTGCGCTTTCTCCTGAAGACGAAGCGCGTGATGCCGCGCACCATCTGTGGGACCAGGGCAAACGCCAGCCACTGCTGCTGCTGCCACGTAACAGCTACGGCGACCGCGTCGGCAAAGCCTTTGCGCAGGAGTGGCAGACGCTGGGCGGCGCTACCGTGCTGCAACAGCGCTTCGGTTCCGTGGGCGAGCTGAAGCAGGGTATCAACAGCGGCGCGGGCATTAACTTAAGCGGCACGCCGCTGACTGTGGAACCGGCCCAGCCGCAGGGCGTGTCGATTGCCGGATTGACCATTCCGGCACCGCAGACCAGCGCCCCGGCAGCCGATGCCAGCGGTGGCAGCCTTGATTCGGTGTATATCGTCGCCAGCCAGGATGAGCTGCAACTGATCAAGCCGATGATTGCGATGCGCACCAGCAGCCGCAGCAATATCTCGCTGTATGCCAGCTCGCGCAGCTTCCAGGCCGGTGCCGGCCCGGACTTCCGTCTGGAGATGGATGGGTTGCAGTTCAGCGACATTCCGCTGCTGTCCGGCGCTAATCCGGCGCTGATGCAGCAAGCGGCAAAATCGTTTAACAATGATTATTCGCTGGTCCGCCTGTACGCCATGGGCATTGATGCCTGGACGCTGGCGAACCACTTTAACCAGATGCGTCAGGTGCCGGGCTTCGCCATTGATGGCAACACCGGTAAGCTGAGCGCCACACCGGATTGCGTGATCAACAGGAAGTTGGCATGGAACCAGTATCGTCAGGGACAGATCGTTCCGGTACAGTAAATCGCCAGCGCATTGGCGCTGAGCAGGAGCAGCAGGCGCGCCGCTATCTTGAGCGCGCCGGGCTGCGGTGGATTGCCAGCAATGTCCGCTGTCGCAACGGTGAGATTGACCTCATCATGCAGGATGGCGATTGCTGGGTGTTTGTTGAAGTACGCTATCGGCGCGATGCGCGTTTTGGCGGCGCCGCCGCCAGTGTGACGCGTCAGAAACAACAAAAGCTACTGCGTGCAGCAGCATGGTGGTTACTGGCGCGCGGCGGCAGTTTTGATACGGTGAATTGCCGTTTTGACATCATTGCCATTACCGGACAGGCGCTGGAGTGGCTGCCCGATGCCTTTCATGCCGATATGTAGAACCAGGTGGTCTTGTGCAGGACAGAATTAAAGCGTGTTTTACCGAAAGTATTCAGACTCAAATCGCTGCCGCCGAGGCGCTGCCGGATGCCATTTCCCGCGCGGCCATGACGCTGGTGCAGTCGCTGCTGAGCGGTAACAAAATTCTTAGCTGCGGTAACGGCGCCTCAGCCGCCAATGCGCAGCATTTTGCCGCCAGCATGATTAACCGGTTTGAGACCGAACGCCCCAGCCTGCCTGCGCTGGCTCTGAGCGCTGACAACGTGATGTTGACCGCGATCAGCAACGATCGGTTGCACGATGAAATATACGCCAAGCAGGTGCGAGCGCTTGGTCAGGCCGGTGATGTTCTGCTGGCCATTTCCACCCGTGGCAACACCCGCGACATTGTGAAAGCGGTTGAAGCTGCGGTTACACGCGATATGACCATCGTGGCGCTTACCGGCTACGACGGCGGTGAGCTGGCCGGTTTACTCGGCCCACACGATGTGGAAATTCGCATTCCATCACATCGCAGTGCGCGCATTCAGGAGATGCATATGCTTACGCTGAACTGCCTGTGCGATTTGATCGATAACACCTTGTTCCCCCACCAGGAATGACTGAAGGAGCTAAGATGAAAGCATTGAACGCTGTCGCCATTCTTTTAACCGCCATGATGTTGCAGGGCTGTGTCGCCGTCGTCGCTGGCGGTGCTGCTGTCGCGACCAAAACCGCCACCGATCCCCGCACCGTGGGCACCCAGGTGGATGACGGTACGCTGGAGCTGCGCGTCACTAACGCGCTGGCAAAAGATGAGCAAATCAAAAACCAGGCCCGTGTAGTGGTCACCGCCTATCAGGGCAAAGTGCTGCTGACCGGTCAGTCACCGTCGGCAGATCTGGCGAACCGGGCGAAACAGATCGCCATGGGCGTTGACGGTGCCACTGAGGTTTACAACGAAATCCGCACCGGTCAGAAGGTCAGCCTGGGAACGTCCTCTTCCGACACCTGGATCACCACCAAAATCCGCTCACAGCTGCTGAGCAGCGACCAGGTGAAATCGTCGAACGTGAAAGTGACCACTGAAAACGGCGAAGTGTTCCTGCTGGGTCTGGTGACACAACAGGAAGCCTCGGCAGCGGCGGATATCGCCAGCCGGGTGAGCGGCGTGAAGCACGTCACCACCGCCTTTACCATTCTGAAATAACCCTTCAGGGCGGCACCCGCCGCCCTTTTTTCACACCGGAATATCAATCACCAGCGCACGCAGCGGCGTTTTGGCCTGCAAGGTAATCTGCTGTTCTTCCGCCAGAAACGCGCCGTCACCACAGCTCAGTTTTTCCTGATGATCGCTGCTGGCCCGCACATCCAGCGATCCGTGGATGGATTGCAGATAGGCGCGTGGTCCGTGCAGTTTCACGCTGTGCTGCTCACCCGGCGCCAGCGTCACCTGATGAATCCACACCTGCTGACGCAGTTGCAGGCTGCCTTCGGCGCCGTCGGGCGAGGCCAGCAGGAACGACGTCTGCGACGGCAGCGTCATTTTCTGCAACAGCGGGTTCTCGCGTTCCGGACACGCCGCCAGCCACAGCTGCATACGCGTCAGCGGGCGATCCTTGCTGAGGTTGATTTCGCTATAGCTGACGCCCTGGCGCGCCGACAGCAGCAGCGCCTCGCCTTCACGCGCGGTGATATGGTTGCCGTCGCTGTCGCGGTACTCCGCTTCCCCCTGTAGCACCAGGTTCAGCACATCAACCTGCGGATACGTACGTGGCTGGAAGGCGGCACCGGGCGCCAGCACTTCCTGATTGAGCACGCGCAGCGAGGCGTACCCCATCAGTTTCGGGTCAAAATAGTGGCCAAACGAGAAGCTATAACGCGCCTGCAACCAACCGAAATCGGCCTGGCCACATGCGGACGCGCAGCGAGTAGTCATCATGATTTACCTCCGACGTTCTGCGGGATGATGCGACCGCAGACTTTATAGGATTATGGTAAAAGTCTGGACGCCGGATTGTTAGCCAGTTAATCTGCCCGGCATGTTCAAATTTCCTGACAGAGAATCGGCATGGCAAAAGAGCGCGCGTTAACCCTTGAAGCTTTACGTGTGATGGATGCTATTGACCGACGCGGCAGCTTTGCCGCAGCGGCCGACGAACTGGGACGTGTCCCTTCCGCCCTGAGTTACACCATGCAGAAGCTGGAAGAGGAGCTGGATGTGGTGCTGTTTGACCGCTCCGGCCACCGCACTAAGTTCACCAACGTGGGACGTATGCTGCTGGAACGCGGCCGCGTGCTGCTGGAAGCCGCCGATAAACTCACCACCGATGCCGAAGCGCTGGCGCGCGGCTGGGAAACCCATCTCACCATCGTCACCGAGGCGCTGGTGCCAACCGAACATCTGTTCCCGCTGGTCACCAAACTGGCGGACAAAGCCAATACGCAGATTGCCCTGGTGACTGAAGTGCTGGCCGGAGCCTGGGAGCGGCTGGAGCAGGGGCGCGCCGATATCGTGATTGCGCCGGATATGCATTTCCGCGCCTCCACCGAAATCAACACCCGCAAGCTGTACAGCATGATGAGCGTGTATGTCGCCAGTCCGGATCACCCGATTCATCAGGAAGCTGAGCCGCAGTCTGAAGTGACGCGCGTGAAGTATCGCGGCATTGCCGTGGCCGATACCGCGCGCGAACGCCCGGTGCTGACGGTGCAGCTGCTGGATAAACAGCAGCGCCTGACGGTAAGCAGCATGGAAGACAAACGCAAAGCGCTGGTGGCCGGGCTTGGTGTCGCCACCATGCCTTATTCGCTGGTGGAGCAGGATATTGCCGAAGGACGTTTACGCGTGGTGAGCGCGGAATATACCCGCGAAGTGGATATCATCATGGCCTGGCGTCGTGACAGCATGGGCGAAGCCAAAGCCTGGTGCCTGCGCGAAATCCCGCGGTTGCTGGCGAAAAAAGGGTAAGTGCGCGCTGTTGCCCTCACCCTCGCCCGCTGGCGGGAGAAGGCCGCGATGAGAGCAACAAACCGCCCCCTCACAACCGGCTCAGACAATCCATCGCCACCGCCTTAAAACTGGCGAAATCGCCGCAGTCGCGCAGGCGCGTCATCGCCCGCTCGCGCAGGAAGGTGACGAACAGATCGTAAATCGCCATCGCCTCTTCATATTCGCTTTTGCTGATCGCCAGCAGGAAAATCACCGAGGCGGTTTCATCGCCCCAGCTAATTCCCTGCGGGGCCAGCACGGTATAGACCACGGTTTTCTTCGCCAGCAGCCCCAGCGAGTGCGGCAGCGCAATCCCCTCGCCGAGCATGGTGCTGACAATGGCTTCCCGCTCCTCCACCGACGGACAAAAATCACCGTCAACAAAACCTTCGCGTTGCAGCTGATCGCACAGCAGGCTGAACAGCGCCGATTGCGTCATCGGCGTATCCACCACCAGAAAATGCTGCGCATCGAAGTATTTTTCCAGCATATAAGGCCGGGTGCGATCCACCAGCACCAGCTTGCCGAGCTGCTCCAGCTGAAATTCGGTAGGGAATGGCGACATCACCACCACCGGCTTGTTCTTCTCGCTAAGCCGCGCGGTGGAGATAACAAAATCTTCGTCGAGCGCGTCACAGGCTTCGTAATCACGCTGCGACAGGCGCGCCGTGACCTGCAACTGCGGGTATTTACGCAGCAGCATCGCTTCAATCATACGCAGCGTAGAGTTACCGCTGTCGCACACCAGCAGCACCTGCGGATGACGCTGATAGCCCACGTTGTAATGACGCTCCAGCCCGACGCCAATATGCAGCACCAGAAAGCCAATTTCGTTCTCGCTGATGGTATAGGGCGTGTATTTTCCCCAGCTGGTCACCGCCGCCAGCGTGACGTCATAAGCCATCGGGTAATGCTGCTTGATGTTACTGAGCAACGGGTTGGGGATATGAATCTGATAGCGCACCCGGGTGATCATGGTTTTGATATGGGTGAGCAGATCGGCACGCAGCTGTTCATCCTGTTGCAGCCGGTAGTTGTAATGCGTGTTGATGTAATTCAGCAGGTAATCGACCAGCGCATCGGCATCGTCGGCGTTAATGGTGCTGGGCGCCAGCGCCTGAATCTGACGCGCGGCGATATTAACGCGTAACCAGTTCTCTTCGGCCTGCGAAATCGGTATGCCCACCAGCGGACGCATCAGCTGCACCAGCTGGTGCGCCGCTTCGCGCACCTCGTCCCCCACATCTTCCGCACCGGGATCGTTGAGGGGAAACCCTTCGCCGATTCGCCGCACCGCCACGGCGCAATAGATTTGCAGATAGCGCTCGCCCTCGTCGCTAAGGCGAATGGCGTGATGGGTGAAGCACTGCTGGATCAGCGGTTGCAGCTGCTCCAGCATCCCGCTGTGCAGCGCTTCCACCGTCAGCAGCGGGCTGTCCGGCGTCTCCTGGTCGATCTGCCACAGCAAATCGGTCAGGCAGGTACGGATCGCCGCTTCGCTGCCGAACAGCTTCATGCCGTAACGCGGTTTGGTCTCGATATTCAGGTGATAGCGCCCCAGCCACTCCCGCACTTCGGCCATATCGCTTTGCAGAGTCGCGCGGCTGACAAACCACTCTTCCGACAGATCTTCCAGCTTGAGCGAATAGGCCGAGGTAAGAAAGCGGCTCAGCAGATAACGCACGCGATCCTGCGAGGTACGCGGCACGCGCAGCGGCGCGGCGGTCTGCGCCTGCAACTGCCCGAAGCGCAGTGCGTCATCGACCCTCAGCTGATAACCCGCGCCACGCGCCAGCACAAACTGCGCGCCATGCTGCTCCAGCAGCGCGTTCAGCGCTGTGATGTCAGTGCGTACCGTACGGGTAGACACGGAAAAACGACGCGCCAGTTCATCCTGCGGCAGCGTTTCGTTTTGCAGCGCAGCGAAAAGTTGGGCCAGACGCTGGTTAGGAAATCTCACGGGGCTTCACCTGTTACTCATTTGTTACAACAACTTCTTGCACGTTGCCAGAAGCTGACGTACATCGTCAATGCGCGTATCGCCCGTTGCGCTATCAATAATCGAACTGTAGACATGCGGGATCACTTTACTCACGCCCGCCTCCAGCGCAATGCGAACAATCTCTTCAAAATTATGCAGATCGATGCCACCGGTTGGCTCCAGCCAGAAATCGTGCCGCGCGCAGGCTTCCGCCACCGCACGATACTCATCCACCGCTTTCAGCCCACCCATCGGGAAGTATTTCACCGAACTGCCGCCCATGTCCTGCAACAGCGCAATGGCGCTGTCGATTGGCACAATGGCGTCCGGCCCTTGTGAACTGCGCGGCCCGGTCGAGATTTTCACCTGTCCCGGCGTGCCGGTGGGGGAGATCAGACCGTTGACCACCGTCTCGTTCTGGCCGAGCAGCGCACGGCTGGTCGCGACGCCGGTGAACACCTGGTTGACGTGCTGCGGCTGGATGGCGGCCGAGATGGCGCTCACCATCGCCGACTGATTCGGGTCGCCCGCGCCCAGCCCGACGGAGAGCGCGTTATCGATCAGCGCGGCATATTCGCGCATATCGGCAATCGCCGCGTCGGTGGTGGCGTAGTTTTTTGACAGCACGCCCACCAGCACATGGCCTTCCGCCGCCAGCCAGATATCACGCGCGTTCTGTTTTGAACCGGCCAGCACGTTGAGGCACAGACGGCCCTGATAAAAGTTCGGTGTCAGAGTCATGCGCGTTTCTCCCCGCTGAGCAGTGCCTGGATGGCGGTAAAAATGATGTGCAGCTGTTCGGCGCTGACGCTGCGCACATCGGCTTCGATAATGCCTTCATTGGCCTTGTAACCGCGGAAATAGATGGCGATAGCGCCGGTTTTCAGCGCCTGCACCAGATCGCCGGTGCCCCAGCCCGTGTGCGCTTCGTCGAATTTGATTTCGGCCCGCGCGATGTCGCGTCCGGCGGCATCCCATACCACGCGTGCGCTCACGCCGTTCAGGGTGTTGAGGTTGGCGATAAACGGCGTCATTTTTTCCACCATCTCCGCGCCGCTGGTTTTCACCTGCGATAGATAGTTTTCAATCGCCTGCGTCAGGCCAAGGATGCCCTCTTTGCCGACCTTCATAGCGCGGCCAATGCCGTTGCTCTGCCGCTTCACCCACTCAACGTACTGCGTGCGGCCAATCACCAGCCCGCTGGTCGGCCCTTCAATCGCCTTCGCACCGCTGTAAATCACCAGGTCTGCGCCCATCTGGTAGTAGCACTGCAAATCTTCCTCGGCCGCCGCATCAACAATCAACGGAATGCCGTGTTTGCGCGCCACCACGGCCGCCTGTTCGACGCTGAGGTGGCTTTTCTGCACGCAGTGGTGCGATTTGATGTAGAGCAGCGCGGCGGTGGTCGGCGTAATCGCGGCGGCCAGCTGCTCGGGCGAGCATTCGTTGCTGTAACCGGCTTCCACCAGGCGTCCGCCGCCCAGTGCCACCATGGTGCCAACCGGTGCGCCAAAATTGACGTTATGGCCTTTCGGCACCACGATGTCGTGCGGCACGCTCAGCGGCGCGGCGTGCAGGTTCTCCAGCAGCCAGGCGTTATCTTTAACGATCATCGCCGCGACGCTCTGCGCAATCCCCGCCGAGGCGCAGGAGACCACCACCGCGTTTTCCACCTGCAACAGCTGGGCAATGTAAGCACCGGTCTTATCGACCAGATCCTTCATCTCAAAGTAGTGATTGAGGCCGTATTTGACGGTGTCCACCACGTCAGCCGCTGGCGTCGAGACACCGAGGATGGTCATACGACCAGAGGCATTGATGACCTGCTTCAGGCCATATTTTTCATAAATCGAAGACATGATTCGCTTTCCCTTCATCAGTCAGATGCCATTGACCTGCCACCACGGCGGCCAGCGGCAACACATGTTGCTCACCCAAAACCCGTTCGCCTTCAGCATCGACGAACGGGCGGGCTTCCTCTTTGACGGTAAAAATGGTCAGGTCGGCGTCATAACCCACTGCCAGCCGGCCTTTCTGACTCAGGCGCAGGCCATCGGCGGCTTTCCAGGTGACGCAGTCGATCACCTGCGGCAGCGTCATACCGATGCTGAAGAATTTCGACATCACATGCGCCAGGCTGTGCACCGGGCCGTTCAGCCGGTTGCGGCAGTAAATGTCGGAGCTGATGGTGTCGGGCAGAATGCCCTGCGCAATCGCCTGGCGTGCCACCTCAAAGCTGAAGCTGGCGCTGCCGTGACCGATATCCAGTCGCACGCCGCGCGCGATGGCGTTTTTCACCGCCGCCTTCAATTCCCCCTGCGGCGTGAGAATGCGGTTCGGTTTGCCGTTGTAGCAATGCGTGATGATGTCGCCGGAGGTCAGCAGATCGGCAATCTCTTCCAGCACCGGCGGGTTGTTGCCGATGTGCACCATCAGCGGCAGATTACCGGCCGCCTGCTGAATCGCCTTGGCGCGGAGCAACGGCTGAATACCGTTCTCGCCCACCACGCTGCTGCTCATCCGCGCTTTCAGACCGACGATAAAATCGGGACGACGCTGGATCGCCTGCACCACCGCCTCGCCGTCAATCTGCGCCATATCGGCCAGCTCGTTCTGCGTGACAATGCCGGTGCGGGCGATGTTGATCAGCGCACGCACGTCAGTAGTGACCTGGCGCGTAAGCTGATAAAAATCGTCAATATCATCGGCGCCGGTGCTGCCCGCGTCGATAACCGTGGTAACGCCCTGCGCCACGCCGATGGCATCGGCATCGTCGTGGTAAATCGGTGATTTGGGGTAGCAGTGCACATGGCTGTCGATCCAGCCTGCGCTGACGTAATAACGCCCGGCGAGATCGCGTTCCTGACGCGCGGCACCCTGCACGCTGCCGACGGCGGCGATTTTGCCGTGCTGGATGGCGATATCCACCAGCTGTTCGTCGCACAGACGCGCGCGGCGCAGAATCACATCAAACATACAAACTCCTTAAGCGCGGCCCGACAGCAGGCCGCGCATCACATCACAGAGAAATCGGGAAGATGGCACCGAGTACCATGGCACCGAGGATGGCGCCGCCGGTAATCGGTTTGTTCCACAGGTAGAACAACAGCGCCCCCACCAGCGAACCGAGACCAATCGGAATCGATGCCGCCATCGCCGACAGGATGATCAACGGCCCGAGGAAGCGGCCAGAGGCGTTACCCGCGCCCATCATGACGTCGGCGCCGTAGGTGGAATCGCTCTGATTAATGGTGAATTTGCGCGCCAGGATGATGAGGTAGCCAATGGCCACACCGATCACCAGGCCGGTCGCCAGTGACGCCGCGAAGTTCGCCACCGGGAAGACAATCCCCGCACCCAGCAACAACGCCGGTACACCGAGACCGACGCCGGTCTGGATTGCGCCGCCAATATCGAGGATCCCCACCAGCGAACCTTCAATGATGCGGGCAAACAGGAAGCTGGCGCCAAAGGCCGCCACCGCGCCGTAGACGCCGGTCTCCATGCCGGAACGCAGCATCGAGACAAACGCCACTTCGTTAAAGGCGCCAATGCCGTACAGGTAGTACATATGCGTACCGGCAAACACCCCGGCGGAAAGCAGGCCGACAAAAAGCGGGAAGGACCAGTCGGCGTACCAGAACCCTTTGTTTTCGTTCATGCTGATGGCTCCTTATTTGCCGCTGACGCTGTTGTGGATCATATCCAGCCAGCCAGGAATGCCGAGCTGGAAGGATTGCAGCAGTTTCATGTCGAAGCCGCGGAAGAAGCCGCTCAACACAAACAGCAGCACGATGGCAAACATCATCACTTTGGTGACTTTGTTCCAGCCGCTCTCTTCCACGCCTTTACCGATCAGGATACCCAGCACCAGACCCGGTACGGCGTTGCCCATGATCAACTGCGCCAGACCGCCAAAAATGGTGGCCCAGAAACCGGATTTTTTACCGGCATCGATTGCCGCCAGCCAGAAGATCACCGGCATCACGGTGTTCACCAGCAGGTTGGCTGCCGGCACCAGTACCTTGACCGCCGTGACCTGCAACGCGGCCGGGACGGCAGAAGCGGTGCTGTTAAGGAAAGCGACGACGATCATGCCGATGATGCCGCAGGCAATCGCCATCTTCTTCGGGTTGTGTAGTGTTTCTGCGACGTTGCGGTTTTTCACCATCAGTGCGGCAGCGCCCCAGTTCGGCAGGATGCGATGGTCAACGTCTTGTGTGAATGAACCCGCCGCAACGGATGACGCCCAGGCGTTAAAGAAAAAGCCGAGACCAAAGGAGAAGTGCGATGCCGGATCGCCCTCGCAGGAGTTGAGTTCGCCCAACGTACGGAACGCGCCCATGCCTTGGGTGGTGGGTGCGTGGAACATGCGCGCTGCGCCTGCCCCGACTCCGACGCCCACCAGACCACCGATGATTAACGACTTAAACAAAATAATTAAAAACATGCGTTTACCTTTGTTTTTCGTCTGTTGTTAAGGTGCCGCCGTGAATGTCACCTGCTCGGTGTCGATCACGGTGACGCTGACGGTAATTTCCAGCTCGACGCTGTAAACCCGCCGCTCACGCGCGAGGAAAAAGAACAGAAATTTCTCCGTCCGCACACGCTCCTGCGCGCGCAGCACCCGGACATCCTGGGGTTCAATGCGCAGCAGAATATTTTGCGTGGTGCGCAGCACCTGCTGCTGCACATGGCTCAACGCATCGGCAAAGGCTTTGGCTTTGCTGTCGCCTTTGCCCTGTACCGTTACCTGAGTCTCGTATTGTTGTTTCATGCTCAGCTGCCGTGTTTTTTGGTCCAGGCCTGCACCAGCCGCTCGCCCAGTTCTTCTTTGTCCATAAAGCCGAATCCGAGCACCGTCGCGCCTTCGTTGATCGCCGTAACGCCTTCATCAATCGAACGCATACCGTGCTTCGCTTTGTAGCCATATTTGTTCTGCGCGGTAATGGCGCCTGCGCCACCGCTGCCGCAGAAGGAGATACCGAAATCCGCGTTCTCGGCCTTCATCACGTCGCCCAGCTTCATATCGGCGGCCACACCCGGCACCACCACCGCACGGCCACCGGCCTTTTCCACGCCTGCCGCGACTTTTTGTCCTTTACCCAGACGATCGCCAATCACTACGGTTACCATGCTAAATTCCTCTCTGATTGCTGACTTAGTTCGACTTTGCCACTTCAATATGTACCGACAGCAGCCACGCCTCTTCGCGCGGCAGATTGCCAAACAAATCCACCACCTGCTGCGCCAGCGTCATGGTCTCGGGCGAGATGTCCTCAAACAGCTCCGCTTCCACGTCCGGTAAGGCTTCGCCGGTGAGGGAGCGCGAGGCCATCGCTCGCACATGTGAGGCCAGCATTTGCTGCTGCACCGCATTGGGTTCGATGTGGTGCGCGGCGTATAGCGCGGCAATTTGCTCCATCACGTTATCCGCCAGCGCCTGAATCGCTTCCGGCGTGCTCTGTTTCAGCGGGACTGCTTCACTCCTCACCTGGTTTACTCCTGTTACAGCGGACAATGACTGATAATTCGCGTTGAAAATAAATTACGCTTTCCGCCTGAGGGTGTGGAGACGCAACTTTTCCACCTCGAAGTGGAAATCGGACGGGCAACTGTGCGCCAGATCGCAGGGCGCACGAATAATGCAAAATGCATCACATTTCGCACGGATTGGGGGATTTTTGCCGCTTATGCGGGCAGAGAGTGCCGGGAAATAAGGCCAGCCGGATGGCTGGCCCGTCTGTCAGCGGAATTTCTTATGGTTAACGCCGCGAATATCTTCCAGTTTCTTCGCTTCGGTTTTGGCTTCGTCCAGTTTGTTGGCTTTCGCCAGCTGATCGACCACATCAATCTGGGCAATCAGCGAATCGAGTCCCGCGTGATAATCCTTGATCTGCGCGCTGTCAGCGGGCTGGCCTTCCAGTTTTTCCGGCGTGGATTTTTTTGCATCCTCCGCCGCCTGGCGCATCTTGCCGAGCGCGGTTTGCATCTCCTGAGCATCGTCGGTTTTTTTCACCGTTTTCAGCCCAGCGTTCAGGGTATCCATATCTTGCTTCAGTTCAGCCGCATACAGGCTGGCACTGGAGAACAACAACGACAGAGACAACATTGCAATCACATGCTTACGCATCGTTTCTTCCTTTTTATTGTGGAGATAAAAAAGGCAGCCTTGCGGGCTGCCTTCAGGAATCGATGTCATTATTGTCCGGCGATTTTCATCTCCGGGAGCAGCACCGATCCACACTGGATGTTGCTGCGGGTTTCAATATCGTCGCCGACGGTGACCATATTGCGCCACATGTCTTTCAGGTTGCCGGCGATGGTGATTTCACTCACCGGATACTGGATTTCACCGTTCTCCACCCAGTAACCGGCGGCACCGCGTGAGTAGTCACCGGTGATGGCACTGACGCCCTGCCCCATCAGCTCCGTCACCACCAGACCGCGGCCCATCTGCTTCAGCATAGCGTCGAAGCTATGACCCTGACCGGCGATGCGCCAGTTGTGGATACCGCCCGCATGGCCGGTGCTTTGCAGGCCGAGCTTACGCGCGGAATAGCTGGTCATCAGCCAGTTTTGCAGCACGCCATCTTTGATGATGTCACGCGCCTGGGTGCGCACCCCTTCGCTGTCGAACGGCGTGGACGCCAGGCCCTTCAGCAGATGCGGTTTCTCTTCGATGGTCAGCCATTCCGGCAGGATCTGGGTTCCCAGCGCATCCAGCAGGAAGGTGGATTTGCGGTACACGCTGCTGCCGCTGATCGCGCCCACCAGATGCCCAAACAAACCGGTCGCCACTTCCGGCGCGAAAATTACCGGCGCTTTCATGGTGGAGAGTTTGCGCGGTGACAGGCGGGACAGCACGCGGCGTGCGCACTCCGCACCCACCCACTCGGCGCTTTTCAGATCGTCAATGGCGCGGCCGATGGTGTAGGCGTAATCGCGTTCCATATCGCCATTGTGCTCGGCAATCACGCAGCTGGAGAGCGAATGACGGCTGGAACAGTAGCCCTGCAACATGCCGTGGCTGTTACCGAATACCTTGATGCCAACGTGGCTGTTGAAGCTGCCGCCTTCGGTATTGGTAATGCGTTTATCGACCTTCAGCGAAGCCTGTTCAGCCTGGGCGGCCAGTTCGATGGCGCGATCGGCATCGATCTCCCACGGGTGATAAAGATCGAGATCCGGCGCGTCAAAGGCCAGCAGATCGGGATCGGCCGGGCCAGCATAAGGATCGGGGGAAGTGTAACGGGCAATGTCGATAGCCGCCTGCACGGTGCGCTTGATGGCGTCCGGGCTGAGGTCGGTTGAGGAAGCACTGCCTTTGCGGTTTTGATGATAGACGGTGATACCGAGCGCGCCATCACTGTTGAATTCGACGTTTTCCACTTCGCCGTAGCGGGTACTGACGCCGATACCGGTAGTTTTGGTCACCGCCACTTCTGCGCCATCGGTGCTGGCTTTCGCCAGCTCCAGCGCCTGTGCGACAGCCTGTTCCAACACTTTACGTTGTTCTGCAACCTGAGTAGATACGTTCATCGACCTGCCGTCTAATCTTATGTATGAATGTTTTGAGTCTATCAGACTCAGAGAACAATTTCGCAGTCACCCGATAAACTGGTAGGATTAGCCTCTTTTTTTTGGGAGCCAAGAGATGACCAAGCAGCCCGAAGACTGGCTCGATGATGTGCCGGATAATCAGGAAGAAGAAGACGAAGAGATTATCTGGGTCAGCAAAAGCGAAATTAAACGCGATGCCGAGGAGCTGAAGCGCCTGGGTGCCGAGCTGGTTGATCTGGGGAAAAACTCCCTCGACAAGATTCCACTCGACGAAGATTTACGTGCCGCCATCGAACTGGCGCAGCGCATTAAAAAAGAAGGACGTCGCCGCCAGTTGCAGCTGATCGGTAAAATGCTGCGCGCGCGCGATGAGGAGCCGATTCGTCTGGCGCTGGATAAGCTGAAGAACCGCCACAACCAGCAGGTTGCGCTGTTCCATAAGCTGGAGCAGTTACGCGATCGTTTGATTGATCAGGGCGATGACGCGGTAGCCGAGGTGATTAACCTCTACCCGCACGCTGACCGCCAGCAGCTGCGCAGCATGATTCGTAATGCGCAGAAAGAGAAAGCGGCGAACAAGCCACCTAAAGCCGCCCGTCAGATTTTCCAGTATCTGCGCGAGCTGGCTGAGGCGTAAGGTTTGTGTGCCAGCGGCCCCCCTCCCGCCAGCGGAAGAGGGAGGTGTGCAATATCCAGGTCGGGCACCAACAGCCCCTTCTCCCGCTAGCGGGAGAAGGTTGGGATCAGGGCGACAGCCTACTGCGCTTAACGCCCCAATCGCTCCAGCAGTTTCTGATGAATACCACCAAACCCGCCGTTACTCATCACCAGAATCGAATCGCCAGGCTGGGCGACTTTCGCCACCATCTCCACCAGCGTATCAATATCCGCGCTCCAGTGAGCAGGCTGCATACAGGCGTCGGCCACGTCCGAAACCTGCCACGGAATATGGTGCGGCTGGAACAGGAACACTTCATCCGCACGCCCCAGTGACGGAGCCAGATCATTCTTGCTGACGCCCATCTTCATGGTATTGGAACGGGGTTCCAGCACCGCCAGAATGCGTGCCGTGCCGCCAACTTTGCTGCGCAGCGCCGCCAGCGTAGCGAGGATCGCCGTGGGATGGTGCGCAAAGTCATCGTAGACTTTGATGGCGTTCACTTCACCGCGCAGCTCCAGACGACGACGCGCATTGATAAAGCGACCCAGCGCCTCACCGGCATCCTCCGGCTTCACACCCACATGACGCGCCGCGGCAATCGCCATCAGGCCGTTATGCATGTTGTGCTCGCCCACCAGGCCCCAGTTCACTTCCGCCACTCGCTCGCCGTCAAGCCACACTTCCCAGCGCGAGGCGTCCGGCGTCAGCTTCTTCGCCTGCCAGTGGCCGTTGTCGCCCACGGTTTCCTGCTCGCTCCAGCATCCCATCGCCATCACCTGCTTGAGGTTGTGATCGTGTTCCGGCAGCAGGATCTTGCCCTGGCCCGGCACGATGCGGATCAGATGGTGGAACTGTTTCTGGATCGCACGCAGATCGTCAAAGATATCCGCATGATCGAACTCCAGGTTATTGAGGATCAGCGTACGCGGGCAGTAGTGGACAAACTTGGAGCGCTTGTCGAAGAAGGCACTGTCGTACTCGTCGGCTTCGATAACGAAGAACGGGCTTTTTCCTAATTTTGCCGAAACGTCGAAGTTTCCTGGCACGCCGCCAATAATGAAGCCGGGTTCAAGGCCACAGGCCTCCAGAATCCACGCTGCCATGCCTGCCGTGGTGGTTTTGCCGTGGGTCCCGGCCACCGCCAGCACCCAGCGGTCGCGCAGCACGAAATCGTGCAGCCACTGTGGGCCTGAGAGGTAAGGAATGTTGCGTTCCAGCACTGCTTCCACACAGGGATTGCCGCGCGTCATGGCGTTGCCGATGATCACCAGGTCCGGTGCCGGGTCGAGCTGACTGGCGTCATAACCCTCCGTTAATTCAATACCTTGCTGCTCCAGCAAGGTGCTCATTGGCGGATAGACATTGGCGTCAGAGCCGGTCACTTCGTGGCCGAGTGAGCGTGCCAGCATCGCCAGACCGCCCATGAAGGTGCCACAAATCCCAAGGATGTGAATGCGCATAAGAGATCCATTACTCAAAAGTTCGGCGCACAGTGTAACGCCGAGTGCAGGTGGAAGAAACGGATTAGGACTATGGTTTTTAAAGTTCAATCGGCTAAACTGCGTACGCATACGTTGGCAGTTTGTTACAGCCGCTGCCACTCCATCGTAGATTCAGGGAATGTGTTATGAAAACGTTAGGCGAATTCATCGTCGAGAAGCAACACGACTTTCCTCACGCCACAGGTGAACTGACGGCGCTGATTTCATCCATCAAGCTGGGTGCCAAAATTATCCACCGCGACATTAACAAAGCGGGTCTGGTGGATATTCTCGGTGCCAGCGGCGTGGAAAACGTGCAGGGTGAGCAGCAGATGAAACTGGATCTGTTCGCCAACGAAAAGCTGAAAGCTGCACTGAAAGCGCGCGGCATTGTGGCGGGCATCGCTTCTGAAGAGGAAGACGAGTTCGTTATCTTCGAAGGCGTGGAGAATGGCAAATACGTGGTGCTGATGGATCCGCTCGACGGTTCTTCTAACATCGACGTTAACGTTTCCGTCGGAACCATTTTCTCTATCTATCGTCGTATCACGCCGCCAGGCACGCCGGTGACTGAAGAAGACTTCATGCAGCCAGGCAACAAACAGGTTGCGGCGGGTTACGTGGTTTACGGTTCATCCACCATGATGGTGTACACCACCGGCGTTGGCGTCCACGCCTTTACGTACGATCCGTCGCTCGGTGTGTTCTGCCTGAGCCACGAACGTATGACCTTCCCGGAGAAGGGCTACACCTACTCCATCAACGAAGGTAACTACATTCGCTTCCCGCAAGGCGTGAAGAAATACCTGAAGTTCTGCCAGGAAGAGGATATCGCCACCAAGCGTCCTTACACCTCACGCTACATCGGTTCACTGGTTGCTGACTTCCACCGCAACCTGCTGAAAGGCGGCATTTATCTCTACCCAAGCACCGCCAGCCACCCGAAAGGCAAGCTGCGTCTGCTGTATGAGTGCAACCCGATGGCGTTCCTTGCCGAGCAGGCGGGCGGTAAGGCCAGCGACGGCAAAACCCGTATTCTCGACATCCAGCCAGAAGCGCTGCATCAGCGTTGCCCGTTCTTCTGCGGCAACGACGCAATGGTTGATGACGTTGAGCGCTTCCTGCGCGAGTTCCCGGACGACCACCAGGGTTGATGGGATGTTGACCAGGGGCGCATAAATGCGCTCCCAGCATTTTTCGAAGGCGGCTTTTGCCGCCTTTTCTTTTAGGCCTGCGCCACGCGGAACTGGGCCATCGACTCCTGCAACTGCTGCGACTGCGCTTCCAGCGACTGGGTTGCGGCGCTGGCTTCTTCGACCAGTGCGGCATTCTGCTGCGCCACCTCATCCATCTGCGTCACCGCCTGATTGACCTGCTCAATACCGCGGCTCTGCTCCTCAGACGCCACCGAAATCTCCTTCATCAGCGCGGTCACGCGCATCACTTCGCTGGAGATCTCATCCATGGTTTCACCCGCCTGTGTCGCCATCTCGCTGCCCTCTTTGACGCGGATTTGCGATTCGCTGATCAGCTCGCGGATCTCCTTCGCCGCAGTGGCGCTGCGGCCGGCCAGGGTGCGGACCTCATTCGCCACCACCGCGAAGCCGCGGCCCTGCTCACCGGCACGCGCCGCTTCAACGGAGGCGTTGAGGGCGAGGATATTGGTCTGGAAAGCGATACCGTCAATGACGCTCAGGATCTCGGCAATGCGATTGGAGCTGTGGGTGATCTCCCGCATCTTCTCCATCACGTAGCACACCACTTCCGCGCCACGGTCGGCGGTGTCGGAGACGCTATTCGCCAGCTGGTGCGCCTGCTGCGCATTGCTGGCATTGAGGCGCACGGTGGCGGTGAGCTGCTCCATGCTGGCGGCGGTTTGTTCCAGCGAGGCGGCCGACTCCTCGGTCCGCTGCGACAGGTGCACCGTACCCGCCGCCAGTTCGCGGCTGCCGATATCAATTTGCAGGCTGGCTTCGCGCACCTGGCCGACCGAGTCGCGCAGCGCCAGCTGCATGGTGGCCAGCGCCTGATTAAGGCGGCCCAGCTCGTTATTGGTCGCTTCCGGCAGCGTCTGCGACAGATCCCCCGTCGCCACCTGTTGCAGATGATCAATCGCCCCTTCCAGCGGACGCAGCAACAAACGGCGCAGGATCTGCCACGCCAGCACGATCAGCAGCAGAGTCAGCAGCACCGCGATGCCAATCAGAATTTTCATGCGCGTTTCGTTCTGCGCCGCCTCGGCCAGTCGCTGCGCCGATACCTGATTGGCGTAGGCGTTAAAATCCGTCACGGCTTTGGCGTAGTTCACGGCCAGCGTCGAGAGATTGCCTTCCAGCACGGTGTAATATTCATCGGTGTACTGCTTTTGCAGCGCATCCATCATCGGCGTTATACCCTGTTGCAGGTAGGCGGCAAAATTGCTGGCCACCGCATTGGCGAGGGTTTTACCTTCGGCGGTCACCGTACCGGCATCAATAAAGTCTTTAAGATGCTTTTGCGAGGTGACAACATCCGCCTGCGCCTGTTTGGTGACCTGCGCCCCTTCATCCAGCAGGCCGATTTCAATTTTGCGCACCGCCAGCGCAGCACTGGCACGCGCACGCATCAAATCGGCGTTGCTTTGGAACAGGCTGTTGAGTTCAGTACCCTGAATGCGGTTGATGGCGTCCAGTGACTGATTACCGCCATTGATCGCGGAGATACCCATCGCGCTGACCGCCAGCAGCAGCAATGTCATAAAGGCAAGTAAACTGAGAAGACCGGTCCGTATTGATAAATTTTTGATCATATTAGTACCCGTGTGTATATAAAAAGGCAGAAATCCCGCAGCCCTAAAACGGATAAGTTATCGGCAGTTACCGGGAGAAACTTTACCATCCGTTGATGGTCAATCTGCTGATGATCACCCAACCTTCAACATCGCTTAAGTCATCGAAACCCTGATAAAGGAGCAAAACGATGAAAAAATGGCTCCCGGTTGCCTGTCTGTTGTGCAGCGGTTACGCGCTTGCACAGGACAACGTTATCGACCAGAAATTGCAGCAGTGCCTGAATAGCCAATCCTCCACCCTCGCGTTATCGCAGTGTTACGACACGGCTAATAAGGCATGGGATCAGCAGATGAATAATCAGTACAACCAGTTGATGAACAAATTAACCGGTGAACCCAAAGCCAAACTGCGCAGCGCACAACGCGCCTGGCTGGCTTATCGCGATAGCTGGCTGGATGCCAGCCGGAGCTACTTCCTGAGCAGCCAGGGCACGCTGGCGGCGCTATCTGTTGGGGCGCAGGGGGTCAGTCTGGTGCGTAATCAGGCGCTGATGTTGCAATCAATTAACAAAGGCAGTTGCGCCAATCCCGACGATTGTTGATAAATGGGGGCGGTAAAAAAAACCGCTTCGCGCTGGTCGTTGCCAGCGCCCCCATTAATCCTCAGGGAGAAACCATGGCTGCTTATGCCTCCACCCTCATTCTGGTCTGCCTCGCCGTTCTCAGTTATTTCGTCCATAACAACGCGGTCACCATCTCGATTCTGATTCTGCTGGCGATCAAAATTACCCCGCTGGCGCAGTTCTTCCCCTATGTGGAAAAGCAGGGGATTCAGCTGGGTATCATCATTCTGACCGTGGCGGTGATGGCACCGCTGGCGAGCGGTTCGCTCCCCGCCTCTTCGCTGCTGAAATCATTCGCTAACTGGCAATCCATTGTGGCGATTCTGGTGGGCGTGTTTGTCGCCTGGCTGGGCGGTCGCGGCGTGCATTTTATGAGCGCGCAACCCTCGGTGATTGGCGGGTTATTGATGGGTACGGTGATTGGCGTCGCGTTCTTTCGTGGCGTACCGGTCGGACCACTGATTGCCGCAGGCATCGTCTCCCTGTTTGTCGCGGCGAAGTAGGCGGCTGGACCATTCCGAAACGCCAAAAAGGGGGCATACTTTCAGAGTCAGTTGGCTATAATAGCCGACACTCAACATACGACTAATGAAGGAAAGCCAGATGAGTTTGAACCAGGTGCCTGCAGGTAAAGATCTGCCAGAAGATATCTATGTCATCATCGAGATCCCGGCCAATGCCGATCCGATCAAATATGAAGTGGACAAAGAGTCTGGCGCCCTGTTTGTAGACCGTTTCATGTCTACCGCCATGTTCTATCCGTGCAACTACGGTTATATCAACCACACCCTGTCTCTGGATGGTGACCCGGTTGACGTGCTGGTACCGACCCCGTATCCGCTGGAGCCTGGCTCGGTCATCCGTTGCCGTCCGGTTGGCGTGCTGAAAATGACCGACGAATCCGGTGAAGATGCCAAACTGGTTGCGGTTCCGCACACCAAGCTGAGCAAAGAGTACGATCACATCAAAGATGTGAACGACCTGCCGGAACTGCTGCGCGCACAGATCACCCACTTCTTTGAACACTACAAAGATCTGGAAAAAGGCAAATGGGTGAAAGTCGACGGCTGGGATAACGCCGAAGCGGCTAAAGCCGAGATCATCTCTTCTTACGAGCGCGCTCAGAAGAAATAATCTCAGCCTTTACCGCATAAAAAAACACCGTCCACTGGACGGTGTTTTTATTTATGCTTCTGTGTCGTCGTCGCGCTGTAACCAGTCGCCACTGACTATCCGCTTGCGGCCGGTAATCGGGCGCTGATAAACGTACAGCCAGGCGCTACCAAAGGGCGTCTGGATTAGCTGGCGTTTGTATTCGCCATTCCTGCTGCGCAGGGCATCCAATTCGCCCAGCGTGGTAGCATCAATGCGATAAACCTCGCAATAGACGCTGCCCTCACCCTCAACTACGCCCGGATAGTGACCCAGATTGTAGAGTTCAAACCCTTCAATCTGATGGTCACCGAGCCATTGCGCGTTCGTCATCCAATGACTGTTTCCCTGTTTGCGCCGTAAACTGCCATAGACAATTATTCGCATTGCTAAAACTCAAACTGATAGAGCAAATCCAGTGCCTGATCAACGCCAGACACCGCTTCCAAATAGAGTTTGGGCATCAGGCGATAACGCAAGGTTAATGTCGCCAGTGAATCAAAAATGCCAACACCGTATTTTACTTGTAGACCCGGCAGCACGTAGCCACTCACCTGCACCTGCTGGCTGTCGCCCACGCCGGTGGTATCAAGCGCAAGGTTACTGACACCGAATGTCTCGCCGATTTTACCCATAACCTGCCCACTTTGTGCAACCCCCAGGCCCACTAACGCTGAAGTTAACGCATTACTGTCGCCATCGCCACTCAGTCCCTGACCGCGCAGCAGATAGGAAAGCGCTTCCTGCTGCGACATGGTCGGGTCAGAAAAAATCTCCACCTTCGGCTCATCCGCCAGCCCGGTCACGCGCAGACCTGCCGTCACATCATCTTCGGTGGCCTCCGGGTTACGGATCGCTTCGAGGTTGATATACGGCTGATCCGGCGGTCCGGCGAATTGCAGCTCGCCTTTACGTACGATCAGATCCTGACCATAAGCGTGAAAGCGCCCGGAAGGAATGTTGATCTGTCCGTTTAAGCCGAGGCCGGTTTTGTCCTGTACCAGCTTCAGGTCACCGTTCAGTTTAGCCTTCAAACCGAAAGCCGACAGGCCAACATCGTTACCCACATGGATCACCAGATTACTGTTGATGGGGATCGCCGTGGTTTTCGGCTGAATCGGCTTCAGGTTCTGGTCGAGCATCACTTCGTCCGACGACACGCCAGTGGCGCTCTCCGGCACTTCCTGCACCGTGATACGCGCCCAGGGAATATCCACCCTGCCATCAAGATTGAAAGCAGCGGGGGTGGCCTCAAAGACCAGATCCGGCGACACGTCCATGCGCACCATCGGCGGCACGGTAACACGTACCCGGCTGCCCTGCGCCGCAATGCGCGCACGCCAGTTATTCAGCTGGCTCCAGTCGGCGTTGCCGTTCAGATTGATGTTGCCCTGCGCGGTCTGGATCAGCCCGTTAAGGGTGGAACTCATGCCGTTAAAGGCCATGTTGAGGTTAGCCGCCTTGAGGACAACCGGCATAAAGCTGGCTTCCACACCCACGCCACTCAGCGCCAGCTGACCAAATACCTGCGGCTGTTGCAGATTACCGCCGAGGCGCAGCGCGCTATTGAGGCTGCCTTTGATCTTCTCACCCTGCATCAGCGCCGGATTGAACATCGCCAGCGAAATATTGCTGATGTTGACGTTGCCCGACAGCTGGCGACGGTTCTGCGGATCGGCGATTTGTACATTGCCGTTCAGCTGGCCGTTATTGGCGATACGGATCAACCACTCCAGCTCGGCACGACCGTTACGCAGCGCCGCGTTGAGATTCAGCGTATCGAAAGCGACAGGCAGCGTGTTGCCCTGCACATCCTGCGCCACTTTCACGCCATTGCCTTTCAGCGATACCGTACCGGTTGGCAGCTTGCCATCCGCCGTCCAGTTCACCCGTGCATCGCCGCTGAATACGCCGGTCAGGCTGGTTGCATCGGTGAGGAAGGGTTTGATCATCGCCAGGTCAAAACGGCTGAGCACTACGTGCGCATGGCCGCTGGCCCCGGCTTCAATCGGTTCCGGCACACACAGCTGGGCATTCGGGTTCTGCCAGCAGTGCGGCCCAATGGTCGCGCTCTGCTTGCTGTTGAGATAGTCAATCGCCATGGCGCGCGTCAGACGCCACTCGCCCACCGGGGTATCGAAGCGGGTATTGTTCAGCGTGCCCTTCCAGTGCTGAGTCTGACGATCGAAACTGCCGCTCAGCGCCAGCTGGCCGGAGACCGGCTCGCCCTGCACGTTAAGTTTCAGCTGATGCTGCTTCTCGTTGCCGTCGGCATTGAGGGTCAGCAGATTGATCGCCAGCGTATCCTGCTTCAGCTGCTCGACGCGCAGTTGCAGCTTACCGGCCACCTGATCGCTGGATTTCACATCGCCCTGCAACGCCACGCGCGCAATCTGCAACTGCTGCCAGCGCAGACCGCTGGCGGTGAGATCCGCCAGCAGCTGCGGCGCTTTAAGGGTGCCGCGCGCCTTGATGGTGCCTTTGGCGACGCCGCCAAGGCCAGGCAGCGCATTGTCGAGATGGGGCGCATCGATGCTGGCATCGAGATTCAGCGCATCCCCCAACTCCCCTTTGACGTCCACATGGTTACGGCCCAGCACCAGATTGATACCTGGGATTTTCCACTGGTTGTAGCTGTTGCCAGTGAGGGAGCCATCAGCGCTGACAGCGTTCTGTTTGACGTTGCCCTTCAGCTGCAACTGCGGCACGCTCAGCTGCCAGCTGCCGCCATACAGGCTGCCGCGCGTGGCGATTTTGCCATCCAGCTTCGCTGGCCAGTCCGGGTATTGTTTCGCGGTGTTGATGCCGGAAAGCGTCAGTTCGCTGCGCCAGCTAATCGCTTTGCTCCAGTCCACCAGCGCCGTCAGATCGATATTGCCCTGCAACGTGGCAACATGCAGTTTGTCGAGGCTGAATTGCTGGACATTGCCTTTACCGTCAAGGGCAATGCTCGCGGGCGGCACCCCTTCGCCTTTCACTGCGGTCCGCAGCGACATCACATAATCGGTGGCTTTGCCTTTGAACTGGTAATCCAGGTTATCCGCCTGGTACTGCACCGCGCCGGTCAGCGGCCAGCGCAGCGACGGGCTGGTGAGCCGCAGCGACAGCGGTAAACCGGCCACCGCAGGTTGGGCGGCGGCATCCAGCTGCGCCTGCACCGGACCGGAGAGATTCAGCGCCAGTTTCAGCTCATCGCGCATCGCACCGCTGAGGTTCATTTTTATCTTCTCGCCCTTGATCGGGTCGAGATTCACCGCGCCGTTAAGCGCGAAATTCACCGGCCAGTTATCGGCCAGCGTGGCATCGCCGCTGGCGTTGAGCTGCCCCTGCGGTGAGTCAATATCGAAGGCTTCCAGTTGCAGATGACGATCGCGGGTTTGCGCCTTCAGCATCAGACGGTTGATGGCCAAATCGGTATCACCGGTCACCCGCAGCTGCTCGCCGATCAACTCCTGCACGCTGATATCCAGCGGCAGCTGGAAATCCGGCAGCGCTGGCAGCAGCGGCTCGGCAAACATCGCCTGCAAGGTTTCCCCGAGCGGTTTCTCATCCGGCTTCGGTTGCTGCACCTTCGGTTGCACCACTTTTTCATCGGCCACTTTGGCCGCTTTCGGCAGGGCAATCAGCAGGCTTTGAATATGGGTCGGCGTCAGCGTCAGCGCACGGTCCTGCCAGTGCAGACCGGTGGTGAAATCGAGCAGCGAAATCGCCGTGTCGTCCACTTTGACGTTGATGTTATGCAGGCCGACTTTGCTGAGCGTAATCGGATACGGCGTGCTGAGATTGGTGGTGCCGCTCGCTTCCTGCGGCGGTGGCGTCTCGCTGGCCGGCGCCATTTTTTTGCTGTCGACCACCACGCTGACATCCTGCAACGCGATATCGTTGACGCACACGGACGAGTGCAGCAGGCAGTTGAGGTTGAGCGCCAGATGGAAACGCCCGGCATCAACGCTAACGCCCGGCATGGTGTATTTCACGCCGCTCAGCGTCAGATCACGCCAGCCGCCG
The DNA here is from genome assembly GCF_059730485.1 of Pantoea sp. X-Soil-TKNS-1207. Lineage (NCBI taxonomy): Bacteria > Pseudomonadati > Pseudomonadota > Gammaproteobacteria > Enterobacterales > Erwiniaceae > Pantoea > Pantoea sp. X-Soil-TKNS-1207. Next base: position 3,832,026 of record NZ_AP035958.1, read on the forward strand.
TCCACCTTCTCGATCGATAATCCCGGCACCCAGCGATCCGCGCCCTTCAGCAGCAGATGTAAACCCGGCGTGGTGCCAATCAGAAATGCCACGCTGCCAATCAGCAGCAGCAAAAAAATACCAATGCCAATCAGGACCTTTTTCCACAGCTTCATAGTTCAGGCCCCAGTCCGATATAAAATTGCAACCCATGCTCCTTGTCATCGCCAATCGGGCGGGCGATATCGAGTTTGATCGGTCCGACCGGAGAGGCCCAGCGCACGCCGAAGCCCGCGCCGGTTTTAAAGTCACTTTGCGTGATATCGTTAACCGCTTCGCCGGAGTCGACGAACACCGCCCCCCACCATTTGCCGGTCACGTTGTATTGATATTCCACCGAGCCGGTCGCCAGTTTTGACGCACCGGTCAGCTTACCGTCGGAATCGCGCGGTGAGATGCCCTGGTATTTATAACCACGGATACTGCGATCCCCGCCGGCGAAGAAGCGCAGGTCCGGCGGCACTTTGTCGAAGTTGTTGGTCTCGATCCAGCCAAGATTGCCGCGCAAGACGAAGCGGTTCTTTTCGCCGAGGGTACGGATCCAGACGTTTTGCGCTTGCAGGATCAGGAAGTCGACATCCGATCCCCAGGTGGTATCCGACACATCCACGGAATAACGCTGCGAATCGCCCCAGTCAGGCATCAGGCCGCCACGCGAACGGGTGCGGCTGAGGCTGACGCCGGGATAGATCAGCATGGTGGTGTTGGTGACGCTCGCCTGGGTAAAGTGGTCGAGGCTCCAGCGCAGGTTGATGGCGCGCTGCCAGCCGCTGCTGCTATCCCAGAAACGCGACACGCCGAGGGTGCTGGTATCGGCTTTGGTGTCGTTAAGGTCGGTACGCTTCAGGCCGCCGGAGAAGGTGTAGTACTGCTCCAGCGGGCTTTTCAGCAACGGCACCTTGTAGGTGAGATCGAGCTGCTGTTCCGGCGCCGAGACGTAGAAGCTGGAGGTCAGGCTGTGGCCACTGTCGTTAACCCAGGGTTTTTTCCATGTGGCTTTGAGGCGCGGGCCGACATCCGTTGAGTAACCCACCCCGGTTTCGAGGGTGTTTTCCACGCGCGGCGACACCACGGCGTTCAATGGCAGCACTTTGGTCTGTCGTCCCTGATCAAATTCCGGCGCCACCACCACCGAGTTAAACCAGCCGGTGGCGGAGAGGCGGCGGTTCAGTTCCGCCAGATCGCGTGAGCTGTAGGGATCGCCCTTTTTGAAGGGCACCAGATTGCGCAGATAGGCTTCCTGGATTTGCGACCCCTGGAAGGTGACGTCGCCAAAGCGATAGCGCGGGCCGCTGTTATAATCGATATCCCAGAATGCCTCACGCCGCTCCACGGATACTCCAAGCTGGCTCTGCTTAAAGTCACCGTCGAAATAACCGTTACGCAGCGCCAGGCTGGAAAAGCCGTTTTTAAATTTGTCGTATTCGCCGTGATTGAGCTGCGTGCCGATTTTGGGGGTGCCCTGCTTTACCCAGGCTTTGTAATCGGGATCGTTCTTCGCATCGCCTTCCACCACAATCGTACTGCCGCCAATCTTCACCGGTTCGCCAGCGGTAACGCGTGCGATCAATACCGGACGCCCACCCTGCGGCGGTGCCGGGCGCGATTCGAAGTCAATTTGCGGTTCGTAGTAGCCGAGGGCGCGCAGGCCCTCTTTGATGGCGACGGAAACGCGCGCGCGAAAACGACCGTCATTTGAGACCTCGTCACTGCCGATGGTAGACAGGCGTGCCCTGACGTTTTTTTGTAAATCCCCGGATAAGCCTTCCAGCTGCAAACGGACGCTGGCAGCCTGAATGGCAGGCGCAGCCAGCAACAGGCTGGCCATGCAATAAATATGAAATCGTGGCACACGTACTCCTGTTAATAATGCCTGCCCCTATTCCGCAGGGGCATGTGTCTGTTTAGCGGGTAAAACCAGTGCAGGCATACCCATCAGCATAGCCGCTCTTTTCCCCGAACAGCTGCGTAAAAACGGCATCTAAGCCAAATCGTGACTATTGTCGGCAAATGGCACGATTGATACAACAACCAGGCGGCGCTTCTGCCTGTTCCCAACACGCACTCGGACTAATCCTAAGCCTGTTACCGTCTCTGCTGGCGGCATGATGAGCGCTGCTGCTATAATCAGCGTCCAGCAGGCACCGCCTGCGTTCATTTCTGCCCCGACGCTTACAACCTTGTCGAATTGGCGCAGACATTTTTGGCACGGATAGCCCTGTTTGACTGGTGAGTACCGGACGTACGCCCATTCCCGCGCTGCCCAGGCCAAAAATGACAAGTGATTAACCCAACGGACCATTTATGCTCGATAGCCTGCTTGTCATTCTTTTACTGATTATTATTAGTGCCTTTTTCTCCCTGTCGGAAATCTCGCTGGCTGCCGCCCGCAAGATCAAGCTGAAGCTGCTGGCCGACGAAGGCAACATCAACGCCCAGCGTGTCCTGAAAATGCAGGAGACGCCCGGCATGTTTTTCACCGTGGTGCAGATTGGCCTTAACGCGGTCGCCATCCTCGGCGGTATCGTCGGCGACGCCGCCTTTTCACCGGCCTTCAGCTCGCTGTTCAATCGCTTTGTGGCGCCCGAACTGGCCGATCAGCTGAGCTTTATCTGCTCCTTCACCATCGTTACCAGCCTGTTTATCCTGTTTGCTGACTTAACGCCAAAGCGCGTCGGCATGATTGCCCCGGAAACCATTGCGCTGCGCATCATCAATCCGATGCGCTTCTGCCTGCTGGTGTTCCGTCCGCTGGTGTGGATGTTCAACGGCCTGGCGAACGTGTTCTTCCGTATTTTTAAGCTGCCGATGGTGCGTAAAGATGACATCACCTCCGATGATATCTACGCGGTGGTGGAAGCGGGTGCGCTGGCCGGGGTGCTGCGTAAGCAGGAACATGAGCTGATTGAGAACGTGTTTGAGCTGGAATCGCGCACCGTGCCGTCATCCATGACCTCGCGCGAGAACATCGTCTGGTTTGATTTGCATGAAGACGAGACCACGCTGAAAGCCAAAATCGCCGAACGTCCCCACTCCAAATTCCTTGTTTGTGATGGCGATATCGACCATATCGTCGGCTATGTCGATTCCAAAGAGCTGCTGCTGCGCGTGCTGGGCAACCAGAGCATGACGCTTAACAGCGGCGTGCAGATCCGTTCCGCACTGATTGTGCCGGATACGCTGACGCTGTCCGAAGCGCTGGAAAGTTTTAAAACCGCGGGTGAAGACTTCGCGGTGATCATGAACGAATACGCGCTGGTGGTCGGCATCATTACGCTGAATGACGTGATGACCACGCTGATGGGCGACCTTGTCGGCCAGGGGCAGGAAGAACAGATTGTGGCGCGTGATGAGAATTCATGGCTGGTGGAAGGCGGTACGCCGATTGATGACGTGATGCGCGTGCTGGATATCGATGAGTTCCCGCAGTCAGGCAACTACGAAACCATCGGCGGCTTTATGATGTATATGCTGCGTAAAATTCCGAAGCGTACCGACTTTGTGAAGTTTGCCGGATATAAGTTTGAAGTGGTGGATATCGATAGTTATCGCATCGACCAGCTGCTGGTGACGCGTATCGATGAACGCCCGCCGGTGCTGAATGTGGCGAAAAATCGGGAAGATGAAACCGACGAAACCTTGAACTCACGCGGATAACATTAGGGCGCCATCGGCGCCCTTTCTTTTGCTTAGTTGTACTCGGCTTGTAGCCGCAGCACCTGGCGGTTGATTTCAGACATCACGCTCAGATGCTGTACGTCTTTGACGCGCGGGATCAGAACTTTCCCTTTATCAAATTCGAAAGCGCCGACATCCTTGATATACAACCTTCCTTTAAATAGCGTTTTTACATATTTCGCAATTTGCAGCGGATTATAACGCTGGAAGATCTTCATGCTGTTTAACTCCTGTACAGATGTAAAACGCTTCGCCGTTGCCAAAATCGGTGACGAGCCCATGAAGCGCAAATGAGGCCTAAACTATAGAACATCCTCGCTTGCCGATGTTCCGAAAAAATGAATTTTTTACTGGATTGACACATCATTACAGAACACTCTGTTACCGCGTTCACATTATCCAGTATAAACCTTCAGTCATTACGGAATTGTGGCGTCGGTTACAAAGCTGTGAAATCGTCGCGACACGCGCATCATCCATGCCTAATATTGCAGGAACATGACCAACTGGTCGGATCACCAAGGAGCCACTTTCATGCGATTGCCTCACATGTTGTTTGCACTGGCGCTGCTGGCGCCCGGTCTCGCGTCTGCACATCTGTTCAAACAGGGAGAACGCGTGCCTGCCGTCGGCGTGAACGACAAAGGAGAACTGTTGTATCAACAAGACAAGTTTAGCTATCGTCCGTGGAACAGCGCGCAGTTAAGTGGAAAAGTGCGAGTCATCCTGCATATCGCCGGACGCTCATCGGCCAAAGAACAGAATGCGGCGTTGATTGAAGCCATCAAAGCCGCCGGTCTGCCGCACGATCGTTATCAAACCACCACTATCGTCAATACCGATGATGCCATCCCCGGCACCGGCATGTTTGTGCGCAGCAGCATAGAAAGCAATAAACAGCAGTATCCGTGGTCACAATTTATTGTCGACAGTAACGGCAACGCCCGCAAAGCCTGGCAGCTGGAGAGCGGCGGCTCGGCGGTGGTGGTACTGGATAAGAGCGGACACGTCGAGTACGCCAAAGATGGCGCGCTGACGGAGCAGGAAGTACAGCAGGTCATGACGCTGTTGCATCAACTGCTCAAGTAGAGGCGCGATTTATCGCGCGTCCCTGGCCCTTGAGCGGCGCGATTTATAGCGCCGTCAGGGAATGTGCCTTAAAACAGCGAAACGCGGAAGCCAGGATTGAGGAAGGATTCGCGCGGCGCGTAGTCGAGGGTTTTGCCTTTCCAGTCATGGACGTGAGCGCCCGCTGCAATCGCAACGGCGTGACCAGCACCGGTATCCCAGATATTGGTCGGTCCAAAGCGTGGGTAAAGCTGCGCTTTGCCTTCCGCCACCAGGCAGAACTTCAGCGATGAGCCAATCGCCGTGGTCTGGTGCTCGCCCAGCTGCTGCAAATACTCTTTCAGCTCCTCATCCTTGTCGAAGTGGGAGCGGCTCACCACTACCAGCGGCGGACGCGCATCACGCACATGAATCTGCGCTTTGTTGCCGCCCTCTTCCTTCCAGGCTTTACCTTCCGCCGCGGAATAAAGCACGCCAATGGCCGGAGCGTAAACCACGCCCAGCACCGGTTTTCCTTTTTCAATCAGCGCGATATTCACCGTAAACTCGCCATTGCGCTTAATAAACTCTTTGGTGCCGTCGAGCGGATCGACCAGCCAGTAGCGCTGCCAGTGCTGGCGGATCTCCCAGCCCGGCGGATCTTCTTCAGATAATACCGGCACATCCGGCGTCAGCGCGTTCAGACCACTGACGATAACCTGATGCGCGGCGAGATCAGCGGCCGTGACCGGCGAATCATCCGCCTTGCGTTCGATGTCCATCGGCTGAGCGCCGTCGTAAACCTGCATAATCGCATCGCCTGCCGTACGCGCCAGCTGGCAAATTTGTTCTAACATTCTTCACCTCTTTTCTGCTGATTCTGCTTACTCGCTGCCAACAGCAAACCTGTAATCATTTTAGCAGGCGACCTGTTTCCGACCGATGCCGCTACCGGGCGCGAGAGCAATCTATTGGAATATCAATATCATAGTTCGTCGCTCACCGCCACGTATGACATTTCTCCCCCGCAGCCTCCGTGCCGCAAACGCAACAACATGGCAAAACCCCGAGCCGCATCACATTTTCATCTTACAATTTGTCACCTTTTTACATTATTTTGAGAGGCCCATTGGACCGCAACAAGGAGACAGCATGTTCAAAGCGAGCATGACGTTACTGGCTTTCGGCATTTCTGCCGCTATGGCGCAGGCCGCAACGGTGGATTTACGCATCCTCGAAACCACCGATCTGCACAGCAACATGATGGACTTCGATTATTACAAAGACACCCCAACGGAAAAGTTTGGCCTGGTACGCACCGCTACGCTGATCCATCAGGCGCGTGCGGAGGTGAAAAACAGCGTGCTGGTGGATAATGGCGACATTATTCAGGGCAGCCCGCTCGGCGATTACATGGCAGCGAAAGGGCTGAAGCCGGGCGAAGTACATCCGGTTTACAAGGCGCTCAACACCCTGGACTACAGTGTCGGCAACCTCGGTAACCACGAATTCAATTATGGCCTGCCCTATCTGAAAAAAGCGCTGGCGGGCGCGCGTTTTCCTTATGTAAACGCCAACATTATCGATCTGAAGACGGGAAAAACGCTGTTTACCCCCTATCTGATTAAAGAAATCACCGTCACCGACCGTGACGGGCAGCCGCAAACGCTCAAAGTGGGTTACATCGGCTTCGTCCCGCCGCAGATTATGGTGTGGGATCGCAACAATCTACAGGGTAAGGTCCGGGTTGATGACATTACCGAAACAGCGAAACGTTTTGTGCCGGAAATGCGCGCAAAAGGTGCTGAAATTATCATCGCTATCCCGCATTCCGGTTTAAGCAGTGAGCCATATCACGCCATGGCTGAAAACTCGGTCTACTACCTCAGCCAGGTGCCGGGCATCGACGCAATTATGTTCGGCCATGCCCATGCGGTATTCCCCAGCAAAGAGTTCGCGGCGATTAAAGGCGCGGATATCGCCCAGGGAACGCTGAATGGCATACCCGCGGTAATGCCGGGCATGTGGGGCGATCATCTCGGTGTGGTTGATCTGGTGCTGGATAACGCAGACGGCCACTGGCAGGTCAGGCAGGGCAAAGCTGAAGCGCGTCCGATTTATGACAGCGTGACAAAGAAATCGCTGGCGGCAGAGGATGCCAGCCTGGTGAAGGTGCTGGATCAGGATCATCGCGCCACGCGTGCATTTGTCGCCAAACCGATCGGCAAATCCGCTGACGTGATGTACAGCTATTTATCGCTGGTGCAGGATGATCCTACGGTACAGATCGTCAATAACGCCCAGCGCGCCTACGTTGAACATTTTATTCAGGGCGATCCCGATCTGGGACGTCTGCCGGTGCTGAGCGCGGCGGCACCGTTCAAAGCCGGGGGCCGTAAAAACGATCCCGCCAGCTATGTTGAAGTAGAGAAAGGCGATCTGACGTTCCGTAATGCGGCGGATCTCTATCTTTATCCCAACACCCTGGTGGTGATGAAGGTCAGCGGGGCGCAGGTGAAGGAGTGGCTGGAGTGCTCTGCCGGGCAGTTTAACCAGATCGATCCGCATAGCGCGAAGCCGCAGTCGTTGATCAACTGGGATTTCCGCACCTACAACTTTGACGTGATCGATGGCGTGAAGTATCAGATCGACGTGACGCAACCGGCGCGCTACGACAGCGAATGTCAGCTGATCAACAAACAAGCGTCACGCATCAGGGACCTGACCTGGCAGGGTAAACCGATCGACCCGGCGATGACGTTCCTGGTCGCTACCAATAATTATCGCGCCTACGGCGGCAAGTTTGCCGGCACCGGCGATAAGTACGTGGCTTTTGCCTCTCCGGATGAGAACCGTTCGGTCGTCGCTGCCTATATCAGCAGCGAAACCAAAGCGCAGGGTGAAGTGCGGCCGCAGGCCGACCATAACTGGCGTCTGGCGCCGATTCACAGCTCAACGCCGCTGGATATTCGTTTTGAAACCGCACCCGGCGCGAAAGCGACCGGCTTTATCACGCGGCACGCGGATTATCCGATGAAAGCGGTGGGTAATGATGAGGTCGGTTTTGCTATCTGGCAGGTGGATTTACGCCAGCAATAACGATAAAGGGCGGCATGGCGCCGCCCTTCACGTCGTCTTACAGAATTTCCAGCAGTTCAACTTCGAAGATCAGGGTGCTGAACGGCGGGATGGATGCGCCAGCGCCGCGCTCGCCATACGCGAGGTTTTGTGGGATAACCAGTTCCCATTTGGAGCCAACCGGCATCAGGGTCAGGGCTTCAATCCAGCCAGGGATCACGCCGCTGACCGGGAATTCTGCCGGTTCGCCACGGGCAACAGAGCTATCAAACACGGTGCCGTCGATCAGCTTACCGGTGTAGTGCACACGCACGCGGTCCTGACGAGACGGGATGGCACCTTCACCCTGGTTGATCACGCTGAATTGCAGACCGGTTTCGGTGCTGCTCACGCCTTCACGCTGCGCGTTCTGCTCAAGGAATTTCTGGCCTTCCGCTGCCATCGCCTGTACGCGCTCGCGACGCACACCTTCAGCACGCTCATGCACTTCACGCAGGGCGCGATGTACCACATCAACCGGAACTGCCGGTGAATTCCCTTCCAGCGCGTCGCGCAGGCCCGCGAGCAGCGCTTCCGGTTGCAGACCCTGCAATCCGGACTCCAGCAGCTGCTGGCCTACCTGTAAACCAATACCGTAACTTGCTTGTGCTTCGACGCTGTCGAATGAAGGGGTTGTCATCTTGATTCCTTAATCCCGGAGAAAAAATTGAAACGGCAGCATAACAGCGCAGGCCGCTGGCGTAAAATCTCGTGCGTCACAGATGACATTTCTCAGGGAAAGAGAAACAATATACCCGTCAAATTTTTCAATGCTGGCAGGCACTTCGCGCCCGCATTGCCCATACTATAACAAAGGAAAGGAACCACCTTTCCCGTCGAGAAAAGAGAGAATACATGGGCCAGATCGCCCCACGACGTCGCAGGACGCGCACACCGCGTACTTTACCCTGGTTGCTCCGTTTGCTGCCGCAAGGCAAACGCCCGGTCGCCAGTGAGGAGGATTCACGAATGGCTTCTGCTACCCCTTCCCGGTTTTCCGGCGGTTTAGGCCGCGTCTGGCATCTGCTGGATAACGTACGCTGGATGGATCCGCTACCGGCGCTGCATCGTCGTGGCATTGTGATTGCGCTGCTGGTTATGCTGCTGGCATTCCTGTGGCCCAGCAGCACGCCGCAGTACCCGATTGAGCGGCCGGTTAGCGAAAACGCGCCGAAAGAGGTGCCGATGCAGGCGGAGATTTATAACAACGATAATGCGCAAAACACCACGCCGAAAGCCGATTCTCAGGGCGAGTGGCGCAGCTATACCGTGGCATCCGGTCAGACGCTGGCGCAGCTGTTCCGCGATAACAATTTACCGGTCAACGATGTGTTTGCCATGGCGCGCGTGGAAGGTAACGACCAGCCGCTGAGCGCGTTGCAGAGTGGTCAGCAGGTGAAGATTCGTCAGAATGCGCAGGGTGTGGTGACAGGCTTAACGGTGGATAGCAACAACGGCCCGGTGCTGTTTACCCGCCAGCCGGACGGCAGTTTTATCCGCGCGCAATAACAAAAAAGCCGGCACAAGGCCGGCTTCTTCGCATTACCGAGTAAAATTACTCAGCAACAACATTCACAACCAGTTTAGCGAAAACTTCGCTATGAACCTGGAAGTCAACTTCGTGCTCACCGGTGGTGCGCAGAACGCCGTTCGGCAGACGAACTTCGCTCTTAGCAACGTCAACGCCAGCTGCAGTTACAGCGTCAGCGATGTCGCGAGTACCGATGGAACCGAACAGTTTACCTTCATCGCCTGCTTTAGACGTGATGGTGACGCTGCCCAGACCGTTGATTTTCTCTGCACGTGCGTTAGCAGCAGACAGAACGTCAGCCAGTTTGGCTTCCAGTTCTGCGCGGCGCGCTTCGAAACGCTCAACTTGTTGTTTAGTAGCCGGAACAGCTTTGCCCTGCGGGAACAGGAAGTTACGGGCGTAGCCCGATTTAACGTTAACCTGATCACCCAGGCTGCCCAGGTTTGCTACTTTATCAAGCAGAATAACTTGCATTACCTTATCCTCTTAAAGTCGTTGTTGGACAGTTGCCGATTACTGATGACGATCAGTGTACGGCAGCAGAGACAGGTAACGCGCGCGCTTGATAGCACGAGCCAGCTGACGCTGGTATTTTGCGCGAGTACCGGTGATACGGCTCGGTACGATCTTACCGCTTTCAGTGATGTAGTTTTTCAGCGTAGCGATATCTTTGTAGTCGATCTCTTGAACGCCTTCCGCGGTGAAACGGCAGAACTTGCGACGACGGAAATAACGTGCCATTTGGCTAGTCTCCAGAATCTATCAATTCAATCTGCTCGGCATGTAACACAATTCTACTCTGGCCATTGCGTGCCTGATGGCAGCTAATAAAACCTTCAAGAGTGAGTTGCGTGCCGACCGTTATGTGTTGAGTAATCACCTGATGGGTGTTGCCGCTGATAATCACCGGCATCTGACACCAGGCTTGCCGGTGAAACCCGGCTTCCTCCTGCATGGAACGGTGCTCAAGCACGAACTGGCAGTGAGGAATTCCTGACGGACTGACTTTTCGAACCGGCGTCTTACACACAGTGCCAGACAGGCGCAGTCGATTGGCCGTCACGATGGATTACTCTTCAGAATCCCCAGCATCTGAGTCATCTGCCGCTTCGTTAGCGAAATCTTCACGGCGCTCACGACGCTCGTCTTTCGCTTTAACCATCGGAGATGCTTCAGTTACCGCGTGCTTAACGCGCATAACCATGCTGCGGATAACGGCGTCGTTGAAGCGGAAGTTCGTTTCCAGCTCGTCGATCACTTCCTGCGGTGCTTCTACGTTCAGCAGAACGTAATGCGCTTTGTGCAGTTTGTTGATCGGGTAAGCCAGCTGACGGCGGCCCCAGTCTTCCAGACGGTGGATCGTGCCCTCTGCACCAGTGATAGCACCAGTGTAACGCTCGATCATGCCCGGAACCTGTTCGCTCTGGTCAGGATGGACCATAAATACGATTTCGTAATGACGCATCGAAATTGCTCCTTACGGATTATTCAGCCTCCTGTCAGGGTCAGCTGCGGCCCACGGAAGCAAGGAACGTTATAGGTTGTGATTCATTCGATAATGAAACACACCTCTGAATGCAGCTGAAAAATTGACGCGTAATCATACTGGCGTTGCCTGTGAAACTCAAGCGCACAATTCATCAAATGGCGTGAACCGTGCCAGGGAATGGCACCTTTTGTGCTAAGGGTGACAATTCAGAATCTTAGGGGCGATTCATCAAAATGGCTGAACAAGGCGTTCAAAGGGACGATGTGGCAGCAATAAGGTGAAGAACTAAACTATTTAAGGGCGCAACGGTTTGGCTTGTCGTCGGCGTCTGAGAGTGAATTCCCTGTAGTGAGGAGTCGATTATGAGAACCTTCGTTATCGCTACTTTACTGGGTCTCTTCCTGTCTACCCCCGCTTCTGCCAGCTCCACTGACTATGCGCAGCAGATGAGAAGTAACAGCAGTAAGGCGGCTTCAGGCTATGTCTACGTCAACCGACTGGACGCTCCGGGCAATAACCACACCGGTGCTAACAGTAGCGCCGCTGACCGGTTGTCGTCACAGCTGTAATCCGGTATGTCGTAACGGGCTGGCGCCACGCCAGCCCGAATTGTTTTTACAGATGATGTTTGAAATAACTCACCAGCGCAGTCAGGGCCGGTGGCGTGATTTTGTGCCCAATCTGCTTTTCCGACAGCGACGTCAGCTGCCCATCGAGCTGCGCGTCTCGCAGCGCTTTTTCCAGCCGCACCGTCTCGGCAAAGGGCACCACCTCATCCGCTTCACCGTGCCACAGCAACAGCGGACGATTCGCCAGTTTCTCCAGCTGCTGGCTGGGATCGTAAGCGGCTAACGGAGCCAGACGAGCCGCAAAGGCCTCTTTCTGTTCCGGTGTTCGCGCCACCAGCGGCGGGAACAGCGTATGGCTCAGCTGCATAAAATAGCCCGACCCCATCATACAGGCGACGCTATGAATCTGCGGATAACGCGCCATAGCGCCCAGCGCGGTCATACCGCCCATCGAGGCGCCGGCCACCGCCAGACGGCCGTCATCGATCCAGTCGTGTTCACGCAGCGCCGCTTCCAGTAACGGCACTTCATCGATGTTTTGTCTGAGGATCTCCCAGAAGTGCGTCATACGGGTTTCGGTATCACCGTTATAACGCGCGCCGTGCATATCAGCATCCGGCATGATGGCGCGAAAACCGGCCTGCGCCAGCGCAACGGCAAAGTAGCTATACACCTCTTTCGACGAGGTAAAGCCATGATAAAACAGCACGGTCGGTAAACGAGCCTGCCGCTGTCCGGCCGGTGCCGCGTGAATACACTGAATACCGGCCAATGTTTCCGTTGCCAATTCAATCATGTCGCCTCCGTTGAGAATGATTATCACCTGCTCACAGTGTAAGCCCTGCGCCCCAAAACGCGAGTCACTTCACATTTTGTTCGAATAATTTCCAGACTAAACCTTTTGCCCGTTTTGCCGTTGATCTTGTATCCCCCCAACCACATCGACATAGGTACTTTATGAAGCGTCTCTCTCTCAGCGCCATGGGTCTCGGAATTAAGCTGTCTGTATTGACGTCTTTAAGCGTGGCCGTGGTGCTGCTCACCCTGACTCTCACCCTGAGCCACAACGCCGCGCGCCAGCTGGAAAATCTGGCAACAGACGATATGCAGAATCAGGTGCAGGGCATCAGCGAAATGGCCACCATGTTTAACACCACGCTGTCGGCGGAGGTGGCAAATTACACCGTCCTGTTTCAAAGTTTTCTGCCCAGGCGCTTTAGCCGCGATGAAAACTCGCGCATTCAGGTGGGCGATATCAGTACCCCCACGCTGCGCGCCGGGCTGAAAACCCTCAACCTTGATCAGATTGCCGTAGATGATTTCCTTGAGCGAACCAGCGCGGTCGCCACCATTTTTGTGCGCGATGGCGACGATTATGTCCGTATCGCGACCTCGCTGAAGAAAGAGGATGGCAACCGTGCGGTTGGTACCCGACTGGATCGCAGCAGCGCGGCCTGGCGCAGCGTGAATCAGGGCGGCATTTATCGCGGTCTGGCAACCCTGTTTGGCCACCGTTACATCACGCAGTATCAGCCGGTGACCGATGACAGCGGCGCAGTGATCGGTATTCTGTTTGTCGGGGTGCAAATCGACCAGCAGTACGCGCTGATGCGTGACAAAGTGCTGGCGCGCCATCTCGGCGACAGCGGCAATTTCTTTGTGCTGAACGGCGCGCCGGGCAGTGCCCAGGGGCAATATCTGTTTGATAAACATCGTGAAGGCAAGCTGCCGTTATGGGATGCGGCAACGCAGCGAAAACTGCTGAGTCAGCCGAAGGGGCTGACTACCCTGACGCTGGACGGCGAAACCAAACTGCTTGCCTGGCAGCAGCTGCCGGGCTGGAACTGGATCATTGCCGGGGAAGTGAACCGCGCCAGCCTGCTGGCGCCGATTACCCAGAGCCGTAACCTGTTTATCGCCATCGGCCTGGCGCTGGCGCTGGCCTTTGCCATCGGTTTTATGTGGTACAGCCGCCGGGCGATTAGCCTTCCGCTGCATCAGGTGATCCATCTGGCGGAGCAGTACGCGGCGGGCAACTTGCAGGCGCACCTCGACTCCACGCGGCGCGATGAAATCGGCCAACTGGTGGTGGCAATCAACGGCATTGGCGATGGCCTGGCGCAGATTGTCGGCCAGGTACGGCAGACAGCACAGCAGATCAACCTCGGCACCGACAGCATCGCCGCCAGCAGCCAGAACATCAGCGATCAGATTGGCCGCCAGGCCAGTAGCGTGGAGCAGACTTCAGCGAGCATGGAGCAGTTCGGCGCGACGGTAGCGCAAACCGCGGCCAACGTCCGTCAGGCGATGGCGCGGGTCAGTGAGGCGGCGACGACCGTGGCGCACGGCGGCGAGACCGTGTCGCGTTCGGTGGGGACCATGGCGGAAATTCGCGTGGCGTCGCAGAGCATTGCCGACATCACACACGTCATTGAATCCATTGCCTTTCAGACCAATATTCTGGCGCTGAATGCGGCGGTGGAAGCCGCTCGGGCTGGCGAACACGGTAAAGGTTTTGCCGTGGTAGCGGCAGAAGTGCGCGCGCTGGCACAGCGCAGTGCTCAGGCGGCAAAAGAGATCGACGGGCTGATTGCCAGCTCCATCAGCAAGGTTGCGGAGGGGCATAAGCTGTCGGAACAAACGCGCGATGCCATGAGCCACATTGTCGAACATATCGCGCAGGTGAAAACCCTGATGGGCGAGATCAATATCGCCGCGCAGGAGCAGGCGTCGGGTATTGGTCAGGTGAATCTGGCGATGAACCACATCAGCCAGGCGACCCATCAGAATAGCGATCTGGTGACGCAATCGGCAGCCACCGCCAGCGATCTGAGCCAGCAGGGTCATCATCTGACGCAGCTGGTGAGTATTTTTCACCTCAGGGCCTGATGAGTCGGGGGAAGATGGCATACACTTGAGCCATCTTCCCCGTTGCGGAGTTGTCATGCGTGTTTCGCTATTTCTGGCGCTGAGCCTGCTGTTAAGCGGCTGTGCCGCGTTGACGCCAACACCTAAACCCCCACCCGCTCCCACCCGCCATGCGCAGGAGATCGATCGGGCGCAGAGCTATGGCCTGCCCAAACTGGGCACCATCAATGTGCAGGTGCGGGGTTCGCCGGATGATGCCGAACGCGCCATCGCCGCCCGGGCGAATCAGGCGGGCGCGGTTTATTACCAGGTTTTGCTGGTTGATGAGACGGTGATGCCCGGCTTCTGGTACGCCACCGCAATTCTGTACGGCGCATCAACCGGCACTGGCGCGCAGAAGTAGGCGCGTGCTGAGGTCGTGACTGAGCAGCGGTTTCCCACGCGTATCGAGAAACTGCTGGCACCAGCCATCGGCCAGCGGTGGTTCGGCCACTTTGAGCAGGATCGCGGCGGTGGCCAGCTGCAACAGCTCCCCGGTCACTGCGCGTGCCTGCGCTTCCTGCACGTTGCCAAGACGCAATCGCAGCTGCCGCCAGCGGCGATCGAAATGCCGGTTGCAGCCTTTCACCGCGTCCAGCTCGTCATTGAGCATCGCCAGCACATCAGACTGGCGACTCAGCACCCGCAACACGTCCAGACACATCACATTTCCTGACCCTTCCCAGATGCTGTTTACCGGCATCTCGCGGTACAGCCGTGGCAGCTCACTCTCTTCGCAGTAGCCGATCCCCCCCAGCACCTCCATCGCTTCCGCCACGAAGGGAATGCCGGCCTGGCAGAGGGTAAATTTGGCGGCGGGGGTGAACAGCCGCGCATATAAACGTTCATGCTCACTGGCGGGCGTGGACCAGGCGCGCGCCAGACGCAGCAGCAGGGCGGTTTGTCCCTCCAGTTGCAGCGCCTGCTGTGCCAGCACCGCGCGCATCAACGGTTGATCGCTGAGGTTTTTGCCCATCACCTGGCGCTGCTGGGCATGGTGCAGGGCAATCGATAGCGCGCGGCGCATCAGCCCGTGGCTGCCGAGCGCGCAATCGAAACGCGTCATGCCGCCCATCTTCAGGATTAGCCTGACGCCATCGCCCTCTTCCCCCATCAGCCAGCCGATGGCGTCCTGGAACTCGACTTCACAGCTGGCGTTGGAGCGGTTGCCGAGTTTGTCTTTCAGCCGTTCCAGCCGGATGGCATTACGCGCGCCATCGGGCAACAGACGCGGCAGGAAAAAGCAGCTCAGGCCACCGGCAGTCTGCGCCAGAATCAGATGCGCATCGCTTTGCGGCACCGAGAAAAACCATTTATGACCGGTGATGCGGTACGCCTCGCCCGAGCCGCTCACGCCCAGCGGTTCTGCGCGCGTGGTGTTGCTCAGCACATCGGTGCCGCCCTGCTTTTCAGTCATCCCCATACCAATCAGCAGGCCACGTTTCTTATTGCCAGGCTGATGATGGGCGTCGTAACGATCGCTCAGCAGCGCATCGCGCCAGTCGGCGTACGGGGCAGGCAGATGGTTTTGCAGCAGCGGGATGGCGGCGTGGGTCATGGTTACCGGGCACAGCGACCCGGCCTCCACCTGCGCGTGCAGGATAAAGCGCGCCGCCCGCGCCACCATGGCGTGAGGTTGTACGTCGGGCTGCCAGCTCAGGTTGTGCAGACGACTGGCACATAATCCCTGCATCAGTAGATGCCAGGCGGGATGAAAACGCACCTCGTCCAGCCGTTCTCCGCGCGCGTCGTAGCGCAGCAGTTCCGGCGGCTGGGCATTCGCCAGTCGGCCCAGTTCGAGCGATTCAGCGCTGCCGAGTTGCAGGCCCACCGACGCCAGCCATTCGCGATCCCAGCTGGCACCCTCGCGGGCGACGGCTTCGCATAAGGCGAGATCGCGGGTAAATAAATTGCTGTTGCTGAGTGGCTGCGGCTGATTGAATACGTTGTGGGTTGTCCAGGTCATAACGGCTCCTCGCAAATCCCCGTCATGCCTCGGGTTGCAGGTGCGCTGGCTGCGCGCCATCCTGCAATCCAAATTATTCAGGGTATTTTTCCTACTAAGTATGAGGGCGATACGCAGTTATGCCTGGCACAGAAACTAATTTGCGGTGGGGATCACGCCTGACGCTGGCGTACGGCTTCGAACAGGCAGATGCCGGTAGCGACCGATACGTTGAGCGAGGAGACACTGCCTGCCATCGGGATGCTGATCAGCTCGTCGCAATGTTCACGCGTCAGACGGCGCATACCTTCGCCTTCCGCCCCCATCACCAGCGCCAGAGAAGCGGGCAGCTTGCTCTGATACAGCGTGTGATCGGCTTCACCGGCGGTGCCAACGATCCAGATGTTGTATTCCTGCAACAGACGCATGGTGCGCGCCAGGTTAGTCACGCGGATCAGCGGCACATTTTCCGCCGCACCGCTGGCAACTTTCTTCGCCGTGGCGTTGAGCTGCGCGGAACGATCTTTCGGCACGATGACCGCATGTACGCCAGCCGCATCAGCGCTGCGCAGGCAGGCGCCGAGGTTGTGCGGATCGGTAACGCCATCGAGGATCAGCAGGAACGGATTCTCCAGTGACTCCAGCAGATCCGGCAGATCGCCTTCCTGGTAGTTTTTACCCGGCTTCACGCGCGCCACGATGCCCTGATGCACGCCGCCATCAACCTGGCCGTCCAGCCACTGGCGGTTTGCCACCTGAATCACGATTCCCTGAGCTTCCAGTGCAGCGACCAGCGTTTGCAGGCGACGATCGTCACGGCCTTTAAGGATAAAAACTTCCTGAAAACGCTGTGGATCGCGTTCCAGCAGGGCCTGCACGGCATGAATACCAAAAATTATTTCACTCATTGATCAGCTCAGTGGTTGGATGTAAATCAGCGATAACTGGCCCATAACGGGCCAGAGATCATCAGGCTTCGCTGGCTTTTTTCTTCGCCGCGCGCTTAGCCTTGGTGGCGGCGGCGATTTTACGGGTTTTTTCCGACGGATTTTTACTTTTTTTCTCGCTCTTGGCTTTCTCAGGCTTTTTCTTGTCGCTGCGGAAAGCGGCATCCGGCTCGAAATTAACGTTTTTACCCGCGTCACGACGGCGTTTCGCTGGCGGCTTACCGCCACGTTTCTCACGCTCGCGCACCGTTTTACCTTCGCCACGCGGCACGCGTTTGCTGGAGATCAGCGCGAAGTCGATTTTGCGCTCGTCCATGTGCACAGCATCCACCCGCACCTCTACCGCATCGCCGAGACGATAGGTCCGTCCGCCAGACTCACCGATCAGACGCTGACCAACCGGGTCAAAGCGGTAGTAATCATTATCCAGCGTCGAGACGTGCACCAGACCATCGATAAACAGATCGCTGAGACGGACGAAGAAACCAAAACCGGTCACGCTGGAGATCACGCCCGTAAACACGTTGCCGACCTGATCCTGCATAAAGTCGCATTTCAGCCAGTCGGCGACGTCACGCGTGGCTTCGTCAGCACGACGTTCGGTCAACGAGCAATGCTGGCCGAGTTGCAGCATCTGCTGCATGTCGTAGTGATAACCGCCGGTGGCCGTGGTGTTGCCTTTCTCCTCGCCCTGCTCTTTCGCCAGCAGATATTTGATGGCGCGGTGCAGCAGCAGGTCGGGATAGCGACGGATCGGCGACGTAAAGTGCGCATACGACGCCAGCGCCAGGCCGAAGTGACCACGGTTTTCCGGGTCATATACCGCCTGTTTCATCGAACGCAGCAGCATGGTTTGCAGCATTTCTGCATCCGGACGATCGGCAATCTGCGTCAGCAGCTCGGCATAATCGATCGGCTGCGGCTTGCTGCCACCTGGCAGGCTCAGGCCCAGCTCGTTGAGCACGGTACGGAAGCTGGTGATGCTGTCGTCGCTTGGACGATCGTGATCGCGGAACAGCGCCGGTTCTTCGTTTTTCTCAACAAAGCGGGCCGAGGCGATGTTGGCGAGGATCATGCACTCTTCAATCAGCTTGTGCGCATCGTTACGCGCCGTGCGCTCCACACGCTCAATACGGCGATCGGCGTTGAAGATAAATTTGGCTTCTTCAGTTTCAAACGAGATGCCGCCACGCTGCTCACGCGCTTTTTCCAGCACCTGATACATGCGATGCAGCTCCTCCAGGTGCTTCACCTGCGACGCGTATTGTTCACGCAGCTCCGGATTGCCCTGTAGGATGTTCCACACCTTGGTGTAGGTAAGGCGCGCGTGTGAATTCATCACCGCTTCATAATGTTTGAAACCGGTCAGCTTGCCGCTGGACGAGATGGTCATTTCACACACCATGCACAGGCGATCGACCTGCGGGTTGAGTGAGCACAAACCATTCGACAACACTTCCGGCAGCATTGGCACCACCTGCGAAGGGAAATAGACCGAGGTGCCACGCTGATGCGCTTCGTTGTCCAGCGCGGTACCGGGACGCACGTAATAGCTGACGTCCGCAATCGCTACCCACAGACGCCAGCCGCCACCGCGTTTTTTCTCGCAGTAAACCGCATCATCGAAGTCGCGCGCGTCTTCACCATCAATGGTGACTAACGGCAGCTGACGCAGATCGACACGGCCTTTTTTCGCCGCTTCAGGCACTTCTTCCTTCAGTCTGGCGATCTCTTTTTCCACTTCTTCCGGCCAGACATGCGGGATTTCATGGGTGCGCAGCGCCATATCAACGGCCAGCCCGGTGCCCATATTGTCGCCCAGCACTTCGGTGATTTTACCCAGCGCTTTGGAGCGACGGTTGGAACGTTGCGTGATTTCCACCACCACCACCGACCCCATACGCGCATTCAGCGTCTGGTCCTGCGGGATAAGGATATCAAAGCTCAGACGGCTGTCGTCCGGCACCACAAAGCCTGCGCCTGCATCGGTAAAGTAACGCCCGACAATCTGGCTGTTACGCGGCTCCAGCACGCGTACCACGCGCGCTTCGCGACGGCCTTTACGGTCCGCGCCGCCCGGCTGCGCCAGGATTACGTCGCCGTGCAGGCACAGCTTCATCTGCTCAGCGGAAAGATAGAAATCGTCTTTCTGTCCTTCCACGCGCAGAAAACCGTAGCCATCGCGATGGCCAATCACTTTGCCGCGCAGCAGATCAAGGCGCTCCGGCAGGGCGTAACATTGACGGCGGGTAAAAATCAGTTGCCCGTCACGCTCCATGGCGCGCAGGCGACGGCGCAGCGCTTCCAGCTGGTCTTCGCTGCTGATGTTGAGTTCCTGCGCGATTTCATCGCGGTTTGCAGGCTTTTCGCGCTTTTCTAATAGCGCCAGGATAAATTCCCGACTTGGGATCGGGTTTTCATATTTTTCAGCTTCTCTTTCCTGAAAAGGGTCTTTTGACATTACGGTTCCTCCGATGTCATTTTTGATGGATTGCCACCGGCGGTTCGGACAATAAGATTTGGTAGAGTGGATCGTTGCCTTTGACGAGGTCGGCCAGCGTGTAATTGTCCAGCTCATGAAGAAACAACTGGACCGCATCGCTCAGCGCTTTGCGCAGGCGACAGGCTGGCGTGATAGTACATTCGCCACAGTTAACCAACTGTAATGGCTCCATTTTCCGCACGACGTCGCCAATCACGATTTTTTCCGGGTTCATGCCTAAACGAATTCCGCCGTTTTTACCGCGTGTTGCGGCCACAAAACCGGCCCGGCTAAGTTGGTTGATGATTTTGACCATATGATTGCGCGATACCCCGTAGGTATCGGTCACTTCAGTAATGTTGGTCTGCTTACCTTCCGGCAATGTTGCCATGTATATCAAGGCGCGCAGTCCATAATCGGTAAAACTTGTCAGCTGCACATGTACCTCAGTGAATCATCAGGCGTTATTGTTATGCGCCGGTCGGCGTTGTATTTAATTATGATGATAAACCAGTGCGTGAAGGCCGGTGCGTTTTTTTCAGGCAACTATCGATATTTGCAAGAAAAAATGGTGTGAGCGGAGTCAAAGAGCAGAAAAACAGAGGCCGGACAGAGTCCGGCCTGAGGAGATTACGCGTCGAACGGGTCGCGCAGAATCATGGTCTCACTGCGGTCAGGACCAGTAGAAATAATATCTACCGGCACACCGGTTACCTCTTCCACACGTTTGATGTAGTCACGCGCGGCTTGCGGCAGACCTTCCAGCGTTTTCACGCCAAAGGTGTTTTCACTCCAGCCCGGCATCGATTCGTAGATCGGCTCGATACCTTCCCAGCCTTCAGCAGCCAGCGGCGTGGTGGTGACTTCGCGGCCATCCGGCATACGATAGCCCACACAAATTTTCACTTCTTTCAGGCCATCCAGCACGTCCAGTTTGGTCATGCAGAAACCTGACAGCGAGTTGATCTGTACGGCACGGCGCACCGCAACTGCATCCAGCCAGCCGGTACGGCGACGACGACCGGTGGTCGCGCCAAACTCGTTGCCTTTCGAGCACAGGAACTCACCGATTTCGTCGAACAGCTCAGTCGGGAACGGGCCAGCGCCGACGCGGGTTGAGTAGGCTTTCACGATACCCAGCACGTAGTCGACATAACGCGGACCAATACCTGAACCGGTCGCTACGCCACCTGCGGTGGTGTTGGACGAGGTGACATACGGATAAGTACCGTGGTCGATGTCCAGCAGCGTACCCTGCGCACCTTCGAACATGATCAGATCGCCACGCTGACGCGCGCCATCCAGCAGTTCAGACACATCAACAACCATGCTGGTCAGGATGTCGGCAACCGCCATCACATCGTTCAGCACTTTGTCGAAATCAACCGCGTCTTCTTTGTAGTAGTGCACCAGCTGGAAGTTGTAGTAATCAACCACTTCTTTCAGTTTGGCAGCGAAGGTTTCTTTGTTGAAGAGATCGCCAACGCGCAGACCACGGCGGGCAACTTTATCTTCATACGCCGGACCGATTCCGCGGCCGGTGGTGCCGATGGCTTTGGCGCCGCGCGCTTTTTCACGCGCCAGATCCATCGCGACATGGTATTGCAGGATCAACGGGCAGGCTTCAGACAGCAGCAGACGTTCACGTACCGGTACACCGCGATCCTCAAGGCCTTTCATCTCTTTCATCAGCGCTTCAGGTGACAGCACAACGCCGTTACCAATGATGCTGGTGACGTTTTCACGCAGAATGCCAGAGGGAATTAAGTGGAGGACGGTTTTTTCACCGTTGATGACAAGTGTGTGGCCTGCGTTGTGGCCACCTTGATAGCGCACGACGTATTTCGCACGCTCTGTCAGAAGGTCAACAATCTTACCTTTACCTTCGTCACCCCATTGGGTGCCCAGTACGACGACGTTCTTACCCATTTTTTCAAAATCACCGATTGCTTAAAAATGGATTCTACCATCGGATTTAGCCTCTTTCAGCACTTTTAGCATACGATTGCGCTGTTTTTTGCCTGAGTTTTGATCGCTACAACATGTTGGGGAAAGATCGGCGGCAAGACACAATACGACCGCCGAAATTTAGCTATTGTGCGCGCTGATCATATAAAAAATCACCGCACCCGCCACCACCAGACCACCGCCAAAGCGATGCAGCAGGCGATCCGGCAGCTGCGTCATCGCCAGAATCATACGTCGCCAGACGCGTGGCAGAAACATGGGGCCCAGCCCTTCCAGAACCAGCACCAAAGCCAGCGCCATCCAGATGGTTGTGTTCATTATTATTTCCCAAAAAAAAGGCCGACAAGATCGTCGGCCCAGAGTTTATCTCAGTTATCAGTGCGTGGCGTTAGAAGGCGCCTTCATATAGCGGAAGAAATCGCTGTCCGGGCTTAAAACCAGAATATCCTGATTATCCGAGAAGCTGTTTTCATAAGCACGCAGGCTACGGATAAAGGCGTAGAAATCCGGGTCCTGGCTGAACGCATCGGCAAACAGTTTCGCTGCTTCGGCATCGCCTTCACCGCGGGTAATCAGTGCCTCACGCTGTGCTTCCGCCAGCGTACGGGTTACCTGATAATCCGCCTGAGCGCGCAGTTTTTCCGCTTCTTCCTGACCTTGTGAACGCTGGCTTCGCGCTACCGCTTCACGCTCGGCACGCATACGGTTATAGATCGCGTCAGACACTTCCGTCGGCAGGTTGATCTGCTTGATGCGGACATCCACCACCTCAATACCCAGCGCAGCCATGCTGTTCGGGTTCGGTGCTGGCTCTTTGCTGTTGGTCTCACGTTCAACGCGAGCAGCAGCATTGGCAATGGCATCGTCAGCGGCTGGCGTCTGCACGTCATCATCATTGCCCGCGCTGCCGGTGTTCAGAGCATCGCGCACATCGGTGGTCAGACGGCCACGGGAATCGGTCACGATGTCTTTCACATCCAGACGACCCATTTCAGAACGCAGACGGTCACTGAATTTACGTTTCAGCAGCACTTCAGCCTGAGAAACGTCGCCACCACCGGTTGCCAGGTAGTAACGGCTGAAGTCGCTGATACGCCATTTGATGTAGGAATCAACGATCAGGTCTTTTTTCTCTTTGGTAACAAAGCGATCCGCCTGGTTGTCCATGGTCTGAATGCGCGCATCCAGCGTTTTCACGGTTTCAACAAACGGAATCTTCATGTGCAGACCCGGCGCATACACCAGCGGTTTGTTTTCGCTGTCACGCAGAACCTTACCAAAACGCAGCACGATGCCACGCTCACCTTCCTGGACCACGAACAGTGATGCGTAAAGCACCACCAGCACAACAATAATTACGGCGATAATTGGCTTACGCATCGATTATTCCCTCCCCTGACGCTGGGTATCGTTACGCAGCGCATTCGCGCGACGCTGATCCATGATGCTGCTCGGACTGTACGATGAAGTATCGCTGTTGCTGGCATTGCTATCTGAAACCGGTGGCAACTTCGTCAAATCGGTATTTTTCTGGCCATTTTGGTTGGCTGCACCCTGACTGCCGCGCATCAGCTGATCCAGCGGCAGCATCATCAGGTTATTGCCACGATCGTTAACCAGCACTTTGCGGCTATGGCTGAGCACGCGCTCCATGCTTTCAATGTAAAGACGTTCTTTGGTGATCTGCGGTGCGGCTTTGTATTCCGGCAGCATAAGCGCGAAGCGTCCCACTTCACCCTGCGCTTCCAGCACGGTACGCTCTTTGTAAGCACGTCCCTCTTCGAGGATACGCTGGGCCTGGCCGTTAGCGCGTGGCTGAACTTCGTTGGCATAGGCTTCCGCTTCACGCACGTACTGCTCGCGGTTTTCACGCGCGGCAATCGCATCATCAAACGCGGCTTTGACCTCTTCCGGTGGACGCGCCGCCTGGAAGTTTACGTCGAGCAGCGTGATACCCATGTTGTATGGACGAATGGTTTCGTCGATTTCACGCTGGGTTTCGCTACGCACCACGGTACGGCCTTCGGTCAGAATGCGGTCCATGGTGGAACGGCCAATGACGCCGCGCAGCGCGCTGTCGGTTGCCTGACGCAGGCTGTCATCAGCACTGGTTACGGCAAACAGGTAGCGCTCCGGATCGGTCACGCGGTACTGCACGTTCATTTCCACGCGCACCACGTTTTCGTCGGATGTCAGCATCACGCCAGAAGCCGCAAGCTCACGCACTGCTTCCACGTTGACTGCACGCACCTGATCGATAAAGGTAGGTTTCCAGTTGAGGCCAGGCTCAACCAGATGGCTGAATTTGCCGAAGCGCGTGACGACGCCACGTTCCGCTTCTTTGATGGTGTAGAAACCGCTCGCCGCCCAGATAATGACTGCCGCTGCGGCAACGATGCCAACCAGTTTGCCACCGCTACCGCCGCTGCGCTGGCCATTATCATTCTGTTTGCCACCGCCCAGTCCGCCGAGTTTTTTACTCAGCTTACGGAAGATATCATCCAGATCAGGCGGTCCCTGATCGCGACCTCCTTTGTTTCCCCCAGAGTTGCCGCCTTGATTATTGCTGCTTCCCCACGGGTCGCGGTCCTGTCCGTTATTACCGGGCTGATTCCACGCCATGTCTCTACTCCATTTATTGTATTTACGTTTTACCCTGCGGCCGGTGCATGACAGCCGCTAAAACGGAGGACATACACCGACTATTCAGGTAAATGAGTTGGGCAACGGTCAAACAATATAACTGGCTAGCGACGGCTCCTGTTTACACAGACGACGCCAGTCCACAATCGGCATACGTACGTGCAAACCTACACAGCCATCATCTTCATTCCATTCTTTTTCAATCGCCTGTAACTGGTAAAAGCGACTGCGCAAACGTCCGGCTTCCGGCGGCAAACGCAGGTCATACTGCGCAATTTCACCGGCCAGGCGTTCTGATAATGCCTGCCACAACAACGGCAGCCCGACACCGGTCTGCGCGGAAAGCCAGACACGAATCGGCTGATTCTCTTCATCACGATCGATACGTGGTACAAAATCCTCCAGCATATCGATTTTGTTCATCACCAACAGGGCTGGAATTTCATCGGCTTCAATCTCTTCCAGCACCACGTTAACCGCTTCAATGTTGTCATTGAGACGCACATCGGCGGCATCGATCACATGCAGCAGCATGGTGGCCTGACGCGTTTCCTGCAAGGTCGCTTTAAACGCGGCCACCAAATCGTGCGGCAGGTGGCGAATAAAACCTACCGTGTCCGCCAGCACCACTTCGCCCACATCCGCCACATTGAGACGGCGCAGGGTTGGGTCCAGCGTCGCGAACAGCTGATCCGCAGCGTACACATCCGCAGACGTAATGGCGTTAAACAGGGTGGATTTACCGGCGTTGGTGTAGCCCACCAGCGAAACGGTTGGTACATCTGCTTTGGCGCGCGCCTGACGGCCCTGTTCGCGCTGTTTTTCCACGCGTTCAAGACGAGACAGGATCAGACTGATGCGGTTGCGCAGCAAACGACGGTCCGTTTCCAGCTGGGTTTCCCCTGGGCCGCGCAAACCAATACCACCTTTCTGGCGTTCAAGGTGCGTCCATCCTCGCACCAGACGGGTTGCCAGATGGCGTAGCTGTGCCAGCTCGACCTGCAATTTACCCTCATGGGTGCGGGCGCGCTGAGCAAAAATATCGAGAATTAAGCCGGTGCGGTCGATAACACGACATTCGCACAGCCGCTCGAGGTTTCGTTCCTGAGCAGGGGATAAGGCATGATCGAATAAAACGACCGATGCTCCACTCGCTTTTACCGCATCGGCAATTTCAGCTGCCTTTCCTTCACCGACAAAATATTTGGGATGTGGCGCTTTACGGCTGCCAGTAATTACCTGCAGCGCTTCGACGCCCGCAGAAGAGACAAGAGTTTCAAACTCCTGCAAATCTTCCAGCTCTTTGTCTTGGGAGAACCAGATGTGTACCAGTACGGCCTGCTCACCGGCATCATAACGGTCAAACAAGCTATAACCTCGCTAAAATAAAATAACCAGGACGGGAAAACGGGTTCGCTCTCCAGCCCTGGCTTTCACGGCAACACAAAATTACTCTGCGTTATCGCCGTCTTGTTGTGGCTGCGACTGAGCGGCCTGGTTGCTTCCGCCGTGGTGGTAGTTAGTGCTTCCGCCGCCCGCATTGTTGCTGTGGTGCGATACCGGACGAGAAGGAACTACCGTAGAGATGGCGTGCTTATACACCATCTGGCTAACCGTGTTTTTCAACAAAATGACGAACTGATCAAAGGATTCAATCTGCCCTTGCAGCTTAATACCATTCACCAAATAGATCGAAACCGGTACACGTTCACGACGCAATGCGTTCAAAAACGGGTCTTGTAATGATTGCCCCTTAGCCATTCTATCTTTTCCTTATATGCTTGTTGTTTGTTACTTTTGAACCGTGGTTCAGAAAAACTGCGTAAAAAATTTGCGCACGATAACGGACCAATTGTACACAATCATCCCTGCTTCGCACTAACAACCTGAAGCACCGCATTACGCGCTAATTCTGGCTCATCACTGTCTAACCAGTGTACGTCGGGCCAGCCACGTAACCAGGTCATCTGGCGTTTCGCGAGCTGCCGGGTTGCGCAAATTCCCCGATAAACCATTTCGTTGTAATCGATTTCGTCAGAGAGGTAAGACCACATCTGACGATAACCAACACAGCGAATGGAAGGCATATCCGTATGCAAATCACCTCGTGCAAACAGAGCGCGAGCCTCCGCTTCAAAACCTGACGCCAGCATCTGGTTGTAACGCAACGCAATGCGTTGGTGTAACAGTTCGCGGTTCGCCGGAGCGATAGCAAATTGAGACACATCGTAGGGTAACGCTTCGCCGGACGTTTTTGTCAGTTCCGTTAAAGTTTTACCCGAAATAAAAAAAACTTCCAGTGCTCGCGAAAGTCTCTGCGGATCATTCGGATGAATACGACTACCGGCGACCGGATCGATTTCACACAGCTGACGGTGCAAGGCATCCCATCCCTTTTCCGTCGCCATTTGCTCTATCCGCTGACGCACGTCCGGATCGGCCGAGGGCAACGGCGACAATCCTTCAAGCAGCGCCTTGAAGTAGAGCATGGTTCCACCAACAAGCAACGGAATCTTACCCCTTTGGGTAATCTCCGCCATTTCTGCCATCGCATCGCGACGAAACTCGGCAGCGGAGTACGCCTCAGCCGGGTCGCGAATGTCCAGCAAACGATGGGGGGCCTGCGCTAACTCCTCTGCCGACGGTTTCGCCGTGCCAATATCCATCCCGCGATAGATTAAGGCAGAGTCAACGCTGATAAGTTCCACCGGAAGATGCTGACGCAACGAAATTGCCAGCGCCGTCTTACCGGAGGCCGTAGGCCCCATCAAAAAAATTGCCTTAGGCCGGCCAGCCTGGTTCTGTTCACTCATGCTTCAACGCGTTAATCGCGCTCTCAATCTCAATGACCTGCAACAGGCCAGAAGGCGGCGATTTCAGCAGTTGCGGACAGAGCCGTTCCAGCTCCGCCAGCAGCGTAATCGCCTGCGAGTGATTCCAGTGCGGTGCTTCTGCATCATCACGACGAGCCAGCCATTGGGCCAGCGAGGATGCAGAGACCTGCTGCTGTCGGGCGAGATAGCCTAACAGGTCTGGAATCAAGATTTGTAAATTTTGTGTTCGTAACGGTAAAGGCACCGCGCGCAGGGTCACATGCTGACCTTCTCTTTGTAAATCAATGCCCATGGTGGTTAACAGCGCCGAGTGCTGGCCAATGGCGGCCAGCTCCTCAGCGTCAATTTTCAGCCTGACCGGAATCAGCAGCGGCTGCGGTTTCAGCCCCTCTTCCCCTGGTTGCAGCTGGGCCTGTTTTAACCAGCGCGCCGCCACCGGCAGCGAAAGCAGTTGCAGCGAATCGCCGCGCTCCAGCAGCGCATAGCGCTCCTGTATCACGCTAAGCACGCGGCCAAAGCTCTGCGCATGAGCGGCAAGCGGCGTTTCGCGCTCAGGATTCCGCTTCGGCGTAGGCGCGGGCGATGCGTCAACCGGTGCGGCTACCGTCGCCGGGGTTTTCAGCAACTGCTGATATGCGGCCCCTTCGCGCGCACGATAGGTTGGCTCTTTATTTTGCCAGCCGCCGCTCTGACGCGGCGTTGCCGCAGGCTGGGAGAAGTGATTTCCCCCCGCAGCCTGGCGATTTTCCGGCTGCCACTGCGGCGCAGGTTCTTCAGCATGGGCAA
The DNA here is from genome assembly GCF_059730485.1 of Pantoea sp. X-Soil-TKNS-1207. Lineage (NCBI taxonomy): Bacteria > Pseudomonadati > Pseudomonadota > Gammaproteobacteria > Enterobacterales > Erwiniaceae > Pantoea > Pantoea sp. X-Soil-TKNS-1207. The sequence goes on from NZ_AP035958.1 coordinate 3,860,008, forward strand.
TCGGCAACTCTGCCGCGCGGCTGGCCTGCAAGGCACTCATCACCCCCTGCCAGATAAAATCGTGCACCAGGCGCGACTGATGAAAACGCACTTCGTGCTTAGCCGGATGAACGTTGACATCCACCTGGTGCGGATCGATCTCCAGATACAGCACGTAGGCCGGTTGCTGATCATCGCCGAGCTGGGTTTGATACGCCTGGCGGATGGCATGATTGATCAGCTTGTCGCGCATCATGCGGCCATTGACGTAGCAATATTGCAACTCCGTCACCTGGCGAGAACCGGTCGGGTCAGCCACCCAGCCGCGCAGCGCCAGATCGTCGTGCTGCCAGTCGATACGCAACGCATGTTGCATAAAGGTGGTGCCGCAAATCGCACCCAAACGACGTTCGCGCTGCGCATCCTGGCTGACGCCGCGATACTGACGCATCAGCTTGCCATTATGGCTGAGCGAAATCGCCACATCGAAACGCGCCAGCGCAATGCGGCGAATCACTTCGTCGATATGGGTGAACTCGGTTTTTTCGGTGCGCATAAACTTGCGCCGGGCGGGGGTGTTGTAGAACAGGTCGAGCACTTCAAGCGTGGTGCCAACGGGATGCGCCGCCGGTTTCACCGTCACCGCCATATCACGCCCTTCGGCGTAGGCCTGCCAGGCTTCCGTTTGTTCTTCGGTCCGCGAGGTGAGCGTCAGACGAGATACTGAACTGATACTGGCGAGCGCTTCACCACGAAATCCGAGGCTGACGATCGCTTCCAGGTCATCAAGCGAGGCGATTTTACTGGTCGCGTGCCGTGCCAGCGCCATCGCCAGCTCATCTTTGGCGATACCGCAGCCGTTATCACGGATGCGGATCAGCTTCGCGCCGCCTTTCTCGATATCGACATCAATCCGTGTCGCACCGGCATCGAGGCTGTTTTCCACCAGCTCTTTCACCACCGACGCCGGGCGTTCCACCACTTCGCCTGCTGCGATCTGGTTTGCCAGCTGTGGCGGTAAAATTTGTATAGGCATGGTGGTGATCCTTGTAGCTGGCTGGCCCGCGCGGGGCCAGCAATCAGGATTGCGGAATTTTCAGGGTTTGCCCCAGCATCACATTGGACGACTTCATATTATTGGCCTGCATGATAGCATTCGGGCTGACGCCATAATGCGCGGCAATCGCCGTTAACGAGTCGCCGCGCACCACTTTATGGCGCACCGGCTTATGTGACACGCTGGCGGTAACGTTGTTTTTGGCGGGCACATTCAGGCGTTGTCCCACCCACACCACGTCACGTTTCAGATTGTTCAGATCACGCAGCGTTGCCATGCTGACCCCGTATTTCGCCGCGATGCCTGACAGCGTTTCCCCGCGCGCCACGGTATGACGCTGCGTGGCGCCGGTATATTGCACCGTGCCGGTCGCCGGGTTACTGGCGACGCTCACCACTGGCGCGTTGTCCAGCGGCCGGTTTTCTTCCTTTGGGACCGATTGCAGCGGATGCGCCAGGAAATAGTTACGCAGGCCTTTATAAATCGACTGCGCAATCTTCTCCTGATAAGCGCCACTGCCCAGCAGTCGCTCCTCCGCGTTATTACTGATAAAACCGGTTTCCACCAATAAAGACGGGATATCCGGTGAACGCAATACGCCGAGGCTGGCGTGTTCAGGCAGGCGCTTATGCAGCGGCGTAACGCCGCGCAGCTGTTGCAGCACCTTCACCGCCACATCGTAGCCCACACGCTGCGAATGGCCGAACTGCAAGTCCAGCACCGCCTGGCTCAGGTAGGGATCCGCCTGGCTGTTGGCCAGCAGATCGCCCGCGCCACCCAGCAGTTCCGATTGTTTCTCTTTCTGCTCCAGCCAGTTCGCCATTTCGCTGTTGGCGCGGCGGTTTGACAGCACCCACACCGATGCACCGGTTGCCGCGTGGCTGGGTGCCGCATCGGCGTGAATCGAAACCAGCAGGTTCGCGTTCTCTTTACGCGCCACTTCGGAGCGGCCCATCACCGAGATAAAATAGTCGCCGTTACGCGTCAGCACCGGTTTGAACATCGGGTCCTGATCCATCAGCGCTTTTAACTTGCGCGCAATGGCAATGGTGACGTTTTTCTCATGCAAACCGTGCTGACCGGTCGCGCCAGGATCCTGACCGCCGTGTCCGGCGTCAATCGCCACGATCACCTGTTCGTTACGGCTCACCATGCCGCCCGGATGGATGGTGGTGTCGCTGCTGCTTACCGCCGTAACCGGATTCGCGTTGAAAGGATTACCCTGATTGCGGCCCGGCGATTCGCTCACTGTACTCACCGGTGCCTCGCTACGCTGCGCCGGTTGCGAGCCACGAATCGTGAACACCACCCGATATTGATTGCCTTCACGCTGCGTGCTGGCGCGGGTATGTGCCGCCTGGGTCAGTTCAAACACCAGACGGATACTTTGTTTGTCTTTTGCCTGGCTGTTACGAATACGCTTAACGATATTTTCGCCGCTAAAGTTGAGCGGCAGACCCTGAATATTGCCGCTCTGGCGAATATCCAGCACCACGCGATTGGGATTATGCAGCGGGAAGAAAGCATAGACCGGCTGGCCGTTAAAGCTCAGCGTCACGGTCGCCTGGCTATCGCCGTTATCGACTTTAATATCCGCTAAGGTGGCCGCCAGCGTCGAAGCGGAAAACAGGCAGAGAAGTGCCGCAAAAATGATTTTCATCCGTGACATCATGCCTGATCCCTGTTCTGCTGGAAGTGTTGCAACAAGGTCGCGCCCTGCGCCGAAACCGCACGTAATTCTGCTTCACGCGCGGCATCAACATAACGCAACGTCAGCGACAGATCCGGCTCCGGCAATACGCCGCTGCCCTGCTGCGGCCATTCGACCAGGCAAACGGCATCGCCGCTGAAATAGTCGCGAATGCCCATAAACTCCAACTCTTCCGGGTCGGCCAGACGATACAGATCGAAATGGTAGACGGTGCGACTGTCCAGCGCGTAGGGTTCGACGAGGGTATAAGTCGGGCTTTTTACATTGCCCTGATGCCCCAGTGCCTGCAAAAAACCACGGCTGAAGGTGGTTTTACCGGCACCCAGATCGCCATAAAGATAAATAACCACCGCGTTGCTGCATACGCGGGCCAGTTGCGCGCCCAGTTCAAGGGTTGCCGCTTCATCGGGCAAAGGGATAACACAGGTCTTCATGCTTTATTGTTGGATCATCTCAGGATTAACAAACTGCCACAGCAGTTCGAACAAATCAGTGGCCAGCATACCGCGTGTGCCACGCTGGCGGGCAACGGCATCCGCTGCTGCACCATGCGCCACACAGCCTGCACAGGCCGCATCAAACAACGCCAGTTTCTGGCCCATCAGCGCGGCAATGATGCCGCTCAGTACGTCGCCCATACCGCCAGACGCCATACCGGCATTCCCCACATCGGCAATCGCCAGCTTTCCCTCTGCACTGGCTATCACCGTACCCGCCCCTTTCAGCACCGCCACACCTCCGTAGCGTTTTGCCAGCGCCTGGGCGGCATGGATGCGGTCACTCTCGATTTCGCTGGTCTTCACACCCAGCAGACGCGCAGCCTCACCGGGATGCGGCGTAATGATGCGATTCTGACGGTTATCCGCATTGATTGCCAGTAGGTTAAGTGCATCGGCATCCCAAAGCATCGGCTTTTCACAGGCGACGACCGTTTTCAGCGCCTTCTGACCCCAATCGCGCTGGCCCAGGCCAGGGCCAATGGCGATCACATCCGCCCATTCCAGCGCCTGCTGCAAACGCGCATCGCTCAGCGCATCCACCATCAGCTCTGGCCGGGCGGTGAGAATGGGCGCGATATTATCTTCATGGGTGAGCACCCGCACAAGCCCGGCCCCGCTGCGTAGAGCGGCCTCCGCCGTCATGCGGATCGCCCCCGCCGTGCCGGTATCCCCGCCCACTACCAGCAGACGGCCATTGTCGCCTTTATGCGAGGTCGCTTTACGCGGCTGGAGCCAGCGCGACAGATCGCGCGCAGCGTAACGCTGCATCGGCGCCGGCTCCGCGTCGAGATAGGCCGACAACCCCAGTTCATCCACATGCAGCTGCCCCACGTAATCACGCGCTTTGCCGGTAAGCTGGCCGGGCTTCAGCACGATCATGCTGAGAGTGTGCGCAGCAATCATCGTCGCCCCTGGCGCAGTGCCATTGGCCGCCACCAGCCCGGAAGGGATATCGATCGCCAGCACCGGCGCGGCATGGGCATTCGCCAGCGTGATCAGATTTTGGTACGCCGCCGCCGGAGCACGGTTCAGGCCAGTGCCGAGTAGCGCATCGACAATCACCTCAACCTGCTGCGGCCAGGACGCATCCGCGGCATGGATCACCCCGCCAGCCGCCAGCCAGGCTTCCCGCGCCTGCTGCGCCTCTTCCGGCAGCGGTTTGCTGCCCTCACACGCCAGCAGCGTGACGCGGATACCGGCCGCCTGCGCCAGTCGCGCGACGACATAGCCATCGCCACCATTGTTGCCATGGCCGCACAGAACCAGCCAGTGACGCGCCGCAGGCCATAACTGGCGCGCCAGCTCGTAGCTCGCCTGACCGGCGCGCTGCATCAATTCATACAGGGTTAATCCCAGGCTGTCGGCCGCATCACGCTCCAGTTTTCCTATCGCCTGCGCAGGCCAGACAGAGTGTGATAAACTGCGCGGGTTAGCGTTCAATTCCTGGTTTCTCATGTCATACCCTCTCGATCTTCATCAGCTTGCTCAACAGATTAAACTGTGGGGGCGCGAACTTGGCTTCCAGCAGGTTGGTATTTGCGATACCGACCTCAGCGTCGAAGAGCCAAAGTTACAGGCGTGGCTGGATAAACAGTATCACGGCGAGATGGAGTGGATGGCGCGCCACGGCATGATGCGCGCGCGTCCCCATGAGTTGCTGCCCGGTACGCTGCGGGTGATCAGCGTCCGCATGAACTATCTTCCTGCCAAAGCCGCCTTTGCCAGCACACTGAAAAATCCTCAGCTCGGTTATGTTAGCCGTTATGCGCTGGGCCGCGATTATCACAAAGTATTACGCAATCGACTGAAAAAGCTTGGAGAGATGATCCAGCAGCACTGCGGCGAACTGAATTTCCGCCCGTTTGTCGATTCGGCGCCGCTGCTGGAACGCCCGCTGGCGGCCAAAGCCGGATTGGGCTGGACCGGCAAACATTCGCTGATCCTCAATCGTGAAGCTGGCTCATGGTTTTTCCTTGGCGAGCTGTTGATCGACCTGCCGCTGCCGGTCGATACCCCGCAGGAGGAGCAGTGCGGTCGCTGCGTAGCCTGCATGACCATCTGTCCGACCTCAGCGATTGTCGAGCCTTACACCGTGGATGCCCGTCGCTGCATCTCCTATCTCACCATTGAACTGGAAGGCGCGATCCCCGAAGAGTTTCGTCCGTTGATTGGCAACCGGATTTACGGCTGTGACGATTGTCAGCTGATTTGTCCGTGGAACCGCTATGGGCAGCTGACGGATGAGGATGATTTTTCGCCGCGCGCGGTGCTCCATGCCCCGCCGCTCACGACGCTGTTTATGTGGGATGAAGCGACGTTTCTGCGGGTTACTGAAGGATCGGCGATTCGCCGTATTGGCCATCTGCGCTGGTTACGCAATGTGGCGGTGGCGCTGGGCAATGCGCCTTACAGCGCGGAGATCTGCGAGGTGCTGGCGGCTCGTCTCGGTGAAAACCCGATGCTGGATGAACACATCCATTGGGCCATGACGCAACAGCAGAATAAACGCAGTGAACATGCGGTTGAAGTTCAGCTTGCTCAGCAAAAAAGGCTGGTGCGTGTGATCGAAAAAGGATTGCCGCGAGACGCCTGAACAAAAAATAACAAAGGTTATGCGTTAAAACCTTTTCCACACGCTGTGCATAAAATTAAAAAGTCGTTGTCATTCAAGTGTCACAGCATTCACAAGCGCTAATGACAACATATTGAAATATAAATTTCACGATGAAATTCAATCAATTAGGAAATTGATGTAAGAAAATACGAGTAAATTGACCTGGCAGGTGCCCGGAGGTTGCTGTGGATAACTCTGTTTAAGCTTTTTTGAAAAACAGCAAAAATGGCCGACTGCAAAGGCGCTGGCGCTGTGGATAATTCATCTGTTGAAAGGCAGAGAGAAAACGAGTGTCACGACAGGTGAAAATCTTAACTCATTGATTTTAAACAAATTTCAGACAGGATATGCCGGAAAGGTGGCTATTGTGGACTGAATTGCCGGTGATGACAAGCCCTATCACGCTTTTTTTACCGTGCTGACCGGCAAAAAAGCTATGGCAGGCACAGCAAGAAAGCGATCGAACGCCGCAACGCCAGCCACCTGAGCGGTGTGGTGGATCAGATCTCCGGCACCTCGATGAACAGCCGGTATGCGCGCCTGGATTTTTCGATTGGCATTCAGGGGTTCGCGGTTTATGGGCGCTTTTCCCAACGTTTGGAGGGGATTTCGCAGAAGTTTACCGCCTTCACCAAAGATATCGGTCAGACCGGATCGATCTACATGGAGCCGCAATTTCTGCAACTTCCGCTATCTGGATATGGATGACATTTTACGCCCCGGCCAGGATCGGGGCGGTTTGGTGCGCGCTTCTACCGGCTTCAGTCAGTATGGCAACGGACAAAAGCCATCCGGGGCGGCCTTCCTTGCCGCCACCATGCTGGAGAAATACTATCGCGTCAGCTGCGCCAGCCTGGGTCTGATTCGTAGCCTGCAACAGAGTAGCCGCGATAATGAGGCGTTAGTGGCGGCGATGCGCCGCAGCGTGGCGGGCGGTGAACGTACCGACACCGATGCCTTACAGGCTATCAGACCCGTCTGGCGCTGTTGTGCAGCTATGTGGAGTGGTTCCAGGCGTATGGCAAGTTGCAGTTCTATGCAGGGCGCTTTTCTGAGGATGATATCGTGGTGCTGGCGTGAGAGCCGAAACGCTCGCGCTGCGCGTGGTACAGACGTAAAAAAAGGACCGTTAAGGTCCTTTCTTTATTGCCCACAGACAATGTCTGCTAAGCAGAATCTGGAGCGGGAAACGAGACTCGAACTCGCGACCCCGACCTTGGCAAGGTCGTGCTCTACCAACTGAGCTATTCCCGCAAAGAGGTACTTCTGAACAAATTTTGGAGCGGGAAACGAGACTCGAACTCGCGACCCCGACCTTGGCAAGGTCGTGCTCTACCAACTGAGCTATTCCCGCAAAGAGGCACTTCTGAATAAATTTTGGAGCGGGAAACGAGACTCGAACTCGCGACCCCGACCTTGGCAAGGTCGTGCTCTACCAACTGAGCTATTCCCGCGCCGCATACCGTAAAAACGTTTGAAATTCTTCACCGGTACGGGGTGCGCATTATACGAGAAATCCTCTTTGTCGCAAGAGTCTTAAAGCAAAATTTTGCGCTTTCGGCGCGTTTGCTGCTTTAATCGGCAACCTGATGATTTCCTGCGCACCCTTGCCCGTCAGAGCTGGAGGAAATGTTCGCGGTAATAGGCCAGCTCAGCCACTGACTCACGAATATCGTCCAGCGCCTGGTGGCTGCCGCTTTTTTTGAAGCCCGGCAGAATCTCCGGTTTCCAGCGACGCGCCAGCTCTTTCAGCGTGCTGACATCGAGATAACGGTAGTGGAAATAGGCTTCCAGTTCCGGCATGTATTTAAACAGGAAACGGCGATCCTGGCCGATGCTGTTGCCGCAAATCGGCGAGGTATTGGCAGGTACCCATTGTTTGAGAAATTCAATGGTTGCCAGTTCGGCCGCGTGATCGTCGTACTGACTGGCCTTAACGCGATCCACCAGCCCACTGCCGGTATGGGTACGCACGTTCCAGTCATCCATCAACGCCAGTTGCGCATCAGATTGGTGAACCGCCAGCACCGGCCCTTCCGCCAGAATGTTCAGGTTGGCATCCGTCACCAGCGTGGCGATCTCAATGATGCGATCGCGTTCCGGATCCAGCCCGGTCATTTCGAGGTCGATCCAAATCAGATTGTTTTCGTTTCCAGCTGTCATGCATTTTCCGCCCGTAGCCAAAGTCGTCATTACACTAAATTAAGGTGTATCATAGACGTTTTGCCCAGCGGGGCGAAGCCTGGCGAAAGCCTGAGAGGATGCGTGAGCAAAAATAAACTGTCGAAGGGTCAACAACGTCGCGTAAGCGCCAACCACGATCGTCGTCTGAAGCAACGGAGCGAAAAGCCGGAACCGGATGATAGCCTGTTTGGTGAGCCAACCGATGGCATGGTGATTAGCCGCTTTGGCATGCACGCAGACGTGGAAGACAGTGTCGGAGCGGTGCACCGCTGCAATATCCGTCGCACCATCCGTTCACTGGTCACCGGCGATCGCGTGGTCTGGCGCGAGGCGCATGAGAACGGCGGCAAAGGGATCGTGGAAGCGGTGCACGAACGCACCACCGTGCTGACGCGCCCGGACTTCTACGACGGCGTCAAACCGATCGCCGCCAATATTGATCAGATCATCATTGTTTCGGCAATCCTGCCCGAGCTGTCGCTCAACATCATCGATCGCTACCTGGTCGCCAGCGAAACGCTGGGGATCGAGCCGCTGCTGGTGCTGAACAAAACCGATCTGCTGGATGACGAGGCGCGTGCCTTTGTTGATCAGCAGATGGATATCTATCGCCGCATTGGCTACCGCGTGCTGATGGTATCGAGCTACGCCAAAAATGGCCTGGCCGAGCTGGAAGCCGCCCTCACCGATCGCATCAGCATTTTTGCCGGTCAGTCCGGCGTGGGCAAATCCAGCCTGCTGAACGCGCTGCTGGGTCTCGACGTGGCGATTCTGACCAACGATGTCTCAGACAACTCCGGCCTCGGCCAGCACACCACCACCGCAGCCCGCCTCTATCATTTCCCGCACGGCGGCGATGTGATCGACTCCCCAGGCGTGCGCGAGTTTGGTTTGTGGCATCTGGAACCGGAACAAATCACCCGCGGATTTGTCGAATTCCGTGAGTTTCTTGGCAGTTGCAAGTTCCGCGACTGCAAACACGATACCGATCCCGGCTGCGCCATCCGCGAAGCGGTAGAGAACGGCACCATCGACATATCACGCTTCGAAAACTACCACCGTATTCTGGAAAGCATGGCGCAGGTAAAAACGCGTAAAAACTTTTCCGCCAGCGACGATTAACGGTTATACCCAGACTCCGTCGAACCACAGTTTGAAGGATAAAGGGGATACAACGGCACATTCGCCAACTGACCGGGGCGCTGCTACAATCCGCCCCCTTTTTGTGTAAACGATGCGTAATAAAGCCAGGAGGCTACGGTGTTTGATCGTTTTAAACTCGGCCTGAATCATATTCTGCCTAAGAAAGGGCTGACCGAACTCGCCGGCTGGGTTGCCAGCCGCCGTGGTGGCTGGCTGACCAAAGCGGTCATCGATATTTTTGTCTGGTACTACAAAGTGGATATGGCGGAAGCCAGCAAACCGGACACGGCCAGCTATCGCACCTTTAATGACTTCTTTGTGCGCCCGTTAAAAGAAGGCGCCCGCCCGATCGATCCTGATGCCACTTTGCTGGCTCTGCCTGCCGATGGCGCGGTCAGCCAGTTAGGCCGCATCGAAGGCGATCAGATCTTCCAGGCGAAAGGTCACTACTACAGCCTGCAAGCGCTGCTGGCCGGTAATGACGATCTGGCGGAACAATTCCAGGACGGAGAGTTTGTCACCACCTATCTCGCCCCGCGCGATTATCACCGCGTGCATATGCCGTGCAACGGCATCCTGCGCGAAATGATCTACGTGCCAGGCGATCTCTACTCCGTCAACCCGCTGACCGCACGCAACATCCCCAACCTGTTTGCCCGTAACGAGCGCGTCATTTGCGTGTTCGATACTGACCACGGCCCGATGGTGCAGATTCTGGTCGGTGCGACCATTGTGGGCAGCATCGAAACCGTATGGGCGGGCACCATCACGCCGCCGCGTGAAGGGGTGATTAAACGCTGGCGCTACCCGGCTGCCGATCATGACGGTGCCGTGGTACTGCTGAAAGGCCAGGAAATGGGCCGCTTCAAACTGGGTTCGACGGTGATCAACCTGTTTGCGCCGAATCGCGTCAAACTGGCGGAAAGCCTGGAAGCGGAAAGCAAAACCCGCCTCGGTCAGCCGCTGGCCATCGCCCTGCCTCAGGCGGGTGAAACGCCGCCGCTCGCCGACTAATCGAGAAATCTCCCTGTGCGCGCCTTCCTTATCCTGCTGCTGAGCCTGTGGCTCAGCAGCACTGCTTTCGCTGCCACTGTTCCGCAGGCCAGCGATCTGAAACAGGAGCTGGACGCGGCCAAGTCCGCCAAAAGCTCCCCCAGTCAAACCGAACAGATCCAGACGCTGGAGACGGCGCTCAATTTCCTTGCCGAACGCGATGACTCCGTGGAGCGCGCAAAGCAGTATCAGCAGGTAATTGACGACTTCCCGCGGCTGGCCCGTGAGCTGCGCCAGCAGATTGCAACCCTCACCGATAGCAGCAGAACCGTGCGCAGCAATATGAGCAGCGCCGAGCTGGATCAGGAGATATTGCAGGTCAGCAGTCAGCTGCTGGAGGAAGGACGTCAGGCCCAGCAGGAACAGGATCGTGCGCGCGAAATCAGTGATTCGTTGTCGCAGCTGCCGCAGCAACAGACCGAAGCGCGTCGCGCGCTGACGGAAAACGAACGCCGGATGCAGGGAACGGCGGCGGCCACCACCCCGCAGGCTCAGGCGCAGATTTACGCGCGCCAGGCGGAGAGCGCCGCCAACAAGGCGCGCGTGGATGAACTGGAACTGGCGCAGCTGTCGGCCAATAACCGTCAGGAACTGGCGCGTATGCGCGCCGAGATCCACCAGCGCAAAGCCACACAGCTGGATAATTATTTGCAGGCGCTGCGCAATCAACTGAACAATCAGCGTCAGCGCGAAGCGGAACTGGCGCTGGAGCGAACCGAGCAGCTGGCAGAAAACAGCGGCGATCTGCCGAGCGCCATCAGCGACCAATTCCGCGTTAACCGCGAGCTGTCCGCCGATCTCAATCAGCAGGCGCAGCGCATGGATTTGGTCGCCTCGCAGCAGCGCCTGGCCACCAATCAGACTTTGCAGGTCCGTCAGGCGCTGAGCACCCTGCGGGAACAATCGCAGTGGTTGGGTGCGTCGAATCTGCTTGGCGAAGCGCTGCGCGCCCAGGTGGCACGCCTGCCGGATATGCCGAAATCCCAGCAGATCGACAATGAAATGGGCCAGCTGCGCGTGCAGCGCCTGCGCTACGAAGATCTGCTTGAGCGCCAGCAACAGCTGCGTAAAGAGAAGCAGGATGATGGTACGCCCTTCACCAGCGAGCAGACCCGCATCCTCGAAGCGCAGCTGAAAACCCAGCGCGAGCTGCTCAACTCGTTAATTTCCGGCTGCGATACGCTGATTCTGGAAATCACCAAACTTAAAGTCTCCAACACCCAGTTGCAGGATGCGCTCACCGAAGTCCGTGATGCCACCCACCGCTACCTGTTCTGGACTGCCGACGTCAGCCCGATTGATCTGAAGTTTCCGCTGGAGCTGGCGCAGGATCTGTCACGCCTGCTGTCGCTGGATACCCTCGGCCAGCTGGGCAAGGCGCTGGCGATGATGTTCACCAGCAAAGAGACGGTGCTGCCGATTATTGGCGCCCTGCTGCTGGTTGGCTTCAGCATCAGCTCACGCCGTCACTACAAAGCCTTCCTGACCCGCTCCGCCATTAAAGTCGGCAAGGTTACGCAGGATCAATTCAGCCTGACGCTGCGCACCGTGTTCTGGTCCATTCTGGTCGCGCTGCCGCTGCCCGTGCTGTGGGCGGCGCTCGGCTATGGTTTGCAGGAGGCCTGGCCCTATCCCTTCGCCGTGGCGATTGGCGACGGCATAACCGCCACGCTGCCGCTGCTGTGGGCCTTTATGATCAGTGCCTCCTTTGCCCGCCCCAACGGCCTGTTTGTGGTGCATTTCCGCTGGCCGCAGGCGCGAGTGGCACGCGCGATGCGTTATTACTCGCTGACCGTCGGCCTGATTGTGCCGCTGATTATGCTGTTGATCGCATTCGCCAATCTGGAAGATCGCGAGTTCTCGGCATCACTCGGCCGACTGTGCTTCATCCTGATTTGCGGCGCGCTCAGCATCGTTACCGTCAGCCTGAAGCGCGCCGGCATCCCGCTGTATCTGGATAAAGAGGGCAACGGCGATAATTTTATCAACCGTGTCCTGTGGAACCTGATGATTGCCATCCCGCTGGTGGCGGCGCTCGCCTCCTGCATCGGTTATCTGGCCACGGCGCAGGCGCTGCTGGCGCGTCTGGAAACCTCAGTCGGTATCTGGTTCTTCCTGCTGGTGATTTATCACATCATCCGCCGCTGGATGCTGATTCAGCGCCGCCGTATCGCCTTTGATCGTGCCCGTCAGCGACGGGCCGATATGCTGGCTAACCGCGCGCGCAGCGAAGAAGAGAAAGATCAGGTGCCGGGCAACAACGAGGCGGTGGATGCGGATGAGCCGGTGGTCGATCTTGACGCCATCAGCGCCCAGTCGCTGCGGCTGGTGCGTTCTATTCTGACGCTGATCGCGCTGGTGTCGGTGATTGTGCTGTGGTCAGAAATTCATTCGGCGTTCGGTTTCCTCGAAAACATCCGGCTCTGGGATGTCAGCACCACAATTCAGGGGGTGGAGAGCGTACAACCTATTACCCTCGGTTCGATCCTTATCGCCATTCTGGTGCTGATTATCACCACCCAGCTGGTGCGCAATATGCCTGCTCTGCTGGAGCTGGCGCTGTTGCAGCATCTGAGCCTGACGCCAGGAACGGGTTACGCGATTACCACCCTGACCAAGTATCTGCTGATGCTGATCGGTGGGCTGATTGGCTTCTCGATGATTGGGATTGAATGGGCGAAATTGCAGTGGCTGGTCGCCGCGCTCGGTGTGGGTCTGGGCTTTGGTTTACAGGAGATTTTCGCCAACTTTATTTCCGGCCTGATTATCCTGTTCGAGAAGCCGATTCGTATTGGCGATACCGTGACCATCCGCGATCTTACCGGCAGTATCACGCGAATTAACACCCGCGCCACCACCATTACCGACTGGGACCGCAAAGAGATTATCGTGCCGAATAAGGCCTTTATTACCGAGCAGTTTGTTAACTGGTCGCTCTCCGATTCCGTGACACGCGTGGTGCTGACCATACCGGCCCCGGCCGGGGTGAACAGCGATGAAGTGACCAACCTGTTGAAACAGGCGGCAGAACGCTGCACCTACGTGCTGGATATGCCCGCGCCGGATGTGTTCCTGGTGGATTTGCAGCAGGGTATTCAGCTGTTTGAGCTGCGCGTGTATGCGGCAGAAATGGGGCATCGTATGCCGCTGCGCCATGAGCTGCATCAGCTGATTCTGCGCGGGTTTGAAGAACACGGTATCGAGATGCCCTTCCCGCCATTCCAGGTACGTATGGAGACGCTGGGCAAGAAAACTCCGGCCAGCAATGGCGCGCCTGCGGCTCGTAATTATAAATCGGGTGGGTTGTAAGGTCGGGAGAGATCCCGACCGCATCGAGGGTCGCACAAATCAAGGTCGCCATTTATGGCGACCTTACAGGCTACTTAACAAACTCTTCGCCCTGCGCGATATCTTTCTTCAGCGTTTCCAGCATACCGGTCAATGCCTGCTGCTCAAAGGCGCTCAGCGGCCCCAGCGGTCGGCGTTCGACGATACCGTTTTTGCCCAGCAGCAGCGGCTGCGAGAAGAAGCGGGCGTATTCGCCATCCCCTTCCACATAGGCGCACTCCACCACATTCGCTTCACCCTGCATGGCGCGCACCAGCGACAGGCCAAAACGCGCTGCCGCCTGCCCCATCGACAGGGTTGCTGAACCGCCACCCGCTTTCGCTTCCACCACTTCGGTACCGGCATTCTGAATGCGTTTGGTCAGATCGGCGACCTCCTGATCGCTGAAACTGATGCCTTTCACCTGCGACAGCAGCGGCAGAATGGTGACGCCCGAATGGCCGCCCACCACCGGCACTTCAATCTCGCCCGGCTGTTTACCTTTCAGCGCGGCGACAAAGGTGTTGGCGCGGATGATATCCAGCGTCGTCACGCCAAACAGACGATTTTTGTCATAGACGCCCGCTTTCTTCAGCACTTCGGCAGCAATCGCCACCGTGGTGTTGACCGGGTTGGTGATGACGCCAATCAGGGCTTTCGGCGCGGTGCTCGCCACCTGTTCAATCAGGTTGCGGACAATGCCAGCGTTGACGTTAAAGAGGTCGGCGCGATCCATGCCGGGTTTACGTGCCACTCCGGCGGAGATCAGCACCACATCGGCTCCCTGCAGCGCGGGGGTGGCATCTTCACCACTGAACCCCTCAATTTTCACTGCGGTAGGAATATGGCTGAGATCGACAGCCACACCCGGCGTTACCGGGGCGATATCGTAAAGCGAAAGGGCTGAACCTGCGGGTAATTGGGTCTTGAGCAGCAGTGCGAGCGCCTGGCCAATACCACCAGCGGCACCGAGAACGGCAACTTTCATCCTGGACTCCTTATTAAGGTGGGGCAGAGATATGCCGGATTTCCATCGGGTTACGAGTTTAATCAACTTCTCAGGCGATAGCGACAAAACCCGTCGCGCTGTTAACACTGACGCCGCAATCCGGCTCCCGAGACATCCACACTTCAGAAGTCGCCTGAATGATCATAGGTCGCAGCCAGAAAACAGGGTTCGGCAATGATCAGTCATTTTGTTGTTACCACTTCAATAATATAACAACATTGCAACCTTCGCTTTTGCGCGCCAGGCCGCGATTTTGGCGCGACGGGAAATCTCTGTTATGATCGCCGCCCCGCAGGTTTTCCCGGCGAATCTCTCACCAGGTTTATTGCATAAAAATTCATTTAAATGCATAATAATTTATCTGCCATGGGCCTGTTGCCCAAAGCATCCCTCTTTTTATTGGTAACCTATGCGAAACCCATCTAAACAAGACGACCTGATTAAGGCGTTCAAAGCCCTTTTGAAAGAAGAGAAATTCAGCTCTCAGGGTGAAATTGTGCAGGCGTTGCAGGAAGACGGCTTCGAGAACATCAACCAGTCAAAAGTTTCTCGTATGCTTACCAAGTTCGGCGCGGTGCGCACGCGCAACGCGAAAATGGAGATGGTTTACTGCCTGCCAGCCGAACTGGGCGTGCCCACCACCACCAGCCCGCTGAAAAATCTGGTGCTGGATATCGACTATAACGATGCGCTGGTAGTGATTCATACCAGCCCTGGCGCCGCGCAGCTTATCGCGCGACTGCTGGATTCACTGGGTAAAGCGGAAGGTATCCTCGGTACCATCGCCGGTGATGACACCATCTTTATTACCCCCGCGCGTACCTTTACCGTGAAGCAGCTGTACGACGCCATTCTGGTGTTATTCGAACAAGAGCTATAAAACCCTGCCTGCTACCGGCAGATCACCTGCCGGTAACATCCTGTCTCGCTGGCCTTATGCCACTGCGTTTCGCTTAAATCCTTCCAGAAACAAGGCATTATCCATATAGCGGCCGGTTCTCACACCCACAGATAATTGGTAGGACCTTTTGTCCTGCTTAACCTTTCGCGCTATTTTACACTGCTTTACACAGAAACCTCAGCGGCTTCACCCACTCCTTGCGTATCAGCCAGCGGGATCAACCACGATCTTTCGCACAAAAAGATAAAATGACATAGGTTGTTGTTTTTACATGCAATTAACACCATGTGAACACAAAACAGACAGTTTTTATAACTCTCGGTTATTAAAACTTGTCATAAGGACAAAGAATAACAACCAAACATTATTAGCAGAATATTAATTTCATGGGTGATTAGATCTATACTTGTTTCGTGATGCAAATCACAGCTAAGAAAAAGAGAAAAAAACATAAGACGAGGAAATAGACATGAAACTTAAAACTACTATCGCAACCCTGAGTGTTCTTTCTGCCCTGTCATTTGGTGCATTTGCCGCAGAATCTATCAATGCCGATCAGGCAATGAATCTGCAACCGGCAGGCACCATCAGTGTCAGCGGCGCTGCCGGTACGCCGATGGATATCCATCAGCAACTGAGCGAAAAAGCAGACCAGCAAGGTGCTAAAGCTTACCGCGTCATCGAAGCGCGTAATGACAACACCTACCACGCTACCGCTGAGCTTTATAAATAAGTTTGCTGAAACAAGACGCAGTGTGAACAGCAACCCATTTGAGTCGCGATTGCGCTCAGGTTGCTAACCCAAATTCAGGAGAGTGAATCATGAAAACTAAATTATCTATCGCCGTTCTGAGCCTGGCTTCCATTCTTTCTTTTGGCGCCAGCGCTGCCAACCTGATCACTAACGAACAGGCTGACTCCATGAACCTGCAACCTATGAACCAGACTATCAGCGTCAGTGGCCGTGATGGCGACCAGAACAACATCCGTGATGAGCTGTCTGCTAAAGCCGACGCTCAGGGTGCCAGCCATTACCGCATCATTGAAAACAATCAGAATGACACCATCCACGTCACAGCTGAATTGTACAAATAATCGATAACTGACTATCCGGCGCCGACACGGCGCCTGGATAAGAATCGACGACCCGCTCCCATACTTTTCACCGCAGGTTGTTGATTGTAAAAAGGAGAATAATTATGAAAATCAAAACAACCATTGCAACCGCTAGCCTGCTCTCTCTGCTTGCCTTTGGTGCCTCTGCGGCACAGCTGGTAACTGAGCAACAGGCCCAGAATATGCAGCCTGCGGGGACAGTCACCATCAGTGGTACTGCCGGTGCGCCTATGGATTATCGTGCTCAGCTGTCGCAAAAAGCCGATGAACAGGGTGCCAGCGCTTATAAAGTGATTGAAGCCCGTACCGGCGACAACTATCACATCACTGCTGAACTGTATAAGTAATTCCTCGTCAACTGCTTGACGAACCCTTTGGCCCCGCTCGCCGGGGCCCTTTTTGCCGTTACTTAACATTAAAGCGGAGCTGACCTTCCAGCTCCTCTTCTGCTTCATCAAATAACAGAATCAACGCGCCATAACGGCGCTTCTGTCCTTTCCCTAAGTGAATAAACTCAATCTCCAGCGGCAACGGCAGTTGATCGCTAATCACCGCTTCCCAGAGATCGTCCAGATCGTTAATCGCCAGATCCGCCAGCGCAAATCGATCGCTGAACTGGCGGAAAAAGTGTGCCTGATCGACGATTTCATCGAAATCAAAACGTTCGATCCTCATCATGACGATCCTCTTTGTGGCGATGGCTAAGCGAGTCCGCCGAGATGCAGCGTTTTCACCTCCAGATACTCCTCCATGCCGAGCACTGACCCTTCGCGTCCCAGGCCCGAAGCTTTAACACCGCCAAAGGGTGCCAGCTCGGTGGAAACCGCACACTCATTAATGCCGATCATCCCGACTTCCAGCGCCGCCGAGACGCGGAATACCCGTTGCAGATTCTGGGTATAAAAATAGGCCGCCAGGCCATATTCGGTATGGTTGGCACGCTGAATCACCTCGGCTTCATCATCAAAGCGGAAGCAGGCCGCAACCGGACCGAAGGTCTCTTCCTGCGCCAGCGTCATCTCTTCGCTGGCATCGGCGATAACCGTGGGTTGCCAGAAGTTGCCGCCCAGCGCATGGCGCTCGCCGCCAATCAGCAGCTTGCCGCCTTTGCTCAGTGCATCCCGGACATGCTCCTGCACTTTCTCCAGCGCCGAAGGTTCGATCAGCGGCCCGACAATCACCCCCTCTTCGGTGCCGTTACCCACTTTAAGTTTGCCGACCGCCTCCGCCAGCTGCTGCACAAACTGGTCGTAAATCGCGTTGTGGATATAGAAACGGTTCACGCTGACACAGACCTGCCCGGCGTTACGGAATTTGTTCGCAATCGCCCCCTGAACCGCCGCATCGATATCCGCATCCTCGAACACGATATAGGGCGCGTTGCCGCCCAGCTCCATCGATACCTTCTTCATGGTAGCGGCAGCATTGCGCATCAGGGTTTTCCCCACCGCGGTGGAACCGGTAAAGGAGATTTTACGCACCGCGTGGCTCGCCATAATCGCGTCGCTGATGGCGTGAGTATCGCCCGCCACCGCATTCAGCACGCCATCCGGCACACCGGCTTTTTGCGCCAGCGCCAGCAAGGCGAAGGCGCACAGCGGCGTATTATTGGCGGGTTTGATAATGCCGGTGCAGCCTGCCGCCAGCGCCGGTCCCAGCTTGCGGGTCAGCATCGCCATCGGGAAGTTCCACGGCGTGATGGCCGCCACCACGCCTATCGGCTCGCGCGTCGCCAGGATGCGGGAACCCGCTTTGGCGGGCGGAATGATTTCGCCATTGGCGCGTTTCGCCTGCTCGGCAAACCACTGAATAAAGCTGGCGGCATACTCCACTTCGCCTTCCGCTTCTTTCACCGGTTTACCCTGCTCGGCGGTCATCAGCTGGCCCAGCCAGCATTTGTTTTCGATGATCAGCTGATACCAGCGCGTCAGGATTTCGGCCCGCGCTTTCGCGGTCTGAGCGCGCCAGGCAGGAAACGCCCGCGCCGCCGCCGCAATCGCCTGCTCAGTTTCCTGTTTCCCGGCTTTGGCCACCTGGGCCAGCACCTCGCCGGTGGCCGGATTGGTGACATCAAAGGTGGTTGCCGCGCGGTGCCACTGACCATCAGCCAGATAGCCTGTTTTGAAGAGTTCGTGTTGTTGCAGAGAAGAGGACATCATTTTTCTCCTGTCAGTTTGCATCCTGTCAGGAAAGTATAGATGGCATTAACCGGGGTTTTTGTGACAGCAGGGCCGCCGCAGACTGCGGCGGCCGCTTTTAGATTTGAATCAGCGTGTTCTGGTACTTACTCAGCATGGTGGCAAGCCGTTTCACCGGCTCGGTCACGCTGACTGGCGCGGCGTAATGTTGCAGTTTTTCCTGGTACACATCCAGCTCCTGCAACAGGCGCTCGAAGTAGACGCGCCGTTTATCATCACTGCGGGTCGAGATCACCTGATCGGCGGTGGAGCGCAGCTGGCGGTGATAAGCCGACAGCTCTGCATTCACCGGCACTTCCGCATTGCGTAAGCGCTGATGGCCGATAATCAACGTCAGTGCGATACGGTATTTATCGATATCGCCAGGAAACAGGTTAAGCAGCAGAAACAGTTGCTGATACAGCGCAGGCAGATGGTTCTCGCGACGGCGCGCCTGGTTGGTGGTCATCGCCGCCACTGCCGCGTACATAAAGCGATTCAGCAGCTTACGTCCGGTACGTTCCTTCGATTTATCGCGAATCAGCAGAATCACCATCATCGCCACAAAGCAGCCAATCACCTGGCCGAGCACGTTATCAAGGAACACCTTGAACTCGAACTGCATCGGGTTATCCAGCACCAGCACGTTGATGGTGCCGATCAGCGCTCCCAGCGTCCCTAACTGGCGGCGCTGCACAAAGATGCCGCCAATAAAGCCGAGCAGGCCGATGGCGATACACAGCAGCAACATGCTTTGCTGGGTCGAGGGCAGAATATAGATAAAGTAAAGCGCCCCCAATGGCACCGCAACCGCCATACCGTAGAGGAAATCTTTGGCCATCATCAGCGGATTCGGCGTACGCATCGCCAGCGCGGTGATCACCGCCAGCATAACCATACAGCCGCTGCCGGAAGTCCAGCCGGTATACAGCCAGAACAGCGAGCCGATTGCGGTGGCGGCAAAGGTACGTACACCGTTAATGAACGCATGATGGGTTTCGGCCGAGCGCGCCTGAATGATCACTTCACGTTGCAGGATGCCCTCTTCCAGCGTGGTGATGCGGCTGTTGCTGCGCACGCCATTAATCAGCAGCAGATATTCCGTGGCGGCCCCGACCCAGCTGGCCAGCGTTAACGGCGTGGTTTTGCTGCTGACGCCAATCACCCGACGCATAATCTTCATGCGTTTGTGTACGTCATCAACGTTGTTGACCTCTTTCTCGATCAACAGGCGATATTGCGGCGCGATGTAATCCGGACGAGCATTCTGGATCAGGAAGGTTTCCGCCGCCTGGGTAATCATCGTCAGCGACAGGGTGTTCAGCATCTGCATACGACGGCTGGTGTTCTGCCAGCGCGACGACTCCATCATCAACTGACTGCGCATGGTGTTCAGCGCCGTGGTACGACGTACCAGCGCGCTCCAGGCTTTATCGACTTCGTCTTTATCCGCATAGGCCACACAGAGTTGCAGCAGCTTGTATTGCGCCACCAGCAGCGAGTCCACTTCCTGGTCGATCACTTTTTTAATCGAGCGTGGCGAGAAGATCATATCCGCCAGAATGGCGCACAGAATACCGAGCACGATTTCGCTGCAACGCTCCACCGCAAACTGCGGGGCCAGCGTCAGCCCACCGCTGGCATCCGCAGTGACCACGATAATCAGCGCGGTATAACCGGCCAGACCGAGGGCATAGGAGTTTTCAACTTTGATCAGCGAGGAGAGCCAGACGCACATCCCGGCCCACAGGCAGCACAGCAGCAGCATCACCACCGGTGCGCGCACCGTGGTGATCATGATGGTCAGCGCGGCGATACAGCCGATAAAGGTGCCGATGATACGCAGGATGCCGCGGTAACGCAGCGCACCGGAGTAGGGATCGCCCCCGGCAGCGAAGGCGGTGCCACCCGCCACAATCCCGGCGGTCATCACCGCCCAGCGCGGCGTTTCCAGATTGAAGTGAAAGCCGATCATTAACGCTGCCACCAGCGCAAATGCCAGCTTCACCGGGAAACGCAGAAACTCAATCATATCGCCCTCTTAACCAAACTCACGCAGGCGATTGAACAGTTTGCTCATGGGCGAGACTTGCGTCTGACGATCTTTATCGCCGGTAATCACGACCGTGGCGGTAGTCCCTGCCGGGAAGCGGTTGCCAGGCTGCTCGTCGAGGTGAATACGCACCGGCACACGCTGCGCCAGACGCACCCATTCCAGATTGGAATCGATGGTGGCCATGCCTTTGCTATCCACGGTGCTGCTGCTGTTGGTCACACCCGCCGCAATGCTGTCGACGGTGCCGCGCAACACGGTATTGCTGCCCAGCGGCGTGATTTCCGCGCGGAAGCCCGGACGCACGCCATCCAGCTTGGTCTCTTCCAGATACGCCAGCACGTAGAATGAATGTTCCTGCACCAGCGCCACGGCAACCGAGCCACGGGTAATGAACTCACCCTGGTAGACGTTGAGGTTAGTGACCCAGCCATCAGACGGCGCCTTGATGGTGGTGCGATCAAGATCGATAGCCGCCAGGTCGCGCGTCGCGATGGCTTTCGCCAGCTGATGCTCGGTGGTGGTCAGATCGTTGTTCGCCTGGTCAATGGCTTCACGCGACATCGCACTGGTGCCGAGTTGGTTACGACGACCGGCTTCACGACGTTTCTCGCTTGCCACCGCCTGGTAATACTCGACATCGGCCTGCGCCTCATCCAGCGCTTTCTGGTAGCGCGGACGGTCAACGATAAACAGCGTGTCACCTTTCTTGACCAGCTGGTTATCATGAACCGGCACGTCAGTGATCAACCCGGTCACGTCCGGAGAGATCGCCACGACATCGGCGGAGAATTTAGCATCACGCGTCCACGGGGATTCGGTGTAGAACACCCAGGCGCGGAAGATGATCACGATAGCGACGACAACCAGCAGGAGAGTAATCGCGTAGCGCGCGATTTTTCTTATTAGCGCTTTCACTTAAAACCTCAGACGAATAAACGGGATACAAGGTAAAACACACAGCAATACAACGCTGTGTTAAAAAGTGCCGGGTGCCAGACCAGATCATACAATCCGCTGGGGGTCAGCACGCGTTTCACCAGCCAGAACAGCGCCAGCGAAACAATCAGTTCAATGAAGATGGGCGGGAAAGACAGCCCAAATACGACAAATACCGGAAGCACACTCATTTCGGTTCCTTAGTTCGACATTGCCAGGTTGCACCAATACCTGCCCGCGCGCCGCGAAGCACAACGGTTTGATGATAATGGGATGACGGGTAGACTGATGGCAACATTCAGGCCGTGTTGAGCTAATCATAGCGTATCATCTGGCAAACACAGGCGACTTCAGTGCCGTGTTCAGGTGCGGTGAAATGACCCAGCGTGTGTATAGTAACGCTCCTGACTATACGTTTTCTACATATTGTGAGCTAAATCACTTTTTAGCCAGAGTAAACAATGGAACGACTCAAAGGCATGTCCATCTTCGCCAAAGTGGTTGAATTAGGTTCATTTACCGCCGCGGCACGCCAGCTACACCTGAGCGTTTCGTCTATCAGCCAGATAGTCGCGAAACTGGAAGATGAGCTACAGGTTAAACTGCTGAATCGCAGCACCCGCAGTATTGGCCTGACCGAAGCGGGCAGGATCTACTATCAGGGTTGCCGCCGGATGCTGGCAGAAGCGACGCAGGTGCATGAGCAGCTGTATGCTTTCAACAACACGCCGATTGGTATTTTACGTATCGGCAGCTCGTCCACAATGGCGCAAAATGTCCTCGCCGACATGACCAGCGACATGCTACGCGAATATCCCGGACTCAGCGTCAATCTGGTTACCGGCATTCCGGCACCCGATTTAATCGCTAACGGGCTGGATCTGGTGATTCGCGTCGGCGCCCTACAGGATTCCAGCCTGTTTTCGCGGCGGCTGGGATCGATGCCGATGGTGGTATGCGCAGCGAAAAGCTACCTGGCGCAGCATGGTACACCGGAAAAGCCGAACGAGATCGATAATTTCTCGTGGCTGGAGTATAGCGTACGCCCGGATAACACCTTTGAGTTGATTGCGCCGGAAGGGCTGATAACGCGTCTGGCGCCGCAGGGACGCTTTGTCACCAATGATTCGCTGACGCTGATTCGCTGGCTGAAAGCCGGATGCGGTATCGCCTACGTGCCGCTGATGTGGGTGATTAACGAGATCAACGCTGGCGAGATCGACATTCTGTTTACGCAATATCAGTCAGAGCCGCGTCCGGTTTACGCGCTTTATACCGAGAAAGACAAAATGCCGTTGAAGGTTCAGGTGTGTATCGATTATCTGACCGAGTATTTCAGGCGGGTGGCGCGCCAGTATCAGCAGCACCGGAAAAGTTAAGGCGCATTCCTTAAAAACACCTAATCCCGCATATTGCACCCCGGCCCTCTCCCGTCTTGCGGGTGAGGGTCACAGGCCGCAGATAACCGGCTCGATAACCCGCGCCGTGACGAGAATGACAGGTTGATCAGGCGGTTCCGCCGACGGTGAGTTTATCGAGCTTCAGTGTCGGCTGGCCGACGCCAACTGGCACGCTCTGCCCTTCTTTACCACACACGCCGACACCTTTATCCAGCGCCAGATCGTTACCCACCATCGAAATCTGCTGCATCGCTTCGATACCGGAGCCAATCAGCGTGGCGCCTTTCACCGGTTTGGTCACTTTGCCGTTCTCAATCAGATAGGCTTCTGAGGTAGAGAACACAAACTTACCGGAGGTGATATCCACCTGGCCACCGCCAAAGTTTGGCGCATACAGACCGTACTCAACGCTTTCGATGATTTCCTGCGGCGTCGATTTACCTGCCAGCATGTAGGTGTTGGTCATACGCGGCATAGGCAGATGCGCGTAGGATTCACGACGGCCGTTGCCGGTTGGGTTGACGCCCATCAGACGCGCGTTGAGCTTGTCCTGCATGTAGCCTTTCAGCACGCCGTTTTCAATCAATACGTTGTACTGACCCGGCACGCCTTCATCGTCGACCGCCAGTGAACCGCGCAGCCCTTCAATGGTGCCGTCATCCACCACGGTACACAGCTCAGAGGCCACCAGCTGGCCCATTTTGCCGCTGAACACCGAGGTCGCGCGACGGTTGAAATCGCCTTCCAGGCCATGCCCTACCGCTTCATGCAGCAGCACGCCCGGCCAGCCTGCGCCCAGCACCACCGGCAGCGTACCTGCGGGTGCGGCGACCGCCGAGAGATTGACCAGTGCCATGCGCACCGCTTCGCGCGCCCAGGCATCCGCACGGACGTCGCCATTTTCGTCGGCGAGGAAAAATTCATAGCCGGTACGTGCGCCGCCGCCACTGGAGCCGCGTTCACGTTTACCCTGATCTTCCACCTGGACGCTGATCGACAGACGCACCAGCGGGCGCACGTCGCTCGCCAGGGTGCCATCGGTCGCCGCCACCAGCACCTGCTCGTAAACGCCGCTCAGGCTGGCATTCACTTCCTGCACTCGCGGATCGGCGGCGCGCGCTGCCTGGTCAACACGATGCAACAGGGCGATTTTGTCTTCACGCGTCAGGCTATCCAGCGGATTGACCGGCGCATACAGCGAACGATTCACCACCGCCGACAGGGTGTGCGCTTTGCCGTTGCCCTGCTCGCGTACGATGCTGCGCGCCGCTTCCGCCGACAGGCGCAGCGCGTTCAGGGTGATCTGGTCGGCGTAAGCGAAACCGGTCTTCTCACCGCTTACCGCACGGACGCCAACGCCCTGATCAATATGGTAAGAGCCATCTTTGATGATTTTGTCTTCCAGCACCCAGGATTCGTGGAAGCTGGACTGAAAGTAGAGATCGGCATAATCCAGACGACGTTCTGAAAGCTGCCCTAACAGGGAAAAAAGGTCCTGCTGATTAATGCTGTTCGCAGTTAGCAACTGCTCACTTACCAGATTCAGAGTCATCGTTTCTCACTCAATAATTGCTCGGATACTTCATAGCCTGCGGTAATTCCCCGACGGCGTCAAATTCACTTCTTGTCGTTTTCTCGCGGCTTGCGCAGCACTTCGTTGATTTCCGGCTTATCCAGTGGCCCGCTGATGTGATAACGCAGCAGCGAGATTTTGTTCCACAGCGGCGCCAGCACTTTACTGGCGGCAAACACCGCGGCACCGATCACCGGGTTAACGACAAACGCGGTTGCCACGCCGACGGAGGCAGAAATTTCTGGTGCGACCACCGCTTCCATATCGATCTGCCTTTGCACCAGATCGACCTTACCGGTCATCGCGATATCTGCTTCCAGGCCATCCACTAACAGATTGTCGGTATGCATCACCCCGTTTTCAATCCAGGCGGTGCCGTTAATCGAATCAAAAAAGAAGCCCTCGCCGAAGGTATCGCTGAAATCGAAACGCAGCTTACGCATCAACGCATCGAAGCTCATCAGGCGCAGCAGTTGTCCGGCGCGACCGGTGCTGACATCAGCGATTTGGCCTCTGCCGAAATGGCTTTTTAGCGTGCCGCTCAGCGTAGATACTGATGGCGTCCAGGGTGCCGAGCGCCAGTGCAGGTCGTAGTCGATTTTAAACGGCGCATCGCGCAACGGCGTGTTCATACCAAACCAGTTGGTGGCGTTGTTGATATTGTTGCCGCTCAGCGTCCCTTTCAGCGAAGAGCGCTGCTCACCCGGCTTATTGACCCATTCGCCGTTAACGATCAGTTTCGAGGTGCCGGTATCCAGCAAACCGTTAGTAAGCGCTAACGTATCTCCGCGAGGTTGCAGATCCGCCCGCATATGACCAAATTTCTGCCCGCGCAGCCAGCACTCCTGACAACTCAGTTGCAGCGACGGCCAGCCGGAGAAATTGATGTTGCTGGTGTTGCCGCCAAAGGGTGACGCCGCGTCATCTTCTTTCCCCGTCCATTGCGGATTGTAATAAAGATAGCTGAGGGCGAGCTGCCAGGGCGCGTTTTGCGCGGTTTTCAGGCTGCCGCGCGCTTCGCGGCTATCGAGCTGCACCTGCGTATTGCCCGTTGGCCCCTGGGTTACGGTGGCGTTGAGATCGTGCCATTGCTGGCCTCCCAGCGTCAGCGCCGGCGTATGCAGCGTGACATCGCCCGGCAGCAGCGCGCCCCCGACGTTGGTTTCGCCCTGTGCATTGCGCGTATTGCCTGCTCCCGCCAGCATCCCTACCCAGGCTTCACCATCGATTTCCGGCAGGTTCAGCACCATGCCGCGCGTATCCGGCAGCTTCGGCGTGCTTTTCGCATCATTCAGCCAGATGCCACGATCCACTCGCAGCTGCGGCTCCAGCAGCCAGCGACTGTTAAAGCGATGGTGTTCCAGCACGCTGCCGCTGAGGTCGAATCCACGCAGGTCGCCGCTGGCAGCAATCGTAACCGGCAGCGCCGCCCCCGCCTTCTTATCGAGCGGAGCCGGTAAGCGACTGCTTACTTCTTTGCCGTCGCCCTTCAGTTCAACCTTGTAGCTAGCGCCACCTTTGTGCGGCAGGGTGATATCGACATTCCCCTGCCACGGCAGATTGCCATTCAGCTTGCTGGTAACGGCAGACGGCAGCATCTTCAGTTTCGCCAGTTGCCAGTCGCCCAGCAGTTTAACGTTAACGCCGAAGTCGTTCGGATTCTCCTGAGTGCTGAAGCTGACGCCCACCGGCTGGCCGAACCAGTTTGCCTGCATCTCCTCACTTTCCAGGTTGCCGTTGTTATAACGGAAGCGCCCGGTGAGGTTATTCAGCGTGGTATTCAGCGGTTTTATATGCAGGCTGTTGTTGTTCATCATCACGTTGCCGCTGGCATGGACCAGCTCGCCATTCAGTGGAATATCGAGGTTAAGCGTGCCGCGCGTGGTGCCACCAATCTGCAACTGTTGCAGAGCCGCCCCCAGCGTCGGTTTAAGCGGCGTTTGCTCGAAGTAGTCGGCAATCTGTTTGCCTTCGCCGCTCAGGTCGCCATCAATAATCAGCTTCTCTTTCAGGTAATCCGGGATCACCGCGCTGATGTTGCGCCCATCCACCTCACCCAGTTTTGCCTCGTTAGCCTTCATCCACAGGCCGTCGTTAACGAAATCGAGGTCAATATCGAGGTTGTTGATCGCGGGCCAGCCGGGCTGGAATTCATAGGTGGCATGGCGCAGCGGCACCCATACCTCAAACATGCCGTCGTTGTGACGGAACGGGAACAGCGTGGGATCACCGGCAAACAGCAGCGTGGCGTTGTCTACCTGGCCGCCTTTGATGGCGTTGCTGAGATAGTGCGTCAGGCCGTGCCCCATCAGCGGTTCCGGGAAGTAGCGCCAGGCGTCGCCAGCATCGGTGACACGAATACCCGCGAGGATATCAAGGCGCGGCGCTTTGCCCAGGTTTTGCTGAAAAAGGAAATCGCCACGCGCCCACAGCGAACGCGCCTTAACATCCAGCTGATGGCCATCCAGCGTCAGGCCACTGTCATCGTGTTGCCAGTTAAGCCGGCCGGTGATCTGCTCAATTTGCAGCGGCGCCTGGAACATATCGCCGTACGGCACCTCGGCCTGCCCCATCGCCACATCCAGCCGACCATTGCTCAGACTGCCACTGGCATTGCCGCTCAGTTTGCTGATGCCCGGCAACAGTTTCCACTGCTGCCAGCTTAAATCATGCCATTTTGCCTGTAGCCGGGTTTGTTCCGGTTGTTCAAGCGGGATATCCAGCGCCAGCGCATCGATCTGGCCCTGCGGTTGCAGCGCGCGCCAGTTGTCAAACAGCGCCGGAGAGAGTGGTGCGAATAGCGGCACCAGCGGCGCAACCCGTTGCAGATCCAACTGCGTGGCACGGACACGGACTTCCGGCGCGGTATTGGCGCCGAGCAGCTGTTTGTCTTCCGGTTTCCACAGCAGCGAGAAATGGCCGGGCGCCCAGGCCACGCCATCGGTGCTGAGGCGGGTCTGCGGCACGGAAACCATCCAGCCATTCTGGAAACGGGACAGATGGGCGGTTAAACCATCCACCTGCAATTGATGATCGCCGCGCTCACCACGCCAGCGCGCCCCGCCCTGACGGAGCAGAAGATCGCCCGCGTAAATATCGCCATCACGCAGGTTGACCCACGCGGCGAGGCTGAAACGGGCGCTTTCCAGGCTGGTGTTATCCCGCATCCAGCGCCCGATCCACGGCCGCACATCGACATCATCGGCCTGCATCCAGATACGTCCGGCATCCAGCAGGCCATTGTTGTCGCTGAGGTCGAGCCGGACCTGCACCACGCCATGCTGGCCGGTGAAGCTGGAGAGGCTGACTTCACCTTCCGCGCGGTGACGCGTCTGTTCGTTGAGCCAGGTCAGGCGTGGGATCGCCAGTTCGGCGTGCTGTCCTGAAGGGGTGAGGAAACGGATGCTGCTGTCGCGCAGGTCGAAGTGGTCAAACTGACGCAGGAAAAGTTCGTTGATTTGCGTAGGTCGGAAGCTATTGCGCTGTTCATCGCTGGTCAGCAGCGGCCGGTTAAGCTCGACGCGCATCTGCCAGAAGGTGAGATCGCGAAACTGCCAGCGCCAGTGCAGCAGCGACTGCCAGATATTCAGCGCCAGGTTGACGCGTCCGATAGTCAGCTGCCCTTCGTCTTTCAGGGCAACATGCAGGTCGCGTACCTGCAAGGTCGGGCCGAAGTTTTCCCATCGGCCTTGCAGTTCGCTGGCCTGTACCGGCAAACCACTGGCGCGGGAAATCGCCTGTAAAATGTCGCTGCGGTAGCTATTGAGATGCGGCATAACGAGGCGCAACCCGCTGACCAGCAGCGCCACAATAACGATGATTGTGGCGAGCAGCAGTAACAAAATCCTCGGCAACCGCCTCACACACCTCTCCTTGTCTTCCGCCGGATTACGGATCGATACCTCTCATGCCCTGACCGTTATCAGTGCGGAACAATCGGGACGAAAGCGCATATTACCCCAAAAAGGGGGTTATTTTTAGCCCGACTCCATGACAAAACGTCGTGCAAGGCCAGCATTAACAAGAAAACTACATCATCACCACGTCAAACTGCTCCTGAGTGTAGAGCGGTTCAACATGGACTTTCACCTGTTTGCCGACGAAGATCTCCACTTCGGCCAGCGCATGGGATTCATCACTCTTCAGCGCTTCCCCCACTGCCGGTGAAACGTACACCAGGAAACGGTCAGAATCGTAAGCATGATGCACGCGCACAATTTCACGCATGATCTCGTAGCAGACGGTTTCCACGGTTTTCAGCGTGCCGCGCCCTTTGCACACCGGGCAATCGGCGCAGAGCACATGCTCAATGCTCTCACGCGTACGTTTACGCGTCATCTCCACCAGCCCGAGCGCGGAGAAACCGTTGATGCCGGTTTTCACCCGATCTTTGCTTAGCGCGCTTTCCAGCGAGTGCAGCACGCGACGGCGATGGTCATCATTACTCATATCGATGAAATCGATGATGATGATGCCGCCCAGATTGCGCAGCCGCAGCTGACGGGCAATCGCCTGAGTCGCTTCAATATTGGTGTTGAAAATGGTTTCGTCGAGGTTGCGATGGCCGACAAACGCCCCGGTATTGATATCGATGGTGGTCATCGCTTCGGTTTGATCGATGATCAGATAGCCACCGGATTTCAGCTCCACTTTGCGATCGAGCGAACGCTGGATCTCGTTTTCCACATCGTAGAGATCGAAAATCGGTTGTTTGCCGCTGTACGGCTCCAGCTTACTGGCCATTTCCGGGATATATTCGCCGGTGAACTCGATCAGCAGATCGCAGGTCAGGCGTGAATCCACGCGGATGCGGTCCAGCGCGGCCCCGGCGAAATCACGCAATACGCGCTGCGCCAGCGCCAGCTCGCCATATAACAGGCAACGCGTCTGGTTGCGCTTCTTACGCTCGCTGACTTTGGTCCACAGACGTTTGAGGAACGCGGCGTCCTGCGCCAGTTCCTCTTCGCCAATGCCCTCGGCGGCGGTACGAATGATAAAGCCGCCGAGATCGTCACAGTAAGCCGAGACCACGGCTTTCAGACGCTCACGTTCCGCTTCGCTTTCGATACGCTGCGAAACGCCGACGTGCGATGCGCCCGGCATAAAAACCAGATAGCGCGACGGCAGCGTGATATCGGTGGTCAGACGCGCGCCTTTGGTACCCAGCGGATCTTTCACCACCTGCACCATCAGGTCCTGCCCCTGGCGCACCAGTTCGGCGATATCACGTACGCTGAAGTTCTTCTGTTCATCACCCGCGACACATTCGGTGTGCGGCATGATGTCGGAAGCGTGCAGAAAGGCGGCCTTTTCCAGGCCAATGTCGACAAATGCTGCCTGCATTCCTGGCAGCACCCGGCTGACGCGTCCTTTATAGATGTTGCCCACAATGCCGCGACGCGCTTCGCGCTCAATGTGGATTTCCTGCAAAATGCCGCCATCAATATAGGCGACGCGCGTCTCAGAGGGTGTCACATTTACCAGCAATTCAGCCGTCATCTTGTCCCCTTAGCGCACGCAGCGACTGAAAATGGCTGAGCAACTCTCCGGTCTCAACCAGCGGTAATCCCACCACTGCGTGATAGCTTCCATTAATTTTGCGGACAAAGTTCCCGCCAATGCCCTGTATTCCGTAAGCGCCGGCTTTATCCATCGGTTCGCCACTGGCGATATAGTGCGCAATTTCGTCCGCCGTGATCTTGCGGAAAGTCACGTCTGTGACCACCAGGCAATCCAGCTGTCGCTGACCATCGGCCAGCGCCACCGCCGTCATCACCTGATGCGTCTGCCCGGAGAGCTTGCTCAGCATCTGGCTCGCATGGGCGGCGTCGCGCGGTTTCTCCAGCACTTCGCCACTCAGCACCACGATGGTGTCCGCCCCCAGCACCGGCAGATCCTGCGGCGCGACGGCAACACCGGCGCGGGCTTTATCGATAGCCAGACGACGCACGTAAACGTCCGCCGCTTCTTCGGGCTGACGTTGTTCTTCGACGTGGGTAATCAGACGTTCAAATTGCAGGCCAAGCTGCGTCAACAGCTCACGTCGACGCGGTGAACCGGATGCCAGGTACAGGGTTATCATAGTATTCCTTACTGAACAGCGAACTGACGGCGAATCTTTCTCATTAATAAGAATAGCCAGGGCCAGAGGATGCCGTCGACCACGCTGCTCCAGAAGATTTCCGGGCGAAATGAGACATTGATCACTAAAAATTCCGCCCAGAAAACAATGACATCCACTGCCAGCGACAGCACCATAACCATTAATGCCTGCTGCCACAACGCTAAGTTACGGAAAAGCTGGAATTTGAAGGCGACCAGATAGGCGATGATGCTCAACGCCAGCGCACGCACGCCCAACGTTGAACCGGCCACCAGATCCATGACGGCGCCCAGCACAAAGCCAGTACCTACATTAACCCGATGCGGCAGCGCCAGTACCCAGTAGATGAGGATCAGCAAAAGCCATGATGGCCGGAACATGTAGATTTGTTCTGGCCAGGGCATGATTTGCAGGATGAGGGCGATCAGAAAGGACAGCCAGATAACCCAACGGCCCTGGCTGCGATATCGACTCAAGGCTGGCCTCCACGCGAGTTCGCCGGTGCTGCCTGCGAACTGTTGCCATTACTGGCTGGCGCGGGTGGACCCATTTGCTGGCCGGATTGCATCGATGGCGCGGGCGGTCCCATTTCTCCGGCTGGCGGCAGGACCTGCGGCATCATTTGCATCAGACGTTCATTTGCTACGCGATGGACTTCATCAGGCGCCATCGGCATATCGCCGTTGCGATCGGCACCCCACAGCAGCAGCAGATAGCGCAGACGCTGCAAGCCGGCGGTCGGACGCGCCTGGATCACGGTGTAGGCACGCTGAGTATCCACTTTCACCGACGACACCACGCCAACCGGGTAGCCTTCCGGGAAGCGACCGCCCAGACCTGAAGTCACCAGCACATCACCGACGCGAATGTCGGTATTGCCTGGCAGATGCTCAAGTTGCAGATCTTCGTTACAGCCGTTACCGGCGGCAATCACGCGGATATCATTACGCAGCACCTGAATAGGCAGCGCATGGGACGCGTCACAGATCAACAGCACGCGGCTGGTGACCTGGCCCACTGCCACCACCTGACCCACAACCCCTTTATCGCTGATCACCGGCTGGCCTTCGTAAACGCCGTTTACGCTGCCTTTGTCGATAACCACCTGATCGGTGTAAGGATCGGTGCCGGTGGAGATCACCTGCGTCACCATTTTGTGCTCATCCTGGCGCAGCGGCGAACCGAGCAGCTCACGCAGACGCGCGTTTTCCTGCTTGTATTGCCCCAGCATTAGCAGGTCGCTGTTTTTCAGAAACAGCTCGCGGCGCAGCGCTTTATTTTCCAGCTCCAGTTGCTGACGGGAAGCCAGCGTGGCGGAAACACCGTCAAGAAGCTGTCTTGGTCCGTTGGCCAGGAAATAAAATGGACTCACCGACGTGTCCAGGTAGTTGCGGATCTGGGAAAAGGAGCCAACGCGGCTATCGGCGATGATAATCGCGATGGCCACAATGACTGCCAGAAAGAGGCGCAACTGCAGGGAAGGTCCCCTGCTAAAAATCGGCTTCATAAAATCTGCGTGTTCCTCGACATCAGGGAAGAAGCGCTGGTCGTAAGACCCGCGCCTCCAGGGCTGGACGCATCACGCCGTCGTGCGCAGCGTCTGCATAGGCGCGACTCCCTGCGCAATTTGACCACGGTCTCAGCCGATGAGGAATTATTCCTCGCTGAACAAATCGCCGCCATGCATGTCGATCATTTCCAACGCCTTACCACCGCCACGCGCTACGCAGGTCAGCGGATCTTCTGCCACGACGACCGGAATGCCGGTTTCTTCCATCAGCAGGCGATCCAGGTTACGCAGCAGCGCGCCACCACCGGTCAGCACCATGCCGCGCTCGGAGATGTCAGATGCCAGTTCCGGTGGGCACTGCTCCAGCGCCACCATCACAGCACTTACGATGCCGGTCAGCGGTTCCTGCAATGCTTCCAGAATTTCATTGGAGTTCAGCGTAAAGCCACGCGGTACACCTTCAGCCAGGTTACGACCGCGAACTTCGATTTCGCGGACTTCATCGCCCGGATACGCAGAACCAATCTCATGCTTAATACGCTCAGCGGTTGCTTCACCGATCAGCGAGCCGTAGTTACGGCGTACATAATTAATGATAGCTTCATCGAAACGGTCGCCACCAATACGCACGGAAGAGGAGTAAACCACCCCGTTCAGAGAGATAACGGCCACTTCTGTGGTACCACCACCGATATCGACCACCATAGAACCGGTCGCTTCAGATACCGGCAGACCGGCACCGATGGCAGCCGCCATGGGTTCTTCAATCAGGAACACTTCACGAGCACCTGCACCCTGTGCAGATTCACGGATGGCGCGGCGTTCAACCTGCGTTGCACCCACCGGCACACACACCAGCACACGAGGGCTGGGGCGCATAAAGCTGTTGCTATGCACTTGTTTGATGAAGTGCTGCAGCATTTTTTCAGTGACGAAGAAGTCAGCGATAACACCGTCTTTCATTGGACGGATAGCAGCGATGTTGCCTGGCGTACGGCCAAGCATCTGTTTAGCATCATGACCAACGGCAGCGACGCTCTTTGGGGAGCCGGCACGGTCCTGACGAATGGCAACCACGGAAGGCTCGTTTAGCACGATGCCTTGTCCTTTTACGTAAATCAGGGTATTGGCGGTACCCAGGTCAATGGACAAGTCATTGGAAAACATGCCACGAAATTTTTTAAACATACTAAGGGATAATCCTGCAAGCTGGGGGCGGAAAATAAAATCCGCCTACTTTACCAACCACGCGAAGCCGCTACAAGGCGCAAAAACGTTCCGCTTCGGTGAAAAAATAAACTAACGATTTTTCAAAACATTGTATGCTGCGGTTCGCTAACGAAAAATGGCGCTGAGCCGCCGCTTTCACGACCTTTCGCCCGGCCAGTGCGGACGATTTTCGACATAAAATCTAACATTTCCAGCTGCGGCGATACGCTGCCCGACTCCGGTTTACGCTAAAAAATAGCCGTCAGCGTCATCACGAGGCTCTGAGGGGCTAAATCCGGTAACGTTGTGAATGCTTTTTCACGTTACTGTTGACCGGTAACGACGGGGCAAAGAAATCGCCCTGACCGCCCGCCACGCCCAATCCTGCCAGGGTTTGCCACTCCGTACGGGTTCGCACGCCAGCAGCAAACACCCGAGTGGGTGTGGACTTACACACTTCCAGCAGGCTTTGCACAAACAATTGATTCTCGGTGCGCCGCTCGATATTACGCACCAGACCTGGGTCCAGTTTGATCAGATCCACCGGGAATTGCTTGATATAGGCACTGCTCACCACCGTTAATCCCGCCTGGTTGACGGCAATGCGACAACCAAAGGCAGTGAGCATTCGGAATACCGGCACTAAACGATTGATGTGTTGACAAACATCCGCCTCGGCAAGTTCAAATAAAAAACGCTTTCTTTGCGATTTATTGCATTGCAGCAAAAGTTTTTGCAGCCAGCGCTGAAACGGCCGTTGCAGCAAGGAGTCGATATTGATCGGCAACGCCAGCGTTTCATCGGGCCACACCTCGGATAAGGCGGCGATACGCGTCACCATCTGACGGTCCCAGCTATCCGCCATCCCCAATTGCAGCACCAGCGGCATAAACTCGGCGGAAACCACCTCTTTATCACCATCGAAGACGCGTGACAGCATCTCGCGATGATGGACTTTGCCGTCCAGCACCACCGCCGGTTTCTGATACAGACGCGGACCGCCACGGCTGAGGGTGTTTTCCAGCAGCGTTCGCCAGCGCACGCTGCCCCTGCCCATGTCGAGCGGATTTCCCTCGCCAATCGACCAGCTGTTACCGCCCTGTAAGGCCGCACGACGGGTGGCCATCTCGACGTTTTCCATCACCTGCGGCACGCTTTGCCCGCTGTGCCACGCGCTGATGCCAATGTGGATCAGATCGTCACGGTCCACCATGCGCATCGGCGGCAGGGAATCCACCGCATTGATTAGTTGATCGGCAATGCCGTTGGCTTCTTTCAGGGTGCGGTGTGGCAGCAGCACGGCGAAATCGCTGCGAAAATAGCGTGCCAGCAAGGCGCCAGGATAGCGCAGCACAAAGGTCGACAGCATATTGATCAGATCAAACAGGTACTCTTCCGCCAGTGCCGGACCGAGGGTTTCATGCTGGGTCTCCAGATCGGGCAGGCGCACCATCATCACCACGCCATGCGCGCCAACATCCTCCTGATCTTCCAGCAGGGTCGCCAGTTGATTATCAAAGAAAAGACGATTGTTGAGTCCGGTACGCGAATCCTGGGCAGCAAAGGTACGGATTAAGGTGTCGATGCGCAGCCGCTGCTCGCCCGCTTCCTGTAAATCATTGAGCAGCAGGTCGATAGCGCGACTGGCTTTTGGCGGCCACTCGGAATGTTGAGATTCACGCATCCGGCGATCGCCAGCCAGAATGGAGGCCGAACGCGCTTCCAGCTGTTCCATATTGCGCCAGTGACGGTTCAGCCAGCGATGGGTCATGATCAGCAGTGACGCCATGATCATCACCACGGTGAAGATCACCACCAGCGTATAAGCGCCGGTAAAAGAACGGAACCAGGTCTTGGCGGGATCGAGTACCACCACGCGTAACGTCAGGCCCGGCGAATGCACCAGCGGCAGATCGAACTGGATAAAACGGTTAGGCTCATCTTCCAGCATCGGGTTTTCATGGCGGGCGAGGCGGAATAGCGTCTGGTCGCCATTGTGTAACTCCATCTGCTCGGCGTTAATCACCGGCATCAGACGCGAGAGCCATTGGGTCAAATCCTTTGGCGATTGCGTGATTAAGGCTTTGTCGACTTCGGTCGCCAGCGTTTGCACCCGGGTTTCCACCCGCTGTTGCGATAGCCAGATAAAACTAAAAGCGCAGCCCACCAGCATTAACAACATCGCCAGTAAACTTAATAATGTAATAAACGCAGAAAACTTCGTGGTTAATCGCATCCCTGTGCCTGTATCACTGCGGTTATGAATATAGAGAAGAACCGGCGTCGCCAGCCTCACTGGCGCAAACCTGAGCAAAATAGCACAAATTACCGCCCGAAACAGCGTTCACACGGTATGCCAGCCCGTGCAGACGTGAGTATAACGGCAAACGTGGATCTCTCGGCTTTATCGCGGTGGTTTTCGTCCTATTCTCACGCTAAGCGCAGCCAGGAAATTTCACATTTTACGGCATTCACTGGCGTGCGGGGCGGCGTTTGCTCATGCTTGTCCTATACCTTTCGCCGGAGAACGCCATGAAGCCGAAGCATTCCCTTTCCGAAGCCGATGTGACACCGGAAAGCATCTTTAATATGCAGCGTCGCCAGGTGCTGAAAGCCCTCGGGCTGGGTGCGGTTGCTGCCAGCCTGCCCGGCGCGGCGCAGGCCGATGTGCTGAGCTGGTTTAAAGGCAATGACCGCCCCCCGGCACCGGCTGGCAAAGCGCTGCAATTCAGCAAACCCGCTGCCTGGCAGGCGGATTTGCCGCTCACCCCTTACGATAAGGTCTCGGGCTACAATAACTTCTATGAATTTGGCCTCGATAAGGCCGATCCGGCGGCCAACGCCGGTACGCTGAAAACCGATCCCTGGCAGCTGCGCATTGAAGGCGAAGTGGCTAAACCGATCACGCTGGATATGGATGACATCTTCAAGCGTTTCGCCATGGAACAGCGAATTTATCGTATGCGTTGTGTGGAAGCCTGGTCGATGGTGATCCCCTGGGTGGGATTTGAGCTGAACAAGTTGCTGAAGCTGGCAGAACCCACCAGCAATGCGCGATTCGTTGCATTCCAGACCCTGTACGCGCCCGATCAAATGCCCGGTCAGAAAGATCGCTTTATCGGCGGCGGGCTGGATTATCCCTATGTCGAAGGATTGCGGATGGATGAGGCCATGCATCCCCTCACGTTGCTCAGCACCGGCGTTTACGGCAAAGCGCTGCCGCCGCAAAACGGCGCGCCAATTCGCCTGACGGTGCCGTGGAAATACGGCTTTAAAGGCATTAAATCGATCGTCAAAATTACCCTGACACACGATCAGCCGCCCACCACCTGGAATCAGATCGCGGCTAATGAGTATGGTTTTTATGCCAATGTGAATCCGCACGTCGATCATCCGCGCTGGTCGCAGGCGACGGAGCGCTTTATTGGTCCCGGCGGGATTCTGAAGGTGGAGCGTCAGCCAACGCTGCTGTTTAACGGCTACGCTAAAGAAGTGGCATCGTTGTATCACGGGCTGGATTTACGGGAGAACTATTGAGTGCGTCTGACCTTACGCCATATCACCCTGCTGAAGGTGGTGCTGCATCTGGTGGCCTTTCTGCCGCTGGTTTATCTGTTTCTGGCGGCGAATCAGGGCTGGCTGAGCGCCGATCCCGCCAAAGATATCCAGCATTTTACCGGCAGGATGGCGCTGAAACTGTTGCTGGCGACGTTGCTGGTAAGTCCGCTAACGCGCTATGCCAAACAGCCGCT
Organism: Pantoea sp. X-Soil-TKNS-1207; assembly: GCF_059730485.1. NCBI lineage: Bacteria > Pseudomonadati > Pseudomonadota > Gammaproteobacteria > Enterobacterales > Erwiniaceae > Pantoea > Pantoea sp. X-Soil-TKNS-1207. The sequence goes on from NZ_AP035958.1 coordinate 3,897,318, forward strand.
GCTGATTCGCACCCGGCGGATGCTGGGTTTGTGGTGCTTTGCCTGGGCTTGCCTGCATCTGCTGAGTTATTACCTGCTGGAACTTGGCGTCGATAATCTGCGATTACTTGGCAGCGAACTGGTTTCGCGCCCCTATCTGACGCTGGGCATTATCTGCTGGATTATCCTGTTCGCGCTGGCGATCACCTCCTTTCAGCGCGCGCAGCGCAAACTGGGGCGTCGCTGGCAAACGTTGCACAATGGCATCTATCTGGTGGCGATCCTCGCCCCTATTCACTATCTTTGGTCAGTAAAAGTCCTCTCGCCGCAGCCGCTGATTTACGCGCTGCTGGCCCTGCTGCTGTTAGGCTGGCGTTACAATAAGTTGCGAAAACGCCTGTCCCGATAATTTCCGCACGGTTGTCATCCTGCTGCGATTTCTGTTAAAAGGTGTGGCCTTCAGGCCGCATCCGATCATCTTCGCAGATAAGACCAGTATTTTGCTGCGAATTGCGACGAAACGGATATAATGCCCGGCTTTATTGCAAGCGAAGTCGTGTTTTTCACTCAGAGGAGTGACAAACGACGGATGCCGAGGTATTTTACGCGATGCCTCAATGATTGCAGGAGATAGCAGCAAGATGGCACACAAATTTCACATATTGCTTTTGAACGGACCCAACCTGAATATGCTGGGAACGCGCGAGCCTGAGACCTATGGTCACACGACGCTGACGCAAATTGTCAGCGATCTGACGCAACAGGCCGACCAGCACCATGTGAAATTGAGTCATTTGCAGTCGAACGCGGAGTTTCAGTTGATTGATCGTATTCACGAGGCCAAAGGCAATGTGGATTACATCATTATCAACCCTGCTGCGTTCACGCACACCAGCGTTGCGCTGCGTGATGCTCTGCTGGCGGTCGGCATTCCTTTTATTGAAGTGCATCTCACCAACGTGCATGCGCGCGAACCGTTCCGCCACCACTCCTATCTTTCCGATGTATCTGCCGGTGTCATTTGTGGACTTGGCGCTGATGGATACTCTTGGGCTTTACAAACGGCCGTAAAACGCCTGTCACATTCCAATTAAACAGAGTACGGAACCACACTAATGGATATTCGTAAAATCAAGAAACTGATCGAACTGGTTGAAGAGTCCGGCATCGCTGAGCTGGAAATCTCTGAGGGCGAAGAGTCCGTTCGTATCAGTCGTGCACCTGCCAATGTCGGTTACCCTATTATGCAGCAGGCTTATGCTGCACCTGCGCCGCAGCCTGCTCTGGCTACCGCGGTTGCACCTGTTGCTCCGGTTGTAGCAGAAGCCGCCGCGCCGGAAATCAGTGGCCACATCGTGCGTTCACCGATGGTAGGTACCTTCTATCGCACCCCGAGTCCGGACGCGAAAGCCTTTGTCGAAATCGGCCAGAAAGTTAACGTCGGCGACACCCTGTGCATCGTTGAAGCGATGAAAATGATGAACCAGATCGAAGCCGACAAAGCCGGCGTGGTGAAAGCGATTCTGGTTGAAAGTGGCCAGCCGGTTGAATTTGACGAGCCGCTGGTTGTCATCGAATAACGAGGCGAACCATGCTGGATAAAATTGTCATTGCTAACCGCGGTGAGATCGCGCTGCGCATTCTGCGTGCCTGTAAAGAGCTGGGCATCAAGACTGTGGCGGTGCACTCCACGGCGGACCGCGACCTCAAGCACGTGCTGCTGGCGGACGAAACCGTCTGCATCGGCCCGGCGCAGTCGGTCAAAAGTTACCTGAATATCCCGGCCCTGATCTCCGCGGCCGAAATTACCGGCGCGGTGGCGATCCACCCCGGCTACGGCTTCCTGTCTGAGAACGCCGATTTCGCCGAGCAGGTTGAGCGCTCCGGCTTTATCTTTATCGGCCCGAAAGCCGATACCATCCGTCTGATGGGCGATAAAGTGTCGGCGATCACCGCGATGAAGAAAGCGGGCGTACCGACCGTTCCCGGCTCTGACGGCCCGCTGACCGAAGACATGGACAAAAACCGTGCCTTCGCGAAACGCATCGGCTATCCGGTGATCATCAAAGCCTCCGGCGGCGGCGGCGGTCGCGGTATGCGCGTGGTGCGCAGCGATAAGGATCTTGAGCAGTCCATCAACATGACGAAAGCGGAAGCCAAAGCGGCTTTCAACAACGACATGGTGTACATGGAGAAGTACCTCGAGAACCCGCGCCACATCGAGATCCAGGTGCTGGCTGACGGCCAGGGCAACGCCATCTATCTGGCGGAGCGTGACTGCTCAATGCAGCGTCGCCACCAGAAAGTGGTGGAAGAAGCTCCGGCACCGGGCATCACCCCGGAACTGCGCAGCTTTATCGGCGACCGTTGCGCCAGAGCCTGTGTGGATATCGGCTACCGTGGCGCAGGCACCTTTGAGTTCCTGTTCGAAAACGGCGAGTTCTACTTTATTGAGATGAACACCCGTATTCAGGTGGAGCATCCGGTGACCGAGATGATTACCGGCGTTGACCTGATCAAAGAGCAGCTGCGTATCGCTGCCGGTCAGCCGCTGTCAATCCGTCAGGAAGATGTGGTGATCCGCGGCCATGCGGTGGAATGCCGTATCAACGCCGAAGACCCGAACACCTTCCTGCCCAGCCCCGGAAAAATCACGCGTTTCCACGCGCCGGGCGGCTTTGGTGTGCGCTGGGAATCGCATATCTACGCCGGTTACACCGTGCCGCCGTACTACGATTCGATGATTGGCAAGCTGATCACCTACGGTGAAAACCGTGACGTGGCAATTGCGCGTATGAAGAATGCGCTGGCGGAGTTGATCATCGACGGCATCAAGACCAACGTCGAACTGCAGATGAAAATCATGTCCGACGAAAACTTCCAGCAGGGTGGAACCAATATCCACTATCTGGAGAAAAAACTCGGTCTGCAAGAGTAATCATTGCAGTCCAGAGACCCTTCGAGGCCGGTTAAACCGGCCTTTTTCATTTTTGTTGCCTTTGAGGTTGCATGATGGATTGGCGTTTTGTGCAAGCGAATAAAGAGGCGCGCTGGGCGTTGTATCTGACGCTGGCGTATCTCGCCGTATGGGGCGTTTCTGCCTGGCTGGGCGGCAGTGCGGCAGGCATAACCGGCCTGCCCCGCTGGTTTGAACTCTCCTGCGTGTTTGCGCCGTTTCTCTTTGTGGTGTTGTGCTGGCTGATGGTGCGCGTGGTTTTCCGCAACATGTCGCTGGAGGATAAAGATGGAAAGTGAAATCATTCTTCCGCTGCTGGCCTATCTGGTGTTGATTGCCGCGCTGTCGGTATTTGCCGTGCGTAAGCAGCGTCAGGGTAACTTCCTCAGCGAATACTTTCTTGGCAGTCGCTCGATGGGCGGTTTTGTGCTGGCGATGACCATCACCACTACTTACATCAGCGCCAGCTCGTTTGTCGGCGGTCCCGGCGCGGCGTATAAATACGGCCTCGGCTGGGTGCTGCTGGCGATGATTCAGGTGCCTGCCGTCTGGTTGTCGCTCGGCGTGCTGGGGAAAAAATTTGCCATTCTGGCGCGTCGCCACAATGCTGTGACGCTGAACGATATGCTGTACGGCCGCTACCGTAGTCCGCTGTTGATCTGGCTGGCGAGCCTGAGCCTGCTGGTCGCCTTTATCGGCGCGATGACGGTGCAGTTCATTGGCGGCGCGCGTTTGCTGGAAACGGCCGCAGGCATCCCCTACGATACCGGCCTGCTGATTTTCGGCGGCACCATCGCGCTGTATACCGCTTTCGGCGGCTTCCGCGCCAGCGTGCTGAATGACGCGATGCAGGGGCTGGTGATGCTGATAGGTACCTTCCTGCTGCTGTTCGCGGTGATTCATCACGCCGGCGGACTGGAAACCGCAGTCACCAAATTGCGCGCCATCGACCCGCAGCTGGTGTCACCGGAAGGCGTTGGTAACGTGATTACGCCTACCTTCCTCAGCTCGTTTGCCGTGCTGGTGTGCTTTGGCGTGATTGGCCTGCCGCATACCGCGGTGCGCTGCATCTCGTACAAAGACAGCAAAGCCATGCATCGCGGCATCGTGCTTGGCACCATTGTGGTGGTGATCCTGATGCTGGGGATGCATCTGGCCGGTGCGCTTGGGCGTGCGATTATCCCGGATCTCACTATCCCCGATCGGGTGATTCCGATGCTGATGATCACCGTGCTGCCACCGATGGCTGCCGGGGTGTTCCTCGCGGCGCCAATGGCGGCGATCATGTCGACAATTAACGCGCAACTGCTGCAATCCTCCGCTACCCTGATCAAAGATCTTTATCTGCGCATTGCGCCTCAGCACAGCGAAAACGAAGCGCGCCTGCGGCTGCTTTCCGGCACCATCACCTTCGCGTTGGGTGCCCTGCTGCTGGTGGCGGCCTGGAACCCGCCGGATATGATCATCTGGCTGAATCTGCTGGCATTTGGTGGCCTGGAAGCGGTGTTCCTGTGGCCGCTGGTGCTGGGTCTGTACTGGGAACGCGCCAATGCGGCCGGTGCCATTAGCGGGATGGTAGTCGGTGCCGCTTGCTATACGCTGCTCGCCAGCCTGAAGCTGGAGCCGTGGGGCTTCCACCCTATCGTTCCATCATTGATCCTAAGCCTGCTGGCCTTTCTGGCAGGTAATCTGTTTGGCAGCTCGCCTGACGCACACGACGCTGCCCTGGAATAAAAGAGAAACGCTATGCCATGGATTCAAATCAAAATTAATAGCACCGGTGAGCACGCGGAAGTGCTGAGCGATGCGCTGATGGAGAGCGGCGCGGTGTCGGTGACCTTTCAGGACACCCACGATAACCCGGTCTACGAACCGCTGCCGGGCGAAACGCTGCTGTGGGGCGATACCGATGTGATCGGCCTGTTTGATGCCGAAACCGAGATGAGCGATGTGGTGGCGGAACTGAGCCAGCATCCGCTGCTTGGCCAGGGTTTTCGCCATAAGATCGAGCAGATCGAGGACAAAGACTGGGAACGCGAATGGATGGATAACTTCCACCCGATGCGTTTCGGCGAGCGTTTGTGGATCTGCCCGAGCTGGCGCGACGTACCGGATCCCAACGCCGTCAACGTGATGCTGGATCCCGGCCTGGCGTTTGGCACCGGTACGCACCCGACCACCTCGCTGTGCCTCAGCTGGCTGGATGGTCTGGATCTGCAAGGCAAAACGGTGATCGATTTCGGCTGCGGCTCCGGCATTCTGGCGATCGCCGCACTGAAACTGGGCGCGGCGCAGGCGATCGGGATTGATATCGATCCGCAGGCGATCCAGGCCAGCCGCGATAACGCTGAACGCAATGGCGTGGCCGATCGCCTGGCGCTCTATCTGCCGCATCAGCAACCGGATAATCTCCAGGCGGATGTGGTTGTCGCCAATATTCTGGCCGGTCCACTGCGCGAGCTGGCGCCGTTAATCAGCGTGCTGCCGAAAGCCGGTGGCCACCTGGGATTATCTGGCGTGCTGGCCAGCCAGGCGGATAGCGTCTGTGAAGCCTATACTGAGCGCTTTGCCCTCGACCCGGTGGCCGAGAAAGAAGAGTGGTGCCGGATTACCGGCGTGCGTCGCTGAGACCGCATAATTTGCGCAATTCGTGCGCAACTGCCCGCCACATCTCTGGCTAATCAGGCGATGTGGCGTTTTTTATGTTGTGATTTAGTGCAGGTTTTCAGAAAAACGTTTGCTCACAATTTCAACGTATTTTTTTAATGCACTGAATAATATAGGTATTTCTTATGCCTGTTGCTGTCAGGCCCAATTTCCTTGATCTTTCCCTGCGAATTGTTCAAAGTTTGGCCTTTCATCTTCGTGAAAAAATGCGTAATATACGCCGCCTTGCGAACAGTTAGGGTCACTTCTTTTTCATGCGCATTGGACAATACCAGCTTCGTAATCGACTCATCGCTGCACCTATGGCCGGGGTTACCGACAAGCCATTTCGCACCTTGTGTTACGAGAACGGCGCAGGCATGACGGTCTCCGAGATGTTGTCATCGAACCCGGAAGTTTGGGCCAGTGACAAATCCCGTTTGCGCATGGTGCATAGTGACGAGCCTGGGATTCGCGCCGTGCAAATTGCCGGTTGCGATCCTGACGAGATGGCTGCTGCCGCGCGCATTAATGTGGCGTCTGGCGCGCAGCTTATCGACATCAACATGGGCTGCCCGGCTAAGAAAGTGAATCGTAAGATGGCGGGTTCTGCGCTGCTGCAACATCCGCAACTGGTTGAGTCTATCCTCTCCGCGGTAGTGAATGCAGTTGATGTACCCGTTACGCTGAAGATTCGCACTGGCTGGGACAAAGAAAATCGTAATTGTGTAGAGATTGCCCAATTGGCTGAACGCTGTGGCATTCAGGCTCTGACCATTCATGGACGCACTCGCGCCTGTTTGTTTGAAGGGCAAGCTGAATACGACAGCATTCGGACAGTTAAGCAGAGCGTCTCCATTCCGGTTATCGCGAATGGTGACATTACTGACCCGCATAAAGCCAGAGCAGTGCTTGATTACACAGGAGCCGATGCTCTGATGATCGGTCGCGCTGCTCAGGGAAGACCGTGGATCTTCCGGGAAATCCAGCATTATCTGGACACAGGGGAGCTGCTTGCACCGAAGCCACTGGCCGACGTGAAGCTCATGCTGATCGGACATATACGGGAGCTGCACGACTTTTACGGTCAGCGCAAGGGATACCGTATAGCCCGAAAACACGTTTCCTGGTATTTGCAGGAAAATGCCCCTGACGACCAGTTTCGGCGCACATTCAACGCCATTGAGGATGCCAGCGAACAGCTGGAGGCGTTGGAGGCATACTTCGAAAATCTTGCGTAAACGAAATAAAGAGCTGAAAGAACTATGTTCGAACAACGCGTAAATTCTGACGTACTGACCGTTTCTACCGTTAACTCACAGGATCAGGTAACGCAAAAACCTCTGCGTGATTCGGTTAAACAGGCACTGAAGAACTATTTTGCTCAACTGAACGGTCAGGATGTTAGTGACCTGTATGAGCTGGTATTGGCTGAAGTCGAGCAGCCTCTGTTGGACATGGTGATGCAGTACACCCGTGGCAACCAGACCCGTGCAGCCCTGATGATGGGTATCAACCGTGGTACTCTGCGTAAGAAGCTGAAAAAATACGGCATGAACTGATTTCCAGTTTGTTGCTGCGAAACGCCAGCCCTCGGGCTGGCGTTTTTGTTTCTGCGTCTCATGCATTAACAACGTATGAAACAATTGTCCCCATTATGGTAACGATAGTTGCAATTGCTCCAGTGATATTTCGCTGATAAATCGTTCTCTGCACTGCCCCATTTTCGCTCACGACGTTCTCTTTTTCTCCGCCCCGATAACGCGTCATGCCGCTTTCTCTGTGATCCTGAACCGCTTCAGCCGCAAGTATGCAAATTCATACATCCAGCCCTGCGCGCCCGCTCACACTGCTTCCATATAGTGAAACTTTTTGCACTATTTGTGATCGTGGCGACTCGCTTTGCTTCCTTTTGGTGCGCGATAGTAGTCGGAACTTTCTGAATGATTCAGTTTATGAGGAGATCTTTCCAATGAATTCAGGATTCTGCAAACCTGGCATCAGCTTTGCAAAGTCGTGAATGGCTGACCGCCACAGACAGGAAAAAGCGCACTTAAAAGTGTGCAACGCAACCATAACAACACGATCTCGCCACACAGGATGCTTTATGAAAAAGATGATGCTCTCCACCCTGGTCGCCGCAGCTTCTCTGTTCGCTGTTGCGCAGCAAGCACATGCTGGCACCACGTTGGATGCAATTAAGAAGAAAGGGTTTGTTCAGTGCGGTATCAGCGATGGCCTGCCGGGCTTCTCCTATGCTGACGCTAACGGCAAATTCACAGGTATCGATGTTGACGTTTGCCGTGCCGCGGCAGCTGCCGTATTTGGCGATGCCAGCAAGGTGAAATACACCCCGCTGACCGCGAAAGAGCGTTTTACCGCACTGCAATCAGGTGAAGTGGACATTCTGTCCCGTAACACCACCTGGACTTCCTCACGCGACGGCGGCATGGGCTTCCTGTTCGCTGGCGTGAACTACTACGACGGCATTGGCTTCCTGACCCATAAAAAAGCCGGCCTCAAAAGCGCGAAAGAGCTGGATGGTGCCACGGTATGTATCCAGGCGGGTACAGATACCGAGTTGAACGTGGCGGATTACTTCAAAGCCAACAAGATGCAATACACCCCGGTGACCTTCGACCGTTCTGACGAGTCAGCCAAAGCACTCGACAGCGGCCGCTGCGATACCCTGGCTTCTGACCAGTCTCAGCTGTATGCGCTGCGTATCAAGCTGGGTAAACCGGATGAATTCATCGTACTGCCGGAAGTGATCTCGAAAGAGCCGCTGGGGCCGGTAGTGCGTCGTGGTGATGATGACTGGTTCACCATCGTCAAATGGTCACTCTACGCAATGCTGAACGCTGAAGAGATGGGCATCAGCTCGAAGAACGTTGATCAGCTGGCTGCCAAGCCGTCTAACCCGGACATGGCTCACCTGCTGGGCGCGGAAGGTGACTTCGGCAAAGACCTGAAACTCGACAACAAGTGGGCATTCAACATCATCAAACAGGTAGGTAACTACCAGGAAAGTTTTGACCGCAACGTCGGTAAAGACAGTGCTCTGAAAATCGCGCGTGGTCAGAATGCGCTCTGGAATCAGGGCGGCATTCAGTACGCTCCACCGGTACGTTAATTCGGCCTTCCAGTCGGGCACCGCACCCTGCGGTGCCCAATGCGTTTTCTTCACTGAGGTTTCAACATGTCACAACGCCCAACCGTAAAAAGGGATTTTTCGTTCGGTAATCCTACGGTTCGCGCCTGGCTTTACCAGATCATCGCGATTGTGGCCGTGCTCGCTGTTGTGGGATATCTCATCCACAATACGGTGATCAACCTGGCCAACCGCGGCATCACCTCCGGTTTCGGTTTTCTTGAACGCAATGCCGGTTTCGGCATCGTCCAGCACTTAATCGATTATTCGGAAGGTGATACTTACGCGCGCGTGTTTATGGTGGGGTTGACCAACACCCTGCTGGTCTCCGCGCTCTGTATTGTTTTCGCTTCAATCCTCGGATTCTGTATCGGCCTGGCGCGACTGTCAGAGAACTGGCTGCTGCGTCGGCTGTCCACCATCTATATCGAGACGTTCCGTAATATTCCGCCACTGCTGCAAATCTTCTTCTGGTACTTCGCGGTGCTGCGCAATCTGCCCGGTCCCCGCCAGGCGCTGAGTGCCTTTGACCTGGCATTCGTCAGCAATCGCGGGCTTTACATCCCCTGGCCTGCTTATGCTGCGGGCACCTGGCCGTTTGTTATCGCGCTGGCACTGGCGATTGCAGTCAGCGTGGGGTTGTTTCGTTTTAACCGCAAACATCAGTTGAAGACCGGTCAGTTGCGCCGTACCTGGCCGATTGCCGCGGCGATGATCATCCTGTTCCCGTTGATCGCCCATGCGCTGTTTGGCGCCGCGACCCATTGGGATGTGCCGGAACTGCATGGCTTTAACTTCCGCGGTGGCGCGGTCATGATTCCTGAGCTGGCGGCACTGACGCTGGCGCTGTCGATCTACACCTCTTCGTTTATTGCGGAAGTCATTCGCTCCGGCATTCAGTCGGTGCCGCATGGCCAGAATGAAGCTGCCCGTTCGCTTGGTCTGCCGAATCCGGTGACGATGCGCCAGGTGATTATTCCTCAGGCGATGCGCGTGATCATTCCGCCGCTGACCAGTCAGTACCTCAACATTGTGAAGAACTCTTCGCTGGCGGCGGCTATTGGCTATCCGGATATGGTGTCGTTGTTTGCCGGTACGGTGCTGAACCAGACCGGTCAGGCTATTGAGACGATTGCGATCACCATGGCGGTCTACCTGATTATCAGCCTGGTCATTTCACTGCTGATGAACCTCTACAACCGCAAAATTGCGCTGGTTGAACGTTAAGAGAACGGGATTATTATGTCTGTTACCACACACGAAACACCGCCGGTGCCGACCAATCCAGTCAGCAAAGCCTGGGGTTGGGCACGTAAAAACCTGTTCTCCAGCTGGTTTAATACGCTGCTGACCCTGTTCTGCTTCTGGATTATCTGGAGTGTGATCCCGCCAGCGCTTAACTGGCTGATCTTCCAGGCGAACTGGATCGGCTCAACCCGTGCCGACTGTACCAAAGAAGGCGCCTGCTGGGTGTTTATCCATGCGCGCTTTGGTCAGTTTATGTATGGGTTGTATCCACATGAACTGCGCTGGCGTATCAACCTCGCGCTGGTGATTGGCCTGCTCTCCATCATTCCGATGTTTATTAAGTCGATGCCGCAGCGTGGCCGTTATATCGCCTGCTGGGCGGTGGCTTATCCCATCGTCGTTTGGTTCCTGATGTACGGCGGCTTTCTTGGTCTGGATCGCGTTGAAACGCGCCAGTGGGGCGGCCTGACGCTGACGCTGATTATCGCATCCGTCGGCATTGCCGGTGCGCTGCCATTAGGCATTTTGCTGGCGCTGGGACGTCGCTCGAAAATGCCGGTGGTGCGCACGCTGTCGGTGATCTTTATCGAGTTCTGGCGTGGTGTGCCGCTGATCACCGTGCTGTTTATGTCCTCGGTGATGCTGCCGCTGTTTATGGCGGAAGGTACCACCATCGACAAGTTAGTACGCGCTCTGGTTGGTGTGATTTTGTTCCAGTCTGCCTATGTGGCGGAAGTGGTGCGCGGCGGCTTACAGGCCCTGCCGAAAGGTCAGTACGAAGCCGCAGAGTCGCTGGCATTGGGTTACTGGAAAACACAGATTCTGGTGATTCTGCCTCAGGCGCTCAAGCTCACTATCCCAGGGCTGGTGAATACCATCATTGCTCTGTTTAAAGATACCAGTCTGGTGATCATCATCGGCCTGTTCGATCTTTTCAGTAGCGTGCAGCAGGCAACCGTTGACCCGACATGGCTTGGGATGTCGACGGAAGGCTATGTTTTCGCTGCCCTCGTCTACTGGATTTTCTGTTTTAGCATGTCGCGCTATAGCCAGTACCTGGAGAAGCGCTTTCACACCGGGCGTAAATCGCACTGAGGTTTTACATGACACAATCTATGACTAATTCTGCTGACGCTATGATGATTACGCTCGAAAATGTGAATAAATGGTACGGCCAGTTCCATGTTTTGAAAGACATTAACCTGCAGGTAAAACCGCGTGAGCGTATCGTCCTCTGCGGTCCGTCAGGTTCCGGGAAATCGACCACCATTCGTTGCATTAATCATCTGGAAGAACATCAGCAAGGACGTATCGTTGTTGATGGCATTCACCTGAATGATGATGTGCGCAATATCGAACGTGTTCGCACCGAAGTGGGCATGGTATTCCAGCACTTCAACCTTTTCCCGCATCTGACCGTATTGCAGAACTGCACGCTGGCGCCGATTTGGGTCCGTAAGCTGCCGAAGAAAGAAGCGGAAGAACTGGCGATGCATTATTTGCAGCGCGTGCGCATTGCTGAACATGCGCATAAGTTTCCAGGACAGCTTTCGGGCGGCCAACAACAGCGCGTGGCGATTGCCCGTTCGCTGTGTATGAAACCGAAAATCATGCTGTTTGATGAACCCACCTCGGCTCTTGACCCGGAGATGGTGAAGGAAGTGCTCGATACCATGATTGGCCTGGCTGAAGATGGCATGACCATGTTGTGTGTAACCCACGAGATGGGTTTTGCGCGCACGGTTGCAGACCGGGTGATCTTTATGGATCGCGGCGAGATTGTGGAAGTGGCTCCGCCGCAGGAGTTCTTTGCCAATCCGAAGTCAGAGCGTACCCGTGCGTTTCTGTCGCAGGTTATCCACTAATCTCCCACTGACGTTAAGCCTTAAAACCACCCTCTGCTTCGGCAGGGGGTTTTTTATAGCTTAATTCCGTAGCGGTGCGATTTATGGTGCGGGTTTTACTGTGAGATACCTGAAACGGGCGCGATAAATCGCGGTGCGACAGTTTTTCAGGACGTAAAAAAGCCCTGAACTTTCGTTCAGGGCTTTTTCACTTAATTGATGCCTGGCAGTTCCCTACTCTCGCATGGGGAGACCCCACACTACCATCGGCGCTACGGCGTTTCACTTCTGAGTTCGGCATGGGGTCAGGTGGGACCACCGCGCTACAGCCGCCAGGCAAATTCTTTAGAATCCGAACTCATGCCATAACTGGTGCTGATACCCAGAGTCGAACTGGGGACCTCACCCTTACCAAGGGTGCGCTCTACCAACTGAGCCATATCAGCACACTAAAATTGATGCCTGGCAGTTCCCTACTCTCGCATGGGGAGACCCCACACTACCATCGGCGCTACGGCGTTTCACTTCTGAGTTCGGCATGGGGTCAGGTGGGACCACCGCGCTACAGCCGCCAGGCAAATTCTGTTATCCGCACCGCCCTCTCAGGCCATGCGAACCAATCCGTTTGAACTAAGCTGAAAATTCTTCTCTGGTCTCTCAACCAAAACGCCTCTGGCGTTGTAAGGTTAAGCCTCACGGGTCATTAGTACCGGTTAGCTCAATGCATCGCTGCACTTACACATCCGGCCTATCAACGTCGTCGTCTTCAACGTCCCTTCAGGACTCTCAAGGAGTCAGGGAGAACTCATCTCGGGGCAAGTTTCGTGCTTAGATGCTTTCAGCACTTATCTCTTCCGCACTTAGCTACCGGGCAATGCCATTGGCATGACAACCCGAACACCAGTGGTGCGTTCACTCCGGTCCTCTCGTACTAGGAGCAACCCCCCTCAATTCTCCAGCGCCCACGGCAGATAGGGACCGAACTGTCTCACGACGTTCTAAACCCAGCTCGCGTACCACTTTAAACGGCGAACAGCCGTACCCTTGGGACCTACTTCAGCCCCAGGATGTGATGAGCCGACATCGAGGTGCCAAACACCGCCGTCGATATGAACTCTTGGGCGGTATCAGCCTGTTATCCCCGGAGTACCTTTTATCCGTTGAGCGATGGCCCTTCCATTCAGAACCACCGGATCACTATGACCTGCTTTCGCACCTGCTCGAGCCGTCACTCTCGCAGTCAAGCTGGCTTATGCCATTGCACTAACCTCCTGATGTCCGACCAGGATTAGCCAACCTTCGTGCTCCTCCGTTACGCTTTGGGAGGAGACCGCCCCAGTCAAACTACCCACCAGACACTGTCCGCAGCCCGGATTACGGGCCTACGTTAGAACATCAAACATTAAAGGGTGGTATTTCAAGGTTGGCTCCACGCAGACTGGCGTCCACGCTTCAAAGCCTCCCACCTATCCTACACATCAAGGCTCAATGTTCAGTGTCAAGCTATAGTAAAGGTTCACGGGGTCTTTCCGTCTTGCCGCGGGTACACTGCATCTTCACAGCGATTTCAATTTCACTGAGTCTCGGGTGGAGACAGCCTGGCCATCATTACGCCATTCGTGCAGGTCGGAACTTACCCGACAAGGAATTTCGCTACCTTAGGACCGTTATAGTTACGGCCGCCGTTTACCGGGGCTTCGATCAAGAGCTTCTCCTTACGGATAACCCCATCAATTAACCTTCCGGCACCGGGCAGGCGTCACACCGTATACGTCCACTTTCGTGTTTGCACAGTGCTGTGTTTTTAATAAACAGTTGCAGCCAGCTGGTATCTTCGACTGGCTTCAGCTCCGGGAGCAAGTCCCTTCACCTACGCGCCAGCGTGCCTTCTCCCGAAGTTACGGCACCATTTTGCCTAGTTCCTTCACCCGAGTTCTCTCAAGCGCCTTGGTATTCTCTACCTGACCACCTGTGTCGGTTTGGGGTACGATTTCGTGTTACCTGGAGCTTAGAGGCTTTTCCTGGAAGCAGGGCATCAGTTACTTCACCACCGTAGTGGCTCGTCATCACGCCTCAGCGTTAAAGTGCACCGGATTTGCCTGGAGCACACGCCTACACGCTTAAACCGGGACAACCGTCGCCCGGATAACCTAGCCTTCTCCGTCCCCCCTTCGCAGTAACACCAAGTGCAGGAATATTAACCTGCTTCCCATCGACTACGCTTTTCAGCCTCGCCTTAGGGGTCGACTCACCCTGCCCCGATTAACGTTGGACAGGAACCCTTGGTCTTCCGGCGAGCGGGCTTTTCACCCGCTTTATCGTTACTTATGTCAGCATTCGCACTTCTGATACCTCCAGCAGACCTCACAGTCCACCTTCAACGGCTTACAGAACGCTCCCCTACCCAACAACACATAGTGTCGCTGCCGCAGCTTCGGTGCATGGTTTAGCCCCGTTACATCTTCCGCGCAGGCCGACTCGACCAGTGAGCTATTACGCTTTCTTTAAATGATGGCTGCTTCTAAGCCAACATCCTGGCTGTCTGTGCCTTCCCACATCGTTTCCCACTTAACCATGACTTTGGGACCTTAGCTGGCGGTCTGGGTTGTTTCCCTCTTCACGACGGACGTTAGCACCCGCCGTGTGTCTCCCGTGATAACATTCTCCGGTATTCGCAGTTTGCATCGGGTTGGTAAGCCGGGATGGCCCCCTAGCCGAAACAGTGCTCTACCCCCGGAGATGAATTCACGAGGCGCTACCTAAATAGCTTTCGGGGAGAACCAGCTATCTCCCGGTTTGATTGGCCTTTCACCCCCAGCCACAAGTCATCCGCTAATTTTTCAACATTAGTCGGTTCGGTCCTCCAGTTAGTGTTACCCAACCTTCAACCTGCCCATGGCTAGATCACCGGGTTTCGGGTCTATACCCTGCAACTTAACGCCCAATTAAGACTCGGTTTCCCTGCGGCTCCCCTATACGGTTAACCTTGCTACAGAATATAAGTCGCTGACCCATTATACAAAAGGTACGCAGTCACACCCCGAAGGATGCTCCCACTGCTTGTACGTACACGGTTTCAGGTTCTGTTTCACTCCCCTCGCCGGGGTTCTTTTCGCCTTTCCCTCACGGTACTGGTTCACTATCGGTCAGTCAGGAGTATTTAGCCTTGGAGGATGGTCCCCCCATATTCAGACAGGATACCACGTGTCCCGCCCTACTCATCGAACTCACAGTAAGTGCATTTTTGTGTACGGGAGTATCACCCTGTACCCTGCGACTTTCCAGACGCTTCCACTAATGCACAAACTGATTCAGGTTCTGGGCTGTTCCCCGTTCGCTCGCCGCTACTGGGGGAATCTCGGTTGATTTCTTTTCCTCGGGGTACTTAGATGTTTCAGTTCCCCCGGTTCGCCTCGTTAACCTATGTATTCAGTTAACGATGATGCACTGAGTGCACCGGGTTTCCCCATTCGGACATCGCCGGCTATAGCGGTTCATATCACCTTACCGGCGCTTTACGCAGATTAGCACGTCCTTCATCGCCTCTGACTGCCAGGGCATCCACCGTGTACGCTTAGTCGCTTAACCTCACAACCCACAGGCGTTTTGCAACGCGTGCAGACTGCAAGCATTTGAGAGACTCGAACGCGCCGTGCTGTATTCCTTATTACGGAGGAATACGACTGCGCGTCGTTTCAAATTTTCAGCTTGTTCCGGATTGTTAAAGAGCAAATACTTCGCAGCACACCGTTTCCGGTACGCTCTGAAGTATTGAAGAACTGTAATGGTGGAGCTAAGCGGGATCGAACCGCTGACCTCCTGCGTGCAAGGCAGGCGCTCTCCCAGCTGAGCTATAGCCCCATACAGTTACTGCAGAGACCACTGCTACCACTCAACCGAGTTGCTATTCTTCAGACAAATAAAGAATGCAATCTCTTCTCATACAGCACATGCGGACAGGACGTTTACATCGGTAAACGACCGCGCATAACGCAGCGTGAGGAGAAATTTGGTAGGCCTGAGTGGACTTGAACCACCGACCTCACCCTTATCAGGGGTGCGCTCTAACCACCTGAGCTACAAGCCTGCAGAGGTTCTTCTGCTCGTTACTTTTCTATCAGACAATCTGTGTGAGCACTTCGGAGGAAGGTATCTTCAGGTAAGGAGGTGATCCAACCGCAGGTTCCCCTACGGTTACCTTGTTACGACTTCACCCCAGTCATGAATCACAAAGTGGTAAGCGCCCTCCCGAAGGTTAAGCTACCTACTTCTTTTGCAACCCACTCCCATGGTGTGACGGGCGGTGTGTACAAGGCCCGGGAACGTATTCACCGTAGCATTCTGATCTACGATTACTAGCGATTCCGACTTCACGGAGTCGAGTTGCAGACTCCGATCCGGACTACGACGCACTTTATGAGGTCCGCTTGCTCTCGCGAGGTCGCTTCTCTTTGTATGCGCCATTGTAGCACGTGTGTAGCCCTGGCCGTAAGGGCCATGATGACTTGACGTCATCCCCACCTTCCTCCGGTTTATCACCGGCAGTCTCCTTTGAGTTCCCGACCGAATCGCTGGCAACAAAGGATAAGGGTTGCGCTCGTTGCGGGACTTAACCCAACATTTCACAACACGAGCTGACGACAGCCATGCAGCACCTGTCTCACGGTTCCCGAAGGCACTAAGGCATCTCTGCCGAATTCCGTGGATGTCAAGGCCAGGTAAGGTTCTTCGCGTTGCATCGAATTAAACCACATGCTCCACCGCTTGTGCGGGCCCCCGTCAATTCATTTGAGTTTTAACCTTGCGGCCGTACTCCCCAGGCGGTCGACTTAACGCGTTAGCTCCGGAAGCCACTCCTCAAGGGAACAACCTCCAAGTCGACATCGTTTACGGCGTGGACTACCAGGGTATCTAATCCTGTTTGCTCCCCACGCTTTCGCACCTGAGCGTCAGTCTTTGTCCAGGGGGCCGCCTTCGCCACCGGTATTCCTCCAGATCTCTACGCATTTCACCGCTACACCTGGAATTCTACCCCCCTCTACAAGACTCTAGCCTGCCAGTTTCGAATGCAGTTCCCAGGTTAAGCCCGGGGATTTCACATCCGACTTGACAGACCGCCTGCGTGCGCTTTACGCCCAGTAATTCCGATTAACGCTTGCACCCTCCGTATTACCGCGGCTGCTGGCACGGAGTTAGCCGGTGCTTCTTCTGCGGGTAACGTCAATTGCGACGGTTATTAACCATCACACCTTCCTCCCCGCTGAAAGTACTTTACAACCCGAAGGCCTTCTTCATACACGCGGCATGGCTGCATCAGGCTTGCGCCCATTGTGCAATATTCCCCACTGCTGCCTCCCGTAGGAGTCTGGACCGTGTCTCAGTTCCAGTGTGGCTGGTCATCCTCTCAGACCAGCTAGGGATCGTCGCCTAGGTGAGCCGTTACCCCACCTACTAGCTAATCCCATCTGGGTTCATCCGATGGTGTGAGGCCCGAAGGTCCCCCACTTTGGTCTTGCGACGTTATGCGGTATTAGCTACCGTTTCCAGTAGTTATCCCCCTCCATCGGGCAGATCCCCAGACATTACTCACCCGTCCGCCACTCGTCACCCAAGGAGCAAGCTCCTCTGTGCTACCGTTCGACTTGCATGTGTTAGGCCTGCCGCCAGCGTTCAATCTGAGCCATGATCAAACTCTTCAATTTAAGTTTGATGCTCAAAGAATTAAACTTCGTAATGAATTACGTGTTCACTCTTGAGACTTGATATTTTTTAAGTCCGTAGACTTTTGATATCAATCCTGCGAGTGCCCACACAGATTGTCTGATAAATTGTTAAAGAGCAGTGCGACCAGTGCTTTACGCTGCTGTCGCGAGGTGGCGTATATTACGCTTTCCTCCTTCAGAGTCAATCTCTTTTTCGAGATTTTTCTCTGGTGGTTAGCGATATTTCGCTACCTGCTGAACCACACTTCGTAAGCCGTTGTGCCGTGTCAGTGGAGGCGCATTATAGGGATCCGAATAAATTGCACAACCCCTTTTTTCGATCTTTTTATTCGAGTGGTGAGTTTTCATCCTTTCTGCTGAGATCACGAACGATCCGGTTAAAAATCAGCTTGTCTGATGCCTGGATCGCGCTCAGGCTAGGGATAAATGAGCAAAAGGAGAAAGATCATGTCAACAGCCCTACGTCCCTATAAAAGCAGCTACCCACAAACCGGCGATCGGGTAATGATCGATAAAACCAGTGTGGTGGTGGGTGACGTCATATTAGGAGACGATGTCAGCATCTGGCCGCTGGTCGCCATTCGTGGTGATGTGAACCGGGTGATCATTGGCGCTCGCACCAATGTGCAGGATGGCAGCGTGCTGCATGTGACCCACAAATCAGCCAGCAACCCGGATGGGTACCCGCTGGTGATTGGCGAAGACGTTACCGTCGGCCACAAAGCGATGTTACATGGCTGCACCATTGGCGATCGCGTACTGGTTGGTATGGGATCGATTCTGCTGGACGGCGTGATCGTTGAAGAGGATGTGATGATTGGCGCAGGCAGCCTGGTTCCCCCTGGGAAGCGGCTGGAGAGTGGCTACCTTTATTTAGGCAGCCCGGTAAAACAAATTCGCCCGCTAAGCGAGGCGGAGATTGAAGGGCTTCGCTACTCAGCCAACAACTATGTTGGCTGGAAAAATGATTATCTCGCTCAGGAAAACCAGACCCAACCCTGATTGTCGACCTCATCATTGCGGATCAGCTGTTCCGCCTCTTCTTCAAGATCCCAGCGATGGACGCTAAATAGCGCCATCGCTTCACCTTCGCCAAAGCGGGCGTGCAATGCTTCTGACGAAATCGCGCACATCAATCCCATGCCATTGACCATCGCCGGAAAACATACCGCCTGGCGATTATGATCCCATTCTTCCCGGTCCGGGAACTGAATGGCCTGATTCACGGCTGCATCGCCTGCTTTAATTGTGCAATCACTGGCGTGATCTCCGGCATTACGCCATGCCACAGCTGGAAAGCATGAGCCGCCTGCCCCACCAGCATACCTAAGCCATCGGCAAGCTGATGCGCTCCCAGCTGCTGACACCAGAGCAAAAACGGCGTCAGCCCTTGCTGATAGAACATGTCATAACAACGGGTATGCTGAGTAATCAATGAAACCGGTAGCGGTGGCACTTTGCCATCGACGCCACTGGACGTTGCATTAACGATCAGATCAAACGATTGCCCCGCCAGCGCGTCAAAACCACAGGCGTGAATGGCGCCACTGTGCTGGAAGATATCCGCCAGTAACTCTGCCCGTTCCATCGTGCGATTCGCTACCGTAAGTGAACAGCCTAAGGAGAGCAGCGGTAAAATCACGCCGCGCGCGGCACCGCCCGCCCCCACCAGCAGCACACGGTCGCCGGGGCGAATCATATGCAGTCGTTCCAGATCGCTCAGCAGGCCGATACCATCGGTGTTATCGCCAAGGATCTGCCCCTGCGCATCTTTCTTAAGCGTGTTGACCGCCCCCGACAGCGCAGCGCGCTCGCTGAGTTCATCAGCGAATTCCCACGCCTGTTGTTTAAAGGGTAAGGTTATGTTTGCTCCCTTACCGCCCGACGAGAAAAACTCGCCGATGGCTTGCGGGAATCCATCCACTGGCGCACACACCCGCCCATAGCGGTGATCAATACCGGTTTGCTCCGCGAACAGACGGTGGATAAAAGGCGATTTACTGTGTTCAATCGGATTACCGAAAACGGCAAAGTTGTCCATGAATTAGCCCTGACGGATAAGTTCACCGCTGATAACGTCGCGGATTTCTGAAGGATTAAGACGGCCACCGGTTTCACCCTGCAATACCGGGAATTCCGTGCCAAATTGCTGCGCCACTTCCGCCGCGGTACGGCAGGGTTGCTCGCCAGACAGATTGGCGCTGGTTGAAACCAGCGGTTTACCAAAGCGGCGGCACAACGCCTGCACATCGGGATGATCGCTAACGCGCACTGCCAGGGAGTCGAAACGTCCGGTCAGCCAGCGTGGCGTATGCGGCGATGCCGGTAACACAAACGTGACCGGACCCGGCCAGCAGGCAAACATACGTTCACGCTGTACCACGGAAAGTTCCTGATCGGCCACATAAGGCTCGAGTTGAGCATAGTCAGCAGCAATCAGGATCAACCCTTTCTCCACTGGTCGCTGTTTCAGCGCCAGTAATGACATCACGGCACTTTCGCTATCGGGATCGCAGCCCAGACCAAAGACCGCTTCCGTGGGATAGGCAATGACCGCCTGCTGTTGCAGTTGCTCAATACAAAAATCGAGACTTCCTGGCGAGGTAAGATTTTGCGTCATGGTAATGAGTTGTCCTGCGCAACGGGCTTCCCGCAGCGCTTACTGGCGCAGAAACGTTTCATGCCCTGCGCGGTTTTCTTTTCAATTAATAGAGGGAACTGACAGTGCGGGCAGACACCCTCCACCGGAGTGGCGTTCAGGGCAAACTGGCAGTCGGGGTAACGATCGCAGGAGTGGAATGTCTTGCCGTAGCGCGAACGGCGCTGCACCAGCTTTCCGCTCTGGCACTGTGGACAGGCGATTGCCGTCTCATCAGGCTTATCAATCGTCTCGGTGTAATCACATTCAGGATAGTGGCTACAGCCGACAAACATCCCAAACCGCCCCTGACGCAGCACTTTGTCAGCACCGCATTGTGGACAGGCATGACCTTCCAGAACTTTAACTACGTGTCCATCGCCCTGGCTTTTCAGCGGGCGAATATAGTCGCAGGTTGGATAGTTTACGCACCCAAGGAATGGGCCATGTTTGCCGGCGCGTATCACTAATTCTGCCCCGCAAGCGGGGCAGGGATCGTGTTTACGCACGGTAAATAGTGCTGGTTTACTCATATAACCCGATGCATTAATCGCAAATTAATGCAGCATACCTTCATTGACGTCGAATAACAGTTCTTCCATTTGCTGATAGGCATTTTCACATCCTGGGATGTTGAACAACACCATCAGCACCACCCATTTGAGATCTTCCAGATCGAATTCGAGGGTATCGAGGGCCATCACACGTTCGATAACCATTTCGCGCGTTTCCATATTCAGCACCTGAATTTGTTCCAGGAACAGAATAAAACCGCGGCACTCGGCATCTAAACGCTGGCTCTCTTCTTCCGTGTAGATTCGCATTGACAGCGGATCGTTCGCCAGCAACACCGGCGCGACCAAACCTTCCTGATAATCCGCCAGTCTCTCAAGCCAATTCAACGCATTGTAGATATCTTCACGATGAAAACCGGCATCGGTTAAATCATCGGTCAATTTATCCTGATCCACGCGCATTTCGGCTTCGTTGTGGATATAGGTCTCAAACAAGTACATAAGTACGTCGAACATGGCATGCCCTCCTCAATCGGACATAGCCGCCGGGTACAGCTGCGATCCATCCTGCTAACTCCAGCTCCAGCAACTGGGCTGAGATAACTGGCACAGGTTGGCCGGCACGTTCAGCGACGACGTCAACAGGTGTAACCTCATCACCTACGTTAGCCAACACGTCTGCAAATGGCAATGGAACATCGTCACTGTCTTGTGAATATATTGTTTCTGAGGTTGTTGCGGGTAACCAATGAAACGCCGAATGCAGGTCCTCTAAAATATGATCAGGATGCGCGACCAGCAGTGCGCCTTGCTGAATCAGCCAGTGTGTTCCTTCACTTCCGGGGTTTCCCAGCGCGCCGGGTAAGGCGTAAATGTTGCGATTTTGTTCCAATGCGTAGCGCGCCGTCACCAGCGAACCGCTTTTCAGAGAGGCTTCAACCACGAATACCCCCAGGCTCAGGCCGCTGATAATGCGATTACGACGGGGAAAATTGACCGCGTAGGGAGCCATATCCAGCATAAATTCCGACACCAGCGCACCGCCGTTGCTGATGATCTCCTGCGCCAGCTTCTGGTGACGTTTGGGATAGATATGTTGCAGCCCGCTGCCCAGTACGGCGATGGTTTTGCCGCCCGCATCGAGTGCAGCGCGATGCGCAATGCCGTCAATACCACGCGCCAGCCCGCTGGTGATGGTCAGACCTTGTGATGCCAGCTGCTGCGTGAACCAGCCTCCCCACTCCCTGCCATAATAAGAACAGTGGCGGCTGCCGACGACGGCGAGTTGCGGGGACTGCAGCGCCTCGCTGTCCCCCATCACGTAGAGCAATGAAGGGAAACGGCTGATTTCAGCAAGCCGCTGGGGATAGGCATTATCCAGCACCGACAGCAGCCGATGCTGTGGATTTTCCAGCCAGCGTTGAGTACGCACCAGCTGACGCGGGCACAGCGTGGTAAATTGTCGCCGCTGCGTTTCATTCAGTCCCTGATCTGCCAGTAACGCATCACTAATTTGCCCGGACATGTGCAGCACGCTGGCCAGCTGCCGCAGTTGATAACCGCTGAGTCCTTTCACATTTGCCAGCCTGAGCATCCATTCGATTTTGTCCACGCTGCACTCCCTGTTCAGCCCGAGTCTTGATGCGGTGCAATGCTGTCAATCAGCCCCCAAAAAGTCTACAATATGAGGCAGTAATCTTTTCTTTAACGCATACAGATCTGGAAATTTATGTCAGTTTTGCAGGTATTACATTTCCCTGACGATCGCCTTCGCAAAATCGCGGCGCCGGTAAAAACCGTAGACGCCGGGGTGCAGCGCATCGTCGATGACATGTTTGAAACAATGTACGCCGAAGAAGGCATTGGCCTTGCGGCGACTCAGGTTGATATTCATCAACGCATTATCGTGATTGATGTGTCGGAAAGTCGCGAAGAACGTCTGGTGCTGATCAACCCGGAACTGCTGGAAAAAAGCGGTGAAACCGGCATTGAAGAAGGCTGTCTTTCTATCCCGGAACAGCGTGCTTTTGTCTCGCGTGCTGAGTGGGTGAAAGTCCGCGCGCAGGATCGCGAAGGCAACACGTTTGAGCTGGAAACCGACGGCCTGCTGGCTATCTGCATCCAGCACGAAATCGACCATCTTGATGGCAAATTATTTATTGATTATCTGTCCCCGCTGAAACGTCAGCGCATCAAACAGAAACTGGAAAAACTGGCACGCCAGAATGCCCGCGCATCCTGAGTGCGAACAGAAGGTTAAACTGTGTCTGCACCGTTAAAAATCATCTTTGCCGGTACACCTGACTTTGCAGCGCGTCATCTCGACGCGCTGCTCGCTTCTGAGCATCAGGTGGTTGGCGTCTTTACTCAACCCGATCGTCCCGCCGGCCGTGGTAATAAACTCACGCCCAGCCCGGTGAAAGTGCTGGCGCAGGCGCATGACGTTCCGGTTTTTCAGCCAAAGTCATTAAAACCTGAAGAGAATCAGCAGCTGGTCGCCGCATTACAAGCCGATGTGATGGTGGTAGTGGCTTATGGCCTGATTCTGCCAAAAGCGGTGCTGGATATGCCGCGTCTGGGTTGCATCAATGTACATGGCTCACTGCTGCCGCGCTGGCGTGGCGCCGCGCCGATTCAGCGCTCCCTCTGGGCTGGCGATGCCGAAACCGGTGTGACCATTATGCAAATGGACGTAGGGCTGGATACCGGCGATATGCTGCATAAGCTCTCCTGCCCGATCACCGCTGCGGACACCAGTGCCTCGTTGTATGACAAACTGGCGCAACTCGGTCCTGAAGGGATGCTGAAGACGCTGGAGCAGTTGGCTGACGGTAGCGCGCAGCCGGAAAAACAGGATGAAGCGCTGGTCAGTTATGCTGAGAAGCTGAGCAAAGAAGAGGCGCGTCTCGACTGGACGCTCTCCGCAGCCCAACTTGAACGTTGCATTCGTGCCTTCAATCCGTGGCCGGTGAGCTATTTCATGGTTGACGATCAACCGGTGAAAGTCTGGCAGGCTAGCGTGTTGCCACACCAGGCCAAACAGCCCGGTGAGATTCTCCATGCCGATAAGCAAGGCATCCAGATTGCCACCGCCGATGGGGTACTGAATCTGCTTTCGCTACAGCCGGCAGGCAAGAAAGCAATGTCCGCGCAGGATCTGCTCAACTCGCGTCGCGAATGGTTCACTCCCGGCAACATTCTGGCCTGATCCCATAGCCCGGTTGATACCGGGCTTTTTGTTTGATGAAAGAATCGCATGAAAAAATCGACAAATCTGCGCAGCCTCGCCGCGCAACTGATTGAACGCGTGGTAGATAAAGGCGAGTCGCTCAGCGCCATTCTGCCTGCTGCCCAAAAAACGCTTTCCGACAAAGACAGCGCACTGCTACAGGAATTCTGCTTTGGTGTGATGCGCACCCTGCCACAACTCGAAGGGTTGATTGGCAAACTGATGGAGCGCCCGTTAACCGGTAAGCAGCGCGTACTTCACTATCTGATCATGGTCGGGTTGTATCAGCTGCTCTATACCCGCGTGCCGCCTCATGCCGCACTGGCGGAAACCGTAGCCGGTGCCGAGGTGCTGAAGCGCGCGAACCTGAAAGGTTTGCTGAATGGCGTGTTGCGCCAGTTTCAGCGCCAGCAGGAAACCCTTGTGGCGGAAGTCGATCAGGGGCCGCAGCGTTATCTGCATCCCGCCTGGTTGCTCAAGCGTTTGCAGACGGCCTGGCCTGAAAACTGGCAGCAGATCGTTGAGGCCAATAATCAGCGTCCACCGATGTGGCTACGCGTGAACCGCCAGCACCATTCGCGTGATGCCTGGCTGGCGCTGCTGCAACAGGCAGAAAAAAACGCTTTCCCGGCAGATGCGCCTGATGCGCTCCGCCTGGAGACGCCAGCCCCGGTGGGCCAGTTACCTGGATTTGATCAGGGCTGGGTGACTGTGCAGGATTTATCTGCGCAGCGCTGTGCTTTACTGCTGGAGCCGCAAAATGGCGAAACCATCCTCGACCTCTGCGCCGCACCCGGCGGTAAAACCACGCATATCCTCGAAATCGCCCCTCAGGCGAAGGTGCTGGCCGTTGATATTGATGAGCAGCGCCTGGCACGCGTTACCGAAAATCTGCAACGTCTCGGCATGGCGGCAGATGTCCGCCAGGGCGATGGCCGTACACCGGCAGCATGGTGTGGCGAGATGCAGTTCGATCGTATCCTGCTGGATGCGCCCTGCTCCGCCACCGGCGTGATTCGTCGTCATCCCGATATCAAATGGCTGCGGCGCGATCGCGACATCGCCGAACTTGCCAGCCTGCAACAGGAAATCCTTGCTGCTGTGTGGCCGCGGCTGAAGAGTGGCGGCACCCTGCTTTACGCCACCTGCTCGATTCTGCCGGAAGAAAATCATCAGCAGATCAGCGCCTTTCTCACCGCACATGCCGATGCCAGCGCAGAAGTCTTACCGCAGGGCCAGGAAAACGGCTGGCAGGTGTTCCCCAACGCAGATGGCGGTGATGGTTTCTTCTACGCTAAGCTGATGAAAAAGTAATACGGCGCAATCTGACAAGAGTTCATAGCGATGAAAATTATTATCCTTGGCGCCGGACAGGTCGGCGGCACTCTCGCGGAAAACCTGGTTGGCGAAAACAACGACATTACCGTGGTAGATAGCGATGCTGGGCGTTTGCGTCAGTTGCAGGACAAATTCGATCTGCGTGTGGTGCAGGGCCACGGCTCACATCCGCGTATCCTGCGTGAAGCGGGAGCGGAGGATGCCGATATGCTGGTCGCGGTGACCAGTTCTGACGAAACCAATATGATCGCCTGTCAGATTGCCTATTCCCTGTTTAATACGCCCAACCGTATTGCCCGCATCCGTGCTGCCGATTACCTGCGCGACGCAGACAAGCTGTTCATCCCGGAAGCGATCCCTATCGATCATCTGATTTCGCCTGAACAGCTGGTGATCGACAATATCTACCGCCTGATCCAGTATCCTGGCGCTTTGCAGGTGGTGAACTTTGCCGAAGGGAAAGTCAGCCTGGCGGTGGTAAAGGCTTATTATGGCGGCCCGCTGGTCGGCAATCCGCTTTCCATCCTGCGCGAGCATATGCCGCATATCGATACCCGTGTTGCCGCCATCTTTCGTCAGGATCGCCCGATTCGTCCGCAGGGTTCGACCATTGTCGAAGCGGGCGATGAGGTGTTCTTTATTGCCGCCAGCCAGCATATTCGTGCCGTAATGAGTGAGATGCAGCGGCTGGAAAAACCCTACAAACGCATCATGCTGGTCGGTGGCGGTAATATCGGCTTTGGCCTGGCGCAGCGTCTGGAAAAGCAGTACAGCGTGAAGCTGATCGAACGCAACCCGCAGCGCGCGGCAGAGCTGGCGGAACAGTTGCAGGATACGATTGTGTTCTATGGCGATGCTTCGGATCAGGAATTGCTGGCTGAAGAGCATGTCGATCAAATCGATCTGTTTATTGCCGTCACCAATGATGATGAAGCCAACATCATGTCCGCCATGCTGGCAAAGAAAATGGGTGCCAAGAAAGTGATGGTGCTGATCCAGCGCCGCGCCTATGTCGATCTGGTGCAGGGCAGCGTGATCGATATTGCTATTTCACCGCAGCAGGCCACCATTTCTGCGCTGCTGGGACATGTGCGTAAAGCGGATATTGTGGGTGTTTCGTCCTTACGTCGCGGTATTGCCGAAGCGATCGAGGCGATCGCTCACGGCGAAGAAACCACGTCACGCGTAGTCGGGCGTCTGATTGAAGATATCAAACTGCCGCCAGGCACCATTATCGGGGCGGTAGTGCGCGGTGACGACGTGATCATCGCCAATGATAATGTGCGCGTCGAACAGGGCGATCATGTGATTATGTTCCTGACGGATAAGAAGTTTGTGCCCGATGTCGAACGCCTGTTCCAGCCTAGTCCTTTCTTCCTGTAATCGCTGCGGGCAGCAGCCGTTGCCCGCCGTGATAATCTAACTTAATCCCTTGTTGTAATGGCAATTGCAGAAAGGTTTGTTAGACTTTAGGCATTGGCCAAGGCAAGGAGATAACAATGAGTTTTTTCAAAGAGTTTCGTGATTTTGCGATGCGCGGCAACGTGGTTGACCTCGCAGTTGGTGTGATTATCGGTGCGGCATTTGGCAAGATTGTTTCATCACTGGTTGCCAATATCATTATGCCGCCATTGGGTTTGCTGATTGGCGGGGTCGATTTCAAGCAGTTCAGGTGGATACTTAAACCCGCGGAAGGCACTGTACCTGCGGTGGTAATGGAATACGGCGTCTTTATTCAGAGCATCTTTGATTTCGTTATCGTGGCTTTTGCCATTTTTATCGCCATCAAATTAATGAACAAGCTGTATAAGAAGAAAGAAGTGGAGAAAGCGGATCCGAAACCTACCAACGAAGAGATATTACTGACGGAAATTCGTGACCTGCTGAAGCAACAAAACACTAAAATCTGATTAAAAGAGCCGCCTTATTAAGGCGGTTTTTTTTGCTTAAAACCAGAAGGCCAGTGGTAAACCGCTTTGTTTACCACTGGCCTCCCAGTTACCACCCTTGCCATGTTTATCTTTACGCCGGTAGCTACCTTTCCCTTTCTGATTTTGCTCAACACGCTGACGAAATAGCGGATCGTGCAACAGGGCCTCAAGGGCGTTGTCTTTAATCTGACCTTTTTGGTGCTGATAACGACTCATAGTTCCTCCGATAAATGATTGCGCAACTATAGGCTTTTGCGACATAAATTCAATCCTTACCACAACAGATTTCCGGATGTGGTTCTTCCCCCTTCTCCAGCGCTTCGAGTATTGAGCAACAGGCACTGCTGTGTAAATCTCCACAACAGGTTTCTGCTAATCGTTGCAGCGAACGCTCGATAGTTTGTAGCTCGGCGATCATGGTGCTGACTTCATTGAGGCGTTTTGCCACGATGGCTTTCGATTCCTGGCAGGTGTGATGTTCTGGATCGATACGGATCGACAGCAAGCCGCGAATGGAATCAAGACTAAATCCCAGCTGACGTCCATAACGAATAAAGCGCAGACGCTGCAAATCCTCATCGCTATATAAGCGAAAACCACCTTCAGTGCGAACTTCGTGATCCATCATTTGCTGCTTTTCATAAAAGCGGATGGTATCGGGAGTGACATCCGCCATTTTTGCCAGCTGACCAATACGGTACATATTATTTCTCCTGCGCCAGTCGCTGTTTGATGGCATCACTATAGTCGCCACGCAGAAACGCAGTACTCATCCCCGCCTGGCGCAATTTCAGTTCCAGCAAACTTAGCCGCTTTGATAACTCTCTGGCCTGATGATCCGCAGGATCCAGCTCACGCAACAGATCCTGCACCTGTAACGCTTCACGGCGCAGTTCCAGTTCGGGGGGCAAAAATCCGGCATTTTTTAATAGCCGATATCCGGTGCGAAGTTCTTCAGGCACACCGCTATCATCATCGAGTTTGAGGGGAGCGCCCTCGCCCGGCAGGTTGCTGAGTTCGCCTTTTTCCTGAGCAGCGCGGATGTGCTGTTCAACAAGTTGGTCAATGAGCCACATAAATCGCTCCTGATAAGGATTACAGCCATCAGCATAGCGAAAGGGGAGGAAATGGGAAGAAATGACAGGCAATAAAAAACCCGCCGAAGCGGGTTTTTTACGTTACTGCAAATTACTCTGCAGCAGCTTCTGCTTGAGCTTCTGGACGATCAACCAGCTCGATGTAAGCCATCGGAGCGTTGTCACCAGCACGGAAGCCACACTTCAGAATACGAGTGTAACCACCGGCACGGCTCGCGAAACGCGGGCCCAGCTCGTTAAACAGTTTTGCCACGATCTCGTTATCACGAGTGCGGGCGAATGCCAGACGACGATTAGCTACGCTGTCGGTCTTGGCAAGAGTAATCAGCGGCTCAACTACGCGACGCAGCTCTTTGGCTTTCGGCAGAGTCGTCTTAATGATCTCATGACGAACCAGAGAACCGGCCATGTTGCGGAACATAGCCTGACGATGGCTGCTGTTGCGGTTCAGTTGACGACCACTCTTACGATGGCGCATGACCTTATCCTTCTCAGTGAAACCTTAACCTGTGATCGGGTTATTCATCAGCGATGCTTGCCGGCGGCCAGTTTTCCAGGCGCATGCCCAGAGACAGACCACGTGAGGCGAGCACGTCTTTAATCTCGGTAAGAGATTTTTTACCCAGGTTAGGCGTTTTGAGCAGCTCAACCTCGGTACGCTGTACCAGATCACCGATGTAGTGGATAGCTTCTGCCTTAAGGCAGTTAGCAGAGCGGACAGTCAATTCCAGATCGTCAACAGGGCGCAGCAGGATCGGATCGAATTCTGGTTTCTCTTCTTTCACTTCCGGCTGACGTACATCACGTAAGTCAACGAAAGCTTCCAGTTGTTCTGCCAGGATGGTTGCCGCACGACGAATCGCCTCTTCAGGATCGATTGTGCCGTTGGTTTCCATTTCGATGACCAGCTTGTCCAGGTCGGTGCGCTGTTCAACGCGAGCTGCTTCAACATTGTAGGCGATACGGTCTACAGGGCTGTAGCAAGCGTCTACTAACAGACGGCCGATTGGGCGCTCATCTTCTTCCGAATGAATTCGGGCAGAAGCCGGCACATAACCACGACCACGCTGAACTTTGATACGCATACTAATAGATGCGTTTTCATCGGTCAGATGGCAGATCACATGCTGCGGCTTGACGATTTCGACATCACCGTCGTGGGTAATGTCGGCTGCAGTCACAGGGCCAATGCCAGATTTATTCAAGGTCAGAATGACTTCATCTTTACCCTGAACTCTTACCGCCAGCCCTTTCAGGTTAAGCAGGATTTCCAGGATATCTTCCTGTACGCCCTCTTTGGTGGAGTACTCGTGGAGCACGCCATCAATCTCAACCTCGGTCACCGCGCAACCCGGCATGGAAGAAAGCAGAATACGGCGCAGTGCGTTGCCAAGAGTATGGCCAAAGCCACGCTCTAACGGCTCAAGGGTCACCTTGGCGTGCGTCGAACTCACTTGCTCGATATCTACCAGGCGCGGTTTTAGAAACTCTGTCACAGAACCCTGCATTGTGTCCTCTCTTTGGTACTAAGCTTTACTTGGAGTAAAGCTCGACGATCAGGTGTTCGTTAATGTCCGCAGACAGATCGGTACGCTCAGGAATACGCTTGAACACACCTTCCATCTTAGTCGCATCAACTTCCAGCCAGGTTGGCTTTTCACGCTGCTCAGCCAGCTCCAGAGCGGCCTTCACGCGAGATTGCTTTTTGGCTTTCTCACGGATGCTTACGACATCATTCGGAGATACCTGATAAGAAGCGATGTTAACAACGCGGCCGTTTACCAGGATAGATTTGTGGCTAACCAGCTGACGTGCTTCTGCACGAGTGGCACCAAAACCCATACGATAAACTACGTTATCCAGACGACCTTCCAGCAGAGCTAACAGGTTTTCACCGGTGTTGCCTTTCAGACGCGCTGCTTCTTTATAGTAGTTACGGAACTGACGCTCCAGCACGCCGTAGATACGACGAACTTTCTGCTTTTCACGTAACTGACCGCCGTAATCAGACAGACGCGGTTTACGCGCACCATGCTGACCAGGGGCTTGTTCAATTTTGCACTTGGAATCGATCGCGCGAACACCAGACTTAAGGAATAAGTCAGTGCCCTCACGACGGCTCAGCTTGAGCTTAGGACCCAAATATCTTGCCATTTTCTTTCTCCAACTATCCTAAAAACGAAGCGTTATACGCGACGTTTTTTCGGCGGACGACAACCGTTGTGAGGGATCGGAGTCACATCAGTAATATTAGTGATGCGGAAACCAGCGGCGTTCAGAGCACGAATAGTAGATTCGCGACCCGGACCCGGACCCTTAACCATAACTTCCAGGTTCTTAATACCGTAATCTTTCACGGCTTCTGCGCAGCGCTCTGCAGCGACCTGAGCAGCAAACGGAGTAGATTTACGTGAACCGCGGAAACCGGAACCACCGGCGGTTGCCCAACCCAGTGCGTTACCCTGACGATCAGTAATGGTAACGATGGTGTTGTTAAAAGAAGCATGGACGTGAGCCACGCCATCTGAGACTTGCTTTCTTACACGCTTACGTGCACGAACTGGTGCCTTTGCCATTATTTACTCACCCCGATTATTTCTTGATCGGTTTACGCGGACCCTTACGGGTACGTGCGTTGGTCTTAGTACGCTGACCGCGAACTGGCAGACCACGACGATGGCGCAAACCACGGTAGCAACCAAGGTCCATCAGACGCTTGATGCTCAGGGTGATTTCACGGCGCAGATCACCTTCTACAACGAATTTCGCAACTGCATCACGCAGCTGATCAATTTGTTCTTCAGACAGCTCACTGATCTTAACATTTTCAGCGATACCCGTTTCAGCACAGATGGCTTTAGAACGAGTTTTGCCGATACCGAAAATCGAAGTTAATGCGATAACGGTGTGTTTTTGATCAGGAATGTTAATGCCTGCTATACGGGCCACTATGCACTCCTATAATTAAATAAATGCGAACCATGCTGAAAAGCCCGTTTTCAGGATACTCAAATGGAAACGCATCGACATACAAAAGATTGGCTGGCTAATCTAGCCAGCTCAACCCGACTTTGCAAGAAAAATATGTGAGAAAATCAGCCCTGGCGCTGTTTATGCTTAGGCTCGGCGCTGCAGATCACACGTACGACACCGTCGCGACGAATGATTTTGCAGTTACGACATAATTTCTTGACGGAAGCACGAACTTTCATTTTTACTCTCCGTAACTTCTCAAGCGCCTGAATTAACGGCCGTAGCCTTTCAGGTTTGCTTTCTTCAATGCAGACTCGTACTGACTGGACATCATCAGAGTTTGCACTTGAGCCATAAAGTCCATGATGACGACCACTACGATCAGCAGCGATGTGCCACCGAAGTAGAAGGGAACCTTCATGGCATCACGCATGAACTCCGGGATCAGGCAGATAAAAGTAATATACAGCGCGCCGATTAAGGTCAGGCGTGTCATCACTTTATCAATATACTTCGCCGTTTGTTCTCCCGGACGAATTCCCGGTACGAATGCACCAGACTTCTTCAGGTTATCTGCTGTTTCACGCGGGTTGAAAACCAACGCCGTGTAGAAGAAACAGAAGAAGATGATTGCAGTCGCATAGAGTAGCACATAAAGCGGCTGTCCTGGCTGCAAATACAGCGAAATTGTTGTCAGCCAGTTCCAACCGGTACCGCCCCCGAACCAGGATGCTATCGTCGCCGGGAACAGGATAATGCTGGAAGCGAAGATTGCCGGGATAACCCCTGCCATATTCACTTTCAACGGTAAATGTGTGCTCTGTGCAGCATATACACGACGACCTTGCTGACGCTTAGCGTAGTTCACGACGATACGGCGCTGACCACGTTCCACGAAAATAACAAAGAAGGTCACTGCAAATACAAGAACTGCAACCAACAGCAACAGGAGGAAGTGCAGGTCACCTTGCCGCGCTTGCTCGATGGTATGGCCAATGGCCGGCGGGAGACCCGCAACAATACCAGCGAAGATAATGATCGAGATACCGTTACCGATACCACGTTCAGTAATCTGTTCGCCCAGCCACATAAGGAACATAGTCCCGGTGACCAGACTTACAACAGCGGTAAAGTAGAAAGCAAAACCTGGATTAATTACCAGGCCTTGCATTCCAGGCATATTCGGCAGACCGGTAGCAATACCGATCGACTGGAATACGGCCAAAACCAGCGTGCCATAACGGGTATACTGGCTAATCTTACGACGGCCAGCCTCCCCTTCTTTCTTAATCTCCGCTAACGCTGGATGAACCACCGTCAGCAGCTGGATAATAATAGAGGCCGAAATATACGGCATAATACCCAGTGCGAAGATCGAGGCACGACTGAGGGCACCACCAGAGAACATGTTAAACATTTCAATGATGGTGCCACGCTGTTGCTCAAGCAGTTTGGCAAGTACAGTGGCATCGATACCGGGGATCGGAATAAAAGAGCCAATACGGAAGACAATCAGTGCACCGATTACAAACAGCAGTCTGCGCTTCAGTTCACCAAAGCCCCCTTTGGCACTTTGAAAATCTAATCCCGGTTGCTTTGCCATCTGCTACTTATTCCTCGATTTTACCGCCAGCAGCTTCGATTGCAGCACGAGCACCTTTGGTGACACGCAGACCGCGAACCGTTACCGGTGCAGAAACTTCACCAGACAGAATCACTTTCGCGAATTCAATCTGAACACCGATGATGTTTGCTGCTTTCAGCGTATTCAGGTCAACAATACCGCCTTCAACTTTCGCCAGGTCAGACAGACGAACTTCTGCAGTGACCATTGCTTTGCGAGAGGTGAAACCGAATTTCGGCAGACGACGGTACAGAGGCATCTGACCACCCTCGAAACCACGACGTACGCCACCGCCAGAACGAGACTTCTGACCTTTGTGACCACGACCGCCGGTTTTACCGAGGCCAGAACCGATACCACGACCCAGACGCTTAGAAGCGTGTTTAGACCCTTCGGCCGGAGACAGAGTGTTTAAACGCATCTCTTACTCCTCCACTTTCAGCATGTAGGAAATCGCGTTGATCATACCGCGTACAGCAGGCGTGTCTTCACGCTCAACGGTGTGACCAATACGACGCAGACCCAGGCCAACCAGAGTGGCTTTATGCTTAGGCAGGCGGCCGATTGAGCTACGGGTTTGTGTAATTTTAATAGTCTTCGCCATGGTGATTACCCCAGAATTTCTTCAACGGATTTACCACGCTTGGCAGCGACCATTTCCGGAGATTTCATATTGCCCAGGCCGTCGATAGTTGCACGAACCACGTTGATCGGGTTGGTGGAACCATAGGCTTTAGCCAGAACGTTATGAACTCCAGCGACTTCCAGAACGGCGCGCATTGCACCACCGGCGATGATACCGGTACCTTCAGAAGCCGGCTGCATGAACACACGAGAACCCGTGTGAGCACCTTTAACCGGGTGCTGCAGGGTGCCGTGAGTCAGCGCGACATTAATCATGTTGCGACGGGCTTTTTCCATCGCTTTCTGGATCGCTGCTGGAACTTCACGCGCTTTACCGTAACCAAAACCTACGCGACCGTTACCGTCACCTACCACAGTCAGTGCTGTGAAGGAGAAAATACGACCACCTTTAACAGTTTTAGATACACGGTTTACCGCGATCAGTTTTTCCTGCAGTTCGCCAGCTTGTTTCTCGATGTGTGCCATCTTAGACCTCTACCTTAGAACTGAAGGCCAGCTTCACGAGCAGCATCTGCCAGTGCCTGGACGCGACCATGATATTGGAAACCGGAACGGTCGAAAGAAACATCTTTGATGCCTTTTTCGATAGCGCGCTCAGCCAGAGCTTTACCTACAGCTGCAGCGGCGTCTTTGTTACCGGTATACTTCAGTTGTTCAGCGATAGCTTTTTCTACAGTAGAAGCAGCAACCAGAACTTCGGAACCGTTCGGGGCGATTACCTGTGCGTAAATGTGACGCGGGGTACGATGTACCACCAGGCGAGTAGCACCCAGCTCTTTGAGCTTGCGACGTGCACGGGTCGCACGACGGATACGAGCAGATTTCTTATCCATAGTGTTACCTTACTTCTTCTTAGCCTCTTTGGTACGCACGACTTCGTCGGCGTAACGAACACCCTTGCCTTTGTAAGGCTCAGGACGACGGTAGGCGCGCAGATCAGCTGCAACCTGGCCGATCAACTGTTTATCAGCGCCTTTCAGCACGATTTCAGTCTGAGTCGGACATTCAGCAGTGATGCCGGCCGGCAGTGCATGGTCAACAGGGTGAGAGAAGCCCAGGGCCAGACTCACAGAGTTGCCTTTTACAGCTGCACGATAACCAACACCAACCAGTTGCAGCTTCTTGGTGAAGCCTTCGGTAACACCAATAACCATGCCGTTCAGCAGCGCACGGGCAGTACCTGCCTGTGCCCAACCATCCGCATAACCTTCGCGCGGAGCGAAAGTCAGGGCGTTGTCTGCATGCTTAACTTCAACAGCATTGTTGATAGTACGAGTCAGCTCGCCGTTTTTACCTTTGATCGAAACTTCCTGACCGTTGAGTTTTACCTCTACGCCGGCAGGAACAACGACAGGTGCTTTTGCAACACGAGACATGTTTTCCTCCGATTACGCTACGTAGCAGATAATTTCGCCACCAAGACCAGCCTGGCGCGCTGCACGATCAGTCATAACACCTTTAGATGTAGAAATTACAGCGATGCCCAGACCAGCCATTACTTTTGGCAGCTCATCTTTTTTCTTATAGATGCGCAGACCTGGACGGCTAACACGCTGAATGTTTTCTACAACAGCTTTACCCTGGAAATACTTAAGAGTCAGTTCCAGTTCCGGCTTGATGTCGCCTTCGATTTTAAAATCTTGAATATAACCTTCTTCCTTCAGCACGTTGGCAATTGCCACTTTCAGCTTGGAGGAAGGCATAGAGACCGCAACTTTGTTCGCGGCCTGACCGTTACGGATACGGGTCAGCATATCCGCGATCGGATCTTGCATGCTCATCTGTGTTACTCCCGTGATTCAAATGGTGACAATTACCAGCTAGCCTTTTTCAGACCCGGGATTTCACCGCGCATTGCGGCTTCACGGACCTTGATACGGCTCAACCCAAACTTCCGCAGGAAACCATGCGGACGACCTGTTTGACGGCAGCGGTTACGCTGACGGGAAGGGCTGGAATCACGCGGCAGACTCTGCAGCTTGAGAACGGCATCCCAACGGTCTTCGTCAGAAGCGTTCACATCAGAGATGATCGCTTTCAATTCAGCGCGTTTTGCGAAGAATTTATCTGCTAATTTCACACGCTTAACTTCGCGTGCTTTCATAGATTGCTTAGCCATGAAGTAACCCTACCTTACTTGCGGAACGGGAAGTCAAAGGCAGCCAGCAGAGCACGGCCTTCATCATCAGATTTCGCAGTAGTGGTAATGGTAATATCCAAACCACGAACGCGATCGACTTTGTCGTAGTCGATTTCTGGGAAGATGATCTGCTCACGAACGCCCATGCTGTAGTTTCCACGACCGTCGAAAGACTTCGCAGACAAGCCACGGAAGTCACGGATACGCGGTACAGCAATAGTGATCAGACGCTCAAAGAACTCCCACATGCGCTCGCCGCGCAGAGTTACTTTACAGCCGATCGGATAGCCCTGACGGATTTTGAAGCCTGCAACTGATTTGCGTGCTTTGGTGATCAGCGGTTTTTGACCGGAGATTGCTGCCAGGTCAGCTGCTGCGTTATCCAGCAGTTTCTTGTCAGCGATCGCTTCACCAACACCCATGTTCAGGGTGATCTTCTCGACCCGAGGGACTTGCATGACAGAATTGTAGCCGAACTCAGTCATGAGTTTCTGGACTACTTCGTCTTTGTAGTAATCATGCAGTTTCGCCATCGTACTACTCCAAATTACTTGATAGTTTCGCTATTAGACTTGAAGAAACGGACTTTTTTGCCGTCTTCGAATCTAAAGCCTACACGGTCAGCCTTGCCGGTTGCCGCATTGAAGATTGCAACGTTAGAAACCTGAATAGCGGCTTCTTTTTCAACGATGCCACCCGGTTGGTTCAGAGCCGGAACCGGCTTCTGGTGTTTCTTAACCAGGTTGATACCTTCAACGATGACCTTACCAGAAGTCAGGACATTCTTTACTTTACCGCGCTTACCTTTATCTTTACCGGTCAACACGATAACTTCGTCGTTACGACGGATTTTCGCTGCCATTGCTCGCTCCTTAGAGTACTTCTGGTGCCAGAGAGATAATTTTCATGAACTTTTCAGTACGAAGTTCACGAGTTACCGGCCCAAAAATACGCGTTCCGATAGGCTGCTCTGAGTTATTGTTTAAAATAACGCAAGAGTTGCCATCGAAGCGAATGACAGAACCGTCCGGGCGACGAACACCCTTCTTGGTGCGCACCACTACCGCCTTCAGGACATCACCTTTTTTCACCTTACCACGCGGAATTGCTTCCTTGATGGTAACTTTGATGATATCGCCGACGCCTGCGTAGCGACGGTGCGAGCCACCCAGAACCTTGATACACATTACGCGACGTGCACCGGAGTTGTCGGCGACGTTCAGCATAGTCTGTTCTTGGATCATTTTAGTGCTCCGCTAATGTCAACTACTACTTCGGGACCCAAACCTCAGGTCGTTAAAAAGCCCCATAATTGAGGGCGCGGCATTATAACACCGGTTCTCGCAGATGGGTAGAAAAAATGAACGGCTCTGGCGAGCCGTTCATTTTGTTTTTAGAGGAAGAGGATTCTATTACAGAACCGCTTTCTCTACAACGCGAACCAGAGTCCAGGACTTAGTCTTGGACAGCGGACGGCATTCGCGGATTTCAACCACGTCGCCGATACCGCATTCGTTGTTCTCGTCATGGATGTGCAGCTTAGTCGTACGTTTAATGAATTTACCGTAGATCGGGTGCTTCACGAAACGCTCGATAGCAACAACTGCAGATTTCTGCATTTTGTCACTAATAACACGACCTTGCAGAGTACGGATTTTATCGGTCATTACGAACCCGCCTTCTCAGTCAGTAAAGTCTTAACACGTGCAACATCACGGCGCACATTCTTCAACAGATGAGTCTGTTGCAGTTGGCCAGATGCTGCCTGCATGCGCAGGTTAAATTGCTCACGCAGCAGGTTAAGCAGCTCAGCGTTCAGCTCTTCAACGCTTTTTTCACGCAGCTCAGTTGCTTTCATTACATCACCGTCTTAGTTACAAAGGTGGTTTTGATAGGCAGTTTTGCTGCTGCCAGCTTGAATGCTTCACGGGCCAGCTCTTCCGGTACGCCGTCCATTTCATACAGGACTTTACCAGGCTGGATCAGGGCAACCCAATACTCCACGTTACCCTTACCTTTACCCATACGCACTTCCAGCGGCTTCTCGGTGATCGGTTTGTCCGGGAATACACGGATCCAGATCTTACCTTGACGCTTAACTGCACGGGTCATAGCACGACGTGCTGCTTCGATCTGACGTGCAGTCAGACGACCACGGCCAACAGCTTTCAGACCGAAAGTACCGAAGCTAACATCCGTACCCTGCGCCAGACCGCGGTTACGGCCTTTGTGCACTTTACGGAATTTTGTACGCTTTGGTTGTAACATCAGCGACTCTCCTTACTTACGGCCTTTACGCTGCTGCTTTTTAGGTTGAGCAGCCGGTTCCGGTTGTTCAACAGCAGCCATACCACCCAGGATCTCACCTTTGAAGATCCATACCTTAACGCCGATTACACCATAAGTGGTGTGCGCTTCAGAGGTGTTGTAGTCAATGTCAGCACGCAGAGTGTGCAACGGTACGCGACCCTCGCGGTACCATTCGGTACGTGCGATTTCCGCGCCGCCCAGACGGCCGCTAACTTCAACTTTGATACCTTTCGCGCCCAGACGCATGGCGTTCTGTACCGCACGCTTCATAGCACGACGGAACATCACACGACGCTCCAGCTGTGAAGTGATGCTGTCAGCTACCAGTTTCGCGTCCAGTTCCGGTTTACGGACTTCGGCGATGTTGATCTGTGCAGGAACGCCAGCGATGTTCGCGACGACCGTGCGCAGTTTTTCAACGTCTTCACCTTTCTTACCGATAACGATACCCGGGCGAGCGGTGTGAATGGTCACACGGATGCTCTTAGCCGGACGCTCGATAACGATACGAGATACAGACGCTTTAGCCAGTTCTTTAGTCAGGAACTGACGTACTTTAAAATCGCTGTCCAGGTTGTCAGCGAATTCTTTGGTGTTCGCAAACCAGGTAGAGTTCCATGGTTTTACAATACCCAGGCGAATACCATTAGGATGTACTTTCTGACCCATTGCTAGTCTCCAGAGTCTCAGCGATCGGACACAACCACAGTAATGTGGCTGGTGCGCTTCAGGATGCGATCTGCACGACCTTTCGCACGCGGCATAATGCGCTTCATGCTTGGGCCTTCATCTACGAAAATTTTCGCGACTTTCAGATCGTCGATATCAGCGCCATCGTTGTGTTCGGCGTTAGCAATGGCAGATTCCAGGACTTTCTTAACCAACACAGCAGCTTTCTTGTTGGTGTAAGTCAGAATATCCAGAGCCTGCGACACTTTCTTACCGCGAATCAGGTCAGCAACAAGGCGAACCTTCTGAGCAGAAGAACGAGCATGGCGATGTTGAGCAATAGTTTCCATCTCTTCCTCCTACTTATTTCTTCTTGGCTTTCTTATCAGCAGCGTGGCCGCGATAAGTACGTGTCGGTGCAAATTCACCCAGCTTGTGGCCGACCATTTCGTCGGAAACAAAGACAGGAACGTGCTGACGACCATTATGGACAGCGATGGTCAAACCGATCATGTTAGGGAAGATCGTTGAACGACGGGACCAGGTGCGCAGGGGCTTCTTGTCTCCGCTTTCCACCGCTTTCTCTACCTTCTTCAGCAAGTGCAGGTCAATAAAAGGACCTTTCTTGAGAGAACGTGGCATGGCTTATCCTCTAAAATTATTTGCTACGGCGACGTACGATAAATTTATCAGTACGCTTGTTGCTACGGGTCTTCTTACCTTTGGTCTGAACGCCCCACGGAGTTACCGGGTGCTTACCAAAGTTACGACCTTCACCACCACCGTGCGGGTGATCGACTGGGTTCATCGCAGTACCGCGAACGGTAGGACGAACACCACGCCAACGGGTTGCACCGGCTTTACCCAGAACGCGCAGCATGTGCTCAGCGTTACCGACTTCGCCCAGAGTTGCGCGGCAGTCAGCTTCGACTTTACGCATTTCACCTGAACGCAGACGCAGGGTAACGTAGGAACCTTCACGCGCAACGATCTGCACGTAAGTACCAGCAGAGCGAGCAATCTGACCGCCTTTGCCTGGTTTCATTTCTACGTTGTGAACGGTAGAACCCACCGGGATGTTACGCATCGGCAGGGTGTTACCCGCTTTGATCGCAGCATCAACGCCAGACTGAACCTGGTCGCCGGCTTTCAGGCCTTTAGGGGCCAGGATGTAACGGCGTTCGCCATCTTTGTACAGAACCAGTGCGATGTTCGCAGAGCGGTTCGGATCGTACTCAAGACGTTCAACAACAGCCGGGATACCATCTTTGTTGCGTTTAAAGTCAACAATACGGTAAGCCTGCTTGTGACCACCACCGATATGACGGGTAGTGATACGACCATTGTTGTTACGACCACCGGATTTGCTGTTTTTTTCCACCAACGGGGCAAAAGGTTTGCCCTTGTGCAGCTCAGGGTTGACCACTTTAACTACGTGACGACGACCCGGAGATGTCGGTTTACATTTAACAACTGCCATTGTCTTTCTCCTCCGACTTACTCAGCGCCGCCGACGAAGTCCAGATTCTGGCCTTCTTTCAGGGTGACGTAAGCTTTTTTCCAGTCGCTACGACGACCGATACGCTGTCCGTGACGCTTAACTTTACCCTTAACAACCAGGGTGTTTACGTCTTTAACTTCTACTTCGAACAGTTTCTCAACAGCAGCAACGATCTCTGCTTTGGTCGCGTCTTTAGCAACTTTGAGAACGATGGTATTGGTTTTTTCCATCGCGGTAGATGCTTTTTCAGATACGTGCGGCGCGCGCAGTACTTTCAGCAGACGTTCTTCACGGATCATGCCAGCATCTCCTCAACTTGCTTAACTGCTTCAGCAGTCATAACGACTTTGTCGAAGGCGATCAGGCTAACTGGGTCGATACCCGCTGCATCACGCACGTCAACCTTGTACAGGTTACGCGCAGCCAGGAACAGATTCTCATCCAGTTCGCCGGTGATGATCAGCACGTCTTCCAGCGCCATGTCTTTCAGTTTCTGTGCCAGCAGCTTGGTTTTCGGTGCTTCAACAGAGAACGACTCGACAACGATCAGACGGTCCTGACGTACCAGCTCGGACAGAATGCTTTTCAGCGCGCCGCGGTACATCTTTTTGTTAACTTTTTGACTGTGGTCCTGAGGACGTGCAGCGAAGGTCACGCCACCTGAACGCCAGATCGGGCTCTTGATAGAACCTGAACGCGCACGGCCGGTACCTTTCTGGCGCCACGGCTTTTTGCCTGAACCAGTTACTTCAGCACGAGTTTTCTGCGCACGAGTACCCTGACGAGCACCAGCAGCGTAGGCAACAACAACCTGGTGAACCAGCGCTTCGTTGAAATCACGACCGAAGGTAGTTTCGGAAACAGTCAGCGCGCTCTGCGCGTCTTTCAATACTAATTCCATTGCTATCCCCTTACGCCTTCACAGCCGGTTTAACGATCAGGTCGCTACCGGTCGCACCCGGAACTGCACCTTTCACCAGCAGCAGGTTGCGCTCAGCGTCAACACGTACTACTTCCAGGCTCTGAACGGTTACGCGCTCATTACCCAGCTGACCAGCCATTTTCTTGCCTTTGAACACTTTGCCCGGAGTCTGGTTCTGACCGATAGAACCCGGTACGCGGTGAGACAAGGAGTTACCGTGAGTCGCGTCCTGGGTACGGAAGTTCCAGCGCTTAACGGTACCTGCGAAACCTTTACCTTTAGAGGTACCGGTTACGTCTACTTTTTTAACGTCAGCGAAAATTTCAACACTGATGCTCTGGCCTACAGAGTATTCTTCACCTTCGGTGCGGAATTCCCACAGACCACGGCCAGCTTCAACGCCAGCTTTAGCAAAATGACCTGCTTCCGGTTTGGTCACACGGTTTGCTTTTTTAGCACCGGTGGTAACCTGGATCGCCTGGTAACCATCGTTTTCCAGACCTTTGACCTGGGTAACGCGGTTTGCTTCAATTTCAATTACGGTGACGGGGATAGAAACGCCATCTTCAGTGAAGATGCGGGTCATGCCCACTTTTTTACCGACTAAACCACTCATTGTTTCAACCTCTCAATCGCTCGATGACCTGATTAACCCAGGCTGATCTGCACGTCAACACCGGCAGCCAGATCCAGACGCATCAGAGCATCAACGGTTTTTTCAGTTGGCTCAACGATGTCTACCAGACGCTTGTGAGTGCGGATTTCGTACTGATCACGCGCATCTTTGTTAACGTGCGGAGAGATCAGAACGGTAAAACGCTCTTTGCGAGTTGGCAGCGGGATCGGACCACGTACCTGCGCACCAGTGCGCTTGGCAGTCTCAACGATTTCCGCGGTTGATTGATCGATCAGACGATGATCAAACGCTTTAAGACGGATACGGATTCTTTGGTTCTGCATGAGACCAGAGCTCCAAACATTTTATAAACGAAAAAAATTACTACCCACATCCATTACGATTGATGGAGGAGTGTAATCGTTCAGCATATAACTCCCCAATCGGGAGTATTGTCAGGCAACACATATTACTGTCACCTGCGATTCTGCTCGAATCGCGCCTGCCAATATCGGCAGGCCCGCGCATTATACGCAAATCTGTTCAGGAAGCAACCCATGATGTGTTTTTAACCAGAATAGCGCGTGGCACGAAAAGAAAAGCCCGCGGCGGGGATCACCACGCTGCGGGCTGGGAGAGAGATCGAGGGCAATATGATTAACTGCCGCCCTCGTCTTTGATTTGTGCCTGCAGGTAATTCTGGATGCCCATCTTCTGAATCAGGTCCAGTTCCGTCTCCAGGTAGTCGATATGATGTTCTTCATCTGCAAGGATTTCGATCATCATGTCGCGACTGACATAATCATGTACTTTGTCGGCATAGGCGATGGCTTCGCGTAAGTCCTTCGCCCCTTCCAGCTCCAGCGTCAGGTCAGATTGCAGCATTTCGCCGACATCTTCCCCGATACGCAACCGACCAAGATCCTGTAGGTTGGGAATCCCTTCGAGAAACAGAATGCGTTCAATGTACTTGTCCGCATGCTTCATTTCATCAATGGACTCGTGATACTCCACATCATTGAGGCGTATCAGACCCCAGTTTTTGAACATGCGTGCATGGAGAAAGTACTGGTTGATAGCAACCAACTCATTCCCCAGCAATTTGTTGAGATGATTTATGATTTTAGTATCGCCCTTCATTTTGCTTCCTCCGCTTCCAGTTAATTAGAGCGTAGATGCGGATAAAAAGAAGTCAAAAAAACGCGACAGTTTTTGTGGTTATTACGGGGAGCGAACCGACGGTCAGGCGATCTCTTTGTACAGCGGCACCTGCTGAAGTTCTTCATCCATAATTTCGCGCGCGGCACGGATGCACTTACCACACTGTTTTCCAATAGGAACCAGCTGGCGCAAATGCTGAATGGATTTGGGCTGATAGCGGCGAACAACTTC
Source organism: Pantoea sp. X-Soil-TKNS-1207 (assembly GCF_059730485.1). Classification (NCBI taxonomy): domain Bacteria; kingdom Pseudomonadati; phylum Pseudomonadota; class Gammaproteobacteria; order Enterobacterales; family Erwiniaceae; genus Pantoea; species Pantoea sp. X-Soil-TKNS-1207. The sequence continues at coordinate 3,940,405 of NZ_AP035958.1, forward strand.
GCGGAGGGTTTTATCACTCACGGCATTACACAGACAGACGTACATTTACTGCGGACTCCAGTACAGTTTCTGATCAAAGTGTAAATGAGAATGGTTTTTATTTCAAACCTGGATTTTGTGTGGGATTAACGATGGATTGTCAGGAAATTTTGACATAAAAAAAGAGCACCGAAGTGCTCTTTTTTCGTGCTCAGGTGGCTACCGAAGCAGCCACCTGCGTCAGCGCAATTAAGCGATAACTTTAGCAACAACGCCCGCACCAACGGTACGGCCGCCTTCGCGGATTGCGAAGCGCAGACCTTCGTCCATGGCGATCGGGTGAATCAGGGTTACAACCATTTTGATGTTGTCGCCCGGCATTACCATCTCAACGCCTTCCGGCAGCTCTACTGAACCTGTTACGTCAGTAGTACGGAAGTAGAACTGAGGACGGTAGCCTTTGAAGAACGGAGTATGACGGCCGCCTTCATCTTTAGACAGTACGTACACTTCTGATTCGAACTGAGTGTGCGGCTTGATGGTGCCCGGCTTAGCCAGTACCTGGCCACGCTGGATCTCTTCACGCTTGATACCACGCAGCAGAACACCACAGTTCTCGCCCGCCTGACCCTGGTCCAGCAGTTTGCGGAACATTTCAACGCCAGTACAGGTTGAAACCTGAGTATCTTTGATACCAACGATTTCTACTGAGTCGCCTACTTTCACGATGCCGCGCTCAACACGACCGGTAACAACGGTACCACGGCCAGAGATTGAGAATACGTCTTCGATCGGCAGCAGGAACGGCAGGTCGATGGCACGAACCGGATCCGGGATGTAGGTGTCCAGGTGACCAGCCAGCTCAACGATTTTCGCTTCCCACTCTGCATCGCCTTCCAGCGCTTTCAGAGCAGAACCACGAACGATCGGAGTGTCGTCGCCCGGGAAGTCGTACTGTGACAGCAGGTCACGCACTTCCATCTCAACCAGTTCCAGCAGCTCTTCGTCATCAACCATGTCGCACTTGTTCAGGAACACGATGATGTACGGAACGCCAACCTGACGACCCAGCAGGATGTGCTCACGGGTCTGCGGCATCGGGCCGTCAGTCGCAGCAACAACCAGGATTGCGCCGTCCATCTGCGCAGCACCGGTGATCATGTTTTTCACGTAGTCGGCGTGGCCCGGGCAGTCAACGTGCGCGTAGTGGCGAGTCGGGGTTTCATACTCAACGTGTGAAGTGTTGATGGTGATACCACGAGCCTTCTCTTCCGGCGCGTTGTCGATCTGGTCAAATGCACGCGCCTGGCCGCCGTAGGTTTTAGCCAGAACGGTGGTGATCGCAGCAGTCAGAGTGGTTTTACCGTGGTCAACGTGACCGATGGTGCCCACGTTTACGTGCAGTTTGTTACGTTGAAATTGCTCTTTCGCCATGGCGATAATCCTTACTGTTATGCCTCCATCAGAGATAGAGGCATCTGTTCACAATTTTTAAACCGTAGCCTTATTTGCCACGAGCTTCAATAACGGCCTGAGCGACGTTGTTCGGCGCATCATCGTACTTCAGGAACTCCATGGAGTAAGAAGCACGGCCTTTGGTCAGAGAACGCAGTTGAGTTGCGTATCCGAACATTTCAGACAGCGGAACTTCAGCGTGAATGATAACGCCAGTAGCGTTAGATTCCTGACCGCGCAGAATACCACGACGGCTGCTCAAGTCACCGATGACGTCACCAGTGTTCTCTTCCGGCGTTTCAACTTCAACCTTCATGATCGGCTCAAGCAGTACCGGCTTCGCTTTCTTAAAGCCATCTTTGAAGGCGATAGAAGCTGCGAGTTTAAATGCCAGTTCTGAGGAGTCAACATCGTGGTATGAACCGAAGTGCAGACGAACACCCAGATCTACTACCGGATAACCAGCCAGCGGACCTGATTTCAGCTGCTCCTGGATACCTTTGTCAACAGCCGGGATGTATTCGCCAGGAATCACACCACCTTTGATATCGTTGACAAACTCGTAGCCTTTCGGGTTTGAACCCGGCTCCAGTGGGTACATGTCAATGATAACGTGACCGTACTGACCGCGACCACCAGACTGCTTAGCGTGCTTACCTTCGATATCGGTAACTTTCGCGCGAATCGCTTCGCGGTAAGCAACCTGAGGTTTACCGACGTTCGCTTCAACGTTGAATTCACGCTTCATGCGGTCAACGATGATGTCGAGGTGCAGCTCACCCATACCTGCGATGATGGTCTGGTTAGACTCTTCGTCAGTCCATACGCGGAATGACGGGTCTTCTTTCGCCAGACGACCCAGAGCCAGACCCATTTTTTCCTGGTCAGCTTTGGTTTTCGGCTCAACAGCGATAGAGATTACCGGCTCAGGGAACTCCATACGCTCCAGGATGATCGGCGCGTTCGGATCACACAGGGTGTCACCGGTGATCACGTCTTTCAGACCGATTGCTGCAGCGATGTCGCCTGCGCGAACTTCTTTGATCTCTTCACGTTTGTTGGCGTGCATCTGAACGATACGACCAAAACGCTCACGAGCAGATTTTACTGAGTTCAGTACGGTGTCACCGGAGTTAACTACACCAGAGTACACACGGAAGAACGTCAGGTTACCAACGAACGGGTCGGTTGCGATTTTGAACGCCAGCGCAGAGAACGGCTCTTCATCACTTGCGTGACGCTCAGCCGGGGTGTCTTTGCCATCGTCCAGCATACCGTTGATTGCCGGAACGTCGGTCGGTGCTGGCAGATACTCAACTACTGCATCCAGCATCGCCTGAACACCTTTGTTCTTAAACGCAGAACCACAGGTAACCAGGATAATTTCGTTGTTCAGCACGCGCTGACGCAGAGCACCTTTGATCTCTTCCTCGGTCAGTTCTTCACCGCCCAGGTACTTGTCCATCAGCTCTTCAGAAGCTTCGGCAGCAGAGTCGATCAGGTTTGAACGCCATTCTTCAGCCAGATCCTGCATGTCAGCCGGGATGTCTTCGTAAACGAAGGTCACGCCAGCATCATCATCGTTCCAGTTGATGGCTTTCATTTTGATCAGATCAACAACACCGGTGAATTTCTCTTCTGCGCCGATAGCCAGCTGCAGAGGAACCGGGTTTGCACCCAGACGGGATTTGATCTGACCAACAACTTTCAGGAAGTTCGCACCCATGCGGTCCATTTTGTTAACGAACGCAATACGCGGAACTTTGTATTTGTTAGCCTGACGCCATACGGTCTCAGACTGCGGCTGAACGCCACCTACTGCACAGTAAACCATTACTGCGCCGTCGAGCACACGCATAGAACGTTCTACTTCGATGGTGAAGTCAACGTGTCCAGGGGTGTCGATGATGTTGATACGGTGCGGCTCAAACTGCTTAGCCATACCTGACCAGAACGCAGTGGTAGCTGCGGAGGTGATGGTAATACCACGCTCCTGCTCCTGAGCCATCCAGTCCATGGTTGCTGCGCCATCGTGAACTTCACCGATTTTGTGGTTAACACCGGTGTAGAACAGGATACGCTCGGTAGTAGTGGTCTTACCGGCGTCGATGTGTGCACTGATACCGATGTTACGGTAGCGCGCAATGGGTGTTGTACGAGCCATTTTATTCCTCGGTTTTTCGGACGTTCAAAGTTAGTCGACCCCAGCGGGTTAGCCTTGTGGGCGCCCGCTGGTTTAACAACAACTACGTAGCTGTTACCAGCGGTAGTGAGCGAACGCCTTGTTGGCTTCTGCCATACGGTGAACGTCTTCACGTTTCTTAACTGCAGTACCTTTGTTTTCTGCAGCATCAGAAAGTTCGTTCGCCAGGCGCAGAGCCATAGATTTATCACCGCGTTTACGAGCAGCATCTACGATCCAACGCATTGCCAGGGCATTACGACGAACCGGACGGACTTCAACAGGAACCTGATAAGTTGAACCACCAACACGGCGCGACTTAACTTCTACAGTCGGACGCACGTTTTCGAGGGCAACGTCAAAAGCTTCCAGTGCGTTTTTACCTGAACGTTGAGCCAGGGTCTCAAGAGCGGTATAAACGATTGATTCGGCAGTAGATTTTTTACCATCTACCATCAGGATATTTACAAATTTAGCCAGCAGCTCTGATCCGAACTTAGGATCCGGCAGAATTTTACGCTGACCAATGACGCGACGACGTGGCATGGAAATACTCCGTTGTTAATTCAGGATTGTCCAAAACTCTACGAGTTTAGTTTGACATTTAAGTTAAAACGTTTGGCCTTACTTAACGGAGAACCATTAAGCCTTTGGCTTCTTCACGCCATACTTGGAGCGAGCCTGCTTACGGTCTTTAACACCTGAGCAGTCCAGCGCGCCACGAACGGTGTGGTAACGCACACCTGGCAGGTCTTTAACACGACCGCCACGGATCAGGATCACGGAGTGTTCCTGCAGGTTGTGACCTTCACCACCGATGTAGGAAGTCACTTCGAAACCGTTGGTCAGACGCACACGACAAACTTTACGCAGCGCTGAGTTAGGTTTTTTCGGGGTAGTGGTGTACACACGAGTACAAACACCACGTTTTTGCGGGCAAGCTTCCAGCGCCGGCACGTTGCTCTTTGCAACTTTGCGGACGCGTGGTTTGCGAACCAGCTGGTTAACTGTTGCCATTAAATAGCTCCTGGATTTGCTTTAGCTTTTGCTTCGTAAACACGTAATAAATCGCCTCGTATTACTACGAGGAGGCAGAATTTTAGGGCTGTGTCAAAAGGGTGTCAAGAAATAACCAGGTTTTAGCGTATCACCAGGCTATTTGCTGTTGGTGCTTCGCCGTTAAAGCAACGAATTCAGTATAGTCCAGAGCGCGTACGCTGGTCGAAATTTGTGCAGTCAGGCCGCGTGCCACCACGTCTTCCTGCAATACCCACAGGGTTGCCGGGGAATTAAGCAGCTTCTCCAGCATGACGCTGCCTGAAATTGCCGCCGTCACCCCATCCTGTAGCAACAACAAATCGTCCTGCTCCTGTATCAGCAGCAGTAAGGTATCGATATCGCATTGCCAGGGGGAGTGCATAAGCGTGTACAGCATGATGAGGTCTCAGAAACGAATAATACGATGATAAGTTGCCAGTTTCTGACGCAGGCTGTCCGCATCCAGCACCTCGGCCGGCATCACACGCGGTGATGCCTCATTCAACCCGCGCGCGCGCAGCGATGCTTCACAGACAAAGCATTGATCGATGTCGTACAGCGCCAGCACGCCAAAAGTGGCGATATAGTTGCGCGCCAGAATCGGTTCAGGTCGCTGATCGCAATTGAGTTGCAGCACGCCATCGCCAATAAAAAACAGCGCGATATCCTCGCTGAGCGCCGCAGTTGCCAGCACGGCATCCAGCCCTTCCCGCCCGGCGCTACTGCCATGCGGGGGTTGGGTAAACAGAAATGCGACACGATTCATCAGAATTGCACCAGACGATCGCAGGTGAGCGCGGCTTCCGCCAGCGCCCCCAACCCGCTTAACACGAAACCCGGTTGCAGATTACTGCCCGCCAGTTGCAGGCGCGTCGCTTCCTGCGCATCGGTAACGCCACGACGCAAGGCGGCCGCCACACAAATATTCAGCGCCACGCTATTTTCCTGCTGCAGTTGCTGCCACTCGCGCACCATATCCACTTCATCACTGGCCGGAGCGGTGAGCTGATTGGCATTCAGCACCCCTTCACGGTAAAAAAACACGCTTTCAAGCTGATGGCCGGCACGCAGCAGCGCCCTGGCAAACAGCAACGCGCTGCTGGCATGTTGGGTACCATAAGCCGGGCCGGTCACCAGCAGGGTGTAACGCATTAACGATCCTGCCCCTGGAAATCACCGCTCTTAAACTGGCGAATATAGAGGTAGACCGTGTGCTTGGAGATGTTAAGGCGATCGGCAACCTGGTTAATCGCATCTTTAATATCGAAGATACCTTTCTCATACAGATTGAGGACAATCTGGCGGTTTTTGGCATTGTTCGATACGTTACGGTCGGCGCTCACCTCTTCAATGGTGAACTCCAGCGTCTGCGTGACCAGGTCTTCCACCGAGCTGGCAAAGTTAACATTGGAATCAACCTGCTGCATCTCTGGCGGCATAAAGGTCGACATAATCTGCGAGAACGGTACATCCAGGTTCATGTTGATGCATAGCAGGCCAATGACCCGCTGCTGGCGATTGCGAATCGCGATGGTCACCGATTTCATCAGCACGCCGCTTTTGGCACGCGTAAAGTAGGCTTTCGAGACGTTGCTGTCCGCACCGTGCATATCGTGCAGCATACGCAGCGCCAGGTCGGTAATTGGCGAACCGACTTTACGTCCGGTGTGCTCGCCGTTTGCGATGCGCACCGCAGAGCATTTTAGATCTTCCAGTGAATGCAGCACGATTTCACAGTGCGAGCCAATCAGCATCGCCAGGCCATCAACGACGGCTTCGTAAGATTTCAGAATATCGTAGTCAGCTTGCTCAAACGGACGTTGCTCCAGTAAATCGAAGTCAGTCAGTTCACCGGGATTGAATGGATTAGACATCGAAGACATCACCCTAAATGGCTGGAGCCTGTCACGGCAGCTCTCGGGCAGACTCATTTTTTGATAGTAGTTGTGCAGGCGCTAGTCTGGCAAATGTCGCCTGCTTATGCCAGAGCTTTGTCATATGGCGGAAATGAAACCGCCGCCCGGAGGCGGCGGTTGGCAGATTACTGCGCTTTCTTATCAGCAGCGGCCGGAGCCTGTGCTTTCTCATCCGCTTTCGGCGCCGGTTTGATGTCGAGCAGCTCAACATCGAACACCAGCGTAGAGTTAGCCGGAATACCCGGAACGCCGTTTTTACCGTATGCCAGGTTCGGCGGGATGACCAACTTGATCTTACCGCCTTTCTTCACGTGCTTCAGACCTTCGGTCCAGCCCGGAATCACGCCGTCCAGACGGAACGACAGCGGCTCGCCACGGGTGTAAGAGTTGTCGAACTCAGTACCGTCAATCAGCGTGCCTTTGTAGTTCACAACCACAGTGTCGCTGTCTTTCGGTGCATCACCGGTACCTTCTTTCTCAACCTGATACAGCAGGCCGGATTCGGTTTTCTTCACGCCTTTCTCTTTAGCGAATTTGTCAGCGAAAGCGGTGCCTTTATCGGCGTTCTCTTTCGCGTCTTTTTCCATCTTCGCCTGAGCTGCGCCTTTCACGCGGCCTTCGAAGGCCTGCAGGGTTTGCTCGATCTCTTCATCGGAGAGCTTGCTCTTGCCGCCAAATGCGTCCTGAACACCAGCAATCAGCTGTTGTTTGTCCAGTTTGATGCCCAGTTTCTCTTGTTCCTTCAGAGAGTTGTCCATGTAGCGACCCAAAGAGGCGCCCAGCGCATAGGCTGACTGCTGGTCTTCATTTTTGAAGGCAGCATTTTTCGGTGCCTGCGGTGCTGACTGCGCAGCGTCTGCCGGTGCGGTGGTGGCTTCTGCTGCCATAACCAGCGGTGCATTCAGCGCGACGGCCATGGTGGTAGCTAACAATGTGACTTTAAACAGTGATTTCATCCTTTCTCCAAAACCGAAGCCTCTCACCTCGGGAATCATTGCGGACTGAGGCCCACACTATAACTTTACGTGGCAGCGGCGAACACTCCCACAACGTAATTATCCGGTCAACCTCTGACCTTTTTTGCATCAGGAAGTTTCATCAGAGATGATGGCGTTCTCGCCATTTTCAACCGTTCTGGCGGATTAACGTGAGAAATCGGGTGATTCTGGCGCAAAAGGCCGTAGAATCACGCCCGACAGATGAGAAGCACCGTGATATGAGGAGTGGTGATGCAACAATCAGAATGGGAGCAACGCCTTGAGGCGCTGGAGAGCAAGCTGGCTTTTCAGGAACATACCATTGAGCAACTCAATCAGACGGTGGTTCAGCATGAGCTGGAGATGAGCAAAATGCGCGAACAGGTGCGTTTGCTGGTAGATAAGGTTAAGGCTGCTGCGCCTTCCATGATTGCCTCGCAATCTGAAGAGACGCCACCACCGCATTACTAAAGAAAAAGAAAAGGCCACCGCAGGGTGGCCTTAACATTCTGAGTGGCGCTTAGTGGTTGCAACCGCAACCGCCGTGGCCGCCGCAGCCGCCCTGGCCGTGGTCGTGATCATGATCGTGGTCGTGATGATGGCCGTTTTCACCGTGCACGTGACCGTGCGCCAGTTCTTCCGGCGTCGCTTCGCGAATCGCGACGACTTCTACGTTGAAGTTCAGGTTCTGACCCGCCAGCATGTGGTTACCATCAACAACTACGTGCTCGTCTTCAACTTCAGTGATTTCAACCGGCACCGGACCCTGGTCGGTTTCTGCCAGGAAGCGCATACCAACCTGCAGTTCGTCCACGCCCATAAATACGTCTTTCGGTACACGCTGCACCAGGTTGTCATCGTACTGGCCGTACGCGTCGTTTGCCGGGATATGCACGTCAAACTTGTCGCCTACCGCATGATTTTCCAGCGCTTTTTCCAGACCAGAAATCAGGGAACCATGACCGTGCAGATAGTCCAACGGTGCACTCACCGGTGACTCGTCAACCAACACACCGTCTTCGGTACGAACCTGATATGCCAGGCTCACCACCAGGTCTTTTGCTACTTTCATGATATCTCCTAACCGTTGAGAACTTCGAATCCCGTCTCATTGGTCTATTTTTACCAACCAGAAAGGTTCAAGACTGAGGATGCCGACAACGCGATGCCGCAACCGCTCAGCGTTAATTGCGCCGATTGTAGCGGAATTCAATCCCGCTGTAAGTTTAAGCTTAAAAAAAGCTACGCCATTCCGCTACTCAGGATGGAAAATGCCGATCACCTGTTCCTGACTACGAACCTGATCGCGCACCTGCTTATCCGCTTCGCGCATCTGATGGCCGCACTTCACGCATTCCACCACATCCACATTGTTTTCACGCCACATCGCCAGCGTGTCTTTCTGTTGACAGTGCGGGCATACCGCACCAGCAATAAAACGTTTACGCATACTGAGTCCTGACCGTTACTTTAGGAACGGATAAGGTAAGTGTAGGTTATTCATCATCCCAGCCATCAAACTGCCGCTTTTCATGCTGCATTTCCCGCTGGAAGATATCCTCCAGCTCGCGACGCGCCTCACGCACGCGTGAAACCGTTGCGCTGTCGGTCTGGTTCGGCACCAGCTCGCGCAGCATACGCATATCCAGACGGCGGAAATGATGCTGAGCACGCTGCGCCTGATGCGGATGCATTCCAAGTGAAATCAGCGCCTTGCGCCCCAGCTCCAGCGCACTGGAGAAGGTTTCACGCGAGAACAGCGTGACGCCAGCCTGCAACAACTCGTGCGCTTCCACACGACCGCGCGCCCGCGCCAGAATCTTCAGCTGCGGGAAATGCTGCTGGCACAGATGCACGATCGTCATGGCATCTTCCGGCTCATTACAGGTGATGACGATAGATTGCGCCGTCGCCGCACCCGCAGCCCGCAGTAGCTCCAGCTCGGTGGCATCACCATAATAAACCTTGTAGCCGTATTTACGCATCAGGCTGACGGCCGAGATATCGCGTTCCAGCACGGTAATCCGTTTGTTGTTTGCCATCAGCAAACGCCCGACCACCTGACCGAAACGGCCAAAGCCCACCACAATCACCTGTGGCTGATCGTCTTCGACAAACGGCTTCTCGCTATTGTCGTCAGGTTCATTAAAGCGACGCGCCAGGATACGGTCAACGCCCTGCATCAGCAGCGGCGTGGTCATCATGGATAACGTCACCGTTACCAGCAGCAGCGGTAACTGATCGCCTTTGAACAGCTTCGCCGACGCTGCCGCCGAAAACAGCACGAAGGCAAATTCCCCCCCCTGGCTCAGCACGCCGGAAAACTGCAAACGCTCGGAACTGCGCAGGCCGTAAATACGCGCCAGCACGTACAGCACCAGGGTCTTCACCGCCACCAGAATCACGACGCCCAGCAGGATCTCCACGATGTGGGTATAAAGCACACCGAGGTTAAGCGCCATGCCGACGGAGATAAAAAACAGCCCCAGCAGCAAACCTTTGAAGGGTTCGATCGCCACTTCCAGCTCATGGCGATACTCACTTTCCGCCAGCAGGATCCCGGCGATAAACGTCCCCAGCGCCATCGACAAGCCCAGGGCATCCATAAACAGCGCCGAGCCAAGGACCAGCAGCAGCGATGCCGCGGTAAACACTTCGCGCACGCCCGAGGCAGCAATAAAACGGAAAATCGGACGCAGCAGGTAACGGCCGCCAATCAGCATCCCGCCGAACGCCAGCACCTTCATCCCCACTTTCAGCCAGTCCACATGGCCGCTGTCACCGCCCGCCAGCAGCGGCACCAGCGCCAGCGCCGGGATCACCGCCAGGTCCTGAAACAGCAGCACCGAGAAGCCAAGCTGCCCGGCCTCGCTGCGGTTCATCCCTTTGTCGCGCATTAATTGCAGCGCCATCGCGGTCGAAGACATCGCCAGGCCGATGCCGCCAATCACCGCCGCCTGCCAGGAAAAGTGGGTCAGCCATAACAGCACGCCAAGTATCGCGGCAGAGATCAGTACCTGGGCGGCCCCGACGCCAAAAATCGAACGCCGCAGCGCCCAGAGTTTTGCCGGATTCAGTTCCAGGCCGATGATAAACATCAGGAACACAACGCCAAGTTCCGAGAAGTGCAGGATCTCGTCCACATCGCTGATAAAACCCAGCCCCCACGGACCGATAGCGATCCCCGCCAGCAGATAACCCAGCACAGCGCCGATACCGAGTCGGGCCGCAATCGGCACGATCAGCACCGCCGCCACCAGGTAGATAACACCGGCGGTCAGCAACGTTTGTCCTTCCATTACACACCTCCCTGCGGCAACGGCGCAGAAAGCCAGTCGCTATAAGCATGGGCAAAATTACGCAACACGTCCGGCGTCTGACGCCGCGCCCAGTAAATCACCATTGGCGTCATCCAGTGCATCCGGCACATCTGCGCCGTCAGCTCAAACGGACGCATGATGTCACTCATTGGGTAGCGATTCAGGCCATTCTGATGATAGGCGGTTTCCGGCTCGCCGGTCGTCACCACGCTGCGCCAGTATTTCCCCTCCAGCGCATTGCCATCCACGCCGCTGGCGAAACCGCGCGACAACACGCGATCCAGCCACTCTTTCAGCAGCGCCGGGCAGCTGTAAGTGTAGAGCGGATGCTGGAATACAATGATTTGATGGTCGCGAAGCAGTTGCTGCTCATAGTGAATATCAATAAAGAAATCCGGATAGTGGGCGTATAAATCGTGCACCGTGACGTGGTCCAGTTCCATAGCCGACTGCAGCAAAACCCGATTAGCAATCGAATCCTGTGATTCCGGATGGGCGTAAAGCAGCAATATTTTAGGCGGCTGCGACATCGTTCCCCTCCAAAGCGTCGTCATAGCGCAGGAATTCCGCTACCATGCACGACGCAACTAACGTTCATTTAATTATGTTGCCAGTAAATTAACATATTCTGACGATACGGCGCTTATGATTGTCTTTTCCTCGTTACAAATTCGCCGCGGCACCAACGTGCTGCTGGATAACGCTACCGCGACCATAAATCCCGGCCAGAAAGTCGGTCTGGTGGGCAAAAACGGCTGCGGCAAATCCACGCTGTTGTCGCTGCTCAAAGGTGAGATCAGCAGTGACGCCGGTAATGCCACCTTCCCCGCTAACTGGGCGCTGGCCTGGGTGAATCAGGAAACCCCGGCACTGAGCAAAGCCGCGCTGGAATATGTTATCGATGGCGACCGTGAATATCGTCAGCTTGAGTCCGAATTAGCGGATGCCAACGCGCGCAACGACGGCAACGCCATCGCACTGCTGCACGGCAAGCTGGATGCGGTGCAGGCGTGGAGCATCCATGCCCGTGCTTCCAGTTTGCTGCATGGTCTCGGTTTCAGCCAGGAACAGCTTCAGCGCCCGGTCAGTGATTTCTCCGGCGGCTGGCGTATGCGCCTCAACCTCGCGCAGGCGCTGGTCTGTCGCTCCGATTTGCTGCTGCTGGATGAACCGACTAACCACCTCGATCTCGATGCCGTGATCTGGCTGGAGCGCTGGCTGAAAAGCTACGAAGGCACGCTGATCCTGATTTCGCATGACCGCGATTTCCTCGATCCGGTGGTGGATAAGATCATCCACATCGAACAGCAAACGATGTTTGAATACACCGGCAACTACAGCTCGTTTGAACGCCAGCGCGTCGCCAAACTGGCGCAGCAGCAGGCGCTGTATCAAAGCCAGCAGGAAAAAGTGGCGCACCTGCAAAGTTATATCGACCGCTTCCGCGCCCAGGCCACCAAAGCCAAACAGGCGCAGAGCCGCATCAAGATGCTGGAGCGCATGGAGCTGATTGCGCCGGCGCACGTCGATAACCCGTTCAGCTTCAGTTTCCGCCCGCCGGAAAGTCTGCCGAATCCGCTGTTGAAGATGGAAAAAGTCACCGCGGGCTACGGCGATCGCATCATTCTCGACGCCATCAAACTTAACCTGGTGCCAGGTTCACGCATTGGCTTACTGGGACGTAATGGCGCCGGTAAATCGACGTTAATTAAGCTGCTGGCTGGCGAGTTGTCACCGCTTGAAGGTGAAATCGGCCTGGCAAAAGGCATCAAGCTGGGTTACTTCGCGCAACATCAGCTGGAATTCCTGCGCGCTGATGAGTCACCGTTGCAGCATCTGGCGCGTATCGCACCGCGCACGCTGGAACAGCAGCTGCGTGATTACCTTGGCGGCTTTGGTTTTCAGGGCGATAAAGTCAGCGAAGTCACCGAACGCTTCTCCGGCGGTGAAAAAGCCCGCCTGGTGCTGGCGCTGATCGTCTGGCAGCGTCCGAACCTGTTGCTGCTCGATGAACCAACCAACCACCTCGATCTCGATATGCGCCAGGCCTTAACCGAAGCGCTGATTGATTTTGAAGGCGCGCTGGTGGTGGTTTCGCATGACCGCCATCTGTTGCGCGCCACCACCGATGACCTCTATCTGGTGCATGATGGCAAAGTGGATATCTTTGAGGGCGACCTCGAGGATTATCAGCAGTGGCTGAGCGACCTGCAAAAACAGCAGGCGCAACAGGATGCCGCGCCGAAACAGGATAACGGCAACAGCGCCCAGGCGCGTAAAGATCAGAAACGTCGTGACGCCGAACTGCGCACGCAAACTCAGCCGCTGCGTAAAGAGATCGAGAAACTTGAGAAGCAGATGGCGAAGTGGCAGAGCCAGCTGAGCGAGGCCGAGCAGCAGCTCTCTGACAGCGCCATTTACGATCAAAGCCGCAAGGCCGATCTCACCGCGGCGCTTCAGCGCCAGGCAGAGAGCAAGTCGGCACTGGAAGAGGTGGAGCTGGCGTGGCTGGATGCGCAGGAACAGCTGGAGCAGATGCTGGCGGGATGATCGGTGCCGGTGCGCGCTGATGCCCTCACCCCAGCCCTCTCCCGCAAGACGGGAGAGAGAGATGCCAAAGCCAGCCTTGCTCAATCTGTCCCCTCTCCCGCTGGCGGGAGAGGGTTAGGGTCAAACCGGAACATCCCCCAACACCGTCGCACGATGCATCACCCGCCGCGCCGGATAATAATCCGCATTGGCATAATGCTGCGTCACCCGGTTATCCCAGATCGCCACATCATTTTCCTGCCAGCGCCAGCGCACCTGAAATTCCGGTTTCGTGATATGGGCGAACAGAAAGCCCAGCAGCGCATCGCTCTCCTTCTCGCTTAACCCGATCAAACGCGTGGTAAAGCCTTCATTAACAAACAACGCCCTGCGCCCGCTAACCGGATGGGTGCGGATCACCGGATGCTGTACCGGCGGATGCTTCGCTACCGCCTGCTGCCAGCGCTGGTGCTCCTCCTCGGTTTTACGGTATTTAAATTCCTGGAATGACTTTTTAAAGTCGTGTTCCGCCTGTAAGCCATCCAGCAGCGTTTTGATCGGTGCGGACAACGCCTCATAGGCCGCAATGCCGCTGGCCCACAATGTGTCGCCACCGCTCTCCGGCAACAGTTTCGATGCCAGAATCGCGATCGCTGGCGGCGTTTCGATAAAGGTGACATCGGTGTGCCAGTTATCGTTATCCGGCGGATTATCCTGATGGGTGTCCAGCACGATAATTTCCTCCACCCCGTCGGCATGGGGATAGACCGGGTGGATGTGCAAATCACCGAAACGCACCGCCAGTGCGCGCTGCTGCTGCGGCGTAATCACCTGGTTACGCAGAAACAAAACCTGATGGCGTAGCAGGCCATGATAAAGCTGTTCAAACTGCGCATCGCTCAGCGGACGGCTGAGATCAACATCGCTAACCTGCGCCCCGATATACGGGCCGAGAGCGGTAAAAGTCACACGTTCGTTCATTGCTGTTCTCCATTCCAGGGCGTCAGACGGCGCTGCAACGCGCGCAGACCCAGTTCTAAACTAAAAGCGATCAACGCAATCACCGCGATGCCCGCCAGCACCACATCGGTCGCCAGAAACTCGCCCGCCGACTGCACCATAAAACCCAGCCCGCGCGTGGCAGCGATCAGTTCTGCGGCCACCAGCGTTGACCAGCCGACACCGAGACCAATGCGTAACCCGGTGAGGATTTCCGGCAGCGCGCCGGGCAAAATAACCCAACGCAGTAGCTGCCAGCGCGATGCGCCCAGCGCCAGCGCGGCACGGATGCGCACCTGTTGGGCATTCTTCACCCCAGCCAACGTCGCTAAGGTAACGGGCGCGAAAATCGCCAGATAAATCAGTAAGATTTTTGAGGTTTCACCGATGCCGAACCAAATCACCATCAGCGGTAGATAAGCCAGCGGCGGCACCGGGCGGTAGAGTTCAATCAGCGGATCGAGCAGGCCGCGGATCGCCGGGCTAAGCCCCATCGCGATACCGACCGGAATGCCGATCAGTGCGGCGAAGAACAGCGCCACCAGCATACGCGTCAGGCTGGCTGCCAGATGCTGCCACAGCGTGGCATCCATAAAGCCCTGCGGGCTGGCAATCAGCAGCAACTTTTTCAGCACCTGCTGCGGTGGCGGCAGAAACAGCGGCGCAACCAAACCCAGCGCCGTGACGCTCCACCACAGCAGCAGCAGCACCGCCACGCTTAACAGGCTGAGCGACAGCTGGCGTGACAAGGGCCAGCGCAGATGGCGACGGCGCGCCGTGCGCCCTTTCTCGTCAATTAACGCACTCATACGAAGGCCTCCCGCTGAGCAAACACCTGATTCAGCACGTATTCGCGCCGCTCAATAAACGCCGGGTCAGATTTGATGCTGCGGCAGGGTTCCCCGTCGGCAAAGCGCTGACCAAAATCGAGTTTCAGCCGCTCGACAATCCGCCCAGGTCCCGGCGACAGCAGCACCAGTTCACTGGCGAGAAACACCGCTTCTTCGATGTCGTGGGTAATCAGCAGAATTTGTTTGCCGGTATCACGCCACAGCGTCAGCAACAGCGTTTGCATCTGCTCGCGGGTAAAAGCGTCAAGTGCGCCGAAAGGCTCATCCAGCAGCAGCAACTGCGGATCAGCAGCCAGCGCCCGGGCGATGCCCACACGCTGACGTTGACCCCCAGAGAGCTGCCAGACGAAACGTTTTTCAGCGCCTTCCAGCCCGACTTTCCGCAGCAGACGGCGCGCAATGGCATGACGTTCTGTTTTGGCCATCCCGGCCAGCTGCAAACCAAACGCCACGTTGTCGATCACGTTGCGCCACGGCAGCAGCCCTTCGTTCTGAAACACCACGCCGCGCTCCGCACCCGGCCCCTTTACCGGCTGGCCATCCAGCGTAATGCTGCCGGATTCCAGCGGCAGAAAACCGGCGATCAGATTCAGCAACGTGGTTTTGCCACAGCCGGACGGTCCCAGCACCACCAGCAGTTCGCGCTGATCAATTTGCAGGTTGATATCCTGCAACGCGGGCTGTCCGGCGTAACGCGCATTAAGATGGGTGATGCTGAGCATACGGCCTCCGGTTATTTGGCTAACGGTGCGACAAAACGGGTGGTGACATAGCTGCTGTAATCACTGGCGGCATCCGGCACTTTGCCCTGCTCTTTCAGGAAGTGGGCGGTATCGACAATCGCCTTGTTAACCGGCTTACCGAGCTGCTCCACCTGTTGTTGCGCGGTCAGATAGGTGTTGCCCTGCACCAGTCCCGGCACCTGCGCCTCCGGCACGCCGCTCAGGCGCGACAGCTTGCTCAGGTTATCCGGCTGTTTCAGCCACTGCTGCGGGTTATCGATATAGGATTTCTGCGCCTCCAGCGCGCTTCGCGCGAAGGCGGTAACAATCTCCGGGTGCTGCTGGGCGAAGTCTTTACGCACAACCCAGACATCCAGCGTTGGCGCGCCCCATTTGCCTACCTGCGAGGAGTCAGTCAGCACCTTGCCATCCTTCTCCAGCTCGTTGACCGCCGGCGCCCAGACGTAAGCGCCATCGATATCACCGCGTTGCCAGGCAGCGATAATCGCCGGAGGTTGCAGGTTTACCAGCTGCACCTGAGAAGGTTTGATACCCCAGTGCTTCAGCGCCGCCAGCAGGCTGTAATGGGTAGTGGAGATAAACGGCACCGCGATGCGTTTGCCGATCAGATCTTTCGGGCTGCTGATGGATTTTTTCACCACAAAGGCTTCGGAATTACCGAGCTGCGAGGCCAGCAGGAAGGCTTCAATCGGCAGCTGTTGCGTCGCGGCTACCGCCAGCGGGCTGGAACCGATATTGCCAATCTGCACATCGCCGGAGGCCAGGGCGCGCAGCACGCTGGCTCCGCTATCAAATTTGCGCCAGTCCACGGTGGCGCCGCTGTCTTTCGCAAAGGTATTGTCGGCCTGCGCCACTTTCGCCGGTTCCGCCGAAGTCTGGTACGCCACCGTCACATTGACCGCCTGCGCCTGGAACGTCAGCAGCGCCAGCGCTGCGGCTAATGTTGTTATGCTTTTTTTCACGGCCATCATCTTTCACCCCAATGTTTTTATGTTGGGGGCAGTTTCTCCAGCCGCGATGGTTTCATAAAGGAATTAAAAATTATCCCTAATGAAAATCCGTTCTTAGATCATCATCGGGTAAGGCTATGCGAAATGCGCAATTGCAAAGAAGTCGTAAAGACGGAAATATGTCACGCGCTCACATGACGACTGTGTTATTGATAGATTCCTGATTTTTCCAGTTAATACAGGCGCGTGGTGATATGTCGATTGAGAGAGTGGCACAGCTGGCTGGCGTATCGAAAGCAACGGTTTCACGGGTGTTGAACCAGCATCCAGGAGTACGACCCGACACGCGTCAGCGGGTGCTTGCCGCCATTAACGCCTGCGACTATCAACCCAATTTGCTGGCACGTCAGCTGCGCACCGCACAAAGCCATATGTTACTGGTGTTAATTTCAGACATCACCAATCCCTTCTGCTCCCGTGTGGTGCAGGGTATCGAAGCTGAAGCAGAGGCACAGGGTTATCACATCCTGCTGTGTAATTCCGCGTCGCAGCTGCGGCGTGAAGCGGCCTATCTGGCCCTTCTCACCGGCAAAGTGGTGGATGGCATCATCACCATGGATGCCGCGCCCTGCCTGCATGAGCTGAAAAACCTGATTGGCGATGCCCCCTGGGTGCAGTGCGCCGAATACGATCCTGCCCTGCCCGCCTCAAGCGTCACCATTGATAATAAAGAAGCCGCCTTTGAGACCGTGCGTTATCTGGCGGAAAAAGGTCGTCGCCGCATTGCGCTGGTGAATTGTGATATGCGTTATCTCTATTCGCATCGGCGTGAAGAGGGGTATCGCGAAGCCCTGGAACACCTGGAGCTGCACTGGGGTGGCGTGGCCTATGCCGAAAATATCTCCTGTGAAGCGGGTAGCGCGGCGTTACGTGAATTGCTGGCGCTGAAGGAGCGCCCGGATGCGGTCTTTGCGGTCTCGGATGTGCTGGCGGTGGGTGTCGTCCACGCGGCACTGGAAGCGGGCCTGCGCGTACCAGAGGATTTAGCGGTGGTGGGTTTTGATGGCATTCCGTTTACCAGTAGCCTCAATCCGCCACTGACCACCATCGAACAGCCAATGAACCGGCTGGGCGCACGCAGTGTGCAGCTGCTGCTGAACCGCATGCGCCAGCCCTTAACACCAGTAGTACACGAGGTACTACCGTGGCGGCGCGTGGAACGCGCCTCCAGCTGACTCAGTGCCAGATCAACAGCACGCAGGCCGCCGTCAACAGGCCCATCGCCAGATTAAAGATTTTCCAGGCACGCGGGCTGCGCAACAGGCGGCCAATCATGCTACCGAACCCCATCCAGATCACCCCGGACACCACATTCACCAGCGCCATGCCGATGCTGATCGCCACCACGGAATGCAGGTAGGCCGCGCCCGCCAGGCTAAAGCTGGCGACCGCACCTAATGCCATCAGCCAGGCTTTGGGGTTGATTAACTGCAACAACCCACCCTGCCAGAACGGCATCGGCGCCGGAGGCGCTTCATCTGTGTCGAGTTTTTCATACTCGGCGGTGGCGATCTTCCACGCCAGCCACAGCAGATACAGGCTACCGGCGATTTTCAGCACCAGATGGAGGGAGGGATACAGCAGGATTAAACCGCCAATGCCAAATGCCACCATCAGCAACATCACCTGCATGCCGATCATGATACCAATGAGCAATGAAATGGTGCGCAGAAAGCCAAAGTTGGCAGCGGAGGCAGTAAGTAACATATTATTGGGGCCTGGCGTGATCGCAGCGACCCAGAGAAAGCCCAGCATTGATAAAAACAGACTCAGTTCCATGTTTATTCGGGTGCTCCTCACCCAGAAAAGCTAACAACCTAGCGAAGCTATCAGCGAGCCATGCATCAGACAAGCCTTTACAACAGTAATTTTGACACACCCGCGAGCGAAGCCTTCATTCCGCTAAGCGGTTTCCGCAATCCGCATCTGCAAACGTTGCTGCCGCGTCTGCTACGACGGCGCGTCACCCTGCGTCCGCAATGGCAGCGTCTCGACCTGCCGGACGGTGATTTCGTCGATCTCGCCTGGAGTGAAGATCCGGCACAGGCCGCGCATAAACCGCGCATGGTGCTGTTTCACGGCCTGGAGGGCAGCTTCCACAGCCCTTATGCCCACGGGCTGATGCAGGCGTGCCAGGCGCGCGGCTGGCTGGCGGTGGTGATGCACTTTCGCGGTTGCAGCGGCGAGCCTAATCGCCTGCATCGCATCTATCATTCCGGCGAAACCGAAGACGCGACCTACTTTCTGCACTGGCTGCGGCGTGAGTGGGGCCATGTGCCAACCGCCGCGGTGGGCGTCTCGCTGGGCGGCAATATGCTGGCGTGTCTGGCCGGGCTACAGGGACATGATGCGCCGCTGGATGCCGCCGTGGCGATCTCGGCGCCCCTGCTGCTGGAGCCATGCAGCCAGAAAATTGAGAACGGCTTCTCACGGTTTTATCAGCACTACCTGCTGACCCAGCTAAAAAAGAACGCCCGACGCAAGCTCAAGGCCTGGCCCGGCACGCTGCCGGTGGATTTACGTCAGCTGCGCGCCCTGCGTCGTCTGCGCGACTTTGACGATGCCATTACCGCACGCGCTCATGGCTTTATCGATGCGGGCGACTATTATCATCGCGCCAGCGCCATGCCGTTACTGACCGGCGTGCGTAAGCCGCTGCTGATCATCCATGCGCAGGACGATCCCTTTATGACCGACGCGGTGATCCCGCAGCCGCAGCAACTGTCGCCGTCGATTGAGTATCAGCTGACCCAACAGGGCGGCCATGTCGGCTTTGTCAGCGGTACCTTGCTGCGGCCGCAAATGTGGCTGGAACAGCGCGTGCCGCAGTGGTTATCAACTTATCTGGATGTGTGACTGTGATTATTCCGTGGCAACAACTTGACCCCGAAACGCTGGAAAACCTGATTGAATCCTTTGTATTGCGCGAAGGGACCGACTACGGTGAACAGGAGCGAAGCCTGATGCAGAAAGTCGCCGATGTGCGTCGTCAGCTGGAGCGCGGCGATGCGGTGCTCGTGTGGTCAGAACTGCACGAAACCGTCAATATCATGGCGCGCGGTGAATTTCGCGGCTAATGCACATCCCGGCTTTTCGTGCTAACAATGCTCATCGCCGGACCTCACAGGGAGCTTTGTTATGTCAGCCAGGCATCCGATTATTGCCGTCACCGGTTCCAGCGGCGCCGGAACTACCACTACCAGCCTTGCCTTCCGTAAAATTTTCCAGCAGTTGGATCTGCATGCCGCAGAGCTGGAAGGCGACAGTTTCCACCGTTATACCCGCCCGGAAATGGATATGGCGATCCGCAAAGCGCGCGATCTTGGCCGTCATATCAGCTACTTCGGGCCGGAAGCCAACGATTTTGGCCTGCTGGAGCAGACCTTTAAGCATTATGGTCAGACCGGCCTCGGCCAGTCGCGCAAATATCTGCACACCTACGATGAGGCGGTGCCGTGGAATCAGGTGCCCGGCACCTTTACGCCCTGGCAGCCGCTGCCGGAAAACACCGACGTGCTGTTTTATGAAGGTCTGCATGGCGGCGTCGTAACGCAGCCGCACAATGTGGCGGAGCATGTTGATTTGCTGGTGGGCGTGGTGCCGATCGTCAATCTGGAGTGGATTCAGAAGCTGGTGCGCGATACCAGCGAGCGCGGCCATTCACGCGAAGCGGTAATGGATTCGGTGGTGCGTTCGATGGAGGATTACATCAACTTTATCACGCCGCAATTCTCCCGTACCCACATCAACTTCCAGCGCGTGCCAACCGTCGATACCTCGAACCCCTTCGCCGCACGCGAAATCCCGTCGCTGGATGAAAGCTTCGTGGTGATCCATTTCCGTGGCCTGGAAGGCATTGCTTTTCCCTATCTGCTGGCGATGATTCAGGGTTCCTTTATCTCGCATATGAACACCCTGGTGGTGCCGGGCGGCAAAATGGGACTGGCGATGGAATTGATTATGACGCCGCTGGTGCAACGGCTGATTGAAGGCAAACGGATTGAATAATCAGGAAGTTATGGCATGACCGGCAGAAATGCCGACCCTGCAAACCCAGGTGCGAATTCATTCGCACCTGGAATTGACGATCGAGATAGCCGTTATAACTCAACGACCTCGTAGCTGTGGGTAATCTCTACCCCTTTGCCCAGCATGATCGCCACCGAACAATATTTTTCCGCCGAGAGATCGACCGCACGCGCCACCGCTTTATCGCCCAGCGCTTTGCCGCTGACAATAAAATGCAGGTTAATATGCGTGAAAATGCGTGGCGCTTCTTCGCGACGCGTAGAGGTAAGTTTTACCTCGCAATCGGTCACGTCATTACGTCCTTTTTGCAGGATTGACACCACGTCAATCGCACTGCAACCACCAGCCGCCATCAGTACCATCTCCATCGGACTCGGCGCTTTATCGCCAGAATTCCCATCCATTAATACCTGATGGCCCGATGAGGATTCTCCGAGAAAGGTTAACCCCTCCACCCACTTGACTCGTGCCTGCATTATTCTTTCTCCTGACCAGGCTGATTTGCCGCCAGAATACGCCTTCACCTGATAAACAGCAATCCAGACTAATCGGCTTTTGCTGAAGCGAGACAACAGAAGACAGCTTGCAAAAGCTGTGCTACAAACAGTGCTGAAAATATTTTCGTCGCAATAGACGAAGGCGGGATGAATCAAAAGCTAAGCTTAAGAGTACACCCGAATAATTTCCTTAACTGGAAGCGCTTGATGATTTCACCGCCTGACAGGGAAAACTGCCCCCTGTGTTTTGGGCACGATTACAACAGAGGATAATAGCGAATGGTTCTCGGCAAACCGCAAACAGACCCTACACTCGAATGGTTCCTGTCCCATTGCCATATTCACAAATATCCATCCAAAAGCACCCTGATCCACCAGGGTGAGAAAGCGGAAACGCTCTACTACATCGTGAAAGGTGCCGTTGCGGTACTGATTAAAGATGAAGAAGGCAAAGAGATGATCCTCTCCTACCTCAATCAGGGAGATTTCATCGGCGAGCTTGGCCTGTTTGAAGAAGGTCAGGAGCGTAGTGCCTGGGTACGAGCGAAAACTGCCTGCGAAGTGGCTGAAATTTCCTACAAAAAATTCCGTCAGCTGATTCAGGTAAACCCGGATATTTTAATGCGTCTTTCGTCGCAGATGGCACGTCGCCTGCAGGTGACATCAGAAAAAGTAGGCAACCTTGCCTTCCTTGATGTGACAGGTCGCATTGCGCAGACACTGCTTAATCTGGCCAAACAGCCCGATGCCATGACCCACCCGGACGGGATGCAGATCAAAATCACCCGTCAGGAAATTGGTCAGATCGTCGGCTGTTCACGTGAAACAGTCGGCCGTATTCTGAAAATGCTGGAAGATCAAAATCTGATCTCAGCACATGGTAAAACCATCGTCGTTTACGGCACCCGCTAATTTCTTCTCACCTACGGCGTGATGGCAGCATCACGCCGTTTTTGTCTGCGATGAGCTGATGTGGCGTCGAATCATCTATCATCCCGAAGTTAACTATGCCCTGCGGCAAACGCTGGTGTTATGCCTGCCCGTGGCGCTCGGTTGGCTGTTCGGCGATCTGCAAAAAGGCCTGTTGTTCTCGCTGGTCCCTGCCTGCTGCAACATCGCCGGTCTCGACACGCCGCACAAACGCTTCTTTAAACGCCTGATTGTCGGCGGCTCCCTGTTTGCCACCGGCAGCTTTCTGATCCAGTGGCTGACCAATTACCATATTCCCCTGCCGCTGATTCTGCTGATTCTGCCCCTGCTGATTGGCGTGACCGGTGAGATCAGCCCGTTGCATGGCCGTTTGCTGCCCGCCACGCTGATCGCCGCTATTTTTACCCTCAGCCTGGCCGGACGTATGCCGATGTGGGTGCCGCCGCTGCTGTATATCGGCGGCACGCTGTGGTACGGGCTGTTTAACTGGTTCTGGTTCTGGCTGTGGAAAGAGCAGCCGATGCGCGAAACCCTCAGCCTGCTGTACCGCGAACTGGCCGACTATTGCGATGCCAAATACACTCTGCTGACGCAGCTGACCGATCCGGAAAAGGCGCTGCCGCCGTTGCTGGCGCGTCAACAGAAGGCGGTCGATCTGATCACCACCTGCTATCAGCAGATGCATATGCTGTCTGCCAGCAATGACAACAGCCACAAACGGCTGACGCGTGCCTTCCAGGTGGCGCTCGATCTCCAGGAACATATCTCCGTCAGCCTGCATCAGCCGGAAGAGGTGCAAAAACTGGTGGAGCAGAGCCACGCGGAAGCGGTGATCCGCTGGAACGCCAAAACCATCTCAGCCCGGCTGCGCATCCTGGCCGACGCGATTCTCTATCACCAGCTGCCGGAGCGTTTCCAGATGGACAAGCAGCTGAGCGCGCTGGAAAAGATTGCGCGTCAGAACCCGGATAACCCGGTGAGTAACTTTTGCCTGTACCACTTCAGCCGCATTGCGCGCGTATTGCGTAGCCAGAAACCGCTCTACACCCGCGACCTGATGGCCGATCGCCAGCGGCGTCTGCCCTTTTTTCCTGCGCTGCGCAGCTACCTGTCGCTGAAGTCCCCGGCGCTGCGCACCGCGGCGCGCTTTGCCGTGATGCTGATGTTCGGCAGCGGGCTGGCGCTGTTCTTCAATATCCCCAAACCTTACTGGATTCTGATGACCACCATGTTCGTCAGTCAGAACGGCTACAGCGCCACGCGGGTCAGGATTCAGCACCGTGCGCTCGGCACCTTCGCCGGGCTGTTAATCGCCGCCGCCTCGCTGCGCTTCGCCGTGCCGGAGTCGATGGCGCTACTGTTTATGCTGGTGATTACCCTCGCCAGCTATCTGGTGACGCGCAAGTATTACGGCTGGTCGATGATTGGCTTTACCGTGACGGCGGTATATTCGCTACAACTGCTGTCGCTGAACGGCGCGGAGTTTCTGCTGCCGCGTATGATGGATACGCTGATGGGATGCCTGATTGCCTTTGGCGGCATGATTTGGCTGTGGCCGCAGTGGCAGAGCGGTTTGCTGCGAAAGAACGCGCACGATGCGCTGGAAACCTATCAGGAAGCGCTGCAACTGTTGCTCGGACCGGAACAATCACCGGAGAAGCTGGCGTATCAACGTATCCGGGTCAATCAGGCGCACAACGCGCTATTTAACTCACTCAATCAGGCGATGACCGAGCCGGGGTTTAATTCGCAGTATCTGAAAGATATGCGCATGTGGGTGACGCACAGCCAGTTCATTGTTGAACATATCAACGCCATGACCATTCTGGCGCGTGAACATACCATGCTGACGCCAAAGCTGGCGGAGCGTTATCTGCAATCCTGCGAAATCGCGCTACAGCGTTGTCAGCAGCGGCTGGCGTATGACGGGCCGGGTAATGACAGCAACATCCTCGAAGCGCCGGAGAACATCAACGAAGGGGCGATTACCATCGTGGAACAGCATGTGAAGCGCATCCTGCAACACCTCAACGTGATGCATACCATATCTTCTCTGGCATGGAGCCAGCGACCCCATCACGGCCGCTGGCGGATGCGCTTGCGGGTAAAAAGCTAGCTTACGCCGCCAGCACCTTTTCCACGGCTACGGCGAAACGCACCATGCCTTCTTCGATGTCGGTCGGCTCAATCACCAGCGACGGGACAAAACGGATCACATCAGTACCGGCAGTCAGAATCATCAGTCCTTCGGCCGCGGCGGCGTGCAGAATGTCGCGCGCTTTGCTGGCGTGCTGCGGCTTAAGCGCAGCGCCAATCAGCAACCCTTTGCCACGGATGTCGCTGAACAGGTCGAACTTGCTATCCAGCGCTTTCAGCGCCTCGACAAACTGCTGACGACGCGCATCCACACCGTTTAACACTTCCGGGGTGTTGATAATATCGAGCGCGGTTTCGGCAATGGCACAGGCCAGCGGGTTGCCGCCGTAGGTGGTGCCGTGCACGCCTGGCGCCATCACCGAGGCGATTTCATTGGTAGTCAGCATAGCGCTGACCGGGAAACCGCCCCCCAGCGCTTTCGCGGTGGTGATGATATCCGGGGTAATGCCGTAGTGTTCATAGGCGAACAGTTTGCCGCTGCGTCCCATGCCGCTCTGCACTTCATCCAGCACCAGCAGCGCATTGTGCTCATCACATAAGGCGCGCAGCCCCTGCATAAACGCCGGCGTCGCGGGCATCACGCCACCCTCGCCCTGGATCGGCTCAACCACGATGGCGCAGGTGTGATCGTCAATCACCGCTTTCACCGCGGCCAGGTCGTTAAACGGCACATGCACGATATCGGCCGGTTTCGGACCAAAGCCGTCGGAATATTTCGGCTGACCGCCGACGGAAACGGTGAACAACGTACGGCCATGGAACGCATTGTGGAACGCGATGATTTTGCTTTTGAACGGGCTGTGTTTTTTGCAGGCGTAGTAACGCGCCAGCTTGAACGCGGCCTCGTTGGCTTCTGCGCCGGAGTTGCCAAAGAATACGCGCTCAGCAAAAGTGGCGGCGATCAGTTTGCTCGCCAGACGCAGCGCCGGTTCGTTGGTAAATACGTTGCTGGTGTGCCACAGGGTTTCGCCCTGGGTTTTCAGCGTTTCCACCAGCGCCGGATGGCAATGGCCAAGCGCAGTCACCGCGATGCCGCCGGAGAAATCGATATACTCTTTGCCCTGCTGATCCCATACACGGCTGCCCTTGCCTTTGACCGGCACAAACTGCGCAGGTGCATAAACAGGCAAAATAACGTTATCGAACGTTTCCCGGGTTACCGCTAGTTTTTCCGCTGCCATTGCTGACCTCATCGGGTTGTTTGTTGAACTGATGTGAAATTCTAATCACAAAATATGCATAAAAAATCACACAAAGGCAAACACAACTTAAGCTCGCAGAAAATTTGCCAGCAGCTGATGGCCCTGTTCGCTCAGAATACTTTCCGGGTGAAACTGCACCCCTTCCAGCGCCAGCGTTTTATGGCGGAACCCCATAATTTCATCAGGTACGCCGTCGTGCAGGCTCCAGGCGGTGACTTCAAATTCCGGCGGCAAAGAATCCCGTGCCACAATCAGCGAATGATAGCGGGTTACGGTGAGAGGATTATTCAGGCCGCGAAATACGCCGCGACCGTTATGGCGGATGGCGGACGTTTTGCCATGCATCACCTGACGCGCACGCACCACCTGTGCGCCATAGGCCTGAGCAATCGCCTGATGGCCCAGGCAGACACCGAGAATCGGCAGGCGACCGGCAAAGTGACGAATCGCCGCCAGCGAGATGCCGGATTGATCCGGCGTGCAGGGACCGGGCGAAATCACCAGATGGCTGAGCGGCAGCGCATCCATCTCGTCCAGGGTGATGGCATCGTTGCGCACCACCTCGACGCTGGCGCCCAGTTCGCAAAAATATTGGTAGAGATTCCAGGTGAAGGAGTCGTAATTATCGATTAGCAGCAGCATAGCGCCCTCAGGCCGGTAAAACCGCCGCTATTCTACGCATTTTAGCGGGCGGGACTTACCACTTTCGCGAACTGCGCAATCAGAGCGGTTAAATCCCCCTCGACCGCATCAAGGATCGCCGCATGCCAGTCATCACGCTCCAGCGTATCCCACGTCAGCAGGAAACCCGCATGCAGCGCCAGCTGCTCAAAGAAGATACGCTGGGTACGACCATTACCGGCGCGGAATGGATGCAGCACATGGATTTCACAATAGTAATGCGCCAGCCGCGCCACAAACTCATCCTGCTCCAGCAGGGCCAGCCCCTCCTCCTCTTCCAGCGCGCTCATCAGGCTGTTGCCCTCTTTCTCGATATAGGCGCAGTGGCAGTAGGGCGTATCATCGCGCCAGATATCGACGGTTCGTAGCTCCCCCGCCCAGCTGTAGAGATCCTGGAACAACGTGCGATGAATATGGCACAGCCACGGCATACCGCTGTTGCGCGGAGGCAGCTCCAGCGTAGCCAGACGCGCGGCGCTGAACGCCAGTTCCGCTTTACGCAGCTGGGCACTGTCATGAATATCAAGGCGATTTATCAGCACCTGATCGTTGTGCCAGAGATAGGGATCACGTACCGCCAGAGTATTATCCGCCATACTGCCTCCTTAACGAGGTCAGCCGATCTTCGGCTTGTTCAAGCGTGATAGCCGGTTCGCTCAGCGTATAGCCCGCCAGACGACAGCTGGCTTGATAGCTGGCAGCACGGCGCTGTTGCCACAAGGTGGTTTTCTGTTTGTCGGTCAGTTTGCTGGTCATAAAGCCTCCGGCAAGCAATTTGCCCTAAGTATATACCCTAAATAATTCGGGCTGCGGCAAGGTGGCTGCGCGCAACCTGAAGTATGGCGGATATCAGCAGCAAACAGGTGCTTTGCCGGAGTACGGCAGGACGCGCCACGATAAAATGGCGCGTTGATCTATCAGGGAAGAACTTTGGCGGAAAGGATAACAATCGGTTTTGACGGCACATTCTGGTACGGACCCACATCTTTGGTCGGCACCTGGGCAATCTTATCGGCCACATCCATTCCTTTCACAACTTTACCAAACACCGCATAGCCAAAATCACGCTGTCCATGATCCAGGAAGGCGTTATCCGCAACGTTGATAAAGAACTGGCTGGTGGCGCTGTCTTTCTCAGCCGTGCGCGCCATCGAGATGGTGCCACGCTGGTTACGCAGGCCGTTATCCGCCTCGTTTTTAATCGGTGCGTTAGTTTGCTTCTGCTGCATATCCGCAGTGAAACCGCCGCCCTGCA
Organism: Pantoea sp. X-Soil-TKNS-1207; assembly: GCF_059730485.1. Taxonomy (NCBI): domain Bacteria; kingdom Pseudomonadati; phylum Pseudomonadota; class Gammaproteobacteria; order Enterobacterales; family Erwiniaceae; genus Pantoea; species Pantoea sp. X-Soil-TKNS-1207. The sequence continues at coordinate 3,968,155 of NZ_AP035958.1, forward strand.
ACATAAAGCCAGGGATCACGCGGTGGAAAATGGTGTTGTTGTAGAAACCATTGTTGACGTAGTCGACAAAGTTTTTCACCGAAACCGGGGCTTTCTGGTCATTCAGTTCGAGTTCGATATTGCCCGCAGAAGTGGTGAGCAGCACATGCGTATCGCCTTTCGCCGCAAGAGCCGAAACAGAAACAGATGAGAGCGCTAACAGGGCAACGGCCGCTGTCAAAGTACGTTTAAACATGAAAGATTCCTTACCATGGAGAGCCAGCTCAAAAACGAGATTGATTGTAAAGAGCAAGTTATACAAGAGCCAGCGTTTTACCTTTATTTACGCGCGGTGCCGATCCCCCGCGAATCGCCGTTGCGCAATCATTTGCGTGACATAAATCACACTACTAATGAAATTCGATAACGATATTTCACTCTTTATTTATTACGATCACAGTTGCATTTACACTTCATGACACTTTTTGCCAACTTCGGTACTTAAAAAAGGTCCACAACATGACAAACCGTAATCGCATTGGGCTTACCTGGATAAGCTTTTTCTCTTATGCGTTGACTGGCGCTCTGGTGATTGTGACTGGGATGGTGCTGGACAATATCGCACAGTATTTCCAGTTGCCCATCTCTGAAATGAGCAACACCTTCACATTTCTCAATACCGGTATTCTGGTGGCGGTTTTCCTTAACGCCTGGCTGATGGTGATTGTGCCGTTAAAACGTCAGCTGATTTTTGGCTTTGTGCTGATGATCCTCGCGGTGATTGGCCTGATGACCAGCCACAACCTGGCGGTGTTCTCGCTGTGTATGTTTGTGCTCGGCGTGGTGAGCGGCATTACCATGTCGATCGGCACCTTCCTGATCACCCATCTGTATGACGGCCGTCAGCGCGGTTCGCGCCTGCTGTTTACCGACTCCTTCTTCAGCATGGCCGGTACGCTGTTCCCGATTATCGCCGGCATCCTGCTGGCGCGCGCGCTGCCGTGGTACTGGGTCTACGCCTGTATCGGCGTGATTTACCTCGCCATTTTCGCCCTGACGCTGTGCGTTGAATTCCCGGTGCTGAAAAACAACACCGAAACGCAGGCGGCAGAGAAAGAGAAATGGGGTGTCGGCGTGCTGTTTCTGTCGATAGCGGCGCTGTGCTACATCCTCGGGCAGCTCGGTTTTATCTCCTGGGTGCCGGAGTACGCCACCAAAACTATGGGGATGGATATTGCGGCGGCGGGTCAGCTGGTCGGTAACTTCTGGACCGCGTATATGGTCGGCATGTGGGTGTTCAGCTTCCTGCTGCGCTTCTTCGATCTGCAACGCATCCTAATGGTGCTGGCGGCGCTTGCCACCGTGTTGATGTACTGGTTTGTCAGCACCCGTGACGCCAACATGCTGCACTGGATCATTATGACGCTCGGCTTCAGCTCCAGCGCCATCTACACCACCATCATCACCCTGGGTTCGCTGCAAACCAAAGCCTCGTCACCAAAGCTGGTCAACTTTATCCTGACCTGCGGCACCGTGGGCACCATGCTGACGTTCGTGGTTACGGGGCCGATTGTGGCAAAAGGTGGCGCACATGCGGCACTGGCGACCGCAAACGGACTCTACGCGGTAGTGTTTGTGATGTGTGTACTGCTTGGCTTTGTGACGAAACATCGCCAGCACGGCCATATTACCCAGTAAGTTAAACCGGGCGGACGCCAGTCCGCCCGGCTTTCAGCGCCGAAAGGTCACCGCTTCCGCTTCACCCAGAAAGATCTCGCTACTGGCTGGCTGCGTCGCCGCCACCAGCTTCCCTTTGCGCAATGAATAACGCACCGGCACCTGACGCCGCACCGCATCAAAGCCATTATCCGCAGGCAGGATAATCAGGCTGGCATCTTTACCCACCGCGATGCCGTAATTTTCCAGCCGCAGGGTTTTGGCGCTGTTGGTGGTAATCAGCTGCAACCCGGCATCAATTTGTTCATAACCCATCAACTGGCAGACGTGCAGCCCCATATGCAGCACCTGTAACATGCTGGCGGTGCCGAGCGGATACCAGGGATCGAACACATCATCGTGACCAAAACAGACGTTGATATTGGCGTCCAGCAGCTCCTTCACGCGGGTGATGCCGCGTCGTTTCGGATAGCTGTCGAAACGCCCCTGCAAATGAATATTGACCAGCGGATTGGCGACAAAGTTAATGCCGGACAGACGCAGCAGACGGAACAGCCGCGAGGTGTAGGCGTTGTTATATGAATGCATCGCCGTGGTGTGGCTGGCAGTCACGCGATCGCCCATCCCTTCACGATGGGCCAGCGCCGCCACCGTTTCCACAAAGCGCGACTGCTCATCATCGATTTCGTCGCAGTGCACATCCACCAGCCGGTCATAGCGGCTTGCCAGCGCGAACGCCTTATGCAACGACTCGACGCCATATTCACGGGTGAATTCGTAATGCGGAATGGCGCCCACCACGTCCGCGCCGAGGCGCAGTGCCTCCTCCAGCAACGCTTCCCCATTGGGATAAGAGAGGATGCCCTCCTGCGGAAAGGCGACAATCTGGATATCAATCCACGGCGCCATCTCCGCCTTCACTTCCAGCATGGCTTTTAACGCCGTCAGGCTGGGATCGGAGACATCCACATGGGTACGCACATGCTGGATGCCATTGGCGATTTGCCACTTCAGCGTCTGCTGCGCGCGTTGTTTCACATCCTCATGGCTGAGCAGCGCTTTGCGTTCTGCCCAACGCTCAATGCCTTCAAACAAGGTGCCGGACTGATTCCACGCCGGTTCACCCGCGGTTTGCGTGGTATCCAGGTGAATATGCGGTTCAATAAAGGGCGCACTGGCCAGCCCGCCTTCAGCATCCAGCACGCCTTCCTGCACGCTGTTCTGCACCGACTGCGGAATAATGCGGGCAATTTTTCCCTGTTCGATAGCGATTTGCCACAACCCTTCCTGCCCAGGCAAACGCAGGTTGTTGATCCACTTCAGTGACGTCATAGCCATGCCCTCTCCGGTTGAAACCCAACATCTAAAGCTAGCACGAAAAACTTTATCATTGTCTGAACCTTACGCCTGGTGCCGCGGTGCGATTGAATAATTTACAACCAAATAAAGCACTTACCTATAAAGCCATGTAAAATCAGTCACATACCTCTAAATGAGTATTTAAAGGTGTGCTTGATATGCATCAATGAGTGTGTCCATGCGCGCGTTAAGGTGGCCGCAGATTTCCTTATTTTGAGGCAAGCATGAGCAAGCACAACGTCGTCATTATTGGCAACGGTATGGTTGGCCACCGCTTTATTGAAGAACTGATCGACAAAGCCGATGCAGAGCAATTTGCGATCACCGTTTTTTGTGAAGAACCCAGGGCCGCCTATGACCGTGTCCATCTGTCCGCTTATTTTTCCCATCACACCGCTGAAGAACTGTCGCTGGTGCGCGCAGGCTACTACGAGCAGCATCAGGTCAACCTGCTGCTAGGCGAGCGCGCCATCACCATCAATCGCGAAGAGAAAGTGATTCACGCCAATACCGGCCGCGCGGTGCATTACGACACACTGATCTTCGCTACCGGATCGTATCCGTGGATCCCGCCAATTGAGGGCGCAGAAGGCTGCGATTGCTTTGTCTATCGCACCATTGACGATCTTGACGCCATTGAAGCCTGCGCCAAACGCAGCAAGCGCGGCGCGGTCATCGGCGGCGGCCTGCTCGGGCTGGAAGCCGCCGGGGCGCTGAAAACGCTCGGCATCGAAACCCATGTGATTGAGTTCGCGCCGGTGCTGATGGCGGAACAGCTTGACCGCCAGGGCGGTGAACAGCTGCGCCGTAAGATTGAGCAGATGGGTGTCCATGTGCACACCGGCAAAAATACCCGGCAGATTGTGCACCACAGCCACGGCGGCAAAACCCTGCAATTCGCTGATGACAGCGCGCTGGACGTAGATTTCATCGTGTTCTCTACCGGCATTCGCCCGCAGGATCAGCTGGCAAAACAGTGCGGTTTGCCGCTCGGTCAGCGCGGCGGCATCACGATTGACGATCGCTGCCAGACCCTGGATCCCGCCATTTTTGCCATCGGCGAATGTGCCGCCTGGCAGGGCCGCACCTTTGGCCTGGTAGCTCCGGGCTACAAAATGGCGCAGGTCGCCAGCGATGTACTGCTTGGCCGCGACAACGCCTTCGCCGGGGGCGATATGAGCGCCAAACTCAAGCTGCTGGGCGTTGACGTTGGCGGCATTGGCGATGCGCATGGGCGTACGCCGGGGGCGCGTAGCTATGTCTGGCTCGACGAACAACAGTCAATTTATAAGCGTCTGATCGTCAGTGAAGACAACAAAACGCTGCTTGGCGCGGTGCTGGTTGGCGACACCAGCGACTACGGCAACCTGCTACAGCTGGCTTTGAATGCCATCCCGCTGCCGGAACGGCCGGAACTGCTGATTCTGCCTGCGGGCAGCGGCGAGAAACCGGCCCTCGGCGTTGATGCACTGCCGGACAGCGCGCAAATCTGTTCCTGCTTTGACGTCAGCAAAGGCGACATCGTCAATGCGGTCAACAACGGCTGTCACACCGTGGCGGCGCTGAAAACCACAACCCGCGCAGGCACCGGTTGCGGCGGCTGCATTCCGCTGATCACCCAGGTGCTGAATGCTGAGCTGAGCCGCCAGGGGATCGAGGTGAACAACCATCTGTGCGCCCACTTTCCCTGGTCGCGTCAGGAGCTGTATCACCTGATTCGCGTTGAAGAGATCAAGTCATTTGATGCGCTGCTGGCGAAATACGGTCAGGGCTATGGCTGCGAAGTGTGTAAACCGACGGTCGGTTCGCTGCTGGCCTCGTGCTGGAACGAACACGTATTGCAACCGCAGCTTACCCCGTTGCAGGACAGCAACGACCTGTTCCTCGGCAATATCCAGAAAGACGGTACCTACTCGGTGATCCCACGTTCCGCTGGCGGAGAAATCACCCCGGAAGGATTGGTGGCGATCGGTCATGTGGCGCGTCAGTACAACCTTTACACCAAAATCACCGGCTCGCAGCGCATCGGTCTGTTTGGCGCGCAGCGTGACGATCTGCCCGCCATCTGGTCGCAGCTGATCGCCGCCGGATTTGAAACCGGCCAGGCCTATGCCAAGGCGCTGCGCATGGCCAAAACCTGCGTCGGCAGCACCTGGTGCCGCTACGGCGTTGGCGACAGCCTCGGTTTTGGCATCGAGCTGGAAAATCGCTACAAAGGCATCCGCACCCCGCACAAAATGAAGTTCGGCGTCTCCGGCTGTACCCGTGAATGTGCGGAGGCGCAGGGCAAAGACGTCGGCGTGATCGCCACGGAAAAAGGCTGGAACCTGTACGTGTGCGGCAATGGCGGCATGAAACCACGCCATGCCGACCTGCTGGCCGCCGACCTCGATCACGACACGCTGCTGCGTTATCTCGATCGCTTTATGATGTTCTACATCCGCACCGCCGACCGTCTGCAACGCACCTCGGTGTGGCTGGAAAGCCTGGATGGCGGCATTGATTACCTGCGCAGCGTGATCGTCGATGACAAACTGGGCCTGAACAGCCAACTGGAGAGCGAGCTGGCACGCCTGCGCAGCCTGGTGGCATGCGAATGGGCGGCGACCGTCAGCGAGCCGCAGCAGCAGCGGCACTTCTCCACCTTTATCAACAGCCTCGAACGCGATCCGCTGGTCCAGCACATCAACGTGCGCGATCAACATCGCCCGGCTCGCCCCGAGGAACGTATTGCCGTCACCCTGATTGAGGAGGCCGACGCATGAGCCAGTGGCATTCCGTATGTGAACTGAACCAGATCCTGCCCGCCACCGGCGTGTGCGCGCTGGTGCAGGGGCAGCAAATTGCTATCTTCCGTCCGCGTGATGATGAGCAGCTCTACGCCCTGAGCAATATCGATCCTTTTGCCGACGCCAGCGTGCTGTCACGCGGCATTATCGCCGAGCATCAGCAGGCGTTGTGGGTTGCCAGTCCACTGAAAAAACAGCGTTTCCGTCTGAGCGATGGCCAGTGCCTTGAGGATGAGACGCGCTCGGTGGCGTGCTATCCGGTGCGCGTCAGCCAGGGCCGGGTAGAAGTGTGCGCCTGACAGAATTCCTTCACTTTATGAGACGTCACCATGTTTACTGACACTTTGAATAAATGCGCCGCCAATGCGGCGCGTATTGTGCGCACCGCGCAGCACAGCCCGCTCGCCTTCTGGATCGGCGCGGCGATGGCCGGTGCCTACGTTGGGCTGGCGATCATCCTGATCTTCACCCTCGGCAATCTGGCCGACCCGGCTTACCGCCCGCTTATCATGGGCGCCGCTTTTGGCATTGCCCTGACGCTGGTGATCATCGCCGGTTCCGAGCTGTTTACCGGTCATACCATGTTTCTCACCATCGGCGTGAAAGCGGGCACCATTCGCCACGGCCAGCTGTGGTGCATCCTGCCGCAAACCTGGCTGGGTAATCTGATTGGCTCGGTGCTGGTGGCGCTGATTTACTACTACGCGGCCGGTGCGCTGCTGCCCAACGCCGGTTCGCTGATCCACAGCGCGGCGCTGGCAAAAACCACCCAGACCGCCACGGCGCTGTTCTTTAAGGGTGCGCTGTGCAACTGGCTGGTTTGTCTGGCGATTTGGATGGCGCTGCGCACCGAAGGTACGGCGAAGTTCCTCGCCATCTGGTGGTGCCTGCTGGCGTTTATCGCCTCTGGCTATGAACACTCGGTTGCCAACATGACGGTCTTTGCGCTGTCGTGGTTTGGTCAGCATAATGCCGACCTGACATTACAAGGCATCGGCCACAATCTGCTGTGGGTGACGCTGGGCAACATGTTCTCAGGCATGGTGCTGATGGGCCTCGGTTACTGGTATGCCACGCCGCAGGCGCAACGGCCCCAGACCGAAGCACAGGCCAGCGCACTTAAATCAGCGTAACGCGTTTTACCCGCCCGGTGCGCATAAATGCGTCACTCATTGGTGTGCGTTTTTCTGAACGGTGCGCATAAATGCGTCATTCATTGGCGTGCGTTTTTCAAAACGGTGCGCATAAATGCGCACCCTACATTTGTTGTAGGGTCGCCATTTATGGCGACCTTTGCGCCCCCGGCGGACTTTTTTAGGATGAGCTATGGATTACTTCCCCCTGTTTTGTCGCCTTCAGGGCAAACGTTGTTTGCTGGTCGGCGGCGGTGAGATCGCCGAACGCAAAGCCCGTCTGCTGCTGGAGGCGGGAGCCGATCTGTACGCGGGCGCGCTAACTTTCGCCCCCGTCTTTCAGCAATGGTCACAGCAGGGAAAGGTGACGCTGCTCAATGGCCCTTTTGACGAGCGCTGGCTCGACGACTGCTGGCTGGTGATTGCCGCCACCGATGATGATGCTGTAAATCAGCAGGTGGGCGCCGCAGCAGAGGTACGCCGTATTTTCTGCAATCTGGTGGATGCGCCAGAGCAGGCCAGCGCCATCATGCCATCGATTATCGATCGCTCGCCGTTGATGATCGCCGTCTCTTCCGGCGGTCGCGCGCCGGTGCTGGCGCGCCTGCTGCGCGAGAAACTGGAAGCGATGCTGCCGCAGCATCTCGGCCAGCTGGCAACCCTGGCCGGTTCCCTGCGCGCGCGCGTGAAGGCGCGTTTCGCCAGCATGGCGCAGCGCCGTTATTTCTGGGAGCGCTTCTTTGCCAGCGACCGGCTGGCGCAAACGCTGGCCAATGGCGACCAGCCGCGCGCGGATGCGCTGGTTGATACGCTGTTCGATGCCCCGCTCTCACAACAGGGCGAGGTGGTGCTGGTCGGAGCCGGGCCGGGTGATGCCGGTTTGCTGACGCTTAAAGGGCTACAGCATATTCAGCAGGCGGATGTGGTGGTGTATGACCGCTTAGTGTCTGAGCCGATCCTTAATCTGGTGCGTCGCGATGCCGAGCGTATCTTCGTCGGCAAACGGGCTGGCTATCACTGCCTGCCGCAGTCGGAGATCAACCAGTTGCTGCTGGAGCAGGCGCAGCGTGGTAAGCGCGTGGTGCGACTCAAAGGCGGCGATCCCTTTATTTTTGGCCGCGGCGGCGAGGAGCTGGAGATGCTGGCGCAGCACAACATTCCGTTCAGCGTGGTGCCCGGCATTACGGCGGCATCGGGCTGTGCGGCTTACAGCGGCATTCCGCTTACCCATCGCGACCATGCGCAAAGCGTGCGTTTCGTCACCGGCCATCTGCAACAACATGGCGACATTGAGTGGCAAAAACTGGCGGCGGAGCAGCAGACGCTGGTGTTTTATATGGGGCTGACGCAGGCACCGGAGATTGAGCGGCAACTGTTGCTGCATGGGATGGATGCATCGATGCCGGTGGCACTGGTGCAAAATGGCACCACGCCACAACAGCGCGTGGCGACCGGAACGCTGGGGGAACTGGCGGCGCTGGCGCAGCAGTTTGCCAGTCCGGCATTGATTATCGTTGGCCGGGTGGTGGGCCTGCGTGCGCAGCTGCGCTGGTTCTGATAAAAAAAACGGCGGGTCATCACGACCCGCCGCTCTGATTTTGCCTGCGTTGCCAGTTACGGCTGAGCGACGAAACCTACCGCTTCATACACTTTCTTCAGCGTTTCCTGCGCATGAGCACGGGCTTTAGCCGCGCCATCACGCATCACCTGATTGAGGAAGGCTTCGTCGTTACGATAACGATTGTAACGCTCCTGCAACTCGATCAGCATACCGGAAACCGCGTCGGCGACCGCACCCTTCAGATGGCCATACATCTTGCCTTCGAACTCCTGCTCCAGCTCGGCGATGGTTTTGCCGGTCACGCCAGAGAGAATGTCCAGCAGGTTGGAGACACCCGCTTTCTCTTTGATGTCGTAGCGCACAACAGGCGGCTCCTCGGAGTCGGTCACTGCACGTTTGATCTTCTTGACCACCGATTTCGGATCTTCCAGCAGACCAATCACGTTGTTGCGGTTGTCGTCAGACTTCGACATCTTTTTGGTCGGCTCCAGCAGCGACATGACGCGCGCGCCCGATTTCGGAATGAACGGCTCCGGCACTTTAAAGATGTCGCCATACAGCGAGTTGAAGCGCTGCGCGATATCGCGGCTCAGCTCCAGATGCTGCTTCTGATCTTCGCCCACCGGAACCTGGTTGGTCTGGTACAGCAGGATATCGGCGGCCATCAGCACCGGATAGTCGAACAGACCGGCGTTGATGTTCTCTTCGTAGCGGGCTGATTTGTCTTTGAACTGCGTCATGCGGCTCAGCTCGCCGAAGTAGGCGTAGCAGTTGAGCACCCAGCTCAGCTGAGCGTGCTCCGGTACGTGCGACTGAACAAAGATGGTGCTCTTGTTCGGATCGATGCCACAGGCAAGGTACAGCGCCAGCGTATCCAGCGTGGCCTTGCGCAGTGCAACCGGGTCCTGACGTACGGTAATGGCGTGCAGATCGACGATGCAGTAAATGCAGTGGAAATCATCCTGCATCTGCACCCACTGACGCAGCGCACCCATGTAGTTGCCAATGGTCAGTTCACCGGAAGGCTGGGCGCCGCTGAAAACGATGGGTTTGCTCATGCTTATATCCTGATAATCACAGCCCGAGAGCGGGCAAAAGTTCGTCAAAAGAGTCGAGGGTTAAATCGGGTTGGCTGCTGGCGATCGGCTCGCCATAGTTGTAGCCAAAGGTCATACCGATGTTCGGCACGCCAGCCGCCTGGGCTGCGAGGATATCATTGCGTGAATCACCGACAAACAGCAATTGCTGAGGCAGCACGCCAAATCGTCCCAGTACGAGGAAAATCGCTGCCGGATGCGGCTTTTTCACCACCACATCATCGCCGCCGATAATCAGCGAGAAGTCATCAGCAATCCCCAGCGACGCCAGTAACGGCGCAACAAAGGGCGTCGGTTTGTTGGTCACAATCGCCAACGGCAACCCTTTTTCCGCCAGTTTTGCCAGCGTGGCTTTCACCTGTGGAAACAGCGTGCTGCCTGCTTCCACGGTTTGTGCGTAGTATTTGTCGAACAGCGTCCGTGCATCGCGCTGTTCGTCCTGATGCGGTTCACGCCCCAGCGCCCAGGTCAGCGCCCGGCTCATCATCACGTCCGCGCCATTGCCAATCCAGGTTGAGGCTCGCGCCACGCCCGGCGGCGGTAATTGCAGATCGCCCAGCGCATGGTCGATGGCCTGCGCCAGACCCGGCGCGCTGTCTACCAGCGTGCCGTCCAGGTCAAACGCGATCGCGCGAATATCAGTGAAATGAGCCATTAACTTTCTCCAGTTCGTCGCGCATATCATCGATCACTTTTTTGTAATCCGGGTGACCAAAGATGGCAGAACCGGCGACAAACATATCCGCCCCGGCAGCCGCGATCTGACCGATGTTGTCGATTTTCACGCCGCCGTCCACTTCCAGGCGAATGTCGTAGCCGCTCTGATCGATAATGCGACGCGCCTGGCGCAGTTTATCCAGCGTACCGGGAATGAAGGACTGACCGCCGAAGCCAGGGTTGACCGACATCAGCAGGATGACATCCAGCTTGTCCATCACATAATCGAGGTAGCTAAGCGGCGTCGCCGGGTTGAACACCAGGCCCGCTTTACAGCCGTGTTCTTTGATCAGCTGCAAAGTGCGATCAACATGCAGGCTGGCTTCAGGATGGAAAGTTATATAACTGGCGCCAGCTTTGGCAAACTCAGGGATCAGCGCATCAACCGGTTTGACCATCAGATGGACGTCAATCGGTGCGGTGATGCCGTAATCGCGCAGCGCTTTCAGCACCATCGGCCCCATGGTCAGATTGGGAACAAAGTGGTTATCCATCACATCGAAATGCACCACATCCCCCCCGGCTGCCAGCGCTTTCGCCGTATCTTCACCCAGGCGGGCAAAGTCAGCAGACAGGATTGAAGGGGCCAGTAAAAATTGTTTCATCCGATTCTCCCAATTTTGTGCGCCAGCAAACGCTGGCGTAATGCGTTGGTCGCGGACGAAACAGGCTAGCTAAAAAGCGCCAGCAGTTCGTCGACCTGAGTGCGACCACTTATGCTTCGGCTGATGGAACGCCGGGCTTTGACTACGTGTAAATTCGCATTCCGATACCACTCACGCGTCAGCAGGGTATCGTGGTTGGAAATCAATACCGGAACCTGATTGTCCTGCGCCAACTGCGCCGCCAGCTGCGCCAGATGCTGCTGCTCACGCATACTGAAAGCGTTGGTATGGTAAGCGGTAAAATTGGCCGTCGCCGATAGCGGCGCATACGGCGGATCACAATACACCACCGAGCCGCGATGAGCGCGGTTCAGAGTAACATCGTACGATTCGCAGACAAAGGTCGCCTTTTGCGCCCGCTCGGCAAACCATAGCAGCTCCGCTTCGGGAAAGTAGGGTTTGCGATAACGGCCAAAGGGCACATTAAACTCGCCGCGCAGGTTGTAACGGCACAGGCCGTTGTAGCCATGACGGTTGAGATACAGAAACAGCACCGCACGATGATATTCATCACGGCTGGCGTTGAATGCGACTCGCTGTGCGTAGTAGGTCTCCGCGCAGTTGCCTTCCGGTGTGAATAACTTACGCGCATCGGCGATAAAATCTGCGGTGCGCGTTTTGACGATGTTGTACAGGTTGATCAGGTCACTGTTGATATCCGCCAGATGATAGCGCTCATAATCCATGTTGAGAAACACAGACCCAGCACCAACAAATGGCTCAATCAGACAGTCGCCTTGCGGCAGATGGCGACGGATATCGTCAAGGAGCGGGTATTTGCCTCCGGCCCATTTCAGGAAAGCGCGATTTTTCTTCATGCTGTCGTGGTTATTACATCTTAATTATTGGCTGTGGCGGAACCGACAGCAGATCTGCGCTTAAAACGGGGCCGTAACGTGACGGCCCCACAATGATTATTCGCTCTCTTTCTTCACCTGGCTCAGGGGTTTCACCCACGGATTCTGCGCGCGCACTTCAGCGGGCAGCGAAGAGACCGCGCGTTTGGCTTCTGCTGGCGTCGCATAGGCACCGCTCACCAGCACATACCACGGCTGACCATTACGCGTGGTTTTATAAACGTGATAGCCGCTCAGATTCTGTTTCTGTGCCCAAGCGTTGAGGCTTTCCGCTTTTGACGCTCCGCTCAGTTGCAGCGTGTAGTTCCCTGCTGGCAGAGACTTACTGCTGCCACCGCTGCTGACAGGCGCTGCGTTATGAGACGCTGTCGACTGCGGTTTGCTCTCTTTCACTGCGGGTTTGCTGGTCACCGGCGCTTTATGCGTGGTCGGATGCGTTTCGCGCTGAGTCGTGGCGGCACGCGGTTTTTCTTCACGCGTTACCGGCGGGGAAATCGCTTTGCCGCTGCTGCCGCTCACGGTTGCAGGCGCTGTCGGCAACGAGCTAGCGCCCTGTACACCCTGCGCAGCGTTATCCACCTGGCCCTGCTGGTTGTTCAGCGCGCTGTTAAGATCGCCTGGCAAGGTCACGCGTTGCTGGTTCGCCGGTGTGTCAACCGGAGCAGCCTGAGTTGGGGTGGATGACACGGGTGGCATCGAAATGGATTGTGAATCGCTGCCTGTCGCTGGAGCATTGGCGGCCGTTTGCGGCGCGCTACCTTCCGGCGCTGGCGTTGTGTTCTGCTGGCCACTCATCGAGGTCGAGCCGGAGAGATCGATATTCTTTTCCGAACCGCCAGCCGCTGGAGCAGGCGCAGGGCTGTTGTTGCCTGCCGTGTTTGCTGGCTTGCTATCGTCCGGGCCTTTCAGGGCAGAACCGATACCCAGCACTAACAGCAGCAAAACCAGAATCCCGATACCCATCATCATATGCTGGCGGGAAACCGGTACTTTTACTTTCGGCGCAGACGACGATTTGCGGGGCCGCGTGGGACGGCGGTCACTGGCATCAGGTTTTAACTCGTCTTCCGGTTTAAACTCATCCATTTAGCCTCCTCCGTAAAACGGCACGCATCCCACGTACCGCATCACCACTCTCTTCTTTACCCGTCATATATCAGGTTGCAGCAGCGTTGGCTGCCTTCCTGCAACCCGAATTACTTAGGGTATTATAATGATTTCTGACAATCGTTAATTGCAGCCAGCACCATATCATGTGCCACGCCAGCACGCACTTCAGAGCGACCAATAGCGAGAGGCAGCACCAGGCGCAGCTCGCCCGCCAGCACTTTTTTGTCACGCATCATATGCGGCAGATAATCTTCCGCCGCCATGCTAGCCGGGCCATGCACCGGTAAACCGGCGCGCAGCAGTAACGCGATAATGCGATCGGTATCCGCCGCAGTGAACTGGCCCAGACGTTCAGCCGTTCGCGCAGCCATTACCATGCCAGCGGCAACGGCTTCACCGTGCAGCCAGTTGCCGTAACCCATGTGTGCTTCAATCGCATGACCAAAAGTATGGCCCAGATTGAGCAACGCACGGACGCCGGTCTCGCGTTCATCCGCAGCGACCACTTCAGCCTTCAGCTCGCAGCAGCGGCGAATACAGTAAGCCATGGCTTTTTCATCCAGGGCCAGCAGAGCATCAAGATTTTGCTCCAGCCACTGGAAAAAATCACCATCAAGAATAATGCCGTACTTAATGACTTCCGCCAGGCCAGACGCCAGCTCACGCGGCGGCAGGGTTGCCAGACAATCGGTATCCACTACCACGGACGCGGGCTGATAAAACGCGCCAATCATGTTTTTGCCGAGCGGATGGTTAACGGCGGTTTTGCCGCCAACGGAGGAGTCAACCTGAGAGAGCAGCGTGGTCGGCACCTGAATAAAGCGCACGCCGCGCTGATAGCTGGCCGCAGCAAAGCCGGTTAAGTCACCAATCACACCACCGCCAAGAGCAATCAGGGTGGTATCACGACCATGAGGTTTTTGCAGCAGCGCTGTAAACACCTCATCCATCACCGCCAGGGTTTTGTACTGCTCACCATCGGGCAGGATCACCTGATCCACTTTCACCCCGGCCGCACTCAACAGCGCCGACAACTTATCCAGATAGATCGGTGCCAGTGTCTGGTTGGTGACCAGCATGGCATTGTCGCCTGCCTTCAGCGGCCAAAAAGAAGCCGGATCGTTAAACAGTCCGGCAGCGATGGTGATGGGGTAACTGCGATCCCCCAGTGAGACAGTGATCTTCTCCATGATGACCGATACCTATTGCTAAGCCCTCAGGTGCTGGATCAACTTTTTTCCAGCATATTGATGATCTGATTAGCCACTACTTTCGCACTCTGATCGTCAGTGCGGATAGTGACATCAGCGATCTCTTCATAAAGCGGGTTACGTTCGTCAGCCAGCGCTTCCAGTACTTCGCGCGGCGGCGAGTCAACCTGCAGCAACGGGCGCTTTTTATCACGCTGGGTGCGGGCAAGTTGCTTTTCGATGGTGGTTTCGAGGTATACGACCACACCGCGGGCGGAGAGACGATTACGAGTTTCACGGGATTTGACAGATCCGCCGCCGGTAGCCAGCACAATGCCCTGCTTCTCGGTCAGCTCGTTGATGATCTTTTCTTCGCGATCGCGGAAACCCGCTTCGCCTTCGACGTCAAACACCCAGCCCACATCCGCTCCGGTACGTCGCTCAATTTCCTGATCGGAATCGAAAAATTCCATATTGAGTTGCTGAGCTAACTGACGACCAATAGTGCTTTTGCCGGCACCCATCGGCCCAACCAGAAAGATATTGCGTTTCTCTGCCATTTTGTCGGTATTACTAAGAATTCGTTGATGATACCCCGCGTTCAGCATCTAGCTGGCGGGACAGGAACTGAGACCTCATGAGCGTTAGCAAGAGTCAGACGAAAAATTATCTCAACACTCAAGGCCGTTTGGCAACCGAATAAATTGCCCCCGGCGACCTGGTAATAGGACCGGTCTGTGGTTCGCGAGACGATAACGCACCTCCGCTGTCCCCTTCATATTTCAGGCTGCATCAGTGCTGGCGGCGTTCATTCACCCAAATTGCTTAGTTTTATCAGCTCAGGGAATTCACGCTTTTGCTGCCTTTATGCAACACGAATTATTTTGGGTATAGGTTCTTCTGACGTCAGTATCGCTTGTAACCGACGCCCACGGGGAGGTTTTTATTCCGCGTTTCGTTACACCGTTTTAAAAATCGCTAAACCTTGTATGCTAATTCCTGGCCTGCGTCAACGCAGTTGGCATCACAGAGTGAATTTTCCGCCTTATCCGGCAGTAAGCGCTGCTTCCCTGACCAGTCTGGGGGTGATGAAGATCACTAACTCCTTTTTTTTGTGCTCATCAGTCTGATGCCGAAACAGATTTCCCAGCACCGGCAGTTCACCCAGCCAGGGCACCCGTTGTTCACCCTGAGTTCGTTGCTGCTGGAAAATGCCGCCCAGCGCTAAGGTTTCACCATCCCGCAACGTCACCTGGGTCTCGATTTCCTGTTTATCGATGCTGAGTACCTGGTTTTCGCCGGTATTTAAGCTGCGGCCCGGCATATTCTGGCTCAGCCGCAGTTTCAACTGGATACGCCCGTTACCCAGCACCGTTGGCGTGACCTCCATACCCAGCACCGCCTCTTTAAATTCAATCGCAGTCGCGCCGCTGTTGCCGGATTTCACTTCATAAGGGATCTCCGTTCCCTGTTTGATGGAGGCGGTTTGCTGGTGTGAGGTGAACAGCCGTGGACTGGCGATGATTTCAATCTGGCTTTCCTGCTCCAGCGCGCTTAATTCGAGGTTAAGCAGTTCACCGTTCATCTGCCCCAGCGTCACCCCCATGCGCAAGGCGGGATTGCCCACCGCTAATGGGATCGCCAGTTGAGGATTGCGCAGCGCCTGCATCACCTCTTCCGCAGGCGAAATTCCCCAGCTCACCCCCAGCTCGCGCAGATGCTCCTCGCTGATGGTGACGATATGCGCGGCCAGCTCCACCTGCTCCAGCGGTAAATCCAGCGCCCGCAGCCAGTGGACTGCTGCCTGCAAAGCCTGTGGCGTATCACGCAGCAGCAAACTGTTGGTGCGGCTATCCACGGTAGCACTGCCGCGTGCGGTCAGCAGCGAACGCTCGGATTGCAGGCTACGATAGACGTCACTGACGTTGGCATAGTGGAACGTCACGGTTTGCTGCGCCAGCGCGATATGCTGCTGCTGTTCTTCCCGCTCAGCCTGGGCTTTCTGGTTTTGCCACTGCTGCCAGCTTTCCGGGTAGACCAGCAACACGCCCTCCTCCTGCACCACGCTCAGCCGTGCCAGCTGCGATACCAACCTCAGCGCTCGCTGCCAGTCAACATCCTCCAGCCGCAGGGAGAGTCGTCCTTCTACGCCCGGCGCAATCAGCAGGTTCGTTTGCTGATAATCAGCCAGCGCCTGCAAAATACGCTCCACCGGTGCATCGTCGAATACCAGACTCAGCCGCTGTTCACTGGCGTGCAGCGACAGGCTCAGACACAGCAGCAACATCCCCATCCTGATCCGTGGCATAAAAACCTCCTTTTATTTGTAGTGTCATCTGTTGCGGCGTACAGCTCTGCTCCGCTCGCAAGAGCAGCGCGCGCGCCGACAGTTGCTGCACGCGCCAGGGTGATAAGGGTAAGAGCATCTGTTCCGTCAGCCTGACGCTTTTCCCCTGCGGCGAACGCAGCCAGGCGACATAGCGATGAGGAACGCCGACAATGCCCTGCAATCGCCATCCTTCCGGTGCTGCGACGGCTGCCTGACAAAGCGCGGGAGATCGCGGCTGAAACGGGTCACGCGCCAGCGCTGCGGCGCTGCACCACATCAACAGCAGGAGAGTGCTACTGCGCATCGCCGCTCTCCAGCCATAACTGCGTCACCAGCTCCCCCTGCCCGGCCTGTAACTGGAATCGCTCGGGCACCGGCAGCAGGGTATCCGCCAGTTCGGCAAACAGCGGAATGAATTGATCCCATCCCAGCCTGAGTGAGATGTGCTGAGGCTGGCTTTCCGCTTGCCAGGAATCCAGCTGACTGCCGCGTGCGGCCAGCATGGCTTCCAGCGTGAAGGAGGGAGCGGCAGCCTCGGCAGGCTGCTGTAGCACGCTGATTCCGGCGCGCAGAGCCGCGATGTCGGGCTGTGCCGCAAGCTGCTGCTGACGTTGCTGTTCCTGTTGTGTCAGTTGCCGCAGCTGATGTTCGCGTTCCGCCTGCGCGCGCTGTTGCGGCAGCAGCAGCAACAACCAGCCGAGCGTCAGTACCAGCAAGGAGAGCGCCAGCAACCAGGCGGCGCGCCACGGCAGCCTGAGCTGTATCCAGCGCTCCAGCCACTCATTCACTGCTCACCTCCTGCATCCGTGCGCGCAGGGTAAAACGATAATGTCCATCAGGCTGGCGCTGCACATTCCCCTGACGAATCACCGAAAACAACGGTTGCTGTCCCAGCTGACGGCGAAAATCACTCACTGCCGCCATACCGGATGCCAGCCCCTCCAGCAGCAGCTCACCTTGCCTGCGTTCGACGCGGCTGAGCCACAGCGCTTCCGGCATCAGCTCCGGCAACTGCCGCCAGAATTGCTGCCATGCCAGATGCTGAGACTGACGCGCCTGCTGCCTGCGTTGCGTCAGCAATAACGCATCCCGCTGTTGCAGCAATGCCTGCTGCGCGTGCAGTTGCCGATCCAGCACGCTGATCCGCTGTGACAGCAGATGCTGTTCCGTGCGCTGCTGCTGCCCGACGAGATACCCTCGCCCGCCACACAGCAGCAAAATCATCAGGCTGATGCCCAGCCCGCTCGCCAGCAGCAGCAGCGTGTACTGACGCTGACGCCGCCACCGCTGAACGCGCCAGGGGAGCAAATTAACCGTCAGCATCAGACGTCCTCCGGGCGCAATGCCAGGCCGAGCGCCAGGGCAAACTCGCCATCGCTTTCCGGCAGGGGCAGTTGCAGGTACTGCAACAGAGAGAAGGGATGGATGGCGGCCAGCCCGTCGACTGGCGCGGTGCAGAGCAGCGTCCCGGCCTGAGGAAAGGTTTCCCGCAGATGCGCCAGCGACAACGGTTCGCTACTCGCCCCGGAAGCGGCCGTTGCGCCTGCCAGAGACCACAGCCAGTGATCGCCCAGCGGATGAATCAGCAACGACTGCGGGCAGGGCGGCAAACGTAGCGCCACCTGCGCCAGCGCAAGGTTGCTCAGTTCGAATACATCGGGCTGTAAGCCAGCCTGCTGCAACGGCGTCAGCCATTGCGCAATCACCTCACGGCGCGCCGCGGTGATGCACAACGGCGTTGAGGCCGTGGACGCGCGATAGTCCAGCGCCAGCAGAGCGGGTTCCACCGGAAACAAACGCTGGGCCGATGCCTGTACATAGCGACTGAGCGCCGGTTCGCGCAGCGTGGCTTCCGGCAGAGGGAGCGTGCGTTGCAGCACCAGCTGCGGGGGCAACCCGACGCGCAATGAGAAGCGGTTAGGCAGCTGACGTCGCCACTGCCGGAGCGCGTCCAGCAGGACGGGCGAGGATTGCAGCACGCCGTTTCTTAACGTATCTTGCGGCAGCGCCTGCTGCCACCAGTGTCGGAGTTGCCAGCCATGACGGCGGCGCTGGATACCTGCCGCACAGAATTGCCCGTTCTGGATATCCAACCCAATTTGCCAGCGCTGAAATGCCATGCGCGCGATCTCCTTATCTTTAAAGGGAAAAATGACATAGCCCCTCAGGGATTCGCGTTGCAGCCAGGACACCAGCAACTTGAAGTATGACGGCTATATCAAAGCGTCAGGCTTGCCTTTATACTACCGCGCGATTGTTTATAAACTGCCCAAACGACAACAGATGGGAAATCTCAGGTGAAGTTCGTAAAGTATTTATTAATCCTTGCAGTGTGTTGCATCTTGCTGGGAGCCGGCTCGATTTATGGTTTGTACAAATACATAGAGCCGCAGTTGCCCGACGTAAACACATTGAAAGATGTGCGCCTGCAAACCCCAATGCAGGTCTATAGCGCAGATGGCGAGCTTATCGCCCAGTACGGTGAAAAGCGCCGTGTACCGCTTACCCTGAAACAGATGCCGCCTGAGCTGATCAAAGCGTTTATTGCCACCGAAGATAGCCGTTTCTACGAGCATCACGGTGTCGATCCGGTCGGCATTTTCCGTGCTGCCAGCATCGCGCTGGTTTCCGGCCACGCTTCACAGGGCGCCAGTACCATTACGCAGCAGCTCGCACGTAACTTCTTCCTCAGCCCGGAACGCACGCTGATGCGTAAGATTAAGGAAGCATTCCTTGCGATCCGCATCGAGCAGCTGCTGAGCAAAGATGAGATTCTCGAGCTGTACCTCAACAAAATTTACCTCGGTTACCGCGCCTATGGCGTCGGCGCTGCCGCTCAGGTCTATTTTGGTAAGCCGGTTGATCAGCTGTCGCTGAGTGAGATGGCGATGATTGCTGGCCTGCCGAAAGCGCCGTCCACCTTCAACCCGCTTTACTCACACCAGCGTGCGCTGGCGCGTCGTAATGTGGTGCTGTCGCGTATGCTGGATCAGAATTACATCACCCAGCAGCAGTACGATGACGCGCGCAATACGCCGCTGGTCGCCACGTATCACGGCCCGGAAATCGCCTTCTCCGCCCCGTATCTGAGCGAGATGGTGCGTCAGGAGATGGTGAAACGCTACGGTGACGGTGCCTACGAGGACGGTTACAAGGTTTACACCACCGTGACGCGTCGTTTGCAGGAAGCGGCTCAGCAGGCGGTGCGCAATAACGTGCTCGCCTATGATATGCGCCACGGCTACCGCGGCCCGACCAACGTGCTGTGGAAAGTGGGCGAAGCCAGCTGGGATCAAACCCGCATCCTGAACGCGCTGAAAGACCTGCCGTTATACGGTCCGCTTATTCCGGCGGTGGTGACCAACGCCAGCAATGACGAAGCGACTGCGGTGCTGAAAGATGGCAGCAGCGTCTCCCTGACCATGGCGGGCGTGCGCTGGGCGCGGGCTTACAAATCCGACATGCTGCAAGGCCCGACGCCACGTAGCGTGACGCAGGTGTTGCAGGCTGGTCAGCAGATCTGGGTACGCAAAGTCGATAACGACTGGTGGCTGGGCCAGGTACCGGCCGTGAACTCCGCGCTGGTATCGCTTAACCCGGAAGATGGTGCGGTACGCGCGCTGGTCGGTGGCTTTGACTTTAACCAGAGCATGTTCAACCGCGCGACCCAGGCGCTGCGTCAGGTTGGCTCCAACATCAAGCCATTCCTCTACACCGCCGCTATGGACCGTGGGCTGACCCTCGCTTCGATTCTGAACGACGTACCGATTTCGCGCTGGGATGCCGGTGCGGGCGCCGACTGGCGTCCGAAAAACTCACCGCCAACCTATGACGGTCCGATTCGTCTGCGTCAGGGCTTAGGCCAGTCGAAAAACGTGGTAATGGTGCGTGCTATGCGTGCCATGGGCGTCGATTACGCTGCACAATATCTGCAACGTTTCGGCTTCCCGGCGCAGAACATCATCCACACCGAATCGCTGGCGCTGGGTGCCGCTTCCTTCACTCCGATGCAGGTCGCACGCGGTTACTCGGTGATGGCCAACGGCGGCTTCCTGATCGATCCTTACTTCATTACCAAAATTGAGAACGAACAGGGCGCCACGGTATTCGAAGAGAAACCGAAAATCGCCTGCCCGCAGTGCAATCTGCCGGTGATTTACGGCGATACGCAGAAATCGGTCGCGCTGAATGAAGAGAGTGTCGAAAACGTCGCGGTTTCCGATCAGGCGCAGAACCAGACGGTGCCGCAGCCAGAACTGGAGCAGGTGCCAGCCCAGCCGCAACCGGCAGGGGATCAGCAGTATGCACCGCACGTCATCAACACGCCGCTGTCATTCCTGATCAAGAGCGCGCTGAACAGCAATATCTTCGGTGAACCAGGCTGGATGGGAACGGGCTGGCGCGCTGGCCGTGACCTGAAACGTAACGACATCGGCGGCAAAACCGGTACGACCAACAGCTCGAAAGATGCCTGGTTCTCCGGTTACGGCCCTGGCGTAGTGACGTCGGTATGGATCGGTTTCGATGATTCACGCGCGCTGGGTCGCTCTACCGTTTCCGGTGCGATTCCGGATCAAATCTCCGGCTATGAAGGCGGCGCGAAGAGTGCGCAACCGGCGTGGGATGATTATATGAAAACCGCGCTGGATGGCGTGCCGCCGCAACCGCTGACGCCGCCTGATGGCGTGGTGACGGTGACGATTGATCGCAGCACCGGCAAGCTGGCAAACGGTAGCGGCAATACCCGTCAGGAGTATTTCATCAACGGCACGCAGCCGACGGAATACTCGGTGCATGATGTGGGCACCACCATTATGGACAACGGGCAGAGTCACGAACTGTTCTAAGCAAAAAAGCCGGCAATCGCCGGCTTTTTTATTTGCAGCCAATCTTAGTAGCTGATGCGCCCTTGCTTCACCAGCCATTCGCGTACCAGGAACAACGCACTGACGTTGCGTGCCTCGCGAAAGTCCGGTTCATCCAGCAAAGCCAGCAGGTTGTTCAGCGGCCAGCGGCGCACAATCAGCGGCTCCGGCTCATCCCCTTCCAGCTTCTCTTCATATAAGCCTTCAGCCACCACGATATTCATCTTGCTGGAGAAATAAGAGGGCGCCATGGTGAGTTTGCCCAGCGTTTCCAGTTTGGTCGCGCCAAAACCGGCTTCCTCTTTCAGCTCACGGTCAGCCGCTTCGAACGCGCTTTCACCGGGATCGATCAAACCTTTCGGGAAGCCCAGCTCGTAGCTTTCCAGCCCGACGGCATACTCCTCAATCAGGATCACATCCTCGCCGAGGATGGGCACAATCATCACCGCTTCGCGATCGGAAGGTTTCATACGTTCGTAAACCCGACGCGCGCCATTGCTGAAAGCGAGATCGACAGCTTCGATGGTAAATAACCGGGAGCGGGCCACCGCTTCCACGTTGAGGATGTCAGGTTTTTTCTGTGGAGTTTTCATATCAGCCTCAAACTTTGCACGACCTTGTGATGCGATAATGCCAGCATCGGCACAGCATACCGAAGCCCGGAGAAATGTGCGACACGCAGTGTACGCAAACTATGCCGTCACCTATTTGCTTATCGCTATCCACAACCTATTGTTATCGTTACGGGTAAATTCTCACAATAAGTCAACCGAAGGCCGATAAATTCAGAAAATACCGATATTTAATTGAGTCAGCACCCGATACCATCCCGATAAGGAATAATCTAATAATTTCTAATCCAATGATTTTGCGCGTTATTTTATCTGACATTTCACTTGTCAGAATGACATCAGCTCGCCAAAATTGACCTGTATTGATCATTCATCGGGAGCAGATCATTAACGTGAAGGCCGTTTTTGGGCTGAATTGAGCAGAGCATGAGCACAATTATCATCATTCTGGCCATCGTAATGGCTTGCTCAATGCTGGCGGGCATAGGTTACTGGTACGCTATGCGGCATCGTCCGCCGTTGGCGAAACCGCTGCCGTTCATAAGTCCGCCCTGCCGCAAACTCACTGACGAAGAACGCATTGCTGTTGAAAAATATATTGCCGCGCTGACGAAACAGCGCCAGCAGGCTGGCGTACAGCCCGGCAAAAAACAGCGTGAACCTGAAGGTCTGACGCTGACCGCGCAAAGCAACAATGTCTATCCCGTTACCCGCGCCATTACCCGTTATGGCCTGTCGACTGATGACCCGCATAAATGGCGTTACTATCTTGATGCCGTCGAAGTCCACCTGCCGCCGCTGTGGGAACAGTACATCGCCGATGAAAACTACGTTGAACTGATCCGCACCCAGACGCTGCCGTTGGTGATCTCACTGAATGGTCATTCGCTGGTGAACTACACGGTTGAGCAACCTGCCCTGCCGCCGCTGGTACGCTCGATGTCGACCAATGCCTCGATTCGCAAAGAAGAGAGTGAAAACGTCGAGTTATTGCAGGTGCGTAAAGAGACGCCGGAGGAGTATGCGCTATCACGCCCCGATGGCACGCGTGAAGCCGCCACCATCTGTTTTGCGTTCCTGCTGTTCTTCTTAAGCCTGGTGCTGCCCGGCAGCATGATGGTGTGGATCGCCCTGCTTGGCTGCGCGATGATTGCCGTCAGCCTGTGGTTCCTGTACCGCTTCCCCGGTGAGAAGGGTCTGCGTGAAGTCCATTGCCTGCGCGGCGCGCCGAAACGCTGGGGCCTGTTTGGCGAATCGAATCAGGAGCAGAGCAATATCTCGCTCGGCATTATCGATTTGATCTACCCGCCACACTGGCAGCCCTACGTGGCGCATGATTTAGGCCAGGTCACGGATGTCGAAATCTATCTGAACCGTCAGGTGGTGCGTCAGGGACGTTTTCTGTCGTTGCAGGATGAAGTGCGCAACTTCCCGGTACAGCGCTGGCGTAAAAATCTGGTGCTGGCCTGCGGTTCGCTGCTGGTGCTGGTGATGCTGGTCAGCTGGATTCCACTGAGTATGCCGATCAAACTCAGCCTCGCATGGGTGAAGGGCACCGAAAGCCTGGAAGTGAACAGCGTCGATAAACTGAACGCGATGCCGCTGCATATTGGCGATAGCCTGAAGGTGAGCGGCACCGGCATGTGTTCCGTGCCGGGCAACTACCAGAGCAACCGCAGCTATGCCTATATGCCGTTCGATTGTTCGGCCGTTTACTGGAACAACGCCACGCCGTTGCCACAACCTCAGTCGGATATTATCGATAAAGCCTCAGCGCTGCTCGACACCACCACGCGCCAGCTGCATCCCGAAACCAACACCGATCCCAAGCTCAACCCGCAGCTGGCTTCGGCGATTCAGAAGTCGGGCATGATTCTGCTGGATGATTTCTCCGATCTGGTACTGAAAACCCAGGATCTGTGCAGCCAGCAGCAGGATTGTGTTCGTCTGAAAAACGCGCTGGTTAACCTTGGCAATGCTAAAGACTGGGACACGCTGATTCACCGTGCGGATTCCGGTCGTCTCAATGGCATGAACGTATTGCTGCGACCGGTAAGCGCCGAAGCGCTGGAAAACCTCGTTAACACTGCGACCTCGACATTCTTCTCGCGTGAAACCCGTCGTGCGGCGGAAAACCTCAACAGCCCGCCGCCGGGCGGCTTTCTGATTATCAGTGATGAAGGTCGCCAGCTGGTGAACCAGCCGCAACCCACGGTGGCGCTGTTCGATCTGGATGCGCCGTCACAATGGCGCGAGCTGCAACGTATGTCGGCGATGCTGCTGCACACGCCGTTCGCCGCCAGCGGTATCATCACCAGCATCACCACCGATGCCAACGGCACCCGCCATATCGCCCTGCATAATGAGCCAGACGCCATGGCGCAATGGCGCTATCTCGGCACCGCGTTGCTGATGGTGGTGCTGATCGCCTGCGCGCTGATTAACGGCCTGCTGGCGCTGCGCCGCGTGCACCGCAATCGCCTGCGAATGGCTGAGATCCAGCAGTATTACGACAAATGTTTTAACCACAATCTGAGCACTATGCAGAGCGTGCGTTCACTGTTCTGAGCCTTCCCCTTCTGTGCTACCCTGTCGCCCTGTTTTTAGGGCGGGAGAGAACATGCAGGTTACGCTTAACTGGTCTGAGATCGATACCGTGCTGCTGGACATGGACGGCACCCTGCTCGATCTCGCCTTCGATCGTCATTTCTGGCTGGAACACGTACCAGAAACCCTGAGTCGCGAGCGGGCAATCACGCTGGATGAAGCCCATCAGCTGATTCGGGAAAAGTATCACGCCGTGGCGCATACGCTAAACTGGTACTGTCTGGATTACTGGTCGCAGGAGCTGGCGTTAGACATCCGCGCCATGACCTTCGCCAAACGCGAACGTGCGTCCATGCGTGAAGATACGCTGCCGTTTTTACAGGCGCTGCGTGCGGCGGGTAAGCGCACCATTCTGCTGACCAATGCCCATCCTTACAATCTGGACGTCAAACTGGCGCAGACCGGATTGGCTGCCCACCTTGATTTATTACTTTCTACCCATACCTTTGGGTATCCGAAAGAAGATGCGCGTCTCTGGCAGGCGGTACAGCAGCACACCGGTTTCAACAATTCGCGCACGCTGTTCATTGATGATAGCGAACCGATTCTGGATGCGGCGACACGCTGGGGGATTCGCTGGTGTGTCGGCATCAGCAACCCGGATTCCGGTCGCCCGGATCAGTCCTTTAGTCGCCATCCGGCGCTGCGGGACTATCGCGAGCTGATCGATCCGCTGCGTTAAATCAGGAGCCGCAATGAAAGAGAAAAACAGCGAAGGCGTCCGCCTCGACAAATGGCTGTGGGCGGCGCGTTTTTACAAAACCCGCGCCATCGCACGCGAGATGATTGAAGGCGGGAAAGTGCATTACAACGGCCAGCGCAGCAAGCCGAGCAAGCTGGTGGAGCTGGATGCGGAACTGACGCTACGCCAGGGCAACGATCAGCGCACGGTGATCGTCACCGCCATCAGCGAACAGCGTCGCCCGGCCACGGAAGCCCAGGCCCTGTACGCCGAAACGGCGGCCAGCATTGAGAAACGGGAAAAGCTGGCGCTGGCGCGCAAGATGAATGCGCTGACCATGCCGCACCCCGATCGCCGCCCGGACAAAAAGGAGCGCCGCGATCTGATGAAATTTAAATTGTCGGGCGATGAATAACTCGCGCCCCAACGAGAGAAAACCTATGTCTGTTCAAGATCAACTGCACCGTTATCTGTTTGAAAATGCGGCCGTGCGCGGCGAGCTGGTGAATGTCACGCAAACCTGGCGTGAAATCGTGGAAGGCCATGATTACGCTGAACCGGTGAAAGCGCTGCTGGGTGAGCTGCTGGCGGCGACCAGCCTGCTGACCGCCACGCTGAAGTTTGATGGCGACATCACCGTGCAGTTGCAGGGTGATGGTCCGCTGTCGATGGCCGTGATCAACGGTAATAACCGTCAGGAGCTGCGTGGCGTGGCGCGCGTGAAAGACGCGATCGCGCCGGGCAGCAGCCTGAAGCAGATGGTTGGCAATGGCTATCTGGTGATCACCATCTCCCCGGAGAAGGGTGAGCGTTATCAGGGTGTGGTTGGCCTGGAAGCGGATACGCTGGCGGGTTGTCTGGAAGATTACTTTATGCGTTCTGAGCAGCTGCCAACACGCCTGTTTATTCGCACTAACGAAAAAGGCGCCGCCGGAATCCTGTTGCAGGTACTGCCCGCCCAGGAGCCAAACCTCGACGACTTCAATCACCTCGCCACGCTGACCGAAACGGTGAAAAGCGAAGAGTTGATTGAACTGCCAGCCACGGATGTCCTGTGGCGTCTGTATCACCAGGAAGAGGCCACGGTGTTCGATCCGACGCCGGTTTGCTTCAAATGCACCTGCTCCCGCGAACGCTGCGGCGAAGTGCTGAAAACGCTGCCTGTTGATGAAGTCGATGAGATCCTTGAAGAAGATGGTGAAATCGATATGCATTGCGACTATTGCGGCGCGCATTACGTTTACGATTCGGTCGATATCGCGGCGATTCGCAATACGCCGACCGGCAGCAGCGATCAGCTGCACTGACAGATGTCGGGCGGTCCCACCGCCCGCATTTCCCACCACGCCCATCCCCCTGTTTTTAAAGAAAACTAACTTCTTTATGCTGACATTAGTTTCATAACTGGTGAATTTATCGGCGTAGCGCGCCCTGGCTCGCATTTCTGACTGACAATCCTTTTCCGCCGTACTCAGAAGAGTACAGTGCACGCGATCATGCCCTGCGCCCCACGAGGCCAGCCGCAGCATCACCTCTCATAATTAATAATATTTCGCTATGCAGAACAGACACCGATTAAAGGAGCAGTCACATGCGCATTAACGGCCTGACATCGCAAGACCTTGCCGCATTGGGCATCAGCGGCACCACTGAAATCGTCTACAACCCTGACTTCGACACCCTGTTTCAGGAAGAAACCCGCCCTGAACTGGAAGGTTATGCGCGCGGCATTCTGACGCAAAGCGGCGCTATTGCCGTGGATACCGGTATCTTCACCGGCCGCTCACCGAAAGATAAATACATCGTGCGCGATGACACGACGCGCGACACGCTGTGGTGGAACGTTTTCGGGGAAGGCAAGAATGATAACCAGCCGCTCTCGGCGGAAACCTGGCAGGCGCTGAAGCAGTGCGTCACCCAACAGCTGTCCGGCAAACGCCTGTTTGTGGTGGATGCCTTCTGCGGCGCCAACCCGGATACGCGCCTTAGCGTGCGCTTTGTGATGGAGGTGGCCTGGCAGGCGCACTTCGTCAAAAACATGTTTATCCGTCCGGATGACGAGGAGCTGGCGCACTTCACCCCGGATTTCGTGGTGATGAACGCCGCGCAATGCACCAACCCAAACTGGCAGGCACAGGGGC
The DNA here is from genome assembly GCF_059730485.1 of Pantoea sp. X-Soil-TKNS-1207. NCBI lineage: Bacteria > Pseudomonadati > Pseudomonadota > Gammaproteobacteria > Enterobacterales > Erwiniaceae > Pantoea > Pantoea sp. X-Soil-TKNS-1207. Next base: position 3,995,485 of record NZ_AP035958.1, read on the forward strand.
TGCATTCGGAGAATTTCGTCGCCTTTAACCTCACCGAGCGTATGCAGCTGATTGGCGGCACCTGGTACGGTGGCGAGATGAAGAAAGGCCTGTTTGCCATTATGAATTATCTGCTGCCGCTGCGAGGCATCGCCGCGATGCACTGCTCAGCTAACGTCGGTAAAGCGGGCGATGTGGCGGTGTTCTTCGGCCTTTCCGGCACCGGCAAAACCACGCTATCGACCGATCCGGATCGCCAGTTGATTGGCGATGATGAACACGGCTGGGACGACGATGGGGTGTTTAACTTTGAAGGTGGCTGCTACGCCAAAACCATCAATCTGTCGGCGCAGGCGGAACCGGAAATCTATAACGCGATTCGCCGCGATGCGCTGCTGGAAAACGTGGTGGTACGCGCCGATGGCAGCGTCGATTACGCTGACGCCAGCAAAACCGAAAACACCCGCGTCTCCTATCCGATTGAGCATATCGAAAACATTGTGCGGCCGGTGTCAAAAGCGGGCCACGCGCAGCGCGTCATTTTCCTGACGGCGGATGCTTTCGGCGTGCTGCCGCCGGTGTCGCGTTTAACGCCGGAGCAGACGCAGTATCATTTCCTGTCGGGCTTCACCGCCAAGCTGGCCGGCACGGAACGCGGCGTTACTCAGCCAACCCCAACCTTCTCCGCCTGCTTTGGCGCCGCGTTTCTCACCCTGCATCCAACGCAGTACGCCGAAGTGCTGGTGAAACGTATGGCCGCAGCGGGGGCGCAGGCTTATCTGGTGAATACCGGCTGGAATGGCAGCGGCAAACGCATTTCGCTGCGGGATACCCGCGCCATTATCAACGCGATTCTGGCCGGGGAGCTGGATGATGTGGCAACGCAAAAGCTGCCGGTGTTTAACCTGCAAGTCCCCACCCGGCTGACGCAGGTGGAGGATACGATTCTCGATCCGCGCGCCAGCTGGTCCAGCGAAGCCGCCTGGCAGGACGCCGCGCAGGATCTGGCGCAGCGCTTTATCACTAACTTCACCAAATACACCGATAACGCCGCCGGAGCCGCGCTGGTACAGGCTGGCCCCCAGCTGCCGTAACCCTTATTGCACAACACCTTCTCCCGCTGGCGGGAGAAGGCTGAGGGCACAATCGGTCAGGCGTTATGGTTGCCGTTTACCAGCGCCGTACCGCTTTCCGGCACCGGCAGCCAGGCGCGAATACGCAGGCCGCCGTGTTCACTGACGCCAATCTCCAGCGAGCCATCGTGCGCATCGATAATACGCTGCACAATCGCCAGCCCCAGACCGGTACCGCTGGTGCTGCGCGCGCTATCACCGCGAACAAAAGGCTGGAACAGATGCTGGAGCTGATCCGGTTTAATCCCCGGACCATCATCTTCCACCTGGAACCAGGCGCGATGCAGTTCCTGGCCGCTGCTGACTTTAATCCAGCCGTTGCCATAACGCGCCGCATTCACCACCAGATTCGCCACCGCGCGCTTAATCGACAGCGGGTTGATGTCCAGCATCAACTCCTCAGGCATCACCGCATTCTCAATCTCGCGCTCGTAGCCGCTTTCGGCGGCCACCACTTCACCCAGCACGCTATTCAGATCGGCGCGCTCGGTCTGCATCTCCTGACCGGTGCGCAGATAGTCGATAAACTGCTCGATAATCGCGTTGCACTCCTCGATATCTTTATTAATCGACTCGGCCAGATAGCCATCCTCCTCGCTCATCATCTCGGTAGCGAGGCGAATACGCGTCAGCGGGGTGCGCAGATCATGGCTGACCCCCGCCATCAGCAGGGTACGATCGTCGGCTAACTGCTTCACCCCTGCCGCCATCTGGTTAAAGGCGCGGGTGACCGAACGCACTTCCGAGGCGCCATATTCGCGCAGCGGCGGCGGGATAATGCCTTTCCCCACCTGCAAAGCGGCATGTTCGAGATCAACCAAAGGTCGGTTCTGAATGCGGATAAACAGCCAGGCGCCGCCAATTGCCAGCAGCATTATCGCCAGCGTGTAGCGGAACAGCGGCGAGAAATCGCCCTGATGGATTTCGGTCAACGGCACGCGCACCCAGATATCGGGCGACAGCCAGGTTTTGAGCCACACCACCGGGGAATTTTTATTCACTTCCACCCGGACATCCGTCGGTCCGCCAAGCTGCTGCGCCATCTGTTCACTCAGGAACTCGTAGTGCTGCGCCCAGCGCAATCCGCTCTCTTCCGCCGCGGCATTGGTATACAGCGAGATACCCAGTTCCCGGTAGATTTCACGCCGGAAAGCCGGTGGCACTTCCAGCTGCGTCCCATCTTCCAGCTGCAAACGGTCGGTCATCAGCATACGGACTTCGTAAGCGAGGACTTTATTGAACTGCTGCAAACTGGGAAGAATGGCGAAATTCAGCACCACCAGATAGGTCGTTACCAGGCTGACGAACAGCAAGGTAACGATCAATAACAGGGTGCGGGCAAACGAACTGCGAGGTGAGAAGCGCAATCGCCTCATGCTTTACTGCCGTCCGGAACGAATACGTAGCCAAGACCCCAAACGGTCTGAATGTAGCGCGGATGCGCCGGATCTTCTTCCACCATACGGCGCAGACGGGAAATCTGCACATCGATAGAACGTTCCATCGCGCTGTATTCACGACCACGAGCCAGGTTCATCAGCTTGTCGCGCGACAGCGGTTCACGCGGATGGCTGACCAGCGCTTTCAGCACGGCAAACTCACCGCTGGTGAGCGGCATTGGCTCATCTTCACGGAACATTTCACGCGTACCGAGGTTCAGTTTGAATTTACCGAAGGCGATAACCGCTTCTTCCTGTGACGGCGCACCCGGCAGTTCATTTGCCTGACGACGCAGCACAGCGCGGATACGGGCCAGCAGTTCACGCGGGTTGAACGGCTTAGGAATGTAGTCGTCAGCACCGATTTCCAGTCCTACGATACGGTCCACTTCTTCGCCTTTCGCGGTGACCATAATGATCGGCATCGGGTTGCTTTGGCTACGCAGGCGGCGGCAGATTGACAGGCCATCTTCACCTGGCAACATCAGATCAAGCACCATCAGATGGAAAGATTCGCGGGTTAACAGACGATCCATTTGCTCGGCGTTGGCAACGCTGCGCACCTGAAAGCCCTGCTCGGTGAGATAACGTTCGAGCAACGCGCGCAAACGCATATCATCATCGACGACCAGAATTTTGTAGTTCTCTTGCATGTTCAACTCCCAAAGGCGCCATTGCCTGAGCCAATATTGTTAAAAAAAGATGCCTTACAGTGACAGTCATTAATGGTTTATATTCTAGCCGAAATTGTTACAAAGCATATTAAACAGCAGCTTATCTTTAATTTTACCACTGTAATATGGCGCACTTTGCGCTTTTTGCTCTGTCTTTCTATGTGGTTAGCGCTTATCTGAAAAATTAAGCCTTTTTCTGTTTGTCGCTGGTTCAACCGACGCGCAGCTGGCCTGAAAACGGCGCTGAGGGTGATTTTACGGGCGCTGACTCTTGAGAATATCCCATCGAACGCGGTTTAGTAGCATAAAATGTGGCGTTTCCTGATTATCTCGCCTTTCCTCTCTCGGAGGATTCCCTTCGCGTAGCAAAACAAGGCCACCATTAAATAAAGTCCTTAAAATCAATCAGTAAAGCCCTCTTTCCTCTCCCGACGCGATCTCAGACACTGTTTCCGTACCTGTTGAAATTGAGTGCATGTGGAGAGAAAGAAAATGAAAAAAACCGTAGTTCTGCTGAGCGCGCTGGTAGTGGCCAGTCTCACCCAGGTTCAGGCGGCCACCAGCGTTGGCGAAGCGGCCGGCGCCCAGGCCTCATCAACCGCACAAGGTAACTCAGAAGCCATTGGTGTGGGTGCCGTAGCGGCGCTGCTGGGTGTGGCGTTAGCCACCGCGGGCGGCGGCGATAAAGGCACTGGCACTTCAACATCGACCACCACGGCCACAACGCCAGGTAAATAATCGATTTCAGGCGCGGCAGGACGCGGCGCCTTCCCTCTTTTACACGCCAGCCCATTTCGCCACCGGAGAATAAGTGTCGCCCCCGGCTTTCTTACAAAAGCCATTATTCTCCGCCTCTTTTTTTACTGCGCGTCTTTCACGTAGTCGATGCGATTCACCAGCCACAGCTTTTGCCCTTCCGGGGTATTCACCGTCACTTCGTCATCCACTTCTTTTTTGATCAACGCGCGCGCCATCGGCGAATCAATCGAGATGTAGTCCTTCACGTCACCGTAGATCTCATCCGGGCCGACAATGCGGAAGCGCTTCACTTCGCCCTGCTCATTCTCCACTTCCACCCAGGCGCCGAAAAACACCTTCCCTTCCTGCTGGGGCGCGTAATCGACGATTTTCAGCTCCGCCAGACACTTCCGCAGATAGCGCACCCGGCGATCGATTTGTCGCAGCAGACGTTTGTTGTAAGTGTAATCGGCGTTTTCCGAGCGATCGCCAAGGCTGGCGGCCCAGGAGACAATTTTGGTGATTTCCGGACGCTTTTCATTCCACAAATGATCGTGCTCAGCACGGAGTTTGTTATAGCCCTCGCGGGTAATCAGTTGGGTTTTCATCGCGTCAACTCGTTGTTACTGGCCTGAGGAGGCTAACAATAAGCGACGCGTCGACCATCAGCAAGCCATGCGCAGGGTTGTGCGCGCTGCATTCAGAAAATGACGGATTCACCGCCATCGGCTGGCAATTTGCAGCCTCAGTCCGTATAACTGTCCCCTGTTTCTTAACCCCCTTTAAGCAAGACAGAACTGATGATGAAAGATTCGCTGAGCCAGATTATCGCAAGTGAGCTGAAGGCGCGTGACGAACAGGTTGACGCCGCTATCCGCCTGCTTGACGAAGGGAATACCGTGCCGTTTATCGCACGCTACCGTAAGGAAGTCACCGGTGGGCTGGACGACACCCAGCTGCGTCAGCTGGAGAGCCGCCTCGGCTATCTGCGTGAACTTGAAGAACGCCGCCAGTCGATTCTGAAATCCATTGACGATCAGGGCAAACTTACCCCCGAACTCGCCACCGCCATCAACGGCACCCTCAATAAAACCGAGCTGGAAGACCTCTACCTGCCGTATAAGCAGAAGCGCCGCACACGGGGTCAAATCGCGATTGAAGCGGGCCTGGAGCCGCTGGCGGACACGCTATGGCAGGACCCGTCGCACGAGCCTGAGCAGCTGGCCGCCGGTTATGTGGATGCCGACAAAGGCGTGGCCGATGTCCGCGCCGCGCTCGATGGCGCGCGCTATATCCTGATGGAACGTTTTGCCGAAGACGCCGCGCTGCTGGCCAAAGTGCGTGATTATCTGTGGAAAAACGCGCATCTGGTTTCCCGCGTGGTGGAAGGAAAAGAGGAAGAAGGCGCGAAATTCCGCGACTACTTCGATCATCACGAAGCGCTCAGCAGCGTGCCCTCGCACCGTGCGCTGGCGATGTTCCGTGGCCGCAACGAAGGCGTGCTGCAACTGTCGCTGAATGCGGACCCGCAATTTGACGAAGCCCCGCGTGAAAGTCACGGCGAAACCCTGATTGCCAGCCACCTGGACCTGCGTCTCAACAACGCACCGGCCGACAGCTGGCGTAAGGCGGTAGTGAGCTGGACGTGGCGCATCAAGGTGCTGCTGCATCTGGAAACCGAACTGATGGGCACGGTGCGCGAGCGCGCCGAAGACGAAGCCATCAACGTGTTTGCCCGCAACCTGCACGATCTGCTGATGGCCGCACCGGCGGGTATGCGTTCCACCATGGGCCTCGATCCCGGCCTGCGTACCGGCGTGAAAGTGGCGGTGGTCGATGCCACCGGCAAGCTGGTCGCGACCGACACCATCTATCCGCACACCGGCCAGGCGGCAAAAGCGGCGACGGCGGTCGCTGCGCTGTGCGCCAAACATCAGGTTGAACTGGTGGCGATTGGTAACGGCACCGCATCACGCGAAACCGAACGTTTCTTCCTTGATGTGCAGAAGCAATATCCGCACATCAAAGCGCAAAAAGTGATTGTCAGCGAAGCCGGTGCTTCGGTCTATTCCGCTTCGGAACTGGCTGCGCTGGAGTTCCCGGATCTCGACGTGTCGCTGCGTGGCGCCGTGTCGATTGCCCGCCGTTTGCAGGATCCGCTGGCCGAGCTGGTGAAAATTGATCCGAAATCGATCGGCGTGGGCCAGTATCAGCACGATGTCAGCCAAAGCCAGCTGGCGAAGAAGCTGGATGCGGTGGTGGAAGACTGCGTTAACGCCGTGGGTGTCGATCTCAACACCGCCTCGGTCGCGTTGCTGACCCGCGTGGCGGGCCTGACCCGTATGATGGCGCAGAACATTGTCAGCTGGCGCGACGAGCATGGTCGTTTCCAGAATCGTCAACAGCTGCTGAAAGTCAGCCGTCTCGGCCCGAAAGCCTTTGAGCAGTGCGCGGGCTTCCTGCGCATCAACCACGGCGACAACCCGCTGGATGCCTCCACCGTCCACCCGGAAGCCTATCCGCTGGTTGAACGCATTCTGGCGGCTACCGAGCAGGCGCTCAGCGAACTGATGGGCAACTCGGGCGGCCTGCGCAACCTCAGCCCGCGTGATTTCACCGACGAGCGTTTTGGTCTGCCGACCGTCACCGACATCATCAAAGAGCTGGAAAAACCGGGTCGCGATCCCCGTCCGGAGTTCAAAACCGCGCAGTTTGCCGAAGGCGTGGAAACGCTCAACGACCTGCTGCCGGGGATGGTGCTGGAAGGGGCGGTCACCAACGTCACCAATTTTGGTGCCTTTGTGGACATCGGCGTGCATCAGGACGGCCTGGTTCACATCTCATCGCTGTCGGATAAATTTGTTGAAGATCCGCATCAGGTGGTGAAAGCCGGCGACATCGTCAAAGTGAAGGTGATGGAAGTTGATCTGCAACGTAAGCGTATCGCGCTCACCATGCGTCTGGACGAGCAGCCGGGTGAAAGCAACGCACGCGGCGGCGGCAACCGTAGCGCAGGCAAAGAGTCGGCACGTCCGGCGCAGGCCAGCAAAGGCCGGGCGAAGCCTGCCAGCCAGGCTCCGGGTAACAGCGCGATGGGCGATGCGCTGGCGGCTGCCTTCGGCAAAAAACGCTAATTTCCCGCTGTGAAATGCGCGGTGGCGGCACCGTCACCGCGCGCATCAGGTTGATAAATCGTCCCATCCAGCTACGCTGAAAAAATCCGTGTGAAAAAATGACCTTCCGCGTGGCGCAGCGACCTGATGGATATTATCAACGCCTTACTTGATGAAATTTATGCCGACACCCTGCCGATGGCAGCCCGTGAGCGACTGCTTTCCCACATTCGCGCCGCGCGTGATACGGTAAAAATCCCGCGTAAACCGCACTGGGATGAAAAAGACGTGGTGCTGATCAGCTATGCCGACCAGTTTCGCGAGCCGGAAGTGCCAACCCTGGCGACCTTCTCCCGCTTTTATCAGCAACACCTGCAAGCCACCTTTTCGCTGGTCCACCTGCTGCCGTTTTTCCCCTACTCCTCGGACGATGGTTTTTCGGTTATCGATTATCACCAGGTAAACCCGATTTGCGGCGACTGGCACGATGTGGCGGCGCTGCATACCCATACGCGGCTGATGTTCGACTTTGTCTGCAATCACATGTCGGCGCACAGCGCGTGGTTTCGCCATTTTCTGGCGCAGGACCCCGGCTGGGATAACTTTTTCATCAGTATGCCGCCGGCAACCGATCTCAGCGGCGTTACGCGTCCACGCACGTCGCCGCTGCTGACGCCGTTTGAGATGGCCGACGGCGCCACGCGTTATATCTGGACCACCTTCAGCGCTGACCAAATCGACCTCAACTTCGCCAATCCCGAAGTGCTGATTCGCATGGTCAACGTGCTGCTCGATTATCTGAAGAAAGGGGCTGACTATGTGCGGCTCGATGCCGTGGGCTACATGTGGAAAACGCCGGGCACCAACTGCATCCATTTGCCGAAAACCCATCAGCTGGTGAAGCTGTTCCGCGCCATCGCCAATGTGGTGGCGCCAGGCACGGTGATCGTCACCGAAACCAACGTGCCGCACAAAGACAACATCAGCTACTTCGGCAACGGTCATGACGAAGCGCAGATGGTGTACCAGTTCTCGCTGCCGCCGCTGGTGCTCCATGCCATACATTCCGGCTCCGGGCGCGCGCTGCGTCAGTGGGCCAGCTCGCTCGATTTAAGCAGCGGCGATACCACCTTTTTTAACTTTCTCGCCTCGCATGACGGTATTGGTCTCAATCCGGCGCGCGGTATCTTATCCGAGGTGGAGATTGTCGCGCTGGTGCGCGATCTGGCGCTGGAAGGCGCGCTGGTCTCCTACAAAAACAACCCGGACGGCACCACCAGCCCGTATGAAATCAACGTCACCTATCTTGATGCGCTGAATCGTCAGGACGATGACGACAGCACGCGGCTGCGCCGTTTTCTGCTGGCCCATGCCATCCTGCTGGCGTTTCCCGGCGTGCCTGCCATCTACATTCAAAGCATTCTCGGCTCACGCAACGACACCGAAGGGGTGCGCGCCGCCGGGCACAACCGCGCCATCAATCGCGAAAAATACAGCCTGCGCGAGATGGAACAGCAGCTGAGCGGGGGCAATGCGCTGCGTCAGCAGGTATTTGAGCGCCTTAGCGCGCTGATCCAGCTGCGTACACGCCAGCCCGCCTTCCATCCGGACAATGCGATGACGCTGTTTGACAGCGATAACGCGTTGCTGGTGCTGCGTCGCCACAAGGCCGACAGCGAGGAAGGGTTGCTTTGCGTGTTTAATCTTAGCGGGCGTGAGGTTGAGGCGACGTTGCCGCAGGCGCGGCGTTTTCATGATTTGATCAGCGGGGAGACGATTGATGGCAGCCAGCCGGTCAGACTGGCTGGCTGGCAATTTATGTGGCTACGAGGTTAATTACTTATAAACATCCGCAATGCCGCTGAACTTGCCATGTTCACGGCCAGCAATCACCAGAAAATATTTTCCGCCTTTTTCATCAGCCAGTTTCGACAGCTCATGTTTTGCATCCATCGGCGAGGTAGTTTCCGCCGTCGTATGCACCGTACCAATTTTCTTCAGATGCATTTCTTTCACTTCTTTTTTGGTGACTTCTTTCGCTGCCAGCGCAGAAAAAGAGACCGCTCCCATCACCACTGCTGCCACAACCATGTTAATGATTTTCATAGTATTACCCTCACTTATTATTGGATTATCCGGGATGGCAGCAGGCGTAAAACGTATCAACTCTCCGGGACCATTCACCCCATGCCGAAGATTCATTTCAGAGGTAAAGCAGCCTGCTCCCCTGGAAAGTATTGACCTTTCCGGGGGAATTTCCACTGTGCACCCAGGTTTAGCGCGGGAGAGCGTGACTAAAGTCCAGAATAGTCTGACAAAACGCATCAGGATGGGAGATAAAAGGGGCGTGAGCGGCTTTCTCAATCACCACCGATGGCGAGTGCGGCCAGCGCGTATCCAGCTCGTCTGCCACGCGGCGCGGCACCAGGCCATCAAGATAGCCATACAGGCGTAAAAACGGCAGCGCGAGCGCATCCAGCGGCACACGTAAATCCACCTGACGCAGGATTTCCAGCCCGCCTTCCAGCACCGCGACCGACGGCATTGGCTGCGACAACACCACGTCTTTCAGCTGACGAGCATCCTGGCGCGCGTTTTCGGTGCCCAGCGTCTGCAACGCCAGAAAGCGTTCCACCGTGCGCTGAAAATCGTGACTTAACTGCTGCTGAAACCCTTCCAGCGTGGCCGGTTTGATGCCCGGCCAGCCATCGCGTGCGGTGAAACAGGGCGAGGAGGCCACCGTGATCAGCCCGCTCACGCGTTCCGGGTGGGTTAACGCCAGCTGACTGGCGACCAGGCCGCCCAGCGACCAGCCGAGCAACAGGCTGCGCGCGGGCAGATGCGCTTCCAGCTGCTGCGCCATTTCCGCCAGCGTCAGCGCGCCATAGCCGCTGCTGCGGCCAAAGCCCGGCAGATCGACCAGATGCAGGCGAAAATGCGCGCTGAGTCGCGGAACGATGTTTTGCCACACTTCGGCATTCAATCCCCAGCCGTGCAGCAGCACAAGATCGCGATCGCCTGTGCCAGTGGTGTGCCAGTAAAGCGAACTCATCCGTTATTATCCTGAAAGTGAAAAGGAGGTCGCTATGCTATCAATCCCTGCCCTGTGTTGGCTATGCCGTCTGCCGCTCCAGCTGGCCCGGCACGGCCTCTGTTGCCGCTGTGCGCGCCAGTTACCCGCGCTGCCCGAACTCTGTCCACGCTGCGGCCTGCCCGCCCGTGCCGCCAGGCCTTGTGGCCGCTGTCTGCAACGCCCCCCGCCGTGGCAGCAGCTGATTTGCGTCGGAGACTATCAGCCGCCGCTCAGCCACTGGGTGCAGCAGCTGAAGTTTTCCCGTGCCACCGCACTCAGGGTGATGCTGGCGCGGCTGCTTTTGCTAAAGTGGTTGACCATGCGTCGGCGCTACGCGCTACCGCGTCCGGATATCATTCTCAGCGTCCCGCTGCATCAGCAGCGTCACTGGCAGCGCGGCTATAATCAGGCGGCGCTGCTGGCGCAACCGCTGGCGCGCTGGCTGGGGTGTGAATATGTGGAAGGGGTGCGGCGCGTACGCAAGGCTGCGGTGCAGCACGCGCTAAACGCCGCCGCGCGGAAAAACAATCTGCGCGGCGCGTTTCGCCTTGAAATCCCGGTGCGCGGGCGTCATATCCTGCTCATCGACGATGTGGTGACCACCGGCAGTACGGTGGCCGAAATTAGCCGCATGTTGCAGGCCGCAGGCGCGGCCAGCGTACAGATTGGATGCCTGTGCCGTACCTTGTAGAGCGTCGGCGTTGGGCGTATTATAACCAACTAAATTAGTCAACTATTGAGCAATCGCCATGATCCGTATTACTGATGCTGCCCAAGAGCACTTCTCAAAACTTCTGTCAAAACAGGAAGATGGCACCCAGATCCGCGTATTCGTTATTAATCCCGGTACGCCAACCGCCGAGTGCGGCGTCTCTTACTGCCCTCCTGATGCCGTGGAAGCGACCGATACCGAGCTGAAGTTTGAAAGACTGTCAGCCTACGTTGACGAGCTGAGCGCACCGTACCTCGAAGACGCAGAAATCGACTTCGTGACGGATAACCTCGGTTCCCAGCTGACGCTGAAAGCGCCTAACGCCAAAATGCGTAAGGTTTCTGACGACGCGCCGATGGTCGAACGCGTGGAATATCTGTTGCAGGCACAGATTAACCCCCAGCTGGCGGGTCACGGTGGCCGTGTGACACTGATGGAAATCACCGATGACGGTTACGCCATTCTGCAATTCGGCGGCGGCTGCAACGGTTGTTCGATGATTGACGTAACGCTGAAAGACGGTATCGAGAAAGAGCTGCTGGCAGCCTTCCCTGAACTGAAAGGCGTGCGCGATCTCACCGAGCACCAGCGCGGCGAGCACTCCTACTACTGATTCTCTGCGCGCGACAGCGACCCGACGCTGTCGCGCGTATCATTTCCCCTTGCGCCCGGCGCATACCGCTTTCAGCAAACGCCTGACCTCCTCATCCGCAAACATCGCTTCCAGCGTGACGCTGAGCTTACGTCGCCAGTTGGGATATTGTTCGACCGTGCCCGGCACATTGACCGGCGAGGTCATACCCAGCCAGTCCTCCGGTTGCAGGCCAAGCAGCGCGCTGTCAGTCGCGGCAAGAAAACGATGAATCGCCAGGTTGAGCGTGGACGACATCGCCAGTTTTTCAGCCTGTTTGCTGCTGCGCGCCGGTAACGCCCCCGCCTGATGCAGCGCCTCCAGCAACGCCTGCTTCTGCTTTGCCCGCTGCTGCTGCAATGATTGCAGCACGCTTTCACCCGGATACAGGCCGAGCTGGTTGCCCAGCAGCAGATCGCCCGCCTGCCAGAACCCGGCCAGCGTGGGCAGGTCATGGGTACTGGCGCTGGCGATTGACTGGCGTGGATACTCCGCAGGCTGCCGGTAGCTTTCGTCGCCGTGCTGCTCAAACCACAATACCTTCCAGGAGAAGATGCCGCTGTTACGCAGCAGGCTGACAATCTCTTTGGGCACCGTACCGAGATCTTCGCCGATCACCATGCAGCGATGGCGCTGGCTTTCCAGCGCGAGGATCGCCAGCAGATCCTGCACCGGATAAGCGACATACGCGCCTTTGTCGGCGGTTTCGCCATAGGGTATCCACCACAGCCGCAGCAGGCCCATTACATGGTCGATGCGCAACGCGCCGCAATCACGCATGTTGGCGCGCAGCAGGTCGATAAACGGCTGGTAGCCGCGCGCGCGCATCACATGGGGATCGAGCGGCGGCAGCGCCCAGTTTTGTCCCAGCGGGCCGAGGCGATCCGGTGGCGCGCCCACTGAGGCGCGCAGCTTATACAGTTGCGGGTCCTGCCAGGTTTCGGCACTGCCCTGCGCCACGCCGACCGCCAGATCGCGATATAACCCCACCGTCATCCCCAGCTGCTGGCTACGCTGCCAGCAGCGGGCAAACTGCTGCTGCGCCAGCCATTGCAGCCAGCTGCGGAACTGGATTTCGTCCTCATGCCGGGCGCACCACTGCTGCACCTCCGGCGAATGCGCGTTGCGCCAGCCTTCCGGCCACGCGGGCCAGCCCCACTCCTGTTGATCGCCTTTGCGCCGTTCCGTCTGCACGCCGTCATAAGCCGCCTGGTAACGCAGATGCTCGCCACCTTCGACGACAAACTGCTGCCATGCCTGATACGCCTGATTCTGCACATCGCGCTGGCGAAAGGTCTGCCAGGCAAGGCGCAGCGCGTGCAGCTTGAGTTCGGCCACCGTGCTGTAATCCACCCAGTCGCTGGCGCGGGCTTTTTCCAGCGCACGCCGGGTTTTCGCCAGCTTCCACCAGCGCTGCGCCTCGTCGCTGCGTTGAAAATCCTCAAGCTGGCTGACGTCGATATAGAGCACGTTCAGCCAGCGGCGCGAGGTCGGGCTGTAAGGACTGGCGCTCTCCGGCAGCGCGGGATAAAGCGCGTGCAGCGGATTGAGTCCGACAAAATCGCCACCCTGCGCCGCCACCTGTTCCAGCATCTTTTCCAGATCGCCAAAATCGCCAATGCCCCAGTTGTTGTCGGAGCGCAGGGTATAGAGCTGCACCAGCGCGCCCCAGCGCTTTTCACCCTGCTCCAGCGCAGCGGGCAGATAACAACGGCGCGGTGCGAGGATGATGCGCGTCTGCCATTGCTGACGCCCCTTACGCAGCGTGAGCTGGTGGTAGCCCTGCGGCAGCCGTGGCGGCAGCGTCAGCGGCTCACCGCCCTGCACGCTGCCCTGCCAGCGGCTGCCCTGCTCGGAAATCAGCTGCCAGTGAAATTCGCCTTTGCCCTGCGGCGTCAGCTGGCGTTTGCTGCGCCCGGCAAATACCTGCACCGGCGGTAGCGGTGGCGTTTTCCCGGCCGGTGTGTCCATCACCTCCAGCAGCGCCTGCTTGGTTTCATCACTGATGGTTTCCGGCTCGCCTTTGGCGTTGATAAAACGCAACGCGATACCGGCGGCCTGCGCGGCTTGATCCAGCTTGCTTAACGTCATCGTTTCTCCTGTATCACGGTGCGGACGTTGATCCGGTGCGCCTAAATGCGCAGCCCGAGGGGCGGCATTTAGGCCGACCGGCTATCAACGTTTTGCCTGCCAGATACGCGTCTGGTAATCACGAATCGATCGGTCAGAACTGAAAATCCCGGTGCGCGCGGTATTGAGGATCGCGGCTTTGGTCCAGGCTTCCTGATCCTTCCACAACGCCTCCACCTGCTGCTGCGCAGCGATATAGGCATCGAAATCGGCCAGCACCAGCCAGGGATCGCCATTTTTCGTCAGGCTGGTGAGCAGCAGATCAAAGGCGTGTTTATCGCCATCGCTGAATTTGCCCTTCTCCAGATCTTTCAGCAGCCCGTCGAGATGCTTATTGGCCTTCCGCAGTTTTTTCGGGTGATAACCATCGGCCTTCAGCGCTTTGACCTCATCCACGGTATTGCCGAAGATAAAGATATTCTCCTCACCCACCTCCGCAGCAATCTCCACATTGGCCCCGTCCAGCGTGCCTATGGTCAGCGCGCCGTTCAGCGCCAGCTTCATATTGCCGGTACCGGAGGCTTCATAACCGGCGGTAGAAATCTGTTCGGAGAGATCCGCCGCCGGAATCATCAGCTCGGCGGCGGTGATGCGGTAGTCCGGGATAAACACCACCTTCAGCTTGTCGCCCACTTTCGGGTCGTTGTTCACCACTGCCGCCACTTTGTTGATGGCGTAGATAATGTTTTTCGCCAGGTAATAACCGGGCGCAGCCTTGGCGCCGAACAGGAACACGCGCGGCACAAAGTCAGGATTGTTCGGGTCGTCACGCAGCTGACGATAGCAATGCAGAATATGCAGCAGGCTGAGATGCTGCCGTTTGTATTCGTGCAGGCGTTTGATCTGCACGTCAAACAGCGCCTCGGGATTCACCTCAATGCCGGTCACCTGGCGAATGTATTCCGTCAGCTGTTGTTTGTTGGCCTGCTTAATTTTGCGGTATTTCTGCCGGAAGGCTTTTTTTGCCGCAAACGGCTCCAGCGCTTTCAGCGCCTCAAGATCGTTGGCCCACTCCACCTGCAAGGTGTCATAAAGCAGCGCCGACAAACGGGGATTGCACTGCTGCAACCAGCGGCGCGGCGTGATGCCATTGGTCACGTTGTGGAATTTTTCCGGCCACAGCTGGTGATACTCCGGGAACAGATCTTTTACCACCAGCTCGGAGTGCAGCGCCGCGACGCCGTTGACGGCGAAACCACTCACCACGCACAGATTCGCCATGCGTACCTGGCCATCCGCCACCACCGCCAGTTTGTGCCACATCGCCCGATCATCCGGCCACTGCCGCTGTACCTGCTTTTTCAGACGGCGGTTAATTTCGCGAATGATCAACATATGGCGCGGCAGCAAACTGCGCACCAGCCGCTCGTCCCAGCGCTCCAGCGCTTCCGGCATCAGCGTGTGGTTGGTGTAGGCGAACACCCGACTGGTGATATGCCAGGCGTCTTCCCAGCTCAGCTGATGTTCATCCAGCAGCAGACGCAGCATCTCAGGAATGGCGATGGTGGGATGGGTGTCGTTAAGCTGAATCACCTCATAATCCGGCAATTCATGTATCGAACGCCCGGCCAGATGATGGCGGCGCAAAATATCGCCCACCGCGCAGGCGCACTGGAAATATTGCTGCATCAGGCGCAGGCGTTTGCCCTCCTGATGGTTATCGTTGGGATACAGCACTTTGGTCAGTTTTGCCGCCTCAATACCCGGCTGCTCGGACTGGAGAAATTTGCCGTCGTTAAACAGGGTGAGATCGAACGGGTGATCACTGGTCGCCTTCCACAGGCGCAGCGGTAGCGTCACGCCGTTGCGATAGCCCACCACCGGCAGATCCCAGGCTTCCCCCTTTAACCGCAGCTCCGGCCGCCAGAGCGCCCGCCCGTCTGCGCTTTTCTCCACCGTCCCGCCAATGCCAACCTGCACATCCTGCGCCGCGTTATGGCGAAACCACGGGTAGCTGTCGCGCTGCCAGTCATCCGGCGCTTCTTGTTGCTGGCCCGCGCCAAACGACTGGCGAAACAGGCCGTATTGATAATTCAGGCCATGCCCCATCGCCGCCTGACCAACGGTGGCCATCGAATCCATATAACAGGCAGCCAGCCGCCCAAGCCCCCCGTTACCCAGCGCCGGATCGACTTCCTCCTCCAGCAGCTCGCTCAGGGAGAGCTGATGTTCTGCCAGCGCCGCCTGCACCTCGTCATACCAGCCGAGGTTCATCAGGTTGTTGCCAGTCAGCCGACCGATCAGAAATTCCATCGACAGATAATTAACGTGCCGCTGGCCTTTGCGCGGCGTCAGCGGCGGCTGGGCAGCCAACAGCTCCGCCAGCGCAGCGCTCAGCGCCTGCCACCACTGGTGCGGCGTCATTTGTTGTGCGGAAGAAAGACCAAGGTGCTGCCACTGACGGGTGAGTGCGGCGTCGAAACGCGCTTTATTGAATTTTTGCTGCGACATATCCATCCCTTCCGAGTCCGGTAACGGTGAAGCGAAATTGGGGAGCGCACGGCCAGAAAATGGCCTGAATGGATAAGTTAAGACGGGAGCGGGGGAAAAAGCGACAGTAAAACAAGGCGGGAGAGAAAAAAAGCCCGCCTGGCTGAGGATTTAGCAGAGTTCGAGCTGAACTTCGTGCTGCTCAATCACCTTCATCACGCTGGCTGGCGGGGTGAGGTCGGTGTAGAGATAGTCGATGAGGCTCATATTGCCCAGATTAACCATCGCGTTACGGCCAAATTTCGAATGATCCACCACCAGCATCACGCAACGCGAGTTCTCAATGATGGCGCGTTTGGTGCGGACTTCATGGTAGTCAAACTCCAGCAGCGAGCCATCCATATCAATGCCGCTGATACCGAGAATGCCGTAATCGAGACGAAACTGGGAAATGAAATCGAGGGTCGCTTCGCCCATGATGCCGCCATCGCGTGAGCGCACCTCGCCACCGGCGATGATGACGCGAAAATCGGGTTTCCCCATCAGCAGCGTCGCCACGTTGAGATTGTTGGTCACCACGCGCAGGTTACTGTGGTTCAGCAGGGCGTGCGCCACCGCTTCCGGTGTGGTGCCGATATCGATAAACAGCGTCGCCCCATCCGGGATCTGGCTGGCTACGCGCTCGGCAATGCGCGCTTTTTCCGCCGACCACATCATTTTGCGATCCTGCCACGCGGTGTTTTCCGAACTGGACGGCAGCGCAGCGCCGCCGTGATGACGCTGAATTTTATTCTGATCGGCCAGATCATTCAGATCGCGCCGGATAGTTTGCGGGCTGACCTCAAAGTGATCCACCAGTTCTTCCGTGCTGACATATCCCTGACGCCGGACCAGATCGATAATGGCGTCATGACGTTGCGTCTGCTTCACATCTCTCTCCTGTTGACGGCTGGAGGCCGTTTTCTTGTTCTTCTGCTGCTAGCGGCGTAGCGGCTTGCGCGTATCAACAAACGCCATCGCCAGCCCAACCAGCAAGCCGGTGACGTGTGCGGCGTTGGCGATCGACAGGCCAAACGCGCCGTACCAGCCAATAATCAACCACACAATAGCGAAACCGATAAGACCGCGCTCGAGATAAATGCCACTTTCGGGATCGCGCTCGCCACGCAGCCAGCAATAACCCATCAATGCGTACACCACGCCAGACAGGCCGCCGAACAGCACGCCGCTGAATTTAGCCTGCATCCAGCCGGTGAGAAGCGCGGAAATGAGCATGATCACAAACAGTTTGCCGGTACCGAGACGTTTTTCCACCGCGCCGCCGAGATACCACCACCACATCAGGTTGAACAGAATATGCAGCAGTGAAAAATGCAGCAGCGCGTGGCTGAACCAGCGCCAGACCTGAAAATATTGCTCCGGTCCATCCGGCCATGCCAGCCAGCCGAGCACGGTTTCATCACCGACAATCTGCATCAGAATGAACACCGCCACGCAGACAATCATCATCGTCATGGTGAGCGGACCCGCGCGTTCGCGAATGTTCGCCCAGATATTGCTGCGCTCATAGCGCAGGCCGCTCTGGGTGCTGCCAGTGTGCCAGCTGGCGGCCTGATAACGTGGGTGATTCGGGTCGCGAACGAACTGCGCGAGTTCGTTTTCGACCATATCCAGTTTGCTTTCATCTTCCAGCAGGATGACAAAATGGCTTTCGCGTTCAATCGTCAGACTGACGCCGCGCGCAGCCATATAGTCCACAAATGCCTGGGCCATGCGCGGATTATTGAACTGGGTAATGCGCATCATGCGGTGCTCTCCTTCCTTTTATCGAGTGGCTCAAAGCGTGCCAGTAGCGACCTGAGCCGGGAACGCCGCGCGCCAGGCGTCAAACCCCCCATCAATACTGTATGCCGCGCTAAATCCCTGCCCCAGCAGGAACTGCGCCGCACCTTTGCTGCTGTTGCCGTGATAGCACATCACCAGCACCGGCAGGTCATGACTGGCCTGAGCGATAAAGTCTGCAAGGTTGTCATTAGACAGATGCTGCGCGCCTGCGGCATGGCCCAGGGCAAAGCTCTGCGGGTCGCGGATGTCCACCAGCTGCGCACCTTGTGCCAGATGCTCCTGAGCCTGTAGGACGTTAATACATTCGAAGGTTTCCATGGTGGTGTCTCTCATCGCTTCGTCACAATTGGCGCTTAGTTTACCCTGAGTTGCCAGCGCCATAACCTGACAAAGGGTGTGGCTTAGTGTTTTTTTTCGTGCCGGAATGTTAGCTATATCACGCAAAAATGTTTTTATTGGGTTAACCACTGGCATCAATGTTGGTTTCCGATTATTATTATGCTCGAAAACGAACATTTGAGAACTATTCCGAACATCGGAGGAGATGACGTGGAAACCAAAGACCTGATCGTTATCGGCGGCGGCATCAACGGTGCCGGCATTGCAGTGGACGCTGCAGGACGCGGACTGTCAGTGTTAATGCTGGAGGCGCGGGATTTGGCCTGTGCAACCTCCTCTGCCAGTTCTAAACTGATCCACGGCGGCCTGCGCTACCTGGAACACTACGAGTTTCGCCTGGTGGGCGAAGCGCTGGCGGAGCGTGAAGTGCTGCTGAAAATGGCACCGCACATTGCTTTCCCCATGCGTTTCCGTCTGCCGCACCGCCCGCATTTACGCCCGGCGTGGATGATCCGCATGGGCCTGTTTATGTACGACCATCTCGGCAAACGCACCAGCCTGCCGAGCAGTAAGGGCCTGCGTTTTGGCGCAGAATCGGCCCTCAAGCCTGAGATCACGCGCGGATTCGAATATTCAGATTGCTGGGTGGACGATGCGCGCATGGTAGTGCTCAACGCCCAGGAAGTGGTGAAACAGGGCGGCGAAGTGCGTACCCGCACCCGTGTCACCCGCGCCTGGCGCGAAGGCGGTTTGTGGATGGTGGAAGCCGAAGATATCGATACCGGCAAAACCTACACCTGGCGCGCCAAAGGCCTGGTCAATGCTGCCGGTCCGTGGGTAAAACAGTTCTTCGACGACGGCCTGAAGCTGAAATCACCGTACGGCATCCGCCTGATCAAAGGCAGCCACATCGTGGTGCCGCGCGTACATCGTGAAAAGCAGGCGTATATTCTGCAGAACGAAGATCATCGCATCGTGTTTGTTATTCCGTGGATGGATGAGTTTTCCATCATCGGCACCACCGACGTCGAATACAAAGGCGATCCGAAAGAGGTGAAAATCGATGATAACGAAATCAGCTACCTGCTGAAGGTGTACAACGCGCACTTCAAAAAACAGCTGACCAGCGAAGATATCGTCTGGACCTATTCCGGCGTACGCCCGCTGTGTGATGACGAGTCCGATTCACCGCAGGCCATCACGCGTGATTACACGCTGGATGTGCATGACGATAACGGCCAGGCGCCGCTGCTGTCGGTATTCGGCGGTAAGCTGACGACCTATCGCAAGCTGGCGGAACACGCGCTGGAGAAACTGGCGAAATACTATCCGAACGCAGGTCCGGCCTGGACCAAAACCGCGGTGCTGCCGGGCGGCAATATCGCCGGTTCGCGTGAAGATTATGCTGCCAGCCTGCGCCGTCGCTATCCGTTTATCAGCGAAGGTATGGCCCGCCATTTTGCCCGCACCTATGGCAGCAACACTGAAGTGCTGCTGGAAGGCGCGCAGAGCCTTGAAGATCTGGGTGAAAACTTCGGTCACGAGTTCTACGAAGCCGAGCTGCGTTACCTGGTGAAACACGAGTGGGTGTGCGAGCTGGACGATGCTATCTGGCGTCGTACCAAACAGGGTATGTGGCTGAACGATGCCGAGAAGGCCCGTATCAGCGAGTGGCTGGCAACCCACCGCCAGAAACCGACGCTGTCGCTGGCATCGTAAGGCGTTAAACCAGAGAAAAGGCCGTTAACCTGAATAAGGTAACGGCCTTTTTTATTTCACACGCGCCGCGACAAATTCATCGCGCCTGCCTGGCGTTACAGCCCGGTATTCTCACGAATATATTTACGGGCTTTCACCGCATACTCGAACGGGTTAGCCAGCGCCGGATCCTGTTCCGCTTCCACCACCATCCAGCCTTTGTAGCCGAAATCGTCGAGGATTTTGAACACCGGTTTGAAATCAATCACGCCGTCGCCCGGAACGGTGAAGGTGCCTTTCTTCACGCCGTCGAGGAACGACAGCGAGTTCGCACGCACCTCCGCCACCACGCTGTCGCGCACATCTTTCAGGTGTACGTGGAAAATACGCGGCAGGTATTTGGTCAGCACGTCCAGCATCGCCTGCTGTGAGCCTTCGGAATAGTAGATGTGGCCGGTGTCGTACAGCAGGCCGACATTCTCATTGGTTGATTCCATAAAGCGGTCGATCTCCGCCGGCGTCTGGATAGCGGTACCCATATGATGATGCAGGGAGACGCGCATACCTTTCTTCGCCGCGATTTCCGCCAGCTCGTTGTAACCTTCCACCGTCAGACGCCACTCTTCATCGCTGAAAATCGGCTTCTGCTCCAGCACCGGCAGCGTGGTGCCCTGGATGCTTTTGCTCTGCTCGGAACAGCCAATCACGCGCGCGCCCATGGCGTGCAGGAAGTTCATATGATTGGTGAATTCGTCGATGGTTTTCGCTTTGTCGCCGTTGGCGAAGAAGGTGCTGAACCAGGCGTTGCAGATCTGAATGCCGCGAATATCCAGCATCGGCTTCAGTACGGCCGGATCGCGCGGGTATTTGCTGCCCACTTCACTGCCGCTAAAGCCTGCCAGCGCCATTTCGCTCACGGTCTGCTGGAAGGTGTTTTCGCTGCCGAGTTCCGGCATGTCATCGTTGGTCCAGCCGATTGGCGCAATCGCCAGTTTTACATTGTCTTTGTTCATTGTCAGGTCCCTGATTTCAGTGCGGCAGGGCAATCTGCCGCCGTGGATTAATGCCGAACGTAGCGCACGCTCTCGGTTATTTGTTGTAGAAAGTCGGACGTGGCGGCATTTCCACCTGCTCGATGGCACCGCTGTTCTGCGCTTTCAGGCAGGCATCCGCCGCCACGGAGGCCGCAAAGCCATCCCACGCGGAAGGCCCGGTCAGCTGGCCCGCTTTCACATCATTGATAAACGCCTGCAACTCAACGTCGTACGCGTCGATAAAGCGATCTTTCCAGTCGGTGAGGATGGCGTTGCCAAGGCGGGCGTTTTTACGCATCTGAATCGCTGACGGTTCCGGCAGCTTCGCGATACCCTCTTCCCCCACCACTTCGCACTGGATGTCGTAGCCGTAGGCGCAGTTAACAAAGATTTCCACGTCGATGCGGATGCCTTTCCGGGTTTCGAACAGCACGATTTGCGGATCTTTCAGCTTCGCATGGGTTTTCGAGGTCACACGCGGGAACACAACCTGCACGGTTTTGTAGTCGTCTTCGGTCAGCCAGCGCAGCACATCCAGCTCGTGAATCAGGGTGTTGGTGATCGCCATATCGGTGGTGTAGTTTTCCCCGACGCTCTGGTTGCGGTGCGCGCAGTGCAGCATCAGCGGCTCGCCGATCTCACCGTCGGTGATCACTTTTTTCAGTGCGCGGTAACCGGCATCGTACGGGCGCATAAAACCGACCTGCACCAGACGCTTGCCCTGTTTGATCTCGGCGTCGACGATGCGACGGCAGCCTTCGGCGCTCAGCGCCAGCGGCTTCTCACAGAACACCGGCTTACCGGCGGCAATGGCAGCCAGGGTGAACTCTTCGTGTGTCGGGTCCCACGAGGTCACGAGTACGGCGTCAACCTCTGGCGAGTTGATAACCTGATGACCATCCTGATACACCTCGGCCGCAATATTCAGACGTTGCAGCGCAGCACGCGCCCCTTCAACGTTGATATCTGAGACCGCCACCACCTTCGCGCCCTGCAACACATTGTTGCAGCGACGAATATGTTCCTGACCAATTGCACCGGTACCAATAACACCGAGTTTGAGCGTCATAATTACACCTGTAGAGTCGGATAGGGGTAAAACAAGGCCGGAGAAATCCGGCCTGAAGGTTAGTACTTACGCGCTTGTTTGATGTGCGCGTTAAGGTCGTCGGCGATCTGCTGGGTGCGCTCGGAGGTAGAGGCCTGCGCCACACCTACGTGCCACCAGCTGAAGTATTTGTGCACCATCGTTTTTGGCAGCACTTTAATGTCGATCAGAGTGGAAACGGTCTGCTTCTGCGCGTCGATGAGCGCCGCTTTCAACTGCTCCAGCGTGGTGACGCGATAGGTTTTACAACCGTAGCCGCCCGCAATCGCCGCAAAATCCACCGGCACAAAGCCACCATCCAGCTTGCCACCTTCCGGGTTACGGAAGCGGAACTCGGTGGTGAAGCTGTCCATCCCGTGTTCCATTTGCAGGTTGTTGATACAGCCGTTGGTCATGTTATCCAGCAGGACGACGTTGATTTTCGCCCCTTCCTGAATCGAGGTAACCAGCTCGGAGTGCAGCATCATAAAGGAACCGTCACCCACCATCGCGTAAACTTCGCGCTGCGGTTGCGCCAGCTTCACACCCAGCGCCGCATTCACTTCATAACCCATGCAGGAGTATCCGTACTCAACGTGGTACGAGTTGTAATCTTTGGTGCGCCACACGCGTTGCAGGTCGCCCGGCAGGCTGCCCGCTGCCGCCACAATCACCGCATCCTTTGGGAGCTGCTCGTTTAAGGTGCCCAGCACGCTGCTCTGTGTCAGCACCGACTGCGTCAGGCGCTCGAACTCAGCAAACAGCGCTTCACGGTCGATGTGGTCAGCGATTTCCGGGATGAAATCGTCGGTGTTATAGGTCGCCGCATATACGCGCTGCGTCTCTTTCAGCAGCTTGCTCTGCGCCTGATCGATCTGGCCGCCCCAGTGGTTTTCAAAGCCCTGCAACCCATTTTCCAGCGCGGTCAAACCTTCGCGCGCATCCGCCAGCAGCTGCACCGCGTCCAGCTTGTAGCTGTCGAAGTTGTTGACGTTGATGTTGAGATAGCTGACATCCGGGTTCTGGAAAATCCATTTCGAGGCGGTGGTAAAGTCGGTGTAACGCGTGCCCACGCCAATCACCAGATCGGCCTCTTTCGCCAGCAGGTTCGCTGCCAGGCAGCCGGTTTCACCAACGCCGCCAACGTTCAGCGGATGATCCGAGACGATAGTGCCTTTACCGGCCTGCGTTTCCGCAAACGGGATGTTGAAACGTTCAGCGAATTTACGCAGCGCCTCACCCGCTTCGGAATATTTCACGCCGCCACCGCAGACAATCAGCGGTTTATGTTTGCGTGCAATCAGGGCCAGCGCATCTTCCAGCTGGGCCGTGGTCGGCAGACGACGATCCAGACGATGAACGCGTTTCTGGAAGAAATATTCCGGGAAGTCCCAGGCTTCCGCCTGCACATCCTGCGGCAGCGAAATGGTCACCGCACCGGTTTCCGCCGGGTCGGTCAGCACGCGCAGGGCGTTAATGCAGGCGGTCATCAGCTGTTCCGGACGGCTGACGCGGTCCCAGTATTTACTGACGGCGCGGAATGCATCGTTGGTGCTGATGCTGAGATCGTGGCTCTGCTCGATCTGTTGCAGCACCGGGTCCGGCTGGCGCGTGGCGAACACATCGCCCGGCAGCAGCAATAAAGGAATACGGTTGGCCGTCGCCGTGGCGGCGGCGGTGATCATATTGGCCGCGCCCGGTCCTACCGAGGAGGTACAGGCAATAATCTGACGGCGCAGTGACTGCTTGGCGAAGCCAATGGCCGCATGTGCCATGCCCTGCTCGTTACGACCCTGATGCACCACCAGATCGCCGCTGTCCTGCTCCAGCGCCTGTCCCAGCCCCAGCACGTTGCCGTGACCGAAAATGGCGAAAATACCTTTTACAAATTTGCTTTCAACGCCATCCACGTCCAGATACTGGTTATCGAGAAACTTCACCAGCGCCTGTGCCGTAGTCAATCTGATTGTGCCCATATGCTCATCCTTTACATGCTGGTACCTGTGGACCAGGTACAACGCGGTTAACGTTACGCGCCGGAAATGGCGACCGCGGATAAGTGAAACGTGAGGCGATTATAAACAAATATTTTTTCCATAAAATACGATTACAGAAGAAACATTTCATTTTGCGATGGAGATCAAATTCAGCGATGAAACGGACTAAGACGCAGGCCATCGGTGGGGCAAAGTGGAACAGCAGGTAAGTATCCAGGGGGTATAACGAAATTTCATTTCACTTCAGCAGCTTCCTTTATTTCTCAGGGATTTCCTGAGATCTGGCTCACAAGCCAGAGCATCCGCGAAACCCGGCGTTTCCTCCCCCATCAGATGCGGCATTCTCCAGAGTTTTACCTGGTTCACAAAATCGTGACGGATATTTCATTTCATATTGTATTTGGAATTTTTATTCCCCATACTCCGAACATAGCCAATCAGGCACCTTGAGAACCCGGAAGCATAGCGCCCGCAGTGTCTGCTTATCACAGAAGGAAACCATAGGTATGAGTACACAACAGAAGCGGCTTGATGTGATCTGTATTGGACGCATCGCCGTCGACCTCTACGGTCAGCAAATTGGATCACGACTGGAAGACATGAGTACCTTCGCCAAATATCTGGGCGGATCTTCCGGCAACGTGGCGTATGGCACGGCCATTCAGGGCCTGAAATCCGCCATGCTGGCGCGCGTAGGGGACGAACATAATGGTCGCTTTCTGCGTGAAGAGTTGCAGTGCGTCGGTTGCAGCACTGAAGGGCTGATTACCGATAAAGACCGTCTGACCGGCCTGGTGATCCTCGGTATTAAAGATGAAGAGACCTTCCCGCTGATTTTCTACCGCGACAACTGCGCCGATATGGGGCTGGTGCCGGAAGATATTAATGAAGACTTTATTACCTCTTCACGTGCCGTGGCGGTAACCGGTACGCATCTGTCGCACCCGGATACCCGTGCTGCGGTGCTGAAAGCGCTGGATATCGCCAAACGCAACGGCCTGCGCACCGCGTTGGATATCGATTATCGTCCGGTGCTGTGGGGCCTGACCTCACTCGGCGACGGTGAAACGCGTTTCATTGAGTCGACTCAGGTAACAAAACAGCTACAGGAAGTGGTTCACTATTTCGATCTTATCGTCGGAACAGAAGAAGAGTTTCATATTGCCGGTGGCAGCACTGACACCCTGACAGCGCTGAAAAATGTGCGTCAGGCCAGCCAGGCCACGCTGGTTTGTAAACGCGGCCCGCTGGGCTGCGTGGTGTTTGAAGGCGATATCCCGGATAGCTGGGAGCAGACCAAACTGCAAAGCGGCGTGCGCGTTGAAGTGCTCAACGTGCTGGGCGCAGGCGATGCCTTTATGTCTGGCCTGCTGCGCGGCTGGCTCAACGACGAAGGCTGGGAACAGGCTTGTCGCTATGCCAACGCCTGCGGCGCGCTGGTGGTGTCACGCCACGGTTGCGCACCGGCGATGCCGACCAAAGAGGAACTGGATGACTTCCTCAGCCGTGATAAAGCGGTGAAACGCCCGGATCGCGACACTCGCCTTAACCATCTGCATCGCGTCACCACGCGCAAACAGCAGTGGCCGGAACTGAACGTGTTCGCCTTTGACCACCGTAAGCAGCTCGCCGATATGGCGCGTGAAGCCGGAGTGGATGAGAGCCGCATTCCACAGCTCAAATTGCTGCTGCTGAAAGCGGCGGAAGAAGCCGCACAGCAGGCGGGTCTCGACGGTAAGAGCGGCATCCTGGCCGACACCACCTATGGCCAGAAAGCGCTCAACGCCATCACCGGTAAAGGCTGGTGGATTGGTCGCCCTATCGAGCTGCCGAGTTCACGCCCGCTGCGTCTGGAGCATGGCAACATCGGCTCTCAGCTGATCGACTGGCCGCAGGAGCATGTGGTGAAATGCCTGGTGTTCTACCATCCGCACGACAGCGCAGAATTGCGGAAAGAGCAGGACGATCTGATTCTGGACGTGTGGAAAGGGTGTAATAAGAGCGGGCACGAGCTGCTGCTGGAAGTGATTCTGCCGGAGAGCAATCCGGACCGCAATGAAGCCTACTACATTGAAATGCTGAGTCATTTCTACAGCCTCGGCATCCAGCCAGACTGGTGGAAACTGCCACCGCTGTCGGCGGAGAGCTGGCAGGCGATCAGCGCCCTGATCGAACAGCAGGACCCGCACTGCCGCGGCATTCTGCTGCTGGGCCTCGACGCGCCGGAAGAGAAACTGAAAGCCGGTTTCGCCGCCGCCGCTCAGGCTCCGTGGGTGAAAGGGTTTGCCGTGGGTCGCACCATCTTTGGCCAGCCTTCACGCCAGTGGTTGCAGGGCGAGCTGGATGACCAGGCGCTGATTGAAACGGTGAAAGGCAATTATCTGCGCCTGATTGAGTACTGGCGCGCAGCACGCGGTTGAGTTCTGCCGTGCGCCCATCAATGCGTCATCTGGGTTGGTGCGTTTGTTAACACGGTGCGCATAAATGCGCACCCTACAGGTGTAGGGTCGCCATTCATGGCGACCGAATGAAAAGACGCACCCGTAAGGTCGCCATGAATGGCGACCTTTTCATATTCTGCACCACCCTACCGCTCCCCTGCTTTTTGTGAGGCATTTCATAAACCGATGAAATAACCTTCACGATGCTGTCAAACAAATGAAATTTTCCATCCGTCTGGTACTATAGCGCTCATTATCCAGCCATAATTTTTTAACGGGCAGAAGTAATGACCAATAACCCCACCCAATTGACCTTGTTACAGGACGACATTCGTCGTCGTTATGAGACGCTGAGCAAACGCCTGAAACAGGTGGCGCGTTATATCCTTGATAACAGCAACAGCATTGCTTTTGATACCGTCGCTTCTATCGCCCAACAGGCCGATGTGCCGCCCTCCACGCTGATCCGTTTTGCCAACGCTTTTGGTTTCAGCGGTTTTAACGAAATGAAACAGGTTTTCCGTCAACACCTGATGGAAGAGACGGTGAACTACACCGAACGCGCACGTTTATTCCGCCAGACGGCAACAGACGACAGCGCCACCTCGCCGGAAAGCCCGGTTGAGATCCTTAACGTCTTCACCATGGTCAACAGCCAGGCGCTGCAACAGCTGGCGATGCAGGTCAATCCAGACCAGCTCAATAAAGCGGTGAAGCTGCTGAATGAAGCAGAAAACATCTACATCATCGGCCTGCGTCGTTCATTCAGCGTCGCCTCATATCTGGTGTATGCGCTGCGCCATCTGGAGCGTCGCGCCTTCCTGATCGATGGCCTCGGCGGCATGTTCACCGAGCAGCTCAGCATGGTGAACCCGAAAGATGTGGTGATTGCCATCAGCTACTCGCCGTATGCGCGTGAAGCGGTGGAGCTGGTTGAACTGGGAGCCAAACGTGGCGCGCACCAGATCGCCATCACCGACAGCCAGGTCAGCCCGCTGGCCGCATTCAGCGATGTCTGCTTTGTGGTGCGTGAAGCGCAGGTGGATGGCTTCCGCTCCCAGGTCGCCTCACTGTGCCTGGCGCAAACCCTCGCCGTTTCACTGGCGCTGAACAACGTCGAAAAAGCCTGACCCTCCCGCTGGCAGCGAGACGCTTGCCAGCCTTAATCGCGATGGTTAGTGTGTGAGGATCGCTGCCGCTGTGGCAGCACATTCTCCCCGCACCGAGGCAGGATTGATGCAGATCGAACCCTTACCGCCGCTCAACACGCTGATTGCCTTCGAGTGTGTAGCGCGCTATGGCAACATTTCCCGCGCCGCTGAAGAACTCAACCTGACGCAAAGTGCCACCAGCCGCCAGATTTTGCAGCTGGAGGAGATGCTGGGCTGCAAACTGTTTACCCGTACCCAGCGCCGCGTATTGCTGACGCCGCGCGGTGAAGCCTATGCCACCCAGGTACGTCAGCAGCTCTCCGCCCTGTCGCACGCCACGGCGGAGGTGATGGGCTGGAATGGCCTGCCGCAGGTGACTATCGCCTGCACCAGCGCCATGGGTTCCCTGTGGCTGGCCCCGCGCCTGTCGGCGCTGCATCGTGAATTGCCCGATCTGCAAATCCGCATGAAGATCTCCGACAGCTTCGGCGATCTGCGTTCGTCGGAATTCGATCTGGCGATCTTCTATCTGCGCGAAGCGCCGCCCGGTTTTCAGGCCAGCCCGCTGTTTGACGAAATCTGTTATCCGATGTGCGCCCCCGCTTTTATGCCGCGCCTTGAACCGGACGCCCCGGCCGAGTCGCTGCTGCAACATATGCTGCTGATTCAGGACGATCCACAGCGTGAATGGACTGGCTGGAGCGACTGGTTTGCCTCGCAGGGGGTGCTGGGTTTTGTCCCGCGTCAGACCTGGCGGGCGAATAATTATCCGTTTCTGGTGCAGGCGGCGTTGCGCGGCGACGGGATATTACTCGGCTGGGAGGGCCTGGTGCAGGATCATCTCAATCGTGGCGAACTGGTGGCTGCCCATGCGGGCAAACTGGCGGCCAATGGCAAATGCTTTTTGCTGACCCCGGAAGATCGCTACATCAAGCCGATTGTGCGCCATGTTATTAGCTGGCTACAGCACAACCATCAGACAGAAATTTTACCGAGATAAGAAAAAGGTGACGCAGCAGATTATTTGCCGCGCCACCCTTTAGTCGGAACATAAGCTATTTAATAGCTTGTCATAGGTTTTTCTTATATTTAAACACACGAAAAAAATAAAACCGGTGCGATGAAATCCCATTCTTTATTGCTGGGTATCCAAAGGTGGAAGTTTATTTTTTAATGTGCCACGACGACGATGTGAAGCATGCATACCAACCAGCGTAAAAATTAACCACATCGTTTGGGAAATCACCATCGCCAAATTAAAATCGTGGCTAAGTGAATAGAGTCCGCAAACGCCTCCCGCGATGTTTAGACAAGCATAAACATCTGAATCTATGACTAATTTACGCAGCTGAACCAGCGCGTACGCCAGTAAATAACAAAAAACACCGATTAGCCCAACTATCGTATGCAGTTCCACATGCCTTTTCCCTGGTGTTGCTCAGTGATCAGGAAATTATCTTTTTTGTGGGTGTTCTGCTGCGCGTTTTTCGCATAGTCTGATACGAAAATCTCATACATCAGGTTTTATTGGTTTTGATATAAATCAGGAATAACTGCGCTCAGGCTCAGGTGATAAGTAAAACAGGGTGAATAACAACGGAGAAAAATAAATGAAAGACGAGCATTCAGACATGACGAAATACCTTCAGGGCGCAAATTTGAGCCGCCGTTCATTTATCAATACTGCCGCGCTGATTGGTGCGGGTACGGCTTTATCGCTCTCGCCTTTCTCCGGCTTTGCAGCCGAAGCGACACCGAAAAAAGGTGGCGTACTGAAACTCGGCATGTCTGGCGGCAACACCAGCGATTCACTCGATCCCACGCTGTTTAGCGACTGGGTGCCGCTGAACCAGGCCTATATGCTGATGAACGGCCTGATCGAGATTGATGAGAACAACAAAGCCACGCCAGAGCTGCTGGAGAGCTGGACCGCCCAGCCAGGCGCGCAGGAGTGGACCTTTAAAGTGCGCCAGGGCGTCACCTTCCATAACGGTAAGACGCTGACGGTGGAAGATATTCTCTACTCCATCAACCTGCATCGTGGCGACCAGTCACGCAGCGCCATCAAAACCCAGCTGGCGAGCATCACTGAGCTGAAGAAAAGCGGCGATAACGAAATCACGCTCAAGCTGGACAGCGGCAACGCCGACCTGCCATACCTGCTGGCGGATTACCACCTGGTGGTCGTCCCGGATGGCTTTACCGACTGGAAACACCCGATTGGCACCGGCGGATTTATCTTCGACCAGTATCAGCCGGGCGTGCGTTCTTACTTCAAACGTAACCCCAACTACTGGAAACCGGACCGCGCTTTTGTGGATGCCGTCGAAGTGCTGGTGATCAACGATGCCACCGCACGCACCAACGCGCTGATCTCCGGCCAGGTGCACGCGATCAACCGTGTGGATTTCAAAACCGTCGACTTCCTGAAACGCAGCCCGGCGCTGAATATCGTGCGTTCGTCCGGCGGTCAGCACTTCACTTTCCTGATGGATTGCCGCGTCGCGCCCTTCAATAACAACGACGTCCGCATGGCGATCAAGTACGGTATCGATCGTGAAAAACTGCTCGCCACCGTGCTGCGTGGCTACGGCACGCTCGGCAATGACCATCCGATCCCGAAAACCGACCGCTTCTTCAACAAAGCCCTGCCGCAGCGTGCTTACGATGCTGATAAGGCCAAATTTTATCTGAAGAAAGCCGGACTCAGCACCCTGCCGGTTGAACTCTCCTCCTCGGATGCCGCCTTTGCCGGTGCGCTCGACGCTGCCGCGCTGTTCCAGGGCCAGGCCGCCGCGGCCGGGATTCAGGTCAGCATCAAACGTCAGCCCGCTGACAGCTACTGGGACGATGTGTGGATGAAAGCACCGTTCAGCATGGGCTACTGGGGTGGACGTCCGACTGCCGACCAGATGTTCTCCACCGCGTGGCAATCCACCGCCAAATGGAATGACACCCACTGGAAGAACGAGAAGTTCGACAGCCTGTTACTTCAGGCCCGTTCGCTGCTGGACGAGCAAAAACGCGCGGAGATCTATGGCGAATTGCAGCAGATTGCCAGCGATGATGGTGGCGCGATGATCCCGCTGTTTGGTGACTATCTTGATGCCACCAGCAAAAAACTGGGCGGCGTGAAACCTCATCCGATGTTCAACTTTATGGGTGGTCGCCTGGCGGAACGCGTCTGGCTGGAGTCGTAATGAAAAAGCAGATTCTTCATCGCCTGCTGCTGGGCCTGCTCACGCTGTGGCTGGTTTCGCTGCTGATTTTTGTCGGGACCGAATTGCTGCCTGGCGATGTCGCCAGCGCGATCCTCGGACAAAACGGCACGCCGGAAACCATCGCGGCGCTGCGCAGCCAGCTCGGGCTGGATCAGCCCGCCATCTGGCGCTACCTGCACTGGCTGGGTGGCGTGTTGCATGGCGATCTCGGCAACTCGCTGGCGAACAACCAGCCAATCAGCGCCGAGCTGTTGCCGCGGCTGGCCAACACGCTGTTCCTCGCCGGTTATGCCGCCATCATCGCCATTCCGCTGGCGGTGCTGCTCGGCATCGCCTCGGCGGTGTGGCGTGGTTCGTGGTTTGATCGCTTAGCCAACTCGCTGACGCTGCTGAGCATCTCGGTGCCGGAGTTCTTCGTCGGTTACGTGCTGGTGATCTTCTTCGCTATCCGTCTGGCATGGTTTCCCAGCCTGGCGCTGGTCGATCCTGATGCCGGTTTCTTCGCACGCTTATATGCCTGCACCCTGCCGATGCTGACGCTGGTGCTGGTGGTGCTGGCCCATATGCTTCGGATGACGCGTGCCTCGGTGGGCGCGGTGATGTCGAGCAGCTATATCGAAACCGCGCTGCTGAAAGGGTTGTCGCGCTGGCGTATCGTGCTGGGCCATGCGCTGCCGAATGCGCTGGCGCCGATCATCAACGTTATCGCCTTCAACCTGGCCTATCTGGTGGTTGGGGTGATTCTGGTCGAGGTGGTGTTTGTCTATCCCGGCATCGGGCAACTGATGGTGGATGCGGTCACCAAACGCGATCTGCCGGTGGTACAGGCCTGTGGGCTGCTGTTTGGCGGCACCTATATTCTGCTCAACACCGCCGCCGATCTGCTGGCGATCTGGTGTAACCCACGACTGCGCCATGCGAGGTAAGCCATGAAACGAGTAAAAATTCGCACGGTGCCGATCTCGGCCATGCTCGGCCTGGCGATCATTGCCATCAACCTGATCGCCGCGCTTTTCGCCCCGTGGCTGGCGCCGCACAGCGAAACCGCGCAGGTCGGCGATATCTGGATGCTGCCGTCTGGCGCGCTGCCGCTCGGCACCGATAGCCTGGGCCGCGATATGCTGTCGCGCATTCTGTTTGGCGCGCGTACCACCATCGCCATCGCGCTGGCCATCACCGCCATCTCCTTTGTGGTCGGCATTCTCACCGGTTTCACCGCAGCGATTTATGGCCGCTGGGTGGACGTGGTGCTGACGCGCATCGTCGATACCCTGATGTCGATTCCGGTGCTGATTCTGGCGCTGATTGTGCTGTCGGTGCTTGGCACCTCAATTCCGGTGCTGGTCGGCACCATCGCCCTGCTGGATGCCACCCGCGTGTTCCGTCTGGCGCGTCTGGTGGCGCAGGGGATTGTCTGTCAGGAGTATGTCGAAGCGGCGCGGCTGCGCGGCGAAGGGCTGGGCTGGATCGTGCGTAAGGAGATCCTGCCCAACGCCATTCCGCCGCTGCTGGCCGAGTTCGGTATGCGCTTCTGCTTCACCTTCCTGTTTATCGCTGGCCTGAGCTTCCTTGGGCTGGGTATCCAGCCACCCTGGGCCGACTGGGGCAGCATGGTGCGCGACAACGCGCAGGCGATTAACTTCGGCCAGCTGGCCCCGCTCTACCCGGCCGCCGCCATCGCCCTGCTGACCATTGGCGTCAACCTGGTGGTTGACTGGCTGCTGGTGCGTAACAATCTCTCGCTGGGGGAAGAAGGATGATCAAACCCATTCTTGACATGCGCGGCCTGCGCATTGAAACCGACCAGGGCATTCCGCTGGTGCAGAACATTTCGCTGAGCCTGAAGCCCGGCGAAGTGCTGGGACTGATTGGCGAATCCGGTGCCGGTAAATCCACCATCGGCCTGGCCGCCCTTGGCTACGCCCGCCCTGGCTGCCGCATCGCCGGGGGCGAAGTGCGTATCGCCGGGCAGGATATCGTGCCGCTCTCCAGTAAAGAGAAGCGCGAAATCCGTGGTAAACGCGTCGCCTATGTGGCGCAGAGCGCCGCCGCTGCCTTTAACCCGGCGCTGACCATCGGCAAACAGGTGTGCGAAGGCCCGATTCGTCATGGCCTGATGAATGCCGCAGAAGCCCAGGCGTGGGCAGTGACCCTGTTCCGCGCGCTGGACCTGCCTGAGCCGGATACCATCGGCCAGCGCTATCCGCATCAGCTCTCCGGCGGTCAGTTGCAGCGTGCGATGGCGGCGATGGCGATGTCCTGCAAACCGGATCTGCTGGTGATGGACGAACCGACCACCGCGCTGGATGTCACCACCCAGATTGAAGTGCTGGTGATGCTGCGCAAGCTGGTACGTGAGTTCAACACCGCCGCGCTCTATATCACCCACGATCTGGCAGTGGTGGCGCAAATTGCCGACCGCATTATGGTGCTGCGTCAGGGCAAAGAAGTGGAGTGCGGCAGCACCACGGATATCCTGCAAAACCCGCTGGAAGCCTACACCCAGCGGCTGGTATCGGAACGCGCTCATGCGCTGACGCCGGTGCACGCCGATAACCTGGCGCAGGGACAGCTGCTGACCATGCAAAATCTCGCCACCGGCTACAACGGCAAAACCGTGGTGCACGGCGTGTCGCTGAGCATCGCCAAAGGCGAGACGCTGGCGATTATCGGTGAGTCGGGCAGCGGCAAAAGTACCCTGGCGCGCGCCCTGTGCGGTTTGCTGGGCGATACCGCCGGTAACGTTACCTTTGCCGGTCAGACGCTGGCGAACCGCTATCAGCAGCGCGACAAAGAGACGCTGCGTCGCATTCAGATGATCTACCAACTGCCGGATGTGGCACTGAATCCGCGCCAGACCATTCTGGAAGCGATTGGCCGCCCCATCGCCTTCTATTTCGGGCTGGATAAACGCCAGGTACGCAGCCGGGTGGAAGAACTGCTGCGCCTCACCGAGCTGCCGCTCAACCTGATCGATCGCTATCCCGGCGCGCTGTCTGGCGGACAGAAGCAGCGTGTCTGCATCGCCCGTGCGCTGGCCGCCGAGCCAGAGCTGATTATTTGCGATGAAGCCACCTCGGCGCTCGATCCGCTGGTGGCGGAAGAGGTGCTCAATCTGCTGCGCCGTTTGCAGGAGCAGCTGGGTCTGTCGTACCTGTTTATCACCCACGACCTCAGCACGGTGAAACGCATCGCGCAGCAGGTGGCGGTGATGTATCAGGGCAACGTGGTGGCGCAGGGGCCAACCGAACAGGTGTTCAGCGCCCCGATGCACAGCTATACCGAGAAACTGCTGACTTCAGTGCCGGAGATGCGCACCTCCTGGCTGGATGAAGTGCTGGGTCAGCGTCAGTCAAATGCAATGGCAGGAGCCTCATGAAAACCCTCGTAACGCAATTTCCCCACAGCGTCAGCGTGACGGAGCATCTGTGGATCACCCTGAAAGACGGCACCCGACTGGCGGCACGCATGTGGCTGCCGCTCTCTGCCAGCCAGCAGCCGGCGCCCGCCATTCTCGAATATATTCCCTATCGCAAACGCGACGGGACACGTACGCGCGATGAGCCGATGCACGGCTATTTCGCCGGTCAGGGTTATGCGGTGCTGCGCGTGGATATGCGTGGCAGCGGCGAATCCGACGGCCTGCTGGCGGATGAATATCTGTTGCAGGAACAGGAAGATGCGCTGGAAGTGATCGACTGGATCAGCCAGCAGGCATGGTGCAACGGTGCCGTTGGCATGATGGGCAAATCCTGGGGCGGTTTTAACTGCCTGCAACTGGCGGCGCGTCGTCCACCGGCGCTGAAAGCCATCATCACCGTCTGCTCCACCGACGATCGCTACAACGATGATATTCACTACAAAGGCGGCTGCCTGCTGAATGACAACCTGTGGTGGGGCGGCATTATGCTGGCCTACCAGAGCCGTCCGCAGGACCCGCAGCTGGTGGGAGATGGCTGGTATCAGGACTGGCTGCACCGGCTGGAAAATATGCCCTTCTTCCCGGCGCTGTGGATGGAGCATCCGCTGAAGGATGCCTACTGGAAACACGGCTCGGTCGGTGAGAACTGGTCAGATATTCAATGTCCGGTCATGGCGGTGGGCGGCTGGGCCGACTCCTACAGCAACGCGGTATTTCGTCTGATGGATAACCTCGAGGTGCCACGCAAAGCGATTATCGGCCCCTGGGCGCATATCTATCCGCAGGACGGCACGCCGGAACCGGCTATCGGCTTCCTGCAAGAGGCGGTCAGCTGGTGGGATCGCTGGCTGAAGCAGCAGGATAATGACGTGCTGGAGGGACCGCGCGTGCAGGCGTGGCTGAACGACAGCCAGCGCCCGGATTCGCAGCGTCCAAAAGCCTTTGGCGAATGGATGGCCATCGACGGTGATACCGACGAGGCAACCACGCCGCAACGCTGGCATTTGCAGCCTGGCGTGCTGGCGACCAGCCCGCTGGCTGAAGCGAGCTGGCAGGCGATCTGTACGCAGCAAAACCACGGCCTGTTCGCTGGCGAGTGGATGGGTGCGGGCGTGCTGGGCGAAAGCCCAAGCGATCAGCGTATGGATGACGGGCTGGCGGAGAGCT
Organism: Pantoea sp. X-Soil-TKNS-1207; assembly: GCF_059730485.1. Lineage (NCBI taxonomy): Bacteria > Pseudomonadati > Pseudomonadota > Gammaproteobacteria > Enterobacterales > Erwiniaceae > Pantoea > Pantoea sp. X-Soil-TKNS-1207. Next base: position 4,030,938 of record NZ_AP035958.1, read on the forward strand.
TTGACAGCCTCCCGCTGAGCGAAAGTCTGAGCATTTACGGCTTCCCGCAGTTCAGCGTCAGACTCAGCAGCGACAAACCGGCGGCGATGCTGTACGTACGCCTGTCCGATGTCGCGCCGGATGGGGCATCAACCCGCGTCACCCACGGCTGGGTGAACCTGAGCCATTTGCAGGGGCAGGACAAAAACGTGCCGCTGACGCCGGGCGAAACGGTCGATGTCAACGTGCAGCTGGACGGCATTGCCTGGCGTTTTGCCGCCGGACATCGTCTGCGCATCTCGCTGGCAACCACCTTCTGGCCGATGATTTGGCCGATGGCGGAAGTGGCGACGCTGAACGTCAACCTCGCCAGCGCCACCCTCGATCTGCCGGTCTGCCGTCAGGTGGAACCGATTGCCGGACCGAACCCGCAGCCGGAAACGGCGGCCAATACGCCGCTGACGCTGCTGTCGCCGGGCCGGGTTGAACGCGAGCTGCGTTACGACGTGGTGCACGACAGCTGGGAAAGTGTCACCCACGGCGTCGGCGGAGTGTTTGGCGAAGGGGTGTATCGTTTCGACGATATCGATACCACCGTCGACCACAGCCTGCGCCGTCAGCTGACCGTGCATAACCAGGACCCGCTCTCGGCCCATTACCTGCTGACGCAAAGCATGAAGATTGGTCGCGAAGGCTGGTGGACGGAAACGGATATCGTGCTGGAGATGCGCAGCGATCTGACGCATTTCATTATTCGCGGCGAGATGAAGGTGCAGCACAACGGCGAAGCGGTGTTCGAACGGCAGTGGGATCGTCGTATCGCGCGGTGATAGTGCGGGGAAAGTGCGGTGTTCAGCCAGGTCGGCATAAATGCCGACCCTACACCGTAGGGTGCGCATTTATGCGCACCGTATTAACAGCCGCACAAGGGTTATCGCATTTATGCGCACCGTGTTAACGGCCGCACAAGGGTTATCGCATTTATGCGCACCGTATTGATTGATAGCCGCACCGCCAGACAAAAAGGGCGTTACTCCTCACGGAATAACGCCCTTTTTTATGCCGCAGGCGGACTTATTTGCTGCGCGGATACTTATCGCTGTTCACCCAGGCGTGATCTTTCTCCCAGGTAAATTTCCACAGACGTACCGGCCCGGCCATCACGTTCAGATAATAGTTGTCATAGCCCGCCAGCGTCGCCACCGGATGGTAGCCGCGCGGAACGGTGACCACGTCGCGGTTATACGGCGCCATGCACTCGTCGAGCGAACGGTCGTCGGTATACACGCGCTGCATGGCGAAACCTGGCTCCGGATCGAAACGGTGATAATAGGTCTCTTCCAGATAGGTCTCGTCGTTGCTCTCTTTCTGATCGTGCTTGTGGCTTGGGTAAGAACTGGTCGCGCCCTCGTCGGTGTAGACTTCCACCACCAGCAGGCTATCGGCCGGTTTGTTGTCCGGCAGAATGTTATGGACCAGACGCTGGTTGCGTCCCTTACCACGATGCTCAACGCCGACATCTTCCGGCGCAATCAGACGCGCCGGCAGGTTGCCCTGGCTGGGGGCGTTACACACCGCCAGCTCCAGATCGCTATCGGCGTAGACTTCCACCTCATCGTTATGCGGTACATACACCGAATACGGCGGAATACGCTCGAACGGCGACAGACGCTTGCCCAGATTCGGGAACTCGGCATGGCGGGTTTTCACCGAAGCAAAACCGGCAACCAATACCAGACACAGCTCTTTGTCTCCGCTACTCAGCTTCAGGGTTTGTCCTTTCTTCAGCAGATAAGCATCAAAGCCCACGTATCCCCAACCGGCGCTTTCCGGCGTCACATGCTGGATACGGCCGTTGCCATCTGGCTGCTGCGCTTTCGAAAGTAGTGACATCCCAATCCTCCTCTGTTCGCGAAATTAACCCAGGGTCGGCATACTGAATTCAGATACCGTCTGCTGACCGCTCGGCCAGCGCACAGTGGCGGTTTTCATCCGGGTGTAGAAGCGCACGCCGTCCGGACCGTGCACGTTCAGCGCACCAAATACGGAACGTTTCCAGCCGCCGAAGCTATGGAACGCCATCGGTACCGGCACCGGTACGTTGACGCCCACCATGCCCGCTTCAACATTCTGGACGAATTCACGCGCGGTGTGGCCGTTGCTGGTAAAGATGGCGCTGCCGTTGCCGAATTCGTGGCTGTTCACCAGTTGCAGCGCGCTGTCGAAATCGGAAGCGCGCATAATGCTCAGCACCGGTCCGAAGATCTCTTCACGCCAGATGGTCATATCTGAAGTCACGTTGTCGAACAGCGTGCCGCCCACGTAGTAACCTTCGGCATGGCCAGGCACCTGATAGTTACGACCATCAACCACCAGTTTCGCGCCTTCCTGCTCACCTTTGTCGATGTAGCCCAGCACTTTTTTCTGGTGCGCGGCAGATACCACCGGCCCCATTTCATTCTCTTCAGCACCCTTCTGGATGCCAGGACCCACGCGCAGCGCGTTGATCAGCGGGGTCAGACGTGCAATCAGTTTGTCAGCGGTGTCGTTACCGACCGCGACGACCACAGGCAGCGCCATGCAGCGCTCACCGGCAGAACCGAACGCACCGCCCATAATGGCGTTAACGGTGGCATCCAGATCGGCATCCGGCATCACGATAGCGTGGTTTTTCGCCGCACCAAACGCCTGAACACGTTTGCCATGCGCGCTGGCGGTTTTGTAGATATGCTCAGCCACGCCGGAAGAACCCACGAAGCTCACCGCAGAAACGCGCGGATCTTTATACAGCTGCTCAGCGTCTTCGTTAGACGAGTGAACTACGTTGAACACGCCATCCGGCAGACCGGCTTCTTTCAGCAGTTCAGCCATACGCACCGAGGCTGACGGGTCCAGCGCTGGCGGCTTCAGGATAAAGGTGTTGCCGCAGGCCAGCGCAATCGGGAACATCCACAACGGCACCATCGCCGGGAAGTTGAACGGGGTGATACCCGCCACCACGCCAACCGGCTGCATCAGCGAGTAGCTGTCAACGCCGGTACCGACGCTCGGTGAGTTTTCACCCTTCAGCAGATGCGGAATACCGCAGGCAAACTCAATCACTTCAATACCGCGTGTCAGCTCGCCCAGCGCATCTGACCACACTTTGCCGTGCTCAGACACAATCAGTGCCGCCAGCTCGTCACGGTGCTGTTCCATCAGCGCTTTGAAGTTGAACATCACGCGGGCACGACGCAGCGGCGAGGTTTTCGACCATTCCGGGAAGGCAGCGTGAGCGACTTCAATCGCTTTTTCGACTTCAGCCGCAGTGCTCTGCGTCAGCTCACGGACTACTTTGCCCGTCGCCGGGTCGTAGACCGGAATGGTTTCATTGCTGGCGCTGTGGGTGATCTGGCCGCCGATAAAGTTTCCTACGATGTTCATGTCGTTGCCTCTTTGATGTGTAAGTTCCCTGCAGGTGGTGGGGTTTATCACCGCAACGCGACCTGACCAGGCAATACTAAAAGCGTGCTATGAAGCTATTACAATGAAATAAATTTTTCAAATAAATCTTTTTAGAAAATTTCCTTTTAGCGGGCTGGATCGCATTTTTTCGCTCCACCCGCCAGACCAGAGAAAAACCAACGCCTGACCTTGATGGCGGGCGATGGTCACGGCCGCGCTTCACTCTGACTCCGCCAGAAAAAACCCCACACCAGGGATGAGAATCCTGTTACGCGAAACGAAATATGAAATTTTTGCGAAGCAGATCCAATATCTGATATTTCATAATTCACTAACAATGAAATAAATGTTCTCTTTAGCCCCATCTACCCGAACATGCTTACAGGAGCCGCCGCATGGCCATCGATCCAACCCGTTTCTGTATTAATCGTAAAATCGCGCCCGCGCTCTCGCTGGAAGCGTTCTTCCAGCTGGTGCAGCGCCTGGGGTTAAGCAAAGTCGAGCTGCGTAATGACATGGCCGGCGGCAAAGTCACCGATGGTCTGAGCGCTGCCGAGCTGCGTGCGCTGACGGACAAATATCACATCGAAATCGAAACCATTAACGCGCTCTACCCGTTCAACCGCGCTGACGATGCCCTGCTGGCGAAAGCCGAAACCCTGTTGCAGGAAGCGCAGCAGATTGGCGCGAAGGCGCTGGTGATGTGTCCGTTAAATGAAGGCATCGCCATCACCCCGGAACAGACGCTGGCCGCGCTGCAAACCCTCGCCCCGCGCTTTGCCCATTACGGCATCCAGGGGCTGGTGGAGCCGCTCGGCTTCCCGGTCAGCTCGCTGCGTTCGGCGGTGCAGACTCAGCAGCTGATCCGCGATGCGCAGGTCCCGTTCAAACTGCTGCTCGATACCTTCCATCATCACCTGTACGAGAATGCCGAACAGGAGTTTCCGCAGGAGATTGATGTGAATCAGATTGGTCTGGTGCACCTGTCTGGCGTGGAAGATACCCGCCCGACCGCGCAGCTCACCGATGAAGAACGCATCATGCTGAGCGACAAAGATGTGCTGAACAGCGTTGTGCAGGTGAAACGTCTGGAGATGCTCGGCTACAAAGGCATCTACGCGTTTGAACCCTTCTCTTCCGAACTGGAGAAATGGGGCGCGAAAGAGATCGAACATGCCATCCGCACCAGCATTGAATTGTTGCAAGCCTGACAGAATCCTGGGGGCTTCTGTCCGTCGCCCCCATCTGCCGTACCCTTATCTGTGTCAATGACACAACTTTGTTGTAATTGGCCTCGGTCGGAGGCCCTTTTTTTAATTCTCTTTGATCTCTATCGGCGGGCTGTCCGGCTGTCGCCTGTTCATCCGCAGCGTCCCCACCAGCGCCAGACACACCAGCAGCGCGGTGAGAAAATAGACCAGCGGCACCCCGGCGAAACTCATGATAAAACCGGCAATCGGCCCGGTGATCCCCAGCGACAAATCCATAAACGCGGTATAGGTGGCGAGCGCGCTGCCCTGATTCTGCTGCGGCACCATTTTCACCGCCACCACGCCAATCGCCGGGAACACCAGCGAGAAACCGGCGCCGGTCAGAAACGCGCCGAGCTTCGCCATCCAGGGATCGAAGGAAGCCGCCACCAGAAACAGGCCTGCGGCCTCCACCGCAAAACAGAGGCTGGCGACGCGCAAACCACCGAGACGGTTAATGGCGTTGGGAAACAGCAGACGCGTACCGACAAAGGCGGCACTGAATAGCGTCAGCGCGAAGGCCGCGCCATCCCAGCCTTTATCCTGATAGAACAGGGTGATAAAGGTGGCGATCACGCCAAATCCTGCCGACCCCAGCGCCAGAATCAGGCCGAAGCCGTAAATCTTGCCCAGCACATGACGGAACGGGATAGGTTTGGCTTTGCTGCCTTTCACCGGCGCACGCGGCAGCGCCAGCGCAATCGCCAGCACACAGATGGCGATAATGATAGCGGAGAGCAGCAGCAGCCCTCCGCTGCGGAAAATCACCACGCCGAGCGGCGCGCCAATCGCCATCGCGCCATAGGTGACGATACCGTTCCACGAGATCACCCGACCAATGTGCAGCGAGCCGACGCGTGCCACGCCCCACAGCGAGGTGCCGGTGCCGGAAAAACTTTGCCCGATGCCGAGGATCACACGGCCCAGGCACAGCAGCGCCAGGCTAAGCACCGACCAGCTCTCGGTCAGCGCCGAGAGCAGAATACATAGCCCGCTGAGAAAGCAGCCGCTCAGCCCGATCACCACCACTTTTTTCGGCCCCCACAGGTCGGCATAGCGTCCGGCATGGGGGCGGCTTAGCAGGGTGGCGAGATATTGCAGGCTGATCACCAGCCCGGCCCAGAAGGCGCTGTAGCCGAGTCCATCATGGACATACCCCGGCAGCACCGCCAGCGGCAGGCCGATGGTGAGATAGCTGGCAAAGTTGAACATCACGATGGAGAGGATCAATAGGTTAAGGCGGAAAGGCGTTAAAGCAGGTTCCGTGGCAGGCTGGTCAGGCATGAGTAATTGCGCTCGTGTTTGACGAATTTTTTATAACAGAAGCGTCATCATACGCTTTTTCGTCCGCCACGCATCATAACGTCTGATGATATTTGGTCATCATTTCGTCATATGGTCGCCGTAGACTCGCCGCCAGTGAAATCCCAAAGAGGATAACAATCTGATGACGCTCCTGATAAACCATCGGGTGCGCGTGGCGTGTCTCCACTCCCGGACGGGAGGTGGCCGATGACGCGTGTCGCGCAGCCTATCGAACTGAAAAATCTCAGCTGGTCGGTCAATAACCTGACCATTCTGCACGATCTCTCCCTGACCATTCCGGCCGGACAAACGCTGGCGCTGCTCGGCCCGTCCGGCTGTGGCAAAAGCACGCTGCTGAAACTGCTGGCGGGCCTGCTGCAACCCACCACCGGTGAAATCTGGATCGGCGAGCAGTGCGTGGCCTCGGCGCGCCACTGCGCCGCGCCGGAAGCCCGCAACCTCGGCATGGTGTTCCAGGATTACGCGCTGTGGCCGCATATGAGCGTGCTGCACAACGTCGCCTTTCCGCTGCGGATGCGCGGCATAAAGAAAGCGGCGGCGCATTCCCAGGCGGAGGCGGCGCTGGAGCAGGTAGGTCTGGCGGGGTTTGGCGATCGCAAACCGGCCATGCTGTCAGGCGGCCAGCAGCAGCGGGTGGCGTTAGCGCGCGCGCTGGTGGCGAAACCGGCGATTCTGCTGTTTGACGAACCTCTCTCCAACCTCGATCGCGAGCTGCGCGAGACCCTCGCGCACACCATGGCGCAGCTGCTGCGCGCCGCGGGCATCACCGCCGTTTACGTAACACATGACCGCGAGGAAGCCACCACGCTGGCCGACCGCATTATTCATCTGGCGCAGGGCCAGATTGTTTCAGTGACTGACCTCTCAGGGGAAACCAATGCCATCTCTCAAGTTAGTTAAAACAGGAGCCATCAGCGCGATGATTTTGACCTCCGCCATGATGATGAATGATGCCGAAGCACTGACGGTGTACACCGCCGGTCCTGGCTCACTGGCGAAAAGCCTCGCCGCCGGGTTTGAAAAGCAGACCGGCGTAAAAGTGAATATCTTCCAGGCCACCACCGGCAAAGTGATGGCGCGCCTGGAAGCCGAACAGGCCAATCCGCAGGCTGACGTGCTGATTTCCGCCTCCTGGGATACCGCCGAAGATCTGCAACAGCGCGGCTGGCTGCTGCCGTATCAAAGCGCCAACGCCGCCAGCGTACCGGCGGCGTTCAAAACCGATGCCTATGTCGCGCAGGGCATTTCCGCGCTCGGCATCGTGTGGAACACCAACAGCAACACGCCGGAACCGAAAACCTGGCAGGATCTCACCGGCCCGGCGTTTAAAGACAAAGTGACCACCCCCGATCCGGCGCTCTCTGGCGCCTCACTCGATCTGTTGATTGGGTTGCAGAACGGCGAAGGCGAAAAAGCCTGGCAGCTGTTTGATCAGCTGAAAGCCAACGGCATGGTGATCAGCGGTCCGAACGCCCAGGCGGTGACGCCGGTTTTGCAGGGGGCGAAAGCGGCGGTGTTTGGTGCGGTGGATTACGTGACCTACAACAACATCGCCCAGGGTGAAGCGGTGAAGGTGATTTTCCCGGAAAACGGCACCGTGGTCGCGCCGCGTCCGATGATGATCCTGAAAAGCAGCCAGCATACGGCTGATGCCAAAGCCTTTATTGATTACGTGCTGTCGGATGAGGGTCAGCAGCAGGTGGCGAAAGCCTGGCTGATGCCAGCCCGTACCGATATTAAAGCCCAGCGTCCGTTAATCACCGAGATCAAACTGTTGCCGATGAATCAGGATGGCAGCAGCGATCGCGCCGCGGTCCTGAAGCGATTTGCCACGCTGTTCGGGCAGTAAACCATGTCGCGCGCCCTGTTTAATGGATTGATCCTGCTGGCTTTGGTGGTGCTGGTGGCGCTGCCGCTGCTGTTTATCCTGTTGCAGGCGCTGTTTCCGCATCTGAGCGAAGGGGAATGGCACGGCGCCTTTAGTGCGTTACCGGCGCTGCTGGAGGACCCGCAGCTGGTGCCGATGTGGCTGGGCACGCTGAAAATTGGTGTCGGAGTGGCGATCGGCAGCCTGGTGATTGGCCTGCCGCTCGGCGCGCTGCGCGGGTTGTTTCGCCTGCCCGCTGCGGCGCTGTGGGATCTGCTGTTTCTCATCCCGTTCCTGACGCCACCTTATATCGTGGCGCTGGCGTGGACGCTGGCGTTGCAGCGCAATGGCTATGTCGAACAGCTGACCGGCCTCAATCTCGACAGCCTGCTGTTCAGCAGCAGCGGCATGATGCTGGTGATGACGCTGAATATTTTTCCGGTGGTCTATTTCGCGGTGTCGCGTTCGCTGATGGCGAGCGGCCAGCGTCTGGCCTGGGTGGCGCGGGTGCATGGCGCATCGGCGTGGCGCGCGTTTTGCCAGATCACCCTGCCGCTGACCTTACCGGCGCTGGCTGGTGGCGTGTTGCTGGCCTTTACGCTGGCGATTGAAGAGTACGGCGTTCCGGCGGCGCTGGGCGCGCGTGCCGGGTTAACGCTGATGACCGTCGGCATTGAGCAGAAACTGGCGGACTGGCCGATTGATCTGCCCGGCGCCGCTTCGCTGTCGCTGATGTTAAGCCTGGTGGCGCTGCTGGCGTGGTTTTGCCAGCGCAGGCTGACCGGCAGCAGCGATGTCACGGCGGTGAGCGGCAAACCGGTGGCGCAGGATGCCGCCCGCGCCGGTGTCTGGCAGCTGCCCATGATGCTGCTGTTTGTGGCTATCGCGCTGCTGGCGGTGGCGCTGCCATTGGCAGCGATGACGCTGAGCGGCCTGCTGAATACGCTGTCCGGCGGCATTCATGCCCACAACCTGACGCTGCGCCACTTCGCCGCGCTGTTTAGTCAGCAAGGCGATGCGCTGGCGGCCTTCTCCACCAGCATCGGTCTGGCGCTGGGGGCCGCGTTGCTCACCGGACTGCTCGGCTTTCTGATTGCCTGGCGCGTTGCCGAAGGCAAAACGCGCCTGCTGGCGCTGATGGATGGTCTGGCATTGCTGCCTGCGGCCATGCCTGGCGTGGTGATTGGCGTGGGGTTGATTTTGCTGTGGAACCGCGGCTTCTGGCCGGTTTCACCCTACAACACGCTGGCCATTTTACTGCTTTCATACAGCTGCCTGCTGCTGCCGTGGCCGGTGCGCTATGTCAGCAGCGCCCTGCGTCAGCTCGGTCCGACGCTGGAACCGGCGGCGCGGGTACATGGTGCTTCGCGCTTACAGGCGTTGCGACTGATTGTGCTGCCGCTGGTGGCGCCGAGCCTGCTGGCGGCAATGATGATGGTGTTTGCGGTCGCCTCGCGCGAACTGGTGACGTCGCTGATCCTCGCCCCGGCGGGTACGCAGACCGTGGCGATTTTTATCTGGCGGCAGTTTGAGCAGGGATCGGTCGGCCAGGGGATGGCGATGGCGACATTGACGCTGTTTGCCAGCCTCGGCCTGATGCTGGCGGCGCTGGCGCTGCTGCGCCGCCAGCCAGCTTAACTGTCTGGTTTTGCTTATGAAACAGTAGGTTATTTTTTCTTCAGCTACACTCTCCTGAGCCATTGATGATTCGGGAGAGGGAATGAACGACCTGCAACAGGAAAAAATTGGCCAGAATATTCTGGTGAAACTGGCGATGCTGGTGATTATTCTTGCCGGCATCCGTGCCGCCTCAGAAATTCTGGTGCCTTTCTTACTCGCCAGTTTTCTGGCCGTGGTACTCAACCCGCTGGTAACGATGCTGATGCGGCGGGGAATACGGCGCGGGATGGCGATCACGCTGGTCATAACCGTGATTTTCTGCGTACTCCTGCTGCTGGTGGCGGTACTCGCCAGCTCCGCCAGTGAACTCAGCCAGACCTATCCACAGATGCAAGCCCTGCTGGAGCAGAAGCTTAACGTGTTGCAGCATTTCGGCGCGCGCTTTCACCTCAACATCTCCACCACCGCGCTGGCCGAACGTTTCGATCCCAATGTGATGATGAATATGGCCACCACGGCGCTGGCGCAGTTCTCCGGAGCGATGACCAATATCGTGCTGCTGATCCTGACGGTGGTGTTTATGTTGCTTGAGGTCCACCATCTGCCCTACAAGATGCGCAACGCCATGGTGAATCCAAAGATTCGTATCGCGGGCCTGCACCGCGCGCTGAAAGGCGTCACCCACTACCTGGCGCTGAAAACCCTGGTCAGTTTGCTGACCGGTGTCGCCGTCTGGCTGGCGCTGCTGCTGCTCGACGTTAAGTTCGCGCTGTTCTGGGGCGTGGTGGCGTTTATCCTCAACTTCATCCCCAATATCGGGCCGATTATTGCCGGTATCCCGCCGTTTATTCAGGCGCTGGTGCTAAACGATATCTATATTGCAGCCATGGTGGCGGCGCTGTTTATCGCCATCCATATGCTGTTCGGCAACGTGCTTGAACCCAAACTGATGGGACGCCGACTGGGGATGTCGACGCTGGTGGTGTTCTTGTCATTAATTTTCTGGGGCTGGCTGCTGGGGCCGGTGGGGATGTTGTTGTCAGTGCCGTTGACCAGCGTGACCAAAATCCTGATGGAGACGACGCCAGGCGGCAGCCGCCTGGCAATAATGCTGGGAAATGGACGTCCGGGATCGCGTCCGCGCTGAAGCGACAAAAAACGCCACTCAACATTAACGCGCGGGTATTAATCCCGCGTTTTTTTTGTGACAATTATTGCGCGGGAAGGCCAGCCTGCGAGCGCTGTCAGCCAAAAAGTGCCAAAACAAGCAAATGGTTGTCAATAAATGCAAAGCCAGGTCGATAATTGATTCAGGTCAGAATTCTGGTCAATCAAAACGCTAACATGCACAGCCTGGGGAAAGTGGTATGCTGCTGAAGCCGCAGTATAGCCCCCTTCCCTGCGGCTTAAACCTACCGAGGGACGCCTGGTGCCACTGCAGAACCGAAAGCGAGATTTTGGCTGGCTGTTGATTGTTTGCGCCGGGCTTTTGCCTTTGGTGCTTGGCATCCTGTGCACGGCGATTGAAGCGCGACATACCGTGCGTCAGCAGCAAGTCACCGCCGCCAGCGCGTTACTTACCCAGGCAGAAAAAATGAGTGATATCGCCTGGGATATGATCACCGATCTGCGCCGCTTCCACTATCAACCCTGCACCGCCATTGAAGACCAGCTGCAACGCGTCGGCACGCTGAACGCCTATTTTCGCTCGGTTGGCAAACTGGATGGCGAGAACGTCACCTGCTCCTCGGCATTTGGCCTGAATCCTGGCACCCTGACCGAATTGATGCAGCGTAAACCGCCCATCACCGGCAGAGCCTGGTGGAGCATCTCGATCAAAGGGACCGCCGGGGTGCCGGATCGCCCGGCAGTGATTTTTGTCCGTCAGCTGCCTGACAGCCAGGGATTCTGGGCCGTGATTGATGGCCAGTATCTGATGGACTTTATGCATGCGATTGGCGAGTCGCGCGGCTATCGCATGACCATGCGTTTTAGCGACGGCGCGCCAATCAGCAGCGGTTCGAATGAGCCGCTACGGGAAACCTGGCTGAAAAGCGATCCCTATTCGGCGCAGTCCAGCCGCTATCCCATCAGCGTTGACGTGGTTGTGCCGCCCAGCGAATTGCTGAAAGCCTGGCATCAGGCGCTGTTTATTTTCCTGCCGATGTCAGCGATTTTTTCCATTCTGCTGATGATTCTGACCGCCAACTGGCTGCGCCGCCGCATTTCGTGGCGTGATGAAATCCGCCGGGCGATGCGCAATCGTCAATTCTCGGTCCATTATCAGCCGGTCTACAGCACCGAGTATCAGCGTTGTACCGGCGCGGAAGCGCTGCTGCGCTGGCAGCTGCCGAACGGCGACAGGGTCCGTCCCGACATATTTATCAGCGCGGCGGAAGAAGAAGGGATCATTGTGCCGCTGACGCGTCATCTGCTGGAGCTGATGGCGGAAGATATTCAGGGCTGGGATGTGGAACCGGGCTTCCATATTGGTTTCAATCTGGCAGCGGACCATCTGCAACACCCGGAATTCGTCGATGATATTCAGCTGTTCGCCGCGCGGATTAAAAATAAAAACCTACAGATTACGCTGGAACTGACCGAGCGCAGTTTGATCCACGACGGCGAAGATGTGGCGCGCAAGCTGCGGCTGTTGCAGGCGCAGGGCATGAAAGTGGCGATTGACGATTTCGGCACCGGCCACTGCTCGCTCAGTTATCTGCTCACTTTCCCGCTCGATTATCTGAAAATCGATCGCGGCTTTATCAACGCCATCGAACGGCTGGATGGCGAAACGCCGGTGCTGGATGCGATTATCAATCTCAGCCATAAATTGCAGCTGGAGGTGCTGGGGGAAGGTGTTGAAACCTCGTTACAATTCCAGTACCTGCAACAGCGTGGCGTGGTATTTATTCAGGGCTATTATTACGCCTACCCAATGGATAATGATCGGCTGCGTGCGTGGCTCAACGAGCAGGGGCGGCAGCCGTTACTCGCTGAGGAAACGCATGAGCCTGAACTGCACCATTCTTGATGATTACCAGAACGTTGCCCTGTCGCTTGCCGACTGGGCAACCCTCGAACCGCTGGTCCACACCACCGCAATCACCACCCATATCGCAGAGACGGAAACGCTGGTCAGCCAGATTCAGCACGCCGATATTCTGGTGGTGATGCGCGAACGCACCCCGCTGAGCGCTGAGCTGATTGGCCGTCTGCCCAACCTGAAACTGATCGTCACCTCCGGTATGCGCAATGCCTCGATAGATCTCGATGCCTGTCGCGAACGCTATATCGCGGTCTGCGGCACCGCCAGCAGCAGCGCGCCGCCGCTGGAGCTGAGCTGGGGATTGCTGCTCGGGCTGGCGCGCCATATGGTGGTAGAAAATCAGGCGCTGCGCAGCAACGGGCCGTGGCAGCAAACGCTGGGCATCGGCTTACAGGGCAAAACCCTGGGTCTGCTTGGATTGGGAAAAATCGGCGGGGAAATGGCAAAAGTGGCGCAGGCGTTTGGGATGCGGGTCTGTGCCTGGAGCCAGAACCTGACCGATGAACGCGCGGCAGCCTGTGGTGTGGAGAAGCAAGCGTCGCTGTATGACCTGTTGCAGGCGAGCGATGTGGTGTCGATTCATCTGGTGCTGAGCGATCGTACCCGCCATCTGCTCGACGCGGCGGCACTGGCGCGGATGAAACCGGGTGCGCTGCTGATTAACACCTCGCGCGCGGGCCTGGTCGATCAGGCGGCGATGATCGCGGCATTACAATCCGGGCAGCTGGCCGGTGCCGGTCTCGATGTGTTCGAACAGGAACCGCTGCCCGCCGATCATCCGTTACGGCAGCTGCCCAATGTGCTCGCTACCCCGCATCTGGGTTACGTGGCCGACAGCAACTACCGCACTTACTTCACTCAGGCGGTGGAAGATATTGCCGGCTGGGTAAAGGGCGCGCCGCTGCGTTCGTTACTCTGAACGCCGTTTTTTTGCGATGCGCAGCGCCACTTCGAGGCTGTCGTCAGCCAGCGCCGGTGGCGTGTTGTGCTGCGCATTCAGGCGCTGGTTAATCCGCTCCAGCGTCGGCGTCAGCTGCCCCACCAGCCGCTGGTACTCTTCAATTTGCGCCGCCGGATGTTTTTGCGTCACCGCGCTGTAATTCAGACGCTGGAGCTGACGCAGGCTCTCCATGCCCTGCTGGGTTAACCATCCCGCCTGGAACCAGCCGCTGGCGCATTGCAGCAGTTCATCGGGATGCTGCGCCAGTTGCTCAAGTAACGCATCCGCCCGCTCATTACAGTGAATCCACGCCACTTTTTCGGCAGGAAATGCCGCAGCCCGCTGCGCAGCGGGCGCACTATTGATAAGTTTTCTTTCTACACTGTCGATCATCGACAACCACGGATTATCAAACGACCGGGCGTTGTTCCTTGACATGAATACTCCACCAGAGCCAGGCGGCTGAGTATTACTGAATGTTTTATTGCTGGCAAGTGAAGGATATTAATAACGACAATGGTAAATATTTTTTATATTTAACCTTTTTTACATCGCAGCCTGAGATGGGCCGTTTTCCCTGCCAGAAATTTTTTTCTGCTGCATCGTTTTGCCGCCTCCCTTCAACAGTTTTAGCCAGAAAGTAGTCAGTTACTGGCGTAAACATGACAAATATCACTCAAAATCGGTATACTCTGTCGCGGGATGCAATAATTGCAAACGTAATTATTGCTGTGGCAAGGCCGGAGGAACTCTCGCTTTACGGCTATGCTTTAATTTTCTCAACGCCGCGGCCTGATGGTGTCAACTCGGTCCGCGCCGTTGAGGACTTTCTGATTCCAATACAGGGTAAATTCATGAAAATGCGTAGGAAGCGTGTAAAACCGATTGGGCTGGATGATGTCACTATTATCGACGATGCCCGTTTACGTAAGGCCATTACCGCGGCGTCTCTGGGTAACGCGATGGAGTGGTTCGATTTTGGTGTGTATGGCTTTGTCGCTTATGCACTGGGTAAAGTGTTTTTCCCGGATGCCACGCCCGGTATCCAGATGATCGCCGCGCTGGCGACCTTCTCCGTTCCCTTCCTGATCCGTCCGCTCGGTGGCCTGTTCTTCGGTATGCTGGGCGATAAATACGGTCGCCAGAAAATTCTCTCCATCACCATCGTCATCATGTCGCTCAGTACCTTCTGTATCGGCCTGATCCCCTCGTATGCCTCCATCGGCATCTGGGCGCCGGTGTTGCTGCTGTTGGCCAAAATGGCGCAGGGCTTCTCGGTGGGCGGTGAATATACCGGCGCGTCGATCTTCGTCGCGGAATACTCGCCTGACCGTAAGCGCGGCTTTATGGGCAGCTGGCTGGATTTCGGTTCTATCGCTGGCTTCGTGCTGGGTGCCGGTCTGGTGGTGCTCATCTCCACGATCATCGGGGAAGAACACTTCCTTGCGTGGGGCTGGCGTCTGCCGTTCTTCCTGGCGCTGCCGTTAGGCATTATTGGTCTGTATCTGCGCCATGCGCTGGAAGAGACTCCGGCGTTCCAGCAGCACGTTGAAAAGCTGGAACAGGGGGATCGCGAAGGTCTGCGTGACGGCCCGAAAGTGTCGTTCAAAGAGATCGCCAGTAAACACTGGAAAAGTCTGCTGGCCTGTATCGGTCTGGTGATTGCCACCAACGTGACCTACTACATGCTGCTGACCTATATGCCGAGCTACCTGTCTCACAACCTGCACTACTCGGAAGATCACGGCGTGCTGATTATCATCGCCATTATGATCGGTATGCTGTTTGTGCAGCCGGTGATGGGGATGCTGAGTGACCGCTTTGGCCGCCGCCCGTTTGTGATTATCGGCAGCATCGCGCTGCTGATCTGCGCCATCCCGGCGTTTACGCTGATCAACAGCGGCGTAATTGGGCTGATTTTTGCCGGTCTGCTGCTGCTGGCGGTGATTCTGAACGCCTTCACCGGCGTGATGGCTTCCTCGCTGCCAGCGATGTTCCCGACTCACATCCGCTACAGCGCGCTGGCCAGCGCCTTCAACATCTCGGTGCTGATTGCGGGTCTGACGCCGACCCTGGCCGCCTGGCTGGTGGAAGCCACCAATAACCTCTACATGCCCGCTTACTACCTGATGGTGATTGCGGTGATTGGTCTGGTTACCGGCCTGTACATGAAAGAGACGGCGAATAAACCGCTGAGCGGCGCTACCCCGGCGGCATCGGATATCGAAGAAGCGCGTGAAATCCTGCAAGAACATCACGACAACATCGAGCAGAAAATCGAAGATATCGACGCCGAGATTGCCAAACTGGAAGCGAAGCGTAAAAACCTGGTGCAGCAGCACCCGGATATCAACGAGTAATCCCCTCAACTCCCGCTTCGGCGGGAGTTTTCATTTCTCCCCTTCCGCACACAAACCTTCTTCGCCCGGCGCGAAAAGGAGTAAACTATCGCCACTTTTTTAACCTGCAAGTAAGAGTGAGCATGTCTGATTTCTCCCTTATCCAGCGTCCAAGAAGGCTGCGTAAAAGCGCCGCGATGCGTGAAATGTTCCAGGAAACCGGCCTGAGCCTCAGCGATCTGGCGTTGCCGATCTTTGTTGAAGAAGGCGTGGACGATTACAAACCGATCAACGCCATGCCGGGCGTGATGCGTATTCCGGAAAAGCGTCTGGCGTATGAAATCGAACGTATTGCCAAAGCGGGTATCCGTTCGGTGATGACCTTTGGTATTTCGCACCACACCGATGCCACCGGCAGCGATGCGTGGAACGAGAACGGCCTGGTGGCGCGTATGTCGCGCATCTGCAAAGAGACCGTGCCGGAGATGATCGTGATGTCCGACACCTGTTTCTGTGAATACACCAGCCACGGCCATTGCGGCGTGCTGTGCGATCACGGTGTCGATAATGATGCGACCCTGATTAACCTCGGCAAGCAGGCAGTGGTGGCTGCGCAGGCCGGTGCAGATTTTATTGCGCCATCGGCGGCGATGGATGGTCAGGTGAAGGCAATTCGTCAGGCGCTCGATGCTGCGGGCTTCACCGATACCGCGATCATGTCTTACTCCACCAAATTCGCCTCGTCGTTCTACGGCCCGTTCCGTGAAGCTGCCGGTACCGCGCTGAAAGGCGACCGCAAAACTTATCAGATGAATCCGATGAACCGTCGTGAAGCGATCCGTGAGTCGCTGATTGATGAAGCGGAAGGCGCTGATTCGCTGATGGTGAAACCGGCAGGTGCCTACCTCGATATCCTGCGTGATATCCGCGAGCGCACGACGCTGCCGCTGGCGGCGTATCAGGTGAGCGGTGAGTACGCGATGATTAAATTTGCCGCGCAGGCCGGTGCCATTGATGAGCGCAATGTGGTGCTGGAAAGCCTCGGCGCCATCAAACGCGCCGGTGCTGATTTGATTTTCAGTTATTTTGCCCTTGATCTCGCCGAGCAAAAAGTGCTCTGATCCTCGTTACGCTTATCAGCCGCGCCCGTCACGGCTGATAACTGCTTAACTGCCACCCTTGTGGCCCCAACACCAGTAGCAGCACCTGCACATACAAAAAGAGTAACGCGATGAAAGCACCAGCACTGCCCGCGGACGAGTCATATCGTCTGGCCCAGTTACGTGCGCTAAATATTCTGCATACCCCGGCAGAAGAGCGTTTTGATCGTCTGACCCGCCTTGCCCGCCGTTTGTTTGGCGTGCCAGTGGCGATTGTGAGCCTGCTGGAAGAAGATCATCAGTGGTTCAAATCGACGGTGGGTCACTCAGCCGAAACCGCACCGCGTAATACCTCCTTCTGCGGCCATGCCATTCTGCAGGATGATGTGATGGTGGTGGAGAATGCACTGGAAGATGAACGTTTCCACGACAATCCCTTAGTGACCTGCGAGGACCCCATCCGCTTTTATGCGGGCTGTCCGTTACGCACGCCAGCCGGGGCCAAAGTGGGCACCCTGTGCATCGTTGACCACACCGCCCGCGATTTCAATCTGGACGATCGTCACACGCTGCGCGATTTAGCGGCGATGGCTGAAGCCGAACTGGTGGCGTTCCAGATCGCCACTTCCGACGAGCTGACGCAAATCACCAACCGACGGGGTTTTATGACCCTCGGACAGCTGGCGCTGAATGAATGCCTGGTGAGGCAATTACCCGCCAGCCTGACCTTTCTCGACCTGGATCGTTTCAAAGAGATTAACGACACCCTCGGCCATCGGGAAGGCGATCGCGCATTGATGGATTTTGCCGATGCGATGAAGGTGAGCTTTCGCCAGGCCGATCTGTTTGCCCGACTCGGCGGTGATGAGTTTGTGGTGCTGTTCAATGGATTACAGCAGGCCGATGCCGATGGCATCCTGAACCGCTTCGAACAGCGGCTGCAAAAGCAGACGCAGGACCTTAATCGTCGTTACGCGCTGCATTTCTCCTGCGGCATCGTCGAATTTGACCCGCAGCAACCGCAATCGCTGGAGCAACTGCTGGAAGGCAGCGACGAGCGCATGTATGCAGCGAAGAAGTTGCGTAAGCAGGCGCGATAAATCGCGCCGCTGCGGAAGATGCGAAATGTGTCGCGGCGCGCTTTAGCGCGCGGTGTTGATCTTACCGCGCCAGTTCGTCAATTAACGTCTGATTAAACTTCTGCGGCTCCTCCATCTGCGGGGCGTGCCCCATGCCGGGGAACTCAATCAGCCGCGCGCCCGGAATCATCTTCGCCACCTGTTTACCCAGCACATTGTAATGACCAAGCTGCGCCTTCACCGCTGGCGGCGCGATATCGCTGCCAATGGCGGTGGTGTCGGAAGTGCCGATCATCAGCGTGGTCGGTACTTTCAGGTCTTTAAATTCGTAGTACACGGGCTGGGTGAAAATCATGTCGTAGATGAGCGCCGAGTTCCAGGCCACCTTGTTATGACCCGGCCCGCTGTTCAGCCCGGCCAGCATAGCGACCCATTTGTCATATTCCGGTTTCCACTGGCCGACATAATAGGTTTGCTGCTCATACTTCTTAATCCCCGCCGCATTCAGCTTCAGCTCACGCTGATACCACTGATCCACCGAACGCCAGGGCGCACCTTTCGCTTTCCAGTCTTCCAGGCCGATGGGGTTCACCAGCACCAGTTTTTGCGTCTGCTGCGGATACATCAGCGCATAACGCGTGGCCAGCATCCCGCCGGTTGAATGGCCGACAATCACCGCCTGATTGATGCCCAGCTGTTGCAGCAGCTGATGCGTGTTCTGCGCCAGCTGCTGGAAACTGTATTGGTAATTCGCCGGTTTGCTGGAACTACAGAAGCCGATTTGATCCGGTGCCACCACCCGATAACCCTGCTGGCTTAGCGCCTTGATGGTGTCTTCCCAGGTCGCCCCGCAAAAGTTTTTGCCGTGCAGCAGTACCACGGTCTGGCCGTTGGCATGTTGCGTCGGTTTGATATCCATATAGCCCATGCTGAGCGGCTGCTGCTGGGATGAGAAGTTAAAATGTTGCAGCGGATAGGGATACTGGAACCCCTCCAGCTGTTCGCCATAGACAGTGGTCGCTGAGGCCGACGCGCTGCTCATCAGAGCCGCGGCAGAGAGCACCAGCGCCAGTGAAAACTTCACGGGTAAACGTAACGCCATCAGGAGATCTCCTGGTCAGGGAAAAGGATCGAGTTTGGCATGTTACGCGTATCGGCGTATTGATGGGTCGTGCCATCAATAAACATCGCTGATAAATTAGCGAGCAAACGAAGTGCCTGTGGCGAATATCCCGAAGTTATTTTATTTACGTTAACTATTTCGGGTCTGTTTTCGACATTACAACAACAAATAAATAACAAATTACAGCCTATTCTCACGAATGCTCAGAATGTTCTTATAGCAGAAAGATTAAACCGGATATCATTATAAAACTTTACGTTACAGAAGCCCATCGAAGGATAAATTAAATTACACTGTACGCATTGAAATGGAGGGGCTTATGAAAGAGAGAAAGTACAATGAAAGTGTGATTGATTCAGTGACCGATTGGATTGTTGAAAATCTGGACCAGCGTCTGAGCATTGATGATATCGCTCAAAAATCCGGGTATTCAAAATGGTATTTACAGAAACTTTTTGCCCGATGCCATAATGAAACCCTGGCACGTTATATTCGTAAAAAGAAACTGGCCGCCTGTATTGTCGAGTTAAAAAATAGTGATGCGACGATTATCAGCCTGGCGGTAAAATATCATTTTGAAAGCCAGCAATCGTTCACCCGCTCTTTCAAACAGATGATGGGTTGTACGCCGCTTTATTGCCGCAAGCTGCAATTTACCGGTGAAAGAAAACAGAAACTGGCTACCACTGACGATCCCTGCGTACTGTGCCGTCAGGAGTGCCTTGCCACCCGCGTTTGCGAGAACGACGTACGGCCGCCGCCAGCCCATGCTGGCCGATTCCCGGCACGCATTGACTGTGTCATGCAATAACGAAAAAAGCGCGATTATCGCGCTTTTTTTTATGACCTGAAAAAGCCCCTTTCGGGGCTTTATTATTACTTGTAAACCTGGGCTACGGCGTCGAAATTATTGCCATGCTCACGCGCAGCTTCAACCACATAATATTTACCGCCTTTGGCATCTGCCATTTCCGATAGGCGCTCATGCAGCTCTGTCGGAGAACCGATCTCACCACCGGTTTCAGACACGCTAATATTACCCAGCGACTCAAGTTTGAAATGTTTTGCTTCCTGAGCAGAGATATTACTGGCGGCCAGTACCGGAACGCTGGCACCCAACAACAACGCAGACAGAATTAATTTTTTCATTCGCTCATCCTCATTAAGGGTCATCGTATTTTTTCCTGCAACCATTGTCTATTTTACCGTCATCAGACATTGATCTTTTTGAGCGTTAATCAGCAAAACTTAATACTTAGTTTTTACTTCATACTTTGCCGGGAAAGTTTTTTGCGATGGAAAGGAAGACGTGCAGGCGGTAATGAAAGCCACCGGCAACGAACTCACGTTGCCGGTGCAATGAGAAATTAATTATGCAGTTCCTCGCCCGGCAACAGTTTTGCCGACATCAGACGCAGGCAGGCGTTGCGATCCTGGTGCGCCTGCTGCTGCTGTTCCGGTGTCAGCTCCTGCCACACCGTTTGCAGATGCTCGCCCAGGCCACGCTGGAAGTGAATTTTCTGCAACGCGTAATCCGAATTGCTGCCTTCAATGATCTGCTGCATATCCTGCGGCGAGTTGCCACGCCCATCGTGTGTCAGGGTACAGAACATGGCGATGTAATAACCTTTGTCCTCATCGCTGTAGTGCGGCGTGAGCCACCAGACTAAGACGCTGATGATGATCAGCAACGGCAGGAGAAATTTGAGTTTTAACATGGGGCTGGTTACCAGATGGAAGAAAAACGCCGCGATCTTAACAGATGCGCGGCGTTTAGGATCAGCGCAGGATGCCACTCAGCCCGTGATACCCCATATAAATCGCCACCAGCGCGATCAGCGTGCCGGAAAACCACGGCGCGCGCCGGGCCAGCCTGTCCAGTCCCTGCCAGCGCTGGGTCGCCTTCTGCACGCTCAGCGCCGCAGCAACCCCCACGCCAACCAGCGTCAGCGCCAGCCCGATACTGAAGCACACCACCAGCACCGCCCCGAGGCTAAAGGCTTTCACCTGAATACACAGCAGCAGCACGGTGATGGCAGCCGGACAGGGGATCAGGCCGCCGGTTAAGCCGAACAGGATGATCTGTCCGTTGGTCACGTCACGGCTGGCAAACCGTTTTTTGATATCGCTGGCGTGCGCGCGTTCATGCGCATCCTGGAAACCCCCGTCGTTCTCGCCCGGCGCGCGCTGCACTTCGCCCTGCTGCCACGCCACATCGTAGTCATGTGAGTGACCGCGATGACCCAGTGACAGACGCGCATTGAAGGTATGCGGCTGCGGCACCGCCAGCGTGGATTGCAGCACGCCATCCTGCGCGGCGAAGGTGAAAATTTGCGAGAACCCCATTCCGCGCCGCGTCGCCACACTCACTTCATTAGCCTGCCAGGCGGCGCCGTCGAGGGTGCGCAGCTGCCAGCGCCCCTGATGCAACGCCAGCTCGATATGTCCATGACCGGTATCGATCACCTGCGCATCCGTCCGTGCGAAATGCTGATGCTGCTTCCGCTGCCGCTCGCTTTGCCAGGTACGCCAGATCATCCACAGCGCCGTAACCAGAATGATGATGGCGGAAATCAGCTGAAACCACGGCTCGGCGGTAGCGGCGGTAAGTTTCTGGCTGAGATACATCCCACTCAGCGCCACCAGCCAGACAACCAGCGTATGCGACAGCGTGGCAGCCAGACCCAGCATCACCGCCTGCTTCACCGTACCGCGAATTGCCACGATAAATGCCGCCATCATGGTTTTCGAGTGGCCCGGCTCCAGCCCATGGAGCGCGCCGAGCAGAATTGCGCTGGGAATGAACAGCCAGGCGCTGGAGGTGCTCTGGCTCAGCAATGCGGCAAAATCGGTCATCATTCTTCTCATTGAAATAAAAAACGGCAGCGCAGATGCAATTGCTGTGGAACGCAAATATACTATACCCCAGTATAGTAATGATCAATGGACGAAACGCGATGTCTCATACGCATACCGATCAAAAGAAACTGCTGGCGCGCGTGCGCCGCATCAAAGGCCAGACCGAGTCGCTGGAGAAAGCGCTGGTCTCAGGGGAAGAGTGCGTGAAGGTGTTGCAGCAGGTGGCGGCAGTGCGCGGAGCGATTAACGGGCTGATGAGCGAGTTACTGGAAGGCCATATTCGTGAACATCTGATGAACCCACAAGCCAGCGAGCAGGAACGTAACACGGATATGGAGCAGATTATTTCAGTTATCCGTAGTTATATGAAATAGCGGCCAGGGTCGGCATTAATGCCGGCCCAGGCATACACCGCTATACCCGCGTCTGAACATCGAAACGATCGAACCGATATGGCGTGGGATCGATCAGCGGCGCATGGTCGGAAACCAGATCGGCGGCCAGCTGCCCGGCCGCGGGCGACGTGCCGAAACCGTGACCGGAAAAACCGGTCGCCAGCGTCAGCCCCGGCAGCGATCCGACCCGACCGATCACCGGGTTGGAATCCGGCGTCACATCAATCACCCCGGCCCACGCCTGCGCCATTTCGGCTTGCTCAAACACCGGCCAGGCCGCACGCAGGTTGCGCATGGCATCCTGATTCAGCGCCGGATTGGCGGCGGGATCGAGGGTGCGGATGCGCTCGAACGGCGTGCGGCGGTCGCCACGCCAGCGTCGGGCCAGCGCCAGATCGTTGATAAAATATTTGCCGAGCGAGATACGCAGGTTGTCGCGCGCATGGCGCAGCTGCGGCAGAAAGCGCGTGCCAATCAGCAGATGATCGAGCGTCAGCGGCGCATCCAGCTTGCCTCGCTGGGTGATGATAAAACCGCCGTCCCGGTGTTTGCGGAACGAGAAGTCCGGCGCGCCCACGGCGATGTCAGTCGGGCCATCCAGCGGTTTGGTGCGCATTACCGAGCAAATCAGCGGCAGCGTCGGCAGCGCAATACCGAGATTGCCGAGAAAGCGTCGGGACCAGGCCCCGGCCGCCAGCAACACCTGATCGCAGCGGATTTCACCGCGTTCGGTGATCACGCCACTCACCCTGCCGTCACAGGTTTCCAGCGTCCGTACCGCGCACTGCTCCACAATGATCGCGCCTTTGGCGATTGCGGCTCTGGCAATGGCGCTGGCAGCCAGCGTGGGTTCCGCCCGGCCATCGGAGGCGGTGAAAATGCCGCCCGCCCAGTTGCCCTGCCCGCCCGGTACGCGCGCGGCGATCTCCGCTTTACTCAACAGCTTTGCATCCAGATCCAGCGGGGCAACCGCCTTCATCCAGCTCTCGTGCAGCGCCATTTGCGCCGCGTTACGGGCGATAAACATAATGCCCGCCTGCCGATACCCCACGTCGCTGCCAACGCGCGCCGCCATCCCCGCCCACAGGCGGTCGGCCGCCTGCGCCAGGGGAATGTCCTCGGCAGCGCGGCTGGTTTTGCGGATCCAGCCCAGATTGCGCGACGACTGCTCGCCCGCGATGCGGCCTTTTTCCAGCACCACCACCGGGATGTTGCGCTCCGCCAGCGTCAGCGCCGCGGTTAAACCGACAATGCCGCCGCCAATAATCACCACCGTGGTTTTATCAGGAAACCCGGTGGCGGTGTTTACAGGGGTAATTTCCGGTGCCATAACCCGCCTCCTGCTGCGCTTTACAGCGCAACGGTGATTTCCTGAACATCAGCCTGACCCGCCCCACGATACGCCGTGACTTCCAGCTCCACCTTGTAGACGGTGGAACCGAGCGGCGGGCAGGTTACGGTGGTGGCCGGGTTGATGCCGCGAAACTTGTCGCCGATGATCGCCATAACCGTCGCCACATCGTCCGGCTCCTGAATAAACACCCGCGAAAACACCACATCTTTCAGCGAAGCATCGATGGCGGCCAGCGCCGCTTCGATATTGGCGAACACCTGCAAGGTCTGTTCCGTCACATCGGCCGGAATCTCTTTGGTGTGCGGATTGCGCCCGGCGGTGTTGGAGACATAAATCCAGTTATCCAGCGCGACAATGCGTGAATAGCTGCCCATCTCTTCAAATTTCGAGCCGGTTTTGACTTTAATAATGTTGGTCATGAGGATTCCTTAATTAGCTGAGTACCGGGGTTTCCCACAGGTTTAATTTCACGCCGATGCCTTTTTCGATGGCATTGCGGTACAGCACCGTGCCCCAGGCAACATCTTCCACCGGCATCCCGCCCACCGACATGATGATGATCTCCTCATCATTGAGGCGGCCGGGAGCATCACCGGCGACGATTTTGCCAATGTCTTCCAGCTGCTCTGCCTGCAACGCGCCTTCGGCGAGCATGTCCATAAAACGCACGCCAATCACCGGAATGGTTTGGTGCGCAGGCTTCGGCACCTCTTCAAACCACGCGTGATAAAGGCCGGTGTTATCCAGCACTTTGCGCACGTCGCCCTGTTCCATCCCGGCGTCGATGTTGCAGGCCGCAGGCATGGCGAGGAAGGCGCCCGCTTTGACCCATTCACGTTTCACCAGCGGATAACTGTCCGGGTCACCCACTTCGCCGGAGCTGCAATAGGTGACGATATCTGCATCGCGCACCACCGCTTCCAGCGTGTCGACAATGTCGATGCGTTTGATTTGCGGGTACGTTTCCTGCACCCAGGTAATGAAGTTATCCAGGCTGCGCTGGCCGCGCGCTTTCACTTTGATGGTGTCGATCAGCGGGCAGACGGCGATAAACGCCGCCACGGCGGTTTTGCCCATCACGCCTGGCCCCAGCAGACCAATCACGCGGGAATCCTTACGGGCCAGATGGCGTGCGCCGACGCCAGGTACCGCGCCGGTGCGATAGGCCGACAGCAGGTTGGCCGACATATGCGCCAGCGGCGCGCCGGTATCGGCATCGTTAAGGGTGAACATCAGAATCGAGCGCGGCAGCCCTTTGTCGCGGTTAGCAATGTTCGAGCCGTACCACTTCACCCCGGCGGTGCCGAAGCGGCCGCCAAGGTAGGCGGGCATCGCCATTAAGCGGCGGTCGGCGGTCGGTTTCGGCATGGTGGGAAACGGCGAGTTTTCCGGGAAAGTCACCATCGCGCCGTGCGAATCGTTATTGGCTCCAGCCATGCGGTAGTCGCCCTGGTACAGCAGGCCGAACATCTCCTCCATGGTATTTACGCAGGCCAGCATGTCGGTGACGCCTGCGCGGATCATGTCCTGCTCCGACAGGTAGATAAAATCAATCCGGGTTGAATCAGTCATGGTTCATTACCTTCTCAGTCATGGTGCGTATTCCCGCCGATGTCCGGCGTGCAGGTGGATGCATGTAGAAATACGTGACTGCGATGGGGCTGTATTGAATATTTGCGACATGGGCGTGGCACAGGGTTTGCATGATTCGCTTATCCAGTTCAGCCGTAGCGGAGCGCGCGATGTCCGAAATTCCTGTTTATCGTCATGGCGGCAGCTTTCACCCGGAGCAGCCGTGGTTCGTGCTGAACGCGGCGCAGCATTACTCGGTGATCGCCTCAGAAAATCCGGCGATTTCACACTTTTACAGCTTCGACGTCGCGCAATCGGCGGGTATGACGCTGGCGGTGCCGGATGGCTGCGTCGATATCGTCTTTGATTGCGATCCGCTCAACCCAAAAGGACGCGTATGCGGTACCACGCTGGAAGCGCGCGGCGCGGATATGTTGCATAACCATCATTACTTCGGCGTGCGTTTCGCGCCGGGCGTCATTCCCGATTTTCTTGATGTGATGGCAGAGGAGATCCCCGACCATGAATTCAGCTTTCTTGATGTGGTACCTGATGCCCGACTGGCGTTTGAGCAAATTGTGCAAAGCACCAGCTTTTCACAGCAAATTTCGCTATTTAACGCCCACTTCACGCCACGGCTGGTGCGCAAAGCCTCATCGGTAACCGCCCTGATTATTCGCGCGATGGTGCAGCAGAAAGGCAATATCCGCGTCGATCAGCTGGAAGCGCTGACCGGCTACACCTGCCGCACCATTCAGCGTCAGTTTCGCCAGGACACCGGCCTGTCACCCAAGGCCTTTAGCCGCATTCTGCGCTGCCAGTCGGCGCTGAGTAGCATCCATGTGCAGGGCGCCATCTCTTTTAGCGATCTGGCGTTTGATCTCGGTTTTAGCGACCAGTCCCACTTTCTGCGCGAGTTTAAGAAGTTCGTCAGCACCACGCCCTGCGACTATCAGCGCCGCATTGCGCATGATGCGCTGTTCCATCGCCTGCGTTATCACTGAGCACCAAAACGGTGCAGCTCTGCACCCTGGTGCTGTCCGATTTTTTCTATCCGGCATCGCCGCCACTGAGAAATGATGCAGTGAAGTTACCTGCCTCAGGCAACGCAGATTGCCTGAGAAATTTCACTCTCTCCATAAAGGCGCTGGCGATGAACAACGATTCCGGTTTACGCAAAAATACGTTGGGCTTGTTTTCTCTGGTCTTTTTTGTGGTCGCCGCGGCATCGCCCTTAACCGGCGTGGTTGGCGGCCTGCCGGTGGCGATTATCTCCGGCAACGGCGGCGGCATTCCTGTGTTCTATATCCTGTCATGCATCATTTTGATGTTGTTTGCGGTGGGCTTTATCGCCATGAGCCGCCACGTCAATAATGCTGGCGCGTTTTACACCTATATCTCCACCGGGCTGGGCGAAAACTGGGGGGCATCCGCCTCGGTGCTGGCGCTGATGGCTTACTTCTCCATCCAGATTGCGATTGTCGCCATGCTCGGCTTTTTCTCCCAGCTGTTCTTTGAAGAGCATCTCGCCGTGCATATTCCCTGGTGGGCGCTCAGCATGTTGTTCGCGGTGATTGCCTGGGTGCTCGGCATTAAACGGGTGGAGGTGGGCGGCAAACTGCTGGGCGTACTGATGCTGGCTGAGGTCGGTATCGTGCTGCTGACCGATGTCATGCTGCTGGTGAAAAAGAGCGGCCCCTATACCTTCCAGTCGTTTGAACCGGCGGTGTTTATGCAGGGCAACCTCGGTATCGCCTTCATCTTTACCATCGCTGCGTTTATCGGCTTTGAATCCACGGCGATTTACGCTGAGGAGTGCCGTGACCCGCAGAAGACCGTGCCGCGCGCCACTATTTGCGCCCTGCTGCTGATTACCGCGTTTTTCTGCTTCACCAGCTGGTCATTGGTGCAGGCGTACGGCTTCGATGAGATTGTCGCCATCGCCAGCAAAGATCCGGGGAATTTTGTCTTCAACATTACCCGCCAGTATGTCGGCCAGTGGGCGGTGGATACCATGTCGGTGCTGCTGATCACCAGCCTGTTTGCCGCGACCCTGGCCTTCCACAACAA
Source organism: Pantoea sp. X-Soil-TKNS-1207 (assembly GCF_059730485.1). Lineage (NCBI taxonomy): Bacteria > Pseudomonadati > Pseudomonadota > Gammaproteobacteria > Enterobacterales > Erwiniaceae > Pantoea > Pantoea sp. X-Soil-TKNS-1207. The sequence goes on from NZ_AP035958.1 coordinate 4,058,304, forward strand.
CATCTCGCGCTACATCTTTAGCATCAGCCGTGATGGTTTGATCTGGAAAGAGTTGTGCAAAACCCATCCCACCAACGGCACGCCGCATAACGCCAGCCATGTGCACAGCGTAATCCTGCTGATGCTGCTGGCTGGCATGGGCAGCGCCGGGCTGGACCCGATGGTGCATATCTTTGCCATCGGCTCGGCGGTCGCCACCTTGTGTATCCTGATTCTGCAACTGGGGGTGTCCGCCGCAGTGGTGATGTTCTTCCGCCGCGTTGCCACCGACGATAGCCGCTTACAGGTGTTCTGGGCGCCGCTGCTGTCGATAGTCTGCATGTCCATCACCATCATTCTGGTGGTGAATAACCTGCAATCGCTGAGCGGCAGCGACTCCAGCGTGGTGAAGATGATTCCGTGGGTTATCGCCGCGTGCGCGCTGGGGGGTTATGGCATGTCGCTGAAGCGTGGGATGAAAATGGCAGCAGGGAAGTGACAAAGTCGCCGGGGATATTCCCCCCGTGATGTTCGGGGGGAAGCGCCGCAACGGTGAGATCAGCTATGCACAACCGGATTGCATATATATACCTTCACTTTTTCCTTCGCTAACGCATGTGAAAAATGCTCAGGCGGCAGGGCATCGGTAATCAGGGCATCAACACGCGGCCAGGCCGCGTAATTATAGGGAAACGCCAGTTCGAATTTAGAATGGTCAGCGACAACAACGGTTTTATTCGCTTGCTGGATCATCGCGTTATATACCGTTCCGCAATCAATTAGCGCCTCGCTGGGACCGGTAGTGGAGAGTCCACTGGCACCTAAAATAGCGTAATCAGCCGTAAACTGGCGCAGAAAAAGTAACGTCTGCGCCCCGGTCATCGCCCCTTCGGAAGCAAGGTATTCTCCGGGGGCGACAATCACCCGGATGGTCGGATTTAGCGATAACACTGTCGCGACACCAAAGGAATGGGTTACCACCGTAATATCGCGCAGGTCACTGGCGATACGTCGGGCGATATGCACGGTTGTCGCGCCTGAACCGATCATAAACAGCTTGCCATCCTGGATATGTTTCACCGTTTCACGCGCAATATGTTCGCGTTCTTCGGTGAAAAGCTGATGGCGCTCGGTTACGGTCGGCTCGGTATTCATGGCCCGTACCGCACCGCCATAAGTGCGGTTCAGCAACCCTTTTTCAGTCAGTTCATCGAGGTCGCGCCGGATAGTTTCTGTTGAAACCTGATGCGAGCGCGCCATGTCAGCGATGCGCAACGTTGGCAGCGCTTCCAGCTCTTGCAAAATTTTTTGCTGACGTAACTCTTTTCTTTTCGACATAACTGGCTGATCAACTCTTTATGAGACGTTCTGCTGAATGGGTCCGGTGGCCGGACCGGGAGTATATCACCAGACAACCGGATGCGGGTTTTCTTACCCACGCAAGCGGCGCAGCACCCTCATCAACTTGTCTAAGAAAAAATCGGCATCATCGGCACTAAAACATAATGGCGAACGAATTTTCAGGCAGTCGCCATAAGCCCCCGCCGCCCCAATTAAGACCCCTTCCTGCCTCAGTTCGTTAATGACACTGCGTGTCAGCTGGGTGGCGGGTTGTCCATTTTCCAGATCGGTAAATTCAACGGCATTAAATAATCCGGCACCACGGATGTCAGCCACCGCAGCAAACTCAGTGGCAATATTCCGTAATCCCTGCCGCAGATACTCACCGTTAATTCGGGCGTTATCTAATAGCGCCTCGTCTTTAATCACCTGTAAGACACTCATCCCCACGGCCGCCGCCACAGGATTGCCGCCAAAGGTATTGAAGTACTCCGCATCCTGGCTGAACCTTGCCAGTATGGCCGGGCGTGTGATGACCGCAGACATCGGATAACCGTTCCCCATCGGTTTGCCCAGGGTGACAATGTCCGGCTCAATACCGTGACGCTGGAAGCACCAGTAATCTGACCCCGTTCGGCCGAATCCCGGCTGCACCTCATCAGCGATAAACAGCCCTCCCTGCCGTTGAACAACCCCGACAGCGCCCGCAAGAAAACCAGTGGGATCGGCGTAGACGCCATCACTGGAAAATATGGTGTCCACCATCAGGGCAGCACAGCCAAAACCGGCTTCATCCAGTGACGAAACGGCCAGCCGGACGTCCTGGGTGAATTTGTCCGCTAACGTCTGCCCTGGCAGCAGGGAACGGACATCGGGTGCCGGTATCGTCCTGACATAAGGCGGAAGCCTCTGCTGCTTATGCCCGGAGGGTGAAACCTCCATCACCGCCGTCGTGTTGCCGTGGTAGGCATTCTCAGTGACGATAATCCCCTGTTTTCCGCTCACCATCCGCGCCATTCGCAAAGCAATGTCATTGCTTTCACTGCCTGTGCAGGTGAAGACCACGTTTGAGAGATAAGCAGGAAATGTCGCCAGTAAGGCTTCCGAATAATTCTCCAGTACCGAAAACAGATATCGCGTATTGGTATTTAAAGCCCCAGCCTGTTGCGCCATCGCCTCGACGACGCGCGGATGGCAGTGGCCGACGCTGGGAACGTTGTTGTACATATCGAGATAACGATTGCCATTCACATCGGTCATCCAGCAGCCGCGTGCGCTGACCATTTCAATCGGCTGCTGATAAAACAGCACCGAGGAGACGCCCTGGGTGTGCTGACGGCGCGCGATATGGGCCAGCAGCGGCTCATCCGTCTGCTGGCTGGCGTCAAACTCGAAACGGTTAAGGCCAAGAATCGGTTTTTTAGCGGTCATAGCAGGCGTCCTGTAAGTTCTCAACGTTAACCAGCTGGTTATTCAGGTATTTCTGCGCCAGCATCAGCGTCTTCTCGCCCCAGCCAGCCTTCAGTTGTTGTGCGGTGGGGGTTTCAGCATGACTGGCAATCCAGGCCGTCAGTTGCAGACGACGCAGCATCACCAGCACCGGCAGCATTTCTTCGTCGCCCGAGGAGAAATCACGCACCGTCCGGTAGCCTGCGACCCAGGCGCGACAGTAATCACTCAGGCGCGGGTCATCCTCGATAAAGCTCACTGCGGTGGCAAAATCCCAGCCAAACCAACAGATCCCGCAGTCATCAAAATCGATAACGGTCAGCTTATCGCCCTCAATCAACAGGTTGGCTAACCGCATGTCACAATGGACCAGGCCGTAGCGATCTGCGGCAGTGCCATAGGCTGCGAGCTTGTTGCTGATGTCCTCTTCAACCTGCGTCAGCAAGGCCATTTCACTGACCGTGAAAGGGTGTTGCGCACGCCAGCTGCCCCAAAAGCTCTGCGGGCCAATGATGGTATCGAAGCACCAGGTTTTACGGGTGAAACTCACGGGTCGACGCCATTCCTGACTATGTCGATGCAGATGGCCCGCCGTTTCTCCAAGCCGCTGATACCAGTGACGCAAATCCACCGCATTACCCGGCTCACAGCCTGCGACAAATTCAAACGCGACCACCCAGGTTGACGACTCCCCGTCTCGCAGCTCAGCAATATGTTCACCATTCAGCATGGGTACAGAGGCCGCAACGTTGATATCCCCCTGCTCTTTCACGGCATGGAGCCAGGCCAGCTCGGCGCTGATCTCCTGCGGCGTGCTGTAACCAGGTCGGTGCACACGCAGGATCAGCTGGCGTGCTGTAACCGCATCCTGCGCCATAAATGTGGCGTTCTCTGAGAACGTTAACAGCGTCAGCGCGGCGGTGTCCGTCATCCCCCATTGCGGAAGCAGCGGCATAAGACCCGCCTGAAGACGTTCCAGATAAGCATTGTTATAAACCATGACTTTCCCCATTTTGATGCAAGTACAACATTTTTATGTTGTGGTTTGTTTTTTTTCAAGCTCCTTTTGACGAAAACCGTAAATCGCCCATCAGGGAAGCCTGCGCAGAGGAAACCACAGCAAAAAAATTCACAACAAAACTAAATTAATCATACAGATAACTCACTTTCATAAACCGGATATGTTTTTACCTTCCCGGTCATGCACTTAAAAAGAGCATGATGCCGAGAGGCGGCTGACAGGCAGAAGATAAAATGCGGATAAATAAATTCAATACGATGAATTTATTATAAAAAAACACAGGCGAATCGCACCGGTTTGGTGCCCCATCGGTGAGCAATCAGAAAGCCACTGACTTTCCACATTTAAATGTTGAGTATGCAACATTTTTATGGCTATTCTTGAGTAACAGACCGGCCATGAATATGAATTCAGACAGGGGAGCTTATGTGCGATGAAGTGAATATTTTATTGCTGAATGCTTATGACCTTTCAGCAATGATTAAAAATAAACAAATTTCCTGCCGCAGGGTGATGGAGATTTATCTGGACCATATCGACAACACGAATCCCCTGGTCAACGCTATCGTCAGCCTGCGTGACAGAAATTCATTATTAAAAGAAGCAGATGAAAAAGATCAGCAATTGCTGAATGGCGAATATCAGGGCTGGTTACATGGATTTCCTTTTGCCATTAAAGATCTGGCGCTAACGAAAGGCATCACCACCACGCTCGGTTCTGCGGCTTTTGCCGATCATATTCCGGCAAAAGACTCGCTGATCGTCGAGAGAATCAAATCTCAGGGCGCCATTATTATTGGCAAAACTAACACGCCAGAATTCGGGCTGGGGTCGCAAACCTATAACAGCGTATTTGGCACCACCGCCAACGCCTGGAACCATACCCTGACGGCCGGTGGCAGCAGTGGCGGAACCGCATCTGCCCTCGCCATGTACATGCTGCCTGTTGCTGATGGCAGCGATATGATGGGGTCGTTGCGTAATCCCGCCGCATTTAACAATATTTATGGCTTTCGCCCCTCTCAGGGACGTGTCCCGCTGAGCGAAACCAGCGAACTTTTTTTCAATCAAATGGCGTGCGAAGGCCCCATGGGCCGCTGCGTGCAGGATGTCGCTCTGCTGCTCTCCACGCTGGCGGGCAGAGATAATCGCGCCCCGCTGTCAATGAATGGCGATGGGTCGGAATTTACTGCCGCACTGGAATCAGACTGCCGTGGCCTGAAAGTGGGCTGGCTCGGCGACCTTAATGGTCATTTACCGCTTGAAGCGGGCATCCTGCCGCTGTGCAGCCGCGCCCTGAGCGTCCTCTCTTCACTCGGATGCCATGTCACCAATGCCACGCTGGAGGCGGATTTGTCCGCCGTCTGGCAAGCCTGGTGCCATTTAAGACAAGCCTCGGTTGCCCATGCTTTATCTCCTCTTTATTCAGATAGCGAAAAGAGAAAATGGCTAAAGCCGGAAGCGATCTGGGAAATTGAAAACGGTCTGGCGCTTAGCGCCACGCAATTACTGCACGCCTCGTCGGTCAGAACCGGCTTTTACCGCGCCATGCTGGCTCTGTTCGACGAGTTTGACTACCTGGTTTTACCTGCAACCCAGGTGTTCCCCTTCGATAAATCCCTCCACTGGCCCAGCCAGATCGCGGGAAAAACCATGGATACCTACCATCGCTGGATGGAAGTCACTATCTACGGCAGCTTAACAGGCTGCCCGGTCGCCAGCGTGCCTGCTGGATTTAATGAAGCGGGGCTGCCTGCTGGCGTTCAGATAATTGGAAAACCTCAGTGCGATATGGATGTTCTCCGGCTTGCTTATGCATATGAAGGTGCATGGCAAGGAAAATTAAGCAAATTGCCGCCCACCATTCAATTCAGCGCGTGTGTCGGTTAATTCATTCAGATTATTAAGCAGGGGTTCAACATGGCTAATCGTAAAAAGATTATCGCCGGGACAATTGGCAACGTCCTGGAATGGTATGACTTCCTTATTTATGGTTTCTTTGCTGCCGTTATTGCACGCGAATTTTTTCCTTCCGCCAATGAATACAGCTCATTGATGATTTCCCTCGCCACCTTTGGCGTTGGCTTCTTTACCCGTCCAATTGGCGGGATCTTAATCGGTATGTTTGCAGACAAATATGGCCGTAAACAGGCGCTGCAATTAATTATCTGGATTATGTTCGCCGCAGTATTTATTTTCGTGGTAACGCCTTCTTATCAGCAGATAGGTATCGCCGCGCCGGTGCTTTTGATCATTGCCCGTTTGTTGCAGGGGTTTGCGACGGGCGGCGAATATGCCAGCTCTACCTCGTATCTGGTTGAAGGTTCAGACGAAAGCAAACGCACCTATTATGGCTCCTGGCAATTATTCGGACAGTGTTTTGCCGTTATTTTGGCGTCACTGATCTCCGGATTAATTTTCAAACTCCCTGAAGGCAGCGTTGATAGTTGGGGATGGCGCGTCGCGTTTGCAGTGGGACTGGTGATCTGCCCGGTGGGTATCTGGATCCGTAATAACCTGGTTGAATCGGAAGAATTTACCACGGTAAAAAAAGCAGAAACCAAACTTCCGGCTGCTCGCCGCTTTGACGTGAAGAATATCCTGAAAGGCTTCGGATTGGTGGTCAGCGGTACCGTCAGTTTTTACGTGCTGCTCATCAATATGCCTGGTTTTGCCAGTAAACAACTCGCAATGCCGATCGGCACCGTACTCAATATTCAGATTGCCGTGGTGGTGATGATGGCGGTTCTGATTCCGTTACTGGGCATGTTGGGCGACAAAATTGGCAGAAAACGCCTGTTTATTGCCTCAACCCTGGCGTATTTTGTGCTGGTTATGCCGCTGTTTAAATGGCTGGTGAGTAGCGCAGATCCCAGTAATCTGTTCGTGATGCAGCTGATTCTGGGGATTTGTCTGGCGGGTCAGTTCGCCACCATGCCTACCATGCTGACGCTGCTGTTTCCGGTGGAAAGCCGGGTTACCTCGCTCTCCATCAGCTACAACCTGGCAACCATGACTTTTGGTGGATTCTCGCCCTTTATCGTCACCTGGCTGTCGCACACATGGGGCGTTGTTGCGCCGGGATATTACATGTTCGCCGTGTCAGCAATCAGTCTGACGGCTGCCGTCTTTTTCCCAAGAGATCAAAAGAGTGTGAAAATGTCGGTATCGGGTCAGTTAGCCGATTAATATGCAGGCGGGTGATGGATATCGGGCTGGATCAGATATCCATCACTTTGCCTTTCGGCTGATGCAGGATCTTTTTAATCGCCGCCAGCAGTTCGGCGGGTTTGAGCAGTAGCGAGCTGATACGCACATTAATCACCCGACAGCCGTCAAAGCGGGCGAAATCGTCGATGGTAATATCGGAGGCGAGGATCGCCAGGTCAGCCAGCGCGAGATCTTTTTCGGTAATTTTATTTTTAATACCCAGTACCCCCTGGGTTTCGATTTTAATCGCCAGATGATGATCTTTGGCAATTCTTTCCAGCTGTTCGGCCGCCATATAGGTATGGGCAACTCCCGTGGCGCATGCAGTAACGGCTACGATAGTGATCTTATGTTCGGTTTTTACCTGTGACATAGCGCCTCCGTGAGAACCTGTTAAACCGGGTTAATTTCCTTATTTCTTCTTCTGTACTCAAGCGGAGTACAATCATTTATCTCCCTGAATACCTTGCAGAAATAGTTGGTGTCCGTAAAACCGCAACGCTCTGAAACTTCGTTAATTTTCAGCAAGGTACTGGTCAGCAGCGTACGGGAACGCGATATGCGGGTGGCTTTTAAATATTCGTTAAACTTCACTTCCGCATCTTTTGAAAACAGGCGAGATAAATATCCGGGGGAGATATTAAAAACGCTGGCAACGCTTTCCCGACTGATGTCCTTATGAAAGTTATGGCTAATATAAAGTTTAATTTCGTCAATCAACGTCACCTGACTTTTCTTCTCCCGTGAAACATCCGAGAGTTGATAAGCAATATCGCTGAGCAGAGCGTAGATAATATGGGAAAAGGTCTCGCCGGTTTTATCCTGCGCCCACGCCAGCGACTCCGCCAGTTCCAGCAGCGTATCGCGCACCGTGCTGCTGGTATTTTGCAGGGTAAATTTATCCACTTCTTTAAACTGGTTGCCGTCCCAGTTGATGATGCTAAACCCGATATCCTGCTTCCAGAACACAATCGATAGCGAAATAACCGGGGCGGACCACTGCGGGAAATTCCAGCCGTTGGCCGGAATGTAGGTAATGGTGCCTACCGGACGATCGAATTTCACGATACGTTCGTCGCCCTTCGGGATCAGCATACTAAACACACCTTTGACCGTCAGCTCGATGCGCGGCACATGCAGATGATACGCCATCGCCGGCGGCTGGGCGTTGCCGTTCGCCACCAGAACGGAATCAGCGCTGCTGCACAGGTTATTGAATTCGCTGAGTATCGACTGTATGAATGCACTCATTATTGGCCCGCATACGCATCAAAGAGGGACAGGATCGTAGCAACGTTATCCAGGCTAAACAATGCGTTACTCACCCCTTTCCGCGCCTTCCTGCTAAAGATGCTGGCTGAGCAGCGCTTCAAGGTTGTTCTGGTCTGCCGCGAACAGACGAATCCCCTCCGCCAGTTTCTCTACCGCCATCGCATCCTGATTGTGCGACCAGTAGAACCCGGCTTCACTCAGCGCTGCCGGTCGGGCCTGAACCGGGCCGTCGTAACGCAGCGCCGCCGGGATCGCGCCCTCGCTGTTTTTGAGCTTATCCAGCAGCTGCGGAGAAACCGTCAGGCGGTCGCAGCCGTTCAGTGCCAGCACCTGTTGCGTGGTACGGAAACTCGCGCCCATCACCACCGTCTGGTAATCGTGCATCTTATAAAACTGGTAAATCTTGCGTACCGACTCCACGCCAGGATCGTTGCTGGCGTCGTAAACGACGTCAGGATTTTTCTGGCGATACCAGTCATAAATGCGTCCGACAAACGGCGAAATCAGAAACACGCCCGCATCCGCGCAGGCGCGCGCCTGGGCAAAGGAGAACAGCAGCGTCAGGTTGCATTTAATCCCCTCGCGCTCCAGCACTTCCGCCGCGCGAATGCCCTGCCAGGTCGCAGCCAGTTTAATCAGCACCCGCTGTTTATCGACGCCCTTTTCCTGATAGAGCGCGATAATTTCCCGTGCTTTGGCAATGCTGGCCTCGCTATCAAATGACAGCCGCGCATCCACCTCGGTGGAAATACGCCCCGGAATCTGTTGCAGAATCAGCGCCCCGATGCTGACAGCCAGATAATCGGCGATCCCGCTCAGCAGTGTCTCCTGGTTACCCTGACGCGATTGCACCGCCGTGACGGCCTCCGCCACCAATGGTTGATATTGCGGCAATTGCGCCGCTTTATAAATCAGTGATGGATTGGTCGTCGCATCTTCAGGTTGATAAGCAATAATACTGTCGATATCGCCGCTATCGGCGACAATAGTGGTAGCCTGCTTTAATTGTTCAAGCTGGTTCATAAGATTACCTGTTAACTATCGGAACAGAATTAAAATAACAAGAAGGGGCCCGCTTCTGGTTATGGATTAATTTACACCAAGATTTTCCGCGATTTTCTGCATAATTTTATCTGCATGTCGGACCGCCGCATTGGCGCCTACACGCACGATTCTTTTACTGGAAAATCGGCTTTCATTTTTAATGGTGACATCATTGGTCAGAATAACCATATCGGCGTTATTAATATCGACCGCAGAGAGTTCATTTTCAACACCCGTCGCGCCCTGCGTTTCGACTTTAATTTCCCAACCTTTCTTTTTCGCGGCAATTAATAACGATTCCGCAGCCATATAAGTATGTGCCACGCCTGTCGGGCAGGCGGTTACTGCGACCAGAATAGTCATGATATTTAACCTTATGGCAAGATTATTTTGCGGCGGCAACGCGTGAAGTCAGTCCTGGCATATTAAAGCACTCGGCTTCATTCTGAATGCCGTCTTTAATTTTATTCACCACGTAACGCTCAGGTTCTACGCCGAATGATTTAAGATTGGCGAACATCTTTTGCATCTCTTTAACCACATCCGGTTTTTCGTAATTATAATGCCCGCTGAGTTCGAGAATTTCTTTTAGCAGCGCGGGGTCGCTAAAGATTTGCTCCTCAGATTTATTTTTGTGTTCATCCGTCATCCATTTTTCCCATTTATGGCTGATGACACATTCGCGGGTCAGAACATTTTTCAAATCGGAGGCTGATTTAATAAAGCCCTTCGCCGCCAGATCCTGCTCCACTTCACTCAGCTTCAGGTAAGCACGGGTTTCCCAGGTGCCGTAAGCCGGTGCCACGTTCATCGCGGTAATCCCCAGCCCCGGATGTTTCAGCAGAATCTCGTCCGGCAGGTAGTCGCCGTTGTGCTCCTTCAGACCAACGCCGTAGCGGGTGCTGATGGCGGACAGCTCGGCAGACTGGCTGTCATTAAAGTGGCCGACGTTACGGGTCAGGCGCGTCAGCGTACCGGTCTGACCAACGATAAACAGCGGCTGCGGCAGCCCCTCGTTACGCAGACGTTGACTCAGCTCGACGATAAAACCTTCATAGGCGCTGACATCCGTCAGGCCGCCGTTGGTCTCTTCCGTACCCACTTCGTAGAAGAACTCTTTCAGGTTGTGCTGCTTACGATAATCTTCGCAGAAGCGGATCAGTTCGACGGTGCGGCTCAGCACCAGTTCGATATCGATCACTTTACCCACCACGTACGGGTCTTTCGTCGGATCGATATGCAGCAGGTCAAAGCCGGCATCCATATCCACGGTATAGGAGCGACGCGCCAGCGCCATCGCTTCGGCTTCCGGGATATGATCTTTACGCTCTTTATCGCGCTGCCACGGGCCGCCGTGGTCACGGCAGAGGAAATAGTCGCCGTCGAAGCCCACTTTTTCCGCCATCGCTTTCAGGTCTGCCGCGAAGCGGAACTGATCCCAGTTATTCACATAACCCGCGCCAAATTCATCGGCATCCACCTGGTTGCGGCTGGCGATAAACATCAGCGGCAGATCTTTCTCTTTCCCCAGTTCAAAACAGGCCTGGATCAGCGCGGGCGACATGGGTCCGATACCCAGCATGGTTGATTTGCCGCCTTTGACGATGTAATCGACATATTGTTTCAGTGTGTTTTTCATACTAACTCCTGCGTTTTCAGTCAAAAGAGATGTCGAGGTCATCGCTGTCATGTTTCATCGAAGCCTTCGATTTCATTACCGTTTTCAGAACTTTTACTGCGACTGCGGTGGTGAGGGCGCCAGCGATAATGGCGATCACATAACCCACCGGATTACCGATAATCGGCAGTACAATCAGCCCGCCCCAGGGCGCCGCGTTGGTTGCGCCAAACCACAGGGAGACGATTGCAGCGACCGCGCCGCCGATCATGTTGGCCGGGATAACGCGCATCGGATCTGACGCGGCGAAAGGAATGGCGCCTTCGCTGATACCGATGCAGCCCATGATGAAAGCAGGTTTACCGGCCGCACGTTCTTCGTCATTGAAAATGCCTTTGAACAGGAAGGTAGCCAGCGCCATCCCCAGCGGTGGGGTACAGACCGGCGCCGCGACGGCAGCCATCAGCTGTGGGTTGGTGGTGATCAGCGCCACCGCGAAGAAGAAGGCGGTTTTGTTCATCGGGCCGCCCATATCAAAGGTGATCATGCAGCCCAGAATGGTGCCGAGCACGAGGAAGGATGCGCCCTGCATACCGGCCAGCCAGACGCTCAGCTCTTTCATCACCCATGCCACCGGATCGCCGATCACGTAGTAAATCGCCATCCCGGTAATAAAGGTGCCGACCAGCGGGATAATAAAGATGGGGAGAATCAGGCGCAGAAAATCGGGGATTTTCAGCTTAGCAATCAGTTGCAGCAGAGCATACACCACCAGACCGGCGATAATCCCGGCCAGCATCCCGCCGAGGAAACCCGCGCCCATCTGATTGGCGAGCAGACCACCGATGGCGCCCGGCGCGATACCGGGTTTTTCCACCATGGAATAGGCGATAAAACCGGCGAGGATCGGGATAAACAGCGTTAATCCGGCGATGCCGATCTGCGACATCGCTTTAAGAATACCGTGGTCTGGCAGCGCGGCTTTGCCGCTGAACATCACGGCGAGGGCCAGTAATACACCGCCCGCCACGACAAAAGGAATCATATAAGACACGCCCGTCATAAAGTGTCTTTTGGTATTTTTTAATAGTTTAAACATACGAACCTCAGCTTAAATGGAGGTGGCTGATATATTTATATTCAGACTTCTAGTGTTCTGACTATAAGGTTGTAGAGTGCATCGGAGGTGAATGCTTTCTTTATTTCATTTCTGAATTCCTCATTCATGAGTTTTCTGGCCAGCGTGGAGAAATACTTCATATGTTGGTTATCACCGGCTGATTTACTGATGGTTAACATAAATACCGTATCCACCTGTTGTTCGCCCCAGATGACCGGCGCAGCTAATTTCGCCACGCTGATGGTGGAGTAATTAATATGCTCGGATCGGGTATGGGGAATGGCGAAACCAAAACCAACCGCCGTGGGAAAGGAGTCTTCCCGCGCCCACAGGTCATCACATAATTTCTCACGACTATCGGTACGCTGCTGCAACCAGAGATTATCGGCGAGTTGTTTAATCACTTCGTTGCGATCGCTGGCCGCCAGATCGCACAACATAAATTCGCGACCTAAGATGGGTTTTGTGGCTATTTCTTTTACATCAGGATATTCAAGCTGCGCTTTTACCTGCGCCGGAGATTTAGCCGCCAGAATGGTATTCACCAGCCTCTGACATTTCGTGCGATCTAATTCCCGCAGGGCGTGTTTTACCAGCGGAACCGCGGCGTTACTCATACTTAATTCATCAAATCCCATGCCGACAAATAGCGGCAGGAAGTCTTTGCTGGCACCCAGCTCGCCGCAGATGCCAATCCATTTTCCGCTGCGATGGACTTCGTCAGCGGCGAATTTCATCGCGCGTAAAAAGGCCGGGGAATAATTGTCGTAGACGCTTTCCACCTGCGGATTACCACGGTCGGCGGCGAAGAAATATTGCGTCAGGTCGTTGCTGCCGACGCTGAAGAAATCGGCGTGTTCGGCAATTTCCGCCACGGCGAACAGCACCGACGGCACCTCCAGCATCACGCCCATCTCGATCCCGTGCCGGTACGGCTGCTGCTGCGCAGTCATCTCCTGCTGCACCTGCTGCACGATCTCCCGGCACCAGATCACCTCGTCAACACTGGCGATCATCGGAATCATAATGCGCGCGTCGCCCGCGGCAGAGGCGGTGAGAATGGCGCGCAGCTGCATTTTGAACAGCTCGAGATAGCGCGGATAGGTCCGCACGGCACGGTAGCCAAGGAACGGATTTTCCTCTTCGCCAATGCTGAGGTACTCCACCGGTTTATCACCGCCGATATCAAAGGTGCGGAAAATCACCGGCTTGCCGTCAGCGAGTCTGACAACCTCGGTATAAAGCGTGGCAAGCTCCGCCAGCGTTGGCGGCGTGGCGCGATCCATAAACGACATTTCGGTGCGAAACAGCCCCACCCCTTCTGCGCCGTTACGAAACGCCGCTTCGGCCTCCGCCAGGCTGGCGATATTTGCCGCGATGGCGATGGTCTGCCCGTCTGCCGTGGCCGCCGCGAGGCTGACATCGGCCAGCATCGTCTGCTGCATGGTCTGGCGCAGCTGGATTTCATTGCGGTAATAACGCAACGTGCTGGCATTCGGAGCGGGGATGATGATGCCGAGATCGCCGTCAATCACCATCTCCTCGCCGGATGGCAGCGCCAGCGCGGAAAAATCAATGTCGGTCAGCGTCGGAATGCCAAGCGAACGGGCAAGGATGGCGGTGTGCGAGGTTTTACCGGTCGCGCTCAGCACCAGACCGGCTAAATAATCCTTGTTGATGCCGAGAAATTTACTCGGCGTCAGGCTGCTGGCGAAGACAATCGCCGGTTCACGCAATTCCAGCGTGCTGCGCGGCAACACATCTTCGCCGTAAATATGGGTCAGCAGTTGAACGGTAATATCGAGCACATCGAGGGTGCGCTCTTTAATATATTTGCTGGAGGACTGGTTGAGGATGTCACAGAAATCCATCGCCGCCTGCACAATCGCGGTCCACGCGGTTTTATGCGCGCCAATGTATTCGGCGATATTTTCCTGGAAAGCGATATCGGTGATGATCGACAGATGCGCCTGGGTAATATCGTGCTCGACACCGGTGGTCAGTGCCAGTGCGCCTTCTTTTTCCCGTTTCAGGCTTTCCAGCCCATCAAGCAGTTGCGCTTTTTCCTGCGCCGCCGTGGTGACGCTGGCTGGACCGCGCGTCAATAGCTCGTCAAAACTCAGGCTTTGCACCACCACCGGACGGGCAATGGCGACCCCGCCGCTGATGCGTGTACCCGCCAGGCACTGCGGGCGGGTTTCGCGCAGGGAACGCGGCAAATAGCCCGTTGCCGTTGCGCTTGCTTCGGCCTGGATCGGCGTTTCAAAGCTGGGTAATTTGGCCAGTAAATCCGTTAGTTGCAATGAAGCGTCAAATTCATCATCACCGCTCAGCGTGATATGACATTCATCGTTCCACAGCGTATCGGTGGCGACAATCGACAACGCGCTTTTGGCATTGCCCTGTAAACCGGTCCTGGTGTTCTTCCACGTCACTTCCGACTGAAAAGTATTGCACAAGCGTTCAATATGCCCGGCGGGCCGTGCATGAATGCCTTCCTTCAGCTCACATTGATAAGTTATCAGTTCAGACATAGCCACTCCCGAAAGCCGAATCGTCTTTCTCATCCTATCCGGTGAGTCTGCTGAACAGCTCACCTTGCATGGTTAAATCCTTGCTGTTTCGGCGGGGAGTTAATATAGAAAAATTGTTACTTATGCTCGATAAAAAGAACCTGCCTTTATTTTTGTGACTTCTGTCATATTTTAACTTTCGGACAAAACAATATATATCTCATTGTTTTTTATCAATTAAATAAAGATATCTTTCACATTTCGCTAATGAGATCGAAATCACAATATTTATAATTAAAAAAACAACATCACAAAATAACTATATAAGCGACTTTATTACCATTTATCGCTATGCCCTGCCTGGGCTTAAAATGGCGCATTCTCTTTTCGCCATCACCCAGGGAACAAAATATGCAATGCCAGGGGTTATTATTCGACTTAGATGGGACATTGGTTAATTCGCTGAATTTCGTTGAAAAGTCATGGAAAAGATGGTCAGAAAGCCAGGGACTGGATAGCGAAGCCGTGCGGCGTTTTTTACATGGCAAACCGGCGATGGCGACGCTGCGTCACTTTCTGCCCGGCGCAACTGCGGAGGCGATTGTGCATGAATTTACCATGCTGGAAGAGTATGAAGCGCGCAACGTGGCGGATATTACGCCGGTTGCCGGTGCGGTGGCGCTGCTGCGTCAGCTGACGCGTCTGGCTGTTCCCTGGGGCATCGTCACATCCGGGTCGCTGAAGGTGGCGACCGCGCGTATCCGCCAGGCCGGTTTCCCCTCGCCGCCGATGCTGATCACCAGCGAAGATATTCAGCATGGCAAACCTCACCCGCAACCGTTTCTGCTCGGCGCGCAGCGGCTGTCCATCCCGCCCCAGGCGTGCATTGCCTTTGAAGATTCCCGCGCCGGGCTGGCGTCCGCTCAGGCTGCGGGTTGTTCGGTGGTGGAGATACTGACCAGCAAGTCAGAACCCCATCAGACCGCAGTTATGGCGACACTGACCGATTATCAACCGCTTTCCATCCGCGCCCTGGGCGGGGGTGATTTCCTTTTGCAGTTTTCACTGACGGAGTAACAACATGTTATCCAGAAAAACGCTGGCGAATGCCATTCGGTTCCTGAGTATTGATGCGGTGCAGCAGGCAAAATCCGGGCATCCAGGCGCGCCGATGGGGATGGCGGATATCGCGGAAGTGTTGTGGCGTGACAATCTGAACCACAATCCAGCCAATCCTGGCTGGGCGAACCGCGACCGTTTTGTTCTCTCCAACGGGCATGGTTCGATGCTGCTTTACAGCCTGCTGCACCTCTCCGGCTACGATTTACCGATGGCGGAATTACAGCGTTTTCGCCAGTTACATGCAAAAACCCCCGGCCATCCGGAAGTGGGTTATACGCCCGGCGTAGAGACCACCACCGGCCCGCTTGGGCAAGGCATTGCCAATGCCGTGGGGATGGCGATCGCGGAAAAAACCCTGGCGGCGCAGTTCAATCGCCCCGGCCACCCGATTGTCGATCATCATACTTACGTGTTTATGGGCGATGGCTGCATGATGGAGGGTATTTCGCATGAAGTTTGCTCTCTGGCAGGCACCCTAAAGCTCGGCAAGCTGATTGCGTTCTACGACGATAACGGTATTTCCATCGACGGTAACGTGGAAGGCTGGTTTACCGACGATACGGCTAAACGCTTTGAGGCCTATGGCTGGCAGGTGGTACGTAATGTTGATGGTCACGATGCCCACGCCATCCAGCAAGCCATTGATATGGCGCGTGCGGCCGGCGATCGCCCCTCGCTGCTGATGTGCAAAACGGTGATAGGTTTCGGTTCGCCCAACAAAGCGGGCAGCCACGACGTGCATGGCGCGCCGCTCGGCGAGGCAGAAGTGACGGCAACCCGCGAGGCGCTGGCGTGGCCTCATCCCCCCTTTGTGATCCCAGCCGGGATTTACGCCGCCTGGGATGCGCGTGAGGCCGGTCAGACAAAAGAGGCGGCATGGCAGGAAACCTTTGCCGCCTACGCCCGGCAGTTCCCGCAGGACGCCTGCGAATTTACCCGTCGTATGCAGGGCGAACTGCCGGACGATTTCACCGCCCAGGCGCAGGCGTTCGTTGAGCAATTGCAGGCCAATCCGGCCAATATCGCCAGCCGCAAGGCATCGCAGAATACCCTCGAAGCCTTCGGTCACTGGCTACCGGAATTTCTCGGCGGATCGGCAGATCTTGCGCCGAGTAACCTGACGTTATGGTCCGGTTCGCAGGCGATTAACGACGATGCGGCGGGCAACTACATCCACTATGGCGTGCGTGAATTTGGTATGACCGCCATCGCCAATGGCATTGCACTGCATGGCGGCTTCCTGCCCTACACCTCCACCTTCCTGATGTTTGTCGAGTATGCCCGCAACGCGGTGCGGATGGCGGCGCTGATGAAGCAACGTCAGGTGATGATTTATACCCATGATTCGATTGGCCTTGGCGAAGATGGTCCGACGCACCAGCCGGTGGAGCAGCTGGCGTCACTGCGCGTTACGCCGAATCTCAGTACCTGGCGGCCGTGCGATCAGGTGGAGTCTGCGGTGGCGTGGAAATATGGCGTGGAGCGCCACGACGGCCCGACGGCGCTGATTTTCTCGCGGCAAAATCTCGCCCAGCAGCCGCGTAACGCGCAGCAGGTGCAGGATATTGCGCGCGGCGGCTACGTTCTGCATAACTGCGCCGGGACACCACAGATCATCCTTATCGCCACCGGTTCTGAAGTGGCGCTGGCGGTCGCGGCCTGGCAACAGCTGTCGGCCGAGGGGGTGCAGGCGCGCGTGGTGTCGATGCCTTCCACCGACGTATTCGACCAACAGGACGCGGCATACCGTGAAGCGGTGTTGCCAAAAGCGGTGAAAGCCCGCCTGGCGATTGAAGCCGGGATCGTTGATTACTGGTTCAAATACGTCGGGCTGGATGGCGCGGTACTGGGGATGACCACCTTCGGCGAATCGGCCCCCGCGGAGCAGTTGTACGACACCTTCGGGATCACCACGGAAAACCTTCTGCGTCAGGCGCGGGGGCTGCTGCAATGACGAAAAAACCGTTTTATCCGGTTGATTTACATATGCATACCGTCGCCAGCACCCACGCCTACAGTACGGTGCACGACTACCTCGCCGCAGCGGTAAACCAGGGATTGAAGCTGATCGCCATTACCGATCACGGCCCGGAGATGGTTGATGCGCCGCACGCGTTTCATTTCTCCAATCTGCGTATTTTGCCGCGCCTGGTCTCAGGCGTCGGCATCCTGCGCGGTATCGAGGCCAATATCAAAGCCAATGGCGATACCGATTGCAGCGACAAAATGCGCGCCGCGCTGGATTTGATCATCGCCGGATTCCATAAACAGGTGTTCGCACCTGCCGCGAAAAGCGCCAACACCGATGCGATGATCGCCGCTATGGCGAGTGGCAAGGTGCATATCATCAGCCATCCCGGCAACCCGGAATATCCGGTCGATATCCCGGCGATCGCCGCCGCCGCTGCGCGCTATAACGTCGCTCTTGAGGTGAATAACGCCTCGTTCGTCCATTCCCGTCACGGCAGCGGACCAAACTGTCGGGCGATTGTTGCTGCGGTGCGTGAACATGGCGGCTGGATTTCTCTCGGCAGCGATTCCCATAGCGCGTTTACCCTCGGTGATTTCACGCAGTGCCAGAAAATACTCGATGACGTGGCATTTCCTGACGAGCGTGTACTGAATGTCTCGCCGCGCCGCGTACTGGATTTTCTTGCTGCGCGTGGAATGCCGCCGATTGAGGCGTTCGCTGATCTCTGACTCAGGTCCGCCTCCCCGGCGGACTTTCTCGCATCTCCGTCGCTCCTTCCCGCCAGGCTGCATTCACACCGCCGACAGTTTCGGAATCATCTCAATCAAAGCGTTAAGACTGTTAATTTATTGACATGAAGTCGTGATAAATTTTACTAATGTGTCAGGGTGTTTTATCACCAAACCGAAGCGCTATTTAGTACCAGTCAACGGAGAAGCAAGTGACGTCATTGGAAGGAAATAATGCGTAACCTGATTCAGAAGTGACACTTTTATGACAGAAATCCCTTTAAATTCATTGGCGCGACAATTCGCTGCGTCATTGTTGCGTAACAGACCGGGATAAAAATTCCACTCATCTCTCACGAAAAAACAATTGGGAATCAGGTAATGGCTATTGATATTTATTTGAAAGTTGATGGAACGACGGGTGAATCAAAGGACAGCAATCACACCGGATGGACCGATGTGCTCTCCTTTAACTGGGGCGCCTCGCAGCCCGGAAATATGTCAGTCGGCGGCGGCGGCGGTGCCGGGAAAGTCGCTTACCGTGATCTGAGCGTCAAGGCGCTGATTGATAAATCGACCCCCGCGATTCTGAAATATTGCTCCAGCGGCAAGCATGTCGACAAAGTGGAGCTGTCAATTTGTAAGGCGGGCGGCAGCCAGGTGGAATATTCAACGATCACCCTGGAGGATGTGCTGGTCACGCAAACGGATTTTAACGGCGTCGGCCAGAGCGACACCATCGTGGTGGATTACGCCTTCCAGGCCTCCAAAGTCTCCATGAGTTACTGGGAACAGAGCGAAAGCGGTACCAAAGGCGCGGAAAGCAAATCGGCCTGGGATATTAAACAAAATAAAGAAAGCTAAGCAGGCTCTGCGACCGGATAACCGAATAAGGCGATGGTGAAACAGCGATGGCGATAGATATTTTTTTAAAGATTGATGGCATCAATGGTGAGTCGGAAAATGCGAATCACAAAAACTGGATTGATGTCTATTCATTTAACTGGGGAGCCAGGCAGCCCGGCAATATGGCCGTGGGCGGCGGCGGCGGCGCCGGAAAAGTGAATTACCGCGATCTGACCGTGCAGGCGCTGATTGATAAGGCAACGCCGGCCATATTGAAATATTGCTCCAACGGCAAACACCTCGCCAAAGTGCAGCTGTCAGTCTGCAAAGCGGGTGGCCAGGAAGTGGAATATACCCTGATTACGCTGGAAGAGGTGCTGGTAACGCAAACCGAATATATCGGCGTGGCGCACGGCTCCACCCTCGGGATGGAATACTCTTTCCAGGCCAGCAAAGTGGCGATGGAATATTGGGAGCAGACGTCGCAGGGGAATAAAGGCGCCTCGACCCAGATGGGATGGGATATTAAGCAGAACAAAGAAAGTTAATCACGTTACGGAACGCAACGAGATGACGGGGGCGTTATGGCATTTCCTAAATCACATGAAGTCTTAGCACTGACATTACAACCCGAATTAAATAACCGCGTGTCAGCCAATTTTTTGACCCACGATATTATGAACGAGACGCTGATTTTTGTCAGAACCCTTTCGCCGGACGAGGTATATCGCCTGGCGAAAACGGAGACCAGCGTTATCGCGTATTCACTCGGCGATTACAAAGATCAGACCAACCGTCGACTGCGCTCCACCGATATCGAAACCGGACAACGGCCGGCGGGAAGAATTACCCATATGGATAACCGGGTCGTCGGCAATCGCTTACGCGTTCAGGATGTGGATAATTACACCAAAAGCGGGCTGGGTGCCGGTGCCATCGTGCTTACCGCCGGATTATGGGCCGGGCTGGGTTCCAGCCTCGGCAGTATCCTGGGCAGGAATGCGGTACCCTTAGGGGTCACTGCGATCACCGGTATGAGTTCACATTATCTCAGCAAGAAAACGCTATTCGTAAATCAGGTGGCGTCACATATCAAAACCCTGGCCGATTTATTCAATACCACGCACAACGCGTTTGGCGAATTCAGAAATGAAGTTTACGTCAAACGCGCGCAATATAAGCCGGATGAAGATAATCCGCTGCGTTTTGAACAAAATGTGACGGGCAAGAATGCTATTCCCGGCAACCATGCTGATGATATTCAGCAAATCCTGGGACGCTTTCTGGCTTATCCTTATCAGCGCGTGGATATTATCGGACAACCCGGCATGTTTATGAAAGTCTACTTTGAAGGCGTGGACCCGCTGGATATTTCGCGCATCCAGTATGATTATCTGATCAATTTAAAGTTGCCCTGATACGCCGAAAAAGCATCAACCCTTGCGTTGATGCTTAACCGGCTGCCTCATTCAGACATCCCCCGCTCAATTTCCCCTGCCCCCTCATAGCCGTTCATTTGTTATTCATTTAATCAATATCTGAACATATGTTCTTTTTCTCGCTATCCCCATGAGATATCGCTCACATTCTTCAGGATCGTTAACTTATCCGCCCACCAGTTGTGATCATCATCACAACCATCAAGGCAAAATTCAGCGATAAATACTAACAAATGCTCAACACATGTTCTTTTGTAACGATGCCGGTGACCGGAAATCGCTGCCGTCCTGGCGTAAGCCGTTGCTGGCAAGAGGCTGAATAGCGCCTCCCCATTCTCCTTCTCGAGGGAAACCCATGAAATCTAAAACCAGTACCCGGGTGCTGGCGCTGTTCTGCGCCCTGTCGTTTTTAATGTACGTTGACCGCGTTAACCTCTCTACCGCGGCTGGCCTGATCAAAACCGATCTTGGACTGAGTAATACCGATCTGGGTCTGATCTTCTCTGCCTTTGCCTATACCTACCTGGTGTTTCAGATTATCGGCGGCTGGTTTACCGACCGCTTTGGCGCACGCCTCACCATCATCCTGTGCGGCAGCATCTGGGTGGTTGCGACCATCTGCACCGGGTTCGCCGGTGGCTTTGTTTCGCTGTTTCTGTCGCGGCTGCTGCTGGGTGTGGGGGAAGGCGCCGCGCTGCCGTCGCAGGCGCGAGCCATTACCTTCTGGTTCCGCCGGGAAAAGCGCGGTTTTGTGCAGGGCATTACCCACTCCTTCTCCCGCCTCGGTAACGCCGTCGCCCCTTCGCTGGTTGCGGTGCTGGTAATGATGCACTCCTGGCGCTTCTCCTTTATCGCGCTGGGGGTGCTCACCGCGGTCTGGCTGGTGATGTGGGTCCGCGGTTTCCGCGATAACCCGCACGAGATTGCCACCCTGTCTGATGAGGAACGCGAGGCATTGCCGGAGCTGGGTGCCAGTATCGATGCCAAAGTACGCCAGCCCACGCCGTGGAAAGCGCTGCTGAAACGCATTGGGCCAACCATGGGCGTTTACTTCTGCTACGGCTGGACCGGCTGGCTGTTCTTCACCTGGCTGCCGACCTTCTTTATGAATGGCCGCGGCATGGATCTGAAATCGTCGGCGCTCTTTACCTCGGCGGTCTTCCTTTCCGGCGTGGTGGGCAACACCGTGGGCGGCATCGTCAGCGATAAAATCCTCAAAAGCAGCGGCAACGTGGTGGCCGCGCGCCGCAACGTGATCATCTTCAGCTTTCTCAGTGCGCTGCTGCTGCTGATTCCGGTGATCAATTCCACCGATATGACCACCATCACCATCTGCCTCGGCCTGGCGTTTTTCTGTCTGGAGCTGACCATCGGGCCGATCTGGGCAGTGCCGATGGACATTACGCCGAAATATGTCGGCGTGGCGAGTGGTCTGGTGAACGCCGGATCGGCGGTGGCGGGCATCATTTCGCCGATTCTGTTCGGCATCATTATCGATAAAACCGGCAACTGGAGCCTGCCCTTCTATGGTTCCGTGGGGCTGCTGCTGGTCGGCATTGTTCTGACCTTCTTTATGCGCCCCGATATCCCCCTGTCTGACGACCAGGCCCCGCGCGCGGACGCACCGTCAGGCAAAACCGCTTATCACTAAGGAAAACGATTATGACCAAAGCAACCATCTCTTTAGTCCTGGGCGATCCGGCTGGCATCGGTCCTGAGCTGGTCGCCAAAGTGCTCTCTCAGCCTGCTTATCGCGCACTGGCGAATATCATCATCATTGCCGATCGCGCCGAACTGGAGAAAGGGATCGCCATCGCTGGCGTCACCTTCCCCTATCGCGAGATCAGCAGCACCGACAATCTGACGTTCCGCGACGGCAAACCGGTGCTACTCAACCACGACTGGAGCCAGCGCACGCCGTTTGAGTACGGCCATGCCACGGAGCAGAGCGGCGTTTATATCCTCGAAACGCTGAAAAAAGCAGTGGAGCTGACGCAGCAGGGCATCACATCGGGAATCTGTTTTGCTCCGCTGAACAAGCAGGCGATGCATATGGGCGGGTTACAGCATCGCGACGAGCTGCACTGGTTTGCCGAGCTGCTGAATTTTAACGAGTTCTGCTGCGAAGTGAACGTGGTGGATGATCTGTGGGCAGGGCGCGCCACTTCGCATATCCCGTTCCGCGATATCGTCAGCAACCTGACCATCGACGGCATAGCCGCCACCATCACCCTGATGGACCGCACCCTGCGCCAGGCGGGGATCGCCCAACCGAAAATCGCCGTGCAGGCGCTGAATCCGCACGGTGGCGAGAATGGCCTGTTTGGCGATGAAGAACAGACAATTATCAAGCCTGCCATGGAGAAAGTGCGCGCGCAGGGAATTGATGTTTATGGCCCTTATCCCGGTGATACCACCTATAAGGCGATGGAAACGCTACAGCTGAACGCGGTGGTCTCGATGTACCACGACCAGTTCGCCACCGCGCTGAAGATGCTCGGCTTTGAGCGCGGCATTACGGTGCAGGGCGGCCTGCCCATTCCGATCGCCACCGCTAACCACGGCACGGCGTACAACCTTTATGGTCAGGGTTGCGCGACGCCGTCTGCGTTTGAGAACGCCTTCAAATTGCTGGTGCGGATGGCGGAAGGCGCGAAATAACCTTTCCGGGAGCGGCTGCGGTCGCTCCCAATCGGGCAGCTATTGCGCTTTCCGGTTGATTCTCAGGGACGATGAATTTCTGTCTTTGGATGCAGCGATTCTAAGGCGGCTGCCACTGCGGGGATCTGGCGGAAAACCAGATACCATACTGACCAAAAACCCACTTCAGCCTGGTCCATGACTTCATCAATGGTCAGTTGACCGGCAAGGCAATTGCGTTTTGCCACCTCAGCGCCGGTTACAACGCCTGCGCACACGCCCAGGCCGAACTCCAGGCCCACTGGAAGTTATAACCGCCGAGCCAGCCGGTAACATCTACCACTTCGCCGATAAAATACAAACCAGGCACATCACGCGCTTCCATGGTTTTTGACGACAGCTGCGTGGTGTCCACGCCCCCCAGGGTGACTTCAGCCGTGCGATAACCTTCCGTGCCGTTCGGCTGCACGCGCCACTGATGCAGCGTCTGCACCAGTTCGCTCTGCTGCTTGCTGTTGAGCTGCTTCAGCGTCACGTCCGGGATCTGATTTAGCGCCTGCAACACTTCCACCAGCCGTTTCGGCAGAATCTTCGCCAGGCTGTTTTTCAGGCTGAGGTTCGGATGCGCGTCGCGTTGCACATTGATGATGTCATCCAGCGGCGTGGCGGGAGATAAATCGACGGTGACGAACTCGCCCGGCTGCCAGTAGCTGGAAATCTGCAACACCGCCGGGCCGGACAGCCCGCGATGAGTGAACAGCATCGCTTCTTTAAACAGCGTGCCGTCCTGGGCGGTGATGGTGGTCGGTAAAGCGACGCCAGACAGCGTATTCAGCTGCTCCAGCAATGGCTTATGCAGGGTAAAGGGCACCAGCGCCGCACGCGTCGGGAACACCTTCAGACCAAACTGCTCCGCCACTTTGTAGCCGAACGGCGAAGCGCCCAGCCCCGGCATCGACAGACCGCCGCAGGCAATCACCAGCTTTTCAGCCTGCACGGTCGCGCCGTTCAGTTGCAGGGTGTAGCCCTGCTCGTCACGCTGTACGCTCAGCACTTCGCTACGCAACCGCAGCGTGACCTGCCCGGCCTCACACTCGGCCAGCAGCATATCGACAATCTGCTGCGCGGAGTCGTCACAGAACAGCTGGCCGAGCGTTTTCTCGTGATAAGCAATGCCGTGGCGATTCACCAGGTCGATAAAATCCCACTGGGTATAACGCGCCAGCGCCGATTTGCAGAAGTGCGGATTGTGCGAAAGGTAGGCAGCGGGTTCGGTGTACATATTGGTGAAGTTGCAGCGACCACCGCCCGACATCAGGATCTTGCGGCCCGCTTTTTTGCCGTTATCCAGCAGCAGCACGCGACGCCCACGCTGTCCGGCCTGCGCGGCGCAAAACATGCCAGCGGCACCGGCACCAATAACGATAACGTCGAACTTTTCCACTGCTTTAACCCGTTTCACCCGAAAGGCGCTGATTGTAGTGATCTGTACACTTTGATGCCAGCGTCAAAAAAATGCCGTAAATATGTCATATTGTAACTGACTCATATTTAGGCCTTTTTCCCTTGTTTTACCGTGCAGGTTACAACTTTAAGACAAAAAAAGACTATATTTCCCTTTCCCATACAGCATGTTGTCGCGGATAATGCGCCGCGTTCATGTCCTCCTAAATGGCGTAACGTTTATGCTACATCTGTTTGCTGGTCTTGACCTGAGTACCGGCCTGTTATTGGTTCTTGCCCTGCTGTTCGTATTGTTTTATGAAGCAATCAACGGTTTCCACGACACAGCCAACGCGGTCGCGACAGTTATCTACACCCGTGCGATGCGGGCGCAGCTGGCGGTTGTGATGGCAGGTGTTTTCAACTTTTTTGGTGTTTTGCTGGGTGGTTTGAGCGTGGCCTACGCCATCGTTCATATGCTGCCAACCGACCTGCTGCTGAATGTCGGTTCAGCTCACGGCCTCGCCATGGTGTTTTCCATGCTGCTGGCTGCGATCATCTGGAACCTCGGCACCTGGTATCTTGGTCTGCCGGCCTCCAGCTCCCATACCCTGATTGGTGCCATTATCGGTATCGGTCTCACCAATGCCATGATGACCGGAACCTCGGTGGTTGACGCGCTCAACCTGCCTAAAGTTCTCAATATCTTCCTTTCACTGATTCTGTCGCCGATTGTCGGTATGGTGATTGCGGGTAGCCTGATTTTCCTGCTGCGTCGTTACTGGAGCGGTACCACCAAACGCTCACGCATTCATATGACACCGGCCGATCGCGAGAAAATCGACGGCAAGAAAAAGCCGCCCTTCTGGACACGGATTGCCCTGATTGTCTCCGCCATTGGCGTGAGCTATTCACACGGTGCGAACGATGGTCAGAAAGGCATTGGCCTGATCATGCTGGTATTGATCGGCGTCGCTCCGGCTGGCTTTGTCGTCAATATGAATGCTTCCGGTTATGACATCACCCGCACGCGTGACGCGGTGAATCATCTGGAGCAGTACTACCAGCAGCACAGCGCAACGCTGACGCACATCGTGCAGATGGCGCCGCCTGCGGTGCCTGCGCCGGAAGAAACCACCAACGGCCCGCATGAGTTCCATTGCGACAGCGCCCGTGCGCTGCCCGCGATTCAGCGTGCGCAGGGTCTGCTCAACAACCTGCAAAGCTACGATCAGTTGACGGTTGACCAGCGCAGCCAGATGCGTCGCCTGCTGCTGTGTATCTCCGATACCGCTGATAAAGCCGCTAAGCTGCCGGAAACCAGCGCCGACGATCAGCGCTTCCTGAATAAGCTGAAAGGCGATCTGCTGGGTACCATTGAGTACGCGCCCGTGTGGATCATCATGGCCGTCGCGTTAGCGTTGGGCGTGGGTACCATGATTGGCTGGCGTCGTGTGGCGACCACCATCGGTGAGAAGATCGGTAAAAAAGGCATGACCTACGCACAGGGCATGTCGGCGCAGGTGACTGCGGCGGTTTCAATTGGTATCGCCAGCTACACCGGTATGCCGGTTTCCACGACGCACATCCTGTCGTCGTCGGTCGCCGGAACCATGCTGGTGGATGGCGGCGGCCTGCAAAGCCGTACCATCAAGAATATCGCTATGGCGTGGGTGTTCACCCTGCCGGTGTGTATTGTGCTGTCAGGTGCGCTGTACTGGATTTCACTCAAGCTGATTTAATCCCGCAGCAACTGACACACCAAAGGGCGACAGCAATGTCGCCCTTTTTTATTGCCAGATAGCCATCGCAATCAGACTGATAATGACCAGCCCACACAATCCGCTGGTCAGGACAAATTGTCCGCGCACCCGTTCGCAGCGACGAATAAACTCGTCGTCGTGATGATCGCGATAACGCCGATCCCAGATATAGCGCACCAGACGCACCTGTTTGCTGGGCTGGCCATGAGAGGTGAAAAAACCTGCACCATCAACATATTGATACAGCAACGGGTCGCAACCGCGCAGCACCGCCAGCAATGAGCGCAGAGAAGAGAAGTAGCGCGCCATATTCACCAGACAAACCACACACAGAGCCCAAAAAAGCGCGATAGTGCTGATCATGTTCCCCTCCCGGCTGGAGCCACGGAGACGCGCACAGCGGGGTAACGCTGAAAACGCCCCACGAGAAAGCCATCCACTGAATGATTCGAATTACGTTGTTTTTTTGCGAACTGAGGGTCAGTACCAGCAAAAGCGTGACCGTCATTTTCAGTGTAGGAGATCTGGTTAAAATTTTTCCAGCGATGATTTTCGTTCATGGCGAGAGAAAATAACGATAACCCTTGATCTTCCTCACAGGGGCATTGCACCTTGCAGCATTTGTTAACAACTCTGGCTATACTGAAAACATAACAACAAACCGCCTGCAGGGCATAAATCTCGATGGGTGGCGCTTACCGCCGTTATGCGCAAAGGATTTCGCCAGCCGTGACGTGGCAGGAATTCGGGTTGCCCCCAGAATCTTGTGAAAGGAGTTATATCATGGCTTATAAACACATCCTGATTGCAGTAGACCTTTCTCCGGAAAGCCAGTTGCTGGTCGCCAAAGCGGTCTCACTGGCACGTCCCTATGATGCGAAAATTTCGCTGATCCACGTTGATGTCAATTATTCCGACCTGTACACCGGGCTGATTGACGTTAACCTCGGCGACATGCAGAAACGAATTTCTGAAGAGACGCATACCGCGCTGAAAGAGCTTTCGACCAACGCCGGTTATCCGATCAGTGAAACTCTGAGCGGCAGCGGCGATCTGGGCCAGGTGCTGGTGGATGCGATTAAAAAATATGATGTGGATTTGGTGGTGTGTGGTCACCATCAGGACTTCTGGAGCAAGCTGATGTCGTCAGCGCGCCAGCTGATCAACACGGTGCATATCGATATGTTGATTGTGCCGCTGCGCGATGAAGAGGACGAGTAATCCTGCCTGGTCGGCATCAATGCCGACCCTACAAAAATGGTCCTGCCTGGTCGGCATTAATGCCGACCTTTTTTCATAACGGCGGATAGATATCAAACCGATGGCTTTTGGTCACCACCGCCGACTGCGTCACCACCCCGGCTAATGGCGGGGCGTAATCCGGGCGCTTCACCACGATACGTTTCTTCGCCAGGCGACGCGCCGGTTCCAGCAGCGCATCCGCATCGTCATCCGCGCCCACCAGCGACTGAAACACCCGCATCTCCTTCTTCACCATGGCGCTTTTCTGCCGATGTGGATACATCGGGTCGAGATACACCACGTCGGGCGCAGGTGTGATATCGCTCAGCGCCTGCTGACTCACCACATGCAACAGCGTCAGCCGCTCGCGCAGCCAGCCGCCAATCTCCGGGTCGTCGTAACCACGGCGCAAACCATCCTCCAGCAGCGCCGCCACAACCGGATGACGCTCCAGCATACGGACCCGACAGCCCAGCGCCGCCAGCACAAAGGCATCCCGTCCTAATCCGGCAGTGGCATCGACCACATCCGGCAGATAATCGCCCTTGATACCGACCGCTTTCGCCACCGCCTCACCACGGCCGCCGCCAAAACGACGGCGGTGCGCCATCGCGCCGGAGACGAAATCAACAAAAATGCCGCCCAGCTTTGGCTCATCGCGTTTACGCAGCTCAAGCTGGCTGGGCGTCAGCACCAGCGCCAGCGTGGCGTGCTCGTCCTGCTCCAGGCCCCAGCGCTGCGCCAAATGTAATAAGGCGCCGTCTCCGGCGCCTGTTTCATCAACTAAACCGATTTTCACAAGCAGGTTTATCCCTGAATCCCGTAATGTTCCAGCATCGCATCCAGCTGCGGTTCACGGCCACGGAAGCGTCTGAACAGCTCCATTGGCTCCTCAGAACCCCCGCGCGTCAGGATGTTGTCGAGGAACGACTGACCGGTTTCGCGGTTGAAAATCCCCTCTTCTTCGAAGCGCGAGTACGCGTCGGCAGCCAGCACATCGGCCCACAGATAGCTGTAGTAACCCGCGGCATAACCGCCTGCAAACACATGGCTGAAGGCGTGCGGGAAACGACCCCATTCCGGGCTGGGCACCACGGCAACCTGCTTCTTCACTTCGCGCAGGGTTTCGAGGATTTGCGCGCCCTGCGCCGGGTTGAACTCGGTATGCAGACGGAAATCGAACAGGCCGAACTCCAGCTGACGCAGGATAAACAGCGCCGCCTGGTAGTTTTTCGCCGCCAGCATTTTATCCAGCAGCGCTTTCGGCAGCGGCTCGCCGGTTTCATAGTGGCCGGAGATAAACGCCAGCGCTTCCGGCTCCCAGCACCAGTTTTCCATAAACTGGCTCGGCAGCTCGACCGCATCCCACGGCACACCGCTGATACCGGACACGCCCGGCGTTTCGATGCGGGTCAGCATATGATGCAGACCGTGGCCGAACTCATGGAACAGAGTGGTCACTTCATCGTGGGTGAACAGCGCGGGTTTCCCCTGCACCGGACGGTTAAAGTTACAGGTGAGATAGGCCACCGGCTTTTGCAGGCTGCCATCGGCTTTACGCATCTGGCCGACGCAATCGTCCATCCAGGCGCCGCCGCGTTTGTGCTCACGCGCGTAGAGATCGAGATAGAAGCTGCCGCGCAGCTCACCGCTTTCATCGAACAGATCGAAGAAACGCACATCCGGGTGATACACGTCCACATCGTGACGCTCTTTTGCGCTGATGCCGTAGATACGCTTCACCACTTCAAACAGGCCGCTCACCGCGCGTGCTTCCGGGAAGTACGGACGCAGCTGTTCATCGCTGATGGTGTACAGATGCTGCTTCTGTTTTTCGCCGTAGTAGCTGAGATCCCACGGATTCATCTCGTCCACGCCAAACTCTTTTTTGGCGAAGGCGCGCAGCTGGGCCAGCTCTTTTTCACCCTGCGGACGCGCGCGTTTGGCGAGGTCGGTCAGGAAGTCGATCACCTGCGACGGGCTTTCCGCCATTTTAGTCGCCAGTGATTTGTCGGCGAAGGAGTCAAAGCCCAGCAGCTGAGCCAGTTCGTGGCGCAGCGCCAGCTCTTCCGCCATCACCGGGCCGTTATCCCATTTGCCCGCGTTCGGGCCTTGATCGGAGGCACGCGTTGAATAGGCGCGATACATCTCTTCACGCAGCGCGGCGTTGTCGCAGTAGGTCATCACCGGCAGATAGCTCGGGATATCCAGCGTCAGCAGCCAGCCCTGCTGCTCTTTGGCTTCCGCCTGGGCTTTTGCTGCCGCCAGCGCGCTTTCCGGCATCCCGGCCAGCTCGGCTTCTTCGGTGATCAGCTTGCTCCAGCCCATGGTCGCGTCGAGTACGTTGTTGCTGTAAGTCGAACCCAGTTCAGACAGGCGCGCGGCGATTTCGCCGTAGCGTTTCTGTTTTTCTTTATCCAGGCCAATGCCGGACAGCTCAAAATCACGCAGGCTGTTATCCACCGCTTTCTTCTGAGCGATATCCAGCGCGGCGTAGTTGTCGCCCTCTTTCAGGTTGCGATAGGCCTGATACAGCCCTTCATGCTGACCGACCCAGGTGCTGTATTCTGACAGCAGCGGCAGCGTCTGCTCGTAGGCTTCACGCAGCTCCGGGCTGTTTTTTACCGAGTTCAGATGGCTGACCGGCGAGAAAATACGACCAAGACGATCGTCGACTTCAGCCAGCGGCTGCACCAGGTTTTCCCAGCTATAAGGCGCGCCCTGCGCCACGACACGTTCGACCGCCGCACGGCAGTCGTCCAGCGCTGCGGTGACAGCGGGAACCACATGTTCGGGTTTGATGGCGGAAAATGGCGGTAGCGTAAAAGGCGTGAGTAACGGATTGGTCATAAGCGCAGTCCTTTCTTAGGGTGTGGGGCGCGACAGGTCGCGCAACGCAATCTTATTAACATGCGGCCTGATCGCCGGAAAATCAATGCCGCCCCGAAACGTCAGCAATTTTTATCCAGCGCGGCTATAATCGCGCCACACACGAAGTTCTGAATTCTTTGACCCAACCGCGGACCCCTCTTTTTTTATGCTGAGTTATCGCCACAGTTTTCATGCCGGCAACCATGCCGACGTGCTCAAACATACCGTTGAGAGCCTGATCCTGACCGCCCTGATGGAGAAGGATAAACCTTTCCTCTATCTGGATACCCACGCCGGTGCCGGACGTTACCAGCTGAGCGGTGAGCACGCCGAGCGTACCGGTGAATATCTGGAAGGCATCGCGCGTATCTGGCAGCAGCCCGATGCACCGGAACTGCTGAAGCCGTATTTCTCGGCGATTCGTAACCTGAATCCCCACGGCAACCTGCGTTACTACCCAGGTTCACCGCTGATTGCGCGCTATCTGCTGCGTGAGGACGATAAAATGCAGCTTACCGAGCTGCATTCCAGCGATTATCCGCTGCTGCGCAACGAGTTCAGCAAAGACAGCCGCGCCCGCGTCGAACGTGCCGATGGTTATCAGCAGCTGAAAGCCAAACTGCCGCCGCCAACCCGTCGTGGCCTGATTCTGATCGACCCGCCGTATGAAATGAAAAGCGATTATCAGGCGGTGGTGAAGGGTATTCAGGAAGGCCACAAACGCTTCGGCACCGGCATTTACGCCTTGTGGTATCCGGTGGTGATGCGCCAGCAGATCAAGCATATGACCAAAGATCTGCAAGCGACCGGCATCCGTAATATTTTGCAGATTGAACTGGCGGTGCGCCCGGACAGCGATCAGCGCGGCATGACGGCCTCAGGCATGATTGTGATTAACCCGCCGTGGAAGCTGGAGCAGCAGATGAAAGAGCTGCTGCCGTGGCTGCATCAGAAACTGGTGCCAGCGGGCACCGGTCATACCCGCGTTGAATGGATTGTGCCGGAGTAAGGCGCGCTAAATCTCGAACACCGCAAAATCGTGTGCCAGCTCCGTCGCCGGAAAGATGGACTGGCACTCCGCCAGTAATCTCGCACGATCCTGGGACAAATAGCGTGAACTGAAATGGGTGGCGATCAGCCGTTTGGCGCCCGCCTGTTTTGCTACTTCTGCCGTTTGTTGCGTCGTTGAGTGGCCGCGCCCGTTAGCCTTCTCCGCCAGCGCTGCCTCCAGCGTGGTTTCATGCACCATCACATCGGCATTGGCCGCCAGCTGCAACGCAACGTCGGTGGGGCCGGTATCGCCAAAAATCGCCAGCACTTTGCCTTTGGTGGGCGCACCGAGATAATCCGCGCCGTTGATTTCGCGTCCGTCTTCCAGCTGGATACGTTCTCCCTGTTTCAGCTGCTGATACCAGGGACCACGCGGTACGCCTTCCGCTTTAAGGCGAGCGGCATCGAGAAAACCGGGCGTGTCGGATTGCTCAATCCGATAGCCATAACATTCAACGATATGATTCATCGGCCAGGCGGTGACGCGGAACTGGCCGTCGTCAAAGATCGGCCCGGCGCCAATTTCCACAATCTCCAGCGGGAAGCTGGTATAGGAACCGCTCAGGCTCAGCGTCGTCTCAATAAATTGCCGGATACCCGGTGGACCGTAAATGGTCAGCGGCTCCAGCAGCCCGGCCATCGAGCGACTGGTCAGCAATCCCGGCAGGCCAAAAATATGGTCGCCGTGCAGATGGGTAATAAAGATTTTTTCCAGCTTGCTCGGTTTCAACGCTGAACGCATATATTGATGCTGCGTCGCTTCACCGCAATCAAACAGCCAGGTTTCGCCTCGTTTCGATAACGTTAGCGCGATAGCCGTGACGTTACGTTGCAGACTTGGCGCGCCCGCGCCGGTGCCTAGAAAAGTCAGTTGCATGCTATGCTTCCCTGTAAATGGGTTCTGTTTTAGCCCTATTACAATCATAGGCGCAATCTTTGCGCCCTTTCCCCTCTCAGCGTTACACTCTAACCCAATTTTTCTGACCGGAATGGATACACACGATGACCAGACATTTTGACTACCTTGCCATTGGCGGCGGCAGCGGCGGTATCGCTTCGATTAACCGTGCGGCGATGCACGGCCAGAAATGCGCCCTGATTGAAGCTAAAGAGCTGGGCGGCACCTGTGTCAATGTGGGCTGCGTACCGAAAAAAGTGATGTGGCATGCGGCGCAGGTCGCTGAAGCCATTCATCTGTATGGCCCGGATTACGGCTTCGACACCACGGTCAACCGCTTCGACTGGTCACGACTGGTGCAAAACCGCAGCGCCTATATCGATCGCATCCACACCTCGTATGACAACGTGCTGGGTAAAAATAAAGTTGAGGTGATCAAGGGCTTCGCGCGCTTTGTCGATGCGCATACGGTTGAGGTGAACGGTGAAATCCTCACCGCCGACCATATTCTGATCGCCACCGGTGGTCGTCCGAGCCACCCGCAAGTGCCGGGTGCGGAATACGGCATCGATTCCGACGGTTTCTTTGAACTGGACGCCCTGCCGAAGCGGGTTGCGGTGGTCGGTGCCGGTTATATCGCCGTCGAATTGGCGGGCGTGGTTAACGCGCTGGGCGCCGAAACCCACCTGTTCGTGCGTAAACATGCGCCGCTGCGCAGCTTCGACCCGCTGATCACCGACACGCTGGTTGAAGTGATGCAGGCTGAAGGTCCGTCCCTGCATACCGAATCGATCCCGAAAGCAGTGATTAAAAACGCCGATGGCAGCCTGACGCTGCAACTGGAAAACGGTCACGAACAAACCGTGGATTGTCTGGTATGGGCGATTGGCCGTGAACCCGCCAACGACAACTTCAATCTGGCGGTTACGGGCGTGGCGCTGGATGAAAAAGGCTACATCAAGGTGGATAAGTTCCAGAACACCAGCGTGGCGGGCATCTACGCGGTGGGCGACAACACCGGCGCGGTGGAACTGACGCCGGTGGCGGTGGCTGCTGGTCGTCGCCTGTCGGAGCGTCTGTTTAACAACAAGCCGGACGAGCATCTGGATTACAGCAACATCCCCACCGTGGTGTTCAGCCACCCGCCGATCGGCACCGTGGGCTTGACCGAGCCGCAGGCACGCGAGCAGTACGGTGACGACCAGGTGAAGGTGTACAAATCCGCCTTTACCGCCATGTATACCGCCGTGACCCAGCACCGCCAGCCGTGCCGGATGAAGCTGGTATGCGTAGGGCCGGAAGAGAAAATCGTCGGTATCCACGGCATCGGTTTTGGCATGGATGAAATGCTTCAGGGCTTTGCCGTGGCGCTGAAAATGGGTGCCACCAAGAAAGATTTCGATAATACCGTGGCGATCCACCCGACGGCGGCGGAAGAGTTTGTGACCATGCGGTAATCCCCGCAGCGGAAAACTCAGGCCAGCAGGTGACTGCTGGCTTTTTTTATGCCTTTCGTCCTGCGGATTCCTGCAAGATAAAAACCATTTTCTTCACTACTCAATCTCACCCGACCGGGATAACATTTCCCCTTTGCTGATGCTAACGCGCTCATCGTGCTGGCATTTTTCTTGTTGGTTATCGGGCTGAGGGAGGCAGGCGTGAAGAGTCATTTTGCGCTGCGGTGGTTAAGTCGTAAGGATCAGGCATGAACATTATCGGCATCATTATGTCTGCGGGCAAAGCCTCAGTGGATGTCGCGTTGTACACGCTGATTCCTATCATGGTAGTTATGCTGTTTGTGATGAAGTATCTGGAGACCAAAGGGGTGCTGGATTTTATCGTGCGGCACACCACGCCATTATTAAAACCATTGGGGATTACCGGACTGGCGCTGTTTGCGCTGATTCAGCTTAATTTTGTCAGTTTCGCCGCCCCGCTCGCCGCCCTGGCGATTATGGAGAAGCGCGGCACCTCGGACCGGCATATGGCCGCCGCGCTCAGCATGTTATTTGCCATGGGCCAGGCGAACGCCTTCTATCCATTAATTCCCGCCGGATTGCACTGGGGCGCGGCGATTGTGATCTCCATTTGCGGCGGTTTACTTGCCGCCGCCGCCACCTATCATCTGTTTGGCCGCAGGTTATCCGATGTCGCTCTGCGTGATGAAGATGAAGGCGTTGCTCAGACGGAAGCGAAACCGGGCCTGATTGCGATTATCAATAACGCCGGTTCCGATGCCATTCGCCTGGCGCTCGGTTCGCTGCCGATGTTGATCCTCTCCCTGTCCGTGGTCGGCATCCTGAAAGAGGCGGGCGGTGTGGAGTTGCTGACCCGCCTGCTCTCCCCGCTACTGGACCGCCTGAATATCTCCGAGGTGTATATTCTGCCCGCGCTGACCAAATGTCTGGCGGGCGGCACGGCCTACTATGGCGTGGTGTCCGGCCTGATCGATAAAGGTTTGTATAGCGCGCATAACATCAATGCGTCGGCGGGCCTGCTGATTCAGACCTTTGATCTGCCCGGCATCGGGATTTTCCTCGGGCTGTCCAGCCGTTTTCCCCGCCTGTTTCGCTTTGCGGTGCCGGGCGTATTGCTGGGAATTGCCCTGCGCGCAGTGGCGCACGCTCTGATATTTTGATGTCGATACCGAACAGTCAACAATCTGTTCGGTATCTTTATTTTAAAATAACAACACAGTTTTCAGGCGTTATTTTTAATTAAGCCTATCTATTTCATCGTTATTTTCATCAGTTGCAACCCTGTTCTTTTTAGTATTATTATCCGAGTCAGTGTATATCCGGACAGCGTAATTAACCTCATCGTCAATGTGGCTTATTTATTTCTGATAAATAGCGGCGCTGATAATCCAGAGAAAATATCAGGTTAATTTCACAATCCCTTAATGTCATCGCAGGTAATATGCCTGTTCATCATTCTTGTACGCAGATAAGGCAGATCCATGAGCGGTAAAAAAATAACGTGGAATGGCGGTTTACAACACGAAGCCATCGAGATTCTGGCCAAAGAGGGCGGCATGATCGTCAGCCCGACCAAGGTCGGATACATCATTATGACCTCCGATAAAGCCGGCCTGGAGCGTAAGTTTGAGGCCAAAGAGCGCAAGCGCAACAAGCCAGGCGTGGTGCTGTGCGGCTCGCTGGAACAGCTGCGTTCGCTGGCTCAGCTCAACCCGGAAATCGACGAACTTTATCAACGTCACTGGGATCAGGACATTCTGCTCGGCTGCATTTTACCGTGGCGTGATGACGCGCTGTCGCGTATTCCTGACGACGGTTCCAAAGAGCTGATGATGGATGGCCGCCAGACCAGCTGCTTCGTGATTAAATTCGGCAAGCCGGGTGAAATTCTGGCAAAAGAGTTGTGGGAAACACACGGTAAATTCTCCTTTGCCAGCTCCGCTAATCCATCCGGTCAGGGTAATCGCGGCCTGGTTGAAGGTATTGGCGAACGTATTGAATCCCGTGCGGATTTAATTATTGCCGCCAATGATTACGTTAAATCCATTCAGCCTAACGACGAAAACAAAGTGCGTTATGAGCAGGGTGTGATGGTATCGATGGTTGATAGTGAAGGTCGTTTGATTCCGGAACAAAAAGGCGAGCGTAAAATAACACCCTGTCCGGTGCTGATCCGCAAAGGTCTTGATGTTGATAAGATCATGTCACTGTTGTCGGATATTTTCCCGTCCTGGGATTACCGCCACGGCGATTATTATTAAGCTCAACCCGCGCGATAAATCGCGTCGCTACAGCGTTTGCACTGTTTTGTAGCGGCGCGGTTCATCGCGCAATATCTCAGATCACCACTCCAGCGTAATCTTGCCAAAATGGCCGCCGCTCTGCTGATGCTGGAACGCCGCTGGCAGATCACCTAACGCACCGTAGCTGTCGCTGATCACCGGACGAATCCCGGTCTGCTCCATTGCGCGCACAAAATCCTGTTGCTGGCGGCGATGGCCGACAACCAGCCCCTGAATCCGCGCCTGTTTCCCCATCAGCTGCGCCGTTGGGATCACCCCTTCAAACCCGGTCAGCACGCCGATCAAGGCAATATGCCCACCTACGCTTACCGCCTCAATGGATTGCGCCAGCGTACCCGGACCGCCCAGCTCAATCACCACATCCGCGCCTTTGCCATCCGTCAGTTGCTGCACCGCTTTGCCCCACTCAGGTGTGCTGCGGTAGTTGATCACCTCATCCGCGCCCAGCTCGCGGGCGCGCGCCAGTTTTTCATCGGAGGAGGAGGTCACAATTACCCGTGCGCCCATGCTTTTGGCGATTTGCAGCGCGGTGATCGAGACGCCGCCGGTGCCCAGCGTCAGGATGGTGTCGCCCGCTTTAATCTGCGTATCGCCCACCAGCGCACGCCAGGCGGTCAGACCGGAGGTGGTGATGGTGGCCGCCTCGGCATGGCGCCAGCCCTGCGGCGCGAGGGTAAAGTGGCTGGCCGGACGCACCACCACCTCAGCCGCGAAGCCGTGAGCGCCATCGCCTGGCGTCAGGGCGAAACTACCGACCAACGCCGAGGGTAAACCATCCTGCCATTGCGGAAAGAAGCCGGAGACGACATGGTCACCCGCCTTAAATTCACTCACGCCAGCCCCGACGTCTTCAACCACGCCAGCGCCATCCGCCATCATAATGCGACCATCCGCCGTCGGGATCGATCCTTTCGCCACCAGCAGATCGTGGAAATTAAGGGACGTGGCATGAATCGCCACCCGGATCTCACCCGGACCGGGTTTGCCAGGATCCGGAAGATCCACCAATCGCAGATTCTCCAGCCCGCCGGGGCTGGTTAAGATCATTGCTTGCATTGTCAGTCATCCTCGTGAGCAAAAAAGTAAGTGTGGCAGCGATGCGTCCTCCCTGCCTTTTCCAATCATGCTCAATATGATGGTGTTAAGCCGTTCACCTGTAGCCTGCTTCCCGCCTTCAGGCATCGGCGCCATAGGCCAGCGCTTGCTGGGTGTGCAACTCCGCCAGACGCCGCTGCAATGCCTCGTCGATATGCTGATAAGCGATGCTGCCAAGCACCAGCCGCAGCGGCATTTGCGGCTGTTCGAGGGTGGCGAGCATCAATGTCACGCATTTCTCCGCATCGCCGCTGATGGCGAATTCACCCGACAGCAACCGGCGTCGCAGCTCGCCGGAGGCGTTAGTGCGATAGCAATCGAGCGCCGTTGCCACATCCAGACTGGCGCCGAAATTGGTGGCGGTCGGCCCCGGTTCTACCAGTAAAAAGTCGATACCAAAGCTGGCCACTTCCTGGCGTACCGCTTCGACAAAGCCTTCAATGCCCCATTTGGTGGCGTGGTACAGGCTGAAGTTAGGATAGGCGACCTGCCCGCCTTCCGACGACAGCTGCGCGATGCGTCCGCCGCCCTGCTGACGCAGCAACGGGATCACCGCGCGAATCAGCTGGATGGAGCCGGTGAGATTGGTGGCGATCTGACGTTCAATCTGCGCATCGCTCAGCTCCTCCGCCGCGCCAAACAGGCCGTAGGCGGCGTTGCTCACCACCACATCGATCCGTTCCGTCGCCGCAAATGCCTGCGCCATCGCCGGGGCAATGGCCGCCGTCTGCGCCAGATCCAGCGCGATCACCTGTAACTGTTCGCCGTAGCGTTGTTGCAGATCGTCCATCGCCGCAACACGACGCACGCAGGCGATAACACGGTCGCCGCGCGCCAGTAAACGTTCACTCATCAGACGGCCCAGCCCGCTGCTGGCGCCGGTAATTAACCAGGTTTTCATCGTTGTCTCCTTCTGTTGAAAACCTGATGGTAGATCGCTTTACTGGTGTCCATAATCTCCCTAATCGCGCATGACCTGGTGAGGAAAAGCCACCAATGAGACGACCTTCCTGGCACGAATTACAGGCGATCAAAACCCTGGCCGAACAGCGCAGCTTTCGCCGTGCCGCTGAGATGCTGGGGCTGAAACGCTCCTCGCTGAGCCATCTGGTCAAAGGGCTGGAGCACAATCTCGGGGTGCAGCTGTTTCAGCGCACCACGCGCAGCGTCGCGCTGACGGAAGCGGGTCAGCAGTTACTTACCCGGCTGGCACCGCTGCTGAATGAGATGGACGAGGTGCTGCACGACGTCAGCGCCCGACGCCAGCAGCAGTACGGCACGCTGCGTATCAGCGCCAGCGATGCGGCAATTGCGCTGCTGCTGAGCCGCGTCATCCCGGATTTCAGTGCACGTTATCCCGACATCGAGCTGGATCTCGCTGCGCAGGGAGCACTGGTGGATATCATTGCGGAGGGATTTGATGCCGGTATCCGGCTGCTTGAGGATGTGCCGCAGGATATGGTGGCGGTGCCCATTGGCGGTCCGTTGCAGTTTGTCACCGTGGCATCCCCGGCGTATCTGGCGGCGCACGCCCCCGTCCAGCATCCCCAGGATCTGCTTCAGCAGCAGTGCATCCGGCAGCGGCTGCCGGGCGGAAAACGTTATCGCTGGGAGTATGAGAAGCAGGGAGAAACGCGGGAGATAGAAGCGCCCGGCACGCTGACGCTCGACAGCAATGCGCTGATGGCCCAGGCGGCCATCGGCGGTTTAGGCATTGCGTATCTGCCCCGGTCGTATGTCAGCGAGGCGCTGCTCACCGGTCAGTTGGTGGAGCTGCTGACGGAGTGGCGCGTGCAGTCGGCGGGCATCGCTTTATGGTTTCCGCCCAACCGCCATCCATCGATGGCGCTGCGGCTGTTTATCGATGCATTGAAAGCCAGCCTGCCGCGCCATTCCTGAATCACGCCTGACGCTGCGGCGCTTTATGCACCATGGTATAAGCGTAATCAACGCCCATGCCGTAGGCACCGCTGTGCTCGCGCACCAGATCCATCACCGCATCGTAGGTCTCTTTGCGTGACCAGTCGCGCTGGTACTCCAGCAGCACCTGCTGCCAGGTCACTGGCACGGCGCCAGCCTGCACCATGCGCTGTACCGAACGTTCGTGGGCATCGACGCTGGTGCCACCGGAGGTATCCGTCACCACATAGACTTCGTAACCGGCTTTCAGCGCCATCAGCGCCGGGAAGGTCAGACACACTTCAGTCCACAGCGCCGAAATAATCAGTTTTTTGCGCCCGGTTTTTTCTACCGCTTCAACGAATTTGGCATCTTCCCATGAGTTCATGGAGGTACGCTCAATCGGCTTCGCTTCCGGGTGCACCGCCAGCAGTTCCGGCCAGATGTATCCGCTAAAACTTTCGGTTTCCACCGAGGTGTAAATCACCGGCACGTCGAAAATCTTGCCCGCTTTTGCCAGGGCAACGGTGTTATTTTTGAGCTGCTGGCGATCGATATTGGCCACGCCGAAAGCCATCTGCGGCTGGTGGTCGATGAAGATCAGGGTAGAGTTTTGCGGGTCGAGCAGGTCGAGTTTAGACATGGTTAATTCCTCTCAGCGGTATTGGTTTTGTGTGTTGTGTTTCGTTGAGAAGAACTTTAGAAAAAGTGGCGCAGAAGAGATAACGGAAAGAATTTTATAAGTTGTTCAAAGTGTTTTTAGAAGATTGATTTGAAAAGAGAAATCACCACCCCGACAGCAGATCTCTCCATAGAACGGCGCTGAAACGTCGTTGATAAGTCACTGAAGACAGGCGTACCCTGTGTTCACAAAATCAAAAACTCACCATCGCAAAAATGATTGTTCGTCCATACCAGCACTGGTTCCGTCGCTTATTTGACTGGCACGGTTCGGTGCTCACCAGCATTCTGTTTCGCCTGACGCTCAACCTGCTGATGTCGCTGATCGCCATCCTCGGTTTTCCCTGGTATGAAACCCTCGGCATTCATCTCACCACCGCGCCGTTCAGCCTGATTGGTGTGTCGATCGCTATCTTTCTCGGCTTTCGCAACAACGCCAGCTATGCGCGTTTCACCGAAGCGCGCACCCTGTGGGGCACGCTGCTGATTACCCAGCGTTCGCTGTTGCGGCAGGTGAAAAGCATCCGCGCCCTGAATCTGGCGCAGGCGCGCGAGTTTGCCAGCCTGCAAATGGCCTTTAACCTGAGCATGAAGCATCAGCTGCGCCATACCGATCCTGCCGCCGACTTACAACGCACCCTGCCTGAACGCTGGCGCGACAGCGTGCTGAACAACCCGCTGCCGACTACGCAGATCCTGATGTGTATGGGTGACTGGCTGGCGCAGCAGCGCGATGAAGGGCATATCTCGGATATGGTCTGGCACAGCATCGATGAGAACCTGAACCACCTCTCGACCGTGCTGGGCGGCTGCGACCGCATCGCCACCACGCCGATTCCGTTCGCCTACAGTCTGATACTGCATCGTACCGTCTACCTGTTCTGCACCCTGCTGCCGTTTGCGCTGGTCTCCGATCTGCATCTGATGACGCCGCTGGTGTCGGTATTTATCTCCTACACCTTTCTGTCGCTGGAATCGCTGGCGGAAGAACTGGAAGATCCGTTTGGCACCGCGCCTAACGACCTGCCGCTTGACGCCATCTGCGTGGCGATTGAACGCAACCTGAAAGCGATGAACGGCGATTTCCCGCTGCCGCCCCCGCCGAAGCCGGATAAGTATTTTAACCTGATCTGAGTTAACGCTTAGTTCTGATGGTCCAGCCAGCGTACATAGGCCTGATCCCACAAGGCCGCTGGCGTACCGGCCTGACCAAGACCAAAACCGTGGCCGCCTTTGGTGAGCTGGATCAGCTCCACCGGCACCCGCATACGGCGGCAGGTATCACGCATCAGCTGGGTGTTATGCGGATTTGAGGTGTGATCGTCGCCCGCCTGCGCCAGGAAGGTTGGCGGATAGTCATGCGTCACGAAATTCTGCACTGACCAGTTGGCCTCCTGGGCTGGCGTGGCGTTATCGCCCACCATCATCAAATGGGTGGTGGTGTGCTGATAAGGCGCTTCGAGAGTGATCACCGGATAGATCAGGCCGACGCTGTCGACCTTCGGCACCACCTGATCCAGCGGGTCCTGCGCCGGATAGGAGTCGAAATTGGGTCGGGCGGCCGCCATGCCGAGCAGATGCCCACCGGCAGAAAAGCCCAGCACATGCACTTTGCGCTCAAACGAACGCACCAGGCGAATCGCGCGCTGCGCATCCTGCAAAGGAGCGAGATGACCCGCCTGCCACTTCTCCTGCGGTAAACGGTAGCTCAGCACATACGCGGTGTAGCCGTTGGCATTCAGCCAGCGCGCCACCGGCCAGGCTTCACGCCCCATGCCAATCCATTTATAACCGCCGCCGGCAGCAATCAGCACCGCTTCGCCATTGGGATTTGCCGGGCGAAAACGCTGGATCGCCGGAGAGACAATATTAGACCAGGAGCCATTGGCACTGATACGCAGCGGGCCAGATGGACCACCGCCGCCGGGCGGATCGTCCGGCCAGAGAGGAATGATGTCATCACGGGCAAACAATTTGCCTGTGGTCATAGCCAGAACCGTAGCCCCGGTTGCCAGCAATAAGCGGCGACGCGTAATCATCATGCTATGTAAAGCCACTATCAGGAAAGGGACAGCCTGTGGGCTGCGTCTCGTTATGGTGATGCAAGTCCAGTGCCAAACGCTGGCGATTATGTACGCAAACTGTACAGAAAAGCTATAAAAAAAACGCGCCAATAAAGGCGCGTATTCTACCGATAAAAAGTTTTAATCTTCCTGCTGAAATTGCGTCATCACCGTCTGTTCACACTGCTGCTGGTTATGACGCAACTGATTGCGTTCATCGTCGCCCAGCTGCAACCAGCCGCTGATCACTTCCTGAGCCGTCTCTTCATCAAACTCCGGCTTACTGACGGCCGAAGGTGACTGGCTGGCCGCCATTTGCGCCTTCATTTTCGCCACGTAACCTTCCATCGTGTCAGTACTTTTTTCGCTACCGACCAGATGGCAGAGCTGGCTGGCATAAACATTTTGTTCCGCGTCAGAATTTGCATCATCCGCCAGCGCAGAGGCCGACAGCGACAGCCCCAAAAGGGCAAGCAACCAAACTTTCATAACAGGCTCCTGTTGTTTCCAGAAAATCGCATTCACTTATGTTGCGCGCGTGCCGCCTGACGGGCAGCACGCCTGTTCAGTAGCGGCGTCACCGTCACGCCGTGCAGCACGATGCTGCACACCACCAACGTCAACGCCATATCCACCATCTGTTCTGCCTGCGGGCCGTGCATTCCGTGTACCCAGGCGTAAGCAATATAATTGATACTGCCGATGCCGCGAATCCCCAGCCAGCCAATTAACAGACGCCGTGCCAGAGGTATGCCACAACCCAGCGTGGTGATCCACACCGCCAGCGGCCGGACCACCACAAACAGCAGCAGCGCGAGGCCGATGCCGGTGAGATTCCAGTGGTTCGCCAGCGTCACCCCCAGCACCACCATCATCCCTGCCGCCAGCAGCCGCTCGGTGGTATCGCCAAAAGAGAGCGCATCGCCAACCACCAGGCCCACCGATTTGACCATGCCGCTGTCGCCCTGTTCCAGACGCTGATTCGGATTAACGCGCGCTTCAGCGGGCAATAAATGCTCCTCTTCCGGAATGTCCTGCGGTGGAAAGCGCTGCACCACGCGCAGTTCCGCGCGCCGTAAGCCGACGCCCGCCGCGAAGGTGGCAAGAAAGCCGGAGGCATCCAGCGACTGCGCCGCCGCATAGCTTAAGGCGATCAGCGCCAGCGCGAGAAAATCATTCGGCGCCACATCCTGATGCGCGTGGCGCAGATGGGTGGCGAGCTGGCCGATTAAGCGGCCCAGCACATAACCAATCGCCAGCCCGCCGCCCATCGCCCAGAAAACATCTTTTATCGCCCACTGGCGAAATTCAGGCAGGGTTAACGACGGCGTATGCAGCAACAGCAGCGCCAGCATCAGTAGCGGCAGCGCGGAACCATCGTTCATACCGGCTTCACTGGAGAGCGCCACGCGCAGCGCGTCGTCGTCGCGGGCGTCGTTAACGGAGATCAAACTGGCGAGAACCGGATCGGTGGGGGCGACAATTGCCGCGAATGCCAGCGCCAGCGGCCAGTCAAACCCGGTCAGCCAGTGCACCAGCAGCGTCATCCCGCCAACGGTCAACAGCATCGCCGGAAACGCCAGCAGAACCCCGACGCGCCAGGCATGAGCGCGCAGCGGCAGGCGCAGCTTCAGACCGGTGATAAACAGCGAGGCGGCCATGGTGATTTCGGTGATGTGCGCGGCAAGGTCGGCGTGGCCGAGGATATCGATTTGCAGCAGATTGAGCATCCACGGGCCGCACAGGATGCCCGCGAACAGATAGAGACCAAAAGAGGTCACTGGCCCGCGGTGAATCCAGCCGGAAGCCAGTGACATCAGGAGCAGCAGACCACCGGTTGCTGCCGTCCAGGCAAGAAAATCCATAACGCTCCGTTTTTACAAAGGATCTTCTTTAAGCCTGGCACAGGATGGGGCGATCAGTTTTTCAGATGACGACTCGCCAGACGAATCAGCAGGCTAAGCGCGGCCGCCAGCGTCGCCAGCGCCACCACGCCGGTCCAGCCCCAGTGAGCCAGCGCCAGGCTACCCAGCGCCGCACCGGCCGCCATGCCGATAAACACCACGGTGAACATCAGCGCATTCAGGCGGCTGCGCGCTTCCGGCGCCAGGCTGAACACCAGCGTCTGATGCGCCACCAGCGTGGACTGTACCCCTAAATCAAAACCGATGGTGCTGATGATAATCAACCCGAGCTGCGCGGATACCGGCAGCAGCGGCAGCAGGAACATCAACGCAAAGGAGACCATCACCAGGCTGGCGCCATATTGGGTGACGCGCGCCGGACCGATGCGGTCGGCAAAGCTGCCCGCTAAAGGCGCCGCCAGCGCCCCGGCAGCGCCTGCCAGACCAAAAGCGCCCGCGACCGCGCTATCGAGGTGGAAACGATGGCTCAGCATTAGCGCCAGCGTTGACCAGAAGGCGCTAAAACTTACGGAGAGCAAACCCTGAGCCAGCGCGGCGCGGCGCAGCGTCTGATGATGCTGCCAGAGATGCGCCAGCGACAGCAGCAGGCGCGGATAGCTGACCGACGTGCCCGCTTTAAAACGCGGCAGCACCCGCCACAGCGTAAGGCTAATCAGCAGCACCGCGGCAGCGGCAATCAAATACATGGTGCGCCAGCCGAGATATTCCGCCACCACGCCGCTCACCACCCTGGAGAGCAGAATGCCGACCAGCAGCCCGGTCATCACCGTGCCGACGGTTTTACCGCGGCTCCGTTCCGGTGCCAGTGCCGCCGAGGCTGGCACAATATCCTGCGCCACCGTCGCGGTTAAGCCGGTCACGAAGCTGGCAATCAGCAGCGCGTTCAGCCCGCCAGAGAAGCCGCACAGCAGCAGCGCGGCCATCAGCAGCAAGCC
The DNA here is from genome assembly GCF_059730485.1 of Pantoea sp. X-Soil-TKNS-1207. Taxonomy (NCBI): domain Bacteria; kingdom Pseudomonadati; phylum Pseudomonadota; class Gammaproteobacteria; order Enterobacterales; family Erwiniaceae; genus Pantoea; species Pantoea sp. X-Soil-TKNS-1207. Next base: position 4,103,264 of record NZ_AP035958.1, read on the forward strand.
TTTAATCAGGATGATGGTGCGGCGATCGTGGCGGTCGCCGAGCGGCGCCAGCAGCAGGATACCCAGCGCGTAACCGGCCTGAGTCAGCATCGGCACCATGCCGACGCTGCCGATGCTGGCGTTAAATTGTTTGCTGATGATATCCAGCATCGGCTGGCTGTAGTAAATCGACGCCACCGTCAGTCCGGCGCCCGCCGCCAGCGTGAAGATCAGCGGTGCTGGCAACGTTTCCGCGATCGTTTCAGATGATTGTGTCATGGCAGACATAATAGTTTTCCCCTGTGAAAGTGCACTTATTAAAGCGCACCACTGCCATACGCGGTAGAGTGATGAAAGGCAAAACCGTTATACGGGTGACGTATGAGCAATCTGAGCAGCAGCGATCGCATCGAATTGATGCAAACCTTTATCCGCATCGTGGAGAGTGGCTCGCTGTCGGCCGCCGCCACCCAGCTGGGCACCACGCAACCCACCATCAGCCGCCGTTTGCAGGCGCTGGAGCAGCGGCTGGGGCTGAAGCTGATCCTGCGCACCACCCATGCCCTGAAGCTCACCGATGATGGCGAACGCTGTTATCAGCAGGCGCGTCAGCTGGTGGCGACCTGGTATGCGCTGGAGGATGAGCTGACCGGCGCCAGCGACGATCCGGTGGGCACCCTGCGCGTGCGGGCGCCCCATGCGTTTGGCCAGGATCAACTGATCGCCCCGCTGGTGGATTATCTGCGCCGCTACCCGCGCCTGAATGTGGAGTGGATGCTGAACGACCGCACGCCCGATTTCGTAGCGGAGAACGTCGATTGCGCGATTCAGGTGGGCGCGCCGACCGATCCCTCGGTGGTCGCGATCCTGCTGGCGGAGGTACCGCGCTTTGTGGTGGCCGCACCGTCGCTGCTGGCGGCGCATCCGACAATCGAGCGGGTGGAGCAGTTGCCGGCGCTGCCCTGGCTGTCGCTCACCAGTTTTTATCACAGCGAAATCGCCCTGCAACGCACGAGCGACGGGCAACCGATCAATCTGGCGATCAGACCGCGCCTCGCCTCCGACAGCCTCTACGCAGTGCGCAAAGCGGCGCTGGCGGGAATGGGGGCGGCGGTGGTGTCATCCTGGGTGGTGCAGGAGGATTTGGCGAAAGGGGATTTGATTCAGCTGGTGCCGGAATGGCAAGCCCCGCCGCTGCCGGTATGGCTGACCTATCCGTGGGCCAGTTATTATCCGGCGCGATTGCAGAAGTTTTTTGCCATGATTCGGGAAGTGATGCCGCAGCTGATCGGGGCGCAACCGGCGGCCAGGTCGGCATAAATGCCGACCCTACAGCGTTGCCTTATTTTTTTTCGGTCTTCGACATATTGTCCAGATAACCCATCACAAACGCCGACAGCACAAACGTCAGGTGGATAATCACGAACCACATCAGTTTATCGTTGGGGACCGTGCGCGCTTCCATAAACACCCGTAACAGGTGAATCGACGAAATCGCCACAATAGACGCCGCCACTTTGTTCTTCAGCGAGCCGGAGTCCATTTTGCCGAGCCAGTTCAGCTTCTCTTTGTGTTCGGCAATATCCAACTTCGAGACAAAGTTCTCATAACCCGACAGCATCACCATCACCAGCAGGCCGCCGACCAGCGTCATATCGATCAGCGACAGCAGCAGCAGAATCAGATCGTTTTCCGCGATGCTGAAGATGTCAGGCAGCAGGTGAAAAATTTCCTGGAAGAATTTAATTGTGAGCGCCAGCAATCCCAGCGAAAGTCCAATGTAAACCGGAGCCAGCAACCAGCGCGATGCATACATCAGGTTTTCGGTAAAACGTTCCATAATTTCCCATTAATCAACCAACAAGCTGGCGATTATAACCGAACATATGTGAAGTTATTTCAGCCCGTCTTCAGAAATTTCAGGGGCGGGCGGCAGCGGCAGCGACAGACGAAAACGCGCGCCGCCTTCGGCCCGGTTCTCGGCCCAGATGCGCCCGCCGTGGGATTCAATGATGGTTTTGCAGATCGCCAGGCCCAGCCCGACGCCCGGCACCGCCGACTCCTTATCGCCACGCGCAAACTTGTCGAAGATGCGCGTCAGCGCATCTGGCGCGATACCCGGACCGCTGTCCCAGATGGCGATCTCCAGCCGGTCGTTTTCGCGCCAGGCATGGATACCGTGCTGCGCCGCGTTACCGGCGTATTTCAGGCTGTTTTCGATGATGTTGGTAAACACGCGCTCCAGCATACTGCTGTCACCTTTGATCAGCACCATATCGGCTGGCAGATCGAGGCTGAAGTCGTGTCCCTTCAGCGACGGCCCCATGCTGCTCAGCGCACCGCCAATCACCTCATCCAGCGCCACCCACTCCTCGCGCAGGTTCAGGCCGCCAGACTGAATACGCGCCATATCCAGCATGTTACTCACCAGCCGGATGGTGCTCAGCGTCTGTTCGCGAATCTGGTTGGCCTGGGCGACAAATTTCGACTCCTCGCTGGCGAGATCCAGCATCAGCATCTCCGCCTGACCAAATAACACCGTAAGCGGTGTGCGCAAATCATGCGACAACGCCGAAAGCAGCGCGTTGCGCAGCTGTTCGCGCTCCGCTGCCAGCCGCGAGGCCGCTTCGCTCTGCGACAACGCCATACGTTCCAGCGCGTTGGCAATCAGTACGGTGAAGGTCTCCACCAGTCGCTGCTGTTCGGGGATCATCAGCTGGCGCAGGTTCTCCGGTTCCACCACCAGCAGGCCCCGGCAGTGATTACCGCTTTTCAGCGGCAGGATCTGATAGGGCACCGCCGGTAAGGTATCGGTGCCCGCACCGGCTGGCTGGCCTTTGCTGTAGCTCCATTTGGCGATGGCGAGATCCGGCGGCGTGCCCATGCTGCTTTCACCCACCGGCTGCAATTCGCCCTGTTCATCCGGCAGCAGCAGCAGGCTGCGCGCCTGCAATGTCACCTCAATCACCCGCTGGCTGGTGCTGGCGATATCCTGCGGCGTCAGCGCGCTGCCGAGCGATTTCGCCATCTCGTACAAATGCCGCGCCCGCTGTTCGCGGTAGCGCGCCACCCGCGCCTGATAGCGCACGCCAGCAGTCAGATTGCCGACGATCACCCCCACCGCCAGCATCACCGCGAAGGTCACCAGATATTGCAGATCCGACACCGCCACGGTGCCGGTTGGCGCGACAAAAAACAGGTCAAAGGCGAGGATGTTGATCACCGTGGCAAACACCGACGGCCAGCGGCCAAAGCGCAGCGCCACAATCACCACCGCCAGCAGGTAAATCATCACCACGTTGGCGGGGTCAAATCTCACCAGCAGCCAGCGCCCTGCCGCCGTGACCAGAATACACAGCACCAGCGCCATCAGGCAGCCGCGCAGCTGCATCCGCCATTTTTCACCGCTGGCGCGCTGGCCATTCAGGGGATGCGGCGCATCGCGGATCGGCTCATCCAGCGCCACGACCAGCAAATCCAGATCCGGGCCGAGCTGGCCGAGGCGCTGGGCAAAGCTGTCGCGCCGCCAGCGACGCTGCGGCTGACGGCCGGTAACGATTTTGCCGAGGTTGTGCTCGCGGGCGTAGCGCAGCACCGCGCGGGCTTCGTCGGGATCGGACAGCGTGGCGGTTTCCGCCCCCAGCTCCTGCGCCAGCTGTAGCGTTTGCAAAATGGCGCGTCGCCGCGCTTCCGACAGACGATTCAGCCGCGGCGTTTCGACATACACCGCGTGCCATTCACTGCCGAGGCGCGCCGCCAGCCGGGCGGCGGTCCGCACCAGCTTTTCGCTGCCGGTGTCATCGCCAATGCACAACAAAATGGCATCCCGCGTGTGCCACACCTTGTCGCGTCCCTGCTGATCGCGCCAGGCGCGCATCTGGTCGTCGACCCGGTCGGCAGTGCGGCGCAGCGCCAGTTCACGCAGCGCAAACAGATTGCCTTTGCGGAAGAAGTTTTCGATAGCACGCTCAGCGCGATCGCCGACGTAAACTTTGCCCTCTTTCAGCCGCTGGCGCAGATCGTCAGGCGGCAGATCAACCAGCACCACTTCGTCCGCACCATCGAAAAAGGGATCGGGCACGGTTTCGCGCACCTGAATGCCGGTGACGCCGCCCACCACATCGTTCAGGCTTTCCAGATGCTGCACGTTAACGGTGGTGATGACGTCGATACCGGCCTCAAGCAGTTCTTCTATGTCCTGCCAGCGTTTGGGATGGCGCGAACCCTGCACGTTGGTGTGCGCCAGTTCGTCCATCAGGATCACCGCCGGATGGCGGGCCAGCGCCGCATCCAGATCAAATTCGGCATGACGCGACCGTCCGGTGGCCCGGCGCGGCAACACCGTCAGCCCGGTTAACAAGGCGGCGGTCTCGTCACGGCCATGGGTTTCGACGACACCGGCCAGCACATCCAGCCCCTGCGCGCGCAGGCGTTGCGCCTCCTGCAACATGGCAAAGGTTTTCCCGACGCCCGCACAGGCACCGAAGTAGATTTTGAGTTTGCCGCGATGGCTGTCGCTGTGGTTCAGCAGCAGCGCATCAGGGTCGGGACGGTGCAGTTCGTCGTTCATTTCGTTCCGTGAGTTTATTGGCTCAGGTCGGCATAAATGCCGCCATTAACCAGGTGCGGTCATTCACCAGGTCGGCATAAATGCCGACCCTACGGGGTGAATTTGTTGTAGGGTCGGCATGTATGCCGACCAGCCATCCATCAGCCTTTTAACGCATCCAGCGCCATATTCAGCCGCAGCACGTTCACCGTCTCTTCGCCGATAAACGGCAGCAGCGGGTGCTGGGTGTGGCTGGCGATCAGCGCCTGCACCGTCTGCAACGGCATCTGACGCGCCGTCGCAATACGGGGGGCCTGCCACAACGCCGCCTGCGGTGAAATTTCCGGATCGAGGCCGCTGGCCGAGGTGGTCACCAGCTCTACCGGTACGGCGGCAGAAGCCTGCGGATTGGCGGCGCGCAGCGCAGCAACGCGTTCAGCCACCGCTTTATCCAGCGCCGGGTTGCTGCCCGCCAGGTTGCTGCCGCCGGAGGCCAGCGGGTTCCAGCCGCTGTCGCCCGTTGCTGAAGGGCGGCCCCAAAAATAGCCGGGCTGGCTAAATCCCTGACCAATCAACGCCGAACCGCGCACCGCGCCATTCTGCTCCAGCAACGAACCATTGGCCTGCGCCGGAAACCACCACTGCGCCAGTCCGGTGGTCAGCAGCGGATAAAGCGCGCCAGTGAGCACCGTTAATAGCACTAACAATACAATAGCCGGACGTAACTGACTCATTTCTCTTCTCCTTATACCAGGCCAAACACGGTCAGCAACATATCGATGGCTTTAATGCCGATAAACGGCACCACCAGCCCACCCACGCCGTAGATCCACAGATTGCGGCGCAGCAGCGCGGCGGCGCTCAGCGGGCGATAACTCACGCCTTTCAGCGCCAGCGGGATCAGAAACACAATCACCAGCGCGTTAAAAATCACCGCCGACAAAATGGCGGAATTGGGCGAGTGCAGCGCCATCACGTTGAGCCGGTTCAGCTGCGGATAGGTCGCTGCAAACGCCGCCGGAATAATGGCGAAATACTTCGCCACGTCGTTGGCGATACTGAAGGTGGTCAGCGAGCCACGCGTCATCAGCATCTGTTTGCCGATATGCACCACTTCCAGCAGCTTGGTCGGGTTGGAGTCGAGATCGACCATGTTGCCCGCCTCTTTCGCCGCCTGCGTACCGGAGTTCATCGCCACCGCGACGTCAGCCTGCGCCAGCGCCGGGGCATCGTTGGTGCCGTCGCCGGTCATCGCCACTAAACGCCCTTCCGCCTGATACTGGCGAATCAGCGCCAGCTTGGCTTCCGGCGTTGCTTCCGACAGAAAATCATCCACGCCCGCTTCTGCGGCAATGGCGGCGGCGGTTAAGGGGTTATCACCGGTGATCATCACGGTTTTGATCCCCATCTTGCGCAGCTCGGCAAAGCGCTCTTTGATACCGCCTTTGACGATATCCTTCAACGCCACCACGCCCAGCACCTGCGCGCCTTCGGCGACCACCAGCGGCGTGCCGCCGCTGCGCGCGACCCCTTCCACGGCAGCGTTCACTTCTGGCGGGAAACGGCCATTGCTGGCTTCGATATGACGACGCACCGCATCCACCGCCCCTTTACGGATCAGGCGATTTTGCACGTTCACGCCGCTCATACGCGTCTGGGCCGAGAACGGGATAAAGCTGGCCCCCATGCTGCTGAGATCGCGTTCGCGCAGATTAAATTTCTGCTTCGCCAGCACCACGATGCTGCGTCCTTCCGGGGTTTCATCCGCCAGTGACGCCAGCTGGGCCGCATCGGCCAGCTGCTGCTCGCTGACGCCAGGCGCCGGCAGGAATTCGGTGGCATGGCGGTTGCCGAGGGTGATGGTGCCGGTTTTATCCAGCATCAGCACATCCACGTCGCCCGCCGCCTCCACCGCGCGGCCGCTGGTGGCAATCACATTCGCCCCCAGCATACGGCTCATACCGGCCACCCCGATGGCGGAGAGCAGACCACCGATGGTGGTTGGGATCAGACACACCAGCAGCGCTACCAGCACCGTGACGGTGACCGGCGTGCCGCCCCAGGCGGAGAACGGCCACAGCGTCACTGTCGCCAGCAGGAACACGATGGTGAGCGATACCAGCAGGATGGTCAGCGCAATTTCGTTCGGCGTTTTACGGCGTTTGGCCCCCTCGACCATGGCGATCATACGGTCGAGGAAGGTTTCCCCTGGGTTAACGCTGCACTGGATCACCAGCCAGTCGGACAGGATGCGGGTTCCCCCGGTCACGGAGGAGAAATCGCCGCCCGACTCGCGGATCACCGGGGCGGATTCACCGGTAATCGCGCTCTCGTCCACCGAAGCGCCCCCTTCCAGCACTTCGCCGTCGCACGGGATGATGTCGCCGGCTTCCACCAGCACCACATCGCCTTTACGCAGGCTATCGGCGGAAACGGTTTTCCACGTTGCGCCATAGCGCGGCTCGGCCAGCATTTTCGCATCGCTGGTCTTTTTCACCCCTTTCAGGCTATTGGCCTGCGCTTTGCTGCGCCCTTCCGCCAGCGCTTCGGCGAAGTTGGCGAACAGCACGGTAAACCACAGCCAGACGGAGACGGCGGCGGTGAAACCGGCACTGCCGCTCAGCTGGCCGAACGCCATACCGGCCGCCAGCACGGTGGTAAGCACGCTGCCGAGCCACACCAGAAACATCACCGGATTGCGAAACTGCACGCGCGGATCGAGTTTTTTCACGGCATCCAGTATGGCGGTGCGGGTCAGTGCCGCATCAAACAGGGCCAGTTGTTGACGACTCATGATTCCGTTATCCCTGAATTAGTTGCAGATGTTCCGCGACCGGGCCGAGCGCCAGTGCGGGGATGAAAGTCAGCGCGCCCACCAGCAGCACGGTGCCAATCAACAAGGCGATAAACAGCGGGCCGTGCGTCGGTAAGGTACCGTTGCCCACCGGCTGCACTTTTTTGACGGCCAGCGAACCGGCAATCGCCATCACCGGAATGATGATGCCGAAACGTCCGACAAACATGCATACCGCCAGCAACAGGTTCCAGAACGGCGTGTTGGCGCTCAATCCGGCAAAGGCGCTGCCGTTGTTATTGGCGGCGGAGGAGACGGCGTACAACACTTCGCTGAAACCGTGGGTGCCGGGGTTGGCCATCGCCGAGCGACCCGCGTCGGTCATCATCGCCAGCGCGGTACCCACCAGCACCAGCGTCGGCGTCACCAGAATCGCCAGCGCGGTCATCTTCATTTCCCACACATCGATTTTCTTACCGAGGAACTCCGGGGTACGCCCGATCATCAGGCCAGAAATAAACACCGCCAGCAGCACGAACAACAACATGCCGTACAGCCCGGCACCGACTCCGCCGAACACCACTTCGCCCAGCTGCATCAGCCACATCGGCACCATGCCGCCAAGCGCGGTGAAGGAGTCATGCATCGCATTTACCGCCCCGCACGAGGCCGCCGTGGTGATCACCGCAAACAGGCTGGAATTGAGGATGCCAAAGCGCGCCTCTTTCCCTTCCATATTGATGGCGCTGTCCGCGCCGAGGGTCAGGAAGTGCGGATTACCGCGCAGCTCCGCCCACATCACGGTGACGACCGCCAGCACAAACATCAGCGTCATCGCCCACAGCAGCATATGGCCCTGGCGGCGATCGCCGACCTGCTGACCAAAAGCGAAGCACAGCGCGGCCGGGATCAGGAAGATGCCCAGCATCTGCACAAAGTTAGTCAGCGCGGTGGGGTTTTCGAACGGATGTGCCGAGTTGGCGTTGAAGAAGCCGCCGCCGTTGGTGCCCAGCATTTTGATGGCTTCCTGCGAGGCCACCGGCCCCAGCGGCAGCGTCTGCTTCGCGCCTTCCAGCGTGGTGAGCACATGGTAGGGTTCAAAGGTCTGAATGCTGCCCTGGCTGACGAAAAACAGCGCCATCAGCAGGCTGATTGGCAGCAGCAGATAGACGGTGATGCGCGTCAGATCGCGCCAGGCGTTGCCGAGCGTCGCCAGCGAACGGTTGGCAAAACCGCGAATCAGCGCAAACGCCACGGCGATACCGGTGGCCGCCGACAGGAAGTTCTGGACCGTTAAGCCCGCCATCTGGCTGAAATAACTCAGGGTGCTTTCGCCACTGTACGCCTGCCAGTTGGTGTTGGTGACAAAGCTGATAGCGGTATTCAGCGCCAGATCCCAGCTCAGCCCCGGCAGATGCTGCGGGTTGAGCGGCAGCGCGCCCTGCGCCATCAGCATCACCAGCAGCAGCACAAAGCCCAGCGCGTTGAACAGCAGAATCGCCAGCAGATAGTGCGGCCAGCGCATCGCTTCGCCCTCTGCCCCGGCCAGCCGCCACAGCACACGTTCGGTACGCGGCAGCAGCGGCCTGTCGGCGACCATCACCGCCAGATAACGTCCCAGCGGTTGCGCCAGCACCATCAGCACCAGCAGATAGACCGCAATCAGCAGAAACCCGTTGGCAGCCATCAGAAGGCCTCCGCATTTAACAGGGCATAGAACAGATATCCCAGTAATAAAAACACCAGCACGATGCCGGTTATCACGCCCACACTCACAGCGACCTCCAGAGGATTTTGGTTGTGCTGCAAGCATGAGCTTAGCGGTATAAAGAAGGGGTAAAAAGGCGGGTTACGGGCGTAAAAAAAGTATAAAAATGGTCGAAAATCAGGCGCTTTCCAGTGCCCAGATACGATTAAGATCGACGTTTTGCCACAGGCCGCTATCTTCCGCGCCGGTGATGCTATCGGTACAAAAACTATCGCCAAGATCGAGCAGTTCCGGCCTGATTTCGCGTTGCGCGTGCAGCGACCAGAAGACGTGGACTTTCGGCTTGAGCAGGGACATTTCACCGGCCTGCACCACCAGCGCCACGCGCCCGGAGGCCAGCCGCACCAGCGTTCCCACCGGATAGATGCCGATCGTGCGCACAAAGGCGCTCAGCAGCCGACTATCGAAGTGGCCGCGCCAGCTCAACATGTTGTGCATCGCTTCGGTGGGACTCCAGCCTTTGCGGTAAGGGCGAACTGACGTCACGGCGTCGTACACGTCGCACACCGCCGCCATGCGCGAAAACAGCGAAATCTCCTCGCCCTTCAGCCCATGCGGATAGCCACTGCCATCGAATTTTTCATGATGATGCAGCGCGATATCCAGCAGATCGTCGCCCGCATTTGCTTCCATCAACATCTGCGCGCCGACAATCGGGTGCTGGCGCATCACGGTAAATTCTTCGTCGGTTAACCGATCGGGTTTATTCAGGATCGCCAGCGGTACCGCCGCTTTGCCCACGTCATGCAGCAAGCCACCCATACCGACCCGACGCTGCTGATGCTCATCCAGCCCCATTTTTTTACCCAGGGTGATCATCAGACCGCAGACCGCCATGGAGTGCAGATAGGTGTAATCATCATGATTTTTCAGCCGCGCCACGCTGAGCAGCGCAGTGGGTTCGCGGGTAATCGATCCGGCGATTTCATCCACCAGATTGAGGGTATAGCCAAGATCGAGGCTCTGCCCGAGGCGCGCCTCATTGAACATCGCCAGTACCTGCGGCTTGCCCTGGCTAAAAATCGCCTGCGCCTGGTCCAGCTCCTGGAAAAAAGGGGTTCTGGGAATCGCTTTTTTCGGTTCCGGCGGTTTTTGCGGCGCCTGTACCGATTTATCAAGATCGATCCACACGTCATTGATCCCTTCGTTACGGATCATGGCGATCTGGCGTTTATCAGTGATCAGCATCTGGTTGCGAATACGCTTGTCTTTGATCCACCACACTTCCAGTTTGTGGATAAACATCCCCGGGCGTAACTCGTCAACGTTTATCAGCTTTATCACGATATCTCTCCTTAATATCAGCGAGGGGTAGAGAGATATCGGCAGCTGTGCAAAATTTCTTCAGGCAGTTTTGTGCGATCTGTGGGCGCGCGCGCATAAATGTGCCATGACATGCGCGGTCATTTGCTGGTGTGCAGGGTCGTCATTAAGGGCGAATCGGGCAGGCTACGCCACCTGATGTTGTTGCGCGAGAAAAGTTTCCAGTGTGGTTACGCTGGTCGGTTTGCGCATCGCCTGTTTCATGGCAGGAATTTATTGCACCTATGCACCGTGCACAACTGCAACGCGTAACATCTCAGCGAATTGTCGAGGCGGATTCCTGATTTCCTTTCAACCCGCAGGCCAGCCGCTTAAATGGCGTTGATGCCATCTTCTTTCGCCGTGGTTTTACCGGAGGTTGCGGCCGTGTCTGACGCTTCGCCAACCCGTTCGATTGGACCCATTACCAGCAGGAACAGCAACGCCGCCACCACGCAGTGCGCGCCGACAAACACCAGCCCGATGCTGTAGCTGCCGGTCACGCCCACGATGATGCCAAACAGCAGCGGGGTGAGAAATCCGGCGATATTGCCGATGCCATTAAAGATCGCGCCTGCCAGCCCCACCGCCTCTTTCGGCGCGGTATCGCTGATTACCGTCCAGGTGCCTGCCCCTGCCGCCACGCCTTTACCAAAGAAGGCGAACGACATGATGGCGATAATGCCGACATTGCTCGGGATCGCTGCGGCCAGAATCAGCGTCGCCGCCATCAGCATACCGACGATATACGGCGTTTTCCGCGCCCAGGAGATGCTCCAGCCGCGCGCCAGCAGGGTATCTGAGATATAGCCGCCGCTGATGCCACCGACGAAGCCAAACAGCGCGGGCGCAATCGTGGCAAAGCCAGCATCGAGGATGTTCATGCCGCGCGCCTGCACCAGGTAAATGGGAAACCAGGTAATAAAAAAGTAGCTCAGCGCGATGATGCAGTACTGGCCCAGATAGGCGCACCACAACATACGATTGGTGAGCAGCTGTCTGAACATCGCTTTGCTCAGCGCCGGACGGGCCTTAAGCGTCTGGGCGGAATCGATATCCACCAGCGCACCGCCCCCGACAATGTGTTCCAGCTCCGCCTCGGATACCTGCGGATGCTGTTGCGGACTGCGCATATAAGCGACCCAGACAAACACCGCCAGCACGCCAACGCCGCCCAGCACGAAAAACGGCCACTCCCAGCCATAGCGGGAGACCAGCCAGCCGGAGAGCGGCGAAAAGATGGCCACCGCGAAGTATTGTGCCGAGCTAAACAGCGACGAGGCACGCCCACGCTCTGCGCCGGGGAACCACATAATCACCACGCGCGCATTGGCGGGGAAACTCGGCGCTTCAATCAGGCCGAGGGCGAAACGCAGGGCAAACATCAGCGTCAGCGCAGCGGTCATGCCGCTGGAAAACTCACCGACAAAGCCCATCGCAATGGTGGAGATGGACCATAGCGCCAGCGTCACGCCGTAAACTTTTTTCGTGCCGAAGCGATCGAGAAACAGGCCGCCTGGGATCTGGCCGATGACATAAGCCCAGCTAAAGGCGGAGAGGATCAGACCCAGCTGGATCGCCGATAGCCCAAACTCCTCTTTGATCGCCGAACCGGAGATCGACAGGATCGAACGGTCGGCATAGGCCACTACCGAGAGAAACAGGATCAGCATCAGGATCCAGATGCGTACGTGGCTGGTACGGTTAGGTTTTTTTGCTGATGGCATAGGGTGAATTCCTTACAGGGGAGCGTCCTGCCCCGAAACGTTGTTATTCAGGAATACCGCGTAATTTTCCCTGTTCAGCAAATATAGAGAGCCGCTTCGGCCACGGTCATTGTGCGGATGGTGGAATTGCACGACCAATTTCGCGCCCGATTTGGCGCATGACACAAGCGAGGGTGCGGCGCTGCACAGAACCCTGAATCCGTGCGCGACAAAGCGCAGGAGTGTGCGCCAGGTCGAGGAAAATCCTGCGCTGCGCGACTATGCGCGCCCGGCAAGTCGCGTCCCCGCGCGCGAAGTGTGCGCGCGGCAGCAGATTGTGCATTTACCTGTTGTCAGCGGATTAGCCGCCTCGTAGTCTGCAAATGGTTTCATTGAATCATTTTTTATCTCGATGAAATTTTCATTCTAATAACAACCCTACCCCTGGAGTCCGCGATGAAAACCCTTAAGGCGATAGTGTTAGTTGGCCTGCTGTGCAGCTCGGCCTCCGCGCTGGCGGCAAAAATTGGCGTGTCGATGGCCTATTTCGATCAAAACTTTCTGACCATCATTCGCCACGCGATTGATAAAGAAGCCAAAACGCGCGGACTTGGCGTGCAGTTTGAAGACGCACGCGGCGATGTTGGCCGCCAGACCGATCAGGTGCAGAACTTTATCAGCGCGGGTGTCGACGCCATCATCGTCGATCCGGTCGATTCCGCCAGCACCCCGGCGCTGACCAAAATGGCGCAACAGGCAAAGATTCCGCTGGTGTATGTCAACCGTTCGCCAGGGGATAAAACGCTGCCGCCGGGCGTGGTGTTTGTCGGTTCTGACGAACGTGAATCCGGCACGCTGCAAATGGAAGCCTTAGCCAAAATGGCGGACTACAAAGGTAAGGTGGCGATCATGATCGGCAACCTGACCGATGCGGGCGCGCTGCAACGTACCAAAGATGTCGAGCAGGTGGTGGCGAAGTATCCGGGCATGAAGGTGGTGCTGAAACAAACCGCCAACTACGCGCGTAACGAAGGCATGGACCTGATGCTTAACTGGCTGACCAACGGCGAAGAGATCGATATCGTCGCGGCTAATAACGACGAGATGGCGATTGGTGCCACCATGGCGCTGGCGCAGGCGAAAACCGGTAAAAAAATCCTCGTTGGCGGCATTGATGCCACGCCGGACGGACTGAAAGCGCTGGCGGCGGGTACCTTGCAGGTCACCGTCTTCCAGGACGCGATTGGCCAGGGGAAAAAATCGGTTGAGGTGGCGCAGCAGCTGATTAAAGGCGAGAAAGTGGATTCACACGTCTGGATCCCGTTCGAACTGGTCACCAAAGAGAATATGCAGAAATACGTTGAGAAAAGTGAGTAACCGCGATTAAAGCCGCGCCGCTACGATTCAGCGCGATCGGTAGCGGCGCAATCTATTGCCGGTTAACGCTGCCACTCTTCCCGCAGCACAGACATCACCACAATATCGTGGTACTCCCCGTTACGCAGGCAGGCTTTGCGCCTCACCCCTTCGTGCTCAAAGCCCAGCCGCTGATAGAGGCGCTGCGCGCGCTGGTTATCGTGAAACGCTTCCAGTTCAACGCGCTGCACCCCCAGCCAGTTAAAGGCGTAATCCAGACCGGTGCGAATTAACTTTTCACCGATGCCGCGCCCGCTAAAGGCGGGATCGACGCTGATACCGAAGCTGATGCCGTGACGCGTGCGCGGGCGATGCTCCACAAACAGCGTCAGTTCCCCCACCATGCTGCCGTCGATTTCCGCCACAAAGGCGATAAACCCCTCGCCATCCATTTTCTCGAACTTTTTCTCCCAGGTGGCAACGCTGGGATACGGCAGTTGGGTGGTCCATTGATAGACGTCAGGCTGGCTGTAGAGACGCTGGTACGCTGCGGCATCACGCGGTTCACGACCACGGATAAGCAATTCCATATCGGTATTCTCCTGAAAATTACACTAAGCTAAAGGACTCAATGAGACGGAAAGAGTGACGCTATGCTGTATCGCCGTTTTGAACGTTTTATCAATATTTTCCAGGATGCACCAACGGATTCCCCTCCTTCCACAGTCTGGCCGTTTTACCTCTACTATTTGCGTCAGGTGTGGCCGAGCTTTATCGCGCTGCTGATTGTCGGGCTGGCGCAGGCGCTGATTGAAGTGGCGCTGTTCAGCTACCTCAGTCGCATCATCGATCTGGTCAACCATTCAACGCCCGCCACGCTGTTTACCGATAACTGGCCGGTGTTGCTGTGGATGGCGGTGGTAGCGCTGATTCTGCGCCCCATCGTGATTGCCGTGCACGATTTGCTGGTGCATCAAAGCATCAACCCGAGCATGACCAGCATGATCCGCTGGCAGCATCACAACTATGTATTGCGCCAGAGCCTGAATTTCTTCCAGAACGATTTCGCCGGACGCATTGCGCAGCGCATCATGCAAACCGGCAACTCGCTGCGTGATTCGGCGGTGCAACTGGTGGATGCCATCTGGCACGTCGTGATTTACGCGGTCACCTCGCTGGTGCTGTTCGCCGAGGCCGACTGGCGCCTGATGCTTCCGCTGATTGTCTGGCTGATCGCTTATAGCCTGTCGCTGCGCTACTTCGTACCGCGAGTGAAGCAGCGTTCGGTGGTCTCGTCAGAAGCGCGCTCCAAACTGATGGGCACCATCGTCGATGGCTACACCAATATCGCGACCATCAAACTGTTCGCGCACAACGACCTGGAAAAACGTTATGCGCGCGAAGCGATTCAGGAGCAAACCGACAAAACCCAGCAGGCCAGCCGCATGGTTACCAGCATGGATATCACCCTGTCGAGCCTGAATGGCCTGCTGATCGTCAGTACCTCCGGGCTGGCGCTGTGGCTGTGGAGCCAGTCGCTGATCAGCGTCGGTGCCATTGCGCTGGCGACCGGCCTGGTGATCCGCCTGGTCAACATGTCGGGCTGGATTATGTGGGTGGTGAACGGCATTTTCGAAAATATCGGTATGGTGCAGGATGGCCTGAACACCATTTCCCAGCCGCTCAGCGTGCAGGATGCCCCGGCGGCGAAGAAACTACAGGTGACGCGTGGCCAGATTCGCTTCGAGGATGTGCGTTTTGATTACGGCGGCAGCCGCCAGGTGATTAACCGCCTTAACCTCAACATCAAGCCGGGCGAGAAGATCGGCCTGATTGGCCCGTCCGGTGCCGGTAAATCGACCATGGTCAATCTGCTGCTGCGCCTGTATGACCTTAACGGCGGCCGCATCCTGATTGACGATCAAAACATCGCCAATGTGACGCAGGAGAGCCTGCGCAGCCAGATTGGCATGATCACCCAGGATACCTCGCTGCTGCATCGTTCGATTCGCGAAAACCTGTTGTACGGACGCCCGGACGCCACCGAAACCGAGCTGGTGCAGGCGATTCAGCGCGCCCGCGCCGATGAATTTATTCCGCTGCTGTCCGATCCGCAGGGCCGTACCGGGCTGGATGCGCATGTGGGTGAGCGCGGCGTCAAGCTGTCGGGCGGCCAGCGTCAGCGTATCGCCATTGCCAGGGTGCTGCTGAAAGACGCGCCGATTCTGATTATGGATGAAGCCACTTCCGCGCTGGATTCCGAGGTGGAAGCGGCGATTCAGGAGAGTCTGGAAACGCTGATGCAGGGCAAAACGGTGATTGCCATCGCCCACCGCCTCTCGACCATCGCCAAAATGGATCGGCTGGTGGTGCTGGAGAACGGGCAAATCGTCGAGATGGGCAACCACCGCGAGCTGCTGTCACAAAACGGTTTGTATGCCCGTTTGTGGCAGCATCAGACCGGTGGTTTCGTCGGCGTGGATTAATCGCCGCGCCGATATGGCAGGGCGTCGCGCGCTTCAAGCGCCCAGGCGCGCATCCCTGCCCGTTCCTGTTGCAGAAAATCGTCAACCGCCTCGCGCAATCCCACATGGCTGAGATAGTGCCATGAATGGGTGATCTGCGGTTCAAAGCCGCGCACCAGCTTGTGCTCGCCCTGGGCGCCAGCGTCAAAACGTTGCAACCCCTGCGCGATGGCAAAATCCATCCCCTGATAAAAACAGGTTTCGAAATGCAGCCGATCAAACTCCGCCAGGCAGCCCCAGTAGCGACCATACAGGGTCTCGCCATCCACTAAGCAAAACGCCATCGCCGCCTGCTGCCCCTGCAACGCGGCGATGCAGACGCGGATGCTGTGCGGCATACGCTCCGCCAGCAGGCTGAAGAAATCGCGCGTCAGATAGGGTTGCTGGCCGCGCACCGCATAGGTGTTGGCGTAGCAGGTGTAGATAAAGTCCCACTGATCCTCGCGCAGTTCATCGCCGCGATACCAGTCGAAGGCAAAGCCGCTGCTCGCCACCTGCTCGCGCTCTTTGCGCAGCTGCTTACGTTTGCGCGACATCAGGGTATCGAGGAAATCCTGAAAATCCCGGTAGCCGCGATTGTGCCAGTGGTACTGAATGCCGAGGCGCGGCAGCCAGTCGGCGGCCTGTTCCATCACCGCGTTGGCGTGTGGCGTGGTGAAGTTGATATGAGCGCTGCTCAGCCCATGCTGGTGCAGGTAATCCGGCAGCGCAGCAATCAGTTCGGCGGCATCGCCCAGCAGACGCGCCCCGGTCACCGGACTGAACGGGATCGCGCCCAGCCATTTCGGGTAATAACGGATGCCCGCGCGCTGGCAGGCATCGGCCCACGCGTGGTCGAACACGTATTCCCCCCAGGAGTTGCGTTTGCGGTAGCCCGGCAGCGCCGCGCGCACCTGACCCTGCTCACGCCACACCAGGTGATCCGGCTGCCAGCCACTTTCCGGGCGAACGCTGCCGCTCTCCTCCAGCGTGAGCAGAAAAACGTGGCGTAAAAACGGTTGATCGTCAGGTAACAGTGCATCCCACGCGGCGGCGCTAATCTCCGTCAGCGATGACAGGTGAAGCAAAGACATCTGTGGCTCCCGGCCAGATAAAGGCGAATCTGTAGTCAAACAGGTTTTGCCGCCGGGGAAAAGGTGCAGCGCACCGAATGCGAAGCTATTGCTGCGGCAAATCCGTGCAGACTCTGGCCTGGTCGGTATCAATACCGACCCTACAATCCTTCTTAACTGACCCGCATCAGGCGCTATATACTCAGGCTTTGTTTGTTGCCAGGAAGCGCCATGGATCGTCTTGATTGTGACCGCATGTTTGTCGCCGTGCTGGAAGTCGGCAGTTTTGCCGGTGCCGCCGCGCGCCTCGGCACCAGCAGCGGCCAGGCTTCGAAGCTGGTCTCAAAGCTGGAGCAGGAACTGGGGGTGCAGCTGTTTAAGCGCAGCACGCGCGCGCTGTCGCCCACCGAAGTTGGTCGCGCCTATTACGAGCGGGTGAAAAGCCTGCTGGAAGCCTTCGACACCCTTGATGCCACGGTGCGCGAAAGCGCCACCACGCCCACCGGACGGCTGAAAATCAGTGCGCCCGGCACCTTTGGCACGGCGGTGCTGGCCAGCGTACTGGTGGAGTTTGCCCGCGCCTATCCGCTGATTGAACTGGATGTGAACTTCTCCGATCGTGCGGTGAATATCGTCGATGAAGGGTTCGATATGGCGATTCGGATCGGCAAGCTGGATGACAGCAGCCTGATTGCGCGCCGTCTCGGTGATGTGCCGGTACGGGTGGCGGCTGCGCCCGGTTATCTGCACCGGCACGGCACGCCGCAGCACTGGCGCGATCTGGCGGCCCATCAATGCATCAGCGACACCAATTTCCGCGATCCCTGGCACTGGCCGTTTGTGACGCCGTGCGGTGATAGCGTCAATATGCCGATTCGCGGACGCCTGTGCTTTTCCAATACCGAAGCCTGTTTGCAGGCAGCGCTGGCCGGGCTGGGAATCGCGCGTCTGCCCGGCTTTATCGCCGCCCCGGCGTTGCAACGCGGTGCGATCGTATCGCTGCTGGATGCCTTCGCCACGCCGCCGCTCGGCCTGTTTGCGCTTTATCCGCCCGCACGCCATCTGGCGCAAAAAACCCGTCTGCTGATCGACTTCCTCGCCGACCATTTCCAGCATCATCCGCCCGGCTGATTCCTTCCAATATGGAAGCAATGAAAGCCGTTTTCCCCGGATTATCACCCATCCGGCAGCAGGTTAAGCTAACCAACATCACCACAGAGGAGCAGAGCGATGTTGGTAAACGGTAAGTGGAGCGCAGAGTGGCATCCGGTTCAGGCCACCGATAAACAGGGCGGCTTTGTCCGTCAGACATCCAGTTTTCGCCATTGGGTCACCGCCGATGGCTCCAGCGAATTTGCCGCCGAGCCGGATCGCTATCACCTCTATGTCGCGCTGATTTGCCCGTGGGCCTCGCGCACCCTGATTGCCCGCAGCCTGAAAGGGCTGGAGCAGGTGATTAGCGTGTCGGTGGTGGAACCGCAGCTGGGCGACCAGGGCTGGCATTTCGGCGACTATCCGGGTGCCGATCGCGATACGCTGAACAACGCCGAATACCTGCACGAGCTGTATACCCGCGCCGCTGCCGATTTTACTGGCCGCGCCACCGTACCGGTGCTGTGGGATAAAAAGACGCAGACCATCGTCAACAACGAATCCGCCGATATCCTGCGGATGCTGAACAGCGGCTTTGGCGATCTGGCGGATAACCATATCGATCTCTATCCGGCACAGCTGCAAGCCGAGATTGATGCGCTGAACGAATCGATTTACCCGCGCCTGAATAACGGCGTCTACCGTACCGGCTTCGCCACCACGCAGATCAGTTATCAGCAGGCGTTTCACGACGTATTCAGCCAGCTGGATGAGCTGGAAGACCGGCTGAGCGATGGCCGCACCTTCCTGCTGGGCGAGCAGCTGACCGAAGCGGATATCCGTCTGTTTGTTACGCTGATCCGTTTTGACGTCGCCTATCATGGCCTGTTCAAATGCAACCTGCGCCGCCTGCGCGACTATCCGCTGCTCAATCGTTATCTGAAAAGTATGCTGGCGGTGTCGGGTGTGCGGCAGACGGTCAATATTGACCATATCAAACAGGGCTACTATTCAATCAAGGCGCTTAACCCGAATGGTATCGTGCCGGTTGGTCCGGATATGGCGGAATACGGTTTTTAAGGAGCGGTAAGATGACCAAAGCGTTAGTGATTTTTCTGCACGGTGTCGGTAGCAATGGCGACGATTTAGCGGTACTCGGCCAGCACTGGGCCAGCCTGCTACCGGACGTGGCCTTTGCCTCGCCGAACGCGCCGTATCCGTTTGAACACGGCATGGGTTATCAGTGGTTTAGCCTGAACGGCGTGACCACGGAAAATCGCCCGGCGCGGGTACGTGAAGCCCGCGCCGCCTTTGACGAAACCCTGCAACAGCTGATGGCGCAGCACGGGTTTGCGGATGCCTGGGACAAAGTGATTCTGGTGGGTTTCTCGCAGGGATCGATTATGGCGCTGGATGCGCTGGCCTCTGGCCGTTACCCGCTGGCGGGCGTGGTGGCGTTCTCCGGTCGACTGGCGTTTGACGGCGCGTTAACGCCGTTGCCGCATACGCCAGCGCTGCTGATCCACGGCCATGCGGATGGCGTGATACCGTGGACCGAAAGCGAAGCCGCCGCGCAGCGTCTGAAAAACGCAGGCGTCACGCTGGAAACCCGCTTCGAACCAGCTACCGGCCACACCATTTCATCGCAGGGCGCGATGCAGGCCGCCGCCTTTATCGGCCAATGTTTGCAGGATTAAGGCCAGTAGCGGTTTAACGCCGCCCAGGCCTGCTGCGCCGCCACTGCCGGTGGCTGCGCTTTTAACTTATCGTTGAACACTTCAATACCCACCGGGCCGCTGTAACCGGCACTTTTCAGCTTATCGACAAAACGTTCAACTTCGATGATGCCGTCACCGGGCAGTAGCCGCTGGTGACGCGCGATATCCATAATTGCCTGTTTGTCCTGCGGCGGCTGCGCCGCCATATCGCAGAGCTGCACTTCATAGATACGGTCGGCGGGAATGCCGTCCAGCTGCGAGGCGTCGCCGCCGAGGGCGCAGATATGAAACAGATCGACCACCAGTCCGATATTCGGCTGGTCTAGCCGTTGCAGACGCTCCCACGCCAGCGGCAGGGTGTTATCAACGCTGCACCACGCCATCGGCTCGTACATGATGCGCATCTTATGGCGCGCGGCCTCGGACGCCATCCAGCGCAGATCCTCATCAATGCGTTCCGCAATGCAATCTTCACTTGTGCTGGCCGGAGCCTGAATGGTGTCGCAGCCAAGCGCCTGGGCAATCTGAATAAACTGACGCAGTTCTTCGCGTTTTTGCAGCCTTTCCCGATCCGGCGCGCCGGTAAAATCGCGTAGTACCTGCAAATTGGTAAACTTAATCTGCAACTGAGCCGCCAGCTGCGTCAGCGCCAGTGTGCCCTGTGCGCTGGCCTGCACATCTTCACGCCAGATCTCAACCTGATCAAAGCCAGCGGCCCGCACTGCATGCAGCTTCTCTTCTGGCCCACCGTTTAACAACACCAGGTTAAGGAATTTGGGGTGACTACTCATCAACGTGCTCCTTAATCGTCCGGATAAATCGGTGACAAATTCCGCGCGTCACACGCGCAGAACTCGGATCAGTATCTACCTCTTAATGGTTATTTCAAGCGCGCTGTTTATCCGAGGAGATTGACCAGAGCGAAACCGGCAAAAGTCATCAGCACCGAACCGACAACATGCACCATCACGCTCGACATTGCCCACAGGTACTTTCCTGATTGTAGCATCACCATAATTTCCGCCGAGAAAGCGGAGAACGTCGTCAGGCCACCACAAAAGCCGGTGATGATAAGCAGCTTCCAGGCAGGATCGAGTTGGGGATTTTTCAGCAGCCACGCCATCGCGCCACCAATAATAAAACCGCCCACCAGATTGACCATTAATGTGCCCGGCGGCAGGTTAGGAAACAGGGCGTTAAAACGAACTGAGATCAACCAGCGCAGCGTACAGCCCACGGCACCACCCAGCACAACAGCCAGTAACGACTTCAACATACTTTGGAGCTCCTGAAATGAATTACGCGCAGGGCCGCGACAGGACAGAAAAACGCCTGACACACCGCCGTCTCCCGCGCAGGGATATGAGTGTTGTCAGGCGTCATCAGCCGTCTGTTGCCAGAACGGCGGTTGGGGAAGGTGGCACGCCATCACCTTAGGCGGTTGATAATACGCTGGCGGACAATCTGGTGCAAACCAGAGAGTTATCAGCACATAATCAATTTCCTGAAGAAATGGGTGCGGATTAACCCGCGATTCGAATTCATCTCATGCTCTGGCAATGATCGGTTTAGGGTCATTACCCCGGCAGCGGCAATGTCCTGAAGGCTTAATCGTACAGTTGGCAAATAGACGATACTGAAGTGCTCTTCCGTGTGCTGCATACTGTATCCAACCGCTGTTGCCGGGTCATCCCTTTCCCAGCCGCTTTATCTTCTTCAGACAAGGCCAGTAGCTTCAGCAATGCCAGCGTTTCATCTCTTTGCTGGCGCGCTTCTCAGGACTCAATAACGTAAGCAGGCGTACCATTTTGCGTGACCAGAATGGGTTCTGAAAGATCGCGAGCGGCTGCATTTTTTTGATGTAACTGATAGTTTCGCTTTTCATTTTCCCCTCCGCATTGGTCTAAATTCAGACTCTTTATATCCGCTTCGCAATCACTGACTTTTGCTTTACCTTGCCAGAAAATGAACAGGAGATTCCCTCATGCGCACCCTGATTTTTGATACCGATATCGGCGTGGATGACGCCTTTGCGCTGGCCTATGCCGCGCGCACCCAAACATTACTCGGCATCACCACGGTGTTCGGCAATGTCGCGGTGGGTCAGGCAGTAAAAAATGCCCGGCTGTTTTGCGAGAAAATGGCGATTGATGCGCCTGTCTATCGCGGCTGTTCGCGTCCGCTGGCGCTGGCGCCTTCCGCACCCGCGCGCCTGCACGGCGACGACGGCCTGGGTGATGCGTTCGACAATCCCCACAGCGATCAGGCGCCTGGCGCAGTGCAATTCATCATCGATAGCGTGCGCGCGCAGCCCCACGCCATCACCCTGGTGGCGATTGGTCCGCTGACCAACATCGCCAGCGCCATCAACCAGGCCCCGGACATTATTCCGCTGGTGAAAGAGCTGGTGATCATGGGCGGCGCATTTGGCACCGACGGCCACGCGGGCAACGTCACGCCGTTTGCTGAGTTCAATATCTGGAAAGACCCGCACGCTGCCGATCAGGTGCTGGCCTCGGCGCTGCCGGTGGTGGTGGTGCCGCTGGATGTCACCCATAAGGTGTTGATTACCGGCGATGAAGTGCGGCAGCTTAATCAGCCAGTGCTGAGCGCGATCTGCCGTCCGTATCTGGCTTACAGCCTGGAAAAAGAGGGATTTGATGGCATGGCGCTGCACGACACCCTGACCCTCTCCTGGCTGGCATTGCCGCAGGCCTTTCAGGTGACTGAAGCGCCGGTGCGCGTGGCAACCGAAGGTATCAGCCGGGGTCAGACGCTGCGTCGCCTCGGCGCACTCGCCTCACGCGACGATCCCTTCGCTGGCTTGCGCGCGCAGCGCCTGTGTCTGGGTGTCGATGCTGACGCCGTACGTCAGCATTTTTTCGCCACCTTGCAGGCTTAACGCGCGAAGTGGATAACGCCTTTGATCAACGCGCGATTGTTGATCACCTCGGGTTCAAACGTTTCCGCCAGGGTGGAGAAATCATAGTGGCGATTGAGCATCATGTCGGCACGTAGCTGACCGTTCGCCATCAGTTTGCGCACGTTAGCGAAATCTTCGCGCGTGGCGTTACGGCTGCCCATCAGCGTGGTTTCTTTTTTGTGGAACTCGGTATCCGGGATCACCAGATCGCCTTTGTGCAGGCCGACAAACACGATGGTGCCGCCGTGCCGCATCAGTTTCACCGTGCCGTTCATCGCCGCCGGGCTGCCGGTGGCGTCAATCACCTTCGCCGCCAGCCGTCCGCCGAACTGCGCGCGCAGCGTGGCGTCGAAATCCGCGTCCAGCGGGTTGACGGTGGCTAACCCCAGCTGCTGCGCGACGTGTGCGCGGCGCTGCTCGCTGGTATCCGCCACCACCACTTTTGCCCCCGCCGCCGCGGCAATCGCCGCCACACCGAGACCAATCGGCCCGGCACCCGCCACCAGTACATGCTCATCCGCCGCCACCGCCGCACGGCGCACCGCATGGGCGCTGATGGCGAAGGGTTCGATCAGCGCGGCCGCTTCCGGCGCGACATCGTCCACCGCCATCAGGTTGTCCTGCGGCACGCTGAGCAATTCACAGAAACCGCCATCCTGATGCACGCCAATCACCGAGATATTTTCACAGCAGTTGGTTTTGCCGCTCTGGCAGGCATCGCACTGCTGGCAGGAGACGTAAGGGATCAGCGCCACGCGCTGCCCGACGCGAAACCCGCTCGCCTGACTGCCCAGCGCCACCACTTCACCGCACAGCTCATGACCGAGCACGCGCGGATAGCTGAAGAACGGCTGATTGCCCGCCCAGGCGTGAATATCGGTGCCACAAATCCCGGCGGTAATCGGTTTAATCAGAACCTCGTGTACGGCGGGCGTAGGTGTAGCGCGTTGCTGCCACACCATGCGACGCGGTTCCGCAACCACCAGGGTTTTCATGCTTGTCATAGGTTTCTCCTGTGCTGATGTCACAGTTATGGCGAAATCCGATGTTAACGGGTTGTTGCACTGACAAAACTGTGAGGCATCCCGATTTTTTTGGGCTTTACGTGGTTTTTAATAAATAAAAAACCGGAGCCTGCCATGAGCCGAAGTCAAAACCTGCGCCAGAACGTGATAAACCAAATGCTGGAAGCCATCGCCCAGCGCCATATTCGTTCGCCGCTGCCACCGCAGGCGGCACTGGCGGAGATGTTCAATATCAGCCGCACCACGGTGCGCCATACGCTGCAATATCTGCATCAGCGCGGCGTGCTGGAAAAGGTGGATGAGACTTACGTTATCGTGCGCGACCCCAGCAACGAGGATGGTTTCAGCGCCCTCACCCCGCCGATTGAGCAGCAGGCGGCGCAGTTCGAGCTGGCGTTTTTCAATCTGATTAACCAGCGGCTGCTGATGCCCGGCGACACCTTTACCGAGCTGCAACTGGCGCAGCGCGTCAAGGTCAGCCCGGTGGTAGTACGCGAATTTCTGCTGCGTTTTATGCGTTATGACCTGCTGGAACCGGTAAAGCGCGGCCAGTGGCGGATGAAAAAGTTCGACCAGGATTACGCGGAGAAGCTATTTGAACTGCGGGAAATGCTGGAGACCCACGCGCTGAATCGCTTTCTTAACCTGGCATCCGACGATGAACGCTGGATTCAGGCGCGTGATTTGCTCGATCGCCACCGTTCGATGCGCGACACCATCGCCAGCAATTATCGCCACTTTGCCGCGCTGGATAAGGAGATGCATTCGCTGATCCTTTCGGCCGCCAACAACCCGTTTTTCAATCAGTCTCTGGAGATTATTTCAGTGATTTTTCACTCGCATTATCAATGGGATGAGAGCGATCTCAAACAACGTAATATCGTGGCGCTGGAGGAGCATATGGCAATCCTGACCGCGTTGATTAGCCGCCAGGATGTCGAGGCGCTGTGCGCCCTGCACGCCCATCTCGATACCGCCAAAACCTCCATGATCCGCTCAATTCGTCAGTACAATTAAAAACCGATTAAAAACCACAAAGCATTAGCTCCCGCACGAATCAGAAACATCTTTGCAACATCCCGTCATCTTTGCTTCTAGTCTCGGAACCATCTGTTGAGGTCGCATCAATTGGCGACCACAGAATCCCACACTGACTGATAACGATAAGTACCCAGATCCGGGAGGTTGCAATGGAAAATACGTCGGCTCGTGGTCGCGAGACAACACCCGCCCCAATCGCAGAGGGGCAAGATTTTATCCCCGCACGCAGCGATGTGGTGCGATCCCCACGCATCAGAAAAATTCAGGTCACCGCGATGTTGCTGCTGCTGTTTGCCGCCATCATTAACTATCTCGACCGCAGTTCGCTGTCGGTGGCCAATATGACCATCCGTGGCGAACTGGGCCTGTCGGCCACCGAGATTGGCGTGCTGCTGTCGGCGTTTTCGCTGGCTTACGGTCTGGCGCAGCTGCCGTGTGGCGCGCTGCTGGATCGCAAAGGCCCGCGCATTATGCTGGCGATTGGCATGTTTTTCTGGTCGCTGTTCCAGGCGGCGGCGGGTCTGGTGCATAACTTTACCCAGTTTGTGCTGGTGCGCATCGGCCTCGGTATCGGCGAAGCGCCGATGAACCCGTGCGGCGTGAAGGTCATCAACGACTGGTTCAATATCAAAGATCGCGGTATGCCGATGGGGATGTTTAACGCCGCCTCGATGATTGGCCTGTCTATCGCCCCGCCGATTCTGGCGGCGATGATGCTGGTGCTGGGCTGGCGTGGCATGTTCGTCACCATCGGCGTGCTGGGTATGTTCCTCGCTATCGGCTGGTATCTGACCTATCGCAATCGGGACAATAACCAGCTGAGCGCCGAAGAGATCCATTATTTGCAGGCGGGCAGCGTCGCCTCACGCAAAGAGCCGATCAGCTTTGCCGAGTGGCGTGGTCTGTTTAAGCAGCGCACCATGTGGGGCATGATGATTGGCTTCAGCGGCATCAACTACACCGCGTGGCTGTATATCGCCTGGCTGCCGGGCTACCTGCAATCCACCTATCATCTGGACCTGAAAAGCACCGGTTTGCTGGCGGCGATTCCGTTCCTGTTTGGCGCGGCGGGTATGCTGCTGAATGGCTATGCGGTGGATGCGCTGGTACGTCGCGGTATGGATGCGGTGAAGGTGCGTAAGGTGAGCATCGTCTGCGGTATGTTGCTGTCCGCGGCGTTTACCGCCTTTGTTGCCCGTGCCACCGATACCACCAGCGCTGTGACGCTGATCGGTATGGCGCTGTTTTGCATCCACTTTGCCGGTACGTCGTGCTGGGGCCTGATTCACGCCAATGTGACGGCGCGTATGACGGCGTCGGTCGGCAGCATCCAGAACTTCGCCAGCTTTGTGTTCGCCTCGTTCGCGCCAGTGGTGACCGGTTGGGTGCTGGATACCACCAAGTCTTTCAGCCTGGCGCTGATGATTTGTGCCGGTGTGACGGTCGTGGGCGCGCTGGCGTATCTGCTGCTGGTGCGTAAACCGATTACTGATGGGGTTTGATTGCAGGTCCCGGACGTAGGGTCGGCATTTGTGCCGACCTCGCTGAAGCGGGCGAAATGCAACGGTTAATGCCCGTGAAGCCCGCTCACCGCTACGGTTTAACCGTAAAAAACCGCGATTCACACTGCCGCGCGATCTCCCACAGCTTATGGCGAATCACCTGTTTCAGTTGCAGGGTTGATTGCGACTGCGGCTGGTCGCGGCGGCTGATCAACATCACTTCAAACGGCAGCGGCTGCGCCACCGGCAGCAACTTCAGCTGGTCGGCATAGCGGCAGGCGGTAAACAGATCGACAATCCCCACGCCTCCCCCGGCCAGCACCATGTCGGCAATCACCGAATAGGTTTTAATCGACAGCGACACCGCCGGGTCCAGCCCTTTATCACGCAGCGCGCGATGCAGCACCCGACCCAGCGGGTCCTGGTTTTGCATCATCAGCAGGTTATTGGCGCACAGCCATTCGAGGGTGACCGGTTCATTGTGGGGGTGATGCAATGGCAGCAGCGCGACCATCGAGGACTGAAACAGCGGCTCGGCCAGCAGCTCCGCATCCACCTGCTGACCAAACACCAGCGCGAAATCGAGCTGATTATCCAGAATGCTGGCGCACAGGGTGCTGAAATGCTCAGTAACCAGCTCAACGCTGACCGATGCCGCCTGCTGCCGCCAGGTGACCAGCGCCGGGGCCAGCACCATCTGCCCAAAGGCATGGGCCGCGCCGACGCGCACCGTTTGTCCTTCGCCGCGCCGCAACTGTTCGGTGAGTTGCGTAATGGACTGTAGCCGCTGATAAAGTTCTTCCACTTCCGGCAGCAAACGCCGCCCTTCCGCCGTGACGATCATCCCCTGCGCACGCCGTTCGAATAGCGCGAAGCCCAACTGCTGCTCGGCGTGATTCAGTACCCGGCTGACATTCGGCTGCGACACATTCAGCAGGCGTGCGGCACCGCTGATGCTGCCGGTCTGCACAATCGCCTGAAACACCTCAATATGCCGCAGCCGCATGGTTATTCGCCCCAGGTCGCTTCAAGCACGCGCAGCCAGTTGCCGTAACAAATCTTCTCCAGCAGCTCACGCGAATAGCCGCGATCCGCCAGCGCCGCCACCAGCAGCGGGAAACCGGCGACATCTTTCATATCGCCGGGCATGGTGGCGCCATCGAGATCGGAGCCGAAACCGACACCGTCTTCACCGACTTTTTCCAGCAGATATTCCACATGACGCACGATCGCATCCACGGTGGTCGGTGCATGGCGGTCGCCATCTTCGCGCAGGAACGGCACGGCAAAGTTAACACCAACAAAACCCTGCGTTTCGGCGATAGCCGCCAGCTGGCGGTCGGTCAGATTGCGTGACTGCGCGCTCAGTACATGCGCGTTGGAGTGGCTCGCCACCAGCGGCGCATCGCTGATCGCTGCGGTGTGCCAGAAGCCTTTTTCATCCATATGCGACAGGTCAACCATGATGCGGCGCTGGTTGCAGTCGCGCACCAGCTGCTTGCCCGCAGCCGTCAGGCCATTGCCGATGTCCGGCGAAGAGGGATAGCGGAACGGCACGCCGTCGCCAAACTGATTCGGGCGGCTCCACAGCGGCCCCAGGGTGCGCAGGCCGCTGGCGTAGAGGATATCCAGCAGCTCGCCATGGGTATCCAGCGCTTCCGCGCCTTCGACGTGCATCACCACCGCCAGCACCCCTTGCGCCATGCAGTCACGAATCTCACGCACGCTGCGGCAAATCTTTACCTGACCTTTAGAGGCCTGCTCAATACGCAGCAGCAAAGCCAGCATCGAAAAGGTGGCATCGCGCGCGCTGCTGATAATTTCCTGAGGAAAATCTGAGAGGTCTGGCGCACTTCTTGCAACTGCCGGGTGTGATGGCACCCAGGTGGCAAAAATTCCACCTACCATATTTCCCTGGCGGATGCGGGGAAAATCCATCTGGCCCGATTCGGTGCCGTTGAAGAATGCATTCACGGCATCCGGCTGATGGTGCTGCCAAAGCTTATTAAGAACATCGTTGTGACCGTCAAAAACCGGGATGGAGAGCCGATCGGCATTAAGTAAGTCAGACATAGCGTATCCGTTCCATGTTCAGAGGGGAGCGCAACCGCTGCCAGCTAGCGGGGCAAAATGCACCAAAACAAGGCAAGCGCGACTGCGTGAAACAAAAGGCTTAATGCAGGTATTAATCCCCTTGCCAGGCTGGAATGTCAAGATAAAAAACAGTAAAAATAAAATATTTTATTTTAATAATCAATAAGTTGGGAGTTTACATGGTTACCAGAAGACGTTTTCTTGCAGGATGCACCGCCGTTCCCTTCCTTTCGTATCTCAGCCTCAATTCTGCCTTTGGTGCCACGCCGCCCACCATGCTGGTGATGGCGATGCAGCTGGATAATATTACCAGCCTCGATCCCCACGAAAGTTTTGAAGCCACCGGCGGCCAGATCTGCGGCAACCTGTATCAGAAGCTGGTGATGCCCGATCCGCAACAGGCCGACAAAGTGATTGGCGCGCTGGCGAAAAGCTGGGAAGTGAGCAGCGATAACAGCGTTTACACCTTCCATCTCGATCCGGCGGCAAAGTTCGCCGATGGCACCCCGCTCACCGCAGAAGATGCGGCATTCTCCATCGAGCGTATCGTCAAACTGGATAAAAGCCCGGCCTTTATCATCAACCAGTTTGGTTTTACCAAAGACAACGTTACACAGCAGGTGACGGCAAAAGACGCGCACACGCTGGAGATGAAACTGGGCGCACCCGCTGCCGAGAGCTTCCTGCTGTATTGCCTGTCGGCCACCGTCGGCAGCATCGTGTCGAAGAAAGCCTGTCTGGCGAATCAGCAAAATAACGACTTCGGCAACGCCTGGCTGAAGCAGCACAGCGCCGGTTCCGGTGCCTTCACCCTGCGTACCTGGCAAGCCAGTGAAACGGTGATTCTGGAGCTAAGCCCGCAGTTCGCCAACCAGAGCAAAATCAAACGCGTGATCCTGAAACATATCGCTGACCCGGCGGCGCAGGCGCTGATGCTGAAAAAAGGCGATGTGGATGCGGCTTATGATCTGACCACCGAACAGTTGTTGCAGGTGAAAAATGACAGCGCGATAAACCTGGTGAATCAGTCGCTCTCCGCCATCATGCTGATGTCGTGCAACACCAACAACGAATACCTGAAAAAGCCGCAGGTCTGGCAGGCGCTGAAATGGGCGCTGGATTACGACAGCATCCAGAAAAATATTCTGTCGATGAGTTTCACCACCCATCAGAGCTTCCTGCCGAGCGGCTTCCCGGCGGCGCTGGATGACACGCCATTCCACAAAGATGTCGCCAAAGCCAAAGCGCTGCTGGCGGAAGCGGGTTATCCGAACGGTTTTGACATCACCCTCGACCACTACTCGATGCAGCCGTACCCGGATATCGCACAGGCGATTCAGACCCAGCTGGGGGCGATCGGTATCAAGGTGTCGCTGATTGCGGCAGAAAACCGTCAGGTACTGACCAAAATGCGCGCCCGTCAGCATCAGCTGGCGCTGACCGTGTGGGGCGCGGACTATTTTGATCCCAACTCCAATACCGAAGCGTTCTGCGTCAATACCGACAACAGCGATAACGCGCGCAATCGCACGCTGGCCTGGCGTTGCAGCTGGTCTGATGATGAGTTCAACAAACTGACTGAGCAGGCGCTGCATGAAGCCGATCCGGCCAAACGTATCGCGCTGTATCACCAGATCCAGCAGCTGGGCCGTGAGAAGAGTCCGTTTATCTACATGATGCAGAAAACGAAAAATGTCGCCTGCGGCAAAAATATCAGTGATGTCCACATGACCGTGCTGGAGCAGTGGCCGTATGAGCAGGTGAAAAAAGCCTGATGCCGTTACTGAAGAAAATCGTCGGCACCCTGGGCAGCCTGGTGCTGACGCTGTTTGGCCTGTCGGTTTTAACCTTTTTCATTGGCCGCGTGATGCCCACCGATCCGGTGCTGGCAGCGGTCGGTGATAACGCGCCCCAGTCGGTGGTGGAGCGCGTCCGTGCGGAAATGGGGCTGGATCAGCCCCTTTACCTCCAGTTTGGTCACTACCTCAATCAGCTGTTACATGGCGATCTCGGCAAGTCGATCCTGACCTCCAATCCGGTCACCACCGATATCGCCCGTTTCTTTCCGGCCACCATGGAGCTGGCGACCGCCGCGATTATTATCGCGGCGCTGATCGGCATTCCGCTTGGCGTGTGGGCCGCCGTGCGGCAGAGCAGCTGGGTGGATCAAACCATTCGCGTGGTTTGTCTGGCGGGCCATTCGCTGCCGGTGTTCGTGCTGGCGCTGCTGAGCCTGCTGGTGTTCTACGCGGTGCTGGGCATTGCGCCCGGACCGGGACGGCAGGACATCATCTGGCAGGATATGGTGCCGCAGGTCACCGGCTTTCTCACCATCGATTCGCTGCTGGCGGGGGAATATGACGCCTTCCGCGATGCGCTGGCGCATATGGTGCAGCCGGTGCTAATCCTCGCCTACTTCAGCATGGCCTACATCACGCGTATGACGCGCACCTTTATGCTCAACGCGCTGAGCGGCGAATTCGTGATCACCGCCCGCGCCAAAGGGCTGTCTTCCCGCCGGGTCATCTGGCGGCACGCGTTCCCCACCGTGGCGGTGCAGCTGGTGACGGTGCTGGCGCTGACCTACGCCGGGCTGCTGGAGGGTGCGGTAGTGACGGAAAACGTCTTTGCCTGGCCCGGCCTTGGGCAGTATCTCACCACCTCGCTGATGAACGCCGATATGAACCCGGTGGTCGGCGCGACCCTGCTGGTGGGTACCGTCTACGTGCTGCTCAATCTGCTGGCTGACATTCTTTATCGACTTTGGGACCCACGCGTAAAATGATCTTCTTCTCTCGTGACTGGCTGCTGGATGACACGCCCGCTAACCGCCGTCAGGCGGTGTGGGGCCGCCGTTATCGTCTGTGGCTTAGCCTGCGCAGCAACCCGCTGGCGATGGCGGGCCTGCTGGTCATTCTGCTGATGCTATTGCTGGCGCTGTTTGCCCCGCTGCTGACGCCGTTCGATCCGGGTACCCAGCATCTCGATAATCGTCTGGCCGCGCCCTCCCTGGCGCACTGGCTGGGCACCGATGAGCTGGGGCGTGATGTCTGGACGCGTATTATTTTTGGCGGACGCACCACGCTCGGCATGGTGATCGCGGTGGTACTGCTGACCGCGCCGCTCGGCCTGCTGATTGGTTGTATCGCCGGGTATGCTGGCGGGATTGTCGATAAGGCGCTGATGCGTCTGACCGATATTTTCCTCGCCTTCCCGCGTCTGATTCTGGCGCTGGCATTTGTTGCCGCGTTGAGGCCGGGGGTGGAGAGCGCGGTGCTGGCGATCGCCCTCACTGCCTGGCCGCCGTACGCGCGTCTGGCGCGTGCCGAGACGTTGCAGTACCGCCACAGCGATTTTATCGCCGCCAGCCGTCTGACCGGTGCGTCGCCGCTGCGCATTATCCTGCGCCATATTATGCCGCTGTGCGTGCCGAGCCTGATTGTCCGCGTCACCCTCGACATGAGTTCGATCATTATCACCGCCGCCAGCCTGGGCTTTCTCGGCATGGGCGCGCAGCCGCCTTCGCCGGAATGGGGCACGATGATCGCCACGGCGCGGCGTTTTCTGTTTAGCGAATGGTGGGTGCCGCTGATGCCCTGCATCGCGATTTTCCTGACGTCGCTGGCGTTCAACTTTCTTGGCGACGGTCTGCGCGACGTGCTGGACCCGAAGGAGCGCTAAATGCTGGTGGAAATTGAAAATTTGCGCATTGCCTTCCGCACACGCACGGAAACCTTTGAGGCGGTGCGCGGCGTGAGCTTTAGCGTTGGCCGGGAGAAGTTCGCCATCGTGGGTGAAAGCGGTTCCGGCAAGTCACTGACGGCGCGTAGTCTGATGCAGCTGCTGCCGGGCAACGCTGAGGTCAGCGCGGATGTATTGCGCTTTGACGGCATTGACCTGCGCGGCGCCAGCGAAAAAGTGCTGCGCCAGATCCGCGGCAAGCGCGTTGGCTTTATTTTGCAGGACCCAAAATATTCGCTCAATCCGGTGATGACCATCGGCCAGCAGATTGCCGAAGCCTGGCGCGAGCACAAGGGCGGCAGCTGGAAAGCAGCGATGCAGGCGGCGATTGGCTTACTGGAGCAGGTGAAAATCCGCGATCCTGCCGCCGTGGCGAAACGCTATCCGCACGAGGTTTCGGGCGGTATGGGCCAGCGCGTGATGATTGCCATGATGCTGGCACCAGACCCGGAGTTGCTGATCGCCGATGAACCCACCAGCGCGCTGGATGCCACGGTGCAGGCGGAGATCCTCAAACTGATTGACGATCTGGTGTCGGCGCGCGGCATGGGGTTGATCCTGATCAGCCACGATCTGCCGCTGGTGTCGCATTTTTGCGATCGTGTGGCGGTGATGTACGCCGGACGCATTGTCGAGCTGCTGGACGCCGGGCAGTTGCAACAGGCGCAGCATCCCTACACCCGTGGCCTGCTGGCCTGCCTGCCGTCGCTGCGCCATCCGCGCGAACGTTTGCCGGTATTGCAGCGTGACGCGGCGTGGCGGGATTAATCAATTGCGGATGCCGCCATCCATCCGCGCGGATTTCAACACGGTCGGCATTAATGCCGACCCTACACCCGTAGGGTGCGCATTTATGCGCACCGTTTGGATGGTCGCACGATAGGGACGACGCATTTATGCGCACCGTTTGGATGGTCGCACGATAGGGACGACGCATTTATGCGCACCGTTTGGATGGCCGCACAGACACAGCAAGCGAGCAAAACACATGATTCAAATCGATAATCTGCGCATCGCCTTTGGTGCGCACACCGTGGTGAAAGGCGTCAGCTTTGCGGTCGGCAACGGCGAAAGTTTTGGTCTGGTGGGCGAGAGCGGCTCCGGCAAATCCACCATCCTGCGCGCGCTGGCCGGACTGAATGCCGACTGGCAGGGCAGCATGACATTCGGCGGCATGGCGCTCAGCGCCAAACGCAGCCGCGCCTTCTATCGTCAGGTGCAAATGGTGTTTCAGGACCCCTACGGTTCGCTGCATCCGCGTCAGACCATAGACCGCATCCTGCATGAACCGCTGCTGGTACATCAGCTGGATCGGGCCGAACAACGTATCAGCCAGGCGCTGAGCGAAGTCGGCCTGCCTGCGACGGTACGCTTCCGTTTCCCCCACCAGCTCTCCGGTGGCCAGCGCCAGCGCGTGGCGATTGCCCGCGCATTGATCGCCGAACCGGAAGTGCTGCTGCTGGATGAGCCAACCTCGGCGCTTGACGTGTCGGTGCAGGCGGAAATCCTTAATTTACTTAGCGATCTTCGCAGCGAGCGCAAACTGACCTACATTATGGTGACGCATAACCTCGCGGTGGTAACGCACCTGTGCCAGCGCATTGGCGTTATGCAACATGGCGAGATGGTGGAGCAGCTGAGCGCGGATGATCTGCGCGCCCGGCGCATTCAGCATCCGCATACCGCGCAACTTTTTGATCTCAGCATGACGCTGGAGGAACCGGCATGACAGCCCACTGGCAACAGGCCGCAGACGTTGCAGAATCAATCAGCCAAAGCTGGCAGCAATCAGGCGCGCCGGGCGGCGCCATCGTCCTGTTTGATGCCCACCATATTCACTCCACGCACTGCGCCGGGCTGGCCGATCTGGCCCAGCAAACGCCGTTTACCCTCGACAGCGTGGTGCGCTTTGCTTCCATCACCAAACACCTGTTTGCCGCGCTGGTCACCGGCCCCGGCCGCCGTTATCTGCAACTGGATGACCCGCTGGCGCAGCATCTGCCGCAGCTGACCGGTGCCAATGGCGCGGTCACCGTCGGCCAGGCGCTGGATATGAGCAGCGGCCTGCCGGACGTGCGCGAAACCCTGTCGCTGCTGGGATTGTCGGTGTACAACGCCACCAGCGCCGCCGATCTGCTCGATTTCGTGGCGCGCGAAGGGGATCTCAGTTATCCGCCAGGCAGCGAGATCTCTTACACCAACACCGGCTACCGGCTGGTGGAGGAAGCGCTGAAAGCCAAAGGGGTACGGTTCAACGATCTGCTGCAACAGTACGTCTGCGAGCCGCTGGACATTAACCTGATCGCCCCCGAAAGCTGGTTCGATATCGTGCCGGGCTTAGTGCCGGGCTACTGGTTTAACGGATCGCAGTGGCAGCTTTCCAGTGCCGGTCTGCACCTGTCAGCCTCCGGCAGCGTTACCGGCAGCGTGCGCCATCTGACCCGCTGGCTGCAAAGCCTGCTGGCCGACACCGGTCCGGGCGCGGGGGTGCTGCAACGATTGAGTGCGCCGCGTAACCTCAACGATGGCCGCACCAGCGGTTATGGCCTCGGGCTGACCAGTTCGACCCTCGGCAGCCAGACGCTGTTTGGTCATGGCGGTTCCCACGCCGGTTACAAAAGCTACTTCCTGCTGCACCCGGAGCTGAAAATCGGCGTGGCGCTGGTGGCAAACCGCGAAGATGTCACCACCTCGGAAAGCGCGCTGCGCATCATGGCAGCGGCGCTCAACCGGACGCTGCCGGAGAAAGGCCACGATCTGACGCCGGGTATGTATGTGGCGCCGGACGCCGCCGACTGGCTGGAGATTAAAGGCGTAACCGCCACCTGGCTCGGCGCAGGGGAAACCCTGTGGCGCGACGAACGGCATGGCGATGCGGTGTCGTTGTCCACGACCTTTCCGATGCAGCTGCGCCAGGTCGGCGCGGAGATTGTTGGCGAGATCGGCCATGCCGCGCGCCGCTTTGTGCCGGTACAGCCGGACAACGCCAGCCTCGACCATATGCAGGGGCGCTGGTTTGCGTCGCCGTGGCGCAGCGAAATGGTGATTGTGGGCGATACGTTAACTATGGGGATTGGTCCGGCGGCGATTCGCGCCACGCTGCAATCGCTGGGCGGCGATCGCGTGCTGGCCACCGCGCTGGATGGCCCGTGGGAAAAACGCTTTGTGCTGGCGCGCAGTGGCGACAGCGTACGGCTGCTGTTAAACCGCAGCCGCGTGGTGACCTTTACGCGATAGGCCTGGTCGGCATCAATGCCGACCCTACGATGCAGGGTGCGCATTTATGCGCACCGCAACTCAGGCAATACGGTGACGCAGTCGCCCGATATGTGCGATCTCCACCTCGATCTCATCGCCGGGGAACATAAACAGCGGCGGCGTGCGTTTTTTACCCACGCCACCCGGTGAACCGGTGATGATCACATCGCCCGGCGACAGCGGGCTGAAAGCCGAGATGTATTCAATGATCTTCGCCACCGGATGCACCATGCTGGCGGTGGTGTCGTTCTGCACTTCGCGCTGATTCAGCCAGGTTTTGATCGCCAGCTGCTGCGGGTCGGGGATCTCATCGGCCGTGGTCATCCACGGACCAAAACCGCCGGTCTGCGGCCAGTTTTTCCCGGCGGTGAACCAGGTAAACTGCATGTCGCGCACCGTGGCATCCATAAAGCAGCTGTAGCCTGCCACATGCGCCAGCGCCTGATCCGCCTTCACCTGATACGCCGGTGTGCCGATGATCACCGCCAGCTCGCCTTCGTAGTCGAACTCCTGGGTCGTCACCGGTTTCCGCAACGGTTGCTCGTGTGCCGCCAGTGAGTCAGCAAAACGCACAAACAGCGTCGGGGCATCGAGGGTTGCGGCAAACTCGTTACGTTTGTCGGCGTAGTTCATCCCCACGCAAAACACCTTGCCCGGATTCTCCACCACCGGCAGAAAATGGATGGCGCTGAACGGGTAATCGGCAGGCTGCTGGCGATACGCGTCAAGGTCGCCGAGCGCGCCGCGTTGCAGCAGGCTTTTCAGGTCGGGACACTCAGCACCGAGGCGTTTGCCGAGATCCACCACACCGTTTTCCTGCACGATGCCGTAACTTTTTGTTGCCTGGTCAATAAGATAAAAACTGCAAAGCTGCATGACTGCCTCGTTGTTATA
The DNA here is from genome assembly GCF_059730485.1 of Pantoea sp. X-Soil-TKNS-1207. Lineage (NCBI taxonomy): Bacteria > Pseudomonadati > Pseudomonadota > Gammaproteobacteria > Enterobacterales > Erwiniaceae > Pantoea > Pantoea sp. X-Soil-TKNS-1207. The sequence continues at coordinate 4,139,583 of NZ_AP035958.1, forward strand.
TAAAAATTGCGCGCAGGTTACCAAAAGAGACGCGGGAAAGCGGTACGACCTGCGCGCAATACGGCTTAATTTTGCGTGCTCGCCAGATAGGAGAAGGCGCTGAGCAGGCTGATCAGGGTGCCCATCTGCTCTGCACGGTAGCCAACGGTGACCGCATCAATGCGTGTTACGCCGGGGATCAGGCTGAAGAGATCGGCCAGCACCGGCTTACTGGCCTGCAACTGCATCTCATAGGGGGCGCTGAGACGCGTAGTGCTGACCTGACGCGCCCGTTTCACCGCTGCCGTTGCGGCGGCCCGGAGAGCGTTTTGCGCCGCCTGCGGGCTGATCGACTCGGCGCAGGTGTGTGAAATCGCGCGTTTTACGCAGACGTAATCCACCGACGGATAAAATTCCGCCATCCAGCCCTGCAACTGATCGTCACCGCTTACCAGCCACAGCGGCGTGCCCTGCTCTGCGGCGGCGGCGGCATAGATATCGCTCTCGCCCATCACTTTGCCGTTGATATGAATACGCCAGAACGCTCGACCATTGATGGTGTGCGCCAGCACGCCCGGCTCACCCGCAGCGCTGTGATAACCGATAAAGAACAGGCCGTCGAACGCCTGCTGCTCCAGCCCTTCCACCATCGACAATCCACGCGGTTTGCCCTGCACCAGACGCGCACGCGGATCGATATTTTCCGCGCGCAGATTGGTCATTTGTGCATGGCTGTCAGCCACCACCACTTCCGTCGCACCACCGGCGAAGGCACCGTCGATGGCGGCATTCACTTCCTGTTCCATCAACCCACGCGCCAGCTGGTGTTCCGCATGGCCCGGTGAACATTGTTCCGGGCGCATCACGCCCGCGATGCCTTCGATGTCGGCAGAGATAAAGATTTTCATTGAGATAACCTGTCTAAAACGTCCGTTAAAGCCGGGCGGTGGTGGCCGCGAAAACCGCTGACGGCTTCCGCGCTCAGCAACGCATCCAGCACCGCATGTTCGGTAGCATCGGCGGCGGCGGCGAGCAGTGGCTCCAGCGTCGCCTCTTCCGGGGGTTGCGGCTGCGGTTGGGTAGAAAACGCCACGGCGATATCGCCGGAGCCGTGGCCCCAGTAGCTGCCCAGTCGTCCCAGGCCTGCTCCGGCGCGTTTTGCCACGCGTTTTAACTGGCGCGCATCAAGCGGCGCATCCGTCGCCATAATAATGATGATGGAACCGGCATCGCGCTGGGGCGCCAGCGTCGGCAGCAGCGGCGCAATCATCTCGCCAAGGCGCACGCCATCCAGCGTCAGCGCCGTCAGCGCGCCGAAGTTGGCCAGCACCAGCACGCCAAGCGTGGCATTCAGGGCAGGAATCAGACGTGATGCCGTGCCAATGCCGCCCTTCAGACTGAAACAACTCATGCCGCGACCGGCACCGACGCTGCCACGGGCGAAATCGGCCTGCGCCCTGTCCAGCGCGTCCTGCGCCATCGCCTCGTTAATCGCCAGCGCCTGAATATCATTCAGCCAGCCGTCGTTGCACTCCAGCGCCAGCGGATTGACCGTGGGTAAACTGCGGCCCAGCTCCGGGTTGCGGCTGATGGCATCGCGCACCAGCGCGGTAAACAGCGTCCCCACCGCCAGCGTGTTGCTGAGCAGAATCGGCGTTTGCAACACACCCAGTTCTTCCACCTGCACCAGCCCGACCGGTTTGGCAAAACCGTTAAACACCGCGGCCGCACAGGGCAGCGGCTGCTGGAACAGGTTGTCGCCCGGCGGCACAATCGCGGTGACGCCGGTCTGGATTTCACCGGCATCCAGCGTGTGGTGCCCGACGCGTACGCCAGCCACATCACTGATGCGGTTGGTCGGACCGCAGGCGCTACGCGGCTGACCGAGCTGGCGTTCCTCACGCCAGCGTTGCAGCAACAGGTCGCGCTGCATCTGTTGAAAATCCATGATTAACTCTTCAGTTTCGGATCCAGCGTGTCGCGCAGGGCATCGCCCAGCAGGTTAAACGCCAGCACCGTGATAAAAATCGCCAGACCGGGGAACACGCTGACGTGCCACATACCGGCCATCATCATATTGCGGCTCATCGCCAGAATATTGCCCCACTCCGGTACGTCCGGCTCCGGGCCGAGACCGATAAAACTCAGTCCGGCTGCGGTGAGAATACTGGTGCCGATGCGCATGGTGAAGTAGACAATCACGTTCGACAACGTGCCCGGCAGAATATGCCGCAGCAGGATGACGCGATCCGGCGCCCCGGCGCAGCGCACCGCTTCAACATAGGCGGCCTGCTTCAGCGATAGCGTCGATGCCCGCACGATGCGCGCAAATACCGGCACGCTAAACACCGCCACCGCGATGATCACGTTATTCAGGCCTGGACCCAGAATCGCCACCACCGCGATCGCCAGCAGCATACCGGGGAAGGCGAACAGCACATCGGAACCGCGCATAATCAGCATATCGATCCAGCGGCCGTAGTAGCCCGCCAGCAGGCCGAGCAGCACGCCTGCCACCATGCCAAGGGTGACCGACAGCACCCCGACATACAGCGAGATACGCGCGCCATAAATAATGCGGCTAAGCAGATCACGACCGAGATCGTCGGTGCCCATCCAGTGCGCCGCCGATGGCGGAGATGAGAGCGCCATCCAGTCCGGCGCCATCGGGTCCCACGGGGCCAGCCAGGGTGCGAAAATCGCCACCAGCACCAGCAGCAGCACAAATCCCCCCGAGACCAGCGCCAGCGGGTTGCGCACAAAAGCGTGCATAAAATCGCGCCACGGCGAGCGGATCGCCTCCTGCGCGTTGGCAGGCAGAGATTGCAGACTCAATTTAAGCCTCCTGTCGCAGGCGAATTGCCGGGTTAACCACCGCGTACAGCAGATCCACCAGCAGGTTAATGGCGATAAATTCAAACACGAACAGCATGACCAGCGCCTGAATTACCGGCTGATCCTGCGCTTTGATCGATTCGATCAACAGCCAGCCTAACCCTGGCCAGTTAAAGACGCTCTCCACCACGATCGATCCGCCGAGCAGAAAACCAAACTGCAAACCGAGCATGGTGATCACCGGGATCAGCGCATTGCGCATCACATGTTTCCAGGTCACCAGCCGGTTGCGCAGCCCTTTGGCTTTGGCGGTGCGTACGTAATCTTCCTGCGCCACTTCAAGAAAGGCGGAACGGGTGAAACGCGCCATCACCGCCGCCACCGAGGAGCCGAGCGTAATGGCGGGCAAAATGATATCGCTGGGTTTATTGAAGCCGCTGACCGAGAACAGGCCGAACGGCATGGCGACAAACTGAATGAGCAGCAGGCCGAGCCAGAAAGTGGGCATCGAAATGCCGCCGACCGCCATGCTCATCAGCGTCCAGTCCTGCCATTTGCCGCGCTTCAGAGCCGCCAGCACGCCGAGAAACAGGCCAAGGATCACTGACCAGGCAAAGCCTGCCAGCGCCAGCCAGAGGGTAGGCATAAAACCTTGTTTGATCACCTCCAGCACCGGCTGCTGCGTACGATAGGTGACACCGAGATCGCCACGAAACAGGCCGCTTAGCCAGTGCAGGTATTGCTGCGGCAGCGGGTCGTTGAGACCGAGGTGCTGACGTGCCGCTTCCACCGCCGCCAGCGGTGCGTCCGGGCCAGCGTAGATGCGCGCCGGATCGCCCGGTAGCAGTTTGATGAAGCCGAATACCAGTAGCGAGACCACCAGCAGTACCGGAATCATCTCCAGCAGTCGACGAATGATGTATGCGAACATGCGGTTCCTTTAGTTTGGTGCGGTCTTTGGCCAGGTCGGCATTAATGCCGACCCTACAGCGCTGAATGCGATCTTTGGCCAGGTCGGCATTAATGCCGACCCTACGGCGCTGAATGCGATCTGTGGCCAGGTCGGCATCAATGCCGACCCTACGGCGCTGGGTCGTAGGGTGCGCATTTATGCGCACCCTATCGATGGACGCATCCCACTCCGGGTTACTTAAACGCCGCCTGGGTATACAGGAGGTTGCCATCCGGCAGCATGGAAACACCGCTCAGGCTGCTGCGTTTACCCACCAGGTTATCCGGGGTGCCGAGGAAGGCGACCGGCGCCTGTTGCCACAACAGCTTCTGCGCGTCAGCGTAAGACGCGCCGCGTTTCGCCGGATCGGCCGTTGCCAGGCCACCCGCAATCGCTTTGTCCACGTCCGGGTTGCTGTAGTACGACACGTTGTACGAGGTCGGCACCCAGGATTCGGTGGCGTACAGCGGGCGCAGCGCCCAGTCAGCATCGCCGGTAGAGGTTGACCAGCCGCCGTAGTAGAGGTCGAACTCCGCCTGCTTCGGATCTTTCACGCCCCACAGTTTGGCGTTGCGCGTACCGGAATCCATCGGCGTGACCGTAACGCGAATACCCACGGTGGCGAGCTGCGCTTTGAGGAACTGCGCGGCACGTACGCTGGCGGTGGCGTTGGTGGTCCACAACTTCAGGTCGATACCGTTCGGATAACCCGCCGCTTTCAGCAGCGCTTTGGCTTCATCCGGCGCGTAGCGGTAGTTCGGGTCGCTTTGTTTCTGATAAAACTGCACCCCTTCCGGAATCGCCGAGGTCGCTGGTTTCCCCATGCCCGCAAAGGCGACTTTCAGCCACAGATTGCGGTCGATGGCGTAGTTGATCGCCTGACGCACGCGCAGATCCGCCAGCGGCTTGTGCTGGGTGTTGATCGCCATGTAGTAGAGATAAATGCTCGGATCGCGCTGGATCGCCAGCTTGCTGTCGTTCTGCACGGTGCCGATCAGATCCGACGGCAGCGGCCAGATCGCATCAACCTGGCCTGACTTCAGTGCCGCGACGCGGGTGGCATCTTCCGGGCTGGGGGAGAAGGTCACTTTATCCACCTTCGGCCAGCCTTTTTGCCAGTAGCCGTCATATTTCACCAGCGTGATGGCCTTGCCCGGCTGCCAGTCAACAAACTTAAACGGCCCGGTGCCGACCGGATGCAGGCGTAGCTGCGCTTCGTCCGGGTACTGTTTCAGAATGGCCGGACTCCACATCACCGCCGACGGGTGCGCCAGGGTGTTGATAAAGGCGCCAAACGACTGGTTCAGCTCAACTTTTACCTGGTCCGGCGCCAGCACCGTGACTTTGCCGATCATCTTGTACAGGCTATTACGCTTCAGCCCTTTGCTCTGATCGGCGAGGCGATCAAGGTTGGCTTTCACCGCTTCCGCATCGAACGGCGTGCCATCCTGGAAGGTCACCCCTTTGCGCAGCGTCAGGGTGAATTCGGTGGCGCTGTCGTTGCTGGTGTAGCTGGTCGCCAGCCAGGGTTGCAGCTTCATCTGCGCATCAAACTGGAACAGGCGTTCAAAGATACCGCTCTGTACCGAATAACTGACGTTGTCGGAGGTATCGTGCGGATCGAGGCCGGTGATATCGGCATACATCGAAATACGCAGATCCTGCGCCTGTGCGGCGGCCGCCAGGGAGAGGGTAAGTCCGAGGGCGAGCGACGTGCGACGGAAAAACAGGTTCATGGAATCTCCTGGTATTGAGGGTTAGCGCGAAACAATGCCGTCAGCGACCCAGTGCTGCGGAGCCACCTGCCGATAACGGGGTTTAATGACCGTTTCTCCCACCTTGCGTAACGGCGACGGGATCTCGCTGTCATCGAAGATGCGTTGCGGACGGTTCTGTGGATCAGCCACCGGCACCGAAGCCAGCAGCCGTTGGGTATAGGGATGTTGCGGGTTGTTAAACACCGACTGACGCGGCCCCAGCTCGACGATCTGGCCGAGGTACATCACCGCCACGCGGTTAGCGATACGCTCCACCACTGCCATGTCATGGGAGATAAAAATCCACGCCACGCCGGTCTGTTGTTGCAGGTCCATCATCAGGTTCACCACCTGCGCCTGAATCGACACATCCAGCGCTGAGACCGCTTCATCGGCGATGATCACCCTGGGTTTCAACGCCATGGCTCGCGCTATCGCGATGCGCTGACGCTGGCCGCCGGAAAATTCATGCGGATAACGGCGTGCGTGTTCGGGCAACAGGCCGACGCTGATCAGCAGCGCTTCCACCTGCGGCGTGGCCTCCTCCAGCGATTTCACCACGCCATGCAGCAGCAGCGGTTCGGCAATGGTGAAACCCACCGTTAAACGCGGATTGAGTGAGGCGTAGGGATCCTGAAACACCATCTGGATTTCGCGCCGCAGCGGCTGGAACTGCGCCTCTTTCAGGTTGGCGATTTCACGTCCCTGGAAGTGGATGCTGTCGGCGTCGCTATTAATCAGACGCATCAGCGCCCGGCCGGTGGTGGATTTGCCGCAGCCGCTCTCCCCGACGATGGCGAGGGTTTCTCCGGGCCACAGCGTGAAATCGATCTGCTCCACCGCGTGCACCTGATGGGTGAGCGCGGAAAAAATGCCGCTGCGAATCGGGTAATAAACTTTCAGACCGCGTACATCCAGCAGCGGCTGCTCGTCGTAGCGCGCGGTGCGCTGTTCGGCGTTATCGGCCGGGGCGGCGCCCAGCAACGGAAAACGCTGCGGCCAGCTGTGCTCACGCATATCCCCTAGCTTCGGCACCGCCGCCAGCAGGGCTTTGGTGTAGGGATGCTGCGGCGCGTTGAAGATTTCCGCGACCGTGCCCTGCTCCACCACCTCGCCGCGATACATCACCACCACGCGATCCGCTACCTCGGCCACCACCCCCATATCGTGGGTGATAAACAGCACCGCCATCTGCTTCGCGCGTTGCAGGTCGCGCAGGATATGCAGAATGCGCGCCTGCACCGTGACGTCGAGCGCGGTGGTGGGTTCATCGGCAATCAGCAGCTGGGGATCGCAGGCCAGCGCCTGGGCAATCATCACGCGCTGACGCATCCCGCCCGACAGCGAGTGCGGGTAACTTTTCATGACGCGATCGACATCGGCGATGCGCACCTGGCGCAACAGCTCGCGGGCGCGCGCCTCCGCCTCGGCGCTGCCGCAAATCTGGTGGTCGCGCAGCGCTTCAGTGAGCTGATCGCCCACGCGCAGCACCGGGTTGAGCGAGGTCATCGGCTCCTGGAAAATCATCGCCATTTCCTGGCCGCGTAAGGCGCGACGCTGCGCTTCATTCAGCTTTTCCAGCTGATGCAGCTTGCCCTGGCGGTCACGAAACTGGATGGTGCCGCGATCGATACGGCCCGAGGCCGCCAGCAGCCCCATCACCGCCAGCGAGGTGACCGATTTACCCGATCCGCTCTCGCCGACCACGGCAACGATTTCCCCTTTGTGGATCGCGAAATTAATGCCTTTCAGCGCCTGACTGACGCCGCTACGGCTGCGAAAGCTGACGCTGAGATCCTGAATAGCGAGTACCGGCGCAGGCGCGGTACCGGCAACGCTGGCGGCGTTGTCAATAAGTGAAGTGTCCGTCATCGTTGCTCCGCGTGCGGGTTATAGCCAGATTCGGCCCTGGGAATAGGAGAGGAACGGCGAACTGTCTGCCGCCAGCCAGATTGGGCCATCAAGATCGACATGCTCCGCCGCAATCGCCACCGGCAGTGCGGCTTCCATTGCCAGCGACGAACCGAGCATACAACCCACCATCAGGCGCATCTCCAGCTTCTGCGCTTCCGCCACCATCGCCAGCGCTTCGGTTAAACCGCCGCACTTATCCAGCTTGATGTTGATCATCTCGTAGCGATTGCGCAGCTGGGCGATGTCTGCCCGCGTGTGGCAGCTTTCGTCGGCGCAGACCGGAATCGGATGGGTGAAACGCTGTAAATCCTGATCCTGTCCGGCCGGTAGCGGCTGCTCGACCATGGCGATGTTGTACGGCAGCAGCGCGTTAAACAGGCTTTGCAGATCCACACCGGACCAGGCTTCGTTAGCATCGATAATCAGGGTGGCGTGCGGGGCTGCCTTGCGGATCGCCGCCACTTTTTCCAGAATCTCGTCGCGGTTGAGTTTGATTTTCAGCAGGATGGCGCCGCGCGACACCGCATCGGCCGCCGCGTCGGCCATGTTCTGCACTGAATCCAGGCTGAGGGTTTCGGCGGTGATCACCGACGCCGGCTGCGGCTGCTGGGTGATATGCCACAGCGATTGCTTCGCCAGCGCGGCGTCAAGTCGCCATAGCGCACAGTCCAGCGCATTTCGCGCTGAACCGGCATGAAGACGGGTTTGCAGATCGGCACGACTGAGGCCCGCTTCGATATCAGCGCGCAGCGCTTCCAGCTCGGCGTTGACGCTTTCCGGCGTTTCGTCGTAGCGCGGCGTGGGGGTACATTCACCGCGGCCAATAAAGCCATTCTGTTCCAGCGTGACGCGAATCACCGTCACCGCGGTACGCGTGCCGCGCGAGATGGCAAACGGACGCGCCAGCGGCAGCTCCAGCACTTCAATCTGCATCCGCCGCATCTTAGCCACGCTCCTTCAGCAGCGCGGCGATATCCGCGATACCAAAGCGCACCGGGTCGGTAGCTGGCACGCCAAACTCAGCGCTCACTTCGGCACAGTAGGCGCGGGCTTCCTCTTCGCTGTAGTTTGACGTGTTGATGGCAAAACCCGCCAGCTGCACGGAATCGCTGGTGACCGCAGCGGCACGCAGGTTAGCTTCCAGACAATCTTTCAGGCTGACCATTGGCTGATGCGGCAGATGGCGCATATGTGGACGGCCCATTTCATGGCACATCACCAGCCAGTGCGGCTGCGCACCGTGGATCAGGCCCATTGATACGCCAGCGTAAGAGGGATGGAACAGCGAACCCTGGCCTTCGACGATATCCCAGTGGTCATCTTCATTGGCGGGCGACAGCGCTTCGGCGGCACCGGCGATAAAGTCAGCGATCACCGCATCGATAGCAATGCCTGCGCCTTCCACCAGAATGCCGGTCTGGCCGGTGGCGCGGAAATCGACCTTCATACCGAGGTCCTGCATCGCCGCTTCCAGCGCCAGCGAGGTGTACATCTTGCCAACGGAGCAGTCGGTGCCGACAGTGAGCACACGCTTACCACTGCGCTTTTTACCGCTGCCGACATCCAGCTTCGGACGCATATGGCGGATATCAAACAGCTCGACGCCAAACTCCGCAGCCAGCGCCACCAGCTCCGGCTCATCCACCAGACGATGATGCAGGCCGCTGGCAACGTTCATACCTGCTTTAATCGCGCTGCATACCGTTTCCAGCCAGTGCTGGGGCAGATAACCACCGGCATTGGCGGTGCCGAGCACCAGGGTTTTCGCGCCGCGCGCTTTAGCGGTGGCAATATCGATCTCTTCCAGACCGAGGCTGACGCTACAGCCAGGCAGTTTGATTTCACCGACGCACTGCTCTGGTCGCCAGACATGAATGCCGCGTGCAGTTTTTGCCGCCAGTGGATCGGTAACGTCGCCAAGAAAAAGTAAATAGGGTTGTGGGATCAGCATGAGGTTTCTCTTATCAGACAGGTGAATAGGACCTGGGCTGACTATTTCATGCAGCGGAAGGGGTGACGAATGCTTGTTTAGTCGCGGGGTATAACGTCAGGCTATAGCCAGATCAAAAACTGATGGCTGAGGGGGTAACTGCGTGATTTCAGGGGAAAACGGGCGAAATATCAGGCGGGAGAGATAAGAAAATGATTGATAATCACCGGTCGATCCCTGACCGCGATTATCGAGGGTTACGTGCGGGGCGCTTAATTTAAAGCACCCGGCGGTACGTGTTTGAAGGTTTCAACATATGCACGAAACACGTAGCGGAAAAATCGTTTCATCTGGCACCTGGCTCAAAATTAGTTGAAGAAATACGTAAAAAGTATAGCTTCAGGCTGTTTTTCACGCAATAAATTTTGAGTCAGATCACAAAATTGGTATTTTTTCGCAGTTGCACAATCACCACGAGGTTAGCCGAACCAACCCATATGTTCGGCCAGAATGGTACAGCCGATGCTGATCAGCACCACGCCGCCCAGCACTTCCGCCCATTTGCCCAGCACCGGGCCGATAAAACGTCCGACCAGCACGCCGGTGGTCGCCATCACGGTCGTCGCCGCACCGATGGTTACGGCGGTCATCACGATATTGACCTGCAAAAATGCCAGACCGACACCCACCGCCAGCGCATCAAGGCTGGTGGCTACTGCGGTTAACGCCAGCACCATAAAGCCGTGACGCTGCGGCGCTTCGCAGGGTTCATCCGCCGTCTGACGGAAGCCTTCCATCATCATACGGCCACCCAGCAGCGTCAGCAGGCCAAACGCCACCCAGTGATCCCAGCGCATAACATAGTGGCTGGCAGCCAGACCAATTCCCCAGCCAATCAGCGGGGTCAGCATTTCAATCACACCAAAAATCAGGCCGGTGCGCAGCGCCTCTTTAAAATCCGGGCGATGCAGGGACGCGCCTTTGCCAAGTGCAGCGGCGAAAGCGTCCATTGACATACCAAAGGCCAGAATCAGGGTTGCTATAAAGGTCATGATTTTTCAGTCAACACAGACAAAACGGCGAATAAGCCTGGAGTTTGTCCGCATTTATTGTTCAGTAATGAAAAAGTGCGCGCAGTCTAACACGCAAAACTGCCAAAAAAAAGACAGTAAAATCATGGATTTAAGTATAGCAAAGGCTATAACTCATTACTCGGGCTATTTCTGCTGCTAAGTCGATGGAATAGAAGAAAATTCTGGTGGCTGACAGGCCGGGGGATTGCACCCTGCGGGGCTTTGTGCGCTAATGCCCGCGCTAATTGTTCGGGAATGTTGCGATGAAAAATCCGTTTGAAACGCTGGTTATCCCTGGCGGTATTTTGCTGCTGGGTTTTCTCTCCGCGCTGCTGCTGCCCGCACCGGCGTTCAGCCTCGCTGTGGCAAAGAACCTGCAAACCACCCTTCATTTGCAGGATCTTAATCAGCTTTACACCATGGTGTTTTGTGTGTGGTTTCTGCTGCTTGGCGCGATTGAGTTTTTCGTCATCCGCTTCGTCTGGCGTCGCTGGTTCAGGCGGTAACCGCCGCGCTGGCCCATTGCGCCACCACCGCATCCAGATCGCGGTAAGCCTGAGCTAAGCCCGCTTCACGCGCGGCCTGGTCAGCAAACGCCAATGGCTCGGCATTCACAAACTGCGGCGCCTCGATACCGATAAACCCAAAGGCGGCACGCAGCGCGGGCGTCAATGCATCCATCCCTGCATAGGGCGATCCCGGTTGCAGGCTGGCGCCGCGCGTGGTGAGAAACAGCGCTTTCTGCCGTGTCAGATTACCCTTCACATTTTGTTGTTCATCAAAGTGATAGGTCAGATTGGTGCGGATGATGGCATCAATATAGGCTTTGAACGCCGATGGCATACTCCAGTTGTACATCGGCATGGCGAACAGCAGCGCATCGGCATTGAGCAATTGCGCGCACAGACGGTCAGAATCGGCCAGCACCACTTTCATACGCGGCGTGCGTTGTTCTTCTGGCGTATAGGTCGCCTGCGCAAATTCGCCGGTGACATGGCTGACCGGATGCTGATCCAGATCGAGATACTCCACCTGCAACGTCGGCAGCTGCGCCTGCAAACGCTGAACAAAATAGCGGCTCAGGGCGCGCGAATTAGATTTGGCACCTTTCGGGCTGACATCAACATGTAATAACTTCATGGCTCCGGTTCCTCATTCATTTTGCTGAGGCGTACCTTACCCAGCTCCTTGGACCAGAAAAAGGCACAAGAACGTAGTTTTTTATTGGTCCATGCGTCGTTGATGCGCCTCCACCAGCCACTTCAGCCGTTCGGCGCAGCGGGCAAAACCCTCGCGCGGCAGCTGGGTGACGCCGAGCATAAAGCCGTATTGCCGCCCTTCGTCGTGCTGATACCAGATAGAGAGCGGCGAGGGCGCGAGGCCATAGGCCAGCGCCTCACGCGCGATTTGTTGATCTGGCGTGTCGGCAGGCAAACGGACAATCACCGCCAGCCCGGCGCGCTGCACATCAGGAAAATGCGGACGCAGCGCCGCCTCAATACCCTCCAGCCGCTCATGGTAAACCCGCTTCATCCGCCGCAGATGGCGCAGGAAATGGCCCTCGCGCAGAAATCCGGCCACCGCATCGTGCAACAACGCGGACGACGCCGGTGCCAGTAGCGCGCAGGTATCGGCAAAGCGTGCCGCCAGTGCCGCAGGCACCACCACAAAGCCGAGACGCAGCGTCGGGCTGAGGGTTTTGCTGAAGGTGCCCACATGGATCACCCGTCCTTCGTTATCAATCGCCGCCAGCGCCGGTGCCGCACGGCTGCCAAGCTGCAATTCGCCCAGATAGTCATCTTCGATAATCCAGCGCTGCTCGCGGTTGGCCCAGGCCAGCAGCGCCTGGCGACGCGGCAGCGAAAGCGTGACGCCCAGCGGTGCCTGCTGCCCCGCCGTCACCAGCGCAAAGGCGGCATCCGGCGCCCTGGCGATGCCCGCGTCCACCTGCAAGCCCTGTTCATCGACGGGAATGCCCACCGGGGTGACGTGCATCTGCTGTAGCGCCGCCCGCGCCAGCATAAAGCCCGGTTCCTCCATCCACGCCTGTTTGCCGTGCAGACCCAGCGCCAGCGCAATCAGCCCCAGCGCCCCGGCATAGCCGTTGGTGATCATGATTTGGTTCGCCTGACAGCGAATGCCGCGCGCCACCGCCAGATAACCCACCAGCGCCTGGCGCAGTGCCAGACTGCCACGCGGATCGGGATAGCCAATCGCCGGATTGGCCTGTTGCCGCGCCTGGCGTTGCAGCACGCGCGCCCAGACTTTGGCCGGAAAGGCATCGCTGGCTGGCACCCCCATCTGAAAGGTGAGCGGCGTGGTGTCGTAGTCATACACCATCTCCAGCAAGGGGGATCCGGCGCCGGTCACCGCCGCACGCGTCGGTTGCACCGATGCCTCGGTCGCCACAAACGTGCCTGCCGCCCCTTTCGCCACCAGCAGCTGGCTATCGACCAGCATGTCATAGGCGCGACGCACCGTGCCGCGCGCAACGCCGAGCTGCACTGCCAGATCGCGACACGAAGGCAGCCGCGCGCCTGCCGCCAGCCGTCCTTCGGCAATCGCCGTGCTGAGCATCTGGTGCAGCTGCTCACTCAGGCCACGCTGGTCAGCACGATCCAGCGTCAGCGTTAATGGGCCACTGATTTTGTCATTTTTTGGCACTTTCGTTGCTCCATAAGGCGGTGAACAATGCAGATGCAAACATAACTGATTGAGGAACGGAAAATGAGCCAACGTATCGATTTTTACAGTGCCGCCCCAGGCGGTATGAAAGCCCTCGGCGGCGTATACAGCTATTTATCACAAACCGATCTGTCGCAGAGCCTGCTGGAGCTGGTGTTTTTGCGTGTTTCACAGATCAACGGCTGCGCGTATTGCATCGACATGCATACTCAGGCGCTGCACAAAGCCGACATGCCGTGGCACAAGATAGTGTTAACCCAGGTGTGGCACGAATCTGGCGCGTTGTTTGACGCCCGCGAACAGGCCGCGCTGGCGTGGGCAGAGAGTCTGACCCTGATTGCCAGCCACGGCGCGCCGGATGCGCTGTTTGAGCAGGTGAAAGCGATGTTTAGCGATAAGGAGATTGTCGATCTCAACGTGGCAATTGGCCTGATGAACACCTACAACCGCATGGCGATCAGCCTGAAAAAGCTGCCTGATAGTGTGCCGCGTGATTAAGTTTTCCTCTGACGGGCGCGCTTCGCCGCGCCCAAATCCGCCATCACATAAACGTAACAATATTTTTACACGGACTGGCGAAACATTGCGCAACATAAAAACAGCATAAAAAATCAATTTTTGTTAAATTCATATTTTTCATGATGTTACGCATAAGGCAATTCTTCAGCCTCTATCCATACCTATACAACCCCCTCACAATGTCGCAACATAGTCACTCGCGTAACCGTCTGATTCGGGGATAAAAATCCCTTATGACAAGCGGGTTGAACTGATTAATTCTTATGCTGAATCATTTCTGCCTTTAAAAAATAAACAAACGTTTAATTCCGATACGAGAATGTTATATTCAAACGACTATGCATAACGTGCAGTTAACCGTTATCGCCCCATGGCTTATACCTGAGTCTTAACCTTTGAGAAACAGTGCGACGCGCTCGAAAGAAGCGTGGCTGTTTCGCCTGCGAACCTGTTGAACTTCAGGTCAACAGAGAGGAGATGTCGCCTCATGAGCAAAACTGCGGTAAACCTGGCGCTCGCTGTTAGCGCTGCTGGCATGGAAAGCGCAAACCTTCAGGAACGAAAAGACGTCGATGTGCTGCTGATTGGCGCAGGCGTGATGAGTGCTACCTTAGGCACCTGGTTGCAGGATCTGGAACCAGACTGGTCTATTGAGATGGTCGAACGCCTGGCAACAGTTGCGGAAGAGTCGTCCAATGGCTGGAACAACGCCGGTACCGGTCACGCAGCGTTGGCAGAGCTGAACTATACGCCGCAGAAGGCGGATGGCAGCATCGACATTGCCAAAGCGGTAGCGATTAACGAATCGTTCCAGATTTCCCGCCAGTTCTGGGCGCATCACGTTCAGAAAGGCAATCTGCGCAATCCCAAAAGCTTTATCCACAGTACGCCGCACATGAGCTTCGTCTGGGGCGACGATAACGTAGAGTTCCTGCGCAAACGATTCCAGGCGTTGCAGAAAAGCACCCTGTTCCGTGGCATGGCATTCTCGGACGATGCCGAACAAATCAGCCAGTGGATCCCGCTGGTGATGAATGGCCGCAATCATAAGCAGAAAGTCGCCGCCACCTGGACCGAAATGGGCACCGACGTTAACTTCGGTGAGGTGACGCGTCAGCTGATTGCCGCGCTGGAGAAGAAAGCCAATTTCCGCCTGCGCCTGCGTCAGGACGTGCGCGATATCAAACGCCTGAGCGACGGTCGCTGGCAGGTCACGCTGCATAATCTGGTCAGCGGCGAAAGCCGTCTGCTGACCGCGCGCCAGCTGTTTATCGGTGCGGGCGGCGCGGCCCTGCCGCTGTTGCAGAAATCGGGTATCCCGGAAGTGAAAGGCTACGCCGGATTCCCGGTAGGCGGTTCGTTCCTGGTGACGGAAAACCCGGAAGTGGTGCAGCAGCATATGGCGAAGGTCTACGGCAAAGCCTCGGTAGGCGCACCGCCGATGTCGGTGCCGCACGTCGATACCCGCGTGCTGGATGGCAAGCAGGTGCTGCTGTTTGGCCCGTTCGCCACTTTCTCCACCAAATTCCTGAAACAAGGTTCGCTGCTGGATATGTTCGGCGCGATGAACGGCAGCAACCTGATGCCGATGATGCAAGTAGGCCTGAAAAACTTCGACCTGGTGAAATATCTGGTTGATCAGGTTCTGCAAAGCGACAACGACCGGATGGAAGCCCTGCGCGCCTATGTGCCTCAGGCGAAGCAGGAAGACTGGCGTCTGGTCACCGCAGGTCAGCGTGTGCAGATCATCAAGAATGATGAGAAAGATGGCGGCGTATTGCGTCTTGGCACCGAAGTGGTGACCTCCGCAGACGGCAGCATCTCGGCGCTGCTGGGCGCTTCGCCGGGTGCCTCTACGGCTGCACCGATCATGCTGGAACTGATGGCGAAAGTCTTCCCGGAACAGATGCGCTCACCAGAGTGGCAGACCAAAATCCGCGCGGTGATCCCGTCGTGGGGCCGTAAGCTGAATGGCGACGTGGCGCTGACCGAGAAAGTGCTGGCCGATACCAGCCGTGTGCTGCAACTCGATTACGCACCGGTGGTTACCCCGATGGCGGCGAACGACGAAGGTCGTGAAACGGCGCATGTGGTGGGAAAGTAGCAAAACCGTAGGGAGCGCATTGATGCGCTCTTTGGCGTGGTTGGCAGCAGCAGCCCTGTGCGGGTTTTGACAGGGTCGGCATCAATGCCGACCCTACGCCTGTAGGGTGCGCATTTATGCGCACCGTTTAAATCACCGCACGATATCAATGACGCATTTATGCGCACCGTTTAAGATGCGCCCCGCATCATTCACACCAACTGAAACGCGTCATAAATCATCCAGCCGGTGGTCGCCACCAGCGATAGCGCCATCAGGCTGTTGAACGCCTGGCGTTTCCAGTCAACCTGCAAATGGCCGCGCAACCGATCCCCCAGCGCTGCCCAGATTAAAATGCATGGCAGGTTAAGCAACGCAAATCCCAGCAGCACCGGCATCACCCCATTGCCGTTGACGTACATCAGCGCCACGTTAGTGACCATCAGCCAGGCTTTGGGATTGACCGCCTGAAAACAGGCGCTGCCGACAATGGTCATCGGGCGCGCACTTTCCCGCGCCTGCGGCGCCCCGGCGCGAAAGATCTTCCACGACAGCCACAGCAGATAACTACATCCCACCAGCGTCAACGGCAGGCGGATAGCGCTCATCCAGTGCAGCAGCACTTCCAGCGCCACCCCGGCCAACGCCAGCTGCACCGCGCAGCCCAGCAGAATGCCGAGCACCATCGGTAGCGTGCGTTTCAGGCCAAAGTTCACCCCGGAGGTGGCAAGCAGCAGGTTGTTCGGACCTGGGGTGATCGACATAACGGTGACATAACTGAAGAAAGAGGGATCGAGCATGATGCAGTTCCTGATGAGTCAACATAGCTTCATGCTAATCGGAGCGACCCAATGGAAACAGAGACACAAAACGACTATTGTAATGGATACAGTTAACCAAATTTAAGATTGTACCCATCGCGCGCGGAGGCTTTTGTGTCCCTTCCTCTTACATCAGGCCAGACGCTGTATCAGCAGCTGGCCGACAGCTTTGCCGAGTCGATTCATCAGGGCACGCTCAAACCCGGTAAACGCTTACCGGCAATTCGTCGCGTGGCGCAATCGCATCAGGTAAGTATCAATACCGTGCTCAATGCCTGGCAGATGCTGGAAGATCGCGGCCTGATCGAAGCACGACCCAAATCCGGTTATTACGTGCGAAGCGTATTACCCGCAGTGACCCAGCCGGCACAAAAGCATCGCGCCAGGGTTAACGATCCCAGCAGCCAAAAGCTGGAGTTGATCGAGCAGGTGTTCGCCGCGCAAAACCACCCGGATTACACCAATATCTCGCTGGCCTGCCCGCAGGATAGCGATCTGTATCCGTCTGCGCGCCTGAGCCGGATAACCGCCTCGGTTTTGCGCCGCAATCCGCAGATTGTCGGACGCTATGCACTTCCGCCCGGTAGTGAGCGCTTACGGGAGGAGATTGCGCGCCGCAGCCTGCATACCGGCATTAATCTCACCGCGCAGGACATCACCCTCACCCACGGCTGTATGGAAGCGTTACAGCTGGCTCTGCGCGCCGTGACCAAACCCGGCGACTGCGTGGGGCTGGAATCCCCGACTTACTTTTTCCTGTTCCCGCTGCTGGC
Organism: Pantoea sp. X-Soil-TKNS-1207; assembly: GCF_059730485.1. Classification (NCBI taxonomy): domain Bacteria; kingdom Pseudomonadati; phylum Pseudomonadota; class Gammaproteobacteria; order Enterobacterales; family Erwiniaceae; genus Pantoea; species Pantoea sp. X-Soil-TKNS-1207. The sequence continues at coordinate 4,156,904 of NZ_AP035958.1, forward strand.
GTCGCTGGGGCTGAAGGCGCTGGAGATTCCTACCGACCCGCAGCGTGGCCTGTCGCTGGATGCACTGGAGATGCTGCTGCTGGAACAACGCATTCAGGCGCTGATCGCGATGCCGGGGGCGCAGAACCCGCTGGGCTATGTCATGCCGCTGGAGAACAAGAAGCGGCTGGCGAAGTTAGTGAATACTTACCATCTTCCTTTAATAGAAGACGGGCTGTACGACGAGTTGCAGTTTGACTGGCCGCTGTCGCCGCCGGTGAAAGCGTTCGATAGCGACGGCTGGGTGATTTACTGCACCAGCTTTACCAAAACCGTGGCGCCGGATTTTCGCATCGGCTGGACCGCTGCCGGGCGTTTTCATGAGCAGATTGCCCGGCTGAAAGCGGTGTCGTCGATGTCTGAATCGCGCCTGCTGAGCGAAGTGCTGGCGGAGTTTCTCGCCAGCGGCGGTTACGACCATCACCTGCGCACGCTGCGCCGCCGTTATGCCGCCAATCTCGATGCGGCGCGCGGCATCATCGCCCGGCATTTTCCGCACGGCACCCGCGCTACCCTGCCGCGCGGCGGCTTTGTGTTTTGGGTCGAACTGCCGGGGAAAGTGGATACCGTGGAGATGTTTCATCGGCTGCTACAGGAGCAGATTTGCGTCACGCCGGGTGCGCTGTACTCGCTCAGCGAGCGCTACACCCATGCGCTGCGCCTCTCCTGCTGCTATCCGTTCGATGCGCGTTACACCTGGGCGCTGGAGCGTACCGGCGCGCTGGCCTGCGAGCTAAGCGGCCTGTCGCCGGGCCAGGATCAGGGCGTGCCGTTGCGGCCCCAGGTGGTGTAGCCTGCGCGTTCGGTGAGGCGTTCGTAATAGGTCTGCACCGCGGGCAGATTGCCGTGCTCCAGCGGTGTTTCAAACCAGCGGTTCACTGCCAGACCGATAGGGATATCCGCCAGCGTGAAGTTACGCCCGGCAACGTAGCGTCCGGTTTTCTCCAGCTGCTGATTAAGAATGCCCATGGTATGCGCCCAGCCTTTGCAGGCGGCCGCCAGCAGACGCGGGTCCTGATGGGCCGGTGAGTTGCGCACCAGCGACATAAACGCATAGCGCCACGACGTGTTAAGTTCGGTGGATTGCCAGTCCATCCATTGATCGATGGGCGCGCGGGCGCGGGGATTTTGCGGATAAAGCCATTCGCCGCCGTAACTGGTGGCGAGGTAGCGCAGGATCGCGTTAGATTCCCACAGTACGAAATCGTCTTCGATGATCACCGGGATCATCGCATTGGGGTTCAGCGCCATAAATTCGGGCGCGTGAAGAGATTTGTTTTCGTTACCCCAATCTTCGTGCTCGTAAGGAATATCCAGTTCTGCACACAGCCACAGAACTTTGCGCACGTTAATGGAAGAAGTGCGCCCAAGAATTTTTAACATAACAGACTCCGGTTGCATAATTGTTAATCTATTCATAGCCCTGTTGATGTCCTTTAGCAATCAACATCATGTAAAACCGGATTTCAGATAACCTCAACTGAGAAGGAGTGACTAATGAAAGTCACGTTTAAACAAGTGGACGTTTTCACCTCATCAGCCTTTCACGGTAACCCGCTGGCGGTAATCATGGATGCGCAGAGCTTAAGCGATGCGCAGCTGGCCGCGATTGCCCGCTGGACCAATCTGTCGGAAACCACCTTTGTCCTGCCGCCGCAGGATGCCGCCGCGGATTATCGCGTCCGTATTTTCACGCCAGGCGGCGAGCTGCCATTTGCCGGACATCCCACCCTCGGCACCGCCCATGCGCTGCTGGAGGCAGGCTGGCCGGTGAAAACGCCGGGCAAAATTGTGCAGGAGTGCGGCGTCGGTCTGGTTGAGGTAAAAATCAGCGACGACGGCGCGCTGGCCTTTGCGGCACCGGCAGCCACCCTGACCCCCTTCAGCGATGCCCTGATTAGCAGCGCCATCGGCAGCGACGCTTTTGCGGCGGCGCAGTCGCCAACGGTGGTGGATATGGGGATTCGCTGGTTGCTGTTGCCGATGAGCAGCGCTCAGGCGGTGCTGGCGATACAGGCCAACGCCAGCGATTTGCAGCGTCTGCAAAAACATGCGGGCGTCAATGGCGTGGCGGCATTTGGCCCGCTGCCAGCAGGTGAAGCGGAACAATATGAGGTACGTGCGTTGTTTGTTGAGAACGGCAGCCTGGTGGAAGATCCGGTAACCGGCAGCGCTAACGCCTGTCTGGCGCGCTATTTCGCTGCGCAGGGCGATACCCGCGATTATCGTGCGCGTCAGGGCACCGCCATTCAGCGTGCCGGGCGTATCGAGGTGAACTTTGGCGCTGACGCGATCTGGATTGGCGGCCAGACGGTGACGGTGATTGACGGCACCATCGAACTATAAGGCACCGATGCACATCGCGCCGCTACGCAACCGTGCGGTTATTGACCGGGTCGGCATCAACGCCGACCCTACATGGGGTGGATTACAGCGCCTGGCCGCCCGATGCTTCAATACGCTGTGCGGTGATCCAGCCGGTTTCATCGCTCAGGATCGCGCTGACGGCATCGCCGATATCATCCGGCAGACCCACACGACCCAGCGCGGTCAGCGCGGCGATGGTGTCGTTGATCTCTTTGGTATCACGTACGCGGCCACCGCCGAAATCGGTCTCAATCGCTCCCGGAGCCAGAATATTGACGCGAATGCGCCGCTCGCCCAGCTCTTTCGCCTGGTAGCGCGTCAGCACCTCCATCGCCCCTTTCATCGCCGCATAGGTACCGGAGCCGGGATAGGTCAGGCGCGTCAGTCCGCTGGAGATATTCAGGATGCGTCCCCCATCAATAATCAGCGGCAGCAGTTGCTGTGTCAGGAAGTACGGCCCTTTAAAGTGCACATTCACCAGCGCGTCGAACTCGTCTTCGGTGGTCTCGGTGAACAGTTTATAGTGGCCGTGTCCGGCGTTGTTCACTAAATAATCAAAGTTGTCACGCTGCCATAACGTTTGCAGTGTCTCTTTAACCCTGGCAACGAATCCCCCGAACTGGCCGGTATCACCGACATCCAGCAGCAGCGCGGCGGCACGCGCCCCCAGCACTTCAATCTCCTTCACCACGGCCTGAGCTTCGTCTTCGTGGCTGCGAAAGGTAAAGATGATATCCGTGCCTTTTGCGGCCAGTTTCAGCGCCGCATTCTTGCCTAAACCCCGGTTACCACCCGTAATCAACGCAATTTTATGACTCATGATTCGCACCTGTTGCAAAATTGAACACGTTTAAAGGATATTCTCTGAACTTTGATCTATAAACTCGTAGTAATGCGCTGCACTGTTTCACTAACAACAACAATCGGTGAACAACATGGATAAAATTCACGCAATGCAGGTTTTTGTGCGGGTGGCGGAAATGGGCAGTTTTACCCGCGCGGCAGAAAGTCTCGGTTTGCCGAAAGGCAGCGTGTCACGTCAGTTGCAGGCGCTGGAAAATCAAATGGGTACGCGCCTGTTACATCGCACGACGCGCCGCGTGCATCTCACCCAGGATGGGCTGGTTTATTACGATCGCTGCCTCGATTTGCTGTCGATGCTGGATGATATGGACAGCCTGTTCCAGCATGACCCGGCGACGCTCAGCGGCAAGCTGCGTGTGGATATGTCGGTGGCGATGGCGACCGGCTTTATCCTGCCGCGGCTGCCGGAGTTTTTGCAGCACTATCCCGGTATTGAGATAGAGCTTAGCAGCAGCGATCGCCAGGTGGATGTGATCCGTGAAGGATTTGACTGTGTGGTGCGCGTCGGTGAGCTGAAGGATTCTGGCCTGATTGCGCGCAAAATCGGAAGTCATGCCTTGATTAACTGCGCCAGCCCCGATTACCTTTCCCGCTTCGGGATGCCGGTGCGGCTGGAAGACCTGTCGCAACATGCGATGGTGCACTACACCCAGCAGCTGGGTCAGCCTTCGCCGGGCTTCGAATATTTCGATGGCAGGCAGAGCCATTATATTCAGACCGGCGGCGTGGTGACGGTCAATAGCACCGAAACCTATCGTGCCGCCTGTATCGCGGGCCTCGGTATTATTCAGGTGCCGGCGATTGGCGTGCAGCCGCTGCTGGAGTCCGGGCAGCTGGTTGAGGTGCTACACCACTTCCCGGCCAAACCGATGCCGATCTCCCTGCTCTATCCCCATCGGCGCAATGTGGCGCGCCGCGTGCGGGTGTTTATGGAGTGGCTGAGCCAGGTCTTGCAGGAGTATGTCACCTAGCGGGCTATAATTTAAATTTCGCGGTCAACAGGATGCTAACTGTCTATGACGGACAAAAACACTCAGGAGAAGGCGGCTGAACAAAAGCCGCTGATTGATATCAAAACCGGCAACCAGCATGTGGATAGCTCGATCGTGCGCGTGTCGCGCTTCGCGACCTGGTTCCAGTCGATTCCGGCGGTGGCGCATTTTCTGCGTGCGCTGGAGCGATTTAACGATCGCCTCGGCAGCCAGTTTGGCGCGGCCATTACTTACTTCTCGTTTCTCTCACTGATACCGATTTTGATGGTTTCCTTTGCGGCGGTCGGCTTTGTGCTGGCGTCGAATCAGGATCTGCTCACGGAGTTGATCAACAAAATCGTTAACAGCATCAGCGATCCCAATCTGGCCAATACGCTGAAAAACACCGTGAATACCGCGATTCAGCAGCGCGCCACCGTGGGTCTGACCGGCCTGCTGCTGGCGCTGTATTCGGGGATTAACTGGATGGGTAACCTGCGTGAAGCGATCCGCGCCCAGTCGCGCGATGTGTGGGAGCGCAAACCTGACGATCAGGAGAAGTTCTGGAAGAAATATCTGCGCGATTTTGTCTCGCTCACCGGCCTGATGCTGGCGCTGGTGATCACGCTGTCGCTAACCTCGATTGCCGGTGCCGCTCAGGCGGCGATTGTGAGGGCGCTGGGGCTGGACGGCATCGACTGGCTGCGCCCGGCGCTGACCATCATTGCGTTGTCGATCTCCATCCTTGCTAACTATCTGCTGTTTCTGTGGATTTTCTGGATTCTGCCGCGCCATAAGCCGCGCAAAAAAGCGTTGTTTCGCGGCACGCTGCTAGCGGCAATTGGTTTTGAGGTGATCAAGTTTGTCATGACTATTACCCTGCCGAAGCTGGCGACGTCGCCCTCCGGCGCGGCGTTCGGTTCGGTGCTGGGTCTGATGGCCTTTTTCTATTTCTTTGCCCGTCTGACATTGTTCTGCGCCGCATGGATCGCCACCGCCAGATACAAAGACGATAAAGAGATGCCGCAGCCCCACCAGCAACAGTAAGCTGCCGCAGTTCGTTACATTTGCCGCAACAGCAAAAAATGTTTCCCGCTGGCTGTTTTTAAGCCAAAAGCCAGCAGGAATCGCTAAAGGGTCACTTTTATTTGGCCCTTTTGCAGAGATTCCCGCCAGAAAATCCCCACTTCCCGTTCCCATTCGCCTCAGATTGCATTAACTCAGAAATTATCCACTTTTTCGCCGATAAAGCCTGTTGTGACGCGGCTTTTCGCCATTGAATGACGCTATACAGGTGCGTAAGATTCTTTGTTTCTATTTACAATTAAGAAACAGTTATGCAAGCCTCCATCACCGAATCACTCGACAAAAAACCTGACGACACGCCCGTGAACTCGCGCGGCAAAGTGGTCGTTGCGTCGCTTGTCGGCACTGCTATCGAATTCTTCGATTTCTATATTTACGCCACCGCGGCGGTTATTGTTTTCCCACATATTTTCTTCCCGCAGGGTGATGCCACTGTCGCGACGCTACAGTCACTGGCGACGTTCGCCATCGCCTTTATTGCGCGCCCGATTGGTTCCGCGCTGTTTGGTCACTTTGGCGACCGTGTCGGCCGTAAAGCGACCCTGGTCGCTTCGCTGCTGACGATGGGGGTTTCAACGGTGCTGATCGGCCTGCTGCCGGGTTATCAGACCATTGGCGTGGCCGCGCCGCTGCTGCTGGCGCTGGCGCGTTTTGGTCAGGGTCTCGGCCTCGGCGGCGAATGGGGTGGCGCAGCGCTGCTGGCGACTGAGAATGCGCCAGCGAAAAAACGCGCGCTCTACGGTTCGTTCCCGCAGCTCGGCGCGCCGATTGGCTTCTTCTTTGCCAACGGCACCTTTCTGCTGCTCTCCTGGCTGCTGACCGATGAGCAGTTTATGCAGTGGGGCTGGCGCGTGCCGTTTATCCTCTCTGCGGTGCTGGTGATCATTGGCCTGTACGTGCGCGTGTCGCTGAATGAAAGCCCGGTGTTCGCCAAAGTACAGAAAGAGAAAAAACAGGTGCGTATCCCGATTGGTACGCTGCTGAGCAAACACTGGCTTGCCACCATTCTCGGCACCTTTATCATGCTCGCCACCTATACGCTGTTCTACATTATGACCGTGTATTCAATGAGCTACGGCACCGCGCCGATACCGGTGGGACTGGGTTATTCACGTAACAGCTTCCTGTGGATGCTGATGGTGGCGGTGATTGGTTTTGGCGTGATGGTGCCGATTGCTGGCCTGCTGGCCGACCGTTTTGGTCGTCGCAAAACCATGATCACCATTACCCTGATGATTATTGCTTTCGCCTTTATGTTCCCGGTGCTGCTGGGTTCCGGTTCTCAGGTGCTGGTGATGGGCTTCCTGCTGCTGGGTCTGAGCATTATGGGTCTGACATTTGGCCCGATGGGCGCGCTGCTGCCGGAACTGTTCCCGACCGAAGTGCGTTATACCGGTGCCTCGTTCTCGTATAACCTGTCGTCGATTCTCGGTGCCTCGGTTGCGCCTTATATCGCTACCTGGCTGAACGCGACCTATGGTTTGCAGGCAGTCGGTTATTACCTGGCATCAATGGCAGCGCTGACGCTGATTGCGTTGATTGCCTGTAGAGAAACGCGCCATCAGACGCTGTACGAAGCGGTGTGATGCGATTGCGGATGAAGTAAAAAACCCGGCTCCAGCCGGGTTTTTTATTGGTTCGGCGGCGCGGAGATGCGCGCGGTGGCCATAAATGGCCACCCTACGCCGTAGGGTCGGCATTGATGCCGACCTGGGTGAATGCGCTGAGGCGGTGTGATGCGGTTGCGGGTTAAGTAAAAAGCCCGGCTCTGCCCGGTTTTTTTATTGGTTCGGCGGCGCGGAAATGCGCGCGGTGGCCATAAATGGCCACCCTACGCCGTAGGGCCGGCATTGATGCCGACCTGGGTGAATGCGTTGAGGCGGTGCGATGCGGTTGCGGGTTAAGTAAAAACCCCCGGCAAGCCGGGGTTTTTATTGGTTCGGCGGCGCAGGAATGAGCGCGGTGGTCATAAATGACCACCCTACGGCATAGGGTCGGCATTAATGCCGGGCTGGGTAAATGCGCTGAGGCGGTGCGATGCGGTTGCGGATGAAGTAAAAAGCCCGGCTCCGGCCGGGTTTTTTATTGGTTCGACGGCGCAGGAATGAGCGCGGTGGCCATAAATGGCCACCCTACGCCGTAGGGTCGGCATTGATGCCGACCTGGGTGAATGCGCTGAGGCGGTATGAAGCGGCGTGATGCGGTTGCGGATGAAGTAAAAAACCCCGGCAAGCCGGGGTTTTTTGTGCTGAAAACGGTGCGGTGTGCGGCTTAGCCAGCGACAGCGATACGTTTCATGTCGGTCATGTAGCCACGCAGTTTGCGGCCAACCGCTTCGATCGGATGCTGACGAACGGCTTCGTTCACGTCACGCAGCTGTGCGTTATCTACCTGAGTCCCTTCCACCGCTTTGCCCAGGTCGCCCGGTTGCAGCGTGGTCATGAACTCTTTCAGCAGCGGAACGGCCGCGAAGGAGAACAGGTAGTTACCGTATTCGGCGGTATCGGAGATAACCACGTTCATTTCATACAGACGCTTACGTGCGATGGTGTTCGCGATCAGCGGCAGCTCGTGCAGTGATTCGTAGTAAGCAGACTCTTCGATGATGCCCGCGTCAACCATGGTTTCGAAGGCCAGCTCAACGCCCGCTTTCACCATCGCTACCATCACCACGCCTTTGTCGTAGTATTCCTGCTCGTCGATTTTACCTTCGTACTGGGCAGCCGTTTCGAACGCAGTCTGGCCGGTCTCTTCACGCCAGGTCAGCAGGTTTTTGTCGTCGTTCGCCCAGTCAGCCATCATGCCGGAAGAGAATTCGCCGGAGATGATGTCATCCATGTGCTTCTGGAACAGCGGAGCCATGATGGTTTTCAGCTGCTCAGACAGTGCGTAAGCACGCAGTTTCGCCGGGTTAGACAGGCGATCCATCATCAGGGTGATGCCGCCGAATTTCAGTGATTCGGTGATGGTTTCCCAGCCGAACTGAATCAGTTTTTCTGCGTAAGTCGCGTCAGTACCTTCTGCCACCAGCTTGTCGAAGCACAGCAGTGAACCTGCCTGCAACATACCGCACAGGATAGTCTGCTCGCCCATCAGGTCAGATTTCACTTCAGCAACGAAAGAAGATTCCAGTACGCCGGCACGGTCGCCACCGGTCGCCGCAGCCCAGGCTTTAGCAATCGCCATGCCTTCGCCTTTCGGATCGTTTTCCGGGTGAACCGCGATCAGCGTCGGTACGCCGAAACCACGTTTGTACTCTTCACGCACTTCCGTACCCGGGCACTTCGGCGCCACCATCACCACGGTGATGTCTTTACGGATGGTTTCGCCCACTTCAACGATGTTGAAACCGTGTGAGTAGCCCAGCGCTGCGCCGTCTTTCATCAGCGGCTGTACAGCCTGAACCACCGCAGAGTGCTGTTTGTCCGGCGTCAGGTTAACCACCAGGTCCGCCTGCGGGATCAGCTCTTCGTAAGTACCCACTTTGAAGCCGTTATCAGTCGCTTTGCGGAATGATGCACGTTTCTCAGCAATCGCCTCTGCACGCAGTGCGTAAGACACATCCAGACCAGAGTCACGCATGTTCAGACCCTGGTTCAGGCCCTGAGCACCACAGCCAACGATGACGACTTTCTTACCTTTCAGGAAGCTGGCGCCATCCGCGAATTCATCGCGCGCCATGAAACGACATTTGCCTAACTGCGCTAACTGATTGCGCAGATTCAATGTGTTGAAGTAGTTAGCCATGGGTACTCCGGTTAGATGTTGTGTTTGCTTTGTTCGGTAACGACGCTGTAAGCAGCGCCGCGAATGACCCCATCATATGACAGGAAATCTGTTGCTTAAATTGATATATTTACAAGGTCACGTTGCAGGATTTGCAATATCACTTTGAGGTTACCCGCGCATGGATTTACGAGACCTGAAACTCTTCCTCCATCTGACTGAGAGCTGCCACTTTGGCCGCACGGCGCGAGCCATGCATGTCAGTCCGTCCACCCTGTCGCGCCAGATTCAGCGCCTTGAGGAAGATGTGGGCCACGCGCTATTTCTGCGTGATAACCGTACCGTGACGCTGACTGAAGCCGGTGAACGGCTGCGCCAGTTCGCGCAGCAAACCCTGTTGCAATATCAGCAACTGCGTCATGTGATGGACCTGAATGGACCTTCGCTGAGCGGCGAGCTGCGTCTGTTCTGCTCGGTGACCGCCGCCTACAGCCACCTGCCACCGATTCTTGATCGCTTCCGCGCGGAGCATCCGCAGGTGGAGATCAAACTCACCACGGGCGATGCCGCCGATGCGATTAGCATGGTGCAGTCCGGCGAGGCGGATTTAGCGATTGCCGGTCGCCCTGAATCGCTGCCCGCCAGCATTGATTTTACGCCACTCGGGCTGATTCCGCAGGTGCTGATCGCCCCGGCGCTGCCCTGCCCGGTGCGCAACCAGGCGACGCAGGAGGAACCTGACTGGGCGCAAATTCCCTTTATCCTGCCGGAACAAGGGCCTGCGCGCCGCGGTATCGACCTGTGGTTCCGCCGTCGTCGCATTCCCAATCCGCTGATTTACGCCACGGTCTCAGGCCATGAGGCGATTGTCTCGATGGTGGCGCTCGGTTGTGGCATTGCGTTGCTGCCCGATGTGGTGCTGGAAAATAGCCCGGAGCCGGTGCGTAATCGCGTGCTGGTGCTGGAGAATGCGGAGTCAGTCGCGCCGCTGGAGCTTGGCGTGTGCGTACAAAAAAAGCGGCTCGGAGAGCCGCTTATCAATGCGTTCTGGCACCTGTTGTAATTACTGGCCAGCGAGGAAGAAACGGAACGCCGGGTTGTTGGCTTCGTCGTGGAAGTCATAACCCAGCGCCGTGAGATGCTCCTCAAAGCGCGGTTCGTCATCACCCAGTTCAAACGCCGCCAGCACCCGACCAAAGTCGGTGCCGTGGCTGCGATAGTGGAACAGCGAGATATTCCAGTGCGTACCCAGCGTTTGCAGGAACTTCAGCAACGCGCCTGGCGCTTCCGGGAATTCAAAGCTGAACAGACGCTCACGCAGCGGCTTGGATGGACGGCCGCCAACCATGTAGCGTACGTGCAGCTTCGCCATTTCGTCGTCGGACAGATCCACCACATGGTAGCCGCCTTCAGCGAGCTGACTGATGATTTCGCTGCGCTCCTCCCGCCCACGGGTTAAACGCACGCCGACGAAGATGCAGGCGTTGTCGGCATCCGCGTAGCGATAGTTGAACTCGGTCACTGAGCGGCCGCCCAGCGTCTGGCAGAACTTCAGGAAACTGCCCTGCTGCTCGGGAATGGTGACCGCCAGCAGCGCCTCACGCTGTTCGCCCAGCTCGCAACGCTCAGAGACGTAACGCAGGCCGTGGAAGTTCACGTTAGCGCCCGACAATACGTGCGCCAGGCGTTCGCCTTTGATGTCGTGCTGCTGGATGTACTTTTTCATGCCTGCCAGCGCCAGCGCGCCCGAAGGCTCCGCCACCGCACGCACATCCTCGAACAGATCCTTCATCGCCGCGCAGATGGCATCGCTATCCACGGTGATGATGTCGTCGAGATATTCCTGGCACAGCCGGAAGGTTTCGCTGCCGATACGCTTCACCGCCACGCCTTCCGCAAATAACCCGACGCGCGCCAGATCAACCGGATGACCCGCTTCCAGCGCCGCTTTCAGGCAGGCCGAGTCTTCCGACTCCACGGCAATCACCTTGATCTGCGGCATCAGCTGCTTGATCAACACCGCGACGCCCGCCGCCAGACCGCCACCGCCCACCGGCACAAAGACGCGGTCGAGATGCGCATCCTGTTGCAGCAGTTCCATCGCCAGCGTGCCCTGTCCGGCGATCACCGCCGGATGGTCGAATGGCGGCACAAAGGTGTAACCCTGCTGCTCCGACAATTCGATGGCTTTGGCTTTCGCCTCGTCAAAGTTGGCCCCAAACAGGTAAGCCTCACCGCCAAATGCGCGCACCGCATCAACCTTGATATCTGCCGTGGCCACCGGCATCACAATCAGTGATTTGATGCCAAGCCGGCTGGCCGAGAGCGCCACGCCCTGAGCATGGTTACCGGCCGATGCCGTGACCACGCCGCGTGCTTTTTGCTCCTCGTTCAGCCCGGCAATCATCGCGTAAGCCCCGCGCAGCTTGAAGCTGTGCACCGGCTGACGATCTTCACGCTTCACCAGAATGGTGTTGCCAAGACGCGATGAAATTTTTTCCATTTTCTGTAACGGCGTGACCTGTGCCACTTCGTACACCGGTGAACGCAATACCGCGCGCAAATACTCCGCGCCGCAGGGCGCCGCGGGTAGCGGTTGAGACTCAGCCATCTGTTAGCCTCCCAGCTTGGACTTATCGCGCACCGCGCCTTTGTCAGCGCTGGTCGCGAGTGATGCGTAAGCACGCAGCGCGAAGGAGACCTGACGCACACGGCCGTGCGGCGTATAGGCCGCCTCACCACGCGCTTCTTCTGCTTCACGACGAGCGTGCAGTTCGTTATCCGCCACCGCCAGCTTGATGCCGCGGTTCGGGATGTCGATTTCGATCATGTCGCCGTCTTTCACCAGCGCGATGGTGCCGCCGCTGGCTGCTTCCGGTGAGGCGTGACCGATGGACAGACCTGAAGTACCGCCGGAGAAACGACCGTCGGTGATCAGCGCACAGCTTTTGCCGAGGCCCATTGATTTCAGGTAGGTGGTCGGATAGAGCATTTCCTGCATCCCCGGTCCGCCTTTCGGCCCTTCGTAACGAATCACCACCACGTCGCCAGCCACCACTTTGCCGCCGAGGATCGCTTCTACCGCATCATCCTGGCTTTCGTAAACTTTGGCCGGGCCTTTGAAGGTGAGGATCTCTTTATCCACACCGGCGGTTTTCACGATACAGCCATCTTCCGCGAGGTTGCCGTACAGCACCGCCAGACCACCATCCTGCGAGAAGGCGTGTTCACGGGTGCGGATACAACCTTCCTGACGGTCATCATCCAGCGTGTCCCAGCGGCAGTCCTGCGAGAATGCCTGGGTGGTGCGGATTCCCGCCGGACCGGCGCGGAACATCTTCTTCACCGCCTCGTCTTTGGTCAGCATGATGTCGTACTGATCCAGCGTCTCACGCAGGTTCAGACCCAGCACGTTGCGCACGTCGGTATGCAGCAGACCGGCGCGATCCAGCTCGCCGAGGATGCCGAGAACGCCACCGGCACGGTGCACGTCTTCCATATGATATTTCTGGGTGCTCGGCGCCACTTTGCACAGGTGGGGTACTTTGCGCGACAGACGATCGATGTCGGAGATGTTGAAGTCGATTTCGCCTTCCTGCGCCGCCGCCAGCAGGTGCAACACGGTGTTGGTGGAACCGCCCATGGCGATATCCAGCGTCATAGCGTTTTCAAATGCCGCTTTGCTGGCGATGTTGCGCGGCAGCGCGCGCTCATCATCCTGCTCGTAATACTGTTTGGTCAGGTTAACGATGCGTTTGCCCGCGTTGATAAACAGATCTTTGCGGTCGGCGTGGGTCGCCAGCAGCGAACCGTTGCCCGGCTGTGACAGGCCCAGCGCTTCGGTCAGACAGTTCATCGAGTTGGCGGTGAACATACCGGAACAGGAGCCGCAGGTCGGACAGGCTGAACGTTCGATCTGCTCACTGTCGGCGTCGCTGACGTTCGGGTTAGCGCCCTGAATCATCGCATCGACCAAGTCCAGCTTGATGATCTTGTCGGACAGCTTGGTTTTACCCGCTTCCATCGGACCACCAGAGACGAAGATCACCGGGATATTCAGGCGCAGTGACGCCATCAGCATACCGGGGGTGATTTTGTCGCAGTTGGAGATACACACCATGGCATCAGCACAGTGGGCGTTCACCATGTACTCGACGGAGTCGGCGATCAGTTCGCGCGAAGGCAGTGAATACAGCATGCCGCCATGACCCATGGCGATACCATCATCCACCGCAATGGTGTTGAACTCTTTAGCCACACCGCCAGCCGCTTCGATTTGTTCTGCGACCAGTTTGCCGAGATCGCGCAGGTGGACGTGGCCTGGCACGAATTGAGTGAATGAGTTGACCACGGCGATAATCGGTTTTCCGAAATCGGCGTCGGTCATTCCTGTCGCGCGCCACAAGGCACGGGCACCCGCCATGTTACGGCCATGGGTGGTGGTGGCGGAACGGTACTTAGGCATGCTCTATTTACTCCAGTAAGAAAAGGCACGCGGACGCAGTTGCGTCCGCGAAAAGTCTTGTTATGGGTTAACTGGATCTAACCAGCCCCATTTGTCTTCGGTCTCGCCGGTGAACAGGCCAAAGAACGCCTGCTGAATGCGTTTGGTTACCGGACCGCATTTGCCTTCGCCCACCTGGATACCGTCAACGCTGCGTACCGGGGTGATTTCCGCCGCAGTACCGGACATAAACACTTCGTCAGCCAGATACAGCGATTCGCGGGACAGCACCTGCTCGCGAACTTCGATACCCATGTCTTTCGCCAGTTTGATGATGGCGTCGCGGGTGATGCCCGGCAGCGCAGAAGAGGTGAACGGCGGCGTGAACAGGATGCCATCTTTCACTTCGAACAGGTTTTCACCAGCACCTTCTGAAATATAGCCGTTGGTGTCGAGAGCGATACCTTCCTGATAGCCGTGGCGACGCGCTTCGCTACCTACCAGCAGAGAAGAGAGGTAGTTACCACCGGCTTTTGCTGCGGTCGGCAGGGTGTTCGGTGCAACGCGGTTCCATGAAGAGACCATGGCATCAATGCCCTGCTCCAGCGCTTCGGCGCCCAGGTAAGCACCCCACGGGAACGCGGCGATGATCACGTCGGTGGTGTAGCCATCTGGCGGGTTCACACCCAGGCCCACGTCGCCCACGAAAGCCAGCGGACGGATATAAGCGCTTTTCAGTTTGTTGACGCGCAACACTTCACGGCAGGCTTCCATCAGTTCATCCACGCTGGCTTTGATCGGGAAGCGGTAGATTTTGGCGGAGTCGTGCAGACGCTGCATGTGTTCGCGATGACGGAACACCACCGGGCCTTTGTGTGAGTCGTAGCAACGCACGCCTTCAAACACAGAAGTACCGTAATGCAACGCGTGAGACATGACGCTAACCTTGGCGTCTTCCCACTTAACCATCTCCCCATTGAACCAAATAAAGTCTGCTTTCTTCGTACTCATTGTTATTTCCTTTCGCGACTAGGCACGGATTTGTTGTGTTGTCTGTTGTTGAATCTGGACGCACGCGACATCCATCAGTTTGCTTAACTGCGAAGACAGTAAATCGACAGAGCGCTGGCTGGCAACGGTCATTTCGATATTAATGTTTTCGGCATTAACGGCTGATGCCATGTTCATGGCGCACACCTGGAAACCGCGGTGGCGCACGACACGCAAAATGCGCTCCAATATTTCAGGGCGGAAGCGGGCTTCGATAGACAATTGATGCTGGTTCATACTGTTTTCTCCATCATGTTTGCGTTGCTGGCACCCGGCGGTACCAATGGCCAGACGTTTTCATGCTCATCAATCGCAACATGCAGGAAGTAAGGACCTTCACTGTTCAGCAGAGCATCAAGGGCGGCGTCGACCTGATCTTTACGGGTGATGCGCTGGCCGGGGATATCAAAAGCGCTGGCCAGCGTGAGGAAATCGGGGTTATCAGTCAGGATGGTTTCGCTGTAGCGACCATCAAAGAACAACTGCTGCCACTGGCGCACCATGCCGAGGCGCTGGTTATCCAGCAGCAGAATTTTTACCGGCAGCTTGCCACGTTTGATGGTACCCAGCTCCTGGATATTCATCATGATCGAACCGTCACCGGATACGCAGATCACGGTATCGTCAGGACGGGCAACCTGGGCGCCCACCGCAGCCGGCAGGCCGAAACCCATGGTGCCCAGGCCGCTGGAGGTAATGAAGTTCTCCGGAGCGCTGAACGACATATGCTGAGCCGCCCACATCTGATGCTGACCTACGTCGGTAGTCACCACCGCGCTGTCGGCTTTGCGATCGGAGAGTTGCTTCAGCAGCAGCGGCGCGTAAATCGCTTCGCCTGGGTGATCGTAACGCCAGGCGAATTCAGCTTTCATCGCGTTGACTTCAGTGCGCCATGCGTCAATTTGCAGCGGCATACTCAGCGCAGCCAGCACCTGGTTCATATCGCCCTGTAGGGAAACATGCGCACGACGCAGTTTGTTCAGCTCGGCAGGATCGATATCGATGTGGATAACGCTGGCGTGCGGTGCGAAGGTGTCCAGCTTGCCGGTCACGCGGTCGTCAAAGCGCGCGCCGACGGCAATCAACAGATCACACGACTGCACCGCAAGGTTGGCGGCTTTGGTGCCGTGCATCCCCAGCATACCCAGGTAAACCTCGCTGCTGGCGTCGGCGCTGCCCAGACCTTTCAGGGTCGCCGCCATCGGAATGCCGGTTTCCTCCGCCATGGCACGCAGCGCCGGAACCGCCTGCGCCATCCCGACACCGCCACCGATATACAGCATCGGCTTTTTCGCCTGCGCCATCAGCGCGCGCGCTTCCGCGATGTGCTGAGGCGAGTGGCTCAGCGCATCGACCACCGGCAGCAGATGTGGCGTCAGCTCGCCGCTGGCGATTTGAATGTCTTTCGGGATATCAACCAGCACCGGGCCAGGGCGGCCGGACTGAGCGATGGCGAAGGCTTCAGCCATCACTGAGGGTAAATCATCAAGGGATTCAACGAGGAAACTGTGTTTGGTGCAGGCGAGTGACAGGCCGAGAACATCAATTTCCTGAAAGGCATCGGTACCGATGAACGAGGAGGAGACCTGCCCGGTGATTGCCACAACCGGGATGGAATCCATCATCGCATCGGCCAGGCCGGTGATCAGGTTGGTCGCGCCCGGACCTGAGGTGGCGATACATACGCCGGTCTTGCCTGTGGCACGCGCATAACCAATCGCCGCCATCACCGCACCTTGCTCATGCCGACACAGTAGGTGTTCCACGCCGCCATCGTAGAGCGCATCGTACACTGGCATGATGGCACCGCCAGGATAGCCAAACACTGTCTCAACACCCTGCGCGCGTAAAGCCTGAACTACCCACTGTGCACCTGTCATGGTTATTCTCCTGTATCCCTGCGGGAACAACAGAATTTTATGCTACTGTTCATTATCTGTTCCTCGATGATTCGCTGATATTTTGTCTGGTCGAAAAAAAACCCCCGGACCTTTCGGTGCGGGGGTTTTTCGAATTCCAGGCTTGATTTTTAAGCCTTTCTTTCTCCAAGCGTAGCCCCGCACGGTGGGATAATAATCACCACCACGCTAATCACGACTAGGCTAATCACTTGTAGAAGGGCTTTCATGTGTTGTTCGTTTTTTCGATTGTTCGAAGTAATACCTACAGAGTTACCATAGTTACTTGTGCATTGACAATAATTTTCATCAGAATTTTTTATGACGCATTGACAAAGACGCGGTTATCACCTTGTAAGTAAACGGTTATTTAGATTTGTGATAAATATTCATTACGAACGCGACGTAACCGTCCCTTCTCATTTGCGATCTCGCTTACAAAAGCGATTAACGTGCAGCAAATAACGATGAAATTACGGAATTTATCGCACAGTTATCCTTATATGGATTAGACGTGCCCAGGGAAGACCCGCAGGCTAGAGATAACAAGGAGTCGTTATGTCTTTATCCCGGGTTTTAACACGAGCGGCACTGGGCGTGCAGGCGCCGCTGGTGACCGTTGAAGTGCATATCAGCAATGGCTTGCCCGCCTTAACGCTGGTCGGGTTGCCGGAAACAACCGTCAAAGAGGCGCGGGAAAGGGTGCGTAGCGCCATTATCAATAGTGGTTTTACCTTCCCGGCAAAGCGCATCACCATCAATCTTGCGCCGGCGGATCTGCCTAAAGAAGGTGGACGCTATGACCTGCCGATCGCCATTGCAATTCTCGCCGCCTCAGAGCAGCTTCCTGACGCGAAACTCACGCAATATGAATTCCTGGGTGAATTAGCGCTGAACGGCGCGCTCTGTGGCGTTCAGGCCGCGATTCCTGCGGCTATGGCTGCGTTGCAGGCCGGCAGGCAAATGGTACTCTCTGAACAGAATCAACAGGATGTCGGTTTAATTCAGGAAAGCGTTACCCTTGTCGGCAAGCATCTGCTGGAGATCTGCGCATTTCTGCATAACCAGACGGAATTGACCGTAGCCCGATATCAGCCGCAGGAGATGGACCAGGAAACGCAGGATTTGAGCGACATCATTGGTCAGGAGCAGGGACGGCGAGCGCTGGAGATTACCGCCGCAGGCGGGCACAACCTGCTGCTGCTGGGACCGCCAGGGACCGGGAAAACCATGCTGGCCACTCGCTTACCCGGTATCATGCCTCCCCTGAACGACCAGGAGGCGCTGGAATGCGCGGCTATTGCCAGCCTGGTCAGCAGTGGCAATCTCCACCGTCAGTGGCGTAAGCGTCCATTTCGCGCGCCCCATCATAGCGGATCATTGTATGCATTGGTGGGTGGAGGATCTCTGCCGCGCCCCGGTGAAATTTCGCTGGCGCATAATGGGGTGCTTTTTCTCGATGAGTTGCCGGAATTCGAACGCAGGGTGCTGGATGCCTTGCGGGAACCGATTGAGTCTGGCGAGATTGCGATTTCGCGCGCCCGCGCGAAAGTCACCTATCCGGCACGCTTTCAATTAATTGGCGCGATGAACCCCAGCCCAACCGGCCATTATCAGGGGACGCATAACCGCAGCAGCCCGCAGCAGGTGCTGCGCTACCTGAACCGTCTCTCCGGCCCCTTCCTGGACCGTTTTGATCTTTCCATCGAGATCCCTCTGCTGCCCAGCGGCACGCTAAGCCAGCAGCAGCAGCGGAGTGAAAGCAGTGCTGAGGTGTTACATCGTGTTGTCGCTGCCCGGCAACGCCAGATATCGCGCAGTGGGAAAGTGAACGCGCATTTATCGAATGCGGAAATTCAGCGCTGGTGCGAACTGGCGCAGGATGATGCAACGTGGCTTGAAGAGGTGCTGAATTCACTTGGGTTATCAGTGCGTGCGTGGCAGCGCATTCTGAAGGTGGCACGGACTATCGCGGATTTAGCAGGCGAGGCGCAGATTACGCGTCATCATCTGCAAGAGGCGGTGGGGTATCGCAGTATCGACCGGTTAATGATTTTTCTGCACAAAAGTCTGGAATAAAAAACGGGGCACCTGCCCCGTTATCTTAATCATCGCTATCGCTGTACTCTTCGACGCTATCCATCTGCGGCTTACCGCCTGAAAGCGTGTGAAAACGCTTAGGACGCTTGATACGTGCGGTGTATTTCGACCATACACGTTCAGCTTCCGTTTGCGGCTCACGAATACCACGACATACTTCAATAAATAAACGTTCTTCTTCCGTCACCGGCTCACGTTTCGCCAGGTCCAGTTCATTAAAGGCATAACCGTGGCGCTCAAGAAGCATCGCTTCTTTAATGGTGAAGTCACCATGACGCGAAAAACCACGAGGGTAATGTTTGTTATCAAAGAAACGATTCGTTGTTGCGAAGCTATCCGCCATTTTACACGCTCCTGATTCTCATATGGCCGTGCTATTTATGGCGCGGAGTATTAGATAGGCTTGACAGAGTGTAAAACAAAACATTTAAATCAGTACGACAAACATTTTTTGGGAGAATGCTGTGGATACGGAATTACTGAAAACTTTCCTCGAAGTGAGCAGAACACGCCATTTTGGGCGAGCTGCTGAAGCGCTTTACCTCACGCAATCTGCCGTTAGTTTTCGCATTCGCCAACTGGAAAATCAGCTGGGCGTTAACCTTTTTACCCGTCATCGTAATAACATCCGGCTGACCTCAGCAGGTGAGCGCTTATTGCCCTATGCAGAAAGCCTGATGAGTACATGGCTGATGGCTAAGAAGGAAGTTTCGCACACACAACAGCATCATGAGCTTTCTATAGGGGCCAGTGCATCACTCTGGGAAGCCTATCTAACCCCCTGGTTGCAAACGCTTTATGAGAACAGAGAGAGCCTGCACCTTGAGGCGCGCATAGCGCAACGGCATTTACTGGTGAAGCAGTTACATGAACGTCAGCTTGATCTTTTGCTTACGACTGAAGCACCGAAGATGGATGAATTGACCAGCCAGCAAATTGGTCATATTTCACTCGCATTATTTCGGGCGAGGAAAACTGAGAAACGTGAAAAATATGATTACATCAAACTGGAATGGGGAGCAGATTTTCATCAGCATGAAAGTTATCTGTCCAGTGATGACGTTCCGGTATTAACCACAACATCGGCGCATGTTACCCGCGAATTGCTACATACCACTGGCGCTTGCGCGTTTTTGCCCGATTTCTGGCACAGTATTTACAGTGATTTGATGGTTATTCCTGATACGCCTGTGGCCGTAAGGCCGTTATATGCCGTATGGCTGCAGAATAGCGATCAACAGGCCCATATTCGCCAGTTGCTTAAATATCCGGTATTAACGCATTGATGTAATAAAAAGCAGGAAGGGAAGGGTTTGAGTGGATATTGGTGAAGCTCAACTCTTTTTATCACTAAATTTTAGACAAAAAAAATCCTTTGCCGAAGCAAAGGATTATTTTCTGGCAGGGGCGGAGGGACTCGAACCCCCAACACCCGGTTTTGGAGACCGGTGCTCTACCAATTGAACTACGCCCCTAAATGAGGGTGGCGGTGCGGACGGGACTCGAACCCGCGACCCCCGGCGTGACAGGCCGGTATTCTAACCGACTGAACTACCGCACCACCGAATACTGCATTACCAGCGGGGTCTCGCTGATAACCGGTGTTACCTTTTCAGGTAAATACCTAATTTGATGCCTGGCAGTTCCCTACTCTCGCATGGGGAGACCCCACACTACCATCGGCGCTACGGCGTTTCACTTCTGAGTTCGGCATGGGGTCAGGTGGGACCACCGCGCTACAGCCGCCAGGCAAATTCTGTTATCCGCACCGCCCTCTCAGGCCATGCGAACCAATCCGTTTGAACTAAGCTGAAAATTCTCTGGTCTCTCAACCAAAACGCCTCTGGCGTTGTAAGGTTAAGCCTCACGGGTCATTAGTACCGGTTAGCTCAATGCATCGCTGCACTTACACATCCGGCCTATCAACGTCGTCGTCTTCAACGTCCCTTCAGGACTCTCAAGGAGTCAGGGAGAACTCATCTCGGGGCAAGTTTCGTGCTTAGATGCTTTCAGCACTTATCTCTTCCGCACTTAGCTACCGGGCAATGCCATTGGCATGACAACCCGAACACCAGTGGTGCGTTCACTCCGGTCCTCTCGTACTAGGAGCAACCCCCCTCAATTCTCCAGCGCCCACGGCAGATAGGGACCGAACTGTCTCACGACGTTCTAAACCCAGCTCGCGTACCACTTTAAACGGCGAACAGCCGTACCCTTGGGACCTACTTCAGCCCCAGGATGTGATGAGCCGACATCGAGGTGCCAAACACCGCCGTCGATATGAACTCTTGGGCGGTATCAGCCTGTTATCCCCGGAGTACCTTTTATCCGTTGAGCGATGGCCCTTCCATTCAGAACCACCGGATCACTATGACCTGCTTTCGCACCTGCTCGAGCCGTCACTCTCGCAGTCAAGCTGGCTTATGCCATTGCACTAACCTCCTGATGTCCGACCAGGATTAGCCAACCTTCGTGCTCCTCCGTTACGCTTTGGGAGGAGACCGCCCCAGTCAAACTACCCACCAGACACTGTCCGCAGCCCGGATCACGGGCCTACGTTAGAACATCAAACATTAAAGGGTGGTATTTCAAGGTTGGCTCCACGCAGACTGGCGTCCACGCTTCAAAGCCTCCCACCTATCCTACACATCAAGGCTCAATGTTCAGTGTCAAGCTATAGTAAAGGTTCACGGGGTCTTTCCGTCTTGCCGCGGGTACACTGCATCTTCACAGCGATTTCAATTTCACTGAGTCTCGGGTGGAGACAGCCTGGCCATCATTACGCCATTCGTGCAGGTCGGAACTTACCCGACAAGGAATTTCGCTACCTTAGGACCGTTATAGTTACGGCCGCCGTTTACCGGGGCTTCGATCAAGAGCTTCTCCTTACGGATAACCCCATCAATTAACCTTCCGGCACCGGGCAGGCGTCACACCGTATACGTCCACTTTCGTGTTTGCACAGTGCTGTGTTTTTAATAAACAGTTGCAGCCAGCTGGTATCTTCGACTGGCTTCAGCTCCGGGAGCAAGTCCCTTCACCTACGCGCCAGCGTGCCTTCTCCCGAAGTTACGGCACCATTTTGCCTAGTTCCTTCACCCGAGTTCTCTCAAGCGCCTTGGTATTCTCTACCTGACCACCTGTGTCGGTTTGGGGTACGATTTCGTGTTACCTGGAGCTTAGAGGCTTTTCCTGGAAGCAGGGCATCAGTTACTTCACCACCGTAGTGGCTCGTCATCACGCCTCAGCGTTAAAGTGCACCGGATTTGCCTGGAGCACACGCCTACACGCTTAAACCGGGACAACCGTCGCCCGGATAACCTAGCCTTCTCCGTCCCCCCTTCGCAGTAACACCAAGTGCAGGAATATTAACCTGCTTCCCATCGACTACGCTTTTCAGCCTCGCCTTAGGGGTCGACTCACCCTGCCCCGATTAACGTTGGACAGGAACCCTTGGTCTTCCGGCGAGCGGGCTTTTCACCCGCTTTATCGTTACTTATGTCAGCATTCGCACTTCTGATACCTCCAGCAGACCTCACAGTCCACCTTCGACGGCTTACAGAACGCTCCCCTACCCAACAACACATAGTGTCGCTGCCGCAGCTTCGGTGCATGGTTTAGCCCCGTTACATCTTCCGCGCAGGCCGACTCGACCAGTGAGCTATTACGCTTTCTTTAAATGATGGCTGCTTCTAAGCCAACATCCTGGCTGTCTGTGCCTTCCCACATCGTTTCCCACTTAACCATGACTTTGGGACCTTAGCTGGCGGTCTGGGTTGTTTCCCTCTTCACGACGGACGTTAGCACCCGCCGTGTGTCTCCCGTGATAACATTCTCCGGTATTCGCAGTTTGCATCGGGTTGGTAAGCCGGGATGGCCCCCTAGCCGAAACAGTGCTCTACCCCCGGAGATGAGTTCACGAGGCGCTACCTAAATAGCTTTCGGGGAGAACCAGCTATCTCCCGGTTTGATTGGCCTTTCACCCCCAGCCACAAGTCATCCGCTAATTTTTCAACATTAGTCGGTTCGGTCCTCCAGTTAGTGTTACCCAACCTTCAACCTGCCCATGGCTAGATCACCGGGTTTCGGGTCTATACCCTGCAACTTAACGCCCAATTAAGACTCGGTTTCCCTGCGGCTCCCCTATACGGTTAACCTTGCTACAGAATATAAGTCGCTGACCCATTATACAAAAGGTACGCAGTCACCTAACAAGTAGGCTCCCACTGCTTGTACGTACACGGTTTCAGGTTCTGTTTCACTCCCCTCGCCGGGGTTCTTTTCGCCTTTCCCTCACGGTACTGGTTCACTATCGGTCAGTCAGGAGTATTTAGCCTTGGAGGATGGTCCCCCCATATTCAGACAGGATACCACGTGTCCCGCCCTACTCATCGAACTCACAGTAAGTGCATTTTTGTGTACGGGAGTATCACCCTGTACCCTGCGACTTTCCAGACGCTTCCACTAATGCACAAACTGATTCAGGTTCTGGGCTGTTCCCCGTTCGCTCGCCGCTACTGGGGGAATCTCGGTTGATTTCTTTTCCTCGGGGTACTTAGATGTTTCAGTTCCCCCGGTTCGCCTCGTTAACCTATGTATTCAGTTAACGATGATGCACTGAGTGCACCGGGTTTCCCCATTCGGACATCGCCGGCTATAGCGGTTCATATCACCTTACCGGCGCTTTACGCAGATTAGCACGTCCTTCATCGCCTCTGACTGCCAGGGCATCCACCGTGTACGCTTAGTCGCTTAACCTCACAACCCACAGGCGTTTTGCAACGCGTGCAGACTGCAAGCATTTGAGAGACTCGAACGCGCCGTGCTGTATTCCTTATTACGGAGGAATACGACTGCGCGTCGTTTCAAATTTTCAGCTTGTTCCGGATTGTTAAAGAGCAAATACTTCGCAGCACACCGTTTCCGGTACGCTCTGAAGTATTGAAGAACTGTAATGGTGGAGCTAAGCGGGATCGAACCGCTGACCTCCTGCGTGCAAGGCAGGCGCTCTCCCAGCTGAGCTATAGCCCCATACAGTTACTGCAGAGACCACTGCTACCACTCAACCGAGTTGCTATTCTTCAGACAAATAAAGAATGCAATCTCTTCTCATACAGCACATGCGGACAGGACGTTTACATCGGTAAACGACCGCGCATAACGCAGCGTGAGGAGAAATTTGGTAGGCCTGAGTGGACTTGAACCACCGACCTCACCCTTATCAGGGGTGCGCTCTAACCACCTGAGCTACAAGCCTGCAGAGGTTCTTCTGCTCGTTACTTTTCTATCAGACAATCTGTGTGAGCACTTCGGAGGAAGGTATCTTCAGGTAAGGAGGTGATCCAACCGCAGGTTCCCCTACGGTTACCTTGTTACGACTTCACCCCAGTCATGAATCACAAAGTGGTAAGCGCCCTCCCGAAGGTTAAGCTACCTACTTCTTTTGCAACCCACTCCCATGGTGTGACGGGCGGTGTGTACAAGGCCCGGGAACGTATTCACCGTAGCATTCTGATCTACGATTACTAGCGATTCCGACTTCACGGAGTCGAGTTGCAGACTCCGATCCGGACTACGACGCACTTTATGAGGTCCGCTTGCTCTCGCGAGGTCGCTTCTCTTTGTATGCGCCATTGTAGCACGTGTGTAGCCCTGGCCGTAAGGGCCATGATGACTTGACGTCATCCCCACCTTCCTCCGGTTTATCACCGGCAGTCTCCTTTGAGTTCCCGACCGAATCGCTGGCAACAAAGGATAAGGGTTGCGCTCGTTGCGGGACTTAACCCAACATTTCACAACACGAGCTGACGACAGCCATGCAGCACCTGTCTCACGGTTCCCGAAGGCACTAAGGCATCTCTGCCGAATTCCGTGGATGTCAAGGCCAGGTAAGGTTCTTCGCGTTGCATCGAATTAAACCACATGCTCCACCGCTTGTGCGGGCCCCCGTCAATTCATTTGAGTTTTAACCTTGCGGCCGTACTCCCCAGGCGGTCGACTTAACGCGTTAGCTCCGGAAGCCACTCCTCAAGGGAACAACCTCCAAGTCGACATCGTTTACGGCGTGGACTACCAGGGTATCTAATCCTGTTTGCTCCCCACGCTTTCGCACCTGAGCGTCAGTCTTTGTCCAGGGGGCCGCCTTCGCCACCGGTATTCCTCCAGATCTCTACGCATTTCACCGCTACACCTGGAATTCTACCCCCCTCTACAAGACTCTAGCCTGCCAGTTTCGAATGCAGTTCCCAGGTTAAGCCCGGGGATTTCACATCCGACTTGACAGACCGCCTGCGTGCGCTTTACGCCCAGTAATTCCGATTAACGCTTGCACCCTCCGTATTACCGCGGCTGCTGGCACGGAGTTAGCCGGTGCTTCTTCTGCGGGTAACGTCAATTGCGACGGTTATTAACCGTCACACCTTCCTCCCCGCTGAAAGTACTTTACAACCCGAAGGCCTTCTTCATACACGCGGCATGGCTGCATCAGGCTTGCGCCCATTGTGCAATATTCCCCACTGCTGCCTCCCGTAGGAGTCTGGACCGTGTCTCAGTTCCAGTGTGGCTGGTCATCCTCTCAGACCAGCTAGGGATCGTCGCCTAGGTGAGCCGTTACCCCACCTACTAGCTAATCCCATCTGGGTTCATCCGATGGTGTGAGGCCCGAAGGTCCCCCACTTTGGTCTTGCGACGTTATGCGGTATTAGCTACCGTTTCCAGTAGTTATCCCCCTCCATCGGGCAGATCCCCAGACATTACTCACCCGTCCGCCACTCGTCACCCAAGGAGCAAGCTCCTCTGTGCTACCGTTCGACTTGCATGTGTTAGGCCTGCCGCCAGCGTTCAATCTGAGCCATGATCAAACTCTTCAATTTAAGTTTGATGCTCAAAGAATTAAACTTCGTAATGAATTACGTGTTCACTCTTGAGACTTGATATTTTTTAAGTCCGTAGACTTTTGATATCAATCCTGCGAGTGCCCACACAGATTGTCTGATAAATTGTTAAAGAGCAGTGCCACATTTCTAGTGTGGCGCGGGTTGCGTATGTTACGCTTTCCGCGTTTTCAGTCAAGCATTTATTTTTGCTTTTCTGAAGGTTGCCACTTAAGGCCACCTTGCCAACACAGCGTTTTGTAAACCGTTGTTCCGTGTCAGTGGAGGCGCATTATAGGGAGTTCTTTGGGGCTGACAAGCGCTAAATGCAATTTAATTTCTGAGTGCTGCTTTTTTCGACGGAAAGCCCCTAAGGCGCTAGTTTTTCCAGCAAAGGGAAGCCATAACGCTGCAGAACGGGTGATAATTGCAGCGCTTCTTCATCCATTCGGGTGCAGAACGCCATATTGGCAGCCGCAGAAAGTGCAACAGGTGAGGCATGTTCCAGCAGCCAGACAGTTCGACGCGCAATTGCCGCACCGGAATCCACCAGCCGCGTTCCTTCCGGCAGAACCAATTGCAGCTCGTCACGCAGTAAAGGAAAGTGAGTACAACCCAGCACCACCGTATCCGGCGGCTCCTTCATCCGCAGCCAGGGCTGAACCACGCGGCGCACATCATCCAGCAGCACTTCTTCGCCATGCAGCTTCGCCTCTGCCAGTTCTACCAGTTCGGACGACCCCAGCATTTTGATGGTGCATTCGCGGGCGAACTGCGCCACCAGCTCGTGGGTATAAGGACGCTTCACCGTGCCACGCGTCGCCAGCAATCCCACCACACCATTACGCGTTAAGCGCGCGGCGGGTTTGATTGCGGGCACAACCCCCACCACCGGGAAATTAAACTGTGCACGCAATGCCGGTAAAGAAACGGTACTGGCCGAGTTACAGGCAATCACCACCAGCGCCAGCGGAAAACGCTGCGTGATGGCCGCAACCACCGAGACCACTCGCTCGACAATATAGGTTTCGGTTTTTTCGCCGTAGGGGAAACCTTCATTATCGAAGGCGTAAAGATAGTGGAGATCCGGCAGCAATTGCCGTATCTCCTCGTAGACCGAGAGCCCACCGACGCCGGAGTCAAACACCAGCACGGTGGGACGCAGATTAGAAGCTGTAGCTGGCGCTGAGGTAGTACTCCGTTCCTGGAGTTGGATAGCCATACACTGTCTCGTAGTCTTTATCGAACAGGTTGGCAATTCTACCACGAACCGTGAGCTGTGAGGTGACTGGATACGATACCGCCAGATCCCATAAACTTACACCACCCAATTTAATGCGCTGCGCGGTATAGGAGTGATTGTAATCGTTGTCGTAACGCTCACCGAGGTAGTGATAGGTTATAGACCAGTCAAAATCATATACCGTCCAGTCAAGCTGGTATTTCACCTGCTGTTTCGCTCGGCGTAGCAGCTGCTGATTGGTTTCGGCATCACGTGCGTCAACATAGTCATAGGAAACCGTATGGCTAAGCGGACCAGTATCGAAAGAAGCGGTAGCTTCCACGCCTTTAATACGTGCTTTATCGATGTTGTAGTAAACATAGGTGTTAGGGTCGCTATCGATCAGATTATCGATGTCATTACGATAGCCCGACACACGCCAGTTCACCGGTCCGGTTAAACCTTCAAAGCCGCTTTCCCACTGCTTGCTCTCTTCCGGTTTCAGATTCGGGTTGCCGTAAGTCTGGCTATAGAGTTGAGCCAGGTTAGGGGCTTTATACGCAGTGGCGTAAGAGGCAAAAACACGATAACCATCGACAAATTCCCAGGCCGCGCTGCTCTGCCAGGTGTTGTGCCAGCCAAACGCATTGTTGTCATCGCCACGTACCGCACCTTCCAGCGTTACGCTGCCAAACTGTTGCTGCGCGGTGGCGTAGATGCCGGTATTACGTTGCTCCTGACCTTGCACCGTTGAATTGGTACCAGGCTCGGAGGTTTGCTTCTGCCAGTCAACACCGCCGCTCACCGCGCCATGTCCAACCTGTACCGTATTCCCCCATTGCAGGTTGTATTGCTGGACATCATCCAGCGAAGCAGTTGCATCATATTTGCCGAGCTGCGGGCTGTAGTTGTAATCCTTGGTGTGGCTGTAACTGGCAATCAGCTGCGAAGAATAGATGCCCTGATTAAAACGCAGCCCGGTATCCCACGTCTGACTATACAGCTGACGCGTATCGACAAAGGTATTAGGTTCAACGTAGGTGGGATAGCCGTCGTAGGCAGTACGGTTGTCAAAACCATAACCACGCACGAAGCCGCTGAACTGATCGCTGAATTGATGCTCCAGCGAGCCGTACAAGGTTTTACTCATAAAGCCGTCGCGATCTTTCTGCGCCGGGTCGCCATAGATGTCGGGCAGGTTCGCCACCACATCGTAGCCTTTGGTGTAGGTATAGTTACCGGCCAGCGTCAGCTTAGTGGCATCGCCCAGTTGCTGTTGCGTCGAACCATCGTAGCTTTGATAACCTTTCGATCCGACGCCCGCCGTCAGCGTGGTGCCAGTTTTATCACGACCGGTAATGATGTTCACCACGCCACCGATGGCATCAGACCCATATACCGCCGAACGTGCACCACGAATATATTCAATGCGCTGCACCAGCGAGAGCGGAATCTGGCTGAGATCGGAAGAACCAGAGATGCCCGCCTGATTGAGACGAACACCGTCAATCAGAATCAGCACATGGTTAGAGTTAGTGCCACGGATAAACATCGAACTCTGTTGACCGAGACCACCATTTTGCGCGATATCCACACCCGGCAGGCGACGCATCACATCCGTTAGGCTTTTCGCCTGCCAGCGATCGATCTCTTCACGGGTAACGACAGTGGTGGGAGCCAGCACGGAAGAAACCGGTTGAGCAAAGCGGTTGGCGGTGACAATTTGCGTATCATCATTCTGCTGAGCGTAACCAAATTGCGCCCAGAGAGACATCGCCGTTGCACTGAAAGCAAACAGCGAGGCATGTGTTTTTTTCATTGTTATAGCATCCAAAAGACGAAGCAGGATGCCGCAGGCATACGACCGATAGCACGCGATGGCCGTACGAATTGCGACGTCACACCGGCAGGTCTTCGGGCTGAGAATCATTAATGGTGAAGACTTCCCATCCCACAGGACAGTGTCTGCATCAGCACTCACCACGACATTCCTTACCGCTGCGCGTCAGCTCCAGATTCACACTGGATTCCCTTTTAACTCAAGGAGGCCGGCCGCCGCAGTCTACGGATAAGAAGGCCAGAAATCCAGACTTCCAGCCATCTTCTTTTCTACAGGGCTGGACATCAGCAGGTGAATGCCTACAATCGCCCGGCAAGCAGGCTTATTACCAGGATTAAAGATGACACCCGAACAGCTCCCGATTGAACAATACGACGCGCAACTGGCGGAAAAAGTCAGCCGTTTACAGACGATGATGACGCCCTTTGCTGCGCCTGAGGTGGAGGTGTTTCGTTCACCGGTTAGTCACTACCGGATGCGCGCCGAATTCCGCATCTGGCACGATGGTGACGATCTGTACCACATCATCTTTGATCAGCAGACCAAACAGCGCATCCGCGTCGATCAATTTCCCGCCGCCAGTGAACTGATCAATCAGTTAATGCCAAAAATGATCGCCGCGATCCGCGATAATCGCGCATTGCGCCATAAGTTGTTCCAGATCGATTACCTGTCGACCATGAGCAACCAGATCGTTATCTCCCTGCTCTATCACCGTAAGCTGGAGGAGGAGTGGCAGCAGGCTGCCACGGCCCTGCGCGATGCGCTGCGTGCCGAAGGTCTGGATGTGCAGCTGATTGGCCGCGCTACAAAAACCAAGATCTGCCTCGACCGTGATTATATTGATGAGCGTCTGCCGGTGGCGGGCCGCGAGTTGATTTACCGTCAGGTGGAAAACAGTTTCACCCAGCCCAATGCAGCGATGAATATCCAGATGCTGGAGTGGGCGCTCGACGTGACGCAAAACGCACGCGGCGATCTGCTGGAGTTGTACTGCGGTAACGGTAACTTTTCACTGGCGTTGGCGCGCAATTTCCGCCGCGTGCTGGCGACCGAAATCGCCAAACCTTCGGTGGCGGCTGCGCAGTACAACATTGCAGCCAACCAAATCGATAACGTGCAGATTATCCGCATGGCGGCGGAAGAGTTCACTCAGGCGATGAACGGTGTGCGCAGTTTTAACCGCTTAGAAGGCATCGATTTGCAGAGCTATCAATGCGAAACCATTTTTGTCGATCCGCCGCGCAGCGGGCTGGATGCTGATACCGTGAAGATGGTGCAGGCCTATCCGCGCATCCTTTATATCTCGTGCAATCCGCAGACCCTGTGCGACAACCTCGCCACCCTGGGGGACACTCACGAGGTGGCTCGCCTCGCGCTGTTCGATCAATTCCCCTATACCCATCATATGGAGTGCGGCGTGTTGCTGACGCGCAAAGGCTGAATAAAAACGGGAACCCTGAGGTTCCCGTTTTTTTAGTTCTTGTTCTTCGGCCGCTTAAAGCGCGTCGCAATCCAGAACACCAGACCCACCATCAGGATAGTCGGAATGAAGTTGGAGCCGATATCCGGGTATTCGGCACGCACCAGCGCGCTGTAAACCAGAATGCCCAGCAGGAAAAACGCGGCCGCCAGCGATGGCATACCATCCGGCATATTACGGTTGAGATACCGCTGATGCAGGCACCAGGCCGCGAGGCCAAGGGCAATCAGCGGAAAAATCGAAAATGGCACAAACGCACTGAACAGCACCGAAAAGGAGCCGTTGATGGCTAAACCGGTGATAAAAGCCAGTAACAGCGTTCCTTTATCGCGGGGGTTTTGCTCAATCATTTCATTATCCTTATCACATTACTCTTCGGGTTTTTCCAGTGTTACCGCCAGACGTTCCTGCTCCCGGCGATACCAGTAATACGCACCTTTGGCGATCATCCGCAGTTGCAGCACCAGCCGTTCTTCCAGCCTGCGACGCTGCTCGATATCCACATCCAGCGCTTCCGCACCGGCGCTGAACACAATGGTCACCATCGCTTCCGCCTGCGCTTCGGTAAAACTGCGCGGCATATGATTTTCCAGCTCAAGGTAATCCGCCAGTTCAGCAATAAAGTGCTGAATCTCACGCGCAACGGCGGCACGAAACGCAGCTGACGTTCCGGAGCGCTCGCGTAGTAAGAGACGAAAAGCGTTGGGATTGTTCCCGATGAATTCCATAAAAGTGGAGACCGAGGTCTTAATGATGCTGCCACCCTTGGCAATACGCTGGCGTGCCTGACGCATCAGCTGACGCAGCATCAGGCCGCTTTCGTCAACCATCGTCAGCCCCAGTTCGTCCACATCCCGGAAATGACGGTAAAACGAGGTGGGCGCAATGCCAGCTTCACGCGCGACTTCACGCAAACTCAGGCTGGCGAAACTCCGTTCTGCACTTAACTGACTGAAGGCGGCTTCAATCAGAGAACGTCTTGTACGTTCTTTTTGTTGCGCTCTGACGCCCATTCTCTCTGCCTTGTGAGTAATCAGGCAGGCACTATAACAAACTTTTCAGCGTACAGGCCGCAAAGTTTGTGACCGCCTGTTAACCTCACGGTTTGTCAAAATCGGGCAAAAATCGCTGTTAGAATTCAGAAGTGCGCGGCGGGATGTTAGAATCTCGTTGTAAAAATGTATAGAAACATAGGACGTACTGGTATGCAAAAGTCTTACGATTACGATGCCATTGTGATTGGCTCCGGTCCGGGCGGTGAAGGTGCGGCCATGGGCCTGGTGAAGCAGGGAGCGCGCATCGCGGTGATCGAACGCTACCATAACATCGGCGGCGGTTGTACTCACTGGGGCACCATCCCCTCCAAAGCGTTGCGTCATGCTGTCAGCCGTATTATCGAGTTCAATCAGAATCCCCTTTATAGTGATCACACCCGACTTCTGCGTTCCTCCTTTGCAGATATCCTTAACCACACTGAAAACGTTATCAGCCAGCAAACCGCGATGCGGCAGGGCTTTTACGAGCGAAATCGTTGTGAGCTTTATCAGGGCGATGCCCATTTTGTTGATGCTAACACCATCGAAGTGGAACAGCCGGACGGCACCCGTGAGCGTTTAACCGCAGAAAAATTCGTGATTGCCTGTGGTTCGCGCCCTTATCACCCGGCTGATGTCGACTTTACCCATCCCCGCATTTATGACTCCGACTCAATTCTCAACCTGCACCATGAACCAGGCCACGTCATTATTTACGGTGCCGGGGTGATTGGCTGTGAGTACGCCTCGATTTTCCGCGGGCTGAACGTCAAGGTTGACCTGATCAACACCCGCGATCGTCTGCTGGCGTTCCTCGACCAGGAGATGTCAGATTCGCTGTCTTATCACTTCTGGAACAGCGGCGTGGTGATTCGTCACAACGAAGAGTTTGAGAAGATTGAAGGCGTTGACGATGGCGTCATCATCCACCTCAAGTCCGGCAAGAAGGTGAAAGCGGATTGTCTGCTGTATGCCAACGGCCGTACCGGTAATACCGATTCGCTGTCGCTGGAAAATGTTGGGCTGGAAGCGGATGGTCGCGGCCTGCTGAAGGTCAACAGCATGTACCAGACGGCGCAGCCGCATATCTATGCGGTTGGTGACGTGATTGGTTATCCGAGCCTTGCCTCAGCCGCTTACGACCAGGGTCGTATTGCCGCGCAGGCGATTATCAAAGGCGAAGCCACCGCGCATCTGATTGAGGATATCCCCACCGGGATTTATACCATTCCGGAAATCAGCTCCGTCGGCAAAACGGAACAGCAGTTAACCGCAATGAAGGTGCCGTATGAAGTGGGACGTGCCCAGTTTAAACACCTGGCGCGTGCGCAGATTGTCGGTATGCATGTGGGCAGCCTGAAGATCCTGTTCCACCGCGAAACCAAAGAGATTCTGGGTATTCACTGCTTTGGTGAGCGTGCGGCGGAGATCATCCACATCGGCCAGGCCATCATGGAACAGAAAAATGGCGGTAACACGATTGAATACTTCGTGAATACCACCTTTAACTATCCCACCATGGCTGAAGCCTATCGCGTCGCCGCGCTTAACGGGTTAAACCGCCTGTTTTAACGTGGAGTCGAGAAGCGTAAGCATATGGGTTTTGATTGCTTCTGCCAGCTGCTCATAGCGGCTGCGCAGAGGCGACCCAGGACGATACACCAGTGCAATGGTGCGCTGCGGCACCGGTTTGTAACAAGGCAGATAACAGACGCCATCGCGCACGCGCTCATGGGGAACCGCCAGCGCCGGTAACAACGTGATCCCGCTTCCTGCGGCCACCATATTACGCAGCGTTTCCAGGCTGGTCGCCCGGAAATGGGTGTCTTCATCCGCACCCGCTTCAAAGCAGAAACCCATCGCCTGATCGCGCAGGCAGTGACCATCTTCCAGCATCAGCAGCTTTTCACCGGCCAGATCCGACATCGGCACACGATCGCGGTCGTGCCACGGATGATCCTCGTAGATCGCCAGTTTCATTGGCTCGTCAAACAGCGGCACCTCAATAAAGGCTTCGCTCTCTTTCACCAACGCCAGAATGGCGCAATCGAGCTTACCGCTGTCGAGCTGCGCCAGCAGCTGTTGCGTCTGCGCTTCGTGCAGATACATCTCCAGCTTCGGGAAGGTCTGATGCAGCATCGGGATGATTTGCGGCAATAGATACGGACCCGTGGTGGGGATAAGGCCAATGTGCAGCGGACCGGACATGGTTTCGCCCTGCTGGCTGGCCATCTCCTTCAACACCTTAACTTCACGCAGTACGGTGCGGGCCTGATCCACCAGCAACAATCCCGCCTGGGTAAACAATACCTTACGGCTGGTTCGCTCCAGCAGCATGACGCCCAGTTCATCTTCCAGCTTACGAATTTGCCCGCTTAGCGTGGGTTGGCTGACATGACAGGCATCAGCGGCACGGCGGAAGTGACGATGCTCCGCAAGCGAAACCAAATACTCCAGATCACGAATGTTCATTGATATCCTCCGAACCACGATAGCCCGTGGCGATAGATAGAATAGCAATGAACGATTAGCCCTATCAAGCTGCGGACAGGAATAATACGTGGCATCTGAGAAGCAATGAAAAAAAGAGGCTGAGAGAGTAAGGAGCAACACCTGCAATCAGTCTGACAAATCACTGTGTTGGCCGGGAGTGCCAACCCTTTGATGATGTGCCAATAACAATATGAAATTCCGAAGCTAGAGGTTGGCGGGCTATCGACATAGCCCGCTTTTTTTTGCCTGCTTAACGCAGACGCTGCTGGGCTTCCTGAATCGCCAGCGCGACCTGCTGTGGCGACACACCGCCACGCGCATTACGTTTGTCGAGGCAGGATTGCAGCGACAGAATCGGATAGACATCGTCCTCGATCACCGCGCTGAATTGCTTCAGCTGCGCCAGGCTCAGCGCTTCCAGCGCCACGCCCTGCTTAATCGCTTCAACTACCGTTTCACCCACGATATGGTGCGCTTCACGGAACGGCACGCCTTTGGCGACCAGATAGTCGGCCAGCTCGGTGGAGTTGGCATAGCCCTGCTCAGCCGCTTCCTGGCAACGCGGACGTTTCAGCTGAATACCATCCAGCACCAGTACCGACATATGCAGACAGTCGAGCCAGGTGTCGAGCGCATCGAACAGCCCTTCTTTGTCTTCCTGCATATCTTTGTTGTAGGCCAGCGGCAGACCTTTCAGCGTCATCATCATGCCCGTCAGCGCGCCCTGTACACGGCCACACTTGCCGCGGATCAGCTCCAGCGCATCCGGGTTTTTCTTCTGCGGCATCAATGAGGAGCCGGAGGTCACTTTGTCTGACAGCTCAACAAAACCCGCTTCACCGGTGTTGAAGAAAATCAGGTCTTCCGCAAAGCGCGACAGGTGAACCATGCCAATCGAGGCATCCGACAGCAGCTCCAGTACGTGGTCGCGGTCGGAAACGGTATCGAGGCTGTTACGGGTGGCAGAGGCGAAACCTAACCAACCCGCCAGCTGCTGACGATCGATCTCATAGGCCGTACCGGCCAGCGCGCCGCAACCCAGCGGGCTGACGTCGAGACGCTTCAGCGTGTCCTGCAAACGGCTCTCATCACGCGCCAGCATTTCGACATAGGCCAGACACCAGTGCGCAAAGGTCACCGGCTGGGCGCGTTGCAGGTGGGTATAACCCGGCATCACCGCGTCCTGATTCGCTTCCGCAGTCACCACCAGCGCTTTTTGCAGCTCACGCGTCGCATCCAGCAGCACAGCGACCTGCTCTTTGCACCACAGTTTCAGATCGGTCGCGACCTGATCGTTACGGCTACGGCCGGTGTGCAGTTTTTTGCCCAGCGCGCCGACTTTCTCAATCAGTTTGCCTTCCACCCAGCTGTGGATGTCTTCGGCATCGCTTTGCAGAATCTGTTGCGGATTAGCGCGCACTTCGGCCAGCAATTCGTTCAGCGCGGCTTCCAGCTGCTGCTGTTCTTCACTGCTCAGCACGTTAACCGTGACCAGCGCTTTTGACCAGGCGACAGAACCGATGATGTCCTGCTCCGCCAGGCGGTAGTCGAAACGCAGCGAGTCATTGAATTGTTTGAACCGTTGGTCTGCTGCCTGAGTAAAGCGTCCACCCCAAAGTGCCATCTGAATACTCCTGAATGCTGTTAAACAAAGGGCGGCCCGAAGCCGCCCTTGAAACTGTGTCGTTACCGCGGAATTACTTCTTCTGCTCGTTCAGCGCGCGAATGCGTGAAGAGAGCGAGAACAGACGGATAAAGCCGCCCGCGTGACGGTGGTCGTAGACTTCGTCTTCGCCGAAGGTGGCAAACTCTTCAGAGTACAGGCTGTTGACGGATTTCTTCTGAATCGCCGTGGCCTGGCCTTTGTACAGTTGCAGAACCACTTCGCCGTTGACCAGCTCAGCCAGGGACTCAGCGGCCGCCTGGATAGACTGACGCAGCGGTGCGAACCAGCGACCGTCGTACACCACGTATGACATTTCCTGGCCCAGCTGCTCGCGCCATTTGAAGCTGTCGCGATCCAGAACCAGCTGCTCAACCGCACGCAGCGCGTTCACCATGATGGTGCCGCCTGGGGTTTCGTAGCAACCGCGAGACTTGATGCCCACCAGACGGTTTTCCACGATGTCGATACGGCCCACACCGTGTTTCGCGCCCAGTACGTTCAGTTTTTCCAGGCACTGGAACGGGCTAAGCTTCTCGCCGTTCACGCCAACCACGCGACCTTTTTCTACGGTCACGGTGACGTTCTCCGGCTGATCCGGCGCTTCCAGCGGATCAACGGTCCACACCCAGCAATCTTTGTTCGGTGCGTTCCACGGGCTTTCCAGCACGCCGCCTTCGGTGGAGATGTGCCAGGCGTTCTCGTCACGGCTGTAGATTTTTTCCAGCGACGCGGTGGTCGGGATGTTGCGCTCTTTCAGGTAGTCGAGCAGCGCTTCACGCGAACGCAGGTTCCACTCACGCCACGGCGCAACCACTTTCAGCTGCGGCGCCAGCGCGGTGTAGGTGGTTTCGAAACGCACCTGGTCGTTACCTTTACCGGTCGCACCGTGGCACAGCGCATCCGCGCCGACTTTCAGTGCCAGCTCAACCTGGGCTTTCGCGATAATCGGACGCGCCATGGAAGTACCCAGCAGGTAGGTGCCTTCGTACAGCGCACCGGTCTGCAATACCGGGTAAACATATTCACTGATGAACTCTTCACGCAGATCAACAACGTGGCACTCAGACGCACCTGACTGCAACGCTTTCTTCTCAACGCCATCCAGATCGGCAGGGTCCTGGCCGATATTCGCCACGAAGGCAACCACTTCACAGCCGCCGTAGTTCTCTTTCAGCCATGGAATGATGGCAGACGTATCAAGGCCACCGGAGTAAGCCAGAACAATTTTTTTGATGCCTTGCGTTTGCATTTCGTAATCCTTGAATCAGTATCGTTAAGCGAGAATCCGGGTGCCAATCGACACGCCGTTGAAAAGGGTTGGCAGCTGTTCAGCATGACGCCAGCTGGCGATATCGACCGGACGACCCAGGGTACGGGCCGCGTCGAGCGCTGCGTTAACTTTAACAATCATGCCATCGGTAATGATGCCCTGCGCGATCAGCTGTTCCGCTTTCGCTGCGGTCATCTCGGCGATGCGCTGGCCTTTGCCAT
Organism: Pantoea sp. X-Soil-TKNS-1207; assembly: GCF_059730485.1. Classification (NCBI taxonomy): domain Bacteria; kingdom Pseudomonadati; phylum Pseudomonadota; class Gammaproteobacteria; order Enterobacterales; family Erwiniaceae; genus Pantoea; species Pantoea sp. X-Soil-TKNS-1207. Next base: position 4,193,550 of record NZ_AP035958.1, read on the forward strand.
CGAGAATACCGCTGACATCCGACAGCAGCACCAGATCGGCACCGATAGTCGCCGCCAGCGCGGTCGCCGCCTGGTCAGCGTTGACGTTCATCAGTTCGCCGCCATCGGTGATACCGATAGAGCTGATCACCGGCATATAGCCTGCGCCCAGCAGCGTATTCACCAGCGCCGGGTTGCCCGGTGTCGCATTACCTACGTGGCCCAGTTCTTCGTCGAACTGCTCGACATTCACCAGACCCGCATCACCCAGGCACAAACCCACCGCGTTGATGCCATATTTTTTCGCCCAGGCCAGCAGGGTCTTGTTCGCCGTACCGGCCAGGGCACCGGTAATAATGTCAATCTGATCGGCTGGCGTCACGCGCAAACCGTTCTTCTTTTTCACCGGCAGCGCGAGTTTCTTCATCAGCTCGTCCACCAGGCAGCCGCCACCGTGCACGATAATCAGCGGACGCTGATATTCAGTGCGGTACGCCAGCAGCGCATCAAACAGACGGGCCAGCGCTTCTTCGCTGTCCAGCAGGACGCCACCCAGTTTAATAATCAGCGGATTGGTCATGGTTTACTTACTCGTCCGTTAAATCAGTGACAGCGTTTCGGGGAAGCCGAAACGAATATTCAAACACTGAACCGCCTGGGAAGAGGCGCCTTTCAGCAGGTTATCTTCGGCGGCAACCACAATCAGGTGCTCGCCCTGTAATGCAAAACCGATGTCGCAGAACGGCAGGCCGACCACGCCTTTCAGCGCCGGCACACCTTTCTTATAGAGACGCACCAGCGGCTTGTCGTGATAAGCATTGTGGAACGCTTCCGCCACGTCCTCTTCCGTCACGCCCGGCTTCAGGCGGCAGGTCACGGTCGCGAGGATGCCGCGCGGGAAGTTGCCCAGATGCGGCGTAAAGATCACCGGCGTGCCGAGATGGGCAACAATTTCCGGATGATGACGATGATTGAACAGGCCATACGGTTGCAGGCTGACTTCGCAGAAACTGGTGGTGACGCTGGCTTTACGCCCGGCACCGCTCACGCCGCTGGTGGCGTTGATCACCGGCCATTGCGCTTCATTCAGCAGGCCCGCTTCCACCAGAGGTTTCAGTGCCAGCTGCGAGGCGGTGGGATAGCATCCCGGTACCGCCACCAGCTGCGCGTCTTTGATTTTTTCGTGTTGCCACTCCGCCAGACCGTAGACCGCTTTATCCAGCCAGTCGCCGTGCTGATGGGTGAAACCGTAATATTGATTGTAGAAAGCACCGTCGTTGACGCGGAACGCGCCGGAGAGATCGAACACCACACAACCGGCCTTGAGGAATTCCGGGGCCAGATCGTGGCTGACTTCGTGCGCCGTGGCGAGGAACACCACATCGACTTTATCCGCCCATTCAGCCGCATCGCTCAGCGGCTGCAACGGCAGGTCGACAATCCCTTTCAGCTGCGGATGCAGATCGGAGAGTAATTTTCCGGCATCCGGGCTTTGCGCTGAAACCGCTAAAGCGGTTATGTTCATATGCGGATGGCGATTCAGGTAGGTGGCAAGCTCTACGCCAGCGTAACCACTGGCACCAACGATCAGCGTATTCAACATCAGGCTGTATACCTTATTACAGTCACACGTTCCGGGTCGCGGCCTTGCCCCGTTGCCCACGATGCCGTTTGCAGAAGATTTACTGTTCACATGCAGACGACGTTAATGTATTTTTATTCACTATTAATGCATGAATATTGATACATCCTAACCCAAGGACCGTCAACAGTGAAGACAAAATTACCACCTTTTATCGAACTCTACCGCCAGCTGATTGCCACCCCATCGATCAGCGCCACCGATGCCGCACTCGATCAGAGCAATGAAACTTTAATCAATTTGCTGGCGGGCTGGTTCCGCGATCTGGGCTTCAGCACCGAAGTGCAACCGGTACCCGGAACCCGCCATAAATTCAACCTGCTGGCGCGGACCGGAACCGGGGCTGGCGGCTTATTACTGGCGGGTCACACCGACACCGTTCCGTTCGATGATGGCCGCTGGACGCGCGATCCGTTTACCCTGACTGAACACGACAACAAACTGTACGGTTTAGGCACGGCGGATATGAAAGGGTTCTTTGCCTTTATTCTGGATGCGCTGCGTGACGTTGACGTGACCAAACTGAACAAGCCGCTCTACATTCTCGCCACCGCCGATGAAGAAACCACCATGGCGGGCGCGAAATATTTTGCCGAATCCACGCAACTGCGCCCGGACTGCGCCATTATCGGTGAACCGACGTCGCTCAAGCCGGTACGCGCGCACAAAGGCCATCTGTCGAATGTGATCCGTATTCAGGGGCAATCCGGCCACTCCAGCGACCCGGCGCGTGGCGTTAACGCCATCGAACTGATGCACGAGTCGATCACCCAGCTGATGCAGCTGCGCAACACGCTGAAGTCGCGTTACAACCACGATGGTTTCGAGATTCCTTATCCGACCATGAACTTCGGCCATATTCATGGCGGTGATGCGGCCAACCGTATTTGCGCCTGCTGTGAACTGCATATGGATATTCGTCCGTTGCCGGGTCTGACCCTGAGCGATCTGGATGGCCTGCTCAACGAAGCGCTGGCACCGGTAAGCGAGCGCTGGCCGGGTCGTCTGACGGTGGGCGAGCTGCATCCGCCGATTCCGGGTTATGAGTGTCCGGCGGATCATGAGCTGGTAAAAGTGGTGGAAAAACTGCTGGGTACGCCGACCGAAGTGGTGAATTACTGCACCGAAGCGCCGTTTATCCAGCAACTGTGCCCGACGCTGGTATTAGGTCCGGGTTCTATCAATCAGGCACATCAGCCGGATGAGTTTATTGATACATCATTTATTAAGCCGACCCATGCGCTCATCACGCAGGTTGTGCATCATTTTTGCCATTGATTAACAACAAATGGGGCATTTCACTGTTTAATCAGCAAAATGCCCCGTCAATGTTCGGGATTTGATAATAAGAATAACTTATCTCGCTTCACTCCAGTTAAATTCTTTGAATTTCCAACATTTAGCAGCAAAATTTCGTCAGTTTAAGGCAATTGACGAACCGGACGATACGTGGCTAGATAAAAGACGAAGTTATGCCCGTTGGGTGTATGAATTAAAAAGACGATAAGGGTGTCAGGGTCAAATGAACGAACAATATTCCGCAATGCGAAGTAATGTCAGTATGCTCGGCAAACTGCTCGGGGATACGATAAAGGATGCACTGGGAGAGAACATCCTCGATCAGGTGGAGACTATCCGCAAACTCTCTAAGTCATCCCGTGCAGGAAATGACACTCATCGTAAGGAACTGCTGACTACGCTGCAAAATCTGTCGAATGACGAGCTGCTGCCCGTCGCGCGCGCATTCAGCCAGTTCCTGAATCTTACCAACGTGGCAGAACAGTATCAGACCATTTCCCGTAGCGGCGACGGCGCTAATCACCCGGAACTGCTGAAAACCACGTTCGATCGCCTGAAACAGCAGAAAGATCTCAATGAAAACGACATCCGCGCGGCGATTGAATCGCTATCGCTGGAGCTGGTGCTGACCGCGCACCCCACCGAGATCACCCGTCGTACGCTGATCCACAAGCTGGTTGAAGTTAACAGCTGCCTGCAACAACTCGACCATACCGATATCTCCGATTACGAACGTAATCAGGTGATGCGCCGTCTGCGTCAGCTGGTCGCCCAGGCATGGCATACCGACGAAATCCGTAAATATCGCCCGACGCCGGTCGACGAAGCCAAATGGGGCTTTGCCGTGGTGGAAAACAGCCTGTGGGAAGGCGTACCGGCGTTTCTGCGCGAGCTGAATGAGCAGGTGGAAGAGACCTTTGGTATGCAGCTACCGGTCGATTTTGTGCCGGTGAAGTTTACCTCGTGGATGGGCGGTGACCGCGACGGCAACCCGAACGTGACCGCCAGCGTCACGCGCCATGTCCTGCAACTCAGCCGCTGGAAAGCAGCCGATCTGTTCCTGCGGGATATCGGCGTGCTGATTTCCGAGCTGTCGATGTCCGAGTGCAGCGACGAAGTGCGCGAGCTGAGCGGCGACCCGGAAGCGCTCGAGCCGTACCGCGTGATTCTGAAGCGTATCCGCAGCCAGCTGATGACCACGCAAGCGTTTCTGGAGCGTCGTCTGAAAGGCGAACGCCTGCCGCGTCCGGCCGATCTGCTGGTGTCCAACGATCAGCTGTGGTTGCCGCTGTATGCCATCTATCAGTCCCTGCAACAATGCGGCATGAGCATCATCGCCAATGGCCAGCTGCTGGATACGCTGCGCCGCGTGAAGTGCTTTGGCGTGCCGCTGGTACGTATCGACCTGCGTCAGGAGAGCACCCGTCACACCGAAGCGATTGCCGAAGTGACGCGCTATCTCGGCCTTGGTGACTACGAAAGCTGGTCAGAAGCCGATAAGCAGGCGTTCCTGATCCGTGAACTGAATTCCAAACGTCCGCTGCTGCCGCGCCAGTGGGAGCCGAGCGATAACACCCTCGAAGTGCTGGATACCTGCAAAGTCGCAGCAGAAGCGCCGCAGGGATCGATTGCCGCCTATGTGATTTCCATGGCGAAGACGCCATCCGACGTGCTGGCCGTACATCTGCTGCTGAAAGAAGCCGGCATTCCCTACGCCATGCCGGTGGCACCGCTGTTCGAAACCCTCGACGACCTGAACAACGCGAACGACGTGATGAGCCAGTTGCTCAGCATCGACTGGTATCGCGGCTTTATTCAGGGCAAGCAGATGGTGATGATTGGCTATTCTGACTCAGCAAAAGATGCTGGCGTTATGGCGGCCAGCTGGGCGCAGTATCAGGCGCAGGATGCCTTGATCAAGACCTGCGAGAAAGCCGGTATCGCGCTGACGCTGTTCCACGGACGCGGCGGTTCTATCGGCCGTGGCGGCGCACCGGCTCATGCTGCGCTGCTGTCGCAACCGCCGGGCAGCCTGAAAGGCGGCCTGCGCGTCACCGAACAGGGTGAGATGATCCGCTTCAAATACGGCCTGCCGGAAGTGACAATCGCCAGTCTGTCGTTGTATACCGGTGCGATTCTCGAAGCCAACCTGATGCCACCGCCGGAGCCGAAAAACGAATGGTGCGACATCATGGACAATTTATCTGCCCATTCCTGCGCGATGTATCGTGGTTATGTGCGTGAGAATCCCGATTTCGTGCCGTATTTCCGCTCAGCCACGCCGGAGCAGGAACTGGGCAAATTGCCGCTCGGCTCGCGTCCGGCGAAACGTCGTGCCAGCGGTGGCGTAGAATCGCTGCGCGCCATCCCGTGGATCTTTGCCTGGACGCAGAACCGTCTGATGCTGCCCGCCTGGCTGGGTGCCGGTGCCGCGTTGCAGAAGGCGATGGATGAGGGGCATCAGGATCAGCTGGAAGCGATGTGTCGTGACTGGCCGTTCTTCTCCACCCGCCTCGGTATGCTGGAGATGGTGTTCTCGAAAGCTGACCTGTGGCTGGCGGAATATTACGATCAGCGTCTGGTGGATAAATCACTGTGGCCGCTGGGCCAGCAGCTGCGCGATCAGCTGGACGCCGATATCAAAGCGGTGCTGACCATTGCCAACGATGCGCATCTGATGGCGGATCAGCCGTGGATTGCCGAATCTATCGCGCTGCGTAACGTCTATACCGACCCGCTGAACGTGTTGCAGGCAGAGTTGCTGTATCGCTCACGCGCGCAGGAAGAACGTGGTGATGAGCCAGATGCGCGCGTAGAACAGGCGCTGATGGTGACCATTGCGGGTGTTGCAGCGGGGATGCGTAATACCGGTTAAGCAGAGTGATTGCTGACGAGGTCGCCATTAATGGCGACCCTACACGCAAAGTGCGCATTTATATGCGCCGTCAGAAAAGCAAAAGGGGCCGAAGCCCCTTTTTTCTTATCCAACCGCAGCGCCCGGACGCACGCCCAGCGTGTGGCAAATCGCATAACTCATTTCGGCGCGATTCAGGGTGTAGAAGTGAAAATCTTTCACGCCTTCACGCGACAGAATCTTCACCATATCCATCGCGATATTGGCGCCGACCATTTTGCGCGTTTCCGCGTCATCATCCAGCCCCTCAAACATCGCGTTCATCCAGCCCGGCACGCGCACGTTAGTCATGGTGGCAAAACGTTGCAGCTGTTTAAAGTTTGAGACCGGCAGAATGCCCGGCACGATTTCTACGTCGATACCGGTCGCTACGCAGCGGTCGCGGAAGCGCAGATAGCTTTCCACGTCGAAGAAGAACTGGGTAATCGCACGGTTGGCACCGGCATCAATCTTACGCTTCAGGTTAATCAGGTCCGCCTGCGCGCTTTTGGCTTCCGGGTGCACTTCCGGATACGCCGCCACCGAGATATCGAAATCGCCCACCTCTTTCAGCAGTTCGACCAGGTCAGAGCCGTACATATCCGGCTTGCCGCCGCCCGGAGGTAAATCCCCGCGCAGGGCGACGATGTGGCGAATGCCGTTATTCCAGTAATCGGTCGCAATGGTTCGCAGCTCATCGCGGGTCGCGTCAATGCAGGTCAGATGCGGTGCTGCTTCCAGACCGGTGCGTTCTTTGATGCCCTTGATAATGCTGTGCGTGCGGTCGCGCTCGCCGGAGTTCGCGCCATAGGTGACTGACACAAATTTCGGCTTCAGGCTGCTGAGGCGATCGATAGAATTCCACAGGGTCTCTTCCATTTCGCTGGTGCGTGGCGGGAAAAACTCAAAGGAGACATTAATTTGCCCGTTCAGCTCAGCCAGGCTTTGATTCAGCGCTTCGCGCTGATTGGCATGAAAGAAACTCATCCTGTTACCTCATCTTCACACATCGATTATTTGCGGCCTGCGAACATCCATACGTTTAGACGTCCAGATGCACAAAATGAACGATTAACGTCGAAGCGTCAATGGAAAATTAATGAACAAGCGTGACAAATATTCAAACAAGGTGAAAGAGTTTCATGATCGCAGGGGCAAGATGAAAAACGCAGACGGTAAATACCGTCTGCATGGCACTGACAGATTACAGCAGTTGGGCGAGGCGGTTGATATCAGACTGGATAGCCCCCGCGGTAACGTCGCGTCCGGCGCCTGGCCCGCGGATCACCAGCGGATTATCGCGATACCAGCGACTTTCGATGGCGAACACGTTATCGCAGGGCAGCAGCGCCGCCAGCGGATGTTCCGGGCGCACCGCTTCAACGCCGACACGCGCTTTCCCGTTGGCATCGAAACGCGCGACATAACGCAGCACCAGCCCCATCTCCTGCGCCGCTTCCAGACGCTGAACCATCTGATCATTCAGTTCGTCAGCGTTTTCAAAGAAGTGGTCAATCGATTCGCCTTCACAGCTGGATGGCACCAGCGACTCAACGCGGACCTGATTCGGTTCGATGTTGTATCCCGCTTCACGCGCCAGAATCACCAGCTTGCGCATCACGTCCTGACCAGAGAGATCAACACGCGGATCGGGTTCAGTCAGCCCCTGCTGCCACGCCTGATCCACCAGCTCGGAGAACGGCACGGTGCCATCAAATTGCAGGAACAACCAGGAGAGCGTTCCGGAGAAAATGCCGCTGATCGCCAGAATGGCATCGCCGCTTTCACGCAGATCGCGCACCGTGTGGTTTACCGGCAGGCCCGCGCCGACGGTGGCGTTATACAACCAGTGACGACCGGTTTTGGCGAAGGCATCGCGAATCTGGCGCCAGCTCTGGCTATTCGACGCCCCGGCGACTTTGTTGGCGCTGATCACATGGAAACCGTGGCTGGCGAAATCCAGGTACTGCTGCGCCAGCGGCTCACTGGCCGTGACGTCCAGCACCACCAAATCATCGAACGGATGCGCCCGCATCCACAGGAACAGCGACTCTTCATCGCGCTCCACAGCCTCATCGTCAAAGAACGCCAGCGCGCGGCTGGCTTCGAGACCATCATAGCTCAGCAGGCTGCGGCGGCTGTCCGCCACACCGGCCAGGATAAACTCAAACCCGGTACGCGCCGACAACGTCTCCTGCTCACGCGCAAACAGCTCCAGCCAGCGCGAGCCGATATTGCCTTTGCCGAACAGCATCAGGCCGATGCGCTTCTCCGCACGGAACAGCGACTGATGCAGCCCCTGAATCAAATGCTGGGTAGGTCCGACGCGCAGCACCGCCACGATGCTGATGTGCTCATCCGACTGCCAGACAAACTCCACCGGCTGATCTTTGATCTGCTGCCAGAAGCGATGGCTGTGCAACGGATTGCGCGTCACACCGGCACCGACCAGCGCCACCAGCGCTAAGCCATCACGCAGTTGCAGATGGCCCGGCAGCGCCGCGTCCTGAAGCAAGCTAAAGGCGCTGTTGACCACTTCGGAGGTATAGCAGAGCTGCAAAAGCTGACGATCAGGATGCGTACCCACCGCCAGCGGACGCAGTTGCGCGCGCTTCAGCAGCAGATCGATCTCTTTATTAAGGATGGCGAAATCGTGGCTGTCCGGGATCTGAATCTCAATCAGGCAGACATCATCGTGACTGGTCACGATACGCGCGCCGGTGCCAGAGGCCAGCACGCGTTCAATACGTGTTGAACCCTGCTCCGGCTGGTAGCTGCAACGCAGCTGTAAATCGATATCGCTGTTGGACACCGGCTGAAGAGTACGGGTGTGCAGCACCGGCGCAGCCAGACGCGCCAGCTCGCTGGCTTCATCCAGGCGCAACAACGGCAGCAGACAGGCATCCGAGACTTTGCGCGGGTCGGCGCTATATACGCCCGCCACGTCACTCCAGATGGTGACGCGCCCGACACCGGCCAGCGCACCAATCTGGGTGGCCGAATAGTCAGAACCATTGCGCCCCAGCAGTACGGTTTCGCCCGCGTCGTTGCGACTGATAAAGCCGGTTACCACCAGGCGTTTATGCGGATGCTGCGTCAGCAGCGCCTGCAACAACGGCCAGGATTTGCCTTCATCCACCTGCGGTTGTGCGGCACGTTCAGCGCGCAGGAAATCGCGCGCATCCAGCCAGACCGCGTCAATATCACGCTGGCTCAGCACTGCCGCCATTAAACGCGCAGACCAGACTTCGCCATGCCCCACCACCTCAGCGTAAACCGCATCGGTAATAGTGCCATCCAGCAGCGCCGCCAGTTTTTCCAGATCGCGGATAAAGGTGGCGGTGAGGGTTTCAGCGGTTTCAGCAGGCAGCAGCGAAGCAATCAATTCACTGTGGAAACGCCGTAATGCCTGTTGCACCTGGTGCGCAGACAACCGATCGTTCTGGCTCAGCTTGAGCCAGCTAATCAGCTGGTTAGTGGTGCTGCCTGCGGCAGAGACCACCATCAAATCGCCCGGCTGGCTGTAATCCGCCATAATGCTGGCAACGCGTTGATAACAACGCGCATCGGCCAGGCTACTGCCACCAAATTTGTGCAACTGCTTACTGGTCGGCGTTCCCGCGCCTGCTGAAATCGTCATGGTTACCCCTCGGCTGCGATCCGGAATGCATTATCCAGATCGGCGATTAAATCTTCGTGATCTTCAATTCCGACAGAAATGCGCAGCAGCGTTTCGGAAATTCCCGCAGCCGCGCGCGCTTCGGCCGACATGCCAGCGTGTGTCATGGTTGCCGTGTGTGAAATCAGGCTTTCAACGCCGCCCAGCGACTCAGCCAGCGTAAACAGCTGCAACGCTTTCAGGAAACGACGCAGACGGGCTTCGTCGGCATCCAGTTCGAAACTTAACATGGCGCCAAAGCCACGCTGTTGACGCACCGCATATTCGTGACCGGCATTTTCCGGCAGTGAAGGATGATACAGTTTTTTCACCAGCGGTTGTTGCTTTAGGTAATCAACAATCGCCAGCGCATTACGCTGAGCGGCCGCCATGCGCGGTGCCAGGGTGCGCAGACCGCGCAGCAGCAGATAGCTATCAAAAGCCGCGCCGGTCACGCCAATATTGTTGGCCCACCAGGCCAGTTCAGTAACCAGCGCCGGGTCTTTGGCGATCACCACACCCGCGACCACATCTGAGTGACCGTTGAGGTATTTGGTACAGGAGTGAAGCACCAGGTCAGCGCCAAGCGCCAGCGGGTTTTGCAGTGCCGGGCTGAGGAAGGTGTTATCAACTACGCTGATGGCGCCCGCTGCGCGCGCAGCCTCACAAATTCCGGCGATATCCACCACGCGTAATAACGGATTGCTGGGGCTTTCGACCAGCACCAGTTTTGGTTTTTCCGCCAGCGCCGCCTGCAATGCCGCTTTATCGCCCTGATCAACAAACTTCACGCGATACGCGCCGCGTTTGCTCAGGCTATCGAACAGACGGTAGCTGCCGCCGTAGCAGTCGTGCGGGGCCACCAGCAGGTCACCCGGCTTCAGGAACACCGTTGTCACCAGATGAATCGCCGACATGCCGGTATTGGTTAATACCGCGCCTGCGCCACCTTCCAGTTCCGCCAGCGCACGCTGCACCACATCACGCGTCGGATTGCCGCGACGTGAATAGTCATGAGCGCGTGGCTCGTTGAAATCGAGAAAGTTATAGGTACTGGAAAGGTGAATCGGTGGGACAACGCAGCCATATTGCTCGTCATCATTCAAACCGCTGCGAACTGCGATGGTTGCCTGTTTACGCGTCATGGTGCTTACTGTTCCTGAAGAGTAATAAGAAGAGGCAACAGGATAGCACTCCGTAGATGGACGTCAATACATCTGGACATCTAAATGTCTTTGCGTATAGATTGAGCAAAGCCCGAATAACCGCTAAAATTACGCGTCATCGCCTGGTGTTCAGCGCGCTTTCTGCCGAAAGTAACGTTTAAGCATAAAACCTGCATTTTCAGGGGTCAGGCACCAAAAAATCGGGCATAATCAACGGATTTCCCCACATTCCACTTTTATTGATTAAGGTAACCCATGGCTGAATGGAACGGCGAATATATCAGCCCTTACGCTGAACACGGTAAGAAAAGCGAGCAGGTCAAAAAGATTACGGTATCTATCCCGCTGAAAGTTCTGAAGATTTTAACGGACGAGCGTACCCGCCGTCAGGTGAACAACCTGCGTCATGCCACGAACAGCGAGCTGCTGTGCGAAGCCTTTTTGCATGCTTTCACCGGCCAGCCTCTGCCGGACGACGTTGATCTGCGCAAAGAACGCAGCGATGAGATCCCGGAAGAAGCGAAGAAGATCATGCGTGAGATGGGCATCAATCCCGATACCTGGGAATACTGAAGCCAGAAACAAAAAAACCCAGCCGAGGCTGGGTTTTTTCTTGCTGCCGACTCCTGAAAGCCGACGGCAAACAAATCTTATTTCTTGCTGGTTGGCAGGCTGAAACGCTTGTTGAAGCGATCAACACGACCACCGGTGTCAACGACACGCTGCTTACCAGTGTAGAACGGGTGGCATTTGCCGCACACGTCCAGGTTCAGGTTGTGGTTCATGGTAGAGCGAGTGTTGATCACGTTACCGCAAGAGCAAGTGATGGTCACTGCTTCGTATTTCGGGTGAATACCTTGTTTCATGGGAGAACCTCATAAAAGGCCGTGTCGCTCTCTATGCCAGGCGAACCTGCACAGCACCACACGCGGTTGAACAATATGTGTAATCTTTGACGAGCGATTCTCATCAAAGGCGGCGTAGTATACAGAAAATGACCGCTTTTGGCAAATGGCGTGGATGGATATCCGCCTGCCGCGCCAGCGTGTACACTACTTCTCCTTATTACAGAACCGGATAGAGATCGTCATGCCCGTTGTTCAGGTTGCCCTGCCCGTTCCGCTGCCTCGCCTGTTTGACTACCTGCTCCCCGCTGATGCGGCACAGCCGGTGGCGGGCAGCCGTGTCAGCGTGCCGTTTGGCAACCGAAAAATGGTGGGCATTGTGGTCGCGGTGCGCGCAACCAGCGACCTGCCGCTGACGCAGCTAAAGCAAATCGATGCGCTGCTGGACGACGGCAGCCTGTTCTCCCCCGAACTGTGGCGCATTCTGCACTGGGCGGCGCAGTACTACCATTCGCCACTCGGCGAAGTGCTCAGCCATGCGTTGCCGGTATTGCTGCGTCAGGGCAAACCGGCGCAGGAAGCCCCGCTGTGGCAATGGGTGATCAATGACGCCGGACGTGAAGTGGCGATGGAGAGCCTGAAGCGCGCACCCAAGCAGCAGCAGGCGCTGGCAGCGCTTCGGCAGCAGCCGCTCTATCGTCATCAGGTCAGCGAGCAGGATCTTACCGATGCCGCGCTCCAGGCGCTGCGGGCCAAAGGGTTGTGCGATCTGCGTGAACACGCCGCGCAAATGCACGACTGGCGCGAGACCTTCGCGGTCAAAGGCGAACGGCTGCGCCTCAATACCGATCAGGCGATGGCGGTGGGCGCGATTCGTAGCGAAGACGATCGTTATGCCGCCTGGCTGCTGGCCGGTATCACCGGTTCCGGTAAAACCGAGGTCTATCTCAGCGTGCTGGAAAACGTGCTGGCGCGGGGTAAACAGGCGCTGGTGCTGGTGCCGGAAATTGGCCTGACGCCGCAAACCATCGCCCGCTTCCGGGAACGTTTCCACGCACCGATTGATGTGCTGCACTCCGCGCTGAACGACAGCGAACGCCTTGCCGTCTGGCTGCGGGCGCGCAGCGGCGAAACCGCGATTGTGATTGGCACCCGCTCCGCCCTCTTCACTCCGCTGGCCCGCCCTGGGGTGATCATCATTGATGAAGAACACGACAGCTCCTATAAACAGCAGGAAGGCTGGCGCTACCAGGCGCGCGACCTGGCGGTTTTTCGCGCCCATGAAGAAGACATCCCGATTGTGATGGGATCGGCGACGCCGGCGCTGGAAACGCTGCACAACGTGCGCAACGGCAAATATCGCCAGCTCAACCTCACCAAGCGCGCCGGTAATGCTAAACCGGCGTTGCAGCAGCTGATTGATCTGAAAGGCCAGCAGCTGAAAGGCGGCCTGGCCCCGGCGCTGCTGGGCAAAATGCGCCAGCATTTGCAGGCCGATAACCAGGTGCTGCTGTTCCTTAACCGCCGCGGTTTTTCACCGGCGCTGATGTGCCATGACTGCGGCTGGATTGCCGAATGTCAGCGCTGCGACCGTTATTACACCCTGCATCAACATCACCGCCAGCTGCGCTGCCACCATTGCGACAGCCAGCGTCCGCTGCCCAATCAGTGTCCGGGTTGTGGTTCCACCCATTTAATGCCGGTGGGCGTTGGGACGGAACAGCTGGAGCAGCAGCTCGGCACACTCTTTCCTGGCGTGCCGGTATCGCGCATCGACCGTGACACCACCAGCCGCAAAGGCGCGCTGGAGCAACATCTGGCCGATGTGCATCGCGGTGGCGCGCGCATTCTGGTTGGCACCCAGATGCTGGCGAAAGGCCACCACTTTCCCGATGTCACGCTGGTGTCGTTATTAGATGTCGATGGCGCGTTGTTCTCCGCTGATTTCCGCGCTGCCGAGCGTTTCGCGCAGCTCTACACCCAGGTTGCCGGACGCGCCGGGCGCGCAGGCAAACAGGGCGAAGTGTTGTTGCAGACCCACCACCCTGAACATCCGTTGCTGCAAACCCTGCTGCACCGCGGCTATTTTGCCTTTGCCGAGCAGACGCTGCTGGAACGCCAGTCAGTCCATTTGCCCCCCTGGACCAGCCACGCGCTGTTCCGCGCCGAAGATATGGATAACCAGCAGGCGGCCGAATTTCTCAACCAGCTGCGCAATTTGCTGGAAGCCAGCCCGCTGAAGGATGCATCGCTGTGGCTGATGGGGCCGGTCCCGGCATTGCAGCCTAAACGCAGCGGACGCTGGCGCTGGCAGCTGCTGCTGCAACATCCATCGCGTAAACGTCTGCAACAGTTGCTAAGCAGTTCGCTACCGCTAATCTCGACGTTACCCGCCTCGCGCAAAGTCAAATGGACGCTGGATATCGACCCGACTGAGAGCTAGGTCATGTCACATCTGCGATCGGGATCGAAAAAAGTCGCGCAAGTCACAAATTTTATGCAAATTAGGTAACAACCCCACCCGACGTTCGGTTAACAATAGTGCCCAGCCTGGCTGATGCCTGGCTTTCGTTAGAAATTCACGCACCGTATTGCGTCAGGAGCAAAACGTTGGATCAGAAGCAACCCTCATCCGTCGCCACCATGAAAGATGTGGCAGAGAAAGCGGGCGTTTCGACCGCCACGGTTTCTCGTGCATTGATGAATCCGGAAAAAGTCTCACCGGCCACGCGGCAGAAAGTCGAACAGGCGGTGATCGCCGTCGGTTATTCACCGCATAGTCTGGCGCGCAACGCCAAACGCGGCGATACACTCACTATCCTGGTGATAGTGCCGGATATCTGCGATCCCTTTTTCAGTGAAATAATTCGGGGTGTGGAAGTGACCGCCGCCCAGGAGGGATATCTGGTGCTGATTGGCGATTGCGCCCATCAGAATAAGCAGGAAAGAACCTTTCTCAATCTTTTGATGACGCGTCAAATCGACGGCATGGTGCTGCTCGGTTCGCAGCTGCCGTTTGAGGCAGGCATTGATGACCAGCGCAACCTGCCGCCGATGGTAATGGGGAATGAATTCGCGCCGGAGATGGCGCTGCCTACGGTGCATATCGATAACCTGACGGCCGCCTTCGAAGCGGTTAATCACCTGCTGCAACTCGGCCATCGCCAGATTGCCTGCATCACCGGGCCGGAACATGTCCCGCTGTGTCAGTACCGTTTGCAGGGCTACATTCAGGCGCTGCGTCGCAGCAACCTGCCGGTTGACCCCACGCTGATTGTGCACGGCGACTTTACCTTTGAAGCCGGCGCCAATGCGCTGAAGCAGCTGATGAGCCTGCCGAATCCGCCCAAAGCGCTGTTTTGCCATAGTGATTTGATGGCGCTGGGCGCGATGAATCAGGCACGCAAGCTGGGTATGCGCATTCCGCAGGATCTTTCCGTGGTGGGCTTTGACGATATCGAACTGGCGCAATATTACGATCCGCCCCTGACTACCGTCGCGCAGCCGCGGTTTGAGATCGGTCGTGAAGCGATGTTATTGCTGCTGGATGAGTTGCAAGGCAAGCGCGTCAACAACGGTTCCCGCCTGCTGGATGCGGAACTGCGCGTGCGCGGCAGCACGGCACCGGCCGCAAAACGTGAAAAATAGCCGCCTTTGCTGTGCATTTTCAGCGGATTCTGAAGGCAGACTCCGCTGGTCAAAGTTCCGGCCCTTGAGTAACATGGCGAATTCCTTGCCGGGCAATTAACAGCACATTTACACGCCCATGGCACTTTTTTGAAGGGTATCAGAACGAGAGTGGCACAAAGAGATTACGTAGGCCGCGGGCGTTCAACAGGGACGCGTCGCAAAAAAAGCACGGGCCGCAGCAAGAAAAGCAAAGGCGGTTCGGGCACCTCCAAACTGATGATCGTACTGGCCGCGGCCGTACTGGTCACCTTTGCCGGTGGCTTATGGTTCATCTCCCACCACAAAAAAGAAGAGACACCGGTCATCCCGGATCACAAAGCTAACGGCAACGGCCTGCCGCCGAAGCCGGAAGAACGCTGGAAATACATCAAAGAACTGGAAAATCGTCAGCTCACCGTCCCGACCCCAACGGAACCTTCCGCGGGCGGCGGCGTACAATCGCAAACGCAGCTGACCGATGAACAGCGCCAGCTACTGGAACAGATGCAGGCGGATATGCGCCAGCAGCCGACCCAGCTGAATGAAGTGCCGTGGAACGAACAAACCCCGGCGCAGCGCCAGCAGACCCTGCAACGTCAGCAGCAGCAACAACAGTTGCAGCGCCAGCAGCAGGTTCAGCAACAGCAACACGCGCAGCCGATACCGCAGCAGCAGCCGGTAACCCGTCAGCCGCAGCAGCCTGCGCCGATCACGCGTGTGCCGGAACCGCAAAGTCGTCCAGCGGAAACCGCGAAAGCGAAACCGGTCGAGAAAGCGCCGTCACAGCGCTGGATGGTGCAGTGTGGTTCGTTTAAAGGGACGGACCAGGCGGAATCCGCGCGTGCCGCGCTGGCTTTCGAAGGTTTTGAGAGCCGGATTACCACCGGCGGTGGCTGGAATCGCGTGGTCATTGGGCCGTTCAAAGATCGTACCAGCGCCGACAGCACGGTAAAACGCCTGCACAGTTCCGGCCACGGAAACTGTATTCCCCTCGCTATTGGGGGTTGAAACCCTTCAATCCCGCCCCATATCTGGTTGCATGATACTCCGCGCTGTATGCGCGGAGTCCTTTATCTACTGCAACAAGGGGTCTGCCCGTGACAACAATAGTAAGTGTACGACGCAACGGCCATGTAGTGATTGGCGGTGATGGCCAGGCTACTCTCGGCAATACCGTAATGAAAGGCAACGTTAAGAAAGTGCGTCGTCTTTACAACGACAAAGTTATCGCCGGTTTTGCTGGCGGCACCGCAGATGCCTTTACCCTCTTCGAACTGTTCGAACGCAAACTGGAAATGCACCAGGGACATCTGGTGAAAGCCGCGGTCGAGCTGGCTAAAGACTGGCGTACCGACCGTATGCTGCGCCGCCTGGAAGCACTGCTGGCGGTGGCCGACGAATCCGCCTCGCTGATCATCAGCGGTAACGGCGACGTGATCCAGCCGGAAAATGATCTGATTGCTATCGGTTCGGGTGGACCTTACGCCCAGGCAGCGGCACGCGCCCTGCTGGAAAACACCGAGTTAGGTGCAAAGGATATCGTGGCCAAAGCGCTCGATATCGCTGGCGATATCTGCATCTACACCAACCATAATGTTAACTTCGAAGAATTACCGTCCAAGGCGTAAGGATCTGAATCATGTCTGAGATGACTCCCCGCGAGATTGTCAGCGAACTCAATCGCTTTATTATCGGCCAGGACGGCGCAAAACGTGCCGTGGCTATTGCGCTGCGTAACCGCTGGCGTCGTATGCAGCTCGACGAAGAGCTGCGCCATGAAGTCACGCCGAAAAACATCCTGATGATCGGCCCGACCGGCGTCGGTAAAACCGAAATCGCCCGTCGTCTGGCCAAACTGGCCCATGCGCCGTTCATCAAAGTGGAAGCCACCAAATTCACCGAAGTGGGTTACGTCGGTAAAGAAGTGGATTCCATCATTCGCGATCTGACCGATGCGGCCGTGAAAATGGTGCGCATTCAGGCGATTGAGAAGAACAAATACCGTGCCGAAGAGATGGCTGAAGAACGCATTCTCGACGTGCTGATCCCACCAGCGAAAAACAACTGGGGCCAGCCGGAGCACAACGCGGAGCCGTCTGCGGCACGTCAGTCTTTCCGCAAGAAGCTGCGTGAAGGCCAGCTGGACGACAAAGAGATTGAGATCGATCTGGCGGCCGCCCCTATGGGTGTGGAAATCATGGCCCCTCCGGGCATGGAAGAGATGACCAGCCAGCTGCAATCCATGTTCCAGAATCTCGGCGGTCAGAAGCAGAAGCCGCGTAAGCTGAAAATCAAAGACGCCATGAAGCTGCTGATTGAAGAAGAAGCCGCCAAACTGGTGAACCCGGAAGAACTGAAGCAGGATGCTATCGACGCCGTTGAGCAGCACGGCATCGTGTTTATCGATGAGATCGACAAAATCTGTAAGCGCGGCCAGTCATCCGGCCCGGATGTGTCGCGTGAAGGCGTGCAGCGTGACCTGCTGCCGCTGGTGGAAGGCTGTACCGTTTCCACCAAACACGGCATGGTGAAAACGGACCATATCCTGTTTATCGCCTCCGGCGCGTTCCAGGTGGCCAGCCCGTCCGATCTGATTCCGGAGTTGCAGGGCCGTCTGCCGATTCGCGTTGAGTTGCAGGCGCTGACGGTAAACGATTTCGAGCGCATTCTGACCGAACCGAATGCCTCCGTGACCGTGCAGTATAAAGCGCTGATGGCGACAGAAGGGGTGAATATTGATTTCACCGAGGACAGCATCCGCCGCATCGCCGAAGCAGCATGGCAGGTGAACGAAACCACCGAGAACATCGGTGCGCGTCGTCTGCATACCGTGCTGGAGCGTCTGATGGAAGATATCTCCTATGACGCCAGCGATCGTAACGGTGAATCGATCACCATCGATGCTGAATATGTTGGTAAGCATCTGGATCAGCTGGTCGCCGACGAAGATCTCAGCCGCTTTATCCTGTAAGTCATCGTCGCAACGATGCCCGGCCACTGTGCCGGGCATTTTTTTTGCGCAGGATATTGATGCAGCGCTTTTTTTAGCGGGTGATGATTTTGCCAACACTTGCCAGATAGCGATATACTTATCGCTCCTGTGGCAAACAGACGACATCCTTATGAAATACGACATATCTGGACTCTGCGACATCTACCATGAAGAAGTGAACGTTGTTGAACCGCTTTTTTCCAACTTTGGCGGACGCACCTCATTCGGTGGTCAGATAACCACAGTGAAATGCTTTGAAGACAACGGCCTGTTGTATGACCTGCTGGAAGAGAACGGCCGTGGTCGGGTGCTGCTGGTTGATGGCGGCGGTTCCGTGCGCCGTGCGCTGGTGGACGCAGAACTGGCGCGTCTGGCGGTGCAAAACGAGTGGGAAGGGATTGTGGTGTACGGCTCGGTGCGTCAGGTTGACGAACTGGAAGAGCTGGAACTCGGCATCCAGGCGATTGCAGCCATCCCGGTCGGTGCTGCCGGTGAAGGCATTGGCGAAAGCGATGTGCGCGTCAACTTTGGCGGCGTGACCTTCTTCTCCGGCGATCATCTTTACGCGGATAACACCGGGATGATCCTGTCTGAAGACGCACTCGACATCGAGTAACCTCAGAAACAAAAACGGGTGCCGCGGCACCCGTTGTTTCAAGCGTTCAAAGTACGCTTAAACTTCTTCCATTTTTCCCAGCAGGGCACGCAGACGCTCCTGCCATACATGCTGTTCTTCTTTCAGCTGCTGGTTTTCGCGCACCAGCGCATCCTGGTTGCCAGAAGACTGCTGAACTTCATTCTTCAGGCTATTATTCTGATCTTTCAGCTCTTCGATTTCCATCTGCAGCAGGGTGATGGTATCAATCGCCTGCTGTACTTTCGCTTCCAGTTTTTCGAACACTTCAAATGACATCTTTCTGACCTCTCCTAAATCTTGCAAGGCGTTGATGGTGCTGACCCGACGCAACGCGCGCCCGTCCATGACGCGGTCAGCAACGATGTCCCGATTGTATGTAGCGCGCCCCGGCAAGTCCAGCGGCGCAAGGCTGGCGAGGGGAGTCTGTAACACTTTTCAGTCAATGCCTAAAAAAATGCGCACCTGCGAGCATATTTATCCATAACACCAACGATAACCCTGCGCACAACGCGGCTAATAGCGCTTAAAGAAACGCAAAAGACGCGAAAACGCGCATTTTTATGACGGAGCACACAGAATTCGATTTCGCTATTTCTCGTTTATGCTCGTTAACGATAAATTTACAACAGCCCTACAAGTGAGCTGGGTGCCTCAAGGAATGAGAACAAAAACTGATAAAATTTAACCTCGCTTCAGGAATGCCATTATGAGTCAGACAACAAACACACTAACTGGTCAGTGCATCGCCGAATTTCTTGGTACTGGTTTGATTATCTTCTTTGGCGCGGGCTGTGTTGCTGCGTTGAAACTTGCCGGTGCCAGCTTCGGTCAATGGGAAATTTGTATTATCTGGGGTTTAGCTGTCTCCATGGCGGTCTATCTGAGCGCTGGTGTTTCGGGTGCGCATCTTAATCCGGCGGTGACCGTGGCACTTTGCCTGTTTGCCAACTTTGAAGGCCGCAAAGTGCTGCCCTACATTGTGGCGCAGGTCGCAGGTGCGTTCTGTGCTGCGGCGCTGGTCTACGGTCTTTACTACAATTTGTTTATCGATTTCGAGCAAAGTCATCAGATGGTGCGTGGCAGCGTGGATAGCCTCCAGCTGGCAGGTATCTTCTCTACCTATCCAAACCCGCATATCAGCGTGGGTCAGGCGTTCCTGGTTGAGATGGTAATCACGGCTGTGCTGATGGCGGTCATCATGGCGCTGACTGATGACGGTAACGGTGTGCCGCGTGGCCCGCTGGCACCGCTGCTGAT
This sequence comes from Pantoea sp. X-Soil-TKNS-1207, assembly GCF_059730485.1. Classification (NCBI taxonomy): domain Bacteria; kingdom Pseudomonadati; phylum Pseudomonadota; class Gammaproteobacteria; order Enterobacterales; family Erwiniaceae; genus Pantoea; species Pantoea sp. X-Soil-TKNS-1207. Next base: position 4,213,587 of record NZ_AP035958.1, read on the forward strand.
TGGTCTGCTGGTTGCTGTGATTGGTGGTTCGATGGGGCCGCTCACCGGCTTCGCCCTAAACCCGGCTCGTGATTTTGGTCCGAAGCTGTTTGCGTGGCTGGCAGGCTGGGGTAACGTCGCCTTCACGGGTGGCAAAGACATTCCTTACTTCCTGGTTCCGATTTTTGGCCCGCTGGTCGGCGCCTGCCTCGGTGCCTTCGGTTACCGCGCATTGATTGGCCGTCACCTGCCAGTCAACATCGTGGAAAGCAGCAAATCAGACAATACGGTCGCCCGCGCTGAGCAGCGTAAAGCGTAAGTTTCACATTTAGATCATCAGGAAAAGCATAATGACTACGACTGATAAAAAATACATTGTCGCGCTCGATCAGGGCACAACCAGCTCACGCGCCGTGGTTCTGGACCATGACGCCAATATCATCGCGGTTTCGCAGCGTGAATTCACCCAGATCTACCCGAAAGCGGGCTGGGTAGAGCATGACCCGATGGATATCTGGGCGTCACAGAGTTCAACGCTGGTCGAAGTGCTGGCCCATGCCGACATCCGTTCTGACGAAATCGCCGCGATTGGTATTACCAACCAGCGTGAAACGGCCATTGTCTGGGATAAAGAGAGCGGCAAACCGATCTATAACGCCATCGTCTGGCAGGACCCGCGTACTGCGGATTACTGTAACAAACTGAAGAAAGAGGGTCTGGAGGAGTATATCCAGCACACCACCGGCCTGGTGATTAACCCTTACTTCTCCGGCACCAAAGTGAAGTGGATCCTCGACCATGTGGAAGGCGCGCGTGAGCGTGCAAAACGCGGCGAGCTGCTGTTCGGCACCGTGGACACCTGGCTGGTGTGGAAAATGACCCAGGGCCGTGTGCACATCACCGACCACACCAACGCCTCACGTACCATGATGTACAACATTCACAAGCTGGAGTGGGATGAGCGTATGCTGGAAATCCTCGACATCCCGCGTGAGATGTTGCCAGAGGTTAAAGGCTCGTCTGAAGTTTACGGCCAGACCAACATTGGTGGTAAAGGCGGTACGCGTATTCCAATCGCCGGGATTGCCGGTGACCAGCAGGCCGCGCTGTACGGTCAAATGTGTGTTGAGCCGGGTATGGCGAAAAACACCTACGGTACCGGCTGCTTTATGCTGATGAACACCGGCACAGAAGCCGTCAACTCAACCCACGGCCTGCTGACCACCATTGCCTGCGGTCCACGCGGTGAAGTGAACTATGCGCTGGAAGGTGCGGTGTTTATTGGTGGTGCGGCAATTCAGTGGCTGCGTGACGAGATGAAGCTGATCAGCGATTCGGCTGACTCTGAATACTTCGCGCTGAAAGTGAAAGACACCAACGGCGTCTATATGGTGCCCGCCTTTACCGGCCTTGGCGCACCATACTGGGACCCGTATGCGCGTGGCGCGATTTTCGGCCTGACGCGTGGCGCTAACGCCAACCACATCATCCGTGCAACGCTGGAGTCGGTGGCTTACCAGACGCGTGACGTGCTGGAAGCGATGCAAAACGATGCCAACACTCGCCTGCAATCTCTGCGTGTGGATGGCGGTGCGGTTGCCAACAACTTCCTGATGCAGTTCCAATCGGACATTCTGGGCACCCGCGTTGAGCGTCCGGAAGTGCGTGAAGTTACCGCGTTGGGTGCGGCGTACCTTGCTGGTCTGGCAGTGGGCTTCTGGAATGACCTTGATGAAGTGCGTTCCAAAGCCGTGATTGAACGCGAGTTCCGTCCGAGCATTGAAACCACCGAGCGCAACTTCCGCTACGCCGGCTGGCAGAAAGCCGTCGCCCGCGCCCAGGCGTGGGAAGAACAAGACCAGTAATCCCCCTGTGACCCGCGGCGCCCTGCCGCGGGTTTTTTCCGCCGCTTTTCCCCGCTGTGCTACACTGCCCGCCTGTTTTTTGTCAGGTGCAGACCATGAAACGAGAACTCGCGATTGAATTTTCCCGCGTTACCGAAGCCGCCGCACTGGCGGGCTATCACTGGTTAGGACGCGGCGATAAGAACGCTGCTGACGGCGCTGCCGTCAACGCCATGCGCATAATGCTTAACACCATCAATATCGACGGCCAGATCGTCATTGGCGAAGGCGAAATCGACGAAGCGCCGATGCTGTACATCGGCGAAAAGGTCGGTACCGGCCAGGGCGATGCGGTGGATATCGCCGTCGATCCGATTGAAGGCACGCGTATGACCGCGCTGGGCCAGGCCAATGCGCTGGCGGTACTGGCGGTGGGCGATAAAGGCAGCTTCCTGCATGCACCTGATATGTACATGGAGAAATTGATTGTCGGGCCTGGAGCGCATGGCGCTATCGACCTCAATTTACCGCTGGAAACCAATCTCCGGCAGATCGCCGACGCGCTGGGCAAATCGCTCGGCCAGCTCACGGTCTCCATTCTGGCCAAGCCGCGTCACGATGCGGTGATTGCCCAGCTGCAGCAACTCGGCGTGCGCGTCTTCACCTTTCCCGATGGCGATGTGGCGGCATCAATTCTGACCTGTATGCCAGACAGCGAAGTGGATGTGTTATATGGCATTGGCGGCGCGCCGGAAGGCGTGGTGTCTGCGGCGGTGATCCGCGCGCTGGATGGCGATATGCAGGCGCGTCTGCTGCCGCGCCATCAGGTGAAAGGCGATAATGAAGAGAATCGCCGCCTGGGCGAGCAGGAGTTGCAGCGCTGTGCCGCAATGGGCATTGAAGCGGGTAAGGTGCTGACGCTGGAACAGATGGCGCGCAACGATAACGTGATTTTTGCCGCCACCGGCATTACCACCGGCGATTTACTCAAAGGCATCACGCGCAACGGCAACATCGCCACCAGCGAAACCCTGCTGATTCGCGGCAAGTCGCGCACCATTCGCCGCATCCAGTCGATTCACTATCTGGATCGCAAAGACGCGGCGCTGCACCCGTTTATCCTGTAACCGTCTGCTTGCCGCTCTCGGGATGACGTGAGAGCGGCCACCAGCACAGCAGCATCACCAGCGCGGTGACAAACATCAGCATCCCAAGGCTGAACTGATCGCGTTGCGGCATCATGGCCGACAGCCACGCGACCAGCCCGGAACCGAGATTCTGCAAACCGCCGATCAACGCCCCCGCGCTGCCCGCCAGCCAGGCGTATGGCTCCATCGCGCCTGATGTCGCCAGCGGAAACAACATACCTGCGCCAAAGAAAAACAGCGCAGCAGGCACCAGCAGCGTCCAGATGTTCATCACGCCAAACCAGGCCGGAACCCACATCAGCAAGCCCGCCAGCAGGCAGCTGTTTACGCCATACCACATCAGCGTATGCCAGGATTTTTGCTCGCGTCCTGCAAACCAGGCGCCGAAAAACGCCGCCGGGATTGGCAGGATAAACAGGATGCTGACCGTCAAGCCATCCAGCCCCAGCACGCCGCCCATCAACACGCCACAGCTGGCTTCAAACACCGCGATCCCCGCCAGCGCGCCAATCAGCAGCAACAGATAACGCACGAAGTTGCCATCGCTAAGTAAGGTGGCGTAGCGCCGCAAAAACGGCGTCACCGGCGCTTCGGCTGGCCGTGTTTCCGGCAGCCAGCGCGCCATGGCCGCCGTCACGCCCACGCACAACAGCAGCAGGAAGGCGAAACAGGCATGCCAGCCAAACAGATGGGTCAGCAACGCGCCGATGACCGGCGCCAGCAGCGGACTGACAAGGATGCCCATATTCAGCAGGCTATTGGCCTGGCGCAGCGCCACACCGGCATAGAGGTCACGCGGCATGGTGCGCGCCATCACCCCTGCCACCCCGGTACCCAGCCCCTGAATGGCGCTACCCAGCACCAGGATATGCAGCGATGGCGCAAACAGCGCGATCAAGGCGCCAGCGGCAAAGATCGTCATACCGGCGAGGATCACCGGCCGCCGTCCGATATTGTCCGACAGCGGGCCGTAGATCAGCTGCGATCCGCCGTAGGTCATTAAATAGGCCGCCATCACCTGCTGCATCGCGCCGCTGCGCACGTTGAGCGCATCCGCCATCGCTGCCATCGCCGGTACATAGATGGTTTGCGCCATCTGCCCTACGGCCACCAGCACAATCAGCATAAACAACAGGAAGCGGTTTTTCGTTTTCGTAATCAACATGGAACAAAATGTCTGTCTGAGAAACAAAGTAAAGACAGCAGTAAAAAAGGCTGTCCCGAATGAATGGCGGCAAAAATATCAGGAATAGATGACAAAGCGAGAGGTGAGGCAAAAGCAATTGCCCCAATGTCGTCAATGCTGCTGTACCGGGTTGTAAAGCGCCCGCTACAGTTGAAGCTGAGTGCGCTGCATTTGTCGCTGAGAGCCATTTGGCCCGCCTGGGACTGGAAATCTGTCTGGCGGCTGACGAAGATAGTGACATGCCTGAAAAATCAACAATAAGGAGTGATCATGGCAGAGTGGGTCAATGCTGAAGTGAAAGAAGTGAAAAACTGGACCGACGCCCTGTTCAGCCTGCGCGTGCAGGCGTCGATCGATCCCTTTATTGCCGGGCAGTTTGCCAAGCTGGCGCTGGAAATCGATGGCGAACGCGTGCAGCGAGCCTATTCCTACGTCAATGCGCCGCAGGATCCGCTGCTGGAGTTCTATCTGGTGACGGTGCCTGAAGGCAAGCTCAGTCCGAAATTACAGGCGCTGCTTCCGGGCGATCAGGTGATGGTGACCAAAGAGGCCTCCGGCTTTTTCGTGCTGGATGAGATCCCGGACTGCCAGACGCTGTGGATGCTGGCCACCGGTACCGCCATTGGTCCCTATCTGTCGATTCTGCAGCAAGGCGCAGGGCTGGAGCGCTTCGACAATATCGTGCTGGTTCATGCCGCGCGCTTTGCCGCCGATCTCAGCTTTCTGCCTCTGATGCAGCAATTGCAGCAGCGTTATCAGGGCAAATTACATATTCAGACGGTGGTCAGCCGTGAGCAGATCGCCGGCTCGCTGCATGGCCGGGTACCGGCGCTGATCGAAAGCGGTGAACTGGAGCAGGCGGTGGGGCTGCCAATGGATGCGGAAACCAGCCACATCATGCTGTGCGGCAACCCGCAAATGGTGCGCGATACCCAGCAATTACTCAAAGACAGCCGCGGTATGCGCAAGCATTTCAAACGCAAACCCGGCCATATGAGCAGCGAACACTACTGGTAAGACGAACGGCACTGATCATGTCAGCATTTTCCCCGTGCGGGTTTTGACTTTCGCCGGTAAAAACCGTTCTAATCGTTGGCTATGTTATTGGGTCAGGACCAAAGCAATGAAGAATCTGCCAGGCGCGTTGCTACTTAGCCTCGCACTGACATTTCCCGTCTGGGCGGACGATGCACTGCCGCAGGATCGCAGCGATCATCTGCCTGCGGCACCCTATTTACTGCCCGGTGCGCCCACCTTTGATATGACCATTGCTCAGTTCCGCGAAAAGTACAACGCGGCCAATCCTGACCTGCAACTGTCGGAATATCGCGCCATCGATAATAGCGATGACAAAAGCAACCTGACGCGTGCCGCCAGCAAAATCAGTGAAACGCTGTACGCCTCAACCGCGCTGGAGCCAGGCACCGGCAAAATTAAAACCCTGCAAATTACCTGGCTGCCGGTCCCCGGCCCGGATGAGAAAAACGCCCAGGAAAAGGCCATGGCTTATATGACCGCCCTGCTGCGCTTTTTCTCACCCGGTTTATCGCCGGAAGACGGGCGCAAAAAACTCGATTCACTGCTCGCGGCGGGTAAGGGTTCACGCTATTTTTCCCGCAGCGAAGGGGCGTTGCGATTTGTCGTCGCCGATAACGGTGATAAGGGTCTGACCTTCGCCGTAGAGCCGATAAAACTGGCGCTCGCCACCCCCTGATCCCCCCGGCAAAAATGACGAAAAGCAAAGCCAGCGACACATTTGATCTCTATACTGTCTGGCAGACATCGCTGCCCAGAGGCAGCGCTATTTCATGAATCGCGTTACGCGGAGGAAAGAATGCGACATCCACTGGTTATGGGTAACTGGAAACTGAACGGCAGCAAGCACATGACGGGCGAGCTGATCGAAGGTCTGCGCAAAGAGCTGTCTGGTGTTGAGGGTTGTGGTGTAGCGATTGCTCCGCCGGCACTGTACCTTGACCAGGCGAAACACGCCATTTCCGGTAGCCACATCGCACTGGGTGCCCAGAATGTCGACGTTAACCTGTCTGGCGCATTCACCGGCGAAACTTCAGCTGACATGCTGAAAGACATCGGTGCCAAATACATCATCATCGGCCACTCTGAGCGTCGTACTTACCACAAAGAAAGCGACGAATTTATCGCGAAAAAATTCGCTGTGCTGAAAGCAGCTGGCCTGGTGCCGGTTCTGTGCATCGGTGAAACTGAATCCGAAAACGAAGCAGGCAAAACCGAAGAAGTGTGCGCACGTCAGATCGACGCCGTGCTGGAAACTCAGGGCGCAGAAGCCTTCCAGGGCGTTGTGATTGCCTACGAACCGGTATGGGCGATTGGTACTGGCAAATCAGCCACCCCGGCGCAGGCGCAGGCGGTGCACAAATTCATTCGTGACCATATCGCGAAGAAAGATGCCGCAATCGCAGCCCAGGTCATCATTCAGTACGGCGGTTCTGTGAATGACAAAAATGCCGCAGAACTGTTCACTCAGCCGGACATCGATGGCGCGCTGGTTGGCGGTGCATCACTGAAAGCTGATGCCTTCGCCGTTATCGTGAAAGCTGCGGCTGCCGCGAAAAACGCGTAATCGTACGGTTATCTGACGAGGCGGCTAATCAGCCGCCTTTTTTATTGCAGAATCTGGCAGCGATGATCCTGCAACTCTTCCGCCGAACCGCTATTCAGTTTCAGCCAGTTGCGTTCAATCGCCATCAACGCCAGTCGGCCATCCGGTAACGCGGCCAGCGCCATGCCATATTTTCCCATCTCCGTACGCGCGTCAGGCACTTCTTCTGCCAGACGGATAAAGACGCTCTGCTGCGCCAGCTGGGCGGTTGTTAGTGTGCGGATCTGATAACGATGATTGCGCAGCGTCTCACTTTGCCACTGCTCGCTGAGCTGAGGCGCCAGCAGATCCAGCCGCTGGCGCACATCCGGACGCAGGCAGGAAATATGGATATGCAGCTGATTTTGCGTGCGGCCGTATTGCGCGTTAATCGCCAGCGATAGCGCGCTATCGGCGATGGGCTTACCGCGGCGCTGCGCCAGCAAATCGCGTTCACGCCAGGCGTCTGCGAACAGATTCGGCGTCTCAGGATGCAGCAATATCGGGCTTTCCATGCCGGTGATTTTTTCAATCGGCATCAGCAGATATTGCAACGGGCCATTAAGATCTTTCAGCGTAACGTAGCCTTTTGCCACATCCACCCGCTGACAGGGCGCGGGATTGCCTTTTTGCGTCATGCCCGGCAGGCATTTTTCACTGATGATTTGCCACAGGGCATTGGCGTTTTTTTGGGCGTGCACAGCGGCCAGTAGCAAACCGACAATCAGAAGTGCAAGCAGGAAGGTAATCAGACTCAGGGCACGGCGGCTTCCCTGCATAGCAAGGTCCCTCTGTTCATCATCTGCCAGCATCCTCGCCTGGCGCGTGATGAATGTCACGGACTTTTGCCGCGCCATCAAAGCAAAACGGCCAGCTTTCGCTGGCCGTGATACGACGATGACAAAACGATTACGGCGTCATGACCTGATCGTAAGTACCACCATCGGAGAAGTGCGTTTTCTGTGCCTTATCCCAGCCACCAAATTTGCTGTCGATAGTGAACAGTTTCACTGGAGCAAAGGTGCTGGCGAATTTCTTAGCCACCGCCTCATCACGCGGACGATAGAAGTTTTCCGCAGCGATGGTTTGCCCTTCCGGCGAGTAGAGATATTTCAGATACTCTTCGGCCACTTTACGCGTGCCCTGCTCATCCACCACTTTATCCACTACGGAAACCGTCGGTTCGGCGAGGATAGATTCACTCGGGGTGATGATTTCAAACTTGTCTTTACCCAGCTTGTTCACCGCCAGATAAGCTTCGTTTTCCCAGGCAATCAGCACATCGCCGATGCCGCGTTCAACGAAGGTGTTGGTAGCGCCGCGAGCGCCGGAATCCTGAACCTGAACGTTCTTAAACAGCGCTTTGACGTAAGCCTGTGCTTTGGCCTGATCGCCATGGTTTTGATCCAGCGCCCAGCCCCAGGCAGCCAGATAGTTCCAGCGCGCACCACCCGAAGTTTTCGGGTTTGGCGTGATAACGGAAACACCCGGTTTGGTCAGATCGCCCCAGTCATGAATCCCTTTCGGGTTGCCTTTACGGACCAGGAACACAATGGTGGAGGTGTAAGGTGCGGAGTTGTCCGGCAGACGTTTGATCCAGTTTTTATCAATACGGCCGCGCTCGGCAATGGCATCAACGTCAGACTGCAACGCCAGCGTCACCACATCAGCACGGATACCGTTGATCACCGAGGTGGCCTGCTTGCCTGAGCCGCCGTGCGACTGGCGAATCACCACGTTATCACCGGTTTCCTGTTTGTAATGGGCGCTGAAGGCTTTGTTGTACTGTTCGTACAGCTCACGCGTCGGATCGTAAGACACGTTTAACAGCTGGATATCCTTTGCCAAAACACTGGTCGAAGCCAGTAACAGGGTGACACCAATACTCCACTTGTTCATTGCTTGCTCTCCGAAGTCGTTATAGAACAAGACTGACACAAACTAATCCACAGATTAAAGAATTAAAAATAAGCTGTTATAACCGGATAGAATATAAGCAGACATAAAAAAGGCGCGTCTGACAACGCGCCCTGCTTTTGCGGATTAATACAGTTTTTTCGCGGTATCCAGCCAGTCGCGTTTGAACGGACGCTTCATGTTTTCGATGGCGTCGATGATGTCGTGATGCACCATCTTCTCGTTCTGAATACCGACGCAACGACCGCCGTAGCCCTGCAGCAGCAGTTCAATCGAGTATGCGCCCATGCGGGAAGCCAGGATACGGTCGTAAGCGCAAGGCGCACCGCCACGCTGAATGTGGCCCAGCACCGTGGCGCGGGTTTCCCGTTTGGTTTCGGTTTCGATATAGCGAGCCAGTTCGTCGATATCGCAGATATGCTCGGTAATCGCCACGATGGCGTGTTTTTTACCTTTGGCGATACCGGCTTTGATTTCATTCACCAGCTCTTCACGGGTGTAGGGAATCTCCGGCAGCACGATGAACTCACATCCACCGGCAATGGCCGCTGCCAGGGTCAGATCGCCGCAATAACGCCCCATCACTTCAACAATCGAGATACGCTGATGCGAAGAGGAGGTGTCGCGCAGGCGGTCAATCGCCTCGACGACAGTTTCCAGCGCGGTGAAGTAACCGATGGTGTAGTCAGTGCCCGCAACGTCGTTATCGATGGTGCCCGGTAAGCCAATGCACGGGAAGCCCATTTCCGTCAGGCGCTTCGCGCCCATGTAGGAACCGTCACCGCCGATCACGACCAGCGCGTCAATGCCGCGCTTTTTCATGTTCTCGATAGCCGTCTGACGCACTTCTTCGTTACGAAATTCCGGGAAACGCGCTGAACCGAGGAAGGTACCGCCACGGTTGATCATGTCTGATACGCTGTAGCGATCGAGATTGATCATGCGGTCTTCATACAGACCCAGATAGCCGTCGTAGATACCAAAAACTTCAAGTCCTTCACTCAGCGCGGAACGTACAACTCCGCGAATGGCTGCGTTCATGCCTGGGGCGTCGCCGCCGCTGGTCAAAACTCCGATTTTTTTGATCATGACAACCTCTGGATTGTTCAAAACTAAGGATTATTCCCGCCAGTGCCCCTGCGGAGACCAGCTCGCGGTCGCACGGCTTAATAGTTGCAGATAGTATATCAAAGGCTGAATGCTGAATTGATTCAGGTCAGACAAGTTTTCGCTAATTTTTTACAGAGTTGTTAGCGTTACGTCATTTTTTTTGCGCAACGCCATGATTTTAATTGCTAAAACTGAAAAAATCCTTGTTGATTTTCTGGCACAACTGAACAAGGGTCCTGATGGATGATCACATCCGAACCAGGGAATTTGCGGCGTAGCGCCTGCTCAATCTGGTCGGCCACCTTGTGCGCCTGCACCAGCGGCAGATGATCATCCATTTCCAGATGCAGCTGAATAAAGCGCGTCGGACCCGATTGTCGGGTACGCAAATCATGCGCGCCGCGCACGCCCGGCCAGTTGGCGATCACATCCATAATCGCCTGACGCTCCTCTTCCGGCAAAGCCCGATCAAGCAACGCCTGCACCGCTTCATAACCCATGCGCAGCGCGTTGTAGAGGATATATACGCCAATCCCCAGCGCGAATAACGCATCGGCACGGGTGAAACCGTAGCTGCTTAAACCGAGCGCCACCAGAATGGCGCCATTCATGATGACATCGGATTGATAGTGAAGCATATCGGCGCGGATTGCCTGGCTGCGGGTGCGGCGCACCACCCAACGCTGAAAAGTGACCAGCAGCAGTGTGGAAAATAGCGCGATCAGCGTGACCACGATACCCACCAAAGGCGCGCGCAGGGTTGCTGGCGAAGCCAGATGTTGAATGCCGGTCAGAAACAGGAACAATGCCGAGCCGGAAATAAACATACTTTGCGCCAGCGCGGCGAGGGATTCAGCCTTGCCGTGGCCAAAAGTGTGGTCAGCATCTGCGGGTTGCAGCGAATAACGTACTACCAGCAAATTGGTCAGCGAAGCGGCGATATCCACCAGTGAATCCACCAGAGCGGCCAGCACACTGACTGAACCGGTGTACCACCAGGCAAAAATTTTGACGATCAATAACAACGTTGCCAGCACCGTCGCCGCCAGCGCTGCGCGGTTTACCAGCTTTGCATAGGATTGTTCCATGCCAGTGCCTCATCGGGCGGTTCGAGTCACTGCGCCCGTTTAATCTCAGAATGGCTCAAGTTTATCATCAGCAGGGAAACGCTGCCTGAACTGGCGGGAGAAGTCTTAATTTTGATAAGGAAATCAGCAGACAAAAAAAACCCCGCCGTCATGGCGGGGAAGACAGGGATGGTGTCTATGGCAAGGAAAACAGGGATACTATGTTACTGGTTACTGCTGGTACTACTCACTGCTTGCAGCGGAGATGATGGCTGCAATTCTGAGAGCCTGCGCATTTCATTGAGGCGCCGCTCATAATTCTTCTGCAATGTCGCTTGCTGTGCAGGCGTTAGCAGGTGATACATCTGGTTACGAACCCGAGCCATCTCGACGTGCTGCTCAACCTGAGCCTGGGCAATTTTCTCTGCCTGCTGGCGGATGGCCGATTCGTTAAATTTGTCTGCAATGACAAGGTCATGCATAGTTTCTATATCCTGAACGCTCAGTGCGGGACGTTCGTGTCGCGCTTGTTGCATCAGGTCTCGCATCTGTTGCCGTTGCTGCTCAGTAAGCTCGATGCCGTCAAACATGTGGCTTTGCGGATTTTGCGTCATACTGCCTGTCGTCAATCCGCCATTCTGATGCATCTCGTCAATCGTCGTCGTGTCTGCTGCTCCTGCGCTGGCGTGACTGAGAACCATCGCTGAGGCAATGACGACGGCGGTTAAGTTGCGCATCGTTTACTCCCAGTTCGTTCCGTTTTGCGATTCAACGAGGGCTAGTGTACGGCGACAGCTGCAAACATCCGTCAGGGGGTGTAAAACTACGTAAAGCGTTGGATTGGCGATATGGGAACACGGTATTTTGCCTGCGGAGGGCAATAAAAAATGAATAAGATCCTGTTGGTTGATGATGACCGCGAATTGACTTCGCTGCTTAAAGAACTGCTTGAGATGGAAGGTTTTGAGGTGATTGTCGCCAGCGATGGCGAGCAGGCACTCAACCTACTGGACAACACCGTAGACCTGTTACTGCTTGATGTGATGATGCCGAAAAAGAACGGTATCGACACCCTGAAAGAACTTCGCCAGCAGCATCAGACTCCGGTAATTATGCTAACCGCACGCGGTAGCGAGCTGGATCGCGTTCTCGGCCTCGAATTAGGGGCGGATGACTATCTGCCGAAGCCGTTTAACGATCGCGAGCTGGTCGCGCGTATCCGTGCCATTTTGCGTCGTTCTAACTGGAGCGAACAGCAGCAACAGCACGATAACAGCTCACCTACCCTGGAAGTGGACTGTCTGCGTCTTAACCCCGGTCGCCAGGAAGCCAGCTTCGATAATGAGACGCTGGATCTCACTGGCACCGAGTTCACCCTGCTTTATCTGCTGGCACAGCATCTTGGCCAGGTGGTGTCGCGTGAACATCTCAGCCAGGAAGTGCTGGGTAAACGTCTGACGCCGTTTGACCGTGCCATCGATATGCATATCTCTAACCTGCGTCGTAAATTACCGGAACGTCGGGATGGTCATCCGTGGTTTAAAACCCTGCGCGGACGTGGCTACCTGATGGTTTCGACATCATGATTGGAAGTTTGACCACCCGCATCTTCGCCATCTTCTGGCTTACCCTGGCGCTGGTGTTGATGCTGGTATTAATGGTGCCCAAGCTCGACTCTCGCCAGATGACTTCGCTGCTGGAAAGCGAACAGCGGCAGGGCACCATGATTGAACAGCATGTCGAAGCTGAACTGGCGCAGGACCCACCGAATGATTTGATGTGGTGGCGCCGGTTGTTTCGCGCCACTGATAAGTGGGCGCCGCCGGGTCAGCGGCTGCTGCTGGTCACCAGTGAAGGGCGCGTCATTGGCGCCAAGCACGACGAAATGCAGGTCATCCGCAACTTTATTGGTCAGTCTGACAATGCCGATCACCCACAGAAGAAAAAATACGGTCGGGTAGAGATGGTCGGTCCCTTTGCCGTACGCGATGGCGAAGATAACTACCAGCTTTACCTGATCCGCCCTGCCACCAGTTCACAGCTTGATTTCGTTAATCTGCTGTTTGATCGCCCGTTGCTGCTGCTTATCGTCACCATGCTCATCAGCTCCCCGCTGTTGCTGTGGCTGGCATGGAGCCTGGCGCGTCCGGCACGTAAACTCAAACATGCTGCCGACGAAGTGGCGAGCGGTAATTTGCGACAGCATCCGGAACTGGAATCAGGGCCGCAGGAGTTCCTTGCCGCCGGTTCGAGCTTCAACCAGATGGTGAGCGCGCTGGAACGGATGATGACGGCACAGCAGCGCCTGCTGTCGGATATCAGCCATGAGCTGCGCACGCCGCTGACCCGTTTGCAGCTGGCCACCGCGCTGCTGCGCCGCCGTCATGGCGAAGGCAAAGAGCTGGAACGCATTGAAACCGAAGCCCAGCGCCTTGATGGCATGATCAACGACCTGCTGGTGCTGTCACGCACCCAGCATAAAAATGCGCTGGTCAGCGAAGCGATGAAAGCCAATCATCTGTGGAATGGTGTGCTGGAAGATGCCAAATTCGAAGCGGAGCAGATGGGTAAACAGATGGATGTGCCCTATCCGCCGGGGCCCTGGCCGCTGTACGGCAATCCACACGCGCTGGAAAGCGCGCTGGAAAACATCGTACGTAATGCGCTGCGGTATTCACATACGCATATCAGCGTAAGTTTTTCCGTGGATATTCAGGGCATTACTGTGCATGTGGATGATGACGGTCCTGGTGTCAGCCCGGAAGATCGTGAGCAGATTTTCCGCCCGTTCTACCGCACCGATGAAGCGCGCGATCGCGAATCTGGCGGTACGGGCCTCGGTCTGGCGATTGTCGAAACTGCCGTGCAACAGCATCGCGGTTGGGTCAAAGCCGATGACAGCCCGCTCGGCGGTCTGCGTCTGACGCTCTGGCTGCCGCTGTACTCCGCACGCCAATAATTTGCTATGCTTCGGCCCTCGTTTCCGGGGGCCTTATGCTAAACATCGTATTATTTGAACCTGAAATCCCACCTAACACCGGCAATATCATTCGTCTCTGCGCCAACACCGGCTTTCAGCTACACCTGATTGAACCCCTGGGTTTCGCCTGGGATGATAAGCGGCTACGTCGCGCCGGGCTGGATTATCACGAATTTACCGCCATCAAACATCATGCCAGCTATGCGGCATTTGTCGCCGCAGAAGCGCCGCAGCGGCTGTTTGCGCTCACCACCAAAGGAACCCCAGCGCACAGCGCCGTGCGTTATCAGGCGGGTGATTATCTGGTCTTTGGCCCCGAGAGCCGTGGTCTGCCCGCAGAGATCCTGAACGCGCTGCCGCCAGAGCAAAAAATTCGTATTCCGATGATGCCGGAAAGCCGCAGCATGAATCTGTCGAACGCGGTATCCGTGGTGGTGTATGAGGCGTGGCGCCAGCTGGATTATGCTGGCGCGCTGATTAAAAGCTAGATGCCGTCGCCGAATTCGAAGCCGGGTGTGCCGTTGAAGTGCTGATCCATATCCATTGAAGGTTTGTCGCTGCCAGGTTTACCGACAATGCGAGCCGGTACGCCTGCGGCCGTGGTATGCGGCGGCACCGGCTGGAGCACCACGGAACCGGCACCAATTTTCGCGCCGCGCCCTACCTCGATATTGCCGAGAATTTTGGCACCTGCGCCAATCATCACCCCTTCACGAATCTTCGGATGGCGGTCACCGCTGGTTTTACCGGTACCGCCCAAGGTGACGGATTGCAGAATGGAGACATCGTTTTCCACCACCGCGGTTTCACCAATCACGATGCCGGTGGCGTGGTCGAGCATGATACCGTGTCCGATGCGAGCCGCCGGGTGGATATCCACGGCAAACGACACCGAGATTTCGTTTTGCAGATAGACCGCCAGTGCGCGGCGCCCTTCATTCCACAGCCAGTGACCGATGCGATACGCCTGCAAGGCGTGAAACCCTTTCAGATACAGCAGCGGCGTAGAGTATTTATCGACCGCCGGGTCACGCTGGCGCACCGCCTGAATATCATAGGCAGCGGAAACGATCATCGAAGGGTCTTCACGATAGGCTTCTTCCACCACTTCACGAATCGCGATGGCAGGCATAATTGGGTTAGCCAGTTTGTTGGCCAGCATGTAACTGAGTGCGCTACCCAGATTTTCGTGCTTCAGCAATGTCGCATGGTAAAAACTGGCCAGCATGGGTTCACAGTCGGCCAGCGCTCTGGCTTCCGCTTTAATATTGTTCCAGACCAGTTCTAACTCTTCAGACGACATTGCTGTTTTCTCCCGAAAAAAAAAGCGCCTGATGGGCGCTACAGGTGATGAAGCCGCTTATCCTGCTTCAGCTATTGCTGTTCTCGTCCTTCCTTGCACGGCCGAGTAAGCTCAATGCTGCCTCTCGCGCTGATTTTTCGCAATATAATACCTGATAAATTTGCTCGGTTATTGGCATTTCCACGCCAACGCGAGCGGCTAACGCTCTGACTTCTTTGGTATTTCTGTAGCCTTCTACAACTTGTCCGATAATGCGTTGCGCCTCATCAACGTTCTCGCCCTGCCCCAGCATCATGCCGAAACGACGATTGCGTGACTGATTATCGGTACAGGTCAGCACCAGGTCACCCAGCCCCGCCATCCCCATAAAGGTGGTAGGATCGGCACCCAGTGCCGCGCCCAGTCGGCTCATTTCCGCCAGACCACGGGTAATCAGCGCGGTACGCGCATTGGCGCCAAAGCCGATGCCATCTGAAATCCCGGCACCAATCGCTATGACGTTCTTCACCGCGCCGCCCAGCTGGACACCGATAAAATCGAGATTGTTATACACGCGGAAACTTTTACCGCAGTGCAGCTTTTGCTGTAAATCGTCAGCAAACTGCGCATCGGTCGCCGCCAGCGCAATGGCCGTCGGTAAACCGGCTGCCAGCTCTTTGGCAAAAGTCGGTCCTGAAATCACGGCTAACGGAATGGCATCGCCAAGGATTTCACGCGCGACATCCTGCAACAGACGCCCGGTTTCCTTCTCCAGCCCTTTGGTTGCCCAGACGATGCGCGAATCAGCACGCAGATGCGGCTTTAGCTGCATCAGGACATCGCCGAACACATGGCTTGGAACCACAACCAGCAGATCGCGGCTGGCTTTGACCACCTGCGCTAAATCGGCTTCAGGGACGAGATTATCGGGAAAGGGCACATCAGGCAGAAAGGCGGTGTTGCAGCGGTCAGTCTGGAGTTTTGCCACGCTTTGCGGGTTGTGGCCCCAGAGCAGAACCGGATGACCATTGCGGGCCAGGGTGATGGCCAATGCGGTGCCGTACGAGCCGGCACCGATGACGCTAATCGAAGCGTTGAGTGTAGTCATCAGGCATCCTGATGTGGCGCGTCGCCTTCACCTTGCTGCTGCAGATAGTTCATGAACAGCGCATCAAAGTTGACCGGTGCCAGGTTGAGCTGCGGGAAAGTACCGCGTGACACCAGGCTGGTGATGCATTCGCGCGCATACGGGAACAGAATGTTCGGGCAGTACGCACCAAGGCAATGTGCCATCTGAGTGCCTTCGATACCGCTGATGGTGAAAATACCGGCTTGCTGGACTTCGCACAGGAACGCCGTTTCTTCGCCGACGCTGGCCGTTACGGTAACACGCAGCACCACTTCATAGACTTCATCAGCCAGCTGAGAGGACGCGGTGTCCAGATCCAGCTTCACTTCCGGTTCCCACTCTTTCTGGAAAACCTGAGGCGCGTTTGGCGCTTCGAAAGAGACGTCTTTGGTGTAAACACGTTGAATCTGGAACTGCATTTCGTTGGTGCTATGTTCTGACATGTTACAAAATCCTGTAAGTTAGAATTGTGTGGCCGTAAAGTTATGCCTGTAATAAGGGATCAAGTCCCTGGCGCCCATCCAGCGCAAAGAGATCATCGCAGCCGCCAATGTGCTGCGCATCGATAAATATCTGTGGCACGGTGGTTCTGCCGCTGCGTTGAATCATCTCTTCACGTTTCACCGCGTCCCCATCAATAGGGATCTCCTGAAACGTCACACCTTTCTGATTAAGCAGCGCCTTTGCCCGGTGGCAGTAAGGACAGGTAGCTTTGGTGTAAATCTCGACATTAGCCATGCGGTTACCTCTGCGAATTATTTACCGCGCACCAGCGGCAGGTTTTCACCGCTCCAGCCGCTTACGCCGTCTTTCAATACAGTCACCTGAGTGAAACCTGCTGCGCTCAGCTGAGCTGCTGGCTCGCCTGCGGTTTGACCCGTAGCGCATACCACAATTATGGGCTGAGACTTATGCTTTTCCAGCTCGCCAAAACTGCCTTTTTTAATGTCTGCCGCCGCTACATTCAACGCCCCAGAAATGTGTCCTTTGCGGTAATCGTCGCGTGAACGAACGTCTACCACCACCGCGTCCTCTTTATTAATCAGGCGGGTCGCTTCACCGCGGCTGATGGTTTTTACCTTAGAGAACATTCCTTTAACGGTGGTTACAATCACCAGAACGAGTAAAACAACCCATGCCAGACTGAGGATGGGGTGATTGCTTGCAAACTGCATAATTTCTTGCATGAGGGGTAACGACTCCAGACCGGGCTAATAAGCTAAAACAAGGGTTCTGAGTATACCTGCGCCACTTCGCATGTACAGTCGCTAAGGGGCCAGAGTTACGATTTGTGCGTCATTTTCCAAAAAAAGTGTTCTAATCGCAAAATTGATACAAAGTTTATCCCGGTAAGCTGAAGGTCGACATCTTTGGAAAAGCAAAACCCGGCCGGGAAAACTGGTAAGCGGCTGTTCATCGTGGAATAATTATCGACTATGAAGGGAAAAGCGATCGTTTTACCAACAAGGACCTGTCACAACGGCCCAGCGCATCCGTTGTCATCACGCTGGTCCGTACTCTCCCTCAGCCTGCTCTGTGCGGGCGCGCTGTTATTGCCCCCTGGCGCGCATAGTGCTGACGACAGTAAATCGCAGCTGAAATCCATTCAGCAAAATATCGCTGAGAAAGAAAAAAGCGTCAAAGCGCAAAAATTGCAGCGCAGTAAGCTGCTGGACCAGCTGCAAAGCCAGGAAAAGGTGATTGCGCAGGCCAGTCGCCAGCTGCGTGAAACCCGCAATAGCCTGAGCGCGCTCAACAACGACATCGCCCAACTTAACGCATCCATCGCTCGCCTCGAAAAACAGCAGGCGCAGCAGGAAAAATTACTCGCACAGCAGCTTGATGCAGCCTTTCGTCAGGGCCAGCACAATGGTTTACAACTGCTGCTGGGCGGTGAAGAAGCGCAGCGTAGCGAACGCATTCTGGCTTATTTCGGCTACCTCAACGCGGCACGCCAGAAGAATATCGATGACCTGAAGCAGACGCAGCAGCAGCTTGCGGAACAGCGTCAGTCGCTACAGGACAAACAGCAGCAGCAAAAAAATCTGTTAACCCAGCAGCAGGCTCAGCAAAGCAAACTGGAATCTGCCAGTGCCGCGCGCAAGAAAACCCTGACCGCGCTGGAAAGTTCGCTGCAAAAAGACCAGGCTGACCTGGTCGAGATGCGTGAGAACGAAAGCCGTCTGCAGGATAAAATCGCTAAGGCCGAACGTGAGGCGCGCGAGCGTGCCGAACGTGAAGCCCGCGAAGCGGAGAAAGTGCGCCAGCGTCAGGCGCAGGCGAAAGCGAAAGGCTCCAGCTATCAGCCGACGCAGAGCGAGCGCGAGCTGATGGCGCGTACCGGTGGACTGGGTCGCCCTGGCGGCCAGGCCGTCTGGCCGGTACATGGACGTATTGAACATCGCTTCGGTGAATCCATGCAGGGCGAACTGCGCTGGAAAGGTCTGGTGATTGATGCATCAGAAGGCACCGAAGTGAAAGCCATCGCCGATGGACGCGTACTGATGGCCGACTGGCTGCAAGGCTACGGTCTGGTTGTGGTGCTGGAACACGGTAAAGGCGATATGAGTCTTTACGGCTACAATCAAAGTGCGCTGGTGAGTGTCGGTGCCCAGGTGAAGGCAGGACAGCCTATCGCTCTGGTGGGTACCAGCGGCGGCCGCGGCACGCCCTCGCTCTATTTTGAAATCCGACGTCAGGGACAGGCCGTCAATCCACTGCCGTGGTTAGGAAGATAACCTTTGTTTCAGCCTCATAAGCTCTCAGCCGCACTCTGTGGCCTGTTTTTGTCACTTTCCGCCCATGCCGGAAAACTGTCCATCGTCATTGACGACTTTGGTTATCGGCCGGTCGAAGAAAACAAAGTGTTGCAGATGCCTCCGGCCATCTCCGTCGCGGTGCTGCCCAACGCGACTTATGCGCATCAAATGGCCACCAAAGCGCATCAGGGAGGCCATGAAGTGCTTATCCATCTGCCAATGGCGCCTTTAAGTAAGCAGCCACTGGAGAAAGATACGCTCACGCCGGAGATGTCGAGTGCTGAGATTGAACGCATAATCCGCGATGCGGTAGCAAAGGTGCCTTTTGCGGTCGGTCTGAATAACCATATGGGCAGCAAAATGACCTCCAGCCTGCCCGGTATGCAGAAAGTGATGCAGGTGCTGAATCAGTACAATTTCTACTTTCTCGACAGCATGACCATCGGCAACAGCCAGTCGATCCCCGCCGCGCAGGGCACCCATGTGAAAGTGCTGAAACGCCGGGTCTTTCTGGATGACAGCCAGAGTGAAGCCTCGATTCGCCAGCAGTTTACCCGCGCGGTGAAGTTAGCTCAGCGCGATGGTTACGCGATCGCCATCGGGCATCCGCATCCCAATACGGTGCGGGTCTTGCAACAAATGCTGCCAACATTGCCTGCCGATATCACGCTGGTACGTCCCAGCCAGCTGCTGAATGAGCCGCTGCATCAGGGATCGACCCTGCCGGTGAAACCGCAGCCGGACACTCATCCCCGCTTCCGCGCGCCGGGCCTGTGTAAGCCCAGCAAACCGCTGGCACCAGTGCCGCAAAGCCGGGCGATAGATGTGATCACCGGAAGTGTGGCGGAAAGTCCGTTGATCAGGAATTTAGAGCAGTTATTTTAACGGGCGCTGTACAAAATCCAGACGAAAAATTAGCGTTAACCTCTTATGAGGCTAACGCTTTTTTCGTTATGATATTGGAATTATTCCCCGTTAATGACGTCCAATAGTCAGATTCTTTATGGGTAATCAGCATTAATGAAAAAGCTTTGGAAAATAAATCTCATCAATAGCGTGCTCAAGCTTCATGCCGGGCTGAGTCAACTCGATAAAAATAAAACAGAACTGAGTTCATCTCTCGAGTTTAATCGGATTGTGATTTTCTCGACAACCGCATTGGGCGATTTGCTGTTTAACACACCCGCCATAAAGGCCATCCGACGTCGTTATCCGTCGGCTAAAATCATGCTGATCTCCAGCGACAAAAATCAGGATCTGGTGAATAACAGTGAATGGTTCGACGAGGTCGTGATTTGGGATAATAAAATTTTCAATGCCGGTCGGGTGATCAGAAGAATGCGACGCTTTCAGCCCGATGTGACATTTTTGCTTCACTCCAGAATAGGCTATGACATTCTCTGCTCACGCCTCGGTGGTTCAAAATATATTATCAGAGATAACTTCCGTAGCGACACAACCGCATTTAACCACTGGATTGATCTCTATTCTCAGGCGGCGGATACGCATATTATTCAGCGTAAGCTGAATTTGATTAGCGCGCTGGGATGCGACACCTCAGATATCAGAATGCAATTTCCCATTACCGTAAATACCCTTTCCCGTGATGAATATTCTCCGGTTATTGGTTTTCAAATGGGCGCATCGGGGAAAAACCGCTGCTGGCCGGTTGAACATTTCGCCCAATTGGCCGAGCGTATTTTTGCAAACTATCCAAATGCAAAACTGGTGCTAACCGGAGCAGCCCATGACTCACCGATCGAAAAGGCCTTTTTTGCAGCATTATCAGAAAAATATCATGACCGGGTACGTTCATATATCGGCAAAACGCGGCTGCCTGAATTGCTCCAGCTCATCCATAACCTGGATGTGTTGATTACCGGTGACACCGGCCCACTGCATATTGCGATTACAGCCAAAACGCCAACGGTGAGCCTCTATGTCAGCGCGAATCCCCGCCATACCGGCCCTTATCAGGATTTAGATATTCACCAGATTATTCGTATAGAACCTGATGAAAATGACGACCCGCATTACCCATTACGTAAAATCAGCGTCGATCAGGTCTATCAGGCCATGTTGAAAAGTCTGTCCGCCTGATTCCTCAGCCAGATTTCACATAAGTCTGGCTGAGGGAGTGCATTCAGGCCTTGCGGGTTGAGAGCACAATCGCCAGCGGCAGCCAGAACAGCATCCAGGACTCTCCCGGCCCACCAATGACAAACATACCCTGGGTGATGAAAAACATAATAGAAAACAGATAAATGGACGATTCCAGCCCGGCTCCCTGATGGTACTTCAGCCAGGCGTGGTATAAGCCTGCAACGATAACCGCCGCAAGAAAGGCGACACCGACGCCGCCGCCCAGCAGGAAAGCCGCGAAATAGAGGCTGTGTGTCGTACTCACCTGTGCGCCGAGGCTGTTTACAAACTCCAGCTGTTTATCAAAACCCCATCCCAGAACAGGGTGCACCTTCGCAACGCTATAAGCGTGCTCCCAGATGCCAAACCGAACAAAACTTTGCGCGTATGAAGAAACCATACGGCTATAAAACTCGCTGCCATAGTCGGTGAAATAGAAGAACAGTCCAACAACAACAATAGAAAGAAGCAGGTAGATAATATGACGAAGATGGACGTGTCGGTATTTCGCCAATAAGACCGCTAACGACACCAGTAACGCCAGCAAAGGGCCACGGCTCTGGGTTAACAGCAGCCCGATAAAAAGCAATGATGCCGGTAAATACATCCAGTGCTTGCCCGTCTCGCGCGCCACGATCAGTCCACTCAGAATACCCAGCGCGAAATAGCCACCCAAATCAATGACATTAGAAGGAGAAGCGAAGAAGCCATTCTCCAGTCTGTTGGTGAGAATGGAGGCTTTATCGACTAAGGCAAACGTCAGCAGAAGTATGATGAAACAGCTGAGAAAAATAAAACTATGGACTTTCAATACGCCATAGCGCCGAATAGAATAATTCACCATTAATACGAAGAACAGCAGATACATACTGTGTTTCAGCGTGGATGAAATATTTCCGGGATTATCTGACCACAGGTTGCTCAGACTAAAATAAAGCAGAAACAGTGCGACAATACCCAGCGATTTCCAGGGCACGTCGTCCGCTGAAAATGGATTTTTACGGGTTAACACCATAAACAGCAACATGGTGGATATTGAGAGATGGAAAAGATTACTGACTTTGCCGACGCCGGTAAAGATCGGCATGAGTAAAAGAAATGCCATAAAGGCAATGGCAGAAATAACTTCTAACTTCTCACATTTTTTTAAAAATGACATCTGGTGTCGCCTTCTCAAAAATATCCTCACCCAACCCGCTGTTTAAGGAAAGATTATATATTTTTATACCCGCCCGTTCTAATTCCCGGCTGGCGTGCAAGAAGGCCGGCCTGATAATATGGGTAAAATTAGATTCCAGAAGGCTGGGAAGTTTATCATTCTCTTGCTCATAAAACCGTGGCGCCGAGAAGTTATTCATATCAACCCCGGCCAGAAAAATACGGCTGGCACCGAGCCAGGTTGATAATTGCAACGCCCAATAAGCAACGGTTCCGGCATCAAATATCCCCTGGCGAATATCCCAGGCATATCCTGAGCGTGGGTCCGTGGGGAACAACACCATGCCTTCTTTATTGCAGTGCTTTTCATATTCATGAGGCTGAACCTTGCCTCTGAATACTTTAAAACTGACATCTTCAATAATCGCCAGGCGGCACTTCAGTTCCCGCAGGTCCAGTCTCTTCAGCATGTCGTTGAGGCAATGTACGGTGGTAAACAGCACCAATTCCCGATCGGCGAGCACCTCGGTGACCAGATCAAATCGATTCTCAACAAAGCCGCGATCCACAATGACGTAATACGAGAACTTAACCTTGTCGCGCAAATGATAGGCGCCGTTGACGCCGATAAATGTCGTGCCCGCAAGTTTTTGCAGATCCAGCGACTTCACCGAGGGACCGGTTGCCAGCACGGTGATATCGCCGGGCACCGCAGCACGGAGCGCGCTGAGATCTTCCAGCTGGAGTTCCTGTTTGCGATAGGTCAGACGTTGGATATGGTCTGCCTCAGCACGTTGAATGGCGATATGCGGCCAAAAGTTTTCGTTATGCCGAAGCGATCGATCGTGGGTATAACGATAAATTTGTTTGAAGATCGAGTCCATTCAGAGCAGTTCCTGCAATTTTTCCATCACTGCGCTGGCATCGATTGCTTGCATGGTGCCGTCTTTTCCACTGAGTACGTATTGATTCAAACCATAGCCGCCAATCAGCCCCGGATCTGTCGGTCCATACAGCGTGATATTTGGGCGGTCCAGCGCTGCCGTCAGGTGACTCAATCCGGTGTCCACCGAAATCACGGCTCGCGCACCGGCCAGCTGACGCGCCACCTGCTCCAGCGTCAGGCGCGGCAACACGTCAACATGGGTAAAACCTGCCGCCAGTCGCTGCGCGCGCTGATGTTCATGCTCGGCACCCCATGGCAGTTTTACGCGTAGCCCCGTCGGCTGCACTAACTCAATCAGCTCACGCCAGTGTGCCTCCGGCCAGTGTTTGTTGTCACGCGTGGTGGCGTGCAAAAACACCAGATACTGATGTGCATCATCCGGCAGCGAAGAAAGGAAGTGCCGCGCTATCGCATAATCCCCGTGGGTCGCCGGTTTTTCATAGCCGAGGCTTTTGGCGAACAGCTCACGGGTGCGCTCTACGGCATGTTGCTGCTTATTGATTTCATGGCGTTTGTCATACCACCAGCTGGCAAACGGCTCGCGGGCGCTGCGGCTATCCTGTCCATGCTTCACGCCTTTTGCCAGACGCGTGACCAGCGCAGCACTTTTAATCAGACCCTGCGCATCAATCACCACATCATATTGACGTGATTGTAATTCGCGCTTGAACAACACGCGTTCTTCACGTTGCTGGCTGCCGAACCAGTGTTTACGCCAGCGGCGAATGGCCACCGGCATAACTTTATCAACCGCCGGGTGCCACGCGGGAATCTGCGCAAAATTTTCTTCCACCACCCAATCAAAACGGATGCCAGGAATCGCCTGCATCGCATCGGTGAGCGCGGGCAACGTATGCAGCACATCACCCATTGACGAGGTTTTCACAATCAGGACGTGCATGTTTACTCCTGCGCTGCATTCAGCAGTGCACTTAATTCCTGATGCACGCGAGTGGGCTGAATGTCGATCAGACTTTGATGATAGCCTTGTTCGGCATCGCCTTTACGGACTTTGTGATAGCCGGTGATCAGGCGAATAATACGCGCCTGATGCGATAGCGGCGGAGTGAAATCGGGGCTGCTTGGGCCATACAACGCCACCAGCGGACGGTTGAGCGCCGCCGCGATATGCATCAGCCCGGAATCATTGCTCACCACCGCAGCACAGTGCGCCAGCAAAATCACCGCCTGTTCCAGCTGGGTATCACCGGCCAGGTTTTTACAGTGGCTGCGCGCCTCTTCCGACAGCGTCTGCACAATGGTGTCGCCGGTGGCGCGATCTTTCGCCGAACCAAACAGCACCACCTGATAGCCTTCGCTGATCAGCTGCTCCGCCAGCGCGGCGTAGTGATAATGCGGCCAGCGTTTTGCCGGGCCAAACTCCGCGCCAGGGCAGAAACCAATCGCAGGACGATCGGCAGAGAGCGCAAACTGCGCGGCAGTCATGCGCTTCTCCTCTTCCTCAACCCGTAGCTGCGGCCACAATAATGGCTGCGGCAACTGTTGTGCTGAAGCAACCGGCTTGTCGTAGCCCAGTGCCACATAACGTTCGACCATCAGCGGGAACGCCGCTTTATCCAGCACGCGCACATCATTCAGCACACCGTAGCGCATCTCGCCACGCCAGCCGGTGCGACGTTTAATACCGGCAAAAAACGGCACCAGCGCCGATTTAAAGGAGTTCGGCAGCACATAAGCGCGATCGTAGCCGCTGGCCTGCAAGGTTTTGCCCAGTCGACGACGCTCGCCAAGTGCCAGTGCACCGTGGCCGAGCGGCATCGCCAGTGCCTGATTCACTTCCGGCATACGTGACAGCAGCGGTCGGCACCAGGCGGGTGCCATTACATCAATAACTGCCTCAGGATGCTCAGCCTTGAGCGTGCGATAGAGACTTTGCGACATCATCATATCGCCGACCCAGGAAGGGCCAATTACCAGAATTTTCATCGCTGCTGCCGGTTCCCTTATGCGTTACGGTTCAGCCAGACCATATATTCGGACACACCTTCTGCCACGGTTTTGAACGGCTTGTCGTAGCCGGCCGCGCGCAGTTTAGTCAGATCTGCCTGCGTGTACGCCTGGTAACGGCCTTTCAGCTTGTCCGGGAACGGAATGTATTCAATCTGGCCTTTCTGATGGAATTTCAGCACCGCATCAGCCACTTCCTGGAAGGATTCCGCACGGCCAGTGCCGCAGTTGTAAATGCCGGAGATACCGTTTTCCCAGCACCACAGATTCACGGCGGCAACATCATCAACGTGGATAAAGTCGCGACGGAAATCATCGCTGCCTTCAAACAGCTTCGGGTTTTCGCCGCTGCTGATTTGCGTGTTGAGGTGGAACGCCACACTCGCCATGCTGCCTTTATGGCCTTCACGCGGGCCATAAACGTTGAAGTAACGGAAACCACACACCGGTGAATCGGCTTCCGGCAAAATCTGGCGGACATAGTGATCGAACAGCATTTTGGAGTAGCCGTAGACGTTCAGCGGCTGCTCATACTGGCGCTCTTCGATGAAGTTTTCGTTGCGACCGCCGTAAGTGGCAGCGGAAGAGGCATACAGGAACGGGATACCGCGATCGAGGCAGAAATGCAGCAGATCTTTGGAATACTGATAGTTGTTATCCATCATGTATTTGCCGTCCCACTCGGTGGTCGCCGAACAGGCACCTTCGTGGAATACCGCTTCAATCGGGCCGAGATCTTCACCCGACATGATGTAGCTGAGGAATTCCTCTTTATCCATGTAATCAGAGATGTCCAGATCCGCCAGGTTCACGAATTTGGTGCCATCTTTCAGATTATCTACCACCAGAATGTCGGTATGACCGCGATCGTTCAATGCCTTGACGATGTTGCTGCCAATCATGCCAGCGCCACCCGTTACGATAATCATGTGCTTTGCCTTTAAACAGTTGGGGTGAAACAGGAGGTTTCACGCACGAATACCTATCATCATAACATTTCAGTCCGCAGCAGACAGCCAGATGACTCCGTAAGCCCTGCACATTTCCCGTCCGCAGCGTGAACTATGCTGCAAAACAGAGATTTGATCGGCTGAAATGTCGTTAATTCGCTTTTCTGGCAGTAACATGTGCCAAAATTTTGCTATCTGAGGAGCAGAATCATGTCCGATCAATTCTATTCGCAAATCCATCAGCAACTTGAGACAACACGCCAGGACGGATTGTTCAAACACGAACGCGCCATTACCTCGGCACAACAGGCAGAAATCCACGTTGCCCATGGCCAGCCGGTCATCAATTTTTGCGCCAATAACTATCTTGGCCTGGCGAATCATCCCGCGCTGATTCAGGCAGCCAAAGAGGGGATGGATTCCCACGGTTTTGGCATGGCATCCGTGCGCTTTATCTGCGGCACCCAGGATATCCACCAGCAGCTGGAGCAGCGGCTGGCGGCGTTTCTCGGCATGGAAGATGTCATTCTGTTCTCCTCCTGCTTTGATGCTAACGGCGGCCTGTTTGAGACACTGCTTGGCGCAGAAGATGCCATTATTTCTGATGCCCTTAATCACGCCTCCATCATTGATGGTGTGCGTCTGTGCAAAGCGCAGCGCTATCGTTATGCCAACAACGACATGCATGAGCTGCGCGCCCGCTTGCAGGAAGCGCGGGATAACGGCGCGCGCCACATCCTGATTGCCACCGACGGTGTGTTTTCAATGGATGGCGTGATTGCCAATTTGCCGGGCATCTGCGATCTGGCTGACGAATTTGATGCGCTGGTGATGGTCGATGATTCACACGCCGTCGGCTTTGTGGGTGCCAGCGGGCGCGGTACGCACGAATACTGCAACGTGATGGATCGCATCGATATTCTTACCGGTACCCTGGGCAAAGCGCTCGGCGGCGCATCAGGCGGTTATGTCGCGGCGAAAAAAGAGGTGGTGGCGTGGCTGCGTCAGCGCTCGCGTCCTTATCTGTTTTCCAACTCACTGGCACCCGCGATAGTGGCTGCTTCGCTGCGCGTGCTGGAGATACTCAGCGAGGGCGATGGCCTGCGCCAGCGCCTGTGGGAAAACGCACGTTTCTTCCGCGAAAAAATGACCGCCGCCGGATTTACGCTGGCCGGTGCCGATCACGCCATCATTCCGGTGATGCTGGGCGATGCAAAAGTGGCACAAGAGTTTGCCAGCCTGCTGCAACGCGAAGGTATATACGTGACCGGCTTCTTCTATCCGGTGGTGCCAAAAGGCCAGGCGCGCATTCGCACCCAGATTTCTGCCGCTCATACTCAGGCGCAGCTGGAGCAAGCGGTGGCCGCCTTTACCCGCATTGGTCAACAACTGGGCGTCATCGCCTGAGGAGCCGGGAATGAAAGCACTCGCCAAATTAAAGGCGGAAGAAGGCATCTGGATGGTAAAGGATGCGCCGATTCCCGAACCTGGTCATAACGACCTGTTGATCAAAATCCGCAAAACCGCCATCTGCGGCACCGATGTCCATATCTATAACTGGGACGACTGGTCACGCAAAACCATCCCGGTGCCGATGATTGTCGGCCACGAATATGTGGGCGAAGTGGTGGCCATCGGGCAGGAAGTGAAAGGTTTCGCCATCGGCGACCGAGTCTCCGGTGAAGGACATATCACCTGCGGCCATTGTCGTAACTGTCGCGCCGGGCGCACCCATCTGTGCCGCAACACCGTTGGCGTCGGTGTGAATCGCCAGGGCTGTTTCGCTGAATACCTGGTGATCCCGGCCTTTAACGCCTTCAAAATCCCGGACAACATTTCTGACGAGCTGGCCGCCATTTTTGACCCGTTTGGCAACGCCGTGCATACCGCGCTGTCGTTTGATCTGGTGGGTGAAGATGTACTGATTTCCGGCGCTGGCCCCATCGGTATCATGGCGGCCGCGGTATGCAAACATGTTGGCGCGCGCAATGTCGTGATCACCGATATCAATGAATATCGTCTTGGCCTTGCACGCAGCATGGGCGTGACGCGTGCCGTAAACGTGGCGCAGGAGGATCTGCATCAGGTGATGGCCGCATTGGGCATGACCGAAGGGTTTGACGTCGGGCTGGAGATGTCCGGTGCGCCACCGGCCTTCCGCACGCTGCTGGAGGTGATGAACCACGGCGGGCGTATCGCGCTGCTGGGCATTCCGCCGGGCGAGATGGCGATTGACTGGAATCAGGTGATTTTCAAGGGGCTGTTTATCAAAGGGATTTACGGCCGCGAGATGTTTGAAACCTGGTACAAAATGGCGGCGCTGATTCAGTCCGGCCTCGATCTGACCCCCATCATCACCCATCGCTTCCACATCGATGATTTCCAGCAGGGCTTTGATGAGATGCGCTCGGGGCGCTCCGGCAAAGTGGTCCTTAGCTGGGATTAAGCAAACGGCCCGCGAGCGGGCCGTTTTCTTCAGCGTGCCGCCGCAATCAACGCGGAATATTGCTGGCAAATCACGCGGGTATCAAACGCGGAGAAATCAATCTGCGCAAGATCGGGCGGCTGCTGGTAGATCTGCAACATGGCATCGGCCAGCGAGACGGGGTTAAGGTCGGCCAGCCCACGCGCCAGATCGCCCTGCAACAACGATACCGGCCCGCCCGGACAGCGCGTGCTGACCACCGGCGTGCCGCACAGCATCGATTCAATCAACACGTTGCCGAACCCTTCACTGTCGGAACTGACCACCAGCAGGCTGGCATGGGCCATCCATGCATAAGGGTTGTCAGAAAATCCCTGAAAGATGACGCGTTGTTCAATACCCAGCTCCTGTGCCAGCGCTTTCAGCGCGGCGGTTTTTTCCTCGCCCCCTTTCCCCAGCAACACCAGCGGCACGGCAAGCCCGGACAGGGCATAGGCGCGCAACAGACGATCGTGGCGTTTAGTTTCGTGGAAGCGCCCTACGTGCAGAATGAATTCGGACGGTGATGGCGGGATCGGTTGCTGCGCCAGGGCTTTAATCTTCGCGACGTCAAAAGGGTTGGCGATTACCGCGTCGCGCGCTGGCTGCACGCCAAAGGCCGATTTGAGGTCATCCAGCGCATATTGTGACACGCCGATGATATTGCGCTGCTGATAGACCCGCTGAATCTTGCGCGCTTTGAGCCAGCGCGAAAATCCGCTGCGATGCCCTAAATAGGAGGCCGAAAACACCCCATGCAGGCAGAACCAGGTATTTCTCTCCCCCAGCACCTTGCTGCGTCGGACGATGCGATCGGTTTTGTGTAAATGGGAAACGACAAGGTCAAACGTCCCTTCCGTCTGCTCGGCAGTTTGCACAGCTTTATCGAGCTGACGCGCCCGACGCGATAACTCTGTTAGCTTGCGCCACGGCTGACGGCACTGATCTTCAACGACGAGGTAATCAACCCCATCAGGCAGCGTGTATTCTCGTACCTTACGCAGTGAAAAAAGGGACACCCGGTGACCAGCGTCCAGCAGACCCGCAACCAGCGTGATGACCACCTTTTCTGCTCCACCGCCCGGCAAGCCATCAATCACCATAAGAACGCGCTTCGACAAAGTGTTTCCTTTTTTCAGTAAAATGAACGCCATTAAGCCACTCAGGCTCCGGCTATAGTATATAAGCCAGGGATGCGCAGTAAATTACCGCTGGGTTAAGCGGCACCGGCACTTAAGACTTTGCCTGACCTTTTGAGCCAGAGTAGTATTGCCTCTTTTCAAGGCGTTCGGGAAGAAACTATGACGCAGCCTGCATTCCTCATCACCATTGACACTGAAGGCGATAACCTCTGGCGTAATCATCGCGAAATCACGACGCGAAATACCGCTTTTTTGCCGCGCTTCCAGTCTTTGTGCGAACGCTTTAGCCTGAAGCCGACCTGGTTAACCAACTACGAGATGGCAACCGATCCCGCTTATGTCGAGTTTGCGCGTGATGTCATTGCGCGTAATCAGGGCGAGGTAGGTATGCATCTGCACGCCTGGCACAGCCCGCCGGAAGCGCCGCTTACCGATGATGACTGGCGCTGGCAGCCGTACCTGATCGAGTTTCCGGACGATGTCCTGCGCGCCAAAGTGGCCTTTATGACGACTCTGCTGGAAGAAACCTTCCAGTGCAAAATGCGCAGCCATCGCGCTGGCCGCTGGGCATTTGACGAGCGTTATGCCGCCGCGTTAATCGAGCTGGGTTATCAGGTGGATTGCTCCGTCACACCTCGGGTCAACTGGCGCTTCAACCGGGGGGCGCCCCAGGGCAACGGCGGTACGGATTACACCGATTTTCCGCGCAGCGCGTACTTTATCGATCCGAACAATATTGCGCGCAGCGGAAATTCACCGCTGCTTGAGCTGCCGATGAGCATTCAATACAAATACTCGCCTTTCGTCAGCGCGCTCAAGCAGGGGATTTATAAGCTGCGCGGCAAACAACGCAGCCCTGCGGTGTACTGGTTGCGCCCCTCCGGCGGTAACCTGGCGAGCATGAAACGCGTTATCGAACAGTCGCTTGCTGAAGGCCATGACTACGTCGAGTTTATGCTGCACTCGTCGGAATTTATGCCGGATGGCAGTCCCACCTTCAAAAATGACAGCGATATCGAACGTCTGTACGACGATCTCGAGGGATTATTTAGCTGGGTAGCTCCGCGCTTCCTCGGCCAGACGCTGTCTGAATATCACGATAGTTTCAGACAACGACAGGCTTAAGCTGGAGTTGCTGCCAGGCCTGCCACACCGTCTCCGGCGAGATATCACTGCACTCGCCCGAGGCGGTCTGCATGATTTGGTACTCACCCGACCACGGATGCCAGAGTTGCGCATTGGTATCGCCAAAAAACACCACCTGCTTTTTATGCAATCCCGCGGCGATATGCATCTGCCCGCCATCACTGCATAGAATCTGTTCGCAACGGTCAAACCCGGCGATCAGTTCGCGGATCGATGCCGTGGCATAGCGCGCCACATGCGGTGAATTCACCTGCTGCATCAGCTCGTCAGCACGCGCCGCATCGCCCTGGTCGTTCGGGTCCAGTGCTCCCTGCGGCGACCAGAACAGCAGCACGCGCGCCTGTGGGTCGTTCAGCAACTGACGGATAAATGTCGCGTAAGCCGCCACCGGCCAGCGGCGTTTTGGGCTGCGGCTGCTGATATGCACGCCGTAAACCACGCCGGGAGTGCTGAACAGTTGCGCGACCCGCGCACTCGCCTGCGCACGCTCGGCATCGGAGAGATAGAGGTTAACCTGGGGCACCGCTGGGGCGTCGTTGGTCAGCGCGGAGAGATAAGAAAAGGTATGTTCCACCTGATGGTTGCCGTGGAAGTCCTCTTTGCGGAAAGGATGATCCAGCACGGCATCCGTCTGCGCGGCGCCGATAATATTATGCGCTCCCGCCATTTTCGCCAGACGCAGGCTATATTTGCATTCCACCGGATTCGCCAGAATGGTGGCGTCGAAGCGGGTTTTACGCAGCGCGAGCATAATCTTCACCCGCTGCCAGTACACCCCGAGCGTGGTTTCATTTTTACCGCGATGTTTGGCCTTTTTATAGACAAATAACCGATCGACATGCGGGTTGTTGCTCACCACATCCTCAGCAATTTTATTCACCAGCAGGGTCAGCTTCGCCTCGGGAAAGGCCTGTTTCAGACCTTCCAGCAGCGGCGTGGTGCATACCATATCGCCAATGTTATCGCGTCGGATCACTAAAATATTCTTCATGCTGCTGCCCAGGGTTAACTTATTTGTCCAAAAACCGGCCATGTCATGGTGTTTACGTGCCGAAAACACAGAAACTAACCATTTTTGACCATTAATGTGCAAAAAGTTCTAAATTTGCTCGTAATAATTAAAGTAAGGAATTTGTTAATTATTGATAAGAAAAAAACCGAACAATGTCGCTAAACACGCCTTTGCTGTCCGTCATCACCCCAATGTACAACGCTGGAGAGATGCTGGAATCCTTTATGCAATCGCTGCTGGCACAGACGCTGACCGCAATCGAGATCATCATTGTTGATGACGGTTCTACCGATGATTCCGGTCAGCATGCCGAGCGTTATGCGCAGCAGCATCCGCATATAAAGGTAATCCATCAACCCAATGGCGGCGTGTCGCGTGCGCGTAATGCCGGGCTGGCCGTGGCGCGTGGCAAATATGTCACCTTTCCCGACGCCGATGACACCATGAACCCGGTGATGTATCAGACGCTGGTCGAGATGGCGGAACGCGACAATCTCGATGCCGCACAGTGCAACGCCGAATGGTTTTTTAAAGCCAGTAAAACCATTAAGCCGCTGATTCCACTCGACCGCCTGACCAGCACCGGGGTACTGAGCGGCCCGGACTGGCTCAACACGGCGCTGAAAACCCATCGCTATATGCATGTGGTTTGGCTGGGTATCTATCGCCGTGAATTAATCGAACAGCAGCAACTCACCTTTGAACCCGGTCTGCACCATCAGGACATTCCCTGGACCACCGAATTCATGTTAAACGCTCAGCGTGTGCGTTATACCGATAAGGTGCTCTACCGCTATTACATGCACGACGCCTCGATCAGTAATCGCAAACGCAGCGGCGAGCGCAATGTGGTCTATCAACGCCATTACCTGAAAATTGCGCAAATGCTGGAAGAGATCAATGCCCGTTACCGGCATAAAGTGACAATCTATCCGGCGTTTCATTATCAGATCACGCGCGAAGCCCTGAGCGTCTGCCATAGCGTGCGTCGCGAACCGGATGCGCAGGCACGTCAGGCGATTATTCACGATATTTTTGCCACTCAGACGCATAAACGTATGCTGCGCAATGCACGCGGTCTCCGGCAATGGTATCAACTGCTGTTGTGGCTGAGCCGCATTTATCGCTGGCGTAAGAAATAAGCGCCGTCGCTGGCTTTCGCCCCTGGGGGGTTTGCCCTACAATCAGCTCACTGAATTTTGAGATCATTTGAGTATGGCACGCCCGATTCCAGACCACTTTGCACCCCAAAATATTCTGCTGATTAAGCTGCGCCATCACGGCGATATGCTGCTGACCACGCCCGTAATTAATGCTCTCCGCCAGCGTTATCCGCAGGCCAATATTGACGTCCTGCTGTACAAAGAAACGCGCCCGATGCTGGAAGCCCATCCGGCCATCCGCCAGTTGCATATCATCGATCGCAACTGGAAAAAGGAGGGAGGCTGGCGCAAGTTTCGTCATGAAATGGCGCTCCTTTCGGCGGTGCGGAACTGTCATTACGATCTGGTGATTAACCTGGCGGATCAGTGGCGAAGCGCCATCATCACCGCGTTTTCCGGCGCGCCGGTGCGTATCGGCTTCGCCTTTAAAAAGCGGGATAACGCCTTCTGGCGCTGGTGCCATAACCAGCAGGTGAGCACCGCCGATCACGGCAAACTGCATACCGTGGAACAGAATATGTCGGCGCTGACCCCACTCGGCATCAGTGCGGCAGGCGCAAAGGCGTCGATGCATTTCAGCCCCGCCGACCAGCAAAAAGTGCAGGCGGCGCTGGCGCAGCAGCAGGTCACGGGTCCGTATGTGGTGGTGCAGCCCACCTCGCGCTGGGTATTCAAATGCTGGGATGATGAAAAAGTCGCGCAGCTGATCGATACCCTGGCGGCTGATGGCCGCACGCTGGTGCTGACCGCCGCGCCGGATAAAGCAGAGCTGGCGATGATTGAACATATTCAGTCGCTGTGTCAGGCCACGCAGGTCGTCTCCCTTGCCGGCCAGTTCTCTTTGCCGCAGCTGGCAGCGCTGATCGCCGGCGCCCAACTGTTTATTGGCGTCGACTCTGCGCCGATGCATATGGCGGCCGCGCTGGATACCCCTTGCCTGGCGCTGTTTGGCCCTACCAAGCTGCAACACTGGCGGCCGTGGGGCGATAACAACCGCGTGATTTGGGCCGGTGATTACGGCCCGCTGCCAGACCCTGACGCGATCAATACCAAAACCGACCAGCGCTATTTGTCGGCCATTCCGGTTGCGGACGTGGTCGCTGCCGCAAGGAGCTTTTTGCATGACTAAGTTACGCCTGGCGATTGTCCGGCAGAAGTATCGCCCGGACGGCGGTGCCGAGCGTTTTATTTCGCGTGCCCTGGAAGCGCTGGATAGCGAGCAGCTCGATCTCAACATCATTACCCGCAGCTGGCAGGGCACACCCAATCCGGCGTGGCATCTGCACATCTGCAATCCAGCCAAATTTGGTCGGGTGTCACGCGAACGCGGTTTCGCCCAGGCGGCGCGCGCCTGCTGGGAGCGGGAAAAATTTGATATCGTGCAGAGCCATGAACGCATTGCGGGTTGCGATATTTTTCGCGCTGGCGATGGCGTGCATCGTGTCTGGCTGGAACAGCGCGCGCGTATCGTCTCACCGTGGCAGCGACTGAGCGCCACGCTCAGCCCCTACCATCGTTATGTGTTGCAGGCAGAAAGCGAAATGTTTACTGCTCCGTCGCTGAAGGCGGTGATCTGTAATTCTGAGATGGTGAAGCAGGATATTTTGCGTTGTTTCGCGCTGGATGCCGGGAAGATTCATGTGATTCACAACGCCATTGATAGCCAGCGTTTTCAGCCCGCAACAGAAGCGCAGCGTCACGCCGCACGCCAGCAGCTTAGCCTGCCGCAGGACGCGACGGTGATGATTTACGTCGGCTCCGGCTTTGAACGCAAAGGGCTGAAAGCGGCGATTGAAGCGGTTGCGCGCAGCGACCGCTACCTGGTTGTGGTTGGTCAGGATAAGCAGCTGTCACGCTACCAGCAGCTGGCAAATCAGCTTAACTGCCTGGATCGCCTGCGTTTTGTTGGCGTACAGCAGGATGTGCAGCCGTTCTATCATGCCGCCGATGCCCTGTTGTTGCCGACGCTCTATGATCCTTTTCCGAATGTGGTGCTGGAAGCGATGGCCTGTGGGCTGGCGGTCATCACCAGTACAGGCTGCGGCGGTGCTGAATTTATCCAGGCTGGTCAGGAAGGCTTCGTCTGTGATGCTTTGGATATCAATGCGTTAAATGAAGCCGTACTGGCGATCCCGTCACTTTCGGTGAATTCCGCCCTGGGCGAGGCCGCACGCCGCAGAATTGAACCTTACGGTCCGCAGCGACTGGCGCAGGCGCTAACCTCGCTTTATCAGCAAGTGCTACAGCCTGTTTGATGAAGTGGTATGAGCAGGCGTCAGGTTTCTGATAACATGCCGCCATCTCGATTTCTTATGCTTTTTGACGCGAACCTGTCGTAACGATAACTATGACGATTCTATACACAGCCCTGCTCTACCTGATCCAGCCTCTCATCTGGCTGCGCCTGTGGCTGCGCGGTCGAAAAGCCCCGGCCTATCGTAAGCGCTGGGCGGAACGCTATGGCTATTGCAGCGGGAAAGTGGAGCCGAACGGCATTGTGCTGCATTCGGTGTCGGTGGGGGAAACCCTTGCCGCCGTGCCGCTGGTACGTGCGTTGCGCCATCGCTACCCGACGCTGCCGATCACCGTGACCACCATGACGCCGACCGGCTCGGAACGGGCGCAATCGGCGTTCGGTAAAGACGTGCACCACGTCTATCTGCCATACGACCTGCCAGGCGCCATCAATCGCTTCCTTGATACCGTCAATCCCAGGCTGGTGATCATCATGGAAACCGAGCTGTGGCCGAACATTATCCGTATCCTGCACCAGCGCCAGATTCCGCTGGTGATTGCCAACGCCCGCCTGTCCGAGCGCTCCGCCAAAGGCTATAAGAAGCTGGGCGGCTTTATGCGCGATCTGCTGCAACGTATCACGCTGATCGCCGCGCAGAACCAGGAAGATGGCGACCGTTTTCTCAGCCTCGGCCTGAAGCGTTCGCATCTGGCGGTGACCGGCAGCCTGAAGTTTGATATTTCCGTCACCCCGGAACTGGCGGCAAAAGCGGTCACGCTGCGTCGCCAGTGGGCGCCGCGCCGTCCGGTGTGGATCGCCACCAGTACCCACGATGGTGAAGAAGCGATTGTGCTGGATGCGCACCGCCGCCTGCTGGCGCAATTCCCTGATCTGCTGCTGATTCTGGTGCCCCGTCACCCGGAACGTTTCAAAGATGCCTGTGACCTGACGCAGAAACGCGGTTTCAGCTTTACGCTGCGCAGCAGCGGCGAAATTCCTTCCAGTGCCACGCAGGTGGTGATTGGCGATACCATGGGCGAGCTGATGATGCTGTACGGCATTGCCGACCTGGCATTTGTCGGTGGCAGCCTGGTTGAACGTGGCGGCCATAATCCGCTCGAACCTGCCGCGCACGCTATCCCGGTGCTGATGGGGCCGCATATCTGGAACTTCAAAGATATCTGCGCCCGACTGCAACAGGCTGAGGGTCTGATTACCGTCACCGATGTGGTCTCGCTGGAAAAAGAAGTCGCCAACCTGTTGCAGGATGATGATTACCGCCGCTACTACGGCCGCCACGCGGTTGAGGTGCTGCACCAAAATCAGGGCGCATTACAGCGTCTGCTACAGTTACTCGAACCCCATTTACCGCCGCGAGCACACTAATGTCGCAACGCCAACGCCTCTCCGTGGTGATGATCGCTAAAAACGAAGCTGACCTGCTGCCGGAAGCGCTGGCCTCCGTCAGTTGGGCGGACGAGATTGTGGTGCTGGATTCCGGCAGTGACGACGCGACAGCCGAGGTGGCGCGTCAGCATGGCGCCCACGTCTATCAGGCCGAACCCTGGGCGGGCTTTGGTAAACAGCGCCAGCGCGCGCAGGCCAAAGCCTCCGGCGATATGATTCTGATGATCGATGCAGATGAGCGCGTCACCGCGCCGCTACGCAGCGCCATTGAGCAGGTACTGGCGCAGCCTCCGGCCCAAACCGTATACAGCCTCAGCCGCAGCAACCTGTTTCTTGGCCGTTTTATGCGTCACAGCGGCTGGTATCCAGACCGCGTCATGCGCCTTTATCCGCGACACCTCAACTATAACGACAATCTGGTACACGAGTCGCTGGAGACCCAGGGCGCGCCCGTGGTGGCGTTGCCGGGCGATTTACAGCATCTCACCTGTCGTGATTTGGTCGCGTTTCAGCGCAAGCAGCTGAACTATGCCGAAGCCTGGGCGCAGGAGCGCTTTCAGCGCGGCAAACGCTGCGGCCTGTTCTCCATCTTCAGCCACACCCTGGGCGCGTTTCTGAAAACGCTGCTGCTGCGGGCGGGTTTTCTCGATGGGAAGCAGGGCTGGATTCTGGCCGTGGTCAATGCACAGTACACCTTCAACAAATACTCGGCGCTCTGGGCGCTGCATCACACCTCAACACAAGGCCGCGTATGAGCACCAAAGCGATTTACCCCGGCACCTTTGATCCCTTTACCCTCGGTCATCTGGATATCGTGACACGCGCTGCGCAGATGTTTGATCGCATCGTGGTGGCGATTGCCGCCAGTCCGAGCAAGAAGCCGCTGTTCAGCCTTGATGAGCGTGTTGATATGGCGCGCCAGGTCACGGCGCATCTGAGCAATGTTGAGGTCGTGGGTTTTAGCGATCTGATGGCGAACTTCGCCAAAGCGCAGCAGGCCAATGTGCTGGTGCGCGGCCTGCGAGCGGTGTCGGATTTTGAGTATGAGCTACAGCTGGCGCAGATGAATCGCCATCTGCTGCCTACCCTCGAAAGCGTATTTCTGATGCCGTCCGAGGGTTTCTCGTTTGTCTCTTCTTCGCTGGTGAAAGAAGTCGCCCGCCACCAGGGCGATGTGCAGGCTTTCCTGCCCGCCGTGGTGCATCAGGCGTTGCTGAGCAAGCTGGCGCAGCCTTAATGCTGGCAGCGCGGACACCAGAAGGTGCTGCGCTGTCCATGCTTGCCACTGACGATTGGCGTGCCGCAGGCACGGCATGGCTCCCCCGCCCGACCATACACCTGTAATTCCTGCGCAAAGTAACCCGGCTTGC
Organism: Pantoea sp. X-Soil-TKNS-1207; assembly: GCF_059730485.1. Lineage (NCBI taxonomy): Bacteria > Pseudomonadati > Pseudomonadota > Gammaproteobacteria > Enterobacterales > Erwiniaceae > Pantoea > Pantoea sp. X-Soil-TKNS-1207. The sequence continues at coordinate 4,251,712 of NZ_AP035958.1, forward strand.
CGTCGGTTTGCAGAAAATCACGCAGCGTAGTGCCACCCTGCTCAATCGAGCGCAGCAACACCGCTTTGATGGTGTTGGCCAGCAGCATCGCTTCTTCTTTACTCAGGCTCATAGCGGGACGATCGGGGAGGATCCCGGCGGTAAACAGGGATTCGCTGGCGTAAATGTTACCGACGCCCACCACCACCTTGTTATCCATCAGCCACTGTTTGATCACCGTGCGTTTGCCGCGTGATTTTTCAAACAGGTAGTCACCGGAAAAATCGTCGCTGAGCGGCTCCGGGCCGAGATGCGCCAGCACGCTGCTGCCAGCTAAATCGGAGCACCACAGCCAGGCACCAAAGCGGCGTGGATCGGTGTAGCGCAGCACTTTGCCGTTGCTCATCACCAGATCGACGTGGTCATGCTTTGCCGCAGGCAGTTCGCCGGGCAACATGCGCAGGCTGCCGGACATGCCGAGATGAATGATAATCCAGCCAGTGGGCAGCTCCAGCAGCAGATATTTAGCGCGACGCTGAACGCTTAGCACCGGCTGATCGCTTAATGCGTGGATTTCACTGGAGACCGGCCAGCGCAGACGGGAATTGCGCACAATGGCGTGCAGAATGGTTTCGCCCACCATGTGGGGTTCAATGCCGCGTCGGCTGGTTTCTACCTCGGGTAATTCAGGCATCTCATCTCCTCAACGAACCGCAGAAACAAAAAACCCGGCCGAAGCCGGGTTTTTCGCAGAACACCAAAATTACTTAATTTTGGCTTCTTTGTAGATCACGTGCTGACGTACAACCGGATCGAACTTTTTCAGTTCCAGTTTCTCAGGTTTAGTACGTTTGTTCTTCGTGGTGGTATAGAAGTGACCTGTACCAGCAGAGGAAACCAGCTTGATCTTCTCACGAATACCTTTAGCCATGATTCAGTTCCTTAGTACTTCTCACCACGGGCGCGGATTTCGGCCAGAACCGTATCGATGCCCTTCTTATCAATAACACGCATACCTTTAGCAGATACACGCAGAGTAACGAAGCGCTTTTCGCTCTCAACCCAGAAACGGTGTGAGTGCAGGTTCGGCAGGAAACGGCGTTTCGTCGCGTTCATTGCGTGGGAACGGTTGTTACCGGTCACCGGACGCTTTCCAGTTACCTGGCAGACTCGTGACATGTCTATTCTCCAAAAATCAAATCAGCTCGAGCTTTAAAAACTAGGTTTTGGCCGCCTCGTCAGGCCTTAGCCCGCCCAGGCGAGTTCCATGTGAACCCGCTAAGCTGGCCCAAACGCCAAACCCGAGATTCTCAAAGGTGGCGTAGTATACGCCGGTCAGCGCTGGTGCTCAAGTCCCGAACAAATAAAGATCCCTATGGATCGGGTAAAAAGCCACCGTTTCCGCCGAATTAACGGTCAAAATTACAGCCATCCGCGCTCGGCAAAGGAGGTAAACTCGCCGTGACCGATCACCAGATGATCAAGCAAACGGATATTCAGCAGCGTGCAGGCTTTGGCGACACGGTCAGTAATTTCGCGGTCGGCGCGACTTGGCTCGGCAATACCGGAGGGGTGATTATGCGCCAGGATCACCGCAGCGGCATTGAGTTTTAGCGCTTCGCGCACAATTTCTCGCGGATGAACTTCAACGCTGCTAATCGAACCGGAAAACATTTTCTGCGCCTGTAAGACGCGATGCTGATTATCGAGGAACAGCGCCATAAAGATCTCCCGCTCCTGATGCGCCAGCACGCTTTGCAGATAGTGGCGCGTCACCTGCGGATTCTCCATCACGTTCTCACGCGCCAGCTGGCTGGCAAAAAAACGTCGGCCAAGTTCAGCAATCGCCTGTAATTGCGTCATTTTAGCGAGGCCAATGCCTTTGATGGTCGTTAACTCTTCCGGGCTGGCGCTCATGATGCGATACAACGAGCCAAATTCATTCAGCATCTGCCGCGCCAGCCGCATCACGCTGATGCCGCAGGAGCCGGTGCGCAGAAAAATCGCCAGCAGTTCCTCGTCGTTCAGCGCTTCAGCGCCTTTCAACACCAGCTTCTCCCGTGGTGCCAGTTCCATCATCGCGTCCTCCTCCCTGCGTTGCGGCTATCCTGAGCGCGAGACGTGAGGAAAGCCAGCCGGTTAAGGCGGTTTTCAGAGCCGCCTCGCAAAGGCCGCAGGCAGTGAAAAGGGGACGGATGGATTTTGTGGTAAAGTTGCCTCATCTGCCGCGCCCTGACGCGGCAAACTGTGTTGAGTTGAGGCGATAACATGACTGGATTAGCCGGAAAAAAAATTCTGCTGGGCGTGAGTGGCGGCATTGCTGCCTATAAAGCACCGGAACTGGTACGGCGGCTGCGCGATCGCGGTGCCGATGTGCGCGTAATGATGACTGACGCGGCCAAAGCCTTTATCACGCCGCTCAGCCTGCAGGCGGTGTCGGGATATCCGGTGTTCGACGATCTGCTCGACCCGGCGGCCGAGGCGGCCATGGGCCATATCGAGCTGGCGAAATGGGCCGACCTGATTGTGCTGGCCCCCGCCACGGCCGACCTGATTGCGCGCGTCACCGCCGGTATGGCCAACGATCTGGTCACCACCACCTGCCTCGCCACCGCAGCGCCGATTGCCGTGGTGCCCGCCATGAACCAGCAGATGTATCGCGCCGCCGTGACGCAGGAGAACCTGCAACGTCTGCACGATCGCGGCCTGCTGATTTGGGGACCGGACAGCGGCAGCCAGGCGTGTGGCGATATCGGGCCGGGCCGGATGCTGGACCCGCTGGCAATTGTGGCCCATGCGCTGGAATGGGCCTCGCCCGTCAACGATCTGCAACATCTCAACATTATGATCACCGCCGGTCCAACCCGTGAGGCGCTCGACCCGGTACGCTACATCTCCAACCATAGCTCCGGCAAAATGGGGTTTGCGATTGCCGCCGCCGCCGCGAAACGGGGGGCGAAAGTGACGCTGGTGGCGGGTCCGGTGACACTGCCCACGCCCGCGTGGGTGCAACGGGTTGATGTCACCAGCGCGCAGGAGATGGAAGCCGCTGTAATGGCGCAAATCAGCCAACAACATATTTTCATTGCCAGCGCAGCCGTGGCAGACTACCGGGCGGCAACCATTGCCGCGGAGAAAATCAAAAAACAGGGTGGCGATGATAACGTCACACTGCAACTGGTGAAGAACCCCGACATCGTAGCCGGTGTGGCTGCACTCAAAGAAGGCCGGCCTTATGTGGTCGGGTTTGCCGCCGAAACCCGTAATGTGGAAGAATACGCGCGGCAAAAACGGGTACGGAAAAATCTCGACCTGATTTGTGCCAATGATGTGGCGAAAGCAGGCCAGGGGTTCAATAGCGACACCAATGCTCTTCACCTTTTTTGGCAGGAAGGAGAGAAAGTCTTACCGCTCAATGATAAGACGCTCCTTGGCCAACAATTATTAGACGAGATTGTCAGCCGTTATGATGAAAAAAATCGACGTTAAGATTCTTGATGCGCGCGTGGGAACTGATTTCCCGCTGCCAACTTACGCAACCTCGGGTTCAGCCGGGCTGGATTTACGCGCCTGTCTGGATGACGCACTGGACATCACCCCAGGCAGCACCGTGCTGGTGCCGACCGGCCTGGCGATTCACATTGGCGATCCCAGCCTTGCGGCGGTGATTCTGCCGCGTTCCGGCCTCGGCCATAAGCACGGCATCGTGCTGGGTAACCTGGTGGGTCTGATCGACTCGGATTATCAGGGCCAGCTGATGGTTTCTGTCTGGAACCGTGGTCAGGAGAGTTTCACGCTGCATCCGGGTGACCGTCTGGCCCAGCTGGTGTTTGTGCCAGTGGTACAGGCCGAATTTAACCTGGTGGAAGATTTTGACGCCAGCGTGCGTGGCGCGGGCGGCTTCGGTCACTCTGGCCGTCAGTAACACGCGCTTTTCGCTTACGCCTCTGCCCTTTCTTCTTTTCCGCCCTGTGCGCGCTGAACACAGGGCAGAAGCGTGAGTGTTGCCTGTTTTTGGTGAATTTCAGGGGACTTGAAGGTCATGGCAGAAAAAAAGGTCGCGAAACGGAACCGTCGCGAAGAAATTTTGCAGGCTCTGGCGCAAATGCTGGAGTCGAGTGATGGCAGCCAGCGTATCACCACCGCGAAACTGGCGGCCAATGTGGGTGTTTCCGAAGCGGCGCTGTATCGCCACTTCCCCAGCAAAACGCGCATGTTTGACAGCCTGATCGAATTTATTGAAGACAGCCTGATTACGCGCATCAATCTAATCCTGAAAGATGAAAAAGAGACGGAAGCACGTCTGCGATTAATCGTGCAGCTCATCCTGGGATTTGGTGAGCGTAATCCGGGGCTGACGCGTATTCTGACCGGCCACGCGCTGATGTTTGAACAGGATCGTTTGCAGGGGCGCATCAATCAGCTGTTTGAACGCATTGAAGTGCAGCTGCGCCAGGTGATGAAAGAGAAGAAAATGCGTGATGGTGAGGGCTTTCAGACCGATGAAACCCTGCTCGCCAGCCAGCTGCTGGCACTCTGCGAAGGATTGCTGTCGCGCTATGTCCGCTCCGAGTTCCGTTACCGTCCCACTGCGGATTTCGATACCCGCTGGCCGCTGCTGGCTGCGCAGCTGGTGTAAACCCTTTCCGGACCGTAGCGGCGCGACTTATCGCGTCGTTACAGATAATGATGGCGGGCTGTTGCAGCCCGCCTTCTGCATCAGATACCGTACTCTTTACGATACGCGCGCACTTTTGCCAGATGGTCCGCCATCTCAGGCTTCTCTTCCAGGTAATCAATCAGCTCAGCCAGGGTAATAATCGCGGTGACTTTGCATTGATAATCGCGCTCTACTTCCTGAATGGCAGAGATATCGCTGCGGCCACGCTCCTGGCGGTCAAGCGAGATCAGCACACCGGCCAGGGTGGCGTTATGGGCGCTAATGATGTCCATCGATTCGCGAATCGCCGTACCGGCGGTGATCACGTCATCCACCAGCATCACTTTGCCCTGCAACGGACTGCCAACCAGCAGACCGCCTTCGCCATGGTCTTTGGCTTCTTTGCGGTTGAAGCAATACGGCACATCACGATCATGATGATCGGCCAGCGCCACGGCCGTCGTGGTGGCAATCGGAATGCCTTTATAGGCCGGGCCAAACAGCAGATCGAAATCCACGCCGCCATCCACCAGCGCCTGAGCGTAAAAACGACCTAACAACGCCAGATCGCGTCCGGTGTTAAACAGACCGGCATTGAAGAAATAAGGGCTTTTGCGCCCCGATTTCAGGGTGAACTCACCAAACTTCAGCACCCCTTTGTTCAGGGCGAACTCAATAAACTGACGCTGCCAGGCTTTCATTTCTCACTCCTCAAATAAAGAAAAGGCGACTCTCTGGTCGCCTGTTACATCAATCTGCTAATGCTGCTTTCTGTACCTGAATCAACTGCTCGATACCGCCGCGCGCCAGCGCCAGCAGTTCCAGCAACTCCTCATGGCTGAACGGCTCGCCTTCCGCAGTGCCCTGCACTTCAATCATGCGGCCATCTTCCAGCATCACTACGTTCATATCCGTTTCGGCAGCGGAATCTTCTACGTATTCGAGATCGCAACGCGCTTCGCCAGCGACGATGCCGACGGAAATCGCCGCCACCATGCCTTTCAGCGGGCTGGCTTTCAGTTTGCCATCGGCCACCAGCTTATTCAGCGCATCCGCCAATGCCACGCAGGCACCGGTGATTGACGCGGTACGGGTGCCGCCATCCGCCTGAATCACGTCGCAATCCAGCGTGATGGTGTATTCACCCAGCGCCTGCAAATCTACCGCAGCGCGCAGTGAACGGGCGATCAGACGCTGAATCTCCAGCGTGCGGCCGCCCTGCTTGCCTTTGGCCGCTTCGCGCGCCATACGGCTGTGGGTAGAACGCGGCAACATGCCGTATTCGGCGGTTACCCAGCCCTGACCCTGACCTTTGAGGAAACGTGGCACACCTTCGTCAACGGTGGCAGTGCACAGCACTTTGGTTTCACCAAACTCAACAAGAACTGAGCCTTCGGCATGTTTGGTGTAGTGACGAGTGAGGGTGACGGGACGCACTTGAGCGGCGTGTCGGCCTGCTGGACGCATGGTTTCTCTCCGGCTTGCTTAGGTTTGGCTGCGCATTATACGGACTTCCACTGCGGCTGTCCTGCCCTGCGGCGGCACAATCGTGGATGAAATTCCGTCCATGCTGTGGCTAAATGCGCGCTTTCCCACTTAAAAAAGATAAATGATGACAGCGATACTCCATTTCCTGCTGGCGCTGGTGGTGATCTTTGCCCTCGCGCTTTTGGTCAGTCATGACCGCAAACAGATTCGCCCACGTTTTATTATTCAGTTGCTGCTGGTGGAAGCGGCGCTCGGCTGGTTTTTCCTGCACTCAGCCAGCGGTCTGGCGGTGGTGAGCGCGGTCGGCGGCTTCTTCGAAACCCTGCTGACTTTCGCGGCACAAGGCAGCGATTTTGTGTTCGGCGGCATGAGCAAACAGGGGCTGGCGTTTATCTTCCTCGGCGTGCTGTGCCCAATTGTGTTTATCTCCGCGCTGATCGGCATTCTGCAACACTGGCGCATTCTGCCCTTGCTGATCCGCCTGGTCGGCACCCTGCTGTCGAAGGTCAACGGCATGGGTAAGCTGGAGTCGTTCAACGCCGTCAGCACACTGATTCTCGGCCAGTCGGAAAACTTCATCGCCTATAAAGGCATTCTCGGCGATATCTCTGCACCGCGTCTGTACACCATGGCCGCGACGGCGATGTCCACCGTGTCGCTCTCGATTGTCGGCGCTTATATGTCGATGATTGATGCAAAATACGTGGTCGCGGCGCTACTGCTTAACATGTTCAGCACCTTTATTATCCTGTCGATCATCAACCCAACCCGCGCGCAGGATGAAGAACATATCGCGCTGGATAAACTGCACGAAGATCAGAGCTTCTTTGAGATGCTGGGTGAATATATCCTCGCCGGTTTTAAAGTGGCGATGATCATTCTGGCGATGCTGATTGGTTTTATCGCGCTGATCGCGGCGGTAAATGCGCTGTTTGCGGCCGTGTTTGGCTACAGCTTCCAGCAGCTGCTCGGCTATGTGTTCTATCCGTTTGCCTGGCTGATTGGCATTCCGTCGGCTGACGCATTGCAGGCCGCCAGCATTATGGCGACCAAGCTGGTAGCCAATGAGTTTGTGGCGATGATCGAACTGAAGAAAGTGGCCGCAGAGATGACGCCGCGCGGTCTCGGCATTCTGTCGGTGTTCCTGGTGTCGTTCGCCAATTTCGCCTCAATTGGCATCGTTGCCGGTGCTATCAAAGGTCTGAACGAAAAACAGGGGAACGTGGTATCGCGCTTTGGCTGGAAGCTGGTGTATGGCTCAACGCTGGTGAGTTTGCTTTCGGCGGCGTTTGCCGGGCTGTTTATCTGAGGAAATCAGGCGGCCGATACGCCGCCTGGTTATCAGAAACCGACGCACACCAGGCCATCAACCCGCATCACGGATTCCTGATTGAAGCGTTTTTTATAGATATCACGCAACGCGTTGATGTTTTCTGAGCTGGCGCTATCCGGCGTATGAATCAGCATCAGCGCTTTGCTGTTTTCGCGCGCCAGCTTGCCGTTCTCACCCAGCCACTGCCCTTTCGCGTTGTATACCGAGAGACCCTCTTTGAAGCGCGGCGTCACGTCGCTGTCGACAAACTGCTGCCACTCCTGCTCGCTCACCGTGCCGCCCTGCGGCTGACTCATGCCAAACCACAACGTGGTTTGCATCATCATTTCTCCCCCGGCACACACCGGCGTCGGTCTGGTCGCAGCCGCAGAAGGTGTGGGTGCAGTGGAGTGTGTCTGGCAGCCTGCCAGCAGCAATGCCAGTGCAAACGTCGCGATAAATTTTGTTGCCATACAGATTTCCCTGAACTGAATGCCCGTCGCTATCATAGGTGTCTGGTTTGAAAAGGCCAGCGCTTAGCTGTCTGTATTTCAGGCTTTTACCTGTCATGCCATAGCGTACATCGCTATAATTCACTAAATTTTCTTCACACGAGTATCGCTTATGATCCGCAGTATGACCGCTTACGCCCGCCGCGAAGCCAAAGGCCACTGGGGCAGCGCCGCCTGGGAGCTACGTTCCGTTAACCAGCGCTACCTGGAAACCTACATCCGCCTGCCGGAGCAGTTCCGCAGTCTGGAACCGGTAATCCGCGAGCGTATTCGCAACCGCCTGACGCGCGGCAAAATCGAGTGCAACCTGCGTTTTGATGCCGATCCCGGCTCCCAGGGTGAACTGATGCTGAACGAATCGCTGGCGAAACAGCTGGTTCAGGCAGCTAACTGGGTGAAATTGCAGAGCGACGAAGGCGCTATCAACCCGCTGGATATCCTGCGCTGGCCGGGCGTGATGTCTGCCCAGGAGCAGGATCTTGACGCCATCAATGCCGAACTGCTGGTCGCGCTGGATGGCGCGCTGGATGACTTTATTGCCGCACGCGAAAGCGAAGGCACAGCGCTGAAAGCGCTGATTGAGCAGCGTCTCGAAGGCGTGAGCCGTGAAGTGAGCAACGTGCGCGCGCAGATGCCGGAAGTGCTGAAGTGGCAGCGCGAACGTCTGGTGACCCGGCTGGAAGAAGCCGAAGTTCAGCTGGAAAACAATCGTCTGGAGCAGGAACTGGTGATGATGGCGCAGCGTATTGATGTCGCCGAAGAGCTGGACCGCCTTGAGGCGCATGTGAAAGAGACCTACAACATCCTGAAAAAGAAGGAAGCCGTGGGCCGTCGCCTCGATTTTATGATGCAGGAGTTCAACCGTGAGTCGAACACCCTGGCGTCTAAATCGATCAATGCCGATATCACCGCCTCAGCCATTGAGCTGAAAGTGTTGATTGAACAGATGCGCGAGCAGATTCAGAATATCGAGTAAAATCAATTAACTGATTGTAAAATGCGCAAACCCGCCCTGTCGTGATCACTCTGCGGCAGGGTTATTGCCTGGTAGACGATCTTTTTTCATCATGCAATGTAAATAATGCGTAAAGAGTCGTACCCACCAGTGTCTTTCTGTGCCATCGTTTCTCCGCTTCAGTTGGTATGAAAAACACTCGTCTTACCAGTAATTCTATGTAAATTAAGACCTATCTGTTCACCCCAGCGACAATTCTTCGCGATAATTGCCTGCTCAATGAATCCGCTCAATCCTGAAGATTGCAGAGTTTAGGTTTCTTTGAAGGCACTATTTGCTAATCTGCTGGTCGAATTTAAGACTGCTGTACCGCCTTGGGAACTCATGGACCTGCTTCTTTGTGCGATACATTCACCTATCACATGAAGGCGCTATGAAAAAAACCGGGCAATTCTGCTCTAAACTCCTCCACCCGCGCTACTGGTTCACCTGGTTTGGGCTGGGTGTATTGTGGCTGCTGGTGCAGCTTCCCTACTCTGTACTTATCCGTCTTGGTGCTGCGGCAGGCAAGACCTCACGTCATTTCCTGAAGCGTCGCGAACGCATTACCCGTCGTAATATCGAACTGTGCTTCCCTGGCATCAGCGAAGAAGAGAAAGAAGTCATGATTGCCGGCAACTTTGCCTCGCTGGGCATGGCGCTGGCAGAAACCGGTATCGCGTGGTTCTGGTCCGATCGTCGGGTACGTCAGCTGTTCCAGGTGAGCGGTATGGCTAACCTGCAAACTGCACAGAACCATAAGCGCGGCGTGATGGTCATTGGCGTGCATTTTATGTCGCTTGAACTGGGTGGCCGTATCACCGGGTTATGCCAGCCGATGATGGCGATGTATCGCCCGCATAATAATCAGGCGATGGAATGGGCGCAGACCCGCGGGCGTATGCGTTCCAACAAAGCGATGATTGACCGTCGCGATCTGCGCGGCATGGTCCAGGCGCTGAAGCAGGGCGAAGCGGTATGGTTCGCACCGGATCAGGACTACGGTCCGAAAGGCAGCGTATTCGCGCCGTTGTTTGCGGTAGAGAAAGCGGCAACCACCAACGGCACCTTTGTGCTGTCGCGTCTGGCGCGTCCGGCGATGCTGACGATTGTGCTGATTCGTAACCCACTGAAAAACGGTTACCAGCTGATCATCCAGCCAGAGCTGGAGAACTATCCGTATGACGACGAGTCCGCCGCCGCGGCTTATATGAATAAAGTGATCGAGCGTGAAATCCTGCGCGCCCCGGAGCAATATCTCTGGCTGCATCGCCGCTTTAAAACCCGTCCGCCGGGTGAAGCCTCACTCTACGTCTGACCGAATGCAGCAGGCTGCGGCCTGCTGCTAACCTGCCGTTTTTCCTCACTGAAAACATTTCACAACCATTCTTAACGAAAAACAGGTTTGTCAAAATTTGCACAGCCTTTTGTAATGGGCGCCATTTCCTCTTCCTGACCAAAATTATGACGCTGCTTTTCACTTCACATCGGCGAGCTATGCTCGCAATTGCTGTTGCCAGCGCGCTGCTGGCAGGTTGTGCCAACTATCACGGCTTACACACCAGTAACCATATGGTTGACGCCAATTCATTACAGGCGCAGGACACGCTGAAAAATGCACACTTCAGTGCAGCCAACTGGCCGAAAACGCAGTGGTGGCAGAGCTTTGGCGATCCTCAGCTTGACCACTTAATTAATGATGCGATGGCCGCCAGCCCGGATCTGCAGGTCGTCAATGCCCAGGCTGATAAAGCCAACGCGCAGGTCATTGCCGCCAACGCCGAACGCTATCCGGATATCGACCTCAACGCCGGCATTACCCGTTCACGCGTGGCAAAAGTGGACGATCCTTTGTTGCAGGGTAAAACCTACAGCACGCTGCGTACCGCCAACGTTGGTCTGAGCTACACCTTCGATTTATGGGGTGGTAAGAAAGACGCCGCCGAAGCCGCACTCGGTCAGGCTCGCGCCAGTGAACTGGATCGCCAGGCGAGTCAGTTAACCCTCGCCGCGAACGTCGCGCGCGCATGGAATAACCTCAACCTGGCATGGACCAACGCGGACCTGGCAAAACAGAATGCCGATCGCGCCGACGGTATCGCCAAAATCCAGCAGCAATATGTCTCTGCCGGACTGACTTCCGACTACCAATATAAGCAAGCGCTGTCAGAGCAAAAGACCGCGGAAGCTACGCTGACTGAAGCGAGCCAGGACGTCACCGATGCCGGCATTCAGCTTTCCACGCTGATTGGCAAGGGACCGGACTACTGGCACAACCTGAAGCCAGCAAAACTGAACGTCCCCACCGCAGCCCTGCTGCCGGGTAGCATTCCCGCAGACCTGCTGGGTCGCCGTCCGGATGTGGTCGCTGCCCGCTGGCGGGTTGAAGCCGCAGCAAAAGACATTGCCGCAACCAAAACCGAGTTCTATCCCAACATAAACCTGGTGGCGGAGGCCGGTACGCGTTCGCTGCTCGGCGATGCGCTGTTTGGTGCACCGAGTCGCTTCTTTAATGTAGGTCCAAGCCTGTCGCTGCCTATCTTTGATGCCGGTAAACGTCGTGCTGATCTGGCTGAGAGCGATGCCAACTGGGATCTGGCCGTAGCGCAGTACAACAAACTGCTGATCGGCTCGCTGGGTAATGTCAGCGATACCATCACGCAGTTGCAGTCCATTCAGAACCAGCTGGCACAGCAGGAGAGTGCGAACCAGTTAATTCACAGTTCCTGGGACGACCTGCATCGCGAATACACCGCCGGTCTGCGTCCGTATCTTGATGTCCTGACCATTCAAAATCAGTTAATCGAATCCGACCAGAAACTGGCGGCGCTTAAAGCGCAGCAGATCAATCTGGCGGTGGTGTTGATTGAAGATTTAGGTGGCGGATTCCAAAACGGCGAGGCTGTGCCTCACAGCTAAGCGACTCAACAGTGAAGAACGTGGCGGGTTCCTGTTACCGCTGCGCTTTTTCCGGAAACCACTTCTGCACCACACTTCCGGCACCGGGCCGTATCCAGCCCGGTTGCCGCGTGCTTTAATGCCTCTTTGTCCGCCCAACAGGAGGTCCCATGTTGCCATCTCAGACAGTGACTCTGACCATTCCACGTAACTGGTTAGATTTATATGAAACCATCTGGAAACCCGAGTGTTTCGCTAAATGGGCGAGCGGGCTAAGTACCAGCACGCTGACGCAGGAAGGGAATGTGTGGAAAGCCAAAGGACCAGAAGGCACGGTGAAGATTCGTTTTACCCCGCATAATCCGTTTGGCGTGATGGATCACTGGATTGATACCGGCATCGGTAAGGAGATCTACATGCCAATGCGGGTGATCGCTAATGAACAGGGTGCCGAGGTTGTGATGGTGGTTTATCGCCAGCCGCTAATGTCCGATGAGAAGTTTGCCCAGGATGTTGCCTGGGTAAAACGTGATCTGGATAACCTTCTCCACTTATTAACCCATTAGAATCAATGCATTATATGTGATTATCTACTCTACGCTGCGTTGGGTGTAATCGGCACGATTAAACAATTTTTTTACACAAAAGCCTTTAACGGTTTTGCTCTTTGTGCGGCTGTTTTCCCCCTTAATCACCAGTTTGGCTAAAGATTCCTCACCAGGAAAAATCCTGGTGGGGAAGACGCTAACCACCCCGGGCGCCTCTGATTTCTCGCTGTTTTTTTTATCCGGATTACCCTGTGGGAATTCCGGGCCTGGGTAATGTCGAAAAAGACTAATAAATGCTACACCCATGGACTTATATATTCTGATGCAAAGTCTGAAACCATTTATTCCTGAGTCTCATTTATAGGAGTTTTCTCATGGTGTTAATTTAAATAAAACACGGTATAACTCCCTTACACACAGCAGTACTTAATAATAACAACAGCAGGGTAATAACATGGAACGCTCAACCTATCCTTTATTATCAGAAAAAGAATTTGTTGAGACGGCCAGACGGATTCTGATCGGGAAATATAACAATCAAAAAGGATTTTATTGTGATCTGGCGGATTTCCTCCTGACCGGAGGAGATACCGCCATGACACAAAAACAATTAAACACCAGGGGCATATCTTTAAATTCAGAACATCATTTAATTAAATGCATCATTACATGGCAAACGCTGAAAGGCATTTCAGGGTTGCGCCAGGATTCGCTGCATTGATGAAATCTGTGCTCTGGCCTTATCGCCCGGGCGACCCTTAATTTGCACTGGTACATGTACCATAACGAGCAGAGTATGGCGATACGAGAAAAAAATCTGGCCGGAGCCAAATGGTCAATTCTGTCATCCATTAAAATCGTCGGTATTGGTGTATTACAACTTTCACTTCTGGCACAAATATTACAGGCAAATGAGTTAGATTTACTCGCGATTGCCATTGTGATGTTATTGATTATTGATACACTTGCTGACCGTGGCTTCGGAAATTCCGTTATCAGGAATCAAAATTTAACCGTCAGTGAACTTTCGCTTCTTTATTGGGGCAATGTGTTATCTGGCTTATTTATTTTCGCGGTGCTATTTATTGGCAGCGATCTTTATAGCCGAATGATGAATCAGCCGGAAATGGCGGTCATGCTGGAAATGATATCGGTAATTTTTATCATTATTCCGCAGGGACAACATTATCGCGCCATATTGCAGCGGGAAAAACAATTTACACGCATTGCCTTTACGGAAACCTCGTCAGTGCTGGTCGGACTGGGCGTGACCCTATTCACCGTATGGCTGACACCCTCGGTGCTGTGCGCCATCTGGGGCTACCTGGCAATGGTCTCGATCCGTATGCTGGTCTACTGCTACTACGGCCGTTCCTGGTTCCAGCCAGAATACCGTTTTAGCCTGAAAGGTTTCGCCAATGTGCGAGCAAGAAACGGATAATAAAAACAAGTCTGTATGGTGGGCTCTGGGCATCTGAGAGGATGCGTTCGCGTGCTGGTAACCAGCACGCTTTTTTCTTTTCCTCCTCCTGCCGCTTTCCTCCTGTCTCAGCCGCACGTATCCCCATCTGATTAAGCCGCCATGAGCATTTTCGCATCATATTTTATAATGCGAATAACGCGTCGATACCCGACCATCCCCGCTAAACAAGGCAATTAGCGCTATTATTATCAAATCAGCTAATCCGATTCCGCTGTTTTAGAAAAACTCAGTGGTCTACACTCGGGGAAATCTTTAGCCTTGCCGCCAATTATATGGAGTGCTCTATGCTGTTAACCGTTCTCTACATTATTGGTATCACCGCCGAAGCCATGACCGGCGCGCTGGCGGCAGGCAGGCGTAAAATGGACCTGTTCGGCGTGATTATTATTGCTTCCGTCACCGCCATTGGCGGCGGATCGGTGCGCGACATTCTGCTGGGCCACTATCCGCTGGGCTGGGTGAAACATCCCGAATACATCATGATTGTGGCCGCCGCCGCAGTGGTGACGACCGTAGTAGCGCCGCTGATGAACCATCTGCGTAAAGCCTTTCTGGTGCTGGATGCGCTGGGCCTGGTGGTGTTCTCCATCATTGGTGCTCAGGTTGCGCTGGATGGCGGCCATGCAGCAATCATTGCCGCCATCAGTGCGGTGATCACCGGCGTGTTCGGCGGCGTGTTACGCGATATGTTTTGCAACCGCATTCCGCTGGTTTTCCAGAAGGAACTGTATGCCGGTATCGCGTTCGCATCAGGCTGGATTTATATCCTGCTGCTGAAAACCTCACTGGCGAATGAAATGGTGGTGATCATTACCCTGCTATTCGGGTTTATCGCCCGCCTGCTGGCGCTGCGATTCCGTCTCGGGCTGCCCATTTTCAATTATCCTCATCCCGATCACTGATGCGCCAGGCGGAATATCCTGCTGCTGCAAAAAAGTGATGAGCTGCTGCAGGTGCGGATCCTGCAGCATCGCCACAATACGCTGTGCCAGCGTGCTGCCAATGCCCGGTAACTGTTGCCACTCTTCGGCCGTTCGCGCCTGAAGCTGCTGCCACTGGCTGTCCGGCATTGCCTGAAGCGCCGCACGGGGTATGGGCAGACCCAGGGCGCTCACCCAGCGGCGCAGCGGTTGCTGACGCGTTAAATTAAAGCGATGCCAGATTTGCTGCGCGCGCGCCGATGAAATGCCTTCGACCTGAGAAATCTGTTGCGCCGTGAGGTCCAGCCAGGAAAACAGATGGCTGATGGCCCCATGATCGAGCAGGCGCTGCCAGGTACTACGTTGCACGCCATTGATATCCAGCACCGATTTCTCGCTCAGCCAGCTCAGGCGCGAGAGGAACTGCGCCCGGCACGGTGCGCTGAATGTCAGGCAACTGAGACCATTAAATCCGCTGCTTTCCGGCGTTGGCGGATAGTCGCGCTGCGCCACGCGCCAGATCACCCGTTCAATACGCGGGATGCCCAACCCGGCGAGGGTGAGCGTCACCTGATCGCCCGCAATCACATCCAGCTCGCGCCAGCGGCGCAGTGACCCGATATTTACCCGGCGCACAGTTTTATCTTCCAGCTGTACCGGGATCAGATTCAGCACAACCGCGATTTTCCCGGTGCGTCCAACGTTAAAATCCACGGACTTCACTTCACTGCTGACCTCCGGGGGTGGGAACTTCCACGCAACTGACCAGTCGCCCTGGCCTGGCTGCCAGTCACGCCCGACACGGCCAGGTGACTGATGAATCACGATTCCGTCGCTGGCAAACGGCGATGACGCGTGAAACCAACGGTCACGCCAGACTGCCACCTCTTCCGCATTACTGACGCGCTGGCTCCATTGCTCCGTCAGACCGAATCCCCAGCGCGATAATTGCGTTAAACGCTCCGTCATTGATGCCGGGCCATCCGGCCAGGCCCAGATAAAGATGCCGAGCTGCGCCAGCAACGGGCTGGTGTCGCGGCGCATCATCGCTCCCGCAACCTGGGCCCTGGCATTTTTACCTCCGTCGCGTGCCTGCTGATGATCGGTCATTTGCAGGAACAGCTCCCCCTGAAGCACCAACTCAGCCTGGGGGGTGGCGATCTGCTGCGGAATAGCCGGGATCTGTGCAGCCTTCTCCCGCCACTCTTCACCACGCAAACCATCTCCACGGCTGATAAAGGAAACCAGCTGCCCCTGACGATAAACCAGCGTGACGGCCACGCCATCGACCTTCGGCTGCACCCACAATGCCGCCTTACCCTGCATCCACTCCGCCACGGCCCGCTTATCGCGCAACTTGCGCACGCCGGTATGCGCCACCGGATGATGCGTGCTGCCGTTGGTAGTGGGTTGCGCCGCATAAGACGGCTGGGAGGATGTGAAGCAGTGCTGCCACTGTTGTAGCCGCTGTTGCAGAGTGTCGTAATCGGCATCACTGATCAGGTTTTGTCCCTGCCGATAGTAGGCATCATCCCACTGGCGTAGCTGGGTTTGTAATTGCGTGATCTCCTGTCCGGCGCGCGCGGGCGACCAGTTGGGGCAAACCCCCTGAGCCGACAGACTTGCGCTGAATAACCAGCACACTAAAGCAATGCATCCTTTCATCTTCGCTCTCCTTTTTTATCTATTGGAGAGCGCAATCCCACTGACTGCCAGCAGCAAACCGGGATGATGGAAACTGGCTTCCGGCGTTTTTTACGCGTTTACAGCGCTGAACAATGCAGCTGGCGCGGCTTCACAAAAAAAGAAATGCTGCTGGCGCGGCAGCAAACGCTGCGTGCGGCCCGTAAGCCGTGTATACTGTGCAGGAAATCGACTCCGCTCTTTACTCAATTCAAGATAACCATGGCTCAAGGCACGCTCTATATTGTTTCTGCCCCCAGCGGCGCAGGTAAATCCAGCCTGATTCAGGCGCTGTTAAAGACACAGCCGTTGTACGATACGCAAGTGTCTGTTTCCCATACCACCCGTGGCGTGCGCCCCGGCGAAGCTCATGGTGAACATTACTTTTTCGTATCGAAACCGGAATTTGAAGCCATGATTGCCGAGGATGCCTTCCTTGAGCATGCGGAAGTGTTTGGCAACTATTACGGTACCTCGCGCGCCGCCATTGAACGTGTACTGGCGACCGGTGTTGACGTATTTCTCGATATCGACTGGCAGGGCGCCCAGCAAATTCGCCAGAAGATGCCGGCCGCACGCAGCATTTTTGTGCTGCCGCCGTCTACCGAGGAGCTGGATCGCCGCCTGCGTGGTCGCGGTCAGGATAGCGAAGAGGTAATTGCCCGTCGTATGGCCCAGGCCGTGGCGGAAATGAGCCACTATGCCGAATACGATTATTTAATTGTGAATGATGATTTCGATCTGGCGCTGTCTGATCTGAAAACCATTATTCGCGCAGAACGTCTGCGTATGAGTCGCCAGAAATCGCGACATGATGCTTTAATCAGCAAACTATTGGCAGTCTGAATTCACTTTCAGTATTATGCCCAGTCATTTCTTCATCTGTGGAGTAGCACACCTATGGCACGCGTAACCGTTCAGGACGCAGTAGAGAAAATTGGTAACCGTTTTGACCTGGTGTTGGTCGCTGCACGTCGTGCACGTCAGATGCAGGTAGGCGGCAAAGATCCGCTGGTTCCGGAAGAGAACGATAAATCCACCGTTATCGCCCTGCGCGAAATCGAGGAAGGCCTGATCACTAACCAGATTCTGGATGTCCGTGATCGTCAGGAACAGCAAGAGCAGGAAGCCGCTGAGTTACAAGCCGTTACCGCTATCGCTGAAGGTCGTCGTTAACAGCACTCTGCAGGTCAACCTTGTATCTGTTTGAAAGCCTCAATCAACTGATTGAAAAATACTTGCCTGAGGAGCAAATCAAGCGCCTCAAGCAAGCTTATCTTGTTGCGCGTGATGCCCACGAGGGTCAGACACGCTCCAGCGGTGAGCCTTATATCACCCATCCTGTAGCCGTTGCCTGCATTCTGGCCGAGATGAAACTCGACCACGAAACGCTGATGGCGGCGCTGCTGCACGATGTTATCGAAGATACCCCCGCCACTTACCAGGATATGGAACAGCTGTTTGGCAAAAGCGTTGCCGAGCTGGTGGAAGGGGTGTCAAAACT
This sequence comes from Pantoea sp. X-Soil-TKNS-1207, assembly GCF_059730485.1. NCBI lineage: Bacteria > Pseudomonadati > Pseudomonadota > Gammaproteobacteria > Enterobacterales > Erwiniaceae > Pantoea > Pantoea sp. X-Soil-TKNS-1207. The sequence continues at coordinate 4,269,693 of NZ_AP035958.1, forward strand.
CGATAAGCTGAAGTTCCGCGATAAGAAAGAAGCCCAGGCTGAAAACTTCCGCAAAATGATCATGGCGATGGTGCAGGATATCCGCGTCATTCTGATCAAACTGGCTGACCGCACCCATAACATGCGCACGCTCGGTTCGCTGCGACCGGATAAACGCCGTCGTATAGCACTGGAAACCCTCGAAATTTATAGCCCGCTGGCCCACCGTCTCGGTATTCATCACCTGAAAACCGAACTGGAAGAGCTGGGCTTTGAAGCGCTTTACCCGAACCGTTATCGGGTAATTAAAGAGGTGGTAAAAGCGGCGCGCGGTAATCGTAAAGAGATGATCCAGAAGATTCTTTCTGAGATTGATGGTCGCCTGCAGGAAGCGGGTATTGCCTGCCGCGTCAGTGGCCGTGAAAAACATCTCTATTCGATCTACCGCAAAATGCACCTGAAAGAGCAGCGATTTCACTCGATCATGGATATCTATGCTTTTCGCGTCATCGTGAAAGATTTAGATACCTGCTATCGCGTGCTCGGCCAGATGCATAGCCTGTATAAACCGCGTCCCGGACGTGTGAAAGATTACATCGCCATCCCCAAGGCGAACGGCTATCAATCCCTGCATACCTCGATGATTGGCCCGCACGGCGTGCCGGTCGAGGTGCAGATCCGTACTGAAGATATGGATCAGATGGCGGAAATGGGGGTTGCTGCGCACTGGGCCTATAAACAGGCCGGTGAAAGTGGCACCACCGCGCAGGTACGTGCTCAGCGCTGGTTACAAAGCCTGCTGGAGCTGCAACAAAGCGCGGGTAGCTCATTTGAATTTATCGAGAGCGTGAAATCGGATCTGTTCCCGGATGAGATCTACGTGTTCACGCCAGAAGGCCGCATTGTCGAACTGCCCGCAGGGGCGACGCCGGTCGACTTTGCCTATGCCGTCCACACCGATATCGGCCACGCCTGCGTAGGCGCGCGTGTTGATCGCCAGCCTTATCCGCTGTCGCAGTCGCTCACCAGCGGCCAGACTATCGAAATCATTACTGCGCCAGGCGCACGCCCTAATGCCGCCTGGCTCAACTTTGTCGTCAGCTCCAAAGCGCGCGCCAAAATTCGTCAGTTGCTGAAAAACCTCAAGCGCGAGGATTCAGTCAACCTCGGCCGTCGTCTGCTCGGCCATGCGCTGGGCGGCAGCCGCAAACTGGCGGAGATTCCTGCGGAGAATATCCAGCAGGAACTTGATCGCATGAAGCTGGCCAGCATGGACGATTTACTGGCAGAAATTGGCCTCGGTAACGCGATGAGCGTCGTGGTCGCCAGAAATCTGCTGCAATCCGGCGCTGAACCGCTGATCAGTAATAAGCGCAACAAGCTGCCGATTAAAGGCGCTGACGGCGTGCTGATCACCTTTGCCAAATGCTGTCGCCCGATTCCAGGCGATCCCATCGTCGCGCACGTTAGTCCGGGTAAAGGTCTGGTGGTGCATCACGAATCCTGCCGCAATATTCGCGGCTACCAGAAAGAACCGGAAAAATTCATGCCGGTTGAATGGGATATCGTGACCGATCAGGAATTTGTCGCCGAGATTAAAGTCGACATGTTTAACCATCAGGGGGCGCTGGCCAACCTGACTGCGGCGATCAACACCGCCGATTCCAACATTCAAAGCCTCAATACCGAAGAGAGAGACGGTCGCGTTTATAGCGCCTTTATCCGTCTGACCGCGCGCGATCGCGTCCATCTGGCTAACATTATGCGTAAAATCCGCGTAATGCCGGATGTGATTAAAGTCCACCGAAACCGTAATTAGTGCATGAACGCTCAACGTTTTGCTCGTATTCGCGAGATGCTGGCCCTGCGCCAGCACGATCTCACCGTCTGCATGGAACAGGTGCATAAGCCGCACAACGTCTCGGCGGTGATCCGTACGGCTGATGCCGTGGGCATCCACGAAGTCCATGCGGTATGGCCCAGCGTACGTATGCGTACCATGGTCTCCGCCTCTGCGGGCAGCAACAGCTGGGTCAAAGTGAAAACCCACCGCAATATCGCCGAAGCCGTCACCCATCTGAAGGATCAGAAGATGCAGGTGCTGGCGACCAATCTCTCCGCCAAAGCGGTAGATTTCCGCGAGATCGATTACACGCTGCCAACCTGCATCCTGATGGGTCAGGAAAAAACCGGCATCACCGCTGAAGCCCTGGCGCTGGCCGATCAGGACATCATTATCCCGATGGTCGGCATGGTGCAGTCGCTCAACGTGTCGGTGGCTTCCGCCTTGATTCTGTATGAAGCGCAACGTCAGCGGCAAAATGCCGGGATGTACCAGCGTACTTACAGCCTGCTGGATGAAGAGGAGCAGCAGCGTTTGCTGTTTGAAGGTGGCTACCCGGTGCTGGCGCGTGTTGCGAAGCAAAAAGGGCTGCCCTATCCGCACATCAACGACGCAGGCGAAGTGGAAGCCGATGCCGACTGGTGGGCGACCATGCAAGCGACGGGCAAAAAATGAAAGGCCGTCTGCTGGATGCCATCCCGCTCAGTACCCTGACCGGCGTCGGCGCCAGCCAGGCGGCGAAACTGGCTAAAATCGGCCTGTTCACCATCCAGGATCTGCTGCTGCATCTGCCGCTACGCTACGAAGATCGCACCCAACTCTATCGCATAAACGACCTGCTGCCGGGCATCTGGGCCACGGTGGAAGGCGAAGTGCTGCACAGCGAAATCACCTTTGGCCGCCGCCGGATGCTGGTGTGCCAGATCAGCGACGGCAGCGGTGTGCTGACCATGCGCTTCTTCAATTTCAATGCCGGGATGAAAAACAGTCTGGCAACCGGTCGCCGCGTCACCGCTTATGGCGAGATCAAACGCGGTCAGCGCGGCGCAGAAATTATTCACCCGGAATACCGTATTCAGGGCGAGCACAGCGGCGTGGAGTTGCAGGAAACGCTGACGCCGGTCTATCCCACCACCGAAGGTATTCGTCAGGCGACGCTGCGCAACCTGACCGATCAGGCGCTGACGCTGCTGGAAACCTGTGCCATTGCCGAGTTGCTGCCACAGGAACTGAGCGGCGGCCTGATGAGCCTGCCGGATGCCCTGCATACCCTGCATCGTCCACCGCCGGATTTACGTCTCAGCGAGCTGGAAACCGGCCGCCATCCGGCGCAGCACCGTTTGATTCTGGAAGAGTTGCTGGCACATAACCTCAGTATGCTGGCGGTGCGCGCGGGCGCGCAGCGTCATCACGCGTTGCCAATGCCTGCCCGCCATGAACTGGTCGATAAACTGCTGGCGGCGCTGCCCTTCTCACCGACCGGTGCGCAGCAGCGCGTGGTCGCTGAAATCGAACGCGACCTGGCACATGATTTCCCGATGATGCGCCTGGTGCAGGGCGATGTTGGCTCGGGCAAAACGCTGGTGGCGGCCATGGCCGCGCTGAATGTGATTGCCCACGGCAAACAGGTCGCGTTGATGGCCCCCACCGAACTGCTGGCCGAACAGCACGCCAATAACTTCCGCCAGTGGTTTGCCCCGCTCGGTATTGAAGTGGGCTGGCTGGCGGGCAAGCAAAAAGGCAAAGCGCGTCAGGCGCAGCAGGACGCCATTGCCAGCGGCCAGGTGGCCATGGTGGTGGGCACACATGCGCTGTTCCAGGAACAGGTGCAGTTCAAAGGCATGGCGCTGGTGATTATCGATGAACAACACCGTTTTGGCGTCCACCAGCGTTTAGCGCTATGGGAAAAGGGCGAAGAACAGGGTTTCCATCCGCATCAGCTGATCATGACCGCCACCCCGATCCCGCGCACCCTGGCGATGACCGCCTATGCCGATCTGGATACCTCGACGATTGACGAACTGCCTCCGGGCCGTACGCCGGTCACCACCGTCGCCATTCCCGATAGCCGCCGCAGTGAGATCATCACGCGGGTGCAGAACGCCTGTCATGAAGGACGCCAGGCATATTGGGTGTGTACGCTGATTGAAGAATCCGAGCTGCTGGAAGCACAGGCGGCAGAAGCAACCTGGCAGGAGCTGAAAGTGGCGCTGCCGGGCTTGCAGGTCGGGCTGGTTCATGGCCGCATGAAGCCAACCGAGAAGCAGGCGGTGATGCAGGCGTTCAAAGCCAATGAGATTCAGCTGCTGGTGGCGACCACGGTGATTGAGGTGGGGGTGGATGTGCCCAATGCCAGCCTGATGATTATCGAGAACCCGGAGCGTCTTGGTCTGGCGCAGTTGCACCAGCTGCGCGGCCGTGTTGGTCGCGGTGCCGTCGCCTCGCATTGCGTGCTGCTGTACAAAGCGCCGCTGAGCAAAACGGCGCAGAAGCGTTTGCAGGTGCTACGCGACAGCAACGACGGCTTTGTTATCGCTCAGCATGACCTGGAAATCCGCGGCCCCGGCGAACTGCTCGGCACACGTCAGACCGGCAACGCCGAGTTCAAAGTCGCCGATTTGCTGCGCGATCAAAGCATGATCCCCGAAGTTCAGCGCGTCGCCCGCCATATTCACCAGCATTATCCCGAACAGGCGCAGGCATTGATTGAACGCTGGCTGCCGGAAACCGAGCGCTACAGCAACGCCTAACCGGCGTTGTTATGGCGGTCCAGCGCGGTGAAATCCGCGACGAATTTCTGCAACAACCGCGCCAGCTCGGTACGCTCATCCTCCAGCCAGTGCTGGAAAACCCCATCATAAATTTGCGCGCGCGCCGCATCGATTTTATCGGTCATCGCTTTCCCAGCCGCCGTGATGGCGGCTTCGTTCACCCGCTTATCCTTGAGGCTTTTCTGCCGCTGCGCCAGCCCAATCTCCTCCAGTTTCGCCACCTGCCGACTCACCGTGGTGTAATCACGCCCCACCCGGTCAGCCAGTTCGACCACGCCGATCGGGCCAAAACGGCTGATCTGCACCAGAAGCGGAAACAGCGCGCGATCCAGCTGAATATTGGATTCTTTAATCAGTAATTCATCGCGTTGCGGACGGTTAAAGGTACCAACGATGGTCAGCAGCGCATTGTGCAGATCATCGAAGGCTGTACTATTATGTGTATTTTGCACACTTTTCATTGACGGCATCCCGAGGCAGGCATAATGTGTGCATAATACACATATATCCCGATTAACTGAAGGTGAAAACATGAAAGCAGCGATAGTTTCCGCAGCAGGCGAACTGCCGGTATACGGTGATTTCCCGGAGCCTCAGGCTGATGACGGCCAGGTGGTGGTCACGGTGAAAGCCGCAGCCATCAGCCAGCTGGCCAAAGCGCGTGCCGCCGGGACACACTACAGCTCCACCACGCAATATCCATTTATTACCGGCATCGATGGCAGCGGTTATCTGAGCAATGGCGACCCGGTGTACTTCCTCGCATTTAACGCCCCCTGGGGCAGCATGGCGGAGAGAACCCAGGTTACGGTCGATAGTATCGTGCCGCTACCACCGACGCTGGACCCGGTGCTGGCTGCCGCGCTCGCCAACCCCGGCATGTCATCCTGGGCGGCGCTGACCCGACGGGCGCAGCTGCGCGCGGGCGAAACCGTGCTGATCAATGGCGCCACCGGCACCTCTGGCGGGCTGGCGGTGCGCATCGCCCGCCATCTGGGCGCCGGGAAAATTATCGCCACCGGTCGCAACCGTGAAGTGCTGGAGCAGCTGCGCGCCCAGGGGGCCGATATCACGCTGACGCTGGATGCGCTACCCACGGCGCTGCCTGCGCTGATGGCTGAAGGTATCGACGTGGTGCTGGATTATCTCTGGGGTCAGAGCGCTCTCGATATCATGCAGGCGGCAGTGGCCGGTGGCGAAAAGGTGGTGCGCTTTGTGCAGATTGGTTCGCTGAGCGGCCAGGAAATCCCGCTGCACAGCAAATTGCTGCGCTCCTCAGGCCTGACGCTGATGGGCAGCGGCCTCGGCAGCGTATCGCACCCGGAGCTGGTCGCCTGTATTGGCGAGCTGCTGGCGGCGGCGGCAGAGAGCGATTTCTCCATCCCATTCCAGATGCGTCCGCTCAGCGAAGTGAACCACGCCTGGGGCGAGGATGACAGTCGCTGCCGCACCGTCTTTACCCTCTGACCGGCAGGAAGTAAAAAGGGGCTTTGCAAACGTTTGCTTTCATTCGGCATCGGTTTAAAATCGCCCCTTTGTTGTGATTGAGAACGTCCACCATGTCCGTCAATACCGCTGAGTCCCGCCAGCCTGCCCGTGCCGCCGTCGCGGCAAACAGTGAACTGATTTATCGTCTGGAAGATCGTCCACCGCTGCCGCAAACCCTGTTTGCCGCCTGTCAGCATCTGCTGGCGATGTTTGTTGCGGTGATTACCCCCGCGCTGCTGATCTGCCAGGCGCTGGGTTTACCCGCGCAGGATACGCAGCACATTATCAGCATGTCGCTGTTCGCTTCTGGCGTGGCATCGATTCTGCAAATTAAAACCTGGGGACCGGTCGGTTCTGGCCTGCTGTCGATTCAGGGCACCAGCTTCAACTTTGTCACCCCGCTGATTATGGGTGGCATGGCGCTGAAAAACGGCGGCGCTGACGTGCCCACTATGATGGCGGCGCTGTTCGGCACGCTGATGGTTGCCTCCTGTACTGAGATGGTGCTGTCGCGCGTGCTGCATCTGGCGCGCCGCATTATCACCCCGCTGGTCTCCGGCATTGTGGTGATGATCATTGGCCTGTCGCTGATTCAGGTCGGCCTGACCTCCATCGGCGGTGGCTTTGCGGCCATGAGCGACCACAGCTTTGGCGCACCGAAAAACCTGCTGCTGGCCGGCGCAGTGCTGCTGGTGATTATTCTGCTGAATCGCCAGCGCAATCCGTATCTGCGCGTGGCTTCGCTGGTGATCGCCATGGCTGTCGGCTATCTGCTGGCGTGGGCGCTGGGTATGCTGCCAGCAACGGCCGCGCCGACCAGTCAGCCGCTGGTTGCCGTGCCGTCGCCGCTTTATTACGGCCTGGGCTTTGACTGGAATCTGCTGATCCCGCTGATGCTGGTATTTATGGTTACCTCGCTGGAAACCATCGGTGATATCACCGCCACCTCTGACGTTTCCGAGCAGCCGGTGAGCGGCCCGCTGTATATGAAACGCCTGAAAGGCGGCGTACTGGCAAATGGCCTCAACTCTTTTGTATCCGCATTGTTCAATACGTTTCCGAACTCCTGCTTTGGCCAGAACAATGGGGTGATTCAGTTGACCGGCGTGGCCAGTCGCTATGTCGGATTTGTGGTGGCGCTGATGTTGATCGTGCTCGGTCTGTTCCCGGCGGTCAGCGGCTTTGTGCAACATATCCCGGAACCGGTACTCGGCGGCGCCACTATCGTGATGTTTGGGACTATCGCCGCATCGGGTGTGCGCATCGTTTCGCGTGAGCCACTGAACCGTCGCGCCATCATGATTATTGCGCTATCGCTGGCGGTGGGCCTGGGCGTTTCTCAGCAGCCGCTGATTCTGCAATTCGCGCCAGACTGGCTGAAAACCCTGCTTTCATCGGGCATTGCCGCGGGTGGCATTACCGCAATTGTGCTTAACCTCATCTTCCCGCAGGAAAAGTAATAGCAACGGCAGGCTACGGCCTGCCTGTTATTTATCCGCTTTTACATCCAGGCTGTTGAGCTGTAACGGTAATTCAGGCATAACAGCATCTCACCGGATAAAAGATCGGGATGGATGCGATGAAATTTCTTGGCAAGTTTTTCCTTACCTTACTGCTGCTGATTCTGCTGGCCCTGGTTGTCTTGTATGTGTTGCTGCAAACACAATGGGGCGCGGGCTGGTTTAGCCGTTGGGTGAGCGATAAAACGGCCTGGCATCTCTCTCTGAGCAAAATCGAACACAACTTCTCTTCGCCCTCCCACATCATCCTTGATGACTTTAGCTTTGGTCACGACGGTCAGCCTGCGGTGCTGGTCGCCAAACGTGTCGATCTCGGACTGGCGCTGGTGCAGTTCAGCGATCCACTGCATTTCAGCAGCATTGAACTGCGCGATGGCGAAGTGAACCTGGCTAACCTGACGCCGGATAACGCCCTGCCGATGCAGGCCAACCGCCTGCAACTCAATAATATGCGCATCGACAGCCCCGGCAGCGCGCTACCCATGTACGCGCGCCAGGTGAACGGCGGCATTGTGCCGTGGAAGCCGACGGGCAGCGATATGATGGGCAGCGATGCCCAGTTCCAGATGAGCGCCGGGGAGATGACCCTGGATGGCGTCAAAGGCAATAACGTGCTGTTGCAGGGCAACGTGGCGCAGCGTCGTCTGGTGCTGAGTAACATTGGCGCCGATCTGGCGCGCGGCTCGATGACCGGCAATGCCGAGCGCGACGCGCAGGGCAACTGGAAGATTAACCAGCTGCGCCTCAATGATATCCGCATGCAAACCCATAAAAGCCTGCCTGACTTCCTCACGCCGCTGAGCGACGTCCCTTCCGTCAGCATTAGTCGCCTCGATATGACCGATGCGCGCCTGCAGGGGCCAGACTGGGCGGTGACCGATCTTGATTTAACCCTGAAAAACCTGACGTGGCGCGGCAATGACTGGCAGAGCGATGACGGCTCGCTGGCGATGAACGCGGGTAACTTTATTAACGGCGCTTTTGAGCTGAACGATCCGATCGTCAATGCGGATTTTTCGTCACAGGGCATCGCACTGACGCAGTTCAGTTCACGCTGGGCCAACGGCGTGATCCGCGCCAGCGGCAGCTGGACGCGCAGCGACAAACGTCTGACGCTGGATGAGCTGGCGGTTGCCGGGCTGGAATATACCCTGCCGCAGAACTGGCGCGATCGCTGGCAGCAGGCGTTGCCAACATGGCTGGATAGCGTGCTGGTAAAACGCGTGACCGCCAATCGCAACCTGATCATTGATATCAATCCGACGTTCCCGTTCCAGATGACGGCGCTGGATGGCAACGGGGATAACCTGCTGCTGGCTCGTCAGCAGCAATGGGGGATCTGGGCGGGTAAAGCCAGTTTTAACGCGGCCGAAGCCACCTTCAATCGTACCGATTTGCGCCATCCGTCGATCAGCTTTAACGCGGATGACCAGCAGATTCAGGTCAGTGAGTTGAGCGCCTTTAACGGCAACGGTTTGCTGGAAGGAACGGCTACCGTCGGCCAGCAGGCGCAGCGTCCGTTAACGCTGAATCTGAAAGGCCAGGCAGTCCCGGCGAATGTGTTGCAGAACTGGGGCTGGCCCGCGCTGCCGCTGAGTGGGAATAGCAATTTGCAGTTGCAGATCAACGGCTCACTCAGTGCCGCTGCGCCGCTGCGGCCGAGTGTCAATGGAAGCCTGTCGGTAACCACGGATACGCAGTCGGTGCAGCAGACCATACATGGCGGGCAGGTTCACCCGTAAAGCGAGGAGCCGGTCGCCCTCAATGGCGACCGCGACCTTAATCAATACGCGCGCCGGACCCACCCTCTTCCAGTGGTCCCTGCGGATCGGCAGGCAGCACGATATAGACCCCTTCAAACACCGCCCCTAACTCTTCATCGCCAAACAGCTCAACCTCCATCTGCACGCGCGCTTTACGCCCACGCGCCAGACGGTCGAGATCGCCGCTGAGCGAGCCAAGGTCAGCAATCGCGCCCGGACGGCCGCTGATTGGCTTGCTGTACCGAATATGCGCATCGGCGAGGATGATGGTGCCGCCCAGATGACGTTCGCGCAGCAGCAGCCAGATCAATCCCCAGCCGGTGAGTGTGGCCAGCGAGAACAGGCTGCCGGCAAACAAGGTGTGATGGGGGTTTTGGTTGCCGGTTTCCGGCATGGTGGTAACAAATTTCTGTCCGGTGTACTGGAGAATGCGCACACCCATTTTTTCGCTCAGCGGGATATGTTCATACCATGCCTGCTGCAACTGTCCACACCAGTCGGCGCGGTGCAGGATATCATCGAGCGTTACTACCGGTTTGATCATCAGGAAATGGCGTACCGGCGTGGTTTGTGGCGCGGTGATTTCGCCCTGGTTGACGTATCCCAGCTTGGCAAAAAACTCGACGGCATCTTCGCGCGCGCTACAGGTCACGCGTTTCGCCCCTTCCTGACGCGCCACGGACTCCAGCGTCATCGCCACCAGCGTACCCAGCCCTTTGCCCTGCACGGAAGGGTGCACGGCGAGGAAACGGATCGCCGCTTCGTTTTCAGCGTTGATATACAGCCGTCCAACCGCCACCGGTTTACCCTGCTCATCCACCACCATCTGGTGATGAGCCAGCGCATCCCAGGCATCACGTTCGGAACCCTGCGGCTGGCGCAGCGGCTTTCGTAACATTTCCCAGCGGAACTGGTAGTACATATCCAGTTCTTCGGCAGTTTGCGGTACGCGAAGATGATACATAAAGTGATTCTCTCGTTCGGAGCTTGCGTGGCCGATCCCTTGCCGCTCTGCTGAAAACCTCACACCTGCAACCAAAAGGTCACCGGACCATCGTTAACCAGCTCAACCTGCATATTGGCGGCAAAGCGGCCGTTGGCGGTAGTCACGCCCTGCTCACGGCAGCATGTGCTGAAATAGTGATAGAGGCGCTCGGCTTCAACCGGTTCCGCGCCGCCAGAGAAGGAAGGCCGCATCCCTTTTTGCGTGTCAGCGGCCAGCGTGAACTGTGAAACCACCAGCACGCTGCCGCCCGCCTGCTGTACGTTGAGATTCATTTTGTCGTTCTCGTCACCAAAGATGCGATAGCCCAGCACCCGCTCGCACAACCGTTGTGCTTTTTGTTCGTCGTCGCCCTTTTCAACACCCAGTAATACCAGCAAACCGGCGCCAATCTCTCCCACAATCGCGTTGTCGACGCTGACACTGGCGCGACTGACGCGTTGAATTAAAGCAATCATGTTTCCTCTCGTTCTTTTTCTCGTTCGCGCTGTTTTAGCTGACGATAATCGTCCAGCGTGACGGTAATTTCCGCGCCTAACAACACAATACACCAGGTCCAGTAAACCCACAGGAACAGAATCGGGATTACCGCTAACACCCCGTAAATTAACTGATACGAAGGGAACATCGTAACATAGAGCGCGAAACCCTTTTTGCCCAGCTCAAAGAGCAGGCCCGCAACAATCGCACCCACCAGCGCATCGCGCGGGGGGACACGACGCGTAGGCACAATGCTATACAGCAGCCAGAATGCGAGGATCGAGAGTAACAGGGGAAAGATGCGCAGCACTTGTTCGATCAGGCTGTAGACGCCAGAAGCGTTCACCCAGCGCAGCGACAGCAGATAAGAACTGATGGCCAGACTGGCCCCCGCCAGCAGCGGGCCAAGCGTCAGAATCATCCAGTACACCGCAAACGAGTACACCATGGGGCGCTGTTTATCGCTGCGCCAGATAGTGTTCAGCGCACTGTCGACGGAGTGCATCAGCAGCAGCGCCGTGACAATCAGGCCAACCGCCCCCACGGCGGTCATCTTGTTAACGTTAGCGACGAACTGCTCCAGATAGCGCTGGATGGTATTGCCTGCCGCCGGCATAAAGTTGGTGAAGATGAAGTTTTTCAGCTGAACGCTGATATCGGAGAACACCGGAAACGCGGCAAACAGCGCAAACACCACCGCGATCAGCGGCACCAGCGCCAGCAAAGAGACGTAGGCGAGGTTACCCGCCTGCGTCGTCATTTTGTCTTCATCAATCCGCCGCCACAGCAGCTTTACCCACAGGAAAAACGCATGTGAGGAGTGGCGCAGATGTCGCAGCAGCTTCACTCAGAGACGACCTGCAAGCCAGTCAGGCACGGTTTTGCTGTCGGTGACCAGCACGCTTTCAATGCCGAGAGCGCGTGCCGCTTCGATATTCGCGCGGTTATCATCAAAGAACACCGCCTGATCAGCGGTAAAGCCTTCGTGTTCCAATACATGCTGATAGATGCGTGCTTCCGGTTTGCGCATACCGATATCCTGCGACATATACAGCTTGTCGGCCGCCTGTTGCACCTCGGGAAATTGCGTCGGCCAGAACTCATAATGCAGCTGGTTGGTATTGGAGAGGATCACCACGCGATGACCATTGGCGCGTAGCTGGTTCATCAGCGCCAGCGTCTCCGCGCGTACGTCGACAAACACCGCCTGCCAGCCTGCGGTGAACTGTTCATAACTGAGTGCGACGTCCAGCTGTTCGCACAGCCGGGCGGCGAACTGCTGATCGCTGATTTCACCGCGTTCGTGTTGTTCGAAGGCGTCATCCATGCGAAAGCGACTTTGCAGCAGCGCCAGCGGCACCCGCCCCAGGTCACTCCAGACACCCAGCACACGGTTAAAATCAATATCAACAATCACATTGCCTAAATCAAAGATGTAGAGCATGACGCCTCCTTTATATTCCCTGGATCATTCACTCTAGCGGCAAATGTGGAGGCTGAACAGGCGGCGCGGCGCTGATTTCCGCGATCTGGAAGCGTGCGCACCCTTCACCTTCCCCGCCTGGCGGCGGTTGAGCGACGAAAACATTACCTGACGTTATCAGATTACTTCCCAGCGGAGCGCAGCGGCTTTCGGCCATAAAAAAAGCCCCGCATAGCGGGGCTTCTTCAATACGTTCGTTATCGCTTAGTCTTTACCGCCGCGAGACGCACGCTTACGGTCGTTCTCGGTCAGGTGACGTTTACGAATACGGACTGACTGTGGAGTCACTTCTACCAGTTCGTCGTCATCGATAAACTCGATAGCCTGCTCCAGCGTCATCTTCTGCGGTGGAACCAGAGTGGTCGCTTCATCAGTACCTGACGCACGCATGTTGGTCAGTTTCTTACCGGTCAGGCAGTTTACAGTCAGGTCGTTAGAACGGCTGTGAATACCGATGATCTGACCTTCGTAAACTTCTGCACCGTGACCCAGGAACAGCTTACCGCGATCTTGCAGACCGAACAGGGCGAAGGCTACCGCTTTACCCTGACCGTTGGAGATCAGCACGCCGTTCTGACGCTGGCCCACTTCGCCCGGACGCACGTCGTCGTAGTGGCTGAAGGTGGAGTACAGCAGACCCGTACCCGAGGTCATGGTCATAAATTCGTTACGGAAGCCGATCAGGCCACGGCTTGGGATCACGTAGTCGAGACGTACGCGGCCTTTGCCATCCGGATCCATGTTTTTCAGGTCGCCTTTACGCTCACCCATCGCCTGCATCACAGAACCCTGATGGGTTTCTTCGATGTCGAGGGTCACGTTTTCAAACGGCTCCTGCTTACGGCCTTCGAATTCACGGAAGATAACTTTCGGACGGGATACCGCCAGTTCGTAACCTTCACGACGCATGTTTTCGATCAGAACGGACAGGTGCAGCTCGCCACGACCGGAAACGCGGAACGCGTCAGCATCTGCGGTTTCTTCCACACGCAGCGCAACGTTGTGTACCAGCTCTTTGTTCAGACGCTCCAGAATCTGGCGCGACGTAACGTACTTACCTTCTTTACCGCAGAACGGCGAGGTATTTACGTTAAAGAACATGGTTACCGTCGGCTCATCAACGCTCAGGGCTGGCAGCGCTTCCACATTCTGCGTGTCGCAGATGGTGTCAGAGATGTTCAGCTCACCCAGACCGGTGATTGCAATGATGTCGCCAGCTTCAGCCAGGTCAGTTTCGATACGTTCCAGACCGAGGTGGCCCAGCACTTTACCGACTTTCGCGTTGCGGGTTTTGCCTTCGCTATCGATGACAGTAACCTGCTGGTTCGGCTTCACTTTACCGCGTTTAATACGGCCGATGCCGATAACGCCCAGGTAGTTGTTGTAGTCCAGCTGAGAGATCTGCATCTGCAGCGGAGCTTCAACTTCAACCAGCGGCGGAGAAACGTGGTCAACAATCGCCTGATACAGCGGGGTCATGTCGTCTGCCATGTCGGTGTGATCCAGACCGGCGATACCATTCAGCGCTGAGGCGTAAATGATCGGGAAGTCCAGCTGCTCGTCAGTCGCATCGAGATTAACGAACAGGTCAAATACCTGATCAACCACCCAATCCGGACGTGCGCCTGGACGGTCGATTTTGTTGATCACCACAATCGGCTTCAGGCCGTGGGCGAACGCTTTTTTGGTCACGAAGCGGGTTTGCGGCATCGGGCCATCCATCGCATCGACAACCAACAGCACCGAGTCCACCATGGACATCACGCGCTCAACTTCACCACCGAAGTCGGCGTGTCCCGGGGTATCAACGATGTTGATACGGTAATCATTCCATTTGATTGCGGTGTTTTTCGCGAGGATGGTAATCCCACGCTCTTTCTCCAAATCGTTGGAGTCCATCACACGCTCAGTCGCTTCGGTACGGGCGTCGAAAGTACCGGACTGTTGCAGCAGTTTATCAACCAGGGTGGTCTTACCATGGTCAACGTGCGCGATGATGGCGATGTTACGCAAATTTTCGATCACAGCTTTGCCTCAGGCATTATAGAAATAACGCGGTATTGTACACGGATTAAGCGGAAGACTGAACACGATCACAGATTTCGCCTAAAGTTTCTTAGAGTGCTGGTTTTTAGCACCAATTGCGGTGCATTAATCTGCACTGCAATGGCATTTTGCACCGAAATGGTGCCTAAATATGCTTACAAGGCACCATTTCGGTGCACCGCTTCCATCCTGGTGCAGCCACCGACTCACGACAGGGCGCATTACAGCGCGATTTTACCCACACTTTAAAAGTTGGCACAGAATTCGCTTTAGTATACCTAAGCGAAAACGACAGTTGCACAACGGTTGAAGAGCTTGCCGAGATCTTTGGTTAGGAGATGTCAGAATCCATGGCACATTCCAGGCAACTAAGTTCTCTCACCACGACGACAATGACAATTTCCAGGAGAGTTGAGTATGTCCGCTGAACACGTTCTCTCGATGATGAACGAGCACGAAGTTAAGTTTGTTGACCTGCGTTTTACCGATACCAAAGGTAAAGAACAGCACGTTACTATCCCTGCTCATCAGGTTAACGCTGACTTCTTCGAAGAAGGCAAAATGTTCGATGGCTCCTCCATCGGTGGCTGGAAAGGCATTAACGAATCAGACATGGTGCTGATGCCGGACGCAACCACTGCCGTTCTGGATCCGTTCTTCGAAGACCCGACGCTGATCATCCGTTGTGACATCCTTGAGCCAGGCACCATGCAGGGCTACGATCGCGACCCGCGTTCCATCGCAAAGCGCGCTGAAGATTTCCTGCGTTCATCTGGCATCGCTGATACCGTACTGTTTGGACCTGAGCCGGAATTCTTCCTGTTCGATGACATCCGTTTCGGTTCTTCTACTTCAGGTTCACACGTTGCTATCGACGATATCGAAGCAGCATGGAACACCGGTAAAGAATACGAAGGCGGTAACAAAGGTCACCGTCCGGGTATCAAAGGCGGTTACTTCCCGGTTCCTCCGGTTGACTCAGCTCAGGACATCCGTTCTGCCATGTGTCTGACCATGGAACAGATGGGTCTGGTGGTTGAAGCTCATCACCACGAAGTAGCAACTGCTGGTCAGAACGAAGTGGCTACCCGCTTCAACACCATGACCAAAAAAGCTGACGAAATTCAGATCTACAAATACGTTGTTCACAACGTTGCTCACGCTTACGGCAAAACTGCAACCTTCATGCCGAAGCCGATGTTCGGTGACAACGGTTCAGGTATGCACTGCCACATGTCTCTGTCTAAAGGCGGCGTGAACCTGTTCTCTGGCGACAAATACGGCGGCCTGTCTGAAACTGCTCTGTTCTACATCGGCGGTATCATCAAGCACGCTAAAGCCATCAACGCCCTGGCAAACCCGACCACCAACTCCTACAAGCGTCTGGTCCCAGGCTATGAAGCTCCGGTAATGCTGGCTTACTCTGCCCGTAACCGTTCTGCTTCAATCCGTATCCCGGTTGTTGCCAGCCCGAAAGCGCGTCGTATCGAAGCACGCTTCCCGGACCCGGCTGCTAACCCGTACCTGGCATTCACCGCTCTGCTGATGGCTGGCCTCGACGGCATCATCAACAAGATCCACCCGGGCGATGCTATGGACAAAAACCTGTATGACCTGCCGCCGGAAGAAGAAGCTGAGATTCCAAAAGTAGCGGGTTCTCTGGAAGAAGCGCTGAACTGCCTGAACGAAGACCGCGAGTTCCTGACCCGTGGTGGCGTGTTCACTGACGACGCTATCGACGCTTACATCGAACTGCGTAAGTCTGAAAACGACCGCGTTCGCATGACGCCGCACCCGGTAGAGTTCGAGCTGTACTACAGCGTTTAATTTCCAGAAGATTTTTTGTTGCCGTGGAAACTTTCAGCCCATCTTCGGATGGGCTTTTTTCACCACGAATTCATCGTTCATATGACGGGTTTTACGCCCAAAGACTATAATGCACTAAATTAGTGCAGAGGAACGCTGTATGGCAACTGGCACGCTGCCCGATGCGGGGCAGATTCTCAACTCCCTGATTAACAGTATTTTGCTGGTTGATGACGATCTTGTTATTCACTACGCCAATCCAGCGGCGCAGCAATTACTGGCTCAAAGTTCACGAAAATTATTCGGCACGCCGTTACCAGAATTAACGGGCTATTTTTCGCTGAATATTGAGGTGATGCGCGAGAGTCTAGAGGCTGGCCAGGGCTTTACGGACAGCGAAGTGACCTTAGTGGTTGATGGCCGCGCGCATATTATGTCGCTCACGGCACAGCGTCTGCCCGATGGCTTTCTCCTGCTGGAAATGGCGCCGATGGATAATCAGCGACGTCTCAGTCAGGAACAGATTCAGCATGCTCAGCAGGTCGCCGCCCGCGATTTGGTACGTGGTCTGGCTCACGAAATTAAAAATCCGCTGGGAGGTTTACGTGGCGCCGCGCAGTTATTATCCCGCGCCCTGCCCGACCCTTCGCTGAATGAATATACCAAGGTAATTATTGAGCAAGCCGATCGCCTGAGAAATCTGGTGGATCGTTTACTTGGCCCGCAGCAGCCCGGTTTGCATGTAACCCAAAGCATCCATCAGGTGGCTGAGCGCGTGGTCAATCTGGTGTCGATGGAGTTGCCGGATAACGTTTCGCTGGTGCGTGATTACGACCCCAGCCTGCCGGAATTGCCACACGACCCGGATCAAATTGAGCAGGTTCTGCTGAATGTAGTACGCAACGCGCTTCAGGCGTTGGGTGAAGAAGGCGGCACAATTATTATCCGCACCCGCACGGCGTTCCAGCTGACGCTGCATGGTGTGCGATATCGCCTGGTGGCACGCATTGATATCGAAGATGACGGCCCAGGCATTCCGGCTCAACTGCAGGATACGCTGTTCTATCCGATGGTGAGCGGGCGCGAAGGCGGCACCGGTTTAGGTCTGTCGATTGCCCGCAGTCTGATCGATCAGCATTCGGGAAAAATAGAATTTAACAGTTGGCCTGGTCACACCGAATTCTCGGTTTACCTGCCTATTCGCCAGTGAGGTTTCTATGCAACGAGGGATAGTCTGGATCGTCGATGACGATAGCTCCATCCGCTGGGTGCTTGAACGTGCGCTCACTGGAGCCGGTTTGAGCTGTGCAACCTTTGACAGCGGTAACGAAGTGCTGGAAGCGCTTTCGACCAAAACCCCAGATGTTTTATTGTCAGATATTCGCATGCCGGGCATGGATGGGTTGGCGCTGCTGAAGCAAATTAAACAACGTCATCCCATGCTGCCGGTCATCATTATGACGGCACACTCCGATCTGGATGCCGCCGTTAGCGCTTATCAGCAGGGGGCATTTGATTACCTGCCGAAGCCGTTCGATATCGATGAAGCGGTGGCGCTGGTTGAACGCGCTATCAGCCATTATCAGGAACAGCAGCAGCCGCGCAATCAGCCGGTGAGCGGCCCGACCACCGATATCATCGGTGAAGCGCCCGCGATGCAGGACGTTTTCCGCATTATTGGCCGTCTGTCGCGCTCATCCATCAGCGTGCTGATCAACGGTGAATCCGGCACCGGTAAAGAACTGGTGGCACATGCCCTGCATCGCCACAGCCCGCGTGCCAAAGCGCCGTTTATCGCCCTGAATATGGCGGCAATCCCGAAAGACCTGATTGAGTCCGAACTGTTTGGCCACGAGAAAGGCGCGTTTACCGGCGCTAATCAGATTCGCCAGGGACGTTTTGAGCAGGCCGATGGCGGAACGCTGTTCCTCGATGAGATTGGCGATATGCCGCTCGACGTGCAGACACGCCTGCTGCGTGTGCTGGCTGATGGTCAGTTCTATCGTGTTGGCGGCTATGCGCCGGTCAAAGTGGATGTCCGTATCATTGCGGCGACCCACCAGAACCTGGAAATGCGCGTGCAGGAAGGCAAGTTCCGTGAAGATCTGTTTCATCGTCTGAACGTGATTCGTGTGCATCTGCCGCCGCTGCGTGAGCGCCGTGAAGACATTCCGCGTCTGGCGCGCTACTTCTTACAGGTTGCTGCGCGTGAACTGGGCGTGGAAGCGAAGATCCTGCACCCGGAAACCGAAGCGGCGCTGACGCGTCTGCACTGGTCAGGGAACGTGCGCCAGCTGGAAAACACCTGTCGCTGGTTGACGGTGATGGCGGCGGGCCAGGAAGTGTTGATTCAGGATCTGCCAGCAGAACTGTTCGAATCCAGCACCCCGGAAAGCCCGGTGCAGTCGCTGCCGGATAGCTGGGCCACGCTGCTGGCGCAATGGGCGGATCGCGCGCTGCGTTCCGGTCATCAAAACCTGTTGTCAGAAGCCCAGCCGGAGATGGAGCGCACGCTGCTCACCACGGCTTTGCGTCATACCCAGGGCCATAAACAGGAAGCGGCACGCTTGCTCGGTTGGGGTCGCAATACCCTGACGCGCAAACTGAAAGAGCTGGGAATGGAGTAAAAGTGTAAAAAGGCTGTTTGTTGCACAATTTTTACGCTTGCCCCATCTGTACAGACCGGTGCCGTTCAGTATCATACGGGCGGCAATCGGGAGAAGAGAACATGTTCCAGTCAGTCATCCAGATGATCACGCACAATGTCGCGGCGATCGGCAGCGCGGCCAGCCATTCACCGCAGGCCGCCATTGCAGCCGTGCTGTGCGCCATCACAGTGAGTCTGTTCAGTTAACAGAAAGGGAGCGCTACGCTCCCTTTCTTGTTTATATCACCCGCGAAAACTGCTGCTGTCGCGCCTTCTGCCGCAGATACGCATCAAAGCACATACAGATATTACGAATCAGCAAACGGCCAATCCCGGTAACGGTTAAACCGTGCGCATCCTGCTCCAGCAGACCATCGGCCACCAGCGGTGCCAGCAACGCCAAATCCTCAGCAAATCGGCTGTTAAATTCGATAGGCCATTGCGCCTCAACGGCTGCGTAGTCGAGCGCGAAGTTGCAGATCAGCGCCTTGATGACATCGCGGCGCAGGCAATCATCGTCACTCAGCGTCAAACCGCGCCACAGCGCGTTGCCCTGGGTTTCCACACTGGCGTACCAGGTTTTCAGCTCTTTGTGGTTCTGCGCGTAGCTGTCGCCAATCATGCTAATTGCCGAGACTCCCAGGCCAAGCAGATCCGTTTCCCCCTGGGTGGTGTATCCCTGGAAATTACGGTGCAGCTTACCGGCACGCTGGGCTACCGCCAGCTCATCGTCCGGGCGCGCGAAGTGGTCCATGCCAATAAACTGATAACCTTCGCCGGTTAAGGTGGCGATAGTCTGTTGCAGAATCGCCAGCTTTTGCCTCGCGCTGGGCAGCTCATCTTCTTTGATTTTGCGCTGCGCCGCGAATAGCGCGGGCAGATGCGCGTAGTTGAAGACGCTAAGACGGTCAGGATTGAGGGCGATAACGCGTTGCAGCGTGAAAGCGAAGCTCTCCGGCGTTTGCAGCGGCAGGCCGTAGATAAGATCGATGCTGACCGAGCGGAAGCCCTGCTCGCGTGCGCGCTGCACCAGCGCAAAGATCATCGCCTCGTCCTGCACGCGATTAACCTTCTCCTGCACCGCTTTGTTGAAATCCTGCACCCCCATGCTAAGGCGGTTGAAGCCCAGCGCGCGCAGGTGATCGATCATCTCCAGCTCGATTTCCCGCGGATCGACCTCGATCGACATTTCCACATCATCGGCAAGAGTAAAATGGCTGCGCAACAATGCCACCAGCCGGCTGACCTGCTGCTGGTTGAGGAAGGTCGGTGTGCCGCCGCCCCAGTGCAGCTGCGTAACAAGACGACCGGCAAATAGCGGCGCGCGCTGTCGGATCTCCTGCTCCAGTACATCAAGATAGCGATCGGCCTTGTGCAGCTGGCGCGTGACGATTTTGTTGCAGCCGCAGAAGTAGCACAAGCGATGACAAAACGGGATGTGGACGTAAAGCGAGAGCGGGCGATCAGGGTAGCGCGCGACGGCCTGCTGAAAATCAGCGTCGCCAAAATGCTCACTGAATTCCAGCGCGGTGGGATAAGAGGTGTAGCGTGGACCCGCGTAATTGTACTTTTCAATTAACCGCTGATCCCATTCAATCTGCTGCGATGACATGCTCAATCCTTACGGTGACGTTGTCGGAGAATGGGTCGCGATACAGAAGAATGAACAGGGCGTCGGGCAACAACCCGGCGCAAACGCGACTTCCGACGCGACAGGCGGCGTAGTTTAAACAATAAGCCGATTAGATAACATGTCAGCAGCAGCGCTAAAATTGATCCAGGCCAAAACATCGGTGAATACCTGTTAAGCGTGGCATACGCAAAAGCGCATGCCGATCAAAACCGGTGTTAATTGCCTTTCAGCAGACGCATCATATCTTCTTCCGCCTGCTCATCGTCGGCGTCATCATCAAGCTCGATGCCAAGTATCTCCATCAGCTCGTCGATGCGGTCCAGAGTTTCATCCAGCCATGCCTGCTCTTCAGCGCTTAGCGTCTCACCGTTTTCGAGGCGATCCAGCAAGGTGTCCAGGCGCTCGTCGTTTTCCAGCTTTGCCAGTTCTTCCTGCGGCGTCAGACGGACTTTTTCCGCTTTCGGCTTAGGTGCTGGTTTTTTCACGGGCTGCGCCGTCTGGCCATCGGCCACTAAAGCAACCGGCTTCTTGCTGCCAAGGCGTGGATCCTGACCTTGTTTACCCTGCCCTTTACCAGCAGCTTGTTTTTCCGGATTCGCACGGCTACCCGCCGTATGACCACGGTGCTTTTTATCGCGTTTACGATCGCGCGCTTCCTGATTCAAATCTTCACGTGATTTGCGTTTCGCTTTCGCAGCAGGTTTGCCACGCGGGGCTTGTGCAGGTTGCTTCATGGTGTCGGGTCTCGGCGGTTTTTAATCAGTATACACCCGTCATATTTCAGCTGGCAGATGCGTTGACGCCCCCAGGGATGGCTGAGCTTACCGTCTTTCTGCGCCGCGAATTATTCAGAGTAGAATTGCGGCGAAATCTAGCAGAAAGCAGGCAAAGAAAAAAGGCGACAGCCTATGCTGTCGCCTTATTTCGCACCTTCTACTGAAGGAATCATGAGATAAATCCATTATGGCTCGCAACGTCCCGGTTATTCCTTCGCCACATCGCTCCTGCGAATCTCCGTGTCCTTGTCCGATTCGTGCCTGAATCGCTTCCTGCCTTGCTCCTCGTCACCCCCGACACTCCTGAGCACATCATCCTGATGGGTGCATCCATGCACTGACAACAAATGTAGACCAATAGGTAAAATGAACAAGAGAGACTTGTCTTTGATTTAAAGAGAAAAAGTCGGATATTTCATTAACACATTGAATATAAAAGATAAATAACCCATCCCTTGTTACTTGTATCGGTAATGACTGGCAGCACTTATCGCATATCTCTTACAAAATGGCGCGTTAAGACGCTATTGGGCACTTTTGCGCCATAACAGGTATACTCTGCGCCATTGCCTGAATCATTTAGCTGGAGTTTTACTTTGTCTGCTTTGAACTATCACGTTACCCATTTTGTTCTCAGTGCCCCGGATATTCGCCACTTGCCCGCTGACAGCGGCATCGAAGTCGCCTTTGCCGGTCGCTCAAACGCCGGCAAATCCAGCGCGCTGAATACCCTGACGAATCAGAAAGGCCTGGCGCGCACCAGTAAAACGCCGGGACGTACCCAGCTGATCAACCTGTTCGAGGTTGTGGAAGGCAAACGTCTGGTGGATTTACCCGGTTACGGCTACGCAGAAGTCCCGGAAGAGATGAAGCGCAAATGGCAGCGTGCGCTGGGTGAATACCTGCAAAAACGTCAGGCGCTGAAAGGTCTGGTGGTGTTGATGGATATTCGCCATCCACTGAAAGATCTCGACCAGCAGATGATTGAGTGGGCGGTGCAGAGCGAGATCCCGGTGTTAATGCTGCTGACCAAAGCCGACAAGCTGGCTTCTGGCGCGCGTAAGGCACAGCTGAATATGGTGCGCGAAGCGGCACTGGCTTTTCAGGGCGATGTGCAGGTGGAGATGTTCTCTTCACTGAAGAAGCTGGGTGTCGATAAGCTGCGTCAAAAACTGGATATCTGGTTTAGTGAGCTGGAACCGGCTCAGGAAGGCGATGGCGACGACGCCACTGCGTAAACGCCAGCGGGTTTAATCGCCCGCATTTTTCAGATAACGCCCAATAAAAAACGCCCCAGTCATAAATGACTGGGGCGGCTAAATATTCAGCCAAATCCGATTACGTGAAGTAAAAGGTCTGAAAGATAGAACATCTTACCTCTGTACCCTACGCGATAAACTTTACCTGATTTTTCCTGACCAACAAAGGGTTTTTTGTTGTTAACTTTCAGGAATCGACATCATTTTTACCAGGTCCGTCACAAAATTACGCACCCACTGTAGTTTAATTACTAAAAAAATGCTTAGACGTTAAGTAGTTACAAAACGCGCATTTTACAGGCGGCTTTTGCGCGTTGCTGAACCGATTAAGTAAACTTTTTTCTTATGACAATGTCATAAGCGGCATTTCACCGCCTATGGGCTGTTTCTTAATGTGCCTGGTCCCAGTTATCGCCAGTGCCCACCTCAACCTGCAACGGTACGTCCAGCTTCATACTGCCTTCCATCAGTTGACGGATCTTGTCGCTGGCGCTGGTCACCGCATCCTGATGAATCTCAAACACCAGTTCATCGTGCACCTGCATGATCATTCTCACCGCATCATCATTCTGCTGTAGCAGCCAGCCATCGACCGCAATCATCGCACGCTTGATAATGTCCGCCGCCGTTCCCTGCATTGGTGCGTTGATCGCCGCGCGTTCTGCCGCTTTACGGCGGATGGCATTGCTGGAGTTGATATCCGGCAGCCATAAACGACGGCCATCCAGCGTCTCGACATAGCCTTTCTCAGCCGCCTGCGCGCGCGTCTCTTCCATATAGCGCAACACGCCCGGATAGCGTTCAAAGTAGAGATCCATATACTTTTTCGCTTCACCCGCGCCAATATTGAGCTGGCGTGACAGGCCGAATGCGCTCATGCCGTAGATCAGGCCAAAGTTAATGGCTTTCGCGCTGCGACGTTGCTCACCAGATACCTTGCTAAGCGCCACGCCAAACACTTCAGACGCGGTGGCGCGGTGAATGTCTTCCCCTTGTGCGAAAGCGTCCAGCAGCCCCTTGTCCTGCGACAGATGCGCCATGATGCGCAGTTCAATCTGCGAGTAGTCCGCCGCGACAATGCGCTTATCCGGCCCGGCAATAAACGCCTGGCGAATACGGCGACCCTCGTCATTACGCACCGGGATGTTTTGCAGGTTAGGATCGGTGGAAGAGAGACGGCCGGTTGCCGTCACGGCCTGGTGATATGAGGTGTGCACACGGCCGGTGAGGGGATTGATCATCAGCGGCAGTTTGTCGGTGTAAGTCGATTTCAGCTTCGACAGACCGCGATGTTCCAGAATCACTTTTGGCAGCGGATAGTCGAGCGCCAGTTCCGCCAGCACTTCTTCGCTGGTTGATGGCGCGCCGCCTGGGGTTTTCTTCGTCGGCTTAATCCCCTGTTTCTCAAACAGGATGGTTTGCAGCTGTTTGGTTGAGGAGAGATTAAAGGGTTCGCCAGCCAGCTCGTGCGCTTTCAGCTCCAGCTCTGCCAGACGCGCCGTTAGCTCCTGTGAATGCTTCGCCAGGATGTTCGGATCAATCAGTACGCCGTTACGCTCGATACGGGAGATGACCTTCAGCAGCGGCATCTCAATCTCTTCGAAGATCTTTTTCGGACCCGCTTCTTTCTCCAGCTCTGGCCACATCTTCAGGTGCAGCTGCAATGTGACATCGGCATCTTCCGCGGCGTAGTGCGCAGCCTGCTCGATGGCAATCTGATTAAACGTCAGCTGCTTTTTGCCCTTACCGGCAATCTCTTCAAAGGTCACGGTTTTATGGTTCAGCCAGCGAGCCGCCAGGCTGTCCATATCGTGCCTGCCAGCCACGCTATTCAGGCTGTACGACTCCAGCATAGTGTCGAATTTGATGCCGTTCAGCTCGATATCATAGTTCTTCAGCACACCACGATCGTATTTGAGATTTTGCCCGACTTTAGCGGCCTTATTATCTTCCAGCAGCGGTTTCAGCTGCGCCAGTACCGTTGCGCGATCCAGCTGATCGGGGGCATCAAGATAATCATGCGCTACCGGCAGATAGGCGGCTTCGCCTGGCGCCACGGCGAACGCGATGCCGACGATGCTGGCGCTGAGCGTATCCAGTGAGTCTGTTTCCAGATCAAAAGCAAAAACGTCACTGTGCTTCAGCTTCTCCAGCCAGCTGGCAAAGGTGGCTTCATCAAGAATGGTGACATAGCCATCGGACGACAGCACGCTTGCGGTTTCTGTCGCCGCAGCAGACTCATCCGGCAATGCCTGCTGCGCCTGCGCGTTGCTCTTTTTGCCCTGCAACCATTTACCTTCCTGTAGGTCCGCCAGCCAGCGTTTGAATTCATAGCGGCTGAACAGGGTTTGCAGCACCGTCACATCTGGCTCGTTAACCGTCAGCTGTTCACAGGTCAGCTCCAGCTCCACATCGGTTTTGATGGTCGCCAGCTGATAGGAAAGGAACGCCATATCGCGATTCTGTTCCAGCTTCGCCGCCATGGTTTTAGCACCGCGGAAAGAGAGATCGGCCACTTTATCCAGGTTGTCGTAGATGGTCTGCATCCCCCCCAGCCCCTGCAACAGCGCCTGAGCCGTCTTCTCGCCCACGCCTGGCACGCCGGGAATGTTGTCCGAGCTGTCACCCATCATGGCGAGGAAATCGATAATCAGTGAGGGCGGCACACCGTATTTCTGCTCAACTTCTTCCGGACCCAGCACCGTATTGTTCATGGTGTTGATGAGCGTAATGCCTGGCGTAACCAGCTGTGCCATATCCTTATCACCGGTGCTGATCAGCACCGCGCGGCCCTGCTTTTCGGCTGCCAGCGCCAGGGTTCCAATGACGTCATCCGCCTCTACACCGGATACCGCCAGCAGCGGAAGCCCCATCGCTTTTACCATTTCATGCAGGGGGGCGATCTGCGCACGCAAATCATCAGGCATCGGTGGACGGTGAGATTTGTAGTTCTCAAATAACTCATCGCGGAATGTTTTGCCTTTCGCATCGAAGACCACAGCGACGTGGCTGGGTTGATACTGCATCAACAGGCTTTTCAGCATGTTGAGCACACCATACATGGCGCCTGTTGGCTCGCCTGCGCTATTGGTCAGCGGCGGAAAGGCATGATATGCCCGGTAGAGATAGGAGGATCCGTCTACCAGAATCAGGGGATTTTCTGCAATGTGCGCCATAAGTTTGATTTTTCTTCGTTGCGATTAAGAGGCCTATAAGGATGCCATAACCAGAGGCGAATGTTGAATTTGCGCCGGGAGAAGTCGTGCTTTTTCGTCGTTACGCGGGATGGATCGCAAGGATCGAATTGTGGATAACTTTGTGCGTAAATTTCATAACGTATTGTTATTTACGTTATTCGCAAGTAATTTACACATAAAAAATATTACAATTCAGCCAGTTACCAACTTGCTGTGATACGGGACATCTTTTTGAAAAGACGATCGTCCATGTGGATATTAACCACAAAGTTAACCGCAGGAGGGAATATAAAGGGAATACGGACTAATAAAAAACGCCGACTTAGTCGGCGTTCTTAACTGATCAAATCAGTTCTTTTCTACCAGGAATTTAACGACGTTGGCGTAATCAGCAACGAAATTATCCATAGAACTGGTATCGAGACCGCCGTTGTTGACCATATATTTGCCATTGATAAACACGGCCGGTACGCCTTGCAGATTAACGTCAGAAGCTGCCTTCTGCTGCTGTGCAACCAGCGCTTTTACAGCGAAGCTATTCCACGCCGCATCATAATCTTCAGAAGAAATACCCGCCGCTTTGATAAAGGTATCTTTCAGGCTGGCCGCATCGGTTACGGTCTGCGTTTTCTGAATGCCGTCAAAGATCGGGGCCGAGACTTTATCTTCAACACCCAGCGCCATCGCCACTGCCCATGCGTGTGTTACCACCGGACCAAAATCGCCACCGAGGAAATCAACGTGGTATTTGGTCACTTTAGTGTTGGCCGGCAGGTTCTTTTTCATGGCATCGCTGACATGGTAAACGCGTTCGAACTGATAGCAATGCGGGCAGAAGAAGGAGAAAAACTCCATTACCTGCGGTTCACCAGCGATGGGTTTCGGCAGCGTGACATACTGCTTACCATCGTTAAATTGTGCGGCAGAGACACTAAATGCCAGCATCAAACCTACCAGCGCGAACCAAATCTTTTTCATCGTGAAAAATTCTCCTGACTACTTCTTCATTAAAATTGCGGGCTAAGCTGCAACGGCGGTTCGTGTAACAGCTTCTCCTGCTCGGTAAAAAGTGCAATTTGCCGACGCCAGAAATCCTCATCTGTCATCCAGGGGAAAGCGCGCGGAAAAGCAGGATCCTGCCAGCGGCGCACGACCCAGGCTAAATAATAAACCATGCGCATCGCGCGTAAAGGCTCAATCAGTGACAATTCATGACTATCGAAGTCACTGAATTCATTATAAGCCTCCAGCAAAATATCCCACTGAATACGTTGCTCCTGACGATCGCCGCTGATCAGCATCCACAGATCCTGTACCGCCGGTCCGGTGCGCGCATCATCAAGATCGACAAACATCGGTCCATCACGCCATAGAATATTGCCGGGATGGCAGTCACCATGCAATCGCAGCGGCTGCCAGCGCGTATGCCAGCATTGCTGCAAAGTGTGATTCAGTTTATCCACCGCAGCCAGTAATGGCGCTTTGAGGGCGGCAGGCACCAGAAGGCTTTGCTCCAGTTGCTGACGTGGTTGCAGAATATATTCATCTAAACCGATTGTCGGGCGTTGCTGAAAATCATCCTGGCGACCGGTTTGGTGGATACGCCCCAGAAAACGGCCAACCCACTCCATCTGTTCTTCATTATCGGTTTCGTACTGCCGTCCACCCAGGCTGGGAAATACCGCAAACATAAAGCCTGCGTGGCTATTCAGGGTATTTCCCTGTAATTCCAGCGGTGCGGCGACCGGTACTTCATCCGCCAGTAAATCATGGGCAAACTGGTGTTCTTCCGCAATCTGACCGGCGCTCCAGCGCTGCGGGCGATAGAACTTCACCACGTAACGACGTTTTTCATCATCGCTGAATTGATAGACGCGGTTTTCATAGCTGTTGAGGGCGGTTAAACCAGATTCGACGCGCAGACCCGTCTCCCAAAGTGCATCAAGGATGACATCAGGATTCAACGTCTGGAAATTAAAGGCGGCTTCGCTCATCATTTGGCCTATGTGTTACCTTTGCTGTTAACGCGCAAGGATAACACTACTCATCGTCCTTAATCACACCGCGTGCACGTAATAGCGCCGTTTTGAAGTCCACTTCATAATCCTTTTTCAGACCGGGAATTTCAGCATCACTGGCGGCCTCACGCATTTTGAGATGGTAAATCAATATGTCGTCGGTTAATTCACTTAATGGGCCACTGAAACCTGATTCCTGCGCCAGTTTTTGTAAAAATGCCAACAGGTTAAGATCAGACTCTTTCTGCCATGCCGGTTGCAGGAGTTCGAGCAGTTCATTCAAACGGTGATATTTCATGATTGATTCCTTTATGCAGGTGTTGGGCTGCCAGCCTGTAAGTATCGTCCAGTATCGGTGAGGAGACGCACATGACAGCATTAACCGGCGTGATTCTGGCGGGTGGCCGCGGACGCCGTATGGGGGGTGAGGATAAAGGGTTGCTGCTTTTGCAGGGTGAACCTCTTTATCAACACGTTCTGCGACGTTTCAGACCACAGGTCAATATTGTGTTGATAAGCGCCAACCGTAACATTGATCGCTATCACTCAAGTGGCTGTCAGGTTGTCACCGATTCACTGCCGGATTATCCCGGACCGCTGGCGGGTATGCTGAGCGGTTTACGTCACAGCAAAACTGAATGGGTTGCCTTCTGTGCCTGTGATACGCCCTGGATCCCGGACGATTTCGTTGCGCGCTTGTGGCAGCAAAAAGCTGATGCGCCCGCGGTGTGGGTGAAGTCTTCCGAGCGCGATCATCCGGCATTGGCGCTGGTGAATCGCGCATTAGCAGATAATCTCGAAGCCTGGCTGTTAAGCGGGGAACGGCGTCTGATGCAATTTTTACGGGAAAATGGCGGCCATGCCGTAGCCTTTAGCGACCCCGAATCAGCATTTCGCAATATCAATACGCCTGATGATTTGCGTGACGAGGAAATACCATCATGACGCTACCTTTGCTGGCGATTGCCGCCTGGAGCGGCACCGGTAAAACTACTCTGCTGGAAAAGGTCATCCCATTGCTTAAAGAGCGTGGTGTCCGCCCAGGATTGATCAAACATACACATCATCATATGGATGTGGATACACCGGGGAAGGATAGTTATGTGTTGCGCAAAGCCGGGGCCGATCAGGTGATCGTTGCCAGCCGCCAGCGCTGGGCATTGATGTGCGAAACACCGGAGGAGCCGCTGAGTCTGACGCAACTGGCGGCACGTATGGACAGCTCTGCGCTTGATTTGGTGCTGGTTGAGGGATTTAAAGATGAGCCGGTTGCGAAGATCGTGTTGTGGCGGGCGGGTATTAAGGGAGAGATTACAGATCTGCTGGATGAGTATGTGATTGCCGTGGCTAGCGATGCAGATCTCAGCATCCCGGTTCCATTATTGGATATTAATCAACCGGATCAGGTTGCTGAGTTCATCGCTCAATGGCTTAATTTACCTGAAAATTAACGATTTTTGCCGATCTGCAGACGTAAAAAAGCCCTGAACTTGCGTTCAGGGCTTTTCCACTTAATTGATGCCTGGCAGTTCCCTACTCTCGCATGGGGAGACCCCACACTACCATCGGCGCTACGGCGTTTCACTTCTGAGTTCGGCATGGGGTCAGGTGGGACCACCGCGCTACAGCCGCCAGGCAAATTCTGTTATCCGCACCGCCCTCTCAGGCCATGCGAACCAATCCGTTTGAACTAAGCTGAAAATTCTCTGGTCTCTCAACCAAAACGCCTCTGGCGTTGTAAGGTTAAGCCTCACGGGTCATTAGTACCGGTTAGCTCAATGCATCGCTGCACTTACACATCCGGCCTATCAACGTCGTCGTCTTCAACGTCCCTTCAGGACTCTCAAGGAGTCAGGGAGAACTCATCTCGGGGCAAGTTTCGTGCTTAGATGCTTTCAGCACTTATCTCTTCCGCACTTAGCTACCGGGCAATGCCATTGGCATGACAACCCGAACACCAGTGGTGCGTTCACTCCGGTCCTCTCGTACTAGGAGCAACCCCCCTCAATTCTCCAGCGCCCACGGCAGATAGGGACCGAACTGTCTCACGACGTTCTAAACCCAGCTCGCGTACCACTTTAAACGGCGAACAGCCGTACCCTTGGGACCTACTTCAGCCCCAGGATGTGATGAGCCGACATCGAGGTGCCAAACACCGCCGTCGATATGAACTCTTGGGCGGTATCAGCCTGTTATCCCCGGAGTACCTTTTATCCGTTGAGCGATGGCCCTTCCATTCAGAACCACCGGATCACTATGACCTGCTTTCGCACCTGCTCGAGCCGTCACTCTCGCAGTCAAGCTGGCTTATGCCATTGCACTAACCTCCTGATGTCCGACCAGGATTAGCCAACCTTCGTGCTCCTCCGTTACGCTTTGGGAGGAGACCGCCCCAGTCAAACTACCCACCAGACACTGTCCGCAGCCCGGATCACGGGCCTACGTTAGAACATCAAACATTAAAGGGTGGTATTTCAAGGTTGGCTCCACGCAGACTGGCGTCCACGCTTCAAAGCCTCCCACCTATCCTACACATCAAGGCTCAATGTTCAGTGTCAAGCTATAGTAAAGGTTCACGGGGTCTTTCCGTCTTGCCGCGGGTACACTGCATCTTCACAGCGATTTCAATTTCACTGAGTCTCGGGTGGAGACAGCCTGGCCATCATTACGCCATTCGTGCAGGTCGGAACTTACCCGACAAGGAATTTCGCTACCTTAGGACCGTTATAGTTACGGCCGCCGTTTACCGGGGCTTCGATCAAGAGCTTCTCCTTACGGATAACCCCATCAATTAACCTTCCGGCACCGGGCAGGCGTCACACCGTATACGTCCACTTTCGTGTTTGCACAGTGCTGTGTTTTTAATAAACAGTTGCAGCCAGCTGGTATCTTCGACTGGCTTCAGCTCCGGGAGCAAGTCCCTTCACCTACGCGCCAGCGTGCCTTCTCCCGAAGTTACGGCACCATTTTGCCTAGTTCCTTCACCCGAGTTCTCTCAAGCGCCTTGGTATTCTCTACCTGACCACCTGTGTCGGTTTGGGGTACGATTTCGTGTTACCTGGAGCTTAGAGGCTTTTCCTGGAAGCAGGGCATCAGTTACTTCACCACCGTAGTGGCTCGTCATCACGCCTCAGCGTTAAAGTGCACCGGATTTGCCTGGAGCACACGCCTACACGCTTAAACCGGGACAACCGTCGCCCGGATAACCTAGCCTTCTCCGTCCCCCCTTCGCAGTAACACCAAGTGCAGGAATATTAACCTGCTTCCCATCGACTACGCTTTTCAGCCTCGCCTTAGGGGTCGACTCACCCTGCCCCGATTAACGTTGGACAGGAACCCTTGGTCTTCCGGCGAGCGGGCTTTTCACCCGCTTTATCGTTACTTATGTCAGCATTCGCACTTCTGATACCTCCAGCAGACCTCACAGTCCACCTTCGACGGCTTACAGAACGCTCCCCTACCCAACAACACATAGTGTCGCTGCCGCAGCTTCGGTGCATGGTTTAGCCCCGTTACATCTTCCGCGCAGGCCGACTCGACCAGTGAGCTATTACGCTTTCTTTAAATGATGGCTGCTTCTAAGCCAACATCCTGGCTGTCTGTGCCTTCCCACATCGTTTCCCACTTAACCATGACTTTGGGACCTTAGCTGGCGGTCTGGGTTGTTTCCCTCTTCACGACGGACGTTAGCACCCGCCGTGTGTCTCCCGTGATAACATTCTCCGGTATTCGCAGTTTGCATCGGGTTGGTAAGCCGGGATGGCCCCCTAGCCGAAACAGTGCTCTACCCCCGGAGATGAGTTCACGAGGCGCTACCTAAATAGCTTTCGGGGAGAACCAGCTATCTCCCGGTTTGATTGGCCTTTCACCCCCAGCCACAAGTCATCCGCTAATTTTTCAACATTAGTCGGTTCGGTCCTCCAGTTAGTGTTACCCAACCTTCAACCTGCCCATGGCTAGATCACCGGGTTTCGGGTCTATACCCTGCAACTTAACGCCCAATTAAGACTCGGTTTCCCTGCGGCTCCCCTATACGGTTAACCTTGCTACAGAATATAAGTCGCTGACCCATTATACAAAAGGTACGCAGTCACCTAACAAGTAGGCTCCCACTGCTTGTACGTACACGGTTTCAGGTTCTGTTTCACTCCCCTCGCCGGGGTTCTTTTCGCCTTTCCCTCACGGTACTGGTTCACTATCGGTCAGTCAGGAGTATTTAGCCTTGGAGGATGGTCCCCCCATATTCAGACAGGATACCACGTGTCCCGCCCTACTCATCGAACTCACAGTAAGTGCATTTTTGTGTACGGGAGTATCACCCTGTACCCTGCGACTTTCCAGACGCTTCCACTAATGCACAAACTGATTCAGGTTCTGGGCTGTTCCCCGTTCGCTCGCCGCTACTGGGGGAATCTCGGTTGATTTCTTTTCCTCGGGGTACTTAGATGTTTCAGTTCCCCCGGTTCGCCTCGTTAACCTATGTATTCAGTTAACGATGATGCACTGAGTGCACCGGGTTTCCCCATTCGGACATCGCCGGCTATAGCGGTTCATATCACCTTACCGGCGCTTTACGCAGATTAGCACGTCCTTCATCGCCTCTGACTGCCAGGGCATCCACCGTGTACGCTTAGTCGCTTAACCTCACAACCCACAGGCGTTTTGCAACGCGTGCAGACTGCAAGCATTTGAGAGACTCGAACGCGCCGTGCTGTATTCCTTATTACGGAGGAATACGACTGCGCGTCGTTTCAAATTTTCAGCTTGTTCCGGATTGTTAAAGAGCAAATACTTCGCAGCATGCTGAATCAGCATACTCTGAAGTATCGTGGGTAACGCCTTTCACTCATTACCAGCAAGTGGCGTCCCCTAGGGGATTCGAACCCCTGTTACCGCCGTGAAAGGGCGGTGTCCTGGGCCTCTAGACGAAGGGGACACAGGGGTGTCGTCGTCAAGACGGCTTGCTCATGACTATTATCAGACAATCTGTGTGAGCACTTCGAAGGAAGGTATCTTCAGGTAAGGAGGTGATCCAACCGCAGGTTCCCCTACGGTTACCTTGTTACGACTTCACCCCAGTCATGAATCACAAAGTGGTAAGCGCCCTCCCGAAGGTTAAGCTACCTACTTCTTTTGCAACCCACTCCCATGGTGTGACGGGCGGTGTGTACAAGGCCCGGGAACGTATTCACCGTAGCATTCTGATCTACGATTACTAGCGATTCCGACTTCACGGAGTCGAGTTGCAGACTCCGATCCGGACTACGACGCACTTTATGAGGTCCGCTTGCTCTCGCGAGGTCGCTTCTCTTTGTATGCGCCATTGTAGCACGTGTGTAGCCCTGGCCGTAAGGGCCATGATGACTTGACGTCATCCCCACCTTCCTCCGGTTTATCACCGGCAGTCTCCTTTGAGTTCCCGACCGAATCGCTGGCAACAAAGGATAAGGGTTGCGCTCGTTGCGGGACTTAACCCAACATTTCACAACACGAGCTGACGACAGCCATGCAGCACCTGTCTCACGGTTCCCGAAGGCACTAAGGCATCTCTGCCGAATTCCGTGGATGTCAAGGCCAGGTAAGGTTCTTCGCGTTGCATCGAATTAAACCACATGCTCCACCGCTTGTGCGGGCCCCCGTCAATTCATTTGAGTTTTAACCTTGCGGCCGTACTCCCCAGGCGGTCGACTTAACGCGTTAGCTCCGGAAGCCACTCCTCAAGGGAACAACCTCCAAGTCGACATCGTTTACGGCGTGGACTACCAGGGTATCTAATCCTGTTTGCTCCCCACGCTTTCGCACCTGAGCGTCAGTCTTTGTCCAGGGGGCCGCCTTCGCCACCGGTATTCCTCCAGATCTCTACGCATTTCACCGCTACACCTGGAATTCTACCCCCCTCTACAAGACTCTAGCCTGCCAGTTTCGAATGCAGTTCCCAGGTTAAGCCCGGGGATTTCACATCCGACTTGACAGACCGCCTGCGTGCGCTTTACGCCCAGTAATTCCGATTAACGCTTGCACCCTCCGTATTACCGCGGCTGCTGGCACGGAGTTAGCCGGTGCTTCTTCTGCGGGTAACGTCAATGCTGATGGTTATTAACCATCAACCCTTCCTCCCCGCTGAAAGTACTTTACAACCCGAAGGCCTTCTTCATACACGCGGCATGGCTGCATCAGGCTTGCGCCCATTGTGCAATATTCCCCACTGCTGCCTCCCGTAGGAGTCTGGACCGTGTCTCAGTTCCAGTGTGGCTGGTCATCCTCTCAGACCAGCTAGGGATCGTCGCCTAGGTGAGCCGTTACCCCACCTACTAGCTAATCCCATCTGGGTTCATCCGATGGTGTGAGGCCCGAAGGTCCCCCACTTTGGTCTTGCGACGTTATGCGGTATTAGCTACCGTTTCCAGTAGTTATCCCCCTCCATCGGGCAGATCCCCAGACATTACTCACCCGTCCGCCACTCGTCACCCAAGGAGCAAGCTCCTCTGTGCTACCGTTCGACTTGCATGTGTTAGGCCTGCCGCCAGCGTTCAATCTGAGCCATGATCAAACTCTTCAATTTAAGTTTGATGCTCAAAGAATTAAACTTCGTAATGAATTACGTGTTCACTCTTGAGACTTGATATTTTTTAAGTCCGTAGACTTTTGATATCAATCCTGCGAGTGCCCACACAGATTGTCTGATAAATTGTTAAAGAGCAGTGCGACCAGTGCTTTACGCTGCTGTCGCGAGGTGGCGTATATTACGCTTTCCTCCTTCAGAGTCAATCACTTTTTTCGGCGATTTTCTCTGGCGGGATGAATCACTTCGTCCCTCGCTGACCGTCTGCGTTGCCGCTTTCCCGTGTCAGTGGAGGCGCATTATAGGGAGTTAATTCTGACTGACAAGCATTTCCTGAATAAAATTAACTGAACGCTAGTTTTTTATACTAACGCGCTAAAAACAGGCATTTAACGGTGAAGAATCAGCCAGAATCACGCTTTGCGCGGCACAAATCATCGTAATGCCACGTTATGCCAGTGCTATCCTGTTTGTCCAAACGCAGTTTTCTTCTGCTGCACGCAGAATTTTATAAAAGAAGGACTTTAAATGATTCGCTCCGCGCGCAGTATGGCCGGTTTGCCCTGGATCGCGGCAATGGCATTTTTCATGCAATCGCTCGATGCCACCATCCTGAATACCGCGCTCCCTGCCATCGCTACCAGTCTTGAACGTTCCCCCCTTGCCATGCAATCTGCCGTTATCAGCTACACGCTCACTGTCGCAATGTTGATTCCCGTCAGCGGCTGGCTGGCCGATCGCTTCGGCACACGCAGAATCTTCATTCTTGCCGTTTCGCTGTTCACGCTGGGTTCACTGGCCTGTGCCTTATCAGGCAGCCTGAGTATGCTGGTGACGTCGCGTGTGATTCAGGGCATTGGTGGCGCGATGATGATGCCGGTGGCGCGTCTGGCCCTGCTACGGGCGTATCCGCGTAGCGAGCTGCTGCCGGTACTCAACTTCGTCACCATGCCCGGACTGGTTGGGCCGATTCTCGGGCCAATGCTGGGCGGCTTACTGGTCACCTATGCCAGCTGGCACTGGATTTTCCTGATTAACATTCCCATCGGCCTGCTCGGCATCTTCTATGCGCGTAAATATATGCCGGATTTCACCACGCCCAAACGCCGCTTCGACTTCGGCGGTTTTGTGCTGTTCGGTTTTGGTCTGGTATTGATCTCCATCGGTATTGAGCTGTTTGGCGAGCGCATCGTGTCGCCGTGGCAGGCAACCGGTGTGTTGCTGGCAGGGGTGCTGTTGTTGCTTCTCTATATAGTACATGCGCGCCGCCATCCGGCACCGTTGATCAACCTGCCAATGTTTAAGACCCGCACCTTTTCCATCGGCATCATTGGCAATATCGCCTCACGCCTCGGTACGGGGTGTATTCCGTTCCTGATGCCGCTGATGTTGCAGGTAGGATTTGGCTACCCGGCGATTATTGCGGGTTGCATGATGGGACCGACCGCCATTGGTTCACTGCTGGCGAAATCCACCGTGACCCAGGTGCTGCGTCGCTTCGGTTATCGCCATACGCTTGTCGGCATCACCATTATCATCGGCATCCTGATTGCAACCTTCTCACTGCAATCACCGGGTGAAAGCGTGTTATGGCTGCTGGTGGCGCTGTTTGTACTGGGTATGGCGATGTCGACACAGTTCACGGCGATGAACACCATCACCCTGGCGGATTTGAATGATGAGAATGCCAGCGGCGGCAACAGCGTACTGGCCGTCACCCAGCAGCTATCAATCAGCTTTGGCGTAGCAGTCAGCGCGGCGGTGCTGCGCTTCTATCAGGATTTTGATGGCACCACGGTGCAGCATTTTCACGCCACCTTCCTGACGATGGGAGTGGTGACCGTGCTGTCCGCGTTTGCCTTTATGCTGCTGCGTAACGGCGATGGTCGTCATTTGATCACCAACCGCGATAAAAAGAAGAAAGCCGCTTAAACCGAACCGCGTTCCACCAGCTCCGGCGTCAGAACCAGCGTTTGCTGGCTGGCGTCGGGGTCGCTCATGCGATGAATCAGCGTATCAATCGCCAGCTCGCCCAGTTCATCTTTTGGCTGATGGATGGTACTCAGCGGCGGCGTCAGATAGCGCGCCAACTCGATATTATCGTACCCCATCACCGCAATATCCTGCGGTACGCGCAGGCCAGCCTGAAACAGCGCGTGGTAAACGCCAACGGCCATCGCATCATTGCTGGTAAATACCGCTTCCGGTAACGGATGCAGCGTCAGCAGCTGGTTCATGGCATTAAAGCCGCCCTGAAACTCAAAATCGCTATCAACCACATAGCCCGGCAGCACCGGCAATCCGCTGTTGGCCATTGCCTTGTGGAAACCTTCCAGACGCAGCTGCGCCGGGGTTTTATCCAGCGGCCCGGCGATACAGGCGATGCGGCGATAGCCACGATCGATCAGATGCTGCGTCGCCATCTCACCGCCTAACAGCGCGTTATCCTGAATAATGTCGCCGCGTCCTTCAAACGGCGCCCAGTCCATCATCACCATCGGAATCGACGGGTAGCGATTAAGGATATCCGCCGAGGGCAGATGGGTTTCCGTACACATTATCAGCAAGCCATCCACGCGTTTTTGCAGCAACGTTTCCAGGCTGCGGTTCATGCGTTCCTCATCCCCTTCGGTATTACACAGGATCAGGCTATAACCACGCTCATAGCAGCTGTTCTCCACGCCTCGCACCACTTCAGAATAGAAGGGGTTGCTGCTGGCGGTCAGTAACATGCCGATGGTGCGTGTCTGATTGATTTTCAGGCTGCGCGCCAGGGCTGAAGGAGCGTAGTTCAGGGTGCGGATAGCCAGCTCCACCTTTTCGCGCACCTGCTCGCTGACAAAGCGATTGTTATTAATGACGTGCGAAACGGTGGAGGTGGAGACGCCCGCCAGGCGGGCGACATCTTTCATGGTAGCCAAGCGCTTAACCCTGTTGTTGCAGGAAGGCGTCGATCTCGGTGCGCCACGGTACCGAGGGCTGTGCGCCAGGGCGCGTAACCGCAATCGCCGCTGCCGCATGGGCGAAACGCACGGCATCGTGCATCGGTACATCTTCCAGACGCGCGGTAATAAAGGCGCCATTGAAGGTATCGCCTGCGGCGATGGTGTCGACCGCCTGCACGCTGAAACCCGGAATACGCACGCCGTTACCCTGCTCGCTCAACCAGACGCCACGACGTCCCAGCGTAATCAGCACGGTTTGAATACCTTTCGCATGTAGCGCCGCCGCCGCACGCGCCGCATCTTCATCACTTTTCACCGCAATGCCGGTCAGAATCTCCGCCTCGGTTTCATTCGGCGTGATGATATCAATCAGCGCCAGCAGCTCATCGGAAAGATGGGTGGCCGGTGCCGGATTAAGGATCACCTGCGTCTGCTGCGCTTTGGCCACTTTCGCCGCCGCCAGTACGCTCTCCAGCGGGGACTCCAGCTGCATCAGCAGCGCATCGGCGTCGGCAATCACCTGCTGATGACGCGCCACACAGGCTGGCGTCAACGCCGCGTTGGCGCCGGAATAGATGCCGATGTTGTTTTCACCTTCGCCATTCACGAAGATCATCGCCACCCCGGTGGCTTCATCCGCTACGGTCTCTACCGGGGCGGTATCGATACGGTCCTGCTGCAACTGCTGACGGATACGTTCACCAATATCATCGGCACCCACGCAGGCGATAAAAGCGATATCGGCACCGGCACGTCCGGCCGCCACCGCCTGATTAGCCCCTTTGCCGCCAAAGGCAATCTGATACTGTTTTCCGATCACCGTTTCACCCGGACGTGGAAAGTGGGCGAGGTTGAGGATGTGATCGGCATTGATGCTGCCGAGTACGGCCAGTTTTGCGCTTTTGCTCATAGGGAGTGATCCAGAAAAAGTGCGCCACCGACGGTGGCGCGTTGCCCTGCTTTTCTTTACGAGTTATTTGGTAACCAGTTTCAGATCGACCGGATTGATCGCCTGCACTTTTTCACCCTTCAATACTTTATCCGCCGTGTCTACGCCGATGACGCCAATTTTGTCAGGCATCTGCGCCACGGTCGCGGTCAGTTTACCAGCTTCAACCGCTTTCACACCGTCAGCGGTGCCGTCAAAGCCAACCACGAGCACGTCAGTTTTGCCAGCGGTTTGCAGCGCGCGCAGTGCACCCAGCGCCATTTCGTCGTTCTGTGC
Organism: Pantoea sp. X-Soil-TKNS-1207; assembly: GCF_059730485.1. NCBI lineage: Bacteria > Pseudomonadati > Pseudomonadota > Gammaproteobacteria > Enterobacterales > Erwiniaceae > Pantoea > Pantoea sp. X-Soil-TKNS-1207. The sequence goes on from NZ_AP035958.1 coordinate 4,308,137, forward strand.
GAACACTGCCTGCACATCCGGATGCGCCTGCAACAGGTTCTGCATCACGTTCAGGCCTTTGGTGCGATCAAAGTCAGCCGGCTGGCTGGCCAGGATATTGAATTTGTGTGCATCGGCAGCCTGTTTGAAACCTTCGCCACGCTCACGCGCCGCTGACGTACCGGCAATGCCCTGTAGTTCGATGATTTTCGCACCGTCACCCAGTTTACGGGCAATGAAGTCACCTGCCATTTTGCCGCCGAAACGGTTGTCAGAAGCCACATGGCTCACCACGGTGCCCTGTGCCGCGACGCGGTCAAGCGTGATCACCGGAATCTTCGCCTGGTTAGCCATCTTCACGGCGTTGCCCACGGCGTCGGAGTCTGTCGGGTTGATCAGCAGCAGCTTAGTGCCACGTACGGTGAGGTCCTGCACGTTAGCCAGTTCTTTTGCCGGGTTGTTCTGTGAATCCAGTACCACCAGGTTATAACCCAGCTTGTCTGCTTCTTTCTGTGCGCCATCTTTCAGCGAAACAAAGAACGGGTTATTCAGCGTCGATACCACCAGAGCGATAGTATCTTTCGCCATCGCGCTGGCACTCAGAGTGGCGCCAAGAATGACGGCCAATGCGGTTAACTTTTTCATTATTGCATCCTGTGTGAAGGTCAGAGTTATTTGCTGCTTTTGTTATCCACCAGCACTGCCAGCAGAATTACCACTGCTTTTACAATCATTTGATAGTAAGAGGAGACGCCCAACAGATTGAGACCGTTATTGAGGAAACCGAGGATCAGCGCCCCAATCAGCGTACCCATAATGCGACCTTTACCCCCTGAGAGGCTGGTACCGCCCAGCACCACGGCAGCAATCGCATCCAGTTCATAACCGGTGCCCGCCGTCGGCTGTGCTGAGGACAGACGCGCCACCTCAATGGTGCCCGCCAGCGCTGCTAACATGCCGCACAGTGAATAGACGATGATTTTGACGCGATTAACGTTGATGCCTGACAGGCGCGTCGCCGCTTCGTTACCGCCGAGCGCGTAGATATAACGACCGAGGCGGGTGTGATGCAGCATGTACCAGGCAAGCCCGAAGACCACCGCTATCAACCATACCGGAGTCGGAATGCCCAGCGGACGGCCAATACCGAACCAGCCAAACAGATCGGCGTTGGCGCTAAAGCCGGTGTTGATCGGGCTACCGTCGGTGTACACCATGGTGACGCCGCGCAGCAGCAGCATCATCACCAGCGTGGCGATAAACGCCTGCACTTTGCCGCGCGCCACAATGGTGCCAGTGATGCCGCCAATCAGCGCCCCAAGGGCCAGCGAAGCCGCCACGGCCACCAGCGCATTCACTTCCAGGCCGACGATCGACGCCGCGACCGCACCGGTCAGCGCCAGCAGCGATCCCACGGAAAGATCGATGCCCGACGTGAGAATCACCAACGTCATGCCCACCGCCATAATGGCGTTGACCGAGGTCTGTTGCAGGATGTTGAACAGGTTGGCGACGGTGAAGAAATTCGGGCTCATGCTGGCGACCACGACAATCAGCACAATCAGCGCGATCAGCGATTTCTGCTCCAGCAACCAGGCTTTGCTGAACCAGCGACGGCTGGCGGGTAAGGTTTGGGTACTCATACAACTAACTCCTCGCTGTGTTTCTTACCGACTGCCGCCGCCATCAGGGATTCCTGGGTAGCCTGCTCACGGGAAAATTCGCCACTCAGATGGCCTTCATGCATCACCAGAATGCGGTCACTCATGCCAAGCACTTCCGGCATTTCTGACGACACCAGGATGATGCTCAACCCATCGGCTTTAAACTGGTTAATTAACTGATAAATTTCTTTTTTCGCGCCGACGTCGACACCGCGCGTCGGCTCATCAAGGATCAGCACATTCGGACGGGTCATCAGGCCACGGGCAATTGCCACTTTCTGCTGATTGCCGCCGGAGAGCAGGCCAATCGGCTGTTCCATCGATGGCGTTTTCACGTTAAACAGACGAATAAAATCGCCCACCGCCAGCTGTTCTTCCGCATGTTTCAGGCTGCCATTGCCGCGGCTGAAATAGCGCAACGCGGTCAGCGACATGTTCTCTTTCACCGACATCCCCAGTACCAGACCATCGCGTTTGCGGTCTTCGGAGATATAGACGATGCCGTTTGCCAGCCCGTCCTGCGGCGCGCGCGTCACCACATCGCGACCATCAAGCGTTACCTTGCCAGCGCTGCGCGGCAGCGCGCCGTACAGCAGCTTCATCAGTTCGGTACGACCCGCGCCCATCAGGCCAGACACGCCGAGGATTTCACCTTTGCGCAGGGTAAAGCTGACATCATGCACGCCCGGCCCGCTCAGGTTAGCCACCTGCAAACGGACTGCGCCTGCGGGCTGCTCCAGATGCGGATATTGATCTTCCAGTTTGCGGCCGACCATCATCTCAATCAGGCTCTCTTCACTCAGCTCGCTGACCGGACGTTCGGCAATAAACTGACCGTCGCGGAACACCGTGACGTCATCGCAAATCTCAAAGATCTCTTTCATACGATGCGAGATATAGACGATGCCGCAGCCCTGTGCTTTCAGCTCATTGATAACACGGAACAGCGACAGAGTTTCGGTATCGGTCAGCGCATCGGTCGGCTCATCCATAATGATGACGCGCGACTCAAAGCTGAGCACTTTGGCGATTTCCACCATCTGCTGGTCACCAATCGACAAGTCGCCCACCAGCTTATGGCTGTTAAAACGCAGGTTCAGGCGCTGCAACAGCGCATCCGCCTCGGCATACATCTTTTTCCATTCGATGCGGCCAAAGCGGTTAACAAATTCGCGGCCAAGGAAGATGTTCTCCGCCACCGTCAGTTGCGGGATCAGGTTCAGTTCCTGGTGAATAATGCCGATGCCCGCTTCCTGCGAAGATTTCGGGCCGGAAAACGTGGTTTCCTTGCCCAGCCAGTGCAGCGAACCGGCATCCATGCTGTAAATACCGGTCAGCACCTTCATCATGGTGGATTTACCGGCGCCGTTTTCTCCCACCAGCGCCATCACACGGCCCGGCCAGACAGACAGCGATGCGCCCTTCAGCGCTTTCACACCGGGAAATGACTTTTCAATCCCTTTGAGTTGCAGTAACGGTTGCATAGCGACCTCAGAAGGTAACGCCCGCGCTCAGGATGACATTCGCATACGGAGAGCACTCTCCGCTGCGAATGACCGCCTGACTACGCTGAGTCTGTTGTTTGAACTGTTCATGACTGGTGTAACTAAGGGTGATGATATTTCCCTGGTGCTGTTGCAAGGCTTCGAGCACAGCGAGCAGTGCACTGTGGAGCTGCGGATTGTGTTGCTTAATCTCCTCCGCCATCAGAGCGCTTTCGACCTGCATCTCCTGGGTGATTACCTCAACAACCTGTAAAAATTCGGGCGTACCCGGCGTCAGCGCCAGATCGATTCGCTGCGGACCCGATGGAATCGGCAGGCCAGCATCAGCAATCGTCAGCGTATCCGTGTGTCCCAGACGGGCAATCACATGAGAGATTTCAGCGTTTAACAAGCGACCTTTTTTCATTTCTTCCACTCCACAGCGAAACGTTTCGCTGACCGGAGTGTATAAAATGTGCAGCGCAACTCAATGGCGACATCACGGAAATGTGATCGCCATCGAAACGTTTCGCTCGTGCCAGCGGAAATTTGAGTTTGGCAGAAAAAAGAGCCGCAGCTGCGGCTCAGGTGGGAGGTTAAGGTAACTTTCTGACCTGTTTAACATCCAGCTCAATGGCGTTGAGGTCTTTGTCCAGTTTGCCGGTCAGTTCTACGCTATCTTTCGGCGAAACCGTCTGGCCGTCCCAGCGCTTGTGGTCGATTTCGACCTTCATCGTGCCGGTATCGTCGCGAAACAGGTAATCTTCTTTGCCGATCTGCTTATCCAGATGGCCACGCACGGTGATCCAGCTGTCATCCTTCATCGCTTCGGCCTGCTTCACCGTCACGACGCTGCTGCTATCAGCCTGAAAACCGCCTGCACTGGCCTGATGGGTTGGCGCATTAGGGTCAACAAATCCGCCCTGCTGTGCTGCCAGCACCGGTGTGGAAGCCAGCGCAACGATGGCTAACAATGCGGCATGTTTTTTCATCTTAATCACCTCTTTTCCATGAATGTGCGGGATACGCTGGCTATTGCACCATAAGGTTCTTAACAGGATCTTAAGCGCGATCAATAGATTAAAATTCATGAAAAATAGGTCAAATGACGCGATTTCTCCTGTACATGAACGCTTCTGCTTCGTATAACTCCAGGCTAAAGGGAGGGCAAAATATGCGGATATTGTTGATTGAGGATGACACGCTGATTGGCGATGGACTGAAAGTGGGTCTGACCAAACTCGGTTTCAGCGTGGACTGGTTTGTCTCCGGCAATGCGGGTTTTCAGGCGCTGGCTTCCGCGCCCTGGGATGCGGTGGTGCTCGACTTATCGCTGCCGGAACGCGACGGGCTGGATATTCTGCGCCAGTGGCGTCAGCAGGGGCATGATGTGCCGATATTGATCCTCACCGCACGCGATGCACTCGATCAGCGGGTGCAGGGTTTGCAGCTGGGCGCGGATGATTATCTCTGCAAACCCTTTGCTTTGACGGAGGTGGCGGCGCGTTTGCAGGCGCTGATTCGCCGTCGTCACGGCCAGCTGCAACCCGAGCTGCGCCACGGCAAGGTCGTGATGTCACCGGCCAGCCATAGCGTGTTATGTGACGGCGAGCCGGTCAGTCTCACCAGCCGTGAGCTGGCGCTGCTGGAGCTGTTTCTGCGCAATGCGGGACGCGTGCTGACGCGCAGCCAGCTGGAAGAAAAGCTCTATAGCTGGGATGCCGATGTCTCCAGCAATGCGGTAGAAGTGCACATCCATCATCTGCGCAAAAAACTCGGCAGCCCGTTTATCCGCACCGTTCACGGCATTGGCTACACGCTGGGAGCGGCAGAATGAGCCTGTTTCTGCGCCTCGCCATCGGTTTTGTCCTGCTGATTATGCTGTGCTGGGGCAGCGCCAGCCTCAGCGCCTGGCACCATACGCGTGAAACCGTCAATGAACTGTTCGATACCCAGCAAATGCTGTTCGCCAAACGTCTGCTGGCGCTGGACCCCGCCACGCTCCACGAACCCGCCTTGCCGAAAACTAAAGCGCTATTGCGTCATCATCGGGGTAAACAGGACGATGACGCGCTGGCCTTTGCCATTTTCAACGCCGCAGGCCAGCCGTTGCTGAATGACGGCGAAAACGGCCGCAATCTGCCGTTTGACGCTACACGCGATGGTTTTCGCGATAGGCATCTGCGCGATGACGATGATCGCTGGCGTTTGCTGTGGCTGACCTCCGCGGATAAGCGCTATCGCGTCGTGGTCGGCCAGGAGTGGGACTATCGCGATGATATGACGCGTGATTTGGCGCTAAGCAGCATTGTCCCCTGGCTGATCGCGCTGCCCTTTATGCTGGTGCTGCTGCTGGCGCTGGTGTGGTTTGAACTGCGTCCGCTGAAGCGCCTTACCCACTCGCTCCACCAGCGGGCAGCCGATGATGCCACGCCGCTGCCGCTGGCGCGCCTGCCGAAAGAGGTGAAACCGCTGGTGCTGGCATTGAACGGCCTGTTCACACGCATGGCGGAGCTGGTGCAGCGCGAACGCCGTTTTACCTCGGATGCCGCCCATGAACTGCGCAGCCCACTGGCGGCACTGCGGGTGCAGAGTGAAGTGATTCAGCTGGCGGAAGACGACGAGCCGATGCGCAAACGCGCGCTTCAGCAATTGGATGTCGGGATAGTGCGCGCCACGCGGCTGGTGGATCAATTGCTGACGCTGTCGCGCGTGGAAGCCGATGACCTGCGCAACGAGTTCCAGCCGGTCGCGCTGGCTCCGTTGCTGCAAAGCTTGCTGGCGGAACATTTCCCCCAGGCCGAGCAACAGCACATCCATCTGCAACTCAACGCGCGGGCGCAACCGCTGATGAACGGTCATCCACTGCTGTTGTCGTTGATGGTGCGTAATTTGCTGGACAACGCATTGCGTTATTCCCCGCCTGACGGCGAAGTGGAGGTCAATCTGGCGGCCCGCGAGCTGACGCTGGCTAACCAGGCGCCCCACCTTACCGCAGCCGATATAGCCCGGCTGGGCGAGCGCTTCTGGCGACCACCGGGGCAAACGCAGACCGGCAGCGGGTTAGGGTTATCAATTGTGAAGAATATCGCGCAGTTACATGGCATTCGCGTGGCGTTCAGCCAGCCTGATGCCGGAGGGCTGCGCGTCACGCTAAGCTGGTAGCGGACGCGCAGGGTGGATCAGATCTCGACCTGGGTTCCCAGTTCAATCACCCGGTTAGGCGGGATTTCAAACTGATCCGGCGCGCGCAGCGCATTGCGTTGCAGCGCGAGGAACAACTTGCCACGCAGACGCAGATACCACGGACGATCGCCAATAATCAGCGATTCATGCGACATAAAGAACGAGGTTTCCATCATGCGGCAGTTAAGCCCTTCCAGCCCGCAGCGGTGGAAAATCTCTTCCACGTTAGGGGTTTCGCGCCAGCCGTAGCTGGCTACCACTCGCCAGAAGGTCGGCGACAGCTGCTCAATCGTCACGCGACGTACGTTGTGCACATAAGGCGCATCTTCGGTGCGCAGCGTCAGCAGCACCACGCGCTCGTGCAGCACCTTGTTGTGCTTGAGGTTATGCAGCATGGCAAACGGGATCACATTCAGCGCGCGCGACATATAGACCGCGGTGCCCGGCACGCGTACCGGTGGCGATTTCTCCAGCGAGGCGATCATCGCCTCAAGGGAGTTGCCGTGCTCATGCATACGCCGCAGCAGGCGGAAACGCTCGCTTTTCCAGGTGGTCATGATGATAAACATCACCAGCGCGAGGCACAGCGGCAACCAGCCGCCGGAGAAGATTTTCACCAGGTTCGCCGAGAACAGCGACACGTCGATACACAGCAGCGAGACCAGAATCAAACTGACGGCAATCTTGTTCCAGTGCCAGTTTTTGATCGCCACGGTGCAGGACAGAATGGTGGTCAGCACCATGGTGCCGGTTACGGCAATACCGTAGGCCGCCGCGAGGTTGCTGGAGTGCTGGAAGCTGATGATGACAATCAGTACCGCGAAATAAAGCACCCAGTTGATCACCGGCACGTAGATCTGGCCGGACTCCATCTCCGAGGTATGAATAATGCGCATCGGCGGCAGATAGCCCAGACGCACTGCCTGACGCGTCAGCGAGAACACGCCGGAAATCACCGCCTGCGAGGCAATCACCGTTGCCAGCGTCGCGAGGATCAGCAGCGGAATCAGCGCCCAGTCGGGTGCCAGCAGGAAGAACGGGTTTTTGATCGCTTCAGGATGGGCCAGCAGCAGCGCGCCCTGACCAAAGTAGTTCAGCACCAGCGACGGCAGCACCACCAGGAACCACGCCACGCGAATCGGCAGCTTACCGAAGTGGCCCATATCGGCATACAGGGCTTCAACCCCGGTGATAGACAGCACCACGGCACCCAGCGCGAAGAATGAGATGGTTTTGTAGTGCACAAAGAAGTTCACCGCGTGAGACGGATTGAGCGCCTGCAACACGTCCGGGTTTTTGATAATGCTACTGGCGCCAAGCACCGCCAGAACGATAAACCACAGCAACATCACCGGGGCAAACAGCTTGCCGACAATGCCGGTGCCGTGCTTTTGGATCATGAACAGCAGCGTCAGCACGGTAATCGATAAGGGGACAATCCAGGGATCGAGCGACGGCGCAGCAATCTCCAGACCTTCAATCGCCGACATCACCGAGATCGCCGGGGTGATCACCACCTCACCGTAGAAGAAGCTGCCGCCAATTAACCCCATGATCACCAGAATCGCGGTGGCTCTGGCCCCCGTATTGCGGCCCGCCAGCGACATCAGCGTCAAAATCCCGCCTTCACCGGCGTTATCCGCGCGCATGACGTAACTGATGTATTTCAGCGATACCACCAGGATCAGCAGCCAGAAAATCAGCGAGAGAAAACCGAATACCGCTTCGCGTTCCACACCAAAGCCAAACTGGCCGGAGAGACATTCACGCAAGGTATAGAGTGGGCTGGTACCAATATCGCCATACACCACACCAATGGCGGCCAGCGTGACTGCGCCAAGGGACTGCTTTTTTTCCGAGCTCATAGAATTATCTTTTGTTGGAGTCGATCAGGCGGTTGCCGACCGCTCAGGCCATCAAAAAGCGCACAGTATGCACATATTCCCAAAAAAACCTACCCTTACAAACATACAACATGACGGAAACCGGGCGATTTTTCGCCGAAAATACCGGCAAAAATGCGCTGAAACAGGCGAGTAGCCTCGGCTCAACCTTCTGAAACAAAAAAGCTGACGGCTATCAACGCTTTCACGCATGATAATCAGTAGAGTAATGCGCTCGCCAGAATGTGACGGCACCAGGATCAGAAGGACAATGATGTGATTATGGCTCAACCCCATCTTTTGGCAGAAAGAATTTCTCGCCTGAGCAACGCTTTGGAAAAAGGGTTGTACGAACGGCATCATGCGATCCGTCTCTGCCTGCTGGCCGCCCTGAGTGGCGAAAGCGTGTTTTTGCTCGGGCCGCCAGGCATCGCCAAAAGCCTGATTGCCCGCCGCCTGAAGTACGCTTTCCAACATGCCCGCGCCTTTGAATACCTGATGACGCGTTTCTCCACGCCCGAAGAAGTATTTGGTCCCCTTTCAATCCAGGCATTAAAAGATGAAGGCCGCTATCAGCGTCTGACCAAAGGCTATCTGCCGGATGCCGAAATCGTCTTTCTCGATGAGATCTGGAAAGCCGGTCCGGCGATTCTGAATACCTTGCTCACCGCCATCAACGAACGTCGTTTCCGCAATGGCGACAGCGAAGACAAGATTCCGATGCGTCTGCTGGTGACGGCCTCCAACGAACTGCCGGAAGCGGACAGCGGGCTGGAAGCCCTGTATGACCGTATGTTGATTCGTCTGTGGCTGGATAACGTGCACGAAAAGCAGAACTTCCGCAGCATGTTGACCCACCAGCAGGATGAAAGCGTCAATCCGGTGGCCGAGTCGTTGTGCATCAGCGATGAAGAGTATCACCAGTGGCAGAAAGGCATCAGCCAGGTCAGCCTGCCGGACCATGTGTTTGAGCTGATTTATCAACTGCGCCAGCAGCTGGAAAATCTCGCCGACGCCCCTTACATCTCCGATCGTCGCTGGAAGAAAGCCATCCATCTTCTCCAGGCCAGCGCCTTTTACAGTGGTCGCGTGTCGATTGCGCCGCTGGATCTGATCCTGCTGAAGGATTGTCTGTGGCACGATGTCACCTCGATGAAACTGCTCGATCGTGAAATTGATGCGCTGATGACGCAACACGCCTGGCAGCAGCAGCCGATGCTGATGAAGCTGCAACAGATCAAAGCGCGCCGCCTGGCGCTGCAACAGCAGCAGAGCGTGGCCCAGGCGCTGACGCTGGAGAAACACAGCGGCATGTTCAGCCGCAAACCCCATTACGAATTACCGGCAGCAGTCAGCGAAGAACAGCTGACGCTGATGCTGCAACAACCATTGATGCTGCATGATATGCAGGTCAGCCATGTGCTGGTGGGACGTGAAGCGCTGAATCAGTGGCTGCTGAAAGGCGGCGAAATTCGCGGCAAACTGAATGGCATCGGTTTTGGCCAGACGCTCGATCTGCTGGTGGATGCGCAGCATTGCCTGGCGTTGCGTGACGTCAGTTTGCAGGCAACGCGCCTGACGCTGCCCGGCGTCAGCAGCAACAATGAAGTGCCGCAGGAGATTATCGAAGAGTTTGATGCGCTGGAGACCCAGCTGCGCGCGCAGCGTACCCTGTTCAGCCAGCATCAGCGCTGCCTGTTTATCAGCGATGACTGGCTGGCCCGCATTGAAACCAGCCTACAGGATGTCGCGGAACAGCTGAAACAGGCGCGAAAATGATTTCGCTGGAGGCGCTGAGCACGCTACTGTCGATTGGTGAATCCGAACTGATCGAAGAGTTAATTCTGGTGCTGCTCGCCTCGCCGCAGCTGGCGATGTTCTTTGAGAAATTTCCCCGCCTGAAACAGGCCATGCTGCGCGAATTGCCGCGCTGGCGCTCTGAAATCGCTGAACAGATGAAAAACACCGCAGTGCCCGAGGCGCTGGCGCAGGAGTTTCAGCTTTTTCAGCAGGCGCAGCTGCTTAGCCTGCATGAGTTCAGCCGCCAGTTGCCTGAGATTATCTCTCAGCTAAAAAGCCTGCCGTCTCCCTTTATCGAAGAAGCCAGCAAACTGCTGCTGCATACCGATGCTGACCTCAGCAACGCCCAGCACACTCTGTTCCTGCAACGCTGGCGGCTCAGCCTGACGCTGCAAACCCTGACGCTTAACCAGCAGCTGCTGGAGCAGCAGCGCGAGCGTCTGATGGCGGAACTTCAGCAGCGCATGGCGCTAAGCGGGCAGCTGGCGCCGATTCTGAGCGATGATGATGAAGCCGCTGCCGGCAGACTGTGGGATATGAGTAAGGCTCCGCTTCAGCACGGTGATTATGAACTGATCGTGCAGTACGGCGATTTTCTCGCTCAGCAACCGGAGCTGATGAAGCTGGCTCAGCAATTGGGCCGCAGCCGCGAGGCGAAATCGGTGCCGTCGCAGGATGCGCCGCTGGAAGAGTTCCACCAGCTGGTGCGCGAACCGGATAACGTGCCGGAAGAGGTGAGCGGCATCCACCAGAGCGATGACGTGCTGCGTCTGCTGCCGCCGGAACTGGCGACGCTCAGCATCAGCGAACTGGAGCTGGAGTTTTATCGTCGTCTGGTGGAAAAACGCCTGCTCACTTACCGTTTGCAGGGCGATGCCTGGCACGAAAAAGTCACGCTGCGTCCGGTTAGCCATCAGCAGCATGAAGAACAACCGCGCGGCCCGTTTATTGTCTGCGTTGATACCTCCGGCTCAATGGGCGGCTTTAATGAACGCTGCGCCAAAGCCTTCTGCCTTGCCCTGCTGAAGGTGGCGCTGGCGGATAAACGTCGCTGCTACATTATGCTGTTTGCCCATGAAGTCATTGGCTATGAGCTGACTGCCGATAGCGGTATTGAGCAGGCGGTGCGTTTCCTCAGCCAGCGTTTTCGCGGCGGCACCGATCTGGCAGCCTGTCTGGCGGCGGTGGTGGCGCGGATGGAAGGGAGCCTGTGGCAGGAAGCGGATGCGGTGATCGTCTCCGATTTTATCGCCCAGCGTTTGCCTGAGGAGGTTATCAACGCCGTTAAACAGCGTCAGCGCCATTATCAGCAGCGCTTCCACGCCGTGGCGATGTCGGCCCATGGCAAGCCTGGCATTCTGCGTATCTTCGATCATATCTGGCGCTTCGACACCGGCCTGAAAAGCCGTCTGCTGCGCCGCTGGAAGCGCTAATTCATATTACGGAAATGCTTATTTGCTATAGTGATGAGTTATCTCACCGAGCAAACTGGAGCACATCGTGACCACCACCTTACCGACTCCGACCCGCACGCTGCGGCTCTCCGGCCAGCATCCACAACAAAAACGCGACGAGCTGCTGGCGTACTTTCTGCAAACCTGGAACCTGTATGAAAGCCTGTTCGATTGCCTCGCTGACGAACGCGCCTGGTTCAATAAAGCCATTTCGCTGCGCCATCCGCTGATCTTCTATTTTGGCCACACCGCCACTTTCTATATTAATAAGCTGATGGCGGGTCGTTATCTGGATCAGCGCGTTGACGATCGTATAGAAGCGATGATGGCGATCGGCGTCGACGAGATGAGCTGGGACGATCTTAACGACAGCCACTACGCCTGGCCGACGGTGGCCGAAGTACGCGACTATCGCGGCAAGGTAAAAAGCCTGGTCAGTGAATTTATTCAGCAGATGCCGCTGGAATTGCCGATCGACTGGGACAGCCCGGCGTGGGTGATTCTGATGGGGATCGAACATGAGCGCATCCATCTGGAAACCTCCAGCGTGCTGATACGCCAGTTGCCGATTGAGTGGGTGCAACCTCAGCCGCACTGGCCGGTCTGCCCGCAGGCGCGCCACGATCGCCTCGCCGTGCCCGCCAACGCGCTGATCGCCATGCCCGGTGGCCGCATACAGCAGGGCAAAAGTGACGATACCTACGGCTGGGATAACGAATACGGTAGCAAGCAGACCGAGCTGAAACCTTTTAAAGCCAGCAAGATGCTGGTCAGCAACGCGGAATATTATGCCTTCGTGGCGGCGGGAGGTTATCAGGACCGCCGCTGGTGGGATGATGAAGGCTGGGGCTGGTGTGAATTTGCCGCAGCGCAGATGCCCACCTTCTGGGTCGGCGACATTCAGCAACCCGATCAGCTAAAACTGCGTCTGATGACCGAAGAAGTCGCGATGCCGTGGGACTGGCCCGCCGAGGTCAATCAGCTGGAAGCGGCGGCGTTCTGCCGCTGGCTGGCCACGGAGAGCGGAAAATCCATCCAGCTGCCGTGCGAAGCTGAGTGGGTTCAGCTGCGCGAGCAGGTGAGCGGCGATCAGCCTGACTGGATCGACGCGCCGGGCAATATCAACCTGGCGTACTGGGCTTCCTCCTGCCCGGTCGACCGTTTCGCCCAGGGCGAGTTTTTCGATATCGTCGGCAACGTCTGGCAGTGGACCACCACCCCCACCAACGGCTTCGAGGGCTTCCGGGTCCATCCGCTGTATGACGACTTCTCCACGCCGACCTTTGATGGCAAACATGCGCTGATCAAAGGCGGCAGCTGGATCTCCACCGGCAACGAAGCATTGAAATCGTCACGCTACGCCTTCCGCCGCCACTTCTTCCAGCACGCCGGTTTCCGCTATGTGGTCTCCTCGCATGAAGAGACCATGGCGCTCAACCCGTATGAAACCGACGGCATGGTGTCGCAGTACCTCGATTTTCAGTACGGGCCGTCCTACTTCGGCGTAGAGAATTACGCGCAAAACCTGGTTTCCCTGCTGCTGCCGCACTGCGCGCAACGCGGTCAGGCGCTGGATATCGGCTGTGCCACCGGCCGCGCCAGCTTCGAACTGGCGCGCCATTTTGATCAGGTGGTCGGAATGGATTACTCGGCGCGCTTTATCGATGTGGCGATCCAGCTGACCTCCGGTGAGGATTTCCGCTACGTGGTGCCGGAAGAGGGCGAGCTGGTGGAGTATCGCCAGGTGCGTCTGAAAGATGTCGGAATCAGCGACGCACAGGCGCAGCGTATCCAGTTTGTGCAGGGCGATGCCTGCAACCTGAAGCCAGCGCCGGATCGTTACGATCTGGTGCTGGCGTCGAATCTGCTGGATCGCCTGCGTCAGCCGAAACGCTTTCTACAGGATATCGCGCCGATGATCCGCGCCGGCGGCCTGCTGGTGCTCTCCTCACCTTATACCTGGCTGGAAGATTTTACGCCGAAGGAGAACTGGCTGGGGGGCGTGCGCGAAAACGGCGAGGCGCTGACCACCAGGCAGGCGCTGCAACGTCTGCTGCGCGATGAGTTTGAGGAGATTGGCGCACCGCAGGATGTTCCTTTCGTGATCCGTGAAACCGCGCGCAAGTTCCAGCACACGCTGGCGCAGGTCACTCTGTGGCGTAAGCGTTAAAAGCGTGCAGACAGCGGCAGCCCCGCTGTCTGCGCCTTGCCTGCTCCGCCATTTTGCTGCACATTCTCCTCTGTTCACTGAAGACGAGTTTAAGAGGTAAGGATATGGCGGAACATGTGCAACTGGATAACCTTGATCGCGGCATTCTGAATGCGCTGCTGGAAAACGCGCGTACTGCCTACGCCGAACTCGCCAAACAGTTCAATGTCAGCCCCGGTACTATCCACGTTCGCGTCGAGAAGATGCGTCAGGCGGGTATCATTCTGGGTACGCGGGTGGAGATCGATCCGCGTCAGCTTGGTTTCGATGTCTGCTGCTTTATCGGCATTATCCTGAAAAGCGCCCGCGACTATCCTGCGGCACTGAGCAAACTGGAAGCGCTGGATGAAGTGGTGGAAGCCTGGTACACCACCGGCCACTACAGCATCTTTATTAAGGTGATGTGCCGCTCAATTGATGCGCTCCAGCAGGTGCTGATCAACAAGATCCAGACCATCGACGAAATCCAGTCCACTGAGACCCTGATCTCACTGCAAAACCCGATCATGCGTACCATTAAGCCATGATCCCCTTCGTTGTTGTGCACAAACTTATCCCAGGCCGATCGCGCCAGGGATAAGGCTTGTCGCCGGATGCTTTCTGCTATTAACCCTGTTGTCCACAGGTGGATCACGGCTTGATCACAGCGTACAATGCTCGCCTTTGAGTTCCGGAGAGCATCATGGCCGATATTACGTTAATCAGTGGCAGTACCCTTGGCAGCGCCGAATATGTCGCCGAACATCTGGAAGAAAAACTGCAGGAAGCAGGCTTCTCAACCGAGATGCTGCATGGGCCGGAGCTGGATGAAGTGCCGCAGGAAGGTATCTGGCTGGTGGTGACCTCAACGCACGGTGCGGGCGAGCTGCCTGATAACCTGCTGCCATTCTATGAAGCATTAAAAGAGACTCAGCCCGATCTCTCTGCGGTGCGTTATGGTGCGGTGGGCATCGGCAACCATGAATATGATCTGTTTTGTGGCGCGATCAAGCTGCTGGAAGATCAACTGAACCAGCTGGGCGCGCAACGAATTGGCGATCGCCTTGAGATCGACGTGCTGGAACATGAGATTCCGGAAGATCCGGCCGAAGTGTGGGTGGCGAGCTGGAAAACCCAGCTGTAAGACGATCCTGGCCGGTTGGGGATCGTGAAATCAGGTCGATCCCCAGTTTATTCATCTGTTTTATGCTTTTTATTTCGCGATCCTCTGTGGATAACATCACCTGAATCATGCGTATAA